>NZ_CP166791.1:0-4800000 GCF_059695895.1 Pseudomonas sp. LBUM1664 | reverse complement strand
GCCAGGCACTGTTGATCAGTGTCAGCGACGAGGCCGGGCAACTGGTGCTGACTATCAATGATGATGGCGACGGTTACCCACCCGAGATGATCGAGCGTCAGGCCGAGTATGTGCAGGGCATCAACCACAGCAGCGGCAGCACCGGGCTGGGCTTGTACTTCGCCGCGCGCATCGCCGGCCTGCATCAGCGCGGCGGCCTGTGCGGTCGCACCGAGATTGCCAATGGTGGGGTGTTGGGCGGGGGCGTGTTCCGGCTTTATCTGCCCTAGCCTGTCTTCACAGATATCCCTGGGCAATACAAAACTCCCACAATGTATTCCAAGGTTTGTCGTTTATTTTTGCAGGTGCTTGATATTCCGAACAGGCGAAGCCTATTTTGTACGGGTTGCCGTTCGCGGCTCGTACATAACAAGGATTGCGTCATGACGACCGATGGCCAGGGTTCACTCGCGCAGCGACTGACGGGCATTGATGAGATTGAATGCGTCACGCCGGATTTGAATGGCGTGCCGCGGGGCAAGGTGATGACCGCCGAGGGTTTCCTCGAAGGCCGGCGGTTGCAGATGGCGCGGGGCGTGCTGCTGCAATGCATCATGGGCGGTTATCCGCCGTCGCGTTTTTACGGCAGCGACGACGGTGATCTGGCACTGGTGGCCGACCCGAAACAGATCCACCGCTTGCCCTGGAGCCAACAACCGCGTGCCCTGGCGATTTGCGACGCCGATGAGCTGAGCGGTGAAAGCTCCCGGCTCTCCACGCGCGGCCAGCTCAAGGCCGTTATCGCCCGGTATGCTGCCCTTGGCCTGGCGCCGGTGGTGGCGACCGAACTGGAGTTTTTCGTGTTTGCGCCCAACCCCGATCCGACCCGGCCGTTCCAGCCGCCGGTGGGCCTGGATGGACGTCGCGAAGAGGGCCACTCGGCATTCAGTATCAGCTCCAACAACGGCCTGCGACCGTTCTTCAGTGAAGTCTATGAATGCATGGCGGCGCTGGGTTTGCCTCGCGACACCTTCATGCATGAAATGGGCGTGAGCCAGTTCGAGATCAATCTGCTCCACGGCGACCCTTTGTTGCTGGCCGACCAGACGTTCCTGTTCAAGCACCTGCTCAAGGAAGTGGCCCTCAAGCACGGCCTGACCGTGGTTTGCATGGCCAAGCCCCTGGCCCACACGCCGGGCAGCTCGATGCATATCCACCAGAGCGTCGTCGAACGGGACAGCGGTCGCAACGTGTTCAGCGACGCGGCGGGCGAACCGACGGCAGCCTTCCGGCATTTCATCGGTGGGCAACAGGCCGGCATGGCGGATTTCACTGCGCTGTTCGCGCCGAACGTGAATTCCTACCAGCGCCTGTGTCATCCGTTCGCATCGCCGAACAATGCCTGTTGGTCCTACGACAATCGATCGGCCGGGTTGCGGATTCCCGCCAGTTCGCCGGTGGCTCGTCGGGTCGAGAACCGCCTGCCGGGGGCTGATGCCAACCCTTACCTGGCGATTGCCGCTAGCCTGGCCGCCGGGCTTTATGGCATCGAAAATCGCCTGGAACCGAGCGCCGCGATCCAGGGCGAATTTGAAGTGCCGGATAATCTCTCGTTGCCATGTACCTTGCATGCAGCCCTGGAGCGTCTGAAGCGTAGTCATCTGGCGAAGGAACTGTTCGGGGCGGAGTTCATCGAAGGCTACGTCGCTTCGAAGTCCATGGAACTGACCAGCTTTTTTGATGAAATCACTCCCTGGGAGCGGCGTGTTCTCGCGGCCCAGGCATAACGAAACGTCGCATTCGGGCTATCGTCAAAGATAGCCCTTACTTATCTCAAGGAGCCGCTCGGAACGCCGATGCGCCAAATCTGGAAACCTTTTCGAGCGCTTTATTTCGCCTCGCTGATGATGTTGATCGGCTCGGGCCTCTTGAGTACCTACCTGGCCTTGCGTCTGGCCGCCGACCATGTAGACAGCCTGTGGGTCGGTGCGCTGATGGCCGCCAACTATTTCGGCCTGGTGCTGGGCGGCAAGATCGGCCACCGGCTGATCGCCCGCGTCGGGCATATTCGCGCCTATTCGGCCTGCGCCGGGATTGTCGGCGCGGCGGTATTGGGTCACGGCCTGGTGGATTGGCTACCGGCCTGGATCGTGCTGCGGATGATTGTCGGCCTGGGCATGATGTGCCAGTACATGGTCATCGAGAGCTGGCTCAATGAGCAGGCCGATGCCAAGCAGCGCGGGGTGGTGTTCAGCGGCTATATGATCGCTTCGTACCTGGGGCTGGTGCTGGGTCAACTGATTCTGGTGATGCACCCGGCCCTTGGGCTGGAGCTGCTGATGCTGGTGGCGCTGTGCTTCGCCCTGTGCCTGGTGCCAGTGGCGCTGACCCGGCGGATTCACCCGGCGGCGCTGCATCCGGCGCCGATGGAGCCGCGTTTTTTCATCAAGCGCGTGCCGCAGTCGTTGAGCACGGTGCTGGGCTCCGGGCTGATCGTTGGCTCGTTCTATGGTCTGGCGCCGCTGTATGCCTCTCAGCAGGGCCTGTCGACCGAGCAGGTCGGTCTGTTCATGGGTAGCTGCATTTTCGCCGGGCTGCTGGTGCAGTGGCCGCTGGGCTGGCTGTCCGACCGTTATGATCGGGCGATGCTGATCCGCTGCTTTGCGCTGTTCCTGGCGGTCTGTGCGCTGCCGCTGGCGATCTTGCCCAAGGTCCCGCTGGAAGTGTTGTTCGTCGCGGGGTTCTTCTGCTCACTGGTTCAGTTCTGCCTGTACCCGCTGGCGGTGGCGTTTTCCAACGACCACGTTGAAGGTGATCGTCGGGTGTCGCTGACCGCGATGCTGTTGGTGACCTATGGCGTGGGTGCCAGTATCGGACCGCTGGTGGCCGGGGTGCTGATGAAGTTGTTTGGCAGCCAGATGCTGTATGGCTTTTTCGCCTTCTTCGCCTTGGTGCTGGTGTGGCGGATCCGACCGAAAGCGGTGACTAACCTGCATCAGGTCGACGACGCACCGCTGCATCACGTGGCAATGCCGGACAGCATGTCGAGTTCGCCCCTGGTGGCGTGCCTCGATCCTCGGGTGGATGAGCAGGTGGTGCAGGAGCAAATGCAGACGCCGGCCAATCCGGACGTTGAGCCGGCACCGGTTGCAGAGCCGGACACTGAAGCTGAAACGGCCGCCGATGAGCCACAAACGCCCAGTTTTACCCAAGCCAGGCCTTGAGTTGGTCAGTGAAGGCTTGAGCGAGTGAAGGCGTTCAGTCGGGCATAAAAAAACGGGCAGTCACCGCAAGGGACTGCCCGTTTTTTCATGGCTTGAAGATCAGAGGTCGTCTTTATCGAAACGCCGGGCTTCACGCTGGAGCTGGTAGACGAAACGCTCGACCTGGCGTTGCACCAACCCACTGATATTGTGGAAGCGCACACCCGCGAAGGTGGTGTTGATCTTTTCTTCGAAATGCAGGTAGCGCAGCTCGACCGGCGCGGTCATGTTGCCAAAAGGCAGGGCTGCGATAAAGCGCTCGTAGACTTGGCCCAATTGCAGGCGTGCGGTGATGTCGCCATCGAAGCGCAGCTTGCAGCCGGTTGCGGAAAGATCCAGCAGCTTGCCGGTTGCCGGTGTCTTGAGCTTTTCGCCGCCCAGTTCGACGTCCACCAGCTGCGCCAGTTTCAGGGCGGCGCGAAAGGCGTTACGGCGTTGGTGATAAACCACTTCGTTGGGCAAGGCACCGCGATAGCAGCGACCGTCTTTGGATTCATCGATGGTCAAAGGGCCGTTGCCTTCCCACGCGATGCGCACGCCTTCATGGAAACCTTCGACCCGAAACGACTCGCCCGCCAGCAGGAAACGTTCACCGTTGCGGGGGATCATTTCGTCGAAGGCGATGCAATGGTTCTCGCGATCAACATCGACCAGGTAGCTCTGGAAGCGCTGGGGGCGTTCGTGGAAGGTAATGATCAGTGGGTCGTGGCTATCTTGCAGCATCCGCAGGTTGCCGGAGATTTCCAGGGGCGTGGTAAGGACCTTGGGTGGCTGCGGAGCATCATCCGCGTTTGAGGCATTGAACACGGTGGGTCAATCTCCAGGCAAAATACGACTACAAAGAGCCAGCATTTTGCCAGCATGTATCGCGCGTTGATAGAGCGTCGGCATTGTTCGTTTCATGCCTGGCTGAGCGGGCGGTGCTTGACCATCTTGGCGGTCGAACCGCGAGCGTCATAAAGCGTAGGAATTTCGCCGCCATTGAGGATGCGCAACTGGTTGGCGGTGGCGGCCTGCTGGAGCAGGATCGACTGCCCGTTTTTGACGTTGGTCGCCTGACACTGGGCGAGCAGGTCATTGAGCACTGCGCTTTGGGATAACAGCTGATCGCCGATCGACGACTGGCTGGCCAGCTGCTCAAGGCCGCCGTGGTTGGCGGGCAGGTTGAGGCTGGCGAGGATCTCGCTGCGCTTGCGGCCATGCTGATCGAGCAAAATGATCAATGCCTGTTTCTGCGCCAGAATATTTTCCAGCAAGGGCATGTCGCGACCGTGCAGTGCCAGGGATTCGGCCTGCAATAACTCCAGCAAGTGTTGCGCTGGGGCAAAGTCGTCGGTGATCAGTTGCAATAAATTAGTGTCGTGCATGGCTGGCCTTGGGTCTTAAGCGTCCAAAAGCCTGGCGCAGGCGGCGGCCTAGCGCTGGGCTTCGAAGTTGAGCAGTTTGCTGGCTACGCGGTTGCTGTCGACTTTATAGCTGCCATCGGCGATAGCTGCTTTCAACTCAGCCACGCGGGCGTTGTCGACGACAGGTTGATCGCGCAGCTTGTCAGTGACCTTCTGCAACTGCTGAGCCTCATTACTGAGGTGTACCGACTCTCCGTTGTTGACTTGTTCGGCAGGAGTAGGCAGCGGCGCGGATTTGTCGGCTTCGACGGTTTCCTTGCTGACGCTGGTACGCGTAGTGCCTGTCAACGGTGGAGAGCTGTTTAAACGATTGAAATCGATGACCATGGTAAAAAACCTCTGAGTATTTGGACGCTTGCCATGTTTTCGGCCATCCCCAAAAAAACTTTAGGCTCATTTATTCGATGAGCGTGCGCACGTCTGCGCTTGCCTTTGCGTAAGGCACAGTCTAGGGAACACCGGGATCAAGCGCCAGCTCTCTACCCATTTCTACCCGATCGCTACATTGACACTTCCACTTGGCCGGGGGCCATCACCTGCGCTTTGATGACGCGTTGGGAGTTGAGGTTTTTCACTCGAATCTGTTCACGCATGCCGCCGTTGGACAGGGCCTCGCCCGGCATCCGCACGGCAAGCGAGCCGGTGCGGGCGGTGATGACCACCTGATCGCCCTTGCGGACCACTTCGGCCTGTTCCAGATGCACAAGGGTCACGGTCTGATCGGCGACCATTGGTCGGACAAGTTTCTGCCCGATGGCCTGATCCACGGAGGTCAGGAAGCCCTGGGAGATCTGGCTGACGTCACGTTCACGCAGCACCACGTCCTGAGGCTCGACGATTCCGGCCCGCTTGAGCGGACGGGTGGTGGTGACAATCTCGCGAAACAGACGCACTTGAGCGGGCACAAACACTGTCCAGGGCACATCGCTGTCGCAACGAACCTTCACCGTGACCCGGCCCAGCGGCCTGGCCGGGCTTTCCAGCGAAGCAGTCAATTCCTTGTCGCACATCGGCATGCGCAGACGCGGGTCGAGCTGGTTGACCTCGATCTCATAACGACCTTCGGTTTGACTGGTTGCCAGGTAGTCTTCTACGGTGAATTCAAGAAAGCCCTGAGTGACGCCGATAAGGAGATCAGGCAAGGTAACCTGAACAGCGGCAAGGACAGGGCTGCTCGAAGCGAACAGGCAAGCAGCCAACAGTGCACCGAGCCAGTGGCGGCAGTGAGTGGTCAGGCGTCGAAAAAATGTCGTTTGTGCGTTCATGCCGGTTGAATAGCAAGCCCCGTGCCGTTTAGTGATGAATGCGCGTCGGACACATTAGCGTTAGGTAGGAGTCAGGGCATGGCGGGAGTAATGGATTCGGTAAACCAGCGCACTCAGCTGGTAGGTCAGAATCGCCTCGAGCTGTTGTTGTTTCGTCTCGACGGCCAGCAATTGTATGGAATTAACGTATTCAAGGTACGCGAGGTGCTGCAATGTCCTAAGCTGACCCTGATGCCGAAGTCCAGTCCCGTTGTGTGCGGCGTGGCGAATATCCGGGGGGCGACCATCCCGATTCTCGATCTGGCCATGGCGACCGGTTCCGGGCGGCTGCTGGATCAGAGCAATCCGTTCGTGATCATCACCGAGTACAACACCAAGACCCAAGGTTTCCTGGTTCGCTCGGTGGAACGCATCGTCAACATGAACTGGGAAGAGATCCATCCGCCGCCCAAGGGCACGGGTCGTGATCACTACCTGACGGCCGTGACCCGGGTCGATAATCAGTTGGTGGAAATCATCGACGTGGAGAAAATCCTCGCCGAAGTGGCGCCGACTACGGAGACGATTTCCGTCGGCGTGGTGGATGCCGAGACCCAGCACAAAGCGATTTCGCTGCGGGTACTGACCGTCGATGATTCTTCGGTGGCACGTAAGCAGGTGACCCGTTGCCTGCAAACGGTCGGTGTCGAAGTGGTGGCGTTGAACGATGGACGGCAGGCGCTGGACTACCTGCGTAAGCTGGTCGAAGAGGGCAAGAAGCCTGAAGAGGAGTTCCTGATGATGATCTCCGACATCGAAATGCCGGAGATGGACGGGTACACCCTGACGTCGGAAATCCGCAGCGACCCGCGTATGCAGAAGCTGCATATCGTCTTGCACACTTCGTTGTCCGGTGTTTTCAACCAGGCGATGGTCAAGAAAGTCGGTGCCGATGATTTCCTGGCCAAGTTTAGGCCCGATGACCTGGCTTCCCGGGTAGTCGAGCGGATCAAGGCAGCAGAATAAAAGGTCGGGCGCGTTTTGCGTCCGGCAAGTCAACACAATGAAAGAGGCGGTATCTTGTCTACGGGTAATTTGGATTTCGAGCAGTTCCGGGTCTTCCTGGAAAAAGCCTGTGGCATATTGCTTGGTGAAAACAAGCAATACCTGGTGTCGAGCCGTCTCAACAAATTGATGGAACAACAGGGCCTCAAATCGTTGGGCGAATTGACGCAGCGTATCCAGACCCAGCCGCGCAGTGGTTTGCGTGAGATGGTGGTGGACGCCATGACCACCAACGAAACCCTGTGGTTTCGTGACACCTATCCGTTCGAGGTGTTGAAGAACAGGGTGCTGCCGGCGGCCCTCAAGGCCAGCCCGGGCCAACGCTTGCGGATCTGGTCGGCGGCCTGCTCGTCGGGGCAGGAACCCTATTCGCTGTCGATGTCCATCGACGAGTTCGAACGGACCAACATTGGCCAGTTGAAGATGGGCGTGCAGATCGTCGCCACCGACCTGTCCGGAACCATGCTCAATAACTGCAAGACCGGCGAGTACGACAGCCTGGCCATCGGTCGCGGCCTGTCGCCTGATCGCCTGCAACGCTACTTCGACCCGAAAGGGCCGGGACGCTGGATGGTCAAGGCGCCGATCAAGAACCGTGTGGAGTTCCGCTCGTTCAACCTGCTGGACAGCTATGCCAGCCTGGGCAAGTTCGACATCGTGTTCTGCCGCAACGTGCTGATCTACTTCTCCGCCGAAGTGAAAAAAGACATCCTGCTGCGTATCCACAGCACACTGAAGCCAGGCGGCTACCTGTTCCTCGGCGCCTCCGAAGCCTTGAACGGTTTGCCGGATCATTATCAGATGGTTCAGTGCAGCCCTGGGATCATCTACCAGGCGAAGTGATTCGCTGGGGTTGTCAAAAAAACGGGAGTCCTCACGGGCTCCCGTTTTTTTATGCCCGCCAATTTCCTCCCCACCACCACTATCCCTGTGGGAGCGGCATTGCCCTTGAGAAGCGGCAGAAAAGCGGCAGCCAGCGGAAGCCAGTTGCCGCTTTTCTGGCATTGCCGCTTTGCCGATGCCCGCAAAGCCCCGGTTTATGGGCTTTTTGAAAGTGGCACGACGCTTGCTATGTCCATCGTACGTAAATTCTGGTCACCCAAAGGTTTCCGACATGAGCATCAGCTTCGATAAAGCGCTCGGTATCCACGAACAGGCCCTGAGCTTCCGCGCCCAGCGTGCCGAAGTCCTGGCCAACAACATTGCCAACGCCGATACCCCGAACTACAAGGCTCGGGACCTGGACTTCTCCAAAGTGCTCGCCGAGCAGAACGAGAAAACCAAGAGCGGCTCCTTCGCGTTGAACATGACCAACAGCCGTCATATCGAAGCCGAAGGCCTGGGCAACGGCGACGAGTCGCTGATGTATCGCACGCCGATGCAACCTTCGATTGACCAGAACACTGTGGACGCTCAACTGGAACAGTCCAACTACGCGGAAAACTCCGTGAACTTCCAGGCCAGCTTCACCCTGCTCAACAGCAAGTTCAAAGGGCTGGTATCGGCCCTGCGCGGAGAGTAAGCCATGTCGATCGCGAGCGTATTCAACATTGCCGGCAGTGCCATGAGTGCCCAGACCACTCGCCTGAACACCGTCGCCAGTAACATCGCCAACGCCGAGACCGTTTCGTCGAGCATCGACCAGACTTACCGTGCCCGTCACCCCGTATTCGCCACCATGTACCAGGGCGGCCAGTCTGGCGGCAGCGACTCGCTGTTCCAGGATCAGGAAGCCGCCGGGCAGGGCGTGCAGGTGTTGGGTGTGGTCGAAGACCAGAGCAACCTCGAAGCGCGTTACGAGCCAAACCATCCGGCTGCTGACGGCAAAGGCTACGTCTATTACCCGAACGTCAACGTCGTCGAAGAAATGGCCGACATGATTTCCGCCAGTCGTTCGTTCCAGACCAACGCCGAAATGATGAACACCGCCAAAACCATGATGCAGAAGGTCCTGACCCTCGGTCAGTGATAAGGGGCGAATCACATGAGCGTTACCAGCACTACAAGTGGTTTGAGCCTCAACGAGGTTCTGGCCAACTCCTCGGTCAAGACCAGCACCACCAGCGATGGCCTGGCCTCGGCGACCAGCTCGGCCACGGGCTCGTCGGAACTGGGCAAGGATGCATTCTTGCAACTGCTGGTTACCCAACTGAAAAACCAGAACCCGCTGGATCCGCAGGATAACAGTGAGTTCGTTGCCCAACTGGCGCAATTCAGCAGCCTGGAAGGCATTACCACCCTCAACGACACCGTGAGCGGTCTTGCCAGCAACTACAACTCGTCCCAGGCCCTGCAGGCCTCGTCACTGGTGGGTCGCTCGGTCATTGCCCCGGGCAGCAAGGCGGTGGTCGATACCTCCAAGAGCCTCAACGGCACAGTGGTGGTCCCGTCGTCGGTCTCCTCCGTTGCGGTCAAGATCATGGACAAGGACGGCAAGACTGTCCGCACCCTCGACCTGGGCAGCCAGAATGCCGGCAATTCCGATTTCATCTGGGATGGCAAGAACGACTCGGGCACTACGGTCGAGTCGGGCACTTACACTTTCGCGGCCTCGGCCACCATCGATGGCGAGGCCACGTCGCTGACCACCAACCTGCCGGCTACCGTCAGCAGCGTGACGATCAGCCAGACGGGCGGTGAGCTGATGCTCAACCTGGCCGGGCTGGGCAGCGTCGGTCTGTCCAAAGTACAAACTATTGGTATGTAGAGCCGACTAAACCGGCAAAAGGAGTGCAACATGTCTTTCAACATCGGCCTTAGCGGTCTCTATGCAGCCAACAAACAACTGGACGTGACCGGCAACAACATCGCCAACGTGGCGACCACCGGTTTCAAATCGTCCCGAGCGGAATTCGAAGACGTCTACTCGGCCACCAAGCTGGGTTCGGGCAGCAAGACCGTCGGCAACGGCGTGCGCCTGGCCAACGTTTCCCAGCAGTTCGGCCAGGGTGACGTTAACAACACCGGCAACGTGCTGGACATGGGTATCCAAGGTTCCGGTTTCTTTGTCCTGAGCAACGACGGTGCGCTGAGCTATACCCGTGCCGGTACCTTCAAGACCGACAAGGACGGCTATATCACCAACAGCGATGGCACTGCGAATCTGCAGGGCTACGGCGTGGATGACAACGGTAACGTCGTCAACGGTATTTTGACCGACCTGCGCATTGATACCTCCAACTTGCCGCCGCAAGCCACCAGCGTGGTTTCGTCGACGATCAACCTGAACTCCACGGCGACAGTTATCGATCAGACTAACGCTACCCTGACGTTCGATCCGACTGATACGGCCACGTTCACCAAGCAATTCACTACCCCTGTCTACGATACCCAGGGTAACCAGCATTCCATGGACCAATACATGGTCAAGACGGCTGCCAACACTTGGGACGTCTATACGCTGATCGATGGTCGCAACCTGGACGGCAGCTTGCCGACCTCGCCGGTCCCTTCGACCATGACGTTCGACTCGAGCGGCAAGCTGACGCAAGTCAGTACTCCGGCTACGCCTACGCCGATCATCAGCAGCGATTTGGTCTTGACTGGCTGGGTCCCTGGTAGCGTGACCAACAACGTTTGGACCGCCAACGGCGCCGGCTCGGAAGATATTACGATCTCCATGGCCAACACCACCCAATTCAACGCTGACACCGCTCGGTCGATTCCGACCCAGAACGGCTACGCCACTGGCCAGATCACTAACCTGACCATCGATGGCAGCGGTGTATTGCTGGCCAACTTCAGCAACAACCAGACCAAACCGATTGGCCAGCTCGCGCTTGCCAGCTTCACCAACGAACAAGGTCTGCAGCCCGTAGGCGGCACCAGTTGGAAAGAAACCTACTCGTCGGGTATCCCGGGCTACGATGCTCCGGAAACTGGCACCCTGGGTTCGATCGTTTCCAACTCCCTGGAAGAGTCCAACGTCAACCTGACCAACGAACTGGTCGAGCTGATCAAGGCACAGAGCAACTACCAGGCGAACGCCAAGACCATCTCCACCCAGAGCACCATCATGCAGACCATCATTCAGATGGCTTGATGTCGATGGTCGCTTGAAGGCAGTACAAAGAGCCCCTCGCAAGAGGGGCTTTTTCATGGGCGGGTGTTTGTGTTGCCTGTTCCGGCCTCATCGCGAGCAAACTCGCTCCCACACGGGTTCCACCAATCCCCTTTTTGTCCAGGCAAAAGAAAACCCCCGATCAGTCCAGAGAACTCATCGGGGGTTTCTTTTAGCTCGCGCCTTTGAGCGCCTGCCTGCTCAGCTTATTGGCAAGCTTCGCAATCCGGCTCGTCGATCGAGCAGGCTTTTGGCACTGGCGCAGGTCCTGCTGGAGCAGCCAGTACCGAATCGTCGCCGTGGTTGCCGCCGCTGGAAACAGCGTTCAGCTTGCCGGTGTTGATGGTCGACTTCTCGGTGCTGGTAGCGGCCAGAGCGCGGAGGTAGTAAGTGGTTTTCAGGCCACGGTACCAAGCCATGCGGTAGGTCACGTCCAGCTTCTTGCCCGAAGCGCCGGCGATGTACAGGTTCAGCGATTGAGCCTGGTCGATCCACTTCTGGCGACGGCTGGCGGCGTCGACGATCCACTTGGTGTCCACTTCGAACGCGGTGGCGTAGAGCTCCTTGAGTTCCTGCGGGATGCGCTCGATCTGCTGCACCGAACCGTCGTAGTACTTCAGGTCGTTGATCATGACCGAGTCCCACAGGCCGCGGGCCTTGAGGTCGCGCACCAGGTACGGGTTGATCACGGTGAATTCGCCCGACAGGTTCGATTTCACATACAGGTTCTGGTAGGTCGGTTCGATCGACTGCGACACGCCGGTGATGTTGGCGATGGTTGCGGTCGGTGCGATGGCCATGATGTTGGAGTTACGGATGCCTTTCTGTACACGGGCGCGAACCGGTGCCCAGTCCAGGGATTCGTTCAGGTCAACGTCAATGTACTTCTGGCCACGCTGCTCGATCAGGATCTGTTGCGAGTCCAGCGGCAGGACGCCTTTGGACCACAGCGAACCCTGGAACGTCTCGTAGGCGCCGCGCTCGTCGGCCAGGTCGCAGGAAGCCTGGATCGCGTAGTAGCTGACCGCTTCCATGGACTTGTCGGCGAACTCGACTGCGGCGTCGGAACCGTACGGGATGTGCTGCAGGTACAAAGCGTCCTGGAAGCCCATGATGCCCAGGCCGACCGGACGGTGCTTGAAGTTGGAGTTCTTCGCTTGCGGCACCGAGTAGTAGTTGATGTCGATCACGTTGTCGAGCATGCGCACAGCGGTGTTCACGGTGCGTTGCAGCTTGGCGGTGTCCAACTTGCCGTCATTGATGTGGTTCGGCAGGTTGATCGAGCCCAGGTTGCAGACAGCGATCTCATCCTTGTTGGTGTTCAAGGTGATCTCGGTGCACAGGTTCGAGCTGTGGACTACGCCCACGTGCTGCTGTGGGCTGCGCAGGTTGCACGGGTCTTTGAAGGTCAGCCATGGGTGGCCGGTTTCGAAGAGCATGGACAGCATTTTGCGCCACAGGTCTTTGGCCTGGATGGTCTTGAACAGCTTGACCTTGCCTGGGTACTCGGTGAGGGCTTCGTAGTACTCGTAGCGCTCTTCGAAGGCCTTGCCGGTCAGGTCGTGCAGGTCCGGCACTTCGGATGGCGAGAACAGGGTCCACTTGCCGTCGTCGAAGACACGCTTCATGAACAGGTCAGGGATCCAGTTGGCGGTGTTCATGTCGTGGGTACGACGGCGGTCATCACCGGTGTTCTTGCGCAGCTCGATGAACTCTTCGATGTCCATGTGCCAGGTTTCCAGGTAGGCACAGACCGCGCCCTTGCGCTTGCCGCCCTGGTTGACCGCTACGGCGGTGTCGTTGACCACTTTGAGGAACGGCACGACGCCCTGGGATTTGCCGTTGGTGCCCTTGATGTACGAGCCCAATGCGCGGACCGGAGTCCAGTCGTTGCCCAGGCCGCCGGCGAATTTGGACAGCATGGCGTTGTCGTGGATTGCGCCGTAGATGCCCGACAGGTCGTCCGGAACGGTGGTCAAGTAGCAGCTCGACAGCTGTGGACGCAAGGTGCCGGCGTTGAACAGGGTCGGGGTCGACGCCATGTAGTCGAAGGACGACAGCAGGTTGTAGAACTCGATGGCGCGGTCTTCACGCTGTTTCTCTTCGATCGCCAGGCCCATGGCCACGCGCATGAAGAAGATTTGCGGCAGTTCGAAACGGATACCGTCCTTGTGGATGAAGTAACGGTCGTACAGGGTTTGCAGGCCCAGGTAGGTGAACTGCTGGTCGCGCTCGTGGTTGATTGCCTTGCCGAGTTTTTCCAGGTCGTATTCGGCCAGCACCGGGTTCAGCAATTCGTATTCGATACCCTTGGCGACGTAGGCCGGCAGGGCCTTGGCGTACAGGTCGACCATTTCGTGGTGGGTCGCGCTCTCGGCGACTTCCAGGAAGCTCAGGCCTTCGGCACGCAGGGTGTCCATCAACAGGCGAGCGGTCACGAAGGAGTAGTTCGGCTCGCGTTCCACCAGGGTCCGCGCGGTCATCACCAGCGCAGTGTTGACGTCTTTGAGTGCGACGCCGTCATAGAGGTTCTTCAGGGTTTCGCGCTGGATCAGGTCGCCGTCGACTTCTTCCAGGCCTTCGCAGGCTTCGGTGACGATGGTGTTCAGGCGGCCCATGTCCAGCGGCGCCAGGCTGCCGTCGGCGCGTGCGATGCGGATCGAAGGGTGAGCCTGGACCGGTGCGTCGGCCGGGGTACGGATGGCGCGTTCCTTGGCGCGGGAGTCACGGTAGATCACGTAGTCGCGGGCTACTTTCTGCTCGCCGGCACGCATCAGGGCCAGTTCGACCTGGTCCTGGATTTCTTCGATGTGGATGGTGCCGCCCGATGGCATGCGACGCTTGAAAGTCGCGGTGACCTGTTCGGTCAGGCGGGCCACGGTGTCGTGGATTCGCGACGAAGCGGCAGCGGTGCCGCCCTCAACTGCGAGAAACGCTTTGGTGATGGCGACGGTGATCTTGTCATCGGTGTAAGCAACGACAGTGCCGTTACGCTTGATCACACGCAGCTGGCCAGGCGCGGTGGCGGACAGATCCGAGTTCGAATCGGCGGCCTGCGGCGCGGTGCCCTGCGGGTTCTCGCGAGTTGTGTCGGTGTGCATGGGTGTCTCCACGTTCTCTATGTTTGTTTGGGCACCATCACGGTGCCCACCGTTCCGTCCTGAAGCACTACAACCGACTGGCGCCGGGTATAACAACTTCGGGACAGTAGGAAGCAGGCGTTTAAAGCCGCTTCCATCCGAAGTTCTTAGGTTGCGAGCCTGGGCTCGGAACCGGGTTGCAGGGGGTGGCAGCAATGGACTGCAACACCCGTACCGTTTCGGTCGTTTTCGACCTTGAAACAGTCGCCATCCGCAGGGGCGGTCTGGTCTTGGGAAAATGCGGTGTTTCAGGTGGACAGAAGCAAGAAAAGCGCTTGAATTCTCTGCCCAACTTGTGTTTGGTTTTTTGACCTAAAACCCTACATGTAGGGTTTTTTGCGCGGCGGGCTACAAGATAATGCGTTTTGGGGGGTGAATGCAACGTACTACCTGTGGATAAGCCTGTGCGTAATTTGTGTGCGAAACGTGGAACTGCTCTGTAGGCCGCGACCTAGCTGGAGCGGGCTTTTTTTCATCGATTTTGACGATTCGAAAACAGCCTGGTGGTTTTTGCGGGCGCGGACGTTACCACACAAATCCCGCCCAACCGAACGCATTTGTCCGCTTGTTTTCTACCGGGGCGGCGTTTATACAATCGGCCGTGCGTTGACATGCTTATCCTCCTTAAACGTGACAAAACGACGGGAGGATCTGTATTCGAATATTCGAAGCAGGCACTTAACTTGTGGCGAGGGGATTTATCCCCGTTGGGCTGCTCAGCAGCCCCAAATGGGTCACTGTGGTGTGTCAGACAGAAAGCAGGGGGCCGCTTCGCGACCCAGCGGGGATAAATCCCCTCGCCACAGGGTTATGTGCTCATCCTTCCTTTTTATATTCACAGCAAGACGAGGTCCCCCGTGGAACAAGAAGCCTGGCAGGTATTGATCGTCGAAGATGACCACCGTCTGGCCGAGTTGACCCGTGAATACCTCGAAAGCAACGGACTGCGTGTCGCCGTCGAAGGCAACGGCGCCGTGGCCGCAGCGCGGATCATCGCCGAGCAGCCGGACCTGGTGATCCTCGACCTGATGCTGCCCGGCGAAGATGGCCTGAGCATCTGCCGCAAGGTGCGCGAGCACTATGACGGGCCGATCCTGATGCTCACCGCCCGCACCGATGACACCGATCAGATCCAGGGCCTGGACCTGGGCGCCGACGATTACGTCTGCAAACCGGTGCGACCACGCCTGCTGTTGGCGCGCATCCAGGCCCTGCTGCGGCGCAGTGAGCCGGAGCCGTCTGCGTCGCAAAAGCAGCGACGACTGCAATTCGGCCCGCTGGTGGTGGACAACGCTTTGCGCGAAGCCTGGCTGCAGGGCAACGGCATCGAGCTGACCAGCGCCGAATTCGACCTGCTGTGGCTGCTGGTGTCTAACGCCGGGCGCATCCTGTCCCGGGAAGAAATCTTTACCGCCCTGCGCGGCATTGGTTATGACGGCCAGGACCGTTCCATCGACGTGCGCATCTCGCGCATCCGCCCCAAGATCGGCGACGACCCGGACCACCCACGGCTGATCAAGACCATCCGCAGCAAGGGCTACCTGTTCGTTCCTGAAGCTTGCGTAGACCCGGCACCGTGAACTCGATCTTCCTGCGCATTTATGGCGGCATGTGTGCGGCGCTGGTGTTGGTGGCGGTGCTCGGCGTGCTGGCCCTGCACTTGCTCAACCAGACCCGCAGCGAGCAATACCGCGAGCGCCTGGCTCACGGCACGTTCTCCTTGATGGCCGATAACCTGCGGCCGATGAACGACACCGAGCGGCGCCGGGCGTTGCTGGTGTGGGAGCGCCTGCTGGGCATTCCCCTGGCTTTGCAGACCTTCGTCCAGACCGACCTGGACCTCGGCCAGCGCACTCGCGTACTGCGCGGCCAGGCTTTGGTGGAGCAGACCGGGCCTCATGCGGCGAAGGTCTATCGGCTGGTCAGCGACGGTGAACAACTGATGTTGGTGGGGGAGGTCCAGCAGATCAGCGAGCAACTGGCCCGGGCGACTATTTACCTGCTGGCCGACGAACTGGTGCGCTACCCGGTGGGCGAGCAGCCCGAACGGCTTGCGCAGCTCAAACGGGAAAAAGGTTTCGGCTTTGACCTGCGATTGATGACCGTCGAACAGGCTGACATGGACGAAGACCAGCGCCGACGCGTCTCCGAGGGCGACACGGTGATGGCGCTGGGCAAGGGCGGCGACTCGATCCGGGTGTTCGCCGGCATGGTCGGCACGCCGTGGGTGTTGGAGATTGGCCCGCTGTACCAGATGAACCCTTATCCACCGCAATGGCTGGTGCTGATCGCGGCGCTGGGGTTGAGCCTGATCGGCTTGATCGTCTACCTGCTGGTACGCCAGTTGGAACGGCGCCTGCGCGGCCTGGAGTCGGCCGCGACGCAGATCGCCCAGGGCAGCCTGGAAACCCGAGTGCCGGCCCGGGGCGCCGACTCGGTAGGGCGCCTGGCCGCCGCGTTCAACGGCATGGCCGAGCACTTGCAGCAACTGTTGGCGATTCAGCGTGAGCTGGTGCGCGCGGTGTCCCATGAATTGCGCACCCCGGTGGCGCGCCTGCGCTTTGGCCTGGAAATGATCGGCAGCGCCACCACGCCTCAGGCCCGGGACAAATACCTGGCCGGTATGGACCACGACATCGAAGACCTGGATCGGCTGGTGGACGAGATGCTGACCTATGCGCGGCTGGAGCAGGGTTCGCCAGCCCTGAGTTTTCAGCGGATAGACCTGGATGCGCTGGTCAATCAAGTAATCGATGAGCTGGGGCCGCTGCGGGTCGGGGTCACTGTCGAGCGTGGTCTATGCCTGTCCGCCGTCGATTGTGATGGTGCCTGGGTCGAGGCCGAGCCACGGTTCCTGCACCGTGCCCTGCAGAACTTGGTGGGCAATGCCATGCGCCACGCCAAGTCCCGGGTAACCGTCAGCTACCAGGTGGGTCAGTTGCGCTGTCGGGTGGACGTGGAGGACGACGGGCCCGGCGTGCCGGAGGCGGCATGGGAACGAGTGTTCAAGCCCTTCCTGCGGCTGGACGACAGCCGCGCCCGTGCTTCGGGCGGCCATGGGCTGGGGTTGTCGATCGTGCGACGGATCATCCACTGGCATGACGGCCGGGCGTTGATCGGCAAGAGCAAAAATTTGGGGGGTGCCTGTTTCAGCTTGAGTTGGCCGAGGCATCAGGACAGGTCTTGAGGAATGTGGCGCCACCCCATCGCGAGCAGGCTCGCGATGAGGTCCTGAAAAGCACTACAAATCTTAGGCCTTGATACCCACCAGACTCAACAACTGCCCCTCCTTCATACCAAACTGCGCCTGCAACTCACTGCCATGGCGCCACTCGGCCGACAGGTCCGTCAGCAATCGCAGCCGCACCTGTCCGCTGCGGGTCCATTCCAGCACTTCGGCATGCTCGAAATAAAAGCGTTGCCCGACGATCGGGTACAGCGCCTTGAACAGGCTTTCCTTCACTGAAAAGGTCAGCGTGACCAGCAATGCCCGGTCATCTCGCGGGGTGGCAGCCATGCGCAGCAGCTCTGGCGGTGTGAGGATTTCACTGGCCAGGCGCTCGGCGCGTTCGGGGTCTAGGAGGTTTTCCAGGTCCATGCCCAGCCCCCGCCAGTGATTTTTGTGGGCGACGATTGCCGCTGCCCGGCCGGTGCTGTGGGTGATCGAGCCGCTGACATGCGCCGGCCACACCGGGGCGCGGTCCTCGCCGATGGCCGGCACGCAGGTCTGCCCGTCCAGTTGGTGGAGGGCCGCCCGGGCGCAGATCCGCCCGGCGAGGAATTCCGCCTGACGCTTGGCCACCGAACGCGCGATGCTGGCGGGCGGCTCGATGGCACTGTTCAGGAAATCATCACCGATCAGCCGCAACGGGTCGAAGCGGGTACTCAGCAGTACCGTGTCGGCCAGGACGTCGGGCAAGAGCCAGTGCTCATCCAGAGGCGAGCAGCAGGCGGGTAGGGCAGGGAGTGCGTTCATGCCCCGCATTTTGCCGGGTTGGCCTGGCGCTGGGTAGTGGGGCGAACTCTGTGGGTGAAGGGAGGCCGGCTTTTGTGGCGAGGGAGCTTGCTCCCTCGCCACAGGTGGTTTCAGCAGAAGGATTACAATCAGCTAAAGATTTTCTTGAAGAACTTCTGCATATCCGCCCACGACGTTTCATCGGCAGCCTTGTTGTAGCCAATATCCGGCCCGCCATGTTCGCCGTGGCTCAGGCGGTCGGCGTCCGGGTTGCTGAAGCCGTGCTTGGCACCTTTAAGGCTGACGAACTTATAGTCGGCACCGGCCTTGTCCATCTCGCTCTTGAACGCGCTGACGTTGTCCTCGGTGACCATGCTGTCCAGCGCACCGTGCTCGACCAGAATCTTGGCCTTGACGCTGCCAGGCGTTGCCGGGGTATTGGTCACCAGCGCTCCATGGAAACTCACCACGCCCGTCAGCGGAACACCCTGGCGCGCCGCGTCCAGCACCACTTTGCCGCCGAAGCAGTAACCGATGGCGGCGAGTTTGTCCGGATCGGTCTGGGGCTGTTGCCTCAGCAGGTCGAGCCCGGCCTGGAACCGCGCGCTGGCCGCCTTGCCGTCCTTGAGCGCTGCCTGCATGAAGGCCATGGCGTCCTTGGGGTGTTCGGTGTTCTTGCCATCGCCGTACATGTCGATGGCCAGGGCGCTGTAGCCCAGGCCTGCGAGGTCACGGGCTCGGCGCTTGGCGTAATCGTTCAGCCCCCACCACTCATGCACCACCACCACGCCCGGGCGCGGGCCTTTGACGGCGTCGTCGTAAGCGTAATAGCCGATCAGCTTCGTACCGTCGGCACTGGTGTAGGGGAGCTCCTGGGTCTGGATGGCGGCGTGGCTCACACCGCTGAAGGCCAGAAGTACAACAGCAAGTAACCTGCGCATGAGGGATCTCCTTAAAAGTGGTTTGCTCAGACTAGTCGATTCATTCAGCGCAGGTTCAGAGAGTGTTCAAGGGGGGTTCAGGGACCGCTGGTTAACGTGGCTGCGACTTCACAAACAACCCATGCTTCAAAGGAGTTCTGCCATGATTCACATGAAAAAGCTGCTGTTGGCTTTCACCGTGTTAGGCGTCAGTGCCATGGCCCACGCCGATGATAACTTCGCCAGCCTGACCCTCGGCCAGACCAGCGACAAGGTCAAGAAATCCGACGCGCTGGATAACAACCTGAACCACCCGAACGCCGACGGTATCGTCAGCAAGGACACCACTTATGGCCTGCGACTGGGCCGGCAAAACGACCAGGGTCGCTACTACGCCACCTACGACAACGTCTCGGGCACCCACAATGGCATCAAATTGCGCCAGGAAAATCTGCTGGGCAGCTACGATGTGTTCTTGCCGGTCACCGGCAGCACCAAACTGTTCGGTGGTGGTACGGCGGGCCTGACCAAGCTGACCCAGGACTCCCCCGGCTACAGCCGCGACAGCGACATCGGCTACGCCGTGGGCTTGCAGGGGGGCGTTGTGCAACAAGTTTCGCAAAACACCTCGGTGGAACTGGGTTACCGTTACCTGCGCAGCAACGCCAACCCCGATATGAGCCCGCACGGTGGCGACAAGGTCGGCTCGCTGGACCTGACCAGCAGCGCCCAGACTTACCTGTCCGCCAACTACACGTTCTAAGCGGTTGATGGTAAGCGTATCCCGCCGGATCGGTTCAAGACGATCCGGCGCCTTTCGTTAAGATACGCACCACCGGATTGTTTGATTTGCCTGGGGAGAGGCTCCATGAAATTACTGGTCGTCGAAGACGAAGCACTGTTGCGTCATCACCTGCAAACCCGTCTCACCGACAGCGGTCATGTGGTGCAAGCCGTGGCCAATGCCGAAGAGGCCCTGTATCAGGCCCGGGAATTCAACCATGACCTGGCGGTGATCGACCTGGGCTTGCCGGGCATCAGTGGGCTGGAGCTGATCCGCCGGCTGCGTACCCAGGACAAGACATTCCCGATCCTGATTCTTACCGCCCGCGGCAACTGGCAGGACAAGGTCGAAGGCCTGGCCGCCGGGGCCGATGATTACGTGGTCAAGCCGTTTCAGTTCGAAGAGCTGGAGGCGCGCCTGAACGCGCTATTGCGTCGTTCCAGCGGCTTCACCCAGTCGACCATCATGGCCGGTCCGTTGTTGCTGGACCTCAACCGCAAGCAAGCGTCCCTCGACGACGAGCCGCTGGCTTTAACGGCCTACGAATACCGTATTCTCGAATACCTGATGCGTCATCATCAGCAAGTGGTGGCCAAGGACCGCTTGATGGAACAGCTTTATCCCGATGACGGCGAGCGCGATCCGAACGTCATCGAAGTGCTGGTCGGCCGCCTGCGCCGCAAACTGGAAGCCCCGTCCGGCTTCAAACCGATCGACACCGTGCGTGGCCTGGGTTACCTGTTCAACGAGCGCTGTCAGTGATTCGTTCGCTACGACTGCGGTTGATGTTGGCCGCCACGATCCTGGCGGTGCTGTTTATGCTGGGGCTGTTACCGGCCATGCAAGGTGCATTCAGCCTGGCGTTGCAGGAGTCTATCGAGCAACGCCTGGCATCGGACGTGACCACGCTGATTTCCGCCGCCCGGGTGGAAAACAATCAATTGAAGATGCCGGCGCAGTTGCCCGATGAACGCTTCAACCTCGCCGATGCCCGGTTGCTGGGCTACATCTATGACCGCGAGGGGCGGCTGGTGTGGCGGTCGAAGGCCACCCAGGAAGAAAACATCAACTACACACCGCGCTATGACGGCATGGGCAACCAGTTCGCGCGCATCCGTGAAAACGACGGCCAGGAATTCTTTGTCTACGACGTCGAGGTCAAACTGCTCGGCGGCCAGAGCGCGGCGTTCAGCATCGTTACCCTGCAACCGATGCGCGACTACCAGCTGACGCTGGAGGGTGTGCGAGAAAATCTCTACCTGGGCTTCGGCGCGGCGCTGGCGGTGTTGCTGGCCCTGTTGTGGATCGGCCTGACCTGGGGTCTCAGGGCCTTGCGGCGCCTGAGCCAGGAACTGGACGAAATCGAAAGCGGCACCCGCGAAAGCCTCAGTACCGAGCATCCCCGGGAACTGTTGCGCCTGACCGGCTCCCTCAACCGCTTGCTGTACAGCGAGCGGGAACAGCGCAGCCGTTATCGTGACTCTCTGGATGACCTGGCCCACAGCCTGAAAACCCCGCTGGCAGTGTTGCAGGGTGTCAGCGAAGACATGGCCCGACGCCCCGAGGACCGAGGGCAGGCCTGGGTGCTGCAAAGCCAGATCGAGCGCATGAGCCAGCAGATCGGTTATCAGTTGCAGCGCGCCAGCCTGCGCAAAAGTGGGCTGGTGCGTCATCAGGTGCGCTTGCGTCCGGTGCTGCAAAGCCTGTGCGACACCTTGGACAAGGTCTATCGCGACAAGCGGGTCAACGTCAGGTTCGACCTGCCGGAGCAGTGTTATGTGCCGATCGAACAGGGCGCCTTGCTGGAAATGCTCGGCAACCTGCTGGAAAACGCCTATCGACTGTGTCTGGGCGAGGTGCGCGTCAGTCTGCATCAGACCCTCGGCGGCATTGAGTTATGCGTCGAGGACGATGGGCCGGGCGTGCCGCCGGATCAACGAGCGCGCATCCTGCAACGTGGCGAACGGCTGGATCGCCAGCACCCGGGGCAGGGCATCGGCCTTGCGGTGGTCAAGGACATCATCGAGAGCTACGGCGCCAGGCTGACCCTGGGGGATTCAGAGCTGGGCGGGGCGGCGTTCCGGATTCTTTTTCCGCTGGTTTGACTGGAATGTGTGGTGTCGCCACTGACGCCATCGCGAGCCTGCTCGCGATGAGGCCCGTAAACACACTGCTGAACACCAAGCTCTGGCTCAATTCTCCTGCTCCCGATAAGCCCCCGGCGTCAGCCCCGTCCACTTCTTGAACGCCCGGTGAAACGCCGACGGCTCTGAGAACCCCAACTGTTCGGCAATCTGCTGCAACGACAAATCCGCATGCCCCAAATGATAGATGGCGATATCCCGCCGCAGCTGGTCCTTGAGTTCCTGAAAGCTGGTGCCTTCCTCCCGCAGATGCCGGCGCAACGTCTGGGGGCTGATGTACAAATGAGCGGCGACGGTGTCCAGGTCCGGCCAGCGTGCCGTGTCGCGGCTGAGCAGTCGGCGCAGTTGGCTGCTCAGGCTGTGGCCATCGTCCGGGCGCGACAGCAGGTCGGCGGGGGAGCGTTCGAGAAAGTGCTTGAGGGTTCGCTCGTCCTGCAGCAACGGCATATCCAGGTAGCGGCTGTGAAATAACAGGCTGCTGTGTGGCGCCTCGAACACCAGCGGGCAGGGGAACAGCAAGTCGTACTCGGCCCCGTGGGCGGGCTTGGCATAACTGAAGGTCGCCTGCTCCAGGCCGATCCGCTGGCCGATCAGCCAGCTGCCGAGGCGATGCCAGATCACCAGCAGGCTTTCGCTCAGGAAATGATCCGGGTCCCACAACACCGAGTCGTCCAGCACCAGGCGCACCCGCTCGCCTTTGGTCACCAGCGTCAGGCTTGGGGCGTCGGGGAACAGGCTGTAGAACAACAAGCCGCGCTGAAGGGCCTTGCCCAAGGTGCGGCAGTGGATCACCGCGTGACACATCATGGCGAACGTCCCGGGTTTGCTTGGGGCACGGCCGAACCCCAGGTATTCGTCGTCCAGGGCCAGCCACAGCGCCTGCAACAGACGGGCAAACTGTTCCGGCGCGATGCGCGCACGCGGTTCGTGCAGAAGCTCAGGGCTGATACCCAGCTGTTGCAACAAAGGAAAACAGTCAAACCCTTGCCTACGTGCGCCACCCAGGGCTGCGCGGGCAAAGTGGCTGGCGATCGTGCGTTGGCGCATGGCAAAAATCCGTCCGTTAAGCGGGCGATGGTAGCAGGGGCTTGAGGCTGGACAAGGCGGATATCCGCCAAATCCCGGAACACGGATGGGGTCGTTGGCGGAAAGCCGCCACCTCTCCAGGGTTGTGTTTACTCTTGTGGAATCCGCAAACCCTTCTGCTACAACGGCTGTAGGGCCTTTCTCAAAAATGGCACGGGCTTTGCGATGCAATACATAGGTCTGCCGCGTGCAGCCGACAAAAAACAAATCCCTCCAGTGCAGGAGGGTTCGCAGAATTGAGGTGTCGTGGACGACAGGCGGATGTCGTCACACGGAACTCTTGAGGAAGGTTTGCCATGACGACTCGTCAGCCACTGTACAAATCCCTGTATTTCCAGGTGATCGTAGCCATTGCCATCGGTATTTTGCTCGGCCACTTCTACCCGCAGACCGGTATTGCCCTCAAACCTTTCGGTGACGGGTTCATCAAACTGATCAAAATGGTCATCGCCCCAATCATTTTCTGTACCGTCGTCAGCGGCATCGCCGGCATGCAGAACATGAAATCGGTAGGCAAGACCGGCGGCTATGCGCTGCTGTACTTCGAAATCGTTTCCACCATTGCCCTGCTGATTGGTCTGGTCGTGGTCAACGTCGTGCAACCGGGCGCCGGGATGCACATCGACGTGGCGACCCTGGACACCAGCAAGATCGCCGGTTTCATCTCGGCTGGTAAAGACCAGAGCATCATTGCGTTCCTGCTGAACGTGATCCCGAACACCATCGTCGGCGCGTTCGCCAACGGCGATATCCTGCAAGTACTGATGTTCTCGGTGATCTTCGGTTTCGCCCTGCATCGCCTGGGTGCCTACGGCAAGCCGGTGCTGGACTTCATCGATCGCTTCGCCCACGTGATGTTTATCATCATCAACATGATCATGAAGCTGGCCCCCCTCGGTGCGTTCGGTGCCATGGCGTTCACCATCGGCGCCTACGGTGTCGGTTCGCTGGTGCAACTGGGTCAGCTGATGATCTGCTTCTACATCACTTGCGTGGTGTTCGTGCTGGTGGTGCTGGGCGCCATCTGCCGCGCCCACGGCTTCAGCGTCATCAAGCTGGTCCGCTACATCCGTGAAGAACTGCTGATCGTGCTGGGCACTTCCTCGTCGGAATCGGCCCTGCCACGCATGCTGATCAAAATGGAACGCCTGGGTGCCAAGAAGTCTGTAGTAGGCCTGGTGATCCCGACTGGCTACTCGTTCAACCTTGACGGTACTTCGATCTACCTGACCATGGCCGCGGTGTTCATCGCCCAGGCCACCGACACCCCAATGGACCTGACTCACCAGATCACCCTGCTGGCGGTGCTGCTGCTGTCGTCCAAAGGTGCTGCTGGCGTGACCGGTAGCGGTTTCATCGTGCTGGCGGCCACCCTGTCGGCCGTGGGTACCCTGCCGGTGGCCGGCCTGGCGCTGATCCTGGGTATCGACCGCTTCATGTCCGAAGCCCGCGCTTTGACCAACCTGGTGGGTAACGCCGTCGCCACGATCGTGGTTGCCAAGTGGGTTAATGAGCTGGACGAAGACCAGTTGCACACCGAGCTGGCTTCCGGTGGTCGCGGTATCTCCGACACCCGTGAAGAAGACGAGCTGGTCGCGACGGCCGAAACCTTGGCGCCAAGCGTTCTGAAGTAAGCCTCACGCTGCAATGAAAAACCCGCTTCGGCGGGTTTTTTTATAGGCCTGAGTTCTCAAGGCGTGAGCGCAATGGTCATCCAGACTGACCGCTGCGGTAATTGCCCCATCGCCACCCCCTGCCTAGTCTTAAGCCCATTACCCATCGGAGATCGCCCATGCAAGGCCCACTGGCATCGCTCAAGGTTCTGGATTTTTCGACCCTGCTGCCCGGCCCGTTCGCCTCGCTGTTGCTGGCAGACATGGGCGCCGAGGTGTTGCGCATCGAATCGCCGACCCGTGCGGACCTGTTGCGGATACTGCCGCCCCACGACCAGGGCGTATCGGCCAGCCATGCCTACCTCAACCGCAACAAGCGCAGCTTGGCCCTGGACCTCAAGCAGCCATCGGCGCTGGAGGTGATCAAGCAGTTGCTGGGCGGCTACGACATCTTGCTGGAACAGTTTCGCCCCGGCGTGATGGAGCGGTTGGGCCTGGGGTACGAGGCCTTGAAGGCGATCAATCCGCGGCTGATCTACGTGTCGATCACCGGCTACGGCCAGACAGGGCCCTACAAGGGCCGCGCCGGTCACGACATCAATTACCTGGCCCTGGCGGGGCTGGCCAGCCACACCGGCCGTGCCGACAGCGGACCGTTGCCGCTGGGGATCCAGGCGGCGGACATTGCCGGTGGCTCGCTGCACGGGGTGATCGGACTGTTAGCGGCGGTGATCGCCCGCCAGCAGACCGGGCAGGGCCAGCACCTGGATGTGAGCATGACCGACTGTGTGTTCAGCCTGAACGCCATGGCCGGTGCCGGTTATCTGGCTTGCGGCGTGGAGCCGGGCTGGGAAAACCAGATGTTCAACGGCGGTAGCTTCTATGACCATTACCGCACCCGGGATGGCCGCTGGATGTCAGTGGGCAGCCTGGAGCCAGCCTTCATGCAGGCCCTTTGCGCGGCACTGGGGCGGCCGGAACTGGCGGCCCAGGGGCTTTCGCCCAAACCGGAGCAGCAGCACAGGCTCAAGCAGGAACTGCAAGCCGAGTTCGAGAAACATGACTTTGCCGAGCTTTGCAGGTTGTTTGCAGAGGTCGATGCCTGCGTCGAGCCGGTGCTGAGCCTGAAAGAGGCGCTCAGGCATCCGCAATTGCAGGCCCGGGAAGTGGTGACCCAAGTGCCCCGTGGCGATGGTTCGAGCCAGGCGCAGATGGCGTGTCCGTTGAAGTTTTCAGAGGGATTGCCCGAGCCTCGGCATATTGGTGCGGGGCTGGGTGAGCATACGGATCAGGTGTTGGGGGAGTTGGGGTTCAGTGTTGAGCGGATTGCTCAATTGCGCGATGCCAAGGTGGTTTTGTAGTGTTCTTCAGGGCCTCTTCGCGAGCAAGCCCGCTCCCACACTGGATCTTCGGCGTTCAAAAATCCCCTGTGGGAGCGGGCTTGCTCGCGAAGGGGCCAGCTCGGACGCCACAAAAGCCTGCTACTCCACCCGCGTCTCCCCACTGAACACCAGGGTATTGCGACAACTGCGGCACAAGTACCGTCGCCCTTGTCGCACCAGGCTGTGGCGCTGGGCCGAGAACGGGAAGTCGCTGCCGTCGCAGGGGCATTTGTAGATATAGCGGGTCACGCTGCGGCGTTTGATTTCGTAGGTGTGGCAGCGGTTGGGCGGCAGTTCGTACACACCGCGCATGATCAATTGCCACTCTTCGCCATGGGGCTGGATGCGCTCGCCAAACAGTTGATGGGCGATCAGGTGCGCCACTTCGTGGGCAACAGTCTGCTTGAGAAAATCTTCGGCGTTTTCCCGGTACAACTGTGGATTGAAGCGCAGCAGATTCTCATGCAGGTGCGCGACACCTGCCTTCTGGCCGCGCAATTTGAAGCTGACCACCGGTCGTTTGAAGGGACGTTTGAAAAAGGATTCGGCTTGTTGGTAACACTCTTCGACGCGGGTATTGAGTTGCTCGAGCATGCTTTACGGGTCTCCAGAAGCCCGAGTATGCCGCAAGCGTCGGCCGTTGCGAATCGCTTAGGCGCCCAGTGGTCGTTTCGACCGTCTCAAACACAGGAAGGCCGCCTTGCGGCGGCCTGTATTGGCAGATCCTGCTTCTTATTGGAGAGCTTCAATCATTCAATTGGTATACACCGGGCCGACGCCCAGCCCCCAGACAATCACCGTAAACGCCATGATGGCCACCAGCACCACCAGGCCGACGGCGAGCACCGAGCTGGAAAACAGAAAGCCTTCGTCCTGAGAGATATTCATGAAGGTCGGCAGTCCCACATACAGTAGGTAGACGGTGTAGCAGATCGCTGCCGTGCCGACGATCATCCCTAACCACATGTGCGGGTAGAGCGCTGCCAAACCGCCAATGAACAACGGTGTCGCAGTGTAGGTGGCGAACGCAACGCAACGGGCCAGGCTTGGGCTGGCGTCATAGGTGCGGGCCATCCAGTGCACGAAGGCGCCCATCACCGCCACACCGCCCAGCATGGCCAGGTACGACATGACGGTCATCCATAGTGCGCTTTCCAGGGTGAGCATCACCGGTGAACGATTGCCGATGACCCAACCTACCTGCGTGGTGCCGATAAACGCCGATATTGCGGGAATGGCCGCCAGGATCAGCGTGTGGGTGAGGTACATGTGGCTGATGCTTTCCTCCTGATCGCCACGGATGTCTTTCCATTCTTGATCAGGGTGGGTAAAGAGCCCCACGACGTGATGGATCATAATCAGTCACTCCTTTGTTATTGCCATCGCCCCCCAACGGAGCGCCTACGGGCCAAGCGGCCAAGTAAGTGAAGGTCTGTATATGTGTGCGACCTTATGTCGCAGTATAGGAAGGAGTTCACGCTATTGGGATGGAAGGCTTAGAGCAAATCGCGCTGTCGGGGAAGCTGTTGATAGCTATAAGCTTCAAGCGGCAAGCTGCAAGAAAAAGTACCGCGCCTGGCTTGCAGCCTGTGGCTTGTAGCTTGCAGCTGCTTGAAAAGCTAAAATGCCGGCCTTTCGTCACACCTCACGGATTTCGCGTCATGGGCACTCTTACGGTCAACCAGAACAAACTGCAAAAGCGCCTGCGCCGCCAGGCCGGTGAGGCGGTCGCCGATTTCAACATGATCGAAGACGGCGACAAGGTCATGGTCTGCCTGTCCGGTGGCAAGGACAGCTACACCCTGCTCGATGTGCTGATGCATTTGCAGAAGGTGGCACCGATCAAGTTCGACATCGTCGCGGTGAACATGGACCAGAAGCAGCCCGGGTTCCCCGAGGATGTGCTGCCGGCTTACCTTGAGTCGCTGGGGGTGGAGTACCACATCGTCGAGAAGGACACCTATTCGGTGGTCAAGGAATTGATTCCCGAAGGCAAGACCACCTGTTCGCTGTGCTCGCGCCTGCGTCGCGGAACGCTCTACACCTTTGCCGATCAGATCGGTGCGACCAAGATGGCCCTGGGGCATCACCGCGACGATATCGTCGAGACCTTCTTCCTGAACATGTTCTACAACGGCTCGCTCAAGGCCATGCCGCCCAAGCTGCGGGCCGATGACGGGCGCAACGTGGTGATCCGCCCGCTGGCTTATTGCAGCGAAAAGGACATCCAGGCCTATTCGAATTTCAAGCAATTCCCGATCATCCCCTGCAACCTGTGCGGCTCCCAGGAGAACCTGCAGCGCCAAGTGGTCAAGGAGATGCTTCAGGAGTGGGAACGCAAGACGCCGGGCCGAACCGAGAGCATTTTCCGTGGCTTGCAGAACGTCGTTCCATCGCAACTGGCCGATCGCAACCTGTTCGACTTCACCAACCTGCGCATCGACGAAAGCGCCGCGTCGCGGTTCGTCAATGTGGTGAACCTCTGACGAGGGCAGCGGCTCCTATTCACGGCGCCAGTGGCCATACAGGCCACTTAGGGCGCCGTTTTCATTTCTGACCCAGGAGAGGGCATGCGCGATTACAAGTGGCTGCACGAGTATTGTCTGAACCGCTTCGGTTCGGCGGCTGAACTGGAAGCCCACCTGCCTGTTCCCAAGACCCCGGCGCAACTGCGCAAGATCAGCGATGACCGCTACCTCTCGACCATGGCACTGCGGGTGTTCCGTGCCGGGCTCAAGCACAGTCTGGTGGACGCCAAGTGGCCGGCGTTCGAAGAGGTGTTTTTCAAGTTCGATCCGGAAAAAGTCGTGCTGATGAGTGCCGAGCACCTGGAGCGGCTGATGCAGGACGCGCGGATCATCCGGCACCTGGGCAAGCTCAAGAGCGTGCCGCGCAATGCGCAGCTTGTGCTGGACGTGGCGCACGAAAAGGGCAGCTTCGGCGCGCTGATCGCCGACTGGCCGGTGACCGATATCGTTGGCCTGTGGACCTACCTGAAAAAGCACGGCCATCAATTGGGCGGCCTGTCGGCACCGCGCTTCCTGCGGATGATGGGCAAGGACACCTTCGTGCCCAGTTATGACGTGGTGGCGGCGCTCAATGCCCAGGACATCATCGACAAAGTTCCCACCAGCCTGCGGGACCTGGCGACGGTGCAGAACGCCTTCAATCAGTGGCATGAAGAGAGTGGTGGAAGGCCGATGTCGCAGATTTCGATGATGCTGGCTTACACCGTCAATCATTGAGACCGCATCGCGAGCAGGCTCGCTCCCACAGGGATTTGTGAACGCCGAAAGTCCAATGTGGGAGCGAGCCTGCTCGCGATAGCGGTCTATCAGGCGACGGAAATATCACCTTCGCCCGCGAGTCGCCGGTTCAACTGAAACCGCCAGCGCACATACAGCAGCGCCGAGCAGAACAGCGCCACGCTCGCCACCATTTCCAGCACGCCGAACCACTGCCGGTTCGGGTCATAGGCCGCCAGCGTGCCCTTGATGAAATACAGGTTCACCACGAAGCACATCCACGAATGCCCACGGGCGCTGCCGCTGAGCATGCCAGGCGCCAGTATCAGCAGCGGCACCAGCTCGATCAGCAGAATGACCCAGGGGCGCGCGCCGTGCAGGTCGGCGATCAGCAGATAATACCCACTGAGCAACCCCACCAGGCCGAAAAAGCACAGCAGGCTGAGGACGCGGGCGACGCGCACGCGCGGCTCCAGCCACTGAGTGGGAGGCAGGATTTTCGGCTTCTTAGCCACGGCCGTTCTCCAGCAGTTGTGCGGTTTTCGCCAGGCGCGAACCCAGTGCCCGGCACAGCGCGATTTCATGTTCGTTCAAGCCGCTTTTACCGTCGGCACCGGCGTGATGGCTAGGGCCGTAAGGCGTACCGCCACCCTCGGTCTCGATCAAGGCCGATTCGCTGTAGGGCAGGCCGGTGATCAGCATGCCGTGGTGCAACAGCGGCAGCATCATCGACAGCAGGGTGGTTTCCTGACCGCCATGCAGGCTGGCCGTGGACGTGAACACACCGGCCGGTTTACCCACCAGGGCGCCCGTCAGCCACAGGTTGCTGGTGCCGTCGAGAAAGTACTTGAGCGGCGCGGCCATGTTGCCGAACCGGGTCGGACTGCCCAGGGCCAGGCCGGCGCAGTTCTTCAGGTCGTCGAGGGTGGCGTACAGCGGGCCTTGCTCGGGGATGTCCGGCGACACCGCCTCGCACTCGGTGGAAATCGCCGGCACCGTACGCAGTCTGGCTTCCAGCCCGGCCTGCTCGACGCCACGGGCGATTTGCCGGGCCATTTCGTTGGTGGCGCCACTGCGGCTGTAATACAACACCAGAATGTACGGTGTGCTCACGGCAGGATCTCCAGGATCTTCTCCGGCGGGCGCCCGATCATGGCCTTGTCACCGGCTTCAAGAATCGGCCGTTCCATGAGTTTCGGGTGCGCGGCAATGGCGGCGATCAACTGGTCCTGGCTCAGGCTTTCGTCGGCCAGATTCAGGGTTTTGTATTCTTCCTCGCCGGTGCGCAGCAGTTGCCGTGCCGTAATGCCGAGCTTGCCCAGCAGGCGCTCGAGCTGCGCTGCGTCGAGCGGGGTTTCCAGATAGCGGACCACGGTGGGCGTCAGGCCTTGGGCCTCCAACAGTTCCAGCGCACCGCGGGATTTCGAGCAGCGCGGGTTGTGATAAAGCGTCAGATCGGTCATGAGCGGGTCGCATCTTGCGTAAGGTGGCGGCTATTCTACTGTGCCGCGAAGCCCCAAGCACCTTGAGAGGCGACAGGTCGCGGTGATGCTCACATTCAGACAAGGATTGGCACATGGCAAGGCGATTGACGGCGGCACTGACATTCATGGGCATTTTGTTGCTCGCCGGCTGCGGGAACGACTACGGGGTGGACCAGAACGGCCAGGCCATTGCCTCGCAACGGCTGGACAAGCAATGGCTGGTGCTCAACTACTGGGCCGAATGGTGCGCACCGTGCCGTACTGAAATCCCGGAGTTCAATGCCTTGGCTGAACAGCTAAAGGGGCGCAACGTCGGCGTGTTCGGGGTCAATTTCGACCAGGTGCAGGGCGAGGAACTCAAGAGCGCCAGCGAGAAGATGGGCATTCGTTTCACCGTGCTGGCCCGGGACCCGGCCGAGTTTTTCGATATTCCTCGCAGCGAGGGGCTGCCGGTGACTTATATCATCGATAAGCAAGGCAAGGTGCGCGAGCAATTGCTGGGGGAGCAGACGGCGGCGGGGGTGATGGCCAAGCTTGAGGCGTTGCAGGCGTTCAAGTAGCCCCCTGAGTGAAGCAACCCTGTAGGAACTGCCGAGTGCAACGAGGCTGCGATCTTGTCCCAGACAATTGAGTCTCAAGCGAAAGATCAAAAGATCGCAGCCTTCGGCAGCTCCTACAGGGCCCACCGGGGATTTGATCAGGCCCTCAGCCTTCTTCCAGCCACCAGCGCAGCGGCTTGCCTTGGGCCGGCCAGAAGCGCATTTGTTCAGTGGGTGAGACGTCCCAGCGTTCAACCTTTTCCAGCACCTGCAAAAAGCGCGCTTCCTGCTCCATCAGCGCCGGGGCGCAGAGCTTGCGGGTGCTGCCGATCTTGCCGAAGCTCAGCCGGTGGCCTTCCAGGGTGTAGGGCGCGAACCAGTGATTGCAGCCGCCGTTGCCATACGCCCGGCCATCGTCTCCTAGGGTAATGGTCAGGTGGCTGTAATCGATCAATGGCCGTTCGCCGATCCATTCCAGAATGTAGCTGCGGTTGTGTTGCAGTTGCACCGGCTCAGCGGCGCAACCCATCAGGCTCGCGCCGATCAACACGCACAGGGCCAGGCGTTTCATCAGGCGGCTTCCTGGCATTTGGGGCACAGGTGCTTTTCACCGACGGTGGTCCAGCCCAGCTCGGCGATGCGCGCGCTGGCGGCCGGTTTCTGGGCCTTGACGCCGAGCTTGGCGTCGACGGCAAATTCGAAGCTCAGCTCTTTGGCGCAGCGATCGCAGTTGACCTGCCAGGTGTGGATCGCCAGTTCGCCGAACACCGGGCCGGTGGTCATGGCGGTCCATTGTCCCATGGGCTTGAGCAGGTGGCGTACGGTGTCCACGGTCAGGCGCATGGACAAGTCCTTGCTGCCCTTGAGGGTGACGAGCAGTACATCGTTGGCCTGGATCGAACCGCCATTGCCGGTGACCTGGTAACGGCCCGGCGCCAGGGCGCGGACTTCGGTCAAGGTGTGCTGCGGGTTCATCAGGGTGTAGCGAAAATCGTGTTCGGCCATGTGTCCTCCAAATAGGCGCGATATGCTAGCACGGGCCATGGTTTGGTATGGTTCGGATGCTGCTCAGGCGACGAAATCCATTGTGGGAGTTATGTGTTGGCGGATAGACCGGGTCAGCTATCCACCAGGTTTTGCGGCGTGCCCTTCGCCCAGGCGCCAATGTTTTCAAGGGTGGTCGCAGCAATCGCGGCCAGCGCTTCATGGGTCAGAAACGCCTGGTGGGCGGTGACCACCACGTTGGGGAAGGTCAGCAGCCGTGCCAGTACGTCATCCTGCAAAGGCAGGTCGGAGCGGTCCTTGAAAAACAGCTGGGCCTCTTCCTCATAGACATCCAGTCCCAAGTAGCCCAACTGACCGCTTTTCAATGCTTCGATCAAGGCCGGTGTGTCCACCAGGCCGCCACGTCCGGTGTTGATCAGCATGGCGCCGCGTTGCATGGCCGCCAGCGATTGGGCGTTGATCAGGTGCCGGCTTTGGTCGTTGAGCGGGCAGTGCAGGCTGATGATCTGGGCTTGCGCCAGCAGGTCGGCCAGGGGCAAGTAGCGAGCGCCCAAGGCTTCGACCTGAGGATTGGGGTACGGGTCGTAAGCCAGCAACTGGCAACCGAAGCCGGCCATGATCCGCGCGAACGTAGCGCCTATCTGCCCGGTACCGATCACGCCGACAGTCTTGCCTACCAGGTCGAAACCGGTCAGCCCATGGAGGCTGAAATTGCCGTCCCGGGTACGGTTGTAAGCGCGGTGCAGGCAGCGATTGAGGGCCATGATCAATGCCACGGCATGTTCGGCGACGGCATGGGGCGAGTAGGCGGGTACCCGGACGATGCTTAAGCCCAGGCGTTTGGCGGCGAGCAGGTCGACATGGTTGTAGCCGGCCGAGCGCAGGGCGATCAGCCGGGTACCGCCGTTCGCCAGCCGCTCCAGCACCGGGGCGCTCAGGTCATCGTTGATGAAGGCGCAGACCACTTCATGGCGTTCGGCCAGGGCCACGGTGTCCAGGTTCAAACGTGCCGGCTGGAATTGCAATTCAAGGCCGGCAGGTGCCGGGGCGTTGCTGAAACTGTTGCGGTCGTAGGTCTGGCTGCTGAAAAAAATCACACGCATGGCGGCCTCCTGGCACAAAAAAATAAGCCCGTAGGAGCTGTCGAGCGAAGCGAGGCTGCGATCTTTTGACCTTTCGCTTGCGACTCAATTGTCAGGGGCAAGATCGCAGCCTCGTTGCACTCGGTAGCTCCTACGGTTCGGGTAGGAGCGTGGATTTTCAGCGACCCTGGGTTCTGGGGTATTGCCCTGGATCAGGCGCTGATGCGCGCCTCGCTGGCCAGGCGGTTGATGGCGCGCTCCAGCTCTTCCAGGGCTGCGGCAGCCTTGGGGTCCTGTTGCTTGAGCAGTGTTTCGCTGCGCTGGCAGGCGGCGCGCAATTGCGGTACGCCGCAGTAGCGTGTGGCGCCGTGCAGGCGGTGGACCCGTTCGATCAGGGCGTTGTGATCGTTGGCCTCGCAGGCCTGGCGGATCGCTTCGCGGTCGGCTTCCAGGGAGGCCAGCAGCATCGCCAGCATGTCCGCGGCCAAGTCGGCCTTGCCGGCCGCCAGGCGCAGACCCTCTTCGTGATCGAGCACCAGCAGTTCGCTGCCGCCCTGGGCGTCGCCGCTGCGATCGGGTGACTGATTGCGCAGGGCCAGGCCGGTCCATTTGAGTACCACCTGGGCCAGTTGCCGTTCGCTGATGGGTTTGGTCAGGTAGTCATCCATGCCGCTTTGCAGCAAGGCGCGTTTTTCGTTGGCCATGGCGTGGGCGGTGAGGGCGACAATCGGCAGCGGCGTGCAGTGTCGCTCGCTTTCCCACTGGCGAATCGCCTCGGTGCTCTGGCGACCGTCCATGCCGGGCATCTGCACGTCCATCAACACCAGGTCGAAGGTTTCTTTCTGCACGGCCTTGATCGCGGCATAACCACTTTCCACTGCCAGCACCTTGGCGCCCATGTCTTCGAGCAAGGTTTGTACCAGCAGCAGGTTGGCCGGGTTGTCGTCCACGCACAGCACTTTGGGGGCGCGGCTGGCCACCGGTTCGTGGGTTTCGCTGCGGGTCGGGCGCGGGTTGACCAGGTCGGACAGCGAGCGGCGCAACTTGCGGGTGCACGCCGGCTTGGCCTGCAACTGACTGTGCGGGTTGGGCACCGAGAGGTGGAACAGCGTCTGCTCGGTGGTGGGACACAGCACGAGCACTTTGCAGCCCAGGTGTTCCAGGTCCCAGATGTGTTGGTTGAGGCGCTCCGGCGGCATGTCGTTGCTGGTGATGCCCAGCACGGCCAAGTCAATCGCCTGTTCGGTCTGGTGGGCAACGGTGACGCCGTTGGTCAGGTTCTCCAGGGTGTTGAATGGTGTCACTTGCAGGCCACAGTCTTCGAGCTGGTGCTGCAAGGCCTGACGGGCCAGTTCATGGTTCTCCAGCACCGCCACGCGCCGCCCCAGCAAGGGTGGGCCAGGCAGGTCTTCGGCATCGTCACGGGTTTTGGGCAGACGCAGGCTGATCCAGAATTCCGAGCCTTCGCCCGGCGTGCTGTCCACACCGATCTCACCGCCCATCTGTTCCACCAGGCGCTTGGAAATCACCAGGCCCAACCCCGTACCGCCCGGTTGTCGGGACAGCGAGTTGTCGGCCTGGCTGAACGCCTGGAACAGCGCACGCACGTCCTGGTTCGACAGGCCGATGCCGGTGTCTTGAACGCTGATGCGCAACTGCACGCTGTCTTCGTGTTCGTCTTCAAGCATGGCGCGGGCGACGATGGTGCCTTCGCGGGTGAACTTGATGGCGTTGCTCACCAAATTGGTCAGGATCTGTTTGAGGCGCAGCGGATCGCCCACCAGCGACAGCGGCGTGTCCCGATAGACCAGGCTCACCAGCTCCAGTTGTTTGGCGTGGGCTGCGGGGGCGAGGATGGTCAGGGTGTCCTGCAACAGGTCTCGCAGGTTGAACGGAATGTTGTCGAGCACCAGCTTGCCGGCCTCTATCTTCGAAAAGTCGAGGATCTCGTTGATGATGCCCAGCAGGCTGTCGGCGGATTTTTCAATGGTGCCCAGGTAGTCGAGCTGGCGCGGGGTCAGTTCGCTTTTCTGCAACAAGTGGGTAAAGCCGAGGATGCCGTTGAGCGGCGTGCGGATTTCATGGCTCATGTTGGCCAGGAACTCGGACTTGATCCGGCTCGCTTCCAGGGCTTCCTTGCGGGCCAGATCCAGCTCGATGTTCTGGATCTCGATGGTTTCCAGGTTCTGGCGTACGTCTTCGGTGGCCTGGTCGATACTGTGCTGCAATTCTTCCTGGGCGTTCTGCAAGGTGCCGGCCATGCGATTGATGCCCGACGCCAGTTCATCCAGCTCCTGGCTGCCCAGCGGCGGCAGGCGGGTTTCCAGGTGGCCGTCCTTGAGTTGCGCCACGGCTTGCTTGATCAGGCTCAGCGGTCGGTTGATCGTGCGCCCCATGCGCAAGGCCAGCAACGCGGTCAATCCCAGGCCGGCGGCGATCAGCAGCAGGCTGGCGAACAGGCTGCGGTAACCGCGCAGCAACATGCCGCTGTGGGACAGCTCCAGCTCGACCCAGCCCAGCAGGCGGTCGGACTCTTCGGGGATCAGATCGCCGGCCAGGTTGCGATGTTTGCCAAATACCGGCAGCAGGTAACGAGTGGCGTCATTGCCGGTGCGTTGCAGCAGTTGGGCACTGTTGCCTTCCGGTGCGCGGTTGAGCATGGTCGGGCCGGCGTGGGCCAGTGGCGCGCGGTCAGGGGCGAGGAAGGTCACGGCACGCACGTCCGATTGCTCAAGGGACTGGGTGGCAATGCGCTCCAGCAGATCGGTGTTTTGGTGGCTCATGGCCGGGGCGACCAGCGGGGCAAGCTGCTCGGCGATCATCTCGCCACGTTGCAGCAGCTGAGCGTGCAGGTCCGATTGCTGCGTCCAGGTGAAATAGCCGCCCAGGACCAGCGCCATCAGGCTGGTCGGCAACAGGGCCAGCAACAGCACGCGGCCTTTGATTCCCAGTTTCTTGAGCACACGAATCTCCTGCATCCAGCGGTCTGATTGAGCTTTGCGCGCATCCGGCACGCAATACCTGCGCAGTGTAGCGACTTGCAGGCGGGCAATCTTCGTAAAATTCATGTCGCCGTGCATCCCGTAATGCTGGGCACTTTGCCACAGCTATACGCAGCGGTTGCCTCCGTGGAGCCGATCTTGAATAATCGCTCAACTGAGAATTATTTGCAGATACTCATGAATCCCACTTACGTCGACCATCCCCGCATCCTTTCCATCGAAGACGATCCCGTGCTTGGTGCCTATGTTCATGAGCACCTGGGCCGCAGCGGCTTCGACGTGACCTGGTGCCAGAACGGCCAGGAAGGCCTGGACATCGCCCGCCGACAGGCTTTCGACGTAGTGTTGATGGACATTCTGCTGCCCGGCCTGAACGGTCTCGCGGTGCTGACCTGTCTGCGCCAGAGCCATTCGACCCCAGTGGTGTTGATGTCGGCCCTGGGCGCCGAAGCAGACCGCATCAGTGGCTTTCGCCTCGGTGCCGACGATTACCTGCCCAAGCCCTTCAGCATGGTGGAGCTGCGCGTGCGCATCGAGGCCATTCTGCGACGAGTGGCCCTGGACCGGCGACCGGCGCCGGCGGCAATCGTGCGTCAGGCCAAGGACCTGGATTTCGATGAAGAGCGCTGTGACGTGCAGGTCGCCGGACAATGGGCCGGGCTGACCCGCAGCGAATACCGCTTACTGGAGGTCCTGCACCGCAGTGGTGATGAGGTGCTGAGCAAAGCCTTCCTTTATCAACATGTATTGCAACGCGGTTATGCCCCCCACGACCGCAGCCTGGACATGCACGTCAGCCAGATTCGCCGCAAACTCAAGACCATCGGCTACACCACTCGGCAAGTGCGCACGGTGTGGGGTAAGGGCTATGTGCTGGGTGCTGATGATGAAATGGTCTGATCTGCCCGCAAGGCACTCACTGTTCTGGAAGCTGGCGTGCCTGCTGGTGGCGTTCTGTCTGCTGATGATCTGGCTGAGCTGGTCCTGGGGGCGCTACATGGAGAAGCGCAATCAGTTTCTGTCGGACGAGGCTCGCAGCACACTCACACGCTACGCCTACGAGGCCGAGCAAGCCTGGTACGCCGGCCAGCAAGCGGGCGTCGATCATTGGCTGCAAGGCATGCAACAGCGCGAAGCGAGCTGGGTCGGCGTCATTGGCAGTGACTTGCAATCGCTGAGCGATCACCCGCTGACGGACCAGGAAATCCAGCGCCTGACCTTCCTGCGTGGTCTTGATTGGCCCATCCACAAGAAAGGCCGGCCGTGGCTGCGGGTGCCGTTCCCCGATGACCCGTCTGCCGGCAGCCTGGTGATCGAACTGCCTGAGCGTTTCCTGCCGGGGCAGTACCGGGTGTTCTGGCGAGTGATTACCAACGGCGTGATTCCCGGGCTGTTCACGCTGCTGCTGTGTGTCGGCCTGTATCGCTTATTGGTGGTGCCCCTCAATCAACTGCGCGAACAGGCCAATGCCTGGCGAGCCGATCAACTGAACGTGCGCTTGTCCACCCGCATCACCGACCGCACCGATGAATTGGGTGAGTTGGGCCGTGCGTTCGATCACATGTCCGAACGCCTGCAATCGACCGTTGCCCTGCAGCAGCAGTTGCTGCGCGACCTGTCCCACGAACTGCGCACGCCCCTCAGTCGCTTGCAGGTCGCCGGTGAAAGCGAGCAGGATCTGGTGCGGTTGCGCGAGCGCGTCGATCGAGAGGTCCAGGGCATGCAGCGACTGGTGGAGGACACCTTGCAACTGGCTTGGCTCGACACCGAACGCGCACCGTTGCCAGGGGAGGCGATCCAGATTCAGGCGCTGTGGGAAATGCTCACGGAAAATGCCTGCTACGAAAGCGGCTGGCCCGCCAGTCAGCTGCATTGCGCCGTGGACGCCGACTGCTGGGTGCAGGGCCACCTCAACACCCTGGCCCAGGCCCTGGAAAATATCCTGCGCAACGCCATCCGCCATTCACCGCCCGGCGGCGTCGTGCGGCTGAACGGCCAACGCGACGGCGGGTTCTGGCACCTGTGGCTGGAAGACGAAGGGCGTGGCGTGGCCGAGCAGGATCTCAACCGCATCTTCGACCCTTTCATCCGCCTCGATGGCTCCCGTCCGGGGGATGGTGGTTTCGGGTTGGGGTTGAGCATTGCCCGCAATGCGGTGCAGCGCCAGGGTGGGCAACTGTGGGCGGAAAATGCCGGGAAAGGCTTGCGGTTGAATCTGCGGTTGGTGGCCATTGAGACAGCCATCAAAGAAAAGCCTGACACCGTTCCCGTGGCGAGGGAGCTTGCTCCCGCTGGGGCGCGAAGCGGCCCCCAACAAGCTGTCTGACACACTGCGGACTCAGGCTTTTGGGCCGCTGCGCAGCCCAGCGGGAGCAAGCTCCCTCGCCACAGGGACCGCATTGGCCTTGGGCTTTTGGCTCGCTTATTCCTATAAGCCATAACCACCGCACTTTGCGTGATATGGCCGCGCAAGGTTTGCCGGTATGATAGGCACCCCCGCAGTCCGGATTGCGAATACGCCATGACTTTGCAGTACCCAACCATCGCCGATTGCGTCGGCAATACTCCGCTGGTCCGTTTGCAGCGCTTGCCCGGCGTTACCAGCAATACGCTTTTGCTCAAGCTCGAAGGGAATAACCCGGCGGGTTCGGTCAAGGACCGGCCAGCGCTGTCGATGATCACCCGTGGCGAATTGCGCGGGCAGATCCAGCCTGGCGATACGCTGATCGAAGCAACTTCCGGCAACACCGGCATCGCCCTGGCGATGGCTGCAGCGATCAAGGGCTACAAGATGATCCTGATCATGCCCGACAACTCCAGCGCCGAGCGCAAGGCCGCGATGACGGCCTACGGTGCCGAGTTGATTCTGGTGACTCAGGAAGAGGGGATGGAGGGGGCTCGGGACCTGGCTGAACGGATGCAGGCCGAGGGTCGTGGCAAGGTGCTGGATCAATTCGCCAATGGCGACAATCCCGAAGCCCACTACACCACCACCGGCCCCGAGATCTGGCGCCAGACCGACGGTACCATCACCCATTTCGTCAGTTCGATGGGCACCACCGGCACCATCATGGGCACCTCGCGCTACCTCAAGGAACAGAACCCCAACGTGCAGATCATCGGTCTGCAACCGATGGAAGGCTCGGCCATTCCCGGCATCCGCCGCTGGCCCGTGGAATATCTGCCGAAGATCTACCAGGCCGAGCGCGTGGATCGCATCATCGACATGGCCCAGAGCGAAGCCGAGGACGTGACCCGTCGCCTGGCTCGCGAAGAAGGCATCTTCTGTGGCGTGTCTTCGGGCGGTGCCGTGGCGGGCATGCTGCGCCTGTCGAAGGAAGTTGAAAACGCGGTGATCGTCGCGATCATCTGCGACCGAGGCGACCGTTACCTGTCGACCGGCATTTTCGACGCGCCCAACTGATGGCCAAGCAAGAAAGAGGTCTGCGCTTCCAGCCCAGCGGCGGAAGCCGGGCCCCGCAAGTGCCCACCGGTAAAAAACAGCGCTTGACCATCGAACGCCTGGCCAACGATGGCCGGGGCATTGCCTTTGTCGAGGGGCGCACCTGGTTTGTCATCGGCGCCCTGGCCGGCGAAGAAGTCGAGGCGCGGGTGTTGGGTGCCCATGGCAAGGTGGTCGAGGCTCGCACCGAGCGCGTATTGCTGCCCAGTGAACTGCGTCGAGCGGCGCCGTGCATCCATGCCGGCCGTTGCGGCGGTTGCAGCGTCCAGCATTTGCCCCACAACGAACAACTCGCCCTGAAACAGCGCATGCTCGCCGAGCAGTTGTCGCGGGTGGCCGGTGTCGAACCGGATGAATGGGCTGCGCCGTTGAGCGGGCCGGAACTCGGTTATCGGCGCCGCGCCCGCGTGGCCGTGCGCTGGGACCAGAAGGCGAAAAAGCTTGAGGTGGGTTTCCGCGCTGTTGGCAGCCAGGACATTGTTGCCATCGGCGATTGCCCGGTGCTGGTACAGCCTTTGCAGCCGATCATGAGTCGCCTGCCGGACATGCTCCGTCGTTTGAGCAAACCCCAGGCGCTGGGCCATGTGGAATTATTCGCCGGCTCGTCCCTGGCCGTGTTGCTGCGGCACATGGCACCGCTGTCGGCATCGGACCTGACGATTCTCAAGGATTTCTGCGCCTTCCACGAAGCCCAGTTGTGGCTCCATGGCGAAGGCGAGCCACAACCGGTCGAGCCCGGGCAGGCCCTGGGTTATCGCCTGGATGCCTGGGATCTGGACCTGGCGTACCGGCCGGGAGATTTCATCCAGGTGAACGCGGGGGTCAACGCGGCGATGATTGCCCAGGCCCTGCAATGGCTCGCCCCCCGATCCGAGGAGCGGGTGCTGGATCTGTTCTGCGGCCTGGGCAACTTTGCCTTGCCGCTGGCCAGGAGCGTGCGCCAGGTGGTGGCCGTCGAAGGCGTGCAAACCATGGTGGACCGCGCGGCGGCCAATGCCGTCAGCAACAATTTGAATAACACTGCCTTTTTTCAGGCCGATTTATCCCAGCCACTGGCGGGTGCCGAATGGATCGGCGAAGGCTTTTCTGCGGTACTCTTGGACCCACCCCGTGACGGTGCTTTCGAGGTGGTGCGCAAACTGGCGTCCCTGGGCGCCAGACGGTTGGTATATGTGTCGTGCAACCCGGCAACTTTGGCCCGGGACACGGTCGAATTGATCAAGCAGGGCTACCGGTTAAAACGTGCCGGGATTCTCGATATGTTTCCTCAGACGGCGCATGTCGAGGCCATGGCGTTATTTGAAGCGAGCCAGGATGGCTTGTCCGACTGACCCGTTCGTGCCAACCCGCCACAGCCCTGGGCGGAACACGGGCACCGAAGGGCAGCGATGTTGACGCATTGAATCTGCGTCGTAGGGAAGGTAAGTAAAGATGGTACAGGTGAGAGCACACCAGCCGATCAACACCGACGGCAGTATCAATCTCGAGGCTTGGCTCGATCACGCGGTCAGTATCGACACGGCACTGGATCGCGAAGCCTTGAAGGCCGCCTGCGAGTTCGCTCGTGAGGCGGAACAGCAACACAACGCGGCGAAGAACCTGTGGTCCGAAGGTACCTCGAGTTTTCAGACGGGCCTTGAGATCGCCGAGATCCTCGCCGACCTCAAGCTCGATCAGGATTCGCTGGTGGCGGCGGTGCTGTACCGCGGCGTGCGCGAAGGGCAGATCCAGTTGCCGGTGGTCAGCCAGCGCTTCGGCACGGTGGTCGCCAAGCTGATCGACGGCGTGCTGCGCATGGCCGCTATCAGTGCCAGCCTCAGTCCGCGGCAATCCATGGTCCTGGGCACCCAGGGCCAGGTGGAAAACCTGCGCAAGATGCTGGTGGCCATGGTCGACGACGTGCGCGTCGCGCTGATCAAGCTGGCTGAACGGACCTGCGCGATCCGCGCCGTGAAAGCCGCCGACGACGAAAAGCGCAATCGTGTCGCCCGGGAAGTGTTCGACATCTACGCGCCCCTGGCTCATCGTCTGGGCATTGGCCACATCAAGTGGGAGCTGGAGGACCTGTCCTTCCGCTACCTGGAGCCTGACCAGTACAAGCAGATCGCCAAGCTGTTGCATGAGCGGCGCCTGGATCGCGAGCGCTTCATCACCGATGTGATGACCCAGCTGAGGGAAGAATTGCAGGCCACCGGCGTGGAAGCTGACATCAGTGGCCGGGCCAAGCACATCTATTCGATCTGGCGAAAAATGCAGCGCAAGGGCCTGGAATTCAGCCAGATCTACGACGTTCGCGCTGTTCGCGTGCTGGTCCCGGAAATGCGCGATTGCTACACCGCGCTGGGGATCGTCCACACCTTGTGGCGGCACATTCCGAAGGAGTTCGACGACTACATCGCCAACCCCAAGGAAAACGGCTATCGCTCGCTGCACACCGCAGTGATCGGCCCTGAAGGCAAGGTGTTGGAAGTGCAGATCCGCACCCACGCCATGCACGAGGAAGCCGAGCTGGGTGTCTGCGCCCACTGGAAATACAAGGGCACCGACGTCAAGTCCGGGTCCAATCACTACGAAGAGAAAATCTCCTGGCTGCGTCAGGTGCTCGAGTGGCATGAAGAACTGGGTGACATCGGCGGCCTGGCGGAACAGCTGCGGGTCGATATCGAGCCTGACCGGGTTTACATCTTCACTCCCGACGGCCACGCCATCGACCTGCCCAAGGGCGCGACGCCGCTGGACTTCGCCTATCGGGTCCACACCGAGATCGGTCACAACTGCCGTGGCGCCAAGATCAACGGGCGGATCGTGCCGCTCAACTACAGCCTGCAGACCGGTGAACAGGTCGAGATCATCACCAGCAAGCACGGCACGCCGAGCCGCGACTGGCTGAACCCGAACCTGGGCTACATCACCACATCGCGGGCGCGGGCGAAAATCGTCCACTGGTTCAAGTTGCAGGCTCGCGATCAGAACGTCGCCGCCGGCAAAACCCTGCTTGAGCGCGAGCTCAGCCGCCTGGGCCTGCCGCAGGTGGATTTCGACAAGCTGGCCGAAAAGGCCAACATGAAAACCGCCGAAGACATGTTCGCCGCCCTTGGTGCCGGCGATTTGCGCCTGGCACAACTGGTCAACCTGGCCCAGCAACTGGTGGAGCCGGAGCGCGGCAACGAGCAACTGGAGCTGATCCCACGCAAGGCCACCGGCTACAAGCCGGGCAAGCGCGGCGACATCCAGATCCAGGGCGTGGGCAACCTGATGACCCAGATGGCGGGCTGCTGCCAGCCATTGCCGGGGGATGCGATCGTCGGTTACATCACCCAAGGCCGCGGCGTGAGCATTCACCGCCAGGACTGCGCCTCGGTGCTGCAACTGGGCGGTCGTGAACCGGAGCGGATCATCCAGGTCAGCTGGGGCCCGGTGCCGGTGCTCACCTACCCGGTGGACATCGTCATCCGCGCCTACGACCGCTCCGGCCTGCTGCGTGACGTGTCCCAGGTATTGCTGAACGAGCGGATCAACGTGTTGGCGGTCAACACCCGCTCCAACAAGGAAGACAACACGGCGCTGATGTCCCTGACCATCGAAATTCCAGGGCTGGATGCGCTGGGGCGGTTGCTGGGGCGGATTTCCCAGTTGCCGAACATCATCGAAACCCGGCGTAACCGCACGCCGGGGTGATCGCTAACCACTCCTGTGGGAGTGGGCCTGTGGGAGCAAAGCTTTGCTCCCACAGGGTTATTTCCCACAGGGTTTTGTGTGATGAGACGGATTTTTAATGTACAGCCTTGAAGACCTGCTCCACCTGATGAACCGCCTGCGAGACCCGCAGTACGGTTGCCCGTGGGACATCAGGCAAACCTACGAGACCATCGTCCCCCATACCCTGGAAGAAGCCTACGAAGTGGCCGATGCCATCGAGCGCGGTGACTTCGATCACTTGCAGGGCGAGTTGGGCGATCTGTTGTTCCAGGTGGTGTATTACAGCCAGTTGGCCCGGGAAGAAAATCGTTTTGAATTCGCCGGCGTGGTCGACAGCATCACCCGCAAGTTGATCCGCCGACATCCTCACGTATTTCCCTCTGGTGATCTGTACGCGCCCCTGGACCTGCCACGCCTGAGCGAGGAACAGGTCAAGCAGCGCTGGGAAGAAATCAAGGCACAGGAGCGGGCCGAGAAAGCCTGCGTTCCCGAGCAGTTGTCGTTGCTCGACGATGTGCCGGCGGCCTTGCCGGCGTTGTCCCGTTCGGCGAAGTTGCAAAAGCGTGCGAGCCAGGTCGGTTTCGATTGGCCCGATGCATTGCCGGTGCTCGATAAAGTCCGGGAGGAGCTGGACGAAGTGCTTGAAGCCATGGCCGATAACGACCCGGCGGCGGTCAGCGACGAGATTGGCGATTTGCTGTTCAGCGTGGTGAATCTGGCCCGGCACCTCAAAGTCGACCCGGAAACCGCCCTGCGTAGCGCCAACGGGAAATTCGAGCGACGGTTCCGATTTATCGAACAGGCATTGCGCGACACCCACCGTCCCATGGAAGATTGCACCCTCGAAGAGTTGGACGCCTTGTGGGGCGAAGCCAAACGTCAGGAAAAGAATTTGCCCAGCTGTGGCTGAGGCTGTTGCCTAAGTGAGTAAGCACCATGAGCCTTTCCCTTCGCGACCAGTTGCTCAAAGCAGGGCTGGTCAACCAAAAGCAGGCCAAACAGGTCGGCAAAGAGAAACAGAAGCAGCAACGCCTGGCCCACAAAGGCCAGGTCGAACTGGATGACTCCCAGCAGCGTGCAGCTCAGGAAGCCATGGCCGAAAAGGTCAAGCGCGACCAGGAACTCAACCGTCAGCAGCAGGAAAAGGCCGAGCAGAAGGCCCGTGCCGCGCAGATCAAGCAATTGATCGAAGTCTCGCGTCTGCCCAAGCTGACCACCGAGGACTACTACAACTTCGTCGACGACAAGAAGGTCAAGCGCATCTCGGTCAACACCCTGATGCGCAACAAGCTGAGCAGCGGCTCGCTGGCGATCGTCCACCATGCCGGCGGTTATGAAGTGATCCCGCGCGAAGCGGCCCTGAAAATCCAGGAGCGCGACCCCAAGCGCATCATTCAGCTCAACACCCAGACCGAAGAAGTGGATGCCGACGATCCGTACGCGGCGTATCAAATTCCTGATGATTTGATGTGGTAAACAGGACAGCAAACTAAACACAAAACCTGGAACATCTGTAGGCGTCTGTGGGAGCAAAGCTTGCTCCCACAGACCTACAGGTGTTGCTGTCGTTCAGGATTCTGCCGTTTCACGCGAGCGTTGCCTTTCCTGGCACTCCAGCTCGGCCTTGTAGCTGTGAGCGTCCGTCTCGGAGTGGAACATCCCCACGAGCAGATCCTGTTGATGCACATCCCAGATCCGGATACCGGCGGCGATGCCTTCGTGGGACATATGGGAGTCGTCGCGTTCAGTTACTTTCACAGTCATCTTGCAAGCTCCAATCTCTGTTATCTGCAGCAAGGCGTGTGCAGGACTTTGTTATAAATTTTGGTAGCCTGCTAAGTAAATGCTTTGGTTCGTTAAGAAGTTTTCATGAAAGTCGCAACAATCCTGCAGGCCAGGGAATGCGCGGCATTCGGTCGCAGGTGTTTAGGTTTTATGAAGAATGTTTCATGTCCAGCAGGTTCATTTGACGGTCATGAAATCTGGGCAAAAAAAAGCCCCGCATTGGCGGGGCTTCTTGATATCGGCGTCGATCAGCTGCCTTTTACAGCCTTGCCGTTGACCGTACCGTCCAGGAGCATGATGTTGTACTCCTTGCCGTCGGTCTCGACCTGTTGCAGACGCACCAGCAGATAATCCCAGTCCTTGGCGAACCAGAGCACGGTGATGCGCTTGCTTTGTGTCGGGTCGCGCACGCGCTCGACCTTGATCGCATCGATCTGGCCAGCCTTGGTGTCGACCTTTTCCGAGCCCAGTACGCGGAAGTCATATGTGTCGACTTCGCCGTCATCGACGACCTGGTAGCTCATGCTTTTCTTGCCGGCCGCCACGTCGTGCTGCAGGGCCAACTGGTAGGTGGATTTATCGACCATGCCACGGTTGAGCGGCAGTTTGACCGGATCACCGCGATCGGTACCGGTGACCATCTTCGTGCTCCAGTCGAAGTCTAGGTCGGCCTTCTTGGCCTTGCCCAGGCCACCGCGTTCGAAGTGGTAGGACTGTGGCAGCAGGGTGTCCTTGTCCAGGGTCAGGGTGCTTTCTTCGGTCAGGCTGGCGATCATCATCGAAGCCTTGAAGCTCAGCTTCCAGATGCCGTTGGCTTCCTTGGTCAGGCTGCGCTCGGCAGTGCCGCTCATGGGCAACTGTTTCCAGTCGGCGGTGTAGCTGGCGGAGAACGGTTGAAGTTCTGAAGCCTGTGCCAGGGGCAAGGCAAGCAGAGCGCAAGCGAAGAGCAGGGCGCGACGCATAAAATCTCCTAGTATCGAATCAAATGGCCGCTGGCGGCGAGCAACTGGCCGTCCAGTGAGGCACCGCGATCGTCGAGGGTCAGCCGGCCTTCGGCAAACCAACGCACGGCCATCGGGTAGATCTGGTGCTCCCGGGCGTGAACCCGTTGCGCCAGGCTTTGCGGCGTGTCGTGCAACTCTACCGGTATTACTGCCTGTACGACCAGTGGTCCGCCATCGAGTTCCTCGGTGACAAAGTGCACCGAGCAGCCGTGCTCCGTGTCTGCGGCCTCCAGCGCGCGCTGGTGAGTGTGTAACCCTTTGTATTTGGGCAGCAGCGATGGATGGATATTGAGCAGGCGGCCCTGGTAGTGACGCACGAAGCCAGCGCTGAGGATGCGCATGAAACCGGCCAGTACCACCAGTTGTGGATTGAAGGAATCGATCTGTTCGATCAGCGCGGCGTCGAAGGCTTCGCGGCCCTCGAACGCCTTGTGATCCAGGACTCGGGTGTCGATACCCGCCTCCCGGGCGCGTTGCAGACCGTAGGCATCGGCGCGGTTGGAAATCACCGCGCGGATACGGGCCGGGCTGTCACCGGTGCGCGTGCTATCGATCAGGGCCTGCAAGTTACTGCCGGTACCGGACAGCAGCACCACGACATCACAGGTTGCAGACATCCGTTCGTGCATCAGTGCGCCTTAAGGTTTTTCAGCTCGACCTGGGCAGCACCTTCGGCCGCAGTGGCGATCTGGCCGATGACCCAAGGCTGCTCGCCGGCTTCACGCAATACGTTCAGCGCAGTTTCGACGTGCTCCTGAGCCACGCAGATCACCATGCCTACGCCGCAGTTCAGCACGCGGTGCATTTCGGTTTCATCGACGTTGCCTTTCTCTTGCAGCCAGTCGAACACCGCTGGACGGGTCCAGCTCGCCACGTCAACCACGGCTTGGGCGCCTTTTGGCAGTACGCGCGGGATGTTGTCCAGCAGACCGCCACCAGTGATGTGGGCCATGGCCTTGACGGCGCCGGTATCCTTGATCAGCTTGAGCAGCGGCTTGACGTAGATGCGGGTCGGGGCCATCAGCAGGTCGGCCAGTGCCTTGCCATCGAGCTGGGTGTTTTCGATGTCGGCACCCGAAACTTCGATGATCTTGCGGATCAGCGAGTAGCCGTTGGAGTGCGGGCCGGAGGAAGGCAGGGCGAGCAGGGCATCGCCGGCGGCGACTTTCGAGCCGTCGATGATCTCGGCTTTCTCTACGACGCCGACGCAGAAGCCGGCCAGGTCGTAGTCTTCGCCTTCATACATGCCTGGCATTTCAGCGGTTTCGCCGCCGACCAGGGAGCAGCCGGACAATTCACAGCCGGCGCCGATGCCGGTCACGACTTGGGCGGCGGTGTCGACGTTCAGTTTGCCAGTGGCGTAGTAGTCGAGGAAGAACAGCGGCTCGGCGCCGCAGACCACCAGGTCATTCACGCACATGGCCACCAGGTCGATGCCGATGCTGTCGTGCTTGTTCAGGTTCAGTGCCAGGCGCAGCTTGGTGCCGACGCCATCGGTGCCCGAGACCAGCACCGGTTGCTTGTAGCCGGCCGGGATCTCGCAGAGGGCGCCGAAACCGCCCAGGCCGCCCATGACTTCCGGGCGCGCAGTGCGCTTGGCGACGCTCTTGATGCGTTCGACCAATGCTTCACCGGCGTCGATGTCTACACCGGCGTCCTTGTAGCTCAGGGAGGGTTGCTTGCTCATGATCCAGGCCTTTAGGGGGGATTTCTGGGTAACGACCGACCGCTGGAGCCATTGAATAACCGTTGTACGAATTATTCCGGGTGCCAGCCGTTGCCGGTCTGCGAAGGCGCGCGATTTTATCAGGCTTGAGGGGCAGCGGCCATCCTCGCGCCGACGGGCAGAGACATATCCACGGAAAAAAACCGATATTTCTTATATTGGTACTGCGCAGCGCGTCTGTATAAGGTGTAGCGGTAACCGGCTATGGTTATGACAGTGCGAAACTTCCATCGGGCGTGTGAATGTTTTGCCGGGTGCTGTGGTCACAGCCATGCTCAATCTTCTTCACACGGCCTGTTCCAGCCGTTATGTCCGGGAATCTTCCATGCGTTTGTTCAAGTTCTTGTCTGTGGGCTGCTTATCGTTGATCAGCCTGGCGAGCCATGCCGAAACCCTCAATGGCCTTTATCAAGTGTTCGAACCGGTCAGCAGCCAGACGCCGGAGGAGCGTAACCAGGCGACGCTGCGCGCACTGGATACGCTGGTGCTGCGTCTGACCGGCGACGCCAAGGCCGCCCAGAATCCTGCTCTGGCGGCGATCCGCCAAGACCCGCAGCAAATCATCCTTCAATACGGCTACGACGCCGGTCCTCCGGAAAGCCTTAAGGTGGACTTCGATCCGGCGAGCTCTGACCGGGCATTGCGTTCGGCAGGGTTGTCGCTGTGGGGCGCGAATCGGCCATCGATCCTGGGCTGGTGGCTGAACGACTCGGTTGAAGGGTCCAGCCTGGTGGGCGATGGCCAGGCCAGCGCCGCGCCACTGCGTCGTGCTGCGCAACATCGGGGGCTGGCGCTGCACTTGCCGCTGGCGGACTTGAGCGAGCAAATCGTCGCCACCGCGCCAAACCTGGAAGGCAACGACCCGGCGCCTTTGCGCGATGCGTCGGAGCGGTATGCGACAGACGCCTTGCTGGCGGTCCACGCCAAGGAAGAGGGCGGCCAGTGGCATGGGACCTGGCGCCTGTGGCTGGGAGATCAGCGCGAGCAGGGTAACGCCCAGGGCGCCGATCCTGCGGCCCTGGCCGATGCGGTGATGTTGGCTGTGAGTCAGCGTCTGGCGCCGCGTTTCGTCGCCAAGCCGGGCGTGGCCACCGAGCAGCTGCTGGAAGTGCAGGGTATGAACCTTGAGCGTTATGCAACGCTTGGGCGTTTGCTCGAGCCCTTCGGTGGGCAGTTGCAGCGGGTCGAAGGTGATCGGATCGTCTATCGGGTCAACGGCAGTGCCGAGCAGTTGAAAGCGCAATTGGCCCTGGCAAAACTGCAGGAAATTCCGGCTGGTGAGGCCGTCGCGCCGGTGCCTGCGGCTCAGCCAGCCGCTGATGGTTCGGTTCCGGTCGCGGTGCCAACGCCTGCGCCGGCCGCCAATCTGCGGTTTCGCTGGTAGTTTTCTTTCTTTATATAGCTAGGAGTGGTTCATGGGCGATACGCGGCGTTGGTTCTGGTTGGGTGGGGTCGCCCTGCTGATTGCGCTTATCTATTTGCTGCATCCTATCCTCACGCCGTTCCTGGTTGCGCTGCTGCTGGCCTATCTGTTCGATCCGTTGGTGGATCGCCTGGAAAAAATTGGCCTGTCGAGAACCTGGGGCGTGGTGACGGTGTTTGCGCTGTTCACGTTGATTGTCAGCGCCCTGATGCTGGTGCTGATCCCGATGCTGGCCAAGCAACTGTTTCGCCTGTACGAGCTGGCGCCGCAGATGCTCGATTGGCTGCAGCACACCGCAGTGCCGTGGGTGCAATCGAAGCTGGGGTTGGCGGACGGTTTCTGGAAATTCGACAAGGTCAAGGCGGCCATCAGCGAGCACATGGGCCAAACCACCGACATCGTCGGCGTGGTGTTGAGCCAGGCCACGGCCTCGGGTTTGGCGCTGATCGGTTGGCTGGCGAACCTGGTGCTGATTCCAGTGGTGAGTTTCTATCTGCTGCGGGACTGGGACTTGATGATGGCCAAGATTCGCAGCCTGCTGCCACGTCACCGCGAAGAACGCATCATGACCCTGACGGGCGAATGCCACGAAGTGCTGGGGGCATTCGTGCGTGGGCAATTGCTGGTGATGGTGGCGCTGGGTTTCATCTACGCAGCCGGGTTGATGCTGGTGGGGTTGGAGCTGGGGCTGTTGATCGGCATGATCGCCGGGCTGGCAGCCATCGTGCCGTACATGGGTTTTGTCATTGGCATCGGCGCGGCGTTGATCGCCGGGTTGTTCCAGTTCGGCGGCGACCTGTACCCGATGATCGGCATCGTCGCGGTGTTCATGGTTGGACAGGCCCTGGAAGGCATGGTGCTGACGCCGTTGCTGGTGGGTGATCGCATTGGCCTGCACCCGGTGGCGGTGATTTTTGCGATCCTGGCGGGCGGTGAATTGTTCGGCTTCACCGGGATCCTGCTGGCGCTGCCGGTGGCGGCGGTCATCATGGTGTTGGTGCGTCATATGCACGATCTGTATAAGGATTCGGACATTTATAGCGGCGCCGAAGACCCCGAGCTGTAGGGCAAATGGCGGGCGTGGCGGTCGTCCCTGCGTCAGGGAAACCGTCGCCCCATTGGCTTGCTACCGCAAACCTTTGATTTTGCTCGTGGTCCGGCGCATTGTGCGGTCCGCGTCACGGGTATAAACTTTGCGAACTTTACACAGAGGCCACTAACGGTTCCTTTGGAACTGTTCAGTCAGCATGAAACCGATTCAGCTGCCCCTAGGTGTGCGTCTGCGTGATGACGCCACCTTTATCAACTACTACCCAGGCGCCAATGCCGCTGCACTCGGCTATGTGGAGCGGCTTTGCGAAGCCGACGCCGGCTGGACCGAGAGCCTGATTTATCTGTGGGGCAAGGACGGGGTAGGGCGCACACACCTGTTGCAGGCGGCTTGTCTGCGGTTCGAGCAAATGGGCGAGCCTGCTGTGTATCTACCGTTGGCCGAGCTGCTGGATCGCGGTGTTGAAATTCTCGACAACCTTGAACAGTACGAACTGGTCTGCCTGGATGATCTCCAGGCCGTGGCCGGCAAGGCCGATTGGGAAGAGGCGTTGTTTCATTTGTTCAACCGGTTGCGCGACAGCGGTCGGCGGTTGCTGATCGCCGCATCGACGTCACCGCGAGAGCTGCCGGTGAAGCTGGCGGATCTCAAGTCTCGCCTCACCCTGGCGCTGATTTTCCAGATGCGCCCACTCTCCGATGAAGACAAGCTGCGTGCATTGCAACTGCGCGCTTCCCGGCGTGGCCTGCACCTGACCGATGAAGTCGGGCATTTCATTCTCACCCGCGGCACCCGCAGCATGAGCGCGCTGTTCGAATTGCTCGAACGCCTCGATCAGGCCTCACTTCAGGCCCAACGCAAGCTGACCATTCCTTTTTTGAAAGAAACTTTAGGCTGGTAAAACTGTCGCCAATGGTGGCTTATAGCCTGTTTTTGGCGCGGCTAAACCCGCGGCGCTGCTGGGCTGCAGGCTGCGTGACGTTCAAAATGGGCTTAAGCGCTTAGATGTAAACGTAAAACCGGGAAGTCACATTTGCATCGATTGAATTTGCAAATGAGGTTGATAGAGGGCATAGTCTCGCCATCTTTACTACTTCAGCCACGGTCGTGCCCATGCTAAATCGCTTCGCACCCCTCGTGCCTCTCGCACTCGTTACCCTGTTGTTCGGTTGCGCTGCCCACTCCCCAGTGTCCCAGCAAGCGCAACAACCACAGGTCAAAAATTCCGTTACCGCCCAGTCTTCTTCCGTTGCGTTCCAGGAAGAAATGGCCAACGACAAAGAGCTGGCAGTGTTCGCCGGCAGCAAGCCTTATCAACTTCCAGTGCTGGCCGACAGCATTCTGGAACGCGGCATGTCTCTGATCGGTACTCGGTACCGTTTTGGCGGCACTTCTGAAGCCGGTTTCGATTGCAGCGGTTTCATCGGTTATCTGTTTCGCGAAGAGGCCGGCATGAACCTGCCGCGTTCCACTCGCGAAATGATCAACGTGAATGCCCCGCTGGTGGCTCGTAACCAACTGGAACCCGGTGACCTGCTGTTCTTCAGCACCAACGGTCGTCGCGGTCGTGTCAGCCATGCCGGTATTTACCTGGGCGACAACCAGTTCATTCATTCCAGCAGCCGCCGCAGCGGTGGCGTGCGAATCGACAGCCTGGGTGACAGCTACTGGAACAAGACCTTCATCGAAGCCAAGCGCGCCCTCGCCATGGCACCGACCGTGGTCACTGCTCGCAAGTAAGCGCACAATTTGTAAGGCAAACTTAAAGTGTTACTTGAAGTTTGCGTCATAGCCGCTAGAATCCTTGATCATTGATTGATAGCAATCCGCCTGCGTCCTACGCAGGCGGATTTGTTTTCATGCCCACGGCAGAAAAGCCGCATCCAGATCAGGATTGTCTGCATATGTCGACGTCGGCCCGCCTCATTCTCATTGTTCTCGCCGCGCTGCTCAGCGCTTGTGCCAGCCGCACTCCGCCGCCAGCTCCGGTACGGGCTCCGGTGGTCTTTGCACCCGCGCAATCCTTTTCTCCGGCTGCCGAAGACGTGCTCTTCCGGGCGTTGGGCCTGGTGGGAACGCCGTATCGCTGGGGCGGCAATACACCGGATTCGGGTTTTGATTGCAGCGGCTTGATCGGTTATGTGTACCGCGACGCCGCCGGTATTTCCCTGCCGCGCTCCACCCGCGAGATGATCGGCATGCGAGCCCCGGATGTTGGCAAGGAAGCGTTGCAGACCGGTGACCTGATTTTCTTCGCTACCAGCGGCGGCTCCCGGGTCAGCCATGCCGGCATCTATGTCGGTGAGGGCCGCTTCGTCCACGCACCGGCCACCGGTGGCACGGTCAAGCTTGATAGCCTGTCCAAGGCCTATTGGCAGAAAGCCTATCTGGGCGCCAAGCGCGTACTGCAACCGGAACACCTGGCTCGCAATCCCTGATTCGCGGAGGTCGTCATGACCGCTCGCTCCCTTAACCTTGATGACGCCCTTTACCAGTATCTGCTGGACGTTTCCCTGCGGGAGACGCCTTTGCAGCGGCGCTTGAGGGACGAGACTCAAGCCCTGCCCATGGCTCGCTGGCAAATAGCGCCCGAACAGGGGCAGTTTCTGGCGCTGCTGGTGAAACTCACCGGCGCCCGGCGCCTGCTGGAGGTCGGCACCTTCACCGGCTACAGCGCCTTGTGCATGGCCTCGGCCATGCCGCAGGACGGCTCGCTGATCTGCTGCGACATCCCCGGCGACTACAACGCCACGGCGCTTCGCTATTGGCAGCAGGCCGGTTTGGCCGAGCGAATCGAACTGCGCCTGGCCCCAGCCTTGGAAACCCTCGCCGATCTTGAACGGCAAGGGCAGGGCGCAACCTTTGACCTGATCTTCATCGATGCCGACAAGGCCAATTACCCGACTTACCTGGAGCATTCGCTGCGGCTGCTGCGTGGCGGTGGGTTGGTGATGTTCGATAACACGCTATGGAGCGGGCGGGTGTTGGAAGTCGACTCGCAAAGTGAAGACACCCGCGCCATCCAGGCGCTCAATCGCGCCTTGAAGGATGACCCAAGGGTGGATTTGTCGCTGTTGCCCCTGGGAGATGGGTTGACGCTGTGTCGCAAGCTCTAATTGGGCTTCAGACTGGAACAAATGTGTGGTGAGGGGATAAATCCCCTCGCCACAATTCATCATCATTTAGTCGCCGACACACGCCAAATCTTGTTCCCCACATCATCGGCCACCAACAGCCCGCCCTGCTTGTCGATCACCACGCCCACCGGCCGGCCCTGGGCTTTTTCATCTGCGTTCAGGAAACCGGTCAGCACATCCACCGGTTGTCCCACCGGCTTGCCGGCGTTGAACGGTACGAAAATCACTTTATAGCCACTGTGGGGTTTACGGTTCCATGACCCATGCTGCCCGATGAAAGCCCCTTCGGTGAACGGCGCCGGTAAGGTGCTGCCTTCGGCGAAGGTCAGGCCCAGCGATGCAGTATGAGGGCCGACGGCGTAGTCCGGGGCGATGGCCTTGGCCACCTGTTCTGCGTTTTGTGGCTCGACCCGGACATCGACGTTCTGCCCGTAGTAGCTGTAGGGCCAGCCATAGAAGGCGCCGTCCTTGACCGAGGTGATGTAGTCCGGCACCAGGTCGCTGCCGATTTCATCCCGCTCGTTCACGGCCGTCCACAACGCCCCGCTGCGCGGTTCCCAGGCCAGGCCGTTGGGGTTGCGCAGGCCCGAAGCGAAGATACGGTGATTGCCGCTGGCACGATCCACTTCCCAGATCGCCGCGCGACCTTCTTCAGCCGCCATGCCATTTTCCGCGACGTTGCTGTTCGAGCCGGTGGTGACGTACAACTTGCTGCCGTCCTGGCTGGCGATGACGTTTTTGGTCCAGTGATGGTTGATTGTGCCACCCGGCAAATCGACGACCTTGGTCGGTTGCGCCTTGATTTGCGTGTCGCCTTCCTTGTACGGGAAACGAATCAGCCGATCGGTGTCGGCCACATACAGGTCATTGCCTACCAGCGTCATGCCGAACGGTGAGTTGAGGTTTTCCAGGAAAATCGTACGCGTTTCGACAACGCCGTCGTGATTGGCGTCGCGCAAGAGGGTGATGCGATTGGGGCTGGGTACCCCGGCACCGGCGCGGCCCATGACCTTTTTCATTACCCAGCCACGGATGCCCTTGGCATCGTCCGGCTTGGGCGGGGCGTTGGTTTCCGCCACCAGCACGTCGCCATTGGGCAGCACGTAGAGCCAGCGCGGATGATCCAAGCCTTCGGCGAATGCAGCCACTTGCAGGCCCTGGGCCGGGGTTGGCTTGGCACCGTCGGGCCAGCCGACGGCTTCGGCGATATTGACGGTGGGGACCAGGGTCTTGTTCGGCTCGGGCAGCTTCGGCGATGGGCCGGTGCCGTCGGACACTTGCAGTGTGGAAGACTCGCCACAAGCAACAAGCCCTGCGGCAAGGGCGACGATCAGAAGATGGGGTGGCTTGAGCATGCTGGCTTCCCTATGAATGCATGTGGTTATTCATAGAGAAGCGTAGACACGCGATGGTTCAACCGGTCAGCCGTGGGCCTGTTTGAACAGTACGGCGATGCCGGGATGATAATGGCCGGCCTCGTTGCGCAATTTGCGGTAGGCGTAAGGGAAATACCAGGCCACGGCGCAGGTGTTTTCCTTCTGCAGGTCGTCGATCATGTCCTGCAGCTCTTCGGGCGTGGCGCTCTGCTGGGCTTTTTGCGGGGAGACGAACAGGCAACCCAGCTTCAGGTCGCTGGCATAACTGATGCGTTTGGCATCGCTGGCAGCCTCCAACAGGGGCTGGGCCAGGTTCAGATTGTTGACCTTGGGCCAGCGTTGGGTGGCCTGGATGAAGGCGCGTTCATCGGTGCTGGCAATGAACAGGTCGGCGCTGACGTTGCGTTCGCCTTCTTCATTCTGTTTGCGGGTCGGGGTGTTTTGCAGCGTGACCATCTCGGCCATCCAGGCGGCAGCCGACAGCAAGCCGAGGTTGGCTTTTTCATCGAACCAGTAAGGTGTGTCGTTATCGCCGCGCACGGCGTTGTAGTGGTCGATACAATCAAACCAACGTTCCAGCACCGGGCGCAGGAATTCCAGTTTTGGATTGCTGATGATCATGCCTTGCATGCTATTGCCCTCTTGTTCTTGTGGTATCGGGTGTGATGTCTCTTTGATATCACTTGCCGCAGAATCACACAAGATAGGCGTCACTTTATTGATCGGGGCCAATGATTGCGCCGACACGGGCGGCGGCTTTAATTGACGCTCCACCCCCAACCCTCTAACCTTCGCGGCTTGTTTCAGGTGCTTTGTGACCTTGGTCGACAAAGTGAAACAGGGAAGCCGGTGAGTACACGCGAACCCGGCGCTGCCCCCGCAACGGTAAATGAGTTAACGCTGCGTATTGGCCACTGTGTCCGCATGACATGGGAAGGCGCGCGGCCCGGCATTACGCCGCTCATGAGCCCGGAGACCGGCCTGATTCATCCAACGGCATCACGGTGGGCGATGCCAGGCTTGTTGCCGCCTTTTTTTGTGCCCGCCCGCCGTTATCCAGTCCCAAACGGAGGCTTCCCCATGACCGGCTCCCCCATCATCAATGCATCCGACCGCGACGAACGCCACCTGGCGCGCATGCTGCGCAAGAAAGCCGTGATCGACGAGCGCATCGCCAACTCGCCGAACGAATGCGGCCTGCTGCTGGTGCTGACCGGCAACGGCAAGGGCAAGAGCAGCTCGGCGTTCGGCATGTTGGCGCGGTCCATGGGACACGGCATGCAATGCGGCGTGGTGCAGTTCATCAAGGGGCGCAACAGCACCGGTGAGGAGCTGTTTTTCCGCCGCTTCCCGGAGCAGGTGCGCTTTCACGTCATGGGCGAAGGCTTCACTTGGGAAACCCAGGACCGCCAGCGCGACATCGCCGCTGCCGAAGCCGCCTGGGCGGTGTCGCGCCAATTGCTGAGCGATCCGTCCATTGGCCTGGTGGTGCTCGATGAACTCAACATCGCCCTCAAGCACGGTTACCTCGACCTCGATCATGTCCTGAGCGATCTTCAGGCCCGCCCGCCGATGCAGCACGTCGTGGTGACCGGTCGCGGCGCCAAGCCAGAAATGATCGAACTGGCCGACACCGTTACCGAAATGGGCATGATCAAGCACGCCTTCCAGGCCGGCATCAAGGCGCAGAAAGGCGTCGAGCTGTGAGTGATGCCAGCATGAACAACCGCCAGTGCCCGGCGGTGCTGATCGCCGCCCCGGCCTCGGGGCAAGGCAAGACCACCGTCACTGCCGCACTGGCTCGTTTGCATCGCAACCAAGGGCGCAAGGTGCGCGTATTCAAGTGCGGTCCGGACTTCCTTGACCCGATGATCCTGGAGCGTGCCAGTGGCTCGCCGGTCTATCAATTGGACATGTGGATGGTCGGTGAGCAGGAAAGTCGACGGCTGTTGTGGGAAGCCGCCGCTGAAGCAGACCTGATTCTGATCGAAGGGGTGATGGGGCTGTTCGACGGCACGCCGTCCAGCGCCGACCTGGCGCGGCATTTCGGCGTACCGGTGCTGGCGGTGATCGACGGCACGGCCATGGCCCAGACATTTGGCGCCCTGGCCTTGGGCCTGGCGCGGTACCAACCAGACTTACCATTCGCCGGGGTGCTGGCCAACCGGGTCGGCACCTTGCGCCACGCGCAGTTGCTCGAAGGCAGCCTGACCGAAGGCCTGCGCTGGTACGGCGCGCTCTCCCGGGAAACCGGTATCGAATTGCCCAGTCGCCACCTCGGGTTGGTCCAGGCCAGTGAGCTGAACGACCTGGACTTGCGTCTCGACGCGGCGGCCGATGCCTTGGCAGGCAGTTGTGAAGTGTCGCTGCCACCGGCTGTGACGTTCGCCGCGCCCCAGGTGATCGCCGCGCAGCCATGGCTCGACGGTGTTCGCATCGCCGTGGCCCGGGACGAAGCGTTTGCTTTCACCTATGGCGCGAGCCTGGATTTGCTGCGGGCCATGGGCGCGCAGTTGAGCTTCTTTTCACCGATTCATGACACCGAGCTGCCCGAGGCGCACAGTCTGTATCTGCCCGGTGGCTATCCGGAATTGCACCACGTGGCGTTAGCGCAGAATGCCCTGATGCTGGCCGCAATCCGTGCTCACCATGAAGCAGGCAAACCGCTGCTGGCCGAATGCGGCGGCATGCTGTATCTGCTGGATTCGTTGACCGACGTCGAGGGCACCCGTGCCGAACTCCTCGGTTTGCTGGCCGGTGATGCGCAGATGCAAAAGCGTCTGGCGGCCCTGGCACTGCAATCGGTGGATTTGCCGGAAGGCACCCTGCGTGGGCACACCTATCACCATTCCCTGACCAGCACCGAGCTGGCGCCGATTGCTCGCGGCCATAGCCCCAACGGTGGGCGTGGGGCGGAGGCGGTTTTCCGGCAAGGGCGGATGACGGCTTCCTACGTGCACTTTTACTTTCCGTCCAATCCGAGGGCGATTGCCTCGCTGTTTGCGCCCGATCTTGAAGCCGCCTTCGCGAGCAAGCTTGCTCCCACAGTGGATCACCTAAACCCAGTGGGAGCGGGCTTGCTCGCGAAGAGGCCATGACAGACAACGCTTTCCCTCAGGCCGAACGCGACGCGATCTACCGCGCCATCGCCGAGCGTCGCGACATGCGCCACTTCACCGGTGGCACGGTTGAACCGTCACTGCTGCGCCGCCTGCTGGAAGCCGCGCACCAGGCGCCCAGCGTGGGCCTGATGCAGCCGTGGCGGTTCATCCGCATCAGCGACCGCGCCTTGCGTGGGGAAATCCGGCAACTGGTGGAGCAAGAGCGCATCCGCACCGCCGAGGCCCTGAACGAGCGCAGCGATGAGTTCATGACGCTCAAGGTCGAAGGCATCAACGACTGCGCCGAAGTGCTGGTGGCGGCGTTGATGGATGATCGCGAGCGGCACATTTTCGGTCGTCGGACCTTGCCGGAAATGGACCTGGCCTCGCTGTCCTGCGCGATCCAGAATCTGTGGCTGGCCTCCCGCGCCGAAGGGCTGGGGATGGGCTGGGTGTCGTTGTTCGAACCCCAGGCACTGGCTGATCTGCTGGGCCTGCCTGCGGGTGCCAAGCCGCTGGCGATACTCTGTCTGGGACCGGTCGGGGACTTTTACCCGGCACCGATGCTTTCTTTGGAAGGCTGGGCGCAACCGCGTTCGCTGGATGAACTGCTCTATGAAAACCATTGGGGAGTCAGCCCATGAGTGTGGCGTTGCTCAGTGCTGCTGCGGTGGCGCTGGATGCGCTGTTGGGCGAACCCCGACGCTGGCATCCGCTGGTGGCGTTCGGCGGCTTTGCCAATCGCATCGAACAGCGCTTTAACTCCGGCGGGCGTGGATGGCGCAGCCATGGGGTCACCGCGTGGGTCATTGCGGTAGTGCCGCTGACCCTGCTCGCCACGGCCCTGTCCTGGGCACCGTTGGTGGGTTGGTTGGTGGAAATCCTCGCGTTGTATTGCGCCCTCGGCCTGCGCAGCCTCGGTGAACATGTCGAGCCGGTGGCCCGGGCGCTGCGCAGCGGCGACCTGGACGAAGCACGCAAGCGGGTGAGCTACCTGGTCAGTCGCCAGACGAATGAATTGGACGAGACCGCCGTCGCCCGTGCCGCCACCGAGTCAGTGCTGGAAAACGGCAGCGACGCGGTGTTCGCCGCGCTGTTCTGGTTCGCCGTGGCGGGCGCGCCCGGGGTGGTGTTGTACCGGTTGAGCAATACCCTCGACGCCATGTGGGGCTATCGCAATGAACGCTTCGAGCGCTTCGGTTGGGCCGCGGCCAAGATCGATGACCTGCTCAACTACATTCCGGCGCGCCTGGTGGCGTTGACCTACGCGGTGCTCGGAAAAACCCGCCTGGCGCTCAAATGCTGGCGCACCCAGGGCCCGACCTGGGATAGCCCCAATGCCGGGCCTGTGATGGCCGCTGGCGCCGGTGCGCTGGGGGTCGAGTTGGGCGGCGCGGCGGTTTATCACGGTGAGCTGCATCAGCGTCCTCCCTTGGGCGAGGGCGTGCCAGCGAGTGCCGACACCATTGATCGTGGCTGGCAACTGGTCCAGCGCGGCGTATGGTTATGGCTGCTGATTCTCTGCCTGGGAGCGGAGTTTTATGCTTGAACACGGCGGGCGCCTGGGCAACGCGGCCCGGCAATACGGCATTGCCGAGGCCGACTGGCTCGACTTGTCCAGTGGACTGGCACCCTGGCCGTTCGACGTCCCGGCGATTCCCCTGCGGGCCTGGGCGCGTCTGCCTGAAACCGATGACGGACTGGAGCAAGCTGCTTGCGATTATTACGGGGCGTTGCATGTGCTGCCGGTGGCCGGTTCGCAGATGGCCATTCAACTGCTGCCGCGCTTGCGCCGAGTAGGCAAGGTCGGGGTGCTGTCGCCCTGTTACGCCGAGCACGCCGAAGCCTGGCGTCGCGGTGGTTACATCGTGCGTGAAGTGCTGGAGTCGGAAGTGGATTTCTTCCTCGACAGCCTCGACGTGCTGGTGGTGGTCAACCCCAACAATCCTACGGGCCTGAACCTGGCCCCCGAGCGTCTGCTGGACTGGCATTCGCGACTGGCCCAGCGCGGTGGCTGGCTGGTGGTGGATGAGGCCTTCATGGACATCACGCCGCCCCTGAGCCTGGCCGCCCATGCCCATCAGGTCGGGCTGATCGTGCTGCGTTCGTTCGGCAAGTTTTTTGGCTTGGCCGGGGTTCGCTTGGGCTTTGTATTGGCCGAGCGCCGCTTGCTCAAGTTACTCGCCGAACAAGTTGGACCGTGGGCCATCAGCGGGCCGACCCGGGTATTGGGCCAGGCGTGCCTGCTGGACACCGCGGCCCACACTCGCCAGCGACAGCGCTGCGAAGAAACCAGCCAGCGCCTGGCGCTGATGCTCGAACGCCATGGCTTCAAGCCCCAGGGCGGCTGCGGGTTGTTCCAATGGCTGGTCACCGAACACGCCCAGGCGCTTTACGATTTCATGGCCCGTCGCGGCATTCTCCTGCGGTTGTTTGCGAACAACAGCAGCCTGCGTTTCGGACTCCCGGCCGATGACGGCGAATTCCTGCGCCTAGAACAGGCTTTTGAGGCCTACGCCAAGGACATCCAATGACCACTGTGATGGTGCAGGGCACCACCTCCGATGCCGGCAAAAGTACCTTGGTCACCGCGCTGTGTCGTTGGCTCAGGCGTCAAGGTGTGAGCGTGGTGCCGTTCAAACCACAGAACATGGCCCTTAACAGTGCGGTAACCGCCGATGGCGGCGAAATCGGCCGCGCCCAAGCGGTGCAGGCCCAGGCTGCCGGGCTTGAACCTCATACCGACATGAACCCGGTGCTGCTCAAGCCCAACAGTGACACCGGCGCCCAGGTCATCATTCATGGCCGCGCTGTCACTACCATGAATGCCGTGGCCTATCACGATTACAAAGCCATCGCGATGCAAGCGGTGTTGGCCTCCCACCAACGGTTGAGCACGGCGTATCCGGTGGTGATGGTGGAGGGCGCCGGATCACCGGCCGAGATCAATCTGCGGGCCGGTGACATTGCCAACATGGGCTTTGCCGAGGCGGTGGACTGCCCGGTGCTGCTGATCGCCGATATCAATCGCGGCGGGGTGTTCGCCCATCTTGTGGGTACCCTGGAGTTGCTTTCGCCCAGTGAGCAGGCACGAGTCAAGGGCTTCATCATCAACCGTTTTCGTGGCGACATCGCTTTGCTGCAACCGGGCCTGGACTGGCTCGAGGCACGCACCGGCAAACCGGTGATTGGCGTGTTGCCTTACGTGATGGACCTGCACCTGGAAGCCGAGGACGGCCTCGATCAGCGTCAGGCCGACAAGGCCGAACAGGTGCTCAAGGTGGTGGTGCCGGTATTGCCGCGCATCAGCAACCACACCGATTTTGACCCGCTGCGCCTGCACCCGCAGGTCGACCTGCAATTCATCGGCCCCGGCCAGGCGATCCCGCCGGCCGATCTGATCATCCTGCCGGGTTCGAAAAGTGTGCGCAGCGACCTGGCCTATCTGCGGGCCAACGGTTGGGAAACGGCCCTCCATCGTCACCTGCGCTACGGCGGCAAACTGCTGGGTATTTGCGGCGGTTTGCAGATGCTCGGCCAGCAGGTCCACGATCCGCTGGGGCTGGAAGGCGCGACGGGTTCCAGTGCCGGGCTGGGCCTGTTGGCCCTCGAAACGACCCTGGAACAAGAGAAACAACTGCGCAATGTGCGCGGGCGACTGGCCTTGGAAGATGCCGAGGTCAGCGGCTATGAGATCCATGCCGGCGTGACCACCGGCCCCGCCCTGGAAAACCCGGCGGTGCACCTGGATGACGGCCGCCGTGACGGCGCCCAAAGCCTTGACGGACAGATTTTCGGCACCTACCTGCACGGTCTGTTCGAGTCTCCAGAGTCCTGCAGCGCCTTGTTGCGTTGGGCCGGGTTGCAGAATGTGCAAACGGTGGATTACCACGCCCTGCGCGAGCGGGACATCGAGCGGTTGGCGGATCTGGTGGAGCGACATTTGGATACCGGGTTGTTGCGTGAGCTTTGTGGAATCTAGGGTGGCTGGGCTGGCCCCATCGCGAGCAGGCTCGTTCCCACATGGGTTCTGTGGTGTACATAAATCCCCTGTGGGAGCGAGCCTGCTCGCGATGGGGCCAATCGCTACACCGCCAATAAAAGGTAAAACACGATGTTGCAACTAATCCTCGGCGGTGCCCGCTCCGGCAAGAGTCGCCTGGCTGAAAGGCTAGCGGCAGACAGCCAATTGCCGGTGACTTACATCGCCACCAGCCAACCTCTGGACGGCGAGATGGACGAGCGGGTCGCCCAACACCGCGCTCGGCGTCCGGCCGAATGGGCGCTGGTGGAAGAGCCGTTGGCCTTGGCGCGGGTGCTCCAGGAAAACGCAGGTTTAGGGCAATGCCTGTTGGTGGATTGCCTGACCCTTTGGCTGACCAATCTGCTGATGCTTGACGACCCCGATCAACTGACCGAGGAGCGCGACGCACTGCTGGGCTGCCTTGCCTCGCTGCCCGGTGAAATTATTTTTGTCAGCAACGAGACCGGAATGGGTGTCGTGCCGCTGGGCGAGTTGACTCGCCGTTACGTCGATGAAGCCGGTTGGCTGCATCAAGCCCTGGCCGAACGTTGTCAGCGCGTCGTGCTGACCGTTGCCGGCCTGCCCCTGATCCTCAAAGGTACTGCGTTATGACTCACCGCTGGTGGCTGGACCCGTGCAAGCCCCTCGACACCCAGGTTCTGGAACAGGCCGAGGCCCGTCAGCAACAGCTGACCAAACCGGCCGGCTCCCTGGGCCGGCTCGAATCGGTGGCGGTGCAGTTGGCGGGCCTGCAAGGGCAGGTCAAGCCGAACCTGGATCAGCTGTGGATCGCGATTTTTGCTGGTGATCATGGCGTGGTGGCTGAAGGCGTATCGGCCTATCCCCAGGAAGTGACCGGGCAGATGCTGCTCAACTTCGTCAGCGGCGGCGCGGCCATCAGCGTCTTGGCGCGGCAACTGGGCGCTTCGCTGGAAGTGGTGGATCTGGGCACCGTGACGCCTTCGCTGGACCTGCCGGGTGTGCGGCACTTGAACGTCGGGCCTGGCACCGCGAATTTCGTCCAGGGCCCGGCAATGACCGTGACTCAGGGCGAGCAGGCCTTGCAAGCGGGGCGCGACAGCGTCGTACGTGCCGTCGCCGCCGGGGCTCAGCTGTTCATCGGCGGCGAGATGGGCATCGGCAACACCACGGCGGCCAGCGCCCTGGCCTGTGCCTTGCTCGATTGCCCGGTGGCGCATCTGGTCGGGCCGGGCACCGGGTTGGACGCGGCGGGTGTCAGCCGCAAGGCCCAGGTCATCGAGCGCGCGCTGGCGCTGCACGGTGCCCAGAGCAACGACCCGTTGCAAACACTGTTCAACCTGGGCGGCTTTGAAGTCGCCGCGCTGGCCGGCGCTTATCTGGCCTGTGCCCAGCAGGGCGTCGCCGTGCTGGTGGATGGTTTTATCTGCAGCGTCGCGGCGCTGGTGGCGGTGCGCCTCAATCCAGCCTGTAGGCCGTGGTTGCTGTTCGGTCATCGCGGCGCCGAGCCGGGGCATCGCCACGTTCTGGAAGCCCTCGGTGCCGAACCGCTGCTCGACCTGGGTTTGCGCCTGGGTGAGGGCAGTGGCGCGGCGCTGGCGGTGCCGCTGTTGCGCCTGGCTTGTGACCTCCACGGGCAAATGGCGACGTTTGCCGAAGCGGCCGTGGCGGATCGTCCGGCATGACCTTGCGCCTGGACCTGCTGCGTCACGGCGAAACCGAGCTGGGTGGCGGGCTGCGCGGTAGCCTCGACGATGCCTTGACGGCCAGGGGCTGGGAACAGATGCACGCGGCTGTCGCGGCGGGTGGGCCCTGGGATCGTCTGGTGAGTTCGCCGTTGCAACGTTGTGCTCGTTTCGCTGAACAACTCGGTGCCCGACTCGATCTGCCGGTGCACCTGGACAAGGATCTGCAAGAACTGCATTTCGGCGCCTGGGAAGGCCGCAGCGCGGCGGCGTTGATGGACACCGACGCCCAGGCCCTGGGCCAGTTCTGGGCCGACCCCTACGCCTTCACGCCACCCGACGGCGAGCCGGTGCTTGAGTTTTCGAGGCGAGTCCTGGCAGCGGTCGAGCGCTTGCACGTTGCCTATGCAGGTCAACGCGTTTTGCTGGTCAGCCATGGCGGCGTGATGCGCTTGCTGCTGGCCCGGGCCCGAGGCCTGCCTCGGGAGCAGTTGCTCAATGTCGAAGTGGGCCATGGCGCGTTGTTTTCTCTTTGGGTGTCGTCCGGTTCAGTCCTGAAAGAGGAGGGCTGAAGATGTTGTCGTTCTGGATCGCCCTGCAATTTCTGAGCAGCCTGCCGGTTCGTTTGCCGGGCATGCCTGAGCCCGCGCAGCTTGGTCGTTCGCTGCTGTTCTATCCGCTGGTGGGGCTGTTGTTCGGTGGGTTGCTGTGGGGGCTCGATGCCGTGTTGCTCGGCGCGCCGCTGTTGCTTCATGCCGCGCTGTTGCTGACGGCGTGGGTGCTGCTCAGCGGCGGCCTGCATCTGGACGGCCTGGCCGACAGCGCCGATGCCTGGCTCGGCGGCTTTGGTGATCGGGAGCGCACGCTGCTGATCATGAAAGACCCCCGCAGCGGACCGATCGCCGTCATTACGTTGGTGTTGGTGTTGCTGCTCAAGTTCGCCGCGCTGCTGGCGCTGATCGAGCAGCGCCAGACCCTGGCGTTGCTCATCGTGCCGATGCTGGGGCGTGGCGCATTGCTGGGGTTGTTCCTGACCACGCCTTATGTGCGTGCTGGCGGGTTGGGACAGGCGCTTGCCGACCACTTGCCGCGCCGCGCGGGCTGGCAGGTGTTGCTGGTCAGTGCGCTGGGGTGCGTGCTGGTGGCGGGTTGGGCGGGCGTATGGGCGCTGGCGATTGCCGCGACGGTATTTGTCGGGTTGCGACAGATGATGTTGCGCAGGCTCGCCGGATGCACCGGAGATACGGCCGGAGCTTTGCTGGAACTGCTTGAGATGGCGGTGTTGGTGGGGTTGGTGTTGGTTTTAAGATGACCCCCGCTACAGTCAGGTCGGAAGGAAACATCAACGCAGCATTAATCAATCACTAACGGCAGCGTCACCACGAATTCGCTCCCCTTACCATCCCCCGCACTCTTGCCGGTCACTGTGCCGCCGTGGGCTTCGGTCAACTCGCGCACTACCGTCAAACCAATGCCCAGGCCTGCCCCATTGAAACCGACTGCGTTAACGTCCTGCATAAAGGGTTCAAAGATGAACGGCAGTGCCTTTGCGGTAATACCGATGCCGGTATCGCGGATGCTTACGTGCAGCAGATCGGCTTCGGCGGTGGCTGTAAATATGACCGTGCCGCCCGACGGCGTGTATTTGGCCGCGTTGTCCAGCAGGTTGCCGAGAATTTGCGTGAGCCGTACCGGATCGCCGTTTACCGTCAACGCACACTCGGGCAGTTGTGCGCTGAAATGCAAGTTGTGGGCGATCATGACCGGGGTACAGTTTTCTATCACCCGATGGATGATCTGAACCATGTCGACAATACGGCAATCAAGGCGAAACTTGCCTGTGCTGGCGCGGGCGACGTCGAGCAAGTCTTCCACCAATCGAGACATGTGGCGCACCTGACCCTCGATCAACTGCTGCATGCGTGGCAATTCCTCACTGGGCACCCGTACCAGTCGGCCGGCAATCATGCTGATGGGCGTCAGCGGATTGCGCAGTTCGTGGGCCACTAAGGCGAGGACGTTACGCTGACGCTCCAGCGCGTGTTCGGCCGAGACTTGCAGGTCTTGCGCGCTGAGGGCAGCAATGACCAATTGCTCATTGGCTTCACGCATTTCCAGATACAGCTGTTGTTCTGTCTGCGTGGATTTTGGTTTTTCAGCCTCGGATTGGGCCGACAGGATCGCCAGGACCAACTGCTGATTGGCCTCAATCAATTGTTCGACATGTTGCTTATCGGCAAGTTGGCTGTTGGCGCTGTTCAACTCCTTGTGCAGGGCCGTCAGCACTGCGCGCGCCTCGACGGTTTTTTGGCCGAGCAGGAACAGTTCGCGAGCGGCGGAGGCCATCGCTTGCTCATTCTTTCCGTTGGCCTCATCCATGATTGCTACTCATCCGGCCCTTTGCCAGAAAGTTGCAGGGTAGGCCGGCCTCCGAGCAAACCTTCCCGATCCGGCAACATTTCACCGATCTGCAAACCACCTTCGTCGATGCGGTAAAGGCGTAACTCATCGGAGTGGGTGCTGGCCCGCACCTTGACCACGGCCATGATGCGCAACAAACGACTCTGCACTTCAATGTAGCGCTGAACGATAATAGCGTCGGTGAGAAAAGCCGTGCCGTAAGGGCTGAAACGCAGGTCGGTGTAGCGGTCTTCCAGCTCCGAAGTCAGCAACACACTGACACCTGCGCTGGTCAACGCGGTGACCATGCGTGACAGCGACTCGCGGAAGTCTGCGCGAAAAGTCGGCGCCAGAGCCAGTTCGAAACCCGACAGCGAGTCAATGACTACCCGGGTAGCGTTCAGGCGGGCGATCTCGCTCAACAGCAGATGCACGATTTCGTCGATGGACAGGTCCGGAGCGCGGCTATCCACCAGCCCGACCTTTCCGCTTTGAATCAAGTCGGTGAGGGTGGCGTTCTGGGAATGATTGGGGCGTTGTTCGAACACCGCGATCACGCCGGTTTCACCGTTTCGCGCGCCTTCGGCGAGAAAGGATGCCGCCAGAATGCTTTTGCCCGAACCGGACGGGCCAGCCACTAACAGGGAATAACCGCGAGGCAGGCCACCACCGAGCATTTCGTCGAGCTGCGGTACGCCCATTGCCAGGCGCTTGATGGGGAATTGCAGCGGTGCTTCGGTCGGGTTGTAGGGCGCCGGGGCAAATACCTTGATGCCTGACGAGGCGATACGGAAGGTGTGCAGCCCCGGCAGCGTTGGCTGGCCGCGCATCTTCATGATTTCCATCTTGCGCACCATTGAGTTGCGCTGAACGCTCTGGCGCAGCCAGATCAGTCCATCGGCCACGGTGAAAATCGGGTTGGTATCGGTTTCGGTGAAATACTCGCCAATCAGGAATGTCGTGGCCTGCCAGGTGGTCATCAGCATGCCCAGTTGCTGGACGAACTGCGGCAGGTTGTTATTGGGGTTGTCTTGGGTCTGGCTGGCCAGTACCACTGAACGGAACGAGTCAACGAACACCAGCGCCGGGGAGTGAGCCTCCACCGCGCTGACAATACGCCGCAGCACTTCGTCCAGATTCCCGGCCAGGGTATCGTCAGCCAGGTTGATGTAGCGGATCGACTGATTAATGGCTTCGCTGTCGAAGAAATCGAACTGCTGCTGATAACGCAGCATCTTCAGCGGTGGCTCGCCCAGCACGGTAAAAAACAGTGCGGGACGTTCGGGGGTTGCCAGGGCAAACATCATCTGGTGCGCGAGGGTGGTCTTGCCGCAACCGGGCGGACCGGCGATCAGGTTGAACGAAAACTCTGGCAATCCCCCGCCCAAGACCTCGTCCAGTCCTGGCACGCCGGTGGCCAGGCGGTTGATAGTCACTTTGGTGCTCATGGCGAATTTTCCTGCGAAGGGGTGTCGCTCAAAGAAGGTTCCCACATGCCACGTAGCAAACGTGCGGTGAGCGAAGGCCCGATCAGCGTGATCAGTAGCTCGTAGAGGGTGGTCAGCATAATTTCACCGAAAAACAACGCATCGGCTTCACTTTGTTCAACGAGTACGGACTTGAGAACAGTCAGATCCAGCAAGGCCTGCACACGGTCATAGGTACCGGCCAGACGCGGATGTTGAGAGCCGCACAGATGCAGGCTGCGGCGATAAAGCGCGACAACCCCTTGCTGACCAATGATGGGCGTGAGGGCTGCGTCCATACCCTGCAAGGTGGAGACAATCGCTTGCGCGATCCTTGCAATGTCAGCGTTGGGGCCGACCCGGTGCGCCAGAGACGCTACGATCTGGCGGCTCTCTTCGCTTAGCGCGGACATGGCTGACTGATTTCTGATGGGCAGACACTGATAGTACACCCTCTGACGAATCACGTAGGCTCGATTGGGCAGCGCATTACAACTGATGCCATTTACGCAGGCGTAACTAACCGGTTCTGGGGCATTTGACGGGCATTTGCTTTTTTGTATTGGCAGCCACGTCTGTTGTGAAAGCACCGGCTCGGTGCGCGCAGATCCTGGATTTAAATTTGCATTCATGCAATCGCGGGTATATACACGCACCATGCTTCCTTCTCAATGTTTGTGCATCAACCTGCGTCGTGCCGCTCGGGGCGTCAGCCGGTATTACGATGGGGCCCTCGACGGCTTCGGGATCAACGTTGCCCAGTATTCTTTGCTGAGTAACCTGGCGCGCCTGGACCAGCCGAGTATTTCTTCCCTGGCCGAGGCCATGGGCCTGGATCGCAGCACCCTGGGCCGCAATCTGCGGGTGCTGGAAGGTGAGGGGTTGGTGGCGCTGGCCGAGGGTGAAGACCTGCGCAACCGCATCGTCGAACTCACCGAGGCCGGGCATGCCCGGCTGGCGGCGGCGTTGCCGGCCTGGGAAGCGGCGCAACAGCGATTGATCGAGAAGCTGGGCGCCGAGAAGCGTGCGGCGTTGCTGGCCTTGCTGGATGAGCTGGCGTGAAGCTGGTTCGTTCGATGACAAGCGGGTATATACCCGCGAGCGGAGAATAAAAATGACATCGATGTGGCGTACCTGTGGATGGGTCCTGGTGGGCAGCGCGCTGATTCTGGCGTTGTCGCTGGGCGTGCGGCATGGCTTCGGGCTGTTTCTGGCGCCCATGAGTGCCGAATTCGGCTGGGGCCGTGAGGTGTTCGCCTTCGCCATTGCCTTGCAGAACCTGATCTGGGGCCTGGCGCAGCCCTTCACCGGCGCGCTGGCTGACCGCTTCGGTGCGGCGAAAGTGGTACTGATCGGCGGTGTTCTCTATGCCCTTGGCCTGGTGTGCATGGGCCTGTCGGATTCTGCCTGGTCGCTGTCGTTGAGTGCCGGACTGTTGATCGGGATCGGCCTGTCCGGCACGTCGTTCTCGGTGATCCTGGGTGTGGTCGGGCGGGCCGTGCCGCCGGAAAAACGCAGCATGGGCATGGGCATCGCCAGTGCCGCCGGTTCTTTCGGTCAGTTCGCCATGTTGCCTGGCACGCTGGGGCTGATTGGCTGGCTCGGCTGGTCTGCCGCATTGTTGGCGTTGGGGCTGCTGGTGGCGTTGATCGTGCCGTTGGTGAGCATGCTCAAGGACACGCCGCTGCCGCTGGCCGGCCATGAGCAAACCTTGTCCGAAGCGTTGCGCGAGGCGTGCAGCCATTCCGGCTTCTGGCTGCTGGCGATCGCGTTTTTTGTCTGTGGTTTCCAGGTGGTGTTCATCGGTGTGCATTTACCGGCTTATCTGGTGGACCAACACCTCCCGGCCAGTGTCGGGACCACCGTGCTGGCCTTGGTCGGGCTGTTCAATATCTTTGGCACTTACACTGCTGGCTGGCTGGGCGGGCGCATGTCCAAGCCGCGACTGCTCACGGGGTTGTACCTGTTGCGGGCGGTGGTGATCGGCTTGTTCCTGTGGCTGCCGGTGACCACTACCACGGCCTACCTGTTTGGGATGGCGATGGGCTTCCTGTGGCTGTCGACGGTGCCATTGACCAACGGCACGGTGGCGACCTTGTTCGGTGTACGAAATCTTTCGATGCTCGGCGGGATTGTGTTCCTGTTCCACCAGTTGGGGTCGTTCCTGGGTGGCTGGCTGGGTGGGGTGGTGTACGACCGCACCGGCAGTTATGACTTGATCTGGCAGGTGTCGATCCTGCTCAGCCTGCTGGCGGCGGCGTTGAACTGGCCAGTGCGCGAGCGTCCGGTGGCACGCCTGCAAGCTCAGGCCGGCGCAGCATGAGCCGCGTCGGCCCGTGGTTGATTGTCGTCGGTGCCGGCCTGCTGCTGGCGTTCGCCTGGTGGGGCTGGCATCAGGGCGGGTTGGCCTTGATGCAATTGGGCATGGGCACCTGTTGAGCGATGGACGGCGTCGGTCGCGGCGGAGTACCGTTGTGCTCTGACGTGCTTTCCAGGAATTTCCGACATGTTGATGCGCTGGTTTGCTGTTCCCGCTCTGTTGCTGGTTGTGACCGGGCAAGTATGGGCGACCGATTGCCCGCCATTGCTGGAGGGCTCGTTGCCCAAGCTGCGGGCCAAGGAGACCATCGATCTATGCCAGCGCTTCGCCGGCAAGCCGCTGGTGGTGGTCAACACCGCCAGTTTCTGCGGGTTCGCCCCGCAATTCAAAGGTCTTGAGGCGCTTAACCAGCGCTACAAAGGCGAAGGGCTGCAAGTGCTGGGCGTACCGTCCAACGATTTCAAGCAGGAATCCAAGAACGGTGAAGAGACGGCCAAGGTCTGTTACGTCAATTACGGCGTGACCTTCACCATGACCGAACCACAAGCGGTGCGCGGCGCTGACGCCATACCGTTGTTCAAGCATCTGGCCGAACAGTCCGGCGCGCCGAAATGGAATTTCTACAAGTACGTGGTGGATCGCCAGGGCAAGGTCGTTGCCAGTTTTTCCAGCAGAATCAAACCCGACGATCCCGAGTTCATCAAGGCGGTTGAAGCGGCCATCGCCTCCAAGCCCTGACCGCCAGCCACGAAAAAGCCCCGCCTCTTTGCAGAGTGCGGGGCTTTTTTGCTTCGGATGGCGAGGGGGTCAGGTTCGCCGTGCATCATCAGAAGCGGTAGGTTGCACCGACACCGAAACCGTTTGCGCTGTTGTCGTATTCGGCGGTGTAGGACTGGCCCAGGGCATTGCTGCCGTTGACGCGGACTTTTTCTTCCTTGAGGTAGGAATACGCCACGTCGATGGTGAGGTCATCGGTCGGGCTCCAACCAGCGCCCAGGCTGAAGATGGTCCGGTCGCCGGTAGGAATGCGCGGTGAACGATCTTCGTTGTTGGTAGGCGATTGGTCGAAGGACAGGCCGGTACGCAGCACCCATTGCTTATTCAACTGGTAGGACGTGCCGATGGCGTAAGCCCAGGTGTCATGCCAGTTCTGTTCTTCGGTGATAGAACTGAAAAACGAAGGAGCAAACGCGCCGCCATTTGTTGCTGTCACACCTTCGTTGTTCACCGTGATGTCTTTCATGCGGCTCCAACGAGTCCAGGTGCTGCCGGCATAAAGGGTCCACGCATCGTTGAGTTCCTGAGTGACCGAAAAGTCGACCATCTCAGGCGTCGTGATCTTCAGCGAAGCATCGTAGCGTGCGCTACTCAGGAGTGAGGAGGGAGTACCTGCTCCGGCGGTTACTTCGGTGTGGCCTTCAAGCTTGTAATCGACCTTGGAGTGGTAGGTCAGACCCAAACGAGTGGTGTCGGTCGCCTGCACCAGCACACCAATGTTGTAGCCGTAACCAATGTCGTTGCCCTTGATCGAGACGTCGCCGCTGTTGGACGACAGAGGGGTGGTCAGCGTCGATTCCAGGACACCGGAAATACGGTTGATGGTCGGGCCGAAACCGATGGACACTTTGTCGTTGAAGGCATAGCTGATGGTCGGCTGGAAAGTGATGACCTTAACTTCGCTTTTGCTGCCGAAGCTGCCGCCCTGGAAGCCGTTTTCGTAGTCGGTGACCAAGCCGAAGGGGACGTACACGCCCATACCAAAGGTCCATTGATCGTTGATAGGTTTGACGTAATAGGCCATCGGAACGGCTGTGAACGGAACCATATCGCCCTTGTTGGTACCGGACTGGCTGCCGCTGGCGTCGCTGATATCAGTGGAGGCGTCGATGGCTGCCACACCGCCAGTCACTTGCTCGCGTTTGATGCGCGACATGCCGGCAGGGTTACCAAACACGGTACTTGCATCATCGGCAGAGGAAGAACGCCCCGCAAAACCAGTACCCATGCCACTGATACTTTGTTCGTTCAAGGCAAAGCCGCTGGCGAAGAGCTGAGTGGAGGCCAAGGTAACGGCAAGCCCAAGGGTGGTTTTGAGCATTATTTTTTTCATTGTTAGAACTCCTGATGATCACCGAGGCGGAAATTACCAACATTTTCGCTCCAGCGCTATAGCCTGTATCGCTTGATTTAGAGCGGTTTTGTAGGACAATCCGACCAAATTCGTCGCCATTGTAGGAACTTTCCAAATTCCCCATCAGCAAGCGACCTGATTCAGCGATGAAACACAGCTTTGCCACGCGCAGGTAAAGTCCCGTAGGCGCCCTTGAGGATGAAACGTCTGACGCCAGATACGGGCCATGCCCAGCAGGTCATCGGCTTCGGGAAGCGGGGTGTTTTGTTCCTCTACCAGCAGCCACGCGATGGCGGTGGCGTAGCGCAGGTTGACGGTCAATTCCAGGTGCGGGCCGCTGAGGAAGGCATGTTGGCTGGCCAAACCGCGCACCAGGCTGGCACGTTCCGGATCCAACGCCAGGTAATGGTCCCAAAGCGCTCGGTGACGAGGTTCGGTAATGCGATACAGGCCATGCCCGCGACGGTCATGCAGGGCTGAACCCAGGGCGGACTGGCTGGCGGCAATACCCAGCAATAAGGATTCCGCCGTTGCGCTATGGCGCTCCAGATAGAGGAGCGTCGGGCGGATCACATATCGACACAGTTCGCTGGCAGCGATACCCATAAAACCCTCGAAGTGTGAAATGAGCGGGGCCTGAAGGTGTGGGCTTGGCAGCGGTGGATCGGTTCAGGCCCCGCCGGAAGCGGATCATGCCGCTTGACTTGAAGTGTAGTGTCATATTCCCGCTGTAACGGCCTGTTTTTAAATCATTTTCAGCGAACAGCTATAACCGTTATATCGCCTGGTGCTTAAGCCGTTGCGCTTTATCGAGAAATACCAGGCAATAAAAAGCCCCGCTTTTTGGGCGGGGCCTTTGGGTCTTCAGTCTTTCTGTCGTCTCAGGCAACCAGTGCCTGGCGGGTACGCTCGATCACGGCCTGCAGCGGTTCTGCGCTGGAGTACTGATCGGGGTACAGGCGTTCGCTGTGACGAGCGATGCCGTGTTCATTGACCAGTGTGAAGCTGAAGCAGCCTTTGCGAGCGGCCATGATCAGGCAGTTCATTGGGGCAAAAGCGTTGGTTAGGGTGCGGATGGCATCCTGTGTATGGATTTGAGCAGACATGTAATGGGTGTTCCTACAAATGACACGGTTAAGAACCGTGCAACGTTAAAACGTTCCAGTAACGTCGACCACCATTGGTCGAACGAAGAGCCTGACTGGAACAAAGCAGCCAGTTTGAGCGCTATATAGAGTGCGCGCTTGGGCTGGCAGGTAGGTACTTAGGAGGGCAGGCAACACATCAAGGGCAAAGGTTCTGGGCCCGGGGTGAAGATCCTGATCAATTTGCAGGTTGGTTCGGTCAGAGTAATGAACCTGGGCAACACTCTTTGGATTCGTTCAAAGGTCGTGTTGGCGCAAGATTTACCTGGAAACCATCGAGGGGGTCGGTCTCTTTTTATCGGTGTAGCGTCCCTTGAGGGATGGCTGACCGTGGAGAAGTGTTCGACCCGGAATTGACTTTCAGCTTGGTACTAACGCCGGGGATACTAACGGATCTAATCGCTGAAGGGAAGGGCATTGGTTAAAAAAGATCCAAACCGGCTGCGATGCCCTCAAGGGCGCCACAGGATCCGACCTTGGGCCTGCGCATCTGCCCGACCGCTTTGACGTGCAAGGCATGGGTTTGCCAAGTTTATCCCCAAGCTTTACTGCCGAAAATGTGCCAAAAAAGCGCAGTGACATAACCAGTCGGGTGTTACTTGTGCACACTCGTTGTGATGGCTGTCATCGTACTGTCATGTCGAAACAATCTGAGGTGGGTGCCTGTATCCAAAATTTAAGTCAATGAAAAACATCGCTTTTTTTTACTGGTGAAAAAATCGTCAGTTTGAGCACAGGCCCCATTCCACAGGGCTTACGGCGAGTTCAGGGTGGGTTGTCCACTGAGTTATCCACAGCTTCTGTGGATTGTCCCAAGCACTTGCTCTAGGACGGGCGTGCTGGTTTTTTTCGACTTTACCCGTGCGAAAAAAAGAGTAGAGTGGCGCGCCTTCCGATCTATCCCACAGTGCTTTATGAAGTTTCGCTCAGTATCAAATCCTGTTACTTCCACACCCTCCGGTGTTACCCCACCTAAGCGCATTTCTATGCGAGTGGCCGAGTGGCTGCTCGACAGCCCACGCCTGGGAGAAAACCCCAGTGTCAAACACCTGGCCGGTCGTCTGCTCAAGCAACCGGCCCGTGAAGGGGTGGTGGCTGCACAAAGTCGCCTCGGGCAGTTGATGTGCCGTGAATGCGGGAACGCGCGCGATCGGCGCATCGGCCACGACCTGCTGCGCCAGGCCGCCCGTGCCGGGGATCATCGGGCTCGCCAGGCGCTTGGTGAAATCGAAGACTAAGCTGGGCAACCCCTGGCTGCTTGGTTAACCTTCGGGCTTTATTTCACCGACAGGAATTGTCATGGCTATGGATTTGACCAGCCTGTTGTTTGGCCTGGCGGGCGCTGCGGTGCCGTTGCTCGCGCTGGCCTGGCACCTGCAACGCCAAGCCAGCGCGGCGCAGACCGAACTGGCACTGCTGGAAGAACGCCTGGCCACCGCCCACATGGCCCACGACGGTTTGAACGCCCAGCTGGATGCCTGCCGTGATGAAATCAGCGACCTGAGCCAGGCCAACGCTGCCAAACAAGCCGAGCTCGCTGCTGCCTGTCGCGAAGTCGAGTTGTTGCAGATTGAGCGCGACAACGCCCGGGATGCGGCCCACGCCTGGAATCTGGAGCGTGCCGGCAAAGAAGCGGAGCTGCGGCGGCTCGACGCCCAGGCGGCTTCATTGCAGGCCGAATTGCGTGAACAGCAGGAGAGCCATCAGCAACGGCTGGAGGATCTGCAAGGTTCGCGAGACGAGCTGCGGGCACAGTTCGCCGAGCTCGCAGGAAAAATCTTCGACGAACGTGAGCAGCGCTTCGCCGAAACCAGCCAGCAGCGCCTGGGTCAGTTGCTCGACCCGTTGAAGGAGCGCATCCAGTCCTTCGAAAAACGTGTCGAAGAAAGTTATCAGGCCGAGGCACGGGAGCGTTTCTCCCTGGGCAAGGAGCTGGAGCGGCTGCAACAGCTGAACCTGCGCCTGAGCGATGAAGCCACCAACCTCACCCGCGCGCTCAAAGGCCAGAAGACCCAGGGTAACTGGGGTGAGCTGATTCTGGAGCGGGTGCTCGAACATGCCGGCTTGGAGAAGGGCCGTGAATATCAGACTCAGGTCAGCCTCAAGGGGCCGGACGGCGAGCGCTTCCAGCCTGACGTGTTGATTTATCTGCCCGGCGACAAGCAAGTGGTGGTCGACTCCAAAGTCAGTCTCACGGCCTACCAGCAGTACGTGGCCGCCGAGGATGACGCCATTGGTCAACTCGCCCTCAAACAGCACGTCGTGTCATTGCGCGCCCACGTCAAAGGGTTGGCCGGCAAGGATTACAAACGCCTGGACGGCTTGCACAGCCTGGATTTCGTGTTGCTCTTCGTACCGATTGAGGCCGCGTTTTCTGCCGCTCTGCAAGCCGAGCCGAACCTGTTCCAGGAAGCTTTCGACCGCAACATTGTGATCGTCAGCCCAACCACGCTGCTGGCGACATTGCGGGTGATCGACAGTTTGTGGAAACAGGAGCGCCAGAGCCAGAACGCCCGGGAAATCGCCGAGCGGGCGGGGTGGCTGTATGACAAATTCGTACTGTTCATTCAGGACCTGGACGAAATCGGCAGTCGCTTGCAGCAGTTGGACAAGGCCTATAGCGCAGCGCGCAATAAGCTGACAGAAGGGCGCGGCAATCTGGTCAGCCGCAGCGAACAACTCAAGTTGCTCGGCGCTCGGGCCAGCAAGAGTTTGCCAACGGAGTTGCTTGAACGCGCGATGACGGATGCGGATGGGCTACCTGAGTTGCCTGAAGAAACCGAAAAAACCCAGGGTTGCTAACGCCCCTCGCCGCAGGTTCGATGTCTGGCTGTAGGACATTAGTCTCCCTACAACGGCAAATGCCGACTCAACAACGCCCTCAGCGCAGCGGGTTTCACCGGCTTGGCCAGGTAGTCCAGGCCTGCCGCGTGCACCTGGGCCACTGTCTCAGGGCGACCGTCGGCGCTGATCACCACGCCCGGGATCGGTTCACCCATGCGCGTTCGCAACCAGGCCATCAGCTCGGTTCCGGTCTCGCCGCCGTCGAGATGAAAATCCACCAGGGCCAGTTGAGGTCGGCCCCCCTGAGCGAGCCAGCGTTCGCATTCTTCACGGTTGCGCGCGGTCCACACCTGGCAACCCCAACGTGTCAGCAGGCTGTTCATGCCGATCAAAATGTTGTCTTCGTTATCGACACACAGCACCTGTGCACCGCTCGGCAAATGGCCGTTGGGTTCGGCCACCGTGCTGGGTACGGCTACCTGTGTTCGGGCAAGCGGTACGCTGACGCTGAACACGCTGCCGCGTCCCGGCCAGGAGCGCACCTGCAAGGTGTGGCCCAGCACGCGGCACAGCCCGTCAGCGATCGCCAGGCCCAGGCCCAGGCCTTTTTCGGCCCGGGTCTGATGGCTGTCGAGGCGTTTGAATTCTTCGAAAATGACCTGTTGTTTATCTTCGGCGATGCCCGGCCCGCGATCCCAGACCTCCAGGCACAACTCGCCGTTGCGCCGACGTGCGCCCAGCAGCACCGGTCCTTTGGCGTAGCGGAAGGCATTGGTGAGGAAGTTCTGCAAAATGCGTCGCAGCAACTTGATGTCGCTGTCGACCCGCAGCCGCGAGCCTCGAACCCGGAATTTCAGGCCTTGTTCCTGGGCCAGCGCCGTGAACTCGGCACCTAGGGTATCGAACAGTTCGCTTAGGGCGAACGGCTTGCGGTCCGGGTTGATCTTGCCGTTTTCCAGGCGGGAAATGTCCAGCAGGTCGGTGATCAGGTCTTCGGCCGAGCGCAGCGAACTGTCCAGGTGTTGCACCAGTTGCCGGGCTTCGCTCGGCAAACTGTCGTGCTGGTGGGACAGTGCCGCGGAGAACAGTCGCGCGGCGTTGAGCGGTTGCATCAAGTCATGGCTGACGGCTGCCAGGAAGCGCGTCTTGGATTGATAGGCCGCCTCGGCGGTGCTTTTGGCTTCAGTCAGGGCCACGTTCAGTTGCGACAATTCCCGGGTGCGCTCGGCTACCCGTTGCTCCAGCCCTTCGTTGGCTTCGGTCAAGGCCTGCGCGGCTTCGCGAAAAGCGGTGATGTCGGTGAAACTCATGACGAAGCCGCCACCGGGCATAGGGTTGCCGATCAGCTCGATCACCCGGCCGTTGGGGAACAGTCGTTCAGAGGTATGGGCGCGGCCCTGACGCATCCAGTGCAGGCGTCGGGCGACGTGGACTTCCGCCTCGCCAGTGCCGCAGAGGCCGCGTTCGGCGTTGTAGCGGATGATGTCGGCGATGGGCCGGCCGACACTGATCAAACCGTCCGGATACTTGAACAGTTCCAGGTATCGACGGTTCCACGCCACCAGCCTGAGGGACTGATCGACCACGCTGATGCCTTGGGTGATGTTTTCGATGGCGCCTTGCAGCAGTGCTCGGTTGAATTGCAGCACTTCCGAGGCTTCGTCGGCGATCCGAACGACGTCTTCCAGCTGCATCTCGCGACCTTCGATGGCGGCCTTCACCACCGCCCGCGTCGAAGAGGCCCCCAGTACACCGGCCAGCAGGCGTTCGGTGTGGGCGATCCATTCGCTGTCGGCATTCTGGCTCGGGTTGAAACCTTTGCCCTGGCGGTAGGCAAAGCGGATGAAGCTCTGGCGCGCCCGTTCCTCGCCGACGAAGCGGGCGGCCAATTGCAACAGGTCATCGATATGTACCGCCAACATCGATCGGGCGCTGGGGCGGGCACTGATTTCCTGGCCGATGAAACGTCCGGCTTGCCAGTGTTCCGACACGCGGGTGCGCGACAGCACGGAGACCCAGGCAAACAGGGTGAAGTTACCGGCCAGGGACAGGACGACCCCTTGGGTCAGCGGGGTAATCGGCAGGTCAAAAGGATTACCATGCAACCAGGCCAGGCCTGGAAAACTGCTCAGCGACCAGCCCAGGCTGTGGGCCGTGATCGGCAGCACCAGGGTGTAGAACCACAGGAAGATCCCCGTGGCGAGGCCGGCGAACACACCGCGGCGGTTGGCCTGTTTCCAGTACAGCGCGCCCAGCATGGCGGGGGCCAGTTGGGTCACGGCGGCGAAGGCGATCTGGCCGATGGTCGCCAGGCTCGCTGTCGAACCCAGCAACCGGTAGCTGACATAGGCCAGCAACAGGATCACCACGATGCTCACCCGACGAACCGAAAGCATCCACTGACGGAACACTTCGAAGGGCCGCTCGGCGTTGTTGCGACGCAACAACCAGGGCAGCAGCATGTCGTTGGAGACCATGGTAGAGAGCGCCACACTCGCCACGATCACCATGCCGGTAGCCGCCGAGGCGCCGCCAATGAACGCCAGCACCGCCAGGGCCGGGTGGGCTTGGGCGAGGGGCAGGCTGATGACGAACGAATCCGGCAGCACCGAACTGGGCAGCAACATTTGCCCGGCGAGGGCGATGGGCACGACGAACAGCGCGGCCAGGGCCAGGTAGGCCGGGAACACCCACTTGGCCAGGCGCAGGTCCTGGGGTTCGATGTTCTCGACCACGGTCACGTGGAACTGCCGTGGCAGGCAGATGATCGCCATCATCGCCACCCCGGTCTGCACCACCATGGACGGCCAATTGATGGTTTCTTTCCAGTATTGCTCCAGGCGCGGGGCAAGCATCGCCTGGTCGAAGAGATCGTCGAAGCCGTCGTAGAGGCCATACGTCACGAAGGCACCGACCGCAAGGAAGGCGAACAGCTTGACCAGGGACTCGAAGGCGATGGCCAGTACCATGCCGCGGTGGTGCTCGGTGGCGTCGAGGTTGCGGGTACCGAAAACGATGGTAAACAGCGCCAGGATCAGCGAGACAATCAGCGCGGTGTCCTGGGCGCGGGTGCCCATGGCGTCGGCGCCGGCACCGATCAGCAGGTTCACCCCGAGCACGATGCCCTTGAGCTGCAAGGCAATGTACGGCAGCACGCCCACCAGGCAGATCAGCGCGACCACTATCGCCAGGGACTGGGACTTGCCATAGCGGGCGGCGATGAAGTCGGCGATGGAGGTGATGTTCTCCTGTTTGCTGATCATCACCATTTTCTGCAGGACCCACGGCGCCAGCACCAGCAACAGGATCGGCCCGAGATAGATCGGCAGGAATGACCAGAGCTGTTCGGCGGCCTGGCCCACCGCGCCAAAGAATGTCCAGCTGGTGCAATACACCGCCAGCGACAGGCTGTAGACCCAAGCCCGCACCCGCGGCGGCAGCGGCGTGCTGCGCCGGTCGCCGTAGAAGGCGATGGCGAACATGATGGCCATATAGGCCAGGGCAACAACGGCGATCAGCCCGCTGGACAGCGACATGGAAGCTCCCTAACAAGACACCGGGGCTTGGGCCCGGCAGAACAGTCTCGCATGCCCGCTCGGGTTCGTCAGTGTCGACCAAGGTCGAGGCGTGGTGGGGTGTCGCAGATGGCCTCATCGCGAACAGGCTCGCGATGACGGTGTTACTGACCCAGCGCGATATCCACCAACCGATACAGCTCCTCAACCTCCAGCGGCGCGGTGGCAAAGAGAATGCGAAACACCGTCGGTGCCACCACCACATTGATCAGCCGCTCGATGCCAGGGTTTGGCTCATCGGGGTAGCGATCCAGAATGATCTGCAGCTGACCGCTGATGATGCCCACGCAATACCCCGGCGTGGCACAGGCCTGGATGTCGCGCATCATGTTGCGGCCGGGCTCGGAACTCATTTCGTCCAGGTACTGTTCGGCCCAGGCGCGCAAGTCACCGCGCAGGCTGCCGGTATCGGCCGGTTCATTGTCCGGGCGCATGCGGGCGATGGCAACGTCGGCCAGCAGCGCCGGCAGATCGCCCCAGCGCCGGTAAATGGTGGACGGCGTTACACCGGCGCGCGCGGCGATTTGCGGCACGGTGAGGGTGGCGCGATCCTGCTCTTGCAGCAGGTCGCGGACCGCCGAATGAATCGACTCTTGTACCCGAGCGCTTCTGCCGCCGGGGCGTAAACCTTCTTTAATAGCCATGCATCGGACCTTAACACAAAGAATTTGCTTTAAGCGCTTCTCGGTAGCACACTCTGCAAAAGCAAAAAATTAGCTTTTGTGGATGGCTTTTGTGGAGTGTGCCCATGTCTCGTCCAGCTTCGACCCGTGTCAGCCTGATATTTCTGGCAATAACCTTGCTCGGTTTTCTCGCCGCCTCCAGCGCGCCGACGCCGTTGTATCACCTCTACCAGGAACAATTGCAATTTTCCCCTGCGATCCTGACGCTGATTTTCGGCGTGTACGCATTCAGTCTGTTGGCCGCTTTGCTGACCGTGGGCTCGCTGTCGGATTACCTGGGCCGCAAGCCGGTGATCTTCGTCGCGCTGTTACTCAACATGCTGGCGATGCTGCTGTTTATCAATGCCGACAGTGTCGCCTGGCTGATTGGTGCCCGGTTGATCCAGGGCTTCGCCACAGGCATGGCCACCAGCGTGCTTGGTGCTGCGTTGCTGGACTTTGACCGCAGGCAGGGCCCGTTGATTACCAGCGTCGCGCCGTTGTTGGGCATGGCTTGTGGGGCGCTGGGCTGTGGCCTGCTGGCGCAATTCGCGCCGTTGCCCTTGCAACTGACGTACTGGATTCTGTTGGGGTTGTTCCTGGCCCAGGCCGTTTACCTCTGGCGCCTGGCGGAGAGCGTCAGCCCGCAACCCGGTGCCTGGCGTTCTCTGCGACCGACCTTGCATGTGCCGGCCCAGGCGCGGCGAGCCTTGTGGTTGGTGCTGCCACTGGATCTGGCGGCCTGGGCGGTGGGCGGCTTCTACCTTTCACTGGCACCGTCCCTGGTGCGGGCCGCAACGGGTTCGACCTCCAACCTGGTTGGCGGTGCGCTGGTGGCGGTGCTGACCCTCAGCGGTGCGTTGTCCATCTACACGCTGCGCAACCAGGGGGCAGACAAGATGCTGCGCCTGTCCGCCAGCCTGTTGGTGGTGGGTCTAGCGCTGGTGCTGGTCGCGGTGCACGGTGGCAGCTTGCCGTTGTTCTTCGTCGGCACGCTGGTCACCGGCAGCGGTTTTGGTGCAGGTTTTCTGGGCGCACTGCGCAGCATCATGCCACTGGCCTTACCCCACGAACGGGCCGGTTTGATGTCGGCGTTTTATGTCCTCAGTTACTTGGCTTTCAGCCTGCCATCGTTGCTGGCCGGGAACCTGACCCGGGTGTTCGGGTTGATCCCGACCACCGATGGCTATGGTGCGGTGCTGATCGTGTTGTCGGCCGCGGCGTTGCTAGGCCTGGTGCGCCAATCCGCAAAACCGGTAGGCGATGGCCTTCGCCCTTGAAAACTTTGCATGCGAGCGCCGCCGTCGGCTGATTTGGGCTAGCCTTGGCGCCTCAACATCTCTTTCGGTCGATGTCTTTTGAAAATTATTCGCAGCAAATCCTTTATCGGCGACCGTGCCTGGGCGGCGCTGGATATCGCCAACATGAACGGCATCACCACGCGCCTGCACTGGACTGATCAGCCTTACAAATGGCACATCAATGACGGTCAGGAAGTCTTCGTGGTGCTCGATGGGCAAGTGCAGATGTGCTATCGGGAAGAGGGTGTCGAAAAAGAGGCTTTGCTGGGCGCCGGGGATATTTTCTACGCATCGGTGGGCACCGAACACGTGGCCAAGCCGTTGGGAGAAGCGAGAATCCTGGTGGTCGAGACTGAAGGCAGCGTCTGAGGGTTATCTGCAAAGTAGATAACACATAGAGAAATTACCCGTTATATCGATATTCGATTCGGATCTAGCATGGGCTCCACCTCATTCGAGGACAGGAGTTCGCCATGACATGCTGCGCCACCAAAACCCGTTTTCGGCCACTGAGCCACTTGCCCAGGCCGCTGGAAGCCATTCGCCAATTCACACCCAACTGGTTCGCTGTCGTCATGGGCACTGGCGTGTTGGCCCTGGCCTTGGCGCAATGGCCTGGGAATGTGTCGGGCCTGCGCGTCCTGGCTGAAGGGTTGTGGTTGTTCAACACTTTGCTATTCGTGTTGTTCGCCGGGCTGTACACCGCGCGTTGGGTGTTGTTCTTCGACGAGGCGCGGCGGATCTTCGGCCATTCAACGGTTTCGATGTTTTTCGGCACCATTCCCATGGGGCTGGCGACCATCATCAACGGTTTTCTGGTGTTCGGTTTGCCGCGTTGGGGCGAGAACGTGGTGCCGTTGGCTGAAGCGTTATGGTGGATCGACGTGGCGATGTCGCTGGCCTGCGGCGTGCTGATTCCTTTCCTGATGTTCACCCGTCAGGAGCACCGAATCGACCAGATGACCGCGGTGTGGTTGCTGCCGGTGGTGGCCGCCGAAGTCGCGGCCGCCAGCGGCGGGCTGTTGGCCCCGCATCTCGCCGACGCTCATTGGCAACTGATCATGCTGGTCACCAGCTACATCCTCTGGGCATTTTCCCTACCGGTGGCGTTCAGCATTCTGACGATTTTGCTGTTGCGCATGGCCCTGCACAAACTGCCCCACGAAAACATGGCCGCCTCGAGCTGGTTGGCCCTCGGCCCGATTGGCACTGGTGGCCTGGGCATGTTGCTGCTGGGGAGCGATGCGCCGATGATTTTTGCCGCCAATGGCTTGCCAGGCGTTGGTGAAATCGCCGCCGGGTTGGGGCTGGTGGCGGGTATCACTCTATGGGGGTTCGGGTTCTGGTGGATGCTGATGGCGCTGCTGATCACCGCACGCTATTTACGCGCCGGCATCCCATTCAACCTCGGCTGGTGGGGTTTTACCTTTCCTTTGGGCGTGTATGCGCTGACGACGCTGAAGCTGGCGGACCTGCTGAGCCTGGATTTCTTCACGGTGTTCGGTTGTGTGCTGGTGGCGATGCTGGTGGTGATGTGGCTGATCGTGGGCCGGCGTACGGTGCTGGGCGCCTGGCACGGTGAGTTGTTCGTGTCGCCGTGCATTGCCGGGTTGGCGAAATAATCGCTGAACACCTCCAAAGCTAGGCACGTCGTGGGGTAATGTGTGGCCTGGATCGAAAACCGTTATTCCAATAAGCGTCCACGCCACTCAGGAACATGGAAGATGAGTCACCCTTCGCAGTTCACCTTGCTTCGCACCCGGCGTTTCCTGCCGTTTTTCATCACGCAATCGCTCGGCGCGTTCAATGACAACATTTTCAAGCAGTCGCTGATTCTCGCCATTCTCTACAAGCTGGCCATCGACGGTGATCGCTCGATCTGGGTCAACCTCTGCGCATTGCTGTTTATCCTGCCGTTCTTTTTGTTCTCGGCGCTGGCGGGGCAGTTCGGGGAAAAATTCGCCAAGGATGCGTTGATTCGTCTGATCAAGCTCGGCGAAATCGCCATCATGGCGGTTGGCGCGGTGGGTTTTCTGTTCGATCACTTGTCGTTGATGCTGGTGGCGCTGTTCGCCATGGGCACTCATTCGGCGCTGTTCGGGCCGGTGAAATATTCGATCCTGCCGCAAGCGTTGCGCGAGGATGAATTGGTCGGCGGCAACGGCCTGGTGGAGATGGGCACGTTTCTGGCGATCCTCGCCGGTACCATCGGTGCCGGCATCATGATGTCCTCGGCACATTACGCGCCGGTGGTGTCGACCGCGATTATCGGCATCGCCGTGCTCGGTTACCTGGCCAGCCGCAGCATTCCGCGAGCGGCGGCGGCCTCGCCGCAAATGCGTCTGAACTGGAACATCTTCAGCCAGTCCTGGGCCACCCTGAAACTGGGTTTGGGGCAAACCCCGGCGGTGTCCCGGTCCATTGTTGGCAACTCCTGGTTCTGGTTCGTGGGGGCGATTTATCTGACGCAGATCCCAGCCTACGCCAAGGAGTGGATGCACGGCGACGAAACCGTGGTGACCTTGATCCTGACGGTGTTCTCGGTGGGGATCGCACTGGGCTCGATGCTGTGCGAAAAACTCTCCGGGCGCAAAGTCGAGATCGGCCTGGTGCCGTTCGGTTCGTTCGGGCTGACCGTGTTCGGCCTGCTGCTGTGGTGGCATTCCGGTGGAATCCCCGACAGCGTCGATGGCCACGGTTGGCTCCAAGTACTCGGTTTCGGCCACGCCTGGCTGGTGTTGTTCGATATTCTCGGCCTGGGTGTATTTGGCGGTTTCTACATCGTGCCGCTGTATGCGCTGATCCAGTCACGTACCGTCGAGAACGAACGGGCGCGGGTAATAGCCGCCAACAACATCCTCAACGCATTGTTCATGGTGGTCTCGGCCATTGTCTCTATCGTCTTGCTGAGCTTGGTCAAGCTGTCGATCCCGCAGTTGTTTCTGGTGGTGTCGCTGCTGAATATCGGCGTCAACGCTTACATCTTCAAAATCGTCCCCGAGTTCAGCATGCGCTTCATGATCTGGCTGCTGAGCCATTCAATGTACCGCGTGGAGCATCGCAACCTGGATGCCATTCCCGATGAGGGCGCGGCGCTGTTGGTCTGCAATCACGTGTCCTTCGTCGATGCCTTGCTGATTGGCGGCGCGGTGCGTCGGCCGATTCGCTTCGTGATGTACTACAAGATCTACAACCTGCCGGTGCTGAATTTCATCTTCCGCACCGCCGGGACGATTCCAATTGCCGGGCGCCAGGAAGACATTCATATCTACGAAAAGGCCTTTACGCGAATCGCTCAATACCTGAAGGACGGCGAATTGGTGTGCATCTTCCCTGAAGGAAAGTTGACTGCCAATGGTGAGATCAATGAGTTCAAGGGCGGGTTGACGCGCATTCTTCAGGAAACGCCGGTGCCGGTGATTCCCCTGGCGTTGCAGGGGTTGTGGGGCAGTTTCTTCAGTCGCGATCCGGGCAAGGGGCTGTTTCGTCGGTTGTGGTCGAGGGTGACGTTGGTGGCGGGTTCGGCAGTCACCGTTGAAGTGGCGGAGCCGGCGAAATTGCAGGCGTTGGTGGGGGAGTTGCGCGGGGCTGTCAGATAATTGATGACCTTGCGGGCCTCTTCGCGAGCAAGCCCGCTCCCACAATAGACTGCAGTCCATTGTGGGAGCGGGCTTGCTCGCGAATGCGGTAGTGGCCTAGGCGCTGACCTTAAGCCCGATTAACCCTGCAACGATCAACGCCACACTGGCCAATCGAACCAACGCCATCGACTCACCGAACAAAATGATCCCGGCAATCACCGTGCCCACGGCACCGACCCCGGTCCAGATCGCATAGGCCGTACCCAGCGGCAATTCCTTCATCGCAAGGCCCAGCAGGCCGAGGCTGATCGCCATGGCCGCAACGGTCAATGCAGTGGGGAGAGGGCGGCTGAAACCGTCGGTGTACTTCAAGCCGACAGCCCAGCCGACTTCGAACAGGCCGGCAAAAAACAGAATGATCCAGGGCATCACACGCCTCCATCAATGGATGGGGTCGTCCCCGGATTAGAACTTGATCGAGTGGCGGGGTCGTCCCCGCAATGAGCATAGAGTGCCTATTGCTGACCGCTCGATCAAGTCTGCGTTACTCGGCGGCTTGCTGGGCGGCGAGTGTTTCGCGGTCCAGTTTTTCGCTCATGCGCCGGAAGTACGTCGAGAGCAGTGCCCCGGAAATATTGTGCCAGACGCTGAACAGCGCGCTGGGCACCGCCGCCAGCGGCGAGAAATGCGCACTGGCCAGGGCTGCCCCCAGACCTGAGTTCTGCATGCCTACTTCCAGCGCCAGGGATTTACGCTGGGCCAGTGGCAAGTTGAACAGGCGACCGGTGAAGTAGCCCAGCAAATAGCCGAAGCTGTTGTGCAACATCACCACGGCCATGATCAGCAGGCCGGATTCAGCGATCTTCGCCTGGCTGGCGGCGACTACGGCGGTGACGATGATGACGATGCTCACCACCGACACCAGCGGCAACACATCCACCGCATGACGTACCTTGTCACCGAGCAGCCGTTGCGCCACCACGCCCAGTACGATCGGCAACAGCACCACTTGCAGGATCGACCAGAACAGCTCCATGAACGACACCGGCAGCCAGGCCGAGGCCAGTAGCCAGATCAGTGCCGGGGTCAGCAGCGGAGCGAGGAGGGTCGTGACGGCGGCGATGGCCACGGACAAGGCCAGGTCGCCGCGGGCCAGCCAAGTCATGACATTCGACGATGTGCCGCTCGGGCAGCAACCGACCAGAATCACGCCGACGGCAATTTCCGGTGGCAGGTGGAAAACCTGGCAAAGCAACCACGCCACGCCGGGCATGATCACGAAGTGCGCGACCACGCCCAAGGCCACGCGCCACGGATGGCGAGCGACTTCGGCGAAGTCTTCAAGCTTGAGGGTTAGGCCCATGCCGAACATCACCAGCCCCAGCAGCGGCACAATGGCGCCCTTGAGGCCGATGAACCAGGCCGGCTGCAAAAACGCCACGACGGCGAAAATCAGTACCCAGTAAGCGAAGGTATTGCCGACAAAGCGGCTCAATGCAGCCAATGCGCGCATGACCTGATCCTTATTATTTAAGTAGCACCACAAGAACCAATGTGGGAGCGAACCTGCTCGCTCCCACAGGGTAACCATCAGCAGCCTTTAGATCCCCTGCGGAATCTCTTCACCACCCAACGCTTCGACCAGCGCCGGCAGGAACTCGCCGAACGTCAACATCATCAGGGTGAAGCTGGCGTCCAGTTGGCCGAGGGCTTCGTCGCCACCGTCCTGCTCCGCCTGGTCCTGCAACAAATCCTCGAACTTGAGGCGCTTGACCACCATCTTGTCGTCGAGCATGAAAGACAGCTTGTCCTGCCAGGCCAGTGACAATTGCGTCACAACCTTGCCGGTGTTCAGGTGCAGCTGGATTTCGTCACTGGTCAGGTCCTGACGCTTGCAACGCACGATACCGCCGTCCTCGTGGGTGTCGCGCAGTTCGCATTCGTCCAGTACGAAGAAATCGTCCGCGGCTTTCTGGGTCTTGACCCAGTCGGTCATGGTGGCGGTCGGGGCCATTTTTACCGTCAGCGGACGCACCGGCAGCGAGCCGATGACTTCACGCAGGGTAGAGAGCAGGTCTTCGGCGCGTTTCGGGCTGGCGGAGTTGACCAGGATCAGGCCCTGTTTCGGCGCGATGGCGGCGAAGGTGGACGAGCGGCGGATAAAGGCCCGAGGCAGGAACGCCTGGATGATTTCATCCTTGATCTGGTCCCGTTCCTTTTTATAGACCTTGCGCATTTGTTCGGCTTCGATCTCTTCGACCTTTTCCTTCAGGGCATCGCGTACGACGCTGCCTGGCAAGATGCGTTCTTCCTTGCGAGCGGCGATCAGCAGGAAATCCTGGCTGACATGCACCAGTGGCGCGTCTTCGCCTTTGCCAAACGGCGCGACGAAACCGTAAGTGGTCAACTCCTGGCTTGCACATGGACGCGCCAGTTTGGTGGCCAGTGCAGTTTCCAACGCCTCGGCATCAAAAGGCAGATCTTGGGTCAGGCGATAGATAAGCAGGTTTTTGAACCACATGGGGTGAGTCTCTCCTTTATACAAAGGGGGGCATTATTCTCTTCGCAGCGCCATAGGCCAACCCTTCGCTAAGCCTTTGGAAGACCTGAAAAAATTAATTTAAAAAGTGCTTGCCAGCTTTGAGGACGCTCCGTAGAATGCGCGCCACACCGAAAGCGAAGGGTGATTAGCTCAGCTGGGAGAGCGTCTGCCTTACAAGCAGAATGTCGGCGGTTCGATCCCGTCATCACCCACCATTCGTTCAAAGTGTTACGCGCAGCGGTAGTTCAGTCGGTTAGAATACCGGCCTGTCACGCCGGGGGTCGCGGGTTCGAGTCCCGTCCGCTGCGCCATATTCGGCAACCTGGAACACTGAACGCCAGGTCGCCACAAAAAGCCCGCTCATTGAGCGGGCTTTTTGCTGTCTGGGGTTTGCCAAGCCCAGGCACCAAAAACGCCCCCGATCATGTTCGATGGATAATTTTAAATAAATTGGATTTAAATCAACATGTTGCGATTTTTTCGTATATGATGCCGCCCACACCGAAAGTGAAGGGTGATTAGCTCAGCTGGGAGAGCGTCTGCCTTACAAGCAGAATGTCGGCGGTTCGATCCCGTCATCACCCACCATTCGCTTCAAGTGTTACGCGCAGCGGTAGTTCAGTCGGTTAGAATACCGGCCTGTCACGCCGGGGGTCGCGGGTTCGAGTCCCGTCCGCTGCGCCATCTTCGGTTACCTGGAGCGCTGAACGCCAGGTCACCACCAGAAAGCCCGCTTTATGCGGGCTTTTTGCTGTCTGGCGTTTGGTGTTGCCTTGCTATCTATTGCTCGGCATTACGGCTGTGACGGTAATCGCTGACCGCCTCATACACCGCTTTGCGCAAACGGTTGATGCCACCGATGGGCCGATGCGCCTCAACGCCGAACCAAGGGTTGAAGGACTGGTTGTCACAGGCCAGGTTCAGCTTGGGCGTATCGAAATCCTGGGCCGGCACCTTGATTCGCGCCACCGTCTCGAACGGTGCGTCACTTTCTTGCCATTCAATACTGGTGTCTTCGATCGGCATGTACTTGCTCGGATCCTGGCGCTGGATCTGCAGGACAAAACATGCCGGCATCCGGTCTGTGGATAACTGCTGGTTCAGCGCGCTACGCAAAAAATTCGGCAGTGCCTGGTTTTGCGGGGGCAGGGTGTAGTTCGGGCAGCTCTGCGGGTCCGGCACTACGCGAAACTTGGCGTTGGCCTCGCCGAACTTGTAGGGCGATACCGAGAAATACGTTGTCTGGGTCGGGCTGGCAGGTGGCGATGAGAGTGTTGCCAGGGCAATGAACAGATGACGGATCTGCCAACTGCGCGGGTCCAGGCTCGGAAAGAAAGCCATCACTTTTTTTCCATCGGCCTGGGCGGCCACATTCTGACGGTACTCGGCGACATCACTGACGAAGAAGTTCGCATGATTGAACATCACGAAGTCTTGTTCGCCTTGCGACTGCCGGTCACTGAGCAGTTGCTTGCCCGGCACATTCAGCAGCTTGATCGCCATCCCACGTGCATCGCCCAGGCTGTCGAACTGGGGATAGGCGTTGCCGTTGGACAGGCGAATCGTCGCCTGCCAGACCTTCCCCGGCTCGGCAAATACACCCTGGCGCAACGGTGTCGGCAGGTCGCTCGGCACCTGGACTTCGGCCATGACGCAGCCGTGAGCCTTGGCATGCGCGTCGCGCAGGTAGCGCGTGCCTTCGCGATGCTGGTCGACGATGCGAATCGCGGTCTGGATGATGTCCTGGGTCATGGCGGTTTCGCCAGGGGCAACCTGCTCTTTGTCCGAGACCGGCCCGCTGTGTTGCCAGGCGAACCAGGCGGTGCTCAGCGCCCAGCCGAGCAGCCCGATGCCGAGCAGCCATAGGAGCGTCTTGCCCAAAAAGGCGCCGAGGCGCAGCCAGAGCGTGATCAGCATGGGGAAATCCTTTCGCTTGAGGGGGTCATCATTACAGTTGCGACTCCAGTGGCCCGCCGAGCACCTTGAGGTACTCCAGCAACGCCCAACGTTCCTGCGGTTGCAGCAAACGACCAATCACGCCATTGCCCCGCTCACCTGCGCGGAATTCGTGGCCGCTGTTGTGGTTGCCGGTAATCCGGGTGTCGAAGAGAAAGCCGTTGGTAAAGGCTTCGGTGCGATAGCCCAAGTGCCGCGGATCGTATTCGAAGCTGCCTTTATAGAAGGTGGTTGCCCGCTCGTCCTGGGGGGACAGCAGCTGATAGATCGTCGGCACTGAGCCGTTATGCAGGAACGGTGGCGTGGCCCAGACGCCCGCCAGCGGCCGGGCTTTGTAGGCGCGCAATTCGCGCACGCCAATGGGCAGGTTAAAACCATTCAGGACCGGTTGCTCGGCCGCAGTCACACCGGCATCACGGTAAGCCCGCTCCTCGACAAACGCCGTCACGTAGGCCAGGCCCTTGGCGGCCGAAATCTGACTCAGGTCCAGCGGCGCCGTCGGCGTAGGGTGCAGTTGCACGCCCAGATTCGCCAGCTCGGCCGGGTCCCATTGCAGGCTGGTCAGGTCGAAGCGGTGGTCGGCAATGTTATTGGCGGTGCCCGGGTCGGTGCCGATCACTTTTACCGGCAGCATGTTCAGGTACTGAACGGGCCGGGTCAGTTCCTGGACCATTTTAGGCACATGGCAGCCTGCGCAATTTTCGGTGAATAGGGCCTGGCCTTTGGCGGCTAGAGGCTTATCGATCGCCCCAAGCAGCGCTTCTGGCCATACCGGAGCCTTGAGCAACTGAAGGGCTTCTTCGATCTTGTGCAGATCGCGCACGCGCACGCTGGAGGGATATCGGGCCTCGCCTTGTAACGGCTTGCCCTGAGCGTCGAAGAAATTCAACGTAGCGCCAACACCCAGCGCTTCGCCGACGTTGCGGGCCATCGGTTGCTGGGCCGAACCGTTCCATTGCACCCAGTCGAACGTCCATATGTCCCACAATTGCGGGTAATCCACTGGCGCGTTGGCGACCCGGTAGTTCTTCTCCGAAATGGCGTCGCCGAAGCTGGCATTGGCGATACGGCCAAAGGCGTCGGTACGGCCCGGGCCTTCCTCGGTGGGGTAGAGGCCGCGATGGGTGTCGTTCCAGGCCACGCGCAGGAATGTGTACAAGGAGGTCTTGAACGCCTCGCGCAACTCTTCATGGCGAGCGTCGTAGTCCTGGCCCAGAACTTGGCGGGCGAAGCGTTCGAATTTCCAGGGGTTGTAGTAGGTCGAGGCCAGACTGGCGACCAGCGCCTGTCCGAAACTGCCACCGCGCAATGTCGGAACACTGGAAGGCAGAACGTGCTGGGCCGGGCCGCCATCGATCCGTATCGCCTGGCCCTTGAAGCGCAATTCACCGGTGTGACAGGCCGCGCAGGTGATGTCCAAGAATTGCTCGGTGCTGCCCGGGTTCTGATGGCGTGTGAAACCCACCGGCAAGTTGCCAGGATTGCCCGGCGAAGCTTTCTGCGCCGGGTCGACCAGGAAGCCGAAGCGCGCCAGGTATTCGGGCGAAGCGAAGCGTTGCTGCGAGAACGGCAATTCGAGGGCCGTGAACCAGTCGTAGCGCAGGCCTTTGACCTGGGTGCCTTGGGGAGTGAAGTAATACGTCTGGCGCTCGGCGGCGCTCCATTGATCCAGGTAATGCACCTGCTCGGCAGGTGTATAGAACGGCAGGCGCGGATTGGCGACGTAATAAAGCACTACGGCCACGGCGACGAGCAGCAGCGCAAGGAGTAGCAAGAGAATGCGAGAGAGGAGGCGCACGGTAACGTCCTTGTTTTTTGATATGCCCTTATGCCTCAGTGCCGCGCGCCCGGCAAGTGGCCATTACCCGGGGGCTGTGGGAAGCGGCAATTTGTCCCTGTACATAATGGATGACAGATGCTTCATCTGCCCGGGATTAAAAAGCGTTTGCGGACGTGAACTTATCATCGCTTTACTGCTCACATGCCGGTAGCCATTGGTCGTGGCCGCCTGATAAGCTCGCGGCTTTACTCGATTGCCCTTTAGGCGCATGAACAAGGAAATAGCATGAAACAGCATCGGTTGGCGGCGGCGGTGGCCCTGGTTGGCCTGGTACTCGCGGGTTGCGACTCGCAGACCAGCGTAGAGCTGAAAACCCCGGCGCAGAAAGCTTCCTACGGTATTGGCCTGAACATGGGCAAAAGCCTGGCTCAGGAAGGTATGGATGACCTGGATTCCAAAGCAGTTGCCCAGGGCATCGAAGATGCCGTCGGCAAGAAAGAACAGAAGCTGAAAGACGAAGAACTGGTCGACGCCTTTGCCGCACTGCAAAAACGTGCCGAAGAGCGCATGGCCAAGATGAGCGAAGAGTCGGCAGCCGCCGGCAAGAAATTCCTCGAAGAAAACGGCAAGAAAGCAGGTGTAACCACCACCGCTTCCGGCCTGCAGTACGAAGTGGTCAAGAAAGCCGATGGCCCTCAGCCTAAGCCGACCGACGTTGTGACTGTTCACTACACCGGTAAGCTGACTAACGGCACGGTGTTCGACAGCTCTGTTGAGCGTGGCAGCCCGATTGACCTGCCGGTCAGCGGCGTGATCCCGGGCTGGGTCGAAGGCCTGCAACTGATGCATGTCGGCGAGAAGTACAAGCTGTACATCCCAAGTGACCTGGCCTACGGCGCCCAGAGCCCGAGCCCGGCCATCCCCGCCAACTCGGTTCTGGTGTTCGACCTGGAGCTGCTGGCGATCAAGGATCCGGCAAAAGAAGACGCAGCCAAGTAATCGCGTCTGCTATAACGACAACGCCTCGCTTATGCGGGGCGTTGTCGCGTCTGGGCTGCGGTAAATACCAAAAAAACCGAACGCACAACACAGGCGGCAGTCATAGGCAATACAGGTGCTGTGCTAGCCGCAATCAGCTAGTCAAGTCAATGAAATATTGGGTTTTTTTATGTGAGTAAAAAACGCCCGATCTGAGCCTAGGCCTTATGAAACGGGGGCTTCAGCGCTGAAATGCAGCTCTGTTCACAAGGTTATCCACAATTTGTGTGGATAACATTTCAGAGGGGGAAAAAATGAAGGCACCGTGGAATTTTGCGCGATTTCTGCCCTTGGCAGGGCGCCTGCTGGCCCGCGGTAGATTGCCAACGCTGCTGTTTGCCGTGGCCAGCAAAGGGACCCGTGAGGGCGGCCGGTTGGGCAAACTCAAGGAGGACCTGCGCTTGCTGCAGGCCTTGTGCCTGGCCTATTGGCGTGGTGAGTATCGTGCCATCAGCGCCAAGTCGTTGCTTTCAATAGTGGCGGGGCTGATGTATTTCCTCAGTCCCCTGGATGCGATTCCAGACTTCTTACCGATGTTCGGCATGTTCGACGATATCGCCGTGCTGGCATGGATCATGAAAACCCTCGACGGTGAACTTGAAGCCTTCCGCGCTTGGCGTTACCGGCAATCACCCGAGCAGCTTGCACGGGTCGAAAGACTTCCCGACACCCCTGAACAACTCCAGATCGAAGGTCAGAAAAAGCACTGATCCTGTTACGTTTGCCCAGAGAATTCATCGCCCCGCGACCTTAGCTGCTATTAGGATTACACTTCCAAGGAAAAAAGCTGACTAGCTAAGTGTTGTTGTCCTACGGGGTAGACATGGATATTCAAATCATTACACGCGACGGAGAGCCCGAGTACGCGGTTTTACCGTGGGATCAGTACCAGTCGTTGTTGAAGGCAGCAGGCATCAATCAAGCACCGCCACGTGAGGCCACAGCTCGTCACGCAGCGGCACCCGACCAGGTTCTCCCAGGTCTGGATCAATTACGTAGTTTGCGCGAAGGGAAGGGCATCGCCATCGAGGCGCTGGCCCGCACGGTAGGTATCAGCCCGTCTTATCTGGCCTTGATCGAAAGCGGCGAGCGTCAGCCCGATGCCGCCATTCGGCGCAGTCTGGCCTGGGAGTTGACGGTGCCGGGTTGGAGGGATGAATCGTGAGTGTACGCATCAGTCGGCAGCATTGGGACGGGTTGTTGGGTGAATTGGACCAGGCGCGCCGCCAGCGCCATTTGTTGACATACCGCGCCTTGCTGGAGCGTTTGCAGCTTCCCAGCCCGGCCATGCAGACCTTGACTGCAGCCCTTGAACACTTGGCTGCGCTGGATGCCCGGGCTGAACAGCCGCTGCGCAGTTCGTTGGTCATCAGCCAGGGCGCCAGTCGCTTGCCGCGCACCGGCTTCTTCGAATGCGTTGAACGCCTGGGGCGCTTTTCCGGGCCTTCCGATGGCGTGGCCGCCGCTTCCTGGCATGCCTCGGAAGTGGTTCGGGTGTTCGAATACGAGTACCCCGAGTCGGCGGAGGCCTGAGTGCTCTGGCGTATCAAGGCGCGGGCCGGCTATTGGTTGGCGCGACGCTTGTTTCATTGGCCATGGTTCGTCCGACAGCCGCGTGGCTGGGCGTGGCTCGAGGGCCAGTTCTCACGCATGGCAAACCTGGGTGATGTGGGTGCTCAAAGTTTTTACGGGCATATCCTGACGTTTCGCGGCCAGGGCTTGGGCGCTCGGGAAGAAGGGGTTCGCCTGCTGCGGCTGGCGGCACTGGCAGGTGATGGGAAGGCCGCCTATCAGGTCGGCGTGATCAGCCTGGCCGGTACGGCCAGCAAGGCGCCGGATCCGGTCGAAGCGGCACGCTGGTGGGGCTTGGCGGCGAAGGCTGGGCATCCGTTGGCCGAGATCAAACTCAAGGCGCTCGAAGGTCGCGATCTGTAGCGTTATCCACAGGCTGTTTGGAAACATCTTCCTTGTTCACTTGGCATGCTGGGCGAATTTAGCGAATCGCCCTACATTCACCGCCTCTTTCCCTGACTTATTTCCTCAGTCATCCCCGGCAAAGTCTCGCGCTTCCTGAGCGCTGCGAGACGTCTGCCCATGTTCGACCGTTTTTTGCTGTTGGCCCTTGATCGAGCCGTGTCCTGATGGATCAGGTACGGCGTATCGAGCAGGAACTCGACAGCTTCAAAGGCACCCTGACGCTCTACCGCGAGCATCTCGACCGCTGGTACAGCCAGACGGCGGACCGGGCCAGCCATGCGGCCGACCTGCCTTCTCTGATGGGCATGGAGCGGCTGATTCGCTTCGGCGACAGCACCACCGCTGTCAGCATGGGCGACGATGACTTCCTTTCCACCGTCGTCCAGTGCCCCCGGGGCGGGGTGATGACGATTGAGAGCAAGTTCGAGTCGGTGTACGACATCCCGCTGGGCGACATCGTGGTCGATGTGGTGGCGGTAGACAGCGGCAAGGTGACGCCCGTCACCCTGGATGCCCAAGGTTTGGGGACCTTCAAGGGGGAGGAGGGCAAGTCCTATCGGGTTCATGTGCAGAGCGCAGTGACCCCCAAGCAAATCGCCAACCTGTTTTCTTCCTACGATGGCTTGAGTAAGGATCTAACGGACTGGCTGCGCGGTGAGTGGCAAGGCTTCAAACCGCAGTGGGCGCAGCAGTCGTTGACGACTTCGGCGGCTGCGGTGGGCAATGGTCTGCTCGCCGGCAGTTGGGCGGCGATCGAGGGGGTGTGGGACAGCATCAGCCTGCTTTCGGACATTCTCAAAAGTCCCGGCGAGTTCGTAGACCGACTGGGCGAAAGTGCTAATCAGCTAAAAGAACTGGCGGTAAAAACGCCGTTGGTCATGGCCAAGCTGCAACTGCTGGCCAGCGACGAAGCAGCCTTGTGCCTGTTGGTGCGCACCGCCAGTCTCTGGCTGGAAATGCTGCCACCCAGCGAAATCGCTGGCAAAACCGCCGAAGGTCTTGCAACGGTGGTGGTGCAACTGCTGATCGACCTGCTGATCGGCGTGGTGCTGACTTTCGCCGGGGCGGGGGCCGGGACTGCTTACCTGTCGCTGCGTCTGGGCAAGGTGGGCGCGGGTTTGCTGAGCGCTGCGAAGCGTTTCATCAACGCGATCTTCGCGGTGGTCAATGGCTTCATGACCTACGTGGACCGCTACAAAACCGTGGCGGCGCGGGGTATCGCGGCCGGGGTGAAGAAAGGCCGGATGCAGCTGCGCTGGGACGCGCAGCGCAATACCACACTGAAAAAAGACGAACCCCACGACGACGTCCCGGCCCAATCGAAAAACCCCAACGGCGACAGTGCCGATACCGCAGTCCTGACCCAAACCAGCGGCTGCCCGGTGTCGATGGTCACCGGCGAAGAACTGCTGACCCTGGAGGACGGCACCCTCGATGGCCGGCTGCCGTTTGTCTTCACCCGCCTGTACCGCACCAGCGCGGCGGACCTGGACGTGGGGCTCGGGCGCGGCTGGAGCCATGCCCTGGCGCACCGCTTGCAGATCGAGGGCGAGCAGGTCATCTGGCTCGACTAGGAAAACCGCCGTACGACCTTTGCGCTGCCCAACGCCCAGCGCCCGGCGATCCACAACAGCCTGGCCCGCGCGGCCATTTACCTGGGCGCCGAGGCGGACGAACTGATCATCGCCCAGCCCGGCGAAAACGCGCCTTTCCTACACTTTCGCGACGGCCATCTGACCGCCCTCAGCGACCGGTACGACAACCGCCTGACGCTCCAGCGCAACATCCATGGCGACATCTGCCGCCTGGACAACGGCGCCGGGCGCTGCCTGCGCTTGCGCTACCAGCAGCGCCACCTGGTGGCCGTCGACTACCAGAGCTTTCACCCGGCCCTCACCCTGGACGAAGCCTGGCGCACCGAGCAGACGCTGGTGTCCTACCGCTACGACGGCCGTTTCCGACTGATCGAAGCGACCAACGCCGCCGGTGAAAGCGAACGCTACGACTACGACGACCAGCACGTCATCCTCCAGCGGCAATTGGCCGGCGGGGCGAGTTTCTTCTGGGAGTGGCAATTGGCCGGGCCGGCGGCCCGCTGCGTACGGCATTGGGCCTCGTTTGCGCAGATGGACAGCCGTTACACCTGGGGCGAGGACGGCAGCGTCACGGTTCAACACCTCGATGGCAGCCAAGAGGTGTATGTCCACGACGAGCGGGCGCGGCTGGTGCGCCAGGTCGAGCCCGATGGCGGCGAGCACCTCAAGGCTTACGACGAACAGGGCCGGCTGATCGCCGAACAGGACCCGCTGGGCGCCGTCACGCAATACCGCTACGACGAAGTCGGACGGCTGGTGGCGCTGATTCCGCCCGAAGACGAGCCCACGTCCTACGAATACCGCAACGGTTTCCTGCACGCCCGTTCGCGCGGCAAAGCCGTGTGGACCTACCGGCGCAACGTCCAGGGCGACGTGATCGAGCTCATCGATCCGGAGCAACAACGCACCGGCTATGCCTACGACGCCCAAGGGCAACTGCTGTCGATCCGTTATCCGGACAGCAGCGAACATCGGTTTACCTGGAATCGCCTGGGCCAACTGAGCGAAGAAATCCTGCCCGATGCGGGGCGGCGGTGTTTTGCCTACGACGCCCAGGGGCGTTTGCTGACCCGCGAGGACGAACACGGCGCCCTCACGCACTACCAGTGGGACGCCGTGGGCCGTTTGCTGCAGACGACCTTGCCCAGCGGCGCCACCCGTGCCTGGAGCTACAACGCCTACGGCAAGGTCACCGCCGAGCGCGATGAGCAGGGGCGCATCACCCGCTACGAATACGCCGACGACCTGCACCTGATCAGCCGCCGCCTCAACCCCGACGGCAGCGAGCTGAAGTACCGCTACGACTCGGCGCGGCTGTTGCTGACCGAGATCGAAAACGAATCCGGCGAAAAATATCAACTGGACTACACGCCCAACGGCTTGATCCGACAGCAAGTCGGCTTCGACGGCCAACGCAGCGCCTATGCCTACGACCTCAACGGGCACCTGCTGGAGAAAACCGAGCACGGCGAGGATGGCAGCCAACGCGTCACCCGCTACCAGCGCGACGCGGCCGGGCGGCTGCTGGTCAAGACCTTGCCCGACGGCCAGGCGGTCCAGTACCGCTACGACGGGCTGGGCCGGCTGGTCCACGTCAACGACGGCACGGACCATCCGCTGGCTTTTGAATACGACGCCCAGGACCGGCTGGTCACCGAGCACCAGGGGTGGGGCACCCTGCGTTATCGCTACGACGCCTGCGGGCGCCTCAACCACCTGCGCCTGCCGGACGACAGCAAACTCGACTTCCACCACGCCCCGGGCGGGGCGCTAAGCGCCATCGACCTGAACGGCGCGCGCCTCACCGAGCACCAAGTGCACGGCGGTCGCGAACGGCAGCGCCAGCAGGGCCTGCTGCGCAGCCAGTACGATTACGACGAGCAGGGCCGCCTCAAGGCCCAGACCGTGTGGCAGAGCCAGCAGCAACTGATCTGGCGCGATTATGCCTACAGCGCCAAGGGCAATCTCGAGGTCCTGTCCGACAACCGAAACCGACGCCGCTACCAATACGACGCGCTGGATCGCCTGGTCCGCATCGACTATTCCCACACCGAGCCCGCGGAACACTTCGCCCACGACCCGGCCGGCAACCTGCTGATGCAGGACCGTCCCGGCCCGACCACCCTCAAGGGCAACCGCCTGCTGATGGAGGGCGACCGCCACTACGACTACGACGCCTTCGGCAACCTGATCCGCGAACGGCGTGGCAAGGCCCACAGCCTCGTCACCGAATACCGCTACGACAGCCAGCACCGCCTGATTGGCGTCACCCCGCCGGACGGCCGTGAAACGTCCTACCGCTACGACGCCTTCGGCCGACGCATCAGCAAGACGGTGGACGGCCTGACCACCGAATTTTTTTGGCAGGGCGACCAGGTCGTCGCCGAAAGCAGCCCGCGCCACCACCGCAGCTACGTCTACGAACCGGGCACCTTCCGCCCGCTGGTCATGCTTGATGGCCAAGGCCTCAACGCCTGCCCGTTCTACTACCACCTCGACCACCTGGGCACGCCCCAGGAACTGACCAGCTACAGCGGCGAAATCGTCTGGTCCGCGCGCTACAGCGGCTACGGCACACTCGCCGAGCTTGCGCACGGTGGCGGCGAACAGCTTGACCAACCGCTGCGCTTCCAGGGCCAATACTTCGACCCCGAAAGCGGCCTGCACTACAACCGGCATCGCTACTACAATCCCGAGACCGGCCGCTATTTGACGCCCGACCCGAGCAAGTTGGCGGGAGGGCTCAATGGGTATCGGTACACCTTGAACCCGACGGGGTGGGTAGATCCGTTGGGGTTGGTGGATTGTCCGGGGAAGGGTGGGTGTAGTCCGGCGGTTGGGGATCAGGATCCGGCGGCGAAGGTTGGAGTGGATGAGGGTGAGCCGGCGCTGCCGATGACGGCAGAGCAGCGGCGGGCGCGGATGGATGCGTTGGCGGAAGCGAATATCTATCGGCGTTTGGATGAGATGGAACGATCAATTGATGGCGCGCATTTCTTACAGAAACATGGTGCTCAGACTACGGCGGATGCTCAGCTAGAGCGCGTCACGACAGGCCGAAATCCGGGGACCGGGGAGATTGAAGTTTATACCAGGGGCCGTAGAGAAGGTCAGCCGAAAATTCCTTCGGCGGCGACACGCTTCCTAAGTCATAGAGATCAATGGAACGCTATATCTAGGGCGAAACTAATTTTTAGGCAAAGTGGCCTTAGGCAATCCCGCGAGCCGATTGAGTTTGGGAGAACGATAGGAGAGGGTTATAAAAAAGAAGGGTTGCAATATGGGCGGCAAACGAAAGCAGTAGTGGTATTGAATGATGCGGGTCTTCCAATAACTAGCTATACGGAATTTGAGTGATGACGAAGTCGTCTGATATGGTTGTGCTCAGAAGTCTACTATTCGTATTTGATATAGAGAATACGATAGATGAGGCTAGAGAGGAGGTTATCGTCTCGAAGGATGTTAACTCGGATTCTGGGTTGCTGGAGTTATTTGATTGTTTGCTTAAGCCAGATTTTTTGACGTTTCAATCTCATGAGCGAGAATGGTTCATCGAAAAAATTTCGTTTTATTTGGAGGGTGGTTCGAGTTTTGATGAAATCTTTTCTAAGATAACGACGTATTTTGATGATGACGTTAAGGATCAGCGTCGCTTTATGGAAATATTGCTGAGCTGCCTCAAGCGCTATCAGTCAGAGAATGCTCCAAAATCGTAAGCTCATAGAGAAGTTGCATTTGAGAAAGTCCAGAAGATACGGCTCGTATACACCTAATGAAAGTTCATCAGAAAGCCAAGCCGGAAATGTAAAGTCCCCCAAGTCGAGGCAGTGGAACGCTAACTGCAGTACAAAGTTCAATAGTTTTCGAATACAGCATCAAGCTATAAATGAAGCGTTGACCCGAGAAGCAAGAGGTCTTCCACGTTTTACCGGCGAAGACAAGAGAGGGAATCCAGTCGTGCGTATGTATATGCCCAAGGTTGGGCAGGGATACATACCCAACGTAAATGACAGAGAGAATCCAATATTTCAAAGCGAAATTAATGTATTCGAAGTCAGGTTCGATTACGAAACACTACGTCCGATCGCTGCTTATCCTGTAGGAGGTTTTAATGTTGATGCATCCGTTTCTTGATCGGCTCTATGAACCTCAGATCAGTCATTTTCTTGGCGGTTTCGAGATATATGATTGTGAGGAGACTCTGGGTGAGGAGCTGTCGCAGTATGATCTCGATTGTGCCAAAGATCGGAAAGAGCTGATTTATAAATACGTGGTCCATCGTTTTAGAAATCTAAGCTATCGCCATAAATTTTTATTTTTTTGTGTGCTCGCAATTGCACTCGACGATCCAGAGTACGATTTTGGTGAGGTGTTCGAACACGAAGTGGTTTCACATTCATCCCTTCCACCGGGATGGGACGAAATGAGGGGTTTCAGAGTTTTTTTTGAGGATATCTATAAGTATCTAGCTGAAGAATGGGGCGAAGATCTAGATAAAGCCAACCAAGAAGACCCAGCAACCTGGTAGTTCAGATAAGGCAAATATGGTGAAATGACCTCGCAGGCATGGTGCCCGAGAAACCTCTTTGATCGCCGGGCCGCTTTTCGTGGCGAGGGAGCTTGCTCCCGCTGGACTGCGAAGCAGTCCCAAAGCAGCCTGCTCGATCAGCCAGACACACCGAGGCGCTGTTCAGGGGGGCTGCTACGCAGCCCAGCGGGAGCAAGCTCCCTCGCCACAGGGTAATCATGTCCTAAACAGGTTATCGCCAGGCGCTCGGTCGTTTGGTTTTTGGCCCAACGGGTAACCCTTCAAACCGACAACTCCACCACCGGCCCCTGCTGCTCCACCCCATCAATCAAATACAAACTCCCCCCCAAAATCTCCTTAGCATGATGCTTAGCCTGCGACGCCAGCTCAGCCAATTGGCTGGCATCCAGCTCCCCACAAGCCTCCGACCGCAAATGCACCACCCCAATCGAAAGCGACAACAACGCAAACTCCTGTCGAACCCCCTGTCGATTCAGCGCGGTGAAGCACCCAGCTTCCAAATGTTCGGGGCGGTAGAAGCGGCGGCAGTGGGTCTGAAAGTCGCTGAGTAGCTGCTCCAGGCGCTTGCGCCAGTCTTCCGGGCCGAGGACCAGCAGGAAGTCGTCGCCGCCGATGTGGCCGACGAAGTCGCGGCTGGGGTCGATGCGTTCGTTCAGGCATTGGGCCAGGCACAGCAGGACTTCATCGCCGCGCCCGTAGCCGTATATGTCGTTGAAGGGTTTGAAGCTGTCGATGTCCACGTAACAGATCACCGACTCCTGCCGTTGCTGCAGCAGGCGCGTGAGGCATTGTTGGATCGGTACGTTGCCCGGCAGCAGGGTCAGTGGGTTGGCGTAGCGGGCCTGTTGGATCTTCAGTTCGGTGATGAGTTTGAGCACGTCGATCACTCGGCCCAACCCCAGGTAACCCCCGTTGAGGGTGATGATGAAGTCTTCTTCGATACGTTGGCGGGCGCGGCTGGTGATGAGGCGGCTGACTTGTTGCAACGACTGGCTCAATTCCACCGCGAGGAAGTCATCGCTCATCAGCCGGCTGATGGGTTTGCGGGCGAACAGGTCGGTGGCGAAGGGCTTGAGCAGAGCGTCCGAGAGCGAATGGCGATGGACGATGCCGCAGGGCTGGTCCTGATCGTCCAGCACTGCCAGGGAGTTGAGGTTGGCCTGGCGCCGAAACGCCTCCAGCACGGTGGCCGTGGGTGTGTCGTGGGCCACTGCCGGCTGCTCGTTGAGCAGCGCCCCGAGGTCGTTGATCTCATCGGTCAGCGATACGGCGCAGTTGTCCTGCCTGGGCATCAGCGCTCTGGCGTCCCGCGATGGCTGCTCCTGGGGCCGTGCGAGCAGATAACCCTGGACCAGATCGACCCCCATTTCTATCAGCACCGCCAGTTCTTCCGGCAGTTCTATGCCTTCGGCAATCACCTGGGCCCGGGACGCCCGGGCGATTTTCAGGATCGAGCCGACGAACTCGCGCTTGAGGGCGTCCTGGTGAATGCCATCGATGAAGTGCCGGTCGATCTTCACATAATCGGGCCGTAATTCGGACCACAGCCGCAAGCTCGAGTAACCGGCGCCAAGGTCGTCCAGGGCAATGGAGAAACCCATGGCCCGGTAGTGATGCAGGGCGGTTTGCAGGAGCTGGAAGTCATCGATCGGGGTTTGTTCGGTCAGCTCGATCACCACCTGGCTGGGCGGGATGCCGAAATCTTGCAGCAGTTGCAGCGTGCGCCCAGGCTGGTGCGCCGATTCCAGCAGGGATTCGGGCGAGACGTTGAGAAAGAGTTTGCCCGGCAGTTTTTGCTCGTTGAAGCGTTGGCAGGCGCTGCGGCGGCAGGCCAGCTCCAGCTCACTGAGGCGCCCGGCCTGACGGGCCACGGAGAGCAAGGCGATGGGGGAATGCAGCGGGCTGTTGGACGGGCCGCGGGTCAAGGCTTCGTAGCCCACGATGCGTCGTTCAGAGAGGCAGATGATCGGTTGGAACAGGCTGTGCAAACCGCTTTGAGCCAGGATTGAACTCAAGGCACTCAGCTGTTCTGTAGTGGTCATGGCAATCTCTGGCGATAAAAAAAGGACTGGGCGCGACCCGTTCAAGAGTGCGCCTAGTCCTGTATTTCACGACAGAATGATGTCAGTTTGATGACGCTCCGGGGAGCGTCAGCATTAAATTGCCATCATCTTAGTGCTTGGCGATCGCCGTGTTGAGCTTCAGGTAATCCAGCAGAATCCGCCCGGTCTCGCTCAGGTAGGCATCGTCTTCGGGCTTGGTTTTTTCCGGCTCGGTGATCAGGTCTTCGTCTTCTTTCTTCAGCTCTTTGAGCGGTTCTTCGCCCTTGGCCTTGCGACGCAGGTTTTCCATGACCAGTTGCTTGGCTTCGATATCGGCGTGCTGCGCGCGACGGTCGGCTTCGTTGAGGGAGACGGTTTTCTCCAGCATCAGCTTCTGTGCCAAAGCCAGCTTGTCGCGGATGAACACAAACTCCGCATCCTGGGAGGAGCGGGCGTCGTGATCGGACTTGAGTTGGGCCAGGAACGGCTTGAACGGGTCCACGGCCGGTTTGATCGCAGGCCGGATGGTGTCCCACGGCATGGCTTCGGGCAGGGCACTTTCACCGATTTCCTTGGTGTCGATGATCGACGGGTAATCGATGTCAGGCAGTACGCCCTGATGCTGGGTGCTCTGGCCGGAAACCCGGTAGAACTTGGCCAGGGTCAGTTTCAGTTCGCCATGGTTGAGCGGCTGGATGGTCTGCACGGTGCCTTTGCCGAAGGTCTGGCCGCCGATGATCAGTGCGCGGTGGTAGTCCTGCATGGCACCGGCGAAAATCTCCGACGCCGACGCCGACAGGCGATTGACCAACAAGGCCATCGGCCCTTTGTAGAACGCGCCGGGGTTTTCGTCTTCCAGCACATCCACGCGGCCATCGGCGTTACGCACGAGCACAGTCGGGCCTTTGTCGATGAACAGGCTGGTCAACTCGGTGGCTTCCTGCAAGGAGCCGCCGCCGTTGTTGCGCAAGTCGATGACCACGCCGTCGACCTTTTCCTTCTGCAGCTCGGTCAGCAGTTTCTTGACGTCGCGAGTGGTGCTCTTGTAATCCGGATCCCCGGCGCGGAACGCCTTGAAGTCTAGGTAGAAGGCCGGAATCTCGATGATGCCGAGTTTGTAGTCGTTGCCATCCTGTTTCAGGTTCAGGATCGATTTCTTCGCAGCCTGTTCTTCCAGTTTCACCGCTTCACGGGTGATGGACACGATCTTGCTGGTCTGGTCGTTCGGTGCATTGCTGGCCGGGATGACTTCCAGACGTACCACCGAGCCTTTCGGGCCACGGATCAGCTTGACCACTTCGTCCAGGCGCCAGCCGACCACGTCGACCATTTCCTTGTTGCCTTGGGCGACGCCGATGATCTTGTCCGCCGGGCTGACCTGTTTGGTCTTGTCGGCGGGCCCCGCCGGTACCAGGCGCACGATCTTCACTTGGTCGTTGTCGCTCTGCAGCACCGCGCCAATGCCTTCCAGGGACAGGCTCATGTTGATGTCGAAGTTTTCCGCGTTATCGGGCGACAGATAATTGGTGTGCGGGTCGTAGGACATGGCGAAGGTGTTGATGTACGCCTGGAAGATATCTTCGGCGCGGGTCTGGTCCAGGCGGGCCAATTGGTTCTTGTAACGCTTGGTCAGCGTTTCCTGGATCTGTTTGGGTTCCTTGCCGGCGATCTTCATGCGCAGCACTTCGTCCTTGACGCGTTTGCGCCACAGGTCATCGAGTTCGGCTGTGCTTTTGAGCCAAGGTGCGTCCTTGCGTTCTACCAGCAAGGTTTCCTTGGTGTTGAAATCGATTTTGTCGACGCCTTTGTTCAGCTCGGCAAGAGCGTAATCCAGACGCGCTTTTACGCGGTCCAGGTAGCGCTTGTAGATGGTGAACCCTGCGTTCAGGTCGCCGCTCTTGAGGAAGTCGTCGAACTGGGTCTTCCACTTGTCGAATTCGGCGATGTCGCTGGCCAGGAAATAACTGCGCGACGGATCAAGTAGCTTCAAGTAGCTGTCGTAGATGATGACAGAGCGCGCGTCATCGAGCGGCGGCTTGCTGTAATGATGACGCTTGAGTAACTCAACGACGTTAAGGCTGGCAATCACCTCGTCACGGTCGGGCTGAAGCTTGTCCCAACTGTTGGCTGCGAACGTATCGCTCGACAGCGGCAACAGACTGAGGCCAATGACAAGCGCGAGGGTGGTGCTGGGGAACAGATGCTTCATGCTGATTCGACGCAGGGACAATTGATAACGCATATTAGGCCGTCTTTGAAGTCGCCGGTTCCATGTGGCCCGGGCGCATAATGCAAGAAAGCCCGGCGTTACAGCAGCGGGCCCAGTCGAGACTCACTATGGAGGCACCGTGAAAGCATTGCAAGGCGTTGAAGGCCAAGTGGTATGGGCTCATGAGCCGAATCTGGTGTGTGATGTAGGGCAAGTTCGCATCCGCGTTGCCGCCGCCGGCCTGAATCGGGCCGATTTGTTGCAAAAGGCCGGACATTATCCGCCGCCGCCCGGGGCCAGTCAGGTGCTGGGGCTGGAGTGTTCCGGGGTGATCAGCGAGGTCGGGCCGGGCTCGTCCTGGCAGATCGGCGACCGCGTTTGCGCCTTGCTGGCCGGCGGTGGGATGGCCGAAGAAGTGGTGGTCGATGGCCGGCATGTGTTGCCGGTACCGGAGGGCTTGTCGTTGGCCGAAGCGGCCGCGCTGCCTGAGGTCTACGGCACTGCTTGGCTGAACCTGTTTCAGCTTGCCGAGATCAAGCCGGGTGAAAAAGTGCTGCTACACGCCGGGGCCAGTGGCGTTGGGTCGGCCGCGATCCAGCTGTGCAAGGCGTTCGGCAACCCGTGCTGGGTCAGTGTCGGTTCGGCTGAGCGCCTGGCCTATTGCGAGGCGCTGGGCGCCCAGGGCGGGGTCGTGCGCACCGATGACATAAACAGCCTGAACGACTTCGGCCCCTTCGATGTAATCCTCGATCCGGTGGGCGCCAGCTACGCCAAACTCAACGTGAAACTTTTGTCAGTTGACGGTCGCTGGGTGTTGATCGGTCTGATGGGCGGGCGTTCGACCGAGCTTGATCTGGCCCAAATCCTGGGCAAGCGTATCCAATTGCTCGGTTCGACCTTGCGCAGTCGTGACGATCAGTTCAAGGCAGACCTGATCAGTGAGCTGAGGCACCAGGTGTGGCCGTTGTTTGCCGATAAGCGCCTTAGTCCGCAGTTGGCCAGGACCTTCGCAATCAAGGACGCCGAAGCGGCGTTTGCCGAGCTTGCGAGCAATAAGGTGTCAGGGAAGCTGGTGTTGGTGATTGACGGGCAGTTGCACTGACGCAGATCCCGAACATGGCATTTCACGTCCTCCAGCGAAAAAACGCCACCAGAGCGACTCTGTACCCATAAAACTGCACGTCCCGCCAGTTCCTGACAGAAGTGGCGGACATTATATCCAATCATCCCAAGTCAACCGCTCATCGGAAACCAATGCTCACCTGTAAGTTCTGACAGTAGTCGTTATTCCCTGTTGGGTGTGTGATGACCCCGTACCGGGAGTCTCGTTACACATCACCTACCAGGAGAACATGAGATGGTCGTCCAATCCTCTACATCCAATAGTCCGTTTGAATTGTTCCCCGTGCACATCCCAGGCTGGGTGTCTCCCGTGAGTCCGGAGAACACTGCGGACGGGGGCATCACGAAACGCATTTATGACAACGAGCCTGACGGTTGTGAGTGTTGGATTGACCCTTTGACCGAGTTCCAGGAGCGTTCCGGGACTATGGCGGCAGGTGATCGTGTTGACTTGTACGTCAATGATGACCCCACTCCTGTGGATGGCGCGACCGTCAAGGCAGGCGAGGAAGCAAATCGCATTGTCTTGCACATTCCCCATGGGCGGTTGCGTAATGGGGTCAACCGATTGCACTACAAAGTGCGCCGTATAAGTGGAAACAGCGAAGACTCCAGGGATCTTTTGGTGCTGTATCACCTGCTGTCGCCGGGGGCGAATGACCCAGATGATACGGTCATAGACATGGATCTGGTGATCCCCAGCGATGTTGAGCAAGATGGGATCAGTGTCGCGCGGGCCGCCGAAGGCGTGAGGTTCGGTTTCAACTACGCGAACCAGCGGGCCCATGACACCGTTCGCTTCCAACTGGGCACCGAGACGATTCCACTGGATGTGACCAGTCCGTCCGAACCAATGGCGACGACTCTTTATACCGAAACCTTTCGACGAGTGGGTGACAACCCCAGAACCTTCGCCAGGTTTTCGGCGACCGACCAACTGGGCAACTTCAACCAGTCCGCACCCAAGTACTTGGATATCCATCTTGACCAACTGACTGCGCCTGTTATCACCTCAGTGCAAGACCGTCAAGGCAATGACATTCCAGAGGGTGGGCTCACCCTTGATACCAGCCTCACAGTCACCGGTACGGCCAGTAATGGTGACGTGATTCAGCTATACGGAAATGGCAGTCCAATCGGTAGTCAATTTAACGTAACGGGCACGTCATGGAGCCATCAGCTGAGCAATCTGACGGTCAACGTTTACAGTGTGACCGCCAGGCTTGTGGGTGCCGCGCTGGAGTCGGATCCCAAGGCATTTACAATCACTCAATTGATTAAACCAACGCTTCCCAAAGCCTATAACACGGCCGGCAATCGCTTGATGATGGGGTTTCGTGGGGAAAAGGATCTCTACTACGACGACTATCTAACGGTTGTAGTGCCTTCTTACGTTGGCGCGCATTTCAGTCATATTCTCAACGTCATCTGGAAGGGGCGAGTAGTCACCTATACCGAACCCAATCCGGTCTCGGGACAACGGGAATTACGGGTGCCACGAGAGCACTTCGTCGACTGTATTGGTGTTAGTGCCGACCTGACTTATACCGTTCAGACGAGTGCCTCGAGCGATGCGCTGGTGTCCGAGTCCCTCCGCGTGATTGTGGATGAGCAGGATTTACCCTTGCCTGAAAGTCAATACGACAGTTCGTCGCGAAGGGTGACGGTAAGAGACACCAGCTTAATGCAAAATTACAAAATCAGGGTGCGCTGGGACGGTGTCGTGACACGTGACGGTCCGGAGGTCGCCGTGGATATCAGCAGTCCTTATATATTTACTGTCGATCCGACGTGGGTAGCGGAAAATGCGGGGCGTACAGTGTTATTGAATTACACCCTGCGACTGGATGCTAATAATCCGATACTGTTCTCGCATTACCTGAGGCTGCCTCTTTAGTCCGCGTATCAGGGCTTTTTTGCGAACAACAAGGCTTAGTGAATAAAAGACGTTATTTGTAGGTGGGCCTGTCGAAGAACTTGTTTCTACGACAGGCTTGCCTGAGGGTTTGTCATGAAAAAACTATGGCTGACGAGTCTTGGGTTTGTCCTGTTATTAGGTTGTGCCACGCCGCAACAACAGCAACAGTCGATCGGTATTGCTGCCCTCACATTACAAACGGGTGAGCAAACGGTACAGAACATGACGCAGCGCTACAACGATACCCGATCCCATTGTAATGACGTTGAGGAAATGGCATTTAAATGCACGGGGGTTCTTTTTCGCGGTACTGTGAATTCTCCTAATTATCATGCCTGGAACCCGGCGCCCGGTTCTTATGACAGAAACGGTGTTTCATTTTCCTACCTGCGAACGGATGCAAAATTCAATACGCTGGCCTATGACTACAATCATGGTTTTGTTTTTTTCCCAGAAAATAATCGGCCCAGCGGCAAAGATACCATTGAGGTGCGCTGTGCTTTTCCTGTAGACGGTTGGACGGGGCTAAGGGGCTCTGATGCTTGCGGTCAGTATCCGGGCTACCCTGAAAGCAGGCCTTGCCAAGTGCAAGGTGTGCGCACCGCGGCACAATGGTTTACTCACTTCCAGCAGTATGGACCAGAAGGCAGGTATCTATGCGGTTTCAAAGTTAATGAAGCGGGCGGGATTGCGTCCGCCGAAGCCTTCTATGAAACCCTCAAGGCGATGAAATTGTTGGGAGTGCAGTCTTTCAATGGGCAAAACGAATTGATATTGACCCCTTGGGAACAGAACATCGGTGACAGGCTGCCGATCGAAGCGTTTTTCTACACCACCGAGGGAGCCGGAGGACTGGCAGGCGCCCAAACGGATCAACAGGATTTTTATAAGGTTACCGGAATTCTGCTACCGATCATCCGTATGACGCTGCCTGCGGTGGCGACCGCTGATGTGACCTTTGAGCATTTTGCAAATGAACAATGGGGGCCGGGCAACTAACGGTGTACCCGTATTGAGCAATGAAATTGTTTTTACTTTGATAGGCAAGTGCTTGAATTTGACGGTTGAAAGACCGTGCCTGGGAGTTGGCTATGAAAAAATTTGGCTTGATGTCTCTTGGGTTTATCCTGTTGTTGGGCTGTGCCGCGCAACAGCAACAGCAACACCAGACGGTCGGTATTGCTGCTTTTACAGTGCAGACGGGGGAACAAACGGCGCAGAACATCACACGACGCTACAACGATACCCGCCCCTACTGTAATGATGTCGAGGAAATGGCGTTCAAATGTACGGGTGTTATTTTTCGCGGTACCGTCGCCTCTTCTGCTTTTCATGCCTGGAACCCCGCCCCCGGTTCCTATGACAGAAACGGTATTTCATTTTCCTACCTGCGAACGGATGCAAAGTTCAATACGCTGGCCTTTGCTTACAATCACGGTTTTATATTCCACCCGGAAAATGATCTGCCACCGGGCAAAGACACGATCGAGGTGCGCTGTGCTTTGCCTATGGATGCTGGGACGGGGCTAAGAGTCCCTGATGCTTGCGGTCAACGTCCGGACCTTCCTGAAAGCAGGCCTTGCCAAGTGCAAGGTGTGCGTACCGCTGCCCAATGGCTTACTCACTTTACTCAGCAGGCTGGATCACAACACGGGCGTCAATGTGCGTTCAAAGTTAATGAAGCGGGTGGGGCTGCGTCCGCTGAAGCGTTCGATGAGACCCTCAAGGCGATGGGCTTGTTGGGCGCGCAGTCTTTCAATATCAACAACGAATTGATACTGACCCCTTGGGAACAGGATATCGGTGACAGGCTGCCGATCGAGGCGTTCTTCTATACCCCCCAGGGAACCGGCGGGCTGGCAGGCGCCCAAGCGGATCAAGAGGATTTTTATAAAGTTACCAGGATCCTGCTGCCGATCATCCGTATAACGCTGCCCGCGGCGCCGACCGCTGATGCGACCTTTGAATTTTTTGCAAATGAACAATGGGTGCCGGGCAACTAACGGTGTACCCGTATTGAGCAATGAAGTTTTTTTATTTTGATAGGCAAGTGCTTGAATCTGTCGGTTGAAAGACCGTGCCTGGGAGGTTGGTTATGAAAAAATTTGGCTTGATGTCTCTTGGATTTATCCTGTTATTGGGCTGTGCCGCGCAACAGCAACAGCAACACCAGACGGTCGATATTACTGCTTTTACAGTACAGACGGGGGAGCAGACGGCTCAGAATATGACGCGACGCTACAACGATACCCGTCCCTATTGTAATGATGTCGAGGAAATGGCGTTTAAATGCACGGGTATTCTTTTTCGCGGTACCGTCGCCTCTTCTGCTTTTCATGCCTGGAACCCCGCCCCCGGTTCTTATGACAGAAACGGTGTTTCATTTTCCTACCTGCGAACGGATGCAAAGTTCAAGACACTGGTCTATCACTACAATCATGGTTTTATATTCTACCCGGAGAATGATCGGACAGCGGGCAAAGACACTATCGAGGTGCGCTGTGCTTTTCCTGTAGATGGTGGGACGGAGCATAGGGTCGCTGATGCTTGCGGTCAACGTCCGAACTACCCTGAAAGCAGGCCTTGCCAAGTGCAAGGTGTGCGCACCGCTGCACAATGGCTTACTCACTTTACCCAGCAGGCTGGATCACTTCCCTGGCGTCAATGCGGCTTCAAAGTTAATGAAGCCGGCGGGGTTGCGTCCGCTGAAGCGTTCGATGAGACCCTCAAGGCGATGGGCTTGTTGGGGACGCAGTCTTTTGATGTGCAAAACGAATTGATACTGACCCCTTGGGAACAGGATATCGGTGACAGGCTGCCGATCGAAGCGTTTTTCTACACCCCCGAGGGAACCGGCGGGCTGGCAGGCGCCCAAGCGGATCAACAGGATTTTTATCAGGTCACCGAAACCCTGCTGCCGATCATCCGCATGACGCTACCCGCAGTGGCGACCGCCAGTGCGACCTTTGAGTACCGCGCGTCGGATCAGTGGAGCCCTGGCGTACAGCCGTGAGTTGACGAGCCGGTGACGTTGGGAGCGCTTACATCCAGTGCCTGTCCCGACTCCAATCAGGTACGTCGATCCATCACGGGCCCGTTGTTAACTGGAGACCCCATCATGTCTACTCAGCTTTCCGGAAATACTCCACTCGCTCTTGAGCAAATACAGATTCCGGGGAGCGTGCCCGCGTACCCTCCGGCCGCTGAAAACACGCTGGGTATCAACATCGTTGCCGCTCGGCTCGACTTTCCCCATAAAGGCCTGAAGCTGATCATTGCGCCTTGGCTCACCATGAGCGTAGGCGATAGTTATAGAGTCAAGGTCAATGATTTTCCCGTGCTGACGGGCAGCATTACCGAGCCTGATCAGGTGGGTAACGAACTGATACTTTACATCCCGTCGCTAGGCCTGGTCGATGGAGCCTATGACCTGAATTACGATGTGATCAGGCACGATGGCGGGGCGCCGGAACCTTCGGTGGTTACGAAAATCCACATCAAAATTGACGCTGCTCCTCCTGGCGGGAAGGACGAGAACCCCGACCTCGGTCATTCCGAGCTGGCGATGATCATCGCGCCCGAGTTTCTGCCGCCCGCCGTGATAGACAGCGAGGCTGCCGTGCTCGGTGTGCCGATTACCATCAAGCCTTACCCGTTCATGGCCATCGGTGACCGGATCACGCTGTCCTGGGGCGGCCAGCTCGTCTCGCCGCTCGAGCCTGTGACCGAGGAGCAAGTCCAGGACCCCGAGAACCATCCTATTGTGATCACCGTTGAGCAAGCCACTGTTCTGGCGACCGGGGATACCGACAGTTATGGTCTCGTCGTGGCCTTCAAGATTCACGATATGGTTGATAACCGCTCCGAGGACTGGAGCGCCGCCGAGCGGCTGGTGATCAATACCGGTCGTGCGCGTCTCGATGCTCCCTTGATCAAGCAAGTATTCAGGCTGATTCTGGATATGGATGAGGTGCGCAGGGCCGATTTGATCTTCCAGATCTATGCGGTGGGGAGCGATTTCGCGGTGGGCGATGAGGTTGAAGTGCGGTTGTCGGGGGCGACCGTGGGCGGTGAGACGGTGGAAGTGATCTACGAGAAAGAAGTGATCACCAATGTTCCTGGCGTGCTTGAGTTCGCGCGTCCCAGTGCGGATGTCCGGGCCCTGATTGGCAGTGTTCATGTGAGTTTTTCCTACCGCCTGATCAAGGCCGACAGTAGCCCGGATCTGCTCTCCAGGATTTTTTCACCGCAGTTGATTGGACGTCCTTCGCTGCTGGCCGCCCCGGTCGCCCCTGACGAGTTTGCCGGTACCCTTGACCCGCAATTGCCCACTGTCCGGATCGAGGTTCCCTGGGACGACGCGATGGAGGCGGGCGACATTGTAAAACTGGTCTGGGAGGGGACTAGGGAAAGCGGTGAGGTCTACATGCCTGAGCTGGAGCTACGCTCAATCAGCGAGGCTGAAGCCGCGGGGCCGGATCCAATTGTTATCAACGTCGGCGGCGAACACCTGAGGGCCATCGATAACGGCACGTTGCAATTGTTCTATTGGTTGCAGAGTGCTGGGGTGGACGGGTCGCTCATCGAGCATGAGTCCCTGCACGCCGCCCCACTGAGCATTGGGTGGCCAGAGGCCCAATTGCCTGAGCCTGATGTGGCGGGAGAGAGTGATGGGCTGCTGGACCCGGCCGATGTCACGGCGGGCACTGAGTTGACTGTGCGCAAGTATGAGGGGCAAATCGAAGGGGATGTGGTGCATATCCTCTGGTGGGGCTCGATCACCGGGCGCTACCGGGATCGGACCACGCTCGACTCGGTAACCGATAAAACGGATGTGTCGTTCGATATCTCGGCCGCGCTGATCGACGACAATCGCGGCGGTACCGTCAAGGCGATGTATTGGATCGAGCGGACCACTGGGCGGAGTGCGTCTGCAGTGCTGGAAATGAGTATTTGGGTAAAAGGCGCGCCGACCGTGGATGACATCCAGGACGCCGATGGTTCTGTTATCGACGGCCTGACATTCCAGACCCGTGTGACGGTGACCGGCACCGCCACTGCGACAAGCGCGCAACAGATTCAACTCTACGATGGCGACACGCCGGTCGGCGAGCCTGTCCCGGTCATCGACACGAAGTGGACCATTACCCTGACTGAACTGAGCATCAAGGTTTACCGTCTCGAGGCCAGGGATGTGGACTCGGGGCTGGGGTCGATGCCCCTGGGCTTTGCTGTCATCCTGCCGGTCAAACCAACGGTCCCTAACGCTTATAACAACAAGGGCGATCGAGTGCAGATCGGGTTCAATGGTGAAAAGGATCTATATCGGGCTGAGTCTCTGGAAATCGTCGTGCCCCGCTATCACGGCATGGCCTACACCCATATCCTCAATATCATCTGGGTGGGGCGTGAGCATACTTACACCGAGGACAATCCTGTTGCGGGGCAGCGCACATTGTGGATTCCACGAAGGGTGTTCGTCGACGATATCGGTTCGACTGTTGAGGTCAGGTATACGATTAAATCGCCTGCTGCAAGTACACCATGGCAATCCGAGCCTCTGTTCCTGACCATTGACCAACAGGATTTTGAGACGTTGGAGGCACCGGTTTACAACAGCACGACGCGACAGGTAACGGTGAGTAATACGAGCTCGTTGGCTGGGTACGATATCGGGGTTCGATGGACTGGCCCACAAGTGCGTGAGGGCGCACGAACAGCCGTCAATGCGAACCAACCCTATACCTTCACCGTGCCGTTGGAGTGGGTGGAGGAAAGTGCTGGAACCCTCGTGTGGGTGAATTATTCGGTGCGATTAAATGGCAGCAGCCCGCTGAACTTCTCGCAGTATTTGAGAGTAAATGTGGAATAGCCCCAGGCGTGACGGCTGATGTTTGGACGCTGAACTTGCTCGCGCTAAAAGTGATGCTTTTACAGTGCAGACGGGGGCGTAAACGGCGCAGAACATCACACGGCGCTACAACGATACCCGCCCCTACTGTAATGATGTCGAGGAAATGGCGTTTAAATGTACGGGTGTTATTTTTCGCGGTACCGCCGCCTCTTCTGATTTTCATGCCTGGAACCCCGCCCCCGGTTCCTATGACTGAAACGTGTGCTGAGATTGACCTTTTGATGAGCTGAGCAGCAGCGCGGTGGAGGTGACGCGGTGGGCCAGGAATGGTTCACCGCTACCCTTGGATCAGTTATACCGTTGTCGGCCTTGGTGTCCTGATAGCATAGGCTCAGTTAAGTGGCGGGGTTGCAAACCTGCACGGGCAACATTAACTCTGAGCACGTGCGAGAACATCCATTTCTCACCGCTGTTCTTGCGGACAATTGAGTAATTGATCAACACCGTTTTCCCGCTGTTTTCGGTTATCCAGGCACTGGGAATATCAAATACATTGGCCTGGCCAGTGGTCACATCCTGTGTCTCAGTGTCGTGGTTTGTAAGACCTGCCCAACGAACCCTGACGGAGTAGCCAGTTTGACCGCCATCGTTCACGGTCACTTTGGAGGCCGAGTAACTGGGTGCCGGTAAAGGATGGACCGCTTGCGGGTCGATATGCAGTGTCAGTCTTTCCGACTCTTTCGTCTCGCCGACGCCTTTTTCCTTGACGGAATAGCCGACCTCGACAGGGAGACCGATATTGTCGATGACTTCCAAGCGAGGAATCGGGATCAGTCTTTTTCCGGGGGGATTACCCACTTCTATAATCGGACTGTTGTAGTTGACCCGACCTTGCCAGCGCGCCCTGATGGTATCGTTTTCATGCATGTCGGGATATTGAGGTATTTCAACATATACAACAGCGTCGGTATAAACATCGTCCACTTTCAGGCGGTCACCCTCCGCGTTATAAGCTTTGGGGATTTTGGGTTTGGGTTTTTCCGGTGTTTCGGGAGAAACGGCTTGATCGGCCTCTCGGTACTCAAATGTGGCTTGTTCCTGAAAAGTGCTGGGTAAGGTGATTCTGATGATGGGTAAAGCACGGCCTGTTAGATCATGAAAGCGTCTCTGGTCATGTTGCACCGAGCTTATGCCTGTATCACGGGTATACATGAAAGCCTCGATCGGTAACTGACCAGGGATCCCAGTGGGCCAGGTTTCCAATTTCATATCATTGGGTGCATTGAAAGCGATAGGGAAGACCAAAGGGCCCGTCAATAAAGCTTGATGAAAAATAGCGGCTGTAGGGTTACTAGCGGTTTTACTGACATCAAAGCCGCAGCGGTACATCCCTAGGGGATATGTCACGTAATGATCGCGCCACTGCTCGGCGGTATTAATATTCTGTAAACCACATGGTTCACTGACTGAGGGGGCATCCTTATGTACACCACAGCCTTTGTTGGAGCGATGGTCCGACGCCCCGTCCACGGGGAAGAAACACAGGATTTCTATCTTTAATTTATTGGCGGGCGTGTCCATGTAGGGAGCGAAGATATAACCCTTGTCAAAGGTGAATGCCAAGCGCTTTATATTGAAGTCCGAGCGTATGTAAGAAAACGAAGTGCCCCCTACACGTATCGCCGTGTCGCTGGGGTCCCAGGCATCATAAGGCTTGTTCTCTGAATGGCTCGTGCCCCGCAATATAATCCCCGAACACAAAAAAGCCGGTCTATTGGCCGAACCGCAGTCGACTCTGGTGTCTTCATAGCGGCGACGCAGTTCAACCACTACTTCTGGGCCTTGAAGCGGCTGAACAGGGGCCGGGGCAGCGCGTGCCGATAGGTGGTTGATAGGATAAGTTTCTGGCTCATGAGGGCGATATTCTGCACAACCCAGGAATAAAAGTGACCCCATGAGCGTAATGAATAGTTTTTTCATCTTATCGTCCCCGGTGATGCCGGATTAATGGTTAAACCTATAATTTAACTCTGAGTACGTGCGAGAACATCCATTTCTCACCGCTGTTCTTGCGGACAATCGAGTAATTGATCAACACCGTTTTCCCACTGTTTTCGGTTATCCAGGCATTGGGAATATCAAATACATTGGCCTGGCCAGTGGTCACATCCTGTGTCGCCGTGTCTCGGTTTGTAAGTCCTGCCCAACGAACCCTTACGGAGTAGCCAGTTTGACCGCCATAGTTCACGGTCACTTTGGAGGCCGAGTAACTGGGCGCCGGTAATGGATGGACCGCTTGCGGGTCGATATGCAGTGTCAGTCTTTCCGACTCTTTCGTCTCGCCGACGCCTTTTTCCTTGACGGAATAGCCGACCTCGACAGGGAGACCGATATTGTCGATGACTTCCAAGCGAGGAATCGGGATCAGTCTTTTTCCGGGAGGGTCACCCACTTCGATAACTGGACTGTTGTAGTTGACCTGACCATGCCAGCGCGCCCTGATGGTATCGTTTTCATGCATGTTGGAATATTGAGGTATTTCAACATATACAACCGCGTCGGTATAAAAATCGTCCACTTTCAGGTGGTCACCCTCCGCGTTATAAGCTTTGGGTATTGTGGGTTTGGGTTTTGCCGGCGTGACGGGGAGTACAGCTTGATCTTCTGCCCGGTAGAAAAAAGTGGCGTCTTCCGTCTGAGCAGATGGCAGTGTGAGTAAAATAATGGGAACTGCAATACCTGTCTCGTTATAAAAATCCTGTTGGTCATGCTGTGCAGTCGCCAAACCGCTGCCAAAATAGAAAAAGGCCTCGAGTGGAAGTGTATTTCCGATGCCTTCAGGCCATGTCGCCAGTCTCAGTTCATTCTGTACAGTGAATGATTCTTCGGCATTCAATGCCATGGCTTGCAAACTGGCATTGAACGCACTGACCGCTCCTGCGCCCAATCCTGCTCTGACATCAAAGCCACATTGGTGGCGTCGACGGGGCTCTGCGGGGACGCTTATGTAATGGGCATACCACTGCGCCGCGGTCGTGATGCCTTGGTCTTGACATTCTCGACTGGCAATGGGGTCGGGGGCATCGGTGTTGTAATCGCAGCCTTGTTTCGTCGGGCGAGCGTCGGTGTTGGCATCAAGAGGAAATGTACAGAGCACATGCACGTTCACTTTCCCCTCGGGGCGTCGAAGGGACGGGTAGAAAATAAATCCATTATTGTAGGCGTAGGCTAATTTTCGATATTTTGAATCGGCACGTAGATAGGAGAAGGAAACACCGCCGCTTACTTGCGAGGCTGGGCTTGGATCCCAGGCGTGGTATCTACCCGATTTGGTTGCTCTGAAGACGATGCCCGAGCATAGAAAGGCTGCCAGACTCGCGGAGCCGCAATTTTCGGCTCGGTTGTTATAACGCTCAGTTAAGCTTCGGGCGGTTTCCTCACCGGCACGCTCAGTTAAGTTTTGGGTGGTGTCCTCACCGGCACGCTTATAAACATTAGAAGTCTGAATGTCGGGTGGTGGCGACGGCAGCTGAGTTGCACAGCCAAATACTACAGCGAGTGCGAGGGCCGTGAGCGATGCCTTTATGCCGGTGTTCATAAAAGTCCACTGTTCGAGGTGCTTATTCATGGGAGCTCCCATCGAAGCAGAACGTAGAGTGATTAACATGCGAGTTCGCCATTGCGTCTACTGTCAGAGTTAACAGGTCAAAGGCAGGGTGCATACCATCTGTCGGATAAGCTGTCAGTGTCCAGTTGCAGACCACAACACCGACGGTATTCAAGTTGGGGTAATCCACCCGCAGCAACAGCGGCAGGTCATTGCGCGAATCGGAATAGAAACTCGCGCCTTCAAGAATCTCTTCTTCAGCGTCCAGCCAGTCCAGCAGCCGCGCGATTTTGCTGAACCGAGGCGCTGGGTGCCCAGGGCGGGGTCGTGCGCACCGATGACATAAACAGCCTGAACGACTTCGGCCCCTTCGATGTGATCCTCGATCCGGTGGGCGCCAGCTACGCCCAACTCAACGTGAAACTTGTGTCAGTTGACGGGCGTTGGGTGCTGATCGGTCTGATGGGCGGACGCTCGAGCGAACTCGATCTTGCGCAGATGCTGGGCAAGCGTATCCAATTGCTGGGCTCGACCTTGCGCAGTCGTGACGATCAGTTCAAGGCTGATCTGATCAGTGAGATGGGGCATCAGGTGTGGCCGTTGTTTGCCGACAAACGCCTGAGCCCGCAACTGGCCAGGACATTCGCGCTCAAGGACGCCGAAGCGGCATTTGCGGAACTGGCGACCAACAAGGTGTCTGGGAAGCTGGTGTTGGTGATTGATGAGAGCCTGAGCTAGTCCAGGGAGTCGCGTAAGGACCTGTGGGAGCCTGCTTGGGTCAGCAGGCATTGATTCAGCTGACACACCGCTATCGCGAGCAAGCTCGCTCCCACAGAGGTTTCCTGATTTCCAAGTATGAATCAGCCACCCGGCCGATTCGGCCTGGGCCTTCATTCAGGTCAAAAAAAGAGGGCGCCTGGCTTATGTCGATCAATTAAGAGAGATGAAGCCGGAGGCAGCTTTTGGGGCGAGGGAGCTTGCTCCCGCTGGGTGGCGCAGCCGCCCCAATCGGGACGACGCCGCTGTCCAGGCAGAGCGCGTCAGCCGGTTTTACGACTGCTTCGCAGCCGAGCGGGAGCAAGCTCCCTCGCCACAGGAGTCTGCGTGTTAATCCAGGGAGTGTTCACATCCAGCTATGAATCGGCCACCCGGCCGATTCGGCATGGGCCTTCAACACCGGATCCGGGTTCACCGCGTGGGGGTAATCCACCCGCAGCAACAGCGGCAGATCGTTGCGGGAGTCGGAATAGAAACTCGCGCCTTCCAGGTTTTCTTCTTCGGCATCCAGCCAGTCCAGCAGCCGCGTGATTTTGCCTTCACGGTAGGTCAGGGTGCCTACGGTCTTGCCGCTGTACACCCCATGGGACACCTCAAGGTTGATCGCCAGAATCTCATCGATGCCCAGGCGTTCGGCAATCGGCTTGACCAGGTGGGTGCCCGAGGCGGAAATCACCAGGATCCGGTCACCGGCCTTGCGGTGTTCGGCGATGGTTTTGGTGGCATCGCTGAAGATGATCGGTTCGATGAAGTCTTCCACCCACGGCGTCACCAGGTGCTCGATTTCTTCCGGCGTGCGGCCGATCATCGGTTCCAGGCTGAAGTCCATGTACTCTTCCATGCTCAGCTTGCCGTGGCTGTAGGCGTCCATCAGCTCGTTGTTGCGACGCATGAACGACTCGGGGTCGACCCAGCCCAGGCGCCCCATTTGCTCGCTCCAGAGGGTGGCGCAATCGCCGTGGATCAGGGTTTCGTCCAGATCAAAAATTGCCAGGGCCATCAGTGCGCTTCTCTCTTCAAAATCAACAAAGCCATCAGGCTACCTCACACAACGCCGACGGATCGATGGAAAGTGATAGGCGTGCGCCATCGGGGTGCAGGTCGGCGGCCGAGCGATTGAGCACATCGACCACCAGTTCAACGCCGCGAGCCTCGATCCGGTAACGGATCACGTTGCCCAGCAGGCTGTGGCTGCGGATCAGCGCATCGGGTTCACCGCTGCGACCCAGCTCAATGGCTTCCGGGCGAATCGCGATACGACCGTTCACCGGTCGCTGCAGCAGCCGCGTGGCGCTGTCGGCGTCCAGCAGGTTGTAATTGCCGATGAAACCGGCCGCAAATACGTCGACCGGCGCAGTGTAGAGGGTCTCGGCATCGCCGCTCTGTACGATCTTTCCCTGGTTCATCAGGAAAATCCGGTCAGACATGGTCAGGGCTTCTTCCTGATCGTGTGTGACGAAGATCGTCGTCAGGCCCAGTTCACGCTGGATCTGACGGATCTGTTCGCGCAAGTGCTTGCGAATTCGTGCATCCAGTGCCGACAGTGGCTCGTCCAGCAGCAACAGGCGCGGCCGGGTCACCAGGGAACGGGCCAGGGCCACGCGCTGGCATTGTCCACCGGAGAGTTGATGGGGATAGCGAGCGGCAAAATCGTGCAGCTCCACCAACCGCAAAATCTCCAGTACGCGCTGGCGGCTGTCCTCGGCCTGGACCTTTTGCATGCGCAGGCCGAAGGCGACGTTCTGCTCCACGGTCATGTTGGGGAACAAGGCGTAACTCTGAAACACCATGCCGATCCCACGCTTTTGCGGGCTCAGCGGGACGATGTCTTGGCCGTCCAGCATGATCTGGCCGTCATCCACCGCGGTCAGGCCGGCAATGCAGCGCAGCAGTGTGGACTTGCCGCAGCCGGAAGGGCCGAGGAGGGTGACGAATTCGCCCTTGCGAATCTCGCAATTGATGTCGCTGAACACCGGCGTGCCCGCATAGCTTTTTTGCAGGTGTTGGACGCTGACGTAGCTCATTGGCTTTTGTCCTTGTTCAAAATGTTGGCCACCCAGGTCAGGACCAGTACGAAAAAGAAGTAGGAAATCACCAGCGCACTGGTGAAGTGGCCGCTGCTATTACGCATGTTGTTCAGGTACACCTGCAGGGTTTCATAGCGGGTGCCGACGAGGATGTTGGCAAACACGAATTCGCCGAATAGAAACGAGAAGGACAGCAGCAGCGCCACCATCAAGCCTTTGCGCAGGTTCGGCAGCACCACCAGGAACGCAGCCTGGAAAGTGCTGGCGCCGAGCAGTTGGGCGGCGTCCATCAGGTCGCGCAGGTTGATGGCCTGCAGGTTGTTGGTGATCGCCCGGTACATGAACGGCAGGGCGACGGTGAAATAGCAGCCGATCAGGATCCACGGCGTGCCCACCATCGCCAGCGGCCCGGACCCGTATAGTTGCAACAGCCCCACCGAAGACACCACCGGCGGCACTGCGAAGGGCAGCAGGATGAGGATGTTCATCAGCGCGTCGAGTTTCGGGAAGTGGTAATGCACCACGAACAGCAGTGGCAGGATCAACACCACCGAGAGCACCAGCGCCCCGACGCAGACCAGCAGCGATTGAGCGAAGGCGTTGAGAAAGCGTGGATCGCTCCATAACTGCACATACCATTTGAAGGTGAAGCCGCTGGGCAGCACGGTGGCCGACCAACTGCTGGCGATGGAGTAGATCAGCGTGCCAGCCAGGGGCAGCAGCAGGATCGCGAACAGCAGGTACACCACCACCCGATGATAGAGCCCGACAGAGCCCGATTCAGCGCGAGACATGGTAGCTCCTCTTGAGCAGCAACTGATGGACGATGGTCACCACGGTCATCAACGCCACCAGCACTATGGCCAGGGCACTGGCCATGTTCGGGTCAAGGGAAATGTCTCCGGAGACCATGGCGGCGATGCGAATCGGCAAGACGTTGAAGTTGCCGGTGGTCAACGCATAGACCGTGGCATAGGCGCCAAGGGCGTTGGCCAGCAGAATCACGAAGGTGCCCAGCAGTGCCGGGGTCAGCACCGGCAAACCGATGTGCCGCCAGAACTGCCAGCCGCTGGCGCCCAGCAGTGCGGCGGATTCGCGCCAGTCTTCGCGCAGGGCATCGAAGGCCGGATAGAGCAGCAGCACGCCCAGGGGAATCTGGAAGTAGGTGTAGAGAATGATCAGCCCGGTTTTCGAGTACAGGTTGAAATCCTCAATGATCCCCGCCTGTTTGAGCATGATCGTGATGCTGCCGTTGAACCCCAGCAAAATGATGAAGGCGAAGGCCAGGGGCACGCCGGCGAAGTTGCTGGTCATGTTGGCGAAGGCATTGACGAAGTTGCGCAGTCGCGAATCGACCCGGCGCAGGGAATAGCTGCCGAGCACGGCGATGATGATCCCGAAGACGCTGGACCAGAAGCTGATCTCAAGGCTGTACTGGATGGCTTGCAGGTAGAATTTGGAACTGAAGATCTTGCTGAAGTTGGCCAGGCCCCAGCCGAATTCTTCCGAGTCCAGGCTGTTGACCAGCACCCAGAGCAGCGGGGCGATCTGGAACACGATGAAGAAAATCGCGAAGGGCACCAGGCACAACGCTGCCAGCCATTTGCCGCGTGTCATGGCGTTCACTTGAGCAACTCCTGGCAATACGGTTTGTCGTGGTCAACGCCCAGCAACTGGCAAATGGTGCCGCACAGTTCGGTCTGTCTGGGCGCGGCAGCGGGATCGAGGCTGAAACCGTCACCGAGCACAAACAACGGCACTTCCCGTTCTTCGGGCAGCAAGCCGTTGTGGGAGCGGTCGTTAGTCATGCCATGGTCGGCGGTCACCAGCATTTGATAACCGGCGTCGAGCCAGGCTTGCAGATACACCGCCAGGTTGATGTCAGCCATGCGGGCGCTGTTGCGGTATTGCGCGGTGTCGAGGCCGTGCTGGTGGCCGGCATCGTCGATGTTCATCGGATGTGCCAGCAAAAAGTTTGGCATGTAGCGCTGGCGCAGGTGTTCGGCGTCGGCGAACAGATGAGAGTCGGGGTAGTGGTCATTCCAGTAGAAATGGCCGTATTGAATCGGCAGTTCGGTGTTGTTGGTATGACGATCCCGGCCGGCGATAAACGGTGAAGCGTTGTAGAGCTCGCTGACCCAGTGATACGCAGCCGCAGCCGTGCTCAAGCCGGCTTGGGTGGCGTAATGGAAAATACTGCGCTGGTTCGACAGGCGCGTGACGTTGTTGTGCACGATCCCGCTGTCGATGGGCGAGACGCCAGTGAGGATGCATTCATAGAGCGGGCGGGACAGGGCGGGCAATTCACATTCCAGTTTGTAGAGGGCTGCGCGTCCTGCGCCAACGTAAGCCTGCAAATGTCCCATGGCATGCCGGGCGACCTCATAGTTGAGGCCGTCGAGCATCACCAGGATGACGTTATGCTTCATGGGTGCCAGGACTCCGGACAGATACCAGGAAGCTCGGATTCACCACAGGTCCAATGTGGGAGCAGGCCTGTGGGAGCAAAGCTTGCTCGCGATGCTGGCGACACGGTGCAACTGCGAGACCCTGTCATCGTTTATCGCGAGCAAGCTTTGCTCCCACAGTGCTTGCTCCCACAATTTGGATCCTTATCGGATATCCGAGCGGGAGCTACCGCCTCACTGCATATTGATGATCACGTCTTCCTGCCATTTCTGCGGCAGTGCCTTGGAGGTTTTTTCCCAGGCGTCTGCATCCTTGATCGGGGTCACGCCTTTGTACTGCTCGTTCGGCAGCAGCTTGGCCTTGACCTCTTCGGGCAGTGTCAGGTGCTCGGCGCGGATCGGACGGGCGTTGCCCTTGGCCAGGTTGATCTGGCCGGCGTCGCTGAAGATGTACTCGCGAGCCAGTTTGGCGGCGTTCGGGTGCTTGGCGTATTTGTTGATGATGGTGGTGTAGCCAGAGATGACCGAGCCGTCGGATGGAATCAGCACGACGTAATCATCCGGGTTGGCCATCTTGGCCTTGTAGCTCAGGCCGTTGAAATCCCAGACCACGCCGACTTCGATTTCACCTTTTTCCATGGTGGCGATGGTTGGGTTGGCCATGGACAGACGCCCTTGCTTGGCGATCTCGGCGAACATCAACAGGGCCGGTTGAACGTTCTTCTCGTCGCCACCGTTTGCCAGGGCCGCTGCCAGCACACCGTTGGCGGCTTGGGCTGCGGTGCTCACGTCACCAATGGAGACTTTGTATTTGCCGGTTTTCAGGTCAGCCCATTTGGTCGGCACTTCGGAGCCGTGCAACAGCTTCTTGTTGACGATGAACGCGATGGTCCCGGTGTAGGCCAAAGCCCAGTTGCCATCCTTGTCCTTGGCCCAGGCGGGCACTTGTTCCCAGGTGCTTGGCTTGTAGGGTTGAACCACGCCCTGCTTGACCGCGATCGGGCCGAAAGCCGCGCCGACGTCACCGATGTCGGCGCTGGCGTTGTCTTTTTCGGCGGCGAACTTGGCGATTTCCTGGGCCGAGCTCATGTCGGTGTCGATGTGTTTCAAGCCGTAGACTTTGGCCAGGTCTTCCCAAGTGCCTTTCCAGTTCGCCCAGTCATCGGGCATGCCGACGCTGTTCACGGCGCCTTCCGCTTTCGCAGCGGCTTCCAACGTTTTCAGATCGGTATCAGCGGCCATGGCGCAAGTGCACATGGCAATGGTCGAGCCTAACAGTGATGCCAGGAAAAGCTGTTTCATCCGAAGCTCCTTATGGGCGTTTTCAACGCTGCGATTGCGGTTGTGTTGGTCTAGGTCAGCAATACCTGAGCCAATGTAGGCGAGCCCTGTGACATTTTGATGTCGGCGCGGGATGGGCCGGGAATCATCAGGCTCGTGCGCAGTGGCTGCGAATTAAGCGTAGACCATGGTTAAATGGCTGATCTGAAAGGACTTGGCCGTTAATTTGCAGGTTTGCAAATCAACCGCTCGGCGGCTCTGTCATCTGCCAGTCATGTGCAGTGCCTAGGCTTGCTGGAACGCGAAGCGGATCGATGTGCCATCGATCTCGCCCCGAAACAGTGCTGGTCTAGTCCAGATAGGTAACGTTGATGCGTATCGATGCAACCAAGACGGTGACAGCCATCGGACAAGTCCTGCAAGAGCAGCTCGACCACGGGTTGCTGGCGCCCGGCAGTAAGTTGCCGGCCGAGCGCAAGCTCAGTGAATTGTTTGGGACCACGCGCATTACCGTGCGTGAAGCGCTGTTGCAGCTCGAAGCCCAGGGGCAGATTTATCGTGAGGAACGCCGGGGCTGGTTCGTCTCGCCGCCGCGCCTGGCCTATAACCTGATGCAGCGCAGCCATTTCCACGCCATGGTGGCGGCCCAGGGGCGGGTGCCTTCTACTCAGGTGATCTCGGCCCGCTTGCAACCGGCTTCAGCGGCAGTGTGTGCCTGGTTGCAGTTGCCGGCGCTGTCCAGTGTGATCCAGATCTGCCGGGTGCGGCGTATCGATGAGCGGCTGGTGCTGTACGTCGAGCACTACCTGAACCCGCAGTACTTCGCGGACATCCTCGAATTCGACCTCAACCAGTCCATGACCGAGCTGTACGCCAGCCATTACGACCTGCATTACGGTCGGGTGAAATTCGAGATCGTGCCCACATCTTTACAGCCGGAAGCAGCGGCGGCGTTGAAGGTCTCGGTCGGCAGCCCCGGGTTGCGGATTGCACGGGTCAACTATGACCAGCATCAACGGCTGATCGACTGCGACCTGGAGTTTTGGCGGCACGATGCGATTCATGTTGGGGTAGACGTGCCAGAGCAACCGCCGACAGCCTGAGGTGATGTCAGGCTGACTCGTAGAGCTTGGTCAGAATCTTGAACAACACGGTGATGAGGATCAACAGCATGCCGATCCACATGGCAAAGACCCCGACGTTCTTGTCACGGAAGTTAAAGCCGATGGCCAGCAGGAGCATGCCGGCGACGATGGGCACCAGCATGGCGAAGAGCGAAGGCGTTGAAATCATGGCGACAGCCTTATCGGGGAGGATAAGGTCAGTCTAGTTGGGTTTTTGTCGGGAGGTGATGATGTGGGTCATATCCCTCAATCCCAATCCCAAGGCAAACACTGTTGTGGCGAGGGGATAAATCCCCTCGCCACAGGGTAAGCCATGTCCCAGCCCCATCAGGTTCAGCTGCGGTTACGGCAACTCGCGACAGGCATAAAACGCGCTCAGTACTTTCACCAGGTGTGCCAGGTCATGGCTGCCGCACAGTTCGCGAATCGAATGCATGGCGAAGGTCGGCAGGCCGATGTCCACGGTGCGTACACCCAAATGACTGGCGGTGATCGGGCCGATGGTCGAGCCGCAGCCCATGTCGCTGCGTACCACGAAGCTTTGCACCGGCACCTCTTCGGCCATGCACAGATGACGGAAGAAGCCGGCGGTTTCGCTGTTGGTGGCGTAGCGTTGGTTGGAATTGACCTTGATTACCGGTCCGGCGTTGAGTTTAGGACCGTGGTTGGCGTCGTGTTTGTCGGCGTAGTTGGGGTGCACGCCGTGGGCGTTGTCCGCAGAAACCAGCAGGGATTTCTGAATGGTACGTACGAACTCTTCACCTTTTGGCAGCAAACGACGCAGGGTCTGTTCAAGCATCGGCCCGTCGGCGCCGCAGGCTGAGCAAGAGCCGACTTCCTCGTGATCGTTGCACACCAGCACGCAGGTTTCTTCGGTGTCGGTGGTCAGCAAGGCTTGCAGGCCGGCGTAGCACGACAGCAGGTTGTCCAGGCGCGCGCCGGCAATGAACTCGCCGTTCAAACCAATGACCGCGGCGCTTTGAGTGTCGTAGAAGCTCAGCTCGTAATCGAGCACCACGTCGGCGTTCAGGCCGTGTTCGCGGGCCAGTTGATCGGTGAGCACGGCCCGGAAATCGACCCGCTCGTCACCGGCAAACTGGGCGAGGATCGGCGGCAGCTCATTTTGTGGATTGATCGCCCAGCCCTGGTTGGCTTCGCGATTGAGATGGATGGCCAGGTTCGGAATCGTGGCGATCGGCGCCTTGAAATCGATCAACTGGCTTTCGACCTTGCCATCACGACGGAAGGTTACGCGCCCGGCCAGGGACAGATCGCGGTCGAACCACGGCGCCAGCAACGCGCCGCCGTAGACTTCCACACCGAGTTGCCAGAACCCGTGGCGTTGCAGTTCCGGCTGGGGCTTGACCCGCAGGCAGGGGCTGTCCGTGTGGGCACCAACCAGGCGAATGCCGTCGTGCAGCGGTGAGTTGCGGCCCAGCTTGAAGGCGATGATCGAGGAGTCGTTGCGCGTGACGTAATAGCAACCGTTGGCTTCGGTGGTCCAGGTCTCGCGTTCGTCAAGACGCTGATAACCCGCCGCCTCCAGGCGCTGGGCAAGGCTGGCGGTAGCATGGAACGGGGTGGGGGAGGCCCTGAGAAAGTCGATCAGGCCCTGGTTCAACTCTGCGCGCATAAATAGCTCCAGACAGCAATGGGCGGGAGTTTACCCCATTGGCGACAGGCGTTGCAGGCCCAATCCCCGAGGGTGGTTGGGCTGTCTGCTTCGGCGTTGATCAGCCCGAGGCGCTGATTCGCTCACGCAGGTACGCCAGGATCACGGACTTGTCTTGCGCCTTGGACGGTTCTGGTAAGTGCTCTGGCCAGCGTTCCAACTGACCGAACAGCTGTTTCTGGCGTTCCGGGTCCAGGCGGAGAATCTCCCGCGACGCCGATTCCCACCAGTGGTGCCTGCAAACGCTGTAATACGGATGCTCCGGCGCGGCGCTGCCGTACAGCAGATCGCGACCGATCTTGCGCAGGGTGCCGCGCTGGTTGCGCAGTCTCCATTTGATTTTCAGGCGGTGCCAGGCGGTCGGGAAGGGTTTGGCACGCGGCACCTCGTGACACCGCTCCACCAGTTGTGCGCTGAACACTTCTGTGTGCTGCGCGAAGAAATGCGCTTGCATGGCGTGGAAGAAGTGTTTCTCGGCGAAGTAGTGATAAACGTATTGATTGGCTTCGCCCACATGCTTGTTTCGCATCATGAAAGAAAGCGCGATCTGCTCGATGGTATGAATGTCAAAGCCACCCTCGGTCCACTCATCAATCAGCTCGATGGCCTGGGCCAGCAACGACGTATCGCTGTCAGTCACGCCGCATAGCCCGCTGTTGTAGAGCTTGAAACTGTTATCACGGGTCACGCCGTGGGTGCGCAGGCAAGCGCCCAACTTGAGGTAGTCCTCGCGCTCACACACGTAATCCCAGTTGTATTCGAAGCTGTCCATCAGGTACTGCCCGGGCTGGATTTGCTTGAACAACAGCTCAGGGTCGTCGAGGAACAGCGTGTCGGTGTCTACGAACAGGGTTTTTTCGGCCAGTTTCAGACCCGCCGCGATGGCGCAGGCCTTGCGTCGGTGAATGTAACCATTGTCGCCCTTCCATTGCGCCAGCAGTTGCGGGCTCAACGTGATGGTCTCGACCGGCCAGCCGAGGTAATCCTCGGGTCGATCGGTCAGGACCCTGATGCTCGGCAGGGTAGAAGATTTGCCGTGGGCGAGGGCGGTCAAAATGCTGAACTTGGCTTCCTGCCTGTAGACAGTCTTGTCGCCATAAATCAGGTACAGCAATTGATGGCGGACTTTTTTTACGGGGGCTTCGTGGGAATCAATAACCTGCATTGCCGAGCTGTTCTCCGGTGAAGTCATTTGTCGGGCGGCGATGGACGGATCAGAACGGCGCCGGGCACTCGAAGCGCAGACGCTCGCCACTTTGCGGGTGGGTGAAGCTGAGCATGCTGGCGTGCAGGCACAGGCGTGGCCAGGCGGCGAGGGCCTGCGGGTGGGCGTAAAGCCCGTCGCCCAGCAGCGGGTGACCGATGGACAGCATGTGCACGCGCAACTGGTGCGAGCGGCCGGTGATCGGCGTCAGTTCGACCCGGCACCAGTCGGCGCAACGTTCCAGCACGCGCCAGAAGGTCAGGGCGTGTTTGCCGTGTTCATGGTCCACCACGTGGCGAGGTTTGGTCGGCGGGTCGTAGCGCAAGGGCAAGTCGATACTGCCGCTGTCCAGTTCCGGTTGGCCCCAGCACAACGCCGTGTAGGCTTTTTCGGTTTCTCGGTCATGAAACTGCCGGGACAATTCACGATGGGTGTCCGCGTCACGGGCCAGCAAAATGATGCCTGAGGTCTCCCAGTCCAATCGGTGCACGATTCGTGCTTCCGGATAGCCGTTTTCCTGCAGGCGGGTAATCAGGCAGTCTTTGTTGTCGTCGGCCCGGCCAGGCACGGACAGCAGCAGGGTCGGCTTGTCGACCACCAGAACGGCGGCGTCCTGATGGATGATGCGGATGTTGGAGAGGGGCATTGAAACAGTCTCGTAACAAACGCCAACGGCGGTTCTGGCTCTTTTTCCTGCCCCTGTGAGAGGTGGGAAAAGAGCCAGAGCCGCCGTGGCTGCCGCAGGATCTGTCAGCGATCCGGCAGGGTGATATTGAGTTCCAGAATCGAGCAACTGCCCTGGCTTTCCAGTGCGACATGCACGTCATCGCTACCGATGTTGACGTACTTGCGGATCACTTCCACCAGTTCCTTCTGCAAGGCTGGCAGGTAGTCAGGGGTACTGCGTTGGCCGCGTTCGTGCGCCACGATGATCTGTAGACGCTCTTTCGCGACCGAGGCGGTACTTGGCTTTTTGTTGGCACGAAAGAAGTCAAAAAGGTTCATTACCTACCTCCAAACAGGCGCTCGAAGAAACCTTTCTTCGTTACATCGAGGAAACGATGCTCTACGGTTTTGCCCAGCAGACGATCGACCGCATCGCTGTATGCCTGGCCGGCGTCGCTTTGGTCATCGAGAATCACCGGCACGCCGGAGTTAGAGGCCTTGAGTACCGCTTGGGATTCTGGAATCACACCCAGCAGGGTAACCGCGAGGATTTCCTTGACGTCTTCGACGCCCAGCATTTCACCGTCGCTGACCCGTTGTGGGTTATAGCGAGTCAGCAGCAGGTGTTCCTTGATCGGCTCTTCGCCGTTCTCGGCACGACGGGATTTGCTCGCCAGCAGGCCCAGCATGCGGTCGGAGTCACGCACCGACGACACTTCCGGGTTGGTCACGACAATCGCTTCGTCAGCGAAGTACATGGCCAGGTGAGCACCTTTTTCGATACCGGCCGGGGAGTCGCACACCACGAACTCAAAATCTTCCTTGAGCTGCATCAGTACCTTTTCCACGCCTTCCTGGGTCAGCGCGTCTTTGTCGCGGGTCTGACTGGCGGCCAGCACGTAGAGGTTTTCAAGGCGCTTGTCCTTGATCAGGGCCTGTTGCAGGTTTGCTTCGCCGTTGACCACGTTGACGAAGTCATAGACCACGCGACGCTCGCAACCCATGATCAGGTCCAGGTTACGCAAGCCGACGTCGAAGTCGACGATGACTGTTTTGTGGCCGCGCAGAGCGAGGCCGGTACCGATAGCGGCGCTGGTGGTGGTCTTACCCACACCACCCTTGCCGGATGTAACCACGAGAATCTTGGCCAAGGTGTTTCACCCCTAAGGAAAAAGGACTTTGTCAGCCCCTGAAAAACATCTCTTGAAAACTGCTGCAATTGGACAGGCTTGGCTGGAATCGGATGCTGGGCGGGGTCTACCTCCGGTAAACACTGCCTGATCCTTTTTCCTACGTCGTTTCAGCCGTTTTCGCTACGTTTTAGAGATGCTTGGAAAATGCGGCAGTATCCGTTAAAGCCGAATGATGTTCAACACGTCGCCCGACAGGCTGACCTGAACGCTGGCCCCCCATAGCGGGTCGCGGCGCAAATCCTCGGAAACCTTGTACTGCCCGGCGATGGAGACCAATTCAGCGCTCAACTGCTGACAGAAGATCCTGGCCTTGGTGTCACCCTTGACGCCGGCCAGCGCACGGCCACGCATCGGACCGTATACATGGATGTTGCCATCGGCCAGAAGTTCCGCCCCCGGGCTGACCGAGGACACTACGACCAAATCGCCACCCTGGGCATAAATCTGCTGCCCACCACGCACTGGCGAGGTGATGATCCGGGTGGGCTTGATGGTGGGCTCTGGCGGTTTTTCCGGGGTTTTCTTCGCTTCGGCCGGGTTCAGTTCCAACAGACGCTCGCGGGCGCCGGACGGCGGCAGCACGGGAATGTCCACGGCGATGGCGGCGGCGATGTCTTCGATGCGGCTGGCACGGATCGCCAGGGTGCGCAGACCGTGCTGGCGGCAAACACGCATCAGGCCCGGCAGATCCACCGCGCCTTCGCCGGCCGGCAGCTTGTCCAGCGCCAGCACCAGCGGGGCATTGCTGAAGAAGTTTGGGGCCTGGGCGACTTTTGCCGCCAACTGCCGGTCAAGGCTCTCCAGGTCGTTGCGGGCCAGCTCCAGCACCGTAATGGCGAGCATGCTGCCCTTCAGCTGGAACACGGGATCTTGGTCTAGCGGTTCGGTTTGGCTCATGGTCGGCGTACAACGGCTTGTCACTAAAAGTGCCGAGACTTATAACGAGATCGTCCGCGAGCCGCAAGCCGGGTCGAACAATGTAGAATGCGCGGCCCATGTCTTTGTGGAAGCTGTAATGGATCGCCCGCGTTTTCGAGCTGCTTTTTTTCATCCGCGTTTCTGGCTGCTGTGGTGCGGCCTGGGGCTGTTGTGGCTGATCGTTCAGTTGCCTTATCCGCTGCTGCTGCGGGTGGGTCGTGCATTGGGTGCGCTGATGTACCGGGTGGCCGGCGACCGACGGCGCATCGCCCGTCGCAACCTGGAACTGTGTTTTCCTGAAAAGTCCGCTGCCGAGCGCAAGCGTTTGCTCAAGGAAAACTTTGCTTCCACCGGCATCGCCTTTTTCGAAATGGCCATGAGTTGGTGGTGGTCTCGTTCACGTTTGGCGAAGCTGGCCCATGTCCAAGGGCTGGAGCATCTCAAGCAGGCCCAGCGCGACGGTAAGGGCGTGATCCTGATGGCGCTGCATTTCACCACGCTGGAAATCGGCGCGGCATTGCTTGGCCAGCAGCACACCATCGACGGCATGTACCGCGAGCACAAGAACCCGCTGTTCGACTACATCCAGCGCCGGGGCCGCGAGCGGCACAACCTCGATTCCCTGGCGGTGGAGCGTGACGATGTGCGTGGCATGCTCAAGCTGCTGCGGGCCGGCCGGGCGATCTGGTATGCGCCGGATCAGGATTACGGCGCCAAGCAAAGTGTTTTTGTGCCACTGTTCGGCATCCAGGCCGCGACGGTCACCGCCACCAGCAAGTTTGCTCGCCTGGGTAAAGCGATGGTCGTGCCATTTATTCAGGAGCGCCTGGCCGATGGCAGCGGCTATCGTCTAGTGATCCAGGCGCCACTGGACGATTTTCCGGGCGAGACCGAGGAAGCCGATTGCATCCGCATCAATCGGTGGGTAGAGCAGTCGGTGGCCGATTGCCCCGAGCAATACCTCTGGGCCCACCGGCGCTTCAAGAGTCGTCCGCCGGGAGAGCCTAAGCTGTACGACAAGCGCGGTTGACTCTGTAGTCTGCCTTTTTTGAGCATTACCTTGAGCACGGAGCATTGCGATGATCCCAGCTGAACCGGTTACAGGTTTGATTCTTTCCGGCGGTGGGGCTCGGGCGGCGTATCAAGTGGGGGTATTGGCAGCGATTGCCGAATTGCTGCCCGACGGGGCGAAGAACCCGTTTCCGGTGATTGTCGGCACCTCGGCCGGAGCGATCAACGCGGTCAGCCTGGCGAGCGGGGCGATGGACTTCAAGACGGCCATCGAACGTCTGACGGCGTTCTGGCAAACGGTGCGCAGCCACCAGGTCATGCGCAGCGACTGGCGCGGAGTGATGGGCCAGGCGACGCGCTTCATCAGCCACAGCCTGCTGGGCCTGGGGGCCAAGTTACCGGTGGCGCTGATCGACAGTTCGCCGTTGCGAGAGCTGCTTGAGGCGCAATTCCATGCCTCGGGTATCGAGCAGGCGATCGCTGAGCACCAACTGCGGGCGGTGGCGGTGACTGCGTTCGGCTATGAGTCAGGCCAGGCAGTGACCTTCTATCAGGGGCGCGGCACAATCGCAGCTTGGCTGCGGCACCGGCGTATCGGCGTACCTGCGCTGCTGTCGGTGGAGCACCTGCTGGCCAGCTCGGCGATTCCCTTGTTGTTCGCGCCGGTCAAGATTGGCCCGCAATACTTTGGCGATGGCGCGGTACGCCAGTCGGCGCCCATCAGCCCGGCCTTGCACCTGGGCGCCAATCGCGTGCTGGTCATCGGCGTCAGCGGCAACCCGCGTACCTTTGCTGCGCAAGATCCGTTGGATCGCGTTTACACCGGTCTGCAACCAACCTTGGCGCAGATCGGCGGCCACATGCTCAACAGCACGTTCATTGACAGCCTGGAAAGCGACATTGAGTTGTTGCAGCGTCTGAACGGGTTCAGTCACATGCTGCCCGATGACGTACCAGCCCATGCCTTGGGCGCCGCGCCGGTGGAGGTACTGGTGATTTCGCCGAGCCAGCCGATCGACGAAGTTGCGGCCCGCCATCGCCAGGAGCTGCCGGCTGCGTTGCGAGTGTTTCTGCGCGGGCCGGGCGCGACCAAGACCAGCGGCGCCAGTGTGCTGAGTTATCTGCTGTTCGAGTCGGGGTATTGCAGCGAGCTGATTGAACTGGGACGCCAGGATGCGTTGGCGCAGCGCGATGAGCTGATCCGGTTCCTGGGGTTGGCGGGTGACGGCGGCACATCGAGTATTGATGCAAACTGAGCACGCCCGATCCTACAGGGCTCTGTGGTGAGCACGAAACCAATGTGGGAGCGAGCCTGCTCGCGATGACGCTGGCACATCCAGCATCCATGCAAACAGACCCACTGCTATCGCGAGCAGGCTCCCACAGTGGATTTGCTGCGGATACATTCCGGGATCAGAAGTGGTACTTCAGCAAGAAGCTGGTGTTGCTCTGGTTGGTCTTGAACCCTTCGCTGTCTTCGATCCCGTACTTGTTCTTCCAGTAGTCGTATTCCACACCCACATACAGCTGCTTGGCGCCCAGCTTCAAGGCCTTGCCCAGGTCATATTTGATCTGCGGATTGATGTGCAGGTTGGCGTGGTAGGTGCCCTTGGCGTTGGTGTCGTTGTCCACCACCCAGTCGATGTAACCGTCGATCAGGATGTCGGATGAACCCACCGGGAGGGTGTAGGCCCAGACCGGAGTGATTTGCCAGATATTGTCGCCGGCGCGCGGGCCTTCGGTCTGGCGGTTATAGAAGTTCAGCTGGAAGTAATCGAAGCCGGGGATCGCCAGGTCGAAGCCCGGGCCGATCAGGTAGGACTCGTTGTCACCTTCGCCGAACTCATAGGTCATGGCCAGCAGCACATCCTTGATCGGGCCCAGTTCCAGTTTCTGGTCGAAGATCTTGCCGAACGACAGGCGGGGGCTGAATTCACCGTAGTAGGTGTTTGGCCCGGAGCTGCTGTCGTCTTTGCCGTTGTAGAAGATCCGATCGAGGAAGAAAAAGTTGTCCCCGTATTTCCAGGCGTCGGCGTGTTCGAAGGTCACGGTCTGCTGGATGCGCGGGTTGACCTGGAAATCCTTGCCGTACAGGTAGGTCAGGCTGTTGTTCTGCCATTGGAACAGATCGTCAGCCATCGCCTGGCTTGCGGCCAGCAAGGATCCTGCGAGTATCACGCTGGTGCACGTATGCTTCATTCGGTTTGCTCCCAAAGGTAAGTGGTGCTGCATTTTTTTGAGATCAGCGCTCTGGTGTGGCGCCTTTTTCTACGGATAAAAAACATCCGTTCGGTCAGCTTTTTATTTGTGGCAAGTGCTGATAGCAAAAGCTGAGCCAAGGCCGAAAAAATCGGAAAAGGTTCGTTCGGCCACTTCAAAAAAAGAGTGCTTGGGGGGGCTATCCTATCCGCCAACCCTGGGAGAAGTTGGCGGACCGGTCAGGATCGGCTGGTTTGTGTGTGTCGGCCGATTTCGAGCGGCCGTGCAGGGCATGGGCTTGTGCCGTTGGCCCCAAGTGCCCCGCAACGGCGCATCCGTGGCGAGTTTGGGGCGTGACGGCGGCCTGACTCAGTTGGTTCGCGCGCCCTGGGTGATCCACGCACCGATCAGGTCGCGTTCCTGCTGGGTCATCTGCGTGATGTTGCCCAGCGGCATGATCTGGCTGGTCACGGCCTGAGCCTGGATGCGCGCGGCCTGCTGCTGGATCTGTTGCGGCGTATCGAACATCACCCCGCCCGGCGCCGCACTGAACAGCGGGCTGGTGGGCTTGGCCGAGTGGCAGACAGAGCAGCGCTCCTGGATCACGCTGTGAACCCTTTCGAACGACGGGCCCTGAGCGTTGGAAGCCTGAGCGGGTTCTGCGGCGGGCGCTGCTGGCGCTGTTTCAGGTTTGGCGCCACCACCCACGGCGGTTTCCGGCAGCGGTTGGTACTCGATGGCTGCGCGAGCCTTGGCCACATCCGGTGCAGTGGATATGGGTTTTGGCCCCGTGACATAAGCCAGGCTGATCATGGCCAGGGCGCCGACCGGCAACGTCCAGGCAAACTTGTTGCTGTTGTGGCGAGTGTTGAAGTAGTGACGCACCAACACCGCCGCCACGGCGATCCCGGCCAGGATCAGCCAGTTGTACGGGCTGCCATAAGTGCTTGGGAAATGGTTGCTGATCATGATGAACAGCACTGGCAGGGTGAAGTAGTTGTTGTGGCGCGAGCGCAGCAAACCTTTGGCCGGTAGCGCCGGATCAGGCGTGCGGTTCTCGGCGATGGCCGCCACCAGCGCTCGCTGTGCCGGCATGATGATGCGGAACACGTTGCCGACCATGATCGTACCGATGATCGCACCGACATGCAGGTAGGCACCTCGCCCGCTGAACACCTTGCTGAACCCGTAAGCCGCGGCGATCAACAGCACGAACAGGATCACGCCGAGCAGGGCAGGTCGCTTGCCCAGGGCCGAGTCGCAGAGAAAGGAATAAACGAACCAGCCGACAAACAACGAGCCGATGCCCAGGGCGACGCCCTCGAGCCCGCTCAGGCTGCTGCCGGGAGCCAGCAGGTAAACGGTTGGGTTCCAATAGAACACCACGCACATCAGCGCGATGCCTGACATCCAGGTGAAGTAGGCTTCCCATTTGAACCAGTGCAGGTTGTCCGGCATGGACGGCGGCGCGAGTTTGTATTTTTCCAGGTGATAGATACCGCCACCGTGGATGGCCCACAGGTCACCGGCCAGACCGTTTTTGGGGTTGACGCGATTGAGGTTGTTTTCCAGCCAGACGAAGTAGAACGACGCGCCGATCCAGGCCACGCCAGTGATCATATGAACCCAGCGTACGCTCAGGTTCAGCCATTCCAGCATATGTGCTTGCACAGTCTTTACCTCTCGCCCGTCACGCTTGTTTTCGCGTGATCGGACTCTCCTCTTATTGGTGGGGGGCGAGGATCAGCAGCTCATCCTCTTTGAAAAAATGCTCATCGCAGTTATTGCCTATGCCACTGCGATCAACCACCAGGAAGTCATCCCGCTTTTCGATCGTCAGCACCGGGTGGTGCCAGACGCCGCGATGGTAATTAATGCCCTGCCTGCCGTTGGTGACGAAGGCGCGGACCAAGCCTGATACAGGTGCATCGCCAAGTGGCGCGACCACGATCAGAAAGGGGTTGCCGAGCAGCGGAATGAAAGCCTGGCTGCCCAGCGGATGGCGCTCCAGCATGCGAACGGTCAACGGCATGTCCAGCGCGTCGGCGCGGAAAATGCTGATGATCGCCTTGTCGTCCGGTGTGGCGGTTTCAACCGTGGCCAGACGATGGAAGCGCATGGTCGAACCGTTGTTGATCATGAAGTGATCGCTGCCGTCGGTTTCGATCACGTCACCGAACGGGGCGAAGGCTTCTTTGGTCAGCGGTTCAATCTTGAGTGTGCGCATGCGGGTCTTCTTACCTTGGATTCTGTGTTGTTTGTTCTATTGCTATCGCGAGCAGGCTCGCGATTGGCCTCACCGCTTATTTTGAAACCTTGCCCAAAACCCGCAGGCGACTCACGCCACCATCCGGGAAGACGTTCAGGCGGATGTGGGTGATCGGCCCCAGGGCCTTGATCTGCTCGGCGAAGGTGTGTTCGGCGTGCATTTCCAGTTTCTGGCTGGGCAGTAGCTCACGCCAGAACAGCGACTGGGTTTCGATCTGGCTGTCGGTGCCGCCCTTGACGAACGCGCCCTGGATCGAACAGCTATCCGGGTAGTTGCCCTTGAAGTGCAGGGTGTCGACGATGACTTTCTCGACCTCGCCGGCATGGCCCAGGGCGACGATTACCCAGTCATTGCCTGGGGTGCGACGACGGGCGGTTTCCCAGCCGTCGCCCATGTTGACGCCACGACCCGGGTTGAGGATGTTGCTCATGCGGCCGAAGTGTTCGTCGGAGCAAGCCAGGGCGCGGCCACCGTTGAGGGCGGCTGCCAGGTCGATCTGTTCGTTGTCGCCCACGGCCGACCAGTCGCGGTATGGAATGCCATAGACCCGCAGCCGTGCCACGCCGCCATCGGGGTAGATGTTGAAACGCAGATGGCTGAAAGCCTGGTCGTTGCTGATTTCATGGTAGTGGTGGCTGTTGCCTTGCAGCTCGACGGCCGACAGCACTTCAGTCCACTGGGTGTTTTCGTCCGGCTCGCCCGAGGCCAGGAAGCAGGCTTCCAGGGAAGCCGACGGTGGGTAGTTGCCGGTGAAGAATGAGGTGTCGATGTCCACGCCTTTGATCGACCCCGCCACGCCCAGGCGGATCACCGCGCTGTCGTAGCCTTCGAAGCGCTTGCGCCGCGACTCCCAGCCGTCCATCCACTTGCCGTTGTCATCGAACACGCCCTCCTTCCATACGGCCGGGGTCGGTTGGAACAGGCGGTTGGCGTCGGCGAACCAGTCATCGGTGACCGAGATGATCTTGGTGCCCAGGCGGGCGTCGGCCAGGTTGACGAACTTCTCGAAAGGTACGGCGTAAGCTTTCATTCTTCTTGTCTGCCTTAAATAAGTTGGCTGGGGATGTTTGCAAGGCCCTGGGTCAGCAGGGCTGCGCGCTAAAGGGTCAGTAGTCGGAACAACGCGATTTTGTTGATCTCTGCCAGCGCGCATTTGAATTCGGTATCCGCCGAGTGGTGGATGCGCGTTTCGAACGCTGCAAGGATCTGATGCCGGTTGCTGCCTTTTACCGCCATGATGAAGGGAAACTTGAACTTGGCCTTGTAGGCATCGTTCAGCTCGGTGAAGCGCGCAAACTCGTCGATCGAGCATTGGTGAATACCGGCGCCGGCCTGTTCGTTCGTGCTGGCTTCGGTCAGTTGGCCCTGGACGGCAGCTTTGCCTGCCAGGTCCGGGTGAGCGTTGATCAGGGCCAGTTGGCGGGTTTGATCGGCACGGAGCAGGATGTCGCTCATGCGCTGGTGCAGGGTTTCGATCTGGTCGATCGACGGGTCCTGGCCCAGGTCGAACGCCTTTTCGGCCACCCATGGCGAATGTTCGTAGATATCGGCGAAGGCTTTGACGAAGGCTTCGCGGCTCAAGGTGGAAGGCTTGAGGGTCTGGAACGCAGTCATTTCGAAGCCCCCGGGTACGGATGGGTCTGTTGCCAGTGGCGGGCGATGTCGACGCGACGGCTGAACCAGACCTGTTCATGACTCTTGGCGTATTCGAGGAAGCGCTTGAGGGAGGCAAGGCGGGCAGGGCGACCGATCAGGCGGCAGTGCAGGCCAATGGAAAGCATCTTCGGCGCTTCGGCACCTTCGGCGTATAGCACATCGAAGGCATCCTTGAGGTATTGGAAGAAATCGTCGCCCTTGTTGAAACCCTGCACCTGGGTGAAGCGCATGTCGTTGGTGTCCAGGGTGTACGGAATCACCAGATGCGGCTTGCCGGTAGGATTGTTCGGTTCCCAGTAGGGCAGGTCGTCGTCGTAGGTGTCGCTGTCATAGAGAAAGCCGCCTTCTTCCATCACCAGCCGGCGGGTGTTGGGGCCGGTGCGGCCGGTGTACCAGCCCAGTGGGCGTTCACCGCTGATTTCGGTCAGGATGCGGATCGCTTCGAGCATGTGCTCGCGTTCCTGGGCTTCATCCATGTATTGATAGTCGATCCAGCGATAGCCGTGGCTGCAGATTTCGTGACCGGCGGCGACCATGGCGCGGATCACGTCCGGATGGCGTTGGGCGGCCATGGCCACGGCAAAGATGGTGAGCGGAATGTCGAATGCCTTGAACAGCTTGAGAATCCGCCAGACACCGGCGCGGCTGCCATACTCGTACAACGATTCCATGCTCATGTTGCGCTCGCCCTGCAGCGGTTGCGCCGAGACCATCTCCGAGAGGAACGCTTCGGATTCCTTGTCGCCATGCAGAATGTTGCGCTCACCGCCTTCCTCGTAATTGAGCACGAAGGACAGGGCGATGCGGGCATTGCCCGGCCAGTGGGGATGCGGTGGGTTAGTGCTGTAACCGATCAGGTCGCGTGGGTAGTCAGCGCTCACTGCAGTCTTCCTTCTTGTTCGAACCATGTAGGTGGCGCCCTGGCGATGAGTGACAGGCTGGCGTCACGACGATGGAGTGATTGTATACAACTTTATGCTCGATTTGTAAGCCTGATTTTTTGCATTTTTCACCACTATCCCCGGTTCGTCTACACTGCAAGAAACCTGCCCACTTGGTCAATTATTTGATGGCAAGCGAGCGTATCCATTGGTTTGGCTTCAGATTGAGTCGCAACCATTGTCAGAGGGGGTATAGGGGAAATATGTGTTTTTTATTGTGTACAATTTTCTTTTAAAATGTCTTAATTCGCTCATCGCTGCGGCGTTTCGTGCTCCGAAACGGTGCGGCCTGTCTTTCAACTGATTCAGGAGGCGTCGGGCCGGACTGTTCTGCAGCGAGGCACGCACAATCAATGGGACGTTTGACTACTCACGTTTTGGATGCCGCACATGGCTGCCCGGGCAGCTCGATCAAGGTCGAGCTCTACCGCGTCGAAGGTTCGCACCTGCACTTGGTCGCCAGCGCACTGACCAACAGCGATGGCCGTTGCGATGCACCGCTGCTGCAAGGGGATGACTACCGTTCGGGTGTCTATCAATTGCAATTTCATGCCGGCGATTACTACCGCGCCCGCGGTGTCCAACTGCCCGACCCGGCGTTCCTGGATGTGGTGGTGCTGCGCTTCGGCATTTCGGCCGAGCAGGATCATTACCATGTGCCTTTGTTGATTTCGCCCTACGCCTATTCCACGTATCGAGGCAGCTGATCCCCCACGCAGATGCCTCGCCCTGGAAGCGACTGCGCCTAGCGTTTCTTTGGTTTTTCGCCCGCTCACACTGCGGGCTTTTTTTCGTCCATGGATATGTGGCGCCTGGGAGGGCCTCATCGCGAGCAGGCTCGCTCCCACAGTTGTCCTTGGTGAACACAAAATGTGTACTCGACGAAGATCCCCTGTGGGAGCGAGCCTGTTCGCGATGCTTTTGATACTCAGCGGCTCAACAACGAAGCCGCCCCCGCCCCACCGAACAGCCCGGCACTGATCCGGTTGAACCAGCTCTGGCCCTTGCCCGTACGCAAATACCGCGCGGCACCGTGGGCGCCGAGGCCGTAGGCCAGCTTGCACAGCAGGTCGAGCACGGTCCAGGTGGCGATCATGATCAGCAGTTGTGGCAGGAACGGTTGCCCGGCGCTCAAAAACTGCGGCAGGAAAGCGGCAAAGAACAGAATGTCTTTCGGGTTGCTTGCACCCAGTACGAACGCCCGGCCGAACAGGGCGCGAAAGCGGGGAATGGCGGCGGCCTGGGGCACTTCGGCCCCTTGGGAGGGCTGGCGCGATTGCTGCCAGCTCTGCCAGGCCAGGTAAAACAGGTAGAGCGCACCGACGATCTTCAAGGCGCTGAACAGCTGTTCGGACGCCATCAGCAATGCACCGAGCCCCAACGCTGAAGCGCTCAACAGGCAGATCGAGGCGATCACCCCGCCCAGGAACGCTGGATACGAGCGGCGCAGGCCGTAGTTCAGGCTGTTGCCGATCATCAACAACGACAGTGGGCCGGGGATGAGGATCACCACCAAGGCGGCGCCACTGAACAACAGCCAGGTTTCCAGATTCATTGCTTTGCTCCTGATGTACAAAAGCCTCACCCAATGGGTGAGGCGGGTGGATACGGTATCGCTTACAAGAAGATGAACTTGGCGATGAAGATCGCGCAGAGCACCCACAGGCTGACGGAGATTTCCTTGCGTTTACCGGTGCCGGCCTTGAGCACCACATACGTGATGAAACCCAGTGCAATGCCATCGGCCACCGAAAAGGTCAGGGGCATCATGATGGCCGTGACAATGGCCGGAATGCTCTCGGTCGCCTCGTCCCATTCGATGTGGGCCATGCCGCCCATCATCAGCATGGCGACGTAGATCAAGGCACCGGCCGTGGCATAGGCAGGGATCATCCCGGCCAGCGGTGCGAAGAACATCGCGGCAATAAATAGCACACCGACGGTCACGGCGGTAAGCCCCGTCCGGCCACCCGCGGCCACACCGGCGGCGCTTTCCACGTAGCTGGTCACCGGCGGCACACCGACCATGGCGCCGAATACGCTGGAGGCGCTGTCGGCCTTCAAGGCGCGGGACAGGTTCTCGATCTTGCCATCGGGCTTCACCAGGCCAGCGCGCTGGGCGACGCCCATCAGGGTGCCAGCGGTGTCGAACATGTGCACGAACAGGAAGGCCAGCACCACGCTGATCATGCTGACGTTGAATACGCCGGCCACGTCCATCGCCATCCAGGTCGGTGCCAGGCTCGGTGGTGTCGACATGACGCCGTTATATTGCACCAATCCCAGGCCCCAGCCGGCCAGGGTCACGGCGATGATACTGATCAGGATCGCGCCGAACACGCGGTGATAACTGAGCACGGCGATCATCAGAAAGCACACGGCGGCCAACAGCGGGCCCGGTTCACGCAAGGAGCCGAGCCTGATCAGCGTCGCGGGGCTGTCCACGATGATCCCGGCGGTCTTCAGGCCGATCAGTCCGAGAAACAACCCGACCCCTGCGCCCATGGCGAACCGCAGGCTCACCGGAATGCTGTTGAGCAGCCACTCACGGACCCGCGACAGGGTCAGGAACATGAACAAAACGCCGGAAACAAACACCGCGCCCAACGCGGTTTCCCAGTTGTAACCCATGGTGCCCACCACGGTGTAGGTGAAAAATGCGTTCAGGCCCATGCCCGGTGCCAGGCCCACCGGCCAGTTGGCGTACAGGCCCATCAACAGGCAACCCAGGGCGGCGGCGATGCAGGTGGCGACGAATGCGGCGCCGTGATCGATGCCGGCGTCGGCCATGATGTTGGGGTTGACGAAAATGATGTAGGCCATGGTGATGAAGGTCGTCAGACCGGCGATCAGCTCGGTCTTCACCGTGGTGCCATGCAAGCTGAGTTTGAAGATGCGCTCCAGCCAGCCTCTGCGTAACGGCGGCGAGAGGTCCAGCGTCTGGGCTTCGGGTTTGCGGCTTTCCACAGCGAGTACTCCTCAAGAGTTTTATTGTTATTTCCAGCACCGCACGCCCCCTGAGGGTGGTTGCGAAGCTTTGAGGCAGGTAAGGCTGGCGAAGTTTGTTGACCTATTGGTCAGGAACTCGCACGTGGCGAATTATGCTTTTGTATACAAATAAAGCAAATAATGTTTTACGTGTTGTCGACGAAATGTCTGGCGATAGGGATATATCGCCTATGAGGACGCTATCGCGAGCAGGCTCGCTCCCACAGTGGATTGTGGTGAGTGCAAGATGTGTGTTTGGCGACGTCCCTCTGTGGGAGCGAGCCTGCTCGCGATAGCGCCAGTTCAGGCAATACCAAGCTAGGCCTTCCCCAGCTCCAGATTCACCGCCAGCCACCCATTCACCGCCTCTTCCCCAGCCTCGGCAAACACCCGCTCCAGCAATTTCACCTGCTCACGCCGCAGCGCCTGCTCGAAACGCTCGCCCTCGGCGGTCAGTTCCAGCAGCCGCTTACGTTTATCGGTCTCGGACGCAATGCTGTTCACCAGGTGCATTTCCATCAACTGTCGCAACGGCATGTTCAGCGCCTGTTTGCTGACTCCCAGCAATGCCAGCAATTCCTTCACGCTCAGTGACGGGTAGCGAGCGATGAAAAAAACGATGCGCTGGTGCACCCGGCTCAACCCGCGACGCTCGAGCATTTCATCGGCCTTGGCGGTGAACGCCTGATAGCCGAAGAAGAACGCTTCCATGGCCATTTGTTGGGAAGTCGGGTTTTTAAGGTCAAGCATATTGACGTATCCAGAGGTGTCGGAGTAATTTCAGTCAACCAGTTTGACTCATTATTCCAGCGACCTGCTACAGGTGATCCCATGGCTTTTTCCGAACGTGTCTCGCGCCTCAAAAGTTCTTTGATTCGAGAAATCCTCGCGGCGGCGCAGCGCCCGGAAGTGATGTCGTTCGCCGGCGGCCTGCCGGCTGAAGCCATGCTGCCGAACGTGCAATGGGAGGCCATGCCGGTGTCCATGGGCCAATACGGTATGAGCGAAGGTGAACCGGCCCTGCGCGAAGCCTTGGCGGCGCAGGCGCGGTCGCTGGGCCTGGCTTGCGAGGCCAGTCAGGTGCTGGTGGTCAGCGGCTCCCAGCAAACCCTCGATCTGGCGGCCAAGCTGCACATCGACGTCGGCACCGAGGTCATGTTGGAAGCGCCGACTTACTTGGCGGCATTGCAGATTTTCCAGCTGTTCGGCGCCGATTGCATCACGGTGCCCCTGGAGGCCGACGGTCCGGACCTGAAACAGTTACGGGCCAGGCTGGAGCGGCATCGGCCAGCGTTCATCTACCTGATTCCCACCTTCCAGAACCCTTCGGCGGTGCGCTACAGCGAGGCCAAGCGTGATGCAGTGGCGGCGCTGTTGGATGAGTTCGGCGTGACCCTGATTGAAGACGAACCCTACCGCGAACTGACCTTCGACGGCGGCAGCGCCACGCCGATCGTCAGTCGCTTGACCAAGGCCAGCTGGATCTACACTGGCACCGTCTCGAAAACCCTGCTGCCAGGGCTGCGAGTGGGTTACCTGATTGCCAGCCCGGATTTGTTCCCACACCTGCTGCGGCTCAAGCAGTCGGCGGACCTGCACACCAATCGCGTTGGCCAATGGCAGGCGCTGCAATGGATCGGCACCGAGAAGTACCGCAGCCATTTGAGTGAGTTGAGGGATTTTTACCGGGATCGTCGCGACCGGTTCCAGGCGGCGCTGCAAAGGCATTTTACCGACATCGCGGACTGGAACGTGCCCCAGGGCGGGCTGTTTTTCTGGCTGACCCTCAAGCAACCGCTGGACACCCGCACCTTGCTCGACGCCGCGTTGGCTGTCGATGTTGCGTTCATGCCAGGAGAGCCGTTCTTCCCTGAACCGGACAAACACCCGGGGCACTTGCGTTTGAACTTCAGCCACATCGACCCGGCGCGGCTGGATGAAGGGCTGAAACGGTTGGCGGGTGTGGTGCGTGAGGCTTTGGCTGCAAAAGCAGCCTGATATTAGGGGGCCTTGTGGTGGCTGTGCGGGCCTCATCGCGAGCAAGCTCGGCTCCCACAGGTGGACCTCGACGCCGCCCCCGTGGGAGCCGAGCTTGCTCGCGATGAGGCCAGTAGTCACACTAAAAAATTATCAGACCGCCGAAAACCGCTTATCCAGATAGTCAATGATCACCTTGGATTCATACATCCAGGTGGTCTCGCCATTCTCTTCGATACGCAGGCACGGCACTTTGATCTTGCCGCCTTGTTCCAGCAGCGTCTGGCGATCCTGCTCGTTGTTTTTGGCATCGCGCAGGGCCACTGGTACGTTGAGACGGCGCAGGGTACGGCGGGTTTTCACACAGAACGGGCAGGCGTGGAACTGATAGAGCGTCAGGCTGCGGGCGGCCTGCTCAACCTGCGTCTGGGCCTCGGCCGGGCGCTGCTTCTTGCCGGGGCGGGTGATGAAATCGATGAAGATGATGAGCTGGCCCAGGCCAACTCGAAGCGCTTTGACGATCACGGTATAAGCCTCGCGGCAGGGAAGAAGAGGGCGCGCAGCTTACCTGATTTTTCACAGGCGAAAAAAAACCGGCGATCAATGCCGGTTTTCTTCAAGTGACGGGTTACTTGATGAGGCTGAGGAATTCGCTGCGGGTCGCGGCATTTTCCCGGAACTCGCCAAGCATCACCGAGGTGATCATCGACGAATTCTGCTTTTCGACACCGCGCATCATCATGCACATGTGCTTGGCCTCGATCACCACCGCCACGCCCAGGGCGCCGGTCACTTGCTGGACCGCATCGGCGATCTGGCGGCTGAGGTTTTCCTGGATCTGCAGGCGACGTGCGTACATGTCGACGATACGGGCGACCTTCGACAGCCCCAGCACCTTGCCACTCGGGATGTAGGCCACATGAGCCTTGCCGATGAAAGGCAGCAGATGGTGCTCGCACAGCGAGTACAACTCGATGTCCTTGACCAGCACCATTTCGCTGTTGTCGGAGCTGAACAAGGCACCGTTGGTGACTTCTTCCAGGGTCTGTTCATAACCGCGGCAGAGGTACTGCATGGCCTTGGCAGCGCGCTTGGGCGTGTCGAGCAGGCCCTCGCGGGAAACGTCCTCGCCCAATTGGCCGAGAATCGCGGTGTAATTCTGTTCCAGAGACATGAAACTACCTGTGGGATTTTACGCAAAGAGCAAGGGTACGGTGGCGGACACGGCGCTGCAAGCTCGGCAATCGAGGCTACTCGTCACGACCTTCCATCATGGTGCGCTTGAGCATCACGTACACCGCTCCGGCTCCGCCGTGTTTCGCCTGGCAGGAGGTGAAGCCGAGCACTTGCGGGTGCTGGCGTAGCCAAGTGTTGACGTGGCTCTTGATCATGGGTCGCTTGCCGTCCAGTCGCACGGCTTTGCCGTGGGTGACGCGCACACAGCGGATTTCGAATTTGGTGGCTTCGGCCAGGAAGGCCCAGAGGGTTTCCCGGGCTTTTTCGACGGTCATGCCATGCAGGTCGAGGCTGCCTTCAAAGGGGATCTGGCCGACCTTGAGCTTGCGCATCTGGCTTTCCTGGACGCCGTCGCGCGCCCACATCAACTCGTCTTCAGGGCCTACGTCGATCACGAACTGATCGGACAGACCGTCCACGGTCGTGGCATCGGTGCGCACGGTGGCAGCTTGGCGCAGCTTGGCGATCTGTGCGCGATCGGCCTTGGGTTTACCGGTCTCGGCGCGATCGTGTTTGATCGGTTTTACGCCCTGGATCGCACTTTTGAACAGGGAAAAGTCGTCGTCTTGCATGTCAGCCTCCGCGAAGGCCGGCCAGTTTACCCAACTCGGGCGGGATCAGGCGCGGCAAAACGTTGGAGAGCGGGTCAGTCGTGCTTTTTCATCAGGTGAGGAGCCATGGCCAGCTCCAGAGATTGGCGGGCGCGGCGGCGGCATCGGCGCCATAGCCAGACGCCCAGCAGCAATACGAGAAGCCCAATCGCCAGAATGCCCCCTGAACCGAGCGGGGTGGCATTCAACTCGCCCAGCGCAGGCGGGCGGCCCAGCAGGCTCGCGGCACCGGCCATGGCCAGCAGGACACCGAGCGTTGCCAGGAGCGCAGCGATCGCCGCACCAAAACGAAACCGCCAGTTGCTGGGGCCTTTGGGCCGCAAGCGACGTGCGTCAAAACCATCGGATAGCTTCATTCCGACCTTCCTTAATGGGTATCGGCCCTTCGACCGGAAGATGTACGGGTTGTTCCTGAGGCTAAGACAATTGCGGTGAACGAGAGACTTTTGTGGATGAGCGGCGGAAACGGCCGCCCATCACGGGCATCAGATGAAGTCGCGAGTCAGGGCAAGGGTGGCGAAGTTGTCCGCCATGATCGCCATTTCGGTCTGGTGCACGTGTTCGGCGCTGAGCACGCCGCCCTTGTGCGGCAGATCACGGGTGGCGCAGGCGTCTTCGACCAGCGTGCAGCGAAAGCCCAGGTTCTTGGCCGCGCGCACGGTGGTGCTGACGCTGGAATGGCTCATGAAACCGCAGACAATCAGGTCCAGGGGGCCGAGGTCTTCCAGGCGCTTTTTCAGCTCGGTGCCGTGGAACGCGCTAGGCAACAGTTTTTCGATCACGGTTTCGTCGCCCTGGGGCTCGAGGCCTGGAATGAATTCCCCGCGTTCGCCTTGTGGATCGAACAGCCCGCCATGGGTACCCAGGTGGCGCACATGCACGATCGGCCGACCGGCGGCACGGGCCGCGCCGAGCAACTGCTTGATGTTCGCAACCGCTGCATCCATGCCACTCAAGGCCAGGGGACCGGCGAGGTATTCTTTCTGGGCATCGATGATGATCAGCGTCGCTTGACTCAGATTAGCCGCCGCATAACCACGGCCGCTAAGTTGAAACATCGTTTTTGGAACGGACATTCTGGGGCTCCTTCGAGTGGGGCTTTTGCGACATTCTCCTCTGGCTGAGCGGTTCTGTGAATCGCTTCCATCACAAGGGCCGTCGTTGCTGGCCTACAGCCTTGTCAAGATGTCCGTCTTGTTCAATGGGCAGCGCAAAAAATGGATAAATCCTACATCTGATCCGGTGTTTTTCGTTCGCCTTTGAGGCACGTTTTGGTGGGGCCGCGTTTGGCTGGTAGACTCGCCAGTCGCTTTTTTTCTGGAGTTTGCCACCGTGATCACTTCCCGCCTTCGTACCCTGCGCGACCATATTCGTTGGGCCGTCAGCCGTTTCCATGGGGAGGATCTGTTTTTCGGTCATGGCACCGACAATGCGTGGGATGAAGCCCGTCAATTGGTGTTGGGCGCGCTGCACCTGCCGTGGGAAATTGCCGATAGCTATCTGGACTGCCGTCTCGAAGACGAAGAGCTGGTCCATGTGCAGCGTCTGCTGCGCCGGCGTATCGAAGAACGCGTCCCGACGGCTTACTTGCTGGGTGAAGCCTGGTTCTGCGGGATGTCTTTCATTGTTGACGAGCGCGTGCTCATTCCGCGTTCGCCCATCGGTGAACTGATCGAAAAGCGTTTCGAGCCCTGGCTGGGCCAGGAACCTGCACGGATTCTCGACCTCTGCACCGGTTCTGGCTGCATCGGTATCGCCTGTGCTTTTGAATTCCCGGATGCCGAAGTGGTGTTGGCCGACCTGTCGTTCGAAGCGCTGGAGGTGGCCAACCAGAACATCGAGCGTCACGGCGTCGACGAGCGCGTGTTCACCGTTCAGGGCGATGGCTTCGAAGGTTTGCCGGGCCAACGTTTCGACCTCATCGTGTCGAACCCGCCCTACGTCGATGCGGAAGATTTCGCCGACATGCCGCAGGAATACCAGCACGAGCCGGAGCTGGGCCTGGCCTGTGGCGATGACGGCTTGAACCTGGTTCGCCGGATGCTGGCCGAAGCGGCAGATCATCTGACCGAGAAGGGTTTGTTGATTGTCGAGGTGGGCAACAGCCAGGTTCACGTCGAGGCGCTGTACCCGGAAGTCGATTTCGCCTGGCTGGACTTCGAGCGCGGCGGACATGGTGTGTTCATGCTCAGTGCCGAGCAGTGCCGCCAGCATCAGGCGTTGTTTGCTTCGCGGGTTTGACCCGATTGTCCTGATGGAACCGTCCCTGTGGCGAGGGGATAAATCCCCTCGCCACAGGGTTATTGTGTCAGGACCTTCCTGCAGCAATCAGCTACGCGTCGCAATCCAGATCAACAACCCCGCCTGGAACATGGCAAAGGCCACCAGGCAGGTGATGGTGAAGCGCAGGCCGGTGTCTTCGCGTTTGAACTTGGTGACTCTTTCTTCCTGCTTCTTGAGCTTGATGTCCTGTTCCGCCAGGTTCTGCTCGGCTTGTTGCAGCATCTGCGCAGCTTCGAGGATTTCCACAATCTGCAGCTTCTCCGTGTGCCAGTCCCCCAGCAGATTGCCAACCTGGGTCGGCTTGACGCTGCCTTTGAGGTGCTGGGCGTCGGCGTAGACCACGTCGAAGCCGTGGGCCCGCATGAAGTGATCGCGGCGCAGGCGGGTATCTTCGTTCAGCGCGTCCTTGTTGTTCAGATCGGCGCCGTCCACCCGGTAGCTCGACCAGCGTTTCTTGGCCCAGGTGATGCCCTGGGCGGCAAGGAAGCGGCCGATGCCACGGTTCATTGGCTCGACTTGCAGGCTGTCCGGGGAAAAATACAGGCGCTTTTCGACGTGATCGGCCCAGACGTCCAGATGATTCTGTTCCTTGCGCACTCGCTGGCCCGGCAGTTGAATGCTCATGCGCAGCAAGCTGCGCTCTTTGCTGTGGCGCTCGGCATAGTTGAATTCGACAAAACGCAGCGGCCGCACACCCGTGGCGCGGTCGGTCTTGAGCGGTGCCAGCCGGAGCATTTTATGGTGCTCGGCCTGTACGTCCGCCCAAGGCTGCTCCACCTCCGGAGGGGCGGGCGTTTCGGCGGTGGTGTCGGGTGAAGTTTCGGGTTCAGTCATAACGGCAAAATCCTATCAGGCCGGCCTCGGCAGCCATTGCGCTGTCCGACACCGGTTTATCGGCCGTTTTTACCAGGACTGGAGGGCTAGTGGCCTGAGTGGCCACTAGAAGCGTTTAACGGGTAGCTATTGAGTCAATAAAATGCAGGATTTGCGCACCCAGTTCTGCCGCCAGGGGCAGGTTGGGATCCTTGTAGGAGGCCAATTGCCGTTTCACGTCGTTGGGCACGATGCGCATCACATGGTTCATGCCCTCGATCAGCGCCAGCTCTGCATCGGGCTTGGCGGCTTTCAACTGCCTGGCGTCATCGACGCTGACCTGAATGTCATTGCTCCCCTGGATGATCAAGGCTGGCATCTTCAGCGCCGCGAAGGCTTGGGCCGGGTCCTGATGAAACAGCGAGATCAGGTACGGCTGCACGCTGGGGCGGAAAATGACTTGCAGTTGCGCAGGCACGTTCTCGTCGAGCCGACCGGCCTTGAGGCTGTCGAGCAGCTCATTGCTGCGCAACATCAGCGGCGGTGGCAGGCGGCTACTGAGCTGTTGACGCAGCACCTGGTCGATAGGCCGGGCGCTGCCAGACACCGAAATCACCGCTGCCGCGTTGGCCTGGGGCGCGGCGAGGCTGGCGATCAACGCGCCCTCGCTGTGGCCCAACACAATCAACGGGCCCAGCCGCGGGTCGGTGGCGAGTTTGCGACTCCAGGCCACGGCGTCGGCCACGTAGGCCTCGACACTCAGGTTACGTTCGTCCGGTGTGGCCGCCAGGCTGGCGGCCACACCGCGTTTGTCATAGCGCACGCTGGCGATGTTGTGTTTGGCCAGCACCCAGGCCAGGCGCTTGAGGCTGTCGTTGCGCCCGCCGTCGGGGTTGTTACCGTCGCGATCGGTAGGACCGGACCCGGAAATGATCAGGACAACCGGCACCGGTGTGTCGGACTTGGGCAGCAACAGCGAGCCGAAAAGCTCACCGTTGCCCGTGTCGAGGCTGATGGGACGTTGCAGGACCGTGGCCTGGACCAGGCCGGTAAACAGGGTAAGGCTCAAGGCAAGCACTCTTAACATCATCACGCCATTAGTTGCGAAGGTGCCGGTTGGACTGGCGGGCACCGATAAGGTTCGAGGATGAACTACTCGGGGAGCCTGCGTATACTGGCGTCCATTACGAATCCAAGGTTGAGTCTCTCAGCGATTTACGGAGCACCCTGCATGTCCGGCAATACCTACGGCAAGCTGTTCACCGTCACCACCGCGGGCGAAAGCCATGGCCCGGCGTTGGTCGCCATTGTCGACGGCTGCCCGCCAGGCCTGGAAATTTCCCTGGACGATCTGCAGCGTGACCTGGACCGCCGCAAGCCTGGCACCAGCCGCCACACCACCCAGCGCCAGGAAGCCGATGAAGTCGAAATCCTGTCTGGCGTGTTCGAAGGGCGCACCACTGGCTGCGCCATTGGCCTGCTGATCCGCAACACCGACCAGAAGTCCAAGGACTACTCGGCCATCAAGGACCTGTTCCGCCCGGCCCACGCCGACTACACCTACCACCACAAATACGGTGAGCGCGACTACCGCGGCGGCGGTCGCAGTTCGGCCCGGGAAACCGCCATGCGCGTGGCGGCCGGGGCGATTGCCAAAAAATACCTGGCCAGCCAGGGCATCATGATTCGTGGCTACATGAGCCAGTTGGGGCCCATTGAAATCCCGTTCAAGACCTGGGATTCGGTGGAGCAAAACGCCTTCTTCTGCCCCGATCCGGACAAGGTGCCGCAGCTTGAGGCCTACATGGACCAACTGCGCCGGGACCAGGATTCGGTCGGCGCGAAGATCACCGTGGTGGCCGAAGGTGTGATGCCGGGCCTCGGCGAGCCGATCTTCGACCGCCTCGACGCCGAGCTAGCCCACGCGCTGATGAGCATCAACGCCGTGAAAGGCGTGGAAATCGGTGCCGGTTTTGCCTGCATTGCCCAGCGTGGCACCGAACACCGCGACGAACTGACCCCAGAAGGTTTCCTGAGCAACAATGCCGGCGGCATCCTCGGTGGCATTTCCTCGGGCCAGCCGATTGTGGCGCACCTGGCATTGAAGCCCACGTCCAGCATCACCACGCCGGGCCGCTCCATCGACATTCATGGCAACCCGGTGGACGTCATCACCAAGGGCCGCCACGACCCGTGCGTCGGCATTCGCGCGACGCCCATCGCCGAGGCGATGATGGCGATCGTGCTGATGGATCACCTGCTGCGTCATCGCGGCCAAAACGGCGACGTTCGGGTCAGCACCCCGGTGCTGGGTCAGCTTTGATGGCTGGCCTGCCGACCGCCGTGGCCTGACGACCATGGCGGCACTGCCGTACTGGCGGCTCTCCAGTTTTTATCTGTTCTATTTCGCATTGCTCGGTTCGACGGCGCCGTTCCTGGCGCTGTATTTCGATCACCTGGGGTTCAACGCAGCGCGCATCGGCGAGCTGGTGGCGATCCCCATGTTGATGCGCTGCGTTGCGCCGAACATCTGGGGCTGGCTGGGGGATCGCACCGGCCGGCGCCTGGCGATCGTGCGTTTTGGCGCGATCTGTACGCTGCTGACCTTCTCGCTGATATTCATCGATAAAAGCTACGCCTGGCTGGCGATGGTCATGGCGCTGCACGCGTTCTTCTGGCACGCGGTGCTGCCGCAGTTCGAAGTCATTACCCTGGCCCACTTGAGCGGGCAGACCTCGCGCTACAGCCAGGTCCGGCTGTGGGGCTCGATTGGCTTCATTATCACCGTGGTCCTGCTTGGCCGACTGTTCGAATGGCTGAGCCTGGACATCTATCCGGTGGCGCTGGTGCTGATCATGGGCGGCATCGTGCTCGCCAGTTTCTGGGTGCCCAACGCCCAGCCGGTGCAGGGGCCGCGAGTGGCGGGGGACGGCTTTTTGCGGCAGCTGCGCAATCCTGGCGTGCTGGCGTTCTACGTATGTGTGGGCCTGATGCAGGTGAGCCATGGGCCGTATTACACTTTTCTGACGTTGCACCTGGAGCGCCTGGGCTACAGTCGCGGGTTGATCGGCATGCTCTGGGCCGTTGGCGTGGTGGCAGAAGTTCTGATCTTCCTGCTGATGAGCCGGATCCTGGCGCGGTTTTCCGTGCGCCGGGTACTGTTGGTCAGTTTCCTGCTGGCGGCGTTGCGCTGGCTGCTGCTGGGTTCTCTGGCGGAGTTTCTCTGGGTGCTGTTGTTTGCCCAGGTGCTGCATGCGGCGACGTTCGGTAGCTTTCACGCCGCTGCCATTCATTTCGTGCAACGTAGCTTCGGCCCGCGCCAGCAAGGCCAGGGCCAGGCGCTGTATGCGGCGCTGGCCGGCACGGGCGGAGCATTGGGCGCGTTGTATTCCGGTTACAGCTGGAATGCCCTGGGCGCCACCTGGACTTTCAGCATCGCCAGCCTCGCAGCCTTCGCTGCAGCCGTTATCATTGCCACACGTATGCAAGAGGACAGGCCATGAGCCTTACCCGTGAACAGCTCGCCCAGGAAATCATCGATGCCGGGCGCTTTTTGTATGGCCGCGGCTGGTCCCCGGCCACCAGCAGTAACTATTCGACCCGGCTTTGCCCTGACCAGGCCTTGCTCACCGTGTCGGGTAAGCACAAGGGGCAACTGGGCCCGGGCGATGTGCTCGCCACCGACCTGGACGGCAACAGCCTGGAACCGGGCAAGAAGCCGTCCGCCGAAACCCTGTTGCACACCCAGCTGTATCGCTGGGGCCCGCAGATCGGTGCGGTGTTGCACACCCATTCGGTGAATGCCACGGTGTTGTCGCGCTTGACCGACGAAGCCTTCATCGACTTTGAAGACTACGAACTCCAGAAGGCCTTCAGCGGCGTTACCACCCACGAATCTCGGGTCCGTGTGCCGATTTTCGACAACGACCAGGACATCGCCCGCCTGGCCGCCAAGGTGCAGCCCTGGCTCGAGGCGCATCCCGATTGCGTCGGCTACCTTATTCGCGGCCACGGCCTGTATACCTGGGGAGCGAGCATGAACGATGCACTGCGCCAGATCGAAGCGTTCGAGTTCCTGTTCGAGTGCGAGCTCAAAACCCGCGCACTCCTGAACCGTTAATTTGCTGGAGCCATTGCCATGAGCAGCCTATCCGTTTATCACGTCTCAAACCCCGACATTCCGAACAAGGTGTTGACCCACCTTGAAGACATCGCCGCGACCCTGGCTGAAAAAGGTGTTCGCTTCGACCGTTGGGAAGCCGCGACGAAGATCCAGCCTGGCGCCAGCCAGGACGAAGTCATCGCCGCCTACCAGACCCAGATCGACCGCTTGATGACCGAGCGTGGCTACGTCACCGTCGACGTCATCAGCCTCAACAGCGATCACCCGCAAAAAGCCGAATTTCGCGCCAAGTTCCTTGATGAGCACCGCCATGGGGAAGACGAAGTACGGTTTTTCGTCGCCGGTCGTGGCCTGTTTACCCTGCACATCGATGATTACGTCTATGCCGTGCTATGCGAAAAGAACGACCTGATCTCGGTGCCTGCTGGCACGCCGCACTGGTTTGACATGGGCGAGCATCCGCATTTCGTTGCCATTCGCCTGTTCAATAACCCGGAGGGCTGGGTCGCGAAGTTCACCGGCGATGACATCGCCAGCCGTTTCCCACGCCTGGAGGACTGAGTCCGTGTCGATTAAAGCCATCCTCACCGACATCGAGGGCACCACCAGCGCGGTAAGTTTCGTGTTCGACGTGCTGTTTCCCTATGCCGCCAAACATTTGCCGGATTTCGTCCGGCAGAATGCCGGGCGTGCCGACGTGGCCGGACAACTGGCAGCGGTGCGCCAAGACAGCGCAGAACCAGACGCTGACGTCGAGCGGGTCATCGCGATTCTGCTGGGCTGGATTGCCGAAGACCGCAAGGCCACGCCGCTAAAAGCGTTGCAGGGGATGGTCTGGGAGCAGGGCTATCAGGCGGGGCAGTTGAAAGGTCACGTTTACCCGGATGCAGTGCAGGCGCTCCAGCGTTGGCACCAGGAAGGTTTCCAGCTGTTTGTTTATTCCTCGGGTTCGATCCAGGCGCAGAAGCTGATTTTCGGTTGTTCCGAAGCCGGCGACCTGTCGCCGTTGTTCAGTGGATATTTCGACACCACTTCAGGGCCCAAGCGGGAAGTGCAGTCTTACCAGCGCATCAGCGCGGCGATGGGTTTGGCGGCGGGGGATATTTTGTTTCTGTCGGACATCGTCCAGGAACTGGACGCGGCCCGCGACGCCGGCATGGCCACTTGCGCATTGGCCCGGGAGGGCGGTGAACTGGCGGGTCATGTCACGGTAGACAGCTTTGCGCGGATTGATCCGTCACGGTTTTGAAACCAGTAGACAAAACGAAATGTGGGAGCGGGCTTGCTCGCGAAGGCGGCTTAACATTCAACAGAGGTGTCGACTGTTATGCCCTCTTCGCGAGCAAGCCCGCTCCCATAGGATCAGACGCTGTGATAGGTCGGCAGAGCGAAGCGATGCTGGCTTTGCAACAGGGTAATCTGTGGCAACTCGCTGGCCTGTTCAGCCAGGTCGCGACGGATTGCACTGATCGCCCAAGACAATTGATCCCCGGCGTGCAACTGGGCGTAGGAAATCGTGCGTTTAAACAGTTTGCCTTCGCTGTTGCGCAACGTCAGAAGGATGCCACCATCCGGACGGGGCTGTGTTGTCACGTCGTAGTTGGAAAACAGGGACGAAAATTTTTCTTGAATCATGTTCATATTTGACTGCTCCATGGTATGGCAAACCGTGGAGGGGTAGTTGCAGCGTCTGTGCCAGTGACGGAATCTAAAGTAATTCCTTTAAAAACATATAGTTAACAATCTACTGTGTTTTCGCTTTCGTGCATCTTGCATGAATGACCATCGTGCATCCTGCATTTTGCGAGGTCTGGCAGTCTTTTTTGGAACCAATTCGGTTTATGGCGCTCACGCCACGCCTTTTCTGGGCAGCAGATACAAAACATTGCAAAAACCGCATGTACAGCGCCGGAATCGCTGGCGTACTTTCGATCGAAATCTCCTCCAGCGCGATAACAAGAACCGAGACCCACGAGGTCGAACGGGGATCACCATGAGTCGTACATCCAGCGACGCCATTACCTGGGGCATGATGCTGCGCAAGCTGCCAACCATTGCCAGAGCCGTTCCCCGGATCGTCAAAGGCATGAAGCTTGCCAACGTCCAGGACCCCACCCAGCCCTGCGGCCTGGGCTGGTGTTTCGAACAGGCCACGCAACGCAATCCCCATGGCCCGGCGTTGCTGTTCGGCGACGCGGTGTGGAGTTATGCACAGGTCAATGAACAGGCCAATTGCATCGCCCATTACTTGTTGGCGCAGGGCATTGGCAAAGGCGACTGCGTCGCGATTTTCATCGAGAACCGGCCACAACTGTTGATTACGGTGCTGGCGGTGGCGAAGGTCGGCGCGGTCAGCGCCATGGTCAATACTTCGCAAACGGGCGATGCCTTGGTGCACAGCCTGGCGCTGGTCGCACCGGTCGCTGTGATGGTCGGAGACGAACGGGTCGATGCCTTCAACGATGTGCGAGGCCGAATCGCACTGCCGAGTGCTCGGACCTGGTGGGTCGCCGATCAGGACAGTGCCGCCGTCCCGTCCGGTTTCGTCGATCTGATGAGCCACCGCGCCGGCTATCCGGGTGACAATCCGGCCAGCAGCCGGCAGGTCTTCTTCAACGACCCGTGTTTTTACCTCTATACCTCGGGCACCACCGGGCTGCCCAAGGCCGGGGTGTTCCGCCACGGTCGGTGGATGCGCACGTCCACCAGTTTCGGCCTGATCGCCCTGGACATGCAGCCCGATGATGTTGTGTATTGCACCTTGCCGCTGTATCACGCCACGGGCCTGTGCGTGTGCTGGGGCGCGGCGATTTGTGGCGCATCGGGGTTTGTGATTCGGCGAAAATTCAGCGCCAGTCAGTTCTGGAGTGACGTACGTCGTTATCGGGCGACCACGCTGGGTTACGTCGGTGAATTGTGCCGATATCTGGTCGACCAGCCCATCGGCGCCGAAGACCGTCACCACGGTGTGAAAAAAATGATCGGCAACGGCCTGCGCCCAGGGGCCTGGTCAGCGTTCAGGACGCGCTTTGGCATCGAGCACATTTGCGAGCTGTACGCGGCCAGCGACGGCAATATCGGGTTCACCAACGTCCTGAATTTTGACAACACCGTCGGGTTTTCCCTGATGGGGTGGGCACTGGTGCAGTACGACCATGCCAGCGCCGCGCCGTTGCGCAACCTGCAGGGACGAATGCAGAAAGTGCCCAAGGGGCAACCGGGCCTGCTGTTGGCACGGATCGACGACAAGGCGCCGCTGGACGGCTACACCGATTCGGCCAAGACTGAAAAAGCCATCTACCAGGATGTGTTCGCCCCTGGCGACCGTTACTTCAACACCGGCGACCTGTTGCGCAACATCGGCTTTGGTCATGGGCAGTTCGTTGATCGTCTCGGTGATACCTATCGCTGGAAAGGCGAAAACGTCTCCACCACGGAAGTCGAGAACGTGCTGCTGCAACACCCGCAGGTGGCCGAGGCGGTGGTCTATGGGGTGCAGATCAATGGCACCAATGGCCGCGCCGGCATGGCGGCGATCACCCCGTCCGAATCCCTGGCGACCCTGGATTTCAGTGAGCTGTTGCTGTTTCTGCAACGCAAATTGCCTGGCTATGCGGTGCCGCTGTTCCTGCGCATCAAGGTGAAAATGGACACCACTGGCACCTTCAAATACCAGAAGACCCGTCTTAAAACCGAAGCTTTTGACCCGTGCGTCGCGGGCGATGAGCCGGTCTACGCCTGGCTGCCCGGCACCGGGACCTACGTGCGGGTGGACCGACAATTGGCAACGCAGATCCAGGGCGGGCAGTACCGCTATTGATTCTGGCTATGAACGGTGCAGAGAAAAAAGGGATGACAGGTCTTGAGTCCCTCGGGAAACTAGCCGCTTTGCGAAGACTTAAGTGGAGTTTCCCATGTCCGATACAAGCCGCCAGATGACCCCGGAAGAGGCTGCGGAGTTTGCCGAGCAGGTGTTCAACGTTGCACGCCAGGGCGACGCCGCCATGATGGCCGCGTTGCTGAGCAAAGGCCTGCCGCCCAACCTGCGCAATCACAAGGGCGACACCTTGTTGATGCTGGCCGCTTACCACGGGCATGTGGAGACGGTGAAAGTGCTGCTGGAACACAAGGCTGATCCGGAAGTTCGCAACGACAATGGCCAGAGCCCGATTGCCGGCGCGGCGTTCAAAGGCGACCTGGCAGTGGTTACGGCGCTGGTGGAGGGCGGCGCGCAAGTGGAAGGCTCCTCCTTCGATGGCCGTACGGCGCTGATGATGGCGGCGATGTTCAACCGGGTGGCGATCGTCGATTACCTGATCAGCAAAGGCGCAGACCCGAAAGCCAAGGATGCCAACGGCGTCTCGGCCCTGGATGCGGCCAAGACCATGGGCGCGGTGGATACTACGGCGCAGTTGGAGACGTTGTTGGGCTAAGAGGCCGAGCGCAGATCCGGCGACTGACGGCTTTTGATTGTGTGGCGAGGGAGCTTGCTCCCTCGCCACAGGTGCCTGACTCGGGCAATGTGATGCGCTATCCTGCGCGCCCTCGAAAACCCACTCTCCACAGGATTCGCCCCATGAAAGCCGCACTCGTCGAACTCATCAGCAAAATCAGCTCCGGGTGCCTCGGTGAGGCTGATATTGCGAAAATCGCTGACGAAGCGGCCCAGGCCTACGCTGATCCGGCGGCTTTTCTTGCGGCCAACCCGGATATCAATTACGACGACACCTTCCCGATTCCTCTGGGCGAGTGGGTGGTGGTGGGGAGCCTGCCGGACACCGTGGTGTTCCAGGCCGATACCTACATGGACTTGTTCGAACAGATCGTCGCCTCGTTCGGCCCTGGCGTGGCATTCAATCTCAAGCCCAAGCAACTGGCGAAAACCGAAGCCCTGACCGCGCTCAACCGTATCCAGGTCCAGATGAGCAGCCTGAACAAGGAAAACGGCGGGTACGTGCTGATGAACTTCAGCCAACTGCTCGACGACGAATTGCAAATGGTGCTGGTGTACGGCAACGACATGCCGCGGGTGCTGGAGTTGTGTGCTGAAGTCGGCATCGCCGCCGCACCGTCCCTGGAAGCCCTCAAGGTCGCGGTTCACGTCTGAAGCAATAAAACGGAACCCTTGCCGGAGCCCCGCTATCCTAAGTGGGCATATCACCATTTGGGAGCGACACCATGGGTTCCACCTTCAACGGCCTGATTGGCCTGATCATCCTGGCGCTCGATATCTGGGCGATTATCAATGTGCTCAAGAGTGGCGCGCAAACGGGGGCGAAAGTCCTGTGGGTGCTGCTGATCATTCTTTTGCCGGTGTTGGGCCTGATCATTTGGGCGATTGCCGGGCCGCGTGGCAACGTGCGAATTTGACCGCTTCATGACATTGCCCGGCAGGCCTTGGCCGCCGGGCATTCAACTCTGCCGCGACGGTATCAGGCTGTCGCCAGTGCGCGCTTTTGCGAGGCGCTCAGGAATCGCAGCAAGGCCAGTAGCGGGAAGGCACTGCCGATGATCACCACCCACAACCAACCGCCGTGTTCGTACACCGCGCTGGCAATCGATGAACCAAAGGCGCCGCCGACGAAAATGCTGGTCATGTACAGCGCATTGAGGCGGCTGCGACTTTTGGCATCGAGGGCATAGATGGTGCGTTGACCCAGGACCATGTTCATCTGCACGCAGAAATCCAGTACCACGCCAGTCACGGCCAGGCCGATAACGCTGTAGAGCGGATGGATGAAGGCCGGTAGAAAGCTCAGGCTGGCGAACAACATCGCCAATAGCGAGGCGATGCGGGTATGGCCGGCGTCCGCCAGGCGACCGGCAATGGGCGCGGCGATGGCGCCGATGGCACCGACCAGGGCGAACAGGGCGATTTCAGTCTGGGACAGGCCATGGTTGCGCGACAGCTCCAGCGGCACGGCGGTCCAGAACAGGCTGAACGTGGCGAACATGCAGGCCTGGTAAAACGCCCGTTGACGCAACTGTGGTTGCTGGCGCAGCAGGGTGCCGAGCGAACCCAACAGTTGGCCATAGGAGGCGCTGTGGTCAGGCTGGCGCTTAGGTACGGTCAATGCCAGGACGACGCTGATCGCGGCCATCAATGCCGCGGCGATCATAAACATCGCCCGCCAGCCGAAGTGGTCGGCCACCAGGCTGGAAATCGGCCGCGCCAGCAGGATCCCCAGCAGCAGGCCGCCCATGATCCCTCCCACGACCCGACCCCGAGATTCTTCCGGCGCCAAGTGCGCAGCCAGCGGAATCAGGACTTGCACCGACACGGAGCTGAACCCCACCAGCAGCGAAATCAGCAGGAACACGTTCGGTTGGTCGGTGAACGCCGCCCCCAATAGACTGGCAATCGCCACCACGGTGGTGAGGATCATCAGGCGACGGTTTTCCAGCAGGTCTCCCAGCGGCACCAAAAAAAACAGGCCCAGGGCATAGCCGATCTGAGTCAGCGAGACGATCAGGCTGGCCATGGTGCTGGACAGGCCGACGTCGGGTGCGATCAGTTCGATGATGGGCTGGGCGTAGTAGATGTTGGCGACGATGGCACCGCAGCAGAAGGCGAACAGCAGGACCATGCCTCGGGTCAGGCGCGTGCTGGCGGGCAGGGCGGATGGGTGGGCGCTCATGGCAATCTCATCAGTGAATGGAAGGATGGCGTGAGGCTAAAGCGTTGCGAGGCCCTGGAACAGGCTTTGTGGTTGATACCGGACATGCCTGCCGTTGATGATGGTTGCTGCAATGAGGGCTCTTATGTGGCAAGGGAGCTTGCTCCCGCTCGGTTGCGTAGCAACCGCCAGAATGGGGCCGCTACGCAGCCCAGCGGGAGCAAGCCCCCTCGCCACAAAAGCTTCCTGCAACCCTATGCGATCAGTGCCTTACTGCCCGCTATAAATCTGGTCGAAAATCCCACCATCATTGAAGTGCGTCTTCTGCACCGTGCGCCAGTCGCCGAAGGTTTTTTCCACCGACAGGAAATCCACTTTCGGGAAGCGGTCGGTGTATTTGGCGAGGACGGCCGGGTCCCGTGGGCGCAGGTAGTTGGCCGCGGCGATTTCCTGGCCTTCTGGCGACCACAGGTAGTTGAGGTACGCCTCGGCGGCGACGCGCGAGCCTTTCTTCTCGACGACTTTATCCACCACGCTCACCGGTGGCTCGGCTTCGGCGGAAACACTCGGGTAAACCACTTCGAATTGGTCGCGGCCAAATTCGCGGGCGATCATTTCGGCTTCGTTTTCAAAGGTCACCAGCACGTCGCCGATCTGGTTGGTCATGAAGGTGGTGGTCGCTGCGCGACCGCCGGTGTCCAGCACCGGAGCCTGCTTGAACAGCTTGCCGACGAAGTCCTTGGCTTTGGTCTCGTCACCGCCGTTCTTGAGCACATAGCCCCAGGCCGACAGGTAGGTGTAGCGGCCGTTGCCGGAGGTTTTCGGGTTGGGCACGATCACTTGCACGCCGTCCTTGAGCAGGTCGGGCCAGTCTTTCAGCGCCTTCGGGTTGCCTTTGCGCACGATGAACACCGTGGCCGAGGTGAACGGGGCGCTGTTGTTCGGCAAGCGGGTGACCCAGTTCTCGGGCACCAGTTTGCCGTTATCCGCCAGGGCGTTGATGTCGGTGGCCATGTTCATGGTAATGACATCCGCCGGCAACCCGTCGATCACCGAGCGCGCCTGCTTGCTGGAGCCGCCGAAAGACATCTGGACGGTGATGTTTTCGTTGTGCTCGGCCTGCCAGTGTTTCTGGAAAGCGGCGTTGTAGTCCTTGTAGAAATCGCGCATCACGTCGTAGGAAACGTTGAGCAGGGTCGGGGCGGCGTGGGCCAGGCTGCCGAAGGTCAGGCCGGCGGCGAGAAGTGAGGCGCCAAAGAAGTTCTTCACTGCGAATTCCTTTTTATTTGAAAGGGGTTCCGGGCAATAAGCCCGCACACTAGCGGCAAGCTTATAGGCCTTCAAGCATTAAAAAGTGCTTTGCTTATTCCAATTTCTTAAACAACGCATTGCCACAACGGGAGCAGAAAGCGGCGCCATGTTCATGGTTGTTTTTGCTGCACACCGGGCAATCGTGCTTGAGCTGATCACCGCGCATGGCCGTGGCCAGTTCGGCGGTAAAAATGCCCGTCGGCACGGCGATGATCGAGTAGCCGGTGATCATCACCAGGGACGACACCACCTGGCCCAGTGGCGTCTTGGGCACGATGTCACCAAAGCCCACGGTGGTCAGTGTCACGATAGCCCAATAGATGCCCTTGGGAATGCTGGTGAAGCCATGCTCGGGGCCTTCGATGACGTACATCAACGTGCCGAACACAGTCACCAGGGTCGAGACGCCGACCAGGAACACGATGATTTTCTGCTTGCTCCCCCGCAGCGCCGCCATCAGGTAGTTGGCTTGCTTGAGGTAAGGGCTGAGCTTGAGTACCCGGAAAATCCGCAGCATGCGGATGATTCGAATGATCAGCAGGTACTGGGCATCGCTGTAATACAGCGCCAGGATCCCCGGCACGATCGCCAGCAGGTCCACCAGGCCGTAGAAGCTGAAGGCGTAGCGCAAGGGCTTGGGCGAGCAGTACAGGCGCAGGCCGTATTCCACGATGAAGATGAAGGTGAAGCCCCACTCGATACCGGCCAGCAGGGCCGCGTAGTTTTTGTGCACGCTGTCGATGCTGTCGAGCATCACGATCACCAGGCTGGCGAAGATGATCAACAGCAGTGTGCTGTCGAAGCGCCGACCGCCAACGGTGTCGGTCTGGAAAATCATTACATAAAGACGTTCACGCCAATTGTTGCTGCTGTCCATAACCTTCGCCTGAATCTGGAATCAGCGAAGCCTAGGGTGATTGGCCCGCAGAGCGCAAGGCGCGGTGTCGAGGCTGGCCTGGTGCCACACCCGGCCAGTGGCGTGGACCAGCCAGCAGGCCAGGATGAACGGTGCGGTGAGCGGTGCCAGACCAAGGGTCGCGAGGATTTTGACTTTTTTGTCAGGCGTCATGTTTGGGGTTCTCGAGAATCAGGATGGCGCGAAAGTCGTTGACGTTGGTGCGGGTCGGTTCGGTGACGATCAACGCATCCAGCGCGGCGAAGTAGCCATAGCCGTTGTTGTTGTCCAGCTCGTCGCGGGTGCTCAGGCCCAGCGCGGTGGCGCGGCGATAGCTGTCCGGGGTCATGAGGGCGCCGGCGTTGTCTTCGGAACCGTCGATGCCGTCCGTGTCGCCGGCCAGTGCGTAGATGCCGGGGTGGCCCTTGAGGCTGTCGGTCAGGCTCAGCAGGAATTCTGCATTGCGCCCGCCACGCCCGTTGCCGCGCACGGTGACCGTGGTTTCGCCGCCGGAAATGATCACGCACGGCGCCGCCAAGGGCTGGCCGTGGAGGGCGATTTGTCGGGCGATGCCGGCGTGGACTTTCGCCACTTCCCGGGATTCACCTTCCAGATCGCCGAGGATCAACGGGCTGAAGCCGGCCTGGCGAGCCTTCACGGCCGCGGCTTCCAGTGATTGCTGGGGGCGGGCGATCAATTGGAAGTGGCTGCGGGCCAGGCTCGGGTCGCCGGGTTTGACGGTTTCCGATTCCACGTTTTGCAGCCAGTCACGCACCGAAACCGGCACCTCAATGTTGTAGCGCTTGAGGATCGCCAGGGCTTCGGCCGAGGTGCTGGGGTCGGCCACTGTGGGGCCGGACGCGATGACTGTGGCGAGGTCGCCCGGCACGTCGGAAATCGCGTAGGTGTAGACCGTCGCCGGCCAGCAAGCCTTGCCCAGGCGCCCGCCCTTGATCGCCGAGAGGTGCTTGCGCACGCAGTTCATCTCGCCGATGGTGGCGCCGGACTTGAGCAAGGCTTTGTTGATCGATTGCTTGTCGGCCAGGGTGATGCCTTTGGCTGGCAAGGCGAGCAGGGCAGAGCCGCCGCCGGACAACAGGAAGATGACGCGGTCGTCTTCGCTGAGGTTGCTCACCATTTCCAGCACCCGCTGGGCCACGGCCAGGCCAGCGGCGTCAGGCACCGGGTGGGCGGCTTCCACCACTTCGATTTTCTGACAGGGTGCGCCATGGCCGTAACGGGTCACCACCAGGCCAGTGACTTCGCCCTGCCAGCAGCGCTCGACCACTTGCGCCATCGCGGCGGCAGCCTTGCCGGCACCGATGACGATCACCCGGCCGCTGCGGTCGGTTGGCAGATGTTGTTCAAGGACTTGCTGCGGATGCGCTGCGTCGATGGCTGTGGCAAACAGCTCGCGGAGCAATTGTTGCGGATCGACCGACATGGCGGGCTCCTGGAGTTCTTGTTATTTGGAAGTTAGTGCAAACCCTTGTGGGGATGAGTGTGTCAGTTGTCACGGATCGAGAAATTGGCCATGTGCTCCAGGCCCTTGATCAGCGCCGAGTGGTCCCAGTGGCTGCCGCCGATGGCCGCGCAGGTGCTGAATACTTGCTGGGCGTTGGCGGTGTTGGGCAGGTTGATGTTCAGCTCCTTGGCACCTTGCAGGGCCAGGTTCAGGTCCTTCTGATGCAGGCTGATGCGAAAGCCTGGGTCGAAGGTGCCTTTGATCATGCGTTCGCCATGCACTTGCAGAATCTTCGACGAGGCAAAGCCGCCCATCAGCGCTTCGCGGACCTTGGCTGGGTCGGCGCCATTTTTCGCGGCGAACAGCAGGGCTTCGGCCACGGCCTGGATGTTCAGCGCCACGATGATTTGGTTCGCCACTTTCGCGGTCTGGCCGTCGCCGTTGCCGCCCACCAGGGTGATGTTCTTGCCCATGGCCTGGAACAGCGGCAAGGCACGCTCGAAGGTGGCGCTGTCGCCACCGACCATGATGCTCAGGGTCGCGGCCTTGGCGCCGACTTCACCGCCGGACACCGGGGCATCGAGGTACTGCGCACCTTTTTCGTTGATTTTCGCCGCGAACGCCTTGGTGGCGGTGGGGGAGATCGAGCTCATGTCGATCACCACTTTGCCCGCACCCACGCCGGCTGCCACGCCGTCGGCGCGCAACAGCACGTCTTCTACCTGCGGGGTGTCGGGGACCATGACGATGATGAATTCGGCTTCCTGGGCCACTTCCTTCGGGTTGGCCAACGCCACCGCACCGCCAGCCACGAGGTCGGCCGGCGCCGAGTCATGGTGCTGGGATAGGAACAAGCTGTGACCGGCCTTTTGCAGGTTCAACCCCATTGGGTGGCCCATGATGCCGGTGCCGATGAATCCGATTTTAGCCATGAGAAAATCCTCTTGTTTTTATCGCTGTTTCAAGCAAGTGGGGAACTGCTTTTCTGTGGGAGCGAGCCTGCTCGCGATGGCGGTTTCACATTCAACAAAAATGTTGGCTGGACTACAGCTATCGCGAGCAGGCTCGCTCCCACAGGGGATTTGTTGCATCAGATCGCGTTATGGGTTTTCAGCCAGCCCAATCCCGCTTCGGTGGTGGTCAGTGGCTTGTATTCGCAGCCGATCCAACCCTGGTAACCGATGCGGTCCAGGTGCTCGAACAAGAAGCGATAGTTGATCTCGCCAGTGCCTGGCTCGTTGCGGCCCGGGTTGTCCGCCAGTTGCACGTGGTTGATCTCGCCCAGGTGCGCCGACAGGGTTCGGGCCAGGTCGCCTTCCATGATCTGCATGTGATAGATGTCGTATTGCAGGAACAGGTTGGCGCTGCCCACCTGCTCGCGGATCGACAGGGCCTGGGCGGTGTTGTTCAGGTAGAAACCGGGGATGTCGCGGGTGTTGATGGCTTCCATCACCAGCTTGATGCCTTTGGTTTGCAGCTTCTGGGCGGCGTATTTCAGGTTGGCGACAAAGGTTTTCTCCACCAGGGCTTCGTCACCGTTCTGCGGCCCAATCCCGGCCAGGCAGTTGACCTGGGTGTTGCCCAGCACTTGCGCGTAGGTGATCGCCAGGTCGACCCCGGCGCGGAACTCTTCGACCCGGTCAGGCAAGCAGGCGATGCCGCGCTCGCCCTTGGCCCAGTCACCGGCCGGCAGATTGAACAGCACCTGGGTCAGGTTATTGGCGTTGAGCAAGGCCTTGAGCTCGGCGCTGCTGTAGTCATAAGGGAACAGGTATTCGACACCACTGAAGCCGGCCTTGGCGGCCGCTTCGAAACGGGCGAGGAAATCCAGCTCGGTGAACAGCATGGACAGGTTGGCTGCAAAACGCGGCATGGTGGTCTCCTATCGGTATAGGTGTTAGGTCTAATCGTTCCACGCTCTGCGTGGGAACGATCATCATCAGCTCAATCAAGCAGCGAAATCGCCGTTGGTGCATCGTTGCCCACCAGCGCCAGATCTTCAAATTCGTTGACGGCGTTGATCTCGGTGCCCATGGAGATGTTTGTCACCCGCTCCAGAATGATCTCGACGATCACCGGTACCTTGAACTCTTCGATCATCTGCTGGGCCTTGCGCAGCGCCGGCTGGATGCCGGACGGCTCGAACACCCTCAACGCCTTGCAGCCCAGGCCCTCGGCCACGGCGATGTGGTCCACGCCATAGCCATTGAGCTGCGGTGCATTGAGGTTATCGAAGGACAACTGCACGCAGTAGTCCATGTCGAACCCGCGCTGGGCCTGGCGGATCAAGCCCAGGTAAGAGTTGTTCACGACAACGTGGATGTACGGCAGCTTGAATTGCGCACCCACCGCCAGCTCTTCGATCATGAACTGGAAATCATAGTCGCCCGACAGCGCCACGACCTTGCGGCTCGGGTCGGCCTTGACCACCCCCAGCGCGGCCGGAATGGTCCAGCCCAAGGGGCCTGCCTGGCCACAATTGATCCAGTGGCGCGGTTTATAGACGTGCAGGAACTGAGCCCCGGCGATCTGCGACAGACCGATGGTGCTGACGTAGCAAGTGTCCTTGCCAAACACCTGGTTCATTTCTTCGTACACGCGTTGTGGCTTGACCGGAACATTGTCGAAGTGAGTCTTGCGTTGCAGGCTGGCCTTGCGCTGCTGGCAGTCTTGCAACCAGGCGCTGCGGTTCTTCAGCTTGCCGGCGGCTTGCCATTCACGGGCCACTTCGATGAACACTGTCAGCGCCGAGGCTGCGTCGGAAACGATGCCCAGGTCCGGAGTGAACACACGGCCGATCTGGGTCGGCTCGATGTCTACATGAATGAACGTGCGGCCTTCGGTGTAGACATCCACCGAACCGGTGTGGCGGTTGGCCCAACGGTTGCCGATACCCAGCACCACGTCCGACTTGAGCAGCGTTGCGTTGCCATAGCGGTGGGAGGTTTGCAGGCCGACCATGCCAACCATCAGCGGGTGATCGTCCGGAAGGGTGCCCCAGCCCATCAGTGTGGGGATGACTGGGATCCCGGTCAGCTCAGCGAACTCCACCAGCAGTTCGCTCGCATCGGCGTTGATGATTCCGCCACCGGCCACCAGCAATGGGCGCTCAGCCTGATCGAGCATGGCCAGGGCTTTCTCGATCTGCACGCGGTTGGCCGCGGGTTTGGCCAGGGGCAAGGGTTGGTAGGCATCGATGTCGAATTCAATCTCGGCCATCTGCACATCAAATGGCAGGTCGATCAGTACCGGGCCCGGACGGCCGGAGCGCATTTCATAAAAGGCTTTCTGGAAAGCGTATGGCACCTGGCCCGGTTCCAGGACGGTGGTCGCCCACTTGGTCACCGGTTTGACGATGCTGGTGATATCCACCGCCTGGAAGTCTTCTTTGTGCAGGCGGGCGCGGGGCGCTTGCCCGGTGATGCACAGGATCGGGATCGAGTCGGCCGACGCGCTGTAGAGCCCGGTGACCATGTCGGTACCGGCCGGACCCGAAGTGCCGATGCACACGCCGATGTTGCCGGCCTGGGTGCGGGTGTAGCCCTCGGCCATGTGCGAGGCGCCTTCAACGTGGCGAGCGAGGACGTGATCGATGCCGCCAACCTTTTGCAGGGCGCTGTACAGCGGGTTGATCGCAGCACCTGGGATGCCGAAGGCAGTGTCCACGCCTTCACGGCGCATCACCAGAACGGCGGCTTCGATTGCTCTCATTTTGCTCATTATTTTGTGCCTCTTACGTTTTATAATTGTATACAAGTGGCTTTGCGCAAAGTGTATTCACGGCGGGCGGTGCAGGTCAATCCATTTAATCAAGCGGCTGTTTCATTCGTCTGAACGCCCTGCGTGCTGCGTATTTTCGTCGATAATGGCTCGATGGTAATATTATTGTATACAATAATATTAATTATTGTGTTCTATTTGTTGTTTTGGTTTCGTTTAAAACGAAGCCCAGAAGGCTCTCCCATAACAAAAGAAGGACAGCACCCATGAGCGCTTTAACCTTGAACGTCGCCCTCAACCTGGCGGGGCAAGCCCTGACTGCAGGCCGTGAAATCAGCGCCGCACCGCTGACCGTTGCGGTCCTCGACAGTGGCGGCCACTTGATTGCCTTGCAGCGTGAAGACGGCGCGAGCCTGCTTCGCCCACAGATCGCCATCGGCAAGGCCTGGGGCGCCATCGCCTTGGGCAAGGGTTCGCGACTGCTGGCGCTGGATGCCCAGCAACGCCCGGCCTTCATCGCCGCGTTGAACGGCCTCGGACAGGGCAGCGTCATACCGGCACCGGGTGGGGTGTTGATCAGGGATCAGGAGGGGACCGTGTTGGGGGCTATTGGGATTAGTGGGGATACTTCGGATATTGATGAGCAGGTGGCGATCAAGGCGGTGGAAGCGGTGGGGTTGCGGGCGGATGCGGGGCTTGATGTTGCGGTGAATTGACTGGCGTCTTCGCGAGCAAGCCCGCTCCCACAGGGTCCAGTGATGGACACGAAATGTGTGAACACCGCAAATCTCCTGTGGGAGCGGGCTTGCTCGCGAAGGCAATCGACTAGACACATCCAGCTAAAAAATCTAACCATGATTTTGCATTCACAACGCTAGCCTTTCAGGACTTCACTACGAAAGGAGGCATGGAATGCCTGCACGCTCAGCTTCACACCGTCTGCGTATCGGTCGCTATGCAGAGCAAAATCACATCTATTTACTGACAGCCAATACGCTGGAACGCGAGCCTGTCTTCCAAGACTATGGCTTGGGCAGGATAGTCATCCATCAATTAAGAGCGGTACAAGAGCAGGGCATTGCTGACTCCCTCGCTTTTGTCGTCATGCCTGATCATTTTCATTGGTTGATTCAACTACATCGAGGGTCCTTAGGGCAGTTGATGTGTCAGGTGAAATCCATCAGTGCAAAGGGAATCAATGAGGTAGGGGGGAGGGCAGGCAGCCTATGGCAGCAGGGATACCATGACCGAGCACTGCGCCGGGAGGATGATCTGGTAAAACTGGCTCGCTATGTTGTCGCCAACCCGCTGCGAGCCGGTTTGGTTGAGCGGTTTGGCGACTATCCGCTGTGGGATGCGATTTGGGTTTGACTTGGAATCGAGTCGTTGCCATTCGCGAGCAAGCCCGCTCCCACAGGGTCCGGTGATGGACATAAAATTTGTAAACACCGCAAATCCTGTGTGGGAGCGGGCTTGCTCGCGAATGGGCGCACCTCGGTCTTTCAGTCCGCCTCACACCCCTTCAACACCAACCGAATAATCGTCTGCGCCGCCGCCTCATAGTCCGCTTCGTCCAGCTTCGCCTTGCCGGTAACCGCAGAGATCTGCCAGTCGAAGTCGGCGTAGGTCTGGGTGGCGGCCCAGATGCTGAACATCAGGTGGTTGGGGTCGATGGGGGCGATCTGGCCGCGGTCGATCCAGGTCTGGATGCAGTCGATGTTGTGCCGGGCCTGGGCGTTGAGTTGTTCCACCAGGTCGGCGCTCAGGTGCGGGGCGCCGTGCATGATTTCACTGGCGAAGACTTTTGAGGCGAAGGGCAGGTCGCGGGAGATGCGGATCTTGGAGCGAATGTAGTGGCTCAGCACTTCTGCGGGCACGCCGTCGGCGTTGAAAGGCGTCGAGGCCTGGAGGATCGGTTCGATGATGCTTTCCAAGACCTCTCGGTAGAGGTTTTCCTTGGACTTGAAGTAGTAATAGACGTTGGGTTTGGGCAGGCCCGCCTTGGCCGCGATGTCGCTGGTTTTGGTCGCTGCGAAGCCCTTGTCTGCAAACTCTTCGCTGGCGGCACGCAGGATCAGTTCTTTGTTGCGCTCGCGGATAGTGCTCATAAACCCAGGGGTTCCTTGCCTGTTCTGGCGGTTGCGCATGGTAGCACCGGCCTCGCGGGGCGCTCAAGAATGCCCAATGGCAGCGTCGGTCGCGTTATGCTGCGCAGCATTATTATTCAAGGAGCCCCCCATGGCCGGAAGCAGTTTGCTGGTACTGATCGATGACATTGCCACGGTGCTCGACGATGTTGCGTTGATGACCAAGATGGCCGCCAAGAAAACTGCCGGCGTGCTCGGCGACGACCTGGCGCTCAATGCCCAGCAAGTCTCTGGCGTGCGTGCCGAGCGGGAGCTGCCGGTGGTCTGGGCGGTGGCCAAGGGTTCGTTTATCAACAAGTTGATCCTGGTGCCGTCGGCGCTGGCCATCAGCGCCTTCGTGCCCTGGCTGGTGACACCGCTGTTGATGGTGGGGGGCGCCTACCTGTGTTTCGAAGGGTTCGAAAAACTTGCCCACAAGTTCCTGCACAGCCCGGCCGAAGATCAGGCCGAGCATGCGCAACTGGTCGAGGCCGTGGCCGATCCGGCGGTCGATCTGGTGGCCTTCGAAAAGGACAAGATCAAGGGCGCGGTGCGCACAGACTTCATCCTGTCGGCCGAAATCATCGCCATCACCCTCGGCACCGTCGCCGATGCGCCGCTGACCCAGCAGGTGGTCGTGCTGTCGGGCATTGCCATCGTCATGACCATCGGCGTCTATGGCCTGGTGGCCGGGATCGTCAAGCTCGATGACCTGGGGCTGTGGCTGACGCAGAAGCCGGGGCAACTCGCCAAAAGCATTGGTGGCGCCATCCTGCGCGCGGCGCCCTACATGATGAAAAGCCTGTCGGTGATCGGCACTGCGGCGATGTTCCTGGTGGGCGGCGGCATCCTGACCCATGGCGTGCCGGTGGTGCATCACTGGATTGAAAGCGTGGCGAGCCATGCTGGCGGCGCCGGGTTTATCGTGCCGACGTTGCTTAATGCGGTGGCGGGGATCGTGGCGGGGGCTGTGGTGCTGGCGGGGGTAATGATTGTTGGCAAGGTCTGGAAAGCGCTGAAAGGCTGAAGCTGGCAATACATAACAATTTTGGGAGCGAGCAAGCCCGCTCCCAAACTCATTTGCCAGTTGGATTACTCCGCTATCTGCAACTTACGCGCCTCGGTGTACACGTAACGCACCTTCTCATACTCGAACGGCGTGTTCAGCTGGCCATAGCGGAAGCTGGTCTGGTAGCGAGCATTCACGGCTTTCAGGACCCACACTTCCGGGTGGTTCGAGCTGACTTCCGACACGTTCAGGAAGTTGATCGCCGATTCGGCGGTGTAGTCCACCAACAATCCGGAAGTATCGCGCAGGTTCGAAGGGCCTAGGATCGGTAGCACGAAGTACGCGCCACTGGGCACGCCATAGAAGCCCAGCGTCTGGCCGAAATCTTCGCTCTGGCGCGGCAGGCCCATGGCGGTGGCCGGGTCCCAGAGGCCGGCGATGCCGATGGTGGTGTTGAGCAACAGTCGCGCCGTGGTTTCCATCGAACGCTTGCCCTTGAATTGCAGCAGGCTGTTTATCAGGTTCGGTACGTCGCCCAGGTTACTGAAGAAGTTGCCGACCCCGGTGCGCACGAAACTCGGGGTGATGTAGCGGTAGCCATCGACAACGGGCAGGAACACCCATTGGTCGAAGCGGTAGTTGAAGTGGTAGACGCGACGGTTCCAGGACTCCAGCGGGTCATAGACATTCAAGGCGTTGAGGGTCGAGCGCTCGAATTCGCGCTGGTCCAGCCCCGGGTTGAACTTGAGCTTGGTCAGCGGTTCCTTGAAGCCGTCCGCATCCACCACCACAGGCGCATTGGCCTTGCTGTTATCGGCGTGGACCATGCCCGTACTCATTAACGCGGCGATAAGCAGGAGGTATTTACCCACGGAAGAACTCCAGCATGGCGTCGCTGTTGACGCGGTAGTTAAGGTTGCCGCAATGGCCGCCCAGTGGATAAACCGTCAGGCGGTCGCCAAAAGTCTTGCGCAGAAAGCCCAGGTCGCCAGGGCCGAGAATGACGTCATCGGCGTTGTGCATGACGGCAATTTTCGGGCTGTCGTGCAGGTAATCCTTCAACGCGTAAAGGCTGACCTGATCGACCAGTTGCAACAGGCTGCCGCCGTCGGTGCGCGCGCGCCACATCGGGATCACCTGCTCGGTGAGGTAGCAGTCGAAATCACATTGCAGCGCACGCTTGAGAAACGGCGTCAGGCTGGTGCTTTCAGATATCGGGTATTTGGGCGGGATGATCAGGCCGCGGCGGTTGATCAGGTCCGAGGTGAACGCAATGTCGGCTGCCGAGAAGCGGAACGACGTGCCGATCAGCATCGCCATCTGCTCGTTGGTCAGGTGTTGCTTGGACTGCTGGAAGTCATAGAGCAGGGCATCGTTGAGGTCGATGTAGCCTTTTTGCTGGAAGTAGCGGGTCAGCTTGTTCAGCACCAGTTCATAGAAGGTGGTGGTGCTGTTGATGCCCTTGACCTCGGTCTGGACCAGTTTGTCCAGGTTGGTGATCGAGGTGTAGAGGTTCACCGGCGGGTTCAGCAACAGCACTTTCTTGAAGTTGAAGCTGCGACGGGTTTCGTCCAGGTGCGCGACGAAGGCCGCGTCCAGGGCGCCTAGGCTGTAGCCGCTGAGGTAGTACTCGGTTACCGGTAACTTCGGGTTCTGCGCGCGCACGGCCTGCATCACCCGGTACATGTCTTCGGCGTCTTCCTTGCTGATGCCCGGCGTGGCGAAGCGCGAGGCGGCGCTCATGAAGTCGAAGCTGGTGGGCGACGACAGTTGCACCACGTGGTAGCCAGCCTTGTAGTAGAGCCGCTTGAGGTATTCGTTGATGCTGCTGTCGAATCGCGCACCGGTACCGGCGATCAGGAAGATCAGCGGGGCAGGCTTGTCCTGGGTGGCCATGCGGTAGGTGAGGCTTTTCACCGGCCAGAAGTTATCTGGCAGGATGAACGCACGTTCCGGGCGTAGGGTCAGGCTGTGGTCCGACTGGTTGATGTCCTCATCCAGCGGCAACTCCGGGCGCAAGTCCGGCGGGGTGGTCGCAATAGTCGCCTCGAACGGGTTGGTCAAGGGGTAGCCATAGCTGGCGGCGTCAATATCTACCGCCAGCGCGGACGCACTCAGGATAAGGCCGCCGATGAGGGCAGCGAAGCGCAATGAAAGGAGCATGACTAGATCCCTAGGAGGAAAGGTGCCGAATGAGGTTCGCAGCCTATGACCACCGAAGCGAAGCCAAGTGCCATGACTGGCACAAAACAGGCGCGGACGGGGCGCAATAGTAGCGGGACGATACACGTTCGCGCGGGGTAGAGGCTAGTTATCTGGCGACTTGCTCGATTCTGGCATGCAAGGTTCGGGCGAATTTTTGCGACGGCGACCCCTGAAATCGGTTGCTGGCTTTCTGATGTCGTTTCTCGTTGCCTCAACGTCGCAGGCAGAGCAGGTTCCAGATCGGCGCAGGTTGATGATCGACGCGTCAGTACTCCGCTGTCGTTCGAAGCGCTTTGGCAGGCGAGCGTGATGGGGGGCGCTGTGCACCATAACAATACGTTGACGTCGCTCGGCATCCGTCGAGCGCAGCACTTTCGGGGAAGTAACGATGAAGATGCGACGATTCTTGGGCGCAGGTGCCGCACTGGTACTGGCGATCAGCTCCACACTGGCCAGCGCCGAAACTAAAACCCTGAGCATTGGTTACGTCGATGGCTGGTCCGACAGCGTCGCTACCACGCACGTGGCGGCTGAAGTCATCCAACAGAAACTCGGCTATGACGTGAAGCTGCAAGCGGTCGCGACCGGGATCATGTGGCAAGGCGTGGCCACCGGCAAGCTCGACGCGATGCTGTCGGCCTGGCTGCCGGTGACCCATGGCGATTACTGGGCGAAGAACAAGGATCAGGTGGTCGATTACGGCCCTAACTTCAAAGACGCAAAAATCGGCCTGATCGTACCGGAGTACGTCAAGGCCAAGTCGCTCGAGGATCTGAAAACCGACGACTCCTTCAAAAAACGCATTGTCGGCATCGACGCCGGTTCAGGCGTGATGCTCAAGACCGAGCAGGCCATCAAGGATTACGACCTGACCGGGTATCAACTCAAGGCCAGTTCCGGGGCCGGCATGATTGCCGAGCTGACCCGTGCCGAGAAGAAAAACGAATCCATCGCCGTCACCGGTTGGGTGCCGCACTGGATGTTCGCCAAGTGGAAACTGCGCTTCCTGGAAGACCCGAAAGGCGTTTATGGCGCGGCTGAAACCGTAAACAGCATCGGCAGCAAGGGCTTGGAAGCCAAGGCGCCGGAAGTGGTCGCCTTCCTGAAGAAATTCCAGTGGGCCTCGAAAGACGAAATCGGCGAAGTCATGCTGGCGATCCAGGACGGTGCCAAGCCTGAAGCCGCCGCCAAGGACTGGGTGGCCAAGCACCCGGAACGCGTAGCGGAGTGGGTCGGCAAGTAATCAACCTGGTTTAGCGACCTCGAAAAGCCGCATGACTTCGTGTCATGCGGCTTTTTTGTGTCCGCAGGCCTTCAATATTGTCGCGCATGTCCCACAAGGGGATTTGCGAATATTGACGGGACATTGGCGAGACCATCATGTCGTTCTAATACTAAGGTCGTCTGGAACCTGGCCTTGAGCCGCATAGAGTAGGGTCGTTCCAACTTAAATCTGTGCTGCGAGGATAAAAACAATGAACGACAGCATTTACCTCTCGATTCAAAACAGCCCGCGCTTCAAGGAGCTGGTGAGAAAAAGAGAAAAGTTCGCCTGGATTCTCTCGGCGATCATGCTTGGGCTCTATTCCGGCTTCATTCTGCTGATCGCCTACGGGCCACACATTCTCGGGGCGAGGATCACGCCCGAAAGCACGATCACCTGGGGCATCCCCATCGGTGTCGGCCTGATTCTCTCGGCTTTCATCCTGACCGCTATCTATGTGCGACGTGCCAATGGCGAGTTCGACGACCTGAACAATGCGATTCTCAAGGAGGCTCAGCAATGATCCGGCGTCTAATGGCTCTATTGAGCATCGCAGTGTTTGCCCCGGGCGCCTGGGCGGCTGAAGCCCTGACCGGTGCCGTGCAGAAGCAACCCCTCAACGTTTCCGCCATCGTGATGTTCGTGGCCTTCGTCGGCGCGACCCTGTGCATCACTTACTGGGCGTCCAAGCGTAACAAGTCGGCCGCTGACTACTATGCGGCAGGTGGCCGGATTACTGGCTTTCAGAACGGCTTGGCCATTGCCGGTGACTACATGTCGGCGGCGTCCTTCCTGGGGATTTCCGCGCTGGTGTTCACCTCTGGCTACGATGGCCTGATCTATTCGATCGGCTTCCTGGTGGGCTGGCCGATCATTCTGTTCCTGATCGCCGAGCGCCTGCGTAACCTGGGTAAATACACTTTTGCCGACGTGGCGTCCTATCGCCTGGGCCAAACTCAGATCCGCACCTTGTCTGCCAGCGGTTCGCTGGTGGTTGTGGCGTTCTACCTGATTGCGCAGATGGTCGGTGCCGGCAAGCTGATCCAGTTGCTGTTCGGTCTGGACTATCACGTTGCGGTGGTTCTGGTCGGTATCCTGATGTGCCTCTACGTGCTGTTTGGCGGCATGCTGGCCACCACCTGGGTACAGATCATCAAGGCTGTGCTGTTGCTGTCGGGTGCTTCGTTCATGGCCTTGATGGTCATGAAACACGTCAACTTCGACTTCAACATGCTGTTTGCCGAAGCGGTCAAGGTTCACCCTAAAGGTGAGGCGATCATGAGCCCCGGTGGCCTGGTGAAGGATCCGATCTCAGCCTTCTCCCTGGGTCTGGCGCTGATGTTCGGCACCGCTGGCCTGCCACACATTCTGATGCGCTTCTTCACCGTGAGTGACGCCAAGGAAGCTCGCAAGAGCGTGCTGTATGCCACTGGCTTCATCGGTTACTTCTACATCCTGACCTTCATCATCGGCTTCGGCGCGATCCTGCTGGTCAGCACCAACCCGGCCTTCAAGGACGCGGCAGGTGCCTTGCTGGGTGGCAACAACATGGCGGCGGTGCATCTGGCCAACGCGGTGGGCGGCAGCATCTTCCTGGGCTTCATCTCGGCCGTAGCCTTTGCCACCATCCTGGCGGTAGTGGCGGGCCTGACCCTGGCCGGTGCCTCGGCGGTGTCCCATGACCTGTATGCCAGCGTGATCAAAAAAGGCAAGGCCAACGAGAAGGATGAGATTCGCGTGTCGAAAATCACCACCATCGCCCTGGCAGTGCTGGCGATTGGCTTGGGTATCCTGTTCGAGAAGCAGAACATCGCGTTCATGGTGGGCCTGGCGTTCTCCATCGCGGCGAGCTGCAACTTCCCGGTGCTGCTGCTTTCGATGTACTGGAAGAAGCTGACCACCCGTGGCGCCATGATCGGCGGCTGGCTGGGCCTGGTCAGTGCCGTGGGCCTGATGGTGCTCGGTCCAACCATCTGGGTGCAGATCATGGGTCACGAGAAGGCGATCTTCCCGTATGAATACCCTGCGCTGTTCTCGATGGCCATTGCCTTCGTTGGCATCTGGTTCTTCTCCATCACCGACAAGTCGACTGAAGGCGCAAACGAGCGGGCGCTGTTCTTCCCGCAATTCGTGCGTTCGCAGACTGGCCTGGGGGCGAGTGGGGCGGTGAATCACTGAGTCGGCGATAAGCTGCAAGCTTAAGCGTTGTGTTTGACGAAATACCCCGGTCCAGAGGCCGGGGTATTTTTGTTTGTGCGGGTTTTAGGGTTGGCAGCTCTACCGCCATCGCGAGCAGGTTGGCTCCCGCATGGGAATGCATACCCCTGTGGGAGCGAGCCTGTTCGCGATGGCGTCGGGTCTGTATCAGATAAAAGAGGGCGCAAACAAAACGGCCCCTGCTCTTTATATAAGAAGCAGGGGCCGTTTCGGTGCAGCTTGAGACCTTATTGCAAGGCGGGTCTTACTTGCGGTCTTCCAGCTTGGTGATGTCACGCGACTCGTAGCCGGTGTACAACTGGCGCGGGCGGCCGATTTTGTACGGGCTGGAGAGCATTTCTTTCCAGTGGGAGATCCAGCCCACGGTCCGCGCCAAAGCGAAGATCACGGTGAACATGCTGGTTGGAATGCCGATCGCCTTGAGGATGATCCCCGAGTAGAAGTCGACGTTCGGGTACAGCGAGCGCTCGATGAAGTACGGGTCGGTCAGGGCGATCTCTTCCAGGCGCATGGCCAGTTCGAGTTGCGGATCGTTGTTGATCCCCAGTTCCTTGAGTACTTCGTCGCAGGTCTGCTTCATGACGGTGGCGCGCGGGTCGCGGTTCTTGTAGACCCGGTGACCGAAGCCCATCAACTTGAACGGATCGTTCTTGTCCTTGGCCTTGGCGATGAACTTGTCGATGTTCGAGACATCGCCGATTTCATCGAGCATGGTCAGTACCGCTTCGTTGGCACCGCCGTGAGCCGGGCCCCAGAGTGCGGCGATACCGGCGGCGATACAGGCGAACGGGTTGGCACCCGACGAGCCGGCCAGACGCACGGTGGACGTGGAAGCGTTCTGCTCGTGGTCGGCATGGAGGATGAAAATCCGGTCCATGGCCTTGGCGAGCACCGGGCTGATCGGTTTGATCTCGCACGGGGTGTTGAACATCATATGCAGGAAGTTCTCTGCATAATTGAGGTCGTTGCGCGGGTACATCATGGGCTGGCCCATGGAGTACTTGTAGACCATGGCTGCCAGGGTTGGCATCTTCGCCACCAGGCGGATCGCGGAAATTTCGCGATGCTGGGGGTTATTGATGTCCAGGGAGTCGTGGTAGAAGGCCGAGAGGGCGCCGACAACGCCGCACATGACGGCCATCGGATGGGCATCGCGACGGAAACCGTTGAAGAAGGTTTTCAACTGCTCGTGAACCATGGTGTGGTTCTTCACGGTGCTGACGAACTGGGCCTTTTGCTCTACGGTTGGCAGCTCGCCGTTGAGCAGCAGGTAGCAGGTTTCCAGGTAGTCCGATTTTTCAGCCAGTTGCTCGATCGGGTAGCCGCGGTGCAGCAAAATGCCGTTGTCGCCGTCGATATAGGTGATTTTCGACTCGCACGAAGCGGTCGACATGAAACCTGGGTCAAAGGTGAAACGGCCCGTGGCCGTCAGGCCCCGTACGTCGATTACATCGGGACCAACGGTGCCGGTTAAAATGGGCAGCTCGACGGGGGCTGCGCCCTCGATGATCAACTGCGCTTTTTTGTCAGCCATGTGGCCTCCTATTAATGCTTGAAATCATCAGACAGACCCCCCACGCAGGGCCCGCACCACTATAGTGAGATAAATCCGAAAGTCAATTTGCCTAAAGTCTTGCTCCAGAAGGCTTTAACCGGACTTTTTCCGCGAAATTACCTGCCGTTTACGCCTTTTGCCCCACTTGTGCAATGCGCTATATGGGGGAGGTGAACGCGTTGTCATTAGTAGCCTAACTGTCTATACTCGGCCACCGACCGCCAGGGGCTTTTGGGCCTGCTTTTCTTGGGGGTCGTCACTCCCTGGGTGGTGAGTACCTGACCAGTGCGCGCCCCAACAACTTTGCCCTGATTGTTAGGGGCTCATCAGTGTGAAAAAAAGCCGTGAAAAGCCAACGACCTGTAAACCTAGACCTAAGGACCATCAAACTCCCAGTCACTGCTTACACGTCCATTCTTCACCGAATTTCCGGTGTCATTCTCTTCGTCAGCCTGGCCATCATGCTTTATGCATTGGACAAGTCGCTCGACTCGGAAGAAGGCTTCGGTCAGGTGAAAGCGTGTCTGACCAGTCCGCTAGCCAAGCTAGTGATTTGGGGCATCCTGTCCGCCTTGCTGTATCACTTGGTTGCCGGTGTGCGCCACTTGATCATGGACATGGGCATCGGTGAGACGCTGGAAGGCGGCAAACTGGGCTCAAAAATCATTATCGCCGTGTCTGCGGTGTTGATCGTTCTGGCAGGAGTCTGGATATGGTAACCAACGTCACGAACCTCTCGCGTTCGGGCCTCTATGACTGGATGGCGCAGCGTGTGTCTGCGGTCGTTCTCGCGGCTTACTTCATTTTCCTGATCGGATATGTCGTAGCAAACCCAGGCCTTGGCTATGCCCAATGGCATGAACTGTTCGCAAGCAACTGGATGCGTATCTTCAGTCTGTTGGCACTTGTCGCGCTGGGCGCTCACGCCTGGGTCGGCATGTGGACCATCGCGACCGACTACCTGACGCAAATGGCGTTTGGCAAGTCGGCGACTGCCATACGTTTCCTCTTCCAGGCAGTATGCGGCGTCGCGATGTTTGCGTACTTCGTCTGGGGTGTGCAGATTCTTTGGGGTATCTGATTCATGGCTAACATTCCTACGATTTCTTTCGACGCCATCATCATTGGTGGTGGCGGTGCCGGCATGCGCGCAGCGCTGCAACTGGCACAGGGCGGTCACAAGACTGCCGTGATCACCAAGGTTTTCCCGACCCGTTCGCACACTGTATCCGCCCAGGGCGGTATCACCTGCGCCATCGCTTCGGCCGACCCGAACGATGACTGGCGCTGGCACATGTACGATACCGTCAAGGGTTCCGACTACATCGGTGACCAGGACGCTATCGAATACATGTGTCAGGAAGGCCCGGCTGCAGTTTTCGAACTGGATCACATGGGTCTGCCGTTCTCGCGTACCGAAACCGGCCGTATCTACCAGCGTCCGTTCGGTGGCCAGTCCAAGGACTACGGCAAGGGCGGCCAGGCTGCGCGTACTTGCGCGGCGTCCGACCGTACCGGTCACGCACTGCTGCACACCCTTTATCAGGGCAACCTGAAAGCCGGTACCACGTTCCTGAACGAGTACTACGCGGTTGACCTAGTGAAGAACCAGGACGGCGCCTTCGTCGGCGTGATCGCGATCTGCATCGAAACCGGCGAAACCACCTACATCCGCGCCAAGGCCACCGTGCTGGCGACCGGCGGTGCCGGTCGTATCTACGCGTCCACCACCAACGCCCTGATCAACACCGGTGACGGCGTCGGCATGGCTCTGCGTGCTGGTGTGCCGGTACAAGACATCGAAATGTGGCAGTTCCACCCGACCGGCATCGCCGGCGCCGGTGTACTGGTCACCGAAGGTTGCCGTGGTGAAGGCGGTTACCTGATCAACAAGCACGGCGAGCGTTTCATGGAGCGTTATGCTCCGAACGCCAAAGACCTTGCCGGTCGTGACGTCGTGGCCCGTTCGATGGTCAAGGAAATCATCGCCGGTAACGGTTGTGGTCCCAATGGCGACCACGTGATGCTCAAGCTCGACCACCTGGGCGAGGAAGTGCTGCACAGCCGTCTGCCAGGCATCTGCGAACTGTCGAAGACTTTTGCTCACGTTGACCCGGTTGTCGCGCCAGTTCCGGTCGTTCCAACCTGCCACTATATGATGGGCGGCGTTGCCACCAACATTCACGGCCAGGCGATCACCCAGAACGCCGAAGGCGTAGACGAAATCATCCCTGGCCTGTTCGCAGTGGGTGAAGTGGCATGCGTATCGGTTCACGGTGCCAACCGTCTGGGCGGCAACTCGCTGCTCGACTTGGTGGTATTCGGCCGCGCGGCCGGCCTGCACCTGGAAAAAGCGCTGACCGACGGTATCAGTTACCGCGACGCCAGCGACACCGACATCGACGTGGCTCTGAAGCGTCTGGCTGGCCTTAACGAGCGCACCGAAGGCGAAGACGTTGCCACCCTGCGTCGCGAGCTGCAAAACTGCATGCAGAACTACTTCGGTGTATTCCGTACGGGCGAATACATGCAGAAGGGTATCGCTCAGTTGGCTCAATTGCGTGAACGAATTGCCAACGTGAAGATCAACGATAAGTCGCAGGCGTTCAACACTGCACGTATCGAAGCGCTGGAACTGCAGAACCTGCTGGAAGTGGCCGAAGCCACCGCCATCGCGGCAGAAGTGCGTAAAGAGTCCCGTGGCGCTCACGCCCGCGAAGACTACGAAGACCGTGACGACGAAAACTGGCTGTGCCACACCCTGTACTTCCCAGGTGATAAACGCGTCACCAAGCGTGCCGTGAACTTCTCGCCGAAGACTGTTCCGACGTTTGAACCCAAGATTCGGACTTACTAAGGGTGGCCGCCATGTTGCAAGTCAGTGTTTATCGCTACAACCCTGATCAGGACGCCGCGCCGTTCATGCAGGAATTCCAGGTTGATACCGGTGGTAAAGACCTGATGGTGCTGGACGTGCTGGCCCTGATCAAAGAGCAGGACGAGGGTTTCTCCTATCGTCGCTCTTGCCGTGAGGGCGTTTGCGGCTCCGACGGCATGAACATCAACGGCAAGAACGGCCTGGCATGCATCACGCCGCTGTCTGCTGTGGTCAAGGGCAACAAGCTGGTTGTTCGTCCGCTGCCAGGTTTGCCGGTTATTCGTGACCTGGTCGTCGATATGAGCATCTTCTACAAGCAATACGAGAAGGTGAAGCCATTCCTGCAGAACGACACGCCGGCTCCGGCCATCGAGCGTCTGCAGTCTCCGGAAGAGCGTGAGAAGCTTGATGGTCTGTACGAGTGCATCCTGTGCGCCTGCTGCTCGACCTCGTGCCCGTCCTTCTGGTGGAACCCGGACAAATTCCTGGGTCCGGCTGCTCTGCTGCAAGCGTATCGCTTCCTGGCAGACAGCCGTGACACCATGACGTCCGAGCGTCTGGCTGCACTGGATGACCCGTTCAGCGTATTCCGCTGCCGCGGGATCATGAACTGCGTCAACGTCTGTCCGAAAGGCCTGAACCCGACTAAGGCCATCGGTCACGTACGTAACATGCTGCTGCAAAACGGCGTGTGATTCAGCTGCTGTACCCGTAGGACCGCTGTACCCGTAGAGGCTAGGGCGCGGGCTTCAACCCGCGTCGTAGCTATAACCAGAACAGCCGCTTACAAAGCGGCAGTTCTTATTTTGAAGAAATGAGACAAGCAGGGGCATCCGGGCTGGTACCCGGACTATCAGCGTGATCCTAAGTGGCTTGTTTTAGTCGCTGCACTCGGACTTCTGCAAGTTTGCTCGGTGTTTTCGCCGATGGTGTTCCCCTAATCGAGGGTGACCAAGCATGCAAGAAAGCGTGATGCAGCGCATGTGGAACAGTGCCCACCTCTCCGGTGGTAACGCTGCCTATGTGGAAGAGCTCTACGAGCTCTACCTGCACGACCCTAACGCTGTGCCAGAAGAATGGCGCACCTACTTTCAGAAGTTGCCGGCTGACGGTAACTCTGCCACCGATGTTTCGCACTCGACAATTCGCGATCATTTCGTGCTGCTGGCAAAGAACCAGCGCCGCGCTCAACCGGTGTCTGCCGGCAGCGTGAGCAGTGAGCACGAGAAGAAGCAAGTTGAAGTGCTGCGACTGATCCAGGCCTACCGGATGCGAGGCCACCAAGCAGCCCAGCTGGACCCGCTGGGGCTGTGGCAGCGTCCTGCACCTGCAGACCTGTCGATCACTCATTACGGCTTGACCAATGCCGATCTTGATACGACCTTCCGTGCCGGCGACCTGTTCATCGGCAAAGAGGAAGCGAGCCTACGCGAAATTCACGAAGCGTTGCAGCAGACATATTGCCGCACCATCGGCGCCGAATTTACGCACATCGTCGATTCCGAGCAGCGCCAGTGGTTCCAGCAGCGTCTGGAAAGCGTTCGTGGCCGTCCGACGTACTCCGCCGACATCAAGAGCCACTTGCTCGAGCGCGTCACCGCCGCTGAAGGCCTGGAAAAGTACCTGGGCACCAAATACCCGGGCACCAAGCGTTTCGGCCTGGAAGGTGGCGAAAGCCTGATCCCGCTGCTGGACGAGCTGATCCAGCGTTCGGGTTCCTACGGCACCAAGGAAATCGTCATCGGCATGGCCCACCGTGGCCGTCTGAACGTACTGGTCAACACCTTCGGCAAGAACCCGCGCGAGCTGTTCGACGAGTTCGAAGGCAAGAAGAAGGTCGAGCTGGGCTCCGGTGACGTGAAATACCACCAGGGCTTCTCGTCCAACGTGATGACCACAGGTGGCGAAGTGCACCTGGCCATGGCTTTCAACCCATCCCACCTGGAAATCGTTTCCCCGGTGGTCGAGGGTTCGGTCCGTGCCCGCCAGGATCGTCGCAACGACCCGACCGGTGAAAAAGTCCTGCCGATTTCCATCCACGGTGACGCTGCGTTTGCAGGTCAAGGCGTGGTCATGGAAACCTTCCAGATGTCGCAAACTCGCGGCTTCAAGACGGGCGGTACCATTCACCTGGTGATCAACAACCAGGTTGGCTTCACCATCAGCAACCCGGAAGACTCGCGCTCCACCGAGTACTGCACCGACGTTGCGAAAATGATCCAGGCGCCGATTCTCCATGTGAATGGCGATGACCCGGAAGCCGTGCTGTTCGTGACCCAGTTGGCCATCGACTACCGCATGCAGTACAAGCGTGACGTGGTGATCGACCTGGTCTGCTACCGTCGTCGCGGCCACAACGAGGCCGACGAGCCAAGCGGCACCCAGCCTCTGATGTACCAGCAGATCGCCAAGCAGCGCACTACCCGTGAGCTGTACGCCGAGCGCCTGACCCAGAGCGGTGTGCTGGAAGCAGAGCGCGTCCAGGAAAAAGTCGATGAATATCGCAATGCCCTGGACAACGGCCTGCATGTTGTAAAAAGCCTGGTCAAAGAGCCGAACAAAGAGCTGTTCGTGGACTGGCGTCCATACCTGGGCCACGCCTGGACTGCTCGTCACGACACGCGTTTCGACCTCAAGACCCTGCAGGAACTGTCCGCCAAGCTGCTGGAAATCCCGGAAGGCTTCGTGGTTCAGCGCCAGGTCTCGAAAATCTACGAAGACCGTCAGAAGATGCAAGCCGGCGGCCTGCCGATCAACTGGGGTTACGCTGAAACCATGGCGTACGCGACCCTGGCTTTCGAAGGTCACCCGGTTCGTATCACCGGTCAGGACGTAGGCCGTGGCACTTTCTCGCACCGCCATGCGGCGCTGCACAACCAGAAAGACGCCAGCACCTATATCCCGCTGCAACACCTGTACAAAGGCCAGCCACGTTTCGACCTGTACGATTCGCTGCTGTCCGAAGAGGCCGTCCTGGCGTTCGAATATGGCTACTCCACCACCGAGCCGAATGCGCTGGTGATCTGGGAAGCCCAGTTCGGCGACTTCGCCAACGGTGCCCAGGTGGTTGTCGACCAGTTCATCACCAGCGGCGAGCACAAGTGGGGCCGTCTCTGCGGTCTGACCATGCTGTTGCCACACGGTTATGAAGGGCAGGGGCCGGAGCACTCTTCGGCACGTCTGGAGCGTTACCTGCAACTGTGCGCCGAGCACAACATCCAGGTATGCGTACCGACAACCCCGGCTCAGATCTACCACTTGCTGCGCCGTCAGGTGATTCGCCCGCTGCGCAAGCCGCTTGTAGTGCTGACACCGAAGTCATTGCTGCGTCACAAACTGGCGATCTCGACCCTGGAAGATCTGGCCGAAGGCTCGTTCCAGACCGTTATCCCGGAAATCGACGCTCAGGATCCGGCCAACGTCGGTCGCGTGGTTCTGTGCAGCGGCAAGGTCTACTACGACTTGCTGGAAAAACGCCGTGCCGAAGGCCGTGACGATATCGCCATCGTGCGTCTCGAGCAGCTGTATCCGTTCCCCGAGGACGACTTGATCGAAGTCCTGGCTCCGTACAAAAACCTCAAACACATCGTTTGGTGTCAGGAAGAGCCGATGAACCAGGGTGCGTGGTACTGCAGCCAACATCACATGCGCCGCATCATCAGCGGTCACAACAAGTCGCTCGTACTCGAATACGCCGGCCGTGACGCTTCTGCTGCACCTGCTTGTGGTTATGCATCGATGCACGCCGAGCAGCAGGAAAAACTGCTCAAAGATGCCTTTACCGTTTAATGCCTACGCGCACCTGAAACCGAATTTAAGGAACCACTGATAATGGCTATCGAGATCAAAGCCCCCACTTTTCCGGAATCGGTTGCCGACGGCACCGTTGCCACCTGGCACAAACAACCGGGCGACGCTGTAAAGCGTGACGACCTGATCGTCGATATCGAAACCGACAAGGTTGTGCTGGAAGTGTTGGCCACCGCTGACGGCGTGCTGGGCGCTATCGTCAAGAACGAAGGCGACACCGTTCTGTCCGACGAAGTCCTGGGCTCCATCGAAGAAGGCAGTGCTGCTGCCGCTGCCCCGGCTGCCGCTGCTGCACCGGCCGCCGCTCAGGCTGCTGCTCCAGCTGGCGCTGGCGAAGACGATCCTGTCGCCGCTCCGGCTGCTCGCAAGCTGGCTGAAGAGAATGGCATCAACATCGCTTCCGTTGCCGGTACCGGCAAAGGTGGTCGTGTGACCAAGGAAGACGTGGTTGCAGCCGTTGCCGCCAAGAAAGCTGCTCCGGCCGCTGCCCCGGCCAAGCCTGCCGCACCTGCCGCTGCCGCTCCGGTGTTCGCTGCCGGTGATCGCGTTGAAAAACGCGTTCCGATGACCCGTCTGCGTGCCAAGGTTGCCGAGCGTCTGGTAGAAGCCCAGTCGAACATGGCGATGCTGACCACTTTCAACGAAGTCGACATGACCGAAGTCATGGCGCTGCGTTCCAAGTACAAGGATCTGTTCGAGAAGTCCCACAACGGCGTACGCCTGGGCTTCATGTCGTTCTTCGTCAAGGCTGCCACCGAAGCGCTGAAACGCTTCCCGGCTGTCAACGCTTCGATCGACGGTTCCGACATCGTTTACCATGGCTACGCCGACGTCGGTGTTGCGGTCTCCAGCGACCGTGGCCTGGTGGTTCCGGTACTGCGTAACGCCGAACTGATGAGCCTGGCCGAAATCGAAGGCGGCATCGCCACCTTCGGCAAGAAGGCCCGTGACGGCAAGCTGTCCATCGAAGAGATGACCGGCGGTACGTTCACCATCACTAACGGTGGTACATTCGGTTCGATGATGTCGACCCCGATCGTCAACCCGCCACAAGCGGCGATCCTGGGCATGCACAACATCCTGCAGCGCCCGATGGCGATCAACGGTCAGGTCGTGATTCGTCCGATGATGTATCTGGCACTGTCCTACGATCACCGCCTGATCGACGGTAAAGAAGCCGTGACTTTCCTGGTAACCATCAAGAACCTGCTTGAAGATCCGGCTCGTCTGCTGCTGGATATCTGATTTCGCCGCGAGGGCCGGTCTGTTGACCGGCCTCTTGCTGAAACAACCGGTTTCGTCCCACGACGGTCTCCACAAGTAACCGTCCGGTTTGATTCGAGAAGGAATGACTCATGACTCAGAAATTCGACGTGGTAGTGATTGGTGCGGGCCCTGGCGGCTACGTAGCGGCTATCAAGGCTGCGCAACTTGGCCTCAGCACTGCCTGCATCGAGAAATACACCGACAAAGAGGGCAAACTGGCCCTCGGCGGTACTTGCCTGAACGTCGGCTGCATTCCATCCAAGGCGCTGCTGGACAGCTCCTGGAAGTTCCACGAAGCGCAAGATGGCTTCGCGATCCACGGCATCAGCACTGGCGACGTGAAAATGGACGTGCCGGCGATGGTTGGCCGCAAGGCCAACATCGTCAAAGGCCTGACCTCCGGCGTTGCCACCCTGTTCAAAGCCAACGGCGTGACCTCTATCCAGGGTCACGGCAAGCTGCTGCTGGGCAAGAAAGTCGAAGTGACCAAGCCAGACGGCTCGGTTGAAGTGATCGAAGCCGAGAACGTCATCCTGGCACCGGGCTCGCGCCCGATCGACATTCCACCCGCTCCAGTCGATCAGAACGTGATCGTCGACTCCACCGGCGCCCTGGAATTCCAGACCGTGCCAAAACGCCTGGGCGTGATCGGCGCTGGCGTGATCGGCCTCGAGCTGGGTTCGGTATGGTCGCGCCTGGGCGCGCAAGTGACCGTACTGGAAGCCCTCGACACCTTCCTGATGGCCGCTGACGCTGCGGTTTCCAAGGAAGCGCTGAAAACCCTGACCAAGCAAGGCCTGGACATCAAGCTGGGCGCTCGCGTGACCGGTTCCAAGGTCAATGGCGAAGAAGTCGTGGTGACTTACACCGACGCCAACGGCGAACAGACCATCACGTTCGACAAGCTGATCGTTGCGGTCGGCCGTCGTCCGGTGACCACCGATCTGCTGGCCGCCGACTGTGAGGTATCCCTGGATGAGCGCGGTTTCATCAAGGTTGACGATTACTGCGCCACCACCGTACCGGGCGTCTTCGCCATCGGTGACGTGGTGCGTGGCATGATGCTGGCGCACAAGGCGTCTGAAGAAGGCATCATGGTCGTTGAGCGCATCAAGGGTCACAAAGCCCAGATGAACTACGACCTGATCCCGTCGGTTATCTACACCCACCCGGAAATCGCATGGGTCGGTAAAACCGAGCAGGCCTTGAAAGCCGAAGGCGTTGAAGTTAACGTCGGCACCTTCCCGTTCGCCGCCAGTGGCCGTGCCATGGCAGCCAACGATACCGGTGGTTTCGTGAAAGTCATCGCCGATGCCAAGACGGATCGCGTATTGGGTGTTCACGTCATTGGCCCAAGCGCTGCCGAGCTGGTACAGCAAGGCGCGATCGGTATGGAATTCGGCACCAGCGCTGAAGATCTGGGCATGATGGTCTTCTCCCATCCAACCCTGTCCGAAGCCTTGCACGAAGCGGCCCTGGCCGTAAATGGCGGCGCCATCCACGTGGCCAACCGCAAGAAGCGTTAATAGACAATAAGAAACCACGGCGGTATGGCCCGTCGTGAGCCTTGCGAGCAAGACTCACCGCGGAAAGTCCGCCGGACGCAGTCTTGCGTAGCTGAACCGGTTGACCGGAAGGCTACGCAAGCAGCAGTCACAGGTGGTGCGGCACTAGAACGGTGCAGCACCGAATGCGCAGTACCTAACGAAGACGGTAATAAGCATGAATCTTCACGAGTATCAGGGTAAGCAGCTGTTCGCTGAGTACGGCCTGCCAGTATCCACCGGTTACGCGGTAGACACCCCGGAAGCGGCAGCAGAAGCTTGCGACAAAATCGGCGGCAGCGAATGGGTTGTCAAAGCCCAGGTTCACGCCGGTGGTCGCGGTAAAGCGGGCGGCGTCAAGCTGGTTCGCAGCAAAGAAGACGCCAAAGCCTTCGCACAGCAGTGGCTGGGCAAGCGTCTGGTGACTTACCAGACTGATGCCAACGGCCAGCCAGTCACCAAGATCCTGGTTGAATCGTGCACTGATATCGCTAAAGAGCTGTACCTGGGCGCTGTCGTTGACCGTTCGAGCCGCCGCATCGTGTTCATGGCTTCCACCGAAGGTGGCGTGGACATCGAGAAAATCGCTCACGATACCCCTGAGAAAATCCTCAAGGCCACCATCGATCCACTGGTTGGCGCTCAGCCATTCCAGGGTCGCGAGCTGGCATTCCAGCTGGGTCTGGAAGGCAAGCAAGTTGCTCAGTTCGCCAAGATCTTCGTAGGTCTGGCCAAGCTGTTCAAGGATCACGACCTGGCGCTGCTGGAAGTGAACCCGCTGGTGATCAAGGCCGACGGCGATCTGCACTGCCTCGACGCCAAGATCAACATCGACGCCAACGCCATGTACCGTCAGCCTAAGCTGAAGACTTTCCACGATCCGTCGCAAGACGATCCGCGCGAAGCGCACGCTGCCAAGTTCGAACTGAACTACGTAGCCCTGGAAGGTAACATCGGCTGCATGGTCAACGGTGCCGGCCTGGCCATGGGTACCATGGACATCGTCAACCTGCATGGCGGCAAGCCAGCCAACTTCCTCGACGTAGGCGGCGGTGCTACCAAGGAACGCGTAACCGAAGCGTTCAAGATCATCCTGTCCGACACCAACGTCGCAGCAGTACTGGTCAACATCTTCGGCGGCATCGTTCGTTGCGACATGATTGCCGAAGGCATCATTGGCGCCGTGAAAGAAGTCGGCGTGAAAATCCCGGTTGTTGTTCGCCTCGAAGGCAACAACGCTGAGCTGGGCGCTAAAGTACTGGCAGAAAGCGGTTTGAACATTATCGCTGCTACCAGCCTGACCGACGCTGCTCAACAAGTCGTTAAAGCTGCGGAGGGCAAATAATGAGCGTCCTGATCAATAAAGACACCAAGGTTATCTGCCAGGGTATTACCGGTTCGCAAGGTAGTTTCCACACCCAGCAAGCCATCGAATACGGCACCAAGATGGTTGGCGGCGTAACGCCGGGCAAAGGCGGCACCGAGCACCTGGGTCTGCCTGTCTTCAACACCGTGAAAGACGCTGTGGCTGCTACTGGCGCCACCGCCAGCGTGATCTACGTTCCGGCTCCTTTCTGCAAGGATTCCATCCTTGAAGCGGCGTTCGGCGGCATCAAGCTGATCGTGTGCATCACCGAAGGCATCCCGACCATCGACATGCTGGAAGCCAAGGTCAAGTGCGACGAGCTGGGTATCACCCTGATCGGCCCTAACTGCCCAGGCGTGATCACTCCAGGCGAATGCAAGATCGGCATCATGCCAGGTCACATTCACTTGCCAGGCAAGGTCGGTATCGTTTCCCGTTCCGGCACCCTGACCTACGAAGCCGTCAAGCAGACCACTGACGCCGGTTTCGGTCAGTCGACTTGCGTCGGCATCGGCGGTGACCCGATCCCAGGCTCCAACTTCATCGACATCCTGAAGCTGTTCCAGGAAGACCCGAAGACCGAAGCGATCGTGATGATCGGTGAGATCGGCGGTTCGGCTGAAGAAGAAGCGGCTGCCTACATCAAGGCAAACGTGACCAAGCCGGTTGTTTCCTACATCGCGGGTGTGACTGCTCCTCCGGGCAAGCGCATGGGCCATGCTGGCGCAATCATCTCTGGCGGCAAAGGCACTGCAGACGAGAAATTCGCTGCACTGCAAGACGCAGGCGTGAAAACCGTGCGTTCGCTGGCAGACATCGGCAAGGCCCTGGCCGAGCTGACTGGCTGGGAAATGAAGAAGTAAGCTTCGGCTGACTTTTTTGTTCCAGCAACAAAGGCCACCTTCGGGTGGCCTTTGTCGTTTCTGGCATTGGGAGTTTGTGGGCAGCTTTTGTGGCCAGGGAGACAAGCTCCCTCGCCAGGGGGGTGGGTGGGAAAAATAGATATGTAAACACGACATGGAAATGTCGTGTATCGGATACTTCGCCCTGTAACAGTGCGTTTGTCGTCCAAATTAGTTAGGCTAGCAGCCATTTTTGCGGCCGCTGCCCACAAGGCAGTGACGCGTTAAACGGGTCGGTCTTATACGGATCGGCAGCATTTCCCTCACCCATAAGGGAAATCCCTCTCTAAATTCCGATTCAGTAGTGTGGTTTCCTTAATGAAAGTGTTGAAAGGCCAGGACATCCTGGCACTTGGTTTCATGACATTTGCTCTGTTCGTCGGGGCTGGCAACATCATCTTCCCGCCTATCGTCGGTTTGCAGTCCGGGCCCCATGTCTGGATGGCGGCGCTGGGCTTTCTGATCACGGCGGTCGGGCTGCCGGTCATCACAGTCATTGCGCTGGCCAAGGTCGGTGGCGCGATGGATGCCTTGAGCAGCCCCATCGGCAAGACCGCCGGTGGTTTGCTGGCGGCGGTATGCTACCTGGCCGTCGGCCCGTTGTTCGCCACGCCGCGTACTGCCACCGTCTCGTTCGAAGTGGGCCTGGCGCCGCTGACCGGTGAAAGCCCGCTGGCGCTGTTGCTCTACAGTTCGGTGTATTTCCTGCTGGTGTTCTTCATCTCGCTCTATCCGGGCCGCCTGCTGGACACCGTCGGGCGCTTCCTCGCGCCGCTGAAGATCATCGCCTTGACCGTGCTCGGCATTGCCGCGTTTGCCTTGCCCGCCGGTGGTATCAGTGTGGCGACACCTGAGTACGTGGCGGCGCCGTTCTCCCAAGGGTTCATCAATGGTTACCTGACCATGGATACCCTGGGCGCCTTGGTATTCGGCATCGTCATCGTCAATGCGATCCGTTCCCGGGGCGTCGAGTCGCCAGCCTTGATCACTCGCTACGCCATCATCGCCGGGCTGATTGCCGGGTTGGGTCTGGCGCTGGTCTACATCAGCCTGTTCCGCCTGGGTTCGGGCAGTCATGAAGTGGCAGTGGGGGCGACCAACGGCGCCGCTGTTCTGCACGCCTATGTGCAACATACGTTCGGCAGCCTGGGCAGCGGTTTCCTGGCTGTGCTGATCTCCCTGGCCTGCCTGGTGACTGCGGTTGGCCTGACTTGCGCCTGTGCCGAGTACTTCAGCCGTGTCCTGCCACTGTCTTACAAGGCATTGGTGGTGATTCTGGCGGCGTTTTCGCTGCTGGTGTCCAACCTGGGCCTGACCAAGCTGATTGCTTTCTCGATTCCGGTCCTGACTGCGATTTACCCGCCTTGCATCGCCCTGGTGGCCCTGAGCTTCTGCAAGGACTTCTGGTTCGAGCAGGGCCGTATCGTTGGCCCGGTGATGCTGGTGTCGTTCCTGTTTGGCCTGATCGATGCGCTTAAGGGCGCCGGATTGGCGGACTGGATGCCGGCACAACTGGCCCACCTGCCGCTGAGCGAGCAAGGCCTGGCCTGGTTGGTGCCTTCGGTGATGACCCTGGCGGTTGCGGTGGTGTGTGATCGTCTGTTGGGCAAGCGCAGCGAAGCCCTGGCCTAAACCGCCGAGGCCTAACGGTAAAAACTGAAATGCCCCGTATCAATCGATACGGGGCATTTTTTATGGCGCAGCTGCGGTGTCTTTTTCCTTGGGCTAACGTCGAAGCAGTGTCTTAAGAGAAGCTGGCTCATACACAGAACCTGTGGGAGCTTTGCTCCTGCAATGTTGTGTTTTCGTCACACAGGGAATCGAATGTCATTCATCCAAGCCAACCTGATCCATCTTCTTGCCGCCGCCTGGTTTATCGTCTGCTGGGGCGGCTACACCCGTTATGCATCATGGAAAGCCCGCGACACCGCCTGCCTGGCCACCGTGATGCACCTGTACCGCGAAGACTGGATGCGCCGCATGCTGCTGCGCGAGAACCGCATCGCCGATGCCAGCGTGATCGGTAACCTGGAGCGCAACGCGTCATTCTTCGCTTCCAGCACGCTGATTATCCTGGCCGGTATCCTGACGGTGCTCGGCGCGTCTGATCGTGCGGTGTCGTTGCTGGCGGACCTGCCGATGGTGCAGCAAGCTTCCCAGGGCATGGCGGAAGTCAAGTTGCTGTGCCTGGCGTTGGTGTTTGTGTATGCGTTCTTCACGTTCAGCTGGTGCATGCGTCAATACAACTTCGCAGCGGTGCTGGTGGGGTCGGCGCCGATGATTGGCGAGCGACATGTGTCGGAGCAGGAGCGCAAGGCCTTTGCGCTCAGGGCGGCGCGGGTGATCTCCATGGCGGCCAACCAATTCAACTTCGGCCTGCGCTCTTATTATTTCGGCATGACCATGCTGGCGTGGTTCGTCAGCCCCTGGTTATTCATGTTGATGAGTGCCGGCGTGGTATTTGTGCTGTACCAGCGCGAGTTTCATTCCGACGTGCTGGACGTCATGGTCTATACCCCGACGGAAGCGCCCTTGCCTGAAGTTGGCAAGGAAACCGCCTAATAGGCCGGTTAAATCCCAGGCAAAAGAAAACCCGCATCAGGCGGGTTTTCTTTTGCCGCTAAAACCGTATCAGTTGGTTTTAGGCGCGGTGGCAGGGGCTTCCTTCGCGGCTTCTTCGTTCGATTCAGCCTGCTTTTTGGCGGCTTCGGCGTTTTCTTTCGCCGCGTCGTTAACCTTATCCTGTGCTTTGTTCATGTCTTGCTGAGCTTGCTCAGCGTGTTGGTTGGCATCTTGAGCTTTGTCCTCGGATTTTTTATCGCAGGCAGCGAGACCAAGGGAGGCGGCCAACATCAAGGCAATAGCTAAAGTCTTACGCATGGGGTGTTTCTCCTTATGGAAATAACTACTGGCCTTTTGAGCGCCCCCCCTCAGATTAAGTTCCAGCGGCGTTACAGATATATAACTGTGCATTGGGATGGAACTTTATGGGGCTCACCTTTGACCAGGCCTCGTCACCAACAAGAGCATGAATCAGATGGCCGAAAACCCCGTTTTTGAGCGTGCGACACGCTTTTTATCCGCGCTGAGACACTGTCAGGTGCTGGGCTTGAAGCTGCACAGCGCCAGTCGTGAAGGGCTGACCGTGATTCTGCCTTACAGCCCCCAGATCGTCGGCAATCCCCTCTCGGGCATCATCCATGGCGGGGCGTTGACCTCGTTGATGGACACCGCGTGTGGCATGTCGACCCTGTGCGTGTTGCCGCAGTTCGAGGTCTGCCCGACCCTGGATCTGCGCATCGATTACATGCACGCCGCCGCGCCCCACAAGGATATCTACGGCTTCGCTCAATGCTATCGGGTCACCCCGGACGTGATCTTCAGCCGTGGTTTTGCCTATCAGGATGACCCCGAGCACCCCATCGCCCATGTGGTGGGCACCTTCATGCGCCTGGGCGAGCACGCCAGGGGGATCAAGGGGGGTGGCCCAGCGGCCACCGCAGACAAGCCATGACCGATATTACCCAGGATCAACTGCGCCAGGCCTGCGAGCAAGGCGACTATGCGCTGCTGCTGGCCTCGATTCCCTATGCACAACTCATCGGTGTCGAATGCACGCGCCAGGACGATGAGCTGCTGTTCCGCCTGCCCGCCAACCAGGACAACATTGGTAACCCTTTATTGCCAGCCATCCATGGTGGAGTCATCGCCGGGTTCATGGAACTGTCGGCTGCTGTTCATTTGCTGATCGCCACCGGCGCGCCGGGCGTGCCGGGCGTGCCGAAAATCATCGATTTCTCTCTGGATTACCTGCGCGCCGGGCACTTTCGCGACACTTATGCCAAGTGCCAGGTCTGGCGCCAGGGGCGGCGGGTGGCCAATGTTGCGATCACGGCTTGGCAAGGCGTTGAAGCCGAGCCCATTGCCACTGCCCGGGCGCATTTCAAAATCCAGGAGCCCTCAAAACCGAACCGCCCTGGTGTTCGCTAGCTGATAAATAAGTTATTGCACGAAGCAAAGATTAAAAACTCAATTTAATGCTATTAAAAAATTATAGCTCGTTGTTTTTATGAGGTTTTTGCTCGGTGTGATTGTGTTGGAAACACTTTCTTGGCTGTGGGTGTTGACCGGGTGGTTGCCGGTTGGTCAGGATTGTTCCTGTTGAGGTGTCTATGTTCGGGGCGTTGAACGTTAGTTGCGGGCTGGGTCTTTACGCCGCCTGACGCCCATCAATTTTTAAGATTGGCAAAAGGACTTAAGAATGGATCTTAAGGTGTTTGATAAGGTTGTCGTGCCCGCTCGCCTTGGTATATATGATTCGTCAATCTCGTTCCTGCATTCGCAAGTAGCATTGAAACAGCATGCCCTGGATGAACAGGACTCGCTGTACCAGGAGTTTATAAAGTTTCAAACGGCGTTCGCTAACTTGCCCCTCGATGAATATATGAAAGAGGGTGATACCTATCGCCGGCGTCGTTTTAACGAAATGCTCCTTCGGGACGAGGGTGAGTGCATTTCACTGACGTTGAAACCGTCAAGAGGTTTTTATCAAGCCGCCACCGTCAATGGCTATTCGGGTGGGATCGATCGGGTCTACCAACCTCTAGAACCCTCGACGCTGAGTAATCCGTTTTTGCATCAACTGATCGTCGATATGTATTTGCTTTTACCTGCCGAACGCCGGGGCGTTTCGCGGGTATGGGATATCGGTATCCACCTCTACCGGATTACCGCGCAGCCCCATGTGCCGGGCCAGCCCGTACCAGAGGGACCGCACCGTGACGGTCATGAGTTCACCTCCATTACCTTGGTCAATCGGCACAATGTAGAGGGTGGCGAGAGTCTTTTTTGCGACCAGACGGCCGCCGTGCGGTTACGGCACACCTTGAAGCAACCACTTGAAACTGCGCTGTTTGATGACGCGCAAGGCTTGCACGATGTTACGCCCATTCACTGTCAGGACCCTGCGAGGGATGGGTACAGGGATGTTTGTGGTTTTTCCCTGAATCCGGTCATGGACTAACGCTGGCCTTTATTACTGTTCTTCAGGGGAAGTTATGCAGAATAACGAGTGTGTCGCCGCGAACGTGTATGTGTTGTCGGATCAACAGGGTGCCTATGCCGGTAAACATCTGTTGGTTGACTTCTATGGTGCGAAAAATATCGACAGTGTCGAGCGTGTCAGTCAAGCATTGGTTGCCGCGGTCAAGGCTGCCGGCGCGACTTTACTTCATCAGTACTTTCATTACTTTACGCCCAACGGTGGAGTGTCCGGCGTGTGTGTACTTGCCGAGTCCCATATTTCTATCCACAGCTGGCCGGAGTTCAACTATGCGGCGGTGGATATTTTTATGTGTGGTGAGGCCGATCCCCACCGGGCCGTGGAAGTGCTTAAACAATCATTCTCACCGTCGAGCGTGCTCGTTGATGAGATTCGTCGCGGTAAAAATATCATTTAAGGAGTTGCAGTATGTCCATTGATTTGGCCCAGGAAAAAATGCGTAACGCTTATGTCAATATCTGGATTGGTGAAGTCTGGAATAAGGGGAATGTTAATTTTGTGGATTCGATTTTTCACCCTGACTTTGAAGACCATCGTCCCATTCCTCAGTTTCCCGGCAATGTAGAGGGCCATAAGTTGATGGCTGCCGACTGGCATCAGGCGTTCCCGGACGTGGTCTTCAACATCGAAGACGTCATTATTCAGGGCAATCTCCTTGCCGCACGTTATGTCGCAGAAGGCACCCACACGGGGGTGATTCTTGGCATCGAGGGCACGGGCGTCCCGGTGAGCTTGACCGGGATAGACATCTTTGGTTTCGAGAACGGCTTGGTGCGCCATTGGTGGCATGAAGAAGACTTCGACACGTTTATCAAACCGATCCTTGCGGCCGACGCCGAACGAAAAAAAGCAATTTAGGCCGCATAGGTCTCTGGGCAGGGGAAGCATCATGGGTAATGAAGACAGGTATCGTGCAACCGAAAAGGCTTATCGACGTGAGAAGTTCGTCATGCCCAGGGAGCTCACTTACTTGGCCGGTAATTCATTGGGCCCCGCGGTGGCCTCAGTCGCGGATCGCCTGGTGCGCACCAGTAACGATCAATGGGGACAGCACTTGGCAGGTGCCTGGAAGAAAAACGGGTGGTTAAGCGCCCCGGAGAAAATTGGGGACAAGATTTCATTGCTATTGGGTGCAGACCAAGGCACGACCCTGGTGTGCGATAGCACCTCCATCAATTTATTCAAACTCTTGAATGCGGCGCTGGCAGTTGATCCTCAACGCAAGGTGATACTGACGGATCAAGGCAATTTCTCCACCGATCTCTACATCGCCAAAAGTGTCGGGTTGATCCATCAGGATGTCACGGTTCGCATCGTGCCGCGTTCAGCGCTGATCGAGAGCCTCGACCCGTCCGTTGCCGTGTTGATGTTATCCCATGTCGACTATCGCTCGGGACAGGCCCATGACATGGCCTCATTCAATGAAAAAGCCAGGTCTGTGGGGGCGTTGACGCTCTGGGACGTGTCCCACAGCGTGGGCATTATGGCCTTGGACTTCAACGCAAGTGGCGTCGATATGGCGGTGGGCTGTGGATATAAATATTTGAACGGCGGGCCGGGCGCCCCGGCCTTCGTTTACGTCAAAGCTGATCTTCAGAACAAACTGAGCAACCCGATTCAAGGCTGGTTAGGGCACGCTGAACCCTTTGTGTTCAGTGACAATTACGTACCGGCCAGTGGGATTAAACGCTTGCAGGTCGGAACGCCCACGACCTTTTCCCTGGCCGCCTTGGAGGAGGGTGTGGATTTGCTTCTGGAAGCTGGAATACAGCTTGTCGAGCACGACAGCCAGGAGTTGTTTGAGGCCTTCATGGCAGGGCTCGAACCCCTTGTGCGCAAAGGACACGTCCACTTCTTGCACGATGTTCAACGCGGCAACGTCAGCGGCCATATCGGTTTTAAAGTCAATGACGCCGAGGCGCTGCACCCTCGCTTGATGGCGGAAAATATTGTGACGGAATATCGCTATCCGGACTTGCTACGTATTGCCTTCAACCCGCTCTACACGACCCTGGATGAGATCGAGCGAACCGCTGAAAAACTAAAGCATTTGCTGGGCCGGCACTGAAAACTCAGCTAGGGGAGAATGGATCAATGGAGCATGAAATATTCAGGGACTCGCCCGAGCGAAAAGACAAACTGCTCAAGGCCTGGGAATACATCGAGAAAAGTGGAATCGAGTACGTTTATATGCAGTTTCCCTCTCTCACCGGTCGTCTGCAGGGCAAGGGGATTCCGGCCAAGCATTTTGTCGGCATGTGTGAGAAGGGCTTCTCAATGGTGTACGGAGCCACAGTGAATGTGGCGCAGGATCGATTCGGCCAGTACCTGGGCTATCCATCCAACGCCTCGGAACTGCTGGCTTACCCTGAACCTGAGACGCTGGTTCAGTTACCGTGGGATAAGCGCGTCGGGCGGGTGTTCTGCACCCTGTTTCGCAACCCCAAGGATCGGGAATTTCCGGGCCAACGACTCGACGCCGATTGCCGGGGTAACTTGCGGACTATCCACCAAGCCTTCCAAGCCAAGCATGGCCTGCAACTGCGGGCCGGGATGGAACCGGAAATGATGTGGCTACGCAAACTGGAGGGTGAGCACCAGTATGTGGGCGTGACCGATCCGTGCTGTTATCACATCGGTCAGTTTGAAACGTTGCGTCCGGTGTATATGAAAGTCCTGGAGTATGCGCAGGCCATGGGCTTGGACATGATTCAAGGTGATCACGAAGATGCGCCGGGTCAGCTGGAGCTTAATTTTGCTTTCGACGACGTGCTTGTCAGTTGTGACCGACTGATGACTTACCGGCAAATCTGTCATCAGGTTGCGCAAGAGTTCAATCTGGTGGCTTGCTTTTTACCCAAGCCGTTTGCTGGCGTATCCGGCTCCGGATGCCACTTTAACTTGTCGTTATGGGACGGTGGGCGGGCGGTGTTTCGCGAGGATGTGTTCCCCCTGAAGTATGGAATGGAGGAGGTTTATTGCCATTATGAAGGCGGCAATAACATGTTCCTGCCGAGCGCAAGCGATTCGGGTCTCACCGATATTGGAAAGTACGCAATTGGCGGCATTCAGAAACACCTTAAGGCCTTGACCGCGATTGCTGCACCCACGGTCAACTCATACAAGCGTCTGTGGGAAACCGGTTTCTGGGCGCCGGTACGGGCTAATTGGGGTTACCAGAATCGTACCTGCGCGATCCGGGTTTCCGCGCCGGATCGAGTGGAATACCGAACCGCCGACGCCCTGGTCAACCCGTACCTGATGGCTGCTTCATTGTTAAAGGCAATGGATGATGGCTTGTCCAACCAACATGAGCCGGGCCCGGCAACGGACGCTGACAGCTATTCGGATCATCCTGCTGCCACGGCCTTCGTCCCCCGAAACCTCGGACAAGCGTTGGAAGCACTGGATAACGACCCCGTTGTGTTATCGGCGCTTCCTGGCGACATGAGTGATTTGTTCCGAAAGATCAAGATGAATGAGTGGGAGACGTTCTTGGCCACCGTCACCCACTGGGATTTCGACACCTACCTGAATCACACGCCCTAGCAGCCTTGTCCTCGGCAGGGGCCATCGCCCCTGCCGGGATGCTTAGTTCTTTTGTTCGATCCTGAAGGACAGATAGTTTGAGGCGAAGATAATCAACGCGCCGACTAATACCCAGATTTCAAGGCTCTCGCCGTAGAGAAAAAACCCAACCACGGCAATGAGCGGCACCCTGAAAAAATCAATCGGTATGGCAATGGACGCCTCCATGACGCTCAGCGCTTTGGCCATGGCGAAGTGTGCGCTTAAGCCCGTTATGCCTAACAGTAGAATCCATGGGATGCATTCGAGCGTAGGGGTACGCCATTGTGCCAGGGACAGACCAAAACCCAGGGGCAGTTGTAGCAGTACCATCCAGATCACGATGAGGGTGGGGCTGCTGGTCAACGTCAGTTTCTTAACCATGATGATGGATGTTGCATACCCCATGGCGGCCAGCAGAACGATAAGTGCGGCGGGTTCAATGCTGTCAAGGCCGGGTCTTAGAACGACCAGGACGCCGATAAAACCGCCGATGGCGGCGAGCACCCTGGCGGTGGAGAGTTTTTCTTTCAAGAATAAGAACGCCAGCAGGGAAACCCATATCGGGGTGGTGAACTCCAGCGCAAAGACCTTAACCAATGGAAGCGACGCCACGCCAACGGTCCAGGCATATTGTCCGGCGAAATGAACCGCATTCCTGCCAACCTGCAGGCCAATATCTCGTGCTTGTCTGAGTTTGGCGCGCTGTTTGTAAATGATAGGAGAAATAATGATCAAGCCGACAAAGGACCTGAAAAACAGGATCTCGAAGATCGACATGAACATTGAAAGCTCTCTGGCCGCCACGGCCATGCCAATGAATGAGAGCAGGCTTGCTGCCATCCATAATGCTCCACCTAATGGCAGTTTTACCTGATGCATTTTTGCGCCTCTTTACTCAGTCATTGTTCGTGTGATTCATGAGGGGCAGTGCCCAGTTTGGCGACCAGATAATCAATAAAACGGCGAGCCTTTGTCGGCAGCCTGATGCAGTTGGGGTAAAGAATATTGATGGGCATTGCGCTGAACTCATAATGTGGAAATAATCGAATAAGCTTGTTGGCCTGGATATCGTCTTTGAGCATCCAGGCTGGCAGGACGGCTATGCCAAGGGAGAAAAGAGCCATTTGGTGAGTTAAGGTCAACGAGTTCGAGCTGTAACGGGTCACGGGTTTTATGGCGAACTGTTCTGTTCGACCTTTTCTCAGGATCAACTTTCCTTCTTTATAGAGTTTTTCATTGGCAATCCACGGTAAGGTATTAAGGCAGTTAATGTCTTCCAAGGCGTGCTGTTCGATGAATTCCGGGCTGGCGATCAGGTAACTGCGGAACTCCGATATCTTTCGGCACTTGAATGAAGAATCCTGAAGGCTCCCAAGGCAGATGGCCAGGTCGTGTTTGCCGCTGGCGAGCTCGGAAAGCGGTGCGCCGACATCATGGACGATTTTTAACTGAGGGTATAACTTCGAGAATTCGGCGATGATCGGCACGATAAAACGTGAGCCGTAATCCCTGGGCGATACAATTCGCAGCACGCCACAGACGTGCTCTGATTCACCTTTTAAGGTTTCAAGGGAGCAATCGATTCGCTGTTTGATGTCGATAAAGTCATCATAGAAGCGTTGCCCTGCTTCTGTCAGGACCAATGATCGAGTGGTTCTGCTGATTAAGGTTGTGCCCAAAGAGCGCTCAAGCTCTTTGATATGAACGCTGACCATGCCGGTGCTAATATTTAGCTGTACCGCTGCGCCGGAAAATGACTTGAATTCGGCAACTTTTAGGTAAGCAAGAATCCTGTTGTAGTTAAAGTCCATTGACGTTCCAGCTCCTGGGTCGTTGAGCTTGAACAGTTAATCAGAGCTCGACACGATGCGTCGTACGATACCTGTCGACAATAGGTATGGCAATAACACCCACGCGACTACCCAGAAGACAGTGTTCGATATCTGAAGTCTCTGACAGATATAGGTGAAGTGCCATTACGGTGCGCTAATGTTTCCCCTGCCCGCCAATAAGGACAACATGGGTAACCCTTTACTGCCAGCCACCCACGCTGGGGGGCTGCGGCTGGCCAGCGTTGCGATCGCAGCTTGGCAGAGGATGTCGTAGCCGAGCCCATTGCCACGCGCACGCCTTTCAAAAACCAGGAGCCTTCACAACCGAGCCCTTGAAATCATCAGCGTTGCCCCCACCTTGAGAACATCCCGCCGCCAATCTCAGCGAGGCGGACACCACTATCCACTTGGAGTTTGATGACCATGAGCGTGGAAACTCAAAAGGAAACCCTGGGCTTCCAGACCGAGGTGAAGCAACTGCTGCACCTGATGATTCACTCGCTGTATTCAAATAAGGAAATTTTCCTTCGCGAGCTGATTTCGAACGCCTCTGACGCTGTCGACAAATTACGTTTCGAAGCCCTTTCCAAGCCTCAATTGCTGGAAGGCGGCGCTGAGCTGAAAATCCGTGTGAGCTTCGACAAGGACGCGAAAACCGTCACCCTCGAAGACAACGGTATCGGCATGAGCCGCGAAGAGGTGATCACGCACCTGGGCACCATCGCCAAGTCCGGCACCGCCGACTTCATGAAAAACCTCTCTGGCGATCAGAAGAAAGATTCCCACCTGATCGGTCAGTTCGGTGTCGGTTTTTATTCCGCGTTCATCGTCGCCGATCAGGTCGAAGTCTTCAGCCGTCGTGCCGGCCTCGCTGCGGGCGAAGGTGTGCACTGGTCGTCCAAAGGCGAAGGCGAATTTGAAGTCGCCACGGTCGATAAAGCTGATCGCGGGACCCGCATCGTGTTGCACCTCAAGTCCGGTGAGGACGAGTTCGCCGATGGTTGGCGCTTGCGCAACATCATCAAGAAGTACTCCGACCATATCGCGCTGCCGATCGAGCTGCCGAAGGAAGTCACCGCCGCTGAAGGTGAAGAAAAGCCAGAAGTGGAATGGGAAACCGTCAACCGCGCCAGCGCCCTGTGGACTCGCCCACGCACCGAGGTGAAGGATGAGGAATACCAGGAGTTCTACAAGCACATCGCCCACGATTACGAGAACCCGCTGAGCTGGAGCCATAACAAGGTTGAAGGCAAGCTGGAATACAGCTCGCTGTTGTATGTGCCGGCCCGCGCTCCGTTCGACCTGTACCAGCGCGAAGCACCACGCGGCTTGAAGCTGTACGTGCAGCGAGTGTTCGTGATGGACCAGGCCGAGTCGTTCCTGCCGCTGTACCTGCGCTTCATCAAAGGTGTGGTGGACTCCAACGACCTATCCCTGAACGTCTCCCGGGAAATCCTGCAGAAAGACCCGATCATCGACTCCATGAAGTCGGCGCTGACCAAGCGCGTGCTGGACATGCTGGAGAAACTGGCGAAAAACGAGCCTGAGCAGTACAAGGGCTTCTGGAAGAACTTCGGCCAGGTGATGAAAGAAGGCCCGGCCGAAGACTTCGCCAACAAAGAGAAGATCGCTGGCCTGCTGCGCTTTGCTTCGACCCAGGGTGAGGATGGCGAGCAGATCGTTGCTCTGGCCGATTACCTGGCCCGCGCCAAGGAAGGTCAGGACAAGATCTACTACCTCACCGGCGAAACTTATGCACAGGTCAAGAACAGCCCGCACCTGGAAGTCTTCCGCAAGAAAGGCATCGAAGTGCTGCTGCTGACCGACCGCATCGATGAGTGGCTGATGAGCTACCTCAGCGAATTCGACGGCAAGAGCTTCGTCGATGTAGCCCGTGGCGACCTGGATCTCGGCAACCTGGATTCGGAAGAAGACAAGAAAGCCGCCGAAGAAGTCGCCAAGAGCAAGGAAGGCCTGGTTGAGCGGATCAAGACTGCCTTGGGCGATGCTGTCAGCGAAGTGCGGGTTTCTCACCGTCTGACTGATTCCCCGGCGATCCTGGCCATCGGTGAGCAGGACCTCGGCCTGCAGATGCGTCAGATCCTGGAAGCCAGCGGCCAGAAGGTCCCGGATTCCAAGCCGATCTTCGAATTCAACCCGGCCCACCCGCTGGTGGAAAAACTCGACAACGAGCAGAGCGAAGAGCGTTTCGGCGACCTGTCGCATATCCTGTTCGACCAGGCGGCCCTGGCGGCGGGTGATAGCCTCAAGGACCCGGCGGCTTATGTCCGTCGCTTGAACAAGCTGTTGGTAGAGCTGTCAGCCTAATCAAGGCAGGAAAAACCCGCTTCGGCGGGTTTTTTCATTTTGGTGTTCGGTTAAAGAGGAGTCAGTGATGAGTCAGATTACGGTTCGTTCAGTGGTCTATCAGATCGAAGGCCAAAACTATGAAAGCCGCCTGGCTTTCGACGCCAGCCAGCAGGGGCTACGCCCCGGTTTGCTGATGGCGCCGAACTGGATGGGGGTAGGGGCGGGTGCCGAGGAAATCGCCAAGTCGGTGGCGGCCAAGGGCTATGTCGTGTTGATTGCCGACCTGTACGGCCAGGTCGTGCGCCCGACCAATGGCGACGAGGCTGGGGCGGCGATGATGCCGCTCAAGAACGACCGGGCCCTATTGCGCAAGCGCATGCAGGCGGCGTTTGAGCAACTGCAGGGCCAAGCGCAGGTCGATACGTCGAACCTCGCCACGTTCGGTTTCTGCTTCGGTGGCTGCTGCTCCCTGGAACTGGCCCGTACCGGCGCACCGCTGAAAGCGGCCATCTCGTTTCACGGCACCCTGGATACGCCGAACCCGGCGGATGCACAGAACATCAAGGGGGCGGTGTTGGTGATGCATGGCGCTTCTGATCCGCTGGTACCGAAAGAGCAACTGCCGGCCTTCGAGGATGAAATGAACGCTGCCGGGGTGGATTGGCAATTGCTGAGCTACGGTGGCGCGGTGCATTCGTTCACCGATCCACAGGCCAATGTACCGGGCAAGATGATGTACAACGCCAAGGTCGCCGAACGTGCGTTCAGGTCGATGCATAATTTGTTGGATGAGGTGTTCAGAGGCTGAAATCGGGCTTGGCGCTGAATGTACTGTCGCCTGCCAGATTGCTATCGCGAGCAGGCTCGCTCCCACATTTGGCCGAGGTGTTCGCAGCATTCGCGAACTGCACCGGTCCAGTGTGGGAGGGACAACCCTGAGTTCAGGGCAATTCGATCCGCTCGCTTTCCCCCGGTACGGTCGGCCAGTCCCTGGCCGACCAACGCCGGCGGGCTTCGTCTATCCGGGCCGGGTCGCTGGAGACGAAGTTCCAGTTGATCCGCCGCGGCCCGTCCAGCGGCGTACCGCCGAACAGCACGGCATGGCAGTCACTGGCGGCACACAGTGTCATCTCTTCCCCAGCCGGCAGTATCACCAACGAATGAGGCTCCACCGGCTCGCCCTCCAACTGCGCCTCACCGCTCAACACATACAGTGCCCGCTCTTCATGTTCGGTGGGAATCAGCAACGTCGTCGCGCTTTGCAGGTTCAACTCGGCGTAAAGCGTAGGAGACAAGACCGGTACCGGCGATTCCAGGCAAAAGCCTGACCCGGCGATCATCCGGATTCTTACCCCCAGGTTATCGCTGACTGGCAGGCTGTGTGCCGGATGATGGCTGTAGTGCCCAGGTCCCTGTTCGTGCGACTTGGGCGAGGCCAGCCAGACTTGCAACCCGTGCATGACGAAGTCGCCGCCCAGCAGTGACGCCGGCGTGCGTTCGACATGGGAAATGGCGCTGCCGGCGGTCATCCAGCTGACATCCCCGGCGTCCACCACCTGGTCGGAACCGAGGCTGTCCTTGTGCTGGAGTTTGCCCTCGAACAAGTAGGTGAGGGTGGACAGCCCGATGTGGGGATGCTGACGGATGTTCATGCCATTACCGGCCTGGTAGGAGGTTCGCAACATGTGGTCGAAAAACACGAAAGGTCCGACGCTGCGGCACTTGGCAGACGGCAGCGGGCGAAGAATGGGCTGGCCTTCGACATCTTCTGCACGGGGACGGATGGTCAGGGGCGTGGTCATCGTGTCTTCCAGGTTGAGCAACGAATGCACAAAGCATAACCCGCCGCCGCGAGCGGCGGCACATGCCGCTTGAACCCTGGCGGGACGGGCGCGGTCTATGCTGCTCATGGCCTTTTGGAGACTGCCTGTGCCATTGACCCGTCTGATTTTCGCCTGGCTGCTGGCTGTTTTGAGCAGTGGTGCCATGGCCCGCGAATATGCCTACAGCGATGCGCATCTGCATTACGTCGATTTCTTTCAAGAAACCGCCGGCATGCCCCAGCTGCTCAAGGCGATGGCTGACAATCGCATCGAGCACGTGATGATTTCCGGCATTCCAGTGGCCAAGAAATGGCATGAGGACGAGCCCAAGCGTCCGCGTTACTACGCCGGTGACGATGCAGACGCCTATTGGTACAGCGCCACCGACGTGATTGTCGCAGCGGCGGTGAGCAAGCTGACCGCTGAACAACGCCAGCACTTTCATCCCTTTCTGTCCGGCTTCAATCCCAACGACAAGAACTCCGCCGCGCATATCCAGCGCATGCTCGATTTGTACCCGGGGCTGTGGCAAGGCATTGGTGAGGTGTTCACCCGTCATGACGACCTTACGGCGCTGACGTCGGGCGATACTCCGCGAGCCAACAACGAAGCGATGGCGCGGATCTATCACCTGGCGGCCGAGAACGACCTGCCGGTGATGTTGCATTCCAATATCACTTCCAAGCGTGAGAAAAATCCTCTGTATCTGGCAGAAGTCGAGGAGCCGCTGCGTAATCACCCGCACACGCGGTTCATCTGGGCCCATGCCGGCACCAGCATGGAAATCCATCGGCACCAGACCCAGCTGGATTTTCTGTTGCCGACGCTGACCCGGATGCTCGAGTCCTACCCCAATCTGTACGTTGACCTGTCCTGGAGCGTGCTCACGCCGTATTTGCTCGACGAAGCGGGCAAGCCTCGTGAGGCGTGGGTAAAGCTGGTGGAGCGCTTCCCGGAGCGCTTCATGGTGGGGTCGGATGTGGTAGGGCGTTTCAACAAGCTCGGTAAGGAGCTGCACGGCTTTGACCCGTTCCTCGATGCCTTGCCCGAAGCGGTGGCCAGGAAGGTAGCGCGGGATAATTTCCTGGCGGTATTGTGTGGGAGCAAGGCTTGCCCGCGATGAAGATCATGCGGTCTTGGAGGCTGAGGTGCCTGCATCGCGAGCAAGCTTTGCTCCCACAGGCAAACACTGCTTTGTCATCAGCCTGTCACTCCCGCGTCATACCCTCGCGCTCATCTCAATCAAGGAGCGCACGTATGTACCTCACCCGTTCAAGCGCAGTGGTCGCGCTGTTATTGTCTTGCGGCCTGGCTCAGGCAGACGTCCGTGTCGAAGGCCCGGTGGAGTACGGCGTCTTTGAAGGGCCGAAAGCCGAAGTGCAATCGGGGGAGCGGGTCCTGCGTCGCAGCAACGAGCAGATCCGTCAGACCGAAAGCATACCGGCGAAGCTGGGGACCAAGTTCGGCCTGCGCTACCAGTTGGTGGGTAAGGTCGCTAATGACCAGCCGCTGACCCTGCTGTATTTCACACCGGGCATCCGCACCAACGATGGCGTGCTCCACGATAAATTCGAAATTACCCAGCAAGTGGTACCCGGCGCGCCTCAGGATATAATGGCCTACGAATTCACGGAAAGCGCCGAAGTGGTACCGGGGGAGTGGCGGTTCATGGTGTTCCAGGGGGATCGGTTGCTGGCGCAGCAGCGCTTTGTGGTGCGCTGAATTCAATCCACTGCAGATCAAAAAAATGTGGGAGCGAGCCTGCTCGCGATAGCGGTCGGTCAGCCAATATTGATGCTGAAGTAAGACCGCAATCGTGAGCAGGCTCGCTCCCACAGGGTCCCACACGGTGTATTTCGCAGGCACAAAAAAACGCCCCGAACCAGTCGGGGCGTTTTTGTGTGTGGCGTAGCGGCGGGGCTTACTTGCCCTGCCAGCGCTTCAATACCAGGGTGGCGTTGGTGCCACCGAAGCCGAAGCTGTTGCTCATCACGGTGTTGATGGTGGCGTCTTCGCGAGTCTTGGTCAGAATTGGCATGTCGGCCACTTCCGGGTCCAGTTCGTCGATGTTGGCAGAACCTGCCATGAAGTTGCCTTCCATCATCAGCATGCAGTAGATCGCTTCGTGAACGCCGGCAGCGCCCAGGGAGTGACCAGACAGGCTCTTGGTGGAGCTGATGGCCGGGGCCTTGGCGCCGAAGACTTCACGCACACCTTTCATTTCCGCGACGTCACCGACCGGGGTCGAGGTGCCGTGGGTGTTCAGGTAGTCGATTGGCGTGTCGACGGTGGACATGGCCATCTGCATGCAGCGGATGGCACCTTCGCCGCTTGGGGCGACCATGTCGTAACCGTCGGAAGTGGCGCCGTAGCCGACGATTTCCGCGTAGATTTTCGCGCCACGGGCCAGCGCGTGTTCCAGCTCCTCGACCACCACCATGCCGCCGCCGCCGGCGATGACGAAACCGTCACGCTTGGCGTCGTAGGCGCGGGAGGCCTTTTCCGGGGTTTCGTTGTACTGGCTGGACAGGGCGCCCATGGCGTCGAACAGGAACGATTGGCTCCAATGTTCTTCTTCACCGCCGCCAGCGAACACGATGTCCTGCTTGCCCATCTGGATCTGTTCCATGGCGTTACCGATGCAGTGGGCACTGGTGGCGCAGGCAGATGCGATGGAGTAGTTCAGGCCCTTGATCTTGAATGGCGTGGCCAGGCAAGCGGAAACGGTGCTGCTCATGGTCCGTGTGACGCGGTACGGGCCGACGCGCTTGACGCCTTTTTCGCGCAGGATGTCCAGCGCTTCCATCTGGTTCAAGGTCGAGGCACCGCCGGAGCCGGCGATCAGGCCGGTGCGCGGGTTGGACACTTGCTCTTCGGTCAGGCCGGAGTCAGCGATGGCGTCTTTCATGGCCAGGTAGGCATAAGCCGCCGCGTGGCCGACGAAACGGTAGATCTTGCGATCGATCAGCTCTTCGAGATTGAGGTCAATGGAGCCGGAAACCTGGCTACGCAGACCCATTTCGGCGTATTCCGGGTTGAACCGGATGCCAGGGCGACTTGCACGCAGGTTAGCGGAGACGGTCTCTTTGTCATTGCCCAGGCACGAAACGATGCCCAGACCAGTGATAACGACGCGGCGCATGCGGATAACCCTTAGAAGTTGTCAGTGGAGGTAAAAACGCCGACCCGAAGGCCTTCGGCGGTGTAGATCTCGCGACCGTCCACGGTAACCGAACCATCGGCAATGGCCATGTTCAGCTTGCCCTTGAGGACGCGTTTGATATGAATGTTATAGGTGATTTTCTTGGCGGTCGGCAGAACCTGACCGAAGAACTTCACTTCGCCCGAACCCAGGGCGCGACCGCGGCCCGGCAGGCCTTGCCAGCCAAGGAAAAAACCGACCAGTTGCCACATGGCATCCAGGCCCAGGCAGCCGGGCATCACCGGATCACCTTCGAAATGGCAGGCGAAAAACCACAGGTCCGGAGTGATATCCAGCTCGGCGACCAATTCACCTTTGCCGTACTTGCCACCCTCTTCGCTGATATGGGTGATGCGATCCACCATCAGCATGTTCGGGGCGGGCAGTTGCGCGTTACCTGGGCCGAACAGCTCACCGCGACTGCAGCGCAGCAGATCTTCCCGAGTAAAGGCGTTTTGTTTGGTCATGCGAGCTCCTCAATAGTCCCATGCGGCAGGGTGGGGCAAATCTTCCCGGCCGATCGAAGCGTTCATGCCTCGAATCGACAGCCTACTCATAGACTATTGCGTTGTAGTGAAAGTCACAGCACACGGGAAATGAATGTACACCTGTGCACTGAAATTTTTATTCAAGCCTCAATCGAGGCCTGTTCGGGTGCCTAAGACTGCCGCACTTTCGCCTTTCACGCCAGTCACAGATGGTCTTGTGGCCTGTGTGGCTCGCCGCACAAGTCACCAAGACCCTGCATTCAAGGCAGCCAGCGCTGCAGAATCTGCTGCAGATCAATCCTTTTGAACGGTTTGGCGAGGTAATCGTTCATGCCTGCTTCAAGGCAGGCTTCGCGGTCGCCCTGCAAGGCATTGGCCGTCAGGGCGATGATCGGCACTTCGCTGCAGCCGGGTAACTGGCGGATCTGCCGCGTGGCTTCGTAGCCATCGATAATGGGCAGCCGGCAATCCATGAGGATCGCTTCGAAAATCAGGCTCTCGGCGCTACGTACAGCCTGGGCACCATCGGTGGCGACGCTGACCGTGAAGCCCAGGCTGCGCAGCATGGCTTCGATCACCGCTTGATTCACCGGATTGTCTTCCACCAGCAACACGTTACGGCCTTCGCCATCGCCGGTGCCACCAGGCAGCCGCGGCACCAGGGCCGGCTGGGTCTGCCGCGACAGGGCCAGCGGGATCTCCAGGGTGAATACCGAGCCATGGCCTTCTTCGCTCTGGGCCCGCAGCGTACCGCCCATGCGTTCGGCCAGGGTGCGGGCGATCGGCAGGCCCAGGCCTGTACCGCCGTAGCGCCGGGAGATCGAACTGTCGGCCTGCTGGAAGGCATCGAACATGCGCTCCAGGCTCTCGATCGGAATACCGATGCCACTGTCGCGCACCGTGCAAGTGAACCACAGCAGTTCGTGATCCAGAGCCTGCCATTGGCACTGCACGGTGATGCGGCCTTGTTCGGTGAATTTCAGTGCGTTGCCGATCAGGTTCACCAGGATCTGCCGTATCCGCGTCGGATCGCCTTGCACTTGCAAGGCCAGCATGTCGTCGGGGATCAGCAGGTCCAGGCCCAGCTTGCGTTGCGCGGCACTGTGCTGGAACGACTGGGCGCAACTGCCCACCAGCTCCGACAGATTGAACGGGATGTGCTCCAGCTCCAGGGCCGAGCGTTCGATGCGCGAAAAGTCGAGAATGTCATTGATCACCTTCAACAGGTGCTCGGTGGATTCCGACGCCAGCGCGGTGTATTCGTGCTGCTCGTCGGTCATGCGGGTGGTTTCCAGCAATTGCAGCATGCCCAGTACGCCGTTCATGGGCGTGCGCAGTTCATGGCTCATCATCGCCAGGAACTCGGACTTGGCACTGTTGGCCTTTTCCGCCTCTTCCCGGGTCTTGATCAGTTGCGCCATGGCCTGGTGTTGTTCCCGGCTGGCTTGCTCAAGCCCTTCGGCCAGGTTGTTGATATGCCGCGACAAGGCCCCCAGTTCGGCGTCTTCGACGATGGGCAGCGGGGTGTTGTAGTCGCCTTTCTGGATTGCCTTGACCGCGTTGCCGATGTCGCGGATCGGCCGGGACAGGTTGGACGCCAGGCGACGCGCCACCAGAAAAGTGAACAGCAGGGCGAACAGCGCCAGGATTGCGGCCTTGAGCAGGATTTCCTGCTGTCGCTGGCTGAAGGCGTCACTGGACATGCCGACGATTACCCGGCCCAGATAATCCTCGCCGGGCGACTCGCTGGAGGTGCTGTTGCCTTGCAAGAAGTCATTGTTCAGGGCAATGCGCTGCAAGCGAACCGGCGCCTGGAACACTTCGATCTGCTGGGTGCGACTGTGGCTTTGCTCGGGTTGCTCGACGTACACCAGAACTTTGTCTGTGCTGTCCTGAACCTCCAGGAAGCGCACGTGGGGTGTCGCCAGAGTGGCGGTGAGCAGACTTTCCAGCACGTCGTTGTTGCCGGAAATCACCCCGTATTCCGTGGCGGGGGCCAGTTGGTTGGCGATCAGTTGGCCGGTGTGGTTTAGCTCCTGGCGCAGGTCCTGGATCCGCACGAAGGTAAAGAAGCTGATTAACAGCACGGTCAGCAGCAATGCCGGGCCGAGGGCGATGAGCTGGGTGCGGGTATTGATATCCCAGCGACGACGCAAGGTCATGGGCGGTGTTCTCCTTCGGCCAACGTTGCAGCGACGGATTCGGCATCAATCGGTTCGATCCCCAGTGAGCGGGTGACCTGCCGGTTGCTCAGCACTTTGAAACGGGCTGGGTACAGGGTGCGCGGCCAGGCGGCGGCGGGGCGGTCGAGCAGATCGTCGAGAATTGCCAGCCAGTCCTCCTGGTCGCTGTAGGTGCTGGCCAGGCTACCGGCCTTGACGAACGCGGCGCTCGGCCCAATCAGCACACGTTGCCGGGCATAGCTGCTGAGCAACAGGTTCTTCACCGTCTTAGGGTTGTAGAGGTCGGGGTCGTCGAGGCCCAGGAGCACATCGCTCTGCGTCAGCAGGTTTTGCAGGGGGCGGCTGTCGTTGATGTCGTCCCAACGCTCGCTCACGATCTCCAGGCCCAGCGGTATGGCTGCCTGGCGGATGTCCTTGAGCAAAAACTCGCTGTGCCTGTCGAACAGCACACCGACTCTTCGCACTTGCGGCAGGATCGTGCGAATCAACTGTAATTGCCGTGCCACTGGCGGGTCGCTCCACAGCAGGCTCAGGTGAGCGGGCGTTGCCTCGCCCAGGCGGTCCCGGGCTTGCTGGCGGCTGATTCGCAGCACCAGAGTGGCCGGTCCGCTGGTCTCTTGCAGGCGCCAATCGAGGCTGGGCAGGTCAAGCAGGACCAGGCGGATATTGCCCGGTAATTTGTCCGGCGCCGGCAGGCTGGCCAGTGGGATAAACCGCACATTGTCTTCGGGGCGCCGGGCTTTCAGGGCCTGGGTGAAGGACTGCACGCCGGGGCCGTCCTGGGCACCCGTCAACAGAATCTCGGCGGCTCGGGCCTCGATCGTCGCCAGCCAACCTGCAAACACCAGGCATAGCGCCAGCGCCAGGCGGCCATGAAATGACCTCTTGCGTGGTTGCTCCCGGGACATCTAGAAGGACAGCTCCGCGCTGAAATACAAGGCATGACGGGAGTCGTAGCGGTTGTCGACGAATGTGGTCGGCTGGTTGTCGAGGCGTTGTTGCAGGATGCCCGCCAGCTCCAGGTTGGCCTTGGCCAGCGGGATGCGCCGGGCGAGGCGGGTGTCGACTCGTTCGAAGCGATAACCGTTGAGGGCATCGGCGGCGTAATAGAAGACCGCGCTGGTCCAGCCCAGGCCCCAGTCCCGCAGCCAGCCGGCCGAACCACTGTTGCGTGCGGTCAGTTGTTCGTCGAGGGGGTTGCTGGCCAGGGCATCGACGTAGGCGTAGGTGAGGCGCAGGCGGTCGGCGCTGCTCATGCGCCAGTCGAACTGGGTTTCGGCCCCGGAGAACTGTGATTCGTTGGTGTTGCTGGCAATGTACTGATTGTTGCGCAGCGGTTCGCTGATCATGCCGGTGATTTCGTCATGGAACAGTTTTACATCGACCGTCAGGCCCAGGTCCATGAAATAACCGTTGTAGCCCAGCTCCCGGGAGCGCATGTGCTCTTGCTCCAGGTTCCCCGGGCCACGGGTTCGGACAAAGTAACGGGCGCTGCTCTGGCCGAAGGCCGCCGGTTGGAGGTTGGTGACCTGATAGCTCCAGTTGACGTTGTTCTCGAACATGTCCGGGGAGCGCACCGCTTCGGAATACACCGCGCGCAAGCCATGGCGCGGCGTGATCAGGTAGTTGATTGCCACCCGCGGTGTCAGCGAGCTGCCGGTCAGGCGGGTGTCTTCGAACATTGCGCCGCCCTGCAACAGCCAGTGCTCGCTGGCCCGCCATTCGAGCTGGCCGAACAGCCGCCAGGTGGTGTCGTCCAGCGTGCCGTTGAAGTACGTCTCGGAGTCGGCCCGGTCGTAGCGAAAATTCGTCCCGGTGACCAGTCGCAGGCTGTCGGACAGGCTCAAGGTGTCCTGGATTTCCAGGTCGTAGCGTGACTCCCGTGCGCTTTGGTCGATATCGCCGCACAAGGTTTGCGAGGCGCCATTGCGCCACTGATCGATGACTTGATTGGCCAGCGCCTGTTCCTGTTGGGTGCCAGGCGGCGCACCGGTGTCTGTGAAGGAGGGAATGTTGCGCGCCAGTTTCTCGGCGTAGTAGGGGTTGAGTTGCCACAGGTCGGTCAGTTGCGGGCTGAAGGACACCTCGGCATCGCAGGCGCGCCAGGTCTGCTGACGATCCCAGTGCTGGATCGAGCCTTGTACATAAAGGCTGTGGTTGGGGGCCAGGTCCAGATTCCAGCGCAGCGAACCGGCATAGTCTTTGGCGATGATGTCGGAGTTATCCCCAGCGGCTGTAATCCCGGCGAACACGGGGCGGTAGGTATAAGGCCGCTGGTTGGTTCCGTCCTTGGCGTTCAGTTGCCAGTCGATGCTCTGCTGTTCATTCAAGGTCTGGCTGACGGACAGATTGAAGCGCTCCAGGCGACGACTGTCGCGGTAATCGGCGCCGTTGCGGTTGCTGTCAAAGCCGTCGTCTTCCTGGCCGGACAGCGAAAGCCGCAGGTCGCCGCCCTCCCAGCCGCTGCCTTGACTGGCGTACCAGTCGTTGATGCCGCGCTGGCCCTGGGTGACTTTCAGCCGGGTGCCATGGCTGTCGGCCGGGGCGCGGGTGATGATATTGACCACCGCCATCAGCGCATTGGCGCCGTAGCTGACGGTGTTGGGGCCGCGGAAGACTTCGATCCGGTCGATGTCTTCCATGGCCACCGGAATATCGCTCCAGTCCACCGTCGCCAGGCCGGCGCGGTACACCGAGCGGCCATCGATCAGTACCTGCATGCGTCGTGCTTCGCTGGCGTTGGTGCCGTGGTAATTCACGGTGGCCTGGTTGCCGCTGAGGTTGCCGACCATCATGCCCGGCACCAGGCGCAACAGTTCGCTGATGTCCCGGGCGCCGCTGGCCTTGATCAATTCGCTGTCCAGCACGGTCATGCTGCCCGGCACCGACGCCGGCGATTGCTTCAGGCGCGTGGCGGTCAGCACCTGGGGCAGGGACTGGCTGTCCACAAACAAGTCGTCGGCCAACACTGGCGGGCTGATGAACAGCGCCAATAGCAGCGACGAACCGGAACGGGAAGGGCCAACGGACACGGCACTGCCTTCGATAATGGAAAGGTGGCGGGCATGTTAACCGAGCTGAACGAGTTTTCCATTCACGCTGACGGCCTTTTCCTTGTGGTTTGTCGGTGGATTCGTGAAAAGATCACAGCCTTCGGCAGCATCTGCAGGGGCTGTGATCTTTTGGCTGACTCTGTCGGGCTGCTCCGTATAATGCCCAGCATTGCCACTTGGTATGGATGAACGGATTGCATATGACTGATCAGCGCCCGATTGCGGTCCTGGGAGGCGGGAGTTTCGGCACCGCCGTGGCTAACCTGCTGGCCGAGAATGGCCACCCGGTGCGCCAATGGATGCGTGACCCGGAGCAGGCCGAGGCCATCCGGGTCAATCGCGAGAACCCGCGTTACCTCAAAGGCATCAAGATTCGCCCGGAAGTGGAACCGGTGACCGACTTGCAGGCAACCCTTGAAGGCAGCGACCTGTTTTTCGTCGCCTTGCCGTCCAGTGCCTTGCGCTCGGTATTGGCGCCCCATGCCGAACGCCTCAGCGGCAAGCTGCTGGTGAGCCTGACCAAGGGCATCGAAGCCCAGACCTTCAAGCTGATGAGCGAGATCCTCGAAGAAATCGCCCCTAAAGCCCGCATCGGCGTCATTTCCGGGCCGAACCTGGCCCGGGAGATCGCCGAGCACGCGCTGACCGCCACCGTGGTGGCCAGTGAAGATGAAGCGCTGTGCCAGCGGGTCCAGGCTGCGCTCCATGGCCGTACCTTTCGGGTCTACGCCAGTGCCGACCGTTTCGGTGTGGAGCTGGGCGGGGCGTTGAAGAATGTCTACGCGATCATCGCCGGCATGGCGGTGGCGCTGGGCATGGGTGAGAACACCAAGAGCATGCTGATCACCCGGGCGCTGGCGGAAATGACGCGCTTTGCCGTCAGCCAGGGCGCCAATCCGATGACCTTCCTGGGGTTGGCCGGAGTGGGCGATCTGATTGTCACCTGTTCATCCCCCAAGAGCCGTAACTATCAGGTCGGTTTCGCCCTCGGTCAGGGCCTGAGCCTGGACGAGGCTGTGTCGCGCTTGGGCGAAGTGGCCGAAGGGGTCAACACCCTCAAGGTGCTCAAGGCCAAGTCCCAGGAGGCCGGTGTTTATATGCCGTTGGTTGCCGGGCTGCATGCGATCCTGTTCGAAGGGCGCACACTGGAACAGGTGATCGAACTGTTGATGCGTGGCGAACCGAAGACCGACGTCGATTTCATTTCCACCAGCGGTTTCAACTGAGCCTCTGATCAGAAGCAGGAGCGAGCTATGAACGATCCGAAAGAACCGGCCCAATATGAGTCCATCCTGCTGCGCGTGTTGTGGATGGTGATTTATCTGCTGGTCTGGCAGGTGGCGCAATTCATCCTCGGCGCCGTGGTACTGGTGCAATTGATCTATCGGCTGATCTACGGCGCACCCAGTGCCAGCCTGATGAATTTCGGCGACAGCATGAGCCAGTTCCTCGCCCAGATCGGCCGTTTCGGTACCTTCCACAGTGACCAGAAACCCTGGCCGTTTGCTGACTGGCCAACGCCGCGCGCGCCGGAAGGTGAAGCGCCTCACGTCGTGGCAGCGGCCCCGCATCCCGTCCGGGACGAAGAGCCGAAGCTATGAAACTCTGGATATTGCGTCATGGTGAAGCCGAGCCATACGGTGCCCGTCCCGATCCTGAGCGGGCCCTGACCGCTCACGGTCGCGAAGAAGCGTTGCGCAGCGCCGCGCAACTGATCGGCCAGCCGTTGACCGCCATTTATGCCAGCCCGTACCTGCGCGCCCAGCAGACCGCGCAACTGGTGCGCGAAGCACTGGGTTTGCAGCCCGAACTGATCACGGTGCACTGGCTCACGCCGGACACCCGGCCGCAGAAAGTCCTGGAACACCTCAATGTTCAGGGCGATGTGCTGCTGGTCAGCCATAACCCGCTGGTGGGCAGCCTGCTGGGCTTGTTGCAACACGGTCACCTGCAACAACCCGAGCAGGTGCAGACGGCTGGCCTGGCCGAGCTGGAAGGCGACCTGCTGTTGGCCGGGGCGATGAAGCTCAAGCGTCTGTAATGTGGGAGCAAGGCTTGCCCGCGATGGTGTCGACGCGCAATACCTGATCCACCACTGCGTCTGCATCGCGTCAAGCCTTGCTCGCGCAGTGCTGTGCAGGATTGAATGCAATAAAACCTACAAAGGAAGGACCGCGATGAGTCTGTGGCGCACCACTCCCAACATTGAGCAATTGAACGCCGCCGGTAAAAACACCATCAGCGAGGTGCTGGACATTCGTTTCGAGTCTTTCGACGATGAGTCCCTGACCGCCAGCATGGTAGTTGATCACCGCACCCACCAGCCGTTTGGCCTGTTGCATGGCGGCGCTTCGGTGGTGCTGGCCGAAACGGTCGGCTCCATGGCCGCGTACCTGTGTGTGGACCCCGGCAAGTTCTATTGCGTGGGCCTGGAAATCAACGCCAACCACCTGCGCGGTGTGCGCAGTGGGCGGGTGACCGCCACGGCCCGGATGGTGCACCTGGGCCGTACCACCCAGGTCTGGGACATCCGCCTGAGCAACGATGACGGCAAGGTCAACTGCGTGTCGCGCCTGACCATGGCGGTGGTGCCGCTGGGTGAGCAACCGCCTGGGCGTTGAAACTTGGACTGGAGCGCGATCTCTTGTGATGAGGGGGATAAATCCCCTCGCCACAGGTTCGCGCAGCTCATACAGCTCACAGCCCCATAGCCCAAGCTCGACTGTCATCATTCCTGTCAGTTACGGTCATTGCCGCGCCGTCGGGTTCTGCGGACAATCAGTCCCAGTTCTTCCATGGATCGCTGTCATGTCGCAACAGGTGTTTTTCACCCACGCCAATGGTTTCCCCTCGGCCACCTACGGCAAGCTGTTTGCCGCGCTGGCGCCGCAGTACAAGGTCGCGCATCTGGAATTGCACGGCCATGACCCGCGTTTCCCGGTGGACGATAACTGGCACAACCTGGTGGACGAGCTCATCCATCACCTGGAACAGCAACCAGAGCCGGTGTGGGGCGTCGGCCATTCACTGGGCGGCGTACTGCACCTGCACGCGGCGTTGCGGTGCCCTCAACTCTATCGTGGCGTGGTCATGCTCGATTCGCCGGTGCTGACCCGCGCCGACCGGTGGGTGATCCTGGCCGCCAAGCGCCTGGGGTTCATTGATCGCCTGACCCCGGCCGGCCGGACCTTGGGGCGGCGTGAAGAATTTTGTGACCTGGAATCGGCCCGGCAGTATTTTGCCGGCAAGACCTTATTCCGTGGTTTCGATCCGGAATGCTTCGACGCCTACCTGCAACATGGCCTGCAGCAAGTCGGCGACCGATTGCGGCTGCGCTTTGACCCGGCCACGGAAATCAGTATTTACCGCGGCGTACCGCACACAAGCCCCGGGCGGGCCCGTAAGCTCAAAGTGCCGCTGGCGGTGGTGCGAGGCCGGCAGAGTCGCGTGGTGATGCGTCATCACACCCGTTCGGTGGGCCGCATGCCCCATGGCGAATCCCTGAGTATGCCCGGCGGCCATATGTTTCCCCTCGAGCGTCCGCAAGACACGGCCGATCTGCTCAAGGATCTGTTCCAGCGGTGGGAAGGACGCAGCGCATGAGCGCGGTCGAAGAAGTCCGTCTGAGCCTGCCCCACATCGAACTGGCCGCCCACTTGTTCGGGCCGGAAGATGGCCGACCGGTGATCGCCTTGCATGGCTGGCTGGACAATGCCAACAGTTTCGCCCGGCTGGCACCCCGGCTGGAGGGCGTGCGGGTGATTGCCCTGGACATGGCCGGTCACGGTCATTCCGGACACCGCCCGCCTGGCGCCGGCTACGCCCTGTGGGACTACGCGCATGATGTGCTGCAAGTCGCCGAACAGCTGGGTTTAAAGCGTTTCGCCCTGCTGGGACATTCCATGGGGGCCATTGTGTCGCTGGTGCTGGCCGGTGCCTTGCCAGAGCGGGTAACACACTTGGGGCTGATCGACGGAGTGATTCCTCCTACCGCCAAAGGCGACAATGCGGCCGAACGCATGGGCATGGCCCTGCAAGCGCAATTGGATTTGCAGCAAAAACGCAAGCCGGTCTACAAAACCCTCGACCGGGCCATCGAAGCCCGCATGAAAGGCCTGGTCGCGGTCAGCCGCGAGGCCGCCGAGTTGCTGGCCCAGCGCGGCCTGATGCCGGTGCCGGGAGGCTACACCTGGCGCACCGACAATCGCCTGACCTTGCCATCGCCGCTACGCCTGACCGATGAACAGGCCATGGCGTTCGTGGCGCGCGTCGGTTGTCCTGCGCACCTGGTGGTGGCTGCCGACGGCATGCTTGCCCGGCACCCTGAGCTGCTGGAGCGGCTACCCTTCAGCCATGAACAGTTGCCCGGCGGCCATCATTTGCACCTGAACGATGAGGTCGGCGCCGCGCTTGTAGCAGACTGTTTCAATCGGTTTTTCACCGTTCCTTGACTTGCGCCGGGCAACTGTCGAGGCTGGGCGGGTTGAAAGGGAGACAACCATGACAGATCTCTGTTTACCAGCCTCGCGACGCATCGACGACGCCAGTTCCGTCCAAGAGACCCAGGCCAAGCCGATCCGATGAAATTATCCGTTCATTCACTCGCCCTGCTGGCGCTCGCCTGCTTCAGCCCGGCGTCGTTCGCCGCCGATGTGCCCGGCAGTCGGGACCTGGAGCGCGTACCACGCATACCCGACGCGCAGATCGTCGATTATCGGCAAACCAGCGGCCTGGAGCGGGTTTACCCCCTGGGCTCGATCCGCAAGATCAGCGGCCAGTTGCGCTTCGACGGGCAAGTCGATGCCCGTGGTAGCGCCACGTCGGTGACCTACGAACTGCCGCCGGAACATTCCGCCACCCAAGGCTTTACCGTCGCCCGCGAAGCATTGCAGAAGCAGGGTGCCGAGCTACTGTTCTGGTGTCAGGCTCGCGATTGTGGCGAAAGCAGCCTGTGGGCCAACGACGTCTTCGGCAATGCCAAGCTCTACGGCGACGACAATGGCCAGGCCTATCTGCTGCTGCGCCTGGCGCCGCCAGCGGACAACACGCTGATTGCGCTGTATGGCATTACTCGCGGCAACCGCAAGGCCTACCTGCACGTCGAGCAATTCGAGGCGAGCACACCGCTGGGGGACTTGCTGCCGACCTCGGCCACGCTGTTGCGCCAGCTCAAGGACACCGGCGTGCTGGACTTGCCGCGTCTTGCCGGTGAGCCGGACGAAACCTGGTTGCGCCTGCTGTCCCGGGCGCTGAACCTGGACACGGGCCTGCGGGTCAGTATCGCCGGCCCCGAGGCGCAGGCCTGGCGTCAGGCGCTGATTGACCAGGGCGTCCGGGCGGCGCGTATGGAGGCCGCCAGTGGCGATGCGGCGGGCCTGCACCTTGAGTTACTGCGATAAGCTGTTTCGGGTGACGGGTTTTACGCCGTCGCCCTGGCCCTGTTCATTTTTCGAGACCTTACATGCTCAATAACGATCGGCTGTTGGTGCAGATCCTGCTCCTGGTGTTGTTTGGCGCGAGCCTTTGGGTGATGGCTCCGTTCTGGTCGGCGCTGTTCTGGGGGGCGGTGCTGGCTTTCGCCAGTTGGCCGCTGATGCGCCTGCTGACCCGCTGGGTCAACGGTCGCGAATCCCTGGCTGCGGCGTTGCTGACGGTGGGCTGGATGCTGCTGGTGGCGGTGCCGCTGGTGTGGCTCGGTTTCAACCTGGCCGACCATGTGCGCGATGCCACGGCGTTCATCAAGGACGTGCAGGTCGACGGCCTGCCCGAGGCCCCGGTCTGGCTGGCCGGCGTACCGCTGGTGGGTGGACGATTGGTGGGTATCTGGAACAGCATCGACCAGCAGGGGGCGGCGATGATGGTGTCTGTCAGGCCGTACCTGGGGCAGGTTGGCAACTGGCTGCTGGCCCGCAGTGCACAGATCGGTGGCGGCATTCTCGAACTGACGCTGAGTATTGTGTTCGTGTTCTTTTTCTATCGTGACGGCCCGCGACTGGCGGTGTTCGTCCACGGGTTGCTGGAGCGTCTGATCGGCGATCGCGCCGGCTACTACATCGAATTGGTGGCCGGTACGGTGCAGCGGGTGGTCAACGGCGTGATTGGCACTGCAGCGGCCCAGGCCGTGCTGGCGCTGATCGGTTTCCTGATTGCCGGGGTACCGGGTGCGCTGGTGCTGGGGGTAGTCACCTTCCTGCTCAGCCTGATTCCCATGGGCCCGCCGCTGGTCTGGATTCCCGCCACGGCTTGGCTGGCGTGGAAGGGCGAATACGGGATGGCGGTGTTCCTGGGCATCTGGGGGGTCTTTATCATCAGTGGCGTGGACAATGTGCTCAAACCCTACCTGATCAGCCGTGGCGGAAACCTGCCGTTGGTGATCGTGTTGCTGGGGGTGTTCGGCGGGCTGATCGCCTTCGGTTTCATCGGCCTGTTCATTGGTCCGACCCTATTGGCGGTGGCGTATAGCTTGCTGACGGACTGGAGCAAAAGCCAAGCACGTTAGCAATGCAGCCCTCGCCACAACGTCATCATTTCGATCAGTAGCGAACCTGCCCCCTGTAGGGGCAGGCTTGTTGAAGGCTATGGGTGAATCAGGTCGCCACGTCCAGGTATTTCCCCACGGTGGCAACGTTATCCAGCGAGTATTGCCGGCTGAGGTTGGCGATCATCCTGTTCAGTGCTTCGCTGGTATTGGCCTGATCGGTGGAGCTGCCGCTGCTGCGGCTGGCCTGCAAGGCGCTGTCGAGCTCGTCGCTGCTGATCCCGCCGCTGCTGTCGCTGTCCAGTGCTGTCATCAACAACGCGCTGGCATCGGTGCTCGTGGAGGAACTGTTGCCGGTCTGCAAGGCGCTGGTCAGTTCGCTGGCAGTGACGGAGCCGTCGTCATCGACGTCGAGCTGGCTGAACAGCTCTTCACTGGAGGCCTGTTGCGGTGGTGGAGGCGGTGGCGCGAGGCTGGCGGCGAGTTCATCGGCGCTGACGATACCGTCTTCATTTTTGTCCAGGGCGGAGAACACTTGCTGGCTGTCGGCAGTGCTGCCGGCGCTGGTCAGGCCACTGCTCAACTCGTCGCTGCTGACCCCGCCATCACCGTCGGCGTCCAAGGCGCTGAGCAGCGCATCGGCCAATTCGGTATTCGGCGCCTGGTCCCGTGGCGGCGGAGGCGGCAGTGCCATCGCGGCTATTTCCTCGCTGCTCAGGTCGCCGCTGCTGTCACTGTCCAGGTCACCAAAGTTGTCGCTCAGGCTGACCAGAATGCCGTCATCGCTCTTCTGCGACAGGGCCGAGCTCAATTCGTCCTGATCGACCGAGCCGTTGCCGTTATTGTCGAGCTTGGAGATCAGTTCTTTTTGAAATTGCTGGCTTCGGGCACTGCTGGTCACGGTATTACTGGTACTGGAGTACGTCGAATAACTGCTGACGCTACCGATCATGAGCGCTCTCCTTGGGCTGGAATAGCCGATGGGTGCACCGGCTTATGTAGCCTTTATGGAGAAGTTGTCGTGGGTGTGTATGGTTTGTACTTGAGTGGATACATAGCGTTCGAGCCACGCGGACGGACCCTGTGCGAGTCTGTTCGCGATGACGGTCGGTCTGCGGCATCTATGCTGGATGTGCCGACGCTTTCGCGAGCAGGCTCGCTCCACAAGGGATAGGTATTCTATGGAGAATTGACCTTGGGCTCAGGCGCGAGGCAGGCGGATGACAGCGGTCAATCCGCCCCCCGGCGTTTCTTCCAGGCATAGCTGCCCGCCCAGGCGTTCGGCGGCTTCCCGGGCGATGGTCATGCCCAGGCCGACGCCGCCGGAATTGCGGTTGCGCGAGCCTTCCAGGCGATAGAAGGGTTCGAACACCGCTTCGCGTTTGTCCGCCGCAATACCGGGACCGTGGTCGATGACCCGAATCAGTACGTGGTGACGCTGGTCTTCCAGGATGATCAATGCATGGCCGGCGTAGCGCAGGGCGTTGTCCATGAGGTTGTTGAGACATGAGCGCAGCGCCATTGGCTGCACCTGCAACGGGGCGCAGAAACCGTTGACCTGCACATCTGCACCCTGGTCCTGGGCGTTTTCGCTCAGCGATTCCACCAGGGCCTGCACGTCCATCCATTGCGACGCTTCGCTGGTGCGCTGTTCGTGCAGGTAAGTGAGCGTGGCATCGAGCATGCCGATCATGTCGTTCAGATCCTGACGCATCTGGCCTTGCAGCTTGATGTCATCAATCTGTTCCAGGCGCAGCTTGAGTCGCGAAAGCGGGGTGCGCAGGTCATGGGATACCGCACCGAGCATGCGTGAGCGCTGCTGCACCTGCTCGCGAATTCGCCGCTGCATCGAGTTAAACGTGTGGGCGGCTTGCCGCGCCTCCCTAGGCCCGGTCTCGTCCAGCGGCGGGCTGTCTAGGTTCTCGCTCAGGCGTTCGGCGGCGTCGCTCAGGCGTTGGATCGGTCGGGTCAGCAGTTTGGCGCCGTACCAGGCCGCGACGATCAGGAATATAAACTGAAACGTCAGCGGCACTATCGGGCCGCCGAACCAAGGGCGCGGGGGGCGGTTGGACGACGGACTATAGGTTGGCGCTCCTTCGACTTGCTGGGCATGTTCCGGCGCTAATCCGGGAAGGGGCGGTCGGTCGTAATGAGAAAACCAGACGAAGGCCAACAAATGCGCCAGGACGATTGCCAGCAACAACACGCCATACAGGCGGCCGAACAGCGAGTCGAGGCGCAATTGCATCAGCCAATGTCCCGTGCGTCGAACAGGTAGCCTTCACCGCGTACGGTCTTGATCAGTTGCGGGGCCTTCGGGTCGTCGCCCAGTTTCTGGCGCAGACGCGAGACCAGCAGATCGATGCTGCGGTCGAACGCCTCGATGGAGCGTCCGCGGGCGGCGTCCAGCAGCTGTTCGCGGCTGAGCACCCGACGCGGTCGTTCGATAAAGACCCACAACAGCCGGAACTCGGCGTTGGACAGCGGTACTACCAGCCCGTCGGCGGAGATCAGTTGGCGCAGTACGCTGTTGAGCCGCCAGTTATCGAAGCGAATGTTGGCCCGCTGTTCGGTGCGGTCGTCACGCACGCGGCGCAGGATCGTCTGGATTCGTGCCACCAGTTCCCTCGGTTCGAAGGGCTTGGCCATGTAATCGTCGGCGCCCAGTTCCAGGCCGATGATGCGGTCAGTGGGTTCGCAGCGGGCGGTCAGCATCAGGATCGGAATGTCCGATTCGGCGCGCAGCCAGCGGCACAGCTGCAAGCCGTCTTCGCCCGGCAGCATCAGATCGAGCACGACCACGTCGAAATGTTCGGCCAGCATCGCCTGGCGCATGGCTGCGCCATCGGTCACGCCGCTGGCGCGTATGCTGAAACGGGCCAGGTAATCGATCAGCAGCTCACGGATTGGTACATCGTCATCGACGATCAGCGCGCGGATGCTCCAGCGCTTGTCATCGAAAAGCGCTTTTTGATCGTCAGAATTCGCAACTGGGGTGTTCTGCATGGGTGCATCATCTGCCAGGTAAGCTGCCAACCGTAAAGAAGGCGGCGAGGTTGTGGCTCCAGCATAGGCTTCAGGCCGCGAGGCGTGAAGCGCTGAAAGGACGGGTTGCGGCGACGGACGGTAGCGGGTCGGCGTGTTGGGCGCGTGTCATGATTGTATCTGTTTGGATACAAACTCCTACATTGCCATTGCTGTCCGAGGCGCGATGATGATTTACCGATCATTGGGTCCCGCACCGGCGCTGGTTCCGCTACAATGCGCGCCGATTTCGACTTGCCTGAGAGCCCGCTCATGTCCGCCTGCCAGACGCCTATTATCGTCGCCCTGGATTTCCCTACCCGTGACGCCGCCCTGAAGCTGGCCGACCAGTTGGACCCCAAGCTCTGCCGGGTCAAAGTCGGCAAGGAGCTATTCACCAGTTACGCATCGGAGATCGTTGGTACTTTGCGTGACAAGGGTTTCGAAGTGTTCCTTGACCTTAAGTTCCACGACATTCCTAACACGACTGCGATGGCTGTCAAGGCCGCCGCGGAGATGGGCGTGTGGATGGTCAACGTGCATTGCTCCGGTGGCCTGCGCATGATGGCGGCCTGCCGTGAAGTGCTGGATCAGCGCAGCGGTCCAAAACCGCTGCTGATCGGTGTGACCGTGCTGACCAGCATGGAGCGCGAGGACCTGGCTGGGATCGGCCTGGACGTCGAGCCTCAGGTGCAGGTGCTGCGTCTGGCGGCGCTGGCAAAGAAAGCTGGCCTGGACGGTCTGGTCTGTTCGGCCCAGGAGGCCCATGCCCTGAAAGCGGCGCATCCGTCGCTGCAACTGGTGACCCCGGGGATTCGTCCGGCAGGCAGCGCCCAGGACGATCAACGTCGCATCCTGACCCCGCGCCAGGCGCTGGACGCCGGTTCCGATTACCTGGTGATCGGTCGTCCGATCAGCCAGGCGGCGGATCCGGCCAAGGCGCTGGCTGCCGTGGTGGCCGAGATCAAACACTGAAGATCCCTATGTGGGAGCGGGCTTGCTCGCGAATGCGGTGTGTTATTCAGCGATATGCCAACTGATATGCCGCATTCGCGAGCAAGCCCGCTCCCACAATAGTTTGGTGTCAGACCTTCAATACCAACTTCCCCACATTCTCTCCGCTGAACAATTTGGTCAGTGTCTCGGGGAAGGTTTCCAGCCCTTCGACAATGTCTTCCTTGCTCTTGAGCTGCCCCTTGGCCATCCAGCCGGCCATTTCCTGCCCGGCGGCGGCGTACTGCGAGACGTAGTCCATGACCACGAAGCCCTCCATGCGCGCGCGGTTGACCAGCAGGGATAGATAGTTGGCTGGGCCCTTCACCGCTTCCTTGTTGTTGTACTGGCTGATAGCGCCGCAGATCACCACGCGAGCCTTGAGGTTCAAGCGGCTGAGCACCGCATCCAGGATATCGCCCCCGACGTTATCGAAATACACATCCACGCCTTTGGGGCATTCGCGCTTGAGACCGGCATGCACGTCTTCACTCTTGTAGTCGATGGCGCCGTCAAAACCCAATTCATCGATCAGGAATTTGCATTTGTCGGCCCCGCCGGCGATGCCCACCACGCGACAACCTTTGATCTTGGCGATCTGTCCGGCAATGCTGCCCACCGCACCGGCGGCGCCCGACAGCACCACGGTCTCGCCGGCCTTGGGTGCGCCGACGTCCAGCAGGGCGAAATAGGCGGTCATGCCGGTCATGCCCAGCGCGGACAAATAACGTGGCAGCGGCGCCAGTTTCGGATCGACCTTGTAGAAACCTCTCGGCTCGCCGAGGAAATAGTCCTGCACGCCCAACGCACCATTGACGTAGTCCCCGACCGCGAACCCCAGGTTGTTCGAGGCAATCACCTGGCCTACACCCAATGCCCGCATCACTTCGCCGATGCCTACCGGCGGTATGTAGGACTTGCCTTCGTTCATCCAGCCACGCATGGCCGGGTCCAGGGACAGATACTCGTTCTTCACCAGGATTTGACCGGCTGCCGGTTCGCCGACCGGTATTTGCTGATACGTGAACGTCTCGCGGGTCGCGGCGCCCACTGGGCGTTTAGCGAGCAGGAATTGGCGATTGGTCTGGGCAGTCATGACGGGCACTCAAGATGAATGAAGCTTTGTTGATAGACCTTCGAAACGTTTGCCGCAAGATTTGCTGACGCAGCGAATGCACTGCGATCCAATACGGTGATAGTGCTGCCGGGGGCTTTATCACTGACGCTCATGAATCCTCAAACGCCAATTGGATAGTGCTGCCGCGTCATCGAGGCCTGTGACTAGACTGGCGTCATCCCCCGCATTCTTCGAGGAACTGACAATGAGCATGACGTTTTCCGGACAGGTCGCCGTGGTAACGGGCGCAGCCGCAGGCATTGGCCGCGCCACTGCCCAGGCGTTCGCGGCAGAGGGCCTGAAAGTGGTGGTCGCCGACCTGGACGTGGCGGGCGGCGAGGGCACGGTGCAGTCGATTCGTGATGCGGGCGGCGAGGCGGTGTTCGTGCGCTGCAACGTGACGCTGGAAAACGACGTGCAGCATCTGATGAGCGAGGTGATTAATACTTACGGTCGCCTCGATTACGCCTTCAACAATGCCGGGATCGAGATCGAGAAGGGCAAACTGGCCGACGGCACCCTCGATGAATTCGACGCGATCATGGGCGTCAATGTGAAGGGCGTTTGGCTGTGCATGAAATACCAGTTGCCATTGCTGCTGGCCCAGGGCGGTGGTGCCATCGTCAATACGGCCTCGGTGGCGGGCCTGGGGGCAGCGCCGAAGATGAGCATTTATGCGGCCTCCAAGCATGCGGTGATTGGCCTGACCAAGTCGGCGGCCATCGAATACGCCAAGAAGAAAATCCGCGTGAATGCGGTCTGCCCGGCCGTGATCGACACCGACATGTTTCGCCGTGCCTATGAAGCGGATCCGAAAAAAGGCGAGTTCGCCAACGCCATGCATCCGGTGGGGCGTATCGGCAAGGTCGAAGAAATCGCCAGCGCCGTGCTGTATTTGTGCAGCGATGGCGCAGCGTTCACCACCGGCCATTCCCTGGCGGTGGATGGCGGCGTCACGGCGTTCTGAGGGAAGCTGTGTTCAGCTTGTAGGATGAAGCCCGCACTGGTTGCGGGCTTTTTCGTGGGCGGCGAAAAATTCCTTGGGTCTGCCCATCAATGTGTTGCAAAGGGTGAGAAAAGGCTGTTTTTGCGACGTTGTCGTACATCGTCCGGCGGTGGCCTGTGCTTAACTGTTTCCAGAAATAAAACAAACGCTTAGGAGCTTGGTTACTCATGGAGTTGAGAATCGACCGACAGGCCCTGGTGCCTGTCGTGCAGCAAATTGTCGACGCGCTGGCCGGCTGGATTCGACAGGATGCGGTGCAACCGGGAACCCGCCTGCCATCCATCCGGCAACTGGCACGGGAGAATCTGCTCAGCCAATCCAGTGTCAATGAAGCGTGTGAACGCCTGGTTGCCCAAGGACTGTTGGCGTCCCGACATGGCTCAAGCTTTTTTGTCGCGCCGCCACCTTCGTTCAAGGACGAGTCCACCGACAAGAACTGGCTGGAAGATGCGCCGCTCACCCAAAGCAATGTCGCCGACAGCTCGCAATGGGAACTGAAACTGGGCTGTGGCGGGCTGCCCGAGAGTTGGCGCGAAAGCGATGACCTGGGCTATGCGATCCGTCAGGTCACCCGCACCGATATGGCGGGGCTGTTCAACTACAGTACGCCGTTGGGGCTGCCGGCCCTGCGTGAGCAACTGTCCAGGCGTCTGAAACAGTTCAATATTGAAGTCGACAAAAACCTGATCCTGACCACGACCGGGGCTACCCACGGGTTGGACCTGATCGTGCGGACACTGCTGCAGCCAGGATGCTGCGTAGTGGTGGAGAGCCCCGGCTATTCGAAGCTGTTCGAACTGCTCAGGCTGCATAAAATCGACATGATCGAGCTGCCCAGGACCCCGCGCGGTCCCGACGTCGATGCGCTGCAATGCCTGTTGGCGACTCACCGGCCCAGTGCCCTGTTCATCAACAGCGCGTGCCACAACCCCACCGGTAGCAGCCTGGCACCGGCGGTGGCACATCGGTTACTACAACTGGCGAAAAAACACGCCATGCTGGTGATCGAGGACGATGTGTACGCCGACTTCCAGGGCTCGACGCGGACCCGACTGGCAGCGATGGATCCCGACGTGGTCTACGTTGGCAGTTTCTCGAAAACCCTGAGTAGCTCGCTGCGAGTCGGTTTCGTGGTGGCCGAACCGTCTATCGTCGCGCGGCTGAGTGAGGTCAAGGGGATTACCAGTATGGGCGGGTCGCGGTTCTGTGAGTCGGTTGTTGCCAGCCTTCTGGCCAACGGTGCCTATCGCAAGCTGGTCCAGCGCCAGCGGCAACGTCTGAATGTCGATATGGCGGCGGTGCTGCAGGTGCTGGAGGATGCCGACTGGAAAGTCTTTGGCAAACCGGCCGGCGGGCTATTCATCTGGGCGCGTGCGCCATTGTGTGACTACGCTGGATTGCAGCGCTTGGCCCAGCGTTTTGGCGTGCTGCTGTCTTCGCGTACGGCGTTCAGCCCATCGGGCGCCAACAGTGACTGGCTTCGGATTAACGTGGCCTATGCCCGAGACTCGAGAGCACTGGCGTTCTTCCGGGCCACGGCCCTGGATCGACCTCAAGCGTTCTGAAAACGACGCAGTTGTAGCTTTTTGCCATTATTCCGACGCCGGCATCTTGTGTTGCAGGGCGTCTCGTTGCGAATCTGCAAGCAACACACACTGGCAGAGGACTGAGCGCAATGATTTCGGCCGTGCAAGGACGTTTTGCCAACCTGGGTATGGCAAAGAAACTGGGTATCGGGTTTGTCCTGGTGCTGCTGCTCACCGCTGTGGTGGCGGCCATCGGTGTCTGGTCCCTGCAGACCATCAGCTATCGCTTCGATGGTTTGAAGCAGATGTCGTCTCTCAACAGCGGGTTGCTCAAAGTCCGGCTGCTTGAGCAGGAATACGCCTTGCGCTCCGATCCGAAAACGGCCGATGCCCTGCGTCAGGGGGTCGATGGGCTGATTGCCCTGGCGAACGAACTCAAGGCGCAATCGGCTGCCAATGTCCCGGTGATGAACGATGTGGAGCAGGCGCTGGCGGCTTATCGCAAGGCGTTCGATGAGTTCGTCGAGTTGAGCCAGAGCAAGGACCTGGCGCTGGAGATGGCCAGTTGGTCGGTGTCCAGCGTCGCCAATAACCTGGATGTTCTGCAGGCTGGGCTGGCGGATGATGGCGCCTATACCTTGAAAGATTCCGAAGGTAAGGAGGGCGCAGAGTTCATCGAACAGGCCAACCAGGTCAGCGAAGTGTCGCGGTTGATGCTGCAGGCCATGAACGAAGCACGGGTGCGTCTGGACCAGAGCCGCAAAGGCAGTGATGAGGGGGCCGGGCAGGGCACTATCGAACAGGCCGAGCAAGCCATGAAACAGGCCGAAGCACTCAAGGCCACCGTCAAGGATCCGGGTTACCAGACCGTGCTTAATGAAGTGGCCGGGCATATTGCCGGGTTCAACCAGCAACTGGCCGAATACACCGGCCTGTTGGCCAAGGAAAAAACCGTCTACCAGCAACTGCACGAGCGTGCTGCCCAGGTAGTAGAGCGGGTTGATCAAGCCTATGGGGCCGAAGACCATGCCATGCAGGTGGAGCTGAAAAAGAACTCGCTGCTGATCATTGGTTCGTCGGCCCTGGCACTGCTGGTAGGGTTGATTGCGGCCTGGGTCATTACCCGGTTGATCGTTGCACCGCTGCGCAGCGTCATTCGCGTCGCCCAACAGATTGCGGCGGGCGACTTGAGCGCAACGGTCGAAGTGACGCGCCGGGATGAGATTGGTCAGTTGATGCTTGCGATGCAACAGATGGGCGCCGGTCTGAGCAGTATCGTCAGCGGCTTGCAGGCCGGTATCGAACAGTTGGCCAATTCCGCCCAATCGCTGTCGGCCGTGACTGAACAGACCAACCTGGAAGTCAGCAGCCAGAAAGAGGAAACCGAACAGGTTGCCACGGCCATGAACCAGATGACCGCCACCGTGCACGACGTGGCGCGCAATGCCGAAGAAGCAGCACAAGCGGCCCAGACCGCCGACGACAAAGTTGAAAGCGGCCAGCAGGTGGTACGTCAGAGCATGGTACGTATCGAGCAACTGGCCGACTCGGCTACGTCGGCCAGCACCAGCATCGAAAGCCTCAGCGCCGAGATCCAGAACATCGGCACGGTGCTGAGTGTGATCAAGAGCGTGGCCGAACAAACCAACTTGCTGGCGCTCAACGCCGCCATCGAGGCAGCCCGCGCCGGTGAGCAGGGCAGGGGCTTTGCCGTGGTGGCCGATGAGGTGCGAGCCCTGGCCAAGCGCACGCAACAGTCCACAGAGGAAATCGAGCGGCTGGTGAGTGCCTTGCGTTCAGCGGCCCAGACCTCCGTGCAGCAGATCCAGAGCAGCGGCGAGCTGGTGAAAATGGCGGTCAGCGATGCATTACAGACGGAAAGCGCCCTGGGGAGCATTGCGGCCGCGGTGTCGTTGATCCAGCAGATGAACCAACAGATCGCAGCGGCTGCCGAGCAGCAGAGTTCGGTCGCTGAAGAGATCAACCGCAGTGTCACCAGCATCCGGGCCAGTGCCGATCAATCTTCCCTGGCGATGCAAGGCAACGCTGCGTCCAGTATTGAACTGGCGCAGTTGGGGGTTGAGCTGAAGGGGATGGTGGGGCATTTCAGGTTGTGAACCTGCGAGTTACAGATGAACGCTGAACCTGTGGCAAGGGAGTAAATCCCCTCGCCATAAATGAGGTCGGTCCTAAAGGGTGTCAGGCTTGATATCTCAGCCCGAGTATCAGTCGTAAACCTTCTTCTTCTTCCACTCGTCGTCTACTTCGGCTTCCTTCAGCCCTTCAGTCAACTGGTTGACCTCGCCTTCGACTGGCTGGCTGCTGGCCAGGACCATGGCATTGGAGCGGGCCAGGAGTTTTTCCAGATAGGCCAATTGTTCGGCGTAGACCTGAGGTTCCTGTTGCTTGCGCAAATATTGCACGCCGCGTTCGAACGCCAGGCGGGCCTGCCCTGGTTGGTCTTGTTGCAAGGCTTGTTGGCCGAGGTTGTTGAAGAACTCAATGTGCAGCAGAACCAGAATGTGCCGCACTTCGCGGATCCAGCGCTTGGCTTCGTTGGCCGGCAGGAAACCGTCCTGGGCGGCGCGGGTGATCTGACCGTGCAAGGCCTCGAGCAGAAACCGCACGTCCTTGGCCTTGGCTTCGGTCTGGATCGGAGCCGGCGGATTGTTCACCGGGATCGATTCGCCTTGGGCGGCCAGTGCGTTCAGTTCGTTCAGGCGTGCCTTGACTGCCGAATTGGTTTTCTCCAGGTTCAGCAAGCGCTGGCAGACGTTGAGCTCAAGGCGTGTCATCAGCAACTTCAGGGCCGGGGTCATCAACTGGCCTGGGAAGGTTTCGGTGAGCTCGCCACAACGTCGCAAGCGGTCGTTGAGTTCAACCTTGGTGCGGGCCTTTTCCAGCTTGTTGTTTTCCACCACATGGTTCATGTAGCCAATGGCGATCAACAGTGCGATCCCGGCTACGACGAGCAGGGTGATCATGAGTGGTGTCACCGGTAAGACCTCTTTATTGGGGTTCGCATATTATGAGTGTAGTGGCTTGGCTTTTAAGCGCATAGGCCCGTGCGACGAGATTAGACGGGCGTCGTGCTGTCTATAAAAGGCAGCGAAGATAGATGCACATTGCCACTATTTGTCGGGCGCGACTATAACGTCTTGGCGGGCAACGGAATATAGGCGTCAGAGGCCGGGCGAGCAAAATCTGCGAATCGCCCCTAAACCGGGCGAAGTCATTGATTTAAATAAATTTATATCTGGGGGTTGACGACCCTCCAATCCATCCATAGAATGCGCGCCACTTACAGCGTAAAGCACTCAGCCAAACGCGATAAGTAGTGAATGTTGTACGTGTGTCCCCTTCGTCTAGTGGCCTAGGACACCGCCCTTTCACGGCGGTAACAGGGGTTCGAGTCCCCTAGGGGACGCCAATGCGGGAATAGCTCAGTTGGTAGAGCACGACCTTGCCAAGGTCGGGGTCGCGAGTTCGAGTCTCGTTTCCCGCTCCAATTTTAAACAGCTTTGCTTTAGGGCAGAGTTGAGTGAAACCAGAACCGATATCTTCGGATACGGATCTGGGCACTGGGACACACACCATGTGTTCCGGGCAGCGTGTCCCCTTCGTCTAGTGGCCTAGGACACCGCCCTTTCACGGCGGTAACAGGGGTTCGAGTCCCCTAGGGGACGCCATTTGCGGGAATAGCTCAGTTGGTAGAGCACGACCTTGCCAAGGTCGGGGTCGCGAGTTCGAGTCTCGTTTCCCGCTCCAAATTCAAAAAAACGCCGCTCATTGAGCGGCGTTTTTTTATGCCTGTGAAAAGGCCACTTCAACCCTCAAGGCTATCAACGGGTTCGCCCGGCGCTCCCCATGACTAAGCGAGCTTTTTCGTCGGTTGCTCTTGTTTTAGGGTGGAGCACTGTCTCGCCTTAATAATGAAGGGAAAACAGAAGTATTTCATGCAAAACCGTCAGAGAAACTGAGTGTAAGTTTAATAATTAATTTCTAAAAAATGGCGCTTCTCTTAACCTTCCAGTACCCATTCTGGAGGTGTATCTATGTTGATTTTCGTTAAATCAATGGTCATTGGGCTTTGTATTGCAGCCCCTGTGGGACCCATTGGGCTGTTGTGCATACAGAGGAGTCTGATGCTTGGGTGGCGAGCTGGTTTCGCGACAGGATTGGGGGCGGCAACAGCCGATTCCATCTATGGATTTGTCGGCGCCCTGGGGATCACGGCGATCATCGCGACACTCATTAGCTTCAAGCCATGGTTGTGTATTTTGGGTGGGATATTCCTTGCGTACATTGGTTATCAAACAATCAGATCGAAGGGGAGCACCACGGCCCTGGCGGGTGAACGAGCCAGCATGTTCAAAGCCTACTCCACCACACTGTTTCTGACGCTGTCGAACCCGATGACCATCTTATCGTTTATCGCGATATTTGCTGCACTGAGTGACGGCATGGTTAATGATCAAAGTAGTCAACACGCCGTGCTGCCTATGGTCACAGGTATATTCCTGGGCTCTGCTGCCTGGTGGCTGGGGTTGAGCGGGTTCTCCTCCCTATTCAAGACCAGGATTGCTCAATCGAAGCTGAAGTTGATCAACTATTTTTCGGGGGCAACCATAACCGTCCTGGGGGTTTACCAGGTAGCCACTGGCGTTGTACTCGCCACAGGAGCCTAAGCGGGAAGTCATGCAAGGCTTATCTCATTGAATGTGCATGAGCCTTGGCATCCATCCCCTGCGGGGGCACCAGAGGGCGCTTTTATTGCATTCTGAATTCAATGTATGCCTTGAGCCGGCCGATGGCTTGTTTGACTTCTGATGCTGACGCATTACTAAACGACAACCGGACCTGAGTAACAGCCTCTTTCGTCAGTGAGAACAAGGAGGTGGGAAATACAATCACCTTGAAATTCTTGGCGCACTCGCACATTTCAGGGTATTCAAAAACGAACGGCAGTTGCACGTTGATGAAAAAGCCTCCGGGCGGATGGTTCCAAGTGACCCGTTTGCGCAAGTCAGCCGTGGCAGAGAACTCACCTTCAAGGCATTCAATCATATGGTTTCTTTTTTTTGTGTAGGACAGCGCTCTTGGTTGGTTCAGTCCTTTCAAAGAGTAATTGTTTTCGATCAGTAAGCCCCCGACAACGGCTTGGCACAGGGGCGGCGTATTGACCGTGACCAAGCTTTTGGCTTTACACAATCGGGTGCTAAAGGGCATGACTCCGGCGCCCTCAGGTGCGGCCACGTAGCCCATACGCAAACCCGGAAAAATCGACTTTGAAAAAGAGCCCAGCAGGAACACCCGCCGGCTGTCGATCGACTTCATCAAAGGGATTTTATCGCCCTCGTACCTGAAGTAACTGTAGGCATTATCCTCCAGGATAAAAAAATTCATTTCATTGGCTAAGGCAAGCATTGCCTGCCTGGCTTCATAGCAAAGGCTGTCAGCGGTAGGGTTGCTAAAGTCTGAAATCGCGTACAGCGCCTTTACTTTTTCTCCCTTGGATTCAAGCTCTATAACTGCCTCCCGCAGGGCAGTGGGATCGAGGAAGGTGGCCATGGGAAGGGGGGCCATTTTTATTCTTAATAGTTTCGCAATCCCGGTGATCCCGGAAAACACCGGGTCTGGCACTAATAACACACCGCGTTCTTCAAAAATGGATAACAGCGTCAAGGTGCAAGCTTCCTGAAACCCCATGCACATGACAATATTTTCAGGGTTGAAGATCTTGATGCCTTCGTCCACCTGTAGGTATTTGGCGATGACCTCATTGATAATTCCAGAGGTTTTCCCATATTGGCACAGTCGTGTCGCAAGTGAATGCTCTGTATCGCTGATATGTCGGGCATAGCTGGCCAGCCCTTTATCGATGAGGGAAGGATCGCATTGCTCATCATCCGGTCGACCCGAAGCCAGAGAAATGGCCTGCGGGTTGTCATGCGAAATGGAGTTTAGAAGGTGGATGACATTCAGGGTTGGGTCGTCGAATATCGTTTTTTCGAAAGCACTGGACACACTCGCTTCTCCATGAAAAAAGCAACGAGCTCTTGAAAGCTCGTTGCTGATGGTTAACATCCGTTAGGCAGGTTTAAGTGCACTTTTTTGATCAGCTATGTTCTCCATGGCTTCGAATGCCTGAAGCAGGTCCTCTTTAAGATCTTCAAGGGCCTCTAAACCAAAGCACAATCGAACCAAGCCCTTTTCAATTCCCATGTCCGCTTTTTCCTGATCCGTCATCGAGGCATGGCTTCCGCTAAAGGGTTGCGCAACCATCGACGTAACACAGGCCATTCCCGTGCCTGTTCCAAACCATTTGAGCGCGCTGGTGAAGGTCTTGTAAAAGGGGACCAGGTCGGGCCGAATATCAACAAACACAATGCCACCATAGCCCGTCAATTGTTTGCCATCGACGTGGGGGTAGTACACATGCTCAATAAATGGCAGTTGCCGCAGGTAGTTGAGCATGTTGGACGTTGTATGACTGTGTTTCTCCATGCGCAGGTTAAACGTCTGCATGCTTCTGCGAAGCAGCCAGGCGCTATTCGGGGTCAGGATAGCGCCTGAATAAAAACGGCCTTCAAGCAGGCGGTTATAAATCACTTCACTGTTGACCAGCACCAGGCCGCCCATGACATCGCTGTGGCCGGAGAAGTATTTTGTTGCACTGTACAGGGAAATATCGGCGCCAAAGTTCAGAGGCTTCTGGAATATCGGAGTGGCCCAGGTGTTATCAACGACCACCAAGGCCTGCGGATTGTTTTGCTTAACGGCCCTGCTCACCGCATGAATATCAATGTCCTTCAGGAACGGATTGGTCGGCGTTTCGAAAACGACCATGTCGACGTTCGCCGGCAATGCTTTCAGTCCGCTTTCCGTGGTGAGATCAAGGATCGTCAGTGTTGCACCGATGCGTGCCGCATAGCGCTGGAACAGCTTATAAGAACAGCCGTAGATATATTTGTTGATCACCAGCGACCCACCCGGTTTCAGCAGCTCCAAAACCATGTAGATGGCGCTCATTCCGGTGCTGTAGGCCAAGGCATATTCGCTTCCTTCCAGGGAGGCGACAACCTGTTCCAGCTCGGTGACATTGGGATTGGCTTTTCTCGAGTAGAAGAACGCCGAGTCAGCGTTAAATGCGCTGCACTGATAGATTGGCGTGACGGAGGGGTGAGCCTCTCGGTCATCTACCCGGATATGAAGTATTTCAGTAGACACTTTCATGACTGGCTGACCAGTTTGATAACTTGTTCATACATGTTCTGCTTACCCTCATAGCCAATGGTCGGGGTGATGTCATTTTGCGAAATACCAATCTCTTCAATCGATTCGGTTGGGAAGTGAGCCCGGTCGAATACTTCATGAAGATTTGAGTTCACCCCTTGAGGAAGCCAGACCTCAGGCCCTGATTCATCAATCCGCGCCTTGGCGATAATGAATCGATAGCTTTCATAGGGCCGCAATGCCAGCGATGTCCAATCGCTGTTGAGCCCGTCCGTATAATTGCGCCGCAGGTAGACGGTCTGTTCAAAGTCTTCGGTATTCAGCACCTGGGCGTGCAGCGATACGATATCCCCGTGCCACTCGAACTTTCGTTTCTCGTAAGCGGTCAGCTCAGTTTGCGGTTCAACCAGAAGCTTCGCCTTGTGTTCGCCCAGTAACTTGAAGTGTGCGTCGTGTCCGCACTGAGAGCAGCAACCTTTGCTGTCCAGCCCGATTATTTCAGCGTTCAAGCCGTAGCGGGTAACGAGCAGAGCGTTACAGTTATTGCAACTGGTATTGGTGCCCTCGACATCATTCACGTTGCCCAGATAAACATGTTCAACCCCCATGCTTCGAGCGATATCCCGAGCCTTCAGGAGCCTGTCCACCGGAGTTCTGATGCTGTTACTCATTTTATAATCGGGGTGGAACCTTACAAAATGCAGAGGCACATTCGGCCCCAGTTCATCCAGCACCCACTGGCTGATTTTTCTGGCGGTGTCCTCGTCGTCGCTGATGTCGGTCACCATCAAGGTACTGACTTCAACGTATTTGCCAGCGTCGTACACTTTTTTGATGCCGGCCAATACGGGTTCTACCCAACCTGTTGTGACTTTTCGGTAGTATTCCGGAGAAATCGACTTTAGCGAAATTGAGAATATATCAATGACCGGCAATAACTCATCAATGGCTTCTTCGCTGATAAAAAAGGCCGATTTATATAAATTGATTAACCCGGCCTCCTTGGCCAGCTTTGCCGTGTCGAGGATAAATTCATGCCAGACAACAGGATCATTATACGTCCAGGAGATGACGCGAATACCGTGCTTCAATGCCGTTTCCACGACCTGCTCAGGGGTGTAGTAGTAGACATCTTTGTCGGTCACATACTTGGCCTGAGACGTCTTCCAGTTGTGGCAATAGCCACAGTTGAGCATGCAGCCGATATTGCCCAGGGACAGGATTCTCTCCCCGGGAGCAAAGTGGAAAACGGCCTCGGTTTCGATGGTTTCCTCGGTGCTATGGACGCCTTTGCCATAGTTCAATGTGACGAGCCGACCCCCTCTGTTTCCTCGTACCTTGCAAAAGCCTACCTTGCCCTCCTGTATGACACAGTTTCGGGGCGAAAGATGGCACTTTACATTACCGTTGGGGAGTATTTCTTCCAACTTTGCAGGTGTGCTTTCCAAGGTCCAGTTTTTATTTTTTGTAGTGTCCATTTATCACGCCTCATCACGGAAGTTGCTGTCAACATCATCGGTTAAAATAGTCAGGGCGAAGCAATGCCGGCGCCACAGTCGTGGCACTTTCTCTCGGAATTATGGGTAGATAGAAGACGCGCGGATCAGTCCGTAGTTTTTAAGTGAAAAGCGCCTGGCATTCATGTTCATGAAGGGTTGTATCAGTGGGCCTATGACCAACAGGAATGCAAGGGTGCCCAGGCCGAATGGCCCACCTAAAAGCCAGCCGGTTGTAAAGATACCCACTTCAATTATCATTTTGGCTTTGGTGAATGACCACGCCCATTTGGAAACCATGGTGAGCACTACCAAGTCCATGATTCTGATGCCAATACCGCTCATGATGATCAGTGCGGATGAATAAGCACACAGCATCAGTCCCATTGCCAATAGCGTGTACTCACTCACTCGGGTAATCAAATACTCTCCCAGTCCCAATACGGACCAGAGGTCAATCAGCAGGCCTGTTAGCGTGGTTGTAATAAATGGACTGATCGGAGGGTACTTTTTGTTCCAGAGCATCCACCACAGCAGAAAGAATAGAGACACAATCGCCGAGCAAACACCCATGCCGAGCAGGAGCATTTTATCTATCGAGATGATCAGGACATCTAAAGGATCCGTTCCCAGTTGACTGACGATGAAGAACTTGGCACCCACCGAGAAAAAGGTGACGCCCGCCAGATACATCAGAATTTGATCCCTCTTGAAACGACGGAAATCTAGGACTTGCGTTCCAATATACTGGGTGAGTAGATAGGACTTTTTTACACACTTTATTTTTTCATCTTCCATGCGAGCGCTGTCCCTGGAGAGAAATATTTTATTATGCAGTGCTTCATGCTAAAGAGGAGGGGCTATTGATTGCCCGGATTCTTTTTAGGCTTTTCAGGCAGGAAATAGACTAGCACTCTGCTTTATTTTGGTGCATGATTTTTTTAATGAAAAACTCGTGCTTTTCATTAAAATTTATACTTCTTGCAGGGGGAAACGCACATGGATCGTATAGACATAAAAATCCTGGGGAAGGTGCAGGACTGTGGTCGCATTTCCATCACCGAGCTGTCCAAGCACGCAGGTCTGTCTATTCCCGCCACCACGGACAGGCTGCGCAAGCTCGAAGACTCCGGTGTCATCAAGGGTTATAGCGCTCAGTTAGATCCAACCAAGCTCGGGTACGGTATATCTGCCGTCGTTGGCATCACCACCCTCAAGCCGGCGAAATCCAAATTGATTGCGACACTCAACGACATCCCTGAAGTCGTTGAGTGTCTACACATCACGGGTAACGACTCTTACCTGATCCGAATCTATGCCAAGTCAATGGCCGAGATCGAAAACATCATTGCGAATATCAACGCGTACGGCGAGACACGTACAAGCATTGTGTTGTCAGTCCCTATAGAGAGAAGAAAGCTTGCCCCTTGAGCCGCTACGTTGCGCAGCGGCTGCCCTCGTGTAACGCCATGTCTCGGTATTTCATCAACATGCAAACGGACTGCGAACGGAGTAAGGGAATAAGCCGGCGGGCCTGTTCCTGGGGGCCGGGGCCGGCGTTATCAGTCCACGTGGTAGTGAACCGACAGCGTTCCTTTCTTCTGTGAAAGCGAGGCGATGGTAACCGTCCCTAACTCCTGCAAGCGCCGCACATGGGTACCGCCGCAGCCATAGCCGGCCAGCTCACCGAAACCGACTTCCCGCGAGCCTTCGCGCGACGCGATCAGGCGAGGCAGGTCGTTGGCGATCCACTTATCGATGCCTTGTTGGATCATCGACGCGTCCAGTTCCTGGGGATTCTCCGCCGGTTTGAATTGCACACGGCATTCGCCGGGCCAGTGATGGGCTTTGATCGGTATCCAGCCGCGGGCTTCGGCGAAATGACCGATCAGATGCCCGGCCGAATGCAGGCGCGAATTCAACAGCCGACGCTGCTCGTCCACGTAGATCGAGGTCATACCCAAGGCCACCGGGCGGTCGACATAATGAATGATCTGCGGCCCATCCTGGACGACGCGCAGCACCTGGCTTTTACCGATCCAACCGGTGTCACAGGGCTGGCCGCCGCCCTGAGGATGAAACAGAGACGCGCCCAGTACCACGGCAAATTCGTTTTCCCGGGGGCTGCACTCCAGGACTTCCACGGTGGCTTCAAGGTCATCACTCTGGAAAAAGAGGCGGAGCGTCATATCTCATACCCACATCAAAATTTGTGTCTGGATTATAAGTGGCGTTGAAATTGGTGATAATCCGCTAACATTTCAAAGGACTGTTGCGCCATGAGCACAAATCTACCGCTGCCGTTGCTCGCCGAGATGGCCATCTTCGTCAAGGTCGTGGAGACCGGCAGTTTCTCCGAAGCGGCCCGCCAGTCGGGCTCATCGCCGTCGGCTGTCAGCCGCAGCATTTCTCGCCTGGAGAAAGCCCTGGCTACCCGATTGTTGCAGCGCACCACCCGCAAGTTGCGTTTGAGCGATGGCGGGGAAGAGGTGTTCAAGCGCTGCCAGGAAATGGTCGCCGCTGCGCGGTCGGTGATGGAAATCAGCGGCCAGTTCACCCATGAAGCCGAAGGGCGGATTCGCGTCAGCGTGCCCAAGGCGGTGGGGCGCTTTGTGATTCATCCCCACATGCCCGATTTTTTGCGTCGCTACCCCAAGATCGATGTGGAGCTGCTGCTGGAAGATCGGCAGGTCGATCTCATCGACGATCATGTCGACCTGGCCATCCGGATCACCGATCAGCCGCCGGCCGGCCTGGTGGGCCGTCAGTTGTTGACCATCGATCACCTGCTCTGCGCCACGCCGCAATACCTGGCCGAACATGGCATCCCCGAGCATCCCCATGATTTGCTTGAGCACAGCTGTATTTATCTGGGGGAAACCCCAAACGATGCTCGCTGGAAACTCAGGAGAGGCACCAAGTCCGTCACGGTGGGCGTGCGCGGACGCTATGCGGCCAATCACACAGGCGTGCGATTGGGAGCGGTTTTGCAGCACATCGGCATCGGTAGCCTGCCGTATTTCACGGCCCGACACGCGTTGGAGCAAGGGTTGATCGTGCAGGTGCTGGCAGATTGGACGTTCCTGGCGTCCTACCATGGCGGCTTGTGGCTGCTGCACTCGCCGACCCGCTACCTGCCGCCGAAACTGCGGGTGTTCATCGATTATCTGGTGGCGTGCATGGAGAAGGAGCCGACCTTGAATAAGGTGGGCAAGTCGAGTGGTACGGCCAGCGTTGCGGCGCACTATGAGCTGCCGGAGAGTGATGGGTTGTTTTGAGGCCAAGGATCAATAAAAAAGGCCCGCAGGGTTAACCGTGCGGGCCTTTGCAGGACTGGTGGTAATCAGTGCTTGCTGTCCTGATCCGACATGGCCAGCAATTGCTTTTCCTGGTTCCAGTCGAAGGGCTCGTCGTTTTGTTCCGCTTCGAAACGACGTTCTTCCAGGGCCTGGTACAGGGCGATTTCTTCGTCAGGCATGTAGTGCAGGCAGTCACCAGCGAAGTACCACAGCAGGTCGCGAGGCACCAGGTGGGCGATCTGTGGATAACGGACAACCACCTGGCACAGGAGGTCCTGACCCAGGTACTGGCTTTCGATCGGGTCAACGGGCAACAGCGCACGCAATTCGTCGAAGCGCTCCAGGAATAGCACATGGCTTTCTTCGGGAACCTGTTCGGCCTCACCCACGGCGACCAGGATGCTGCGCAAGTGGTCAAGCAAGACAAGGTGATCGGCAACGACATTGGACACGAGATAAGTCCTCAAGAGCAAAACGGGCGCAGGAGTATAAAGCTCTTGCGCCCGCTTTTACATGGTAGAGAGCATATGGCCGCCAGGATCAGCGGACCTTGGCTTCGGCGAGCATCAGGTCCTCCTTGGCAAAGTCATCCACGTCGATCACCTTGCGTCGCGCCGCTTCGGCTGCGCGTAGGGTCTGGGCTTCACCGGCCTGCAGCACACCTGCCTCCAGGGCAGCGTCGATGAGGTGTTCGCCGGGAGCCGGGTTGAGCTGACCCTGCTTGAGCGCACCGTGCAGTTTTTTGTGCAGCGGATGGGCGGCGGCCAGCAGATCGGAGGCGTGTTGCAGCGCACCCACTGGATCGTCGGCCGATTGCGGGCGATAGCAACCCTGCAATAACTCCTCGAGGGTCGGATCGCCCTTGGCACGGCCGATCACTGCGGCCACTTCGGCATCGAGCCTGTCGCTCGGGCCCTTGTGGCGACGGCCGAAGGGGAATACCACCAGTCGCAACACGCAACCCAGCACCCGGTTTGGGAAGTTGCCCAGCAGTTCGTCCAGTGCACGCTCCGACTGGCCCAGGCTTTCTTCCATGGCCCAGGTAAACAACGGCGCCATGTGGTCCGGCGAATCCAGGTCGTGGTAGCGCTTGAGCGCTGCGCTGGCCAGGTAGAGGTTGCTCAATACATCGCCCAGGCGTGCCGACAGCCGTTCGCGACGTTTGAGTTCGCCGCCCAGCAGCATCATGCTCAGGTCCGCCAGAAGGGCGAATGCCGCCGCCTGCCGGTTGAGTGCGCGGAAGTAACCCTGGCTCAAGGCGTTGCCGGGGGCTCTTTCGAAACGCCCCAGGCCCAGGTTCAGCACCAGGGTGCTGGCGGCGTTGCTGATGGCAAAACCGATGTGCTTGAGCAACAACCCGTCGAACTCGATCAGCGCCTGGTCTTTGTCTTCACGACCTGCCAGGGCCATTTCCTTGAGCACGAACGGATGGCAGCGGATCGCACCTTGACCGAAGATCATCAGGTTGCGCGACAGAATGTTCGCGCCCTCCACTGTGATGAAGATCGGCGCACCTTGCCAACTGCGGCCCAGGTAGTTGTTCGGGCCCATGATGATGCCCTTGCCGCCGTGCACGTCCATGGCGTGGCTGATGCACTCGCGGCCACGTTCGGTCAGGTGGTATTTGAGGATCGCCGAGAGCACCGAAGGTTTTTCACCCAGGTCCACCGCGTTGGCGGTCAGCATCCGTGCGGCATCCATCATCCAGGCGTTGCCACCGATACGCGCCATGGCTTCCTGAATGCCTTCGAAGGCCGATAACGGTACGTTGAACTGTTCCCGCACCTGAGCGTATTGGCCGGTTACCAGGCTGGTGAACTTCGCCGCACCGGTGCCCACCGCCGGCAGGGAAATCGAGCGCCCGACCGACAGGCAATTCATCAGCATCATCCAGCCCTTGCCGAGCATGCCCTGGCCGCCGATGAGAAAGTCCAGCGGGATGAACACGTCCTTGCCCCAGTTCGGTCCGTTCATGAACGCAGCGCCGAGGGGCAGGTGACGACGGCCGATATTGACGCCGGGGGTGTCGGTGGGAATCAAGGCAAGGCTGATGCCCAGGTCTTCTTCGTCACCCAGCAGGTGGTCGGGGTCGTAAGCCTTGAAGGCCAGGCCGAGGAGGGTGGCCACCGGGCCCAGGGTGATGTAGCGCTTTTCCCAGTTCAGGCGCAGGCCCAGGGTTTGCTGGCCTTCCCATTCACCCCGGCAGATGATGCCGGTGTCTGGCATCGCCCCGGCGTCGGAGCCGGCCAGCGGTCCGGTCAGGGCGAAGCAGGGGATATCGTCGCCACGGGCCAGTCGCGGCAGGTAATGGTTGCGTTGTTCGTCGGTGCCGTAGTGCAGCAGCAGTTCCGCCGGGCCGAGGGAGTTGGGGACCATTACAGTAGAGGCCAGGTCACCGCTGCGGGTGGCCAGTTTCATTGCCACCTGGGAGTGGGCGTAAGCGGAAAAGCCTTTGCCGCCATACTCCTTCGGAATGATCAGCGCAAAAAAACCGTGTTCCTTGATGTGGGCCCAGGCTTCAGGCGGCAGGTCCATGGCCTGGCCGATCTCCCAGTCGCTGACCATGGCACAGAGTGCTTCGGTAGGGCCGTCGAGGAAAGCCTGCTCCTCTTCGGTCAGTTGCACCTTGGGGTAGGCCAGCAGCATGTCCCAGTCCGGTCGGCCGCTGAACAGTTCGCCATCCCACCACACCGTGCCGGCGTCGATAGCGTCGCGCTCGGTTTCTGACATGGGGGGCAGGGTTTTCTGGAACCAGTCGAACATCGGCGCGCTGAAATATTTGCGGCGCAGGTCTGGCAGCAGCAGAGGGGCCGCGACGGCGGCGAGCACCACCCAGAGGATCAGCATCAGCCAACCGGGGGCGTGGCTGAAGACGCCCATGGCCAGCAGGTAGACCGCGACAATACCCAGGGCGGGCAGCGGGTCAGTGCGTCGATGCGCCAGCCAGGCGATCCCGATGACCAGAACCAGTATCCACAACAACAGCATATTTAATCCTCCGTGAACCAAGGCAAAACCGACCCTCAGAGCTTAGACGGCATCTGCAAAACCGGCGGTCAGCGCGATGTGATTGACCTCGTGGGAAATTCTGGATGCATTGCGCCAGTCTGGTTGGCAACAGCCGTGGGAAATCGTTCGTTGGCAAAGTGAGAAAGCGCCATTGTTTGGCCGAAACGCCGTTATCTCTGTGTTGGAGCTGTGGATAGACTCGAGGCGTACATCCCATTGCTCAAGAGTGACGTGTTCGCCATGCACGGTTATACCGAACTGTACCTGAACGGGCGCTGGGTCAAAGCCACGCCAGCCTTCAATCAAGGTTTGTGTGAGTTGTTAGACGTGGCGCCCCTGGAGTTAGACGGTCGCCATGAATGCTATCGGCAGCTGTTCGCCGATCAATTGTCGCCCCGCTCGGTGACATGCAGGGCGATTTGAGCCGCGGCTGATCCGGCGTATGCTGCTGCGGCATTTATCCATTGAGGACGCCGTGATGCTGAAAATCTGGGGCCGGAAAAATTCATCGAATGTGCGCAAGGCGCTGTGGTGCGCCGAAGAGTTGGGGCTGGCCTACGAGGCCATCGACGCGGGCGGCGCGTTCGGTGTGGTGGACACGCCCGAGTACCGCGCGAAGAACCCCAATGGCCGCGTTCCGATGATCGAAGACGACGGTTTCGTACTCTGGGAATCCAACACCATCGTGCGTTATCTGGCGGCTCGCCATGCGTCGGGCTCGGCCTGGTATCCGACCGATGTGCAGGCTCGAGCCAATGCTGAAAAATGGATGGACTGGACCACCTCCACCCTTGCCGATCCGTTTCGCCCTGTGTTCTGGGGTGTCTTGCGCACCCCGGCCGAGCAGCAGGATTGGGCTGCTATCAACGCAGCGGTCAAGGTTTGCGACGGCTTGCTGGCGATGGCGGACCAGGCGTTGAGCGAACAGCCTTACCTATCGGGCGACGAAATCGGCATGGGCGATATTCCTCTGGGCAGTTTCATTTATGCCTGGTTCGAGATGCCTATCGAACGGGCTGAGCTGCCGCACCTGCAGGCCTGGTACGCGCGGCTGCAGCAGCGTCCGGCTTACCGCAAGGCCGTCATGACCGCGTTGACTTAATACCTACTATCGACACACTTGACTGTACTTGTGCGGCGACGCCACGCACCATTGCCTTCGTGCGCCGCGGTTGCATTGTGCGCCGACCGCCCTTATCTAATGTCCTGCCTCATAAACACTGTTTGGGAGGCAGGACACTAACTCTTTCATCCCTTCTTGGTGCGTAAATCCGATATGAGTTCCGCTCTGTCCATCCGGCAGCTAACCAAAACCTACGGCAACGGTTTCCAGGCCTTGAGTGGTATCGATCTGGACGTCGCCGAAGGTGACTTTTTCGCCTTGCTCGGCCCCAACGGTGCCGGCAAATCCACCACCATTGGCATTCTTTCCACGCTGGTGAACAAAACCAGCGGTACGGTGAATATTTTTGGTCATGACCTGGACCGCGAGCCCGCCGCTCTCAAACGCTGCATCGGCGTGGTGCCCCAGGAATTCAATTTCAACCAGTTCGAGAAGACCTTCGACATCGTCGTGACCCAGGCTGGTTACTACGGCATCCCGCCGAAAATCGCCAACGAGCGAGCCGAGCAGTACCTGACCCAGTTGGGGTTGTGGGACAAGCGTGACGTGCCGTCCCGTTCGTTGTCTGGTGGCATGAAGCGGCGATTGATGATTGCCCGCGCGCTGGTGCATGAGCCGCGTCTGCTGATCCTCGATGAACCAACTGCAGGCGTGGACATCGAGCTGCGTCGTTCGATGTGGACCTTCCTGACCGAACTGAACCAGAAAGGCATCACCATCATCCTCACCACGCATTACCTGGAAGAGGCCGAGCAGCTGTGCCGCAACATCGGCATCATCGACCACGGCACCATCGTCGAGAACACCAGCATGCGGCAGTTGCTCAGCCAACTGCATGTGGAAACTTTCCTGCTGGATCTGAAAAACGACCTGAAGATCGCACCGCAGCTCATGGGTTATCCGGCCCGGCTGGTAGACAGCCATACCCTGGAAGTCCAGGTGGATAAGGCCGTCGGCATTACCGGCTTGTTCTCCCAGCTGTCGCTGCAGAACATCGAAGTGCAGAGCCTGCGCAACAAAACCAATCGTCTCGAGGAGTTGTTCGTGTCTCTGGTAGAGAAAAATCTGGCCAAGGTGGCGATATGAGTTCCGAATTTCGCCCCAACCTAATCGCCCTCAATACCATCGTTTACCGCGAAGTCCGGCGCTTCATGCGGATCTGGCCGCAGACCTTGCTGCCGCCGGCCATCACCATGGTTTTGTACTTCGTGATCTTCGGCAACCTGATCGGCCGGCAGATCGGCGACATGGGCGGTTTCACGTACATGGACTACATCGTGCCGGGGCTGATCATGATGTCGGTGATCACCAATTCCTACGGCAACGTGGTGTCGAGTTTCTTCGGCAGCAAGTTCCAGCGTTCGATCGAAGAACTGATGGTCTCGCCGGTTTCGCCCCATACGATTCTGATCGGTTACACCTTGGGCGGCGTGTTGCGAGGCCTGGCCGTAGGCCTGATCGTGACCTTGTTGTCGCTGTTCTTCACCCATTTGCAGGTGCATCACCTGGGGGTGACGGTACTGGTCGTGGTGTTCACGGCGACGATCTTTTCCCTGCTTGGGTTCATCAATGCGGTGTTTGCACGCAACTTCGATGACATCTCCATCATCCCGACGTTCGTGCTCACGCCGCTGACTTACCTGGGCGGGGTGTTCTACTCGATCTCCCTGCTGCCACCGTTCTGGCAGACCGTATCCCTGGCCAACCCGGTGCTGCACATGGTCAACGCCTTCCGCTACGGCATCCTCGGGGTTTCGGACATCAAAATCAGTGTCGCGATTACCTTCATGCTCGTGGCGACCGTGGTGCTCTATGTCGGTTGCGCGCGGCTGTTGGTCAGTGGGCGTGGGATGCGTACTTGATCCAGCATGTATGTTGACTGATATATCGCCATCGCGAACACCACAAAAAAGGCCTCCATGCTCAGGAGGCCTTTTTTTGCATTTCACATCCGGTTTTTCTTGCGTCGATTCCATTGCCGGGTGACCCACCAGCGCCAGTAGCTCATGGTGATGAAGTAGGCCAGGGCGCCGAGCACCAGGCCGGTCACCACCGAGCCCAGCAGAAACGGTTGCCACAAGGTGGACAACTGGTCGGTGATCCACTCCCAGGTCAGTTCTTCCGGCAACGTGCGGGGTGGAACGTCCATCAGCCAGGCGCCGGTCTGATAGGTGCAGAAAAACACCGCCGGCATGGTGATGGGGTTGGTCAGCCAGACCAGGCTCACCGCAATCGGTATATTGCCGCGCACAATGATGGCGAGTGCGGCGGCCACCAACATCTGCAACGGTATTGGCAGGAAAGCAGCAAACAGACCGACGGCCATCGCCCGGGCCACCGAGTGGCGATTGAGGTGCCAGAGGTTGGGGTCGTGCAGCAGGGTGCCGAGAAAACGTAAGGACTTGTGTTCCCGAATGCTCGCTGGGTCAGGCATGTAACGTTTGAATAGGCGCCGGGGCATAAGGGTTCTCGGTCGGTTCAAAGCAGTAAGGCCGCAAGTATGTCCGGATTCTACGGCCGACAGATTCAGACTTTGTGACAATTGATAACGCCCACGGTGCCCCAGACCGGCTATGCCTGAAGAGGGGACTCTCAAGGATGGGGTTATGCGCACAGGGATGGTCGCGCTTGCACTGGGGCTGTTGGCCCCGGTTTTTTTACCGGCATTGCCGCCGTTGTGGCTGATTGCAGCCATGCCAGTGCTGGCGCTGATGGTTTTGCCGTTTCGAGCTTACCCGCTGGGTTTTTTCCTGCTCGGGTTGGCCTGGGCCTGCTTGTGTGCGCAGTTTGCACTGGACGACCGGCTGCCCGTCGCACTGGACGGAGAAACCCGCTGGGTCGAGGGACGTGTCGTCGGTTTGCCGCAGAACAGCGACGGCGTAGCGCGCTTCGAACTGGACGATGCCCGTTCACGCCGCACCCGGTTACCGTCGTCGATGCGCCTGGCCTGGTTCGGTGGACCGCCTGTCAGCAGCGGCGAGCGATGGCGGCTGGCAGTGAAGCTCAAGCGGCCTGCCGGGCTGCTGAACCCACACGGCTTCGACTATCAAGCCTGGCTGTTGAGCCGGGGCATCGGCGCCACCGGTACGGTCAAGGACGGTCGCCGCCTGCACGCGGCCCAAGGCGCTTGGCGCGACGGAGTGCGACAGGCGCTGGCCCAGGTCGATGCCCAGGGCCGCTCCGGTGCGCTGGCGGCCTTGGTCCTGGGCGACGGCGCCGGGTTGAGCCGCGATGACTGGCAGGTGCTGCAAGACACCGGCACGGTTCATTTATTGGTGATTTCCGGGCAACACATCGGGCTGCTCGCTGGCCTGGTGTACCTGTTGGTGGCCGCTGCGGCGCGCTATGGCGTGTGGCCTGTCCGTCTGCCGTGGTTGCCCTGGGCCTGCGTGCTGGCCTTCAGCGCGGCCCTGGGTTATGGCTTACTCGCCGGGTTTGAGGTGCCGGTGCGGCGGGCCTGCGCGATGATCGGCCTGGTGCTGTTGTGGCGCCTGTGCTTCAGGCATCCGCACCCGTGGTGGGCGTGGCTGCTGGCCTTCGATGGGGTGCTGGTGTTCGATCCGCTGGCCAGCTTGCGGCCAGGGTTCTGGCTGTCGTTTGCTGCGGTGGCGATATTGATGTTCACCTTTGGCGGTCGCCTGGGCCCCTGGCGTTGGTGGCAAAGCTGGACCCGTGCCCAGTGGCTGGTTGCGGTCGGGCTGTGCCCGCTATTGTTGATATTGGGTTTGCCGGTCAGCCTCAGCGGGCCACTGGTGAATCTGTTGGCGGTGCCCTGGATCAGCCTGTTGGTGTTGCCAACGGCGCTGCTCGGCACGGCGTTGTTAGCGGTGCCATTCGTCGGTGAAGGGCTGCTGTGGATCGCCGGTGGTTTGCTCGATCTGTTGTTCAAGGGGCTGGCGCTGGTTGCCGGGCGAATGCCGGCGTGGGTTCCCGCTTCGGTTCCATTTTGGGCCTGGTGCATTGCCGCCCTCGGTGCTTTTTTACTGCTGCTGCCCAAGGGCGTACCGCTGCGGGTGCTGGGCTGGCCGATGTTGCTGCTGATGGTTTTTCCTCCACGAGAAGATGTACCGCAAGGGCAAGCCGAAATCTGGCAACTGGACGTGGGCCAGGGGCTGGCGGTGCTGGTGCGCACCCGTCACCACACCCTGCTTTACGATGCGGGGCCGCGCTTTGGCGAGGCCGATGCGGGTGAACGCGTCGTTCTGCCCGCCTTGCGCAAGCTGGGTGTGCAAAGGGTGGACCTGATGCTGCTCAGCCATGCCGACGCCGATCACGCCGGCGGCGCCCAAGCCGTGCACAGCGGGCTGCTCACGACGCGGGTGATCAGTGGCGATCCTGCCGCGTTGCCCTCCACCCTGCAGGCTGGGGCGTGCGACAGCGGCGTGCGCTGGGAATGGGACGGGGTCAGGTTCGAGCTGTGGCAGTGGTCATCTGCCTTCGAAAGCAACCAGAAGTCCTGCGTGTTGCTGGTCGAGGCCGGCGGCGAGCGGTTGCTGTTGACCGGCGACATCGACACCCATGCCGAGCGCGCCTTGCTCGACGGGCCCCTGGCGATACCGATCCAGTGGCTGGCCGCGCCTCATCATGGCAGCCGCAGCTCATCGTCGATGGCCCTGCTGTCGCGCCTCAAACCTCATTCGGTGTTGATCTCCCGAGGCCAAGGCAATGCGTTCGGCCATCCGCATCCCCGGGTGATGGCGCGTTACCGACGGTTGGGTATGGCGATCTACGACAGTGCCGAGCAGGGTGCTATTCGTCTGCAACTGGGCGCCTTCGAGCTGCCGCGCACCCAGGCCGGGCTTCGGCGCTACTGGCGTGACCCACCGTTTGCGGGGCCATGGGCGCATCATTGACCAGGCGTACCTTGCGCGAGGGTGTTATCAGTGGGTCGGGCCTCCAAGGCGAGTCTGTATGATAAAGTGGCGCACTTTTTCGAGGGGGCTTTCACTGTGTGGGAATTGGTCAAATCCGGCGGCTGGATGATGTTACCGATCATTCTGAGTTCCATCGCGGCACTGGGCATCGTTGCCGAACGCCTGTGGACCCTGCGGGCCAGCCGCGTGGCTCCGGAGCATTTGGTCGGACAGGTCTGGGTCTGGATCAAGGACAAACAACTGAACAAGGACAAGCTCAAGGAGCTGCGGGCCAGTTCGCCTTTGGGGGAAATCCTCGCCGCGGGCCTGGCGAACTCCAAGCATGGTCGCGAGATCATGAAAGAGTGCATTGAAGAAGCCGCCGCCCGGGTCATCCATGAGCTGGAGCGCTACATCAACGCCCTGGGCACCATCGCCGCTATGTCCCCGCTGCTGGGCCTTTTGGGGACGGTGCTGGGCATGATCGATATTTTCAGCGCGTTTACCGGCTCTGGCATGACCACTAACGCCGCGGTGCTGGCGGGCGGTATTTCCAAGGCCCTGATCACCACCGCCGCTGGCCTGATGGTGGGTATCCCAGCCGTGTTCTTCCATCGGTTCCTGCAACGACGCATCGACGAACTGGTGGTGGGCATGGAACAGGAAGCCATCAAACTGGTCGAGGTGGTACAGGGTGACCGTGACGTGGACCTGGCCGGGGACAAGAAGTGAAATTCCGCCGCAAACCACGGGAAAACATTGATATCAACCTCGCGTCGCTGATCGACGTGGTGTTCATCTTGTTGCTGTTTTTCGTCGTGACCACCACCTTCACCCGGGAAACCCAGCTCAAGGTCGAATTGCCGGAAGCCGTCAGCGGCTCGCCGGCCGAAGACCAGCAGCTGAAAAACCTGGAAATCACCATCAGCGCCGAAGGGGCGTTCTCGGTGAACAACCAGTTGCTGCCCAAGAGCGACCTGGCGAGCCTGATCGAAGCCTTGCAGAAGGAGTCCGGCGGCGACACCAAGCTGCCGCTGTCCATCAGCGCTGACGGCAAGACCCCTCATCAATCCGTCATCACCGCCATGGACGCGGCCGGCAAGCTCGGCTTCAGCCATCTGCGCATGACCACGGTCGAGGCGGCGCCTGCACCCTGATGGCCATGTCCGATCGATTGCTCGCCGCCTGGTACGAAGGTCACCCGGCCTTGACGTTGTTGCGGCCACTGGAGTGGCTGTACCGGCGGGTGGTGGACAGTAAGCGCAAGCGTTTCCTGGCGGGTGAGGGTGAGATTTACCAGCCGCCCGTGCCGCTGATTGTCGTCGGCAACATCACCGTGGGGGGCACCGGCAAGACGCCGCTGATCCTGTGGATGATCCAGCACTGCCAGCGCAGTGGCCTGCGGGTTGGCGTGGTCAGCCGGGGTTATGGCGCCAAGCCGCCGCAACTGCCGTGGCGAGTCGAAGCTGATCAGGGGGCCGACATCGCAGGCGACGAGCCGCTGCTGATCGTCCAGCGCACCGGCGTACCGCTGATGATCGATCCGGACCGCAGCCGTGCGGTCCGGGCGTTGCTTGCAGCCGAACCGCTGGACCTGATTTTGTCCGACGACGGCATGCAACATTATCGGCTGGCCCGGGACCTTGAACTCGTACTGATCGACAATGCCCGAGGCCTGGGTAACCGGCGTTGTCTGCCTGCCGGCCCGTTGCGCGAACCGGTCGAGCGCCTGCAATCGGTAGACGCCGTACTCTACAATGGCGCCAGTGCCGACCGTGAAGGCGGCTTCGCCTTCGAGTTGCAGCCCACTGCCCTGGTGAACCTGGCCAGCGGCGAACGACGGCCCCTCGACCATTTTCCGCCCGGCCAGGCATTGCACGCCGTGGCTGGCATCGGCAATCCGCAGCGTTTCTTCAAAACCCTCGAAACGCTACACTGGCGGCCAATACCTCACGTGTTTGCCGATCACGCCGAATACAGCGCCCAGGCCTTGAATTTTACGCCGGCGTTACCGGTGGTCATGACGGAAAAGGACGCGGTCAAATGCCGTGCCTTCGCCGCGCCTGACTGGTGGTACCTGGCGGTGGACGCAGCGCCATCACAGGCCTTCGCGGTCTGGTTCGATATGCAGTTGATGCGTCTGTTGCCGGATCGGCTTTTACCTTAAACCTTTTATCCAGGGGAATTTCATGGACACCAAATTGCTCGACATTCTGGCCTGCCCGGTCTGCAAAGGCCCACTCAAGCTCAGCGCCGACAAGACCGAACTGATCAGCAAGGGTGCTGGCCTGGCTTATCCGATTCGCGACGGCATCCCGGTGATGCTCGAAAGCGAAGCCCGCACCCTGACCACCGATGAGCGCCTGGAGAAATGACCGCAGCCTTTACCGTTGTCATTCCGTCGCGCTTCGCCTCGACGCGCCTGCCCGGCAAACCGTTGCTGTCGATCGCCGGCAAGCCGATGATCCAGCACGTGTGGGAGCAGGCTTGCAAGAGCAGCGCCCAGCGTGTGGTGGTGGCGACGGACGATGCGCGCATCGTGGAGGCCTGCAAGGGGTTTGGCGCCGAGGTGGTGCTGACCCGCGAAGATCACAACTCGGGTACCGATCGCCTGGCGGAGGTCGCTGCGAAGTTGAGCCTGGAACCCGACGCCATCGTGGTCAATGTGCAGGGCGACGAGCCGTTGATCCCGCCCAGCGTGATCGATCAGGTTGCTGCCAACCTGGCGGCTCACACCGAAGCGCGCATGGCTACTCTGGCCGAGCCGATCAAGGATGTGCAGACCCTGTTCAACCCTAACGTGGTCAAGGTGGTCAGTGACCTCAACGGTCTGGCGCTGACGTTCAGCCGCGCGACATTGCCCTGGGCCCGGGATGCGTTCGCTCAAGGCCGGGACGTGCTGCCGGAAGGCGTGCCGTATCGCCGTCACATTGGTATCTACGCCTACCGCGCCGGTTTCCTCCAGGACTTCGTTGCCTGGGGCCCGTGCTGGCTGGAAAACACCGAATCCCTGGAACAGCTGCGTGCCCTGTGGCACGGCGTGCGGATCCATGTTGCTGATGCGCTGATCGCCCCACCGACCGGCGTTGACACTCCCGAAGACCTCGAGCGCGTTCGTCGCCTGCTGGAGGCCTGATGCGGGTTCTGTTCGTCTGCCTCGGCAACATCTGCCGATCACCCACCGCCGAAGGCATCTTGCGGCATAAGCTGCGTGAGGCCGGGCTGGCCGGGCAGGTAGAAGTTGCCTCCGCCGGCACTGGTGACTGGCACGTGGGCAAGGCCCCGGACAAGCGCAGCCAGGCTGCGGCCCTGCGACGCGGCTATGACTTGTCGGCCCAACGTGCGCAGCAGGTGACCCGTGCCGATTTTGCCGCCTACGACCTGATCCTGGCGATGGACAGCAGCAACCTGCACAGTCTCAAGGCCCTGCAACCGGCCAATGGCGGGGCTGAGCTGGATCTGTTCCTGCGTCGCTACGAGGCCGAACTCGATGACGTGCCGGACCCGTACTACGACGGCGAACAGGGCTTCGAGCACGTGCTGGATTTGCTCGAACTCGCCACGGACCGCCTGGTCGTCGAATTGAAGGGGCGGTTATGACCTTGCAGGTACAGGCGGGCGTCAGCCTCAAACCGTTCAACAGCTTCGGTGTGGACGTTACGGCTCGGTTGTTCGCTCAAGCCCACAGCGATGGGGATGTTCGCGAGGCGCTGGCCTATGCAACCGCACATGAAGTGCCGTTGCTGGTGATCGGCGGCGGCAGCAACCTGCTGCTGACCGGCAACATCGATGCACTGGTGCTGCGCATGGCCAGCCAGGGCGTTCGACTGCTCAGCGATGACGGCGAACGGGTGGTGGTCGAGGCCGAAGCAGGGGAGCCGTGGCACCCATTTGTTCAACACACGCTGGCGCAAGGCTGGTCGGGGCTGGAGAACCTCAGCCTGATCCCCGGTACGGTGGGCGCCGCGCCGATGCAGAACATCGGTGCCTACGGCGTGGAGATCAAGGATGTATTTGCCGGCCTCACCGCCCTGGATCGTCAAACCGGTGAGCTGCACGATTTCACACTTGAAGAATGCCGTTTCGCCTACCGCGACAGCCTGTTCAAACAGCAAGCAGGTCGCTGGTTGATCCTGCGGGTACGTTTTGTCCTCAGTCGCGCCGCGCATTTGCATCTGGAGTACGGCCCGGTCCGCCAACGGTTGACCGAGCAGGGCATCGATCAGGCAACTCCCACCGATGTCAGCCGGGCCATTTGCAGCATTCGCAGCGAAAAACTCCCAGACCCCGCCGTGCTCGGCAACGCCGGAAGTTTCTTCAAGAACCCGCTGGTGCCGGCCACGCAAGTGGCGCAACTCAAGGTGCAATACCCGGATCTGGTGGCTTATCCACAGCCCGAAGGGCAGATGAAAATCGCCGCGGGTTGGCTGATTGAGCGGGCCGGTTGGAAGGGCTTTCGCGAAGGTGACGCCGGGGTGCATCAGTTGCAGGCGCTGGTGCTGGTCAACTATGGCAATGCCACTGGCCCGCAACTGCTGGACCTGGCCCTGCGCATCCAGAAAGACATTGCCGAACGTTTCCAGGTCGATCTGGAAATGGAACCCAATCGGTACTGAACGCCGCTTTCATCGACGGCCAAAAACGCCCTGTACAACCTCGCGCAAGGATCATTTGTGCAGGATCGTGCAGGGCGTTTTGCTTGATCCTGGGTTAATTTAGCTCCCTACGGTGCGACCATCGCACCCTTGAAGGCCCGGTGCAGATACCCGCGTGTGTGCACAAGAGAGCCCGATCAGCCTGAGCCAGTCTGCGACAACCGAACCGATACCCAAGCGGCAGATTGCTCGACCCCATAACTCGATAACTATGCGGGCGTGCCCATGATTACCCTGAAACTCAATGGAAAAAATCATCAACTGGATGTGACCGAGGACATGCCTCTGCTGTGGGCTATCCGGGATGTGGCCGGTTACAACGGCACCAAATTCGGTTGCGGCATGGGCCTGTGTGGCGCGTGCACCATCCACATCGACGGCGCCCCGGCGCGCAGTTGCATCACGCCAATCGGCTCTGTGAAAGGGCAGAACATCAGCACCATCGACGAGCTTCACGCTGACCCGGTTGGACAAGTCGTCCAACAGGCCTGGCTCGATACCGCTGTGGCACAGTGTGGTTACTGCCAGGGCGGGCAGATCATGTCCGCCACCGCATTGCTCAAGACCAACCCCGACCCGAGCGATGAGCAGATCGAAGAAGCCATGGTCGGCAACATCTGCCGCTGTGGCACCTATAACCGGATCAAGACCGCGATCCGCCAGGCCTCCACTCACTTGAAGGAGGCCAAGGCATGAGCCGCTTACCCAATGATTTTGTGCTGAGCAACCTCAGCCGTCGTGGCTTCCTCAAAGGCGCGAGCGCCACCGGTGTACTGGTGCTGGCCGCCAGTTGGGGCATGCCGGATGCCTTCGCCGAAGAAAAGAAATTCGGCGCCGAGGGCATGCCTCATGGCGCGGTCGACGATCCGAAGGTGTACGTGAGCATCGCCGCCGATGGCCGTGTGACGGTGATCTGCAACCGTTCGGAAATGGGCCAGGGCGTGCGCACCAGCCTGGGCATGGTGGTGGCCGATGAACTGGACGCCGACTGGGCCCGGGTTTTGGTGCAGCAGGCGCCGGCTGATGAAGTGCGCTTCGGCAATCAGGACACCGACGGTTCACGCAGCATGCGCCACTGGTACGAGCCGATGCGCCGTTGCGGTGCCGCCGCCCGGACCATGCTGGAACAGGCCGCCGCCGCGCAGTGGAACGTCCCGGTGGGCGAATGCCGTGCCCAATTGCACAAGGTCGTGCATCAGTCGTCTGGTCGGGAGCTGGGTTACGGCGCGTTGGCCGCTGCGGCCAGTGCCTTGCCGGTGCCAGCCCGTGACAGCCTGCGTCTCAAGGAGCCTTCGGCGTTTCGCTACATCGGCAAGGAAGCGACCCGGGCCATCGATGGCGCAGACATCGTCAACGGCCGTGCGGTGTACGGTGCCGATGTGCATTTGGACGGCATGCTTTACGCCGTCGTTGCTCGCCCGCCGGTCTATGGCGGCAAGGTCAAGTCCGTGGACAGCAGTGCGGCGCTGAAAGTACCCGGCGTGATTAAGGTGGTGCAGATCGAAGGGCGTCCGCTGCCCTCGGAATTCCAGCCCTTGGGCGGCGTGGCAGTGGTGGCGAAAAACACCTGGGCGGCGATCAAGGGCCGCGAAGCGCTGAAAATCGAGTGGGACGATGGCCCGAATGCCGGTTATGACTCCATCGCCTACCGTAAGGAACTGGAGGCCGCTGCTCTCAAACCCGGAAAAGTCCTACGCAACACCGGTGACATCGACGACGCGCTGGCCAAGGCCGACTCGACCCTGGAAGCCGCGTATTACCTGCCGCACTTGTCTCAGTCGCCTATGGAGCCGATGGTCGCCGTCGCCCGTTTCAAGGATGGCCAGTGCGAAGCCTGGGCGCCGAGCCAGGCACCGCAGGTTACTCGTGAACGCATTGCTGAACGCCTGGCAATCCCCTTCGACAAGGTCACGGTGAACATCACGCTGCTGGGCGGTGGTTTCGGACGCAAGTCAAAGCCCGACTTTGTCATCGAAGCGGCCGTGCTGGCCAAGGAGTTTCCAGGCCAGGCGGTGCGGGTGCAATGGACCCGTGAAGACGACATCCATCACTCGTATTTCCACACCGTGTCGGCCGAATACCTGAAGGCTGGCCTGAACCAGGATGGCATGCCGTCCGGCTGGCTGCACCGCACCGTAGCCCCGAGCATCACCGCGCTGTTTGCACCGGGCATGACCCACGAGGCGCCGTTCGAAGTGGGCATGGGCGTGACCAACATGGCCTACGCCATTCCCAACATGCGCCTGGAAAACCCTGAAGCGGTGGCCCATACCCGGGTTGGCTGGTATCGCTCGGTGTCGAACATTCCCCACGGTTTTGCGATTCAGAGTTTCATCGACGAATTAGCCCACAAGGCCGGTCAGGATCCGTTGAAGTACCAGATCAAATTGCTTGGCCCGGATCGTAAGATCGATCCGCGGACGTTGAATGAAGAATGGAACTACGGCGAATCCCCCGAACGTTATCCCATCGATACGGCGCGGATCCGCACCGTGCTGGAAACCGCTGCGAAGGCGGCCGGTTGGGGCCGAAAACTGCCCAAGGGGCGCGGTCTGGGGCTGGCGGTGCACTACAGCTTTGTCACTTACGTGGCGGCTGTCATCGAGGTGGAGGTCAAGGGCGATGGCACGGTGATCGTGCACAAAGCAGATATCGCCGTGGACTGTGGCCCGCAGATCAACCCCGAGCGCATCCGCTCCCAGTTCGAAGGCGCCTGCGTCATGGGCCTGGGCAATGCGATGGTGGGGGAAATCAGCTTCAAGGATGGCAAAGTCCAGCAGGACAATTTCCACATGTACGAAGTGGCACGCCTGTCCCTGGCGCCCAAGGAAGTGGCCGTGCATTTGGTCACTCCTCCGGGTGAGGTGCCGTTGGGCGGCGTCGGTGAACCGGGTGTGCCGCCGATTGCGCCGGCGTTGTGCAATGCGCTTTTTGCGGCCACGGGCAAGCGCATCCGTAGCCTGCCGGTGCGTTATCAACTGCAAGGCTGGCAATAGGCGAAAATTTGATGGACAGCGTCGATCTGAACGTCCTGCGCAGCGTGCTTCAATGGCGCCGCGCCGGGCAGCGAGTCGTGTTGTTCACCGTGGTCCAAACCTGGGGCACGGCGCCAAGGCCTCCGGGAGCGATGCTGGCCTTGCGCGAGGATGGTGTGGTGATTGGCTCGGTGTCTGGCGGTTGCGTCGAAGATGACTTGATCGCCCGGCTGCATGACGGTCGCATCCCGGCGGACGGGCCGCCGGTGCAGTTGATCACCTACGGCGTCACCCGCGAGGAGGCGGCGCGTTTCGGTCTGCCGTGCGGCGGCACTCTGCGTCTTACCGAAGAGCGGGTTGGCGATTGGCAATGGGTCGCCGAATTGCTGGAGCGTTGCCAAGCCCATGAGATTGTCGCCCGTGAGCTGACCGTCGCCACCGGCAGCGTAGCTCTGACCCCGGCCAGTAAAACTGACGCCTTGCTGTTCGACGGCCAAGTCCTGCGGGCGATTTACGGCCCACGCTGGCGGCTGCTGTTGATCGGCGCCGGACAGCTGTCGCGCTATGTGGCAGAAATGGCCCGGCTGCTGGACTTCGAAGTGCTGATCTGCGATCCGCGCAAGGAATTTGCCTACGGTTGGGAAGAGCAACAGGGTCGCTTCGTCTGCGGCATGCCCGACGAAGCGGTGTTGAACATCCAGACCGACGAGCGCACGGCGATTGTTGCCCTGACCCATGACCCACGCCTGGACGACATGGCGCTGCTGACAGCCCTGGACTCCAAGGCTTTTTATGTCGGGGCCCTGGGTTCTAGGGTCAACAGTCAGAAGCGCCGGGATAACCTGGCTCAGCTAGGCTTGTCAGCACAGGCCATTGAACGGCTGCACGGGCCGGTCGGCTTGCACATAGGTAGCCATACTCCGGCGGAAATCGCCTTGTCGCTGCTGGCCGAAATCGTTGCCATCAAAAATGGTGTCGAGCTGCGTCAGAAAAAGCCGCTGTAAGCCGCAGGCAAGGAGGGTGTATGGCTGAATCGATTGGCGTGATCATTCTCGCTGCCGGATCGGGTAGCCGTTTCCGTCAGGTTGCAGGCCCGGACAAGGATAAATTACTGGCCAACTGCACGGGGCGTGACGGCGCCGTCCGATCGGTGATCGAGCAGGTGCTGATGAATTTGCCAGCCTCTCTGGATAAGCGCGTGCTGGTGACTCGCGAGGATCGCCCACAGGCCATTCGCATGGCCCAGGCCTATGGATGCGATTTCGTAGCGCTGGACTCGCCTGGCCTGGGTGACAGCATCGCGGCGGGAGTCCGGGCCTGTCCAGATCTTGATGGCTGGTTGATTGTGCTGGGAGACATGCCGTTCATCCTGCCGTCGAGTATCGAGCGGGTGGCGGCGGGGATCCGTGAGGATGGCATCAGCGTGCCGGTTCTTGCGGGTGAGTACGGACATCCCGTGGGGTTTGGCCGTCAGTTTGGTCCGAAATTAATGGCGCTGAGCGGCGATCGCGGTGCCAAGGCATTGTTCGCCGGGGCGCATGGGGTCGAAGTGGCGGTGGACGATCCTGGCGTGGTGTGGGACGTGGATGTGCCTGAAGCGCTGACCTTCAAATAACAGCCCACGCAGACCCCCTGCTCGCGAAGTCGGTCTGACATTCAACATTGATGCAAGCTGACCCACCGCCATCGCGAGCAAGCTCGGCTCCCACAATAAGTCTGAAGGCATAAAAAAGCCCCGCCTGGCATTACCAGGCGGGGCTTTTTACTGGGCGGTGGAATCAGGCGTGAGGTTTAGGCTCGTGCTCTTTTTCCAGGGCTTCAGCGTGTTGCGGCGCAACTTCTTCAGCGTGATGCTGAGGTTCGTCGATCACCGGAGCCGATTCAACCGGGGCGGGTTCGGCAGGGGTTTCAGCGACCGGGGCAGGGGCTGCCTCGACTGCTTCCACTACCGGAACTGGCTCGGCGGCAGGTGCTTGAGCAGCGGCAGCTTGTTCGGCTTCCTTCTGCAGACGCTCGGCTTCACGCTTGCGACGGCGTACTTCACGCGGATCGTTCGGCGCGCGGCCGTTCGGGGTCAGAGCGCTGGCAGGTGCAGGCTCATCCACCGGGGCCGGTGCTTCGGCAACCACCGGCGCCTCGACCACTGGAGCAGGCTCAACCACTTCTGGTTCGACCGCCTTCACTGGCTCTGGCTCGGGTGCTGGCTCAACGACCGGCGTCGGTGCGGCTGGCTCTGCGTGCCAGTTGAACGCGGTCTGCTCCTCACGTACAGGCTCCGGTGCCTGTTCCTGAACCGGTGCTTCAACGGCTGCTTCAACGGCAACCACTGGCTGCTCGACGACCGGTGCAGGCTCGGCGACAACTTCGGCTTCAGGCTGGGTTTCACGAGCCGGTGCGACTTCCACTTCTGGCGCAGCAGCGATTTCTACCGGGGTAGTGGCTTCGACCACAGGTGCTTCAACCGACGCGTTTTCCACCACAGCGGTGGCGCGTTCGGCCTGCTCGTGAGCCTCGGCTTCGGCCGGGGCGCTGATCGAGCTGCTGGCAACCGCGGCGGTGACGGCCAGGCCGGCGGCCAGGTCGGCAGCGCTTGGCGCTTCGGCGTTCTCAGCGGATTCGGATTCTTCCGAACCTTCGATCACGTTGCCGTTGGCATCGCGCTGACGTTCACGACGGTTGCTGCGACGACGCTGACCACGGGAGCGGCGGCGTGGACGATCGCCTTCGGCGTTGTCCTGACCGTCTTCCTGCAGTTGCTCTTCGGTGTTCAGCACTTCTTCTTCTTCTTCGCTGGCAGCGGCGGCTGCCTGCTCGGCACGTGGCTGACGCTCTTCACGTGGGGCGCGCGGTGCGCGTTCCTCGCGAGGCTGGCGAGCCGGACGCTCTTCAGCGATGGCGGCAGCGGCCGGGGCGGCATCCAGTGGCTCGCGCAGTTCGCGAACACGCTCTTCACGCTCGCCACGTGGCTTGCGCTCTTCGCGGGGAGCACGCGGCTGGCGTTCTTCACGCGGTGCACGCGGCGCGCGCTCTTCACGGGCTACGGCTGCTGGTGCTTCCTCACGGGCTTCACGAGGCTGGCGCTCTTCACGCGGTTCACGTGGGGCGCGTTCTTCACGCGGTGCACGTTCTTCGCGCGGCTTGCGCTCTTCGTCACGACGACCGTTGCGGTTGCGGGTCTGTTGGCGACCGTTACGGCGTTCTTCGTTGCGGGCAGGACGTTCGGCGGCAGGCTTGGCGACCACGACCGGCGCGGCAGGCTCTTCCTTGATGGCGAACAGGCTGACCAGCGATTTCACCAGGCCCTTGAACAGGCTCGGCTCAGGCACGACGGCGGGGGCGGCAACCGGAGCGGCCTCTTCGGTCGGCACCGGAGCGTTGGCACGGGCCGGAGCGGTCTTGACCGCTGCTTCCTGGCGAACCAGGGTACGGGTGGCGGCGGCAGCCGGCTGGACTTCTTCCACTTCGGCAGCGGCAGCGGCGATCTCGTAGCTGGACTGGTTGGTGTGGGCTTCCGGGCTGTCGTCGCGCAGGCGCTGGACTTCGAAGTGCGGCGTCTCGAGGTGATCGTTCGGCAGAATGACGATACGGGCCCGGGTGCGCAGTTCGATCTTGGTGATCGAGTTGCGTTTTTCGTTGAGCAGGAACGCCGCCACCGGGATCGGCACTTGGGCGCGAACTTCGGCGGTGCGATCTTTCAGGGCTTCTTCTTCGATCAGGCGCAGGATCGCCAGGGACAACGACTCGACGTCACGAATGATGCCGGTGCCGTTGCAACGCGGGCAGACGATGCCGCTGCTTTCGCCCAGGGACGGACGCAGGCGCTGACGGGACATTTCCAGCAGGCCGAAGCGCGAGATGCGACCGACTTGTACGCGAGCGCGGTCGGCTTCCAGGCATTCACGGACTTTTTCTTCCACGGCGCGCTGGTTCTTGGCCGGGGTCATGTCGATGAAGTCGATGACGATCAGGCCGCCGATGTCGCGCAGGCGCAACTGACGGGCGATTTCTTCGGCGGCTTCAAGGTTGGTCTGCAGGGCGGTTTCTTCGATGTCGCTGCCTTTGGTGGCGCGCGCCGAGTTGATGTCGATGGACACCAGGGCTTCGGTCGGATCGATGACGATGGAGCCGCCGGACGGCAGTTCGACGACGCGCTGGAAGGCGGTCTCGATCTGGCTTTCGATCTGGAAACGGTTGAACAGTGGAACGCTGTCTTCGTAGAGCTTGATCTTGCTGGCGTACTGCGGCATCACCTGACGAATGAAGGTCAGGGCTTCGTCCTGGGCTTCGACGCTGTCGATCAGCACTTCGCCGATGTCCTGGCGCAGGTAATCGCGGATGGCGCGGATAATCACGTTGCTTTCCTGATAGATCAGGAACGGCGCGGAGCGATCCAGTGAGGCTTCTTTGATGGCGGTCCACAGTTGCAGCAGGTAGTCGAGGTCCCACTGCATTTCTTCGCTGCTGCGGCCAAGGCCGGCAGTGCGCACGATCAGACCCATGTCAGCCGGGGCAACCAGGCCGTTCAGCGCTTCACGCAGTTCGTTGCGCTCTTCGCCTTCGATGCGACGGGAGATGCCACCGGCACGCGGGTTGTTCGGCATCAGGACCAGGTAACGGCCGGCCAGGCTGATGAAGGTGGTCAGGGCTGCGCCCTTGTTGCCACGTTCTTCTTTTTCGACCTGAACGATGACTTCCTGGCCTTCGCTCAGGACGTCCTTGATGTTGACGCGGCCTTCAGGGGCTTTCTTGAAGTATTCGCGGGAGATTTCTTTGAGGGGCAGGAAGCCGTGGCGCTCAGAGCCAAAATCGACAAAGGCAGCCTCAAGGCTTGGTTCGATGCGAGTAATCCGGCCTTTATAGATGTTGGCCTTCTTCTGCTCGCGTGCACCGGATTCGATATCCAGGTCATAGAGGCGCTGGCCATCTACCAGTGCAACACGCAACTCTTCGGGTTGAGTTGCGTTAATCAGCATTCTTTTCATGTAGTACCGTCGGTTTCCGGGCTGCCGGAAACGGCGTTCGGCACACACGACTTCTCACGGTCGGTGTCAGGTGCGTCATGGAAGTGGTTGGCCACTCCAGTGTCCAGCGAGTTCGACCCAATAATGGCGAAGTCGCGACGGACGCGTCCTGCTTGCTGGCTGTTCAAGCACTCAGTCAGGAGGAGGAATCAACCGGCGCCTGTGGACGAGATGAAGCGTCTAAATATAAGCCTAGTGCTACACAGTCCGACGGTTGTACATCTCCACCCTACACGTATCCCTGATAATCGGGTGCTGCCGCGCGCAGAATCCGCAGCGGGTTGGCATTTACCGTGAGCTCCGAAAGGGGAGGTCACGCATCATGGCTAATTTAGGCGTTGTTTCCGAAGCGCTCGCTCGGGGTCGTTCCCAGCTGACTGCACTTTGTGAACTGGCCGTGAATGTGGCGCGCAAGGCGAGTCAAAACTCTGCTCTGCGGCGTATTTCAGGCCTCATGTCACCTGCGCTCGTTACACCTGCAAACTCTACCGTTACGTAGCGAAAGCTCCGTAGGACGGCCTCTCGTCCTCGTGAATTGCGTTGGTCAGGGCCGGTTTTTGACCGCTAGTCCGCTGTCCAGCCACTTTTGGCGGCGTTCGCGACTATAGCAGCAATGATTAAGTGCTTCAATTCCATAAAAAATTGTTATGATCGCCGCCATGACAACTACTGCCCCTTCGACCCCTGCCGTTCAACTGCTCGAGGTCTCGCCGGAATATGCCGGCCAACGAATCGATAATTTCCTGCTAGCCCGGCTCAAAGGCGTGCCCAAGACCTTGATTTATCGCATTTTGCGCAAGGGCGAAGTGCGGGTGAACAAAGGTCGGATCAAGCCCGAGTACAAGCTCCAGGCGGGCGACATCGTGCGCGTGCCGCCGGTTCGCGTGCCCGAGCGCGATGAGCCGGTGCCTCTGGCCCAAGGTCTGTTGCAGCGCCTGGAGGCCTCGATCGTCTATGAAGACAAGGCGCTGATCGTGATCAACAAGCCCGCGGGCATTGCGGTTCACGGCGGCAGCGGCCTGAATTTCGGCGTGATCGAAGCCTTTCGTCAGTTGCGTCCCGACACCAAGGAGCTGGAGCTGGTCCATCGCCTGGATCGCGACACCTCTGGCCTGTTGATGATCGCCAAGAAGCGCAGCATGCTGCGCCACTTGCACGAGCAATTGCGCGGCGACGGCATCGACAAACGCTATATGGCGCTGGTGCGCGGTCGTTGGGATACCTCTATCAAGCAAGTCCGCGCGCCGTTGCTCAAGAGCAACCTGCGTTCTGGCGAGCGCATGGTTGAAGTCAACGAAGAGGGTAAGGAGGCATTGACGGTTTTCAAGGTGCTGCGCCGTTTCGGCGACTTTGCCACCATGGTCGAGGCCAAGCCGGTGACTGGTCGTACTCACCAGATTCGCGTCCACACCCTGCACGCCGGGCATTGCATCGCCGGTGACAGCAAGTACGGTGATGACGATTTCACCAAGGAAATTCGCGATTTGGGCGGCAAGCGTTTGTTTCTCCATGCCTACATGCTTACCGTACCGCTGCCCGATGGTGGCGAGCTGAAATTGCAGGCCCCAGTCGATGACATGTGGGCCAAGACCGTGGAGCGGTTGAGTGCATCCTGATTACAAACTGCTGATCTTTGATTGGGACGGTACGCTGGCCAATTCCATTGGTCGGATCGTGGAGGCGATGCATGTCGCTTCGGACCGGACGGGTTTTGCCAGGCGTGACGACTTTGCGGTGAAAGGCATCATCGGCCTCGGGCTGCCGGAAGCGATTCGCAGTCTCTACCCGGCGATCGACGACGATGAGCTGGTGGTTTTCCGTCAGCATTACGCCGACCACTACATTGCGCTGGAGGTCGAGCCTTCGCCGTTGTTCGATGGCGTGGCCGCCACCCTTGAAACCCTGCGGACCGAGGGCTATCACCTGGCTGTCGCGACCGGCAAGGCCCGTCGCGGGCTGGATCGGGTGTTGAAGTCTCATGGCTGGGAAGATTATTTCGACATCACCCGCGCCGCGGACGAAACCGCCAGCAAACCGCACCCTCTGATGCTTGAGCAGATCCTTTCCCACTGCGACGTACGGCCTGAGCAGGCGCTGATGGTGGGGGATTCGTCGTTCGATCTGCAGATGGCGCGCAATGCCGGCATGGGGTCGGTGGCCGTCAGCTACGGCGCGCAGACGATCGAGGCGCTACGGGCATTCGAACCGCAACTGGCTATCGACCATTTTCCTGAATTGCACGCCTGGCTGAGCCGGCGAGCCCATTAAGTTTTGCTGGGGATTGATGCATGACCGACGAATGGAAAGCACCTGCCAAGGCGAGCGCCGAGAGCGGTGACGATAAAAGCTGGAAACTGTTGGAAAAGACCTTGCTGGCCGGCGTGCAGGAGCAGCGTCGCTCCCGTCGCTGGGGGATCTTCTTCAAGCTGCTGACGTTTGTTTATCTCTTTGTCGCGCTGGCGCTGTTCACGCCGCTGATGGATATGGAAAAAAGCGCTGTCAGCGGTTCGGCGTATACCGCGGTGATCGACATCGAAGGCGTGATCGCCGACAAGGAGCCTGCCAGTGCGGACAATATCGTCGGTAGCTTGCGGGCTGCTTTCGAGGATTCGAAGGTAAAAGGCATAGTGCTGCGCATTAACAGTCCGGGCGGCAGCCCTGTGCAGTCGGGTTACGTTTATGACGAGATCGTTCGATTGCGCGCCTTGCATCCGGATATCAAGGTTTACGCGGTGATTTCCGATCTCGGGGCTTCCGGTGCTTATTACATTGCCAGTGCTGCGGACCAGATCTATGCCGACAAGGCGAGCCTGGTGGGCTCCATTGGGGTGACGGCGGCCGGTTATGGCTTTGTCGGGACGATGGAGAAGCTTGGCGTGGAGCGCCGGGTGTACACCTCTGGGGAGCATAAATCGTTCCTGGATCCGTTCCAGCCGCAAAAGCCTGAAGAAACTGCATTTTGGCAGGGCGTGCTCGACACCACTCACCAGCAGTTCATTGCCAGCGTCAAGAAAGGGCGCGGCGAGCGGCTCAAGGACAAGGAGCATCCGGAGTTGTTCTCCGGGCTGGTCTGGTCTGGAGAGCAGGCTTTGCCGCTGGGCCTGATCGACGGCCTGGGCAGTGCCAGTTCGGTGGCGCGGGATGTGATTGGCGAAAAAGAACTGGTCGACTTCACCATCGAAGAATCACCCTTTGATCGCTTCTCGAAGAAGCTGGGCGCGAGCATCGCCGAGCATCTGGCGATGTGGATGGGGTTCCAGGGGCCGTCGTTGCGCTGAGTATTTTGGCAGGAGAGCGTTTGCTGTGGTGAGGGAGCGCCCTCGCCACAAGTGATTTTTCGGCTCAGGGAACCCGTACACCCTCGGCCAGCAACATATCCACAAGGCGAATCAACGGCAGGCCGATCAGGCTGGTGGCGTCCGGGCCTTCGGTGCTCTGGAACAGGCTCACGCCAAGCCCCTCAGCCTTGAAACTGCCGGCGCAATCGTAGGGTTGCTCGGCCAGCAGATAGCGTTCGACGCGCTCTGGATCCAGCGTGCGCATATTGACGGTAAACGGAACGCAATCGACCTGGCAGGTACCGGTGTGGCTGTTGAGCAGCGCCAGGCCGGTCAGGAAGGTGACCTTGGCGCCGCTGGCGGCCAGCAGTTGTTCGCGGGCATTCTCGAAGGTGTGAGGCTTGCCCAGGATGCGCTCGCCGAGTACGGCCACCTGGTCTGAGCCGATGATCAGGTGTGCCGGGTGGCTGTCGGCCAGCGCCAGGGCTTTTTCTCGCGCCAGGCGTTTTACCAGTTCAAGGGCGGGCTCGCCAGGGCGGTGGCTTTCGTCGATGTCCGGCGAGCTGCAGACGAACGGCAGCCTCAGGCGGGCGAGCAAATCCCGGCGATAGACTGAGCTTGAGGCAAGTAATAAAGGCAGCATGGGCATCTCCAAATGGCTGGCCGAATTCTAGCGGGGCGCGCAAGTGACGGACAGGGCTGAATTTCCTTTGACATGGCCGGGTGCATCCCTATAATGCTGCGCCTATGTTGAATGACCCGATTCCACCTCACGTTGACCCGCGCAAATTGGCTGACCGTGGCACCACCCTTAAAGGTGAACTGCTGCTGGCCGATTTGAAGAGACTCTGCGACCCGCTTTCCGACGACGTCGGTACGGTCCAGGCCAAATTCGTTTTTGAGCGAGATGAACGTAAATCTGTGGTAATCCACAGTTTTATCGACACTGAAGTCAAAATGATTTGCCAGCGTTGTCTTGAGCTGGTCACCCTGCCGATCCACAGCGAATGCAGTTACGCCGTGGTGAAGGAGGGTGCGAATACCCAGTCGTTGCCGAAAGGTTATGACGTGCTGGAACTGGGCGAAGATCCATTGGATCTGCAGTCACTGATCGAGGAGGAGCTTCTGCTCGCCTTGCCCATTGTGCCTGCTCATCATCCGGAAGAATGCCAGCAGCCGGCGGGAGCAAATGAGCCCGAACCGAGCGAGGACGAGGTAACGCGGTCCAACCCGTTCAGTGTATTGGCGCAGTTAAAGCGTGACCCAAACGTTTAGGAGTTAATCAATTATGGCTGTTCAGCAGAACAAAAAATCCCGCTCTGCCCGCGACATGCGCCGTTCGCACGACGCTCTCGAGGCTAGCACCCTGTCTGTAGAAAAAACCACCGGTGAAGTTCACCTGCGTCACCACGTATCGCCAGAAGGCGTATACCGTGGTCGCAAAGTGATCGACAAGGGCGCTGACGAGTAATCCTTGTCCGCTCAAGTCATCGCGATTGACGCAATGGGCGGGGACTTCGGTCCCCGCAGCATTGTTCAGGCCAGTCTTGCTTGTCTGAATGCTACGCCCTCGCTGCACCTGACCCTTGTCGGTCAACCTTCCCTTCTAGAAGAAATGCTCAGCGGCCAATCGGCTGTGGATCGCGCGCGCCTGACCATTGCGCCTGCGTCCGAGGTCATTGCCATGGACGAAAAGCCGGCCCAGGCCCTGCGTGGCAAGCCCGATGCCTCGATGCGGGTGGCCCTCGAGCTGCTGCGCGACGGCAAGGTCCAGGCGTGTGTCAGTGCGGGTAATACCGGTGCGCTGATGGCGTTGTCACGCTACGTGCTCAAGACTTTGCCAGGTATCGACCGGCCGGCGATGGTGGCGGCGATCCCGACCCAGCGCGGTTTTTGCCAATTGCTCGATCTGGGCGCCAATGTCGATTGCAGCGCCGAGCATTTGCTGCAGTTTGCGGTGATGGGTTCGGTGGCGGCTGAGACCCTGGGCATCGTGCGCCCTCGCGTGGCGCTGCTGAACATCGGCACCGAAGACATCAAGGGTAACCAGCAGGTCAAGCTGGCGGCCACCTTGTTGCAGGGTGCGCGGGGCATCAACTACATCGGTTTCGTCGAGGGCGACGGTTTGTACCGGGGTGAGGCGGATGTGGTGGTGTGTGACGGCTTTGTCGGCAATATCCTGCTCAAGTCCAGCGAAGGCCTGGCAACCATGATCGGCGAGCGGATCGAGACATTGTTCAAGCAGAGCCTCGTTTCGCGGATGGTCGGGGCCCTGGCGCTGCCGTTGATGCGTCGGCTGCAGGCGGATCTGGCGCCGGCGCGGCACAACGGGGCAAGTTTCCTCGGGCTGCAGGGCATTGTGATCAAGAGTCATGGTTCGGCGGGTGTGCAAGGCTTCCAGAGCGCGATTAATCGGGCGGTGATCGAGATCCAGGGGAACTTGCCCGAGCGCCTTCATGGTCGCCTTGAGGATTTGTTAACTTAGGCGTTTTCGTCCGACAATGCTTACAATGTGACCGGTCGGTTCAACCCGCCATCCAACTGTCAGTTTCCTTGCGCCCCCAGGGGCGTCAATTTTTGACGGCAAGATCATTAGGGGCTTTGTTTTCATGTCTGCTTCCCTCGCATTCGTCTTTCCAGGACAGGGCTCGCAGTCCCTCGGCATGCTGGCCGAGCTGGGCGCGCAATACCCGCTGGTCCTGGACACATTCAAAGAAGCTTCCGATGCACTCGGCTACGACTTGTGGGCACTGACCCAGCAAGGGCCGCAAGAGCAACTCAATCAAACCGATAAAACCCAACCGGCTATCCTGACTGCCTCGATCGCGCTCTGGCGCCTGTGGCTGGCCGAAGGTGGTGCGCGCCCGGCGTTCGTTGCCGGTCATAGCCTGGGCGAATACAGCGCCCTGGTGGCGGCTGGCAGCCTGAGCCTGGGCGATGCGGTGAAACTGGTGGAGCGTCGTGGCCAGTTGATGCAAGAGGCCGTTCCGGCCGGGCAGGGCGGCATGGCCGCGATCCTCGGCCTGGAAGATGCCGACGTACTGGCAGCCTGTGCTGAAGCGGCGCAGGGCGATGTGGTCAGTGCGGTGAACTTCAACTCGCCGGGCCAGGTAGTCATTGCTGGTGCCAAGGCGGCGGTGGAGCGCGCCATCGAAGGTTGCAAGGCTCGCGGCGCCAAGCGCGCGATGCCGCTGCCAGTCAGCGTGCCGTCGCACTGCGAGCTGATGCGCCCGGCCGCTGAGCGCTTTGCCGAGTCCATCGCGGCCATCGATTGGCAGGCGCCGCAGATTCCTGTGGTGCAGAATGTCAGTGCCAGTGTGGCGCCGGATCTCGAGACTCTTAAGCGTGATCTGCTGGAACAACTCTACAAGCCGGTTCGCTGGGTCGAATCGGTACAGACCCTGGCAGCCAAGGGCGCGACCGAACTGGTCGAGTGCGGCCCTGGCAAGGTGCTGGCCGGTCTGAACAAACGCTGCGCCGAAGGCGTGTCGACTTCCAATCTCAACACCCCAGACGCTTTCGCTGCCGCCCGTGCAGCGCAGGCCTGAACAGGAGAAGCTTGCATGAGTCTGCAAGGTAAAGTTGCACTGGTGACCGGCGCAAGCCGTGGCATCGGCCAGGCCATTGCCCTGGAACTGGGTCGTCAAGGCGCCATCGTTGTCGGCACCGCGACTTCCGCTTCGGGCGCCGAGCGTATCGCCGCGACCCTGAAGGAAAACGGCATTCAAGGCACCGGCCTTGAACTGAACGTCACCCGTGACGAATCCGTTGCGGCGGTGTTGGCAAGTATTCAGGAACAGTTCGGTGCGCCGGCGATCCTGGTCAATAATGCCGGCATCACCCGCGATAACCTGATGATGCGCATGAAAGATGATGAATGGTTCGATGTCATCGATACCAACCTGAACAGCCTGTACCGGCTGTCCAAGGGCGTTCTGCGTGGCATGACCAAGGCTCGTTGGGGTCGAATTATCAGTATTGGCTCGGTTGTGGGTGCCATGGGCAACGCAGGCCAAGTAAACTATGCTGCGGCGAAGGCCGGTCTGGAAGGTTTCAGCCGTGCACTGGCTCGTGAAGTGGGTTCGCGGTCGATTACGGTAAACTCGGTAGCACCGGGTTTCATCGACACCGACATGACCCGTGAACTGCCAGATGCGCAGCGCGAAGCGTTGTTGACACAGATTCCGCTGGGTCGTCTGGGGCAAGCTCAAGAAATCGCGTCCGTGGTCGCTTTTCTTGCGTCGGACGGTGCGGCATACGTGACCGGGGCTACAATCCCGGTTAACGGCGGGATGTACATGAGTTAAATGTGACGGATCGCTTCAAAAAAATGTCATACGAGCTGTCTAAAATCCGTTATAAAGCTGCAATTAATTTATAGACGGCGGCCGCAGGGTTTGAGGAGTGAAGCTTTCGGTTGAAAAACCGAAAAGTTCTTCTATACACTTACCCACTGGCCAGCTGCCTGAATTTGTCCATTAGGAGTGAAAACAAGGTATGAGCACCATCGAAGAGCGCGTCAAGAAAATCGTTGCCGAGCAACTGGGCGTTAAAGAAGAAGAAGTTGTGAACACCGCTTCCTTCGTTGAAGACCTGGGTGCCGACTCCCTTGACACCGTTGAGCTGGTGATGGCTCTGGAAGAGGAATTCGAGACCGAAATCCCTGACGAAGAAGCTGAGAAGATCACTACTGTACAAGCTGCTATCGACTACGTTACCAACCATCAGGCGTAATCGTTTTTAGTCGTCGCTAGCTGTCATGGAAAAACCGCACTGCCATCACGGCGTGCGGTTTTTTCTTTAGGCCTGATGCAAAGTCGTCATTAGAAAAAGGAGAGTGCTGTGTCGCGTAGACGCGTCGTAGTCACCGGTATGGGTATGTTGTCGCCACTGGGCACGGATGTGCCGAGCAGTTGGCAGGGCATTCTGGCTGGCCGCAGTGGCATTGGTCTGATCGAACACACCGACCTTTCTGCCTATTCCACCCGTTTTGGCGGCTCGGTAAAGGGCTTCAATGTCGAGGAATACCTGTCGGTCAAGGAAGCTCGCAAGCTTGACCTGTTTATTCAATACGGCTTGGCAGCCGGTTTCCAGGCGGTGCGTAACGCCGGTCTGGAAGTCACCGACGCCAACCGTGAGCGTATCGGCGTGGCCATGGGTTCGGGTATTGGCGGTTTGACCAATATCGAAGAAACCAGCCGCACGCTGCACGAGTCGGGTCCGCGACGGATTTCTCCGTTCTTTGTGCCAGGCTCGATCATCAATATGATTTCTGGTTTCCTGTCCATCCATCTGGGTGCCCAGGGACCTAACTACGCCATTGCCACGGCGTGCACCACGGGCACCCACTGTATCGGCATGGCCGCGCGTAACATCATGTACGACGAAGCCGACGTGATGATTGCCGGTGGCGCCGAGATGGCGGCTTGCGGCTTGGGCATGGGCGGCTTCGGTGCGTCCCGTGCGCTGTCGACCCGCAACGACGAGCCGGCCCGCGCGAGCCGGCCGTGGGACAAGGGTCGCGATGGCTTCGTGCTGTCCGACGGTGCCGGTGCGTTGGTCCTTGAAGAGCTGGAGCACGCCAAGGCGCGCGGCGCGACCATCTATGCCGAGCTGATTGGCTTTGGTACCAGCGGTGATGCGTACCACATGACATCGCCACCGGCCGATGGCGCCGGTGCTGCCCGTTGCATCGCCAATGCCTTGCGCGACGCGAAAATCAACGGCGACCAGGTGCAGTATATCAACGCCCATGGCACCTCGACCCCGACCGGCGATCTTGCCGAAGCCCAGGCGATCAAGACCGTGTTCGGCGAGCACGCTTACAACCTGGCTGTCAGCTCGACCAAGTCCATGACCGGTCACTTGCTGGGCGCCGCGGGTGCGGTGGAGGCGATTTTCAGCGTCCTGGCGATCAACAGCCAGGTGGCGCCGCCGACCATTAACCTCGATGAGCCGGATGAAGGCTGCGACCTGGACTTCGTGCCGCACACGGCCCGTAGCATGGACATCGATGTGGTGTTGTCCAACTCCTTCGGTTTTGGCGGGACCAACGGCTCGCTGGTGTTCCGCCGGTTCGCCGGTTGATGGAAAGCTGGGTCGACGGTCAGCCAGTCGACGTTCTGTCGCTCAAAGATCGCGGCCTGGCTTACGGCGATGGATTGTTTGAAACCATCGCTGTGCGCGAAGGCGAGCCCGTGCTGCTGGAGCGTCATCTGCAACGCCTGGGGCTGGGTTGCCAGCGGTTGTCGCTCAAGGTCGACATGACCGAGTTGAGCGCTGAGCTGAGCACCTACGCGCAATGCCTGGGTGAAGGCGTGTTGAAGCTGATCGTGACGCGTGGCGACAGTCTGCGCGGTTATGCCGCTGATCCCTCGGCCCAGGCTCGGCGCATCCTGCAAGGGAACCCGCCGGCCGCTTATCCTGCTGCGCATGCCGAGCACGGCGTTCGCCTGTTTCCTTGCACCACGCGCTTGTCCGAGCAACCCTTGCTCGCCGGCCTCAAGCATCTCAATCGACTTGAACAAGTGATGGCCCGGGCGGAATGGACCGATGCGGGGTACGCCGAAGGCTTGATGCTGGACATGTCCGGACGGGTGATTGAAGGCGTATTCAGCAACCTGTTCCTGGTGCGCGATGGCGTGTTGATCACGGCGGATTTGAGCCGTTGCGGCGTGGCCGGCGTGATGCGTGCAGAATTATTGTTTCAAGCCGAGTCTCAAGGCATCGCCACGCAAATCACCGACATCCGCCTTGAGCAGTTGCACCAAGCTGACGAAGTCTTCATCTGCAACAGCGTTTATGGTGTGTGGCCGGTACATGAATACGCTTCGGCGCGCTGGTCGGTTGGGCCGCTCACCCGTAAACTGCAGACCCTTGCCCGCGCGCTATTGGATGTTTGATTCGTGAGACGTAAATTCTTGCTGCTGCTGGAAACCGGACTGGTTCTGGCAGGGCTGTTGTTGGGCGCTTCGGCCTGGAAGATTCATTCGGCGCTGCAACAGCCGCTGAACATCACCCAGGAAGAAATGCTGGACGTGCCCAACGGGACCACCCCGACCGGAACCCTCAAGCGCCTCGAAGCCGATGGCCTGATCAAGGACGCGTTCTGGCTGCGGATCTATTGGCGCTTCAATCTTGCCGACCAGCCGCTGCACTCCGGTGAGTACCGGATGGTGCCGGGTATGACGATGGAAAACCTGATCGGTGTCTGGAAGCGCGGTGAAGTGGTGCAGTACAGCGTGACGCTGGTGGAAGGCTGGAATTTCCGTCAGGTCCGCGCAGCGTTGGCCAAGGATGAAAAACTCCAGCAGTCCCTGGCCGGCCTGAGCGACAGTGAGGTGATGGACCGGCTTGGCCATTCCGGGGTATTCCCCGAAGGCCGGTTCTTCCCGGACACCTATCGCTTCGTGCGCGGTACCTCGGACGCCGACCTGCTGAAAAAAGCCTACGACCGGTTGGAAGACGTGCTTGCCAAAGAGTGGGCACAGCGTGCTGCCGATGTGCCTTACACCCAGCCCTATCAGGCGCTGATCATGGCGTCCCTGATTGAAAAGGAAACCGGCGTGCCACAGGAGCGCGGGCAGATCGCCGGCGTCTTCGTGCGCCGCATGCGCCAGGGCATGCTGCTGCAGACCGACCCTACTGTCATCTACGGCCTGGGCGAGCGCTACACTGGCAAACTCACCCGCGCCCATCTCAAAGAAGAAAATCCGTATAACACGTACCTGATCCCGGGTTTGCCGCCGACGCCGATTGCGATGGTGGGACGCGAGGCGATTCATGCGGCGTTGAACCCGGCGTCGGGTAACAGCCTTTACTTTGTGGCACGCGGCGATGGCAGCCACGTGTTTTCCGATGACCTGGAGGCGCACAACAACGCGGTGCGCGAATACCAGCTCAAACGTCGCGCCGATTACCGCTCAAGTCCGGCCCCGGCTACGCCAGACGAGCCGACGCCGAGTCCCGCTGCATCGCCCGATACGGCACCCGAAACCGTACCCCAAGCAGCTCCACAGCAACCTGCTCCCGAACCGAATGCCGGCGAGCCGAGCTCGCAATGACTTTGATTAAGGATCGCCCGTGACTGGCTTGTTTATTACGCTGGAAGGCCCCGAAGGCGCCGGCAAGAGCACCAACCGCGAATACCTGGCCGAACGCCTGCGGGCCGCCGGTATCGAGGTGGTGTTGACCCGTGAGCCAGGTGGTACGCCGTTGGCCGAACGAATTCGCGAGGTGCTGCTGGCGCCGGTCGACGAAGTCATGAACCCTGACACCGAGCTGTTGTTGGTGTTCGCTGCCCGGGCGCAGCACCTGGCCGAGGTGATTCGCCCGGCGCTGGCCCGTGGGGCGGTGGTGCTCTGCGATCGTTTTACCGATTCAACCTATGCCTATCAGGGCGGTGGCCGGGGCTTGTCCCTGGAGCGCATCACCGCGCTGGAAACCTTCGTCCAGGGCGACCTGCGGCCAGACCTGACCCTGGTCTTCGATCTGCCGGTGGAAATCGGCCTGGCCCGCGCCAGCGCCCGTGGCCGGCTGGATCGTTTTGAGCTGGAAGGCCAGGCCTTCTTCAATGCGGTACGCAATGCCTTCCTGAATCGCGCCAAGGCCGATCCGGCGCGTTACCTGCTGATCGATGCGGCTCAGCCGCTGGCGCAGGTCCAGCAGTCGCTGGATGGCTTGTTGCCGCGTTTGCTGGAGCGTGCCCGTGGCTGAGGCCTATCCTTGGCAGGACGGTCTCTGGCAGCAATTGGCCGGTCGCGCCCAACATGCCCATGCGTATTTGCTGCATGGCCCGGTCGGGATCGGCAAGCGGGCGCTGGCCGAGCGCTTGATGGCCAGCCTGCTGTGCCAGCGCCCGAGTGCCTCGAACGCGTGCGGTGAGTGCAAATCATGCCTGCTGCTCAAGGCCGGCAGTCATCCCGACAATTACGTGCTGGAGCCGGAAGAGGCAGACAAGGCGATCAAGGTCGACCAAGTGCGTGATCTGGTCAGTTTCGTGGTCCAGACCGCACAGATGGGCGGGCGCAAAGTGGTGTTGATCGAGCCGGTCGAGTCGATGAATATCAATGCCGCCAACGCTTTGCTCAAAAGCCTCGAAGAACCTTCCGGCGATACCGTGCTGTTGCTGGTCAGCCATCAGCCCAGCCGCTTGTTGCCGACCGTCAAGAGCCGTTGCGTGCAGCAGGCCTGCCCGCTGCCGAGCGAGGCGATAAGTTTGCAGTGGCTGGCCCAGGCTTTGCCTGACAGCACCGATGAAGAACGTGTCGAGTTGCTGACCCTTGCCGCCGGCTCGCCCCTGGCGGCTGTCAGCCTCCAGGCCCAGGGCGTGCGTGAGCAGCGGGCGTTGGTGGTGGACGGCGTGAAGAAATTGCTCAAGCAGCAACAATCCCCCACGCAGTTGGCTGAAGGTTGGAATGCCATCCCGTTGCTGTTGCTGTTTGACTGGTTCTGCGACTGGTCGAGCCTGATCCTGCGTTACCAGCTCACCGAGGACGAGGCTGGCCTGGGGCTGGCGGACATGCGCAAAGTGATCCAGTACCTGGCGCAAAAAAGCAGCCAGGACAAAATCTTGAACATTCAGGACTGGATTCTTGCCCAACGTCAGAAGGTGCTGGGCAAGGCGAACCTCAATCGGGTGCTGCTGCTCGAGGCGCTGTTGGTGCAGTGGGCGAGTTTGCCTGGTCGTAACTAGACTGAGCTCAATCGCAGCGGAGATCAGCATGAACGAACCTGTCAGTCCCGGGCCACGCAACGGTATCCTGTCCCTGACCATCAAGGACAAGTCAGTGCTTTACGCCGCCTACATGCCCTTTATCAAGAATGGCGGCTTGTTCATCCCCACCAACAAGAATTATCGCTTGGGTGATGAGGTGTTCATGTTGTTGAGCTTGATGGATGAGCCGGAAAAGATCCCGGTCGCCGGCAAGGTGATCTGGATGACCCCCAAAGGTGCCCAGGGCAACCGAGCCGCCGGGGTTGGCGTGCAGTTCAGCGATGGCGATAACTCGGCCCGCAATCAGATCGAAACTCACCTGGCCGGATCCCTGAAGTCCGACCGTCCCACCCATACGATGTAGCCCGCCTTATATGCTTGTAGATTCCCATTGCCACCTCGACCGTCTCGACCTTGCTGCCCATGGCGGCTCCCTGGATGCTGCGCTGGACGCTGCCCGTCAACGGGGTGTCGGACACTTCCTGTGCATCGGCGTCAGCGCCGACAACGCCGCCGACGTCAAGGCCCTGGCCGAACGTTATGAGGATGTCGATTGTTCGGTCGGTATCCACCCGCTGGATGTCCAGCCCGATGCCGCGCCGGCCCTCGACTGGCTGCTGCGTGAGCTCGACCACCCACGGGTCGTCGCCATTGGCGAAACCGGTCTGGACTATCACTACGAACCGGAAGCGGCCGAAGTGCAGCAGGCCTCGTTCCGCCTGCACTTGGAGGCCGCGCAGCAGACTGGCAAGCCGGTGATCATCCACACCCGGGGCGCCCGGGCCGACACCCTGGCCTTGCTGCGTGACGCTGCGCTTCCCCAGGCCGGTGTGCTGCATTGCTTCACCGAAGACTGGGACATGGCCAAGGCTGCCCTGGACATGGGTTATTACATTTCCTTGTCCGGGATTGTCACGTTCCGCAATGCCGATGCCCTGCGCGAGGTGGCCAGTAAAGTGCCGGCTGATCGCCTGCTGGTGGAAACCGACTCGCCGTACCTGGCACCGATTCCCTATCGCGGCAAGCCGAACCTTCCGCAATACGTACGGGAAGTGGCGGAGTTTCTGGCGATGTTGCGCGGCGAGTCCTACGAGCGATTCGCCAGTCAGACGACGGCGAATTTCAAGCGACTGTTTCCGTTGGCCCATGCCCGTGCGGCGCAAGCCTGAAATTCAGGCAAAAAAAACCCGGGTTCTGGGGGGTGAATCCGGGTTAAGACCATTAGGAGTAAAACAAAGGCACGCGGTCCGTTGGTACCTTTATCGGCGCGTCACTTGGGGGAGATGTCGCCCCGACAGTTCAAGTATTGATCAGTATCGCGACGCGTCCAGTTTGGCCAAGGTGGTTTTTTAAACAGATTTGGAATACACCCGCTTCGGATAAGTTCTCACTGTCGCCAAAGCCTGCCAGGGCGGCATGGTGGTGCGAAAAACGGGAAGCCCGGTTTGCATGGTTTTGTTAAGAACTGTGGCCGAGAGCGGATGATCCGTGCATTTTTGCGTAAGTTAGGCATAATACCCGGCTTCGAATTTTGACCCTTCAGACCTTTTCTTATGCACAAAGAACCCCGTAAGGTCCGTGAGTTTCGTCGCCGCGAGCAGGAAATTCTCGACACCGCGCTCAAGTTGTTCCTCGATCAGGGTGAAGACAGCGTCACCGTCGAGATGATTGCGGATGCCGTGGGTATCGGCAAAGGCACGATTTATAAACATTTCAAATCCAAGGCCGAGATCTACCTGCGCCTGATGCTCGATTACGAGCGCGATTTGAACGAGCTGCTGCATTCGGCCGATGTGGACAAGGACAAGGAGGCCCTGTCTCGGGCCTACTTCGAGTTCCGTATGCGCGACCCGCAGCGTTACCGCTTGTTCGACCGCCTGGAAGAGAAGGTGGTCAAGGGTAACCAGGTGCCGGAGATGGTCGAGGAGTTGCACAAGATCCGCGCCTCGAACTTCGAACGCCTGACCCTGCTGATCAAGGGCCGGATCAGCGAAGGCAAGCTCGAAGACGTGCCGCCCTATTTCCACTACTGCGCTGCCTGGGCGTTGGTGCACGGCGCGGTGGCGCTGTATCACTCGCCGTTCTGGAGCAACGTGCTGGAAGATCAGGAAGGCTTCTTCCAGTTCCTGATGGACATTGGCGTGCGCATGGGCAACAAGCGCAAGCGCGATACCGACGTTCCCAGCAGCTGAGTCATTCAGTCGCCTTATTGCGCCGTGTTCGCTTACATGGCGCAGTGTCCCAGTAATATACTCAGGCTTGGGTCTTGCGAAAACTTGAGTTCTAGGTCAAGTTTCGCGAGTCCGATTCTTCTTCTGCCGGAGTGGTCCATGATCGTTGACCGTCAAGGCAGGCGTTTCCGCAATTTGCGGATCAGCCTGACTTCAGCCTGCAACTATGCCTGTACCTATTGCGTGCCTGACGGCAAGCGGTTGGTGGCTGCGCAGGATGAGCTGTCGGCCGACGCGATGGCGCGAGGTGTGGCTTATCTGATCGAAGCCGCCGGTATCGAGCGGTTGCGCATCACTGGCGGAGAGCCGTTGGTCAGCCCCAAGCTTGAGTCTTTTATGGCGGCGGTGGGGCAGATGGGGCTGGAAGACATCAGCCTGACCACCAACGGCCAGTTGCTGGCGAAAAAACTGCCGATGCTGGTGGATGCCGGTATTCGCCGCATCAACGTTTCCCTCGATACCCTGGACCCCGCCGCGTTTCGCCGCATTGCCCGTGGTGGCGACCTGGCGACCGTGCTCGCTGGCATGGACCAGGCCCGAGCGGCAGGGATGAAGGTCAAGGTCAATATGGTGCCGTTGCGCGGGCAGAACCTGGACCAGGTGATGCCGCTGCTCCAATACTGCCTGGAGCGAGGCTACGAGCTGCGTTTTATCGAGTTGATGCGCATGGGTCACCTGGCCAGCGATTCCAATGGGTTTTTGCAGCAATTTGTCAGCCTTCAGCAACTGTTGAGCCTGATTGGCGATCAATACGAGTACTTGCAAGCCGACGCGCCGGTGGATGCGACGGCAGTGCGCTATGAGATCCCGGGGATGGGGCATTTCGGCGTGATTGCCAACGAAAGCGTACCTTTCTGCCGCACCTGCTCGCGGCTGCGGTTGTCTTCAACGGGCTGGTTGCATGGTTGCCTGTCATCGAGCAACCGTCACTACGTCGGCGATCTTCTGGATAAGCCCCGTCATCAGGCGTTGCCGGCCCTTCAGCGGCTGTTGGTCAAGGCGTTGGGGGATAAACAGGAAGTGGCGTTTTCCGGCGGCGCGACCGTGATGAAAATCATTGGCGGCTGACCGAATGCTATCGCGGGCAAGCCTTGCTCCCACAAGGTGAACACCGTACCTGTGGGAGCAAGGCTTGCCCGCGATAGCAATTTCCCATTCACTTGGGTACGTCTGGCCCTCCCTCATTTCGATGAGCTGGCGCAAAAGCTGCATCCAATGGCCATTCGCCGGTTTTCCGTCACCGGTTTTTGGAGGGTAGGATGCGTAGCCTGGTTTTGCTGCTGACCGTTTTGGCGCTTGGTGGCTGCATGAATGTCAGCGACATGGGAGAGGGCGTTCGTTATCACATGAGCGACGCCGGTCTGTTGGACCATAGCGACAGCCGTCGTGTGAATAATCTGCGTATTCAGGCGGATTCTTTCATCTACATCGCCCAGGGCGCCTTCGCTCCGCCAGGCAGTGCCTACCCGCGTCCCAACGTCGTGGCTGAGGAAGCCTTCAACGGTTTCATCGAGTATTTCCCCATGGTCCGTCGCGCCCGTGCCCCCGAGGGGCTCGACCAAGCCATGGGCGAAGCGCGCGCCGCCGGCGCCCATTACTTGCTATACACCCGGTTTGCCAAGGCCGATAACCGCATTGGCAACACCGACGAGTGGCAGGATGAAGAAGCCGTGGATCGCCTGGGTGTCGATACCAGCGTGATTCAGATCATGTTGATCGAGACCAGTACCCAGTATTTGATTGATACTGCACGTATCAAGAGTCGTGGCGGTTTACTGACGCTGCACGACACACTGCCACAAGACCTCATTGCCACGCCTTTGCGTGAATACGCCCGCAGCTTGCTGGGGATGAGCGACGAGTAAATAAAGGAGTCACCATGAGCGGACCGCAAAAAGCCAATGACCTGCTGGGGCAGATCCCCAAGACCAAAGGCCTGCCGCCGGTCCACTTGTGGAACCCTGACTTGTGCGGCGACATCGACATGCGCATCGCCCGTGACGGCGCCTGGTACTACCTGGGCACGCCCATTGGGCGAAAGCCGATGGTCAAGCTGTTCTCCACCATCATCCGCCGCGACGGCGATGATTACTTCCTGATCACCCCTGTGGAAAAAGTCGGCATCAAGGTCGACGATGCGCCGTTCGTGGCCGTGACCCTGGAAGTCGAAGGCCAAGGGGAAGGGCAGCTGCTGCGCTTCACTACCAATGTCGACGAAACCACTGAGGCCGGCGCCGAACATCCGATGCGAGTGGTGATTGATCCTCAAACCCAGGAACCTGCGCCTTATGTGCACGTGCGCAGCAACCTTGAAGCGCTGATCCATCGCAATGTGTTTTACCAACTGGTTGAGCTGGCGGTCAGCCGCGAGATCGACGGGCAACGTTGGCTGGGCGTGTGGAGTGGTGGTGAATTTTTCCCGATAGGCCTGGAACCGTAAGCCCACAGTGGGTTACGCAAAATTCAAATTGACACCCAATCATATGATGATTAGCGTGGGTTTCCATTGCGAGTGGCCCACGGGGTGTTCATGTCCAGCAGTTTTCATGCATCGACCGTCGATTGGCTGGGGGGGTGGATCGCCGCCGGCCAGGTCAAGCCTGGGCAGACCATCAAGGTCGAGGCGGACCTGGGCCAGCAACTGGGCGTCAGCCGCACGGTGATTCGCGAGGCGATCAAGACCCTGGTCGCCAAAGGCATGCTGGAGGTCGGACCGAAAGTCGGCACGCGGGTGTTGCCGGTTCGACGCTGGAACCTGTTTGACCCTCAGGTGGTCGGCTGGCTGTCGCGCAGTGGCCTGCCGGAAAACTTTGTCGACGATCTGCTGGACCTGCGTCGTACCATCGAGCCAATGGCGGTGCGCTGGGCCTGCGAGCGGGCCACGGCCGATCAGGTGCAGGCGATCCGCCTGGCCTACCATGCGCTGGAGCGGGCCGTGGACAGCGGCGTCGATTACAACCGCGCCGATCAGTTTTTCCACGAGTGCATCCTCGCCGCCAGCCATAATCAATTCATCGAACAAATGGTCCCGGCCCTGGGCGCGCTGCTGGCAGTATCGTTCGAGGTGTCGGCCGCCGACCCCGATGAACTGCGCCGCACCTTACCCATCCACAAGGATATCGCCGAAGCCATCGCCGCCCGTGACGCGGCGCGGGGTGTCTGGGCCTGCATGACGCTGATCGATAACGCCGACCTGGCCATCAAACGTTTTTACCCGGATGTCATGGCCGGTCGAACAGACACTGCCGGGCAAGCCGGGAACGGGAGGTTTCAATGAAGTGGACGGCTATGACCGAACACCGGGCGACATTGGGCGAGGGGCCGTTCTGGGATGAACCGACCCAGGCCTTGTATTGGGTCGATATTGCCGGCAAGCAAGCGCTGCGGTTGATCGGCGCCAATGTGCAGATCTGGCAGATGCCCGAACACGTGTCTGCCTTTATCCCGACGCAAAGTGGTGACGCGCTGGTAACTCTGAACAGTGGTGTTTACCGGTTGGATCTGGACTCGCCCGGCCTGGAACCCCGCCTGACCCTGCTGTGCATGGCCGATCCTCAGCCAGGCAATCGGGCCAACGAAGCCCGTTGCGATGCGCTGGGCCAGCTTTGGCTGGGCACCATGCAAAACAACATCGGTAATGAGGGTGAAGACTTGCCTATCGAACGGCGCTCCGGTGGCCTGTTTCGTATTGGCACTGATGGCCGGGTCATGCCGTTGTTGCGGGGGCTGGGTATCCCAAACACGTTGCTGTGGAGCCCCGATGGCACCACGGTGTATTTCGGCGAAAGTCTGGATGGCACGTTGTACCGGCACTTTATCTATCCCGACGGCAGCCTGGCGCCCGCTGAGGTCTGGTTCGGTCCTCACTCGCGTGGCGGGCCGGACGGGTCGGCGATGGATGCCCAGGGTTACATCTGGAACGCTCGCTGGGACGGCAGTTGCCTGCTGCGGTTAGACCCGGACGGTCATGTCGATCGGGTGATCGAATTGCCGGTGAGCCGACCCACCAGTTGCGTGTTCGGTGGTGCAGACCTCAAGACGTTGTACATCACCAGTGCGGCGAGCCCGCTCGGCCATTCGCTGGACGGCGCGGTGCTGTCGATGCGGGTCGATGTGCCGGGTGTGGCCTGTACGAGGTTTTCTGGTTAAATCCCAAAATATGGGATGTAAATATATATATTGAGATTATTTGGCGGTCGGGTTTATAGTCGGCTCCATCAGCAGTACGCACTCACACTAAAAAATACAAAACAGGTGAAGTGATGCAAGGATCTTCCTCCGTACGCCTCGGCGGCGTACGAGCCCCACTGTTTGTTCAAAAGCCTTTCGGCCGGTCATCCTTGGATGCCCGGTTTTTGTCGTGCGTTCAAACAGGAGTCTTGAACCATGGCTGAGCCGCTTTGCTTGCCGCCGGTGCCGGAGCCTCCGAAGGGCGAGCGACTGAAAAACAAAGTAGTGCTGCTGACGGGCGCCGCCCAGGGTATTGGCGAGGCAATCGTTGCCGCGTTCGCTTCGCAGCAGGCACGGTTGGTGATCAGTGACATTCAGGCCGAGAAGGTCGAGACAGTTGCCGCTCACTGGCGTGAACGCGCAGCGGATGTGCAAGCGCTGAAAGCCGATGTATCGAACCAGCAGGACCTGCACGCCATGGCCCGTCGCGCTCTGGAGCTGCACGGGCGTATCGACGTGCTGGTGAACTGCGCTGGCGTCAACGTATTCCGCGACCCACTGGAAATGACCGAAGAAGACTGGCGCCGCTGCTTCGCCATCGACCTGGATGGCGCTTGGTACGGTTGCAAGGCTGTGTTGCCGCAGATGATCGAGCAGGGCGTGGGCAGCATCATCAATATCGCTTCGATCCATTCGTCCCACATCATTCCCGGCTGTTTCCCTTACCCGGTGGCCAAGCATGGCTTGCTCGGCCTGACTCGCGCATTGGGCATCGAATACGCGCCCAAGGGTGTTCGCGTCAACGCCATCGCGCCGGGTTATATCGAGACTCAACTGAATGTCGACTACTGGAACGGCTTTGCCGATCCTCATGCCGAACGCCAGCGTGCGCTGGATCTGCACCCGCCACGTCGGATCGGCCAACCGATCGAAGTGGCAATGACGGCCGTGTTCCTGGCCAGCGATGAAGCGCCTTTCATCAACGCCTCATGCATCACCATTGATGGTGGACGTTCGGTCATGTACCACGACTGAATATTGCGGATTGCAGTCGAAACTTTGCCTGTAATCCAATCATCATACGATATGACTATTTGGACCTATGCTTGTGTAGCAACATGATCTGACCGCCCAGCCTGCGCATTTCCACCGATGGTGGAGCAGAACCCTGGACGTTTTGGCTTTCAATAAAAAAAACAAGGAGTCAGCTATGAATCGTCGTCGTGGGATCCGTTCCCTATGCTGTGCCGCTCTGGCGGTTACCGCGATCAGCCTCAGCAGCAGCTTGCTGGCGGCTGAAGAAGTGAAAATCGGTTTTCTAGTCAAGCAGGCCGAGGAGCCCTGGTTCCAGACCGAATGGGCATTCGCCGAAAAGGCGGGCAAGGACAAAGGCTTCAAGGTGATCAAGATCGCCGTGCCTGATGGCGAGAAGACCCTCTCGGCCATCGACAGCCTCGCTGCCAACGGCGTCAAAGGCTTTGTGATCTGCCCGCCGGACGTGTCCCTCGGCCCGGCCATCATGGCCAAGGCCAAACTTAACGATATGAAAGTGATCGCCGTCGATGACCGTTTTGTCGATGCCAACGGCAAGTTCATGGAAGACGTACCGTACCTGGGCATGGCCGCGTTCGAAGTGGGCCAGAAGCAGGGTACCGCCGTGGCCGCCGAAGCAAAAAAACGCGGCTGGGACTGGAAAGAGACCTATGCCGTGATCAACACCTACAACGAACTGGACACCGGCAAGAAACGCACCGACGGCTCGGTCGCTGCCCTCAAGAAGGCCGGCCTGCCCGATGACCATTTCCTCTACACGGCGCTCAAGACCCTCGACGTCCCCGGCAGCATGGACGCCACCACCTCGGCCCTGGTGAAGCTGCCCAAGGGCGCGAAGAACGTGATGGTCGTCAGCATGAACGACAACACCGTACTGGGCGGCGTGCGCGCCACCGAAAGCGCCGGGTTCGAGGCGGCCAATGTGATCGGGATCGGCATCAACGGCACCGACGCTATTGGCGAGCTGAAGAAACCCAACAGTGGCTTCTTTGGTTCGATGCTGCCAAGCCCGCACCTCGAAGGCTACAACACCGCCGTGATGATGTTTGAGTGGATCACCACCGGCAAGGAGCCGCCGAAGTACACCGCCATGGACGAGGTAACGCTGATTACCCGGGAGAACTTCAAGCAAGAGCTGGAAAAAATCGGCCTGTGGAACTGACGGCCGGTTGATTCAAAAGCGGCCTTGGCAACGAGGCCGCTTGATCTCTGTAAGTTCGAGGTGGTTATGCAAGCGCAAACAGCGACACAGCAACACAACATCGGCGGCAGCTTGCGGTTCAACGGGATCGGCAAGGCCTTTCCCGGCGTGCAGGCGCTGGCCAATATCAGTTTCGTTGCTCATCCAGGGCAAGTGCATGCATTGATGGGCGAGAACGGCGCGGGCAAGTCCACGTTGCTGAAGATCCTCGGCGGTGCCTACATCCCCAGCAGTGGCGATTTGCAGATCGGCGAGCAGACGATGGCCTTCAAATCCACCGCCGACAGCATTGCCAGCGGTGTGGCGGTGATCCACCAGGAACTGCATCTGGTGCCGGAAATGACCGTTGCCGAAAACCTGTTCCTTGGCCATTTGCCGGCTCGTTTCGGCCTGGTCAATCGTGGGCTGCTGCGTCAGCAGGCGTTGACGTTGCTCAAAGGCCTGGCCGACGAAATCGACCCTCAGGAAAAAGTCGGTCGCCTGTCCCTCGGTCAGCGCCAGTTGGTGGAAATCGCCAAGGCCTTGTCCCGTGGCGCCCATGTCATTGCTTTCGACGAACCCACCAGCAGCCTCTCGGCGCGGGAAATCGACCGTTTGATGGCGATCATCGCTCGTCTGCGGGACGAGGGCAAAGTGGTGCTGTACGTCAGTCACCGCATGGAAGAGGTGTTCCGTATCTGTAATGCGGTGACGGTGTTCAAGGACGGCCGCTTCGTCCGTACCTTCGAGAACATGAGCGAGTTGACCCATGATCAGTTGGTGACGTGCATGGTCGGTCGCGATATCCAGGACATCTATGATTACCGTACCCGCGAGCGCGGCGAAGTGGCGCTGCAGGTCGAAGGCCTGCTCGGCCCGGGGCTGCGTGAGCCGGTAAGTTTCAAGGTGCACAAAGGCGAAATCCTTGGGCTGTTCGGGCTGGTCGGCGCCGGCCGTACCGAGCTGCTGCGCCTGCTCAGCGGCCTGGAGCGCCAGACTGACGGGAGCCTGGTCCTGCATGGCGAGGAGCTGAAACTGCGTTCGCCCCGGGACGCCATCGCCGCCGGCGTGTTGCTCTGCCCGGAAGACCGCAAGAAGGAAGGCATCATGCCGCTGGCCAGCGTCGGCGAGAACATCAACATCAGCGCCCGCGGTGCTCATTCCACACTCGGTTGCCTGTTGCGCGGCGATTGGGAGCGGGGTAACGCCGATAAGCAGATCAAGGCGCTGAAAGTGAAGACCCCGACAGCGGGGCAGAAAATCATGTACCTGTCCGGCGGCAATCAACAGAAGGCGATTCTGGGTCGCTGGTTGTCGATGCCGATGAAAGTCCTGCTGCTGGACGAGCCGACCCGTGGCATCGACATCGGTGCCAAGGCCGAGATCTACCAGATTATCCACAACCTGGCGGCCGGCGGCATCGCGGTCATTGTGGTGTCCAGCGACCTGATGGAAGTGATGGGTATTTCCGACCGAATCCTGGTGCTCTGCGAAGGGGCCATGCGCGGTGAACTGCTGCGTGACCAGGCTAACGAATCCAACCTGCTGCAACTGGCGCTGCCACGCCAACGCGTTGCCGACGCGGCGAACTGAGAGGTAAACATGACCATTCAAAATAATGCACTGCCAACGGCACGCAAACCCCTGGACCTGCGCCGTTTCCTGGATGACTGGGTCATGCTGTTGGCGGCCATCGGCATCTTCGTGCTCTGCACCCTGATGATCGACAACTTCCTGTCGCCGCTGAACATGCGCGGCCTGGGCCTGGCGATTTCCACCACTGGCATCGCGGCCTGCACCATGTTGTATTGCCTGGCGTCCGGGCACTTCGATCTGTCGGTGGGTTCGGTGATTGCCTGTGCCGGCGTGGTCGCGGCGGTGGTGATGCGTGACACCAACAGCGTATTGCTGGGTGTCTGTGCGGCGCTGGTGATGGGCCTGATCGTCGGGCTGATCAACGGCATTGTCATTGCCAAGCTGCGGGTCAATGCGTTGATCACCACCCTGGCGACCATGCAGATCGTTCGGGGCCTGGCCTACATCTTTGCCAACGGCAAAGCGGTGGGTGTGTCCCAGGAGTCGTTCTTCGTTTTCGGCAACGGCCAGATGTTCGGCGTGCCGGTGCCGATCCTGATCACCATCGTCTGCTTTCTGTTCTTCGGCTGGCTGCTGAACTACACCACCTATGGGCGCAACACCATGGCCATCGGTGGCAACCAGGAAGCGGCCTTGTTGGCGGGGGTGAACGTCGATCGCACCAAGATCATCATCTTTGCCGTCCATGGCGTGATCGGTGCCCTGGCCGGTGTGATTCTGGCTTCGCGCATGACCTCGGGCCAGCCGATGATCGGCCAAGGTTTCGAGCTGACGGTGATCTCGGCCTGTGTCTTGGGCGGGGTGTCATTGAGCGGCGGTATCGGCATGATTCGCCACGTTATCGCCGGGGTGCTGATTCTGGCGATCATCGAAAACGCGATGAACCTGAAGAACATCGACACCTTCTACCAGTACGTCATCCGCGGCTCGATCCTGTTGCTGGCGGTGGTGATCGACCGGATGAAACAGCGCTGAAATCTGCGTTAACCGGGCAAGCCCGGCTTCCATTAATTGTGGGAGCGGGCTTGCTCGCGAAGGCGACAGCACATTCAACATGGATGCAAGCTGACCCACCGCTTTCGCGAGCAAGCCCGCTCCCACAGCAACGTGTGAGCAGAGCTTACTGACTGGCCCCACCTTCCGAACCCGAACCGCCGGTAGTGGTTTTCGAGCCGACGCCGGTCTCGGCGTTATCGGGGGTGGTGGAGTCCGGCGTATTCATTCCACCCTGACGACCCGTGTCATTCCCCTGCACGCGGGGATCGGTGCCCGTGGCGGGCGTCTGATCATTGTTCAGGTTGCTACCGGCACCGTCGGTGTTCAACTTGGGCATGTCTTGGGTGGCCGGGGCGCTGGGCCCCTCGACCGGATCAGTCGGCCCGGTGTCGGCGGTGGAAGCCGCGAAGGCCACCGAGGACAGCAGCGTGGCGAAGGTGAATGCAGTCAGCCTTGAAGTGATCATGGTGTCGCCTCCATTTTTCAGAATGCCTACATGATTTTGGGCCGCGCTGGTTTGGGGTTGGTGCCTCGGGAACGACGAATGGTTCAGTGATCGAGGCCGGCTTCTTCCATGAATTGTTCCATGAAGCCTTTAAGCCTTTCGTGACGGATCAGTGCCATGCGTTGCCCGGTGGCGGTCTGGAAACCCTTGGCCAGGTGCAATAATTTGGTCTGGAAATGATCGAGGCAGAAACGACCGTCATCGTAATCTCGAGACTTGGCCTGCGGATCCAGGGGGTCGTAGAGCGCGCTGCCCATGCGTCCGGCCACGTAAAACGTGCGCGCCACCCCGACCAGGCCCAGTGAGTCGAGGCGGTCGGCGTCCTGGACGATTTTTGCCTCAAGGGTGATCGCAGGGATATTGGCCGAAAAGCTGTGGGCTTCGATGGCATGGGCCACGGCGCTGATTTTTTCGTCTGGCCAGTTCAGCGTCGACAACAGCGTCGATGCTTTGTCCGCTGCCAATCGAGACGCCTGGGCGCGCAACGGTGAGTTTTTTTCCACCGCCACACAGTCATGCAGCAAAGTTGCCGCCAGCAGGATAGACAGATCACCGCCTTCATGGTGCTGGAGAGTGCGCACGTTGTGCCAGACCCGTTGCAGATGCGACAAGTCGTGAGCGCCGTCCTCCGAGGGTTCCAGTGCATGGGGCAATAGTTGAGCAGCGACGGCCTGCAATGGCGCAAAGGCGGCAGCGGTCATGACAGATCCTTTGTATGAAGAGACTGGGGTGGTTCGAGGGTGATGTTCACGTTCATATGTGACGAGCGCTCCATGGCGGCTTAGTATGGCGCTTTCCATTGGCTACAAGGCCTGTTCATGTCGATCGTGATCCGTCCCGCGCAGCCCAGCGATGCGCCTCAAATCCTTGCCTTCATCACTGAGCTTGCCGATTACGAAAAGGCCCGCCACGAAGTCATCGCCAGTGTGGCCGACATCGAGCGCAGCCTGTTCAGCGAAGGCGCGACCGCCCATGGGCTGATCTGCTTGCGTGACGGCGTGCCTATTGGTTTTGCGGTGTTTTTCTTCAGCTACTCCACCTGGCTGGGCACCAATTGCCTGTACCTCGAAGATTTGTACATCACGCCTGACCAGCGCGGTGGCGGGGCGGGCAAGACGTTGCTGCGTCATCTGGCAAAGATTGCTTGTGACAACGACTGCGGTCGCTTCGAGTGGAGCGTCCTGGACTGGAACACTCCGGCGATCGAGTTCTACAAATCCCTCGGTGCGCAACCCCAGGAAGAATGGGTGCGCTACCGAATGGACGGCAAAGTGCTACGGGATTTTGCCCTGGGCAACTGAGCGGTTCATGAGTACGCGTCGGATGCGTATTCGGCAAACCCCGGTCGTTGCTCGAGGCGCTTGCAATAGGCGGCCACGGCCGGGTAGTCAGGTCGCTCCATGGGCGTCTGGCGCCAGCGGTGCACGGACAGGCCGATGAGCACGTCCGCGAGGGAGAAATCCGCACCGGCCACGTAGGCGCCGGTGCGGTTCAATTGATCCTCCAACAACCCCATTTTCTCGTTCCAGCCTTTGATCCCATCGGCGATGGACTGCGGGTCCTGGAAATCCGGATTCTTGCGCACCAGCGCATGGAACGCATAACCCCAAGACGGATTGAGCTCCGTCGCCTGCCAGTCCATCCACTGCTCGATGCGTGCCCGTGCGGCCGGCTCGATGGGCAGCAAATCGCTACGCCCATGCAGACCCACCAGGTAGCGACAGATGGTGTTTGACTCCCAGAGCACACCGTTCTCATCAATGATCACTGGCACCTGTGCATTGGGGTTGAGTGTCAGGAACGCCGGGTCATGGGTCGAGGAAAAGCCGATACCCCAGTCTTCGCGGTCGTAGGCGATTTCCAATTCCTGGCAGGTCCACAGCACTTTTCTGACATTGATTGAGGAAGTGCGGCCGAGGATTTTCAGCAGTTGTCCCATCACTTTTTTCCTGAGTTTTAAGGCATCCGGACGGAAAACGTAACAGGGTCGCGGGCGCATGGCGATTGGCTTTGTAGGTAATGCTATTTATCCCACTATATGGGAGTATCATTTATATATTGAGATTTCCATGTGCTCAGGTTTATAGTCCGGTCACTCACTGCTAAAAAACAAAACAGGTGAAACGGATGCAGGCGCAATTGATCGCGCTCGATTGGGGAACCACCTCACTACGGGCTTACAAACTTGCCGCCAATGGCGAGGTGCTCGAACAGCGCTCGTTGTCGTCGGGGATCATGCAGTTGCCCTCCGGGCCGCGAACCGTGGCCGGCCAGGTGTGCATCGATGGTTTCGAGCTGGCGTTCGATGAGGCTTGCGGCGACTGGCTCGATGCGCAACCGGATCTACCAGTGATTGCCTGCGGCATGGTTGGCAGCGCCCAAGGTTGGCGCGAAGCGCCTTACTGCGACACGCCCGCCAACGTCGCCAATCTCGGACATTCCCTACAAACCATTCGCAGTCTTCGCGGCGTCGATGTGCACATCGTGCCTGGTGTGATCCAACGTTCACGGCTGCCCAATGTCATGCGCGGCGAAGAGACCCAGGTGCTCGGTGCCTTGCACAGCCTGCCGAACGAAGCCGTGCTGATTGGCCTGCCCGGCAGCCACTCGAAATGGGTGGAAGTGGCCGACGGCTGCATCGTGCATTTCGACACCTTCATGACCGGCGAGATTTTCGCCGTGCTCAGCGACCACAGCATTCTCGGCCGTACCCAGCAGCGTGGCGCGGCGTTCGATGGCCAGGCCTTTGATCGCGGCGTGCAGGTGGCCTTGTCGACAGACGGCCAGATCGGTCCGTTGTCCACGGTGTTCAGCGCCCGCAGCCTGGGCCTGACCGGAGAACTCGGCGCCAGCGCCCAGGCGGACTACCTCTCTGGCCTTCTGATCGGTCATGAGCTGACGGCGCTGGCCGCCGTACAACGCCAGCGGCGTAACAGCGTCCACCTGCCGACGGTGGTGCTGATCGGTAATTCCCAACTCTGTGCCCGGTATCAACGGGCCCTCGACGCCTGCGGTTTCGCCCGGGTGACCCTGGCCGAACAGGCCACTGAACGTGGTTTGTGGCAACTGGCCGTAGCGGCCGGGCTGCTCGATTCCACCGCATCGCGTTAACTGGAGGTCTGACATGCTCACACAAGCACTGGCGCACAATGGGCTGATTGCGATCCTGCGCGGTCTGCGTCCCGAGGAGGCGGCCGCCATCGGCGAAGTCCTATACAGCGCCGGATTTCGCGTCATCGAAGTACCGCTCAATTCCCCCGAGCCGTACGAAAGTATCCGCATCCTGCGCAGTACGTTGCCCGCCGATTGCCTGATCGGTGCCGGCACCGTGCTCACACCGGAACAAGTGGAGCAGGTGAAAGCCGCAGGTGGCCAGGTGATCGTCATGCCCCACAGCGATCCGAAAGTACTCAGGGCGGCGAAGGCGGCGGGGTTGTACCTGTCGCCAGGCGTCGCCACGCCCACCGAAGCCTTTGCCGCACTGGCCGAGGGCGCTCACGTATTGAAGATGTTTCCAGCCGAGCAAATGGGCCCGGCGGTGGTCAAGGCCTGGCTCGCGGTGCTGCCGGCCGGGACCGTGCTGGTGCCGGTGGGCGGGATTAAACCGGACAACATGGCGGTCTTCGTCGAGGCCGGCGTCAAGGGGTTCGGCCTCGGTACCGGGTTGTTCAAACCGGGCCTGACGGCAGATGAGGTGGCGGTGCGCGCCAAGGCCTACGTGGCCGCGTGGAATGCCCTGAACTGAAGACTTTCCAGCGCCCGGTGCGCTGCATCTGACAAGAGAGACAACAAGATGAAAATCACCAAACTGACCACTTTTATCGTTCCACCGCGCTGGTGCTTCCTCAAGGTCGAAACCGACGAGGGCGTGACCGGCTGGGGCGAGCCCGTGGTTGAAGGCCGTGCCCACACGGTGGCGGCGGCCGTTGAGGAATTGTCCGACTACCTGATCGGCAAAGACCCACGCAATATCGAAGACATCTGGACTGTGCTGTATCGTGGTGGCTTCTACCGGGGCGGCGCCATTCACATGAGCGCCCTGGCTGGCATTGACCAGGCATTGTGGGACATCAAGGGCAAGGCCTTGGGTGTGTCGGTCAGCGACTTGTTGGGCGGTCAGGTGCGCGACAAGATCCGTGTGTATTCGTGGATCGGCGGTGACCGGCCGGCGGACACCGCCCGCGCGGCGAAGGAAGCCGTAGGACGGGGCTTCACGGCGGTGAAGATGAACGGCACTGAAGAACTGCAATTTCTCGACACCTTTGAAAAAGTCGACCTGGCCCTCGCCAACGTGGCGGCGGTGCGGGATGCGGTAGGGCCGAACGTCGGCATTGGCGTGGACTTCCATGGCCGGGTCCACAAGCCGATGGCCAAGGTGCTGATGAAGGAGCTCGACCCCTACAAACTGATGTTCATCGAAGAGCCGGTGCTCAGCGAAAACTACGAAGCGCTCAAGGAACTGGCGCCGCTGACCAGCACCCCGATTGCCCTGGGCGAGCGGCTGTTTTCACGCTGGGATTTCAAACGGGTGCTCAGCGAGGGCTACGTGGACATCATCCAGCCGGATGCGTCCCACGCCGGCGGCATCACCGAAACCCGCAAGATCGCCAACATGGCCGAGGCCTACGACGTCGCGCTGGCGCTGCACTGCCCGCTGGGCCCCATCGCCCTGGCGGCGTGCCTGCAGCTGGATGCGGTTTGCTACAACGCGTTCATTCAAGAACAGAGCCTGGGCATCCACTACAACGAGAGCAACGACCTGCTGGACTACATCAAGGATCCACAGGTGTTCGACTACGACAAAGGCTTCGTGAAAATCCCCAACGGGCCGGGCCTGGGCATTGAGATCAACGAGGAGTACGTCATCGAACGCGCGGCCATCGGCCACCGCTGGCGCAATCCGATCTGGCGCCACGCTGATGGCAGTTTTGCCGAGTGGTGAGAGAGTCCTGACTCCACTCGATTCCCTTGTGGGAGCGAGCCTGCTCGCGATAGCGATCTAGCATTCAAGATAAGTGTCGACTGACACACAGCTATCGCGAGCAGGCTCGCTCCCACATTTGATCTCCATAAATAGGGAGATCTCTTCGATACGCCCGATCCTCAACAAATATAAAAAGAGGCACCTCACATGCAAGCGCACACCCTGAGCGCGCAGGCGTCGTTGGTGACGCCCAGTCGCAAGCGTTTTTTCATCATGGTCCTGCTGTTCATCACCGTGGTGATCAACTACCTGGACCGCAGCAACCTGTCGATTGCCGCTCCCGCGTTGACCAGTGAACTGGGCATCGATCCGATCCATGTCGGGCTGATTTTCTCGGCGTTCGGCTGGACCTACGCGGCCATGCAGATCCCCGGTGGCTGGCTGGTGGACCGGGTGCCGCCGCGCATTCTTTATAGCGTCGCGCTGCTGTTGTGGTCGGTGGCCACGGTGATGCTCGGTTTCGCCGCCAGTTTCATCGCACTGTTCGTGCTGCGCATGGCGGTCGGCGCCCTGGAAGCACCGGCTTACCCAATCAACAGCCGTGTGGTCACGACCTGGTTTCCTGAGCGTGAGCGGGCCACGGCCATCGGTTTCTACACCTCGGGGCAGTTTGTCGGGCTGGCGTTTCTGACACCGGTGCTGGCCTGGCTGCAGCATGCCTTTGGTTGGCACATGGTGTTTGTAGCGACCGGTGCGGTGGGCATTATCTGGGCGCTGATCTGGTACGCGGTGTATCGCGAACCGCGGGATTTCAAAGGCGCCAATGCCGCTGAAATCGAACTGATCCGCGAAGGCGGCGGGTTGGTGGACATCCAGGCCGAAACCGCCAAGGCCAAGGCGAAATTCAGCTGGAGCGACCTGGGGATCGTCCTGACTCAGCGCAAGCTGTGGGGCATTTACCTGGGCCAGTTCTGCCTCAACTCCACGCTGTGGTTTTTTCTGACGTGGTTCCCGACCTATCTGGTGAAATATCGCGGAATGGATTTCATCAAGTCCGGTTTGCTGGCGTCGCTGCCATTTCTGGCGGCGTTCGTCGGTGTGCTGTGTTCCGGGTTCTTTTCCGACTGGCTGATTCGGCGCGGCGCCACGGTGGGGTTTGCTCGCAAACTGCCGATCATTGGTGGGTTGCTGATCTCCACTTCGATCATTGGGGCCAATTTCGTCGAGTCCACGCCACTGGTGATCGCTTTCCTGGCCTTGGCTTTTTTCGGTAACGGCCTGGCGTCGATCACCTGGTCGCTGGTCTCGACCTTGGCTCCGGCGCGGCTACTCGGGCTGACGGGTGGGGTGTTCAACTTCATTGGCAACCTGTCGGCCATTGCCACGCCCATCGTCATCGGGTTTCTCGCCAGCGGCGATTCGTTTGCCCCGGCCATCACCTATATCGCCGTTCTTGCACTGATTGGCGCGCTGTCCTACATCCTGCTGGTCGGGAAGGTCGAGCGCATCGAGTTGTAGTCCGAGGGGGCGGGCGACCATAATGCCGCCCGTTCCCCGCTCACTGTTAAAGGCCGGATATGCAGGAAGACGCCCCAAACATCACCAAGGACGCAGCGCCTACAGGCACCCAGACATTGCTGCGGGGCCTGGGTGTGGTCCAGGCGGTCGCCAGTGGCGCCCGTGACTTGAAGGAAATCGCCCGGCTGATCGGCACCACCCGCAGCACCACCCATCGCCTGGCCAGTTGTCTGGTGGACGAACGTTATCTGCGTGTGGTGCCGCAGGTGGGGTATCTGCTGGGGCCGAAGCTGATCGAACTGGGTTTTCAGGCCCGCGAAGAACTGCCATTGGTGAGCCTGGCGGGGCCGTATCTGGACGAGCTGTCGGCGCTCACCGGTGACACCGTGCACCTGGCGATTCGCGAGGGCGACGAGGTCTTGTATTTGCTGAAGAATCCGGGGCGTAACGGCCCGGAAATGCGCTCGCGCGTCGGCCATCGCATGCCGTTGGCACGTACCGGGATCGGCAAGGCGTTGATGCTGGATGACACTCAGGAACAATGGCAGCGGTTGTACGAAATCAGCTTGCCAGCCGGTGGGAAGAATCAGTTCTGGCCCCAGCATCAGGAACAATCCTGGGAACAGTTCCAGCAGCGGATGGTGGAGTACGTGGCGGGGGGCTATGCCTTCGACCTGGAAGACAACGAACCGTCGATTCGTTGCGTGGCGGCACCGATCCGTGACGCCGGAAAGCGCATCGTCGCCGGTATCAGCATCGCCAGCACCGTGCCGTACATGCCGCTGGAAAAAATGGCCGAGCTGATTCCCCTGGTCAAAGGGGTCACAGCCCGGCTGTCAGCGGAGTTGGGCGCCAAGGTCTGACACAGGTCAGGCCTTGAGGGTCGCCATGTCGATGACGAAGCGGTATTTCACGTCCCCGGCGATCATGCGGCTGTAGGCCTCATTGATCTGGCGGATGTCGAGCATTTCAATGTCGCAACTGATGTTGTGCTCGGCGCAGAAATCCAGCACTTCCTGGGTTTCTGCGATACCGCCGATCAACGAGCCGGCCAGGACGCGACGACCCATGATTAGTTTTGCGGCATGTACCGGCGGATCAATCGGCTCGACCAGACCCACCAGGATGTGCACACCGTCGAAACGCAAAGTGTCGAGGTAGGGATTGAGGTCGTGCTGCACCGGAATGGTGTCCAGCAAGAAGTCGAAACGTCCGGCGGCAGCGGTCATCTGTTCGGCTTCGGTGGACACGATCACGTGGTCCGCGCCTTGGCGACGGGCTTCTTCAGCCTTGCTGGCCGAGCGGGTGAACAACGTGACTTCGGCGCCCATAGCCTTGGCGAACTTGATGCCCATGTGGCCGAGACCGCCCATGCCCAGCACGCCGACCTTGTCGCCGGCCTTCACGCCGTAGTGCTTGAGGGGTGAGTAGGTGGTGATGCCGGCACAGAGAATCGGTGCAGCGCCAGCCGGGTCGAGTGTTTCCGGGATGCGTAGCACAAAGTGCTCGCTGACCACGATGCTGTTGGAGTAACCGCCCATGGTGTGGCCGCCATCCACGCGGTCCGGGCTGGCGTAGGTCTGAGTCATGCCTTCGAGGCAGTATTGCTCCAGGTCGGCGCGGCAGGCTTCACATTCGCGGCAGGAGTCGACCATGCAACCGACCCCCACCAAATCGCCTACCTTGTAGCGGGTAACGTTCGCACCGACGGCGGTGACTTTGCCTACGATCTCATGACCGGGCATCAGCGGGTAAACAGCGATGCCCCATTCATTACGAGCCTGATGGATGTCGGAATGGCAGACACCGCAGTAGAGAATGTCGATCGCCACATCGTCGGCGCGCGGGCTGCGGCGTTCGAACTTCATGGGGGCGAGGGGAGTGGTGGCCGATTGGGCGGCGTATCCGATGGCGGTGTACATAATGAACCTCGCTAAGCAGTGAACGGTGAGGGGCCCATTCTGGGAGGTTTGTCGGTCTGTGGCGATGGCGATTCCTACGCATGTCATGCCTATTCCTCCGGGCTTGGCCCAGGTTTGATCCTATGAAGCGCCAGACCTGCGATGATGGTCTCATCCCTTTTTTCGTGAAGTTTTCCCTATGTTGTTGACCCGCCATCTCGATGCCAACGCCGCTCTGGTTTCGCTGATTGAACCCCTGGCGACCCGTGATGGTTTTATTCCCACGCGCTTGTCCGGCGTGCAGGTCCTGCGGGCCAGCCAGGATGTCGCCCGTGGCCCGCAGCTGTACGAGCCGAGCCTGGTGATCATTGCCCAAGGTAGCAAACTGGCGTACCTGGGGCCTCGTACGATGGAGTACGGCGCCGGGCATTATCTGATCCAGGCCCTGCCGGTGCCGTTCGAGTGCGAAACCTACGCCATGCCCAATGCGCCGTTGCTGGGGGTTTCTGTTGCCATCGACCGGGCGATGTTGGGGGAGTTGGTGTGGGCCATGGGGCTGGTGCCAGGGCGGAATCTGGCACCGCAGACACCGGAATCCATGACCTCTGTGGTACTCGATGACGCCATGCGTGGGTGTGTCGAGCGCTTGTTGCACTGCCTACACGATCCGCTGGAATGCCAGGTCATGGGTCAGGCGCGGCTGCGGGAGTTGCTGTTCGTCGCCTTGCGCGGGCCCCAGGCCGATGTGTTGCGGGCGCTGGTGGAACAGCAAGGACAGTTTGCCCGGGTTGCCGCTGCCCTGAGCCATCTGCACGCGCACTTCACTGAACCGCTGAACGTCGAGACGCTGGCCAGTTGCGCGAACATGAGCGCTTCGACCTTTCATGAGCATTTCAAGCGCAGCACGTTGCTGTCACCGGTGCAGTACCTCAAGCGATTGCGTCTGCTCAAGGCTCAGCGGCTGTTGCTCACCGAAGGCATGGGCGTGGCCCAGGTCGCGCATCAGGTGGGGTATCAGAGTTCGTCGCAGTTCAGTCGGGAGTACAAGCGTTATTTCGAGCGCAGCCCTGGAGAAGAGCGCGTGGCTTGAGCCACTGGAAATCACATTGATCTGGGTGGTTGTTGGGATTGCAGGCAACAAAAAGGCCCCCGTTGCGGGAGCCTTGATGTTCAGCGGATCAGCTTACATGTTCGGATAAGTCGGCCCGCCGGCGCCTTCCGGCGAGACCCAGGTGATGTTCTGCGAAGGGTCCTTGATGTCGCAGGTCTTGCAGTGAACGCAGTTCTGGGCGTTGATCTGGAAGCGCTTTTCGCCGTCTTCCTGGGTCACCACTTCGTACACACCGGCCGGGCAGTAGCGCTGGGCCGGTTCGTCGTACAGCGGCAGGTTCTTGCTGATCGGGATGCTCGGGTCGGTCAGCTTCAGGTGGCAGGGCTGTTCTTCTTCATGGTTGGTGCCGGAGATGAACACCGAACTGAGTTTGTCGAAGCTGAGCTTGCCGTCCGGTTTCGGGTAGTCGATCTTCTTGCTATCGGCCGCCAGTTTCAGGCAGGCGTAGTCCGGCTTGGTATCGTGCAAGGTGAACGGCAGCTTGCCGCCGAAGATGTTCTGGTCGAGCCAGTTGAAGCCGGCGCCGACGATGGGTCCGAACTTGTGCATCGCCGGACCGAAGTTGCGGCTGGCGAACAACTCTTCATACAGCCAGCTGGCCTTGAATGCGTCGACGTAGGTGGTCAGTTCGTCCGCGCCTTCGGAACCGGCGAACAGCGCATCGGCCACCGCATCGGCGGCGAGCATGCCGGACTTCATCGCGGTGTGGCTGCCCTTGATCTTGGCGAAGTTCAGGGTGCCAAGGTCGCAACCGATCAGCGCGCCGCCCTTGAAGATCATTTTTGGCAGCGAATTCAGGCCGCCTTTGCAGATGGCGCGAGCGCCGTAGCTGATACGCTTGCCGCCTTCCAGGTACTGCTTGAGTACCGGGTGATGCTTGAGGCGCTGGAACTCGTCGAACGGCGACAAGAAGGTGTTGCCATAGGACAGGTCAACGATCAGACCAACCACCACCTGGTTGTTTTCCAGGTGATAAAGGAAGGAGCCGCCGGTGTTTTCGGTGCCCATGATGTCCAGCGGCCAGCCGGCGGTGTGCACCACCAGGCCTGGTTGGTGCTTGGCCGGGTCGATCTCCCAGATTTCCTTCAGGCCGATGCCGTAGTGCTGGGCGTCGGCGTCGCTGTCCAGGTTGAAACGCTTGATCAGTTGCTTGCCGATGTGGCCACGGCAGCCTTCGGCGAACAGCGTGTACTTGGCGCGCAGTTCCATGCCGGGGGTGTAGAGGCCTTCCTTCGGGTGGCCTTCACGGTCGACACCCAGGTCGCCGGTGATGATCCCGCGTACCACGCCGTTCTCGTCGAACAGCGCCTCCTGGGCGGCGAAGCCGGGGTAGATTTCCACACCCAGGTTCTCGGCCTGCTGGGCCAGCCAGCGGCACAGGTTGCCCAGGGAAATAATATAGTTGCCTTCGTTGTGCATGGTCTTGGGCACAAAGAAGTCAGGGATTTTGCTCGCGGCGTCGGCGTTTCTCAGAACATAAATGTCATCGCGCACAACCTTCGTATTGAGTGGCGCGCCGAGTTCTTTCCAGTCCGGGAACAGTTCGTTCAGGGCGCGGGGTTCGAACACCGCACCGGAGAGGATGTGCGCACCGACTTCGGAGCCTTTTTCGACCACGCAGACGCTGATTTCTTTACCGGCTTGGGCGGCCTTGTGTTTCAGTCGGCAAGCGGCAGACAGGCCAGCGGGGCCGGCACCGACGATGACCACGTCGAATTCCATGTATTCGCGTTCCACAGGCTATCTCCTACTCAAGGCTCACAGTTTTTTCTAATTGGAGGTTTGGCGTTGCATCCGTTATTTCCTTCGCAAAAGCGACGAAAGCGGCAATGGATGCCCCGCCGTTCTCTCTTAAGCGGCGCATTATATCTACACCACTCTCAGGGTCCAATACAAACGTTTGTTTGAAAATGCTGGAGCCCAGATAAATCACTGACGTGCGGCTTATGACTGACCATTTTGCCGTATTGACCGGAATAGGCGTTCCGGTCAAGATACGGGCGGTTTTGCGCTCGCCGTAGGCTGACTGTTGGTTTCAAGAGCACCTCTAAAGACAGGGCGAAGGCAGCACAAAGTGACGTAACGCACGGTTCGGCCGCGCAGTTTACACGCCGCGATAATGAATGACTCATCGGTCACCACTGACGAACGGTCTTCACTCCCGTGAGCAAGGTCATGTGTGGTTCATGCCGGCGTTTTTAGAGGTGCCCTTGCGCCCACGAGCATCAACCGCCAGGTTCGCCTAGGCGACTTTCTTTTCACCGGAGAGTAACGAGGAATCCATGAAGGTTCTTGTAGCTGTCAAACGAGTGGTCGACTATAACGTCAAGGTTCGCGTCAAGGCGGACAACTCCGGCGTCGACCTCGCCAACGTCAAGATGTCGATGAACCCTTTCTGCGAAATCGCCGTAGAAGAAGCCGTACGCCTGAAAGAAAAAGGCGTGGCGACTGAGATCGTCGTTGTCTCCATCGGCCCGACCACCGCCCAGGAACAACTGCGCACCGCGCTGGCACTGGGTGCCGATCGCGCCATCCTCGTCGAATCCGCCGAAGACCTGACCTCCCTGGCCGTGGCCAAGCTGCTCAAGGCCGTTGTCGACAAGGAACAGCCATCGCTTGTGATCCTCGGCAAACAGGCCATCGACAGCGACAACAACCAGACCGGCCAGATGCTCGCTGCATTGAGCGGCTACGGTCAGGGCACGTTCGCGTCCAAGGTCGAAGTCAGCGGCGACAGCGTTGCCGTGACTCGCGAAATCGACGGCGGCGCGCAGACTGTTTCCTTGAAACTGCCGGCCATCGTCACCACCGACCTGCGTTTGAACGAGCCGCGCTACGCGTCTTTGCCAAACATCATGAAAGCCAAGAAGAAGCCGCTTGAAGTGCTGACTCCTGACGCTTTGGGCGTTTCCACCGCCTCCACCAACAAGACCCTCAAAGTCGAAGCGCCGGCTGCACGCAGCGCGGGCATCAAGGTCAAGTCGGTGGCTGAACTGGTCGAGAAACTGAAAAACGAAGCGAAGGTGATCTGATCATGACTATCCTCGTAATCGCCGAACACGATAACAAGGCGCTGGCTCCGGCCACGCTGAACACCGTTGCTGCCGCTGTCAAAATCGGTGGCGATGTGCACGTTCTGGTGGCCGGGCAGGGCGTTGGCGCTGTGGCTGAAGCCGCTGCGAAAATCTCGGGCGTGTCAAAAGTGCTGTCGGCCGATAACGCTGCCTACGCGCACCAACTGCCGGAAAACGTTGCTCCGCTGGTGGTTGAGCTCGGCAAGGGCTACAGCCACATCCTGGCTGCCGCCACTTCCAACGGCAAGAACATCCTGCCGCGCGTAGCCGCTGCGCTGGACGTCGACCAGATCTCCGAGATTATCTCGGTAGAAAGCGCCGACACCTTCAAGCGTCCGATCTACGCCGGTAACGCCATTGCCACCGTGCAATCGAGTGCTTCGGTCAAGGTCATCACGGTCCGCGCTACCGGTTTCGACCCGGTTGCCGCCGAAGGTGGCTCGGCTGCCGTCGAAGCCGTCGGTGCTGCCCATGACGCCGGCCTCTCCAGCTTCGTCAACGAGGAACTGGCCAAGTCCGATCGTCCTGAGCTGACCGCTGCCAAGATCGTCGTTTCCGGCGGCCGTGGCATGCAGAACGGTGACAACTTCAAACACCTGTACGCCCTGGCCGACAAGCTGGGTGCTGCCGTCGGCGCTTCCCGCGCGGCGGTCGACGCAGGTTTCGTACCCAACGACATGCAGGTCGGTCAGACCGGCAAGATCGTTGCACCACAGCTGTACATCGCTGTCGGTATTTCCGGCGCGATCCAGCACCTGGCCGGCATGAAAGACTCCAAAGTGATCGTTGCGATCAACAAGGACGAAGAAGCGCCGATCTTCCAGGTGGCCGACTATGGCCTGGTAGCGGACCTGTTCGAAGCCATCCCTGAGCTGGAGAAGCTGGTCTAATCCGGCATCTTCACTTATAAAGAGCCCGGCCTTTTGGCCGGGTTTTTTATTGTCTGCACTATGGGTGTCACTGCAAGGGGAGCGTATTGCCATGGATCTTCGCCGTTTGGCCGGCTGGTCGTTGTTGTGGGCGCTGGCGGCTCTGCCGGGCCTGGCTGCCGCTGCCGGCAAGTGTGAGCGACTGATCGCCACCGGCAGCCCGGATGCGCCGCCCTACCTGTGGCAAGACCCTCAAGACCCCAAGCACTTGATCGGCGCCGGTGCCGACCTGCTGGCGCAAGTGGCGGGGGAGTTGGGGATCAAGATCGAATTGCTCTACGCCGGCAAGCGCGCCCAGGCACTGGACGAGGTGCGCAGCGGACGCATGGACCTGCTTACCGACGCTCCGCTGACCACGACCGGGCTCGAAGCCCTGGACTACGTCCATCCGCCCTTGCTGGAAAACGATTACCTGGTCTGGACCCGCAAGGATTCGACACTGGTCATCAATCAGCCCCAGGACCTTCATGGTCATCCCGGCGCGTTGTCGGAAAAGGCGCGAATGACCCAGGCATTTGGCATTTTTGCCGAGCAGCAATTGACCCTGACCCATACCCCCAACCTGACCCAGGCCTTTCAGAAATTGCTGCTGGGGGAGGTGGAATATGTCCTGGCGGGGCGCTATTCGGGCCTGGCGATGGCGCAGTCACTGGGCATGGCGAATGACCTGCAGGCCGCACCGCAACCGATGGATAAACCGGGGCTGTTCCTCGCGGTTTCCCATAACTCCGCCTGCAATGACCCATGGTTACGCGGACAGCTGGCGCAAAAGATGACAGAATTGGCCGCGTCCGGCCTGACGGAGGCTGTGTTGCAGCGCAATCTCGAGCGTTGGAAAACACAGTTGCAGCCACCTGTCGGTGCCTCAAAACAGTAGGGAACATTAGTGACTATTCGACCTCTTTTCGCTGCCCTGGCCGTTCTGGCTCTGGCGGGCTGCGCAGCCGATCCGGCGCCGAATGAACAGATCCGCCTGACCGAACAGGCGTTGGAGCAAGCCCGGGCCGTGGGCGCCAATGCCGACGAAGTGCCCGAATTGAAACTCGCCGAAGAAAAGTTCGCCCGGGCCAAGAGCAACATGGCCGACGAATCGTACAAGAAGGCGCGCATGCGGGCCGAGCAGGCCGAGCTGGATGCACGCCTGGCCGAAGCGAAGGTGCTGACCCTCAAGAGCCAGGAGCAACTGAACGTGCTCAACACCCGCATCGAGCGATTGCGCAAACAGCTGAGGGATGATGCCCAATGAAGCAGTCCCATGTATTCGGCGGTTTGATCCTGGCAGGCTTGGCCAGTTTGTACGGCTGCGCGGGTCAGCGCAGCGAAGCGGCGTTGGAACAGGCCGGCACCGACTTCCAGAAGGTCAAGGAAGACTCCAACGTATTGCGCGCCGCGCCCAAGGACGTGATCCGCGCTGGCGAATCCCTGGCTCGGGCCGACCGTTTGTCCAGCTACTGGGGCAGCGGCGAGGATGTGCTGCATTACGCCTACCTGAGCCAGCGTTACAGTGAGATCGCCCGGGAGCACAGCAATCAGGTGCTCAACGAAGAACGCGCGGCGAAGCTTGAGTTGGAGCGCCAGCGTTTGCAGTTGGCCCTGCGTGAATCCAAGCTGCTCAGTGTCCAGCAGCAGGGCAAGTGGCTGGAAGAACAGATCATGGCGATGGCGACCACCCAGACGGATCGTGGCCTGGTGATGACGCTGGGTGACGTCCTGTTCGACACCGGTGAAGCGGAATTGAAGAACTCGGCCAACCGGGTCGTGCTCAAAATCGTGCAGTTCTTGCAGCTCAACCCCAAGCGTGTAGTGCGCATTGAAGGGTATGCCGACAGCACCGGCGGCAAGCAGGAAAACCTCAAACTGTCCCGTGACCGTGCACAAGCGGTGGCAGACGTGCTGGTGGACTTGGGGATCGACGAAAAGCGTATTCAGGTCGAGGGCTACGGTGACGAGTACCCGGTGGACGTCAACGCTTCCGAGCGTGGTCGGGCACAGAACCGTCGCGTTGAAATTGTGTTCTCCGATGAGAAAGGCCAGCTCGGCGCCGCCCGCTGAGGGCTGCGTCACTGGAAAACCCGGCCCTTCAAAGGTGCCGGGTTTTTTTGGGCCTGCGGATTGATCATTAATGAGTACAGTTGGGGCTGTCACTGCGCTGTACTGTCGAGTAATCTAATAACTGTCCCAGTACACTTCTAAACTGTTCCGGTATCGTTTCTGACAACAATAAAATGCCCGCGAAATCGAGTGCTGCGTCATGACCAACCTCTTGCTCTATCAACGTATTGCTCAACAACTGGCTGAAGACATCCGGCGCGGTGTGTATCAGCCCGGTGAACGCGTACCTTCGGTGCGCAAGATGAGTTCGCAGCTCAACGTCAGCCATGCGACGGTGCTGCAGGCCTACGCCAACCTTGAAGACCAGGGGCTGATCCGCGCGCGGCCGCAGTCGGGCTACTACGTGCACCAGACCCCGGCTCTCACCGCGCCGACACCGGACATCGCTCGGGTCGAACGTCCAGGGCTGGTGACTCGCAGCAGCATCATCCAGCAGGTATTGGTCGAGTCGCGCCGCGAAGGGGTGTTCCCACTGGGGGCGGCGGTGCCAAGTGTCGATTACCTGCCTGTACGGGCATTGCATCAGCAATTGGCCAAGGTCACGCGTTTCCACAGTCCGCGGGCGTTCAGCTACATGTTCAGCCCGGGCTTCGAGCCGTTGCGTCGCCAGGTGGCGATTCGCATGCGTGACGCCGGCGTAGTGGTGGATCCCTCCGAGGTGGTGATTACCCACGGCTGTGTCGATGCGCTGCAAATGTCCTTGCGGGTGCTGACCCGGCCAGGGGATCTGATTGCAGCCGAATCGCCCACCTACTATGGCTTGCTGCAATTGGCGGATCTGTTGGGCCTCAAGGTCATCGAGATCCCCAGCGACCCGGTCACCGGCATGAGCCTTGAGGCCCTGCAACTGGCGGCCAACCAGTGGTCGATCAAGGCGCTGGTGCTGACCACGCGCCTGAGCAACCCCCTGGGCGGCACCATGCCCGAGGAGCGGCAAAAGCAACTGTTGCGTCTGGCATCGGACTTCGACATTCAGATCGTCGAGGACGATATCTATGGCGAGTTGATGTTCGAGCAGGGACGCACCAAGGCGCTCAAGGCCTATGACCGGTTGGACCGGGTCATTTACTGTTCGAGTTTTTCCAAGACGTTATCTCCGGGTGTGCGCATCGGCTGGATGATCGCCGGAAAATTCCAGCAGGAAATCCAACGGCTCCAGACCTTCAGCACTCACTCGGCGTGCAGCGTCACGCAGATGGGCATCGCGGCGTATCTGGAAAATGGCGGCTATGACCGGCACTTGCGCTATATCCGCCAGGAGTACCGCAAGAACCTCAGCGCCTTTCAGTTGGCGGTGCAGCAGTACTTCCCTGAAGGCACGCAAATGAGCCGTCCCACCGGCGGTTTCATCCTGTGGGTCAGCCTGCCGGGGCGGGTCAATACCCAGGAGTTGCATGTGCGGGCACTGCAACAAGGCATCAGTATCGCGCCAGGGCTGATTTTCAGTAACACCGAGCAGTTCAATCACTGTATCCGCCTGAATTGCGGCACACCTTGGAACCGCGAAGCCGAGCGGGCCTTGATGACGCTGGGCCTGTTGGCCACTCAATTGTGCCAGGAGACCGCCAGCGGTTTTTGAAAGGAATCAACCGCTTAGCCTGATGTGCTTGTCAGCACCTTATTATCAGGCGAGCATGGGGGTCTCTGCCGTAAATGCCGTTGTATTTATGAAAGCCATTGTTCCTGCCGCCTGGGTTTTGATCGGCCTGTTGACTGCCTTCCATACGGGAGGCGTCGTGGCTGCTTCGGCACAGGAGAAAACAGCCGCCAGCGCCACGAAAAATGTGCCGAAAAAACCGGCAGTGGTCAAAAAGGCTCCCGCGAAAAAAGCGGCTCCGGCGAAGAAAAAACGCGCCCCTGTCGCCTCCAAGAGCAAATCTGCCCGTGAGGTCGCCAAGATCCCGTTGCCGCCGGCCAAGCTGGACTTAAGCCTGCCCCATGAGATGGTCGAGAAACTGCAACCGCCGGGTAAGGTGCTGTCGCCCAAGCGTGAGCAGCTGTTGCCGTCCATGTTCGAGGAAAAGCCCGGACCGTTCCAACTCAATGGCCGTTTGCTGAGCAATGAAATGCAACTGCCACTGCGTAATCAGGAACGCAAGGAAGTGGACGGCGCGGCGCTGGAGTTCGAGTTCAAGCAATAGCCCATCGCCTTGAATGCAGTTCGTCGATGACTGTCCGGTCATCCTGCCGTGGGCGAAAAAACACGCGGACGGTAATTTAAAACGAGTGTTTTAGCCGTTACTCTGTGTTCTGTTACTAACTATTACCTGCCGTGAGGATGATGTCGTCATGAAATGCCGTGAAGGCTGTGGCGCCTGTTGCATCGCCCCTTCCATCAGCTCGCCCATCCCTGGCATGCCCCAAGGCAAACCGGCGGGAGAACGCTGCGTGCAATTGTCGGTCGATAACCTGTGCAGGATCTTCGGCCAGTCGGAACGACCGTCGGTGTGCTCGGCGTTCGAAGCCGACATCGAGGTTTGTGGCAACAGCAGCGAAGACGCCATCCGGCTCATCGGTTGGTGGGAGCAAGTCACTGCAGCGTAGTGGGTCAATGATCGGAACTGAAATGAACGAACTTGGACAATAAGGAAAAAATTATGGGTTCGCTGCATCGTATGGCTGTGTTGTGTGGTTTGACCGTGTTGTTGGCAACGGCCACCGCCCAGGCAGAAGACTGGCAAGTCGCTAAGGATCAGGACGGTATCAAGGTTTCCCTCAGTGAAGTGGCCGGCTCCAAATACAAGGCCTATCGCGGCGTGACCGTCATGACAACCACCATGGCCAAGCTGCGGGCCCTGCAGGAAGACGTCTCGGGCGCCTGCGCCTGGATTCATGAGTGCAAGAGCCAGAAACTGCTCAAGCACGAAGGCAATCAGAGCTGGACCTATACCCAGTTCAATACGCCGTGGCCGGTTACGCCTCGGGACTCGGTGCTGAAAGTCATCACCGTCGAAGGCGCTGATGGCAGCCTGACGCGCAATCTTGAAGGTGTGCCGACCTATCTGCCCGAAGAAAAGGGTTTTGTGCGGGTGGCGCAGGTCGAGGGCTTCTGGAAGTTCACGCCCAAGGGCGCGAACCAGGTCGAAGTGACCTACCAGGTGCACACCGAGCCGGGTGGTCAGGTACCGTCTTGGCTGGCCAACAAGTTCGTGGTGGACGCGCCGTTCAACACCTTGAAAGCGTTGAAGGAACGTGCCGAGAAATAATCGGCAGGGCTGTGCAAATGGCTGCATGGAAAGACCGCCCGCGAGGCGGTTTTTTCATGCGTGCCGTCCAACCACTCAGCGGAACGAATGTTGCGCTTTCAATGTCGAGATAAAGGTAAGCCAGGCCCTGAATTGATCGAGGAGACACCGATGCAAAAGTGGGAAATCACTTTCGTTGATGACCACGGCGAAACTATCGTCGAGCCGTTCTACTGTGACCAGGAGCCCACCATGGAGCAGGCTGCACAACTGATTCGAGAAAGGTTGCTTCCAGTGCTCGAGCAACTGGACCTCAACGATCTGGAGGGGCGTACCGAAGACCCTACAGTCAAGAACCTAAAATCCCAGCACAGCATCGAAATTATCAGCATTACTCCAATTTCATGAAGTTCATTGCCAAGCTCCGCTTGGCACTCGCCACGACTTGAGGCTACTCTGCAATTGAGATCAGCGAGGGATCGCGAAGGTCCGGTCTTGTCAGCTACATGCTTGTGTCCCGACGGTAATTTGATGCCGCATCGCGTGTAGCTCACGGGTTGCGCGTACGGGAAGACGGAAAGTCTATCCATCAGTTCAGGAGGACGTTTCATGAGCACAGCCTATCAAGAAGACATCAGCACCAGCGTGTTGCGCCGCATGAAAGAAGGCGGTTTCGATTTTTCACGATTCCATCCCATCGAGTTCTACGCCATTTTCCCGGATGAGGAGCGGGCGCGCAGGGCAGCAGGTCATTTTCGCGGGGAATCGTTAAATGCGCAGATCAGTGCACGGGACGACGGGGCTTGGTCATTGGAGCTGAGCCGGGTGATGTACGCCACCTATGATGACATTGGAGACTTCGAGCAAGACTTTGAGGCGGTGGTCGAGCCCTTGGGCGGCATCATCGAAGGCTGGGGCGTCAAGCAAGAGATTCGGCGCCTGCAGGCCTGACATTTCTCTCACCGCAACCAAAGCAACGGCTGACCTTTGTGTCGGCCGTTTTCATGTGCGATGCCAAACAAGAACATCACCCACTGATCTACCGCCAACATCACCTCAACTGACCCACACTCTGGCGAATGCTCATCCCCGCAGGTTTTGTACCTAACTGTATCCAGGGCAGGTTGTGTCCTTTTTCCGTGGCTATGCTCAGGAGAGCCGCGCCTTGCGTCGTAATGAAGCGAGGCGCGGCGGGGTGGGGGCATTTTTTGCACTATAAGGGTGCGGGGGCTATCGGTGGATAATCCAACCCGTTGATCATAAGGCGTTTATGCCGATGGCACGGGCCTTGCGAAGCCTTGATGTCAGGGTGACAAGGAGTACGGCATGATCCGCACTGGTTTTGATGAAATGTACGACGCCGACGGCCAGGTCCGCCCGCATTACCGGGCATTTTCCCGTTGGCTGGCCGAAACGCCTGACGAGCTTCTGGCCCAACGCAGACGCGAAGCCGATCTGCTGTTTCATCGCGCCGGGATTACGTTCACGCTCTACGGTGACGAGCAGGGCACAGAGCGCCTGATCCCTTTCGACACCATCCCGCGCAGCATCCCCGCCAGTGAATGGCGAGTGGTCGAGCGTGGCTGCATCCAGCGGGTCAAGGCGCTGAACATGTTTCTCGCCGACCTCTACCACGAACAACGGATTATCCGGGCCGGCATCATCCCGGCCGAGCAGGTGCTGGCCAACGAGCAGTATCAGTTGGCGATGCAAGGGTTGGATCTGCACCGCGACATCTATGCCCACATTTGCGGTGTCGACCTGGTACGCGATGGCGACGGCACGTACTACGTGCTCGAAGACAATCTTCGTACGCCCAGCGGCGTCAGCTACATGCTCGAAGATCGCAAGATGATGATGCGCCTGTTCCCCGAGCTGTTCGCCGTCCAGCGCATCGCCCCGATTGACCATTATCCCAACCTGCTGCTCGATACCCTGAAAAGCTCCAGCCCGCTGGATGACCCCAGTGTTGTCGTGCTCACGCCTGGGCGTTTCAACAGCGCTTTCTTCGAACACGCGTTCCTGGCCCGTGAGATGGGCGTGGAGCTGGTGGAAGGCGCTGATCTGTTCGTGCGCGACGACAAGGTGTTCATGCGCACCACTGACGGGCCGAAAGCGGTGGATGTGATTTACCGTCGTCTCGATGACGCATTCCTCGATCCACTGGCCTTCAATCCGGATTCAATGCTCGGTGTACCGGGGCTGCTGTCGTCCTACCGTTCGGGCAATGTGGTGCTGGCCAATGCCATCGGCACTGGTGTGGCGGACGACAAGTCGGTGTACCCGTTTGTCACCGATATGATCCGTTTTTACCTGGACGAAGAGCCGATCCTGAAGAACGTCCCTACATGGCAGTGCCGTAATCCCGCTGAACTTTCCCACGTTCTGGCGAACCTTCCGGATCTGGTGGTCAAGGAAACCCAAGGCTCCGGCGGTTACGGAATGCTGGTGGGGCCGGCCGCGACGACGGCGCAGATCGACGCCTTCCGCGAGCGGATCAAGGCCAAGCCGCACGCCTACATCGCTCAGCCGACGCTGTCGCTTTCGACGTGCCCGACCTTTGTCGAAAACGGCATCGCCCCGCGCCACATCGACTTGCGTCCGTTTGTGCTGTCCGGTCGTGAAACCCGCGTGGTGCCTGGCGGCCTGACCCGCGTTGCGCTACGCGAAGGCTCCCTGGTGGTGAACTCGTCCCAGGGCGGTGGTACCAAGGACACCTGGGTGGTCGAGGATTGAAGGAGCTGCCATGTTAAGTAGAACCGCCTCGGATCTGTATTGGATGTCGCGTTACCTGGAGCGCGCGGAAAACCTCGCGCGGATGCTCGACGTCAGCTATTCGCTGTCACTGATGCCCCAGGACGGGCGCGGCGACGGCTTGCACGAACTGGCGATGCCGTTGTTGATTACTGGCACGCTGGACGATTACCGAGAACGACATGGCGATTTGCATGCCGAGCGATTGCTGCATTTTTTTGCCCTGGAAGCTGCCAACCCGACCAGCATCTACAGTTGCCTCGGCTCCGCGCGGGCCAGTGCCCACGCGGTGCGTGGGCGAATCACCGCCGACATGTGGGAAAACATCAACGCCACCTGGCTGGAGATTCGCGATATTGCCGAGCAAGGCCTGAGTCGCTACGGCATGAGCCGTTTTTGCGAGTGGATCAAGGAAAGGTCCCACCTGTTTCGAGGCGCAACCTACGGCACCATCATGCGTAACGACGCGTTCAGGTTCATTCGTCTGGGGACCTTTATCGAAAGGGCCGACAACACCTTGCGCTTGCTCGACGCCCGCTACGAAATGGCGGGCGATCAGGCCGACGCGGTCAGCGACGGCACGGCCCACGCGTACTACCAATGGAGTGCGCTGTTGCGGGCCTTGTCTTCCTTCGAGGCCTACACCGAGATCTATCGCGACGCCCCCGGTGCCCGCCACGTGGCTGAACTGCTGCTGTTGCGCGCCGACGTGCCGCGTTCGCTGCGTGCCTGCACCGAAGAGATCGACCAGATCCTCGCGAGCCTGCCGGGCACTACCGGCCGACACGCACAACGCCTGGCGGCGGAAATGGACGCACGCTTGCGCTACACCGGCATCAACGAAATCCTCGGCGGGGGCCTGCATGCCTGGCTCACCGAATTCATCCCACTGGTCCGCGAACTGGGCAACGCCATTCACAGTTCCTACCTGGAGGTCATATGAGACTCTCAATCAGCCATGAAACGGCCTACCACTATGAAGACCAGGTTCGCGCCAGCATCCAGTACCTGCGCCTGACCCCCCACGACAGCGAACGCCAGCATGTACTGAGTTGGCAACTCGATTTGCCCCGGCCTGTGCGGGCGCAACTGGATCCGTTCGGCAACATCCTTCATGTGCTCACTCTGGACGAGCCTCACGAAACGATCGTCATCGGCGCCCGCGGCCAGGTGGACATCGATCCGTTACGCGAAGCCGAGCACGAGAGCCAGTCGGCGCTGCCGTTCCTGCGGTTCACCCGGCTGACCGAGGCGGACGAAGCGCTTCGCGGGTTTGCCCAGCAGCAATGCAAGCAACGGCGCGATCGCACGGCGTTGATCGACTTGATGCACGGACTGAACCAGCACATGACCTATACGCCCGGCTCGACCGAAGTCGAGACCAGCGCGGCCCAGGCTTTTGCCGGCCGCAGCGGCGTGTGCCAGGATCACGCCCACGCATTCCTGGCCTGCGCCCGTAGCCTGGGTGTGCCGGCGCGGTATGTGTCGGGCTATCTGTTCAGCGACAACAGCGAACACCTGGCCAGCCACGCCTGGGCCGAAGCCTGGCTGGACGACGCCTGGTACAGCTTCGACGTGACCAACCAACTGGCCCGTCCGGAACGACACCTGAAACTGGCCGTGGGCCTGGATTACCTGGATGCCTGCCCGGTTCGCGGCATGCGCCGGGGCGGCGGTTGTGAGCAGATGCATGCCAAGGTGGTCGTGATACCGGCGCCGGTGATCACGGTGCAGCAGCAATAACCGCCTGGCGAGCGAGCTTTTGTGGCGAGGGAGCTTGCTCCCGCTCGAGTGCGAAGCGCTCGCAAGCTTTTTAAGGGGCTGCTGCGCAGCCCATCGGGAGCAAGCTCCCTCGCCACGGAAGCAAACTTACTGGCTCAACGGCTGTTTACGCCCCGCCATATGCTTCAAATACCCCACCAGTAAATCCAGTTCCGAGTCCGGCAGCCCCGCCTCTGAGAACCCGGGCATCTTGCCTTGGGGCCAGCGACGCAGGCTTTGCGGGTCGCGGATATAGCGCTTGAGGAAATCCCCCGAGAAGTATTCGGTAGGATTGAAGGGAATGTTCAGGTCCGGGCCGAACTGCGCATCGCCTGCGCCATTGAGGCGATGGCATGCCAGGCAATTTTTCTGGAACAGTTCGAAGCCTTTATTGACCGGATCGTCCTTGGCCAGAGTGGCCGCGGGCAAAAGGGCAGGGAAGCGTTCAGCCACCGCTGCCAGGCGCTTGATACTCGTTACCGCGTACGGCCACTGTTCGGGGCTGATATGGCCCGCTTGAGGATCGGTCCAGACCAGATAGAAAGGCCCGGCACTGGACTTGCCTTCAGCCAGCGGCGGCCAGGGGTTAGCGGGGTCTTCAATCGCCAGCCAGGCCCGGGCGCCGCTCTTGTTGAGTAACGGCGCGGCGGGCATCTCGGCGGCGAAGCCATCCAGCGCCACGGCCTGCAGATGGTCATCGGGTTGGACGCCGGTCAACAACGCTGTCAGCGGCACGGCGCGATAACTCATCGGTTTCTTGTAGGAAACGTCGTCAGCGATCTGGACCGTTCGGGCTTCAGGGTGCTTGAGCAACTCTTCGGTTTGCCAGGTGCGAGTATTCGTGCCCAACTCCAGCACCAGTTGTGCGGCATACAGCGGCGTGCTGAGTAGCAACGCCCCGAATACGATGAGAGCTTTCAAAATGGATCGCCTTCCATGTCGAGGGGGTGTTGCAAAGGTTGGCACAGCCACCGTCGCTGGAACAACGAACCCGTCACATTTTTTGGCGATACAAGGTGTTGAAGATACAGGCGCCCGCGCGCAAGACTCAGCCGATTACCTTGGTGATATTTGGCAAAATCAACAGCAGCGTCGTGGCGAAGAGAATGAGCCCGGCTTGACGAATTTTCGAATGTTTGAACATGGCTGACCCGCCTTATTGTTATTTCCTGAGGCCAGCCTGCATATCTCCATGACGGCTGGCGTTGCACTTCCTGTTTGACAAGCGCCTCGGCAAAACCCGACGACATTCTTGTACAAGGATTACATTAGGGGCCGCAGCAGCCTTGGCTTAGATCCAATTAATCTCATATATTCACTATATGCTATTAAAAAGGAATGAGGCATATGGCCATCTTCTTGCGGGCCCTTTTGCTAGACAGCTTGCTCACCTGAATCGGTTAACCCGATAGCACGCTACCGTTCGTCTGAGCGTGGTCGTCAACGTCGTTGAGCACTGCGGTCATTGAATCCCGCGCCACTGGGCTTATGGTTGGGGCATCGCATTCCCCTGCAGTCCGAGGATGTCATGACCCAAGCTTTGATTTTCGACGCCTTACGCACGCCCCGCGGCAAGGGCAAGGCCGATGGCGCCCTGCACAGTGTCAAGCCCGTGAATCTGGTGGGCGGCTTGCTCAACGCTCTGCAGCAGCGCATGAGCCTGGACACCCGCCAGGTCGACGACATCGTGCTTGGTTGCGTGACGCCGGTGGGCGACCAGGGCGCCGATATCGCCAAGACCGCTGCCCTGGTGGCGGACTGGGATGTCAGCGTGGCGGGCATGCAACTCAATCGGTTCTGCGCCTCGGGTCTGGAAGCGGTGAACCTGGCGGCCATGAAAGTGCGATCCGGGTTCGAGGACCTGGTGGTGGCCGGCGGCGTCGAGTCCATGTCCCGGGTGCCCATGGGCAGCGACGGTGGGGCGTGGGCGCTGGACCCGCAAACCAACCTGCACGGCCACTTCACACCCCAGGGCATCGGTGCCGACCTGATCGCCACGCTGGAAGGCTTCAGCCGCGAAGATGTCGATGCCTACGCGCTGCACTCCCAGCAAAAAGCCGCCCGAGCCCGGGCCGACGGTTCGTTCGACAAATCCTTGGTGGCGGTACGGGACCAGAACGGCATCGTGCTGCTGGACCACGACGAATTCATTCGCGCCGACTCGACCCTCGAAGGCCTGGGCAAGCTCAAGCCGAGTTTCGAAGCGATGGGGCAGATGGGCTTCGACGCCACGGCGCTGTGGGTCTATAGCCATGTCGAGCGGATCAACCATGTGCATACGCCGGGCAACAGCTCCGGCATTGTCGATGGAGCGGCGCTGATGTTGATCGGTTCCGAGGCCAAGGCGCGTGCGCTGGGCTTGCGACCCCGGGCGCGGATTGTCGCGACCGCCGTTACCAGCACCGAGCCGACCATCATGCTCACCGGCCCGGCGCCGGCCACTCGCAAGGCTCTGGCCAAGGCTGGCCTGCGGGTGGAGGACATCGACCTGTTTGAGGTCAATGAAGCCTTCGCCTCGGTGGTGCTCAAGTTCATCAAGGACATGGCCATCGATCCGGCCAAGGTCAACGTCAACGGCGGCTCCATCGCCATGGGACATCCCTTGGGCGCCACGGGGTGCGCAATCCTTGGCACTTTGCTCGATGAGCTGGAGGCGCGTCGCCTGCGTTATGGCCTGGCGACTCTATGTGTCGGCGGCGGCATGGGCATTGCCACCGTCATCGAGCGACTCTGAGCCACGACTTCAAGGAACACTTTCATGACCGATGCCATCCGTTACGAAACCGGCCAGGACCGGATCGTCGTCCTGACCCTGGACATGCCGGGCCAGAGCGCCAACACCATGAATGCGGCGTACCGCGAGTCTATGGCCGCCTGCGTCGCCCGTTTGATCGCTGAACAGGACTCGATTGCCGGCGTGATCATCACCTCGGCCAAAAAAACCTTTTTCGCCGGCGGTGACCTCAATGAGTTGGTCAAGGTCGGCAAGTCCGAGGCCAAGGCTTTCTACGAGATGGTCCTGGGGCTCAAGGCCCAACTGCGGGCCCTGGAAACCTTCGGCAAACCGGTGGTGGCCGCCATCAATGGCGCGGCTTTGGGCGGCGGCTGGGAAATCTGCCTGGCTTGTCATCATCGCGTGGCACTGGATCACCCCTCGGTGCAAATCGGCCTGCCGGAAGTCTCCCTCGGCCTGCTACCGGGTGGCGGCGGGGTCGTGCGGATGGTGCGCCTGCTCGGGTTGGAAAAGGCGTTGCCGTATTTGCTGGAGGGGAAAAAGGTTCGCCCACAACAAGCGCTGCAGGCCGGTCTGGTCGATGAACTGGCGGCGGATCGTGATGATCTGCTGGCCAAGTCTCGGGCCTGGATTTTCGCCAACCCGAGGGCGGTCCAGCCTTGGGACGTGAAGGGTCATCAGATCCCGGGCGGCACGCCGTCTCACCCGAAAATCGCGCAGATGCTGGCGATTGCACCCTCGATCCTGCGTAACAAGACCCAGGGTTGCCTGCCGGCGGCGGAGAAAATCCTTTGCGCCGCGGTGGAGGGCGCCCAAGTGGATTTCGCCACGGCGCACCTGATTGAAACTCGCTACTTCACCGAGCTGACCACTGGCCAAGTGGCAAAGAACCTGATCGGCACCTTCTGGTTCCAGCTCAACGAGATCAAGGCAGGCGGCTCTCGCCCACAGGGTTTTGCGCCTTATCTGACAAAAAAAGTCGGTGTGTTGGGTGCCGGCATGATGGGTGCCGGTATCGCCTACGTCAGCGCAATGGCTGGCATTGAGGTGGTACTCAAGGACGTCAATCTGGCCGCAGCGCAGAAGGGCAAGGCCCATTCGGCGGCGCTGCTGGACAAAAAAGTCGCCCGCAGTCAGCTCACTGCCGAGCAGCGTCAAGCCACGCTGGCGCGGATTCACACCACCGACAGCGACGCTGATCTGGCCGGTTGCGATCTGATCATCGAGGCGGTGTTCGAAGATCGTTCCCTGAAAGCCAACGTATCGGCCGCCGCCCAAGCGGTGGTGGGGCATGATGCGGTGATCGCCTCCAACACCTCGACCTTGCCCATCACCGGGCTGGCGACGGCAGTGCCAGACCCGACGAAGTTCATTGGGCTGCACTTCTTCAGCCCGGTGGAAAAAATGCCCCTGGTGGAAATCATCAAGGGCGAGCGCACCAGCGCTGAGACCCTGGCGCGGGGTTTCGACTTCGTCCTGCAAATCAACAAGACGCCGATTGTGGTCAACGACAGTCGCGGCTTCTTTACCTCTCGGGTGTTTGGCACCTTTACCCACGAAGGCATCGCCATGCTCGGCGAGGGCGTGAGCGCACCGATGATCGAGACCGAAGCGCGCAAGGCTGGGATGCCGGTCGGGCCTCTGGCGATCTCTGACGAAGTTTCCCTCAGCCTGATGAGCCATATCCGTGCGCAAACCACCAAGGACCTGCAAGCGGAAGGGAAAACGCCGATTGAGCACCCGGCGTTCGCCGTGATTGACTTGTTGCTCAACCAATACAAGCGGTCGGGCAAGGCCGCCGGGGCCGGTTTCTATGAATACCCGGCCGATGGGCAGAAACATCTGTGGCCGGAACTCAAAAGCCGTTTCCAGAAAGCCGCCGGGCAGATTTCGCCCCAGGACATTCGTGATCGCCTGCTCTTCATCCAGGCCCTGGAAACCGTGCGCTGTGTGGAGGAGGGCGTGCTCACTTCGACTGCCGATGCGAACGTCGGCTCGATCTTCGGCATTGGCTTCGCGGCCTGGACGGGCGGTGCGTTGCAGTTCATCAACCAGTACGGCCTGGCGGATTTTGTCGCCCGTGCCCAATACCTGGCCGAGCAATATGGCGAACGCTTCTCGCCGCCGGCCTTGTTGCTGGCAAAAGCGGCTCGGCAAGAATTGTTCTGACGGATTCATCCCGAGGGAGGGGCTTGCCTTGGGACGGTGTTTCAAGGCAGGCTCTGGGGGTGTGCAATATTCCCATCATCGTGTCAGGTATTTTTTATGTCGCTACGCATCTGCATTCTTGAAACCGATATCCTGCGTCCGGAACTGGTCGATCAATATCAGGGTTACGGGCAGATGTTCCAGCGCCTGTTTTCACAGCAGCCCGTCGCGGCCGAGTTCACTGTGTACAACGTGATGCAGGGCCATTATCCCAGCGATGATGAGCAGTTCGACGCCTATCTTGTGACGGGCAGCAAGGCTGACTCCTTCGGCATCGATCCCTGGATTCAAACCCTCAAGACCTACCTGTTGGACCGTTACAAGCGTGGCGACAAATTGCTGGGCATTTGCTTCGGCCATCAACTGTTGGCGCTGTTGCTGGGTGGCAAGACCGAACGTGCGATCCAAGGCTGGGGCGTTGGCACCCATCGCTACAAACTTGCCGCCAAGGCTCCATGGATGAGCCCGGTGATGGAAGAACTGACCCTGCTGATCAGCCATCAGGATCAGGTCACCGAACTGCCCGAAAACGCCACGGTCATCGCCTCCAGCGATTTCTGCCCGTTCGCCGCCTACCACATCAACGATCAGGTGCTGTGCTTCCAGGGCCACCCGGAATTTATCCACGATTATTCGCGGACCTTGCTGGAAATGCGCCAGCAACACCTCGGCGAGCAAATCTACAGACAGGGCGTGGCGAGCCTGGCCCACGAGCACCATGGCACGACGGTGGCGGAGTGGATGATGCGGTTTGTGGCTCAGAAGCAGCTTTAAGCTACAAGTTAAGAGCTGCAATCCTGAGGTTGCAGCTGTTCCTCTCCTACAACCACCCCGAGCGCTTGAAGCTTCCCCACAACGCGGTACAGCCGACCGCAATAAACCCAAGCACGGCGAAATACCCGTAGTGCCAGTTCAGCTCCGGCATGTCCCGGAAGTTCATCCCGTAGATCCCGGCCACTGCCGTTGGAAACGCCAGGATCGCCGCCCACGCCGCGAACTTGCGTTGCACCACGCTCTGGCGCGACGCTTCGAGCAGCACGCCGACCTCAATGGTCTGGCTGGCGATGTCGGCCAGGGTCGCTAGGTCTTCCATTTGCCGCGTGACATGAATCTGCACATCGCGGAAATACGGACTCATGTTTTTGTCGATGAAGGGAAAGTCCAGTCTCTGCAGTTCTTCGCTGATCTCCACCATGGGGGCCGCGTAGCGACGCAGGCGCACTACGTCGCGGCGCAAGCTATGCAGGTTCTGGATGTCTCGCTCGTTCAAGGCGCTGCACAGCACGTTGCGTTCCAGTTCATCGATCTCGGCATGAATGGCTTCACCCACCGGCTGGTAGTTTTCAATCACGAAATCAAGGATGGCGTAGAGTACGAAATCTTCCCCGTGTTTCAGCAAAAGGGGACGCGCCTCACAGCGTTGTCGGACGTGGGCGTAGGACGCTGAGTGGCCGTTACGGGCGGTGATGATGTAGCCCTTGCCGGCGAAAATATGGGTTTCGATGAACTGCAGCTTGCCGTCCTTGCGTATCGGCGAATACGTGACGATAAACAGCGCATCGCCAAAGGTCTCCAGCTTCGGGCGGCTGTGTTTCTCCATGGCGTCTTCAATCGCCAGTTCGTGCAGGTTGAATTGACGCTGCAGGTTGGTCAGCTCCTGGGCACTGGGCTCCTCAAGGCCGATCCATACAAAATGACCTGGTTTTGCAGCCCAGGCGCTGCCTTCGTCGAGGGTGATGTTGGTGACTTTCTTACCGGCGCTGTAAACCGCAGCAGCAACGACTCTACCCATGATGGTGGTTCACTTCTTGTTAGTAAATGGCAGTGGCAGGCAATGTTCAGCTTAGCGCGCCCTGTTGCTTGAGAGTCAGCAAAGTCCGCTGAGTTCGCTGGCAAAAGAAAGCTTATGTGCAGGTGCGCTCAAGCGGCTTGCAGTTGCCGGTCCATCGACTCGATGCACTCGCGCATTTGCTCGCGGCATTGGGCGATGAGCCGGGGCATGTCATCCATGCTCAGCCCTGCTGTAGGAATTGCCGGCAGCGAGCGTATGAGGATGTCACCGCTGCGCCAGCGATTGAGGCGCATGTGCTTGATGTAGCTGCTGACGCACACCGGAACAATCGGCACCCCGGCGGCTATCGCCATTTGAAATGCGCCTTTCTTGAATGGCAGCAGATCCTCGCCAAGATTGCGCGTGCCCTCGGGGAACACCCAGATGGACGTGTTTTCATGTTGCAACGTATGAGTGGTGGTCAGCATCGACTTGCGTGCTTTGATCGCGTTGCCACGGTCGATCAACACATTGCCCGCCAACCAGAACAGCTGCCCGAACAGTGGCACCCACTTCAGGCTCTTCTTGCCGATGCACACGGTGCGGTACGGCACCACGTTGCCGCATACGAACAGGTCATAGTTGGACTGGTGGTTGGCGATGATCACGCAGCTCTGGGGTTTATCCACCAGCGTGCTCACCTCAGCCTTCACCCGCAGGCGCAAAATGCACATGGCGGGCAATGCATACAACCTGGCGCATAAACGGCTGTTGTCTGGGTTGAACGGTCGGCATAGACCCAGGATTACACCGAGCACACCCGCCAGAACAAAGTGCAGGCCCATCAAGAACATACGCAGTACGAACAGCATCTACAGGCCCCATCGGGACAAAAGGTGGCGCAGTGTACGGATGTGCACTGTTTTCGGCAATTGCCACTATAGAGGTAGGAGATGGGCGATGTTTAAGCGCATGTTTCCGAATAACGTCACAGAAGCAGGCTAGAGCGCTTGCTGATTTTTAAACGGTGTACGTAAGAAAAAGCCCGACGCTGGGATCGGGCTTTTCGGTTCGTGATGCGGGACGTTAGCCCAAGTGTTCCTGATCCAGCAGAATCGCACTGTCCAGGGTTTCCAGCAGGGCCTTGCGAACTTTCAGCTTGGTGTTCTTGTGGGCGTTCATGTTGATTTTCTTCAACTGACGCGCCGCCTCCAGCGCGGCCTCCTGCAGTTCCTCGGTCGACACCACCTTATCGAGGAAACCGGCATCCACTGCGCTCTGCGGGTTGAACATCTCGCCATTGATGACCGAGCGATGAAACGCGGACTTGCGCAGACGATCACGGGCCAGTTCGATACCGGCATGGTGCATGGTCATGCCGATCTGCACCTCGTTCAGGCCGATGCTGAACGGCCCGTCCACACCGATGCGGTAGTCCGCCGACAGCAGCAGGAACGCCCCTTTGGCCACCGCATGCCCGGGGCACGCGACAACGACGGGGAAGGGGTGCGACAACAAGCGACGGGCCAGGGTCGAACCGGCCGTGACCAGGTTCACTGCTTCCTTGGGGCCGGCGGTCATTACCTTCAAATCGTAACCGCCCGACAAAATCCCCGGTTGCCCGGTAATGATCACCACCGCCCGATCCGCCACAGCCTGATCCAGCGCAGTGTTGAACGCGACAATCACGTCCGGCGAAATGGCATTGACCTTGCCGTTGTTCAAGGTCAGGGTCGCGATACCGTCTTCGAGATGGTAAGCAATCAGGTCGCTCATGACGCTATTCCTTGTAAGAGAAGTGACGCAGACGTTACCCACCGCCGCTGGCCAGGTAAAGGGCCGTGACTGACTCGCCGGTCAGCCCCAAGCCTCACAAACAGCCTGGCTCGCCCAACCGGCCGCGTCTTCATCTATAGAGTTGCGCATACACACACCCGGAGATTGGCCGGTTTGCCATGCCCCGACGCGTTTGAAATGCCCGATCACCTTAACCGCATGAAAATTCTGAAAAAAACCTTTGCCATCGGAAAAGCTTTCGACTACATTAGCGCGCCTCGACAGACTGAAACAGTTTGCCGAGACACGGTGAAGTGTCCGAGTGGCTTAAGGAGCACGCCTGGAAAGTGTGTATACAGGAAACTGTATCGAGAGTTCGAATCTCTCCTTCACCGCCACATTCTACAAACACAAACCCCTGATTTTTCTAGAGAAAGTCGGGGGTTTGTGGTTTTTGGCGTCTGAAAAAGGGCGGTATGGACAGATATGGGAATGGAGGGTCGTGTTTCCCTGTGAATAGCTACCGGCGGCTTAACGCCAGGCGAATACCCAATCCAATAAACGCCATCCCCACTATTCGGTCCATCCAAAGTCTTATGCTGGGTCTTGAGCTAACTGCTTTTGAGGCTTTAGCGGCTAGCAAAGCAACACCTAAATCGTTGATAAAACCAAGCAAAACAAAAACCGCACCTAGGGTAAGGAAGGCTGCTGTCTTGTCAGGACTGTCCGGCGCTACAAACTGCGGGAAAAAGGCAATATAGAAAAGCAGGACTTTTGGATTCGAGGCGTTTGTTAAAAATCCTCGGAATAAAAGAATTTTACCAGGCAGAGAAGGTACTGAGGCGTTCATCTCAGATGAGGCTTTAGTCAATAGCAGTTTCACACCCAAATAAACCAGGTAAATCCCACCTAGATACTTAATTGCAATGAATGCGGAGGGAGAGGCCGCTATCAGTGCTGTGAGCCCAAATGCGCAGCAAACGGTGTGTAGGCACCCTCCTAAAGCGACCCCCAGTGTCGATAAGATACCCGCTCTGCGCCCATGCACTACGCTTTGGCCTGCTACATAGGCAATGTCTGGCCCCGGGGTCGCGTTAAGCGCGATGACGGCTAATACGAAAAGCGGAAACTGAACTATACCGAACATGAGAACCCCTTTAGGCAAAGGTGGCCATATATAATATCTATGCGTAGAGGACCTTGCCTCTGCCTCGGACCATAGCAGGAATTTCCTGAGCCGGTTTCACCGTTTATTTCAAATAGGCCCTCACATCGGCGCTCCTGGCGTTCTAGGGTTTCGCCAGGCACTCTCAGATCGCCTGGGGCCGCTTGACCGGGAAGGATACGAAAGGCTTGATTTCCTTGAGCACGAACATGCTCTGCATTTCCTTGATGCCAGGTAACTGTCGAACCACGGTCATGGCAAAGTCAGCAAACGAATCAAGATCATACGCCACCACCTGCAACAGGAAGTCGGCGTCGCCACCTATGCTGTAGCACGCCACCACATCCTCCAGTTGCATGACTTCCTGCTCGAATTTCTTTGCTTCGGCCTCGCTGTGGTGGTCGATGCTGATCCGTATGAACACCATGACCCCCAAGCCGATCTTGCGTCGGTCCAGCACCGCCTTGTAGCCCTGAATATAGCGATGCTCCTCCAACTGCTTCACCCGACGCCAGCAGGGTGAGGCCGACATACCGATAAGGTCGGCCAAGGCCTGGTTGGTGACCCTACCGTCCTGTTGCAGGGCTGTAAGGATTTTGACATCTGTCAGATTCAATGCCTGCTCGGTCATAAATTTCACCACACCATGAAAATTTGAAAAATTTTACCTATTTCAATGGAGATGGCAATGAGAATAGATGATTTTTTCCGGTTTAAAGGGGTTAGTATTTTCCTACTTGTTAACTTTGGAGGCTGGTCAGTTAATAAGTTAATTGTTCCACTTTAATCGTCATGCAAATAGATATCGGATGGTTCTTTAAGTGACCAATCGAGTGGCTACTTACTTTGTGACGTGGCCTGTTGGGCTGGCTTGAGTGGTACATCATTCGAAGCGCTGAATAAGTATTGACCGTCGTCGAGTCTCTTTTTTGAAACGGCCTTTTTCAGAGCTTCCTTATGGGTTGCCACAGAGATTCTAGGGAAGGAAAAAATCATGTGCCAAGGTGATTGCTAATGCTATTTGGAGTCGGACGAATACAAAGCCTACAAGGAGATTGAGGCGCTGATCGGCCACTGCACGCCTGAGCAAGCCTGGGCCATGTATTACTTCTCGGCCGGGGAGGTGCGTGAAAACATAACCTTGGCGGTGATGGAACACATCGCCAGGGGGAATAAGGCACTGCTGCTTGAGTTCCCCGAACTTGCACCGGTTGGAAAGGGCGATTACGAATCGAGTTAAGGAAACTCTGTGGCGGTATCCGAATGCGCAGTGAACCTTGCGTGCCAGAGGCGTGAGCCTTCGCCAAACACTGCTAATTAATTACCTGAGGGGTGCGACATGCTCGATCTGACACAAGTACTGAGCTATTCAGTGGCCCTGGGCATCGCCGCGGCCATTCCCGGCCCCGGCATGGCGGCGCTGGTGGCGCGGAGCGTCAGTGGGGGGGCGATATCAGGTTTTTGCCTGCTGGCCGGGTTGATCCTCGGCGATTTGACCTACCTGTCATTTGCCGTTTTTGGCCTGGCGATGATTGCCGAGCACTTCAACGCGTTGTTTCAACTGGTGCGTTGGGGCGCGGCACTTTACCTCTGCTACCTGGCCTGGCAGTTCTGGTTCGCCAACCATCAGGCGATTGAGGTGGGCAGCCCGGCGAAGAAGAAAGAGCTGTTGTCGGCGGCGATTTCCGGATTGACCATTACCTTGGGTAATCCGAAGACCATTGCTTTCTATCTGGCGCTTTTACCGCTGGTGATCAACTTGGAGAGCATTTCCTTGCAGAGCTGGGGACTGATGCTGGTGCCACTGACCATCGTGGTGTTACTGAGCGTCGGCGCGCTGTTCATCTTCGCTGCTTTGCGCATCCGGCACCTGCTGTCGAGCCAGCGCGCTCAACAAAAGTTGTTCCGCGGCGCGGCGGCGATCATGGTGGTGGCGGCGGCATCCATGTTGGTTCGCTGAGCTGCCTGGCTTGAAGTCGGCTCTATGCTTTCGATATTCCAGGCACATCCATATTGATCTTGCGCCAAGCGGCTTCCGAAAAGCTGTAGACCGAAAAGGCGATCAGCCCCAGGGCCATCACCATCAAAACCATACCTCCAGCCGGCAGGTCCTGAAGCGCATTGAGGGCGTCTTTCATGCCGGGTGGGTCCATGGCTTTATAAGTCGAGCCGCTGAGTATCAGTAGCAGGGCGATTTCAATAAAAACGACCCCTCGGGCGATAAGACCGAACCGCGACACCGGACGCACGTATCGCATGACCTCTTCGTCAGCTTCAAAGTACTTCTCGAACGATGCCTTCCAGCCCTTAATGATGTGAGCGATGCCTACGCCAAGTGGGACGAGTGCGATGAGGTAGAGCAACAAGTTCGAGTGATCCCAAGACAACAAGCGCGCCAGTAAATCCTGGGTTTGTTCCCCGCCGGAGCCGCCCGAGCTTTTGAGACCGCTGATGAGCAGGCTCAGTGCAAAAAACGCCAGCGCGCCGTTGACCAGGCCTCCCGCCAACAAACCTGCCCGAATCACCAAGCCTTTGAGTTCTTTGCCGTGATGATCCACGTCGCGGGTTGCTTGCAACACACGCCAACCGGCAAAGGCGAGCAGACCTGTCACCACTAGTCCGACTAAAGCATGGCCCAATGGCTGGCTTAACAATGCCTCCAGGCTGCTGTGGCTATCCTTCGGGTTGGCCGAGTCTTGAGCCGCCAGCAAGGCAAAGATGCCAATGATCAGGTAAATAACGCCTCGAGCGGTATATCCGCTGCGGGCAAGTACAACCAGGCTTTGTTGTGGGGACATAGGAGCAAATTCCGCAGAAGTCATACAGGAGCAGACCGATGGCGTTGCGAGGGGTTCGATTGAGGTTCAGGGGGTGAAAATAGTCCTTATTTCTTCAGATCGCCGGGGTTGCTGGCGTTATAAAAAACGGCTCGTTAAACAAAACAGTGATGCACGGCAAGATGGCAATCGGGCTATTGCTCGCCCTGTCGCCTGCGCGCAGGCTCGGTCTGGTGAAGATAGACAGCAAAGGTATCCCACGGCGGGGTGATCGAACGCTGCCAGAGAATCCGGCCAATTTCACCCCGGTGATAACCGCCATGCAGCACAACGTGGGTCAGCATCTCTTCTCTGGACATGTAACCCTGGTCACCGTCGGTAAAGGTAAAGGGTAGGGTCTCGGACAGATTTACGGACGAGCTGTTTCGCAAGTAGTCCAGATACCATTGATCAGAGATCGTCACGGCAGTACACAGCTCATCCAGCGTTGGTGTTTCGGCCGTGTTATCGCAAATATAGGTATGCGGCGTGCCGCTTAGATGCGCGGCAAATATTTGGGCCACGACATGAGCGTGGTTGATCAGGCGCAAGGCGGTATGCAGTTCCGTTCTGTGCTTTTGCTCATCCAGAGTGCCCAATTTTTCGAGCAAGTCTTTATTGGCCCACGCATGATAACTATAGAGTTTCTGCAACAAGATGCTCATAGCGGTCGGTCCTCCCGAGTTGCGCAGAATGTGAGTAATGTTTTCATATTCTGTAGGAGGGGATTTTGTTGTCTACTCGCATTGCAAAACAGGGATCGATGATGCGCAAGGAACCACGCCAAGCCCGCTCCCGTGCAACGGTTGAAACCATCATCCAGGCAGGGGCTCGCATTTTGAGCGATGAGGGGTGGGCAGGATTCACGACCAATAAGGTTGCAGACCTTGCCGGAGTGAGCATCGGCTCGCTGTATCAGTATTTTCCGGACAAGCTCTCGTTGGTCGATGCTATTCGCAGCGGCCACCTCAATGATTGCCTTACTGTCATGCGAAAAATCAAAGCCAAGGGGCTGTCACCGGTGCAGTTCGTGACGAACCTCGTACACGCCATGATCGCTGCTCATAGCATCTACCCTGGGCTACATAGGGTATTGCTTGATGAGGCGCCAAGCTCTGACGACTACCGCAACCCCAGCAGTGAGTTTGAGATCGAGTATCTGGCCTACTACGCAGAGGCCGTATCCACCTATCGGAACCGACAGCCCAATAGTGCTGATCACATCACCGCGCTGATCATTTCCGATGCGATTGATGGCGTCATCCATAACGCGGCACGCCGTGGTCTGTTGGGAGATCCCGCGATACAGAGTGAACTTATCCGTTTGGTCAGCCAATACATCGCAGGCGAAGACGCCAGTTGTGCGTAGGAGGATTGCCAGCTATCGCGCCGGGCCCGCCGCAGGAGCGCTCTGGCGAACATAATAATTGTCGAACTCGCTGCTTTCGACGAATTGGAAGCCGTGGCGAATGTAAAAGCGATTCGAAGCGCTTTCTTTGAGAGCACCCACTCTTATCGGTAGCGCAGCAGCGTCCGCCGTTATGAAAATCTGAGAGAGAACCGCAGAGCCTATTCCTGATCCTTGCGCGGTCGGTCTTACATACAAATGGTCAAGCAAGAGTTCATGGTGGTGATGCTTGACCACAACGAACCCAACCCTCTCTCCCAACACCTCGATGTGGCAGGTGTCGCGAGGTTCGAAACCGCTCAGAAACCGCTCGCGCGCGCGTACTGGATCAAATCGACCCACCCGTTCCAGGCTTTCGCGCATGGCCTCAATTCGAATGCCAACAAGATCCTCCCAATCGCTTTGTTGAGCGGGGACCAAAATGACGGGGGGATTTTGACTGGGGGTGAAGGATTCACTCATGTAACTCGAAAGGTCAAACCGATAAACGTGCTCTGTCCCTTCGTGTCCAGAGAGAGGGTCGATCAAGAAGCCACACCGTTTGAGTACTTTTGCCGAGCCGATATTCTCAGCGTACACGTTGGCAACTAGTTGTCTAAGCCCCCAATGCCACTGAGCTTCTTGGATCAGATGCCTCACCGCCAGCGTTGCCAGTCCCCGTCCGCAAGCGCTTTGAGCAATCCGATAACCGACTTCTGCCGACCGCTCGGACATGTCGATGCCTTTGAGGTTCGCTCGACCGACTATTTCTCCGCCAGCACCCTCAATGACAAATGGGTGCCAGGTTCCGGCAGCAAAGTCAGATAAGTAAGCCGCGATGTGGTCGGTGACGCCCTGCACCGAGTAAAAAGCAGAACCGCGCGCATCAATGTGGCGCTCGAACCATTGGCGATTGTCCAGTTCGAATTTCAGCAACGCCTCGACATCAGTAGTGTGTAGCGTACGAATTCTGACAGGCTTCATAAGGTCGCTCTCTTTTCTGCTAGAACTACTCGGATCATTGTGCAGTGGAACAACAGGCCGCTCTTGCCGATTGCAGTCGTTCGAAGCTTGGTGTCCGCCCCGTGGGTTTGACGCTCCCCTGGATAATTGGCATAGTTTGCTCGTTTGTGATTATTTGTGCTCGATTATGCAGGCTGTTAACTCATGACTTCAACTCACGAAGCGTTTCCCGGCGAACGCCAGCAATTGATCCGCGAGCGTCTTGCCCGGTACGGCCGGGTAATTGCTGCTGATTTGGCCAGTGAATTCAATGTGTCCGAGCACTCGATACGGCGCGATTTGGGCGCCCTGGCAGCGGCGGGGTTGTGCAAGCGCGTCTACGGCGGCGCAATACGCTTGCCCGCCGCTGAAGGGCCGATGGAGGTTCGAGTACGGCAAGACTCCGTGCGCAAGGACAGTCTGGGCCAGGCGGCTGCCTCGTTGCTCAGCGCAGGCCAGCATGCCTTTATCGATGCCGGGTCAACCAACCTGGCCATCGCCTGCGCCATTGATCCACGACTTCAGCTGACCCTCACCACCAACTCACCGTTGATTGCGGTGCAGTTGATGAAGCTGCCCTGCGCCAAGGTCATTGTGTTGGGTGGCTGCTTGAACCCGGTAGCGGGAGGTGCCATCGGGCTGACGGCTGTACAGCAATTGCGGCAGTTCAATTTTGACTTATGCTTTCTCGGCGCCTGCGCCATCGACCCGGACAACGGCATCACGGCGTTCGGTCTGGATGACGCTGAGTTCAAACGCGCGGTTGTCGCGGCGAGCGGTCAGGTGGTGGTGGCCGTGACCAATGAAAAACTGTCCAGCGTTGCTCATTATCAGGTGGCGTCGTGTGAAGAAGTTGCAGCCCTGGTGGTGGAGCACGACGCGCCCCGTGAGCGGCTGGATCCTTTTTCAGGCAGGATTTCCAACGTCATGACTGCGGCCTGCGAGCAGCGCGGAGCGCAAGAGCAGGCTTGAGATAGTTGCGGTAGCACGAACGACAACGGGCCCCCCATTGTCCGCCAAGGGATTTACGTCTAGTTTGCTGCCCCATCATAAGTACAAAAAAATCAGGAGTCATTGATGCAACCGATTCGTCTCGGTCTGGTGGGCTACGGCAAGATTGCCCAGGATCAACACGTTCCAGCTATCCACGCCAACCCCGCGTTCCAGTTGGTGTCCGTTGCCACGCAAGGGCAGCCCTGCGCCGGGGTGGAGAACTTTAAGTCCTTGGGCGAGCTGCTCGAAAACGGCCCGCAGGTCGATGCGATTGCGTTTTGCACACCGCCGCAAGGTCGATTCGCATTGGTGCAACAAGCGGTGTCCGCTGGCAAACACGTTCTGGTAGAAAAGCCGCCATGCGCCACCTTGGGTGAAGCGATGGCGTTGGTCAGTCAGATACAGGAGCAAGGCGTCAGCGGCCTGTTCGCCTGGCACTCGCGTTACGCACCCGGCATCGAAGCCGCCCGTGACTGGCTGGCCACCCGGACTTTGCAAAGTGTAAAGATCGACTGGAAGGAAGACGTGCGCAAGTGGCACCCCGGTCAGGCGTGGATCTGGCAACCCGGAGGCCTGGGCGTTTTCGATCCCGGCATCAATGCCCTTTCGATTGCGACCCATCTGCTGGCGCTGCCGCTGTTCGTTGAGTCTGCAGACCTGCGCGTCCCTGGCAACTGCCAGTCGCCTATCGCCGCCAGCATCAAAATGTCTGACGAGCGCCAGCTCGATATCCGTGCGGAGTTCGATTTTGACCACGGTCATGATGAACTCTGGAGCATTGAAATTCGCTGCACCGAAGGCATCTTGCGACTGGACAATGGTGGCGCACTGTTGAGTATCAACGGTGTGCGCCAGGCCGTTTCGCAGGAGGGCGAATACGCGGCGGTGTATCGACATTTTCAACGGCTGATGGGTGACAAGGCCAGCGACCTGGACCTGCAGCCGTTGCGACTGGTCGCGGACAGTTTTTTTGTCGGCAGTCGGACGTCGGTTGAGCCGTTCTACGATTAGCCGTCGTTCAGGCATAGGCAGCAACTGACGCCCCGGGCGCCTTCAATTATTTCGTGGTGGTGAAACCGAACGCCTGCTCTTGCAGACTCGCTTCTATCTGCGCAGCCAATTGTCTGATGGCCGGCGAGAGGTGTTCGCCACCGAAGTGAAGCACGTAGCCCAGGGTCGGCACCGGGGGTAAGCCGCAAATGACGGTGAGATAGCTCGGCAGCCCAATGCGGGTTCGCAGTGTCAGGCCCAATCCCGCCGCAACGGCCGCCCAGATTCCGCCCACGCTAGGGCTGGTCAGCGCGATTCGCCAGGGCATTCGAGCTTCATCCAGAGCCCGGATGGCGGCACTGCGCAGCACGCACGGCGCGTCGAACATGATCAATGGCAGCGTTAAGTCAGCGAGGCTTTTCAGCGGCGGCATGTCACGAGCGCCAATCCAGTGCATCTGTGTCTCACCCAGGCGGGTGGCATGGGGAGACGTATGCCCGGTGTCCCAAGTCAACGCCAGATCCAGGCCATCACCGTCGATCAGTGCGAGCAGTTCAGCATTTCGCCCGATCCTGACTTCGAGGCGCACCCTCGGGTAAGCCTGGACGAAGCGTCGCAGGATGTCGCTGAGAAAGTGTTCACCAAAATCTTCCTGAAGCCCGAGGCGTACCGTCCCGGCGGTTTGGCTTTCATGAAGGGCCTGGAAAATGCTGTCGTTCATGTCCAGCAATCGGCGGGCGTGGCCGAGCAGTGATTCACCTACCGGCGTCAAAACCAGGCCCCGCCCGGATTTTGCCAAGATCGGGGCGCCAATTTTCTCCTCAAGTTTTTTAAGTTGCGCGCTCACGGCGGAGGTCGAGCGACCGAGTCGATTCGCTGCTTTGGCGAAGCTATTGAACTCCACGCCGGTGACGAAAGTTCGCAGTACCTCAAGATCAAAGGTTGGGTATCGCATCCAATGGTCCATTATTTCGGGATGGTAGCGACCATTAAATCTGATATTCAGGATTGTTTCGACTTGATACTTTCCCCCGTCGATTGGTTATCCAGAGGGCAGAGTCATGAAGGCGTCCACGGGGCTGAGCCTTCTGTGAGCAACCGACGCCCATCGTCACAGTTCAGGAGTGAGCGTTTATGCCGTATACACGTATTTCACTGCACCGGGGGAAGTCCACCGAGTATTTAAAGGCCTTGTCACAAGGGTTGCATGATGCATTGGTAGAAAGCTTCGAAGTACCGGCGAACGACCGCTTCCAGGTCATTCACCAACACGACGCGGGTGAGTTGATATTTGATCCCGACTACCTGGCTGGCCCACGTAGCCATGACTTTGTGCTGATAGCGATTACGGCGGGTCGCCCGCGTAGTACCGAGACGAAACAGCGCTTCTATCGCGACCTGGTCGAACGGCTGCGCCTCGCGCCGGGAGTCGACCCTGAGGATGTCATGGTGGTGATAACCACCACTGCGGCAGAGGATTGGTCGTTTGGTGGTGGGCGGGGCAACTAGTCTTCGAAAGCCAAGGCAACCTTCAGCCCTCAGCATGTCAATTCCGTCAGGGTGAAATCGCTGAAGGCATTTCGCTTTGGGCAGGGTTTGAATCAACACGGGCGCAACGCTTCTGTCCGGTCCCTGCCATGCAGTTTCACTGGTAGCATTGTTGCAATACCGGCATGAGGTGAGCAGCCTCGAAACATCGGAACCTGAAAGGAGCGGATAGCTGTGAAGTTTGATATCACCTCGGTACGTAAAGATTTGGCTCCCTCTGGCGAGTTGCGGGTCGCGATCAATCTGGGCAACCCGGTCCTGGCGCAACGTGATGCAAGCACCGGGCTTCTCGCGGGTGTGTCAGTCGCGTTGGCGAACGCATTGGCAGAGGAACTCGGCCTCTTGGCCTGCCTGACACCATACGATGCCGCCGGCAAGGTGTTCGCGGCGATGGAGGATGCGTCATGGGACTTGGCGTTCCTGGCCATCGAGCCGGTGCGTGCGCAGAAGATCGCCTTTTCGAGCCCCTACGTGTGCATCGATGGCACCTACCTGGTGAGAAACGAAAGCACATTCCAAAGCGCATCGGAACTCGACGCGCACGGTACCCGCATTGCAGTGGGGCATGGCGCTGCCTACGACTTGTATCTGTCTCGAACCCTGACGCGAGCCGAACTCGTCAGAGCGCCGACATCGGCAGGTGCTGTCGATGCCTTCCTGGAGCAGGGGTTGGACGCGGCGGCTGGCGTTCGCCAGCCTTTGGAGCGATTTGCGAAAACGGCTTCAGGTGTAAGAGTCCTGAGGGACAACTTTACGCAAATCCGTCAGGCGATGGCTGTGCCTAAAAACAGAGTGATCGCGGCGTCGTACATTCAAGACTTCATCAATCGTCACCTGCGAAATGGTTTCGTCAGCAAAGCGTTGGCTGAAAGTGGCGAGAGTGATGCACAGGTTGCACTGCCGGTCGCAATGTAGTCCCGTTACCGAAGGGCGACTTTTCAGAGCTGACATCGTCCTCAGTCAGCTCTAAGTCCCCCTATCGGTTCAGTGGGGTGTGGGCTGTTCAGCGGCGCCACGACCCTGCGGGTAATTCGACCTGCCGCTGGGCGGCTGCCAAGGCCACCTTCAGCCCCTCTTTATCCAGAGGTATGCAGTAAGCGGGTTTGGCCCGTTCGAATCGCCAGCTTTCATCAAGGCTGCCGGCATCTACCGCGTCGAATCCAATCTCGTCCAGCAACTTGATCACCAACGCTTTTGCCGCCGGATCATCTGCCGCGATGGGCAGTGCGCGGCGGTCGGGAGCCGCTTTCGGGCGTGCGTCCTTCAGCAGGTCCCCGGCGAGGATTGCATTGAACACCTTGACCACGCTGGAGTGGGGCAAGTGCTCGGCGAGCAGGCGGCTGGTGGTGGTTTCGAAGCGGTCGAGCGCGCCAATGTGACCGTCGCGCTCGGGGTAGTAGTTGTTGGCATCGAGCACGACTTTGCCCTCTAGCCACTTGGCCGGCACGCGTTGGTAATGCTCAAGCGGAATGGCCACGAGTACAACGTCGCCAAAGTGTGCCGCGTCCTCGACAGTGCCAACCTGACTGCCAGCAATGCCACTGAGCACGCTGCTCAGGGTCTGTGGCCCACGTGAATTGCTGAGCATTGCCTCATGTCCCGCCGCGATGGCCAGTTGCGCCACTGCACGGCCGATGAAGCCTGCCCCAATAATGCCGATACGCATGTCTGTGCTCCATGGGTTGGTAAGAAGGATTGATGATGATTGCCAACCAAGAGAAGATAAATAATCATCGATTACTTAGTCTCGTTACCAGGAGTATTGAATGATGGATCGCCTGACGAGCATGGGGGCGTTTGTGATGGCGGCGGAATCCGGCTCCTATGCCAGCGCCGCCGAGCGATTGGGCCTGTCGCCGCAGATGGTGGCCAAACATGTTGCCGCGCTGGAGCAACGGCTAGGGGCGCGGCTGCTGAACCGTACCACCCGCCGGCAGAGCTTGACCGAGCTGGGTAGCGCCTACTACGAACGCTGCAAGCACATTTTGAGCGAGGCTCAGGCGGCCGACTCCCTTGCGCAGATCATGAACGACACCCCGCGCGGCAAACTGAGAATCAGCGCTCCCGTAACGTTCGGCTCCTATAGCCTCATGCCCTTTGTGACAGAGTTTTTGCGCCAATACCCAGAGGTCGAAATCGATCTGCATTTGACCGATCGTTTCGTCGATCTGGTGGAGGAGGGGTATGAAGTGGCTTTCAGGATTGGCCCAGTGGCCACGTCCAGTCTGACCGCCAGGCCGTTGGCGCCTTATCGATTGGTCGCCTGTGCGGCACCCCGCTATCTGACCGACCGCGGAGTGCCGCAAACACCGGGTGATCTGGAGAACCATGAGTGTCTGGGGTACGCCTATTGGTCCCGGCCGGCCGACCGCGAATGGATATTCTGCAAAGGTGCTGCAGTTGAACGGGTACAAGTCGCCAGTCGATTGCAGGTCAACGAAAGCAAAGCACTGCTGTCGGCAGCACTGGACGGGTTCGGAATTGTTCTGGGTCCCGAAGACTTTCTCGATCCCGCATTGCGCAGCGGCGAGCTGGTTCGACTGTTAGCTGATTACGAGGCACCGAGCCGACAGATGCATTTGCTCTACACGGCCAATCGTCAACGAACAGCCAAGCTCCGACGATTTATCGACGCTGTGCTCGCCCGCTTTGGGGGGGCTTGAACGGCTGTTTCGATGGATTTTAGTGGCCCGGACCAGTACCCCAGAACACGAACAACCGTGGCGAGGGAGCTTGCTCCCGCTCGGCGGCGCAGCCGTCGTAAACCCGGCTGATTCGGTCTGCCTGAACGATTGAGCCATCCCATTTGGGGCTGCTTCCTAACCCAGCGAGGGATAAATCCCCTTTTGCTTCATTGGCTGGCAGCTTTTGGCGATTCCTGCTCCACACCAGCTCTACAGCACACCAAGCAGAAGCTCAGGTCATGAGAGCTATAAAATCGAGGTAGCCGACAACGATGAGCTTTTCATTATCAACGGAGAAAAATTTGAATCACAAACTTATTGCCTGGGCTGGGAAGAAGGAGACGAAGTTCTATTTCTAGAGGGAAGTCCGGTCGGTGCCTGTACAAGCGCAGAGTTTCTAAACCTGAGAACAGGCGAAAAGTGCAATGCATGGTGCGAGTAGCCGCATCTAACAAACTATTCCAGCCGGTGATCTGACTCCGCTTCGGCCCGGCAAACCCGCGGCTGAACCTAGACGTTATGAATGTCTGCAAAGCCGATCGCTGCCTGCCGTAACGGGCAGTAATCGAACCACCCGGTGTTTGCTGTTGACCCAGAACACTTCTTTAGCGCGCTCAACTGCTGCCAAAGCATCAACGCGAACAGGTCACCCGGCTGTTTAAAACTAGGGTGCTAAAACATATTCATGAAAAATCTGCGGCCCATGTTGGCCATCGATTCTGCTGGTAAATCCCATACTGACTGACAAGCCGTGCATCGCCTCGTTACCTGACGAATCCATTGACGAGATTTTGCTGAAACCTTCGCGAGTTGCGGTGTCCATCAAATGTTGTAACAGCGCCGTGGCGACCCCTCGTCGTTGCCAGCGGTCAACCACAGCCACGGCGAACTCGCAATGAGCATCGCCTTCATACGCCCCGTAGCGAGCAGTGCCGACTTCAATGAGCTGATTGCCTTCGTATGCCAGAGCAAGGTACGCCATGCGATTGTGCAGATTGATGTCCATGAGCTGGTCGTGGGGTTCGACCAGATTGCTGAACGAGGCCAGAAAATGAAAATGCGGTTTGCCTTTGCCTAGCTCGTTGAAAAAGGCCAGATCCCGGTCTCGATCTGTTTCTGCCAATTCACGAATCAGTAGGGGTGTACCGTCCGCCAGGGATTCCACCCAGTATTCGCCGGTCAGCCCTTCCGTTTCATCATTGAAGCGTTTGTTGATGCTTGCGTCATAAGACATGCGATGAACTCCGGCTCATTTATGGGACCTCTCATTCACCCTAGTCTCATGCGAGGTTAGCGGGAGCAATAACTGCTCACTGACAGGTTTAAGAGACAGCCGGTATTGCCGCCGGCAATCAATACAAACGCATCACTCGTCCTGACGAATGCCTGCTTCTGGCCAATTGGTGCATATCGCGATGGGCAGCAACCCAAAGCGGCCGTTCGCGACGAGCCTGTGGCGAAGTAAACATCCTTTCAACGGATTATGTGGAAGAGTGGCATGAACCATTCCTCATTACTGCCCAAGCATCAAGCTGCGCCAATGATTGTCGGCGGTTTGACAGGCGTGACTTCTGGTTGCAGCTGTTCCTGTTTTTGTCGGTTTTGCGTGGTCGGCTCATTTGGTTCGGGTGACGGATCCTGATGCGCGACAGGATGCGCATTTCTACTGGCATTTGTGTGGGGCACCTATTTGATCGTTAGGGTGACCTTGCCTTTTGATCTGCCCTGTTCGACATACCTCAACGCATCTGCCGTCAACTCAAAGGAGAAGGAACGGTCAATGACCGGCTTGATAACACCTGCCTCGATGAGGGGGGTGATTTCTCGCAGTTGCGCGCCGTTTGCGCGCATAAACAGGAATGTATAGCTGACCTCATGCTTGCGTGCTTTTCTTCGAATACCGCTGCTCAGCAGGCGCATGACTTGCCTCAAACCCCAGGACAATCCTTGCTCCTGGGCGAACTGCGCTGTCGGCGGTCCCGAAATGGAAATGAGCTGGCCACCCGGCTTCAGAACCTTGAGCGACTTCTCCAGTGTGTCGGTGCCCAGGCTGTTTAACACCACGTCATAACCGTGTAACTCACTTTCAAAGTCCTGCTGTGTGTAATCGATGATCACGTCCGCCCCCAGTGCCTTCACCCACTCGACATTTGGGGTGCTGGTGGTGGTCGCGACAAAGGCTCCGAGGTGTTTGGCGAGTTGGATGGCAACGGTGCCGACACCGCCGGAACCGGCGTGAATCAGTACCTTCTGGCCCTTTTTCAATTGGGCGGTTTCAACCAGCGCCTGCCAAGCTGTCAGAGCGACCAAGGGGATGGAAGCGGCTTCAGCCATGCTGATATTGGACGGTTTCAGCGCGAGCGCATTTTCGTTCACGGCAATCAGTTCAGCAAAAGTCCCGATTCGTTCTTCAGGAGGGCGTGCATAGACTTCGTCTCCTGGCTTGAATTGCTTTACCGCCGAGCCTACGCGAACCACGATCCCGGCCAGGTCATTGCCCAGTACCAACGGAAATGAATAGGGCAGGATCAGTTTGAATTCGCCTGTTCTGATCTTCAAATCCAACGGGTTCACGCTCGTTGCATGCACCTGAATCAAGACGTCATGGACACCTACCGCAGGGTCGGGCACTTCGCCAATCCCCCCATTCTGCTTGCCGTAGCGGTCGATAAAAAATGCCTTCATGATGATGCTGCTCTCGTCAGTGCGAATGGGGGGCCTGCTCTAAAAAGGTCAGGCTTGGACTTGGTATCGTTGCGCAACAGCAGACTGCCTAATCTGCGACAGTAGCGCCTGACGCGCTGTTTGCAAGGCATCCCAGCGCTCTCCTTCATGCAGTGGTGGAATGGTCACCGGCTCGCGACGATCAAAGCCGACCAGCGCGGCATCGACCAGATCATCCACTTCCATGACTTCGCTCAGGGTATTGATGTCGACGCCGGCGCGATCCCAGATCTCTGTACGGGTAGCAGCAGGCAGTACGGCCTGCACGTAAACGCCCTGGGGTGAGAGCTCCAGGCTAAGTCCCTGGGAAAGGAACAGCACAAACGCCTTGGTCGCCCCGTAGACCGTCATGCCGAACTCTGGAGCCAGACCGACCACCGAGCCGATGTTGATAATCGCGCCGTTGCCCGCTTTGGCCAGGCGTGGAGCGATAGCACTGGCGAGGCGTACCAGCGCGGTCGTGTTGAGTGCTACCAGATTCGCGACACTGTCGGTGCTCTGATCGATGAAGTTGCCGGACTGCGCGGCGCCGGCGTTATTGATGAGGATGCCAATACTGGCGTCATCGCGCAGGCGAGCTTCGACGCGCGTCAGATCGCTGAGTTGGGTCAGGTCCGCTTGAAGCACGTCAATGGCGACGTTCTGTTCGCTGCGCAACTTGTCTGCAAGCGTTTGCAGACGCACATGGTCACGGGCGACCAAGACCAGATTGTGCCCTCGCTGGGCAAAGCGCTCGGCGTAAACAGCGCCTATGCCGGTGGAAGCGCCAGTGATGAGAACGGTGGGATGAGTGGTCATAGTGTTACCTCTTTTTCAGGGATATCAATAGGGCGCTGATGAGCGCAAATGAACCGAGATGTCGCTTTTTAATTATGATGATGATCGAAATCTAAGCTGTCAACGCAATTTGATTATGCTCAACATCTATGTATCATTGGCGCATGATTTCTGAGCGGACACGAGGTATTGCAGTGAGAGTCACCAAGGCCCAGGCGCAGGCAAATCGCAAGCACATCGTCGAGACAGCTTCTGTGGTGTTTCGCGAGCGAGGTTTTGACGGCGTAGGCGTGGCTGACCTTATGGCGGCTGCCGGATTCACCCACGGAGGGTTCTACAAACATTTCGGCTCCAAGGCTGACCTGATGGCCGAGGCTTCCGCCAATAGTCTTTCCCGGTCACTGGCCAGTGCCGAAGCACTTGATGTTCAGGGCTTCATCGATTTGTACGTGTCGAGGGATCACCGGGACGGACGCGGTAGCGGTTGCACCATGGCTGCTTTGTGTGGCGATGCTGCGCGCCAGTCGGACGAGCTGAAGGTGGCGTTTGCCGAAGGGATAGAGGGCATGCTGCAGACGCTGGGAGAAAAATATCCAACGGGGCCAGATGCGGCGCCGGGGGAAGAGAGGGTGAAGATGCTCGACATGCTGGCGCGTGCTGTCGGCGCGATCATGTTGTCGCGTGCTTGTCCGGATGACTCGTCTCTGGCCGATGAAATACTCGAGGTCTGCCACGCTCAGATGACGGCATCATTGCGTGCAGTCGGGGAGTGAACCGTAGGGGAGGATAGACGGGCGTTCACAAAGCGTGCCTGCCTCGATATCGTCAGCTCTCAGAGGAAACGATGGAGTCGTGACTGGATTCAGCCGCTAGCTTCAATCGGTCAGCTTTACTAATGTATTTAGACTTGCTTGGCGGTGCCAATTTGGCACTGGCCTTTTTGGCGTGAGCCTTTAATAACTGCTTTATTTTTTTACGACGATTCATGTTTTGTTACTCGGTTTGTGAGTGCTTGAATGATACTACGCGCTCCCCACCATTGCAGCGGGGCATGAGTGGCACTGGATGAAGCTGGAGCAGCGCTTTACGTTGCTCCTGATGGGTAGTTTCCGAACTGCTGAAGAGCGTTGGAAGGGGATACCATTTAGCCGATGGGATCTCTCGGATAATCTCTGGAGCTTTTTGAATGAATACAGATGAAGCGCTACGACAGCAGGTGCTTGAAGAGCTGAGCTGGGATTTGGCATTGCAGGCCGAGCAAATTCTGGTTCAAGTGTCCGAGGGGATCGTGACGATTTCTGGCAATGTGCCCAGTCACGCCGAGAGGTGGCACGCCGAACAGGCTGTCTCCCACGTGTCGGGGGTTGTGGATCTGATCAACAACATCGAGGTCGTACTGCCTTCGAAGCATGTGCGCACGGACAGTGATATCGTCGCCGAAGCCGTCTCGGCATTGCAATGGAACACGTCGCTGGCAGACCACCGAGTCAAGGTCAGTGTGTCAGATGGCTGGCTGGTACTCAGTGGTGAAGTGGATACGGAGCATCAGCGCCAGACGGCGGGCTATGCGGTGCGCTACCTGCGGGGTGTCAGGGGAATCAGCAACGATGTCGTTGTCAAACATCATGCCTCTCCAGATACGATCAAGACAGATATTGAAGCCGCCTTCAGGCGCAGAGCAATCATCGATGCCCAGGGTATCGACGTGAGCGTGCATGAGGGGCAGGTCACGCTTTCTGGCGTTGTATCGTCTCTCCCCGAGCGCGAGACGGCCCGCCTGACTGCATCGGGTACTGCTGGCGTCCAAAAGGTTGTCAATAACCTGGTGGTATCGGCAGCCAGTCAAAATCCTGATACGTAAAGCAGGACCAGGTGCCGTCATTCGCGGTTTTCATGGGGCAGCGGACACTCCATTGCCCATCTGGTCTGTTGCTGTCAGGGTATTTGCTCGCCAGCCGCCATGGCTATGCGGGCCAATTCAGGGATGGACCTCGCCTCAGTCCTGGCCATAATCGAGGCTCTGTGTTTTTCAACGGTCCTTTGACTGATCCCCAGGTCGACAGCGATATTTTTGCTGGGTTGGCCGGCCAGTACCATCTCCATAATCTGTCGCTGACGTGCCGTGAGGCTGGCGATATGGTCAATGGCTGACTTGCGGCGAGTTTTGGAAGTCTCGGTTTCCCGATGAATGAGCAAGGCGTTCATCACGCTGGTCAGTACATCCTGGAAACGAAACGGCTTTTCAATAAAATCGCAGACGCCAACTTTCATCGCGTCGACGACTGTTGCAATGCGGCTGTTACTGCTGATCATGATAATCGGCAGTTCATCACCTGCAGCTCTTAGCCGGCCCACCACCTCAAGCCCACTGATTCCTGATATGTGCGCATCAACAATCAGGCAGGCCTGTTGCTCCCTGGCGTAACGGTCGAAAAACTCTTCAGAGCTGCAACAGTCCTGTACTCCATAACCATGAGCCTCTAACACCCTGCGTAAGGTTTTGCGCAAAAAATGGTTATCGTCCACCAAGTACACCACCGGATGAAGGCCGTGATTCGGTGAGAACCCGGCCTGTTCCTCAGGAGGCGTCCTCAGTGCGGTTTCGATGGTAAAGAGCAGCATCTTCAGGCCAACGGGCTTGCGAAGTTGCAGGCAATTCCCCGCCAGGATCGATTGGGAAACCTGTTTTCTTGTGTCGGCGGTCAGCACGATAGCGGGTGTTATTCGGTTGAATAAATCTCGTATTTTTTGCATGAGTTGGACGCCGTCCATCTGCTGTTCAAACGAGTACTCCGTCAAGACCAGGTCTGGTTGAATACCCGACTGGGCTATCCACTCCAAGGCAGTGGTGGCATTACTGGCAGTTGCAATCTGATACCCGCGCATACCTAACGTACGACTTAGCAGGTCACGCAGCCATCCATCTGGTTCGACGATCAATACCAGGCGAACGAGCGCCTTGTTCAATCTCTGAACGGCCTGTGTTCTTATCGCCGGGGCGGGAGCTGTCGGGTGGAATAATGAGGCGGATAGCGGCACGCTGATGGAAATGAACGTGCCTTTTCCTGGCTGGGTCTTGACCTGTAATTGGAGATCTAACATCACACCCAGTTCGTAGACTGAATGCGCGCCCTGGTTGCCAAACGAATCGCTCAGGGAGGCGTTGTTTTCTGGTGTCGACAACATGCGCAACGCGTCGTCGCGTTTTCCGGCCCCCGTATATCTGAGTTCTATGCTGACCCACTCTGAGTGCCACCTGCAGCCTATCAGCAGGCGCTCGCCATTGGCGCTGGTCATAATGCTGAAAATCAGACTGCTGAGCATTTGTCTGAGGTAATCGGGATGGCTTCTGACCCGCAGCGAACTGGGAACGATCCGAGTCTGGATTTGCTGTATGACAGCCACCGGCAAAAGGTCTTCTGCCAACTGGCTGAACATGTCTTGTAGAGAGAAGTCCTGTGCATTCTGTTGGCCGATACTGCCTGCAGCGCGGTTCGACTCGAGCCCCACACTGAGTCGATCGAACAGAATCTCCACGGTTTCACCCAATTGTTCGAGCAGGCCCCGTGTCGATGAGATGGGATCGAATTCAACCGTCTCAAGTTGCCCTGCAATCAGCGCGATGGATTGTGCTGGCTGACGAAGTTTTTGGTCGATGCAGCGCCAACGTTCAACACGGGACATAGAGTGGGGTGACGGGTGTGCGCGAAGGTGGGTAAGTGCGCTACTTAAGTGACGTACTTCGTTCGTTTCCGTAAAGATCACCACGACGGTATTCGGCTTATCCTCCCACGGCGGACAATATTTGATGGTGCACTCGAAAGAGCGCCCATCTTTCAGCGCGATGACTGTTTTTCGTAACGCAGTGCTTCGTACCGTTTGTTGAACGTCGGTCAATAAATGGAGGGTTGCCGCCCTGAAGCAAATATCGGCCAAGGGGCGGCCCAGGTCGCTGGGCTGGATACCTAGCAGATCCATCATTGGTGGTGTGAAAAATACAATGTCGAGGTTGCTGTCGAGGAAAAGCACAGGCGCGGCAATCTGACACAATACCTCTTGGATGGATTTCTGATTGAGCGTTCGCAAGCAGGTCGTCAACATCCGGTCGTTATAGAGCCTGGCCAGGTGCCTTGGTTGTTGATCCACCAAAGACGGTTTTGCAAGTGTCTTGTCCGGCAATGGTTCTTCCGGGGTGTATCGGCTTACTCGCATGATTAATCTTCCTGACAAGAGGCGATGTGGAGAGACCTGCTTTGGATGCTATGCCCTTTGAAAGCCGATTTAATTGATCTATGTAAGTAATTCCCGAGCCTATCTGTCTTTAACCCCGGTCGGCGTGTCGTCAGAAAACATGCCGTTACGGTAGCTGCCCCTATATCCCTCAATCGTGAGCGTGATGCACGCCAGTACGCACCATTGAAGTGCGCCCACGGTGCTGCTCCGGCGCTGACATCCAGGCACGGCAACCTATCCTGCAAAGGCCTCTGCACGCTGATGTGTCGTGGGTTATCGAAACCTTGTCGCTGGTAATACATCGGGCAATGAATGAGTTGAGTATGGGTAGATTCCGACGCTAGTCACCCACCTCCAAGGGGCGTCATCGTGATGCCGTGCTCGACGTATGTAACAGATGATTTCAATCCGTTGCGTGTCGGATGACTCAACCTCATGGGAAGGCAACCGTTATGGCCTATACGACGATCAATCCTTACAGCGGCGAGTTGCTCGCACAATTCGAGACGCTGACCAATCAGCAACTGGAGCAGAAGCTGGCTGTTGCGGCGCAGTGTTATTCGACCTGGAAAAACAAGACGTATGCACAGCGTGCTTCAATCATCGCCAAGGCCGGCGAACTGATGCATGTGCGATTCGACGAGCTGGCCCGCAAGGTCACGCTGGAGATGGGCAAACGCATCAATGAGGCTAGAGGCGAAGTGAAATTCAGCGCCGATATCCTGGCGTACTACGCTCAAAACGCCGAGCGCTTCCTGGCCCCCGAGACACTTCATCCGATCGCGGGTGAGGCTCATATGGAAAGCAGCCCCATCGGCGTGGTTTTCGGCGTCGAACCCTGGAACTTTCCGTTCTATCAGTTGGCTCGTGTGGCAGGTCCACATTTGATGGCAGGCAATGTGCTGGTGATCAAACACGCCGGTTGTGTGCCCCAATGCGCGATTGCCTTTGAGCAGCTCCTCCTCGATGCCGGCGCTCCCGAGGGGCTCTACACTAACCTGCTGATTTCCCATGAGCAGTCCAAACAGGTGGTCGATGACGACCGTATCCGAGGCGTCGCACTGACCGGCAGTGTTGCCGCCGGACGCAGCCTGGCTTCGTGGGCAGGGCAGAATCTGAAGCCATCATCGATGGAACTGGGTGGTAGCGATGCGTTCATTGTGCTCGAAGATGCCGACCTGGATCTGGCGATCAAATGGGCGATTTGGGGGCGGATGTATAACTGCGGGCAGACTTGCTGCGCCGCAAAACGCTTCATTGTCGTGGATAAGCTGGCCGACGCATTTCTGGAAGGATTTCAGGCTGGGCTAGCGGCTTTGGTGCCTGGTGATCCCATGGACGAAAATACCACCCTGGGCCCATTGTCGTCGGAACCCGCGTTGTTGCAGTTGCTGGAGCAGGTGCAGACGGCGGTTGCTCACGGTGCCACGGTTCTCCTGGGGGGCGGGCGGATCGATCGCCCTGGCTCATTTATGGCACCCACCATCCTCACGGATGTTACACCCGACAATCCGGCGTTCCGGGACGAGTTCTTCGGCCCCGTGGCTCAATTTTTCCGTGTGGCCGACGAAGACGCAGCCATTGCTTTGGCAAACGATTCCGACTTCGGCCTGGGTGGCTCGGTGTTCACTCGTGACCTTGCCCGGGGGCGTCGTGTCGCCAGCCGTATCGAGACCGGCATGATGTTTATCAACAACATCAGTTGGAGCGATGCCGAGCTGCCATTTGGAGGCATCAAGAACTCAGGCTATGGCCGCGAGCTTGGCGATATGGGCATCCAGCAATTCGTCAATAAAAAGCTCGTGCGTTACGTGGTGGCTCAGGCGCCTGTCTGAAGCCGTCGCCCGGAGACATTTCCAGTGCCCGGCAATGGTTGGGCACCTCCAACGGAGCGCGTGATGTACGTCAATGTGGCTGTGATGAAAGAAACCCACCCGCACGAGCGGCGTGTGGCTTTGGTACCGACCCTTTGCGCAAAACTATGTGCGCTGGGCGCCAAGCTTCATATGCAATCGGGGGCTGGCGACGCGAGTTTTCTCCCGGACTCCGCTTATCAGGACGTTATGTTCCTGCCCAGCGGCGGGCAGTTGGTGCATGAGGCCGATGTGGTCCTGGCCGTGCAAGCTCCTTCGCTGGAAGTCATAGGCAAGATGAAACCTGGCTCAGTACTCCTGAGCTTTATCTATGCGCAAAACAATCCGGCGTTGGTGCAACGTCTGCTGGAGCGCCAAGTCACCTGCTTTGCCATGGAGCGCTTGCCGCGCATTACCCGGGCCCAGTCGATGGATGCACTTTCAAGTCAGTCGGCCTTGTCGGGGTACTACGCGGTCCAGCTTGGCTCGGTGCACATGTCTCGCATACTGCCCAAGGTCACCACGGCGGGGGGAATCGTTGGCCCCGCGCGCGTGCTGGTACTTGGATTGGGGGTGGCTGGGCTGGAGGCCATCGCTACCGCGCATCGGCTGGGTGCAGTTGTAGAAGGTTACGACGTACGTCCGGAAACCGCAGAGCAGGCGAAATCCCTGGGTGCCACTTTCGTCGACGTCGGCATTGATGCGCGAGGCAAGGGGGGGTATGCACGGGAGTTGAGTGAAGCGGAAAAAGCGCAAGTCGCTCAAGTCCTGACCGAGCATATCCAACAGGCGGACCTTGTCATTACCACCGCCGCGGTACCAGGGCGGCCCTCTCCACGGTTAATCAGCGCCGCGCAGCTCGCGGGTATGAAACCCGGGGCGGTCATTGTCGATCTTGGCGCCGAAGGCGGTGGCAATTGCGAAGGCTGCGTGCCTGGACAGACCGTCATGGTCGGCCGGGTTACGCTGATGGCACCGCTGAATCTGCCATCGTCCTTGAGCCAGGACGCCAGTCTGCTGTACGCGAAAAATCAGTTCAACTTGCTGGCGCTGATGTTGAAGAACAACGTCATCAGCATCGACTGGGACGACCAGATTCTGGCGCAAACAGTGCTGACCCACGCCGGCAAGCTCATGCATCCACCGGCCCCGACCAATGCCGAGCCGGACCATGCAACCAAGGAGCAGACTTCGTGAATAGTGTTGGTTTCGTCGGTCTTTATATTTTCATGCTCGCCGCGTTCGCCGGCTGGGTCATTATCGGCCGGGTCCCGGCCATTTTGCATACCCCGTTAATGTCGGGATCGAACTTTATCCATGGCATCGTTGTGGTCGGCGGGCTGATTGGCCTACTCGATGCCACGACGGTAGCCCAACAAGCGGCAGGCTTTGTTGCTGTCTTGTTGGGTGCGGGTAATGCGGCAGGAGGGTACGCCGTAACCGATCGGATGCTCGCGATGTTTCAAACCAGCGCGCCTGAACCCAAACGGCGCAAAGCTCACCACTCCGCGACCAGAAAACCTGGAAAGGCCTGAGGCTTGAGTATGCTTATTTTGACTTCGCAATGGCTTATAGGGCTGGTGTATCTCGGCGCGGCCTTTTTAATGATTTTCGGGTTGTGGCGGATGTCTTCGCCTGTCACTGCTGCGGGCGGCATTCATGTGGCCGGTTGGGGCATGATAGCGGCGGTGGTGGTGAGCTTTCTCTACGTATTGTCCGCCAGCGATGCGGCTCGACCGCAATTGCCCGTCAACGTCAGCCTGGCGCTCATTGCCCTGTTGCTTGGCGGCGGTGCTGCCTGGTGGAGTGGGCGCAAGGCGGCAATGACCTCCATGCCGCAGATGGTTGCGATATACAACGGCATGGGAGGAGGGGCGGCAGCAGCGATTGCCGCCATGGAATTGTTCGGGAACCGGGTTTTCGACCTCTCGACATTGGCCGGCACTTTGTTTGGCGCCTTGATCGGGGCGATTTCGTTATCCGGCTCTTTGATCGCCTGGGCCAAGCTGGACGGCCGCATCAACAAGCCACTGCGCCTCAAAGGGTTGCAACTGATCAACGCACTGTTGATGCTCGTGACCCTCATTGTGGGCGGTTGGTTGATGGTCGTCATGCAAGACGCGGACGGTTCGTTGAATAACGTCCTTGGGCTGATCGCTGTGTTCTTCGGCTGTGCCTTGCTGTTCGGCGTGTTAATGACGCTGCCTATAGGCGGTGCCGACATGCCAGTGGTCATTTCCATCTACAACGCCTTCACCGGCCTGGCGGTCGGCCTCGAAGGTTTCGTGTTGCAGGTTCCAGCAATGATGATCGCCGGCATGCTGGTCGGCGCCGCTGGCGTTCTGCTTACCCTGCTAATGGCCAAGGCCATGAATCGCTCGGTAGCACATGTGCTCTTTGCGCGCTTTGGGGATCAGCCCACACGCAAAGGCGCAGTGATTGAGGGCGAGCTCAAGCCGACAGCCGCGAGCGATGCAGGCGTGGCCATGCGTTACGCCAATAAAGTCATCATCGTTCCGGGCTACGGCCTGGCAGTCGCCCAGGGCCAACAAAAACTCTATGAATTTGTGAAGTTGTTGCAGGCGCACGGCGTGCTCGTGAGATTCGCCGTGCACCCGGTGGCGGGGCGCATGCCGGGGCAAATGGACGTGTTACTGGCAGAAGCTGGGGTGCCCTACGATCTGATTTTCCAATTGGAAGACATCAATACCGACTTTCCCGACACCGATGCGGTGCTGGTGATTGGTGCCAACGACGTGGTCAACCCTGCCGCGCGCAACGACAAGTCTTCACCCATCTATGGCATGCCGATCCTTGATGTCGACAAGGCCCATCATGTGTATGTGGTAAAGCGCGGGGAGGGCAAGGGCTATGCCGGTATCCAGAACCAGCTGTTTTACGGAGAAAACTGCAACATGGTTTACGGCGATGCACAGGCCGTGTTGGTAAAAATGATCGAGGCGGTCAGGGGGTTGGCTTGAGTGTCATCCGTTGACGTTTGCCATGTGCTTGCCTGGCATCTGTCAGCAAGCCAGTACCACGCTTGAGGAGGTTAGCTCGATGGAAACTAAAATGTTGGCCGCTGTAGTCGAGACGTTCGGACAGCCATTGGTGATGCGTCATCTGGATATCCCCACACCCGGTCCGGGGATGATCCTGATCAAGGTTGAAGCTTGTGGTGTTTGTCACACCGACTTGCATGCGGCGCGGGGCGACTGGCCACTCAAACCCGGATTGCCCTTTACGCCTGGACACGAAGGCATCGGCATTGTCGTGGCGCTGGGCACGGGCGTCACGGCGGTCCAAAAGGGCGAGCGGGTGGGCGTACCGTGGCTCTACTCGGCCTGTGGTCACTGTGAGTATTGTCTCCAGGCTTGGGAAACCGTCTGCGCCAAAGCCGAGTTTGGTGGCTACACCCGCAACGGCGGATTCGCCGAGTACATTCTGGCGGACCCTGAGTATGTCGCGCACATACCGCCCACCCTGAAACCCTGTGAGGCCGCACCGATCATTTGTGCCGGGGTGACGACCTACAAAGGCATCAAAGAGGCAGACGTTCGTCCGGGGCAGTGGATCGTTATCTCGGGCATTGGCGGCTTGGGGCACCTCGCGGTCCAGTACGCCAAGGCAATGGGGCTACGGGTTTGTGCCGTGGACATTGACGACGGCAAGTTAGCCCATGCCACTGCACTGGGTGCTGATTGCGTAGTGAATGCCAAAGGCGATGACCCGGTGGCTGCCGTCATTGCCGCCACTGACGGCGGTGCTCATGGCGTGCTGATCACCGCCCCCTCGCTTGGGGCATTTAAACAGGGCGTCGCGATGACCCGAAAATTGGGCACCTGCGTCCTGGTCGGTCTGCCGCCTGGCGAGTTTCCCATGGCTTTATTCGATGTAGTCGCCAATTGCATCACGGTGCGCGGTTCTTTCGTTGGTAACCGACAGGACATGGCTGAGGCCCTGGCTTTTGCCGCAGAGGGTAAAGTCAAAGCGGATATCGAGCGCCAGCCGCTGTCGGCTATAAATGACGTCTTCGACAGACTTGAAAAGGGCGATGTGGCGTCGAGGGTTGTGATTGATTTCAGTCTTGGTTGATTTTTTTGAGGTGATAGGGAGGGGCGGATCTGTGCCGCCTCAATCATGACAGAAGGCTTTTTCACAACGCTGGGATTTCAAAAAGTACGTGACGAATTCCACGGTGCCGAGCGCACGATCATCATGCGCAAACTGTTGCTGAAGTAGTGGTTGCTGATCAGGAACAACGGCGCCGTTTTTTATCGTACTGGCTCGGCTATTGGTTTACTGGAAGTCAGAATGATACGAACCGCCATCACCACCCCCACAAGAACCGCAACAAGGCCTGACGCTTCCAAGGGCGTCGGCAGCCGGTTATGAAACAACAAGCCGAGCAGGGTGGCGAATAGCGACTCCAGGGATATCAGTTGCCCCGAAAGCACCATGGGAAGGCGACGGGACGCTGCGTTCCACGCCCAGGCCCCGACGACGGATGACATCAGCGCAATGGCGAAGCCCCAGGCGTACAAACCTCCTGCAACAGAAACACGCAAACCCAGGCTCGGCAGCTTGAGAAGATCAAGCGCCAGTACCGCCGGTAACAAGCACAAGGTGCCGATCCCGGCGCCGACCATCATGAGGCCGGTCCAAGCACCCGATGCATTGGCTGGAAGCTTTCCCAGTGCCCTCTGATTCAGCACGCTGAATGCGAGCCACAAGACAGCGGCACCGATCGAGAAAAACACGCCCATCAGCCACGAACGGTCGCCCGTGTGGGGTTGATGGAGGCTGCCGATGTTCGACAGTAAAAGCCCTACCGTCATAAACGCCAGCGGCGTCGCCAGTCTGCGCCAGGGGAGGGTTTTTGTTGTGGCGTTGCCGAGCAGTGCCAACAGGACCGGCACGATGCCGATGAACGCAGGGGTCAACACTGGCCCGCTAAAAATGACACCGGCGGCAATACAGAGGCTGTATCCGAGGTATCCGATAACCCCCAGGCTTGCGCCAAGCAGCAACTGTCCACGCTGCAGGCGCCGAAGCTGGGCGCGATAGAGCAGCACGACTCCCATCCCCAGCAAACCTGCGATCAGAAACCGAACGAGCATCAAGTCGTAGAGGGTGTAGGCACCGGTGACGTAGGGCGCAATGAAATTCAAAGCCCAGCTCAGCGTCGCGACCACGGCAAGGGTCACTCCGGTAACGATGTTTGAGCGAGTACTGACCATCAGGCGCATCCATAAGCTATTGAGCCCATGTTGCCCGGCGTCAGCGCTATGCTACAAACGAGTTATCGACCTTGGATGCATAACCTCCGATTATGAATACGCTTGGGAAATCACTGCCGCCACTTGCCAGTTTGCTACCTTTTGAAGCAGCGGCACGGCTGGAAAGCTTTTCGAAAGCCGCCGATGAGTTGCACATCACTCAAGCGGCGATCAGCCGCCAGATCCGGGGGCTTGAAGACAATCTTGGACTGAAGCTTTTCCACCGCCGCAACCGCGCAGTCTTCCTGACGCAAGAGGGCCGGGAGTTGGGCCGCGTGGTGAGTGCGGCGCTGCAAAGTATCAGCGACAGTGCCGTTACCCTTCGTCAATCGACGGGTAAAAACCGTGTCGTTTTACTGTGTCAATTGTGCGAGGCGTTCTACTGGCTGATGCCGCGCCTTTCAACGTTCCATCAGCGATACCCGGAAATCGAGATCCAGGTGGCCACCTCCACCAAGCCGCTGACTGAGTTCAATGATCACTTTGACGTGGCGCTACAAAGCACCGGACGTCCCAGCGGCTCGCATGTTTTGGCGTTTACCGCGGCGGATGAAGTGTTTCCGGTGTGCAGCCCGCATTACCTGCGCACCCGCACGCCGTTGCGAGTCAGTGACCTTCAATCCCACACACTTTTGCACTATCGCACCACGCCACCTCACTGGATGCAGTGGGACGGCTGGCTAAAGCTGTTTGGACAGACATCCCATGATTGTTCTCAGGGCTGCGTGTTTGATAGTTACCCCTTGATGCTGCAGGCCGCGGTCCAGGGGCATGGCGTTGCACTGGGGTGGCGCCGAACCGCAGAGACGCTTATTGAAAGCGGGGCGTTGGTGAGACCTTGTGCGCAAAGTGTTCCTTTACCGGATGCCCTGTCTGTTTTCAGACGGCAGGGCGGGGAAGATCGGGTGCAGGTGCGCGCGCTGATTGATTGGCTTGAAGATGAGTTGGGAAGTGAGAGCTGAGTGATTCACTAACGTTCGCGACCCTGCGTTCCCCACCATGCAGTCGGGAACTGACAAGCATTGCAGCGAGCAATCGAACCCTTTATAAAACTCGTGCTGGCATCGCGACGATCAGGGTAATGGATTCGTCCCGCTACCGAGAGTGTCTGTGTATTTCCGAAGGACGCGATATCGTTTGAAAAGGAATCTTCATTATGAAAATCCTCCCCACGTTCCAGACCCGCCGCCTCATCATCACGCCTCTCGAACTGACGGACGCACCGGCTATTCAACGGCTATTTCCCCACTGGGAAGTGGTGCGTTACCTCGACAGCCGCGTCCCGTGGCCGTACCCGGATGACGGCGCGCTGACTTACGTTCGCGACCACGCACTGCCCGCTATTGCCGCAGGGCGGGAATGGCATTGGATGATCCGCATCGGCGAAGATCCGGCAAACAGCATCGGGAGCATCAGCCTGTACGACCAGCCTGGGAACAACCGAGGCTTCTGGCTCGCGCCCCAATGGCAGGGAAAAGGCTACATGCGTGAAGCCTGCGAGGTCATCAACGCCTATTGGTTCGAAACGCTGGAGCGCCCGACCCTGCAAGTGCCCAAGGCAGTGGGCAATCATGCTTCGCGAAAAATTTCGGAACACGAAGACATGCGCATGATTGCAACGCGGCAGGGCAATTTTGTCTGCGGGTCGTTGCTTAAGGAAATATGGGAAATGACGCGTGAGGATTGGTTTAAGAGAAGGGCTGCGCGAGGGGCGCATCGAGCGCAATTCAAATGAGCCAGATCGCCTTCAAAGGCCAATTCACCCCACTCGTCACCAGGACCTGTTTATGCCGCTGAGCTTTCACAAAATGCACGCCAATGGCGATGACTTCGTCATTGTCGACGCGCGAAACTTGGCCAATCCTCTGACCAGTGCCATGGCTCGGCGAATGGGTGATCGGAACCGAGGTGTGGGCTTCAATCAAATCGCGGTGCTGCTCGATTGCGATGATGCAGACGCGCGCTTGATGTTCTGGAATGCAGATGGCTCTACGCTGGATGTGTGTGGCAGCGCGACGCGGGGCGCTGCGGATAGGCTCATGGGCGAAGCAAACGTTACGTCGGTCTTGCTGCGAACCAACCGTGGCCTGCTCACTTGCGAGCGAACGTCAACCGGCGCCATTTCTGTCAGCATGGGCGTGCCGCTGTTTAGCTGGTCGGACATTCCCTTGGCGCGCGAACTGGACACCGCTGTTTTGCCATTGGCAGGCGACCCAATAGCTTGCAGCATGGGCAATCCGCACTGCACTTATTTTGTGGATGATCTGGCAGCCGTTGATATCTCGGCAATCGGACCGGTCATTGAAACCAACGCCCTGTTTCCACTCAAGACCAACGTCCATTTCGTCCAGATCATTAATCGCAAGCACATTCGGTTGCGCATTTGGGAGCGCGGGGCCGGCATTGCCCTCGGTTCAGGTTCCTGCTCTTGCGGCGCCGCTGTTAACGGAATTCGTCGTGGCTTGTTAGACAGTTGCGTTGAGGTTGAATGTGATGGTGGAAGCGTAACGGTTCAATGGGATGGCGTGGGGCCGGTCTTTCTCACCGGGCCGGTGCAGACAACGTTTTCGGGAACGATTGCGGATAGTTTATTAGCCGAGGTGTCGTGATAAACCTTCATATCCGTCTGAGGGCATAAGGGCCTGTAGTCAATTGTTCACTTAGAAACTCGAGGCACACTTTGATTTTTTCGGACTGGGATGCTCGCACCGTAGTGACAGCCGAGACATCGGCAGGTTGGCAGTAGGCAGGTAACAGGCGCGTGAGTTTGCCCTCCTCGAAACTGGGGGCGACGTCCCACATGGAGGCCATGATGATTCCCAAACCGTCATGCGCCCATTCACGCACGATACCGCTGTGGTTCGAAGCCAGAGGCCCCGTCACTTTCGCGGTTTCCATTCCATTCGGACCTTCAAGCCGCCATAGGCCAAAACTGCTGTCCCTGTCGCGAAATAGCAGGCAGTCGTGGTGGGCCAGGTCTGCTAACGAAGCAGGGTCACCGCGCTCGGCCAAATAGCTTGGGGCAGCACACAGAATTCTCTGACTGCTGGCGATTTTGTGGGCAATCAAATTCTGCTCTGTCACATCGCCAACCCGAATATCAATATCGAACTGCTCACCCGCCAGGTCCGTGCGCCTGTCCATCACCTCGAGCCAGACTTCAAGTTTTGGGTATCGTTTGCGCAGTAACGCAAGAACGGGGGCTATATGGAAACGGCCCAATCGTTGACTGGTGCTGATCCTCAACAGGCCTCTGGGTTCCACTCTGTCACCGTGGGACGTCTCCAGCATGCCATGCACATTTTCTAGAATCTGTTTCGCCCAGATCAGCATTGTCTCGCCTTCACGGGTAATGGTGACCCGGCGAGTCGTCCGGTTGAAAAGCTTACAGTTGAGGCTTTCCTCAAGTGTCGCGACCCGTTTACTGACGTGAGCTGGCGAGATACCCAAATCAGCGCCGGCGCTTACGAAGCTCGAACGCCGGGCAATTGTTGTGAAGAGCAGAAGATCCCGCAGGAAGGGATCATTATTCAGTAGTGGAGAATTCTGATATTCCATTTGAGTCGATTATGGTCTGTGGAGGGGATAGTAATCTGGATCCTAGCAGTATCTGACAAGGCAGGGATGCTCATCGGAAACACCACAATAAACCTGTGAAGATCAGACCATGTCCAAAATTAGAATTGCCGTGGCCGGTGTTGGCCAGATCGGTCGCCGCCACATCGAACTCGTGCAAGCGAGTCTGTCTTGCGAACTGGTTGCGGTCGTCGATCCGATGACGATCCCGGCCGACTACCTGACATCCCTTGGCGTTCCTCAATACGCTGATCTGGCATCGCTTTTCAACGAAATAAAACCGGACGGCGTGATACTTGCCACTCCCAACGCGCTGCATGTTGCCCAGGCGTTGCAGTGTATCGACGCCGACGTGGCGGCTTTGATCGAAAAACCTGTTGCCCATAGTGTCGCGCAAGGCAAGCGTCTGCTTGACGCTTCAACATCAAGGGGCGCGCGTTTGCTGGTGGGACACCATCGAGCACACAGTCCTGTCCTCGCCAAGGCGCGCGAGATAATCAGCGAAGGCGTGCTCGGCGATATTGTCGCCGTGCAAGGCAGCGCCATGTTCTACAAGCCGGATGAGTATTTCGATGCCGCCGTATGGCGCCGCCAGGAGGGTGGTGGTCCCATCCTGATCAACATGATTCACGAGATTGGCAACTTGCGCTCCCTGTGCGGCGAAATCGTTGCGGTCCAGGCCATGCAATCGAGTACCGCGCGCGGCTTTCCTGTCGAAGACACTGTGTGCATTGGCCTGCGTTTTGAAAACGGAGCTTTGGGCTCGTTCCTTCTATCGGACTCTGCAGGTTGCGCGCGCAGCTGGGAGCAAACGTCCCGGGAGAACGCCAGCTATCCCGCTTACGACGATGAAGATTGCTACGTCATCAGCGGAAAAAACGGGTCACTTTCAGTGCCGACCATGCGGCTCAAATATTACGCAGGGGTTGAAGACCGCTCCTGGTTCAAGCCTTTCCAAGAGGCGACTGCCGAGGTTGAACGTCGGGACCCGCTGGAGATTCAGCTTGAGCATTTCTGCCAGGTCATTCGAGGGCTTGAAGAGCCCCTGGTTACCGTGCAGGACGGCCTGAGAAATCTGATCATCACCGAAGCCATCGCTGAAGCGGCGAAAAGCGGAACGATTGTCTGCACAGACCGTATCTGATCCACACCTTTCGAAGGTGAGCGGGATTTCCTCTTGGGGGAGCCTTTCGCGCGAATTCGGTCAACTCAATCAAGAACAGGGCGCAGGAAACTACGTTCATAGCTCAGGATGAATCTTTGCTCCCCAGGCAGTAAGCGATGTTGTTGGCGCCTTCGGCAGGTAGAAAATAGCCATGGTGTTTTTCGTCCATTCTTAAGGCTGGTGTGATTCATTGTGGCGAGGGACTTGCTCCCGGCTACACCTGAAGTCTTAGCGCGCTGATGATGAAAGCATGAAGGCTATTGACCGCTTTAGACCCGCGAGAGGCTCGACTGCGTAGAATCGAAACTTCCATAGGTTCAATGTTTCCTAAGCCGTGCTCGCTACTTAAGATGTGAAGCGATGCTTGCACGCTGCACTGAGTGATCGCGGCAATAGCGAGCCCACCCTCAACTGCGGCCACCTGGCCAGCAAGGCTGGAGCTGTTGTATACCACCTTGAATTGGCGTCCCTGTTGGGTCAGCGAGTTCACTGCATAACGCCGAGCCAGGCTTTCACTTTCGTAGACTGCGATAGGCACCGGGTCTCGCCTCCACAGTTCGAACTGGGGTGAGCCAACCCAAACCATGGGTTCTTTGAAGAGAAATGTACCGCTTTGAGGCGAGTCCCTGGACACCAGCGCAAGATCAAGATCGCCGCTTCGCACACGCGGGATAAGCGTGGTCGACTGTTCACAGGTCAGTTCTATTTCCACGCCTGCGTAGCGCGGCGAAAAACGCTTCAGAACCGGCGTGAGATACCTTGCCGCGTAGTCCTCCGCGACGCCAAGGCGGATTCGTCCGGTTAACTCTTCACCGTGAAAAGCCGCTTGGGTCTCAGCGTGAAGTGCGAGCATGCGACGGGCGTAGCTCAGCAGTGTCTGGCCGTCAGCGGTCAGTTGAAGGTGCCTCGGACCACGATTTAATAACTGCCTTCCAAGCGCGGCCTCCAGTTTCTTCATCTGCATGCTGACGGCGGACTGCGATCTGTTTACCTCGTGGGCTGCGCCAGATAGCGAACCTGCATCCACCACTGCCACGAAGCACTTGAGCCAATCGATCTGCAAATCGCTGCCAGCCATCGCTGTTACCTCTATTCGTTAATCGAATGGCTACGACGTGAATTATGCGCTTTTCATGGTAGTTGTTCACCCGCAAGATGCTGGCCTGAATCAACACATACTGGATCTGATCATGCCATTTGAGACCTGGTTGCTCTATCTGTTTACCTGCTGCGGCATAGCGGTAGTGCCAGGGCCCAATGCGTTATTGGTGCTTACCCATGGAGCAATTCACGGGAGTCGGAAAACGCTGTTCACTATCACGGGCGGCGTGCTCGGCTTTGCAATCGTGCTTTCGCTTTGCGCTTTGGGATTGGGTGCACTGATCCAAGCGTCGGCCACCTGGTTCACAGCATTGAAGGTTGTCGGCGGGCTATACCTGATCTGGTTGGGCTTCGGGCTGTGGCGGTCTGCCCCCGTCAGTCTTGATACGACCGGTACTACACGCTTCCAACGTTGGTCGCTGTTCCGCCAAGGGCTGGTCTCGGCCATTTCAAACCCCAAAGCATTGCTGCTATTCACCGCCTTTATTCCACCATTCCTGGATCCGCACAGGAGCATCATCGCGCAGACGACCGCCGTCGCGCTGACCTACGCAGTCGTGGAGTTCGTCGTTGAATATATAGTGGCCAGCGCAGCGCACCGGGTCAGACCCTGGTTAGCTCGAACTGGGCGCCGATTCAATAAAGTCTGTGGTGGTTTTTTTGTACTTTTTGGGTTGGCCCTACCCATCCATACCTGAAGGCACGACTACTCCACTTGGCACCAAATCTCGCTGGGTCAACATCCATTCAGGCAGCGTTTGATGATCGGTGCACTTCGTAAAAGCCGCCAATCGAGTGCAGCGCCTGTTCGGCCAACTGGCTTCCGTTTGCCACATGCAGATAGAACAATCACACCTGTGTTCAGCGAGCAGACAGGTTTCGCTATTGCAGCAAAAAAATCGAGCTCGTAACTGTTCGTAGCTGACTGGAAGAGAGGGGCCTCTCTTCCAACTTGGTGGTGACCGAACGGAGGTAAGCCTTATGGGCAAATTCTGTGTTGTTACATCAGGCGGGGGCTAATGGCAGGGACTACAGCACTGTGATTCCGCTATTGCAGCGGAACATACACATCAGTTTGCCATTGATCCTGCGGTGTCTCGGGATAGACACTCAGGTAATGGAAGAACAGCGGCTGATCACGAAGTTCCTCGCCACTGGCAGGAAGCCAATCGCGGTAAATCGGATAGATCGTTTCGCCGATGTGATCCGGTGACCCCACGTGTCGCACCACGACGCAGCGACCACCAGGAATGACGATCTCGTGCACGCCGAACTCATTTGGCGCCACGGCCTCATGAATCTCGCCGCAGATTGCGAAGCGGAATGCGTGTGGAGGTGTCGTATCGGGGTTGCCATAGGGAATGCCAAAGGTGCGACTCGATGCCACCGGTGACTGCCTGCTCTGCATGCGCCACTCGATGAACCTGCGCACGCTCTCATTGACGAGCCCGGTGGGTCCGCGGTGCTCAAGCACCGCCACCCTGACTTCAGGGAATTCCACGATTCGTACTTGCATGATGATAGTCCTGGAAAAGTGAGGGATTGCGAATACCGCATTCCAGACCTGCCAGTTCGGCCCCTTCCTGAACGCACTTGGCGTCATACCGAAGGCCCGCCTGAACGCCCTGCAGAATGCCTCGGGGCTTTCAAAGCCGGCACCGAGTGCGGCGTCCAGTACCGAGTGATCAGCGAAGGCGGCCAGGCAATGTGCCGCGCGTCGTAATCGCATCAGTTGCACATAACGTGAGACAGGCACGCCTACGAACGCAGTGAATTGTCGATGGAAGTGAAACGCCGAAAAGTTCGCCACATGGCTCAACGTCTTCACCGACAGGTCACCTTCGAGATGGGCATCAATGTAGGCGAGTACGGCGTTGAAGCGTTTTGTGTAAGCGAAGTTAGTCGGCATGTCAGACACTGGGAAGGACTCTTGGAAGTACGGTCGGCAATAGAGTCGACTATATCGGCGTGAGCGTGCCTAGCCGCGTTTGCTCGTCTATCGGTTCCGTTTTAAATACGCCTACGGGTCAGCCAGGCCCCCCAAAACAGACTACTAAAGAAACGAGTAGCGTCTGCGAATCCAGCGTCATGCAACAGTTGTTGAACCGCAGCCTCGGAGTGTGGCGGGTCAGCGCCTTGAAGGATTTTCCCTAACTTGGCTTTCACCTCATCCGCGGTGGCGCCGTGCTGCCGCCACCGTTGTCCCCAGGCATCCAGCAACAACGGTTGGCTGGCATAGGCATACTGATTGCCTGCCACAATCAACGGTGCCCCCGGCTTTAGACGAGTCCGGATGGATTGAAGAATTTTGCGCTTGGCGTCATCTCCCTCCAGATGGTGGAGCACGCCAATCAAGGTGGCTGCGTCGTATAACTCGTCTTCAGGCAGGTCGTCGACTTGCCCCAGGCGTATATCCGTTCGGTCGAGTAACTTGTTGGCTTTCAACTGTTGTGTCGCCGCCTCCAGCATGGGCTCAGAAGGATCTATGGCAGTGAAATGCCAACCCGGCTCCAACGCGGCCATCGCAATGATCTCTTGGGCGGTACCGCCAGCGCCGACGGCCAATATTCTCGCGGAGTTTGTATGACCCAGGCTTGCCGCCAACATACACGCGGCAAGATCGTGGCAGGCGTCATACCCTGCCAATGCGATACGGCTCTGTCGTCCATATTCATTGGCCCGAGAGGTGTCGAATTTTTCAACGGCTTCCAGAGGGGATGATTTCAAGGCTGTTCTCCATGTCCTTGAATCAACCTACGCCACCTGGTGCAATAATAAAAATTCATTAATTTTATAAGATGCATTCCTATCGGGAATAATTAATTCACGTCGCGGAAGGTTTCGATATACGGTATTTGAGCAAATCCAGATGAGCTAGAATGCCGGACGCACAGCTCTCAAGGACGCGCGATGATATTGCGACACAGGCCAGTGAAGGCGGGTGACATTAAAACCATCTGTAGCTTTCCTCTCGATGCTCGGGAACTGTTTTATATGTTCCCGAAAGCTCACTACCCTCTGACTGAGGCTCAGTTGTCTGACGCTATTGCCCAACGATTCGACTCGACGGTTTTCGAAATCGGGAATAACGTCGTCGGCTTTGCGAACTTTTATCGGGCTGAAACGGGTGGGGTTTGCTGTATCGGCAATGTCGTGGTTGCTCATGAGGCACGAGGTAAAGGCGTGGCGACCTTCATTGTGGAGACGATGACTGCATTGGCGTTCGACCGCCATGACGCCACTGAGGTGCATATCTCTTGCTTCAATGAAAATACCGCAGGCTTGCTGCTTTATCCAAAACTGGGCTTCTTGCCCTTTGCCATCGAAGAGCGAGTTGCTCCGGATAGTCGAAGAGCAGCGCTCATCCATATGACGCGCAGCAGAGTGAGCCTACTATAGTACTCACCTGATCAGGCGATTGAGCTTGCTTTTCAGTCATCCGATTCAGGAGACGCTTCAGCGCCGAGTGACTTTACCCTGTATGTCTTATAAATCTGCTGGACTTCTGGGTTGTCCAGGCTCTCGTACGTGATGTCTTCCTTGTCCAGACCATCTAGGCCTCGGATGCCACTGATGGTTTCCGGCCACTCGTCGCGGCTGGATATGGCTACTATGAACGGTTTCAGGTAGTTATCGAGATGCCCTTGGCCAGGCTCACGGATTTCGTCGCTGAGTGCCCGCAGGTAATTGTCCTTGCTTGTTTTTGACCAATCAATAGCGAACTTGGCCCGATAGCAGAGCTCCATGAAGATCAATAGAATCGTGCGCCCATTGCCATCAAGAAAGGGGTGTGCGAAAGCCAGTTGACCTATCACTTCGCCTGGATGCTCTTTGAAGCGCTTCTTATCGGCCGCCAGTTTAAGCGCATAGTCGACAGACCTCTTGATGAGGTCCGGGCGCTCGAAAGCGGTATTGCGGGGATCGCCGTGCGAACCTTTGAAGACGGCCAAATGAGGAACAAGTTCGTTCCGATCTTTCCCTGCCCAGTGATAAAAGCCCGAAAATAGAATCTTGTGAACTTTGAGCACCGTCTGGAAGGTGATGGGCTTTCTCTTCGCCAGGCAGGCAAGCGCATCTTCGATACTTGCCTCGAAGGAAAGATGCTCGGACTCTTTTACTTCAATGGGATCTTTAAGCCGTAGGGAGTTTTGAAGATATCCTGCGGTTTCGAAATCACCGAACGGATCAAAACTCATGCGCTACGTTTCTTGGAGCGTCTTTTCTCCTGAAGGTACTCACCCTGGAGCGTCAGGATCTCAGACTTGCTCAGAATGCCTTTTCTCTTGAGATTGACTAGCAGCTGTTCGACGCTATCCAGCTCGACGATATCGCCAGCCAGACGGGTGATGGTCACGGCCATGCGACTCATGCCGTCAAGTTCCGCCGTGACATTGTGGGCTTTAGCAAGCCTGCGGACCTGAGTCGCGACGCTATCAGTAGCTGTTTGGGTCATTGGAAAGTCCTCTACTAACAGCCAAACCATAGCATGGAGATGTTTTTCTGTCTTCACTGGCTTATGGGCAAAGATCCCGTAATTCACCGTATTGAGTGGCGCCAGTATCGCGGTTGACTGGTTGTAAATGAAAGCCCCTGATTCGTGTTGAATCAGGGGTTTTGTGGTTTCTGGCGTTTTAAAATGTCGCGGTACGGTCGGGCTTATAAAGTGGATCCTGCCGGCGCCGCGTCCAGTCGTCGTGCGATCACATCCATCACGTCGCAACCATCACGCAGCGGGATGCAGCAAAGCTGCGCTAAATCTTGAAGGGCTGCGGGGTCGACAGTCTGCCCATCGCGCAAGACGTGTAGCGGGGCGGTGGTGTCGACGTAAAGGGGTTGGTCGTCGGCGTTGCTGGTAAGGTTCATATATCGGTTCATATCAATTCCTTGTGTCATGAATGAACTGTCACGCTTCGTCGCCAAACGAAGGGTGACAGCTGTACGCAGGTTGGCGAACCGGAGACACAAGGAGCCGGCAGACCCGAAGGTCTCCCGCGCACAGCTGCCATAAAAGCAGTTTCGTGAGCACAAGGGTGCTGCTGCCACAGCAGAAAGCACCGTTGCACTTGTGTCAATCGAGTCGCCAAACCCGGTCGCCATCTGGGCGACGCCAAGACTATAGACGCCACAGCAAAAAATACGCAAGGGATTGATAGGAAAGGGGATTCCCAACGATACGTAGGACATCGCCGTAGCCCCACCCCCCATTTTCGCCACTAAGCCTCCATTTACAGCGCCACGCGTCCCACAATCCAATCGCGCATTCCCACCCGACGCGGGATAATACGGGCCGGCTTGAGGTCACAAGCGCTTCCCCTCGATGGTATTGGCGGCAGAGAAGGATCGAACGCAATGACGGATTGGCTGCAGAGCTACGGAGAAATGGCCGAACGGGTGCGCCGCCATAATTGGGACGACACGCCGCTCGGACCGTCGAAACAGTGGCCCGATGTGTTGAAGACGACTGTGGCGCTGAGCCTTGCCTCCCATTTCCCCCAGGCTATCGTGTGGGGGCCGGCCATGATCACGTTGTACAACGATGCATTTGTGACCATCCTCGGCAATAAGCCCGAAGCGCTGGGCCGACGGTTCGATGAGGTGTGGCGGGAGGTCTGGAGCGAGATCGGCCCGATTGTGCGGGAAGCCTTCGACGGACAAGCGACCTATATAGAAAACTTCCCTCTTGTTATTGAACGCGGCGGTGGCCTTGAACAGGCCTATTTCACGTTCTGCTACAGCCCCATTCGGGACCAGTTCGGCAAGGTCGTGGGCATGCTGGATACGGTCACCGAGACCACCTCGACGGTGTTCATGACCCAGCGCCTGGCCCTGCTTGATGCCATCGGCAACGCCGTGGCGAACGCCACCGACTCGCAGACCATCATGGCGACCACCACGCGGATTCTGGCGGCGCACCTGAACCTGTCCAACTGTGCCTACGCGGACATGGATGAGGACGAGGATGGCTTCACCATTCGCGGTGATTGGGCCAGGGCGGGCTCGCCGCATATTGTCGGGCATTATCGGTTGGCTGATTTCGGTCGACTGGCGGTCGCCAATCTTCGGGCCGGCAAGCCACTGGTGGTCAACGACAATCTGAAGGAGCTGGCGCCGGACGAAGCGGCGACGTTCCAGTCGATCGGCATCGCTGCCACCATTTGCGTCCCGCTGATCAAGGGCGGGCGTCTGACCGCATTGATGGCTATCCACGATAAAACGCCCCGGGTCTGGTCATCCAACGACCTGGCGCTGCTGATGGAAGTCACGGGGCGATCCTGGGCCCACATCGAGCGTGCCCGGGCGGACGCTGCCGTGCGTGAAGGCCTGGCGGCCCTGGCTGAACTGAACGCGACGCTGGAGGAACGGGTCGAGGAACGCACCACGCGCCTGAAGCAGACTGAAGCGGCGCTTCGCTAGTCGCAAAAACTCGAAGCCATCGGCCAGCTCACCGGCGGCGTGGCCCATGACTTCAACAACCTGCTGACGATCATCCGCTCCTCTGTCGACTTCCTGCGCATGCCAAATCTGTCTGAAGAGCGCCGGCACCGCTATATGACGGCAGTTTCCGAGACGGTGGATCGCGCCGCCAAGCTAACCAGCCAGTTGCTCGCGTTTGCCCGGCGCCAGCCCTTGAAACCGCAAGTCATCGATGTGGGCAAGCAGGTACAGAGCCTGGGGGACATGTTGCAAACGGTCACAGGCGCGCGAATTCAAGTCGTTGTCGAGTTGGGCGACCGGCCTTGTTACATCCGGGCTGATTTGAGCCAGTTTGAAACGGCCCTGATCAACATGGCCCTGAATGCCCGGGATGCCATGAACGGGCAGGGTACGCTGTGGCTTCGGCTCAATTGCGGTGACGGCATGCCGCCGATTCGCGGTCACGCCGGGGCTGGGCAGTCCTTTGCCGCCATTGCCCTGGCGGACACCGGCACCGGTATTACGTCTGAAGTACTTGAGCACATCTTCGAACCCTTCTTCACCACCAAGGAAGTGGGCAAGGGCACGGGGCTGGGCTTGTCCCAGGTGTTCGGCTTTGCCAAGCAGTCCGGCGGCAACGTCGATGTTTCGACAGTTGTGGGCGAGGGTACGGTGTTTACTTTGTACCTTCCGAAGGTGGAGTCTGAGGGGATCTCCGAACCCAGCAAGGAAGAAACCACGCACCTGGTGCTGGAAAAGGGCAAGCGTCGGGTGTTGATCGTGGAAGACAACCTGGAAGTGGGACGTTTTGCCAATCAGATCCTGCAGGACTTGGGATACGAAACGGCCTGGGCAACCAACGCCGAAGAGGCGCTGGAGATGGTCGGCCCGGATGCGATGGCGTTCGACGCGATATTCTCCGACGTTGTCATGCCGGGCATCAGCGGCATTGCCTTGGCCAAAGCGTTGCGCCAGCGCCGCAAGGACTTGCCGGTGGTCCTGACGTCCGGTTATAGCGAGGAGCTGGCCCACAGTGGTCATGAAGGTTTTGAGTTTTTGTCCAAACCTTACTCGGCCGACCAGGTCTCCCGGGTTTTAAGCCGCTCGATGTTGGAAACTGATTGAATAACGTTGTCGGTTTTGTAACAGAGTTGATCCATTCGTCGGTCAAGCACGTTCCTGAATAGTCGGTCTGTTGATGACCGGCTAGTCTGAAAAATCGTGAAGGTCGATATTTTCAGGCAATTGGTTGTTGCCGGTATGGGCTTCGACGAAAGGAGAACGGCGATGGAACCACCGTACAGCGAGGAATACGCAGCTGCATATCCGATCAATGAAGGGTTGCAGTGTGGTCAATCGGCCTATCGGTCAGACTTTGGCGACGAGCCGATCAGGTCCATCAAGACGAAGGTGACCAAGGTACCGCGGGGGGAAAAAGCCAAGTTTTTGCCCAGAGTCCCGGTCAGGAAATAACAGCAAGCGCAGCCCCGTCACTGAACGGGGCTTTTTTTAGGCGATTTCCCCAGGAAAACCGGATGTCTCCTAAATATTTTTCATCTTTTTCCTACTGACGATTTCTTTCACGTTTCTTTCACAAGCAGGCACGTAGTCTGAGCTCATCCGTTAGAAAGCAGTACCTGCCCGTTTCCCCAGCGGGCTTTTTTTTGCCTGTCACAAAAATTACACCTCCGTTTGTTGTCCAATCGTCATGGCTGACGCTGCTTGGCGTAAACTGAGCGCTCGCGCGCACCGGCCATCTCCCCCCCGATGCGGCACTCTTGAGGTTTTTATCATGCGTTTGACTTTATCCACCTTGGTGCTTGGGCTTTTGGTTGCCCAAGGCGCGATGGCTGCTGGCGACGGTACCGCTGCGGTCGGTGGTGGCCTAGGCGGTGCGTTGGGTAATGTGGTCGGCCAGCAAATGGGCGGCAGCACAGGCGCTGCAATTGGTGCAGGTGTCGGTGGTGCAGCCGGCAGTGCGGTAGGGGCTCGCAAGGGCAGCCGTACGGAAGCAGCGATTGGTGGCGGTCTGGGTTCGGCCGGTGGTTCGATCGTCGGCAATAAATTGGGCGGTTCCACCGGCTCCACTATCGGTGCAGGCCTTGGTGGTGCGGCTGGCGGCGCGCTGGGCAGCAATCTGTCCAAAGATGATGATGGCCATTCCGGCGGCAAGAAGTACAAGCACAAGAAGAAAAAGCATCGTTAAGCGGATGCTTGGATGAAAAAGACCCGGCCTTGCGCCGGGTTTTTTATTGCCTGGTGGTCTCGGATGACCTGCTCATACCCTTATTTATCCGGAACGATTGCCGTCCCCCCGCCTCGAATTCATACATCCATTAGCAATTGCGAGGTGTGCCATGACGCCGGAAACCGAAGGCAAGGAAGAGAAAGGCCCGTCGGGCGTGCCTTTCGTCAATGATCCAGGCCTCAATGACCCAGGCAATGAAGACCCCGGCTCCCTGATGGATGACGCCCAGGTTCCGTTGATTGAGGCTGAAGACGCTGAGCTTGAGGACGAGTCCTACGATTGAGGCCTTGGCTGACCGTCCCGCGTTTAAAAATTACATGACGTGTTGTCCCGTCATCAGGAGGTTGTTATGACTGCCGATTCGCAAGTTCCCGACGATGAAACCCCGGAATACCCGCTGCCATCGCCAACCGATTCCCTGAGCCGCGATCAGCGCCCGCCTGACGACGAGGCTGAAGAGCAATCACCGAGCGCGGATGAAGAGGTCGAGGTGATGCCGGATGACCCGGATATTGCTGGTAACGATGCTTCTGGCGAGCCGAGCTGATCGCCAGCGCCGCCTGTTGATTCGCAGTGATCTTTTGTGGCGGGGAACTCCCTCGCCACGAGTGGCGAAAATTTCCCGTTGCCTGCCCCAAGCCCCCCTCGTTATTCTGCTGAATCCTTTAAGGCGAACACGTTGCCCTGGCCGCACCTGAGCCATCCCTGGAATGTTGTGTTGATAACGGATCAGATGCGATGAATGCACCGCTGAAAGAGTTTGGCCCGATCAAGGCTGTGATTTTTGACATGGATGGGCTGCTGCTGGACACCGAGGGCATTTACACCGAGGTCACGTCCATCATCGCCGAACGCTACGGGCGCACGTTCGACTGGAGCGTCAAGCAGAACATCATTGGTCGCGGCGCTGAGGATCTGGCCCGTTATGTGGTTCAGGCGCTGGAATTGCCGATCACGCCGGAGGAGTTCCTGGTCATTCGCGAACCGTTGATGAGCGAGCGCTTTCCCCACGCACTGGCGATGCCGGGCGCCGAGGAGCTGGTGCGGCACCTGAAGGCCAGCGGCATTCCGATAGCGGTGGGTACCAGTTCGTCGAGTCAGTCATTCGCGCTCAAAACCACCTTGCACCGGGATTGGTTCGCACTGTTCGACTTCATCGTGACGGCGGACGATCCCGAAGTGGGCGCGGCGAAACCGGCACCGGATATCTTCCTCACCGCGGCACGCCGACTGAGCGTTGATCCTCGCGACTGCCTGGTATTCGAGGATTCACCGTTCGGCGTGACGGCAGCCAAAGCGGCGGGCATGACCGCTATTGCCATTCCCGATTCGGCCATGGCTGACGAAAAATATGCCCATGCCGACGCGATCATCCGTTCGTTGAAGATGTTCCAGCCAAGCCTTTGCGGTTTGCCGGAACTGGACTGGGCCTGAGGCCTGCCGACACAACGCGACACAGCCAAACGCCGGTCATGGTTGAACCCATGGCCGGCGTTTTTTATTGCCTGGATCAGGCGCCAAAACCACCGTCGATGGTCAGGCTGGCCCCGGTGATATAGGCCGCTTCCGGGCCCGCCAGGTAGGCGACGAAGCTGGCGATTTCTTCGACCTTGCCGTAGCGCCCGACGGCCATCAGCGCCATCAGGCTGGAGGCGAACTCGCTGTCGGCCGGGTTCATGTCGGTGTCCACCGGGCCGGGCTGCACGTTGTTGACCGTGATGCCGCGCGGGCCGAGGTCGCGGGCCAGACCTTTGGTCAGGCCTACCAGTGCTGCTTTACTCATGGCGTATGGCGCACCGCCGGCGAAAGGCATGCGGTCGGCGTTGGTGCTGCCGATATTGATGACGCGCCCGCCTTCGGTCATGTGGCGCGCGGCTTCCTGGGTGGCGATGAACACGCTGCGCACGTTGATGGCCAGGGTCTGGTCGAAGTCTTCGAGTTTGAATTCGTCCAGCGGTGCCATTGCCAGCACACCGGCGTTGTTGACCAGGATATCTACCCGGCCAAAGGCTTGGACGGTGGCATTGACGGCGTTGCGGATGGCGTCGGCATCGGCGCTGTCGGCCTTGATTGCCAGGGCCTTGCCGCCCGTCGCGGTGATGCTGTTTTGCAGTGCTTCAGACTTGGCGGCGGAGCTGACATAGGTAAAGGCCACAGCGGCGCCTTCTGCAGCGAGGCGTTTGACGATGGCGGCGCCAATGCCGCGAGAACCGCCCTGGATCAAGGCGACTTTACCGCTCAGTGTTTGAGTGCTCATGATGTTCTCCAAACGTGCCGGGGCGAGATGCCGCGGTTGATGGAGGTGAGTATCAAGAGTTGGTTGTCGGCTGTGTAGACGCTTATTGATACAGTCTGTGCAAACCAAAAGTTTAGAGTGGGCCTTATGGAAACCTTCAGCAGTATCGAATGCTTTGTGCGCAGCGCCGAAGTCGGCAGCTTTGCCGAAGCCGCGCGGCGCTTGAGCGTGACCCCTGCGGCGGTGGGTAAAAGTGTGGCCAAGCTTGAAGCACGGCTGGGCGTACGCCTGTTCCAGCGCAGCACCCGCAGCCTGACACTGACCGAAGCCGGCCAGCTGTTTTTGAGGGAAGTCAGCGCCAGCCTCAATACCATCCAGAACGCCGTCGCCAACCTGGCCAGCGCCGGTGGGCAACCGGCGGGCACGCTGAAGGTGAGCATGGGCACGGTATTCGGTCGATTGTATGTCGTGCCGTTATTGGGAGAGTTTTTGCAGCGGTATCCGGCGATCAACCCGGACTGGCATTTCGATAACCGTCAGGTGGACCTGATCGGCCAAGGCTTCGATGCGGCCATCGGTGGCGGCTTCGAATTGCCCCTGGGTGTGGTGGCGCGCAAATTGACGGTGGCCCATCGGGTGCTGGTCGCCTCGGAGGCGTACCTGCAACAGCATGCTGCGGTGATCGAACCCGAAGACCTGATGCAACATCAGGGCATCTTGATTCGTTCGCCACAAACCGGGCGTATCCGTTCATGGCAACTAACTAGTCGCACCCGGCAACACAGCCCGCTGACGCTAAAGGTGCACATCACCATGAGCGACTCGGAAGCCGCTTGCGCCACCGCGACCCAAGGGTTGGGCATCGCCCTAGTGAGCATGCCGTTCGCCGCCCCCTACCTGGAATCCGGCGCGTTGCAGCGGGTGCTGCCGGACTGGTACGTCGACGATGGCAACATTTCCATCTATTACGCCGAGCACAAACTGCTGCCGGGCAAGACCCGGGCGTTTGTGGACTTCATCATCGAGCAGTTTGCCGAGCAGGGATTGGGGGAGCGGTTTAGCGCGGTCTAGAGTTGTGAACTCACCGCCCAAACCGCCCCGGCCAGCCAATGATGGTCTTGGGCCGAGGTGTCGCATAGGTGCGTACCTTCGAGGTCGACAACCCTAGCCGCACCAGGGATTCGGCAATGGTCACCGCCGCGGTCACGCCATCGACCACCGGCACGCCGGTGCGTTGGCGGATCTGTTCATCGAGCCCGGCCATGCCGCCACACCCCAGGCAGATGACCTCGGCTTTGTCCTGGCTGACCGCCAGTTCGGCCTGGTGCACGATGGCCTCGATCGCCCGCTGTGGGTCTTGCTCAAGCTCCAATACCGCTAGACCACTGGCCCGTACCGAAGCGCAGCGGTCGAACAGACCGGAAAGCTTGAGGCGGTCTTCGATCAGCGGCACGGTGCGATCCAGGGTGGTAACCACCGAATAGGCGTGGCCCAGGAACATGGCGGTGCTCGCACCGGCGTCGGTGATGTCCACCACCGGCACGTTGAGCAGTTCCTGCAAGCCTTCCCGACCGTGCTCGCCGTAACCGGCCTGGATCACCGCATCGAACGGCTGATCGTAAGACATCACCCGGTCCATCACCGCAATGGCGGCCAGGTAGCTTTCGAAATTGCCTTCGACGGAATCGGCACCGAAATGCGGCGTGAGCCCGACGATTTCGGTGCCCGGCGCGGCCACGGCCTGGGCCTGCCGGGCGATGGCCTGGGTGATGGATTCGGTGGTGTTGACGTTGACCACGAGAATTCGCATGAGCTGTCCTTCCCCATAAGCGCAGGTGCGGCGGTTTTTCAGGCCTTGGATGTGCTGATGATATTCCCGGCGTGCAGCCCGCATTCTTTCTGCGTGGCTTCTTCCCACCACCAGCGGCCTTCGCGTTCGTGCTGGTTTGGCAGCACCGGGCGAGTGCAGGGCTCGCAGCCGATGCTGATGAAGCCGCGCTCATGCAGGCTGTTGTAGGGCAGCTCCAGCATGCGGATGTAGCCCCAGACTTCTTCGCTGGTCATCTGCGACAGCGGGTTGAATTTGTACAGGGTGCGCTGCGCAGTGGAAAATGCCGTGTCGATTTCCAGCACGGCCACCTGGCTGCGGGTGCCGGGGCTCTGGTCGCGCCGCTGGCCGGTGGCCCAGGCGCGGACATCGGACAGTTTGCGTCGCAGTGGCTCGATCTTGCGGATGCCGCAGCATTCGCCATGACCGTCCTTGTAGAAGCTGAACAGGCCTTTTTCCTTCACGAACGGCTCAAGTTTCGTGTAGTCCGGAGAGACCAGCTCGATATCGATCTTGTAGTGCTCGCGCACCTGATCGATGAAGCGGTAGGTTTCCGGGTGCAGGCGACCGGTGTCGAGGCTGAACACCTTGACGTTCTTGTTCAGCTTCCAGGCCATGTCCACCAGCACCACATCTTCGGCGCCGCTGAAAGATATCCACAGGTCGTCGCCGAATTCGGCAAAGGCCAGTTTGAGGATGTCCTGTGGGGACTTGTTGGCATAGGTCGTGGCGAGTTCCACGACGTCAAACGTTGGGCTCATCAGGGCGGTTTCCTACAGGTCGGTGGCGCTGGGCGCTCTATATGGGGCTGATGGTAACAAAAGCTGTCGGGGCTGGCGCGCTCCTGTGCGTTGCGCAGGCTTCGGCGAATGGCTAGAGTCGGCAAGCCTTTTGTTCGCTCAACCGATAAACATCAAAATAAATGGGAGTGTCTTGTGGAAATTGCCTGTCTCGACCTGGAAGGTGTGCTGGTCCCGGAGATCTGGATCGCCTTCGCTGAAAAAACCGGGATTCAATCCCTCAGGGCAACCACTCGGGACATCCCCGACTACGACGTGCTGATGAAGCAACGGTTGCGCATCCTTGATGAGCACGGCCTCAAACTCTCCGATATTCAGGAAGTGATCGCCACACTCAAGCCGCTGGACGGCGCCATCGAGTTCGTCGACTGGTTGCGTGAGCGCTTCCAGGTGGTGATTCTTTCCGACACGTTCTACGAATTTTCCCAGCCCCTGATGCGCCAATTGGGTTTCCCGACATTGCTGTGCCATCGGTTGATCACCGATGACAGCGGGCGGGTGACCGGGTACCAACTGCGTCAGAAAGACCCTAAGCGGCAGTCGGTTTTGGCCTTCAAGAGCCTGTATTACCGGGTGATTGCGGCGGGGGATTCCTACAACGACACCACGATGCTCGGTGAAGCCGACGCCGGGATTCTGTTTCATGCGCCGGACAATGTGATCCGTGAATTCCCGCAATTCCCGGCAGTGCACAGTTTTGCCGAGTTGAAGCAAGAGTTCCTCAAGGCCTCAAACCGCAACCTGAGCCTGTAAACACAGTCTCTGTGGGAGCGGGCTTGCTCGCGAGGGCGGTGGTCCAGCCAGCATTGATGTCGACTGACACGCCGTCATCGCGGGCAAGCCTTGCTCCCACCAGTGGTACGACGCCAGCCTGTGGGAGCAAGGCTTGCCCGCGATGCTTTTAGAGGCTCTGCAACGTCTCGAGCAACACCCGAACCTTGGTAATCGACTCCTGATACTCAGCCTGCCAATCCGAGTCCGCGACAATCCCGCCGCCGCCCCAGCAACACACTTGCCCATCCTTGACCAGCAGGCTGCGAATGGCGATGGAGCTGTCCATTTCCCCGCGCACGTCCAGGTACAGCAGCGAGCCGCAATAGAGCCCGCGCCGGGTCGGTTCGAGCTCGTCGATGATCTGCATGGCGCGGATTTTCGGTGCGCCGGTGATCGAGCCGCCGGGAAAACTGCCGGCGATCAGGTCCAGGGCGTCCTTGTGCTCGGCCAGCTCGCCGGTCACGCTGCTGACCAAGTGATGCACGTTCGGGTAGCTTTCCAGGCTGAACAACTCCGGCACGCGTACCGAACCGATGCGGCAGGTGCGCCCCAGATCGTTGCGCAGCAGGTCGACGATCATCAGGTTTTCCGCGCGGTCCTTGGGGCTGGCCAGCAGCTCGGCGGCGTGGGCCGCGTCTTCGACTGGCGTGGCTCCCCGGGGCCGGGTGCCCTTGATCGGCCGGGTTTCCACATGACCTTCGCTGACTTTGATGAAGCGTTCGGGCGACAGGCTCAACACCGCGCCGCCCTCCGGCAGGCTCTGGAAGCCGGAAAATGGCGTAGGGCAGGCCGCCCGCAGCGCCTGATAAGCGCTCCAGGCATCGCCCTGGCAAGGGGCGCGGAAGCGCTGGGCAAAGTTGACCTGGTAGCAGTCGCCGGCCTGGATGTACGCCTGGATTCGTTCGAACGCCTGTCGATAGGCTTCGGCGCTAAGGTCAGGCGTCATCGGCCCTTCAAGGCTGAAGGCGCTAACGGGTGCCGTGGTCGGCTGGCTGAACAGTGCGATCAGTCGCTGGCGTTCGCGTTCGCCGCAATGGGGGTGGAACACCAATTGGCTGGTGCTGGCCTGGTGATCGCTGACCAACGCCCAGTCGTACACGCCGAACCGCGCATCGGGCAGTTGCAAGTCGTCCATGGCGTAGGAAGGCAAGGCTTCCAGATGTCGGCCGAAGTCGTAGCTCAAGTAGCCGATCAGGCCGCCGGCAAAGGGCAGTTGCACCGTGGCGGGTAGCGCCGCGTTCCCCAGTTGCGCCAGTTGGCGGCGCAAACGTTGTAGGAAATCGGTACCGCTCTCGTCCGGCAGCACCGCCAGTTGCTCCAGCGGCCAGGCGCTGAGCAGGTCATAACGCCCGCGTTCGGCACTCGGCCGGCCGCTGTCGAGCAGCACACTGCCAGGCGCGTGACGGATCGCGGCGAAATACTCGGCGGGGTTGGGGCGATAGGGTAGCGGGTGTACGGAGCAGGTTGGCATGGGCGAGGCGGGTCAGCCGTTGAGGCGGGGGGGCGATTGTAATCCTTCTGTAGGATTGGCTCCTAGAGGGATGTCGGAGTTGTGGGAGCAAGCTTTGCTCCCACACAGCGGGGCAGTGCGACGTTTCGATAAACCCCCTCACCACAAAATCTGGATTTCAAGGATTACCCCTCAACCGGCGGAATATGCCCAAACAACTCCTGGGCAAACGCCACGCGCTCCTCTACGGTTTCAATGACGCCCTGGGTCTTGAGTTCTTCCAGGCGTGCTTCCACCGCATGGGTGCGCAGGGTCAGGCCGCAATCGTTGGCGATCTGGATGTTCAGCCCCGGCCGGGCGTTGAGTTCCAGGATCAACGGGCCTTTTTCCTGATCCAGCACCATGTCGACGCCGATGTAGCCCAGCCCACACAGCTCATAACAACCAGCGGCCAGTTTCATGAAACCGTCCCAGTAGGGCAGTTGCACGCCGTCCACTGCGTTGGTGGTGTCGGGGTGTTTGGTGATGATGTTGTTCAGCCAGGTACCGCGCAGGGTCAGGCCGGTGGCGAGGTCGACGCCCACGCCGATGGCGCCCTGGTGCAGGTTCGCCTTGCCGCCGGACTGGCGGGTTGGCAGCCGCAACATGGCCATCACCGGATAGCCCATCAGGACGATGATGCGAATGTCCGGTACACCTTCATAGCTGATGCTCTTGAAGATCTGGTCCGGCGTCACGCGGTACTCGATCAGCGCCCGGTCACGGTGTCCGCCCAGGGAGTACAGGCCGGTGAGGATGCTGGAGATATGGTGCTCGAGTTCCTCATGGCTGAGGATCTTGCCGGACACCGTACGATAGCGGCCCTCGAAGCGATCGGCGATCACGATGATGCCGTCGCCGCCAGCGCCCTGGGCCGGTTTGATCACGAAGTCGGTACGCCCGCCGATGATCTCGTCGAGTTTGTCGATTTCCTTCTCGGTGGAGATCACACCGTACAGTTCTGGCACATGAATGCCGGCGGCGATGGCCCGTTCCTTGGTGATGATCTTGTCATCGACGATGGGGTACAGGCTGCGCTTGTTGTATTTGAGCACGTAGTCGGCATTGCGCCGGTTGATGCCCATGATGCCCCGGGCTTCCAGGGCCTTCCAGGTCTTCCAGAGGCCAAACATTACGAGTCAGCCTTGAGGAAAGCCTTGAACCGCACCAGCTCGGTCAGGCGGTAGCCGCGATAGCGACCCATGGCCAGCATGAAGCCCACCAGGATCAGCAGGACCGCCGGGAACGTGAACACGAAGTACACCAGCTCCGGCACGCTCATGATCAGGTGCGCCAGGGACGCGGCGAACAAGGTGCCGATGGCGACTTTCATCGCATGGCCGGCACCGCGCTCTTCCCAGGTGATGGACAGGCGTTCGATGGTCATGGTCAGGATCACCATCGGGAACAGCGCCACCGACAGGCCGCGCTCCAGGCCCAGCTTATGACTGAACAGGCTGATGGCGGCGATCAGCACCACCACGAACGTCAACACCACCGAAAGCCTTGGCAACATCTGCAACTTGAGGTGTTCCAGGTACGAACGCAGCGACAGGCCCAGCGCCGTGATCACCGTGAATAGGATGATGCCGAAGCCCAGTTGGGTTTCCCGGAAGGCGAGGGCGATCAGTACCGGGGTGAAGGTCCCCAGGGTCTGCAGGCCGATCAGGTTGCGTAGCACGAGAATCACCAGCACGCCGATCGGGATCATCACCATGATCATGAACGTCTGCTGGGTTTGCAGCGGCAGGCCGTAGAGCGAGTATTCGAGGAAGTTGGCGTCGGTGTTCTCGTCCGTCAGCTTGGCCAGGCGAATGGCGTTCATTTCGCTGTTGTTCAGGCTGAAGGTGACGGTGGCTTTCTTGCCACCATCGACGGTGATCAGGTTTTCATCGCCGGTCCACCACAGCAGGCGGTCGGTGGGCAGGCCCTGTTCGCCGGTGTCCGGGTTGTAATACAGCCAGTCGGTGCCGTTGAAGCTGCGCAGCCACAGTTCAGGTGTCTGCGGCTGCTCGGCCACCAGGCGGATGGTGTGGACCTTTTCCACCGGTACGTGGGCAATGGACAGCACCAGTTCGACGATTTTCGCTTTGTGGGCTGACGAAGGGTCGCCGGCCAGCAGCAGCTTGACGTTGTCGTCGCTGAGGTTGTTGACCCGCTTGATGGCTTCACTGATGAAGGTCTCGACGTCGGCCGAATGTTGGCGGATCGGCGCGAGCAATGCCTCGGCGGCCAGCTTTTCCGGGCCTTCGACGGCGATGCTGTCGCGGAAGGTTGGGCCCTTGACCTTGGTTTTTTCGGCGCTGTAGCGCTTGGTCAGCACCAGGCGGTAATACAGCGTCTGGTTACCCTTGGCCCGACGGGCCGACCACGTCACCTTGCGGTTCCCGTCAACCCGGTTCACCGCTACACCGTAATTATTGGAAATGAAGCTTTCGTTGAGGCTGACGTAATCGCGGCTCAGGGGCGGCACGAACATCTGGATCTTCACCGGGTCCTTGGCATTGGGAACGAATTCGACCTTGGCGTCGATGTTCCACAAGTCGTCGGTAGCGTCTTCGGTCACTGGAATGCCGAGCACGAAAATCTGATAGGCCGTCACCGACAGGCCCAGCGCCACCAGGATGGCGATCAGCATTTTCAGATGGAGGGTAAGAGCGCGCATTGGAATTACTCTGCGGTATGAGCGGCATTGGCGCAGGCGGGTTTGCCGGCAGCGTATTTAAGACTGGGGTCGACCAGCGCGTCGAAGCGCTTGAGCGCCTCGGAGCCGATCAACAACGGGTATTGGAAGGCGCTTCGGTCAGTCAGGTTCACTTCGATGCTGCGCAGGGCCGAGCCCATGCAGATGTCCAGTTCGATGACCGGCCGGGCCGTGTATTTCTTGCCTTCTTCCGGGTCGTAGTCACCGGCGCGGCGTTTGATCTTGCTGACCCGGGCCAGCGGACGTTCGATGGGATGCGAATGGGCCGCGTCGATGGCCAGGTAAAAGCGCACCCAGGATTCGCCATTGCGTTTGAAGCGTTTGATGTCCCGGGCGCTGAGCGAAGCCGTCTTGGCGCCGGTGTCCAGCTTGGCGGCGACCTCCAGGTCGATGCCCTGCAGGGCGGCATATTCGTTGAGGCCGTACACGGTTTTTTCACCCGCCGCAGCAAGCCCCGGCAGGCACATGAAATAAAGAACAGCAGAAAAGGGCTTGAGTGTCATAGATCCTGGTGCACAGCGTTCCGTTTATCGGTTCAGGCCCTGGCATTACTGCACAAGCTCCCTAGGCAGCCTTCTCTAATAAAGGAGAGCGGCAAATAGCGGCGGCATTCTAGCACGGTGCTTTTGTGACGCCACCGCTGGCCGGACGCTACGACGCGTCCAGTCGCTCGGTTATGGCCGATGCGCTTATTAGACGATTGTCGACAATGCAGATTTTTTCTTTGACGTTTACTGCTCTATTGGTTAGTTTTTGCCATATTGATTTCAAAGGTGTCGACAATATGCTCGATCAGCTCGCAACCCCGATGATGGTTCAGGACGACTCGGAAACCCTTTCCGAGAACGTCTTCCGGCGTATCCAGGCCGCCATCGTCAAGGGCGAGATTGCCCCTGGCAGCAAGATCTCCGAGCCCGAGCTGGCACGCACTTATGGCATCAGCCGCGGGCCGCTGCGCGAGGCGATCCATCGCCTGGAAGGCCAGCGCCTGCTGGTGCGGGTGCCCCATGTCGGCGCCCGGGTGGTGTCCCTGAGCCACGCCGAGCTGCTGGAACTCTACGAAATCCGTGAATCCCTGGAAGGCATGGCCTGCCGCTTGGCGGCCGAGCGCATGACCCTGGAAGAAATCGACGAACTGCGCCGGGTTCTGGAAACCCACGAACGCGATGCGGCGTTCCAGGCCGGTGTCGGCTATTACCAGCAGGAAGGTGATTTCGACTTTCATTACCGGATCATCCAGGGCAGCGGCAACCGTACCCTGACGCAAATGCTCTGCGGCGAGCTGTATCAACTGGTGCGCATGTACCGCATCCAGTTTTCCACCACGCCCAACCGTCCGCGCCAGGCCTTTGCCGAGCACCACCGGATTCTCGATGCCATCGCCGACCGTGACGGCGAACTGGCTGAATTATTGATGCGCCGGCACATCGGCGCCTCTAAACGCAATATCGCGCGTCATTTCCAGGACAGCGCCGCCACTGAACGAGGTGAGTCATGAGTTCCAGCAAGAGCACGCCAGGCCAGCGATTCCGCGATGCGGTCGCCAATGAGCATCCGCTGCAAGTGGTGGGCACGATCAACGCCAACCACGCGCTGCTGGCCAAGCGCGCCGGTTTCAAGGCGATCTACCTGTCGGGCGGCGGCGTGGCGGCCGGCTCCCTCGGGGTGCCGGACCTGGGCATCACTGGCCTGGATGACGTGCTGACCGATGTGCGCCGTATCACCGACGTCTGCGACCTGCCGCTGCTGGTGGACGTGGACACCGGTTTCGGTTCCTCGGCGTTCAACGTGGCCCGCACGGTCAAGTCGATGATCAAGTTCGGCGCGGCGGCTATTCATATCGAAGACCAGGTCGGCGCCAAGCGCTGCGGTCATCGTCCGAACAAAGAGATCGTCTCGCAGCAGGAAATGGTCGACCGTATCAAAGCCGCGGTCGATGCCCGTACCGATGACAGCTTCGTGATCATGGCCCGTACCGATGCCCTGGCAGTGGAGGGGCTGGAGTCGGCCCTGGATCGCGCGGCGGCGTGCATCGAGGCCGGTGCCGACATGATCTTCCCCGAAGCCATTACCGAGCTTGAGATGTACAAGCTGTTCGCCAGCCGCGTGAAAGCGCCGATCCTGGCCAACATCACCGAGTTCGGCGCGACACCGCTCTACACCACCGAGCAGCTTGCCGGTGCCGACGTGTCCCTGGTGCTGTACCCGCTGTCGGCCTTTCGCGCCATGAACAAAGCGGCCGAGAATGTCTACACCGCGATCCGCCGCGACGGCACGCAACAGAACGTCATCGACACCATGCAAACGCGCATGGAGCTTTACGATCGCATCGACTACCACACCTTCGAGCAGAAGCTCGATGCGTTGTTCGCGTCGAAGAAATGAAAAGCGCGCAGCCTCGCTTCCCGTAGGAGCTGCCGTGTGAAACGAGGCTGCGATCTTTCCCTCTACAAATAAAAAAAACTGGAGACAGCAAATGGCCGAAGCAAAAGTACTCAGTGGCGCCGGGCTCCGTGGCCAGGTGGCCGGGCAAACCGCATTGTCCACCGTAGGCCAGTCGGGCGCGGGCCTGACCTATCGCGGCTACGACGTTCGCGACCTGGCGGCTGACGCGCAATTTGAAGAAGTCGCTTATCTGCTGCTGTACGGCGAGCTGCCGACCCAGGCACAGCTGGACGCCTATACGCGCAAACTGAGCCAGCTGCGGGACCTGCCCCAGGCCTTGAAAGAAGTGCTGGAACGCATTCCCGCCGACGCCCACCCGATGGACGTCATGCGCACCGGCTGCTCGTTCCTGGGCAATCTGGAACCTGAGAAAGATTTCTCCGTGCAGCACGACAAGACTGACCGCCTGCTGGCCGCGTTCCCGGCGATCATGTGCTACTGGTATCGCTTCAGCCATGAAGGCCAGCGCATCGAATGCGTGACCGACGAAGCGTCCATCGGTGGCCATTTCCTGCACCTGCTGCACGGCAAGAAACCGAGCGAGTTGCACGTCAAGGTGATGAACGTGTCGCTGATCCTGTATGCCGAACACGAATTCAATGCCTCGACCTTTACTGCCCGGGTTTGCGCGTCGACCCTGTCGGACCTGTATTCCTGCGTCACCGCCGCCATCGGCTCGCTGCGTGGCCCGTTGCATGGCGGCGCCAACGAAGCGGCGATGGAAATGATCGAGCGCTTCAAATCGCCGGAAGAGGCGATCAAGGGCACCCTGGCGATGCTCGAGCGCAAGGACAAGATCATGGGCTTCGGCCACGCGATCTATAAGGACAACGACCCGCGTAACGAGGTGATCAAGGGCTGGTCGAAAAAACTCGCTGATGAAGTGGGCGACACGGTGCTGTTCCCCGTCTCGCAGGCCATCGACAAGACCATGTGGGAGCAGAAGAAACTGTTCCCCAACGCCGATTTCTACCATGCCTCGGCGTACCACTTCATGGGCATCCCGACCAAGCTGTTCACGCCGATTTTCGTCTGCTCACGCCTGACCGGCTGGGCCGCCCACGTGTTCGAACAACGCGCCAACAACCGCATCATCCGCCCGAGCGCCGAATACACCGGCGTCGAACAGCGCAAGTTCGTGCCAATCGAACAACGCTGAGTTGGAGGGAGTTTAGCCGCAGGTACTGGATAAACCCGGAACCCTGTGGGAGCGAGCCTGCTCGCTCCCACAGGGGAACATGTTCACTTCAGTAGCTGCGCCAGCCCCTTCTGAAACCACCGTGACCCGAGTCCTGACGATGAACACAGAATTTCGCAAACCGTTGCCCGGCACTTCGCTGGATTATTTTGACGTTCGTGGGGCGGTCGATGCCATCCGGCCTGGTGCCTACGACGGCCTGCCGTACACCTCCCGCGTGCTGGCAGAAAACCTGGTTCGTCGCTGCGACCCGGCCACGCTGGGCGAGTCGCTGCTGCAACTGATCGAGCGCAAACGCGACCTGGACTTCCCGTGGTTCCCGGCCCGGGTGGTGTGCCATGACATTCTCGGCCAGACCGCCCTGGTGGACCTGGCCGGCTTGCGCGACGCCATCGCCCTGCAGGGCGGCGACCCGGCGCAGGTCAACCCGGTGGTGCCGACCCAACTGATCGTCGACCACTCCCTGGCGGTAGAAAGCGGCGGTTTTGACCCCCAGGCGTTCGCCAAGAACCGCGCCATCGAAGATCGGCGCAACGAAGACCGCTTTCACTTCATCAACTGGACCAAGAAAGCCTTCAAGAACGTCGATGTGATTCCGCCGGGCAACGGGATCATGCACCAGATCAACCTGGAAAAAATGTCACCGGTGATCCAGCAACGTGACGGCGTGGCGTTCCCCGACACCTGCGTGGGCACCGACAGTCATACCCCCCACGTCGATGCCCTGGGCGTGATCGCCATCGGCGTCGGTGGCCTGGAAGCCGAAAGCGTCATGCTCGGCCGCGCGTCGTGGATGCGCCTGCCGGAAATCGTCGGCGTCGAGCTCACCGGCAAGTTGCAACCGGGCATCACCGCCACCGACATGGTGCTGGCGCTCACAGAGTTCCTGCGCAAGCAAAAAGTCGTGGGTGCCTGGCTGGAGTTTTTCGGCGAAGGCGCGAAAGCCCTCACCCTGGGCGACCGCGCGACCATCTCCAACATGGCCCCGGAATACGGCGCCACGGCGGCGATGTTCTACATCGACCAGCAGACCATCGATTACTTGAAACTCACCGGCCGCGAAGATGAGCAAGTGCAATTGGTCGAGACCTACGCCAAACAGGCAGGCCTGTGGGCCGACAGTCTCAAAGGTGCGCAATACGAGCGCGGCCTGACGTTTGACCTGTCCTCGGTGGTGCGCAACATGGCCGGTCCCAGCAACCCTCACGCCCGCGTCGCGACCAGCGATCTGGCGGCCAGCGGCATTGCCGGGCAATGGACCGAAGTGCCAGGGCAAATGCCTGACGGTGCAGTGATCATCGCCGCCATCACCAGTTGCACCAACACCAGTAACCCGCGCAACGTGATCGCCGCCGGCCTGCTGGCGCGCAACGCCAATCGCCTGGGTCTGGCCCGCAAGCCGTGGGTCAAGTCGTCCCTGGCGCCGGGTTCGAAAACCGTGGCGCTGTATCTGGATGAAGCCGGCCTGACAAAAGAACTGGAGCAACTGGGTTTTGGCGTGGTGGCTTTCGCTTGCACCACCTGCAACGGCATGTCCGGCGCGCTGGACCCGGCGATCCAGCAGGAAATCATCGACCGCGACCTGTACGCCACCGCCGTGCTGTCGGGCAACCGCAACTTCGACGGGCGCATCCACCCGTACGCCAAGCAGGCGTTCCTTGCCTCGCCGCCGCTGGTGGTGGCCTACGCCATCGCCGGGACCATCCGCTTCGACATCGAAAAAGATGTGCTGGGCGTGGTGGACGGTCGGGAAATCCGCCTCAAGGACATTTGGCCGAGCGACGAAGAAATCGACGCGGTGGTCAAGGCCTCGGTGAAACCGGAGCAGTTCCGTCAGGTGTACATCCCGATGTTCGCCATCCAGGAAGACACCGGGCCGAAAGTCACGCCGCTGTACGACTGGCGCCCGCAAAGCACCTACATCCGTCGCCCGCCGTATTGGGAAGGGGCGTTGGCCGGTGCGCGGCCGCTCAAGGGCATGCGCCCGCTGGCCGTGCTGCCGGACAACATCACCACCGATCACTTGTCACCGTCCAACGCGATCATGCTCGACAGCGCCGCCGGTGAATACCTGGCGAAAATGGGCCTGCCGGAAGAAGACTTCAACTCCTACGCGACCCATAGGGGCGACCATTTAACCGCGCAACGTGCCACCTTTGCCAACCCGAAACTGTTCAACGAAATGGTCCAGGAAAACGGCAAGGTCAAGCAAGGTTCCCTGGCCCGTGTCGAGCCGGAAGGTAAGGTCATGCGCATGTGGGAAGCCATCGAAACCTACATGGAACGCAAGCAGCCGCTGATCATCATTGCCGGCGCCGACTACGGCCAGGGTTCGTCCCGCGACTGGGCGGCCAAGGGCGTGCGCCTGGCCGGGGTCGAGGCGATTGCCGCTGAAGGCTTTGAGCGTATCCACCGCACCAACCTGGTGGGCATGGGTGTGTTGCCGCTGGAGTTCAAGCCCGGTACCGACCGCAAGACCCTGGGCATCGATGGCAGTGAAATCTACGACGTGATCGGTGAGCGCACCCCACGTGCGACGCTGACCCTGGTCATCACCCGCCAGAACGGCGAGCGCATCGAAGTGCCGGTGACCTGCCGCCTGGATACCGCCGAAGAAGTGTCGATCTACGAAGCCGGTGGCGTGTTGCAACGCTTCGCCCAGGACTTCCTCGACTCGGCGGTTGCCGTTTAAATCTGCTGTGCGGGCGAGGGGTTTCAAGGCCCTTGTCCGCCTGCTTTACGCTCAGGAGTAGGAGCAACCATGGCTCACGCAGCTCAAATCAGAATCCCCGCCACTTACATGCGTGGGGGCACCAGCAAAGGCGTGTTCTTCAGCCTGCAAGACCTTCCTGAAGTGGCCCGCGTTCCCGGTCCGGCCCGGGATGCCCTGTTGCTGCGGGTGATTGGCAGCCCCGACCCGTATGAGAAACAGATCGATGGCATGGGCGGTGCGACGTCCAGCACCAGCAAGACCGTGATCTTGTCCAAAAGCACGCGGGCCGACCACGATGTCGACTACCTGTTTGGTCAGGTGTCTATCGACAAGCCGTTCGTGGACTGGAGCGGCAACTGCGGCAACTTGTCGGCGGCGGTGGGTTCGTTTGCCATCAGCAGTGGCCTGGTGGAGGCCAGCCGTATTCCGCAAAACGGCATGGCCGTGGTGCGCATCTGGCAGGCCAATATCGGCAAGACCATCATCGCCCATGTACCGATCACCTACGGTGCGGTGCAGGAAACCGGTGACTTTGAACTCGACGGCGTGACCTTTCCGGCGGCTGAAGTGCAGCTGGAGTTCATGGACCCGGCGGCCGAGGAGGAGGGCGGTGGTGGCTCGATGTTTCCCACCGGCAACTTGGTGGATGACCTGGAGGTGCCGGGCGTTGGTACGTTCAAGGCGACCTTGATCAATGCGGGCATCCCGACGATTTTCATCAATGCCCGGGACGTTGGCTACACCGGCACTGAATTGCAGGGCGCCATCAACGGCGATCCCAAGGCTTTGGCGATGTTCGAAAGCATCCGCGCCCACGGTGCCTTGCGCATGGGGCTGATCAAGCACCTGGACGAAGCCGCCCAGCGTCAACATACGCCGAAAGTGGCGTTTGTCGCACCGCCGGCGGACTACACCGCCTCCAGCGGCAAAGCCGTGGCGGCCCGGGACGTCGACTTGCTGGTGCGGGCGCTGTCCATGGGCAAACTGCACCACGCCATGATGGGCACCGCCGCAGTTGCCATCGGCACGGCCGCGGCGATTTCGGGCACGCTGGTGAACCTGGCGGCGGGTGGCATCGACCGCAACGCCGTGCGCTTCGGCCACCCGTCCGGCACGCTGCGCGTAGGCGCCGAGGCCAGCCAGGTCAACGGCGAATGGACCGTGAACAAAGCCATCATGAGCCGCAGCGCACGGGTGTTGATGGAAGGGTTTGTGCGGGTGCCTGGGGATGTTCTGAACTTGTGGTGAATACGGAATCTGTGAGCATCCGCAATCAAAACTGTGGGAGCGGCATTCCTGCAGTCAGCCCGCCGTCAGCGCCGCGACGACCAGGTTCACATTGCTCTCCAACTCTGACACTGGGTCGGTGGCGTCGGTGCTCAGCACCAGCAACTGGCTGCCACCCTCGGCGATGGCCGCCTTTAGCGCCTGCGATGGTGGGCGATGATGCAGCACCAGTGCTACGTCGTTGTCTTTAAGCGTAGCGGTCAATTGCTTGAGGGCTTCAGGCGTCCATTCGGCGTCGGGCCGGGTATCGGTGCTGATCCCGTCCAGGTTGAGCCCGCTGATCAGGTAGCCAAAATGTTCGCTCAAACTGACCACGCTCAAGTTGTCGGCACTGGCCAGGCGCTTTTCGCTGTCGGCGCTGAGCTTGAGCAGGCGTTGCTTGAGGGCCGCCAGGTTGGCTTCGATCTTCGGCTTGGCGGTCGGGGCCAGGCGCACCAGGTCGGCGGCGATCACATCGGCCATGCGGCCCAGGTTATGGCTGGCCATCCACGGCTGGCTCGCCAGGCCGTCGGCCATGCCCGGTTGCACGGCAATGCCGGGCAGGGCGCCGTCCACCGGGCGGGCGGCATCGACTTCGACGATGCGGATGTTGCTGCGTCGGGCCATGGGGTACAGCGGATCGTCCGGCCACAGTGAGCGCAGGCCGATTACCGCGTCGGCATTACTGGCCAGTTTGCTCAGTTGCAGCGCGCCACGGCCGGTGAAGTAGGCGCTTTGTCGAGTACCGGGCAGATTGGCGGGCGCGGCTCGCTCCAAACTGACGTCAGTGCCCTTGAGCAAGGCATCGCTCAACCCATAGGTGACCGGTAACGAGGCCAGCAGATGCACCGGCCGGCTTTCGGCGGCGAATGAAGAGGTGGTGACCAAGCCACACAGGGCCCCGGTCAGGGCCAGTTGTCGCAATGAAAAAACCATTTATCCAAGATTCCCTTTGAGGCTGGGGACGACACCGCGGGCGATGGCGGACAGGGCGAACGCGATGCCGGCTACCAGAATGATCGCGGCACCGGACGGGATCGGCAGATCGAAAACAATTGGCGCGAGAATGCCGCACAAGGTGCTGACGGTAGCGATCAGCACCGAGCACCAGAAAAAGCCCTTCAACGACTGGCTGAGCAGGCGCGCCGCCGCTGCTGGAATCACCAGCAACGCTCCCACCAGAATGGCCCCGATGACTTTCACCGCCGCCACGGTGATCAGCGTCACCAGCACCACGAACAGGTAATCCAGGGTCTTGACCGCCACCCCGCGCACCGCCGCCAGTTGCGGGTTGAAGCTGGCCAGCATGATGCGGTTGTACAGCGGCAACGCCAGGGCCATGACCAGCGAGCCGACGACCGCCAGCACCAGCAAGTCATTACTGTTGACCGTCAGCACCGAGCCAAACAGCACGTTCTCCAGAATGTGTACGTTGATCTTGCCCGCCAGAATCAACAGCAGGCTGGCGCCCAGGGCCAGGGATACCGAAAGGAAGACGCCGATCAGTGTGTCCGGTGCCAGGCCGGTGCGGTTGCGCAGGTAATTAAGCAAGATGCCGAACAGCAGGCAGTAACCGAACAGGCTGCCGTAGGGCCCGGTGTAGGGTTCGCCGAGCAGGATGCCGACCGCCACCCCGGTCAGCGCCGCATGGCCCACCGCTTCGGAGAAAAACGCGAAGCGCTTGACCACCACCAGCGTGCCGAGGCCGCCCAGGACCGGGCCGATCAGCAACCCTGCCAGCAACGCATTGACCACAAACCCGTAGGCCAGCGCTTCGGGCAGGTAACCGGACGAGGCCCAACCCTGGACCATCAAACGAAAGGCTTCGTAACTCATCAGGCAGCGCTCCCGCTCGTACGTGGGTGGGTGGAAAACAGCGTCAGCAAGCGCTCCGGGGTCAGGGCTTGGCGTGGCGGGCCGTCGAACAGAACACGACGGTTCAGGCCGGTGACACGGTCGGCCAGGCGCCCGACGGCCTCCAGGTCGTGTTCGATCCAAAGCACGGTGATCCCGGCCTGGCGCCAGTCTTGTAGCAACCGTTCGAACACTTGGATGCCGGCCTCGTCCAAAGCCGACATCGGTTCGTCGAGCACCAGCAATTGCGGCGCTGGAATCAGCCCCTGGGCCAGCAACACCCGCTGGCGCTCGCCACCGGACAGCGCACCCATGCGACGCTTGCGCTTGTCCTGCATGCCGACCCGTTCCAAGGCCTGGCCAATGGCGCCAGCGTAATGCTTGCTCAAACCGAGAAAGGCCGGTCGCCGCTGGCACATCGCCGCCATGAAATCATCCACGGTCATGGGCAGGCCCCGGTCGAACTCCAGCGCCTGAGGAACATAGCCGATCACACCGGGCTCGCCCGGCCATTGCAGGCTCAGGCGTCCCTGGTGCGGCATCTGCCCCAGCAAAGTCTTGATCAGCGAACTCTTGCCACCGCCGTTGGGGCCCACCAATGCATGGATGCTGCCGGGCTGCACGTCAAAGGCCACGGTGTCGAGAATCGTGGTGCGGCCCAGGTTCAGGCTGACGTCGGCAAACTCAATCAAAGGGCCGACATGCTGCAGGGTGAGGGTTTCCTGAACAGTCATTGGCCAGACTCCTGGATAGCCCGGACCACGGTATCGAGGTTGCCGGCCATTTCCTTTTCGTACTTCTCGGCGCTGTATTCGCCGTAGGAAATGTGCGAGAGCGGGTACAGCTTCACCCCGGACTCACGCTGGATGGTGTCGACGTAGGTGGACGGAAAATCCATCTCCGAGAAGATTACTTTCACATCCAGTTCACGCAGTTGATCGATGGTTTTTTTCAACTGGCTGGGGCTCGGCTCGATGCCGTGGGCCGGCTCGACTACAGCGGTCACTTCCAGGCCGAATTCGCGCAGCAGGTAATCGTAGGCGGCGTGCACTGTGGCGACCCGCAACTCGGCATTTGGCGCCTGGGTCAGCTTCGCCAGGGCGGCGGCGCGCATCTGCCGCAGACGTTTGCCGTAGGCGCGGGCGTTCTGGGTGTAGAGCTTGGCGTTGTCCGGGTCGAGCTTGCCCAACTCCCGGGCAATATTGTTGACCTGGGCGATGGAAGCGCTGATGGAGAGGAAAGTGTGCGGGTTGACGACTTTGCCCGCGCCACGGGCAGCGGTGCCGGTGGCAGCCAGCAACGGCACGTTTTCGTTGGCCTCGATCACTTTCACGTTTGGGGTTTCGCTGGCGGCGATCATGCGGTCGGCGAAATCGTCGTGGCCCACGCCGTTGAGCACGATCACGTCGAGGCCGCTGATGCGCTTGATGTCCTCGGCCCGTGGTTCGTAGGCGTGCGGGTTGAAGCCCGCCGGGATCAGCGGGACCACATCGGCCTTGTCACCGACGATGTTGGCCACGTAGCTGTAATAAGGGTGCAAGGTGATGCCGATGCGCAGGCGCTTGGCCGTTTCGGCGCTGACCTGTGGGGTAAACAGGCAGGCCAGCAGGCCGATCAGCAGCAGGCGCAGCAAGGGGCGGCGTTGAGATGCAATAGACATGGGCAAACGGTCTTCTCTCGGATGAGGGCGTGGGGTCAGTGCCGCTGTTGGCGGGTCACGCCGGTGTCGAATTGCGCGACGATCTGTTGCCAGCCGTCGCCCGACAAAGTGGCATCGTCCAGCGCGGTGGGGGCAGTGAGGTCGTTGCTGCGGTTGAGCCAGATGTCCGGGGCTGCGTCGGACGCTTCGCTGATGCGCATCAGAAACGAACCGGCGACGGATGCATGGGCACTCGCGCCGAAGTAGGCCCGGTCCCCCAGCTGTTGCCAGACATGGCCGCCGCGGCTGACGGAACTGGCGTCCTGGGCGAATGGGGCAAAGCCTTCTTCGGCCAGCGTTTGCGAACCAGGCAGGGCCTGTTGCTCCTCGTGCAACAGGTGGATCTCATCCAGGGTCACCCGCAGATCGGCATAGATGCCTTGCTCGGCAGCGCTGAGGTCGCGGCGGGCGTCGAGTTGGTTCGAGGCGAGGTGGCTGACGTCCTGGGTTTCCCCGTGCCAGGCCACTACCGACCCGGCCACCAGCACGATGATCAGACACAGCAGCAACACATACAGGGTTTCATGGCCAGCGCCGGCGGGGCGGATGACTTGCGTGGTGGGGTTGCTCATGGGGCCTCGATGTCGGCTTGGTCGATTTCCACCACGTGGCCGGGGCCGGCGTCGAAGAGTACGTAGAATTCAGCGTTCGGTTTCTTGAAGGTCAGCTTTGAATCGGCGCCGAGCTTGCCCGGCACCAGGATGGTTTCGTCGTAGCCGATCACGTCCAGGGTTACCCCGGGCGCGCCGCTGCCGTCGGAAAAGCCGCCGGTGCACTGGATCTGCTCGGCGTCGATGGCTTTGCATTCACACATGGGGTTGTGGGCCAGGGCGCTGGCACTGAAACCGGCGCAGAGTAGCAATGCCAGGCTGTTGAGGCCGGTGCGGGTGGTCATGGTTGGGCTCCTTGGGACTTCAGCCAGGCGACGGTGGCCGGGGAGGCCTGGCTCAGGGGAAGGGAGGCTTGATGCATCGAACCGTCCCAACCTTCGAGGGTGATCCACAGTTCGGCGTCGGGTTGAGTCTTTTGCGGCACCGGCAACAAGGCGCCCATGCGATAGGGCGAACCGAAGAAAATCACCCCGGCGGCCCGCAGGCTGCGAGGTTTGCCGATACGCAGGTAGGTGGCCTTGACCTGGCCAATACAGCTTTGGCATAGCGCGGCAGTGAACTGTTTCATGTGCCCGGCCGGGCCGTTGGGGCGGGGGGCTTCGTCGCGAAGCTCGGCCAGGCGCAGGCTCCAGGGCCCGACCTGGATTTCACCGAGCTCCCGTTGCCCCAGCCCGGCATCGCCGCGAAACAACGCCGCTTCCGAGAAGTACTTGGGCATGAAACCCAGGGGAATCAGCAACAACAGCACGTTGAGGTGAAAGCGCCATTTATGCCAGAACAGACTCAGGCGTGACGGCGGCGGGGCGGTGGTGAATGGGTTCACAGGTTGCCCTCCGGCGATTCACGGTGGATGGACGGCTGCAACGACCAGGTTTCTCGTGTGGTTTTTTGGCTGCGCTTGAGGGCGTTGGCGGTGGCCAGGGCCGTGCGTTTGGTCCAGATCAGCAGCCCGCTGAGGACCATCATGCTCAGGATCAAACCGAAGAAAAACCAAATGAGTTTGATCCAGATACCGCCGAAATCCCCGGTGTGCAGCGGACGCATGGATTCGGTGACGAATTCCAGTGTCGTACGGTCCGACAGCAGCCGCGAGGCGGCCACGTCACCGTTATAGGGATTGATGCTGGCGGTCTGGAATATCAGCGGATACCCACTGCGACCGCCGATTTCCAAATGGCTGTAGGCGTTGCCGGGCAGGCTGACGAAGCTCGCATCCAACCCCGGGATTCGCTGCTGGGCGATTTCAATGGCGCGGTCCAGGTTCAGTTGCGGCGGTGCAACGCCATCGGCTGACAGGGGAACGCTTTCGCGCGCGACGACCGGAATGACCGGGGCGCTGGAAATGGAGACCTGGTTGTCGGACAGCAGGGCCTCGATCAGAAACCAGGTGCCGGTAATGGAAATGACCGCGATGAACCAGATCGACCAGATACCGCTGAGCCGGTGGAAATCGCCCCAGAAAATCCGTGCACCGTGACGGATCCGCAGGGTCGGACGGAAAAAACCTTTCCAGAAACGCTTATAGACCACCAGCCCCGTCACCAGGGACGCCAGCAACGGCAGACCGAGGAACGACACCAGGTACCAACCCCAGCTGTAACCGTTGGTGAACGGCACCAGCCACCACCCATGCAGGGCCCGGGTGAATCCCTTGAAGTTGAACGTCGGCGCCGAGCCCTGGACGACCCCGCTGTAAGGGTTGACGTAGACCGTGTCGGCTCGGCCGTCAGGGTAGGTGACGCGAGCCTCCAGCGCAAAATGCGACTCGTCCGGACGGACAATGCTTTGCACCTGGGTTTGCGGCTGGGCTTGCTTGATGGCGGCGATGACCTGGTCGTAGCTGAGTAGCGGCGCATCGTCCGAGGGCTTGCTGGCGCGCATGTCGGGGTTGGCCAGCCAGACGATCTCCTGGCTGACCACCGCCAGGGTGCCGGTGACGCAAACGATGAGCACGAAAAACCAGATGGGCAGGGCCAGCCAGCTATGGACCAGGAACCAGAGTTTGGATCGGGATTTCTTCGACATGATTGAACGTCTTGATTCGATGAAAGATTCCGTATTACGGGCTTCGCAATACCGTGAACCCTGAAAAAGCCGGCCGTGGCTTTTTCCGACGCGGCCTGCTGCATCTAACTAAGACGAACGAGCAAGCAAAATCCCGAAGCGGAACATGAAAGAAAATGTTTCGCGTTTGCTGCCCATGCTTTTTGTGGCTAGGGGTCAGTTGACCTTAGAGGACAAGTCAGCCTTGCTGAAACATCTCCCTGGCCCGCTGCTCAATCTGTTGCTGGGTCAGATCTTCCTTGTGAGTGGCCAGAAACCACACATGTCCGTAAGGATCCTTCAAGGTTCCGGTGCGGTCCCCGTAAAACTGATCCTTGACCTCGGAAATCACCGCACCACCGGCGGCAATCGCCTGGGCAAACACGCTGTCCACGTCTTCGACATATAAATGCAGGCCCACCGACGGCGGTTGGTCCGGGTTGCTCAGCGGGCCTTGATCGCAAGGCGTGCCGAGCATGATCGGGCAGTCGCCGATCCGCAGTTCGGCATGACCGATACCCCCGTCGGGCATGACCAGGCGCATGACCTCGGTAGCATTGAAGGCTTTTTTGTAGAAATCGATGGCTTCGGCGGCTTTTTGAATGCCCAGATAGGGCGTGATGCTGTGGAAACCTTCAGGGATGGCTTTGATGCCCATGACGTTTCTCCTTTTTGTTATGGGAGGCGAAGAGAGTCTTCGTCGATTTGCGCTCATCCACTATAAGGCAGCGTCTTGGGGCCGGCTCACGTCCCGACGAACGTCTTACGGCTCGTCCAGCAGATGCGCTCCCGGCCCGCGCTTGCCCAGCACATCGCCCTGATTGCGTAACGGGCAACCTTCCATCGACAGGCAACCGCAGCCGATGCAACCGTTGAGCCGATCACGCAGGGCCATCAATTGGTTGATGCGTTCATCCAAATCCCGGCTCCATTGCGCCGACAGCGTCTTCCAATCGGCGGCCGTTGGGGCACGGTTGTCCGGCAGGTTTTTCAACGCCTGGCCGATTTCGGCCAAGGGGATTCCCAAGCGTTGGGCGACCTTGATCAGTGCCACTCGCCGCAATACTTCCCGTGGGTAACGGCGTTGGTTGCCCTGGTTACGGGCGCTTTTGATCAGCCCCTTGGATTCATAAAAGTGCAGGGCCGTGACCGCCACGCCGCTGCGGGCGGCCACTTGGCCGACGGTGAGCTCTTTGTGGACATTTATTTGCGTCATTGCATGAATTCACTGCTTGACCTTGACTTAACTAGAGGTTTTACCCTGCATGCCTTCGGATCGCAAGATTCGCCGTATCTGCATCGGGGGACCCTTCATGCAATCGCCAAGGAACAACCGCAGTTTTACCCAACTGATGGAATTCGACATCGAACCGCAATGGCAGCAGGCGCTGGTGACGGCCCTGTCGGAACAGACCGAGCGCCTGGCGCGCGATCATCAAGGTTTTCTGAGTGCCAGTATCCAGGCCAGTGAAGACGGTCGACGCGTTCTCAACTACTTGCAGTGGCAAACCCGCGAGGCGGGCGAAGCGGCGTTTCAAAGCTTTGAAAACGGTGAGCAGGATTTCTGGCAGCTGATCCAGGCTCACCGAGCCAAAGCCGTGACGTTCGGCTCGTTTCAAGTGCTGCGCAACATCGAGCTCAGCCCGGACAACGCGCTGCATTGCCAGTTGGTCGAGTGAATGCAGCAGGTGATCCGAGGGGGCAATACCCACTATCAAGAGGGTTGATTTCTGCGGTGCGGGGTCGGCGGGTAGCCTGTGTTCATCGCCCAACTTCAGAACACCGGACACCCGCCATGAACCGTACCTTTGCTGTTTTGCTGCTGTTGACTGCCACCGTATTGAGCGGTTGCGCCACCTCATCCCCGGAACTGCGCGCCTACACCGCCGACGAAACCCGTGAACTGGCCCTTGAAGCCTTGAATCGCCGGGGTCTGTCGTTCGACGAATACCATGCGAAAAAGGCTGAATTGCTCGGCCCGTCGCAAAAAAATATGGGTTTCGACGATCGGGGCGAGATGAGCGCCGAGCGGGTCGTACAGTTGCCAGGTCGGCCAAGCTAAGCGACTGTACCGCTCGAAGTTTTGCCCAACTGTCCGTGGGTTTGCGCCAGAGCGTGGGGTAGGGTCATGACTTGACTGACTGCCCCGATGGATTTGCCTGCCATGACCCTTTCGCTTGACCTGCTGCTGGGCTTCGCCCTGTTTGCCCTCGTGACTTCGATCACACCCGGCCCCAACAACACCATGTTGCTGGCCTCGGGGGTCAATTTCGGTTTCAACCGCACCATTCCTCACATGTTGGGTATCACCTGCGGCTTCTTTTCCCTGGTGCTGGCAGTGGGACTTGGCTTGGGCGCGGTGTTTCAGGCCTATCCGTTGCTTTACACCGTACTGCGTTACGTCGGTGCGGCCTATCTGTTGTACCTGGCGTGGAAAATCGCCCACTCCGGCCCGGTTTCGGAAAGTCGGCCGGGGGAAAATACGCCGATCAGTTACTGGGGCGCAGCGGCGTTCCAGTGGGTCAACCCCAAAGCCTGGATCATGGCCATCGGCGCCATCAGCACTTACACACCGCTTCAGGGTTATTTCTTCAATGTGGTGGTGATCGCAGCCGTGTTTGCCCTGATCAACCTGCCAAGCGTGAGCCTGTGGGTGGTCTGCGGCAGCTTGTTGCGCAACCTGTTACGTGATCGTCGCTGGCTGCGCCTGTTCAACTGGGGCATGGCGCTGTTGTTGGTCGCCTCGCTGTATCCGTTGTTGCTCGAAAGCATCAGATGAGGGGCTGAGCTTCGGCGCGATGCCTGCTAAGCTCGCTGTTTAGGAGCGTTCCTACGCACTTTTAAATGAAGTCCGACTTCTTTAAGGTCATGATCAGGTACAGCTTGTCTCGAACCCAACGAGGGCACCCGATCCCGGAACAGGCTCTGCGAGTTTCCTATGAATAAACGTCCTTTATATTTCGATTACGCCGCCACCACACCGGTGGATGAGAGAGTCATCCAGGTCATGGTCCAATGCCTGGGTTTTGACGGTAACTTCGGCAATCCGGCTTCCAGCTCCCATGCTTTTGGCCAGGAGGCCCGACGCTCGGTGGAGCTGGCGCGCGAGCAAGTGGCGCAATTGGTGGGGGCACAGCCCGGGCAGATTGTCTGGACGTCCGGTGCCACCGAATCCAACAACCTGGCCCTCAAGGGCGTGGCGCAGGCGCGTCGTGTGTCCGGCGGCCATGTCATCACCAGCCTGATCGAACACAAGGCGATTCTCGACACGGCCCGGCAGCTCGAAGAAAGCGGTGTCGCGGTGACGTGGCTGGCGCCGGACGCCGATGGGCTGATCAGTCCGCAAGCTGTGCGCCAGGCCCTGCGTGAAGATACGTTCCTGGTATCGCTGATGCTGGTGAACAACGAGCTGGGCACCGTCAATGATGTCGTCGCCATCGGCGAGATCGTTCGCGAGCACGGCGCGCTGTTTCATGTGGACGCGGCCCAGGGCGCCGGCAAGGTGAAGATTGACCTGGCCCAGTGGCCGGTGGATCTGATGTCTTTCTCTGCGCACAAAATCTACGGCCCCAAGGGTATCGGTGCACTCTACGTTGGCGACCGTGCCCGGCCGCGTCTGTCGGCCCAGATTCATGGCGGCGGTCACGAAGGTGGTTTGCGCTCCGGCACCCTGGCGACCCATCAAATTGCCGCCATGGGCGCCGCATTCGAACTGGCGTCTCAGTCGTTCGACGAAGATCTCGCTAAAATCACCCGGTTGCGCAATCGTTTGCTTGAGCCACTGCTGGCCCTGCCCGGTGTGTGTATAAACGGCAGCGCGACCCAGCGTATTCCCCACACGCTGAGCCTGACTTTCAACGAAGGTGAGTTCAACCCGGCAACATTGGGCACGTCGATTGCATTTTCCGCGACCTCGGCCTGTAATTCGGCCAATAACACGCCGTCTTATGTGCTATTGGCCTTGGGGCATGATGCACGTGCGGCTGGCCGGACCATTCGCTTGAGCCTGGGGCGTTTCACCCGTGAGCAGGATGTCGACGAGGTGGTGCGGCTGATTCAAGCGGCCTGCGCGACTGCGCCGGCGTTCTGGGCCACTACCCCATAAGCCGAGTGTCTTTGGCATTGAACAATAATATTGATAAGCAGGAGAAACGATGAGCACCGAGCCTTTGACCCATGGACTGGTTCCCCAGCGCCTGGCCCGAATCCGCCAACTGATGAGTCGCGAAGGCATTCACGCGCTGCTGGTGCCATCGGCCGACCCGCATCTGTCGGAGTATCTGCCGGGTTATTGGCAAGGGCGGCAATGGTTGTCGGGGTTCCATGGCTCGGTCGGTACCTTGATCGTGACCGGGGATTTCGCTGGAGTCTGGGCCGACAGCCGTTATTGGGAACAGGCGACCAAGGAGCTGGAGGGCAGTGGTATCGAGCTGGTCAAGCTCATTCCCGGTCAACCTGGCCCGCTGGACTGGCTGGCCGAACAAACGCCTGAGGGCGCGGTGGTTGCGGTCGACGGAGCGGTCATGGCCGTGGCGTCGGCCCGAACCCTGAGCGGCAAGCTTGAGGAACGGAGCGCGCGGCTGCGTACCGACATCGATCTGCTCAAGGAGGTCTGGACTGATCGCCCTAGCCTGCCCGATCAACCGGTCTACGCGCACCTACCGCCGCAGGCGACCGTCAGCCGGGTCGAGAAACTCGCCAAACTGCGCGAAACGCTCAAGGAGCGCGGTGCCGACTGGCATTTCATCGCCACGCTGGATGACATCGCCTGGCTGTTCAACCTGCGCGGCGCAGATGTGTCGTTCAACCCTGTGTTTGTCTCCTTTGCCTTGATTAGCCAGCAACAGGCGACACTTTTTGTGGCGCTGGATAAGGTTGATGCGCCGCTGCGGGCCATTCTTGAGCAGGACGGCGTGACCCTGCGCGATTACCGCGAAGCAGCCGCCGCGTTGCGTGAAGTACCGAGCGGCGCGCGCCTGCAGATCGATCCAGCGCGGGTCACGGTCGGCTTGCTGGATAATCTGGACAGTGGCGTGAAACTGGTCGAAGGACTCAATCCCACGACGCTGGCCAAGTCCCGTAAAAGCCCGGCCGACGCCGAGCACATCCGTCGGGCCATGGAGCAGGACGGAGCGGCGCTCTGCGAATTCTTCGCCTGGCTGGAAAGTGCCTGGGGCTGCGAGCGCATCACCGAGCTGACTATCGATGAGCACTTGACCGCAGCCCGCACACGCCGGCCGGATTTTGTCTCTCTGAGCTTCAACACCATCGCTGCATTTAATGCCAACGGCGCGATGCCCCATTACCACGCGACAGAAGAAGCCCATGCGGTCATCGAAGGTGATGGTTTGCTGTTGATCGACTCGGGCGGTCAGTACCTCGGCGGCACCACCGACATCACTCGCATGGTTCCGGTCGGAACACCCACAGCAGAGCAGAAACGTGATTGCACCCGCGTGCTCAAGGGGGTGATCGCGTTGTCCCGGGCGAAATTCCCACGTGGGATTCTGTCGCCGTTGCTTGATGCCATCGCCCGCGCGCCGATCTGGGCCGAGCAGGTGGATTACGGTCACGGCACCGGCCACGGCGTCGGATATTTCCTCAACGTTCACGAAGGCCCGCAGGTGATTGCCTATCAGGCCGCTGCCACGCCACAAACCGCGATGCAGCCGGGCATGATCACGTCCATTGAGCCGGGTACTTATCGTCCGGGGCGTTGGGGTGTGCGCATTGAGAACCTGGTGTTGAACCGGGAGGCGGGTACCAGCGAGTTCGGTGAGTTCCTTGAGTTCGAAACCCTGACTCTCTGCCCGATCGATACCCGCTGCCTGGAGTCGTCGCTGCTGACCCAGGATGAAAAAGACTGGTTCAACGTCTACCACGCCGAGGTTCAACGTCGTTTGAGTCCGCTGTTGGAGGGCGACGCCCTGCAATGGCTGAACACGCGGACCATGGCGATCTGACTGGGGTGGCCAATCGAGTCGGTTCGACTGGCCACACCGCTTATTTACAGATGACGATCATGCTACGGCTGGTGTAACCGGCGGGGTTGAGGCCGAAAGGATAATCCCCCGGTTCCTCGACGGCGTCACCCGATTTGGCGATGACTTTGTAATTTTTTGGGGCGCATAAATTCGCGGCGCGGGCGCTGCACTGGTCCCAGGATGAAGACAAGCCGGAGCAGTTGATGTGCAGGCCTTTCTTACCGCGCTTGACTTCAGTTTTAGAGGTCGCCGCGCAGCCCGCAACTGCAAATACAGCGATCAATATCAAAATTCGTTTCATTCCCGTCCTTAATGCCGTCGTGGATCTTATGTCCGCGTACGGCTGCGTTCGCTTTCGCTTAAAGCGTTCATGACGTCCTGTATGAAAAAATCCATGTCTGACATTGGGTTACGGACCTAAACATGGCCTAAATGCGCGGTAAATACCAGACCTTCGTTAAATCTTGCCTCAATCTGCCGCGACGGCGGGCTTTGCGGCGCTGCCCATGGTCAGTGTTGCGCCGACCGAGGCAAGAATGATGCAGGTAATGGCGGCCCACTGGGCCAGTGATAAGTATTCCTGAAGGAACACTAGCCCCGACAAGGCACCGAATGCGGGTTCGATGCTCATCAGGGTACCGAAGGTCCGGGCTGGCATCCGTGTCAGAGAGATCATCTCCAGGGTGTAGGGCAGGGCAGTGGAAAGGATGGCGACCCCAATGGCGACCGGAATCAGGCTCGGCGTCAGCAATGCGGCGCCTGCATGGACGATGCCGATAGGGGCGACGAACAGCGCGGCGATCATCACTCCCAATGCGGCGGTTTGCACGCCGTTGTCCGCCCCGGCCTTCTGGCCAAACAGGATATACAGCGCCCAACAGACTCCTGCGCCCAGGGCATAGCCGGCTCCGACCAGGTCAATGCCGACATTGGTGGCTCCGCTCGGTATCAACAAAAGCAGGCCAATCACTGCCAGGGTAATCCAGAGAAAGTCGATTGCCCGGCGCGAGGCGTAAATGGCGACCGCCAGCGGGCCAGTGAACTCCAGCGCCACGGCGATTCCCAGCGGAACGGTGCGCAGTGACATATAGAAGAGAAAGTTCATGCCGCCCAACGCCATCCCGTAGACGATCACTGTGCGCAAGGATTGGGTATTGAGCTTGGCGCGCCAGGGGCGCAGCAATATAAGCATGATGATGCTGGCAAAAATGAGCCGTAGCGTCGTAGTGCCTTGCGCACCCACTACCGGGAACATGCTTTTGGCCAAGGAGGCTCCAGACTGGATGGAGGCCATGGCTATTAATAGCAGGGCAACCGGGTACAGGGTGGATGCCAGGCTGCGAGGTGGGGGAGTCATTACGAAGTGTCGTCCAGGGTAAGGGCAGAGGAAGGCTGATATTGAGCAATATATTGCTCATTCGAAGCGATCCCGTCTATATATAAGGCGGATTTAAGCGGGGGCGTCCCGAACAGATAGAAAAGCAAAATTAAGGGTTGACGGCAGATTCTAGACGTCTATAATTCGCCCCACTTCCGGCGCAGTCGAAACGAAAAACTCCTTGAGTTTCAATTAGTTATACGGTTTTCGACAGTGGCCCGCTTCAGTTCATCGAAGCCTGGAAGGGGTTGAAAAAGAGGTGTTGACAGCAGCGAGTAACGCTGTAGAATTCGCCTCCCGCTGATGAGAGATCAGAAGCGCAAGTGGTTGAAGTTGCAGAGGAAACTTTGAAAACTTCTTAAAATAACCGCTTGACAGCAACACCAGGCGCTGTAGAATGCGCGCCTCGGTTGAGACGAAAGACTCAACCCACCGCTCTTTAACAACTGAATCAAGCAATTCGTGTGGGTGCTTGTGGAGTCAGACTGCTAGTCAACAGATTATCAGCGTCGCAAGTTACTCCGCGAGAAATCAAAGATGTAACCAACGATTGCTGAGCCAAGTTTAGGGTTTTCTCAAAACCCAAAGATGTTTGAACTGAAGAGTTTGATCATGGCTCAGATTGAACGCTGGCGGCAGGCCTAACACATGCAAGTCGAGCGGTAGAGAGGTGCTTGCACCTCTTGAGAGCGGCGGACGGGTGAGTAATGCCTAGGAATCTGCCTGGTAGTGGGGGATAACGCTCGGAAACGGACGCTAATACCGCATACGTCCTACGGGAGAAAGCAGGGGACCTTCGGGCCTTGCGCTATCAGATGAGCCTAGGTCGGATTAGCTAGTTGGTGAGGTAATGGCTCACCAAGGCGACGATCCGTAACTGGTCTGAGAGGATGATCAGTCACACTGGAACTGAGACACGGTCCAGACTCCTACGGGAGGCAGCAGTGGGGAATATTGGACAATGGGCGAAAGCCTGATCCAGCCATGCCGCGTGTGTGAAGAAGGTCTTCGGATTGTAAAGCACTTTAAGTTGGGAGGAAGGGCATTAACCTAATACGTTGGTGTTTTGACGTTACCGACAGAATAAGCACCGGCTAACTCTGTGCCAGCAGCCGCGGTAATACAGAGGGTGCAAGCGTTAATCGGAATTACTGGGCGTAAAGCGCGCGTAGGTGGTTCGTTAAGTTGGATGTGAAATCCCCGGGCTCAACCTGGGAACTGCATTCAAAACTGTCGAGCTAGAGTATGGTAGAGGGTGGTGGAATTTCCTGTGTAGCGGTGAAATGCGTAGATATAGGAAGGAACACCAGTGGCGAAGGCGACCACCTGGACTGATACTGACACTGAGGTGCGAAAGCGTGGGGAGCAAACAGGATTAGATACCCTGGTAGTCCACGCCGTAAACGATGTCAACTAGCCGTTGGGAGCCTTGAGCTCTTAGTGGCGCAGCTAACGCATTAAGTTGACCGCCTGGGGAGTACGGCCGCAAGGTTAAAACTCAAATGAATTGACGGGGGCCCGCACAAGCGGTGGAGCATGTGGTTTAATTCGAAGCAACGCGAAGAACCTTACCAGGCCTTGACATCCAATGAACTTTCTAGAGATAGATTGGTGCCTTCGGGAACATTGAGACAGGTGCTGCATGGCTGTCGTCAGCTCGTGTCGTGAGATGTTGGGTTAAGTCCCGTAACGAGCGCAACCCTTGTCCTTAGTTACCAGCACGTAATGGTGGGCACTCTAAGGAGACTGCCGGTGACAAACCGGAGGAAGGTGGGGATGACGTCAAGTCATCATGGCCCTTACGGCCTGGGCTACACACGTGCTACAATGGTCGGTACAGAGGGTTGCCAAGCCGCGAGGTGGAGCTAATCCCACAAAACCGATCGTAGTCCGGATCGCAGTCTGCAACTCGACTGCGTGAAGTCGGAATCGCTAGTAATCGCGAATCAGAATGTCGCGGTGAATACGTTCCCGGGCCTTGTACACACCGCCCGTCACACCATGGGAGTGGGTTGCACCAGAAGTAGCTAGTCTAACCTTCGGGAGGACGGTTACCACGGTGTGATTCATGACTGGGGTGAAGTCGTAACAAGGTAGCCGTAGGGGAACCTGCGGCTGGATCACCTCCTTAATCGACGACCGCAGCTGCTCCATGAGCTCCCACACGAATTGCTTGATTCATTGAAGAAGACGATAGAAGCAGCCCTAAATTGGGTCTGTAGCTCAGTTGGTTAGAGCGCACCCCTGATAAGGGTGAGGTCGGCAGTTCGAATCTGCCCAGACCCACCAATTTTGTGTGGGAAACGCCTGTAGAAATACGGGGCCATAGCTCAGCTGGGAGAGCGCCTGCCTTGCACGCAGGAGGTCAGCGGTTCGATCCCGCTTGGCTCCACCACTACTGCTTCGATTGTATAAAGCTTAGAAATGAGCATTCCATCAAGGTGATGGTGAATGTTGATTTCTAGTCTTTGACTAGTTCGTTCTTTAAAAATTTGGGTATGTGATAGAAAGATAGACTGAACATCACTTTCACTGGTGATGGCTCAGGCTAAGGTAAAATTTGTGAGTTTAATCGCGAATTTTCGGCGAATGTCGTCTTCACAGTATAACCAGATTGCTTGGGGTTATATGGTCAAGTGAAGAAGCGCATACGGTGGATGCCTTGGCAGTCAGAGGCGATGAAAGACGTGGTAGCCTGCGAAAAGCTTCGGGGAGTCGGCAAACAGACTTTGATCCGGAGATGTCTGAATGGGGGAACCCAGCCATCATAAGATGGTTATCTTGTACTGAATACATAGGTGCAAGAGGCGAACCAGGGGAACTGAAACATCTAAGTACCCTGAGGAAAAGAAATCAACCGAGATTCCCTTAGTAGTGGCGAGCGAACGGGGACTAGCCCTTAAGCTTCTTTGATTTTAGCGGAACGCTCTGGAAAGGGCGGCCATAGTGGGTGATAGCCCTGTACGCGAAAGGATCTTAGAAGTGAAATCGAGTAGGACGGAGCACGAGAAACTTTGTCTGAATATGGGGGGACCATCCTCCAAGGCTAAATACTACTGACTGACCGATAGTGAACTAGTACCGTGAGGGAAAGGCGAAAAGAACCCCGGAGAGGGGAGTGAAATAGATCCTGAAACCGTATGCGTACAAGCAGTGGGAGCCCACTTTGTTGGGTGACTGCGTACCTTTTGTATAATGGGTCAGCGACTTATTTTCAGTGGCGAGCTTAACCGAATAGGGGAGGCGTAGCGAAAGCGAGTCTTAATAGGGCGTCTAGTCGCTGGGAATAGACCCGAAACCGGGCGATCTATCCATGGGCAGGTTGAAGGTTGGGTAACACTAACTGGAGGACCGAACCGACTACCGTTGAAAAGTTAGCGGATGACCTGTGGATCGGAGTGAAAGGCTAATCAAGCTCGGAGATAGCTGGTTCTCCTCGAAAGCTATTTAGGTAGCGCCTCATGTATCACTGTAGGGGGTAGAGCACTGTTTCGGCTAGGGGGTCATCCCGACTTACCAAACCGATGCAAACTCCGAATACCTACAAGTGCCGAGCATGGGAGACACACGGCGGGTGCTAACGTCCGTCGTGAAAAGGGAAACAACCCAGACCGTCAGCTAAGGTCCCAAAGTTATGGTTAAGTGGGAAACGATGTGGGAAGGCTTAGACAGCTAGGAGGTTGGCTTAGAAGCAGCCACCCTTTAAAGAAAGCGTAATAGCTCACTAGTCGAGTCGGCCTGCGCGGAAGATGTAACGGGGCTCAAACCATACACCGAAGCTACGGGTATCACGCAAGTGATGCGGTAGAGGAGCGTTCTGTAAGCCTGTGAAGGTGAGTTGAGAAGCTTGCTGGAGGTATCAGAAGTGCGAATGCTGACATGAGTAACGACAATGGGTGTGAAAAACACCCACGCCGAAAGACCAAGGTTTCCTGCGCAACGTTAATCGACGCAGGGTTAGTCGGTCCCTAAGGCGAGGCTGAAAAGCGTAGTCGATGGAAAACAGGTTAATATTCCTGTACTTCTGGTTATTGCGATGGAGGGACGGAGAAGGCTAGGCCAGCTTGGCGTTGGTTGTCCAAGTTTAAGGTGGTAGGCTGGAATCTTAGGTAAATCCGGGATTCTAAGGCCGAGAGCTGATGACGAGTTACCCTTTGGGTGACGAAGTGGTTGATGCCATGCTTCCAAGAAAAGCTTCTAAGCTTCAGGTAACCAGGAACCGTACCCCAAACCGACACAGGTGGTTGGGTAGAGAATACCAAGGCGCTTGAGAGAACTCGGGTGAAGGAACTAGGCAAAATGGCACCGTAACTTCGGGAGAAGGTGCGCCGGTGAGGGTGAAGCATTTACTGCGTAAGCCCACGCCGGTCGAAGATACCAGGCCGCTGCGACTGTTTATTAAAAACACAGCACTCTGCAAACACGAAAGTGGACGTATAGGGTGTGACGCCTGCCCGGTGCCGGAAGGTTAATTGATGGGGTTAGCTAACGCGAAGCTCTTGATCGAAGCCCCGGTAAACGGCGGCCGTAACTATAACGGTCCTAAGGTAGCGAAATTCCTTGTCGGGTAAGTTCCGACCTGCACGAATGGCGTAACGATGGCGGCGCTGTCTCCACCCGAGACTCAGTGAAATTGAAATCGCTGTGAAGATGCAGTGTATCCGCGGCTAGACGGAAAGACCCCGTGAACCTTTACTATAGCTTTGCACTGGACTTTGAATTTGCTTGTGTAGGATAGGTGGGAGGCTTTGAAGCGTGGACGCCAGTTCGCGTGGAGCCAACCTTGAAATACCACCCTGGCAACTTTGAGGTTCTAACTCAGGTCCGTTATCCGGATCGAGGACAGTGTATGGTGGGTAGTTTGACTGGGGCGGTCTCCTCCTAAAGAGTAACGGAGGAGTACGAAGGTGCGCTCAGACCGGTCGGAAATCGGTCGTAGAGTATAAAGGCAAAAGCGCGCTTGACTGCGAGACAGACACGTCGAGCAGGTACGAAAGTAGGTCTTAGTGATCCGGTGGTTCTGTATGGAAGGGCCATCGCTCAACGGATAAAAGGTACTCCGGGGATAACAGGCTGATACCGCCCAAGAGTTCATATCGACGGCGGTGTTTGGCACCTCGATGTCGGCTCATCACATCCTGGGGCTGAAGCCGGTCCCAAGGGTATGGCTGTTCGCCATTTAAAGTGGTACGCGAGCTGGGTTTAGAACGTCGTGAGACAGTTCGGTCCCTATCTGCCGTGGACGTTTGAGATTTGAGAGGGGCTGCTCCTAGTACGAGAGGACCGGAGTGGACGAACCTCTGGTGTTCCGGTTGTCACGCCAGTGGCATTGCCGGGTAGCTATGTTCGGAATAGATAACCGCTGAAAGCATCTAAGCGGGAAACTAGCCTCAAGATGAGATCTCACTGGGACCTTGAGTCCCCTGAAGGGCCGTCGAAGACTACGACGTTGATAGGCAGGGTGTGTAAGCGCTGTGAGGCGTTGAGCTAACCTGTACTAATTGCCCGTGAGGCTTGACCATATAACACCCAAGCAATTTGCATCGGCTCTTTAACACAGGGCAGCAGATTGCGGTGTGTGAAGACGACATGAACCGAAAGTTCGAGACAAACACACAAACTATCGCATACCCATTCGCTGGAACGTGTTTAGACACGCGCCGGCTACCGAATTTCTTGACGACCATAGAGCATTGGAACCACCTGATCCCATCCCGAACTCAGCAGTGAAACGATGCATCGCCGATGGTAGTGTGGGGTTTCCCCATGTGAGAGTAGGTCATCGTCAAGATTAAATTCCGAAACCCCTATCTGCTGATGCAGGTAGGGGTTTTGTTTTTGTGCTGGAATTTTGTGCTAAAAAAAGGATGACCTGCAGAGGTCATCCTTTTTTATGTTTGGGCGGTCAAGCCTCAGGCACTGGGCAGCTCAGGTCTCCTTCCTTGCATTTGAGGTAGGTCTTGAATGCCTCGACCCGGGCCTTGGTCAGGGCCGTGATGCAGTTGCTATAGATCAGCGGGTAGACGCTGCCACCCTCAACCCCAGACGCGGAAAAATTACATTCGGCGTCACGGAAGCCGATCCAGGACCGCTGTGCCTTGATCAGCAATTGCTTGGCCTCGGGGTTGTCCTTCAGGCGGGCTGTGATCTGCTTGTACAGGCTATTGAGCTCGTTGTCGGCGGCCTTGTTCTCTTGGGCCGCGCACTGGTTCATCTCTCCCTGAGTAGTGGCATTGGCGCAGTCGTCGGCTTGGGCAATGGTGACAAAAAGTAGCGGCACCAGGGCCAGAAGCAAGCGTGGTGGCATCGTCGGTCTCTCCTTGAGGGTTGAAATGCCGGGGGAGTTTACATCGCTCCAGGCCGTTTTAAAGCCGAGGCGTTGCAAACAACGCTCTGATACAACTTTCAGGTTGGCCTCGTGGTCTTACAAGCCTACTGTTGAAAACAGGAGGTGACCCATGCATTCATCCGATCGCATTGAAAGAAAGATCCTGCTCAAGGCGCCGCGCTCTCAAGTCTGGCGGGCCCTGGCCAATGCCGAAGCCTTCGGCCAATGGTTCGGCGTCTCCCTTGAGGGCAAACGGTTTGTGGCGGGTGAGCGTACCCAAGGGCAGATCACTTATCGCGGTTATGAACACCTCATCTGGGACGTGGTAGTGGAGCGGGTCGAGCCCGAACGGGTGTTCTCGTTTCGCTGGCATCCTTATGCCATCGAGCCGCAGGTGGATTACTCTAAAGAGTCCGAAACACGGGTGCAATTCGAACTCGAAGACATGGACGGCGGCACGTTACTCAAAGTGGTGGAGTCAGGGTTTAACAATATTCCCGAGGCGCGCCGACTCAAGGCTTTTCGCATGGACAGCCGTGGCTGGGACGAGCAGATGGCTAACATTGAAGCGTTCCTGAGCAAGTCTTGATCCTCCATCCGTTGAAGTAAATACCGGTTTCGGTTGCTGAGATCTTGGCCCGGCTCAGGGATTTGGAAGGTTGGTATAGCGAATGTCTTACACGCCATGACAGCTATGTCGTCTATTGCACTTTGGATCCGAGGCGTAATCTGGACTCATCCACTGAAGCACAGGAAGTGCTCAGGATCAGGGACGATCGACCTTGCAAGGATGGCTACCGACAGGGAGTCGTAATGGTCTTGGAAAAACCCGCTTAGGCGGGTTTTTTTTCGCCTGTCAAAACTGTACAGAAGCGTTGTATAGCGAAACGCTTACACGCCAGCGCTGCTTTGTCGTCTTTTTCCAAGGCTTCAGTGGGCCTAATCTATGTCTATCCACTGAGTACAGGGAGTGCTCGGGGTCATGGATGATGGGACCAGGCATGGAATGCCGGACAGGGAGTCAAATTGGTCCTCAAAAAACCCGCTTCGGCGGGTTTTTTTTCGTCTGTGGAAAAGTGCGTCGATTCCCGGCACCGCCCAAGTAGTCCTGTGTGAACACGGGATCAGGCGCTACTGGCCTGCAGCACCTGAGCACGCAAACGGGCGATGTCCTTACTTGGCGAGGCGCCGAACAGGCGGCTGTATTCGCGGCTGAACTGCGAAGGGCTTTCATAACCCATCTTGTAGCCGATTGACGAAACGTCGCTGTTCTCCGTCAACAGCAGCCGCCGGGCTTCCTGCAGGCGCAACTGCTTCTGGTATTGCAGCGGGCTCATGGCGGTCACCGCTTTGAAACGATGATGCAGCGCCGAAGGGCTGAGGTTGATCATTTGCGCCAGGCTGTCGATGCTCAGCGGCTCGGCATAATGGGTATTGAGCCACTCGATGGCGCGGCTGATGCGGTGGGTCTGGGTATCGGGAATGGCGATTTCGTGCAAGCGCTGACCTTGGGCGCCGCGCAGCAGCCGGTAGAAAATCTCCTGCTGGGCCAAGGGCGCCAGGGCGGCAATATCGTCCGGGCTGTCCAGCAGCCGCAGCAAGCGCAACACAGCATCGAGCAGCGGCGCATCGATGCGATCCAGAAACAAGCCGCGTCCGCTCCGTTGGGTCGGCACGCCGATGGGGCTGGCGTTGGCGATCAGGCGGCAGATCTGTGCCGGGTCGATGTCCAGGCGAATGCACAGGTAGGGGCGCTCGGGGCTGGCTTCGATCACCTGGCCGGCCACCGGCAGGGACACCGAGACCACCAAGTAGTTGAGCGGGTCATAAACGTAGCATTCGTCCGCCAGGCGCACTTCTTTACGCCCTTGGATAATCACGCACAGGCCGGGCTTGTGCACGGTGTGCAGGGCTTCGGTCGGCTGGTCGCTGCGGATCAGGTGCAAGGCCTCGATGGCCGTGGGGTGGACGCCGTATTCCGGCGCAAAGCGCTTCATCAGCTCCGCCAGCTCGGCGCGGCGCTGGTTGACGCCGTCGTCAGGCGCAATGTGCATGGGCGTGGATACCGACATGCCAATCAATCTCCCTGGACAAATGGATGAACCGAGTGAGTAAAGCCGATTGCGCAGCCGTCGGCCAGCGGCGGTTTTATCGGTACAGGATCGTGCAAGTGCAAAGGAGGATCCGGCTAACGGGTGCACCGGTCGGTTCTCTAGTCTGGGTCTGTCAAAACGCTCCCACCGGGGGCCAGCACGTCCAGACGAGGAAACCATCATGTCCGATATTCAAAACAAAGTTGTGGTCATCACCGGCGCCAGCAGTGGTATTGGCGAAGCCGCCGCGCGCTTGCTGGCCGCCCGTGGTGTGCGGGTAGTACTGGGTGCCCGGCGCGTCGACCGCTTGCAGGCGCTGGTGCAGGAACTTGAAGCCGCTGGCCAGCAGGCCGCTTGCAGAGCGGTGGACGTGACCCTCCGCGATGATGTCCAGGGCCTGATCGACTTCGCCGTCGAGCGATTCGGCAGGGTCGATGTGATCGTCAATAACGCCGGGGTCATGCCGCTCTCCAAACTCGAGGCGCTGAAAGTCGAGGAGTGGGATCGCATGATCGACGTCAACATCCGCGGCGTACTCCACGGTATCGCCGCCGGCCTGCCACTGATGCAGCGTCAACGCAGTGGCCAGTTCATCAACATCGCTTCCATCGGTGCCTACACCGTCAGCCCGACCGCTGCCGTGTATTGTGCCACCAAGTTTGCCGTGCGGGCGATTTCCGAAGGCCTGCGCCAAGAGGTCGGGGGGGATGTGCGGGTGACGGTGATTTCCCCCGGCGTGACCGAGTCGGAACTGGCAGAAAGTATTTCCGATGAGGTGGGCCGTGCCCAAATGCGCGAGTTCCGCAGGATCTCCATTCCCGCTCAAGCCATAGCCCGGGCGATTGCCTACGCCATCGAGCAACCGGCGGATGTGGACGTCAGCGAACTGGTGGTGCGGCCAACCGCCAGTCCGTTCTGAAACGATCGACCCGGCAGGAGACCAGAATTCAGGGCTGGCACCTTCCCTTTGTGCCTGGCTGAACTAATCGTTATGCCCGTTCCAATCGCGCCGCAGCCCGTTGGGTGATCTGCGAGCGTACCCGGAACGACTCCGCCGTGCGCCGATGGGCTTCTTCCAGTACCTGCGTGGGTGCGGTGTCCGGGCTGCCGGCGGCGAAGGGTGGGGCAGGGGCGTATTCGAGCTGCAACTGCACCAACTCGGCAGTGTCCTGGTCGAACAGTTCGGCTGCCAGGGTCAAGGCAAAATCGATCCCGGCGGTGATGCCGCCACCGGTGAACAGGTTGCCGTCACGTACCACGCGGTCCTTGACCGGTGTCGCACCCAGGGTTTGCAGCAAGCTGTGATAGGCCCAATGGGTGGTGGCCCGTTTGCCCTGCAACAGGCCCGCCGCGCCGAGCACCAGCGAACCGGTGCACACCGAGGTGATGTACTGCGCGTGGGCGGCCTGCTGCTTGATGAAGGCCAAGGTCTGCTCGTCTTCCATCAATGGCCCTACGCCGCTGCCGCCGGGAATGCAGATGACGTCGAGTTTTGGGCAGTCCTCGAACGTGGTCGTCGGCAAAAAAACCAGCCCAGTGCTGGCGGTGACCGGCTCCAGGTCTTTCCAGATCAGGTGCACCTTCACGTCGGGCAACGAGGCCAGCACGTCATAAGGGCCGGTGAGGTCCAATTGCTGGACCTGGGGGAATAACAGAAAACCGATCTGCAACGTCATGGCGATTTCTCCTGAAGATGATGCCCGAGGGGTGGACGGTTCTACTTTAGGGTCGTAGGCTCTGGCGCATACGCCAATAAACCCACGAATCACGCCAATATGCCAAGCACACCAAAAACCATTCATGTACTGGCCTTCGCCAACGTGCAAGTGCTTGATGTCACCGGGCCTTTGCAGGTGTTCGCGTCGGCCAACGACCTGGCCCGTCAGCAAGGCCTGCCGGTGCCGTATGCGCCGACGGTGATCGCCGCCGGTGGCGGTGCGGTGATGTCTTCGGCAGGGCTGGCGTTGATTGCCGAGCCGCTGCCGACCGAAGGCAGCGACACGCTGCTCATCGCTGGCGGTTGGGGTGTGTACGAAGCCGCGAAAGACCCGGCGCTGGTGGCCTGGGTCAAGGACCATGGCCTGCGTTCGCGACGGGTGACGTCGGTGTGCACCGGGGCGTTTCTGCTGGCCGCCAGCGGTTGGTTGGACGGTCGGCGCGTGGTCACGCATTGGACCCGCTGCGAACAGCTGGCCGAGCAGCATCCGCAACTGCGGGTCGAACCCAACCCGATTTTCATCAACGACGGCCCGGTCTGGACCTCTGCCGGGGTGACGGCCGGCATCGACCTGGCCCTGGCGCTGGTAGAAGACGACCTGGGCCGCGCTGTCGCCCTGGAAGTCGCCCGGCACCTGGTGGTGTTCCTCAAGCGTCCTGGCGGGCAATCGCAGTTCAGCGTGACGTTGTCGCTACAAAAACAGGGCGGCCGTTTTGACGATCTGCATGCCTGGATCGCCGAAAACCTCACCCGGGACCTGGGCCTGCCGAGCCTGGCCGCCGAGGTGGGCATGAGCGAGCGCAGCTTTGTGCGTCACTACCGTGCAGATACCGGCCAGACTCCGGCGCGGGCGGTGGAGTTGATTCGTGTGGAAACCGCCCGCCGCTTGCTGACGGACACCGAAGTGTCGATCAAACGGGTGGCAGTGCAATGCGGCTTTGGCAGTGAAGAAACCCTGCGCCGTAGTTTCCTGCGGGCCATGGACGTGACGCCACAGGCGTATCGCGAGCGGTTTTCGGTCAGCCTTCAAGCAGATCCAGCAATGCCTTGAGTGTGGCCTCGGGGGCTTCCTGGGGAATGTTGTGGCCAACGCCGGCCAACATCCGGCGCTCGTAGAGACCGGTGAAATACTCGGCGTCTTCATCGTGTTCGGGGGCAGGTCCTACGCCATCATCGGCGCCGCACAAGGAAATGCTCGGCACGCTAATGGCCGGTTGCGCCGTCAATCGTTCCTCCATCCACGCCAGGGTCGGGTCACCCGGCGCGTACGTGAAACGATGGCGGTAGGAATGAATCACCACGTCGACAAAATCCGGGTTGTCGAAAGACGGGGCGCTGAGGGGATAGAGCGCCGCGCCGCGTTTCCAGGTTGGTGACCACAGGCGCCAGAGTAACTCACACAGTTCGCGCCGGTTTTGGGTCAGGCCTTCGACGCCGCGGGCGCAGTGGAAATAGTACTGGTACCACAGGCGATGTTCGGTTTGCGGATCCAGCGGTTGCGTTGATCGGGGAATATTCTGCACGTTGTAGCCGTCGCCGGTCACCAGGCAGCGAACGCGCTCGGGCCACAACGCCGCCACGATACACGCAGCCCGTCCACCCCAGTCGTAGCCGCACAACGCCGCTTGGGGGATGGTCAGCACTTGCATCAGGTCCAGCAGGTCCTGGGCCAACGCCGATTGCTGGCCAGAGCGCATGATGGTTGGGTTATTGAACCGGGTCGGGCCGTAGCCGCGCAGGTAGGGCACGATGACCCAGTAGCCGCGGCGGGCCAAGGCGGGCGCGATTTCGTCAAAAGCCCTGGGGTCGTAAGGGAAACCGTGCAGCAGGATGACCGGCTCGCCCGTGGCGGGGCCGTGTTCTTCGTAGGCGATACGCAGCCGCGGTGTCTGCGCGAAGTTGACCTTGGGGATTTGGTTCATCTCGGCCTCCGGCATCGCTCGGTTGCTGTCAGGCGGGTTCCTGATTCACGTATTTGGCCCGGTCCGGCGTGAAGGTCACGATCATGTTCGTGCTGGAGCAGGTGAGGGTGCGTTCCTGGGACAAATCGATGTCCAAGTCTTCACCGCGCAGGCCTTGCCATTGAGCGAGGTACTTGAGGCAGCCGAATTTTTCGCTTTTCTTCAGGCTGCGACTTACCCCCCCTTTCCAGCCCAGCACCGGCAACTCACCGGCCAGACAACGTTGCACCAGTTCGGGAAACTTCAGCGCCCGGTCGCGGCCGATTTCCCAGCATTTGATCAGGCCTCGGTCTTGGGCTTCCCAGAGGTCTTCGCGGGTCAGGCCTGTTCGGAGTGGGGTGGCGATGGGGCGTTTTATATGGGTCATGTCAGATCCTTGAGTCGGGTTTATCGGGCAGCTCCGCTGCACCCGTGAGTGAATCGATCTTAGGAGGGGTTTGCGGGACTGGCAACCTGTAAGGGGGTAGCGATAAATGGGGGGCGGATGCCAGGGATGCTTTTGTGGCGAGGGCGCTTGCTCCCGCTGGGTTGCGAAGCGACCCCCAGGCGTAGCCTGAAAGCATGCGACTGCTGCGCAGTCGAGCGGGAGCAAGCTCCCTCGCCACAGGGGACCGCGTTCAGGCTGAAGACAACCACGCTCAAGGCTCCCAATCATTTTTCTGCCCGCTCAATTTACGATCCAGGAAGCTCGCCGCGCTGATCAGCGCCAGATGGGTCAGGGCCTGCGGGGTGTTGCCCAGGTGGTAGCCGTGGCTGTCGAACTCTTCGGCGTATAACCCCACCGGGTTGGCGTAGCGCAGCAGTTGTTCGAATTCCAGTTGGGCTTTTTCCACGCGGCCGGCGCGGGCCAGGCATTCGACGTACCAGAACGAGCAGGCAGCGAATGAGCCTTCGATGCCGCTGAGGCCGTCGATGGGGCTGTCGTCGTTGCGATAGCGGTACACCATGCCGTCGCGCACCAGGCTTTTTTCAATGGCTTCCAGGGTGGAAAGCCAGCGTGGGTCGCGGGCGCTGACGAAACGCACCAGGGGCATCAACAGCATCGAGCCGTCGAGGGCGGTGCTGCCCAGGCGCTGGACGAAATGCTGGTGTTCCTCGTTCCAGAAATTTGTCCAGATGTCTTCGTAGATGGCTTGGCGGGTCTGGTCCCAACGGGCGAACGGCGCGGGCAGGGAGCGTTTGCCGGCCAGGCGGATAGCGCGGTCGACGGCCACCCAGCACATCAGCCGTGAATGCAGAAAGTGCTGCTTGTCGCCGCGCATTTCCCAGATGCCCACGTCCTTGTCCTGCCAGGTCTCGCACACCTGGCTGACCACCTCGACGGTGTGTTTCCAACCTTGATGGGAGATGGCTTCACCGTATTTGTTGACCAGGTACACCGCGTCCATCAGCTCGCCGAAAATGTCCAACTGCACCTGTTTGTAGGCCAGGTTACCGATGCGCACCGGCTGTGCATTGCCGAAGCCGCTCAGGTGCGGCAGCTCGGTTTCCGGCAGTTCCAGCCTGCCGTCCACGCCGTACAGGATGTTGAGTTTGGTCGGCTGATCACGGCTATCGCTGACCCGACCCCGCAGCCAGCGCATGTAGGCGTTGGCTTCCTCGACAAACCCCAGGCGCATGAACGCATAGACGGTGAACGAGGCGTCGCGGATCCAGGTGTAGCGGTAATCCCAGTTGCGCTCGCCGCCGCGTGTTTCCGGCAGGCCAAAAGTGGCGGCGGCGAGGATGGCGCCGTGTTTGCGCGAGGTCAGAAGCTTCAGCGCCAGGGCGGAGCGATTGACCATTTCTCGCCAGCGCCCCCGGTAGTTGGATTGCCTGATCCAGCCGCGCCAGAACGCCAGGGTCCGTTCCAGGCATAGTGCGCTGACGTCGCCCTGAAGCCGCGGGTCGTCGATGCCGCCAAGCAGGAACTCGGCGGTCTGCCCCTGTTCCAGGGTGAACTCGGCCACGGCCGCATGGCCATCCAGCGTCATGGCCTGATCGGAGCATAAGCGCAGGCTCGGTTGCCCCGGCGCTTCGAAACAGAGGTGGGTGCCGTCCTGGCGTGCGGTGGTGGCGGCTCGGGCGTAGTCGTGGCGCACCGCGCAGCGCATGCGAAACGTTGCACTGCCGACGGTCATGTGAACTTTGCGCATCAGCACCGGCAGATCGTCCTCGCTGTCGCCAATGGGCAGCAGGTCGGTGATGTCCACCACCGCACTGTCGCTCAGCCAGCGGGTTTGCAGCACGTTGGTGTCGGGCAGGTAGATTTGCTGGCGGCGGGCGTCAGGCAGGTCTGGGGCGAGTTGGAAGATGCCCGCCTGCGGGGTGTCCAGCAGCGCGCAAAAGATCGACGGGCTGTCGAATTCCGGCCAACAAAAAAAGTCGACGCTGCCCCGGTCGTTGACCAGGGCGGCGGTGCGCATGTCGCCGATGATGCCGTGGTTTTCGATAGGGCTTTGTGGTTCGTCGTGATCAGCCATTGCCGCGAAACCCCGGGTAAAGGCTCATCCCGCCATCGATGAACAACGTGGTGCCCACCACATAATCGGACAAGTCCGACGCCAGCCAGACCACCGCGTTGGCGACGTCTTCCACATCACCGACGCGACCGTAAGGAATCAACTCCAGCAGTTTTTGCCCCTGTTCGCCCTCGGTAACCTCATGGTTGATGGCCGTGCGGATGGCGCCGGGAGCGATGCTGTTGATGCGGACGCGCTGGTGGCTGGTTTCCTGGGCCAGGGTCTGCATCAGTTGATCGATGCCGCCCTTGGACGCGGCGTAATTGACGTGGCCGGCCCAAGGGATGCGCTGGTGCACTGAGCTCATGTGAATGATCTTGCCAGCGGCCCGGGACACGCCTTGGCGCACGCCCTGACGGGTGAAAATCCGCAAGGCGGCGCGGGCGCAGAGGAATTGGCCGGTGAGGTTGACGCCGATCACGGTGTTCCAGTCGTCCAGGCTCATGTCGACGGCGGCGGCGTCTTTTTGCAGGCCGGAGTTGGCCACCAGGATGTCCAGCGTGCCAAAGGCGTCCAGGGTCTGGGCGAACAGCTGTTCGACGTCTTGTTCCTTCGACACATCGGCACCGATGGCGATGGCGCGGCCGCCGTTGTCGTTGATCTCACCGGCCAGGTCTTTGGCCGGGCCGGCGCTGGAATGGTAGTTGAGCACGACGGCGGCACCGGCCGCCGCCAATGCCCTGGCCGAGCCTGCGCCGATGCCGGAACCGGCGCCGGTGACGAGGGCGACTTGCTGGGCGAGGGATATCTGCATGGGCTTAGCACCTTGTACGGGGGGCTTTACCTGCTGACTGGCGTGAGGCGTGGAGAGTTCACTTGGGTGAAACTGTCTTCACATTCCAGGCTTGTTTGGCCGATTATCGCCCTAGCGTGTCGCGACCATGAACACCCGCGGAAACGGCAGCAGCACCGTCCCGTCATCCAGGGCTGGATAAGCCTGTTCGACAGCCTTGAGATATTGCTCCAGATACTGCGCGCGCTGCGCCTCATCCAGCGGGTCGAGAAACGGCCGCAAGCCACTGCCCTTGAACCACTCCACCACGCCCGCAGCGCCACCGGCCAGTGGGTGATGGTAGGTGGTGCACCACACGTCGACGCGGGCGCAATGGGGCTTGAGGATTGAATAATAGGTGCTGGCATCCGCCACTTCTGTGCGGGTATCGGCTGCCCCGGCCAGTTGGCTGGCCCAAGGACCGTTGGCGGCGATTTCCCGCATCAAGCGGTGGGACGGCTGATGGAGGGTGTCGGGCATCTGGATCGCCAGGCTGCCACCTGGCGCGAGTTTACTCACCAGCGATGGCAGCAGGGTGGCGTGGTCGGGCAGCCATTGCAGCACGGCGTTGGCGAAGATCACATCGAACGGCCCGGGTTCGTTCCATCGGCCGATATCGGCGGTGTCGAACGCTACGGCGGGCAAGCGTTGGCGAGCGGCTTGGATCATGTCGCTGGAACTGTCCAGGCCACGCACCGTTGCACCGTTGAAGTGTTCCACCAGCAGTTCGGTGGAATTGCCGGGGCCGCAACCCAGGTCGATCACTGAGCGCGCCTCCACTGTGGAGATGGCGGCCAGCAGGTCCCGGGCCGGACGGGTGCGTTCCTGTTCAAACGTGACGTATTGCTGGGCAGACCAACTCATGGCGTTCTCCTTTGCGGTGGGCCGAGCCGAGAGGTCGCCATTATAAGGGGCGGGTGGCGGCATGGAACAAGTGCAGCGACTTTGACTAATTCGGCCTGTTGCAGCTTCGTTATCTTTCATACACGACCGATCGGAGAAAACCGCAGTGACCCAACTGACCCTGCTGTGCCTGCCGTATTCCGGCGCCAGCGCGATGGTTTACAGCCGCTGGCGGCGCAAGTTGCCCCAGTGGTTACAGGTGCAGCCGGTGGAGCTGCCGGGGCGCGGGGCGCGTTTCAACGAGCCGCTGCACACCGACATGGGCCCGTTGGCGATGCAATTGGCTCGGGAACTGCGACACTCGCTTGAGGCGCCTTACGCCCTGTTCGGCCACAGCCTGGGTGCGTTGCTGGCCTGTGAAATCGCCCATGCCTTGCGTGAGCTGGGTTGCCCGGAACCGGTGGCGCTGTTTGCCTCGGGCACCGCGGCACCGACGATGCGGGCCGATTACGACCGCGGCTTCGCCGAGCCGAAAAACGATGCCGAATTGATCGAACAGCTGCGCACCCTCAACGGCACCTGCGAAGAAGTGTTGGCCAATGAAGACCTGATGGCTTTGACCCTGCCGGTGTTGCGGGCGGATTTTCTGCTGTGCGGGCGCTTCCAGCCGCGGGTGCGACCACGGCTCAACTGCCCGGTGCATGTGCTTGGCGGCACTACCGACAAGGCCAGCACCGAGCAACTGATTGGCTGGAGCCGGGAAACCTCGGGCAGCTTCTCGGTGGACATGCTGGCCGGCGGGCACTTCTTTATTCATGAGCACGAGGCCAGGGTGCTACGGCTGATCAAGGATCAGTTGAGTGTGCATCATCGGCGCTTCGGGATGGCTATTGGCGCGTGAGCCCAACGGTCCTGGAGCTGCCGAGCGCATACCGAGTGGCTGAGCGCCTGGGTATTTCCCGGGCGCTGCTGGAAAAAACACATCGTCAACGCCATGAAGTATTGCCGCATTCGGGTGCGGCGGTGGGACGCTTGCCGGATGTCGTCACGCTGATCGGGCCGCGGTAAATTTTTCCCCATTGTCCTCGTTCCTCTTAACAGACGACTTGCCGGACTGCCAAAGGTCGGTCAGGTCACCACACGCTTTTCGCGCCCTGTTGAGGGCTTCTCCAGAGGACACTGGACATGACACAGGCAACCGCATCGCCCATCGTTCACGACTTGATCGGCATCGGCTTCGGCCCCTCGAACCTGGCGTTGGCCATTGCGCTGCAGGAGCGGGGCCCGGTTCAGGGCGAACTGGATGTGCTGTTCCTCGACAAGCAGGCCGACTACCGCTGGCACGGCAACACCCTGGTGACCCAGAGCGAGTTGCAGATTTCCTTTCTCAAGGACCTGGTGACCCTGCGCAACCCCACCAGCCCTTATTCGTTCGTCAATTACCTCAAGCACCATGGCCGTCTGGTGGACTTCATCAACCTCGGCACCTTCTATCCGTGCCGTATGGAGTACAACGACTACTTGCGTTGGGTAGCCGCGCAGTTCGCCGAGCAGAGTCGCTATGGCGAAGAAGTCCTGCGCATCGAGCCGGTGCTGCACAACCAGCAGGTCGAAGCCCTTCGGGTGATTTCCCGCGGCAGCCAGGGCGAAGAGTTCGTGCGCACCGCCCGTTCGGTGGTGGTCAGTGCCGGCGGTACGCCGCGTATTCCCGAGGCGTTCAAGGCCTTCAAGGATGACAGCCGGGTGTTCCACCATTCCCAGTACCTGGAGCGCATGGCGACCCAGCCGTGCGTGAACGGCCAGCCGATGAAGATCGCGATCATCGGTGGCGGCCAGAGCGCTGCGGAGGCCTTCATCGACCTCAACGACAGCTTCCCTTCGGTGCAGGTCGACATGATCCTGCGCGGCTCGGCCCTCAAACCGGCCGACGACAGCCCGTTCGTCAATGAAGTGTTCTCGCCGGAATTCACCGACCTGGTGTTCCAGCAACCCCACAGCGAGCGCGAGCGTTTGGTCAACGAATACCACAACACCAATTATTCGGTGGTGGACATCGACCTGATCGAACGCATCTACGGGATTTTCTATCGCCAGAAAGTCTCCGGCGTGGCCCGCCATGCGTTCCGTACCCTCACCACGATCGAGAAAGCCACGGCCACCGACGCTGGCGTGGAACTGGCGGTGCGCAATAACGCCACCGGCGAGTCAACCGTGCGCCGGTACGACGCGGTGGTGCTGGCCACCGGTTACGAACGGCAGATGCACCGCGCGTTGTTGGCGCCGCTTGCGCAGTACTTGGGGGATTTCGAGGTAGACCGCAACTACAAATTGATCACCGACGAGCGTTGCAAGGCGGCGATCTACATGCAGGGCTTTTGCCAGGCCAGCCATGGCCTGAGCGATACCTTGCTGTCGATCCTGCCGGTGCGCGCCGATGAGATCGCCGGCTCGCTGTATGAGCACGGGAAAAATCGCGGACAGGCCCACGCAGTACGCGACCTGAAGCTGGCCACAGCGTAGGAGCTGCCGAGCGAAGCGAGGCTGCGATCTTTCCCCTGACGCTTGAATCCCAAGCGAAAAGATCAAAAGATCGCAGGCTTCGCCAGCTCCTACGAATCCGCCCGCCAACCCGCCAGGAAATTCCTCAGAAACTTCCTATACTCATTTCACGCCTCTTGCATGTTTTACAGGCGTTTTGACGGTTCGCTGTTCCCTCGCTTTGGCAGCCGGAACCTATCAGCCGGTCACCCTGACTTGACGTGAAGTCGTTGGTGTTCCGGGCCGACTACGCCAAGCGAAACAACCTGATCCAAATGACGCTTTTACGCACAGGCCTGGCGGCGCTGTTGCTGGGCTCATTGAGTGTGGCGCCACAGGCTGGCGCGGTACCCGAGTCGCTGCACGTGCTCGGGCGCTCCAGTGTGAGCGACTATTCGGTGTCTTTGGAGGAAGCCGACTGGGCCTGGCTGCGTCACAAAGGCACGCTGCTGCTGGGCGCCTCGGCACCGGATTATTCACCTTTCGGCATGACCGGCAATGGCCGCGACTATGAAGGCCTGACCGCCGACTATGCCCAGTTGTTGGGGCAGTTATTGCACGTCCAGGTGCAGGTGCAGCGCTATCCGTCCCGTGCCGAATCGCTCCAAGCCCTGCGCGCCGGTGAGATCGACATGCTCGGCACGGCCAACGGCTTCGAGGCCAGCGAGCCTGGGTTGGCGATGTCCCAGGCTTACGCCGATGACCTGCCCACCCTGGTGGCCCGTGTCGACGACAGCCAGGACTTGCCCACGGACCTGGAGGGCAAGCGGCTGGCGATGCTTTATCACTACTTGCCGCCGGACACGGTCAAGGCGTTCTATCCCGATGCCTCCTTGCAGTTGTACCCCTCGACCTTGAGCGCCATCGGCGCCGTGGCGTTTGGCCAGGCCGACGTCTATCTGGGCGATTCCATCAGCTCCAATTACCTGATCAGCAAGAACTACCTGAACAATGTCCAACTGGCGGATTTCTCGCGCATGGAAGTGCAGCCGTTCGCCTTTGCGGTCAGTCGTGACAATGTGCGCCTGCTGCGCATGATCAACGCCGCGCTACAAGCCATTCCCGCCGGCGAACGCATGACCATCCTGCGGCGCTGGAGCGCTGGCGGCGCGAGCATGCCGGGTCAGCAAACGCTGCATTTCAGCGTCAATGAACAGCGCTGGCTGGATGCACATCCGCGAATCAAGGTGGCCATCAACGAAAACTTACTGCCGCTGACGTTCATCGATGAGCAAGGTCAGTTGCGCGGTATCAGCGCCGATGTACTGGCCAGGATCAGCTTGCGCACTGGCTTGAAGTTCGATATCCAGCGTGGCAACTCGGTTCAAGACCTGATCGAGCGGGTCAAGAGCGGCCAGGCCGACGTACTGGCGGCCTTCACACCCAGCACCGAGCTGGAGGATGAGTTGCGCTTTACCCGGCCGTACTTGACCAATCCGTTCGTGCTAGTGGCGTCTCTCAAGGCCAAGGCCCCGCTCACGCTGGACCAAATGGACGGCAAGCGGCTGGCACTGGTGCGAGGCAACGTGCTGCATGAATACCTGCTGGAACAATTCCCCCGGGTGCAGCTGGTACCGGCTGAAAACGTGCCCGACGCCATGGCCATGGTCGCTGCCGGCACGGTGGACGGCGCGGTCAATTCGCTGATCAGCGCCCGCTACCTGATCTCCCGTCAGTACCGTGACAAACTGCAAGTCACCAGTACCGTGGGCACCTTGCCGGCGCGTATTGCCCTGGCAACCAACCGGGGTGCGCTGGAGTTGTATTCGATCCTCGACAAGGCGTTGCTGAGCATTTCCCCTGAGGAAATGGACGAGCTGACCAACCGCTGGCGCAGTGAAGTGGTGATCGATGACAGCTACTGGCTGCGCAACCGCACCACCATCGTCCAAGGGTTTTCCATTGCAGCGCTGCTGTTGCTGCTGGCCTTTGGCTGGGTCGCTTACTTGCGGCGCCTGCTGGAGCAGTTGCGGCTGGCCAAGGAAAGCGCCGACGACGCCAATCGGGCCAAAACCACCTTTCTGGCGACCATGAGCCATGAAATCCGCACGCCCATGAATGCGGTGATCGGCATGCTGGAACTGGCCCTGAAAAAAGCCGAGCAGGGCGTCCCGGACCGGTTTGCCATTGAAGTCGCTTCGGGCGCCGCCCGCGACTTGTTGGGCTTGATCGGCGATATCCTCGACATCGCCCGGATCGAGTCAGGAAGGCTGTCGCTGGCGCCGCAGCGGGCCAACCTGCGGGAGCTGATCGAGTCGGTGGCGCGGGTTTTCGAAGGGCTGGCCCGGCAGAAACACCTGCGCCTGCAACTGGACCTGGACAGCGCGATCAACCAAGACGTATTGATTGACCCGTTGCGCTTCAAGCAGATCGTCTCGAACGTGCTGAGCAACGCGATCAAATTCACCGACCAGGGCCAGGTGCGCCTGAGTGTGCGAGCCGAACCAGCTCGTGCCGACGCGCGCCTGGGGATCTGTCTGCGAGTCGAAGACACCGGTAGCGGTATTTCGGTCGAGGACCAACGACGCCTGTTCAGCCCTTTTACCCAAGCCAGCAATGACACCCAGTCGGCCCGTAGCGGTTCCGGGCTGGGGCTGGTGATCAGCCGCACCCTGTGCGAAATGATGGGGGGCACCCTGACGTTGAGCAGTGTGTCGGGGGCGGGCACGCAGATCGAGATCCTGCTGAGCCTGCCCTTGCTCGCCGCTCTGACAGAAGCGCCGCTGGTCGAGGTCGAGGCGCTGATACCGGTCCGGGCGCTGAACATTCTGGTGGTCGACGACTACCCTGCCAACCGCCTGCTGTTGTCCCAGCAACTGAGCTATCTGGGGTATCGCGTCCAGGATGCAGAGGACGGTGTTCAGGGGTTGCGCGCCTGGCGCGCCGAACACTTTGATGTGGTCATCACCGACTGCAACATGCCGTTGATGAGCGGTTACGAACTGGCCCGCGCCATTCGCGACGAGGAGCGGGCGCGGGGCTTGTCGCCGGGCGTCATCCTGGGGTTCACGGCCAATGCCCAGCCCGAGGAAAAGCACCGCTGCGCCGAAGCCGGCATGGACGACTGCCTGTTCAAACCCATCAGCCTCAAGGAACTGAGTGCGCACCTGGCTTCGGTCGTGTCGGATCCCGTTGCGCCGCCCGACGACGTGGAGCCCCGCGCGTCCACCGACGATATGGACCTGACCAGCCTCGAGCAACTGACCGGCGGCGACACGGCCTCAATCAAGCAATTACTGGGGGAACTGATCAGCAGCAATGCCCAAGACGCCTCGCGACTGATGCGCTTGTTCACCCAGCACGATTTACCCGGGTTGGCGGACCTGGCGCATCGGATCAAGGGCGCGGCGCGGATCATCAATGCGCAAGGCCTGATCGCCGCCTGCGAGGCCCTGGAAAATGCTTGTCGGGGGCTCGACCCATCGTTGCTCGCCGAAGCGGTGGATGAGGTGCGCCAAGCCATGGAACACCTGGGCGACCGACTGGCGACCTATGTGGCGAGGGAGCTTGCTCCCGCTGGGCCGCGAAGCGGCCCCCTCGAGTCTTAGCGCGAATAGCCGCCGAGCTCGCCACAAGCTCTAATTCCCTTTAACTGATCGGCATTACGCCTTTTCCTCCGTTTTTTAGGAATCGTCCTACAGCGCCCCTCAAAACCTTCCTCTAGCCTGACGCCCCTTAACGTTCGCGAGCCGGTTCATACCTGTCGCGTTGCCATCGGGACGCCTGTCATGCCGAACAAAGCATTACGTATCATGATTGCCGACACACACCATCCTCATCGCGTAGAGCTTGAGCGCTTGTTCAATCAACAGGGCTATTTCCGGATTGCCCCCGTGAGTGATGTGCAGGAGCTGTTGACGTTGGTGGAGTACGGCAGCGAGCCGTTCGACCTGGTCGTGGTCAATGCCGGCCTGGCAAACGGGGCGTTGGATCTGCTCGGTTTTTTCCTCGATAACCCGCAGGTTCGGCACGGGATGATCTACAACTCGCCACAGGTCGGCCCGTCGTTGGTGACGGCCGCGCGTCGACCCAGCATGCACTTGAACCCTGCCCAACTGCCTGACCTCGCTTCACTTCGGCGCCTGATGGTGCAGGTTGATCATGAGGTCAGCGAGTCGACGCAACCCTGGGGAAGTTCTCTCAGGCGGGGCCACAGAGGTTGATACTGTCCGTTGGTCGGCACTGTCAGATCTGACAGGTGGCTTGGCCTATCGCTTGTGCAACATTCCGATGCATTAATGGCGTCGGCGTCGTTGGCATTCACCCGGGGAATTGCCTTGAAAGATATGTTGATCATAGATGACCACCCTGTCATACGAGGGGCATTGCGGCTTATTTGCCAGAACGAAGGGTTTACCCGCATCAGAGACGCCAGCGGCGTGATCGATGCCAAGGCCCTCATTAAAGAGGGGGTGCCAGACCTGGTGATCCTGGACCTGGTGATGAACGGTTTCGATGGGCTGGACCTGTTGGTCTGGATCACGGCCCAGTTCTCTAAATGTGGTGTGCTGGTGTTCACTTCCCAGGATGCGCAGCACTTCTGCAACCGTTGCATCTCGGCCGGGGCCAGGGGCTTTGTGACCAAGAAAAGCGACCTGAAGGAGCTGACCAAGGCCATCCATGCGTTGAAGTCCGGTTATTCCTATTTTCCTCAAATGCCCGTCAGGCTGGATCTTCACCAGCGCACTGAACAGCAGGCCCTGGAGAGCCTTTCCACCCGCGAGTTATCCATTCTTCGGATGCTGGCCATGGGCATGCGCGGCAAGGACATTGCCGAGGCCTTGTTCCTGAGTCCAAAAACGGTCAGCACCTACAAGACCCGCCTGTTGGAAAAACTCGGATTGAAATCACTGGTGGGCTTGTCGGATTTTGCCAAGCGCAATCATCTATGAATTCTTGCAAAGGCTCATCGCTGCTAAGACCATCTCCGCCCGGGTTAAGCCATATCACTCTGGCGGAATTCCTCGGCCAGAAAATCAATCAGGCTTCGAACCGACGGCAGCAACCCGCGACGTGAGGCAAAGATCGCATGAACGATCCCGCACTTTGGCGCCCAGCCCGGAACCAACTCCACCAGCCGTCCGGCAGCGAGGTCATCGCGCACCACCACGGCGGGCAGGTGGGCGATGCCAATCCCCGCCAACACGGCGTGACGCAGGGCCAGCAGGTCGTCGGTGACCATGCGCGGGGCATGGCGGATCAACGCGCTGGTGCCGTCCGGGCCGAATAATTCCCACTGATATTCACGCTGCGCCGCGCCCCAGTGCACGCTGGGCAAACCGTTGATATCAGCCGGGGAGGCCGGCGAGGACAAGCGTTCCTGGTAAACCGGGCTGCCCACCAGGCATTGGGTGCTGTTGCCCAGCACTTTCATCACCATGTCGGTGTTTTCCAGCGGCGGAAAACGCACCCGCAGCGCGATGTCGAAACCTTCATGGATCAGATCGACCCGGCGGTTGGTGCTCTCGATGAACAACTCCACGCGCGGGTACTGGAGCATGTAGCGGGTCAGCATCGGGCCGACCCAGCTGTTGAGCAGCGCCGTCGGACAACTGATGCGCACCAGCCCCTGGGGTTCGGAGCGGTTGCGTTCGATCACTTCGGCCGCACTCTCGGCCTCGACCCGCATCGCCAGGCAGCGCTGGTAGTAGGCCTGGCCTATTTCCGTCAACGAACAATGGCGACTGGTGCGATGAATCAACCGCACCCCAAGCCGTTCTTCCAATTGGGCGATGCGCCGGCTGAGCTTGGACTTGGGCATGTCCAGCGCCCGGCCGGCGGCCGCGAAACCACGGTGTTCGACCACTTGGGTGAAATAGTAAAGCGTGTTCAGGTCTTCGATGATCGTTCTCCTGGTAGAACGCTAAGGCTGATTTTTGCAGTCTAGCGCATCAAAGGTCCCGGTTTTAATCTGTGTCCATCGAATCGCAATACCAGATTGGAGACACAGCATGAAAAACATCATCGGCCTTTACACCAGCCCGCGGTCCCATTGGGTCGGCGACGGCTTTCCGGTTCGCACGCTGTTTTCCTACGACAACCTGGGCAAGCACATCAGTCCGTTCCTGCTGCTGGACCACGCGGCCCCAACCGAATTCTCACCCACCACCGAGCGTCGCGGTGTCGGCCAGCACCCTCATCGGGGCTTTGAAACCGTGACCATCGTCTACCAGGGCGAACTGGAACACCGGGACTCCACCGGCAGCGGCGGCAAAATCGGCCCCGGCGACGTGCAATGGATGACCGCCGCGTCCGGCATCATCCACGAAGAGTTCCACTCCGAAGCCTTCGCCCAACAGGGCGGGTTCATGGAAATGGTTCAGCTGTGGGTCAACCTTCCCGCCAAGGACAAAATGGCCCCGGCCGGCTACCAGACGATCCTCAAGGGCGACATTGCGAACATCGCCCTGAAGGACAACGCCGGCAGCCTGCGCCTGATTGCCGGGACCTTCGAGGGGCATCAAGGCCCTGCGAAGACCTTCACGCCCATCGACGTCTGGGACATTCGGTTGAACGCTGGAAAAAGCCTGACCCTCGACCTCCATGAGGGCCGCAACACCGCACTGGTGGTGCTGCGAGGCACGGTTCTGGTCAACGGTCGCGAGCGGGTCGAGGAGGGGCAGTTGGCCCTGTTCGACCGGGCCGGCGACCAGTTGAGCCTGCAAGCCAATAACGACGCGGTGGTGCTGCTGCTCAGTGGCGAGCCCATCGACGAACCCATCGTCGGCCATGGCCCGTTCGTGATGAACAGCGAGCAGGAAATCCACCAGGCCTTCAACGATTTCCACTCCGGGCGTTTCGGCCGGATGGACGACTGACGCGAATACCAGTCATCCCCGCTCCCACAGGGGTTTGCGGTGATCTCTACACAGTGTTCAATCTGTGCCAATCTTCGCCAATGTTCTTTCCTGGAGCTGTCCCGATGCTGTCTCTGATCACCGATCACCCGCTGCTCTGTGCCCTGGCGCTGCTTGTGCTCGACTTGCTGTCGTGGAGACTGGTCAGTGCGGATCGGACCTATTGGAAAATCGGCGGGCGGCTGGTGATTTTTTCGTTGTTCAGCGCGCTGCTGTTCAACGAAGGCCTCAACCCCATGGAGCCGGCGCAGTGGGTCGATGACGTGCCGCGACACCTGGCGGCCACCGGTCTGCAAATCGCCTGGTGGCTGTTCGCCGCGCGAACCCTGACGGTGATGATCGGCGCGGTGATGATGCAACGTGTCGGCCATACCGGGCGGTTGTTGCAGGATCTGCTCGGCGCGTTGATCTTCCTGATCGCCATCATCGCGGCACTGGCTTATGTGCTGGATTTGCCGGTCAAGGGCGTACTGGCGACGTCCGGCGCGATGGCGATCATCGTCGGCCTGGCCTTGCAGAGCACCCTCAGCGACGTGTTCTCCGGGATCGTGCTCAACACCACCAAGCCGTATCAACTCGATGACTGGATTTCCATCGACGGCACCGAAGGCCGGGTCACCGACATCGACTGGCGAGCCACGCGGTTGCAGACCGCCCAAGGCAGCATGGCGGTGATCCCCAACTCACTGGCGGCGAAGGCCAAGATCATCAACTTCAGTCGACCCAGCGATGTGCACGGGTTGTCCATCAGCATCCAGGTCAGCCCTCACGCGCGGCCACAGAACGTGATCGACGCGTTGGAGCGGGCGATGATCGGCTGTCGTTCTTTGCTCGCCAGCCCGGCCCCCTGCGTGACCCTCAAAAGCACCAGCAGTGACGGCGCGGAATACGAGATCAGCGGGTTCGTCGCGTCCATGGCCCAGAAGCGTGAGGTGCGCAACCAGCTGTACGACCTGGCGTTCCGGCATTTGCAGGCTTCGGGCATGAGCCTGTTGTCCACCAGCGAAAGCGCCTCGCCCATTGGTGTGTCGCGGCCCCGGGCGTTGCTGGAAAGCTCGAGCATTTTCTCCACCCTGCGCCAGGACGAGAAAGACACCTTCAGCCAGAACATGACGTTGCAGACATTCCGCGCCGGCGACATGATTTTGCCGGCCGGGGAGGTCAGCGATCACTTGTTCATCGTTGAATCCGGCGTGGTCAGCGTGACCCTGTTTCGTAACGGCCAGCCGTTCGAGGCCGGACGGATGGGGCCGGGTGAGGTCATTGGTGAAGCCGGGATCGTTTCCGACCAGGCCACGCTGGCGAGTTTTTCGGCCAAGACATTCTGCACCCTTTATCGCATCGAGCAGAGCTACCTCAAACCCTGCCTCGACGCCCGTCGCGACATCAACGACGCCATGAAAAACCTGCTGGACGTGCGCCTGCACCTCGCCCAGAACCTGACCCGCGACACCCCCAAACCGATCGCCAAGAGGCATTTTCTGCAATGGTTGCGCAGCCGGGCTTGACCGCTCTAGAGCAGGCACCTACCCCCACAAAGTAGATACCTAGTGTTCTCTACCAGCCTCCATTGGCCACCCAAACTTCCCAACAATTGGCTATTTGTCCAACGCCAGCGCAGGGCTAACGTAGCGCCACACCCCATTGTTCTGGAGTTCACCATGCAACCGCGTATCGATTTCTACACCGCTTCCCCTGACGCCTTAAAAGCCATGCTGGCCCTGGCAACCGCTGTCTCGAAACTGGGCTTGGAGAAATCCCTGCTGGAGTTGGTCAAGCTGCGTGCCTCGCAAATCAACGGCTGCGCCTTCTGCATCGACATGCACACCGCCGATGCCCGCAAGGACGGCGAGACCGAGCGTCGCCTGTACGCCGTGACCGCCTGGCGCGAAGCACCGTTTTTCACACCACGCGAACGTGCCGCGCTGGCCTGGACCGAGTCGCTGACACGCCTGAGCGACACCCATGCGCCAGATGCTGACTATGAACTGCTGAACCAGCATTTCACTCCCAAGGAAATGGTTGACCTGACCCTGGCGATCAACACCATCAATGGCTGGAACCGTCTGGCGGTGGGCTTTCGGAAAATGCCTGAGGAATGAGGCTGCGCGGCATCAGGCCAGATAAGCCCTTGGCGTGACACCGGTCATGTGTTTGAAAAAGGCGATGAAGGCGCTGTCGCTGGCAAAGCCCAGTTCAAACGCGCTGTAGCTCAGGCTACGACCGGTGGCGAGCAGCTCAATGGCGCGCATCAAGCGCCATTGCTGGCGCCACTGTTGATAACCCATGCCGGTGTCCCGTTGAAAAATCCTTCCGATGGTTCGGCCGCTGGCGCCGATTTGTCGCTCCAACCTATCCAGTGTCGGCGGTAAACGGTCCAGTGTCGCCAGCAGAGGTGCCAGGCGTTTGTCTTGAGGCAGCGACAGCAGCATCGGCTGTGGCGCCGCCTCGCGGATTTCGCTCAGGCACAACCCCAGCAAATGCGAGTTACGACCTTGCGCCCAGTCGCTGTCGAACGGCGCGTCGGTGATCGGTTCGAGTACGGCGCGCAGCAGCGGCGAGACGTCAATGATGCACACCTGTGACGGCAAGTCGGCGCATAGCGCTGCCGTCAGGTAGATCGATCGGTAATCCACGCTCTGTTGCATCACCGCGCGGTGTGGCGTCAGCGACGGAATCCAGGCGGCTCGCGATGGAGGCAGCAGGCACAACTGCTGCGCGAGGGTGATGCGCGCACAGCCTTGTCGTGTAAATAGCAGCTGCCCGCGCTGATGTTGGTGCAGGCCGGAGTCGTGATGACCCAATGTCGCCGCGATGCCGATAACCGGTGCGTCATGGCGGTCAGGGTCGAACCGGGCGTGGGAATCGAGCCAAGCCATAAGTTGTCCGATTTCAAGGATCAATTGTCAGACTTCGGATAATACGACAGTCATGGCTTCGTAGACTGCTCGCATCTCTTTGATCGAGCTTGCCCATGACTTTGCGACCTTTACTGAGCCTGTCGATTGCCCTGGTGATGTTTCCCCAAATTGCCCAGACCCTCTATAGCCCCGCATTGGGCGACATTAGCCTGGCCTTTGCCGTCAGCGCCGAAATGGCGGCGCAGATGCTATCCGTGTTTTTCCTCGGGTTCGCCCTGGGAGTGTTGGTGTGGGGGCGCGTCTGTGATCGCATCGGTCGTCGGCCCGCCATGTTGGGTGGGCTAGCGTTGTATGCGGCGGCGACGGTGTTGGGGTTGAGCGTCGACACCTTCAACGCCTTGCTGGCGGTCCAGGCTCTGGCTGCGTTTGGTGCGGCGGTCGGTTCGGTGGTCACCCAGACGGTTCTGCGTGATCGCTACCAGGGTGTGCAACTGGGCCAGATTTTCTCGGTGATTGGCATCGCCCTGGCGGCCAGCCCGGCGATTGGCTTGTTCAGTGGGGCCTGGCTCGTACGACTCTTTGGCTATCAAGGCGTACTCGGCGGCCTGTTGATGTTGTCGCTGATTCTACTGCTGTGGTGCGCACGATCCTTGCCCGAAACCCTGCCGGTCCGCCTCCCACCGCAACCCATGTCGAAGACGCTGTGGCGCATGTTGAAAGACCCGGCCATCTGGCGTTCGGCGTTTCTGGTGGCGGCCTTCAACGTTGCGCTGTTCAGTTACTACAACCTCGCTCCGTTCCAGTTTGAACGGCTCGGATTGAGCCCGGTTTTGTTCGGTTACAGCGGCGTGATTCTAGCGCTGGGTTCGGGCCTGGGGGCGTGGCTGAACAAGCGACTGCTTGCGCGGGGTTTTGACGGCCGTCAGTTATCGGCTATGGCGGCAGTGGTGCTGCTGATCGGTGGGGTGAGTGTTCAGGGCCTGCTCGGCAGTGGCGGCTTTGTTGTGGCGATGCTGTTGGTCGTGCTGGCGTTTGGTATGGCCATACCCAACGTGCTGGGCGCCGCGCTGGTTCGCTATGGTGACTGCCTGGGTACGGCCGGCGCGCTGTTTGGCTTGTTCTATTACGTATTGATCGGGGGGGCGTTGATGCTCGCTGCCTGGTGTCAGGCGCTGGGCTGGACCTTGATTATGTGCGGGATGCTGGCGGTGTGTTTGACGGTACGCCGGGCCTGAGCGTTTCGACGCCAAATCGCCGACGGGCAGTTCGCGACATGCCACGGTTTTGCAGGCTGACAAAGGGTTGCGGAAGGCTCAAACCTTCAACACTTTCCCGCTTATTGCCACCGCCACCAACGACATCGCAATCAACCCAAACGCAAAGCTCAAACTGCTGCCATGGGCGACAAACCCGATCATTGCCGGGCCGGCGAGGATGCCGGCATAGCCGATGGTGGTGATGGCCGGTACCGCGATGGCTTCAGGCATCAGGGTCTGTTTGCCGACGGCGGTGTACAGCACCGGCACGATGTTCGAACACCCGGCGCCCACCAACGCATACCCCAACAGCGCCGCTTGCCACATCGGTGCCAGGGTCGCCAGCAGGAACCCGGCGGCAGCGACTGCACCGCCGTAGATGATCACGCGTTTGGCGCCCAAGCGATGCACCACCGAATCACCGGTCAGCCGGCCGACGGTCATGGCCAGCGCGAACGCGGCATAACCCAGCCCGGCGTAGGCCGCCTCGACACCGCGCTCGGTGGTCAGGAACACGGCGCTCCAGTCCAGCACCGCGCCTTCGGCCAGGAACACGATGAAACACAGAATGCCGATAAACAGCACCACGCCGTGGGGAATGGCAAATGCCGGGCCCGAGCTTTCGCTGCCGTAGGGCAGCAAGTGCGGCGCAGCCTTGAACAGCGCCAGTAGCAACACGGCATTGACGACCAGCATCGCCGACAGCGGCGAAAGCCCCAGGCCGAGCAGGGCGCTCACTCCGGCCGCGCCAATGATCCCGCCGAGGCTGAACATGCCGTGGAAACCCGACATCATGGTTTTGCCACTGGCCCGTTCGACGATCACTGCTTGCAGGTTCACGGTCGAGTCCACGGTGCCGAGCCCGGCGCCAAACGCGAACAAGGCGGCCACCAGCCAGGGCAGCGACGTCATGGTCGCCAGCAGTGGCAATGCCAGGCAGATCAGGATCGTGCCGCCGCAGAGGACCCGCCGGCAGCCGAACCGCGCCGCCAGTGCGCCGGAAATCGGCATCGCCAGAATCGAGCCCACCCCCAGGCACAACAGCAGCAACCCGAGGGTGCCTTCGTCCAGGTTCGCCCGCACCTTGGCATATGGCACCAACGGCGCCCAGGCGGCGATACCGACACCGGCGATCAGATAGGCGATGCGTGTGGACATCTGTTCCAGGCGTCCGGGGATGAAGGTTGGCGCGGGCGTAATGGCAGTCATGAAACATCCTTTTGGCGCAGCGGTGCGGTGATGCGGGCAGGCCCCTATGCTTGCATATCCACTGACCGCACCGCGACCCCGAGGTGCCGGCCAAGGCATTTGTGTCGCGAGCAAGCTTTGCTCCCACAGCCTTTGGCAGCATAAAGTACCGGCTCTTGCTGGCTGATTCAGGGTGGGGCCATGACGCAGTTTTATGACGCGCGCGGCAATATTTATGGTGTTGTTTCACCGCAGCAGGTCCGTGCCCGTGGCATTGACTTGCCGCGCTCAGCTGCGCAAGCCGCGCAAACGCGCGAATCCTGGGCTACGGCTGCCGTGCATACCTTCTGCAGTTGGGCTGCGGGCGAAGTGCCGCCGGATGCCAAGGCCCATCGCAGCGATGGGTTGCTGATCGGCCCGTTCCAGAGCGAGGCGCCTTTTGATCTGCTGATCGTCAACACCGACGGTACCCTGGCCGAGCGCAGTGGCAACGGCCTGACGATTTTCTCCCAGGCCCTGCAAGAGCAAGGCTTGATGCCGGGTGATGGTGATTGCGTGTTGCAGGTTTATCACGACAAACACGAAGGCCTGTCACCGTTGCAAACTTCGGTTCGTGCCGCTGAGTTTGAGGGTGTGCAGGGTTTTTGGCTGGATCTGGGGCGACCGGCGTTCGGTCCCCAGGCTGTCGGTGCTCAAGACCTGGAAAAGGTGATTTTCAACCAGTGCGAAGTCAGTCGAGTGGCAGCGCTCCACGGGTTGAGCCCGGCGTGGGGCAACAGCCAGTTCGTGCGCATTGGCAATCCTCACTGTGTGACCCTGGTGAACGGCGTCGAGGCATTGCCGAGCAACCCGCAAATGCGTGCCACCGCGCTGTTGCAAAGCCTGACCCGTATCGCTTATGCAACGCCCGGTGGGGCCGGGATTCCGTGCCCGGCGGGTGTGAATCTGCAATGGGCCTGGCTTGAAGCCGAAGGGCGAATCGCTGCGCGGGTGTTTGAGCGGGGCGAAGGTCCCACCGCGTCCTCGGGCACCAGCGCCAGCGCGGTGGCCAGCGCCGCGTGGCGGGTGGGTTGGGTGTCGGCGGGGCCGGTGAGTGTCGTGATGCCCGGCGGTACTGCGCCGATCCTGCTGGAGGAGGAGTCTGGCGAGCTGGTACGGGTCAGCCTGTTCGGTACGGCGCGGCCTGCACCGTAGAAAATCTGGCAGTTCTGCGGCGCGGCCAATGACGTCTTCGCGAGCAAGCCCGCGTCCACAGGATGTGTGTGCCTCAGTCTAGCTGAGGCCCAAACTCCACCACCGGCATCTGCCGCTTCATCAACACTTCACCCTTGCGAATTGAGTAAAGCGGCAACCCTTGGCTGCGGATCACTTCGTAATCACTGTCGGCCGACAGGATCAGCAGGTTCGCCGGGCGGCCGGGCTCCAGCCCGTAGCGTTCGCCCAGGGCCATGGCCTTGGCGCTGTTGTCGGTAACCAGGTCCAGGGCGCTTTGCAGGTTGCGGTAGCCGAGCATGTGGCAGATGTGCAGGCCGGCTTCGAGTACCCGCAGAATGTTGCCGTTGCCCAGGGGATACCACGGGTCGACGATGGAGTCCTGGCCGAAGCACACGTTCATCCCGGCTTCGAGCAGTTCATTGACCCGGGTGACGCCGCGGCGTTTAGGGAAGTTATCGAAGCGCCCTTGCAGGTGGATGCTCTCGGTGGGGCAGGAGACAAAGCTGATGCCCGAGTGGCCGAGCAGACGGAACAGTTTGGCGCAGTAGGCGTTGTCGTAGGAGCCCATGGCCGTGGTGTGGCTGGCGGTGACCCGCGCGCCCATGTCGCGGCTGCGGGCTTCTTCGGCGAGCACTTCGAGAAAACGCGAGTGCGGATCGTCGGTTTCGTCGCAATGCACATCCACCAGGCAGCCGGTGCGTTCGGCCAGGTCCATCAAGAATTTCACCGAGCTGACACCCTGGTCGCGGGTGTACTCGAAATGCGGAATACCGCCCACCACATCGGCGCCCATGCGGATCGCTTCTTCCATCAGTTCGCGGCCGTTGCGGTAGGACTCGATGCCTTCCTGGGGAAACGCGACGATCTGCATGTCGATCAGGTGACGGCTTTCCTCGCGAACTTCCAGCATGGCCTTGAGGGCTGTGAGGTTGGGGTCGGTGACGTCGACGTGGGTGCGCACATGCTGGATGCCATGGACGGCGAGGGTCTGGATGGTTTTCTTGGCGCGAGTCTTGGTGTCTTCCTGGGTGATGGTGGCCTTGCGTTCGCCCCAGCACTCGATGCCCTCGAACAGCGTGCCGCTCATGTTCCAGCGCGGTTCGCCGGCGGTGAGGGTGGCGTCCAGGTGGATGTGTGGCTCGACGAAGGGCGGCACCACCAGATTGCCGCCCGCGTCGAGGTCTTCGAGCCCCAGGCTGGGCGCCTCGGTCTGGCGGGCGATGCTGGCGATCAGGCCGTTTTCCAGGTGCAGTTCATGCAAGCCTTCGCGGTTGCGCAGGCGGGCGTTGATGATGTGCATCAGGCGAGTCCTTTTCAAAGATCTTGTAGTGGTGCGTCGGCGGTGCGGGTACCCATTACGCCGATCAATAGCATATACGTTAGCGCGCCAGTGGCGATTCCTACCAGCGGCGCCACCCACGGCGAGTTGAACGCGGCGACGGTGCCAAGGCCATAGGCAAACAGCCCGGGCCAGTTGAAAGCCGGCAGTTGCGCCTCGGCCAGACGTGGATAGCGGCCGCGCCAGCGGAAAAAGAAATCAGCCATGATCACGCCGCCAATGGGCGGGATCACCGTGCCCAGCAGAATCAGGTACGGCACCAACAGATCGTACATGCCCAGCAGCGCCAGCAGCGTGCCGATCACCGCGCCGCCCAGGGTCACGATTTTGCGCCGACGGGTGCGCAGCAGGTTGCAGCCGGCCACGGCGAAGTTGTAGATGGTGTTGTCCTGGGTGCTCCAGATGTTGAGCAGCAGCATCGCCATCGCCGCCATGGCAAAACCCTGCAACAGCAGCACCTCGACCACGTCTGGTTGCTGATAGACGATGGCCCCGTAGGCGCCGATCAGCACCATCAAGCCATTGCCGAGGAAGAAGCCGATCAGGCTCGCCAGCACCGCGACCTTCGCCGAACGGGAAAACCGCGTCCAGTTGGTCGCCTGCGTGGCACCGCTGACGAAAGTGCCGAACACCAGCGTGATGGCCGTGGACCAATCGAGGCTGCCCGTAGGCACCACCGCCAGTAAGCCATCGAGGCCGCCGACCTTCACCGTCGCGACCCACATCGACAGCATCAGCAGCAACATCATGGCCGGCACCGCGATGTACGACAGGATTTCCAGCCCGCGATAGCCGACATAGGCCGTGGCACAGAATGCCAGGCCGAACAGCACCATCAGCCCTAGCACGGTGCCCTGGCTCAACTCGAAATACTTGCCCAATACCACCGCTGCAGTTGCGGTACCCCAAGCGTACCAGCCGATCTGGGTGAACCCCAGGATCAAGTCGCTGAGCTTGCTGCCTACCTCGCCAAAACAGAAACGGCCCATCAGCACCGAATTGAGCCCGCTCTTGAAGGCGATGTAACCCAGGCCCGCCGCGTAGAGGCCCAGCAGCAGATTGCCGATGACGATGACGGTGAGCATCTCGGCAAAACCGAACGCCACCCCCAGCTTGCCGCCGGCAAACATCGTGGCGGTGAAAAAGGTAAAGCCCAGCAGCACCATGGCCGTGGAGGCCAGGCCCTTGCGGGCATGCATCGGGACTTCGCTCAAGGGATAGTCGTTACCCGGATCGTTCTGAGTCATGTGGCGGTCCTTGCGGGAGGAGGGAGATAGCGCAAGCGTGCAGCGGCCGTGCCAAACGAGTGAACGCGAGGTTATTTATAGACAATCCGTGGGATTGGGTGGGCGAGGGGAGCGAAAGCGGTGCGGCGGTGGTTCAAGTTGGAACACAAATCTCACTGCATGTGAGGATCTCCTGTGGGGCAAGCCCGCCCCACAAGGGATACGGTTTCTTCAGGTCAAAAACCGCAACACCGCCGCCACGATGGCTTCTGGCGCGTCTTCCTGGACCAGGTGCCCAGCGTTAGGCACAGGGTGAAAGCGCGCGCCCGGAATCAGCTTTTGCAGGGCCTGGCCTCGTTCGATGGGGATCCACTGGTCGTCCTCGCCCCAAAGAATCTGCGTCGGGCAGCGCACAGTCGGGTACAGGCCTTCGACCTCGCGGGTGTAACGCTCGTCCATCTGCGCAATCTGCCGATAGAACGCCGCCTGACCCGTTTCGCCAAGCCACGGTTGTACGTAGGGCGCCAGTTCCGCGTCCGGGATATCCCGTTTGATGGCGCCGCGGATATAGGTCGGCACGATGGCCCGTTGAATGTAATCAGGCAGGCCACTGAAGGCCGTTTCATGCTGGCGCACGTGCTGCACAAAGGGTGAACCCCAAGGCGACAGGGCCACCGGATCGATCAGCGTCAGGCTGCGGTAGTTTTTGCCATTGAGCAGGTGCGCGCGCAGGACGGTAGCGCCGCCGAAGTCATGGGCCACCACGTCCGGACAGTCCAGGCCCCAGTGCTCCAGCAATTGCGCGAGCAGCTGGTTTTGCACGCCGAGAGACACATCAGCATCGGGTTGTGCGGATTGGCCATAACCCAGCAGGTCGAAGTAATGCACTTTGTGGGTGGCGAAGAACAGCGGGGCGATTCGGTGCCACACATAGGACGAGAAGGGTGTGCCGTGGACAAACACCAGCGGCGGGCCGTCACCGTGGACGGCGTAGCGAATCGGGTGCCCGTTGAAGTCGTATGCGTGATCCAGCGGCCAGTGGGTCATGATCGAAGCTCTGTCTGAAATGGCTCAGGGGATCATAGGCCAATACAGGCGAGACAGGAAAAACCCAGTTGTGGGAGTAAAACCTGTGGGAGCAAGGCTTGCCCGCGATGCAGGCGCCTCGGTTGCTAAGAGACCGCGTAATCTTCATCGCGAGCAAGCCTTGCTCCCACAGATCTTACTCGCCGTGATAGATGCAACCGCTGGTGCAAGTCTCATGGATGCGAATGGCACTGAGTTCCGGCAGCAGCGGCTTCAGCTCGTTCCAGATCCACTTGGCCAAGACTTCGCTGGTAGGATTTTCCAGGCCAGGGATGTCGTTGAGGTAGTTGTGGTCCAGGCGCTCGTAGAGCGGCTTGAAGATCGCCTTGATCTCCGAGAAGTCGCGGATCCAGCCGGTGTGCGGGTCGATGTCGCCGCTCAGGTGAATCGCTACTTTGAACGAGTGACCGTGCAGGCGGCCGCACTTGTGGCCGTCCGGCACGTGGGGCAGGCGGTGGGCGGATTCGAAGGTAAATTCTTTGAAGATTTCCACGGGTTCAGGCTCTTTAAGGTAGCGGTCGCGAAGCAGGCGGCGGAGTTTATCAGTTTGGTTCCGGCGTTGCGCGACCGTGCTGACTAAAGGGTCAGCAAACGCTCGCCCAGCCCACCACTGGCCGCAAGCTCGAGGAACTCGTCACCGAGTCGACGGCTTTCGTCCATCGCCGTGCGCCAGTATTTGCGGCGGCTTGGGTCATCACCCATGAAGCGCTTGAAGTCGTTACGGTCCGGCAGTTTGCCGAAGGGCAGGCGAGCCAGGTATTCGCGAGACGGCGCCAGCAACAGCACGTCCTGCAGGCGTTCGACGTTGCCCCGACGCCACGGCAGGCCCTTGTCGAACCAGCCGGGAATGATCCGGTCGGTGAAGTGTGGGTACAGCACGATGTCCTCGCCGCTGTAAGGCAGGTCAAGGTGGTAGTCCAGCAGGCCACCGTCGCGGTAGGTGCCGGCACCGGCGCCCGGCAGGTCGCGCACGCCTTCCATCACCATCGGGATCGAGCCTGATGCCAGCAGTGCCTGGCGCAGGTTGTTGGCCTGCAGCGGCACGAAGCGTGACGCAAAGTCATTCAGCGGATGTAGCGGTGGCGCCAGGCGCGGGTCGTGGACGATCAGCCGTTCGAAATGCCGTGACAACCGCGCGCGGCCTCGCAGGTTGTCGGCGATCACCGACGACAATCCCAGGCCCAGCCGCCCGCGATGATCCAGCGCCAGCAAACCGTGGCTTTTGACCACCATGATGTTGAGCCGGTAATGCGGGTTGTCGAGGATCGAGGCGTCGCGCCCTTCGAGCAGGTCATCAAGCATGCGTTGCGAACTCTGGCTGACTCCGGCCATGGTCACGCCTTTGGTAAAGCTTTGTTCGTTATACAAGGTGCCCAGGCGCCGGATCCCCTCGGCCGCATCCGGCAGGCAGGCGCTGGCGAAGCGCCAGGAACCCACCGACGCACCGATCAGTGAACGTTCCCGGGGCGCGGCGGGCAGCCACTCGCCGAACAGCGCCAAGTCCAGCCCCTGGATGCCCAAGGCCTTGGGGCCACCGGCGGCGCCCGGCAGGATGCCGACCTCAGCAGCGTTCAGGCCGCCCTTGCGAATTCGCGCAAAGGCACGGGGACCGGCCTTGAGGGTGAGGGCGGGAAACTTGATGTGGATGGCGGTCATACCGGTCTCGAATACGGGCAAGCGGCTGATTATAACGGCATCAAACCCCGTGGGAGCTTGCTCGCGATAGCGGTGCGTCAGTCTCATTGATGTTAACTGACAGACCGCAATCGCGAGCAGGCTCGCTCCCACAGGATTTTTGTCCCCGTGATGGCAATTCAGTTTCAGTTAAGTTCACCCCGATACAGTCCCCCCAGTGAAGACTTATGAAAAGGAGATAAACCATGAACCGCTTGCCTGCCTTTTTCATCGCGATGCTCATGGCCGTCAGTGGCCTGGCCCACGCACGAGACCTCGCCGACGACGAAGCCCGCAGACTGCAAGACGCTGGTACCATTCTGTCCGTTGAAAAACTCAATGCCGCTGCATTGGCCAAGCACCCTGGCGCTACCTTGACCGATAACGAGCTGGAAGAAGAGTACGGCAAGTACCGTTTTAAGGTGGATCTGCGCGATGCCAAGGGCATTGACTGGGACCTGGAACTGGACGCTGTCACCGGCATCGTGCTCAAGAATCATCAGGATACGTAATGAAGCTTAATTTATGCGCCCGCAGCCAATGGACGCTGGGGCTGCTGGCGTTCTGCTCGGTGGTCATGGCCCGCGACCTGGACCAGGACGAGGCCCTGCAATTGCGCCAACAGGGCGTGATCCTGCCGCTGGAGCAGTTGCTGCAACAGGCAATGGATCTGCACCCTGGCGCCAAACTGCTGGAGGCCGAGCTGGAGGAGAAACGCGGCGTCTATATTTATGAGGTTGAGCTGCTGGATACCGACGGCGTCGTGCGCGAACTGGACCTGGAGGCCGCGACCGGCCGTTTACTCAAAGATAAGGAAGACTGATGCGCCTGCTTCTGGTGGAAGATCACGTTCCCCTGGCCGACGAACTGATGGCCGGGCTTACACGACAGGGCTACGCCGTCGATTGGCTCGCCGATGGTCGCGACGCGGTGTATCAGGGCAGCAGCGAGCCTTATGACCTGATCATCCTCGACCTCGGCCTGCCGGGTGTGCCGGGGCTCGAGGTGCTGGCGCAATGGCGCGCCGGGGGCCTGAGCACTCCGGTGCTGATCCTCACCGCCCGCGGTTCCTGGGCTGAGCGTATCGAAGGTCTCAAGGCCGGAGCCGACGATTACCTGACTAAACCTTTTCATCCCGAAGAACTGCACCTGCGGGTCCAGGCGCTGCTGCGTCGCTCCCACGGCCAGGCCAACCAGCCGACGCTCCAGGCGGCCGGGCTGCATCTGGATGAAGGCCGGCAATGCGTGATTCGCGACGGTGCGGAGATCCAACTGACCGCCGCCGAATTTCGACTGTTGCGCTATTTCATGCTTCACCCCGAGCAAATTCTTTCCAAGAGCCATCTCGCCGAACACCTGTATGACGGTGAGACCGAGCGTGATTCCAACGTGCTGGAAGTGCACGTCAATCACCTGCGGCGCAAATTGGGGCGCAGCGTGATCGAAACCCGTCGCGGCCAGGGTTACCTGTTCGGCGGGCAGGCGCAGTGAGATCGATCCAGCGACGCCTGAGCCTGGGCCTGATCGGTGTGATGTTGGTGGTCGGTCTGGTCCTGGCGCAAACCAGTTTGTGGCTGTTCGAGCTGGGCTTGCAGCGTTACCTGGAAGCAGGGCTGCGCAACGACAGCGAGAACCTGCTGGTGGCCCTGGTGCGTGGCCCGCAGGGTTTGCAACTGGATGAGCGCCGCTTGTCGCCGGCTTATCAGCGACCGTTTTCCGGGCATTATTTCCGCATTGATTTTGCCGATGTGCACTGGCGTTCCCGCTCCTTGTGGGACCAGGAATTGCCCCGGCTCGACCATCCGGGCCTGCACAGCAACCTGCAGTTGGGGCCCGAGGGGCAGAAACTGCTGGTGCTGCGCACCGACTATCGGCGCCTGGGCCAGGCGATTTCCATCAGCGTGGCCCAGGACTACACGCCGGTGCGTGACAGTTTCCGGCGGATGCAGCAGATCGGCCTCGGTCTCGGGTTGGCGGGGCTGTTACTGATTCTATTGTTGCAGCGCATCACCGTGCGCCGCGCCTTGCGCCCGCTGGATAGGGCCCGGGAGCAGATTGCGCAGTTACAGCGCGGGCAGCGCTCGCAACTCGATGAACAGGTACCCCGGGAATTGGAACCGCTGGTGGCGCAAATCAACCATTTGCTGGCCCACACCGAAGACAGCCTCAAGCGTTCGCGCAACGCGCTGGGTAATCTGGGCCATGCCCTGAAAACCCCGCTGGCGGTGCTGCAGAGCCTGGCCTCGAACGAAAAACTCGATCCTTATCCGCAGTTGCGCAAGCTGTTGCTCGAGCAACTGGAACAGGTCCGGCAGCGCCTGAACCGCGAACTCAACCGCGCCCGGCTGTCCGGCGATGCCTTGCCCGGCGCGCACCTGGACTGCGATGCTGAACTGCCGGGGCTGCTGGCCACGCTGAACATGATCCACGGCGAACACCTGCAATTGAGCTACATCACCCCGCCAGGCTTGCACCTGCCCTGGGACCGTGAAGACCTGCTGGAGCTGCTGGGCAACCTGCTGGACAACGCCTGCAAGTGGGCAGACGCCGAAGTGCGCCTGACCGTGACCGAAACGGTCGAGGGTTTCAGCCTGGCGGTGGAAGACGACGGCCCAGGCATTCCCGAGGATCGCCGCGACCAGGTGTTCAGCCGGGGCACGCGGCTGGATGAGCAGACCGATGGACACGGCTTGGGGCTGGGCATTGTGCGAGACATCGTCGACACCTGGGGCGGGACGCTGGCGTTGCACGACAGCGAGTGGGGCGGGCTGAAGGTGCTGATCGAGTTGCCCAAGCGCTGAAGTGTGCACTAACCCTTTGTGGGAGGGCCACAGATCTTCAGTCTGACTTGGACCCCTGTGGGAGCTTGCTCGCGATGGCGTCGGGTCAGCCACATCAATGTCAACTGACAGACCGTTATCGCGAGCAGTCTCGCTCCTACATTGGTTTGTGGTGACTGCAAACCTTGTGAAAACCCGCTGTATGACGCTTGCAGCTTGCGGCCGCTTGCTGCAAAGTCGCGACCTTTTTGTCCGGTGGCTCTCCATCGCTGTGCTTTGAGGTAACGATGATAAATGCAGTAATTGCCGCGGTTGGCGTCATGCTGGTGCTCAGCCTGTCCCGCGTGCATGTGGTGATCGCGCTGATTATCGGCGCATTGGTGGGTGGCCTGACGGGCGGCCTGGGCATCGAGGCGACGCTCAAGGCGTTCAACGCAGGCCTTGGGGGTGGCGCGACGGTGGCGTTGTCCTACGCCTTGCTCGGCGCTTTCGCAGTGGCGATTGCCAAGTCCGGCATGGCTCACGCCCTGGCCGACAAAGCCCTGGCCTTGGTAGACCGCCAGGACGCCGCCGGTGGCTCTGGCGTCAAATGGGTTCTGATCGGCCTGCTGGGAGTGGTCGCGGTCGCCTCCCAGAATATTTTGCCGATCCATATCGCCTTCATCCCGCTGCTGGTGCCGCCGCTTCTCTATGTGCTGACCAAGTTGCAACTGGATCGCCGGTTGATCGCCTGCGTCATGACCTTCGGCCTGATCACGCCTTACATGTTCCTGCCGGTGGGCTTTGGCAACATCTTCCTCAACGAGATCCTGCTGGCCAACATCTCTCGTAGCGGTGTGGACGTCAGTGGCATCAACGTCACCCACGCCATGGGTATTCCGGCGCTGGGCATGGTGTTTGGCCTGTTGCTGTCGTTGTTCTCCTACCGCAAGAAACGCGTCTACGACCTGAAAAAAATCGCCCGGGTCGAGCAAGTGGCGGTGCGCTACAACCCGCTGAGCCTGATGGTGGCCGGGTTTGCGGTTGCGGCGGCGTTCGCGATTCAGTTACTGGTGGATTCGATGATCATCGGCGCCCTGGCCGGGTTCCTGATTTTTTCGTTATCGGGGGTGGTGCGCTGGCGTGAGGCCGACGACCTGTTCACCGAAGGCATGAAAATGATGGCGATGATCGGCTTCATCATGATCGCAGCCTCCGGGTTCGCCGAAGTGATGAAGGCCACCGGTGAAGTCCAGAGCCTGGTGGAAACCTCGGCGGCCTGGATCGGCCACAACAAGGGCGTCGGCGCGCTGATGATGTTGCTGGTAGGGCTGCTGGTGACCATGGGCATCGGCTCGTCGTTTTCTACGGTGCCGATCCTGGCGACGATTTTCGTGCCGCTGTGCCTGCAATTGGGCTTCAGCCCGCTGGCGATCGTCTGTATTGTCGGCACCGCCGGCGCCCTGGGCGATGCCGGCTCGCCTGCGTCGGACTCGACCCTGGGCCCGACTTCCGGCCTGAACATCGACGGCCAGCACCATCACATCTGGGACACCGTGGTCCCGACCTTCATCCATTACAACCTGCCATTGCTGGCGTTCGGTTGGGTAGCGGCTATGGTGTTGTAACTCAAGACCCAATCGCCTTCATCGCGAGCAGGCTCGCGATGGGGCCTGCAAATTCAGCGATCCTATTCACTGACCGCTCGCGCTAATCGTCTCACCTTGTCCTACAGTTTTGTCATGCCGTGCCGTTAATACAGCTAACCACGCCAATAACACCAACAAGAGTGAACAGCATGCGCCTGAGCCTGAAGGCTAAAGTCCTGTCCCTGGCAATACTGCCCGTATTGCTGTCCGCCGTAATCATCAGCTTGACCACGGCTTTCATCCTGGAGGAGCAGGCTAACAAAGAAGTCCAGCAGACTCGCGAGCGCTTGCTTGCCGACGCCAAGGCCACGCTACAGAACTACGTGGCGGTGGGACTGACCGCCATCAAGCCGCTGTACGATGCCGCTGCTGCGGGTGATACCGCGGCACGGGCCGAGGCGATCAAGCTGCTGTCGAGTGTCAGCTACGGCAAGGACGGCTACTTCTTTGGTTACGACTCCGAAACCGTGCGCCTGTTCAAGGCCAACAGCGCCGACGGCGTGGGCAAGAGTTTCAAGGACAACCGCGATCCGAACGGTGTCTACGTCAACCGCGACCTGGTGAAAGTCGCCAAGGAAGGGACCCACTATCTGGAATACAGTTCGCCACTGCCCAACAGCCAAGAGCTGGTGCCTAAGCTCGGCTACACCGAATACCTGCCCAAGTGGGACATGGCGGTCGGCAGCTCGGTGAACCTGGACGGCATCGAAGCCCAGGTGGCCCTGGTGCAAGCCAAGGTTCAAGAACGTCTGCAAGGTGTGGTGCTGAGCATTGTCGGTATCGCCGCCGTGGTATTGCTGGTGATTGCGGTGGTGGGGATGTTGCTGGCCAACGCCATCCTGCGGCCGCTGAACCTGATGAAAGACAATCTCGATGATATCGCAGCGGGCGAGGGCGACTTGACTCGCCGCCTGGCCATCACCAGTCAGGACGAACTCGGCCAACTGGCCGGCTCGTTCAACCGCTTCGTCGACAAGATTCACGGCCTGGTGCGGCAGATCACCGACATGACCTCGCAACTGACCGGGTTGGTGACGCAAGTTTCCGAACAGGCCCAGCGCTCCGAGCAAGCCATGGAGCGCCAGCGCCACGAAACCGATCAGGTCGCCACGGCCATCAACGAGATGTCTTCGGCGGCTCAGGAAGTGGCACGCAGCGCTCAGGGCGCCGCCGTCGCGGCCCAGCAGACCGACGAAGAAGGCCAGTCTGCCAAACGAGTGGTCGCCGGCAGCATCCAGCAGATTCATGCGTTGGTGAACGATATTCGCAGCAGCGGGGTGTCCCTGGACAGCCTGCAGCAGGATGTGGCCTCGATTGTCAGCGTGCTCGGGGTGATCCGTTCGATCGCCGAACAGACCAACCTGCTGGCCCTCAACGCCGCCATCGAGGCCGCTCGTGCCGGGGAGGCCGGGCGTGGTTTTGCGGTGGTGGCCGATGAAGTTCGGGCCCTGGCCAGCCGGACCCAGCAAAGTACCCAGGAAATCCAGGGCATGATCGACCGCCTGCAATCGGGTACCCATGCGGCGGTGGAAGCGATGCGCCGCTCCAGTGAAGCCGGCGAGGGCACTTCTGTGCGGGCCAACGAGGCCGGGGCGTCCCTGGACACCATGGCGCAGTTGATCGGCACCATCAATTCGATGAACGCCCAGATCGCCAGCGCTGCTGAAGAACAGACCGCCGTGGCCGAAGAAATCAACCGCAGCGTGCATCAGATCGCCGTGGCGGTGGACAGCGTTGCCGACGAAACCCAACTCGGCGCCCAGACCTCCCGCAGCCTGGCCGACCTGGGCCAGCGCCTGGGCAAACTGGTGGGGCAGTTCCGGATCTGATTCGTACAGGTTTCCCACGCAGGAGCGTGGGAATGATCAAGGCAAGGGAGCTGCCGAAGGCTGCGATCTTTCGCTCTCGATCCAGATGTTTTGCCTTGGGTAACCAGGCCCTATCGGGAAAAAAGGATCGCAGCCTTCGGCAGTTCCGGCCAAGGGTTGTAAGCCTATTAATGTAGGCGCTCAGAATCCGGTGTTAACCACCATTCCCACAGAGAAATAGCACTGCTGGCGCTATGGCTCCCCCACATCCCGCATCAACAATCCAAACCGTAGATCCACCGCATCCGGAATCGGCACATACACCACATGCCCATCTCCCGGCGCCACGTCGATGCTTTGGCCTTTGACGTTCTGCAACTGATGCAGGTCGAAGTGGAAGTTGCCCTTGGGGGTCATCAATTCCATGTGATCGCCCAGGGCGAAGCGGTTCTTGACCCGCACTTCGGCCAGGCGTTCGCGCCGCTCGCCGGTCAGCTCGCCGACGAACTGCTGGCGCTCCGATACCGAGCTGCCGTTCTGGTAGTTCTGATATTCATCATGCACATGGCGCCGTAGAAAACCTTCGGTGTAGCCGCGCTGGGCCAGGGATTCCAGGTTGGCCATCAGGCTGCGGTCAAACTCCCGGCCGGCCACCGCGTCATCGATTGCCTGGCGATACACCTGAGTGGTGCGTGCGCAATAGAAGTGCGACTTGGTTCGGCCTTCGATTTTCAAGGAATGCACGCCCATGCGGGCCAGCCGCTCCACGTGCTGCACCGCCCGCAGGTCCTTGGCGTTCATGATGTAGGTGCCATGCTCGTCCTCGAAGACCGGCATGGATTCTTCCGGGCGGTTGGCTTCCTGGAGCAGGAACACCTGGTCGGTGGGTGCGCCAAGGCCCAGGGTCGGCTCGGGTTGATAGGTGTGCACGATATCGCCCACGGTGTTTTCCACCGCTGGTTGCGCCGAGTATTTCCAGCGGCAGGCGTTGGTGCAACTGCCCTGGTTGGCGTCGCGCTTGTTCAGGTATCCCGACAGCAGGCAACGCCCGGAATAGGCCATGCACAGCGCGCCGTGGACAAACACCTCCAGCTCCATGGCCGGCACCTGCTCGCGAATTTCGGCGATTTCCTCCAGGGACAACTCCCGGGACAGGATGATCCGGCTCAAGCCCTGCTGTTGCCAGAACTCGACGCTGGCCCAGTTCACGGTGTTGGCCTGCACCGACAGGTGAATCGGCATCTGCGGGAAATGCCGGCGAACCAGCATGATCAGGCCCGGGTCGGACATGATCAGGGCGTCCGGCGCCATGGCGATTACCGGCTCCAGGTCTTTGAGAAAGGTACGCAACTTGGCGTTATGCGGGGCAATGTTCACCACCACATAGAAACGCTTGCCCATGGCCTGGGCCTCGCGAATGCCCAGGGCCAGGTTGGCGTGGTCGAATTCGTTGTTGCGCACCCGCAAGCTGTAACGCGGCTGGCCGGCGTACACCGCGTCGGCACCGTAGGCGAAGGCATAGCGCATGTTTTTCAGGGTGCCGGCGGGGGCGAGCAGTTCGGGGGCAACGAGGGGCATGGTGGCGTCGGATCGCAAAAAGCGGCGAGGGTACGCCACGGTCGGCCCGGCGGTATTGATCTGGATCAATGCTGGGCCGCAGATCAACGGCACTCCGGCAAGTCCTGGCTGACTAACCTTTATCGTGCCCCGGACATGGAAAGCAAATGAACCGAAAGAGTCTGCAATACAAATCCCAGATACTGCTGCTGATTATGGTCAGCATCGCCTTCATCTGGATCCTCTTGCCGTTCTACGGCGCGGTGTTCTGGGCGGTGATCCTGGGCATCGTCTTTGCCCCGATGCAGCGCCGCCTGCAATCTAAATTCGGCTGGCCGCGCAATGTCACCTCGCTGTTCACTTTGAGCATTTGCGTGGTGTGCGCGATTTTACCGGTGATCATCATCAGCACCTTGTTGGTCCAGGAAGGGGCAACGTTGTACAAGAGCCTGGAAAGCGGGGAGCTGGACATTGCCGATTACCTGGCTCGATTCAAGGACGCCCTGCCGCCGTACTTCCAGCACCTGCTGGACCGCTTCGGGCTGGGTAACCTGAATGGGTTGCGGGACAAGATCGTCAAGAGCGCGATGCAGGGCAGCGAATTCTTTGCCACCCAGGCGTTCAGTTTTGGCCAGGGCACGTTTCAGTTCCTGGTGAGTTTCTCTGTGATGCTTTATCTGCTGTTTTTCTTTTTGCGCGACGGCCCGGAACTGGTGCGCAAAGTGCGCATGGCCATTCCCTTGGCCGAGCACCAGAAGCGTCGCCTGCAGTTGAAATTCAACCGCGTGGTTCGGGCAACGGTGAAGGGCAACTTGCTGGTGGCGATCAGTCAGGGGGCTTTGGGCGGGCTGATCTTCTGGATCCTGGGAATTCCGACAGTATTGCCCTGGGCGGTGCTGATGGCGTTTCTATCGCTGTTGCCGGCCGTGGGTGCAGGCATCGTCTGGGTGCCGGTGGCGGTGTATTTCCTGCTTTCCGGGGCTATCTGGCAGGGTGTGGTGCTGACGCTGTTCGGGGTCTTCGTGATTGGTCTGGTGGACAATTTCCTGCGTCCGATTCTGGTGGGCAAAGACACGAAAATGCCGGACTACATGGTACTGGTCTCGACGCTGGGCGGGCTGGCGGTGTTCGGGTTGAACGGGTTTGTGATCGGGCCGCTGATCGCCGCGTTGTTCATGTCGTGCTGGGCGTTGTTTGTCGAAAGCACGCCTCGGATACAACTGCCTTAGGCCGTCAACACGTAGGGACCGATGCGTTGCGACAGGGCTTGGGCGGCGGGCAGAGAAGTCAGCGGGCCGCTGATGGTCACGCCGTCCTGCACCAGATACCAGCAGGCCAACAGACCGCGTTCCCTGAGCGGGGCGGGAACAGCACTGCCAATGACAGACATGATTTGAACCTTGGGCATGGGAACCTCCATCAATCGATGGAGTTACCTTACGACTCAGCCGGGGGGACGAAAAATCAACCGGCTCGATAGTAGGAATCGATGCCGCTCAGTCGACGACCAGGTCGAGCATGTGCACAACTTCGTGTTCGTTGAGTATGCCCTTGCGTACCAGGTTTTCCGCCAGCAGCGAAAGAAACTTGGCGCTGCGATGGCCTTCCAGGTGCTTGAGTTCAGTCAGCGCGTTGTACACCTTGCTGGAGGTGCACAGTCCGACAATGCGGTGGGGGTTTTGTGTTGGCATACCTTCGTCCTTGTTTTTATGGCTGTTGTTGGCGGACAGCGCGAGTTTGCGGCACTGTCATGACACCCACGTGACAGCTTGGGTTGTAGGAAAAAGAAAGCAGGATTCAGACCATAATGCCTTTTTGGCGCCGGATTATTGTTCCGGTAGCGATTTCGGGCAGGCTTACACAGCCATCAGCATGATTTTCGCCTACAAAAAAGCCCCTGAATCTTTCGATTCAGGGGCTTGATTTGCTGCTGTCTGGCTCCACGACCTGGACTCGAACCAGGGACCCAGTGATTAACAGTCACTTGCTCTACCAACTGAGCTATCGCGGAATGACGCGTATGTTACTGATTGGAAAAGAGAAGTCAAGCTTCTATTGCCGGGCGGCGGGTGTCTGATGCCCGTTGACGGTCAATCCACGATTGGCAGTTACCACAAGGGCAGGAGAGGGCTACCATGGTCCTCCGGAAGTGGCAGGATGCGCTGCCGGTCATTCGCCGAACAAGGTACGCGCCATGAACCACCTGTTACCGCTTCACACAGCCAGCCGCATCGAGGTGTCCCTATGAGCACCGCGCAGATCAGTTTGCCCAAGGGTGTGGGGCCTCACGCCGAGAAACTTTACGATGCCATCACCCAGGCCAGCACCGCCGATGAACTGAACCGTGCCGGTGGCAAGGCCGAAGGTTTTGTCCTGGGGCTGGAAAGCACCAAGGCTATCAAGAGTCAGGTCGCTGAATCGTTGTATGTCATCTACGACGATGCGGCGAACCAGCGGGCGACGGAGTTGTAGCTTCGACGAGAATGTTACGTCTAGTGCTTTTGTGGCGAGGGAGCTTGCTCCCTCGCCACAGGTTAGGCAGGCACAGGCCATAAAAAACGGGAAGCCATAGGCTTCCCGTTTTTCATTTCGCCGAGCTTCAGATCACCTGAACAATCGCCTTGGTCACTGCATCAATGTTGTTCTGGTTCAGCGCGGCCACGCAGATGCGGCCGGTGTCCAGGGCATAGATGCCGAACTCGTTGCGCAGGCGCATCACTTGTTCAACGGTCAGGCCGGAGTAGGAGAACATTCCGCTCTGGCGTGCGACAAAGCTGAAGTCGTGATGCGGAGCAGCCTTGGCCAGCATGTCCACCATCTGGTTACGCATACCGCGAATGCGCAGGCGCATTTCGGCCAGTTCCGCTTCCCACTGGGCCCGCAGTTCGGGGCTGTTGAGCACGGCGGCGACGATGCTGGCGCCGTGGGTCGGCGGGTTGGAGTAGTTGGTGCGGATCACGCGCTTGACCTGGGACAGCACGCAGGCACTTTCTTCTTTCGATTCGCTGACGATCGACAGGGCACCAACGCGCTCGCCATACAGGGAGAACGACTTGGAGAACGAGCTGGACGCAAAGAAGGTCAGGCCCGATTCGGCGAACAGGCGCACGGCCGCCGCGTCTTCTTCGATGCCATCACCAAAGCCTTGGTAGGCCATGTCCAGGAATGGAACGTGGTTCTTGGCCTTGACCACGGCCAGCACGTTTTTCCAGTCTTCCGGGCTCAGGTCCACGCCGGTCGGGTTGTGGCAGCAGGCGTGCAGCACAACGATCGAGCGATCGGGCAGGGCTTTGAGGTCTTCCAGCAGGCCGCTGCGGTTCACGTCATGGGTGGCGGCGTCGTAGTAGCGGTAGTTCTGCACTGGGAAGCCGGCGGTTTCGAACAGCGCGCGGTGGTTTTCCCAGCTTGGGTCGCTGATGGCCACGACAGCGTCAGGCAGCAGTTGCTTGAGGAAGTCGGCGCCGATTTTCAGTGCGCCAGTGCCGCCCACGGCCTGGGTGGTGATGACGCGACCGGAAGCGATTAGCGGAGAGTTCTTGCCAAACAGCAAGGTCTGGACCGCCTGGTCGTAGGCTGCAATGCCATCGATCGGCAGGTAACCACGGGAAACGTGCTGAGCCACGCGAATCGTCTCGGCTTCGACCACGGCGCGCAGGAGTGGAATGCGCCCCTCCTCGTTGCAGTAAACACCCACGCCCAGGTTGACCTTATTGGTACGGGTATCGGCGTTGAATGCTTCGTTGAGGCCCAGGATGGGGTCGCGTGGTGCCAATTCGACAGCGGAAAACAGGCTCATTATTGCGCGGCTCTGAATGGAGTGTGAGGGGGACGTGTCGCGCTCCAGCCGAATGCACTAGAGCGGTGCACAAACGGGGAGCTAGTATAAAGGCCATCACCGGACACGGCGACAGGCGATTCGACTTTTACGGTAAGTATTTCGATTTTTTTCGACCGTTAGTCCCCTCGCAGCGTCAAAGTCTTCAAGGCGTGTAGGACCTTCGTCTTGAAAGCGAAGGCATTCACCTCCACATTGTGTGCATCCCAGCTTTTTCCTCGGGCGACATCAGTCGTTTCGGTCTTTCTCATTCCTGTCGGCTGGCCGACAGGGGTGAACCCAGAGGTTATGTTATGTCTGAATTCCAGCTAGTTACCCGATTCCAGCCCGCCGGCGACCAGCCGGAAGCCATCCGCCTGATGGTCGAAGGCATCGAGGCCGGGCTGGCGCACCAGACGCTGCTCGGTGTGACTGGCTCGGGCAAGACCTTCAGCATCGCCAACGTGATCGCCCAAGTGCAGCGCCCGACCCTGGTGCTGGCGCCGAACAAGACCCTGGCGGCGCAGTTGTATGGCGAGTTCAAGGCGTTTTTCCCGAATAACGCGGTGGAGTATTTCGTCTCGTATTACGACTACTACCAGCCCGAGGCCTACGTGCCGTCGTCGGACACCTTTATTGAGAAGGACGCCTCGATCAACGACCACATCGAACAGATGCGACTTTCGGCGACCAAGGCGCTGCTCGAACGCAAGGACGCGATCATCGTCACCACGGTGTCGTGCATCTACGGTCTGGGCAGCCCGGAGACGTATCTGAAGATGGTGCTGCACGTGGACCGTGGCGACAAACTCGATCAGCGAGCCTTGTTGCGACGCCTGGCGGACTTGCAATACACCCGCAACGACATGGATTTCGCCCGTGCGACGTTCCGGGTGCGTGGCGATGTGATCGACATCTACCCGGCGGAATCGGACCTGGAGGCGATCCGCATCGAGTTGTTCGACGACGAAGTGGAGAGCATTTCTGCGTTCGATCCGCTGACCGGCGAAGTGATCCGCAAGCTGCCACGCTTTACCTTCTACCCCAAGAGCCACTACGTGACGCCGCGGGAAACCCTGCTGGGCGCTATCGAGGGGATCAAGGTCGAGTTGCAGGAGCGACTGGAATACCTGCGCTCGAACAACAAACTGGTGGAAGCCCAGCGTCTGGAGCAGCGGACCCGGTTTGACTTGGAGATGATCCTGGAGCTGGGCTACTGCAACGGTATCGAAAACTACTCGCGCTACCTGTCGGGCCGACCGGCGGGCGCGCCGCCGCCCACGTTGTATGACTATCTGCCGGCCGATGCCTTGCTGGTGATCGACGAGTCCCACGTCAGCGTGCCCCAGGTCGGCGCGATGTACAAAGGCGACCGTTCGCGCAAGGAAACCCTGGTGGAATACGGGTTCCGCCTGCCGTCGGCCCTGGATAACCGGCCGATGCGCTTCGACGAATGGGAAGGCGTGAGCCCGCAGACGATTTTTGTCTCGGCCACCCCCGGCAACTACGAGGCTGAGCATGCCGGCCGGGTGATCGAGCAATTGGTGCGGCCGACCGGGCTGGTCGACCCGCAGATCGAAGTACGCCCGGCGCTGACCCAGGTCGACGATTTGCTCTCGGAAATTAGCAAGCGTGTGGCGTTGGAGGAGCGGGTGCTGGTCACCACGCTGACCAAGCGCATGGCCGAAGACCTCACCGACTACCTGGCCGACCATGGTGTGCGGGTGCGTTACCTGCACTCGGACATCGACACGGTGGAGCGGGTCGAGATCATCCGCGACCTGCGCCTGGGCACCTTCGATGTGCTGGTGGGTATCAACCTGCTGCGCGAAGGCCTGGACATGCCGGAAGTGTCACTGGTGGCGATTCTCGACGCCGACAAAGAAGGTTTCCTGCGCTCCGAGCGCTCGTTGATCCAGACCATCGGCCGCGCGGCGCGTAACCTCAACGGTCGCGCGATTCTTTATGCCGATCGCATCACCGGCTCCATGGAGCGGGCCATCGGCGAGACCGAGCGCCGTCGCGATAAACAGATTGCCTTCAACCTCGCCAACGGCATCACCCCCAAAGGCGTGTTCAAAGACGTCGCCGACATCATGGAAGGCGCCACCGTGCCGGGCTCGCGCAGTAAAAAGCGCAAGGGCATGGCCAAGGCCGCCGAAGAGAGCGCCCGCTACGAAGCCGAACTGCGCTCGCCGAGCGAAATCACCAAGCGTATCCGTCAGTTGGAAGAGAAAATGTATCAATTGGCCCGGGACCTGGAGTTCGAAGCGGCGGCGCAATTGCGCGACGAGATTGGCAAGTTGCGGGAGCGGTTGTTGGCTGTCTGAGGTTTGCGGCGGCTGTAAGGGCCTCTTCGCGAGCAAGCCCGCTCCCACATGAACCAAGTTGCCTAAGTTGCACGCGGTCCCCTGTGGGAGCGGGCTTGCTCGCGAATGGGGCGCCTCGGTCTGGCAGACGGATCCTGGTATTAGCCCTACATCAGGTCCCTCTCACTGGAGCCCGCCCGCCATCGCCTGTTACCATTCGCCCCCTGTTTGATCTTTGCTTTTTATATTCTTTCCGAGACATGCCATGACCACCGTCCGCACCCGCATCGCGCCTTCGCCCACTGGCGATCCCCATGTCGGCACCGCTTACATCGCTTTGTTCAACTATTGCTTTGCCAAGCAGCATGGCGGTGAGTTCATCCTGCGGATCGAGGACACCGATCAGTTGCGTTCGACCCGTGAGTCCGAACAGCAGATTTTCGATGCCCTGCGCTGGCTGGGTATCAACTGGAGCGAAGGCCCGGACGTCGGCGGCCCGCATGGTCCGTACCGTCAGAGCGAGCGCGGCGATATCTACAAGCAGTATTGCCAGCAACTGGTGGACCTGGGGCACGCGTTCCCGTGCTTCTGCACCGCCGAAGAGCTGGACCAGATGCGCGCCGAGCAGATGGCCCGTGGCGAAACCCCGCGCTACGACGGTCGCGCGCTGCTGCTGTCCAAGGAAGAAGTCGCCCGTCGCCTGGCCGCCGGCGAGCCCCATGTGATCCGCATGAAGGTGCCGACCGAAGGCGTCTGCGTGGTGCCGGACATGCTGCGTGGCGATGTCGAGATCCCGTGGGATCGCATGGACATGCAGGTGCTGATGAAGACCGACGGCCTGCCGACGTACTTCCTGGCGAACGTGGTCGACGATCACCTGATGGGCATTACCCACGTATTGCGCGGTGAAGAATGGCTGCCATCGGCGCCGAAACTGATCCTGCTCTACGAGTACTTTGGCTGGGAACAACCACAGCTGTGCTACATGCCGCTGCTGCGTAATCCGGACAAGAGCAAGCTGTCCAAGCGCAAGAACCCGACCTCGGTGACCTTCTACGAGCGCATGGGCTTCATGCCCGAGGCGATGCTCAATTACCTGGGTCGCATGGGTTGGTCGATGCCGGATGAGCGCGAGAAATTCTCGCTGCAGGAAATGGTCGAGCATTTCGACCTGTCGCGGGTGTCCCTGGGCGGGCCGATCTTCGATGTCGAGAAACTGTCGTGGCTCAACGGCCAGTGGCTGCGTGACCTGCCGGTGGAAGAGTTTGCCGCCCGCGTGCAGAAGTGGGCACTGAATCCTGAGTACATGATGAAAATCGCGCCCCATGTGCAGGGCAGGGTGGAGACGTTCAGCCAGATCGCACCGCTGGCCGGCTTCTTCTTTGCCGGTGGCGTGACGCCGGATGCGAAGCTGTTCGAATCCAAGAAGCTCTCGGGCGACCAGGTGCGCCAGTTGATGCAACTGATCTTGTGGAAGCTCGAAAGCCTGCGTCAGTGGGAAAAGGACAGCATCACCGCAACCATTCAGGCGGTTGTCGAGCACCTGGAGTTGAAGCTGCGTGACGCCATGCCGCTGATGTTCGCCGCCATTACCGGCCAGGCCAGTTCGGTGTCGGTGCTTGATGCGATGGAAATTCTCGGGCCGGACCTGACCCGCTTCCGCCTGCGCCAAGCCATCGATCTGCTCGGTGGCGTGTCGAAGAAGGAAAACAAGGAGTGGGAAAAACTGCTGGGCGCGATTGCCTAAGCGGTCGAGGAGGCAGGACATACCCCGGTTTTCCGGGGTTTGTCGGTAAGTGATTGTTATCCCGGCAAAAAACTTTCAAATTTGTTAAAAATAAATTTGACAGCCCTCTGATACGCCCTTAAGATTCGCCCCGTCCTCAGCGATGAGGGGCTATAGCTCAGCTGGGAGAGCGCTTGCATGGCATGCAAGAGGTCGACGGTTCGATCCCGTCTAGCTCCACCAATTTACACTTCAAGGCCTGGCCACACGGGTCTTGAAGCGATCAACACTCAGCGTTGATCAGTTGTATAGAAGGGTTTGTGTCCCCTTCGTCTAGTGGCCTAGGACACCGCCCTTTCACGGCGGTAACAGGGGTTCGAGTCCCCTAGGGGACGCCAGTTTTACAGAAGCGATGTTGCAAGATGCCGCTCCGCCGCGAGGCGAAAAATCTGGGGCTATAGCTCAGCTGGGAGAGCGCTTGCATGGCATGCAAGAGGTCGACGGTTCGATCCCGTCTAGCTCCACCAATTTACAGGTTCAAGGTCTGGCCACACCGGCATTGAATCGATCAGTTCTCAGCGCTGATCAAGTACAGAAGGTTTGTGTCCCCTTCGTCTAGTGGCCTAGGACACCGCCCTTTCACGGCGGTAACAGGGGTTCGAGTCCCCTAGGGGACGCCACGATTACCCGCTCTGCGGGATTTTATAAGGGTCATTCAATTATTGAATGGCCCTTTTGTTTGTCTGGCGTTCGGCCAATTCCCTTATTCTCCTGAAAAGATGCTTCTGACCAGCGGTCTGAATTTCCGCTTGCAGAAAATTATTATGCATATAATATTTCAATCGTAATATTCGGAGGCGACGATGAGCGATAAAAAGGCACAAACCCGTGAGCGCATTCTTAAGGCCGCCAGCGCCGCGCTGATCCAGCGTGGTCCGGCCGAGCCGAGCGTGGGCGAGGTGATGGGTGCGGCCGGGCTGACGGTGGGTGGCTTCTATGCGCACTTCGAAAGCAAGGATGCCTTGATGCTGGAGGCGTTCAAGCAACTGCTCAGTCAGCGTCGCGGCTTGATCGCCGACATGGATGCCGGATTGAGCGGTGAAGAGCGGCGCACCCTGGCGGCGGCATTTTACTTGTCGCGCAAGCACCGTGACTCCACCGAACAAGCCTGTCCGATTCCGGCATCGATCGGGGAACTCGGACGGCTGCCGGATGAATTTCGTGAGGTGCTCAATGAGCATATCGAGCTGATGGTCGCGCAGTTGGCGGCCAGCCCGGAAGACGCCGACAAGGTGCTGGCGGACATCGCCTTGATGGTCGGTGGCCTGGCCCTGGCACGGGCGCTGGGCCCGGGGGAGTTGTCGGATCGTTTGCTGCGCGCTGCCAAGTCGGCGGTGCGATGAACTAAGGCGCAAGCCCTGGAGATGAGCAATGGACAGGTTGAGCTGGATTCGTGGCGTCAATGGCACGCTGGGCCGGTTGGCTCCACGGCTGGTGGCGAAGAAGATGCGGATGTTGTTCATGCGTCCCAGGAATTTGCAGCCACGGGACTGGGAACTGCCATTGCTGGCGACCTCCGAGCGCATCACCTTGCGTTTCGGTCTCTCGGCCTTGCGCTGGGGCAAAGGCCCGACCGTGCTGCTGATGCACGGCTGGGAAGGGCGACCCACTCAGTTTGCGGCGCTGATCACGGCGCTCGTGGGCGCCGGCTACACGGTTGTGGCGCTGGATGGCCCCGCCCATGGCCGCTCCCCTGGTCGTGAGGCGAATGTCTTGCTGTTCGCCAGGGCCATGCTCGAAGCCGCGGCTGAATTGCCGTCGTTGCAGGCGGTAATCGGGCATTCCATGGGGGGCGCCAGTGCCATGCTGGCGGTTCAGTTGGGGCTGCGTACCGAGACGCTGGTGAGCATCGCCGCACCCGCACGGATTCTCGGGGTCTTGCGCGGATTTGCCCGGCATATGGGCCTGCCGCCCAGGGCGCGTTCAGCGTTCATTCGCCAGGTGGAAAGCGATGTGGGTATGCCGGCCTCGAAGATGGACGTCTCGCATTATCAGTTGGATGTGCCGGGGCTGATCGTCCATGCCGAGGACGACACGTCGGTCTCGGTCGAGGAGTCGCAACGGATTCACGAAGCCTGGTTCGACAGTCGCTTGCTGCGGTTGTCACAGGGCGGGCACCAGCGGGTGCTGGCCGATCCTCGTGTCATTGATGGTGTGTTATCACTGCTGGCCGGGCGCAGCCTGCAAGCGCGGCAATCGGCCTGAGCATCCGTTACACTGCCTCGATCCAAATTCGACCGGGAGAGGGGCATGGGCTGGGATCGGGCAACGCCGTTCATCATTGATCTTCAAGTAAATGCCGAAGACATCGATGGGTTGGGCCACGCCAACAACGCGGTATACGTCACTTGGCTCGAGCGCTGTGCCTGGCGCCATTCCCAGCGCCTGGGACTGGATCTGGTGGAATACCGGCGGCTTGACCGGGCCATGGCGGTCGTGCGTCATGAAATCGATTACCTGGCGGCCGCCTATGAAGGCGACGAACTGCTATTGGCCACCTGGATCGTCGACTGGGACCAGCGGCTGAAGATGACCCGGCATTTTCAACTGATCCGTCCAAGCGACAACACCACCTTGTTACGCGCCCAGACCACTTTTGTTTGTATCGAACTGTCCACCGGCAGGCCCAAACGGATGCCGCCAGAGTTCATCGAGGGTTATGGCGCCGCGCTGAACCCTTGTGACAGCGAGTCCGTTCCCACCGGGGATGGGTGGTGAGTTCCGATGTGATGAGCAAAATCCGGTAAACTGCCGCACGTTTTTTCGTTGAGTGTGTTTTTCCATGCAAATTGCCCTGGCGCCCATGGAGGGGTTGGTCGACAACATCCTGCGGGACGTCCTGACCCGTGTTGGCGGTATCGACTGGTGTGTCACCGAGTTCATCCGCATCAACGACCGACTGCTCACACCGGCCTACTTCCACAAGCTCGCCCCGGAGTTGCTGACCGGCGCCCAGACTGCCGCCGGTGTGCCGTTGCGGGTGCAGTTGTTGGGTTCAGACCCGGTGTGCCTGGCGGAAAACGCCGCGCTGGCCTGTGAGCTGGGTTCGCAGGTCATTGACCTGAACTTTGGCTGCCCGGCCAAGACCGTGAACAAATCCCGGGGCGGGGCGGTATTGCTCAAAGAGCCGGAACTGCTCAACGAAATCGTCGAACACGTGCGCCGAGCGGTGCCCAGGCACATTCCTGTTACCGCCAAGATGCGCCTGGGGTTCGACAGCCCGGACGGTGCGCTGGTCTGCGCCACGGCCCTGGCCGAAGGGGGGGCGGCGCACATTGTGGTGCATGCGCGGACCAAGACCGACGGCTACAAGCCACCGGCCCACTGGGAGTGGATCCCGCGGGTTCAGGAGGTGGTCAAGGTGCCGGTGTTCGCCAACGGCGATATCTGGAGCGTGGAAGACTGGCGCCGTTGCCGCGAAATCAGCGGCGTCGAAGACATCATGCTCGGGCGCGGCCTTGTGTCCCGTCCTGATCTGGCCCGGCAGATTGCCGCAGCAAAGGCCGGTGAAGAAGTGGTCGAGATGTCTTGGGCCGAGCTGCAGCCGATGCTCCAGGACTTTTGGGTGCAGGTGGTCGAGCAACTGACGCCACGTCAGGCGCCAGGTCGATTGAAGCAGTGGCTGGCAATGCTGACCCGCAACTACCCCGAAGCGGTGGAGCTGTTTACCGCTCTGCGCCGGGAAACCGACCTGGACGCGGTGGGCCATTTGCTCGGCGTTCAACGCACCAAAGCGGCCTGAAAAAATTTCAAAAAAAGCTCTTGAAATGTTTTTGGCGGCCCCTAGATAGGGGTTACGCGATGCCGAATTCGGGTCGCGGAGACAAAAAACCTTGCTGAACTTTTCAGGAGATTTGAATCATGAGTACTGCATTTTCGTTGGCCCCTCTGTTCCGTTCCTCGGTGGGCTTTGACCGTTTCAACGACCTGTTCGAAACCGCTCTGCGCAACGAACCGGGCAGCAGCTATCCACCCTATAACGTGGAAAAATATGGCGATGATGAGTACCGCATCGTGGTTGCCGCCGCCGGGTTCCGGGAAGAAGACCTGGACCTGCAAGTGGAAAAAGGTGTGCTGACCATCAGCGGCGGCAAGCGTGAGGCCAGCAACGACAGCGTGACCTACCTGCACCAGGGCATTGCCCAGCGTGCGTTCAAGCTGTCCTTCCGGTTGGCGGATCATATCGAGATCAAGTCCGCCGGCTTGAGCAACGGTCTGTTGAGCATCGACCTGTTGCGGGTGATACCGGAAGAGGCCAAGGCTAAGCGCATCCCGATCAATGGGGTGCAGCAGCAACCCGCGTTGCAAAACTGATGCATCGCAACTGAAAAAGGGCGCCAATGGCGCCCTTTTTCATATCCCTCGCCACAACAATCGCCAGGCTTCACTTTTTCGCGCACGCGGTCCATCCCCATCACGGCAACAACCGCTCAAACGCATCCAGTGGCAACGGCCGGCTGTGCAGGTAGCCCTGGTACAAATGGCAATCGAGGCCCTGCAGGAATTGCAGTTGCTCCAGGGTCTCCACGCCTTCGGCAATCATTTTCAGGTTAAGGCTGCGGGCCATGGCGACGATGGCGCGGATGATTTCGGCGTCGTTGGGGTCGCTGGTGGCGTCGCGCACGAATGACTGATCGATTTTCAGCGTGTCCACCGGCAGGCGCTTGAGGTAGGTCAGCGACGAATAACCGGTGCCGAAGTCGTCCATGGCGAAGCTCACCCCCAGTTTCTTGAGCCGGCGCATTTTGCCGATGGTGTCGTCCAGGTTCTGGATCACGATGCCTTCGGTGATTTCCAGCTTCAACATGGAGCAGGGCAGGCCGTGGGTGGCGAGGCTGTTTTGGATGCGTTCGACGAAATCGCTCTGGCGGAACTGCCGCGGGCTGATGTTCACGCACAAGCTGAATTGCTGCGGATCGACCTTGCCCCTGGCGATCAGTTGCTTGAAGCCGTCGCAGGCTTCATCGAGGATCCAGGTCCCGACTTCCAGGATCAGCCCACTGTCTTCCAGCACTTTGATGAACTCGTTCGGCGACTGGGCCCCCAGTTCAGGGTGATGCCAGCGCACCAGGGCTTCGGCACCGATGATGCGGTTATCCCGAGCGTCGACCTGAGGTTGGAAATGCACGCTGAACTCGCCGCGGGCCAGGGCCTGGCGCAGGTCGGTTTCCATGCGCAGCCGTTCGCTGGCGGCTTTTTGCATGGTGGCATGGAACATCTGCGAGGTGTTGCGTCCCGAGTCCTTGGCGCGGTACAGCGCAATGTCGGCACGCTTGAGCAGGTCGGCAGGGGTGGAGCCATGGTCGGGAATCAGCGCCATGCCGATGCTCGGCGTGACTTGCAGCCGCTGGCCGTCGAGGAACATTGGTTCCGAGAGCAGGTCGCGCAGGGTGTCGGCCAGATGCTGCACTTGCGTGGTGACTTCGCAGCGGCTGCCTTCCAGGCCGCTGAGCAACACCACGAATTCGTCGCCACCCAGCCGCGCTACGGTGTCCTCCATGCGCACGCTGGCTTCCAGGCGCGCAGTGATGATTTTCAGCACCGTGTCACCCACCGGATGACCGAGGGAGTCGTTGATGTGCTTGAAGTGGTCCAGGTCGAGAAACAGCAGGGCGCCACGCAGGTTATGGCGCTTGAGCAGGGCGATCTGCTGGCTCAGCCGGTCCATCAGCAGTGCCCGGTTGGGCAGGTTGGTCAGCGGGTCGTGGTAGGCCAGGTGGCGGATCTGTGCTTCGGCGTTCCTTAGCAGGCTTACGTCCCGGGCAGTCAGCAGCAGACAGGCCGTTTCGTTGAGCGTAATGGGTTCGACCGAGACCTCCACGGTGAGAATCTCCCCACGCTTGTTGCGACCGAGCATTTCCTGATGGAGCACCCGGCCCTTGAGTTGCAGTTCGGCCAGCAAGGTCGTGCGCTGTTTTTCTTCGGCCCAGATTCCCACCTCATAAACCGTGTGCCCGATCACTTCGTCGGCGCGGTAGCCAGTCAGCCGGCAGAAGCCGTCGTTGACTTCCAGGTAGCGACCGCTTTCGCGCTCGGTGATGGTGATGGCGTCGGGGCTGGAGTGGAAAGCCTTGGCGAATTTCTCCTCGCTGGCCTTGAGGGCCGCTTCGGAGCGTTGTTGCTGAGTGATGTCCCGCAGGGTGGTGACAATGCAGGGCTGGTTGCCGACGTTGATCTGCCGGCTGGAGATCACGCAGGTCAGTGGATGGCCGTTTTTATGATGGACGACGATGGCCACGTTGTTCAGGGATCGCTCGCGGATCACCCGTTCAATGCGTTGCAGGCTGCTGCCGGAGGCATCCCAGAGGCCGATCTCGTCGGCGCTGCGGTCGATCACGTCGCTGGCCGCCCAGCCGAAGGTCTGGGTGAAGCTGGAGTTGATTTCGATGAACCGGCCACTGTCCTGATGCGTGACGCAGATCGGGTCGGGGCTGACCTGGAACAGGGTGGCAAATTTTTCTTCCGACGCCGCCAGGCTTTGTTCGCGTTCTACCTGGTCGGTGATGTCCAGCAAGGTGCCGGCCATACGTTGCGGGCTGCCGTCGTCGTTACGGTAGAGGCGGGCGCGGCTTTCCAGATAACGGGAGCTGCCGTCCGGCAGTTGTACGCGATAGGTCAACTGATAATTGCCCGCCGGGCCTTCGCGCAGGCTGCGGTAGGCATTGCGCATGTTGTTGCGCTCTTCCGTGGGCACCCCATCGAAAAACGAATCGAATGATTCGTGGAACGGCTTGGGCTCCAGGCCATGGAGCTGCGCGGCCCGGGCCGAGCCGTAGAGCATGCCACTGGGGATGTGCCAATCCCAGGTGCCCAGTTGCGCTGAGTTGAGGGCCAGGTCCAGGCGTTCCTGGCTGTCCTTGAGGGCCTGTTCGGCCAGTTTGCGTTCGGTGGTGTCGAGGAACGTGCTCAGCAGATAAGGCTGACCTTCCAGCTCGACTCTCTGGGAACTGAGAAGGCCACTGTGGATCTGGCCGTTGCTGGCCCGCAGTTCCACTTCCATGCTCGACAGTTCGCCCTTGGCCTTGATGGCCTCCACCAGTTTTACCCGCTGCCCGGGGTCGACCCACAAGCCCAGCTCCAGGGTGGTCCGACCAATCGCATCGTGCAATGGCCAGCCAAACAGGCTTTCGAAATACTGGTTGGCCTCGCTGATCAGCCCGTCTTCCTGACGCGTCAGCAGCACCATGTTCGGGCTCAGATGAAACAGTGTGGCGAAACGCTTTTCCGAACTGCGCAGCGCCTGCTCCCGCTCGCGCTGATGGGTGATCTCGCGGATCACCCCGATCATGCGGGGGCGACCGTGTTTGTCGGGCAGTACGCTGCCATTGATCTCCAGCCAGTGCTGGCTGCCGTCGGGCCAGACGATACGGTGGTGCATCGCCTGTTCCAGCGGCACACCGGCCACTGCCGCGTGAAAGGCGCGGATGGCTTTGTTCCGGTCTTCGGGCAGCAACAGGTCCAGGTAATCCACATCCGCCGGCAAGGGTTGGCGCGGATCGAAGCCGAACAGCGCCTGGGTGCCCCGGGACCAACTGATCTGCCCACTCTCGATGTCCCACGACCAGGCCCCCAGCCGTGCACCGTTCAGGGCGGCCAGCAACTGCGGCGCACTGTCCCAACTTTGCTCGGACCGTTTTGGGTCAAGCGCCTGAATGCGTGGCAGGGGGGGGAAATGGTCAGCGGGTTTGGGCATTATCTAAAGAGCCTTGGGCAGGTTTGGGCGTTAGGCACAGACGTAGCGGCTCTATTAGGAGTAGCACAACCTATGCCTTTGTCCCTGGCAGATCGATTTGTGCGTCCAGTAAGGACATGAAAGCCCGTGCAGCGTTCGACAACGTCCGTTCGGTATGCAAGATATAGCCTAGCTGGCGACTGAGCTGTATGCCCGGCAAAGGAATGCTTGCCACCTGATCATCGAGCATGGTGCGCGGCAGAACGCTCCAGGCCAGGCCGATGGAGACCATCATCTTTATGGTTTCCAGATAATTCGTGCTCATGGCGATGTTCGGCGTCAGGCCCTGGGCCTGGAACAGGCGTTGGACGATGTGGTGGGTAAAGGTGTTGCCACCCGGGAAAACCGCCGGATGCAAGGCAATGTCCGCCAGGCTGACTGCGTCGTTCTCCAGCAGCACATGTTCCGGGGCCACCACGAAATCCAGGGGGTCGTCCCACACCGGCGTGGCCCGCACCAGCGTGTGTGGTTCGGGAGCCAGGGTGATGACCGCCAGCTCCGCTCGGCCATGGAGGATTTCTTCGTAGGCCACTTCCGAATCCAGAAACTGAATATCCAGCGCCACCTGTGGGTAGCGTCGGGTGAACTCCCTTAATAAGGGCGGCAGACGATGCAGGCCGATGTGGTGACTGGTGGCGAGCGTCAGGCGCCCGGTCACTTCGCCGGTCAGGTTGGTCAGGGCGCGACGGGTGTCATCCAGCACGTTGAGGATCTGATAGGCCCGTGGCAACAGGGCCCGACCGGCTTCGGTCAGGCCCACTTCGCGGCCCAGCCGGTCGAACAGGCGCACCTTGAGCTGCTGTTCCAGCCCGGCGATGCGTTTGCTGATGGCTGGCTGAGTCAGGTGCAGGCGTTCACCGGCACCAGAGAAACTGCCTGTCTCGGCGATGGCAATAAAGGCATTGAGGTTGGCGAGGTCCATGGCAGTCTCGGTCAGATTCCAGTTGGTTATGCAAAGTATGAAAAATATGAATTTGAGTTATTTAATGTAACCCCATAGGATCAGCCTCACAAGCCAAGGGGTTATTGATTCCCTCAAGACCTGGGGCATAGAAACAAGCTGATGAGGAACCGTCTGATGGCCGGCAAAACGCTCTACGACAAGCTCTGGGATTCGCATTTGGTCAAGCAGCGCGACGATGGCTCGGCGCTGATCTACATCGATCGTCACATCATCCACGAAGTGACTTCGCCGCAAGCCTTCGAAGGTCTGCGTCTGGCCGGGCGCAAGCCTTGGCGCATCGATGCCAACATCGCGACCCCGGACCACAACGTACCGACCACGCCGGAGCGCAAGGGCGGCATCGAAGCCATTGCCGACCAGGTCTCGCGTTTGCAGGTTCAGACCCTCGACGATAACTGCGACGAATACGGCATCGTCGAATTCAAGATGAATGATGTGCGCCAAGGCATCGTCCACGTCATCGGCCCGGAACAGGGCGCGACCTTGCCTGGGATGACCGTGGTCTGCGGCGACTCCCACACATCGACCCACGGTGCTTTCGGGGCCCTGGCCCACGGCATCGGCACCTCAGAGGTCGAGCATGTGCTCGCCACCCAGTGCCTGGTCGCCAAGAAGATGAAAAACATGCTGGTGAGCGTCGAGGGCAAATTGCCGTTCGGCGTGACCGCCAAGGACATCGTCCTGGCCGTGATCGGCAAGATCGGCACTGCCGGCGGGAACGGCCACGCGATCGAGTTCGCGGGCAGCGCCATCCGCGATTTGTCCGTGGAAGGCCGCATGACCATCTGCAACATGTCCATCGAGGCCGGTGCCCGCGTTGGGCTGGTGGCCGCCGATGAAAAAACCGTGGAATACGTCAAAGGTCGCCCGTTCTCCCCGAAAGGTGCTGAATGGGACATGGCGGTCGAAGCCTGGAAGGACCTGGTGTCCGACCCCGATGCCAAGTTCGACACCGTGGTCGAACTCGACGCTACCCAGATCAAGCCGCAGGTCAGCTGGGGCACTTCCCCGGAAATGGTGCTGGCGGTGGACCAGAACGTGCCCGATCCGACCAAGGAAATGGACCTGGTCAAGCGTGACTCAATCGTCCGCGCACTGAAATACATGGGCTTGAGCGCCAACCAGGCGATCACCGACATTCAACTTGACCGCGTGTTCATCGGTTCCTGCACCAACTCGCGGATCGAAGACCTGCGCGCGGCGGCGGTGATCGCCAAGGGTCGCAAGGTGGCCTCGACCATCAAGCAGGCCATCGTGGTGCCGGGCTCGGGCCTGGTGAAGGCTCAGGCTGAAGCGGAAGGGCTGGACAAGATTTTCCTCGAGGCCGGTTTCGAATGGCGTGAGCCAGGGTGCTCGATGTGCCTGGCGATGAACCCGGATCGCCTGGAGTCGGGCGAGCATTGCGCCTCCACCTCCAACCGTAACTTCGAAGGGCGTCAGGGCGCCGGTGGCCGTACGCACCTGGTGAGCCCGGCCATGGCCGCGGCCGCCGCCGTCAACGGCCGTTTCGTCGACGTCCGCGAATTGATCTGAAGGAGCGCAGCATGAAAGCTTTTACCCAGCACACCGGTCTTGTCGCGCCTTTGGATCGTGCCAACGTCGACACCGACCAGATCATTCCCAAGCAGTTCTTGAAATCGATCAAGCGCACCGGCTTCGGTCCGAACCTGTTCGACGAGTGGCGCTACCTGGATGTGGGCCAGCCTTACCAGGACAACTCCAAGCGGCCGTTGAACAAGGATTTCGTGCTCAACGCCGAGCGTTATCAAGGCGCCAGCGTGTTGTTGGCCCGCGAAAACTTCGGTTGTGGTTCGAGCCGCGAACACGCGCCCTGGGCTCTGGAAGAGTACGGTTTTCGCAGCATCATCGCGCCGAGCTACGCCGACATTTTCTTCAATAACAGCTTCAAGAACGGTTTGCTGCCGATCATCTTGAGCGACGCTGACGTGGATGAGCTGTTCCAGCAGGTCGAGGCGAACCCGGGCTATCAACTGCAGGTCGACCTTGCGGCCCAGACCGTGACCCGTCCTGACGGCAAGGTGCTGAGTTTCGAGATCGACGCGTTCCGCAAGCATTGCCTGCTCAACGGCCTGGACGACATTGGTTTGACCCTGCAGGACGGCGAGGCGATTGCCACGTTCGAAGCCAAGCATCGGGCGAGCCAGCCTTGGTTGTTTCGGGATGCTTGATTGATTTGAGATTGATGTAAGTAGTGCTGGCCTCTTCGCGAGCAAGCCCGCTCCCACAGGGGGGTGTGAACGCCGCAAATCCAATGTGGGAGCGGGCTTGCTCGCGAAGATGGCAGTACTGACACCAAAAGACTACACCCCAAAAGGAAGTCCCCATGACCAGCACCGCCCACAGTCAGGTTGTACAAAAGCAATTCGGTGAACAGGCTTCGGCCTATCTGAGCAGTGCCGTGCACGCCCAGGGCACTGAGTTCGCGCTGCTACAAGCCGAGCTGACCGGTAGGGGCGATGCCCGTGTGCTGGACCTGGGGTGCGGCGCCGGTCACGTGAGTTTCCACGTGGCGCCGCTGGCTGGTGAAGTGGTGGCCTACGACCTGTCCCAGCAAATGCTGGACGTCGTGGCCGCGGCGGCGGTGGAGCGTGGTCTGGGCAACATCACCACAGTGCGCGGCGCCGCCGAGCGCCTGCCGTTCGCCGACGGTGAGTTCGACTTCGTGTTCAGTCGCTACTCGGCGCATCATTGGAGCGACCTGGGCCTGGCACTGCGGGAAGTGCGCCGGGTGCTCAAGCCGGGCGGGGCGGTGGCCTTCATTGATGTCCTGTCGCCGGGCACGCCGTTGCTGGACACGTACCTGCAAAGCGTCGAAGTGCTGCGCGACACCAGCCATGTGCGCGATTATTCGGCCGGTGAGTGGTTGCGCCAGGTCAGCGAAGCGGGGTTGCACACCCGAAGCACCACGCGTCAGCGCCTGCGTCTGGAATACCGCTCCTGGGTCGAGCGCATGCGCACCCCCGAGGTGATGCGTGCGGCGATTCTTGAGTTGCAGCGCTCGATGGGCGATGAAGTGCGTGAATATTTTGAGATTGAGGCCGATGGTTCGTTCAGTACAGATGTACTGGTGCTGTGGGCCGAGCGATAGCATTTTTCCCGGCCAGCCCAAGGTTAAAAAGCCTGGGGCGCGCCGACAGAGCAAATGAGGAAACCATGAGCAAGCAGATTCTGATTCTCCCAGGTGACGGCATTGGTCCGGAAATCATGGCCGAAGCGGTCAAGGTCCTGGAGCTGGCGAACGACAAGTACAGCCTGGGCTTCGAGCTCAGTCACGATGTGATCGGCGGCGCGGCCATCGACAAACACGGCGTGCCTCTGGCCGATGAAACCCTGGACCGTGCCCGCGCTGCCGATGCCGTGCTGCTGGGCGCCGTGGGCGGCCCGAAATGGGACAAGATCGAACGCGACATCCGCCCGGAGCGCGGCCTGCTGAAGATTCGTGCGCAGTTGGGCCTGTTCGGCAACCTGCGTCCGGCGATTCTCTACCCGCAACTGGCCGATGCCTCGAGCCTGAAGCCGGAAATCGTTTCGGGCCTGGACATCCTCATCGTCCGCGAACTGACCGGCGGTATCTACTTCGGCGCCCCGCGCGGTACCCGTGAGCTGGATAATGGCGAACGCCAGGCCTACGACACCCTGCCGTACAGCGAAAGCGAAATTCGCCGGATCGCCCGGGTCGGTTTCGACATGGCTCGCGTGCGCGGCAAGAAGCTGTGCTCGGTGGACAAGGCCAACGTGCTGGCTTCCAGCCAACTGTGGCGTGAAGTGGTCGAGCAGGTGGCCAAGGATTACCCGGACATCGAACTGAGCCACATGTACGTCGACAACGCCGCCATGCAACTGGTGCGCGCGCCGAAGCAGTTCGACGTGATCGTCACCGACAACATGTTCGGCGACATCCTGTCCGACGAAGCGTCGATGCTCACCGGTTCCATCGGCATGCTGCCGTCGGCCTCCCTGGATGCCAACAACAAGGGCATGTACGAGCCGTGCCACGGTTCGGCGCCGGACATCGCCGGGCAGGGCATTGCCAACCCGCTGGCGACCATTTTGTCGGTGTCGATGATGCTGCGCTACAGCTTCAACCGGGGCGACGTGGCCGATGCCATCGAGACGGCGGTCAGCGCAGTGCTGGACCAAGGTCTGCGCACGGGCGACATCTGGTCGGCCGGTTGTACCCAAGTCGGTACGCAGCAAATGGGCGATGCAGTAGTCGCCGCGCTGCGGAATCTGTAATCTTTCGGGCCCACCGCTCCGACGGTGGCCCACTTTTGTATAGGTGTAGTTGCGATGAAACGTGTAGGTCTGATCGGTTGGCGCGGCATGGTCGGTTCCGTGCTCATGCAGCGAATGCTGGAAGAGCAGGATTTCGATCTCATTGAGCCGGTGTTTTTCACCACCTCCAATGTCGGTGGCCAAGGCCCGTCCGTGGGCAAGGACACCGGTGTGCTCAAGGATGCCTACAGCATTGACGAGCTCAAGACCCTCGACGTGATCCTGACCTGTCAGGGCGGCGACTACACCAGCGAAGTCTTCCCCAAATTGCGTGAAGCCGGCTGGCAGGGTTACTGGATCGACGCCGCCTCCAGCCTGCGCATGCAGGACGATGCAGTGATCGTTCTCGACCCGGTGAACCGCAAGGTCATCGACCAGCAGCTGGACGCGGGCACCAAGAACTACATCGGTGGCAACTGCACCGTCAGCCTGATGCTGATGGGCCTGGGCGGCCTGTTCGAGGCCGGTCTGGTGGAGTGGATGAGCGCCATGACCTATCAGGCGGCTTCCGGTGCCGGTGCGCAGAACATGCGTGAACTGATCAAGCAGATGGGCGCGACCCACGCCGCCGTCGCCGATGAGCTGGCCAACCCGGCCAGCGCCATCCTGGACATCGACCGCAAGGTCGCCGAGGCGATGCGCAGCGATGCGTACCCGACCGAGAATTTCGGCGTGCCGCTGGCCGGCAGCTTGATCCCGTGGATCGACAAGGAACTGCCTAACGGCCAGAGCCGTGAAGAGTGGAAGGCCCAGGCCGAAACCAACAAGATCCTGGGTCGCTTCAAGAGCCCGATCCCGGTGGACGGCATCTGCGTGCGCATCGGCGCCATGCGCTGCCACAGCCAGGCGCTGACCATCAAGCTGAACAAAGACGTGCCGATCGCCGATATCGAAGGGCTGATCAGCCAGCACAACCCTTGGGTCAAGCTGGTGCCGAACAACCGCGAAATCAGCATGCAGGAGCTGAGCCCGACCAAGGTCACCGGCACCCTGAACGTACCGGTGGGCCGTTTGCGCAAACTGAACATGGGTTCGCAATTCATTGGTGCCTTCACCGTTGGCGACCAACTGCTGTGGGGCGCGGCCGAACCGCTACGCCGCATGCTGCGGATTCTGCTCGAGCGTTGATCGGTTGATGCTGTGAAAGAACCCGTGCCTTGTGAGAGGTGCGGGTTTTTTTATGCTGTCAGGGCAGATATCCGTGGCGAGGGAGCTTGCTCCCGCTCGGTTGCGCAGCAACCGCCAAAAATCTGGGGCCGCTACGCAGCCCAGCGGGAGCAAGCTCCCTCGCCACAAAGGTTCTGCTCGTTCAATTGCCTGCATACCTACCACCCGGTAAAGTGCCGCTCCCCACGTTTTACCTGAGGTAGACCCATGAGCCAGTCCTTTGATATTGCCGTGATCGGCGCCACCGGTACTGTCGGCGAAACCCTCGTCCAGATTCTCGAAGAGCGAGACTTCCCAGTTGGCAACCTGCACCTGCTGGCCAGCAGCGAATCGGCAGGAAGCTCGGTGATGTTTCGCGGCAAAAACGTGCGGGTACGAGAAGTCGACGAATTCGACTTCAGCAAAGTCCAACTGGTGTTTTTTGCCGCCGGCCCGGCGGTGACCCTGAGTTTCGCCTCGCGTGCCACGGCGGCTGGTTGCGCGCTGATCGATCTGTCCGGCGCGTTGCCGCCCGAACAGGCGCCGCAGATCGTGCCAGAAGCCAACGCCCAGGTGCTGGCCGGTTTGAGCAAGCCCTTTCAAGTCAGCAGCCCCAGCGCTTCGGCCACGGTGTTGGCGGTGGTGCTGGCGCCGCTGCACGAATACCTGGACTTGCAGCGCATCAGCCTGACCGCCAGCCTCGCCGTGTCCGCCCAGGGCCGCGCGGCCGTCAGTGAGTTGGCGCGGCAGACCGCCGAGTTGCTCAACGCCCGTCCGCTGGAGCCGAAGTTCTTTGATCGGCAGATGGCGTTCAACCTGCTGGCCCAGGTCGGCACCCCGGACGAGCAGGGTCATACGCAGCTGGAAAAGCGACTGGTTCGCGAGTTGCGCCAAGTGCTGAATCAACCTTTGTTAAAAATTTCAGTCACTTGCATTCAAGCCCCGGTGTTTTTTGGCGATAGCTTTAGCGTGACTGTGCAGTCTGCGCACGCCATCGACCTGGCGAAGGTCAATGCGGCCCTGGAAGCGGCGCCGGGTATCGAGCTGGTAGACGCGGGCGATTACCCGACCCCGGTGTGTGATGCAGTGGGGCAGGATGTGGTCTACGTGGGGCGTGTGCGCGGCGGCATCGATGACCCGGCGGAACTAAATATGTGGCTGACGTCAGATAACGTACGCAAGGGCGCGGCACTCAATGCTGTGCAGGTGGCTGAGTTGTTGATAAAAGACCTGCTGTAAAAGATACTTGGCAACAATTTGTCGAATGATTCTAGCTGAGCGCTATGCTTGGCCAGAGTGCTGAAGGCGAACCTCCCTCTGGGGGCTTTCCCGGGGCATGAGTGAAACGATCGCGCGCACCGTCGCTTCGGGGCTGCGCGCAATGCCTTACGGCAGCGGCATCAACACCTTCTCGCTGGCCGAGGAATGTTCAAACAAAGGAAGAGGCTATGGTTCAAGTTCGCAAACTGGTGTTAGCAATAGCGGCCGCCTCGGCGCTGTCCTCCGGTATGGCGCAAGCGCTCGGGCTCGGGGAATTGACCCTGAAGTCGACGCCGAACCAGCCCCTGGTCGCCGAGATCGAGTTGCTCGACGTCCAGCAACTGACCGCCGCCGAAGTTGTGCCGAGCCTGGCCTCGCCCGACGACTTCGCCAAGGCCGGAGTCGACCGCCAGGCCTTTCTCAACGACCTGACCTTCACTCCGGTGATCAACGCCAATGGCAAGAGCGTCCTGCGGGTGACGTCCAGCCGGCCGTTGTCTGAACCGATGGTCAAGTTCCTGGTGCAGGTGATGTGGCCCAACGGGCGTCTACTGCGCGACTACAGCGTGTTGCTCGACCCATCCAAGTTCTCGCCGCAGGCTGCTGACGCTGCCCGGGCGAAGCCACCCCAGGTGGTGTCCACGCCGGTCACGGGGGCTACCAAGCCGTCCCAATACACCACCACGCCGCGCGATACCCTGTGGGAAATCGCCGCCAAGGTGCGCAACGGCGGGTCGGTCCAGCAAACCATGCTGGCGATCCAGGCGTTGAACCCGAAAGCATTCATCAATGGCAACATCAACCTGCTCAAGACTGGCCAGGTGCTGCGCCTGCCGGATCCTGTGCAAAGTACCGCGTTGCCGCAACCCCAGGCCATCGCCGAAGTGGCGGCGCAAAATGCCGCCTGGCGCTCGGGACGTCAGGGCGTGGCGCGTGGCGGCCAGCAGCAGTTGGATGCGACCAAGCGTGGTGACGGCGCGCCAGCGCAGGCAGCCGGGCGCGATAACTTGAGCCTGGTGTCGGCCGAGTCGGCGAAGGCCGGCGCAAAGGGCAAGGGCAAGGGCGCTGCCGGCGATTCCCAGGCGCTGAGCAACAAGCTCGCGGTCACCCAGGAAAGCCTCGATTCGGCTCGCCGCGACAATGAAGAACTGAAAAGCCGCATGGCGGACCTGCAAAGCCAACTGGACAAGCTGCAGCGCCTGATCGAGCTGAAGAACAATCAACTGGCCAAGATGCAGGCCGAAGGTGCCGCTGTTCCACCGACTGGAGAGGCGCCTGCGGCGATGTCGGCGCAGTTGACCCCTGGGCCATCGGCACAAGCACCGACGACGGCACCAGAGGTGACGCCGCCTGTTGCTCCGGTCGAGCCAACGCCTGCGGCTTCCAATGAGCAAAAATACAACGACCTGCTGACCAACCCGGTCCTGCTGGGGCTGATTGGCGGCGGCGCGCTGGTCCTGCTGTTACTGCTGTTGTTGCTCGCCCGCCGCCGCAAGGCCCAGCAGGAAGCCGAGAGACACGTGCGCATGGCCCGAGCCCTTGAGGAGGAGGCCGACTTCTCCCCGGAGCTCGATTTGCCCCCGAGCAGCTTCGAGGGCATTGATGTACCCCCGCCAAGCGTAAAGCTTGAGCCCAAGCCTGCCCCAGCGCCGGTCCCCAAGCCGGCCCCGTTGGTTGCGCCTGTGATCGTCACGCCGCCCATCGCGGCGCCGTTGGTGGCTCCGGCCGCCGAGCGTTCCGACGACGTGCTGCCCCAGGCCCAGTCCCATATCGACCGTGGTCGCTTGAATCAGGCTGCCGACCTGCTTGAGCAGGGCATCAAGGCCGAGCCTCAGCGCAGCGACCTGCGCCTGAAGCTGATGGAAGTCTACGGCCAACAGGGAGACCGCGACGCCTTTGTCGCCCAGGAGCGTCAGCTGGTGGCCAATGGCGACAACTACGCTCAGGTCGAGCAGCTCAAAAGCCGTTTCCCAGCCATGGTGGTTGCCGCCACCGCTGGCCTGGCCGCTGCGACAGTGGCCGCTGAACTGGACGCGCAGTACGTCAAGGACCTGTTGGAAGACAAGCCCGCGACCGATGAAGAGCTGGACAACGCCTTCGACCTGAGCCTGGAGGATCTGGAAGCCTCGCCGGCCACGCCTGCACCAGAGCCCGTCGCCGAGCTGGACGCGTTCCCGGAAGACGATGACCTGAGTTTCGAGTCGGTGCTCAAGCAGCAGACCGAAGCCAACGAAAGCCTGGATGATCTGTCGGAGTTTGACCTGGACCTGGGCGCTGATGCCCCGGCTCCCGCCTTGGACGACGAAGACTTCCTGCTGGATCTGGATGACGACCTTAAGGGTCTGGATCTGGACGATGACATCAAGGGCCTTGACCTGGACTTGCCTGCGGCCCAGACGCCAGCCTTGACTGACACCCCGGCTGACGACCTCGAACTGCCGGCCGATTTCGATCTGTCCCTGGCAGACGAAATGGACGCACACGACAAGCCAAAGGATGCCTTCGAGTCCGAGCTGGAGGATGTCAACACTGAGCTGGATCGCCTGACCGACGACCTGAGCCAGCCGACCTTCACCGCCGAAGACGCCCTGGTGGGTGCTGAAGACGAACCGGACTTCGACTTCCTCAGCGGCACCGACGAAGTGGCGACCAAGCTCGATCTGGCCCAGGCCTACATCGACATGGGCGACAACGACGGTGCCCGGGATATCCTCGGTGAAGTCCTCAGCGAAGGCGATGCCACCCAGAAGAGCGAAGCACAGGAAATGTTGTCGCGTCTGGTCTGAGAGGATCGGGTTAACGAAAACGGCAGCCGATGAGGCTGCCGTTTTTGTTTGGGGCAGGGGAGGTAATGGCGTTTGGGCTGGCCCCATCGCGAGCAGGCTCGCTCCCACAACGGATTTGTGGTGAACGCAGGATCCATGAATACACCCGAGAATCCCTGTGGGAGCCGAGCTTGCTCGCGATGGCGTCAGTCCATTTGACACAGAGCCACCCGTTGCACTGGCATCCCACCCGGCGGGCCTTATAATGCCCGCCTTTGCGTACCTCAGCAGGCTGTAATTCCTTGGCAAACATAGACAACCCGGCCGCCGAAATGGCGGCCGACGGCTTTTTCCGAATCGCCTTGGGCGTTGAATACAAAGGCTCGCGTTATCGCGGCTGGCAGCGTCAGGCTTCCGGCGTATTGACGGTGCAGGAAACCCTTGAAAACGCGCTGTCCAAAGTCGCCGATTCGCCCGTGTCGCTGCATTGCGCCGGCCGTACCGATGCCGGCGTGCACGCCTGCGGCCAGGTGGTGCATTTCGATACCCAGGTCGAGCGATCAATGAAGGCCTGGGTCATGGGCGCCAACATCAACCTGCCCCACGATGTCAGTGTCAGCTGGGCCAAGGCGATGCCGGCGCATTTTCATGCGCGCTTCAAAGCCATTGCCCGGCGTTATCGCTATGTGATCTACAACGATCAGATCCGCCCGGCGCACCTGAACGAAGAGATCACCTGGAACCACCGCCCGCTGGACGTCGAGCGCATGGCCGAGGCCGCGCAATACCTGGTTGGGGTCCATGATTTCAGCGCCTTTCGCGCTGGCCAGTGCCAGGCCAAGTCGCCGATCAAGGAGTTGCATCACCTGCGCGTGACCCGTCACGGCAAGATGATCGTGCTCGACATCCGTGCCAGCGCGTTCCTGCATCACATGGTGCGCAACATTGCCGGCGTGCTGATGACCATCGGCGCTGGCGAGCGTCCCGTGGAGTGGATCAAGGAAGTGCTCGACAGTCGCATCCGCCGTTCCGGTGGCGTGACGGCGCACCCGTTTGGTCTGTATCTGGTGCAGGTCGAATATCACGACGAATTCGAGCTGCCACAGCGTTACATCGGGCCTCATTTCCTCACGGGCTTCTCGGAACTCGACGGCTGACGCCCTGCGCTGCATTTGCTACCATCCGGGACTTTCACGGACTTGCCTGAGGTTTAAACGACATGCCGGCCGTTCGCAGCAAGATTTGCGGGATCACCCGCGTCGAGGACGCGTTGGCGGCGGTCGAGGCCGGGGCCGATGCCATCGGGCTGGTGTTTTATGCCAAGAGCCCGCGAGCGGTGACGGTGCAGCAGGCGAGGGCGATCATTCAGGCCTTGCCGCCGTTCGTGACCCCGGTGGGCCTGTTCGTCAATGCCAGCCGTTGCGAGCTGGGCGAGATACTCGATGCGGTGCCGTTGGCCCTATTGCAGTTTCACGGCGACGAGACCCCGGCCGATTGCGAGGGCTGGCATCGTCCGTACATCAAGGCGTTGCGGGTCAAGGCTGGGGATGATATTGCGGCCGGTTGCGACGCCTTTGCCAGTGCCAGCGGCATTTTGCTGGACACCTATGTGGAAGGCGTTCCTGGCGGTACCGGCGAAGCGTTCGATTGGTCGCTGGTGCCCCAAGGCCTGAGCAAACCGATTATCCTGGCCGGCGGCCTGACGGCGCAAAACGTGGCTGAAGCCATTCGCCAGGTTCGCCCTTACGCGGTGGATGTGAGCGGCGGGGTGGAGCAGGGCAAGGGCATCAAGGATCCGGTAAGGATTCGCGCGTTTATGGCCGCTGTTCACAGCAGCCAGTAGTCAATGTGACGGCTGGCAGACTGCCGCCGTCCATACCTGCACTGTACAAAGCAGGCAGGCGCCGCCTCCGGGTGGGCCGATAGCGTAGTGGCAGTCGCGGTGCAGCGATTGCCGGGATGGCTGAGAACGTTAGGCTGCACGCAGGTCATGTTTCGCGCTGACCGTGGTGGCTTCTCGACCTCGCCGCACAATGAATTTAGCTCAAGGGCATACGCGGGGTCGCGAACCAAAGTGTTCGGGCCGCCGGTACTGGAGAAAGAAAGCATGAGCAACTGGTTAGTAGACAAACTGATCCCTTCGATCATGCGTTCCGAGGTGAAGAAAAGCTCGGTGCCTGAAGGTTTGTGGCACAAATGTCCATCCTGCGAAGCGGTGCTGTACCGTCCCGAGCTGGAAAAGACCCTGGACGTTTGCCCCAAGTGCAATCACCACATGCGCATCGGCGCGCGTGCCCGTATCGATATCTTCCTGGACGCCGAAGGCCGTGTTGAGCTCGGTGCCGACCTGGAGCCCGTGGACCGTCTGAAATTCCGCGACGGCAAGAAATACAAGGATCGCCTGACTGCGGCCCAGAAGCAGACCGGTGAAAAAGACGCCCTGGTGTCCGTGAGCGGCACCTTGCTGGGCATGCCGGTGGTGGTCTCGGCGTTCGAGTTCTCCTTCATGGGCGGTTCCATGGGCGCCATCGTTGGTGAGCGCTTCGTTCGCGCAGCTAACCATGCCCTGGAAAATCGCTGCCCAATGATCTGCTTCGCTGCTTCCGGCGGTGCGCGGATGCAGGAAGCACTGATCTCCCTGATGCAAATGGCCAAGACCTCCGCGGTACTGGCGCGTCTGCGTGAAGAAGGCATTCCATTCATCTCGGTGCTGACCGATCCGGTCTACGGCGGCGTTTCCGCCAGCCTGGCGATGCTGGGTGACGTGATTGTCGGCGAGCCGAAAGCCCTGATCGGCTTTGCCGGCCCGCGCGTCATCGAGCAGACCGTGCGCGAAAAACTGCCGGAAGGCTTCCAGCGCAGTGAGTTCCTGCTGGAGCACGGTGCAATCGACATGATCATCCACCGCCAGGAGTTGCGTCCGCGCCTGGGCAACCTGTTGGCTCAACTGATGGGCCTGCCGACGCCGAAATTCGTTGCCGCACCGATCGAGCCGATCGTGGTTCCGCCGGCGCCTGCTGGCCTATGACCCAACGTACCCTGGGCGACTGGCTTGCCTACCTCGAGCAGCTGCATCCATCGGCCATCGACATGGGGCTGGAGCGCTCGCAAGCGGTAGCGTCCCGCATGGGACTGGCCAAGCCGGCGCCTCGGGTAATCACCGTCACCGGCACCAACGGCAAGGGTTCGACCTGCGCCTTCGTGGCCTCTTTGCTGCGGGCCCAGGGGCTGAGTGTCGGTGTCTACAGCTCACCGCACCTGCTGCGCTACAACGAGCGGGTGCAAGTCAACGGCGTCGAAGCGTCTGACGCCGAGCTGTGCGAAGCCTTTGTCGCGGTGGAAGCCGGGCGGGGCGAGATTTCCCTCACCTATTTCGAGATGGGCACCCTGGCGGCGTTCTGGCTGTTCGCGCGCTCCGGTCTCGATGCCGTTGTGCTGGAAGTCGGCCTGGGTGGGCGGCTGGATACAGTCAACCTCGTGGATGCGGACATTGCGCTGGTCACCAGTATTGGTGTGGACCATACCGATTACCTGGGCGACACCCGCGAATCCGTAGCCTTCGAGAAGGCCGGCATCTTTCGCCAGGGCGCACCTGCACTCTGTGGCGACCTTAATCCCCCTCAGGCGTTGCTGGACAAGGTCCGCGAGTTGGCGTGCCCGTTCTTTCTGCGCGGGCGGGATTTCGATCTGGCAATGACCGAGCAGTATTGGCAATGGCGCGGCAGTGACGCCCAGGGCAACCCGGTGGAGCTGCGCGATCTGCCGCTGCTGGATTTGCCGATGGAAAATGCCGCACTGGCGCTTCAGGCTTACCTATTGCTGGGCTTGCCGTGGCACGCCGGGCAAATTGTCGAAGCGTTGCAGGCGACCCGCGTCGTCGGTCGTCTTGATCGTCGTCAGTTCGATTGGCAAGGCAAACGCCTGAATCTGTTGCTGGATGTCGGTCATAACCCCCATGCGGCGCAGTACCTGGCCGAGCGCCTGGCGCGGCGGCCGGTGGCGGGGCGGCGCCTGGCGGTGTTCGGGCTGTTGTCCGACAAGGATCTGGATGGCGTAGTCGACGCGTTGGATGCTAGTGTCCAGCACTGGGCGGTAACGCCGCTGGATTCGCCGCGCTCGCGTCCGGCTGCCGAGTTACAGGCCGCCTTGCAGCGTCGCGGTGCTTCGGTGCAAACCTACGGCAGCGTGGCCGCTGCGCTGGAAGGGCAGTGCGCCCTGGCGACAGCCGAAGACGAAATTCTGCTGTTCGGATCATTTTTTTGTGTTGCCGAGGCCCTTCAATGGCTGGCCCGGCGCTCCACGGAGGAGGCTGCAGATGGCATTGCTGGATAAAGCGTACAAGCAGCGCATGGTGGGCGCCCTGGTATTGGTGGCCCTGGCCGTGATTTTCCTGCCGATGCTGTTTTCCCGTCAGGATGAACAGCGCCAGATAACGGTCGAAGCACCGGCCGCGCCCCAGGCGCCGTCCGTGCCGGCTGTGCAGGTCGAGCCGGTGGCGGTGCCCGAGCCGCAGGCGCTGCCCCAGGAGCCGGTCCCGAGCGACGAGGAACTGGCCGAACAACCGGCGCCCTCCATGCCGATTACCCCTGCGCCTGCTCCAGCCGCACCGAGCAAGCCGTCAGTCGCCCCGGCTCCGGCAGCCAAGCCGGCCCCAACCCAGCCGATTACCGCCGCTACCACCAAGCCTGACACCACGCAAAGCCGCGTGGATGCCAATGGCCTGTCGGTCAGTTGGTCGGTGCAGCTGGCCAGCCTGACCAGTCGTGAAAGTGCTGAAAACCTGCAAAAAACCCTGCGCAGCCAGGGTTACAACGCCTACATCCGTTCCGCTGAAGGCAAGAATCGGGTGTTCGTCGGCCCGTTGATCGAGCGTGCCGAGGCCGACCGTCTACGCGACCTGCTCAGCCGTCAGCAGAACCTCAAGGGCTTTGTGGTACGTTTCCAGCCAGAGCGCGGTTAACAGCGATTTACCTGATTTGAATCACGCAGCTTACCGACAGCCCTGGGCTCTGCTAAAATGCGCCGCCTTATCCGTCTGTAGGCTGCACCGTGCCATTTACCTGGGTTGACTGGGCGATCGTTGCGATCGTCGCCATCTCCGCATTGATCAGTCTGAGCCGTGGCTTCGTCAAGGAAGCTCTCTCGCTGCTGACCTGGATCATCGCGGGAGTCGTGGCCTGGATGTTTGGTGGTTCGCTGTCCCAGTACCTCGCCGGATATATCGAAACCCCGTCGGCTCGCGTGATCGCGGGCTGTGCCATCTTGTTTATCGCCACCTTGCTGGTCGGCGCAATGATCAATTATCTGATCGGCGAACTGATTCGCGTCACCGGGCTTTCCGGGACGGACCGGTTCCTGGGCATGGCCTTCGGCGCGGCGCGTGGCGCGTTGCTGGTGGTCGTGGCCGTCGGGCTGTTGAGCCTGGGGCCGGTACAGCAGGATACGTGGTGGCAGGAGTCCCGGCTCGTGCCACAATTTCTATTGGTCGCAGACTGGTCCAAGAACCTGATTCTGGGTTGGAGCAGTCAGTGGCTTGCCAGCGGTATCAGCGTACCCGTTGAAATACCGTTCAAGGAACATCTCTTGCCGATGGCCAAAACGCCGCAGTAAGTGTTGTTCAGTTCAGATCCATTAAGTAGGGGTTGCGTCGCATGTGTGGCATCGTCGGTATCGTCGGTAAGTCGAACGTCAATCAGGCGCTGTATGACGCGCTAACCGTGCTCCAGCACCGCGGCCAGGACGCTGCCGGTATCGTGACCAGCCATGACGGCCGGTTATTCCTGCGCAAGGACAACGGCCTGGTGCGTGACGTGTTTCACCAGCGTCACATGCAGCGCCTGGTCGGCCACATGGGCATCGGCCATGTGCGCTATCCAACAGCGGGCAGTTCGACTTCGGCCGAAGCTCAACCGTTTTACGTCAACTCGCCGTACGGCATCACCCTGGCGCACAACGGCAACCTGACCAACGTCGAGCAGTTGGCCAAGGAGATCTACGAATCGGACCTGCGCCACGTCAACACCAATTCCGACTCGGAAGTAATGCTCAACGTGTTCGCCCATGAGCTGGCCCAGCGCGGCAAGCTGCAGCCTACCGAAGAAGACGTGTTCGCCGCCGTGACCGACGTGCACAACCGTTGCGTAGGCGGTTACGCGGTGGTGGCGATGATCACCGGCTACGGTATCGTCGGTTTCCGCGATCCCCATGGCATCCGCCCGATCGTGTTCGGCCAGCGTCACACCGACGAAGGCGTCGAGTACATGATCGCCTCCGAAAGCGTGTCCCTGGACGTGCTGGGTTTCACCCTGATTCGCGACCTGGCCCCGGGCGAAGCGGTCTACATCACCGAAGACGGCAAGCTGCACACCCGTCAGTGCGCGACCAACCCAAGCCTGACCCCGTGCATCTTCGAACACGTCTACCTGGCGCGTCCGGACTCGATCATCGATGGTGTCTCGGTCTACAAGGCCCGCCTGCGCATGGGTGAGAAACTGGCCGACAAGATCCTGCGCGAGCGTCCGGACCACGACATCGACGTGGTCATCCCGATCCCGGACACCAGCCGCACCGCGGCCCTGGAGCTGGCGAACCACCTGGGCGTCAAGTTCCGCGAAGGCTTCGTGAAGAACCGCTACATCGGCCGTACCTTCATCATGCCAGGTCAGGCTGCACGGAAAAAATCCGTACGCCAGAAGCTCAACGCCATTGAGCTGGAGTTTCGCGGCAAGAACGTGATGCTGGTGGACGACTCCATCGTGCGCGGTACCACCTGCAAGCAGATCATCCAGATGGCCCGTGAAGCCGGTGCCAAGAACGTGTATTTCTGCTCGGCGGCCCCAGCCGTGCGCTACCCGAACGTCTACGGCATCGACATGCCGAGTGCCCATGAGTTGATCGCTCATAACCGCACCACCCAGGACGTGGCCGACCTGATCGGCGCCGACTGGTTGATCTACCAGGACCTGGCGGACTTGATCGAAGCGGTCGGCGGCGGCAAGATCAAGATCGAGAAGTTCGACTGCGCGGTATTCGACGGCAAGTACGTCACCGGCGACATCGACGAGGCCTACCTGAACAAGATCGAAAACGCTCGTAATGATGCGTCCAAGGCCAAGACTCAGGCGGTCAGCGCGATCATCGATCTGTATAACAACTGATTAACGAACCGGCCCTGAGGGGCCGGTTTGCGTTTAACCGATTACAGGAGTGACAGCATGAGTCAGGATTGGGATGCCGGTCGGCTGGACAGCGACCTTGAAGGCGTAGCGTTCGATACCCTGGCGGTACGCGCCGGTCAGCACCGTACGCCGGAAGCCGAACATGGCGAACCGATGTTCTTCACCTCCAGCTACGTGTTCCGTACCGCCGCCGATGCCGCAGCACGGTTTTCCGGCGAGGTGCCGGGCAACGTTTACTCGCGTTACACCAACCCCACCGTACGGGCGTTCGAAGAGCGCATTGCCGCCCTGGAAGGCGCCGAGCAAGCCGTGGCCACCGCAAGCGGCATGGCCGCGATCATGGCCGTGGTGATGAGCCTGTGCAGTGCTGGTGATCATGTGCTGGTGTCACGCAGCGTCTTCGGCTCGACCATCAGCCTGTTCGAGAAGTACTTCAAGCGCTTTGGCGTGGAAGTTGATTACGTGCCCCTGGCGGACTTGTCCGGTTGGGACGCCGCGATCAAGGCCAATACTAAGCTGGTATTCGTCGAGTCGCCATCCAACCCGCTGGCTGAGCTGGTGGACATCGCCGCGCTGGCGCAAATCGCCCATGCCAAGGGCGCCATGCTGGTGGTCGATAACTGCTTCTGCACCCCGGCGCTGCAGCAACCGCTGAAGCTGGGCGCGGACGTGGTGGTGCATTCGGCGACCAAGTTCATCGACGGCCAGGGCCGTTGCATGGGCGGCGTGGTGGCCGGTCGTGGTGAGCAGATGAAAGAAGTGGTGGGCTTTCTGCGCACCGCTGGGCCGAGCCTTAGTCCGTTCAACGCCTGGGTCTTCCTCAAGGGCCTGGAAACCCTGGGCCTGCGCATGAAAGCTCATTGCGCCAACGCCCTGGCCCTGGCCGAGTGGCTGGAGCAGCAGGACGGCATCGAGAAAGTGCATTACGCCGGCCTCAAGAGCCATCCGCAACATGACCTGGCTGTGCGTCAGCAACGGGGTTTTGGCGCGGTGGTGAGCTTCGAGGTCAGAGGGGGCAAGGAGGGCGCCTGGCGCTTCATCGACGCGACCCGGCTGATCTCCATCACCGCCAACCTGGGTGACAGCAAAACCACCATTACCCACCCGAGCACCACCTCCCACGGCCGTCTGTCGCCGCAGGAACGTGAAGCGGCGGGTATCCGCGACAGCCTGATCCGCGTCGCGGTCGGCCTGGAAGACGTGGCTGACCTGCAAGCCGATCTGGCCCGTGGGTTGGCGGCCTTGTGATCGAGCTGGCAACGCCGCCCAGCGGCACCCATGGCCGGGTTGCACTGGTTACGGGCGCCGCTCGGGGTATCGGCCTGGGCATTGCTGCCTGGCTGATCTGTGAAGGCTGGCAGGTGGTGCTGACCGATCTGGACCGCGAGCGCGGCTCCAAGGTTGCTAAGACGTTGGGCGATAACGCCTGGTTCATCGCCATGGACGTGGCAGACGAGGCGCAAGTGGCCAGCGCTATCGCCGAGGTGCTCGGGCAGTTCGGGCGGCTCGATGCGCTGGTGTGCAACGCGGCCATTGCCGACCCGCACAACATCACCCTGGAAAGCCTGGATCTGGCTTACTGGAATCGGGTCCTGGCGGTGAACCTGGGTGGGCCGATGCTGCTGGCCAAGCATTGTGCGCCTTACCTGCGTGCCCACAACGGCGCCATCGTCAACCTGGCCTCGACCCGCGCCGCGCAATCGGAACCTGACACCGAAGCCTATGCGGCGAGCAAGGGCGGGTTACTGGCACTGACTCATGCCTTGGCGATCAGCCTTGGGCCGGAAATTCGGGTCAATGCCGTCAGCCCCGGCTGGATCGATGCTCGGGACCCGGTCCTGCGTCGTGCGCAGCCGCTGAGCGACGCCGATCATGCCCAGCATCCGGCGGGCAGGGTTGGCACGGTAGAGGACGTGGCGGCGATGGTGGCGTGGCTGCTGTCGCGCAATGCCGGCTTTGTCACGGGCCAGGAGTTCGTTGTTGACGGCGGCATGACCAAGAAAATGATTTATAAGTGAGGGCGGTCGCGCCCTTCGCTTGAAACTGTTTTGAAAAAACTTCAACCCTGCTATTGACTTAGCTTCGGTACCTGCGTAAATTTCGCGGCCTCAACGAAGCAAAGGGTGATTAGCTCAGCTGGGAGAGCGTCTGCCTTACAAGCAGAATGTCGGCGGTTCGATCCCGTCATCACCCACCATGTTTTTGAGAGTTTTGCGAAAGCAAAACGGAAGCTGTCAAAAGCCTCCACCGACGCGCAGCGGTAGTTCAGTCGGTTAGAATACCGGCCTGTCACGCCGGGGGTCGCGGGTTCGAGTCCCGTCCGCTGCGCCATATTTTCCGAAGCAGGTTTGCCTGGTTCGAGATTGAAATCCAAGGGTTTTGATCAGACGAGTTAACTGGACGCAAGTCCACAGCGATACGCAGCGGTAGTTCAGTCGGTTAGAATACCGGCCTGTCACGCCGGGGGTCGCGGGTTCGAGTCCCGTCCGCTGCGCCATATCTGCTTCGAGGCCCACTGAACGCCTTGAAGCTAAGAAGAAAGCCGAAAAGCTTCTTCTAGTCGATAGCAAAGACCCTGGTCGAAAGACCGGGGTTTTTTGTTTCTGTCGTTTGGCTTTTCCATCTTCCGCATCGCCCCCACTCATCGCGTGGGGGCTGGCGAATGGCGGGTCTCAGAACCCGAGCTTATCCCGCAACCCGTAATACCAGGCACCCATCGCCGCAAACGGCGTGCGCAACAGCTGGCCGCCGGGGAAAGGGTAGTGGGGCAGGTCGGCAAACGCATCGAAACGCTCGGCCTGGCCACGAAGGGCCTCGGCCAGGACCTTGCCCGCCAGGTGCGTGTAAGTCACGCCGTGGCCGCTGCAGCCTTGCGAATAATAAATGTTGTCACCCAGGCGCCCCACCTGTGGAAGACGCGACAGCGTCAGTAGGAAATTTCCGGTCCAGGCGTAATCGATCTTCACGTCCTTGAGCTGCGGGAACGCCTTGAGCATCTTCGGGCGGATGATCGCTTCAATATTCGCCGGATCCCGCGCGCCATACACCACGCCTCCGCCGAAGATCAGGCGCTTGTCACCCGTCAGCCGGTAGTAATCGAGCAAGTAGTTGCAGTCCTCGACGCAATAATCCTGAGGCAACAAGTTGCGAGCCAGCTCATCCCCCAGCGGCTCGGTAGCGATCACCTGGGTGCCGCAAGGCATGGATTTGGCTGCCAGCTCCGGCACCAGGTTGCCTAGATAAGCATTGCCGGCCACGATAATGAACTTGGCCCTGACCTTGCCCTGTGGCGTATGCACAACAGGGCTGGCGCCACGCTCAATGCGCACCGCCGGTGACTGTTCATAAATCACCCCGCCAAGGGACTCCGCGGCCGCCGCTTCGCCCAGCGCCAGATTGAGCGGATGAATATGCCCACCGCTCATGTCCAACATCCCGCCCACATACTGATCGCAAGCCACCACCTCGCGAATGCGGCGCTGATCCAGCAACTCCAGCTGGGTATGACCGAAACGCTCCCATAAACGCTTCTGGGACTCCAGATGGCCCATTTGCTTGGCGGTGAGGGCGGCGAATACACCACCGTCCTTCAAATCGCACTGAATCTGATACTTCGCCACCCGCTCGCGAATAATCCGCCCGCCCTCGAAAGCCATATTGCCCAGCAATTGCGCCTGCTGAGGCCCGACACTGCGTTCGATCACATCAATATCGCGGCTATAACTGTTAACGATCTGACCGCCATTGCGACCCGAAGCCCCAAAGCCCACCTTGGCCGCCTCAAGAATCGTGACCTTGAAACCGTTCTCCAGCAAAAACAGCGCAGAGGACAGGCCGGTGTAGCCAGCGCCGATCACACAAACATCGGTCTCAACGTCATCCTGCAGCGCCGGGCGCGACGGAACCGGGTTGGCTGACGCGGCGTAATAGGACTCTGGATACGGTGTGTTCGCCATTCTGCAACCTCTGTTTTATATTTTTTACGAATGCGCCGATCCTACCCGAGATAAAAATTGGCCGCCAGCCACCGCCAAATCTTCGTCGCATTGGCTAAATTAAATATTTTGCATATTCATAGGGTTAGGTGAAAAAAAGGTATTGACACCCCTTCGGAATTCCGTAGAATGCCGCCTCACAGCAGGCACGTAGCTCAGTTGGTTAGAGCACCACCTTGACATGGTGGGGGTCGTTGGTTCGAGTCCAATCGCGCCTACCAAACAAAATCCGCTCTGCTGGGCGGTCTAGAAGGGCTCACCGAAAGGTGGGCCCTTTTTTGCGTCTGGGGCTTGGGCAAACTTTGGGAATATTTTGGGCAAACGACCACCGGGTCATGCTTTCAGGTCGGCTTTCACCTTCATGTATACCACCGCCTCATCCCCGTGCCCGGCCTGGTAGTGCTCGGTCATTTTCACGTCGGCGTGACCCATCAGACTTTGAATGTACTCCTGCTCGAAGCCCTGTTGCTCGTATAGCCAAGCGCCTAGGGCACGGATCTCGTGAAAGGTCGGCCGCTCGCCTGCCGGGATGTCTGCGTAGGCCTTCGAGTCATCTCGCGCCTGGGCGAAACTCTTTGTCAGGTAGTCAGCCGTTACAGCGTTCCAATGAAGCTTCGCGTCGAGCTGTTCGCGCTTGCGTGCTTTCGGCGAATAGTGAATCAGATAGGGGCACACGACCGGTGAGCGCATGCATTCCGTTACTACTTCCCGCAGCGCCTGGCCCATAACGATCTCCAGGTGCACAGGCTTGCCATAGTTCTGCGTCTTCCCGGGCGACACCTTGATAGTATTCTGCTCGAGGTCCACGGCCGACTTCGGCCATATCACGATATCCTCCCGCCGCTGAAGACTCAGCAGCCCCAGCCGTATGGCGCGCTTGAGCCAGATCGGCGTACCCACGTAATTCAGAATCGTGTTCAGGCCCTCGACGGTGTGGCGCTGGCGCTTTTTCTCGGCTTCCTTCTTCACCAGGGTCAGTTCGGCGGAGTTGCGCTCGCACAGACCTTTGGCCACGGCGAAAGCGAAAATCTGAACGAGTAGCCCCCGGTGTTTCGTGTAGGCGTTGTTCTCGAAACCATCCAGGTACTCGGCCACCGTCAGCACATCCAACTGCCCCATCATCAGGTCGCCCAGATCCTCACGGTACCGGGCCAACTTGAACTTGATTTCCTTCAGTGTGCTCGCGGCGTAGGTCTTGGTGGTCAACCATTCCTTTTCGAAGCGCTCAAGGCAGCCGCTGAACTTCGGTGCGGCATCGCCAGTGATCATTGCCAGCAGCGAACCATCGTCGGCCAGCAGCGGAAGCAACTTGGCGTTAGCGGCATTTGCCAGCTTGATGGCCTCGGCCATCGGCTTGTTGATGCTGGTCTTCTTCCCAGTGATGGGGTTCTTGTACTGCCAGTATTTTCCGTTCGGGTACAGGTTCGCCGGCAGAGCTCGGTTCTTTACTGTTCTGGCGCGAGGGGGAGCCATCAGCCCACCTCCATCATCTTGGCAAGCAGTGGATCGTTCGAGCCCATTACCGCCGCCTGCAGGTCCACAAAGTACATCCCGCCTTTCACCTCTCCGATCACTTCGCCTTCCTCAATCCATTTTTTCAACTGTTGCACGCTCGGCTTGCCGCCGGCGTAGCGCAGCTTTCTGTACTCGCTCACCTCCATCAGGCGAGGGAGCTTTACTGTCATTTGGGCAATGACTTTTGCCATGATGATGCTCCGTGCCGCGTCGCGGCAGAAGGTGGTTATCGAGTGACTTTGGCGATTACCGCCTCGGCGTGAGCAAGGGCTGCGTGGTACTTGTCGAGCCGCGCCGCGCCGAGCTTTGCCAGTCCAACAAGACCGGTGAGGCTTTCGAGCAGTTCTTCCTGCATTGCGCGCTCCTCTCGGCCGATGTCCCAAAACCGCTGACCCCAGTGCCCGGCCGGCGGCGGGTTGGTGTTCTGCGCGCCGAGGGCCAAGGCCCCTACAATCGAATCACACAGGTCGCGCTTGTAGGCGTTGTCGCCGTAGATGCTGAGTCCCTGGCGGCGCAGGGCGTCGAGCGCGTTGTTCAGGTTTGCCTCGGGCGATGGCAGCACCAGGTCAAAGTCGGCCTTGCCCGGCCGGCAAACGATGAGAAACATTTCACAGTCGAGCGGCAGGTGTTGGGCAATATCGGAGATGGCCTCAATCGCTACTTCGCGCAGGGGGTACTTTTGATCGGACATACGGATTCCTCGCCCGTCGTTCACCGGCAGGCTGTAGGTGGATTGGGGTTAGGGTTTCTTGCGTTTTGGTGGGGAGGGCGGGAAGCCGAAGTACATGCGCCGCTTTCCGGTACCACCGCACTCGCGGCAACCGCCAGCTTTGTGGGTGGCATATCCGTGGCTACAGCTGGAGCAGTCACAGCTGCATCCCGAGCACTCGATGGTGCACTGGGCCTCTTGTTCGACTACACCGTCCCGGGTAATCAAGAAGCTGGAGCGTCGATCCAGGCGAAAGCCCGTGATTTTCTCGGCATCTTCATAAGTGGCAGGCTCCCTCCTAAACCCCCACTTCGCGGCTGGGTCATCAACGATGCGAGTTACCGTCCTCATGGCCTCGGCCCCTTCCAGACAAGCCAGGCCATGTAGAGCAGGGAGATGATCATGGCTTGACCCGCCGGGCCCACTGCACATACGGGCCGTCCTCGGTGTCGAAAATCCCGAGCAGGAACCACTCATACGCTGGCGGCGTTTCGGGTTCCCATCCTAGGCAGTGGTCGGCGTCGTCATCCCAATATGGATGGGCATCAATGTCGGATTCCATGTGCCAGCCGATCACTTTTAGACCTTGCGCGTCGAGCCACGCTTTGAAGGCCTCGATATTTTCGTCGAAGTCCGGGATGTCGGGATGATCCCACCAGCCGTTTTCATCGCGCACAACCTCTACAGGGCCAATCATCTTTACTTCAGGCATGACTTCGTCCTTGCCGCTATAGCGGCTGACTTTGAAGGGGAGGGGGTTACTGCTGAGGGTGACTCGCGTTCCAGAGCTCGAATGCTTCTTGCGTGGTGGCTGCAATGATCTTCTCGCCGCACACGTAGCAGCTGGCAACGCCGCCGGCTGCGCCGACATCGCCATGGCCTTTATGGCAGGGGTTCATGTGCCAGTCGTCATCGTTCTGCATTTCCGGGGCGGGCTGCTCGGTCGGTCTGAGGGCGGCGCGATGGCGTTGAATGGCATCACGCAGAACCTCCATGGACGGGATAGGCATTTCGCGCTCTGCCTCGATGAAGCATTCAAGGCGGAATAATGCAGACTCCAGAAGTTCATCCAGCTCATCAACCCGCTGATCCTGCACTGTGAGGCGCTGCTGGAGAGAGGCCTCGCGAGCTTTGATGTCTTCGAAGTGCAGCGCCAGGGTGCAAGCGAAGTCGCCGGCCAGGCGCTCACTGATGTACTGGCGGTAGTCGTGGCGCCTGAGGACGGTCTCGAACAGCCTGGCGATATACCCGCGCCCGCCGTCTGGCGTGTTCAAGTTGAATTGAGGCTCGGCCGGTTTGTTTTCTGTGGGCATGGGAATGCCTCCTCGATACAATTTCATCTCCACTCGGGAGACGATCATGGATAGGAACGAGCATTTAGGTTGGCTTCTGAACGATCTGATTTACGATTTGGTATCGCCGTCGAAAGTTCTTCGCGATTACCTGACGCAGTCCAACGTCAAGCCGGACAGCGATTTATTTCTCGCGATAGCTAGAATGACAAAAAGCTCAGCTATCCTCGCGCTTACGAAACTTCACGACGTTCTGAAAGACTATGGAAATGAGATTCGGGCTTATCCGGAAGACATTAGGGCTCAGGTGAAGCTGTTTCGTAAGTTCGCGGACGAGAAGCAACTTGTCCGGCTGCGAAACAAATTCATCGCCCATAATTTCGATGACTTCGAATCCTCCTCATACTCTGAAGGGGAAAAGCTTATGGATGCTTTATTCGGCCAGACTTTGTCTCAACATCTCGACTTCTTTGAATGGATTCATCCGGAGCATCCAGATCCCACGTTCGAGAAATACCATTTGTCATACCTCGTAACGCGGATGCGAGACCATGCGAAGACGATAGTAAAAATGACGCCCCGGTTACATCCGCCAAGCTAAAACCTGAGTCGCGCAGTCTGGCGACCATCGAGTGCAGGGGGAAGTCCATGTCCAGCATGTTGGTCATGGGACCGCTGAGGTAGATGCGCTTCATGCGGCCACCTGCTGCTGTTGGCGCAACGCTTGCTGGACGGCTTCGACAACCCGGCGCAGATACGTGAATTTGTGGTTCTCCTCGACCGCGTTCCCGTCGAGCGGGTAATGCCATTCCTCGCCGAACAGCTCCGTCAGCAACTCGCTTTGATGCCAGCATTCGCTGGCGCTCTCGATATTGCGCAAAACATCGATGTCGCACCAAAGCGAGCGCGCCTCTTCCTTGCTCAGCTCGCCCAGCTCCCAGTTGTGTCGCCCGGTCTGCTGCCGTCGGCGCTGGACGATGCATTTCTTGGCAAAAATGTGGAGCGCTTCGCCGCTGAACACGGTGGGGCTGATTCCGCGATCCAGGCAGTTCAGAACATAGTGCCAGTCGCATTTGGCGACAAACTCAGCGACGGTGCGCGGCCCCATGCCGCCCCAGTAGGCGTTCCAACTCCTGTCCCAACAGTTGATGGTGATCTTGCCCTGGGCGCTCTGGTAGTACGGGTCGGATTCTGTCGGGCAATCGCGGCGGCCGAAGTCCTCGAGGAACACGGTGATCGGGTCGAGCCGTGGAGCGCCGGTGATTACCAGCTTCGTTACTGTCGAGCGCTCAACCTTCAGCGGCTCGGCCGGTTTGTTTTCTGTGGGCATGGGGATACCTCGCGGATATGATGCGGGACTGGGAAAGGAGCTGCGAAATGGCGCAATCGGATAGTTTTAAAAATCTATATAAAAAGATGGATGCAACATCGAAAACGAGGTTTCACGCAGCGCGCAGGTTGAAGCTTCATGCCAAGCTTTCTACGTATACCGTCGTCGTTTTATCTTTGGTGCTGATTCTTGTGTCGCTGATGCAGGCTTATGATTTGGGAGTCAACATCACGAAGAAGGAAGTCGTTCTCCTCCAAGTGTTCGCCTCGATAGCGGTTTTGGTGTACTCGCTGCTTATGGAGAAAAACGATTTTTCAAGCCGTTCAGAGAAAATGTATTCGTGCGCTTCGAAGCTTGGAGAACTGAAACAAAAATCACACCCCAAGGCTAATGATGATGCCTTTGACAAAGACACGTATGACGCCTGCTGGAAGGAGTACCACGACGTACTAAAGCTCTATGAGACACACTCTAGCAACGATTTCAGAGGTGATTATTTGAGGGCGAAGCTGGAGATGCCGGAACATTACCCTATCGAAGGCCGGGCAAAGTTTTTCGCTGAATCGAAGGTTTGGTTTCTGTATTTGTTGGACTTTTTGGCCTATCCCATAGTTTTGGCTGTGCTTGTAACAGCGCTTTATTGGGTCTGGATTGGGTTTGGTTCGGCGCCTGTCGCACCACTCGCTGGCAGCTAATCACCACAAAAGCAGTCGATGTCTTCAGCGAGATAGTCGAAATCAAAGTCGGTCTGCCGGGATCGCTGCTCAGCAGACCAGCCCATCGTTTTATAGTCGACACGATCCTGCCGGAACACCTGGCCGAACCGCTCCTCAGTGCCTGACCACCAGATCACCCGCGACGGGTCATCCATGATGGTTTTGATCAGCTTGCCTTCGTTCTTCTTCCAGCACAGGTCGCAGTTGCCGAAGTCGGAATCCATTCCCAGATCGAAGGGCTGGGCCGCCCAGAACGCACCGACATCCTCCTTGGTGACACCAGCGGCATAGGACGGGCAGACGTTGTCCCAGCGGGTGCCGCCGCGATCATTAGCAGCCATCATGCGGTGGTAGCGCTTCGGTTCGTCGTACCTGATGCCGACGACGCAATCCCATTCGGTGTAGCCGAGGGCGCGCATGTGCTTCTCGCCGATCTTTACCTTCAGGTACGCGGTGCACATGTTGTTTGAGAAGTTCGGCAGCACCGGCGGCAGATTCTTCTCTGCTTTCCGGTAGGCAGCGTAATACTCGAGCATCATGGTGAAGGGCTCGCCGTTGCGGCTTGCCGTTTCGAAGTCGACCAGTTTGTACCAGGGCGCGTCGTCCGGCTGCCCATAAACCCGGCACCACTCCATCCATACGATGTTCACTTTCCAACGCTTGGCGATCTGGTCGATGAAGACCAGCGTTTCCTCGCGCTCCTTGCCTGTGTTCTGGAAGAACAGGTGCACGTCAGGCGGGAGGGTGCCGCCGTGTGCTTCGAGGATTTTGTAGACCATGTGCCCGCTGGTGCGACCACCACTGATGCCGATCTGAGCCGGGCCGGTGATCAGGTAGGGATTCATAATTGCTCCAGACAGCCGATTGCCTCGCCGGCTGGCGTGATTCGTAGTTAAGGGCTATGACTTGTTCAAACTCACACTGACCGGAGGCCGACATGAGACTGCAAAGCGACATAGATGCGCTCGCGGCAATAGAGGAAGACGCGAGAGCGATGCTGAAATGGGTAGGGCTGCCTGACGACACTCAGAAATTGGCGATGGTCGTGTTCCTTCGCCAGATCATTGATCTGGCGAACTACATTGCGTCGGCGGGGTTGCTTTATGAGGAGCTGGACTTCAGCTGATTCACAAGCAGCTCGCAGGTGCTGCGGCTGGCGTGATTCGAGTTTGTGGGCTATTGGTTGATGGCCGGTATGAGGCCGGAAGGAGATGTCTATGTGCGCAGAAGCAGTGGCACCAGTGCTTATCCCGAAGGAACTAACCCAGGGCAGAGAGGCATGGATTGACTATCCAGAAGGCGCCCAAAGTCCTGCCTTGCCTAAAACAGTGCGCGTACTCGTAGGCGGAGATGGGCGTTTTGAAGTCAAAGGCAACCTAAGCGGGCCTTTTCATAGCTGGGATGGCATTTATCGATTAGCCGCGGAGGTTGCCAACAACTGGTACGACCGAGAAGATGGCTAAGCTAGCGCCTCGCCGACCTCCGTTCAGAACGCGACGTTGCGGTGGGTGTCAGGCAGTTGCGCGCTTGAGCTGGTCGGTAAGCGCCACGGGTAGGCCGCGTAGGGTCAGCGTGCCACCTTTTTCATCGAACTCGATCTTCGACCCAAGCAGGTGTTGTTCGAAACTGATCGAAAGACCCTCGGCCCGGCCGGTGAAACGGCGGAATCTGTTGAGGGTCTTTTTATCGGCGGGGATGGTTGGTGACAGGCCATAGTCCTTGTTGCGGATAAAGTCGACGAACGCTTTCGGCTGGTCTTCGTCGATCAGTTCAGACAGTTCATCGAGGGTGATCGGCTCGCCCAGCTTGGTCTGGGCCATCGAGTAGCTGACCAGGGTGCTGGTTTTTTCGCGGGCTGACTCTTCGCCCAGATCTTCGCTTTCAACAAAGTCGCTGAACGCCTTGAGGAGGGTTCGGGTTTCACCTGGGCCGTCGATCCCTTCCTGGCAGCCGATGAAGTCGCGGAAGTACTCGCTGACCTTGCGACCCTGCTTGCCTTTGATATACGAGATGTACTGGCGTGACTGCGGGTTGTTCTTCCACTCGCTGAGGTTGATCCGCGTTGCCAGGCGTATATGGTCCAAGTCCAGGCGCTTGACCGTCATCAGACCCAGCTCTTCGGTCATGGTCACCGCCTCCGTTTCCTGCACCAAGGCAATGACCAGATATTCGGTCAGGCCTTGCTGGTAATGACAGAAGAGCGCGTGGCCGCCAGTGGTCAGGTTGGATTCTTCCATGAGCTTTGTCAGGTGCTCGACGGCAATGCAGCTGAACTTAAGGAAGCTGGAACCTCCGGCCAGGTACTTGCCAAGCCAACCGCTGAGTGGGTGCGCACCTGATTCCATATGAAAGAAGCCCCAGGCTTTGCCGGTGGTGGCGTTGTAGCTTTCGTTGAACTGGCTCATCAGATCATCGCGGGCCTGGCTCTCGACCTGCTCGGCGGCGCCGAGGAAAAGAACTGCAGGACTGCCGTCTGGCTTCTTGTCGATCTTATGGATTGCGCTGTGGAGTACAGGCATTGCGTTTACCTCAGATAGGCGCCGCCCTCCGTGATCGGATGCGACAGATGTGCTCTTGAAATACGTATCAGGCGACCAGTGGTCGATTTAGTTGCTTATAAATTTGACGTTGCAAAAAACCGTTTCTAGGCTGAGCTTCGACACCCGAAAATAACCAAGTGGTCTTTGATTTAAACTAATAAATTTAAAGGGAGTTAATATTATGGATGTTAAGGTTAATACGCTAAAAGGCTATGTTGGTAATATGCCAAGCGGTAGTGGGCATGTATTCGAAAACTGGGTCGCGTCGGCTGCTAATAGCACTAAGGTCTACAGAAGTTCGCAGCCTTATTATAATGGTGAGGACTCGGAGCAAGTGTTCGACCCAAATGCCGTAAAAGTTCTTAAGGATCACAGAATAAATCTTATTGTGAGTTTGAATCATAAAGGGCTAGCGAAAGGGCAGAAAGAGATTTTGGATGCTAATAAAATTTCCTATTGCTATCTGGGTGTCGAAGACTATCAAGCTCCGACAGTTGCACAGCTAGAAAAGGGTTGCCAGGAAATATCCAAAAATCTTAGCGCTGGCAATGCGCTGGTTTATTGCGGGTATGGCCAGGGAAGAACGGGAACTATGATGACTGCATATCAAATCTATAGCACTCAAAAATGCACTACAAAGCAGCTGGATGAGTTTATTAAAGCATCTACTGCTGAGACTAAAGAGCAGGAAGCTGCTCTTCGTAATTTCTATAAAAAGCTATACCCAAATAGTTCATTGTTAGAAGCTTGATCCCTAATACCACGCAGTGGTAATGATGTTTATTTGATCCGGATATATGGGTTTTTACTTGTATGTCTGGATCTTGATTGGAGGGTTGCTAAAGGAACAAGGTCTATGGGTGGGGCCTCTTTTTCAGCAATAATCTCGTCCCCAGGATCGCTCTTTAGCTCAGCCAGGCTCTCACTATTAAATTTCCGCGACACCTTTTCGGGTATCTCGCAAGGTGTCGTGACACACTTCAGCATCTGCTAGGCACTCTCGAAGTCGGCGGCGATCAGGTTTCTCAGCAGCCGCTGGTGGATGTCCTGCTGGTTGTTGATGCCGTGGGTCTTCATGACCCGCTGAAGGTCCGGCTTGAATACCCCGGCCACCTCAACCGTGAATTTCTCGATGCCCAGGGCAGAGGCCTTCGCCGCTGCTTTTTCGCGCTTGCGGCGTTGCTTGAGCGCTTCCGCCGTCGGCTGTTTCACTTCCTCGGCCATGGCCTGCTCCTTTGATGCCGCTGGCCGGCAAGTCCGGCCAAGTCTGTCGTTTGCGTTGTTGGGTGCGAGCTACTCGACGCATGAAGTACATCCGCGCCGCGCTTTCGGGTAGTCGATACCGTGCTCCTTCAGTATTCGCTCCAGGGTCTTGTTAGCGATGCCCAGCTTCCCACACGCCTGGCGCCGGGTGATGCCGATCTCCATAAAGGCCCTGATGCGCTCGGCGAACTTCGCGTCTCTGGCCCTCATTTGCTCGGTTCGATGGGCGTCGTTCGCACCGCCGCGCTCCGGCCGCTTGAAATTCAGGTCATGATCCTGAGCAATGTTGTAGAGCTGCCGCCGCCCGATGCCTAAGGCCTCCACAATCTCTGACTGAGTGTGCGTAGGCGCCATGCTTCGGATTTTCTCGGCCAGTTGCATGCGCTTCTGGTGGCGGATATCTGCCGGGGTGAGCGGTTTCGGCTCAACCTTGCGCCGAACGAATGGCTTAGGCGCCGGCGGCATCTGGTTGCTGTAGGTGATCGGTTTTGGCTTGTAGCCGATGGGCTCGGCCTCTTCGATCTTCCCGCCTGCGGCCAGGTACTGCTCAGCCTGCGCCGCCAGCTCTTCGCGTGCCGGCCGAAGGGCTTCGACCATGCTGAGGTGGTTGCTGATCATGATCAAGCTCCTAATCTATGGGCTTGCGCCCGCGCTTTGTCGGCGACCTCATCAACCATCCGGCCAAGCTCCAGATTGAACTGGACCAGCTCTTGATGAAGCATCGCGATGTACTCGTCATCGCGCTTAATGGTTTCGATGTACAGGCGGCAGTCTTCATCTTGGCGCGGATCGAATGACAGGAAATCCCACCATTCCCGGCCTGTGACGAACATGCAGCCCTGAACCTGCGGCTTATGTTCCTCGGGCATGCCTTCGAGCCAGGTGCGAACGTGGACGGCCTCATTGAATGGACATTTCGACTCAATGCCCCCGTCTTCACCAATCAAGCCGTCCGGCGAACAGCCCAACCAGTCATACTTTGGGTGGACCACAAAGCCCGACTTGATGACGTGATTTCCGGTCAGGATTTCGTAAAAGTCATGACTCGACTGCTCAACCTCGGTGCCCCAGGCCATCGACTTGCTGCTGACCGAATGTTTCGATCTGTTAGCCAGCCGTTCAAATGCCAGTTCGCGCATATAGGTGGTGCGGGCAGCAAGTGGTTTGCGCTTGCCGTGCTTGTCACGATCTCCCCAAGCAATCACATCCTTGAACCTGCTTGCTGTTAGGCGACCGCTGCGGTCTTGATGCCATTTTTCGGTGCGCTGAAGCTCTACAGGGGCACTCATTGATTGCCGTCCTGCAGATCGCTGCCGGCATTGGCGCTTGAGCCTTCGTTGAGGGTTGTGAACTCCGCCTCGATTGTCTGTGCAATCGACTTCAGCTCCCCGTGACGAGTCACGCCAATAGCGCCGCGCTGCTGCGGCTTGAGCGCTTTCCAGGCCTTTTCGTAACCCTCAATACCCTGCTCCTGAGCGATCTTTTTCAACTGCTCGAATAGGTCAGTGGTTGCGTCGGCTGTATCGCCCTGAGGAACTGACGCGGCGCCCACGTCCGCTGGCTTTTCGTTGGTAGATCTCGGGGTAACGTCTGTTTCAGGAAGCGCGTAGCCGTCGTCCAGCTCGTCGCGTGTGTACACGCCCAAGATCACGTCAGGGCAATACAGGCGAGCCCATTTTTTGAGGGCCAGGTACGCGATCTGCTGCTTTGGATCGTCCGCCCATAGCGTCGAGTTCCGTGTTCGCGCTTGAGTCATCAAGGTGGTCAGTTCGCGGGGAGAGTCCTCGCCCACGAACGTAGCCCAAACGCGGACCCCAAGCCCTTTCTCGTCGTTTATGTTCCAGTTTGGGACGCGGTATTTCTTCGGCTGCCCGTGGTCATCCACTTGCTTTTTGCTTTCGATTTCACGGAAGTTTCCAATGATCTTGTCCCAGTCGCCAAACCAGTCGTAATGGATTCGATCAAGGGTCGGCGCTCGCGTAGTGATGACCGCATTGACCAGCTGTGCTTCATAGCTGAGCTGGCCGCCGTTGACGATGAACGTCTTCTGCGCCACCTGGAAGGGGTTCATACCCCATTGCATGGACTGCATGATCACCGCCATGCAATCAGCAGTGTTGCCGTGAAAATGCTTCGGCAGGGTGGTTTTGCCGCCTGCCATGATGCCCGCGAGTTCAGTCATTGACTGCATGCTGTCGCGATTAAGGATTAGGCCCGTCGGGCTGGTGTCCATCGGTACGGTAGCAATCTGGGTTTGAGCGTTCATTCCAAACTCCATAGCCGACGACTTTGGTCGGCCTCCGGGGTGATTTTGTGGGTGATTAGAACGACAGGGTGCGCAGCCAGGCCGAAGCCTCGTCATTGGTGACGCAGAAGGCCATGGCCACGACCTCGACCACTTCGCTGGCGCTCGGCATGTTCGAGTCAGCGGATACTGCTGCTACTGGAGCTGGGTCAACTTCCGCCACAACTGCTGACGCTGCGTCGGCAACCACTGGAGCCGCAGCGACATCTGCAGCCGAAGCAGGTGCGGCAGCCAGTGCGCGCAGGCGGGCAAGCTCTTCTTGGTCGCGCTGGTATTGTGCGTCACGTTCGCGCTGCTGACGCTGCTGACGCTGCTGCGCTTCCATATCACGGCGCTGTTGATCCAATTCGTCTTGCTGTTGCTTCAGGCGACGACGGTCTTCCTCAGCGCGCTGCTTGCGCAGTTCTTCAGCTTCAGCGTCGGCAATGCGTTGCTTCTCGCGCAGCTCTTCAAGCTCTTTCTGTTGAGCCGCCAACTTGGTGGCAGCTTCTTCGCGGTCAACAGCAGACCTGTGCAGCGTTTCAAGCTGTTCAATAGCATTGTCGCGAGCAATCGTGCCTTCAGCTTCGAACTCGGCATATTCCTCTTGCAGGATTACCGACTCCTTGACGCTCTGCAGGATGCTCGCAACGTCGGCGGCGCTTCGACTTGCGTATGCAGCGGCGACGGAGCTGAATCGGGTAATTTTTGCCCGGATGGTTTCCACACGCTCGGCCTCGACACGCTCGCGCTCGGCCTTGGCGTCAGCTGCGCGCTTTTCTTCGGCCTTGATGGCTTCGTCGATAGGAGCCTCAATCGCCAGAACTCGATCTTTCAGTGCCTCGCCAAACTCTTTAACCTGGTTGACGCGAGCCTGGGCTTCTTTGACTTTCTGCTGATACGGAACGAGAGCTGTTTTGGTGGTGTTCGCTAAGGCGTAGCGCACATCGCGGATATCAACTCGAACTTCTTTCGCACTCGCCAAGCCCTCACTGGTGGAGCAATCGACGACGAGCTTCCCGTAACTGGTTTCCAAGCGGACGATCTGTTCCTCGTGCGGCCGATATTCGGCGATATCGGTGACGGCAACCGTTGGCGCCACAGAGTTGTTTGCGGCTTCAGCTACGTTCATTTCGATGGATTCCTGCAACGGTGCTTGTTGGGTTTTTGCGGACATGACTGTTCCTTGCCGCGTGGTGCGCAGCGATTGAATGATTGGTTATTGAGTGATGCGGTCGGCGAGGGCGCTGAGCAGCATCATGAAGGTGCAGAAGGTGATGGCCGAGAACGACCCGCGCCAGATCAGGATGCGCCTGGCGCGTTGCCTGGCGGTCACCGCAGCGCCCTGGACAGCTGAGGTGGCTGGCACACGCCGGTACGTTCCTGAACAACGGTGTAGGCCAGCATGGTCGTCAGTACGGCAGCAGCAGCGATCCAGTAGAGGGCTTTCATCGGAACAACCTCGCGATGAGCATTCCGCGCCGCGTCTCAATTTTGATGCGGACCGGCAAGTCGGCGACCAGAAAAAAGCCCTGTCGATGCAGGGCTTCCGTCATGGCTTTTGCGTTTCGAGCGATGATCGTCATACTGCCGCTCCTGGTAAGAGTTCGATGTACCGGGTTAACTCGGCAGCGCGAATTTGCTTGAGGTAGCAGTCGCGCTCGCTGCAGGTGATGGCAGACAGTTCCGCTGCCAGAAAGGCAGCCATGCGCGCTCTGTCTGCGGTTAGCACGGGAAGCAAGGATGTCGGGATAGCAGACAGTTCAAATTCAATGCGGTGAGTTGCAATGGAGTGAGCGTTCACGGTTTTTTTGCCTCCAGGCCCCAAAATTCAGCGATCTGATCCACGGCTGCGTTGATGCGAATCGCGAGAGCTTTCTTGTGTGCCGCTTCAAAAGCTCGCTGCTCATCCCTAACCTTGGCTTGAGCCTGCAAGGAGTCGTAATCGTGATAGATGTCTTTGTGGGTAGGCCGCGGGCGACCCATTTCGTCGAAATGCCGATCCCATGCCCTGGCCTGGGCACTATCTGCATAGCTGGTTGCCATGGTCGCCTCCAGGGTTGCGTTATTCGGTTCCTGTCAGCCACTCAGAGCCTTTAGCCTCGGAGAGCCACTGGCGAAGCGTGCCAAGTGGCCAGCCATCCTCGTCAGTCCACGGCTTGTCGAGAAGATCGCCGGATACTTCTTCGCAATCATTTGCATCGATATCATCGAAATCCCGCTCGCACGTCTCGGCGTGAAGTCTGATGGCTTCTTCGGCGGTGCTGGCTGCGTAGTAGTCGTGCTCTTCCACGATGAAAACGCGAAGCTGTTTGACGATCGGCTGACCGTCCAATGTCATCTGTTCGCTCATGGCGACCTCCAGTGTTTGGGGTTAGGCGGACTTGGTGTTTGCGATCTTGTTCCAGCGAACAACAACTGCTGATTCCGAACAGGCGTGCTGAACTTTGAATTCACACTCTCGGCACTGAACCCAACTTCCCCCTTGTGCGCTATCCACATCGAGGTCATCGCTATTGCACTCCGGACAAGGCTTAGGCTTTGGCTCGCTCATGACTCTCTCCATTCGTTGGTTCACCCGGTTAGGCGGGCTATTCGTGGTGACCTGTAAACGGGTTGAAGCGGTAAGCGCCGTCCTCGGATACAGCAGGGCGAACACCGTTTTCATCAGCGCCATCGGTTGTTTTAGGTTCGTCACAGTCGATGCAGTTGTCGCCTCGCTTGTCGTCCGCATGGATGACCCGGTTGCAGGTCAGGCAATGGCCGAACTCGGGAGGATCTGGTGGTTGGAAGTTCATGGTTCTCTCCTTTGGGTTCACCTGTATTCGTCAACACTCATGCCTCCCGCTGGTTGCCGATGGACGCGGGGTGAGTGCTGACGGGTAGAGGTGGGGAAGGTTGTTGGATGCAATGAACTACTGACGTCTATAGGCTTCTAAATTAATTCATCCATATTTGGTGAGCGGCTGTGTCTAAGATCATTACCGAGAAGACCAGTACGCATGAGTCTCTTCCGACTGAGGCATTAGTATTCGGAGCTCCGAAAGACCGTCTCGACTTCTATCGCCGAGAAATTCAGTACGAAACCACTCTGCTATCGAATCGAACAAATGCGAATCTGACGGCGCAATCGTTTTTGGTGATTGCGTTCGCATCCTCAATGGCCAACGTCAACCCGGAATGGGGCAAGATCTTCACTTTGGTTGTGCCTTTGCTGCTGGCGTTACTCGGAATTGTGAGTTCGCTGAATGCACGAACAGGGATTCGAGCTGCTTACGCAATAATTGATCACTGGCATTTCAAGCAAAGCAATCTTTTGCGCAGCGAGCCTGCAATGGGGCTTAACTATGATGATTCGCCCCTGTTCTGCGAAGCGGAATCCAGTCAAAAGGGGTATATCAAATCCCTTCAGTTCTCTATGAGAACCCCATGGCTTTTTGTGATTTTCTGGGTAGTTCTCGCAAGCTTTGGTATTTATATCCAGTTCTCGAATCCCGGTTTTTAAGTTGGGCTCGCCGCCTGGTGATTACCCAGTCGCGAGACTGGTGTGGCACCTGCTAATGCGCTCTTTTTGGTTTGATAGGGAAGGGTGCAGGCGCCCGGCACTGCCCGGGATGTGTCGAGTCTGGCCAGCTATGCCCTCGGACTCGCCTGCGGTGTTCGTCTTCGTTTTGGTTTGGCCTACCTTTCGGCTTATGCGCGGTGACATCGTCGACCCTGCTTCCCGCTGCCTGTCAGGGTGTTGGGTGCAGCCTTCAGGCTTGCTGCGCCACACAGGTGGATCGCTCAACTACTTCATGGCCGTATCTCCTAATCGAGGTTTCAACTGCGGCGGTGCGCTCTGGCAGTTGGGGGCAGGTGGGCGGTTATAGACCGCGATTTCATCCGCATCGGGGTGTGATCTGCATGACGTTTGCCCGACATTGCTCTCACGCAGCCTGACGGTACTCAGCTCACACTCCGATACGGCCTGGGCATGCCTTCCGGCGCCAGGGATCGGGCAGTTAACGACAGGCTGTCGTGGCGCTGGTTGTTCAGATGATCGCCGTCATGGTCTTGGAGCCGTCACCATGTTGGGTCGTAAACATCATCGGGGCTGGCCGGCCGCGGCGCCGAATAAAGGCATTTGCTTGGGCAAACAATTCGTTAGGAACGCCGTCGCCATCAGGCAACAAGGTGTTGCACACCAAGCCAGTGCAGTCCTCACCGTTCGGACCTTCTCCGTCATGCCCAATGGCAAAGCTGGCCATCATTGCAATGCCGTTTTCCTGACAGATTGCGATGATCTTCTGCATCAGAGGACTAATCTCTGCGTCGTAAATCTCTTCTTTGTTCATGACCTTGCTCCGGTTGTTTTCCCAATGCACCCGGGTAACCAGGTGCAGTTATTCGTGTCTGGCGAATTCACCGTGTAGCTGGGTTCGTAGTTTAATTGCGGCTGATTCCGCATCATCGATATCGATGTAGTAGCCGCCTTGGTGGATGATTCCCGCCGACCTTATCTGGACATGCCAGCGAGACATCGCGGCGCACCAGCTCACCCCCTTAACGCCAGAGCGATTCGATTTTCGAAGTGGTTGGTTCTGCTGGTTCTGGGAGTCGGTGCATACGCGCAAGTTGCTGATGGAGTTGTTCGCTCGATCCGCATCCACATGGTCGATAGGCCCGGTCGGCCATTCCAAATTGTGGATAAACCAGGCCAGCCTATGGGCGAGGTACTGAACGCCATCAATCTTTATGCGGGTATAGCCATTGCTTGATGCGCAACCTGCTGGGGATCCCGCAGCAGAACCATTCCTGCGCGCCAATTTCCAAAAAAACTGTCCGCTCCCAGGGTCGTACCGCAGCAACTCGTTCACTCTTTCCAGAGTCAGCATCTCTTTCGCCTCATCCGTTGATTTCCAATGCCGCCTCATCGAAGCGGCATCAGTAAATCTGTGGGTGTTTCATCTCCACCACGCGCATCGCCCGATTCATATCTCTGGCCAGGTCACACATTTCGTGTCCGGTGTTCTTCCTGGCTGGCTTGCGTGGTTTCGCGTACTCACATGTGGGAGTACGGCAGCTACCAGAGGCTGCATGGACGACGGTTTAGCTTTCTCACCACCGGGTTGGCCGGTACGTCGTTGGGTCACGTCAGAGTTTTAAAGAGCGGCGGGACTGTTGAGGCCCTGGCGAGTCGCTGTGGCGTCTCGATGGATGTAGTTAACCATCGGTATATTTTAACGTCAATACCGATAGTTAATTTATTTTCTCCTGCCGTGAGATATGCTCCGCAACAACTGGATATACGTACAGTAGCAGGGGAGTGGAATGGCAAAGGCGAAGAAGCAGTCGACACCGGAAAAAAAACAACAAATTAGCGGGATAGAGCGGCTTGGCCTACGCGTCTCATCGATGATCAATCACCCGGTGGCGCAGGCTCAGCGCTGGGTGACAGTCCATCGCCTGGAAACAGACGGAGACCGGGAGTGGGAAGAGGTGCTGAGTGTGATCGCTGATACCGACGAGCTTGAGATGACGCTCAATGACGACGGCAGCGTGACGGTGAGGTGGGAGCAGCAGGAGGTCCAGGCAACGGGGAGGGGAGAGGTAGAGTTTGAGCCAGAAGAAGAGGCGGCGCCGTTCTGACGGGCATGAAAAAGCCCGCGCTGGACGGGCTTAGATATTGATGAAAGGTCTAGTTTGAGAACTTCACCTCGGTCGCCAGGGCCTCTTTCGCTGCCTGGTATGCGGACTTAGCCTGTTGGTCTGTGGTGCGGTAGGGGCTCATGGTGGTTAGGTAAGCCGACCATTTCGCATACAGGTCCTTGCTCAATTCAGCTTGCTTAGCTGGCACCTTGGCTGCCTTCAGACGATTCACAGCCTCGTCGCCCTGAGACCTGGCATGCTTGAAACAATCCATTAGCGAGTTGCTGTACTCGGCGATCAGTGGGCGATTGCTATACCGAACCGCATAGTTCCCTGTCGTTGCCTCAAGGTCGCACTGCCATGCTGGGAGATCTAGCTGACGAGAAAAGTTGATTGCCTCAGGCGACTTCGGGTCATATTTGAAATCGATGGGCTTAAACGCGTGCGGCGCTTTGGCAATAGCTACAGGAGTTGGAGCCCTTTGTTGCGGCGCTACGCAGCCAGCTAAGGTCGTCGTCAAAGCAACAAGTAGAGTGCAGGTTTTCAAGCGCATGGTATCCCTCCCGTAATTGAGCCCGCACTTTATCATCCGTGGCTTACGGCCTCCATTGGTCTAAAGCCCGACTTGATACTCGCCATCACGACTACGCTGAATGAACCCATAACCGCGATAGAGGCCCCAATGAGAGAGGCGCAGCGAAGACTGACCTTGACAGCTTGGCGCGAGCTTTCTGCATTGGCTGGAAGTCGAATGGACGCAGAGGATAAATACTTCGAACTGCTGAGGCGGGCCGACGCCATGGAGCGAGCGTACCTCATCACCAGTGATGAGTGGAGAAGGCTTGTGCAGCACGCGGGAGCATTGCTTTGCAGCACTGCACATTGTATGGGCGGGCCGGGGTAGGCCAGAGACAAGAAGCCCGGCTCTGGTATGGCGTCATACGATTAAACCGCAGACAAAGAAAAGCCCGCGATGGGGGGTAGCGGGCTTAAAGGTATTATCGCTAGGAGCTGGAATGACTATAGGCGCCCGACTGTGAAAGCTATGTGAAAAGTCAGATACAAGAAGCCCGGCGCTGGGCCGGGCTGTTTTACGATCCAGATTTAACTGCGGGCGGTGAGGTTGTCGCCGGCGAGCTCTTGCTGGCTTCCGGTGTGACCGTTTCTGAAGTCGGTGTCGGCGCACTTTTGCCTAGCTGAAAAGCACTCAACATATTCGATGTGAGAGCCGTATTGAATCCAGCCACGCCGAGCACTATCGCGAGCACAGTCGAGACTGCAGTCACGATCAAAGTGGTTTTCATTGAGCTGATGCTAGTCTTCGTCTCCCCGTTGTCCTTGCCGATTTGTGCAAGAACACCGTCAAGGCGCTTATCTCGCTCAGTCTGAGCAGACAGAAAGCCTTCTATTTTCGCAGACACAGATTCCACTCGAGCATCCATCTTGGCCTCGATGGTCTCGATCTTTGCGTTGAATTCTTCGCGAGTTATGTCGTTCATGGCCTCAGTATGGCCGCTGGGTGTTGCTCTGTCATCCTTGACATATTTTGTCCTTGGGAGGTGAAGGTCGCCGAAAAGCCTACCGTCGTAGTTATTCATTTTTTTCTTTGCTCGGATTCTGGGCGACCCAGTCGGCTATAAATTTTGCTCGGTGCTCTCTCACGAATCCACAATTGCTGCATTCCAGGGCGAGATTATAAGCCGGCTCCTCACCAAAGGTGACCTGAAGCGGCATGAGAAAGACCTCTGTACTTTTCTCATCAGCAAAGGGAACAATCCACTTTGGATTGCCGCAGCAAGGACACTTTGCATTATCGGTTTTGTCTACCAAAAATCTGATGGCGTCTTCGAACAATATTTTCATCACAATCCTTTTTGATGCACTAAAAAATTAACCGCTACAGCACTCGCCACGCCAAACCACGCGCCTATTCAGGCTTGCTTCGATTTATCTGTCCGGCCTTCACCTCATCCGCATAACCCGCCAGCCTATCCTCGGTATCCGGAAAGCTCGCGATGATCGTGAGCAGCTCTCTGGCATCAGCCTCAAATCCTGCGTCGGACAGCCGTATCGCCATCTTCAGCAGATCGACGCCCGACCACTTGAGCAGGGCCGCAGCCTCTTTCAGGTCGCGGCGCAGTTGTTGGTTGGGTTTGGTCAGGGCCATGGCGTTACACCGGTTGTCCATTCCATACGTAAAGCACCCGAGCCAGGATGTGGGTGTCGTCCACTCGTATGTCCTCGGGGTCGTGGCGCTTGTTGTCCGAGATCATCTTGAAGCGATCCTTGCCTTTCTTTTGCAGGCGCTTCACGTACAGCATTTCGTCGTGGGAGAAGAGGTAGATACCGTCGCCTGTGAATTCCCGGATCGTGATGTCGACGAGCAGGGGGTCGCGATCCTTGATCGTCGGGGCCATTGACTGACCCCAGCCAGTGATCATTTTGAGGTGGAAGTGCTCTTTGAACGTGACGCCCATCTCGCGCAAATGTTTCGGGCTAACCCTTATGTCCTGAAGCATTTCCGGGTATTCGTGAGGGATCTGCCCGCCGCCCATTGCAGCGCGAACGTCGTAGTGCGCGATCCATACCTCGTCACCCACCGCACCAGGTCGGTAGTAGTCAATTTCGATAGCGTCGCCATCCTCAGCCTGGGCCACGGCCAGTAATCTTCTGCGAGCATCTTCAGAAAGATTCTTCCCGCCGCGACTTAGCATTTCTCGGACGACGTCGGCCGCTGTTCCGCCAAGCGTGTCGCTGACATTGTCCGCCCGCGCAACTGGCGCGCTGGTCAAACTGCGAATCTCTTTCGCCAGGCGCGGGCTGAACGCTTCTACCGGCTCCTGAATCATGCGGGCCAAAACCGCCGCAAACTGGGCGTTCAGCGGGTTGATTCCTTTGAAATACAGGTTCACCGCAGCGGGCGTCATGCCGGCCGCATCTGCAATTTTCTTCTGACTTAGCTTTAGCTCGTTTTTCTTTGAGAGAAACAGAGCGTGCGCGGCTTCGCACTCGGCCAGGCGGTCAGGAGGCAGGATTCGTTTTTTCGTCATCGCGCGAATGTATACCAACGGTTAAAAATAAGAAGAAACCATCGGTATTGATTAAAAATTAACAGATGGTTAATATCAGCCTCATCTACAACCGAGGCTTGATCATGAACGAGACCCCCCTCGACAAGTTTGTTGCTGAAAAAGGGCAGTCCGAAGCCGCGAGGCTTCTTCGTGTCACCGCCCCGGCAATCCACAAAGCGCTCATCGCGAAACGAGACATCCGCGTCTTGGAGCTGCCTGACGGCACCTTCCAGGCACAGGAGCAGCGCCCGTTTCCGTCCCAGAAATCCGCAGCTTAATCCAACTCAACAGCCAGGAGCATCGAAGCATGTACATGGACCCCAATCAAAAGCGCGCCATCGCGGTGAAGGTTCGATTTGAACCAGTGCTTGATCGGATTCTGCGTAAAGCCGCAACGAAAACTCGCATGCAGCACGCGACCTATCTCTACGAAATCGTCGAGTGGGCCGTGGCCAACGGCGTGATCGAAGAGCTGATGCAGGACAAACAAGAAGATATCGCGGGCTGAAGCCCCTTTGGAGGGCCGAATGACCGTAGAGCTTGAAAGGCTGCCTCCGCAGACGCGGCAGAAGGTAGAGGAGTTGATGCGAGTAAACGGCTGGAGCTTCAGTCGTGCCATCAATGAAATGACGGAAACCGCCATTGCCTGTGGCGCGCTTTCGGAGGTTGGAAGGAAGAAGGCCAAGGTCCTTCAACTGGTGACCCCAATGAGGGCCTCCGGCAGGGACTCTTAAGGGTAATCCAGAGGGCCTCTGCCAAATCCGAGACGAAAAAAAGCCGGGGTAGTGACCCGGCTCTCTTAAAACGCTTGTGGAGCAAATCATGCACCAATCCAACCAAACGATCAATACCCCGGCCAATGTCGCGACACGTTTTGCTGAATCTGAAAACGTGTCGCGGATTAAACCTGTCACTCCTTTCGACTTTCACGGCTTCCCTGTTCGGGTAATTGACGACGGACACGGTGAGCCTTGGTTCATTGCCAAGGACATCGCCGAAGCCTTGGGATACGCCAACACTTCGAAGGCGATCAACACTCACTGTAAAGCGGTCAATACCTGCCATACCGAAATGGGAGGTCAGGTCCGGGCAGTGCAGATCATCCCGGAGAGAGACCTTTACCGACTGGTGATGAAGTCCAAGCTGCCCGCTGCCGAGCAATTCGAAGAGTGGGTGGTGGGACAGGTACTGCCAGCCATTCGAAAGACCGGCTCCTATACGGCGCAGGAAACGAATAACTCCAAGGTCATCGGAGAGCTGGCGATCCTTGAATGCTTCGACCGCCTACTGAAGCCAGCGCCGTCCAGCAAGATGATGATGCTCGCCAAGATCGCCGCAAACAACGGTCTCGATGCCAAGTTTCTCCCCGGCTACGCCATCGACGCCGCGCCAGACGCCACCGGCGGCTCCTCGATGGAAACCAAGCCCATCACCGACCTAATCAAAGAAAACGGCATCGCCAGTACGGCGACAGCCTTCAACCGCCTGCTGGCTGCGAATGGCTTTATCAAGAAGTGTCAGCGCAATAGCACCAAGCGCGGAGTCGTCGACTTCTGGTCGGTGACTGATAAGGGCCTTCGCTACGGCAAAAACCTGACCAGCCCAAACAATCCACGCGAGACCGCGCCTCATTGGTACGTCTATCGCTTTCCTGAGCTTGCCGAGCTTGTCGGCAAAGGACGTCCATGATGGCCCGCATCCGCACTGTGAAGCCGGAGTTCTGGTCGAGCGAGCAGGTTATGTCCTGCCGCCCGATGGCCCGGCTGTTGTTTATTGGTCTCTGGAATTTCTGCGATGACGGCGGAAACCATCCGCTTGCACCGAGAACCATCAAGGCCCTGGTTTTCCCTGGCGACGACATCACCACTGAAGAGGTGAATGGCCTGCTCGGTGAGTTGGAAGGTGCTGAGCTGATCCAGAGCTACTGGGTGACCGGGAAGAACTACTTCCACGTCCGTGGCTGGAAGCACCAGAAAATCGAGAAAAAGAACTTCAAATACCCAGGCCCGCCGTCTGAATTCGACGACCAGTCGGAGAGTGGTCGCCGACAATTCGCCGAGGAGTCGTCGATTGATCGTCGACCGGTAGACCCCGGAAGGGAAGGGAAGGGAATAGGAGAAGATCAACACAACTCTCTATACGCGAGCGGTGAAAATTCGACCAATTCAGCCAGTGCAGATTTTGCACCAGTTGCCCCGGAGCCAATCGACCCAAAGTCTCCACGGGAAATGACCCTTGATTGGAAACCTGATCACAAGACCCTGAAGGCATACGCCTTCCGTATGGCTATGCCTGTCGAAGCGTTCACCGACGAAGCCACAGCCACGTTCGTCTGCCACTACTCGGCATCCGGCCGCATCGAGACCGAAGCGTCTTGGGTGAGCCTGCTGGTGAAGTGGGTGAAACGCGACACGGCATCTGCCAGCAACGTTCGCCAGTTCCCTGTGCGCCGCCAGTCAAACGAGCCTGACTTCGACAGTAGTACCTGGGCTGAAAACCTTGTGGTGAGCCCATGAAGCCCGTCAACCAGCTTATGGCAACCATGGGCAACCTGCCGCCAGCCAATCACGCCCAGACGCTCCAGGTGACGCCAGAGACGGCAGAAGTGGTGAACGGTCTGTTCCGCCGGCTGCGCGGGATCTTCCCGGCCTGGCGCCAAGCCTGGCCGTCCACGGAAGCCTTGGACGCTGCCAAGGCCGAATGGATCAAGGAGTTCGCCGCCGAGGGTATCCGCACCCTGGAGCAGATCGAGTTCGGTATTCAGAAGTGCCGCAAGCTGAAGAAGCCCTTCGCCCCGAGCGTGGGGGAGTTCATCGCCATGTGCGTGCCCAGCCCTGAGGACTTCGGCATGCCAGTTGCCGCTGACGCATGGCTTGAGGCTCTGCTGGGTACCTACAGCCACGAAGCGGTGAAGTTGGCCGCCGAAGCCACCGGCATCTTCGACCTGCGCGCCGCCAAGCAGGAGGACAAAAACCTGCGTGCCCGGTTCGAGCGCAACTACGAGGTAATCCTGCGCCGCGCCCAGGCCGGTCAGCCGCTCGACGGCAAGATCGCCACCGGCATAGGCCACGACAGCCAGAAAACCGAACTGCAGCTTGCCGAGGAATACGCCAACCAGCGCCAGGCCCGGCTACTGGAGATCCAGGCCATCCCATGCAGCGGTGCGGCGGCACGGGCGCAACTCATGGCCAAGTTTGGCAAGAAGACCAGGGAGCAACGGACATGACCGACAAAAACCGTAACGCATTCGAGGCGTACTTCCGCGCTTGCGCTATAGCGAATGGGCAGACTGAGGCTTCCATCGTTAAGGCGCTTGAGCGCGCCGAAGATGGCACGTACATGCGCGCCCTGGCCTATGACGGCTGGTGCTACTGGATGGCCGCGAAGGATTTCAAAGCAATCGATCCTCAAAGCAAGCCGAGTGCTTCGCGGGGCCTCGACGCGTATTACTACGGCTTCGCGCCCACCGGTTGCGACCTGATCGACTCTGTTCTTGAGTCGGTGGCGACTGCCGGTAGCGGCTACCACCACACAGAAGACTGGCGCGAAGAGTACGACGACGGTGGTTCGCCGCTGAGCAATATGCAGAAAGCTGCAGACGAGGCGGCGGCCGCAGTCCTGGCCCTGATCGCCGAGAACGAACGTCTTGTCCGCCGCGGCCAGATGCTTGCGGAGGTTGGTTGCGAGTATTGCGGTGGCAGCGGATGGGTTCACCGGATCGACGGGGAGTGCCTTGTGGCTTGTGATAGTTGCCCGGCTTACGAGCTGAACTGTGCCAAGCACGAGCTGAGCCAGCTCCAGGCCGAAGTCGCCGGCCTCAAGACCGGCTACGAAGCCTACGAGCGGGTGAATGCTGGGCTGAAGGCTGAGGTGGAGCGGCTGACCGCTCACATTGCCGATGGCATGGACTGTAAGGCCGTAGTGATTCAGGGAATGGCACGCCTAACAGCCGAGAACGAGGCGCTGCGCAAAGAGCGCGACAAGCTCGCCGAAGACAATCAGGGTCTGCTCGAAGACTTCGCGGGGTGCCTATGACTGACTTGAATCAACTTTCACCAGCGGCGCGCTCTGCTGCGATGCGCGGCGGTACTGCGGACTGGGGGCAAGTTGGCGGCCTACCTGAACAGATCCGGTACATGGAACTGCGACCAAAGCGTCCAGGGCGCAAACCCAAATGCCATTGTGGCTGCGGGACACCGAAAACACATCTTGGCATGGCCAATGGCGTTTGCTTAACGAGTGGCTGCGAGCTGTACGTCCGTCGTTGGGTGAAAACTGCTGGTATTCGGAGGGCGCAGCCATGACCGACAAAATCTCAGTCAACTGCCAGGCCAAACTCTCCGAGGCCATTACCAGCCTGACCGCGATGTACAAGGCGAAGAAATTCGTGGTGGTCTCCCTACGCCCAGGCAAGGACCGCACGCTCGACCAGAACGCCCTGTGGTTCGCGATGTACAAGCGCATCGCCGAGATGACCCAGATCGGCGACCCGGCCGATGCTCGCCGCTACTGCAAGCTGCACTTCGGCGTGCAAATTCTGCTGAACGAGGATTCGGGGTTCCAAGCAGCCTGGTACCGGGTCATGCGCCATCTGCCCTACGAGGAGAAGCTGGCTATGATGGGCGAGTGCAAGCTGTTCGGCCCTGACGGGTTTCCGGTCACCAGCCTGTTCAATCGCGCCCAGGGCATCCAGTACACCGACCGCATTGCCGCGTACTTCACCGGCCAGGGTGTTGTGTTCACCGATCTGCTGAGCGAGGAGGCGGCATGAGCCTTTCCGTCAAGCAGCCCCGCCCGAAGAAATGTCGGGTCGAAACATGCAGGGCCTCATTCGTCCCTCAGCGTCTCGGACAGGCCGTATGCAGCCCGACCTGCGCGATTCTCGATGCTGCCACGAACCAAGTGAATCAGCAGAAGGCACGAAAGTCCCTGGCCCAGGTCGAGCGCCGGGAGATCAAGGTCCGCAAGGAGAAGCTGAAGAGCAGGGCGGATCACCTGAAGGACGCCGAGAAGGCCGTGCGCGACTACCGGCGCACCTACGAGCTGAGCATCGGAAGTGGGTGCATCAGTTGCGGCGAATCGCAGGAGTCGATTCTGGCTGCCCAAGGCTGGAAGGTAGGCGGCGCATTCGACGGAGGGCACTTCATGGGCAAAGGCGCCCGCCCAGAGCTCAGGCTGACGCCGTCCAACATATGGCTTCAATGCAAAGCCTGTAACTCGGGCTCCTACATGCATGCACGCAAGGGCTACACCGTCTCCCAAGGCTTCCGGTCTGGGTTGATCGCCCGTATCGGCCTAGAGGCGGTGGAAGCGCTGGAAGCCGACCATGAGCCGCGCAAGCACACCGTCGAAGAATTGAAAGCAATCACCGCCGAATACCGGGCGAAGACCAGAGAACTGAAGAGGGCGGCAGCATGACCTATCGCAACGTTGTTTCAGCAGTAGTTCGGGCGCTGGCCGCCGAGACAATAACGTCCGCCGGCGGCTGCGACTTTGAGCCTAAGGTGCAATGCGCCAAACAGAAGGGGGAGATCGTCGGCAAGGAGGCGGCGTTTCTCCAGGACTGCTGGGTGTTCGGTAGGTTGCACAAATCGCTCACCCCAGCGCACTGGCGGGCGCTGGTGGCGAAGTACTCCACCCACGAAGAGCGCAAGCACGGCGCCATCCTGGAGCTGCTCAACTCGGTCCGCACGCCTGCGCCGAAACGCTTTCGGGAGTGTGCGGTACTGACCTGGGCCATTCCGCAGGTTGCAGGTGCAGAGGGCAAGCGTTCCGCCGCGGTGCTGCCGGCCGCCTGGTACGACATTACAAACTGGGACAACGACGGCAAACCGGAATCCACCCGCTACCGGTGGCGCTCGTCGATCCGAAAGGCACTGGATGACCAGGTGAACGAGGCGCTGACCGCTGCCCAGGAGCTGCTCGATGCGGAGGGGCTCATCGAAAGTTGCGCTGCGTAGCAGCTAGCCATTGCAATGAGTGAGAAAGTGAGAGAATATTTACCCATCCTGTCGATCTTGCGCGTTAGGGATTGACACTAAAAAGCCTCGCCACTGTGCGGGTTTTTTTGCTTTGCGCCGTTCGTCCAGTGTTCGGCACTCGCTGCGACCTGCCGACTCCCATGTTTAAGCGCGGATATTCCGAGCGTTTGAACGGAGAGTCAGCATGGACATTGATAAGAGTGCGCCAGGCAACATTTCTCAACAGGAAGTGACCCGCGGCACGGATAACGAGACAGGGCACGATCCGAGGCGTGACGAGGACAAGACTTCGCTGCCGCCCGACGACGATGCACCTCTTGAAGAGGATATGTCTGATGTGGACGCAGCCGATTCAGTAGCGAGCGAACACCCAGACAACTGATGAATTTCACGTCAACAAACCCGGCCACCGCGCCGGGTTTTTTATTCGCAAAATTTGCGTGTTAGAACTGCGGCAGCGCCCCCGGTTTTATCCGGCTTTATTCCAACGAACCTGCGTAACTCCCAGCTTGTCAGCAATTTTTAATATTGAGTCCCGAGACAGACCTATCGGTATCCAATATTCAGGGCCCTCACCGGCATGTCTTGCAGCCATGCGAATTGCATCGTCTTCGCTGAATGCCGTTGCACTCGTATAGAAGTGCTCTGGCTCCCCATTGCGTAGGTAATGGATTTTATAGGGTATTAAATTTGCCATTAGAGCCTCTTGGCCTAAGCCATACCCAAAAGGGTCGATCCTAGAAACTGGAATTCAGAGAGGTCTGTCGGATGGTGATACCGAGAGAAATCGTGATGCCTGAACTGCGGACGCTGCGTTATGTGATCCCTTTAAAGTTCGACTAATTAGCCCTCCAATCGTTCGATCTATCAATTTGATGCTCATTTTTGAGGCTTTAGCAGTCGCTGAGGTCCTTTCGTTTTCGGCCCCGCCACACCCTTTGCTCTTAGCTGGGAGTGCAGTTGGGGCTGATTCAAATCTGCAGGTCATGGCCTGTCATATTCATAACTCCCTGACGGGGAGGAACCGAGATGTCCAACATGCCAGACAAACCAGACACATGGGCGATTGCGCTTGCGTGGTTGAGCCAGCATTCGCCAATCCTCTATGCCGCTGCGCTGTCCTGCGCTATGGCCGTCCTGCGCATCACCTACGGCGGCGGCACACGGCGCCAGATGCTGGTGGAGGGCGCGATCTGTGGCGGCCTTACCTTGACCATCATCAGCGGCCTGGACTTCTTCGGTCTGCCCCAGAGCATGGCCACCTTCGCAGGTGGCTGGGTTGGCTTCTTGGGTGTGGAGAAGATCCGTTCGATTGCTGACAGGGTGACTGACTTCAAGCTGCCCAGTCGCAAGGTCGATTAATCCGCGCCACGTTTTCGAATGCGCCCAATCGTGGCGCGCAAACATGAGGAATCACCCATGGACAACCAGCACAAGAAGATCACCGGCTACCGCGACCTGACCCAGTCCGAGATCGACGGCATGAACTCCATCAAGGCGCTGGAGGCCGACACCGGAGAGCTGTTCAAGCAGGTCGGCCAGATTGAAGGTGTCGACCCTCGACTGCTGGCACTGGCTAAGACCAATCTGCAGCAGGGCTTCATGTGGTTCGTGCGCTCGATCGCCAAGCCAGCCGATCCGTTCAGCTGATGAACAATGTCACCCGCCTGCGCCACGCGCTCCCCATGGGCCAAGACATCAACACTGCGGTGACCACGCTCGACAAGGCCATCGCCGATGCGGTGGACACTGCCAAGGCTGCTGGGTTACCTCAAGGCCTGATCGTTGGCTTGCTCCACGGGCACGCCCATGCACAAACCCACCAGATGGTGCGCCAATGACCATGAAAGTAGTCGAGTTCAAGCGCGAGGGCTGGCGCGACGCAGCCAAGACCCTGCGCAAGATAGCTGACGACCTCGATGCCGGTGAGCATCCTGAGTGCACCGTAGGCGCCTTGACGCTGATCGGTGCGAAGGGAGAGGTGACCGTGTTCGGCCTCGGCCCTAAGTGCGACGACCTGCAGTGTCTGGGTGCAATGCGCCTGGGTGAGCAGAGGCTGATTGATGTGCTGCTCGACATCGAAGATTGAGGGTTGCGAATGGACAGGCCGATGCCACCCGAGTCGCTGCTCGAACTGTCTGACCTCGCCGACTTCGGCATCCGCCTGAAGCCCGCGCCTGAAGTGTTGGAATGGCTCCAAGCCGAGATCCTTGCCGACACCGGCAGCATTCACAACGAAGACCATGCCCATCTCCTGGATGCAGACATCCGGGTGATGTGGGCCTCGTCGAGTTTCGAGAAACAGGGGCGCACAGTCCTGGGCCAGGCTGAGCAAGTAGCATTACGCGCTGGTGGTTGGCAGAAGGCCCGGATGGAACAACAGATGGGTGACTGGTTCGGCGAAGTGCCGACCTACATCATCACTCTGGCTGCCGACTACTGCGCCCAATGCTCCGACACCGAATTCTGCGCCCTGGTTGAGCATGAGCTGTATCACATCGCTCAGGCGAAGGATCAGTACGGCGCACCCAAGTTCACCCAGGAAGGATTGCCCAAGCTTGAGATGCGCTCACACGACGTTGAGGAGTTCGTCGGAGTGGTCCGCCGCTATGGTGCGAGCCCTGACGTTCAAGCGTTGGTGGATGCTGCAAACAGTCCTGCTGAGGTGGGGAATTTGAATATTGCGAGGGCCTGCGGAACCTGTCTGCTCAAGTCGGCCTGATTCCATGACAGGTATTGACGGATGACAACCATATGGCAGTACTACGAAGCGAGGTTAAAGCCTTCATCGTTCAGGCTCTGGCCTGCTTCGATACGCCATCCCAAGTGGTAGCAGCGGTCAAGACGGAGTTCGGGATAGAGATAACCCGCCAGCAGTGCGAAACGCACGACCCAACAAAGTTTGCCGGGCAGAAGCTTGGCAAGAACTGGGTTGACCTGTTCCACGCTGCTCGCAAGCGATTCCGCGAAGAGACAACCGAAATCCCGATCGCCAATCGCGCTTACCGGCTTCGCGGCCTTGGGCGATTGGCGGAGAAGGCCGAGAACATGCGCAACCTGGCACTGACAGCTCAGTTATACGAGCAGGCCGCAAAAGAAGTTGGTGACGCCTACGTGAATCGCCGACTCGAACTTGAAAAGCCTCTGGGCTCCCACGCGGACCAGCAGCACGCCATTGCTGAGTACACCCTGGAGCCTGACGAGAATGTTCCCGCTACCCCGTACCTTTGATCCACCGGTAAAGCTGACGCCGAAGCAGGCGAACATTTACTGCTGGGGCTTCCAGCCTGAGGCGCGATTCCGCGATGCGGTGTGTGGTCGCCGGTTCGGCAAGACGTTCCTAGGCAAGGCTGAGATGCGCCGCGCTGCCCGGCTCGCTGCTGAGTGGGGAGTTAGTGTCGAGGATGAGATCTGGTATGGCGCGCCGACCTTCAAACAGGCCAAACGCGTGTTCTGGCGGCGGCTGAAGCAGGCCATCCCTGAAGCATGGCGTGCGCACCGCCCGAACGAGACGGAATGCTCGATAACGCTCAAGTCCGGCCACGTCATGCGCGTTGTTGGGCTCGACAACTACGACAACCTGAGGGGTTCCGGTCTGTTCTTCGTCCTGGTGGACGAGTGGGCCGACTGCCCGTGGGAGGCGTGGGAGGAAGTCCTGCGGCCGATGCTCTCGACCTGCCAATACACGATTCCAGGCATTGGCATGCGTAAAGGCGGTCATGCGCTGCGCATCGGCACCCCGAAAGGCTTCAATCATTGCTACGACACGTACCAAGACGGTCGGCCAGGTCATGAGCCTGACCACAAGAGCTGGCTCTATACCTCACTCGACGGCGGCAACGTCCCGGCTGATGAGCTGGAGGCGGCCCGGCGCAAGATGGACCCCCGAACTTTCCGGCAGGAGTACGAGGCCAGCTTCGAGAATTACCAGGGCGTCGTTTACTACACGTTCAACCGTGAGGCGAACCACACCAGCGAAACCATCAAGCGCGGCGAGGCGCTGCACATCGGCATGGACTTCAACGTCATGAAGATGGCGGCCGTAGTGCATGTCATCCGTGACGACCTGCCGCTGGCCCTCAGTGAGTTTTTCGATGTGCGGGATACGCCGGAGATGATCGAGAAGATTAAGCTTCGCTTCCCTGACCACAGCATTGCGATCTACCCGGACGCCAGCGGCCAGAACACCAGCAGCAAGAGTGCGAGCGAGTCGGACCTTTCGTTGCTCAAGAAGGCCGGTTTCACGGTGATCGTGGACTCGACCAATCCCGCGGTGAAGGACCGGGTCAACGCGATGTGCGCCATGTTCGCCAACACGTACGGCGAGCGCCGCTACCGGGTGAACGTGGACCAGTGCCCGAAGTACACGCAGTGCCTTGAGCGGCAGGTCTACAACGACAAGGGCGAGCCCGACAAGAAGGCCGGCTACGACCACCTGGTGGACGCTCCCGGCTACTTCATTGCCAAACGCTACCCGATCAAAACAAGCACAGGCGGAACGCGCCGCATTGGAGGATTGGCATAATGCCGGTGCAATCGACAAGCCCCGACTACGACGTGCACATCGTCGAGTGGGAAATGATGGACGACGCGCTCGAGGGCGAGTGCGCGGTCAAGCGCAATCCGCGCAACCTGCCCAAACCTAGCGGCATGACCGAGGCTGAGAAGCTCGACGGCGTGGGCAACAAGTACCTCTACGAGAACTACACGGCCAGGGCTCAATACGAGCACTGGGTGCGCGACTCGTTGCGGTCCATGATGGGCCTGGTCTCCCGGTTGATTCCGGAGATCGAACTTCCTGCGGGTATGCAGGGGCTGGAGGAGAGCGCCACATCCGACGGATTTGGGCTCAAGCAACTGTTCTTCCGAATAGTCCGCCAGGCTATTTCCCATGGACGGGTGCCGCTGGTAGTGAACATCGATGAGCGCGGTGAGCCATATTTCTCAACTTATGCCACTCGCAATGCCATCAACTGGAAGGTCGGCAGCCAGGGCGGGCGGCAGGACTTGATCCTGGGCGTGTTCCGCGAGTTCCGGGACGACAAAGAGGATGAGTATGACCACGACTGCAAGCTGGTCTTTCGCGTCTTCAAGATGATCGGCGACGTTTGCCACAGCGAAGTGCTGGGTGAGGTGGGCGAGGTCATCGAGGAGCTGAGGCCGCTTGGCACCACCGGCACTGATAACCGCCTCGTCAAAGGGCTTTCCTATCTGCCCGTGATCTATTGCGGCTCGACGGACAACTCGCCCGAAGTGGACGAAGTGCCGCTGCTGACCATGGCGCGCGCCGCGCTGAAGTCGTACCAGCTCAGCGCCGACTACTTCACGGCGTTGCACCAGACCAGCCACCCGCAACCGTGGGTTTCTGGGCTTGATGATTCGGTAGAGCTGAGTGTTACTGGCCCATCGGCCGCATGGGATCTTGGTCCAAATGGCGCATGTGGCTATCTGGAGTTCCAGGGCGCCGGCATTGAAGCTGTCCGCAAGGCCATGGACGATCAGAAGAACGCCGCGCTCGAGGCCGGCGCGAAGGTCATGGACGTAGGCGGCACGGAATCGGGCGAGGCACGAAAAACCCGTCAGAACGATCAGCACGCCACGCTGCACAGCATTGTCATCACCGTGGCCGAGGCGCTCGAACAGGCCTTGCGGTACGCCGCAGAGTGGAAGGGCTACGACCCCAAGCAGGTCACGTTCAAGGTGACGCCAGAGTTTGTGATGCCGGAGGTGGATGCCCAGGTGCTTGCCGAGCTGCTCAAGGGCGTTATGGCGGGCACGATCAGTGCTGACACGTACTGGCAGTACCTCACGACCGGCAAGCTGCCGGAGCGCCCATACAACGAAGAAGCCGACCTGATCAGCGACGAGCGAGAATCAGCCGGCATCAACTTGGACAAAGACGATGTCGACGACAAACCTGGCGCAGGCGGACAGCCAACTTCTGGAGCAGACGACCCGTCACTCGGTGATGATCGAGCGGCTTAAGGCCGGTGAGGTCAAGAAGTTTGAGAAGTACCTGCGCCAGATCGACAAGCTGGTGCGGGACCAGCTGACGCGCAAGGAGCTGACCACCTACAGCCGGGAGCGCCTAGAGCAGTTCCTGGCCCGGGTGGACGGCAAGCTTCTGGATATCTACAAGGCCTACGGCGACCTGGTGCAGGCTGACATGGTCGATATCGCACTGTATGAGGCGACCTTTGAGGCCAACAGCCTGAGCAATGCGCTGTCGATTGATGCCGTGGTGCCGACAAACACGGTCATCCGCGCTGCGCTGTTCTCCTATCCGTTGCAGGTGAAAGGCGTCGACGGCGGGAAGCTGTTGAAGAGCTTTGTCAGTGGATGGACTCGCACCGAGACGATGCGGGTCACGAATACCATCCGGCTCGGCTTCGGCCAGGGCCAGACCAACGCGCAGATCATCCAGGCGATTCGAGGTACTGCGGCGCAGAACTTCACCGATGGCGTCCTGGCGGTGAGCAACCGCAACGCTGCCTCTGTTGTGCAGACAGCAATCCAACATGTGGCCACGACGGCGCGGATGGAGACGCTGAAGGCTAATAGCGACGTGGTGCTTGGCTACCGCTGGGTATCGACGCTCGATCGCAAGACCTCGCAGCAGTGCAAGGGCCTGGATGGCATGCGCTTTGACCTGGGCAAGGGGCCGCTACCGCCGGCGCACATCAACTGCCGGTCAACTACTGTGCCGACAACAAGGCTTTCGGAACTGTTCGCCAAGGACGCCACGCGCGCTTCGGTGGGTGACAACGGCGGAGCCCAGGTCGACGCAGGGCTGAACTATTACGAGTGGCTGGCAACGCAGCAGGCGAGCTTTCAGGATCACGCCCTCGGGTCGGTTCGGGGTAAGTTATTCCGTGATGGCGGCCTGACGCCGGAGAAGTTCGCCAAGCTGCAGCTCGACAAGTCCTTCAAGCCGCTGACCCTTGCGCAACTGAAGGAGGCAGAGCCTGACATGTTCACTCGGGCAGGCGTTACACTCGGCGCTCCACCAGGTTGAGAAAGCCGATGCAGATCATCGTTGAGGACGGGAAGGGCAGACCTGACGCCAACAGTTTCGTGCCGCTGGAGAAGCTGACCTTCTACCGCGACTACTACGGGTTCCGGATACCTGAGGCTGAAGGTGATCAAGTCGAACTGCTGCTGCGCGCTGCGTCCGACATCAACGGTCGTCAGTGGAAGGGTAGAAAGGCCAATCCTGATCAGGCCATGGCCTGGCCGCGGTGTGACTGCAAGATTGAATACCAAACGCTCTCTGAGACATTCGTGCCCTTTGAGCTTGAATGGGGCCAGGTGCGGCTGGCGGTTGAGTTGTACGCCGCCGAGCATTGCTTCCAGATCGAAGAGCCGACTCATTGCATTGAGCCGAACGGCCGGCGTACGCGGCTCAACCGGGATACGCCCGGCCTGCGCATGCGGCCGCCGCCATACGCGCCTAGCAGGACGCAGTTTGCCGATTATCTGGTGATGCGCGGCCTCAGTATCGTACGAAGCCAGGTTCAGTAATGGCAGTAATCACATCGTCATCAAGGATTCGACCGCGATGGTATCGATGAGGTCTGTTTAGTCTTTCCAGTTCATCAAAGTGCCTCTTTGTGGCGTTTCTGTTGATGATGAACTGTTTATGAATGATCAGAAACTTATCGTGTGGCTCTGCTCTGGTATTGATCAGCTGGCTACCGGTGGTCACGAAGATTTCTACGTCGCACGGAGACTTGTCGCTGTTGATTTCTTCAAGTCGGCTGTAATGATGCGTCGTCGCGTCAGTACTCATGATGTACTCGCCGCCCTCTACAAAGCCCATATGCTCGAATTCTCCAAGCACATCGGTGCCCTGGAACATGAGAACGTGACCTTCATCGTGAGTACGCCCGACGATGAGTCCACCATCTCGACCGTCGACGATCCAACCGTTGATAAAGCTCCTGACGAACTCGTCCTGCGACATTGAATATCGTTCTTCGCTCATAACCGTTTTCCTTAGTTGAGTGATCAGCGGCCAGCAAACATTAGCAAAATTCCAAGCCTCGGCCATGCCGGGGTTTTTTTATGCCTGCAAAGCGGGCCGACCAAACCCAAGGGGTGCACCAAGTGGCAGACGAAAACCAGATTGATCTTGAAGACCCGGCCGTTCAGACCGCCATTGCAGCCGCTGTTGAAGCCGCGACTCAGGGTCTCAAGAACAAAAACACCGAGCTGCTTGGCTCGCTCAAAACCACCAAGACCGAACTGGAAGGCTTTAAAACCCAATTCGAAGGCCTGGATATCGACGCCGTGAAGGGGCTGCTGACCAAGGTCGGCCAGGATGAGGAAACGAAGCTGATCGCCGAGGGCAAGCTCGACGAGGTCATCACCCGTCGCACCGAGCGCCTGCGCACCGATTACGACAAGCAGCTGGCCGCCCAGAAGGCCCGTGCTGACAAGGCAGAGGCCTTTGCCGCGAAGTACAGCGACAAGGTGCTGGCCGACTCTATTCGCGCCGCAGCCATCAAGGCTGGTGCTCTCCCCGAGGCCGCCGAGGACATCATCCTGCGCGCCCGGGGCACTTTCAAACTCAGTGAAGACGGGGAGGCGATCGCCACCGACCGTGATGGCGAGGTCATCTACGGTAAGGACGGTAAAACGCCTCTGTCACCGCTCGAATGGGCGGAATCGCTGCGTGAAACAGCAACACACCTGTGGCCAAGGGCTCAGGGTACCGGGCAGACCGGTGACAACGGTGGCAAGGCTACCAAAAAGTGGGGGGAGCACACCGAGCAAGAGCGCGCCGCGCTGGCCCGGGACAACCCCGAAGCATACAAGCGACTCAAAGCCACTCAAGGAACCTAATCCATGGCCACTACTCAACTCGCCGACATCTTCGTCAGCGACTATTACGCCGACCTGGCGCCGGTCAATTCTCCTGAAAAGACCGCTGTTTTCGAATCGGGCATCATCGTTAAATCCCCTGAGCTGGATGCGATCGCCTCCAACGGTCAGGGCACTGCTGAGATTGCCTACTGGCAAGACTTGGACGCAGACGAAGAGCCGAACATCTCCAACGATGACCCGGATGATCTGGGTCTGGTCGGCAAGGCAGAAATGGGCAGCATGCGTGCGCGCACTCTGTACCTCAACAAAGCCTATGGCGTAGCCGACCTCACTACCGAATTGGCCCGCACCGAGCCAATGCAGCACATCCGTAACCGCTTCGGCACATCGCTGGCAGCGTTACCTGCTCGGCGCTGCTCGCGGCATCATCGCCTCGAACATCGCCAATAACGCAGGGGATATGGTCGTTGATGCTGGCGCAACCATCAGTGCCGGCGCTTTCCAAGATGCCGCTTTCACCTCTGGCGATGCTGCCGATGTCTTCTCCGCCATTGGTGTGCACTCGGTTGTCATGAACCAGATGGTCAAGCAGGACCTGATCGAGTATCTGCGCGACTCCGACGGCAAGATCATCCTGGCGACCTACCTGGGCAAGCCAGTGTTCATGGACGACAGCCTGGTATACGGGGCTGGTCGCTTCCTGTCCGTGTTCTTCGGTCAAGGCGCGTTCGGTTACGGCGAAGGCAACCCGGCGAACCCGGTTGAGCTGGAGCGCAAGCCTTCTGGTGGTAATGGCGGTGGCGCCGAGGTCCTCTGGGAACGGAAGACCATGATCTTGCAGCCGGCTGGTTTCAGCTGGAAAGGTGGCGAGAACCGCAACCTCAGCCCGACGGCGACCCAGTACGCGGCCGCAGCCAACTGGGAGCGCGTCTTCGACCGCAAGCAGGTTCCTTTCGCTGCCGTGATCAGTGGCACCGTCACCCCGTAACTCAGCCTCGGCAGGGCGCTTGATTGCGCCCTGGCCGACACGGAGAGAATCATGAAGGTTATTTACACCGACAAGTCCGGCAATGAGCCTGGGGTTTGCTATCGCCTGCTCAGTGAGTTCTTCGGAGTGATCAGCGCGGCGACTGATGTATTCGTCCAGGGTGATAATCCCAACATCATCGAGGCGTACAAGCGGGCAGGCATCAAGGTCACAGGAGCGGATGCTGATGGCCTGCGCCTCGACGGCCCGACTGTTGCTGAATACGTTGCTGCCGGCTACAAGGCTAGCGCCTATCCACCAGAGGGCTATGCCTCGCGCAGCACTCCCGAGGAAGTCGCGGACGTGTTAAACGCTGAGCAGGATCTGCCTGAAACCGACCCTCTGAAAATGAAGGTCCCTGAGCTGAAAGAGTGGTTGACCAGTAAGGGCATCGCTTTCGAATCATCCGCGCTGAAAGAAGACCTGCAGGCATTGGTGCCGAAGGAATAAGGACAAGCACATGACCGACTTCATCACCGTTGCCGATGTTGACGCCTTGTTGGGTCCTGACTGGGCCGGCACCGGTGATCCGGTCCTTGCTGTGGCTATGGCAAACGCCTGGCTCACGGCCAAGATTAATCGACCCGTTGCAGACCCGGTACCCGACGCGATCAAGCTGGCCGGCGCCCAGGTCGCCAAAGAAGCGGCGGCGGGCAAGCTGTACACGGCGACGCAGAAGGAAGTGCAGAGCACGACGGTCTCCGCGCAGACCGGGACGTCGGTGAGCAAGACCTACGTGTCTGGCTCTGCCGATCAGTCGGCGGGCGTTAACTTCGCTCTGGCCTTGCTGGCGCCTTGGATCAAGCGCTCCGGTGTGATGATGCTGAAAAGGACCTGACCATGGGCATGCGCGAAGAGATCCAGGCCGAACTGGCAGAAGCTTTCGACGACCCTGATGGCCTGGCTGATGCGGTCAAGCCAGTGGTAGGCGTACGCAAGGTGACGGGCGAGTATGACCCTGAGCTGGGGGGCGAAACGCCGGAGACCACAGTGACGTACACGGGGCGCGGCGTTCTGGGCAGCTACCTATCCAAGGAAATCGACGGCTCGCTCATCCAAACCACCGACAAGAAGCTGCTGGTGCTGCAAAACGAGCTATTCGTCTCGGAGGCAGGCGTACCGACGATGGTGCAAGCTGCTCCGGCCATTGGCGACATTATCAACGGCCTGCGGGTGATGAATGTGTCCGCCGACCCCGCAGACGCAACGTGGACGGCACAGCTGAGGAAATGACATGGCGAACAAATACGCGAGCATGAACGGCAGTTTCGCCGAGAACATCCGCGACTTCGCCGAGCGCGCCCAGGCCGGTATCGACTCCACAATCCGAGAAATCGTGATCGAGATCGGCAGCAGCGTTATCCGCATGTCACCGGTGGGCAATCCTGAGATCTGGGCGGCGAACGTCGTTCACCGCCAGGCAAACACCCGAGCTGCCGATGACTACGACTTCAAGGTCGCGGTTCGCAATACGATCATCAACCTCAACGAATCAAACTTCACGAAGGCCGGCAAGCTGCGGCGCGGCGTGAAGTACGCCAAGCCTCTGACCAAAACCGAGCGCGACCAGAACTTCAACGTGAACGGCTTGGTTGCCGGCAAGGACTATGTCGGCGGGCGCTTTCGGGGTAACTGGCAGTTTTCAATAGGCACACCAGCGGAAGGCACGCTTGATCAGGTGGATCCAGCCGGCGGCGTGACCCTGGCAAAATTGCGGCTGCAGGTCCAGGCGCTCACGGCGGGCGAGACTGCTTACATCGTGAACAACCTGCCCTACGGTGTTCCACTGGAATATGGCCACTCCAAGCAAGCTCCCGGCGGAATGGTCCGAATAACCCTGGCCCGCTTCCAGCAGATCGTCGACGAAGCCACAAGGAACAACCATGTATGAGTCATGCCATTATTGCCTCGATCTACGAGGCTAAGCTGCTTGCCTGGTGCAAGGCACGGGCGGAGCCGATCAAGGTTGTGTTCGAGAACGTCCAATATGACCCGGCGGACGGCGAGACCTACCTTCGGGCATTTGCGCTCCCAGGCGATACCGCGAGCAGCACGCTTGCCGGCGACCATCGCGCTTTCATCGGGGTCTACCAGGTCAGCATTGTGGCTCCGGCGAATTCCGGGAAGACAAAGACGAACCCGCTTGTAGCTGAGCTGACCGAACTGTTTCCGCTGTACGCGAGAGACACGAAGGCAGGCGTCACCGTCGTCACGATGTCACCCGTTGACCCTGGCCCTGGAATCCCCGATCCGCCTGCGTTCACCGTGCCTGTGTCGTTTGAATACAGAGCAGATATCGTCACCTGATTACGCCCGTTGGGCAAACCCCGAAACCCGCCTCTGTGCGGGTTTTGTCATTTCTGAAAAGAGGAAACACCCATGCAAATGCCCAACGGCGCCACTCTTGAGATCGCGTCCATCTACGGCACGGCGATCCCATTCACCGCTCTGACCAACGCCAATCCAGCCGTCGCGACCGCTGCGGCGCACGGCCTGGCCGAGGGCGACATCATTGCCGTAAATTCTGGCTGGACCCGCCTGGATGGTCGCGGAGTTCGAGTTGGGGAGATCGCCAGCGGCACGTTCGCGCTGGAGGGCGTCAATACGACCAGCATTCAACAGTATCCTGCGGGCTCGGGGATTGGTTCCGTTCGCGAGGTGACAGCCTTCACCGAGATCTCGCAGATTACTGAGATGAATTCCAGTGGTGGTGATCAGCAGTTCCTGACCTTCGGCTTCCTGGCTGACGACGATGATCGCCAGATGCCGACCACCAAGAACCCAATCACGCTGACATTCACGGTCGCTGACGATCCCTCCAAGCCATATGTGGCTGTATGCGAGGCGGCGGACGACGACAAGCAGGCGCGCCTACTCCGCCTGAACCTGCCGGGCGGCAGCAGCATCATTTACAACGGCTACGTGTCCATCACGTCGACGCCAACCATGTCCCGCAACAACCTGATGACCCGCGTTATCAGCTTGGCGCTGACAGGTCGTCCAACCCGTTACGCGGCTTCGGTGTAACTCATGGCCAAGTTCAAGTTGATTCAGAAGCCGACCTTCAAGGCGCCGGTGATGATCCAGCGGGCGGGCTACAGCGCCGAAAAGGTGGAGTTCGAGTTCAAGTATCTGGACCGTACCGCGCTGGCTGAGTTGTACACCGGTTGGAACGAGCGGCACGACGAACTGGGCAAGAAGGTCGGCGACATGGATCTCAAAGCTTTCACCGCCGCCCAGATCGCCCTGCAAGCCGACCAGCTGCTGGATGTGGTGGTGGGCTGGGATATTGAAGAGGAATTCACGCCTGAAAACGTGCGCATCCTCGTCAACTCGATCAACTCGGCCCCGAAGGCGGTGCTGAATGCCTACGCCGAAGCCTTCAGTGAGGCTCGCCTGGGAAACTCCTAAGCGCCTCCCGCGCCCTGTATGAGCCTGGGCCATCAGATGCAGACCTGATGGCCTTCGGTTTGTCTCGCCAAGACATTCCCGACAAGGAAGTTGGCATCTGGCCCGACAACTGGGATGCCTTCAAAGTCTTCGAGGCCATGAGCACCCAGTGGCGCACAGGCGCGTGCGGCGCAACAGGCATGGACTACAGCGTTCTTTCCGGCGTGATTCGGATGTGCGGCGTGCCGATCAGCCAGCGACAAACCATTTTCAGCGACTTCCGGCGTATGGAGGCTGAAGCCCTGCAGGTGATGGCGGAACAGAGAGAAAACAAATGAGCACCAACTTCGCTTCCCTGGGCATTGCGGTCGAGTCGTCGCAAGCCGCAAAGGCTGCTGATGATCTGGATAAGCTGGTTGACTCGGCAGAGGATGCCCAGAAGGCCATTGATGACCTGGGCAAAACCGGCGAGGGCCTGGCCAACACCGGCAAGAAGATTACACAGGCTGAAGCCGAGGTAGCGCAGGGGATCGACAAGTCCACGGTCGCCAGGGAGCGGCAGTCCGGGGCAAGCCGGAAGGCGACCGAAAGCGCTGCGGCGGAAATCACGGTTATCAGCCAGCTCGATAAGGCGATGACTGGCAACATCGACAGTATTGAATCGCTTGTGCAGGCCGAGGGGTTGCTGGAGCGCGCTCGCAAGGGCGGCCTGGTCACTATTGAGGAGCAGGCGAAGTACCAGGATCAGTTGGGCAAGGCCTACGACAAGATTGAGAAGGCCGAGGCTAAAGAGCTTGCCCAGAAACAGAAGCTGATTGAGGCGGAAAATCGCCAGATTGAGGCGCTAAAACGGACGGTCAACGGGATTGACCCCGTAACCGCAAAGCTGGCGAAGCTGGAGGCTCAGGAGAAGGCGCTAAATGACCTGCATAAGGCGGGGCAGATCGACGCGGAACGCTACAACGATGCGCTGGCGAAGATTGGTAAGGACCGATCTGGACTGACGGCAACAGAGACTGCCTTCGACAAATTGAAGCTTGGTACCCGCCAGGCGCAAGAAAACGTCATGCAGCTCACCAACGCCCTACAGTCGGGGGATTGGGGGAGCGGAGCACGCGCGGTTGCCCAGTTGGGGGCCGGTGCCGGAGCGTCGGCGAAAAGCATGGCCGCCATGTTGATACCTGCCGGCCTGTTGGTTGCTGTTCTCGGGTCTCTTGGTTACGCCTATCTCGATGCAATGAAGCAGGCGCGCGAGTTCAATGCTGCAATCAACGGTGGCTCGAACGACGCAGGGCAAACCATTGGCAGCTTGAAGGAGATGGCAGAGGGGGCCGGACGTGTAACCGGGAACCTATCAGGTGCACGGGAGGCGGTCGTATCGCTCGCCTCTGGAGCTGCCACCAGCGGCACGCAGATGCGCAATCTTGCGGAAGCCGCCGCGGCGATCAGCGAGATTACTGGGCAGGGCGCCGGCGAGCTTGCCAAGTCCTTTGCTACCGCCGGCGATACAGCCACTGAGGCCGCCGGCAAGATTAGCAGTCAATATGGCCTGCTGACGCTTGAGCAGTACCAGGTGATTAAGAGTATCGACGATCAGGGCGATCACCAGCGCGCACTTGATGTGTTGAGCGAAGACCTGAATCAGTCGGCCTTGGAGCGACTGAAGACATACCGCGCTTCACTTTCTGACGTCGAGCGCGACTGGGACGATATCAAGACCGCCATCAAAGGCGCCTACGCGGCCGTTCGGTCTGAAGTCTTTCCTGACCTGGCCAAGCAAATCGAGATCACTCAACGGGTACTCGACACGCGGAAGGGCGGCGGCATATCTGGTGCGATCTCCAACGGACTGAGCTCTCTCAACTCGGCGCTGGGACTGGGCACCGGTGAGCATGACGATTCAACGCCGGCGCTTGAGGCGAAGCTCGCAAGCCTCAAGGCTCGGCAAGCAGCGAGCGAAAGCCTTACGGCCTCTACCGGCGAAACAACACACGCGAACAAAGAGCTGATTGCCGCCCAGAAGGACTTGGACGCTCAACTCGACAACATCAACCCTTTGACCAAGCGTTCGTCAGAGCTGAAAAAGCTGAATGATCGTTTTACGACGCTGTACCAGAACGCTGAAAAAACTGGGCAGAAGTCGCCATTGCTGGACGGTGTCAGCTTCGATGGCAAGAAGTTCTCCGGCGGCGCTTACGACACACTGCTGAAGGGGCTGGAAGACAAAAACAAAGATCCGAAAGCCGCATCTACCCAAGTCGACCTGACCGCCTTCAACAGCGCCAAGAACAATCTGTCCGACATCGTCACTGACTACCGAAACGCCCAGAAGGAACTGGAGGCGCAACAGAAGGCCGGCGTGGTTTCGCTGTCGGACTATGCCAAGCAGCGGTCGACGTTGATTGCCCAGGAAAAGGACGATGTAACTGCGGCCTACCAGGCTGAGATTGATGCCCTGGAAGCGGCCAAGGCTAGAAAGACCACGACCGCAGCCCAGAGCATTCAGCTTGACCAGAAGATTGCCGACGCAAGACAGGCGATGATCAAGGCTCAGAAGGATGCCGATAGCCAGCAGGAAGTTCTGGCGACCGCCGAGAAGGGCCGCTTGGCGCAGATGACAGCCGCCTCTGAGGCATATGTAAATCAGCTGGAACATCAACGTGCCGCACTGGAGGCTTCTGGCTCCCGCGCAGCAAATGGGCTGGGCCTGGGAGACCGCCAAGCGGCATTGCAAGGCAACCTCGACGCCACTACGGACAAGTTCAACGACGAGCGCGCCAAGCTACTGGATCGACGCAAGACTGCACCCGACAAGTACAGCCAGGAAGACTACATGCGCGACCTGGCCAGCCTGGAGGATGCAGAGAGGAAGTACCGCGACACGGTGGTCGACAACTACGACAAGATGTCGACCGCCCAGGGCGACTGGCGTAGCGGGGCCACTTCGGCTTTCCAGAACTACCTGCAATCTGCCAACGATGTTGCTGGACAGACGAAGAGCCTGTTCACCAATGCCTTTTCCAGCATGGAAGACGCGGTCGTCAACTTCGCTGTGACTGGTAAGGGCTCGTTTTCGGACTTCACTAAGTCGATCTTGGAAGACATGGCACGGATCGCCACCCGACAAGCCAGTTCAGCGTTGTTGAGCAGTCTCGTCGGCGCGGCCACCAGCTACTTCACCGGTAGCGGTAGCGCAGCATCGGCGGGCTCAACCCAGGCCGGGTACTCCGGCGACCTCTCTGGATTCACCCCTGGCAGCATTCAGGCCAAGGGTGGAGCATGGTCATCAGGCGTGCAGATGTTTGCTAACGGCGGCGCGTTCACCAACAGCGTCGTCAGCACTCCTACCGCCTTCGGCATGGCCAACGGCAAGACCGGGATCATGGGCGAAGCCGGAGATGAGGCAATCATGCCGTTGACCAGAACCGCCGGCGGCGAACTTGGCGTGCGAGCTGTTGGATCTGGCAATAGCGGGGGAGGAGGGAATACCTACAACTTCCCGGTATCCGTGTCGGTTCAGACGTCAGGCGATGGCGGCGCGACCAGTACGGAGGACACAACCCAACTGGGCAAAGGCATTCAGCAGGCCGCCAAGGTTGAGGCTGAAGCGGCAATTGCCAAAGGCTTGCAGCCAGGTGGTTCTATCTGGCGCGTTATCAATGGGAGGGGTTAATGGCGATTGAAACTTTCATCTGGCCCACCCAGCACAGTGACGCACCCGAGATCACCTACCGGGTACGTACCGCTCAGTTCGGTAATGGCTACAAGCAGACCTCCGGCGACGGGCCGAACAATAAGGAGGACTCCTATCCCATTACCTTCAGCGGTTCGAAGGCCAGGGTGCTGGAGATCATGGACTTCCTCGACCGACACGCCGGCGCGAATGCCTTCCTCTGGACAACCCCGCTCGGTCAGTTAGGTCTGTTCACCTGCGTTAACCCAGTCCCAACCCCAGTCGGGGGCGGCGTTTTCAAGCTCACGGCCACCTTCACCCGGGCCTTCCAACCATAAGGGGCAATCATGCCGCTGATCAGTGACATCCAGGTTCTTGAACCTGGCAGCGAAGTGCTGCTCTTCGAACTGGACGGCTCCGACTATGGCGCGGACGTGCTGCGCTTCCATGGGCATGCGATCCCGCACACGGCGGCGGAGCTGATTGCCGCCGGCGCCGATGCCGACCAACTGCCGGCCAAATCAATCTGGTGGCAGGGTAACGAGTACGGCGCCTGGCCCATGCAGATTGAGGGCATCGAAACCAATGGCGACGGCACAGCTGTACGGCCAACTCTGTCGGTAGGCAACGTCAACGGCAGGATCACGGCTCTATGCCTGGCCTTCGACGACTTGCTCGAGTTCAAGCTGACGATGCGTCACACGCTGGGCACGTACTTGGATGCTGAGAATTTCCCCGGTGGGAACCCAACGGCAGATCCAACCCAAGAGACCATCGAGGTCTGGTACGTCGACCAGAAGACGAATGAGGACGGGGAGACGGTGACGTGGGAGCTTGTCAGCCCGGGCGACGTCGGTAATGAGTCAATCGGCCGTCAGGCCACGACACTTTGTCACTGGTGCCTCACCGGCGGTTACCGAGGGCCGAACTGTGGCTACACCGGGCCGTACGTCACAAAGGACGGCGTTGTCACGGATAACCCTGAGCTGGACGAGTGCGATGCCACTCTGGGCCGAGGCTGCATTCCTCGATTCGGCGATGGCAACCCGTTGCCGTTCGGCGGCTTCCCCGCTGTCTCCCTGATCGCCCGGAGCTGACCATGCGCAAACACATCTTGAGCGCGATCCAGGCTCATGCGGCGGCCGAGTACCCGAAAGAGTGCTGCGGGCTTCTGCTGGCCATGGGTCGCAAACAGCAATACTTCCCTTGCAAGAACACTGCGACTGAGCCGAGCGAAGAGTTTCGCATCGATCCAGAGGAATACGCAGCAGCAGAAGATCTGGGCGAGATCATTAGCATCGTCCACTCCCACCCGGACGCAACCAGCCGGCCATCGCCGCGAGATTTGGCGATGTGCGAAGCGACGGCCATGCCCTGGCATATCCTGAGCTGGCCGGAGGGCGACTTGCGGACGGTGGTGCCAACGGGCGATACGCCGCTGCTGAAGCGGCCCTTCGTCCACGGTGCCTGGGACTGCTGGCAGGTTTGCGCCGACTGGTACAAGCGCGAGTGGGGACTGGAGTTCGAAGCCTTCAAGCGCGCCGACGGCTGGTGGGAGAGCAAGGACAATACGAGCCTGTACGAGGCGAACTACGAGGCCGCCGGCTTCTACCGGGTCGATCAGCCGCAGCGCGGTGACATGATCGTGATGGAGGTGGGCAGGACGGTTCACCCGAACCACGCCGGGATTTTCCTCGGGGCCGATCCGTCGCTTCCTGGCGAAGATGCCGCGACCTTCGGCCCTGGGCCATTCCTCCTGCATCACCTGTACGGGCGGCCGAGCGAGATCATCGTTTTTGGCGGGCCGTGGCTCGACCGGACGCGCCTGATCCTCAGGCACAAAAATGCACACCAAGCCACATGACGCGGCATAGCCGCAGGAGAAATACATGCAAAAAAAAGAGGTTGTGCGTTCGAAAGGTAAGCCGGACAACGCGGAATTGGTATCCAACACTGCCCTACGTGACGATTGGAGGGTGGTCATGGCGAGCCACCCCCAAACCGGTTTCTATTACGCGGCCGGCATCAAGCTCGACCGGTAATTGCCAGAGACAGGTTATCGAGGTAGCTATCGTGCAATGCTTTATCGATACCCTCGTAACTTTCGGCCTTCAAATTTTTAAGGTCTTGGGAAATTGCGTTCGCTATTGCGTCATTGCCAGATGCCAAGCGCCGTCCGAGTATTGCTGCAGCATTCATGTTGAACACAATTGCCGTTTTCAGTGCTAGCTCCAGCTCGGCAAGACGCTGATCTACTGTTTTTTGCTCGCTCACATCGACCTCCTAGGTCATAAACGCGCCGAAATTGGCGCAATCCCAGTCCTTGGGCTTGCAGGCGAAGGACTGGGAAATCCATTGCGTGGAGGCAGGAGGCTACTACGGAGGGTGGCTTGGCGTTACTGGTTTTATATCCACGGTGGGGGCGCCCCCCCGGTTGCCAAATCTTGAGGGTGGTCTATGTTCTTTGGGTGATGTTCAAAGCGCGCATTAGATATGCATTAGCTAATTAACGCCCGCTTCGATCGTATTAATGAGATGTTTCAGGCCGATTCGAAAATCAAGGAAGTTAAAATGGCTTATCGAATGAAAGTTTCCCATTGGATGTCTCTGTCTGAGAAGTTACAAATCGCAGGTATGGAGTATCTATTCAAGCCTGGAGATAACAATGGGTTCATATACGAGAAGGGTACCGTTGATGGGCTGGAGAAATTTCATATACATACAATTGAGCAGCTTGACCAGGACACGGATGAAATGGTTTTTCAGCGTCTTTTACCTAAAAGTAGCAACTCCCGAGTTGGTCAAGAAATGATTGACCTTGCAACAATAAATTCGGAAGGTTGGCATGCTGCCTGCCATGGCATGAACTCCTCAACTCTCAGGGCGGTCATCGCGTTAAGTGCTATTTTTATTTCTTATGGTTTGAAACAACCAGCATAATCGCCGAAAGGAAATGCAGGTAATTGCCAGGTCACTTTTTCGTTTCTGTCCGGTGGATGCTACATTGCCCGCATCTTCAACAGGAGTGACCCAATGAGATTTTCGTAGGCGCGGTTGCGCGCTTGAGCAAGATGAGGAGGCGCTAACCCCACAGGCCGGGTCGTTGCTTTTCTGCTTAGGATTTCGGCAGGCTCAGCAACACGCCAACCATCGGGCGATCTCCCCAGCCACCAGAAAGTTTGGCTTTGGTTTGGAATCTCCAAACGCCGGCGACGCCCATGTCGGCGACCTGTTGATGGAAATCTGCTGCTGCGTCGCGCGGTAGATATCCGACCTTCGAGCCTTCGATATAGACAGCGCAAGCGTTATGGTCGTAGGGGTTATCCGGCTCGGCAACAATGTCCGCCACGAAGTCATTGTCAGTTGCCATGTGCCGACCGTTACGTAATTTTCGAAGGGCTGGCTGGTAGTGGGATTCACCAACGACGTCGAATGCACACGCATGTCCACCAGTAATCTTTCCGGTTAGCGGTGGCAGATCTGCCTCAGGTGGAGTGGCATTCTTGGCGCGCTTCTTTTTCGGTTCCGCTGCTACAGGTTCAGCTGGCGGTTTTCGCGGCGCTGCAGTTGACCGTAGAGCCTGGATATCGGAAGTTCGATCTCCCGAAGGTTGAGGGTGTTGAGCGTTGGCGGTGGCGGCCAACCTGACGGCCCTTGCGTGACCTATCTTTAGGAGTCGAGTCAGCTCGTATGGCGTTTTGGGGCCGGTAATGGCTACCAGGTTCTTGGCTTCCACGAGTAAGTCGTCGTCCAGATCATCAGTTGGCGAGCCGGGGGCCGAATCGGCAGCTGTTGGCGAGCTTGAGCTCAGCGAGAAGATACGTCTCCACCACGACATTCAACGCTCCTTTTAGCGGTCCGGCATGCGGTCGCAAAAAGCTCGGCTGGCCGGGCTTGAGTCATTCGATTAAGTTGAGGGGTATTGACAATGGCAACCCCCCCTCTCTTATTCGTCGGCTGGTGTCAGGCGACTTTTACTGGCCTTATCAGGCTTTCAGCTGGAATGCCGAACATATCGTGAAGCTTCCAAATCATAGGCAAAGTCAAAGAGCGCTTGCGATTTAGAACCTCGTATACGCGGTTTGTTTTGCCGATAGCGGGGGCCAGGTCGGCCGCAGTGAGGCCGGATTGCTCCATGCGAAATTTGATGGCTTCAATTGGGTCTGGCAAATCAACCGGGAAGTGCTTGGTTTCGTAGGCCTCGATCAGAGTGATCATGACTTCGAAAGCATCGCCTTCCGGGGTGCCAAGCTCAGGCTCATTCTCGAACAGAGGAGAAATCTCTTTGAGAGCTACTCGGTATTCTTCATCGGTGCGGATTGGGCGAATGTTCATAATGGTTACTCCATCTCCACGGTGTTTGCGTCGATCTTGTCGTACTGCTGATGAGTCCCGACAAACTTGATGTACACAGCGCCGAAGCGGTAGGCAATGGCGACCACGAGACGGTAGTCGTTACCCTTGATGTTGAATACCACGCGGCGACTCTTGAGAATGCTTGCGTTACCGTATTGCGCCTTGATGTCGCTTGGGCTGGTCCAGGTGGCTTTCTTGGCATCGTCAAGCCACGCCTTAAGCTGCTGCTCGGAATCTGGGTATCTCTCCCAGAAGGCTTTCAGATGGCTGATGGCGATAATTCTCATGGGTGAGAATATAGTCCCATGGTGGGACTTGTGCAAGCTTTCACAAGCAAAAGCTTGCAGCCCTGCCGGGCGTCCTGTTTCTGATATCTTGGCGCCATCTTCCACAGGAGTGACCCCATGAGATTTTTCGTAGGCGCGGTAGCTGTTGCTTTGCTGGCGGGGTGTGCGACTTCGCCAGTATCGGCCGATAAAGCCGACCCAGTCCCAAGCGGTAGGCTTTATGCCTTCAGTGGGAAGTCCGAGTCGCTGCTGCTTGTAACCCGCGACAGCGGCCTTTATGGGGCTGGATGCAACTACCGGCTTTACATTGATGGGACCCTGGCGGCGGAATTCGCTTCAGGCGAAGTAGCCCGGTTTGGGTTAAAAGCGGGCACGCACATCCTTGGCGTGAAGCCTAGCGCTGCCTGCGGCGGGTGGGGTTTGGTCGAGCGTGAGGTCGATGTAAAGGCCGGCGAAACGATCAGGCGCCGAATTACGCTTTCGGGTGACTCATTCGATATTTCACCAACGGCTATTTGAAACCATTCTTCAGGCCCGCTTCGGCGGGCTTTTTTGTGCTCGGAGGAAAACATGGCTGCCCTGGCTATTGCGTACAACCCAATGACTACGATCCTTCTATCAGGGTCGCTGGCAAAGAAATTCGGCCGAGCTCATTGCCGACAAATAGATAGTCGGCAGGTTTGGGAGGCTTTCAGGGCGCTGAAAGCGACCGTTGAGGGTTTCGAAGATGAAATCCGACGGCTTGACCGGCTCGGCATGCGATTTGCCATATTTCGAAATAGGAAGAATGAAACTGTAGACGCGTTTGATTTAGGCGGTACCCGAGAGATTAGAGTCGTCCCAGTGGTCTCCGGCAGTAAGCGCGCAGGACTGATGCAGACGATATTAGGTGTAGTGCTGATCGCTGTCGGCTTCTTCGCCTACGGCTCAACAACCGCCCAAGGTGCGGCGCTTATAGCAGGCGGTATAGCCTCAACCGCTGGCGGCGTAATACAGATGCTGAGCCCGCAGCAGAGCGGCCTATCTCAGAGCGCGTCCCCCGACAACGCACCGTCCTACGCCTTCGGCAGCGCCAAGAACACCACGGCCAGCGGCAACCCTGTCCCCATCTGCATCGGCGAACGCCGGTGGGGCGGCATGATCATCAGCGCGAGCATTTATGCGGAGGATAAGACGTGACCGAAGTTACCTACAGCATCACGATCCACGACCTGCAACGGCTTGAAGGCGGATTGATTTGCGGCGACGAAGCGGTGGTTGCCGTTCTGGATAATGGGCATGAGATCCATCGAGAGCGTTTCATTGGCAAATGCACATCGCCAAGCGGCTATACGCGGAAGTACCACGGCAAGCCTGGTCTTACCGCCGCTCTGATCTCTGGCAGCTGCCGCATGGGTTTCAGTTTGAGTGACCCGCCAAAGGCTGCTCCCCGCCACCCATAAAATCGTCCGAACCCAGCCGGTGAGAACCGTATTCGACTCGATACCCCGGGCCGCGAGATGCCGCTTCTGACTCGGCCGCATCCTTTGAAGCATAGATATCGACGAACCGCCATGGTGAGTTTTGCACGACACCCCAACCCAATACCCAGCCTGCTTTATCTGGGTCTTTCGGAAGGTTTTTAGCGAGGCTTCTGATTGACATGACCGCTCCTTGGTTTTGAGAAGGCATAACGCTACTACCGCATTGAGGCCGAGCGTTACTGGCATTTCATCCACCCTGGACAGATACCCACACCGCCCATGAGGCGGTTTTTTTTCGCCTGGAGGAAAGCATGGGCGCAGCACAGAAGATCGACATCAGCGGCGAGAAGAGCGGCAGCAGCAAGACTAAATCGCCGGTAGAGGCCAGCGACAACCTGCGCTCTACCAACGTTGCGAAGCTGCTCATTGCGGTCGGCGAGGGCGAGTTTGAAGAAGCACCCACCGCGGCGAACATCTACCTCGACAACACCCCGATCAACGACGCCAGCGGCAACGTCAACTTCCCCAACGTGAAATGGGACTGGCGCTCGGGCTCCGTCGACCAGACCTACATCCAAGGGATCCCGTCCGTTGAAAACGAGACGTCCCTGAACATCGAGCTTCGCAGCGATACGCCGTGGGTTCGGTCGGTCACGAACATCCAGTTGTCGGCGGTGCGAGTTCGGTTCGCCTGGTCAGCCCTTCAGCGGCAGGACGACGAAGGCAACATCGGCGGCTATCGCATCGAATACGCAATCGACGTGGCCACTGATGGCGGCGCCTACCAGCAGGTGCTGAGCGAAGCCGTGGACGGCAAGACGACCACGCGTTACGAGCGCTCCCGCCGCATCGATCTGCCCGAGGCCACCAGCGGCTGGCAGATCCGTGTCCGCCGTATCACCCCCAACCAGAACAGCAACAAAATCGCTGACACCATGCTGATCGCGGGTTTCACCGAGGTGATCGACGCGAAGCTGCGTTACCCGAACACCGCGTTGCTCTATATCGAATTCGACGCCGAGCAATTTACCAACATTCCGGCCGTCACCGTGAAGTGCAAGGCGCGGAAGTGGCAGGTCCCGAGCAACTACGACCCGATCAGCCGCACCTACACCGGCACCTGGGACGGCAGCATGAAGTTGGCCTGGACCAACAATCCGGCATGGATCACCTACGGCATTTGCACCGAGGACCGTTTCGGCCTGGGCAAGCGCATCAAGTCGTTCATGGTGGACAAGTGGGAGCTGTACCGGATCGCCCAGTATTGCGACCAACTGGTGCCAAACGGTCTGGGTGGGACTGAACCGCGTTTTCTGTGCGACATGAACCTGCAGGGCAAAGCCGATGCCTGGTCGTTGCTGCGTGATATCTCCGGCATCTACCGGGGGATGACTTATTGGGCCCAGGGTCAGTTGATCATGCAGGCAGACATGCCGCGTGCTCAGGACTTTGACTATGTCTTCACCCGGGCGAACGTCATTGACGGGAAATTCTCGTATGGCAGCGCCTCAGCGAAGACCCGGTACACCCGGGCTCTGGTCAGTTATGACAACCCGGCGAACAACTACGACACTGACGTCATTCCGTTCGCCGACCTGGACCTCCAGCGTCGTTTTGGCGACAAGCCAACCGAGCTGAGCGCCATTGGCTGCACCCGCGCTTCTGAGGCCCAGCGCCGTGGTAAGTGGGCGATCCTGAGCAACAACCTCGACCGGACCATTTCGTTCAAGACCGGCATGGAGGGTGTGATCCCTCTGCCGGGCCACATCATCCCCGTGGCTGACTCGCTGCTGGCTGGGCGGGAGGTTGGCGGCCGGATCTCTGCCGTCGCCGGTCGTGTCGTGACACTGGACCGTGACACCCAGGCCAAGGCGGGCGACCGCCTGATCATCAACCTGCCTGGCGGACGCGCTGAAGGGCGCACCGTTCAAAGCGTGGCCGGCCGCGCCGTGACTGTGACGGTCGCCTATAGCGAAACGCCGCGGGCGCAGCTTCAGTGGGCGCTCGACGCTGATGATCTGGCGATTCCGCTTTACCGGGTACTGACGACCAAGCGCACCACCGAGGGTGATTTCGAGATCTCTGCGCTGCAGTACGAGCCGAGCAAGTTCGCCTTCATCGACACCGGGGCGCGACTGGAAGATCGGCCGATCAGTGTGATTCCGATCACCGTTGTTCCGGCGCCGACCAGCGTCACCATCACATCGAACTCCGTTGTGTCCCAGGGCATCGCCGTCGCCACTATGACCATCACCTGGCCTGCCGTTCAGGGGGCCGTGGCCTATGACTTGGAATGGCGCAAGGACAGCGGCAACTGGATCAAGGTCCAGCGCACGGGCACCACCGGTGTCGACGTGGTCGGCATCTACGCAGGCGCCTATGTGGCCCGCGTGCGTGCGGTGAGCGCTTTCGACATCTCGTCGATCTGGCGCAACTCCGTACTGACCAATCTCAAGGGCAAGGAAGGCCTGCCGCCGGCTGTCACCAGCCTGACGGCAACTTCGCTGCTGTTTGGTATCAGGTTGAAGTGGGCGTTCCCTGCGGGCGCAGCGGACACCCAGCGTACCGAGATCTGGTACGGCCCGACCAATGTCCTGGCGAACGCCACGAAACTGGCCGATCTGGCTTACCCCCAGAGCGACTACAGCATGCAGAGTTTGCTGGCAGGCGTGACGTTCTTCTTCTGGGCGCGTCTGGTGGACCGGACCGGAAACATTGGTCCCTGGTATCCAGTTGGCAATGGGGTAATGGGCCAGGCCAGCTCTGAGGCTGGGCCGATTCTTGACTTGATCGCCGGTCAGATCGGCGAAACGGAGCTGGGCCAGGATATCGTCGATAAGATCAATCTGATTCCAGGCCTTCAGGAGCAAATCGATGTGCTCGACGACATCCTGCTCTATGACCCTGACAAGCCCTATGTAAAAAATGACATCGTTCGTCAGGGTCAGCGGCTGTACCAAGCGCTATCCGCCGTACCGATCAATACGCCTCCGCCAAACGCCACCTACTGGCTGGACGTGGGCCAGTCGGTCGAGACGGCCAACGGCCTGGCGCAGCAGGTTGCGACCAATACCGCTGACATCAGCGAAATCGACGGAGTTGTAACCGCCCAGGCCACGGCCTTCGAGGCGCTGCGCGCTTCCTCTCGCGACGACAACGGGGAGGGCGACCTGGCCGACGCGATTAAGGGGTGGATCAGCACGGCGGCAATCGCCCAGGAAACCAGCGTTCGGGCTTCCGAGAGTGAGGCAACGGCCCAGCGGCTGACCACATTCGATGCGCAGATCGGGCAAAACGCCGCGAACCTCACCACGCTTGAACAGGTGGTGGCCACAAACGAATCGGCTACTTCGACGAAGATCGATCAGCTGAGCGCAACGGTAGGCAGTAACTCTGCGACGATTCAGCAAACCGCGCAGGCCCAGGCGTCTACTGATGGAAAGCTGTCGACGATCTGGTCCGTGAAGATGGAGCTTTCTTCGAGCGGGCAAAAGTATGCAGCTGGATTCGCATTGGGGCTCGAAACAGGGCCTGGGGGAACAACTTCAAACTTTGTGGTGAGAGCAGACACGTTCGCAGTTATGAACCCCAACGCTCAGAACCCTGAGTTATTTTTTGCGATAACTGGCGGTCAGACTTTTGTTCGCTCTGCCTTCATCGAGAACGGCAGCATCACGATGCTGAAGATCGGCCAGTACCTGCAATCCGACAACTACGTGGCCGGCTCGCAGGGCTGGCGCCTGGATAAGGCTGGAAACCTGGAGTTCAACGGTCCGGCCCCGGGTGGTGGGCGCCTGACGATGACCAATCGCGCCATCAAGGTCTATGACCAAAACGGCGTCAAGCGGGTACAGCTTGGAGATCTCGACGCATGAGTCATGGGATGCGGATATGGGGCGCAGATGGTGCGCTCCAGCTGGATGAAAACTCATTCACGATGCGGGTGGTGCTTTCAACGCTGGTCACGTTTCCAGATAGCACTAAGGCGATACAGTCGTTCTCTGTCCCAGGCTGCACCCCTAATAACTCGGTGGCAATCGTTATACCAAACGGCTCTTACAATCAGAGCACCGCTTATCAGTTTGAAACGGAAATGGTTACGGGGGAGGCGCGTGTTTATAACTACACGCGCACCTTTGAGGCCAGTCTTTCTACATCAGGAACCATGCGGCTCATGGTTATAAGGTTTGCCACATGACGTACGGCCTCACTTTTACAAACAACAGTAACGAAGTAGTTATTGATTCTGAATTCGCGAGGCTAAACGTTATTTGTAGTGGGCGTTATGCTCCGACTGAAGAGTTCAATCTTGGCTCAACAACTAATTTTCCTATGGTTATCACAAGTGTTGAACCGCCGCTTGTGTTCTGTAGGCCAGATAGTGGCGGCGCCGCTGGCCTCACAGCAATGCAGGTTAATGGGTCCGCTGGGAATTGGACGGGTTTCTATGTTCGGGCCTATAGCGACTTGACGGCTGAACCAAACGGCAGATACTTCGCTGCCACCTTCGGCGCCCAACCGGTAGCGTCTTTCGGCATGAGGCTTTGGGATGGATCGTCGAAACTGTTGTTCGATTCAGGAACTCCGAGCGCTCTCTTCGTAAGGGCGTTTCAAAGTTGGACTTATCAAAGAAACGAGCTGACTGATACAGGAACATATCGAAATTTCTACACTATCCTGTTTTCCTTTCCCGAGAATGAATACCTGCTGATCAATACTTTCAGCATGAGGATGGTGACCGGGGCAGGATCTGGACGAAGCGTGAAAACGTTGTGGGATTTTCCAAATGGAGTCCTATACGCCGTAACTGATGGGTCTTCAAATCCATTCGCCTTTTTCATGCCCGCCGTTTTCGCAAAACTTACCGCTTAATTAATTTCAAAGGAATAAACCATGCCCTGGTACAAATCGGGAACGGTCTCTGTCACCCTGAATTCCAATGTCGTTACCGGCTCAGGAACTGCGTTTATTGCGAACTGCCGCGTCGGCGATGCATTCCGTGGCCCAGATGGCCGGTGGTATGAAGTCACCAACGCGTCGAGCAATACGGCGCTTTCCATCGATCCAGCATACCTTGGTGCAACCGTGTCCGGCGGCGGTTACGCACTGGCGCCAATGCAGGGCTACGTCAAGGATTCTGCGGATGCGTTGCGGGCGCTGGTCAACACCTGGGGGGCGCAGCTCGCAGCCCTGGGCACCACGGGCAACTATGATGTCCTGCCGGTGAGCAAAGGCGGCACCGGTGGCACGAGCCAACCCACTGCGCGCAGCGGCCTTGGTCTTGGAAATGCCGCTGTTGCGACTTTGCAAACCAGCCCGTCGGACACCACGGCAGGCCGGCCTATGACGCCTGGAGCCTTTGGCATTGGGGGGGCGACAATACCGATCCTAGAATCCGACCTTGATGTCGAACGGGTGAATGGTCGCTACAACGTTCAGGCGAGCAATGCGGGTAAACTCCCGGTAAACGCAAACGGATACCTTACGCACTGGAACAACCCTAGTACGGGCTACGCTTTCCAGACATTCAGGCCGGTGACCGGAACACGGGAGTACACAAGAACACAAGTCGCAGGTACTTGGGGCGCCTGGGTTATTGATGCTCAAGGTGTAGTGCCTGTAGTTCAGGGTGGTACCGGTGGTACCGATCAAGCCACTGCTCGTACTGGTCTAGGGTTGGGAACCGCGGCTACGCAGAACACTGGTACCTCCGGCGCGACAGTCCCACTGCTAAACGGTACCAATAGCTGGAGTGGTGCCCAAACATTTTTAGGGGTCAATACTTTCGGGGCCACAGGTGCAGCACCCGTAATGGGCGTACAAGTTTCGTCTACTCAAGGCCGCATATACATGATGCAAGAAACAGCCCTGAGTATGCTAGCGTCCGTAAACAGCCCCAACTCTGCTTTCCAGCCCCTGAAGATAGCCAGCAACAATACTTTCCCACACGCGGATAACTACGCAAACTTCGGGAATGGAACGTTCAGATGGGCTGGTATATTCGCCGCATCAGGCACAATCAACACTTCGGACGCCCGGGAGAAAACGGAAGTCGCCCCGCTCACCGAAGCAGAGTTGTCTGCCGCTAAGGTATTGGCAAAAGAAGTCGGCACTTATAAGTGGCTGGCCTCTATCGACAGTAAAGGCGATGAAGCGCGCATGCACGTCGGTATGACCGTGCAGCGCGTAATGGAAATAATGAGTTCGTACGGGCTTAACCCGCTTGAGTACGCGTTTATTTGTTACGACGAGTGGCCAGGAAGGGAAGAGCTGTTTACTGAGACCGCAACTGGAAACGTGTATTTCCAAGGAGAATTGGTGGCGTCTGACGTTGACTTATCCACCTTTGAACCGTACGCAAGTGACGATGCGTACACGTGGGAAGAGACGTCGCGAGTAAAGCTGGTAACGCAGGAAGCTGCACCAGCTGGTAATAGGTACGGCTTCCGTTACGACCAACTAGCCCTTTTCATTGCCCGTGGACAGGAAGAGCGCATAGCTCGCCTTGAGGCGCGGCTGATTCCTGCCGCGTAAACGATCCACCGTATGACGGCCCGCCATCGAGCGGGATTTTTTTGCCTGGAGAAAAGTGATGACTGCAACCGAGAAGGACCGCGACATCCTCGCGCGCACGCTGTACGGCGAGGCCAGGGGGGAGGGATTGGCCGGCCAGATCGCCGTGGCCTGGACCATCCGCAACCGTGTGTTCGACGGCAAGGATAAGTCCTGGTGGGGAGAGGGCTACGCCGGTGTATGCCTGAAGCCGTACCAGTTCAGCTGCTGGAACAAGAACGACCCGAACTATCCCTACCTGAGTGGCGCGAAGGAAATCCCACCGAAGCAGTTCGCCCAGGCCCAGCGAGCGGCCGACCTGGTGATCTCCGCCGCCGAGCCAGATATGACTCGCGGGGCGACCCACTATTACGCGACCACCATGCCGAAGCCGCCGGCCTGGACCAAGGGCGCCACGCAAACCTTGCGTCTGGGCAATCACATCTTCTTCAAGGATGTGCCATGAGTCCCGCGGCGCTGAAGGCGCTGGCCGTTGGTGTGCTGGTGCTCCTGCTACTCGCCGTGGGCGTGACCTGGAAGGTCCAGGACTGGCGATACGGCAAGCAGTTGGCAGAGCAGGCCGGCCTGCACCAATCCGACCTCGACAAAATCAGCAGCGCGGCCGCCGCCCAGGTCCAGGCGGAGCAGGGCAAGCGACTGGCGCTGGAACAGCGGCTGTCGACCAGCGAACAAACCCACCACAAGGAACTGAGCGATGCTCAAAATAATCAGGCTCGCCTCCGTGATCGCCTTGCCACTTCTGATTTACGGCTGTCAGTCCTCCTCGACGAGGATTCAGCCGGTAGCAACGCAGTGCCTGCCACCACCAGCACCGGCGGCGTGGTTCATGGAAGGGCAAGAGCCCAACTTGACCCAGCGCATGCTCAACGAATTATCGCCATCACCGACGACGGCGACCGGGGGCTGATCAAGCTGGCGGCGTGCCAGGCGTATGTGAGGGAGCTGTACAGGTAATTTGGCCGAGGAACCACGCTATAGCAGGGATTCCTTCAGTCCTAGCACTGGGGGGCGGCTGGCGAAGAGAGCAATTGCGATGCTCGACTCTAACTGATCCAGCGTGAAGGGTTTATGCAGATAAATCGCGGACGGTGGGATTTCCGTTTCATTTATGGGATAGCCAGAAGTGAGAATCGCAGGTGTAGATGGCCAGGTCTCTTCTATTGCGCGAAGGAATTCAGACCCTGTCATCCCTCCAGGGAGCCCGTAGTCCGCAATGATCAGAGCGCAACAACCTTTGATCTTTTTGAGGTGCGTCAGTGCTGAGACTGCATTGTCGAAAACGACCGAGGAAAAGCCAATCTCAGTTAGTATTTCCTCTAAAAGCGTCTGGATCAGTGTATGCGTCCGGGCATCCCGTCTTGCACCCTGGGAGAGCAGGAAAACAGAGGTAACACATGGGTCAGTTCGTATAATTACATTAGACGGTGTTTTAACTGATTTCTGTCCCCCAAATTTGGCACTGATTCGAGAGTGTTTTCAGCCACCCTCCATCGGTTTGCCGGAATTCAATTGGCCATGTTTTAGCTTTGGCTTGGCCCCCCTTGCGTGACCAGGCAACCGGAGCCCCATGCTGGTTTGACCAGTGCAGGCGTGAATGAACCTGAATTGGGTCCATGTGCGCCACGACAATATCGCCTTCGGTGCGATATGAGTGCTGATCTGGGTTGTGTCGGGGCGTTAGGGGTGGCGTCCGGGTTGAGATGGTGTGGCGTAGGTGCGTCTACGGTGCTTTCAGTTGAAAGTCGTCGAGAAATAGACGGTGTTTTTTAGGTGCGGATTAGGGCTCGCTGAGTGCTCAGTGGGTGCTTATAAGGGTTGGGTGAGTGTGGTGCGGGGCGTTCCTGGGTTTATATGGATCGGTGATGGTGCCGGTCGGGGCAGAGCGCGCACCCAAAGCACCCAAACTGCCAAGAAGGATGTTGACGGAGGGAAGCCTGCTCGGTTCCCTCCGAAAATAGCTGAGTTGTCCGAGAATTTTGCGGAACAGTTTCGTGTGTCGATCATCACGAGAGGCGACACGTTGCTGCACCTGATTGACCACTACATACGGCGAACCTTCGACAACGGGCGGAGGATGCCGCCTCAAGTTTGCAAAAGGCTATCGACCTCTTCCCCGTTGTTAGCGAAGGGCTTCGCTACCCCGTCAAGGTCACCAGGAGCGCCGGGAAATCTCTACCTTGCGCTCAGAAGCAAAGGTGGTGGCACAGACTCGTTGGCCTGGCTGATGGAAATCGAAACGGGGCAGCTATCCGCATATTGATTCCATTGATTGGCCAGGCGGGTGCAGAACAGATGCTCGATGCGCTGAATAAAGTGCAGGAGGTTTCGGATGAAAGTGCGGCCGGGCATACCGTCTTGCGCAACTAAACCGGTTGCCATCTATGCGGCAGCAGTTCGGCAATCGCACTCGCCCGCTGCGTCGGCAGGCGCGTGAGGACGTCCTTCAAATAAGCATACGGATCATGTCCGTTGAGCCGTGCCGATTGGATCAAGCTCATGATCGCGGCTGCACGTTTGCCACTGCGCAGTGACCCAGCGAACAGCCAATTTTTGCGACCTAACGCCCATGGCCGAATCTGGTTCTCGGCCCAATTATTGTCAATGGGTACGGCACCGTCATCGAGATAGCGCGACAGCGCCGTCCAACGTTTGAGGCTGTAATCCAGAGCCTTGCTAATAGCCGAGCCGTCGTGCACGAGCTGGCGCTGGGCGATCATCCAGGCATGCAAAGCGTCCATCACCGGTACGGCTTTTTCTTGCCGTATTCGGCGGCGTAAATCCGGTTCCAGGTCGCGGACTTCATGCTCTATTTCGTACAGCCGCTGGATGTACCTCAAGGCCTGCTCGGCAAGCTGGCTCTTGTTGGTGGCGTGCAGCTCGAAGAACTTGCGCCGCGCATGAGCCATGCAGCCGATCTCGGTCACGCCGAGTTCAAAGCTGGCCTTGTAGCCGCCAAAATCATCTCAGACCAGCTTGCCCTTCCAGTCTTGCAGGAAGTTGCGGGCGTGTTCTCCGGCGCGGCTAGGGCTGAAGTCGTAAACCACCGCCGCCAATTCCGAGAACTGGCTGGTGGCGTAGGCCCAGACATAGGCTCGATGGGTTTTCTTCGCACCCGGCGTGAGCATCTGCACCGGCGTTTCATCGGCGTGGATTACGCCATGTTCGAGGACAGTATTACGCAGGGCATCGACCAGCGGCTGTAACTGCACGCCACAGTTGCCGACCCATTGCGCCAGGGTCGAACGCGCGATAGCCAAACCGGCTCGACCAAAAATCGATTCCTGGCGATAGAGCGGTAGATGGTCGGCGAACTTCGCGATCATGACGTGGGCCAGCAGCCCCGCGGTCGGGATGCCTTTGTCGATGACCTGCGCCGGAACCGGTGCCTGGATCAGGGTTTCGCACTGATCGCAGACCCACTTGCCACGGATGTGCCGCTCAACGGTGAACACGCCCGGCGTGTAGTCGAGTTTCTCGCTGACATCCTCGCCGATACGCTTGAGAGCGCAGCCGCACTGGCAATGGCTGTTGTCGGGTTCGTGGTGGATCAGAGTGCGCGGAAACTGCGGCGGCAAGGCGGTGCGTTTAGGTTTTTGCCGAACCTCGGTCGAAGCGGGAGCAAGTTTCAGCGCTTCAAGTTCAGCCTCGATGGCCGCAATGTCGGTGTCGATCAGGTCATCGAGCAGGCTGGCTTGATCCGGGCTCAGTTGCTCGCTGCGCTTGGCAAACTTGAAGCGCTTGAGTTGCGCAATCTCGTGGGTCAGCTTTTCGATAACCGTTTGGTCGCGGTGGATCTTCTTACCCATTGTCTCGATTTTCTGATCGAGACTCTCGACACGCTGCATCAACTGCGCCGCCAGAGCACGCAGTTGTTCAGGGTTTAGTTGGTCGAGATTGGGCAGTGAAGTCATGCCGCCGATTTTGCCAGAGCAGGCTAAAACCGACGATAGGCTCATCGGACAATTGCACGGCCTGGGTGGCCATGGCAGGTGTTATACGATGGAAATCGCGCTGCCAGGCCCGACTCTTTGCCAAGGCAAACCCAGCACCAGGGCATGTAGCTGTTCGGCACCCAATTCTATCTGAGAGCCGTGTCGAGAACCCGGCCAGAAGAACTTGCCTTGATGCAGGCGGCGCGCTACCAGCCAGATACCCAACCCGTCGTGCACCAGCACCTTGATGCGCGTGGCGCGGCGATTGGCAAACAGATAAGCACAGTGCGGCTGCGCCGCACCGAACACTGCAACCACCCGCGCCAGCGCGGTTTCGGTGCCGGCGCGCATGTCCATCGGCTCGGTGGCGAGCCAGATGGAGTCGATGCGGATCATCGCAACAGGTCTCGCAGAAAGGTGGCGCAGGCAGCGGCGCTTTCGGTCGGCCAGTTCACTTTCACGGTGCCGCGCGGGTGTGGGATTTCGAGGCAGATAGTCGATGACGCGGCTTGCGAATTTGCTCCGGCTAACTGCAAGGGCAGCGGAATGAAAGCAGGTTGCAGCGCCATGGCTTTCTGCGTTTGCACTCGAATCCATTTATGGACGAGGTTCGCGTTGAGGCTGTGGCTCAGCGCAACGCTGGCAATCGAGGCCCCGGGCTGGGAGCACTCTTGAATGACCTGGGCCTTGAAGGATTTGGAGTAGGAACGGCGTTGTGGCTGCATGAAAGACCCGCTTAAAAGGCTAGAAATGGTGTCCACTTAAATCAGGTGGACACCATCGCCTTTGGCGTCGGGGTCAGGAAGGTGTGTTGGCCGGACGCATACGGATCAGTGGATTGTCTTCAACGACAATTACGTCTCCAGAGGCATGCTGTAGCTCATTCCAATTTACCTTCATCCCAAGGATTCCTTCTCCAACTGTCCTGGATTGAGATTTTCCAGTGTAAGCGCTTTTAAGCGGCGGGATAGGGGGCTTTCTGACGAGTTGGTGAGGATGCAGAGAAATACCGTTTGGGTAGCCAATGTGCCAGCTTTCGCCTATTGCGGTCACTCCGGTGTCATCAGGACCGCAAGCGCCATCTTGATGAACTCCTCGTTCTTATCGATGGTGTTCAGGGCGCCCCGCACGTTGTCGGCGACCTCGGCGGAGCCATGCTGCCCCACCCAGTTGGAAAGCTCCATGACGGCCGCCTCAAGGGCAAGCTGGTTCTCGTTGATTTTGTAGAGCAGGGAAGGGAGCAGGTCTGAGTTTGGCATAGACGATTCCTCCGTGGATGAAGAATAGCGTAGCAGTGCAGGGGTGGGATGTTCGGTCGGCAGGACGCCGGGGGAGGGCGCTAAATCTGTCTAATACCAGCTCTGCCTTGCTCGGTTTTATTGGTCCGAAAGGCGCTTAAATCGTGGTGGCGTTTTAGACAATCTTCAATGCATACCCTTGAAATACGTGACCTGTAGGCCTTTTCCGCTTCTACTGCTGCATTACTGAGGTGTGATCTTGTGCTGGACTTTCGTTCGGTAGGACGCCGGAGATGGCTGGGCCAATTTATCGGGGAATGACGGAGTGCAGCGGGGAATCCTTGGGGCCGGGCCTTTGAATTCAAAGGCCGATCCCCCGGGAGAACCCATGTAGACGTCATAATTGAATGTCGCGTCTACTCACTCGAAGGGGTGTAGTCGACCTCAAGCTAAACCACCAAAGCGTGATTCAGCGTGATTCTGATTTTACCGGTTGTCCACATTTTCTACATGTTGCTTGAGTTATGTTTGGTTCCGTTTTACCGCCACCGGACCAGCTTGTTTCAAAATGCTGAAAATCTACTCTGCTCTGCCAATACGAGCCACCCCAGCCAGAGCCCTTATCAAGAACTTTCTGTTCTTCCTCAATTCGGCAGCCTTCACATGTAAGTTTGTGAATTGTTTGGTCGATGACTCCCATGTTTTCTCCTTGATTTCTTAACTACTATTGGCCGATTGCAGTCACTCTGGCGTCATCAGGACCGCTAGCGTCATCTTCATGAATTCCTCATTTCGGTCGATTGCGTCCAGGGCGCTGCGAACGTTGTCGGCGACATCCGCCGCGCCGCGCTGCTCAACCCAATTCGTGAGTTCCATGATGGCGGCTTCCAGGGCGCGCTGGTTCATTGAGCTTGAACAGCAGGGAGGGAGTAGGTCTGGATTTGGCATGAGCTTTTCCTCCGTGGACGAGGAAAGCGTAGCAGTCGGTAAGCTAGTCTGGATGGGGGTTATTCAGTCGGCAGAAAGCCAGGGAAGGGGGAACCACTGTAGGAATATACAACGCTAAGCTATTGATTCTTATAGGGTGATATGTCGGTTTTCAACCTGTCGTAAAACTACTATTTTCCTTTATAGATCAATTGCTTGCGTAGGTTTCGTGGTCACCTTGACATGGTGGGGGTCGTTGGTTCGAGTCCAATCGCGCCTACCAAACAAAATCCGCTCTGCTGGGCGGTCTAGAAGGGCTCACCGAAAGGTGGGCCCTTTTTTGTTGTCTGCGATTTGCAAAACTTTTGCAAAACCCCACCTCACAACGCCAATTCGGCGCCCAGCCGCCTTTCGGCAAGCTTGGCTGTACGCTCCTCCTGTGCCAGCCATGCCAGATCTACGTTATTCCACTGGCCGGCAAGTCCAGCCAGGTCTGTCATTTGCGTTGTTGGCTGCCTGGCGCAAACTGCGCAGGAACCAGGAATCCGGATAGATGCCCAGAAGCGGCTCGAGGGCGGGGCGTAGAGAAATCCGGAAGGAGAGCGCTCAGTAAGACGACACTATCGCCAAGGCCAGCTGCTGATCAGTCATGTGCGGCTGACTATAGGTCGACTGATAGTACCGAACTGCTTGCTCAAATTGAGAGCCACGGATCTCGCCATCTGAGCCTATGAAGGCAAGCGAATCAGCCTTGGCAGGCTTGAAGTTTTTTGCAGCTAGCGCAGAAAGTCCGGTTGTTCCTGAAAGGAGGAATGTTGGAGCCAGCGTTATCATCATCATCGAGTTTTGATACGAGCCCTTATCTTCTGCAACGGCTTGAGCGCTGGTCAATGCCAGGATGGCAATACCCAGTGTTTTCAATGAATCCATTCCTAACTGCTTCCCTGAGGCTTGGTTTTGACGGCGCAACGATAGCAGAGTAGGGCACCTATCAGAACCAAGAGTCCGACGCTGGGCCGGGCACGTTTCAATGAAGAACCCTGCGGCTCTCTCCAATCCTAATCCGATCGAGCGCCCTGTTTAAAGCATCTAAGGCATCGAGTAGGGCTTTCGCCTCAGCTTCCCGACCATCGCCCCAGAGGCGCTCGGCCATTTTGTTCAGTGCCTGGATAGAGCGCTCAATGTCAGCAGCTGTCGCTGCTTTGCTTTCCTGATGTTTCTTTGGCATTGATCAACCCTTCCTCGGGGCATTGCTTCATTGCTTGTTCACCCTGGCGCCGAAGTCAGCATCTGTGCTTCAAGTGCGATGCCTGTTTTTACGAAAGGTAATCTTCAGCCAAGAATTAATGAGTCCTCATCGAATGAGCTTATTGATGAGGTCGATAGAGAGAGTAGGCTTCGCGAAATTCGCGTGAGTAATTTTAGGAAGTTGCTCGACGTTATCTCTGTACTTAAACCAACGGGTGGAACTCTTGTAGATGTTGGCTGTGTGCATGGCTGGTTTGTAGAAACAGTCATGCCTAAATTTGACGTACTTGGAATTGAGCCAGATGTGGGGGTATTTAAATCCTACGCTGGGGGAGCTGGGAACTCTATCGAAGGTCGTTATCTATTGCATGATCGCTGCATCTCTGCCGATTCTGCGTCTCCTGCCAAGCGACATTATCTACATCGTTGCCGAAAAGGCGTAGGGCGTCCACCAGCCCCAAAACAGGGCCGCTTCGCGCCCCAGCGGGAGCAAGCTCCCTCGCCACGGGTTATTGCTCGCCGCTATTGCTCTTAACTGACCGGAATGAGTCTGTATGCTGGGCTTTTTTTTGTTTCTGCCTTACGCCTCCGGCTTGCCTGGAGGCGCGCACCTGGCATGAAATTTTTCCTGTTTTGATCAACCCAACAGACCCCGATAGAGGTCGTCATTGGTCGGCTATTCGTCTAGAACGGGGGGTTTGGGCGTCTCAAGGGTTGCCTCACAGGTTTATGGCGACTACCCTGAAAATGTTCGGATTGTTACAAACAATTTTCGGTGTGACGATTTAAGGTCAACCAACTTAAGGACGAGGTGAAAAATATGTTTTCTCATGAGGGCATTGCGATAGAGGTGTTGCTGTTCATTTTCGGCTCGGTTGGATTGCTTTTGGTGCTGTGGTTTTTTCATGCCTACTTTGAGCGAAAATCTAAAAAAGTTGTAAAAAAACAATATTATCGTAGTCAGAACGGTTAAGTGTTGAGTCGACGGGGGGGGCGAAGCCCATGCCAAGGTTTCTCCCGCAGACGCCAAGGCCGCATACTGTCGGCCTTTTCCACGGCCGATATTTTAAGAGGCGATGTCTTGTCGAACGTTGAACCGCATCTGCATGAATTGAAGCTGGATCACATTTATGACGGTTTCAAACAGCTAATCCCCATTTCGCTTTTTGTCATTGTGTTCGGGGTCGCTTTTGGTTTGGCTGCTGCGCAAACAGGTTTGAGTGATGTGTCAGCCGTTCTCATGAGCACCTTGGTATTCGCTGGTGCCTCACAATTTGCCGCGCTGGATTTGTGGGGCCAGCAAGTACCGATCGTTCCGCTGATCATCACTGTGTTCGCCATCAATGCCCGGCATCTGTTGATGGGCGCGACGCTCTACCCTTGGTTACGGGAGTTACCGGTGGCTAAACGCTACGGCGTGATGCTGGTTGTCTCGGATGCGAACTGGGCCATGGCGATGCAGGCATTAAGCCGTGGGAAGCCGGGGCTTGGGCTTTTGTTCGGGGGAGGTCTTGCGCTCTGGTTAGCCTGGATACTGGGCAGTTGGCTGGGGCTTCATTTTGGCAGTGCCATTAAAAATCCCGTCAGTTTCGGGCTCGACATGGTGATGGGGTGTTTCTTGTTGGCGATGGTCGTGGGTGGGAAGAAGAACCTGCGCATGTTCATTATCTGGACGGTGGCGGCCTGCTCTTCGCTGATGGCTTACTGGTATTTGCCGGCGAACAGTCATGTCGTGGTTGGCGCTTTGGCGGGCGGTATTCTGGGCGCAGTGTGGATGGAGAAGAAACAATGACTATCGAGACGGCAGGTTATGGCACGCTGGTCATCATATTGATCATGGCCATCGTGACACTGGCGACTCGGTGGGGTGGCGTTTTCGTGATGTCGTTCGTGCCAATCAACTATCGGGTACAGCAGTTCATCACCGCCATGTCTGGCTCGGTATTGGTGGCAGTCCTGGCCCCGATGGCGGTTAAAGGTGATAACGGCGCTCGGCTGGCGTTGCTGGCCACGGCAATCATCATGTTGATACTGAAAAAGCCTCTGCCAGCGATTGCGGCCGGAATACTTGCAGCCGCTTTAGCCAGGCAATTTTGAAACGCGAGTCATCTCGAGTCGCCCGCTCACAAGCGGGCGATGAGTTCCAATCAACGCTCAGGTCAAAAATTCAGAGCAACTGCCTCCCCGAACGAGTGATCCTGTACCCCGGCCATAAAGTGCAGCGGCATCTCCTGTTTCGACTCAACCGGCGTCATTTCAAAACTGCCAACTATCTGGCCGTGAAGTGCACTCAACCGGGTCGACTCCTCTTCCTTTGCCTTTGCCATTCTCGCGTGGTTCGCTGCGATTTCGTTGAGAGTTGACACGGTACATCTCCGTTTGCTGACCAAGCATTGATTAATTTGTCGCCGCGTCAGAATTACGTTGTTCTGGGCTGCTAAGACAGGCCAGTGCAAACCCTAAGCCAGACGTGGCCGCGTAATACTCGCTGCGGCTCACAGCCGACGAATGGCGGCGCAGAGCGTTCATCAGGCGCCCAGACACTCAACGACAGCGGCAACGTTTCAACGATGCCTCAAGAATAAGTCACTGATAATACAAGCCGACACACCCGAATCCGGGGGCGGCCAGCCGTGAGAGGAACATTGAAATGAAAAAGGCCAGGTAATCCTTGCGCATAGGGCTCATTGATAGCGTTTTTTACAGAGCGGGCATCTGGGCAAATGAGCGACGTGCAACATGATATGGAACTAATATCACCGGCAGCCTCTATATTCGCAGGGATATCCCTTTTTTGAGAGAACCACCAATGTTCAAATCGCGCTCGTTGATTGCTGCGGTTACCTGCTTCGCCCTTGTGGCGGGGTCGGCGTCTGTTGTTGCAGACCCGGGTAACGGCAATGGAAACCCTGAATACGATCAAGGTCAGGGTCCCGGTCAAGGTCCTGGGCAAGGTCAGGGGCAAGGTCAGGGGCCTGGACAAGGAGGCAAAGGTGGGCCGGGCAACCAGGGTGGTCAAGGAAATCCCGGCAATATGGGTCACCAGGGCGGCAAGGGTAACGGCCCCGGTGGCGGTGGCGGCGGGGGTGATCGGCATAACGGCCCCAGTATCGACCGGGGCGGCGTTGTCGGCATGATCGGCGGCCATCGTGATTATTGGAAGCCCGGCCCGCCGCTGGCGCCGGGTGTCCGGAAAAACCTCGTTCGCGGCAAGCCGATGCCACCAGGTATCGCCAAGAGGCTGGACCGGCGCATGCTGGGGCAGTTGCCGCACTACGATGGTTACGAGTGGCGCCAGGCGGGCCCTGACTTGATTCTGGTGGCGATCACCAGCGGCATCATCTATGAAGTGTTTAGCGGTGCCTTCAATTAAGTAAGACACCGTTCAAGTGATGCACACAGCAGCCTCTTCGGAGGCTGTTTTTGTATCAGTTTTCGAGCTGTCGCAGACGCTTGTACAAGGTGTTTCGGCTGACTCCCAGCCGTCGCGCCAGGTGCGAAATATTCCCGCCCACCGCTTGCAATTGGCGGTTCAGATCCTCGGCATCGTTTAGGTCCACCGTCAGCGGCTCGGGCGTTTCCAACGGTTCCATTTCAAGGTCGACAAAGAAATCATCGGGCAAGTGTTCTGGGCGGATAGGCTGTTCCTCGGCCATCGCCAGGGCCACTTGCAACACGCTGCTGACCTGCCGCAGGTTGCCCGGCCACGGGTGGCGTTCGAACAGTTCCAGTACCTCGCGGCTCAGGCCGGCCCATTGGGTCGGTTCGCGGTGGTGTTCCCAGAGGCGTTTGAACAGGGCCTGCTTGTCGCTGCGTTCGCGCAGGGGCGGCAGTTCCAGAGTCAGGCCGCCGATGCGGTAGTAGAGGTCTTCGCGGAACCGGCCCAGTTGCACCTGTTCGCGCAGCGAGCGGTTGGTGGCGGAGATGATGCGAATGTCCACCGGGAACAGCTCGGCGCTGCCCACCGGTTGCACGCAACGCTCCTGCAATACCCGCAGCAGCCGGGCCTGGGTCGGCAGGGGCATGTCGCCGATTTCATCGAGGAACAGCGTGCCGCGGTCGGCCTTGCGAATCAGGCCGATGCTGCCTTTCTGGTTGGCGCCGGTGAAGGCGCCTTTTTCGTAACCGAACAATTCCGATTCCACCAGCTCGGCGGGGATCGCCGCGCAGTTGACCGCAATGAACGGCTGCTTGCAGCGGGAACTGGCCTGGTGCAAGGCTTTGACGAACACTTCCTTGCCTACGCCGGTCTCGCCGTGGATCAGCAGCGGGATGTCCTTTTCCAGTAAACGCTCGGCCTGGCGCACGGCTTTTTCCACGCGGCTGTCGCCGAAGTGCAGGGTGTTGAGGCTGATGACGTGGCTGGCGGGAGTCGGCGCGGGCGCTGGTTCAGTGAAGACGCGCGCCTTGATCGACACCAGGTTCGGGCGCCTGAGCACGCACTGGAAACGATTGCTCCCGGCCGCTTGCAGGGCGAACGGCAGGCCGTCGGGCTGGTTCAGCAGCTCCAGCAACGAGACCTTGAACAGGCTCTCGATGCTGATCCGCGACAGGCTCAGGCCCAGCAGGTTGTCGGCCCGGCGGTTGGCTGAGAGGACCTGACCGCTCTCATCGAAAATCAGCAGCCCGGCCCATTGGCTGTCGAGGTTGTTCAAGCCGGTGTTGAAGGTCAGTTGGAAGTGTTCACCGCGAAACAGGTTGAGGATCAGCCGGTTCTCCACGGTCTGGCTCATCATCTTAACCATGCCCAACGTATGGGAGGGCGGCAGGTAGCTGTCGCTGGAGACGTCCAGCACCGCGATGACCTTGCGCTCGACGTCGAAGATCGGCGCGGCGGAGCCGGTCATGAAACGGTTGGCCTTGAGGAAGTGTTCGTCGTGCTCGATGTGCACCGCCTGCTCACAGGCCAGTGCGGTGCCGATGGCGTTGGTGCCGGTGCAGCGCTCCATCCAGCTCGCCCCGGCGCTGAAGCCATGGGCCAGTTTCGGCTCGATGAAACGTTGAGTGCCCCAGGAAGTCAGCACCTGGCCCTGGTTGTCAGCCAGCATGATCAGGCAATTGGAATTACTGAGGATGTTCTCGTAATACGGCAGGACTTCCTGGTGGGTGGTCTGCACCAGTGAATGCTGGCTCTCCAGCAACTGGGCGATGCCTTCGGCGGGCAACTGATCAAAGGCCGGCGGGCTCTGATGGCTCAGTCCAAAAGCGCGACAACGGGACCAAGAGGCTTGGATGATGGCCTCGTGGGACAAGGCTGGAGCAGGTGCGGCCATGGGGCACTCTCGCAGATGCTGTTTTTATTGTTGTGATAAGTCTCGCACATTACTCCTTGTGCTGGGGCAGGCCTAAATCCACTTAAAGCACAGACCTTTGTGGGAGGAACCAAGTCAGGCTAGCCGAAAACATCCATTCAGTGTTGTTCAAATTTGTTCATTGTCAAGTTGTTCACTGTTCAATTGTTCATTTCTGGTTGTTCACTTCTGTTCATCAACGAATGTCAATTTTCCTGAAAATGAAATAAAAGCCAGCCTTATCAATGGCTTGTGATTTATGGCACGGCTTTCGCTTTGAAGCTCGGGTCGCTTGACTCCAAATAATAAAAAGGCCGAGCCATGTCATTAAAGCTTGAGCACATCTGTCGCACCGTCGAAGGCCAGACCTGGGTCGACGATGCCAATCTGAGTTTCGAACCCGGATCCTTCAACGTTCTGTTGGGCCGCACGCTGTCCGGCAAGACCAGCCTCATGCGGCTGATGGCCGGACTGGACAAGCCCGATAGCGGTCGCATCCTGATGAACGGCGTCGACGTCACCCAGCGCCCGGTGCGGCTGCGCAATGTGTCGATGGTCTATCAGCAGTTCATCAACTACCCGACCATGACCGTTTTCGAAAACATCGCCTCGCCGCTGCGCCAGGCCGGTGTGTCCAACGAGGTGATCCAGAGCAAGGTGCTGGAAACCGCCAGGATGCTGCGGATCGAGAAATTCCTGCAGCGCCATCCGCTGGAGTTGTCCGGCGGCCAGCAGCAGCGCACGGCCATGGCCCGGGCGCTGGTCAAGGACGCTGAACTGATCCTGTTCGACGAGCCGCTGGTGAACCTGGACTACAAGCTGCGCGAAGAGCTTCGCCAGGAAATGCGCGAACTGTTCCAGGCGCGCCACACCATTGCCGTCTACGCCACCACCGAGCCCAACGAAGCCCTGGCCCTGGGCGGCACCACGACGATTCTGCATGAAGGTCGGGTGATCCAGAGCGGCAAATCGTCTTCGGTGTATCACCAGCCGCAAACCGTGCTGGCCGCCGAGCTGTTTTCTGAACCGCCCATCAACCTCATGCCGGGACGCATCGTCGGCAATGAAGTCAGCTTCGCCAATTTCGTGCACTTCCCGCTGAACGTCGACCTGCGTCCAGTGGGCGAGGGCGAGTTCCGCTTCGGTGTGCGCCCCAGCCATATCTCCCTGGTGCCGAGCAACGACGACGACCTGGAACTGGCGGTGACCGTCGAGGTGGCGGAGATCAGCGGCTCGGAAACTTTCCTGCATGTGCGCAACGAGCATTTCCTGCTGGTGCTGCATTTGCCTGGCGTGCACGAGTACGACGTGGACGCGCCGATCCGCATCTACATTCCGACCCATAAACTGTTTGTCTTCGATGCTCAAGGCAAGCTGGTCCAGGCCCCGAGCCTGCGTATTGCGAGGGTTGCCTGATGGCTGAAATTCGTTTGCAGAACCTCGCCCACAGCTACACCAGCACCCCGGCGGGCCCAGAGGATTACGCAATCCGCGAGATGAACCACATCTGGGAGCAGGGCGGCGCCTATGCATTGCTCGGGCCCTCGGGTTGCGGGAAATCCACCTTGCTCAACATTATTTCCGGACTGCTCAGCCCCTCCGAAGGGCAGGTGATGTTCGACAGCAAAGTCGTCAACGACCTGACCCCGGAGCATCGCAACATTGCCCAGGTGTTTCAGTTCCCGGTGGTGTACGACACCATGACGGTGTTTGACAACCTGGCTTTCCCGCTGCGCAACCAGGGCATGGCCGAGGCGAAAATTCGCACCAAGGTGCAGGAAATCGCCGAAGTCCTGGACTTGCAGAGCCTGCTGGACAGAAAGGCCCGCAACCTCACCGCCGATGAAAAACAGAAAGTCTCCATGGGCCGTGGGTTGGTGCGCGACGATGTGTCGGCGATCCTGTTCGATGAACCGCTGACGGTGATCGACCCGCACCTGAAATGGAAACTGCGGCGCAAGCTCAAGCAGATCCACGAGCAGTTCAACATCACCATGGTCTACGTCACCCATGACCAGTTGGAGGCGTCCACCTTCGCCGACAAGATCGCGGTGATGTATGGCGGCCAGATCGTGCAATTCGGCACGCCCCGGGACTTGTTCGAGCGCCCGAGCCACACCTTTGTCGGCTATTTCATTGGCAGCCCGGGGATGAACCTGATCGAGGTCACGGCGCAACCCGGTGGCGTCGGTTTCGGATCGACCCATTTGCCCCTGTCCTCGACCTTGCAACAGCGCATCGTCGAGGCTCAAGGCAAGAGCCTGAAGGTCGGTATTCGTCCGGAGTTCGTTCACGTCTGGGACGGGCCTTACGACGACGCGATGCGAGCCGACGTCGTACATGTCGAAGACCTGGGCACCTACAAGATCCTGACCCTCAAGCTCGATGGTGCGCCGATCAAGGTGCGTCTGGCCGAAGACAAACCGGTGCCGGAAGGCACGGCATACATCAGTTTCCCGGCCCAATGGCTGATGGTTTATGCCGACGAATACTTGCTGGAACCGTTGAACGAGGTGCAGCCATGAACAAGGTGCAGAACAACAAGGCCTGGTGGCTGGTGTTACCGGTGTTTTTGCTGGTGGCCTTCAGTGCGGTGATCCCGATGATGACCGTGGTCAACTATTCGGTGCAGGACATCTTCGACCAGTCCAGCCGCTACTTCGTCGGCGCCGACTGGTACAGGCAAGTGCTGCTGGATCCACGGCTGCACGACTCGCTGTTGCGCCAGTTCATCTACTCGGCGTGCGTGCTGCTGATCGAAATCCCCCTGGGCATCGCCATCGCCCTGACCATGCCGACCAAGGGCAAATGGTCGTCCCTGGTGCTGATCATCCTGGCGATTCCATTGCTGATTCCATGGAACGTGGTGGGCACTATCTGGCAGATTTTCGGCCGCGCCGACATCGGTCTGATGGGCTCGACGCTCAACGCCATGGGCATCAACTATAACTATGCGGCCAACACCATGGACGCCTGGGTCACGGTGCTGGTGATGGACGTCTGGCACTGGACTTCGTTGGTCGCGCTGCTGTGCTACTCGGGGCTGCGGGCGATTCCGGATGTGTATTACCAGGCCGCGCGGATTGACCGGGCTTCCAGCTGGGCGGTGTTCCGGCACATCCAATTGCCGAAGATGAAGAGCGTGCTGCTGATTGCCGTGATGCTGCGCTTCATGGACAGTTTCATGATCTACACCGAGCCGTTCGTGCTCACGGGCGGCGGGCCGGGTAACGCCACCACGTTCCTGAGCCAGACCCTGACGCAGATGGCCATCGGCCAATTCGACCTGGGCCCGGCGGCAGCGTTTTCCCTGGTGTACTTCCTGATCATTCTGTTGGTGTCGTGGCTGTTCTACACCGCCATGACTCACTCCGACGCCAACCGTTGAGGCCCGCACGATGAGCAAGAAAAAGCTGATTCCGTTGCTGATCTACATTCTGTTCCTGCTGGTGCCCATTTACTGGCTGCTGAACATGTCGTTCAAGAGCAACACCGAGATCCTCGGCAGCCTGACCCTGTGGCCCCAGGATTTCACTTTCCATAACTACAAGGTGATCTTCACCGACCCGAGCTGGTACACCGGTTATCTGAACTCGCTGTACTACGTAAGCCTGAACACGGTGATTTCCCTGAGCGTGGCACTGCCGGCGGCCTATGCGTTTTCCCGCTATCGGTTCCTGGGAGACAAGCACCTGTTCTTCTGGTTGCTCACCAACCGCATGGCGCCACCTGCGGTGTTCCTGTTGCCGTTTTTCCAGCTGTATTCGTCCATCGGGTTGTTCGACACCCACATCGCCGTGGCCCTGGCCCATTGCCTGTTCAACGTACCGTTGGCGGTGTGGATCCTCGAAGGCTTCATGTCCGGGGTGCCGAAAGAAATTGACGAGACTGCCTACATTGACGGCTACAGTTTTCCCAAGTTTTTCGTGAAGATTTTTATCCCATTGATCGGCTCCGGCATCGGTGTCACGGCGTTTTTCTGCTTCATGTTTTCCTGGGTCGAACTGTTGCTGGCCCGGACGTTGACCTCGGTGAATGCCAAGCCGATCGCGGCGGTCATGACCCGTACCGTGTCGGCATCCGGTATCGATTGGGGCGTGCTGGCGGCAGCGGGGGTGTTGACCATCCTGCCGGGCATGCTGGTGATCTGGTTCGTTCGCAACCACGTGGCCAAGGGCTTTGCCCTGGGCCGGGTCTGAGGAGTCGATGATGGAATGGATGAACTGGACCGCCCCCACGGCGGCCTTCTTTGGGGGCATCGCCTTGCTGTTGGCAGGCATGACCACGTGGGAACTGCGTTCGCCGAGCATCCCTCGGCGCGGTTTCTTGCCGATTGTCACCACCCGTGGCGATCGGTTGTTTATCGGTCTTCTCGGTAGCGCCTACTTGCATCTGCTGGTAATCGGCGTGACCGACTGGAGCATCTGGATAGCGTTCGCGTTGTCTTTGGTGTGGCTGTTGGCAGTGATGCGGTGGGGCTAAGTGGCCTGTGTGGCTAATTCGTGCACTCAAATTAACCGTACAGGCCACGTCGAAGGTTCGACGATCAGGCTCTTAAACCCAAACAGGAGGTCTCTATGTTCGATAAAAACAATAAGCTGCGACATAGCGTTTCATTGGCAGCGATGCTGGCACTCAGCGGGCTGAGTGCTGCGGCCTGGGCCGACGCCTATGAAGACGCGGCTAAAAAATGGATCGGCAGTGAATTCAAGCCGTCGACCCTGACAGCTGAGCAGCAGCTCGAAGAACTGAAGTGGTTCATCAAGGCGTCCGAGCCGTTTCGCGGTATGAAAATCAACGTGGTGTCGGAAACCCTCACCACTCACGAATACGAGTCCAAGGTGTTGGCCAAGGCCTTCGCCGAAATCACCGGGATCCAGCTGACCCACGACCTGCTTCAGGAAGGCGACGTGGTGGAGAAGCTGCAGACCCAGATGCAGTCGGACAAGAACATCTACGACGGCTGGGTCAACGACTCGGACCTGATCGGTACACATTTTCGCTACGGCAAGACTGAATCGATCACCGACCTGATGGCCAACGAAGGCAAGGCCTACACTTCGCCGACCCTGGACATCAAGGACTTCATCGGCATCTCCTTCACCACTGCGCCGGACGGCAAGATCTATCAACTGCCTGACCAGCAGTTCGCCAACCTGTATTGGTTCCGCGCCGACTGGTTCGAGCGTCCGGACCTGAAGGCCAAGTTCAAGGAAAAATACGGCTACGAGCTGGGTGTCCCGGTGAACTGGTCGGCCTATGAAGACATCGCCAAGTTCTTCTCCGAAGACGTCAAGGAAATCGACGGCAAGCGTATCTACGGCCACATGGACTACGGCAAGAAAGATCCATCCCTGGGCTGGCGCTTCACCGATGCCTGGTTCTCCATGGCCGGTGGCGGCGACAAGGGCTTGCCCAACGGCTTGCCGGTGGACGAGTGGGGCATTCGCGTCGAAGACTGCCACCCGGTCGGCTCCAGCGTGACCCGCGGCGGCGATACCAACGGCCCTGCGGCCGTGTTCGCAACCACCAAATACGTGGAATGGATGAAGAAGTATGCGCCACCGGAAGCGGCGGGCATGACCTTCTCTGAATCCGGCCCGGTGCCGTCCCAGGGCAACATCGCCCAGCAGATTTTCTGGTACACCGCCTTCACCGCCGACATGACCAAACCGGGCCTGCCCGTGGTGAACGCCGATGGCACGCCGAAATGGCGCATGGCGCCTTCGCCACGCGGTCCGTATTGGGAAGAGGGCATGAAGCTGGGGTATCAGGACGTGGGTTCCTGGACGTTCATGAAGTCCACGCCTGAGAAACAGAAACTCGCGGCTTGGCTTTATGCGCAGTTCGTGACCTCGAAAACCGTGTCGCTGAAGAAAACCATCGTCGGTCTGACGCCGATTCGTGAGTCGGACATCAACTCCCAGGCCTTGACCGACCTGGCGCCGAAACTCGGTGGCCTGGTGGAGTTCTACCGCAGCCCGGCCCGTGTGCAATGGACCCCGACCGGGACCAACGTGCCGGACTATCCGCGTCTCGCGCAGCTGTGGTGGAGCCACATCGCCGAAGCCGCCAGTGGCGAGAAGACTCCGCAACAGGCGCTCGACGGCCTGGCCAAGGATCAGGACGCGATCATGACCCGCCTGGAACGCTCCAAGGCCCAGGCCACCTGCGCCCCGAAAATGAACCCCGAGCGCGACGCGCAATACTGGTTCGACCAACCGGGCGCACCGAAACCGAAACTGGCGAACGAGAAGCCTAAAGGCGAAACGGTGAACTACAACGAACTGCTGAAATCGTGGGCGGCGGCACGCAAGTAAACGCCCGAACGACGAAACGCGAACGGCACCGAAAGGTGCCGTTTTTTTGCCTGCACTGTGGCAAGGAATTGGAGTTGAACACCCCGAAAAACTGTGGGAGCGAGCCTGCTCGCGATGACGGCAGCACATTCAAGACCGATGCAAGCTGACCCACCGCTATCAACTGGCCGATCAAATTCCAGCGAACTTCATGCAAGTAGAGAATCGTCGGTGCATTTTTGCGTTCGGCCGGCCACTGCAAATCCTCTTATTCGGCCAACACCAGCCCCGCGTTGCTATACGCCACCTTCGGCACGCCCGCCAGGCGCTTGTGCAGCACTTGGGTGAGTGAGGTCCCTGAGGCCAGGCTGAGATCGCCAAAATCCCCGTCCAGTTGCGATGGATGAGTAATCACTTCAAGCGAGCCGTGTTCCGGTGGTGCGGCGTGCTGCAGGTCGGCGGGTGTGCAGACGTAATCGGCTGTCGAACCACACAGATGGCGCAGGCGACGGTTGAGCAGAGTCTTGAAGAGGCGCTTGGGCATGGTCAGGTTGGCCCCCAGGTTACGCGCCAGTCGTAAGGGCACGCGGTGCCGGGCGGCGAAGCGGGCCACCAGTTCGCCGATGGGCCAGATGTTGTGCACGTGTTGATGGGAGTCGAGATGGCTGGGGCGCAGGCCGTGGTCCAGGCAGCGTTGCCATTGGGCTTGGATTTCGTTTTGCAGGGCCGTCAGGTCCTTTGCGCCGAGGCGTAAACAGTAACGCGACACGTTGAGGTCGAACTCGCCGTTGGCATTGCAAAACGCCGGTCGTGATGCGATCGCTTGGCTCAGTGGTGCGCCGTAGGTGAGGTTCAAATGCAGGCCGACGCGCCCATTGAGCAGCGGCTGCCGGGCCAGCTCACAGGCTTGCTCAAAAGCCGGCATGTTGGCCATGACCGTGGCAGAACTGATCACGCCTGCCTCGAAGGCCCGCAGGATCACTGCATTTTCGCTGAGGTTGAGCCCGAAATCGTCAGCGTTGACTATCACTTGGCGAGGCATACACGTTCTCCGGGCTCTCGAGGATAGAGGATGAAACCGTTGTCGCGGTTGGTTCGCTTGGACGCTTGCCACGCCATGGCTTGAGGCTTTTCCATAGCCGCAAGGCGAACCCCAGCGCCAGGCCACTGGGCTGCCACGAATAAAAACTCCAGCGCCAGTGCTCCAGTTGTCCGGTCATGCGTTCATGTAACTGGTGGCTGGAATTCTCCAGGCTGACCCGCGACGCATCAACCCAATGCCAGTTGTGGTCCAGCCCCCAGCGAATCCATTCTTCGAGCAGTACTCGGCCGCTGCCCAGGTCGGCATGCTGCGGCAGGAACGCCAGGTTGTAGTCGTACAGCCGTCCCTGGTCCAGCAGGCCCAGGCGGTAGCTGATGCAGTGTCCTTCCAGCTCCATCATCACCACCCGCACCAGGCCTTTGTCGGCGAGGGCGGTGAAGGCGTGGTTCATCCATTGCCGACGCCTGGGATCGGCGAAGATGCCGACGCCTTCTTCACCTTTCCAGCTGGCGGCCTCGACTTCGGCAAGGGTTCGCAACAGCGGCCCCATGCTGATGCCATCTGGCGTCACCCGGCGGATCTGGGCACCGCATGCGGTGATCCGTTTGCGTGCCCGACGCAGCTTGTAGCGCGGCGCGCCGGAGATTTCCTGACGGTCACTGTCGCTGATCAAATGCACTGGCACCCGGCAACTGAGCCGCCGTTCCCCAGTGGAACTCAACGCCATCCAGGCGCTGAGAGCGCTTTGCTCACCGACCGGTTCGGACACTTCATTCAATTGAAGCAACGCGTGGGGCAGGTGCTGACGGATCTGCATCAGCGCCTGGCGCATGTCGTCGGCGTCCAGTCGCACCAGCAATGCGATGCGGTCGGCCATTGGATAGCCCAAATGACGTAACACCCGAAACCGCAGCCCTCCGATACGTTCACGACCCGATACCAACGGCAGGCACAGGCGCAGCGTCTGGTCTTGCCAGCCGAGCAACACATGCAGTTGCTGATCGGGCAGCAGCGCAAACTCCGCCGCTTGCAGCCAGGCCAGGGTGTTGAACGGCGTTGTATCGGCCACTTGGGTTCGCAGCTGCTCATAAGCCGTTATCGGAAACTGCGCCGCGCTCAAGGAACGGTGCCACTGGAATCGGATCGCCATCGGCATCAGTCCGTCGTAGCTGTTGCAGCCGGCGGTGCCGGTTTGCGAAAGATGTCCAGTATCGAGCCGGTGTAGAGGGTGTTGCGGAAAAAGCGCCAGCGGCCAAACAGGCAATACACATGGGTGATCTGGCCACGCTCCAGATAGTCCATGCGCAGGTGCATCTTGACCGCTGCAATGTTCTGTCGATCGCAGACATCGACTACTTTATTGCAGCCCTTGTCCGCCATGATTTTCCATAGGTCCAGTTGCATGATCTCCGACATCCGGGTGCCCCAGTAGGCATGCATCACTTCACCGCCGAACTCGAAAAATTCCCCCGGCTTGATCGCAAACCGACAGCGGTAGAAATGGCGGTCGAAATAATCGCGGGTGCTACCCAAGATAAAGACCACGGTATCGCCCTTGTCGTCCAGGTACATGATCCCGGTGTGGCCTTCGGCAGCCAGTTCGCGCATGGTTTCGACGCGGTCGCCAAAGTGGGTGGCGAAGGCATCGGCGTTGTGAGTGGTGATGAATTCGCGGCGCAACGGTGAGTGGGGTTTGAAGTCGTGCGGTCGCAGCGGGCTGACCAGATCGCGCTCGAACCACACCAATTGTGAGTGGGAAAATACGAAGCGGTTGAACAACTGTTTGAGGACGGTGCGCAAGCCTTTCTTCTGAATGCGATCAAGCAGTTTTTGTAGAAGGTTCATGGCGCTACTTCCTGACGGGCGGTTTGGGGGAAAAGAAGGGGCCATGACGTACTCCAACTCAGGGCAAACAGGGTTTCCCCTGGCAGGAAAAAACGGATCTGTCCGTCTTTGCAGATGAACGGAGCGCTACGGCTGTGGTTGTCCGGGCCGAAATACACCAGGTCGACCGGTTCCTGCGGGCAGAGCGCGCCGTCGAGGCTGACCTCTTGCGTACGAGTGCCTTTGTTCACGCCCAGCAGGCTACGTCGTGTGCCAGTGGCCATGGCCAATACGTCGACTTCGAAGGCATCGTTATCCAGGCGCAGTACCTGGTCGAGCCAGTGCTGCTGGATGAATTGCTGGGCCAGGCCCACCGGTTTGAGTTCGAAGCGCTCGTTTGCCAGGACGCGAATCATGCCCTTGGGGTAGTCCGTTTCGTCGGCGGCCATGAACCAGTTGAGCATGTCCAGCAGGCCGTCGGCAGAGGCATTGATCACCACGGACGTCCACCACAGGGCTGCGTAGTGGGTTTCTTGGTCGTAGGGGCTCAAGCTTGAGCCGCTGGACATGTTGGTCTGGTCCAGCAGCAAGGCCTTGCGCGGCCGGCCCTTGTTATCCAGGCCCACCAGGCCGGCGGCCCGGCGCACGCTGGAACGGTAGGTTCGGGTGGCCAGCAGGTCGCGGACCATCCATTCATGCCAGGCCAGGGCGTCGATCTGGTTGCCGGATTTGGCCAGCAAGCGCCGCGCCCAGTCGATGCCGCGCCTGTTGGCGGCGTGTTCGGCAAAGGGGCCATTCATGAATCGGGAACTGGCCGGTATGACGATGCGAACCCCTGCGCGGGCGTTGGCGGGGTTGGCGCGGACCTGGCCGACCATGCTGTCGAACAGTTGCTGGTAGCTGGCGAAGTCGGCGTAGTTGAGATTCGGCTCATCGGCGAAACTGAGGTAGTGGATACCTCTGCCGCCCAGCGCGCGAGTCGACGCGAGCCAGGCCTGCAAACCTTTATTGCTAATCCGGTCGGCCCGCAGGTCGGCCTTGCGTTGGCTGCCGGCCAGCAGGGTGATGTCCCGGGTGATGCCGAAACGGTCCTGATACAGACGCCGGAAATGATCTTCGTAGTTTGGCCTGTCGGCGGTGATATCGACCACGCTGTAATAAACAGCCGCCTGGGGTTTAAGGGCATCGAGTGCGGCGTAGCTCGACGGCGGAGGCATCTCGTAGGGAAGGGCGATTCCCAGCTTTGGTGTCGGTCCGAGAACATTGCTGTAGAGAGTCAGATGGGTCTGCCCCGGGTTCTGGCGCAGCGGTTGCAGTTGCGCCGGGTCCTGGGCGAACAGGTTGGCGGTGCCGTCCAGCCAGAAAGCAGCCTTGCCATTGCCCTGTAAGTGGAGGCGCCAGATTTGCTCGACGTTGGCGACGGGCAGTGCCACTTGATCGAACTGCCAATAGGCAGGATACGGCTTGAGGTCCAGTTGCAACTGTTTGCCGTCTGCCACGCGTTGGGCTTGCAGGCCTTGCACACCGCCGTGGAACTTGCCCGCCAGCACTGCCCGCTCGCCCGCCGCGATCTTGAAATACAGCGCATCGCCGTCACGGGCTTCGACACTGAAGTGCACCTTGGCCGGAGCGAACAGGGCCAGGGTGTGCGCATCGTGCTCGACGGTGTAGCGGCGGAAACTGTAGCCGGGAATTTCCAACCGATAGCTGGCGGCCCCTGGTAGCAACGGCCACTGCTGTTCGCCACTTTCCTGGGACGCCTTGATCAAGCGCTCACCCGCCAGGCGCCCTTGGCCGTCCAGCAGGTACAGGTGTTCTGCGTTGGCGTCGGCCTGCCAGACCGGCACCCAGCGCACGGTCACGCGGTCGGGGCGGTCGGTCTGCAGGTACAGACTGCCGTCGCGAATGCCCGCCCATTCCATGGATGCGCCATGGGCCGAAGAAGCCAGGCCCCAAAGGCACAGGCATGCGCCCAATGTCCACCACTGCCTGCCCTTCTGTGTCCAGGTCGATCTCATCGAGAGCAGGCTCGCTCCCGCAGGGTCAGGTGATTTCCTTGTGCTGGCGATGGCGGGTTGACGAGTGATATAGGCATTCATGTGGATTTCCCCTGCAGAATTTTGCGCATTGGCAACAGGTCGCTGGGCAGGATGATCAGCGTCTTCCACAGCGCCACGCCACTGAGGTGGCAATACATCGCCAGCATCGCCAGGGTCACCCCTAGATAGGCGATCGAAGAGGCGGCGGCGGCTCCGACGATGCCGTAGCGTGGAATCAGGATCAGGTTCAATGCCAGGTTCACTAACGCGCCCCAACCCATCAGCAACGAAACACTGCCGGGCCGGTTTTTACCCAGCAGATCCAAGCGCAGGATGCTCGCGTAGCACAGCCCGAACAGCCCCGGCAGCAGCGCCAGCAAGGCGGGATAAGCCGGTTGGTAGGCGACGCCGAACAGCGTGACGATCAGCCATTCACCAATCAGTGCCATGCTCAGGCAGGCGGCGAGCATCACCGTGGCGGTCAGGCGCAGGGCCATGGGGGTCAGGCGCTTCATTTCGGTTTCTTGTTGCAACAGGCGTTTCATCAGCGGCGTGGTGACGGCTTCTGGCACGATCAACAGCAGTTCGGCGGCGGCGCTGGCCATGGCGTAGTGACCCAACGCGGTGCTGCCCAGCAGGGCGCCGATGAACAGGTAGTCTGAGCGCAGCATCACTTGCTGGAACAGCAGGTCCGGATGGCTGCGGGCACCGTAGCGCAGCAGTTCGCGCTGGCTGGAGCGATCCCATTGCAGGGTCACCTCCTGATTGCGTCGCAGCCAGACCCAACCGGCCAGCACCACCAGGCTCAGGCCCGCCAACCAACTGATCAGCGCTGCTTCCAGGGCTTCGTCTTTCCACATCCAGAACAACGCCAGGAACAGCACCAGCGGCGCCAGGGACTCCATCAGCCGCAAGGCATTGAAGGCCACCACGCCGCCGGAAGCATTATGCAGCGTCAGCAGGCCGCTCTTGAGCACGGCCAACGGTACGGCCAGCAATAGCAGCCAAGCCAACAACCCCAACTGTGTGGTGATGTCCAGTTCACCGCCGAACTCGCGCACCAGCGCCACCAGCAGCACCGTCAGTAAACCGGCCAACAGGCAACCGAATACCAGCACTTGGCTGAGCAGCAGCCCCATCGAGCGCTGCTGCGCTGCCTGATAACCCACGGCGGCATTCAGGCCGCCGCTGGTGCCGGCGCTGATCAGGTCAGGCAGGGCGCTCAGCAATGCAAACAGCCCGCGTTCGCTGGGCCCCAGAATCCGTGCCAGCAACACGTTGCGCAGCAGGCGCACGCCGATCATCGCCAGGCGCGTGCCCACGCTCAGCACCAGGTGTTTGAGGTACTGGCCGCGGCTCATGGGCGTGCTCCTCGGCGAATGCGCCAGGCCAGCAACTCTGGGTAATGGGCGCTGCGTTGACTGACGCCGAAGCGCGGCAGGTTCAACGGATCGCCGTCGTTGCGATACAGCCCGGTCTCGGCGCCCAGGGCAAAGGGAAAGCCGTGGGCCGCCACCTGCTGGCGAACCCGGGCGTCGTGATTGCCGTTGGGGTAGCAATACACCGGCAGCGGTTGCGCGCAGCCGTTTTCCAGGGCCGCGCGGCTGCGGGTCAGTTCTTCGTGCAGGTGCTGGTCGTCCAGCCCGGTGAGAATGGCGTGGCTGGCGCCGTGAGGGCCGAAGCGGATCAGTCCGGAATCTTCCAGCATGCGTACCTGAGACCAGTCCAGCGCTTGAGGTTGGGCGGCAGCCGGGCAGACTTTGGTGAGGTCGTTCAAGACCTGCGGTTCGAGGGTCTTGAGGCTTTGCAGGTAGTGCACCAGCGACAGGCTGCGACGATGGACATCCAGGTCGTCGAGCATCACCGGTAACGGCCTGCCGATGTGTTGCAAGTGCTCGATCAGCGTATACCGCGCCGCTTTGCCGTGGCTGCCCCAGAGGGTCTCGCCGATGCTTTCCCACCAGAAGTGCTGGCGGCTGCCGATGAAATCGGTGGACAAAAAAATACTCGCCGGCACCTGGTATTGGCGCAGCAAGGGAAAGGCGTTCATGGCGTTGTCGCGCCAGCCATCGTCGAAGGTCAGGGCTACCCGTGGGCGGTCCGGAACGCTTTCGGGATCGGCCAGCAGCAGGGTCATCAGGGGCACGCATTCGAAATGCCGCAGCAGCCAGATCAGCAAGTGCTCGAAGGCTTCGGGGCCCACGCACAATTCGTTGCGATGGGGCAGTTCGGCGGCGCGATCGTTGCTCAGGACCCGGTGCAACATCAGGATCACACCGCTGCCACGTAACGGGTTGCGGCCCAGGGGGGTGTTCAGGTACAGCCAGCCGCCGGTGCGCTTGAAGACGTGTTTGATTGACATCGGCCATCCTCCTTAACGGTTCTGCTCGGGGTTCCATTGGCTGTAACGCTGGCCCCGCAGGAACTGCCACAGCCCGATGCTCATGCCCGCCAGCGTGACCAGGACGAACGCGGCCAGGCGAAAGGGCTTGGGCAAACGGTGACCCACGTCCATCAGCCCGGCCAGCGCCATGGCGTAACCGAGCAGTTGCGCCACCAGGCTCAGGCGATAGAACCCATGGGCGTTCCACAGCCATGCATTGCTGAGCAACAGCGGCAGCAGCAACACCGGCGTCAGGCGGCGAATCAGTTTGTGGCTGATCAGCCCGATGGCGTAGAGCCCGTAATGCAGGGGATTGAGCAGTTCCCGGCGCTGGGCCAGGCTTTGCAGCCCACCGACGGTGACCCGCTGGCGCCGGCGAAACTGCTTGTCGGCCTCGTCCACACCCTGGTCGGTCACCCGGGCCCGTGGCGCATAGACGATGGACTTGCCCGCCGCCGGCGCGCAGGTGCTGAGGAAAAAATCGTCGTTGACCTGCGCCGGTATTGGCTCAAACAACGCCCGGCGCAGGGCCAGCAGGGCGCCGTCGGCAGAGACCAGGCAATCGGTACGGCTCTCCACCCCACGCAGCCAACCTTCGTAATGCCGATACAGGCTGTCGCCCAGGCTCAGGCCCTTGCCCGGCACAGGGATTTCCATGTGCCCGGCACAGGCGCCGACTTCCGGATCGCCCAACGGCGCGAGCAAATGGCCGAGGGTATCGGCGGCCCATTGGTTGTCGGCGTCGGTGAACACCAGGATTTCGCCGCGGCTGTGGGTCACCGCTGTATTGAGGGTGGCAGCCTTGCCTTGGCGTGGCAGGTCGAGCACGGTGATGCGCGGATCGATCACCTTGCGCGCGCAGGCCACCGTGTCGTCACTGGAACCGTCGCTGGCAAGAATGATCTGCAGCGAGCGCGCCGGATAATCCTGGGCCAGCAAGGTGTGCAGTTTCGCTTCGATGTGCCGCGCCTCGTTGTGCGCGGCGATGACAATGCTGATGTCCATCGGCAACGCCACGCCGTAGCGCCGGACCGGAAACAGCGGCATCAGCAGGCTTAACATCAGGGGATAACCGAGGTAGGCATACACCGGCAGCAACAGGCACAACCAGTAGATGAGTTTAGCCACGGGCAGGTCTCCTGATGTTCCAATGACAAAAGTTGAGAAGCAAAGCCGCGCCGGTCAGGTGCAGTCGTATTCCATGCAAGGCCCACAATTGCAGCGTCAGGCGCGGGTCACGCCGACTTTGGCGCGAGCTGAGGAGGAGGGGCGGCAACGAGGTGATCAGCAACAGCATCAGGCCAGGGCGCGGGTGGCCCTGAAGCAGGGCGAGCAGTGCAAGAAGATCCAGCCCCCAGGTGCCGATGGACAGCGCCGGAAAACGCAGCAGGCGCAGGCTCGGGCCGTGGCTGCGCAGCAATTGCAGATGGCTGCCCTGGCGCCACAATTCCTTGCTTATCCACTCGCGCCAACTGCCTTCATAGCCCCAGTGCAGGGCCACGCTTTCATTGACCAACAGCAATTGCGCACCGGCCTTGCACAGGCGCAGGGAGAGATCTTTGTCTTCGCCGGTGCGCAGGGTTTCGTCGAAGCCGCCGACCCGTTCAAACCACGAACGATGCATTAACAGATTGGCGCTGGGCAGCCACTGCACTCGGTGCAAGCGGTGGGAACCCGGACGCTGGCTACGCCGCTGCCAGGCTTCGGCGAACCACGGTGCCTGCTTGGGGGTGTCCAGGTCCAAGGCCAGCACATCGCCCTGGTGGCCCTCCAGTTCCAACAACAGCTTGAGCCAGTTGGCGGGCATTTCTATGTCGGCGTCGATGAACGTCAGCCATTCACCGCTGGCGCTGGCTGCACCGCGGTTGCGCAGGGCGCCGATGTGCACGCCGGGCACGATCAGCACCCGAGCTCCCAGTTCGCTGGCGATTCGCGGGCCATGGTCGTCGGACCCGTTGTCCACCACGATCAACTCGCATTCCAGTTGCGCCTGGCGGGCGGCTTCTTGCGCCGCCAGCAGCGTACGGCCGATGTGCCGGGCCTCGTTGTACATTGGGATCACAATGCTGACGCGGCTCATGGGCGGGGCCCCCGTGGCTCGGTCTGTTCGGCTTCGTTGCGTAACACGCTGGTGAGGGCGAGCGTGATCCACAGCAACTTATGGTTCTGGGCGCTGAGGAACATCAAGAACAGCGTCAGCGACAGGAAACTCACGCCCAGGTGCGTCATCAGGTCCGCCTGCACCCAGTCCCGGCGCTGCAGCCAAAGCCGGCGAGCGCGTAGCAGGTTGTACAGGCCCAGGCCAAGCATGCCGACGAACATCAGCCCGCCCGGGATGCCGATTTCACTGAAGATTTCCAGGTAGGTGTTATGGGCCTGGCGATACAGATTCTCCGGCTTGCCATTGACCGAGAACGTCTTGGCGTAGCCGGTGGGTGCGTAGTGCTGGGGAAAAGTCCCCGGGCCCGTGCCGAGCACCGGGTTTTCGCGGATCATCTGGCTGCCGACCACGATGTACGAGGCGCGGCGGCCCAACGACTCATCCTTGCGGGCAGTGGCGCCGGCACTGAGGAAACTCAACGATTCGATGTGCGCCACATAGCTGGCCGGCATTACCGCGATCACCAGGGGAATCGCGATCGTCAGCCCAAGCATGGCAAAGCCCAGATGCCGTGGTCGGATACGTGGCAGTTGTGCGCGATAGTGATAGAGGCCGATCAGCAGGCTGAGCAACAGCACCACCAGCCCGGAACGCGAGTCGGTCTTGATCATGCCGCTGAGTAACAGAATTAAACATCCGCCCCAGAACAACCGGTGCAACAGGTTCCGGCTGCGCACCACTAGCAGCAGCGCCAGCGGCACGGTAAAGGCAATCAGCAGGGCAAAGGTGTTCGGGTCTTCCAGCAGGCCGGACGCACGGCCCTGTTCCTGGTATTTGGTCGAAAACATCGCTAGCAAACAGGTGGTGGTAACGCTCAACGTCAGTAGACGACAGAACATATCCAGATTCAGTTCGCGACCGACCAGCAGGGTGATCACGAACAGAATCAGCCCCACCCCTAATTCGCGAAATTGAGTCAAGGACTCGCCCATGTCCTCCGACAGCAACAAGCTCAGGCCATACAGCGTCATGAAGCCGATCAGCGGGCGCCAGATATTGCTGCGCAAGCGCGCCCCGGGAATCTGGTGCAAGGACAACTGCAGCATCAGGATCAGCACCATTGCCAGGCCGAAGAACTTGTTGGCGGAAAAGGCGCTGCCCGTGAACAGACCTTCGAATGGCACCATCGCAGCGATGCCCAGCAAGCCCCAGCCGGGCTTGCGATACAACACGGCGACGCCCACCAGGCCCAGCACCGCCCCCGGCGCCAGGTACGGATAAGGGCTGGCCAGCAACATCAGGCAGACCAGGCCCAGCAGACTGACAATCGAGAGCGGGACAATCATGAGTGAGCCTCCCGTGCCGTGCGGATGTAGAGCTGCGACCAGCGTTCGGCCAGCGCTCGAAGGTCGTAGCGGTCCCGTTGGGTGCGGCGAGCGTTGTCAGCCAGGATTCGCGCCAGGGCCGGTTCGCTGAACAGCGTTTCGATCTGCGCAGCCAGTCCGGTGCTGTCGGCCGGTGCCGCGAGCAGGCCGTTGTGGCGGTCCTGCAGTACATCGGGAATGCCGCCGACGCTGAACGCCACCACCGGCACACCGGCTTGCATGGCCTCGAGCAGAATCATTGGCGTGCCTTCGGTACGTGAGCTGATCACCAGTGCATCAAGACTGCGCCACCAGGCGTTCATGTCGGTCTGATAACCGGGCAGTACGATGCGCCGTTGCAGTCCGGTTTCGACAATGCGCTTGAGCAGGGCCTGGCGTTCCGGGCCGTCGCCGAGCATCACCGCGTGCAGCGATGAATGTCGCTGGCACAGGGGAATCATGGCGTCGAGGAACAGATCCGGACCTTTTTCACTGCTCAAACGGCCGACGTAGCCGACCCGCCAGCGCTGCCCGTCGTCGCGATGGACCAGCGGTGCCGTGGGCGTCGGCAGGCCGTTGGGGATCACATCGAGTTTTTCCGCCCGTACACTGGCCTGGCGGTGCAGCGCGGCGATGCTTTCGGCCACGCAGACCACCCGCTTGACCGATGCGGTGCGGCACAGTTGCAGGCTCAGCCACGTGTAGAAACGCTGCTTGGGGCTGCGCGGCGTAAAGCCGTGTTGGGTAATGACCAGTGGCAGGCGCAGCAGCGTGGCAGCGGCCCAGCCGAACAACAGGCCTTTGAAGTTGTGGGTGTTGATCAGTGGCCGCTGGTCCCGTCGTCGGCGCAAGTGCCGCAACAGTTCGGCCCAACTGTCGCAGTGGTGGCAATCGACCCCGGCCTGGCGAAAGCGCGTGATCAAGTCCGGCGGCGCCGCCAGGAACAGCACCAGGTGCTGCCCCGGCGTGGCCTGGCAATGATCGAGCAACATCCGCTCGGCCCCATAGAAACCGCCGCTGTCGAGCAAATGAATGATCGACGGGACGCTGCTGTGGGGCGGGCCGAAGGGGGCGTTCAATTGCGCACCCAATGGACAAGACTGGGCAGGCTCCAGTTGCGGTGTGGGTTGGTTTGGTCGGGGGACTGTTCGTTGATCACCAACAGCACCGGTACATCCAGTTGCTGGCCAATCTGCGCCGGATGTTTGAAGCGATGGTCAAAGAACTCACGCACGTAGACCAGGGCGATCGCCAGCAGCAAACCGCTGAACAGGCCGAACGCAATGATCAGCATCGGCTTGGGAAATGCCGGGGCGGTCGGTTCGAACGGCGGGCTCAAGATCCGGGCGTTGGACAGATCGTTGTCCAGCGAACGGGCGGTGCTGGCTTCGGCGAACCGTTGAGCGTAGGTGGAGAACGCTGCATGCAGGGCGTCGATCTCGGTGTCCATCTGCCGCAGTTTGCTCTGGGTTTCCTGCAACTGATGGATGCGTTCCTTGAATGCCGCGATGCGCTCGGTCTTCTGATCGATCACCGAGCTGACCACTGCCAGGTCATTGCTGCGTTCCTGGATCCGGTTGCCCACTACTTTCAGGAACTGTTGGCGGGTCCGGCCAATTTGTTCCCGGGCCAGGAGCATCGGTTCGCTGCCGGGCTGGAAGATCGCCAGGTCATTTATGTAGTGGCTGACCTGGCCGGTCAGTTGCTCACCCAGTTGTTTGATTTCCCGGTCTTCGAAGGCAATGTTGTCCACGGTGGTGGTGAAGGTGAAAGGGAAGGTGTAGTCGGCGCCCCGAGAGCTGTTCGCCGCCGCCAGGCTGGTCTTGAGGTAATCGAGCCAGCGCTGGCTTTGCAGCAGGCGATCCTGGTACTGGTTCAGGGCCTGCTCTTCGGTGTTGATGGCATTGAGGCGGAAGGTGATTTCTTCTTTGGGGTCAGACGAGCTGGCGCCTTCAAGCAATGCCAGGCGCGAGCTTTCCAGGCCGTCGAGGCGCGTCTGGTATTGGGTTTTCTTCTGTTCGTAGAAGGCCTGCGGTAGATCAATCGATTGCAGGTTCTGGCGGCCAGTGAGGTAGTTCTGCAGCAGTTGCGCCACGAAGCGGGTGCCCTGGGCCGGGTCGCCGAAGCTATAGACGATGGAAATGACGTTGGAGCCGGGCAGGGTCTCGATCTTCAGGTTCTGGATGGCTTCTTCGGTCAGTGTGTCGAGCGTCGTGTCGCGCACCGGATCGACCTCCAGTCCCAGGCTATCGCGCAGCGGGTTGACGACATATTTGCGCAGCGGCGTGGTGATGTAGCGACTGAGCGGATCGCCCACCCATTTGTCGAAGATACCGGGGCTGGGGGTGTATTCGTCCTCCTCGCGCAGGGCGCTGATGGTCTGCCGGACCAGTGCCGGCGAGCGCAGGATATTGGTCTCGGTTTCCATGTCCGCCAGCGACGGTGGAATGAAGGTGGCATTTTCCTGGTTCAGCGACGTGGTGGCGTCGCCCTGGGAGAGTTTTTTCGACTGCACGATGACCTGGGCGGTGATATCGAAGCTCTGCTTGAGCATCAACGGCAACACCAGGGCGATCACGGCGAAGATCAGGAAGATGCGCTTCACCCATTGCTTATTGGCGAAGAAAATCCTGAAGAACTCATGCAGATAGTTTTCCTTGGGGTTCATGATCCGTCTCCTCAGTTGTTGTCGCCGCCTTTGTTGTCGACGCGGTAGCTGAAGCTGAGCCCCATGCCCTGGAACAGCACCACGTCGGCCAGTTGCCGGGCCAGTTCTCCGGCGCTGGCAAGTTTTGTTTTGGGCACGTAGAGCATGTCGTCCGGTTGCAGGTAGGCGATTTGTGTCGCGTCACCGCCCAGCGCTTTCTCCACGTCATAGTTGCGCGCTTCAACCTGATTGCCGTTGCGGCGCATGATCACCACCGAGTCGAGCCGCGCCTTGATGTTCGAACCACGGGCCATGGTCAGTGCTTCAAGGACCGAGACCGGTCGCCGGATCGGATAGGAGCCGGGTTGGGCGACTTCGCCGAGTACAAAAATTTCGTTGCCGGCGGTGGACTTGAGCAGCACGTCGACGGTCATGTGCCCCGGCAGTTGGGCGTAGCGCTCATTGAGGAAGGTTTCCAACTGATTGACGGTCATGCCTTGCAGCGGCACGGAGCCGATTTCGGGAAAGCTCGCATAACCGTCGTTGCCCACGATGATCTCCCGGCCCATGCCGGTAGCCGGATGGGTCAAGGTGTTCTTGAGGTTCGTCTCGTAGGTCAGCGGGCTGGTCACCAGCACCGTCAGTTGGTTGCGATTGGGCTGAAACAGCATTTTCTGATCATAGGCACGCTGCACCGCCAGGCGGGCTTCGTCAGTGGTCAGCCCGGCGACCTTTACCGAGGTGTTGGCTCCCGGCAGTTCGATGGTGCCGTCGGGCAGCACCAGTTGCGTGCCGTTGAGCTGGCTGGCGGCGGTGAAGTTCAGGGCAACCTGGTCGCCCTGCTGCACGCGATAGGCCTGGGAGCCGCTGGTACTGATGTGAAAGATCACATCCAGCACGTCCTGGGGCCGCAGGGTCTGTTCGACCCGTGGCATGTCGGTGGCCTGGGCGTTGGCCGATGCGGCCGTGAGGATCTGCACCGGCATCGAGCGGGTGTCGGTGTTGCTGGAGCAACCGGCAAGCGGCAGCAACAGCAGGACAAGCAATCTGGCGTTCATCTCGTCATCCTTTTGCAGGCTTACAGGTTGTTGTAGAGCCACTTGGGCATGTAGTACTTGCGGCGGTTGAACACGCTGCCCACCACTTTTGCTCCGGCCTGGGACAGGCGCTGACGGGCGGCCTGGGCCACTTCCCAGCGGGTGTCCTCGCCGCAGACCACCAGCACCACGCCGTCCGCCTGAGTACTCATGACCAGGGTGTCGGAGGCCGAATACACCGCGTCGGCGTCGATCACCACAAAGCGGTACTGCGCCGCCAATTGCTTGAACAATGGGCGCATTCGCTCGGGGCTCAGGCGTTCGGCATTGCGGCCCAGGCGGCCATGGGGCAGCACGTCGAAGGGCAGGCTGGAGCTCTGCACCAGGCAATCCTGCAGCAAGGGTGGCGTGACGCTGTTGAACAGCAGATCGCTGAAACCGCGTTCCTTGTGCAGCGACAGTTGCTGGCTGAGGTTGTGGGGTGATTGGCTGGCGTCCACCAGCAGCACCCGGCCACTGCTCATTTGCGCCAGTTGGCTGGCCAGTGCCATGGCGCTGGTGCTGGTTCCGGTGCCGGTGTTGGCGGCCGTCAGAAGAAGGATCCGCAAAGAAGGGTCGAGCACGGTCGAGGTCAGGTTGGTCTCGCTCGGGCTTGCGATGGTCAGGATATTCGTTGAACCGTCCATTTAACTCGCTCCGTGGCCGCTGAACACTTTGAAAGGGGTAATCATCAGGATCTTCAAATCCAGCAACAGGCTTTGTTGGGCGATGTAGCTGAGGTCCAGTTGCACGCGCTGGTCGAAGTCGATATTGCTGCGTCCCGAGATCTGCCACAGGCCCGTCAGGCCGGGGTAGATGCTCAGGCGTACAAGGTGGTTGTCCTTGTAGCGATAAGCGTTGAACGAGGTCGGTCGCGGGCCCACCAGGCGCATGTCGCCGATGACCACGTTGATCAGGTTCGGCAGTTCGTCGAGGCTGCTGCGGCGCAGGAACCGGCCGATGGGGGTAATGCGCGGGTCGTTGTCGATCTTGAAATCGATGGCATCGACGCCGTGCTTGTTGAGATGGCGCAGCGACTCCTTGAGGGCCTCGGCGTCGGCAACCATGGTGCGGAACTTGTACATGCCGAAGACGCGGCCGCGGTAACCGGTGCGCTTCTGCACGAACAGCACCGGGCCGGGGCTGGAGAATTTGACCAGCAGTGCCAGACCCAGCAGCAGCGGGCAGAGCAGCAGCAGAGTCGCCAGTGCGCCGAGGCAGGCCACCACCCGGTTGGTGCGCGAGACGGTCCAGGGGCGACCGCCGTCGCGACCGGTTAACCAGCCACGGCCTTGGCGGTGGATGGCCGCGTCCAGGCGTCGGCGATGCTCGGGATCGACACGTTTGTCGCGTCCGAAGACGTTGATCGGAATGTCTTGCTCATGGCGGGTCATAGACTCCTCCGCTGAAGTTCAGCCGCAAGCGGCGCGTGGGCGTTAGGCAGTGAGTAGTAATCGAGGAACCAGTCGATGAAGCAGCCCAGGCCGTGGTGCGGCAACCGCAGCACGCAATGGGCACCGATGAAACCGGTCGCGCCGGTCACCCGGATAGTCACGCCTGGGGCCCTGGCACAGGGGGGGCTGGCATGGTGTGCGGCAGGCCGATGCCGCGATACAACAGCCCGGCGGCAGCCACGTGTTCGGGGTTGTACAAGTTGCGGCCATCGATGATGACCCGGGCGCGCAATTTGTTGGCCAGTAGGTCCAAGTCCACCACGCGAAAGTTTTTCCACTCAGTGCAGATCACCAGGGCATCGGCGTCTTCCAGGGTGTCATCGCGGGTCGCGCACAGGTTCAGGTCTTTGCGATAGCCGTAGAGGCGCCGGCATTCGGACATGGCTTCCGGGTCGTAGGCCTGCACCCGGGCACCTTCACGCCACAGCGCTTCCATCAGGTAACGGCTGGGGGCTTCGCGCATGTCGTCGGTGTTGGGTTTGAAGGCCAGGCCCCAGATGGCAATCGACTTGCCGGCCAGACCGTCAGGGAACTGCTGCGTCAGTTTCTCGAACAGGATGTGCCGCTGGCTGTCGTTGATGTCGGTGACGCTGCGCAACAGGCGCAGCGGCATGCCGTTTTCTTCGGCGGTGTGCAGCAAGGCGCGCAAGTCCTTGGGAAAGCACGAACCGCCGAAGCCGCAGCCGGGGTAGATGAAGTGATAACCGATGCGCGGGTCCGAGCCGATGCCCTTGCGCACCGCTTCGATGTCAGCGCCCAGCCTTTCAGTGAGGTTGGCCAGTTCGTTCATGAAACTGATGCGAGTGGCAAGCATGGCATTGGCGGCGTACTTGGTCAGTTCCGCGCTGCGGTTGTCCATGAACATCAGCTTTTCGTGGTTGCGGCAGAAGGGGGCGTAGAGCTCGCTCATCTGATCGCGGGCCAGCGGGTCAGCGGTGCCGACGATGATTCGGTCCGGGCGCATGCAGTCGGCCAGGGCGCTGCCTTCCTTGAGAAACTCGGGGTTGGACACCACGCGCACGGTGAGTTTTTTCAGCCCCCGGCGCTCAAGGACCTGGCGAGCGCATTCGGCCACTTTGTCGGCCGTGCCCACCGGCACCGTGGACTTGATGATCAGGGTGCGGTCGCTGTCCATGTAATCGGCGATTTGTCGGGTAACCGCCAGCACATGGCTCAGGTCTGCCGAGCCGTCTTCATCGGCGGGGGTGCCGACGGCGACGAAAATCAGTTCCCCATGGTTAACCGCATCGCTGGCCTGGGAGCTGAACAACAATCGCCCGGCCTTGATGTTGTCTTCGAGTAACCCAGACAGCCCCGGCTCGCTGATGGTCGGTACCGCTTGCTGCAGTTGCCGGATCTTGTTCGGGTCGATGTCGATGCACAAAACGCGATGGCCGACATCAGCCAACGCGGCGGCCTGAATCAGACCTACATACCCTGTACCAAATACGCTCACGTCCATTTTCGGCGCGCCTCGTAAACCGATTGATGTAACTCGGGTGAAACTGTTCAGAGGGGTATAGCGCAGCTTCAAAAAAACGTGTCAGCAAACTGACAGTTGTCATTGTTTCCAAAACTCGACTCGACTGGGCCTTTTGATATCAAGTCATTGACAGACTTGGATAAGTGCCGTTTTTAAAGGGCTATGGCGGGGTTTAAATATACGATGAACGGTATTTATCCATAGATTTTTACGTTTTTGATGCGTCAAATGTGTCATTTTCGGGGTAACTTTTTTTTGACGCGTTGGCCGTTCGTCCCCCTTTTCTGCGCCTTGGAAACCTATTGTCAGTTTGCGCAAACAAACCTCTCTCCAACGCCGCTATACCGTCGAAAGGCATGACCCGATACGTCAAGGAATTGCCGTTGGTGCTGTCCCGGGGGAGTACGACCCGGCTGGAATCGAAGCGATTTATGGCAAGTCTTCAAGCCAGTCGACCGAAGACGCCTTCACCTTCAACCACCGTTTTAATGTGCGGCTAGGCGTGACGCCCGAATGGAAATACATCGGTCTGAAGCGCATTGCCATGCTGGCGCAGGCCGAGAGGGCGCAGGGGCGGTAATGAGGCCTTCTACTTCGCCGTAGCGATTGGCCCGGGTTGCGCAGGGTCGTGCAATAGCGAAACGCCCTGATTGCGCAACGTGTAGCCAATGAAGCGTGAGCCCACATCATTCAAGTGCGCGTCATCCCGGTACAGCAACTGTCCGTCAATGATCGGGCTGCACAGGCCTGCCGGGCATATCACTTGATTGGGATCGATAAAGCGCACCTGGGTTAACCTGGCCCGTATTCCCGCCCAGTAAGGCGCGGTGATATCCAGCGGGGCCGAGCATGGGCGAACGATGCCGAACATCAAGCGGCGCACGGGACAAGTCGCGGCCTTGGCGATGTTCTGGTTGCTGAGAATCACGATGACCTGGCCGCTGTTGTCCGCCACCCGCTTGATGCTCGCTTCGACCTTATCCCCGGCCGCCGCATCCTTGGGCCAGGCCCCGGCCAGCACAACGTAAGCGTAGTGGTTCTGCTCGATCAGCCCCAACACCCGTTTGTTGCGCTCCACACAATGGGCGGCGTACACCGTCGACATCCCGGTGGTGTAGCCGAAGATCGGCGGACAGGCATCCAGGGTGTAGTCCATCAGCGTGATGCCATTGGGTTGGGCCAGAATGTCGACCATCCCGGTGAAGTGATTGGCGAACGAATCCCCGACCATAATGCCGTCAAGCTGCTCTTTGCGCGCGCCGAGGTGGCAATCCGGATTGGGCTCGGTACCGTACCGTGCATTGGGCATGTGGCAGCCGTTGCGAAGCTTGTTCGGTTCCACCAGGGTCATTGCCTCAAGCGTCGACACTTCAGGCGCAAAGCGCTGGGGGAAACCGTTCAATTGCAGGCTCAGCGCCGCCAGCACGCCCAAGCCAAGGGTCGGGAGCATGAAGCGACGGGTCAGCACGTGCGAAAACCGCAACTGCGCCCCGTTTCGTCGAAAAGGGATCTCGACATAACGCCAGGACCACCAGGACAGCGATGTCGCCACCACCACCAGCCATAGCCCCACGGCAAGCGTAATCTCGATGCCCAGATAATTCAGGTAGGCGATCAATGGCCAGTGCCATAAGTAAAGGGAGTAAGAAATCAGGCCGATGAACACCATGGGGCGGTTGGTCAACAGACGGGAGCGAGAGTGACTGCTGCCGGCCAGGATCAGCAGCGCCGCACCCAGGCAAGGTATCAAGGCGTTGAGGCCGGGGAAGGGTGCGCTCGGATTCAGGGCAAACAAGGACCAGCCGATCAATCCATAGCCGAGCAGTGCACAGCGCTGGGATGCCTTCTTGCCGAGCCAGTGTGGCTGATAAAGATAGATGCCCAGCGCGCCACCCAGCATCAGCTCGAAAAAGCGCGTGGGCAGCAGGTAATAGGAGGCCGTGGCAAAGACGTTGGTGGCGTATTCGGAAACACCCACGGCCGCCACGATGCCGACACCCAGCACGGGCAATACATAACGCGGCGCCAGGCGATAAAGCAGCACGAGCAGCAGCGGCCAGATCACGTAGAACTGCTCTTCAATACCCAATGACCAGGTATGGAGCAGCGGGGCTTCGCTGGCGTCCGAGGCGAAATAGTTTCCGTACTTCACCCAAATGTAAATATTCGAGAGTCCCAGCAGCGAGAACAGCGCGCTGACGTTGAGCCGGGTCAGGTCGGCCGGAGAAAGGATGAAGGCCCCGGCGACCACGCTCGCCAGCAACACGGTCGCCAAGGCGGGAATGATGCGGTTGATGCGACGTTGATAAAAACGTTTCAGCGAAAAGGTGTGGTGCTTGATCTCGGCATACACCTGGGACGTGATGAGAAACCCCGAGATGACAAAGAAAATATCGACGCCAACGAACCCGCCTGGCAGCAGGCTGGCGTTGAGGTGATGGATGAGCACAGCGACTACCGCAATGGACCGGAGCCCATCGATATCGGGGCGATACTGGGTTTGAGACATGTCGGTGATCACCTTGAAGGGGGAGCAATACATGTTCGTCATAATAATGACGATCTCGCCGACATCATGTTAACGGCTTGTTCTTCTCGTTGATTAATAGCTGTAAATTGACTATGCGCAAGGCGGGCGCGCCAACAAGACATGGCGTGCGACGAAAGGTGTGAATCGTTCGCGCAGGCTCATTCCTCGCTCGGTCGGTCACCCAACTCCGCTATCCTGAGCGGCACGTTTATCCATCGAGCCTCTTCATGCTTGAAGTCCGCGACGTTTTTAAAAGCTATGCCACGCCTCAGGGCCCGTTGCCGGTGCTGCAAGGCGTCGACCTGACGCTGCCCCCCGGCAGCAGCCTGGCGCTGATGGGGGAGTCCGGCAGTGGCAAAAGCACATTGCTGCACCTGGTCGCCGGGCTGGACAAGGTCGATGGCGGCAGCATCCGCTGTGGCGAATATCGGCTCGATGGCATGAGTGAAAGCCAACTGGCGAACTGGCGACGTACGGAAATCGGCTTGGTGTTCCAACAGTTCAACCTCATCAGCAGCTTGCCGGTGGAAGACAACCTGGCGTTCCAGGCGCGGCTGTGCGGTCGTTATGACCCTGCCTGGCAGGCCCATCTGGTGCAACGGCTCGGGCTTTCGGACCTGCTGCGACGGTATCCCGAGCAGCTTTCCGGCGGGCAGCAGCAACGGGTGGCGCTGGGGCGGGCGCTGGCCTCGCGACCGCCCTTGTTGTTGGCCGACGAACCCACCGGCAGTCTCGACGAAGCCACCAGCGACGAAGTGTTGCAACTGTTGCTGGAACTGCTGGACGGCAGCTCCACCAGCCTGCTGATGGTGACCCACAGTCCCCGAGTAGCGGCCCGCCTGGCCCATCGCGTGGTGTTGCAGCGCGGGCGTCTGGCCCAGATGGCACAGGGGTGATGATTTTTCGCCAGACGCTCAAGGCGCTGCTCAGTCATTGGCGCCAGCACCCGGTGCAGTTTTTCAGCGTATTGACCGGGCTCTGGCTCGCCACCAGCCTGCTCACCGGCGTGCAGGCGCTCAACAGTCAGGCTCGGGACAGCTACGCCCGGGCCAGTCAGCTTCTGGGCGGCGAACCTCAGGCCAGCCTCAGTGCCCCCGGTGGCGGCACCTTCCCTCAGCAATGGTTTGTCGATCTGCGTCGTCAGGGTTGGCCGGTGTCGCCGGTGTTGCAGGCCCGGGTGATGCTCAAGGGGCACGAAGACCAGCGCTTGCAACTGATGGGCGTCGACCCGGTGTCGCTGCCTCCCGGTGCAGCGTTGGCGGGGCAGGTGCGTGAGATGAGCGAGGTGGTGGAGTTTTTCACTGACCCCGGCCGCACCTGGATCGCCCCGCAAACCTTGCAAGCCTTGGGGCTGGGCGAGGGCGACCGGCCCCAGACGGTCGATGGGCAACCACTGCCACCCCTGCATACTCAGATGGACATGGCGCCGGGCGTGCTATTGACGGACATCGGTTTTGCCCAGCAGGTGCTCGGGCTGCCTGACCAGCTGTCGCGGTTGTTGCTGCCCGCCACCTTCACCGCGGCCTTGCCGGAGGCGTTCAACGGTCAGCTGCAATTGAAACGCGCCGATGAAGAAAACAACCTGTCGCGCCTGACCGAAAGTTTTCACCTGAATCTTGATGCACTGGGGTTTTTATCTTTCGTGGTGGGGCTGTTCATTGTCCACGCCGCCATCGGCCTGGCCCTGGAACAACGCCGCGGTCTGCTGCGAACCTTGCGCGCCTGTGGCGTCAGTGCGCGGGTGTTGATCACCAGCTTGGCCTTTGAGCTGGGCGCGCTGGCCTTGCTGGGCGGGATCGCCGGGGTGCTCAGCGGCTATTGGCTGGCGAGCCTGTTATTGCCCGATGTCGCGGCGAGCCTGCGGGGTTTGTACGGCGCCGAAGTGGCCGGGCATTTAAACCTCAGCCCGGCGTGGTGGCTCAGCGGTGTCGGCCTGAGCCTGCTTGGCGCGCTGCTCGCCGGGGCCGACAGCTTGCTGCGGGCGGCGCGTCTGCCCTTGCTGGCGCTGGCCAATCCCCAGGCCTGGCATCAGGCCCATGCACGATGGCTGCGGCGTCAGGGTTGGGTGGCGACATTGGCTGCGTTGATCGCTGCGTCGGCGTTGATTTGGGGCGACAGCCTGGCCAGCGGTTTTGTCTTGATGACGGCGTTGTTGCTGGGTGCGGCGCTGGCCTTGCCGGTGTTGCTCAACAGCGCGCTGAACCTGCTGTTGCGCCGCAGTCGCTCGGTGCTCGGGCAATGGTTTCTCGCCGATTGCCGCCAGCAATTGCCGACATTGAGCCTGGCGCTGATGGCGTTGCTGCTGGCGCTGGCGGCAAATATTGGCGCCGGCAGCATGACCGCAGGTTTTCGCCAGACCTTCAGTGACTGGCTCGAACAACGACTGACCGCCGAACTGTACATCACCCCGCAAACCCCGGCCCAGGCGGTCGAGTTGCACGCCTGGCTCCGGCAACAACCAGCGGTTACTGCCATAGTCCCCATCTGGCAGGTATCGATCCCGTTGCAAGGCTGGCCGACGGATATCCACGGCATCATCGATCACCCTACCTATCGCCAGCATTGGCCGTTGCTGGAATCGGCCAGCGACAAACCCTGGGAGCAACTGGCTAGCGCCGACACGCTGATGCTCAGCGAACAACTGGCCCGACGCCTCAAGGTCAATGTTGGCGATCAGTTGGCCGTCCCGACGCCACAGGGGCCGTGGACACCGCGCATCGTTGGGGTCTATGCCGACTACGGCAATCCCAAGGGCCATGTGCTGGTCAACGCCGACCACTTGCTGGCGCACTGGCCGCAATTGACGCCGTATCGTTTCAACCTGCGGATCGAACCGTCCGCCATCGCGCCGATGCTGACGGCGTTGCAAAGCCGATTCAATCTGGATGACAGCCGCATCGTCGATCAGGGCCGGCTCAAAGGCTGGTCGACCCAGGTGTTCGAGCGCACGTTTGCCGCCACAGCGGCCCTCAACAGCCTGACGCTGGCCGTGGCCGGGGTGGCGTTGTTCATCAGCCTGCTGACCCAAAGCCAGAGTCGCCTCGGCCAGTTGGCGCCGCTGTGGGCATTGGGGGTGACGCGGCGGCAGTTGATGTTGCTCAACCTCGGTCAGACCTGGCTGCTGGCGCTGTTGACCCTGGTGCTGGCCTTGCCGTTGGGCATCGCCCTGGCCTGGTGCCTGGACGCGGTGATCAATGTGCAGGCCTTCGGTTGGCGCCTGCCGTTGCGGGTATTCCCGCTGCAGTTGGCGCAATTGCTGGCCCTGGCGATGCTCGCCACGCTGCTGGCGTCGGCCTGGCCGCTGTACGCGTTGTACCGCACGCAGCCGGCGGATTTGCTGAGGACCTTTGCCCATGAAGATTAGAGTCGGCCTGATGCTGCTGGCGTTGCTCAGCGGTTGTGATAAACCGCCGCCGCAAAAAGGCTTTGCCGGCCTTGGCGACCAGGCCGTCGCCTTCACACCGGTGGTGCCGGGGCGGGTGTTCAGCTTTCCCGCCGATCACGGCATCCATGAGGGGTTTCGCATCGAGTGGTGGTACGTCACGGCTAATCTCAAGGACGCCGAGGGCCGTGATTTTGGCGTGCAATGGACGTTGTTTCGCAGTGCCTTGAACGCCGCCCCCCAGGCTATCGGCTGGCACAACCAGACGATTTGGCTCGGTCATGCCGCGGTCACCTCCGCCACCGTCCATCACGCTGCCGAGCGCTACGCACGGGGCGGGGTGGGGCAGGCCGGCGTGCAAGCGATGCCTTTCGACGCCTGGATCGACGACTGGCGGTTCGGCACTCAAGCTTCAGGGGGCGATCCGTTGGCGGATATGCAGCTCAAGGCCAGGGACTCACACTTCAGCTATGCGTTGCGGCTCACTTCGACCCGTCCGCTGGTGTTGCAGGGGGATAAAGGCTTCAGCCAGAAATCCGCAGAGGGCCAGGCATCGTATTACTACAGCCAGCCGTTCTTCCAGGCCAGCGGCCATCTGGAGATCGATGGCCGGCGGTACTCGGTCAGCGGCCCGGCCTGGCTTGATCGCGAATGGAGCAGCCAGCCCCTGAGTGCAAACCAGACCGGGTGGGACTGGTTCTCCTTGCACCTGGACAGTGGGGAACACGTGATGCTCTACCGCATGCGCCACAAGGACGGCGCGCCGTACCTCACGGGCACCTGGATCGATGCCCAAGGCCAGGCGCAAGCCTTGCACGCCGGGGAGATCAGCCTCGTGCCACTGGACACCGCCACGGTTGCCGGGCGTTCGATGCCGGTGCGCTGGTCGATCAAAATCCCCGGCAAGCAGCTCGACATCATCACCCACGCCCTGAACCCCAACGCCTGGATGAACTTGCGCATTCCCTATTGGGAAGGGCCGGTGCAACTGAACGGCAGCCACGGCGGCAACGGCTACCTGGAGATGACTGGCTACTGAGAGTCGCCGGAACTCCCCGCGAGCGTCAGCCCTCATACCTTATGAATGCCTCGCAGGAGTCCGCCATGAAGCACCGCCCCGATCAAGCGCCGCAAAACCCCGACGACCCAGCCTTGCCCGGCGAGGTGGAGCGCGACAACAACGCCCTGCGCCCCAACGACCCAGCCAAGCGCAAACAGCAGCAGGGTGACCCTGAGGCGGGAGAGACCGATGCGCAGAAAACCGGACGGCGTGGCTGATGTCAGCCATACCCACTGGTATTTAAAAGAGTTATTACTCTAATTTGCCGACCCATGTTACATGACGCGGCTGACAGTTTTTGTACTGTTTTGTTTTATTTGTATAATTATTTGTATAAATATTTTCATGTATGAAAGTTTGTCTAGGCCCGTGGAAGGGCCCTGGCTCCGGTTCGGTCGCGCGGCGGCCATTCGTTTTCAGAGTTGCTTCGCAAGCCAATGGATGCGGGCGTTCTTCGCCACCGTCCCGATTCATAAACGCCATGTAGTTGTACGAGTATGTAAGTGTTAAGTCACCGCTAATAACTACGACCAAAGATTAATAATTATTTAATTGGATAGGCGGACACCGTCTGTAAGTTGCACTATTATTGCTCCCGTTCGCCCAGTGTCAGGCTCTTTACCAGTGCAGGGAATGCCGAGGCCGTCGCACTGGGCGAACACCTCTGTGGATCAATAACTACCCATTGTTTTCATGCATCGGCCAGCAGAGCTGACCGACGCATGAACGGCTGTCCCGACTTAACCGGCGACTGGCGAACGCCAGTCATCGGAGCCCGAAGTACCGCTGACTTCGTGCGTCCAGGTGATCTTGCGGTAGGTGAAGTGCACATCTTCCAAGTGGGTGAAGTGCGCGTTCGCCGGGTCCTGGCAGTTGAGCATGTAGTCCTTCATATCGACGATGATCGCGTCCTCCAGTGTGGTGGTGTAGTAGTGCTCCTGGGTGCCGGCTGCCGAAGTGCGATACCACTGGATTTCAACTTTGGTCAGGCGTTCACCGCAGGTCAGGGCTGCCAGTAGCAGTGGCGAGGCCTTGTCGAATACCTTGGTGATGATCAGGGGTTTGTGCACGCGCTGGCCGGTTGGCTGGCCGGACTGAGGGTCGCGCGGGATGATCACCTGGTGCTCGAAGCCTTGCACCATGACCTGGTCTTCATGACCTTCCTGATAGGTGTTGCCCACCGAGTCGGCGGTAAACGCGCCGGCAGTGATCAGACCTTGTTTGGTGCCTTCGATGGACATATACGCGGGGGTAGCCAATGGATGCTCTCCTTCCTGGATAATTAAAGGCCTGGGACGGGGAATCGTCCCGAGGTGACCTTATCGTTATCAAGAGCTGTGCCATTCTAGTAAAAACGTTATATATCAATTAGTTAATTGATATTTTTACAGGTCGTTGCTGCAAATAGAGAGAATGCGCACAAGGGGTTGCGCAGTGTCTCTGATCCCTTTGCGCACTGGTCAGGCGCCGCGGCCCGTGGACAGCGCGGCTTGATGGGGAGACGTTGCGGCAAGTCTATTGCGCAATTTCTTGCCGATTCGGCCTACGGATTGCCCCTACGTGCCCAACGCAGCCGTGCATTCATCGATGGAGCGCTGTTGCGTTTCGACATACAGCTGCAGCTCATCAATCGTCGCTCGCCCCAGCGCCTCTTCAAAGGCCTGGCGATTGGACTGCCCGGCATAATGACTCTGGGCGGCATCGCCGAGGTTGGACTGGAAGATGCCGGCGGCGCTGACAGGCAGGAAATCTTCGTACACCAAGGGTTCGGCACGCAGGTATTGCTGCTCCAGCAGGCGTTCCAGCGAGGCCGGTTGCGCGATTGTGCCCTTGGCGGCGAGGCCCTTTTGGGTGACGAAATAGCGGAAATACGCCAGTGATTGTCGGCGCAGCTCATCGTGGCTATCAGGGAATTGGGAGAAGTGTTCGGCCATCAGCCTGTTGTAGCGCTCGGCGTTGGCTTCGTTGGGAAACTCTCCCAAGGCATCCCGCGCGGCGTTCAGCAATTGGTCGTACAGCGCGCGGCCCTTGGGCGTAAGGGCCGCGCCCCGTTGCTCGATTTCACCGAAGCGGGCGCTGTGGCTGCCTTGGGATTGTGCTTGGTCGGTGAACGCGACAGGCTCGTCGAGCGCCTTGAAGCTGGTCTGGCGCAGCAGGATGGGGCAACGGCGGCGGGGCGGGCCTTCAATCACGGCTTTGGGGGTGATGCCGTGCACGGGCATTTGGGCCTGGACGATGTCGATGTCCAGGGTGCGCGGCGTCAGGTGATTGATGTGTGGGCCCTTGAAAGCCACCACGTCTGCGATCAGGCGATGCTGGGCGCTCAGCTGGCGGTACTGCTCGGCCGTGACGGTGGCACTGTGGTGCCAGCGAAAGGTCTCCAGGGCTTGTTGGACGAAGTCTTCGGCTTGTGGCTCGTTCAACCCGCCCTGGCGTTCGGCGAGGTCGATGAGCTGAAGGGCGGAGGGGGTGAAGATCTGCCGTTTATCCAGCACCGACTCGGCAAAGGCTCGAAGTTCGTCGCTCTCGATCAGCTCCAGGCGCAGCAGCGAGGTGAACACCCGGAACGGGCTGACCTGCAGAGCGGTTTCATGCACGGCGCGGAACGCCGTGGAATGCACCGGCACCCCGGCTGGCGTGAGGTCGTAGTAGCCCACCGGCTGCATGCCCATGACCACAAACAGGCGGCCCAGGGTTGCCAACTCTGTGGCGGTGCCGACGCGGATCGCACCGTGACGCTCCAGGTCCAGGCGCTGAAGTTCGCCAGTGCTGCGCAGGTGTTCGGCCAGTGGCCGATCTTCTGCCAGCACCTGGGCGTTGGTCTGCTCCACCAGCTTCATCAGTGCGCCGTACAGCGGCACCTCGTCGCGGTACATGTCGGACATCGCTCTGGAGAAGCGTTGGCGGATCAGGTCGGGGCTGACGAAGCGCATGGTAAGAGTTCCTGGTTCGGGCTGCGGAAAGTTGAACGAAAGATCGCAGCCTTCGCAGGTGCCGACAAACGAAGAATCTTCAGGACTTCATTCTGCCAGGGACTGATCCACCAGCTCGATCCAGTGCTGCACGGACGTGCGACCGGCGCCGTTGAGGTGGTTCTGGCAGCCGATGTTGGCGGTGACGATCAACTCCGGCTGGCCGCTTTCCAGCGCATTGAGGCGGTTGTCCCGCAGTTGTCGCGCCAGGGTCGGCTGGGTCAGCGAATAGGTGCCGGCCGAGCCACAACACAAATGGCTGTCGGGCACCTCGGTAAGGTTGAAACCCAGCCGCGTCAGCAAGGCTTCGACGCTGCCGCCGAGTTTCTGCGCGTGCTGCAAGGTGCAGGGGCAATGGACGGCAATGCGCTGATTCTTGGCTGCGCAGATCTGTTCCAGCGGCTCGCTGCCCAGCACTTGCACCAGGTCCAGCGCGCGTTCGCTCACCTGTTCCGCCTTGGCGGCGTAGGCCGGATCCTGTTCCAGCAGGTGCCCGTAATCCTTGATGAATGCGCCACAGCCGCTGGCAGTCTGGACGATGGCTTCGGCGCCATTGTTCAGGTGCGGCCACCAGGCGTCGATGTTGCGTCGGGCACGGTCCAGCCCGGTCGACTGGGCGTCGAGGTGATAGTCCAGGGCGCCGCAGCAACCGGCCGCATCGCTGGGAATGACGCTGATGCCGAGGCGGTCCAGCACTCGAGCTGCAGCGGCATTGGTGTTGGGTGAAAGGCCCGGTTGTACGCAGCCTTCGAGCATCAGTACGGTGCGAGCATGACGAGCTGCCGGGCGCTCGCTGCGCGGTGCTGAGGTTCGCGGCAACTTGGCGTTCAGGTTCGCCGGCAGCAGCGGATGGAACACGGCCCCCAGGCGCAGCAGCACCTTGAATCGCTCGGGGCTGGCGGCCAGGCTCCGTAGGCCGAGGCGCAGCGCCCGCTGGCCGACCGGGCGTGGCACGGCTTCATCGACCACCGCCCGGCCGATGTCCAGCAGGTTGTGATAATCCACCCCGGACGGGCAGGTGGTTTCGCAGTTGCGACACGACAGGCAACGATCCAGGTGCAGTTGGGTGCTGGCCGTCGCAGGCTGGCCTTCGAGTACCTGCTTGATCAGGTAGATGCGCCCCCGCGGGCCATCCAGTTCATCGCCCAGCAATTGGTAGGTGGGGCAGGTGGCATTGCAAAAGCCGCAATGCACGCAGCTGCGCAGGATCCGTTCGGCTTCTTCGGCGCGGGGCAGGTGGCTGGCTTTTTCGCTGAAACGGGTTTGCATGCTAAAACTCCGGGTACATGCGGCCGGGGTTAAACAGCCCCAGAGGATCGAGCTGGGCCTTGAGTTGACGGTGGTAGCGCAGCAGCGCCGCGGCCAGCGGCTGGAAAGGTGTGTCGGTTGCGCCGTGACAGTAGCAGGTGGCATGACCACCCACTTCATGGGCCAGGGTTTGCACGGTGTCGGCGTCGGTTTTCAACCAGCGTTGCGCGCCGCCCCAATCGATCAGTTGCGCGCCGGGCAGGTCGAGCGGGCCGGTGTGAGTGGGCAGCGACAGGCGCCACAGGGGCAAGCCTTCATCGAAGAACCCCAGGCGATGTTCATTCAGCGCCGTCCAATATTGATCGTCGATCACTTCGCCGCCGAAACGCTGGTGGGCGGCGCTGACCGAGCCTTCGCCGCCTTCCAGGCGCAGATGCAAGCAGTCGCCGTCATGGCTGGCCGCGCTGATGGGCAAGGGTTGCCGGCCCCATTCGGCGAGTTTCTCCAAGGCCTCGGCGCTGTCGATTTCCAGGCGAATACTCAGGCTGTGACGGGGCTTTGGCAATACTTTCAAGGAGACTTCGGTGATCACCCCCAGGCAACCGAAACTGCCGGCCAGCAGGCGCGACAGGTCGTAACCGGCGACGTTTTTCATCACTTCGCCGCCGAAACGCAGCAGCGTGCCGTGGCCGCTGATCAGGCGCGTACCCAGAACGAAGTCACGCACCGAACCAGCCCAGGGACGACGCGGGCCCGACAGCCCGGCGGCAACCATGCCGCCCACCGTGGCGTCGTCGCCGAACGCTGGCGGCTCGCATGGCAGGCGCTGCCCGGCGGCGTTCAGGGCCGCGAGTAATTCACGCAGCGGGGTGCCGGCACGGGCGGTGACGACCAGTTCGGTGGGGTCATAGTGGACGATGCCGCGATGCACGCGGGTATCCAGCACCTCGCCAGCTACTTCGCGCCCCAGGAAGGCCTTGCTGTTGGCGCCCTGGATGCGCAGCGGTGTGGCGTCGGCCCGGGCGCGATTGACCTGTTCCAGCAGCAGGTCGCTGGCGTCGCGGTCGACTTCGCCGATCATCAGAAACGCTCCAGTTCAGGAAACGGCAACTGCCCGCCATGAATGTGCATCGCACCGAACTCGGCGCAGCGGTGCAGGGTGGGGATGTTCTTGCCGGGGTTGAGCAGGCCTTGGGGGTCGAACGCTGCTTTTACCGCGTGAAACAGGTTCAGTTCGTCGCTGTTGAACTGGGTGCACATCTGATTGATTTTCTCTCGGCCAACGCCGTGCTCGCCGGTGATGCTGCCGCCCACCTGGACGCACAGTTCGAGGATCTTGCCGCCCAGGCTTTCAGCGCGCTCCAGTTCGCCGGGTTGATTGGCGTCGAACAGGATCAGCGGGTGCATATTGCCGTCGCCTGCGTGAAACACGTTGGCGACCCGCAGGCCATGCTCGGCGCCGAGGCTGGCGATGCGCTGCAATACCTCGGGCAAGGCGCGCCGGGGAATGGTGCCGTCCATGCAGTAATAGTCCGGCGCCAGGCGGCCCACCGCCGGGAATGCGTTCTTGCGTCCGGCCCAGAACCGCAGGCGCTCGGCCTCGTCCCGAGCCTGGCGTACCTCGGTAGCACCGGCCAGTTGCAGCACCTGGCGGACCCGTTCGCAATCGTCATGGACATCGGCTTCGACCCCGTCCAGTTCGCACAGCAGAATCGCTTCGGCATCCACTGGGTAGCCAGCGTGGATGAAATCCTCGGCGGCGCGGATCGCCAGGTTGTCCATCATTTCCAGGCCGCCAGGAATGATGCCGGCGGCGATGATGTTGGCCACGGCCCGGCCGGCCTTGTCCACCGAATCGAAACTGGCCAACAGCACGCTGGCGACCTGGGGCCGGGGCAACAGTTTTACCGTCACCTCGGTGATCACCCCCAACAAGCCTTCGGAGCCGGTGAACAGCGCCAGCAGGTCCAGGCCCGGCGAGTCCAGGGCCTCGCTGCCCAGGGTCAGGCGTTCGCCTTCGATGGTGAGTATTTCCAGCTTCAACAGGTTGTGCACCGTCAGGCCATATTTGAGGCAATGCACGCCCCCGGCGTTTTCCGCGACATTGCCGCCGATGGAACAGGCGATCTGCGAGGAAGGATCGGGCGCGTAGTACAGGCCGAACGGTGCCGCCGCTTGGGAGATCGCCAGGTTGCGCACGCCGGGCTGAAGGCGTGCGGTGCGGGCGTTGGGGTCGATGTGCAGGATCTGGTTGAAGCGCGCCATCACCAGTAGCACGCCGCTTTCCAGGGGCAGGGCGCCACCGGACAAACCGGTCCCGGCGCCCCTGGCCACCACCGGCACGTTCTGCCCGTGGCACAGCTTGAGCAGCGCCTGTACCTGCTCGACTCGCCGTGGCAACACCACCAGCATGGGCGTGGTGCGATAGGCCGACAGCCCGTCGCATTCGTAAGGCTTGAGGTCTTCCTCGCGATGCAGGATTTCCAGGTCTGGAATGTGCGCTTGCAAGGCCTTGAGCAGCGCCTGTTTGTCCACCTTCGGCAAGGGGCCGTCGAGGTGTTCGTCGTAGAGGATGTTCATGGGGCAAACCTCTGAAGATACTGAGTCGTGGCGAGGGAGCAAGCTCCCTCGCCACGGATTCATTTCATTCCTTGCCTCACAGTCATTGCTCCAGCCCCTTGAGGAATTCGCGATACAACGCTGCGGTTTTCCCCGGTTTTTCAACCATGGGCATGTGACCGACCCCCTCCCAGATTTCCACCCGCAAATCCGTGATGCCCTTGCTCCACACCGGCACGCTGCTGACGTCAATCAGCCGGTCTTTGCGGCCCCAGAGCAATAACGATGGGGCGCGAATATCCGCCAGGCGTGGCTCCATCGGTGGGCTGGCGCGAAAGTCCACGAAGATCTCCGCCAGTTCCTCCCGACGCTGTTCGTAGCGCTCGGCCAATGCCGCCAGCACGACGCTCGGCACCCAGGGCGGCGAGGCCATCGTCATCGCGTAAAACGGCGCGAAATCATCCCGCGAATGCACCAAAAACGGGTTATGGCCGGCCGCCAGGTGGCGTTCCATGTCGCTGGGTTGGGGCGCGGTGACGCCGGCCGGGTCGATCAGTGCCAGGGTCAGTATCCGCTCCGGCGAAGTGGCCGCCAGCCAGGCCGCGAGGTAACCGCCCATGGAGTTGCCGATCACATGGACCTTGTCCAGGCCGCAGGCGTCGAGCAACTCGATCACGCGCCGGGCCTGGGTCGGGATGTCATAACCGCCACCCGCCTTGAAGCCGGTTTCGCCATGGCCGGCGAGGTCGGGAACCACCACCCGGTAGTCACCGACAAAATGCCGGGCAAAGCGCAGCCAGAGGTTTTTGTCGGCGCTGTAGCCGTGCAGCATCAGTATGCTGCCGGACGCCTCATAAGGCCCGCCTTGCCAGGTGGACACGGTCATCTCACTGATGGGCACCGTGATTTTGTGCAACCGGTAGAGGCGCGCCTCCAGGGCCATGCTCATGTCGTACAGCACATGGCCGATGCCTGGATACGTCAGCCAGCTCCAGGCGATAAACACGGCGAGGACCACCCACAACACCAGCATGTTTTACCTCCAGGGTCAGGACAGAATGTGATCGGCCAGCCTGAACCGACGGGTCAGGTAGTGATAAGTGAAGCTGAAACCCGGGAACATCGCGTGACATGGCCGCTTTTGCTTTGATACCAGCTGTGACAGCCGCCGGACTTCCATACGGTGTGTTGCATTTCCCGGTGGATCATTTCGGCGTAGCGGTGCAGTTCCTCCTGCTTGGCGAACATCCGGTTCCAGTCTCTGCGGTGGTTATTTGCCGATCCTCTGTGTGAGGTATAGCCAAAATCCAAAGAGAACCTGTGTTTGAAAGGGAATAAATACCCTTTCATCGAGTACTGGTTATTTGATGCTGCCCTGATGGACTGCCAGCAACCCATCCCGGCACCCTGGGTCGGCAAAAACGCGAGTTGCTGGCCGTGAGTCGTACCGACAGCCTGACCGGGTTGCTCAACCATGGCGCCTGCGATCTAGAGCCTTGGATCATTGTCAGGTAGGGTGCCAAGGCACTCTCTCGATACGGAACAAGGATGAAGTCATGACGAATACCGCTCTTCGCTCCCGTCTGGCCGTCAGTCTCGGCCTGAGTCTGGCCCTCGGTGCCTTCGCGCCCGTTGCTTTCGCAGAGCCCCACCAGCAGGTCCTGGCCGATTCCGAGCAGTACAAGGGCGAGGCCCTGAAACTGCTCGAACGGCTGGTCAATATCGACTCCGGCTCCGGGTATGTGCCGGGCCTGACCCAGGTCGGTGACATTGCCATCGATGAATTGAAGCAGCTGGGTGCCACCATCGAGCAGGTGCCCAACTCGGACGGCAGCCAGCATATCCTGGCGACCCTCAAGGGCACCGGTAAGGCGAAAATCCTGCTGATGGCCCACATGGACACGGTGTTCAAGGAAGGCTCGGCGGCTGAACGTCCATTCCATATCAAGGACGGACGGGCCTACGGGCCGGGCGTGATGGACGACAAGGGCGGCATCGTCGCTGGGATCTATGCGTTGAAAGTTCTCAAAAACCTGGATTTCAAGAACTACGCGCAGATTACCTTCCTGCTCGACGCCAGCGAAGAAACCGGTTCGGACGTGGCCACCGACCTGATCAAGAAAACCGCCAAGGCCCATGATGTGACCCTCAACCTTGAACCGGGACGCCCAGCCGACGGCCTGGTGGTGTGGCGCAAGGGCAGTGCCACGGCGCTGGTGGAGGTCAAGGGCAAGGCAGCCCACGCCGGTGTTGCGCCGGAACTGGGGCGCAATGCGGCGATGGAAGCGGCGCATCAGATTTTGCAACTGGGCAAACTTGGCGACGCAGAAAAGAAAACCACCATCAACTTCACCGTGCTCAAGGCTGGTGACCGGACCAACGTGATCCCCGATCAGGCCATCGCCAAGGCCGATGTGCGGGCGGCGGTACCGGAAGAGTTCGACCGCATCGAAAAAGACCTGGCCCGGGTGTCGAAGGACAAGCTGATCGCCGACACTGAAGTCACCACCAGCCTGCAACGGGGCTTGCCGCCGATGCCGCAAACGGCGGAATCGGATCGATTGATGGCCATGGCCCAAGGCATCTACGGCGAGCTGGGGCGCAAACTCACCGAAGAAGGCAGCGGCGGCGCGGCGGATGCCAGCCTGTCGGCCGGGGTCGGCACGCCGACGCTGGACGGCTTCGGCATCGTCGGCGGCAACATCCATACCCCTGAGGAATATGCCGAAGTAGAGAGCGTGGTCCCGCGGATTTATCTGCTGTCGCGGATGATCATGGAGCTCGCTGGGCGGTAATAGCAGCTCAGTACCAAACCCTGTGGCGAGGGGATAAATCCCCTCGCCACGGAAAGTTGTGCTGTGCCGCTTGAGCACATGCTTGCATGCGCCTTAATAAACCCAAACCTCCACCCGCCGATTCCTGACCCTTCCTTCATCCTCACTGTTGGCAGCCACTGGCATCAGGGCGCCGAACCCGCGCACTTCCCGCAGCACCACGCCGTTCTTGACCAGTTCACGCCGTACCGCCATGGCCCGTAACTTGGACAAAAGGTCTGCTCGCGCCGGATCGTCCTTGACGTCGCCAAAGCCTACCAGCGTCACGCGCCGGTCGGTTTTGCCGTGCTGCTTTATGTAGTCGAGCACGCGGCTCAGGTCCTGATGGGCCTTGTTGTCGAGGTTGGCGCTGCCTTCTTCGAAACGGAAATTCACCGACAAGCGTTGGGCATGGCGGCTCAGGGACTGATAACCCTCGGGCATCAGCGCATTTGGCGTGACGGTCATGGCCTGGACGGTTTGTGCGATAAACCCGTTGGCCGCGACGATGGCCTGGCCCTTGCCGCTTTGGGTGAATTCAATCAGCGCCTCGGCCCACGGATTTCTTTCCAGGGGTGGCAAATAAAAGAACAACCGGCGGGACAAGGGGTAATCCTCGGTGGCGATCAGGTTGTTCAACGGCAACATGGGTTGGGAATCGCCGTCGACGATAGCCAAGGCCTTGGCCTGGCGCACGTAGGGCAAACCGATGAAACCGATGCCTTGGGGGTCCTGGCTGACGGCGTCGGACAACTGTTCGCTGGATTCAAAGCGCCGGGCTGTAGGATCCAGCCGTTTCCCTTGTCGGTTGAGCACCAATTCCTTGAAGGTATCGTAGGTGCCGGACTGCTCATCCCTGGCATAGAGATGAATCGGCCCGCCAACGCTGCCCACTGCTTCCCAGGTTTTCGCCTCGCCGCTGAATATCTTGGCCAGTTTTGCGGTATCGATCTGACGCAACGGGTTCTGCGGATGAAGAATAATCGCCAGGCCATCGATGGCGATGACTTGCTCGGCCTCGGGACTTTTCAGATCACCCAGAGCTATCAATTCCTTCAGTTCGCTGTCCTTGATCGGCCGGGAGGAGGCGGCCATGTCGGCATTGGCCTGCTTGAGGGCGGCGAACCCGGTGCTCGATCCGTGGGCCGCAATGTCGATTTGCACCCGCCGGCCGTCGGCGGTTTGCCCGACGATCCGCTGCTCATTGTCCTGGCCGGTGATTTCGGCGCGCACCTTGAGCAACCCCTGGTCTTCCATCAGCCCCCTGACCAAGGCCGGCCCCAGTGTTGCGCCGATGGTGTTGGAGCCTTGAAGGCGCAGGGCAGGGCCTTGTTCGGGAACCGGCAAACCGCTGGCCGATGCCGCGAACGGCAACCAGAGGCCCACGAAAAAACCAATCCACAGCCGCATGCCGGCACCTTCTAAGCCCAAGGAAGTGCCGGAAGATTAAGTCAGTCAGGTTACTGAAACATGACAGGACTGAGACCTGTCACTCGCAGCTCATCGCAAATCCCACAGGGGATGGATATATGCCTTGGGATCAGCTCAATTGCAGCCAGATCGGCGCATGGTCCGAAGGTTTTTCCATGCCACGCAACTCATAGTCGACGCCGGCATCCTTGACCCGTGGCAGCAAGCCATGGGAGGTGAGGATCAGGTCGATGCGCAGGCCGCGCTTGGGCTCGTCCTCGAAACCGCGGCTGCGGTAGTCGAACCAGCTGAAGCGGTCGGTGACGTCCGGGTTCAGGTGGCGGAAGCTGTCCACCAGGCCCCAGTTTTTCAGACGGGCCATCCACTCACGCTCTTCCGGCAGGAAGCTGCATTTACCGGTTTTCAGCCAGCGCTTCATGTTGTCCGGGCCAATGCCGATGTCGCAGTCTTGCGGCGAAATGTTCACATCGCCCATCACTACCACGGGCTGGTCGTTGCTGAAGCGGCTTTCCAGCAGTTGCTGCAAATCGCTGTAGAAACGCTCCTTGGCCGGGAACTTGGTCGGGTGATCGCGGCTTTCACCTTGTGGGAAATAACCGTTCATGATCGTTACCGGCACGCCGTTGGCGTCGGCGAACGTGCCCCAGATAAAGCGCCGTTGGGCGTCTTCATCGTCGCCCTCGAAGCCTTTGTGCAGGCTCAGCGGTGCCTGACGGGAGAGCAGGGCAACACCGTAGTGGCCCTTTTGCCCGTGGTAATGCACGTGGTAACCCAGGGCCTGAACCTCGGCCAGGGGGAATTGGTCGTCGTGGACCTTGGTTTCCTGCAGGCCGATCACGTCCGGCTGATGCTTCTCGATCAGCGCCGCCAGCTGATGGGGGCGAGCGCGCAGCCCGTTGATGTTGAAGGAGACGATCTTCATGGTCGGCTGTCCTAGCAAAACTGCGATGCTAGCTGACATGTCCGAACTGAGCCAGCGTGGCAGTAGGACAAATGCGCTGCTAATGTCCTGTGGCGAGGGGATTTATCCCCGCTGGGCTGCGAAGCAGCCCCAAAACCAGACGCCGCGATGCAACAGAGGAATCGCGTCAGCCAGTTTACGACTGCTTCGCAGCCGAACGGGGATAAATCCCCTCGCCACAGGGTTCTTACTGTGCTGACTAGCTTAGGCCTTACCGAGCCTCGCCCAGGAGATCTACCGCCATGCCTGAAACCGCTACCGCCATCGCCGATGTCCATATGCTCGACAGCGGTTATTCCCGTGAAGCACGTTCGTTGCTGTACCAAGCCTATCGCCATGAGCCGACGTTCAGCTTCCTGTTCGAGTCCGAGCGTCCCGGTTATGAACATCGGGTGCGAGCCACGGTGCGCGAGTTGGTCAAACAGCACTTTCTCCAGGATTTACCGGCCATCGGCCTGCTGGTCAACGACCGCCTGATCGGCATCGCCTTGATCGCCCCACCTCAGCGACGATTGGGCATTACTGAAAGCTGGGCCTGGCGCCTGCGCATGGTGTTGAGCACCGGTTTTCGCTGCACCCGGCGGTACCTGGATTATCACGCAGCGGTGCTGGCCTGCCTGCCGTCGGATTCTGTCCATGTGTTGCCACTGTTGGGGGTTCATCCCCAATTCCAGGGCAAACACTTTGGCGAACAATTGCTCGAAGCGGTACACAACTGGTGCGCGGTGGACGAGAACTCCCAAGGCGTCGTGCTAGACACCGGCAACCCGCGTTACCTGGAGTTTTATAAACGCCAGGGCTATGAGGAAATTGGCGAGATTGCCGTAGGGCCTGTTCGCGAACATGTGTTTTTCCACGCCAACCCTCAAGTATTGCAAAGCGCAACGGCGTAATCCGGCGAAACTTTTGACACACGTCCGGCTCTATCAGGCTCCTAAGCTCGTGATAGCATCCGCGCCATGAATCTCCCAGGACGAATGACCAGTGGCGCGCTCTTGCTGTCCCTCAGCTGCGCGGCGTTGGCACAAAGTGAATTGGATGTACGAGTCAAGCCGTCCAACGACGAACTCAAGGCCAACGTAGAAGGTTATATCGGCGGCGTGGGCGATCGTGACGAAGAGGCCTTGCTGCGCTTCAGTCATGGCGCCGAGGAGCAGGCGCGCAAAGCCGCCCAGGCGTTGGGCTACTACCAGCCGCAGATCAGCAGCGAGGTCAAGGGGGGCAAGGACCCGCGCCTGGTATTGACCATTGACCCCGGCGAGCCCGTGCACTTGCGCAATGTCACTGTGCGCATCGACGGCCCGGCGGCTTCCCTCAAAGCCTTTCGCATCCCCGATAACGCCGCCCTCAAGCCTGGCGCGGTGCTCAATCATGGGCGCTACGAAGACGCCAAGCGGCTGATCCAGAACCAGGCCTCGCGCTATGGTTTTTTCAGCGGGCGATTCGTCAGCCAGAAGCTGTTGGTGGACCCCCAGGCTGGTATCGCCGACATCGAGTTGATCTACGACAGCGGCCCGCGCTATGCCCTGGGCCCGGTGAGCTTCGAGGGTGACACGCCGTTCGACGAAGAGCTGCTGCAGCGCATGGTGCCGTTCAAGGCTGGCGCGCCGTATGACTCCGAACTCATTGCAGAACTCAATCAAGCCCTGCAATCGAGCGGTTATTTTGAAGGCGTGCGGGTCGATGCAGCGCCCACGGCAGCCACCGACAACGTGATCCCGGTGGCGGTCAAACTCGACACCCGCAAGCCACGCACCATGGGCCTGGGCCTGGGTTTTTCCACCGACGTCGGGCCACGGGCCAAAGCCAACTGGACGCGCAACTGGGTCAACGCCCAGGGCCACAGTTATGGCTGGGAGACGGAAGTGTCCGCGCCTCGGCAGAACGTCGGCCTGTGGTACGACGTGCCGCTGGACCCGCCGCTGACCGACAAAATGCGCTACGCCGGCGGTTATCAATATGAAGAGCTGGCCGACACCGACAGCCTCAGCAAACTGCTGACCGTGGGCCCCGAATGGCACAGCAAGTTGCCCAGCGGCTGGCAACGGGTGGTGTCGCTCAAGTGGCAGCGCGAGGAATACCGCCTCGGTGACGATTCGGGCCTGAGCACCTTGCTGATGCCCGGTGTCAGCTATTCCTACCTGCGCAGCGACAACCGCATCGACCCGCACAACGGTTACCGTCTGCAGTTCGACACCAAGGTCGCCAAGGAGGGGCTTGGCTCGGACAACAACCTTTTATATGGCACCGCGATGGTCAAGGGCCTGACCACCGTGTTCGACAAACATCGCCTGCTGGCCCGGCTCCAGGTCGGCGGCAGCGCCACCAATGGCTACAAATCCGTTCCGCCGTCCCTGCGCTTTTTCGCCGGTGGCGATCAGAGCGTGCGCGGTTACGACTATCAGAGCCTGTCGCCGGAAAACTCCGATGGCGATCGTGTCGGCGGTCGCTACATGGTCGCCGGCAGCGTCGAGTATCAGTATTCGGTCGCGCAAAAGTGGCGGGTGGCGACCTTCATCGACCAGGGCAACTCCTTTAACACACTTGAACTGCCGAGCCTCAAGACCGGCGTGGGCATTGGCGTGCGCTGGGTTTCGCCGGTGGGCCCGATCCGCCTCGATCTGGCCCATGCGATGGACGATGACGGTGGCATTCGATTGCACTTTTCCATGGGGCCAGAGCTGTGAGTCGTGGTTTGAAAATAACATTGCTGGCGATCGGTACGTTGCTGGCGGTGGTATTGCTGGCCTTGAGCGTCGTGCTCGGCACTCAAGTTGGCAGCCGCTGGGCCATCGGCCTGGTACCGGGGCTGACCGTGGAGAATTTCCAGGGTCGGTTGGGTGGGCAGTGGAGCGCCGACCACGTGGTTTGGCAGCAGGCCAGCCGTCGCGTGGAGCTCGACGGGGTGATATTCGCCTGGTCGCCGCTGTGCCTGACACGCATGACCCTTTGCATCGAACAACTCAAGGCCGACAAGGTCAGCCTGCAATTGCCACCGTCTGCCGACGAATCCAGTAGTGGCCCGATCACCTTGCCGGACCTGAACCTGCCGCTTGCCATTGAGCTGGGCGAAGTGCAGATCGGCAGCTTGTTGGTCGACGGCAGCGAGCAGTTCAAGGGGCTGCAATTGGCGGCCCACTGGACCGCCCAGGGCCTACAGATCGACTCGGTGCAGTTGCAGCGCGATGCGCTGAGCCTGAAATTGTCCGGCTTGCTGAAGCCCGGCGGCGACTGGCCGCTGAAGGCCGAAGGCCGATTGACCTTGCCAGCTCCGGGCGCCACACCTTGGGCGCTGGACCTGAAGGTCGACGGAGATTTGCTCAAGACCCTCAACCTCAACGCCGACAGCAGCGGTTACCTGCAAGGCCGGTTGGTCGGTGAGCTGCAACCACTGGCGGACAACTTGCCGGCCAAGGTGCGCATCACCGCCGACGGCTTCAAGGCCAGCGCCGATCTGCCCGACACCCTGTTGCTCAATCAGGTGGAGCTGACCGGCGAAGGCGATCTGAAAAGCGGCTATCAACTGCTCGGCAAGGCAACGCTGCCCGCCGAAAAAGGGCCGGTGGCGTTGCAGCTGCAAGGCCAGGTGGATGCCAACGGTGCGCAGATCGCCGGCCTGGACCTTAACGCCAGCGATCAGCAAAGCCTGAAACTCACCGGCCAGTTGGATTGGCGCGAAGGCCTGAGCGCCGAAGCGAAAGTCGCCTGGCTGGATTTTCCCTGGCATCGCCTCTATCCATTGATCGACGAACCGCAGGTGACGCTGCGCAGCTTCAATGGCGAAGTGTCGTACACCGATGGCAAATACCTGGGCAATTTCCAGGCTGCGCTGGACGGCCCTGCCGGAGCATTCAGCCTGGGCGGCCCGTTCAGTGGTGATCTGACGCACATCTTTTTACCCGAACTCAAACTCGCGGCCGGGCAGGGCAAGGCTGAAGGGCACCTGAGCTTGCAGTTTGCCGACGGCATCGCCTGGGACACGGCGCTGGAACTGTCGGCCATCAACCCGGCGTATTGGCTCGGCGAACTTCCCGGCACTCTGGCCGGGCCGTTGCGCAGCAAGGGCTCGATGAAAAATGACACTCTTAATCTCGACGCGAACCTGGATCTCAAGGGCAAATTGCGCGGCCAGCCGGCGCTGTTCCAGGCCACGGCCGCCGGCGCCGACGAGCAGTGGAACCTCAGTGCGCTGGACATTCGCCTCGGTGATAACCGCATCAGCGGCACCGCCAGCCTGCAACAGAAACTGACCGGCCAGATCGACATCAAGCTCTCGCGCCTGGCCCAGCTCTGGCCGCAATTGCGCGGCCAACTCATCGGCCGTATCGACGTTGCCGGGACCCTCAAAGCGCCACAAGGCAAGCTCGGCCTGCAAGGCACACAACTGGCGTTCCAGGACAATCACCTGCAAAGCCTGAACCTGGACGCGGCCCTCGACAGCGCGCAACGGGGGAAAGTCCATCTCAAGGCCAGCGGCATCCAGACCGGCGACACCTCACTGGGGGCCTTGACCGTCAGCGGGCAGGGCGACATCAAGCAGCAAAAGTTGACGCTGGACCTGCAAGGGCCGCAACTCGAAACGAACCTGGTGCTCGATGGCGCTCTCGATCAGGGCAACTGGCGCGGACGCTTGGCCAGCGGCGACGTGCAGGCCGGTGGTCAGGCCTGGCGCCTGCAAGCCCCGGCAAAACTGGAGCGTCTGGCCAATGGCACGCTCAACGTCGGCGCCCACTGTTGGCGTTCCGGCCAGGCCAGTCTGTGTGGCGAAGACCAGCGCCTGATGCCGGAGCCGAAGCTGCGTTATCGCCTCAAGCAATTCCCCATTGAAAGCCTGGCCCAGTGGATGCCCAAGGATTTTGCCTGGCAGGGCCAGCTCAATGCTGATCTGCAATTGGACATGCCGGCCAGCGGCCCGAATGGGCGGATTGTGGTGGACGCCAGCGGTGGCACCTTTCGCATTCGCGACAAAGGCCAATGGCTGGATTTCCCATACCAGGCCTTGACGCTGAACAGCCGCCTGACCCCCCAACGCATCGACACGGACCTGAATTTCGCGGGTGCCAGACTGGGCGAGCTGATGCTCCAGGCGCAGATCAATCCGCTGCCGGCCAGCAAGCCCCTCAGCGGCTCGTTCCGCCTGACCGGCCTGGACCTGTCCGTGGCCCGGCCGTTTGTGCCGATGGTGAAAACCCTCACGGGCCATCTGAACGGCAGCGGCACATTGTCCGGTGGTTTGCTCGCACCTCAGGTCAACGGCAACCTGGTGCTCAGCGACGGCGAAGTGTCCGGGCCGCAACTGCCGCTCAGTCTCGAAGCCCTGCAGGTGCGGGCGATGATTACTGGCGAAACGGTGCAACTCAACGGTGACTGGAAAAGTGGCAAGAGCGGGCAGGGCAGCCTGGCCGGACGCATCGCCTGGGGCGAAGCCCTGGCCATGAACCTGGCCCTCAAGGGTTCGCAACTGCCGGTCACGGTAGAACCTTATGCGGTGCTGGAGGTGGCGCCGAACCTCAACATCACGATGCAAGGCGAACGGCTTTCGATTGCTGGCAAGGTCCTGGTGCCCAAAGGCGAGATCACCGTGCGCGACCTGCCGCCGTCCACCGTCAAGCTATCGGACGACACGGTGATCGTTGGCCACCAGACCGAAGAGGGCAAGACGCCGGTGTCCATGGCGATGGACGTCGACGTGATCGTGGGTGAGGACAAACTCGCGTTTTCCGGGTTCGGCCTGACCGCCAATGTGAAAGGCCAGGTTCATATCGGCGACAACATGGACACCCGCGGCGAACTCTGGCTCAACGATGGCCGTTATCGGGCCTACGGGCAACGGCTGACGGTGCGTCGGGCGCGACTGCTGTTTGCAGGGCCCATCGACCAGCCTTACCTGGACATCGAAGCGATCCGCGAGACCGACGACGTGACCGCCGGCATCCGCTTGAGCGGCAGCGCCGAGCAGCCGACCACGCAAATCTTCTCGGAACCGGCCATGAGTCAGGAGCAGGCGTTGTCCTACTTGATGCTGGGTCGACCGCTGAGCACCACGGGGGAGGACAACAATATGCTCGCCCAGGCGGCACTGGGCCTGGGGCTGATGGGCAGTTCGGGCGTGACCACCAGCCTTGCCAGCGGCCTGGGGATCCAGGATTTCCAGCTCGACACCCAAGGCAGTGGCGATACCACCAGCGTGGTAGCCAGCGGCGACCTGTCGGAAAAACTCAGCCTGCGCTATGGCGTTGGCGTGTTCGAACCGGCCAGCACCATTGCGCTGCGCTACAAACTCAGCAAGAAGGTCTACATCGAAGCCGCCAGCGGCGTCGCCAGCTCGCTGGACATCTTCTACAAGCGCGATTTCTGACTCTCCCCAAAACCCACATTTTGTTACGCGCTCGTCTGGTTATGTATAGCCGGCTAACTATTTATTTGACATTTGCTGCCTAGGCAGTAATATCTCGACATACATTAACTGCCTAGGCAGCAATTGGTGGCCAGATGAAGCATTTCACCCCAGACGAATTTCACAAATGCCATCTCGGCATGCTGCTCGGCCGCGCCGCGGTGCTCAAGGACCGGATCATCGATACCCACATGGAGCCCGTCGGCATCACTGCCGCGCAGTTCAAGGTGTTGATCATCATGGCTCAACACGGCATCGATACGCCGGCCGAGCTCTGTCGGTACCTGTCCCTGGACAGCGGTTCGATGACGCGGATGCTCGATCGACTGGAGCAGAAAGGGTTCCTGGTCCGCCAACGCTCTGCACAGGACCGCCGGCAAGTGCGGCTGGTGCTGACCGAAGCGGGGCAGGTCCTGGCGGATCGCCTGCCGTACATCGGCTCCGATGCCATGAACCAGTTGGCCAGTGTCATTAGCCGCGAGGAGCTGCAAACCCTCGAACAGATTCTCAAGAAAATTCTGCTCGCCGCCGGTGATCCAATCACCGTGTTGCGATTGGGGGAGAAATGAAGCGTAAAACCTTGTGTACCCGATTGAGCCTCGTACTGCTGGCCATGAGTCTTGCCGGTTGTGCCAGCTACAGTGGTCTGAAGACCGAAGGTGTGAACCTTGAGGCCCAGAGCCTCAAGGCCGGGCAATCGCTCAACGGTGTCAAGCTGTCGCCCGCCTCGTGGCCGAAAAGCGACTGGTGGAATAGCCTCGGCGATCCGCAACTCGACGGCCTGATTCGCGAGGCCCTGCGCGACAGTCCGGACATGCAGATCGCCAGCGCCCGGGTTCATCAGGCCAGTGCCGCTGCCTACGCCGCCGACGCGTCGCGCATGCCTACCCTGGATGCCAGTGGCGGCGTTAGCCGTGCGCGCCTGTCCCGTGACCAGGACTATATGGGACGCAGCGGAGTGCACAGCGCGCTGCGTACGCTGGGGGTGGATTTCAATTACAACTTCGACCTCTGGGGCGGCCAGCGTGCGGCCTGGGAAGCCGCCCTGGGCCAGGCCCGTGCCGCCGAGATCGACCGTCAGGCCGCGCAACTGACCCTGGCCGCCGACGTGGCTCGGGCCTACAGCGACCTGGGCCAGGCCCACATCATCTATGACCTGGCCTCTGAGGACCTCAAGCGCACCCGGCAGATGCTCGACCTGGGCAAGCGTCGTCTTAGTGCCGGGATCGACAGCGAGTATCAGTTCCAGCAGACCGAAAGTCTGGAAGCCAGCGCCGATGCGACCCTGATCGACGCACAGAAGCGCCTGCAAAGCGCAAAAATCGCCCTGGCGGTACTGCTGGGCAAAGGCCCGGACCGCGGCAATGAAATCGTCCGGCCCAACGTGCTGCAAGCCAGCGCTGTCGCCCTGCCGTCGAATCTGCCGGCGGAGCTGTTGGGCCGTCGTCCGGACTTGATCGCGGCGCGCTGGCGGGTCGAGGCGGCGAGCAAAAACATCGAGGCCGGCAAGACGAACTTCTACCCCAACCTCAACCTGAGCGCGGCGGCGGGGGTACGGTCGCTGCTAGGTGATGCGATGTTCGGTCAGGCCAGTCGCTTCTTCAACGTGGGGCCGACGGTGTCGCTGCCGATTTTCGACGGCGGACGCTTGCGAGCGGACCTGGATGCCCGGGACGCCGATTACGACCTGGCGGTGGCGCAATACAACAAGAGCCTGGTCACGGCCCTTGGGGATGTCAGCGACACCATCAACCAGTTGCGTGACATCGCGCGGCAGATCGACGCCCAACAACATGCCACCGATATCTCCCAGAACTCCTATGACACCGTGCTCCAGCGCTATGGCTCTGGCATCGGCAATTATCTGGACGTGCTGAGTATCGAGCAGCAACTGCTCCAGTCCCAGCGTCAACTGGCGACCCTGAATGCCGAGCAGATCGATTTGTCGATCCAGCTGATGCAGGCCCTGGGCGGTGGTTTCGAGACCGACGCTCTTGCTTCGGCCAAACCGGCCGCCACCACCGCACCGACTTACTGATTCGAGGTACTTGTCATGGCATCTGCCGAAGAGACTCAATCCCAAAACACTCAACCCGACAATGCTTCGGCTGACAGCAATCCACGCAAACGCAAGGTGATGCTGCTGGCGCTGACGGTGGTGGTTATTCTCGCCGGCCTGGGCGTCTGGGCCTGGCACGAACTGTATGGTCGCTGGAGCGAAAGCACCGACGACGCCTACGTGAACGGCAATGTGGTGGAAATCACGCCGCTGGTTACCGGCACCGTGGTGAGCATCGGCGCCGACGACGGTGACCTGGTGCGTGAAGGCCAGGTATTGGTGCAGTTCGACCCGAACGATGCCGAAGTCGGGCTGCAAAGTGCCCAGGCCAACCTGGCCCGCACCGTGCGTCAGGTGCGTGGCTTGTACAGCAACGCCGACGGCCAGCGGGCGCAAGTCAGTGCACAAGAAGCCGAATTGCAGAAGGCCCAGGACAACTACAACCGACGCAAGAACCTGGCGGCCGGCGGGGCGATTTCCCAGGAAGAGTTGTCCCACGCCCGGGACGACCTGACCTCGGCGCAAAACGCCCTGACCAATGCCAGGCAACAGTTCAAAACCATCAGCGCCCTGGTGGACGACACCGTGGTGTCGTCCCACCCCGACGTGCAGTCCGCCGCCGCGCAAGTGCGTCAAGCCTACCTGGCCAACGCCCGCAGCACCTTGATCGCCCCGGTCACTGGCTACGTGGCCAAGCGCACCGTGCAGTTGGGCCAACGGGTGCAGCCGGGCACGGCGCTGATGGCGGTGGTCCCGCTGGATCAGTTATGGATCGACGCCAACTTCAAGGAAACCCAGTTGCGTGACATGCGCATCGGCCAGCCAGTGGACATCGAAGCCGACCTCTACGGCAGCGACGTGAAGTACAGCGGCACCATCGACAGCCTCGGCGCCGGGACCGGCAGTGCGTTTGCCTTGCTGCCCGCGCAGAACGCCACCGGTAACTGGATCAAGATCGTTCAGCGGGTGCCGGTGCGCATTCATGTCAATGCCCAAGAGCTGGCCAAGCATCCACTGCGGGTCGGCCTGTCGACCCAGGTCGAGGTCAACCTGCACGACCAGAGCGGTCCGGTACTGGCCCAACAGCCACCGCAGAAAGCCTCGTTCAGCACCCAGATTTACGACCGGCAACTGGCCGATGCCGACGCGATGATCGCGCGCCTGATCCACGAAAACAGCAGCGCCATGGGCAAGACGGTCCAGCGCTGAACACCTGTGGGAGCAAGGCTTACCCGCGATTGACCACCTTCGCTTCATAGGATTTCGCAATGAGCAATAACGCGTCTTTTGCGCCGCCCAGCCTGTTGCTCAGCACCATCGGGCTGTCGCTGGCGACGTTCATGCAAGTGCTCGACACCACCATTGCCAACGTCGCCTTGCCGACTATTTCCGGCAGCCTGGGCGTCAGCTCGGAGCAGGGCACCTGGGTGATCACCTCGTTTGCGGTGAGCAACGCCATCGCGTTGCCACTGACCGGTTGGTTGAGCCGCCGGTTTGGTGAGGTGAAGCTGTTTTTGTGGGCAACGATGCTGTTCGTGCTCGCCTCGTTTCTATGCGGTATTTCCACCTCGATGCCGGAGCTGATTGGTTTTCGCGTGCTTCAGGGGCTGGTGGCCGGGCCGTTGTACCCGATGACCCAGACCTTGCTGATTGCCGTGTACCCGCCGGCCAGGCGCGGCATGGCCCTGGCGTTGCTGGCGATGGTCACGGTGGTGGCGCCGATTGTCGGGCCGATCCTGGGCGGCTGGATCACCGACAGCTACAGCTGGCCGTGGATCTTCTTCATTAACGTGCCCATCGGGATTTTCGCGGTGATGGTGGTGCGCCAACAGCTCAAGGCGCGGCCGGTGGTCATCAGCCACCAGCCGATGGATTACGTGGGGTTGATCACGCTGATCATTGGTGTCGGCGCACTTCAGGTGATCCTCGACAAGGGCAATGATATGGATTGGTTCGAATCAAATTTCATCATTGTCGGTGCGGTGATCTCAGTCATTGCCCTGGCGGTGTTCGTGATCTGGGAAATGACCGACCGCCATCCGGTGGTCAATCTTCGGTTGTTCGCCTATCGCAACTTTCGCATCGGCACCATCGTGCTGGTGGGGGGCTACGCCGGGTTCTTCGGCATCAACCTGATCCTGCCGCAGTGGCTGCAGACGCAGATGGGCTACACCGCCACCTGGGCCGGGTTGGCAGTGGCGCCCATCGGTATCCTGCCGGTCCTGATGTCGCCCTTTGTTGGTAAATACGCCCACAAATTCGACCTGCGCCTGCTGGCCGGGCTGGCGTTCCTGGCCATGGGCTTGAGCTGCTTCATGCGCGCCGGGTTCACTAACGAGGTGGATTTCCAGCATATCGCTTTGGTGCAGCTGTTCATGGGCGTCGGCGTGGCACTGTTCTTCATGCCGACCCTGAGCATCCTGATGTCGGACCTGCCGCCCCACCAGATTGCCGACGGCGCGGGGCTGGCGACGTTCTTGCGCACCCTGGGTGGCAGCTTTGCCGCGTCCCTGACCACCTGGATCTGGATCCGCCGGGCCGACCAGCACCATGCCTACCTGAGCGAAAGCATCAGTACCTTTGATCCAGCCACCCGCGAGGCGCTCAACCAGCTCGGCGGCGCGAGCGCACCGGCCTATGCCCAGCTTGACCAGATCCTCACCAGCCAGGCGTACATGCTCTCCACCGTGGATTACTTCACGCTGCTGGGTTGGGCGTTCATGGCGTTTGTTGTGCTGGTGTGGTTGGCAAAGCCGCCGTTTGCGGCGAAGGCGGGGCCTGCCGCCAGCGGCCATTGAGTCAAACACAACCTCCTGTGGGAGCGAGCCTGCTCGCCCCCACAGGGATCTAGGTTGGGTTGGGTATTGTGTCGGGCGCCGGTAACGGCGGCGGGGCAAAACCAAACGGCGCCAACGCAAAGCCCTGTTCATCCACCTGCAACGCCCACCCCTGTTTATCCCAATCCCCCAGCACAATGCGCCGGGCGGCGTGTTCGCCCAGTTGCAGCTTATGGATGGCGGGACGGTGGGTGTGGCCGTGGATCAAGGTCTTCACGCCGTACTCCTGCATGATCCGCGGAATCTCTTCTGGCGTGACGTCGACGATGTCATTGGCTTTCATCCGCGTCTGCGCGCGGCTTTCGCTACGCAGTTTGCGCGCCAGTTTGCGGCGGCTGCCCAACGGCAGGTTGCGCAGGATGAACAGCGTGACCGGGTTGCGCAGCCAGCGCCGCAACTTCATGTAGCCTTCGTCGCGGGTGCAGAGGCTGTCGCCGTGCATCAGCAGCACCGGTTCGCCGTTGAACTGCACGACACTCGGCTCCTTGAGCAGGGTGCAGCCGGCCGCTTTGCAGAAGGCCTGCCCCAGCATGAAGTCGCGATTGCCGTGCATCAGGAAGATGGCCGTGCCACTGTCGCTCAATTCGCGCAGGGCCTGGCAGATGGAACGCTGGAACGGCGTCATGGCATCGTCGCCGATCCACGCTTCGAAAAAGTCGCCCAGAATGTACAACGCTTGCGCCGAGCGGGCGCGTGTGGCGAGTAAATCCAGAAACGCCCGGGTAATGTCCGGGCGTTCCTCTTCCAGATGCAAATCTGAAATCAGCAGTATCACTCAATGATCTCGGCTTTCTCGATGATCACGTCGTCTGCCGGGACGTCCTGGTGGCCAGCCTTGGAAGTGGTGGAGACACCTTTGATCTTGTCGACCACATCGGTGCCTTCAACCACTTTGGCGAACACTGCGTAGCCCCAGCCCTGGGTGGTTTTGCTGCTGTGGTTCAGGAAGCTGTTGTCTGCCACGTTGATGAAGAACTGCGCGGAAGCCGAATGCGGCTCCATGGTGCGAGCCATGGCAACGCTGTACTTTTCGTTCGGCAGGCCGTTGTCGGCTTCGTTCTGGATGCTCGGGCGCTTGTCTTTCTTTTCTTTCATGCCCGGCTCGAAACCGCCGCCCTGGATCATGAAGTTACCGATGACACGGTGGAAAACGGTGTTTTCGTAGTGGCCGGCCTTGACGTATTCGACGAAGTTGGCAACGGTCAGCGGCGCTTTCTCGGCGTTCAGTTCCAGGACGATGTCGCCGTGGTTGGTGGTCAGTTTGACTTGGGTCATGATCGGTACTCTTTCAAGGAATTCGTGGGTTTCGGGGCGTTGATGCCCGCAACCGGTCTGGCTGTTATCGGCCAGGCTGGGCAGTTTAGCGCGCCAGGCACGAATTTCGAGGCTGTTTTTCATCTGGCCGTCGATTAAATTCAATCGTTTACCGGCCTGGCCTGTCAGGTGCTTGACAGCATCGGCTATGATACGGGCTTTGATTTATCAGGCCGCACCCGGCCGCGCACTTGTACGTTCAAGGATCCTATGAGCAAGCCCACTGTCGACCCTACCTCGAATTCCAAGACCGGCCCGGCTGTACCGGTCAATTTCCTGCGCCCGATCATCCAGGCGGACCTGGATTCGGGTAAGCACACACAGATCGTCACCCGTTTCCCGCCGGAGCCCAACGGCTACCTGCACATCGGTCACGCCAAGTCGATTTGCGTGAACTTTGGCCTGGCCCAGGAGTTTGGTGGCGTCACGCACCTGCGTTTCGACGACACCAACCCGGCCAAGGAAGACCAGGAATACATCGACGCGATCGAAAGCGACGTTAAGTGGCTGGGTTTCGAATGGTCCGGTGAGGTGCGCTACGCTTCGCAGTATTTCGACCAGTTGCACGACTGGGCGGTGGAGCTGATCAAGGCCGGCAAGGCCTACGTGTGCGACCTGACCCCCGAGCAGGCCAAGGAGTACCGTGGCAGCCTGACCGAGCCGGGCAAGAACAGCCCGTTCCGTGATCGCTCCGTGGAAGAGAACCTGGACCTGTTCGCCCGCATGCGCGCCGGTGAATTCCCGGACGGTGCACGGGTGCTGCGTGCCAAGATCGACATGGCCTCGCCGAACATGAACCTGCGCGACCCGATCATGTACCGCATCCGTCACGCCCATCACCACCAGACCGGTGACAAGTGGTGCATCTACCCCAACTATGACTTCACCCATGGCCAGTCGGACGCGATCGAGGGCATCACCCACTCGATCTGCACCCTGGAGTTCGAAAGCCACCGTCCATTGTATGAGTGGTTCCTCGAGCACCTGCCGGTGCCGGCGAACCCGCGCCAGTACGAGTTCAGCCGTCTGAACCTGAACTACACCATCACCAGCAAGCGCAAGCTCAAGCAACTGGTGGACGAGAAGCACGTCAACGGCTGGGACGACCCGCGCATGTCGACGCTGTCGGGTTTCCGGCGTCGTGGCTACACGCCAAAATCGATCCGCAACTTCTGCGAGATGGTCGGCACCAACCGTTCCGACGGCGTGGTGGACTTCGGCATGCTGGAATTCAGCATTCGTGACGACCTGGACCACAGCGCCCCGCGCGCCATGTGCGTGCTGCGTCCGCTGAAAGTCGTGATCACCAATTATCCGCAAGACCAGGTCGAGACCCTCGAGCTGCCGCGCCACCCGAAAGAAGACATGGGCGTGCGCGTCCTGCCGTTCGCCCGGGAAATCTACATCGACCGTGAAGACTTCATGGAAGAGCCGCCAAAAGGCTACAAACGCCTGGAACCGGCCGGCGAAGTGCGCCTGCGCGGCAGCTACGTGATCCGCGCCGACGAAGCCATCAAGGACGCCGACGGCAACATCGTCGAGCTGCGTTGCTCGTATGACCCCGACACCCTGGGCAAGAACCCGGAAGGTCGCAAGGTCAAGGGCGTGATCCACTGGGTACCGGCCGCTGCCAGCATCGAGTGCGAAGTGCGGTTGTACGATCGCCTGTTCCGTTCGCCGAACCCGGAGAAGGCCGAAGACAGCGCCAGCTTCCTGGACAACATCAACCCTGACTCCCTGCAAGTACTCACGGGTTGTCGTGCCGAGCCTTCGTTGGGCAACGCACAGCCGGAAGACCGTTTCCAGTTCGAGCGCGAAGGTTACTTTTGCGCGGATATCAAGGACTCGAAACCCGGTGCTCCGGTATTCAACCGTACCGTGACCTTGCGCGATTCCTGGGGTCAGTGATCAAGTCTTAAGGGAAACCCTGTGCTTACGATCTACAACACGCTCACCAAGAGCAAAGAAGTCTTCAAACCGCTGGATGGCAACAAGGTACGCATGTACGTCTGCGGCATGACCGTGTACGACTACTGCCACATCGGGCATGGTCGCAGCATGGTCGCCTTCGACCTGGTGACCCGCTGGTTGCGTTTCAGCGGTTACGACCTGACTTACGTGCGCAACATCACCGACATCGAAGACAAGATCATCAACCGTGCCCGGGAAAACGGTGAGCCTTACGATGCGCTGACCGAACGCATGATCGCGGCCATGCACGAGGACGAGGCTCGCCTCAATATCCTCAAACCGGACCTGGAGCCCCGTGCCACGGACCATATCCCTGGCATGCTGAGCATGATCCAGACCTTGATCGACAAGGGTTATGCCTACGCACCGGGCAATGGCGACGTGTACTACCGTGTCGCCAAGTTCATGGGCTACGGCAAGCTCTCGCGCAAGAAGATCGAAGACCTGCGCATTGGCGCGCGCATCGAAGTCGACGAGTCGAAACAGGACCCGCTGGATTTCGTGCTATGGAAAGCCGCCAAACCGGGTGAGCCGAGCTGGGAGTCGCCGTGGGGCGCCGGGCGTCCGGGCTGGCACATCGAATGCTCGGTGATGTCCACCTGCTGCCTGGGCGAGACCTTCGACATTCATGGCGGTGGCAGTGACCTGGAATTTCCGCACCACGAGAACGAAATCGCCCAGAGCGAAGCCGCCACCGGCAAGACCTACGCCAACGCGTGGATGCATTGCGGCATGATCCGGATCAACGGCGAGAAGATGTCCAAGTCCTTGAACAACTTCTTCACCATCCGCGACGTGCTCGACAAGTACCACCCTGAAGTCGTGCGTTATCTGCTGGTGTCGAGCCACTATCGCAGCGCCATCAACTACTCGGAAGACAACCTCAAGGACGCCAAAGGCGCCCTGGAGCGGTTCTATCACGCGTTGAAAGGCCTGCCGAATGTGCCAGCCGCCGGTGGCGAAGCCTTCGTTGCACGCTTCACCGAAGTGATGAACGACGACTTCGGTACGCCGGAAGCGTGTGCGGTGTTGTTCGAGATGGTGCGCGAGATCAACCGCCTGCGTGAGAGTGATCTCAATGCAGCGGCGGGCCTGGCGGCGCGCTTGAAGGAACTGGCCAGCGTACTGGGTGTGTTGCAGCTTGAGGCTGACGATTTCCTCCAGGCCGGTGCCGAAGGTCGTGTGGATGCCGCTGAGGTCGAGGCGTTGATCCAGGCGCGCCTGACTGCTCGGGCCAACAAGGACTGGGCCGAATCGGACCGCATTCGCGACCAGCTCACCGCCATGGGCGTGGTGCTGGAAGACGGGAAGGGCGCAACGACCTGGCGTCTGGCTGACTGAGTCTTTGCGCAATACCAACTGTGGGAGCGAGCCTGCTCCCACATTTTTTCGGGGTCCTGCCTGCCGATCGTGCTTTTATGATCTAGTACTGTCAGGTCGATTCGACGTTCTTTCTGGCAGGAGTTTTCCATGTTGGCTCATTGGTCTCTCGCGGCAATTCATCTTCTGGCGTTCGCCTTGGGGTTCTGGGCGGTGCTCACGCGCGGCACGGCACTGCGACGCCTGGCAGGCGGCATGGATGCGGTTCGAAACGTGCTGATGGCCGACAATCTATGGGGCATCTCGGCGCTCGTTCTGCTCGTGACCGGTGGGATGCGTGCTTTCGGCGGGTACGAAAAAGGCTCGGACTATTACCTGCACCAACCGCTGTTTCACCTGAAGATGACTTTGTTCCTGCTGATCCTGTTGCTTGAAATCGCGCCGATGATCACCTTGATCAAATGGCGGATAGCGCGGGGCAAAGGGGCGGCGATCGATGCTTCAAGGGCCGCTCTGTTTGCACGGATCAGCCACATCGAAGCCTTGCTGCTGGTATTGATGGTGGTTGCCGCCACGGGGATGGCCCGGGCTGTAAGCTTGGGCTGACCGGTCACGAACGCCTGCTTCGTCGCCATTAAAACGAAACGTCTGACAGCCATGCTACGAGCCATGCCATTAGTATCGGTTTCATGGGCTGGACGAAAAATCAAAAGGCGGGGGTGGAGCAGGGGGCGTGGTCGGCCTGAATCTTTAGCCAGCCATTGCGAAGATGCAAACGGGCTGGCTACGGACTGCTGCAAGGCTCAGGGAATTTGCGGCTTGTCGGGGGCAGTAAGGCCCGCCTGAATACGCTGATAAATCTCTTCGCGATGCACCGCAACGTTTTTCGGGGCGTTGATACCGATACGGACTTGTTGACCGCTAACGCCCAGAATGGTGATCGTGATGTCGTCACCAATGTTTATGCTTTCACCGACTTTGCGGGTGAGTATCAGCATGGTGTTCTCCTTGATTGCTTTATAGGGCACCTGATTCAGACAGTGCAGATGTCGGTACTGCTTACAGATTAGTGCTAAGTGTCACAATGTGGGTGCCTCTTTCTGACGTGCAGACGCAGCATTAATTCCCAGGGTGCGACTATACAGAGACGCCGGCCAGGATTCTCGTGTTTTGAGTATTGTTTACGGCGTTCTTGGCGGGTGTGAGTGCTAAAATCTGCGCTTCATGTCTTCCGGGGGAAACGTTGTGCGTAAATTGGCTTGGGTTATTGCGGTATTGGTGCTGGCAGGGTGCGGCGAAGGGCGTGATGTCCAAGCACCGAAGCCGAAACCGGCCGTGACCTCCGCACCGGCAGCCGCTGCTGCGCCGCAATGGGGTGTCGAAGTTCGAGGCGAGACTCCGCAGGCTGTCAGCGACCTGACCGCGTGGCTGCTTGAGCACAGTTTCATGTCGAACGTGGTGAGGGAAAATGGCAAGGATCGGGTTTTGGTCGGTCCTTTAAGCTCCAAGGCTGAAGCCCAAGCAAAGCAGGAAGAAGTCACTGCGGCTCTGGCTCGAGCGAAAAAGCGCAACATCGAATTGCAGGTGGTGGATTACCCCACGGCTCAATAGCCCGGCAGAACGATTCCCGGCAGAAAAACAAAAGGCCCTGGACGCTGAAGTCCGGGGCCTTTGAGTGTCCAGTTCGATCAACCGCAGGCCTTCATGTCCACTGGGCCTACAAACTCGTTTCCACGGCCCATGACACACGCCACACTCTGGTTGCGCTGGCGTTCCCAGCGCTCTACCGGATAGGTCTTGTCCCAGGCCTCATACAGGCGCCGGTCCTGTTGCGAGAGGCGCAGGCCGTATTGTTTGCTCATGTAGAAATACGTCCGGGCGATCATTCCTCGAATGGAAGGGCGGGGCATGACTTTCTTGGCCTTGAAATCCACCTGGGTCAAACATGAGCCGTACTGGCCCTTCTGCACCGGCAGCCAGCCGAAGCTGAAATTGCTGCGATCGCCATTCACTTCCCCGATGCTTGGCACCAGGTTGTGAAGGTCGGCCTCGGCCCGTTGATAGATCGGGTCGTAGCGGGTGCAGTTTTTGCGACCCCCTTGTTGCCAGCATTGGCGCTGATGACCGATCTGCCACGCCGGAACGATATGTTCCCACTCGATGCGGGCGGCGCGATTGGCATTCTTGCGGGGTACATAGCCGCACGCTGCCAGGTTCACGCGATTGCCGGTGTATTTGCAGCCACAGTAAAACTCGGTGGATTGTGGCGCGTAGAGTTTCCAGGCGACTTTCTTGGCTTCGTTGAAGGTGCGCGGAGCACCGGCCTGTGCCCCCACGGCAACGAATACAAGCAATAAAGCAAAACAGCGAACGCTCATCAGGCTCAATCTTCCTTTGGCACAACCCAGAAAACCTGCACACCGCCATCGTCGCGATAGGCGAGGGTCACGTTGTCGTTCTCGTCGATTTCTTCCAGGAGGCGCTCCCACTCATCCACCGGCTCGTCGGGAAGACGGAAGATCAAGGCTGCCTTGGCTTTTTGGGCCGTGGGCGAGTTGATGATTTTCGAGACCCTCAGACCGAGTCGCGTATAGGAATCTAAAGGGGTAGTTGCAGCGGAGGGCGTGGCCACAGGGTTATCCTTATTAAGCTGTACGTGTATACAGTATTTAACCGTAGGCATTTACGCAACTGCTTAAAATTCAAGAAAAACGTCTGACAGCACTTTTTCTATTTTGATGTAGGAAAAATGATTTTTTTATCAGGGAGAAGCAACAGGCGAGTCATCCGTTCTGCAGCCTCTGTTTTACCGAGCGCATTGGCAATCTGATACGTCGTGCAGCAGAAGGGGCAAAGCGGTGGCTAAAGAAAGTGCCGGAGCGGACGATGATCCTTGTAGGAATCCAAACTCATGGAGCTTTGATATGTCGCTTTCCGTCGGCCTTCCCAATGCGGCAGCCGTTACCATCGGTGGCAAGTCCGCCGCCACGCTCAATGCCTTGAGTGAGTCCAGCACCGAGTCAGCCGATGAGGCCTTGGGCGAAACGCAAGAATCCGGCAAGGTTCGCACAGGCGTAGGTCCCGAAGCCGGAGGCAAGGCGCAGAAGAGCGGCAGCACCCAGAGTATTGCCGTGCAGGTGTTGCTCAAGCGCATGCAGGAGCTTCAACAACAGCTCAGAGAGCAGCAACAGCAATTGGCTTCTGCACAGGCACGCACCTATTCAACACCAGAAGCCAAGGCTACGGCGGTCATGGCGATTCAAGGACAGATTGCTGATACCACTGGCGCGCTGGCGCAGGTTACCGGTAACCTGATCACGCAACTGGCCAAGGAATCCGATTCGGGTGCACTGGTCAATACGACGGCCTGACCCTCTGACGTTTTGGGTGAAATCAGAACGTTGACAAATCCGCTAACCCTTACCATAGTTCACTCCACGCAAACGTTTGCGCGGCGTTCCGTGCAATGATTTGCTCACAATAATCATAAGATCGGAGTGAACCCATGAAGTTGCCATTCGCTGGACGCCTTCTCGCTGTTGCCATGCTCGCGGCCGCATCCGCTGCGTTGCCTTTCTCCTCGGCGCTCGCCCAGACCGCTGAAAAACCCAAGGTCGCCCTGGTCATGAAATCTTTGGCCAACGAATTCTTCCTGACCATGGAAGACGGGGCCAAGGCCTATCAGAAGGAACACTCCGCCGATTTCGACCTGATCTCCAACGGGATCAAGGATGAAACCGACACCGCCAACCAGATTCGCATCGTCGAGCAGATGATCGTGTCCAAGGTGGATGCCCTCATCATCGCGCCCGCGGACTCCAAGGCCATGGTGCCGGTGATCAAGAAAGCCGTCGACGCTGGCATCACGGTGATCAACATTGATAACCAGCTCGATCCGGCCGTGGTCAAAAGCAAAAACATCAACGTTCCGTTCGTAGGCCCAGACAACCGCAAAGGTGCGCGACTGGTGGGTGAGTACCTGGCCAAGCAGCTCAAGGCCGGTGACGAGGTTGGCATCATCGAAGGCGTGTCCACCACCACCAATGCCCAGGCGCGGACCGCAGGCTTCAAGGATGCAATGGAAGCGGCGCAGGTCAAGGTCGTCTCCCTGCAATCCGGCGACTGGGAAATCAACAAGGGCAATCAGGTTGCCGCCTCGATGCTCAGTGAATACCCGAACATCAAGGCCCTGCTGGCCGGTAACGACAGCATGGCGGTTGGCGCGGTATCGGCCGTGCGGGCTGCCGGCAAGGCAGGCAAGGTGCAAGTGGTCGGTTACGACAACATCAATGCCATCAAGCCCATGCTCAAGGATGGTCGTGTCCTGGCAACCGCCGACCAGTTCGCAGCCAAACAGGCTATTTTCGGCATCGAGACTGCCTTGAAGATCCTCAAGGGTGAAGCCGTCGACAGTGGTACTAACGGCGTTATCGAAACTCCGGTCGAGCTGGTTACCAAATAGTTATCCTGGCGACACAACGGCGCTCGCCCATCCGGGCGAGCGTATGGAGAGTTTTTTTATGTCTGTTTTCGACCCGAACGCTGTCCTTTCTGTCAGCGGCATCGGCAAGACCTATGCCCAGCCAGTACTGACCGGCATCGACCTGACGTTGATGCGCGGTGAAGTGTTGGCGCTGACCGGTGAAAATGGCGCCGGTAAAAGCACTTTGTCCAAGATCATCGGTGGGCTGGTGACACCGACGACCGGGCAGATGCAGTTTCAAGGAAAGGATTATCGTCCCGGCAGCCGTACCCAGGCTGAAGAGCTGGGCGTGCGCATGGTGATGCAGGAACTCAACTTGCTGCCGACCCTTTCTGTGGCCGAAAACCTGTTCCTCGACAACCTGCCCAATCACGGCGGCTGGATCAGCCGCAACCAATTGCGCAAAGCGGCGATCGAGGCGATGGCCCAAGTGGGGCTCGATGCAATCGATCCCGACACTCTGGTCGGTGAGCTGGGCATCGGTCACCAGCAGATGGTCGAGATCGCCCGCAACCTGATCGGCGACTGCCATGTGCTGATTCTCGACGAGCCGACCGCCATGCTGACGGTCCGGGAAGTCGAGATGCTCTTCGAACAGATCACCCGCTTGCAGGCTCGGGGCGTGTCGATCATCTACATTTCCCATCGCCTCGAAGAACTGGCGCGAGTGGCCCAACGCATTGCAGTACTGCGCGACGGCAACCTGGTCTGTGTCGAGCCGATGGCCAACTACAACAGCGAGCAACTGGTGACGCTGATGGTCGGGCGGGAACTGGGCGAGCACATCGACCTTGGCCCGCGCCAGATCGGCGCCCCGGCACTGACCGTTACAGGCCTGACCCGTTCTGACAAGGTCCGCGATGTGTCCTTCGAAGTACGCAGTGGCGAGATCTTCGGTATTTCCGGCTTGATCGGGGCAGGGCGCACCGAATTGCTGCGGCTGATCTTCGGCGCCGATGCGGCCGACAGTGGCACCGTGGCGCTGGGTTCGCCGGCCAACGTCGTCAGCATTCGCTCCCCGGCCGATGCGGTGGCCCACGGCATTGCGTTGATCACCGAGGACCGCAAGGGCGAAGGCCTGCTGCTGACCCAATCCATCGCTGCCAACATTGCCCTGGGCAACATGCCGGAGATTTCCAGCGCCGGTGTCGTCAATGGCAGCGAGGAACTCGCGCTGGCACAACGGCAGATCGACGCCATGCGAATCCGCAGTTCCAGCCCGACACAGTTGGTGTCCGAGCTGTCGGGCGGTAATCAACAGAAAGTCGTGATCGGTCGCTGGCTCGAACGCGATTGCTCGGTATTGCTGTTCGACGAGCCGACCCGTGGCATCGATGTCGGCGCCAAATTCGACATTTATGCGCTGCTCGGTGAGTTGACGCGCCAGGGCAAGGCGCTGGTCGTGGTTTCCAGTGACTTGCGCGAACTGATGCTGATCTGTGACCGTATCGGCGTACTGTCCGCCGGGCGCTTGATCGACACCTTCGAGCGCGACAGCTGGACCCAGGATGACTTGCTTGCCGCCGCATTTGCCGGCTACCAAAAACGTGATGCGTTGCTCAACGAAGCAGCGCCAAGGGATCTTTCATGAAAACCGCATCTGCCGTCGGTAAATCGAGTGGCAACTTCTATGGCCTGGGCACTTACCTGGGCCTGGCCGGCGCCCTGCTGGCCATGGTCGCGCTGTTCTCGACCCTGAGCAGCCATTTCCTTTCCTATGACACCTTCAGCACCTTGGCCAACCAGATTCCAGACCTCATGGTGCTGGCGGTCGGCATGACCTTCATTCTGATCATTGGCGGTATCGATCTGTCGGTGGGGTCGGTGCTGGCGCTGGCGGCCTCGACGGTGAGCGTGGCAGTTCTTGGCTGGGGCTGGAGTGTCTGGCCGTCGGCATTGCTCGGCATGGCCGTGGCGGCGCTGGCGGGTACCGTCACCGGTTCGATTACCGTGGCGTGGCGTATTCCATCGTTCATCGTCTCCCTCGGCGTGCTGGAAATGGCCCGAGGCCTGGCGTACCAGATGACCGGGTCCCGCACGGCCTACATCGGGGACTCCTTCGCCTGGCTGTCGAACCCGATCGCCTTTGGCATTTCACCCTCGTTCATCATTGCCTTGCTGGTGATCTTCATCGCCCAGGCTGTGCTGACCCGTACTGTGTTCGGTCGCTACCTGATTGGCATCGGCACCAATGAAGAAGCGGTGCGTCTGGCCGGTATCAATCCAAAGCCCTACAAGATCCTGGTGTTCAGTCTGATGGGATTGCTGGCCGGTGTGGCGGCGCTGTTTCAGATTTCTCGCCTGGAAGCGGCGGACCCGAACGCAGGCTCGGGGCTCGAGTTGCAGGTCATCGCCGCAGTGGTGATCGGCGGCACCAGCCTGATGGGCGGGCGCGGCTCGGTCATCAGCACCTTCTTTGGCGTGCTGATTATCTCCGTGCTGGCGGCAGGCCTGGCGCAGATCGGCGCCACCGAACCGACCAAGCGCATCATTACCGGCGCGGTGATCGTGGTTGCAGTGGTGCTCGATACTTATCGCAGCCAGCGCGCCAGTCGGCGGGCCTGAACCATGGCGACGATCAAGGATGTAGCGGCGCTCGCGGGGATTTCCTACACGACCGTGTCCCACGTAGTAAACAAGACGCGGCCCGTCAGCGAAGAAGTGCGGCGCAAGGTCGAGGCGGCGATCGAGCACCTCGATTACGTGCCCAGCGCCGTGGCTCGCTCGCTCAAGGCCAAGACCACCGCGACTATCGGTTTGTTGGTGCCTAACAGCCTCAACCCCTACTTTGCCGAATTGGCCCGGGGTATCGAGGATCATTGTGAGCGCAACGGCTATTGCGTGATCCTGTGCAACTCCGACGACAACCCGGACAAGCAGCGCAGTTACCTGCGGGTGCTGCTGGAAAAACGCATCGACGGTCTGATCGTCGCATCCGTCGGCGGCGATGTTGGCCTGGCCGAGGGGCTGGCCAATGTGCGTACGCCCATGGTCATCGTCGACCGCGGGCTCGACAGCGTCGACGCGGACCTGGTGCGCATTGACCATGAGTACGGCGCGTACCTGGCGACCCGGCACCTGCTGGAGCTGGGCCACCGCGATATCGCCTTTATCGGTGGCCCGGCGGACACCAGCGTGGCGCAAATGCGTCTGGCCGGTTACTGCCGGGCTCTGAAAGAGGCGGGGATCGAACTGCCTGTCGAGCGCATGCTTGAAAGCGATTTCACCAGCACTGGCGGCTACCGCGCAGCGGCCAAACTGCTTGAGCATCAACCGCCCAGCGCCATTTTTGCGGCCAACGACATGATCGGCATTGGTGTGCTGCGTGCCGCCGCCGAGCGCAACGTGCGTGTGCCCAGCGAATTGTCGGTCATTGGTTTCGATGACATTCAAATGAGCCGTTATGTCTACCCAGCGCTGACGACGGTGGGGCAGTCGATCCTGCAACTCGGCGAAATGGCGGCTGAAGTGCTGTTGCGGCGGATCGCCACGCCGGGGCTTGCCACCGATCAAAGGATCGTCACGCCCAGCATTGTCTTGCGAGAGTCGACTGCACCGCTGTCTGGTACTTTCGCTCAATACCGCTGAAACCGAATTGATGAGTAATGATGTATGCCAGCAAAAGTAGTGGTAGTAGGCAGCCTGAACATGGACCTGGTGACCCGTGCGCCGCGTCTGCCCCGGGGCGGTGAAACGCTGATCGGTGAATCGTTCTCCACCATCGCGGGCGGTAAGGGCGCCAACCAGGCCGTGGCCGCCGCACGCCTGGGGGCGCAGGTGTCCATGGTCGGTTGCGTGGGCAGTGATGCCTACGGTGAACAGTTACGCGGGGCGCTGCTGGACGAGGGCATCGATTGCCAGGCAGTCAGCGTGGTGGATGGCTCCAGCGGCGTGGCGCTGATCGTCGTCGATGACAACAGCCAGAATGCGATCGTTATCGTTGCCGGTGCCAACGGCGTGCTCACCCCTGATGTCCTGGACAGCTTCGACGAGGTGCTGCAAAGCGCCGATGTCATCATTTGCCAACTTGAAGTGCCGGACGCCACCGTCGGTCATGCGCTCAAGCGAGGCCGCGAGTTGGGCAAGACCGTCATCCTGAACCCGGCGCCGGCCTCCCGGGCGTTGCCGGCTGACTGGTACGCCTATGTCGACTATCTGATCCCCAATGAAAGCGAGGCGGCGGTCCTGAGCGGGCTGGCGGTGGACTCCCTGGAAACCGCCGAAGCCGCCGCGACGCAATTGATCGCCACCGGTGCCTGCAAGGTGATCGTGACGCTGGGCGCCCAGGGGCTGATGTTCGCCAACGGTTCGAGCTTCGAGCACTTCCCGGCGCCGCTGGTCAAGGCTGTAGACACCACGGCGGCAGGCGATACTTTTGTCGGCGGGTTCGCGGCAGCCCTGGCCAGTGGCAAAACCGAGGTCGAGGCGATTCGTTTCGGTCAGGTCGCCGCTGCGCTGTCGGTCACCCGCGCGGGGGCGCAGCCCTCCATTCCCACCTTGCTTGAAGTACAGGCTTTCAAATCATGAAAAAGACACCGTTGTTGAATGTGGCACTGTCGCGACTGATCGCCTCTCTCGGCCATGGCGATAAGGTAGTCATCGGTGATGCGGGCCTGCCGGTGCCGCCTCAGGTCGAGTTGATCGATCTGGCCCTGACCCATGGCATTCCTGATTTTGTCAGCACCTTGAAGGTGGTGCTCAGTGAAATGCAGGTCGAAAGCCATGTGCTGGCTGAGGAAATCTTCGATAAACAACCGTTGGCCCTGACGACACTGGAGACCCTGCATGCCGAAGGTGCACTGGGGGCGCGGGCGTTGGTCAGCCACGAACAGTTCAAGGCCCTTAGCCGAGAAGCTCGGGCGATTATTCGCACGGGAGAGTGCTCTGCGTACTGCAACATTGTGCTGATCGCTGGAGTAACGTTCTAACCCTGTTAACCCTGCACAAGGAATGCGCCCATGCACCGCTATGCTCAGAAAATGCATCAACTGTTCCGGAGTCTGCTGCTTTTGTCACTGATCACTGCTACGAGCGCCCAGGCGGCGGAAAAGATCGACCTGATCATCGACACCGATCCGGGTGCCGACGACGTGGTTGCCCTGTTGTTTGCCCTGGCGTCCCCTGAAGAGCTGCATATTCGCGCGCTGACCACCGTCGCGGGCAATGTGCGCCTGGACAAGACGTCCCGCAACGCGCGTCTGGCCCGGGAGTGGGCGGGGCGTGAAGAGGTGCCGGTATACGCTGGTGCGCCGAAACCGATGATGCGCACCCCCATCTACGCGGAAAACATCCATGGCAAGGAAGGCCTGTCGGGTGTCACCGTGCACGAGCCGAAGAAAGGGCTGGCCGAGGGCAATGCCGTCAACTACCTGATCGACACCCTCAAGGCGGCCAAACCCCACAGCATCACTATCGCCATGCTCGGCCCGCAGACCAACCTGGCCCTGGCGCTGATCCAGGAACCGGGCATTGTCCAGGGCATCAAGGAAGTGGTGATCATGGGCGGTGCGCACTTCAACGGCGGCAACATCACGCCGGTGGCCGAATTCAATCTGTTCGCCGATCCACAAGCGGCCGAGGTGGTGGCCAAAAGCGGTGTGAAGCTGACGTATCTGCCGCTGGACGTGACCCACAAGATCCTCACCAGCGAGGCTCGCCTGAAGCAGATCGCGGCCCTGAACAACAATGCCAGCAAGCTTGTGGGCGATATTCTCAACGAATACGTCAAGGGCGACATGGAGCATTACGGGATGACGGGCGGGCCAGTGCATGATGCTACGGTGATTGCCTACCTGCTCAAGCCGCAGTTGTTCACCGGTCGTTCCGTCAACGTTGTGGTGGACAGTCGCGAGGGCCCGACTTTCGGGCAGACCATCGTTGACTGGTACGACGGCTTGAAGGCACCCAAGAATGCGTTCTGGGTGGAGAACGGTGATGCGCAGGGTTTCTTTGACCTGCTGACCGAGCGTCTGGCGCGGCTCAAGTAAACGCTCTTGCAGCAAACCCGCAGGCCCTGGTTTGCGGGTATGTGAGCTTCAATCAACGGCTTCAGTGGTGCTCGGGTATCGCTCGAATGCCTGCTTGATGAAGTTCTGGGCGGCCTTTGTCCCCAACTCCCTCACTAACAGCTCTATACCGAGGATTGCCAGTTCCTCCGGGTTGCTAGGGCTGTAGGAGCTATGGCCCTCTGACCATTTGGCATTGATGGTGGCTTCGATGCTGACGATGCTCATGGTAGGGCTCGCGAGTTGGGAGGACTGTAGGCTGAGTTAACCATTTTTGGCTCAGGTTTGGCACTGCCACTTAGGCATCAGGGGAGGGCTGTGCGACACTTGTTTTTTGATTTTTTGAAGGAGTCCCGCAGTGCAGATCGACTTGAACGCTCCCGGCGGGCTAACCCTCGAAGCAGTGCGTCAGCTATTGGCTTGTGCCAGTGACGAGGAGCACACCCAACTGCGAGTAACCAAGGCTGGTATCGCCTATTTGTCTTCGGGCGTGGTGGGTGGCGTTGACATCGATGGTTTGCTTTTCCGGCTGGAGACGTGGGCAAAAGGTTCGGGATACGTCGGACGGGTCGCTGCCAGTGACGAGGTCTGGGTCATGCAGATCTACAATGCGCTGAAAGAGAACTGGCCGAATCCACCGTTTGATTACATTGACGTTTACTGAGCACCGTTCATATTCAGTCACGATTCATGTCTGAACAGGGATGTCGGGCTCAGGCAAACTGCGGTTTTCCGGGAGGAGGGCAGGTTGATAGCCCTTGTCTTGAAACCAAGCTCCGTTTGGGCTGTCGCACGCTCTCTGTTTATTTATCAAAAAAAGGAGGCTTCATGCCTTGGAAGCTCGCGTCATTGAGTACTTTGCTGGCCGCCGCGCTCTTGAGTGGTTGCAGCAGCACCTCTGAATCGACCCCAGACCCCGTGGCGACCGAAACTGGTCACAGCCGCTGCGACGCAAAGGCTGCCGAGTTCGTCATTGGCAAGCAGGCCTCGCCGCAATTGCTGGAACAAGCCCGCACCCGTTCCGGCGCGCAGAATGCCCGGATCCTCAGGCCCAATGACATGGTGACGCTTGAGTACCGCTCCGATCGCCTGAATCTCAATACCGATGCCAACCTGGTGGTCAATCGAGTGAACTGCGGCTGATCCTCGGTTTTCAATCGCCCATAAAAAACCCCGTCACATGGACGGGGTTTTTTTAGCGCGCCGAGAAATTACTCTGGGCGAACTTGTGCAGCTTGCATACCCTTTTGGCCTTTCTCAGCCACGAAGGAAACGGTCTGGCCTTCTTTCAGGCTTTTGAAACCGTCGCTTTCGATAGCTTTGAAGTGTACGAACAGGTCGTCACCGCCACCTTGAGGAGTGATGAAGCCGAAGCCTTTTTCATCGTTGAACCATTTAACGGTGCCGGTTTGGCGATTAGACATGGTGTATCTCCAAGAAACATATATTTTCAGTGTACTGTGCTGCTCAGGCCAACTGGGCACACCCGGGTATCATAGTCGAATTGTTCGATTTGGGAGCCCCCCTGGCGTGCTGTTTGCCATTCACTCGTGTTTTCTTTACCTCCTTGATTAGCTGAAAGGCCCGGTTTTAAAGGCTTTCAGCTGAAAGTAAAGGCGATAAAAAAAGCTGTAAAACCTGCAAAAATTGTTTAAAAAAGGCCTTTTCAGGCGCTTTTTACGGGGCGCAAAGGGTGCAAGCACCTGGCCCGATCACTATTTTTTCACTTTCGCGTCGGCCTTGCAGCTAGCGATTTGAGTCAGTGCCTTTTGCTTCAGCGCATCGCTCGCCTTGTTATCCATCAAAGCCTGGATATCACTCGCCGGATAGGATTTGATGGCGTCGGCGCCACAGGCGCAATGGGCTTTGGCAGCCGCCGCGCCGATCTGCGGGGTTGCCGCCTCGGTGCATTGGGCCATGTATTTCTCGCGCTCGCCTTTAGGCCAGTCGGCGTGGGCGGCCAGCGGGAGCAGCAGGGCGAGGGGGGCGACTACTGCGAGTAATGTATTCAGACGCATGCTGAGATGCTCCTTTCGGGTCGATGTCTCGTTATCTGAGGCGTTGCGGGCGCTTCAGTTCAGCACTCTGGCATAAAAACTGTGGATTTACGCCTGCTTCAATCCGGACGCGGCGATGACCGTTCATCTGTGCTAGCATGCTGGGCTCGGGTATTTTTAGGCGCCGGATGACTACAGGTCCCGGTAGCGGCAAATATTCGAATAACCCTGATTTGAATCCCAGTCACTCTGGTTCGGTTTTCCCGGTTGGCCGCAAGGCTCCTGCCGCTGTAAGGCAGGCGTTCGTCATTGAATGGCCTGGACTGGATCTTGTACTGGCTCATCCCAACCCACGTGACCTTTGGTAGGGGTCACCACTAGGAGAGGAGGCGCCATGCCAACTATTACTCTTCCCGACGGCAGTCAACGTTCATTCGATCACCCGGTTTCCGTAGCCGAGGTCGCCGCATCCATCGGCGCGGGCCTGGCCAAGGCCACCCTGGCCGGCAAGGTAAACGGCAAGCTGGTCGACGCCGTTGACGTCATCAACAGCGACGCCACGCTGCAAATCATCACGCCCAAGGATGAAGAGGGGCTGGAGATCATTCGCCACTCCTGCGCGCACTTGGTCGGCCATGCGGTCAAGCAGCTGTATCCAAGCGCGAAGATGGTCATCGGGCCGGTCATCGATGAAGGCTTCTATTACGACATTGCCTTCGAGCGTCCTTTCACGCCGGAAGACATGGCCGCCATCGAACAGCGCATGCAGCAGCTGATCGAGAAAGATTACGACGTCATCAAGAAAGTCACTCCGCGCGCCGAAGTCATCGAAGTGTTCAAGGCCCGTGGTGAAGATTACAAGCTGCGTCTGGTGGAAGACATGCCGGACGAGCAGGCCATGGGCCTGTACTACCACGAAGAATACGTCGACATGTGCCGTGGCCCGCACGTGCCGAACACGCGCTTCCTGAAATCCTTCAAGCTGACCAAGCTGTCTGGCGCCTACTGGCGTGGCGATGCTAAAAACGAGCAGTTGCAGCGCGTCTACGGCACAGCCTGGGCCGACAAGAAGCAGCTGGCCGCCTACATCCAGCGCATCGAGGAAGCCGAAAAACGCGATCACCGCAAGATCGGCAAGCGCCTGGGCCTGTTCCACACCCAGGAAGAGTCCCCGGGCATGGTGTTCTGGCATCCGAACGGCTGGACCCTGTATCAGGTACTCGAGCAGTACATGCGTCAGGTCCAGCGTGAAAACGGCTACCTCGAGATCAAGACGCCACAAGTGGTGGACCGCAGCCTGTGGGAGAAATCCGGGCACTGGGCCAACTACGCCGACAACATGTTCACCACTCAGTCGGAAAACCGCGACTACGCCATCAAGCCGATGAACTGCCCATGCCACGTGCAGGTGTTCAACCAAGGCCTGAAAAGCTACCGCGAGCTGCCGATGCGTCTGGCCGAGTTCGGTGCGTGCCACCGTAACGAGCCGTCGGGTGCGCTGCACGGCATCATGCGCGTGCGTGCGTTTACCCAGGACGATGCGCACATTTTCTGCACCGAAGAGCAAATGCAGGCTGAATCCGCTGCCTTCATCAAGCTGACCATGGACGTCTACCGGGACTTCGGTTTCACCGAAGTCGAAATGAAGCTGTCCACTCGTCCGGAAAAACGCGTCGGCTCCGACGAGCTGTGGGATCGCGCCGAAGCGGCGCTGGCTGCCGCCCTCGATAGCGCGGGCCTCGCGTACGATCTGCAACCGGGCGAAGGGGCTTTCTACGGTCCGAAGATCGAGTTCTCGCTCAAAGATTGCCTTGGTCGCGTGTGGCAGTGTGGTACCCTGCAGCTCGATTTTAACCTGCCGATCCGTCTGGGCGCCGAATACGTGTCCGAAGACAACAGCCGCAAGCACCCTGTCATGCTTCACCGCGCGATCCTCGGTTCTTTCGAGCGGTTTGTCGGGATTCTGATCGAGCACTACGAGGGTGCGTTCCCTGCGTGGTTGGCGCCGACTCAGGCAGTGATCATGAATATCACTGATAAACAGGCAGATTTTGCCGCCGAAGTCGAAAAAACTCTCAATCAAAGCGGATTTCGTGCCAAGTCCGACTTGAGAAATGAAAAGATCGGCTTTAAAATCCGCGAGCATACTTTGCTCAAGGTTCCCTTTCTCTTGGTTATCGGAGATCGGGAGGTCGAGATGCAGACTGTCGCTGTGCGTACTCGTGAAGGTGCTGACCTGGGCTCGATGCCCGTCGCCGAATTCGCTGAGTTCCTCGCGCAAGCGGTTTCCCGGCGTGGTCGCCCAGATTTGGAGTAATTATTATTAAGCGTGAAATGAGACAAGATAAACGAGCTGCACCGAAAGCCCCGATCAACGAGAATATCTCGGCACGCGAGGTTCGGTTAATTGGCGCTGACGGCGAGCAGATTGGCATCGTCTCGATTGATGAAGCGCTTCGTATTGCTGAAGAAGCCAAGCTTGATCTGGTAGAAATTTCCGCAGACGCAGTCCCACCTGTTTGCCGGGTGATGGACTACGGCAAATCGATCTTCGAAAAGAAGAAGCAGGTTGCGGCGGCGAAGAAAAACCAGAAGCAGATTCAGGTAAAAGAAATCAAGTTTCGTCCAGGGACGGAGGAAGGGGATTACCAGGTAAAACTGCGCAACCTGGTACGTTTCCTGAGTGATGGGGACAGGGCCAAGGTATCCTTGCGATTCCGCGGCCGTGAGATGGCCCACCAGGAGCTGGGGATGGAACTCCTCAAGCGGGTTGAAGCTGACCTGCTCGAGTACGGTTCGGTCGAACAGCATCCTAAGATGGAAGGACGCCAACTGATCATGGTCATCGCCCCGAAAAAGAAGAAGTAATCAACAGGGCACGGCAGGCCTTGCGATTATGTTTATCAACTGAATGCGGAGTATCCGAACATGCCAAAGATGAAGACTAAAAGTGGTGCTGCTAAGCGGTTTCTGAAAACTGCTAACGGTATCAAGCACAAGCACGCTTTCAAGAGCCACATTCTGACCAAAATGTCGACCAAGCGTAAGCGTCAACTGCGCGGTAGCAGCTTGCTGCATCCGTCTGACGTGGCAAAAGTCGAGCGCATGCTGCGCCTTCGTTAATTTTGATCAAGAATAGAGGAAGTAACTCATGGCTCGTGTAAAGCGTGGCGTCATTGCCCGTAAACGTCACAAAAAAATTCTGAAACTTGCTAAAGGCTACTACGGCGCGCGTTCCCGCGTATTCCGTGTTGCCAAGCAAGCGGTAATCAAGGCAGGCCAATACGCCTACCGTGACCGTCGTCAGAAAAAACGTCAGTTCCGCGCTCTGTGGATCGCTCGTATCAACGCTGGTGCTCGTGTTAACGGTCTGTCCTACAGCCGTTTCATCGCTGGCCTGAAAAAAGCGTCCATCGAGATCGACCGTAAGGTTCTGGCTGATCTGGCAGTGAACGAAAAAGCGGCGTTTGCTGCGATTGTCGAGAAAGCTAAAGCCACCTTGGCTTAAGTACCCCCGACAGTCACCTGGGCTCACCTCTGTGGGCCCAGGTGTTAAACGTCTTAAATAGGGGAAGAGCCTTCAAGCTCTTCCCCTATTTTGTATCTGGAGTCTGTACATGGAAAACCTGGATGCGCTGGTCTCTCAAGCACTAGAGGCTGTGCAAAGCGCTGAAGATATCAATGCCCTGGAGCAAATCCGGGTTCAATACCTTGGCAAGAAGGGCGAGTTGACTCAGGTGATGAAGACCCTGGGGAACCTGCCGGCCGAAGAGCGTCCGCAGGTCGGTGCGCTGATCAACGTTGCCAAGGAGCGTGTCACAGAGGTCCTTAATGCGCGCAAGGCGTTGTTCGAGGAGGCGGATCTGGCTGCCAAACTCGCCGCCGAGTCCATTGACGTGACCCTGCCTGGCCGTGGCCAGACTTCCGGAGGCCTGCACCCGGTGACCCGGACCCTGGAACGCATCGAGCAGTTCTTCACTCACATCGGCTACGGCATTGCCGAAGGCCCTGAGGTCGAAGACGATTACCACAACTTCGAAGCGCTCAACATCCCAGGCCATCACCCGGCCCGTTCGATGCATGACACCTTCTATTTCAACGCGAACATGCTGTTGCGCACCCATACCTCGCCGGTACAGGTCCGCACCATGGAATCGCAGCAGCCGCCGATCCGCATCGTCTGCCCAGGCCGTGTGTACCGTAGCGACTCCGATATCACCCACTCGCCGATGTTCCACCAGGTCGAAGGCCTGCTGGTTGATCGCGACATCAATTTCGCCGACCTGAAAGGGACTATCGAAGAGTTCCTGCGGGTGTTCTTTGAAAAAGAACTGGCTGTACGTTTCCGACCGTCCTACTTCCCGTTCACCGAGCCATCCGCTGAAGTCGACATGGAATGCGTGATGTGCAGCGGTAAAGGCTGCCGCGTCTGCAAGCAGACTGGCTGGCTGGAAGTCATGGGCTGCGGCATGGTTCACCCTAACGTGCTGCGTATGTCCGGGATCGATCCGGAAGAGTTCTCGGGCTTTGCTTTCGGCATGGGCGTCGAGCGTCTGGCCATGCTGCGTTACGGCGTCAATGACTTGCGCCTGTTCTTCGACAACGACTTGCGGTTCCTTGCGCAATTTCGCTAGGTCGCGGGCCCGTAACGAATCTAATAGGAGAGCAGGATGAAATTCAGTGAACAATGGCTGCGCGGCTGGGTAAGCCCGCAGGTAAGCCGGGACGAGCTGGTTGCTCGCCTGTCGATGGCCGGTCTTGAGGTCGATAGCGTTACGCCGGCCGCCGGTGAATTCAGCGGTGTGGTCGTGGGCGAGGTGCTGAGCACCGAACAGCATCCAGACGCTGACAAGCTGCGGGTTTGCCAGGTCAGCAATGGCGCGGAAACCTTTCAGGTAGTCTGCGGCGCGCCAAACGTGCGCCCGGGCCTGAAGATCCCGTTCGCCATGATCGGCGCCGAACTGCCGGGCGACTTCAAGATCAAGAAAGCCAAGCTGCGCGGCGTCGAGTCCAACGGCATGTTGTGCTCCCAGGTCGAACTGCAGATCGGCGAAGGCAACGATGGCCTGATGGAACTGCCGGCCGATGCGCCGGTTGGCCAGGACATTCGTGAGTACCTGAGCCTGGACGATGCAAGCATCGAGGTCGACCTGACCCCGAACCGTGGCGATTGCCTGTCCCTGGCCGGCCTGGCCCGTGAAGTCGGTGCGTTGTATGCCGCCCCGGTGGCACGTCCTGCGGTCGCGACCGTGCCGGCGTTGCATGATGAAGTGCGTTCGGTTGAAGTCCTGGCGCCGTCGGCTTGCCCGCGTTATCTGGGCCGGGTGATCCGTAACGTCGATCTGTCCAAGCCGACCCCGCTGTGGATGGTCGAGCGCTTGCGTCGCGCCGACGTACGCAGCATCGACGCTGCCGTCGACATCACCAACTACGTGATGCTGGAGCTGGGTCAGCCGTTGCACGCGTTTGACCTTGCCGAAATCAACGGTGGCATCCGCGTGCGCATGGCCGAGGAAGGCGAGAAGCTGGTACTGCTCGACGGCCAGGAAGTGACCCTGCGCAGCGATACGCTGGTGATTGCCGACCATTCCCGTGCGCTGGCCATTGCCGGTGTGATGGGGGGCGAGCACAGCGGCGTCTCGAAGGCGACCCGTGATGTGTTCCTTGAAAGCGCCTTCTTTGATCAGATTGCCGTGGCTGGCAAGGCCCGCTCCTATGGCCTGCACACCGATGCCTCGCACCGTTACGAGCGTGGCGTGGACTGGCAACTGGCCCGTGAAGCCATGGAGCGCGCCACTGGCCTGCTGCTGGAAATCACCGGCGGCGAAGCCGGCCCGATCATCGAAACCGTCAGCGAACAGCACCTGCCTAAGATTGCACCGGTCACGCTACGTGCCCAGCGCATCAACCAGATGCTTGGCATGGAGATGGACTCGGCCGAAGTCGAGCGTCTGCTCAGCGCCCTGGGCCTGAACATCAGCGCCGATGGGGCAGGGCAGTGGCGTGTCGAAGTGCCAAGCCACCGCTTCGATATCAGCCTGGAAGTCGATCTGATCGAAGAACTGGCCCGTCTGTATGGCTACAACCGTCTGCCGGTTCGCTATCCGCAGGCTCGCCTGGCCCCACAGGCCAAGGCTGAAGCGCGTAGCGATCTGCCGGAGCTGCGTCGACTGTTGGTGGCCCGTGGGTATCAGGAAGCGATCACCTACAGCTTCATCGATCCGAGACAGTTTGAACTGTTCAACCCGGGTGTTGAGCCGCTGTTGCTGGCCAACCCGATTTCCAACGACATGGCGGCCATGCGCTCGTCCCTGTGGCCAGGCTTGGTCAAGGCGCTTCAGCACAACTTGAACCGCCAGCAGGATCGCGTCCGTCTGTTTGAAAGCGGCCTGCGCTTCGTCGGTCAGCTGGAAGGCTTGAAGCAAGAGCCGATGTTGGCCGGTGTCGTCTGCGGTAGCCGTCTGCCGGAAGGTTGGGCGCAAGGTCGCGACGTAGTGGACTTCTTCGACGTCAAGGCTGATGTGGAAGCGGTGCTGGGCTTTGCCGGTGCGCTCGACGCGTTCACCTTCGTGCCAGGCAAGCATCCGGCGCTGCACCCGGGGCAGACCGCGCGCATCGAGCGAGACGGGCGTGAAGTCGGCTATATTGGTGCGATTCACCCTGAACTGTCGAAAACCCTGGGTCTTGATCGTCCGGTGTTCGTCTTCGAGCTGGTTCTGGGCGAAGTGGCGCAGGGGAAAATGCCGAAATTCCAGGAGTTATCGCGCTTCCCTGAAGTGCGTCGTGATCTTGCGTTGCTGGCCGATCGCGACGTTGCTGCCAGCGCTGTATTGGACGTAATTCGTGAAAATGCAGGCGAATGGCTGACGGACCTCAGGCTATTTGACGTGTATCAGGGTAAAGGCATTGATCCGCATAGAAAAAGCCTTGCAGTTGGCTTGACCTGGCAGCATCCATCGCGCACTCTTAATGACGATGAGGTGAATACCGCAACGCAAAATATCCTCACCTCGCTCGAAAACAGGTTGAACGCCACGCTAAGGAAGTGACGTATGGGGGCTCTGACGAAAGCTGAGATGGCGGAACGTCTGTATGAGGAGCTGGGCCTGAATAAACGGGAGGCCAAAGAATTGGTCGAACTGTTTTTTGAAGAAATCAGGCACGCTCTGGAAGACAACGAGCAGGTCAAATTGTCCGGTTTCGGCAATTTCGACCTTCGGGACAAACGCCAGCGGCCTGGCCGCAATCCGAAAACGGGGGAAGAAATCCCGATCACGGCTCGCCGTGTGGTCACCTTTCGTCCAGGGCAGAAGTTGAAGGCCCGAGTTGAGGCTTATGCTGGAACCAAGTCATAACGACGAACTACCCGTCATCCCGGGCAAACGCTACTTCACCATTGGTGAAGTCAGCGAGCTGTGTGCCGTAAAACCGCACGTGCTGCGCTATTGGGAGCAGGAGTTTCCTCAACTCAACCCGGTCAAGCGCCGCGGAAACCGCCGTTATTATCAGCGCCAAGACGTGCTGATGATCCGGCAGATCCGCGCGCTGCTGTACGACCAGGGGTTCACCATCGGTGGAGCGCGCTTGCGCCTCTCCGGTGATGAGGCCAAAGACGACACAACCCAGTACAAACAAATGATCCGCCAGATGATCGCCGAGCTTGAAGATGTGCTGGTGGTGCTCAAGAAATAAATTTCTGCTTTTAAATACTTCCAGTTTTCAAAAGCTTGCGATATATTCCTGAGCGTTCCGTTGAGAAGCGGAACAAGATTCACGCCTAGTCGGGGCGTAGCGCAGTCCGGTAGCGCACTAGCATGGGGTGCTAGGGGTCGAGTGTTCGAATCACTCCGTCCCGACCATATAATTCAAGGGGTTGCGAGATTTTACCTCGCGACCCCTTTTTATTTTAAAGCGTTTTTACCCCTACAAAACGACTGGCTCTGGGTGGAATCTTCAACTGGTACGAAGGCCAGAGTTCGTTCCACATCCCAAGCCGTATCAGGCAGTCCAAAACATTTCGCCGTCATAGAATTCCTTTCATCGGATGCCATAGGCTCTACAACATCTCAGCGCGAGACAGGCTGCTGTTGGTTCTCCCCTAATTTCGTATAAAGCCTAAAAGTAGGACTTAATGCGGCCGTTTTGTCATGCCTAGCTGTCGGCGGTCATCTGGGAATGAGCCGGTAGCAGATCAATAACGTCACAGAAGAGTTTCCGCTGCTTCCAGTCATTGCGATCGCCAATCACGTACAAGCGACGCTTGGCCCGGGTGGCAGCGACGTTGAGCAGGTTGGGCTTGGAAACTGCCCATTCGCGAACGCCGCCGTTTTCGCTGCTCTCACCCAGGACAAGGATGATCACTGCAGCCTCCTTACCTTGCATGGTGTGAATCGTGCCGCGCACGATCTTGGTATGTAATCGATCCTTGAGCTGGTTGCGCACGTCCTGTAAGGGCGTGATAACTGCGATGCTATCTAGCGGCACACCGTCGCCATCAAGCAAGGCCAACAGACGTTCGAGCGCCTTGCCTTCATTGTCGACCCAATTGCCAGAAGAGCGGCCACTGGCGTCCACCCAGCCGGTGAGTAGGCGGGCCGGAGTTTCTTTGGCGGGTGAGGGCGCGATGGTGCCATAGACCATGGCTCCGTCGTAGGCGATGCGATTAGCCAGGTCGAACATCGGTTTGTCACAGCGACGGTGCACTACCAGCGGCAGGCCGACCCAGCATTTCCTGTCTTAAGGACCAGCCATGCGACCCCAAGGGGTGGCTTGATCAGCTAAGGTCTGCGCGGACCGGCGATTGGGCAGCCAGTGAGCGTCGACTTGATAGCGGGTACGCATGTGTTCGAGTACGGCATCGGATACGGTGGCGATCGGCTCCAATTGTAGCGGATCACCGACTAGCACTGCCCGGCGTGCGCGCCATAGGGCGCCCACCGCAGCCTGCGGTGTAGCCTGACCGGCTTCGTCTACCAGCAGCCAGCCAATCTCCCCGCAGCCAAGGCTACCGAAGGAGCGGGCGAGCGAGGCGAAGGTACTGCTGAGCACCGGCACTACCATGAACAGCGAGGCCCATGCCGAACGCACTACGGCCTGGGATACGCCGCGGTAACGACTACCGGTGAGGGTGCTGGAGATGAAGTCCAAGTTAGCGCGCAGGCGCGAGGCTTCGATCTGGAAGAAGACGCGGTGCAGCTTGAGCGCTTCGATGAATACCCTCGCCCTGGCTTGGCGCCAGCCTTCGACTATCCAGGGTTCGAGTAGCTCGATCTCGCTGCCTCTGCCTTGTTCGAGCCAGACTTGCAGGTGTTTGGCCTGGCCAGCCTGGGCAATGCTGCGAGCCTTGTCGATCTGCAGAGAGGCGTGGAGCACGGCTTCGTTGATCTCCTGTTCGTCCGTAGCCAATTGTTGATTGAGTTCAGTGAGCCGGCCGACGACGCGCTGCACTTGGCGTTGGATACTATGAGCGCTATCGAGCAAGCGTTGCCGGGCCGTCCACGTTCGATGAGCCTCCCAGAGGCTGAATAGGTTGGCGAGAAACCTCGGCTTTTTTCTCAGGTTGCGGCTGCAGGACCTGACGGGGCAGGGGCATGACGCGCTCTTGCAGGCCCGCACTCGATTACTGGACGCGGCCAAGGCATCCCCGGTGATTGACTATCTGATGGAGGATGGGCTGGCAGATGCGCCGCAAATCAACGTCAGCATTGATCGGGAAAAGGCCGAAGCGCTCGGCGTCAGTTTTGATGTGATCAGTTCAGCGTTGTCCTCAGCGCTGGGCTCGGAGCAAATCAACGAATTCGCTAATCAAGGCCGCATGCAACGGGTGATCGTTCAGGCCGACGGCAGCAGTCGGCAGACGCCTGAAGCATTGCTGCGCCTGCAAGTCCCCAACCGTCAGAACCGCCTGGTACCGCTGGAGGCGTTTAGCCGTTTTGAGTGGCAGGTCGGCCCCCTGCAGATTGCGCGTTACAACGGTTCGGCGTCGTTGCGTTTTTCCGGTGACGCCGCGCCGGGATACAGCACCGGGCAGGCGATGGAAGAACTGAAGAACATCGCCCGTCAACTCCCCGCCGGCTTCAGTCTGGAATGGGCCGGGCTGTCGCTTCAGGAACAGCAGGCCAGCGATCAGGTGCCGCTGTTGGTGGGGTTGTCATTGGTTGTGGTGTTGCTGGTCCTGGTGGCGTTATACGAAAGCTGGACCATTCCCTTTGCGGTATTGCTGATCGTGCCGGTCGGTATGTTCGGTGCAGTGGCTGCGGTGACGATCATGGGTATGCCCAATGACGTGTATTTCAAGGTGGGGCTGATCACGATCATCGGTCTCTCGGCAAAGAATGCGATTCTCATCGTCGAATTCGCCAAAGCGTTGCATGCTCAGGGCGCGCCCCTCGCACAGGCGGCGGCCCAGGCTGCACGCTTGCGGTTCCGCCCCGTCATTATGACCTCGATGGCCTTTATTCTCGGCGTGGTCCCGCTGGCGGTGGCCTCCGGGGCCGGTGCCGCCAGCCAACGGGCAATCGGTACCGGCGTGATCGGTGGCATGCTTGCGGCAACGCTGCTCGGTGTCTTGTGGGTATCGGTGTTCTTTGTCTGGGTACTGTCCATGGCGAGTCGCTTGCGAACGCGCCGTGCCCTGTTCACCGAAACAATAATCGAGAAGGGTGAGTGATGACCGCAGCTAACGCCGCGCCGCTTTCACTAGATCGTTTCCCGTGCTTCTTCCTGAATCCATTCCACGAACGCCTTGATCTCAGGCCTCTGCACGGCCTCCGGCCGAGTGACGACGTAATACGCAAATCTTGCTGGCCAAGGCTTGTCCATCACTTGCACAAGGCGGCCCGCAGCGATTTCCTCGCGCGCGTACTCCTGAGGTACTAAAGCCAGCCCCTGGCCGGCCTCTGCGGCGCGAATCAGCAGGAAATCATCTTCAAAGGCGGTACCCCGTTCGGCGCGCGGGTCTTTTGCGACGCCGTGTGCGGTGAGCCACAAGGACCAGTCTGCGCGATCGGAATCGTGCAGCAATGGGAAGTTCAGGCAATCCTCGGGCTCCATGAGTTCGGGGCTTGCGGCCACAAAGGCGGAACTTGCGACCGGCACCAGTATGGGCGCCATCAAGCGTGTGACATCCAGGCCAGGGTAGCTTCCCAACCCATGCCGCAGTGCCACATCGACCCGGTCCCGACGCATATCCACCACGGCGGAAGTCGCCTCGACGCGTACCTCAATGTGCGGATGCCGCAGGTTGAAACGGCCCAGCCGCGGCACCAGCCATGAGGCTGCGAACGTCGCGACTGTACTAACGGTCAGGGTTTGCCGGGATTTGATCTCCTCCAGGGACTGCAAGGCCACTTGCATTTGCTCGAAAGCCTGGAACAGCGCGGGATGAACGCTGGCCCCTGCTTCCGTAAGGCGCAAACCGCTCCTCTCTCGCGTAAAAAGCGCCATTCCGATTCGATCTTCCAGCAGTCGAATCTGTTGGCTGACCGCGCCTGACGTGACGCTCAAGGCTTCAGCGGCAGCTTTCATACTTCCTCGTTGGCCAACCTCAACGAAGGTTCTTAGTGCAAGAAGAGGCAGTGACGTTGCCATCGGCTTTAGTTTTCCTAAATGTGGTACGCAAAAATGATCGTTTCCGCTTACGAAGCGCCAACGCGATGATACATCGTGTTTAGAGGTACTAAGTTAATTTAGCAAAACTAAATCAAATGGGATGCACAATGAATAACCCTCGCTGGCGCCTTTGCCTGATATTGCTATGCACGACTCAATTCGTCGCACTGCTCGACTTTTCCATCACTATGATTCCGCTGCCGCAAATTCAGGAAAGCCTGGGCTTCACGCCTGGCGCCTTGCAGTGGGTGATCAACGCGTATGGTGTCGCCATTGCAGGTTTCCTTCTGCTGGGCGGGCGTGCTGCCGACATGTTTGGCCGTCGCCGTGTGTTCCTGATTGGCCTGGTGATTTTCACCCTCGGTTCGTTGCTCGGTGGTTTCTCGCAAACTCCCGCCATGCTGATCGCCACCCGAGCCATGCAAGGCTTTGGCGCCGCTCTGTTTTCACCGGCAGCGTTTTCACTGCTGCTGGCACTGTTTCCCGACCAGGCATCGCGTAATCGAGCGCTGGGTGCCTGGACCGCGGTGGCGGCGAGTGGCTTTGTCGCGGGCCTGATTCTCGGGGGGGGGCATTACCGATGTCCTGGGCTGGCGCTGGGTCCTTTGGATTAATGTACCGGTCGGTGTGCTGGTGATCGCATTGTCAGGTTACCTGCCGACGGGCGAGCGTGACGTCGCCATGGCGGGCAGGCGCCTGGATATCGGCGGTGCCGTGTTGGTTGCCGGGGGCGCCGCGACGCTGGTGTTTGCGTTCGCCAACAGCGAGCACGTCGGGCTTGCGTCTCCAATCACCTTTGGGCTGGTTGCCCTGGCTTTGGGTTTGCTCGCCTTGTTCGTCTGGGTCGAAAGCAAGGTGGAATACCCGTTGATGCCTATCCCGATTTTCTGGCGACGCATGACGGGGGGCGCGAACCTGGTGTCGCTGCTCGCGAACACGGCACTGGGCCCGACGTTTGTCGTCGTGGCGTTGTACATGCAGGAAGTCCTCGGTTTTACCGCGACCCAGACGGGGTTGGGGCTGCTGCCGATGGCGATTGCCTTCACCCTCTCCAGTGCCTGGGTAGGCCCGAGCCTGATCGCCAAGGTTGATACCAAGCCGGTCATTCTGGGGGGCATGGCGTTGTTCGTCTGTGGTCTGGCCCTGCTCGGCCTGTGCCTGGCTGCAGATACCTCCTGGGCCGGCTCTATCCTTCCCGGCACGTTGCTGGCGGGCATTGGGTATGGCATCGCGTTTCCTGCCTGGACAGTGGCGGGTATTGAAGGCGTGGATGCCGTCGACCATGGCTTGGCGGGAGGCATGCTGACCACGACCCAGGAGGTGGGTTCGGCAGTTGGCTTGGCCGTGGGGGTGGCGGTGAGCATCGCTGTTTTGGCGGGCGGCGGCACTGAAGTACAAGGCTTCAGCTACGCCATCCTGGTTTCCGCCTGCATGGTGGTGGTCGGCGCTGTATGTGCCGCACTCATCTTGCCCGGCAAGGTCCAAAGCGTGGCTGTCGCAACGTAAGCTCACCCGTCAACCGCTGACCTGGCTCGCCCTCGTCTTCTGAACTGACGAGGGCGAGCTGCGGTAACGCGCCACAGCGACTGCCCAATCAGGCCGCCGGACCTTCCAGTTGTACTTTCCACGGCGGCACGAAGGCCAGATCGTCACGCGAAAACTCGGCTTCAAGCGCCAACAACCCTCGCTTCTTGTCCAGACCACCGCTGTAGCCGGTCAGGTGACCCGTGGCGGCGATTACGCGATGGCAGGGCACGATGATCGATATCGGATTGACCGCGTTGGCCATGCCGATAGCACGAGCGGAGGAGGGCTTGCCCATTGCCTTTGCCAACTCGCCATACGTGGTAGTGGTTCCGTAGGGGATCTCCCTGAGCAACGCCCAAGCTTCTTTGAGAAACGCACTGCCAGCGGGGGCGAGCGGTATGTCGAATGTTTGGCGGGTACCGCAGAGGTATTCACGCAATTGCAGGCAAACCGCAGCGGCAGCCTGCTGATCCAGGATGGCGTCTCGGTATTCAGGCCTTTCGCTGAAATCGAGCCTTATCAGTGCACCATTTTGGTCAAGCAGCATGTGGATCATGCCCAGGCGGCTATCGAGATAGCCTTGGAACAGGCGCGTTTGGGCAATAGACATGTTAGCGGTCTCCGGTTACGAGGCTGAGCAGGGGAGTGCCCGCCGGGCACTCCAGGTATCGAGCGCTTACCAGTGCTGAGGGAAGGGCAAAGGACCGCTACGTGAGGGGAACAGGGGCAGTACTTCTTCTGCCAGTTCCTGAAGAATCTCTTTTGCCGGGCGTTCCGCCATCTGGATGCCCAGTGCGGCGTGGTTAACGCCGGCATCGCGCCATTCGCCAAGCAGCTCGATCAGCCCGTTACGCCCGGTCTTGAGTACATACCCGCCCCGTAGCGGCGTGCGCGGGAAGTCCGGGTCCACCGCCAAATCGATCCATTCATTGGTCATGTGCGGACGGAAACCACCGCTCGGGATGTTGGCGCGCCAGGTGCGGATTTTTTCCGCCAGGCGGCGCGGCCCCATGATGTTCTGGGTGGAATCGGGAAAGGTCAGCCAACCATCGGCGTGTTCGCCCAGCCATTGCATGGATTGCCGAGAAGAGCCGGTAACGATCAGCGGAATACGGCCTGTAACGGGCTTTGGCAGCAGTTGTGCTTCGCTCAGGTGGCCAAGCGGCGAATGGATCATCGGCGCTTTTACTTGCAGCAATTGCCGAAAGTAATCCACCGAATGGGCAAAGCGTTCACCGCGCTCGCTATGCTCGAGCCCATAGGCGGGGAACTCCACTGGGCGATCGCCTGATGCGATGCCCATCACCAGCCTTCCTCCCGACAGTTGGTCTATGGTCGCAGCGGCTTTGGCCAAGTCTATGGGGTGGCGTAGCGAGAAAATCGCGCTACCGGTCACAAGGCTGACCTGCTTGGTGCGTGCGGCAAGATAGGCAAGGTAAGTGAACGGATCAAACAACTGCCCCGCATCACCAAATGAAGGGTCGTACAGGGGGACATCGCGGACCCAGGTGGCGGCAAAGCCCAGCCGATCGATTTCACTGACTAAATCCGCCTGGCCGGTGAGTACCGACATATCACCTTCGTAAAACCGCAGCGGCAAGAAGATCCCCAGCGTCAGTTGGTGTTGCTCGAACATGCGGCGGTAGCCAGGGTGCCCGGCGAAAGTCGCGGCATCCGCTCCCCGGATCGATGAAGGCGCAATGTGCGTTACGTTTTCGCTCATACCAGTTCCTTGGTGGGTGGGGTTATGGGCCAGTCGCCGGGTGCGGCAGCGAAATGCCACGTTGCACGGCTGGACGCAGGGCGACGCGCTCATACCAGCCCGTCAGATGGCGATGCTGGCTGAAGTCGAAATGGATGATGCGGGCGATGTGCATCCAGCCGAAGGTGGCTATATCGGCGATCGAATATTCGTCGCCCGCCAGCCATGTGTGCTCTGCCAAGCGCTGATCGAGTGTGCTGAATGTCGATTCAGTCAATTCCCGATAGCGCGCGATGGTTGCCGGGTTTGTTGAGCTTTCGAATAACTCGAAATGCACGCGTTGGCCCAACAAGGGTCCCATGCTTGAGGTATGGAACATCAGCCAGGTGATGGCCGACCAGTGTGCCTGCGGTTCCTCGGGCAACAGGCGAGCTGTTTTCTGCGCCAGGTAAAGCAGGATGGCGGCGGACTCGAACAGGGTTATGCCTGTCGCAGTGTCCATCAGTACGGGGATTCGTCCATGCGGGTTGAGTTGGAGAAAGTCAGGTTGACGGTTCTCTCCCTGCTCAATATGGACGTGCTTCAAGGTGTAGGGGAGCCCCAATTCCTCCAGGGCAATGGTGATTTTGAAACCGTTGGGTGAGCTGTCGGTATAGAGAATGAGGTCAGGCGTTTTCGTCATTGTTTTAACCTTGAGGAACCACGGACTAGTCGAGTTGCTAATAGTCATGGTAGTCAAGAAAAAACGGGTTTAGAAACGATGATTTTTATTTCGTGGCATTAGTATTTCTAAATCATGATCGGGTTTTCACATTCGTATAGAAAATAGTGCCTTTGGAAAACTGCAACGCACTAGAAACAAACAGTTACTATTTATTAGTGGCGTTGCCATGTGCGGCAGCAGCGTGCTGAAAAAAACAAATAGTCAATTTCCGTTAAGTCCCCATTCGCGGGAAAGAGTCTACAAGTAAGAAGATGCCGTTAGTACCAGCATGGTGTGGGTGATATTCGAGCTTGCGCGTAGTGTAGTCGCCGTATGTTGGTGGGGCTTAAGTTGAGGTTAGAAAAACTAAATCATGGAGTTAGGTAAAATGATTATACATTTATAAACGCCAATGATAATTTTTTGAAGTTGCCGAAACTGGCCTGAATCAGTGAAGTGCTTTGGCGGTTTGAAGTCGAGACAAATAATAGTAAGGCGTATGTATCGTGATGAGCTGGGTAATGGCGGTCGCGTAAAATGACGTCGTCTGCTGATCATCTTTTGAAAGGAGTCGGAATGAGTATGCATGCACATTATGAGGTGATTGGCGTGGGCTTTGGCCCTTCCAATATCGCCATGGCAATTGCGCTTGAAGAGGAGTCGCCCAGCACGCGATGTCTGTTTCTCGAGAAGGCTGCATCCAGCCAGTGGCAAACAGGGTTGTTGTTGGCAAATTCGGATATTCAGAACCACCCGTTGCGTGACCTTGCAACGCCGCGTAATCCCAAAAGCCATTATTCGTTCACCAACTATTTGTTTGAACAAGGGCGTTTGTTCGAGCACCTGAATATGGGCTTGTATTATCCCTATCGCTATGAATACCGCGATTACATCAAATGGGCGGCGGAACACTTCAATGCGAGTGTCGAGTATTCAACCGCCGTTACCGAAGTCATCCTGCTCCCCGCCGGTGACGGGCCTGCGCGTTTTAAGGTGACTACCGATTCCGGAAAGGTCTTCACCTGCAACAATCTTGTTATGGCAACTGGGCGAACTTCCTACTTTCCGTCGGTGCTCAATGCGATCGCGCCGACCAGCCTGGTACATGGCGCGCATTTCAACTCGATCATTGACCGTATCGTGTCTGGCGAGATTCGCAGCGTGGCGGTAGTTGGCGGCAGCCAATCGGCAATTGAGATCATGCTCTACCTGTCCAGTACATTCCCGCAGGTTAGCGTGCATGGGGTTTCGCGCAAATTCGGCTACCGCATGAAAGACAGTTCGCCTTTCACCGGCCAAGTGTACTTTCCAAGTTTTGTAGACCTCTTCTACAACAGTTCGGCCGCGCACAAACAACGCCTTAAGGATGATCTTCATCTGACTAACTATGCGGCATCGGACGCCGATGTGCTGGACGAGTTGTACCGCGCTGTTTATCGAGATAAACACTTTGGGAACAACAAACTGACGATCCACAACTCAGTGGAAGTCGCCAGCGCCGTCATGATTGATTCGAAAGTTTCACTGGAGTTGGTCACCGCACACAGCGATGAAGAGATTAAGTCGGTGGAAGTCGACCTGGTTGTGTCGGCAACCGGTTTTCGCGATTTCGGCCCCCTCGAACATCAGGAACTTCACCCCTCCTTGCTGAGTGCGCTCTACCCGCATATCGCCAAGCACGAACATAGGAATGGCTGCCAGTGCGTGACGCGATGCTCGAATCTAGAGCCGTCGGCGTAGCGCCAGTCGATGCCGTTCCAGTAGAGGAATCGGGATCCTTTCGCGAATATCTGCGCAGCCTTGGCAGGCGTGTAGGCGATGACGTGGTGCTTTCCGCCACGCTTTGGCAGATCGGGCAGCCGGTCGCTGCACTTGATCCAATCGCTCATGGCGACCTCCAGTGCTTGGGGTTAGGCGTTAACGACTGAAGCCAAATGCGCCCGGGATGCCCGAACACGATCAGCAGCTGTTTGAAGTTCGGCGCCGAGAGCCTTAAGCGCGCCGAGGTGAATCATTTCCCGCCCGCGAATCAGCGTTCCTTGATAGGTGCGGCTGTCGCAAGTGGAGACCGCCACGGTCACGCCGTTGACGGAGACCGAGTAGCCAGACTGGCCGCTATGTCCGCGAACAGTTGCGAGGCGTTCCGAAGCGATCTGGTAAGACTTTTCGGCTGACTCCAGAGCCTTTACCGCCTCCGTGACAGCCTCCGTGTAACTGCTCATGACTTGCTCCATCTGGTTGATCCAACAAAACTCGGCTGCACTCATCCGTTCCGCTGGTTGCCGTTGGGCGCGGAGGGGAGTGCATGCGGGTGGTGTCGGGGAAGAGGACGCTGCTGTTGGCGGATGAAGTGCAGCAATCTGCTAGCATTCAGCCCGCTGGGCGGAAGAAAGGCTGATCGCTTGTGCCCGCTTTGAATGACTACTTAGGGAAAAGATATGTCGGTCTACTCAGTTACCATCCCCTGTTTCGCACAGATGCTGCGATCCCTATCGTCTCTTTTGTCTAAGGGCGAGACTTGCGCTCGTGAACGCGGCTATGACTCGCAAATTCTGCTTGAAGCTCGGCTTGCACCGGATATGCACAATCTAGCCCGACAAGTTCAGTATGCTTGTACTCAGGCGCAGGAGGCGGTCCAGCGGCTTACACAACAGCCGTTGCAATCGCTCGCTCCCCCCGAAAACTTGGCTGCAGCGAAGGCACTGATCGAGCGTACTCTGGCGGTTCTTGGTTCGGTGGACCGTGCCCAGGTGGATGAAGGTGCAGAGCGACAAATCGCTATCGCGCTACCAAATGGCATAACTTTCGATATGACCGGCAGTGAATACGCGGTGAATTGGGTCACGCCACAGTTCTATTTTCATCTAGTCACGGCGTACAACATCCTTCGTCATAACGGTGTACCTCTCGGGAAAGCTGATTACGTACAGCACATATTCGCCTACCAGCGGCAGTATTAGGCCCTCGGCCGCGCCCCTAATAAGGGCGTCCGCTTTCATTGATGGTCGACACGGTGTTTTTTCCGTTCGAATATCAGTACAGCTGCAACCTTTGATCTGCTTGGATTTGTCCGTATCGGGGTGTGATCTAACCGCCACTGTGAAGCGATGCCGCGACTATGGCCGGGCAAAATGGGTCTGGGTTAGATCACACCCCGATGCGCTCTCATAGAGAGGATCGGGCAGTTAACGACAGGGGATCTGATCGAGAACTTCACGACTGAAGGCCTGGATATTCATGTGCGCCTTGACCGTCATCTGCTGGCGCTTTTTGATGTGGTCGCGAAGCGCGATGTCGGCGAGATCCGCCGGATCAGCTTCAAGCGATGCGATTGCTTCCTCGACGCCGCCGAACCACTTTGCGAGCCGCCGAGCGCAAGAGGCCGCCGCCTCGTTCACTACCTCTTCACTTGCTTCGAATACTGAATTGCTCATAGTTGTTTCTCCCACTGGCTTTCGAATGCCTCCCGGGGTGTGAGAGGCATTTGTAAAGCCAGATGGCCAGTGTTCGCGCGTAGTTGCGTCGGCGCAATGCAGTGCACTTTCTTCCGCTTATTTTTCCAGAGAATGACTCTGTGCAAAAAGAATTGCGGTCGAGATATCGAGCGATATGGAAGCAAACGACTTCATCAGCAAGGATTGCGGCAGTGCCCAATCCCACTTTTCGCGCAGCATGTTTTCCACCTCCGAAAGTATCGAGTCTAGATCAGCAGCATCCAGGCTTCCGACTTCCTTCAGTGCCATTTGGGTTCGACCGATGTCGGCGTCAACCTCAATGGTAAGGCCTGCGTTATCACAAGAAAGGCCGACATGATTGAGTAACAAGCGCAGTGCATCGTTGGCATGATCACCTAGCCAGCTCATCAGATAACACTTACCGCCCGACTCAACTATGTAGCGCTTACCAAGTCCCAGCGAAACAAATGTCTTTCGAGCCTCGTCGAGAAGCTCTTGAGCCCCTTGATCAATAAAGGGGCAGGGGATTGTGTCTGCCAAGACGGCTCGCATTTCTTGGCGTACGTTGTCATGCACCATCGCACCCAGACCATCGAACTGAGGAGGGGCACCACCGCGTGCTGCTGAAACGATGATGACTTTGGCCTGGAGATCAACATCACGAACCTGCCACCTCCGGCCTCCGAAAATAATGCGCTGATCCTTGGTCAGTGGACGGCTTACCGGCACAGATCCCAGTGCCCTACCATCGCATACAAGGCGAAATTCTTCGTCGCTGGTGAATGCGCTGTAGAACTCATAGTGGTTGATCAATCGCTCTCCAACTGTCCCAGGAAGAAGCAACCCTGAGCTGTCCTGAACAATGAGCTCGTGCTCGCCGAGCGCCTTGAGCAACTTCACAAAGTCTGGTTTCTCAACTTTTGGAAATGCTCCCTCAGCAATCAAACTTTTCCAGAGATCTGCAGCAGATGCACCGCCGCACTGGGCAATCACTGAAAGACATTGTTGAACGAGGGTGGACGCGTGAATGCCTTGAGCCCTGGGAGGTTCAAACCACCCCTTGGCCAGCAGTCGAACCATGGCAATGGTTTGAACCAAGCCTTGGCGCAGTTGATCCGAGAGGCTCGATCCATCTTTGAGTGGCGATTCCTTGCAGTAAACGCGCAGCGTTGCTTTTTCTCCTGGGCGCCTTCCCGATCGCCCTAGACGTTGTCGCAGACTCGCCACCGATGGTGGGGCACCAATCTGCACGACTGTTTTGATGCTGCCGATGTCTATGCCGAGCTCAAGCGTCGTGGTGCAAATCGCGGATGCTGCATGAGTCCCTGCCTTGAGAGCATGTTCTGCTTGCTCACGTAAGTCCTTCGAAAGGCTACCGTGATGAGGCCAGAATTCGTTAGGCACGCCGTCTTTCTCGCAGCGCCGTCGCAGTTGATCTGCGTACCATTCAACCTGAGACCGGCTGTTTGGGAAAATCAGGTTGTTACTGCCGCGTAACACCTTGTAAAGATGATCAGCGATCGCGAAGTCTGGGCTTGCCTCGTTCTCTGTCTCGTCTTCATTTTCCGCCTGGTCAGAGAGCTTTACGGGCTTCTTCTTGAGCTCGCTCATGGGTGGCTGAATGTAACCACGAACTTGCACCTGGAGAGTCTGGTTGGAGCTTTTTGATTCAATGACGGTAACGCCATCGGCATTTCCCGGGCGCAAAAACTCCGACGCCATCTTCATATCGCCGAGGGTGGCTGAGAGCCCGACTCTAGGGAGACGGTGGCCGGCAACAAGTTCTACCCGATGCATTAGCGACTGAAGTTGCTTGCCTCGTTCGCTACCGATGAACGCATGCAGCTCATCCACGACGATATAACGCAGGTGCTGGAACACCCCGCCAAGACTTGAACCGCGGTTGACGAACAGGGCTTCAAGGGATTCAGGAGTGATCAGAAGCACCCCCTCAGGGGACTTCAAAAAGCGATGTTTTTTGCTTGAGGAGATGTCCCCGTGCCAAGCCACTACGGGAATCTCAAGCTGCTCACAAAGACGGCTTAACCTGTCCCACTGGTCGTTGATCAGGGCCTTGAGCGGGCTGATATACAGCACCGAACCGGGTGGATCATCACGATTCAGCAAATTGGTGAGTATGGGAAGAAAAGCAGCCTCGGTTTTGCCTGCCGCTGTTGCTGCGGCGATGATGACATCCTGATCGGCATCCACCAGAACAGGTACCGCCCATTCCTGGGCGTCGCGCAAGGAAGTCCAGCCTTCCGCCCAAACCCATCTCTGGATTCGGGACTCAAGTTGATCGAAACCCGATGACTCAGAGTGTGAAGGTGGCAAGTTCATCGTCCGCATCGACTTTGGTATCGTCTTCGCCGCCTGAGTCCCTGGCGACCTCGACGGCTCCAAGCAGCATTCGCCAATCGGCGCCCGGGTTTTGCTCCAAGATGGCGAGCAGGTTGATGAACGCTGTGATCGTGGTACGTGGCGTGCGGAAGTAAGCTTCTCCCAGGCGCTGATTACAATGCGCCATAAACAGCGGGAGCGCCTCGTCAGGCAGTAAGTACTTTTCAGCATCTCCGCCAGCGTATACGTGACGAAGTTTCTGAAGCAGTACGTAGAAGTCTTCCGGGGTCAGGCTGGTCAGGCGAATGACCGGCCCCGACAGATCCACCAATCCTGATTTTGCAAACGAGTTCTCGGCCAATCGAGATTGCAGGGCAGGGTAGCTGAATAGCCCCCGACGAGTGTCCATCAAAAACTCAGGAGTGCCACCTAAAACGAAACCAAGCCCTTCGGACGATCCCTGCAGAGAGTCGTTGAGAATACGGAGGATCTGTTCGTAATTGGCATTACGAGCTTGGGTATTGGCCAGTTTGTAGAGGTTGACCAGTTCGTCGAGGCAGATCATCAGACCGCCAAAACCTGCAAGTCTGACGAATCTCGACAGGAGCTTGAGCTGATCGTAGACGGAGGCATCATCAATGATGGTTCGTACACCCAAGGCTGCTCGGGCATCAGTCTTAGTGGTGAACTCTCCACGCAACCAACGGATGGCGTCGGCCTTGAGCTGCTCGTTGCCTTCTTCGAAACCTCGGCAATAGGCGGCAATCACCTCCGCAAAATCATACCCGTTGACCATCTCGGTCAGCTCGGCCAAGTGAGCCCGAATAACAGTCTCGCTGTCCGTACCCGCCGCCTTGGCTTCGGTTTTGGCCTGAGAGATGAATTTCTCAACAATGCCTTGCATAGCCCCTCCGTCGGGCTTCGTACGAGTCGACATGTTTTTAGCCAACTCGGAGTAAAGCGAACGTGCTTGTCCACCCGTGGCATGTAATCTGCGATCTGGGTTCAAGTCGGCATGCATGGTGACAAGCTTGCGCTCCATGGCAATGGCTCGTACCAGGTTCAGAAAGAACGTCTTGCCCGCACCGTACTCGCCAATGACGACTCGAAATGCCGATCCACTTTCAACCAGGCGATTGACGTCCTTAATCAGTGCATCTAGTTCGCCTACCCGGCCAACCTGAATCAGGTGTTGGCCCACGCGAGGAACGACGCCTGCGCGTAGCGACTGGATGACCGCATCGCGATCCTTGGCTCTGATAGTGCTCATAGGGCTAACTCTTCCAGAATGTCTGTATTGATCTCGACAGGGTCATCACCCTCAGTGACGGGCATGTCGAAACGTTCAAAAGCCATGTCGTTAATTTGTTCCAGGGCACCATCGAGCATCAGCTCCATGTCGCTGGCGGCAGCTTCAAGTTCGGAGCGGCTCCACTCAGGGCGTGAGATCAGCAACCGAAGGAATGCAGAGTGTTCCAAATCGAGACCATCAATGTCTGCACTCGATTCTTGTACTGATTCTGCCACATCGACCAACTGTTCCGGTTCGTCAACCTGGTCATCAGTGAAGACTTTGGCAAGGAGGGCGGAGACCTCTGCGGTTTCTCGTTGCAGTTCTGCAATGCGCTCGTGATCAAGCACGAACCCTTGATTCGCAGTGGCGGTGATCGGGGTACCAGGCTCGGAACGAGGAATGCCGGCTTTTGGTTTTACGGAGGCAATACTTGCTCCAGATACAGCACCGTGGAGATCGCTGTACAGCAACTGACTGTCCAGCTGCAGGGCCTTGTAAACGCGCTCAAGAAGTTTCACTTCCAATGGGCTGACGATGCCATCAGCTTGCGCCAGATGGGCCAGGAAGCTGGCAATCGTGCGTTTGGCTTCGACCGTTAGTGGGTCGAGTTTTTTCTTCAGGCTGGCCAGCGTTGGTGGTTGCTGGATCTGGATTCGCAGGTGTGCTTTAAGGCGTTTTCGATGGGCCACACTCAGGTGATTCCAGGAGTCGATGTGTTGAGCAAGCAGCGTAACTTCCTCAGTGGAGGTATCACCATCGGCAGAAGCCACAGCACTAGCAAGGTCGAGCGTCACCGAAGCAGCATTGTAGGCTGCAGAAGCTCGCAGTGACCCGTCTTCTGGTTGAGTCACGAACAGCGCGATTTGATCCTCTGCCTTCGGTGTCTTACTGCCAGCCAGTACGTCGGGTTCAATACCGATGTGAAGCGATTCCAGTGCGCGGGCAAGTGCAAGTACTTTGTCGCGGGACAGGGCGCCGGCGCTCTTGAACCGGCCTGCGAGTTCGCCAAAGCTCATGACAATCAGGTCGTCGCCAATTCTGAATTGAAGCTCGTCCAATTCTGTACGGGCGGCCGTCGGCCAGAGAGCGACGGGAAGCTGCAAAAGACCTTCGAGAGCTTCTGCGCTATCAGGGTTGCGGCCCAAATATCGGCTGTAGGGTTCAAGCTCGGTAGTGCATAGCTCAACCAGCAACTGCAGGCTTTTTCGTGTGCCTGACGTGGCCAGGATATCAGGAAGGTCACCCAAGCTAAGCGTGGGCGCCATTAAGACCGCGGAGGCCGGCCGATAGCTGGTTTTAAGCTTGGTCTTGTTCTGCGCCAGGATAAGACCCTTAGGATGGGCGCTTGTGTACTTAAGCTTGAACAGTCTCGAAAAGACATCCTTACAGCGGGTCACGGGCGTGCGTTTGCTGATGTTGGGGTCAGCTAGCGCCCAGGCTAATGCCCAATCGGCATCAAGGGGGCGCTTGTTGGAGGCGAATTGCCCCAGACCTACGCGCAGTGGCAGTGGCATCTCGTAGCTATAAGCGACAACGTTGGGAGGTGGGCCAAGGTAAAGGTCTGGATCGATCTTGGTGTTGCTCAGGTAATCTAGAAAACCTTCCGCATATCCCCTGAACGACCTATTTTCCCCGTAGATACTCAATAGGCGCTGGACTTCTTCGACGATCAAAGGAAGCTCAGCCTTGACGCCTGGGTCACTCACTGCGTCAACGAGTGCTCGACGTTCTAGACCATAGAAATACAAAAAGACGTAGCCGGTGTCTGCCAGAGGGTAACGACGACCACCCTCCAGCCATTGAAGATATCCACGGCGAGCCTCTGACGTGATGGAGTGAAAACTGGGCCAATAGGACATCAGCCGTTCTTCTAGATCGACGTGTGTCTTTGCGATACGGAGCTTGGGGTTTATCAGTGAGGGTTCTTCGGCATCGTGCCGGCCACCTAGCACGGTGCCCATATAGAACATGCCACCGGGAATTGAAAAACCGGAAACGGTGACAGATTCACCTGCTGGCACCCAGCGAACATCAGGTTTTTGCGTGCTCGCATTTGGAATTTTGAAGGACTTTGAAGATGCTGATCCGAGTTGGACAGTGTAAAAATCAGAGGCTTCCTCAGTGCCCATATGGCTCCCTGAAACCTCACGCATAGAGAAAGCGAGGCCTGATCGTTGATGCTCTCGCAGATGTTCCGTCTCCGAAATGGCCACTGACAATTGCTCGGCATGTCGCCTTGAGCGACGAACCAGCAGCCAAAAAACCGCGGCAATGCAAGCAATAACACCAATGGCGATCCAAGCATTTTTCGGGATCGATGCGACTGCGCCGAAGGCCAGAGCGAAAATGATCAGGATGCCGTTACTTGTGGAGTTTTTTGCCTTCTTCCTTGCCATGAGTCGTTTCAACCTTGAAAGATGGGTGCTGGCGCAATGGCAGTATCCGATAATTGCCCTACGAGAACCATGGGCTGAGGAACGCTATTGATCGGAAAATTTTGCTTGCGCACGGATAGCTACAATCATCAAAGTAGCTTTTCAGCAGAAGCGCGCAGATCATCCCCCTCCATTGCTGATAGCTGCGATTCATTGTGGGCAGCTATCGGCCAGAAGTGGAAGCTCACTAGTCGATGATGCTAGCCCCGTTCGCAGAAGCTAGGATTGTTGCGTTGGCCATCTCTTCTCGACTAGCCGTGGCTTGCGCCTATGCCTTGGCGGTTTTCTTGTGCTCGTTGGGATTGATCTGCTCATCGGTGAGCGCTCGGGCTTGGTTGCGTGCCTTGCGGATGTCCGTCAGGGATTTGCGCGGCCAAGACCCGCAGGCGTACTCTTTGTTCTGCTCGCCCCACCGATAGCGATAGAAAAAGCTGACCAACACGCCGTCCTTGTGCACTGAAATTCGACCGGCTAGATTGCCATCCTCCCGGAGGATTCGGCCGGCATCGTTGGCAGTCAGTGCCTCGAGTTCTTTGATGGTAATTTTGGCCATGAAATGGATTCCCCCTACTTTTACCCCCACAAAAACGTCGGCTCTTGATGGACGTTCCTGGACTCTCGTAGAGCAGAACACGGCTTTAGCTCAAGTAAATACTCGCTTAGAAAATCCAGAGTAAAATTTTGGAGTCTTCCAAGAAGTATGAAAAAGGAGATGGGGTGCTAGGGGTCGAGTGTTCGAATCACTCCGTCCCGACCATATAATTCAATGACCTAGGCCAATGTTCACAGCATTGGCCTTTTTCATGGGCGTGACATTTGCGTGACTTGTCGATTTCTCACGCCTGTCTCCTCAAAATTTTCAGGACCGGTCCACGCGAATCGGTTGCGGATACCTTGTTCGCAGCTTCAATCAGATGCCCGAGCTCAGCGCCCGAGTTCAGGACGGCCCTTGGGAAGGCCAGGACGTCGATAGCCGGATAGTGCGACGTACGGAATCAACACCAGCGGCCTGCTCGCACACCTACCATTTTGCAGAAAGCCAGTACCTGGCGAGCTTCACTTGGTTTCTAAGGCCTATCTGACCTTTGATGCATAAATCCTCTAGTTCCTCGGCTGACCTCGGAGGATCCTTTTTCGGGCTAGGTTTTAGGCCGTCTTGATAGGTTGGGCCAAACTCCGGAGTGGCCTCCGAAAGGAGTCGGATCGCTTTCGCGTAGTCATCCTCAAGGTCTTGGGGTAGGGTGCCGCACGCTGCTTTTGCGTGCTGATAGACCTGCCCCCACATGAAGCCCGATTTGTCGGGGGTGTTTAGATCCGAATAGGTATCGGCTGCTGCAGATGCGTAGTAAAAAGTCAGCGACATTGCAGCTATTAAAAGTTGCTTATGCATCGTTAGTTGACCCTTCCATGGCTATGAAGGCCGTTTTATACATTGCGCGCTGCCGTTGCGCATCTTTTTCAAGGCCTCGTTTCTGCGGGGCTTTGTTTTCGGCCCTACTGCACCTCAGCAGTTTGACTGCTCACACGGGCCTCTTTTCCTCCAGCATGCACAATCGGAGGCGTTAGTGCAGGTCCTGCCTGCCGATGGAAAAGAAGTTAAAGTGCCCATCTACTGTCTAGAAGGGAATGACGCGTGGATAAGAACTCTGTTGAAGAGAAGAAAAACTTTCTAATAAATGGTTTTTCCGCAAGCTCCATCTCCATATTTATCGCAACAATTACCGCTGTAGGTGCATTGCTTGGTGCAGCAATAGGCGCGTACGCAACGGTATCGTCAGCTCAAAAAACCAGGGAGGAGAGCTGTATAAAACGGGTTGACGAGAGAGAAATGCTGACTCGAAAAAAAGCAGAGGTGCTCTTGGGCAGCATGGGAGGTTTTCTAGGCTCCATTGGCACGTCCAAGGAAATACCTACCGAGCCAGGAAGGGTCGTCATGCAGTCTGCTTTCAAGTTAACCGCGTACGCCCCGCTGGAGCTGAATGTTGTTGCGCTCAAGATAAGTGCAGCGATTTATTTAGGGCTCACCGCTCGTACCCCTGAGCAGCAGGAGAATGCAGTCCTCGCTGCGAGCGAATCATTTAAAGGATGGAACGAGAATTACATCAAGCTCATGAAGTCATTCGACGCTGAACGCAAGCAGTGCGCACAAAGGTGACGTCGTTCATGACTTGCTTCAGCTGGTTGATCCAACAAAACTCGGCTGCGCTTATCCGTTCCGCTGGTTGTCGTTGAGCGCGGAGGTAAGGGCATGCGGGTGGTGTCGGTGGGAAAGGGGAGTCGCTTAAGCGCTCGGCCTCAGTGCGTCCTGCTGACTGCTGCCCAGGAACTGCTGGGCTCGGAGGGGCTGCCAGGACGCTGTACGTTCGAATCGTGTCCATCCCCGCGCCCATTGCAGAGCCCGGCCATCGCGCCGAGTTTTATTTTGTTCAATCTTGATGTATAGCTGACTCTCCATAAGATGGCATGGAGCCAGGAAATGTCGGATGAAAGCAACGTATCAACCGTACAAGAGTTGTTGAACCAGCTTAGCGATCCGGTCGTTGAGCGAACTGAATGGTCTGGAAGGCAGACAGATTGGCTTCTACAATGGTTGGTGCAATTTGTTGCCAAGTCGAAAATTGAAATGGGGATCACTCTTTCAGTCGGCGGCAGTATGATTTCCGGCGACCTCGTTGGTCCTCAAGCGTATTTCGAACAGTTGGCTGAAGATCTTTCGGCACCCTTCAGCGCGTTCGAAGATCAGACCGCAGAGAAGATTAAAGAAGTCATCCTTGGCTTTAAACCTGCAGATCCTGAAAACGACGATCCTGCATTCCAGTTCCTTCATTTGAAGGACTGCAAAACCTACTCTGACATGAATGGCTCAATCGTTTCAGGCGGCGTCTTATGGAGAGGAAAGATTGCCTCCGTTGACGGATTTACGTTGGGCAGCGTGCGAAAGAATTAAATGCCCTCTAAACAGCCTCGGTTTTCCGGGGCTTTTTTATGCTCCCTGTCTTTTTTTGAGTGTCTAAGGCGGTTCTCTTGCTTATTGAGAGTTACGGGCAGGTCAACCATCAGCTTACATGTTTCAGGTCGCTCGGGTCTTCCTGCACACCCGGTAGTTAGGCTTGGGCGGTATTGGGGTCGCATAGCAGTTGGGGGACTAGACTGCCGTAGCCCATCATGAACAATCTGGCTTCGAAGGCGTGGCAGCGGTCTACCAGGCGTCTCGCTTGGCGAACAGCTCGGACCCTTCGAATACCGCGCGCATGATCCATCCCAATTGGAGTTGGCGCCTCGCCCAAAGGTGGTGGCTGGTGATAGAGAGTTGTGGGGATGCCGTTGTAGCCCAGCTTCAGGTGCTTTGGGGCTCGGATTTGGTCGCCGACGACGATGCCCGGCCCCCAAGCAAAGTCTAGTGTCATTGGCGCTGTGGTTCCGGTGTCTTGGCGGTACAGACGATATAGCAACGCGATGGCGGCACCTACCCGGCCGTCATAGATGGGGAGCCCGTGGTGTCGAGCAGGACATGGATCTTGGTCATGCTCGAGTCGAATCATAGGATGTTCTGCTTGGTAAGGTGGTTGAGCTACTGGTTACGGTCCAGCGCGAGCCGCGCCTGGCACTGCTTTAGGTAGTTCACTAAGCACGCCACATGCGTGGCGAACTCATTGCGTGCGCGAACCGCCAGGCGCAAGCGAATGCGCAGCCGGCGCAACTCCACTTTAACCGTCTCCCAATCCCCGCCCCACTGGTATTCCGCCTGAACCGCTTCGATACCTTGCAACTTGTTGTCGATCGCTTTGTGCACAAACCTGCTACGTGCGACGTTCAGATGCACTGGCAGAGTGGGGGTTTTCGATTAGCCACTCGATGAAGCCGAGCACGTCCGGTTGACCAGTATCTGGTGGGAAGGGGTCATAAGTGATTTCCAGTCAGGCGTCGCCCTCCGTGAGCGGATGCGACGTAGGTGTGGTGGCAATTTGATTTGGTATGAGGTATTTAATTGTCCTTTGTCGCACTGACTTAGCGATTTTGGTGATTGCGCGTCTCAGAACCGAATACGAGGAAGTTGAATTTGGCTATGCAAGGATTAGACGAAATATCGGTAGAGCTCCGGTATTCAGCACCAATGTTGGATTCGTATAATAAAAAAGAAGGTGTCTTGCAGCAGATTTTAACACCTGAGCCCATTCAGGTTAAATTAGATTCGGGAACTGACCCTTGGGTGGTGGCGATAGGGATTGGCAGTATGCTTTCATCTATGGTTATTGCTGTTTTTACTTATAAGGTTCAGCGAAATCAAACCAAGGCAAGTATGAGTGCTCTGCGTCACCATTGGATGAATGAAGTGAGAGAGGCTTCATCAGAATTTATACAGATTGTGGCCGGTCTAATTAATGAAATATCTCAAGTTACGGGTTTTAAAAATTCACCGAGCTATAATGATCAGAAAGCTAAAGCGTTGAGGCTTCAGATAAAGCTCAATCTGCTACTGAGCAAAGATTCGCCATTGGCGAGAGGCATAGTGGACAGTAGTGATAAGCTGCTAGTTGATTTGAAAAAAATGAAGCATGGCGAAAGAGTTTATCCGTATTTTCAGCAGGTCTCTAAGCTGGAAGATATGGTTAAAGATCAGTTGGAAAATGCTTGGAGAGACATACAAAGAGACTATGGTATGACTTCGAGAAGAAAATGGTGGTGTTTTTAATTTTCTCTTACAGGCGCATTAAAGTCTGGGCTATCTGGGTGGAGGATGGAGGATGGGTTATCGAACTAATCCTTGATATGGGGTGAGTTTGATTGAAACGTGTTCTGCCATTTCGTCGCCAGGGTCTCTTTGTAATTTTCGAAGGCTTTCATTCCAAAATGCCCGCACCACGTTCGTCCAGCGGTAGGAAAAATCGAAAAGAGCCTTGGCAATGGTCATGCTCTGAATCTGTCCACCGCTCGCCATGAGTGGGGAGCGGTCGAATGCCAAAAGCTGATCCCATACTTTTCGACATGGTCATTGTTTTAGCTTCAGCGGTTGCCAGGCTAACCTCCTAGGTCTTTAATCCGCGCCGAATTTGGCTCAATCCCAGTCCTTGGGCTTGGGAAAAGCTCACTACTGGTTGTTGAGAAAGAGCCCAGCCAACCGCTGGGCTTTTTCGTTCTTACTGCCAGCGAGGGCACAGTCAGGGTCCTAATTCACGGAGAAGTCTTTCGAGTCGCAGCTATTGTCGAGCTGACATTTATTGACTGGAACCAAGGGGCCGCCTGGCTCTATGGCGTCCAGTCGATACATAGTCAGGACGCCAGCGTGATAGCTACCAGGCACGCCTGGAAAACCGGCTTTTTCACCGTCCTCGAAGCGCCCATCATAGATCTGCACAATCTCACCGCTCTGCGGCGCGAGGCCTACAGAGACTCGTCCAGATGGACTGCAATGAATCATCATCACTGCATTGGTGCGGTGTGCGTCTGGCGACTCGTTAAATACCCGAACAATGTCGTGACCGTCGGGCTTGCGGCAGCTCTCCCCAGGGATTGATGCTGATACTCCTTCGGCCCAAGGCTGATCGGGAGAGGCAGTTGGAATGTAGAACATCAGATTGATACCGATGAGGGCATCAGATGGAAGCGGAGAGATCCAGTCTTCGAAGGTGTTCCTGGTGCCAACTAATGCAGATTCGAAGTTCTTTTTGATAAGGTCGGTTGTCGCTTCCAAGCAGGCTCCGCCAACAGTGGCGGCGATCACTATCACGCCTTTAGAGAGTTGCTTCTTGAATCTAATCATCGTTCGCAATCCTTGCGGGTATATTCAGAAACCCGGCGGACCGGGTTGAAGGGCTTTTTCTTTACTGGGATTCGTACGGGAAAGGGCGTGTCTGCGAGAGCAGATTAACCTGAAATGAGACGTACCATTTCGCACGTCTGCGCTGGGTTGGTTGACTGATGCGGTCAGGAACTAGGAGGCCTCATGAGCTGGTCAAGTAATCTTGGACACCCGTTAAGGTTTACGCGGCCAGTCGTATCCGCAGGGCTTCGCAGGTCAGCGTGGTATCGGAGATCATCGAAAACGACCCACCCACGATCCGGCGGGCGTACAAATCCAGAACCGCTGTGAAATAAGCCACCGTTTGCCGACCCTCAGACCGAGTGCATGCCCAAGAGCCACTGCGAACACGCCGAATGGACGACGAAGCGGCTGATTCGCTGGGCAGAACAGGCCGGGCCGAACACGGCTGGCGTCATCGCTCACATCCTTGAATGCCGAATCCATCTTCAGCACGGTTTGTGCGCCTGGCTGGAAGGGGGGCTGGATCAACAGCCAGAGCAGAGCTGCTGCATCCTCTCGGGAAATGCGTGAAGAACCAAATTTTTCGGGCCCACGTTCGTCCTCTCTGATAACGCCCGATATTTTTTCATGGGCGGCTCAATTCCGAGGACCCGTTCATGAACACCAGCATGACCGCGCACGCACCCTTCGTGCAGCTTGAAGAAGGCCTGCCCATGCGGGTATCGCCGACGCAACCCGGTGCTTCGCTGGCCAGTTGCGCCCACCCGTTGCGCGAGGTGGTCCAGACGTTCCTGGAGCGCAATGGCGGCATTCTCTTCAGTGGTTTCGACCCGTGCGGGGTTGAGGGTTTCCAGCAGTTCGCCAGCTCCTTCGGCCACCCCTTGCTCAGTTACGAATTCGGCTCCACGCCGCGCAGCCAGGTGGCCGGCGGGGTGTACACCTCCACCGAGTACCCGGCGCACCGTTCGATCCCGCTGCACAACGAGCAGGCCTACACCACCGAGTGGCCAATGCGCATCTGGTTCTATTGCGCCCAGGCGGCCGAGACCGGTGGCCAGACCCCGATCGCTGACAGTCGCGAGATTTACCAGCGCATCGACCCGGCCCTGCGTGAGCGCTTCGCCCGCAAGCGCCTGACGTATGTGCGCAACTACGGCAATGGCCTGGATGTGGCCTGGCAACAGGTGTTCAACACCCAAGACCCGGCCCAGGTGCAGGCCTACTGCCGCCAGCGCGGCATTGAGTGGGAATGGAAGAGTGACGGCGAACTGCGCACCCGCCAGCAATGCCAGGGTGTGGCCCAGCACCCGCGCACTGGCGACTGGGTGTGGTTCAACCAGGCGCACCTGTTCCACCTGAGCGCGCTGGACCCAGACATGCAGGAAGTGTTGCTCGACACCGTCGGCGAGGAAGACTTGCCACGCAATGTCTACTACGGCGACGGCAGCCCGCTGGAAAGTTCGGCGCTGGATGAGGTGCGCGGTGTGCTGGCCGATTGCGAGATTGTCTTCCCCTGGGCCAGTGGCGATGTGCTGATGCTCGACAACATGCTCACCGCGCATTCCCGTGCACCCTTTACCGGCCCCCGAAAAGTCGTGGTGGCGATGACCGAAGGCTACGGCGACAACCGCCCGCGCCCCGTCCCCGACGTCTGAACTCCGGGGCGCGACCATGCCCCGCGATTTCCCCCGTTTCAAGCCTTGCCCCTGAAGCGGATGACTAATTATCTGCAGTTGCGATCCGTTATATCTGACAAACCCGCACATCTTTTTCTACAGGAGAAACGTTCATGGCATTTGATCGCGAAGACGCTCAATACAAGGTGTTGGTCAACGAAGAAGAACAGTATTCGTTGTGGCCACACTGGAAGGATGTACCGGCCGGCTGGCGTGATACCGGCCAAGCCGGGCTCAAGCAGGAATGCCTGGACTACGTCGAGCGCGTATGGGTGGACATGCGTCCGTTGAGCCTGCGCCAGGCCATGCAAGCCCAGGCTGGCGAGTAATCGCGATGCGCCTGTACTGCCTGCCGTATTCGGGCGCCAGCGCCATGGTCTACGCCAAGTGGCAACGCCTGTTGCCCGCCTGGCTGCAACTGTGCCCGCTGGAGCTGCCGGGGCGCGGTCAGCGCTATGCCGACCCGCTGTACACCGACATTCGTCTGTTAGGCCAGCGCCTGGCGGGCGAGTTGGCCGTCCAGGCCGGCGACGACGTACCGTATGCGCTGTACGGCCACAGCCTGGGGGCGTTGCTGAGCTGGCACGTGGCCCAGGCGCTGGTCGAGCGGGGCTGCCGCTTGCCGTCGGCGTTGATTGTCTCCGGCACGGCCGCGCCCTCACTGCGTGATGACAGCGAACTGGCCCAGCCGCTGAGCGACGAGCGCCTGGTGGCGCGCTTGCAAGAGCTGGGCGGTACCCCCGCCTCGGTGTTTGACAACCCGCAATTGCTGGAGCTGGTGCTGCCGGTGCTGCGCGCCGATTTCCAGCTGTGCGGCAGCCACTGCTACACCGCTCATGCGCCCCTCGACCTGCCACTGCTGGTGATGGCTGGTCAGGACGACACTGCGACCCCCGAGCAACTACAGGCCTGGCGCCAGGAAACCCGCGGGCCCTTTGCCGTGCAGATGTTCGAAGGCGCTCATTTCTTTATTGGCAGCGCGCAGGACGCCGTGCTCACTGCCCTGCAGCAGTTTCTCGAGCCCCTGCGCGCGGCCTTGCCCGACAGCCCGCGCGCCCGCGCCGAGAAACACTCCTTTGTGCCGGTCAACCCGGCCTGAACCCCAGTCGGCCTGCTGGCTGAGCCGGCGCCGTTATCCGCAGACAGGTGAGTCATGAACCCTTCCTATGCAATGGGCCGCAATCTGGTCGAAATCCTCCGCGAGCACGCGCAGCGCCAACCCGAGCGGATTGCCTTGCGTTTCATCGACAAGCAGACCGAAACCGTCCTCACCTATCAACAGCTCGATGGCCGCGTGCGTGTACTGGCCGCGCGCCTGAGTGCCAGTACGGGCAAGGGGCAGCGGGTACTGCTGCTCTATCCGAGCGGTGTCGAGTACGTGGTGGGTTTCCTGGCCTGCCTGTACGCCGGGGTGATCGCCGTGCCGGCCTACCCGCCGCAGACCGTGCGCCCCCAGCACCTGCAACGGCTGTTGGGCATCCTGGCCGATGCCGAACCGTGCCTGGCGCTGTGCGAGGCGGCGCTGTGCCAGCCGCTGAGCGAGGCACTGCGTGGCGCCGGGGCCCAGGTGCCGCCGATCGAGGCACAGGCAGCCGGGCCGGCAGGGGAGAGCGACTGGTACCCGAGCGTGCCGGGTGCCGAGCAGATCGCCTTCTTGCAGTACACCTCCGGTTCTACCTCTGCGCCCAAGGGGGTAGAGGTCAGCCACGGCAACCTGGCGGCCAACGAACTGGCCATCCAGCAGGGCTTCGGTATCGGCCCGGACGATGTGATGGTCAGCTGGTTGCCGCTTTACCATGACATGGGCCTGATCGGCGGCCTCCTGCAAGCGCTGTACACCGGCATCCCCTGCGTGTTGATGGCCCCGGACTATTTCCTTGAGCGCCCGCGTCGTTGGCTGGAAGCCATTGCGCAGTACCGCGGCACCGTCAGTGGCGGCCCCGATTTCGCCTATCGTCTGTGCCTGGAGCGCATCCGCGACAGCAGCCTGCAAGGCCTCGACCTGAGTAGTTGGCGCGTGGCATTTACCGGTGCCGAACCCATCCGAATCGACACCCTGGAGGGCTTCGCCCAGCGCTTTGCCGCTCATGGCTTTGACCCGCGAGCCTTGATGGCCAGCTATGGCCTGGCCGAGGCAACCCTGTTTGTCGCCGGCAGCGTACGTGGTGGCGGCATCGGCCGGGTGCAGGTGGATGCCCAGGCATTGCGTGAAGGCCGTGGCGAACCGGGCACCGACCATGCAGCTGTCAGTTGCGGTCGAGTGGCCCCGGGGCATGCAATGCGCGTGGCGCACGTGCACAGCGGTGCAGAGCTTGCGCCTGGGTTGGTGGGGGAAATTCTGTTCAGCGGGCCAAGCGTGGCCCGTGGTTACTGGCGTAACCCCGAAGCCACCGCCAACAGCCGCCGCGTCCTGGACGGGCAGACCTGGCTGCGTACAGGTGACCTGGGTTTCGTCAAGGACGGCGAACTGATCGTGACCGGTCGCCTGAAAGACCTGATTATCCTGCGCGGGCAAAATCATTATCCGCAGGACATCGAGTACGCCGTGGAAGCCGCCGTCGATGCCGTGCGCGGAGGACGGGTCGCGGTGTTTGCCGTGGACACCGAGGATGGCTTGGAAGGCATTGGCCTGGCGGCGGAAATCGGCCGCTCCAGCGAGCACCGCGCGGACCTCGCCGGCCTGGTGCGCCAGATCCAGCGAGCGGTGAGCGCGGCCTGTGGTGAAGCGCCCTATCAGGTCACCCTGCTCGAACCTGGTTCCCTGCCCAAGACCTCCAGCGGCAAGGTGCAGCGCAATGCCTGCCGGGCTGCCGTCGGGGCCGGCACGATCGAGGCTTTCCACCAGCACACCGGCCCCATGATCGGCGACGCCGGCGCGCTGCCCGCCACCGCGCTGCAACAACAGGTCGCGCTGATCTGGCAGCAGCTGCTTGGCGGCGATCTGCCGGGGGTGGACGAGCATTTCTTCGACCGCGGCGGGGATTCACTCACGGCCGTGCAAATTATCGGCCGGGTGCGCGAACAACTGGGCCTGCAGGCCACCCTGGCGGACTTCTTTGAGGCGCCACAGTTGGGCGCCTTCGTGGATCTGGTGAGCACCCGGCCTGCCGACGCCAGCGCCTGGGCGCCGATCAGCCGCTGTGACACCGAACCTGCACTCTCGCCGGTCCAGCGGCGTTTGTGGTTCCTCTGGAAACTCGATCCGGCAAGCCCGGCCTACAACATCACTGGCCGCCTGCGCCTGCAGGGCATGCTCGATGAACCGGCGCTGCAAAGCGCCTTCGACAGCTTGCTGGCACGCCACGCGACATTGCGCACGCAGTTCGTCGAACAGGCTGGCACGGCGCGCGTGCTGATCCACGACCAGCGCGTGCTGCAGATTGCCCGCGAAGACTTGCGCGCCCAGCCGGACCAGGCCATGGCCCGCGCCGATGCCGAAGCCAACACCCCGTTCGACCTGGAGCGCGACCCATTGCTGCGGGTCCGCCTGCTGGCGCTGGGCGAGGCCGACCATTACCTGTTGGTCACCCTGCATCACATCGTCGGCGATGGCTGGTCGATGAATTGCCTGATCGATGAATTCTCCCGACTCTACGAGGCCGCCGTGCTTGGCCGCGTGGCGCAACTGCCGGTACTGACGGTGCAGTATCAGGATTTCGCCGCCGCGCAACATCAGTGGCTGGCCAGTGGCGAAGGCGAGCGGCAACTGGCGTACTGGAAGCAACACCTGGCCGACGAACCGCCGGCCCTGACGTTGCCGTTCGACCATCCACGGCCGGTGCGCTCCGCTGGCGCCGGGGGCAATGTCAGCGTGACCTTGCCCTCGGACCTGCTCAAGGCCTTGCGCCTGCTCGCACGTGATCACCAGGCCAGCCTGCCGATGGTGCTGCTGGGCGCATTCCAGACCTTGCTGATGCGCTATAGCGGCCAGCAACGGTTGCGCGTGGGCTCCACGGTAGCCGGGCGCGATCGCCTGGAAACCGAAGCGCTGATCGGGTTTTTCGTCAACATGCTGGTGCTGGAAGCCGACTTTTCCGACGACCCGAGTTTCAGCGACTTTCTGCGCCAGGTCCGTGACCATGCGCTGCAAGCCCAGGCCCACCAGCACGTGCCGTTCGAGCGACTGGTGGAAGCCTTGCACCCCGAGCGACACCTGAGCGGCAACCCGTTGTTCCAGGTGGCCTTCGACCACCAGTGGCAGCGCCTGGCCCCCTTGCAGCGCCTGCCAGGCCTGCAGGTGCTGGAACTGGCCCACGATCAGCGGCACACCCAGTTCGACCTGATCCTGCATTGCCTGGAGCGTGACGGCAGCCTGGCCGCGACCCTGACCTACAGCAGCGAACTGTTTGAACCTGCCACTGTGCAGCGCATGCTCGGGCACTGGGTTAACCTGTTGCACGCCATCGTCGCGGCGCCTGATCTGCCGGTCAGCCGTCTGAACATGCTCGATACTGGCGAGCAGTCGCAATTGCTCGGCCAGTGGAACGCCAGCGCCGCGCCGGCAGCGGCCTGCGCCGCCAGCCTGCACCAGGCATTCGAGACCCAGGCCGTGTGCCGGCCGTCGGCCATCGCCGTCAGCTACGCCGGCCAGACCCTCACCTATGCCGCGCTCAACGAACAGGCCAACCGCCTGGCCCATGCCTTGCGCGAGCAAGGGGTGCGGGCGGATGTGCGCGTGGGCCTGTCCCTGCAGCGTTCGCCGCAGCTGTTGGTCGGCCTGCTAGCGATTCTCAAGGCCGGCGGGGCCTATGTGCCACTGGACCCGGCCTACCCGGCAGAGCGCCTGGCGATGATGCTGCAAGACAGCGGCATTCAGCTGCTGGTCAGCCACTCGGAACTGGCCGAACGCCTGCCCCAGGGCGCTGTGCGCCCGGTGTTCCTCGACCAATACCCGGCGGCGCAGTACAGCGCCGCCAACCTCGACTTGCCGGTGAACCCGCAGCAACTGGCCTACGTGATCTACACCTCCGGGTCCAGCGGGCGCCCCAAGGGCGTGATGATCGGCCACCAGCAGGTGTTGCGTCTGTTCGCCGTCAGCCAGCCGTGGTTGCAGGCCAGCGAGGCGGATGTCTGGAGCCTGTTCCATTCCTATGCCTTCGACTTCTCGGTGTGGGAAATCTTCGGTGCTTTGCTGTATGGCGGCCGGGTAGCGGTGGTGCCGAGTGAAACCACCCGTTCTCCGGCCGACTTGCGTCGGCTGCTGCAGGAGGAGGGCGTCAGCGTCCTCAACCAGACCCCGTCGGCGTTTCGCGCCTTGATGCCCGAAGTGCTGGCCAGCGGCGTGTTACCACGGGCCTTGCGCCTGGTGATCTTTGGTGGCGAAGCACTCGACACGGGCAGCTTGGCGCCATGGTTCAATGCCTTCGGTGACCGCGGGCCGCAGTTGCTAAACATGTATGGCATCACCGAGACCACCGTTCATGTGACCCTGCATCGCCTGAGTGCGGCGGATGTGGCGGGCACCGCCAGCCCCATCGGCCTGCCTCTGGGCGACCTGCGCTGGTACTTTCTGGACGATGGCCTGAACCCTGTACCGGCCGGCGTGCCCGCCGAACTCTATGTCGGCGGCCCGGGCCTGGCCCGCGGTTACCTGAACCGTCCCGGCCTGAGCGCCGAGCGCTTTGTCGCCCATCCGTTCGCGGCCGGCGAGCGGCTTTATCGCACCGGTGACCTGGCCATCTGGCGCGCCGATGGTTCGGTGCACTACCTGGGTCGGCGTGACCAGCAGGTGCAACTGCGTGGCTTCCGAATCGAACTGGGCGAGATCCAGGCCTGCCTGCGCGCCCAGCCCAACGTGAGCGACGCATTGGTGCGGGTGGTGGGCAGCGACCAAGCCCAGCGCCTGGCCGCCTATGTGCTGGCCGATGCCGGCACCGTCAGCCAGGCGCGCGAAGGCGAATTGGTGGAGCAGTGGCGTGAAGTATTCGACGGCACCTACGACCCCAAGGCCCAGGCGCCGACCTTCACTGGCTGGAACGACAGCTACGACGACACGCCGATCCCCGAAGTGCAGATGCAGGAGTGGCTCGACGGCACCGTGGCGCGGCTCCTTGCGCTGGGAGCTCGGCGGGTGTTGGAAATCGGCTGCGGCACCGGTTTGTTGACCCAGTACCTGGCGCCGGCCTGCGCTGTGTACCGAGGTGCCGACCTGTCGGCTACCGCGGTGGCCGGCCTGTCCCGCTGGGTGCAGACCCAACCGGCCCTGCGGCACGTGCACCTGGATTGCCGCGAGGCCAGCGATTTCGACGGCCTGGCTCTGGAAAGCTTCGACCTGGTGGTGATCAACTCGGTGGCCCAGTACTTCCCCGACGTGGCGTACTTGGAGCGAGTGCTGGAGGGCGCTCTGGCCCGCCTGAGCCCCGGTGGCCGGATCTTCCTTGGCGACTTGCGCGCCTGGCCGCTGCAGCCGATGTTGCACAGCGCCGTCGCCTTGCACCGGGCGCCGGACGAACTGCCCTTGGCGCACCTGCGCGAGCGCATTCTCAAGGCCATGGGCGAGGACCAGGAGCTGCAATTGTCAACCGCCTGGTTCGACGGCCTGCAACGGCGCCTGGGCCTGGCGCGAGTGGAGTGTCAGTTGCGTCGCGGTTTTGCTGACAACGAGCTGACCCGCTACCGCTATGACGCCATTTTGCAACGCGGACCAGCCCAGGTAGTGACTGCTGCGGCCACCCCGGCGCCGGCCGAGCCCGCCGCGCTGGCTCGGCTGTTGACTGAGCAACGGCCGGCACGGGTGCTGGTCACCGGGCTTGCCAACCGCCGTCTCAGTGCTGACTTGGCGCTACGCGGGCTGCTGGCCGACTCGACGCTGGCCACCGCGGGCGAATTGCGCCAGCGCCTGGCTGCAACCCCAGCCAGCGGTATCGACCCCGAAGTGTACTGGGCCCTGGCCCGGGAGCATGGGTACAGCGCGCGAATCAGCTGGAGCCCGGGCGAGGAAGGCCGGTTCAACGTCGAGCTGCTGGCCGAGGGGGTCGCTTGCGAGCCCTTGGTCGGCGCCGCGCCGGACCCTGCGGCCATGGCCGACCCGGCCGATTGCAGCGATCCGTTGATCGCCCGGGTACGCCGCCAGTTGCCCACGCGCTTGCGCCAGGCCCTGGCCCACAGCCTGCCGGCGCACATGGTGCCGGCGCAGATCCAGGTGTTGCCGCGCTGGCCGCTGACGGCCAACGGCAAGCTGGACCTGGAGCGCCTGTCCGCCCATGACCCGCTGGCGGTGTCCGGGCAGGCCTTTGAGGCGCCGCGCAACCCCGTGGAGCTGGACCTGGCCGAGATCTGGCGCGAAGCCCTGGGTGTGGAGCGCATCGGCGTGCACGCCAACTTCTTCGAGCTGGGCGGGCACTCCCTGCTGGCCACCCAGGTGGTGGGGCGGATCAATGCCCAACTGGACCCTACCCTGACCCTGCGCGAATTCTTCGAAGCCCGCAGCCTGGCCGCCCTGGCCGAGCGCATCGGCGAAAGTGGCGGTCTGGCGGGGCTCGATGACGAGCTGGCGGCAGCCCTGCGCGAACTGGAAGGGCTCGACGACGCAGCCCTCGAACTCTTGGCCAAGGAACAAGCCTGATGAACGATATGTTGGCCTCCGTACAAAACCTGTCCCCGACCCAGCGCAAGGCGCTGCATGCCTTGATGGCGCGCAAGGGCATCGACCTGCATGCGCGCTTGCCGATGCAGGCCGTGTCCCGCGAGCAGCCGTTGCCGCTGTCGTTCGCCCAGCAGCGGCTGTGGTTCCTCTGGCAACTCGATCCCCAGGGCAATGCCTACAACGTGCCCGGCGCGATCCGCGTCAGCGGCCCGCTCGACCGCCCGCGTCTGGAGCAGGCCTTCGAGGGCCTGTACCAGCGCCACGAGGCGTTGCGCACCGTGTTCCGCCACGGCGACAACGGCGATACCCAGGTGATTCTGCCGGCGCAGCCGCTGGCCTGGACCAGGCACGATCTCGAACACCTGCCCCCGGAGCTGCGCCTGGCCCAAGCCCACACGCTGGCCGAGGCGGAAGCCCTGGCGCCGTTCGATCTGCAGCAGGGGCCGCTGTTGCGGCTGTCGCTGATCCGCCTGGCCAGCGACGATCATGTGCTGTTGGTCACCCTGCACCACATCGTCGCCGATGGCTGGTCGGTGGATATCCTGTTGCGTGAACTGGCCCAGCTCTACGGGCAACCGGACGCGGCCTTGCCCGACCTGCCGGTGCAGTACCCAGACTATGCACAATGGCAGCGTGAGTGGTTGGCGGCGGGTGAAAGCGACCGACAACTGGCCTGGTGGCGCGAGCAATTGGGCGACAGCCACCCGCTGCTGGCCCTGCCACATGACCGGCCACGCCCGGCGGTGCTCAGCGCTCAGGGTGGAAGCCATGCCTGGACTTTGAGCAAGGCGAACAGCGAGCGCGTCAAGGCCCTGGCCCGCAGCGAAGAGGTCACGCCCTTCGTGCTGTTGCTCGCCGTGTTCAAGGTGCTGTTGCACCGCTTCAGCGGCGAGACCGACCTGCGGGTCGGCGTGCCCTACGCCAACCGTCGTCGCCAGGAAGTGGAAGGGGTCATCGGTTTCTTCGTCAACACCTTGGTGTTGCGCACCCGCCTCGACAGCCACGGCAGTTTCCGCCACTGGTTGCGTGCGGTACAGGCCACCTCCATGGACGCCCAGGCCCACCAGGACCTGCCGTTCGAGCGGCTGGTGGAAGCCCTCAGGCCCGAGCGCAGCCTCAGCCACAACCCGCTGTTCCAGGTGAAGTTCAACTACGGCTTCGACACCTCGGTACTGCCCAGCCCGGCGGGGCTGGCGTTCACGCCAATGGACAACGCCTACCTGGGTGCACACTTCGACCTGGCTCTGGACATTACCGACAGCGCCGAAGGCTTCCAATGCGTGTTCACTTTCGCCCGCGACCTGTTCGATGGGCCCACCGTGGAACACTTCGCCACGGCCTTCAACGGCTTGCTCGAGCAGGTGCTGGCCCACCCCGATCAGCCGGTGCATGCCTTGGCCCGCGACGGGCAGGGGGCGCGACTCGACGGTGAGCTCGCCGCGTTCCCCCACGCCACCGTGCTTGAGGCTTGGCAGGCCCGCGTGGCCCGGCAGCCGCAGGCCCTGGCGGCTGGCGACGGGCACCGCAGCCTGAGCGTGGCGCAACTGGACGGCCGCGCCAACCACTTGGCGGCGCAATTGCTCGGCGCCGACCCCGGCGCCGTGATCGGCTTGAACCTGACGCGTGGGCTGGACTGGCTGGTGGGCCTGCTGGCCGTGCTCAAGACCGGCGCCGCCTGCGTGCCCGTGGACCCTGAGCAACCGGCCGATTACCGTGCCCGCGTACTGCGCAAGGCCGGCGTGCGGCTGGTGGTGTCCGGGCAGGCGCTGGACGGCCTGCAGACCTTGGCCCCACAGGCGCTCGAAGCGCCCCTGGCGCCCGCCGTGACGGTGCTGCCCGGGCAGCTTGCCTATGTGATTCACACCTCAGGCTCTACTGGCACCCCCAAGGGTGTCGCGATCAGCCACGGGGCCCTGGCCAACTACGTGCAGGCCCTGCTGGCGCGCCTGCAACTGGCGCCCGAAGCGAGCGCGGCGATGGTCTCCTCGGTGGCCGCGGACCTGGGCCACACCGCGCTGTTCGGTGCGTTGTGTTCTGACCGCGCGCTGTACCTGCCCGATGCCGATTGTGTGCGTGACCCGGATGCCTTCGCCCAGTTCATCGGCCAGCAGCGGGTTGGCGTGCTGAAAATCGTCCCCGGCCACCTTGCCGCGTTGCTCGAGGCCGGCCCTGGCGTGCTGCCCTGGCATGCCTTGGTGCTGGGCGGCGAAGCCTGCCCAGCCGGGTTGTTGCAGCGCATCCGCACGCTGGCGCCAGACCTGCGAATCATCAATCACTACGGCCCCAGCGAAACCACGGTCGGCGTGCTGACCCACGAATGGCATGCCGGCGACAGCCACTTGCCGTTGGGCCAGCCCCTGGCCAACCTGCAGGTGCGCATCCTCGACGAACATTTGCAAGCGGTGCCGCCGGCGGTGGCGGGCGAGTTGTACCTGGGTGGCGCAGGGCTGGCGCAGGGTTATCTGGGCCAGCCGGCGCTGACCGCCGAGCGTTTTGTCGCTGACCCCGACGGCCAGGGTCAACGGCTCTATCGCACCGGTGACCGCGCGCGGCTGGGGCGCGACGGCCAGGTGGAGTTCCTCGGCCGGATTGACGCGCAGTTGAAAATCCGTGGCTACCGGGTCGAACCGGAGGAGGTGGCGCAGGTGCTGCGTGGCCTGACCGGGGTCAAGGAGGCGGCGGTGACCTTTGACGAGGGCCTGATCGCTGCATGCGTGGTCACACCGTCCACTCAACTGTCGGCGTTGCAGGCCGCCCTGGCCGAGCAGTTGCCGGATTACCTGCAGCCCGGCCGCTGGCTGTTGCTGGAGGCGTTACCGCGCACGGCCAATGGCAAGCTCGACCACAAGGCCCTGGTGGCTCTGCTGCAGGTCGGCGAACACGCCGGCCCGGTGGATGAGCCGGTGCTGGAATTGCCTGCCAACGCCGAAGAGGCGACCCTGGCGCTGATCTGGTGCGAGGTGCTCAAGCGTGACCAGGTGGGCGTCACCGAAAACTTCTTCGCCCTGGGTGGCGACTCGATCCTGAGCCTGAAAATCATCGCCCGGGCACGCAAGCAAGGCATCAAGATCAGCCCGCAGCAGGTGTTCACCCATCAAACCATCCGCGAGCTGGTGGCCAGCCTACCGGCCGCCAAGCCAGCATCTGCACCGCTCGCCGAGAATCTGGCGCACGATCCGACGCTGCGCCAGGCACCGCTATCCGCCGGCCAGCAACGCTTGTGGTTCCTCTGGAAACTGCTGCCGAGCAGCAGCGCCTATCACATCCAGGCCGCGGTGCGCCTGCAGGGCAACCTGGACGCCGGCGTGCTGCGTGAAGCCTTCGAGCGCCTGACCCGTCGTCACGCCAGCCTGCGCACGGCTTTCATCGAAGAGCGCGGTGAGCCACGCCAACAGATCCTCGAGCAGCGCGCGCCGCAGTGGCACGAACAGGACTTGCGCGGTGCCGCGCAAACCTGGCGTTCACTGGTCACCTGCGCCGGTGAGCAGGTGTTCGACCTGGGCTGTGACAGCCTGCTGCGCGTGGGTCTGTACCGGCTTGAAGACAACACGTGGGTGGTGCACCTGACCCTGCACCACATTGTCGCTGATGGCTGGTCCATGGACCTCTTGGTCAACGAGCTGGTGCAGCACTATCGTCAGGTCATCGGTGGTGATCACACGCCACCCGCGCCGCTTGCCTTGCAATACATCGACTACGCCCGTTGGCAGAACGAGCGCCTGGGCGGTGCAATGGGCAAGGCCTTGCTCGACAGCTGGTGCCAACGCCTGCAGGACGTGCCGCGCACCCTCGACCTGCCGCTGGATTTCGCCCGCCCCTCGACCCCGGTCGCGGAAGGTTCGAGCCTGACCCGGCGTCTGTCGCAACCGTTGTGCCAGGCCCTGCAAGCGCTCGCCCAGGGCCATGGCACCTCGCTGTTCAGCCTGCTGCTGAGCGCGTTTGCCACTTTGTTGCAGCGCCACAGCGGCCAATCGGCCTTTGCCTTGGGCATCCCGGTGGCCAACCGTGAGCGCGTGGAACTCGAAGGGTTGATTGGCTTCTTCGTCAACACGCTGGCCTTGCCGATTCGCCTCGACCCCCAGGCGTCGTTCAGCGACACCCTCAAGCAACTTGGTGGCCAATTGCTCGACGCCCAGGCCCAGCAGGCCTTGCCGTTCGAACGGTTGGTGGAAGCCCTGCAACCGGAGCGCAGCCTCAGCCGCACGCCGCTGTTCCAGGTGATGTTCAGCCATACGCGGCTGCGCAGCGACGCCCTGAGCCAGTTGCCAGGGTTGACCGTGCAGCGGTTGCCAATGGTCAGCCACAGCACCCAGTTCGAATTGATGCTCAACAGCGAAGAACTGCCCGGCGGCGAACTGGAACTGACCTTCCACTACGCCAGCCAATTGTTTGCCGAGGTGCGCATACAGCGCCTGGCCGAAGCTTTCGAGCGGTTGTTACAGGGCATCGTCGCCGCGCCGGGTCGCGCGCTGGCCCACTATGAACTGATGTCCACCGAGCAGCGCCAGGCCGCCGTGGGCCTGGGCCAACCGCAGGCCCGGCACGGGGTGGACGAATGCCTGCACCAGGCCATCGCGCGCCAGGCCACCCGCCGCCCGCAGGCAATTGCCTTGTGGCAGTGGCCGCAACGGGCAGACCAGCTTGACTACGCGACCTTGGAGCAGCGGGCCAACCGCCTGGCTCATCGCCTGCAGCAACTGGGCGCCGGGCCGGAAATCTGCGTCGGCATTGCCATGGCGCGGGGGCTGGATTTGCTAGTGGCCGTACTCGCGGTACTCAAGGCCGGCGCCGCCTACCTGCCCATTGACCCGCAAGCGCCAGCCGAACGTCGTGATTGGCAGTTGGCTGACAGCGGTGCACCGCTGTTACTGGCCGACCAGCCACTGAGCCATGACAGCGCCCAGGTCCATGTTTTCGCCGCGCTCGAACAGTCGGCACGCGAGGCATCCGACCAGGCCCCGCACACCGACGTTGGCCCGGACAACCTGGCCTACGTTATCTACACCTCCGGTTCCACCGGCCGGCCCAAGGGCGTGCAGATTACCCATCGGCATGCCCTGCGCCTGCTGCACAGCGCCAATGCCGCCGGGATTGGACAGGGGGAGGATGAGGTCTGGACGCTGTTCCATTCCATCGCGTTCGACTTCTCGGTGTGGGAACTGTTCGCGCCGCTGGTGCAGGGCGCGCAGGTGGTCATCGTGCCCCAGGCCGTCACGCGCAACCCCGAGGTCTTCCTGGAACTGTTGCGTGATGCCCGGGTGACCGTGCTGAACCAGACCCCCAGCGCCTTCCTGGCCTTGCAGCAGGTGGTGATGGCGGCAAAGGTGCGGCCGGGCGAGCTGGCGTTGCGCCAGGTGGTGTTCGGCGGCGAAGCGCTGGAAGTGGCCAGCCTGCGTCCTTGGCTGCAGCACTTCGGTGCGCAGGCACCGGAGCTGATCAACATGTACGGGATCACCGAGACCACCGTGCATGTCAGCCACCGGCGCCTGCTGCTGGGTGACTTGACACGCATCCAAAGCCCCATCGGCCAACCTCTCGATGACCTTGACTGGTACGTGCTGGACGACTGCCTGGAGCCCACGCCCGTGGGGGTGGAAGGGGAGTTGTACGTCGGCGGTGCCGGGTTGGCCCGCGGCTACCTGGGTCGGCCCGGTTTGAGCGCCGAACGCTTCATTGCCCACCCCTTCAGCCCGCAACCGGGTGCTCGCCTGTACCGCAGCGGCGACCGTGCGCGGCGCAACGAAGACGGTCAGCTGGTGTATGCCGGCCGCGGCGATCAGCAGGTCAAGCTGCGTGGCTTTCGCATCGAGACCGGTGAAATCGAGGCGACGCTGTGCACCTGCCCGGGCATCGACGGTGCCGTGGTGCGGGTGTTCGATTCCCCCAGCGGCCCGCAACTGGTGGCCTGGCTGACCGGGCAGCCGCCCGCGCTAGGGGTGTTGCGCGAACACTTGGCCGAGCGCCTGCCGGACTACATGCTGCCGGCCTTCTATGTGCCCCTGGAGCACTGGCCGCTGACCGGCAACGGCAAGCTCGACGTGAAGGCGCTGCCCGCGCCCGACTGGCAGGGCCGCCAGGGCTACCGTGCGCCCCAAAGTGCGCTGGAACAGGCCTTGGCCGCGATCTGGTGCGAAGTACTGGGCCTGGCCCGAGTGGGCCTGGACGATCACTTCTTCGAACTGGGCGGCCATTCGTTGTTGGCCACCCAGGTGGTGGCGCGGGTGCGCGAGCGCTTGCAACTGGAACTGCCACTGGCCGAGGTGTTTGCCGTGCCGACGCTGCAGGCCCTGGCCGAGCGCCTGGCATCGCAAGCACCGCTGGCGCCGATTGACGGGCGTCCGGTGTTGCGTGCCTTGCAGCAAACCAGCTATCCGCTGTCCCCGGCCCAGCGCCGTTTGTGGCTGGTGGACCGTCTGGGCGACCGCGCCACTCGCAGTGCCTATAACCTGTGTGGCCGGCTGGCCTTTGACGGCCCGCTGGACGCCGCTCTGTTGCAGCAGGCATTGAGCGCCGTGGTCAGCCGTCACGACGTACTGCGCAGCTGTTACCCCGACGATGCTGCCGGCGAGCCTCTGGCGCAGATTCTGCCGCCGTTCAGTCTGGCGCTGCCGGTCGACGACCTCGCCGGCTTGAGCGCCGCCGAGCGCGAGCAAGCGTGCGCCCAGGCCAGCCGTGAAGAGGCGCAGACCCCCTTCGACCTGCAACGTGGGCCGCTGCTGCGGGCGCGTTTGCAACGTCTGGGCAGGGACCGTCACCTGCTGCACCTGAGCCTGCACCATATCGTCGCCGACGGTTGGTCGGTGGGCCTGTTGATCAGCGATTTCTGCGCCGCCTACTCGGCCTTGCTGGCTGGCCGCAGCGCTACCTTGCCGGCCCTGGCTGTGCAGTACGGCGACTACGCGGTGTGGCAGCAGCGATTGTGGAACGAAGGCTACCAGCAGGCCGAGCTCGACTACTGGCGCCAGGCGCTGGACGGCGCCCCGCGCAGCTTCGACCTGCCCGGCGCGCGGCCACGGCCGGCGGTGGCGACGGCCAGCGGGCAGGCCCATGAGTTTGAGCTGGACGCTACCTTGGTGGCTCAAGTGACGGCACTGGCCAACGCCCGGCAGGCCACGCCGTTCATGGTGCTGCTGGCCAGTTTCCAGTGGTGGCTGCATGAGCTGACCGGCAGCCAGGACCTGCTACTGGGTACCGACCTGGCCGGGCGCGAAGAGTCGGTGCTGGAAGCGCTGGTAGGCTTTTTCGTCAACGTGGTGCCGGTGCGTTCGGTGCACACGCCGGGCATGACCTTCGTCGACCTGCTGCAGGCGACCCGCCAGCAATCGCTGCAAGCCTTCGCCCATGCCAGCGTGCCTTTCGACCGCCTGGTGGACGCCGTCGGCGTACCGCGCGACCGCAGTCGCAACCCGCTGGTGCAAGCGCTGTTCGTGATGCACAACCAGCCCCGCGAGGACTTCCAGGTGCCCGGCCTGCAGATCCAGATGCAAGCGCCTGGCCAGGCGTCCTCCAAGTTCGACATGGCGCTGTTCCTGCAGCCCCGCGACGCTGCCTTGGCGGTGCGCTGGGTGTATGCCGATGCGCTGTTCGACGCTGAAACGATCCAGACCCTTGCCCGGCAGTGGTTGCTGTGTTTGCAAAGGGTATTGAACGCCCCTCATACGGTAATGGAAGAACCCACCATGCCTCAATCATCCTCGCCTCAAGCACAGCCTGTGGAACCGGTTGCCCGCAGCGGTGGCCGTCGTGACCGCCTCAAGCGTTTCCTGGAAGCCGCCGATGCACCCGTGCCCATCGTGGCCCCAGACACCCTGAAAACCCGTCCCCTGCGTGCCGGCCAGCGCTTCGTGCTGGTCATCGAGCCTCACGAACCGGGGCTGGACCCGGTGGCTTGGGCCATCGCCCACCGTTCGCGCATCGATGCACTGCTGGTCGAGCACGCGGGGCTGTTGTTCCGTGGTTTCGAGCTGCGCAGCTCGACCGATTTCGAGGCCTTCGCCGAAGCCCTGCACCCGGGCCTTTACGGGGCCTATGGTGACCTGCCGAAGAAGGAAGGCGGGCGTAACACTTACCGCTCCACGCCGTACCCCGAACAGCAGATGATCCTCTTTCACAACGAAAGCGCCCACACTGGCCGCTGGCCGCGCAAGCAGTGGTTCTTCTGCGAACTGCCGTCCACCGTCGGCGGCGCCACTCCCATCGTCGACTGCCGCGAGATGCTCGAGCACCTGCCGGCCGACCTGGTGGAGCGCTTCGAGCGGCGTGGCCTGTGCTACTTGCGCACCTTCACCCGGCGCCTGGACGTCAGTTGGCAGGACTTCTATGGCACCGACCAGCGCGAGGAAGTGGAGCGCCGTTGCCGTGAGGCCGGCATCACCTGGCAATGGCTGTCCGATGACGAGCTGCAGACCCGCACGCCGGGGCCTGCGGTGATTCGCCATCCGCTGTCCGGGGCGCGCTCGTTCTTCAACCAGGTGCAGTTGCACCACCCTTCGTGCCTGGATGCACAGGTGCGCCGCGACCTGATCGCCATGGTCGGCATCGAGCGCCTGCCGCGCAACGTCCTGTATGGCGACGGCGAACCCATCGATGACGCCACCATGCAACGTATCGGTGAAGCCTATGAAGCCTGCGCCGTGCGCTTTGACTGGCTGCAGGGCGACGTGGTGATGCTCGACAACATGCTCGCCGCCCATGCTCGCGACCCTTACTCGGGCCCGCGCAAGATCGTCGTGGCCATGGGTGAGCTGACTGACCGTACCGCCCTTGAACCTGGAGCACGACCATGACCGAACACAGCACCCCGCTGCGCACCCTGGCCCTGAGCAGCGGCCAGCGTGCCGCCCAGGTTTTCGACCAGGCCGGCAACGGCAACGACAACCAGCTCAGTCTGATCTGCAATGGCCCGCTGAACCCCGAGCAGGTCCGCCAGGCCTTGCAGCGGGTGTTCGACAGCCAGTGGGGGCTGCGCTGCGACTTTGCCAGCGTCGCCGGTTACCGGGAGTTGCGGGTTCGCCCGAACGCCCTGGCCGAGTGGCAATGGCACAGCGAAGACCTGCGCGCCCTGGGCGACCCCGTGGTGCAGTTTGCCCGGCGCTTGCAAGCGCCAGCGCCGGGGCAAGGCCTGCGTGCCAGCCTCTATCGCATGGGCGAGCAAACCTTCGGGCTGCGCCTGAACCTGAGCCGCCTGCATGGCGACACCACCAGTCTGGAACAGTTGATTAACCTGCTGGGCGAAGCCCTGCAGGCGCCGCTGGTGGACAATGTGCTGTATGCGCGCTGGCTGGAGTGGCAAAGCAGCGCGGCCAATGCCGAGGATGCCGAGGAGGGCCGGGCATACTGGCAAGCGCGCTTGCAAACGCCGTTTGTCGAGGCGCGCCTGGCCGTGCGCGGCGAGGTCGATACCGCCAGCGCCATGGCCAGCGATTGCCAGACCGTGTACTTGAGCTCGGACCAGGGCTGCGCTTGGCAGAGGCTGTGCGAGGCCCGTGGCTGGCTGCTGGAAGATGCCCTGCAGACGGCCTGGTGGGCGCTGCTGGCGCACTTGGGCGACGGTACCTGTGGCGGCGGCTGGCTGTATGACCCGCGGGCCGATTACCCTGAGTTCTCCAGTGCGTTGGGGGCGTTTACCCACGTGCTGCCGGTGTCGCTGGAGCGAATCGATCAACCGTTCAGTGCCCTGGTCAGCACCTTCAGCGCCCAGTGCGAAGGGCACCGCGATTGGCAGGATCACTGGCCGCTGGCCGGCGTGCAACCGCCGTCCATGGCCTGCGGCTTTGCCTTTGTCGCCAGCAGTGCCACGTTACCGGCCGGCTGGCAGATCACGGCGCGGCCGAGCGTGCTGCCGGGCGCCGAACTGTGCCTGGTGGTGCGTCAGGATGCGCTCAACGGCATCGAACTGAGCCTGGAGCACAGGTCTGCATTTTACCCGGCTGTCGAGGCGGCGGGCCTGCTGGAACAATACCGTCATCTGCTGCTGGGGTTGTTGGCGCAACCCGATGCCCGGCCGGCCGACATCGACCTGAGCGCCGCGCCCCTGGCCGACGCCAGCCTGGCCTCGATTGAAAACGTGCTGCCGGCGATCGGTCCCAGCCAGTCGGTCGCCAATTGGGCGCGCATGCGCCCCGACGCCGAGGCCCTGGCGGGCAGTGATGAGCAAGGCCGGCCAGTCGTGCTGACCTATAGCGAACTGGATGCTCAGGTCGAGCACCTGGCCCAGGTGTTGCGTCAGCGCGGCGCCGGGCCGGGTACCTGCATCGGCCTGAACTTGCCGCGCTCGCCGCAGTTGGTCATCGCTGTGCTGGCGGTGTTGCGCAGTGGTGCCGCCTATGTGCCCCTGGACCCTGGCTGGCCGGCGCAACGGCGCGAGGCCATTCAAGCGCAGGCGCATGCGCTGTTGATTATCGACGAGCTAACGACTCTGCTGGCAACACCCTGTGCGACCCGTGCGGCGTTGCCACTGCCGGCCCCCGACAGTGCTGCCTACCTGTTGTTCACCTCCGGCTCCACCGGGGTGCCCAAGGGAGTGGTCATCGAGCACCGCCAACTCAATACCTACCTCGGCGCCTCTGCCCAGGCGCTGGGGCTCAAGGCGTGCCGCAGCTTCGGCCTGACCTCCAGCGTGGCCGCCGACTTGGGCAACACCACTCTGTTCGGTGCCTTCGAACAGGGTGCCCGCCTGGCGGTGGCCAGCGAGGCCGAAACCCTCGATGGCGCGGCGTTCCAGGCGTTCGTGCGGCGCCACGGGATCGACTGTCTGAAAATGACCCCGTCGCACGTACGGGCGTTGATAGGTGACGGGCCCGCGGACTTGCCAGCCACCCTGGTCCTGGGCGGAGAAGCCGTGCCGGCGGTGACTTTGCGTCGGCTGTTCGAGGCGCGTCCGGACCTGCGTCTGTTTAACCACTATGGCCCCACCGAAACCACCGTGGGTGTGCTGACCCAGGCACTGTCGCGCAGCCAGGCCAACACTGCCGCGACCCTGGAGCAGGTGCTGGCCGGTAGCCGGGTCCGTGTGCTTGACGCCCAGGGCCGTCCCGTGGCGAGGGGCGCGCGTGGTCAGTTGTACATCGGCGGCGCGCAGTTGGCGCGCGGTTACCTGCAGGCCGAGGCGGGCGGGGCCTTCGGCGAGGATCCGTGGCTGGCTGGCGAACGCCTGTACGCCAGCGGCGACTCGGCGTGCCTGCGGCATGACGGGCGCCTGCAGTTGCTCGGGCGTCAGGACCTGCAGATCAAGGTGCGGGGCTACCGCGTGGAACCGGCAGAAATCGAGGCGGCACTGTTCGAGCAGGTCGCAATCACCCAGGCTGTGGTGGTGGCCGTGGCGGGACCCGATGGCGACGCTGTATTGCACGGGCACGTGGTGGTGCAACCGGCGCCCAACGACCCGGCGCAGTACCTGGAGTCACTGCGCGAAGCACTGGCCCGGCGTTTGCCGAGCGCATTCGTGCCGGGGCGTTGGCACCTGCACCGTGAACTGCCGCGCCTGGCCAATGGCAAGCCGGACCGCCAGGCCCTGCTGGCCGTGTCGACCCGCCCCGAGGAGGCTGCCCCGGCGCTCGCCCGCCGGCAGCCGGCCAGCGCCCTGGAGCACCTGCTGCTGCAGCGCATGGCGGCCTTGCTGGAGCTGCCGAGCCTTGGCGTGGAGGATGATTTCTTCAACGCCGGAGGGCACTCGCTGCTGGTGATAAAACTGATGGGTGGCCTGCGCGACACCCTGGGCATCGAGCCGCCACCGGGAGTGGTGTTCGATTTCCCCAGTGCGCTGGAATTGTCCGCCGCCCTGCTGCCCTATGAAAGTGTCCCCGGCCAGCTTGAGCGCAATGCCGAGCAGGCGTTGAACCTGTCACTCGTCGAACCGGCCTGACCATACCCTGCCCACCTGAACCGCGACCGCCCCACCGGGGCGGTTCGCGGCTGCCTGGGCGTCGCTCGCCGGGCCCTGGCGGATTAAATTAACGCCGCGCAAGTTCGTTTACAGAAGACTTCAGCTTGCCGAGACAGTCTGCCATGAATGGATACCGCCCGACCCCCGTCACGCCTTCGACACCTGCTTCGCCCAGCCCGCAAATCCCGGCCCTGGAGCGGATCGCAGCGAGTGGCAGCGATCGGCCGGCCCCCTTGTCGTTCGCCCAGCAGCGCCTGTGGGTGCTGCACCAGCTGGAACCAGACGCCGTCGCCTACAATTTGCTGCATGCGCTGCGCCTGCACGGTGAGGTCAATCGGCCGGCACTGGTACAAGCCCTGAACGATCTGGTACAGCGCCACGCCATTTTGCGCACGCGCTTTTTCGAAGCCGATGGCCAGGCCTGGCAGCAGCCACTGGCCCAGCTCCAGGTGCCCTTGCACGAGCGTGCCCTGACTGACGGCGCGACCCTCGAACAACTGCTGCTGGATGAAGCGCGCCGGCCGTTCGACCTAGGGCAGGCCCCGTTGTTGCGGGCGACCTTGATCGAAGGCCAATCACCGGTGCTGGCGATCACCTTGCATCACATCGTGTCCGACGCCTGGTCCAACGGCGTGCTACTGCGCGACCTGGGCCGCGCCTATGCCCGGGCGGCGGGCCTGGACACCCGCGAGTGGGCCGAACTGCCGCTGCAGTACGCCGACTACGCCCGCTGGCAGCGTGAGCGTCACGCCCTGGCCGAAGGGCCGGCCACCGACTACTGGCGCGGCTACCTGGGCAGTGGTGCCCCGGCCCTGGACCTGCCGACCCGCGGACCGCGCCCGGCGATCCTCGGCAGCCGTGGTGCGGCCTTGCGCCGTGCCGTGCCAGCGGCATTGGCGCAGCGCCTGCAAGCCTTCTGTCGCGAGCGCCGGCTGACTCCGTTCGTGGTCTGCCTGGCGGCCTGGCAGGCATTGCTGGTGCGCTACAGCGGCCAGCAGGCGTTTCTGATCGGCGTACCCCAGGCGGCGCGCAACCGCGCGGAAACCCAGGACCTGGTGGGTTTTTTTGTCAACACGCAACTGTACCGGGTGGCGTTTGCCGACGACCTTACCGGCGCCGAGCTGTGCCAACGCCTGCGCAGCGAGTTCCTCAAGGCATTGGAATATGCCGATTACCCTTTCGAGCTGCTGCAAGCGGAGCTTGAAACCACCCGCGACCTGAGTCGCGCACCGCTGTTCCAGGCCCTGTTCAATCTGCGCACCCAGGCCTCAGGCGAGCTGCCGGAGCTGGGCGGCCTGCGCCTGGAGCCGGTGCGCATCGACACCGGGATCGCCAAGTTCGACGTGTCCCTGGATATCGACGTGTCCGCCAGTGGGGTCAGCGCGCGGCTGGAGTACAACCTGGAGCTGTTCGACGCGACTGCCATGCAAACCCTGCTGGCCCATTACGAGCAGTTGCTTGACGCCTTGATCCAGGCACCGGACCTGGCGCTGGAGCGACTGCCCCTGCTGCTGGCCGAGGAACAACAGGCCATTCTCGAGACCAGTCGCGGCGCCTCGGCCGCTGCCTTCGAGCAGCCGCTGCACCAGAGCATCGCCGACCAGGCTCGCCGTACCCCGCACGCTGTGGCGCTGGTGGTGGGCGAGCGTTCATGGACTTATGGTCAACTGGAAAGTCAGGCCAACCGCCTGGCCCATGCCTTGCGCGAGCAGGGCGTGGGGCCGGATGCCGTCGTCGGCCTGTGCGCCGAGCGTTCCTTCGAGCAAGTGCTGGGGATCCTGGCCATTCTCAAGGCCGGCGGTGCGTGGCTGCCGCTGGACCCGGAGCTACCCGACGAACGTCTGGCCGGCATGCTCGCCGACAGCGCGGCACATGCCGTGGTGGCGCAGAGCGCTGCCTACAGTGCGCGGCTGCTGGCGCTGACCGAACGCCCGGTGCTGACCCTGGCGACCCTGGCCCTGGACGATTACTCGGACAAGGCACCTCAGGTGCCGGTGCTGGGCGAACACCTGGCTTATGTGATCTTCACCTCCGGTTCCACCGGCCGGCCCAAAGGGGTCGGCAACCGGCATTCGGCACTGGCCAACCGGCTGCACTGGATGCAGGCGGCCTATGGACTGAGCAGCGCCGATGCGGTGCTGCAGAAAACCCCGTTTGGTTTCGACGTGTCGGTGTGGGAATACCTCTGGCCATTGGCCCAGGGCGCGCGCCTGGTGATGGCGCCGCCGGGGGCACACCGCGACCCCGAGGCGCTGGCCGAGCTGATCGAGGGCCAGGCCATCAGTGTGATCCACTTTGTGCCGTCCATGCTCCAGGCCTTCCTCGCCGACGGCCAAGTCGCGGCCCGCGCGGGCAGCCTGCGTCTGCTGGTGTGCAGCGGTGAGGCCTTGCCGGCGGCGCTGGCGCGACGCTGCCTGGCCAGCCTGCCGCAAGCTAGCTTGGTCAACCTCTATGGGCCGACCGAAGCGGCCATCGACGTGACCCACTGGACCTGCCGCGCCGACGACCGCCCGCACGTGCCAATTGGCCAACCCATCGACGGCCTGAGCACCTACGTGCTGGATGCGGCGCTGCAACCTGTGCCTAACGGTGTGTCCGGCGAGTTGTATCTGGGCGGTGTCGGCCTGGCGCGTGGCTATTGCAACCGACCGGGGCTGACCGCCGAACGCTTCGTGGCCGATCCCTTCGAGGCCGGCCAGCGGTTGTACCGCACCGGCGACCGGGTGCGACGCGCGGCCGATGGCACCCTGGATTACCTGGGCCGCCTCGATCATCAGGTCAAGCTGCGTGGGCAACGGATCGAACTGGGCGAGATCGAGGCGGCGTTGCTGGCCAGTGGCTGGCTGCACGAAGCAGCCGTGATGGTCTGCGACAGCCCGGGCGGGCAGGCGCTGGTGGCCTATGTCACGCCGCGCGACGATGCCCCGGCGGCCTTGGCCGAACGCCTGCGCGAGTGGGCTGCCCAACAGTTGCCCGACTACATGCTACCGGCTCAGACCGTGTCGCTGGCCAGCATGCCACTGAGTGCCAACGGCAAGCTCGACCGTCGGCAACTGCCGGCAGCGCAATGGCAGGGCGCAGCCTTCGAAGCCCCGCAAGGTCCGCGAGAAATAGCCCTGGCGGCCATCTGGCACAGTTTGCTGGGCGGTGAGGCCATCGGCAGCCAGGACAACTTCTTTGCCCGCGGCGGCGATTCCATCGTTGCTTTGCAGGTGGTCAGCCGCGCGCGGGAAAAGGGCCTGCACCTCAAGCCTCGCGACCTCTTCCAGCACCAGAGCCTGCGTGCCCTGGCGGCGGCGTGCGAGGAGCGCAGCGCGACGCTCATTGATCAGGGGCTCGTGCAGGGCTCATTGCCGCTGACCCCGTTGCAACAGCAGTTTTTTACCCGGGCCATCGAACAACGCTCCCACTGGAACCAGGCGGTGATGCTGCAACCGCGCCAGCCGCTGCGGGCCGATGTGCTGGATCGCACCTTGAGCCTGCTGGTCGCCCACCACGATGCCTTGCGCCTGCGCTTCGACGAGAACGGGCAGGGCCACTACGGGCAGGACACCACACCTGCGGGGTTGTGGGTACGGGCGGGCGCCGACGCCGATGAGCTGGCCGCCATCGCCGAGCAAGCCCAGCGCAGCCTGGACCTGCAACACGGGCCGATCTGGCGCGCGGCGCTGGTGAACCTGGCCGAGGGCGGGCAGCGATTGCTGCTGGTGATTCACCACCTGGCCACCGATGGTGTGTCCTGGCGCATCCTGCTCGAAGACCTGCAGCGGGTTTATCGCAGCCTGGCGGCCGACCCGCAGGCGACCCCGAGCTTGCCGCCCAAGACCACGTCGGGGCAGGCCTGGGGCCAGGCCCTGCGCGAATATGCCGGCAGCGCCCGGTTGATCGAGGAGGGCAACACGTGGCTGGCCGCATTGCGCGGGCCGAGCCTGCAGTGGCCGCTGCTGGAGGCCGACGCGGTACCGCGTGCAGGCGATGCCATCCGCCTGACCCTGCGCTTGAGCACCGAGCGCACCCGGCAGCTGTTGACCGACGCGCCCGCCGCCTACCGTTGCCGGGTCGACGATCTGTTGCTGACGGCCCTGGCCCGCGCCGCCTGTGCCTGGGGCAATGCCGAGGCCTTGCTGGTGGAACTGGAAGGCCATGGCCGTGAAACGTTCGACGAACAGCAGGACCTGAGTCGTACTCTGGGCTGGTTCACCAGCACCTGGCCAGTGCGTCTGACCCCGCGCCAGGACCTGGCCGGCTCACTGAAAACCATCAAGGAACAACTGCGCGTGCCCGGCAACGGCCTGGGCTATGGCGTGCTGCGCGAGTTCGGTCCGCAGCCGTTGCGCGAAGCGCTGGCTGCACTGCCGCCGGCGCGGATCACCTTCAACTATCTGGGCCAGTTCGACCAACAGTTCTCGGCCAACGACTTGTTCGGCTTGGCAGCGGAGCCGGCCGGCGCGAATGTCGATGCCCAGGCGCCGCTGAACAACTGGCTGACCCTGAACGCCGCGGTCCATGACCACTGCCTGGCCGTGGGCTGGAGCTTCAGTGCACGGCAATTGGACCCGGTCGCCATCGAGGCGCTGCGTGACGGTTTTGCCCGCGAACTGGAAGCCCTGATCGAGCATTGCCTGCATACGGAGCCGGGGCAGTTGACCCCCTCGGACGTGCCGCTGGCGGCCCTCGATCAACAGCAGTTGCAGGCCTTGCCGTTTACGGCAGGCCGCATCGAGACGCTATACCCGCTGACCCCGTTGCAGCAGGGGCTGGTGTTCCACAGCCTGTACGACAGCCGCCCCGGGGATTACATCAACCAGGTGCGCGTCGATGCCTGGGGCCTGGACAGCGTGCGCTTCACTCGCGCTTGGCAGGCGGTGCTGGAGCGCCACGCCTGCCTGCGCAGCGCCTTCCACTGGCAGGATGACAAGAGCGTGCGCGTGGTATTGCGCAACGTCGAGCTGCCACTGATCGAGCTTGAGCTGCGTACCGATGCCGAGCGCGATGCCCTGGCCCGGCACCAGTTGCAGCAAGGCTTCGACCTGCACACCGGGCCCTTGTGGCGTCTGCACCTGGTGCGCACCGGCAGCGACAGCCATCAGCTGATTTTCACCTGTCATCACCTGCTGCTCGATGGCTGGAGCCTGTCGCGCCTGCTGGCCGAGGTATTGCAGTTGTATCGTGGCGAGAGCCTGGGCGCGCCACTGTCGCGCTATGACGATTACCTGCACTGGCTGGCCGACCGCGATACCGCAGCCGACGAAGCCTTCTGGCGGGCGCGCCTGGCCGACCTCAACGAGCCGACCTTGCTGCATCAGGCACTGGCAGGCCAGGCCCTGGGCGGCGAGGGTGGTTATCACGGCCACCGCTTCAGCGCCCCTGCGAGCCAGTCGCTGGAGGCCTTTGCCCGTGATCGCCGGGTCACCCTCAACAGCCTGTTGCAGGCCGCCTGGGGGCTGTTGTTACAGCGCTTGAGCGGTCAGGCCCAGGTGGTGTTCGGTGCCACTTGGTCGGGTCGCCCGGCCGAGGTGGCGGGCATCGAAGAACAACTGGGGCTGTTCATCAACACCTTGCCGGTCAATGCCGCGCCGCGGCCGGAGCACACGGTGACGGCCTACCTGGAGGCCTGGCAGGAAGACAGCCTGGCCCTGCGCGACCACCAGCACACGCCCCTGCAATCGATTCAGCGCTGGTTGGGCCGTAGCGGGCAGACCCTGTTCGACACCCTGCTGGTGTTCGAGAACTACCCGGTGTCGGCTGCCTTCGACAGTGCCGGCGATGCCTTGGGGCCGCGTTTCGGCCCGGCCCAGGTGCGCGAGCAAAGCCATTACCCGCTGATGCTGACCATCAGCCCCGGAGCACAGCTGTCGGTCAAGTGCCACTACGACCCGGCCTGTTTTGATCTGGTCACCGTGAGCGCCCTGATGCAGTACTGGGAGCGCCTGCTGTTGGCCATGTGCAATGCGCCCCAGGCATGCCTGGGGCAGTTGCGTGGCCTGGAAATGTCCCAGCGCCGCGCTTTGCTGGCGGTCGGTGAAGTGGGCCGCAGTGCAGTGCCGGCGCTGACCCTGGCCGAGCAGTTCCAGCGCCAGGCGCAGCGCACGCCCCAGGCGTTGGCGGTGTGCTCGGGCAACGAACGCTTGGACTACGCCACCTTGAACCGCCAGGCCAACCACCTGGCCTGGCGCCTGCGCCGGGCCGGTATCGGCCGCGACGCGCTGGTGGGCCTGTGCGTGGAACGCGGCGCCGGCATGCTGGTGGCGTTGCTGGCGATCCACAAGGCCGGTGGCGCCTATGTGCCGCTGGATCCGGCCTTTCCGCCGGCGCGCCTGGCCCACATGCTCAGCGACAGCGGCATGGCCTTGCTGCTGACCCAGCACAGCCTGCAAGCCGAACTGCATGACGCCGCCGGGGACATCCCTGTGTGGTTGCTGGACACTCCTTGTGCACAAGAGTCACAGGACGACATCGATCCGGATACGATCAATGCCGCGGGCGATTTGGCCTACGTGATCTACACCTCCGGCTCCACCGGCAAGCCCAAGGGCGTGGCCATCCACCATGACGCCTTGAGCAACTTCCTCGCCAGCATGGCCCAGGCCCCGGGCCTGGCCCCGGGGCGAGCGATGCTGGCATTGACCTCGCTGTCGTTCGACATCGCCGGGCTTGAGCTTTACCTGCCGTTGCTGCACGGCGCGCCGGTGATCATCGCCGACCGTGACGACGCCCGTGATCCGGCACGCCTGTGGGCCCTGGTGCAGCGCGAGCAGGTCGGTACGATCCAGGCCACGCCGTCCACCTGGCGCATGCTGTTGGAACAGGACGCCGGGCTCGACTTGTCGGCTTGCCGCTTGCTGTGCGGCGGCGAGGCGCTGCCCAAGGCGCTGGCCGCGCAACTGGCCGGGCGCGGGGAGCTGTGGAACGTCTATGGCCCCACCGAAACCACCATCTGGTCGGCGCGCCAGCGCATCGGCGGCGAGAATCCACAGCCGCTGCTGGGCGAGCCACTGGCCAACACTTGCCTGTATGTCCTCGACGAGCAGCTGGAACCGGTGCCCCTGGGCGTGGCCGGCGAACTGTACATCGGTGGCGTTGGTCTGGCGCGCGGCTATCACCGCCAGCCGGCACTGACGGCCGAGCGTTTCGTCGCCGACCCGTTCAACGCTGGCGAGCGCCTGTACCGCACTGGCGACCGCGTGCGCCGGCGCACCGATGGCCAGCTTGAGTACCTGGAGCGTATCGACCAGCAAGTGAAGATTCGCGGCTTCCGCATCGAGTTGGGCGACATCGAGGCGTGCCTGGAACGTCACCCCGGCGTGCGCCAGGCGGCGGTCACGGTGCAGGCCCGTGGCGTTGGCCAACAGTTGGCTGCCTATGTGGTACCGAACGGCGCCTCGCTGGCCGGCGAGGTGTTGCAACAGTACGTGCGCGAGCACCTGCCCGACTACATGGTGCCCACCTGGGTCGTCGAGCTGCCCAGCTTGCCGCTGACCCCTAATGGCAAGCTGGACCGCAAGGCGCTGCCCGAGCCTGGGCCCGATACCCGGCACTATGTGGCGCCGCGCACCGTGGCCGAGACCCTGTTGTGTGAGATCTGGCAGAGCGTACTGGGGCTGGAACAGGTCGGTATCCACGACGACTTCTTTGCCCTGGGCGGCGACTCGATCGTGTCCATCCAGGTGGTCACCCGAGCTCACCAGCAAGGCTTGTCGATCACCCCCAAGGCGTTGTTCGAGCAGCCCACCGTCGAAGCCCTGGCCCAGAGTGCGGTGGCGGTGCAGGCCGAGGCACCACGGCAGGCCGATAACCGCGAACTGGTCAGCCTGAGCGAAGCGCAATGGGCTGCCTTGCCGGTGCCGCGCGCGGAGATCGAAGACATCTACCCCTTGGCGCCGATGCAGGAAGGCCTGCTGATGCACTGCCTGCTGGAACCGAATTCGGGTATCTACCTGATGCAGAACCAGTACCGCCTGGAAGGCCACTTCGAGCCCGACACCTTCGATGCTGCCTGGGCCATGGTGGTGCGCCGGCATGAAGCGCTGCGCACCGGCTTCGTGTGGAACGTCACCGAGCGGCCGCTACAAATCGTGCGGCGCGAGGTGGCGCCATGGGTCGCCCATTTCGACTGGCGAGGCCGGCCTGAGCTGGAACAGCGCCGGTTGATGAACGACCAATTGCAGGCCGAGCTCGACCAGGGCATGGACCTGGCGCGGGCGCCGTTGCTGCGCATTCGCTTGGCGCGTCTGGACGAGGCCCATGTGCACTTGGTGGTCAGCTACCACCACAGCATCATGGACGCCTGGTGCGTACACTTGCTGTTGGCCGACTTCCTGGCCTGCTACCGGTCGTTGCAGGGCAGCGACGCCGCCTTGCCGCCGGTGGCGGCGCGTTACCGCGAATTCATCGCCTGGCTTGGCGAGCGCGATCTGCAGTTGACCCGTGGCTACTGGAAACAGGCGCTGGCCGGTTTTGACAGCGTCACCCCGTTGCCCGCGGAAAAGTCCAGCGGGCGCGGCGACGGCCACTCGCGCATTATCGACCGCCTGGTGTCCCTGGACGAAACCCAGACCGAGCGCCTGCGCGTCACCGTGCGCGAACAGCAGACCACCATAAACACGGTGGTCCAGGCTGCCTGGACCCTGACCCTGCGAGCCTACAGTGGTCGTGACGACGTGTTGTTCGGCATCACCGTGGCCGGGCGACCACTGGAGCGGGTGGACATGCACGCCACCCTGGGCCTATTCATCAATACCATCCCGCTGCGCGTGCAGGTGCCCGAACCCGGCTCGTCGACCACCGCAGGCCAGTGGCTGCGCGCGTTGCTGGCGCAGAACCTGGCGATGCGCGAGCACGAGCACCTGCCGTTGGTGGAGATCCAGCAGGCCAGTGCCATCCCCCACGGGCAATCGATGTTCGACAGCCTGCTGGTGTTCGAGAACGCACCGCTGGATGCGGCGGTGGTGGAAGGCGGCAAACAGCTGCGTGCCGAGATGCTGCAAAGCCGGACCCACACCAACTACCCAATCACCGTGGTGGCGTACCCCCGTGGAGCGCTGACACTGCACCTGTCCTGCGACGAGCGGCTGTTCGCCAGCGCGACCGTGGAGGCCCTGCTGGCCAATTTCCGCCAGCAGCTGATCAACCTGCTGGACGGGTTGCAGACGCCGGTCGCCCGCTTGCCACGCCTGGATGCGGTTGCACGTGAACACCTGCTGGGTTGGCACAACGCCACTCAGCGCGACTACCCGCTGCACAGCAGTTATGCCCAGTTGTTTGCCGCCAGTGCCGCGCGCCATCCCCAGCGCATCGCCGCCGCCTGCCTGGACCAGTCGCTGACCTACGCTCAGCTCGACGCCCGCGCCAACCGCCTGGCCCAGTGCCTGCGCGCCCAGGGGGTGGGGCCCGAGCGGCAGGTGGCACTGCTCGATGAGCGCGGCCTGGACCTGCTGGTGATGATGCTGGCCACCCTCAAGGCGGGGGCTGCCTGGCTGCCTCTGGACCCGGCCCATCCGCCACAGCGCATTGCCGAAATCCTTGCGGCAGGCTCGGTGGCCTGTGTAGTCAGCCGTCGTGCCCGCAGCGAAGTGCTGGAGCAGAGTTTTGACCTGCTGGGCCGGGATTCGGTCGCAGGGCGTTGCCCGGTATTGCTGATGGACGACTGGCAGGAGCAGGCGTGGCCCGCCGTCGACCCGGCGGTGCCAAGTGGGCCGCGCAGTCTGGCCTACGTACTGTTTACTTCCGGCTCCACCGGCAAGCCCAAGGGCGTCATGGTGGAGCAGGCGGGCATGCTCAACAACCAACTGAGCAAGGTGCCATACCTGGGCCTGGACGAGCACAGCGTGATTGCCCAGACCGCCAACCAGTGTTTCGACATTTCCGTGTGGCAGTTCCTCACCGCGCTGCTGTGCGGTGGCCGGGTGGAGATCTTCCCCGAGGACATCGCCCGTCACCCTTCGGCTCTGCTGGCCCATGTCCGCCGCTGCGGCGTGACGGTGCTGGAGTCGGTACCGGCATTGATCCAGGGCCTGCTCGACGAACCCGAGCAGGCTCTGGACAGCCTGAACTGGATGCTGCCGACCGGTGAAGCCTTGCCGCCGGCACTGGCCCGGGACTGGCAGCGCCGCTACCCGGCGATCCCCTTGATCAACGCCTACGGCCCAGCAGAGTGCTCGGACGACGTGGCGTTCTACCAGGTCGAGGCGATCAGCGACACGGCCGCCTACCTGCCCATCGGCACGCCCACCGACAACAACCGCCTGCACATCCTCGATGGCAGCCTGGAACCGTTGCCGGCGGGCGTGGTGGGTGAGCTGTATGTGGCTGGGGTGGGGGTCGGGCGCGGCTATCTGGGCGATCCGATGCGTACGACCCAGGCGTTTGTCGCCGATCCGTTCAGCGCGCAGCCGGGGTCGCGGCTGTACCGCACCGGTGACTTGGCGCGGCGTCGCCAGGACGGCCTGATCGAGTACGTCGGGCGCGCCGACCATCAGGTCAAGATTCGTGGCCTGCGCATCGAACTGGGTGAGATCGAAGCGCGCCTGCGGGCCCAGCCCCAGGTCGCAGAGGCTATCGTGGTGGACCACGATGCCCCGCTGGGTCGGCAACTGGTCGGCTATGTCACCCTGGCGTGCGAGCTGGACAACGTCGAAAGCGTGCTCAAGTCCGCACTGCGCGAGAGCTTGCCCGACTACATGGTGCCGGCGCGCCTGATGGTGTTGGCGCAGTTCCCGCTGACGCCCAACGGCAAGCTCGACCGCAAGGCCCTGCCCGCGCCGCAATGGGCCGCGCGTGCGCCGCAGGCCCCGCGCAACGAACTGGAAGCGCAGTTGCTGGAGATCTGGCGCGAAGTGCTGCAGCAGCAGGACATTGGTGTGACCGATGACTTCTTCGAGCTGGGTGGCCACTCGCTGCTGGCGACCCAGGTGTACACCCGTCTGCAGCGCCAGTTGCAGATTGCCTTGCCGCTGCGTGAGGTGTTCGAGGCCAATACGGTGGCGGCCCTGGCCCTGTGTGTGGAGGCGGCGCGCAGCAGCCAGAGCCTGTCGCGCCAGGCCAGCAAGCTCAGCGCATTGATGGCGGAACTGGAGGAGGAGTAATGAACGAATACGACAGTGCTCAGCCGCCAGGCGCGCCATGAGCCCAATGCCCGCCGCTACCACGGCGTCTGCCCCTGGCGCTCAAGAGCGCCAAGGGCCGTCACGTGCAGGCCATGGACGGGCGGCGCAACATCGATTGCCTGGTCGGTGCCGGGATCCTGGCTCTTGGGCACAATCGCCTGCGTGTGATCGCCGCGCCTTGCAGGAGAGCCTGTTGCTTTCGGGGTGCTGAAGGGGTTAACGATTCTGGGCCGAGCTTCGTCTAGTAAGGACATTTGCTGAATAAGAGGCTCTGTTCTGCCCATGACTCCCGAAGAATCCCTGGCACTGGCTCAGCGTTTCATGTCGTTATCCGCCGCCAAGCGGACGCTGTTCTGGCAGGCCCTGAACAGCGACGGCCTGAACTACAACCTGCTGCCGATTCCGGCGCTGGCCGAGGCGCCGGCCGTGCGTCCGGCCAGCCATGCGCAACAACGCATGTGGCTGTTGTGGCGCCTGGACCCGCACGGCACCGCCTACCATCTGGGTTGTCGTTACCGGCTGCAGGGCGAGCTGAATGTCGGCGCCCTGCAAGCCGCTTGTGACGATCTGGTGGGGCGCCAACAGAGTCTGCGCACCACTTTCGTCGAGGTAGACGGGCAACTGTGCCAGCAGATTCATGAACGCGCCTTGTCGGCTCTGGTGGTCGAAGACACGGCCGAGCACATCGATGCCCTGGCCCGGCAACCCTTCGACCTGCGCCACGGACCGCTGTTTCGCGCCCACCTTTTTCCCGAGGCCGCCGGCACCTGGTGCCTGAGCCTGGTCTTGCACCACAGCATCGCCGACGGTTGGTCGCTCGATATCCTGGTGGGCGAACTGTTGCGCGCCTATGCCGCCCGTTGCGAGGGCCAAGCGGACGGGTTGCCGGCACTGGCGTTGCACTACGCCGACTTTGCGCGCTGGCAGCGCTACTGGCTGGAGGCCGGAGAGGAGGCGCGCCAACTGACCTATTGGCGCGCACAATTGGGCCCCACCGACACGGTGCTGGAACTGCCCGAGGACCAGCCGCGCCCGCCGAGCCCCAGCTACCGGGGTGCCGCCGTCGAGCGCCGGCTGTCGGCGGCCAGCCTGCACAGCCTGCAAGCCTTGGCGCAAGCGCGTCGCACCACCGTGTTCGTGACCTTGCTGGCGGCGTTCCAGGCCGTGCTGCAGCGTTACAGCCAGCAGTCGCTGATTCGCATCGGTGTGCCCATTGCCAACCGTCCGAACCAGGAGTTGGAGAACCTGATCGGCTTCTTTGCCAACACTCAGGTGATGGTGGCGAATTTCACCGACGGCATGACCTTCGACGCCTTACTCGACAGCCAGCGCGAAGCCTCGCTGGGCGCTCAGGCGCATCAGGACCTGCCGTTCGAGCGTCTGGTCGAAGCCCTGCAGCCGGCTCGCGACGCCAGTCGCAACCCCTTGTTCCAGGCGATGTTTAGCCATGCTCCGCGTGCCCTGGGCGAACGTCAGGTGCAGCGCGTGGCAGGCCTGGAGTGCCAGGCCGTGGCGCAGCCGGTGAGTGCCGCGCAGTTCGACCTGAGCCTGAACACCTTTGAAACCGCCGACGGCGAACTGCTGCTGCGCCTGGGCTACGCCACCGACCTGTTCAAGCAGGCCACGGCCCAGCGCCTGCTGGACCATCTGGTGACGTTCCTTGGGCAGCTGGAACAGCAGCACGCCACGCCCTTGGCCGACATTGCACTGCTCTCGCCGGCCGAACGCACTGACCTGCTGCTCACCCGCAATGCCACCGCCCGCCAATGGCCGGCCAACGATTTGCTGGGGCTGATCGCCGCACAATTGGAAAGCGATCCCCAGGCCATCGCCGTGGTTGCTGCGGGCGAACAACTGACCCGCGCCGAACTGGCCGAGCGCAGCGACCGCCTGGCCGCCTGGCTGCGCGGGCGCGGGGTGGGCCTGGACAGCCGCGTAGGGATTGCCGCCGAGCGCTCGGTGGAACTGGTGGTGGGCCTGCTGGGGATCCTCAAGGCCGGCGCCGCCTACGTGCCGCTGGACAGCGACTACCCGGCGCAGCGCCTGCAATGGATGCTCGAGGACAGCGGCATGCAGTTGCTGCTGACCCAGGAGCGCCTGCTGGACAAACTGCCGGCCAGCGCCGTGCCGAGCTTCTGCCTGGACCGTGACTGGGCCCAGGTGCAGGCCTGTGTGCCGTTGCCGGTTATGGATGTGCCACCGTTGGCGGCGGCTTATTGCATCTACACCTCTGGTTCCACCGGCAAGCCCAAGGGCGTGATCAACAGTCACGAGGGCTTGTACAACCGGGTGCTGTGGATGCAGGACGCCTACGGCCTGACGGAGCAGGACCGGGTGCTGCAAAAGACGCCGATCAGTTTTGACGTGTCGGTGTGGGAATTCTTCTGGCCGCTGTTTACCGGCGCACGCCTGGTGATGGCGCCGCCGGGTGCCCACCGCGACCCGCGCCAATTGCGCGCCTGCATCGTCGAGCAGGGCGTGACCACGCTGCACTTCGTGCCTTCCATGCTGCAGGCCTTCGTCGGCAGCGGCGAGCTGGCGCACTGCCCGAGCCTGACCCGCATCCTTTGCAGCGGCGAAGCCTTGCCCGCGGACCTGCAACAGCGTACCCGCGCCGAGCACCCGGCGGCGCTGTACAACCTGTACGGCCCCACCGAGGCCGCCATCGACGTGACCGCCTGGACCTGCGGCGACTGGCCACGGCCGTGCACGCCCATCGGCCAGCCCATCGCCAACACCCAGATCCACGTGCTTGACGAGCAGTTGCAACCGGTGCCCCTGGGCGTGGCTGGCGAGCTGTACATCGGCGGCATCAACCTGGCCCGCGGTTACCTGAACCGCCGGGGCCTGACGGCCGAGCGTTTTGTCGCCGACCCGTTCGGCAGCGGCGGGCGACTGTACCGCAGCGGCGATCGTGCGCGCTGGACCGCCGAGGGCGAAATCGAATACATGGGGCGCCTGGACCACCAGGTGAAGCTGCGCGGCCAGCGCCTGGAACTGGGTGAGATCGAGGCACGGCTGCGCGAATACCCCGGCATCGCAGCAGCGGCGGTGATTCTGCGCGATGGCCCGGCGGGCCAGCAATTGATTGGCTATGTCTGCGGCCCTGCGGCGCAGGAGGAAGACGCCCTGCGCGCACACCTGGCCCAGACCCTGCCGGAGGCCTTGTTGCCAACCCGGCTGCTGGCCCTGGACAGCCTGCCGCTGACCCCCAATGGCAAACTCGACCGCAACGCCTTGCCCGAGGTCGAGTTGTCCGAGCGCGTCTTTGAACCACCGCACACCAGCCTTGAACAGGCCCTGGCCGAGATGTGGATCAAGGTGCTCGGAGTGGAAAGGGTGGGGCGCCAGGACAACTTCTTTGCCTTGGGTGGCCATTCGCTGACGTTGGTGCAACTGGCCACCGACATCGATCGACGCTGGTCGGTCGAACTGCCGTTCCGGCGTCTGTTCGAGCACCCGACTCTCGCCGCCCTGGCGGTCGAAGTGGAGGCGGCCCTGGCCGTTGCAACGCCGCTGGATGCGGACCTGGATGAGCTGGATGCCTGGCTTGAGGATCTTGAGGAAATGACCCATGAATAAGCCGCTGACCACCGCCGTGCCCCAGGCACGCCTGGAAACCATCGCCCAGCGGCTGATGGCCTTGCCCGCAGAGCAACAACAACGGTTCGTGGAACAACTGGACGAACGCGGCATCACCCTGGATCGCCTGCCATTGACCGCGGCCGGTGCCCGGCGCGGCGCCTTGTCGTCGGCCCAGCGCCGGTTGTGGTTCCTCTGGTGCCTGGAACCTGCCAGCACCGCCTACCACATCCCGGCGGTGGTGCGTCTGGAGGGCGTGGTGAATGTGCCGCGCCTGCAACAGGCGCTGCAGCAGGTGTGCCAGCGCCACCAGGTGTTGATCAGCACCTACGACGATGCGCAGCACGAACCGATGCAGGTGGTGGGCGACGTGGCGGCGCTCACGCTGGACTATATCGACCTGCGCGCCGACACCACGGGCACCCTCGCCGAACGCATCGAGCGCGAGGCCGCTGCGCACCTGCGCCAGCCGTTCGACCTGCGCCGCGAGCCGCCGCTGCGGGTGCGCCTGGTGCAATTGGCCGACGAGCAATCGGTGCTGTTGCTGTGCGTGCACCATATCGCCAGTGACGGCCAGTCCATGGGCCTGCTGGTGAGCGAGCTGGGCCAGGCCTATGCCCAGGGGCAGCCGGACGTGGCTGCAACACTGCCTCAATACTTGGACTACGCGGGGCGTCAGCAGGTATGGCGTTTGTCGGCGGATTATCGACGCCAGCTCGAAGGCTGGCGCGAGCGCCTGCAGGGCGCGGCCGTGCTGGAGTTGCAGCAGGACCGCGCGCGGCCGACGCAGCCCACGCAACGGGGTGCCCAGCATCTGCTGCGCCTGCCCGCCGAACAGGTCCGGCGCCTCGGGCAGATCGCCCAGCAGGCCAACGCCAGCTTGTTCATGCTGTTACTGGCCAGCTTCGCCCTGGTGCTGCGCCGTCACAGCGGGCAGAACGACCTGAGCATTGGCGTGCCAGTGAGCCAGCGACGCCTGGCCGGTAGCGAGTCGTTACTCGGCCTGTTGGTGAACACCTGCGTGGTGCGCCTGCAACTGGCGGACGAGCAACCGTTCAGCGTGTTGCTGGCCCACACCCGCGATGCTGTGTTGGACATGCAGGCCGGCCAGGACGTGCCGTTCGAGGCCGTGGTCGAGGCCCTGGGCGCAGCCCATGACCTGGAGCGCAACCCGCTGTTCCAGGTGCTGTTCAACCATGTGCGCCACGCCGCACTGCCGCCGCAGGGGCCAGACGGCCTGCGCCTGAGCGTGTTGAGCCGGCCGGCCGAAAGCGCTCAGGTGGACCTGGCCCTGAACACCAACGAGCAACCCGACGGCGGCCTGCACGCCAGTTTTGTCTACGCCACCGATCTGTTCGACGCCGCCACCATCGCGCGCCTGGCCGGCCATTACCAGCGCTTGCTCGAAGCCCTGTGCGATACGGCGGATCGTTCGCTGCACGAATACACGCTGCTGTCACCGGCCGAACGCACTGACCTGCTGTTCACCCGCAATGCCACCGCCCGCCAATGGCCGGCCAACGATTTGCTGGGGCTGATCGCCGCACAATTGGAAAGCGATCCCCAGGCCATCGCCGTGGTCGCTGCGGGTGAACAACTGACCCGCGCCGAACTGGCCGAGCGCAGCGACCGCCTGGCCGCCTGGCTGCGCGGGCGCGGGGTGGGCCTGGACAGCCGCGTAGGGATTGCCGCCGAGCGCTCGGTGGAACTGGTGGTGGGCCTGCTGGGGATCCTCAAGGCCGGCGCCGCCTACGTGCCGCTGGACAGCGACTACCCGGCGCAGCGCCTGCAATGGATGCTCGAGGACAGCGGCATGCAGTTGCTGCTGACCCAGGAGCGCCTGCTGGATAAACTGCCGGCCAGCGCCGTGCCGAGCTTCTGCCTGGACCGTGACTGGGCCCAGGTGCAGGCCTGTGTGCCGTTGCCGGTTATGGATGTGCCACCGTTGGCGGCGGCTTATTGCATCTACACCTCTGGTTCCACCGGCAAGCCCAAGGGCGTGATCAACAGTCACGAGGGCTTGTACAACCGGGTGCTGTGGATGCAGGACGCCTACGGCCTGACGGAGCAGGACCGGGTGCTGCAAAAGACGCCGATCAGTTTTGACGTGTCGGTGTGGGAATTCTTCTGGCCGCTGTTTACCGGCGCACGCCTGGTGATGGCGCCGCCGGGTGCCCACCGCGACCCGCGCCAATTGCGCGCCTGCATCGTCGAGCAGGGCGTGACCACGCTGCACTTCGTGCCTTCCATGCTGCAGGCCTTCGTCGGCAGCGGCGAGCTGGCGCACTGCCCGAGCCTGACCCGCATCCTTTGCAGCGGCGAAGCCTTGCCCGCGGACCTGCAACAGCGTACCCGCGCCGAGCACCCGGCGGCGCTGTACAACCTGTACGGCCCCACCGAGGCCGCCATCGATGTGACCGCCTGGACCTGCGGCGACTGGCCACGGCCGTGCACGCCCATCGGCCAGCCCATCGCCAACACCCAGATCCACGTGCTTGACGAGCAGTTGCAACCGGTGCCCCTGGGCGTGGCTGGCGAGCTGTACATCGGCGGCATCAACCTGGCCCGCGGTTACCTGAACCGCCCGGGCCTGACGGCCGAGCGCTTTGTCGCCGACCCGTTCGGCAGCGGCGGGCGACTGTACCGCAGCGGCGATCGTGCGCGCTGGACCGCCGAGGGCGAAATCGAATACATGGGGCGCCTGGACCACCAGGTGAAGCTGCGCGGCCAGCGCCTGGAACTGGGTGAGATCGAGGCACGGCTGCGCGAATACCCCGGCATCGCAGAAGCGGCGGTGATCCTGCGCGATGGCCCGGCGGGCCAGCAATTGATTGGTTATGTCTGCGGCCCTGCGGCGCAGGAGGAAGACGCCCTGCGCGCACACCTGGCCCAGACCCTGCCGGAAGCCTTGTTGCCAACCCGGCTGCTGGCCCTGGACAGCCTGCCGCTGACCCCCAATGGCAAACTCGACCGCAACGCCTTGCCCGAGGTCGAGTTGACTCAACAGCAGTACGTGGCCCCGCGCAACGACATCGAACGGGCCCTGGCTGGCCTATGGGAACAGGTGCTTGGCGCCGGGCAGGTCGGCATCGAGGACAACTTTTTCGCGCTGGGCGGCGACTCCATCAATGCCCTGCAAGTGGTCAGCCGCGCGGCCGCGCAAGGCCTGCAACTGGAACTGCGCGAACTGTTCCTGCATCCGCGCATCGACCGCCTGGCCAGCCGGGTCAGCCAGTTGCACGTCCAGGTCCCGACAAGTGCGCCGTTGCAGCCGGTGCCCGCCGACCTGCGGGCACGCCTGCCGGCTGAGCTGGGTGAGCTGGAAGACCACTATCGCCTGTCACCGATGCAGCAGGGCATGCTGTTCCATACCCAGGACGATGACGGCACGCTGTACATCAACCAGCTCACGGTGGGCGTCAACGGCCTCGACGTGGCCCGCTTCGAGGCTGCCTGGAACGCCACCCTGGCCCACCACAGCGTATTGCGCAGTGCCTTCCTCTGGGCCAACGGCGAGGAGGCGCTGCAACTGGTCACGCGTCAGGTGCGCCTGCCCCTGAGCGAGCTGGACTGGCGTGGCGGCGATACTTCGGCCGAGCGCCTGGACGGCCTGGCCCGCGCTGAGCGCGAACGCGGGTTCGACCCCTTGGTGCCGCCGCTGATGCGTCTGCTGCTGGTGCGCCTGGCAGACAACCGGCATTACCTGATCTGGACCTACCACCATGTGCTGATGGACGGCTGGAGCAGTTCGCTGCTGCTGGGCGAGGTGCTGCGCCGCTACGCCGACCCCGATCAGGCGCAACCGGAGGCCGGGCGTTTCCACGATTACATCCAGTGGCTGGAAAGCCGCGATGCGGCGCTTACCGAGGGCTACTGGCGCGGGCGCCTGCAGGCGCTGGAAAGCCCCACGCAACTGGCCGCCAGCCTGACCCCGCCGCGCGATGGCAGCCGCGGCCACCAGGCCATTTACACCCGACTGGACGCGCCTGCCACGGCGGCGCTGCGCAGCTTTTGCCGTGAGCAAAGCATCACCCTCAATACCCTGGTGCAAGGCGCCTGGCTGATTCTGTTGCAGCGCTACACCGGCCAGCGTTGCCCGGTGTTCGGCGCTACCGTATCCGGGCGTCCGGCGCAGTTGCCGGGCATCGAACAGATGCTCGGGCTGTTCATCAACACCGTACCCGTGTTGCACCCGGTGGCGGACAGCCAGCCGGTGGGCGACTGGCTGCGGGACTTGCAGGCGGCCAACCTGGAAGGCCAGGCCCATGAGCACGCCTCCTTGCCACAGATCCAGCGCTGGGCGGGCCAGGGCGGGCAGGCGCTGTTCGACAGCATCATCGTGTTCGAGAACCAGCCGGTGGACCAGACCCTCAAGGCCTGGAACGACGCGGATCTGCAGTTCGACGATATCGCCGACGTGGGCCTGACCAACTTCGCCATGGACCTGATGGTCAGCCTGACCGACTGCCTGCATATCGAATACATGTTCCTGCGCGAGTGCTTCACCCTGCAGAACGTGGAGCGCCTGCGCGACCACTTGGAATACCTGCTGCAAAGCCTGACGCAGCAGCCGGCGCGCCCGGTCGGCAGCCTGGGCCTGAGCGCAGCGCTGGCCCGCCCGCCGATGCCGACTGCAGCCGCGCCGTGGCGGGCGGTGATGTCGCGCATCAGCGAGCACGCGCAATGCCAGCCACAGGCCGTGGCACTGATCGGGGAACAGGGGCAACTGACCTTCGCCGAGCTCGAGCGACAGGCCAACCAGTTGGCCCACCTGATGATCGCTCGCGGCGTGGCGGCGGAAACCCGCGTGGGCGTGGCCCTGCCGCGCGGCCCGCAGACCGTGGTGGCACTGTTGGCGGTGCTCAAGGCCGGTGGCGCCTACGTGCCACTGGACGCCAGTTACCCGACCGAGCGCCTGGCCTTCCTGCTCGAGGATGCCGCACTGACCTTGCTGGTCACCGACAGTGGGTTGCACGCCCGCTTGCCCGTGCCGTCGCAACTGCCGTGCCTGGAACTGGACCGCCTGGACCTGGCGGCGCAACCGGCCAGCGCCCCGGCGGTGGCGGTTCACCCTGGGCAACTGGCCTACCTGATCTACACCTCCGGCTCCACCGGCAAGCCCAAGGGCGTGGCCGTGACCCATGGGCCGCTGGCGATGCACTGCCAGGCCATCGGCCAGCGCTACGGGATGAGCCCGGCGGACCGCGAGCTGATCTTCATGTCGTTTTCGTTCGATGGTGCCCAGGAGCGTTGGATCACCGCGCTCAGCCATGGTGCGGGCGTGGTGATCCGTGGCGAGGAACTCTGGACCCCGCAGCAAACCCTGGAGGCGATGTGCGAACACCGGGTCACGGTGGCGGCCTTCGCCCCGGTCTACCTGCAACAGCTCAGTGCCGAGGCGGCGCACAGTGGCAACGTGCCGTCCATGCGCATCTACTGCTTTGGCGGTGACGCGGTGCCCGAAGCTGCGTATCGGCAGGCCTGGGAATGCCTCAAACCCCAGGCGATCATCAACGGCTACGGCCCCACCGAGACAGTGATCACGCCATTGCTCTGGCGCGCGGCAGTCGACGACGCCTGCGGGGCGGCATACGCGCCCATTGGCAGCTTGGTGGGCGCGCGCACGGGTTGGGTGCTGGACGAGGACCTGAACCCTTTGCCGCCGGGCCTGGCCGGTGAGCTGTATCTGGGGGGCGAAGGCCTTGCCCGTGGTTATCACCAGCGCCCGGGCATCAGCGCTGAGCGCTTTGTCGCCGACCCGTTCGGCCCGTCGGGCGCGCGGCTGTACCGCACCGGCGACCTGGTGCGCCAGCGCGATGACGGGGTGTTCGACTACCTGGGGCGTATCGACCATCAGGTGAAGATTCGTGGTTTTCGCGTGGAACTGGGGGAAATCGAAGCCCGTCTGCGCCAGCGCCCGGGCGTGCGCGAGGCCGTGGTGCTGGCGCTGGACACCCCCCGCGGGCGGCAGCTGGTAGCCTATGTCGAGGGCGGCGAGGAAAGCAGCGGGCAATTGCGTGAGCAGTTGCACAACCAGTTGCCCGACTACATGGTGCCAGCCAAGATCATCAGCCTGGCCAGCCTGCCGGTGAACGCCAACGGCAAGATCGATCGGCGAGCGCTGCCCGAGCCGGTGTGGGAATCGAGCGGGCGGGTCGAACCGCGCAACGACAACGAGCGCCTGCTGGCCACCCTTTGGGCCCAGGTACTGGGCGTGGAGGCGGTGGGTATCCGTGACAATTTCTTCGAGCTGGGCGGCGATTCGATTCTTTGCCTGCAGGTGATGGGACGCCTGCGCGCGTTGCCGTCGTTGGGGGTGGAGATCAAGCTGCGCGACCTGATGCGCTACCAGACTATCGAGGGCGTGCTCGAACATGCCACGGCCCAGGCAGTGGCGCCGGTCGATATCCAGGCGCTGCCCGGCGAGTTCCCGCTGCTGCCGATCCAGGCTTGGTTCTTCGAACAGCCCATGGCCAACCGCTCGCACTATAACCAGGCGGTGCTGCTGGATGTGCGCGAGGCCCTGGACCCGCAAGCGCTGGAGCGCGCCTTGCAGGCCTTGGTGCTGCAGCACGCCAGCCTGCGCCTGCGCTACCGTGAAAGCGCGCCGGGCCAGTGGACCCAGGCCTACCGCGAAACCGCCGAGATGGAGGCGCAATGGCGCCATGCGCCGTTGCTGTGGCAGGCCGATATCGACGCTGTCGAGCAGGTTACCGTGCAGGCCGAAGCGGCCCAGCGCAGCCTGGATATCCAGCGTGGCCAACTGGTGCGCGGGCAATACTTGTGCCTGGGCCAGGAGCGTCGCTGGTTGCTGCTGTGCATTCACCACCTGGCCATGGACGGCGTGTCGTGGCGCATTTTGCTCGAGGACCTGCAGGCGGCCTATGCCCACGCGCTGGACCCGTCGGCCGAGGCCCCGTTGCCCACGGGCAGCCCTTACCGTGCCTGGGTTGAACGCCTGGGCGCGCGCGCCTTGGACCCAGCCTGGAGCGCCGCGCAACTGGCTTACTGGCAAGGCGGCGACGGGCCACAGGTTTTCGTCGAGCCGCCCCGTGACAACCCGCGCGGCCGGCAGCAGGTGGCCCAGCAGGCCACGGCCATGCTGGTGCTGGACAAGGCGGCCACCGCGCGCTTGTTGAAACAGTTGCCGACGGACCTCGGCGTGCGCATCGATGACTTGTTGCTGGCGGGCCTGGCCCGCAGTCTGTGCCGCTGGAGCCAGGGCGAGGCGGTGCGAGTGATGCTCGAAGGCCATGGCCGCGAGGACCTGTTCGATGAGCTGGACCTGAGCCGTACCCTGGGCTGGTTCACCAGCCTGTACCCGATGGGCTTGCAGGCCCCAGCCGCAGAGCCCTTCGCCGACACCGCCAAGCGGATCGCCAAAGGTTTTGCCGGCCTGCCGGACAAGGGCCTGGGTTATGGCGCCCTGCGCTATCTGGGTAGCGGGGAGGCCCGCGCGGCCCTGGCCGCGCATACCGCGCGGGTCACTTTCAACTACATGGGCCAGTTCGATCAGAGCTTTGCCGACGACGGACTGTTCAAGCCGGCTCGCGAGCACATGGGGGCCTTGCAGGGCGCCGATACGCCGCTGGCCAACTGGTTGGAGATTGTCGGCCAGGTCTACGACGGCCAGTTGAGCCTGCGCTGCGTCTATAGCCAGAAGGTCTGGCGCGCCGAAACCGTCCAGCGTTTCATGGACGATTACTGTAATGAATTGCTGTTGGCCACTGGAGTTTCCGATGTCGCTCAACCCTGATGTCGCCGTGTTTCTCGATCTGCTGCAGGACAGCCGCGACGCCGGTCGCAGCCAGCCTTTCCACGACATGACCCCGGGCCAGGCCCGCGCCGAGTTCGAGCGTGCGTCCCAGGGCTTGGACTGGCCGGGGCCCGCGGGGGTGACCTGGCAGGCGTTCAGTGGCGCCAGCCGCGACGGTGACCAACTGGCGCTGCGCCTGTATCGCCCGGCGCCCACTGCTATGCCGACGGCCTTGCCGGTGGTGGTGTACCTGCATGGCGGTGGTTTCATGGTTGGCAGCCTGGACAGCCACGCGGCGGTGTGCCGCGAGCTGGCCGGGCGGGTCGGCTGCGCGGTACTGGCGGTGAGTTACCGCCTGGCCCCGGAGTACCCGTTCCCCACTGCCGTGCACGACGCCGAGGATGCTCTTGGCTGGCTGGCACGGGAGGGAGCGGCGCTGCAACTGGACACCGCGCGGCTGATCCTGGCCGGCGACAGTGCCGGCGCGACCCTGGCGACGGTGCTGGCCAGCGCGCCCGAGCGATTGCCGCTGCGACCGTGCCTGCAGGCGCTGTTCTACCCGATCACCGACGCCAGCCGGGTCAGCGGTTCGGCGCAGTTGTTCGACGAAGGCTACCTGCTGGAAACGGCGACGCTGGAATGGTTTTACCAGCACTACGCCCGAACCCCGGAAGACCGTCTGGACCCGCGCTTTTCACCCTTGCTGCGGCCCGAGCTTGCGGGAGCGACGCCGACCCTGCTGGCCATCGGCGGGTTCGACCCGTTGCTGGACGAATGCCTGGCCTATGCCGAGCGCCTCGCCCAGGCCGGGGTGGCGGTGACCACCCTGCAGTTGGCCGGGCTGCCCCATGACTTCCTGCGCCTGTACACCTTGAGCGAGGAAATCGAGGGGCTTTACCAGCAGGTTGCCGAGTGCTTTGAACGGGCCTTCGCTCTCCTCACGCCTTGCGCTTGAGAATCAGCAGCATGAAGTAAGGGCCACCGATAAAGGTGGCCATCAAGCCAGCGGGGATTTGCCAAGGGTAGATCAGGGTGCGTCCCAGCCAGTCGGCCAGGCTCATCACGATGGCGCCCAGCAGCGCCGCACCGAGCAGTTGCGGCAGTGCCTGGCGCACCCCGATCATGCGCAGGATATGCGGCACGATCAGGCCGACGAAGCTCAAGGGTCCGACGATCAGCGTGGCGGTGGCCGTGGCCATGGCCGTGAGCAGCAACAGGAACAGCCGCGCCCGTGCCAGGGGAACGCCGACGTTTTGCGCGGTGACCCCGCCCAGGGGCAGGATGTCCAGCCAGCGTGCGGTCAGCGGAGTGCACAGCAGCAACACCAACACCACCGCGCAGGCGGTCCAGGCATCGGTGAAACCGACCCGGTAGGTGGAGCCCGACATCCATGACAGCAGCAGGTTCAGGCGCGGGTCGCCGCTGATCAGCACCATGGCCGACAGCGAGCCGGTGAGGGTGGCCAGCACCACGCCGGTGAGCAGCACTCGGTCGGGCGCGAAGGCGCTGCGCCAGCCCAGCCCCAACAAGATCAGCAGAGTGATGAAGGCTCCGCCCAGGGCCATCAGCAGCATCGCCCCTTCGGGCAGGGCGCGGCCGGCGGTCAGCAGAAACAGCAGGATCACCCCCAGTGCGGCTCCGGAGCTGATGCCCAGCACTTCCGGGCTGGCCATGGGGTTGCCGGTCATGCGCTGGATGATCACCCCGCCGATGGCCAACATGGCCCCGGCGGCCAGGGAGGCGATGACCCGTGGTGCCCGCCAGTTCCACAATTCTCGAAGCTGCGCCAAGTCGCTGATGTGCCAGCCCTGGGGCCCCTGGCTGACGAACAGCAGTATCAGCACCATCAGCACCAGGCCGAGGCCGGCCACGGGCAGCACGAGCCGGGGGGTGAAGGGGCGAGCACGGGTGGGGCCGCGGCTGTCGCCGGGGCGTGGTGGCGTGTCGCGCAGGCGGGGGAGCAACCACAGCAGCAACACCGCACCTAGCAGCGAGCTGGCGATCCCGGTGGGCAGGCCGTGGGCAAAACGACGCATCAATTCGTCGGCCAGCCATAGCAGCGCGGCGCCCATCAGCGGCGCGGCCAGCAGTTGGTTGCGCAGGCGCCGCACGCCGCCCAGGCGCACCAGGTGCGGTGCGGCCAGGCCGAGAAAGGCGATCACCCCGACACTGCTGACCACGCAAGCGCTCAGCCAGGTCGCCAGGAGCATGCCGGCCACCCGGGTCATGCCCAGCGACACGCCCAGGCCGCGCGCGCCGGCATCGCCCAGGCCCAGGGTGTCGAGCATGCGCGCCAGCAACGCGGTCAGCAGCAGGGCCAGGGCCAGGCGCGGCGCAAGGAACTGCACGTTGGCCCAGCCGATCTGGGTCAGGTCGCCGGCCTGCCAAACGAACAGCTCGCTCAAGGCTTCCTGGTTGAACAGCACCAGGATCGAGTTGCTGGTGCCGCAGTACAGGGTCACCAGCATGCCACCGATGATCAGCGCCAGCGGTGACAAGCCGCGCCGCGCCGCCAACAGCACCACCAGCAGAGTCGCCACGCTGGCCCCGGCCATGGCCACCCACTCGCGGCCGCCATCCAGCAGGTCGGGGGCGTAGAGCAGGGCGATGGACAGCGCCAGGTAGGCCCCGGCCGAAACGCCCAGGGTCGAGGGCTCGGCCAGGGAACTGCGCAGCACCGCCTGGAACAGCGTGCCGGCCAGGCCCAGGGCGGCGCCCGTCAACAGCGCGATACACGCGCGCGGCAGCACCCCGTACTGGATCAGCAGCAATTGCGGATCGGTTTGCGGGGCAAGCAGTTCAGCCCAGCGCTGCACGGGCAGCACCTGGCTCAACTGGCCGCAGGCGATGCTCGCGGCCAGCACCAACAAGCCCAGGATCAGCCAGACGGTGACCGGGAGGGGGCGGCGCGGGGTCGCCGAGCACAAGGCTTCAGACATGCTGGGCTTCCAGGTAGGCAGTGACGGCTTCGGCCAGGTTTACGGCACTTTGAGCGCCACTCACGTAGGTGGGGGGCAGGGGGATGACATGGCCCTGGCGTACCAGCGGCAGTTGGTTCCACAGCGAGCTTGCTTGCAGCTCGTGCAGGGCGCGCTGGCTGCTTTTGCCGTAGTTGAGGTAGAACAGCAGCGCGTGTTGCTCGGTCGCCAGTTGCTCGATGCCGACGCGGGTCTTGCCGTACTCGTCGACTTCCCCGTGCCAGGCATTGTCCAGGCCGATCAGGCGCAGTGCATCGTTGAGGATGCTGTTGCGTGCATACAGGCGGATATAGCCTTTGCCACGGGTCAGGTCGCCGATGAAAATCGGTGGCCAGGTGCGGCCGGTCAGTCGCTCGCGACAGGCTTGCAGGCGCGCTTCGAGCTGCTGCGCGACGGCCTGGGCCTGGGGCAGGCGATCGAGCCAGCCGCCGACTTGAAAGAGGGTTTCGATGCCTTTGTCGTAAGGGCGTTGGCCAGGGGCTAGTTCCCAGACGTATTCGCGCACCGGTGCGATGCGTTGCAGGGTCTGCCGTTGACCGGGGTCGAGCGTGGAGGTCAGCAGCAGGTCCGGCTTGAGTTGTTGCATCAGTTCCAGGTTGGGTTCGCTTTCGCTGCCCAGGTCCAGGACCTGAGGCGGCAGTCGCGGGTCTGCAATCCGCTCGCGAAAATGCTCGCGCTGGTTGACGGCCAACGGCGTCACGTCCAGCGCGAGCATCAACCGCGCCAGCTCCCAGTCCAGAGGGATGACCCTGGGAGAAGCGGGCGCGCCCAGCAGTGGCCAGCACGGCAGCAGGCACAGCCCGCCCAGCAGTTGGCGACGGGTATGTCCGATCATGCGTGAGGCCACTTGGTTACCAGTTGTAGGTGAGGGAGCCGGTCACGGTACGACGGTAGCCGTACTTGCAACTGTCACCGGTATAGCCGCACTGCGACACGTATATCTCATCGGTCAGGTTGGCGACGTTGAGCCCAACCTTGACGCCCTTGAGGGAATGCGCGACATGGCTCAAGTCATAGCTGAGAGCGGCGTCGAACAGGGTGTACGAGGGGACGGTGTCGGTGTGTTCGTCGTCGATGTAGCTGGCGCCGACATAACGCACGCCGGCACCGGCACCCAGGCCTGCCAGCGGGCCGTCATGCAAAGTGTACTGGGCCCAGAGCGACGCCAGCAAGGCCGGGGTGTTGCCCGGGCGATTGCCCACGTTGCCGTTGTCGTTCTTGGTGATCTCCACGTGCGAATAGCTGTAGTTGGCGATCAGGTCCAGGGAGTCGTTGACGGTGGCCTTGCCCTCGAGTTCGATACCCTTGGATTCCACCTCGCCGGTCTGGATGCTGTAGCGATTGTTGGTCGGGTCTGTGCTCACCACGTTCTGGCGGGTCAGGTCGAACAACGACACGGTAAAGAAGCTCTCGCTGCCCTTGGGCTGGAACTTCACGCCCACTTCGTACTGGTTACCGGTTTCCGGCTTGAACGAGCTGCCATCTTGCGCGGAATAGCCCACGGTGGGATAGAACGATTCCGAGTAGCTGACGTAGGGTGCCAGGCCGTTGTCGGCGAGGTACATGGCACCGGTGCGCCAGGTGAAGGCGTGGTCGCGCTGTTTGGTGGTGGTGCCGTCGAGGTGGTCGTCGACTTCCTTGCGGGTCCAGTCCTGACGACCGCCGACGTTCAGCACCCAGTGGTCGTCATACTTGAGTTGGTGTTGGAAGTACGCACCGGCCTGGTTGAGGGTTTGCTTCTGGTCCAGGTCGTATTCGATGTCCAGGTCGCTGTAGTCCTGGTGGTACACCGGGTTGTAGGCGTCCAGGGTCGAGGCCACGGCGCCGCCACCCAGTTGGTCGGTGGTGGCGTGCTGCAAGTCCAGGCCAACCAGGGTGGTGTTCTCGAACAGGCCGGCGTTCCACTTGGCCTGCAGGTTGTTGTCCATCAGCACGTTCTTGACCTTCTCATGGCCGACGTAGGCAAAGCGATCGACGGTGCGGTTGTCGTCCTCCAGGCCATATTGGTACAGCGTGCGCTGGTCCTGGTAGGAGCGCGAGTAACGGGTGTTCTGGTGGAAGGTCCAGATATCGTCGAAGTGGTGCTCGAACTGATAACCCAACGACCACTGTTGCACGTCGTACTTGTCGAAATCGGGATCGCCGACGAAGGTACTGGTGGACAGGCGGCCGTACTGTGAGGACTTCAGGGTGCCGACACGCGGCAGGGCGTAGTAGCCCAGCACGTTACGGTCTTTCTGGAATGAGGTAAGGACCGTCAGCGAGGTGTCCTCGGACGGGCGCCAGGTGAAGGCCGGCGCGATGTACTGGCGATCGTCCTTGGCGTAATCGATCTGGGTGTCGCTGTCGCGCACCAGACCGGTCAGGCGATAGGAAAACACCCCGTCGTCATCGATCGGGCCGCCGAAGTCGGCAGCGATCTGTTTACGATCGTAGGTGCCTGCTTCCACGGCGATTTCGTGCAGCGGCTCGTCGGTGGGGCGCTTGCTGACGATGTTGACCATACCGCTGGGCGCGCCCTGGCCGTAGAGGATCGACGAAGGGCCGCGCAGCACTTCGATGCGGTCCAGGCCATAGACTTCGCCAACGGCGCGGCTCTGGTTGCTGAAACTGTACTGGCGCAGGCCGTCGCGGTAGATGCCGCCGGTGGTGGTGGCGTCGAAGCCGCGGATGCCGATGGTGTCACGACGGGTATCGACACCGTTGGCCTCGGCGTTCACCCCGGAGGTATAGCGCAACGCGGCGCCTACGTTCTGGGGTTTCTGCTCGTCGATCTGCTTGCGGGTGACGACGGAAATGGACTGCGGCGTTTCCATGATCGAGGTGTCGGTCTTGGTGGCCGTTAGCGTACGGTTGGCGATCAGCCCGCTGACCGGGGTCAGTGCGGTTTCCTGCGAGGTGCCGGTAATGGTCTGCGCCGGCAGGGTCATCGCCGAGGAGCCGTTGGTGCCCACCACGGTGATGGTATTGTCCTGGCGTTGGTAGTTCAGATTGGTGCCTTCCAGCAACTGCTCGAGCGCGCGCTGCGGATCCATCTGCCCATGTACCGCATGGGAGTTGACTTTGGGCAACTGGCCTGGCTGGTAAATAATGTTCAGGCCGGTCTGCTGGCCCAACTGGCGCAGGGCGTTTTCCAGGGGCTGAGCCGGGATGCTGATGCTGGTCGGCGTGTCGGCCAGTGCCGAGCTGACGGGCAGGGCGACCATCAACAACGCGGCGGTCAGCAGGCCGATAGCCATGTGGGGCGATGCGGGTTGCGAGGGGCGTGCGAGGCGAAGCGTCCGAGACTGCTGTGAGTTCATGCGATCGAGCTCTGTGGTGAAGTTAGTGTGTGTTTTTTTTAGGATTGGCAGGTGAAGCAGAACATTGGTGCATGGGCCCCTTATCCAGCAGCGGGCAATTGCCGCAGTACTCGGTGTCGGGAATCAGGTACGCGATACAGCACAGGCGCCGTTGGCGATGCGTCTCGCCGTCGCCTTGGGCGATATAGCGGATCGGGTTACGCAACGGGTTGCGCCAACCATCGGGCCAGGTGGGCTGGGTGAGCAGCCACTCGCCATCGGCCATGGCCTGGTGCGGCGGATGTGGCAGGCGCGCAACCGAGCGCAGGATGAATTCGACGATGTTGCCGGCGTTGCTCCAGAACACTTTGGTCGAGGCACCGCTGATGCGTGCCAGGGCTTCGATGGCGGGCTGCAGATGGCCACGCACCAGGTTTTCGAAGCGTTCGGCCGGCGTCCCGGCGGCGCGGGTGTTCCCCTCGTTGGCCAGTTTCAGGGCCACGGGCAGGCCGTCATCAGCCAGAACCCAGGCCACTTCGCCCAGGTTCAGAGGCAGTTGGCGGTCCAGGATCAGGTTGGCCGACAGGCAGGGCATCAGCAATTGAGTGAAATAGCGCTTGGACCACAACGACAGCACGGCACGAAGATCCCCGTTGCCGAAGCGTCGGGAAAAATTTTGGGTGGCATGCAGCAGCGCCGACTCGGTAAACAACCGGTCGGCGGCAATCGCCGGGCGCGGGTCGTCATACAGCACCAGGCTGCCGCGATATTCCTCCAGAGGGCCCTGGAACAAAGGGGCGAGGAGTTCGGTCATGGTGGTGTTTTCCCCAGGCTGCCGCGTGGGAGCCTTGCTGCATTCAGTTCAAACGATGCGTACCTGTTAGGAAAAACGGATGGGCGGTAGAAAAGATTAGTAGTTTTTGAAAATATTTATCATTAACAGTACATCGAGCGTTTTTTTCCTCGGGGCGGATGTATTTCATTTGCCGTTTTTATTGTTTTTCTGCGTCCGCAGGCCCACCGCAGCGCCGCCGGACGCCGCCTGCGGTAGCGAAAGGTTGATCATCGGTGATGAGACTTAAAAAAGCCGGCCCGGATTTCGTATGAACAAGGAGGGCGGTCATTTTGTCCGTCATGCGGTTATTCGGGAATTTTTTCATGCACCCTTTCTGCTTGAGACACCCAGGCCAGCGCTCATTGGCCCTGGCCGTCGCCACGGGTTTGGCGCTGTTGTCGTTACCCTCGCTGGGCAGTGCCGCGCCGCGAGGCAGCCTGATCTCCGACACCCTGGTGCGCGACTACAGCGTGGATGCGTTGCGCGCCGCCGCCGGGCAGACCCTGGCGCTGACCGGTGCACCCCGTTGCGGGGTGCAGATGCGCGAACTGCTGTACCGGACTGTGGGTGTGCACGGTGAGCCTGCTACCGCGTCGGCCATGCTGTTGCTTCCCCAGGGCCACGGCTGCACCGAATCGCAACCGCTGTTGGGTTGGGCCCGGGGTACCGAGACCTTGCGCGATTCGCAGCAGGCTAGCCAGGAGCCAACTGGCCCGGCCACTGCGCTGATGACGTTTTATGCCGCCCAGGGTTACGTGGTGACTGCCACCGATTACCTGGGTCTGGGCAAGTCTGACTATAAGTTTCACCCTTACTTGCATGCCGACAGCGAAGCCTCGGCCATCATCGATGCCCTGCGTGCCGCACGGCTGGCCGGCAGGCAGGATGCCGTGAGGCTGAACGGTAAAGTGGCGCTGGCCGGCTACTCCCAGGGCGGGCATGCGAGCATGGCCGCCCAACGGGCCATCGAAAAAGACTTCAGCACCGAGTTCGACCTGCGTGCCAGCGCGCCGATGTCGGGTCCCTATGCCTTGAGCCAGACCTTCCTGGACAACTGGAACAGCCCCCATGGACGTGGCGATGCGCTGGCGCCATACCTGTTCGTCTACACGCTCAATTCGATGCAAAGCACCTACCGCAATATCTACCGCCAGGCCGAGCAAGTGCTCAAGCCACCATATGCCGAGCAGGTGCGGGGGCGTTTCCCTGGCAAGGAACGTTTGATGGACATGGTGCGGGCCGGCGTACTGCCGCCGCTGGGGGTGGGGGACAGCCTGCGTCAGGCGAGCTTTGCCGAGGACTTCGTGAGCAACCCCCGCAATCCGTTGCGCGTGGACCTTGTGCGCAACGACCTGCTGGCCTGGACACCCAAGACCCCGACCACCCTGTGTGGCTCTTCGCGCGACACCGTGGTGCCGTGGAGCAATGCGCAAACGGCCAGCCAGGCATTCGAGGGGCGGGGGGCGAAGGTGACTTTGGTGGACGTGGATGCGCAGATCCCGGCGGATGTCGACGGTGTTGGTGCGCACACCAGTTGGGGGGCGGCGCTGTGCATGGCTCAGACGCGACGCCTGTTGCTCGATCCGTTGATGCTTGATAACGGCAACCACGCCGTGGAGCAGGTGCCGGCCAGGCAGCCGAACCCGGCATGAGTGGCGGGCCGGCCGCAGCGATGCGGTCGGCCCGACGCTTCAGACAGCGACGCTTATTTCTTCCAGTACCTTGCCGGTCTGCAGTTTGAGCAGATGGTCAGCGCAATCGAAGTAGCGGTCGTCGTGGGAGATCACGATGATGGTCTTGCCCAAGGCCTTCAGGCTTGGCAGCAGCTCGTTGTAGAAGATCCGGCGGAACGTCGGGTCCTGGTCTGCCGCCCATTCGTCGAATACCAGCACCGGTCGTTTCTCGGTCCAGGCCTGTAACAGCGCCAGGCGTTTGCGTTGGCCGGTGGACAGGTCGGTGGTGGAGAACTTGCCGTCTTGGATATTGACCTTGTGGGCGACCTCGAGGCGCCGCAGGTATCGCTCGGTGTCCTCTGGAATGGCCTCGTCGCCCTGGATCAGGTCCTCGAACAGGAAGTAGTCGGAGAAGATCGTGGTAAACAGCTGGCGATAGTCGTCGCAGCTTTGCGCCGTGACCGGTTCGCCGTCCAGGAGGATGGCGCCCTGTTGAGGTACGTAGAGGCCTAGCAGCAGCTTGATCAAGGTGGTCTTGCCGCAGCCGTTCTCGCCGACGATGAACAGGATTTCTCCGCGATTGATCTTCAGGTTCACCGGGCCCAGCACAAAGGGCGCTACGTCGGGCTGGCTGGGGTAGGTGTAACGCACGTCGCGCAGTTCCAGGCTATCGATGCTGGTGGCTACCGGTTTGTGCTCGTCGAGCAGCAAGTGCGGTTCGGGCGAGGAGAACTGGGCGGACAGGTCGGCAATGCGCTTGAAGGCGATTTGGGCGCGGCTGACGATTGGCAGGGTGCCAATCAGGTGTTCCAGCGGGCCTTTCATGTACAGCAACACCAAGATGAAGCCGCTGAGGGTGGCTTTGTCGGTACTGGGCCAGATCGATTGGAAGCCCAGGGCCACGCCAATCACGATGAAGAACAGGGTGGAGCCGAAGCCTTTGGCGATGACGAACAGGCGGATGGCCCGCAGCTGGATGTCACAGATGCGCCCGGTGGTCCCCTTGAGCTTGTCTTCGAACAGACGCAGGCGGCGCGGGCGGTTGATGCGCAGCTCCTTGGCGCCTTCGGCGATGGAGCGGTACTGCTTTTGCAGGTCGTCCTCAAGTTCGCGGGCCTCGAAGAAGCCCTGCAGGCCCCGCACTCGGGCGGAGTACTGGATGATGCTGCCGATCAGGATGGCCACCACGGTTGTCAGGAACATCGGCAGGGAAAGACCGGCCAGGTAGGCCAGGCAGCCCAGGGTCACGCTCAGGGACACCGCCAGCGGCGCGAAGGCGAAGGCGAAGTCGCTGATGGTGTCGACGTCGTGGGTCAACACCGGGATCAGCCGGTGGGTGCGGTAGCGTTCTAGCTGGTCGATGGGAGCCGAGAGGATGCGGCTGCCCAGGTCGATGCGCAGCTTGGCGATCACATGCTGGCCCACATAGTTGGTGCCGATATCCGAGAGGATCGAACCCAGCAGCGCCAGGGTGCACAAACCGCCGAAGGTCAGCAGCAGGCCACTGGAGGTGATACCGTCGTTGTGCAGGGTCTGGTTGATGGTGGCCAGCAGGCCGGTAATGCTCAGACCGCCCAGAATGCCGAGTGCTACGGAAACAATCAGTATGCCGCGCATGGGTTTGAGAAGGCTCAGCAATTCGCTGAACGTGCTGCGTGGGTGCATGGACATCGGTGGCCAATCCTTTTTTGCATGGGCGCCTGAAGGCGTCTGTACGTGATCATCCTTTTTTAGACGAATGAGCCGGGTAAAAATTGAGGTTCTTCATGCAATGCAGGAACAAGTGCCCCGGCTCTTGAGCTCGCCCCTTTGCGCAGTGTGAGCTTGCAGATCGTTGTACAGCATCAATCAAGGCATCTAATGTGCGTCAAGGTGCGTTGCGTGGCAGGTCGGACGTCTTGCGGCAATGCACCAGGGCATCGCGAATCATGAAGTTGACCAGTGTGGGTGAAACCCCAAGTTCTTTGGCGATTTCCCTCTGCGGTACGCCGTGCAGGCGATACATCTCGAACGCGTAGCGGGTGCGGCTGGGCAGCTCGGTCAGCGCATTGGCAACTTGTTCCAGCGTCGCCTGGTTTATGTGCAGGGCTTCAGGCGAAGAGCCGTGTATGGTCACGCCTAAGGCTTCCTCTTCCGGGCTGCAAAAGCGCTGCTCGACGGCCTGCTTGCGGTGGTGGTCGATGGCCAGGTTGCGCACAATCTGGAAGATGTAGCCCAGTTGCGCCTTAAAGGAGGGGATAGTCAAGGGCGCCGGCTGCAGGCGGAAAAAGGCATCCTGCACCACGTCTTCGGCCCGAGACCGGCAACCAGTGATTCGGGTGGCGACCTTGATCAGGGTTCTTCGATTGTCGACAAACGCTTGAACCAAGGGCGAAGTGCACCCGTCTCTGGAGCGTTGTTCCTGCATGGACATCACCTTGCTACCAACTAAGAGTAAGCGGGCGCTCACAAGCAGCGGCTGCCAACTGAGCGAGATACAAATTAGAGATAATGACAATTGCTGTCAAATGCAAAAACTAATCGATCAGCACTTCTCACAAAACGGCCCAAAAGGCATATCCGGTTGGTCGCAAGCGCGCAGGACCTTGTTGAATTTCTGTTACGAGGAAAGCCGATGGCCACCTTTGTTGAGTCTGGCCAAAGCCTTTGGATACCGAACTCAGGGCTGGCAACAACACAGTGGCCCTCGCGGCTTGAAGCTTTTGTTCAGTAGATGAAGCTCAGTGGGCTGCCGTCCACAGGATGGGGCAGCACGCCCATGCTGATGCTATAAATTGACCCCAGGGTGGCACTGTTCATGAGTTCGGCCGGTGCGCCCTGGATCAGCAAGCGCCCGTTTTGCAGCGCAACCAGGTGGTCGCAGTAGCGGGCGGCCATGTTGATTTCGTGCAGCACCACGATCACGCCCAGGTCCAGGTCATGGCTGAGCTGGCGTACTAGCGACAGCACCTCCACCTGGTGGGCGATGTCCAGCGCTGAGGTCGGCTCGTCCAGTAGCAGGTAGCGGCTGTTCTGCGCTAACAGCATGGCCAGCCATACCCGTTGCCGTTCCCCACCCGATAGTTCATCAACGCGCTGTCCGGCGTACACCTGCGTGTGGGTGAGCTCCAAGGCCCGGTCCACTTGGATGCGGTCCTCGGCGCTGAAACGGCCGAGGGCGCCGTGCCAGGGGTAGCGGCCGAAGCCTACCAGCTCACGCACGGTCAATTCGTCAGCTGGGGGCAATTGTTGCGGCAGATAGGCGACCTGACGGGCAAAGTCGCGATTCTTCCATTGTTCCAGCGGCCGGCCATCCAGGATCAGGCGTCCGGCGGTCGGCAGTTGCTGGCGGGCAAGCAGTTTGATCAGAGTGGATTTGCCCGAGCCGTTATGCCCGATCAGGCCGATCATTTGCCCGTGGGGCAGGTTCAAGTCCAAGGGGTGGAGCAGGGTGCGTCCTGGTACGCCAAAGCTGACGGCCTGAAGATCGAACATGACGACATCTACGTGAAAAGCGATCGGGGCAATTTAGTGCATATGATAAGCAATATCAAATGAATAGGTAGGTTGAGCTATTGGTACTGGAGGGGGAAACGTAGTCGCTGCGACGTCAATGGGCATCACGATGTCGTCGTGTCCACTCGTCGACGACATCTCCCATGGTTTTAGTTTCTCCATTACGTATCCAGGCCATAAAGTCTCTGTCAAATTTAAAGCCCGCGCCGCAATGCTCTGCCATGAATCTGCGGACGTTCTGCGTATTTTTATAACGCTTGCAGACGTGAGTATTTCGTGTGATCGGGTCGCTGTGCCAGTTAAAGGTCATGGGCGTGGGCTCCATACGCAGTGTGCGTTATCAATGGATTTATAGCGGGTGTCTATCCGATGTTTCGGATGGCCCACGGCAGGCAAGCGGTATCCACACCTCCACGTAACCCTTGCCCTGTGATGGATCGAAATCGGCACTGTATTGTTCGAACTCAGGGGCATCGGCAAGCGCGTAGTCAGACTCAGGCAACCATTGATTGAAAATGGTGAAGAACGTTTGATGGATTGTCGAGATATGACCCTGATGCCGAAACACGACATAGCGCTGCGCAGGAATCCTGAAGTGTCGAAAAGCTGGAGCAAGCGCGTCGACGCGGGACACTTCGACGCCGGCAATGTACTCAAAACTACCATCCAGCGCAGGATTGCAGCACAGCCCATAGTTCCAGTCGTTTATCTGGCCTGGCACCCGACCTATGTAAGGAGCGAAGGTTTGCCACAAGCCAACGATTCCTTCATTTCTATCGACGGTAAAACGTTCGCCCATACCCGCAACGACAAACTCGGCTCGGGTTTCAAAGCGGGGCTCAGACAGTGGGATGAGCTTCTTTTCTTTCATACGTAAAGGCTCCACCAGTGGTAGGTTCTCATGCTCTTGTTCGCGAACCTGCTTCGGGGTCACCCCGAACAGATCGCAGAAGGCTCGCGTAAAGGCTTCATGGGACCCGTAGCCCGCATCCAGCGCCACTTGCAAGATATCCGGTGCCCCTCGCCGCAAGGTCAGTGCCGCCTGGCTCAAACGCCTCGCGCGGATGTAACGCATCACCGGCCAGCCCGTCGACAGCGCAAACAAACGGGTTAGCGCAAAGGGAGACAGGTTGCAATGGCGCGCCACACGTCCAAGATCCAGCGCGGATCCTAACTCCACCTCGATGTACCACAGGGCTTTTTCAATGTTCAGCATGACGACGCTCCTTGAAAGCTGGAGCCACGTTAGCAAATGAGCAGGGCGGGCATTTGATCGTTCTTGCGATTTGTGCGTGATAAAGTGAAGCCACTTTGGTCAGCAGCTGTCGCTATGCTGGTGCATAGAGGGCGCCGCTGACGGCACGCCACCCCGATCATATTCTTCAATGAATAGGCCAATGTTCACAGCATTGGCCTTTTTCATGTGCGTGAGTTTTGCGTGATGTAAGATGCTTGTCGTGTTGCTTCTTTAGTGTTGTAGAGCGCGCAGGATGCTCAATGAACCGCCGAAGACCTTGGAACCTGGACATGATCAATTCTTGAAATGGTCTTGACCCAGAAGCGGCGGTATTCAGTTTTGTCCGGCGCCAACGGTTTGTGGCTTGACCATGGATGCTCAGCCTTCAAGCTTGCGTAGTAAGCCTCCCATTCTTTCTGCTCGGCAACCTCATGGGCTTTGTTCCTGTCATCGAACCAACCCAAAACGTAAGCCTCGCCCTGATCCATGCCGTGCGCTATCAGCAGATAAATCTCTCTCATTATTGGCCCGCCGTTCAATCCTGAAACCCCCATGCACTGGGGCGTTATCATGACTATCGGCAGCAGCTTTTCGTTTTTTAGATTTATCGATGAGCGGCGTGTATTCCGAATCTGGATCAGGTCTGGGGCTGTTGCCGGCAAGCGAGGGGAGGGTGAGCTTGTCGACGACGGCCCCAGATAACTCAGGGGCGAGCGGCCGTGCCGTCAGGCAGTCGCGCATTGGTCCAGCTCGGAATGCCACCCTGGCACGGATAACGTTTGGCTTTCTCTTCGTCGATGTCCACGCCGATGCCCGGACGGTCACTGAGGTAGGCGTAGCCGCGGTCGATTTCCGGACAACCGGGGAAGACGTCCAGCAGGTTGTCGTTGAGCGGGGTCCATTCCTGGATGCCGAAGTTGGTGGTGCTCAAATCCAGGTGCAGGTTAGCGGCCACGCCAATCGGCGAGATGTCTCCCGGACCGTGCCAGGCGGTGCGCACGCCGTGGAACTCGGCGAAGGTGGCAATTTTTTTCGCCGGGGTGATGCCGCCAACCGTGCTGACGTGGCAGCGGATGAAGTCGATCAGGTTGTTTTGGATCAGCGGTTTGAATTCGTTGACGTTGGTGAACAGCTCACCCATGGAAATGGGGGTCGAACTCTGCGTGCGCAGGGTTTTCAGCCATTCAATGTTTTCTGGTGCAACCGGGTCTTCGAGGAAAAACAACTGATGCTGTTCGAGGTTCTTCGCCAGTTGCACCGCAGCGATTGGCGACACTCGTTCATGTACATCGTGGATGAACTCGACCCCGAAGCCGAGTTTGTCACGCAGGTGATCGAACAGCTTCGGCACGGCGCGCAGGTAGGCATCCGGATCGAAGTAGATGCCGTGGGTTTTGTTCCGCGGGGAAATCTTCGGCTGGATGTTTTTGGCTCTGGCCAGTTTGCCGGCGATCAGCTTTAAATCCTCGGTGCCCGAGCCGCCGTACATACCCATCTGGCAGCGTACGTGCTGATAACCTTCTTCCATCGCCGCCCGAATACTGTCTTCCACGGCGATTTCATCTTCACCGTCGCAGTGCCGGTACAGCGGCACGCCATCACGGCAGCGGCCGCCGAGCATTTGGTAGACCGGCAACCCGGCGACTTTACCCTTGATGTCCCACAGCGCCATGTCCACGCCGGACAGTGCGTTGTTCATGATCGGCCCGGAGCGCCAGTAGCCGCTGACTGCCGCCGACTGCCAGATGTCCTCGGTGCGCAGCGCGTCCTTGCCAATCAGGAAGGGCTTCATGTACTGCTCGATGGCCGCCTCGACTGCGAAAATGCGCTGGGTGAACGTTGCACAACCCAGGCCGTAGAGGCCTGGCTGGTTGGTTTCCACTTTCACTACCACCAGATCAATGCCGCCAGGGGCGGTGAGAATCGTTTTTACATTTGTGATTGTTATAGATTCCATCTCGGTCTCCCGGTTGAGCCGTCGTTTTCATAAACCTTGAGTCAGCCGCCAGCATTGGCCCGTTACTCGATGTGCCGTGCCTCATTGATCGCGTCTACGTTGTTGGCCATCGCCTCATTGAGGGTTTCGGCGGCGGCGACGGCGTCATGGTTTTTGATGGCCATGTAGACCTTGATGTGTGCATTGACACTTTCCAGGGTGACGCCCAGCACGCGATTCAATTCTTCGAGGTAGTACAGATAGATGTGCCGGATCGAGTCCATGGCATGGATGAATATCTTGTTGTGCGAGGCCTTGACGATGGCGTAGTGGAAGTCGAAGTCGGCCTGGGAGTAGCGCTTGTAATCGTCCTTGTTCACCAGCATCCGGTTCAGGGCCGCTTCCAGCAGGGCGATGTCGTCGCTGGTGGCGTTCACCACTGCCAGCTCCATGCAGCGAAATTCCACTGCCTGGCGAAAGACTCGCATGTCTTCGAATTCTTCCTGGGACAGGTGCATGATCGGCTGGTTGTCATTGAGCAGGCCGTGTTGTTCGAGGTCCTTGATGACGAAGGTGCCCTTGCCCTGATGCGTCACCACGATGCCCAGACCGCGCAGACGTTGGACGGCGCTGCGCACACTGACCCGGCTGACGTCGAAGCTGGCGATCAGCTCGGACTCGGAGGGCAGCTTGCTGCCAGGAGGCCAAAGCCCTTCCAGAATGTTGCGCTTCATCTGCTCGTAAACGATGTTGACGATGTTTTGCGTCTTGACGATTTCGGTGTTCATTTTGTTGTTTTTAACTCGTCACATAAGTTGCAGCCTTTGTAGCACCTTTCGCCAAAAAATCGAAGAAGTAAATAGACGATCAGAAAAAAAACTGATTATTTTCTTGATTCTTCCCTGAAAACGGGATCAGGATAGGGTCAAGGTTGTACGACTAGTCCGATTTTCCCTTTCAACTTATTAGTCATGTTATGGGTTGGTACGGTTGGGGAAGCGTCATTGCCAGGCGCATCGGGGCTTCGTTCCAAGAATAAAAACGCTGAAAACCGAGGAAATCATGTCATCACTTTTTGATTTGAGCGCCCGCACCGCGCTGATTACCGGCTCCACCCGCGGCTTGGGGTTTTCCTATGCGCTGGGTCTTGCAGAGGCGGGGGCCACGGTGATTCTCAACGGCACTGATGCGGGGCGGATGGAAGAGGCCATCGGCCAGCTCGCCGCCAAGGGGCATCACGCCACCGGCCATCTCTTCAATGTCGCGGATGAAGCGGCGGTGGAAGCGGTGTTCCGTGAACTCGACAGCCAGGGCGTGTTGGTCGATATCGTCTTCAACAACGCGGGCATCCAGCACCGTCAGCCGATGCTCGAACTGGCGCTGGCCGATTGGCAGCGAGTGCTGGACGTCAACCTGACCAGTGCCTTCATCGTTGGCCGGGCGGTGGCCAAGCGCCTGGTGGCTGCTGGTCGTGGTGGCAAGATTATCAACATCGGTTCGCTGACCAGCGAAGCGGCACGCGCCACGGTCGCGCCGTATACCGCGGCCAAAGGCGGCATCAAGATGCTGACCAAGGCCATGGCCGCTGAATGGGCGCAGTTTGATATTCAGTGCAACGCCATCGGACCGGGGTACATCCTCACTGAAATGAACGCGGCGCTGGTGGACAACCCGGACTTCGATCGCTGGGTCAAAAGCAGCAACCCGACGCAACGTTGGGGCCGTGCCGACGAGTTGATCGGCACGGCTGTCTACCTCTCATCTCAGGCCTCCAACTACGTGAGCGGCCAAATCATTTATGTCGACGGAGGCTGGTTGGCCACGCTGTGATCTGACTCGGCAGGCACGGCGGCCAGTGCCCGCTCGCCGTGCTTGCGAACGCAAAAACTTACCTCATAAATACAAATAAATAGGTAGAGCGATGAAACCCACACGCGCAAGACTTTCGGTCTTGGCCATGCTGTTTGTGGTCACGGCAATCAACTATATGGACCGCGCCAACTTGTCTGTGGCCGGCTCAGCGATTCAAGGTCAATTCTCCCTGTCGCCGACCCAGTTGGGCCTGCTGTTTTCGATGTTCACCTGGTTTTATGCCATGAGCCAGGTCCCGGTCGGCTATGTACTCGACCGCGTGGGGCCGCGACGTTTGTACGGCGGTGCGATCATCTTGTGGAGTGTCTTCACCTTCCTCATGGGCTTCGCCTCGCACCACCTGTTTGCCACTGCGTCGGCGTCGTTTGTGATGCTGATGGTCTGCCGCGCCTTGATCGGCGTCGCTGAAGCACCGTCATTTCCTTCCAACACCAAGATTATCGCCAACTGGTTCCCCGATCATGAACGGGCGCGGGCTACTGCGACCTATTCGAGCGCGCAATACATCGGCCTGGCGGTGTTGACGCCGGTGCTGTCGTACATCGTCGCCACCTGGGGCTGGGAAGCTTCGTTCTACATTAGCGGCGCAGTGGGCGTTGTGTTCGGTGTCTATTGGTTGATCGCTTATCGTGATCCGCAAGACAGCACCAAGGCTAACCAGGCGGAACTGGACATGATCCGCGATGGGGGCGGCTACGGTTCGGCAAACCAGCGCGGCAACAGTACCAAGGTCAACTGGCCGGACGTACGCCATGTGTTGCGGCAGCCAACCGTCTGGGGACTGTTTATCGCGCAGTTCGCTGCGTCTTCAACCCTTTACTTTTTTCTCACCTGGTTCATCGTCTATCTGGAAAAAGGCCTGGGGCTGTCGATTGCCAAAGCCGGGATTGGCGCCATGTTTCCGTACCTGATGGCCATGTGCGGCGTGCTGTGTGGCGGCGTGCTCAGCGACATGTTGCTCAAGCGCGGCCACTCGCGGACCAAGGCGCGCAAGATTCCGGTAATGCTCGGGCTGGCGGTGACGACCAGCATCTGCCTGGTGAATTTTTTCGAAGACCAGCCGGTGATCGCCATCGCGATTCTGTCGGTGGCGTTCTTCGCCAATGCTTTCTCCAATCTTGGCTGGGTGGTGTGCAGTGACGTGATTCCGCGTCACTTGATCGGCACCCTCGGTGGCTTCCTGAATATCTTCGGCAACCTGTCGGGGATCATCAGCCCGATCGTCATCGGGGTGATTCTGGAACGTACCCATAGCTTTCAGTACGCCATGTTTTACATCGCCGCCGTCGCATTGATGGGCCTGCTCGCTTACACCTTTCTAGTGGGCAAGATCGAGGTCGTCGCACTTCCAGGCGCCGAGCTCAAATCCAAATCCAAACCTGAATCCGATCGCCCTCTGGGCACACACTCTGAGGCATGAGGTAAATCGCAATGGCCATTCAAACCATAGAAAACCGCGCTTGTATCGCTTACGGGATCAAGGACGTACGCCACACCTCACTGCCTCTGGCGTACTCCCCCGAGGAGCAGGTATTGGTCAAGGTCAGTCGCGGTGGGATTTGCGGCTCGGACATCCATTACTACCAGCATGCCAGGGCCGGCATGTCGATCCTCAAGAACCCACTGGTGCTGGGGCATGAGTTCATCGGCGTGGTCGCGGCAGTGCCGACGGGTAGCGTGCTGAAGGTGGGGCAGCGAATCGCGGTCAATCCGTCGCAGCCATGCAACACGTGCACGCTGTGCCTGGAGGGTAAACAGAATGTCTGCCGCAACATGAAGTTCATGGGCAGCGCGCAGTTCAACCCCCATGTGAATGGCGGTTTTTCCGAGTACGTGGCGGTCACGCAACAGCAGTGCGTGCCGTATGCCGACAACTCCAAAGACAGCGTGATGGTTTTCGCCGAGCCTTTGGCGGTGGCCATTCACGCGGTGCATCAGGCGGGTGATCTGGTCGGAAAAAAAGTCCTGGTCACTGGCTCTGGCCCGATCGGTTGTCTGGTGATGGCGGCCGCCCTCAAGGCCGGTGCTGCCGAAGTGGTCGCCACTGACATGAGCGAACGCTGTCGCGAACTGGCACTGCAAATGGGCGCGACCCTCGCCGTGGACCCGACCGATACCGAGCGCACAGCGCAATGGGCGCAGGAGGGTGGTTATTTCGATGTCTGCTTCGAGGCATCCGGCTCGCCGGCAGCGATCGCTTCCACAGTGTCCTTCACGCGTCCCAAAGGCACGGTGGTGCAGTTGGGCATGGGCCACAACACGGTCGAGATGCCGTTGGGTCTGTTACTGGTCAAAGAGATCAAGTTGGTCGGTTCGTTCCGCTTTATCGACGAGTTCACCACCTCGGTGCGCTGGCTGGAGAGCGGTCGCATCGATCCACTGCCACTGCTGTCCGCCGAGTTCAGCCAGGACCAGGTGGTCGAGGCGCTGGAACTGGCGGGTGACAAGAGCAAAGCGGCGAAGGTGCAGTTGATCTTCGCTTGAAGACTGCTGACAGCTTGAGTGCATCAGCCCCTCCTTGTGGGGGGCATTTAATGATCCGCATCGGATGATTGAACTTCATGACTTTCATTGCACCAACCCTCGCGCCGTTGCGTATCGCTCTGATCGGCGAATGCATGATCGAGCTGCAACAGCGCTCCGATGGCCAGCTGCGGCAGAGCTTCGGAGGCGATACCCTGAACACCGCCGTTTATTTGCGCCGACTGGTCGCTGCGAAATGGCGGGTGTCCTACGTCACCGCATTGGGTGACGACAGTTTCAGCGACGCCATGTGTGCGGCTTGGGAAACTGAGGGGATCGACCTGTCACGGGTACAGCGTTTGCCGGGACGTCTTCCAGGGCTGTACTGCATCCAGACCGACGCCCATGGCGAACGACGTTTTTTGTATTGGCGCAACGAAGCTGCCGTGCGCGAATGCTTTACCAACGCTAACGCGGCTCAAGTGCTGACGGCACTGGACGATTACTCGGTGTTTTATCTGAGCGGCATCACCCTGGCGGTGCTGGGTGAGGCCGGTCTTGATCGACTGTTGCCACGGCTGATAGCGGCGCGCGCTCGTGGCGCCAAACTGGTGTTCGACAACAATTATCGACCCCGCCTGTGGCGTGATCGCCAACACGCGGCAGACACCTATCAACGGCTGTTGCCGCACCTGGATCTGGCCTTGTTGACCCTGGACGATGAGCAGGCGCTGTTTGAGGAGACCGACGTTGAATCCATCTTCAATCGCTACCGGCAAATGGGTGTGCGTGAAGTGGTGATCAAGCGCGGTGCGCAGAGTTGCCTGGTCCGATACGAAAGTGCATTGCATGAGATTCCTACGACGGCGGTCGCTAGGGTGGTTGATACCACGGCCGCTGGTGATTCGTTCAGCGCGGGTTATCTCGCCAGCAGGTTGGACGGCGGCACGCCACAACATGCCGCTGCCGAAGGCCATAAGCTGGCCGGGCGAGTCATTCAGTATCCAGGGGCGTTGATTGCAAGGGAGGTGATGCCGGGCTGACAGCAGCGCGGGGCTGGGGGACTTTTAATGGGGTTCAAGGCGCTATTCGATTCAGTTGGGTCACCAGGATGTATCCATCTGGGCCATATCTGCCATGAGGGACGCGTAGCGCCCGGATTGCTGTTTGCCTACGTATTTCAGGGATTCGCGCAGGTCTTTATTGCTCTGGACCCGGCCCTCCCTGGTGTGATCTTTCATCGACTGTTGGTAAGTCTTGTCTCTTGATAACGCGAGCAGGCCATTGACGACGATATCGTTATCATCGTGCGAGTGTTTTGACGTCTCCTTGCTGGGGTAAGGAAAATGCCAATAGACCGGTGTGTTATCCAGCAGCACATCATTCAAAAAAGGGCTGCAAGTGCCGCACGGTTGCCGCTCGGTATAGACCGCTAGAATCACGGTACCATCGAGTAATTGAGCGGCGGCTGGCGTTAGCCGTGGCAACCCGCCTGCTGCACCTTGGCCCACGACCCAATTGGGAATGTTAAGCCGGTTTAGCGAAGGCATCGCGCGTATCGCCATCCACACTTCTTTTTCCGAGTGGTAGTGGTTGCTCGGTTGCGTGACGATATAGGGCAGGAGCGGGCCAACGCCTAGTGGGTTGGGGACGGAAAAGAAGAATGTCGCGTAATTGACGAGGCTGAAGTCATTGTTTGCCCCGCGCATGGCCCGGGCGGCGGCTGCCCACTGGCTGTTCAAATACGCCTGCACCAGGGTTGGGTACCCTTCATAGCCGAGCCAAATCGAATTGAAGGCCAAGAGGATCTCCTTATCACGGCCGATTGACTGGGTGTCGTCACCTCCAGCCAGCTAAGTCGAGGATAATGACCCTGTCAATCGGGTTCACCCTTGAGCAGTTAGTGGATGCGTATCGTCAGCTGCGCTTGGCGGCGGACACCTAGACGATGGCGCTATCTCAGCTGGAATGGAAAGTGCATAGCGTTATGGGTACGCGGTCCCCTTCGAGGTTCTTCCATGCGCCATCTCGATACCGATTGTCTTGCCGCCTTCGTCGCCGTCATCGACTGTGGCGGGTTCACTGCCGCCGGTGAGCGAATCGGTAAAACCCAGGCGGCGGTGAGCCTGATGTTGGGACGGCTTGAAGCCAGGGTAGGGCGCAAGCTGCTGGAGCGCTCTCGCCGGGGTGTGGCATTGACGGATCATGGTGAGCGACTGATCGGCTATGCGCGGCGGATTCAGATGCTTGAAGATGAAGCACTGATCGCGTTGGAGTGTGGGCAGGAGGCAACGAGCATTCGTATCGGCATGCCGGATGACTACCTGGAGACCCTTGGCTGTGAATTGATGCAGGCTTTCACCCATCGCCATCCGCATCTACAGGTGGAAATCATCTGTGATTTTTCTTCTCGCCTGGAGGTCATGATTACAGATGGTAGCATCGACATCGCGATTATTACCCGTGCGCACGCCAAGGTGCAGGGTGAGTTGCTCAGGCGTGAGCCGATGCTATGGTGCGCGGCGCCCGGGCATTTCCCTGAGCAACAACGGATCTTGCCATTGTCGTTGTTTACCGATAGTTGCCGGGCGCGCCCGCACATCATCGAGGCGCTGGATCGGCTGGGTACGCCCTGGCGGGTGGTCAGTTCTTCATCGCATCTGCCAGGAGTGATGCACGCTGTTCGGCTGGGCACCGCGTTGACGGTGTTGCCGGCCTCGGTGGTGCCGTCTGACTGGCGTATCTTGGAGGGTGAGCAGCTACCGGCACTGCCGAGCATCGAGTTGGCATTGCTGATGCCCGAGCACGCACTGCTGAACACTCGCCGCCTGGCGCATTTCGTCCGTGATCGCTTCCAGGCGGCGAGCCTGCCTCAGAGCGAGGCGATGGCGGCGTTGTAGCCTTCGAGCAAGGCTTGCAGGGCTTCGTCGTCGTGGGCGAAGGTGAGGTAAATACGACCGAAGGCAAATGGCATGGTCATGACGCGCTCGCGGCGCAGTGCCTTATGCAGGGCCAGGGTCCAATCGCTGTCAGCCACTCTCGCGGCTTCGGCGTAAGTCTGTGGGGGGACCGGCGAAGGCCACAGTGTAAATACCGAACCGTAACCCGTACTGCTCACCGCGATGCCCTTGCGAGCGAATGCCGTGATCAGTTCGGTACGCAGGCGATCACCCCGCGCCAACAGCGCGCGATAATCAGCCGTGGCCAGTTGCTTGAGGGTCGCCAGTACGGCAGCGCAGGCCGGTGGCGCACCGCTGTAGGTGCCGGCGCGGATAATTTTCCCCTGCTCAAAAAGGCCCATGTATTCGGGTTTGCCCACCAGAGCAGCCACTGGCACACCGCTGCCAATCGCCTTGCCGACGGTTGCCAGGTCGGGTTCGGCGCCTAACAGCAGGCCGGTCAGGCCGGGGTATAAGCGCCAGCCCATCAGCACCTCATCGAGAATCACCAACGAGCCATGGTGATGCGCCAGGTCACTAAGGTGCTTGAGGTAGCCTGGCGCGGGCTCGATGCATCCGGCGTTGGCCAGTACGGGTTCCACCACCAGGGCGGCGATGTCGTTATAGTCGCGGAATAGCTGCTCGGCATCCTCGAAATCGTTGTAGCGCAACAGCAGCATACCCTCACGCTCAGGACGGACGCTGTCGGCCATCAAGGCGCAGGGCTGTCCGGCATTGCCAAAGGCGACCGAGTCATACCAGCCGTCGTAGCCTGCGGCGAACTTGACGATGCGGGTGCGACCGGTGGCCACGCGTGCGGTGCGGCAGGCCAGGTGCACGGCTTCACTGCCGGTGTTGAGGAATATCACTTGGCTGAGGCTGCCGGTGAAGGCCGCCAACGCGGCAGCGGCAGCCTCTTCCTCGGCGTGGGCAAAAGACGGCATGGGGCCGTTGAGCATGGCTGCATTGCTGGCGGCCATGACGTCCGCCTGGGCGTGGCCGAGCAGGGTGGCGCCGAAACCCATGGCGGTATCGACATAGCGCACGCCTTTGTCATCCCACAGCCACGGCCCTTGGGAGCGAGTCACGTTGAAGGTCTGGCCGTTGATTTCAGGCAAAGCGCGGCCACCGCTGGAAATGCCACCGATCAAATGATTCATCTGTTTTCTCTAATAAATGAGGGAGATCAGTAACCCATGACGCGGGGCAACCATTGCGTCAGGCCAGGGAAAAACACCAGTAAGGCGATAGCTAACGCCGTGGCGCCCCAAAACGGTATCAACCGTCGTGACACTGCACCGATGTCGATCCGGCCGACATTGCATACCACAAAGATGTTGGTACCGATGGGTGGGGTAAAAAGCCCCCAGCCAAGGGTCATGGTGAAGATAAGGCCGATCTGATAAGGCTCGAAGCCGGCTGCTTTGGCGACAGGAACCAGAATCGGCGCGAGGATGATCATGGCCGGCCCCAGGTCCAGCCAGAAACCGACCACCTTGAGCACCAGAATGACCAGCAGTATGGTGACCAGTGGACCGGTATGCATGCCCACGATCCATGTGGCCACGGTGTGGGGCACCAGCTCGAAGGTCAGGATCCACCCAAAGGGCATGGCCACCGCCATGATGATCATCACTGAGCCGGTGATCGTCACCGCTTCGGTCACCGCGGGGAAGAGGTCGCCCCAGCTCAGTTGCCGATAGATGAGGGTGCCTACTGCCAGGGCGTAGAGCACCGACAGCGAGGCGGCTTCGGTCGCCGTGGCAAAGCCGGTGACAATCGAACCCAGCACCATGATCGGCATTAACAGGGCCGGCAGTGCGCCGCGTATATCGCGCAGGAATTCGGCCCAGTCCATGCGGCCCTCAACCTTGGGAAAGCCCTCTCTGACACCCACCACATAAGCGGTCACCATGAACACGGCTGCCAGCATGACACCCGGGATCACTCCGGCCATGAACAGGCCGCCGATCGAGGTATTGGTCAACACGCCGAACATGATCAGAATGACACTCGGCGGCACGATGATGCCCAGGGTGCCTGACGCTGCGGTGACGGCGGCAGCGAAGGCGCGTGGGTAGCCGCGTGCTTCCATCACCGGAATCATGACCTTGGCCACAGTGCCGGTATCGGCCGTGGCCGAGCCGGTAAGGCCTCCATAGACAAACGCGGTGGCGACGTTCACCAAGCCAAGGCCGCCACGCAAGCGACCGAAGCAGTGTTGCGCGACGCGCATAATGCGCAGGGTCAAACCGCCGCGATTCATCAGTTCGCCCGCCAGCAGAAACAACGGGATCGAAGCCAGAGTAGAAGAATCCGCACCGCGCAGCGTCTGCTGGGCAAGCCAGGCCAGTGGCAGGTGCAGATCGCCAAACATCAGGGCCGCGATACTGCCGCCGGCCATGGCCCATACGACCGGCAAACCGGCCATCAATAAGCAAAAAAACGCCAGGAAAAGAATCAGTACGGTCATTGACGAGTTCCCGTACGAACCAGCCTCACCGCTCGGATGACGGCCAGCAGCGCGAGCATCGCAGCAGCGCTGATCAGCGCCATCGAGCTTAAGCCGGCAGGCCAGCGCAGCACTGGCGTCGGCATCCAGCCGGTACGCGCGATGAATGCACTGGCGCTGTACAGCAGCCATACACTGATCCCCAGCAGGGCGACGCTGGCAAAGATATCGAGCATCTTCTGCAGCGTGGCTGGCAGCAGCTTCACCAGGCCTTGGAAACGCACGTTTTCATGCCGTAGTTCGGCAATCACCGCGCCTATAAAAGTCACCCAGATGAAGCCGATGGTGGCGACTTCGAACGACCATTCAAAACCATGGAGGTTGAAGTAGCGGGAAAACACTCCCGCAAGGATGGACAGGAAGGTGATGGCAAACATCACCGCACCGACCACCGCAAGCGCGCGCTCTGACCATTTCCTGAGCGGATGGTCCGGTTGCTGGGGGATGGACATGGGCTTACTCGCCTTGTGCGTCGCGTCGCAACTGGTTGACGAAGTCTTCACCCCAGACCTTGCCGAACTGGGCGTAAACCGGATCGCTCAATTCGCGGAATGGGCGTGGGTTGACGTCGTTGAATTTCACGCCCTTGCTCTGCATTTCCAATTGGATCTTGCTATACACGGCTTCCAACTGAGAGCGATACCAGACCGTGGTGTCCACGACCGCCTTGTCCAACGCTGCGCGTTCGGTGGCGCTCAGGCTTTCGTACTTGTCCTTATTGATGAACCAGAAGTTTGCAGACCACACATAGTTCGAGAGCGAGACGTTCTTGGCGACCTCGTACCACTTCTGATCGTAGAAATCGCGCAGCTCCGGTTCGACACCGTCCACCACACCTGACTGCAGCGAGGTATAGACCTCTCCGAATGGAATCGACTGCCCCTGCCCGCCGAGTTGCTTGATGGTGGCCAGGATCACCGGGTTGGGTGGCGTACGTATTTTCAGGCCGCTGAGGTCTGCAGGTTTGAGAATCGGATGCTTGCTATTGGCGAACTGGCGAAAGCCCGAGTCCAGCGCCGAAAGTATGATGAAACCGTGGTCCTGCCCCATGCTCAGAAATTTTTTACCCGCCTCGCTATCGAGGTAAGCGTGCACGGCGATTGAGTCTTCAAACAGGAACGGCAACGACAATGCATTCAGCCGCGGATCAATGCCGTCGGTAGAGCCGCCCAGGCCAATATCGATGGAACCGGCCCCGACTGAATCGACGATGGGGGCCTCATCACCAAGTTGGCCATCTGGATAGAGCTGCACTTTTAATTCGCCTTTCGTTTCGGCGCTGACCTCAGCGGCAAAGCGAGTCATGGCTTGGTTGATCAGGCTGTCAGAGCTGGAGGCATGAGCCAGGCGTAAGGTTTGTTCGGCCATCGCGCCGTTCGCAGCAACGATAAAAACGAGCCCCGTGAGGGCGCTGAGGGTAGGATTTTTACGAAGTAGAAATCTGATCATGACGGCGACCTCTATGTCGGATGACGTTGAAGTCATTAATCATGACTGGCGACTTCAGCGTCAATCGAGGGATGGCCGTTGATGATTAAGATGCGTAATGCACCCATACATTTATTTATCCAACTGGCCCCGACAATTGCGCCAGCGGTTACGGGACTGACTATTTGTCACAAAATTCATACTCGATAATTCTCCCCCTGTAACGTCCCTGTCATCTCTAGTTCCTATGTTACTTCGGCGAAACAAATTGTTACGATTTTTTGGTTCTGAAAATCCGACAACCCACCCTCGCAGTGAATTCGCCCGAATGTACCAGGCCCATCGGCCTGGGGAGGAGAATGACCATGGATGCGACCTTGACATCTACACTGCACCTTCAGCCATTGCCTGCCGGCGGTCCCTGGCGCGTATTGCGCCGTGGGGTGGCGGTGGTGCTGGTGGTGGCAATGCACGCGCTGGTATTGAGCGGGCTGAACTGGCCATCAACCCAGTCACCTGCCACGCCGGTGATACGTACTATCTACGCATCGGTCATCAATGAACCGGCCCCCGCGTCAGCAGCCAGGGCCGAGCCCACGCCACCGCCGTCGGTTGCCCCGCTCATGCCAGCGCCGGCGGAGGCCGTTCGCCCCGTGGCCCGTCCCAAGCCGGTGGCCAAGCCACAGGTCGCGCAGCACCCGGTGGCGCCCGTCGCAACGCCTGGCCCCACAGCCATCAGCACCCCGGCCGCCGCTCCGGTCGTCGCGCAAACGCCAGCGCCGCCAGTCCAACCCAAGACCATCACCCGGGGTGTCGAATACCTGCGCGAACCGCAACCCGAATACCCCGACAGCGCTCGCGAAGAAGGCCATGAAGGCACCGTGATCCTGCGGGTGTTGGTGGACGAGCACGGCAAGCCCAGCTCGGTGGACGTGGTGCGCTCCTCAGGCTTCGGCAACCTCGACGAGTCGGGCAGGGCGGCGGCGCGCGGCGCACTGTTCAAGCCATACCTGGAGGATGGCCATGGGGTTTCGGTCTACGTGATCGTGCCGCTGAGGTTCCAGCTTGACAGTTAGCGCGCCAACCAGGCGTCACACCCCATTTATCGAAGGGCCTCCCGGTCAGGGCGGCACTCACTTCAAAGAAAGGAAAAGCACATGGAAACCGGATCACTGGGCTTGAACGTTTTGTGGCAGCAGGCCGACCTTGTCACCCGTGGCGTGGCCTTGATGTTGCTGGTGATGTCGATTGCTTCCTGGTACGTCATGGCCGATAAACTGGTGCGCCTGGTGCTCAATCGCCTGCGTGCGCCCAAGCTGTTGGCCGCCTTCTGGAGTGCGCCGACGCTCAAGGACGGCGTGCAGCAACTGGGCCGCCGCAGCGCCTACGCCGAACTCACCTATGCCGGCATCAACGCCGCGCGCCAGCACCGCGATGCGCTGGACGGCGACATGAACCCACCGGCTTTCAGCGACTGGCTGACCCGCGCGCTACGTCAGGCATTACTGAGCGTGGGCGGGCAGTTGCAAGGCGGCATGGCCATTTTGGCCACCGTTGGTTCCAGCGCTCCCTTTGTCGGTTTGCTGGGCACCGTGTGGGGCATCTACCACGCCCTGATGAAGATCGGCCTGACCGGTGATGCGAGCATTGATAAGGTTGCCGGCCCCGTGGGTGAAACCCTGATCATGACCGCCCTGGGTCTGGCCGTGGCCATCCCTGCCACGCTGGGCTACAACCTCCTGGTGCGCAGCAACAAACAGACCCTGGCCGAGCTTGGCAAGTTTGCCTTCGAACTGCACGATTTGCTGGTGATCGGCGCCCGTGCCACGCCGCGCGGAGCGCAACCTGCGCGAAGCACCTTCAGTGCCCAGGCGGAGTACGTCTGATGGCGGGTGGACTGTTGGACAGCGACGAGCTGGAAGAAGGCAGCTTCAACCCTGATATCAACACCACGCCGTTGGTGGACGTGATGCTGGTGCTATTGGTGATCTTCATCATCACGGTGCCGGCCATTCAGCACTCGGTGAAGATCGACTTGCCCAAGGCCGCCGCGCAGCAGGACAGCAAGCCGCCGGCCGCCGTGGACCTGGCGCTGGACGACAGTGGCCGCCTGCACTGGAACGACCGCGACATCACCGATAACGAGCTGCCGGCGCTGATCGCCGAGGCCGCTGCGCGCGAGCCGACGCCCGAGTTGCACCTGCGCGCCGAGCGCAACACGCCCTATGAAAAGGTGGTGCGTGTGATGGCCGCGGCGCAGTCCGGTGGCCTGGACAAGATCGGCTTCGTGACACAGGCCGTCACCCCTTAAACACCGCGTCACCCTCGTCGAATTCAACCGGTCGGCCGTTGCAGCCAGCCACGGTGAGGTGCGCGCCACATCAAACCAACAGAGCCTTGAACGGCCGCTTTTGAAGGTGCAGTCATGTTTCGCAAATCCCCGTTGTACCTGCGTGCCGGCCTCGGTTTTGCGGCGTTGACCCTGGGTCTTCCATCCTTTGCCGCCGACGCGCCACCTGCGATTGACGACAGTGTGCTGGCCACCTTGCCCCAGGTCACCGTGAAGGCAGCCAAGCGCAAGCCTGCGTTGCACCAGAAGGCCTCCAGCGGCGCCTTGGGCAACCTCGCGGTCATCGACACGCCGTTCTCGCTCAGGAGCGTGAGCAGCGACGAAATCCAGGCGCGCCAAGCCGGCATCTTGTCCGAAGCGGTGAAGTACGATGCCTCGGTCACCTCCATCAGTTCCAGCTACGGCACCCACCCGGCCACCCTGGCGGTGCGCGGCCTGCCCCTGGATGACCTGAACGGCTACAAGGTCGATGGCATGGCCAATATCAATCGCGGCGTGGAAATGCCTCTGGAGATGTTCGAGCGGGTCGAGGTGCTCAAGGGCCTGTCGGGCTTCATGTACGGCTTTGGCAGCCCGGGCGGCATCGTCAACTACGTGACCAAACGGCCCACCGACAAGACCACCTTGAGCGTCGAAGCCGGTTACCAGTCTGACAATCTCTACAAGGAACACCTGGACACTGGCGGGCGTTTTGACGACCCGCGTTTCGGCTACCGGGTCAACGTGGTGCATGAGGAGGGTGACGCCGCCTCGGGGGCGGCCAAGGTCAATCGCACGTCGCTGGGCCTGGCCCTGAACGCGCAACTGAGCGATGACCTGAGCATCGACTTTGACACCCTGTACCAACAGCGCAAGACCAGCGGTGGTACCGACATCATCGTCAGCACCAAGTACGCCTTGCCCAAGGCCATCGACGGCAGCAAGCGCCTGTACAGCAACGGCTCCTACACCGACGTCGACTACAGCCTGTCGACCTTGAGCGCCACGTATAAGTTTTCGCCCGACTGGCAGGGCAAACTGGCCTACCGCTACAGCGATTCGACGCGCCGCTATGCCAAGGATCAATACCAGATCTCCAGCGACTCCGGGAACTACTCCGACAAGGTCTCCTCCGAATACCACGCCTACGACTACAACGACGCCATGGCCACCCTGGAAGGCAAGTTCACCACTGGCTGGTTCAGCCATGACGTGGTGCTGGGCGGCAGCTACTCCGAGCTTAACTCGGACAAGTCAGTGAACACGCCCAAGACCACCGTGGGCAAGGGCAACCTGTACAGCCCGACGATCTTCTCGGTGTACAACATCGACTACAGCGGCGGCACCTACGGCGACGACAAGATCAACGAAAGCGCTTTGTTCGCCAGCGACACCGTCGGCTTGGGCGAGCACTGGTCGTTGCTGGCAGGCCTGCGCAACGAAACTTTCCGCGAAGAAACCCACGACTCGGCCACCTCCGACGCGACGCGCTACAAAGCCCGGCCGGCGACTCCGACCGTGGCGCTGATGTACAAGCCGACCCCGGACCTGACCCTGTACACGAGCTATGTCGAGTCCCTGGAAAGCGGCGGTACCGCACCCAGCTCCGCGGCCAACGCCGACCAGACCCTGGGCCCGCTTCGCAGCAAGCAATACGAAGTGGGCGTGAAGACCCAGCAGCGCAACTGGAACGCCACCGCTGCGGCCTTTCGCATCGACCGCGGCGCCGAGTACACCAACGACGCCAACGTCTATGTGCAGAGCGGTACCATCCGTTACCAGGGCCTGGAGCTGAACGCCAGCGTCGACCCCACGCCAGACCTGACCCTGGAAGGCAGCGTCATGTCCCTGGATTCGCAATACCGCGACGCCGGTGACGACGTGAACGGCAATCGTGCGGCCGGCGCGGCGCACTACCAGGCCGCGACCCAGGTCACCTATCGAGTGCCCGTGGTGCCAGGGCTGTTCCTGCACAGCGGCGCTCAACGCATCGGCAAGATGGCCGTGGATTCGGGCAACGTGCACACGCTGCCGGCCTATAGCCTGTTCGACGCCGGCGGCGGTTATCGCCTGCGCTTGGCCGGCGGCCACGCGCTGACCTTTGGCGCCAACCTCACCAACCTGGCCAACAAGAAGTACTGGACCTACTACCAGGAAAACTACCTGCAACCGGGTTCGCCGCGTACCTTGAGCCTCAATACCCGTTATGACTTCTAGGCCCTTGATGATGAGATCGACCTTACTGCACTGCATGGGCCTGGCGCTGGGCCTGTGCCTGGCCCTGCCATCACCGGCCGCTTCCCTAGACACCACCGGCCTGCACCTGGACAAGGTGGTGCTGGTGATGCGTCACGGCATACGCCCAGCCACCGACACTGCCGAATTGCAAAGCTGGTCGGCCAAGACCTGGCCCGCGTTTGGTACTCGTGACGGCCAGTTGACTGTCCATGGACGCGCCGCTGTCGTGCTGCTGGGTCAGTGGCAGCGCCACAGGCTGGATGAGCTTGGCCTGTTCAAGGCCGGGCAGTGCCCGCAGGCCGGCGATGCCTACGTGTGGTCCAGCCCGGTGGCGCGTACCCAGGCCACCGGTGCTGCGTTGGTGCAGGGGATGTTCCCGGGCTGCGGCGTGGTCGTGCACCATGCGCGCGAAAGCGAGGACCGGCTGTTCCACGGCAGCGAAAACGGCCTGGCACCGCTGGACCCGGCCCGAACCCAGGCGGCGTTGCTAGCGGCCATGGGCGGCAGCGTCGACGCCGCCCGCCAGCGCTACGCTGCGCCGTTGCTGGCGATGCAGCAACGGGTGGGCGTTCCGACGCCGTGCGCGAGAAAGACCTGTGCCTTGAGCGAGCAACCCTGGGCGCTGAAAACCAAGGGCAGCACGGTCAAACTGGACAGCCCCTTGGGTGTGGGCGCGGCCATGAGTGAAACCATCCGCATGCAATACGCCGAGGGCTTGCCGCTGGATCAGGTGGCGTTTGGCGAGGGGCGCACGGCGGCGGACGTGTCGCGCTTGATGGCCTTGCGTTCGGGCAAGTACGCGTTGAGCAATCACGTGCCCTACATCGCGCAGCGCGGTGCTTCGCAATTACTCGGGCAAATCCTCCAGGCCTTGCAACCGGCCAGCGCGGGTGGTCCGCCCGGAGCGAAATGGCTGGCCTACGTGGGCCATGACACCAACATCGCGCAACTGCGCACGCTATTAGGCTTTGACTGGAAAATCGCCGAATACCCCGAAAACGACGCCGCGCCGGGCGGCACAATCCTGTTCGAACGCTGGGTGAACGACCGCACGGGCGAGCAGTTTGTCAGCCTGGCCTACGTGGCCCAGAGCCTGGACCAGATGCGCAGCCTGTCCGGTTCGCCACCGTATCAGGTGCAGTACCTGGGGTATGCGGGTGAGGCGTTGATGCCGTTGAAGGGGTTTGTCACCGAGATGGAAAAACGCATCGACCCAAGCGCGACCGAGGCGCAGCAATATAGCGACCTCTGAAACCTGGAACGCGTGATCAAATTCGTGGCGTTCACTTCAATGCTTGGTCGTTGCATCATTTGCAATGGACGCCCCCAGGAGGTACAGCATTGCGCCCATGATGATGAACAACGCGAGCATGTAGAAAATGTAGTGGGCAGGCTGGGTTGCCAATACCATCCCGCAGAGGACAGGCCCCAATGCTGCGCCAATGTTGCTCAGGTTTTGGGCGCCGTAGTACATGCCTCGCAGGTGACTGGGCGCGATAGTGTCGATGAACATGTACTCGACGGGGAATACGATCATTTCACCGACTGTGAAAATGGCCATGGAAACCACCCAGAACATCATAGTGGTGGACAGGCCAAAACCTGCCAACCCCAAGATGAACATGCTGAGCCCGCCCACAAGCCACAGATTCAGGCGTTCATGGGAAATTCTTTTGCCAATGCTGTATTGCAGACTGATCACCATCAGAGCATTTGTCGCCACAACGGTGCTGATAATCCGGTACGCCGCCTCGGGTGTCGTGGTGACGATCAGGTATTGCGAGAGATAGGCAGTGAACTGACCAAAAACGACGGCGCTGAGTAACCCGCCCAGGGTAAAACATACGAGCCGATAATCGCCTAGCAGGCGTTTGCCCAGCGCCAGAAATGGCGTGGTTTGCCGGCTTTCCTCAACGGTCGCCCAGCGTCTGTTGCCCCACACGAAATAGATAAAAAAGAACCCGGCCCCAAGCCCCGCCGACATGAGAAATGGCAGACTGATGTCCAGCCTGGCCACTGCCGCACCGACAAAGGGCCCGACGGCATAGCCAATATTGGTCAGCGTATATTTGATCGAAAACACTTCACCCCGCTCGGCGACGGGGAGCAGGCTACCAAATCCGGATTTCACGCAAATATCGATGACGGCATACGCCAGGTTGATCAACACCAGGCAGAGGTAGAACAGCCAGAGTTCGCGCGCGATGTACGCTGCGAGACAACCCGCTGTGAATAAGCCGCTAAAGCCCAGGATGAGTCGATACCTGGACATCCTATCCACTAGAAAGCCGCCATACAGGCTCAACAGCGAGCCGATGATCAACGTGCTTCCGATCACCAGGCCGATATCGGCGACGCTTAATTTAAAATTACCCGACAAGTAAATGACCAGGTAGGGCAGCGTGATCGCGCGGGCGAGTGTTAGCACCAGTGACGCAGAAAGCAGCAGGTTAACCGTCGTGGGATAGTTTTTTAGCGTGGCCAGCATTCGAGCCTCATCGTCAATTTTAAACAGTCCATGCGTCGCGATTCGCTTGAGTGTATGGACGCAGCCTACAGTTGAACTGAATTCTGATTTAGGATGCTTTTTACCGAATTTCCTGAAATGAATTCATCAATATGGGAAGTCTATGTTTTCCTCCGAACGCTTGAAGGGAATCGATGTGTTTGTTTGCGTCTCGGAACTCGGCAGCTTCAGGGCTGCCGCTGAGAGAATGAACCTCACGGCCTCTGCCATTAGTAAAAGCATCGCTCGGCTGGAAAAACGGCTGGGGGTTCGGCTGTTCCAGCGGACGACGCGGCGACTGTCACTGACCGATGCTGGCGTTGCCTTCCATCGTACTTGTACGGGTGTGCTGGCTGACTTGGAAGAAGCCGAGCTTTCACTCCAGACCGAAAACACCGAGCCCCGTGGGCGTGTTCGCATTGACCTGCCAAGCGCCTTCGGTCGCGCACAGGTACTGCCGATCCTGCTGCAATTTGTGCAGGAATATCCGTTGGTGGTACCCCACATCACCTTCGGCGACAGCTACATCGATCCGCTCAAGGAAGGCGTGGATGTTGTGGTGCGTATCGGTGGCGCGGATTCCTGGCCGGAGACGGTAGGGCATCGTCTTCTCGCCCGTGAGCGCTATACCCTTTGCGCGTCTGCATCGTATTTAGCCCGCCATGGCGCGCCCCTGTCTGAATCCGACCTTGAGCACCATCAGTGCATCGCCTATGGCTGGGTGGACGGAAGCATCAGCCCTTGGAACTTCGCAGGAGAGCAGGGCACCACCCTGCGCAGGCACATAGACCCTCAACTGGTGGTGGGTCATGGCGACGGTCTGATGATGGCTGCGATGGCAGGCTGCGGCATCGCACAGCTGCCGTCCTGGCTGATAAAACAACCGCTGCAACAGGAAACATTGGTGGAGGTGCTTCCTCAACTTGCAACCGAGGGGATGGGGATCAGCTTGGCCTGGATCAAAAGCCGCCAGGCGCTTCCCAAGATTCGCGTGTTGCTGGAGGCATTAGTGGCAGGGTTAACGTTGCTGGAGGGCAGCGATCAATGACTGCTTCTGGCCGATTTTCTGCCTGTCGCCCCCGTCAGCTTTGGGTCGGTTGTTGCCTTTCGCGACGGGCAGCAACCGGCCCAGAGTGTGTAAAAACGTTTTTCAGCGAGATTGACGCCCAAATCAGGGTTGAAAGTCGCGCATCTACGCAAAATCCAGGTCTGCCAACCAGCCGATAAACTTCAGATTTCACATAGAAGCGCAGACTTCAATTTTGACTAAGCGTTTTTACACACTCTGGGCCAAAAGCGGTCCTCCGCATTATTTAGGGAAATTGGCAGCGCATCTACCAAATTGGGCGTATGACAGAGCGAACGCCCCACACCAATGGCAGCTACCGCGCTCCATCAAGCGGGGGCTGGAGAAGGAGTGAAAGTGCGGTATGAGGTGGTGTGTGAATCTGCTGCGACCGAGGCTTGCGTCATTATCTGAAACTTGGAGCCCTACAGGCGCACGTCACCGTGCGCCGACAGCATTAATCAATGGTGCTTAGTAACCAACGCCTCGTATACCACCCGAAGCCCGAATGGATTCGCCTGTTACCCAATGCGAGTCCTCGGACGCCAGGAAGACGGCCAGCGGTGCAATGTCTTCTGGTTCGCCGAATCGGCCTAGCGGCGTGCCCGCTATAAGTTTTTCGCCAAACTCACCGGCGAAGTTGCCATCAGTCGCAGGGGGGTGTTGGTGTGGCCGGGCAAGATCGAGTTGACCCTGATACCGCTCGGCCCAAGCTCTCTGGCCAAGGCGAACGTCAACGTATCGACCGCGCCCTTGGTGGCAGAGGTGTTGTCGCGCCCTAAAAATCTGTGATTGTCGTCCCTGAAATCGTCTCGGCGAATCCGATGCCAAACACCCGCGCAGGCGTTTCAAAGCCTGGTCGTCGCTCACCGCCCAGCACCCGGCGTGCAGCCTCCACAGCGGCCAACGGTGTGTAGGTGTAGCCGTTGACGGTCTCGATCACTGAGCGCGCACTTGTGCCGTCAGCGCCAATGACTTCAGCCACGGCTCGGGCGCGGTGGGCTTCACGCTGCTCCGCGCTTGGGCCATCGGGAAGTTGTGAGAGATCGCCTTCAGGAAAGGCATCGCCGGTGATGTGCACGAACATGGAAATGTTGGGAATGCCGGTGGAGTGCCAGCCGGTGACCAGGTCACCGAAAGACAGTGGCGCGCACAGTTCCGGGCCGTCGCCAAAATCGAAGTGCTGCGGCTTCGTATCCGGGGTGGCGACCAGCAGTCCGTCCACTCGTGCCAAAAGGCCCGCGCCAATGATCTTGCTGACACTCAACGCTGATCCCCGTGACATGGAGCCTGCGATCTGTAGCGCCACCTTCAGGGCCTGCGGATCCTGCACACGGCGAGCGACATGCATCGCCAGGCAGTCTGTCGGCACCACGTCCCAGCCGACTCCGGGCAGCAGCATGACACCCGCCTCGGTAGCCTGAGCGCCAAGCCGTTCTGCCAGCCGATAGACATTGATCTCGGCCGTTATGTCCAGATAGTCGACCCCAGCCTTGATACAGGCCTGCATCAAGGCGTCCGCCGTCTGAGCAAAAGGCCCTGCGAAATTCAGCAGCGCGCCGATGCCGTGCAGGGATTCGGCTGCTTGGGCATCAGGGGTGAACACTCGATAAGGCACGCCCAGTTGCGCAGCGAGTGACTCCAGCCTTTCTCCATTGCGACCAGAGATCACAATGTCTAGCCCCAGCGCTTTGGCATGCTCGGCAGCCATGCGACCGGTATAGCCGGTCGCCCCGTAGATCATTAATTGATTCATTGGGCGTGCTGCCAGTTTTTGTAGACGAATTCGAGGCTGTAACCGTCCGGGTCAAGGACATTGGCGGCGTAATAATTCGGGTCGTAATACAGACGTGCGCCAGGTGTACCGTTGTCTACAGCGCCATTCTCCATAGCCGCCGCGTAAGCTGCGTTGACCTCGGCCTTGCTGTTCGCTACGAAGCCAACATGTACCGCCCGCCCCTCCACAACACCCTCGCGCAACCAGAAAAACACCCGCCCATTGGCACCGAAGCCCTTGAGGTCCGGGTGGCCTGGCGGGCCGTCCTTGCCGTCGTAATCAAGCCTGCCGGTAATGCCAAGCGGGGTTAGTGTTGCCGTGTAGAAACGGATGGAACGATCAACGTCGCTTACCGAGATAAAAATATGATCAAGCATTGCGATTGCCTCGCTTTTCAGGTGCTGATTTAGATGAAATACCCGCCCGCGACTTCGATAGTCTGGGCATTGATCCAGCTTCCTTCTTCGGACAGCAGCATGGCGATAACGCGAGCTACGTCCTCCGGCTCGCCCACCCGGCCAAGGGCGGTTTGCGATGCGAGTAAAGCTTCGAATTCGTCATTCAAGCCTCCACCGAGTTCGGTGCGGATCGCCCCCGGCGAGACGGAGTTGGCACGGATGCGCCGAGGGCCGAACTCCTTGGCCATGTAACGAGTCAACACGTCGAGTCCGCCCTTGAAAGCCGCATAAGGCGCGACGCCTGCCGTGGCCACTCGGGTCGTGGCGCTGGTCAGGTTGACGATGCTGGCGCCCTCTTCCATCAGCGGCAGCAAGGCTTGAGTCAGGAAAAACGGGCCTTTGAGGTGAACGTTCAACAAGCCGTCAAACTGCGCCTCGGTGACCGATTCCATGGGATGGAAAAAGCCATGACCCGCGTTGTTCACCAGACCGCCGAGCGTTGCCACACCCCAGGTTGTCTGTAAGGTGAGCACCACCGTTTCTCGGAAGTGCTCGAAGCTGCTCACATCAGCAACGTTCAGTTCAAGCGCCACGGCCTTGCCGCCCGATGTCTGGATACGCTGGACAACAGCGGTTGCCGAATCTGCATGGCTTTTGTAGGTGAGGATGACCCCCATGCCGCATCGAGCACAATGTTCGGCCGTGCTGGCGCCGATGCCCCGGCTGCCACCGGTGATGACGATAACGCTCATGCGCTGCTCCAATGTCACTGAGATGAGTCACCACAGTAACCATCGCCTTCGCAACGAGCGCAGCCGTTCCTACTCGAATCCTGCCTGTTTCTGCTTTTTTCTTGCCTGGGCGTATCAACCTGGGTTCAGATGTTCCCCATGACAAACCAACTGAATGAACTTCGCTCGCTGGCTTCCCGTGCCGAAAACCGCCGCACGGAGACGGGCATCCCACGTGTAGCCATGGTCCAGGGCGAAATCCCTGAACACCTGCTGGCCGCCGTTTACGACCCGATGATCAACCTGATCCTGCAAGGCAGTAAATCAATGACCATCGGCGACCGCACGCTTCGCTATGACCCGGCGACTTATTTCGTCATGTCCATCGAGTTGCCTGCGGTCGGTCAAGTACACCCTGCCTCTTCCGGCGAGCCTTACCTGGCGGTCAGCCTGACACTCCACCCGACGGTCCTGGCGACTCTACTGTCCGACCTGCCAAAGCCCATCGGGCAATACGACAAGGATGCAGGCTTTTCGGTAGCCGCCGTGACGCCCGACTTGATGGATGCCTGGGTGCGCATGCTTCGATTGATGACCCGGCCTGAAGAAATTGCGGCCCTGGCGCCTGTATACGAACGGGAGATTTTGTACCGTGTTTTACAAGGCCCACACGGCTGGATGCTGCGGGACATCGCGGCACCCGATAGCGCCATGGCTCGGGTCAGCCTGGCCATTCAGTACATTCGCCGGGAGTTTGCCGAGTCCATCCGGGTGGAGACACTGGCACAACGCGCTGCGATGAGCGTGTCAGCCTTTCACCGTCACTTCAAAGCCGTCACCGCGCTTAGCCCGTTGCAATATCAAAAAAGGGTTCGACTACTTCAGGCTCGTACGTTGCTGGTGGCCAACGCCAAAAGTGTTACTAACGCGGCCTTTGAGGTCGGCTATGAAAGCGCTACCCAGTTCAGCCGCGATTACGCACGGGTATTTGGCTTACCGCCGGCACGAGATGCCGCGAGGATACTTGGGGAAACCCGAGGCGAGAGAAGATAGGAAAAAAATGACTATATAACCCCGTCACGTATTGAGTCGGCTTGGCAGTCGGTCTTTGTCAGGACCAAGCTATAGGGCCAAGAGATCATTGCTCCTTGACGAGAGACAGCAATCGGCCCAGAGTGTGTAAAAACGCTTTCGCAAACCCTTGCTATGATTTCTGAGGATTTCATCGCAGGGATCGCCCATGAAGCGCTTTATCCAAGGTGAACATCGAGGCCAAGGCACCTTCCTTCCGGCGAGCCTCGACGATTACGTCACGGATACCAATCCGGTGCGCGTAGTCGACGTCTTTGTCGACGAACTCGACCTGGTCAAACTGGGTTTCGAGGGCGCCATACCGGCTGATACTGGCCGGCCGGCTTACCATCCCGCGATCCTGCTGAAGATCTACATCTACGGCTATCTGAACCGCATTCCATCGAGCCGGCGTCTTGAACGAGAGGTCCAACGCAACGTCGAGCTGATGTGGCTGACCGGGCGTTTGATGCCCGATTTCAAGACCATCGCCAACTTCCGAAAAGACAACAGCAAGGCCATCCGAGGTGTCTGCCGCCAGTTCGTGGTGCTGTGCCAGCAGCTGGGACTGTTCGGAGAAAATCTGGTCGCCATCGACGGCAGCAAATTCAAGGCGGTCAACAACCGCGACCGCAATTTCACCAGCGCCAAACTCAAGCGGCGAATGGAAGAAATTGAATCGGGTATCAATCGGTACCTGACTGCGCTCGACGAAGCCGATCGGCAAGAACCCTCGATCGCCCAGCCTAAGGCTACTCGTCTGCAAGAGAAAATCGACAAGCTCAAAGCTCAGATGAAAGAGTTACAGGTCATTGAAACTCAACTCAACGAATCACCGGATAAACAGGTCTCACTGACCGATCCAGACGCCCGCTCCATGATGACGCGCGGCACTGGAATCGTCGGTTACAACGTGCAGACAGCGGTCGATACCCAGCACCATTTGATCGTTGCACATGAGGTTACCAACGTCGGTTCCGACCGCGATCAACTCAGCTCGATGGCCAAGCAGGCCTGCGAGGCTATGGCGTCAGAAACGTTGTCGGTAGTGGCTGATCGAGGTTACTTCAAAAGCGAAGAGATCCTGGCTTGTCACGATGCAGGCATCACTGCCTATGTGCCCAAGCCGATGACCTCTGGAGCCAAAGCGGACGGGCGTTTCAATAACGATGCTTTCATCTACGACGCGGCAAAAAACGAATACATTTGCCCGGCGGGAGAAGCACTGATCTGGCGCTATACCAACGTTGAAAAAGGCCTGACGCTGCACCGTTACTGGAGTTCGAAATGCAAGGGCTGCGCAATGAAACCGCAGTGCACACCGAGCACGGAACGGCGGGTTCGACGCTGGGAGCATGAAGCCGTACTGGAGGAAATGCAGAACAGGCTGAGCAACGCGCCGGACATGATGCGAGTCCGCAAACGTACGGTCGAGCATCCCTTCGGGACACTCAAACAATGGATGGGCGCCACGCATTTCCTGACACGAAAGCTGAACGGAGTGAGTGCGGAGATGAGCTTGAACGTCCTCGCCTACAACTTGAAGCGGGTCATGAAAATTCTCGGTACCAGCGGTTTAATGAAGGCGCTGTCGGCCTGAAGAGGTCTGTATTTTGGCCACCCAGCAAGGTAGAAGCGGTGCTAGGGGCTCCCAGGCCCTCGTGATGATCCGCAGGACTTGTTGCGAGCAATCACTCAGCTAACAACCGTCAGCGCTGCGCGCCGACGGTGCATCAGCGCGTTTTTACACACTCTGGGCCATTAACGGTCGTCTGGGCCAGACGGTCGGTGTGTTGCGCAGCAGCCTGCTGACGTTTACGGTGGGCACGGTGACCACCGGGTTGCTGATCGTATTTTTCGAGCCGGCCCACGCCGTCACCCTGCTGGAGGTACCGAAATGGCAACTCAGCGGTGCATTGTTCGGGGTGGTTTACATGATGGTGATGGTGGGCGCGGTGCCAAGGGTTGGCACTGCCGTGGCGACCGTGGCGGTCATCGTCGGGCAGTTGGGCATGGGCATGCTGATCGACAACTTCGGTTGGCTGGGCAACCCGGCCATTGAATTGTCCGGCAGCCGTGTCTTGGCAATGGCCTGCCTGGCACTGGCGCTGGTGTTCATGTATCGCAGCAGTGCGCGGCAAGCCTGAAAGACTCAGTTGGGTTCGACGACCAGTTGCAGGCTGTCATCTGAAGGATTAGAGGCTGGGCACTCCGTCTTTCCACACCGACCAGTTTTTCACGATGTCCTGCACCAACGGGTTACCGGTGCGGAACAGGTTTTCCAACGCGGGGACGAACGCGCCCTGGTCGGCGTACTTGAGTAGGTTGTCCACTTCGTTGCCACCAGGCTCGGGACGATCGAAGTCGGACCCAGCCCGCAGCACTGCTAGCCGGTTGATGTCCACCCGTCCTTCGCGACTGGCCCGTAGCAAGGCCTCGTAGGTGGAGTTGTCTTCCTGTTGGGTGGTGCAGTAGACGCCTTTGTTATCCGTGAGCAGACGAGTCCAGACTTCGGCGCGCTCGCTCAGGCGCGTACCGGAGAACCAGGTGTTGCCTGCCAGGGTGTCGCAGCGGGTCACCACCGGTGGCTGGTTGGCCGGCGCGTAGGGGTATTTCAAACGCCAGGCCGCCGATTCCTTGCTTTCAGTCAAGGTCACGTTCTGGCTGAGGGCAAAGGCCTTGGCTTGCAGCGCCGGGTTGAGTTCGAAGACTTCGGTCTTGTAGTCCAGCGGCGGCTTTTCGTTCGGCCCCTTGGTGTTGATGCCCAGATAACCGGTGGGCCAATCCTTGGGCACATCCCGCGAGTCCAGTTCCCATTGGGTGCCGAACTCCACCAGATAATGAGCCCAGGCGGTTGTGCCGAGGGTGCCGTGATGTGGGTTGATGCCGGCGATCCCGGCCACCAGGAAATAGCTTTTGCGCAGGTCGACGGTCGGGGACATCGCCAGGGCCAGTGTCGAGGCCGCGGCGTTGGTCTGGCCCATGCCGGTAACCAACAGGCAAACCCGCTCGGCATTACAGCGGATCTTCGGATACTCGGCGGACAGCCCCGGGACGCGGATTTCGTCCTTGAGTTCCAGGCGTTCGATCCAGTTCTGCGCCTCGGGGGCGAACATCGTGATCAACATGACCTTGGGCTGAATCGGTGCCGGTGCGGCCCCGGCGGTGGAGCAGAGCAGGGCAGTGTTTGCCAGGCCGATTGAAATAAACAGACGATTAATCATGTGTTTGTTACCTCCATGGATTCGAAATAGATGTTTCTACGAGGCCGCGTTTGATCAGAATTGATAGCCTACGCCAACGTAGTACCCCCACCCATCGGAGCGGGCGCGGAAGTTGCCATCGCCAAAGTTAAGCTCACTGCCGTCTTCCCAGTTGCCACCGTTATGGAAGTAACGGCCCGCCAGCATGAAGCGCAGATGGGTGAAGGAATACAGTAATACGTTGGTCGCGACCGTGGCGTTGGCGGTGCGGGCCGGGTTGTCTTCGTGCAGGTCCGAACCGAAATCGAAGTTGGTGAAGCCGATGTAGGTCAACGAAGCACCGTTGCTGAATTGGCTGATCGGCACGATGTATTTGAGTTGGGCGCGGTAGCCGTCCCAGGAGTATTCATTGCTGGCGCCGTAGTTTTCCCATTGATAACGACCGTAGATGTTGGCCGACAGGTTGACCCTGGAATGGGTATCGATGTCGGTGCCCAGGCCGCTGTACAACGTGTTGGCTCGGTTGGCGCGGTTACTGCCGTGATCGTAGATCCAGTCGAACGCCACATACCACTCTTTGAACGGCCCGATGGCCAGGCTGCGGCCGGTCAGGTAGTCGATGGAAATACGCGGCTCGTGCTCCATGAACACCGGCGAGCCGTGGTCCCACACGCCTGTGTCGTGGCTGTTGCCGATGTTGAAAATCTTGGGAATGTCGATGTAGCCATATAGTTCGAACGGGCCCTTGCGCCCGAAATATTCGTATTCCAGGTAAACATCGTCGGCCGGTTGCGGGCCGAAGCTGATGTCTTTGCTGCCGATGATTGACAGGTCCTGGTTGTACCAGTCCGACAGGTAGGCGCCTTTTTTAGAGGGGGTGGCTTCGGGGCTGAGAGCTTCGCCTTGGGCGGAGGTTTCGGCCGTTTCGGCTTGGCTCGTGGTACTGAGTAATCCGGTAACGGCGGTCAGTAGCAAGGAGGCTGCAAACACGCCGGGTGAAGCGCGACATTGGGAAATGAAGTGCATGGACATTCCTTATTCGTGCGGGTCGAAGCCGGTATTCCGTGATTGGGAAAAGTACGCGATCAGGTGTCCCTGATCGATTTTCGCAAACGTTTGCACAACCCATACCAGTGTTCACATATGATTGAAAATAATGGGGTTTATGTGTTTTTTCTGTCCTTTCGGTCAGTCATCCTGCCCCGGATAGTTCACTGCCGCTTGAAACGGCACCAAAGGGTGGCGGGAACGTGTGGTCGACACCCATCGCGGCGCGGCACTGAGCCGCTGGCGTTGCTGGTAGACTCGGTCATCTTGACTTACGAGAGGTATGCCCATGAGCGAGCCGATTCGCCTGACCCAGTACAGCCACGGCGCCGGTTGCGGCTGCAAGATTTCGCCACAGGTACTGGAAGTGATTCTGGCCGGCAGCGGTGCGCAAAACCTCGACCCCAAACTGTGGGTCGGCAATGCCTCCCGGGATGACGCTGCGGTATACGCCATCGACGAGGAGCGCGGTGTGGTCTCGACCACCGATTTCTTCATGCCCATCGTCGACGATCCTTTCGATTTTGGCCGCATCGCCGCCACCAATGCCATCAGCGATATCTACGCCATGGGCGGTGATCCGCTGATGGCGATTGCGATTCTCGGCTGGCCAGTGAATGTGCTGGCCCCGGAAATCGCACGGGAAGTGATTCGTGGCGGTCGTTCGGTGTGTGACGAGGCGGGTATCCCTTTGGCGGGCGGGCATTCGATTGACGCGCCTGAACCAATTTTCGGCCTGGCGGTTACCGGTCTCGTGCAAAAGCGCCACATGAAGCGCAACGACACCGCCACCGCGGGTTGCCGCTTGTACCTGACCAAGCCCCTGGGCATCGGTATCCTCACCACCGCGGAAAAGAAGGGCAAGCTGCGCGCCGCCGATGTTGGCCTGGCCCGTGACTGGATGTGCACCCTCAATAAGCCTGGCAGCCGTTTCGGCAAGCTTGATGGCGTGACGGCGATGACCGATGTCACTGGTTTCGGCCTGCTCGGGCACTTGGTGGAAATGGCCGACGGCAGCCAACTGACGGCGCGCATCCGCTACGACGCGGTGCCACGTCTGCCGGGCGTCGAGTATTACCTTGACCTGGGCTGTATGCCGGGCGGTACGTTGCGCAACTACGACAGCTACGCCAGCAAGGTCGGGCGCGTCCAGGAACTGCACAAGCGAGTGCTGTGCGATCCACAGACCAGCGGCGGCCTGCTGATCGCTGTCACCGCGCAAGGTAACGACGAATTCCTTGCGCTTGCCGTCGAGCTGGGCCTTGTGCTGGAGCCGATTGGTGAACTGGTCGAGCGACAGACCAACGCGGTCGAGGTGTCATGATGCCCCATGACGTTATCGATTACCGCGACATCTTCCTCAATGACCGGCCGATGATGGACACCCGAGCGCCCATTGAGTTTTTCAAGGGTGCATTCCCCGGTGTGGTCAATTTGCCGTTGATGACCGACCTCGAACGGCAACGCGTCGGTACCTGCTACAAACAGCAAGGGCAGCAAGCGGCCATTGTCCTGGGGCATCAACTGGTGTCCGGCCAGATCAAGGCGCAACGCATTCAGGCCTGGGCCGAGTTCGCCCGGACTCATCCTGACGGTGTGCTGTATTGCTTTCGGGGCGGCTTGCGTTCACAGATCGTCCAGCAATGGCTCAAGGACGAAGCGGGCATCGAATACCCCAGGGTCGTTGGCGGCTACAAGGCCATGCGGACATTCTTGCTGGACACCGTCGAGCAGGCAGTCGCCCAGTGCGACCTGGTGCTGCTGGGCGGCATGACCGGCACGGGCAAGACCGAAGTGCTAACCCAACTGGGTAACGGCCTGGACCTGGAAGGCTATGCCAACCATCGGGGTTCGAGCTTTGGCAAGCGCGCCACCGGGCAGCCGTCCAACATCGATTTTGAGAACCGTCTGGCGGTGGACGTGCTGAAAAAGCGCGCCGCCGGTGTCGGGCAATTTGTGCTGGAAGATGAAAGCCGCATGGTCGGTAGCTGCGCCTTACCGCTGTCGTTGTTCCAGCGCATGCAGCAGGTTCCGGTGGTCTGGCTTGAAGATAGCCTGGAGCGACGAGTCGAGCGGATCCTGCGCGATTACGTCATTAACCTGTGCGCCGAATTTGTCGCCGTGCATGGCGACGAAGGGTTCTCGCTGTTTTCCGAGCGCTTGCTGGCAAGCCTGAACAACATTCACAAGCGCCTGGGCGGCGACCGCCACCGACGCTTGATGAACATCATGGAAAGCGCCCTGGCCGAGCAGGCCAACAGCGGCGCCGTCGACTTGCATCGCGCCTGGATCGAAGGCTTGCTGCGTGAATATTACGACCCGATGTATGCGTTCCAGCGGGAAAAGAAGGGCGGGCGGATCGAGTTCTCGGGAGAGCAGGCGGCGGTGCTGGAGTATCTGAGTGAACGAGACGCCCGAAAAGGGTGATCTCAGATGTGATATTCACCGCAAAATCCCTGTGGGAGTGTTGATAGGCATTCACTTGCCTGATGTTTAAAGCAATACCGCCCCAATCAACCCGCAAACAATGCCCACCACCATGGTCAGCACCGCCACGGTCACCAGCACCCGGGCATCGAAGTCCTTACGCAGCATCAACAGCGACGGCAGGCTGATGCTCGGCAGGGTCATCAACAATGCCACGGCCGGGCCAGTGCCCATGCCCAGGGTCATCATCGTCTGGACGATCGGGATTTCTGCTGCTGTAGGAATCACGAACAGCGTGCCGACGATAGCCAGCGGCACCAGCCACAACACGCTGTCGGTCATGGCGCCGTCGACATGGGGAAACAGCCAGACCCGTGCCGCGCCCAGTACCAACACCGCCAGTATGTAGATCGGAATGGTGCTCCAGAACAGCTGCCATAAGGTCCGGCCCCAACGGACCAGGAAGGGCTGCGCGTCGACCACGCTGGCGTTGGTCACCGCTTCCACGGCCGCTTCGGGCAATACATCGGGATCGGGCCGTGCGATACGTTGAGCCACCATCGATACGCCAAACACCAGCACGATGCCCGCCACCAGTCGCAGGGCGGTGAACCCCCAGCCCAGCACGAAACCCATGAAGACCAGGGTGGCAGGGTTCAGCACCGGGTTACCGATCCAGAAGGCCAGCGCCGCTCCCACCGAAACGTTCTGTCGGCGCATGCCGGCCGCCACTGGTGCGGCGCAGCACGAGCACATCATGCCGGGCAGGGCGAACAGACCGCCGCGAAGGGTCGAGCCAAAACCGGCCCGACCGAACAGGCGCAACAGCCAGTCACGGGGAATCAATACTTGCAGCAGTGAGCCGAGGATCACCGCCAGCACCGCCGCTTTCCAGATAGCCAGGAAATACACCTTGGCGTAGGCCAGGGCCGCCGTCAGCGGTGCGGTCTGGGCATCGTTGAGGATCGAGCCGCCAATGCTGTGGTTGTCAGCGGCGACAAACGCCTTGAGGTAATAGGGCGACCATTTGACGTAATAGAGGCCGACGCACGCTACCAGCAGGAACAGGGCGGGTTTCCACCAGAACGACCAGCCCCGATCGGGAGCGGTGGAGGATGCAGTCATGGGGAGGTTCCGGGCAGTTAGAGAAGTGCTCGCATCATAACCCAGCGCGGCCTTCTCATGATCTGCACGGTTTGTGGGACGTACCGACTGGTTATGTCGGACAGGCTACCTTGCCGTTGTCCAGGCCTTGCTTGTAGCTCTTGCTGGTGAGGCTGGCCTTGCCGTTGTGCCAGGTCAGGGTCAGCACGTACAGGGAATCGAAGTCCCCCGATGCCCAGTCTTCGGTAATGGTTTGCTTCTTGCCCACGGCCTCACCGGCGACCTTGTTGATCAATTCCGGCAGGTAGCCATGGGACCAAGCGGTATAGATGATGGAATTGTGGTACTTGTCGTGCAGCAGTTCGTCAGCCAGGTCGCTGGTGTCGTTGGCCGAAAAATTGATGTTTACCGGCAAGCCGAGTTTGATGGCGCTGGGACTGATGGTCATCAGCGGGCGAATGTAGCTGTAGGAATTGTCCAGCTCACCCTCCTCGACGTTGCGGGTAGGGTTGGCCGCGAAGACGTAGTCGGCCTTGCCGAATTTTTCCGGCAGCAGGGTGGCCAGGTCGATGGCGCGGTTGAGGCCCTGGCAATTGAGCTGACCCAGGCCGCCGGCGGGTTTCTCGGCGTGGCGCAGGAACACCAGGGTCTGGACGCCATCGACTGGCTGGGCGCGGCTGACGCTGGATTCCAGCGCCAGCAGCAAGCCACAGACCACCAGCAGCGTTGGCAGCATCAGCCACGAGCGGTGTTTGAAGCGTTTGGCGAAATTCAGTGGGTTCATCATCGAATAATGTTCATCGGCACTCTCGAGGCAGGCTGACAAACCTTGGCACCGCGAAGTTTCTGGTCGCGGGTATTTTCCCTGTCGTTACGCCGCTCGATTCCGCGGGGGCATTGCTCAGAGTCTCCTGAAGCCCTTTGGTTCGATCTCGACCGAATCCCGCGCACTGTAGCGGCCTCCTTCCAGAAGATGGGGAGGATATTAGCGACAGGATGTTTCGAATTTAAGAACGGTTGGTGTGAATCCCGTTACGTGCCCATGAGACTTTTTGAATTTAGCGAATCGCCCTACATCCACCGCCTCTTTCCCTGACTTATTTCCTCCTGCATCCCCGGCAAAGTCTCGCGCTTCTTGAGTGCTGCGAGATTCCTGCATGTTTGCCCCCGACAAGCTCCTGGCTTTGAACAACACCATCGGCTTGCTGGTGATTGCCGCCATGGACCCCGAACGTCCGGATGTCGAGGCGGTGCTGGCGGACTTTCGGACCTGCCTGAACGACTACGACCGCTGGGCTGAAAGCTTCTGGGCCGGTTGGGCGCTGGATCTTGAACAGGTATTCAAGGTCGGCAGCGAGGTGTCGCTCGCGGCGCCGAAGAACCTTGATCAACCCTTCAGTACCACTGTGGAGGCTTGTCCGGCAGGCGGTCCGCTGACGCTGGTGCACATGTTTCAGGCGGCGCGCTTCGTGCCGATCGGCGATACACCGGTGATGCTGGAGCGGGTCACCGGGGGCGAACCAGGGAAGGAAACCTTCGATGAGCCGGCCCATCACGTGATCGGCCCCAGCGGCATTCTGGAAGTTCCTGACTGCTGGCGTGGCCATCGTTACCGGATCACCTTTTTCCCCTATGTGACGGCGGATCACGTCAAAGCGCTGTATGCCTCTTATCAGGACGTGATCGCCGAGCTTGAGGGGTGGCTGAAAGCGGAGTGGGAAGAATTTCAACCGTTGTGGACGGAGTTTTCCGACGCGGGGTTTCTCAAACGCTACGGCGTATTGCAGCAGGCCGATTGGCGTGGCTTTGAAAAAGCCCTGCTTGAACTGTGGGGCGACGTCAAACAGGTTTTCGGACTGCTGGCGGACCTGCAGGCCAATAGCGAAAAGCTGCTGGAATACCTGACCGAGGCCGAGCTTGAGCAACTGCTGAAAGCCTCTTCCGAAGCGATTGCCAAAGGGCTGATGGTGTTGAGCGACGAGCCGTTGCTCTTCGTTCACATGGCGGCGTTCGCCAGTTGGCTGAGGATGTTGCCACCTCAGTACGTTGCCGAGGTCGTGGGGGAGATGCGCGCCTCGGTACTGATCAATTACCTATTGATATGCTTGACCGGCGGGCTTGGGCTGGGCGTTCGGATGAGCGGCAAGGTATTGGGCCAGATTAAGTCGAGTCGGGCCCGGGAGTGGTTGCAGGCATCGAGCCAAAGGTTGGGCCAACTCACCACCGATCGCCTCAACCGGCACGCCGATGTACTGAAACCGGTGGTGATCAGCGCCCAGCATGCGCCGTTGAAGCCAGCGCCTGTCGGACCTCTGAACATCACCCGTGAACATGCGCCGCCACTGGCGGTCAGCAATCCAGCCGCCGTGGCGCGGGAGAAATCCCAAAGCGCTACGCGGCTGAGCCAATACGAACCCCACGACGACGTCCCGGCCCAATCGAAAAACCCCAACGGCGACAGTGCCGATACCGCAGCCCTGACCCAAACCAGCGGCTGCCCGGTGTCGATGGTCACCGGCGAAGAACTGCTGACCCTGGAGGACGGCACCCTCGATGGCCGGCTGCCGTTTGTCTTCACCCGCCTGTACCGCACCAGCGCGGCGGACCTGGACGTGGGGCTCGGGCGCGGCTGGAGCCATGCCCTGGCGCACCGCTTGCAGATCGAGGGCGAGCAGGTCATCTGGCTCGACCAGGAAAACCGCCGTACGACCTTTGCGCTGCCCAACGCCCAGCGCCCGGCGATCCACAACAGCCTGGCCCGCGCGGCCATTTACCTGGGCGCCGAGGCGGACGAACTGATCATCGCCCAGCCCGGCGAAAACGCGCCTTTCCTACACTTTCGCGACGGCCATCTGACCGCCCTCAGCGACCGGTACGACAACCGCCTGACGCTCCAGCGCAACATCCATGGCGACATCTGCCGCCTGGACAACGGCGCCGGGCGCTGCCTGCGCTTGCGCTACCAGCAGCGCCACCTGGTGGCCGTCGACTACCAGAGCTTTCACCCTGCCCTCACCCTGGACGAAGCCTGGCGCACCGAGCAGACGCTGGTGTCCTACCGCTACGACGGCCGTTTCCGACTGATCGAAGCGACCAACGCCGCCGGTGAAAGCGAACGCTACGACTACGACGACCAGCACGTCATCCTCCAGCGGCAATTGGCCGGCGGGGCGAGTTTCTTCTGGGAGTGGCAAGGGGCCGGGCCGGCGGCCCGCTGCGTACGGCATTGGGCCTCGTTTGCGCAGATGGACAGCCGTTACACCTGGGGCGAGGACGGCAGCGTCACGGTTCAACACCTCGATGGCAGCCAAGAGGTGTATGTCCACGACGAGCGGGCGCGGCTGGTGCGCCAGGTCGAGCCCGATGGCGGCGAGCACCTCAAGGCTTACGACGAACAGGGCCGGCTGATCGCCGAACAGGACCCGCTGGGCGCCGTCACGCAATACCGCTACGACGAAGTCGGACGGCTGGTGGCGCTGATTCCGCCCGAAGACGAGCCCACGTCCTACGAATACCGCAACGGTTTCCTGCACGCCCGTTCGCGCGGCAAAGCCGTGTGGACCTACCGGCGCAACGTCCAGGGCGACGTGATCGAGCTCATCGATCCGGAGCAACAACGCACCGGCTATGCCTACGACGCCCAAGGGCAACTGCTGTCGATCCGTTATCCGGACAGCAGCGAACATCGGTTTACCTGGAATCGCCTGGGCCAACTGAGCGAAGAAATCCTGCCCGATGCGGGGCGGCGGTGTTTTGCCTACGACGCCCAGGGGCGTTTGCTGACCCGCGAGGACGAACACGGCGCCCTCACGCACTACCAGTGGGACGCCGTGGGCCGTTTGCTGCAGACGACCTTGCCCAGCGGCGCCACCCGTGCCTGGAGCTACAACGCCTACGGCAAGGTCACCGCCGAGCGCGATGAGCAGGGGCGCATCACCTGCTACGAATACGCCGACGACCTGCACCTGATCAGCCGCCGCCTCAACCCCGACGGCAGCGAGCTGAAGTACCGCTACGACTCGGCGCGGCTGTTGCTGACCGAGATCGAAAACGAATCCGGCGAAAAATATCAACTGGACTACACGCCCAACGGCTTGATCCGACAGCAAGTCGGCTTCGACGGCCAACGCAGCGCCTATGCCTACGACCTCAACGGGCACCTGCTGGAGAAAACCGAGCACGGCGAGGATGGCAGCCAACGCGTCACCCGCTACCAGCGCGACGCGGCCGGGCGGCTGCTGGTCAAGACCTTGCCCGACGGCCAGGCGGTCCAGTACCGCTACGACGGGCTGGGCCGGCTGGTCCACGTCAACGACGGCACGGACCATCCGCTGGCTTTTGAATACGACGCCCAGGACCGGCTGGTCACCGAGCACCAGGGGTGGGGCACCCTGCGTTATCGCTACGACGCCTGCGGGCGCCTCAACCACCTGCGCCTGCCGGACGACAGCAAACTCGACTTCCACCACGCCCCGGGCGGGGCGCTAAGCGCCATCGACCTGAACGGCGCGCGCCTCACCGAGCACCAAGTGCACGGCGGTCGCGAACGGCAGCGCCAGCAGGGCCTGCTGCGCAGCCAGTACGATTACGACGAGCAGGGCCGCCTCAAGGCCCAGACCGTGTGGCAGAGCCAGCAGCAACTGATCTGGCGCGATTATGCCTACAGCGCCAAGGGCAATCTCGAGGTCCTGTCCGACAACCGAAACCGACGCCGCTACCAATACGACGCGCTGGATCGCCTGGTCCGCATCGACTATTCCCACACCGAGCCCGCGGAACACTTCGCCCACGACCCGGCCGGCAACCTGCTGATGCAGGACCGTCCCGGCCCGACCACCCTCAAGGGCAACCGCCTGCTGATGGAGGGCGACCGCCACTACGACTACGACGCCTTCGGCAACCTGATCCGCGAACGGCGTGGCAAGGCCCACAGCCTCGTCACCGAATACCGCTACGACAGCCAGCACCGCCTGATTGGCGTCACCCCGCCGGACGGCCGTGAAACGTCCTACCGCTACGACGCCTTCGGCCGACGCATCAGCAAGACGGTGGACGGCCTGACCACCGAATTTTTTTGGCAGGGCGACCAGGTCGTCGTCGAAAGCAGCCCGCACCACCACCGCAGCTACGTCTACGAACCGGGCACCTTCCGCCCGCTGGTCATGCTCGATGGACAAGGCCTCAACGCCTGCCCGTTCTACTACCACCTCGACCACCTGGGCACGCCCCAGGAACTGACCAGCTACAGCGGCGAAATCGTCTGGTCCGCGCGCTACAGCGGCTACGGCACACTCGCCGAGCTTGCGCACGGTGGCGGCGAACAGCTTGACCAACCGCTGCGCTTCCAGGGCCAATACTTCGACCCCGAAAGCGGCCTGCACTACAACCGGCATCGCTACTACAATCCCGAGACCGGCCGCTATTTGACGCCCGACCCGAGCAAGTTGGCGGGAGGGCTCAATGGGTATCGGTACACCTTGAACCCGACGGGGTGGGTAGATCCGTTGGGGTTGTCATGCCGGTGCCCTGGTGATACCGAAGTCGATGGGCCATTCAGCGAGATCGTACCGGGAGGAGGTTTGGCTGCGCATGAGGCTCGGGGTGGGCATTTGATTGAGAAACATATTGGTAGAACAGATGCACAATTAGCTCAAAGGCTGGAGGCGGAGCCGAATATCCCTGCCGCCTCGACATTTCCTGATCGAGCTACTGCTGAATCGTCCGCAGCGAGAGCGTTAGCGGCAAATGAAAAGAGAATCGAAAAATTTTTAACCAGCAAGAAAGAAAAGACGACTATTACCCATACCTTCTCCAAGCCAGTGGGGATCAGTTTGCTTAATGGCCGTACCGACTATCTGCCTGCATCGAAAGTACTATTGGTTCTGAAAAAAGACCAAAAAAGACCAGAAGGGTATTTTTTGCTAACAGGATTCCCGGAAGTATGAATACAGAATTTCCTGAGCTTCATGATTTTTTTGGGGCTTATTTTCACCAGGATTGGACATCTGAGCACGAAACCGCTGAGCAGGTCCTCGATGCTTTTCTAGCAGAGTCTGACATTGAAGATCTGAGGGCTATTCAGCAAGAACTCAATATTTTGCTCGGCAGGAAGAAAGGTGAGTTGGAATTGAGAGAGTATTTACTGAAAGAGTTGAGTTGTTACTACAGCTACTGGAACTCGTGGGGGACGGGCGAGGCGTGGTTGCGCCATATCGCTGGCAGGCTGGATTTTAAAATTGATCGTTTTGGCTGAGGTTTCAGGATCCAATCTGAATCATCTGATTTATGCTTCAGCTTTCTAGCTAACCCGTGGAATCCGCCCCATGCCCAACCTAACCCCATTCCCAATCACCCAGAAATGGCCCGCCCAATACCCTGAGTGGATCCAGCTCTACTCCTTGCCAACCCCTAACGGCGTCAAGGTCTCGATCATGCTGGAAGAGATCGGTCTGCCGTACGAGCCCCATAAAGTGGACTTCGGCAGTAACGATCAGTTGTCTCCCGAGTTCCTGTCCCTGAACCCCAATAACAAGATCCCGGCGATTCTCGACCCTCATGGGCCGGGGGATCAGCCGTTGGCGTTGTTCGAGTCGGGAGCGATTCTGATTTATCTGGCGGACAAGAGCGGCCAGTTGCTGGCCCAGGAATCGGCGGCGCGCTATGAGACGATTCAGTGGCTGATGTTCCAGATGGGCGGGATCGGGCCGATGTTCGGGCAGTTGGGTTTCTTCAACAAGTTCGCCGGCAAGGACTACGAAGACAAGCGGCCTCGCGATCGTTATGCCGAGGAAAGCAAGCGCCTGCTCAAGGTGCTCGACGGGCGTCTGGAAGGCCGGGACTGGATCATGGGCGATCGCTACACCATTGCCGATATCGCCACGTTTCCATGGGTGCGCAACTTGATTGGTTTTTATGAGGCCGGGGATCTGGTAGGCATCCAGAACTTCCCTAATGTGACGCGGGTGTTGGAGCGTTTTCTGGCGCGGCCGGCGGTGGCCCGCGGGTTGAAGATTCCGGAGTGAGCAGGCCGATGGCGAGTCGATTCGATTTCAAGCAATTGGATGTGTTCAGCGAAGTGCAGCTCAAGGGTAACCCGCTGGCGGTGGTGCTCGGGGCTGATGGGATCAGTGATGAGCGCATGGTCGCTTTTGCCAACTGGACCAACCTCAGCGAAACCACTTTCCTGTTGGCGCCGCAGCACCCGGAGGCTGATTACCGGGTGCGTATTTTTACCACGTCGACCGAGTTGCCGTTTGCCGGTCATCCGACCCTGGGCAGTTGTCACGCGTGGCTGGAAGCCGGAGGTGTGCCGAAAGGGCAGGAGATCGTTCAGGAATGTGGCGTCGGTCTGGTAAAAATTCGCCGCAGCGATTACGGGCTGGCGTTCCTGGCGCCGCCCTTGCTCAAGTCCGGACCGCTGGAAGCTGATGTGCTGGAGCGGGTGCGCAAGGGGCTCGGGTTGCAGGCCGAGGCGATTGTTGAGGCGCAATGGGTCGATAACGGCGCCGGTTGGTTGGCATTGATGCTCAAGGATCGCCAGCAGGTTTTAACGCTCAAGCCAGATTATCATCAGTTGTTGGATTTGGCCGTGGGTGTCATTGCGCCTTGGGATCGGGCTGTGGATGGCGACGACGCGCAATTTGAAGTGCGTGGTTTCATTGCCGGTGATGGCATGCCGGAGGATCCTGCCACCGGCAGTTTGAACGCGGGGCTCGCCCAATGGATGCTGGGCAAAGGGTTGGCGCCTAAGTCCTATGTGGTCAGCCAGGGGCTGACCATGGGCCGGGCTGGGCGGATCCATGTCGAGCAAATAGGGGAGGAGGTCTGGATCGGCGGTGCGGTGGTGACCTGCATCAATGGCTCGCTGACCTTGTAAGGGGATTATTGCCGGGCTGGTAACTCTCTGTTTTCCAGTCGGTGTTTGTGCCCTGTTTGACCAAGGCATAAGCTTCGTCCCCTGTTATTGAGCACCCATTTACCTAGGAGTCCCATGTCCAGCCAGTTCCCCGAAGCGCGTCCACGCCGTCTGCGCCGCAATGCGAGCCTGCGCAGCCTGTTCCAGGAAACCGAGTTCACCTTGAACGACCTGGTGCTGCCGATTTTCGTCGAAGAAGAAATCGATGACTTTGTGCCGATCAAGAGCATGCCGGGCGTGATGCGCATCCCTGAATCGAAACTGGCCGGCGAGATCGAACGATATGCCCGTGCCGGCATCAAGTCGGTGATGACCTTTGGTGTGTCCCATCACCTGGACAGCGACGGCAGCGACACTTGGAGAGCGCGCGGCCTGGTGTCGCGCATGGCCGGGATCTGCAAGGACGCAGTGCCGGAAATGATCGTGATGTCCGACACCTGCTTTTGTGAGTACACCGACCATGGCCATTGCGGCGTACTCCAGGGGCATGAAGTGGACAACGACCGGACCTTGCTTAACCTGGGCAAGCAAGCCGTGGCGGCGGCCCGTGCCGGTGCCGATGTGATCGCGCCCTCCGCCGCCATGGACGGGCAGGTCCAAGCCATTCGCAGGGCCCTGGACGAAGCCGGTTTCAGCCAGACGGCAATCATGGCCTACTCCACCAAATTCGCATCGGCGCTTTACGGCCCGTTTCGCGAGGCTGGCGGCAGCGCGTTTAAAGGCGACCGCAAGAGCTACCAGATGAACCCGATGAACCGTCGCGAAGCACTGCGTGAATCCTTGCTCGATGAGCAGGAAGGCGCCGACGCACTGATGGTCAAACCGGCCGGTGCCTACCTGGATATCATTCGCGACATTCGCCAGGCTTCGAACCTGCCGCTGTCGGCCTACCAGGTCAGCGGCGAATACGCGATGATCAAATTCGCCGCCCAGGCCGGCGCCATCGACGAAGCCCGCGTGGTGCGCGAGAGCCTTGGCGCGATCAAGCGGGCAGGGGCGGACCTGATTTTTACTTACTTTGCGATGGACTTGGCGTTGAGCGGAATCTGATTCAGCATCAGATTTTTGTGGGAGCGGGCTTGCTCGCTCCCACATGGGTCTCTGGTGACTATCGAATCGGTTGTCTTTCAAAGTTATTTTGTTGTTCTGATGAGCGACAGAACATAGCCCGTGCCCGTTTTTGATCGTATGGTTGCTCCGGGATAACAGACCTGATGGAGCAACATGCAACTCAATCGATTGATGATCAGCGTGGCTGCGTTGCTGGCCCTGGCCGGTTGCGGCAGCCGCCAGGCCCAGGAGCCTGAACGTCAGCCCGCCGAGGTCAAGGCACAGATCGTTCGATTGTTGCCGGCCAAGACCACGGATCGTGAAGGCTGGGCGAACGACATCTATGTAGCCTTCGCGGCTCAGCAGATCTCACCCACGACGCAGAATATCTGCGCTGTCATGGCTGTGGCCGAACAGGAGTCGACTTTCCAGGCTGACCCGGCGGTGCCGGGGCTGGGCAAGATCGCTCGGCAGGAAATCGACCGCCGTGCGGCGAAGGTACACATTCCGGGGGTGTTGGTCAGCGGCGCGCTCCAGGTGCGTTCGCCCAACGGCAAAAGCTACAGTGATCGGCTCAACGCGGCGCGTAGCGAGAAGGAGCTGAGTGAGATTTTCGATGATTTCATCGGCATGGTGCCGTTGGGCAAGACCCTGTTCGGCGGTTTCAACCCAGTGCACACGGGTGGACCGATGCAGGTCAGCATCGCGTTTGCCCAAGCCAATGCCAGGAATTATCCCTACGCGGTGGATGGTTCGATTCGTCGGGAAGTGTTCAGTCGTCGCGGCGGGATGTATTTCGGTATCGCGCATTTGCTGGGTTATCCGGTGAGCTACACCGAACCGCTGTATCGTTTCGCCGATTTCAATGCGGGGTGGTACGCCAGTCGCAACGCGGCATTCCAACATGCGGTGAGTCGCGCATCAGGCATTGCTTTGGCACTCGACGGCGATTTGATTCTTCCTGATTCAATCATGCCGGGCAGCACGGAGTTGGCGGTGCGCACGCTGGGCAAATCATTAGGGATGCGTAACCCGACCATTCGCGATCAGCTGGAGCAGGGCGACAGTCTGGCGTTCGAGGACAGCAAGCTTTACAAGCGGGTGTTCGAGTTGGCTGAAAACGCCGAGGGTAAGCCGTTGCCGCGCGCAGTGTTGCCGGGGATCGTGCTCAAGAGTCCGAAAATCACTCGCAAGTTGACCACGGCGTGGTTTGCCAAGCGCGTGGATGAGCGTTATCAGCGGTGCATGGGGCGGGCGGCGGGGCGTTAGCCAGTACTTAAGACCCATGAAAAAGCCCGGCGGATAAGGCCGGGCTTTATTGCGATGCGTTGGGTTCGGGCGCTGTTTGAAGCACTGTGGCGGGAGCAAGCTCCCTCGCCACGGATTGTGTTGAACAACTCATACACGGTTCTGAGTCAGACGATCGGAACCACCTTCAGCAACGCGGTTCTGTTGCAGACGATCGGAGCCACCTTCAGCAACGCGGTTCTGTTGCAGACGATCGGAACCACCTTCAGCAACGCGGTTCTGTTGCAGACGATCGGAGCCACCTTCAACAACGCGATTCTGTTGCAGGCGATCGGAACCGCCTTCGGCGACGCGATTTTCGATCAGTCGATCAGAGCCGCCTTCGGCGACGACAGGGTGGGAGGAGGCGGCAAATACGTTGGCTGCCAGAACCGAGAAAGCGATGCTGAGGATGATTTGGCGTTTCATGATGGTGTGCTCCGGGGATGCAGTGGTTTGGTGTGGAGCCATTGTTGCGCCGGGCAATCATCAAGAGAACTTCATTGACATGATGGTAAATATCGACGGCAGTGATAACGGGTTGGCCTGCTGGAGCAAGCTTGGCTTGCACAGTGAGTGTGTGTTGTCCACCAAGTGGAACACCGACGGGCTTGCGGGATCTACCGCCTAACCCACATGCAGAAGGCAGGTTTATGTATCAGTTATTCGGCCACAGACAGTCCGGCTCTTCGGCCGTTGAGATCGCCCTGTGCCTGTGTGGCGTACCTTATCGGCGGGTCGATGCCTATTCGACTGAAGACAGCGATGCGGCGGATGAACTCGAGGCGTTGAATCCGCAGAAACAAGTCCCGACCCTGCAGTTGCCGGACGGCTCGGTGCTGACCGAAGCCGCGGCGATTCTGATTCACCTCGGGCTGAGTTTTCCTGAATCGAAGTTGCTGCCTGAGGACACTGCCCAGCGCGCGCAGACCTTGCGGGGTTTGGTCTATATCGCCGCCAATTGCTACACGCCCATCGGCATCATCGATTTTCCAGAGCGCTGGCTGCTCGATTCCGATGAGTCGGCTCGGCAACACCTGGTGTCGGGCACCAAGCAACGGCTGTATCGCAACTGGGCCCTGTTTGCCGACCAGTTCCCGGCTCGACCGTTTCTCAGTGGTGCCGAGCCGGGAGCGCTGGATATCTTCGCCGCCGTGATCACGAAGTGGAGCGGAACGCGGGAGGCTATGCTCGGGGCGCGTCCTGAGTTCTACGGGCTGTTGGAGCGTATCGACCACCACCCGCGCATTGCGCCGGTGCTGTCATTGCATTGGCCTTCGTAGATTACGGGCAAGCATTGCGTGAAGCAGTCTGCTCAACGAGGCCGACAAATTGCCGGACATTATTCTGATGGGCCGTCACCAGTTCGTCGATGCTGCTTCCCGCCGGCGTTTGCAGGCTGCTGCGGCAGGTGAGGGTGTGCGCTTCGTTGCCTTGGTTGCGCAGGCGCCATTGCACGTCCATGCGGGCATAACGGCCGGGGATCGAATCGAAGCGTTGCACGTCTACCCGCAGCAATAACTTCGGTGCGCCGGGGTTGCTCAGTTGTTCGTCCAGGCTGCTGTGCAGCTCGTCAGCCAGGCTGGCGCCCCACCATTCGCTTTCCAGGATCGCCAGCCCGGTGTTGCCTTGGCGAATGACCATCTGGGTGCGATCCACCTGAGGCGGAACGCTGACTTGCTCGACCTGGATATCCATCCCGGCGCGCGGTTGGCCGGCCGGCTGCGCCGGGCTCAGGGTGTGATAATGGATCGGATCGCTGCGGCAGGCGCCGAGCAGTAATGCCAAGGCAATCAGCGAGCATCTAAGCGTCAGCGGCATAAGGCGTGCTCCTGTGATCATTGTTTCACCGGCAATGTGAGGTTCTGCGCCGGTGTGTCTTTGGGACGACCGCGAAGCAGCGATTCGGGGTGGCGGCTGAGGTAGTCAGACAGCTCACGCAGTGAGCGCGACATGCGGCCCAGGTCGTCCAGGGTCTGGGTCAGTTGTTCGCGCTGCGGCGAGTCTTCGGCCAGGGTCGAGTTGGCCGATTGCAGAGTCTTGCTGACGTCCTGCAAGGTACTTTGCACGCCCGGCAGGGTCTTGCTGTTGAATTGCGCCAGGCCTTTGCGCAGTTCCACCAGACTGCCGTCCAGGTTGCTGGCGATGCTTTCCACCGGCAGTTTGTTGATCCGTTCGACTACCGACTGCAGTTGTTCCTGCAATTGCTGGAGGCTGCCCGGGATGGTCGGTATACGAAGAGGTCGGGCAGTAGGGTCGAAGGTGACTTTCTCCGCCTTGGGATAGAAGTCCAGCGAGATGTACAACTGCCCGGTCAGCAGGTTGCCGCTGCGAGCCTGGGCGCGCAGGCCCCGTTCGACGAAGCTGCCGATCAGGCGGGCGCCGGCGGCTTCGTCCTCTTCATTGTGATTGAGCGCCTTGAGCAATTTCTCATGGGCTTTGCCCAGCCGTTGAGGGTAGAACACCAGGCCGACGTTGACCGGAAAACTGCGCTGCTTCTCATCGAAATCGAGGTTGATGGATACCACCGTGCCGACTTCCACCCCCTGGAACTCTACCGGCGCACCGACCCGTAACCCACGTAACGCTTGATCGAAACGTAAAGCCAGGTATTGCGCCTTGCCATTGGGCGGGGCGAGAGCGGTCTGCTGGTCGGCAAACAGCTCGAATGTCTTTTCCTCGGCGGCAGGGGTGTCGTTGGGGCTGTATTCCGGCGCCCGGAACGCGATGCCGCCGACCAGCAGTGCAGAGAGTGATTCGGTCTTGAGCTCGAAACCGTTGGCGCCGACCCCTACGTCCACGCCACTGACATTCCAGAAACGAGTGTTTTCGGTGACGTACACATCGTTGGGCGCGTTGACGAATACGTCGATGTTGACGCCTTTGCCATCGGCGTCCAGCGCGTAGGACACGACCTGGCCTACCGGGATCTTGCGCAGGTACACCGGCGAGCCGACGTCCAGCGAACCGAGGTCCTGGGAGTGCAATGTGAAGCGCTTGCCCGGTTCGCCGTAAGTGATCGGCGGCGGGACTTCCAGGCCGGTGAAGGATTTGGCGCGAACTTTCGATTGTCCGGCGTCGGCCCCGATGAAATCCCCTGACAGCAGGGTGTCGATCCCGGAGATACCGCCGGCCCCGATGCGCGGCCGTACTACCCAGAACACCGAGTCCTCGTGGGTGAAGGTATCCGCCGTTTTGGTGAGCTTGATCGTGGCGGTCACGTTCTTCTGATCGTTGCTCAATTGAACGTCGGTGACCTGGCCGATGACCACGTTGCGATATTTCACCGGTGTCTTGTTGGCGGTCAGGCCTTGGCCGGTCTTGAAGGTGATAGTGATGGTCGGCCCTTCCTGCAGCCAGTTGTGAACCACCAGGGACACCCCCACCAGCACCGCGATGATCGGCACGATCCACACCAGCGACACCGTCCAGCGGCGGGTGGTGACGTTGGCGCGCCCCGGTGCGGGTTGCTGCCCGTCAGTGGCTTGTGACTTCATCCATGACCTCCTCGGATGGTTGGGTGTCCCAGATCAGCCGTGGGTCGAAACTCATGGCCGACAGCATGGTGAACAGCACCACGAGACCGAAGAACAGGATCCCCGGTCGTGGTTCGATATCGCTCAGTGCCTGGAACTTGACCAGCGCCGCCACCAGGGCCACCACCAGCACGTCGAGCATTGACCAGTAGCCGATGATTTCCACCAGCCGGTACAGCTTCGCCCGCTGGACCTGGGCCCAGGTGCTGCGTCGCTGCACGGTCACCAGCAGTAGGGTCAGTACCACGAACTTGATGCCTGGCACCGCGATGCTGGCGATGAAGATGATCAGGGCAATGTCCCAGGCGCCACCTTGCCAGAATTCGATAACGCCACTGATGATGGTGCTGTCGGCGCCATCGCCGAGCATCTGGGTATTCATGACCGGCAGCAGGTTGGCCGGAATGTAGAACACCAGCGCGGCCAGCATGTAGGCCCACGTACGGGTGAGCGAGTTGGATTTGCGCCGATGCAGGGGGGCGTCGCAGCGCGGGCATGTCTGGGGTTCGGCGGTCATGTTGCAGGCCTGGCCGCAGCTGTGGCACAGGCACAGGTTCAAGTCACTGGCCAGGGGCGGGGGAGGCAGTGGCTCGCGACTCATAGGCTGTCCCACAAATCACGCACATCGCGCCCGGCGATGCGGATCATCAGCAGGCTCAAGGCGGCGAGGGCGAACAGGCCGATGCCTGGCAACACGTCCAGCAGCCCGGCGAGTTTGATCACCGCCACCAGCGCGCCCAGCAGGCACACCTCCAGCATGCTCCACGGCCGTAGGGTTTCCAGGCCACGCATGCACAGCTTGAACCCGGGTGCTCGCTGGTTGGCGTGGGCGTAGGCCAGCACCCAGATCAGCAGTGCCAGTTGAAAGGCCGGCGCGATGATGATCGCCACCGCTGCCACCAGGGCGATAAAGGTAATCGGCCCCAGGCTCAGCGCCACAACGGAATCCCACAGCGTGGCGCTGTTGCTCAGGCCTTGCAGGCGGATGCTCATCACCGGATAGAGGTTGGCGAAGGCCCACAGCACCGCTGCCGTGACGCTCAAGGCCAGGCGCTGTTCGATGCTCAGGCCGTTGTAGCGCTGGATTACCGCGTGGCATCGCACGCACGAGGCTTTTTGGTGCGCAACGAGTACAACCGGCTCGTATACCGCATCGCAATGCTCGCAAATGATCAGTCGGTCGGTATCGGCCATTGGGATGCTCGGCAGGAACTCCCCCTTCAATACATGAAGTGCGCTGGGAATAGCAACCCGCCGAGTGGATCATTCACCGCGAATGTATTGCTCCAGCTGTCGGATCAGGTCCGCCTGCTCGGCAATGGCTTCCTTGACCAGGTCGCCGATGGACAGCAGGCCGACGAGCTTGCCGTCCTCCACCACCGGCAAATGCCGCAAGTGCTTTTCGGTCATGATGCTCAGACAGTTTTCGACGTTCTGGTGCGGGTCTATCGTGATCACGGGGGACACCATGATGTCGCTCACCTTCGTGCCGACTGACGAACGACCGTGCAAGACCATTTTGCGCGCATAGTCGCGCTCACTGATGATCCCCAGCACTTCATCGTTTTTCACCACCAGCAAGGCGCCGACGTTTTTTTCGGCCATGCGCATCAGGGCCTGCAATACCATGTCGTCCGGTGAGATGGTGTGCACTTGCTGGTTTTTTTCATCTTTTATCCGGAGCAACTGCGCGACGGTTTTCATGGGAGGGCCTCGGGTGTTGTTTTTTGCGGGTGGTTAAAGAATCGTAGACCCAACGGCGCAGAGCAAGTGATAAAGCGGCAGCCAATCGTCAAAAAACGTCATTGCAGGTGAAAAACCCCCAATCTCACGCCATGCACTGTTGTGACAGAGGCGTCCGTCCGTCTGTGGGAGCAAGGCTTGCCCGCGATGAAGACGACGCGGTCTCCCAGGGAAAACGGGGTACCTGCATCGCGGGCAAGCCTTGCTCTCACAGAGGGATAAATCCCTTCGTCACAGGTAGAATCGCGGCTTACGCAAAATTCGAGGTTGCAGCGGTGGATTTACAGCAGGGCTTCGTCCTGACCCGGCATTGGCGCGATACCCCGGCCGGCACCGAAGTCGAGTTCTGGCTGGCGACCGACGCCGGCCCCCGGCGCGTGCGCCTGCCGGTGCAGCCGTCGGTGGCGTTTGTGCCGCAGATTCAGCGCGGGCAGCTTGAAGCCCTGCTGCAAGGGGAGAAGGAGGTTGAGCTGCGGCCTCTGGATCTGCTGGATTTCGAGCATCGCCCGGTGTTGGGGCTGTATTGCCAGCAACATGCCCAATTGATGCGCCTGGACAGCACCTTGCGCCGTGCCGGTGTGGAGGTGTTCGAGGCGGACGTTCGGCCGCCGGAACGCTACCTGATGGAGCGCTTTATCACCGCGCCGGTCTGGTTTGGCGGCACACCGGCCGCTGACGGCCTGCTGCTCGACGTCCAGATGAAACCCGCGCCCGAATACCGTCCACCGTTGCGCCTGGTGTCCCTGGACATCGAAACCACCGCCCAGGGCGAGTTGTATTCCATCGCGCTTGAAGGCTGCGGCGAGCGCCAGGTCTACATGCTCGGCCCGCCCAATGGCGACGATACTGGCGTGGATTTCCAGCTCGAATACTGTGAATCGCGCACCGTGCTGCTGAAAAAACTCAACGACTGGTTTGCCCGTTTCGACCCCGACGCGATCATTGGCTGGAATCTGGTGCAGTTCGATTTGCGGGTGCTGCATGAACACGCCCGGCGTCTGGCCGTGCCGCTGCGCTTGGGGCGAGGCGGGGAAGAGATGCAGTGGCGCGAGCACGGCGCGCGCAACAACCACTTTTTTGCCTCGGCGGCCGGCCGGCTGATCATCGATGGCATTGAGTCCCTGCGTTCGGCGACCTGGAGTTTTCCGTCGTTCAGCCTGGAAAACGTCGCCCAGACGCTGTTGGGGGAGGGCAAATCCATCGACAACCCGTACCAGCGCATGGATGAGATCAATCGCATGTTCGCCGAGGATAAACCGGCCCTGGCCCGCTACAACCTCAAAGACTGTGAGTTGGTGACGCGGATTTTCGCCAAGACCGAGCTGCTCAAGTTCCTGCTGGAACGCGCCAGCGTCACCGGCCTGCCGACAGACCGCAGCGGTGGTTCGGTGGCGGCCTTCACACACTTGTATATGCCGCTGATGCACCGCCAGGGTTTCGTTGCACCCAATCTTGGCCAGCGCCCGCCCGAAGCCAGCCCGGGCGGCTTTGTCATGGACTCCCAGCCGGGGCTTTATGAGTCGGTGCTGGTGTTGGACTACAAGAGTCTATATCCGTCGATCATCCGCACCTTTCTCATCGATCCGGTGGGCTTGATCGAAGGCCTGCGCCACCCGGACGACCGCGCGTCGGTGCCAGGTTTTCGCGGTGCCCGGTTCTCCCGTACCCGGCATTGTCTGCCGGCTATTGTGGCGAGGGTCGCCGAAGGCCGGGAAACTGCCAAGCGCGAACACAACGCACCGCTGTCCCAGGCGTTGAAAATCATCATGAACGCCTTTTATGGCGTGCTCGGCTCCAGTGGCTGTCGCTTCTTCGATCCGCGGCTGGCGTCGTCCATCACCCTGCGCGGCCACCAGATCATGCAGCGTACCCGGCAGTTGATCGAAGCCCAGGGGCATGTGGTGATTTACGGTGATACCGATTCCACGTTCGTCTGGCTGCGCCGGGCTCACGGCCAGGAAGAGGCGGCCAGCATCGGCCGCGAGCTGGTGACGCATGTCAACCAATGGTGGCGTGAACATGTGCGTGACGAATTCGGGCTGGAGAGCGCGCTGGAGTTGCAGTTCGAAACCCATTTCAAACGCTTCCTGATGCCGACGATTCGTGGCGCCGAGGAAGGCAGCAAGAAACGTTATGCCGGGTTGGTGACCCGCGCCGACGGCAGCGACGAAATCGTCTACAAGGGCCTGGAAACCGTGCGCACCGACTGGTCGCCGCTGGCCCGGCAGTTCCAGCAGGAGCTGTACGGGCGGATCTTCCACCGCAAGCCTTATCAAGATTACGTGCGCGAGTATGTCCACCAGACCCTCGCCGGCGCGTTCGATGATCGGCTGGTCTACCGCAAGCGCTTGCGCCGGCCACTGGAAGATTACGAACGCAACGTGCCGCCCCACGTGCGGGCCGCGCGGCTTGCCGATGAGTTCAACCAACGCCAGGGCCGTCCTCGGCAATACCAGAATGGCGGCTGGATCAGCTACGTCATCACCGTCGCCGGCCCCGAGCCGCTGGAAATCCGTAGCGCGCCAATCGATTACGACCACTACGTGACCAAACAGCTACAACCGGTGGCGGATGCGATCCTGCCGTTTGTGGACGATGATTTCTCGACGTTGTTGGGGGGGCAGATGGGGTTGTTCTAACGGCGGCGGCCCTGATGCTTTTGTGGCGAGGGAGCTTGCTCCCGCTCGGTCGCGCAGCGATCGCAAAATAATGGGGCCGCTACGCAGCCCAGCGGGAGCAAGCTCCCTCGCCACAAAAAGCTCTTTGCTCGTGAGAACTAGACCATCGCCAATCGCTGCTTGTCCTGAGGCTGGGGAAACATCAGGTCGAGGGCCGCCAGGTCCTGGGGTTCGAGCTTCAGGTTCGCCGCTTCGGCGTTCAGGCGCACATGTTCAGTCTGCACGGCTTTGGGAATGGCGATGACATTGTCGTGGCGCAACAGCCAGGCCAGTGCGACCTGCGCCGGCGTCGCGCCATGGCGTTCGGCGATCTGTCCCAGGGTATGGTCCTTGAGCAGATGCCCGCCCTGGCCGACCGGGCAGTAGGCCATGACCGGCATGCGCTGCTGTTGGCACCAGGGCAACAGGTCGAATTCGATGCCTCGTTCTTGCAGGTTGTACAGCACCTGGTTGGTGGCGCAGGCCGGCGAGGACAGCTCTTCAAGGTCGGCGACGTCAAAGTTCGACACGCCCCAACGGCCGATCTTGCCTTCTTCGCGCAGACGTTCAAAGGCTTCGACGGTTTCGTCCAGCGGGTACTGCCCGCGCCAATGCAGCAGATAAAGGTCAATGTAATCGGTGTCGAGCCGTCGCAAACTGCGTTCGCAAGCCTGTGGGATGCCTTTGCGGCTGGCGTTGTGGGGATAGACCTTGCTTACCAGGAAGACCTGATCCCGCAGGCCGGTGATTGCTTCGCCCACCACGTTCTCGGCGCCGCCCTCGGCGTACATTTCCGCCGTGTCGATCAGCGTCATGCCTAATTCGATGCCCAGGCGCAGGGCTGCTACTTCTTTCTTGTGATGGGACGGCTCTTCACCCATGCGCCAGGTGCCCTGGCCGATCACCGGTACGGACACGCCAGCCAAATCCAGAGTCCTCATGCCTGCCTCCTGTTGTGTAGAACTATTAATGCTTTTGGCAGCAGGATAGACGGGAATGAAGCCCGCGGACGCTCCGCGTTCCCCAAAGCGTGACGCAGAGCGTCACAGGAGTCGTTCCCACGCGGAGTGTGGGAACGATCAGTCAACGAAGAAGTTATTTTGCGGAGAACTTCAACACCATGGTCTGGGTGTAGGTCTGGCCCGGATCAAGCCGGGTGGAGGGGAAGTTCGGCTGGTTTGGCGAATCGGGGTAGTGCTGGGTTTCCAGGGTAAACGCACCCCAATGCGGATAGACCTTGCCGTGCTTGCCCTTGACCGTGCCGTCGAGGAAGTTGCTGGTGTAGAACTGCACGCCAGGTTCGGTGGTGTAGAGCTGCAAGCGGCGGCCGGACTGCGGGTCGAGGACGTCGGCGGCCAGTTTGCTCACGTCACCCTTGGCATCGAGCGCCCAGTTGAAATCGAAGCCACCCTGTTTCGGTTCGGCGAATTTGAGCTGCGGATGATCAGCCTTGATATGGGTACCAATGGCCGTGGGTTTGGTGAAGTCCATCGGCGTGCCAGCCACGGGAGCCAGCTCGCCGGTGGGGATGAGCTTGCCGGTTACCGGGGTGTAGTGGGCCGCATGCAGGGTCGCGACTTGCTTCAAGATATCGCCGTTACCCGCCCCGGCCAGGTTGAAATAGCTGTGGTTGGTCAGGTTCAGCACTGTGGGTTTGTCAGTGGTGGCCTTGTACTCGATGCGCAACTCGTTCTGTTCGTTGAGGCTGTAGGTGACGTCGGTCTTCAGCGCACCAGGAAAGCCCATCTCGCCATCCGCCGACAGGTAGGTCAAGGTCACGCCCACCGAGTCCTTGCCATCATGGGGTTCGGCCTTCCACACGCGCTTGTCGAACCCCTGTGGTCCGCCGTGCAGGGAGTTGCCATGGTCGTTCTGCGGCACTTGGTAGCGCTTGCCGTCCAGCTCGAACGCACCGTCGGCCAGGCGATTGCCAAAGCGGCCGATGGTCGCGCCGAAATATACGCTGCCGTTTTTCTGGTAACCCTGCACGTCGTCAAAACCGAGTACCACGTCGGCGGCCTTGCCGTTTTTATCCGGCACGATCAGTGACTGAAGGGTCCCGCCGTAAGTGATGACGGTGGCCTCTATGCCGTGGCTGTTGCGCAGCACGTACTTTTCCACCGCCGTACCGTCGTTGGTCTTGCCGAACGCAGCGTGTTCGCTGGTCAAACCGGCGGCCTGGGAAGCAGAGGTGGCGATCATCAGAGACACTCCGAGGGCCGTGAGCAGATATCTGGATTCAAACATGATGTGACCTTCCTGTTGTTTTGTTGTTGTTTTTAACGCGAGTCGAGTCCGTTGTTTGGACGGACAGCGGCGAAGGTTTTTCTGTTTAGTAGTCTTTCTATTTGAGGGGTGAGAAGGGATTTATAGCTACTAATCTAGATTTATCAACTAAAAAGTCAGACTAATTAAGCGGTCCGGGTTATGCCCAGACGCGAGGTTTTTGTCGGTATCGCACTTTTATCGGGCTGAACTACGTCCAGAGCCTGCTCTTGCTTAACTTCCTGGCGGTCCAAAGCGGTAATTGGTAAAAAAAGGAATAAAGATAGATCACATCGATATAGGGGGTTATAAGAAAAATCGCTATGCTCGCGGCCAGATTTTTCATGCGGTCGTGCTGAGACGGGTTTAATGGATTTCGGTAGTGTCGGTTTAGTCGTAGCAGGCCTGGTGGTCGGTTTCATCGTCGGGATGACCGGCGTTGGCGGTGGGTCGCTGATGACCCCCATTCTGTTGTGGTTTGGTATCAACCCTGCGACTGCGGTGGGGACAGACTTGCTTTACGCGGCCATTACCAAGTCTGGCGGTGTTCTGGTTCACGCCAAGAACCGCAACATCGACTGGGCCATCACCGGTTGGCTGACCTTGGGCAGCGTGCCGGCAGTCGGGTTGACGCTGTGGTTTCTCAGCAGCCTGCACAGCTCGCCCGACGCCATGAACGCGGTGATCAAACAAGCCTTGGGCTTTGTGCTGTTCGCCACGGCCCTGGCGATTCTGTTCAAAAAACGCCTGCTGCAATTTGCCCATGACCGCGCTGGCGGTCACTACAATCCCACCGGCACGCGCCTCAACGTACTGACGGTCATCACCGGCCTGGTGTTGGGCACGATGGTCGCGTTGACCTCCATCGGCGCCGGCGCCCTGGGCACCGTCGCACTGTTCATCCTCTACCCGTTCCTGGTCACCAAGCGCCTGGTGGGCACCGAGATCGCCCACGCCGTGCCGCTGACCCTGGTCGCTGGCCTGGGCCATGCGAGCATGGGCAACATGGACTGGCATGTCCTTGGTTTTCTGCTGATCGGTTCGTTGCCAGGGATTTACCTGGGGAGCCATTTGTCAGGACGCATCTCCGACGAACTGCTGCGCCCGTGTCTGGCGGTGATGCTGGCGATGATCGGGTTCAAATTGGCGTTTTGAGTATTTTTTGCCGGACCCGATCTACAAAGCTTCCATGACCCAATGTGGTCGCGCCCCAATCCCTCACCCCTGCGCCACGGTTGCGCAATGAACCCGCTGGCCTAAGCTTCAGGGCAGGCAGGCGTAGTATTGGGCGACTCGCGGAACAATCGCCGCCATGCGCAATCAGTACAGCGTAACTATCAAAAGGAGAGGCGCATGCTCATTCGGTCATTGACCTTCGCTACCTTGCTGGCCGTCGTCGGCCCCCTGTTCGCCGCAGATGGCGACTCACCCTTGGTGGCGGAGTTGGGCAGAAACCGCCCCTTGATCATCATCGCGCCCAGCACTGTCGACCCTGCGTGGGTCAGCCTGAAGAAAGCGCTGGATGAACCGGCAGGCAAACAGGGCTTTTCCGAGCGCAACATGGTGCTTTACACCGTGCTCAACACGATGGGGCAACGCGAGGGTAAAGACCTGGACCCGCAAAGCACCATGGCGCTGATCCGTTCACTCAAGCTGGGGGCTGGTGCGCAGACCAAGATCATCCTGGTGGGCAAGGATGGGGAAAAGAAGCTCGAGCATTCCGGGGCGATTGAACTGAAAGACGTCTTCGACACCGTTGACAAGCTGCCAGCGACAGAAAAAGAAGCGGCGGCTCCACCCCCACCTCCCGCAGCGGAGCCGGTACCCACCAAGGATGCGAAGGGCGCCAAGCCTGGCAAGGCGGGCAAAACGACGGCTGCGCCCAAGCCGTTGGATGATTGACCCCAAGGCCAATGAGATTCGCAGTGGCGAGGGAGCTTGCTCCCTCACTCACTCACCACAGTTAGCCCCGGTCGTTTTTTCTGCCGTTGAATCTGGCTGCTGCGCACTCGATCAACACAAATGATCCCTTTAGCCCGTTCGATTATTGCCCATCCAGTGCCGTCAGGATCTGGTGCGCGGCCTTCACCCGTTCCGCAATTGGATAGTTTTTGTTGGCCAGCATCACGATCCCCAGGTCCTTTCCAGGGACGAAAACCACGTAGGTGCCAAAGCCACTGGTTGACCCTGTCTTGTTGATCCACGCATTGTCCGGTGCCGGGTGGGGCGGATTGAGAGGTTCCACTTTCTGTGGCGTCATGACCATCTCCGGCGCGTTGCCGGCCAGTAACTCATCCAGGGTGACCGGGTAAGGGTAGAACTCCCAGCCCAGCCCTTGAGTCATTCCGCGCACTTTGTAGAACCCGGTGTGGGTCGTGGCGATGGCTTGGCGCAGGGTGGCGTCCAGTTTTTCAGGCCGCAGGTTGGCCTCGACGAAACGAATCAGGTCCGATGAGCTGGTTTTCACCCCATAGGCCTCGGAATCCAGAGCGCCGGGCCCGACCCGGACTGGCTTGCCGTCCTTTGCGTAGCCCTGGGCGTATTGGTTTGACTGAGCTGGCGGAACCCGCAGATAACTGTGCTTGAGGCCCAACCCTGGCATCAGCGTGTGCTCCATCACATCGTCAAACGGGCGACCCATGCTGCGGGCCGCCAGATAGCCGAACAGGCCGATGCTCGGGTTTGAATACACCCGCTGGGTGCCGGCCGGGTAGAGTGGTTGCCAGGACTTGAAATAACCGAGCATCCGATCCGAATGGTCCGCGTCGTCGGGAAACTGCAAAGGCAGGCCGCCCGGGGTGTAGGTGGCGAGATTGAGCAAAGTGATGCCTTCAAACGCGCTGCCACGCAGCTCGGGGGCGAAGCGACTGGCCGGGTCCGACAGCGACAGTTTGCCTTGGGCCTGGGCATAGGCACCGAGCGTGGCGGTGAAGGTCTTGCTGACCGAGCCGATTTCGAAGAGAGTCTGGTCGGTCACTGCCTGGTTCGTGTCCTTGGAGGCCACGCCGTAATTGAAATAATGACGTTGACCGTTGTGCGTGATCGCCACGGCCATGCCCGCGATGTCCTGTTGTTTCATCAAGGGCTGGATAACGGCATTGACCGTGTCTTCAGTACGGTCCTGGGCAAAGCCCGGCGTCGTTCCACAGGCCAGGAAGAAAGTGCCCGCGAGTATCGATTTGGCGATGTGCATGTATGACCGTTCTCCGTGGATGGCGATGGTTCAAGCTGCTCTGCAGCCCAGCAGCTTTTGAGGCATGGGTGTTACTTGGGGAGGTCAATCTAGGGAGTTTTCGGTTGCTGGGCAATCGGGATCCATCCGGCCCAGGCCAGGATCCGAGTTGTCTGACGGAGTCGTAAGGGCGCTCTTACGAAAGTCTTCGGCTGTCCGGGGACTTCGGCGGCCCCATGGCAAACCACACAAACCAACGGCCGCCGGGTAAACTTGCGCTCTTTCTAAAGGAGTTCACATGAGTTACTACCAGCCTGGCATTCTCGCCGCCCCTGTCCCGCCTCAGGCCCGTCATTTGTTTTTTGCCCTGGAATCGGTCGAGGCGCTGCCGGCTGCGATAGACAAGCTCCTGCTTCAGCTGGATGGCCGGGTGGTGATCGGCTTTGGCGAGTCGCTGGTCCAGGCGCTGGGCGCGCAGATCGAAGGCCTGCGGGCATTTCCGGCACTGGCCGGGGTGGGCGTGGACAACCCTTCGACCCAGCACGCGTTGTGGTGCTGGTTGCACGGCGAAGACCGAGGCGAGCTGCTGCACCGCAGTCGCGCCATCGAGGCCGCGTTGGCGCCGGCCCTGCGCCTGGTGCAAATGAACGAAACCTTCCGCCACATGACCGGCCATGACCTGACGGGTTACGAAGACGGCACCGAAAACCCCCACGACGATGCGGCCGTCGCCGCTGCCCTGGCCCAAGGCATCGATGGGTTGCGCGGCGGCAGTTTTGCCGCGATCCAGCAGTGGCAACACGATCTGGACGGTTTCGCGGCGATGCAGCCCCATGAGCGCGACAACATCATGGGCCGACGCTTGAGCGACAATGAAGAAATCGACGATGCGCCGGAGTCGGCCCACGTTAAACGCACCGCCCAGGAAAGCTTCGCTCCGCAAGCCTTCGTCGTGCGCCGCTCCATGCCCTGGATCGAAGGCGATCGCGCCGGCCTGATGTTCTTGGCGTTTGGTTTCTCCCTCGACGCCTTCGAGGCGCAACTGCGACGCATGAGTGGCCTGGAGGACGGTATTACCGATGGCCTGTATCGCATGAGTCGTCCGATCACCGGCGGTTACTACTGGTGCCCGCCGCAGTTGGAAGGGCGTCTGGATCTACGGGCCCTGGCCCGCTGAGCAGAGCACCCTGGCCCGCTGAGCGGAGCGCTTTGTCAAAAGCGATACGTGAACGCTATTCTTGGGCCGCACGTCTATCGGTGGAACGGAGGGAAGCAAGCGTGGATAAAGTCATGGTCATCACCGGTGGCGGTCGAGGTATTGGAGCGGCCACGGCGCTGTTGGCTGCCGATCTGGGTTATCGGATTTGTATCAATTACCAGTCCGATGAAGTCGCCGCGCAGAATGTGCTCGAACAGGTCCGGGCCAAGGGGGCGCAGGCAATCGCCGTGCGGGCCGATGTGAGCATCGAAGATGAAGTGATCGGCCTGTTCAATCGGGTGGACGCCGAACTGGGCCGCGTGACGGCGCTGGTGAACAACGCTGGCACGGTCGCCCAGAAGTCCCGGCTCGATGAAATGTCTGAATTTCGCATCCTCAAGATCATGAAGACCAACGTGCTGGGGCCGATTCTCTGCGCCAAACACGCGGTGTTGCGCATGTCACCCAGGCATGGCGGGCAGGGCGGCAGCATCGTGAACGTCTCGTCAGTGGCCGCACGCTTGGGGTCGCCGGGCGAATACGTCGATTACGCGGCGTCCAAGGGCGCGCTGGACACCTTCACCATCGGCTTGTCCAAGGAAGTGGCGGGTGAAGGCATCCGCGTCAACGCGGTTCGTCCAGGGTATATCTACACCGATTTCCATGCCCTCAGCGGCGACCCGGATCGGGTCAGCAAGCTGGAATCTGCCATCCCCATGGCCCGGGGCGGCCGTCCGGATGAAGTGGCGGAGGCGATTATCTGGCTGCTGTCGGATAAGGCTTCGTATGCCACGGGGACGTTTGTGGATTTGGGCGGCGGACGCTGAGCCCAGATCGTCGAAACTCAAAACGAGCGAATAATCCGCCCCAACGTCTCCATGGCTTTTTCCGACGCTTCGGTCCACGGGCTGCCGTAGTTCAGGCGGATGCAGTTCCTGAAGCGCCGGGTCGGTGAAAAGATCGGCCCCGGTGCAATGCTGATGCCTTGGGCCAGGGCCATCTGGAACAGTTTCAACGAGTCCATCTGCTCTGGCAGCTCCAGCCACAGGAAATAACCGCCTGCCGGCTGGCTGACGCGGGTCTGGGCTGGGAAATAGCGGGCGATGGCGGCAAGCATCGCGCTTTGCTGTTCTTCCAGGGCGTAGCGCAGTTTGCGCAGGTGGCGGTCGTAGCCGCCGTGTTGCAGGTAATCGGCGATGGCAGCCTGGGCCGGCATCGAGGCGCACAGTGAAGTCATGAGTTTGAGCCGTTCGATTTTCTGCGCGTAACGTCCGGCGGCGACCCAGCCGATGCGATAACCCGGCGCCAGGCTCTTGGCGAACGAACCGCAATGCATCACCAGCCCGTCGGTGTCGAACGCCTTGGCAGGCTTGGGTGCCTGCTGGCCGTAATAGAGTTCGGCGTACACGTCGTCCTCGATCAGCGGCACCTGATGGCGGCGCAATAACTCCACCAGCGCCTGTTTCCGTTCCTCGGGCAGGGTCGCGCCCATGGGGTTCTGGAAACTGGTCATGCACCAGCAGGCCTTGATCGGGTGGCGCTCCAGCGTCTGTGCCAATACGTCCAGGTCGATGCCGTCGCGCGGGTGCACAGGGATTTCCACGGCTTTGAGCTTGAGTCGTTCCAGCACTTGCAGGCTGGCGTAGAACGCCGGCGCCTCGATCGCCACCAGGTCGCCGGGCTCGGTCACGGCTTGCAGGCACAGGTTCAATGCCTCCAGAGCGCCGTTGGTGACCAGCAATTCCTCCATGGGCAGCATCAGCCCGCCGACCATGTAGCGCAGGGCGATCTGCCGACGCAATTGTGGATTACCTGGCGACATGTCCGTGACGACCACGCGCGGGTCCATATCCCGCGTTGCGCTGGACAGCGAGCGGGACAGCCGTTGCAGCGGAAACAGCGTCGGGCTGGGGAACGCCGAGCCGAACGGCACGGTGGCCGGGTCCTTGATCGAGTCCAGCACCGAAAACACCAGCTCGCTGACGTCGACTTCGGTGGACTCGTGCACATGGCTGCTGACCGCCGGCTCGGAAAACGGGCTCGGCGCATGGGTGTTGACGAAGTAGCCGGAGCGCGGCCGGGCTCGGATCAGGCCACGTCGTTCCAGCAGGTAATAGGCCTGGAACACCGTGGACGGGCTGACGCCGTAGGTTTGGCTGGCATAACGCACCGACGGCACACGCTGACCGGGCCCCAGCATGCCGGAGCGGATCAGTTCAGCGATGTCGTCGGCGAATTTCTCGTAGCGTTTCATAGCGGGCCCAGCCTTAAGTGACACATGGTTTGCGCTTTTTAACTGTGGGGCATCTTAAAGCTTCACCGATTCATCGGCGCCACAAAACGGCTTTTGGCCACGCTGTAGACGTCGTGCTCGTCACTGTCGACCACTTTGAAGGTCATTTCCCGGGAGCCGCTTTGGGGCCGCTCACTGAGCATGGCTACCGACACCGGCACGTCGACGATTTCCCCCGGCGCCAGGCTCAGTTGCGTCTTGCCCTGCAGAACAAAGCCGTCGCCGTCCACCAGGGACAGCTGGTAATCCTGGCGTTGCTGGGTCTTGTTGATGATTTTCAGGCTATAGATATTCTCGATCTGGCCTTCGCTGTTTTCCCGGAACAGACCGCGGTCCTTGCTCACGTCCAGCGACACCATGGGCCGTTCCACCAGCGCCAGGGCCAGTGCGCCGATCATCACCAGCAGCACGGTGGTATAACCGATCAACCGGGGCCGCAGCAGGTGAGTCTTGCCGCCCTGCAGTTGATGTTCGGAGGTGTATTTGATCAGCCCGCGGGCGTAACCCATCCTGTCCATGATCGAGTCGCAGGCGTCGATGCAGGCCGCGCAACCGATGCACTCCATTTGCAGGCCGTCGCGGATGTCGATGCCGGTGGGGCAGACCTGCACACACATCTGGCAATCGATGCAATCGCCCAGGCCAATATTGGTCGGGTTCACCTCGCGCTTGCGCGGGCCGCGGATTTCACCCCGGGCCGTGTCATAGGAAATGGTCAGCGTGTCCCTGTCGAACATCACGCTCTGGAACCGTGCGTAGGGGCACATGTGCATGCACACCGCTTCACGCAGCCAGCCGGCGTTGAGGTAGGTAGCGGCGGTAAAGAAAAGTACCCAGAACAGGCTGACGCCGGCCATTTGCAGGGTCAGCAGTTCTTCGGCCAGCGGGCGGATCGGCGTGAAGTAACCGACGAACGTCAGGCCGGTGAGCAGGCTGATGGCCAGCCACAGTGTGTGCTTGGCCGAGCGGCGCAACAGCTTGTTCAAGCCCCAGGGCGCCGCTTGCAGCTTGATCCGCTGGTTGCGTTCGCCTTCGGTGATTTTCTCGCACCACATGAAAACCCAGGTCCAGGAGCTCTGCGGACAGGTGTAGCCGCACCACACGCGACCGGCGAACACGGTGATCGCAAACAGGCCGAAAGCGGCGATGATCAGCAACGCCGACAGCAGGATGAAGTCCTGGGGCCAGAAGGTCGCGCCAAAAATGTGGAATTTGCTTTCGCTGAGGTCCCAGAGCACTGCCTGGCGGCCACCCCAGTTCAACCACACCGTGCCGAAAAACAGCAGGAACAGACCCCCGGCACCGCTCATGCGCAACGTGCGAAACAAACCGGTGAAACTGCGGGTGTGAATCAGGTTATCGGTGGTCCTGGCCTTGATCTTCGTCGGCGCGGGTTCGAAAGTCTGTATCAATTGGACGGGGATTCTATCGCTCATGGTCGGTCGCTCATCAGCCTGTATCTGGCGACGCACTATGACCACCGAACTGTTTGCATAACAGACTCAGGTGTTTGGATAAAAACCGGATCAGATGCGCTGAAGCCCAGTCCCTGCGACACTTTGATGCACCCAGGGACGAGCGAACAAGCTCCTGTTAAATCGGGCTTCAGATAACCGAATCACCATCAGTAGCCTTTAGGTTCTTGCGGCCATCAGTCGCCCCGGCCACGGTCAGGGCGTTGGCTTCCTTCTCGGTGATATAGATCCGCTCGTCGTTGATCTCCACGGCTGACATGGCTTTGTCCGAGTCGGTGATAACGGTCAGCTTGCTGGCAAGGCGCTGTTCCTCGCCGTGGGAGGTTTTGAAATAGCAGGTTTGGTTGTTTTCGATACGTACCGTCATGATTGTTCTTCCTTCTGGATGTCCTGAACGTTAGGTGCCGTCCGGTGGCGAGGGTTCGTTGCGCCTGATCAGCGGTCGGGCGCACCTCTGGCGTCGCTTGCGGTCCATCGTTTATCGAATGAAAAGAGGACGATTCATGAAAGCCTGGTGGCATGAAGTCTGGATAACCCTGCAAGCGGAATTTGCCGACATCACCGATGCCCAGCAACTGACGCGGGTCACCGTGCGCCTGCTGATGGCCGCGCTGTTAGGCGGCATCCTGGGCTTTGAGCGTGAACACAAGGGCAAGGCCGCCGGTGTGCGTACTCATATGCTCGTGGCGCTGGGGGCTGCGCTGTTCGTGCTGGTGCCACAGATGTCTGGCTCCCAGGCCGACGCCATGAGCCGGGTGATGCAGGGTGTGATCGCCGGCATCGGTTTTCTCGGTGCGGGCACCATCCTGAAAAGCAATGACGGCGACGAAAGCGACGTCAAAGGCCTGACCACCGCCGCCGGCCTGTGGATGACCGCCGCCATCGGCATCGCCGCCGGGCTGGGCCGGGAATCGACGGCGGTGCTGAGCACGTTGCTGGCGTTGGGGATCTTCAGTGTGATGCCGATGATTGTCCGGGCGCTGGATAAGGGGGATAAGCCGTAACTGCGGCCAATCCACACACAAACCCCACAGGTTTACTACTAGGCTGTTGAATCAAACCCGCTCCGGCGGCGCCTCGCTCGGCGGGTCGCCCAGGGGCGGTTGGGGATCGAGCGGTGGATCTTTTTCCGGAATCGGCTCCAGGTCAGGGTCGGGCAGCGGCAGGGTGGGGTTGTCTATGTTGGGATCAGGGGTTTCAGCCGGGATGGGGATATTCATTGGCAAGGGTCTCCGTGACGCACATGGCTTGAGTCGTGCTTATTAGTTGTTGACCACCCTGCGCCGGGTTTGATCCCGGATGCATCGGGGTAAATCCCTCTGAACTTTTAGCCGCCGGCTCGGTTCGGAGCTTAAGTGAGTTTATTCAGGACCCGTTGGGCCTTTACCGCCACAATCGCGTCCATGGGGCGTAAAAGGAGCGATGCTCGATGACTGCTGAATACCCGACTGACCTGGCGTACAACCCGCATTTGCCGTTGTCCCAGGCGTTGTTGTTGCCGCGTATTGCAATTGAAAACACCATGCCGGTAATTGATGGCGGGCAATTCGCCGTCAAGGCCGTGGCCGGGCAGGATGTGACGGTGACCTGCAAGGTGTTCGCCGACGGCCACGACAAACTGGCCGTGCGAATCCGCTGGCACGCGTTGGAGGATAAGGCGTGGAACAGCGAGGTCATGACCGATCTGGGCAACAACGGCTGGCAGGGCCAGTTCAACGTGCCGGACCAGGGCCTCTATGTGTTTTGCATTGAGGCGTGGATCGATCAGTTCGCCAGTTTCTGCTACGAGCTGGAGAAAAAATTCGGCGCCGGGGTCCCTATCAGTCTGGAGCTGCAAGAAGGGCGCAATCAGGTGCACATGGCCGCCGAGCGCAGCTCGGGTGAACTGAGCGAACAGTTGGCTGCGTTGCACCACGAGCTCTCCGGCCTGTTGCCGGACGAGCAGGTGGCATTGTTCCTGGCATCGCGCAGTGCCGATCTGATGTCACAGGCCGATCATCGACCTTACTTGAGCATCAGCCCCAAGTACCCGCTGGACGTGGAGCGCAAGCTGGCCGAGTTCGCCAGCTGGTACGAGTTGTTTCCACGCTCAATTACCGACGATCCCAAACGCCATGGCACTTTCAACGACGTGCATTCGCGCTTGGCGGTGATCCAGGACATGGGCTTCGACGTGCTGTATTTCCCGCCGATCCACCCCATCGGCCGTAGCTTTCGCAAGGGGCCGAACAATTCCCTCACCGCCGGCCCCGACGATCCGGGCAGCCCTTATGCCATCGGCAGCGAAGAGGGCGGGCACGAGGCGATTCATCCGCAATTGGGTTCCCGTGAGGACTTCCGGCGCCTGGTGGCGGCGGCCGCCGACCATGGCCTGGAGATCGCCCTCGACTTCGCCATCCAGTGCTCCCAAGACCACCCGTGGCTCAAGCAGCATCCGGGCTGGTTCAGCTGGCGGCCGGACGGCACGATCAAATACGCAGAAAACCCGCCGAAGAAATACCAGGACATCGTCAACGTCGACTTCTATGCCGCCGATTCGATTCCCAGCCTCTGGCTGGAGCTGCGGGACGTCGTGGTGGGCTGGGTCAACGAAGGCGTGAAGATCTTTCGAGTCGACAACCCCCACACCAAGCCGTTGCCCTTCTGGCAGTGGCTGATCGCCGATGTGCGGGCCCAATACCCTGAAGTGATGTTCCTTGCCGAAGCCTTCACCACGCCGGCCATGATGGCGCGGCTGGGCAAGGTGGGTTACTCCCAGAGCTACACCTATTTCACTTGGCGCAACACCAAAGCCGAGTTGGCGACCTACTTCAGCGAACTCAACGAGTCGCCTTGGCGCGAATGCTACCGGCCGAACTTTTTCGTCAATACGCCAGACATCAACCCGGCCTTTCTCCATGAGTCGGGGCGCGCTGGTTTTCTGATTCGCGCGGCCCTGGCAACCATGGGCTCGGGCCTGTGGGGCATGTATTCGGGCTTTGAACTGTGCGAAGCGGCGCCGGTACCGGGCAAGGAGGAGTACCTCGATTCGGAGAAATACGAGATCCGCCCTCGGGACTTCACCGCGCCAGGCAACATCATTGCCGAAATCGCCCAGCTCAACCGCATCCGCCGGCAGAACCCGGCGCTGCATACGCACCTGGGCCTGACGATCTACAACGCCTGGAACGACAACATTCTCTATTTCGGCAAGCGCACGCCCGACGGAAGCAATTTCATCCTGGTGGCGGTGAGCCTCGATCCGCACAACCCGCAGGAAGCCAATTTCGAATTACCACTGTGGGAGATGGGCCTGCCCGACGATGCCCAGACCCAAGGCGAGGATTTGATGAGCGGTCACCGCTGGAGCTGGCATGGCAAGTATCAGTTTATGCAGATTGACCCAGCGACCCAGCCGTTTGGGATTTGGCGGATCAGCGTGGCGTAAGGCTGTGGGAGCAAGGCTTGCCCGAGATGAAGATGACGCGGTCTCTTGGAGAATCTAGGCGCCTGCATCGCGAGCAAGCTTTGCTCCCACAAAGTGAGGATGAATCCCCTCGCTACAAAAGGCCTCACAACACAAAAAGACCTCACAAGCCTGTGTTCCAGCGGCTTTATTGAATTCATCAGGAGTTGCAAATGGCGAAGAAACCCCGGTCTGCCACCTTTATCAAAGACCCGCTCTGGTACAAGGATGCGGTGATTTATCAGGTTCACGTAAAATCTTATTTCGACTCCAATAACGACGGGATCGGTGACTTTCCCGGCCTGATCGAGAAGCTCGACTACATCGCCGATCTGGGCGTCAATACCATCTGGTTGCTGCCGTTCTACCCATCGCCCCGGCGCGACGACGGCTACGACATCGCCGAATACCGCGGCGTCAGCCCAGACTACGGCACCATGGCCGATGCCCGGCGCTTCATTGCCGAGGCTCACAAGCGCAACTTGCGGGTCATCACCGAACTGGTCATCAACCACACCTCGGACCAGCACCCGTGGTTCCAGCGCGCCCGTAAGGCCAAGCCGGGTTCGAAGGCGCGGGACTTCTATGTCTGGTCCGACGACGACCACAAATACGATGGCACGCGGATCATTTTCCTCGACACCGAAAAATCCAACTGGACCTGGGATCCGGTAGCCGGCCAATACTTCTGGCACCGTTTCTATTCCCATCAGCCTGACCTCAACTTCGATAACCCGCAGGTCATCAAAGCTGTACTGTCGGTGATGCGCTACTGGCTGGACATGGGCATCGACGGCCTGCGCCTGGATGCGATCCCGTACCTGATCGAGCGCGACGGCACCAACAACGAAAACCTGCCCGAGACCCACGACGTCCTCAAGCAGATCCGTGCCGAGATCGACGCCAACTACCCCGACCGCATGTTGTTGGCCGAAGCCAACCAGTGGCCGGAAGACACCCAGCTGTACTTTGGCGATGTCGACGCCCAAGGCCTGAACGGTGACGAATGCCACATGGCGTTCCACTTCCCGCTGATGCCGCGCATGTACATGGCGCTGGCCCAGGAAGATCGCTTCCCCATCACCGACATCCTGCGCCAGACCCCGGAGATCCCCGCCAATTGCCAGTGGGCGATCTTCCTGCGCAACCACGATGAGTTGACCCTGGAGATGGTCACCGACAAGGAGCGCGACTACCTGTGGAATTACTACGCGGCCGACCGTCGGGCGCGCATCAATCTGGGGATTCGCCGACGCCTGGCGCCGCTGATGGAGCGCGACCGTCGCCGCGTGGAATTGCTCAACAGCCTGCTGCTGTCGATGCCCGGTACGCCGACCTTGTATTACGGCGATGAAATCGGCATGGGCGACAACATCTATCTGGGCGACCGTGACGGCGTGCGCACGCCGATGCAGTGGTCCATCGACCGCAACGGCGGTTTCTCTCGGGCCGACCCGGCCAGCTTGGTGCTGCCGCCGATCATGGACCCGCAATACGGCTACCAGTCAGTCAATGTCGAGACCCAGGCCGGCGACCCTCACTCGCTGCTCAACTGGACCCGGCGGATGCTGGCGGTGCGCAAGCAGTCCAAGGCCTTTGGCCGGGGCACGCTGAAAATGCTGTCGCCGAGCAACCGGCGGATCCTGGCTTACACCCGCGAATACACCGGCCCCGATGGCAAGCACGAAGTCATCCTGTGCGTGGCCAACGTGTCGCGCAGTGCCCAGGCTGCCGAGTTGGACCTGTCGACCTACGCTGGCATGGTTCCGGTGGAGATGCTGGGCGGCAATGCATTCCCGCCCATCGGCCAGCTGAATTTCCTGCTGACCCTGCCACCGTACGGCTTCTATTGGTTCGTCCTGGCGACGGAAAACCAGATGCCGAGCTGGCATGTGGAACCGGCTCAGAGCCTTCCGGATTTCACCACTCTGGTGCTGAAAAAACGCCTGGAAGAGTTACTCGAAGCGCCGTCGCGCACCACGCTGGAGCAAACCATCCTGCCGAGCTGGTTGCAGAACCGTCGTTGGTTTGCCGGCAAGGACAGCGCGATCGAGAAGGTCAATATTGTCTATGGCGTGCGCTTCGGCGACCCGCAGCACCCTGTGTTGCTCAGCGAAATCGACGTCACCAGCGGCGGCCAGACGCTGCGTTATCAACTGCCATTCGGCCTGCTCGCCGAAGACCAGTTGGGCGCGGCGTTGCCACAGCAACTGGCGCTGTCGCGCGTGCGGCGGGTTCGTCAGGTTGGTTTGATCACCGATGCATTCAGCCTGGAAAGCTTCGTGCGGGCTGTGCTGCAAAGCATGCAGAGCGCCACGGTGCTGCCGTGCTCGGAGGGTGAGTTGCGCTTCGAACCCACCGAGGGCTTGGCCCCGTTGAACCTGGGCGCCGAGCCGGAAGTGCGTTACCTGTCCGCCGAACAGTCCAACAGTTCGGTGGTAGTGGGTGGCAGCCTGGTACTCAAGTTGATCCGCAAAATCGCCTCGGGCGTGCACCCGGAACTCGAAATGAGTGCTTATCTGACTGCCGCAGGTTTCGGCAACATCTCGCCACTGCTGGGTTCGGTGATTCGCCGCGATGCCGAAGGCGAGGATGCGCTGTTGATGATTGCCCAGGGGTATCTGAGCAATCAGGGCGATGCCTGGGAATGGACTCAGAACAACCTTGAACGCGCCTTGCGTGACGAGCTGGCCGATGCCGTGTCCGAGCAGGAGCAGCATTACAACGCCTTGGGCGAGCTGAAGGATTTTGCCGGCATGCTCGGCCAGCGCCTGGGAGAAATGCACCAGGTGCTGGCCCAGCCCACCGACGATGCGGACTTCGCTCCGCAGGCCACCCATGCCAAGGACGCCCAGGCTATCGGCAAGGACGTGGTCGCGCAGGTGGAAAACGCTTTGCGCCTGCTCAAGCAGAACCAGAGCCAGTTGAGCTCGACGGACCAGGCCATGGTCGCGCGCTTGCTGGAGCACAAGAAAACCGTTCTGGCCCACATCCAGGAACTGGCCGGCAAAGCCGTCGGTGGCTTGCGCATCCGCGTCCATGGCGACCTGCACCTGGGGCAGGTGCTGGTGATCAAGGGCGATGCCTATCTGATCGATTTCGAAGGCGAACCGGCACGGCCACTGCATGAACGCCGAGGCAAGCACAGCCCGTACAAGGACGTCAGCGGCGTGCTGCGCTCCTTCGATTATGCGGCGGCGATGGCGATTCACTTGCACACCGTCGATAGCACCGCCGATGCCGATTCGGCGCGGCAACGAGTGGCCGATCGTTATTTGAAAGAGGCCCGCCAGGCATTTGTTCAGGCATATCGGCTGGCGGCAGCTAGTCTTGCCCATGAATGGAAGGATGCTGAAGGCGAGGACGCTGCGCTGGCGTTGTTCGGCCTGGAGAAGGCGGCCTATGAAGTGGCCTATGAAGCCGAGAATCGCCCCGCCTGGCTGCCCGTGCCACTGCACGGTCTGTACGGGTTATTGAGCGGGTTGAAACCCTTTTCCGACATAGCCGGACCGATTTAGTGGAGAAAATCATGAATGTCTCGAACAAGGAACCACAGGGGCAGGCCAAAGAGTCACTGTTGCCGGCCCCCCATGACATCGACGCGCTGGTGCGCGCCGAACACCAAGACCCGTTTTCCATCCTCGGCCCCCACGGCGACGGCGCGGGCGGGCAATTCATCCGGGCGTATCTGCCCGGCGCGCTGAGCGTGCAGGTGCTCGCCCGTGAGGGCGGTGACGAACTGGGTGAATTGCAACTCACCGAAACCCCGGGCCTGTTCGTCGGCCATTTTGACCGTGCCCAGGCGTACCTGCTGCGTACCCGTTGGGCCGGCGGCGAGCAAGTGGCGGAGGATCCTTACAGCTTCGGGCAGTTGCTGGGGGAAATGGACCTTTACCTGTTTGGCGAAGGCAATCACCGTGACCTCAGTTCCTGCCTCGGTGCGCAACTGACCACTGTCGATGGCGTCGATGGCGTGCGCTTTGCCGTGTGGGCGCCGAACGCTCGACGGGTGTCGGTGGTGGGCGATTTCAACGTCTGGGATGGGCGGCGGCATCCGATGCGCATCCGTTATCCGTCCGGCGTGTGGGAGTTGTTCATCCCTCGGCTCGGCGCGGGCGAAGGCTACAAATATGAAATCCTTGGGGCCCACGGCATCCTGCCGCTCAAGGCTGATCCGGTGGCATTGGCCACCCAAATGCCGCCAGACACCGCCTCGAAAGTCGCCGCGCCGTTGAAGATCGAATGGCAGGACGACGAATGGATGCAGCACCGCGCTGAGCGGCAGTTGCCCGGTGCGCCGCTGTCGATCTACGAATTGCACGCCGGTTCCTGGCAGTGCGAAATCGACGAGGCAGGGGAGGTTGCCCGGCAATACAACTGGCATGAAATGGCCGAACGGCTGGTGCCTTACGTCAAGGACCTGGGCTTTACCCACATCGAGCTGATGCCGATCATGGAGCACCCGTTCGGTGGCTCCTGGGGTTATCAACCGCTGTCACAGTTTGCCCCGACGGCGCGTTTTGGTTCGCCGGACGATTTCGCCGCGTTCATTAACGCCTGTCACCAGGCCAACATCGGGGTGATCCTCGACTGGGTGCCGGCGCATTTTCCTACCGACACTCACGGCTTGGCCCAATTCGACGGCACGGCGCTGTACGAATACGGCAACCCGCTGGAAGGCTTTCACCAGGATTGGGACACGCTGATCTACAACCTGGGTCGCACGGAAGTCCACGGTTTCATGCTGGCTTCGGCCCTGCACTGGTTGAAGCATTTCCACATCGACGGCTTGCGTGTCGATGCGGTGGCCTCGATGTTATACCGCGACTATTCGCGCAAGGCGGGTGAGTGGGTGCCCAACCGCCACGGCGGTCGCGAAAACCTGGAAGCCATCGACTTTCTGCGGCACCTCAACGACGTGGTGGCGCTGGAAACCCCAGGTGCGTTGGTCATTGCCGAAGAATCCACCGCCTGGCCGGGCGTCAGCCAGAGCACGCAACAGGGCGGCCTGGGCTTCTCCTATAAATGGAACATGGGCTGGATGCACGATTCGCTGCACTACATCCAGCAGGACCCGGTGTACCGCGCCCATCACCACAACGAACTGAGTTTTGGCCTGATGTACGCCTGGTCCGAGCGGTTCGTCCTGCCGATTTCCCACGATGAAGTGGTCCACGGCAAACGCTCGCTGATCGACAAAATGCCGGGTGATCGCTGGCAGAAATTCGCCAACCTGAGGGCATACCTCAGCTTCATGTGGGGGCATCCCGGCAAGAAGCTGTTGTTCATGGGTTGCGAGTTCGGCCAATGGCGCGAGTGGAACCACGATCAGCAGTTGGACTGGTACTTGCTGCAATACCCGGAACACCGTGGGGTGCAGCAACTGGTCAGCGATCTGAACCGGCTCTATCGCGAAGAACCGGCGCTGCATGACCAGGATGACGCGCCCCAGGGCTTCCAGTGGTTGATTGGCGACGATGCGGTCAACAGCGTCTACGCGTGGCTACGCTGGAGCAAGGAAGGGCGACCGGTGCTGGTGGTCGCCAACTTCACACCAGTGCCGCGCGCCGCCTATCGGATCGGTGTGCCGTTCGCCGGGCGTTGGGTGGAATTGCTCAACAGCGATGCTGACACCTACGCCGGTTCCAACTACGGCAACGGCGGCGGAGCCTCCACCGAAGAAGTGCCTAGCCATGGGCAGAACCTGTCGCTGGAACTCAATCTGCCGCCGTTGGCGGTGTTGATTCTGCGGCCGGAGGGTTAGTAGTAGATCTGATGACACAGCCCCCTGTGGGAGCGAGCCTGCTCGCGATTGCGGTCTGCCTGAGAAGGTGATGTTGGATGTACCGCCGTCATCGCGAGCAGGCTCGCTCCCACATGTGATCGGCTCAGCGCACCAGGCACGGCTGTTTGTTGTTGAACGTCCAGCCTGGAATCAGGTACTGCATCGCCACCGCATCATCCCGAGCACCAAGGCCCATGCCTTTGTACAGCTCATGCGCCTTGGCCAGTTGATCGCTGTCCAACTCAATCCCCAGCCCCGGTTTTTTCGGCACCTGCACGCAACCGCCCTGGATCTGCAACGGCGCCTTGGTCAGCCGCTGGCCGTCCTGCCAGATCCAGTGGGTGTCGATCGCGGTGATATCGCCCGGTGCCGCCGCGGCCACGTGGGTGAACATCGCCAGGGAAATGTCGAAGTGGTTGTTGGAGTGAGAGCCCCAGGTCAGGCCCCATTCATTGCACATCTGCGCCACCCGCACGGACCCCTGCATCGTCCAGAAATGCGGGTCGGCCAGGGGAATGTCCACTGACTGCAAGGTGATGGCATGGCCCATTTCGCGCCAGTCGGTGGCGATCATGTTGGTGGCGGTTTTAAGGCCCGTGGCGCGGCGGAACTCGGCCATGACCTCGCGACCGGAGTAGCCGTTCTCGGCGCCACATGGGTCCTCGGCATAGGCCAACACCGCGTGCTGGTCGCGGCACAGGCGGATGGCTTCCTTGAGTGACCAGGCGCCGTTCGGGTCCAGGGTAATGCGTGCCTGGGGGAAGCGTTCGGCCAGGGCCGTGACCGCTTCGATCTCTTCGTCGCCCTTGAGCACGCCGCCCTTGAGCTTGAAATCCTGGAAGCCGTAGCGCGAATGGGCTGCTTCGGCCAGGCGCACAACGGCGTCGGCGTCCAGGGCTTTTTCGTGGCGCACGCGGAACCAGTCGTTGTCGGCGTCCGGCTCACTGCGGTAGGGCAGGTCGGTCTGCTGACGATCACCGACATAAAACAGGTAACCGAGCATCTTCACTTCATCGCGCTGCTGGCCTTCGCCGAGCAGCGCGGCAACCGGTACGTCCAGGTGTTGGCCGAGTAAATCCAGCAATGCCGCTTCCAGCCCGGTGACCGCGTGAATGGTGATGCGCAGGTCGAAGGTCTGCAGCCCACGGCCACCGGTATCCCGGTCGGCGAAGGCTTGGCGCACAGTGTTGAGAATCTTCTGATACATACCGATGGGGCTGCCGACCACCAGCGAGCGGGCGTCTTCGAGGGTCTGGCGGATGCGCTCGCCGCCGGGTACTTCGCCAAGGCCCGTGTGGCCGGCGTTGTCCTTGAGAATGACGATGTTGCGAGTGAAAAACGGGCCATGGGCGCCACTGAGGTTCAACAGCATGCCGTCATGGCCGGCCACGGGCACGATCTGCATGCTGGTGATGATCGGGGCTTTGCTGGCTTCTTGGAGGTTCATGTGCATGGGTCCTTGAACGAATAGAATAATCAGACGTGACTGGCGGCTGGGTTGGCCGGCGTCGATACGGGTTTGGGCTTGGGCGTATTACGCGCGGCAAACACGATGATCGCGGCAATGATCGAAGTGGCCGCCAGGCCATAGAGGCCACCTTGGATCGAGCCGGTGTGCTGCTCCAACAGGCCGAATGTGGTCGGGGCGACAAACCCGCCGAGGTTGCCCACGGAGTTGATCAGCGCAATCACCCCAGCGGCGATTCGTGCGTCCAGGTAGGCCTGGGGAATCGGCCAGAACAGCGACGACGCCGACTTGAAGCCCAGCGCAGCGAAGCAGATGGCGACGAAAGCGAAGATCGGCCCGCCCGTGGTAGACATGAACATCCCGGCTGCTGCGATCAGCAGGGCAGTGGCCACCCAGGCTTGCTGGAATTTCCACCTGGCCGACAGCGAGGCAAAGGTGTACATGCCGACAATCGACAGCAGCCAGGGGATCGAGTTGAACAGCCCGACCTGGATGTCGCTGAGGTCGCCCATCTTCTTGATGATGCTGGGCAGCCAGAACGTGGCGGCGTAGATCGTCAGTTGAATGAAGAAGTAGATCAGGCAAAACAGGATGATCTGGCGATCCTTGAGCAACTGGCCGATGGACAGTTTGATCGGCGAAGCAGCTTCGCGGGCCCGCTGTTCATCGTCGATGGTCTTGACCAGCGCGTCCTGTTCCTCACGGCTCAGCCATTTGGCGTCGTGAGGCTTGGAGTCCAACCAGAACCAGACGAAGACGCACAGGCCGACGGAGAACAGCCCTTCGATGAAGTACATCCACTGCCAGCCGTGCATGCCCAGGCCGTTGATTTGCAGCAGCAACCCCGACAACGGACCGGAGATTAGCGAGGCGATGGCCGAGCCGCTGAGGAAAATGGCGATGGCTTTGCCGCGTTCAACACCCGGTAACCAGCGGGTGAAGTAATAAATCACCCCAGGGAAGAAACCGGCTTCGGCCACGCCCAAGAGGAAGCGCAGGATGTAGAAGTGGGTTTCGTTCTGGATGAAGGCCATGCCCGCTGCCACCAGGCCCCAGGTGAGCATGATGCGGGTGAGCCAGATGCGGGCACCGATCTTTTGCAGCAGCATGTTGGAGGGCACTTCGAACAGGGCGTAACCGATGAAGAACAGGCCGGCACCAAAGCCATAGGCGGCTGCACCGATGCCCAGGTCTTGCTCCATATGGGCACGCACGAAGCCGATGTTCACGCGGTCGATGTAGTTGACGATAAACATGATGACGAACAGCGGCAGGATGTGGCGCTTGACCTTGGCTATGGCCGACAACAACACCGGATCCGCGCCGGCATTCGCCTTGAGGCTGGATGTGTTCACTGGTTTTTCTCCCACTCGTTATTTTTATGCGGGGCATCGTGCAGGTGTCGATGTTGATAGACATCATACAACCTGAATTTTTTTGGTTACAAGGGATTTTTCATCACCCTTGGATCGACATGTCTGCTTTTTTATGCCGTATTTGTTGGGCTTTGTAAGGGGATTAGCACTTTGTCAGGCGGGGGAATGCCTTGCGAAGTAATCTCTTTGGGGTGTTTGAGCCTAATTAAAATGGCTGAATATCCATGGTTATCATACAAGTTTGCGGTTCGGCGATGATCCCGCTCAAGCCCGCTGATGATAGGATCTATCAGCCTGTTTTCGAGGAACCCTGGCGATGCCGCAAGACACCGAAGCGCCCCTGCGCAAGCGCACCCACAACCTGGCCCATGACTTGGTGGCGAAGCTGAGCCAGAGCATCTTGCTGGGGCAGTTGAAGCCAGGGCAGAAGCTGCCATCGGAAGGGGCTATCGTGCAGGCGCATGGCGTCAGCCGTACGGTAGTGCGCGAGGCAATTTCCAAGCTGCAAGCGTCGGGGTTGGTGGAAACCCGTCATGGCATTGGCACTTTTGTGCTGGAGCAAACGGGCGAGCCTGGGCTGCGGCTCAATGTCGATACCGCGGCGGGCGTAAGGGGAATTCTGGAGTTGCGCATGGGCCTGGAAACCCAGGCGGCGGCCCTGGCCGCCCAACGTCGCAGCGAAGACCATTTACAGCAGATGCGCCAGGCCCTGGATGACTATCAGCGGTTGTTCAGCAACAACGACAGCTGTGTCGAAGCTGACCGGCGCTTCCACCTGCTCATCGCCGAAGCCACGGACAACACTTGTTTTGTCGAAATCATGCAGCACCTGGGCAGTGCGATGATCCCCAGGACCCGAGTGAACGTGGCCGAACGCGGCCAGGCAGACCTCGGGAAACTGGCGCAACTGGCGAACCTGGAACATGAGGCGATCTTCAACGCCATCAAACGCCAAGACCCAGACGCCGCCCGCGCCGCCATGTGGCTGCACCTGACCAACAGCCGTGACCGCTTTGGTGCGGGGGCCTGACAACGCATCGTCACCTGACCCACCGCTATCGCGAGCAAGCTCAGCTCCCACAGAGTTTGTGGTAAACACCGGATTTGTGAACACCCGAGATCCCCTGTGGGAGCCGAGCTTGCTCGCGATGGGGCCGGCAAGCCATGCTCAAAACCAACAGGCAAAAAAAACCGGCGCAACCAAGGTTGCGCCGGTGGTGTTGCCAGTGGGTGCGCGGATGTTCGTGGGTCCGCTCACCCACCGTTGAGCTCGTTGCCGGTTACGCCCGTTCCAGTGCCAGGGCCACGCCCTGACCACCGCCGATGCACAATGTGGCGAGGCCTTTCTTGGCATCGCGCTTGATCATTTCATGCAGCAGCGACACCAGTACCCGGCAACCCGAAGCGCCGATTGGATGGCCCAGGGCGATAGCGCCACCATTGACGTTAACCTTGTCCAAGTCCCATTTCAGTTCCCGTGCCACGGCCAGCGACTGGGCGGCGAAGGCTTCGTTGGCTTCGATCAGGTCCAGTTGATCCAGCGACCAACCTGCCTTATCCAGGCAGCGGCGGGTGGCTGAAACCGGGCCAATGCCCATGATTGCCGGGTCGACGCCCGCGTTGGCGTAGGCACTGATTTTCGCCAGCACCGGCAAGCCCAGTGCCTTGGCTTTTTCTGCGCTCATCAGCATGACCGCAGCCGCGCCGTCATTGAGCGACGAGGCATTGCCGGCGGTGACGCTGCCATCCTTCTTGAAGGCGGGCTTGAGCTTGCCCAGGGATTCGGCGGTGGTGCCGGCCCGTGGTTGTTCATCAGTGGCGAAGGCCACGGGGTCGCCTTTGCGCTGAGGGATCAGGATCGGTGTGATCTCATCGGCAAACCGGCCACCTTCAATGGCGGCGACGGCTTTCTGTTGGGAGGCGGCGGCAAAGGCGTCCTGCTCTTCGCGGCTGATACCGTACTTGTCTACCAGGTTCTCGGCGGTGATGCCCATGTGGTAATCGTTGAAGGCATCCCACAGGCCGTCGGTGATCATGCTGTCGATCATCTTTGCGTGGCCCATGCGCAGGCCGGTACGGGCGGCTGGCAGCACGTATGGAGCCAGACTCATGTTCTCCATGCCGCCAGCGATGATGACGTCGGCATCGCCGCAACGGATCGCCTGGGCGCCCAGGTGCAACGCTTTGAGCCCCGAGCCGCAGACTTTGTTCAGGGTCAACGCCGGCACCGCGTGAGGCAGGCCGGCGAGGATCGACGCTTGGCGGGCTGGGTTCTGGCCGCTGCCTGCGGTCAACACCTGGCCGAGAATCACCTCATCAACCTGCTCACCAGAAAGACCGGTCTGTTCCAGCAGGCGACGGATCACCGCTGCGCCGAGTTGCGGTGCGGGAATGGAGGCCAACGAACCCTGGAAGCTGCCGATGGCAGTGCGGGTGGCGGCGACAATCACGACTTCTTGCATCGAATCTCTCCTCATTGTGCAGCGAACTGCATTTCAGGGACGTGGTCTGGCACGATCAGTTTACCGGCGGTCTTGGCGATGATTTCCTCGACGCTGACCCCCGGCGCACGTTCCTTCAGGATGAAGGCGCCGTCCTGGATTTCCAGGTAGGCCAGGTCTGTCAGGACCCGCTTGATGCAGCCGGCGCCGGTCAGCGGCAGGCTGCAACGGGGCAGCAGTTTCGACTCGCCGTCCTTGGATGCGTGGGTCATGGTGACGATGATGTTCTCGGCACCGGCCACCAGGTCCATCGCGCCGCCCATGCCCTTGACCAGCTTGCCAGGGATCATCCACGAGGCAATGTTACCTTCGACGTCAACCTCGAACGCGCCGAGTACGGTCAGGTCGATGTGGCCGCCGCGGATCATGGCAAACGATTCGGCCGAAGAGAAGATCGAGGCGCCGATGCGCGCGGTGACGGTCTGTTTGCCGGCGTTGATCATGTCGGCATCGACTTCGGCTTCGGTGGGGAAAGCGCCCATGCCGAGCAGGCCGTTTTCCGACTGCAGCATGACTTCCATGCCTTCAGGGATGTAGTTGGCGACCAGGGTCGGAATGCCGATGCCGAGGTTCACGTAGTAGCCGTCCTGCATTTCGCGGGCGACGCGTTGAGCCATTTGTTCGCGGGAAAGTGCCATGTTGTTATTCCTTCATTCGGGCCGGGGGCAGGGGATCACTTACGCACGGTGCGCTGTTCGATGCGCTTTTCGAACGTGCCGCAAATGACCCGGTCGACGTAGATCCCTGGGGTGTGGATCTGCGCCGGGTCCAGCTCGCCGGGTTCGACGATTTCTTCGACTTCCACCACGGTAATCTTGCCGGCAGTGGCGGCCAGCGGGTTGAAGTTCTGGGCAGTGTGGCGATAGATCACGTTGCCGAAATGGTCGGCTTTCCAGCCTTTGACAATGGCGAAGTCGCCGGTGATGGATTCTTCCATGAGGTACTGGCGACCATGGAATTCACGCACTTCCTTGCCTTCGGCCACCGGAGTGCCAACGCCCGTGGCGGTGAAGAACGCCGGGATGCCTGCGCCGCCGGCGCGCATTTTTTCGGCGAGAGTGCCTTGGGGGGTGAGTTCGACTTCGATTTCGCCGCTTAGCAGTTGCTGCTCGAAGAGGGCATTTTCACCCACGTAGGAGGCCACCACTTTGCGGATCTGCCGGTCTTCCAGCAGCACGCCGAGGCCGAAACCGTCGACGCCGCAGTTATTCGAAACCACGGTGAGCTCGCGGATGCCCCTGCGCTTGATCTCGGCGATCAGGTTTTCCGGAATGCCGCAGAGGCCGAAGCCGCCAGAGATGACGGTCATGCCGTCCTTCAAGCCTTCCAGCGCCTCTTCATAAGAGCTCACGCGTTTGTCGAAACCAGCCATAGACACCTCTTTTAATTCTTGATGGGGTCGCAATGAAATGCAGTGTTGCGCCAAGTCATATATTTGTTAAGTTGATTTTTAGGTTGGATTGATTGATAAAACTCAATAATAGTTCTCCTGTAGGAGCTGCCGAAGGCTGCGATCTTTCCACCGCCTGTTAAATCTCAAGCGAAAGATCAAGATCAAAAGATCGCAGCCTTCGGCAGCTCCTACGCATCCGGACACAAGACGCTCATGACCCTCAAGCAAATCCGCGCTTTCCTCGCCGTGGCCCAGAGCCTGAGCTTCGCCGTGGCCTGCGAGCGACTGCACCTGTCCCAGTCGGCCCTGAGCCTGACCATCAAGGCCCTGGAAGAGGGCCTGGGCGGGCGCCTGTTCAGCCGCAATACCCGTAACGTGGCACTGACGCCCGAAGGCGAGTCCTTGCTGCCTCTGGCCCGGCGGCTGATTGCCGACTGGGATAACGCCGAGGATGAAATGCGTCAGCGTTTCACTTTGCAGCGCGGCCGAGTGACGTTGGCGGCGATGCCTTCATTTGCCGGCAACCTATTGCCGCCGATCCTCAAGACCTTCCGCGCCCGCTATCCGAATGTCAATGTCACGGTCAACGATGTGATCAACGAACAGGTACTGGAAATGGTCCGGGATCGTCACGTCGAACTGGGCGTGGCGTTCGAGCCGATGCAGAGTTCCTCCCTGGTCTTCACCCCGCTGTACCTGGACCGCTTCGTCGCGGTGGTGCCGCTGGATTCTGCGCTGGCCCAGTGCAGCGAAATCCAGTGGCAAACCTTGCTGGAGCAGCCGTTTATCACCTTGCAACGGCCCTCCACCGTGCGGGTGATGCTCGAAGAGCATTTGCAGGCCCGGGGCATGAAACTGCCCGTAGAGTTTGAAAGCCACCAACTGGCGACGGTCGGGCGGATGGTCGCCAGCGGGTTGGGGGTGAGCGCCGTGCCAGCGCTGTGTGTCGGGCAGATGCATGAGCTGGGCGCCCACTGCATCACCCTCAGCGATCCGGTGATAGAGCGGGCCATCGGCGTGTTGACCAAGCCTGGACACGAACTGTCAGCGGCGGCGCAGGCGTTGTTCGATACGTTCAAGGATCAGGACCTTGGTGCGCAGCTGGCCGTGCGCTAACTCCGCAATTGCTGTGGGAGCGAGCCTGCTCGCGATGCGGTGGCACATTCAACATGGATGCAAGCTGAAAAACCGCTATCGCGAGCAGGCTCGCTTCCACAAGGGTTATAGGTTGTTCTTTAGAACTGGCGCTGTGTCAGTAGCGGCAACAATCGCTCGCACGGCTCTTCAAGTTTCAGATCCAGCCACTCATCGGCCCGGGTCTTGCCCCGATTGATCGCCAGCAGCGGCTTGCCCCGGTCCTTGATCGCCCGGCACAAGCGAAACGCCGACCAGGCCATCAGCGACGAGCCCACCACCAGCAGGCCGTCCGCTTCCTCGACGGCCTGCATAGCGCGAGCTGCGGTGGTGGCGGCGACATTTTCGCCGAAAAAGACCACGTCGGGTTTCAAGCGCTCGCCGCCGCAATGGGGGCAACGGGGCACTTGGAAACGCGCCTCGAAGCTCGAGTCCAGTAGGGTGTCGCCGTCGGGTGCCTGCACTGCATCGACACCGGCCAGGTAAGGGTTTTCAGTTTCCATCGACAGCTGGATTTGCTGTCGCTCGCTGCGCTGGCTGCAATCCAGGCACAGCACGCGGTGCAGGCTACCGTGGAGTTCGATCACGTCCTGGCTGCCGGCCTGATCATGCAATGTGTCGACGTTCTGGGTAATGAGACCGGTGATGCGTTGTTGCTCCTGCAATCTCGCCAGGGCCTCGTGGGCCACGTTCGGCCGGGCCTGTCGCACCCGCGGCCAGCCCAGCATCGCCCGCGCCCAGTAACGCTGGCGCGCCTCGGGCTTGGCGAGGAACTCCTGATACATCATGGGTTGTCGACCCCGTCGCACACCGTCGCTGTCCCGGTAGTCGGGAATGCCCGACGGGGTGCTGATGCCGGCACCGGTGAGTACCAGGAAGCGGCGCCCGGCCATGTGCTCCAGCAATTGATCGAGCGGTTCACGGTGAAGATCGTCCGACATGTGTGTTTCTCCGCTGGCCTGGAGTCATTGAGGTTAGCACTGAGGTGGAGCCGCCGGTCGCGGTAACGCCTTTCGTCGCCCTGCGCGGCGGTTTCTTCAAACTTTCCCCGGCTGCGCGACATCCACCTTCTATGTGCGGTACTTCCTGAACCGAAGCCAAGCGCCAAGCGTAAAAAGAATGGTCGACATTTTTCGGTCGCCTGAACCTGTTGTGAAGAGGACCCGTATGAAGCAGACCACCAGTGAAGTACGAGCCATCAATCGACAGAGCGCAATGGTGGGTGTGTACGTGGCGCAAGAGCATGGCCACACCGTGCTCGAGTTGAGTACGGCCAATCACATCGACATTGGCGATGTCATCGAATGGGACAGCGGCACAGTCTTGGGCAATCAGTCCTATCGCAACCGGCAGCTTGCTTGGTTTGCTATAGATCAACGTGGGAGCGGGCTTCACGTTGATGAATAGGCCGGTACTTAAAATAATGTATCGGCTGTCGCTTGCTTCATAGCTTGATGCAATACAAACAACCTACGGAGATATAAGTAAACTGAACTTGAAAGCCAGGACCGTTCGTCGCCGTTCGCCGGTTTCTTTAAAACCTTAGCGGCGTCGGGTTTTCCCAATACTACGAGCCGTCGGGTTCGCTAATATTAACTAACGAGGTGAATGAAATGGCTAACACAGGAAGTAATAATCCTGGCAATTTCGCTAACGATCGTGAGAAGGCATCCGAAGCCGGCAAGAAGGGCGGCCAAGCGTCGGGCGGCAACTTTGCCAATGATCCGCAGCGCGCATCCGAGGCGGGGCGCAAGGGTGGCCAGGCGTCGGGCGGCAATTTCTCCAATGACCGGGAGCGTGCTGCTGAGGCCGGCCGCAAAGGCGGTCAGGCATCCGGTGGCAATTTTGCCAGCGACCCGGAACGCGCCTCTGTAGCCGGTAAGAAAGGGGGGAAGGTGGCGGTCGTAAATCGTAATGATTGATCACCGCGCAGGCCCCTAGCCACTTGCATGGGGCCTGCATCAGTGTTGATAAATAAATCCTTTTTGAGGATTTATCAATCGATTGAGTGGCGCTTCCATTATTCAATAACCTGACGTCTTGTACAGTTTTTTATGCGTTACCGTTCGTCTCGATTATTGAATAAAAAACAAATTTTAATCATTTAACTTTTTCAGAATTTTGTGGGCCTGCCACCAGTAGTGCCCCCATGACTTGTGTCCTGATCGAGGAATTTAATCATGTTTTTACATAACAAAAGACTGCAGTACACCGTGCGTGTCGCTGAACCTAATCCAGGACTCGCCAACCTGTTACTTGAACAGTTCGGTGGGGCCCAGGGTGAACTGGCGGCGGCGTCGCGTTATTTCACCCAGGCGCTGTCCGAGGACGATCCAGGCCGCAAGGATCTGCTGATGGACATTGCCACTGAAGAACTCAGCCATCTGGAGGTGATCGGTTCGATCATCGTGATGCTGAACAAGGGCGCCAAGGGCCAGATGGCCGAAGGCGTGGAGAAAGAAGGCCAGCTGTACCGCGACATCAACGGGGCTGGTAATGACTCTCACATCACCAGCCTCCTGTATGGCGCCGGTTCGCCGCTGACCAACTCGGCCGGTGTGCCGTGGACCGCAGCCTATGTCGACACTATTGGCGAGCCAACCGCGGACATGCGTTCCAACATTGCCGCCGAGGCGCGGGCGAAAATCATCTATGAGCGACTGATGAACCTCACTGACGATCCTGGCGTAAAAGAAGCGCTGGGGTTTTTGATGACGCGTGAAATTGCTCACCAGATGTCGTTCGAAAAAGCCCTGCACTCCATCCAGCCCAATTTCCCGCAAGGTAAATTGCCAGGCATGCCGGAGTTCACCAATGTGTACTTCAATATGTCCCAGGGCGAACCTTCTGTGCGTGGCCCTTGGAATCAGGGCGACGATTGGGAATTCGTTGAAAACCCTACGCCAGCCGTGGATGGCGGCGATGGCCTGGCCAGCGTAAAGCTGAGTAAAAAAGATGAGGCATTGTTGATGGACATGAAGGCGCGGACGATGTCCAACCCTGAAAGCGATCCCACCACAGGCGCCGACTTGGGCTCAGGGATGCAAGTTGAAAAACTGTAAAGGACCGGCGAGGGAGCTTGGCTCCCTCGCCTGAAAATACTGCTTGATCGTTCCCTCCGTTGCGTGAACGATCAGGCATGGCATGGCTAAACCAGTAAGGATATTCGATGGACCAGCCCACCTCCCGGATCCGATCGCCCTGGCGTACCTGGCTGGATCCTGTGCAAAACAATTTGCTGCTGGGGCTGAGCTTCTGGCTGGGGCTGGCCGTGGTCGCCGTGTTGCTGCTCTACAGCGGCTACAACGCACTGGTGGGCGCCGACCGGCAAAATCTGGGTTACGCGGTGTTGGGCGGTACGTCCGGTTTCGCCGCCACGGCCTTGGGTGCACTGATGGCGGTGGTGTTGCGGGATATCTCGTCACGTACCCAAGACATCATGCTGGGTTTCGCCGCAGGCATGATGCTCGCCGCCAGCTCATTTTCGCTGATCTTGCCGGGCATCGCCGCGGCACAGATCATCTGTGGCAATCAGTTGCTCGCTGCGTTTGTCGTCGTGGTCGGCCTGGGGCTGGGTGTTGCCCTGATGATCGGTCTCGACCGTTTCGTGCCCCACGAACACGAATTGAGCGGTCGACGCGGCCCGCAAGCCGAGCGCATCAATCGGGTCTGGTTGTTCGTGCTCGCGATCACCTTGCACAATTTACCGGAAGGCATGGCCATCGGCGTCAGTTTTGCCGACGGCGATTTCAAGGTAGGCCTGCCCCTGACCACCGCCATTGCGATCCAGGACATCCCCGAAGGGCTTGCGATTGCGATGGCGTTACGGGTCACCGGCATCAGTACGCTGCGTGCCGCGCTGATTGCGGTGGGCTCGGGACTGATGGAGCCTCTGGGCTCGGTGATTGGCCTGGGCATGTCGTCGGGCGTGGCCGTGGCCTATCCCATCAGCCTTGGCCTGGCAGCCGGAGCGATGATTTTCGTGGTGTCCCACGAAGTGATTCCCGAAACCCACCGCAACGGTCACGAAACCCCGGCCACCCTGGGGTTGATGATGGGGTTTGCGGTGATGATGTTTCTCGACACGGCGCTGGGTTAACGCGTCCGTTGACCGTCTTGATACCTCTGTGTGCGCCACAAGGTTTTACTTGATTCTACCCACCTATACTCAACCCGTGGATGACGTGAAACCGGGGTGGCGCGACCGTGCTGCGTTCGCTGATGCTGGCCGTTTTGATCGTTCTGGCGGGGTGCGCCACGTCGCAGCGCGGTCAACCGACAGCCACGCTGGCGATTTCCCAGGACACCTGGCGGCAGGTTGATCAGCAAATCATTGCCGCGTCGAAAAGCGCCCTCGAACAGTCCGAACGCTATGCTCGCGGGTCGATGGAGCATTGGCGGGTGTTGGTGTACGAACGGACCGAGGCTGAGTTCATCCCCTGGTTCAGCAGTTACTGGACCCAGGAATGGCTGGCGATGAAGGTCGGTTGGTATTCCGCCAGTGCCAAGGGTGAGGAGGATTCTTCGGCCAGGCGCCTGGCGATTTATCTGCAAGAACAGTATCGCGAGCAGGTGCTGGAGCCCGTGGCGGTGGAAATCGATCCCGAAGCGATCAGGGCCAATGCAACGGACTATTACGTGCGCCAGCTCAACCAGCAAGTCCAGGTGATCGCCCAACGGCATCGAATCCCCACCGAGCTGATGAGCCGCCGCCTGCACGGCATTGCCGCCATCAACCTGGGGCCGCCGGCGGCGCGCAATGCGTCGTTGTATGAGATGGTCCACACCGCACCGCTCAATACACTGCCGGCCTACGCCGCGTTGATCGACCACGTCAACAAGGCGTCCGCCACCGGTTCGGGTCCATCGGACGCGGTGATCGCCACGGTGGCGCAACGCACCAGTGAAAAGATCGAAGCGCAGTTCGCTACACGAGGGGCGGCCGGGGCGGCAGCGGCCGTGGCCGGGAAGGCGGCGGGGGCGTTGATCTCGGTGGGAGTGGCGGGCATTCGCGCCATCATCCATGAGGGCGAACGGCCGGAAATGGAAGCGCAGATCCGCAAAAGCCTGAGCGCCGCGTTCGACGAGGCCTGGTTCAAGTCACTCAAACATCCCCTCAGCGGAGTGATGGCCCCGGTGTACTACCTGGACGAGGAAATCGAAGGCAACCTGGTGGAGGCGGATCTGGCCAACCGAGCGGTGGTGTTGCCGGACATCAAGCCGTGACGGGACGGGCTCATTTTGACCCAAGGGTGACGCGGCAACCCTTACGATGATGGATTTGCTCGTCCGTGGGCCGTTCCTTTACGAATTCGAAGCGCGGTTCGCCTTCGCTGTAAATTACCAGCCAACCCCATTCCAGCTCGCTTTCATCCTGCCCAGGCTTGGGCGGCGAGGCCCACCAGGGTTCTTTCTGCATGATCTGCCGCATCCTGTACCTCCTGCCGGTTGATCCCTTCAACTATAGACCGCTCGATTTGTGACATGCGCCCGTGAAAATTTTTGAAGCTCATGGGCTGAATGAGCCTTCCAGTGGCGGGGATCTGTGGGAGCAAGGCTTGCCCGCGATGAAGGTTACGCGGTCTATCTTGAACCGAGTCGACTGCTTCGCGGGCCAGTCTTGCTCCCACAGAAATTCCCTCGCCACAGGATGTTTGTGCAGTTTGATGGAACAGTGTGCTCTGACGCCGCCCATCAGCGTCTAGCGTCTGTATCCCCGCACTCGAACGGGGAATGACTGGACCCCGCGCATATGCAAGCACTGTTGAACGAGATCCTCGATGCGGTTCGCCCCCTGATCGGTCAGGGCAAGGTGGCCGACTACATTCCGGCCCTGGGCAGCGTGCCGCCCAAGCAATTGGGCATTGCCGTCTATGGCAACGACGGCGAGATGTATTGTGCAGGCGACGCTGACACACCGTTTTCGGTGCAGAGTATTTCCAAGGTTTTCAGTCTGGTGCAGGCCATCCAGCATTCCGGCGAAGCGATCTGGGAGCGTCTGGGCCATGAGCCGTCCGGCCAGCCCTTTAACTCGTTGGTGCAGCTGGAGTTCGAACGCGGTCGGCCGCGCAACCCGTTCATCAATGCCGGCGCCTTGGTGATCTGTGATATCAACCAATCGCGTTTCGCCGCTCCCGCGCTGTCGATGCGCGATTTCGTGCGGCGCCTGTCGGGTAATCCGCAGGTCATGGTGGACGGCAAGGTCGCCGAGTCGGAATACCAGCACCGCGCCCGCAACGCGGCAATGGCCTATCTGATGCAGTCCTTCGGCAATTTTCATAATGACGTGGAAGCGGTGCTGCGCAGTTATTTCAGCCACTGTGCCCTGCGGATGAGCTGCATCGACCTGGCCCGGGCGTTCTGCTTCCTGGCCAACGACGGATTTTGCAAGCACAGCGGCGAACAGATCCTGAGCGCCCGTCAGACCCAGCAGGTCAATTCGATCATGGCCACCAGCGGGCTGTACGATGAGGCCGGCAATTTCGCCTATCGCGTTGGCCTGCCAGGCAAGAGCGGCGTGGGCGGTGGGATTGTCGCCGTAGTGCCGGGGCGTTTCACGGTGTGCGTCTGGTCGCCGGAGCTCAACGTCGCCGGCAACTCACTGGCGGGAATGGCGGCGCTGGAACTGCTCAGCCAGCGGATCGGCTGGTCGGTGTTCTAGGCACTGCGAAAAAGGGCCCGTTCCTGGTTGAGGAACGGGCCCTTTTTTATTCAAGTGCAATCAGCAGAAGCGGTCGATGACCTGCACTTGCGAGGTGTTTTGCATCGACTGCCAGGCTTGGGTCAGCGTTTGCAGTACGCGACCGATGAAGTCCTTGTCCGCGGCAGCCTTCTTGCCGACATAGCCCTGGCCGCGGCGGTACATCTTCAGCCGGGCACACAAGTCTTGTCTGTTCTGTTCGAACTCGTCTTCGTGAGCGTAAGGCGACAGGCAGTCCATATGCACCTGGCCAGTCTTACTGATCCACAGGATATGGCTGTCGAGGCTGTCCTTTTGTGCTGCGAATATGCGAGCCAGTTCATCAATAGATGGTTGATTATTCAGATTCATGTGTAAGCCCCTTGACCATTTGGTTGATCTGTCTGGTGGTTCGCAAAAACTTCGCTATTTGGTAAGTGCCTGCCCAATGCCTGTATGGCTAGCACCGAAACCGGGCCGTCAGCATCTGTCCGTCAGACTTCGACGGGGTCGTGCAACGGTGATGTAGTGTTATCGAAGGGCTGCTACGCAAATGCGCTACAACGAAGAGAAACAGCGAAGAACCTTCAGACATCGTCAACTTTCGAGGGTCGACCACGCGCGTCATGAGGATCGATCGCCAGCGTTTCTCGTCCTTGTTACCGGACGGTCATGCCAGGTCAGCACCTTCAATCTGCCTTGTGGGCAGTCCCTTATCCAAAAAACAGCTCGGCGGTCAGACGAGCTTGCTCAAACAGTTGCCTGTACTCCCGATCGGGGAGACGTCTTCATCATGCAAGGGCAAATCGGAGGCGTCAACGGTTTTGTAGTGATTATTTTAAAGCACTACATATTGTCGGACAAAATGGTTTGGGTATGAAAAATTGGCGAAAGGGCGTGCGGTGCAGTCTTTATGGCAAGCCTTGCTCCCACAGATAAAGCCCTTGCCAAGGGGTAATGCAGTGGCGAACCCAGGCTCAGGTCGCCTTGGCTTTGGTCGCCTTGCGCGGTGTACCGCCAGCCTTGCGCTTGGCCGGTTTGCGCTTGTTTTTCCACGGGGTAGCGCCACGGCCGGCGGGGCTTGCCGGGCCGCTGATGGTCAGGCTCATGCCCTGGCACCGGGCGATGTGCTTGCTCATCCAGGCAGCTTGCCGGGTCACGAATTCTTCCAGGCTCATTTCACCGCTTTGCACCATGTCCAGCGCCTGCTCCCAGATGGCGGTGGTCCCCGGGTCGGCGATGGCGCGGGGCACGGCGTCGATCAGGCTGAAGGCCGCCGGGGTGGCGGACAAGGCCTTGCCGTTTTTCACCAGGTAACCACGGTCGAGCAAACCCTGGATGATCGAGGCCCGGGTCGCTTCGGTGCCGATGCCGGTGGTGTCCTTGAGCTTTTGCTTGAGCAGCGGGTCCTCCACCAGTTTGGCGACGTTTTTCATGGCCTTGATCAAGTCACCCTCGGTGAATGGCTTGGGGGGTTGGGTCCACATGTCCTTGAGTTTCACCTCGTCCACGGCGCAGTCGCGACCTTCGACCAGCGCTGGCAAGGTTTGCGGCGCCGGGGCTTCACGGCCCCGTGCCGGCGCCAGCGCTTCGGGCAGGGCGCGTTTCCAGCCGGGTTCGACGATCTGCTTGCCGACGGCGCGCAGCGCCTGGCCGGCGCAGTCGAAGTTGGCCTGGGTCCGGTCGTATTCGTGGTTAGGCAGGAACTGCGCGAGGTAGCGCGCACGAATCAGTGTATAGACAGCCCGCTGCTTGCTGGCCAGCTTGTCGAGGTTCTTCGCCGCGGCGGTGGGGATGATGCCGTGGTGGGCACTGACCTTGGCGTCGTTCCAGGCCCGGGATTTACGCTGCGCCTGCAGGTGCTCGCGCAGTGGCGCAAGGCTCGGGTCGGCCTGGGCGAGGGCGGCCAGGATGGCCGGTGCTTCGCTGTGCTGGCTCACGGGCAGGAAACCGCAGTCGCTGCGGGGGTAGGTGATGAGCTTGTAGGTTTCGTAGAGCGATTGGGCAATGTCCAGGGTTTCCTGGGCGCCGAGGCCGAGCTTCTTCGAGCAGACTTCCTGCAGGGTCCCCAGGTCGAACGGCAGCGGCGCCGCTTCGCGCAGGCGCTCGGTGCGTACTTTCATCACTCGGGCGGTGGTGGCATTGCTCATGGCTTGGGCGGCATCACGGGCCAGGGCCTGGTTCAGGCAACGCTCCTGGTCGTCGCAGGCGTCCGGGTCGGCGCGCCACTGGGCGGTGAAGGCGGTGCCGTCGTGGCGCAGTTGCACGTCGATGGCCCAATAGGCGACCGGCACGAAGTCGGCGATGCTGCGGTCGCGATCCACCACCAGCCGCAGGGTAGGCGTCTGCACGCGGCCCACCGGCAACACGCCTTGATAACCGGACTGACGCCCCAGCAGCGTGAACAGTCGACTCATGTTCATGCCGATGAGCCAGTCAGCCCGGGAGCGGCCCAACGCCGAATGATACAGGTTGAAGGTTTCGGCCCCTGGCTTGAGGGCGGCCAAGGCCTTGCGGATCGACGCTTCATCCAGCGCGGACAGCCATAGCCGCTGGATCGGCCCGCGATAGCGGCAATGCTCCACCAGCTCCCGGGCGATCATTTCGCCTTCACGGTCGGCGTCGGTGGCAATCACCAATTCCTTCGCTTCCCCCAGCAGGCGCTTGACCGCCTTGTATTGGCCGGCGGTTTTCGGCTTGACGGTCATTTTCCATTGCGCCGGAACAATGGGCAGGTCGGCCAGCACCCAGCGCTTGTAGCGGGCATCGTAGGCGTCGGGCGGAGCGGTTTCCAGTAGATGGCCAATGCACCAGGTAACCGTGACATTCGCCCCCAGCCAGCACCCGTCGCCACGGCGCGTGGCGCCGAGCACGGCTGCGATGTCCTTGGCCTGGGACGGTTTTTCACACAGGTACAGCTGCATAGCGCCCTTTTCCTAAGCAAATTTCATGGGCTGTAGCATGGTCATGGATGCGCGTCGGAGCAAGCTTTATCTGTATGGATATACAGATAAAAGTGTTGCACCCCGCGTTGCATCGGGCTGTCTGGCACGACGTTCGGCAGCGTATTGGCACGCAGAATGAATTTCTCGCAAGCGCATCGCTCATAACTTGCAGAGCGGTTGAAACCGCAAAGAAAGTTTATGGGGTCAAGGAGAGTCACTTACATGAATTCGATGCCAAAGGGCAACGGACAGGCGGCCGCGCGTTTGATTCTCGTTGTGGAAGATGATCAGACCATTCTGGAATTCCTGTGCGAGATCCTGCAGGAAGAGGGGTTTGAAGTGGAACCGCGAGACAGCGCCGACGCGGCACTGGAGTTCCTCGAACACAGTGCTGGCGATGTGAGCCTGCTGCTTACCGATATCACCATGCCCGGCATGCTGAACGGTGCGGACCTGGCCAACCTGACCGGGGACCGCTGGCCACGAATCGCGCTGTTGATCATGTCCGGCTACGAAACGCCGGAAAGCGCCGGAATCAAACACCGCGCTTCGTTCATCGCCAAGCCCTGGGCGCTGGGGAAGATGCTGGATCTGGTGGTAGACACGATGAAAAATCATCAGGTGCAACGAGGGTTATGACACAAATCCTGGGAAGGGTTATCTGTGGAAGCAAGGCTTACCCGCGATGAAGATGACGCGGTCTATCCTGAACCGAGTCGCGTGCTTCGCGGGCAAGCCTTGCTCCCACAACTGACGTCCCACCACAGAGTGGTTGTTAAGCCGACTGTTCCTCAGTTTGTATCCAGGTCCACGTTCCTGGTTTCCCGCAGGCAGATCATGCCCACCACCAGGCTCACCCCGGTGATCACCACCGGGTACCACAGCCCATAGAAAATATCCCCGGTGTAAACCACCAGGGCGAACGATACGGTGGGCAGGAAGCCGCCGAACCAGCCGTTGCCGATGTGGTAGGGCAGGGACATGGAGGTGTAGCGGATACGGGTCGGGAACAGTTCGACCATCAGCGCCGCGAGCGGGCCGTAGCACATCGCTGAAATGATGATCAACGCCACGATCAGTGCAACGATCATTGGCCGGTTGATCTGCTGGGCGTCGGCCTGTTGCGGGTAGCCCGCCAGGGTCACTGCACCGCGCAGGGCGGCTTCGTCATAGCCATCGATCTTCACGTCACCGACGCTGACCTGCACATTGCTGCCGGCCGGGGCCGCGACGCTGCTGTAGGGCAGGCCTTGCTTGACCAGGAAGGTCTTGACCTTGTCGCAGGGGCTGTCGAAACGCGCCTTGCCCACTGGGTCGAACTGGAAGGTGCAGGTGGCCGGGTCGGCAACCACGGTGATCGGCGCTTGCTGACTTGCCATGTCGATGGCCGGGTTGGCGTAGTGGGCCAGTGTCTTGAAGATCGGGAAGTACAGCACCGTCGCCAGCAGCAGGCCGAGCATCAGCACTGGTTTGCGTCCGACCTTGTCCGACAGCCAGCCAAAGAAGATGAAGAACGGCGCGCCGATCACCACGCTGACGATCAGCAGGCTGTTAGCCAGCGCCGGGTCCATCTTCAGAAATTGGGTAAGGAAGAACAGCACGTAGAACTGTGCGGCGTAGAAGGTCACTGCTTGGCCAGCGTTGATGCTGAACAGGGCGATCAGCACCACCTTCAGGTTTTCCCATTTGCCAAAAGATTCGCGGATCGGCGCCTTGCAGCACTTGCCTTCTTCTTTCATTTTCACGAAGGCCGGCGATTCGTGCAGGCTCAGGCGAATCCAGGTGGAAATGCCCAGCAGCAGGATCGACAGCAGAAACGGAATGCGCCAGCCCCAGACTTCGAACTGATCACCGGTGAAGTAGCGACAGCCCAGCACCACCAGCAGCGAGAGCAACAGCCCGAGGGTGGCTGTGGACTGAATCCAACTGGTGTGAAAACCGCGCTTACCCGTTGGTGCGTGCTCGGCGACGTAGGTGGCCGCGCCGCCGTACTCACCGCCCAGGGCCAGGCCCTGAAGCATGCGCAGCAGCACCAGGATGATCGGCGCGGCGATGCCAATGCTGGCGTAGTTGGGCAGCAGGCCGACGCAGAACGTCGCCAGGCCCATGAGCACGATCGTTGCCAGGAAGGTGTATTTTCGCCCGATCATGTCCCCCAGCCGTCCGAATACCAGCGCACCGAACGGCCGCACGATGAAGCCGGCGGCGAACGCCATCAGGGCGAAGATGAACGCCGTGGTGTCGTTGACCCCGGCAAAGAACTGCTTGCTGATCACCGCCGCCAGGGCGCCGTAGAGGAAAAAGTCGTACCACTCGAACACCGTCCCCAGGGACGAGGCGAAGATGACTTTCTGGATTTGCTGGCTGGTGCCGGCGCTGCGCGTGGCTTCCAGGGGCTGAACATGTTCAGACATAGCGGTATCCCTCACAGTGATTGTTTTTGTTGTTCCACTGTCGACGCCGGTTTGGCGTCTCCTGCTTTGATACTTTCCTTGATTACACACATTCCCCTGTGGGGGACTCTGTTGTTCTTCAGACCGTGGCAGTCTCCTTCTGGATCGTGGTGTTCCTGGTGTCCGACTCAAGCATCAATTGCGCCGCCTTCTCAGCAATCATCAGCGTCGGCGAGCAGGTGTTGCCCGAGGTGATGCGCGGCATGATCGAGGCGTCGGCGATGCGCAGGCCTTTGACGCCGTGGACCCGTAATTGCGCGTCCACCACGGCGTCGCGGTCCTGACCCATGCGGCAGGTGCCCACCGGGTGGAAAATCGTCGTGCCAATGCGGGCGGCGGCCTGGTGCAGCTCTTCTTCGGTCTGCAGGCTTGGCCCCGGCAGGTATTCCACCGGTTTGAAGGCGCGCAGGGCCGGGGACGCGACGATGCGTCGGGTCAGGCGGATGGCGTCGGCGGCGATGCGCAGGTCTTCGGGGTGGCTCAGGTAATTGGGCTGGATTAGCGGCGCCTCGTGTGGGTCGGCCGAGCGGATGTCGACCCGGCCACGACTTTGCGGGCGCAAGTCGCAGACCGACGCGGTGAACGCCGCGAAGGTGTGCAACGGTTCGCCGAAGCGTTCCAGGGACAACGGCTGCACGTGGTATTCGAGGTTGGCCGACGTCTGTTCCGGCCCCGAACGAGCGAACGCGCCGAGCTGACTGGGGGCCATGGACAGCGGGCCGCTGCGGTCGTACAGATAGCGCAGGCCCATGCCCATCTTGCCCCACAGGGTGCCCGCGATCTGGTTCAGGGTGCGGGCATTTTCCAATTGATAGATCAGCCGCAGTTGCAGGTGGTCCTGCAAGTTGCCGCCCACCCCAGGCAGTTCATGAACCACGCCGATGCCCAGGCGCTGGAGCAGGCTGCGCGGGCCAATCCCGGAGCGCTGGAGGATGCCCGGTGAGCCAACGGCCCCGGCGCACAGCACGATCTCTTTGCGGGCTGTGAAGGTCATGCCTTTGCCTTGCCAGCGGGCGCTGACCGCGTGCGCCCGGTCGTCACGCAACAGTACGCGGTCGGCTTCGACGTCGGTCAATACCGTGAGGTTGGGGCGCTGGCGAATCGGTTTGAGGAAGGCCTTGGCGGCGTTCCAGCGTACCCCGGCTTTCTGGTTGACCTGAAAATAGCCGCAGCCTTCATTGTCACCACCGTTGAAGTCGTCGACGCTGGGGATGCCGCTCTGTTCGGCGGCGCTGCGGAACGCATCGAGAATCGGCCATGAAAGGCGCTGGCGTTCGACCCGCCATTCTCCGGCAGCGCCATGGAACTCGGACGCTCCAGCGAAGTGGTTTTCGCTCTGTTTGAACAGCGCCAATACGTCTTTCCAGGCCCAGCCAGGATTGCCCTCGGCGGCCCAGCCGTCGTAGTCCGTGGCTTGGCCGCGCATATAGATCATGCCGTTGATGGAGGAGCAGCCACCCAATACTTTGCCGCGCGGGTAACTCAGGGCGCGCCCTTGCAGGCCCGCTTGTGCTTCGGTCTTGAAGCACCAGTCGGTGCGCGGGTTGCCGATGCAGAACAGGTAGCCGACCGGGATGTGGATCCACGGATAGTTGTCGCGCCCACCGGCTTCGAGCAGCAGCACCCGGTGTTGCGGGTTGGCCGAAAGTCGGTTGGCCAGCAGGCATCCGGCGGGGCCGGCACCCACGATCACGTAATCGTATTCATCGACGACAGGTTGCATCCGCGACCTCATTTTTTGTTTTTGTGGGATCCATCCTAGTTGTTAGTTTTCGTCAAAAGAATGTTAGTTTTTGCGCAGCAGCTGTGCGTTTTTAAACAGTCATGCCTTCAGGCTTATTCAAGGATGGTCCATGTTTGACTGGAATGACCTACGCTACTTTCTGGAACTGCAACGCAGCGGCCGTTTGCTGACGGCCGCCCGGCGCCTGAACACCACTCATGCCACGGTGGCCCGGCACATCGAAGCTATCGAAAAAAGCCTGGGCACCGCGCTGTTTGTCCAGCACGCCCAGGGCTATGAACTGACCCCGGCCGGCGAGGCGCTGCTCAAGCACGCCGAGGCCATGGAGAACGTGGCGTTGCTGGCCCAGGAAGATATCACCCAGTCCAGTGCGCCCCTGGGCAAGATCCGGCTGGGGGTGACCGAAGGGCTGGGCATCATGTTCCTGGCCAGTCGCATGGACGGGTTGTTCCAGCGTTACCCGGGGCTGGAAGTGGAACTGGTGGCGGTGCCGCGGTTTGTCAGCATCCTCAACCGTGAGGCGGAAATCAGCATTCACCTTGAACGCCCGGCTGCCGACCTGCTGGTGACCCGCAAACTCACTGACTACAGCCTGGCGCTGTACGCCAGCCAGGCCTATCTGGATCGCTCGCCACCGTTGCGCAGCCGCGAGGACCTGGCCCGCCACGCCTGGATCGGTTACGTCGATGACCTGCTGTTCAGCCAGGAGCTGATGTTCCTCAACAGCTTTTGCCGTAACCCTCGGGTGGTGTTTCACAGCACCAGCGTCATCGCCCAGCAACAGGCCGCGCGCTCGGGGCTCGGGATCGCCGTGCTGCCGTGTTACATGGCCAGCAACGACCCGGCGCTGGTGCCCTTGCTGCCGGACGAAACCATCTGCCGCAGCTACTGGATCAGCACCCGCCGCGAACTGCACAAGTCCGTGCGCCTGCGCGTGCTGTGGGATTACGTGGTGCAGTTGTGCGAGCGCGAGCAAGGGCTGCTACTGCCTTAGCCGAGCAGCCCAATCTTCTGCCAGGCCAAAAACCTGTGGCGAGGGAGCTTGCTCCCTCGCCACAGGTTGCCTGGCCGCTCAAGCCCCCTTTTATGGCCCCCAATGACCTCAAGCAGACGCGGTGCGTGCCTTAGTGTGGGAACTGCCTGATCCACAACAAGAAACGTGCATTCATTGCACCGCCCAAGAGGGACGCCATGCCGGCAAAGACTCCAATGCCCCGCTTCAGTTGCCTGCTTCACGCCACAACCATCGTACTGCTCGGCGCGCTGCTCGCAGGGTGCGGCGAAGAGGCCAAAACGCCTGTGCCCACTGCAATCACGAGCATGCCCGCCGACGCGGCGCTGGCCCAGGTCTACGACAACAGTTGCAAGCTCTGCCATGCCAACCCCGGCGCCGGAGCGCCCTTGACTGGCGATGCCAACGCCTGGGCGCCACGGGTGGCCCAGGGCGCCGATACCCTGCTGGACCACGCGATCAACGGCTACAACGGCATGCCGCCGATGGGCTTGTGCATGCACTGCTCCGAAGAACAGTTCCTGGCCCTGATTTCCTTCATGTCCGGCCAACATTTCCAATAACAAGCATGGGTACTACGGCATGACGATGGACTACTCACGGCGCCAGTTGCTGCAACGCGGCGGCGTTGTCGCAGCCTTCACGGCGTTGCAAAGCCAGGGCGCCCTGGCCGACCTGCTGCGCGCCCCGCGACTGATCCCGTGGCGCAATTGGTCCGGCGCACAAAGTTGCCTGCCGGCGGCGCGCCTGGCGCCCAAGGATCTCGATGAACTGGTACAAGTGGTGACCCGTGCCGAAGGGCGGATCCGTCCGGTCGGTTCCGGTCACTCCTTCAGCGCGCTGGTGCCCACCGACGGAACCTTGCTGTCGCTGAGTTTTTTCAGCGGTCTGCTGGATCACGACGCGGCCAGCCTGCAGGCCGAGTTCGGCGGCGGCACGCCCATGTCCCGCATGGGCCCGGCACTCAAAGCCATCGGCCAGGCCCTGCCCAACATGGCCGACGTGGATTACCAGACCCTGGCTGGGGCTATCGCCACCTCGACCCACGGCACCGGCAAGGCCTTCGGCTCGTACGCGTCGCAGGTCGTCGGCCTGCAATTGGTGACGGCCAGTGGCGAGGTTCTCGATTGCGACGCCAACCGTCACCCCGAGGTCTTCAAGGCAGGTCGGGTGTCCCTCGGCGCGCTGGGGCTGGTGACCCGTGTACGCCTGCAGAACCGCGCGGCTTATCGGTTGCGTGAGCGCCAATGGGTGGCAAAAACCGAAGAGCTACTGGAGGATCTGGAAACCAACACCCGAGACAACCAGCACTGGGAAATGGAAGTCATCACCCATTCTGACTATGCGTTGTCGATTGCCCTGAACGAAACCACCGACCCGGCCACCCCGCCCATCAGCCCCGAGGAGGAGGGCGGTAACGAATTCGTCACCCTGATCGAAAAACTCGACAAGTACGGCAGTGACTTTCCAGAAACCCGTCGAACCTTGCTCAACAGCCTGCGGCTGCTGGCTAGTTTCGATGATCGGGTTGGCGATTCCCATAATATCTACGCCAATGCCCGCACCGTGCGTTTCAACGAGATGGAATATTCCGTGCCGGCCGAGCACGGCCCGGCGTGCCTGCGGGAGATTCTCAAGCTGATTCGTGACAAGGATCTGCGCACCTGGTTTCCCATCGAATACCGCTATGTGAAGGCCGACGACATTGCCCTGAGCATGTTCGAAGGCCGGGACAGTTGCTCGATTTCCGTGCATCAGCACTACCAGATGGACCATCACAATTTCTTCGCCGCCATCGAACCGATTTTCTGGAAATACCAGGGTCGCCCGCACTGGGGGAAACTGCATACCTTGAACGCGAAGGCGCTTGAGGCGCTGTACCCGCGCTGGAATGAATTCGCCCAGGTGCGACAAGCCCTGGACCCCGGCGGAAAATTCCTCAATGGGCACCTTTCATCGATTCTGGGGGTGAGCTGATGGGCTTCAATCGTCGTGGGTTCCTGGCCGGGACATTGGGCGCCGGCGTGTTGCTGGCCGGTGTCGGTGCCTGGTTGCGGCCGCAGGACCGGGGCGGGCCGTACAGCGATTATTTCCGCCAGTTGAACCGCGAACTCAAGGCTCACGGCCCCATGCGCCCGGTGATGGTGATTGACCTGGATCGACTCGATCACAACATCGACGTGGTGAAGGCCTCGGTCCGGCGCACCGGCAAGCAACTACGGCTGGTGGAAAAATCCCTGCCATCGCCCGGGCTGCTGAACTACATAGGCCAGCGGGCCGAGACAGGGCGGTTGATGTCGTTCCATCAGCCGTTTCTCAATCACGATGCGTTGCAGTTTCCTGAGGCCGACATCTTGCTGGGCAAGCCCCTGCCGGTGCGTAGCGCCGAGTTGTTCTATCAGCTTCACAAAGGGCCGTTTGACCCGTCGCGCCAGTTGCAGTGGCTGCTCGACACCCCCGAACGCCTTGAGCAATACCGCGCCTTGGCCCAGGGGTTGGGCACCCGTTTGAGGGTCAATATTGAACTGGACGTAGGCCTGCACCGGGGCGCAGTGGCCGACGATGCCACCCTGGACGCGATGCTCAAGCTGATCCGCGCCCATCCGGCGCAGTTGGAGTTTGCCGGGTTCATGGGCTACGACCCGTTCGTGGGCATGGGCGTGCCCGAGTGGCTGGCCACACCTGAAACGCTGCTGGCCCGGGTCATGGCGATCTACAACGCACGGGTGGATTTCGTCCGTCTGCGTTATCCCGACCTGTGGCATCCGGGGCTGACCTTCAACACTGCCGGCAGCCCCAGTTATCGCCTGCATGAACAGGAAAGCCTGAGCACCGAAGTCTCGGTGGGCACCGCCATGCTCAAGCCCAGCCATTACGACCTGCCGTCGTTGAGTGAGCACGTGCCGGCGGCCTACATCGCCACGCCGGTACTCAAGAGCACTGGCGCGGTGAACATTCCGGCGCTGGACGACAAGTCACGGGTTTTCTCCTGGTGGGACGTGAATCAGCGAGCCACCTTTTTCATCTACGGCGGCAACTGGATGGCCGACTTCGAATCGCCGTCAGGCTTGAAAAGCAACAGCCTCTACGGTCGCAGTTCCAACCAGGAAATGGTCAACGGCTCCGAAGCGGTGGGGCTGGCGGTGGAGGACCAGGTGTTCCTGCGACCGACCCAGACCGAGTCGGTGCTGTTGCAATTTGGTGATTTGCTGGCGGTGCGCGAAGGGCGGATTGTCGAGAGCTGGCCGGTTTATAGCTGATTCAGTCCTGCCGGATACAAAAAACTGTGGCGAGGGAGCTTGCTCCCGCTGGGTGGCATAGCCGCCCCAAATGACCCGACGCAATCTTCCAGGTAGACAGCGTCAGCCGGTTTTACGACGGCTGCGCCGCCGAGCGGGAGCAAGCTCCCTCGCCACAGGTCTTGAAGCCCTTCAAAACGCAAACGGAATACTGACCCTGGCCCAGAGCATTTCGCCTTCGGCGCGGTTTTCCAGGGCGAATTCCTTGGCCCAGCGGATTTCGGCGCTGGCGTATTTGAGGAAGGTCAGGTGCAGTGCCGGGCCCGATGGCGAATACCTGGCCGCGCGGCGGCCAGGGTCAGGTTTTTGCCCTAGCGGCAACAGGTCCGAGCCATAGAAATAAGCTGTTCGCCGCCGACAGGGCAGGGTATTGGCGGCCACACAGGGGACTTGCGCGGCCAGATTTGAGCGCCCGATTCACCGGGCCATGCTAACGTTCATAAACCCACCGGTTACAAAAACGCCTCCTAACGTGCTCCGGAACCCGCCTATGCAGATGAAAGTCATCGACCCCACCTATGAATTGGCGCTGGTGTCGCCGTTTCTGCTGCAAACCCTGGCCGAGGTGGTGACGAACAAAGGCTTCGATGCCACCAGCCTGTGTCGCGGCCTGGGCTTTGGCCTCGACGATCTGCAAGATCCCGTCCAGCGAATTTCCCACCGCCAGGCCGTGGTCATGATTCAGCGGGCGCTCAAGTTATTGCCCGACCAGGGCTTGGGATTGTGGGTCGGCAACCGCAACGTACTGGGCACCCTGGGCTTGTTAGGGCACGTCTTGTCGTTGTGCGAAACGCTGCGCGATGCTTTTGCCCTGGGGGTTCGTTATCAGCACACCACCGGCAGCATCGCGGTCTCCAGTGTCGAAGAAGCCAGTGACTGGGTCATGGTCGAGGCGAGTTGCCGACTGCCTTTTGCCGAGGTGCAGGTATTTGCGGTGGAAGAGTTCTTCGCCAGCCTGATGGTGTATGGCCGGGCGCTGGCGGGGCCTGATTTCAGGCCCCAGGCCGTGGAGTTCATGCACGCCGCGCCACCCTATGTCCAGGAGTACCAGCGGGTATTGGGGCCGGACGTGCGCTTCGGTTGCCGGCACAATCGCATGCTGGTCGATGTCCGTTGGCTGGACCTGCGTTTGCCTAATCACCACCCGCTGGCCTTGCGTCAGGCATTGGCCTTGCTGGAGCAGGAAGCTGCACAGGTCCACCAGAAGATCGATCTGATCCAGGCCGTGGAGCGAGCGATTGCCCGGGACCTGACCCGCGGCAGCCAAATCGAAAAAATCGCCAGCGACCTCAACATGAGCAGCCGCACCCTGCGCCGACGCCTGACTGGGCACGGCCTGACCTTCGAGGTCTTGCTCGAACAGGTGCGTCGTGGCCGGACACTGAACCTGTTGGCCAACCCCGAGTTGTCCATCGAGCGCATTACCGAAGAAGTCGGCTACAGCGATGTGCGCAGTTTTCGCCGGGCGTTCCGGCGCTGGACCGGGATGAGCCCCAGCGCATTTCGCAGCGAGGGGCACACACAGGTGTAGTCGGGACGGCCCCTGTCGGCTCCAGGTGATTGACTGACTGGCGGTGCTTGTCAGAAAAAATCGACAGGAGTACAAATGTACTCCATGACGACTCTCACTCCTCGCCGTACCGCCATCCTGACCTTCATCCGCGAACGCATCGCCGACCAGGGCCAGCCCCCCAGCCTCGCTGAAATCAGCGAAGCGTTCGGTTTCGCCTCTCGCAGCGTGGCGCGCAAGCATGTGCTGGCGCTGACCGAAGCCGGCTTTATCGAGGTCAACCCACACCAGGCTCGGGGCATCCGGTTGCTGAACCAGCCGCCGCGTCCCGAGCTGTTGGACGTGCCGGTGCTGGGGAGGGTGGCCGCCGGCCTGCCGATCGGCGCCGACGCCGAGGTCCACAGCCGCCTGATGCTCGACCCGGCGATTTTCACCAAGGCGCCGGATTACTTGCTGCGGGTCCAGGGCGACTCAATGATCGAAGACGGCATTCTCGACGGTGACCTGGTGGGCGTGCAGCGCACCCCTCAAGCCTCCAACGGGCAAATCGTCGTGGCGCGGCTCGACGGTGAAGTCACGATCAAGCGCTTTGAGCGAATAGGCGAGCGGGTGCGTTTGCTGCCGCGCAACCCGGCCTATCAGCCGATCATCGTCGAAGCCGACCAGGACCTGGCCATCGAAGGCGTGTTCTGCGGCTTGTTGAGGCAAGGTTGATGGGCGCTGTCGTTGCGCTGGACACGCTGTTCAACGGGGGCCAGGTCTGGAAGGGCCGGCCTGCGCCCCCGGCGGCCAGCCCGCAACCCACCGGTCATGCAGCGCTGGACGCGGCGTTGCCCAGTGGCGGCTGGCCGGAAGCGGCGTTGACGGAATTGCTCATCGGCGCACCGGGCGTGGGCGAGTTGCAACTGGTGTGGCCGACCCTGGCGCGGCTGTCGGCAGCGGGGGAGCGGATCGTGCTGGTGGCGCCACCGTTCGTGCCCTATCCCCAGGCCTGGCAGAACGCCGGGGTCGACCTGCGCCAGTTGTCGGTGATTCAGGCCGATGAGCGCGATGCCTTGTGGGCCACCGAACAATGCCTGCGTTCGGGCAGTTGCGGCGCGGTGCTGTGCTGGCCCCGCCAGGCGGATGACCGGGCTTTGCGCCGCCTGCAAGTGGCGGCGGAAACCGGCCAGACCCTGGCGTTTGCCTGGCGCTCGATCCAGGAAGCCATCAACCCGTCTCCGGCGGCCTTGCGCATCGCCATTGATGCCCGGCCTGCGCAATTGCGAGTGCTCAAGTGCCGAGGCGGGCTGGCCCGCTCGGCGCCGATTGCTTTCGCCACGCTCACCGCACATACCGGGTACTGAGGTTGCGATGCGCTGGGTCTGTATTCTCTTTCCGCAATTGGCGCTGGACGCCGCGCTGCGTCAGCGCCCCGATCCCGACGAGCCCCTGGCCCTGCTGACCGGCCCGTCCCAGCGCCGAGTGCTGCAAGCGGTCAATGGTCCGGCACGGGCCCTGGGTTTGCGCCCTGGCCAGACCATGACCGCCGCCCAGGCCCTGAGCAAAGGTTTTGTCACCGCCGAATACGACGCCGCGCAGATCGCTCACTGGCAACAGTTTCTGGCGGCCTGGGCCTACCGTTTCAGTTCCCAGGTCAGCGTGCATTACCCGCGCACGGTGCTGTTCGAGATCGAGTCGAGCCTGGGCCTGTTCGGTCCTTGGCCGGTGTTTGAGGCGCGGCTGCGGGCCGAGCTGACGGAACTGGGGTTTCGCCATCGCATCGTCGCCGCCCCGAACCCGGTGGCGGCGCGGGTGCTGGCCAATGCTTATGACGCCTTGGTAGTGCCCGATACCGAGGCCTTGCAAGCGTACCTGGGGCAAATGCCGGTGGACCGGATTGGCCTGGCGCCCGACGTGGCTACGGCATTGTCGCGCATGGGCCTGCGCCGCCTGAGCCAGGTCCAGGCCTTGCCCCGGCATACCCTGGCACGGCGTTTCGAAGCCCAGGTGCTCAAGCACCTCGACGGGCTGACGGGCAGCCGCACCCTGGCGCTGTCGTTTTACCTGCCGCCGGACCGTTTCGATGTGCGCATCGAGCTCAACTACGACGTGCAGTCCCATCAGGCGCTGCTGTTCCCGTTGCGCCGGTTGACGGGCGATCTGTCGGCCTTCCTGTGCGGTCGCGACAGCGGCGTGCAGCGTTTTGATCTGCATCTGGAGCACGCCGGGTTGCCGGACACGGTGATCAAGGTCGGTCTGCTCAGTGCGGAGCGGGATTGTTCGATGCTCTTCGAACTGGCCCGTGGTCGGTTGGAACAGGTGCAGGTCGAGGCGCCGGTGCGCGGTTTTCGCTTGTGTGCCGAAGACCTGCCGAGTTTCGTGCCGCAGCGTCTGGAGCTGTTCGATGAGCGCCCCCAGCAGTCCTTGCCCTGGGAACAGTTGCGCGAACGGCTGCGCGCGCGGCTGGGGGATGAAGCGGTGCAGGGCCTGGGGTTTCGCGCCGACCATCGCCCTGAGTGCGCCTGGCAGATGACCCCCCAGCCGCGGTTTGAGGCATGTCCGGTGCGCGATGGCGTGCAGCGTCCCGGCTGGCTGCTGGGCGAACCCCAGGCGCTGCAGGCGGGCCAGGCGCGAATCCTCATGGGCCCGGAACGCATCGAGTCCGGCTGGTGGGATGGCGCCGACGTACGCCGCGATTACTACCTGATCGAGACCCGCGCGGGGCAACGAGGCTGGGCTTATCGACCGGTGGGCGAGGGCGGGCCGCTGTGGCTTCAGGGGTGGTTCGCATGAGCGTCGAATATGCCGAGCTGCATTGCCTGTCGAACTTCAGCTTCCAACGCGGCGCCTCCAGTGCACTGGAGCTGTGCCGCCGGGCCAGGCAAGAGGGTTATCAGGCCCTGGCGATCACGGACGAGTGCACCCTGGCCGGGATCGTCCGGGCCTGGCAGGCCGCCAAGGAACTGGGCCTGCACCTGATCGTCGGCAGCGAGGTCCAGATCGAGAACGGTCCGAAACTGGTGTTGCTGGTGGAGAACCTTGAAGGCTATCAAACCTTGTGCCGGCTGATCACCCGCGCCCGGCGGCGCAGCGAGAAGGGTCGCTATCGCATTGTGCGAGAAGACTTCGACGAGCCCTTGCCGGGGCTGCTGGCGTTGTGGGTGCCCGATGGCAAAGACGCCGAAGAGCAGGGGCGCTGGCTCCAGCAGATCTTCGCCGGGCGCTTGTGGCTGGCGGTCCAGTTGCACTGTGGGCAGGACGACCGGCGTCGGCTGACGGACTTGCTGGCGCTGGCAGACCGCCTGAACCTTGCGGCCGTCGCCAGCGGCGATGTGCACATGCACGTGCGTGGCCGGCGCGCCTTGCAGGACACCATGACCGCCATCCGGCACCACGTCACGGTAGCCGAGGCCGGCCAGCGCCTGCATCCCAACGGCGAACGCCACTTGCGCAGCCTCCAGGCCCTGGCCGATCTCTACCCCCGGGCCTTGCTCGACGAAACCCTGAACATCGCTCGGCGTTGCACTTTCGACCTTGGGCAGTTGCGCTATCAATACCCGCGCGAACTGGTGCCTGAGGGGCATGATCCGGCGTCCTGGCTGCGGGAACTGACCGAGCGCGGCATGCGCGAGCGCTGGAAAGAGGGGGTAGAAGACCGGATTCGGCGGCAGATCGACGATGAATTGCAGCTGATCGCCGAACTGGGTTACGACAGTTATTTCCTCACCGTGCAGGACATCGTCAGCTTCGCCCGCAGCCGGCACATTCTCTGTCAGGGGCGTGGTTCGGCGGCGAACTCGGCGGTGTGCTACGCCCTGGGCATTACCGAAATCGACCCGAGTCGTACCCGCATGTTGTTTGAGCGATTCTTGTCCCGGGAGCGCAACGAACCGCCGGATATCGACGTTGATTTCGAACACGAGCGGCGAGAAGAAGTGCTGCAGTACGTGTTCCAGCGCTACGGTCGTCATCGCGCGGCGCTGACCGCAGTGGTCAGCAGTTACCACGGTGCCGGGGCGGTGCGGGACGTCGCCAAGGCCCTGGGCCTGTCGCCGGATCAGGTCAACGCACTGGCCGACTGTTGCGGTCGCTGGAGCGACGAGGCTCCGCCAGTGGAGCGCTTGCGCGAAGGCGGTTTCGATCCAGACAGCCCGGTGCTGCGCCGGGTCCTGAGCCTGACCCGGCAATTGATCGGTTTTCCCCGGCATTTGTCCCAGCACCCTGGCGGCTTCGTGATTTCCGAACAGCCCCTGGACACCCTGGTGCCGGTGGAAAACGCCGCCATGGCCGAGCGCACCATCATCCAGTGGGACAAGGACGACCTGGACGCGGTCGGGCTGCTCAAGGTGGATATTCTGGCCCTGGGCATGCTCAGTGCGATTCGACGTTGTTTCGACTTGATCGAGCAGTACCGCGGGCAGCGCTACACCTTGGCGTCGTTGCCCAGTAAAGACCGGGCTACTTTTGAAATGATGACCCGCGCCGACACCATCGGCGTGTTCCAGATCGAATCACGGGCGCAGATGGCGATGTTGCCTCGCCTGAAACCCGAGACGTTTTATGACTTGGTCATCGAAGTGGCAATCGTTCGACCGGGGCCGATCCAAGGCGGAATGGTGCACCCGTACCTGCGGCGCAAAAACAAAGAAGAGGCGGTGACTTACCCCTCTAAAGCGTTGGAGGAAGTGCTCAAGCGCACCTTGGGTGTTCCCTTGTTTCAAGAGCAGGTCATGCAGATCGCCATCGTCGCGGCCGATTACACCCCCGGCGAAGCGGACCAGCTGCGTCGCTCCATGGCCGCCTGGAAACGCCACGGCGGGCTGGAACCCCATCGTGAACGGCTGGCGGCGGGGATGAAGAAAAACGGCTATACGGCCGAATTCGCCGCACAGATCTTCGAGCAGATCAAAGGCTTTGGTAACTACGGTTTTCCCGAATCCCATGCCGCCAGTTTTGCCTTGCTGACCTACGCCAGCAGTTGGCTCAAATGCCATGAACCGGCGGCGTTCGCCTGTGCCCTGATCAACAGCTGGCCCATGGGTTTCTACAGCCCGGACCAGATTCTGCAGGATGCCCGTCGGCATCAATTGCAGATCCACCCGGTGGACGTGCGCGCCAGTGACTGGGATTGCAGCCTCGAACCCATGGAGGGTCGGCAACCGGCGATTCGCATGGGCCTGCGCATGGTCAAAGGCTTTCGTGAAGACGATGCCCGCCGTATCGAGGCGGCCCGCCGGCATCGGGCTTTCAGTGATGTGGCCGACTTGGGCGAGCGCGCGCAACTCGATGCCCGGGCTCAGGAACGATTGGCCGATGCCGGTGCCTTGCGTAGTCTGGCCGGCGATCGCCATCGCGCCCGCTGGGAAGTCGCCGGGGTGCAGAAACAGTTGGGCTTGTTCGCCGGTTTGCCCAGCCAGGAAGAACCGCCCGTGGCCTTGCCAACACCCACGGTGGGAGAAAACCTGTTCGCCGATTACGCCAGCCTTGGTACGACACTGGGCCCTCATCCGCTGGCCTTGCTGCGCGCCGAACTGCGAGGCCGGCGTTGCCGCAGCTCACGGGAACTGCAGGACGTGGAGCATGGCCGCAACGTCAGCGTCGCCGGGCTGGTTACCGGCCGCCAACGCCCGGGCACGGCCAGCGGCGTGACCTTTGTCACCCTGGAAGATGAGTTCGGCAACCTCAACGTGGTGGTCTGGCGCGATTTGGCCGAGCGCCAGCGCAAAACCCTGGTGGGCTCGCAACTGCTCAGGGTTGACGGGCGTTGGGAACGCGTCGGTGAGGTCCGCCATTTGATTGCCGGGCGCTTGAGCGACTTGACCGAATTGCTGGCGGGCATCCAAGTGCATAGCCGCGATTTCCGCTGAAACCCGTTGCACACTGCACCCTCGCCACAAAGATTTGCGCCATGACCTCACCATGAAACCAAACGCCAACGCAGTGCTCGAAGCTCTGATCGCAAGGGACTTGTGCATGCCGATTCCTTGCAGGCATTTCGAGGTTGAGAGTCGACCCATGCAGTTCTTATCCCAAAATCACGGATGTCCCGGTTGGGGCGGTGAAATGGCCGGGCGTATCCGGGCGTTCGATTGGAGCCAGACCGAACTGGGCACCATCGAGCACTGGTCTGCCAGTTTGCGCAGTGCTGTCCAATTGCTGCTGGCCTCGCCGCTGCCAATGGTGATGTTGTGGGGCCGCCAGGGCTTCATGATCTACAACGATGCTTATGCCGAGTTCGCCGGCGGTCGTCATCCGTACCTGCTGGGGTGCGCGGTGGAGCTGGGTTGGCCGGAAGTGGCCGAGTTCAATCGTCATGTGCTGGACGTATGCCTGGCCGGTGGCACCTTGTCCTATCGCAACAAAGAGCTGGTACTGCTGCGCGATGGCAAGCCCGAAGATGTGTGGATGGACCTCTTATTACAGTCCGGTGCCCGACGATGATCAGTCGCCGACGGGCGTCCTGGCGATCGTGGTGGAAACCACCGAACATGTGCTGACCGAGCGGGCCCGGCAAGAGGCGGAGCGCAGTTACCGCGCCGTCAATGAACGCATCCAGCTGGCTCTTTCGGCCGGGCCATTGCTGGGCTCTTTTGTCTGGGATATCCAGGCCGACACGCTGTCCGGCGATGAGCGTTTCGCCCGTACCTTCAACTACCCGCCAGGCTGTTCGCTGGATGCACTGCCCGTCGAGATTGCCCGCCAGAGCATCCATCCGGATGACCAGGACGAAGTCAACCAACGGGTCGAGCTGAGCTTGCGCACGGGTACAGCTTACAGTGCAGAGTATCGGGTGCGTCGCTCTGACGGTGATTACCTGTGGGTGTTGGCCAGCGGTCGATGTGAGTTCGATCCCTTGGGCAGGCCCCTGCGTTTCCCCGGGGTGCTGATTGACATTAACGAACGCAAGACCGCCGAAGCGTCGCTGCTCACGTTCACCCACGATCTGGAGCAGCGCGTCGGCGATGAAGTACAAGCGCGGCTGACGGCTGAAGAACAACTGCGCCAGTCGCAGAAACTCGAGGCCATTGGTGGGCTCACCGGCGGTGTGGCCCATGACTTCAACAATTTGCTGCAAGTGATCGCCGGCAACCTGCACTTGCTGGCCCGCCACGAGCCCAACAACCTCAACGTGCAACGGCGGGTCAGCGCCTCCATCGAAGCCGTGGAGCGGGGTGCCAAGCTGTCCTCGCAAATTTATGAGGCCCTGGGCGAACTGCTGCAACGGGCCCTGGGCGAAACCATCCAGATCGAAGTGACTTTGCCTCAAGACCCCTGGTGCATTCACGTCGATCGCAATCAACTGGAAAACGCCCTGTTGAACCTGGCGATCAATGCGCGCGATGCCATGGGCGGCGAGGGCACCATTGGCATGATCAGCGAGAACATCGTGCTCGACGAATTCTCCTGTGTCGGCAAGGGCATCCCGGCGGGGGACTATGTACGCCTGTCGGTGATTGATCGCGGTGCAGGCATGCCGTCTGAGGTCCTGAATCAAGTGTTCGAACCGTTCTTCACTACCAAGACTGACGGCCAGGGCACCGGGTTGGGGCTGAGCATGGTGTTTGGGTTCGTCAAACAAAGTGGCGGCCATATCGAGATTTCCAGCGACCTGGGCGAAGGCACCCGGGCGCAAATGTATTTTCCCCGCAGCCACCATGCTGAAAGCCCGGAGGAGGTGCAACACCGTCCTCTTCAGCCCGGCGAACAGGAGACCATTCTGGTGGTGGAAGACAACGACGAGGTGCGCAGTGCGTCAGTGGAACTGCTGGAGCAGTCCGGCTATCGGGTTCTCACCGCCGCCAACGGCGACGCGGCCATGAAACTGCTGCTCGAGGGCGCCTCGGTGGACCTGATCTTCACCGACGTGGTCATGCCCGGCCTGATCAAGAGTTCCGACCTGGCGGCGTGGGCCAAGGTGCAGAATCCGCCGGTGCCGGTGCTGTTCACCTCGGGCCACACCCAGGACATCATCTCGCGCAATCACCAACTGAGCCCCGACACTCATTTGCTGAGCAAACCCTATGGCCCGGACGCGTTGACTCAGATGGTCCGGTCGGTGCTCAGCGGTTGATCGTGGCGCCGCAAACAAATGGAACCGAAGCCGTTGTGTCACCTTCGAATGAACAAGGCCGGTCATCAAACCGACCCTGTCAAAACGAGGTGTCTATGAACGACGATCCTGCAAACACCCAGCAACAAGGCCAGACGCAAACCCCATCCCCACGTAACGACTCGGCCATCGATCCCCAGGCCCCGGCCGACCCATCGAGCGCCCAGCCGGTCAGCCCCGCCGGAGCGAATCAGGCTCAAAGCGCTGACAGCGAGGTCGATCAAAAAAATCATCATCAGGACAATGACAACACCTTCAGCCCTGGCTTCGAACCTGACCCGGATCGGCCGAAGTCCAATGACAGTACTGATGCTGATATTGATACCGATGGTGGCTAGGGATATCTATCTTTTATGGGCGCTGGATTTCGGAGGTTTGGGTGTATATCCGTTGCTGCGGTAACGGATATACACACCACCCAACCCCAAAAAAGCGGCGCTTTCCCTACCTGGGAGAAGCGCCGCTTTCCTTAAGTGAACAACATCACGACTCAAACATTACTTGCTTGGGTGAGCAGCCTGCAGTTTCTTGGCTGCATCCAAGTGATGCTCCAGGGCTGGCAGCATCTTCTGGGCAAACGCCTTCAGCTCAGTGTTGCCAGGCTTCTTGTCGTCCGTCACGGTGTCGGCTTCTTTCTTGAACAGGGCGATGGTTTCTTCGTGGGCCTTCACTTGGTTGTTGGCGTAGGCCGCATCAAAAGACTCATCGCGCATTTCGAGGATTTTCTCCTTGGCCTGCTTCACCAGCGTGGTGTCGTCGGGTACTTCGATGTCGTGTTTTTTCGCCAGCGACATCAATTCCTCATTGGCCTTGGTGTGGTCGGAGATCATCGTGTTGGCAAACGCCTTGACGTCCGCCGAGGCGCTTTTTTCCAGCGCCAGTTTGCTGGTCTCGATTTCCGCGATGCCACTGGCCGCCGCGTTCTCGACGAAGTCGTTGGAAGTCGCGGCCCAGGCCATGCCCATGCTGGTGCTCAGGGCAACTGCCAGGCCGAGTTGACGCAGGGTGAATCCGTCCATAGGTAAGTCTCCACGCGGGTTGAAAGAGCGATTCTTTTCGTCTCTGTTCAGTGGAGAGCAGCGCGCCGGCAAAGGTTTGATCGCAAAACGTCGTGGTACGACGAACGGTCACCGCTGGTCGGATTGGCGGTCGACAGAACCCCATCGGCAAGGCCATCCTGAAATTGACGAGCGCCATAAAAGGCGTCTGCCGTCGTCCCACCAAAGGAGGTGTTCCATGCCGGTGCCACACGATTTGTGCCAGGATCTCAAATGCACAAAAGACCACATCCAGAAAAAACGCAGCGAGGATCCAAGGCTCGACTCGTTACTTCACAAATACTCCCAACTTGATGCCGAGGTGGTGGACGCCGAGAAGCCATCATCTGCCGCGCTATCCGACGATGCCCTGGAGACGCTCAAGAAGAAACGATTGCTGGTCAAAGACGAGATCGCGGCGAAGTTGCAGGTGTAGCCATTAGACCGGTCTGCTTGTGAAGGGCCCTTTGCGCTGCAAAGGGCCTTTGGACTGTAAGCGGCTTTTGTGGCGAGGGAGCTTGCTCCCGCTGGGCCGCGAAGCAGCCCCATTCAAACGACACTGTCAGCTTTCAGGACTGTTACGCGCTCCAATGGGGATAAATCCCCTCGCCACAAAACCGATTTTTTCGGACTCAAGGCACCGTTTGCAGGGCCGCCGCCAATGGCAGCCGGGCCATGTGATCGGCCTTCAACGAGCCGAAATACAGCCAGTCGCCATACTCGCGCACGGTGGTGATGGGGGCATAGCTGTCCTTTGCGGTGTCCTGCAAATTGGCAATGACCTGACCTTGCAGATCCAGCCCGAGCACGAAGGCGCGCTTCTCCACCGGTTTGGGCAAGACCATTAATGCCCGGACAATCATCTTGCGCACAAAAGGGTGTCCGGCTGTGCCGTCCAGCAGCCCGCTGCGCGGCGCATAGAGGGCCACCCAGAAGCGGTCACGACCATTGAAACTGAGGTTGTCCGGCAATCCCGGCAGGTTATCGATGAACACATCCTGGGTGCCCGCTTTTGGCCCTTTGAGCCAGTAGCGGGTGATGCGATAGGCCCCGGTTTCGTTGACCAGTACAAAAGCATCGTCAGGCCCCAGGGTGACGCCATTGGCAAACTCCAGCTGTTGCAGCAGTACGTCGGTCTTGCCGGTCTGGAAGTCATAGCGCAACAGGCGCCCGTCGCCGCCGTGCTCGATGATCGCTTCGCTGTCATGGCCATAGCCCCAGCGGCTGGAGGCATCGCTGAAGTAGGCGTAATGCCCCGGGCTGTCGACAGCGACGTCATCGGTGAAACCGTAGGGCAGGCCTTTGGCTTCGGTGCTCAAGGCGACCAGGTGGCCCTTGGCGTCCAAGGCCAGCAGACCCTTGACGGCGTCTGCGATGATCAGCAAACCGCTGGGATGCCGCGCCAGGCCCAAGGGCCGGCCGTCGGTGTCGGCCAATACATCGAGGGTTTTGCCGTCCAGGCCGGTGCGCACAACGCGCCCGTCGTGCAGCCCGGTAATGAGAAACCCGTCTTCCAGCAACAACGCTTCAGGCCCGGAGAGGGGCGCTCGTGCGGTGCTCTCGACACGCTTGAGCGCACCGTTCTCGGCATAAGGACCGTTGCTCAATGAGGGCGCGGGCGCTGGGGTCCAGGCACGCGGTTGAACCTTGGTCGGCATCAGGAGCAGGAAAACGGCGACGAGGATTGCCAACCCCAGCAGCACGGTGCGAAGACGGATCATTAAGCGTCCCCCGCAATCGTCGGCGGTTTTCGCTTAAGCGATGACGGGGGCATGGGGACGATGTTGATGGGGTGTGGCGGGTGGGTCATGGCGTTCTCGTTTTTGTTAGTGGCCATTGAACAACATACATTGGCGATGAATTAAAACGCCAGGATGCACTGCAAATCTGTCAGGTCAGCGGATCCCAGCGCTGGGACCAGTCGCTGCCGGTTGCAACGATCTCGCGCAGGACTTCGAAGGCCTGCTGCAACGCCGCCGAATCCCGGTCCCGGGAGTAGACCAGGTAGGTCGGGTAGTTGAACTCCGGGGCCTTGGGCACCCGTTCCAGGATGCCGCTGTCCAGGTAGCTCTGCACGACCCGGGTGCGGAAGTAGCCGCTGCCGCCGTTCTCCAGGATGTACTGCAAGGCCAGCGGGCCAAGGTTGAAGGTCACGGCGGCCTTGGCTTTGTCCGGCAGGGCGGTGTCGTGCTGGCGGCGGAAGTCAGCGCTCCAGTCGATATACACGTAGGGCTCGGGACGGGAGGCCAGGCGCACCAGGATCAGTTTTTCTTCCAGCAACTGCTCCACCTGCAACCGCGGCCAGTATTCGGGCTGGTAGACCACCGCCGCATCCAGCAGGCCCAGTTCCAGCTGTTGCAGCAGTTTTTCGCCGTCGCGGATGTCCATGCGCAGGGCATGGCCGGGGATCTTCTGGCGCAGCTCTCGGGCCCAACTGAGCATCAACGGGTTGCACAGGCTGACCTCGCCACCGATGTGCAACACGTTGCGATAACCCTCAGGCAGTGGCAGGTCCCGGCGGGCCGCTTCCCAGGTCTGCACGAGCTGGTTGGCGTAGACCACGAAGGCTTCGCCGTCGGCGGTCAACCGCGCGCCGGCACGATTGCGCACGAACAGCGCGCAACCGAGCTGGCTTTCGAGCTTCTGTACCCGAGCGGTAATCGCCGTCTGGGTGACGTGCAGCTTGTCGGCCGCTGCGGCCAGACTGCCGTGGCGAACGATTTCCAGAAAGGTGCGGGCGAGGTCGATGTCCATGTTCAGGCCGATGCGGGGGGAGCGGGCATTGTAAGAGCTGCCACGCGTCCCCGATACCGGCAATCATTGGACGATTTTGGCCTCGACCAGCCGCGCCCATGGCGCAATCAGGCGTTCGGGCGTGCGACAGGCCTTGCGCTTGAGTACGAAGTTGCGGCACTTCTCGGCGAAGTCGTGGCGATTGTCCACCATGTCGCGCTGCATTTGCTTGAGCTCGCCATCACGACACGCCTGGACCGCCGGCAGGTTCCGTTCGGCCTTGCGGGCCCGGATGCTTTCATAGGCCGGATCGAGCAGCGCGCCGTTGGCCCGTTGCAGCAGCCACAGACCAAGCTGGTCGGGGCAGCGCGGGCCGATCTCCTGGACCATGCCGTAGCGCAACGCCTGGAGGGCGCTGATGGGCAGGCAGTCCTGGGTGAGTTTCCAGGCCATGTCCGGGCCGACTGCGCGGGGCAGGCTGTAGGTCCAGTATTCGGAGCCGTACAGGCCCATGGTTGCGTAGTGAGGGTTGAGCACAACCTCGCTGCGCGCCAGCACGATATCGGCGGCTAGGGCCAACATCACGCCGCCAGCCCCGGCGTTGCCGGTCAGGCCGCTGACGACCAGTTGCCGGGCGCTCAACAATTCAAGGCAAACGTCATCGATGGCCTGGATGTTGGCCCAGGCTTCCAGGCCGGGTTCGGCGGCGGCCTGGATCACGTTCAGGTGCACGCCGTTGGAAAAACTGCCGCGCCCGCCCCGGATCAACAGCACCTGGGTGTCCCGGGATTTGGCCCAGCGCAGCGCCTCGACCAGGCGTCGGCATTGCTCGGTGCTCATCGCGCCGTTATAGAACTCGAACGTCAACTCACCCACGTGACCGCATTCCCGGTAGCGAATGGGCTGATAAGCCTCATCGCTGAACGGCTGCCGGGCCAGCGAACCGTCGAGTACCGGAACATCGTCGAGCCGTCCCGACAGCACGTGGCGAGCCGGTCGCTTGAAGGTCTGTTCGCCGGGCTGCGGTTTGTGGCGCAGGGCGCCGATCCAGAGGCTTGCATCACCGGTTGCCACCAGCACCGCATCGTCACGCACGGCCAGCAATTCGCCGGGCAGGCCACGACGGACATCCGGATGGGCGTCGTACAGGTAAAACTGGCCGCCGGCCAGGCTGGCGAGCACGCCCGGCTGACCGTCGGCGGCGTCGATGCGGCGCTTGATGAAGCCGGTGCTGTCGTGCCAACTGAAGGCGCGGTCGTCCTGGGTCATGTTCGGTTGCAGGCGCCCGATAACGTGATGGCAGCTGTAATCCAGTGGCTGCGGGACGAAACCGGTGCCGAATTTATCCACGACTTCGCGGATGCAACGAATGGCCGCGTCGCTGACCGGGCCGTTATACAGCTCTGATTTACGCAGGCCTTCGGGCAGGTTGAATTCACAGGTGGCCCAGATCGGCCCGGCGTCCATTTCCTCCACTGCCTGCAATGCCGTCACGCCCCAGCGCTCGGGTTGCCGGGTGATGGCCCAGTCCAGGGCGCTGGCACCGTGATCGCCGACAATGCCGGGGTGGATGATCACCACCGGGCGTCGGGGGTTGCGCCACAGCCGCTCGGGGACGCGGTCCTTGAGAAACGGGCAGATCACTAGGTGGGCGCCACTTTCTTCGATTTTCCGGCAGACCGAGGCTTCATCGGTGAACAGCACCACGCTGGGGCGGTAGCCGGCCTCGCGCAGGTCCAGCCAGACGCGTTGGGTCAGGCCGTTGAACGCGGTCGACAGCAGAATGATCTTCAGTGCGGTCATGACAGTCTCTTCCTTGAGATGAGCGGGCGCAGGCTCCCGATGAGCCGTCCCTGGCTTTGATGGAGGCGCTAACTTAGCGGTTGCGGGAAGAGGGGCAACTGACGGGGATCAAGGTTGTGTCTACGGCATGAAAGCATGAGGGCAAAAACACGAATCCCGCCACGGGGGCGGGATTCGTTTGCAGCCAGGTGCACCCGAAGAAAGGGTGCCCAGACTCAGGCCGGGAACAGCTCGGACAGTTTCATCGCCAGCATCATGTCGCCTTCAGCGCGCAGTTTGCCGCCCATGAACGCTTGCATGCCATCGGTTTCGCCGCTGACGATGCCTTCGAGGGTTTCCCCGTCCATCACCAGAGTCACTTGGGCGTCCGGGTTTTCACCTTCCTGCAGTTCGCAGGTGCTGTCCTTGACGATCAGCGAGAAATTCTTGGTATCGTCGATGCGAAAACCGAATACCAGGTCCAGGCCGGCAGCGGCGGCTGGGTTGAACTTGGCTTTCATGGCTTGTACGGCGTCGGCTACGGAGGTCATGGTTTCGATCCTTATTTGGGTTAATACAGCAAGGGTCTACAGTAATCCGGACTCAGCGAAAGGTGATGAGGTCCGGGGCCTTCAGCAGTTGCAGGTGGGCATGACTGTTGAAGGAAGCCAGGGCCACCTCGCGGCCTCTGAATTTCAGATGGTTGAGCGAGGTGTTGACGATTTGCCAGTTCAGTTCGAAGGCCTGTCGGGCAGGTATCTGGGTGATCAGGTGGAGCAGGGCGGTGATGGTGCCACCGGACGTGAACACGGCGATTTTCTGAGTGTTGTCGGCTTGTTCCAGGATGCGGTGCAGGCCGGCCTGGACCCGCTCGACGAAACCCAGCCAGCTTTCCAGCCCCGGCGGGTCGTACTGGCCGCTGAGCCAGCGCTCGACGATCAGCGCGAAGATGCGTTGGAATTCGGCGCGGTTCTGCGCGGCGTTGCGCAGGATGTACAGGGCTTCGGGTTCCTGGGGGAGCATGTCCGGCAGCAGGGCGCGGATCACCGCGTCGGCGTCGAACTCGTTGAACGCTGAGTCGATTTCCAGTTCGGGAACCGGCAGCCCGGCGGCGGACATCTGGCCCAGCGCACCGGTGGCGGTGTCCTGCTGGCGGCGCAGGTCACCCGAGAGGCAGCGATCGAACACGACACCGAGCTCCACCAAGTGGCTGCCCAGCACTTGCGCCTGGCGTATGCCGTTGGGCGAAAGGACATCGTAGTCGTCCGCACCGAAGGAGGCCTGGCCATGTCGAATCAGATAGATGCTGCCCACGTCCGCGTCATCCCGGTACGTTGAAGGTTTGGCGAGGTTATGAGGATGGCGGTGAGCTGTCAATGAAAAAACATACGCTTGTTTGAAATGCCCGTTACAGCCTTGTCCTGCCTCGTCCCGCTAAGGTAACCATAGGTTTCATGGCTGGTCGCGACGCAGGCGCATGGGTATGCTGGGACCGTTACGCGCCTGCGTTTGAGCGGCGTATTGAACTGATTAGGAGCCACTGTGGAGTTTTTCATCGAATACGCCAGTTTTCTGGCCAAGACCGTGACGCTGGTAATCGCCATTCTGGTGGTGCTGGCCAGTTTTGCTGCGCTGCGCAGCAAGGGACGGCGCAAGTCGGTCGGCCAGTTGCAGGTGAGCAAACTCAACGATTTCTACAAAGGGCTGCGCGAGCGCCTGGAGCAGACGCTGCTGGACAAGGACCAGCTCAAGGCCCTGCGCAAGACAGAAGGCAAGGCTGAAAAGGCGCAAAAGAAACAGAAGGACAAACCGGCGGACAAACCCCGGGTGTTCGTGCTGGATTTCGACGGCGACATCAAGGCCTCGGCCACCGAGAGCCTGCGTCATGAAATCACCGCGCTGCTGACCCTCGCGACCTCGAAGGATGAAGTGGTGCTGCGCCTGGAAAGCGGCGGCGGCATGGTCCACAGCTACGGCCTGGCTTCGTCGCAACTGGCGCGCATCCGTCAGGCCGGCGTGCCGTTGACGGTGTGCATCGACAAGGTCGCGGCCAGCGGCGGCTACATGATGGCGTGCATCGGCGAGAAAATCATCAGTGCCCCATTCGCCATCCTCGGCTCCATCGGCGTCGTGGCCCAGTTGCCGAACGTCAATCGCCTGCTGAAGAAACACGACATCGATTTTGAAGTGCTGACCGCCGGTGAATACAAACGCACGTTGACGGTGTTCGGCGAAAATACCGAGAAAGGCCGGGAAAAATTCCAGGAAGACCTGGACATCACCCATGAGTTGTTCAAGAACTTCGTGTCCAACTACCGTCCACAGCTGGCCATTGATGAAGTGGCCACCGGTGAAGTCTGGCTGGGGGTCGCGGCACTGGACAAACACTTGGTGGACGAGCTGAAAACCAGTGACGAATACCTGGCTGAACGGGCCAAAAAAGCCGAGCTGTACCACCTGCACTACGCCGAACGCAAAAGCCTGCAGGAACGCATCGGCATGGCGGCCAGCGGTTCGGTGGACCGCGTATTGCTGAGCTGGTGGAGCCGCCTGACTCAGCAGCGTTTCTGGTAATTGGGGGGCAGGTGTTCCCAGGATTGGGGTGGGCTGCGGGATTTTGTGAAAGTCATGCTCCAATAAAAAAAGCCCTGATCCGGATGTTCCGGATCAGGGCTTTTTCATGGGGCAGTTTCAGCGACGACGAAACAGCGGCAGCGGTTCGTCAGTGGCAGCCTGGTAGGTTACCGAGAAGTCCTTGAGGCTTTCGAGGGCTTCGTAGGGGTCTTTGTCGGCACGCAAGGCAAAGGCGTCGAAACCGCAGCGGCGCATGTAGAACAGCTGGTCGCGCAGCACATCGCCAATTGCCCGCAATTCGCCTTTGAAACCATAGCGGTCACGCAACAGGCGGGCGTTGGAGTAGCTGCGCCCGTCGGTAAAGGCCGGGAAGTTCAGGGCGATGACCCGGAGCTGATTGGCGTCATCACCAATCTCTTCCGCTTCCTCGTCGGCGTCCAGCCACACACCCAGGCCGCCGTCGCGGGCCTTGAGGGCGTGAGCATGATCGCGCCACAGGGCCAGGGGTACGATCAGGTCATCGCAGTTGGAGATGCCATCGAAGGTCGCGTCCTTGGGCAGCAGGTGCCAGGTTTCGTCGATGACCTCGTTGTTCTTAATGATTCGCTGCATAGACGCGTTCCTTGAAGAGGTCGATGCCAATACGTTGATAAGTGTCGATGAAACGCTCGTCTTCGGTACGTTGTTCGATGTACACGTCAATCAGCTTCTCGATCACGTCAGCCATGTCGTCCTGTGCAAACGACGGGCCGAGGATCTTGCCCAGGCTGGCGTCGCGGCTGCCGCTGCCGCCCAGGGAGACCTGGTAGAACTCTTCGCCTTTCTTGTCCACGCCCAGAATGCCGATGTGGCCAACGTGGTGGTGACCGCAGGCGTTCATGCAACCGGAAATGTTCAGGTCCAGCTCGCCGATGTCGAACAGGTAGTCCAGGTCGTCGAAACGACGCTGGATCGATTCGGCGATAGGGATCGACTTGGCGTTGGCCAGGGAACAGAAATCGCCGCCCGGGCAGCAGATCATGTCGGTGAGCAGGCCGATGTTCGGTGTGGCAAAGCCTTGCTCGCGCAACTCGCCCCACAGGGTGAACAACTGGCTCTGTTCAACGTCCGCCAGGATGATGTTCTGCTCGTGGGACGTGCGCAGTTGACCGAAGCTGTAGCGCTCGGCCAGGTCGGCCACGGCATCCAGTTGCTTGTCGGTGATGTCGCCCGGCGCAACGCCGGTCGGCTTCAGGGACAGGGTCACCGCGACGTAGCCCGGCTTCTTGTGGGCCAGGGTGTTGCGGGTACGCCAGCGGGCGAAGCCTGGGTATTGCTGGTCGAGTGCGGTGAGCTCTGCGTCCTGATTGCTCAGGGCTTTATATTGCGGGTCGACGAAGTGCTTGGCTACGCGGTGCACTTCGGCTTCGGTCAACGTGGTCTGGCCGCCGCGCAGGTGAGCCATTTCGGCTTCGACCTTCTCGGCGAACACTTCAGGCGTAAGGGCCTTGACCAGAATCTTGATCCGCGCCTTGTACTTGTTGTCGCGACGGCCATAGCGGTTGTACACCCGCAGGATGGCGTCGAGGTAGCTCAGCAGGTCCTGCCATGGCAGGAACTCGTTGATGAACGCACCGACCACCGGCGTACGGCCGAGGCCGCCGCCCACCAGCACACGGAAGCCCAGCTCGCCGGCGGCGTTGTAGACCGTCTCCAGGCCGATGTCGTGGACTTCGATGGCGGCACGGTCCGAGGTCGAGCCATTGATGGCGATCTTGAACTTGCGCGGCAGGTAGGCGAATTCCGGGTGGAAGGTGGTCCACTGGCGGACGATCTCGCACCATGGACGCGGGTCGATCAGCTCATCGGCCGCGACACCGGCGAACTGGTCGGTGGTGACGTTGCGCAGGCAGTTGCCGCTGGTCTGGATCGCGTGCATCTGCACGGTGGCCAGTTCAGCCAGGATCTCGGGGACGTCTTCCAGGGCCGGCCAGTTGTACTGGACGTTCTGCCGGGTACTGATGTGGGCATAGCCCTTGTCGTAGTCGCGGGCAATTTTGGCCAGCATGCGCACCTGGCGCGAAGTCAGCTGGCCATAAGGCACCGCCACCCGCAGCATCGGGGCGAAGCGCTGGATATACAGACCATTCTGCAAGCGCAGAGGGCGGAATTCTTCTTCGCTCAGCTCGCCTGCCAGATAGCGTCGGGTCTGATCACGGAACTGCTTGACGCGGTCCTCGATGATCCGCTGATCGTACTCGTCATATACGTACATATAAGTCTCGTTCTCAGGCTTGGGCCGATCAGAAACAGCTGCATGTTGGCTCGCTGAAATCGGGTTCTGCCTCGGCAATTCTGCGCGCACGGCCGCGCACTCCTAGAGGAGCCGGTGCAAGATACCTGTTTTGGGTTATGCGCAAAAGTGATGTTTGAGTATATGTAAAGAACCAAAACGACTAATGAGATTGATTATTGGCTAACCCACATTTGTCGTATGGGCAATCATCGTCTTAACTGTGGTCGAGTCCGTATGCAATCACCTACAAAACCGACAAGAGGCGATGCAATGAGCAATCCGACCAAAGCAAGGAAAAGCGACAGTTCTGTTGATGCCTGGGCCATTTTGTTTCTGATTATCCTGGTGGTGGGCACTGCAGTGTTCTGGGTCAGTCATCAATAAAGCGGTGGTGAAAAAAACTGTGGGAGCGAGCAGGCCCGCTCCCACAGGGTTATGTGTGTGCCATAGATAGATTTACAACCCGGCCAGATGCACCACCAGCTTGACGATGCCAAACAGCGTCAGGGCGAAGATCACCGTGAACACTATTCCCAATATCACGAAGTGACTCGGTTTGCCGTGGGTGAAATCACGGGCGCGGTTCTTGCCGCTCTGCACGCCGAAGGCGGCAGCCAGCACGCTGTGCATCATCTGCCACAGCGTGGGCGGCTTGTTGTCGATTGGATCGTCCATAAATCCCTCGTCTGCCATGTGTTTGGGACAAGCATAGACAACCCGTGAAAAAAGAAACCCTTAGCTGTCGTAACCCAGGTTCGGCGACAGCCAGCGCTCGGTCACGCTCAGGTCCTGGCCTTTGCGGCCGGTGTAGCTCTGGACCTGATCCTTGTCGATCTTGCCCACGGCGAAGTACTGCGCCTGGGGATGAGCGAAATACCAGCCGCTGACCGCCGCCGCCGGGAACATGGCGTAGTGCTCGGTGAGGAACACGCCGCTGCGCCCGGCCTTCAGTTCGCTGGCCTCGGGGTCGAGCAGGCGGAACAGCGTGCCCTTCTCGGTGTGATCCGGGCAGGCCGGGTAACCGGGGGCAGGGCGGATGCCGGTGTATTGCTCTTTGATCAGGGCGTCGTTGTCCAGGCTTTCGTCCTTGGCGTAGCCCCAATGGTCTTTGCGCACCTGCTGGTGCAGCCATTCGGCGCACGCCTCGGCCAGACGGTCGGCCAGGGCCTTGACCATGATCGAGTTGTAGTCGTCGCCGGCCTCTTGGTAGGCCTTGGCGACTTCTTCGGCGCCGATGCCGGCAGTGGTGATGAAACCACCCACGTAGTCGGTCACGCCGCTGTCCTTTGGTGCGACGAAGTCGGCCAGGGAGAAGTTCGGCTTGCCGTCGGTCTTGATGATCTGCTGGCGCAGGTGATGCAGACGGGCCAGCGGCTTGCCGTCGTCGCCGTAGACTTCCAGGTCGTCGTCATGCACCTGGTTGGCCGGCCAGAAGCCGAACACGGCGCGGGCACTGATGAGTTTCTCGTCGATGAGCTTGCGCAGCATCGCCCGGGCGTCGGCGTACAGCGCGGTGGCGGCTTCGCCGACCACTTCGTCGGTGAGGATGCGCGGGTACTTGCCGGCCAGGTCCCAGGAAATGAAGAACGGTGTCCAGTCGATGTATTCGGCCAGGACGTTCAGGTCGATGTCGTCCAGCACCCGGGCGCCGATGAAGGTCGGCTTGACCGGCTGGTAGCTGCTCCAGTCGAACTGCGGCTTCTTGGCCACCGCCGCCGGGTAGCTCAGGCGTTCGGTGCGGGCGCTGCGGTTGGACGTGCGTTCGCGCACGTCTATGTATTCAAGACGGGTTTTTTCGACGAACGCTGGTTTGAGCTCCTTGGACAGCAACTGGGTGGCCACGCCCACGGCGCGAGAGGCGTCGGTGACGTAGATCACCGCGTCGTTGCTGTACTTGGGCTCGATCTTCACCGCCGTGTGGGCCTTGGAAGTCGTTGCGCCACCGATCATCAACGGCAGGTGGAAATCCTGGCGCTGCATCTCGCGAGCCACGTGCACCATCTCGTCCAAGGACGGGGTGATCAGGCCGGACAGACCGATGATGTCGCACTTCTCGTCCTTGGCCACCTGCAGGATTTTCTCCGCCGGCACCATCACGCCCAGGTCTACGACGTCATAGCCGTTGCAACCCAGCACCACACCGACGATGTTCTTGCCGATGTCGTGGACGTCGCCCTTGACCGTGGCCATCAGGATCTTGCCCTTGGCCTCCGGCTTGTCGCCTTTTTCCGCCTCGATAAACGGAATCAGGTGGGCCACGGCCTGCTTCATCACCCGGGCGGACTTCACCACCTGGGGCAGGAACATTTTACCGGCGCCGAACAGATCGCCGACGATGTTCATGCCGGCCATCAGCGGGCCTTCGATGACCTCGATCGGGCGGGTGAAGGACTGTCGCGATTCTTCAGTGTCTTCAACAATGTGCGTGGTGATGCCCTTGACCAGCGCATGTTCCAGGCGCTTGTTCACTTCCCAGCCGCGCCACTCTTCGGTTTCCGCTTCCTTGACGCTGCCATCGCCCTTGTACTTGTCGGCGATGGCGAGGAGGGCATCGGTGCCTTCGGGCGTGCGGTTGAGGATCACGTCTTCCACGGCGTCACGCAGTTCCGCCGGGATCTGGTCGTAGATCTCCAGTTGGCCGGCGTTGACGATGCCCATGGTCAGGCCCGCGCGGATCGCGTACAGCAGGAACACCGAGTGAATCGCCTCGCGCACCGGGTTGTTGCCGCGGAACGAGAAAGACACGTTGGACACGCCGCCCGAGGTCAGTGCGTACGGCAGTTCGTCGCGGATGTAGGCGCAGGCGTTGATGAAGTCCACGGCATAGTTGTTGTGCTCTTCGATGCCGGTGGCGACGGCGAAGATGTTCGGGTCGAAGATGATGTCTTGCGGCGGGAAGCCGACTTCATTGACCAGGATGTCGTAGGAGCGTTTGCAGATTTCCTTTTTGCGCGCTTCGGTGTCGGCCTGGCCGGATTCGTCGAAGGCCATCACCACCACGGCGGCGCCGTAGCGTTTGCACAGCTTGGCGTGGTGGATAAATTGCTCCACGCCTTCCTTCATGCTGATGGAGTTGACGATACCCTTGCCCTGGATGCATTTGAGGCCCGCTTCGATCACTTCCCATTTCGAGGAGTCGATCATGATCGGCACGCGGGAGATGTCCGGTTCGCCGGCGATCAGATTGAGGAAGGTCACCATGGCCTTCTTCGAATCGAGCATGCCCTCGTCCATGTTGATGTCGATCACCTGGGCACCGGCCTCGACCTGCTGCAGGGCCACTTCCAACGCCTCGGTGTAATTGTCTTCGCGGATCAGCCGGGCGAACTTGGCGGAACCGGTGATGTTGGTCCGCTCGCCGACGTTGACGAACAAGGAGCTGCGATCGATGGTGAACGGTTCCAGGCCCGACAGGCGGCAAGCCCTGGGGATTTCCGGAATCTGCCGCGGCGCGTAGCCGGCCACAGCCTTGGCGATGGCTTCGATGTGCGCCGGGGTGGTGCCGCAGCAACCGCCGACGATGTTCAGAAAACCGCTCTGGGCGAATTCCTCGATGACTTTGGCGGTCTCGACCGGCAATTCGTCGTATTCGCCGAATTCGTTAGGCAGGCCGGCGTTCGGGTGCGCCGAGACGTGAGTGCTGGCCTTGTTCGACAGTTCTTCGAGATAGGGGCGCAGCTCGCGGGCACCGAGGGCGCAGTTCAGCCCCACGGAAATCGGATTGGCATGGGCCACGGAGTTCCAGAAGGCTTCGGTGGTCTGGCCGGACAGGGTGCGGCCGGACGCGTCGGTGATGGTGCCGGAGATCATGATCGGCAGCTCGACACCCAGCGCTTCATAAACCCCTTGCACCGCGAAAATCGCAGCCTTGGCGTTCAGCGTGTCGAAAATGGTTTCGATCAGGATCAGGTCGGCGCCGCCTTCGATCAGGCCCTGGGTGGCCTCGGTGTAGTTTTCCACCAGTTCGTCGAAGGTCACGTTGCGGTAGCCGGGGTTGTTCACGTCCGGCGACAGCGAGCAGGTGCGGCTGGTCGGGCCGAGCACACCGGCAACGAAGCGCGGCTTGTTTGGCGTTTCGAGGGTCTTGGCGTCGGCCACCTTGCGGGCCAGGCGCGCGCCTTCCAGGTTCAGCTCGTAGGCAAGGCCCTGCATGCCGTAGTCGGCCTGGGAGACTTGGGTGGCGTTGAAGGTGTTGGTTTCCAGGATGTCGGCGCCGGCATCCAGGTAGGCTTTTTCGATGGCGCCGATCACGTCGGGGCGGCTCAGCACCAGCAAATCGTTATTGCCCTTGACGTCGCTCGGCCAGTCGGCGAAGCGCTTGCCGCGGTAGTCTTGCTCCTCGAGCTTGTAGCTCTGGATCATCGTGCCCATGCCGCCGTCGAGGATCAGAATGCGTTCCTTGAGAGCTTGCTGGAGAAGATAAAGGCGAGCGCTGCGATCGGACATAGGACTACCTGGGAAAAAAAGACCATTACGAAGGCCCGAATGATAACAAACCTGTGCGGGATTTGATCATGGATGGCTTTTTCATGAATTCTGCTCATGTTTGCAACCCCATGCTGGCCCGGTAGAATCGCCAGACACTCTTTCAGGATCCGAGACATGCCGTACCGCGTCTTCTTCGGCAGTCTGTTGCTGCTGTTGTCTTTTAACGCAGCTAACGCAGCCTCTTCGGATCCCGCTCCGACGCTTTCCTATACCCGCGACATCCAGCCGATCTTCACGGAAAAATGCGTGGCCTGTCATGCCTGCTACGACTCCGCGTGTCAGTTGAACCTGGGCAGTGGCGAAGGCGTTGCCCGGGGTGCCAGCAAGCTTTCGGTGTATGACGGCGAACGGCGCCAGGCCGCTGACCCGACCCGATTGTTTTATGACGCCTCCGGCCAGCGGGCCTGGCAGCGCAAGGGCTTCTATTCGGTGCTCGATGCCCAGGGCAGCCAGGCCTCGCTGATGGCACGGATGCTGGAACTGGGGCACAGCACGCCGCTGCAGCCCAATGCCAAGCTGCCGGAAGACATCGTGCTCGGGCTCAACCGTGATAATAGCTGCGCGATGCCGAGTCAATTCGACGAATACGCCGCCGTGCATCCCAAGGAAGGCATGCCCTTGGCCGTCACCGGCCTGACCGACCAGCAATACCAGACCTTGCAGCGCTGGCTGGCCGCAGGCGCGCCCATCGACCAGCAGGGCTTGGCCCCGAGCGCCGCCGAAGCCTTGCAGGTGGTGCAATGGGAAAACCTGCTCAACGCCCCTGGCGCCCGGGAAAGCCTGGTAGGCCGCTGGTTGTTCGAGCATTGGTTCCTGGCGCACATCTATTTCAAGGACGGCGCGCCGGGGCATTTTTTCCAGTGGGTGCGTTCGCGCACGCCCACCGGCCAGCCCATCGACCTGATCAACACCCGCCGCCCGAATGATGATCCCGGCACCAGCGTCTATTACCGGCTCTGGCCGGTGCAAGGGGTGATCGTGCACAAGACTCACATCACCTACGGGTTGAACGCGGCCAAAATGGCGCGGATCAAGAGTCTGTTCTACAGCGGCAAATGGCAGGTCAGCGCGTTGCCGGGCTACGGGCCGGAGCGCCGGGCCAACCCGTTTTCCACCTTCGAAGCGATCCCGGCCCAGGCCCGTTATCAGTTCATGCTCGATAACGCCGAGTATTTCGTGCGCACCTTCATTCGCGGCCCGGTGTGCCGGGGGCAGATCGCCACGGATGTGATTCGCGATAATTTCTGGGTGCTGTTCCAGGCCCCCGAACATGATCTGTACATCACCGACCCGAACTACCGTGGCCAGGCCACGCCGTTGCTGGCGATGCCGGGGCAGAACGACGACGTGGGCAGCGTCCTCAGCCTGTGGGTCGAGTACCGGGACAAACGCAACGAGTACGACGCCTTGCGCCGCGACAATTACGCCGAGCTGCCGGCGCCAAGCTGGTCGACCCTGTGGGCCGGTAACGACAATGCGTTGCTGAGTATTTTCCGCAACTTCGACAGTGCGTCGATCGCCAAGGGCCTGATCGGTGAAGTGCCGCAGACGATGTGGCTGTTCGATTTTCCATTGCTGGAACGCACCTATTACCAGTTGACGGTGAACTTCGATGTGTTCGGCAACGTTTCCCATCAGCTCCAGACGCGATTGTATTTCGACCTGATCCGCAACGGCGCGGAACAGAATTTCCTGCGCCTGATGCCGGCCGATTCCCGGGCAGGCTACCTTGATGACTGGTACCAGGACGGTGGCAAATTCAAGATGTGGCTGGATTACGAGGCCATCGACAACGACAAACCGACAGCGCTCAAGCTTGACGAGCATGACCCCAAGCGCGATTTCGCCCAGCAATTGCTGAGCCGTTATGGCGACCTGAACGCTCGGCCCGATCCGATCAACCGCTGCGACGGTGCCTATTGCTCACGCCCGAACATCGATCCGGCCCTGCAGGACGCCGAACAGGCTCTCAGTCGGCTGGTTTCGCGTCCGGCGGCGGGGCTGCGCGTGATCGACCAGTTGCCTGAGGCGACAATGCTGCGCATCGAAACCGCCAGCGGCCACCGTGAGGTCTACAGCCTGCTGCGTAACCGCGCCCACAGCAACGTGGCATTTATTCTGGGTGAGGACATGCGTTACCAGCCGGGGCTCGACACGTTGACGGTGTACCCGGGCGTGCTCAGCAGCTACCCGAACTTCATGTTCAACATCCCGGCCTGGCAAGTGCCGGCGTTCGTCGATGCCATGGAAAGCGCCCAGGATGCGCCGGCTTTCGAGCGGATCGTCGAACGCTGGGGGATTCGTCGCAGTCACCCACAGTTCTGGTACTATTTCCACGACCTGAGCCAATACATCCAGGAGACGGAGCCGCTGGAAACCGGCGTGCTGGACATGAATCGCTACCAGAACCTCTGATCGGCATACCCGGCGGCGTCCCCCGCGCCGCTGGCTGCTTTCCTGACAAAAATACTAGGACTTTGTCCGGCGCGATGATTGGCGTAAACTGCTGGCAAGCCTGCGAGGAGTTTCCATGACCGCCATTACCATTACCGATGCCGCCCACGATTACCTGGCTGACCTGCTGTCCAAGCAGAACACCCCGGGTATCGGGATCCGCATCTTCATCACCCAGCCCGGCACCCAGTACGCTGAGACCTGCATTGCCTACTGCAAGCCGGGGGAAGAAAAACCCGAAGACACCGCGCTGGGGCTCAAGAGCTTCACTGCGTACATCGACTCGTTCAGCGAAGCGTTCCTGGACGATGCGGTGGTCGACTACGCCACCGACCGCATGGGCGGCCAACTGACCATCAAGGCGCCGAACGCCAAGGTACCGATGGTCAATGCCGACAGCCCGGTCAACGAGCGCATCAACTATTACCTGCAAACTGAAATCAACCCGGGGCTGGCCAGCCACGGCGGCCAGGTTTCGCTGATCGACGTGGTGGAAGACGGCATCGCCGTGCTCCAGTTCGGCGGCGGCTGCCAGGGCTGCGGCCAGGCTGACGTGACCTTGAAGGAAGGCATCGAGCGCACCCTGCTCGAGCGCATTCCGGAGCTCAAGGGCGTGCGCGACGTGACCGACCACACGCAGAAAGAAAACGCTTACTACTGATAGGCGTTCGCTGCGGAAAAAACGGTGTGTGGCGAGGGAGCTTGCTCCCGCTCGATTGCGAAGCAATCGCAAGGCAACCGATGCGTTCTTCGTGATGGGCGCATCGGTTGACGGGGACCGCTCTGCGGTCCAGCGGGAGCAAGCTCCCTCGCCACAATTGCTTGAGGGCCTGACAGATTGCTTCAGGGCCTGTAGAGATGCGCATGCCCGGCGCGGTACAGCGAGGATTCGCTGAACAGGTCATTGCCCAGCACGCGCCCCACCAGAATCAACGCCGTGCGGCGAAAGCCCTTGGCTTGCACTTTTGCGGCAATATCGGCCAGCGTACCCACGACCCAATCCTGATCCGGCCAGGTGGCCCGGTGAATCACTGCGATCGGGCAATCCGCGCCGTAGTGGGGCAGCAGTTCGCTAACGATTTTCTCAAGATGATTGACCCCCAGGTGAATCGCCATGGTCGCCCCGTGCTGCGCCAGGCTGGTCAGTTCTTCCCCAGCAGGCATTGCGGTTTTGTCCGCGTAACGGGTGAGGATCACGCTTTGGGACACGTCCGGCAAGGTCAGTTCGGTGCCCAGCAGGGCTGCGCAGGCTGAGGTCGCGGTGACACCGGGGATGATCTCGAAAGGGATGTCCAGTTCGCGCAGGCAGCGAATCTGTTCGCCGATGGCGCCGTACAGGCTCGGGTCGCCGGAGTGCACCCGGGCCACGTCCTGGCCCTTGAGATGGGCGGTTCTGATCAACTCGATGATCTGTTCCAAGTGCAGTTCGGCACTGTTGACCACTTGGTCGGCACGATGCCCTTCAAGCACCGCCGTTGGCACCAGAGAGCCTGCGTAGATGATGACTGCGCAGCTGCGGATCAGCCGCTGGCCTTTGACGGTGATCAGTTCCGGGTCGCCGGGGCCGGCGCCGATGAAGTAAACGGTCATGACCGGCTCCTGAAAAGGTGAGTGAGCGACGCCCAAATGAGGATTGCTCATGATCCTGAGCGCGGATTATCGGGATTTACGACGCCACCGCCAATGCCAACGTGGCCTTGGGGGCCTTTTGGCGGGGAATCAGCAGCCTTGCGGGCGCCGTGCCTAATTGGTCGGCCAGGGCAAGGGCCGCGCTTTCGGCGATGCCGTAGCAGCCGGTGTGCTCGAACGCGATTTGGGAGCGGTGACTGAGACGCTGTTGAGCACTGGCCAACTGCCCGGCACTGAAGCACGTCAGCGGCAGCGCCAACTGCTCGGCCAGTTCCAGCAGCCCCGGTTCGTCACGCTTGAGGTCGATACTGGCCAGGGCCCGCACCGACTGGAGCTCAACGCCGTGGGCCAGCAGCGTTTGATCGAGCAATGCTCGCAACGTGCTGGCCGGGCAACCACGCTGGCAACCCAGGCCGATCACCAGGACCGGCTCAGTGCTCATGCGTCGCGGTGGGCTTGACCGCCACGGCGAAACAGCCAGGTGCTGATCAGGCCCAGGGCCAACCAGAACGCGACGTTGGTCAATTGCGAGGCGATCTTGAACTGGCTTTCAAGCGCTTCGGGCGCCAGCATCGAATGGACTTCGGGCTGCGGCGCGCCGATGACATGGGGCACCAGCAAGGTCGCCACGCCCAGCAGCTTGAGCAGCCAATGCCGGCCGAAGGCGATCAGGGCAATGCCCACGGCCGTGGACGCTGCGGTGCCGATCCACCACATCTGCCGCTGGGCCAGGTCGGCCGCCGCAGTGCCGGGCAATTCCGGTGGCAGCCCGAGGGTCGGCGCCAGGACGAAAGTGGCATAACCGGCCAGGCCCCAGAGCAGGCCTTGGGAAGTGCGGGTTGGCGTGCGCAGCGTGTACAGGCCCGCCAGCATCAGGGCGAAACCCACGGCGACCACCAGGTTGCCGCCCGTGGTGGACAGCACGCGCTGCCAGCCATCCTCCGGTTCCCAGGCTTGGGCGTCGTGGGTGTGAGCAACCCCGGCGGCGTGTTCATGAACCTCGGCAGCTGGGGCTTTTTCGTAGGTTTCAGCCTGCAGAATCAGCGGCGATACCCAGAAACTTTGCAGGAGGGTCAGCAGCAGGGCGGCCAGCAGTCCACTGAACCCGGCGGTTTGCGCGATACGCTTAATCATCTCGTCAGGTCTCAATGGCACGGGAATGCGGCGCTGTGGCGGGTGTCGTGGGCCGCGTTATGCACCGCTTCGATGTGGGAGAAACCGGCGAAATAGACCAGGCCGGCGCCCAGGATCGAGGCGAAGATCGCTGCGCTCAGGCGCTGGCTCAGGGTGGTGGTGCTACTGGCGGTGCGGGCGATGCTGCTGATGGTCGACATGGCGCTTCCCTCGGGTTGTGTCGGCGGGGGAAGCGAGCGCAATGAAAACCCTGGCGAAGGCCCGCCAAGGTTCGAACAGCGCCCGCCCACCGCGGGTTGTTGATGCATGAGTCATGGGCCGGTCTCCGGGCTCACGAGGGGCAGGGCTTGCGCCTGGCCTGCAAGCGTCACCTTCCCATGCGCCCTTTTTGTAGCAGGGCATACACAGTGGATTCGACGCTTCGCTCGCTTACCGTTGCGGGGGCAGCACCGGACTGACGTGGCTTTGAAGTAAAGCACACGATTCACCGGTTTCCCGTTTCACCCTGTGAAGGGCACCCGTAACTAGGCGCACAGGAGAGCATGGGCGGGGGCGGGGCGTCAATTGGCATGGGTTTGCAGATTGACATCGAGTTGCCCCTATCGCGAGCACATACACCACAGAACTCCCTCGCAAACATTGACCCGCCCCCACACCCTGCGTAGCCTTGCGCCTTCGAGGTTCTTCGGCTCGCGCCGAAGCTAAGAAGGGAACGCGGTCCAAGCCGCGGCTGCCCCCGCAACTGTGAACGGTGATGTTTCTGCCAGGCCACTGTGCATGCACTTTACAAAAAAGTGCGCACGGGAAGGCGCAGTAATTGCCAGTACCAGGCTTTGTATGAAAAGCCTGGACTGGCCCACCGTCAGCCAGGAGACCTGCCTCGAGACAGATTCTCACTACAACCGGGCGGGGTGATCCGGTGGCGAAATCTTCCGCGCACGTCTGTGCCTGCGGTTGTCGTCCGGTTTGCCCGCCACCTTGCCAAAGGGCATCCGATGAAAACACTGGCCAAACTCCCCGTCACCATCGTCACCGGTTTCCTCGGCTCGGGCAAAACCACCTTGCTGCGGCACATGCTCGACAACGCCCAGGGGCGACGCATTGCGGTGATCGTCAACGAATTCGGCGAGCTGGGCATCGACGGCGAGATCCTCAAGCAGTGCTCCATCGGTTGCACCGAAGAAGAAGCCAACGGCCGCGTTTATGAACTGGCCAACGGCTGCCTGTGCTGCACGGTGCAGGAGGAGTTCTTCCCGGTGATGCGCGAGCTGGTGGCCCGGCGCGGCGACCTTGACCACATCCTCATCGAAACCTCCGGTTTGGCCCTGCCCAAGCCGCTGGTCCAGGCCTTCCAGTGGCCGGAAATCCGCAGCGCCTGCACCGTCGATGCGGTGATCACCGTCGTCGACAGCCCAGCCGTGGCCGCTGGCACCTTCGCCGCGTTCCCCGACCAGGTTGATGCCCAGCGCAAACTCGACCCGAACCTGGATCACGAATCACCGCTGCACGAACTGTTCGCCGATCAACTGGCGAGCGCCGACCTGGTGATCCTCAACAAAGCCGACCTCATCAGCCCTGAAGACCTGGCCAAAGTCCGTCTGGAAGTGGCCGAAGAGCTGCCGCCGGCGGTCAAGGTCATTGAAGCCAGCAGCGGTCGCCTGCCGCTGGACGTACTGATTGGCCTGGGCACCGGCTCCGAAGAGCACATCGACGGCCGCCACAGCCATCACGACCATCACCATGGCGGCGACGAAGACGATCACGATCATGATGCCTTCGATTCGATTTCCATCGAACTGCCCCAGGCTGACGAAAGCCTGTTGCTGGACGCACTGACGCAACTGGTGGTCCAGCACGGCGTGCTGCGGGTCAAGGGTTTTGCAGCGATCCCGAACAAGCCGATGCGCCTGCTGATCCAGGGCGTGGGCACGCGTTTTGACAAGCATTTCGACCGCCAGTGGGGCGCCGATGAAGCGCGGGTTACCCGTCTGGTGCTGATTGGCCAAGCGCTGGACGCCGGGCTGCTCGAAGCGCAGTTGCGCGCCGCCCTCAGCGCCTAAGCCATGCACCTGCTCAGGACCCAACCCGGCGGCTTCGTATCGGACGACAACATTGCCGACCTGGGGCAAACCCCCGCCGAGCTGGTGATCCTGTGCAGCGGCGATTCCAGCCTGGCGCTGCTGGCCGAAGCGGCGAAGCAGTTGCCGGGCGACTATCCCGAGTTTCGCCTCGCCAACCCGATGCAGGTGCAGAACCATGCCTCGGTGGATCTGTACTTCGAAGACGTGCTGCGTCACGCCAAGGTCATCCTGTTGTCGCTGCACGGCGGCATTGGCTATTGGCGCTACGGCATCGATCGGCTGATGGAACTGGCTGGGCGCGGCGTCAAGCTGATCCTGGTGCCGGGAGACGATCGCCCGGACCCGGAACTCAGCGACCTGAGCAACGTGCCCGCCGCCGACCGTGACCGGCTCTGGCAGTTTTTGCGCCAGGGTGGGCTGGGCAATGCCCTGGACCTGTTTCATAACCTGGCCAGCCAATGGTTCGGTCGCGATTATCCTTGGCGTGAACCGCAAACCCTGCCACGCACGGCGATCTACCATCCGGAAAAAACCAGCGCCAGCCTCAGCGATTGGCAAGCCGACTGGCAGGCCGATGAACCGGTGGCGGCCGTGCTGTTTTATCGCTCCCACTTGCAAGCGGCGAACACGGCGTTCATCGATGTATTTTGCCAGCGGCTGCAAGCGGCAGGGCTCAATCCGCTGCCAATCGCCGTGGCGAGCCTCAAGGAGCCCGGTTGCCTGGCGTTGGTCGAAGACTGGCTGGATGAGGTGGCGGCGGGGGTGATCCTCAACACCACCGGGTTCGCCCAATCCAGTCCCGAAGCGCCGCACTTGCGTCCGTTTCGCCGCAATATCCCGGTGATCCAGGCGATCTGCGCCCAGGACAACGAACCCGGCTGGCGCGCCAGCGAACAAGGGCTGGGGCCGCGGGACTTGGCGATGCACATTGCCTTGCCGGAACTGGACGGGCGGATCATCAGCCGCCCGATCAGTTTCAAGGATCTGGCTTGGCGCAGCGAGCGCAGCCAGAGCGACGTGGTCTGCTACCGGGCTGTGCCCGAACGCATGGATTTTGTCGCCGAACTGGCGCGGCGCTGGACCACCCTGGGGCGCCTGCCCAACGAGCAAAAGCGTGTGGCGTTGATCCTCGCCAACTACCCGACCCGGGACGGGCGTATCGGCAACGGCGTCGGCCTGGATACCCCGGCGGCGGCGTTGAATATCCTGCGGGCTTTGCAGGCCGAGGGCTATCCACTGCCGGCCGAATTGCCCTCAAGTGGCACCGCGCTGATCCAGCAGTTGCTCGGTGGGGTCAGCAACGATCTGGACAATCTCGACCTGCGACCCTGTCATCAAAGCCTGGCGCTCGATGCTTATCAAGCCATGTTCGACGCCCTGCCCGAGGCCAATCGCCGGGCGGTGCTGGAGCGCTGGGGTTCGCCCGACAAGGATCCGATGTTCCGTGATGGCCGCTTGATGGTCGCCGGCCTGCGCCTGGGCCTGACCTTCGTGGGCATCCAGCCGGCCCGCGGTTATCAGGTCGATCCGAGTGCGGTGTACCACGACCCGGACCTGGTGCCGCCTCACGGTTATTTGGCGTTTTACTTCTGGTTGCGCAACACCTACGGCGCCCATGGGGTGATTCACGTCGGCAAGCACGGCAACCTCGAATGGCTGCCGGGCAAGGGCGTCGGGCTGTCGGAGAGCTGCTGGCCGGATGCGCTGTTGGGGCCGCTGCCGAACATCTATCCGTTCATCGTCAACGACCCGGGCGAGGGCGCCCAGGCCAAACGCCGCACGCAAGCGGTGATTATCGACCACTTGATGCCACCGCTGACCCGCGCCGAAACCTACGGGCCATTGCGTAACCTCGAACTGTTGGCCGATGAATACTACGAGGCGCAATGGCTGGACCCGCGCCGGGCCCGGGAACTGCAACGGGATATCCTGAACCTGGTGCGCGAGACCCACATCGACCGCGAGCTGCAATTGGACGCCCCGCTGGACGGCGACGCCGACGCGGCGATCTGGTTGCCGCGCCTGGACACCTACCTGTGCGATTTGAAGGAATCGCAGATCCGCGACGGCTTGCACATTTTTGGCGAGTCGCCCACCGGACGGCTGCGCATCGACACCTTGCTGGCGTTGCTGCGCATTCCCCGTGGCGACGGCAAGGGCGCGCAGTCGAGTCTGCTGCGGGCGTTGGCCAAGGCGTTCGAGCTGGGTTTCGATCCGCTGGATTGTGCCCTGGCCGAGCCTTGGACCGGACGCTGCCCCGAGGTGTTGCGCAACATCAGCGCCGAAGCCTGGCGCACCGCCGGTGATACCCGCGAACGCCTGGAATTATTCGCCGGGCAGTTGATCGAGCAGGCCCTGGAAGGCCTGGTCGAGCAACTCGACGCGCCGGGTTGGGAGATGGTGAGCAGCATCATCCAAAACCTGCGATCCGTTGTGGCTCCACGTTTGGACGCTTGTGGCCCGGCTGAAATGCGCGGCCTGCTCGATGCGTTGAGCGGGCGCTTCGTGCCGGCCGGCCCCAGCGGTGCACCGAGTCGCGGCCGCCTGGATGTGCTGCCCACTGGGCGCAACTTCTTCTCGGTGGACGTGCGCAACCTGCCCACCACCACGGCGTGGCGCATCGGTTTCCAATCGGCGAACCTGATTCTCGAGCGGCACTTGCAGGATCACGGCGATCACCTGCGCCAACTCGGCCTGTCGGTGTGGGGCACCGCCACCATGCGCACCGGCGGCGATGACATTGCCCAAGCCATGGCGCTGATGGGCGTGCGCCCGGTTTGGGCCACGGGCAGCCAGCGGGTCGATGATTTCGAGATTTTGCCGTTAAGCCTGCTGGACCGGCCTCGGGTCGATGTGACGCTGCGGGTGTCCGGATTTTTCCGTGATGCCTTTGCCAACCTGATCCGGCTGTTCGATGCGGCGGTGCAGGCCGTTGCCGCTCTTGATGAACCAGAGGACTTGAACCCCTTGGCGGCGAAGGTGCGCAGCGAGCGCGAAGCCTTGCTGGAATCAGGCCTTGAGCCAGAGGCTGCAACCCGCCAGGCCGGCTGGCGGATTTTCGGTGCCAAGCCCGGTGCCTATGGTGCAGGCGTGCAGGGCGCCATCGACGGTCGCTTGTGGCAGAGCCGCGAGGACTTGGCCGAGGTGTACCTGAACTGGGGCGGCTACGCCTACGGCGCCAGCGATGAAGGCACCGCCGCCCGGGATCAATTTTCCCGGCGCTTGAGCCAGGTGCAAGCGGTGTTGCAGAACCAGGATAACCGCGAACATGACCTGCTTGATTCCAACGATTACTACCAGTTCCAGGGCGGCATGCTGGCGGCAGTGGAGACCCTTAGCGGTGAAGCAGCGGCCAGTTACCACGGTGATCACAGCCAGCCGGACCTGCCGAAGATCCGCACCCTGAAAGAAGAACTCAACCGCGTCATTCGGTCGCGCGCGGCCAATCCGAAGTGGATCGAGGGGGTCAAGCGTCACGGCTATAAAGGTGCGTTCGAACTGGCGGCGACGGTGGACAACCTGTTTGCGTTCGACGCCACCACGCAGTTGATCGACGATCACCAGTACGCCTTGCTGGCCGAGGCCTACTTGCTCGACCCGGACACCCGGGACTTCGTCCGCCAGCACAACCCCGACGCCCTGCGGGACATGACCGAGCGCCTGCTCGAAGCGCAGCAGCGAGGGATGTGGCAGCAGCCGGGTGAGTATCGCGAGGCGTTGGAGAATTTGTTGTTGGACATAGAAGAAGATGGCTGACACGCATACTCAGCAGGCCAGACACAACCTTGTGGCGAGGGGATTTATCCCCGCTGGGTCGCGAAGCGCCCCCTATCAGCCACCTAGGTGTGTCAGCCTTGTTGGAGTGTGATTTTTGGGGCTGCTTCGCAGCCCAGCGGGGATAAATCCCCTTGCCACACTCTGTTCACACTGACTTCCCCGACCACCTTGAGAACTCAACATGACCGACACCCCCCATTTCCCGCTCTGCGCCGTGGTCGGCGCCGATGACCTGAAACTGGCCCTGTGCCTGGCCGCGATCGATCCGAAAATCGGCGGTGTGCTGATCGAAGGCCCGCGGGGCATGGCCAAGTCCACGCTGGCCCGGGGCCTGGCGGATCTGCTGGCCAGCGGTCAATTCGTCACCTTGCCCCTGGGCGCCACCGAAGAGCGGCTGGTGGGTACCCTGGATCTGGACGCGGCCCTGGGAGAGGGGCGTGCGCAGTTCTCCCCGGGTGTGCTGGCCAAGGCCGATGGCGGTGTGTTGTACGTCGATGAAGTGAACTTGCTGCCCGATCACCTGGTGGACCTGCTGTTGGACGTGGCCGCCAGCGGCACCAACCTGATCGAGCGCGACGGCATTTCCCATCGGCATCCGGCGCGCTTTGTACTGATCGGCACCATGAACCCGGAAGAAGGCGAACTGCGCCCGCAATTGCTCGACCGTTTCGGCCTGAACGTGGCCCTCGGCGGTCATACCGAACCCTCTGAGCGCGGGCAGATCATTCGTCGGCGGCTGGATTTCGACAGCGATCCGGCGGCGTTCTGCGCCGCGTGGGAACCGGTCCAGCAGCAGTTGCGCGAACGCTGCCAACAGGCTCGTAATCGGTTGGCAGGGATTGCGCTGGATGATGCGGCGTTGGCGCAGATCACCGAGCGTTGCTTTGCCGCCGGGGTCGACGGTTTGCGGGCCGATCTGGTCTGGCTGCGGGCCGCCCGGGCCCATGCCGCGTGGCGCGCTGCGGCTGCCATCACCGATGAAGACATCGATGCGGTCGCCGAGTTTGCCTTGCGTCACCGCCGACGTGGGCATTGGGCCCCGGCACCTGCGCCGCCCCAGGCGCCGTCGACTACCGAAAAAACCGTCGAACCCAACGAAGGTCAGGGCCAGTGGGGCGACCTGCCGGCCCGGGCGTTGCCAACCGGTGCCCGGCGTGACGTGCCGAGCTGGCCAAAAAAGCCCTAGGCATTCGCCCCCGTTCACCCGCGGGGGCGAATGCCAGACCCCGTGCGGGACGGCTGGACCAGGGGCGTCAGGGCCGCAGTAAAGCGGCGGCCAGTGGTGCGGTGAACTGGCCGGCTACGTTGCTCAATGGCCGTCCACGTCTGCGTGAAGAGCTGCGTTTCCACGGGCGCCATCGTTCGTCCCATGAGCTGTGGCTGGTGCTCGTCGACGCCTCGGCCTCGACCCGTCGTCATCGGGCCTTGACCGATGGCAAAGGCCTGCTGGCACAACTGTTCGATGATGCCTACCGACAACGTGCCCGGCTGGCGCTGCTGACGGCCAGCGGCAGTGCTCCGACCTGGCAGGTGCAAGGACTCAAGGCGTCTGCCGGCCTGCGGGGCTGGCTCGATGGGTTGGGCGCCGGTGGCGGTACTCCGTTGCTGGCTGCGCTGAACGAGGCCGGACGCTGGCTGACAGCCCGGCGCAAACGCTTTCCGGCGGAGCAGCAGCGGGTGCTGGTGATGACCGACGGGCGAGTGAAAGAGGGGCTGTCACTGCCGCCACTCGATTGCCCGTGCCTGTTGATCGACATCGAACGAGGCCCAATTCGCCTGGGCCGGGCCCGGCAGTTGGCGGGGCAGTTGCAGGCTGAGTACCGGCATATTGATGAAGGGTTTCCTGGCTGAGATCTGTGGTGAGCGATCTGGCCTCATCGCGAGCAGGCTCGCTCCCACATTTGATCTGCTGTGAACACATAATTGAGGAACACCACAGAACCCATGTGGGAGCGAGCCTGCTCGCGATAGCATCATCTCAGTACCGGATTGCACACTTAACCCGGATTGCTGCTCTATGCTCAGGCAGCCCCCACAGGAGTGAACCATGCGCGTACTCGTCACCAACGCCCAGGACGATTTCCGGGTCAAGGCCTATGCCGGCACCAACGGTGTGTTGCTCGCCATGGACCTGGCCGAATCCCGGCGCAAGGGCTTGCTGGGCTTTGCCATCGAGAAGCAGCAGGGCGACAAGCCCTGGCTGTTCCTGTTCAACAGCCTGACCTTTCCCGACAAGACCCACACGTTCCCCCAGTTCCACGCCACGCCGAGCGATCAGGCGCCGTTGCAGAAATTTCGCTGGGCCGACTACGCCGTCAACCCCGGGGTGACGATTCACTACCGCGTGCACCTGGCCTATGGCAGCCCCGATGCGCCGCAGTTGGGGGAGTCTTTGGAAGTCACGGTCACCAGCGACGACGGATCGCCGGCCAACCAGCGGGTGATCTTCAATCGCGCCGTCGCCGCCAGCCAGGCTTTCCAGCGCAAGTTTCCCGAACTGGACGCGCTGATCAGCGCTAACAAAAACCTGTCCATCGATGACTGGCCCGACGCACCGCGCCGCTGGCTGGAAAATGGCTTGCTGGGACGTTTGACCGGTTTCATCGACCGGGCACTGGACGCCAACTGGGCCCTGGATGTCGCCATCTACGAATACGAACTGCCGGTGATCGTCGACGCGGTGAATGCCGCTTATGCTCGCGGCGCGCAGGTGCGGGTGCTGTACCACGCCAAGCCGGGAGACGACACGACGGTAAGCAACGAAGCCAGTCTTGAAAAACTGCCGGTGGCCAACAAGCGCGGGCGGGTCACTCACAAGATTTTCCATGACAAGTTCATCGTGCTGAGCAAGGTTGACGGCGCCGGTTCGTTACAACCTGAGGCGGTAATGTGCGGCAGCGCCAACTTCACTCCCAACGGTGTCTACCGTCAGGCCAACGTTATTCATGTGCTGGACGACCCACGGGTAAGCGACAGCTACCGCCAGGTGTTCGAGCAGATCTGGGCTGCACCGCAAGATGTCGCGGCCACCCGCCAGTGGCTCAGTCAGCACAACCCCATGGCCCCGGAGCAGGCATTGTTCACCGGCTTCTCGCCACGCACGGGCGAGGGCGACCTGGACCGCTTCGTCGACATCATCGATGCCGCCCGCAAGGACCTGTTGTTCGTTACGGCATTCGTCTTGCCCGACCGGATTCTCGATGCCTTGCTCGGCCGGCCCAATGACGACGTGCTGCGTTACGGCCTGCAAAACACCAAGAGCCGCATCACCGGGTTTCATGCCGACCGCACCGCCGAATTCGCCGCTACGGCGTTGCTCAATACCGGCCTGGAAGGCTGGCTCAAGGAAACCATGAAAGGCCAGAAGGGCAACCTGCTGGTGCACACCAAAGCCATCGTCACCGACTTCACCAGCGACGCGCCGACCATCATCAGCGGCAGTCATAACCTGAGCGCCGCAGCCAGCAGCGGTAACGATGAGAACTACCTCATCATCCAGGGCGACACCGACCTGGCCGACCGCTATGGGCTGGAACTGTTGCGTTTCTATGAACATTACCGCTTTCGCTATTTCGCGAAAAAACTGGCCCTCAAACAGGTCAAGCCGCTGGCGGTGGATGACAGTTGGAGCGATGACTATTACCGCGACGGGGATTTGCGGATGTTGTCCAGGGTGAGGTTTTGCGGGCGTTAGGCGCAGCAGGTTATGCGGTGATAGCATAGGGCTACCTATCAGCTTGGAAGCTGCCATGAACCTCTGTCACGGAATGTCCGGTTTACTTCGCACCAGTGTCACGATCCTGTTGTTGATCCTATGTACTTCGGCTATCGCCGCCAACAAACCGTGTTCCGGAAGCAAAGGCGGCATCGCCGGGTGTGACGGCGATATCTTTCTGTGTAACGACGGCTCCATCAGCGCTTCAAAGAAATCCTGTTCTGCTGAGTTGGGGCTAAGTAATGAGGCTCGACCGCAGTCGTTGCTCAAGTCCTCTGACGGTTGCCAATGCGGCAGTGGCAGTTATTGCGTCGGCCCCCGTGGTGGCGTCTATTGCCTCACGCCTGGCGGTAGCAAGAGTTACAAGCGCAAATAGGGCGAACACTTTCAGAAACACCCACAGGGTTTGCGACGTCAATAAGCAGGGTTGAGAGCTCACCGGCTCCGTTTCGGTGCGGCTAAGGGGAGCGAGCAACTCGCTTGGCCTCTGTTTGGGGCCTTGCTACCCGTGCGCCGTGGCCAAGGGTATCAACGGCGGTAGCGGATGTGCGCCGCCGTCCACCTATCTGTTTTTCCCATCTCTCTGATTTCATTCGCATTCCATTTTCCTTGCCCATGCGGCGTAAGCCTGTGGCACACTTTCTGCTGTCTATTCCGTTGTTACATACTATGTTCCGGTATAGCGGAATAAACTCACCCTGGAGTGCTTGTCATGCATCGCCGACCTTCCTTGTTCAAAGCGTGTGTTTTTCTCTTCGCGGCCACGACGGCTGCCATGGGTGTCGCTCAGGCGGCCGACAGCAAGCTGGACAGCGTGCTGCAACGCGGAAAATTGATCGTGGGCACGGGCAGTACCAATGCGCCGTGGCACTTCCAGGGAGCGGATGGCAAGTTGCAGGGTTTTGATATCGACATTGCGCGGATGGTCGCCAAGGGCCTGTTCAATGACCCGGAGAAAGTCGAGTTTGTGGTGCAGTCTTCCGATGCACGCATTCCCAACCTGTTGACCGACAAGGTCGACATGAGCTGCCAGTTCATTACCGTGACCGCCAGCCGTGCCCAGCAGGTGGCGTTCACCCTGCCGTACTACCGCGAAGGTGTGGGCCTGCTGCTGCCGGCCAACAGCAAGTACAAGGAAATCGAAGACCTCAAGGCCGCCGGCGACGGCGTCACCGTGGCGGTGTTGCAGAACGTCTACGCCGAAGAGTTGGTGCATCAGGCATTGCCCAAGGCCAAGGTCGACCAGTACGACAGCGTCGATCTGATGTACCAGGCAGTGAACTCCGGTCGCGCCGATGCCGCCGCCACCGACCAGTCTTCGGTCAAGTACCTGATGGTGCAGAACCCCGGTCGCTATCGCAGCCCGGCCTACGCCTGGAGCCCGCAAACCTATGCCTGTGCGGTCAAGCGCGGCGACCAGGACTGGCTGAACTTCGTCAACACCACCTTGCATGAAGCCATGACTGGCGTGGAATTTCCGACGTACGCAGCGTCGTTCAAGCAGTGGTTCGGCGTGGACCTGCCGTCGCCGGCTATCGGTTTTCCCGTTGAATTCAAATGACCCTGTGAGCCCGGGGCGCCAGCTGTCGGCGCCCCGTTTAAGGTACTGCCGACCATGAATTATCAGTTGAACTTTGCCGCCGTCTGGCGCGATTTCGACACCTTGCTGGCGGGGCTCGGCCTGGGGCTTTCCCTGGCGCTGGTATCGATCGCGATCGGTTGCGTGATCGGCCTGCTGATGGCGTTTGCGCTACTCAGCAAACACCGTGCCTTGCGGGTGCTGGCGTCGGTGTATGTCACGGTGATCCGCAATACGCCGATCCTGGTGTTGATCCTGTTGATTTACTTCGCCTTGCCGAGCCTGGGCATTCGCCTGGACAAGCTCCCGTCGTTCGTCATCACGCTCTCGCTGTACGCCGGGGCCTACTTGACTGAAGTGTTTCGCGGCGGGCTGTTGAGCATTCACAAGGGGCAACGTGAAGCGGGCCTGGCCATCGGCCTGGGCGAATGGCAGGTGAAAGCCTACGTCACCGTGCCGGTGATGCTGCGCAACGTGTTGCCGGCCTTGTCGAACAACTTCATTTCGCTGTTCAAGGACACCTCCCTGGCGGCGGCGATTGCCGTGCCGGAGCTGACCTATTACGCGCGCAAGATCAACGTGGAGAGCTATCGGGTGATTGAAACCTGGCTGGTGACCACGGCCCTGTATGTCGCGGCCTGTTACCTCATTGCCATGGTGCTGCGTTATTTCGAGCAGCGCCTGGCGATCCGCCGTTAGGAGTGTGCCATGTACGAATCCCCCAGTTGGTTGCATGAGTTGTGGGTCGCCCGGGACACGCTATGGGCAGGTTTCCTGACCAGCGTGCAGTGTTCGGTGCTAGCAATTCTGTTGGGCACGTTGATGGGGCTTGTCGCCGGGCTGGTGCTGACCTATGGCCGCTTCTGGATGCGCGCGCCGTTTCGTTTCTACGTCGACCTGATCCGTGGCACGCCAGTGTTCGTGCTGGTGCTGGCGTGCTTCTACATGGCCCCGGCGCTGGGTTGGCAGATCGGCGCATTCGAGGCTGGAGCCCTGGGCCTGACACTGTTCTGTGGCTCTCACGTGGCCGAGATCGTGCGCGGTGCCTTGCAGGCGTTGCCCCGTGGGCAGATGGAAGCGAGCCAGGCCATTGGCCTGACGTTCTTCCAGGCGTTGGGTTATGTGCTGTTGCCCCAGGCGTTGCGGCAGATCTTGCCAACCTGGGTCAATTCCTCCACCGAGATCGTCAAGGCCTCGACGTTGCTGTCGGTGATCGGCGTTGCCGAACTGCTGCTCAGCACTCAACAGATCATTGCCCGGACCTTCATGACCCTGGAGTTTTACCTGTTCGCCGGGTTTCTCTTTTTCATCATCAATTACGCCATCGAATTGCTCGGGCGATACATTGAAAAGCGGGTGGCCTTGCCATGACAGACGTTTCGACCCCCTCCAACGCCCGACCGCTGCTGGACATTAGTGGTCTGCGCAAACAATACGGCCCGGTGGAAGTGCTCAAGGGCGTGGACCTGAGCATGCAGCGCGGCAACGTGGTCACACTGATCGGTTCCAGCGGTTCGGGCAAGACGACGCTGCTGCGCTGCGTGAACATGCTTGAAGAATTCCAGGGCGGGCAGATCGTGCTCGACGGTGAGTCCATCGGCTATGACGACGTCGACGGCAAGCGCGTGCGCCACGCCGAGAAAGTCATCGCCCGGCATCGGGCCATGACCGGCATGGCGTTCCAGCAATTCAACCTGTTCCCTCATCTGACGGCACTGCAGAACGTCACCCTGGGTCTGCTCAAAGTGAAAAAACTGCCCAAGGATGAAGCCATCGCCCTGGCCGAGAAATGGCTGGAACGGGTCGGCTTGCTGGAACGGCGCAATCACTTTCCCGGTCAGTTGTCCGGCGGCCAGCAGCAGCGCGTGGCGATTGCCCGTGCGATTGCCATGAACCCCAGCCTGATGCTGTTCGACGAAGTGACCTCGGCCCTGGACCCGGAATTGGTGGGTGAGGTGCTGAACGTGATCAAGGGCCTGGCCGAAGACGGCATGACCATGCTGCTGGTGACCCACGAAATGCGCTTTGCCTTCGAGGTCTCCGACAAGATCGTGTTCATGAATCAGGGGCGCATTGAAGAGCAGGGCCCACCCAAAGAACTGTTCGAGCGGCCACAGTCGCCGCGTCTGGCGGAATTCCTCAAGAACACTCGTTTTTAAGGCTAATTCAACAAGGAGAAACACTCATGAGCATTACGCGTTACGGCACCGGCAGCACCGCAGGCGGTGGCCAGCCACGGCCATTCGCTCGCGCCGTGGAAGCCGATGGCTGGTTGCACGTGTCCGGCCAGGTGCCGGCGGTGAACGGCGAGATTATTGTCGGCGGAATCGTCGAGCAGACGCACCAGACCATGAAGAACCTGATCGCCATTCTCGAAGAGGCCGGTTATGACCTCAAGGATGTGGTGCGCTGCGGCGTGTGGCTGGAAGACCCGCGCGATTTCTGGAGTTTCAATAAGGTGTTCGGCGAATACTTCAGCTCGGAACATGCCCCGGCCCGGGCTTGTGTGCAGGCCAACATGATGGTTGATTGCAAGGTCGAGATTGATTGTGTGGCGTACAAGAAGAAGTAATCATTGATCGGGAAATACTGACATGACCGAAGACACCATCAAACGCCGGGCCCGGGGACTGGATCGGGCGTTCGATATCCTCGATTTCCTCAAGGAAATCGGCCAGCCGCTGCGCCCGAACGACATCGCCAGCGGCATTGGCAGCCCCAAGTCCACGGTCTATGAACTGGTGGCGTCGCTGTTGGAACGGCGCATCCTGGAACCCGTGGGCAAGGACGGTCATGTCTATCTGGGCCGTCAGTTGTACTTTCTCGGGCAGGCGCACCTGCGGCATTTCGACTTGAGCCGCGAGGCTGATCACGCCTTGCAGGAGATCGTGAGCCAGACCCGGGAAACTGCCCAGATGTGCCTGCTCAACGGGCGCAAATACACCGTGGCGCTGATGAAGGAGGGCGAGCGGCATTTCCGCATTTCATCGGACATTGGGGAAAACGCACCGATCCCCTGGACCGCCTCCGGTCGCCTGCTGCTGGCGCATTTGAGCGACCAGCAGATCGTCGACCTGATCGACCCTGACGACTTCATCCTGCCGGATGGCGATCGTCTACCCCTGGAGCAGTTCCTTGCGCAAATCCGCCAGGCCGGCCTCGATGGTTTTTTCTCCTTCGACAGCGTTGCCGACACCTTCACCCACTGCTTCGCCGCACCGGTCAAAGACCCGAACGGCGTGGCCATCGCAACCCTGTGCATCGTCGCCCCAAGGGCCGACGCCAAGAACAATTACGCCGACTATCGCCGGGTGCTGATCGAAAGCGCCAACAACCTGGCCCGTCGCATCAATGAATAGACAGCCGCGGCGGTTAGCGGCTGTGTGTGAGGAGTTCAAACATGTCTTCTGCCATTCATAACGCTGGCGTAGAGAAGGGTGCCGCCACCACCGGTGCCCACCTGCTGCGGGACGTCAGCCTGCCGGCGCTGGTGCTGCACCGCGAGGCGCTGGAACACAACATTCGCTGGATGCAAGCGTTTGTCACAGGCAGCGGTGCCGAACTGGCGCCCCACGGCAAGACCAGCATGACCCCGGCGTTGTTCCGCCGACAGCTCGACGCTGGCGCCTGGGGCTTGACCCTCGCCACCGCGGTGCAGACCCGTGCCGCTTACGCCCATGGCGTGCGCCGGGTGCTGATGGCCAACCAATTGGTGGGCACGCCGAATATGGCGCTGATCGCCGATCTGCTGGCCGACCCGGCGTTTGAGTTTCATTGCATGGTCGACCATCCGGACAACGTTGCCGACCTGGGCGCGTTCTTTGTCTCTCGCGGTATGAAGCTGAACGTGATGATCGAGTACGGCGTGGTCGGTGGCCGGTGTGGTTGCCGTACCGAGGCCCAAGTGCTGGCCCTGGCCGAGGCGATCCGGGCGCAACCGGAGTTGGCGTTGACCGGTATCGAAGGCTACGAAGGGGTGATCCACGGTGACCACGCCATCAGTGGCATCCGGGCGTTTGCCGCATCGTTGGTGCGGCTGGCGGTGCAGTTGCAGGACACCGGCGCGTTTGCCATCAACAAGCCAATCATTACCGCTTCGGGTTCGGCCTGGTACGACCTGATCGCCGAATCCTTTGAGGCCCAGAACGCCCATGGGCGTTTTCTCAGCGTGCTGCGCCCCGGCAGCTACGTGGCCCATGACCATGGCATCTACAAAGAAGCCCAGTGCTGCGTGCTGGAGCGGCGCAGTGACCTGCACGAAGGCCTGCGCCCGGCCCTGGAAGTCTGGGCCCATGTGCAATCGCTGCCGGAACCGGGCTTCGCGGTGATCGCCCTGGGCAAGCGCGACGTGGCCTACGACGCGGGTTTGCCGGTGCCGCTCAAGCGCTACAAACCCGGTTCGGATTCGGTGGCGGGGGACGACGTGAGTGGCTGCAAAGTGACGGCGGTGATGGACCAGCATGCGTTCATGAGCGTGGCCCCGGGGGTTGAGTTGCGGGTGGGTGACATCATCTCGTTTGGTACATCGCATCCGTGCCTGACGTTCGACAAGTGGCGCGTGGGGTGTCTGGTGGATGAGGGGTTGCGGGTGGTTGAGAGCTTGGAGACTTGTTTTTAGCCTTTAGACCGAGTCGCGGCTATCGCGTGTAAGCCTTGCTCCTACACTGATCGACTGTGAACACAAAATTTGTGTTTGCCCAAGATCCCCCTGTGGGAGCAAGGCTTGCCCGCGATAGCGGCCTCCCAGACCCCACCGAACCATCAGGATCACCCATGAGCACTTCCAAACCCCGCATCGCCCTGATCGGCGAATGCATGATCGAACTGCAACAACGCGCCGATGGCAGCCTGCAACAGAGCTTCGGCGGTGACACCCTGAACACGGCGGTTTACCTGTCTCGCGCCTTAGGCGACAAGGGGGCGGTGGATTACGTGACTGCCCTGGGCGATGACAGTTTCAGTGACGCCATGTGCCAGAGTTGGGCCGCGGAAAACATCGGGTTGGACAGGGTTCAGCGTTTGCCCGGGCGCTTGCCGGGTTTGTATTGCATCCAGACGGACGCGGCGGGTGAGCGGCGGTTTTTGTACTGGCGCAACGAGGCGGCGGTACGCGATTGTTTTACCACCCCGGCCGCCGCGCCGATCCTGGCCTCGCTACCGCATTACGACGTGCTCTATTTCAGCGGCATCACCCTGGCGGTGCTCGGTGAGCGCGGGCGCGGCAAGCTCATCGATACCCTGATCGAGGCCCGCCGGCGCGGGGCTCAGGTGGTGTTCGACAATAACTACCGGCCAAGGCTTTGGGCCTCGGTCGACGCCGCCCGCGCGGCCTATCGCAGCGTATTGCCCTACGTGGAACTGGCGCTGTTGACGGTGGACGACGAGCAGGCGCTGTTCGGTTATGCCAACAGCGAGGCGGTGTTCGCTGCATACGCAGAGTTCGGCACTCCCGAAGTGGTGCTCAAACGCGGCGCCGAGGCTTGTCTGATCCGTTGCGATGGCAAGTCTTATGAAATTCCTGCCCAGCGGGTCGAGCGCGTTGTGGACACGACGGCGGCGGGGGACTCATTCAGCGCCGCATACCTGGCGAGCCGATTGTTGGGCGGCGGTCCGGTGGAGGCCGCCGAGGCCGGGCACCTTCTGGCGAGCCGAGTGATTCAGGTGCCGGGGGCATTGATTCCCAAGGGCTGACTACACCGAAGATTGGGTTAGCCCTGTGGCGAGGGAGCTTGCTCCCGCTGGCCTGCGAAGCAGGCCCCAACAAGCGGCTGCTGCGCAGCCGAGCGGGAGCAAGCTCCCTCGCCACAGGTGGGGACTCTCGGCGAAGCGTGGATTCAATCCCGGTAAAACACCTGCACCAGGTGATACCCGAACTTGCTCTTGATCGGCCCATGCACCACCCGCAGCGGCTTCTTGAATATCACCGCATCGATCACGCCAACCATCTGCCCTGGCCGCACTTCACCCAGATCGCCGCCGCGTTTGCCGGAGGGGCAAGTGGAGTACTTCTTGGCCAGCACATCGAAGGCTTCGCCCTTGGCGATGCGTTGTTTGAGCTGTTCGGCTTCTTCGGCGGTTTTCACCAGGATATGGCGGGCTTGGGCTTTCATTGCAGCGCTGACCTGAGGGGTGGGAAGGTGACGGGGCGGCGATTATGCCTCAAGTCAGGCGCCATGGTTGATCATCGTCCGAATCTTGTTTGCCAGCAGATCAAGGGTGAAGGGCTTGGCGACCATGTCCATCCCGTGGTCGAGGAACCCCTGGCGTTCGGTGGCTTTTTGCGCATAACCGGTCATGAACAGCACTTTCAGCTCGGGCCGGTGCTGGCGGGCGATTTCCGCCAGTTGCCGGCCATTCATACCCGGCAGGCCGACATCGGTCACCAGCAGGTCGATGCGCTGGTCCGACTCCAAAAGTGGAAGGGCCGTCTTGGCATCCTGGGCTTCGAGGGCGGTGTAACCCAGGGCACCCAACAGGTCGAGCACCAGCATCCGCACCGCCGGTTCGTCCTCCACCAGCAACACCGTTTCTCCGGCGACCGCGGCTGGCGCGTCGACGGTCACTGGCAGCTCAGACTGTTCGGTGGGCGAAACGTACAGCCGCGGCAGGTACAGCTGCACACGCGTGCCCTGGCCCGGCACACTGTCCAGGTTGAGGTGCCCACCCGACTGCTGGGCAAACCCGTAGATCATCGAGAGCCCCAGGCCGGTGCCCTGACCGATGGGTTTGGTGGTAAAGAACGGGTCGAAGGCCTTTGCCAGCACAGAGGGGCTCATGCCGCTGCCGTTGTCGCTGACGGCAATCATCACATAGTCCCCTGCCTTGATTGGCTCCAGGGTGTTGATGTCATTGCCGTCGAGGTAGACGTTGGCGGTTTCGACGATCAACTCGCCGCCGTCGGGCATCGCGTCCCGGGCGTTGATCACCAGGTTGAGCAGGGCGTTTTCCAACTGGCTGGCATCGGTGCTGACCGGCCAAAGCTCGTCGGCCAATTGCAGCCGTAGCACGATGTGATCGCCGGTGGTGCGGCTCAGCAGGTCCTCGAGCGAGTGCACCAGTTCATTGGGGTCAAGCGGTTTGCGGTCCAGCGACTGGCGTCGGGAAAAGGCCAGCAGCCGGTGAGTCAGGGCTGCGGCGCGGTTGGCCGAGGACACCGCCGCTTCGGTAAAACGCCCGATCTCGGCGGTGCGGCCTGTGGCGATGTAACGCTGCATCAGGTCGAGACTGCCGAGGATGCCGGTGAGCATGTTGTTGAAGTCATGGGCGATGCCGCCCGTGAGCTGGCCCACGGCTTCCATCTTCTGGGCATGGCGCAGCGCTTCTTCGGCGCGTTCGCGTTCGAACATCTCGCTTTGCAGACGATGGTTGGCTTCGGCCAATTGCTGGGTGCGGGCGATGACCCGTTCCTCGAGCGTTTCGTTGAGATTGCGCAGGGCTTCTTCGGTTTTCTTGCGCTCGGTCTCGTCGATTACAAAGATGTAGAAGCCGTTCACCGAGCCGTCCGCCCCATGGCGAGGCAGGTAGTTGATCAGCGCATGGCGTGGCCGGCCGTCGCGATGTTGCGAATGTACGGCGAAGCTGCACGGCTTGCCCGCCAGGGCGGCGGCGATCTGTTCGGCGAGACCGGCGTAGGCTGTTTCGCCGAGCACTTCGCGGACGGTCTTGCCGTAAAGCTCCTGCGGGGTCAGGCCGTACCAGTCCAGATAGGCGCTATTGTTCAGCCGGAAGCGCTCTTCGCGGTCCACATAGCTGATGAGGATGGGCAGGGCATTGATGACCAACTGCAGCTCGGTCTGGCTCTGGCGCAGGGCCTGCTCGGTATTTTTACGCTCGGTCAGGTCCAGGGCCGCGCCGAGGAAACGCTTGGGCCGACCGTGGCGGTCCTTGTAGCAGCGACCGCGCACGAACACCCAGCGCATTTCACCGTTGGGTTTGAGCAGGCGGTACTCCTCGGCGTATTCCGTGCCATGAGTGATGCAGTGCTTGATGCTGCGGGCGACCATGGCCCGGTCTTCGGGGTGCACACCTTCGAGGTAGGCGCTGATGGGCAACTGACGAGACAGGCTCGGATCGACGCCATGCAGCAGGGCGAAATGGGCGTCGGCAATGAAGCGGTCTTCGCTGATGTCCCAGTCCCAGGTGCCCAGCGCGTCGGTGGCGGCCAGGGCCAGTTGCAGACGCTCTTCGCTTTCATGCTGGGCCTTGAGGCTGGCCTCGGAGCGTCGTTCGAATTCCTGGGCCAGGCGTCGTCGCTCGCTGGTTTCGATGGCGGTGATCAGGATACCGGCCACGGTGCCGCGCTCGTCGTGCACGGGGCTGTAGGTCAGGTCCAGCCACAGATCGCAGAGGCGGCCGGCGAACGGCACGCGCCATTGCTGATCGCGGCAGGTATGCGTCTGGCCTTGCAACACGCGGTGATAAATCGGTTCGCTCACGCCTCTGAGTTCAGGCCATGCTGTGTGGGTCGGCTGGCCGAACGCCCGGGGATGTTTGTCACCGGCCAGACGGGCGAAGGCGTCGTTGTAGAGATGGCTCAGTTGCGGGCCCCACAGCAACGCCATCGGCATCGGCGAATGGATCACGATGTCCACCGTGGTGCGTAGGCTCTGGGGCCAGGTTTGGGCAGCGCCCAGCGGGCTGCTGGTCCAGTCCAGTCGGGCGATCAGGCTCTGTGTGTCGCTGCCGGTGGGTGTTGCGTTCATCACGGAATCCCTGGATGTCGTGTCGCAGCTACGGCGTCTACTATCCTCTGAAGAAGGTAAGCGCGGTTGGTCTGAAGGGTTTCATATTCGGGGCAGCTTGTTTCATTGATGTCTCGCGGAAGTTTCAGTCCATGGAAATTGATTCCTTGTTGCAAATCCTGGCGAGCCAGGCAGGCTCCGACCTTTACCTGTCCACCGGTGCGCCGCCGTGCGCGCGCTTCGAGGGCGTGCTCAAGCCCTTGGGTCACCAGGCATTCAAGGTCGGCGACATCGCCGGGCTCGCCGAGTCTTTGATGGACGCCGAACAGCGCCTTGAGTTCGATAGGGAGCTGGAAATGAACCTGGCGATTTCCCTGCCTGGTGTTGGGCGGTTCCGGGTCAATATTTTCAAGCAGCGCAATGATGTGTCCATGGTAATACGCAACGTCAAGCTGGACATCCCGCGCTTCGAAGATCTGAAACTTCCTCAGGTTCTACTGGATATCATCATGCAGAAGCAAGGGCTGATGCTGTTCGTCGGCGCCACGAGCTCGGGCAAGTCGACCTCCCTGGCGGCGTTGATCGATTACCGCAATCGCAACAGCAGCGGCCACATCATCACCATCGAAGACCCGGTGGAGTATATCCATCGGCATAAGAAATCGATCATCAATCAGCGGGAAGTGGGGGTCGACACGCGCAGTTTTCATGCCGCCCTGAAAAACACGTTGCGCCAGGCGCCGGACGTGGTGCTGATCGGCGAGATTCGTGATCGCCAAACCATGGAGCATGCCCTGGCCTTCGCCGACACCGGGCATCTGGTGATTTCCACCTTGCATGCCCATAACGCCAATCAGGCCCTGGACCGGGTGATCAATTTCTTCCCGCAAGAGCGCCGGCCGCAGTTGCTGAGCGACTTGGCTAACAACCTCAAGGCGTTCGTGTCCCAACGCCTGGTGCGCACCCGCACTGGCAAGCGTCGGGCTGCGGTGGAGGTCATGCTGGGCTCGCCCACGGTGGCCGACCTGATCCGGCGCAACGAGTTTGGCGAGCTCAAGGGCATCATGGAAAAGTCAGAAGAGTTGGGAATGCAAACCTTCGACCAGGCCCTGTTCAACCTGGTGGTGGAGGGGGCCATCGATGAGGAAGAAGCGCTGAAAAACGCCGACTCGGAAAACAACCTGCGGTTGCGCCTGAAGCTGCATGCCGAGTCTGGCGCGGCGCCTGCGCCCGACTCGGCGGGTGAGTGGGGGTTGGTGGATTGAGTACTTCTGTGAGAACAACACCTGTGGGAGCAAGGCTTGAGGTTCGCTCAACTCAGGTAGCAAGCTCCGGCCGACCACGAAACTGCTCCAGCGCCTCGGGGTTGGCCAGGGCATCGGTGTTTTTCACCGCCTCGCCATGCACCACATTGCGCACCGCCAGTTCGACCACTTTGCCGCTGATGGTCCGCGGAATGTCGCTGACCGCCAGGATTTTCGCCGGTACATGACGTGGTGTGGTGTTGGCGCGGATAACCTGACGGATCTGCTGCTCCAAAGCCTCATCCAGCGTCACACCATCCCGCAGGCGCACAAACAGCACCACCCGCACATCGCCCTGCCATTGTTGGCCAATGGCGACGCTGTCCAGCACCTGCTCGACTTTTTCCACCTGCCGATAGATCTCCGCCGTGCCGATGCGCACACCTCCGGGGTTGAGCACCGCGTCGGAGCGCCCATGGATCAGGAAGCCGCCGTGGGGCAGTTCCTCGGCATAGTCCCCTTGGGACCAGACGCCGGGGAACTGACTGAAGTAGGAAGCACGCAGCTTTTCCTGCTGCGGGTCGTTCCACAACCCAATGGGCATCGCCGGAAAATGCCGGGTGCACACCAGTTCACCTTTCTCGCCGATAACCGTTTTGCCAGCCTCGTTCCAGACCTGAACCGCCATGCCCAGGCTCTTGCCCTGCATTTCGCCCCGGCGTACCGGCGACAGCGGGTTGCCGTTGACGAAGCACGACACAATGTCGGTGCCGCCGGACATCGAGGCCAGGCAGATGTCGGGTTTAACGTCACGGTACACGTAATCGTAGCTATGGGGCGCCAGCGCCGATCCGGTAGACAGGATGGTTTTCAGGCTGCCCAGGTCGTGGGTTTGCCGAGGCTTCAGGCCCTGGCTTTCCAGGGCTGCCAGGTATTTGGGGCTGGTGCCGAACACGCTGATGCGCTGCTGGTCGATCACGTCCAGCAAACGCTCGGCCCCGGGGTGAAACGGCGAGCCGTCGTAGAGCACCACCGCACTGCCGACGGCGAGGGCCGACACCAGCCAGTTCCACATCATCCAGCCGCAGGTGGTGTAGTAGAACAAGCGATCCTTGGGGCCGAGGTCGACGTGCAGGCCATGTTCCTTGACGTGCTGCAACAACACGCCGCCGGTGCCGTGGACGATGCACTTCGGCACGCCGGTGGTGCCGCTCGAATAGAGGATATACAGCGGATGATCGAACGGCACGCCGATGAATTGCGGTTCGCCGCCGCTTTGGTAAAACCCCTCCCACAACGCGACGCTGGCCTGGGTCTTGAAGTCCTCGACACGAACCTCGGGCCGGGCGTAGGGCAGCACGATCAACTGCTGCAACGACGGCAGCCGTTCGAGGATTTCGTTGACCTTGGGCCGCTGGTCGATGACCTTGCCGGCGTAGCGATAACCGGCGCAGGTAATCAGCACCTTGGGCTCGATCTGGCCGAATCGGTCGATAACCCCCTGGGTGCCGAAATCCGGCGAGGAACAAGACCAGATCGCCCCCAGGCTGGTGGTGGCGAGCATGCCCACCAGGGTCTGCCAGGTGTTGGGCATGCAGGCGGCCACCCGGTCACCCTGGGTCACGCCGACCGCTTGAAGGCTTTTTTGCAGGCCGGCGACATGGGCGGCGAGTTCGGACCAGGTCAATTGTTCCTGGCCGCCGTTTTCGTCGAGGGCAACCACTGCCACGGTGTTATCGCGGCGGCGCAGCAGGTGTTCGGCGAAATTCAGGGTCGCCCCTGGGAACCAGCGGGCGCTGGGCATTTGCGGGCCTTCCACCAGGACCTCGGTGGATGCTTGGTGAAAGCGGATCTCGAAGAAATCGACGACGGCCTGCCAGAAAGCTTCGCGCTGTTCGATGCTCCAGGCATGCAGGGTTGGGTAGTCGCTCAGTTGCAGATGATGCCGCGCATTGACGAACCGGCGAAAGGCGTCCATGCGCGACTGGACGATGCGCTCGGGACCGGGTTGCCAGAGGATGTCGGACATGGGTTGCCTCTTATTTTTTATGCACACACAAACTATAGAGCGGCTCAATCTTGTGGCGAGGGGATTTATCCCCCGTGTGGGAGCAAAGCTTGCTCGCGAAACAGGTACCTCGATTATGAAAGACCGCATCGCCTTCATCGCGGGCAAGCCTTGCTCCCACAGTGGTTCGCAGGCGCTTATTGGGCCAGCCACCCACCATCAATATTCCACGCCGCTCCCCGCACCTGGCTACCGGCTTCGCTGCACAAAAACAACACCAGTTCCCCCAGTTGCGGCGGGGTCACGAACTCCAGTGAAGGCTGCTTTTCGGCCAGCAGATCATGCTGAGCCTGTTGTGGATCGACGCCGGTTTTGATGCGATCGTCGATCTGTTTTTGCACCAGCGGCGTCAGCACCCAGCCTGGGCAGATGGCGTTGCAGGTCACGTTGCTGGTGGCGGTTTCCAGGCCGACCACTTTGGTCAGGCCGATCACCCCATGCTTGGCCGCGACATACGCCGCTTTGCCCACCGAGCCGACCTGGCCGTGCACCGAGGCGACGTTGATGATCCGCCCCCAGCCCTTGGCGCGCATGCCCGGCAGGCTCAGGCGGGTGGCGTGGAACACCGAGGACAGATTGATGGCGATGATTGAATCCCAGCGCTCCACCGGGAACTCCTCCACAGCGGCCACGTGCTGGATCCCGGCGTTGTTCACCAGGATGTCCACGCCACCGAACTCGCGTTCGGCGTAGGCGAGCATGTCGGCAATTTGCGCTGGGTCGCTGACATCGGCCGGATGATGGCCGACCTTGCCGCCGAACTGTTTGACTTCAGTGATCACCGCCGAAGCATCGCCAAAGCCGTTGAGGATCAGGTTGGCGCCGGCCTTGGCCAGGCTCAGGGCGATGCCCAGGCCGATGCCGCTGGTAGAGCCGGTCACTAGGGCGGTCTTGCCCGAAAGAAAGGTTGTCATAGGAGCCTCACACAATGCCAGTGGCGTAAAACACACCGATCACTACGAAAACCGCGAGGGTCTTGATCAGCGTAATACAAAAAATGTCTTTGTAGGCTTCCCGGTGGGTCAGGCCGGTCACCGCCAACAGGGTGATCACCGCGCCGTTGTGGGGCAGGGTGTCCATGCCACCGCTGGCCATGGCCGCCACCCGGTGCAGCACCTCAAGGGGGATGTTGGCGGCGTGGGCGGCGCTGATGAAGGTTTCGGACATCGCCGCCAGGGCGATGCTCATGCCGCCGGAGGCAGAGCCGGTAATGCCCGCCAGCAGCGTGACGGTCACGGCTTCGTTGACCAGAGGGTTGGGAATGCTCTTGAGCCAGTCGGCCAGCACCAGGAAGCCTGGCAACGAGGCGATGACCGCGCCGAAACCGTATTCCGAAGCGGTGTTCATCGCCGCCAGCAACGCGCCGCCTACCGCGCTCTTGCTGCCTTCGGCCAGCTTGCTGCGAATGGCTCGGAAGCCAAACAGCAGGACCATGATGATGCCCACCAGCAATGCAGCCTGCACCGCCCAGATCGCGGTGAGTTTGGCGATGTCACTGGTCACCGGCGCCGCCATGCCCGGCAGCGCCAGGCTATGGGTCTTGCCGTACCACTGGGGAATCCACTGGGTGAACAGCAGGTTCATGATCCCGACCGCCAGCAGTGGCGAAACGGCGATCCATGGGTTCGGCAGCTTGATGTCTTCGGCGGTTTCGGGCTCGTTGCGCAGTTCGGTGCCGTAGCCTTCGCCCACACGTTGGGCCTTGTTGCGCTGGCGTTGCAGAAACAGCATACCGGCGCTGAACACAAAGATCGTGCCGATCAGACCCAGCCACGGCGCGGCCCAGGCGGTGGTGTTGAAGAAGGTGCTGGGGATGATGTTCTGGATCTGTGGCGTGCCGGGCAGGGCGTCCATGGTGAACGAGAACGCGCCGAGGGCGATGGTGGCCGGGATAAGCCGCTTGGGAATATTGCTCTGGCGAAACATCTCGGCGGCGAACGGGTACACCGCGAATACGACGACGAACAGCGACACGCCACCGTAGGTCAACAGGGCGCAGACCAGCACGATCACCAGCATGGCCTGGCGCGTGCCGAGCAGGCGAATCGCCGCCGCCACGATGGCGCGCGAGAAACCCGACAACTCGATCAGCTTGCCAAACACCGCGCCGAGCAGGAACACCGGGAAATACAGTTTGATGAAGCCGACCATTTTTTCCATGAACACCCCGGTGAAGGCAGGGGCGACGGCGGAAGGGTCGGTGAGCAGGACGGCGCCGAGGGCGGCGATGGGGGCAAAGAGGATGACGCTGTAGCCACGGTAGGCGGCAACCATCAACAGCGTGAGAGCTGCCAAGGCAATGATCACACTCATGGTGTGTCTCCTGGGATTGTTATTTTTGTGGGTGAAGCTGAGGAAGGTCTTTAGCGAGTTTTGTGCCAGGAACGTAACTTTATGAAATATAAGGAAATTATTTTTTTAATGAGGGTGTTTTCGGGTTTTTATCTCTATTTTGAGATTTTCGTGGACGGTGCTGGACTCATCGCGAGCAGGCTCGCTCCCACAGGGGTGCCCGTGTTTATCAGGAAAGCACCGTTCCATGTGGGAGCGAGCCTGCTCGCGATGAGCGCAAAGCGCTCCAAAAGGGAGTTGTCTAAATTTAGAGACTTAAGTCTCTTTACTGAGACTCCGCAATCCCCAGCGCCACCATCTTCTTATACAAAGTCGACCTCCCGAGCCCCAACCGCTCGGCCGCTTCAATCACCTTGCCCCCGCATTGCGCGAGGGTGTTTTCGATCAATTGCCGGTCGAATCGCGCCCGGGCCTGACTGAAGGTTTCCTGCGGCAGCGGCTCCAGGTTCGAGTTTGTCGTACGGGTAATCGGCGTGAACGTACCAATGGCGGCGCGGATGTCCGCAGCGGTGAGCACCAGGTTATCGCTGAGCAGCGCGGCCCGTTCCAGCACGTTGCGCAGCTCCCGGATGTTGCCTGGCCAGGCATGTTGTCCCAGCAGGTCGAGTGCGTCGTGGTTCAGTTCGTGCTGGCTGCGCAGTTCTTCGAGAATCGCCTCGCTCAGGGCCGGCAAGTCATCCAGGCGTTCGCGCAGCGACGGGACCTGGATGGGCAGCACATTGAGGCGGTAATACAGGTCGGCGCGGAACTCACCGCGTTTAATCGCCGCTTCCAGATCCATGGACGTGGCGGCGATCACCCGTACATCGCTTTGCAGCACCTCGTTGGAGCCTACCGGTTCGTATTCCTTTTCCTGCAGCACCCGCAGCAGTTTGCTTTGCAGTGGCAAGGGCATGTCGCCAATCTCATCCAGGAACAGCGTGCCGCCCTGGGCAATTTGCAGTTTGCCGGCGCGCCCCTTGCGGTCGGCACCGGTGAAGGCCCCCGGAGCGGTGCCGAAGAACTCGGCTTCCAGCAGGGACTCGGGAATTGCCGCGCTGTTAATGCTGACGAACGCCTTGTGCGCCCGCGGTGAAGCACTGTGGATCGCCTGGGCCAGCAATTCCTTGCCAGTGCCGGTTTCGCCAAGCAGCAACACCGGCGAATCGGCGCTGGCGCTGCGCCGGGCACGGCGCTTGACCTCCAGGCCGGCGCTGCTGGTGCCGATGAAATGGGCGAAGTTGTACTTGGTCTGCCGCGCCCGCAGCAGCGAGCGGGTGGAGGCCAATTCTTCCTGCATGCTTAGGTAACGCTTGAGCATCGGCGACAGGCTGCGCAATTCATCGAACAAGGCAAAGCCGATGGCGCCGATCACTGCGCCCGCGCTGTCGTGGATCGGCAGGCGCATCACCACCAGTGGCTCTTTGGGCGTGTCCTGCATGTCCAGCAGAATCGGCCGCCCGGTACGCACCACTTCACGCAGCAGGCTGCCGGGGATCACGCTCTCGCACGCCCGGCCGATGGCCTCCTGCGCCGAGTTCAGACCGAAGCGGCGGGCGTAGCGTTCGTTCATCCAGACGATATTCGCATCACGGTCGACAATCACCGTGCCTTCGCTGGACTGCTCGATGATTTCGAACAACGAACGGATCGCCAGCGTGCGTACGCGCTTGTAATCCTTGAGGCTTTCGGTGGGGTTCATGGATGTTATTTCCGGGACCTGAGGTGAATGTGCCGCCGCCATCGCGAGCAGGCTCGCTCCCACATTTGATCTTCAGTGCGACGCGGCCCCGTGTGGGAGCGAGCCTGCTCGCGATGGGCGCGATACAGAGCTACGCCATGCGCTGCATTATGCCCACCCCAGATGCGCCGCCGCCAACAGCTCCTTGGTGTAGGGATGCTGGGGCGAGTCGAATACCTCATGGCTGGCGCCTTGCTCGACCACTTTGCCGTCCTTGATCACGATCATGTCGTGGGCCAGGGCGCGAACCACCGCCAGGTCATGGCTGATGAACAGGTAGGTCAGGCCGTGTTTTTCCTGGAGCTGGCGGAGCAGGGCGACCACTTGCTTCTGCACGGTGCGGTCCAGGGCTGAGGTCGGTTCGTCCAGCAGGATCAACGCCGGCTTGAGCACCAGTGCCCGGGCAATGGCGATGCGCTGGCGCTGACCACCGGAGAATTCGTGGGGGTAACGATGGCGGCTCTGCGGGTCGAGGCCGACTTCCTTGAGGGCCTGGATTACCCGTGCTTCGCACTGTGCGGGACTGGACGGGCTGTGGACCTCAAGGCCTTCGCTGATGATCTGCTGCACCGACATCCGTGGGCTGAGGCTGCCGAACGGGTCCTGGAACACCACCTGCATCTGCTTGCGCCACGGCCGCAGTTCTTTCTGTGACAGATGATCGAGGGCCTGCCCCTGGAAGTGAATGCTGCCTTCGGATTCGATCAGTCGCAGGATCGCCTGGCCGAGGGTTGACTTGCCGGAACCGGATTCGCCGACGATGCCCAGGGTCTTGCCGCGCTGAATGTTCAGGCTGATGCCGTCCACGGCACGCAAGTACTCCTTGCGTCGGAACAGCCCGCCGCCCAAGGCAAAACTCACTCGCAGGTCCTGCACCCGCAACACGTCTTCGCGGTCGTCCCGGGGCGGGGCCTCGCCTTCCGGTTCGGCGTGCAGCAGTTCGCAGCTGTAGGGATGTTTCGGCGCGCTGAAGAGGGTTTCGCAAGGCGCCTGTTCGACGATTTCCCCGGCCTTCATCACGCACACCCGTTGCGCGATGCTACGCACCAGGTTCAGGTCGTGGCTGATCAACAGCAATGACATGCCGAGCCGTTGCTGCAGTGATTTGAGCAGGAGCAGAATTTTGCGCTGCACGGTCACGTCCAGCGCGGTGGTCGGTTCGTCGGCGATCAACAGTTCCGGCTCGCAGGCCAGGGCCATGGCGATCATCACCCGTTGGCGCTGGCCGCCGGAGAGCTGATGGGGGTAGGCCTTGAGCCGTTCGCTGGGTTTCTGAATGCCCACCAGGGCCAGCAATTCCAGAATGCGCTGGCGCGCCGCTTTACCGCCCAGGCCCTTGTGCAGCATCAGGGTTTCGCCGATCTGCTTTTCGACGCTGTGCAGCGGGTTCAGCGAGGTCATCGGTTCCTGGAAGATCATCGCGATCCGGTTGCCGCGCAGCTCCCGCAGGGTCTTGGCCTCGGCGCCCACCAGTTCCTGGCCACGGTAGCGAATGCTGCCGGTGGTGCGGGTGCCGGTTTCGGGCAGCAGTTGCAGGATGGAGTGGGCCGTCACCGATTTGCCGGAGCCTGACTCGCCCACCAGGGCCAGGCACTCACCGGGGCGGATGTCCAGGCACAGGTTGCGCACCACGGCGTGGTCGTTGAAGGCCACGCTCAGGTCGCGGATTTCGATCAGGTTGTCGCTCATCTCAGGGTTCCGCTTCATGATCGGGGATCGAACGCGTCTCGCAACGCTTCGCCGATAAACACCAACAGGGACAGAATCAGCGCCAGGGTGAAGAACGCCGTCAGCCCCAGCCACGGCGCTTGCAGGTTCTGTTTGCCCTGGCCGATCAACTCGCCCAGCGACGCGCTACCGGCCGGCATGCCGAAACCGAGGAAGTCCAGGGCGGTGAGGGTGGAAATCGCCCCTGTGAGGATGAAGGGCAGGTAACTCAGGGTAGCGTTCATCGCATTGGGCAGGATATGTCGCACGATCACCTTGCGGTCGGTCAGGCCCAGGGCCCTGGCGGCTTTCACGTATTCGAGGTTGCGCCCGCGCAGGAACTCGGCACGTACTACGTCTACCAGGGCCAGCCAGGAAAACAGCGCCATGATCCCCAGCAGCCACCAGAAATTCGGCTCCACGAAGCCGGACAAAATGATCAGCAGGTAGAGCACTGGCAGCCCGGACCAGACTTCCAGCAAGCGTTGCCCCAGTAGATCGACCCAGCCGCCGTGATAACCTTGCAACGCGCCGGCAGCGATGCCGATCAACGCGCTGATGGCGGTCAGGGCCAGGGCGAACAGGATCGACACCCGCGCGCCGAAGATCACCCGGGCCAGCACGTCCCTGGCCTGGTCATCGGTGCCCAGCCAGTTCACCTTGGAGGGTGGGCTCGGGGCCGGTTGGTTGAGGTCGTAGTTGGGCGTGTCGTCGCTGAACGGGATCGGTGGAAACAGCAGCCAGCCGCCGTCCTTGTGAATCAGGTCTTGCACGTAGTTGCTGCGATAATCGGCCTGGAACGGCAACTGCCCGCCAAATTCCTGCTCGGTGTGGCGCTTGAACACCGGGAAGTACAGCGAGCCCTGGTAGCTCACCAGCAGCGGCTTGTCATTGGCGATCAACTCGCCGCCCAGGGTCAGGATGAACAGCCCGAGGAACAACCACAGCGACCACCAGCCCCGGCGGTTCTTTTTGAAACGCTCGAAACGCCGGCGGCCCAAGGGTGAAAACTTGAACATCAGGCGTTCCTCGCGGCGAAGTCGATGCGCGGGTCCACCAGGGTGTAGCAGAGGTCGCCGATGAGTTTGATGAGCAGGCCAAAGAGCGTGAAGATGAACAATGAGCCGAACACCACCGGGTAGTCCCGGGACACGGCGGCCTCGTAGCTCATTCGTCCCAGGCCATCGAGGGAAAAGATCACCTCGATCAGCAAGGACCCGGCAAAGAACACACTGATGAATGCCTGGGGAATACCCGATACCACCAGCAGCATCGCATTGCGGAACACGTGGCCATACAGCACCCGCTGCTCGCTCATGCCCTTGGCCCGTGCCGTGACCACGTACTGGCGCGTGATTTCATTGAGAAACGAGTTCTTGGTCAGGATCGTCAGGGTCGCGAAGCCGCCGATGACCAGTGACGTGACCGGCAATACCAGGTGCCAGAAATAGTCGGCGACCTTGCCCAGCGTCGACAGCGATTCGAAGTTATCCGACACCAGCCCGCGCACCGGAAACCAGTTCAGCGATGTACCGCCGGCGAATACCACGATCAGGAACATGGCGAACAGAAACGCCGGCATTGCATAGCCGATGATGATCGCCGTGCTGCTCCACACATCGAACGCGGAACCGTGCCGCACCGCCTTGCGAATGCCCAGCGGAATCGACACCAGGTAGGTGATCAGCGTCGCCCAGAGCCCGAGTGAAATGGTCACTGGCATTTTTTCCAGGATCAGGTCGGTGACCGTGGAACCCCGGAAGAAGCTCTTGCCGAAGTCCAGGCGGGCGTAGCTGCTAAGCATCAGCCACAAACGCTCGGGGGCCGGTTTGTCGAAGCCGTATTGTTTTTCGATGTCTTTGATCAGCTGTGGGTCAAGGCCACGACTGGCGCGGGAACTGCCGGTCATGGCATTGCCCGAACTGCCGACGCCGCCGCCGATGCCTTGCAGGTGGGCGATGGCCTGTTCCACCGGTCCGCCCGGCGCGGCCTGCACGATGACGAAGTTCACCAGCAGAATAATCACCAGGGTCGGAATGATCAGCAGCAGGCGCCGCGCGATATAAGCCCACATCAGTTCCGCCCTCCAGGTGTGCCGCGTTTGATGCGTTCGGCGCTCATCTGCTCGTTGGTCAGCGGCGTGGTGCTCATTTCCCACCAGCTCTCGATGGCTTCGTCATTGCTGGCTTGTACCTTCGGAATACCGAAGCGGTTCCACCACACGGTCGAGCTGCCCGGCGGGTAATAGTTGGGGATCCAGTAGTAATTCCATTGCAGCACCCGATCCAGGGCGTGGGCGTGGCGGAGCATGTCGCTCTGGGTGGTGGCCTTGACCAGCCCGTCGATCAGGGCGTCCACCGCCGGGTTCTTCAAGGCCATGTAGTTGTTGGCGCCTGGATCGTTGGCCGCTGCCGAGCCGAAGTAATTGTAGAGTTCCATACCCGGCGAGGTGCTGACGGGGTAGCCGGTGATGATCATGTCGTAGTCGCGGCTCATCAGGCGATTGACGTACTGGGACGAATCAATGCGCCGAATGCTCATGTCGATGCCGATCTGCGCCAGGGTCCGCTTGTAGGGCAGCAGCAGGCGGTCGATACCGTTCTGGGTGGTCAGGAAAGTGAAGCTCAGTGGCTCGCCCTCGGCATTCACCAGGCGATCGCCGTCGGGTTTCCAGCCAGCCTCTCCCAGCAGCGCCAGGGCTTGCAATTGTTTGTCACGGATCACGCCGCTGCCGTCGGTTTTCGGGGCCTGGAATACCTGGGTAAAGACTTCGTCGGGTATTTGCCCGCGCAACGGCTCGAGGATCGCCCGCTCGTCTGCATCGGGCAGTTGCCGGGCGGCGAGGTCGGTGTTGGAAAAGAAACTCTGCTGACGCACGTAGAGGTTGCGCATCATCTGCCGATTGCTCCACTCGAAATCCCAGAGCATGGCCAGGGCCTGGCGTACACGGCGATCCTGGAACTGTGGTTTTTGCAGGTTGAACACGAAGCCTTGGGCCGTCTGGGGCGCTTCGGTGGCCAGGTGGGCCTTTTGCAGGCGACCGTCTTGCAAGGCCGGGCCGTCATAGCCGATGGAATAGCCGGTGGCAGAGAATTCGCGGTTGTAGTCGTAGGCGCCACCGCGCAAGACTTGCCGGGCCACATCGGTGTCGCCGAAATACTCGATGCTGAAGTGGTCGAAATTGTAGAGCCCGCGGCTGACCGGCAGGTCCTTGCCCCACCAGTCGGCGTTGCGTTCGAAGGTGATACTGCGCCCAGAGTCGACCTTGCTCACCCGGTACGGGCCACTGCCCAGTGGTGCCTCGTAGCCGCCGCCACTGGCAAAATCACGGGTCTTCCACCAGTGTTCGGGGAAGACCGGCAGGGTGGCGATGTCCAGGGGCAGGGTGCGGCTTTCATTGTTCTTGAAGTCGAACCGAACGGTACGCTCGGATTCCACCTCGACACCTTTGACGGCCGCGAACTGGGTGCGATAGCGCAGGCTGCCCTGGGTCATCAGCAGCTCGAAGCTGTAGCGCACGTCCTGGGCGGTGATGGGCTTGCCATCGGCGAATCGGGCCTTGGGGTTCAGGTAGAAGCGCAGGGACAGGCCATCGTCGGAGCGCTCCATTGCCTGGGCCACCAGGCCGTAGACGGTGTAGGGCTCATCCAATGAGCGTTGGGCCAGCGGCGAATAAAGCATCCCGTCGATTTGAGTGACGCCGATGCCTTTGTCGATATACGGCAGCACATGGTCAAAATGGCCAATCTCCATCGCCGAGCGGCGCAGGGTGCCACCCTTGGGGGCCTGGGGATTGGTGTAGGCGAAGTGGCTGAAACCGTCGGCATACTTTGCCGGCTCGCCATAAACTGTCAGGGCATGTTGCGGTGCGGCATCCACACCGGTGGCGCCTGTCAGCAGGACCACGGCAGTGAATAGTAGTGAGGGGAACGCCAGTCGCATTGTCAGCCTTAAAGCCGGGTGATCGATGACCACGATTTGTACGCGAGCGGCGTGTTGATCGCCAGCCCGTTTGCGTGACGCAAACACAACGGCCCACCTAAGGGTGGGCCGTTTGTCGATAAACCGGGGGATCAGTCCTGGCGGCTGGTCACTTCCAGCAGGTGATAGCCGAACTGGGTCTTCACCGGGCCCTGGACCACATTGATCGGGGCGCTGAATACCACGGTGTCGAATTCCTTGACCATCTGGCCTGGACCGAACGAACCCAGGTCGCCGCCCTGACGGCTGGACGGGCACGAGGAATTGCTCTTGGCGACTTCGGCGAAATCAGCGCCGGCTTCGATCTGGGCCTTGAGTTCGTGGCACTTTTCTTCGTTGGCAACCAGGATGTGGCGGGCAGTGGCTTTGGCCATGGGGAAAACTCCTTTCAATATGTTTAAAGGTGTTGAGCCTACCGGAATCGTTAACGGTGTGTTGTCAAAATTGCGTCAAAGCCTTGGGCCTGGCGATCAAAGGCCGGCTTTGCGCAAGCGCTCGGCGTGGCGCACGTAAAGCGCTACCGGGTCTGTGCCCTTGCGCACCGTGCCGGTGGTCTGATTGATGACATCCAGGTGGTCCAGTGGGTAGTCAGAGCGAATGACTTGGCCCAAGTGCGAGCTGAAACGCCCCACCAGGCCGTCATTCTGCCCGGCTTCGGTAATGAAATACTCGGAAAAGGCCCGGCAGAAAACCTGCAAGGGCCCCATTGCACCGAGTTCTGCGCCCGGCGTCTGCGGCAATGTGCCGCTCCATGAGTAGTAGCGCACGCCGTTGACGGTTTGTGGGCCGTTGCTCCCCCAGTTCTTGGGCAGACCTTGGGGGTATTTGTCATTGAACGCGCCCACACCTTCGGTGGTGAGCGACGCCAGTGCGGCGATGGCGGCGGGCGCAAGCGGCGCCTGGCCGCTGAGCAATGAGATGAAATCGGCGAAAAGCGTGGCGACTTTATTCGCCACGTGCTCCGGCAGGCGTCCCGGGGTGAGGGCCTTGTGCAGAAAGTCGGCCAGTTCGGAACCATGGTTGGGGCCGCTGACCGACGTCACCGAGGCGACCCGGTCGGTTGCCAGTGCGGCGGCATAACGGGCGGCCAGCGCACCCTGGCTGTGGCCGATCAGGTTGACCTTGGCGGCGCCGGTTCCACTCAGGACCCGATCGATCTGAGCCAGCAATTGTTCGCCACGGGCTTCATTGGAATGGGTGGCCGATAAATGGGGGATGAACACCCGGGCACCGGCGGCGCGCAGTGCCTGTTTGATGCCGTGGAAAAGTTCGACGCCTGCGATCCTGTCAAACCCGAACAACCCATGGACCAATAGGATGGGAAATTGAGTAGTTGCATTCCGTTGCATGTTCGTACCTTTTTCGAAGAGGTTCACGTTGAATTTGCGACCTCACTCTAATGCAGGCTCGTGATCGGCGGTGTAGGAAGAAACCGCAGTGACGTACTGAAACCGGAATAAAAGAGGCGGGAAAATTCGAGCAAGAAACCGGGCGGGGCTGAAGGTATCTGGATACTTCCGATAGCCCCTGTGGTTTGCAGCTACAGCTTCAGGCGCAAGAGACCACTTCCTCTGCTGTCAAGTCTGACTGTGGGGTTGGGACGGTCGGGGTTTAATGGCGTCATCGGGCACCGCTATGTGAGACGGTGCCTTTATCCAAGGAATGGAGCCCATACATGACCACTTACCCATCTGCCCAACGAGCCAGGCTCAGATTGCCAACGAGACTGCCGGCACCGATTCTGGCGGCGGCCAAGGGCGGGGTGATCAACCCCGCCTGGAGAAAGACGGTCATCACCGTCAAGCCTTATCCGCTGATGACGTGCGGGGATGAACTGCTGCTGTTTTGGCACGGACTCAACTCAGACGGCGAGCCCTATCGGCATGAAGTGCGAAGGTTTGTAACCGAGCGCCAAGTCGGGCTGAGCGTCGTTTTCGTCGTGCGCGAACCTCATATCGCTGAACTGGATGGCGGCTCGCTGGAGATTTCCTACCAAGTGACTGGCAAACAACTACCGGCCTCGCTGGTTTCGGAATACCTGCAATTGGAGATCGGCGACGTGCCGTTGCAACTGCTGGCCGCCGTTGCCGACGATGCGGTAGGCGGCAGCCTGGATCCGAATCGGGTGCCCGAAGGGACGTGTGTGAGCCTTCGGCCCTATTCCAGAATGGCCGTCGGGGATCGATTGATCTTGACTGCCAGTCGCGACTCCAAGGCGCTTTGGCGCGATGTGCTGGACATAGAAACTCACGCCGTCGGTCGTGATGTATCGTTCTGGATCGATCACTCGCAAATCGCTCCTCATGTTGGCCATAGCCTGGCCTTGGCTTACGTCGTCAGGCGTGGCCATTCAGTGCGTCGCGCCGAGCCCTTGTCGTTGCACATCGGTCCTTTGGTGCGCCCCGCGCTGAAGGTCCCGCGGATTCTGGAGCTGAACGACGGTTGGCTGGATATCGACGATCTTCAACAGGGGGTCACTGTCGTCATTGACGGTGCCGGACTTGAGGCGGGCGAGCTGGTCTGGCTGCAGTGCAACGGGAGTTACGCTCATGTCGCCGAGCAGGAAATCACCGAGGCCACGGCAGGTCAACCGGTCAACTTTAGGGTGCCTGCGGCATTTTGGCAGGAGCAGCGCGACAGAACGGTGCGGGTGTTTTATCAGGTCGAGCGCCTGGATGATGTCAGTCAGCATTCCGGATGGGTCACTGTTGACGTTCGTTCCAAGGTGCAAAGCTGAGCGACGCCCTTCCTGGGGAAGGGCGCGTCCGGGACTCAGGCTGGCAATTGCAGCTTGCGATGGGCCTGGCGCAGCAGCTGCTCGGTGGATTCCCAGCCGAGGCAACCATCGGTCACCGATACGCCGTAGCGCATCGACGGGCTTAATGGCTGGCAGCCTTCGAACAGGTGACTTTCCAGCATCATGCCGATGAGCGAGCGGTTCCCTTGCAACCGTTGTTCCAGCACGTCATTGAACACCTGCGGCTGACGCAACGGGTCTTTGCCGCTGTTGGCATGGCTGCAGTCAACCATGATCCGCGCCGGTATCTTCAGGCGGGTCAGGTCATGGTGTATCTGCGTGACGCTCTGGTGGTCATAGTTGGGCCCGCGATGGCCGCCGCGCAGCACCAGGTGGGTGTCGGGGTTGCCCTGGGTCTGGATAATCGCGGGATGGCCCTGGCTATCGATGCCGAAATGCCGATGGGGATGGGCGGCCGAGCGCATGGCATCGCAGGCGATGCCGACTCCACCGTCGGTGCCGTTCTTGAAACCCACTGGCATGCCCAGGCCGCTGGCCATTTCCCGGTGGATCTGCGATTCGGTGGTGCGGGCGCCGATGGCGACCCAACTGAGCAGGTCATCGAAGTAACTGGCGGCCATGGGTTGCAACAGTTCGGTGGCGACGGGCAGGCCCAGCTGCAGCATTTCACGCATCAGTTCCCGGGACAGCGTCAGGCCGGTGGCCATGTCATCGCTGCCATCGAGGCCGGGGTCGTAAGCCAGGCCCTTCCAGCCCACGGTTGTGCGGGGCTTCTCCACGTAGGCGCGCATCACCAGCAGCATGTTGTCGCTCACGTCATGAGCAACGCGAGCCAGGTTGGCGGCGTATTCGAGGGCGGATTTCGGGTCGTGAATGGAGCAGGGGCCGACGATGACCAGCAAGCGGGAGTCCTCACCGTTGAGGATCGCGCGGATGGCCTGGCGATGGGCATCAACCTGTTGGCTCAGCGCGGTGCTGAGGGGCAATTGGTGTTTGAGCTGCAACGAGCTGGGCAGACGCAGGGTCAGGGCTTCATTGGCAGGGTTGAGCGTGGACAGCGGTAACGCGCAGATGGACGAATTCATGATTGGCTTCCTGAGCGAGCAGCGGGTTCGTTCCCGCGCGCTCGACCCTAGTGGGGTGTTCGACAATTGGCCGTAATGGCCCGCAAGGTAGGCATGCCACCAGTAGGTGACCGATCGGAGGCGGCAGGCTGTCCCGAGCGGTGGCTGGTAAATCGCCAGGCGCAAAAACTGTCGTAACGGTAGTAAGTGGCGTAGTTCATGGCTCAATCCTCAAGTTGTCGGGTGCTGCAAATGGGTGTGGCGCTGAAAAACAAAACCCCCGGTCGGGAGGCCGACCGGGGGTTTGGAAAACTCTGGTAGGCGACCCGTTTAAAGTGGGCGCCGGTTGGGTATCAGGCGCGCCAGTGGCTAAACCAATACCCAAAATAGAAGCTGACCGGAGTTTGAACACTGTTCGCCCAGGCAGCCGCAACCGAGCGCGGGGCGCTGGCGGTTTGAAGCGGTGAGAGGGCGTTGAACATGATCTGTCTCCGATGAATGGACCCGAGCTTACTAGAGGGCGGTGCGCCGGTTCAATCAGAAAATTCTATCGCCGGTATGTAAATGTTCAGGCTGCTTGAGTCCGGCGGGCTTTATGACAAACTTCGGGTTTGCGCTACCTGCTATGGAAGAACCATGCCCCCTCCAGTATTCGCCGCCGCTCAATCAATTTCCATCGCGGGGGACGTTTGCGCCAACCTCGTCCGCCATCGGCACTTCATGCAGGCGGCGGCTGAACAGAATGTGCAACTGCTGGTATTCCCTGAGCTGTCACTCACCGGTTACGAACGGAGCCTGGCGACGGATTTGGCCATTCTGCCCGAGGACAGCGTCTTGCAGCCGCTGCGCGATCTGGCGCGAGAGCTCGGCCTGAGCACGGTGGTTGGCATGCCGATTCGCCTCTCGGCAAATGCACCGGTGCTGATCGGTGCGCTGGTCCTCGGCGCCGACGGCTCCCTCGGGGTGTACAGCAAGCAGCATTTGCATCCAGGCGAAGAAGTCGCCTTCGCCCCGGGCCATGGCGGCTCGATACTGGAGATGGGCCAGGATCGCATTGCGCTGGCGGTGTGCGCCGATTTCTCCCACGCCAGCCATGCCGCAGCGGCAGCCGAGCGGGGCGCTACGCTGTATGCAGCGGGTGTGTTGATCACCGAAGGGGGTTATGGGACGGACACGGCGATGTTGCAAGGTGCTGCCAGGCAACATGCCATGACGGTCCTGATGGCCAATCATGGTGGCGCCACCGGTGGCTGGGAATCGGCCGGTCGCAGTGCCGTCTGGGGCCCGGACGGTTCGCTGATTGCTGCCGCGCCAGGCCCGGGCGAGCTGTTGGTAATTGCCCGCCGCGACGCCAACGGGTGGGCCGGACACGTTGTGCCGGTGGCAACGTTTTGACGAGGTCATCATGAGTTTCCAGTGGCATGCGGCAACTGCCGGGGACATCGCTTTCGCCCGACAGCTGACCTGTACCAACATGCTTGCTTACTATCTGCAGCATGACTTGCTGTGGCAGGACGACGCGTTCGATATGGCCTGGATCATTCGCCAGAACTGGATAATCCGCCGTGGGGACCAGGCGTTGGGTTTTGTCAGCCTGAGCCGTGATGCCCGGGCGCTGTATATCCGAGAGTTACAGGTCGTTGAAGCGTTCCGTGGGCAGGGCGCCGGTACCTGGGCGATCGAACAGGTTTGGAGCATGGTCGCGCTGGAGCGTCGGCCGGCACTGCGCCTGACGGTTTTCAAGAACAATCCGGCCAGGGCGCTCTACGAGCGCATGGGGCTGCGCGTCGTAGGCGAGGATGAATGTTTCCTCAGGATGCAGCGAGACGCCAGTGCTTGAGCTTCGGATATTTGCATATAAAGATTTGTTGTAACTTTTATATGCCCCTTTACGCTAGGTCTGCCGAGTGCTTTTTGCTAAGGTGTGGGGCAACCCAAATAAGACCAAATCGTGAGGTGTCTGCTTGATTAGGGTGTTAGTGGTCGATGACCATGATCTCGTCCGTACGGGCATTACACGAATGTTGGCTGACATCGATGGTCTACAGGTCGTTGGCCAAGCCGAATCCGGGGAAGAGTCCCTGATCAAGGCGCGTGAATTGAAACCCGACGTGGTATTGATGGACGTCAAGATGCCCGGCATCGGCGGTCTTGAAGCCACGCGTAAACTGCTGCGCAGCCACCCGGACATCAAGGTCGTCGTGGTGACCGTCTGTGAAGAAGATCCGTTCCCGACCCGGTTGCTGCAGGCGGGCGCGGCGGGTTACCTCACCAAAGGCGCCGGTTTGAACGAGATGGTCCAGGCCATCCGTCTGGTTTTTGCCGGGCAACGCTACATCAGCCCGCAAATTGCCCAGCAGTTGGCGATCAAATCGTTCCAGCCGACCAACGATTCTCCCTTCGATGCACTGTCGGAACGGGAAATCCAGATTGCGCTGATGATTGTCGGTTGCCAGAAGGTCCAGATCATCTCCGACAAGCTGTGCCTGTCGCCTAAAACCGTCAACACCTACCGTTACCGTATTTTCGAGAAGCTTTCGATCAGCAGCGATGTCGAGTTGACGCTGCTGGCGGTGCGCCACGGCATGGTTGATGCCAGCCTCTGATAATGACTGAACTGTTTGATCCAAGCGCTTTCCTGTCCACATGCAGCGGCCGTCCCGGCGTCTATCGCATGTTCGACGGCGACGCACGTCTGCTTTACGTCGGCAAGGCCAAGAACCTCAAGAAGCGCCTGGCCAGTTATTTTCGTAAAACGGGTCTCGCGCCGAAGACCGCTGCCCTGGTGGGGCGCATCGCGCAAATCGAAACCACCATCACCGCCAATGAAACCGAAGCGCTGCTGCTCGAGCAGACGCTGATCAAGGAATGGCGTCCGCCCTACAACATTCTGCTGCGCGACGACAAATCCTACCCGTACGTGTTTCTGTCCGACGGGGCGTTTCCGCGCCTGAGCATTCACCGGGGGGCAAAAAAGGCTAAAGGTCGATATTTCGGTCCTTACCCCAGCGCCGGGGCAATTCGTGAAAGCCTGAGCCTGTTGCAAAAGACTTTCTTCGTTCGCCAGTGTGAAGACAGCTACTACAAGAACCGCACCCGGCCGTGCCTGCAATACCAGATCAAACGCTGCAAGGCGCCTTGCGTCGGGTTTGTCGAACCCCAGGTCTACGCCGAAGACGTGCGTCACTCGGTGATGTTCCTGGAAGGCCGCAGCAATGCGTTGGCCGACGAACTGTCGGCAGCGATGGAGGACGCGTCGGTCAACCTTGAATTCGAACGGGCCGCGGAGTTGCGCGACCAGATCGGGCTGCTGCGTCGTGTGCAAGACCAGCAAAGCATGGAAGGCGGCAGCGGCGACGTCGATGTGATCGCCGCGTTCATCAACCCGGGTGGCGCTTGCGTTCACTTGATCAGCGTGCGGGGCGGCCGCGTATTGGGCAGCAAGAACTTCTTCCCCCAGGTGGGTATCGAGGAAGACGTGGCCGAGGTCATGGCAGCCTTTCTGGGCCAGTACTACGTCAGCAGCCCGGAGCGCGACTTGCCTGCCGAGTTGATCGTCAACGTGGTCCATGAAGACTTCCCGGCCCTGATCGAAGCCATTGATACGCTTCGTGGTCGTGAACTGACCATCAGCCACCGGGTCCGTGGTACTCGGGCGCGCTGGCAACAGCTGGCCGTGACCAACGCCGAACAGGCCCTGGGTGCGCGCTTGGCCAACCGCCAGCACGTGGCGGCACGGTTCGATGCCCTGGCCGACGTCCTCAACCTGGACGAGCCGCCACAACGGCTGGAGTGCTACGACATCAGCCATTCCAGCGGCGAGGCAACCGTGGCGTCCTGCGTGGTGTTCGGTCCGGAAGGCCCGATCAAGTCCGATTACCGACGCTATAACATCGAAGGTGTGACCCCGGGCGATGACTATGCGGCGATGCACCAGGCGCTGATGCGCCGTTTCGGCAAGCTGAAGGATGGGGAGGGCAAGTTGCCGGACATCTTGCTGGTGGATGGCGGCAAGGGCCAGTTGTCCATGGCCCGCGACGTGCTCAATGAGCTGATGGTGCCCGACCTGATTCTGCTGGGCGTGGCCAAGGGCGCGACGCGCAAGGCTGGCTTCGAAACCCTGTACCTGAACGACGCCGCCCATGAATTCACCCTGAAAGGGGATTCGCCGGCGTTGCACCTGATCCAGCAGATCCGTGACGAAGCTCACCGCTTTGCCATCACCGGACACCGCGCCCGTCGCGGCAAAACCCGCCGTACGTCTACGCTGGAAGGTGTGGCAGGCGTCGGGCCGACGCGGCGTCGCGACTTGTTGAAACATTTTGGTGGATTGCAGGAGCTGTCTCGTGCCAGCATCGAAGAGATAGCCAAAGCACCCGGTATCAGTAAAAAGCTCGCTGAGTCGATTTATGCAAACCTGCACAGCGAGTAGAATGCCCGTCAACCTCGTAGCCAGTTGTGCCGATGAATATCCCAAATCTGATTACCGTTCTACGCGTCCTGCTCATTCCGATCTTCATATTGCTGTTCTATTTGCCGTACCACTGGAGCTACATAGCCTCCGCATCGGTCTTCGCCTTCGCCGCCGCGACGGACTGGCTCGACGGCTACCTGGCCCGCCGCCTGGAGCAGAGCACGCCGTTTGGCGCGTTCCTCGACCCGGTGGCCGACAAGCTGATGGTCGCGGTAGCCTTGGTGCTGCTGGTGCAGGAGCACGGTAACCTCTGGCTGACATTGCCGGCGGCAGTGATCATTGGTCGCGAAATCGTTGTATCGGCACTCCGGGAATGGATGGCCGAGCTGGGCGCCCGCGCTCAGGTAGCAGTGTCGAACCTGGGCAAATGGAAAACCGCCGCGCAAATGCTGGCACTGGTGATCCTGCTGGCCAACCCTGCAAACTTCAATTTCTGGGTGCTGCTGGGCTATGCACTGCTGCTGGTTTCCGCAGGCCTGACGCTTTGGTCAATGGTCCAGTACCTGCGCGCCGCCTGGCCGCATCTGCGGACTGACGTAGACCCAAAATAAACTTTTTTGAATCAAAGGGTTGACGGCGTAATCTGAGTCTATAGAATGCGCCACACCAAGACGCGGGAATAGCTCAGTTGGTAGAGCACGACCTTGCCAAGGTCGGGGTCGCGAGTTCGAGTCTCGTTTCCCGCTCCAAATATTGCGCTACAGAGTTCCACTGAATTCTGTAAGTGATTGAAATAAGGGCCTTTAGGCCCTTTTTTCGTTCCAGCGGGAACCACTGAAATCCAGCACTATCCGGTGCGTTTGAGTCCAGAATTGAGTCCAGGATTCTGACGAGCGCTGAATCGGTTTAATGCTGGAGCAGATTGTGTAGCGAGATGAGCATCTGGCCCTGACTCTGTTCAGGAGCTCGCGATGGCACTCTCAGAAATGACAGTTCGGCATGCCCGAATCACCGGCAATGACTACACCCTCGGTGACAGTGATGGCCTCACTCTCAATGTGACGGCCAGGGGCGGAAAAGTCTGGCTCTTCCGTTACTACTGGGCAGGCAAGCAGAAGCGCATGTCCTTGGGTTGTTACCCACAAATCTCCCTCAAAGAAGCGCGTACACGACGTGACGATGCGCGCGCCTTGGTCGCCCAAGGCACCAACCCTTATGAGCATCGTAAACAACAGCGGCTTGCTGTTCATACTGCGAAGGAGCATACCTTCGAGGCTGTGTTCAATCAGTGGGTAGAGTTCCGCAGGCTCAGCTTGAAGGAAGGGCGCCAGAGCACGCTCTCGCAGATCTTGAGAATCTTCAGTAAAGACGTCCTGCCCACACTGGGTGGACGGTCTATCTACGATATCAATCGTCACGATCTGCTGGATTTGTTAAGCAGGATCGAACAGCGCAAGGCCTTAACGACAGCCGAGAAATGTCGGACCTGGTTCAACCAATTGTTCCGCTATGCGCTGGTGAAGATCGAGGGGCTGGAACACAACCCGGCTTCAGACCTCGATGTGGTCGCACTTCCCAAACCTCCCGTAACGCACAACCCGTTTCTCCGTATGGACGAGCTCCCGGCATTGATGGCTGCTCTTCGAAATTATGGTGGCGCAAACCAAACCCGCCTTGGCCTTCGATTGTTGTTGCTGACCGGTGTCCGCACGGGCGAATTGCGGTTGGCGACACCCGACCAGTTTGATCTGGAGAAGCGCTTGTGGGTCATACCGGCGGAAGTGGTGAAACAACTCCAGCTAGCGATGCGCAAACCAAGTAAGCAGATTCAAAATGTACCACCCTACATTGTCCCGCTGTCGGTCCAGGCGCTGGAGATCGTGCGTCACTTGCTGGACCAGGTTGTCCCCGCACAGCGCTACTTGTTTGCGCATCGAAGCGACCTGAGCAAGCGCATCAGTGAGAACACTCTGAATGGCGCGTTGCGTCGGATGGGGTATGCCGATCAACTCACCGGTCATGGGATGAGGGCGACGATCTCGACGGCGCTGAATGAGATCGGGTATCCGAAGGTTTGGGTGGATGCTCAGCTTTCTCATGCTGATCCGGACAAGGTGAGTGCGGCCTACAATCACGCGGAGTATGTCGAGCAGCGCCGGACGATGATGCAGGACTGGGCGAATCGTTTGGACCTTTGGGGGCAGGGTCAGCTGAAAGCGGCAAGCTCTCCGCTGACCATTCGTTTAGAGGGCGCAGCTTCGTTACCTTCGTCGGAAAGCGCGAACGCAAACGCCGTTCTGTACAGTAGTTGCTTCCCAGCGATGACGATCCCAGCCTCCAAAACGTCCGTCAGCGACGAACCGGTCCTTAACGCGGCTCAGTATTCACCTGTCCTACCTGTTCCAACGCAGACCGAACAGCCGCGCGAACCCCAAGTATCTGACATACAACGCCAGCGCGCCGAGATGCTAGCCACCTATGAAGCTTCGAGTAATTTGCCGCTGCTTGTCTTCGCCAAACTGGCAGGCAAATCCCGAGATCAGATCAACCGCGATATCAAGGCTCGGCGCCTGCTATCCCTGAGCCTGGGGAATCGCGGTCAGCGCATCCCCGATTGGCAGCTTGATCCACTGCGGCACAAGTTGGTAGCTACTGCATTAGCGCGGTTTTCGGATGTCGATGCTTGGAGGCTTTATCGGACGGTCTGTGAGCCTCATGAGCGACTGAAGGGGCGTTCGCCAATCGATGGGCTAACTACGGATAATTTCGAATTTACCGTGCGGATTGTCTGCGGGGCCCTGAGCCCGAGATAATGTTTCGTCTTCGGGGGAGTGGCGGGGTGTCACTGAATTTACGGCTTTCGGTGAACTCCCGTCATCACCTAGTGTTCATTGGTGGGTGCGCGCGAAAAGGTCGATGTTCCGCTGAAGATCAAAGTGTCCGAAAAATATTTTCGACTTAGTTCTGTCGCGATGGGTTCAGCTCGAAACAAATGAGTTATGCCCCCATTTTTATTCCCTCTCGCGCCGGGTGTGCGAGCGATTACGAATTGCGATTTCTGACAAAATAAAAAAATGATAATGGGCAGCTTTTAGTGTGAGGCTCGTTTGCGCAGTACGTTGCCGCTGAGATTCAGTGCGCTGGTGCATCACGCTGCCAGATGAGGCGAGCAGCGCCGCGCTTGTTAGATGCGCGGCGACATCGCCTCGACGGCTTTGTTGTCCCCATGTTACGAAACACTTGGTACCTGTTCTACTTTTGATAAGCATGGGCAATAATACGTAAAACGTGTGGATGCCTGCGGGCCGTCAATGGCTTGACACCAAGTTAATAACGGAGAGGAAAGATGTTGGAGTTTGGCAGGTTGAAAGTTAAATTCCAGGCTATGAACTGGTCAGGGCGCTTTTACAGTTTTTCCGTCGGTGTTACGCTGCTTGGAGTATTATTGTCAGTGCCGATGGGTGTTGCAATATTAGATCAAGTAATTTTAATTGCCTCTCTAGGGTTTGTTGCAGGTTTCATGTTTGTATGTTTGCGCATATACCGCTGGTTTATCTCTGTATGGGATAGGCCCTTTGGTAAAACACCCATTATTCTACTGCACTTATTGGTGCTGTTGATATCGACAGCCATTTCTAGGTGGGTTGTGGCTGAAGCCCTGGGGCTACCACCGCAATCATTTGACATTACCGTCGGATTTCTAGTGCTTGCCTTTTATGTTCCCGCATGGCTACTCTTGGGAGCTTTCGTTTTTACCCTGCTTGGGTTCGTGCTTTTAATCGGCGTCGGGCTGGGAGCATTGTTTTTAATCCCTCTATCTATTATTGCGAACATGTTGAACATTTTTAACCTGCTACCGTACCTGCGCAACGCATGGAGCAAAGTAGCGCCAGGCAGGCTCAGCTTTATCGATGTGCAGGGGCATTCAGTGGGGGCACTTTTGAGCGGAATTATTCTGATTAATCTATATGGAGCGCTCGTTTCTGATGTTCGGCCGTGGATTTACTCCTCGGTCAGGCTGATAGCTATCCTCAGTGATTTTCAGCCTGCCGTTAACTATCCCGGCGTGCAAGCGGGTGAACGTGTCCATCCGTTAGACAACGGTTTTATCGTCGTAGCCAAGGAGTTGGCCGATAACAGTATTGAAATCGCTGTGAAAAAACAGATTGAAGACTTTGAGTATCCGCAAAGTCACCCAGTCATCACTCCCATCCCTTCTATGAAGCAGCTGACCGATCCCCTTATCCAGCGCATGGATGACTATTTAACCACGGTGCCTAGGCACGGACGCTCCGGCTGACCGTCAGGCGGCATTGACGCCGGCGCGTGGCACTATCAGCAGGCCGGCGTATTGCACTATCACGGCCTTGATCGACTTTACGAGGATAAGCTGATAATCAAAATATGGTCCTGATAATTGCGGATATCGAGTGGGATTGGAATTGCCACGACTTTGGCCTGTCAGGATGCTGAGCAATATGATTTCGCTGGCAAGGTAACTGGGCAGAAATTTGGTACCTCGACCACTGGTCCGACCATCTACTTGCTGCGGATCGAGGAAAACCTCTCGGTTGCTGTTCACTCTGGTCCGGGATCTACGTCGAAAACCTCCCCTGGCTTGGATGTGCTGAACGCTATGGTCATGCCGGCTCCTTCCATTACATGGCCCCACCCTACTGGCAGACCGTCGGCTACGGCGTAGATTTCTCGTTTGAAAACTACGGGCGCATGGATGCTGTTAAGTCTGGGCTAGTCAGATGAATAAACTACGATCTGTACGTCGCGCCCCAGCCCGCCGAAGCGACCCGGTGCGGGTGCTGGAACAGATCAACAGACGGTGGGGGAGGCGCACGCTGCGAGCTGCCAGTGTCGACCACCACCCGATTGGAATAGCGGACGGCCAGTTAGTATGGATGGCATAAAGACGTCACCCATGCTAAATATCGAGTCGATAGGTGGCTTGTCGCCATCAAGCACGAGGTGGCGCAAGGATGCAATTTGTAACGAATGGTCCTGATATCCCTGACGAACTGCTCCAAGCCCATGAAGAGGGCAAAGTGGTCTTCTTTTGCGGAGCAGGTATTTCATACCCCGCAGGGCTTCTGGATTTCAAAGGCTTGGTGCAGCTCATCTACAAGGAGGCGCTCACCACATTCGATAGTGCGGAGCAGAAAGCCTTTGATAACTATCAATACGATGCCACCCTGGATCTTCTTGAGCGGCGCTTACCGAACGGTCGGGGCTCGGTTCGAGAGGCTTTAGCACGGGCTCTCAAACCCAATCTCCGGCTCAAAGGGGCAACAGACACGCACGCAGCATTGCTGAGTTTGGGTAGGAGTCGGACCGGGGCGCTGCGTCTCGTCACAACAAATTTCGACCGCGTCTTCGATGCCGCAGGTCGGCGCACAAAACAGCGTTTCAATTCTTACTCCGCCCCGATGCTCCCGCTTCCTAAAAATAGTCGCTGGGATGGGGTAGTTTACCTGCACGGATTGCTGCCGACTAAGCCCACCTTTTACGAACTCAACCGACTCGTCATCACAAGCGGTGACTTCGGGCTTGCATACCTGACTGAGCGTTGGGCTGCCAGATTCGTGAGTGAGTTATTCCGCAACTACGTGGTTTGCTTCGTCGGATACAGTGTCAGCGACCCGGTTCTGCGCTACATGATGGACGCGTTGGCTGCTGACAGAATGCTTGGAGAGATCACTCCGCAGGCATGGGCATTTGGATCCTGTAAACCAGAAGAGGAAAGCCAGAAAACCGCTGAATGGAAGGCAAAGGGAGTAGCTCCCATCCTCTACCACACTCAGCCTGGGGCTAACTCGCATAGGGGGTTGCATCAGACCCTGAAAGCTTGGTCTGAGACATACAGGGATGGAACTACTGGAAAGGAGCGGATCGTGACTACCCACGCTCTGTCCAAGCCCTCGGCCAGCACCCGGCAAGATGATTTCGTAGGACGTATGCTTTGGGCGCTTTCTGATAGGTCAGGGCTACCGGCGCGTCGGTTTGCGGATTTCAGTCCCGCCCCGTCCTTAGAGTGGCTGTTGGGCGCATTCAGTGATCCACGCTACTGCCACTCAGATCTCGGGCGCTTCGGGATTCCTGCTCACGCGGAAGCTGATCCTAAGCTCAATTTCAGTCTGGTTCAAAGGCCCACCCCTTATCAATTGGCAGCGCCGATGACGCTTGTCGGAGGGCGAACGGGTTACTGGGATGATGTGATGTTCCAGATAGCTAGATGGCTTGTACGGCATCTCGATGATCCGGACCTTTTGCTTTGGCTCTCTGCGCGGGGCGGATGCGTCCACGATCGCCTTGCATTTCTCATCCAAGACCAGTTGGGGCTCACCGCAAAGCTTCAAAATGAAGGAAACACCGCCGAGCTGGATGCGCTCCGCAAAAGCTCACCTAAGGCGATACCAGGGCCTCATATACGCAAGCTCTGGGGACTGTTCCTAGCTGAGCGGATCAAGTCGCCCTGGAGAGAGCTGGATCTTTACAGCTGGGCCGAGCGGTTGAAAAGAGATGGTCTAACTGCGAGTCTTCGACTACAGCTACGGACGCTGCTTTCACCTGTGGTTTCCATATCTAAACCATTTCGATTGTCGGACGATGTGGATGTATCACCAACGAATCTGCGCCATCTGGTAAATTGGGAATTGGTATTAAGCTCCGACCACGTGAGATCCACGCTCTCCGAATCGTCTCATGAAGAGTGGGCGTCGGCCTTGCCGTTGCTCCTTGAGGACTTCCAGGCATTGCTTCGTGATGCTTTGGACCTCTTGCAAGAATTAGGAAGTGCCGACTCCTTTGAGGATCGTTCATTCTGGGATCTGCCGTCGGTTAGCCATCACTGGCAGAATCGTGGTTTCCGCGAATGGGTCGTGCTCATTGAGCTGCTCCGTGATTCGTGGCTGGCTAATTTCGGAGAGCATCCTGATGTTGCTGCGAAGATCGCGCGTAGCTGGTTTGAGATTCCGTATCCTACCTTCAAGCGTTTGGCGTTCTTTGCAGCGAGTCGAGATGGCGCTATACCGGCGGATGAGTGGGCTGAATGGCTACTGGCGGAAAATGGCCGATGGTTGTGGTCAATCTCCACTAAACGAGAAGCTTATCGCCTGCTTGTGTTGCAAGGGCAAAGGCTGTCTCTTGCGGCTCAAGAAATGCTGGAGGCGGTGATTTTGCTCGGGCCTCCAAGAGAAAATTTCGTAGATGACATCGCGGATGATCGATATCAACAACGCGTAGATCAGGCCGTTTGGAGGGTCTTGGCGAAGCTTCAGTTAGGTGGGCTTATCCTCGGTGATCAAGCTCAGCAAAGGCTTGATGAGCTATCCGCGGCCTACCCCCATCTCCGCTTGGCGGAAAACGAGAGCGATGAATTTTCCCACTGGATGAGTGGGACCGGAGACCCTGATTATCAAAATCAGCGCGTCATCAGGTTGGCACCTTACAAGCGTGAAGCACTCCTTCAATGGCTTCGAAATCCCCCGGCTGATCATGAATACTTCGATGAAGACACTTGGAGAGATGTGTGTAGAAAGCACCTTCTCAACAGTTTGTATGCTTTGGGGGATCTAGCGCGGGAAGGACAATGGCTTGTGAGGCGTTGGCAGGAGGCGCTCCAGGTATGGAGCGAATCATGTGTTGCTCGGCGATCATGGCGTTACGTTGTTCCATGGATCGAAGCGATGCCAGACGAGGTTCTTTCTCAAGTAATTTATGATGTCACACGTTGGCTTGATGAAGTGTCTAAATCGAGCTTTGAAGGCCTTGCTGTCTTCTTGAGAATTTGCCGTAGGGTGATGGGCCTGCCTCTTGAAGCGGATACGGGCATGACAAGTAACGGCGAACCGATTAATCAACCAGTTACTGAGGCCATCAATCATCCCATTGGGCATGTAACGCAAGCACTGCTAAACATTTGGCAGAAAGCTGACCTTAGCGACAATGATCGTCTTCCAAAGGAGCTAGCTCAGCTCTTCACCGAACTTTGCGACTCGCAAGTGGAAAGATACCGTCATGGCAGGGTTCTGCTTGCGTCCAGACTTATCGCTCTGTTCAGGGTTGATGAGGCTTGGACTAGAACTAATCTCCTTCCTCATTTCAGCTGGTCTATCAGTCCTGTTGAAGCTAGAAGGGCGTGGGAGGGGTTCTTGTGGTCACCGCGTCTGTATCGTCCGCTACTTTTAGCTTTCAAGGCTGAGTTCCTCGATACTGCTAGTCATTATGAGGATTTGGGAGAGCATGCTGAGCAATTCGCCGCGATATTCACGTACGCCGCATTAGGTCCCCTTGAGGGGTATAGCTCTGAGGAGTTTCGTCTGGCTTTTGCCACGTTTCCTTTGAAGGCGCTACAAGAGTCTGCTCGGTCTCTGTCGCAAGCGCTGGAGGGGGCAGGGAAACAGCGGGAGGAATATTGGCAGAATAGGATCCTGCCCTTCTGGAAGCATATCTGGCCAAAATCTCAAGATCTAGTGACTCCCGCCATCGCTGAATCACTGATCCGAATGTCCATTGCGGCCGGGGCTGAGTTCCCTGCTGCCTTGGATACAGTCTATGACTGGCTGGTACCCACTGAGCATATGCACTATGCAATCCACGAACTGCGCCAGTCAGGTCTATGCACAAGCTTCCCTCGAGAAGCGTTGCGGCTATTGGCGGCGGTCGTGGACAGCCAAGCTTGGCTATCTCCTGATCTTCGACCGTGTTTGGAGGCAATTACTGAGGCGCAGGCGAACCTTGCTGAAAATCCCGAGTATCGCAGGTTGGCTGACTATCTGCGTCGTCATGGACGGCCTTAATGCTAAAGCGCCTCAGCGCAGTGGTTTGGGAATTTAATAACAGGAATAGGCATATGGAATCGCTAGAATTTCACAAAGCACCAACGCGAATGCTAAGGCAGTCAATCAAAGACTGGGCACAACTCGGGATAATCCAACTGCTTTGAGTGACTGTGCGCCCCAGTTCCAAGCTGCTAACCTGTTCGTCCAAGAACGCTAACCATGTGCTGAAAAGGGACTTTATGTCGATTGCAGGCTTTGAGAATAAAAACGACTTTACGACAAAACTGAACGAACATATTTCAGCGTCAGGCCCAGTTAAGAGCATACAACAGCTATTTGGACGCGAAAAAGAGCTATCTTTGATAGAGGAGGCTCTATATGCCAATGGGCGTCATGTCTTCATCTATGGAGATCGGGGTGTAGGGAAATCGTCATTAGCAGCCGCCGCTGCGGCTCAGTATCAGTCCCCCGACAATTCACCTATACAGATAGGTTGCGGGCCTGATACTAAATTTTATGAGACTATTGAGAATTTAGTCGATAGGGTAATGAAATCGCTTGCGGGCAAGTACGAGCATGTGATTAGCCAGTCTGTTAATATCAAAATTTATTCTATTAGCTGGAAGAGTACTGCCAAAAAGGTCGAGGTGCCAAAGGTGGACTCAATGTATTCAGCGGTCAACGCCACTGAAGAGATAGCAAAATATCACTCCGACAATCCTGTGGTAATCATTGATGAGTTTGATCAGATAGACTCAGAGGTTGAGAGAAAGCTATTTGCTACGTTCCTCAAAGATCTTGGGGATAGAGGGGTGAATGTAAAATTTATCTTCACAGGGGTGTCTACGTCACTTGAAAAACTCTTAGGCTCACACGAATCGAGCTTCCGACAGCTCCATACCATTGGACTTGAGCGTCTAGGATGGACAGCGCGAGAAGATATAGTTCGAGATGCTGCCGCTGCGTTCTCGCTTTCGGTAGATGACGACGTGTGTTTTAAGATTGCCAAAATTTCTAACGGTTTTCCATATTATGCACATCTAATTACGGAAAAACTTCTCTGGCTAGCATTTAACGAAGAGTCCACTGTCAGCCATCTGGACGTCGCGATTTTTGAAAAAGCACTGGAAGATGCGATTTTGAGTATCGGTGCCCATCTCAAGCGGCCTTATGAACAAGCAACATCTCACAGGTCTCCCGATTACACCGAAATACTATGGGCGACAAGTGACTCCGAGGATATTATCAGATATGGAGAGAGTGTCTTTTTGTCATATATCCGCATACATGAAAAGCTGCACGGAAAAAATCCATCGGCGGAATATCTTCCGTTATCTCAGTCAAGCTTCCTGGCAAAGCTGCGTGATCTGAAGAAGAAGCAGTATGGGGAGATAATTGAGAATGCGCTAGATAGAAAAGGAATTTATACCTATAGGGAAAATATACTTCGAGGCTTTATAGCTATGAAGGCTCTTGAAGGGGGAGTGGAACTGCAAGGAAATATACCGGATGCCCCTAAAGCTCCCACTGCAATGGCAAAAGCCAAGCGACCTACCTCAGCGGGAAAAGATAACACTCCTCGTATAAAATTCAGAGGGGAAGAAGAGTTGTCTGAGGAAAGTTAAATTGTTCGTAGGCGCAGGCGGATATTAAAGCCGGATATATGCTTTAGTTGTAGAGGTCATTAAAAATTATTCGGAGCGGCCGCCTGACCCGGAGAAAATCTATCTGATGGGTAAGCGTCCGGCGAAATCGCCTTTACTGTCCAAACATCAAGATAATGGTGTCCACCTCAGTTTTCCGGACTGGTCAATTAATTCGCTGGTGCTGGCAAGTTAAGAACTGGGGAGCGGCTGGCTCATAGGTCTTGCACCTCAGTCTTTTAGGATTGCATCCAGCAAATGGGTCGGCTGCTCGACTAGCTTGTCGGCACCGCACTCGATCAGCTCCTTACGGGTGCCGTAGCCCCAAAGGACGCCAATGGCAAGTAATCCGTTTTGATGGGCGGCGATAATATCATCGCGTTTGTCACCGATCATGCAGGCGGATTTAGGAAGGATCGCTTCTATCGCCAGCATTGTATCCAGCAAGCGGGATTTATCGTCCAGTTTACCGTCCGGCGAAGTACCGAAAACGCTTTGGAAATACCCTCGCAGCCCTGTATCGCTCAGAATGCGCTCGGCAAACCCCTGACGTTTAGAGGTAGCAACGTACAACGCATATCCTTGTGTAGCCAGCGAATCAATAACTTGTCTAATTCCCGTGTAAGCCACTGATCCAGAGATACCGTCCTGCCCATAATGTGTCCGGTACAACTCGACGCCCTCGTCGACCCGGTCATCTCCATAAGGCTCTAGCAATTGCGCCATTACCTGAGTCATCGGCGGCCCCAAAAGGTGCGTGATTCCGGCATAGGGCGTGAAGTCATGACCTAGAGCCCGAACGGCGTGTGTCAGGCTGACGACGATACCTGGTGCGGAATCAACAAGAGTGCCGTCTAGGTCGAAGATGAGATTTTTCATAGCTTTCCTTTGTCGAACTGTGCGCTTTTGGGGTGTGCGCCGGGCATAATGTCTTGCGTGATTAAACCAGCTGCCACTTATGCGGAAGCAGTTGCTCGATCTCACTGGCCCGCTGCGTCGGCAACCGTGTCAGCACGTCCTTGAGATAAGCATACGGATCATGCCCGTTGATGCGCGCTGACTGGATCAAACTCATGATTGCCGCCGCCCGCTTGCCGCTACGCAGCGACCCGGCAAATAACCAGTTCGACCGCCCAAGCGCCCACGGCCGGATTAGGTTCTCGATTTGATTGTTGTCGATGGGCACAGCACCATCTTGCAGGTAGCGCGTCAGCGCTACCCAGCGTTTGAGGCTGTAATCCAGGGCCTTGGCCGTGGCCGAACCTTCGGGCACAAGTTCACGCTGAGCCAACATCCACTCATGCAGTTTTTCAGCGATGGGTACCGCTGTTTCCTGGCGTAATCGCCAACGGTCTTCGTCGCTCATTTCCTTGGCGTGTCGCTCGACTTCGTACAGCCCGCCAATCGAGTGAAGCGCCTGCTCTGCCAACTGGCTCTTATTAGCTACATGCAGGTCGAAGAACTTGCGGCGCGCATGGGCCATGCAGCCGATTTCCGTGATGCCCAGCTCGAAGCTGGCCTTGTAGCCGGCGAAGTCATCGCAGACCAGCTTGCCGTTCCATGCGCCCAGAAAGTTACGCGCATGTTCGCCGGCACGGCTGGGGCTGAAGTCGTAGACTACGGCCTTGAGGGCCGAAAACGGCGTACTGCTGTAGGCCCAGACATAGGCGCGGTGGGTTTTCTTCTCGCCGGGTGCCAGCATTTGTACCGGCGTTTCATCGGCGTGGACGACGCGCTGGGCCAGTACTGCTTCTCGCAGCACATCAACCAGCGGCTGAAGCTGCACGCCGGTTTGACCCACCCACTGCGCCAGTGTCGAGCGCGGGATAGTCAGGCCGGCACGGCCGAAGATCTTTTCCTGCCGATACAGCGGCAGGTGGTCGGCGAACTTGGCCACCATCACATGAGCCAGCAGGCCGGCAGTGGGAATGCCCTTGTCGATCACCTGCGCCGGCACCGGGGCCTGGATCAGTGTTTCGCACTGCCGGCAGGCCCATTTCCCGCGAACGTGCTGTTCGACGGTGAAGACGCCCGGCGTGTAGTCCAGCTTCTCGCTGACAACTTCACCGATGCGCTGAAGCTGGCAGCCGCACGCGCACTGGGTGTTGTCCGGCTCGTGATGGATCACAGTGCGTGGGAACTGCGGTGGCAACGACGCACGCTTGGGTTGCTGGCGTGGCTCTGCCTGCGCGGGTGCGGGATGAAGAGCTTTTAACTCCGCCTCGATGGCTTCGAGGTCAGTATTGAGTAGGTCATCGAGCAGGCTGCCCTGCGCCGGGCTGATCTGCTCGCTGCGCTTGGCGAACTTGTGCTGTTTAAGGATGGCGATCTCGTGAGTGAGCTGCTCGATAATCGTTTCGTCACGATGGATCTTTCGGCTCTGGGTGTCGACCTTGGACATCAACTGCGCAGCCAGTGTGCGCAGTTGTTCGGGGGTCATTTGTTCGAGATCGGGCAAGGACGTCATGGGGGTGGATTTTACCAAAGCAGCCCGACTGCTTCAGCTAAAAGGCAACATTTAAAGCAATGTAATTACGCCGCCCGTACCGACTCGTTGCCAGGGTAATCCCAGTACCAGCGCCTGAAGTTGTACGGGGTCGAGTTCGACCTCCGTCCCACGATGGACGCCTGGCCATTGAAACTTACCTTGGTTCAAGCGCCGTGCAGCCAGCCAGATACCGACGCCGTCGTGCACCAGGACTTTCATGCGGTTCGCCCGGCGGTTGGCAAAGAGGTAAGCGCAGTGCGGCTTCGCCGCACCGAACACCGCAACCACTCGGGCTAACGCAGTCTCAGTGCCGGCGCGCATATCCATAGGCTCGGTAGCGAGCCAGATGGCATCAACGCGAATCATTGGGCCAAGCCACGAATGAAACACGCGCAGCCGTCCGGATCCGCAGCTGGCCACTTTACGGTGATGGATTTATCGCCCAGAGGCAGCGAGATGATCACCATCTCTTCTGTTGCTCGCCTTGGTACGGCTTTTACCGGAACGAAAGCCGGCAAGGTTGCAGGCGATTGATCCCGGTAAGCAGGTAGCCACTTGCGGATCACGTTGGCGTTGATGCCGTGATGGATGGCTACGCTGGAAATCGTCGCTCCGGGTTGCAGGCATTCCTGGACGACCTGGGCTTTGAATGGTTTGGGATAAGAGCTTCGTTGGCGCATGGAAATCCTGGCGATAGGGGCAATCGCGTCCGCTTAAAAATACGCGGACACCATCGCCCTTAATTCTGGGATTTTGAAGGTGTGTTCGCCGGCCGCTTACTCTGATGGCACATGCATTGGACTTTAACTACTCCCACGAGTGCGCCAACGTCGCGGCGAGCCAACCGGTGGTTTTTCTAGGGAATTCCCAAGAATCCGTGCTTGTTGCCCCGTATAGGCTGGCCATTTCGACTTCGAGGAGTCCTTTGAGGCGTTCGTAATAGTACCGACTGACTTCGTGCGGCGACGGGGCCAATACAAACTATCATCGGCGGTGGAGGATGGGGGGAGGGGGTGACTTGATTTGCTCAAGGAAGGCCCAGTTTCCTTCCTCATTACGCTATCAAATAGTTAGAGCAGAAACTCAACCTGCGCCCCGTGCTCCAGGCGTCGGCTCGGATAATGGCTTTGTCCCCTCTCGTGAAGGCACAATTTTTGGTTAGCAATTTGGTCTGGGCTCTGGGTCATGGGCGGAGATGACAGACTTTGCCTTCGGTGGCGTGCAACAAGATAAATAGCGAGCCCCAAGACGATTGAACCTGTACTCATAGGAGCTATTCTTGGATTCAGCTAAGCAAGCCAATCAGGTAGGATTGCTGACAACTGCTTTCTCCGGAAAAACGGCCGGATAACCGCTTCATGGAGAGAATCGATGTCCGACCAAACCCGTCATCTTTCATTGTTTGAGGAGGACTACCTTCTCCGTGAGTTGGGCCCAGTAGCGCACGTGCCGCAGGTGGCACTTACTGAGCTTGTGGCCAATGCCTGGGATGCTGGTGCGAGCAAGGTCGACCTGATCTTACCCTCTGAGCCTGGCGGCACGCTGACCGTTGTCGATGATGGTCACGGGATGTCGGCCCAGCAGTTCAGCAAACGATGGATGACGCTTCGGTACAACCGCCTCAAACACCAGAGCTCCAAGGTCGAATTTCCTAAAGGCAAGAACTCCAAACTCAGGAAGGCCTACGGGCGCAACGGGGTTGGTCGGCATGGGCTTCTTTGCTTCGGCGATCAGTACCAGGTAGAAACCTGGCGCGACGGTAAGCTCAGCACCTTCGTGGTGGGTACAGAGTCGGGACCCAGCCCGTTTGTGGTGCGCTCAGAGGCGTTTGCCGAGCGCGATGGCGCAGGCACGCGTCTGTCCGTGTCGGTCACCCGCAAGATGCCGGATGCAAAGGAAATCTTCACAGTTCTTGCCGCGCGATTCATTCATGACCCCGGGTTCCAGATTCGCGTAAACGGCACGCCCCTTACCCTGGCAAAGCTTGAGCAGCATGCGCGTACACATATCCTGAAGTTGAGTGATGGCCGTACGGCAAAAGTCATTGTCATCGACTCCACGCAGCAGAACCATTCATCCATCCACCAAGGCGTGGCGTTCTGGGTCGACCACCGGCTCGTAGGTAACCCCTCGTGGGTAATCGGCCAGGTCGCTAATTTCGATGGACGTACACGATTTGCCAAGCGCTACAAGGTCATCGTGGATACCCAAGGCTTTGAAGGACACGTGCTTCCAGACTGGACGGGATTTCAGTCGACGCCAGCCGTCGAGGAGCTATTCAAAGCTGCTGCAGACTGTATCAGCCGGGTAGCGGATGAGCTGGCCGCTGAAGTCGTGGAAGCGACGTCCGAGGATGCCTTGGTACAGAACCGTTCAGAGCTCAAGTCTTTGGGCCATGGCGCTCAACTCGAAGTGACGGAATTTACGAAAGCTGTCGCCCAAGCACACCCTATGGTCTCTCCAGACTTCCTTGCCACGGCGGTGAAGGCAGTCATCAACCTAGAGAAATCCAAAAGTGGGGCATCCTTGCTTCAGAAGCTTGCCAACCTGTCTGCGACCGATATTGAGGGCCTGGACTCCCTCTTGGAAGACTGGTCTGTCAAAGACGCATTGCGCGTTCTCGACGAGATTGATGGCCGGCTCTGCGTCATTGAGGCCATCACCAGGCTTGCGAATGATCCCGATACAGATGAGCTGCACACCCTTCATCCACTGATTCTGCGATCCCGCTGGTTGTTTGGCCCCGAGTTTGAGTCGATGGAATACTGCTCAAACATGACGTTGAAAAGCGTTGCGAAGCAGCTCTGGGGGGATGGCGACGCTTCATTCATCAACGAGCGGAAACGACCTGATATCGTGGTGCTGCCAGATCGATCCACTGTACAGCTGGTGGGAATCGAGCATCTCGACCCCCAAGATGCCTCGGTCGCCCAGATGCAGAACATTCTTCTGATTGAGCTGAAGAAGGGTGGATTCAAGCTCAACCGCCAGGAGGTCAACCAGGCCGACGGATACGTTCAGGATATCGCTGGATCAGGCTATGTCAACGGTTCGCCGTTCATTACTGCCTGGGTAGTAGGGCAATCGATTGCTGCCGGGGTGGGTACCTCCAAAACGGTGGGTGATGAATCACGCAAGTATGGGCAAGTACGGGCCACCACTTATGGCGCCTTAGTGAGCACGGCCAACCTTCGACTGATGCGTTTGCGGAAAGTCTTGGAAGACAGGTACGACAATCTCAAAACGGATGCGCTCCTAGCCAAGGTACTGTCGACGCAGGAGCAGGGCACGCTCGACCTAGTCGAATCCAATGCCGCTGAAGCAAACGACGTCGCAATCAAGGAAGCTGTATAACCTCTACCAGCTCGATGAACGTGGGTTTATCAATCAAGGAGTTTCCGTGCTACAAGCTGCGACCGGAAAGCTTTTCACAAATCGCGAAAACCCACGCCGACAAGATCTCAAAGGGGTGATTTATACGAACTTGGATCTCGGTGCTGTCGACCGGTTAACCTCCAAGATCGGAACACTGATCAACCTGGATACATCGCATATCCCAGCTGCATTGGGCTATGAAATGACCGAGTACATGGAAGCGGCTGACCCGGAACCAGGAGTCCTCGTTTCCCGCTCGATGGGAGCCTACATCGACGACTTTGCTGACGTAGCCTCCTTCAGTTTGCAGGTGATTTGCTCGCCAGATGTTCACGTTGCCGAACGCTTGCTGCGCCAGCGTCTTCGACCAAGTGAGCGGCAGCCTAGTGAACGGCTAGCGCGCTTTTATGATACGTCGGTAAGGGCCACTCACTCCGAGCTTCAGGATTTCGAACAGTTTGCAGACCAATTGATCGGTTTGCAGCGCACCACCTACCTGGTTGTGATCCAGGCAATCAGAACGTACGTGGCCGCTGTCCACAGAATGAGCGATGACCTCAATCTGGCATACACCCTTCTGGTCATGTGCGTTGAGTCGTTGGCCCAGAAATTTGATGGGCACGAGCCGCAATGGACAGATATCCCTGATCAAAAGCGATCTGGCGTGGATGAGGCACTCACTGATGTCAGCGAAGAACACTCGCAAAAGGTCAGGGACGCAGTGTTGGAAGTTATACATCCGCGCCTTGGCTTTCGATTTGTACAGTTCATCCTTGCTTACCTGCCGGTGGATTACTTCTCGGTTCAGGCCGATCCCCAGAAGCATCCGATAGGACGCCGTGATCTGGAAGCTGCGCTACAGAACCTCTACGGCGTCCGCTCTAGCTATGTTCACACGCTCAAACCTTTGACCAAAGAGTTCCTCCACTTCGCCAGCCACCGAGAAACGTGTGAGGACGACGGGAAGCTCACGTTCACCTTCCAAGGGTTATTCCGCCTTGTACGGGCAGTGATCATCGAATTCGTCCGCAAGTCCACGAAGATAGAGCATGAACCGTGCAGCTACGAGTGGGATAACCCCCACCTCTTGACGCTGAGGCTCGACCCCACATTGTGGATCTACAATCCTCCAGGCTTTGATAGTCAGACGTCGAGGCGCTATTTCCAAGGCTTGGTAGAGCTGCTCGACCAGTGTCTAGTTGATTATCCCAACCGCAAACTCCACCGGCTGACTCATGTGATTGAGAAGGGATTGAGCATCCAGCCTCAAATGAATGAAGCGCAGAATGTGTCGTTTCTAGCCCTCTGGTATTTGTCCGACATCTACCTTGGATGTGATCCCATGGGAAGAAAGCACTCCGCCAAAGAGTTGAAGATCCTAAACAAGCCGAGTGTCGACTCCCTGATTGCGCAGGCGTTGCTTGGTAGCGACTCGGAATGGACACCGGCTGACCACCAGCTCCAGCTGGATCGCTATTACACGCAGCGTTACAAGAATAATGGCATCAGGGTGCCCACGAGCGTGGAGGCCTGCATGGCTCTATCACTAGCCGAACGGCACAGGAGGGCGGGTGAGTCGCCTTTGGCCAAGGCTGCATTATCTTCAGCAGCCGAGAACTTTCCGCATCTAATCCAGCTGCGTACATTGGCAGCTGAATTCGATCAAGACACTCCCATCGCCTGGCTTTCAATCATTTATCCCCGCATCACCACGCAACAGGCAACCCTGGAATGCATTGGCTTGTGATCAGCGACGAGAAGACAGCCTAAAAAATCCGGGGGCGATCCGCATTCGAAACTCAGCCCTGCCCACACGTGCGCCCCGTGCGTGCAGCGATGATATTGCTACGGACATGGGCTGGCGTGTATTTCGAAAAATACCTTCGACAAATTGAACATGGAGTGAAAAATTGGGTAATCCGCCTGCAAGCCGAAAACAGTTGCAAGGTGCGGTCTGGAATGGAGCTCGTGGCTCGGCTACAGAGCGGATTTAGTCAGCCTACTTGACAGCGGTGAAGGGGGAGCTGAAGCAATACGATCACTGGCTTACCTATATCGATTAAGTCGGTCAGAATCGACGCCCCTCCTCGTTGGCCACGTGGCGTTGTTTTATTGGCCAAACGCTAACCACCAAAACAGATCTCTAAGGTTGTCAAAATGGGCCGAACCGCCTTGAAGGATATTCCACCACACATTCGGGAACGGGCTAGAGTCGTTGCCCAGCATGAGATGGGACACTACGTGCTGTCCAGGCTGATGGGGTTCGTCACTAGCAATGTCAGTGTTGAGGTTACGGGGCCGGAAAGCCACAGCGGGGCGGCAAGCATTCACTTAGCGGAGTCGGTGCATAGCCTCCATGACGTCACGATATACCTCGAACGTCGTGTCCTTGTGCTCTATGCCGGGGCCATGGCGGAAACGCTCCCTCCAGGCCACGTTCCACAAACGGGAGTGGATAACGAGAAGGCAGTGCAGATCATTCGCGGGGGATTTGGGGCTGAACAAGATCACGCCAAGGCCCGGGAGGCAATTCATCTGCTACGCAACATTCTGCATCCCGGTGCACACGACGCGAGCGTAATTGACGAACAACTGAGTGCACTTGATTTACGTCTCTGGAACCGGGCATTGGCGCTTGTCGAGGAGTTTGAGAAAACGATTGTCGGCGTTGCCTATGCACTCACTCAGCATCTTGAAGCTAAGCAGCCACGTGGATCGTACATCGCTGTGTTCACTAAAGAAGCATTGGATGAGATCCCTGCATTGAAAGCGTTACCGTTGCTGCAACCTTGAACCTACGTTTCTCAGGCACAGCGGGTAGATAGGCGTGGAGTGTCGCGGTATGGCCTGACTCCTTTTAAGCTGGGGAAATCGGCGGATCACAGATCAACACATACCGATTCCAAGATGGCGCCGACGGCGTCGGTATCCGGATCTCATTCATTCATTCGGAAAAGGGGAATGCGACGAGTTTCAATCTTTTTCGATTGTGAGAAAAGGATTGTCGGGTGGTGTCAATTCAAAAAAAAGCTTGGGCTCTTCAATAAGATACCCCCTCAGGATGGTTTTCTTCCTAGGGCCCTGGACATGGCATGCCCAGATATTTAGGCCGTTGTCTCGCTTCCTGTGGACCTTTAGTTTCTCAAATTGCTTCTGCACCCAACGCCATTCTTCAATCTCATGATCTACACCCTGAGGGATACTAGGGAACTCCTGTGCGTAACGCTGGAAGAGGCCAGGTGTAACCAGTAATACGCTGCCACTAACCGTGTGGATTTTGGCCTTGCTGTCATTGATGATCAGCTTATGGCTCAGAATGCCTTCCTTGACCCAATTCAGGAATGCCTGACCGGGGTTGTCCGATGAAGGATTTGAGATTTCGAGGGTGCTTTCTGACGGTGCATCAGTGCCCTCGGGATCTGCCAGTTCGAACATGTCCAGTAAGGTTCCGAGGTAGTCGGCATCTTCCATGGCCAAGAGATCTGGCTGCGATGCGCTTTGAGTTGGTTTTTTGTTCACCGCCGTGGGCGGTAGTGATACCGAAGCGTTAGTCGGGTGATCATCGGCTGCCACGCTCACTGTTCCGCTGAAAGCCTCAGGCCGGTCTTCATTCCCCCAAATCAACGTCGGTTGAAGGCGCAGAAAGGTGAAACTCTGCTGCCAATTTCCCTGTGCCACAAGCGCGGTCCAGATGGCTTTGCCTTCCGGCGTGGACTCAACCAATCCATGTGATTGCAGCTCGTCAAACACCGCGAGATTGGACGAAGGAATACCCTCAATCGATTGCGACAGCAGATAAGCTCGTAGCTTGTCCGTGACCGTTTTGCTGACGAGCCAGAGCGCGTCCTGGGTCAACCATCCTGCGGCACCTGGCTGGTTGAGTTTCAGCTCGTGCTGAACCAGATGACGCAGTCCGCTGATCAAGTGATGTTGCAGCGAATGAATCGGTGCTTGCAGTGCCTTGCTCGGGTTTCCACCGATGTTCTGTGCGGTGGAAACGCGGTCGGCCTGCATCACCAATTCTCCCAGCACGCCGGCACGTTCATACTGACCCGCCAGGACATATAGCAGACTGGCCCACAGTGGCGGAAATCCACTGAGCCAATCGAGGATTGGGCAGTCGAGAATCTGGTTGTAGAGCAAGCCTGCGGCCGCGCCGTGCAAGTGGTAGTCGCGCCCCTTGAGATAGCGGAAACGATACGGCTGATCCAGGGAACCCTGCCAAGGATGCCAAACACGGCCATCCTGGCGTTCGACCAGCAGGTCCACGGCGATCTTGCCGATGTCATGGAGCAACGCGCCATAGGCGATGCCAGCGGACCAAGCATCGGTCTGGGCGGCCTGGTCTTCGGGCGCGGCGCCGGTCGGCAGCAGATACGATTGACGCAGTTTCAAACTGCAAGCGACCAGCTCCAACCCATGGTCGAGCATGCCACCAAGATAAGCATGGTGGTGCGTCTCGCTGGCTGGAAGCTGCTGGACCAGCTCGGCGTAGCGATGGATCGGATTTAAATAGAGCTGGCTGAACTGTGGATGGGAGAGGGCGGTGTACTGCCAGATGCGATCGAGCAACTGGCGGCGGTGCTCGGCTGCTAACAGGCTCTGGAACGATTCGATGGGCAGGTACCCATCGGCGACGTTTACGGTGGGCGTCGGAGGAGGTTTTATCCTTTTGTGCCGAAACAGACTGAGCATCATGGTGTCCTCCCGGGAACTGGCAGAGTCGGTGGCCTTTTAGCCTTTTAGCCTTTTCGGATAGGACTCTTACCCTTGACTCCCCATTCCCTTCCAACCCTTACCGGCCCTTTTGGTGCATTTCCCTTTGTGCGGCAATCGGAATATCGATTTGTCCTGGTGCCGTTTTGTTGGATGCGCGTGCTGGTACGAAAAAGGAAAGTGTCGGTACACTGCGGTGCGAATTTTATTGGGTCTTGTCATGAATCTCACTGACGCCACGCTCGTGCTGCTGCTCGCGGCACGTATCCATGGGACAGACGAAGCTGTCAGGGCCTCGGCGAAGAGCGTGGTCAAGAAGCTGCCGCGCAGCAAACGCGATCTGATCTACAAGGTGATCGACAGCCGAAGTCCACTCGAGCTGGTGGATTACCTGGCTGAGAATCTGGATACGTAACGGTGTACTGCGGTTACGGGATTACCTCATGTTCTTTGCGTCAGAGCTCCGCAGTGTGGGGATTTTTCTGGGCATAGAAAAAGGGTCCAACTCGTGTTGGACCCTGTGAAGCGATTGCAGCAGTGAGGTAACGATCAAGCTCCATCGTTCATGCATCGCGAATTATCCATTACCGTCTGCTTCTGTTGCTGCTCCAGGTCGAGCACATACTCCGAGGCGCATCGGGCCTGGCCACTGGCGCGGAAAATCGCGCGGTTGTCAGAATTGAGCAGGCCGAGCCAGGAGTCGATATAGCCCTCGTGCCGAAGCTCTCCCCGTATACCGGCGTAGGCACATAAAAAAGCGGCGCCCATTTCGGCGATCAACTCTTCAAATGCATAGCCTGGCGAGCCAAATGGACACGGAGAGGTCACGCCTTCGCGCTGCAATCGAGAGTGGTGTCCGGTCCAGTGCGTCAGCTCGTGAAGTGCAGTGGCGTAGTATCCACCTTGATCGTGGAATTGCGATTTTGTCGGCAGTTGGATGAGATCCCTGATCGGGTGGTAAAAGGCTTCGTCGGCAAATCGATGGATGATATGTGCGCCCGAACTTCGCAACAAACTTTCTGCAGCAGCGTTAGGGAAGAAGGGATCGCTCGATTCCGTCTCGAGCACCGTTTCGTTGAGCGTTTCGAGCCCCTCCGTTTGCTCGATGTTGAACAGAAAATGCGTCCTGAGAATGCCAAAGTGAGCGACCTTGGGCTGACCGTTTTCATCTAGTACGGGTTGGCCTGATTCGGTCTGTTCCTCGCGTTCCATCGGATTGTAGAGCACTGCCAGGGTGCTGTGCTCACCCTTCCGGATGTGCCCGCCGGCTTTTTTGGCTTGGTTGAAAGTCAGCCAGCGATCTTGAGTGAACCCCTGCAACCTAGCCTCGGTCCAGAGCAGCGGTAAATTGATGCCCGAATAGGGACGCTGGGTGATGGCGTTGATGGGGTAGGGGTGGTGATGACCGACGTCAGCTGAGCCACTTGAGGACCAAGGTTTGATCCAGGGCGCTACGCCTTGGTCTAACGCGGTAACGATCTTGTCTGTGACGTCTTGGTAGATATTGCGCATGGCATTTCCCTCGAAAAACCGGAGGAACGCCTTGCCCGTCGGGGAGGGTTCCCCGGTGGGTGTTGATTGGATTGGTGCAGGACTGCGTATAGCCTGAGTTGGATCAGTGGCCGGGTATGGCCGTTTGCGTTTAGCGTTGCTGCTCTTCCGCAAGCGCTATCAGTAAGGCGTTAGGTTGGTCTGATGCCTGAAGTAGGCTGAGGCTCAGTCGCAGCAATGGTTCATGATCTGCATCACTCACTGAGACGAACTTGGCTACCTCAAACACCACGTAGGGTGCGTTTGGATCGGCCAGGTGCGCTTTGAAGGCTGCGCGTACGATGTTGCTCAGCCTATCGAGCTGCAGCTTTTCAGGATGATTTGAACCATCGATCAATACTGCGTGTTGCCACGCCTCTGGAGTGAACACAACGGGCAAGCGCAGAGTGTTCAGTGCTTCGCTTGTGAGTGAGTCGGACATGGTGTGCCTCCGTTGATAGCGCGAAGAAACCTGTCCCATTGGGGAATGAATTTCCCCGCAGTGGGTTGAAGAAAAGCAAGAGGGGTTAGGACGAGCCGAGCTTGAAAGACGCTCGGAAGAGCAGTAGGCGTTCATCACCCGTGAAACGTGACTGTGCGAGCCACCGAACGCTAATCGCACTTGGGGGGAACCATCACCGGAGTGACGTAGCTTTGAAGGCTCTGGCTACCTGGGAAGGTGCTGTCGATAACAGCGATCCGTACCCTCTATGTAGCTGGATGATATAGATGGGTCAACGGCCATAGAGGCGCTGGTGCACGAGCTGCGTCTTCTGTCTTCCAGTGAAGAGTTTTTCGACCGAGTAAGCTGATAAACGGTTAAGCATGGGCGGTTTTCAGTAGTAGTCTGTAATCTCGATTTCCACAGGAACACGCTCAGAAGAGGGCGCAACCATGCCGGCTCAGCAGCCACTTCAGATCTCCCGCGCACACCGCTGGGCATATGCATGCGGTATGTCCGTAAAACGTGTTTATCGCAGGTTGAAAGGATTTGAATCTCGTGTGGCTAAACGTGCGGTGGCGACAGGTATGCCTGCGGGTGGGCTATTGGTTCGTGGGAGCTTTCTGGTTACGAAGCTGGCACTCATCCTTGGGTTGCTCTTTATCGGTTTCTGGTTGGTAGCTTCTGTCGTAACGATGATTGCTGTGATTGGTCTCCTATTGTCCAGGGCTGCCATTGATGGGGATCTTGAAGGCAATGATCCAGGTCCAGACTTTTTAGGGGCCAACTCCTATCTAGGCAATTACGACGACAACGGCCATTACATCGGGCATTCCAAATCATCGAGTAGTGACGTCAGATGATCCTTTTCGTAGCTCCCATCAACTGATCTGTGCCTTTGCTTGCCGCGCCATGCGCTGCCTTGCTCGCACTTCCTAGCATCCCTTCAAGGCTGCTGCCAATTGAGTAGCCTGCCCAGCTCATGGCAACTAGAAATAGTCCTGGCAGAACCAAGAACATCGCCCCCATCACATACTCAATCACCTGTGCCGTGACGGTCCCGTCCATAAAACCGGATGTGGGCAGCGACAGCAGCACCTGATTGGACGCCGACACTTGGTTGTACAAGGTATCGAGCATGCTGGAGTCGACCCAGCGGGCCAACTCCCACCAGAAGGTCAGCATGTGCAGCGTGAACAGCGCGAACGTCACCGTCATGACGGTCTTTAGCTGGTAGGTACTGACCAGCAGGATCAGTGGCAGGCTGATGATGACGCCCATGATCAGGAAAGCCTGCACCATGGGCAGGGCGGCGCGTAGCGCATTCATCGCCGGGAAGTTGCTGAAGGAACCGAGGGCCAGCCCAGTGTTGGTCGCCAGGTTATTGAGCCCCTGATTGATCGACCCTCCGCGAGCACTGGAGCCATAGTCCTGGTACACCTGTCCGGGCGACATGGACATCGATTGTTGGCGCGGACTGACCAGTTCGCGCAGCGTGGCATCCTCGATTTCGTTGCTTGAACGGCCAGTCAACCAGCTTTTCAGTTGAGTCAGCAGCGACGGATCAAGCTGCTCGATCAACCGTTCGCGCAACCCGATACCGCTGTCACTCCACCATTGTTTGCAAGTGGGGTAGCCCGCGCCATTCTCCAACCGTGGCAAGGAAATATCGCGGGTTTCATCATAGGGCCAGCTGACTCGCGGTGTCCGTGAGCGATCGGTGTCGTAGTAGCCCGGCGTGTCGAGAAAATAGCGTGAGCCGATCCAGGACGCATCGTGACTTTGTGCCTTGTCCAACTGAGGACGGTTGGTGAAAAGTCGAGAGCGGGAATAGCCGTAGCAGTCGCGAGTGAAGTCGGCGACTTCCTGTAGCAATACCTGGTTATCGATGCGAGAACTGTCGATCTCCATGCGCAACTGTCGGATATCCGGTGCGCAGGGGATGGCCGCGGTGGCCGCTGCGGTCACTCCTTTGCTCAGGGCGTGCACCAGAAACCACCAGATTGGCACGTTGGCAGAGCGTTCGCCGATGGTGTTGAAAGTGGTACCCCAGGCAGTTTCTGCTGGCTTGGCCACGCTGACACCGCAGCGTTGGCTCGCTGCATCATCAAACGCCATTGAAGCGAGGTTTAGCGGAAAGACCGGCGCGCAGCCGAACAATACGACAATGTAGGCCAGCCAAAGCCGGTTCTCGATTCGAGGTACCGAGAGCAATCCCTTGTTGCCTTCATCTGCGCCTTGCTGACGGGCCGACAACCATTCTTGCAAGATGATCGCGCCGAAGGGCGCGGCGAACAATCCAGTATCGGATCTGATGTTCCAGATACCGTTGTTGATGATCCAGGCCAGCAGGGAAAGGTAAAACTCCAGGTAGCTGTTAGTGCTCATGAGCATGGTGGTGACCTCACAACCGAGTGAGCTCGACGCAGGTAAAGAGCAAGAGCCCTAATGTCCCGGCGCGTTTCACGCGCAGTCGGTCCTGTGGTCGATGTCGGTAGCGCCTCAGCAGGTCCCACCAGAGTGCAAAGAGGACGCTGTAGAGCAGGACACGCCACCACCGCAGATAAGGCCGTATCGATTCCAAGGCTTGCTGCCAGACCCCGAAACTGCCCAGCGCAGTGCCGCCGATCCAGGCGATCAGTGCGGCGGTCAGGATCATCCCTGCGACGATCCCTAGACTTGAAAGCAAAGTGAATAGCAGTGAGCGTTTCATGGCTCACTTGCGCCTGGCGTCAGCGTCGTTGAGTCGGCCAGGTTCGGGGTCGCCTTGCTCGACGGTGCGCGACGCATCGGCACCTCCGGCATGTCGATCGAGCACGAGGCTGGCGGTATTGGTTGTGAGCATCTGCCGGACCTGCAACTCGGTTTGTAGCAGGCGTATCTCGCGCTCCAGTGTGTCGATGTTTTTCGTCAAGGCCATTTGGGCCGGTTCGGCGGAAGCGATGTTAGGTTCGTGGCTGCCTGCCAGCAGCGTGCGCAACAGCAGGAGCGCTTTGTCGAGCACGCTGGACAGGGCCGTCTCACTGGCCAGGCGCCGCGCCAGGAGTTCCTGATCAGGATCGTCGCGCAGGGCTTCGATCACACCACGGGTCACTGGCAGCATCGGGCTGGAGGCTTTGCTCAGATTGTCAGGGGTAGGCGGCAGAGAACCGGACAGCAATCCTTGCAGGGTCTTGAGATGTTCACCGTAGGCCTCCTGGATCAGCGGCGTCAGTCCGCTGCCAGCGGTAGCCCGCAGAGTCTCGCAGGTGTCGCAGGTTGCGACTTCGGTCTCGCCCAACACTCGAACAGCCCATTCGGATTCCTCTTGGGGTGAGGTCCATGCCTGGCAAATAGCGCCGCCCAGGCAATCACTGCTACTGATCGAGGCGCTGTCATCCACGGACCGGTTATGCAGCAGGTTATAGCCCGCGCGCACCACATCGGAGGTTGCCCGGATGGGTGTTTGTCCGCTACCTCCAGCCTTCTGCCCGCCGACCCATGACACCCCATTATTGCCGTTACGGGCCTCGGTGTTTTTCACTGCGGCCACCGCATCACCGCCGGTTTGTTCGAGGTTGTCCTGCATCTCCTGGTTCTTGGCCAATGCGCCCCAGCCGGCTTGGCCGACCTTGTCAGCCATCTTCTCGGCCATGGCCTGGCAGGTCAGTTTGGAGCGGTCGAAGTCGATACGCCCCTGCATCACCCCGTTACTGAGCAACTCATAGAGACCGGGATTGGCGCGCTGAATAATCAGCGCCGGCAGCGACATGACTGCTTGGGTCGCGTTCTGCACGATGCTGCCCATGATCTGCTGGAAACCTTCGGTGACGCCGTTCAACTGGTTTTGCAAGGTGTTGGTGAGGCTCATGTTTCCGCACATCATGTTCGCCTGCCAGGATCCGCCGACACCGAGCCCGTTAGGGCGATAGAGCGAGCTCGGCGAGCCCGCTGCAGAGCCGCCACCGATGGTGTACATCACTCGGTCGTCGAGCACCTCGCCTTGAGTGCCTAGACGGTAATCGTCCTCGGCGGCATGGGCATGCGTGGCCACGGCGAGCAGCCCGCAGAGCAACAAGCTCATCGGGCCCAACCATGATCCTGCGAGAAGTCGACTCATGACGTACCACCTTCGAAGTCGATGCTGAACAGGAAGGTCTGTCCCTCACGCTTGCAGCAGCTATAGGGACGCCACAGCGACCAGGAGTAGCCGCCATCCACGCTCTGCACCGGTTCACTGGGGAAGATGGCACATGTGGGTTGAACCCGGGGGGAGAGCAAGTGCCATTTGTGGGTCGAAGCGTCGTTTTCAACGATTGGGCCAGGCGGCCAATAACCATCGCGTGGTACGGGTGTGAGCGGGACATACACGTGCGGTTGCCAGTTGCGGGTAATGACGTCACCCGCTCGCTGCGCCATCACCGCAGCGGCTTTGAAGTCGTCGGGTTGTACCAGAAATCCTTGCCGGGGATAGACGTTGCCCCACATGTTGCCCGCGAGCTGACGACCGATCTCACGGACTCCCGGTAAGAGCGACTCGGGATAAAGGCTTTCAGGGATGCCATGACGCCAGGCCAGTGAGTCCAAAGTGCTCAAGTAGTAGGGTATGAACGCAGTGGCGCCGCTGGCGCAGGCGTAGCCGGATTGCGAGGCAAGTTGCGTGGCGGCCCAGCCACCTGGATGACCGATGGCATCAACGTTTTTGAAACGAGGCAGATTATCGCGCTGGGTGTTCGGCGTGATCAGGTTACCGCCTCCTTCCGCCCCACTGATAGGAGAGGATAGGGCGGCCATCTCGGTCCAAGGATTGGCACCGGTGGTGGCATAGCTCGAGACCACCAGCTCAGGAATGAAGTGACGAACCTTGGTTGAGGTTTTAACCGTGCAGCCGAAGGGGGTGCAGAGCAACCAAAAGCAGATGCCGACGACTCTGTACTCGAGGCAGTCTGGAGAAAGTACGGAGGCGGTAATGTTGCCGGTATCCAGCGCTACGCTTGACCCGGATGCCAGCAGAATGCTCAGCACCAACGGATGTAATTTCTGGGGCGAAATGTGCGGGCAGGCAGCAGACATGATCCAGGCTCTGGGTGTATGGCCTGGACAGGTTCAATAATCGAGAGAGGGGTGTCAGTGAGAAAGCCGAACGCAGGATTGTCGGTTTATAACGATCTTCTAGATCAGCAGAGGGTCATTCAGCGCTCAGCGTACGAGCAAGCGCGTCAGACTCGATGAGCAACTGATCCGTTTTGATCTCGAAAATGTTGGCGAGTTTGCAGAGGACCAATAACGACGGGTTGCCTACCCCTCGTTCGATTTGACTCACGTAGGTACGATCCACCTCGGCCATGAGCGCCAATTGCTCCTGGGTAAGGTTCTTCATGCGTCGCATCGAGCGGATATTTTCCGCGAGTTGCAGACGGAGCTGTTCGAAGTTTTGAGTCATGCGCGCAAACTGCGCCTTGAGGGACTCTCAATCCACGGGATATAGTCTACATTGGCTCTGATTCGGGCTTTTTTGATGCTTAAGCCGAGTGTCAATTTTGTTTCTATGCTGCTTAGAACAGACCGAGCATTAATAAATAATCGAAAGCTAAGGTGTCTATGGACGAAAATTACGTTTCAATTCCGGCGGCGGACGGCTGCCCGAGCCTTTTGACACCGTGGGGCAGCGAATTTGCGCCTATGATCGAACGTGGCGTGCAATGCGCCCAGGCCTGGCTTAATACACCCGGTGACGTACCACTGTGGTGGGAACTGGCGCAGTCTCGGAAGACTTGTCCGGCAGGAGAATCTCAGGATGCTTTCGAAGCAGGATTTTTATTGAGAGTTCAGCAACGGCTTCAAGGCGTTTCACCGTAGCCGTGCGGCTCCAACCCTGACGATATGGCCTACACGGGAAAATTTACTGGAAGGTATGGTTCCAGGCTCCATTCCTCTAGAATGGAGATCTGACAGAAGTGGCGTTGGTCTGTGATAAACAGATTTACGTAGCTAGGATTCTGATAAGTGCAGATTCTGCACGCTCTGAGAACGTGGAGCGCGATATGAAAGCCGACCAAGTGTTGAGTGATGATCTGGTGAGCCGACTGGAGGGTAAAATCCCAGCCATGGCTGAAGGTGCGATCAATACGGCCTATATCAACGCGCTGGCGGCCGGACGCAGCGTGATGGAAGTCATGGACGGCAAGCTCGTTGAGACGACTGCCGACGGTAAGCACAAGGTTATTCGAGTGGCCAAGCCCAAGCATAAAGTGACCTTGGGCGGGATTATCAAGGTGCACCGCTGCTCATGACCGTCCCTCGGCTGAGGGTGTTTGCCGGCCCTAATGGTTCCGGTAAAAGCACAATGAAAAGTGCCGTCCCTTCCCACCTGATCGGGATCTACATCAACCCGGATGAAATCGAAAAGGCTGCCAAAGAGGGCGGACGCCTGGAATTCAGCGATTTTCAACTGGAAGTCGAGGGTGACGAGGTTCTCGGCTTTATCAAGGTGCACCGACTGATTCGGTCGACCCAGCTCGTTGAAGAGGCAGCCAAAATAGGCTTCAGCAATAACGGCCTGAATTTCCAGTCCGTCGCGATGAACTCCTATTTTGCTTCCGTGCTCTCTGATTTCATGCGGCACAAGCTCCTCAAAGCCCAATTGTCTTTCACCTTCGAAACGGTGATGTCTAGCGAGGACAAAATCGCTTTTATGCTCAAGGCAAGAGCGTCGGGATATCGAACCTACCTCTACTTTGTCGCCACTGAAGATCCTGACATCAATATCAACAGGGTCAAGAACCGTGTCGCGGCAGGTGGGCACCCAGTCCCCACGGAAAAAATTGTGCAGCGCTACGGTCGTTGCCTGAACCTATTGCCAGCAGCCATCGCAGCCTCGAACCGGGCTTATATCTTTGATAACTCCGGCGCTGATCTGGTGCTGCTCGCTGAAGTAACAGACGGGACTGACCTTGAATTCAGGGCTGATGAGATCCCTGACTGGTTCATGCAAGCCTACGTGGAGAAGGTTTTCAAGGATTTGCTGCCGGGTTGATCGAAACCTAGGATCAGCTCCGTTTCACTTAATTCCTCGCATCCTATCGATCCGTTCAGCTATCCGGTAAGCCGCTTCCAGTTCCGAGCAGCCGGTGCTCTGCATCAGTGTCCAGCGTTCGGCTTTTTCCTCGGGCTCCGTCATGGCCAGGGCGAGATAAAGACTGGGCGGCACGGCCCGAAACAGCGTCTCGAGCTTCTTCGATAGCACGACCCCCTCAGTGTATTTCCCCGGCTCCTTACTGGCGGAGAGCAGCAAGGCTTTCTGTGCCGGCGTGAGTTTCTTGAACCGTGCGATTTCTTCGATTTCCGCGGGCGGCATGTTCAAGCAAATCCACCATTCGATCATGTTGAGCATGGTCTGCGCGGCGGTGGGGAAGTCGGCAAGGTTTTGCGTCGCCAGCCAGAACCACGCGCCGAGCTTGCGCCACATCTTCGTGCCCTTGACCACGAAGGGTGCCAGCAGCGGGTTCTTGGTGATGATATGGCCCTCGTCGGTGACCATGATGATCGGTCGGCCCAGGTACTGGTCTCGTTCGGCAAGGTTATTCACGGTGTTCATCAGGCTGATGTAGCTGATGGACATCTGTGCCTCGTAGCCTTCGCGAGCGTAGGTGGCCAGATCGATAATGGTCACATCGCTCTCGGGCCAAGGCGTGCCTTCACGATCGAACAGTTCACCCTCGAAACCCTGGCAAAACAGGTCCATGGACTCGCCCATTTCCTGGGCACGCTCGCGACGTTTCTCTGGCAAGTGCGGGTCGGCGGCGACGCGCAGCAACGCGTCGCGCACGTCGCGGGTCAGTACCTGGCGCTCCGCTGCGACACAGGTCTGTGCTGCATCTAGGATGCACTCGCGGATCAAGCTGCGATCGGCTCGACTCAGGCGCGCTTCTTCCTTGGCTTCGCCGCCGGTGATCATCAGGCGGGCGGTGATTTCCAGTTCGCCGAGAACATCGCGCTGGTCTTCGCGACTGGTTACCACCTCATCGTCCCACTCATCGATCGATAGACTCGCCACCTGATCCGGCTGCTCGACCAGGCGCCAGGCATCGGCGAACGGGGCGAGGCTGACCGCGGTACCAGGTTTCAATTGGACCTTGTTGACCGACAGGCCTTGCGTTGCGAAGTAGTCGCCCTGTAAACCGAATGAGTTACCGGCCTCAACGATGAACAGGCGAGGGCGGTACACCGCCATGACCTGCATCAGCAGGGTGACCAGGGTGGCCGACTTACCGGCGCCGGTCGGGCCGAATAACAGCAGATGGCCGTTCATGGCTCGGTCTAGGCGTGACAACGGATCAAAGCTCAACGGCGAGCCACCACGATTGAACAGTGTGATGCCCGGGTGGCCGGTGCCGGTGCTGCGACCCCAGATGGGAACGAGATTTGCCAAGTGTTGAGCGAACATCAGGCGTGTGTACCAGTTGCGTGTGTCGCGGGCCGGGTTGTAAGTCATCGGCAGCCAACGCAGGTAACTGTTGCACGCGGCGACTTCATCACCCTCACGTACCGGTTGCAGCCCCGCGCCCAACAGCGCGTTGGCCAGGCTGACCGAGCGCTGGTGCAATTGCTGCTCATCGTGACCGCGCACGTAAAACGCCAGGGTGCCCCGGTACAGCTTGTGCTGGCGGCCGATGATCGCGCGAGCCTCTTCAACATCCTGGCGGGTCTGGGTTGAGGCCAGGTTTTCACCGATGGCTTTGCGGGCTAGGCGGTTCAACTGATCCTCGAGCACATCCTGCGGCTTGACCACCAGGGTCAGGCTCATCACCGTGCCTTCGGGTAACTGGTCGAACAGCGCATTGACTGCATCGCCTTTGCGGGTTTCTCCGGTGAGTTGGCCAATCGACGGTGCCCGCCGCAGTTTGTCCACCACCATCACCCGATGGGGTTGCCCATCGAAAAACCAGAGTCCCTGTTGCACATCCGAACGCGGTTCGTTGAAAAACAGCCGCTCGGCGAAGTCGTGATCGAAGGGCAGTTCCAGCGACTCGCCATCGCCTGACTCCGGATAGGCCACGCATTGGTAGAAATCCTCGGACGCTTCATCGGTGAGCATGGGTACCGGATTGAACCAGGGCAACAACCAGGCATACAAACCTCGGCCATCGACTCGTGTCGATCGCACCCCGCACGCCTGCAAAGAAGCCCCGATACGTTCGCAAGCCTGTTGCAGAGATTGCACCGGAGTGAGTCCCGTCTCCTCAGTGCCAGCCTCAAGCCAGCGATAGATCACCAGGCGCACCCGTCGATTATTGCCACGCCAGGGTAGGCGCGTGACGGCCTTGTCCTCGAACAGACCTCCCGGCTTGGCGATAGCCTTCAGATGACGACGACTGAGTTCCAAAAACGTATCGGTGAAGTCCGTTCCTCGCGCGCTGTCCTGAATATAATCGGTGAGCCGGGTCAGATAGGGGACGAAGTCGTTGTCGTCCTGGCAGAAAAACTGCGCCACCCACGGCGCTTGATCCAGCTCGTCAAAGCTGTCCTGCAGGGCATCCTCGAGGGCATCACGAGCCGCTATCAGCCAGTCAGGCTCGCGCCCTTCGGTGCCGATGGGCAGTAACTCGAACACAGCGCCCACCGAGCGATTGTCATCCAGTAGAAAACACTGCTCGGTGTCGAGGTATTCGACCCAAGGCAGATGATCGGTGAAGCTAGGGTTGTGTGCATACAGTGCAGCTTCATCGGCCAAGGTGGCACGAGGGCGCAATGGGTGGCGCCAGGCTTTCCACGCAGAAGTGCGGCTGCCCGAATCGCCGGTACGCACTACAAGTCTTCCTGACGTTCACCCGGCAATGCGTACTGCACCCGTTGGTAGAACGGAAAGACGGTCGAGTAACCCGGGACCGGTGCCTGCTCGGTACCACTCAAATGCGGATACACGTACAGCACCAGATCGGGATTGGGCAAGCGAGGGAACAGGTTGCGGATCTCGTTCGCCGCTGTGCGCGTGTACGGCTCCTGGAGAGCACCGGAGAAATCTGCCTGGGCCAGCGGGCGGCGTAACTGCTGCCGAGCATCCAGCAGTTGCTGCTGAGTGCCTTGCGACCCGGCGCCGTTCCAGATGTCCAGCATGGTTTGCTCGCCATGGGGCAGCAGCGTCTCCTTGTCAGTAGAACACCCTGTCAGGACCAAGGAAAACACGCTAATCCAGGTCAGGCAGAGAAACGTGGTCTTTTTCATGGCGAACGCTCCGGCCCTTGGGCTCGTAGTCGATGGTAATTTCATGGTCGAGGTGCAGCGCGACTTGGGCGGCCGGTGGCACGTATACGGCAGCAAAGGTCTCACCATAGAGTTTGTTGATCCACTCACGGATGTCGCTGACCCCACCACTGAGAATTGAATTCAGCGCGCTATTGCCACTGCTGCTAGTGACCCCGAGCGTACTGCCGCCCGAACTGATCACGCTGCTGTTGTTCTGCTCATCCCCAAGCAAGGCGGCGACACCGGCGCCGGCGGCAGTGATCAAGCTCTGGCTGCCGAGGTACTGTTGAGCGTTTGAGCGGCGCTCACCGGCAATGCAAGGAACGCCAAACGGATCGGACAGGTAACCGAGTCCGCCACGAATCTTGTCGGTGTTCGAACTCTGGGCGGTGGAGGCGTTGCGGCTGGCTACCGCCTTCGGCTGAGGCACCGTGCGGATGGTGCCGTCGGTAAACACAAAGGTGATTGACTCGACCTGTCCGCGTACGCACGACAGGGTCCAGTCACCGGACGCCGTGCCGCTCATTACGGCGCCCGCAACGTCCGGCAGATCGATGCCGTTGGCCGTCAGATTCTCGGGCCCAACCAGCACCTTGAAGGGGTAGGGATCATTCACCGTGCCGTCCACCGGGACTCGACCGATCAGCGCAGTCATGGCAACCGAACCCATCAATGTTGCGTTTTCGGGAATGGTGTAGACCGGCTTCGCGCCTTCGGTACGATCAGCGGAGCGTGTCAGGTCACGTTCACCCTTGGTGACCTCGCGTAACTGCTTCTGGCTGCGGTCGATGGCATTGTCCTTCAAATCCTCCAGTGAGTTGAAGGCAGCAGGCAGACTCAGGGCGGACGCGGTTTTGGTTTTGTCCTGGGCATCGGTGGGCAGAGCATCCGAGGGCTCAATCCACTGCAGTACATCATTAGCAGAATGCTGCCCTTCGAACTGAGCACCGTCGCCCGGCTCAAGCCCCAATCCGATCGGCATTTCCTTGCCTTTGCCGGTCAGCCCCGACAGCTGTTCCTGCAATTGCGTCAGCAAACCACGGGCCTGGCGACTGTCTTGTTCCGCTTTGAGCCGGGCCTCGTTGGCTTGGCGACGGCCTTCGTCGACCTGCTGGGTCACGCTGCCAAGCGCCGTCTGGATACGCGAATCGACGCTGCTTTCCCGCTCGCGAAGGCGGTTGTTCTCCGCCTGCAGCGAATCGTTGTGTTTTTTCAGGCCGAGCATGTCGCTGCGCATGGCCTTCACCTGGCCGACCAAGGTGGCAACCGTGTCGCGTGGGGTATCACCCGCAATACCGAGCGACTTGGCCTGCTCGGCGGATAATTGGAGGTTGTCCTGAGCCGTCGGACTTTCTGGCGAAGGCGTGGTACCACCCGCGACCCAAGATTTCAGGATGATGAACACCACGCCGAGCAGCACAGCCGGTACCAGCCATTTGAGCAAGGCGTTAGCTTTCATCGTCAGCACCTCGCGCGATGGGCGGAGGCAGCACGGCGCGTTCGAGGCCGGAACCGTGGGTGACAAGGTAGACAACCGTGGTGTCTTCAGGGCTGCCGATAGGCCCGAGGAAAGCATGCTGGAAGGCCGCGGCGAACAGCTTGGCCTGAAGCCGACGCGGATCGAGTTGTACCGTCTCTGGACCACGATTGCGCAACTTCACCGCCGTCACCCAGTAATCACCGAATCGCCAGGCGGCGATGGGTGTGCCGGACACGTTTTCGGTCGGCAGCAGGTTTGGCAGTTCGGTGCGCAGCTTGAGCGGGACGCGGCGTACACCGGGCAGGGACTCCACGGTGCGCAACGGCGCGTACAGACTCTGTGCGGCGTAGCGCGTCAACGCGACCGGGATCGGCGTGCGTTCTTGAACAGGGGCGGTGCTAGATTCAGCCTCGGTAGCTTGCACCTGAGCATTCTTGAGAATACGCACGGGCTCCAACGGTTGATCGCCAGGCGTGGCCGCGATGTCCAGCAGGATGATCTCGCCCGTCGCGACTGATTGCAGTTGCAGTCGGGTCGGTGCAATGGCTTCCGACGCCCGCAGGTACAGCGTGCCACCGGCTGATTGCACGCGTAGCTTGCCCGTCAGGGTTGAGGGCACACCGACGCGAACAGCCTCATCGACAAAGATCACCCGCTCCTGATTGATCACCAGTGGGACCGCGAGGGGGAGGCGTTCCCAGTGCATCAGTTCGACGGCCTGCGTTGCCGCTCCCCATAGCATCAGTGCGACGGTGAGTCCCAGTGTAGACATCCGCTTCATGGCTCACCTCCAGGCAGGGAGAGCTTTTGCGGAGTGCCCTGATAACAATCCAGTGCCAGCCCCCACTTATTGCGTTCGGGGTCCAGATCAAAACGCACCACACGCAATGGATAACGCACCACGACCCGTTTCACCGGTTCGGCGGCGTAATACTCATCGGCGTTGAGGTCGAGTTTGACCAGCCAGCTGTCGCGGTCGAGTTGCTTGACCCTGAGTTCCGGATCTTCGCTATAGCCTCGGCCCAAAATTTCGTAGACGCCACGCACCCGCTGGCGCAGTTCGCCGGCGGCCTTGCGGTACTCGTAGTCGCCGTCGAGGAAGGTCTTGCAGGCGGGGGTCAGATAGGGCTGCAAACCATAGATGGCGCGGCGGTAGTCCTGCTCGCCGTCGGAAGGCCAGCGGTTGAGTTGGCCAAAGATGTACAGGGCAAAGGCATACACATTCTCTGAAGGAATATCCCACCACTTGCGTGTACTGCCGGAGCGCAGATCCGGCGGTACATGCACGGTCAGATCGGTCGGTGCCGAGCGCCAGCCATACCAGAGTCCGGCGCAGATCAGGGCGAGGATCGCTACCGCCATACGCAGGCTGAAGATATGGGCCTGTTGGGCATCCACCTTGTTCCGAAAACGACTCATGGTTGCCACCGGGACAGAGCAGGGCGCAGTCGACGCGAACGGCGAACCGTCCAGGCGCCGGAGTGAAGGATCAGACTTCCGCGACCCAGGCGCCAACGGCTAGCGAGTATCCATTCGAGCTTGCGGTACAACCAGGTCTCTGGCCGGGCCCGTTTGGCTCGACGCAGTAGCGTGTCACCGACAAATAGCACCAGCGCCATGCTTGCGATCATGCTGGTCGGCGCCACGGCAATAGAGGCGGTGGCGATCGCTAGAGGAACGCCCAGCAGCAGGCCAATGACGGCGCCGGTGCCGAGCGCTACCCACATCTCATCATTGGTCAAACCACGCAATACGGCGGGATCACGATTGAGTCGCTCTGGCAGAAGGGCCAAGGTGCCGTCGGCAAGGCGTTCGATAGTGTCGTTCATATCGACCTCACAGAATTGCAGCAGCCTTGGTCAGGAACCAGATGATAATCACCACCAACAGAGCACCGATACCGACCACCGCACCCAAGTCTTTCCAGGTCTTGCGTTGGTTCTGCACGTCGGCATAGACGGTCAGGGAGTGCCAGGCCACACCGAGAAAAGCGAGCAGGGCGATCAGCAGGCCGAGCAGAATGCCGCCGTCGTAGGCGTAGTTTTTGATCGTCTCGATCAACCCGGAACCTTCACCACGTGAAGGTGCCTCCATGGTGGGAAGTTCGGCAAAAGCCAGGCTTGGACCGAGCACCAGCATCAGACCGATTAAGCGCTGGCTCGCATGATCACGCAGGTTGTTTTTCAGGGGGACAAGGCACTTGAGCATGACGGTGATCTCCGGTGTTAGGACAGGGTGAAGAACATCAAAACCAGCAAGGTGAGCAGCACGCGAGCGGCGCTGCCGCCGAAGGCTCCAAAGCGCACACTGCCGGCGGCCCAACCCCGGTAAGCCGTCCACATCACCCAGGCACACCAAAGCAAAGCCAGGACTAGAACCAGGGACAGCCACAGTGTCGAACTGCTCTGCGGTGAGAAACCGGAGGCGTTTTGGAACGCTGAGGTCTGGGCGTCAGTCATGCTCATGGAGAGGGTTCCGCAGGCGGAGTGTCGAGGTGGTAATCGCCGACCAATTCAGTGGGGTCGCGGGGTTGAGCGCGAGAGGGGGACAGATAGCCCTGCACACCTTGACGGATGCGCTGGATGTCCTGAGTCAGCCGGGGATAGTCGAAGCGATAGCGCTCGACTGATTCTGATGGGCTGGCTGCCTCAGCTTGCGTTGCAAGGCCTTCGATAGCATCGAGTTGCTGCAGAACCAGGCTGAGTTGACTCTGTTTATGAGTAGATGCGGCATAGCTACCGCCATGGACAAGTACCAGCGAAAGTAGAGACAGGTAGCGAAAAGCAGTAGTCGGCATGATGTTGGCCCATAGTCATATGGAACCAGAATCAAGTTAAAAGGGTGGGCAGGGCAGTAAGAAAAGCGAGATATGAGGAATCGCTTTTTCTTTATCAAGATACGCAGCGGAAATTGAGGTGCAGGTCGATTGAATCTGGGTTTTAGGTTTTTGAGGTAACCCCAATCCGTGCTCGATAGATTGGCGATGACGTTCGGGTCATCTTTACATCAGAGTCTGTTGGAAAGATGAGCAGTATAAAGGAGACGAAACCCGGCGTGACGCCGGGTTTCGATGCCTTACAGAATGTTTAGCGGATAGCTAACAATGACCCGGTGCTCGTCGCTGTCCCGCTGCGTGGACACTTCAGTGCGTAGTGACGCATGGCGCAGGGAAATGCTCAAATCCTTGAGCGGACCTTGCTGAATGACATAGCTGACCGTCAGGTTGCGTTCCCATTCGCTTTTGTCGCCCGTCGGCGTGCGGATGTTCGAGCCGCTTTCGTACATGCCCATGAAGCTCAAACCAGGAACACCCACCGTCGCAAAATCATAGCCGTAGCGAACTTGCCAGGTGGTTTCCCCGGCGCGCTGGAACTTGCCGATCATCGACTCCGTCATGAAATAGGCGGTGGAACCGTCGCCCTGGTTCAACCAGACGGCATCACTGTCGCCGCTGACTTGTTGCAGGCCAGCGGCGAAGGTGTGGCCGTTCACCAGGTAGGTGAATTGCGCGCTGTCCAGGCGACTGTCGACCTTGCCTTTGGTGACGCCATTACCGTAATAGCCAAAGGTGTAGAAGTCGGGATTATGACCGTTGGCGCCATCGGAGCGGTTGTCGAAGTGACGCAGGTCGGTACGCAGGGTGCCGGGACCCACCTTAAAATCGTATTTGAGCCCGAGAAAATTCTGTTTGTAGAAGTCCTCCAGGTTGCCGTAGTAGTACTGCAATGTTAGGTCTTTGGTCGCTTTGTAGTCCACGCCGCCGTAATAGAACTTGTTCACGAATTCACCGGTCTGCGCGTTGTTCGCGCCGGGAATCGACATGCCCATCTGGTTACTTGAACCACGACCTTTGACGTGCTCCAACTGGCCGAGGGTGAACGTGAAATTCTCCAGGTCTTTGGACTGAATCTGCCCGCCATTGAAAGTCTGTTGCAGCATGCGGTCGGTGGACATCACCACCGGCAACATCGGCACCAGCGTGCCGTATTTCAGTTCGGTGTTGGAGAACTTCGCCTTGGCCGTCAGGCCCAGGCTGCCGAACTCATCCACGGCACGCCCATCACTGTCGGTCGGGAAGATGTTGCCGTTGAAGGCAGTGCTTTGCGGGTTGTAGTGCCGACCTTTTCCGGAGTCCAGACGGACCCCGAACATACCAATGGCGTCTACGCCGAACCCGACCGTACCTTGGGTGTAGCCGGACTGAAAATTGGCGATAAAGCCCTGGCCCCATTCCTGAGTGTAATTGGGGTCGGCGGCGCCGCTGCGGTTGTCGGCATTACTGAAAAAATTACGGGCCAGCACGCTGAGCTTGCTGTCTTCCACCAGGCCAGCGGCGTAACCATGTTGAGCAATGATCAGGCCGCAAAGGCCGGCCACTACTTTAGGTGCGCGATTGAAAAGCTCCATCGGAGTCATCCCCATGAGTTGTCGAATGTTGTGAGAGGCAGTCAAAAGCGGCAGTAAGGTTTTTATTGTTTTTCAGGAGCAACGGTGGCCGGCAAGACGTTCAGTCTCACGGGCGGCAAGCGGTACAGGATGAACAGCGCCAAAACGCCGAGACCGGCGCACAGCAGCAGGCCGACGCCCACCGACTGGGCCAGTGCCTCACGGGCCAGGTTCAGCCATTGCGGGTGTTCGAGCAGCGCTGCAGCGGGGTGCAGCAGGATCTGCGGGTCGGCGTACATCGCCAAACCGTCCGCGTGTCCTTGGGCAATGAACAGTCGTTGCAGGTTGGCGCTGTACAGCAGGTTGACCAGCACGCCCATTCCCGCCGTTCCCAGCAAGCCTCCGACAAGCCGTAGCGATTGGGTCAGCGCGGTGGCGATGCCGAGGAACTGGCACTCGGCGAGGGTCTGGGTGAAGACCGTCAGGTTCAGCAGGATGAAGCCCAGCCCAAGTCCCGCCAGCAGGATCAAGCCGAGTAGCGCATTAAACGAAGCGTTGCGTCCGGCGATGGCCAGCCCGAGGCAGGCCAGCAGCAGAGCGACAAAACCACCCAGCGGCAACAGGTTTGGATTGCGCAAGCGGGTGACGATGCGACTGTTAACGATGGCGCCCAGGGTGATGCTCAACGCCAGTGGCGTAATCAGCAGGCCGGCATCTTGCGGCGTGTAGCCATAGCTTCCTTGCAGTAACAGCGGCAGATAGAACAACAAGGAAAACATGATCGCCCCGGCCGCCATCGACAGCAGAAACAACAGACGCATGCTCGGTAATACGAGTAACGCCGCCGGCAGCAGTGCGTGTTGGCAGCGACGTTCCCAGTGCCATAGGGCAAGGGTCACCACGACGCAACTCAATCCCAGCGCCGCGCTTAGGATCAGACTGGCATGGCCCAACCATTCGACGAACAACTGCAGGCTGCCCAGCGCCAGGGCAATCAGTAATGCGCCGGGCCAGTCGAGGCTGATTTTTGCCCGTTGCTGCGGGCGGTAATAAGGCAGGTAGCGCCAGGCAAAAAACAATGCCAGGCAACCCAGCGGCAGATTGATGTAGAACACCGAACGCCAACCATAGGCTCCCGTCAGATAGCCGCCCAACCCTGGCCCGATGGCGTTGACCACGCTGAACAGTGCACTAAGCAACATCTGCCAGCGCAGGCGTTGGCGGGTGTCGGGAAACAGTTCCGGAATGCAGGCGAATGCCGTGCCGATCAACATGCCACCGCCGACACCCTGCAAGGCGCGGCCGATCACCAGCCATAACATGTCAGTGGCGAGTGCGCAGGCCAGTGACGCCAGGGTGAAGATCACCGTGGCCGCGATGACGAAGGGCTTGCGCCCGTAGTAATCGCCCAGTCGGCCGAAGATCGGAATCGTGACAATCGATGCCAGCAAGTAACCCGTGGCCACCCAGGCGTAGAGCTCAAAACCCTTGAGTTCGGCGACAATGCTCGGCAAAGCGTTGCCAATCACCGTCTGGTCGAGCGCCGAAAGCATCAGCACCAGAGAAATGCCGAGCATCGCCAGCAAGGCCTGCTGGAAACTCAGGGCAGGGTGGGTGGCCACAGTCATCGTCGGCTCCTCAGCTCAACGCCGCAACGGCAGCGGCGATCCGCGAGCAACCTTCGTCGAGGGTCTGGATGTCGGTGGCGATGGACATCCGGAAGAACGGTGCCAACCCGTACGCGGTCCCGGCCACCACGGCCACCCCCTGACTTTCCAGCAGGTACATGACCACGTCGTAATCAGTGTCCAGGCACTTGCCTTGAGTCGTCGACTTACCCAGCAAACCCGCGCAGTTCACATAGAGATAAAACGCGCCATCGGGTTTGCGGCAACTCAGTCCATCGATGGCGTTGAGCAGGTCCAGGCAACGATCACGACGTTGCTGGTAAACCACTACGCTGTCTGTGACGAAGGTCTGGTCGCCATTGAGTGCTTCAACCGCTGCGGCCTGGCTGACTGAGCAAGCATTACTGGTCGATTGCGATTGGAGGGTGGCCATAGCGCCGATCAAATCAGCCGGGCCTGCGGCATAGCCGATGCGCCAGCCCGTCATGGCGTAAGTCTTGGACACGCCGTTGACCAGCACGGTGCGCTCGGTCAGCGCCGGTTCGATAGCGAGGATGTGCGGGTTTTCCAGGCCTTCATAGCGGATGTGTTCGTATATGTCGTCGGTCATCAGCAGCACCTGCGGATGTTCGAGCAGCACATCGGCCAGGGCACGCAGTTCGGCAGCACTGTAACTGGCGCCGGTCGGGTTGCTCGGCGAGTTGAGCAGTAACCAGCGAGTACGCTCGGTGATCGCGCCGCGCAGTTGCTCCGGGGTCAGCTTGAAGGCGTGTTCTTCCGGGCAGGCGAGGGTGACTGGTTCGCCTTCGCAGGCCAGTACCATGTCCGGGTACGACACCCAGTACGGCGCCGGAATCAACACTTCATCGCCGGCGCCCAAGGTGGCGGCGAAAGCATTGAAAATCGCACTCTTGGCGCCGCTGGTGACCAGGATCTGATTCGCGCCATACGTCAGGCCGTTTTCCCGCGCCAGCTTGTCGGCAATCGCCTTGCGCAGTTCCGGGGTGCCGGCATTTTGTGTGTAACGGGTTTCGCCGCGCTCGATGGCAGCATTGGCCGCTTGCCGAATGTGCGTCGGAGTATCGAAGTCCGGCTCGCCGACTACCAGATTGATGATTGATTTACCCTGCCGGCGCAGTTCGTTCGCCCGGTCAGAAGCGGTGCTGCTTGGGGACGGCTTGATGCGTTGCACACGGGCGGCGATGCGGGAGGCGGTCACGTGTCGTTCCTCGTTGATGACGTTGACGAGGCCCTACAGTACGAGTCGCTGCTTGCGCCGCCATAAGACGAGATCGTTCTGGTCGGATAGGAATCGCTTATGGCTGGAACTGAACACGCTTTGCACCACGGCGGTGCGCTCAAGCCTGTATGCCCGAGGCGGGTGTCGATCAGAATCGCCCCGATCCAGCCATAGCAAAGGCTTATGGTTGAGCCTTTGACTTAACCACGCATGCAAGATTTTGCGCTGGCCTGGCTCTTGCTAACACTTGTGGGTTGTCTCCCTTTTTCGAGTAAGAGCATCGCCACCGTGAATCTGCGTCGCTTGAAGTATTTCGTGAAACTCGTCGATATCGGCAGCATGACCCAGGCCGCCGATGTGCTGCATGTCGCGCAACCGGCGCTCAGTCAGCAACTGGCCACGCTGGAAGCGGAGTTGCAGCAACAGCTGTTGATCCGGACTAAACGCGGCGTCACCCCGACCGAGGCGGGCAAGGTCCTTTACGGCCATGCGCAAATCATCTTGCGCCAGTGCGAGCAGGCTCAAAGCGACATCAATGCCACAGGCCATGCCTTGTCCGGGCAAGTATCGGTCGGACTGGCCCCGGGCACCGCCGCGTCGTCGCTCTCTTTGCCGTTGTTGCGCCGGGTGCGCGAACGTCATCCGGGCATTCTGCTGTACCTCAATGAAAACTTCGGCACCACGTTGAGCGAGCTGATCATGAACGGCCGGATGGATATGGCCGTGCTCTATGGCGGGCGCGAAGTCCACGGCTTGAGCTTCGTGTCGCTGCTGCGCGAGCACCTTTACCTGGTGAGCGCTGATCCGGTTATCAGCACGCTCGACGAGATTCCCCTGGCCGAACTGGCGGACATGGACATGCTCTTGCCGCGTCCCTACAACGTGATGCGGCGGCTGGCGGATGAAGCCTTCCAGCGCATCGGCATGAGCGCGCGGGTGGTGGCAGAAATCGAATCGTCGATCACCCTGACGGCTGCCGTCGCCGAGCATTTCGGCTCCACCATCCTGCCCGAATCCTCGGCGCGGGTGATGGTTGCCGCCACCTCAGTGCATATGTGCCGCATCGTCGAGCCGGAAATCGAAGCACCACTGGCACTGTGTTTGTCCGGACACCTGCCGCTGTCGGTGCCGGCCCAGGCGGTCAAGGCAATTCTGCTGGAACTGGTTGCGGAGATGCGCGGTAGCCTGGTCTGAACGGTCATAAGGACGGCTTATCACCCCAAAGCCAAAGCGTCTTGGTCGTCGTTGATGGGGCTCGCTACATTGACTCCATCCACTCAGACACGCTCGACAGGCAGGGGCCCACGCATGGATTCAGAACGCATCAAGGGGTTGATCGATTTGCTCGCCGAATCCGATTTGCTCGAACTGAGTCTGACCGAAGGCGACAGTACGATTCGCCTTTTCAAGCAGGCCGGGAAGGTCGTGGCGACCGAGGCGCAGGCTGATCAGGCGCCGGTACCGACCGTGGAATCACTGAAGCCCTCATCGGCAACGGCCACCGAGATCAAGGCCAGTCTTTACGGCGTGCTGCACCTGACGCCGGCGGCGGGGGAAGCGCCCTTTGTTGCGGTCGGCGATCAGGTTGAAGCGGGGCAGACTCTGGCGGTCCTCGAAGCGATGAAGATGTTCCACCCGGTCAAGGCCAAAACCGCCGGCCGGATCACCGCGATCCTGGCCCAGGGTGGCGCCGAAGTCGAAGCCGGTCAGTCGCTGTTCCGCCTCGGTTGATCCCCAGCTTTTTCTCTTTCAGGTGAATTCAATGTTCGACAAAGTGCTGATCGCCAACCGCGGCGAAATCGCCCTGCGCATTCAGCGTGCCTGCCATGGCCTGGGGATACAGACCGTGGTCGTACACTCCGAGGCTGATCGCCACGCGCAGTACGTGCAAAACGCTGATCAGGCCCTGTGCATCGGGCCTGCGTCACCTGGCCAAAGCTATCTGAACCAGGCAGCGTTGTTGTTTGCCGCCAAGGTCAGTGGCGCTCAGGCGATCCATCCGGGTTATGGCTTTCTGTCGGAGAACGCCGGGTTCGCCGAGCGTATCGAAGCCGCCGGCCTGACCTTTGTTGGCCCGAGCGCGGCGTGCATTCGGACCATGGGCGACAAGGTCGCCGCAAAACGGGCAATGCGTGAAGCCGGCGTTCCGTGTGTGCCGGGGCCGGACTCTGTGATGCCCACCGACGATGCCAGCATTCAGGCGATTGCCCGTGACATCGGTTACCCGGTGATCGTCAAGGCGGCTGGCGGCGGCGGCGGGCGCGGCATGCGCGTGGTGAAAGAAGAAGGCGAGTTGCTCGACGCCATCGCCCTGACCCGTGAAGAAGCGCGGCTCGCGTTTGGCAATCCCGAGCTCTACATCGAGAAATTTCTCGGCCATCCACGGCATGTGGAAATCCAGGTGTTGTGCGATGCCCATGGCCAAGCAATCTGGCTCGGCTGCCGCGATTGCTCCTTGCAACGTCGGCACCAGAAAGTCCTGGAAGAAGCGCCGGCGCCCGGCATCGATCCCGAACTGATCGCTAAGGTCGGCGAACGCTGCGCCGCCGCTTGCCGGCAGATCGGCTATCGCGGCGTCGGTACGTTCGAGTTTCTGTACGAGGACGGTGAGTTCTTCTTCATCGAGATGAACACCCGGCTGCAAGTTGAGCACCCGGTGACGGAGATGACCACCGGTATCGATATCGTCCAGCAGCAACTGCGCATGGCACGCGGCGAAGTGCTTGAGCTGCGCCAGCAAGACGTGCAGCTCAACGGTCACTCGCTGGAATGCCGGATCAATGCCGAGGACCCGATCACCTTTATGCCGACGCCAGGGCTGATCCAGCGTTGGGAAGTTCCCGGCGGTTTTGGGGTGCGGGTCGACTCTCACGTCACCACCGGGTACCGGGTGCCGCCGTATTACGACTCGATGGTGGCCAAGGTCATCACCCATGGGGCGACCCGCGATGAGGCCATGGCCCGTATGCGCCTGGCGCTGAGTGAACTGTGCGTCGAAGGCATCTCGACCAACATTCCCTTGCACCGCGACATTCTCGACGACCCGGCCTTCTGTGCCGGTGGCGTGGATATCCATCACCTGGAGCGTTGGCTGCAACAAAGGAGTCCGACATGAGTATTGCTTCTGTACCGCTGCGCCCGCGCATCAGCCTGCTAGGTTCGACCGCGCTCTTGTTCGAAGCCCCAGGTGAACTCGATCTGGCGCCGCAACAACGGATTTGGAGCCTGGCCTTGCAGGCTGGCGAATGGGCTGAGATCCACGAAGCGGTTCCCGGCATGAACAACCTGATGCTGACGTTCATCAAGCCGCCGCGTGACCTCAACGGGTTGTGCGAGCGCCTGCTGCAGGCCTGGGAAACCAGTCAACCGCTGCCGCTGGAAGGACGCATCGTTGAGCTGCCGGTGGTTTACGGTGGTGAGTTCGGCCCGCACATGAATGACGTGGTGGCGCACACAGGGCTCGACATCGAGACCATTGCCAACCTGCATTGCGAGCCGTTGTACCCGGTGTACGCCTTGGGCAGCCATCCGGGCTACTGCTACCTCGGCGGCATGGATTCGCGTTTGGTCACACCTCGACGGCAAGTGCCGGTGATCAGCATCGCGGCTGGTTCGGTGTCGATTGGCGGGGTGCAGACCGGCGTCTCTGCCTCCGCTGGCCCCAGCGGCTGGAACACCATCGGCCGCACCGAAATGTCCTTTTTTGACCCGACCCAAAACCCGCCGGCGATGCTCAGGCCGGGCGATATGTTGCGCTTGCGCATCGAGAGGATCATTCGATGATCGAGATTTTATCGGCCACAGCACTGGCCACAGTGCAGGACTTCGGTCGCTTCGGCAGTCTCGGCTACGGCGTCGGCACTTCCGGCGCAATGGATCATTTGGCGCTGGCGCTGGGCAATCTGTTGCTGGGTAATCCCGAAGACGCGGCAGCCATTGAGATTCCGTTGTTCCCGTTCGAAGTACGGTTTACCCACGATTGTGCGTTCGCGTTCACCGGTGCGGCTTGCGAAGCGACTCTTGATGGTCAGCCATTGTTGCCGTTCTGGGTGGCGCAGGCTCGGGAAGGCCAGGTACTGAACCTCGGCTATCCAACCTCCGGCAGTCGGGCTTATTTGTGCCTGGCCGGCGGTGTCGACGTGCCATCGGTGCTCGGTTCACGCAGCACGCAATTACGCGGCGAGTTCGGTGGTTTGCAGGGCCGTGCCTTGCAACAGGGAGACCGGATATCGGCGCTGCGTCCGGGCGTCAGTGTGCTGCCGACGGATTTCGGTGTCGTGCCGCCGAGCCAGGCGTTGCCCATGCAACGCGATGGCCTGCCAGCGATGCGCGTACTGCCGGCGGCGGAATACGAGTGCTTTCTGGAGGAATCCCGTGCGGCATTTTGGGCTGGTGAGTGGAAGGTCACAACCCAGAGCAATCGCTACGGCTACCGCCTCGAAGGCGCGCCGATATTGCCCAAGGCGCCGATGGAAGTTCGCTCCCACGGCATCGTCCCCGGCGTGATCCAGGTGCCTCACGGCGGCCAGCCGATCATCCAGATGCGCGACGCGCAACCGAGTGGCGGTTACCCGAAATTCGGCACGGTGATCGAGGCCGACCTGTGGCGTCTGGGTCAGGCTCCGACTGGCAGCAAGGTACGGTTTATCGAGTGCAACTACGCCGAAGCTGTTACGGCCCTGGAAGACAATCAGTGCTATCTCGCGGAGGTCAGCCGCTTGGTTGACCTTCACGGGCTGGCCTCGCGTTAAGGACATTCAACCATGACAAATCAGGAAATCCGCCAGTTGGCGGTGTGGCTCAGGGAGAAGCACCTGGCTGGCGCGGAGATACGTCGTCCGGGTCTGCATCTGGTGCTCAAGCGCAGTGTCGATGAATTCGCGGCCCCCATCGCTATTCCGGTGGCAGCACAGGCTACGGAAGAACAGCTACTGAAGACTCCAAACCTGGGCCGATTGCTGCTCACACACCCGCTACAGAGTGAGGCGCTGGCATCGGTCGGTAGCCAAGTGGAACAAGGCCAACTGGTGGCGTTGCTGCAAGTTGGCGACCTGCTGTTGCCGGTCCGCAGCCAGAAGTCCGGACGAGTGGCAGCAGTGTTGGTGCCTTGTGGCACGACAGTCGGTTATGGCGAGACGTTCATGCGTCTGGACGCAGCATGACGAGGGAGGGCAAGTGATGAAGATCGATTTAAACGCTGATCTGGGCGAGGGCTTCGGCCCGTGGCGCATGGGCGAGGATGAAGCGTTGATGAGCCTGATTTCATCGGCCAACGTGGCGTGCGGTTTCCATGCCGGTGATCCGCTGATCATGGACAACACCGTGCGCCTGGCCAAGGCCGGTGGCATCGATCTGGGCGCTCATGTGGGTTTCCCTGATTTGATCGGCTTCGGTCGGCGGCAGATGAACATCGAAATCAAGGAGCTGACGACTTACGTGATTTACCAGCTCGGTGCGCTGGCCGGGATGGCCGCGGTCAATGGCCATCGCATGACGCACATGAGCTTCCACGGGGCGCTGGGCAACATGGTTGCAGCCGATGCAGCGCTGGCCGAGCCATTGGTGTGTGCGGTCGCCGCATTTGATCCGACACTGATCATCAGTTCATCAAGCAGCCGGGCCATCGAAAATGCCGCTGATAAATGTGGGTTGCGGGTTGCGACGACGTTTCTCGCCGACCGCGCCTATGACGATGACTGCCTGCTGGTGCCGCGCAAGGTGCCGGGCTCGGTGATCAAGGAACCGGCGGCCGTGCTGCAACGGGTTCGGCAGTTGCTGGAGGAGGGCACCGTGACCAGCCTGAACGGCAAGCAACTCACGGTGCAGGCGCATTCGATCCTGTTGCACGGCGACACGCCGGGCGCTGTGGAACTGGCGCGCACCATCCGTCGAGAAATCGAGCTGGCAGGCGGGTGCATCACACCGATTTCGCAGCTTTTGGCGTAACGGTTGCACGGTCATAAGCAGGGCTTATTGCCACACAGTCATTCCGTCTTGGTCCACGGCTTCAGGGCTGGATAGAGTCGAAGTCATCGCGATCACCGAGTGATCCGCACACGTAATACGAGGACAACTTCATGCCATTTTCAGATTACAAAACCGCGCTGGTGACCGGTGCCTCTTCCGGGATTGGCGCCGCCGTCGTCGAGCGCCTGTGTCAGGAAGGCGTGCAGGTGCATGCCTTGGCTCGCAGCGCTGACAAGCTCGAAGAGCTGGCCGCGAAAACCGGTTGCATCGCGCACGCCATTGATGTCATTGACCTGGCCGGGCTGACCCGTCTGTTTGAAACCCAGCAGTTCGACATTCTGGTGAACAACGCAGGGGTCGATAAACCGGGTTCGATTCTCAAGGCGGACGCCGAAGGCATCGACTTGCTGATCGACGTCAACCTGCGGGCGGTCCTGCATCTGGCGCGTCTGGCGTTGCCGGGGATGGTCGAGCGTGACTGTGGCCACATCGTCAACATCAGTTCGATTGCTGCCGCGTACAACTTCGGCGGCAACTCCACTTATCACGCAACCAAAGCCGCGGTGAGCATGCTGTCGCGGCAGTTGCGTATCGACGCCTTTGGCAAGCGGGTTCGGGTCACCGAAATTTGCCCAGGCCGAGTGGCCACCGATATCTTCGCCCACGTCCACGGTGACTCCGAAGAGACCTACAAGCGCTTCGTCGAAGGTTTCGAGCTGCCCCAGGCCAAAGACATCGCCGACGCCATCGCGTTTGCCATCGCCGCACCGATCGCAGTCAACGTCGGGCACATGGAAATCACCCCGACCCTGCAAGTGCCCGGTGGTCTTTCCACGGCTCGCCCGCAGGATTACCAGGGCTGAGATTTTCCCTGCGAAGCACGCACCAGAAGAACGGATCAATCCGTCATGCGGTACCCACGTCATGGCTCGCCAGACGCTTTTTATTTCTGCCCTAGCCCAATGCCCGTAGGGATTGACCATGAAGCATGACTTCGATTTGGCCGCGGTTCTGCAAGGCGAATATGCCGAGCTGATCGTCAAGGGCATCGAAACGACTCTACAACTGGCGCTGTTCGCCTGGCTGCTGGCGATGGCCCTTGCGCTGTTGCTGGTGACCGTGCGCCTGACGGGCAGCAAGCTCGCTGATCGTCTGGTGGCCGGTTACGTGTCCTATCACCGCAACGTGCCGACGCTGGTGCAACTGATGCTCTGGTACTTCGGCGTACCGACTTTGCTGAGCGAGTCCACTCAGCTGTGGCTGGCCAACTACAGCACCGAATACCTGTTCTCGGTGATTGCCTTGGGTTTGTGTCAGGCCGCGTATTTTTGTGAAGACATCCGCAGTGGCCTGCGCGCCATACCGACCGGGCAGACCGAAGCGTCCCGAGCGCTGGGGCTGGGGTATGTGCGTTCGATGCGCTACGTGATCCTGCCGCAAGGCGTGCGTAATTGCCTGCCATCGCTGATCAACCACACGGTGCTGTTGTTCAAGAACACCAGCCTGGCCATGGCCATCGGTGTGGTCGAGCTGACTTACGCCACCCGCGAAGTCGAGAACTACACCTTCCGCACGTTCGAGTCCTACCTGGTCGCCACGGTGTTCTACTTGGTCTTTTCACTGCTGTTGATGGGGCTCGGCGCGCTGTTGGCACGACGCTTCAATAAAGCGCTGGCGAGGTAGACGGGCATGTTCGATCTCTTCTCGATTGTGCAAAACAACTGGACCCTGTTTCTGATCGGCCAGTACCCGCACGGCCCGCTGGGCGGTTTGGCCAGCACCTTGATTCTGGCGGCACTGGCGTTGTTGCTGGCATTCCCGTTTGGTTTGCTACTGGCGCTGGCTCGGGTTTCTCCGTGGCAGGGCCTGCGGTGGGCGGCCACGGTGTGGGTCTATGTGCTGCGGGGTATTCCGCTGCTGATGGTGATTTTCTGGACCTACTTCCTGGTGCCCTTGCTGATCGGCCACAACATCACCGGGTTCGTCACCATGCTCTGCACATTGGTGATCTACCAGAGCGCCTACCTGTGCGAAATCATTCGCGGCGGTATCCAGGCGTTACCGCCGGGTCAGTACGAAGCGTCCCGCGCACTGGGCCTCGGTTACCTGCGCACGACGATCTGGGTGATCTTGCCGCAAGCACTCTACAACGCGCTGCCCAGCCTTATCAGCCAGTTCATCTCGATCATCAAGGAAACCTCGCTGGGCTATGTGATCAACGTCCAGGAAGTGACCTTCGCTGCCAACCAGGTCAATAACCAGCTGCTGACCAAGCCGTTTCAGGTGTTTTTTATCCTGGCGATCATCTACTACCTGCTCTGTTTTGGCCTGACCCATCTGGCCGGCTGGGTGGAGCGCCGTATCGCTCGCAAGCGTCTGGGCAACGGCGGTCCGGCCGTGGCTGCCGACCCCTTGCTGGCCATCGATAATTGAAGAGGGTTGCGTTCATGCATCCAATGATCATGTTTTCGAACATCAACAAATGGTACGGCGAGTACCACGCACTGACCGACATCACAGCCGAGGTGAAACCCGGCGAAGTGGTGGTGTTGTGCGGCCCGTCAGGGTCCGGCAAGTCGACGTTGATCCGCACGGTCAATCGTCTGGAAGATATCCAGAAAGGCCAGATCCTGTTCGACGGCCAGGACGTGCACGGCACGGATGCTCACATCAATCGACTGCGCAGCCGTGTGGGGTTCGTGTTCCAGAGCTTCAATCTGTTTCCACACCTGTCGGTGCTGGAAAACATCACCCTGGCGCCGAGCAAAATCCGCAACCTGAAAGGCTCGGTCGCCAAGCAACAAGCCATGCAATTGCTGGATCGGGTTGGCCTGGCCCACAAGGCCGGGGCCTATCCGGCGCAGTTGTCCGGCGGTCAGCAGCAACGGGTGGCGATTGCCCGGGCGCTGGCGATGGAGCCGCCAGTGATGTTGTTCGATGAACCCACCAGTGCCCTTGACCCGGAAATGGTCGGTGAAGTGCTGAGTGTGATGAAAGGCTTGGCCAAGGAGGGCATGACCATGATGTGCGTGACCCACGAGATGAACTTTGCCCGTGAAGTCGCCGACACCATCTGGTTTATGGACGCGGGTCAGATTCTGGAAAAGAGCACGCCCGAGAGTTTCTTCAATCAGCCCGCGCACCCACGAGCACAACGCTTTATCGCCGATCTGCGGGCTCATTGAGTCGCAGCGGTTTTGCTCACTCTGCCATCCGACTTTCCCATTCCCGGAGTTTTTCCATGCGTATGAAGCATCTGTTTGTCACGCTGGCGTTAGGTCCTTTGGCTGTTGCGGTCGCTCAGGCCGATCAACTGAGCGACATCATGGCCAAGAAGTCGTTGAGCTGCGGCGTATACGCCGACGTGCCGCCGTTCTCGGCGCCGGATCCGAAGACCCGCGAACTGGTGGGCATGGACGTCGATTTGTGCAAGGCCCTGGCCAAGACCATGGGCGTCGAGTTGGAGCTCAAGCCGCTGTCGGTAGAGGCACGGATTCCTGAAGTGAAAATGGGCCGTGTCGATGTGATCTTCGCCAACCTGGCCTACACCAAGACCCGGGCCGAGCAGATCCAGTTCAGCGACCCGTACTACATCGCCAAGGAAACCCTGGTGGTGCGCGCGGTCAACGCCGATCAACCGAAAAGCTTCTTCAAGGACAAACGCATCAGCTCGACCAAAGGCTCGACGTCCGAGCAGTCGATCCGTATCGCCGGGGCCACGCCGGTAACATTCCAGGACACCGGCTCGGCCTACATGGCCTTGCAGCAAAACAAGGTCGTGGGCCTGGTAACCAACACCATGACCGCGTTGAAACTGGTCGGTCAGGCCAAGGAAAGTGGTATCGAACTGGCGCTGGCCAAAGAGCCAATGGCGCTGGAACCGATTGGCGCGGGCATGCGGCGGGACGAGCCGGCCTTTCTCGCTAAGGTCAACGAATCGCTGGCGTCGATGGAAAAGGCCGGCGAGATCGATGCGATCTGGGATCGCTGGATCGGCCCAAACACCGCTTACAAAATGGTTCGTGAGGACAAAGTGCAGAGCCTCAGCAATTTGAAGTTCGATCCTTTGCCTTGAGCTTAGTGAGTTGTTGCGCGGAAATCTTCTGGAGCGATCAGTTGTCCAGTTGAAAAGTCAATCCCGATGAATGTCCGCTATGTTGTCTAGCTAGAAAATTTGACTAATCCCTGCGCATCGGGGAAGGCCGGAATCTGATAAGGGTTCCGGTTTTTTTATGCCCCTCCATTAGCCATCGAAAATCTTCCTCTGATTAAGCTCAACGATTCGTGATCGGCATAGCTTTATTCGAGCGCAGAGATGGCCAAGCAAATCCCGGATCGCTTGTAATAAACTGTGTAGTAGTACAGATACTTTGGAACACCGATTAGTAGCCGTCAAAGATATTTTTTGAATGTTGCTGCGGTAATCGCCATTGTCACTCCAAGTAGCATGGCGCTAGGCAAAAACACAGCCATAGGGTTAAGCGTAAAGGGAAGAGACAAGTAAATGATCCAGGGCGCGACTAACAGTGGCACCACTGCTCGCTTGACACGGTGATAAACAAAGCTGCTTTCCCGCCCAGCGCCAAACTTGCGTAGGTCGCGGCGCATCAAGCCATCGACAAAACCGGTGAACGAAGCCAACAAAAAAAGTGGTGTGGACAGGACCAGAATAGTCAGGCGCACTACAAAGGTAAAAGTCACAAACACCGCCGCTAGCACGAAATCCTCAATGCTCACGTAGAGCTGGTTGATCCAGCTCCAGAAGCCGTTGCCTTGGCTCGACACCCCCGCCTGCTGGGAAAAGTCCGCAAAGCCAGTCTTGACCAGCAGCCACTGATTCAGGAAATCCAGCAAATGGACAATCGTTGGCGCGGGCTGTTGGATGAGAAGTGAAGACTTGAAGTGCTCGCTGAGCCAGGCCAACTCACTGGTTAGCATGGCCTGACTATGTCGCCAGCCCTGATCACCCCAGAACAGCAGGAGACCGGCAAACTCGATCAGGATCGAGAACAGCAATGAGGCCATCAGCAAGCCGATGATGCGTAGGAACAGACTGATGGTCGAGACGATCATTCCCGGACGCGGGATCGGCTGTGGCGGCGTGTTCTGGGCGGAAGTAGTCATCGTTCATTCCATTGCGCACCGTAGAGTTGGTGCCGCCACGGCGCCTGCCGAATGCGTGTTTGCTGAATCGAAACCTAGGTCAGGGTATGGCTACTTCACCTGATCCAAATCGAAGTTAATTGTTGGGCCGCCACCGCTGGCGCTCCACCATTGCCCCGCTTGCTCGTTGTAGGTGGCCCGCATTCGCTGGGTGAGCTCCTGCAGGTCCTTGGGCATGGCATCGTCGTTGGAGGGTTTTGGCAACGGCATGCGGACTTTCCAGAGCTGCCCACCAGCCTGGAAGGAGAACATTTGCCCCTTGGGCAAACTGACGATGTGAGCAGGCTCGATCAACGGCACGCTGGTACTGCTGACGCGATCCTGCGAGGACGAGGTGAAGTCTGTATTGGCCTCTGGATCGGAGGTGTCGGTGGCCCCCGAGACTAGGGTTTTGGTTAGCACGTTGACCTTGGGCAACTGCTGGGTGAGCAGCTCCGCGGTGGCGGTTTCTCGCACCCGCAGCATCTGCAGGGTGTTGAAGTTGCCGATGACCTGGCCAGCTTTGGCGCGGTTACCGATTCGCGCTTCGATATCGCTGAGGGTCTGGGTGTAGGCTGTCACCTGGATGCCGGCGCCACCGCCCTTGTTGATTAGCGGAATGAACTCATCGCCCATCAACTCGTTGAACTCATCGGCATGCAGGTTGATCGGCAGCTTGTCACTGCTGCTGCCCGATGCGGGCAGGCCATGGTCAATGCCATGTTTGTAGATGTGGCCCGCGACCGAGACCAGGTCGGCGAACATGGAGTTGCCCACAGCGGCGGCCACCTCGGCGTCGGTCAGCGCATCCAGGCCGACGTAAACGATGCCGCGCTTACGGATGATCTGCATCCAGTCGAAGATTGGCCGAGGGTCATTTAGGTCTGTGTAGTTGGGGGCCAGTAACTGGGCGGTCTTGCCGGTGGTGAGTTTCTCCAGCAGGGGCAGTAGCGAGGCGACAATCTTGTCGAAGTAAGTACGGTCATATCGGACCGCCGAACGCAGTCCGTCCATTACCGGATCAAATACCCGCTTCACCGCCAGGTACTGCTCGATGGCCACCACACGCTTTTCGCGCCCAACCATGTGCCGGGGAGTGTTCTTCTCGGTGAGCTTGCCTTCAAGCTGGACGATCACTTCCCACGCTTTCGGATCGGTTTTGGCGAAAAACTGCTGGGCGTATTCGATGAACAGCGCGTCGATGTTGACCACATGTCGCTGGATCTGCAGGTAGTCCGGGCGTCGGCCCAACTCGATCAGCGCGCGGGCAATGATATTGACGAAGCGCCAGGCGAACTCACGGAAGGCCGCCGAGTTACCTTCACCGCTGAGCTGCCCAGCAATGCGAGACGCCACCTCAGAAATGCGTCCGAAACGTCCCACGGCGTTGTAGCGAGCGGAGATCTCCGGCCAGCCTAGATGGAAAACATAAAACTCCTTTTCCCGACCAGCGCGTTTGGCTTCGACGTACATCCGTTTGAGCAAGTCGGCATCGCCCTTCGGATCGAAGACGATGACGACCTCATGTTCGATGCGATGAATGTCCTGAGTGATGTACACCTCGGCGAGTCGCGTCTTGCCGACACGGGTAGTGCCGAGCACTAGGGTGTGTCCGACCCGTTCGCCCAGCGGCAGACTGACTTCCGTTTCATCGGGCTCGACCCCATGCAACAGTGGCGACCCGCCTACCGGGGGCAAAGGGCGCAACGGATTGAAGGCACTGTCCCAGGCCGTGACACGGGTCAGTATCGAGAGTGGAAATGGTGCATGCTCCAGGCGCCGTTCGAGACCACGGGCCAGGCGGTAGCTGGTCGGTTGGTCGACATAGTGGGCGACCGCCGGATCCTGCGCCTCGACCAAGCGCTGGGTGTGCAGGCGGCTCCAGCGAAAGCCGCGACCCATGAACAGACGTCTGCGGCTGATTGGAATCTGCCGGCTGGTCAGTTCGTAGCGGGGCAGCCGGCGGATATTGCGCCGATAACGCAACACCTCCCAGGCTTGTCGCAGGCGGATCAGACCGAACAGGGCATAGGCCAGCGCTGCAACCAGCCCGATCTCAGGTGACAGGGCCACAGCCCAGGGCGAATACACGCACAACACCGCGGCGGCGATGCAGATCGCTACGGTGTACAGCTCCACCGCTGGCCGGAGCTTGGATTCCATCGCATGCTCGGCCATGGCTTGGACTCACTGTTCCAGTGAGGTGGAGGTGATCAATACGGGGTAGTGCTCTATCTGCAGGCGAGTGGCGATGTCGTTGCCGTTGACCGGCAGTATGGTGATGCCCGGAGCGGCTGCTCGAATCCGGGCCAAAGCTTCGGTGTTGGTCACTTCGACGGCGAGGCCGGCCGCGCCCATTTCGTTCAGTTCAGCCGCACGTTGACGCAGCCAAGCCAGCGACTGGCGATCGTCGCCCACCAGAAAGAAGGGTTGTAGGCCAGGCATGCTCAGGGAGCGAGGCTTGACCGAGCCGGGGCTCAAGTGAGAGCTGCGAATGGGCAGTATCCAGGCTTCATCGGCAAAGGTGGACAGGTCCGCATGCATGGCCCGATCAGGCTGGATCTTGTTGTTTATTTGCGGCCTGGCTGCTTGAAAATGGGGTCGAGTAAAGTCGCTAGGCTGATCCCCGGCTACGGTCAATTGCGGCTGGGTAAAAGGTGCCAGGAGTAGGATGCAATAACAGCCAAGAGATATTCGCTTCATGGTGGTGTGCCCTGTGTGAAGGAAACCAGCAAGCGTTCGAGTTGCCGGGAAAATCCGGCGCGGTAACGCACGGCCGGCGTTCCTCCTGCCGGGCGGTGATAGCGTCCGGCAGCTGACACCCAATCACCGGTTGCGGCGTGATGCTCCTGCAACAGCTCGGCGGTCACCGCGAGATTTCGGTAGGGATCAAGGTATTCGCAGGGGCTGGAAAAACGTTGCCCGTGATAACCCAGGTTGGTTTGGCCGAGTCCGGCATCGACCCGCTTGGCGTCATGTCGGGCGAGCGCCTGAAGTAAAGCGTGACAGGCGGTCTGGCGAGTGGCGAAGCGGTAGGGTGTTCCGGCGATGTTCAGGGTCCAAGGCCAGGGCAGTAGTCGACCACGGACGCGGATACCACTCTCCTGCAGGGCAATCGCGAACAGCACTGTAGAAGGGATACTGGCGTCATGCGCGGCCAGTTGGTAGGCAGGAGGCGGAAGTTCGTCAGCCTGGACGGCGAGCACCGTCAGCAGGAGCGCAATAACACTCAGTCGAGGTGTTGCCATTGTCCATTCACCTGTTGAAATGTGGCAGGTAGTGGCTCCGGGGCACCCAGGCTGAACCAGCGTCCACGATCATGGTTCAAGGTGATCTGCCGACGTTGGACCTTGGCCGGATCGATGTCCGCTTGTCGGGCCCAGCTACGGACGCGTTCATCCTCGCCTTGGCTGCCCACTAGGTAGACATCGAACGCCGTATCACTGTTTTGCAGACGCTGCGCTTCGGCGGTGCACGCTGGGCAGTGGTCCTCCACAAACAGGGCCGGGCGCGGCACGACAGATGAGCTGGCAGGGGACGGGAATGCCATGTCCTGGATCGGCAGCAGCCCGGGAAACAGCTTGGCCCAGGCCGCGGTGTAAGCGTTTTGGTAGGCCAACTCGCGCTCGGCGCGTTTGGCTTCCAGCGCTACCTGTAATTCGGCATAGCGCTGGCGCTCTTGGTCGGTCTGGGCCTCGACCCCGAGTGCGGTCAACGGATCGACACTCGGGCTCCAGAAACCGCGCGGGCCGGCTTGGATCTGTTCGAAGCGCGTCCACTCCTGCTCCGTCAGCCCCCAGCTCGCCGCCTGTTCAGAGTGAGATCGTCCCAGCGGAGCGGACTGCGTGTCCTGGATCTGTGACTGTGCCGTGATGGGGTTACCCATCGCAGCACTCGTGATCAGTAGCGAAACCAGACAGACGACGGGGAGTAGTGGCGCTCTGTTCATGATCGCTTCTCAAGGGAGGTGCACGGTCTGGTCTGGCTGAGCGGCCACCGAGAAGATGGCTGAGTTCGGCTCCAGCACTTTCAGGCGCCAGGCCCCGAGCTGCTCGTCGCTATGCAGCAACCGAACATCCATGAGAGCGCGACTGTTATGAGGTACGACCGCCAGAAAGCGCTCACCCCCGCGGGACTCGACCCCCAACACTGAGAACGGTGGCGAAAGCGGGGCGGACTTGGGGGGAGCGGCTTTTTTCGATTTGGTTGCGGAAGGCGTCGGCGGTGGAGGGGATGGCTGGGTCCTGAGGTCCAGGAGTTGCTGCTCGACCTGTTCAAGGCGTGCGCGTAGCGCTGTCAGGTCTCCCACGGTGGCGCGGGCGGCCAGACCATCGCGCAGTTCCTGTATCTCTTGTGCCCATTGGTCCAACATCGGATCGAGGGTATTGGCCTGTTGCTCACCGGAATCGACCATCTGCTTCAGATTTTTCAGCGCGTACTGCAGCTTCTCCTGCGTATCCTTGAGGGCGTTTGAATCACGTTGCAGGATGTCCAGGGTTTGTAGGTGCTGAGTGTTCGTGCTCTGTAGCTCGGCCATGCGTTGATATTGGTTGTACAAACTACCGCTCAGGCCGGCGACCGCCAGGCAAAGCAGCCCAATGATGAGGGTTTGAAACGTCGAGGCTTTCATGGGCGTGCCTCCGACTGATGGGGCGAGGCAGGGGGGGCAGCGCGCCACCGACCTCTGTTCTCTGCAGTTCGAAGCAGACCGAACGGCCGACTTCATCGGTCGTGAGTCGCCAAGCCGGGCCAGCTAACACCTGTAGCGCACTGCATAAAGAGATGGGGCCAAGCCGGTAATGGGCTGCTGGCAGGGGGCGAGTAAAGAGCACCTTCAGCGAAGCGGATACTGGACAGAGCGAATAGCCCGAGCGCTGCAATACGTACTGCAATGCATCCTGCACCGAAGGGCTCAGATTGGACGGGATACTCACGTCGATGATTTGGGCGAGAAGATCGCGTTGTTCCGTGGTGGGCTCGGTGCTGACCAGCGTATAGCGGCCATAACGGAGTTCTGCCGGATGATGTTCTTCGGTTGTGCCCCTCGAGGCCTGTGCCCGATTGGTGCCACTGTCGATCTCTGGAGTGGTCGGCAATGGGTTGGGGATTTGCGCGGTGCAGGCGCTCAACAAACCCAGCAGGCAGACAGGCGCAAAAAAACGCTCCATGGAAAAAACCTCATGTCAGATTCAGTGCAGAACCTGACATGAGGTGAAGGAGCGATTCAGTGAGAAAGTTGATTCATGGTGGGTCGTGTTAACGCTGAATGCGTTGTTATTCGTCATAAATGGCGAGCCCATCCAAAACGGTAGCGTCGGGGTCGAAGATCAATAACCGCACATCCGCCAATGCCGCCAGATACAGTACGTTGACCAGGGCTTCCGGTGTGCCGGCGTCGAGCTGCTTTTGCCTCAGCGATGAATAAGGACGGCCCTCGATCTTCACCAGGTTATCGTCGGTCCAGGGCGTGCCGATCAGTTTACACCCGACGCCATTGCAGTCTGTCAGGGCAAAGGGTTCGAACAGCAGACCGGTTGGTCTGGATTCGAAATTGTCAGTCCGGCTTTCCAAGTGGCGCAATGCTTCTTCAGTGAGGTGTGCGGTACTGATCTCCCAGGCTCGACTGTAGTGTCCCGTTTCGAAGCTCATGTGATGGACCATGGCTTGGGCCTCTTCCAGAGAGTACAGGTCACCGACGTGATGCCGTTCGTAGAGTATTTCGCCAATCACGGCGTAGATCACTTGGCGCACCAGTCCGCTGGACTGGCAGCGTTCATCCAAATCATCCGCAATGGACTGGCCTTCGCTGATCAGGGCGAAATCGTCATTGAACAGGCAGGGGAACAGTTGCAGCTCATCGTCGGGCAGATGAGCCTGTGAGTCGTGCACGGGGAGAAAGCTGGGAGGGCAGTCGTTTTCGTAGGTGATCAGTAGCAGCCGTTCGATATGAAGGTTGTCGTAACCGCGAGCAAATGGGTTTGAGGCCGTCAGCAGGGCTGGGGCTTGGTGTGTGGGGTTCATGAGGGTTCTCCAGAATGAAAATGAACAAGGCGCCCGAAGACGCCTGTGAGGGTTAAAGCCAGCCATGTTCGGCAAGGGAGAGAGGACGACCTTCACCCACGATGAAGTGATCCAGTACGCGCACTTCGATCAAGGCCAAGGCCTCTTTCAACCGTGCGGTCAAGACGCGATCCGCCTGGCTAGGTTCCGTACAACCTGAGGGGTGGTTATGAACCAAAATGGCAGCGCCCGCGTTATGGGCCATGGACCTCTTAATGACCTGTCGGGGGTAAACGCTGGCGCCATCAATGCTGCCGTGAAAGAGGACTTCGAACGCCAGCACCCGGTGATGGGTATCGAGGAAGATCACGCCGAAGACTTCATGTTCTTGTTGCGCAAGGTGCAGTTTTAGGTATGAGGCCACGGTGTCGGGCGACGTCAGGTTGGGCCCGCGGGTGAACAGCCTACGATCTAGAATATGCAGCGCTTCGTCGATCACCTGGTTTTCTTGGACGATACGATCAGCCTCGAAATCCGAGGTTTCAATCCGTACGAGTTGGGTGCTCATGGTGGTACCTCCGAAAGGAACAATCAGGGGTACACGCCCGAGGGGAGTGGTGTCCCCGAGGTGGGTGTGAAGTTGCGGGCGTTAGCCGATGCAGTGTCGTTTACAGCCGAGTGAATCGGTGGCGTTGACCGTGTAGGTGTGAACCACAACCGTCGCAAGGCAACGGGGAAATGGCTCTTATTCCCCAGCCGGTTTCGGGATCGAAGTCGGCACTGATGGGCATTAAGCGAACCAGCCCACGTTCCATCGCGGCGATGCGTTCCTCGGTTTCATCCGTCGTGTAGTAGAGCGATAACGTGCTGTAGTCCTCGTAAGCCGCCGCGAACAGGCAGTCGTCGCAAAGCCAGAAGGATTCCATGTCAGTTCTCCTGTGCTGATTGAAGAAAAGGCGCTCGAGGGAGCGCCTTGATGTGGAACATCGTGGACTGTTCAGGCGGACTGAACGGTACGGGTGGCATCACGGCGGGCCGTGCGGGGAGCGGGCGGAGATTCAGGTTCGACCCGAGCCTCTGTTGGGATTTCGGTCTCCTCTGCTTCGGCATCAACCGATGGTGGAGAGGGTTCATTGATCGGCGCTTGCTCAGCAGGTGCTGTTGCTTCCTGCCTGGCGGGCGCTTTGTACTCGTACGTGCCGTTGACCTTGATCCAGTCGATGAACAGCAAACGACCTTTCAGGCTGGCGCCCGGTTGACCTTGTTTATCGCCTTTCTCGTAGAGAAACGGATCGATCCACAGGTCGCCGATACGGAACGACAGTAAGACCTTTTTCTCGGCGTTGACGGCGTCCATATAGAGACGAATTAAGCGTTCAGCTTCGCCCCCAGCGACTTTGCAGTCGAAGCGGGTGTATTCCACCGCATCGCTGGCTCCGTGCAGCGCTGCGACATCGCAGGCCAGGAATGGTTGTCCACGGCGGACTTGCACTTCACGCACACGGTTGAGATAGCCGATACCGACGGTGTGCAGATTGAAGTAAGTGATCACTTCTTGGGATTGGTTGGCGTGGGCCATGGTGGTTCTCCTGTTTCAAGGGAAAACGGTGACGCACAATCCCCGGCGGGAGAGTGAGCCCCGTCAGGGTGGGTAAGGTGGAGTCGAACGATGAACGACTAGACACCGGCAAGCCGATGACGAGCAGAACAATGGGCGTGGAAAATATGGGTGTGGCAGAGAGACGTCTGCGGTGATGATCCGCAGGCATGGGGTAGTGGGCATTCATTACCGCTGAAGCGGTAACCGCGCGAGCTTCCGAACGCTGATCGCACTTGGGTAAACCACCACGAACGTGGCGTAGCCTTGAAGGTTCAAGCTATCTGGGCTGGGCTGTCAACGACAGCGAACCACGCCCTTTGTATAAGCCTGTCACAGGGGAGCGTCAAGACGCTGCAACCCGATTTTTTATGGCTGGAATACAGTGGTAGTCAGTGGACTGAAGAAAGTGAAGAGTGGGCCTGGCGGAGTGCCAGGCGAGGAAGAGAAAAGCCACCTTTGGCGGTCCTCCGCAGTCGACAAGCTCCTCGCAAAACTTGGTTTAACTGCGCAATGATTCGCCAACCGACCCTTGTCGTGGCCAGGGTCGGAACATGCTGGCACGCATCCGCGCACAAAGGGTGCCCATTGTTTCCCCGGTGGGCTCCGGGACTGAATACGATCGCTGAAGCGGATGACCGTTATTGCCTGGTAGAGGCAACAGTGGTCATCCGCCACCGTGATCAGGTCGAGCACAAATCAGGAATGAAATTCCGCAGAAGAGAAGGCTCCGAACTCTAAGAGTTCGACCGAGCTACCCGGAGCAAATCGGTCTTAGGTCGCCGTTGGCGATGATCCTGAGGCACTACAGCAGAGAGGGTGGATGACGTCAAGGCAGAGAGCCTCCCCTCAAAGGCCACTATATCGAATGCGAGCGCATGAGCTCACTTGTTGGCGAGATGAGCGGCCAATTGTTCGACGGTTGCCAGGATAAAGGCGCGGTCGCTTTCTTTCAGTCCGCTCAGCAGACCCGCGATCATCTGGCCCTGGTCATTGGGACGATTGCTCGACTCCGTCAGCAGTTCATCCATCCGGCAGTCGAAAATGTCCGCCAGTTGCATCAGCTTGACCACGGAAAGCTCCACCACACCCCGCTCCAGGCGCGAAATGGCTTCGCTGCCGATCCCCAAGCGTTCAGCCACCTCTTCCTGGGTCAGATTACGTTCGGTCCGGTGCTTCGCGATCATGCGCCCGATTTGGGCTTGGGTTGGATGTTTATGTGCCAAGTGATGAGTTCTCCAATTCAACCCGAATGGTTGAGCAAAGACCCGTTGACATGAACATCCTTAATGGTTGAGCATCGACTTGTAAGGTTGATATATTGACTGAAATAGCTGTGTATCGCGACGTGACTTCTATTCCTCCAGGAATCGGAGCCCGAAGTGACCAGTGAGAATGAGCGGTCTGATAGGGTCAGACGGAGGAAAGGTTGAGCATGGAAGAGCAGAGCGAGAACGTCATGGATCTGATCTGGGATCGAACACTGGAGCTGTTCATCAAGATCCATGATTGCCCTAATAACCCCGAACACTTCGACAGCCTTGTTCATTGGCTCAACGAAAATCCTGCTCACCTGAAAGCGTTTAACGAACTAGGGCAGATATGGATTTCGACAGGCATCGCCTTGGCCCGTGAAATCGGACAACCGCTAAGCGACTTAGAGAAGGATCAGCCGCCGTTGATGATGCACTGACCAGTACATCGCCTCAACAGTCCTGTTGACTTTCAATGGCGCGTCATGGGCATCGCGAATCTTTTCTGATGGGCGGGTAGTGGGAGCACGACAAAAACGGCCCTGATTTCTCCTTTCGTCTGAGTGTTGAGGCATTGCAAATAGGGCAGGTCGGACCGGTTTCGACAGGTACTGCCAAGGTGAGCGTTCCGCAGTGTGCGACCAACTGCGCAATCCAGTTCGCCTGCTTGGCGACGAATGCATCCAGGGACAGGCGTCCCGCTTCGATTTCGTCCAGGGCCTGTTCCCAGATCGCGGTCATACCTGGATCTGCGATTGCAGCGGGAACCGCCTCAATCAGGGTATGGGCCGCAGCGGAGGCCATTAAGGTGCGTTTTTTCTTCAGCAAATATCCGCAATCAATCAATCCCTTGATGATGCCGGCTCGCGTGGCTTCGGTACCAATACCGGTGGTGTCCCGAAGTTTCTGTTTCAGGCGTGGGTCGTTGACCAGCTTGGCCACATTTTTCATCGCCTTGATCAGATCGCCCTCGGTGAGAGGTTTGGGAGCGGCAGTGCGCATGGACTTGAGTTCGACGTCAACCACTGCGCACTGAGTACCCTGTTGTAAGGCTGGTAAGACTTGGGACTTTTGACTGGTCTCATCGACTTCGGTGTTGTCGGAGAGCAAGCCTTTCCAGCTCTGGACCAGGATCTGTTTGCCAACAGCAGTCAAACGCTCTCCGCCGCACTCCAGCTCGACCTCGGTTCGATCAAACTCATGGTGTGGAAGAAATTGCGCGAGGTAGTAGCTACGAATCAGTTCGTAGACTTGGCGTTCTTGTTCGGACATCCGTGCAAGGTTCGCCGGCTCGGTGGTGGGGATGATGCCGTGGTGCGCGGAGACCTTGGTGTCGTTCCACACACGGGAGTGCAGTGATTGATCGAGTCTCCCGAATGTGGGCTGCAGCGTGGGATCCGTTTTGAGCAGAGCATTGAATACCGCGGGTACCTCGTCGAACATACTCTTTGGCAAATAGCGGCAATCGCTGCGCGGATAGGTGGTGGCTTTGTGGGTTTCATACAGAGCCTGGGCGATGTTCAGGGTTTCCTGAACACCGAGTCCCAGCTTGCGCGAGCCGACTTCTTGCAGTGTGCTCAGGTCGAAGGGCAGGGGCGGCGGTTCGCGGCAATGTTCAGTCTGCAGCGAGAGTACTGTGGCGGTCTTACCGCTAGAGATCGCTTGGACGGTCTGACTGGCAAGCGCCTGCTGCAGGCAACGACCCGCCTCATCACGCCCGGAGCTTGGTGGTTGCCACGAGGCGATGAATGGTTGCCCCATTGAGGACAGGTGCACATCCACGTCCCAGTAGGGTACAGAGATGAAGCTGGCAATCGTGCGATCCCGATCGACCACTAGACGTAATGTGGGTGTCTGGACGCGTCCAACCGACAATACGCCGTCGTAGCCCGCCCGCCGTCCGAGGAGGGTGAACAAGCGGCTGAGGTTCATACCGATCAGCCAGTCAGCACGGCTGCGGGCGAGGGCTGAGTGATAGAGCGCAAAGGTCTCCTGGCCGGACTTCAGCGACGACAATGCTTTGCGTATCGAGGCCTCGTTGAGTGCGGATAGCCAGAGGCGCTGGACGGGGCCTCGATACTTGCAAAGCTCCAGTAATTCGCGGGCAATCATTTCACCTTCGCGGTCGGCGTCGGTCGCGATGACGACGGTGGTGGCTTCATTGAGCAGGCGCTTGATGACTTTGAACTGTGCCGCAGTTTTGGGTTTGACCTCGACCTGCCACTGTGCGGGAATGATCGGTAGATGACCCAATGACCAGGATTTGTACTGATCACCATAGACTTCAGGTGGGGCCGTCTCCAGAAGATGACCGATACACCAGGTAACGGTAGTCTCGGATCCGATCAGGCAACCATCACCACGGCGATTGGCCCCGAGTACTTTGGCGATGTCCCGACCCTGGGAAGGTTTCTCGCAGAGGAAGAGGTGCATAGAACTGCTCCGGATTGAGTTCGGAGCAGAGTCGTTGGAAACAGCAAATGCGAGATACGAGAAACCTGAAATGCAGGCTCCTCATATTGTTGGTGAGGGCAGGCTTAAATGGGCTGGCCTGCCCGCTGCAGTTAAACCCAATGTGGATGCTCACGAGGAGCGTGTACAAACACGCCTGCAACTTCGCGCAAGGTCGCAATTTTTATGCCTGAAGTCAGTCAGTCGGTGACGGTCCTCTGCGCTTTTTTTGTTTCGACGTAGGTGAGCTGGCCTGCTCTGTGTTTTGTTCGACGTGATTCGCAGGTACCGGCGGCTCTTTGGAGCGTTCCCGCATCCCCACGCTATGCACCCGGTGAGGCAGTATGCCCACTCGACGGGCCTCGATCTTGAAGGTCACCCGCGCGTTATCTTCGCTATCCTCCCACTCGTCACGCACGGTGCGGCCTTCGACCAACACACGCATACCTTTCTGGTACAACGTGCTCCAGTGTTCAGCCTCACGGTGCCAGAGCTCGACCGGCGCCCAATAGCCGCCTCGATCTTCATAGCCGCCCTCGCGTGGCACCGGGTTGTCGAAGTACACATTCAGCCGCAGCAAACGCCGTGGCTCGTCATTGCCTGACGGGAACTCCTGGAACTCTGGCGCACTGCCGATGTTGCCTTCGCCGACGAAAAAGGTACTCATCGTGATATCTCCGCTGCTGGTGTGAACTGGCGCAGCAGCCGTTCGGCGCTGGCCATTTTGATCGCGCAGGTTGAAGCCTGGCGGTAGAGGGAATGCACCACGCTCATCTGCAAGTTCAGTGCAATGCGCTCGCATTCGAAACGGTGCAATCCCTCGCGGACAGCCTGGGGTAGGGCCTTGTTGGATACCTGGCGTTCCCAGACCGCAACCCCCATACGGGCGAAGTCACGAGTGCGCCAACGCAAAAAGGTGCTGCCCGCACTGGTGTGCTGCAGCACCAATCGAATATCCAGCAGTGAGTAAGGGGGCTGTCCGGCTTGCTGCACAACAGCCTCCATCAGGTGACATAACTGCGCCTCGATTTCCCTCGCCACCTGCGCCAGGTATTCCAGCTCTCCCTTACCCTTAAAAGGTTTTAAAAGGCCTTTTAGGGAGGCTGCGTGTTCGAGCTGTCGATAGGCATCTGGTGTTAACGCTTCAAAGGACTTTGGGTAACCCGTGATCATGGGATTCATGCTTCGTCCTCCGAATCATCCGCTGCCACAGATGACATTTCCGCCTCCTTTACCAACGCGTCAGCGTCATCCACTGCCACAGCATCGCGACGAATGATTGGCGGCGCGAACTGTGAGCGGCGATGTCCCTCCAAGATGTCCATCGGAGGCATGCCCATTTTCTCGATGGCTGCCAGGGCACGGGCGTTGTTCGCTGCCATGTCATCGCGCGTGACGCCGGCATGTCGATAGCGCTGTGCCTGACCGAACAGGCTGCGCAGCAGATGGGCACCGTCGTCGATCCAGGCTTCCATATCTCGGCGACCGATCAACGCGGTGTGATGGGCCAATAGGGTTCGGCGCACCAGAGTGTCGTAGTCAGTCAGCAGGTAGACGGCGAGAAACCCCAGTTGGCTGCCGATGTACAAGGGTAATGTGACGGGGTGGATATTGAGGTTGTCGCCCATGTCGATCTGAGTCGGCAGGTCCTGTCTGATCCGATCCAGCTGTTGGGTCAGTTCCAGCATCCCAGCCTTGGCCTGCATCAGTTTTTCTTCGAGCTGCACGATGGCCCAATCGGCATAGGGGTCGTCTTGGGCTGCGGTTTGTTTGATCAGGTTGGTCACGCTGATGTAGCCCGCCATGCCCATGATCGAGTGGACACCTTCGCGTGCGGTCCGGCCTTGCCAGATTCGGGCGGCGTGGTGAGTGTGCAGGGTCAGGGTGATGCTGCTGCGCAACGAGCCCAGGTTGAGTTGATAGTGATCGGCCACGGTATTGTCCTCGCATAGGCTTGGACAGAAACGTTGCGACAGATGAGTGGCAAGGGCAGTCAAAAAGCTGAATGCAGTCTGTTCGGTTTGGTTTGATAGGGTTACTTTCGGAGGCGTTCAGGAGTGACTCTGGTGGAGCCATCTCCATGTATGGCGATGGCCGTATCGCTCGGATTGCGCAGGTACGACGCTTTGCGAGCTCACCTTAGACGTCAGTAGATTTGATGCCACTGGCATCAAATCTACTGACGTCCAGAACGTTTTTCGCGCAGTTGGCGTAGCTCATCCAGGCACGCTTGGGCAACGGCGGAAGCGGGTTCGCCCTGTTTTCGAGACGGGCGTGACGGTGCTGATGGGAGCGATTTTTCAACGGGTGGGGGCTCTGTCTGACCCGCCCAAGGACGAAAGTCGCCTTTCAGTGCTCGCTGGATCAGACCCATCAGATAGGCCGCCGGCCTGCGGATACCTCCGGCCGCACAACGTGCACCGGCTTCGTTGAGCACCGCCCGCCGATCCGCGGGTTTGAGCTTGTTCAGCGCCACGGCGGCGGCCAGACGCTCGCTTGGACTCAGGTGCAGCGGCTCGGGCCAATGCAGGTTATCCACCGCTGGGGTCGCGCGCGGTACAGTACAATTACTTTCTTTTAATACAGTACAGGCGGCGTCCGGATTCCGAACGGTGCCGGAAACATTGACGTTCAAGCCTGGTTCGGATTCCGAACGAGGGTCTGCATGATTCCGAACGAGGTGATTTTCCCCTCGTTCGGAATCGTGCAGCGTGGCATCGGTTGCCTGATCCAATCCTTGGCGTATCCAGCGATCACCCCAACAGTCGAGCCGCGTGGGTAGCCGACCAAAATCGATACGGGTGTCCTGGCGAATTTCTTCCAGAACATGCTGAGCGACAATACGCACAGCCTTAGTCGCATGATCGAGCGCATTTCCGACCAGCTCCAGGTAATCCTGATCCAGCTCCATCGCTTCGGCGGGGGTTAACGGCTCGTCGTGCAGGACGTACAGCGAACCTCGTAGACGACCGCTGAGCTGATCGCGGCCACGACTCACCAAGCTAAGCCAGCGGGTTAGTCTGAGCATCGTCAAAACGCGAGCAATGGTTTCGCGGGAGGCTGACGCGCCATAGGGCACGCTCGACAGGTAAGGCTGCAAATCCTCATAGCGCGGAGTCACTACACCCTGGCCTTGCAGCATGAGTCGAAACACCTGCCAGGCATTGCGTTCCAACGGCGTCAGACGATTATCCAACAGCAGCCGACGCGGCACAACTTCGTGTGATTGGCCACTGAACAGAAAGCCAGCCTGTAGAGCCTGGTTGGAGGGTTGTTCAGTGGTAGGGCGTGCGGGCCAGCGCTCACTCAGTTGCTGGGTGTATTGCTGCAGGACACGCTGCCAGCGACAAGGGACAGCGTTCATGTTCCGTTGCTGTACTGGTCGATCTGCTGCCAAACGATGGTTAAGCTGATCTGCTGCTCTTCGGCAAGCATCATCATGGCGTCGAGTTTATCCTCGGTCCCGTCCTCTGTTCGTAATTGGCACCAACGCTGCCAAAGCGCATGTTCCTGCGATTCGCTCAAATTCTGCGGGCGGCCCTTACGGGTTTCTATCTTGAGCAGACGCCGACGCAGCGCAGTGTCCGAATGCGCCAAGCCGAAGCACTGATACATGATGGTGCTGCTGGCGCCGAGCTTGAGCGCTCGGTTGATCAATCGCTCGTTCTGTTCGTCGCGTTCGGCTTGCTCGATCAACCGACGCAGCACCGGCGAGTCAATCTTGACCTCAACCCAGGAGACGGTGGCATGGGCCAGACGCGACAGCGTGGTGGGCGGCAAGGATTGCAGCAGGTAGATGTCGTCTTCACCCAATCCGAGTGCCTTGCAACGCTGCAGATTGCCCAAGCGCAGCTCATGCAGCACCTGAGTCAGCATGGCCTGATTGAGTACATTGAAGGACAGGTTCATGGCAGCTCCTTCTGTGAGTCGTCTTCAGGGGCAAGCGTTAAGTCGATCAGGCGCCTGGCTAAGCGGATCAAGCGAAACAGTTTGATTAAGAGACTGTCGGGCAGTCGCTCCAGTCCTACGTCCACGGCGGGACGTTCCGCCAATGGGAGTTGATAGACTCCCAACAGCAGCTGCCCAAACAGGGCTGAGGGTAGTTGTTTGCGATCCTCCCAGTTCACGTCGTCTTGAGCACGCAATAGGGCCAGGAGCAGTAGGTGAACGCCGGTTGCGCGAGGTGCTGCAAGATAAAGTTGCTCAATGTTCAGGGCGAAGCCTAAGCCATGCGTCAGATCAATGATGCTTTCGGGGTGTCCGGCATAGGCCGCCATTTCCCGAGCCAGTCCGGCAATGGCTAAACGCAGTTGTTTGGGGGCATCCAGAGCTGGGGTAATGGTCCAGATATCGTCGACCGTGCAGGTCTCGGCGGTTAGTGCTGCGTCGGATGATGTCTCACGATCGATCTGTTCGCGAATTTGCTGGACACGTGACTGAGGGTTGGCTGCTGATAGGGCATTCGTTTCGGGCTGTATGAGCGGCTCTTCTCTGACTGTTTCGAGAGGAGGCTCGGGGGAGGGAGGTTCTACCGCAACTTCATCGACGCTCGGAAGAAGGGTGTTCTCCGTGTGCGTGGTAACGACAATATCAGGCGTCGAGACGGCCCGATGGGTATCGCTCAGTACCAGGGCCAGCATACGATAGGACTGTCCAAGTAAGCGGCTCATGCGTTCGAGCAATTCATCCTGGATTTGCTCCAGATCGAAGGACTCGGGCTCGTCATTGAAGTAGCCCAAGGTATCGAGCCAAAACTCGGCGAACGTAATGCCGGCGGTTGGATAACGGTTCCACGTTCGCTCGGCCTGACTACGCAGAGCGATCAGGCGTTCGATTTGGGGTTTACCTAATCCGGCATACAAAGTTTGCGGAATGGCAGGCAGTAGGTGTTCAAGAGTGTCTAACATCCGGCTGATGTGCGACTGCGAAATGGGATAGCCCCCGGCAGCAAGACGTCGTGCCAGTTCACGTTGCGAGAGCAAAGCTTCACCTGCTTCGAGCATGGTTTTGAGTTTGGCTACCGCCAGAGCGCGTTCGATGAAGGTGAGTTGGCCGTGCAAATCGCTCTCGGCCAAATGGCCGAGTAGGGCGGTGATCTCATTGCTCCAAGGCCGGAATAGGCAATGAATCTGAAAGAAGCGCTCGTCGCGGGTTTCTTGCCACAGTTCGCCGAGAATCGCCAAGCGAGTATTACCGCCGTTACGGATGATGAAATAAGCTTCTCCCGGGCGGCGAGTAATCGGCGGCGGTTGATCCAGCCCGCGTTCACGCATCGAAGCTTTGATATCGTCATACAGCGGATTACGGATGAAACGCGGGTTGTGTTCGTAGGGCCGCAACTGCTCCAGCGTGACCAGCATAGGCGTGTCGATGAGTGGATCGGACAGTTGCTCCAGTTCCCGGCATCGAGGGAAGTGGTCCTGGTGCAGCTTGTCGGTGATCTCCTGCTGGCTGAGCTTCTTCATCTGAACAACCTCAGTTAACCCAGGTTACGCAAATGGTCACCGACCTCGAACTTGATGATCTCGGCAGTTCCCGGACCCTCTAAATGTCCGGAGAGCTCTGCGAGGAACCAACCCATGGCCGAGCGCCCGCCCTGCAGACGAAAGACCACGGTGCAGTACTCCTCGTAAGTTGGGTGGTGTGGTCGAGTTGATGGTTGAACGATGATGGGAAACTGATCCAACATCAAAACACTCCTTGCCAAATACGGTTGGCTTCAAGGTCGATCAAACTAAATGACTCGTGAGAAATGCCTGCGCGGCGATTCGTCTCATTGAACCTCCGCGTACCTGCTTACCGTGGAGATTGCTTCCCACCACTCCGGAAACAGTTCGGTGCCCAGCGCTTGCATGGTTTCAAGTGCTGATAACGAGCGTCGTTCAAGTGACTGGCGAGTCTCAATTCGGTGCACCGGTAGTCCGAGCGATGCGGCGTTGAGATACGCCACTCGGTCTGGTACTACCGTGTCTAGGACCGAGATATTGGTAGCCGTAGCGAAGGTATCGCGCAGTCCCCGGATGATCATCCGGGTGTCCATCAGCCGGGCGTTCACTTGGTTCAGTAGCAGCCGCAACGGTGGCGGTGTAATGCCCAGGTGACGGAACGGTTCTAGTTCGCTGAACAGCTTAAGGGTGCCGCGACGTAGCTCGCGTGCAGCGAGCATTTCTGGAGTGATGGGAGAGACGGCGAGATCGGAGGCCAAAATGGCCATCTCCAGCAGCACGCTACGTGCGCCTTGGGTGTTGATCAAAAGCAGGTCATAACTGGATCGGAAATTGTCGAGCAAGTTGCGCAGCCGTAATCGCCCATCAGGGGCGTGCAGCAGCAATGTACTCAGCTGGCCTTGATCGTCGTTGGAGATGATCAGGTCGAGCCCTTCGACCACCGTCGTGGAAATTATCTGTGCAGGATCTGTCTGGTTGACCGCAATGAACTCGTACGCACCGGCGATAGCCTCGTGACTCAACGCGTAGTAGCTGGAGAGGGTGGGTTGGTTATCCAAATCGAGCAGTAAGACGCGTAGACCCGCATCCGCCAGCAGACCGCCGAGGTTGGCTGCTACTGTAGTTTTGCCTACCCCACCTTTGGTGGAAACCACCGAGATCACGCGCATGACATCAGCCCTGCTGCGCCAAGCGTTCGGTAACCCACCGGTCGATCTCCAGTGAGTCCCAGCCCACAGCACGCAATCCAATACGCTTGGCCTGAGGGAATTTCCCTTCCTTCATCAGGTTGTAGATGTGAGCCCGCTTGAAGCCGGTTTTTCGTTCAACTTCTTCGCGCCGCATGATGTGGCGTTCGACCTGCGGTTGACGTACTTCAGTAATGGCGGCGGATTGGCTGGACATGCTGGTCACTCCTGGCGCCGATTGGCGCGTGATGGGAAGTGACCTGAATTGAATAGCAGAAAAGTGGGGGAGTCATTGCACTGCAATGGGGAGAACTGCAGTGCAATATTGCGGCCTATTGTAAGCGTCCGGCCAAGTCACCTACCGAACTCCAGCATTAAGGGCGATGGTGTCCGCGTATATTTAAGCGGACGCGATCGCCCTTATCGCCAGGATTTCCATGCGCCAACGAAGCTCTTACCCCAAACCGTTCAAAGCCCAGGTCGTCCAGGAATGCCTGAAACCAGGAGCGACGATCTCCAGCGTAGCCATCCACCACGGCATCAACGCCAACGTGATCCGCAAGTGGCTACCGATTTATCGGGATAAATCACCCACAACCCTGCCAGCTTTCGTTCCCGTAAAAGCAGTACCAAGGCGCGCATCAGAAGAAATGGTGATCATCTCGCTGCCTCTGGGCGATAAATCCATCACAGTTAAATGGCCAGCCTCGGATCCGGACGGCTGCGCATGTTTTATTCGTGGCCTGGCCCAATGATTCGCATCGACTCCATCTGGCTCGCTACCGAGCCCATGGACATGCGGGCCGGCACTGACACTGCACTGGCCCGGGTGGTTGCCGTGTTCGGTGCGGCGAAGCCGCACTGCGCTTATCTCTTTGCCAATCGACGGGCCAACCGAATGAAAGTGCTGATTCACGACGGAATTGGTGTCTGGCTGGCGGCACGGCGCTTGAACCAAGGTAAGTTTCATTGGCCAGGCATCCATCGTGGGACGGAGGTCGAACTCGACCCCGAACAACTCCAGGCGCTGGTACTTGGATTGCCTTGGCAACGAGTAGGTGCAGGCGGCGCAATTACATTGCTCTAATACCTGGCTTTTAGCTGTGACCGGAGGACTGCTTTGGTAAAATCCACGGCATGACTTCCTTGCCCGAACTCGACCAAATGCCCCCTGAACAACTGCGCGCGCTGGCTGCGCAGTTGATGTCCAAGGTCGACACCATGGGCAGAAAGATCCATCGTGATGAGACGATCATCGAGCAGCTCACTCACGAAATCGCCATTCTCAAGCGGCACAAGTTCGCCAAACGCAGCGAGCAGATCAGCCCGGCGCAAGGCAGCTTGCTGGATGACCTACTCAATACCGACCTCGAAGCCATTGAGGCCGAGTTAAAAGCACTTCATCCCCACCCGCGCAGGCAGAGCCACGCCAGCAACCCAAGCGTGCGCCGTTGCCACCGCAGTTCCCACGCACTGTGATCCATCACGAGCTGGACAACACCCAGTGCGCGTGCGGCTGCCAGCTTCAGCGCGTCGGTGAAGACGTCAGCGAGAAGCTGGACTACACGCCGGGCGTGTTCACGGTTGAGCAGCACGTTCGTGGGAAATGGGCCTGTCGGCAGTGCGAAACGCTGATCCAGGCGCCGGTACCACCACAGGTGATCGACAAGGGCATCCCCACCGCCGGCCTGCTGGCGCATGTGATGGTGGCGAAGTTCGCCGACCACCTGCCGCTGTATCGACAGGAAAAGATCTTCGGCCGGGCCGGCCTGGCCATACCGCGTTCGACACTTGCACAGTGGGTGGGACAAACCGGCGTGCACCTCCAGCCGCTGGTCGATGCGCTGCGCGAAGCGGTGCTGGCCCAGCGCGTGGTACATGCCGATGAAACACCGGTACAAATGCTGGCTCCAGGAGAGAAGAAAACCCACCGTGCTTACGTCTGGGCCTATAGCACAACGCTTGTTTCGGCGCTCAGGGCCGTTGTTTACGACTTCAGCCCGAGCCGAGCGGGCGAGCATGCCCGCAACTTCCTGGGCACGTGGAACGGTAAACTGGTCTGCGACGACTTCGCCGGTTACAAGGCCAGCTTCGAGCTGGGCATCACCGAAATCGGTTGCATGGCCCATGCGCGCCGCAAGTTCTTCGACCTGCATGTGGCGAATAAAAGTCAGTTGGCGGAGCAGGCGCTTCACTCGATTGGCGGGCTGTACGAAGTCGAGCGACATGCCAAGGAAATGAGCGACGAAGACCGTTGGCGATTACGCCAGGAAACAGCGGTACCCATCGCTGAAAAACTGCATGAGTGGATGTTGGCTCAGCGTGAACTTGTGCCCGAGGGTTCGGCCACGGCCAAGGCTCTGGATTACAGCCTCAAACGCTGGGTAGCGCTGACGCGTTACCTGCAAGATGGTGCTGTGCCCATCGACAATAACCAGATCGAGAACCTGATCCGGCCGTGGGCGCCTGGGCGGTCTAACTGGTTGTTTGCGGGATCGCTGCGCAGCGGCAAGCGGGCGGCGGCGATCATGAGCCTGATCCAGTCGGCGCGCATCAATGGGCATGATCCGTATGCTTATCTCAAGGATGTGCTGGCGCGGCTGCCGACGCAACGGGCGAGTGAAATCGAGCAGTTGCTTCCGCATAAGTGGCAGCGGTTTTAATCACGCAAGACGTCATGCCCGGATGCATATTATCATCCATAATTGTCGATCCTAATAGGAATAGGCAATGCGCCAAGACAAACCGGCGTAGGTGACCTAGTTCTAGACAGATATCATCGCTCCGTACCTACTTATCGGAGTTCACCATGAACAGCAGAAAAACCCTATTCATCACGGGCGTCAGCAGTGGCTTTGGCAAAGCACTGGCGCATGAAGCTCTTGCTGCGGGCCACCGTGTAATAGGTACCGTGCGTAGTGAAGCCGCGTTGCAGGACTTTCAGGCGCTTTGCGTGGATCATGCTCATGGGGTAATTCTGGATGTCACTGACTTCGCTCGTATCGACAGCGTAGTCGCTGATGTTGAAGCAACCCACGGCCCAGTCGACGTGTTGGTCAACAACGCCGGCTACGGTCACGAGGGCATCTTCGAAGAGTCGCCACTGGAGGACATGCGTCGCCAATTCGACGTCAACGTGTTCGGCGCGGTCGCGGTGACTAAAGCTTTCGTGCCTTATTTTCGTAAGCGTCGCGCGGGTCACATCCTCAACATCACCTCCATGGGCGGCACAATTACGATGCCGGGTATTGCGTACTATTGTGGTAGCAAGTTTGCTCTCGAAGGTATCTCCGATACCTTGAGCAAAGAGCTTTTGCCTTTTAACATCTTTGTGACCGCCGTAGCGCCTGGCTCGTTTCGCACTGACTGGGCCGGTCGTTCGATGCAGCGCACCCCACGGAGCATCGCCGATTACGATGCCAGCTTCGATCCGGTGCGCAAAGCGCGCGAAGATAAGAGCGGAAAACAGCTTGGTGATCCGCACAAGGCTGCGCTAGCAATGTTGCAGGTTATTGCCAGCCCGACGCCACCGGCACACTTACTCTTGGGTAGTGACGCGCTGGGTCTGGTACGTAACCAGCTGAATCGGGCGGCTAGTGAGATTGATCAATGGGAAGCACTAACCCGTTCAACTGACGGTTGAGCAGTAAGCATAGGGGACGTCAATGGCTCAGGCCGATCCAGGGAGTTCAGACATGGTGCTTTTGATGGAAAAGCTCGCGCCGGTCGAGGGCTACAATCTGAGCGAGTTGGAGGAGATTCGCTTTTTGCGTTCAAACCGGCCGCTGGCCCGCACTCCGGTTTTGTACGACCCCGGTATAGTGATCCTGTGCCAAGGGCGCAAGCGCGGCTATTTAGGCGATGACGTCTACATTTACGACCCTCAGCACTACCTTGTGGTGTCCGTACCCGTTCCTTTCACCATGGAGACCGACGCCAGCGAAGCAGAACCGATGCTAGCGGTCTACATGCGCCTGAATTTCCAGCTTGCCAGTGAACTGATGCTTCAAGTGGATGAAGCGCTGGGGCCAAGTTGTGCCCAGCCCAAGGGCATGTACGCCTCGCCAATGGACGACTTGCTGCGCGCCTCGACGCAGCGATTTCTCGAGGCGATGAGCAATCCGATAGAAGCACAAATACTTGGACCGTCGCTGGTGCGCGAGATCTACTATCGGATCTTGACCGGCGCTCAGGGTGGCTCAATGCGAGCTGCGCTAAATAGTCAGGGTCATTTCGGTAAGGTCACTCGCGCGATCCGCAAGATCCACTGTTGCTATCAAGAGCGCTTGGATGTGGTGTCACTTGCCCAAGAGGCGAATATGAGTGTGCCCAGTTTTCATCTACACTTTCGCAGAGTGACGGACTTGTCGCCGATGCAGTATCTGAAGTCGACGCGCCTGCACCAGGCACGATTGCTTATGCTACGCAACGCGGTGACCGCTTCGACGGCAGCGTTCAATGTAGGCTATGTGAGCGCCTCTCAATTCAGCCGCGAATTCAAACGTTTCTTTGGGCGAACTCCCCACGCAGAGATCGAATGGATGAGGGAGACTTATGCACTGCCTGCGCCGTCCACGCCATCTATTTACGTCTCGTCGCATTAGCGATGGTTCTCCCCCGTTGCGCCACTTTTGGCATCGAGGTCAGGAAGGTGTGTCGGCCGGACGCATATTACGAAACGACTGGCTTTGGATGGAATCCTCGTCTGTTTCGAAGTAAGCGTTCAGCGATCACACCTTCCCAGTTTGCAACTGCTAGCGTCGTTGGTTGATCCCGCTATCATGCAGGGCGTATTTCACGAATGTAGATAACGCTATGCCAAGATTGTCATTCGCCGTCAGAATTTTGTTCGCATGCTGCCTTTTCATCGCAACCGCTAATCACATCCGTGCAGACGTTTCGTATGGATTGTTCTGGGACTACGGATACGGGCCTAGCACTTACTTGGCCAGCCGTATTTTCTGGGGGGCGCTTACGTTTTTTGACCCGCTTGCAGCACTGCTACTTTTCATCAAACCAAGAGCCGGAATCGTGCTTACGGTAGCGATTATTTTGGTCGACGTAGCCCATAACACTTTTTACGTCGCATTGAAGCAACAGTGGCTGGAGCCGTTCTACCTGTCCCAGGTAGCTTTCCTTATCGTAGTATTCCTACTCTCACCCATCGCTTGGAATCGCCCTATTCGGGACGTAGCGCTCACCAATCCAGTCCGATTGTGATTCGCTCCATTTATGAGTATGAGTAACCGTCAGGTGAAGGCGCCTACCTGTACTGAGCAGGATCTGCGATGAGGTGCAGTCGCCCCGAACCTCACCGTGCAACGGTCAAGATAGGATCCTGAACATTGCTGGCTGGGTCAGCTATGGATGCGTAGGACGTCCCAAGGTAAGGTACGGCGTCACGCTTGGGTAGATAAGGATTCGCCAAGCAGTGAGTAAGGATAACTTCACAAGGAATAGTCAGTGTACCCACCCGCGTTCCCCCATGACCCTATCACTCCTATTTTCCACAACGTTTACTTAGTTCATGGCAGCATCAGGATCGGCCCTGGAATGCGTATGAACCGAAACATGGTCATTGTCAAAAGTGGCGATGAATTGACCCTCATCAACCCAGTGCGCCTGAGCGATGCCGCACTAAGTCAGCTGGATGCACTAGGTAATGTTCGCCATGTCCTGCGTCTAGGAGATTTCCATGGCCTAGACGATCGGTTTTACGTTGACCGATATCAGGCGGAGTTCTGGTGTCAATCTCGACCGGAGACTTACAAGGTGCCTATGGCAAACCATGTGATCAACGCCGCAGCGTCTCCGCCGATGCCTGATGCACAGTTTTTCGTGTATGAAGCGGCCAAATACCCTGAGGCGTGCCTTTTGCTGAAGAATCTAAAACTGCTCATCGCCACGGATAGCATTCAATATTGGGCCGACTGGAGTTACACGACTTTCCTTAGCAGATGCGTACTGCGAATGATGGGTTTTAAGCTGACGCTACTTATTGGCGGCCCTTGGCTGAAACGCGTCACGCCGGAGGGGGGCAGCCTTGTCGCCGACTTCGAGAGGCTTCTGAGGCTTGATTTCGAACATGTCGTAGGCGCTCACGGCCAGCTCTTGCATGACGCAGCCAAACCTATGCTTGAAGCGGCAATTGCTAAGGCATTGCCAGATTGAGCAGGCGATAGTTTGCTTCCGACAAGCGTGCGACCGAATCGCTCTACTTTAGTCAGGCCGGTATCCACCGATGCGGCAGCAAATGCTCGATCTCACTCGCGCGCTGGGTTGGCAGCTGCATCGTAAGTGTCTCCTGATGCCTGCGCTTAGGGCGATGGAGCCATCTATTGAGATGCCCTCTCCCGTCGGGCAAACTCCGGGTGCTTCATTGGCCGATAAAAGGAGTTTACGGATGCCATTTCCACTGACGGAACATAATGCCTTGTTGGCCCTAAAGGGCGTAGGGCCGGCCGTTATCGCTCGCCTTGAGCAGATGGGCATTGACTCGCTAGCTGTGCTCAGCAAAGCGAATGCTTGTGACATCCTGGCTCAGGCATCGGCAGCAGTGGGATCGACTTGCTGGAAGAATAGCCCCCAAGCTCGGGCCGCCATTAACGCGGCCATTGAGCTTGCAAAGGAATCTCAGTTGAGCACACCTAGTGCGTAAAGCTGATCGCTTATTTCAATTGGTAAACCTGATTCGTGTCCATCAGCCAATCTCTGCTGAACGACTGGCTAGCCGAATTGGCGTTTCCGTTCGCTCAATCTATCGATACATCGACGACCTTTCCTTCAGTGGAATCCCAATCTATGGTACCGCTGGCGTGGGGTATGCCTTGGATGCCGATTTTGAGATGCCGCCTTTAACGTTGAACAGGCTCGAACTGGATGCATTGATGCTCGGGATGGAAATGCTTTCAGCTTCCGCCGATAACGATCTAAGTGCTGCTGCAAGGATGTTGTTGAGCAAAATCTCAGCGTCCATAGTCCATCACAAGGTTGACCCCAGCACGGCAAAAATCAGGGCACTTGGAACAACACCTTCCTCGACGCGTGGCCATCTGGCAACCCTTCGAAATGCCATCGAAAACGCTCAGGCGCTGAAGATAACTTATACCAGCTTGGACGGTGCGGTTTCGCAACGCCTCATTTCCCCCCTTGGCCTTTTCTACTGGGGAGGAAAGTGGACAGTTGGAAGCTGGTGTAGTGCCAGGGCGGCTTACCGTGATTTTCGGGTCGATCGCATAGCCTCCATCGCTATTGCCCAACAACCATCACCCGACAATCCTGCCCTTGATCTCCAAGCGTATATGAAGCACCAGGCAAGCCAGTGGAAAGCTATCACCACTACTGACACTACGCTGTCAGTATGAGCCACTGATAATTGGGACTCCTTAACACACAGAAGGTCATCCCTATGCAGCACTCATCTCATGTACTCGAATTAGCCATTTTCAAGGTCAAACAGGAATGCGTTGCGCAAGTGCCTGTGCTCCGCGCAGGGCTTCGTGAAACGTTAAAGACCTTTCCTGGTTTGATCGAGTACCGTGCCTACTGCCCTATGAGCGACGACCGAATCTTCGCGGACTTAGCAATGTGGGACAGTCTTGAGAACGCACAAAAAGTGGCAAAGGCGTTCAACGATGGAGATCCGAGATTCTCTGAGTATATGTACGCTATTGAAAACCTGACGTTCATGAGTCACCTCGTTCCAGAGATGAGTTGACCCCGACAGACTGCCAGAGCAGGCAAGAGACACCGATGCCTTTGCTGTCAGGTATCGGTGTCGTCAGTAAGCACCTAGCGAAGACACCTGCCTGATGCGTCAGGGGCGATGCCCTTTACGGTTTGTTAAATTATTCGAGGTGGTAATTCAACCAAATATGGTGCGTTCCATCGGTGTCAATTGTGATCCCTCCTGACCCTGATATCCCTTTCAAACCATCCGTACCACTGCCTCCAACTATGCAGAAAAACTCATCTGCACGATCAATTCCGGTAGTGGAGGCGGAATGAATGAAGTTAAAGGAACCCTCTACCCCATTCACCGTACCCTTGAAGCTCTCCATCGCGATGTAGCTGCCCCTTCTTGACGCTTGGTCGAACGCCGCAGTAAAGGCTGTTGAAGAAATACCATCGATAGCTCCTGTATAGGACTTTTCCATGGAGCTGATCGACACTGGTAAGCCTGTTGTAATTTCGGGCGTGGGAGTCAGGTCAGTTGGTTTGAAATTCTTGGCGGAAAAAGTGGCTCGCGCTTCCATTCGGATCAGTCCTGTTCCATATGAGTTGAGCGGTCATTCTAATGCAAGAGCACCCTCACGTTGAGGACGTCAGGCCGAGACCCAATGCTGTGGGTATGCGTCCGGCCAACACACCTTCCTGACCCCGACGCCAAAGGCGATGGTGTCCACCTGATTTAAGTGGACACCATTTCTAGCCTTTTAAGCGGGTCTTTCATGCAGCCACAACGCCGTTCCTACTCCAAATCCTTCAAGGCCCAGGTCATTCAAGAGTGCTCCCAGCCCGGGGCCTCGATTGCCAGCGTTGCGCTGAGCCACAGCCTCAACGCGAACCTCGTCCATAAATGGATTCGAGTGCAAACGCAGAAAGCCATGGCGCTGCAACCTGCTTTCATTCCGCTGCCCTTGCAGTTAGCCGGAGCAAATTCGCAAGCCGCGTCATCGACTATCTGCCTCGAAATCCCACACCCGCGCGGCACCGTGAAAGTGAACTGGCCGACCGAAAGCGCCGCTGCCTGCGCCACCTTTCTGCGAGACCTGTTGCGATGATCCGCATCGACTCCATCTGGCTCGCCACCGAGCCGATGGACATGCGCGCCGGCACCGAAACCGCGCTGGCGCGGGTGGTTGCAGTGTTCGGTGCGGCGCAGCCGCACTGTGCTTATCTGTTTGCCAATCGCCGCGCCACGCGCATCAAGGTGCTGGTGCACGACGGGTTGGGTATCTGGCTGGTAGCGCGCCGCCTGCATCAAGGCAAGTTCTTCTGGCCGGGTTCTCGACACGGCTCTCAGATAGAATTGGGTGCCGAACAGCTACATGCCCTGGTGCTGGGTTTGCCTTGGCAAAGAGTCGGGCCTGGCAGCGCGATTTCCATCGTATAACACCTGCCATGGCCACCCAGGCCGTGCAATTGTCCGATGAGCCTATCGTCGGTTTTAGCCTGCTCTGGCAAAATCGGCGGCATGACTTCACTGCCCAATCTCGACCAACTAAACCCTGAACAACTGCGTGCTCTGGCGGCGCAGTTGATGCAGCGTGTCGAGAGTCTCGATCAGAAAATCGAGACAATGGGTAAGAAGATCCACCGCGACCAAACGGTTATCGAAAAGCTGACCCACGAGATTGCGCAACTCAAGCGCTTCAAGTTTGCCAAGCGCAGCGAGCAACTGAGCCCGGATCAAGCCAGCCTGCTCGATGACCTGATCGACACCGACATTGCGGCCATCGAGGCTGAACTTGAAGCGCTGAAACTTGCTCCCGCTTCGACCGAGGTTCGGCAAAAACCTAAACGCACCGCCTTGCCGCCGCAGTTTCCGCGCACTCTGATCCACCACGAACCCGACAACAGCCATTGCCAGTGCGGCTGCGCTCTCAAGCGTATCGGCGAGGATGTCAGCGAGAAACTCGACTACACGCCGGGCGTGTTCACCGTTGAGCGGCACATCCGTGGCAAGTGGGTCTGCGATCAGTGCGAAACCCTGATCCAGGCACCGGTTCCGGCGCAGGTCATCGACAAAGGCATCCCGACCGCGGGGCTGCTGGCCCACGTCATGATCGCGAAGTTCGCCGACCATCTACCGCTCTATCGCCAGGAATCGATTTTTGGTCGAGCCGGTTTGGCTATCGCGCGTTCGACCCTGGCGCAATGGGTCGGCAACTGTGGCGTGCAGTTACAGCCGCTGGTCGATGCCCTGCGTAATACTGTCCTCGAACATGGCGTAATCCACGCCGATGAAACGCCGGTGCAGATGCTCACGCCGGGTGCGAAGAAAACCCATCGAGCCTATGTCTGGGCCTACGCCACCAGCCAGTTCTCGGAATTGGCGGCGGTGGTTTACGACTTCAGCCCTAGCCGCGCCGGAGAACACGCCCGCAACTTCCTGCAAGACTGGAAGGGCAAGCTGGTCTGCGATGATTTTGGCGGCTACAAGGCCAGCTTTGAACTCGGCGTGACCGAGATCGGCTGCATGGCTCATGCGCGGCGCAAGTTCTTCGAGCTGCACGCCACCAACAAGAGCCAGCTTGCCGAGCAGGCCTTGAGGTACATCCAGCGGCTGTACGAAATAGAGCATGAAGTCCGCGACCTGGAACCGGATTTACGCCGCCGAATACGGCAAGAAAAAGCCGTACCGGTGATGGACGCTTTGCATGCCTGGATGATCGCCCAGCGCCAGCTCGTGCACGACGGCTCGGCTATTAGCAAGGCTCTGGATTACAGCCTCAAACGTTGGACGGCGCTGTCGCGCTATCTCGATGACGGTGCCGTACCCATTGACAATAATTGGGCCGAGAACCAGATTCGGCCATGGGCGTTAGGTCGCAAAAATTGGCTGTTCGCTGGGTCACTGCGCAGTGGCAAACGTGCAGCCGCGATCATGAGCTTGATCCAATCGGCACGGCTCAACGGACATGATCCGTATGCTTATTTGAAGGACGTCCTCACGCGCCTGCCGACGCAGCGGGCGAGTGCGATTGCCGAACTGCTGCCGCATAGATGGCAACCGGTTTAGTTGCGCAAGACGGTATGCCCGGCCGCACTTTCATCCGAAACCTCCTGCACTTTATTCAGCGCATCGAGCATCTGTTCTGCACCCGCCTGGCCAATCAATGGAATCAATATGCGGATAGCTGCCCCGTTTCGATTTCCATCAGCCAGGCCAACGAGTCTGTGCCACCACCTTTGCTTCTGAGCGCAAGGTAGAGATTTCCCGGCGCTCCTGGTGACCTTGACGGGGTAGCGAAGCCCTTCGCTAACAACGGGGAAGAGGTCGATAGCCTTTTGCAAACTTGAGGCGGCATCCTCCGCCCGTTGTCGAAGGTTCGCCGTATGTAGTGGTCAATCAGGTGCAGCAACGTGTCGCCTCTCGTGATGATCGACACACGAAACTGTTCCGCAAAATTCTCGGACAACTCAGCTATTTTCGGAGGGAACCGAGCAGGCTTCCCTCCGTCAACATCCTTCTTGGCAGTTTGGGTGCTTTGGGTGCGCGCTCTGCCCCGACCGGCACCATCACCGATCCATATAAACCCAGGAACGCCCCGCACCACACTCACCCAACCCTTATAAGCACCCACTGAGCACTCAGCGAGCCCTAATCCGCACCTAAAAAACACCGTCTATTTCTCGACGACTTTCAAACTGAAAGCACCGTAGACGCACCTACGCCACACCATCTCAACCCGGACGCCACCCCTAACGCCCCGACACAACCCAGATCAGCACTCATATCGCACCGAAGGCGATATTGTCGTGGCGCACATGGACCCAATTCAGGTTCATTCACGCCTGCACTGGTCAAACCAGCATGGGGCTCCGGTTGCCTGGTCACGCAAGGGGGGCCAAGCCAAAGCTAAAACATGGCCAATTGAATTCCGGCAAACCGATGGAGGGTGGCTGAAAACACTCTCGAATCAGTGCCAAATTTGGGGGACAGAAATCAGTTAAAACACCGTCTAATGTAATTATACGAACTGACCCATGTGTTACCTCTGTTTTCCTGCTCTCCCAGGGTGCAAGACGGGATGCCCGGACGCATACTGCTGTGGCAGCAGTTGGTCGATCTCACTCGCTCGCTGCGTCGGCAGGCGCGTCAGCACATCTTTGAGATACGCATAAGGATCATGCCCATTCATGCGGGCTGACTGGATCAAGCTCATGATCGCAGCTGCCCGCTTACCGCTGCGTAGCGACCCGGCGAACAACCAGTTCGAGCGTCCAAGTGCCCACGGCCTTATCTGATTTTCGACAGCGTTATTATCTATGGGCACAGCCCCGTCCTCGAGATATCGAGTCAGTGCCGTCCAGCGTTTGAGGCTGTAATCCAGAGCTTTCGCGATAGCCGACCCTTCGGGCACAAGATCGCGCTGGGCCAACATCCAGGTATGCAGTGCGTCGATAATGGGGGCCGCTTTTTCCTGGCGTATTCGCCAGCGATTTTCGTCGGTCATTTCCCGCGCTTGCCGTTCAATTTCGTACAACCCGCCAATTGAGTGCAGCGCCTGCTCAGCCAGTTGGCTTTTATTCGTCGCGTGCAAATCGAAAAACTTGCGGCGGGCGTGGGCCAGGCAGCCGATTTCGGTGATGCCTTGCTGGAAGCTGGCTTTGTAGCCGGCAAAATCATCGCAAACCAGCTTGCCATTCCACTGGCCAAGAAAGTTGCGTGCATGTTCGCCCGCACGGCTTGGGCTGAAGTCGTACACCACTGCCTTGAGCGCCGAAAAAGGCGTAGTGCAGTAGGCCCAGACATAAGCGCGATGGGTTTTCTTCTCGCCCGGCGCGAGCATCTGCACCGGCGTTTCGTCAGCGTGGATCACGCCTTGAGCAAGCACTGTTTCGCGCAGTGCGTCGACCAAGGGTTGGAGCTGCACGCCAGTTTGGCCGACCCACTGCGCCAGTGTCGAGCGGGCGATAGCCAGGCCGGCGCGGCCAAAGATATTCTCTTGCCGATACAGCGGCAAATGGTCGGCGAACTTGGCTACCATCACGTGAGCCAGCAGCCCAGCGGTCGGGATGCCCTTGTCGATTACCTGGGCCGGAACCGGAGCCTGAGTCAGCGTTTCACATTTGCGGCAGACCCATTTCCCGCGCACATGCTGCTCGACGGTGAACACGCCCGGGATGTAATCCAGCTTCTCGCTGACGTCTTCGCCGATGCGCTGGAGCTGGCAGCCGCAGGCGCACTGGGTGGTGTCGGGTTCGTGATAAATCACGGTACGCGGAAACTGCGCTGGCAAGGAAACACGCTTGGGCTGCTTGCGTGGTTCGGCCGGCGCAGCCAGCGGATTCAACGCCTTCAGTTCGGCTTCGATGGCCGCGATGTCGGTGTCGAGCAGGTCGTCGAGCAGGCTGCCTTGGGCAGGGCTCAGTTGCTCACTGCGCTTGGCAAACTTGTTACGTTTGAACCAGGCGATTTCGTGGGTGAGCTGCTCGATGATGGTTTGGTCGCGGTCGTTCTTCTTGCCCATCCGGTCGACTTGCTGCCCGAGAGAATCAACCTGGGACAGCAACTGCGCCGCGAGGGCACGCAGTTGGTCAGGGGACATTTGGTCGAGATTGGGCGATGAAGTCATGCCGCGAATTTTGCCAGAGCAAGCCGTTTGCGGCGATAGACCAATGGGCTAATGGCGGGCGTTAGAGCAGTGTGATTGCACCGCCAGCCCCAACGCGTTGCCAAGGCAGACCGAGCACCAAGGCCTGAAGTTGCTCTGTATCCAGCTCCACATCGCAGCCATTTCGAATACCGGGCCAGTGAAACTTGCCTTGGTTCAACCGGCGAGCAGCCAGCCAGACGCCAATCCCGTCATGCACCAGCACTTTCATACGAGTGGCGCGGCGGTTGGCGAACAGATAAGCACAGTGCGGCTTCGCCGCACCGAACACCGCGATCACCCTGGCCAGCGCAGTTTCAGTGCCGGCACGCATGTCCATGGGCTAGGTGGCGAGCCAGATGGCGTCGATGCGAATCATTGAGTGAGTCCACGGACAAAGCGGGCGCAGCCGTCAGGATCGGACGTTGGCCATTTCACTGTGATCGATTGCTCGCCAAGCGGCAACTCAATGGTCGCCAACGCTTCCACCTGCCGTTTAGGCGTAGCTTTCAACGGAACGAAAGCCGGCAACGCCGCTGGTAGCTGATCTCGATAAAGCGGTAGCCACTTGCGGATAACGTTGGCATTGATGCCGTGGCTGATGGCAACGCTGGATAGTATTGCGCCTGGTTGCAGACATTCCTGAACAACCTGGGCTTTGAACGGTTTCGGGTAAGAGCTTCGTTGGCGCATGGAAATCCTGACGTTAAGGGCTATCGCGTCCGCTTAAAAATACGCGGACACCATCGCCCTTAACGCTGGAGTTCGGAAGGTGTGTTGGCTGGACGCTTACCCAGGTTTTTCTGCGCATGCACCCGAATCCATTTATGGACGAGGTTGGCATTGAGGTTGTAGGTCAAGGCGACATTGGCAATCGAGGTGTCAGGCTGCGCACATTCGGCAATGACCTGGGCCTTGAAGGACTTGGAATAGGAACGACGTTCTTGTGGCATGGGCGTCCGCTTAAAAAGGCTAAAAATGGTGTCCACTTAAATTTAGGTGGACACCATCGCCTCAAGCGACGGTGTCAGGAAGGTGTGTTGGCCGGACGGTTACGGCCTATTTGCTTTTTTTGAGGCTGCGATTAGCGGCGGCGAACTTTTCGTCCAGAGTTCGCTTGCTGAGGCCGGGCACATCTCTATAGCGTGCGATAATAGCATCGACGATTGCAGCTTGATTCTTGAATACGGAGAGAGGTTTTCCAGCGGGTGAGTGGTCCAGGAAGAGGTTGACTAAAACACCGATGATATTTTGATATGTGAGTTCGCTACGCTCGCTGAGTTGCCCATGCGTTTTGACCAATGCTTTGAGCTCATCTCGTTCAAGCCCTATCGCTTGAAGATCGTCTAAAACATCTCGATGGTGATGCTGTAGTGTATTCAGCTCTCGCAGGACGGCATCCCGCTCTGCTTGTAGCGCGAGGAAGGTTCCTAAACTGACTTTTTCATGAGCGTCTCTGCCTGCCTCAAACAGAAAGCCCGGCTTCTGATCGGGATAGTAAATCTGCATCCACTGGCGCAAATCGGAGTGGCGTATCGTTAATTGATCGGTCTCCACGTAAGTACCCATAGGAACCGAAATGCCGAGGCAACCATACGGTAATTCTCCATTACGTACCGCATCATAGATTTTTTCCGTAGTTGCGTGAAGAGCTGGCCATTGGGGGAACAGGGAGGCAAGTTTCTCGGGACAAGACCATGCAGCTTGCACTATCTGTGTTTCGTAACGGATGAGATTGCACCAACGTAGTGCCGCATCTATGGGCCGATAGAAGGTTCTAGTATGAGGATTGAAAACATAAACGGACATGTGCAGATGGACCTCCATTCCTAATGGATAGGCCTCCCGCGGAGCAGCTTTATATCAACGCAGCTGATTGCAGTAGCTGTTTACTCCGTTTTTTCACTCGGTGAGGTCATTCCATTTACCTATCACTAATATATGGTCTTCATGCATGGTCTAATCTTCGGCTGGAGGGCTGGTACCCGCCACCTAATTTTATTTGCCCACTTCTAGATTCAGAAGAGCGTTTTCTCTATTAGGTAAAATGCTCAGTTTGGAGACAATCGATTTCGCGTTAGGTTCAAGCAGTAAGCCGGGCGCCCATAATCATCATGGCCGCTTCACACGGCCTCCCTTTCAATTTATCGCCGAATCGGGCGACAGTGCTGGGTGCTCAGGTTCAGATGTAGAGCGTGTGTTTCACATTCGCTCTTCATGGGCACTGAAGCCTCTTGGCCAGTTCTGTGATCAGTCGTTGGGCAGGTGCAGTTGCACTTCCATGGCGTCATGAAGAAGTCTGACGACCTCGATCACGTCGTCGCTTGCCACGCGATAAAACACGATATGGCGTGGGCTTTTGACCATTCCATGGGGGTGTCTCGCTTGCTGGCGTGAATAGATAAGGTGATAGCTGCGAAGGCCCGGTGCAAGCTCATCACGGTCGTGGCTGCCAATGCGATAAGGCGTGCCGAATAGCTTGCAGCGCCGCGAGGATCAGCGCCTGGTAGCGCTGGCGTGCTTGATCGCCGAACTGCGTCTGGGAGAGCCTGAGGATGTCGACAATGTCGGCGCGCTCCGCGTTGGAAATCCGATACTACGACATGCTCAGTGTTTCTCTCTCGCGGGGATCGTTGCCTCCAGGCTCAAGCCCTCGAGGTAACGCTCCAGATCCCCTTCGTTCACCTGAGTAAAGCGCCCGTGCTCAAGGTCCATGATGCCGATCGAGGTCGCCTGACGCAGGGCCTCAATTTTGGCGGTGTCTTCGGCGACGCGCTGTTCCAATAGACGCAAACCTTCTCGCATCACTTCGCTGGCATTCTGATAACGGCCGGACTGCACCAGGTCCTGGATAACCTGTTCCTGGTGAGGGGTGAGCACAACGTTTCGCGTCGCCATAATGAGCTCCAGCTTTTGGCAAACAGGTTCTTTCGATCATTGGCATATTATGCCATTTTACCCGCGAGCACATCGTTTGGGATTTGTATCTTATGAACTGTGTCGTACGGGGTCATCCTTTGCGCCGAACAGCGCGTGCTGACCCGGACTGCATGCGCACAAAATCCAAAAAGGCTGTTGCAGGCGGGACGTAGAGGACAGCTTGGTTAGTGTGGGCCTTGTGCCTTCAGTTTGGCCAAGCCTTGTTTGATGTGTCCGGCGTTCTCCCCGATCGTTTGCAGCGCACCTCGGACATTGTCGCCAGTGTCCGTCGCACCCTGGCGCTCAGCCCTCAAGGTCAACTCCATCACGGCCGCCTCTAAGGCGAGCTGGTTTTGGTACAGACGCTCAAGGACATCAGATAGTGAGTATTCAGTTGGCATTGCTTCGACTCCAATCGAGGAGTCCAAAGCGTAGCAGCGGGGAGGGCGGACTATCTTTTCTTTAAGCCGCTCTGCTTTGGCCTCGGCCACTTCGGGCGTTGCCCGATCCGCCGAATCCATCGCCGCCAGATAGCGATCAATGCTCTGCTCGATCTGCTGCATGCGTGCCTTCACCTTGCCCTGAGTGAAGTTGCGGTCGCGATTATTGACGGCTTTGAATTTGCTGCCGTCGATGGCGATGATCGACTGAGAGAAGAGATTGAGGTTGCGGCAAAGAACTACGAACTGGCGGCATACGTTGCGAATGGCTTTGCCGTTGTCTTTGCGAAAGTCGGCAATGGTTTTGAAGTCCGGAGCCAAACGTCCCGTTAGCCACATCAACTCGACGTTGCGCTCGGCCTCACGCTCAAGCCGGCGGCTGGACTGAATCCGATTGAGGTAGCCGTAGATATAGATCTTCAGCAACACCGTTGGGTGGTAGGCCGGACGACCAGTTGCGGCAGGATCAACACCTTCAAACCCAAGTGCACCCAGGTCGAGTTCATCGACGAAAACGTCGACCACCCGGACTGGATTTTCTTCGGTTACGTAATCGTCCAGACACTCCGGCAGCAAGGTGACTTGCGTCCGAGCCTCACCTTCAATAAATCGCTTCATGATCGCCCCCGCTACGATCTCGACGATCAGAAGATTAGACAATTGCAGGTGTTTTCACACAGCCTGGGTCGTTTTCAGCCGGTCGTGACAGGCTGAAATCGGCCAGAAGCCGACCTTCGAATGAATCTATAAAACGAGGGGCGATTCAATTTACCGGTTGCAGCCCCGCAGCGTGTCAACGTCCAGCCACCAGCGCACACGCTGCAAACCGTTTTCGGGCAGCGCTGCGTTATGAATGACATTCAGCTGAAAATCGTGCTTGTCGGAGCTGCGAACGCTGATTGCCGAGAGACCGTCGGGCTGCTCGTCATCGCTCAAGCTTGGTGTTCTCAGTTCGCGCCGGCCTTGGCCTTGACGTCGGCGGCGACCTTATCGGCGGCCAGCGGGGTGCAGCTGTACGGCGGGCTCCAGCCGATGCTTGAACTCCACGAGCAGCTCAATGCGCTGCCGTTGAGGATTGAGCCGGTGTCAAGGTAGACGCTGCCACCGTAATCGCCGGCGATCTTGTCGCAACCGCTGATACCGCTGATCTCGAAGGCATTGCGCTCGGAAAAGATCTTCGAGTTCTTGCCCACGCCATGGGCGTTTCTCGAGGGAACCTCCTTGCCACTGGTTTGCTGTCGTACAATTGATCGTATAGATAACGAGTAAAATGTTTTATTGACTAAAATAAAATATCGGATAATTATTCCTGTGCATCTGCTCTCATGCAGAGTCATTTTCAGGGTTATCCCGATGAGTCTTAAAACCCCGTCTGTACTGGCGACTCTTTACGTCGAGGCCAATGATTCGTCCTTTGCAACCCGCGTGGCACCTGTGCTGATGCAGGGCTTCCCGGCGGAGCCGAAACACCGAGTAACGTGGCACAACTGGATGCGCGCGCCCTTCAGTCAGTGGGGGTTCCGTCATCTGGCACGGCTGCGTCCCACGATTGATGTGGCGGCGGGTTCAAGGCCTGCCGGTCAGCTCAAGGAAGCGCCCAAAGCGCTGGACCGCCTGTATTTCGACAGCGAGTGTGGGCTGAGCATCAGCGTTATCGAACACCTTGTGGCCAGCCAGACCGACGCCTTTTTGGTGATGCAGGGCGACACGGTGTTGTTCGAGCGCTACTTCAACGGCCAGCGCGCGGATGACCGGCACATCATGTTCTCGGTGACCAAGTCGCTGATCGGCACCCTCGGCGAACAGCTGGTTTCCAACGGCATGCTCAAGCCCGAGCTGCCCGCCGCGTACTACGTGCCTGAGCTGGTGGGCAGTGCATTTGGTGATGCCACGGTGCGTCAGTTGTTCGATATGGCGGTGGGCATCGACTACAGCGAGGTGTATGACGATCCCAGCTCTGAGAGCTCGCAGTATGGTTATGCCTGCGGCTTTCAACCGGCACCGGCGCAGTACGCCCAGTTCGACTCGTTGTACCAGTACTTGCCGTCTCTCAAGAAGCGCGGCAGCCACGGTGGGTTTTTCCATTACGTGACCGCAACCACCGAAGTCCTGGCATGGGTCATGGAGCGTGCCTCGGGCAAGGCGTGCAGTCAGATGCTGGAAGAGATCTGGGGGCGTTTGGGGTGCGACCGCGACGGTTATTTCATGGCCGATCCCTGGGGCCGTAACGTTGCCGGGGCGGGCTTCAGTGCCACCTTGAGAGACATGGCACGTTTCGGCCGCCTGCTGGCGAACGACGGTCGCCAGGACGGAGTTGAGCTGCTGTCGCCCGAGACCGTGGCCCGTATTGCCGCCGGTTCTAATCCGGCGATCTACGCGCAAAATGCCGAGTTCTCTAGCTGGACGCCGGGTGCGTCCTATCGCAGCCAGTGGTACGTGTTCAACGACCACAGCCAAGCCCTGATGGCCGGAGGGATCCACGGCCAATACCTGTTCATCGACAAGCCGTCCGGCGTGGTGATCGTCAAGCAATCGTCGCTCACCGATGCGGTCAGCCCGTTCGATACCGACAGCGTGCGCATGCTGCGCGCGATCGCTGCCCACCTGAGTCACTGATCCACGCCAAAAAAATAAGAGTCTTGCGTTCTATTCACCTGGCTTGCCCAGGTGTTGTGCGGCGCCCTGCGTCGCCATTGACTGCCCTGTAACAACAATAATTCCACAGGAGCTTCTTATGGTTTTCACCAAGCGTTTTTCCCGAGCGCTGTTAGCGCTCGGCTTACCCTTGACCACCCACGTCGCGCTGGCGGGCTACACCTTTGAGGACGGCAACCTCAAGGGTGAAGTCAATCTCACAGTGGGAGGGGCGACGCTGTTTACCCGTGGCGTCAACTTCGGCAGCGGCCAGGTCGATGCGCGCAACGGTAAAAACGGCGGCGCCAGGATCAACTGGCAAGAGGTCTACGTAAAACCGGGGGTCAAACTCGAGTATGCGCTGCAACCGGATTTCAGCCTGCTGGCGGGCGGTTCCCTGGTGGGGGCGAGCACGTTCGGCGATGGCGATGCGGGTGGCTTCAGCCGCAGCTCCGACGGCAAGGTCGCAGCCGAAGAACTCTACGGCGGTTTTCGCGCCGGCGAGTGGAAGTTCACCGCCGGCCGCCAGAACTACATGATCGGTACGGGGTTCATCGTCATGGACGGCAACCTCGACCAGTACAAGGATGCCGCCTACTGGCTCGGCCCGCGAACCGCCTTCAAGGATTCGGCGATCCTGGCCTGGGATCATGGCGCGCTGAAGTCTCAGGCCTTCACCTTGCGTACCGATGATGACTTGGGCGATTTCCGCATGACCGGCGTCAACGTCGATTACACCGTCGATGACCAGGTGACGCTGGGGGCCATGGCCATGAAGGTCAATGCCCTTGGCCCCAGAGGCAGTACGCTCCCGCGCCGTCGGGACGGGATGCAGGTGTACAACCTGCGGGCGCTCAACGCCAAGGTGCCCGGCGTACAGGCGCTGACGCTGAATGCCGAGTACGCGCTGGAGCGCGGCAGCGGCGAGGGTGTCGACTACGATGCCAACGCCTGGTATGCCCAGGCCGACTATGCCTTCAATACCTTGCCGCTGACGCCGGTCCTCGGCTACCGCTACGCGAGCTTTTCCGGCGACGACAACCTCACCGACAACCGACAAAAAGCCTGGGACCCACTGAGCAAAGGCTTCGTCGACTGGAGCACGTGGCTGGTCGGGGACGTGGTCGGCAACTACCTGCTGTTCAACAGCAACGAAAACGTCCAGCAGTTCTCCCTCAAGACCCACCTTAACGAAACCCTGACCCTCGGCGCGATTCACTACCAGTTCTGGCTGGACGAGAAAAACTACATGGGCGCACCGGTCAGCGATCGGCGTTTTGCTGACGAAAGTGTGGTTTTCCTCGACTGGACGCCCACGCCGTCGTTCTATACGTCGCTGTCCTACAACTGGGTCAAGCCACTGGCCGCCGCCAAACAGGTATTCGGCGATGACCAGACGTTCAGTGCGCTGGAACTGTATTTCACCTACCGCTATTAAGTGCTGCGAGCCATCGCGGCCGCGCTGGAGTGTTTTGATCATGAACAGATTTTTGCGTAATACCTTGCTGGGCACTGTCGCCTCGTTGCTCATCAGTGGTTTTTGCCTGGCTGAAGAACGCACCGTACGGATCTACAATTGGATCGAATACCTGCCACCCGAAGTGCTCAAGAGTTTCCAGGAAGAAACCGGCATTCGCCCGATTTACGATGTGTTCGACAGCTCCGAAACCATGGAGTCCAAGCTGCTGACGGGCAACTCCGGGTATGACGTGGTGTTCCCCGGCACCGCCAACCTGGGGCACTTGATCACGGCCGGTGCCGTGCAGCCGCTGGACCGCAAGCAGTTGCCGAACTGGCAGCACCTGGACCCGCAGTTCATGCAATCCCTGGAAGCCGTGGGTGATACCGGCAACCGCTACGCCGCGCCTTACCTATGGGGCACCACATTGATCGGCTACAACGTCGACAAGGTGCGCAAAGCCCTCGGCCCCGACGTGCAGATGAACAGCTGGGACATCATCTTCAAGGAAGAAAACCTCGCCAAGCTCGCCAGTTGTGGCGTGGGTTTCCTCGACGCCGGCAACGAGATCCTGCCGATTGCCTTGCACTACAAGGGCCTCGACCCCAATAGCCAGAAGCGTGAGGACTATGTGCAAGCCCAGGCCGTGATGATGAAGATTCGCCCTTACGTCACTTACTTCAACTCGTCGCGTTACGGTATGGACCTGGCCAACGGTGATATCTGTGTGGGCGTGGGCTGGTCCGGCGGTGTGGCGCTGGCCAAGCAATTGGCGGATGCCGCCGGCAAGGGCGTCAAGGTCGAGATGGCACTGCCCAAGGAAGGCGCGCCGATGTGGTCGGATGTGATGATGATCCCGGCCAATGCGCCCGATACTGTGGAGGCCCATGCGTTCATCAATTACATCCTGCGCCCGGAGGTGATTGCGCGCATCAGCAACAAGATCGGCTATCCCAACCCGAACAAGGACGCCACTGCGCTGGTGGACGCCAGCATCCGCAACAACCCCAACATGTATGTGCCAGAGGAAGCGCGCAAGACCCTGTTCGCCCTGGAGCCGATCCCGGCCGCCGTGGAGCGCATCCGTACCCGCACCTGGACCGCCATCAAGAGCAACCGCTGATCAGTATGGCCCGGTGCGTGCGCGCCGGGCTTGGAGCTTGCCATGACTGAACTGATGGACATTGCCCCCAACTTGCAGCGGGTGCTGACCCTTCGCGTCGCGATAGGGCCGGGTGTGATGCTGGGCGACAGCGTTGAAGGCCTGCGCTGCAACTGCCCAATTGTGGGCGGGGATTTCGATGGGGTCGGCATCAGCGGCCAGGTCCTGGCGGGCGGAGAGGATTGCTTTCTTTTGCGCCCGGATGGCATCGGTCAACTGGATGCCCGCTACAGCGTGAGGACCGGCGAAGGCGAGGTGATCAACATCCGTAACCGGGGAGTGCTGACCATGACTGAGTACGGGCGCCAGCTGGAGCGCGACGGCCAATGGCCGATTCCTGAGACGGAGTACCGCTGCACTTGCACGCCGGTGTTCCAAGTGCCTAAGGGGCGGCTGGACTGGCTCATCCGTTCAAGTTTTATCGGCCTGGTGCATTACCCGGGCGCCGACCAGGTGGTGATTCGTTGCTATCGCTTTTACTGAGGCCCGACCCTGGAAGCTGTCAGGCCTGCATGCCGTAGAACAGCAGCTCGGTGATACGCCTGACCTGGGTAGAGTGCACGTCGATATCCGGGTGTTCCTGGTTCACCAGCCTGAACAGTTGCAGGTGCGAATAGTCGTTCAACAGGAACGCGGCCAATTCCACATCGAGTTGCGGGCGCAGCTTGCCGGCCCGTTGCAATTCCCGCAGCAATTCGCTGATTTCGGCCCTGAGCGCATCGTTCATGGCCCGATAGCCTGAGGGCAGTTCATTGTTGCCCCCGAACAGGATCAGCGGCAGCAGTTCACGCCACAGGCTGGGGTGCATGACTTCCAGGGCATAGCCCGTGAGCAGGCGTTCCAGGTTGCAGAGCGCTTCGACTGGGTCGTCTATTTCGTGGATCAGGTTGCGGGTGTCGGTGATCGCGCGTTGATCGGCGTGGTGCAGGATTTCCAGGATGATTTCCTGCTTGTTGCCGAAGTACTTGAACACCGTCGGCGGCGACACCCCGGCCTGGCTGGCTATCTGTTCGATGGTGGTGTTCTGGAAACCCTGGCGCTCAAACAGCTCGATCGCGGCCTCGCTGATAGCTTGCCGGCGTTCGGCTTTCTGACGTTCACGCAGTCCGCTCACAGGAGATCCTTGTCACGAGTAAAAAGAGGGGCGTTTATCACCCCGGTACCCCTGCAAAATACTTAATTGAGTAAATTTTTTAAAGCACTAATTGCCAATCATTCCGTGTGCCACTGCCGTTTGCATGAAAGTGTGGTGGGCACACTATAACGGTGAGTGCCTGCATCGGGGTTAACGTGAAAGGCTGATCAAGAATTGGGTCGTCCAATCTGATCAGCCCGTCACGTACCAACGATAAGGCTGTCGCAGCCAAGACTGTTTTCGTAAAACTCCACCAGGGGGCCATCAGTTCTAATCGGTCAGGCGTTTGTGGCTGACCATTTGATACGAGTGAACTGAGCATTGGCTTCCTTGGGATGTTGAGCGGATCTACAACTCGACAGGATATCTCATTCACTCTTCTTCATCAGAGTGAAAAGTCAGCCGTTTGTACTGTCCTGAACGACTGCTATTGGCCCAGAGTGTGTAAAAACGCTTAGTCAAAATTGAAGTCTGCGCTTCTATGTGAAATCTGAAGTTTATCGGCTGGTTGGCAGACCTGGATTTTGCGTAGATGCGCGACTTTCAACCCTGATTTGGGCGTCAATCTCGCTGAAAAACGTTTTTACACACTCTGGGCCGATAGCTGCCTGTGAGGTGAACCGGACTCGTTCCCCGAATCTACTTCGACATGACTATCGACGGGCCTTGAGTATGCAATCGGTTAACCAATGTCCAATTTTTTCAATCGAGCCAGGCCTTGTTTGATTTGGCCAGCGTTTTCAGCCATGGTCCACAGTGCGCCACGGACATTTCCGCCCACTTTCCGTGCCCCTTGCTCCTCAACCAGCAGTGTCAATTCCATAATGGCCGCCTCCAGGGCCTGCTGGTTTTCGTACAGCCTTTCCAGTACATCTGGCAGTGAATAATCGCTTGGCATTGTGTCGATTCCTTTCGAGAGAGCTCAAGCATAGCAGCGACAGTGCCCACAGTTGGAGCCTGGAAGAAGTTGCCTACAAGGCGAAAGAGTTATGTGGTTGAGCCCAGCAGATTTGGGGATGGGGGGACAATGCTGAATGGGGCAAAAAAGGGGCAAACCGTACGCCAAACCATGCCATTCAGTGCCCACTATGCATTTATGCAAGCAGGCAGAAGCGGGCGTTACAGCCAGCAAACACGGGCGTCTAGCGCCAAAGCCGCTACATACCCCAGCACAATCGGGGTAAGCCCGGGAAGCGTAAATTATGTTCGATATTTGCTGGCAATAATGATATTGCCATCTATGCTCCCAACATTCCGTCTCAGAGTGATAACGGAAAATATGAAAGCAAGTCCGGCAGACCCTCATTCGAGATCCGGTCAGTTGTCGAACCTTATCATAAAATGTTTGGGTTGTTTTTCAATTAAAAGGTGATCTGTATGGCGACTAGAAGTTGCGAGATTAGGCTGGTTAATCAGACTGGTTTCATTTTGAAATATGATCCTAGTAATTCTGGTGTTATTCACGGAGTGTGGAATCCGAGTCCGCCAACTAACATTCAGTTCGCCAGTTCTGGAAGTTGGGAAAATGAATCTGGATTCCCTGAGGGCGGCGCTGAGGGATATGCCACGTTTATTATTCTGGACGAAGATGGCGATAATAATACATTGAGGTTGCATTGGAGTGACCCTCATGACGGGAGCAACATGTGGAGCGGGACGGTCAGTAATGGGAGGAAATACAAAATCTCGTATCCGCCTGTTGAAAGAGGTGTTGATATTTCAGTTACATATACACTAACTTGTATCGGCTAATTGCACTCCCTATTAATCTTGGCGTGGCCGCGGGGCGTCCTAAAAGCGCGAGGCCGCGTCAAACAAGGATTTTCGTCATCGGTAAGATTTTCGGCTGCCACCGGAAACCCGATTCGATCACGCTGGCCTCTGCTTAGGGGGAAAGGTTAGACCGATGACCATATTCGCCGACTGAAGATGATTGAAAACGACATCGCCGGCATGGCTGGCGATTGTGTGATCCTAGAGACTGTGGCGCTGGACCGTGCTCAGGAAGATAAAGTCATTGCTCGTTTCAAAGCTGATCGGGACGACCAGTATCGTGAGTTCCTAGGCCGCTGCGCGGACTTCGAGGCCGAGATTGCTCACGAAGTGGCGATCCAGAAGTTCACTTACGCGGAACTGGAGGAAGAGGATTCCGACCTGAAGAAATTGCAACGCTGGCTCGAAAAGATCCGCAAGCTCGATTTCTATGGAGCGGAACTGGCCGAGGTAGCGGCGACGCGGTTGCAGGAGTGCGAGGCGATTTTGGATGCCTATGCCAAACAGGTTTTCGAGGCTCATGATGAAAACCACTGACAAGCCTGGCGATGTTTCAACTACTGCGCCAATCCAGAAGGCCTCAACCGGGAATGCCTGGCGCACCATGCCTGGCGGTATCTGGGCGCTAGGCTTCGTCTCGATGCTGATGGACATCTCCTCAGAGATGATTCATGCATTGTTGCCGCTTTATATGGTGACCGTACTGGGTACCTCGGTTTTGGCCGTGGGGCTCATCGAAGGCATAGCCGAGGCTACGGCTTCGATCACCAAGGTATTCTCCGGGGCACTCAGTGATCGATTGGGCAAGCGCAAACTGCTCGCGGCGCTGGGTTATGGATTGGGGGCACTGTCCAAACCGATCTTTCCTTTGGCGGGCTCGCTGGACTGGCTGATCGGGGCTCGCTTTATCGACCGCATTGGCAAAGGTATTCGCGGCGCCCCGCGCGATGCCTTGGTAGCCGACATCACGCCGCCCGAGATACGGGGGGCAGCTTTCGGCCTGCGGCAAACTCTGGATACCGTGGGTGCATTCCTGGGACCGTTGCTGGCGATCGGATTGATGTGGCTAACCGCGAACCACTTTCAGACTGTGTTCTGGGTGGCCGTCATCCCGGCCTTCCTTGCCGTCGCGGTGCTGCTGGTGTTCGTTCATGAGCCCAAACAAGTGGAAGGGACGCGCCGGGTGCGTGCGCCTTTGAGCCGGCGGGAATTGGCCCGACTGGGCGCTGGCTACTGGTGGGTGGTGGGTGTCGCTGCGGTGTTCACCTTGGCGCGCTTCAGCGAAGCCTTTCTGATTCTGCGCGGTCAGGCCGTCGGGCTGGCGCCGATGTGGGCGCCGGCGGTGCTTGTCCTGATGGGGGTGGCGTACTCACTGTCAGCCTATCCCGCCGGAGCCTTGTCGGATCGTGTCAGCCGCGTGGCGGTGCTCGGTGCAGGTCTGATATTGCTGATTGCTGCCGATCTGACGCTGGCGTTCGCACCTGGCATCGGTGGCCTGGTCGCAGGCGTCGTTCTATGGGGGCTGCACATGGGGTTTACCCAAGGGATATTCGCTGCCCTGATCGCCGATTGCGCGCCGGCTGAACTGCGTGGGACGGCATTTGGCATGTTCAATCTGTTGACTGGGTTGGCCTTGCTGCTGGCTAGTGTCATCGCGGGGGCGCTGTGGGATACGGTAGGCTACCAGGCTACCTTCTTGATGGGAGGGGGCTTTGCTGTGCTGACTTTTCTGGGGTTGTGGGTGATCCAGGCAAAAGTTCAGGTTCGATAGCAACTCAGTTACTACCGATATGACGGCAGGTCCGTCTACGTGGTCGATTGCAGGCCCTCACGACAGGCAGCTATTGGCCCAGAGTGTGTAAAAACGCCTTCGCAAACACTTGCTATGATTTCTGAGGATTTCATCGCAAGGATCGCCCATGAAGCGCTTTATCCAAGGTGAACATCGAGGCCAAGGCACCTTACTTCCCGAGAGCCTCGACGATTACGTCACGGATACCAATCCGGTGCGAATAGTCGACGTCTTTGTCGACGAACTCGACCCGGTCAAGCTGGGTTTTGAAGGTGCGATACCGGCAGATACTGGTCGGCCTGCTTACCACCCCGCGATCCTGCTGAAGATCTACATCTACGGCTATCTCAACCGCATTCAGTCGAGCCGACGTTTGGAGCGAGAAGCCCAACGCAATGTCGAACTGATGTGGTTGACCGGGCGTTTGATGCCGGACTTCAAGACGATCGCCAACTTCCGAAAAGACAACAGCAAAGCCATCAGAGGCGTCTGTCGCCAGTTCGTTGTGCTGTGTCAGCAGTTGGGACTGTTCGGAGAACATCTGGTCGCCATCGATGGCAGCAAATTCAAAGCAGTCAACAACCGCGACCGCAATTTCACCAGCGCCAAACTGAAGCGGCGAATGGAAGAAATTGAATCGAGCATCAACCGTTACCTGACGGCACTCGATGCTGCCGATCGGCAAGAACCAACAGCTTCCGAGCCCAGTGCCGTGCGGCTGGAAGAGAAAATCGCAAAGCTCAAAACTCAAATGAAAGAGCTTCAGGCGATCGAAATCCAGCTCAATGAATCGCCGGATAAACAAGTCTCACTGACCGGTCCAGACAGCCGCTCCATGATGACGCGCGGCACGGGAATAGTCGGCTACAACGTGTAGACAGCGGTCGATACTCAGCACCATTTGATCGTTGCTCACGAGGTGACGAATGTCGGTTCCGACCGCGATCAACTCAGCTCGATGGCCAAGCAGGCCCGCGAGGCAATGGCGTCAGATACGTTGTCGGTAGTGGCTGACCGAGGTTACTTCAAAAGCGAACAAATCCTGGCTTGTCACGATGCAGGCATCACCGCCTATGTGCCCAAGCCGATGACCTCTGGAGCCAAGGCTGAAGGGCGTTTCAATAACGATGCCTTCATCTATGACGCGGCAAAAAACGAATACATTTGCCCTGCTGGAGAGGCGCTGATCTGGCGCTATACCAACGTTGAAAAAGGCCTGACGTTGCACCGTTACTGGAGTTCGAAATGCCGGGGCTGTGCAATGAAACCGCAGTGCACACCGAGCACGGAACGGCGGGTTCGACGCTGGGAGCATGAAGCCGTCCTGGAGGAAATGCAGAACAGGCTGAGCAACGTGCCGGAAAATGATGCGGATCCGAAAACGGACGGTTGAGCATCCCTTCGGGACGCTCAAACAATGGATGGGTGCGACACACTTCCTGACCCGAAAGCTTAACGGGGTAAGCGCCGAGATGAGCTTGAATGTGCTCGCCTACAACCTGAAACGGGTCATGAAAATCATCGGCACCACTGGCTTGATGAAAGCGTTAACGGCGTAAAAACCGGTCTTTTTACCCCGTCCAAATGACTTTAAGAGGCTGCTGAGCCGTTTTAACTGTTCCTGAAAACGTCGTGACCTTGATCAGCTTGCGAAACGTGAGCACGGTCTCCTAGCGTCGATATAGAAAATCCAATCTGACGTTTTTACACACTCTGGGCCGACAGTTGTCTGTCGCGAAGTAGTTACTCCGGCGTCATGAGCACCGCGAGCGTCATATTGATGAACTCTTCGTTCCTACTGATGGCCCCCAGAGCACCCCGAACGTTCTCGGCAACGTCACCTGATCCACGTTGCTCGACCCAGAGCGTGAGTTCCATGATGGCGGCCTCAAGGGCAAGCTGGTTTTGGTTGATCTTGAAAAGCAGGGAAGGGAGCAGCCACTCAACGCCGATAACTCGCGATTGACGACGACAGTATCGAGGTGGAAGTACAGACCCGTGACACGGTCCTGAAGCGGCCAAACGCGGCAGGTCTGCTCAGCGCCGCCTCTGCGGACGCGCCGTTTAAGCTGGAAATCTACTGATCCACAGCGGGCTTTGCCCGCTGCTGGTGCGGCGGCCGAAGGCAATCTTCGGTCGTTGCGCCTAGGGGGCTTGTCGGTGGGGACGGATCTCGATCTGAACCTGAGCAATTGATGCGTTCGGGTTAATGACATACTCCCGATTGGCTATGAGCAGAACCCATTAGCTTGCCTTGGAATTTCTCTTTTTTTGCTCTTGAAATACCCCAATAACAAGTCCAGAATTGAGTCTTTTCCTGCTTTGGCAAGAAAAGAAACCCCATAGATTTCAATGGGTCGGACGCTAGATGCGAGTCTCGTTTTCCGCTTCAATGATTGTTCTACAGGCTTCTATAGAGATCTATAGAGACTGAAAAAAGAGGCTTCGGCCTCTTTTTTAGTTCCAGTAAATTCTTCTCGAAAGTACTAGCAGTCACGAATTTTTAGTACATTTTTTAGTACATTAATCCGGCGCCTGGTAGATCACTTTTTTGTGGTACTTAACTCATCGGAAACCGTACAAATCTCCTCCTTCCAAACGAGACGGAGACTGTACGATGGCCCTCACCGATACCGCGGTCCGACACGCCAAACCCCGTGTCAAGAACTACACCCTTCCTGACTACGACGGCCTCGCTCTTTTCGTGAATACGAAAGGCGCCAAGTGCTGGCACTTCCGCTTTTCCTGGGCGGATAAGCAACCTCGTATTTCTCTCGGCACCTATCCTGAAATTAGCTTACGAGATGCCCGCGTTCTGCGTGATGTTGCCAGGGCGCTGGTCGCCAAGGGCATCGATCCGCGCGTTCATCGACGGCAGGAGCATAATACCAGGCGTCTGGCCACGGAAAACACCTAAGAAGCGGTCTTTCAGCATTGACGTGATTTAAAGGCGTTGAGTCTGAGTATGTGCTGGAGGTGGTGCGCAAAATTAAACGTCGTCGTGCACTGACGGCGGCGGAGAAGTGCCGAACCAAATCTACTCTCCGGTACGTCATCGTCGCGGGAGAGCTCGAGACCAATCCGGCCGCCGACACTCGATAGTGTGGCAGTGCTTCGCCGAATCGGGCGACAGCGATGGGCGCTCAGATTGAGGCGTAGAGGGATGTGCCTCAGCTTCGCTGTTCATGGCCAGTTAACCCTTTGGGCCAGGTCTGTGATCAGTCATTAGGCAAGTGCAACTGCACTTCCATGGCGTCATGAGGGAGTCGGACGACCTCGATCACGTCGTCGTTTACCACACGATAGAACACGATATGGCGTGGGCCTTTGACCATTCCATGGGCTGTTTGGCCTGCTGGCGTGAATAGATGAGGTGATAGTTGCGAAGGCCCGGTGCAAGCTCATCACGGTCGTGGCTGCCAATGCGATAAGGCGTGCCGGCGATAGCTTGCAGCGCGGTGAGGGTCAGCGCCTGGTAGCGCTGGCGTGCTTGATCGCCGAACTGCGTCTGGGAGAGCCTGAGGATGTCGACAATGTCGGCGCGCGCCGCGTTGGAAATCCGATACGGCGGCATGCTCAGTGTTTCTCCCGCATGGGGAGGGCTGCCTCCAGACTCAACTCCTTGAGGTAGTGCTCCAGATCCCCTTCGTTCAACTGAGTAAAGCGCCCGTGCTCAAGTCCTCAAGCGGTTAAAGCACCGCTCCGTGGCACTGGGCATGGCCGGATGCGCCGCCTTCTTTCAGGCGAGTTCGCCGGGCTTAACTGACCTCCCTGTCCCATTGCTCCCCAGACCCCATGAAGCTCCCAGCGTTAAGCTCAAGAAAGCAGTGCATCTGAAGTCTAGAGTGACAGTAAATCACCCTGCACTTGATGCATAGCCATTACCCGCATCACTCGTCCTGACGACGGGTGTAATGCAACAGCCGATCGGTTTCGGTCTTGACCACCAGGTAGCACTCGCAGCTGAGCCGTTCAAGGCGCGCTCTATCCAGAACCGTGATCTGGCCCCGGCTGTACTCGATGACACCTTGACGCTGCAGTTTGCCCGCCGCTTCCGTGACGCCTTCGCGGCGCACGCCCAGCATGTTGGCGATCAGCTCCTGGGTCATGTTTAGGCGATTGCCGTGCAGGCGATCTAGCGACAACAGCAGCCATCGACACAATTGCTGATCGATCGAATGGTGGCGATTGCACAAGGCGGTCTGTGACATCTGCGTGATCAGCGCCTGGGTGTAACGCAGCATCAGCAGGAGCAGATTGCCATGACGGTTGAACTCTTTCTTGAGTTTTTGCCCTGGCAGGCGAAATGCACCACCGGCACTTTGCACCACCGCCCGACTGGAGGTGCTTTCGCCGCCCATGAACAGCGCAATGCCGATCAAACCTTCGTTTCCGACCACGGCGATTTCTGCTGACGAGCCGTTTTCCGTGACATGCAGCAGGGAGACGATGGCGTCTGTCGGGAAGTAAACGTGCCGCAAGGTGTCCCCCGGTTCATACAGCACATCCCCCAGCGCCAGGCTGACCTGCTCCAGGTGCGGAACAAGACGCTGGAGGTCGACGGCCGGGAGCGCCGCGAGTAGATGATTGTGGTTTGGATCGGGGGAGGCATGCATAGCAGAGCATCCGTGGCGGAACAGGGGCGTGCCCACTCAGGGTACTCCCATGCACGCGATGGCTGGTGATCAATGTCTATTCATCGGCGGCATGCTCGAATTCCAGCGCCTGAGGCCTGGGTGACCGGGCGCGACAATCTACCCGGACCCAATGCTCCAGACCTCCGTCATCCAGTGTCAGCGCAGCGTCACTCAATGGCTGGCCATCGAGGGTCATGGAGGTGAAGGTCGAACTGCCCAGACGCACATCAAAGTGGTAGAGGGTTTTGCCGAAGCGGTAGTGCAAGATGAAGCCCGGCCAGTCGACGGGTATCAGCGGTTCGATTCTGAGCGTGCGGCCACTGCGTTGTACGCCCAGCAATGACTCGACAATCAGCCGATACATCCAGCCCGCAGAACCGGTATACCAGGTCCAGCCACCTCGGCCTGCATGGGGCGCGGCGCCGTAGACATCCGCGGCCATGACATAGGGCTCGACCTTATAGGTGTCGATTTGAGCGTTGTTGGCAGGGGCGGCGGGGTTGATCAAATTCAGCAGTTCCCAGGCTTTTCCGGCTTCACCCAGCAGCGCAAACGCCATGCCCGCCCAAACGGCAGCATGGGTGTACTGACCTCCGTTCTCGCGCACGCCTGGCACGTAGCCTTTGATGTAGCCGGGGTCCAGGGTGCCCTTGTCAAACGGGGGATCCAGCAGCAACACGGCGCGGATGTCATGTTTGATCAGATGCTCATCCAATGACTGCATCGCCTTGATCTGGCGGACAGCAGAGCCGGCCTCTGACAGCACTGACCAGCTTTGAGCAATGGAGTCGATACGGCACTCTTCATTGCTCGCCGAGCCGAGCATTTGTCCGTCATCGAACCAGGCGCGGCGATACCAGGCGCCGTCCCAGGCCGTTTGATCGAGGTTGCGTTGCAGTGTTACCGCGCTGTCGCTGCAGCGTTTGGCAAATGCGTGATCACCGTGCAGGCGAGCGGTCACCGCAAATTGCTCCAGCACTTGATAGCTGAAGAAACCCAGCCAGACACTTTCACCTGCACCCAGATGGCCGACGCGATTCATGCCGTCGTTCCAGTCACCGGAGCCCATCAGCGGCAACCCGTGATGACCGCGGCGCAGGCTGTGCTCGATGGCACGCACGCAGTGTTGATACAGGGACTCTCGCAGGGGCGATACACCGGGAAGGTCATAGTAGGACTCTTCGCCGGCCACCAGTTGGCGTCCTTCCAGGTATCCGGCGACCTCTTCCAGCACACCCACGTCTGCGGTCATTTCGACATAGCGGTTGGTGGCGGCCACCAGCCACAAAAAGTCGTCGGAGCAGGCGGTGCGAACCCCTCGATTCATCGGCGGGTGCCACCAGTGTTGCACATCGCCTTCCACATACTGATGGCCGGCGCACAGCAACAGATGCGCTCGCACGGCTGCCGGATCGGCATGGATCATCGCCATGCTGTCCTGCAACTGATCGCGAAAACCGATGGCGCCACCTGACTGGTAGTAGCCGCTTCGGGCCTGGAAACGGCACGCGATGACCTGATACATCAACCAGCCGTTGACCATGACGTCGACCTCAGGCGCGCCCGTTTCAATACGAATCGCCCCGAGCAATGAGCGCCAGTGTTCCCGTACTTTATGCAATTCCTCGGCGGCCACCAGGCTGCCCCGATAACGCTGCACCAGCTGGGTGGCGGCGTTACTGGAAGACGCCGCCCCCAGACGCAGGATGACTTCCCGGGTATCGCCCTCGCCGAGTTCGATCGACACTTGCAGGGCTGCACAAGGGTCCAGACCGCCGCCCATGCGCCCGGACAGACCGGCGTGCTGCATCGCTGCCGGTGAGGCGAGGGTGCCATTGCGGCCAATGAATTCAGTACGGTCACCGCTGACACCGTGATCGATCGTGTCGGTGTCAAAGAACGCCACCCGCTCGGAAAACTCCACCGAATAGGCGTTGCGGGCGAAGAAAGCCCCGCTGGCGGGATCCGCTTGGGTGACCACATGCATCGCCGATTTGCTGCGCAGATCGCCCAGCACCCATTCCACATACCCTGTGACCGACAATGACCGGCGGCGTCCCGAGCGGTTGCTCAACACTAGCCTCGAGAATTTGATCGGCGCATCCAGTGCCACGTAGATCCACAGCTCGCTGTAAATGCCGTCTTCTTCATGTTCGAACACGCTGTAACCGAAACCGTGACGGGTCTGGTACGGGCCTTGTCCAGGACAGGGTTGAGGCGCTGCAGACCAGAAGTGCCCGGTCTCTTCATCACGCAGGTAAATGGCTTCGCCGCTGCGATCGGTGACCGGATCGTTGTGCCAGGGCGTCAGGCGAAATTCATGGGCGTTTTCGGCCCAGGTATAGGCACTGCCGGCTTCCGAGACCACCGTGCCGAGATGTGCATTGGCGATCACGTTGACCCAGGGCGCGGGTGTCGGATCGGGCGCGAGCCCGGTGATGATGTACTCACCGCCATCGGCGCTGAAGCCGCCATATTCGTTGCTCAACAGCAGGAAGGGACGGTTCGGTCGTACCGATGCCGGCCGAGCCTGAAAATGCCGGGTCGCCACAAACGGCGCGTGCACCGGTGATACTTTGCGCCGATGAATCTGTTCGGCCAGGCTGCCCAGATCTTCGCTCAGCACCAGCCTGGCAACCGAGAGGAACAGCACGCGATCCTCATTCGACATCTGCTGCGCGGGGCGCACAAAAATACCGCCCGGGCGATCCAGCAGAGTGGCTTCACTGCCTGAGGTGATAAGGCCGAGGATCGCGTCTTGCAGTTGCTGGCGATAACCCGCCTGATCTTCGTTCCAGATCAGCAAATCGACCACCAACCCCTTTTGCCGCCAGTAGGCGTGGGCCTGAATCAATTGCTGCACCAGGGCGATGTTGTCCAGGCTCTGGATTTGCAGCAACACGATGGGCAGGTCGCCGGAGATGGCCTGACCCCAAAGCCCCGGCTGATTGCGGCGATTGGCAATCAGCACCGCATGGTTGGCGCGCATCGAGGCGTTCGCGTAAAGCAACGACGAGGCCATCTGCTCGAACAGACGGGCATCGGACAACGAGGCGTTGAGTTGACGCAAAAGCACCTGGCTATGGGTCCAGGACAGGTCGAACACGCGGTCGGCGAGGTGGCGGTCGCGGTATTTGTTGATGAGGTAAAGGCAGTCATCACGGCTGTCGGCGACACCGGTGACCAGGTCGATGGTGGCCTGTTGGCCGGGTTGCAGGGTAATCCTGCAGCGAATCGCGATCACCGGATCGAGCACCGGGCCTGCACTGCCTGACAAGCGCTGGCAATCGGCATCAAGGGCGGCAGGTGACACAAGGCTGCGTCCTCGGCCGATGAACCGGGCGCGATCGGTTTCGTACGAGATCGCATCGATGTCCACCCCGTGTGCCGCCAGCAAATGGCACATCCACGGCGTCGGTTCATCGCTGGCCCGGGGGCGGCGGCTACAGATAATGGACTGAAGCGCAGGCAGTAATTCGGTCTGCACGAACAGCTTGCTGAACGCCGGGTGCATCGCGTCGTTGACCGGGGTTGTCAGCACGACTTCGGCGTAGGTGGTGATCTCCAGTGTCTTGGCCGAAGACGCTCGGTTGGTGACATGCAGGCGGCGCAGTTCGATGTCGTCCTCAGGCGAGACAACAATCTCCAGGTGCGTGTCGAAATCCAGGTTGCGCGCACGGAACTCTACACGGGAATCGCAGAAGATCGCCTCGTGGCTCTCGGGTTGATGCATCGTCGGTTGATGCGCAGCCGACCAGACCGTGTTGCTCTGGACATCGCGCAGGTAGCAGAACATCCCCCAATTGTCCTGTGAGTTGTCCTCCTGCCAACGGGTGATCGCCATTTCATTACGACGGCTGTAACCACCGCCGCCGCTGGTCAGCATGACGTGGTAGCGACCGTTGGAAAGCAACTGCACGGCCGGACGCTTGCTTCCCGGATCAGAGTACACCCGAAGCCCCGTATCCTGGCCTTGGCCAACATCACCGAGTACCGGCGACTGTGCGGTTTGCAGGTACGGCGCGGCGGATTTCGGCACCCGCTCTTGTAGCAGCAGCAGGGCTGAACGCAGCGCCGGGTCGGCCTCGAATCGCTGTTGCATGGGTTGATCGAGCAGTCGGCTGGTCAAGGCCAGCAAGCTCATGCCCTGGTGGTGAGCCATGAACGACCGGACCACGACGAAGCGTTGGCCGCGCGGTAAGCGGGCCTCGGTGTAATCCACGGCTTCATACAGACCGAAACGTCCGGCGGAGCCCTGCAGGGCGAGGCGTTGCAGGTTCTTGCAGGCCGCATCGGCATCGACCATCAACGCCAGGGCGCTGGCGTAGGGCGCTATCACGACGTCATTGCTCAGCCCGCGCTGGAGCCCCAGGGCCTGAACGCCGAAGGCGCGGTATTGATAATTGAAGTGCGCGTCGACGGTGGAGTAACCCGACTCCGAAACGCCCCAGGGAATGCCCAGCCTGCTGCCCTGTTCGATCTGCACCGACACGGCGGCGCGGCAAGTCTGGTCCAGCAGGCTGCCCTCGAAGTTGGGCATCACCAGCATCGGCATGAGGTATTCGAACATCGAGCCTGACCAGGACAGCAACGTTGGTACGCCCGCGTTTTCACTTAGCAGCCTTCCCAGGGTGAACCAGGCGCGTTGGGGGATTTGTCCCTGAGCGATGGCCACATAATTGGTCAGCCGCACCTCGGACGCCAGCAGGTCGTAGTAACCGGTGTCTAGCCTGCGCTCCTCGGCGTTGTAACCGATGACAAACAGGTCACGCTGGTGGTCGTAAAGCAACGAGAAATCCATCTGCGCCAGCGACGTCGCCAATAAAGCCAGACGCTTCAGGGTTTCCAGACGTTGCGCGGCGTCACTGCGGACCCGCTCGATTTCAGGGTGATGCTCGGCGGCCCAGTCGGCGGGGTTCAGGCCGGCCAGTTGACGCAAGGTGCGAGGCGATTCAATCGTGACCAAGGGGGCAGGGAGGCGATAACGCTGCAGTTCTTCTGTCCAGTCGATGCATTGACGGGTAAACGCTTCTCGCCAGTAGAGGCTTTCCTCGTCGGTGTCCGCTGGCTGACTGGTGACCATGATGCGAGCCGTGTGCAGCAGGTCTGCCAGCGCCTCAGGGGTCGCAATTTGCGAGACCGGTTCAAGGCCTTTTCTCAGTGGCAGGGCGTATTCATCCGCCCCCGAGGCGCGTTGGGAATCTGCAAGGATATCCAGAGTATCGCGCAGGCCCTTGATCACTGCAGGGCCGAACATCGGGGCGTCTGCCAGCTGCGCAATGCCGGTGCTCAAGGTCAACAGCAGGCCCGCCAGGTTGCCGCTGTCGACGGTGGAGACGTAATGCGGACGCAGCGGCTCGAGGGTCTGCGTGTCGTACCAGTTATAGAAATGCTGCCGATAACGCTCCAGACCGTCCATGCTGTCCAGCGACGCCGCAAGCCGGGACAGCAGCCGTTCAGTGCTCAAGTAAGCGAAATCGTGAGCGGCCAGGTGGGCGAGCAGCGACATGCCCATATTGGTCGGCGAGGTGCGATGGGCAATGGCAGGCCTGGGGTCTTCCTGCACGTTGTCCGGAGGCAGCCAGTGATCCTCGGGCCCAACGTATTGATCGAAGAACGCCCAGGTCTTGCGCGCCAGCAACCGCAGGAAGCGAAAATCATCCGTCGACGGTGCGAACACCGACTGCTTGGGTGCCGAACTGAGCCACCAAGCGATCCAGGGGCCCACTAACCATGACAACAGCAGCGGACTGGCGACGGCCAGCGTCAGCGGATCCTTCACCAGCAGGGTCAGTGAGATCAGGGCCGACACCGGCTCGATCCACATCTGGCGATAGAGGCCGGACAGCCGGTTTTCGGTGGTGCGCTCCACCTCGCGCGAAGGCTGCCATTGCAACAGCCGGCGTCTGCTGAAGCCGATTCGCCAGAGCGAGCGCAGGATGGCGTCAGCGCTGTAGAACATCTCGAAGGGCAGCCAGACGAGCGTCAGACCAGCCCGGGCGAGGTCTTGTGCCAGATCACCCAGCAGCACCCTAAGGTACTGCCCATAGGGCACATTAGCGGGGGGCTGCATCAGATCGGTCACCGCTCGCAGCAACGGTTGAATCACCATCAACCCGATGACAGTCAGGGTCCAGTTCATTGGCTGACTGCTGGCAAGCCAGCCCCATGCGAACATTAGCAACAGCGCCAGCGGTTCCAGGCTGCGTCGCAGATTGTCCAGAATCTTCCAGCGTGCCATGACGCTCAGCCTGTTGCGCACCCACTTACCGTCGGCATTGCGCGCCCAGGGCAATGTCCACGGCAGCAATTGCCAGTCGCCGCGAACCCAGCGATGCCGTCGTTTGACATCGGCACCGTAGTGCGAAGGGTATTGCTCGTAGACTTGCACGTCGCTGAGCAGGCCGGATCGTGCATAACATCCTTCGATCAGGTCGTGGCTGAGAATCTGGTTATCCGGCAAGCAACCTTCCAGGGCGCAGGTGAACGCGTCCACGTCGTAGATGCCCTTGCCGATGAAGGAACCTTGCTGGAACAGGTCCTGGTAAACGTCCGATACCGTGCGAGTGTAGGGATCGACGCCGGCATCACTGCCAAACAGCCGGGCGTAGATCGAGCGCGTGGCGCTGGTCAAGCTGATGCCCACTCGCGGTTGCAACACCGCGTAGCCGGAAATGATCTGCTCACCGTCACTGTCGAACAACGGACGATTCAACGGGTGCATCATGGCCGCCACGCATTGGCGAGCGACATCGCGCGGCAGCAGGGTGTCGGTGTCCAGCGTGATCACGTAACGCACCCCGCGCAATGGCGTGATGTCGCCGACGATGGCGTTGAAGCGCTCCTCTCCATGGCCACGCAACAGGGCGTTGAGTTCAATCAGCTTGCCGCGTTTGCGCTCGTGGCCCATCCACACACGTTCGCTCGCATTCCAGCGACGCGGCCGATGCAGCAGAAAGAATCGGTCGCTGAGTCCGTCCGCGTATTTTCGGTTGAGCAGGGTGATTGCACGGGAGGCTTGTGTGAGCAGCTCGGCATCTTGCGGCTGAGACTCTTCAGGCGCATCCAGAAAATCGCTGAGCAACGCGAAATACAGGTTGCTGTCGCGGTTGGCGAGAAACCGCACTTCAAGACCTTCCACCAGTTCGTCCACGTCTGCCAGGCTGGCGATCAGCGTTGGGATCACCACCAGGCTTCGTGCGCCATCGGGAATACCGCTGGCAAAATCCATTTTCGGCAGCGTCGTCGGCAATAGACTGAACGTCACCAACCAGTTGATCAGGCTGATCGCCAGTCGGCTGGTCATGATCAGGCATGGAATCGCCATCATCAGAAGCGCCGCATCGGGCATCCCGTCGCGCTGCGCGGAGGCCAGTAAAGGCCAGGCAAAGATGAGCGTCAGAACAGCCACCGGCGCCAGATAAAACATCAGCGGCGACTGCTGCAACAACCGTTTCCAGCGCTCATGAAGCGGCACCCTGGCATTGAGTCGTCGCTCCAGCGTCGGCAGCCCTGCGCTGATCAGGTAATACCCGACATGGCGCGCCAGCAGTTCGCAGGGGACTGAGGCGGTTCCGGCTGCGGCGAGATTGATCGCGGCGCGGGCGACCTGGATTTCCGAGTGTTGGGGGCTTCTTCGGGCAAGGCGTTCTATGACATGCCGGTAGCTGTCGCGGGTACTGAAATCCATCGCCCGGTAAATTTCTGCCGGGTCTTCATTGAGAATCTGAGCGACATGACTCATCGACTCGACAAACTCGCGCCAGTCCGTGGCGGACAGGAGGCGCAAACTGCCGATGCTGTTGCCAATCGACACCTGATCCGCTGCCTGTTGTTGCGCATCGAGCTGCACCTGGCGTTCGATGCTGGAGCCTGTCTCACTCAGCGTCTGCTCCATCCAGTTCAGCGCCAGGGCCAGCGCCGTGCTCTGGCCCTGCAGGCGGCGGGTGAATTCAGCGACAAAGGCGGCGGTCATCGGAGGTGCGGAGCGGGCCATGTCGGCAACGGTCAGCACCACGCTTTTGATGTCTCGTTCCGAGGTTTCGATCAGGTGTTCGGCCCAGTCATCGGCCAGATTGCGCTCGTCGGCGTTGGCCATGACCCTGGAGGCCACTCGCCGCAGGTTTTCGATCAACGCCAGACGCAGCATGATCGGTATCGCCCACAGTTCGCCCAGAGCAAGCGGCATCACTGTCTGATAGGAAAAAATGAAGCGGCTCAGGCTTTCCTCATCGACTCGACCGTCGCCATGGGAGATGGTCTCCAGCGCGATGTCATAGACGCGAGGCAGCCCCGCCGACGGGCCGTTGATCAGGCGTGGCAACTCACGGCTATAGCCTTTGGGCAGGTGCGTTCTGGCGGTGCGAATGTTTTCTTCGATCAGATAGTAATTGTCCAGCAGCCATTCCGCTGCTGGCGTCACTCGTCGGCTGGACACTTGCGCGTTGGCCAGCGCAGTGCTGCTGCGTTTGAGCAACTCCTCGTTGTCATCGAGCCTGTGCAGCATCGAGTCCCGTGCGGACAGCGTGGTCAGGCGATGCTGCCCGGCCAGGGCGATGCCGTGACTGGCCATCTGATCGGCGCTGAAAAGCTCCGAGCGCAATATGGGCTCGTATTTGAATCGGGGTGGAGGAAACAGACGGGTTCGCCAAAAACCGGACGAGCGAGAAAATACCTTCTGTAGGCGTGTCCATATGCTGTTCATAAGGTCCTGAGCCTGAAACGCATCATAATTGCGTGCATTTTTATAGGTGCGCCAAAGCAGCGCTTGGTGGACGTAGCTTTTCAACTTGAGTGTGGAGACTTGGAGGACTGGTCGTCTGTTCGCTGGCGAACATAGCCAGCGATCCTTGGATGCGGTCCACATTGCAGGCGGTATTGCTCGGACGCGGGGCGGGATTTATCCAGTCTCTCCGCGTTTTGTCGACCCCGCATTGGCGGCTAGTGAACCGCAGGGCTCATTTTGGGTTTTGCCGGCCTGATACTGCTATCAGCGCAGGCGGAGTAATTCATCCGCAACGGTGTTCGATGGAGATGAATTACCCCTGCATCCGCACTCAACCGCCCGACGGACAACTGTTCTTCGATGGCGGTGAGGCCCACCTATGGCAAAAACATGGCATCTATCGACAACTTTAGAATTGTGTCACCCAAGCATTTATTGGAACTGGACGCCACCACAGTGGGAATGTTGACGCTAGTATCATTTAAATGTGTGTCAGGATCCGATTGGGAAGTTGCGACCAAAAGACGGCATGTTGCCTATGAACGTTGAGACGCCTTTATAAATTTCCCAACAGGGGCCGGTTTTGATAATGCCGTCTGATGGCTGAGCAATTTGATTGACTGTTTTTGGTCCAGAGTGTGTAAAAACGCTTCGTCATAATTGAAGTTTGCGCATCTATGCGAAATCTGAAAACTATCGGCTGCTCAGCCGATCTGGATTTTGCGTAGAAGCGCGATTTTCAGTCCAACACTGGGCTCCAATCGCGCTGAAAAACGTTTTTACACAGCCTCGGCCGATAGCTGCCTGTCGCGAAGGGCTGCAGTCGAGACCCAATATAGGTAATCGGGAGTAACGAGCCGAAGCGCTCCTACCTAGGAAGCTACTTAGTAGAGAAAATTCCTGGCATTTTTACAGGTGCTTGTAAATGGCGGGGAATCTCAGGCTACAGAGAGGGCAAGTCTTACCCAGGCGTTAACCCAGATCGAAGAATGGCGTCATGTGTCAGTACGTAAAGAATACAGCCGAGCGAAATGGGTGTGACGTTGATTTCCCTCGACATGAGCAACGAGGTCCTCTGCGTCAGACCTAGTCTTGTGCCTAACTGTTCGAATGGGTAAGGGTCGTATCTGCCGTAAAATTTTTACGCTTTCTTTACGGTAGGTGTTTCTACTCGCAACGATACTGGCCGCGATTTTAGATCGTCCATGTGCCTTGCGTTTCCAATGGCCCTGGCAAATCGTATTGCCCAAGGATGGCATGCACTTCCTCCCCGCAATTTGAGAGAAGCGACCCTTCAGTGAAACAGTGACCAGTGCACATGCAGATTCCCAATCCAAAACGTCAGAAGTGGGCTTGCTCGTCGCCGCTGTCGGAGTGGTTTACGGGGACATTGGCACCAGCCCCCTCTACACGCTGAAAGAAGTATTTTCCGGCCACTACGGAGTTCAGGTAAATCACGACGGGGTGCTAGGCATTCTGTCGTTGATCTTTTGGTCACTGATCTGGGTGGTCTCGATCAAATACGTTCTGTTCATCCTGCGTGCCAACAATCAGGGCGAAGGCGGCATTATGGCGTTGACGGCGTTAGCCCGTCGCGCGGCAGCACCTTATCCGCACATGAGCAAGGTACTGGTACTGCTCGGCTTGTTCGGTGCGGCGCTTTTTTACGGGGACAGTATGATCACCCCGGCTATTTCGGTGCTTTCTGCGGTTGAAGGACTTCAGCTAGCGTTTGACGGAATCGAGCACTGGGTTGTGCCGTTGTCAGTGATTGTGTTGGTGGCACTGTTCTTGATACAGAAACATGGCACGGCTCGAATCGGCATCCTGTTTGGTCCGGTCATGGTGCTGTGGTTTGTGGTGTTAGGTGCGCTTGGGATTTACGGTATTTTGCAGCGCCCCGAAGTGCTGCAAGCACTCAATCCTGCTTGGGCGGTGCAGTTTTTCGTGGTTCATCCGGGTATGGGTGTGGCCATCTTGGGCGCTGTAGTGTTGGCATTGACCGGGGCGGAAGCGCTGTATGCCGATATGGGCCACTTTGGTCGCAAACCGATTTCTCGTGCATGGTTCATTTTGGTGTTGCCAGGGCTGGTACTCAATTATTTTGGCCAGGGTGCCTTGATCCTGGAGAACCCGGAGGCTGTGCGCAATCCGTTCTATCTGCTCGCGCCTGAATGGGCACTGTTACCGATGGTTGCGCTCTCCACACTGGCCACCATCATCGCTTCTCAAGCCGTGATCTCCGGTGCTTTCTCCCTGACTCACCAAGCTATCCAGCTGGGTTACGTCCCCCGCATGTTTATCCAGCACACCTCCAGCCAGGAGCAGGGGCAGATCTACATCGGCACGGTGAACTGGGCATTGATGGTTGGTGTCGTGCTGCTGGTGATTGGTTTCGAGTCGTCCAGTGCTTTGGCTGCAGCTTATGGCGTCGCTGTGACGGGAACCATGCTGATCACAACAATATTGTCCTCGGCTGTCGTCCTGCTTCTATGGAAAACGCCGCGCTGGTTGGCCATCCCGATGCTACTCGGATTTTTGCTGGTAGACGGTCTGTATTTCGCGGCCAATGCGCCGAAGATTTTTCAGGGCGGTGCGTTCCCGGTGATTGCCGGCATTGGTTTGTTCATTTTGATGACGACCTGGAAGCGGGGTAGGAAGATTGTTGTTGAGCGGTTGGATGAAACCGCGCTTCCGCTACCACTGTTCATAGCTAGCATCCGTACTCAGCCTCCCCATCGGGTGCAAGGTACGGCGGTGTTTCTTACGGCCAGGGCCGATGCTGTTCCTCATGCGCTGCTGCACAACCTGCTGCATAATCAGGTTTTGCATGAGCAAGTGGTATTGCTCACCGTGGTGTCTGAAGACAGCCCTCGCGTGAGTGCTGACCGACGGTTTGAGGTTGAAGCTTATGGTGAAGGCTTCTTCCGGGTCAGTCTGCACTTTGGTTTTATCGAGGAGCCCGACGTCCCCTTGGCCTTGAGTCTCTGTCACTTGGCTGAGCTGGATTTCAGTCCGATGCGCACGACCTATTTCCTCAGCCGAGAGACGGTGATCCCGACTAAGCGCATTGGGATGGCTCGTTGGCGAGAAAGTCTTTTCGCGTTTTTGCTCAAGAACGCCAATAGCAACCTGAAGTACTTCAAGTTGCCATTGAATCGAGTGATAGAGCTGGGCACACAGGTTGAGATGTAAAGAGTCATCGAGTATCCAGGGGGGCTCATGGGGCGGCGCGAGAAGGTCGAAGCTGCCGCACTGCCTGTGCAGCACCCCAAGAGTTCAATGCGGGCCATTCATGCTGGATGAGCCACGCGTCAGACGCTTGAGCGCGATGACCATAAGGCCCCCGGCAACCAGCATTCCCGTGAGAAAAAGCGGATAGGCAACCCACCAGGGGACGGCTGAGGTCATCATGCTGAACTCGGACATGCCACCAATGCTGGCGATCAGGTTGAGAGGCAGGAAGACCACATTGATCAGCGTCAGTTTGCGTAGCAGGTTGTTCATGGTGTTGTTCATCAAATTGCCGCGTGCATCGATCAAGCCGGCAAACACCCGGGAGTAGATTTCCGCCTGTTTGTTGCACTGGGTGTTCTCGATGATCAGATCGTCGATAAGCGCGATCGCCTCGACGCTGAAGTGCTCTTTTTCTGCATGGTTGCGCAGCCGTGTCAGGACAGCGCCATTGCTATGAATCGCGTTGATGTAATAGATCAGGCTTTCGCTGAGATTAAACATCTGGATCAGATGTCGATTTTCCATCGAGGAGTTGAACTTCTTCTGCAACTCACGAGCCACCATCTTGATCACCTTGAGGTGGCCCAAGTAGTGGTGCAGGTTGTTGAACAGCATGTCCAGCAGCACATCCAGCGGTGTGTGCAAGGGGTGCCGCTCCCCCAGTCCGCTCAACTGGGAATCGTCGGTCGCGATGACCAGCAAGCGTGTTTTAGAGAACAGTAAGCCGAACGACGAGACCTCGAAGGCCAGGCTTTCTCCGCCCGAGTAACTTTCCGGACGCTTCCAGATCAAGAACAGATTATCCGGGTGGAATTCGATGCGTGAGACTTCGTCAGGATCCAGTGCCGAAGCCAACGCGTGATCGTCCAGTTTGAAATCGCTGCGCAGTAGATCCCGTTCTGCGATATCGGGATTGCTGAACAACATCACGTCGGCATTGAGGTGTTCAACCGATACCAGCGCCCCATTGGCGAGTTGAAAACTCTTGATCACATCTGACCTCTGGCGTTATCGACTGAAGAAGTCAGTGTCTTGCAGGATGCGTGTCGGATCAAGCATTCACCACGCCTGGCCGCGACGTTTGAGTTCCAGGCGCCGGACGAATTCTTCCAGCACCAGTGAATACAAATCGTCCTGCAAGTAAGCGTCTTCGATGCCGGCGTCCATGTTCGGGTTGTCGTTGACCTCGATCACCACCACCTTATCGCCGGACTGCTTCAGGTCGACGCCGTACAAACCATCACCAATGAGGTTGGCGGTCTTCACCGCGAGTTCGACCACCGCTCGCGGGGCCTCGTGGACCGCCAAAGTCCGGCATTCCCCATTAATGTCCTGGCCCTTGGCTTTGTGATTGTAGATCTGCCAGTGACCTTTGGACATGAAGTACTGGCAGGCGAAAATCGGCTTGCGGTTGAGCACGCCGATGCGCCAGTCGTACTCGGTGTAAAAGAACTCCTGAGCTAGCAACAGCACCGAGTGTTCGAATAGCTCAGCGGTGGCTTCCAGCAGTGCTTGTTGGCTTTCGACCTTGATCACGCCACGGGAAAAACAACCATCGGGAATCTTCAGCACTAATGGAAAGCCGAGGCGCTCACCGACTCGCTCGAAGTCTTCCGGTCGTTCCTTGTAGAGAATCTCGGTGGCGGGCATACCCAATTGATGGCTTTTGAGTAGATCAGTCAGGTACACCTTGTTGGTACAGCGCAGGATTGAAGTGGGATCGTCCATCACCACCAGACCTTCGCTTTCCGCCTTCTTGGCGAAGCGGTAGGTATGATTATCCACGCTGGTGGTTTCGCGAATCAGCAGGGCGTCATACTCGGCGATTCGTGAATAGTCTTTCTTTTCGATCAGATCGACATCAATACCCAAGCTTTTGCCGACCCGGATAAAATTATCGAGTGCCTTGGCATTGGAAGGCGGCGGCGCTTCTTGCGGGTCATGCAAAATGGCCAGGTCGTAGCGGGCCACGCGTGGTGAACGTGGCATTCGCCATATCTTGCGGCTGAAACTGTCCAACGAGTTGGCAAATTGATCCTCTTGGTCTTCGCGTAACTTTTGCAAGACGCCAGACTTTATTCCCTCGATGCGCCAAGTATTGCTTTTACGGAACTCTACCAAGAGGATCGGACAAGGGAATATTTCGAAAATTTGCCGCGCCAGTTCTTGCAAGGGTTCAAGGTTGGTTTTACCGAAGTATAGAGTGAGCGTGAATCCTTCGGTATTACTATAAAGGTGGTTGTTCAGTGCTTTGTCGAGAGCCTTGTCCAGATCATCCAGTGCCAGGCCATACAGTGACTTTCGGGTAAGCTCGCTGATGGTTCGCACAGACGGAATAACTTTATGGCCGCGTGCTTCCGCCAGTAATGAACAGTAATACCCGTGTCCTAAGTACTTGTAGCTCCGACACAGATTAATAACCTGAACACGCTTGCCAGCTTCGCTTTCAAGGGGTTGCTCTAGATACTCCTGTGCACTCATAACATCCTCTGAGGGGAAATAAGAGGCCCAGTCTTCTTTGCGTTCAACAATAATAACTACCTGGCTAGACCTTCTAGGTGCACCCGGTAAATAAGTAAGGTTGGATATTGCCGCTAGCCGATTTTGCTCTGATACTTCACGCAAATCACCCTGTACTGCTGACATATGAGAAGGTCCGTTGGAGAACAAGTCCTTATCTATTAAGCACGATCTTTTAAGAAAGTCTCGTTTCGTTACGCAACTTTTACGGCGGCTATATGAACCTGGTATTTCGCAACGCTACACAAGATGATCTTAAGTCTCTGCTGGAACTGGAAAATCAGTGCTTTACCTGTGATCGGCTGACTCCGCGTAGTTTTCAGTGGATGATCAGCCGAGCCCATGCCAGCCTGATCGTTGCGCAAGCTGGGAGCCAACTGATGGGCTACTGCCTGGTCCTGTTTCACCGTGGCACCTCCCTGGCGCGTCTGTACTCAATCGCCATCGCCACCCACAGTCGTGGCCTCGGCCTTGGAAAACAGCTGTTGGATCAGGCGGAAGATTGTGCTCGCGCACACGACTGCGCCTACCTGCGACTGGAAGTCCGACCGGATAATCCCGTGGCTATCAGTCTTTATGAGCGCAATGGATACCGACGCTTCGCTGTGGTCCACAACTACTACGAAGACCATGTGCATGCGCTGCGTTTGGAGAAGCGCATTCTGCAACATCGGGAAAGCCGTGAATTCCAAGTGCCCTATTACCAACAGACCACTGAATTTACCTGCGGCCCGGCTTGCCTCTTGATGGCCATGAGGGCATTGCAACCCGATCGTTTAATCGAGCGTAGGGACGAACTGCAAATTTGGCGTGAAGCCACGACGGTGTTCATGACTTCGGGGCACGGCGGTTGCAGTCCCCAAGGGTTGGCGCTGGCGGCCTGGCGCCGAGGGTTTCGAGTACGCCTGCAAGTGAGTATTGCAGGTCCGCTATTTCTCGACGGCGTGCGCGACGAACATAAAAAGGAGGTTATTCGCTTGGTACACGAAGAGTTCTGCACGGAACTTCAGCAGAGTGATGTGGAGCAGGTCAGCAGCAACCAGCTGGATCTGGCTCTCACGCTGAAGGCCGGCGGTCAACCCTTGGTGCTGATCAGCAGCTACCGTCTGACTCGCTCGAAAGCCCCGCACTGGGTCATTGTCACTGACTACGATGAAGACTTCGTCTACCTACATGACCCGGACATAGATAACAGTCAGCACCGTCAGGCACTCGACTGCCAGCATCTTCCCGTCAGTCACAAGGCGTTCGATAAGATGTGTGCTTTCGGCGGCAATAAGCTGCGCGCCTCCGTGACGCTTTACGCACGCGAGCAGTCCAGCAGCGGAGTGCCAATTGCCTCCAGCACAGAAGCTTTGTGTTAATGGAACCTCGTATGCCGTGACTTTAAAGATTTTTACCTCCGTAAATCTATGCTCAAGGAATGAAGCGATACCCAACACCCGTTTCGGTGATGAGGTGTCGCGGCTGGGAAGGGTCTGTTTCGACTTTTTTACGCAGGCCGCCCATGAATACTCGAAGGTAAGGCGTATCGGTGGTGTGCGAAGGCCCCCACACAGCCTTGAGCAGTTGCTGATGCGTCAGGACCCGGTTCGGGTGTGAGCAAAGATGGACCAGCAGGCGGTACTCCAGCGGTGTCAAATGCAGAGGGGCGCCGGAGCGTTCCACGACACGGCGCTCCATATCAATCCGGACCTCGCCAAAGGCCAGAACAGCATGGTTCTCGGTATCTTTTACGTGTCTGCGTAGCATTGCGCGGACGCGAGCCAGCAGTTCTCCGGTGCCAAACGGTTTCACCAGATAGTCATCTGCGCCAGTGTCCAGGGCTAGGATTTTGTCCGACTCCGCACCACGGGCAGACAACACAATGATTGGCACCTCTGACCAACCCCGAACATTCCGAATAAGGTCAATACCGTCACCGTCGGGCAGTCCGAGGTCGAGCACGATCAGGTCGGGATGGCGTGTTCCTGCATCGATAAGGCCTCGGTGAAAGGTATCGGCTTCATGCACCTCCAGGCCTTCAGCTTGTAGGGCCATTCGCACGAAACGTCGTATTTCTTTCTCATCTTCAATGATCAGGACGTGTAGCACCGATTCGGTCATGGTTGCTCCTCGCCTGTTTGTTCAGCAAAGGGTTCAATGACTGGCGGCTCCTCACGGGGTAGACGCAACGTGAAGCGCGCACCGCCCTCTGGGCGTGTGACACCCAAAATGGTTCCTCCATGAGGCTGTGCGATGGCTCGACAGATAGCAAGGCCCAGCCCGACGCCGGGTATCGAGCTTTCCTTAATGCCGCGCATGAATTTGCTGAAGATCGCCTCTTCGTGACCGTGCGGTAACCCCGGTCCTTCGTCGGCGACCCACAACTCGATGTTGTCAGGCGTAGCCCTGGCCCCCAAGCCGATGGTGGTGCCTTGGGGCGTGTACTTGACGGCGTTCTCGATCAGGTTGATGAGGACGCGTTCGATCAGCATCGCGTCGATACGTACGGGAGGTAAATCATCGTCCAGAGCGACCTGCACCGAACGCCCGCCCAGGATCGGCTGGATGGCTCGCAGGGCACTGCCCACCACGTCCTCGATGGGTTGCCACTGCCGATTCAACACCACTTTGCCGGATTCGAGGCGCGCCATGTCCAGCAGGTTATTGACCAGCGTATTCATGCGCAGCGCTGATTCACCCACCGCCGTGGCAATCTCGGCGGCTTCGCCAGTCAGGGGCGGCTTGGTCAGCTTGAGCGCTTCGGCCAGCCCGACCATGACCGACAGCGGGGTTCGCAGGTCGTGGGAAATGGCCGACAGCAGCGAGTTGCGCAACCGTTCGGACTCCATTTGAACCGTCGTGTCCTGAGCCACGTGGATGTAGTGAATCCGTTCGAGCGAGATGGCCAGCAATGACGCACAGGTGTCGAGCAGGCGTCGCTGCTCCGGCACCACCAGCCGGGTGGTGTCGCGCGGTTGCACGGCCAACACTCCGCGCACCCGCATGGGCGCCGACAAGGGCAGGTAGAGCGTTGAACTGGAGGGTAGGGTGTCGGTGCCGTAGCCGGCCGGCTCGACTTTATCGAAGGACCACTGTGCAATGGCAAAGTCGACCTGGGGGGCATCTCCCGTCACCATCGGGGCTTGCAGCTTATTGTTATCGTCTGCCACTAGCAGTGCCGACCTTGCACTAAACTCGGCGGACAGAAAACGTGAACCAATTTCGGCGACCTGCTCGGTCATCAGCGCGGCCGACAACAGGCGCGACATGTCGTACAGCGCCCGCATGCGGTCTTCGCGCCGTTGCGCCACACGTGCCTGGTAGGTCAGGCCGGCGGTCATTTGTCCGATCACCAGAGCAACCACGAGCATGACGCTGAAGGTCACCAGGTACTGGATATCGGCGAAGGCGAACGAAAAACGCGGCGCCACAAAAAAGAAGTCAAAGGCGGCCACCGACAAAAAGGCTGCCAGAATCGCTGGACCGCGACCAAAGCGGACGGCGACGGCGACGACGGCCAGCAGGAACAGCATGACGATATTGGCCTGTTCCAGCACCTGAGCCAGAGGCAACGCCGCAAGGGTCGTCACCGCGCAGAGTGCCGCGCTCCAAATATAGGAGCGCCACATCACCGGAGTCTCGGTCTTCGTGGCACTGGGTTCGGTTTGTGTTCGCTGGTCGGTCGGAAGAGAGACTTGAATCACGTCCAGGTCAGCGCCCTGAGCACCAATTCGATCCGCGAGTACCCGCCGCCAGAAACGACGACGAGGGTGTTCGTCGCGGCCCAGAACAACTTTGGAGAGATTGTGCTGCCGTGCGTACTTGACCAGCGTTTCGGCGATGTCCTGACCGGCCAGGGTCGAGATCTGCGCCCCCATGTCCTGGGCCAGCTTCAGGGTCGCCAGAACGCGACGGCGCTTCGTGTCGGGCAGACGCTGCAAGGCGGGGGTCTCGACATACACGGCATGCCAGGGCACGTTGAGCTGAGCAGCCAGACGAGCTGTCGAACGTACGGTTTTTTCGCCTTTTTCATGCGGGCCGATGCAGGCGAGCAGCGAGTCGCGGGTGCCCCAGACGGGTTTGACGGCACTGCTGATGCGGTATTGCAGCATCTCGCTGTCGACACGGTCGGCGGTGCGGCGCAACGCCAATTCGCGCAAAGCGATTAGGTTGCCTTTGCGGAAGAAGTTCTGCACCGCACGTTCGGCCTGATGGGCCAGATAGACTTTGCCTTCCTTGAGGCGTTGCAGCAGGTCGTCCGGCGGCAAGTCAACAATCACCACTTCATCCGCCGTGTCGAACACATGGTCGGGCACGGTCTCCCAGACCCGGATGCCGGTAATGCCGCCGACGATGTCATTCAGGCTTTCCAGGTGCTGAACATTCATGGTGGACCAGACGTCGATACCGGCGCTGAGCAGCTCTTCTACGTCCTGCCAGCGTTTTGGATGGCGGGAACCGATGATGTTGGAGTGGGCCAGTTCGTCGATCAGGATCAGCTGCGGTTTGCGCAACTGGGCGGCGTCCAGATCGAACTCGGTCAGCGTGCGGTTCTTGTCGATGACCTGTTTGAGGGGCAGCACGTCCAGGCCCTTGGTCAGCGCCTGGGTTTCAGCGCGGCCATGGGTTTCGATGACGCCGATCAGTACATCGATGTGCTGTTGTTTTGCCGTTTGGGCGGCCGCCAGCATCGCGTAGGTCTTGCCGACACCGGCGCTGGCGCCGAAAAAAATCTTCAGCCGACCGCGGTTGGCTTGCGCTTCTTCTTCGCGAATCTGGGCCAGGAGCTGGTCCGGGTCTGGACGTTGTTCGGCCATCAGGTTCACCGTGTGTGAGTTGGCGCTCAATGGGCGGCGTCGAGTGCCAGGTTCAGTTCCAGAACGTTGACCCGAGGCTCGCCGAGAAAGCCCATCAGCGTGCCATCAGCGTGCTCGGCGATCAGCTCGCGGACGCTCTCGATGGGCAGGTTGCGCATCCGCGAGATGCGACTCGCCTGATACAGGGCTGCGGTGATGCTGATATGCGGATCGAGGCCGCTGGCCGAACTGTAGACCAGTTCGGCGGGGATGGTCGCGGTGTTACCTGGGTCAGCAACACGCAAAGCATCGATGCGACCCTTGATCGCGTCCGCCAATGCGGGATTCAGCGGCCCCTGGTTTGACCCCGATGATGCCGACGCGTTGTAGGGCATGGGGCTGGTGGCAGACGGGCGACTCCAGAAATGCCGGGGATCGCTGAAGCCCTGACCGATCAACGATGAACCCACGGTTTTGCCGTCTCTTTCGATCAGACTGCCCGCCGCTTGAGAGGGGAATACCAATCTGGCAATCCCCGTCGTGAGCAGTGGATAGGCCAGGCCGGTGATCAACGACAGCGCAATCAGCAGGGTCAACGCCGGACGCAGCAGAGAAGCCATGACAGTGCTCCTTCAAGTCAGACCGACGGCAAACAGCACCATGTCGATCACTTTTATGCCAATGAATGGAACGATCACGCCACCCAGCCCGTAGATCAACAGGTTGCGGCGCAACAGCGAGGCCGCGCCGACCGGGCGATATTTGACGCCTTTGAGTGCCAAGGGAATCAGGAAGATGATGATCAGTGCGTTGAAGATTACCGCTGACAACACCGCCGAGTTTGGGCTGGTGAGGCCCATGATGTTGAGTGCCGCGAGCTGTGGGTACGTGGTGACAAAGGCAGCCGGCACGATGGCGAAGTACTTGGCGATGTCGTTGGCAATCGAGAAGGTGGTCAGTGAACCACGGGTCATCAGCATCTGTTTGCCGGTTTCCACTACCTCGATCAACTTCGTCGGATTGCTGTCCAGGTCCACCATGTTGCCGGCCTCCTTGGCGGCTTGGGTGCCCGAGTTCATCGCCACAGCAACATCCGCCTGAGCCAATGCCGGAGCGTCGTTGGTGCCGTCGCCGGTCATGGCTACCAGCCGGCCTTCGGCCTGGTAGCGACGGATCAGTTCCAGTTTTTGTTCGGGTGTCGCCTCCGCCAGAAAGTCATCGACCCCGGCTTCGGCAGCGATAGCGGCGGCGGTGACCCGGTTATCACCGGTCACCATCACGGTCTTGATCCCCATGCGCCGCAGTTCGACGAAGCGCTCCTTGATACCGCCTTTGACGATGTCCTTGAGTTCGATCACGCCCAGTACCTTGGCCCCGTCGGCGACGACCAGTGGGGTGCTACCTCGGCGTGCTACCTCTTCAATGCTGGTTTGCACCGCCTCGGGAAAGCTGCCGCCCAGACCTTGAACATGCTTGAGGATCGCCTCGCCCGCGCCCTTGCGTATTTGCCGGTCGCCCAGGTTTACGCCGCTCATGCGCGTTTGCGCCGAAAAGTGCACGAAGTGGGCGTCGAGTGCGCCGATTTCTCGTTCCCGCAGATTGAAACGCTGCTTGGCCAAGACGACGATACTGCGTCCCTCGGGGGTTTCGTCGGCCAGGGAGGCCAGCTGCGCGACATCCGCGAGGTCGGCCTCTTTGATGCCCGGCGCCGGTAAGAATACCGAAGCGTGACGGTTACCCAGGGTAATGGTCCCGGTTTTATCGAGCAGCAGAACGTCCACGTCACCGGCGGCTTCCACGGCTCGGCCGGACGTGGCGATGACGTTGGCCTCCATCATGCGACTCATGCCGGCCACGCCGACGGCCGACAATAATCCGGCAATGGTCGTGGGAATCAGGCACACCAGCAACGAGATGAGGACGGTGATCGAGACGGGAGCTCCGGAGTTGGCCACGGCAACCCCGAACAGCGAGAACGGCAGCAGGGTCACCGTCACGCCGAGGAACACGATCGTCAGTGCGACCAGTAAGATTGACAGGGCGATTTCATTCGGGGTCTTTTGCCGCTTCGCGTTCTCGACCATCGCGATCATGCGGTCGACGAAGGTCTCACCGGGGTTGGTCGTCACACGGATGACAATCCAGTCCGACAAGACCCGAGTCCCGCCCGTTACCGATGAGAAATCACCACCACACTCCCGAATCACCGGGGCCGACTCACCGGTGATCGCGGACTCATCCACCGAGGCGGCACCTTCGATCACCTCGCCGTCGGCGGGGATCACAGAGTTCGCGAGGTCGCCGGCTTCAACCACCACGACGTCGCCCTTGCACAGGTCGCTCGATTGCGCCAATTGCCACTCGGCCCCGTAGTGCGGCTCGCGCAGTTTCTTGGCCCAGGTTTCCTTTTTCAGATCTCGCAGTGACGCGGCTTGAGCCTTGCTGCGGCCTTCGGCCAAGGCCTCGGCGAAATTGGCAAACAGCACGGTGAACCACAACCACAAGGCAATGGAGAGAATGAACCCGGTGCTGGCTTCACCCTTGCCGCTGAGGGCTTGAATCCACAGGCCGGTGGTGATGATTGCGCCGATATAGACGACGAACATCACCGGGTTACGCCACTGGATCCTGGGACTGAGTTTGCGCATGGATTCGACCATTGCAGGTCGTATGAGTTTGGGGTCGAACAAGGAGAACGCTTTGCGTGTCATGTTCGTGGTCTCACTTGATCATCATGAAGTGTTCAACAACGGGGCCCAGCGCGAGCGCCGGTACGTAGTTCAACAAGCCCACCAGCAACACCGTGCCGATCAGCAGAACAACGAACAGCATCCCATGGGTGGGCATCGTGCCGGCGGTGACCGCCAATCGCTTCTTCGCCGCCAGGCTGCCGGCAACGGCGAGCACCGGCACGATGACGCCGAACCGGCCGAACCAGGTCATGACGGCCAGCATTGTGTTGTAGAACGGGGTGTTGGCCGACAGGCCGGCGAATGCACTGCCGTTGTTGTTGGCCGCCGAGGTGAAGGCGTATAGGATTTCCGAGAAACCATGGACGCCGGGGTTGGCGATCCCCAGCCTCCCAGCCTCGGCCATGACCGCGATGGCCGTACCGAACAGCACCAGCAACGGCGTTACCAGAATCGCGATGGCGACCATTTTCATCTCGTAGGCTTCGATCTTCTTGCCCAGGTATTCGGGTGTACGGCCGATCATCAGGCCGGCGATAAAGACCGCGAGGATGGCGAACACCAACATGCCGTAAAGGCCTGAGCCTGTGCCGCCGAACACCACCTCACCCAATTGCATGAGTATCAGAGGCACCGCACCGCCCAGGGGGGTGAACGAGTCATGCATCGCATTGACTGCACCGCAGGAAGCCGCCGTGGTCACGGCCGCGAACAGGCTGGAGGCACTGATACCAAAACGCACCTCCTTACCCTCCATGTTGCCCGCCGCCGTATCGATGCCCAATGTCGAAAACTGCGGATTACCGAGTTGTTCGTAATGGGTCACGGCCACGACGGCAATCACGAAGATGATCGTCATCGCCGCCAGCAAGGCCCAGCCTTGGCGTATGTCACCGACGATGTGGCCGAAGACGAAACACAGTGCAGCCGGGATCAGGAAGATCGCCAGCAACTGAAAGAAGTTGGTAATCGCGGAGGGGTTCTCGTAGGGGTGAGCCGAGTTGGCGTTGAAGAAACCGCCACCGTTGGTGCCCAGCATTTTGATGGCTTCTTGTGAGGCTACAGGCCCCATGGCAATGGTCTGCTTGTCGGTACTGGCGGCCTTGGTCACCGGATTGCCCTGAGCGTCGAGGGCTGGCTGGCCGGCATCATTGAGTACCGGGGCCTGGTACTGCATGACCTCCAGCGTCGTGACTTCCTTGTACGGGTCAAGATTCTGGATCACGCCTTGGCTGACGAAGAACAGCGCAAAAATCAGCGACAGCGGCAGCAACACCCACAACGTGATGCGCGTGAGGTCGGTCCAGGCATTGCCGATGCAGTCCGCGCTGTGGCGCGCGAATCCCCGGATCAGAGCAACTGCGACGACGATACCGGTCGCAGCAGACAGGAAGTTCTGCACCGTCAGCGCGAGCATCTGGGTCAGGTAGCTCATCGTTGCTTCGCCGCTGTAGCCTTGCCAGTTGGTATTGGTGACGAAACTGGCGGCGGTGTTGAACGAAGAGTCGGGAGTCACCGCGCCAAACCCTTGCGGGTTGAATGGCAGAACGCCTTGCAGCCGTTGCAGGGCATAAACGGCCAGCAAACCCAGTGCATTGAACACAATCAAGGCCAAGGCATATTGAAGCCAACTCATCTGTGTTTCAGGCTTGACGCCGGCCAGGCGATACAGCGGCGACTCAAGGCGCGAGCCAAAGGCAAACCGCCCCTCCATCACGGTGGTTAGCCAACGGCCAAGCGGCCAGGCAAAAATACCCAGCACCAGCAGAAAAGCCCCGAGGAGGATCCAGGCTTGAGTTGTCATAGGAAGTCCTCCGGAAACAACAGCGCGGCGACCAGGTAAACCAGCAACCCGGCCGCTATGAGGCCACCGAACAGATAGAAGCCCGTCATGACCGCCTCCTGTTAAGTGCTGCACATCCGCGCGCCAAGCCAGCCAAGCTGATAAAAAACAGAGCACCGAGTACTAAAAAGATGAAGTCCATGGCATTCCCTCCCGCGATGAGGGGAAGCCTAGTCTGACTTCTCGTAAATTGTTAAAAAGACTGGGGGCGAAAGAGTAAAGATTTTATAAAGATCTTAAGTGGTGTGAAAGATCGAAGTCTGGGTTAGGTATTGGTCATTTCTTTTTTCTGTCTGTTCTTTTCCGCCTTTCTACGGACGTCACTGCCGTTTATTTTTTTTGGTTGAGCGGTTGGTGCTCAAATATTCAAAAGTAAAAGAAGCGAATCCGAACAGTCCAATTATTGAAATGATCATAGTGCCCAAGTCTGCACTGCTCAAAATATTCTCCCGTCGAAATTTATTTCGGAGGATAAAATATCTATTGCGGAACTCAAGGCGATCTACGAATTCTTTACGATTCTTTTGGTTAAATATACGAAGCTATACGGCTGTGGAAGCGCGACGCTCGACTTGTGGACAGCGGTTGCATAGGCTGACGACCTTTTGATGTCCGAGGGGAGCGCTATGGATAGGGATGCACTTGAACAGAACCAGATACCGGTCTACTTCGCTGCGGTAATAACGGTCTGCACCACTGTGCAACGACGACCTACGCCCTTTTGATAGATGAGTCTGGGCGAATGACTGTGGATGATATCGCTGCTTTTCCTGGACCAATTCGCGAAATTGTCCAGGTACCGTCTAGGTCATCAGCGAGCCATTTTCGTGTGGCAATTGATCATCCGGAATCTAGTATTTGATGGGATGCACTTCAGCTGCATCACAGTCCATTTAAAAGACATGCGCTCATGTTGCCGCTGTTTGGAGCGATAAATGAGTACCGAGCGACAGCTTTGGTGTTGCTCAATGCGTTATCCATTCTGGTTCGGATCGTCCAAGCTTATGGCGGCAGATACAGGAAGGGGAGCTTGATCATTTCAGGTCACTAATCGAGACGTTCCTTTCGGCGGTTGAGCGCATTCTTCCGGAGCAGTTTCTTGAGAAAATTACGGAGCAGTCGATTTCCGTACATCAAACTTATTCACTAAATCATCCCAAGGTGAAACTCTACGCAGAGGACATCCGAAATTTGGATGCGGAGGTGGTACTAAAAGAGGTGGGCTTGCGTCGAGGGGAGCTGGACCTTTTAGCGGGATGTCCTCCTCGTCAAGGGTTTTCTAGGCTTCGTACAAAGAACAAGGGGGCATCTGTATTCGACCCGAGAAACGACCTGGTTAGTTATTTTTTGCGTTTTATCCGGGAGATGCTACCTAAGAGCATCATGATGGAGAATGTTCCTGCATTAGCAAACGACAGTCGCTTTCAAAAGCTCTGCATAGCCATCGCCGATCTTGGTTATACGTACGTGGTTCAGGTACTCGACGCCGCCGACTACAATGTCCCGCAGCGACGAAAACGCCTGATTTTGCTAGCCTCGCGCGTACATGTACCGGCAGTTGCCGATAAGTAAACTGACAGAGTCACAGTGCGTCAAGCTTTCGCTGGCATTGGAGCGCGTTCAACGACAACAGATTTGCTGCATGCAATGCCTGAGCGTCGCTCTCCCAAGGTAATGGATATGATAAAGCAGATTCCAAAGGATGGGGGGAGTCGCATGGACTTGCCCATAGAGTTTCAATTGGAGTGTCACAAAAAGGCAAATGGTTTTTTTGATGTATATGGACGAATGTCTTGAGATGATGTGGCCCCCACCATTACAAGTGGCTGTTTTAATCCCTCAAAGGGGCGCTTCTTGCACCCTTCTTATAATCGAGCTATAACTTTGCGAGAGGCTGCAATTTTACAAGGATTTCCTTCTGACTACCAATTTGTTACCTCTCATGGGAAGGAATCAATTGCGTTGATGATAGGTAATGCTCTTCCTCCGCCATTCATTGCCGCGCATGCATTTGCTTTGCATAAAGGTATCGTGGCGTCAGTGGGGATGCACAACATGAACAGTCCATTATATAGATCAAATAGATTTTGTCATAGATAGGCAGAGTTTACAAAAAGTAACTCTAAGTTGCTCTGACTCGTGGAGCTAAGACGATTACTATCGTCGCGACTGCAACAGCTATTCCAGGGTAACGGAGTGCGAGGGAGAAATTTTTCTTTGTGCCATTATCTTATCTCGAGCATGAGGTAAGGGTTGCCCGGGGGGAGTGATTCGAAGATTAGCCTAGGATCTTCGAGTAGATAGCCTTTGAGTTTCGCCTTCTTTCGTGGGCCTTCAACTTGGCAGGTCCAGATATTCAGTCCATCGGCACGCTTCCTGTGGACTTTTAGTTTCTCAAACTGCTTCTGCGCCCAGCGCCATTCTTCAATCTCTTGATCAGACTCCTGTGAGATAGCAGGAAACTCCTGCGCGTAGCGTTGGAAAAGACCAGGCGTGACCAGAAATACGCTGCCACTCACCGTGTGGATTTTGGCCTTGCTGTCATTGATGACCAGCTTGTGGCTGAGGATGCCTTCCTTGACCCAATTCAGAAATACCTGGCCAGGGTTGTCCGACGAGGGATTTGATATTTCGAGGGTGCCTGCTGACGATGCGTTGCTGACCTCAGACTCTTCCAGCTCGAACATATCCAACAACGTGTCGAGATAGTCAGCGTCTTCTATCGCACTGGTATCTGCCAGCGAAGAGCTTTGACGCGATCCCGTACTTACAGTCTCGGGCGCTGCTGGTGATGTCGGAGCGTCAGTCGGGTGGTAATCGACTGCCACGCTCACCGTTCCGCTGAAAGCTTCTGGGCGGTCTTCGCTTCCCCAAATCAACGCCGGTTGAATGCGCAGAAAGATAAAGCTCTGCTGCCAGTTTCCCTGTGCTACGAGCGCAGTCCAGATGGCTTTGCCTTCTGGAGTCGACTCGACCAGCCCATGCGACTGCAGTTCGTCGAACACCGCGATGTTGGACGTGGGGATTCCCTCAATCGACTGCGACAGCAGGTAGGCTCGCAGCTTGTCGGTGGCTAATGTTTACTTTAACCAAGTACTGCTGCCGGTGTGTGCCGGTGCCTTGCACGCTGATACCGGGCAAACCAGCTGGTTTGCCACGGCATCGCTGATGGACTATGAGTACAGTCACTTATCCCGTTGTAGGGCGTTCACCTGCAGCATCTTCCTCAAGGAAAGAGAATCAGCACAGTCACGTCAGGACCTGTATCGAATATCTTGGCGTAGACCTGTTTTATCGTGCTGTTGTAGTAGTAAGCATTGACGTTGGACTGCGCCAGGGTTTCCGGGCTCCCCGCGTTGCCTAATGATTCGCCATCAACCGTCACTGACTGAGGCGCTTCGGCTCCGAGTAAAGATACGTAGTAAAACGTTTCTGAAGGGATGTAGTTGTCGAACACGCGCTGGATACGGATGTTTTGACCATTGGAAATGCCGCTATGACTGATTTCGGTCAACCGGTAGCTGTTATTGCTGGCGTATTGGGTGGTGTAACCGTCATCGAGATAGAGTTTGTAAGTTGAATCCTGGCCCGGGTAGATATTGAAAGTCAGCGGGTTGCTTTCCAGTTGCCCTACCCACTGTTCCAACTGACGCATGGGAAGGATCGCTCCGGCGCGTATATAGATAGGTACCTGATCCAGCCCCGCATAATAGGCGGTCACCAGTGTTCCTCCTTCAACTGGCGCCCCTAGAGGGAAATCATCATCCACGAATGCGTACCACTGGGAGCCGCTGGGCAGGTAGATATCGCGGACTGGCGGGGTGGGCGGACTGGCTGTTTCGTGCGATTCGATGATCGGGGCCACGAGGATATTGCTACCGACAAAAAACTGGTCGTCCAGATGGTCATAGACGCCAGGGTCCTGCGCTTCAAGGAACAACGCACGGGCAATCGGCATGCCCGTCTGCGTTGATTCGTAGAGTGCGTCATAGTAAATCTGCAACATCCTGTAGCGCAGCTCTATGTATTTCCGGCAATTGCTGGGCACAGGCTCTGCGTATTTGAACGGTTCTTGAAACTGCTTGGCATAGCCATCGTAGTGATTGCGGTACCAAGGCAAAAAGGAACCCAGCTGCATCCAGCGGGTGAACAGTTCGTAATTAGTGATTTGGCCTTCGCCTACGCTGCCGTCGCCAGGGCCAAACCCGCCAATGTCGCAACCCGAAATGGGGATTCCAGACAGCCCCAGGTTCAGTACCTGTGGCAGATTGATCCTCAGGAAGTCCCAGCTTGAGGCTGAGTCACCGGTCCACAGCGCCGCGTAGCGCTGCAACCCCGCATAACCGCCACGCGCGATGATGAAATTTCGTTGCTGGGGGCGCAACTGGCCAAGCCCGTTGTAGGTGGCTTCACTCAACAAAAGACCGTAGGCGTTATGGACTTCAGCGTGCGGTACCTGGCTGCCGAAGCTTGTCACCATCAAGTCCAGTGGTGCTGTTTTCCAAGGGGACAGCACCCTGATTTCCTCGGGAGGAGGGGCTTCTCCATACGGTGGGTTGGAATCCACGATGTCGTTCGCGGCTTGCTGCATCTGCGGCGTGTCGTAATAGGCATAGATCGCCGGATCGGTCATGTCCTGCCAAATCATCTCCAAACCGGCAGACAGCAGATATTGATACTGCTGTCCCCACCACGTTTGGACTTCGGGGCGGCCAAGGTCGGGGTAGTAACCACCGGAACCCAATTGAGTGTGTCCTTGGTCGTCCGGTTCCAAGGGCGGATATTTGTAAGGGTTGGTGCCATAGTTCACGCCGTAGTTTTCCTCCCCGAGGAACAGCGAGCCATCGGTTGGCAAGCCGACCCGCGTATTGGTCAGAAAGAAACCTCGCGCGATGCCTTCGTCAAGCGTCGGGTAGGGGACCGTATTCCCGGTCTCATCGCAGGGGTTATTGGTGATCATCCCGGTAATATTGGTACTGCACTTAAAGCCGTTGGCCTTGAGGCTTGAGAACATTGCGTCGAGATCGGCGAACTTGATATTGCTGTTGGTGAATGTTCGATAGTTATTTTGCAGATCGATATCAATGTGCAGACCATCGATGGGGATGTTGGCTTCGCGGTAGGCGGCGGCAGCTTCGATCAATTTGGCCTTGTCGTAATACCCATAGCAACCTTGGTGGTAACCCAGTACGTACTTGGGAGCAAACGTCGGTCGTCCCGTCAGTTGTGTGTACTGATCAACGACCTCGGACGCCTGGTTCCCGAGCATGAAGTAGTAGTCGAGCTCCCCATACAGCGCGCCGAAATAGTACATGCCGTCCATGTTGGAATAGTCGTTGGCGCCGATGTTGAAGTAGGACTGGGAAGGGTTGTCGAAGAACAGCCCGTAGCTATAAACCGGGCCAGCATTGACGCCCTGTGGGGCAGGGTTGTTCTCGATCAGCAAAGGCACTGAGCAGTAAAGAGCCTCGCTTGGGTTGAGCGGTCCGGACTGCTCGCCCGCCGGTAATGGGCCTGACATGTACTCGAAATTATCGAAGTTGAATTGCGTGAGGGTGAACCCGTTTTTTGCCAGTTGGGCGCCGGCTTTTTCGCCAAACCCAAAGTAGTAGGCATTTGCCGGTGTTTGCTTGAAGTTGGCAATGACTTCATGGCCTGGCAGAAAGACCAGATTGTAGTACTGGTTGTCATCCATCGTATCGCCATGAATCAACTGCAACCCATTGCCCGTATCGCGGAACACTTGCAATGCATAGGGTTGCAAGTTGATACGCAACTGAATCGTGCCGGTATCGATGAGTAAAAGATCGTGCGTGTTTTGTAGGATGTTGAGTGTCACTGGGCCGAGGTCACGATTAATCACGGCATAGGAGTTGTCTTGGTCGTAGCTTGCGTTCGCAGCAGGGTTGAAGCGGACGCGAAAGCAACTGGGCGACAAAATGGATACCTGCAGGCTGACATTGTTGTTTTGCGCTGTCAGCTGGAAGGTGTTGCCGGTCTGTGTGACGGCCGTAACGTTCCCGAAGGGCGTCCAGTGGCCGAGGTTGGGGGTGAAGTTGTCAGTCGTCACAAACTGATACGAGCCAGCCGGGTCCGCTTTAAGAAAGTCAGTGGCGCCATTGGCAATCAGGTATGCGTTTTGAGAAAGGGGACGACTCATGATGAAGTTCCTCCGTGAAGGGTGCCGAGTGCGAGAGTGAAGTGCACGATCCCGGGAAGTGGCTTGAAAGCCACGCTTTCGCAATCGTGCACAGGCCTCTCAGGGGGTCGGTTTTGCGTCCGTGGCGGGTTTGCTGACAGAACGGAAGTGCGCCAGCTGTTGAAACATCCAACTGAAGTCAGAGGTATTTGGGCCGCTGAAATTAGCCGTTTTGATTCCGCTTGGACTGATCGTATAGGCGCTCGCGATACCCGCCGAATAATGGCACCCCATACAGCTCTCGGTACCAAAGACCTTGTCGGAAACAGCAGGAGACCCTTCCTCCTGCGTTCCTACAGGCTGATTGCCCAGCTGGAAATAGGTCTCCATGATCGAGTTGGCCAGATAGACCGGCGTCGGTTTCCCACCCGATTTGTTGTCGATACTCGCCGGCAACGTATCAGGCCCCGGCGTGGTAGGAGGCGCGCCAGGATCTGTCGGCCATTGGGTGTTGATCAACTCGTAGTATTGCCAGACGGAGCCCATGTCGTGCAGCAGCGCTTGCGCTTGCCGATTGAGCTGCTGGGTGGCGGGGGGGATTGGGATCACGCGGGTCACTTGTGTACGCAATTGGCCGGTTGCGGTGTCCTTGGTGGGTGGGTAGGTGTTGACTAGACAGGTTTCACAGTCAGGGTTGTTGAACGACGCTCGGAGATGTCGCTGCTCGCCATTTACCTGGACAGTCTCAAGGGAATTGACCTGGAGGTTGTCGACATGTTCGAACGTTGACCACGTCCATTGCGGGGACGTGCCGGTCTTGTGAGCGATGTGCATTCCAACCAGACCGACCTTCACATCATGCCAGCCCTTACCATCGCTGTTGAGAACTGCAGCATCGGCGGTGAAAAAGCGTTGCGGGATGTCGCCGGCGGCCTCATCGAGCACACGCCATGCCAGCTTTAGCTCGACGGCCCCTGGCTGCTCAGGGTGATCAAACAATCCAGCAGGCATATTCAAGGCATTGTGCGTGCTGGCGAAGGCTATTTGCCCATCCAGATTGTAGAGCTCATTTTTTACGATGTACTGGGTTTCGACGTCGTTTATCAGGATTTCATAGTAGGCGAGACTACCGTGCTGATCCCATAGCGGATGGGTAAAGGCCTGCTCCGTCTCATTCAGGACTGTCAGCGCCTTGGTCGCACTGACTATCGACAGTACGCGTTTTGCCCGATCAGTAGTGGTCAAAGGTCCCAGGGCAACGCCATGGCGAGACGTTACGGCCATGCGCTGCGGTCGCGCCGCCAGCGTTTGCGCCAAGGTGGGCGGCTGACCATGCTCGCCAAAGATCTCGAATGACTCGTGCCAGCGTGTCCATGCAGGTGGCCCGAATGCCACGTCGGTAATTCGCTCAGCTGGCTTGCCTTGTTCTCCTGTCGGCCAATTGAGTGCCAGGAATTGCTGCCAGGAGTAAATATCGAACACCCGTTGTACCTGTGCAAACTCACCCTTTTTGGTCAATGCACTAATCATTGCGGGATTAACGTCTGAGGGTAGAACCGGGCTGAGGGGAGATGGCAAGTTGGGAGAAAAAGCGGGTTCATCCTGTGCGGCTGCGTGGCTTCCAACCAATAGCAGTCCCGCGAAAGCCAACCCTGCAGCGCGGCGTCGAACGGACGACGAGCAGGGCGGATTGATTAACGTTTTCCGAAAGGTATTGCTAGAGCGACCAACACTTTCCATAAGTCATATCCTTGACTGAGTGTGCCGAGAAAAGTGGAGCACCATGAAACTAGCTCCAGCAGTCCAGCTGCTGTGCTTTGACTTCCGGACGGTTAGGGGGCTCAGGCGGACCGTATTCGGATGCTTCAGGTCAGTTTTTTATTGTGAGGGGGCTAGCTCGGTGTAGCAGTGGACTGCAAGGGCGTCAAATACGTTGATACGTGTAAGTCTGCATCCAGCCAGTCTTGGCCTAGACTCCACTTTGATCGAAACATTGGATGACGATGTCGCGCGGTGGTATGCGCGGTGAGAATACAAACGCATAGCCCATGTGCCCGGATACTGCTGCCAGTGGGGTCGCGGCCAAATGTGGCAGGTCTGCTCAGCACCGGCAACGCCGCCATTGCGGACGCGCCGTTCAAGTTGGAAACCTACTGATCCACCGCAGACTTTGCCCACTGCTGACGCGGCGCCGAAGGCAATCCTCGGTTGCTGCGCCTAAGCAACCCCGTATCTCCCTCGGTGCCTATCTTGAAATTGGTTTTGCTCGGACCAGAAAGTCAATTTTGGGTCGAGCGGTTGAATCCACAGCCGATTGCTGCCCGTCACCACAGGTAGCGCTGGGTCGCCAACAGTCGGTTGTGTATTGGGGATGGGGGCAACTTGTCGGCGGGTACGCTTCTCGAGCTGAGCGTGCGTAATTGAAACTGTCAGGTTATTGGTATTCTCCAATTGGATATGAGCAGAACCCAATAGCGTTGCCTGGAATCACTGATTCTTTGTTCTTGAAGCACCCTGAAAATAAGTTCAGAATCAAGTCCTTTCCTGATTCATGAATAAAATAAACCCCTTAGATTTCAATGAGTAGGACACCAGATACGAATCTCGTTTCCCGCTCAAAATATTGCGCTGCAGAGCTCCACTGAATTCTGTAAGTGATTGAAATCAGGACCTTCGGGTCCTTTTTTCGTTCCAGCGGGAACCACTGAAATCCAGCACTATCCGGTGCGTTTAAGTCCAGGATTAAGTCCAGGATTCTGACGCGTACGGAATCGGTTTTTTGCTGGAGCAGTTTGCGTATCGAGATGAGCATCTGGCCCTGACTCTGTTCAGGAGCTCGCGATGGCACTCTCAGAAATGGCAGTTCGACACGCCCGAATCACCGGTAATGACTACACCCTCGGTGACAGTGATGGTCTCACACTCAACGTGACGGCCAGCGGCGGAAAAGTCTGGCCTTTTCGTTACTACTGGACGGGCAAGCAGAAGCGCATGTCCTTGGGTTGTTACCCGCAAATCAGCCTCAAAGAAGCGCGTACCCGTCGTGATGAAGCGCGTGCCTTGGTTGCCCAAGGCATCAATCTCTATGAGCACCGTAAACAGCAGCGCCGTGCTGTTCGTTTTGCGACAGAGCATACCTTTGAGGCCGTGTTTGATCAGTGGGTGGAGTTCCGCAGGCTGAGCCTAAAGGAAGGGCGCCAGAGCACGCTCTCGCAAATTTTGAGAATCTTCAATAAAGACGTCTTGCCCACACTGAGGGCCAATTTCTGTTTGGGGGTGATACCTTCCAGAGCCATGTATGGCCGTTCGTGATTGTATGTCGGCATTAACCGAGACAACCGCGGTTGGTAGCGATAGCAGGTGACGCTGACCCCGAAGACCAGGCACGCCTTGATACTGACCCGGCCGGAGTGAACAGCCCGCTGCGCAATCTCTCGCCGCCGAGATGGCTTCACCACTTTTTTGCCATCACCTGCTGGATGATCTCGGCCTTGAGGCGCTCTTCGACGTACATCTTCTTGAGGCGACGGTTCTCGTCCTCCAACTCGCGCCGCCGAGCCATCAGTGACGCGTCCATACCGCCGAACTTGGAGCGCCACTTATAGAGGGTCGCCGAGCTGATGCCGTGCTCGCGGCACAGCTCCGGGACTGGGCTGCCGACCTCAGTTTACTTAAGAATGGCAATGATTTGGCTGTCCGAAAAACGCGATGTCTTCACGCAAAATTTCCTTGATCCGATTAGGAGAAAACTCTACTTCTGACGAGTACGTGTTTCATGGGGCTAGTTCATATTACCAGTTTTCGGTCAGCGGCAATACTGTGTGTTCTGACAGGTACTAATTTCCGTCCTCCTTGTTATGGTTTGAGTCCAATTGATTAGCCGAGCTACTCGACTAATCAACACTTTTAAAGGAGGAAACAGTGTCCCGACTATTCTCGCCGCTAACATTGCGCGGAACGACTATTCGAAATCGAATTGGTATGGCGCCCATGTGTCAATATGTGTCCGACGACTCGCTGGTGAATGACTGGCATAAAGTTCACTTGGGCGCTCGGGCAATTGGGGGGGTAGGTCTTATCATTCTCGAGGCCACCTCTGTGACTGCGGACGGGCGAGTAACACCCCAGGATCTTGGTCTCTGGTCGGACGCTGCAGTGCCAAAACTCACGGAACTTGCTTCATTCTTGAGTGCGCAGGGGAGCGTTCCAGGCATTCAACTTTCCCACGCAGGTCGTAAGGCCAGTCGTCTAAGGCCTTGGGAGGGTGACCTTCCATTGCTCGCGGAGCAGGGAGGCTGGGAGCCTGTCGGGCCGAGCCCGATCCCATTTGCAAAAGGATATGCTGTGCCCCGTGAGCTGGATCTTTCGGAAATACCAGAGATACAGGAGGCGTTCGCTCTCTCAGCAAAGCGTGCATACGAGGCTGGATTTAAACTGTTGGAGCTTCACGCAGGACATGGGCGCTTACTTCACAACTTTTACTCGCCGCTGTCGAACAAGCGCACAGACGAATACGGTGGAAGTCGTGAGGGGCGCGCGCGATTCTTGCTCGAGACCGTGAAGGCTGTTCGCAAGTACTGGCCGGAGAACTATCCGTTGGCCGTGCGGCTCTCATGTACAGACTGGGTCGACGGTGGGTTCACAATCGATGACGCAGTCTTCCTAGCAGGCTCTCTCAAGTCTGTCGGGGTAGATCTCATCGACTGCAGTTCGGGCGGTATTGTGCGCCCTGTGAGCGTGGAAACATCGCCTGGATATCAGGTCAGTTTCTCCGAAATAATCCGTCGTGAGACCGGTATAGCCACGGCTGCTGTCGGCCTAATTACGGACTCTAGGCAAGCAGAGGACATCCTTGAGCGTGAGCAAGCCGACATGGTCCTCGTTGGCCGGCAGTTACTCAGGAACCCTCACTGGGCATTCGATGCGCTCAACGAGCTTTCTCAAGACGTCCGCCCGCTTTGCCCCCTCCCGTATCTAAAGGGTTTCTCATATAACGAGCGTAAGCATGGGCATCTGGCCGAACTCTGATCGTATGTCTGCACTTACGCCCCTATTTTTAAAGTCTTGTAATCCTTCCACTGGTGAGGCTCTAGGTGAAGTTTCTGTAGATAGCAACGCAGATATTGTGCGCAAGATCACTCTCGCGCGACAGGCTGGGAGGGGCTGGCGAAGCCTGACCCCGCGACAGCGCGCAGATTATCTGCGGGGCGCGGCGTCGAGGCTTTACGAGGCAGAAGAGGAGCTTTCTAATGCAGTAACCATCGAAATGGGGAAGCCGATAATGGAAGCTCGTCGCGAGGTGCGAAAGTGCTTCTCCGATCTCGAGTCGACCTTATTTGAGATCGAAGAAGCCTTATCCGCGCAGATAATTGAAAGCGAGACGACTAGAAGTCTAATCGTACATGAAGGGCGGGGAGTCGCTGCGGCAATCGCTCCCTGGAACTATCCTGTACTGATGCCTCATAGACTCTTATTGCCAGCCTTGATGGCTGGCAATAGTGTCCTTTTCAAGCCGTCTGAACATACACCACTGATAGGGAATCTCTATGCCTCGATTCTGGGGTGTGACCTTCCCGAAAGTGTCCTGCAAATTGTGCATGGTGGTTCTGCCCAAGGTGCTTTCCTAGTCGATCAGGTCGATTTGGTTGCGTTCGTTGGGAGTCGTGCCGTCGGCAAGCAGATTATCACTGCAGCTTCGCAGACGATGCCTCGCCTGATTCTCGAACTCGGGGGTAGTGACCCAATGCTGGTGTTGGACGATGCGAACGTTGAGCGTGCGGTCGAGTTCGCGACCTACAACGCTTTTCGCAATAGTGGTCAGGCATGTACCTGTACGCGCAGGGTGTATGTGGCTCGTGCACTATATAAAAAGTTCGAGGATGCACTGGTGTCTCGAGTGTCCTCCCTTCGGGTTGGTGATGGTCGCGATCCGCAGGTAGATGTTGGACCGCTTGCAGCCCTCGCGCTAAAAACACGCTTCCTTGCCGGAATTACTCACGCGAAAGAGCGGGGTGCGATCGTACTATGTGGAGGCAGTCGAGAGGGTAATTTTGTCGACCCAATCGTAATGCGCGACCCTTTGGATCGGGATGTAGCGGGAGCTTATGAGCTATTCGGGCCTGCCGTGTTCGTTTCTTCATTCGAAGACGAAAACGAGGCTGTTTGCCTTGCGAATAGAACGCGATACGGGCTCGGTGCAACAGTATTCACTGGGGACGAGTCCCGCGGATTTGTCCTAGCGTCCCGAATCGAGGTCGGGATGGTTGGCGTCAACAGTAGCTGCGTAGGGGTCAGAGGCTCTCCTTGGGTCGGTACCAAGGAGAGCGGGTACGGGTACCACGGCTCTGCAGATGGACATCGGCAGTTTGCTCAAACCAAGGTTGTAACCATACACAGGCAAGAGCTGTAGCCAGCGCCCCGGCCGTCTGATTGCCGTAATGTTATTACCGAAATTAGATCAGCTAAAGACTGCCGATCTGTACACGATATAAATGGAGCTTTGCATGTTTTTTGATGAGGTCATACCTGCTGCCCCTCTTACTTTCTCACGCTTGCCTAGCGTTTACTCGTCGCAGTGGGATATTCCTGGATCTAAGATCATTACCAATCGGGCCCTTGTGCTTGCAGCACTTGCAGATGGCACCACGACCCTCAAAGGGGTTCTGGATAGTGATGACACTAGACACGTGCGGAGAGCGCTGGAAGCGTTGGGTGTCGTCTTTGAAAATATTGACGACACGACACTCGTGGTCCGAGGTGGACGGCAGCGGCTTCAATGCCCGGCAGGTCCTATATATGTTGGTAACAGCGCTAGCGCCATGAGATTCATGACAGCCGTGGCGTGCCTTGTCGATGGTAACGTGACGCTCGATGGTGACGCTAGTCTTCGCGAACGGCCGCTCTTGGATTTGGTAGAAGGACTGCGAGAGCTTGGAGTTGATATTGAGTGCTTTAACGGTAGGCCTCCAATCACCATCCATGGGAAGGGGCGGCTACATGGCGGGCACATGCGGATTCGAGCAGATCGTAGCAGCCAGTTTCTATCTGCTGTATTGCTCGCTGGTGGTCTGGCTAGCGAGGACATCGAGATCGAACTTCAAGGCCCCATGGTCGGCAAGGGCTACGTCGAGTTGACCTCGCAAATGGCGGCAGCCTTCGGTGGACAAATTGAGCAGAAGGGTAACATTCTGCGAGTCAAGGCCGTTGGAAGCTATCGGCCATGCACTTATGTCGTAGAGCCGGACGCTTGTTCAGCGAGTTACGCATTCGCGCTTGCTGCTGGGAGCGGTGCTGTGATCAGCGTGCCTCGGCTGGGGAGCTGTTCTGTGCAGTCAGATGCTCGCTTCGTAGATATTTTGGAGCTTGCAGGTGCTCACGTACAGCGAGAAATTGACGCGACCACTGTCACAGGAACGGGCCATTTGCGAGGCGTTGACGTGGACATGCGTGACATGCCGGACTGCGTAGCGACGTGGGCCGCACTGGCTCCGCTTGCAGAAGGTCCGACCGTGATTCGCAATGTCGGAGACCTCAGGGTTAAGTCCTTCGACCGCCTAGAAGCAATTGCGACAGCATTGGCCTCGCTCGGGCAAGACGTGGTCGCGGACGGCAATGACCTATATATCACTCCTCGCCCGCTCGTCCATGCCACGATTGCGACTCAAGGGGACCATCAGCTAGGGATGAGTTTCGCCGTGCTCGGAGCCCTGCGTGGAGGAGTCACAATCGATGCGCCTCGCTGCATCGCCAAAAGCTATCCGCGTTTTTGGCTGGACCTCGGTAGATACTACCAAGCTGCCGGTGTTGAACAGCTGTAAGCTGTCCGGCCAAGTCATCTTCCGAAATCCAGCATTAAGGGCGATGGTATCCGCGTATTTAAGTGCACACCATGTCTTGGCTTTGCGGGGCTGGGTAGATGACTTGGCCGGACGGATACAGCACAACGACAGTAATGGCGCTCACGTCAAGACGTAATTGATACCATCAGAGCTTCCGTAAGGGGCCGGGGAACACACCTTCCTCGCCCGGCCGATAAGGGCGATTGTGTCCGCGTATTTTTAAGCGGACGCGATCGCCCTTAACGTCAGGGTTTCCATGCGCCAACGAAGCTCTTACCCGAAGCCCTTCAAAGCCCAGGTTGTTCAGGAATGCCTACAACCGGGGGCAACCCTATCCAGCGTTGCCATCAGCCACGGCATCAACGCCAACGTGATCCGCAAGTGGCTACCGCTTTACCGAGACCAGCTGCCAGCCGCGTTGCCGGCTTTCGTTCCGTTGAGAGCTACGCCCAAACGGCAGGCGGAAGCGTTAGCGATCATTGAGCTGCCGCTTGGCGAGCAATCGATCACAGTGAAATGGCCAACGTCCGATCCTGACGGCTGCGCCCGCTTTGTCCGTGGACTCCCTCAATGATCCGCATCGACGCCATCTGGCTCGCCACCAAACCCATGGACATGCGTGCTGGCACTGAAACTGCGCTGGCCAGGGTGATCGCGGTGTTCGGTGCGGCGAAGCCGCACTGCGCTTATTTGTTCGCCAACCCATCGCGCTTATGTCTGGGCCTACTGCACTACGCCGTTTTCGGCGCTCAAGGCAGTGGTTTACGACTTCAGCCCGAGCCGTGCGGGCGAGCATGCGCGCAACTTCCTTGGTCAGTGGAATGGCAAGCTGGTGTGCGACGATTTCGCCGGTTATGTTGCGGCCTGATTTATGTGATCCCGGCCGTGCCGATCAGCTTATTCGGTAGTAGCGGTAGGTGATCGGCATAACATAATTCTCAGCGTCCTACCCGCCTTCGTTACCATGGGGTATCAGTTCTTTTCAAAAATCGCTGCTACTCAATTGCCGCATGCGCACGTCCCTAACGCGGAATAGCTGGCTTGCTGAAAGCGAGAGAGGCCCACAGCACTGTACTGAGCAATCGGGGTGATTGTCTCGAGCCTGCCTGCGCGTAATGTGTCGCTCATATTTATGTGATGCTTTCTACGCCGAAACCCCCATTTGGAGACGTCGCCTTTACCACCGCAACATAACTCGCGTTATGTTTTACAACACACAACGCCGGCTACAAAGCAAGCTTCCAGCAAGGCATCACCGAAATTGGCTGCATGGCCCGCCCGCCGCAAGTTCTTCGATCTGCATGCGACCAACAAAAGCCAACTGGCCGAACAGGCACTGCACTCAATTGGCGGGTTGTACGAAATTGAACGGCTAGCGCGGAAGATGACGGACGAAGATCGCTGGCGAATACGCGACCGGCTCAGAGAACTGCTGCGCGGAGTGTCATTGAGCGGATAAACCCCGTGCTGCGTGGCTGGGCGGGCTACTTCAAACTCAGTCAGAGCAAGCGAGCTCTTGAAGAACTGGATGGGTGGGTGCACCGTGCTCCTTCGATCAAGGTGGCCGAAGCTGCCAAGGTCATCGAGAATACCCAGCGCGATCTGAACATCGCCCTGATGAATGAGTTATTGCTGATCCTCTCGGAACTGAAGATCGACACCTGCCAGGTGCTGGAAGCCGCGAATACCAAGTGGAACTTCCTGGATTTCAAGCCAGGGCTGGTAGGTGGCCACTGCATTGGCGTAGATCCCTATTACCTCACCTACAAGGCCGAGTCCCATGGCTACCATCCCCAGGTGATCCTTGCCGGGCGGCGGATCAACGATGGCATGGGCAAGTGGATCGTCGAGAAAATCATCAAGCTGCTGATCGCCTCCAACCGTGTGGTGAAGGGCTCGACGATCAATGTGCTGGGGATCACGCTCAAGGAAAATTGCGCGGATGTGCGCAATTCGAAGGTTCACGACATCATCGTCGAATTGCGAGCCTATGGCGTCAACGTCCATGTGCATGACCCACTGGCCGACCCGGCGACGGTCATGCGTCAGTACGACTGCGCATTGAGCAGTTGGGAACAGCTGCCCGCAGGCGATGCGGTGATCGTGGCTGTGCCGCATGAGGCCTATCGGCGCACCTCATTGCAGCAAATGCGCACCAAGTTATTGCCCGGGGCGTGTGTGATTGATGTCAAGGCTGTCCTGGATCGGGAGTCCTACGAGGCCGAGGGTTATCATTTCTGGCGTCTGTAAACCGGTGGGGCAACCGTCGGCATGACCAGCCCGCAGGCCACTGCAGCACTGACGGCCTGTTGGCGACTCACCGAACCCAGCTTGCGTCGGGCATTGAGCAGGTGGAAGTCGATGGTGCGCTCGGAACAGGTCAGGATGTGGCTGATCTCCCAGGTGGTCTTGCCGACGCTGGCCCAATACAGGCAGTCCAACTCCTTGGGTGTGAGGTCCTGGCGAGGTTGGGCAGGAACCTGCAACTGATGGCGCATTCCGGCGAGCAGGTAGGGGATGAGCATGAACAGTTGATAAACGGCAGGGTTGGAAAAGCCCTCCTGTTCGGTGATCTGGGTGTCATCGAAAGCCACACTCAGTGTTCCCCTGAGCAGCTCGTAGCGCAGCGGGATGCTCAGGCCGCTGCGCAGGCCGTGTTGCTCGCGTTGTTGCCAGAAGTGCCGGGAACGTCCACGGGCGCGCCTGCGCTCGCTGTCCCAGAAAAAAGGTAGCAGTTCGCGTCGACAGTGCCTGAGTATCGGGTCGATCTCGATCAACCCGTCACCGCGATAGTGTTCCAGCCAGCGTTTGGGAAAGGTGGTGATGAGGCTGGCGAGAGGGTCGGTATCCCTCGGTGCTGCCGGTCCCAGGCTGATGAGGTAGCTGCCGAAGCCGAGCTGACGCAGCACTTTGTTCAGCAGGCGCTCCCAATCGCAACGGTTGGCATCTTTGGCGAGACTCATGAAGGCGGTCAGCGGTGCGGTACGCCCGGCCTGGGTCCGGCTGCAGACGGGGGAGTTGTGTTTGTCCATAAACGAGTCGCTCTTGTTATAGCGGGAATGAAACAGCCGGAGCACGGAAAAGAAGGGGAGTGCGCCCCTCCTGGCGGATCACTGGTGCACGTAACACTTGATGAAACTGCGAAACAGGTCCAGGCCGTTTTCGGTCAGGATGCTCTCAGGGTGAAACTGCACACCCTCCACTGGCAGGTGGCGATGACGCACACCCATCACATAGCCGTCACCGGTGGATCTCGAGGTGACTTCCAGGCAGTCGGGTAACTGCTGGTCGCTGACCATCAACGAGTGGTAGCGGGTGGCCTGTATGGCGCGTGCCTGCGTGTGGTCATAAACGCCCTTGCCATCGTTCTCGATCGTGCTCACTTTGCCGTGCATCACGTGCGGGGCGCGGCAAACCTGGGCGCCGAAGGCCAGGCCGATGGCTTGATGACCCAGGCATACGCCCAGTAGCGGCAAACGCCCCTGCAAGTGCCTGATCACTTCGATGTAGCCAACGTCGGCCGGATGCCCAGGCCCAGGGCCCAGCACGCAGAAGTCCGGCGAAAAAGCCTCGATGCGTTGGAGGAGGTCTGGCACGTCGTGACGCTCGACGCGGGTTTCCAGCCCCAGTTGTTCCAGGTACTGGCTAATGATAAAGACGAAGCTGTCGTAGGCGTCGATCAGGAATACTTTCACAGTGCGATCTCCTTGCCGGTCACTGCCCGGTATACAGAACCCATCTTGTACAACGTCTCTTTCCACTCCATCTCGGGAACGGAGTCGGCGACCACCCCGGCGGATGCACGCAAGTGGTAGGTCCCCTCGTCGAAGACGGTCGAGCGAATGCACAGGGCGGTATTCACACTGCCATCAAAACCCACCAGGCCAAGGGCTCCGGCATAGATGCCCCGGCGGTTGCTCTCTATTCCCTCGATCAGTTCCATTGCCCTGACCTTGGGCGCGCCAGACATGGTTCCTGCGGGGAATGAGGCCTTGATCACGTCGTAGGCATCCAGGCTTGGGCGCAGCAGACCGCGAACGTTCGACACCATGTGGTAGAGGTGCGAGTACTCCTCCACCAGCATGAATTCGTCGACTTCCAGCGAGCCGGCCTGGCAGACGCGACCGATATCATTGCGACACAGATCGATGAGCATCAGGTGCTCGGCGCGCTCCTTCTCCGAGCGGGTCAACTCCAGGACCAGCTGGGTGGGATCGACGCCGGGCTTCTTGCCGACAGTACCGGCGATCGGACGCATCTCTATCAAATCGTCCTTGATCCTGACGAACAGCTCAGGGCTGGCACCGATCAGGTCGATACCGCCCACATGGGCCAGGTACATGTAAGGAGAGGGGTTGCGCAGGCGCAGGTTCTGGTACACCTCGAACGGCGCAACCTGCGAGCGAATCCGAATCTCATGACCGAGCTGGATCTGGTAGACGTCGCCGGCGCGGATGTGCTCCATCGCGACTTCGACACGTGCGCAGAACTGCTCCGGAGTGACCGTGCGGATTTCCTCGAATGTCTCTGGATACGGAGGCAGATCCACTGCCTCGCACGCCAGGGTTGTGGTCAGGAAGGGGTAATCCTCCACAGTACGGGGCGCCCACAGGGGGTGGTTGTTGATCAGGGTTTCGACAATGCCGTTGCTGTGGAAATAAACCAGTGTCTGATAGACCGACAGGGCGATGAGCGGGTAGCTGTAGATTTGTTCGGCCACATCGGGAAGCCGCTCGATCAGGCGAACGCAGTCGTAGGAGAAATAGCCGAAGAACGCCAGGCTGGAAGGGGCATTGGGCGCAGGTAGGAACGTAGCCTGGATAGCCCGGAGCAGGTTCCACGCGGCCTCGCTGTCCGGTAGATGGATCTTGTGCTCGGGATCGACCTGCACCCCCCCTTGTTGCAGGCTGGCGGACAAATGTTCACAAAGCGCAGGACAGCCTCGCAGTTGTGCCTGGCCCTCATCGATACACACTTCGAAAAGGGGCTCGAGCCCGAGGATCGTCGCCCGGCGATCGCGGCTTGGACCGGACAGTGATTCAAGAATGAAGACAGACTCGCGACCCAGTTGTGCCAGTGCATTTGCATATATGCCAAGTGCATCCGTGGATCGACGTTCTTCGCGACGAAGAACATCCACGTCAATTAAATTTGTATTCACGGTTAATACCATTTTCAAGGTGCAACGATTCAGGCACTCGATTAAGAGAGCACCACGGGAATATAAAGTGCGCAGGCACTTTAAATGCGTGTTGACGGATATCCTGAATATTCGGGGCGGACGCTGTTCATGTCGCGCGCGGTACAAGGCTGGCAACGGATTGCAGTCAGCGATGCGCAGGGCACAAGGCGCGAGCGCCTTCGAATTTCATTGGGGAGAGATCAGGACGTTGCTGGCAGGCAGCAGGCAGACGCTGGTCTTCGCTAGATTATTAGCGACGCCAGATATTGCTTTTGAAGATGGCCAGAATGGCCCGGGAACAGCTGTCGGGATAGCTGTGGGAGGAGCTGATAGCAGAAAGGTGATAGTACATTTTAGACATCCCAGTCTTGGCTAGGTACTGCGGGAATGAGCGGCAGTGCGGCGAAATTACCAGTGTGCCCCGGGGCTGTCAACTGCTCGGCGGATATTAATCTTTCATTCATTTCTTAGTGTCGACAGGCGCAACAACTATTCCTGCGCATATATCGCGCGTGCTTTTAACAAGAAATTCGTGAGCACACAACTGCGGGATAGCGCAGCTGGGTATTTGTAACTTCTGTCACTAACGTAGCGGCCGTTGAGCTCCAGTAACCCATCAAACCCGAGCGGCTGAAATGAAAGAGCATTTAGACACATTCAAGAAGCGGTACGATCCGATTCATCATGCCTATTGGACCGACGTCCTCAGCGACACCGCGCTGGCGACATGGCATCAGGAACGGTTGCGGGAAGTGATCGGCCACGTGAAGCTTTCTTCGCCGTTCTATGCCAGGCACCTTGCCCAGGTCGACGAACGTTCGCTGACCTTGGATGACCTCGTCACCTTGCCATTCACGACCAAGGATGACTTGCGCGAGGCAGGCTTCGACATTTTGTCCGGCCCGCTGGAAGACAGCATATTCTATTACGAGACTACGGGTACCACCGGGCCTGCTACCCCATGCCCGCGGGACCGCAAGGAAAGCTACGCGAGCAATCGCCAACTGGCCATGGCCTACCAGGCCGTGATCGAAAAGCATTTTCCAGGTGAGAAGACGGTAGTCGGCATCATGGGACCCACCGAGGTCCACTCCTTCGGTGACACCCTGGGTGATGTCTGCACTCAGCTCGACCTGTGCAATGCCAAGATCTGGCCGCACTCACCGGTGATTGGTTGGCCCAAGGCGCTCCAGCTGCTCAAGGACCTGCGCATCGGAGTGCTCGCCTCCGCGCCGGGTCTTTTGCTGGCCATGGCCAAGGAAGCCGAGCGGCAGGGCTTCAACCCACGCGAGGACTTCGTCCTGCGCGCCTTCATGATGAGCGGCGAGCTGTGCACGCCTGCATTGAAAAACAACCTCTACAGCCTGTGGGGCGCGCAAGCCTACAACAGCCTGTATGGCTCCCAGGAAGCGATGATCATCGCGGCCTGTAACGCCAACGACCAACTGGTGCCTCATCGCCTCAACTACCTCATCGAAGTGCTTGATCCCAAGTCCGGGGAAAGCCTGGGCAGCACCGGCGATGGCGAGTTGTGCGTAACCATGCTGATCCCTGGCAGCAAGCCGTTGATCCGCTACCGTACCGGCGACCTGGTCTCTATCCAGTCGCGCCCGGGCTATCCCCAATCGATGCGCCAGACCGTCAAGGTCGTCGGTCGGGTGAGGGATGCCGTGCAACTAAACGGTCGCGCCTTCTCGGCTGCGCAGATCGAGCAGGCGCTGCTTGAAGGCGTCGAACAGTGCCTTGGCTATCAGATCGTCCTCAGCCGCGCCAATGATCGCGATACGGTCATCGCCAAGCTGGAGATGTCGCGCTTCTTCGATGGCGATCGCGGGCGTCTGGTGCTACTGATCAAAGAGCGCCTGCGCGAACGGCTGGGGGTCGAAGCCACGGTCATGGTGGTGGGAGATCTTGCCGAACACGTGAACCTTGGCAGTTGGTTCAGCTGGAAAGAAGCCCGCATCGTTGATCAGCGTCAAGGCCAGTGAGGTCACCGATGAGCCTGTCTGTTCGCGTGATCGACAACGCCAGTGATCTGTTCGGGTCCGTCAGGCAACTGAGGAGTCGCTACCTGGGGACTAACCCTGCAAGGGAGGATGACTTCGAGCGAAGAGAGCAGCTGCGCGACGCCTTGTCCTATCACCTGATCTACCTGGACAAGGACGAAGTGGTCGGGACGTTGCGCGTCACTTGATGAGGCGGATGTTGTCGTGCTGTTTAACAAAGTTGTCGCTGACTTCGGGCGGTTGGACGTTCTAGTCAATAACGCAGCTATTTTTCCGAAGCGACCGTTCCTGGAAGTCGACACCGAATTCTGGGACAAGCTGCAATCGGTCAATCTGAGGGGCACCTTCCTGTGCTTGCGTGAATCAATCAAACACATGAAAACCCTGGGCGGCGGCTCGATTGTGAACATCTCCTCGGTATCATCGATGCAGGCGGTGGTCTACCACAACGCCACCTATAACGCCTCCAAGGCTGGCGTGAACGCCTTGACCCGGACTACGGCGCTCGAGTTTGCCGCCGACGGCATTCGGGTCAATGCCGTACTGCCAGGCGGTGTCATGACGTCCGGCGCCAAGGCCGCATCAGCAGCCATCGAGTTGAAAGGTCCGATCCTGGGTCAAGGCCGGGTTCCGCTGGGTGGCATGGGAGAGCCGCAGGACATCGCCAACGCTGTGCTGTTCTTTGCCAGTCCTGCTTCTCGCTACGTGACCGGGCAATTGCTGGCCGTGGATGGGGGGTTTCTGGTCAGTTAAGGCTGTTATCGCTATCTCGTGAGGGTGTTCCAGCGATGAGATGCTCCACTTTGGCACGGCTAAATTTTCTTCGAGGAGGCGCTTGCCGCCACAGGGCTCTGTGATTATAGTGAACGCAGTTCGCATATATGAATGATGTTCCCGTGTGTTGGCGAGACTCAACCCCTGAAGTGACTTCATCGACTTCGGCGACGTTGTGGCCAGCGAGCACTGATACCTGACGCGATCCGGAGATAATAATAATGGGTGCACAACTGAATATTGAAGACTTCGACGATCCTTCCTTTGACCCATTCCTGGAAGACGCGTTGATGTTTGGTGATCACCTTGATCCTTACGCAAAAATTGCCGAAATGCGTCGTCAAGGTTCGCTGCACAAAGGTGAGTACCGGGTCTTGATGGGCCTGTACGGTGACATTACCAAACCGGCGGATGCGCAGTATTACAGCGTCTTCGGCTACGACGAAGTGGCTCAGGTACTGGGCGACCCGGCTACCTACGGCAATCACGCCTATGACTACAATATCGGCATCAGCTTCGGTCAAAGCATCTCGACCATGGATGCGCCGGAGCATCCACGATTTCGCCGGATTTTCCAGAAAGCCTTCTTGCCGCAGACCGTGGCTGCCTGGGGTGAGACGCTGGTCGACCCCGTTGTAAAGGAATTGATGAGCAAGTTCGAGGGCCGGGGCGAAGCGGACCTGGTGCAGGAGTTCACCCTGCACTATCCCTTCCACATCATCTATCGCCAACTGGCGTTGCCGCCAGAAGACGCCAAGATTTTCCATAAGCTGGCGATTGCCCAGACCCTGGTCTCGGTGGATATCGAACACGGAACAGAAGCCTCACGCAAGCTGGGCGATTACTTCACCAAGCTGGTGGCCGAGCGACGCGCCAATCCAGGGGATGACTTGGTCAGTTCCTTGGCATTGGTTGAAGTCGATGGCGAATACCTGCCGGAAAATGTCCTGATTTCTTTTTTGCGTCAACTGGTCAACGCTGCGGGTGATACCACCTATCGTGGCACCAGTGTTCTGCTGACCGGTCTCTTGAGCAACCCTGATCAGCTTGAAGCGATTCGCAATGATCGTTCGCTGATCCCGCAGGCGATTGAAGAGGCCCTGCGTTGGGACGGCCCGGTGTTGATGCAGAGTCGCTTTGCTCGCAACGACGCCGTGTTGGGGGGAGTCAATATCCCCGCTGGCACCTTTATCGATGTGGTGGCGGGATCGGCCAATCGTGATGAGAGCAAGTTCCCCGACCCGGATGCCTTCAATATCTTTCGCAAGCCACAGCATCGGCATTTTGCGTTTTCCTTTGGCCCGCACGTGTGCATTGGTCAACACCTGGCGCGGGTCGAAATGAGCCGCGCTTTGACGGCGATTCTCGATGGATTACCAAACCTGCGCCTTGATCCGGATAAGCCAGCACCACAAGTGCGTGGAACGATGATGCGGGTGCCGCATTCGATTCATGTGAAGTTTGGCTGATAGCCCTCGCGCAACTGGCTCCAGTCCCGTCATGGTCAATGCGGTCATGACGGGCTTTTGAAGAGTTAAGCCCAATGAAAGATTTCGATTACATCATCGTCGGTGCGGGTTCGGCTGGCTGCGTATTGGCCAACCGTCTCTGCGAAAGTTCACGGAACAACGTCCTGCTCATCGAGGCTGGGCCGGAAGATCGCAATCCGTTGATCCATATGCCCAAAGGGTTCGGTAAATTGCTGTCGGACCCCAAGCACGCCTGGTTTTTGCCGGTAACGACGGACCAAAGTACCGGGCGCAGCACTGAGATGTGGGCGCGCGGCAAGATGCTGGGCGGTTCCAGTGCCATCAACGGCATGGTCTACATGCGTGGCCACCCCCAGGATTACGATGACTGGGAAGCCAATGGCGCGACCGGCTGGGGTTGGCAGACCATGGCCAAGGCATTTCGCAGCATTGAAAACCACGCGCTGGGTGAGAGCGAACTGCGGGGCGGTCAGGGCCCGTTGAAAGTGTCCAACTACAGTGAACGCAATGCCCTGGGCGATGCGGTGGTCAATGCGTGTAAGGGCCTGGGCCTGCAGCTCAAGGACGATATCAACGATCTTGACCATGAAGGTGTGGCGTACCTGACGTACACCATCAGCGGCGGTGTCCGGCAGAGTGCCGCGAAAGCCTTCCTCAGCCCAGTGCGCCATCGCAAGAATCTCACCATCGTCACTGATACCCAAGTGCGACGAGTGCTGTTCGAAGGCACTCGGGCAGTGGGTGTCGAGTGCACTCAGGGCGGGACCCTGGTGTCTTACACCGCACTGCGGGAGGTCATTCTCAGCGCTGGCGCATTGGAAACGCCTCGCCTGTTGCAACTGTCTGGAGTAGGGGACAGTGAACACCTGACCCGCCTGGGTGTTCCTGTGGTTGCGCACAATCCGAACGTCGGTCGCAACATGCGAGAACACCTGCTTTCTTTCTTGCAGGTACGACTGCGCCACTGGCGCGACAGCCAGAACCGCCAGTTTGGCGGTGTACGTCTGATCAAACACGCGCTGCGCTATTTCCTGACCAAGACCGGGCTGATGGCCTTGGGCTCTTATCAGATCGGCGGTTTTTTCAAAAGTCGGCCTGGATTGAACCGGCCCGACGCGCAATTGATGATGGCGCCGTATTCGCTGGACTTTTCGTCGCCCACCTACGGCTTTGAAACCTTCCCTGGTATGCAGTTATTTGCCTACCCATTGCGTCCACGCAGCTTGGGAAGCGTACAAATCACCTCGGCGGATCCTGCTCATCCAGCGCAAATCATCACCAATTACCTGGCAGATCCTTATGATCGCGAGGTTTCGGTGGCCGCGTTCCGTTTCATGCGCAAAGTCGTCAACAGCGCGTCGATGAATCATATGGTCCTGGAAGAGACACACCCGGGTCCGAAGGTGCAGACCGACGAAGAAATTCTCGCTGAGTTCCGGCGTCGCGGACAGTCGGGGTTTCATGCCTGTTCGACCTGCGCCATGGGCTCGGATGAGGATTCGGTTCTGGACCCAAGGCTGCGGGTCAGAGGCGTTCAGGGGTTGCGCGTCATGGACTTGTCGGTGATTCCAACGATGGTTTCAGGCAACACCAACGGACCGGTGATGGCCATGGCCTGGCACGCCGCCGACCTGATTCTGGAGGACGCGCAATGAGTCGATTCGAGGACTACGTACAGCGTTTTAACAATATCCGTCTTGAGCGCAGGGACGGCATCGTCCAGTTGTCGCTACACACCGATGGCAACTCGCTGACCTGGGGTGCGCTAGAGGACAGCGTTCACACTCAGTTGGGTGATTGCTTTCGTGAGATTGCCCGGGACCCCGAGGTTCGTGTACTGATCATTACCGGCACCGGTGATGCGTTTTGCGCAGCGATGAACATGGCCGAGATACCGAGTGAACCGATGTCTTCTGGATGGCACCGCTTGCAACGTGAAGGCAAGGATTTGCTGATGAACTTGCTGGACATCGAAGTTCCGGTCATTGGCGCCATCAATGGCCCGGCTTACATCCACGCCGAGATCCCGGTGCTGTCAGACATCGTACTGGCCAGCGACACCACGGAACTGGCCGATCTGGCGCATTTCGTCCATGGCGTCGTACCCGGCGATGGCGTGCAGGTGGTCTGGCCAATGCTGTTGGGAGCCAATCGAGGACGCTACTTTCTCCTGACCGGCCAGCGCTTGAGTGCGGCTCAAGCCCAAGCGTTGGGCGTTGTGGCTGAAGTCCTGCCCGCAGGTAAACTGCTGGCGCGGGCCTGGGAGTTAGCCGGGCAACTGGCAAGCAAACCCCTGCATACCCTTCGCTACACCCGCGTCGCCTTTACTCAACCGATCAAGCGCCGGCTTCTGGATGAGTTGGGCTATGGCCTGGCAATGGAAGGTCTGGCCACGATCGCCATGGCTCAATGACGACATAAGAGGATTTTTTGATGACTCACGTCTTAGATTCCCAATCACAGGCTATCGTGCAAAAAGCACTGGATTTTGCCACCAGCCAAGGCGGTGAAATCGGTGTCCAGGTGGCTGCTTACCTCAATGGCAAACTGGTGATCGACGCCTGGAGTGGTTTTACAGATGAGACACGAACACAGGCGGTCGATGGCGATACGCTGTTCAACGTCTACTCAGTTACCAAAGCAGTTGCTGCCACCGCCCTGCATATTCTCGCCGACCGCGGGCAAATTGATTACGACGCACTGGTCAGCCATTACTGGCCCGAGTACGCCGCCAATGGTAAGGAACTGACCACCGTTCGCGATGTGCTTACGCATCGTGCCTGTGTGCCGCAAATGCCGGCGGGTGTTACCCCGCAGCGGATGTGTGACTGGGACTGGATGACCCAGGCCATCGCTGAACTGGAGCCATTGGCGACGCCGGGGACGAAGACGTTGTACCTGTCGATGACCTTCGGTTGGATCGTTGGCGAGCTGGTTCGTCGCGCTGATCTCAAACACCGCTCCTTGGGCCGCTTTGTGCGCGAGGAAATCGCTGAGCCGCTGGGTATTGCAGACCTGTGGATCGGTATCACCGATGAGATTGAGCCACGTGTCGCCAAGCAAACCAATGCCATGGTACCGGTACCTGCCGAGTACCTGCCGCCGTTGTTCACCGCCTCCATGCCCGAGCCGGTCGCACTGGTTCCCGAAGTGTTCGAACGGGCCGATGTTCGGCGCGCGGAAGTGGCCGGAGTAGGGGGGATTTTCAGTGCGCGCTCCGAGGCGCGGTTCTGGGCGTTTCTCGCCAATGGCGGCGAGCTCGATGGTGTGCGACTGTTGTCCAAGGAGTTGGTCGACACCTTGAACACGCCACGAGCCAACAGCGAAGAACCTGACCCCGTAATGTTCGGCTTTGCGATTCCAATCACCATCGGTGGCTTCTGGTTTGGTGGCAACTATCCACCTGTGACCTGCGTGCAGAACCCACGTGCGATTTGCCATCCAGGCCAGGGTAACTCGATTGGCTGGGCGGATCCCGACATCAACCTGGCGGTTGCGATTTGTCATAACAAACTGTTCAACCCCACCAGCCCCCAGGAGGACCCTTTGCTACCCATCGCGCAAGCAGTGCGTGAGGCATTGGGGATTTAAATGGCCATTGACATTGAGCATCTGAAAACCTGGATCGGTCGGCGGGAGCACCAGATTGACCAGCTCACCCGGGTGCCCATGACGGCGCTGGCGGCAACCCTGGACCGTGAGCCGGTTTCAGCGGGTCTGGGTGACGCTCTGCCTGAGCTATGGCACTGGTTGTATTTTTTACCGTTGGCGCAACAGTCCGCCATCGCAGATGACGGTCATCCGCGACGGGGTGGATTCCTGCCGCCCATTGAGCTGCCACGTAGAATGTGGGCCGGTGGGCGGCTGGAGTTTCTTCGCAGCCCTTTGGTGGGTAGTTCGGTTGAGCGCACCTCGACCATTCTCGACGTGAGTCACAAGAGTGGTCGTAGCGGTGAACTGATATTCGTCACCGTGGAGCACCAAATCGCAGACTCGAACGGGGTTCTGATCCGGGAAGAGCAAGATCTCGTCTATCGGGATCATCCTCAACCAGGGACGCCATCACCGGCGCCGACACCAGCAGAGCGCCAGCCCTTGTGGATCCGCGAGTTCACGCCGGACCCCGTACTGCTGTTTCGTTACTCGGCACTGACTTTCAACGGACACCGCATTCATTACGATCGGCCTTACGCACAGGCTGCAGAAGGTTATCCGGGGCTGGTGGTGCACGGACCGCTGATCGCCACCTTGCTGCTCGATTTACTCCATCGACAGATGCCGGGCGTCAGGCTTAAACACTTCAGTTTTCGGGCGTTGCGGCCGCTGTTCGATATCGCGTCGTTCACCCTCTGTGGATTGCCCGATGATGATTGTGCAACGGTGCTGCTATGGGCCCAAGGGCCGGACGGCAGTGTTGCCATGCAAGCAACCGCCACCCTGGCTTAAAGCAGTTAGCGGATTTTAAGGAAACCCCATGCGCTCCTATTTGTTCGTTCCGGGAAATCGACCTGAGCGTTTTGCCAAAGCACAGGCATCAGGCGCCGACGTAGTCATCATCGACTTGGAGGATGCGGTTGCCGATGCAGACAAAGCTGAGGCCCGAGAGCACGTGCGGGCTGTGCTGGAGGCTGGCACCCGGGTATGCATACGTATCAATGCCTATGGGACACCTTGGTTCAACGACGATCTGGCATTGTTGGCATCGATCACTGTCGATAGCGTGATGGTGCCCAAGGCCGAGACTCTGGAGCCATTTCTGGCCCTGCGGGGCGTGACTCAGGCGCCGATTATTGCGTTGGTGGAAACCGCCCTGGGTATCCACCACGTCATGGTTGTGGCCCAGGCTCCCGGTGTGCAGCGCATCGCGTTCGGTTCAGTGGACTATCAGCTGGACGTCGGTTGCAACGGCAGTGATGAGGCCTTGCTTTACGCGCGCTCCCAGATTGTCGTTGCGTCACGGGTAGCACGTATTGAAGGGCCGATTGATGGGGTCAGCGTGGTGATTGATGACCAGGACGTGATCAACCGCGAGGCTGCCCACGGCAAAGCACTCGGCTTTGCCGGGAAAATGTGTATCCATCCGCGCCAGGTGCCTGTCGTTAATCAAGTGTTCAGCCCGTCTGAGCGTGAGATCGCTTGGGCCAATGAAGTCATTCAGGCCTTTGAATGCTCGAATGAGGGGGCTGTACAGCTGCGGGGGGAGATGATCGATTTGCCGGTGTTGCTCAAGGCGCGAAAAATTATCGCTCGGCGTGAGCCCGTCTAGGGAGCAGTGCACCCCCCGATTCGCCATGATCGAATCGGAGGGGGCTGTCGTTGGTCATGCGTTACCGAGTAGCCCGGACGCAGCGGTCCCAACGGAGATCAACAGCTCACGCAGCTCATTGAGTTTGTGCTGCATGCGTTCAGCAGGTGCCGCGATTACCAACGCTGCCGCTACGGTACCGTCCGTGTTATGCACCGGTACTGCAATGCCGGCTGCTCCTTCGCTGAGCTCGCTGATGCTTATGGCGACGCCGTTTTCACGAATCTCTTTCAATTGCTTTTTCAACGCGCTGCGATCAGTGATTGTGCGCCAGGTCATGGCCTTGAGCTTGGCCGACTTGAGATAGGCATCCTGGGTACGCTCATCCTGATAGGCAAGTAGCAAGCGGCCAGGCGCTGTGCAGTGCAGGGGACGGGGAGCGCCTAATGGCGATACGTAACGCACCGGGTTCTGCGAGTCGATACCGTCAATATGGGTCACCATCTGTGACTCCATGTCGATCACAGACAGATACACGCTTTCACCGGACTTGATGGCCAGCTCTTCAAGATACGGACGCATCAGCTTGGGGAAGTTGCGGGTGGCCAGAATGTCCCCGGCCAGCCGGTAGATGAATGGGCCCAGGCGATAACGATTGCTACCGTGACTGAGATAACCTTCAGCCACCAGCGGACGCAGTAAGGTCAATAAACTGCTTTTTGGGGAATCCAGAGTAACGCTCAGTTCGGCAAGAGAAAGCCCGTCAACGGCTTTAGCCAGGGTTTCGAACAGGCCCAGGATTCGCGTTACAGAGCGTGGGCCCATGGATACTTGAGATTCAGCACTATCCACGTGTAATACCTTTTTCATGATTAATCAAAACCGTCCAGATGATGTCAACGCTATCGCATAAAACGGTACTGTTTGACGTTGGCGTGCATCATATCAAATACCGTTTAACAATTCCTTTTGATCTTGAATTCCCCGCAAACGTCGAGCCATTGCTAATGGCTAGACGAAGACATGGCTTATTTATAGAAAGCATTTGCTCTGGGTGCAGCTTTTTTTGAGTTTTCTGAACGATTGATTTGTTTGCATATGTGAACGTCGTTCAGTATTATATGAAAAATGATCACTGCGAATGGATCGTTAGCGGCTCGTGGTAACCGAGCTAGCCAGGTTTTTGGTGATGAGCATTCATGATCGAGGAATCAGGTATGACGGATATGGTTAAGGCCAAGGTGGTCGTAGTCACAGGTTCCGGTGGCGGCATCGGGCGAGACATTGCACTGCTCATGGCGAAGTACGGCGCCAAAGTGGTGGTCAACGATGTGGGGGCGTCTGTCAGCGGTGAGGGCCAGGACGTTGGGCCCGCGCAGAAAGTTGTGGACGAGATCAGGGCGGCCGGCGGTGACGCGGTAGCCAATACCGATAGCGTTTGCGACCCGGCGGCAGCCACCAGGTTGATCGAGCAAGCGGTGCAGACCTATGGACGCGTTGACGTCGTGGTCAACAACGCCGGCATCCTGCGCGACCGTTTTTTCCACAAAATGACGGCCGAAGAATTTGACGCGGTGCTCAAGGTCCATCTCTACGGGACCTTCTATGTCAGCCGTGCCGCGGCCAACTATTTCAAGGAACAGGAGTCGGGCTGCTTCGTGCACATGACTTCGACCTCCGGTCTGATCGGTAACCTTGGCCAAGCCAACTACAACGCCGCGAAGCTGGGCATCATGGCACTGTCCAAGTCCATCGCCCTGGACATGCAGAAATTCAATGTTCGGTCGAACTGTGTCGCGCCTTTCGCGTTCAGTCGAATGATTGGCGCCATACCTACCGATACGCCTGAGCAGCAGGCCCGTGTCGAAAAAATCAAACAAATGACGCCGGCAAAAATTGCGCCTATCTGCGTTTATCTGGCCAGCGATCTGGCGGCCGAGGTCAATGCGCAGGTCTTTGCCGTGCGCAATAACGAGATTTTCTTGATGAGCCAGCCACGCCCCATTCGTTCTGTACAGCGTACGGAAGGCTGGACCCCGGAAACGCTGGCTGAGCATGGTATGCCTGCGCTAAAGGGCTCATTCGTACCGATGGACCGCTCGGGTGATGTCTTCACCTGGGATCCTGTTTAAGTCTGGCAGACGCAGTGCTGTAACTGAAACAGGCCGCCTCAATAAACGATGCTAATAAAACAACAATAACAGCCGCTGTTCCGACTCAAGGCGGCAGAGGAGGGAGTAACGTGACTTACCCTGATCACTGGACAGTGCCTGCACATGTCCCACCCCATCTGGTCATTGATTTCGACTACCTTCACCCTGTAGGGGCCGAGACCGATGTGCATCTTGCCTGGAAGGTTTTGCATGACGGTCCAGACATCGTCTGGTCGCCTTATAACGGCGGACACTGGATCGCTACCCGTGCGGAGGATATCGAAGTCATCCAGAAGGATGGCGCCCGTTTCTCACATCGTATAGTCAATATTCCGCCCTCCCCGCAAATAACGCTGGTTCCGTTGGAGCTGGACGCTCCGGAACACACCGATTACCGCGCGTTGATCACGCCGTCTTTCCTGCCGCAGGCCATTGCCTCGATGGAAGACGATGTCAGAGCGCTGACGATCGAGTTGATCGAGGGGTTTGAGGCTAACGGCGAGTGTGAGTTCGTCAACGACTTCGCCAAGATGCTACCGATCCTGATCTTTCTACGCTTGGTGGACCTGCCCAGCAGCGATCGTCTTGAGTTACTGGAGATGGCCGAGATGGCCGTGCGCGGCACGCTGGAAGATCGTACCGAGTCACAGGTTTTGCTGCAGCGTTACCTTGGGAAGTGGATTCAGGAACGTACGCTGAACCCCGGCAAAGACTTGATCAGCCTGATCGTCAATGCGCAGATCGATGGCGCGCCGATTCGACCCGAGCGCATGTTTGGCATGCTCATTGTGGTGCTCTTTGGTGGGTTGGATACCGTCGCTTCGATGATGAGTTTCATCTGTCGCTTCCTGGCTGAACATCCGACAAAACGCCAACAACTGGTGGATGATCCACAATTGATTAATACCGCGGTCGACGAATTGATTCGTCGCCACGGCGTGACCAACACCGCGCGGGTAGTGACCGGAGATTTCGAGTTCAAGGGCGTGCCACTCAAGGACGGAGATCAGATTCAGGTGCCTAACGCACTTTTTGGGATGGACGAGCGCCGTTTCAGCGATCCGATGGATGTCGACCTGACTCGCAAACCGGTGATCCACGCGGCCTTCGGCAATGGTCCGCACCGTTGCCCTGGCTCGTTTCTGGCCCGGACCGAGATCAAGGTGTTCTTGCAGGAGTGGCTAAAGCGCATCCCAGACTTTCGCATCAAACCAGGTGATCAGCCACGTACCGCTTCAGGGTCGGTGAATGGCGTGCTCCATCTGCCGCTGGTCTGGGACGTCAACTAAGGAGTCGACATGAAACAGTGGCAATGCATTTTCTGTGGTTTTTTTTATGACGAAGCATTGGGCCTGCCAGAAGAAGGTATTGCACCAGGGACGCGCTGGGAAGATATTCCGCAAGACTGGATCTGCCCTGAGTGTGGTGCCGCCAAAGTCGATTTCACCATGGTTGAAGTCTGATTGTCCTGCACCTTAAAGCGATAGGCCTCCGGGACATAACCCCCGGCCAAAGGGTACCTGAATGAATTTTTCGAGCTATAAAGCGCTCAAGCTGGAGCGCGATGAAAACGGCATTTTGACCGTTACCTTCAACCGTCCCGATTCACTCAATGCAGTCGATGAGGTCATGGATGAGGAGCTGGGCAGAGTGTTCACCGAAGCCGGCTACGATGACGAGACCCGTGTCGTGATCCTGACCGGTGCGGGTCGCGCGTTCAGTGCGGGTGGAGACCTCGAAGAAATGCAGCGGGTTATTGACGAACCCCAGCGCTTTATCGAAGGCATGCGCCGCGGTAAACAACTGCTTTTTTCGATGCTTGATTGCCCCAAGCCGATCATTGCCAAGATCAACGGTCACGCCATTGGCCTGGGCGCCACCCTGGCGCTGTTTTGTGACCTGACCTACGCCACGTTAACGGCCAAGATCGGTGATCCTCATGTCAGCGTCGGATTTGTCGCGGGCGATGGCGGCGCCGCGATCTGGCCGCAGTTGATCGGTTATGCGAAGGCCAAGGAGTATTTGCTGACCGGCGAGCCTTTGACGGGCGAACAGGCTGCACGTATAGGCCTGATCAACCATGCTGTCCAAGCCCAAGAGCTTGATGCAACGGTCCAGGCCATGGCGCTCAAGCTCGCCCAAGGCGCATCGAAAGCCATCCAGTGGACCAAGCTCGCGGTCAATATCAGTCTCAAGCAGATTGTCAGCTCGGTGATCGATGCTTCGTTCGCTTATGAGGCCTTGTCCAACCAGACCGAAGACCACCAGGAAGCGGTCAATGCCTTCCGGGAAAAACGTAAACCGGTGTTCAAGGGCCGCTGACATTCACTGTATTTGCAAGGGCATCTGACATGAGCAAGACCGTAGTGATTACCGGCGGCTTTGGCAGCCTGGGTGTTGCCGTAGGCCGATCATTTGCGCAGGCTGGCTGGCAGGTGGCACTGGTAGACCGCGCGGTGCAGGCCCAGCCTGCTATCAACGCCGAATTCGGCGGGCAGTTGTTACTGGGCGACGTCGACCTGACTGACCTGGAAGCCGCACAAAGTGCCCTGGCCAAGGTCAAGGGACGCTTTGGCAGCGTGGATGCGCTGATCAACGTTGCCGGTGGGTTTCGCTGGGAAACCCTGGAGGACGGCGACCTGGCGACCTGGGATCTGCTGTACCAGATGAATCTGCGTACAGCTGCGACGGCCTGCAAAGCCTCGCTCGCACATCTGAAAGCCAGTGGCGCAGGACGCATCATCAACATCGCCGCCGGCGCTGCCAGCAAGGCAGCATTGGGTATGGGGGCCTATGCAGCTTCCAAGGCCGGTGTGATGCGCTTGACCGAAGCGGTGGCTGAAGAACTCAAGGATCACGGGGTCACAGTGAACGCGATTTTGCCCTCGATCATCGATACGCCGCAGAACAGAGCGGATATGGTCGATGCCGACTTCACGCGCTGGGTGCAGCCGGTGCAGATTGCCGAGGTCATTCTGTTTCTGTCCTCTGACGCGGCGGCGGCGATCACCGGGGCGTCGATTGCGGTCAACGGCAGAGTTTGATTTCCCGAGGCTGCATGAACTGAACGCGACCAATTCCAACAATAAGAATGCCGCGCACGTTCGCGGTCGGAGTCTCTGGGCATGAACCTCAAAAGCCTGCACTTTGATCATCAGGTCGCTGTCGTCACGGGCGCTGGACGGGGCCTGGGCCGTGCTATTGCGTTGTGCCTGGCCGCTCGCGGCGCCAGCGTTGTTGTCAACGACTTCGGTTGTGACTTGAGTGGTAATGCTGGCGGTGATGCGGCTCCCGCACAGTCAGTGGTCAACGAGATAATCGCCAACGGCGGCAAGGCTGTCGCTGTCATGGCCGACATTGGCAGTACCGAAGGCGTAGCCGTGACACTCAAGGCGGCTTTCGAGCATTTCGGTGGGTTGCATATCATCGTTCATAACGCCAGTCCGGTGATGCCGATGACCTCATTCGAGGACGCCACACGCGAAGGCTTCGACGTCTCGTTGCGGGTCAATACCGTCGCTGCCTGGGAGCTTGCAAAGCAGAGCTGGATGCACTTCAAGGACCAGGGATTTGGCCGCATCGTCCTGATCAACTCGGCCGCAGGGCTGTTCGGGCGTTCCGGGATGCCGGCGTATTCGCTGGTGAAATCGTCGATGTCGGGGTTCGCCAAATACCTTGCTCACGAAGGGCAGGCGTTCGGTATCCGCGTCAACTGCGTCGCTCCTGTTGCCCATACGCGAGCTTGGGAAGGGCAGAACGTGCCGGCTGGGTTGGAGGCACTCATGCCACCGAGTCACGTCGCCGAAGTCGTGGCCCTGTTATCCCATGCTTGCTGCCCCACCAACGGCGAGTTGTTCCACAGTGCAGGAGTACATTTGTCGCGGGTCTTTGTGGGACAGACCGAGGGCGCTTGCTTCGCGTCGGCGGATTTCTGCGCCGAGCAGATTCTGGATGAACTGGACGCCGTTCTGTCTACTCAGTCTTTTGACATACCCGCCCATGCCGACGAATCTGGCGCGGTTATGGTCGGTCGGTTGATGGCCCGGGCAGGGGCTTCTTCCTGACGGCGCATACTCGCTCTTTGACTGCTCCCACCGCACAGGGAATTGCCATGTTTGCCCACGCCGGGGGCTTCAACCCATAGCCAGCAACGACGGTAATCGGTGGCTGATGATCTCGCGAGCCTGCTGGACGATACGTTCTATCAGCTGCGTGCAAGTGGGCAGGTCATCAATCAATCCGATGACCATGCCGATTGGCAGCGCTCCACCATTGATGTCGTCGTTTTCCATGGCTGTCATCCAGCGCTTGGCGCCGATCAGCAGTTGCAGTTCAGCGAAAGTAGGGGAGCCGTGCTTTTCCAGTGCGACGGCTTGCTCACTGATGCTGTTACGCCAGACACGAATGCTGTCGCCCTGGCTGCGACCGACCAGCAGGGTGTCGCGCTCGCTGGCCTTTAGAAAACCCTGTTTGATGGCCGCTGGCACGGGGGACTCCTGGGTCATCAAAAAACGGGTACCCATTTTGATCCCTTCGGCACCCAATGCCAGCGCGGTGACCAGCCCCTGCCCGTCGTGGAAGCCACCTGCGGCCAACACCGGAATCTTTAACTGACCCACTGCAGCCGGTATCAGCACCAGTCCCGGTACATCTTCTTCGCCAGGGTGGCCGGCGCACTCGAAGCCGTCGATGCAGACCGCGTCCGCCCCAAGGCTTTGAGCCTTGAGTGCATGCCGAACGGTGACGCATTTATGGATGACGGTTATGCTGGCTGACTTCAACTGATCGATATAGCGGGCGGGATTACTGCCAGAGGTCTCGACGAACCTTACCTGGCTGCCGACGATTGCGCGCACGTAACCGTCGTAGTCCAAGTCATGAGCATGGGGTAAAAGCGTGAGGTTTATGCCAAATGGCTTGTCGGTAAGGGTACGGACCTTGTCGATCTGCTGGCGCAGGGCGTCGCCTGTCGGGGAGCTGTGTGCGGACAGAAAACCAATACCACCTGCATTGCCCACAGCGGCCACCAATTCAGGCCGTGCGACCCAGCGCATGCCACCTTGAACGATGGGGTACCTGATGCCGAACAGTTGGGTAATCCGATTTTTCAACATGGGGCGATCCTTGAACAATTGATGGTCATTTTCAGGACATGGGCGAATACCAGGATAAGCCGCCTCTGTAGTTCGAGGTCACCGAAGTGTATATGTGAACATCGTTCATGAATAGTCGATATCGTGGGAGGGCAATCGATAAAAGCGTATAAGGTCAGCCGCGCAGTATTGCGCCTGCCGGTCTGGATGTGATCAAGGTTTCTTCTGCTTCCGTTTTTGCTGGGCAATAAACTCAGTCGCAATGCTGTGATGCTCTTCACTCAAGGTGGCCGCGAGCTGCCGCCCTAAGGTAGTGTCGAGCACCTGTGCAGCGCTGCGGTGCAGGTAGCTGTTCATGATTTTTTTGGTTTCACGCAGCGCCTGGCTCGGTTGCTTGAGCAGTTTTTCAGCCAGCGCGCGAGCTTCTTCCATCAACTTGTCCGGCGCTACCACTCGATTGGCCAAACCGTATTCCACGGCTTGCTGTGGTGTGATGCGATCGCCGGTAAAGATCAATTCCTTGGCTCTTAACAGACTGGTGTACAACGGCCAGGCTACCGAAATTCCATCGCCAACTACCAGACCGATATTGATGTGCGGTTCGGCCATGAATGACTTCTCCGACATCAACACGATGTCGCACAGGGTGGCCATGGTTGCACCCCAACCCACCGCCGGGCCGTTCACCGCAGCGATAATGGGAATGGGCAGATCAATGAAGCTGAGGATGGTGCGACGGGCATTCTCCTGCACCAACCGAGCAAAGTCCGAGTCGTCCAGCGTTTTGACGAAGTGCTGGAAATCGCCGCCAGCACTGAAGGCGCGACCGGCGCCCGTCAGGATGGCAACACGGGCTTCATTGTCTTCGGCCAAGGCGCGAAAAAGTTTCGGATAGGCGAATAACATTTCGGTTGAAGACGCGTTGAGATCGTCGGGGCGATTGAGGGTGATCAAGCGTAGGCCGCCTTCAGCGGTCACCTGAATTTGCGAAGGTAAATCATACAGATTGGACATGGCATGGCTCCTTGGAGTCGTGACGCGCACTGGCAGGTATCAGCCTGGAAACTCACCTGCGTGGGTTTTTACCCATTGCTCCAGTGGTGTAAGTGGCACGTTGTAGGCAGTCAACGCCTTGATGTCGGCGCGATAACCAACTTCGTTGGTCCACTCCTGCGAACGCACCCAGCCTGGGAAGAGCCCTGCCGCGACAGCTTGGTCAGGAGAGACCGATTCACTGATGATGTTCCTGTGCAGCACACCGCTCAGCAGTGCGGCAACCTCATCCATCGTCAGCGCCTCATTGGCCAGATCAATGTTTTTGCCGTTGTACAGGTCAGGGTGTTCAAACGCTGCACGTGCAAAGGCACCGACGTCATCAGCCGTGGTCATTTGCATGCGGGTCTGAGGATGAAAAGCTGTAATGATTTTGCCGTCGCCCAGGTGTGGGAACATGAATTGGGCTTTGGGCAGGATGAAGTTGTCCAGCATGAAAGCGGGTTTTAGCACGGTCCAGACCGCAAAGCCGGCGTGACGCACGCGCTCTTCGATGTCCCATTTATCCGTCCAGTACTTCTGCCACCAATAGCCGCTGTCCCAGCGTGAGAAGCTCGTGTGCCTACCTGCCTCGCACACGGAGGTGTGCACGAAGTGCTGCACACCGGCATCGTGGGCAGCATCCACCAGCGCGAATCCCTGTTTGCGTTCGCTGTCCGTCCCCGAGCTGTCTGGAACCTGTATCGAAAACACGCCGTAAACACCGTGCAGTGCACCGACCAGAGAAGCGGGTTCATCCATGTCACCCGCAACCACACTTGCCCCCAGCTTGAGCAGCGCCTGCGCAGCAGCAGAGGCAGGCGAGCGAGTCAGAATCTGCACGGGGTGTCCGGCCGCCAACAGCGCCCGGGCCGTTGCACCGCCTTGGGCGCCCGTACCGCCAGTGACGAGGATCGGTAAATTATTGTTGTTCATTCTTTACTCCTGGGTTGATGTTTACGCGGTCAGTTGGAAACGAGGGACAGTTTGCTCGCCAGATCGACAAGCTCGGCACCGATGGCCAGCAGTTTTTCACGGGGCCAATCGCAGGCCATGCCCGAGGCGGAGAGACCGTAGGTTTTTCCGCTTTCCCTAGTGCGAATGGGCACGGCGACGGCATTGAATTGACTGTGCATGACGCCGATGCTGAGGATGAACCCGTGCGCCTGGTAGTCCGTCATTGCCTGACTGATGCGGTCATGAATCACGGGCCAGATATCTGGATGTCGAGCTTTCAGGCCGTCCAAAACGCGCTGACGTTCCTCGTCGTCGTAAGCGGCCAGGCACGCCCAACCAGTCGGTGCAGATGCCAAGGGACGGCGCGCACCGACCGGGTCGTTGAAGTAAACGAAGTCACCGTGGGTGCGTTGCAGATAGAGCATGTCCAGGCCATCGCGAACCGATAACGAGGCCCCCATCCGATAATGTTCGGTCAACGACTGCATATAGGGCAGGGCGAGCTTGGGCAGTTCGGCGCGCACCAGCGCCGCATAACCGAGCGCGAGCGCCGGTAAGCCCAAGGCCATTTTGCTGTTGTCGCCCGCGCACACCAAAAAAACCTCGCGCTCAAGCGTATAGCACAGGCGCCAGACCGTGGGTTGCGGCAACCCCGTCATGCTTATCAGTTCGCGCGCGGTCAGCTCAGGCCGATCGTAGGTAAAACAACGCAGAATTTGCAGGCCACGCGCCAGGGCAGTGATGTACTGACGATCCTTATCGGTGTTCCCCATTCTGTCATTACTCTGAACGTCGTTCGGTATTGTAAACGAATTGCGATTAATCTACATTGATTCGCACAGCAGATTCAACATTCGCTGTGCGAATAAATTTCGAGGATAAAAACAAGATGACCTCCAGTCTGTTTGATCTCCACGACAAGGTTGCCGTTATTACCGGCTCAAGCCGCGGGCTTGGATTCGCCAGTGCCAAAGGCATGGCAGAGCACGGCGCCAAGGTGGTGATTTCGGGCCGTAAAGCGGACGCCTGTGAAACGGCGGCTCAACAGATTCGCGACGCCGGAGGCGAAGCTATCGCCGTGCCATGCAATATTGGCCGCAAGGACGAGCTGAAACATCTGGTGGATACCACCCTTGCAACCTGGGGGCGGATTGACATCGTGATGGCCAATGCCGCCATCCATCCCTGGGGAGGCTCGGTACTGGATCTTCAGGAGGAAACCTTTAACAAATTCATGCAGGTCAATGTGCAAAGCAGCATCTGGCTGACGCAAATGACCCTGCCTGCCATGCTTGAGCGCGGTTACGGACGTTTCATCGTTGTTGCCTCAATCGTCGGTCTGTTGGGCGACCCGGTCAGTGGTACCTACGGTTTGACCAAGGCCGCAGACATGCAGTTGGTGCGCAACATGGCCAATGAATTTGCCAGTCGGGGCGTCACGGCCAATTGCATCGCGCCGGGCACTTTCAAGACCGAGATGGCCCGTTCCCAGTGGGAGGACCCAGCCATGGTCGAGTGGTACAACGGGCGCAATCCCTCCAAGCGTTTTGGTGAGACTGACGAAATTGCCGGACTTGCCGTGATGCTTGCCTCGCCATCGGGCGGCTATATCAACGGCCAGACCATCGCGGTGGACGGCGGGCACACCATCTCCTTCCGCTAAGACCTCCAAGAGGACTACCTGATGGATTTCACTCCCGATCCTTCCAGCGAAAAATTTCGCGATGAAGTTCGACAGTTTCTCAAGTCTCACTTGCCTGAGGATCTTGCCTGGCGTGGGCAACAGGGCTATTTGCCGGACGACAGCGACTCATTGCGTTGGACCCGAATCCTGCATGAGGCTGGCTGGTCCGTGCCGTTCTGGCCAGTGGCGCATGGCGGTACCGGTTGGAGCGCTGAGCAACGTTATATATTTGAGGAGGAGTGCTACTTGGCGGGGGCTCCCCTGCAAAACCAGGCGGGTGTCAGTCTGGTAGGACCAGTGATTTACAAATTTGGCAGCGAGGAGCAAAAAAAGCGCTTCCTGCCGCCGATCCAACGAGGTGAGACATTCTGGGTCCAAGGTTTTTCTGAACCTGGCTCCGGCTCAGACCTGGCGTCATTACGCACAACGGCGATTCGTGACGGTGACCATTATGTGGTCAATGGCCAGAAAATCTGGACCAGTTGGGGCATCTACGGCAACTGGAACTTCGTCCTGGTACGCACCGACCTGAGCGCCAAACCGCAACGCGGCATCTCTTTTCTGCTGGTGGATATGCAATCGCCGGGCGTGACCGTGCGACCGATTCCAAGCCTGGACGGTTGTCATCATCTGGCCGAGGTGTTTTACGACAACGTGCGGGTGCCTGCGCAAAACCTGGTCGGTGAAGAGAACCAGGGGTGGGGGTACACCAAGGCGTTGTTGTTTGATGAGCGTGCGTTCCTGGGCGCCGAAGCACCAGCACTCAAGCGGTACCTGGCGAAGATCCGGCGCTATGCCTCCCGCAAGCGTGCCGGCGCTCAACCTTTGCTCGATGACCCAGCCTTTGCCATGCGCCTGGCTCAATACGAGCTGGAAGTGTTGGCGATTGATATGACGGTCAAAAAAGTCCTGCATGACGGGTTGGATGAACAAGGGCAGGGCATGGCCATTGGGTCAATGCTTAAGGTTCGCGGCTCTGAAATGCATCAGAGACTGACTGAAATGCTGGTCGAGGTGCTGGGCGATTATGGCCCGGTGTTCTATGCCGATCCCAACGAAGACCATGCATTGCGAGACCAGGCGTTTGTTGGTCCGGACTTCGCGCCGGGGCTGGCTGCCGAGCTGTTCTATCGCCGCGCGTGCAGCATCTACGGCGGCACTGCGGAAATCCAGCGCAACATCATTGCCAAGGCCCTGTTCGGTCTATAAGCGGAGCACAGCATGAACTTTCAGTTGAATGACGAACAACGGATGTTGCTCGACAGTGCTCAGCGCTACGTCGATAAAAGCTACACCTTCGAAACGCGTAGCCAGTTGGTCAAGGCGGGAGGTGGTTTCTCTCGTGAGACATGGGATGCTTTTGCAGAAATGGGCTGGCTGGCCGCCCCGATTGCCGAAGCCTATTCGGGCTTGGGGTTTTCGGCGGTAGAAACGGCTCTGATAGCCGAACAACTGGGTCGTGGCCTGGTGCTGGAGCCCTACACCCAATGTGCAGTGTTACCCGCGGCGGTGGTCAGTCGCTGTGCATCGCAATTACAAAAAGAAGTCATTCTGGCGACCCTCGCAAGCGCAGAGAAACTGATTGCCGTGGCTCACAGCGAAGCGCAGTCACGGGGGGATGTGGCCCGGGTGTCAACGAGCGCGGTCCGCCAGTCGGCCGGTGGTTATCTGCTCAACGGACGCAAGACACTGGTGGTTGGTGCCCCCGTGGCTGATCAGATAATCGTGGTAGCACGCAGTTCGGGTGACGCGAACGATGAGTCCGGCATTTCAGTGTTTCTGGTTGATGTAGAAACGCCGGGCGTCACCTTGCAGGCCTACAAGCTGCTCGACGGCACGCCCGCCGCGGACCTGATTCTCAACGGCGTGATCCTTGAAGCCAATGCCTTGCTGGGGGAGGAGGGCGCGGCCTACTGCAGTCTGCAGGCGGCGATAGACGAGGCGATTGTCGCGTTGTGCGCGGAGACCGTCGGTGGGATGGACGATGTTATCGCCCTCTGTGCGGAGTACTTGAAAGTGCGCAAGCAGTTTGGTGTTGCCATCGGCAGCTTCCAGGCCTTGCAACATCGCATGGCCGACATGGCAATTGAGGCATTACAGGCTCGGGCAACGCTGCATCGCGCGCTGGCAGCCTTGTCCGACGAATCGCTCAGGGATCGCAGCGTGGTAATTTCCGGCTGTAAAGCCCAGGTGACCCGCAGTGCCAAATTCGTGACCGCCCAAGGTATCCAACTGCACGGGGGATATGGCATCACCGAGGAGTATCGGGTCGGGCACCACTATCGGCGGATGGTGTTGACCGATGCCTTGTTTGGCAATCAGGACTATCACCTCAACCGGTACGCGCGCCACATTCAGTCCCAAGCAAGGACGTTCGAGAGCGCCTGATTGCATCCATTAGGAGGGAGCTTGCTCCCGCTGGGCTGCGAGCGTCAGCCCGGTTCAGAGCGGTCCACCGCTCTCAAATCTTTGGCTGGGCGGTAACTGATTCTTCATGGTACTTCGTATGACGCCAGGAGCATATTCAGCGCCGCTTCCACCACGGACTGCTGCATGGCCGAGGACAGAGGTGGCTGACCCCAGATGATCTGCGGCCAGAATGCGAATTCGTGCAGCAGGGCTTTTACCTGCTGGGCGATGATATAAGGGTCGGCCGCCTTGAGTTTACCGTCAGCCTGAGCCGCCCGAATCCAGCTGGCGAAGCCTTCGTCACGCTCGCTTAGTGGGTTGACCCTATGTTGGGCTTGCTTAGGAGAATGCATAGCTGTGGCGGTGACAGCACGTGTCAGATCCAGGAAGTTGGGGTCGTTGAGGACGCGCATCTTAGCGAGCAATAACTCCCTCAACTGTTCTCGTATGGGACGATCGCCGCAGTAGGTCGGCTCCAACTCTTGAGCACGGCTTGCCCATAACTGATGGATAACCTCGTCGAACAACGCTTTTTTGCTGGAAAAATGGTTGTACACCGTACGCTTGGACACGTTGGCATAGGTGGCAATGTTGTCCATGCTCGCGGCTCCGAAACCATTGCTGCAAAATTCGGCAATGGCCACTTGAATGATTGACGCGCGTTTTTGATCAGTCAGACGTCTTGACGCTTTCATGATTTTTATTCAGACAGAAGAACCGGAGTGATGACACTCATGAGTTAGCTTGTGTCAGTAATTAGGAGAAGGGGACACTTCGTACTGCGCTTGCAATGAAGTGCACAAAAGTACGCTTAAGGTGATCTCGCGATTCATGTGTAGATGTAAAAGCCGCGGCCGCTTTTACGACCCATATAACCTGCGGCAACCATCTCCTTGAGCAACTGAGACGGGCGATATTTTGGGTCGTTAAATCCTTGCTGGAAGCTCTCCATGATTGCCAGCATCGTGTCCAGACCGATCAGGTCGGCCAGAGCCAGTGGGCCGATAGGATGGTTGCAGCCCAACTGCATGCCAGTGTCGATATCCGCTGCACTGGCCAGACCTTCCTGCAAGACGAAGATCGCTTCGTTAATCATGGGGCACAGAATTCTATTGACCACGAAGCCTGGGCCGTTGCGCACGGCCACTGCACGTTTACCAAGTTGCTCGGCCAGTGTAAGCGCCAGAGCGTAGGTGGTATCCGAGGTTTGCAAGCCGCGGATGACTTCGAGCAATGCCATCAGCGGAACCGGATTGAAAAAGTGCAGACCGATGAAACGACCCGGCTGGGTGACCGCCGCTGCCAATTCGGTAATCGACAGCGACGATGTGTTGGTGGCGATAACGCAATGGGGGCTCACCACGCTATCGATTTGTTGAAGAATGCGCTTCTTCAATTCAAGATTTTCAGTGGCGGCTTCAATGACCAACTCGACCTCGCCCAACACGGCATAGTCGGTACTTACTGTTATTCGGGCGAGGGCGTCATGTTTGTCCTGTGGAGAAATGCTTTCCTTGCGCACCTGACGTTCCAGGTTTTCGGTGAGTGTTGCAATGCCCTTTTTCAGCGCCTGATCGGAAATATCGACAAGCGATACGTTGATGCCTGCTAACGCGCAGATTTGGGCGATACCGTTGCCCATGGTGCCTGAGCCAATGACTGCAACAAATTGTATGCTCAAGAATTACTCCTTAGACGCGCTCAAAAATGGCAGCAATACCTTGGCCGCCGCCAATACACATGGTTACTAATGCATAGCGACCGCCAATTCGATGCAACTCATGGATGGCTTTAGTGGCTATGATCGCACCGGTCGCCCCGACTGGATGACCAAGGGAAATTCCCGAGCCGTTCGGGTTGACCTTGGCTGGATCCAGATTCAGTTCCTGAATCACTGCGCACGCTTGTGCGGCGAATGCGATGTTGGCTTCGATAACGTCCAGATCAGCGACTGTCAGACCGGCACGCTTGAGCGCAAGGCGTGTGGCCGGGATTGGTCCGAGTCCCATCAATTCGGGTTCCACACCCACATGTGCGTAGGCAACCAGGCGGGCAAGTGGGTGCAGGTTATTCGCCCGGACCGCGGCGCCAGTCGCCATCACCAGCGCGGCGGCGCCATCGTTGAGACCGGCCGCATTACCCGCGGTGACCAAACCGTCTTTTTTGAATGCCGGCTTCATCTGCGCCAGTTGTTCCAGGGAGGTGGCGCGGGGATGTTCGTCGACGTTGAACAGCCGGGTGCCTTTTCGGTCACGAACCTCAACGGCAACAATCTGCTCGATGAAGCGACCTTCCTCGATAGCACGAGACGCACGAATCTGATCCTCCATCGCCAGAATGTCCTGCATCTTGCGACTGATGCCATTGCGTTCAGCGACGTTCTCAGCGGTGATGCCCATGTGGATGCCATGGAAGGGGTCATGCAGGATGCCGAGCATGTAGTCGATGGCCAGCGTGTTGCCCATACGGATACCCCAGCGGGCGGAGGGTAAGATGTACGGACCACGACTCATGGACTCGACGCCCGCGCCAATGGCGATTTCGGCGTCACCCAAAAACAAGGTTTGCGCCGCCGAGATAATTGCTTGCAACCCAGACCCGCACAAACGATTAACATTGTAGGCGGGCGTTTCTTTCGGGATGCCGGCGTTCATCGCGGCGACCCTGGAAATATAGGCATCATTAGGTTCAGTGGGAATCACATTGCCCATCACCACATGCCCGATCAGCGCCGGGTCGACGCCGCTACTCTGCAAGGCTGACTTGACCGCCGTGGTTGCCAGGTCGGCCATCGGTACATCTTTGAGTGATCCGCCAAAGGTGCCAATGGCGGTCCGGACGGCGCTGACGATAAATACTTCAGGGGCACTCATTCTGGATCCTTGTTCTCATGGCTGTTGCTCATGAAACACTTGCACTGTGTGCTTCCATGGCAGGTTGCAATTACCTTGTTTTTTTCGAGGGATCGGCGCTTAACCGCAATGGCAGGGTTTGAGAAATCGCCATATGAGGTCTTGCCGCCAAGACATGCCATCCGGCAGTGGAATAGTTTATTTATCCAAGGCTGCCATTTCTTATTCTGAACGATGTTCAGTTATTGTAAAGAAAAATAAGCCTTGTGAAGGTACAGCTCAATCGCGCTGAGTGCATCGAGGCAAGGTGCTGGGCAATGTTTCATGGCTCAATCACGGTTTGATCCCGCAGTTGAGGCTTTATCGACCCAGCAACTGCATCCGGGGGTGGCAGGTAACTGCCCTGCCATCCTTACCGCAACCGCAGAAGCAGGGGGCATGTTACAAACCGCTAACCTTCGATGGAGTGGGGCAGCAGCTTTTGACTAGGCCGCAACGGACTTCTACCGCCCTGGTGAGCTGTTTGATAAGTGCCACGGAGGCCTTTCGGACCTCCGGAGAGAGATTCGCAATCAGGCGGAGCGTGGCGACTACATTTGAAGGCGGCTACCCGCCGTTGACCGCAGCGAGATGAGCATCTGGCCCTGATTTTGTTCAGGCGAGCTCACCATGGCACTTTCGGATACCACCGTTCGGCTAGCCCGAATGACCGGATATGCAAAATGGGATGTGCTCATCCCTTTACAGGTGTGCTCCGCGCGGCCTCAATAATCAGGGAGCGGAACCACCTATGTGCAATATCGCTATTGTGGATCGGGTGCCAGGTCATTGCCATGGAAAGTCGGTGTGGTAGCAGGGGAGGCGGTGTCTGGCATCTCGTTCCCATGAGACGGCTGTGTGCTGCTGCAAAACTGCGAGGGATGAGGCCTACGGCATTGGTACCGGCAATCAGCCGCATCAGGTCGGCAAAGCTGTCTGTGCGTGCAGCGACCGATAGAGGGCGATCTTCTTGCTCCAGCAGCCGAACCGGCGACCAGTACATCGGAGGATAGTCGAAGCATAGTACCCAGGGGCGGCGAAGCAATTCATCTACGTCGTGCGGATGATCCACGCCCTCAATGCCATCGGACACCAGTGCCCATTCGTCCTCATAGAGTCCATGGCTGGGCAAGGTATTGGAGACGATATGAGACGGGAGTACTGCCGCATCCACATTGCGTACTTCGTCAACCAGGGACCACTGGACACTTGGATGCGGTGGCTTCAGTCGAAGAATAACACCGGGCGCGCGCTCCCTGATCAACTGCAACAAGCGTGGCGCCAACAATGCAGACTCCGCGTCACCGAGCATCATGGTGAACTCGCGCTCAAGGAGTGCGGGCTGGAAGACACTCGATGCTGTGGTCAGTTTATTAATGTCCGCTATAAGCACAGAAACCCGCTCCCGGAGGCCATAAGCCAGGGGGGTGAGTTGCATCCTGTGACCCACCGCGCGTACCAGGAGCGGGTCGTCAAAATGTGCTCGCAGTCTTCGCAGAGCAGCACTGCATGCCGGCTGGGAAAGCCCAACGCGCTGCGCGGCCCGGGTTACGCTGATTTCCTGTAACAACGCGTTAAGCGTTATAAGCAGATTGAGATCAAGCTTCATAGGATGGCCTTCAGTGCGCTGGGATAATGTATTTGTCTTGTGAATGCACGATATAATCACATGTGGATTGTTGTATGGGTAGGGGGGCGGATAGATTGGGCCGCCAACCTAACCAACGATGGAGACGCAAGATGTTTGAGGACGTGAACTTTTCTGTGCCAGGTGCAACCCTACGGGGTCGCCTTTACCTACCTGACGATATAAAAGGCCCTCACCCCGTGGTGATCGCTCATTCAGGGATTGGCAGTGTGGCTGAAGGAACCCGTGAGCTCGCTCATCTATTTACCGGCGTTGGCTTGGGTGTCTTGTTTTACGACCACCGCGGCTTTGGTTTTAGTGATGGAGAAACACGTCAGTTGGTGGATCCATGGCAGTTCGGACGCGACCTTCGCCACGTGATTACCCATCTCTCGCTTCGCGCAGACATCGACGCATCACGCATAGCACTCTGGGGCGTTAGCCTGGGTGCCTTGGTCTCATTGTTCGCGGCCAGCACGGATCGGCGTGTAAGTGCGATCTGCGCTATAGTGCCGCCGGTCAGTGGCTGGTCGGCGCGCACGCTATTTCCACCAGAACAATTGCGTCATATTGATGATGCGATTTATGCCGACCGTGTTGCACAGGCGCAGGGGATGCCACCTCAAATGCTGATCACTTCAGGGGAGCGCACCCCGGGAGGGCCGCCGGTCATGTTCACCGACCAGGCGGGGATCGATTTTATCGGTCGCCATTACGATCATATTCCAAGCTTTCGCAACGAACTGGCGATTGGGTCCCTCGACCATATCTTCGAAATTGAAGCACCCGCGTATGCGGAGCGGCTGATTGCTCCGTTGTTGCTAGTACTGGCCTCGGACGATACCGTTGCGCCGGCTTCTGATGCCCGTGAAATGTTTGAGCGTATTGCCTCTCACGACAAAGAACTGATTGAGTACCCTGGCGAGCATTATGCAATCCTGGTCGACGGCTATGAAGCGATTGTGAAACGCACGGCAGACTGGCTTTGCTCACGACTGGGTCGAGTGTAAGGGGGGGCGCGCAACAAGTTCAGTACAATTGCAAATACGATTTTGAGAAAACGTACGGCCCAACAAAAATAATAGGAAACCCTATGTTTAAAAAAATAAGCTCTTTGATAGCCGGTGCTTCTTTTTGTCTCACCGCTCCCGCATTTGCTGAAGTGGGTCACTACTCGGTAGGTTCTGAAGGTTTGTTGATTGCAACCCTACCGCCGCCCGGTCTCTACTACAGAGGTTACCTTGTTAATTATTCCGCTGACCGGCTGAATGACAAGCGGGGCGCAAAGACGTCCGGGCATAATAAAATCGACGTACAAGCACTCGCTAATCAATTCATATGGGTGAGCGATTATTCTCTGTTGGGGGGAAACTATGGAATGAACGCCGTCGTCCCCATTCAACAGCAGGAGACCAAAATAAGTAACTATGGTGTGAAAGGTGATGCCTCCGGCGTGGGCGACATATTGTTGCAGCCGTTCATGATCACTTGGCATGGTCAGCAGTGGGACGCGGTCAGTATGTTAGGGATGTGGGTGAAAACGGGCGATTATGATAGCGATCGAGCAGTGTCCATTGGCAAAGGCTATTCCTCATACATGTTCACGCTGGGGGGGACCCGATACCTGGATCACGAAAAAAATTGGGCCATATCAGCCACCTCCAGATATGAAAAAAATACCGAGCAAGAGGGAACCCACTTGACGCCCGGCGACGCGTTTTCTGTGGAATGGGGCATCAGCAGGAAGATAAATCCAGTCTTGGATGTTGGGCTTGTTGGGTACGATGTCTGGCAGTTGACGAATGATTCCGGGACGTCGATTTACCACGCGGGAACCAACATTGAGCGCCATGCAATAGGGGGTGAGGTTCAATACTTTTTTCGTGACCCTCGATTGCTCCTCAATGCCGCCATCTATCACGACTATAAAAGTGAAGATACTTTCCAGGGCGATACTGTTCGATTCACGCTGACAAGGCGGTTCTAACGTCCGTGCAAGAGGCCAGTAAAGTAGCTGCGTATGAACGTTACCAAGGTTTTCGTTCATACGACTTACCCAGCAGAAACCATGCAGAAAAAAATCGTATAACTCACTCCTCCGCCCTCTTTCGCGACGCGTGCTGCTCCGGCGCACAGTAAGCGTAAGCGAGGCGGAATTAAAGTCGGAGGTAGGCCGCACGTTGACCTATAAGTTCCCTTTAATCACGCTATCAGTCGACTAAGCGTATTGTGCAGGCTTGAGGATGCCACTAGTTTAATTTGTAAATAACATCAAGGTGGTGGCATTTTCTGGTTGAGTTATATTGCATCTTGCAAATTGTGGGTTCTATGTTAAACCTTGTTTCGTGCTCTTGGAGTCGAGCCTGGCTATGCTTATGCCACTACTCCAAGTTTAAGAGCTGTATTTTTAGCTAAAAATTCGGCTTGTTAAATAAGCGTCAGTAAAAGGACATCAACATGAAACATGCAAATCACACACCCACTCGCTGGACCCGGGCAGATGCGCTAAAAGTTAATGAAAATGATCCGACTACCACGCAACCGTTAGTAAGCCCTGACTTCCCCGTCATGAGTGACACCGTCTTTATCTGGGACACCATGCCGTTGCGTGAACTGGATGGTACGGTAGTGTCCGTCAACGGCTGGTCGGTGATTTTTACCCTGACCGCTGATCGTCGTCCCCACGACCCACAGTTCATAGATGCCAACGGGCGCTATGACATCAAGCGGGATTGGGAGGACCGCCATGGTCACGCACGTATTTGCTATTGGTATTCCCGAACCGGCAAGGACTGGATCTTCGGCGGCCGTGTCATGGCCGAGGGGGTTTCGCCAACCACTCGCGAATGGGCAGGCACGCCTATTCTTGTGAATAACAACGGCGATATTGATCTGTACTACACCTGCGTGACACCCGGTGCCACCATCGCAAAAGTGAGAGGCCAAGTTGTTACGTCGGAGCAGGGCGTTGAGTTACAAGGCTTTAATAAAGTAATTTCGCTATTTGACGCCGATGGGGTTTATTACCAGACGGAAGCACAGAACGCGACGTGGAACTTTCGTGATCCGAGCCCGTTCATAGACCCCCACGACGGTAAGTTATATATGGTGTTCGAAGGCAATGTGGCTGGAGAGCGCGGTACACATGAGATCGGTCCTGACGAACTTGGGCTGGTACCCCCGGGCTATGAAGAGGTGGGTGGGGCAAGGTTTCAAGTGGGATGTATCGGTTTGGCGGTGGCCAAAGACCTCAAGGGTGATGAATGGGAAATACTGCCGCCACTGGTCACCGCTGTTGGGGTCAATGATCAGACCGAGCGTCCGCATTATGTCTTTCAAGACAATAAATATTACCTGTTCACCATCAGCCACAAGTTTACTTACGCTGACGGTGTCACCGGTCCCGATGGCGTTTACGGATTTGTAAGCGACCATTTGCTTGGCCCTTACACGCCGATGAACGCTTCCGGCCTTGTATTGGGTAATCCGCCCTCGCAGCCTTTCCAGACCTATTCCCACTGCGTGATGCCAAATGGCCTGGTGACCTCGTTTATCGACAGTGTGCCGACCACCGGCGATGACTACCAAATCGGTGGCACTGAGGCACCCACGGTGAAAATTCTGCTCAGAGGGGACCGCTCATTCGTGCAGGAAGCCTACGACTATGGCTACATCCCTGCGATGCGCGATGTTGTATTGAGCTAATAACAATCCACCCATCCGGAGTCCTTGTCAGATTCCGGATTTTCCCTAAGAAAAAGAGGGGGCCATCAAGTTTTTTACGCCATAGCTCCGACCATCGTTCGTCGCCACACGATGCGAGCTAGCGTGATCGACCAGTTGCACAAGGCGATGACCAAAATGATGTAGAGCAGGGCGGGCATCCCATCACTAACGATGACCTTGCCGGCTAACAGGGGAAAGCCAAACACCCCGACAAAATAGGAAAGGCTGAACAATACTAATGATTGCGCCGTTTGGCCGGCAGGTGCTTCGTTGGCGGCAAGGCCGTTAATGACAGAGTAAGTCAAGCCATAGCCTATCCCGAGGATGGCCGCCGCCAGCAAATAGGCCCCCGAAGAATTTACGCAATAGATAAACATCAGAACCGAAACCACCATCAATGCGCTCAGCAGGCATGCCATCAGGTACGGGTCGCGCTTGACGATAAATCCCGCGACCAGCAGGCGACATGAGATCGCCGCGCTCATGAAGCCTAAAAAGAACAATGAGTAGTCGAGATGGTTGACCTCGGCATACGAGGTTTGGAAGCTTGAAAGTCCGCCGAAAATTGCGCCACCCAGGCCGACCATCACTATGGCAAATACAGCTTTGGAATTCAGCACCGAGCGTGCTGCCCGGGCGGTAATCTTGCAGACTGTGACCGGGCCAAGTCGGGCTTGTTGTTTGATTTTCGGTCCGAGCAGGGAAAATACCAAGCCCCCAGCCAAGCTGGCTATTGCCGCCACCAGAAACGCCGACTCCACTGAGTAGCCCAGCGCCTCGGCAGCTCGTCCTACCAACGGTCCCGTACCAATTCCGCTCATCATGCTGCCCGACAGCAAGGCAAAGTATTTCACTCGCCGGGCAGGCTCTATGATCATTGCCACGATGATCGGTCCCAGGGTGTAGAAAACACCCCAGCCAAATCCCAGAAGCAAGCCGCTGGCCAGCAATGCTCCACCATAAGTAGGAACTGTGGCGAAACCCAGGCAGGCCGCCGCCAGCAACAGCGCTCCAGCAGCGATGGCCTTGGGCGCACCGATCAGGTCGGTCAGGTGCCCTGAAAATATTACTGCCAGGAATGTACTGAGCATCGCAACCGAGATAATCGTACCGGCGTCGGATTCGCTGCCACCGCTTTCCCTGAGCTTCATGGCTAATAAAAACGTGGTGCCATAAGACAGGGATAATAAGTAGCTACCCAGGCAGAAAAGACCAAACAGCCCGTTGCCAGCGGCGTGATGCGCGGACGCGGTTGACGACATGAATTTCTTTCCTTGTGGAATCGAAAATAAGATAAGGGTGGGGTTAGTCCGATAGCGTTGATTGGCCAGCTGAAGGATAGAACTTGAGAGGCGCGGCGGGAAAATAATTGGTTCCACTCTCTCGGATCTTAGCGTCAGCATTTCTTAAACAAAGCCTCTCGTGCGATATGACGCTGATCGCAGGCATTTGAAACGTACGGCGTTGCTCGATAGAGTCGCGCCCTGATCCGGCCAAAGGTGCCGGACGTTCGTGGTGAAAAGGGGTCGCAGTTGAACGAACAGACATTGTCCATGCGCCTGGAGCGCGTGGCGGCGCATGTGCCAGCAGGTGCGCGCCTGGCCGATATCGGCTCGGATCACGGCTACCTGCCAGTGGCGTTGATGCGCCGTGGTGTCATCGCGGCGGCGGTGGCCGGCGAGGTGGCGTTGACGCCGTTCCGCTCGGCTGAACGCACTGTGCGCCAGAACGACCTGGAGCAGCAGATCACTGTGCGCCGGGCTGATGGCCTGGCGGCGATTGAACCGGGAGACGGGATCACGGCGATCAGCCTCTGTGGCATGGGCGGCGAGACGATCCGCGACATCCTCGACAGTGGCAAAGCGTACCTGAGCGGCCAGGAACGCCTGATCCTGCAGCCCAACGGCGGCGAACAACCACTGCGCCAATGGCTGATGGAAAATGGCTACTGCATCCTCTGCGAGGAACTGCTGCGGGAAAACTGCTTCTACTACGAGATCATCGTCGCCGAGCGCGTCGGGCCGGCCATGTACACCGCCGAGCAACTGTACTTCGGCCCATTGCAGATGGAGGCACGCAGCCCGGCGTTCCTGGCCAAGTGGCAGCGCATCCTGCGCGAGAAGCAGAAGACCTTGGCCAACTTCGCCCGGGCGCGGCAGGCCGTGCCCGAGGAGAAGGTGCAAGACATCGCCCGGCAGGCGCGGTGGATCAGCGAGTTGCTGGCTTGAGCCTGGTCCGGGGTTTTATGGCTATGCGGATCAGTTTGAGCCGTGCTTCGCTCGTCTTGCCTCCCTGCTGATCCAGGGGCATTTAATGAACTGAGGTCCATCCCGTCATGTCTGTCGTCTGTCAGGAACGACAACATGATGGAGCTGCCAATGCGACCTATGGATTTCACCAGCCTGTCCTTCGCCGCGCTGCTGTGCGCGGCTTGCTCAAGCCAGCCGCCCGCGACCTGGAGTTACCTGGATGCCCAGGGTCGGGCTAATCTGCCGCCCGACCAGGCGTACCCCGAGCTGTTTGAAGCGGTGCAGCGCGAACAGCTTTTTACTGACCAGAAGCACTTTGTGGACGCGCTGCCCAACCGTGACCCGTCGCAAATCCGCGCCGATTACCTGGCCCGTCGTAACAGCGGTGACTTCGATATCAAAGCCTTTGTGAAAGACAACTTCATCGAGTCCGGCGAAGCTGAAAGCCCGGCACCGAAACCTGGCGCTTCGATCGAAGAACACATCGACAGCCTTTGGCCCGTGTTAAGCCGAACCTACAGCCAGGTGCCGCCATACAGCAGCTTGTTACCCTTGCCGCAGCCTTATGTGGTTCCAGGCGGGCGCTTTCGCGAGATGTATTACTGGGATTCCTACTTCACCATGCTGGGGCTTGAACAAAGCGGTGATCAGGCCAAGGTTCGCCAGATGACCGACAATTTTGCCTACATGATCGACACCTACGGCCACGTTCCCAATGGCAATCGCACTTACTACCTGAGCCGGTCGCAGCCGCCGTTCTTTGCTTACATGGTGCAATTGCAGGCGCGCATCGAAGGTGACCAGGCGTACCGGCGATACCTTCCGCAATTGCAGAAGGAATATGCCTATTGGATGGAAGGCGCTCAGGCGCTCAAGCCCGGTGCGGCTACCCAGCACGTCGTCAAACTCGCCGATGGCAGCGTTCTTAATCGCTATTGGGATGCCAGTTCGACGCCTCGACAGGAATCCTGGTTGCAAGACGTCAGGACCGCCGAGCAGGCGCCGGACAGGCCCAAGCAGCAGGTTTGGCGTGACCTGCGCGCCGGCGCAGAAAGCGGTTGGGACTTCAGCTCTCGCTGGTTGGGCGATGGCCAGAACCTGGCGACCATACGCACCACGTCCATTGTGCCCGTGGACCTGAACAGCCTCATCTATCACCTGGAGCGCACCATCGCCAAAGCCTGTGAAACCGTTCAGAACAGGCCATGTATCCAGGCTTATGGTCAGCGCGCCGATCTGCGCCAGCGTGCCATCGAGAAACACTTGTGGAATGCCGATAAAGGCTTCTACGTGGATTACGATTGGCAACAGAATCATCAACGCCAGCAGCTCACCGCCGCTACGCTTTTTCCGCTTTACACAGGCCTTGCCTCCGTCGAGCACGCCAATCGCACTGCCAATGCGGTACGAGAAGGCCTGTTGCGCCCAGGGGGCATCGCCACCACCCAGGTCAGCAATGGTCAGCAGTGGGATGAACCCAATGGTTGGGCACCGCTGCAATGGGTGGCGGTGGAGGGCCTGGACCGATACCGGCAAACCGCGTTGGCCCAACAAATTGGCCGCCGCTTTTTGCAACAGGTCCAGAACCTCTACCGCAAGGAGAACAAGCTTGTGGAGAAATACGATTTATCTGGGCAAGGAGACGGCGGGGGAGGTGGCGAATATGAGTTGCAGGACGGCTTCGGCTGGACAAATGGGGTGACGCGGAGGCTGATGAGCAAATATGGCGCAATCGCCCCCCCAAACCTCTCTCGATAACGTGATGCTAAAGGGCAGAGGCGCGAAGCTGGATGGGCGTTCAGAGAGATAACGGGACCCGAGGAATCATCAGTGGGCAAAAGCGCGCTTGCCCACGATTATAATTCGTCAGTCACAACCTGCTGTGCCGAAGAATCGCCATCGCGGGCAAGCGAGCTCCCACTAGTAATGTCGCTGTGCCTACACCGGGAAGTGCAGCGCGTTACTCAGATCTCCCATCGGCGCCTGCCCGCGAGCAACCATCGCGTTGTCCCGCTCGACGATCCCATCGAGTTTTTCCAGGCCATGAACGCGGGTAATCAGGCGCAGGATCGAGGCGGTGTCGTAGATCGTGTGGTCCACCGTGCCCTTGCGCGCGAACGGCGAGATGACAATCGCCGGTACCCGTGTGCCGGGCCCCCAGCGATCGCCCTTGGGTGGCGCAACGTGATCCCACCAGCCGCCGTTTTCGTCGACGGTGACGATGATCACCATGTTTTTCCATTGCGGGCTGTTGCGTAGAATCTTCACCGCGCGATCGATATGTCGATCTCCGGCAGCCACATCGGCATAGCCTGCGTGCATGTTCAGGTTGCCTTGCGGCTTGTAGAACGTCACCGCAGGCAACTTGCCGGCTTCGGCGTCAGCGAAAAATCTGTTGGTGGTCGACTCATCGCCCAGCCCGCCATCGCGCAGACGCTTGTTGCGCTCGACAGGGTTTTGTGGCCCGAGCTGCTTGAAGTAATTGAACGGCTGATGGTGGTACTGGAAATTCGGAATCTTCGGAATACCGGTCGAATCTTTGTACTCGTCCAGCGTGACCTGCCAGGCCCCGGCGTACCAGGCCCAGTCCACGTTCTTCTGCGACAGCTTGTCGCCGATATGGTCGTGGGATTGTGGGACCAGGACGTTGGCCTGGTTGGGCTGCGAGTAGTCCGGTTTTTCCTTGTCGCGCAGCGAGGTCGGCCAATAGGGCGGGACCATTGTGTTGACCGCGTAACCATCTGGCGTCAGCGCGCTGGGACCGAACTGAGGCGGACCGACCATGGCACTGGCTGGCGATTTCTCCAGTGGCTTGAGGCGGTAATCCAGCGGGTCGCTGCTTTGCAGCACGGCGATCTGCGACTTGGCGGGCGAGTTGACGGCGTCCGGATAGAACGGTGCCCTGGCTGAAACCAGATATTGATGATTGAGGAACGAGCCGCCAAATGCGCCTTGGAAGAAGTTGTCGCAGAGTACGAACTCCTTGGCGACATCCCACAAGCGCAGGGAATACTGGGTCTGGCTGTAGTGGCCCATGGTCAGGCTGCCGGAATCGGCCCAGGCAACGAAACCGTCGTTCTTGCCGCCGTTGATCTGCATCTGGTTCTGATAGAACACATGCCACAGATCGCGTGTGACCACGCTCAACGGCAGATCCTCGCCACCCGGGCCCTTCAGCGCATAAGGCGCGTTAGGGAGATTTTCCTGATACTGGACGCCGGTCGCATAGGTTACGCCATCGATGCTTTCCGGCCCTGCCTGGCAGACACCGCCCCAGCAGGGCGGCAGTCTGTCCAGCAGCGTGCCGTCGCGGTCACGCTGTCGATAGTCCTCGGGGCTGACCGCTGACAGGGGGTTTTCGACGCCGGGGAAGTTGGCGAACAAATTGTTGAAGCTGCGGTTCTCGCCATAGATGACCACGATGGTCTTGATGTTTTCCTGCAGCGCCTTGTCCAGTTCCGGACCGCTGAGAGTGCTTTCCAGCAAGGCGCTCTTGCTGTCGCCGCCCGATTCGCTGGCAGCTACAACGCCGCTCAGCGTAGCGCCCGCGCCCAGTACCGCAACGCCGCCCAGGAATCGGCGACGGCTGCTGTCGGTCGGGGAATCAGTTGCGGTGGCGCTGGCGGACGGCTTGGATGGATCTTGTGGCTTGTCGCTCATCACGGCTCCTGCTTGCTGGACCTAACTAAATGTTACCAGTTGTGTCAGCGGAGCCTAATCTCGCGATGTGACGGTATTGCTACAGCGCTTGGCCCGCATTCCAGAGCCCCGCTGCAGTGGTCAACCGTTGAGGCGGTGAAGATATCTGTCGCCGTTTGAACGTTGAAGCGGGGTGATCAAATTCTCGCCTAGCGGGGGAATGTTCAGTCTGTCGAGAGATTGACGAGGGAGAGGCCGAGAAATTACGCCTATGTGGTGAGCTGGTTCTCCTATGGTGATCGTGCTTGGCGTGTCACCCTACGGCAACGGCCGCTGCGTACAGTAATTTCTTTTTTGATAGCACAGAGAGCTGTCGATGCACTTACCCATCCTGAACACGCCGCGCCTGCAACTCATGCCGTTGCAACTTGAGCAGGCCGCGTGTCTGTCACAACTGGGCGATGATCCCCTGGTGGCCGCTCATACGGCGAGCGTGCCGTCGCCTTATACCCTGAGCCAGGCTCAAGAATTTATCGAGCGTTCCGCGCTGGCAGGTGAGCGCGACGAGAACTTCGTGTTCGGCATAAATTTGCAGTCGAACGAGCTGGTCGGCGTGATCAGCTTGAGACCTTTGCACCGGCACCGCAGCGGTCATGTCGGTTATTGGATGGGCGCGCCTTTCCGAGGCCACGGCTATATGACCGAGGCCGTCGAGAGAGCCTTGCACTTTGGGTTTGAGACGTTGGAGATGCATCGTATTCATACGGCCTGCCTTGCCGTGAACCAAGCGTCGGCGAGGGTCCTGGAGAAAGCGGGGTTGGAGCGTGAAGGGTGCAGCAGGCAGGCGTTTTTCAAAGAGGGAGTGTTTCATGATTTGCTGCACTTCGGTGCTGTTGGAGAGCTCTGGCATAGGCACCATGCAGGCGGGAGCCGGGACCGCTGACACAGCCCCAACAACCCTATGCCTGGACAGTTATAGTCCCGGTATCAATGTTACTGAGCGTCGCTACAACGCAGCCCAATACAAGGCTTAATTAAGTCGCTCGATACGACCCGCACTCACTGCCTTGCCCACTGGCACCTTCTTTTCCTCGTTGAGACGTAAATAGCTCAACATGGCATCAAGATCCACCAAGCCGCTGTCCTCAACACGTGTGCCTTGTTTGAACAAGGTGAAACGTTCAGCGCCGGCGGCCAGAAACGAATTGGCGACAATTCGGTACGTGGTCTTTGGCGCAATGGGTTTGCCATTGAGCCGCACGCTACCCGGTACCACGCGGTTATCGGCGGGGCGCTGTGCATCCCAGCGATAGCTGAAACCCGTGGACACCTGCAATGGATTGAAGTCCTCGCCCTTCCATTGCTGGTTCAGCAATGCGAGTACTTGTTCGCCGGTGAGGTCCATGAGCACGAGGGTATTGGTAAACGGCTGCACGCTGGCGAGCTGAGCGTACGTCAGCCCCTGGCCCTCAGGTTGCGCCAGGCTGGCGCGAATGCCGCCGACATTCATGAACGCGATCTGGGCACCCCACTTCTGCGTCATTGCCAGTTGGGAGTCGCTGACCAGATCGCCCATCGGCGATTCGCCGTTATGGTCCAGTTGAGCGGTCACCCGCGGTACTGAGAGGCGACCCGCTGGCTGCATCAGCACGGCGTTACTGCGTGCTTCCAGCTCTTTTTGCAGCGCGACCATTTTGGCGTCCGGCGGGTAGCGCCGCGGATCGGCCAGCAGGTTGGTGGCCGTGAGGGCAGTGACATGGTGCTGGCCCGGCGTGACCTGCAGCGTCAGGCGCGTCAGCAGATGCCCGTAGGAGCTGCCTTGAGTAACGGAGAGATTGCCCACCTTGCACAGATAACCCTGGTGCGAATGAGCGCTGAGCAGCGCATCCACGGCCGGATCGAGGCGTTGGGCAACGTCGACGATATCGCCGCTCAGTTGTGTGCAATCGGGTTGATCGAAGCGCTCCGGGGTGCTGCCTCCCTGGTGCACCACGGCAATGATGGCGTTGACGCCCTGCGCCTTAAGCTCGGGAATCACTCGGTTGATGGCTTCTGCTTCGTCCGTTGCCTTGAGGCCCTTCATGCCGTTGACGCTGACGATCTGCGCCACGTCGCGCAGTACGGCGCCGACGAAGGCAATCTTCACGCCATGACTCTCCTCGATACGGTAAGCCGGTAACAGCAGCTTGCCGGTATCGGTATCAATCAGGTTGGCGGCAATGTAGGGAAAGCCAGCGCCCGCAAAGTTCGGGTGGAATTTGCACGCTTTCTGCGGGCGTGGCGACTGGCAGCCGCCGTTGATCTGGCGCAGCAACTCGGCCTTGCCGGCGTCGAGCTCATGGTTGCCCAGGCTGCTGAGCAGCAACCCCATGCCGCGCAGCGCTTCCAGCGTCGGCTCGTCGGCCCACATCGCCGAGAGCGCCGGGCTGCCGCCGACCAGATCACCGCTGCCGACGAACAGTAACTGCGGATCCTCTGCACGAAGCTGGTCGAGCATGCCGCCCAGAGTGGCGATACCTCCGGCGTCGAGCTTGTGCACGGTGCCATCGGCATCTTTGTAGCCCCACGGGTTGGGCTGCAGGTAACCGTGCAGGTCGTTGATGGCGACGATGTTGACTTCGACGGGGCTGGGCGGGGTATTGCTCGGAGCCTGGCTGCAGCTGGCGACGGCGCTGAGTAACAGGAGCACCACCATGCGGCGGCTGTGGTCGAGAAAACCTTTCATGGGTAAACGTCCTGTCGTTCCTGAAAAAAGCGATGCGCCTGGGGCAAGGAGGCGCATCTGCATGGTTTTAAACGGTGCTGTAGTGCGCAGCGGGCCGTTGCGTCACCTCGGTTGGCGCGTTGACGCGCACGCCCATGGAAGCGCGGATCAAGAGCATCTTCAACTGATCGTTGATGCGTTCGAGGCGATCCTGGAACAGGTTGTGAAACACCACGCAGAACAGCGCGATGGCAATCCCCAGGCCCGTGGCGTACAGCGCTGTACCGATACCGGCAGAAATCTGCCCTGGGTCCGAAACCCCCGCGCTGGCCAACGCCTTGAAGGTGTCGATGATGCCTAGGATGGTACCCAGTAGGCCGAGCAGCGGTGCCGCGGTGACGATGGTTTCGATGATCCACAGACTACGTGCCAGCGGTGCACGGGTGCTCAGGTACTGGGTCTCGATGACATCGTCGAGATCCTTGCGGGTACCGCCGGCCGCTTTCTGCTTCAGCACTTCGCTGACCATGTTCATGGGCAGGCTCTTGCGCGCGGTCAGGTCTTCGGTCAGGCCGTGTTCGTTCTGCATGGCCGGGGTGAGCTGGGCGTACAGGCGGTATGCCTGTTTGCGCACATAGGCGAAGTAGAGTGAACGCTCAATGATGATGAACACGGCAATCGCCAGGGCGCCGTACATCACATAGAACGTCACGTCGTGCATCAGGTTGGTATTCATGAAGATCTCCGATTCGGGTGATGTCAGAAATTGGCTTCGAGGGCCACGGTAATGGTGCGCTCGACGCCGACGATGTAGGCCGGGTCGCCATCGCGGTAGCCGCCATAGGTCGCCGAGTTGGTCTTGATGGTGTACACGCCGTCCAAGTATTCCTTATCGAACAGGTTGTCCACGTTTAGGCGCAGCGTCGCGCTCTTGAACAGGCGCTTGTCCACCGGCAGGTAGACGCCCGCGCCCAGGTTGAAGATGGTGCGCCCGGGGATGCTTTCATCGTTAGTCATGTCGCCGTACAGCTTGCTGGTCAGCTTGGCGCCGAAGGTGCCGTAGTAGCGGCCGTTGTCGTAGCCGATGTTGGCAGCGAGCATGTGCTCTGGCACGTTGGGGGACTGTTTGCCGGCCGTCGGCAGGGTCACCTGTACGCCATTGTTGTATACCTGAAGATCGTCTTTTTGCTTGGCGCGGGTGTAGGTGTAGGAGGTGTAGTAGTTGAAATCGTGTGGCAGCAGGCCGCTCCATTCCATTTCCACGCCGTAGTTGTCCACGTCGCCGGCGTTGATGTCGGTAGCGTCGCCATTGACGTCCTTCGAGGAGACCTGGCGGTTCTGGAACTGCATGTAGAACAGGCTCGCCGACAGGGTCAGGTCAGGCTCGACGAAACGCCAGCCCAACTCTTGGTTCCAGCTGGTTTCCGGCTTGAGATTGATGGACTCCTCCGAAGCGTCATACAGCGCGTAGTTCTGCGGAATACGCATGTTGCGCGAGAGGCTGTAGAACACTTGGTTGCGGTCGTCGATCTGGTATTTGAGGCCGGCGTTGGGCAGAAATTTGTTGTAAGTCTGACTACGTTTCTCGGGGGCTTCGGTCAGGCTGCCGTGGTTGGTGCCTTTGCGCTCGACGTTCATAAACGACAGGCCGGCGTTGAGGGTCCAGTCCGAGTTGATGTACCAGGTGTCCTGCGCCCAGACCTTCTGCGAAGGGGTTTGCGTGTAGCGATTGCGGCCCTGGACGACTTGGCCGTTGGCGTCGACCACTTGATCACTGTCAGGCCAGACGGAGTCCGGGTTGCCCTCGGAGTCGATACTGATGAAGGGTTGGGTCTGACGCTGACGAGCGTTTTCGTACCAGTAGCCGAATTGCAAGCTGTGTTCGCCCAAGTCCCAGTTCAGCTTGGTGGTGATGCCCGGGCGCCAGGTTTGGGTGCGCGACGAGCGATAGTAGACGCCGCTGTTGGAGGTGCCATCTGCGTTGTACGTAGCTGCCGAGGCCAGGTTGCTCAGGTCGTAGACGCCGCTGGTGCTGGAGCTACTGTTGAGGGCATAGCTGGAACTGCCGACGCCGCCGCCGTTGCCATAGTAGTAATACGGGTTGACGTCCATCGAGACGTTATCGGCCAGCTTGAAATGGGTGTTGAACACGGCCGTGAAAGTTTCGAACGGGTTCTGTGCCAGGCCATAGTAGCTGGTGATCTTGCCGTTGCTGTTACGCGTGGCTACGGACGGGTAGGGGTCGTAATCGCGGCCATACTGGGTGTACTGATCCTTGGTCAGCTGGCTGTAGCTGTTGTTTTCCTGCTTGTGGTACTTGAGGATCAAATTGGCGGTATTGCCGTTTTCAGCTTCGAAGAAGCTGTTCCACTCGACCTTGTCAGCCCGCACTGCACCGTCACCCCGCCATTTCTGGCCTTCTTCGTGGGACGCCGACAACCAGTTGCTCAAGCCGTTGAGCTCGCCGGTGTTCAGCCGCGCGAACGTCTTGTAGGTGCCATTGCTGCCTGCGGTCTGCTTGACGAATGTGCCGGTTTCCTTGGTCGGGCGAATGGTCACGATACCGATGTTACCGCCGCTCGAGCCGATGTGCGGGGCGTCGGCTTCCGAAGCGCCCTGGGTGACGAAGATCTGATCGATGTTTTCTACGTCGCCCAGCAAGTTGGAGTACAACGTATAGTTGCCGGAGTCGTTGATCGGCATACCGTCGACGCTCATGCCGACCTGGTCGGAGTTCATCCCGCGCATGGTGAACTTAAAGCCGGAAAGTCCGGTGGCGTCCTCGCTGGAAATATTCAGGCCGGGGGTGTATTTCAGTTTATCGATGGCGTTGCCGGTTGCGGTTTGTTTATCCAACGCTTCCTTGGTCACCGTCGAGCGGGATTTCGCGCTGTCTTCGGGCGCCATGTAGCCACCTCCCTGAGTGGCTTTGCCTTCGACCTCGATGGTGCCGATGTCCGAATCCTGCGATTCGGCCGCGAAGGCGACACTGTGGGTCAGGCTTGCGGTCATCAAGGCGAGGGTGATCTTGCTGAACTTCATCACTTACTTCCTATGCAGTCTGTGCTTATTGCACGCTGTAGTTGAAGGTGGCGGTAAAGCGATGCTGGCTTCGGCCACCAAAGGCTTGCTCAGGGAATGGCTTGACTTGCTTGATGTGTTTGAGGCTCGTGCTGGCCGCGCGGTTGAGCAGCATGCTCGGCGCCGGCTTCTCAATGCCGGCATCCAGAACGTTGCCGGCGCGGTCCACCAGCAACCACACCACGACATCGCCGGTAGGGCGTTCGAGCGATGCCTGGCGGCCGCTGGGGTACTGTTTGAAGCGGTCCATGTCGCTGCGCAGTCCTTGCATGTATCCGCCTTCGAGCGCGGCGGTATCCACTTTGGGCGTCGCCGGTGCAGGCTTGGCTGGCGCCGCAGGCGCGCTGGCCGTTTGTACGGGGGCTGGCTGTGGTGCTGCCGGAGGCGCCTTGGCAACGATGGGCGCCGCGGGCTTGGCGACAGGTTTGGGTACAGGTTTTGGCGCTATGGGCTTGGGCGGTGGCAGGGCGGCCTCAGGCTCTTGCACCACGGGAGGCGGTGGCGGCTCTTCCAGCACTGGCGGGGGAGGCTCGACCACGGGTGGTGCCACTTCGGCAGGCGGCTCGGGTTCGACCAGCGCCAGCTCGACAGCGGATTCGTCGTATACCGGCTCGATCTTCAGCGGCTCGGTACGCAGCGTGATCAGGATCGCTGCAACTGCCGCCACCGCGGGTATGCCGCCGAGCCATTGCCGGCTGCGATACAGGAGGTAGAGGCTCATGATTTGCGCGTGGCGATGGAAATGGAGGTAAAGCCACCCGCACGCAGGGCATCCATGATTTCCACCAGCCGCGCCACTTCGACGCCCTTGTCGCTGTTGACGATGATGACGGTCTTGGCATCCGGCTTCTCCAGCGCTTTGAGGGCCGGGATCAAGGCATCAACCGTGGTGGCCTGGCCATCGAGCTGCAATTGGCCCTCGAGGCCCAGCGTGAGGATCGATTTATTCTGCGGCTTGAGCTGCTGCGCGGTGCTCGCACTGGGCAGCTGCGTCTTCATTCCCAGCGCCGGAATGACGTTCAGGCTGATCAGTACAAAGAACACCAACAGGAACATCATCACGTCGATCATCGGAATCAGTTCGATGTGCGCCTTGCGTTTTTTTGGTTCGTCCCAGGCTCTCATGACGGTCCCCTTGTTTTAACTAGAGGCGGGACACTAGCAGCGGATTATGAAAAAAATGTTAATTAATATTTAAGATAAAAAGCGTCTAGAACGGCCATCTTGACGAAATATTTAAAGTTTTATGACCGTCATCAAATCGACTTCGCTGAAGCCCATTGTCGGGAAATTTGACCGAACGGATAACTTTTCATGGCCGCGAATTCAGCCCCTTTCAACCCTTCCCGAAGGCGCATTTTGACGGGCGCTGCGGCGGCAACCGGGTTGGCATTGATTGGCCCGTACGCACGTGCCAGTGGTATCGATTACCCCTTCACTTTGGGGGTGGCCAGCGGCGATCCATGGGTGGATGGTTTTGTGATCTGGACCCGTCTGGCGCCTCGCCTCGGGTTGGACGCGCAAACCGCATTACCCGGGCAGGTACCGGTGCGTTGGACGGTGGCCAGCGACGACGCCATGCAGCATGTGGTCCGCCAGGGTGAGGCGGTTGCCGACAGACGTTTTGCACATTCGGTGCATGTGGAGGTCGGGGGCCTGCTGCCCGATCGACCGTACTGGTATCGCTTCGAGGCTTTGGGGGCTCAGAGCCCGATCGGACGTTCGCGAACCGCCCCCGCAGCACACAGTTTGGCGCCTGCGCATTTCGGCTTCGTGTCCTGCTCAAATTGGGAGCTGGGCTATTTCAGCGCCTACCGACATCTTGCGGCGGAACAGCCAGACCTGGTGTTTTTTCTGGGCGACTACATCTACGAGGGTTCATTCGCCCCAGGCTCGTCGAAAATACTGCGTGCGCACACTGTGGCTGAGGCCGAGGATCTGGCGGGCTACCGTAATCGTTACGCGCAGTACAGAAGCGATCCCGACCTGCAAACCCTGCACGCTTGCGCGCCGTGCGTCGCTACTTGGGACGATCACGAGGTGCAGAACGACTACGCCAATCGTTGGTCGCAGGACGCTGGCGTGAGCCCGCAGGCGTTTCTGCGACGGCGCGCGGCGGCCTATCAGGCGTTCTACGAACACATGCCGCTACGCCGCAGCAGCCTTGCGCATGGACCCGACATGCGCATTTATCGGCATCTGGATTTCGGCCGGCTGGCGCGTTTTCATGTACTCGATGGTCGGCAATATCGCACCGAGCAACCGTGCATTCCGGGCAGCGGCAGCCGTCGCGGGCATATCGCCAGCGCTGCGTGTCCCGACCTGCTGGACCCACAGCGCACAATGCTCGGTTGGCAGCAAGAAGCCTGGTTGCATCAAAGCCTGGCGCAATCGCAGGGTTGCTGGAATATCTTCGCCCAGGATCTGTTAGTGGCACCGTTGCTCCAGCACGACCCGAACAGCCAACTCCTTGGACACTGGACGGATGGATGGGATGGTTATGAGGCCACGCGACAGCGCGTGCTGCACTCCATTGAGCAGACCAGGGCGCGCAATCCGGTGTTCTGGGGCGGCGATATTCATTCGTTCTGGACCACCGACCTGCATCTGAATAGCAAGGATCTCGAGTCGAAAATCGTTGCCACCGAGTTCGTCGGTACATCGGTGACTTCCGACGGGCCATCCTTTGAGACCTTCAGTGCGATCCTGCCGCTCAATCCTCATGTGAAATTCTTCGATAGCCGTCAGCGAGGCTATGTATCGGTGTCGCTCGACAAAATGCAGATGGAAACCCGTTTCCGGGTCATCTCAGACCGGCGCGATCCCCTCGCCACGGTATCGACCCTGGCTCGGTTTGTGGTTGAAGACGGCAGGGCGGGGGCGCAGTTGGTGTAGGGGGATGGGGCCTATGAAGTACACCTGAAGCCGGTGCGGTGCTCGTTTATTTTGATTAAAGGGCTTCAAGCTCATGCAGGTGCTGGACGCCTAAATAGTGCTTGAGCGCTCTCCAGCCAACATCGGTGATGGTTACGGCGCGAGTGCCTGCGGACCTGCGCATCCAGCCCTGGTGGCAGAAGGTATCCAGCAGGTGTGCGCCCAGCGGTCCTGCAATGTGATGTTGCCTTTCGGTCCAGTCCAGGCATCGGCGAGCCGGGCCTAGGTCTTCGAAACACAGCTCGCCGATGTCCGGGTTGAGGGTTCGTATCCATTCAATGCCGCAAGGGCTAAGCGCATATTCACGCTCATTGCGCTCAACGATGAACCCGCGCTCAAGCATGCCTTGAGTCACCGCGACGCCGACTTGACCGGCCAGATGGTCGTAGCAGCAACGGGCAAAGCGCAGCTCATGGGCGGCGCGATTGGGCAGGCTGCGCCAGGAACTGGTTTGTGGGGAGACGGCTGCCAGGCTTTCCAGCACGCGGGAAACGTCAGGGCCTGCCAGTTGATAGAAGCGGTTGCGCCCTTTGATCTCGACGGTCAGCAGTCCGCCATCGAGCAGTTTTGCCAAGTGCGAACTGGCGGTCTGTGGCGTGACGCCGGCGGCGTCCGCCAGTGCACTGGCTGACAAAGAGCCGCCATCGGACAGAGTGATCAGGATGACCGCCCGTACGGGTTCAGCAATCAAGTAGGCGATGGATGCAATTTTAGGCGGGGTCATTGCATTGAGTTCCGTGTAGGCGTCGGATCACTTCGGATTTCAGGATGACATAGCTAGCCACACTTCGACATAGCTCGAAGTATTTTTTGAAAAAACCTGCTTATAGTCAATCCGTCGCCAGGAAAGGAAACGCGAAGTCATGGATATCACGAATAGCTACCAACGACAGGTTCTGATTGCTACCAGCCTCAGCTACGTCGTTGTCATTCTCGATACTTCAATCGTCAACGTGGCACTGGAATCCATTTCTCAGACATTTGGTTCGGATATCACCGGGCTGCAATGGGTGATCAATGCTTATACGTTGACGTTCGCCAGTTTGCTGCTGACGGGGGGATTATTGGGTGATCGTTTCGGTGCGAAAAAAATCTACGGCGTTGGCTTGGTCCTGTTTGCTGTCGCTTCTGCATTGTGTGGTCTGGCCACTGAACTGCGTGAACTGGTGATCGCCCGGGCCTTACAGGGGGCGGGCGCGGCCATGTTGGTGCCGTGCTCGCTGATGCTGATCAACAGTGCGTACCCGCAGACTCATCAACGGGCCAGTGCCATCGGTGTCTGGGCAGGTTGTGGCGGTATTGCCATGGCGGCCGGGCCCTTGGTGGGTGGGGTTCTGATTGAACTGTTCAGCTGGCGCAGTATTTTTTTGATCAATGTGCCTATCGCCCTGGTCGGCGTATGGCTGACGTCGCGTATCAGCCATTCGACGCCATTGGTGCCTAATCGCCACCTGGACCTTACTGGCCAGGCTGCAGCCATCGTCGCCCTGGCCACTTCGGTGGCTGTGCTGATTGAAGGGGCGAAGTGGGGGTGGAATTCCGAATGGGTGTATGCGGGCATAATCCTGGCCTGCGCCGCTTGGTGCTTATTCCTGATGATCGAGAGTCGGCACAAGGATCCGATGTTGCCGTTGTACTATTTCCGTAGTCCTGTGTTTGCAGGGGCCACCTTGCTGTCGTTGATTTCCGCGTTGGTGTTCTACGGTCTGTTTTTCCTGTTGAGCCTGTATTTCCAGACAAGCCGCGGATGGTCAGCCCTGGATACCGGATTGGCATTCCTGCCCTTGACGGTCATGGTCACCCTCGGCAGTTTTACCTGCGGTCGGTTGACCCGTGCCTATGGCGCCCGCGTTGTGCTATGCGCGGGGTTCGGGTTGTATACCTTGGGATTCATTGGGTTGTTCGCCCTTGCCAGTGACGCGCAGTACTGGCGGATCGCACTGTGTTACCCAGCTGTGGGTTTTGGCGCCGGGGTCATTACCCCGGCCGCCACCTCGGCACTGATGAGCGTGGCTGACCGTGCCAAGGCAGGGGTGGCGGCTGGCACCCTCAATGCCAGTCGACAGAGTGGCTCCGCGTTCGGCGTGGCGATATTCGGCGCGCTGCTGACTTCGATCCAACCGCTCAACGAGGCCATCTATGTCGCGGTCAGTGTTGCGATTGGCTTGTCGTTGCTGGCCATGGCGCTGTGCGTGCTGGTGCTGAAAATACCGGCGGCCCAAACTGTGGAAAATTGATTCGCTCTATCTGTAACAGAGATCGCTCGGCACGCGTTTGCGAATGTCCTGAGGTGTTGCTGCCCCCGAAAAACATCAACAGTGGTGTTTTGGAGGCATAGTCGGCGAAGACCGGTGCCTTCTGTTTTTCCGTAAGGAAATCCCACCAGGGTGTATCGATGACACCGGCAGACACGCCGTTAGCACGCAGAGGACGAAGTTCAGCGGTAAGAGTGAGGGCCAATGCGGCGACCGCGGCATTGGCCGCGCCAACCCCTGCCGTCCCTGGCATAGCAGCATGGGCCGTCACCGCAGAGACGAAGGTGATACTGCCATCCTTGCGTAGGGATGGGAGCGCGGCTTGTGCCGTAGCAAAGTGTGGAAAGACCTTTTCCTCGAAACCCTGTCGCACCTCGTTGAGGTTGACTGATGCGAATAGTCCAATCCCCCATGCCGCTATCGAGCGAAAGTACATGGTGATCGAATGCACCGATGTGCGCGAAGGCCTCGGGCAGACTTTCCGTGTCGGCGGCGTCTAAGACGAATACAGCAAGATCGCCGCTCAATTCGGATGTCGCCGTTTCTACAATCAGCGTAGCCTCAGTTCATGTGCCCAGGGCGGTGGCGTATTCCGGGGCGATGCGGTTGATCAACACCATGTCGATAGTCGTCCACCATTCGCTGGCCGCCGGATCCATCATCCGCGACTCGTCTTCGGCGATCGACTTGTGTTCGGGGCTGCGCAGGAAATCTTCCACGTCGCCTACGCTGGTGAAGCTCATCAGAGTTACCCCGTCAATGCCGCAGGCCTGCGGGTGATACAGCGGTTGGCCCGGCTCGATCGGCCCGATGTTGTGGAGTTGCACATAGCGCCGTGCCCAGCCCTTGGACTGCACCGTCGCGAGCGGCGCATGCTCACGCAGCCACCATTGCTGGAACGCTTCGCGGCTGACCGTCGGGTTGCGCACGTGGAGTTTGACCAGCGTGACGGCTTCGTTGCCCGTGGCGCTCGGCACGATGACGTACTGGCATGAGAGCACTGGGGCGATGTCGCGAAAGATCACCTGGTCTTCGGGCAGAATTTTCTCGCGCACGCGGGCATTGCCGAGCACTACGGCAATATCCTCGGGGCCGGAGAAGTTCAGATAGGCGATGCCGTCCCAGCGTGGGCGCCGGTAGGCTTCGATATGGCCGACGACGGTGGGCCACAACTTACCCTCTGCATCGGCCGGCGCACGGTACGGCGGAGGGTCGGTGTGGGTCGGTCCTGGCGCGAAGCGGTGCAATTGGTCGTAGCGCAGCAGGCGCTCCAGACTGCGGTCGTCCGGCTCCTCGGCATGGATGAAGCGCACACCATGCACCTTGCGCCAGTACTCGCCCCAGTGCTCGAAGTTGAGATTCGGATTGCCCTCGAAGGCATTGGCGGCGGCATCGGCGGCCGGGTCGGTGATGACGTTTGCGGCATGGTCGAGCATATGGCCATCGGCTCGCCGCCGTTCGGTCAGCGGCGTGTTGTCGGCGCGTGCGAGCAGCGAGCACAACACGGTAAGCGGTCGATCGCTGCCAGGCCGAGGTTGCAGGTACGGAACGCGGAACAGCCGTTCCTCGATGGTCTTAGTCATGGGGATGGTCTCCAGGGAAATGATGAAGAAAGGATATGGCCAGTGCTGCCAGCCCCGCAGCGGCGGCAAAGCCGTAGAGCCCGAGCGTACCCGCGCGCGCCCACGCCGCGCTGCCGATGGCCGCGCCGGCCGCCATGCCGGCCATCGCGCCGGTCATCAGCAGACCGTTGAGGCGACTGCGGGCCTGCGGGTCCAGTCCGTTGACGATGACTTGGTGCGAGACCAGCGCGGCCATCACGCCTAAATCAAAGACCGCGGCGCCGACCGCCAGACTCCAGAGGCTGGGAGGCAGGATTGCCATGCCAAGGAATGCCACGATCACCAGCCCGCAACCCAGGCGGATGGCGGGCAGCGGTCCATGGCTATCGTTGAGGCGGCCAAACCGGCGCGCAGCCAGCGCACCGGCCGCGCCGGCAATACCGTAGGTGCCCGCCACGCCGGCTCCTACATGGAACGGTGGCGCCGCGAGCACCAAGGCAAGCGTGGACCAGAACGCGCCCAGCGTGGACGCGAGCAATGCCTGTGCCGCCACGGCCAGCCGCAGGGCGCGGTGTTTTCGCCAGAGCGTCCACAAGCTGACGATCAGGGCACCATAGCGGCTGCGGCTTGTGGGTGGCAGGTTCGGCACGGTGCGCCAGGCGATAGCCATCACCCCTAGCATCAGGCCGGCCGCTACGAACTGCATGGCCCGCCAGCCCAGGGTGTCAGCGATCCAGCCGCCCAGGGCGCGCGAAAGCAGGATGCCGCTGAGCAATCCGGTCGTGACGGTGCCCACAGCGCGACCACGCTGTTCGTCGGGGGCCAGCTGCGCCGCGATCGGTACAAAGTCCTGGCCGATGCTGCCCAGCAGGCCAACGGCGACACTGGTGACGATCAGCCAGCCGAGGCTGGGGGAGAAGCCTGCCGCCAGCAGGCCCAGCACCAGCAGCACCGCCTTGACCAGAATCAGCCGCCGCCGAGGCACTACGTCTCCGAGCGGGGCCAGCAGTAGCATGCCCAGCGCATAGCCGATCTGGGTCAGGGTCGGCACCCAACTGACCTGTTCCGGGCTGGCGCCGAACTCGGACTGCACCAGAGCCAGGCCCGGCTGGAGATAATAGATGTTTGCCACGCCCAACCCGGCGCAGGTTGCCAGCAGCAACAGCGTGCTATTCAGGCGCGACGAAGCAGACGTAAGAGCCAGTTGTGGCATCGGGGTTCTCGCGTAAAGATCGACAGCCCTGGTGGGCTATTCCAGCGAGACATGTTATTGACGAATCTTGATTCGATATATGATCTAAGAATCGCAATAGAGTTGAATTTAATTCGTCAATGGGTGCGCAATGAATACGCCAGACCCGTTCCGTAGTATCGCTGTCTTCATACAGGTCGTGCAGACCGGCAGCTTCACGTTGGCGGCCGAGCGGCTGGACATGAGCAAGTCAGGGGTCGCCAAGAGCATTGCCCGCCTGGAAGCCACGCTGGGCGTCCGGCTGTTCCAACGGACCACGCGCCGCCTGGGTCAGACCGAGGAAGGCCGCCAGTTTAACGACGGCTGCCTGCGGGCCTTGGCGGAGTTGGAAAAGGCGCAGGCGCAGGTGACGACGCAGCGGCAGATACTGGCCGGGCGATTGCGTGTTGATCTTCCGGTGGTCTTCGGCCGGCGCTGGGTACTGCCGGCATTGCTGGAGATTGCCAGGGAATACCCGGCGCTCGAACTGGACGTGAGCCTGACTGATCGCCAGACCGATCTGGTCGAGGATAGCATCGACCTGGTGATACGCATCGGGCCGCTGCAAGACAGCGCCACGCTGGTTGCCAAGCCGTTGGGCGTGCAGCAAGCCATGCTGGTTGCCCATCCGGACTACTTGGCTCGGCACGGCCAGCCGCAGTCTCCGGATGATCTGCACCGGCACACCTGCATCACTTTCGGCAGCGGCGGGCAGGCGCGGCCCTGGCACTTCCTTGACCGCCACGGCCAAAGTCAGCTCTTGGCGGTGCGCGGGCGGCTGGGCCTCAACCATAGCGAAGCCATCCTGGACGCGGCGTTAGCGGGGCATGGCATCGCGCTGCTGTCCGACTGGCTGGTGGCCGAGCACTTGACCGCAGGGCGGCTGACGCAAGTGCTGCCCGAGGAACGAACCCAGGGCTTTCCCATCCATGCGGTATGGCAGAAGAACCAATTCCTGTCGGCCAAGGTACGCCATGTCGTGGACTTGCTGGCCGAGCGATTCTTGCCAAAAGCGCCTTGGCAGCGGGTTGAGTAAGTGCAGTTTTTCGGCGGCCGCAGGGGAGCAGCGCAAGTTCCCTTCCATCGCGCACATCCACGCAAGTGACGATGTTCAAACTTGAGGCTACGTCCAGCGCCTTACCCACCGAACCGTAACCCGCCGTCGCAAATGATCACTTCACCGCAGATGAAACTGTTGGTAATCAGAAACGCGATAGTCTGGGCGACATCTTCTGGGCGTCCGACACGGCCAACGGGTGTTTTGGAAGCGTAGTCGGCGAAGACCGGTGTCTTCTGCTCTTGCGTGAGGAAATCCCACCAGGGCGTATCGATGACACCGGGAGACACGCCGTTAACACGCAGAGGACGAAGCTCAGCGGCAAGAATGGGGACCAATGCCGCGACCGCTGCATTGGCCGCGCCAATCCCTGCCGTCCCAGGCATAGCAGCATGGGCCGTCACCGCAGAGACGAAGGTGATACTGCCATCCTTGCGTAGGGATGGGAGCGCCGCTTGTGCCGTAGCAAAGTGTGGAAAGACCTTTTCCTCGAAACCCTGTCGCACCTCGTTGAGGTTGACTGATGCGAAGGGGCCTGCCCCCTTGCCGCTACCGAGCGAAAGCACGAGGTGATCGAATGCACCGATGTGCGCGAAGGCTTCGGGCAGACTTGCCGTGTCAGCAGCATCTAAGACGAATACAGCAAGATCACCGCTCAATTCGGATTTCGCCGTTTCCAGGCGCTGTTTACTGCGTCCTGTAATTGTGACTTTGTGGCCCAGAGTAAGAAGCAGGTTAGCAGTAGCAAAGCCGATACCAGAAGATCCACCTACAATAACGATATGTTGGGATGACATTGAATTATTCCTTTCTGTTTAGGTTGAAAAGTGAAAACGGTTAACGCACTTGAAGACGCGGGTAATTGCTTGCCAGGGCCACGTATTACTTGGGGTTATCCCGATAGGCCGACAAGTTCGAGACTGACCCATCGAAGGCGTTTGCGAGCGTTGTCGTCATAGGCTTGCGGGTTAGCCTTCTAGTTCATGGGGAAGTAAGCTTATTTTTACAACCAAGAATACCAGGCCGGAAGTTATGGCATTATCCTGGTATAAGTTAGTACCAGGATAGTGAGGGGTACGTCCGACTCAGGGTGTGCTGAATGGGAGAATGATCCGGATCTGGCGCTGTCAGCTTCAAGCATTGTGGTTATCCTTGATTATTCAGATTTTGCGTTCTGAAAAGGGCATTCAGTGCATGCCTCCAGTCGAAAACTTTCATCTTTTAGAGCACATCGATCTTTGCTTGGCGGGAAAACGTTGTGCTACTTTCGGTGACGCAGCCAGTTTTCAAGTTATCCTGATATTGGGGTACTGTCATGGGCATGGGGTTGATCGATCTGGACGCTGCTAGGCGGCAGGAGTTTGGTGATTTTCTGAAGTCGCGGCGAGCACGTTTGTCGCCGGAGCAGGTGGGCTTGATAGTAGGGAAGAGACGGCGTACGCCGGGGCTGCGCCGTGAGGAGGTGGCGCTGCTCTCCGGGGTGGGAACCACTTGGTATACGTGGCTTGAGCAAGGGCGAGAAGTGCGACCCTCGTATGAAGTGTTATGGGCGCTTGCTAGGGCGCTACAGCTGAATGACGCCGAATGCCGCTACCTGTTTGATTTGGCAGGCCGGCAAATGCGCGAAAAGCACAAGCCGTTTTATGACCCCCGTCAGCCTCCAGATTCCTTGTTGCGAATGCTTGATCAACTGGCCAACCAGCCAGCCTACATTCTTGGCCCATGCTGGGAAGTCTTGGCATGGAACCGTGCAGCGTCCGCGCTTTTTGGGAATTACTCCACGCTTCATGGTATTGAACGCAATATCATCTACATGTTGTTCAATAATTCCGAGCATCGCAAGCTCCTAAGCGATTGGGACACCTTGGCACCGACTGCTTTAGGGATGTTTCGTGCCGAAAGCGCACATTCGGCTGGTCGGCCCGAACGCGACAATCTGGTCAACGAACTTTTGAAAAAAAGTGAAGATTTTCGCTACTGGTGGGGCAAGCATGATGTATTTCTTTACAGATCAACCCTCAAACGGATATGCCATCCGCAAGAAGGTCCAATGTATTTTGAGTACAACAGTTTTACTTCCGATGACGGCTCTCGAACTAAGCTGGTGATGTACACTCCTTTGGAAGAGGGGAAGACTATCGATAAAATTGAACGATTAATGCGTAACTGATTGGGAGTATATATGGATGCGTATGGCTATTACGTTAGCTTTTCATAGCGTCTATATCTCAGATATCCGATGAAAGACCAGCTGTGCCGGACGCAGGTTCAGCTTTTATGTCTGCGACGTTGCGCCGTCCCAGAAACAGAAAGACTACGGCGGCTGTCAACAGCGTGAAAATCGCCAGCATTTTCAGCAAAGTGTTGAACCCTGCGGTATAGGCCGCGCGCAACACCTCAAGGGGGATTTGCGCAGCAGCAGGGGGGATGTGTGCGATATCACCCATGACCAAGCGTCGAGCAATATTTGAAACGTCGCTGGGTGAGAGCTTGACCGCCGCGCTGACGGTCAGGTGGTGAGCGACCAGTGCGGTCAATACCGCGACCGTGATCGCCAGGGCAACGCCTTCGCTGGCCACCCGGGTCGTGTTGAAAATACCAGATGCCATACCCGCCCGTTCTTTTGGAATCATGCTGATCGACAGGCCATCCATCAAGCCCCATGGCAGTCCCGTCCCCACTCCAATGAGCAGCATGGCAGCGATGATCTGACGTTGATCGCCGACCTTGATCGTGCTGAGCCAGTAGAGGCCAGCAGCGGCGATCAGGAAGCCAATTGCGCAGAGCGCGCCTGCCGATAACCACCGCGTGAGGGACGCCGCGATGATGGGGACGACGAGCATCGGGGCCGAGAGCGCCACCATGATCAATCCAGCCTGAAAGGCGCTGGCGCCTTCGACGCCGATAAACCGAAAAGGCAGCAACACGATCAAGACGATGTAGCAATAGCAGGTCCCGATCGGCAGGATCTGGACGCCGACGAAACGGGGAAAGAGAAACAGCCCCAACTCCAGCATCGGCTTGCTCACACGATTTTCGACGAGGATAAACAACAGCAAAAAGAACGTAGCCGCTGCAAGGAGGTATTGAATGAGCGGGGATGCCCAGCCTTGCTCAGGCGCCAGAATGACAGCGGTCGTGAACGTCACCAGCAGTGCGCAAAACGTCAGCACGCCGAGGGCGTCCAACCGATGCGCTTGTGGGTCGCGGCTTTCGTGCATTTTAGGCACGGCAAAAATCAGCGAGAGGCCCGCGAGTAGGGCAGTGCCGAGGAAAATCGCACGCCAGCCCAGGTGCTCGATCAGCAGCCCGCAAACTAGCGGTCCAAAGGCCAGGCCAACGCCGAAAGTGGTTCCCAGAAGGCTGAAGGCGCGGGTCCTGGCATGGCCTTCGAACGCTTGCGCCAGGGCAGCGCAACCGCTGGACAATGCGGCGGCGGCAGCGATGCCCTGTACCGCACGTAACGCGTCCAGCCAGAGGATGCTGGTCGCCGCCGATAACAGGATAGAAACGCAAGCGAACAGTGCCATGCCCCACATGAACAGGCACTTGCGTCCGTAGATGTCGGCAAGTGTGCCGGCGGCCATTAACAGGCTGCCGAAACTGAGCATGAAGGCATTGGTGATCCAGGCCAGTTCCGTTGGCTCGGCATCGAATGTCTGGCCGATGAAAGGTGTGGCGACCGCCCCCCCGGTAAAACTCATCGGTAAAACCAGTGCTGCCAGGCAAATCGCCGCAAGAATGGAATACCGGCCATTGGCGGGCAGCGGTTCGTTCGTGGCGTTCATTGGGTTATTCCCTGGGTGTCCGGTGGGGCATCAGTGCTGCGGGAGCACGGGCTGCGTGGTTCGGACACTCTAGGTGGGATGCAATCGAAGATAAATGGGCTTACATTCCAGTAATAGCGGACTTAAAGGATGTAATTGATTCGTGGACAGTCTTAGCGGAATGATCTCCTTCGTGAAAACGGCAGAGGCGCTCAGTTTCATTACCGCCGCCCGGGCGATGGGAATTTCTGCCTCGGCAGTGGGCAAAAATGTCGCGAAACTCGAGGCGTCGCTGAATGTGCGGCTGTTGCACCGTAGCACCCGTAAAGTCAGCCTGACCGCCGAAGGCGAATTGTTTTACGAGCGATGCAGAAAGATTCTCGACGATCTTCAGGACGCCCGGGCCATGCTTTCTCATGTCATACAGCAGCCGCGTGGCAGACTGCGCGTCAGTCTGCCGACCATCGGCTATCGCTTCCTGCTGCCCCACATGAGCGCGTTCAGAAAGGCTTATCCGGAGATCGAGCTGGAGCTAGATTTCAACGACCAATTGGTGGATGTGATCGAGGAGGGCTTCGACGTGGTGATTCGAAGCGGTGGGCTGGCCGATTCGAAGCTCATGTCGCGCAATCTGGGGCCCTTTCGATTTGTTCTGTGCGCATCGCCTGAGTATCTGCAGCGCAAGGGTCGGCCAGAGTCTGTCAGAGACCTTGAGCGCCACGAGTGTTTGCGTTACCGGTTCGCGACGACCGGCAAGATAATGGACTGGAGCATGTCTGCCGACCCCGCGATCACACAATTGCGTCTGCCGACAGCACTGACATTGAACAACATGGAAGCCATGCTCATGGCCGTGGTCGATGGGCATGGCATTGCCTATGTCCCGGATTTTCTGGCCAGAGAAGCAGTTGCCGAAGGTCGCCTGGAAACTGTGCTCGACGGGTACTCAGATGACCAGGGGCAGTTCTGGGCATTGTGGCCTTCCAGCCGCCACCTCTCACCGAAGATCCGTGTGTTCGTGGATTTTGCCGCCGAGCGACTTTTTCGCGACGCCGGCAGCCGATGAGCCCCGCGACGATCGCTCAGGCATCGCGGGTTATTCGATGGGGTATCTCTTGAATGCGTGATGCTGCTCAAGGCGTGCGGCGTGTCGTTGCAGGTTGGGAAATTCATCGGCCTTGACCACCGATGGGAGGGTGAACTGGCTGAAAGACCACGCCACTGCCGCCGTCAGCGCTCCCTGGGTCAGTGGCCCGGTGGCGGGCTGGGCCAGGCGTTGTTCCAGGATAGAGTAGGCGGCCAGCAACTGCCCGGTTACCCGGTCGAGCCACGGTTCGTGCCGCTTCTCCACCGGTCGCAGGTGGTGCTCATAGACGATCTGGACGTTTTTTTCACACGCGGCCAAGGCCAGCCCGATCAATTGCAGGTCTTGGGCGCGTGCTGCGGGTTGTTGTGGCAGCAGTTTCTTTTCGACCGGCGCCAGGGCCTCGAAGTAGTCAAGGATCAGGCTTGAGTCCAGCAGCACCGTCGAATCGTCCAGTACCAGGGTAGGTGCCTTGACGACCGGGTTGATCTGGGCAAATTTTTCGTAGGTGCTGAACACCGAGAGTGGCTGATGCTCATATTCGACACCGTACAGATCCAGGGAAATTGCCACGCGGCGCACGTAGGGCGAGTCCAGCATGCCGACCAGTTTCATGAAGCCTCCATTTGCGTCAGGGTGATTTTTCAAGCAGTGCGGGGCTTGAAGTGCTTCAAGAGATTAATGGCACTTCTGGGGTAGGGTTGTTAATTTCAATTACTTTATAGTGGTCAGAATCCTTGCAATATCGATAATTTTTACCAAGACGGGTTAAATTTTCTTACATGAGCGCCTTTCCTCCATTGACTTGCCTGCGCAGTTTCGAGGCCACCTCCAGGCTGGGCAGCGTCACCCTGGCTGCCAAGGAATTGCACGTCACACACTCGGCCATCAGCCAGCAGATCAAGGTGCTGGAAGAGATTATTGGCCTGACGTTGTTTGTGCGTGAAGGGCGTGGCCTGCGCGTGAGCGAGGATGGCCGGCTCTATGCCTTGCAGATCCGCCAGGCCCTCGGGGACATCGCCGAGGCTACACGATTGATCCAGGCCCAGCCCAAGACAGGTGAGCTGGTGGTGGCGGTGCTGCCCTCGTTTGGCCGCTCCTGGCTGTTGCCGCGGTTACCGGGTTTCCAGCAGCTTTACCCGCACATCAGCATTCGTTTGCAAGCCAGCCTGACCCTTTCCAATCTGCATCAGGAATCGGTGGATATTGGCATCCGCATGGGCAAGGGCGATTGGGAGGGGGTGGAGCAGAAGCTGTTGTTCCATGACGAGGTGGTAGCGGTCGCCGCTCCCGGTTTCAATGGTGGACGACTGCCGCAGACGCCGCAGGCGATTGTCCAGAGCACGATTATTTATAACACGGAGTCCTGGTTGCCCTGGTGCCAGGCGGCGGGCATCGAGATGGGGGTCGAGCGCAAAGGGTTATGCAGCAATGACTCGAACCTGGTACTGGAAGCGGTCCGTCTCGGGCAGGGCATTGCCCTGGAGCGGCGCAGCCTGGTGCATGACGCCATCGAGCGGGGTGAGCTGGTGCAGTTGGGCGACGTCAGCGCGCCGTATGCCTACCCTTATTGGCTGGTATGGCCACCACGGGAACGCTCGGAAAACAAACAGCGTGAGTTCTCACACTGGTTGTTCACGGAGGTGGAGAGCTACCTTGGGCAACTGAAGAAAAGCAGCTGAAGGCGTTCGTAATACCTTGCAGCTGCTGCCAAGACTTATGCGCCCGCAAGCATCAAATCCAGATTCTGCACCGCCGCACCGGCAGCTCCCTTGCCTAGATTGTCAAACACCGCCGCCAACAAAACCTGGCCCGCGTTCTCGAACACCCTCAATTGCATATCATCCGTCCCGTTGAGCATCTGTGGATCAAGATAAGCCAACCCTTGCGCCTCCTGCATCGACATGACCTGTACATGATCGGTATCGGCGTAGTGCTGCTCCAGGCAGGCATGTAACCGCGTCGCATCAATGCCAGGGGCCAATAAGCGAAGTTGTACCGGTATGGTCAACACGATCCCTTGCCGAAAAGCCCCATAAGCCGGCACAAACATCGGCCGCTGGGCCAAGCCACTCTGTTGCTGGATCTCCGGAACATGTTTGTGCGCCAGCCCCAGCCCATAAATCTGAAATGCAGGCGCCCGTGAGGCGTTTTCCCCCTCGTGTTCTTCGACGGCGACGCGTCCTCCTCCGGAGTAGCCGGACACAGCATGAATGCTGATCGGATAATCCCGGGGCAGCAGCCCCGACTCCAGCAATGGCCGCAGCAGGCCTATCGCCCCCGTGGGATAACAACCGGGATTGCTGACTCGCCGCGCTGTGGCGATGCGTTGTGCCTGCTGGGGAGCCATTTGCGCGAAACCATAGGTCCAGTCTTTGTGGGTACGGTGTGCCGAACTGGCATCGATTACCCGTACAGCAGGATTTTCGATGCTCGCTACCGCATCGCGTGCGGCGTCGTCAGGCAAACAGAGGATCGCGATGTCGCAGGCGTTGATGGCCGCGGCGCGACGTTGAGGGTCCCTACGGTGTTCAGGTGCGAGCGTGACAAGCCGCAGATCAGGCCGGTTGTGCAGGCGTTGATGGATTTGCAACCCGGTGGTGCCTTGGTCGCCGTCGATAAATATGAGGGGAGTGGTCATGGGAAAGCGCTCGTAGGCAAGAATCAACAGCTGCGATCTTCGGCACGGGAGTAGAATAATGAAAGTTGAATTTAGAAAAGGTTTAATTCAGATTTTCTGAATCAGGAGTCATGCATGCGCGAAATCAGCCTGGACCGCCTACGCACGTTGGTCGCCATCGCCGACCTGGGCTCGTTTGCTGAAGCGGCCCGTTTTCTGAACTTGGCACCGCCCACCGTCAGCTTGCATATCGCCGATCTGGAGTCGCGGGTTGGGGGATTGCTACTGTCGCGCACGCGCGGGCGTGTCCAGCCTTCGGCGATTGGCGAAACGTTGGTGGAGCGTGCGCGACGCCTGTTGGCGGATGCGGAGCAGGCGCTGGAAGATGTGCAGCGTCAAGTTCAGGGCCTGGCAGGGCGCGTGCGATTGGGCGCCTCCACGGGCGCTATCGCGCAGTTGATGCCGCAGGCCTTGGAGACGTTGGGCCAACACCATCCCACCATCGATGTACAGGTCGCTGTGCTCACGTCACAAGAGACGCTGAAGAAACTTGTCGACGGCACGTTGGACATCGGTCTGGTCGCGTTGCCGCAGCCCCCGGTGAAGGGCTTGCGCATTGAACCGTGGCGGCGGGACCCGGTCATGGCCTTCCTGCCGGCCCGCTGGGATTGCCCGGACTTCATTACGCCCGGCTGGCTGGCGGCTCAGCCGTTGATTCTGAATGACAGCACCACTCGGCTTTCTCGCCTGACATCAGAGTGGTTCGCCAGTGACGGCCAGCATCCCACCCCACGTATCCAGCTCAATTACAACGACGCGATCAAAAGCCTGGTGGCGGCCGGTTATGGCGCGACACTGTTGCCCCATGAGGCGTCCACACTCTTGCCCGATACCAGAATCGTCATGCGGCCTCTACAGCCTTTAGTGTGGCGTCAGTTGGGCATTGCCCATCGTGGTGGGGACGTCGAACGGCCTACCCAGCATGTGCTGGATGTCTTGTGGGGGTTGAGTGCGGACTAAGGCCTCTTGTCGGGACCAGAGACGCCGGTTTCAGCCGATGCCTCATAAGAATAAGCGATGTGTCCAACCGGCCCATTTACTCCACCATGGACGGGTTGTCGCCAGACGCTTTTCGGGCCACCGCCCGGATCTGCTGCAGCAATGCCTGCGCTGCCGGAGAGTGCAGGCCGTTGGTTCGGTAGATAAGGCCTATTGGCCGACGAGTGTCGTGCAGTTGCAGCGCCAGGCGCTGCAACTCGCCTGAAGCGATTTCGTGTTCCAGCTGATGCTCCGAGACCACCGCGAGCAGGTCCGAACGCAGCAGCAGCCCTCGGATGATTGCCAGGTCACCCGTTTCTACCACCGGCTCGGGAGACTTTTCGCCCAGGTGCTCGAAATGGGTGTCCATTATCAACCGGGCAGGTGAATGGGCCCTGGGCAATATCCATTGGGCGTTCTTCAGGTCGTTGGGGGTGACGACTTTCCCGGCCAGCGGGTGTCCGCTTCGGACCAGCACGACCATTTCCTCGGTCAACAATGCTTCGCCATGGAGGTCGCTGGCATAACCCGTCGGCCTCAACGCCCCAAGTACAAAATCAACGTCACCGGCGCGTAGTTCCATCGCGAGCAGGTTGAAGGGGCTTTCGTTCGTCGCGACCCGAACGCCGGGGTGATCCTTGATCAGTTGCACAATGGCTTGTGGAAGGATCCGAGTGCGTCCCAGCGGCAGGGCGCCCACCGTCACGGTGCCTTGCAGGGTGCCCTTGAGTGCGGCGATGTCGGCGTCGAGATGCCGGAGCTCATTGAGGGCTCGACGAATGGGATAGAGAATTTCCTGGCTCACCCGAGTCGGTCGCAAACCACGGGCGGTGCGTTCGAACAGGACTTTGCCGGTGCCGCTCTCGAGTACTTTTAGCGCGCTGCTGATGGCTGGCTGAGAGAATCCGAAGGCATTGGCCACGGTCTGCATGTGCTGGGTCTCGCACAGCTTGACGAAAATTTCCAGGCGCCGCGTATACAGCAGATAAAGCGGTTCGTGCACGGTTACCGGCGGCTGGCCGAGGATCTCTGCAATCCCCGCCAGCTCGGCCAGGACCCGTCGTGCCCGAGGCAGGATACATTTGCCATAGGGCGTTAGCAGCATGCCATGGGCGTGGCGCTCGAACAGTTGCACACCCAATCGAGCTTCGAGGTTGTGGACCGACCGAGTGACCACCGATTGCGCTCGCAACAACACGTGGGATGCACGAGACACGCTTCCATGATCGACCACCCGAATAAAGGTTCGGATTTGCATCAACTGCGGCAGTTCACTGGCTGACATTAAAAAACTCTGTCGGGTCAGGCGGGCATTCGATGATGCCGATAAGTAAAAAGTATAGCATTGTAATTCGAACGCATTAGTCGCCCCCCGGTCGCTGTGCCAGCATTCCCTTAAATAAAAGAGGGAGTCCAGACTGATGAGTGACACTAACGCAAAGACCGCCCTGGTCGTCAGCGCCCATTCCGCCGACTTCGTCTGGCGTGCCGGCGGTTCCATCGCACTGCATGCCCAGCAAGGTTATGAGGTACATATCGTTTGCCTGTCTTTCGGTGAGCGAGGCGAGTCCGCCAAGCTGTGGCGCAAGGGCGAAATGACTGAAAGCAAGGTCAAGGTTGCTCGGCGTGAAGAGGCCCAGGCCGCCGCCGATGTTCTCGGTGCCACGGTCGAATTCTTCGACATCGGCGACTACCCGATGCGCGCCGACAAAGAAACCCTGTTCCGCCTGGCTGACGTGTTCCGCCGTGTGCAACCAGAATTCGTTCTCAGCCACTCTCTGAAAGACCCCTATAACTACGACCACCCTCTGGCCATCCACCTGACCCAGGAAGCGCGGATCATCGCCCAGGCCGAAGGTTATAGGCCGGGCGAGAAAATCGTTGGCGCACCACCGGTGTACAGCTTCGAACCGCATCAGCCGGAACAGTGCGAGTGGAAGCCCGATGTGCTGTTGGACATCACGGATGTGTGGGACAAGAAATACGCAGCCATCCAGTGCATGGCCGGTCAGGAGCACCTGTGGGAGTACTACACCCGGGTGGCCTTGCAGAGGGGCGTGCAGGCCAAACGCAACATTGGCATCACCTCGAAGAAAGACATTGTCTACGCCGAGGGTTACCAGAGCGTATTTCCACGCGTCACGGAGAATATGGGATGAGCATCGTCGGCAGGACGGGGGTGGTCGTGCGCAACATTGAGCGCGCTGACAGTGTGTTGATCGATGAGCTGTGCCAGTACGGCGTCGCTACGGTTCACGAGTCTCAAGGTCGTAAAGGGCTGTTGTCGTCGTCGATACGGCCGATCCAGCAAGATATCGCCATCAGCGGTTCGGCTGTAACGGTGTTGGTCGCCCCCGGCGATAACTGGATGTTCCATGTGGCCGTGGAGCAATGCAAACCGGGCGATATTTTGGTGGTCGCGCCCAGTTCGCCTTGCAGCGATGGCTTTTTCGGCGACTTGTTGGCCACCTCGCTGAAAGCGCGTGGCGTGCGTGGCCTGGTGCTGGACGCGGGTGTGCGAGATACCAAAACCCTGAGGGAAATGGGCTTTTGGGTCTGGTCCCGAGCCGTGCATGCCCAAGGCACCATCAAGGAAACCCTGGGTTCGGTGAATATTCCAGTGGTGTGCGCCGGTCAATTGGTCAATCCCGGTGACGTGGTGCTGGCCGATGACGATGGTGTGGTGATTGTGCGGCGTGAAGAGCTGCCGGCAGTGATCCAGGCCAGTCGTAAGCGTGCCGACCTCGAAGAGCAAAAACGCCTGCGTCTGGCGAGCGGCGAGTTGGGCCTGGACATCTACAACATGCGTGCGCGCCTGGAAGAGAAGGGGCTGAAGTACTACGACAGCCTCGATCAATTGGAGGGCTGACGATGAGCCAGACCCGTATTCCCTGTCTGTTAATGCGCGGCGGCACCTCCAAAGGGGCCTATTTCCTGGCCGATGATTTGCCGGCTGAGCAGGACCTGCGCGATAAGGTTTTACTGGCGGCCATGGGCTCGCCTGATCCGCGACAAATCGATGGTATTGGTGGCGCTGATTCGTTGACCAGCAAAGTCGCGATCATCCGTCGCTCAGAGCGCCCAGGGGTCGATGTCGACTACCTGTTTGCTCAAGTGGTGGTGGACCAACCGCGGGTCGACTACGGTCAGAACTGCGGCAACATCCTGGCTGGGGTGGGGCCTTTTGCCCTGGAGCGTGGGCTGATTTCGGCCCAGGGCGAGGTGACGCGGGTGCGGATATTCATGGAGAACACCGGCCAGACCGCTACGGCCGTTGTCCAGACGCCGGATGGCGAGGTGCGTTATCACGGCGAGGCTAACATCGATGGCGTGCCTGGCACCGCAGCACCGGTGATCGTTGAGTTTGACGACATTGCCGGCTCCAGTTGCGGAGCCTTATTGCCCACCGGCAACGCACGCGATCGTTTCGATGGCGTCGAGGTGACCTGCATCGACAACGGCATGCCGGTGGTTCTGATGCGCGCCGCCGACCTGGGGCGCAGCGGCTATGAAAGCCGCGAACAGCTGGATGCCGATGAAGCGCTCAAGGCCCGGATCGAATCGATTCGTCTGCAAGCCGGCCCCTTGATGAACCTGGGTGATGTGACCCAGCGTACCGTGCCAAAAATGTGCTTGATTGCCGAGCCCATTGCCGGTGGCGCTATCAACAGTCGTAGTTTTATTCCGCACAAGTGTCATGCATCGATTGGTGTGTTTGGTGCCGTGAGTGTGGCATCGGCCTGTTTGATTGCCGGCTCGGTGGCTCAAGGTGTGGCTCGTGTCCCGAGGGGTGAGCATCTTCGATTATCGGTGGAGCATCCAACCGGTGAATTCACTGTGGAGCTGCACACGGACAATGGTTCACTGGGGGGGTGTGGGCTGCTGCGTACTTCCAGGCTGCTGTTCGATGGTCAGGTTTGCATACCCCGCGGCGTTTGGTCGGGGAAGGGGAGTGGTGGCTGACAATGTCGATCTCATGGACGAGATAGAGATTCAACGGAGCCCGCCCATTGTGAATTTTAGGTCTACAGTAAGAGCTCACACTGACAGGCACAGTTTGTCGTCTATAGTTCTTAGCAGATCCGAAATCCTTTCGTGCGGGTGATCAGGCGCAACAACCTCTTCGAACCCTAACCACGTCGGATACCCGCAAGTCTTCAGTAGTAGATCAATGCAGGGAGCACACCATGCCGATCCAGCGGCCCAATACACTGAGGTTGGCCCCTGGCATTGCCAATTCCGCAAACCCCATTTGCGCTACCATGAGCAGGCTGTTTCGACGCGCCTTCGACCAGGTCAAAGAAGCCTATATTTTATTTCCGCTGCTAGCTGTTCTCCTGCTGTTGGCGATCTGGACGGCCACCCTGTACCTGATCAAGGTCGAACATGCTCGCGCGCAGCAGAGCATCGCTGCGGTGAGCCTGGAAGTCGGCGCCACGTATGAAGCGCAAATCATACGGGCCGTGCGTGAAATTGATCAGACCCTCAAGCTCATCAAATACACCTACGAGTCCGAAGGGGAGCAAAACCCGCTGCCCAAGCTCAAGGCGCGAGCGTTATTACCGCCGCCTATCCTGTTTGACATCAGCGTGGCCGACGCCAACGGCCTGATCATCGCGAGCACCCAGGCGAGCGAAGCAGGAAGTATTGTCGCCGAGGATGAATTGCGAACACTTCGGCACAACGGTTCACTGTCGATCAGTCGCCCCTGGAAAAGCCCTGTCACAGGAGAATGGCGATTGCGCTTCAGCCGTCGCCTCGACGCGGCGGATAGCGCATTCTCCGGGATTGCGATGGTCGAGGTCGATGCGGCCTATTTCGTCAGCAGTTACGACGCCTCGAAACTCGGCAATCACGGCCTGCTCGGCTTACTGGGCATCGACGGTGTCTTCCGGGTACGGCGCACCGGGGAAGAGGTATTGGCCGGTGATGCGGTCGATTATTCGGCGGTGGTGCCGGACACTGAAAACACCGAGGCCGTGCTCTCGGTCAATGGGTGGGACGGGGTGCAGCGCTACACCAGCGCCCGTCAACTCTATGATTTTCCGCTGGCGGTGATTGTTGGGTTGTCCGAGGAAGAACAACTGGCCGCGGTGACTCGGCAGGCACACACCTACCTGTGGCGGGCGGCGAGCGGTAGCCTGTTGCTGGTATTGTTGGTCGCTCTGTTGAGCCGGATGAGCTGGCAACTGGTGCAAAGCCGCCTGCGCGCCGCCGAAGCCAAAATAGCGTATGCCGAACGTGTCGAGTATCTCGCCTATCACGACGGTCTTACGTCGCTGCCCAACCGCAGTCTGTTCAGCAAGATGTTGAGTCAAAATATCAGCGAGGCAAGCCGTGATCATCGGCAACTGGCGGTGCTTTTTCTTGACCTCGACCGCTTCAAGCAAATCAACGACACGCTGGGGCACGATGCCGGTGATCAGTTGCTGCAAGAAGTGGCACGGCGACTCAAGGCCTGTTTGCGCGCCAGTGATATCGTCGCCCGATTGGGCGGCGACGAATTCGTGGTATTGCTTCCAGACCTGTCCGAGGACAAGTACGTGGCGACCACGGCGCAGAAAATTCTTTCCGTCATTGTCCGACCGTTTAACCTGCGCGACCAAGAGTTCCGCGTGACCGCCAGTATTGGTATCAGCATCTTTCCGCAGGATGGTCTGGACGAGCAGACACTCAAGAAAAACGCCGATATCGCGATGTATCAGGCCAAGCAAAAAGGCAAAAACAACTTCCAGTTCTACTCCGCGAAACTGAATGCGGATTCACTGGAACGACTGACGCTGGAGCTCAGCTTGCGCCACGCGCTGGAGCGCGAGGAGTTCCAGCTTCACTACCAGGCCAAGCGAGATATCCGCAGTGGGCAGATCACGGGTATGGAGGCGCTTTTGCGCTGGGACCACCCCGACCTGGGTATCGTAGCGCCCATGCAGTTTATTCCGGTCGCGGAAGAGACCGGTTTAATCGTGCAGATCGGCAAATGGGTGCTCAAGACCGCCTGCAGGCAAAACGTCGCTTGGCAACACCAGGGGCTGCCGCATTTGGGCATGGCCGTGAACCTGACAGCGCGTCAGTTTGCCGACGAGAACTTACTCACGGACCTCGCCTCGATACTTGCAGAAACCGGTATGGATGCCAGTCTGCTGGAGCTTGAAATCGCCGAAAGCTTGCTCATGCAAGATGTCAAAAGGGCATTGAGGGTGTTGACCAGGCTTAAACAATTGAAGATCCGGATCGCAATCGATGATTTTGGTATCGGTTATTCCTCGCTTTCGGCACTCAAGCAATTTCCGCTCGACGCCATCAAGATCGATCGTTCGTTTATCTGTGATATCAGCAGCGTGTCAGAAGAGAAAGCGTTGACCGAGGCCATTATCGCGATGGGCAGAACCCTCAGCCTGACCGTGGTTGCCCAGGGCGTGGAAACCAAGGAGCAGGCCGACTTCTTGCGCGACAATGCGTGCGACGAGTTTCAGGGGTTTTACTTTAACAAGCCGGTCCCCGCGGATCAGTTCAAGGAATTGCTACAGGCACAGACGGCGCATACGAACGTCGATACGTCAGGCCCAACAGCCTGACGAATGAGGTGCTCTCATTGGGGGGGTGATGGGAGCGCCCTGACACTACCATCCACGTCATGGGCCTCGATATAGCCAATAGTGGCGGGATTCTCTGCAATACGTTTCTTGACTTCTGCGCTGTTTGAAACAGCCTGCGGAGGCTGCCCTCTGCCGGTAAAGATTATTTTAGACCAGTGCGCTTTGAGCTGGGGTGCGGACTTGCCAGTGAACGTCGAGTAGAACTCATTGTGGACCGCCGAATCTTCAGCCTGATCGAGCGGGACAGCCGGTCCGCCGTCGGGAAAACGACTGGTCTTGCCCAGGAAAATATCCGCCACCTGATTACGCGCCAGGGCTTTCACCGGGCTGGCGGTGGCGACGACGACCACCACGTCGGCCCTGACGGTAGCGCTGGCCACGCCTATAACGAGCCCCGCTACGGAAAATCCGATGAGCTTCACAAACCCCATGGCCTGCTCCATCAGAATACGAAATCGACAGCTAGGCTGATCAAGTTGAACGAGCCTCCCGGCGCAAAGTCCGGTTGGATATTGATCAACGGACCGGTGGCATTGTCCTTCATGCGCGTGTGATCGTACTGCAACTTGGCGTCCATATTTTTTGTGAAATCCCAGCGCACACCAAGGGAAAGTGTTTGCTGGCCTTCGTTTGTTTCCTGGTCCGACGTTGCTCGTGCGTAAGTGATATAGGGTGTGAATGCGTCCACTCGGTACCCACCGCTGACATACCAGCCGTCTCTCCTCGCTATCGAGGGCTCGATCGTGGTACGCCCCCATTCGCCCATGACGAACCACTGGCCTGGATCATAGCTGGCACCCATGCCAAAAAACTCGAGCGGTCTGGCAACGGAGTTACCGACGAGTGAATTGGCTTGCTTGGAGCTCAGGTCCGCTTTCATGTAGGTGATGCGCGTGGTCAGGTTTGCGAATTCGGTCGTATTGGCAACTCCCCAAAGCTCCCTCGCCATCACCGTGCCGATACCGTTGGGTAATTGGGCGTCGTTTTGGCCGTAATTACCCTGCAAGGTATTCGTGATTTCATTGACATGAAATCTATAGCTGACGTCCATGCCGTCGCTGCTGGTGATGGGTATCAGATTGTAAACCTCCCCTGGAGGACGCACCCAGGGCATGGTGTAAGCAACTTTTCGGGTGTCGGAGAGCAAAAAAGTCGGCAACACCGTGCGCCCCACGCGCGCATTGAAATCGGGTGTGAGCTGATACTTGATGTTGGCCCATTCGAAGAATGGCCGGTAGCTATTGTCGTAACGCTGCTCCGAGATGACCTGCACCACAGCCGAAAGCTGCGGTGTGAAATTGGCGGTCAACTGAGCCCCAATCAGACTGTCGACGTTGGCGTTCCAACTGTGCGAATGACCGGCACCGTTGGGCTTGAATGCACCCGAGGTAAAGTCGGCTTTTTTCTCGCTGGAGTGAACGATCCCTGCTGTGCCGAAGCTACTCAGTGTAAATATCGACGTATCAGGATCGTCAGCGCTGACGGTGCAGGCATACAACGTCACCACCAAGGCCACTAAATTTCGTTTGGGATCCATACGATCATTACTACCTCATCAGAAAAAGCATCGTGTGGTTTAGGCTCGACTCCATAACCCGGAGCTTCGGCGTTGACCTGAAGCGTTCTTATTGCGGGTCTGGCGGTAGCGCCCTGACACTGCCATCCACTTCACGGGCCTCGATATAGCCAATAGTGGCGGGATTCTCTGCGATACGTTTTTTGACTTCCGTGCTGTTTGAAACCGCCAGCGGCGGCTGCCCTCTGCCGGTAAAGATTATTTTCGACCAGTGCGCTTTGAGCTGGGGTGCGGACTTGCCAGTGAACGTCGAGTAGAACTCATCGCGGGCCGCTGAATCTTCAGTCTGATCGATAGGAACCGCTGGTCCGCCGTCGGGAAAACGACTGGTCTTGCCCAGGAAAATATCCGCCACCTGATTACGCGTCAGCACTTTCACCGGGCTGGCGGTGGCGACGACGACCACCACATCGGCCCTGACGGTAGCGCTGGCTACGCCTATAACGAGCCCCGCTAAGGAAAATCCGATGAGCTTCACAAACCCCATGGCCTGCTCCATCAGAATACGAAATCGACAGCTAGGCTGATCAAGTTGTACGAGCCCCCCGGCGCAAAGTCCGGTTGGATATTGATAAACTGGCCGATGGCATTGTCCTTTAAACGCGTGTGATCGTATTGCAACTTGGCGTCCATATTTTTTGTGAAATCCCAGCGCACACCAAGGGAAAGCGTTTGCTGACCTTCGTTTATCTCTTGGTCCGCCTTTGTCCGTGCGTAAGTGATGTAGGGTGTGAACGCGTCAACGCGGTATCCGCCACTGACATACCAAGAGCTTTTCTTGATAAGTGAGGGTTCGAGCGTTACACGCCCCCATTCGCCCATGACGAACCAGTTGCCCGGATCATAGCTGGCCCCCATCCCGAAGAATTCGAGCGGTGTGGTGTTGGAGGGACCGCCGAGTGGATTGGATTGCTTCGAGGACAGGTCGGCTTTCATGTAAGCGATGCGGGTGGTCAGGGTGCCGAATTCGGTTGTATTGGTAATTCCCCAAAGTTCCCTGGCCATGACCTTGCTGGTATCGCCGGGCACTCGGCTGTCGTTCTGGCCGTAATTAGCCTGTACGGTATTGGTGATGTCATTGATGTGAAATCTATAGCTGACGTCCATGCCGTCGCTGCTGGTGATGGGTATCAGACTGTAGACCTCCCCTGGAGGACGCACCCAGGGCATGGTGTAACCGACCTTTCGGGTGTCGGAGAGCAAAAAAGTCGGCAACACGGTGCGGCCGACGCGCGCGTTGAAATCGGGTGTGATCTGGTACTTGATGTTGGCCCATTCCAAGAAAGGCCGGTAGCTATTGTCGTAACGCTGTTCTGAGATGGCCTGCACCACGGCCGAAAGCTGCGGTGTGAAAGTGGCGGTCAGTTGAGCGCCAATCAGACTGTCAACGTCGGCGCTCCAGCTGCGTGAATGACCTGCACCGTTGGGCTTGAACGTCCCGGCGAAGTCAGCCCTTCTCTCACTGGAGTGGACTATTCCCGCTGTGCCGAAACTGCTCAGTGTAAATATTGACGTATCAGGATCGTCAGCGCTGACGGTGCAGGCATACAACGTCACCACCAAGGCCACTAAACTTCGTTTGGGATCCATACGATCACTACTACCTCATCAAAAAAAAGCATCGTGTGGTTTAGGCACGTCTCCATAACCGGGCGCTTCGGCGTTGACCCCTATCTTCAGCCTGACCGTTGTTGCCAAAGACGGTGAATACGAATATCGATAAATAAGGCCCAATAGCCTGAATGAGGCTCTCATTACGGGTCGGGCGGTAGTGCCCTGACACTGCCATCCACATCACGGGCCTCGATATAGCCGATGGCGGCGGGATTTTCTGCGATACGTTTCTTGACTTCTGCGCTGTTTGAAACAGCCTGCGGAGGCTGTCCTCTGCCGGTAAAGATTATTTTCGACCAGTGCGCTTTGAGCTGGGGTGCAGACTTGCCAGTGAACTTTGAGTAGAACTCATCGCGGGCCGCTGAATCTTCAGTCTGATCGATCGGGACCGCCGGCCCGCCGTCGGGAAAACGACTGGTCTTGCCCAGGAAAATATCCGCTACCTGATTACGCGCCAGGGCTTTCACCGGGCTGGAGGCGGCGACGACCACCACCACATCGGCCCTGACGGTAGCGCTGGCCACGCACATGACGAGCCCCGCTAAGGAAAATCCGATGAACTTCACAAACCCCATGGCCTGCTCCATCAGAATACGAAATCGACAGCCAGGCTGATCAAATGATACGAGCCTCCTGGTTCAAAGCCCGGTTGGGTATTAGTCAACGGACCGGTAGCACTGCCCTTTAAGCGCGTGTGGTCGTATTGCAATTTGGCGTCCATATTTTTTGTGAAATCCCAACGCACACCCAGGGAGAGCGTTTGCTGACCTTCGTTCTGTCCCAGGAGGGAATTGAGGACACCATTGAGACCGACGGCGGCCTCGCTGAGGGCCGGTGGTAAAGCAGACACCGTCAAGCCCGGGGTGGAGGTGTCAAACTCTGACTTTTCTCGCGCATAAGTGATGTAGGGCGTGAACGCGTCAATTCGATACCCGCCGCTGACATACCAGGCACTTCTTCTACCGAGCGTGGAATGGCTACTCAGACGCCCCCATTCGCTCATCACGAACCACTGGCCCGGGTCATAGCTGGCACCCACCCCGTAAAATTCCAACGCTGTGCCATCCGAGTCGTACTGGTCCGCGATAGCATTGCCTTGTGCACCGAACTCCCTGAAGGTATCGAAGATTGAATTGAATTGCTCCACGGTGAGGTCGGCTTTCATATAGCTGATGCGCGTGGTCAGGGTTCCAAATTCGGTCGTATTGGTCACGCCCCAAAGCTCTCTCGCTATCGCCTTGCCGGCATCCCCGGGCAATCGGCTGTCATTCTGGCCATAGTTAGCCTGCACGGTATTCGTGATTTCATTTATATGAAATCGATAGCTGACGTCCATGCCGTCGCTGCTGGAGATGGGGATGAGACTGTAGACCTCCAGTGGCGGACGCACCCAGGGCATGGTGTAACCGACCTTTCGGGTGTCGGAGAGCAAAAAAGTCGGCAACACGGTGCGGCCGACGCGCGCGTTGAAATCGGGTGTGATCTGGTACTTGATGTTGGCCCATTCCAGGAAAGGCCGGTAGCTATTGTCGTAACGCTGCTCTGAGATGACCTGCACCACGGCCGAAAGCTGGGGTGTGAAATTGGCGGTCATCTGGGCCCCCATCAGACTGTCAACGTCGGCGCTCCAGCTGCGTGAATGACCTGCACCGTTGGGCTTGAAGATACTGGAGGCGAAGTCAGCTTTTTTCTCGCTGGAGTGGACTATCCCCACTGTGCCGAAGCTGCTCAGTGTAAACATCGACGTGCCTGAATCGTCAGCGCTGACGGTGCAGGCAGACAACGTCACCACCAAGGCCGCTAAATTTTGTTTGGGGTCCATATGATCATTGCTACCTCATCAGAAAAAAGCACCGTGTGGTTTAGGCACGGCTCCATAACCGGGAGCTCGGCGTTGACTAATGAAGTGACATGGGAACTGCCGCCATTCGTTGATTCCTTGTAACGTTGGCTCATAAATTGCGCGATACCACGAACCGAAGAGTAGCTTAAAAAAATGCCCATTCGGATCTGCAAGGCTTGTCGTCTCTGAATCCGCCTGTCATTCCCAAAAGAAAGCACCTTGCGCCGGTGCTCCGGCATTACGAAAACTGTGCCTGCTCAGAGGCTTTGATCGCCAGTTTGAGTGTGAAGATCGCACCTTTTCCCGGCCCATCGCTATGTGCTTCCAGCGAGCCCCCCATCTCCATGGCTGCCAGGACGCAGCTGTGCAAACCAAAACCATGGCCATCCTTACGCGTGGTGAACCCATGGGCAAAAATCCGCGTCAGGTTCTCTGGCGCAATGCCTTCGCCGTTGTCGATGACCCTGATAACCAAGGTCTGTTTTTGCTGCACCTCACTATGAAGTGTGATCTGAGGGCTTAGATCCGGCCTGTCATCCATTGCACTGCTGGCGTTTTTTATCAGGTTGACCAGGATCAGCAGCACTCGGTGCTTGTCCAGCTGCAGTAACGGTGTTTCTGCAAAATCTCGCACCACTGTGATCTGACGCGCTGCGAGTATTCCGGCGTTCATGCGCAGGGCATCCTCGATCAGTTCCTTGATTTGTACGGTCTCGGCGATGCTGGAAGCGCCTGCATAAGATTGCTGGGCGGCGACGATTTCTTTGATGTGATCAACGCTTTTGGTCAATTGCTCGAGTTCGTCGGTCATGCTTTGGCGTTCGACCGCAAGCGCATCCACCAGTTGGTTCAGGTATCCCGGCAGAAGCTTGCCTTTCTCGTCGTGGGAGATGAAATCACCCAGATCTTCGGCATGCTGGTTCATCAATTGCATCGCCTTGCCAAGCCCCAAGGCCTTACTGGCGCGCAGCTTGCTGGTGACCAGCCCGGCGGAGATGTTCACGCTATTAAGAACGTTGCCCACGTTATGCAGTACGTTGGTGGCAATTTCGGCCATGCCGGCCTGGCGGGCTACAGCGGCGAGCTGGGTCTGAGCTTCGGCAGCGCGCAAACGGCTTTGGGCCAGTTGCCAGCTCATTCGGGCAAGCAGCCCCACCAACAACACCAACAATAGGCTGCCGCCCGTCGCGCGCCAAAGATAGGTGTGCGCTTGGCGGGTCACGGCGGCCAGTTGTTCCTCTTCGGACAAACCGACAATCACCGCCAACGGAAAATCGTAGAGTTGGCGGGCGCTGGTGTAGCGCCGCACACCGTCCCACCCATTGACCGAGAGCACCGCCTCGGTGTTTTCAGTGTCCGGCACCACCGCCGCGTAATCGACTGCATCGCCAGCCGATACTCCTTCCCCAGTGCGTCGTACCCGGAAGACACCGTCGATGCCCAGTAAGCCGAGCAGGCCCTGGTCGCCGAGTTTCGAGGCGTCGTAACTGCTGACAAAATAAGCCGCATCGACCTCGACCCTGGCGATCCCGGAGAGTGTGCCGTCCGCCGCGTCGAGCCGGCGACTGAAGCGCAATCGCCATTCTCCCGTGGCAGGGCTTTTCCAGGGGCGGCTGATCGACAGTGAATCGTTGTGCCGCAGTGTCTGCTGCTCATCCGGATCCGCGCTATTTTCCGTCTCGTGCACGCGCGTGCTCGCCACGAATCCTCCGTCCGGGTTGACCACGCTGACGTCAAACACCAAGGGCGGCGGCAACAACGCCCGTTCTTGGAGTTTGCGCAGTGGATTAGGCTCACCCTCAGCTTCATAGGTGTACTTGACCAGCTTGAGGGTTTGATCTATTTCGTGAATGGCGCGCAACATTTGCGCTTCATAGGTGGCGCCGATTTCCAGGCTCGCGGTGGATGCGCTCTGTTGCGCGCGAACATGTTCGACCTTGACCAGGTACAGGGTACCCGACCAGATTGCCAGCAATAGCAGAGCGGCTAACAGCGGGAATAAAATGTAGGCTTCTTTGGCCTGGTCGAAGCCGCGCCGGAACAGGCGCTTTGCGGTACCGAAAATGGAGTCTGCGGAGTTGGCAATGCCAGGGGCCGACCTCAGTGTATTGGGCCGCTGGATCGGCATAGTGTGCTCCCTGCGTTGTTTCACTACGGAAAGGCTGGGTATCTGACGGAAAGAGTATCGAATCTGGTAAGAACTATAGACGACAAACCGCAGCTGTCAGTACGCCGTGAGACGAGTACACCTACAAACCCACGCCCATCCTCTAGAAGCGAGCATAGCCCCATGATTGACAGCGCCTGGCTGACCGGCGTCGGTTTGGTGATCCTTGGGGTTATAACGGGCTTTGTGGGCACCAACACAGGGGGCAGCGTATTTTTAACGGTGCCGGTGATGATTTGGCTCGGAATGCCACCCCAATCTTCAATTGCTACCGCTCGCTTAGCCTCGGTAGGGACCATGGTCGCTGGCTTGAGGCATTTCCATAACAAAGGAAAAGTCGATTATGGGGTGGCAATCCCAGCGGCGGTTCTAGGGTTGGTGGGGGCTCTTGCAGGGGCAAGCTTGCTTCTTCAAATAGACGCTTCGCTGTTGCACAAAGTAATTGGTTTGCTGACTTTGTTACTCGTGGCCCTGTCTCTTGTCAAAAAGCCCCGATCGTCCGACACGGCCCCCTCAATGATCAGGCGTGTTGTTGGGTACATTCTCTTTATCCCGGTGGGCATGATCGGTGGCCTATTTGGCGGGCAAGCCAAGCTGTCGACCTATTTGTATATCCTCTTCTTCGGGAAAACCATCAGTGAGTCAGTGGGGACTCGAAAAGTCGGAGGGTTAGTGCTATCAGTGGGCTCCTTGATGATATTCGGAGTCAGTGGCATCGTTAACTGGCAATATGGCTGCTGCCTGGTTGTTGGCACGCTGTTTGGGGCCAACGCTGGAGCCAAGTTCGCCCTGAAGAGGGGCGATGCGTGGATGGAGTCCGTATTCAATATAGTCGTTGTGGGTTTGGCATTGAAAATGCTCTTTTGGTAAACGTGTTCGTTAACGAGGTTCGCGACCCATGGCGCAAATTCAAAAGGCTGCTCAGCTCGGTTTCTCATCGCAAGCCAGCACCTATGCCAAGGGGCGCCCGAGCTATCCCGTTGAACTGCAAACCTGGCTGAGAGAAATACTCGGGATCGGGCCGGGGGCGACGGTTATCGATTTAGGCGCTGGCACCGGCAAATTCACTCGACTGTTGAAGTCCATGGAGACCGATGTTGTTGCAGTCGAACCTGTCGAGGCGATGCGAACCGAGTTTGCCAAAAGTCTACCGGACATCAGGATTCTGGACGCAACGGCCGAATCTATCCCGCTTGGATCTGAAACAGCGCAAGCGCTGGTATGCGCCCAAGCCTTTCACTGGTTTGCGAACGAAAGGGCCCTTGCCGAGATTCATCGAGTGCTCAAACCGGATGGTCGACTGGGGCTGATCTGGAACGTACGCGATGAGTCGGTGGACTGGGTGGCGGCCATCACTGAAATCATTACCCCGTACGAAGGCGACACTCCGCGCTTTCATACCGGCGATTGGCGATTGGCATTTACGGGGCGGCACTTCTCTACTCCCGAACTGACCTGCTTTCGACACAGCCACGCAGGCAGTGCCAAGGAAGTCATCCTTGACCGGTTCCTGTCGGTGAGCTTCATCGCGGCGCTGCCTGCTGCCCAAAAGGCGACAGTCACTGAGCAGTTGCAGCGCCTGATCGAAACGCATCCGTCCTTGCGCGGGTGTGAAAGGATTGAGTTCCCGTATCAGACTCAAGCCTATTTAAGTCGCCGTCTGGACTGATGGGCAGATCTGCTCCAGCAATCAGCTCGGCAGATACACCGGAAAACATTCACACAAGTGCATCACTCGGCGCCGGGCACTCTCCAGCAGCGCCGTGTTGTTCGGCTGCTCCAACAGGTCGGCGATCAGGTTCGCCACTTCGGCACATTCCGCTTCACCAAAGCCACGGGTGGTCAACGCTGGTGTCCCGATGCGGATGCCGCTGGTGATTGCTGGTTTCTGCGGGTCATTGGGGATCGCGTTTTTGTTCAACGTGATGTGGGCGCTTTCCAGCAGGGCTTCGGCCTCTTTGCCGGTGATGTTCATCGCGCGCAGATCGAGCAGGAACATGTGGCAGTCGGTGCCGCCAGACACCACTCGCAAGCCCCGTCGGGTCAGGATGTCGGCCATGGTCCTGGCGTTGCTGATCACCCGTTGCTGGTAATGTTTGAACCCATCGCCCAAGGCCTCATTAAAGGCCACGGCTTTGGCGGCGATGACGTGCATCAGCGGCCCGCCCTGGTAAACCGGGAAAATCGTCTTGTCGAGCAGGGGAGCGTATTGCGCCTTGGCCAGAATCAAACCGCCGCGCGGGCCGCGCAGGGTTTTGTGGGTGGTGGAGGTGACGAAGTCGGCAATTGCGACCGGCGACGGGTACAGACCCGCAGCGATCAAGCCGGCGTAGTGCGCCATGTCCACCATCAGGTAGGCGCCGATTTCATCGCAGATGTTGCGAAAGCGTTGGAAGTCGATGGTCCGGGAATACGCCGAGGCCCCGGCGATGATCATCTTCGGCCGGTGTTCCCGGGCCAGGGCTTCCATTTCTTCGTAATCGAGTGTCTCGGTGTCCTTCTTGAGCCCATAGGAAAACGCCCGGTAAAACTTGCCGGAAAAATTCACGGAAGCGCCGTGGGTCAAGTGACCGCCGTGGGCCAGGGACATGCCCAGAATCGTGTCGCCAGGTTCAAGTACCGCCAGGAAAACCGCCTGGTTGGCCTGGGACCCGGAGTGCGGTTGGACGTTGACGTATTCGCAGTTGAACAGTTTGCGCGCGCGTTCGATGGCCAGGTTTTCGATCTCGTCGACGACCTTGCAGCCCCCGTAGTAACGCTTGCCTGGATAGCCTTCGGCGTATTTGTTGGTGAGCACCGAGCCCTGGGCCTGGAGCACTTCTTCGCTAACATAGTTTTCTGAAGCAATCAGCTCCAGGTGGGTTTCCTGGCGATTGCGCTCGCGGTCAATCAGGCGGGCGATGACGGGGTCTAAATTTTGCAGGCTCATGGTGTGGTTCCTTAAGTAGGCGATTGGCTGCTTTGGGCGACGGCGGCGGCTTTGCTTTCCCGGGTGTAGGTCAGTACCCAATGCGCCACGAGACCGAAGATCAAACCCCAGAACGCAGCAGCCAGGCCCAGGAAGCTCATGCCCGAGGCCGTCACCAGGAAGGTGATCAGCGCGGCTTCCCGTTGTTTCTCGTCGGCCATGGCGCCGGTCAGCCCGGCACTGATTGCGCCGAACAAGGCCAGGCCGGCGAGGGAAGCAATCAACTCTTTGGGCAGCGCCGAAAACACTGAGGCCAGGGTCGCGCCGAAGGTGCCCATCAGAAGGTAGAACACCCCGCAGGCGATCCCGGCGATGTAGCGTTTGTCGCGGTCTTCGTGGGCTTCGCGGCCGGTGCAGATCGCTGCGGTAATGGCTGCCAGGTTAAAGCCGTGGGAGCCAAACGGTGCCAGCAGGATCGAGCCGATCGCGGTGACCGAAATGATCGAGCGCGCTGGCGTGTTGTAGCCCGAGGTACGCAACACGGCCATGCCTGGCACGTACTGGCCGGTCAAGGTCACCAACGCCAGTGGCAGGCCAATGTTGATGATTGCGTGCCAGCTCCATTCAGGGGCGATGAAGACCGGGTGGGCCACTGCAATGGTGATCGAACCGCTGTTGAGTTCACCGAACGAGGCGGCCACGGCGCAGCCGACAATCAGTACCGACACAATTGCGTAGCGCGGTGAGAAGCGTTTGAAGATCAGGTACGCCGCAATCATCGACAGCACCAGCGCCGGTTGCAGCTTGATCGAAGTGAACAGCTCGGCGCCAAAGCGGAACAGGATGCCAGCGAGCATGGCGGCGGCGATGGCTTTGGGAAGGCGGCTCATCAGTTTGTCGAACGCGCCGGACAACCCGACCAAGGCGATGATCACCGACGCCACCACATAGGCGCCGATGGCCTGGGGCAGGGTGACGGTGGGCAACATCGACACCAGTAGCGCCGCGCCCGGTGTCGACCACGCCGTGATCACTGGAATCCGCAGGCGCCAGCTCAGGAACAGGCCGGTAATCGCGCTGCCGATGGAAATGGCCCAGATCCACGAAGACACCACGTCGTTGGGCAGGTGCGCTTCCTTGGCGGCCTGAAACACGATGATCAGCGGGCCGGCATAGGAAATGATCACGGCGATAAAGCCCGCAACGACGGCTGACAGGGATAGGTCCTTTCTGAGTGTGTCCATGATGTCTCGTCTTGGCGCGGCAGGGGCGCGCAGTGATCAGGGGAGGATTGAGTCGATTGGTTCGATTCGATATGAGTGTATTTGAATAAATTGAGTTGATTCAATAGAGGGTGTGAAGGTGGTCGGGATTTTTATGCTTCAGATGCCGGGTTTTTCGATTGTTTTTCACATAACATTATGATTTATAAAATTAATAATATTTATATAAATATTTTCAGGTGACTCTTATCAGCGATTAAAAATCGCATCAATCGACTCAATGTGGTGATTGTGTCGATTTATGAGTTGCCTAACCTCCCTGTGATATGCTCGGATATTCATCATTTCTACGATGGGCAGTGATCATTCATGTGGGTTCCCCAGCTAAGCGAGTTCGGCCAGCCGATGTATTTGTCGATTGCTGACGCATTGGCGCGCGATATCGGCAATGGCGTGTTGAACGAAGGTGATCGCCTGCCGACCCTGCGGGAGCTGGCTAACACCCTGAATGTCACACCGGGCACCATCAGTCGGGCCTATAGCGAAGCTCATCGACGTCGTCTGGTTCAGGGGGAAGTGGGGCGTGGCACTTATGTGCTCAACCAGACGCAGCTGGAACTGCCGTCGAGCAACAGCGGCACATCGCTGAATCTGGGGCAATCCGAATTAATCGATCTCTCAATCATCAAGCCCTACAGCGAAACCCTGGAGTATTGGTTGCGCGGTGCGCTGGTGGGCATGGCCAAGAGCACCGATTTTGCTCGAGCCCTGGATTACGCGCCGGACGGCGGTCATCCGGCGCATCGCGAGGCGGGCGCGCAGTGGTTGCGCCACTCATTGCCCGATGCGCAATGGCAGCAAGTGGTGATCACGGCCGGGGCCCAGCATGGCTTGATGGTCGCGATGAGCGCCCTGACCAACGCCGGTGACCTGGTGCTTTGCGAAGCGCTTTGCTACCCCGGGATCATTTCCCTGGCCCATGGCCTTGAGCGCCGCCTGCGTGGCGTGCCGATGGACGATGAAGGCATCATTCCCGAAGCGTTGCGCGAACTGTGCCTGCGAGAAAAACCGGCGATGCTGGTTTGCGTGGCGACCTGCCAGAACCCGACGGCGGCGATCATGTCGCAAAAACGTCGGGCCCAAATCGCGGCGCTGGCTGAAGAGTTCGACTTCATTATCCTGGACGATGATATTTATGGCTTCCTCGCCACCGATCCGTCGATCAAGCCGCTGTCGGCGTTTGCGCCGGATCGCTCGGTGTACCTGACCAGCCTGTCGAAGTCGGTCATGCCGGCGCTTCGCATCGGCTATCTCTACAGTCCGCCGAAACTGCTGTCGCGCCTGACCTCGATGGTGCGCAGCAGTGTCTGGATGCCGTCGCCGTTGACTGCTCAACTGGCCAGCAATGTGATCACCGAGGGCCTGGACACCAAACTGATCCGCATCCAGCGCAACGAAGCCGCCGGACGGCAAGCGATTGCCCGGGAAATCTTTGCCAATTTCGAGCTCAAGACCCAGCCCTATTCGTATCACGTCTGGTTGACGCTGCCCGAGCCCTGGACCAGCGACGAGTTCACCATGCTCGCCCGGGCCAATGGTGTGCTGGTGCTCAGTGGCACGCAGTTTCAGGCTGAACGCTGCGCGAGCACCCGCTGTGTGCGGCTGGTGCTAATGTCGCCCACCAGCCAGGACGAACTGCGCTTTGCCCTGACCAAGCTGGCCAGCCTGATCGATTCCGACCCGCGACGTTACTACTGAGTCGCCGCCGGCTGGTTGATCAGCCGTTGAGTAACGTCATCGTCTGGGCATTGTATCTTTCGCCCGCCACCACGCCGTCGGCTCCGAAAATTTCATCGAGCTGGGCCAGCTCATCGGCGCTCAAGGCCACCGCAGCGGCCGCCACATTGCTTTCCAGATATTTGCGCTGCTTGGTCCCCGGGATCGGGATGACGTTGTCGCCCTGAGCCAGTACCCAGCCCAAGGCCAGTTGCGATGCGCTGATGCCCTTGTCCGCAGCCAATGCCTTGACCCTGTCCACCAGCGCCAGGTTGCGAGTGAAGTTGTCTGCCTGGAAGCGCGGGCTGAAGCGGCGATAATCATCGGCGGCGAAGTCTTCTGGAGACTTCAGCTCGCCCGTCAGAAAACCACGGCCCAGCGGGCTATAGGCGACGAATGCAATGCCCAGGCGACGGCATGTATCGAGCACGCCATTGTGTTCCGGGTCGCGGGACCACAGCGAATATTCGCTCTGGACCGCCGCCAGTGGATGCACCGCATGCGCCCTTTGGATGGTCTCGGCGCTGGCTTCCGAGATGCCGATTTGGCGGACCTTGCCGGCCTTGACCAGCTCGGCCATGGCGCCGATCGTCTCTTCAACGGGCACCTCGGGGTCAATGCGGTGCTGGTAGTAGAGGTCGAGGTAGTCGGTATTAAGGCGCTTGAGGCTACCTTCGATAGCTTGCTTGACGTACTCGGGGCGGCCATTGACGCCGCGGGCATGGGGATCGCTGCTGCGCACGAGGCCGAACTTGCTCGCCAGGCAAATACTTTCACGCTTGCCTTGCAAGGCCCGCCCCAGTAGTTCTTCGTTGGTGTGCGGTCCGTACATGTCGGCCGTATCGAACAGCGTCACCCCCAGTTCCAGGGCGCGGTGGAGCGTGGCCACGGCCTCTCGCTCATCCACGCCAGTGGTGTAGAAGTCCGACATGCCCATGCAGCCCAGGCCGATGGCGAAAACGTGTGGGCCTTGATGGCCGAGTTGGCGGGTCATCATGATGATTGCTCCTGGAGATAAATGACCTGTTCAGTCTCCAGTAAACGGTTTTCTGGATAAATCCATGATTTTTGGTTTAACTATTCGTGATATCTGAATAGTGGGCGTCGAACAATGGACCGATTACAGGCAATGCAGGTGTTCAGACGCATCGTCGAACTGGGAGGGTTTGGCAAAGCCGCCGACGATCTAGGGCTGCCCCGGGCCACCGTCAGCCTGGTGATACAGCAATTGGAAACTCACCTGGGCGTGCAACTGCTACAGCGCACCACGCGGCAGGTGCGCGCAACACTCGATGGTGAAGCCTACTATCAGCGCTGTGGCCAACTGCTGGATGATCTCGACGACCTCGAAAGCTCGTTGTCGGTGCAGCGCAGCCAACCACGGGGCACCTTACGCGTGGACATGCCCATCGCCTTTGGCTGCACCTGGATCTTGCCGCGCCTGCCGGATTTCTATCGGCGCTACCCAGCGCTGCAACTGGACATCGGCTTCCAGGATCGGCAAGTCCATTTGCAACGCGAGGGCGTGGATTGCGCGATCCGGGCGGGCAACATCGTCGATCAAGCGTTGGTGGCGCGGCCCATCGTGCGAATGCATCAGCTGACGTGCGCCAGCCCCGACTACCTTGCCCGCTTGGGCACGCCCCAGTGCCTGGAGGATTTGACGGCGCACCGGGCAATCAACTTTGCGGCCGGCCATGGGCGGTTTTTTCCGTTCGAATTCGAGGTGGCGGGGCAGGTGCGCGAGTTGCAATTGCCTGGCGAGCTGACCGTCAACAGTGCCGACGCTTATGTGACGGCCTGTGAGGCGGGATTTGGCCTGATTCAAGTACCGTGCTACCACGTTCAACGACAGTTGGCCGAGGGGCGCCTGGTTCAAGTGCTGAGCGAATACGGCGTGCCGTCGTGGCCGATTTCAGCGGTGTACCCGCCCCACAGGCAGTTGTCGCCGAGGGTTCGGGTCTTTATCGACTGGGTGATCGAGCTGCTGCAGGGGGCGGCGGATGCGCCGGGGGCGTTGATGGTGAGGGCTTAGCGTCGTTTTTCGGCTGCGCTTGAGCCGTTCAGTACCGGGCTTGAGCAATGGGTGCTTTGCACCTCAGGGCATCACTGTTTCTCGATAGTACGCCTTCAACGTATCGACAAACTCCTCGGCCAGTCGTGTTCTCATCTGTGCGGTCGGCCAAATCACATACGTCGGAAAGAGGATGTCCGGTATGAACGGTCTGACCACGATGTCCCGATGCAGGTAATCCTTGGCAACCAGCGGATGGGCGAGGGTGATGCCCATGCCGAGGGCCACCATCTCGCAGTTGATCGCGCTGTACTGCGCTTCAACTGCCATCACCCGCTCGACGCCTGCCTGTTCGAACAAACCGTCCACCAGTGACCGTGTGCCATCGCCGTGGCAGAGCGAAACGAACGCTTGCCCTTCAAGGTCTTCGAATGTGATGTGCGATCGCTTAGCCAGCACATGTGCGCGGGGCAATACGCACACAGCCGCTCTTTCGGCGAGTAACTCGATTTGCTGGCTGTTGACGTCGCCGGGATGGACCACGATGCCGATGTCGCAAAACTGCGATTTAACCCATTGTTCCACGGTCGGCGACGAGTTCACGTGCAGTGACACCGTGAGCTCGGGGCGCGTGGTGGTGAATTTCTTGATCACTGCGGGAAGCAGGCTCAGGCCCGTCGATGGCACGGCCGCTACACGCAGACGCCCGGTGCCCAGGTTGCGGATGTTCTTTGCCGAATGCCTGAGGCTGTCGAGGCCGACATAGGCGCGTTCCACTTCATGGAAAAACGCCTGACCCTCCTGGGTCGGAATCAGCCGAACGCCCGCGCGCTTGAACAGGGTCAGCCCGGTGCTCAGTTCCAGCTGCGCAATCAGCCGGCTGACATTGGGTTGCGAGGTATACAGCACGTCCGCCGCAGCGGTCATGGAGCCCAATCGCATGACGCTGCGAAAGGCTTCGATTTGCCTGAGATTCATGCCTGTACTCCATATCAAATATGAATAGCTAGCCCGAATATTCTGATTTGACCCTATGGATGATGCATCGTAATACTCCAGACCAGCAACCCTATAGCGCACCTGAAGATGCGCCACCGGCGCGAGGTATTCGCCGAGTACATGCGGCGTGCTGCATGGCTTCGATTGACCCCGAAGCAACTGACGCATTGTTCGATCTGCCCCCATGCACTTCGGAGATAGTCTGTGAATAGCCATAACTCGACCTCAGCAATACCGCCGTTTCGTCACCTGACCCGCATTGCCACTGCTGTCGCTGTTGCCCTTGTCGGGCTGGGCAGTGGCGCCGCATTCGCCGAGTCGACGCTGTATGTCGCCGGTGTAGGCGGCTCCACCGAGCAGATGTACAAGACCAAAGTCATCCCGGCATTCGAGAAGCAGCACAACGTCAAGGTGGTTTACGTCGCAGGCAACTCCACTGAAACCCTAGCCAAGTTGCAGGCCCAGAAAGGTCGTCAGCAGATCAACGTGGCGATGATGGACGATGGGCCGATGTACCAGGCGCTGCAAATGGGACTGTGCGCCAAGCTCAGCGACGCACCGGTTTATCAAGATCTTTATCCGCTGGCGCGGATCAGTCCTGAAGCGACCGGCATCGGGGTGGTCGCCACGGGTATCGGCTACAACGAAGAGGCGTTCAAGAAGCGTGGATGGGCACCGCCGGATTCCTGGGAGAACCTCACTGACACCCGCTACAAGCAACTGCTGGGCATGCCGCCCGTGACCAACACCTACGGCTTGCACACCCTGGTGGAAATGGCCCGTTTGCGCGGCGGTGGCGAAAAGAACATCGACCCCGGCTTCAAGGCGTTGAAGGACGAAATCGGCCCCAACGTCCTGGCTTGGGTATCGGCACCGGGTGAAATGGACGGCATGATGCAGAACGGCGACGTGGTCATGGCGGTGTATGGCAGTGGCCGTGCGATGGCGTTGCAAGGCACCGGTTTTCCACTCAAATTCATCTACCCGAAAGAAGGCGGCATTGCCCTGCAGGTCGCCGCCTGTGGCATCACTCCCAACGCGCAGCCCGAGCTGTCGCAGCAATTCATCCAGTATGTGCTCTCGCCGCAAGTGCAGGACATTCAGGCCCGGGAAAACGGTTTCGCGCCAGTCAACAAGACCGTGACCCTTGAGCCGGACATTGCCGCGCGCATGCCCTATGGTCCGGAGAAGGTCAATGCGTTGATCAAGGTTGATTGGGACACCATCAACCAGCAGCGCAGCGAGTGGACGACGCGCTGGAATCGCACGATCGAACGCTAGCCGCCCAACGGCTCCGATCCTTCCCGAAACCATTCTGGAGGCGCAGGCTCGGCCTGCGTGGCATGCCAATGGCATTTCTCACACTTGAAGGCATCGTCAAGACTTACGGCAGCTTCAAGGCCATCGACGGATTGAATCTGGAGGTGCGGCACGGCGAATTCATCGCCTTGCTCGGACCCTCCGGATGCGGGAAGACCACCACGCTTCAATCCATTGCCGGCTTTATCCAGCCAACGCAAGGGCGCATCGTCCTCGATGGCCGCGACATCACTCATGTACGTCCCGAGAAACGAGGCTTGGGAGTCGTCTTCCAGAGCTATGCGTTGTTCGCGCACATGACCGTTGCGCAAAACATCAGTTTCGGCCTGGAGATGCGCGGTGTACCCAAGGTTGAACGCAACCAGCGCATCAATGAAGCCCTGGACCTGGTGCGCCTCGGCGGTCTGGGTGAACGTTACCCCAAGGCGCTGTCCGGCGGGCAGCGCCAACGGGTCGCCATTGCCCGGGCCCTGGCCATTCGGCCCAACTTGCTACTGCTCGACGAGCCTATGTCCAACCTCGACGCCAAACTGCGCGAAGAGATGCACATCGAGCTACGGGCGATCCAGCGCGACCTGGGTATCACCACGATTCTGGTGACCCATGATCAGGTTGAGGCCATGACCATGAGCGACCGCATCGCCGTGATGCACAAAGGTCGAATCGTGCAGATCGACACACCGTACGAAGCTTACGAGCGCCCGCATTCACCGTTCGCTTCGGTGTTCCTGGGTAAGACCAACGCCTTCGCCGGCGCTGTGCATACCCGCAACGAACGGTGTTGCCAGGTGCAGGTCAAGGACACGCTATTGCACGTCCCTCACGAAGATCGCTCGCTGGGCAACGAAGTCAATGTCTATATCCGTCCAGAAAAAATCCGTCTGATGGAGGCGGGCAAGGGGCGTTTGAATGGACGCATCCGCTTGCGCGTGTTCCTCGGCAATCTGTGGTTGATCGCGGTGGAAAGTCACTTGGGTGTGGTGCACATGACCCAGCCCAACCTGGGCATGCCACCGCCCGATGAAGGCCATGAAGTCGGCCTGGACTGGTCCGACGACGACCTGCGCCTACTGGATCGGGAGGTCGCCCATGGCCAGGTATGATGCCGAACACGTCGGTGCCGCGCCTTGGTTGCTGAGTGGTCCGGTGTTACTGGTTTTCATCGTGTTGCTGCTGGTGCCTCTGCTCTTGACGGCAGTGTTGTCGCTCAACCTGTTCAGCGATACCGAGGGCGTATTGCCGGTCTACAGCGTCGGCAATTATCTGGAGGTTTTCAAGGATGGCTACTTCCACGACATCTTTCTGCGCACGGGTGGCATGGCGTTGGCCGTCACCGTCCTCTGCGTGCTGCTCGGCGTGCCGGAAACCATCATCATTGCGCGCATGGCGCCGCGCTGGCGTTCGTTGTTTCTGCTGGTGGTGTTGGGGCCGCTGCTGATTTCGGTCGTCGTGCGTACGCTCGGCTGGGCGATCCTGCTGGGCAACAATGGCCTGATCAACGATGCGCTGCTGGCGTTGGGCGTGACTGATCAGCCGGTAAAAATGCTGTTCACCCAGCTGGGTGTGATCATCGCACTGACCCATGTGCTGGTGCCGTTCATGGTGATTGCCGTGTGGGCCACCTTGCAACGCCTGGACCTGCAGGTGGAATGGGCCGGGTTGTCCCTCGGTGCGTCGCGTCTCACGGTGTTCCGCCGGATCATCCTGCCGCAGCTCATGCCTGGCATTCTCTCCGGTTCAATCATTGTCTTCGCCCTGGCCGCGTCGGCGTTCGCGACCCCGGCGATCATCGGAGGACGACGCCTGAAAGTGGTGGCGACCGCGGCCTACGACGAGTTTCTAGGCACCCTCAACTGGCCGCTTGGCGCCGCCATCGCGATGCTCCTGCTGCTCGCCAACCTGATCATCATCCTGGGTTGCAGCAAGCTGGCCGAGCGTCGTTTCAAGCAAGTCTTCGAGTAACCTGCCATGCACAAGAACGGATTTTTCTCGCTGCTGTTTCATTGGCTGTTCATCATTTTTATCGTCGCCCCACTGGTGGTGGTGATGGCGATTGCCTTTACCGACAAGGGTTACTTGTCCTTACCCACCGATGGCGTGTCGTTACGCTGGTTCCGGGCATTGCTTGAGAACCAGGAAATGCTCGACGCGTTCTTTCTGTCGCTCAAGCTGGGCCTGGTTTCGGCTACTGTCGCCACGTTGCTGGCGGTTCCGGCAGCATTGGCGATCAGCCGTTACGAGTTTCCAGGGCGCAGCACGTTGACCGGTTTCTTGCTCTCGCCGCTGATGATCCCCTCCGTGGTGCTGGGCATTGCGTTTCTACGGTTTTTTTCCATGGCGCAGATTGGCGGCTCGTTCTGGGCGCTGAGCATTACCCATGTGATTGTCGTGCTGCCCTATGCCTTGCGGCTGACGCTGGCCTCGACCATTGGCCTGGAGCGGGACATCGAACAGGCCGCCTTGTCGCTCGGCGCACGACGCTGGACCGCTTTTTACCGGGTGGTCCTGCCGCGTATCCGCACGGGTGTCATTGGCGGTTGGATGCTGGCATTTATCCAAAGCTTCGACGAGCTGACCATGACCGTGTTCGTCGCCACTCCGGGGACCACGACCTTGCCGGTGGCGATGTACAACCAGATCTCACAGACCATTGATCCGTTGATCACCGCTGTCTCCACGGTGCTGATCATCGGGACCCTGCTGTTGATGCTGGTGCTCGATCGCATGGTCGGGCTGGATCGGGTACTGATCGGAGAAAGCAAATGAGCCAGGACAGGTACGGCGTCGTGCAGTCGGACGTGATTGTGGTCGGTGGCGGGCTGGTGGGGATGGCGGTGGCCTATGGGCTGGCACGCACCGGTGTCGACACCGTGGTTCTGGATCAGGGCGACGATGCGTTTCGTGCCTCACGGGGCAATTTCGGCCTGGTCTGGGTTCAGGGCAAAGGCTATGACCTGCCGGATTACTCGCGCTGGACCCGTTCTTCGGCGAGTCGCTGGCCGGCGTTCGCGCAAGCGCTGATGACCGATAGCGGTGTCAACGTCCAGCTAAAGCAACCGGGGGGGTTCCATATGTGCTTCAACGACGAAGAACTGTTGGAGCGCCAGTCGCGACTGCAGACATTGCAGGATGCGCTGGGCGATTACCCGTTCGAAATGCTCGACGCCGCCGAAGTGAAAGCGCGTCTGCCGCTGGTCGGACCGGCGGTGATCGGCGCCAGCTATACGCCTCAGGACGGCCACGTCAATCCATTGAAAGTGCTGCGGGCCCTGCATGCCTCGGCACAGGCCAAGGGGGCGCGGCTGCATGGCAGCATGCAGGTCGACCGCATCGATTGTGCATCCGGTGAGTTTTGTGTCTGGGCGGGTCAGCGTCGCTTTGTTGCGTCAAGGATCGTTCTGGCTGCCGGGTTGGGCAACGCGGCGCTGGCGCGGCAGGTTGGCCTGTATGCACCGGTGGCGCCCAATCGCGGGCAGGTGTTGATCAGTGAGCGAGTGCGGCCATTTCTTCACTACCCGACGCTCAACGTCCGCCAGACCGATGAAGGCACTGTGCAGTTTGGCGATTCCATGGAGGAGGTGGGCTTCAATGACGGCACCTCTACCGAGGTGTTGGCCGCCATTGCCAGGCGCGGTGTTGCGACCTTTCCCTTGTTGCGCGATGTACGGCTGGTCCGGGCCTGGGGCGCATTGCGGGTGATGAGCCCGGACGGGTTTCCTATCTACCAGCAATCGCGCGCTCACCCGGGGGCATTCGTCGTCACCTGCCACAGCGGCGTGACCCTGGCGGCCGCCCATGCCCTGCGTATCGCACCGTGGATCATGGGTGGGGAACGGCCTGCAGAGCTGGCGGTGTTGACCGGCGATCGTTTTCTAACTGACAGGGTGTTTTCACATGCGCACTGATCCGCTGTTTCAACCGGTTATCAGTGAGGGCGGGGCGACGCCGACGGTGTGCCTGACCTTCAACGATGAACCGCTGAGTGTGCCTGCTGGCATGAGCGTCGCCGCTGCCTTGCTGATGTCCGGCATCAACCGATTTCGCGCCACGCCGGTCAGTGAGTCGCCCCGCGCTCCGTACTGCATGATGGGCGTGTGCTTCGAATGTCTGGTGGACATTGACGGTGTTCCCAACCGCCAAAGCTGCCTGATCGAAGTGGCCGAAGGCATGCGCATTCGTTCCCAGGAAGGGGCCCGGGATTTGATCTATCAACCCGGTGTCCGGGTCATGGAGGAACACTCATGAATCTTGAAGCCGTCGATGTGGTGGTTGTAGGGGCAGGGGCGGCCGGCATGGCCGCAGCGACGCAGATGGCCGGGCTGGGTCTGCAAGTGGTGCTGCTGGATGAGCAGGGAAGTCCGGGGGGGCAGATTTATCGGGGTATCACCCTGGCACCGTTGTCACGACGAGATCTGCTGGGGGCGGATTATGCCCAGGGAAATGAATTGGCCCAGGCCCTGCTCGCCTCGGGCGTGCGTTATGAAAAAGGCGCATCGGTGTGGCAAGTCACTCGGGATCATCAGGTCAGTTATCTGCGAGAAGGACGCTTGTATACGCTGGACGCCAAAGCCGTGCTGTTAGCGACGGGGGCCATGGAGCGACCGTTTCCGATCGCCGGCTGGACCTTGCCCGGCGTGATGAGCGCCGGTGCCGCGCAGATCCTGCTGAAAAGCTCAGGTTTGGCACCGAGCGAACCGGTGGTGTTGGCCGGTTGCGGTCCGCTGCTGTATTTGCTCGGCTGGCAGTACTTGCGTGCTGGCGTGACGATCAAGGCCTTGGTCGACACCACGCGACCCGAAGATTACTGGCGCGCCCGTCGTCACCTGTTTGCCGCTTTGCGCGCCTGGCCTTATCTGCGCAAGGGGTTGGAGTTACTGCGCAGCCTGCGCTCCGCCGGAATCGCTCATCATGGCGGTGCCGAACACCTGGCGATCGAAGGTGAGGAGGCGGCCCGGGCCCTGACATTCAGCGTGTCCGGCAAGGCGCAGCGCATCGCCACGCGCTGCGTGCTGCTGCATCAGGGCGTGGTGCCTAATATCCAGTTCAGCCAGGCGTTGCGCGCGCGCCATGAATGGGACCCGGATCAGCTGTGCTTCACGCCGGTCACCGATCCATGGGGTGAGCTGGATGTGCCGGGGGTCTATGTCGCCGGGGACGGTGCCGGCATCGGTGGGGCTCAGGCAGCGGTCGTGCAGGGACAACTGGCGGCGCTGGGGATCGCCACACGGCTCAAGGCAATCAGCACGGATAAACGTGATGACATGGCTCGGGGGCTGCGCGTTCGACTGGAGGCCAACCTGCGGATCCGACCGTTTCTCGACACGCTTTATCAGCCAAAGGAGCAAAACCGTATTCCGGCCGACGAGGTGATGGTGTGTCGCTGCGAGGAGGTGACAGCGGGTGAGTTGCGCGGCTTCGTCGCCCTGGGGTGCGCGGGACCGAATCAGGCCAAGGCATTTGGTCGCTGTGGCATGGGGCCGTGCCAGGGACGCATGTGCGGCCTGACCGTGACCGAAGTCATCGCCAAGGCCCGCGGTGTGTCGGCGGCCGAAGTGGGTTATTACCGCATCCGTCCGCCGATCAAGCCCATCACTCTGGGAGAGTTGGCCGGTGAGTGAGTCGAGCAGGCGCCAGGCTGACGTGCTGGTGATGGGTGGCGGCATTCATGGCCTGAGCACTGCGTTCTATCTCGCGCAGGCCGGCGTCAAGGTCACGGTGCTGGAAGCGGAGTATTGCGGTCGTCATGCCTCCGGGGTCAATGCCGGTGGCGTGCGTACCCTGGGTCGCCACACTCCGGAGATTCCATTGGCACTGTCGTCGCGCGATCTTTGGCATGATCTCAAAAATACCTTGGGCGACGACGGCGGTTTTGTCCCCAGCGGCCAACTCAAACTGGCGGAGAATCTGGCGGAACTGGTGGAGTGCCGGTTTCGGGTCGAGCACCTGCAGGCGTTGGGTTTCACCCATGAAGTGCTGATCGACGCGCAACAGGTGTTCGACAAAGTGCCGAGTGTTTCACGGCATGTGACGGGCGGCATCTGGGTCAAGGACGATGGGTACGCGGTGCCCTTCAGGATCATCACGGCGTTTCGCCGGGCCGCGGAGAAACGTGGCGTACACATCCACGAAAACACTCCCGCGCAACAGATCGAGCAGACGGGCCTTCAATGGCGGGTGCGTACACCCAGCGGCAGTTTCAGTGCCGAACATTTGGTGGTGACGGCGGGCGCCTGGGCCGCAGAGCTGGCTACACAGGTTGGCGAGTCGGTCCCCGTGCATCCTGAAGGCCTCATGTTGATGGTCACCCATCGCGTTGCACCTTTCTGTACGCCGGTGTTGGGCGCCACGGGTAGAGCGCTGTCGTTCAAGCAATTTGCCAATGGCACGGTTGTGATTGGTGGCAAGCTGATCGGGTCGCTGGATTTTCTGTCGCGCCATGGCGAGGTCGACATGGCTCGACTGGGCAGCAGTGCTCGCACTGTCACTGACTTGTTTCCGCATTTGGAGCACTTGGGCGTCAACCGCGTCTGGGCCGGCGTTGAAGCCTTCACGGCCGATGACCTGCCGGTGATAGGTGCCAGTCGCAAGGCCAGTAACCTGAGCTATTCGTTCGGTTTTTGCGGTAGCGGCTTTCAAATGGGCCCCGGCACCGGTAAACGGCTGGCCCAGCTCATTCTGGGCGAGCATTCGAGCATTTCACTGGAACCGTTCGCGATCGACCGTTTCAACGTAGCCGCCAGTACGACGGCTTCATCTTTTCAATCCACCTCAACCATGCCGTAACGCTAAGGAGTTCACATGCTGGACATCACACGCATTGAAACCAATCAACGCATGAGCCGCGTCGTTCAATGCAACGGCCTTACCTTTCTCGGCGGCCAGACGGCTACTGACCGGACCCAGGACATCAAGGGGCAGACCGCCCAGGTGCTGGCAAAAATCGACAACTTCCTGGCCCAGGCCGGCCTGGACAAAACCCGTATCCTCACCGCACAGGTCTGGTTGTCGGACATCCAGGCCGATTTCGCGGGCATGAACGAGGTGTGGGACGCCTGGGTGCCAGAAGGTCATGCGCCTGCACGGGCCACCGTTGAATCGCGTCTGGCGGCATCGGACCTACTGGTGGAAATCACCGTTGTCGCGGCGGGCTGATCGAGAGCGGTGCAAATCACCGGATGAAATGACGACAGGGCGCAAGGCCTCACCCGCGTGAGGCCTTGACGATTGAGCGGTCAGAACAGTTTAGTGAACAGCCAGTAGAGGCTTGCGGACAGAAGGATCGCAGCAGGAAGCGTGAGTACCCAGGCCATTACCAGGTTGCGGATGGTGCGCATCTGCAAGCCTGAGCCATTGGCGACCATGGTGCCGGCCACGCCGGAGGACAAGACATGGGTCGTGGATACCGGCAAGCCAAACATGTCGGCTGCGCCGATGGTCAGCATGGCCACGGTTTCGGCGGAGGCACCTTGGGCGTAGGTCAGGTGGGTCTTGCCGATTTTTTCACCCACCGTCACGACGATGCGCTTCCAGCCGACCATGGTGCCCAGGCCGAGGGCAATGGCCACGGCGATTTTCACCCACAGCGGAATGAACCGTGTGGAGTTGTCGATCTGCTGCTTGAACAGTTGCAGTTTGCCGCTGGTGTCGGCGTCGAAGTTGCCGACCTTGTTCTTGTCCATCAGGCGAATGGTTTCGCTGGTCAGGTACATGTCGTTACGCACGTTGCCCACCGCTTCGGCTGGCACCTTGGCCAGTGAGCCGTAACCCTTGACCTCGGCACCGATGCTGCCCGTCATGGCGGCAAGTGCCGGCACCAGCTGTGGCGTCGCTTCTTTGCTGCGGATGTAGTCGGAAAGAATCGGGCGTGGATCAGCCGGCGCCGGTAGGGCCGAGCCTTTTACCAAGGCTTGTTGAGTGACTTCAGCCACGGCGGCGAACTGCAGTGCCTGATCGGCTGGCATGGTGCGGTTCAGCGCATATGCCATCGGCAGGGTGCCGACCAGAATCAACATGATCAGGCCCATGCCTTTCTGGCCATCGTTGGAGCCGTGGGCGAATGACACGCCGGTGCAGGTCAGGATCAACATGCCACGAATCCACCATGGCGGCGGGGTGTTGCCTTCGGGGGCTTTGTACAGCGCGCGGTTCTTGACGAAGGCCCGCAGCGCCAGCAGCAACAATGCGGCAAAGCCGAAGCCCACCAGCGGTGACAGCAACAACGCGTAACCGATCTTGGTCGCCTGGGCCCAGTCCACGCCGCTGGTGCCATCGCGACCGTGCATCAGGGCATTGGCAACGCCGACGCCGATGATCGAGCCGATCAGGGTATGTGAAGAAGACGCCGGCAAGCCCAGCCACCAGGTGCCCAGGTTCCATAGGATGGCGGCGATCAGCAGGGCGAAGATCATGGCGAAACCGGCGGAGGAGCCGACTTGCAGAATCAGTTCCACCGGCAGCAAGGCGATGATGCCGAAGGCCACCGCACCGCTGGACAGCAGCACCCCGAGAAAATTGAAGAACCCCGACCAGGCCACTGCGAAGTTTGGTGCCATGGAGTTGGTGTAAATGACCGTGGCCACCGCGTTGGCGGTGTCGTGGAAGCCATTGACGAACTCAAAGCCGAGTGCAATCAGCAGTGCCACGCCCAACAGCAAAAATGGCGTCCAGGTGGTCACCACGGTGCCGAGTTCGCTCATGTCGTGCATCAGGCTGTAGGCGGTAAACAGCAGTCCGCTGCCCAGGACTGCAAAAAAGACCACCAAGGTCATTATGCTCGGCTTGCGGTTGAGTTGTGGCCTTGAGCCGTAGGAGATTGAACTCGATGAGTCCGTGGCCAGGATCTGGGTCGTCATGATGAAATCCGGTTCATTAAGGATGTGGCGCAGGGGCGCTCGGTGTTGGGTGTCCCTGTTCGGTCTGTCTTAATAGACCTGAGGCACGATGATCTCTGGCGGCGTCGGACTGCGGGAGTAGTCCTCCTGCCGCTCGCGCTGCGGCAGTTCGATTGCCGGTAGCTCCACCTCTTCATAGGGCATTTGCCCGAGCAGGTGATGGATGCAGTTGAGCCGGGCTTTTTTCTTGTCGTCGGCTTGCACCACCCACCACGGGGCTTCGGCGATGTGAGTGCGTTCGAGCATGATTTCCTTGGCCTTGGTATAGGCCTCCCAGCGCCGACGGGACTCCAAATCCATGGGGCTGAGTTTCCATTGCTTGAGCGGGTCATGAATGCGGCTGAGGAAGCGCAGGTGCTGTTCCTGGTCGGAAATGGAGAACCAGTATTTGATCAACTGAATACCGGAACGGGCGAGCATCCGCTCAAACTCTGGCACGGTACGGAAGAACTCTTCGTACTGATCGGCGTTGCAAAAGCCCATGACTTGTTCGACCCCGGCGCGGTTGTACCAGCTACGGTCGAACAGCACGATTTCGCCTGCTGCCGGCAGGTGCGAGACGTAGCGCTGGAAGTACCACTGGGTGCGTTCACGGTCGTTGGGCGCAGGCAAGGCGGCAACGCGACAGACCCGAGGATTGAGTCGTTGAGTAATGCGTTTGATCACGCCACCTTTGCCGGCAGCATCGCGCCCTTCGAACAGGATCACGACCTTATGCCCGGTCTTGACCACCCAGCTTTGCAGCTTCACCAGTTCGCCCTGCAGGCGGAACAGTTCGCTGAAATAAAGCCGTCGGGCTTCCTTCTCACTGACACTCTGGGCGTGCTCATCGAACAACGCATCCAGGCCGTGGCCGTCTTCGGATAACTCCAGTTCCAGCTCTTCGTCACTGTGATCGAGCAGCTCGCGGTGGATGCGCTGTATCAACGTTTCTTGGGTTGAAAGCATGGTGAGGCACTCGCGTCATGGATTTGGCAGACGCTAGTCGTAATTTGTTACAGGATAGTTAAGGCAGTTTTTGTTTCATGGGCTGAGCCTTCTTCCTCGGTTGAACAACTGGAGGCAGGCGATACCGGGATCGGTCGATCCCAGTCGTCGACGCGCTGGAGGGTGTTGCGACGCTCACCGAACCTACTCGCGAACCATATGCAGGGCAACTCACCTGTAAACGCTGGGTAGGCGCCTTGCCAATGCGAGGCGCCCATCCGGTTAACCGCTTAGAGCCAATAATGCAGACCGAGCATTAAGGATTGGGCGTTGTATTCAGTGCGCACATCGCCCGGGTACAGGCCTTGAATGTCACCAAAGTTCGCTTCGCGAGTCTTGAGGTATCGATAATCCAGGGACATGGACCATTGCTCGGTGAGCTCATAACCTACCCCGGCGCCGAATTGGTAGGCCGATACGGTGTCGCGATGAGTGCCGCCGAACGGGACGCCACCGGCTTCCAGGCCACTGACCGACAGCGTTGTGTAGCCCAGGCCGCCGCCAATGTAGGGGGTGAATCGACTGAAGGGCGCTGGTAGATTCAACACGTCATACCAAAGGTTGGCCATCAGACTGCTGGCTTTCTCTTCGCCTTTGCCGTCGATGCTCCCGCCGCCGTCGTAGACCCGGTCATTGAACTGGGTCAGGGTGTTTTTTCGGTAGCTGACTTCCACTTCCGGTCTGAGCCCGACGGGAAATCGCCAGCCCATGGCCAGCCCGGTGGCGAAGCCGGAATGCAAGGGTTGGTTGAACTCCATCTCGACGAAATCGAGGTTGTTCTGGCTAAGGTCCTGTGCAGCGACCCAGTTCAAGCCGCCCATGACACTGATGTAGGGGCCGAGCGTGTCGGCGGAACTGGCCGCGGGGGCCATAAAGCTCATGCCAATGACGCCCATCGCAAGGTACTGAGTATTTTTTAGTAGGTTCATGCTCGGTCCAAAGTGTGCTGTTATCGATAAGTAAGCGAAGCGCGTTTGGGAGCAAGCGTCCAACGCGCCCCCTTCCGGGATGGTTAATGGTTCATACAAGGTGCAAATTCGTTTCAGGTTTTTCGAGCCCAGGGGTACTGATGGCATTCGCTCGTTGTTCAGCCAGAGTGCACAGGTTGTCCAGTGCGGTGGTCATTGCCGCGGTCAGCATTTTGCGTAGCAGCCCGCGGTATAAAAAACTTAAGGGGCCGGAGATCTTTGCGCTATGGATGACGTGGGTTTCGTTGGGAGAAATCCTGCGCATCTGATGATCGAACTCAAGGTCGATCCAGAGCAGTCTTGCCGTGTTCCGATAGCTCTCATGCAGGCTCACGGCTTCCAGTTTCAGCGGCATGTTCAGGCCGTTTTTGAGGATGCATTTGCCTCGCGTTCCGGGTTGAAACGGGCCATTGAGTTCACAATGGCGAACGTCGGTATCCCATAACGGCGCTTCTGAAAAATGGCTCCAGATCTTCCATATTTCAGAAGGCGGCGATTTGACTATGACTTGCACTTTGACATCGTTCACGGCGACACCTTGGTTTGTTGGGGGCACGGCCAGGTTGGAGGGAGAGATCAATTGATTGCCTCAGGCAGCGGGTGCGGATTGACTCAACACTTGCGCGGTAATGCTGGCTTGACCGATTTTTTCGCCCCGGTTGAACAGGTCGATATAAATGCGGTTGGTTTTGAACGACTGATCCTGCGCGTCAAAACCGGCTTGCGGCGCCAATGACAGCGGACTGTTCCTGGGAATTGGCCGATCCAGAGTGAAACTCAAGGCCAGCAGGTTCATCGGGGTGTTGAGTGGAATCCGCAGATGGCTGTGGGCGATCTGCATGTAGCACTGGCGGGCAACTTCGAGGAAATACACCATCGAATAGTGCGCGGGGTCGCCCTCCTGGAAGAGGTGCTCATTTGGCAGCTTGACCGTGTCCACGCTCAAGCCTTGGGCGATGCCGCTCATGTCGCTGACGATGACGTTTTCTTCTCTGGCCTTGTGCAGCAAGGCCTTGTCGCGGCAGCGAGTGGCCGTGAACTCGCCGGCGGGCGATGTCTCGAACGCCGAGCTGTAAGCCATACCAAGGATGCAGGTGCACATCAGCTTTCCGGCCTGCATGACCTTCGCATTGAATACTTGGGGGTCTTTGCCCTGTTCCAGATGCAGATCAATCACACCCTGCTTTTGTACGTATTGCTGGAACTTGATACTCAGGGTTTTGACATAAGCGACTCGCCCACTCAGTGGAGGCATGGCGAGTTCAATCAGTTGCATCACGCCCTCAAGCAATAAAATGCCGGGGATGTGATCCAGAGGGTGATCGAAGAAATAGGGGTGCGCTTCATTCACCACCAGCTGGGCGCGCAATGACTGAGGGCTGCGCTGGACGTCGGTGATCACGATATTTTCCGGGCGACGCTGCCAGTGCGCCGGGCGTTGGGCTTCGGCGCCGCGGTGCAGGGCGAAAAGGCCCTCCATGGCGCGAACCCGCACGCGCAGTCCCGAGAGCAGGGTGTTGGTCAGCAGGTCGCTGAGTTGCAGCACGTCGACGCCATCATGTCGCGGCTCGCGGACAACGCTGGCAGGGCGGGCAGGCGCGATGACCTGCCGCAGTTCGTGGGATGCCGAATGAGCAAAGCGCAACATGAAGGGATGTTTGATGGCCGGGGTGGTTCCGGCCGTCTCCGGGCGCCACTCCCGAAGTTTCTCGGTAAATAGCCACATCACTGCCTTGCCGGCTTCGCGAACCTCGATCACCGTGTGAGCCGATGCACTCAGCATCACCGCCAACAGGGTTTCGATACCCGTGGCTTCAGCCAGGAAGCCGGTCATCTCTCTCACTGATCCACTGGCATGAGTCGCATCAGGCTGCAGCTCGCAGACTTCAATGCTTTGGTATTGCCTGTGCTCCTTGCCCAACAGTTGGCACGCCGCTTCCAGCGATTTCGCGGCATGGGCGAGGACCGCTGCGCGGATCACCAGCAAAGGTTTGTCGCTGGCGTCCGGTTGATACGGCCGCAGCGCAATCAGCCCCAGTCCTTCACCTTGCGTTGTTGTGGCGTGTCGGGCGCGCTCGACTTCGATTTCACCACTGATAAAGCGCCCTGCACCGAGCAAAAGCGTGGTGATGCCCTCTTTGAACCACTGCTGCGATGCCAGCAAGGTTTGCCAGAACAAACCCGGGGTGCCGACCAGTGTCTGATGGAAACCCTTGAAGTCATAAATCTGCGCCGGGTAGCCGGACAACATGTTTGGCAACATGGTTGCCACGTCCGTCACTTCCACGCCCGGCGGCATGCCTTGAGCCTGGGAGTAAAAGTTGTGAGCGCTGCTATACGCATTGCTGAAACGTTCCCCACCCATGTTGCAGCACATCACCATAGCCGTGCCGGATGAGCCGGCCACACCCGGCAGGCGTCGCAGTAAATGGTTGACGCGATCGGTGATCAACAGCTTGAACGGATCGACATGGGCCAGAGGTTTGGGCCCCATGCCGTACCCGTCGATATCAATGACGCGGTCCTGTGCCAGGAATTTCCCCAGTAATGGCTGAGCTGGAGCAGCGGTGTAATCAACGAAGCGCCCATAAGGGAAAACAACCGAGGGTGCTGCCGGCTGATTGAGCTGTTGCTTGAATGACTGCAATGAACCGTGACTGCCAATCGCCGCTTCAGCCTCGACGACAGCAAGGTTCAGTATCAGCACGCCGGGGGCGACCCGGGCGGCGGCGGGGCGGTCGTCGGGAATGTATTCATCCACCACCAGATGCGCGTTGGCACCGCCAAAACCAAAACTGGAGATGCCGATCCGCAGCGCCGTCTGACGATCAGCGAGGGGTTGTACCTGCTCTGTGGCCAGTTGCAGACAGGTCTCGTCAACTTTCGGGCTGGGCTGGTAGTCGGGCTGAGGTGGAATGCCTTTATGACGCAATATCATCAGCGCCTTGGCGAGCGAAGCGCCTCCGGCTGCGGCCAGTGGGTGACCGATGACGGACTTGATCGAGCCGATGGTTATTTTTTTTCCGTCCGCGCGATGGGGCGCGAAGAAGCTGTTCAACGAGTCCAGCTCGGTCGCATCACCCAGTGGTGTACCGGTGCCATGGGTCTCGATGTAGTCCACGTCGCCGGGATCGAGACCAATATAGGCACGTTGGTAAGCCGAGCACTGGGCCTGTTTGCCCGGCGCAAACACCGAGCCTTCGGCGCCATCGGCGGAAAGCCCCAATGCCCGCAGAACACCCAGGGGGCGGCGTTGGGCAATCAGGGCTTGGGATACGGGTTCGACCAGAAAGGCAACCGCACATTCGCCCGGCACAATGCCGTCAGCGTCCTGGCCGAACGCCTGCATTTGGGCCCGGGCGGAGAAGGCGGTCAACTGCGAGAAGCCCAAAAACAGTGCCGGTGGCAGCACGGTGTTCAGCGCCATGACAATGGCGTTATCCGCTTGTCCACTGTTGACCAGGGCTTGGGCCATATCGATTGCATAGGGGAACGAACTGCAGGCGGTGTCTACCGATAACGCCGGGCCACCCAGGGCGAAAGCTGCTGCCAGTTCAGCCACTTGTTCACCCGGCGTATAGCCCATTGACGCATCGGCTTTTGCGGACGCTCCCGTGACGAAATAACTCTCGTCACTCCAGGATGTCGCGACCACCAGTGCGGTGCGTTCCTTGATGAGCGCCGAGCCTTGTCCAGCGAGCTGGGTGAGGAGCGTCTGGAGTACTTTTTTGCCAATGGCGACCTGCCGTCCTTCATGCCGTGAAGGGGTCGATACGTCATCGGTCAGGCAAAAAGCACTGTCCAGGTAAGTGCGATCTTTTTCCCCTGTCTTGGCTGAATATATCGACGCTTTATCCAGTTCCCAGCGCGTCAGCATCGAATGGATAGGTGCTATCTGCCCTTGCGAGAGCAGGTGCCAAAGCGCATCCGTTGACGGTGCCCCAGGAAACTCGCCGGCCATTGCGCTGAAGCAAAAATCGCCCTCTGTTGTTACCGCGCCACTCATACCCTATCTCCTGATTGCCAAAAAGCTGGGTGATCGATTCGATCACCCGGATTCCATGCCATTTTTTACAGCGGCTCAGCTCAGTCTTGTCAGAAGCGACAAGGCGTCCTGCGGCGTGCGACGCGACATCAGGGCTTCACCGGCAAACTCGCTGGCAGAGCACTGTTGCGCCATGGATTGGCAGAGTTTTTCTCGGGCAAACCCGTTGAGCCCCAGTTGTGCAAAGGGGGTCTCAATGTCGATCGACTGTGGCGCGTCGGGGATCAGGGGGGTGAGGGCGTTGATAAGCAGATTGCCTATCTGCCCTTGAGCGTCCGTAGCGGCAGGTGATTGCCCTTCGGCGGGTGTGGCGGGTGTCGACTCGGGGCTGGCCAGGGCCGCTTTAATCAGCGCGATGGTTTCCTGCGGGAACTTGGCGTTGGCCAGCTCAGTGCTGTTGGCCTTGAGTGATGGCCACAAGGCGACGACCGATTCGAGGAAGTCCAGTTGCACCAGGGAATCGAGGCCCAGGCTTTCATAGCTTTGTTTCTGGTCGATCTGCTCTACCGTAAAACCGGTGATAGCCGCCAGTTGTTCAAGCACCCAGGCTTCGACATCCACGGCAGGCGCCTGCGGATCGGCTTCAAGGCGTGCCAGCAGGGCCGTAGGGGTGGGGGCATCAAAGAGTTGCGAGGTGAGCGCTTTCTTTTCCGGGAAGTGCTGGGCCAGGGATTCGAAAATATCGACCATCCCCAGAGAGTCGATGCCCATGCTTTCGAAACTTTGGTCGAAGTCGATTTGTTCCTTTTTGAACCCCGTGACCGAGCTTATTTCGGCGCGCAACCATTGCCCGTAGTTGAGTTCGGGCGTCTGTTCGACCGCGGGTGCCGATGCCAGTATCGCCGAATTCGGCTGGACCGGTTCCAGCACCGGAACGCTTTTATTGATGGGGGCTTCAAGCCCATGGGCATAAACACCCTCGAGGACTTGTTGATGAGCATTGAAGTAGTGCGCAGTGACGGATTCGGCCTGCTCCAGCAAACGCATCAATATTGATTCTTTTGCTATATTGGATTCGCACAGTGAATCAATGATTTTCTCAGAGAGAGAAAAATAGCTATTGGCTATTTTTCCATTGGACACAATGAATTCCTGCACCACATCGTTGAGTTGCATGCGCATGGGGGGTCTCCTAACCTAAGTCGGTCTATGTTTCTATCAGTAAGAAAAATCAAAAGTCATGGCCCAGGGTTGGGCCTTGTGTGAATCAATGAACCAAACTGGCAGTAGCCATACAGAGACTTAAAGTTGGAGTTGCACTGCGTCGATCTCGGAAGATGTTGTTTTTCTGGCACCCTTGAGTAGCCCGGATCGTACGTTCAGATACGTGATGAGCGTCATTGCATCAGCCCCCTGGAAAGCGATATAGCCATCAGGACGAATCAGCATCAACGTGCCCTCTTTGGCGTGGTAACGCTTGTGCAGCCGCCAATCGGGGTCCAGCAACGTCGAGTGCCAGGAAGGCAGTTCGGCGCTATTTAAGGCATCAATAACGCAATAAGCCTTGATGCCCGGATAGTCCTTCTCCACCGTTTCGGCCAGCGCGTAATAGCCCGGTAACAGAGGGGAAAACTGATCGGCCGCGCTGAAAATCAACAGCGTGAACGTTCCGTGGAACAAGTCGATCAAGCGTTTTGGCGGCAGACCTTGCAGTTGCCACAACTCGACATCGGGAGCCAGTTGGCCGGCGCGAGGCGCAGCGGTCTGGAATTCGGGTTTTTTCCCTTTTTTGTCCCAATTCTTGCGCTGCTTTTTCGTCAGCGATTCTTGAATGTAATCACTTTTGCCATAGTGGTACTGATGGCCGGAAATCATCGAGGGCAGCTTGCGCTGAACTTTGCGCCTGTTGCTCAACAGTGGCAGAACGTTGTCGCGCAGCCAAACCAGGGCGCGCTGCTTGACGGTAATCAGTCCCGTCAGTCGGTGTGCCGTGTTCTCGACTTCCAGGGCAACCGGGTAGCGCTCTTCGTTGTAGCTCTCCAGCAATGATGGATCCGCCAGGCCCTGATCGACATAGGCCATTTTCCACGCCAGGTTATAGGCCTCGGAAACCCCCAGGTTCATCCACTGCCCGCCGATCGGGCTGCCGATATGCGCCGAGTCGCCCACCAGAAACACAGAGCCTTGTTGCATCGATTGCACGCGGCGGTGTTGAAAAGATGCAATGGTGGTCGATGAAATATTGGACAGCGTCATCTTTTGCCCACGTCCTTCGCACAACCGCTGGAAGTTCTCCAGGCTCAAGGATGGGCGCTCGCCTTCTGGCGGCAGGTTGTAGGGCATCTCGATGAAAAGCCGATAACGGGACTGGGCGCTGATCGGCGCGACCGCTACATAACCGTCCTGTGCACCCAGGAAGAAGGCGCCTTCGTCCTTGCTTCCAGACCACTCGATGTCGGCATCGGCAAGCATGAAGAATCGGTCATAGGACGATCCTTCGAAGGTCATATCAAGGCGTTTTCTAATGTTGCTGCGAGCACCGTCGCACGCAACCACCCAGCGACTGGTAAAGGATTCGTCGCTGCCATCGGCATGATGAAGCTTCATGTGTACTGATCCCGGCTGGTTTTCTATATCGACCAGTTCGGTGTTCCACTCAACCTCTATCCCCAGCGCGTTCAGTCGCTCAAGCAGAATCTTCTCTGTCTGCGGTTGTGGCAGGCTGAGGAGCAGGGGATAGGTCGCGTCCAGATTGGAGAAGTTGTAGTTCAGCACCCGTTTAGCGTTCGACTGCACCGAAAACTGGTTAATCGTGAACCCGTCGCTGATGGCTTGATCGGCAACGCCCAGATCTCGAAAAATCTCCAGGGTCCTGGAGTGAATGGCCATCGCCTTGGTCGCGGTCGAGGGGCCGGCATTCTTTTCAATAATGCGAAAAGAGACGCCCCACTTTTGCAGCATGATTGCCAGGGACAGGCCAATAGGACCGGCGCCTACAATCATGACTGTCGGCGTGTGACCGGGTTGTTTGAAGTGCTTGGGGGCCAAGGTGCTCAGCGTGTTCATCGGTTAGTACCAGTTTCTGTAGAAGGGAGAGTTGGCAATGCTGAGCAGGGCATCGTCACCGGACGAGTCGCCGTAGGCATAGATGTAAAAGTCATCAAGGTTGCTCAAGCAGCCTTTGAGCCGTGTCACTTTTTCCCTTTCCACACAGTTGGTACCTGATATCCCACCGGTCAGTTTGTTCTTTGCAGTCGCCAGGCGGGTGCCGCACACGTAGTCAAAACCCGCTGCCTGACCCCAGGGAATCAGATAGTTCTCCGGCGAGTTGCTGACCAGCGCGGTGACATGCCCCATGGATTGATGCCATTGCAACCGGCGCAGGGCCTCGGGTCTGAGCCAGAGCGGTAGCAGTTCGGTAATGAAGTACTTGGCGTGCTCACGCTCTTGTTCCACTGACAGGCCGCCCAGGTAACAGGCAATGAACGCCAGTCGGGCTTGCATCAACGGTGTGATTCCCACGATCACGCTGAGCATTTTGGGCAGTAGGGGAATGATCCGGAGCCAGAACGATCTGGTTCCCACGATAAAGCGCATGTAGCGCCAGAACGTATGCCTGTCGGTCAATGTGCCGTCAAAGTCGAAAACGGCCAGTACCGGTTGGGTGCTTTTAGGTTGCATGAGCCTCTTCCTTGAGAGAGATAATCTCGATGGTTTTGGGCAGTTTGAAGCCCGAGAGGTAGCCCGAGAGCAGGGTGGAGACCGCGCTTTGGGTCAGGTCACCGTTCCCTTCAACGCACAGGTGCAATACGTTGACCTCTTTGTTGTCAGGGACGATGTAAGCCTTGGCACGCACCACGTCGGGGTGCTTCAGGGCAATGGATTCGATTTCCGTCAGGTCGACCATCTGCGCTTTGATCTTCGAGATCCGCAGGCGTTGGCAATAGAAGAACACATGCCCATCGTCGTCCCGCCAGACCAGATCACCGGTGTGAAACCAGCCCTCACGGAAGAACCGGGTATTGGTGTCCTCGGCGTCGTTATATCCGTCAATCACCATCGAGCCACGGATCAGCAGTTCGCCAATACGTCCAGGTGCCACATCCCGTTCCTCGGCATCGACGACCCGCAGTTCTACGCCGCTAATCGGTTGTCCCATGGCGCCTCGATGGACCGTGCCAATCGAGCTCTGGACGACCACTGGCATGCTCTCGGTCAATCCATAGCCTTGCAGCACCGGATTGCATCCCAGCAGTTTCCCCAGTTTCTCGGCTTCGTTGGCCGGTAGATGGCTGCCACCTGAATAAATCATCAGTTGAGGGTGCAGCGGCAGCAGCGAGCCCTTGCGTTTGGCCAGTCGCGTATTGAAGTAGCGAATGACGTCGGGCACCAGGCAAGCAAAGGTGACCTTATGCTCAGACAAGACTTCTGCCAGATCCCTATTGAGCAGGGTGTTGGTCATTAGCAGGGTGGCGCCCACACTCAATGGGAAAACCATCATCACGGACAGTCCGAAGATGGCATACAACGGCAGCGTCACCAGATGAACGGATCCGACGCCTTGAAGATGAAACTGCTCATGCAGCCCATCGCTCGATTGCGTCAGGTCAAGGTAGCGATGAGAAACGGCCAGAGGTTTACCGATGCCTCGGTAGGTAAACTGGACCGAGACGATCGGATTGCCCTCAGGCAATAACAAGGGCTCAGGCTGCCGGGGAAGTCGGGAGGCAGCCGTTGCGTTGGCGGGCAGGGGCGATGACGGCTCGCTTGTGGCGTTCAACACCAAGGTGTGACGAACGCCGTAGGCAGGCTGAAATATCTCGCTGTGCTGCTCAAATAGTGTTTCGGTCGTCACGACCAGCGTCGGCCTGGCGACGCTGATGACGCTGGTCATTTCGAACGGCGTCAGTTTGTAGTTGAGGATGACTGGAATTGCACCTCGCCCGATAATCGCCAGGTAGTAAGCGATGAACGCCACCCCATTGGGTAGAACCAGCGCTACTTTGTCACCCGGCGATACATCTAATGCTGTGAGGGCCCCATTGCACTCTTCAGCCTTAACGCGCAAACCACGGTAAGTAACGGTGTCTTCTTCCTCGTCCAGATGCCTGATAGCAATGTGGTCGGGGAAAGATTCTGAAAAACCGACGAACCGATGCAGAAAACCTTCTTTATATGAAAGGCTTTTCATTTACCAACCTCTCTCAATCCTTGAATGTATGGCCAGGCAAAAAAGTTCAACAGAGGCAGGCTACCGCTGAATTATTTCAATTAAGCATTTAGATAGTTATTGTTCCGGTACCAGTCTAGGGTATCGGTGAGTGTTTCAGCGACAGGGCGAAACTTGCACTCCAGCTCTTTTGAACTCTTGCTGTGACTGAAATGGGTGCGCCCTTGTTCTTGCTCCATGAGTTTGACCGTGGAGGTGCTGATCAGCACGGGCTTTTTTGTAATTCGGTAATAGCCTTCGTAGATCAAGGCAATTATGCGCAGCATGAACAGTGGTACTTTTCGCTCTGGTGCTTTTACGCCGCTGACGCTGGAGAGTGCCTGGAAAATACTCTTCATGTCCATGTGATTGCCGGCGGCCAGATAACGCTCTCCGGATCGGCCACGTGTGATGGCTGCGACTTGATGCTCCGCCACATCCCTGGCGTCTACAACGGAAAAGCTACCGGGCAGTACGCCGGGCAATTTTTTTCCGACAAAATCGAGCAAGAACTGTCCTGATGAGGTAGGGCCGATATCACCGGGGCCAAACATCCAGCCAGGCAATACCATGGCGATGAACATGTCCGGGTGTTGCGACAGAAACTCCTGAACTTTCTGCTCAGACAATATTTTACTCAAGTAGTAATCGTCAGCCTCCAATTCACTGCGAGACATGGTTTCATCGATGACTTGATCTTTATTGCCCTTGAGCACGGCAATGGAAGAGGTATGGACTGCGCGACGAATGCCGGCGGCATAAGCGGCCTGCAGCAGTCGCTCGGTGCCCGTCACATTCGTGTCATAGAGCTTTTGCCAGTGCTTTCCGCCTTTGTAGCTGTCGCGGAAATAGGCCGCCGTGTGAAACAGGGCATCACAGCCCTGCAGGGCATGGCTGAAGGCGTCGACATTGAGCATGTCGCCTTCGACAAATTCGACAGGCAGGTTGCCGAACTGTTTTTTGGCTTTTTCGACGGAGCGAACCAGCGCCTTGACCTTGATGTTGCGCTTCAAAAGCGCATGAACCACATTATTTCCGAGCAGACCAGTAGCGCCTGTAACGAAGGCATATTCCATTAAAATCCAGCTCCTGTGAGGTGGCCCGATGCGGCATTGAGATTGATGTCTCAGACCTCAATGTTTGTCGGGCTTTGGATACAAACGGCGCAAGTAAAAACCATGCGGTATTTGGAAATCAAGCGGTATTTAATGGCGCCTGAAGGTTGACGCTTCTGGGCGGGGCGCAAAAATACCCCTAGCGGCGCGGCTTTATGGGCTCATTATCTGGTTCGAGAGGCTCAAGGTCGTCGCCAGAAATTCTTCACCATTTGTCATCCGGCTCCAACGCGCTCAGCAGGAACCCCAAAAGGGGAAACGCGTAAGGTGGGATACGCTTGCACTGGCGGTGTAAAAACGTTGTCGGCAGCCCATCTTGCATTCCTCTGGCGTCGCCCCAATACATGACACTTACGTGACGCCTTCAAAGGTTTAAATGTAAATGATTAAAAAGGGCTGGTATAAGATAGCGTCGTAAGCGCTGGTTTTTTGCGCAGCGAGTAGGGGCTTTGTTGCATCCAGTTACAAATAGAGGGTTGTTTGGCCAGAGGAGCCGAGGCGTGATTAAAAAAAGATTAGGTCGAGAAGAAAGCCAGCAAGTAACAAGAGACAAGTTATTCGACACGGCCACTGACTTGATGGCTAGAAAGGGCTTCCACGCTGCCAGCGTCAACGCTATTTCCGAGGAGGCCGGTTTTTCGAAAGGGGCCTTTTTTTCAAATTTCGCCAGTAAGTCAGACTTGCTTCTGCAATTGACGCAACGGTTCAAGAGGGTAGAGATTGATCGATTGAGTATGACCCTGGCGTCGGGTTATTCAGCAGAAGAATTGACCCATGGCTTGAATGCTTATATTGACACGCTTAAGAACAACACCCGCTGTGCGATCCTGGATGCTGAGTTGCAACTGATTGCTTTACGCGATGAAGAGTTCTCACCGCATTACTACGATTTGCATGAGGAAAACAGTGAGGCCTTGGGCAAACTGATTACCATTATATTTAATCATGCCGGCAAGAAACCCCCCTTGGCGTATGCCGCTCTTGCCAAGACCTTCACCGCGCTGTCGGAAGGTTTGATATTGCAAGGACATAAAGACCCGGCTGTTGAAATAAAGTTGGTGTTGAACTCGCTTATCCAGACCGCAGAGCCTTTATAGAACGCTGTCCTCCTTGTGGTGGATACGCTATTCGCATGTCCGAGGCGCAGACCTCGGGCAGAATGCGCAAGGGCTCTTCTTTTCTGCAAAAGGTCTGATCGTTCGGGGCCAATTGCACGAAGGATGGGCACATTGACTCAGTGTGAGCATCCAAGCGTAGAGATTGTTCTGATTACGCAAACACTGAAGTCGCCGAGAATGGAATTGTTGGCGTAGTGGCGGGCTTGTAGCCTCCCTTATGCCGAGCATTACGATCTGCCAATGATCGAATGGAGCCCAAGCCAGGCTCATCAAGATAGACCTCCAACCGCATACCTTGCTTTCGGCCTTATGCCCCATTGGGGTCTGGCACTCATAAAAATAAGGAAGGCAGGTATGAATATTCGTGCACGGGCATATGCAGCAACCCTGTTCGACGTCAGCGTCTTTCTCTAAACCACCACCGTCGCAAAGCACCTGATCCTGCGTGCCGGCCAAGCCCATGCTGCGATCTTGTTCGTCTGGACTTTGCCAGTACGCAGTCGCTTTGGAGTACTACATGACAGATAACAACGATAAAAAACTGTTTGGCCGCGACTTCTCACGCCGTGATTTGTTGCGCAGCACAGGCCTTGCCGCCGGCGGTGTGGCGCTGGCCAGTTTGCCGTTCAACTTCGCCCTGGGCAGTGAACGGGTGATCAAGCTCGGCTATGTCAGCCCACAGACCGGTCCATTGGCACCGTTTGCGGCGGCGGATAACTACATCATCGAATCGCTCAAACAACTGCTAAAGAACACGCTCACCGTAGGCGGCAAGGCGTACCGCCTGGAAGTCATCGTCAAGGACAGTCAGTCCAACCCCAACCGCGCAGCGGAAGTGGCCAGCGAGTTGATTCTGTCGGATCAGGTCGACCTGATGCTGGGGTCGTCGACGCCGGAAACGATCAATCCGGTGTCCGACCAATGCGAAATTAACGAGATTCCGTGCATTTCCACCGTCGCGCCGTGGCAGTCATGGTTCTTTACCCGCGGTGGTAAGCCGGATCAGGGTTTTGAGTGGACCTATCATTTTTTCTGGGGCCTGGAAGATGTGATCGCTACGTACACCTCGATGTGGGGTGGCATACAAACCAACAAGGTGGTTGGCGGCCTGTTTCCCAACGACGGCGATGGCAATGCGTGGGGTGATCCGAAACTCGGCTTTCCACCGGTGCTCAAGCAAAAGGGTTTCCAATTGGTGGACCCCGGTCGCTTTCAAAACCTGACTGACGATTTCTCGGCACAGATCGCCGCGTTCAAAAAAGCAGAAGTCGAGATCGTGACCGGCGTGGTTATTCCACCGGACCTGACTACCTTCTGGACCCAGGCTCGCCAGCAGGGCTTCAAGCCCAAAGTGGTGTCGGTTGGCAAGGCGCTGCTGTTTCCCTCCGCGGTCGAAGCGTTGGGCAAGGCTGGCAATAACCTGTCGACCGAAATTTGGTGGAGCCCTGCGCACCCATTCAGCTCCTCGTTGACGGGTGCCAATGCGGGGCAGTTGGCCCAGGGGTTTACCCAGGCGACGGGCAAGCAGTGGACTCAGCCCCTGGGTTTCGTCCATGCCTTATTCGAACTGGCGGTGGACATCCTCAAACGCACCGAAGAGATCGGCAATCCGCATTCGGTACGCGACGCCTTGCTCAAGACCAACCTCAATACCGTGGTCGGGCCAATCAGTTGGAATGGCGGGCCGGTGAAAAACGTCGCCAAGACACCCTTGGTCAGCGGTCAATGGCGACTGGGCAATGACAATAAATACGACCTGGTCGTTACCAACAATTCCACCGCACCGGCGATTGCGTTGGGCGGCGAAATGCAGGTCATTACCTATTGATCGCTCGCGACTAAACAGGTGCACCATGCAACAGCCACTTCTGCAAATGAACGACGTGCACAAAAGCTATGGCTCGGTGAAGGTCACGCACGCAATGAGCCTGGCGCTGCAACCGGGTGAAGCCTTGGGTGTGATCGGTCCCAACGGCGCGGGTAAAAGCACGCTGTTCAACCTGATTGCCGGCGGTGTGTCGGCCGACAGCGGCACGATCCATTTTGATGGCCGCAACGTCACCCGTGAGCCCGTGTTCAAACGTTGCCAGCAGGGCATTGGTCGTTCCCACCAGATACCGCATCCCTTCGTGAAAATGACGGTGTTCGAGAACGTGTTGGTGGGGGCGACCTTTGGCGCGCGATTACGCGACAAGGAAGCCAATCAATGGTGCGCACAGACGCTGGAACTGACCGGCCTGATGCGCAAGGCCAATGTGCTGGCCGGTTCGCTGACCCTGCTCGACCGCAAGCGCCTGGAGATGGCTCGCGCGTTATCGACCCAACCACGCCTTCTGCTGCTGGATGAAATCGCTGGAGGCTTGACTGAACCGGAATGCCTGGCGTTGGTAGAAACCATTCAGGGCATCCACAAGGCCGGCGTAGCCATCATCTGGATCGAGCACATCGTGCATGCCTTGCTGGCGGTTGTCAGCCGCCTGACGGTCATTAACTTCGGCGCCAAACTGGCCGAAGGCGAACCGCGCAGTGTCATGGCCGACCCTCGGGTCCAGGATATCTACATGGGGATCGGGAGCTGAGACATGACGACCTCTTCAAACCTGCTGTCCATCGACAACCTCTGTGCCGGCTACGGCGACTTTCAAGCACTGTTCGACATCAGCCTGACCCTTGAGGCCGGTGAAACCGTGGCAATCATCGGCTCCAACGGCGCAGGCAAATCGACTTTCCTGCATTCACTTGCGGGGCTGATCAAAAACCAGCCTGGCGCCATCACCTTCAAGGGCCAGGCGATTGGAGACCTGGCGGCGAATCAGGTACTGGCACGTGGCATCGCCTTGGTGCCGGAAGGCCGGAAGCTTTTTGCGTCCCTCAGTGTCGAGGAAAACCTTTTGATCGGTGCCTATAGCAAACGCCCCGGCCCCTGGAATCTAGCACGGGTTTATCAGTTGTTTCCGGCCCTGGAGACACTGCGCAAGCGTCCCGGCACCGCACTGTCCGGCGGCCAGCAGCAGATGGTTGCAATCGGTCGAGGCTTAATGGCCAACCCGCAGTTGCTTTTGTGCGACGAGATCAGCCTGGGCCTGGCGCCGACGACGATCAAGGACATCTACGCCGCGCTGCCGTCGATCAAGGCCGACGGCACCACCGTGATTCTCGTCGAGCAAGACATTAACCAGGCGCTGAGTGTCTGCGACCGTTTCTATTGCTTCCAGGAAGGGCGCATAGCCCTGGCCGGGCGCCCGGGGGAAGCGGGTAAAGCACAAATCAAAGCGGCGTACTTCGGGATCTGATTATGGAATGGCTCAATACGCTTCTTCAGGGCATGTTGCTGGGTGGCCTCTACGCGATGTTCGCGGTGGGGTTGTCGCTGATGTTCGGCATCATGCGCTTGGTCAATATCGCCCATGGCGACTTCATCGTGCTGGCCTCGTACCTGGCGCTGATGGTGGTCAATCATCTGGGGCTCAGTCCGCTGGCAAGCCTGTTGATTGTGGTGCCGGTGATGTTCTGTTTCGGCTATTTGCTGCAACGGCTGCTGCTCAATAGAACACTTGGGCAGGACATTCTGCCGCCGCTGCTCGTGACCTTCGGCCTGTCGATTATCGTCCAGAACGTGTTGCTGGAAGTTTTCAGCGCCGACAGTCAAAAACTCTCCCAGGGCGACCTTGAAGTGGCCAGCGTAGGCGTTGGCAGTCTCAGTGTGGGTGTCATGCCGCTGATCGTGTTTTGCAGTGCGCTGTTGATCATCGGCGGCCTTCAGTTACTGTTTTTCAAAACCGCTGTAGGCCGTGCATTTCGCGCTACTTCCGACGACCAACACACCGCACGGCTGATGGGCGTCAACAACGCGCACATCTTCGGTTTGGCCATGGCGCTGGCGATGGCGGTGGTGTCGATTGCCGGGGTGTTTCTGGCGATTCGCACCAGTTTTGATCCCACGGTTGGGCCGGCCCGCCTGTTGTACGGATTCGAAGCGGTCATCATCGGCGGCTTGGGCAGCCTGTGGGGCACCCTGGCTGGCGGAGTGATCCTCGGAGTCGCCCAGGCGCTGGGCGCAAAGATCGATCCCGGCTGGCAAATTCTTGCCGGTCATCTTGTGTTTCTGCTGATTCTGATCGTGCGTCCGCGTGGTCTGTTTCCACGGAGTGTCGACTGATGAATGCCTTGAATAATCCTGGGTTCGGTTATCGCGTGCAGCGCATGACCCGTAGCAGCATGGTCGGATTGTCGTTGCTGGGCGTCTGCGTGTTGGTGTTGATCAGCGCGCCATTCTGGGCGGACCGTGCAAGTTTGCGGCTGGTTGTGGAGTTCGCCTATTACCTGGCGTTGGCGCAAATGTGGAACCTGCTGGCGGGTTACGCCGGGATGGTCTCGGTCGGCCAGCAAGCGTTTGTCGGTCTGGGTGGGTATCTATTGTTCATGCTCTCCACGCAGCTCGGCGTTGCGCCTTTGTTCGCGGTCTTGCTCTCGGGCGTATTGGTGGCGGTGTTGGCGATTCCCACGGCGTGGATCGTTTTCCGCCTGCGCGGCGCTTACTTCGCCATTGGCACCTGGGTCGTGGCAGAGGTTTTTCGCTTGGGCTTGGCGCAGGTCAGCAGCCTGGGCGGCGGTTCCGGACAAAGCCTTCCCGCAGCGATTGTGCGCCAGATCGGCAATGACCGCGACGAGCGTGAAATGCTGATCTACTTCACCGCACTGGCCATCTGCGTGGCGGCCATGGCCGTGGTTTATTTGCTGCTGCGCTCGCGCCAAGGGCTGGCCCTGGCATCGATTCGCGACTCTGAGCCGGCGTCCGGTAGCCTGGGCGTCGACACTTTCCGTACCAAACTGATGGTGTATGTGCTGGCTGCCGGTTGCACGGGGGTGGTGGGCGCGCTGATTTTCCTGCAAAAACTGCGTATCTCTCCGGACGCCGCGTTCAGCCTGCAAGATTGGACTGCGGTGGTGATCTTCATTGTCATCATCGGTGGCATCGGCACGTTGGAGGGGCCGTTGATCGGCACGCTGATTTACTTTGTGTTACGTGGATGCCTGGCGCAGTACGGCGCGGTGTATATGATCATTCTGGGTGTCGTCGCGGTGCTCATGATGCTCAAGGCCCCGCAAGGGGTGTGGGGACTGATCAGCGAACGACTGGGCTGGCAAGTTTTTCCCATGCAGCGGCGGTTGTGTGTTCAACACGATACATAACGCACTGTTCTGGATGTGGAGTGCGAGGTGCAGACAGGCTAACCTCGCTGTTCCTATAAGAACCAAGACATCCAGGACCCTGCCATGGATCGTTTACTCAGTGTCGAGGCCTTTGTGCGAGTTGCCGAAACCGGCAACTTCGCCAGGGCTGCCCAGCAATTGGGGGTGACACGCTCGGTGATCACCCACCGCATTCAGCAGCTCGAGCAATTTATCAATGCGCCGTTGTTTCATCGCAGCACGCGTCATGTGCGGCTTTCCGAGGTCGGCGAGACTTACTACAAAGAATGCGCGGACATGGTCGCGAGCTTCAACTCGTTGACAGAACACATGCGCGAGCTGCGTGCAAAGCCCACAGGTAAATTACGCGTACAAATGCTGCCGGGGTTTGCCATCAGCCATTTTGGAAGAATGCTGGCCGAGTTCACCCGGTTGTACCCCGACATTGAAGTCGACGTCATCGTCAACGACCGGGTGGTGGACCCGATCGAGGAGGGCTTCGATGTGGCGTTTCAGATGTTCCCGCCAATGGCGGAAACCCTGATCGAGCGCAAGCTCTTCAACGTGCGCCGATTGTTCTGCATGTCGCCAGACTATGCAGAACAATTTGGCATGCCCACGCACCCTCAACAGCTGCTGCAGCACAAAATCGCTTTATATGAAGGCTATCCGTCGCGAAATCGCTGGGTCTTCACCAAGGAAGATGAACAGGTGGAGCTGACTCTGCCTGGCCAGGTGCGATCCAATTCAGTGCACTTGCTGAGCGACTACGCGTCGACCGGGGTTTGTATTGTCTGCTTACCGACGTTGGTGGCAAGCGCCGACCTGCTCAGCGGGCGGCTGATTCCGGTGCTGCCAGAGTATGCCCTGTCATCCTTCAATTTCTCTGCGGTGTATCCCGCGACCCAGCGCCGGGCCTTGAAAGTCCGCACGCTGATAGATTTTCTGGTGGAAAAATTCGGCGAAGAACCGTGCTGGGACCAACCCTTGCTGGCGCGTGGTTGGGTGCGCTAAAGAAACGATAATCGGCTAACTGTTCGCGTTTCGCGAACACTGTTGTCGCACGAACTCTAATTGTTCCGGGCGCGGGTGCGACGTACTGTTGGGGCACTGTTACTACAACAACAAAACGGTGAAAACCATGAGTAGCGCTGCAATCGAAACGGTTTTTGGCTCGCTGGACAACTACAGCAAAGGGTCAGTTGAAATCATCAGCGGCCAAGCCAGTCACTATGCCTTTTCGAATATTTTTGAAGTGGCAGAAAAATCCCTTCCCTATGAGAAAGTCGTGGTGGGTCTCAACCTTGACTACGTCATCGAAACCCTGCGCGCCGAAGGTCAATCGCCTTGGTACACGGCCGCGCATGACGAGTTCGCCATCGTCATGGACGGTGAAGTCCGGGTCGACTTCATCAAGCTCGATACGCCTTTGAAAGAGGGCGAGGGCACCCGTTTGGCGGGTGATATTCCTGTGGGTAGACCGATGGGCTACGTGCTGCTGCAGTCTGGCCATCAATGCCTGCTGCCGGTTGGCACCGCCTACCGCTTCGAAGCCAGTAGCCCGGGCGTGATCATCCAGCAGACCATCAAAGGGCCTTTGTCGGTCGAGAAGTGGGCGGACATTTGCTTCAAATGATCCGCCGGGTCTGACCGGTTCAGACCAGCGTCCCCACCCATAAAAGCTATAAAAGGAATCCTGTCATGGCCATGCTTGAAAACGCTGTCGATAACGCGACCTTTGCCGACGACGAAGTCCGGGGCAGTGCCCCTCACGCAGTGACTGGCTATCGCTCATTTCAACTCGGCGCCTTCGAACTGTCGCGCGACGAGTATTTTGCCCGCATTACCTGGCCTGCCAAAGGTCAGACGCGTTCACACTTGATTCCAGTGGACGCTTTTCTTCGTGCCATGATGCGCGATGTGGCTTGGGGTTTTTTCTATGGCTGGGTCAACTTTGACCATGTCATTGGCACTCGCAATTACTATGGCAAAGTTGATCTGTACGCCGGTACCTTCAATGGCACGCTCAGGGCCGCCGGGGTCAATTACACCGAGAATTTTGAAACGCCGCTGATCATGGCGACTTTCAAAGCCATCCTGCGCGACTGGACCAACGCCACCTTCGACCCGTTCGCAGCGCCAGCGGAAACCGGTACGGCGTTCGGCCGTAAGAACGGCGAGAACATCGAAGCCATTGAACGCTTTCGCATCGCCACCAAACGCATGCCGGGTCTGTCGGACGATTCGCCGCTGCGTGATGACTTGCCGATCAATCGTCAGTTCAACGATGTGTCTCAAGATGAGCCTGAAATCCACGCCGCAGAGGGTTTCGAAGGCCAATTGCATGCCTTTAGCCTGTTCAAATACTTGTCGCGTTCCGACGTGACCTGGAACCCGTCGGTGACTTCGGTGTGCAAGGCCAGCCTGTTCTGCCCGACGACTGAAGAGTTCATTCTGCCGGTGTTTCATGGCAATGATCGGGTCGAGTGGTTCTTGCAATTGTCCGATGAAATTCTCTGGGATGTCGGCGACAAGGACGACGGCAACCCGCGCGCCCGTATCACCATGCGTGCCGGCGATATTTGTGCGATGCCAGCGGACATTCGCCACCAGGGCTATTCGACAAAGCGCTCGATGCTGCTGGTGTGGGAAAACGCGACTCCGAACCTGCCGCAACGCTACGAAAGCGGCGAGCTCAAGCCGTATCCGATCGAGTTCTAAGGCCCCGCGCATAGCCCGGCGTGCGTCGGGCCATTTGCTCAAGCATCCAGTCGTCAGACACTGCGCCATTGGCGCGGTGCCAGGAAAATATTATGCAAAATCAGCTCTATATCGATGGCCAATTCGTGGATGCGGTTGCCGGGGGGACCATCGACGTGGTGTCACCCCATGACGGTTCGTTGATCACCCGAGTGGCCGCTGCGCAAGCCGCTGACGTTGATCTCGCTGTCGCCGCTGCCAAGCGTGCGTTCCCGGCTTGGTCTGCACTGGGCGCTGCAGAACGCGGACGCCTTTTGCTCAAGCTGGCAGACAAGATCGAAGCGTGCAGTGAAGAACTGGCACAGCTCGAATCCCTCAACACGGGGCACCCCATCCGTGATTCCCGAGGCCTCGACGTTCCGCGCACCGCGGCCTGTTTCCGCTATTTTGGCGGCATGGCGGACAAGATCGAAGGTTCGGTGATTCCGGTTGAAGCCGGGTTTCTGAACTACGTACAGCGCAAGCCGATCGGTGTGGTCGGGCAGATCGTGCCCTGGAACTTTCCGCTGATGTTCACCAGCTGGAAAATGGGTCCTGCACTGGCTGCCGGTAATACGATTGTAATCAAACCCTCCGAGATCACTCCGCTGTCGACCTTGCGCATTGTTGAGTTGATGACTGAAGTCGGTTTTCCCAAAGGCGTGGTCAACGTCGTGCCGGGTTATGGCCATACTGCTGGTCAGGCTTTGGCCGAGCATCTGGACGTTGGCAAGATTGCCTTTACCGGTTCGACGGCGACCGGTCGCCGGATTGTCGAAGCGTCGAAGAGCAATCTAAAGCGTATTCAGTTGGAGCTGGGCGGCAAGGGCGCCAACATCGTGTTCGAAGACGCTAACCTGGACGCTGCCGTCAACGGCGCTGCCTGGGCGATTTTCCATAATCAGGGGCAGGCCTGCATCGCGGGTTCGCGTCTGATTCTGCACAAAGACATTGCTGATCAATTCCTTGAGCGCTTCATTGCGCTGGCCAAATCCATTCGACTTGGCGACCCGATGGACCCCGAGACCGAAATGGGCCCCCTGACGTCGGCGCTGCACCGTGACCGCGTGCTGGCCTACATCGAGATCGCGAAAGAGCAGGGCGGCAAAATCCTGGCCGGCGGCAAGGCTCCAGACGACGAACGACTGGCCAATGGTTTTTATGTCGAGCCGACCGTTGTTGAGGCTTCGCCGCAGGATCGGGTGTGTCAGGAAGAAGTCTTCGGTCCCTTCGTCACGGTGGTGCGCTTTAGCACCGACGAAGAAGCGCTGGCCATCGCCAATAACACTGAGTACGGACTGGGCAGCGGCCTATGGACGCAGAACCTCACACGCGCACACAAAATGGCCAACGCCATTCATGCCGGTATGTGCTGGGTCAACTGCTACAAGCGTGTCAGCCCTGGCAGCCCGTTCGGTGGTGTCGGTCAATCGGGCTACGGCCGTGAAATGGGGTTTGAAGCGATCCACGATTACACCGAAGCGCGCTCGGTTTGGGTCAATGTCGACGCCAAAATTGCTCCGCACTTCAAACGCTGAGGCCTGTCATGAATCCTTTTATTTACCAAAGCCTGCCGACCCGTGTGGTGTTCGGTTGGGGCAAGCTGTCGGCGCTCGTTGCAGAGATCGAGCATTTGGGCGCCAAGCGTGCGTTGATCCTTACAACGCCGGAGCAACAGGCCCTGGGTGAGCGGGTCGCGGCATTGCTCGGTGATCGTGCGGCAGGCGTCTACCCCCACGCGGTGATGCATGTGCCCCTGGAAGTGGCGCAAGCGGCGCGAGTTGAAGCGGCGCGTCTGGATGCCGATTGCTGCGTCGCCATTGGCGGCGGTTCGACCATTGGTCTGGGCAAAGCGATTGCCATGGATTCGGGGTTGCCGATTGTGGCCATTCCGACGACATATGCCGGTTCGGAGATGACCCCGATCTATGGTTTGACCGAAAACCGCTTGAAGAAAACGGGGCGTGATCCCAGGGTTTTGCCCAAAACCGTGATCTACGATCCGCAGCTTACGTTGACCTTGCCCGCGCAGATTTCCGCATGCTCGGGAATGAACGCCATGGCGCACGCGGTGGAAGCGCTCTATGCCCAAGACGCCAATCCAATCATTGGTTTCATGGCAGAAGAGTCGATTCGTTCATTGGCGCTGGCCTTGCCAGGTGTGGTCCAGGATCCCAACGATCCGGAGGCCAGGAGCCAAGCGTTATATGGCGCCTGGTTGGCGGGTATTTGCCTTGGTTCGGTCGGCATGGCGTTGCACCACAAGCTTTGCCACACCTTGGGCGGCACGTTTAATCTGCCCCATGCCCAGGCGCACGCAATCGTTCTGCCACATGCCGCGCATTACAACCATGAAGCGGCGGCGGGACCGTTGCAGCGAGCTGCGCGTGCTTTGGGGGGCAGTGAGGCGAGCGAGGTGGGTGCATTGTTGTACGCGCTGAACCAAAAACTGGGCATTCCATTAGCTCTGTCGGACATCGGCCTACCTGAAAACGGTCCGGCCGAGGCCGCGCAGATCGCCTGTGCCAGCCCTTACTACAACCCACGGCCATTTGAACAAGGCCCGATCGAGGCGCTGTTGACCCGCGCCATGAAAGGCCTGGCGCCAGCCTGATTCATGGGTGTCGCCGCAGGTTGCGCCGCAGCGGCTATTCGCTGCGGCCTTACGGTTGGCAGCAAGTCCCTCTTCGTCGGAATAACAATAATGGCCGATTACGACAAAACCTCGGAAGCACTGATCTGCGAAAAAGTGGTGAACAGTTTCAACGACGCTCCCAATGCGCGTTACAAACAGATCATGCAAAGCATTACGCGACACCTGCATGCGTTTGTCAGCGAGGTCGAACTGACTGAGCAGGAGTGGTTTGAAGGCATTCGCTTTCTGACCGAAACCGGCCATAAATGCGATGGCGTGGTACGTCAGGAATTCATTCTGCTGTCGGACACCTTGGGTGTTTCGATGCTGGTCGATGCGATCAACCATCGATACAGTGCAAACGCAACCGACACCACTGTCTTCGGGCCGTTTTACATCGAAGGAATGCCGGAGCGGGCTTTTGGCGAGAACATGGCGTTCACCCCAGGAGAGCGCGCCTTGGTGTGCGGCAGGGTAGTCGATACTCAGGGCAATGGTCTTGCCGACGCCGTATTGGACGTCTGGCAGACCGCCGACAATGGTATGTATTCAGGTCAGGACACCGAACAGCCTTTTGGTAACTTGCGCGGTCGCTACCGTACCGATTCCGACGGCTATTTTGCGATTCGTACAATTGTTCCGGTGTGCTATCCGATTCCCACCGATGGTCCGGTCGGGCGCATGCTCAATGCCGCCAACCGTCACCCTTGGCGGCCTGCGCACCTGCATTTCATGATCGATGTGCCAGGCCACCAAAAACTGGTCACCCACCTGTTCAATCACGACGACCCGTACCTGGAGTCCGATGCGGTGTTTGGTGTCAAACCGTCGTTGCGGGTGATCTATGAAGAGCGGGTCAAGCACGACGATTTGTCCGCGAGCCTGGACATCCCCTTGCCGTTCAGACGTGCGTGTTACGAATTTGTGATTGAAGCCGAGTGACGCATGGGACAATTTTTTGCGGTATTCGCTACAGACCATCCTGACTCTCTGGCGTTGCGTCAACGCCTGCGACCCGATCATCGGGCGTACTTGCGAGCGGCTGATACGCATCGTGTGGTGGTCCGCTTTGGTGGCCCGACACTCGACGAGACGGGTGCGTCCATGAATGGGACCTTGCTGGTCATTGAGGCTGGCAGCCTGCCGGAGGTGGAGGCGTTCTTACAAGACGATCCCTATGTCCGAGCTGGGCTGTTTGCCCGTGTCGAGATCCGGCCATGGCAATGGAGTCTTGGCAACCCGGAATTGCGGGGCGGGTTATGACTGCTATTACGTTGTGCCGGGTGGATGATATTGCGGATGGAGGGGCCTTGGGTCTGCCTGAACATCAACAGCTGCATCCCTCCGGGTTGGTTGCGCTACGTCAGGGTGAACAGGTTCGGGTGTACATCAACCGTTGCCCTCACTTCTCAGTCCCACTGGACTATCGACCGAAGGAGTTCTGCACCTATCGAGGCCGGTTTCTAATGTGCGCCCATCACAGTGCTGTGTTCCGCTTCGAAGACGGGCATTGCATTGATGGGCCCTGTAAAGGCGCGCATCTGGACTCTGTAGCGGTGGAAAATGTCGCCGGCCGAGTGGTCATGCAAGTTGCGGACAGTTGATTGAGTAAAGCGGTACGTGAGGCCCCGACATTTAGCTTAATCGCTCATACGCCAGCAACCGGCGCTCAGCCATTCGGAATACGCCCACCAGCGCACACGCCACCAACATGTAGAGCAGGGCGGCGATCCCATAGGCCTGAAAGGTTTTGAAGGTGGCAGCATTAACATCTGCCGCGATTTTCAGAATGTCGGGAACGGTTGCGGTAAAGGCGATGGCCGTGGCGTGCAGGACAAAAATCACCTCGTTACTGTAAACGGGGAGTGCGCGGCGCAGCATGCTCGGTATCAGCACAAGAATGAACACTTGGCTGCGGCTCATGCCCAAGGCCAGAGCCGCCTCGATCTCGCCGCGTGGAGTAGTGCGGAGCACGCCTGCGAGAATCTCGATGGTGTAAGCGCATGTATTCAAGGCCAGTGCCAGAATGACGCAATGCGTGCCGTCACGAAAGAACCACCACAGGCTCGGTGATTCTCTGATGAGGCTTAAACTGGCCAGCCCGCTGTAGATGATCAGCAGTTGCACGAACAGTGGTGTGCCGCGAAACACCAAGGTGTAAAGCTGGATGGGCAATGCTAGCCAACGACTGCCGTAGGTGCGAATCAGCGCCAGCGGTATCGCTGCGCACAAACCGATGGCGGCGGACGTCACCAACAGCCATAGCGTGATGGACAGACCGCTCCAGCGGTAACCGTCGGACCACAGGAAATTCGGCCCGAACTCTTTCAGTATTTCGATCATGACGCTCTCCGTGGCGGTTCGACGCTGTAGCGCCGCTCAAGGTGTTTGAGCGCAATGTTTGACAGGATCGCAAAGGCAAAAAATATTGCGGCGATTACCAGGTAGAAAAACATCTGTCGTGAGGTTGCATTGCCCGCCTGTTTGGCGACCTGGACCATGTCATTGAGGCCTAGCAGCGAAATCAGCCCGGCACTTTTCAAGAGCACTTGCCAGATATTGCCGATGCCGGGCAATGCGAACCGCATCATTTGCGGGAGGCGGATGCGCTGTAGTACTTGCCAGTGGCTCATGCCATAGGCGCGAGCCGCTTCGAGTTGACCCAATGGGATGGCCTGGAAAGCGCCGCGAAAGGTCTCGGCGCAGTAGGCGCCGTAGATGAATCCCAGCGTACCGATTGCAGTGCCGTAAGGGTTCAACTGGAATGATTCCTGGCCGAGCGCCTCCGCTACCTGGTTGAGGCCGATTTGCGCGCTGTAGTAAATGAGCAGCATCAAGACCAGGTCCGGGACGCTGCGCACCAACGTGGTATAGACCGTCGCGATCAGCCGTAGTGGCGCCAGCGGCGAGAGTTTCGCCAAGGCCCCGAGCAGACCAAGTGCGATGGCTACGCAGGCGGCCCACGTGGCCACCTGGACAGTCAACCACGCGCCCTGAAAAATGAGATAGCCGTATCCCTCGAGAAACATGCCTTCAGGCTCCGCGCGGGTGGTTTATTTAGGCGAGATATCGAAGTCGAAGTATTTTTTTGCGATGCGCTCATAGGTGCCGTTTTGGTGGATCCGCTCGAGCGCCTGATTGATTTCGCCAGCCAGTGCGGTATCGCTTTTGCGCAAGCCGATCCCGGTGCCCGGCCCGAAGATTTCAGGCGATTTAACGACCTCGCCGGCATAGCCGAAGCCTTTGCCCATTGGCTTCTTGAGCAGGCCTTCGGAGACCGCGACGGCATCGTCGAATGCGGCATCCAGCCGACCGTTGATCAAGTCCGAGTAGGTCAAGTCACTGCTTTGATAAGGCACCACCTCCACGCCTTTGGGGGCCCACATCCGCTTGGCATAGACTTCGAACACGCTGCCTTGCTGCACGCCGATGCGCTTGCCGCGCAGAGATTCGGCCGTCGGTTGCAAGGGGCTGCCTTCAGGTGCCACCAAGCGTGCCGGGGTGTCGTAAAGGGTATTGGAAAAGGCGATTTCGGCTTTGCGCTCTTCAGTGATCGAGAGGGCAGAAAGTATTCCGTCGAACTTCTTGCCTTTAAGGGCCGAGACCATGCCGTCGAAGGCGTTTTCCACCCAGACACAACGACGTTTCAACTCGGTGCACAGGCTTTCACCCAACTCGATATCGAAACCCGTCAGCGAGCCGTCCGGTCGCTTGGACTCAAAGGGTGGGTAGGTGGGGTCGACCCCGAAACGCAGCTCTTCGCTGGCGCCCCAGGTCATTAACGGGCTGGCCACGAGCATCAAACCGATCAGACATTTTTTCATCGACAGGGTATCCACGACAGGTTGGTTGAACAGTCCCGGAATGGCCGGGGCAGCACGCTTTAGCCTTGAATGTTCAAGGCTTGTTTCAATTGCTGGGAGCGTTCGGCGTCCAGGGCTTGGCCATGGCCAAAACCACCGACCCAGCCACACACCTGGCCGGCATAATCGACGCCCCTTAAAAGGCAGTCGGCAAGGCTTTGTCGGGCTTGCCACGCCAGCAAGAACGCCGCGATAAAGCCGTCGCCGGCGCCCATGCTGTCGATAAAAGTGCAGGGCAGTGCGGGCTGCTCATGAACGCCCTGTGCATCGACTGCGAGTGCTCCCTGAGCACCGCGAGTAATGACCACAGTCGTCGGGCCCATGGTCCGCATAGCATTCGCCAGCTCATACGCTTCTCTCGACGAGAGCTCGGCCGCCGAGAAGAAGGCGATGTCGACATGCTTGATCAGGGCCGGCCAATCGAACTCGACCCAGTTGTCCGAGAAGTCGAACGACAGGCAGCCGCTGGCATGCCGAATCTGCGCCAGTTGGTTTTCGAGGCCGCTGTAGAGGCTGCTGTGCGCCAGCGTAAATTGCGCGATGTAGGCCAAGTCGTCGGCATTGAGTCGCAGTTGACGACAAACACCAGGATCGCTGCCCAGAAACACTCGTTCGCCATCGATGCTGTCGACACATGCCCAACCATTGGCGCCAGGTAGCGTTCGGCAACGGGAAGAATCGACTGCTTCTTTTTGCAGGCAAGCGAGCAAGTGCTTGCCATGTCGATCATCGCCAACGCAGCCCAGGTAGGCGCTGCGAGTGCCAAGCCGGGAGGCGAATACCGCAACGTTGAGCGCATTACCGCCCGGGTATTCGATGTTTCGGTCCAGGTACACATCCAGGGTGTTGTCACCAACGGCGATCAGGCTGGCCATGCTCAGTACTCCGTTTTCCACATGTAGCGGCGAGTCGTCAGCGGTTGCTGATGCCAGACCGCCAGATGGGCGGCGATGCGTTCCGCGGCAATGCCGACAATGTAGGGCGCGACAATCGCGCGAATCTGCGGGTCGATACCCTCCATTGGGAAGTCTTTGGAGTCGTAGACCATGACCCGTTCGGTGTACCGCTGGCAGAAGCGCACGACCCGCTCCATCTGCGCTCGACTTGGGTCTTCGCCCACCAGCAGAAGCAGCGGGGTAGTGGCATCGATGGCTTCGAACGGGCCATGGAAAAATTCCGCAGCCTCCACCGGCAGACAGTGCAGCCATTGGCTTTCCATCACCACGCAGACGCCGAACACATAGGCGGTGGTGAACATCGGTCCCGATGCGAGGAAGTACATGACGCGATCATCTTTGTAGAGGCGCGCCTCTTCGCCAGCGCGCTGGTCGTTATTGACCGCCGCATCGGCCAGCGCCTGCGGCAGTGCTTTGAGCGAGCGGGTGAGCTGGTCCAGCAGCGGCCAGCCTTCGCGCTTGGCCAAAATACCGCCGATCAATGCTTGAAGAGTCATGAAGCAACCGAAGTACGCCTCATCGGTCCGCCCGAGCAGGAAGCAGTGTTGAACGGTCTGGGCTAAAGGCAGCTCGGCAGTCTGTGTCACGCCCACGGTGAGGCATGGCTTGTCCTGCAGAAAGCGTGCGGCGGCGATGGTTTCCTGGGTCGTTCCGGACTTGGAGGCGAGCACCACCAAAGTACGCTCATCCAGGCGCGGTGGGTCGATGTCCATGAAATCGGCAGGGAAGTAACGACGTACTTCCAATGAGTGGCTATAACGTTCAAGCCAGTACTGCAGGCCAAGCATGATGCGGTTGGGCGCACCGCAACTGACGAAATAGATGCGGTCAATTCGAGTTGCCAGCTCCTGGCCAAACTGCTGAGCGTCGTCGACGATTTGCACGGATTGCTGCAAGGAATTGATGAAGCCTTCCCGGTTGAATTGAATCGCCATGTGAACTCCTGAGTGCCTTGTCGCAGTGCTTCATGTTGCTGTCATGAGCACTATTTAGACCAAAAGATATACCATGAAAAATACCATTACAAGGCTTTTTCCCCGTGGTCTAATGGGCTGGTCAGGCGATTTACAGGGTATTTCCGAGCCAGCTTTTATTACAATGGCGTGTTTGCGGCTTTTTTTGTTTTTTTCAGTCGCAAGGGAGCACCAGAAAAATAATCCAGGATGTAGACCATGAAAATGATTCCTCCAAAACCCTCTGACGTGGCGCTTCTTGCGCCCCAACGCAAACAGGTGGCGTGGCAGGCCGTCCAGGCGTTGCTGGAAATGTTGGAGCGTCCGGAGTTCGGACCGACTGAACGTATTCCTGCGGAAAGGGACCTGGCCGAACATCTGGGCATCAGTCGGATGACCTTGCGCAAGGCTTTGCAAACACTGATTGATCGCGGCGTTCTTGAGCGCCGCGGCAATCGCGGAACCTTCGTGACTGCTCCGGGCGTCGAGCGGCCCCTCAACACCGTGGCACGTAAAGGCATTGCCGAGGTGGTTGAGCAGGCAGGGGCCAGACCCGGCAGCAAATTGCTCTATTTCGAACAAACCCAGGCCAGCGCGCGCGTCGCAAAGTTGCTGAAGATTCAGGAGGGGGACGCGCTGCTGACCATCAGGCGCCTGCGCACCGTGGACCAAAAACCGTTCTGCATTGAGACCAGCTACATTCCTGCTGCCCGCGTTCCTGAGCTGGTGGCGGGGGATCTGCTCGAGGGGGCCTCGTTGTATGCCTTACTGTCGTCGCGGTATCAGATCGAAATAGAAAGCGACGAAGGTACGTTGAGCATTGCCACGATGAACGATCAGGAGGCGCGTTTGCTCGAAGTCGAGCTCGGGACGGCCGCGCTGGTTTATCGGGGCGTGATTTTCGACCGTCAAGGGCAGCCGGTGGAGTACCTGGTCTCGATCAACCATCCTCAACGCGTGGTGTTCAAACTGGCAGACAGTCGGGTCAATAGCGTTCACACCAATCATTGAAGTGGGCCCGGGGCACGCTCGCTGACAGTGATGGTCTCCGTCGGGTGGCAGCCAGCTATTTCTCAGCTGACCCACCCATTTTCTTCCGAATCATCCTTATCAGGTTTTCACCGACGTGCTCGATGCTTTTGTTCTGCGAAACCACTTGAGCACCCTCCATCAGGTAAGTGAGTTCCAACGCAACCTCGTTCGGCTCGGGTAAATCGGCTTCGGCACAGAGTGCCGCCAACCGCAGGAACTGACGCTTCTTATGTTCTTCGATGAGTTGGCGGGCGGGATTTCCTGGCTCAGGTATCTCCGCCAGTGAGTTGGTAAAAGGGCAGCCCCGATAAGACGCCGCCGAGAGGTCATGCGCGATGAACTTGGCAAAACCGAGAATCTGCGCCTTTGGATCGCCGGCGTACTGTGCCGAAAGCGCTTCGAGAACCTCGGAGTATTTGTCCACGAGCAACCGCAGCCACTCAAGTACCAGCGCGTCTTTCGAATCGAAATGCCGGTAGACGGTCATCTTGGTCGATTTGGCCTTCGCCGCGATGGCATCCACCGTCACCCGACTGATGCCTTCGGTGAAAAAAAGCTCCTCGGCTGCATCGAGAATCCTTTCTCTGGGGGCTAGCTGGGGGATTCGTTCGGGCCGCATGGTGTTCTCCGCTTGACAGCGATACTCTTAGGTATCTTTCTATACCAATAAGTATCGTTCGATACTGGTAGGTACAATCATAGCGCTTTTGCCAGAAAAATGGCCCGGAGAATGATGATGAAAATCGCTGAATATGCAGAATACGACGCGCTGGGTCTTGCTGAGCTGATCGCCAACGGTGACGTCACCCAAATTGAAGTCAGCGCTGCGGCGCTGTCCGCCATCGAGCAGCTCAATCCAACGATCAATGCAGTGATTGAAGTGTGGGGGAACGAACCCCAGGCGGCTGGGCCGTTCAAGGGTGTACCCTTTCTGGTGAAGGATTTGGGTCTTACTGCCAAGGGCCGCCTGAATGAGCTGGGCAGTCGTTTAGCCGCCGGGTGCATTGCCCACGAGGACTCCAACGTGATGATCCGTTTGCGACAGGCTGGCCTGGTCACCCTTGGCAGGACCACCACTCCGGAATTAGCAGCCAGTACAACCACGGAAGCTTTATTTTCGGGGCCGACACGCAACCCATGGGACCCGGGCCGCAGTGCTGGAGGGTCAAGTGGTGGCTCGGCCGCTGCCGTAGCGGCCGGCCTGGTGCCTGCGGCGCATGCCACTGATGGCGGTGGTTCTATCCGCGTACCTTCAGCCTCTACCGGACTCTTCGGGCTCAAGTCCAGCCGGGGCAGGGTTTCAATGGGGCCGGCGGTGGACGAGGTGTGGGCCGGGCTTGCGGTACATGGCGTTGTCAGTCGAACAGTGCGTGATAGCGCCGCGTTACTGGATGCAATCGAGGGGGGAGCCGTGGGAGATCCCTTTGAAATCGCCAGGCCGCAGCATTCTTATTTATCGCAAATGACGCGTGAGCCTGGATCACTGAGGATTGGCCTTCTGCTGCATCCCCTGAACGCCACTCGCTGCGTCGAGTCGGTGGCAAAAGCTACTGGCAACGTTGCTGTTCAGCTCCAAGCCATGGGCCATAGTGTGGAAGAGGTCAATTTGGACATCGGTCTAAGCTGGGAAGGTTTCGTTGAAATGAATGCCCGGTTCTGGTCCGCCAATACCGCCGCCTGGATCAACGCCATTGCTGCGGGAACAGGCCGTCCCATTGACGCCAGCACGCTTGAGCCAGCATCGCTTTCGCTGCATGAAATGGGCAGTCGACTCACCGCCATCGATTTGCTCGAGGCCATGTATTTAAGAAATCTGGTGACCCGTAGCATGGGTAACTTCTTCTGCAAATACGACATCTTGTTGAGTCCGACACTGCCAACGCTGCCCCCTGCGATAGGCTGCTATAACGAAGGTCAAGAGCATGTGGATGGCAGAGGCTGGATGGACCGCGTATTCACCCACTCGCCCTTCACAGCATTGGCGAATGTTACTGGGTCCCCGTCCATGTCCATGCCGCTGGCATTTGATCCAGAAAGCGGTCTGCCTATCGGCATGCAGTTCTCAGCGGGATTTGGTCGCGAGGACATGCTATTTCGTTTAGCGGGTCAGCTAGAGCGAGCTTTGCCTTGGGCAGCACGCACACCTGAGATTTGGGCCGCAAAGCTTGACTGAACTCATTGATGGGTATTTAGTTGTGCTATACAACTAGTTGCTCGTTTGAGGTGAACCCCGTGAACCCTTGCGAATCAGACCTGATTAACAAAATCCGCTCGGCGTCGCGTCTCATGGTGCGAGAGTTGGGGTTCATGCAGACCACACTGGCTGCGACGGGTTATCCGCCGTCGTCTGTGCACACAATAGTGGAGATCGGGAATCGCGAATCACTGACGGCGGGAGAGCTTGTCGAGTTGCTTGGCCTGGAAAAATCCAGCGTAAGCCGGATGGTTCGCAAGCTCATCGAAGCTGGCGAGATCGAGGAAATCCCCCATGAGGCGGATGCGCGCGTCAAAAGGTTGCGACTCACGGAGCAGGGTGAAAACACTCTTCGATCCATTGATGCTTTCGCCACGAAACGGGTCGGCGCGGCCATGGCTCACCTGACCCCGGAGCAACGTCAGGCCGTGTGTGAGGGCATTGCCAGCTATGCCGTCGCTCTACAAGCCCATCGGCTCGGTACACAACAGCCTTCGGCACAGTTGACGATTGCCCGAGGCTACCGTCCTGGCGTCATTGGTCGCATGGTGCAAATGCACGCTGACTATTACGCCAGGCATTCGAGCTTCGGCCAGCCGTTCGAAAGCCTGGTTGCATCGGATATGGCTGAATTGATGGGCCGCTTGCACAACCCACGAAACGAGGTCTGGGTGGCTCTGGATGGCGAGCGGATTGTCGGTTCGATTGCTATCGACGGCGAAGCAGAGGACGGCGGCGCGGTCCTGCGCTGCTTCATTCTTGATGATTCAGCGCGAGGCAAGGGCGCCGGTAGACGCTTGCTGGCTGAAGCGATGAAGTTTTGTGACGAGTGGGGCTTTTGTGCAACGAAACTCTGGACGTTCCAGGGGCTCGATGCTGCTCGTAAACTTTATGAGGATTTCGGCTTCAGGTTGGAACAGGAGCAAGAGGGGCAGCAATGGGGGCGACGGGTCACGGAACAGTGTTTTGTAAGGCCGGGCCCAACCGCCGCGCAAATTTGAATCGTAATCCGTCAATTTCAATGGGCAGCACAGGGTTGTGGCTCCCCTTAACTGGATAACCCAGCGCTGTCAGGGCCTCGAATACCTGCGCAACTGCGCCGGACTCACTCCAAGGCGTTGCTTGAAGACCGTGGTCATGTGCGCCTGGGAGTTAAAGCCACAGGTTTGGGCAATGTCTGTCAATCTGGCTGTTGAATCGCGCATCAGGGCGCGGGCCTTGGCCAGGCGTCGGTCGATCAGGTAGCTATGTGGGCTTTTGCCGGTCGCGTACTTGAATGCTCGCATGAAATATCCCTCGGATAATCCAAGCAACGCCGCCATCGCCGGGACACCCAGCGGGCCGTCGAGACCGGCGTCAATGAACTCATCGAGCAGGCGCATCCGGCGGCCGGTTATAGCGCCTGGGGGAGGTGCCGACAACGTTTCGCTCCCCTTCACCCGCTCAGCCAACCCGATTGCCCAGGCTTCCCAATCGTCCTCCACCGAGGCCTGCAGCAGCGCGCCGCGCATTCGCCGCGCGAGGGTTATGGCCGGCGGGTCAATGCGATTGTTGAAGGCGCGGTCCCCCACCAATACAATCGCGTCGGTGCGCATGACCCGCAGGTATTCACCACCCTCGGGTGACTCGGAGAATACGTCGCACTCGGCGGGGACGAACGCCAGGCCGTTGGGCATGGCATTAAAGGGCTGCACCCGGTCGCTGCCGATGGCGTGCAGGCCTCGCTGGCTCTCGAAGGCAAAGCCGATCGCCGCCTGGGTCGCGACATATCGGGTCGCATAGGCAGAGCCGGGTAACAATTCGATCACCCACGGTCCTGCCTCGATACGACGGACCGGTTCAGTCAGGGGCGGCGGCTGGCGGTTTCGATGGCTCATAAACACCATGGTAATGAAGAGAGCGCGCAAAAGTCAGGTCAGTTTTCTGAAAGCCGGCCTATAGCGTCCGTGCCTAGACTGGGCAAAACCTGGAGGCCACTCATGCACAGACTGACGCGCGACGATATCGAACAAGCTGCTCGCCACGTATACCAAGTAATGCCCGCCACCGCCCAGTATTCCTGGCCTTTGTTGGCTGAGCGGTTGGGTTGCACTGTTTGGGTCAAGCACGAAAACCACACACCTATAGGTGCTTTCAAGGTACGTGGCGGCATTACCTTTATGCACTGGCTCAAACGCGCACATCCAGAGGTGAAAGGCATTGTCACGGCTACTCGCGGCAACCATGGCCAGAGCCTGGCGCTGGCCGCCAGCGCACTGGGATTGAGAGCGTTGATCGTAGTGCCGGAAGGTAATTCGGTAGAAAAGAACAACGCCATGCGCGGCTTTGGCGGCGAAGTGGTTGAGTGTGGCCGTGATTTCGAGGACGCCCGTGAAGAGGCTGCACGCCTGGCGCAAATACATGGCCTCTACTTGGTGCCACCGTTTCACACCGAGCTGGTCAAGGGCGTGGCTACTTATGCACTCGAGCTGTTCCAGGCTGTGCCTGACTTGGATACCGTCTACGTGCCGATTGGCTGTGGATCGGGGATTTGTGGGGTGATCGCCGCACGCGATGCCTTGGGTCTGAAAACCCAGGTGGTGGGCGTGGTTTCCAATGAGGCTGCGGCGGCAAAGTTGTCGTTTGAAGCCGGAGCCATATGCGAAACCGCCTCGGCGAATACCTTCGCCGACGGTCTTGCCGTGCGCAGGCCCATTCCCGAGGCCTTTGCCATCTACGGGGCCGCCGCAGCGCGGATCGTCTCAGTCAGCGACCAGGAAATTGCCGAGGCCATGCGCATTTATTACACCGATACCCATAATCTCGCTGAAGGCGCAGGCGCGGCAGCCTTGGCAGCGCTCATTCAGGAGCGTGACTCAATGGGGGGAACAAAGGTGGGTGTGATTCTCTCCGGTGGGAATGTTGACCGGTCGGTGTATGCGAGGGTGGTGGGTGAGTAGGGGCTCTATCGAGGCGTCCAAGGGATAAGCCTAGAACGATTATTTCTTACGGTTATTTATATAGGCGCTGATCGCATATCGATAACCGGGAAATCAGTGCTGTTGTTTATAAGGCGTCTGCAATCAGCGCGGTAAGTGTGCAGGAGCAGACAGCCTGGTTCCGTTCACCCCGCTAAGGATGCTTGAGCACTCATTCTCGCTGTTTGATCGCCATCTTGCTGGGCTTGGGGCAATGCTTAGAATCCGCCCCATCAGCGAGTCCAACTATCGATCTTACAGGGAGCCACACCATGATGAATGCCATGCAAATGCCGATGAACACCCACATGCCGATGATGCCGATGATGGGCATGCCGATGATGATGGCGACCATGACCTGTGAAATGATGGACGACGGCATGATGTGCAAAATGATGCCCGCTGCCGGCATGGACATGGCCATGTTCAAGAACAGCGCCGAAATGATGCAGATGATGATGAACTGCGGCATGCCGGTGATGATGCACTGCGCCAACATGAGCATGATGTGCATGTCCCCGGCGAGCATGGCCATGCCAATGGCAGGCATGATGATGCCAATGTCGATGATGGGCATGCCGATGCCATCGATGATGTGCGCGATGGAATGCACGATGATGGCTGACTGCATGATGTGCAAAGTCATGCCGATGGCGGGCATGAACATGGACATGATGAAAAACTGCTGCGCCCTGATGATGAAGATGATGAACGACTGCAGCATGCCGATGATGATGAGCTGCAATGGCATGCCGATGATGTGCTGCACCTGCTGATTCGTCGCGACGGTCAATGAAAAAGCCCGGCAGAGGGTCAACTCTGCCGGGCTTTTTAATACCTGCTTTTCAGTCCAGGCGCTCAGGGTAAGTGACTACCAGGTACGCCACCGCTTCACTGTCGGCCGGGTTGCGATAACGGTGGGGCTGGTCGGCATAAAACAGAATCGAGTCGCCGGTGGAGAGCAGGTAGCGTTCATCGTTGACGCTGATTTCCAGCACTCCCTGGGACACCACCAGGTTCTCCTGAACGCCAGGCCCGTGCCCTTCGGACTGGTCCTCGCCCAGAGGGCTCAGGCGCAGCTCGTAAAACTCCGACTGGCGCGCAACATCGTAGGGGAACAGGGCGCGGCTGACATAGGCGCCATTGGCGCTCACCAGGCGTTTGCTCTGGCTGGCCGACAGCACCGCCACCCCCTCGAAAGCCCGGTGCTCAAGAAACGCGGCCACCGAAACCTTCAAGCCTTTGGCGATTTTGCACAGCACTTTGATCGAGGGCACGCTGCGCCCGGATTCGATCTGCGCCAGCATTGCCCGACTGACACCGCACTGGCGGGCGAGGGCATCGAGGGAAAGATGCCGCTTGCTGCGCAGGCGTTGCAGGTTCTGCGCGACCCGTTCGCTGATGGGGTCTTGCTCCTGGGTGTCGAGGTGGTTCAAATCAAGCGTGGGTTCGTCGGCACTCGCCAGAAAGCGCGAGGGTTCCTGGGCGCTCACGGGTGGTGCGTCCCGGTCGTCTGGGCCGCCTGAACCCACTGAAACGCCTGATAACCGGCGTTACGCGCGTACATCTCCCACATGGCCCGGGCCAGTTGTTGGGCCTGCTTGCGTTTGCGGAACAGGACGAAGTCGATAACGTTGTCAGTTGGTTTCATAAGGCACTTCACTGTCGTGACCAATGGACGGGATGAGCTGAGAGTACGTATTTATTTTTATAGCTATAAATACTGATTATTTATTAATTAATTCCTTTGTGTTCTTAGTGTCGACGGTGGTTTGCGTCTATTAGCTTATTCTTTTTTAGAATTTCAAAACCTGACTGTAAGAGCGTTATGTTCTATTTAATTCGCTTTCCCATACATTCAGGAATTTCGCATGAAGCTCTCCCTACGCCTGCGCCGTCTGCTGGTCAGTACGCTGTTCGCCGCGCCTCTGACCCAGGCTTGCGAGCCGCTGGTACTGCACGTTGGCGACCAGAACTACTACAATGTACGGGCGTCGGTGGAGGCCTCGGGTATGCTCGAAGGTGCGCCCTATAGCGTCGATTGGAAACACTTCCAGGCCGCCGCGCCCCTGGCCGAGGCGTTGAACATTGGCGCCCTGGACCTGGGTTTTCTTGGCGATTCGGGCTTTCTCTTCCTGGCGGCCAAACAGGCACCGGTGAAGTTGATTGGCGTCTCGCGGCAGAACCCGGACACCATCGCCTTGCTGGTACCCAAGGACTCGCCGGTCAAAACCATCGCCGACCTCAAAGGCAAGAAGGTTGCCTACTGGCCCGGCGCCTGGAGCCAGCAACTGACCCTGCGCGCCCTGGAGCAAGCCGGTTTGCCGGAGAACCATGTCGAGTTCATCAAGTTGATGCCGATCGACGCCGCCGCAGCCTTGCCCCAAGGCAGCATCGACGCTTTCCCTGTGTGGGAACCCTATATCTCGCAACAGATTCTGTTTTCCGGCGCCCGGCCGATCCTGACCGCGAAAAACCTGATGCCCGGCCTTAGTGCCATCGCCGCCTCGACCTCGGCCATCGACAGCAAGCGTGAAGCCATCGCCGACTTCCTTGGCCGCGTGAAACAGGCGCGCGCCTGGGTCGACAACAACACCGACCAGTACGCCGACCTGTGGGCGAAAAAGGCTAACCTCGACCAGAATGTCTCGCGCCATTGGCTGCGCCAGGCGCACATGAGCGTCGGCCCGGTGGACCAGCAGGCCGCCGCCGACCTGCAGAGCACCGCGGACTTCCTGTTTAAGGTCAAGGCCCTGCCGGCTCCGCTGGCCACCGCTGGGATTGTCGATACGTCCTTCAGCCAGGCGCTGAGCCAGTAAAGCTCAAGGGTGTTCCAACGCACTGCCTGGCTGAGGAGAGGGGTCAGTACAAGGTTTGCTTGAATGGACGGGTGGCCGCCCCCCTGTAGAACGACAGGATCGCAAGCACCTGTACCGCGACGGCAGCCATCACGATGGCGGTAATGGCCTGGCCCGGGTCGGTAAAGGCCGCGCGGATCAAGCCAAAGAACGCCGGGGCGAAGGCGTAGGTGGCTTGACTGATGGCGACCATCAACGCGATCACCTTGGCGGTGTGTTCGCGGCTGAACTCGGTCTGCGCGATCAGCGGCGGCAATGAGGTAGCGTTGCCGATCCCCGAACCGATCAGCGCTACCGCCGCCCAGGCCAGCGCCGGATGAATGTCCAGGCCGAGGAGCATCAGGGTTCCCAGCATCTGGATGGCATAACTCAGGCAGGCCAATTGGCGACGGTTGGCGCCTTGGGTCATCAGGCGTGCGGCGACGTAGCGCCCGCCCATGGCGCTGGCGGTGGCCAGGCCCATGGCGAATGAGGCGTCGTGTGCGCCCATGCGTTGCGCCAGGATCGAATACAGATGGGCGATCAAACCGATCTGTGCGAATAGCCCCAGGGACATGCCGGCTGCCAGGGTCCGAAAACTTGCCGATTCAAGGGTCTGCGCCGTGGTCCAGGGGGCGGCGCTGGCGTTGGTCTTAACGGGTTCCGGTTGGTCTACGTTGTCGGGGTGCTGACCCAGGCTTTGTGGGCTTTTGTCGAACACCAGGAAGGCGAAGCTGGCGATGAGCACCACGGCCGCGACGCTGATCATCAACGCCGCCGTGGCAAAGCCAAACCGTTCAATCAACAACACCCACAACGGCGAGAAGATGACCCCGCCCATGCTGGCGCCGTTGTAAGCCTTGCCCAGGGCCTTGGGCCGCTCCTTGATGTACCAGGGAGCAATCAAGGTATTGACGGCCGCCGCGCCCAACGTCACCCAGCCGATCCCCGAGCAGATGGCCCCGGCATACAACACCCATAGCAGGTTTGCCTGAGCCCAGGTATTGACCCCGATCCCCAGTACGACAGTGCCCAGCAAGGTGATAACCGGCACACCGAAGCGTGCGTAAAGCCTCGGCAGGTTGGCGATGACCAGCGTGCCACTGAGAAAGTGCAGGGTAACGGCCGCCGACACTTGGGCGACGGGCCAGCCCGTGCGTGCCATGACCGCCTGCATATAGATGGGCGGACCGTAGAAACCGACCCCCCAACCGACAATTGCCAGGATGAACGTACAGGTCAGTACGGTCTTTCCAAAAAAACGCGTGTGCTTCATCGCCATCTCCTCCATGTTGGCTCATAGGTTAGGGTCCCGATGAGTCCTTCACTTCGAAGCGTGTCGAACTATGGATGTTGAATCTCCAGGCTGGCGCAAGAGGCCCTGAGTCGGCGAATTACTGATCGGGCAATGTGGCCACACGCAACTTCTTCATCAAGTCGCGTTTCTTGTCGTGATGCTGTTGCATCCGCTTGAGTATGTCGTCGAGCGTGGTAATGGCTTTGAGGATGTGAGGGCCTTTATTGAGCATCACGCACTCGGCGCGCACACCCATCGCGGCATCGGTGATTTCCGCTCGGGTGGGTGCTCCGGTCTTGGCCAGCGTCTCGAGAACCTGGGTTGCCCAGATCACCGGAACGTGAGCCGCTTCGCACAGACACAGCATTTCCTCTTGCAGCTCCGCCGTCCGTTCGAACCCGGTTTCGACCGCCAGGTCACCGCGAGCAATCATCACGCCCAACCGTGGTACCTGCATGCCCGCGAGCAGCAATTCTGGAAGATTCTCGAAGCCACGACGGGTTTCGATTTTCAACACCACACCCAGGTGGTGTGCATGCAGGCGGTTGAGCTGGGCCAGCAACGCTCTGACATCTTCAGCCTGATTCACGAACGACATTTCGACGATATCAGCATGCTCTGCGGCAAACGCCAGTGCCTGTAAATCGTCGGCTGAGAGCGCGTCGAACTTGAGATCGGTGGAGGGGAGGTTGATCCCTTTGTCAGCTTTGAGCTTCGCCCCATTTGGGGCATGGTGGATCTTGATGAGCAGTGTGTCGTCGGAACCGGACACGACGACGCCACCGATTTTGCCATCATCAAACCAGATGGGGTCGCCATTGGCCGCGTTGAATACCGCCGCCGCGCTGCAGCTTATTTGGGCCGGCGAGATCAGCTCCCCGTTTTCATCGAAACGGGCGGGTTGGCCCTCCTGTTCACCCAGGGTCAGCTTCAGCAGGTCGCCCTCATTGAGTTTGATCGAGCAAGGCTCAAGGGGCGTAGCGATGACCGTGGCCGAAGATTTTCGGCCACGGGAGGTTTTCACTTTCAGAACGGTGCCAGGGACAATGTAGGCGGTTTTGTGCAACTCGACCCAGCCCCCGTCATCATCAATTTCAATGACTTTCAGCTTGCGCTTGGCGTCGCGCGCGTCCCTGAATTTCAACACGTCGCCGACCTGAAGTTCCTTGAGCCATTTTTTTGGGACCTGCAGCCATTTGTCGCCACCGACCGGACGGGAAGTCAGGTACACCCTGGCTGGCGTCTGGACTTTCCCCAAGGCATTGCGGGCTGGCCGGACCTTCATCACGGCGAGTGCCGCCGTAGGCCCCGTGCGCAGCTTCGGCCCGGCGAGGTCCATGACCACTTGGCAAGGCTCACCCAATGTGTGGCTGGCACGGCGAAGGTGCTCGATCATTTTCAACCAGACTTCAGGGCCGTCATGTGCGCAATTGATCCGTTGGCAATTCATGCCTGCGGCGAGCATTCGCTCCACCATGATGTAGTCGTCGGCAGCCTCGGTCGGCATGGTGACCATAACCCGAATGGTCCTGTCCCGTGGCTGATCACCGAACAGCGCAAGACCGTGATCTTGCAATGAAGAGGTGCCAGCGATTGGATCATCCTCCACAGGTGAGCAATCAATGTCCTCGGTGGCCGATATCAGGCGTTGCAGCACGTCGATGACTCGATTTACCGAGCCCAGTACATTTCGTTCGCATCGTCCGAGCGAGGACAGGCCAAGCTCAGCCAGTTGGGTCTGCAAAAGTCGGATGTCGTGCTGTCTCAGCGCCAGGTAGCTGAGAAGATTCATTGCGCTGGCGCGATAGCTTTCATGAATGTGCGATAGATCAACCCCGGTGTTCGCAGCGCTGTGCATTCTTCTACGCAGGAACAGCAAGGTTTTCAGCGCCGATTGCAGCGCACTGTTATCGACAGTGACAATTGACGTTCGCAGGGGCTTCATGGCGCGCACTCAAAATATGGCGTGGAAGAGCGTATACAGGCCGGCGGACAACAGCATGGCCGCCGGCAAGGTGAACACCCAGGCGAGCAACAGGTTTCGCACCGTCGCCATTTGGATGCCGCTGCCATTCGCCGCCATTGCCCCGGCGACGCCCGAGGACAAAACGTGCGTCGTCGAAACGGGCAGTCCGAACGCATCGGCAGCGCCAATGGTCGCCATGGTCACGATCTCGGCGCTAGCGCCTTGGGCGTAGGTCAGGTGGCTTTTGCCAATTCTCTCTCCTACGGTGACCACGATACGTCGCCATCCAACCAGCGTTCCGAGGCCCAGGGCAATGGCCACCGCAACTTTCACCCAGAACGGGATGAATCGTGTGGCTTCGTCTATCTGCCGTTTGAATTCGTTGAGGTTCTCGCGGGTATCCGGCGGGAAATCCAGCAGCTTTTGCTGGTTCATCAACCGGATGCTTTCAGACGTGAGGAACATGTCGTTACGCACATTGTTCATGGCCTGCGATGGCACGTTGTTCAAGGTGCCGTAGCTACGAACTTCCTTGGCGATCAGGTCAACCACACCGGTCAAGGCCGGCACCAAATCCGGAGGTGCTTCGCGGCTGCGCACATATTCAAGCAGGACCGCGCGCGGATCAGCGGGAGAGGGCGCCGGTACAGCCTTGGCCAACCCATCGTGGGTCACTTGAGCCACGGCGACGAATTGGGTGGTCTGAGTCACCGGTACGGCGCGATTGAGGGCATAAGCCATGGGCAATGTGCCCACCAGGATCAACATGATCAGGCCCATGCCTTTCTGCCCGTCATTAGAGCCGTGAGCGAACGAAACGCCGCTGCACGTGAGAATCAGCAGGCCTCGAATCCAGGCCGGAGGCGGTTGATTGTTAACGGGCTCTTGATAAAGCTCTTTCTGTTTGACCAACAGACGCATCAGTAGCAACAAGCCGGCGGCGCAAACGAACCCTACCAGCGGCGAAATCAATAGCGCATACCCGACTTTGGTGACCTGCGACCAATCAACGCCTTGCAAGCCTGAGCGCCCGTCGAGCCAGGCGCTCGCGATGCCGACACCGAGGATGGAACCGATCAATGTGTGAGAAGAGGACGCCGGTAATCCCATCCACCAGGTGCCGAGGTTCCAGATGATGGCGGCGATCAGCAGGGCGTAAATCATCACGAAGCCGTTGCTGGAGCCCACCTGCAGAATCATGTCCACCGGCAGCAAGGCAATGACGGCGAACGCCACGGCACCACTGGAGAGCAGCACGCCGGTGAAATTACACAGCCCCGACCAGACCACCGCAACATTGGCCGGCAAGGAGTGGGTATAGATGACCGTCGCGACCGCGTTGGCCGTGTCATGAAAGCCGTTAACGAATTCGAAACCGAGGGCAATCATCAGGGCCAATGCCAACAGGCCATACGGCAGCCATGTGGTGACAACGGCGCCAGCCTCATCGACATCCTGGAAGACCCCCCAGGCGCTGAATGTAAGCCCGCCCACCAGCGCTACGGCAAACAGTAATAGAGTAAGCGGGCCCATGCGGTGGTCGAGGCGAGGGTGGATAGCCGCTGGCGTAGTGTGAAGGGAATGTTCCATATACACCTCAAGTTGGCCCGAACCTTCAGGCTAGAACTTGCAGATGACAGTTTTCCTACACCCTCTCGGCGCAGCGACGTATAGCTGTCTGGGGTGACGAGCGGCGCGGCACACGCCGAGGCAACATGACTGAACTTTCGTCTGGCAAATATTTCCACTGCTCAGAGAGTCATGCAGCTGCCTGGCGTTACGCGAGGTGTTCAGTAAACGTATGTCCGTTGCCAAGAGCCAGAACATGAATGTGACGCCGCCCCAATCCAGGACCACATTGCGACGTGCCGTAACGGGACCGATGCTGTTTCTTTTCATTCTTGGCGATGTGCTCGGCGCGGGCGTTTATGCGCTTGCCGGGACGATAGCCGGGGAAGTCGGCGGCGCAATCTGGGTGCCGTTATTGGTCGCCTTATTTTTCGCAATGCTGACGGCCGGTTCGTATGCCGAGCTGGTCACGAAGTATCCCCATGCGGGTGCGGCTTCGGTGTTCGCTGAGAAGGCGTTCAAGTCACCGCTCATTTCCTTCCTGGTCGGCTTTTCCATGCTTGCGGCAGCTGTCACAAGCGCTGCCGGCCTTTCGCTGGCCTTCGCAGGGGATTACCTTGCAGCCTTTGTTCATGTCTCACCCCACGTCGCTGCGTTGGTTTTTTTGGTGGCGATAGCGCTCTTGAATGCCCGGGGAATAGAAGAATCCCTGCGGGCGAATTTAGTGATGACGGTCATAGAGCTGTCAGGCCTGATTTTGGTCATCGTTGCCGCTGCCTGGTTCTTCAGATCAGGGCATGCAGACCTGGGGAACGCCTTGCAATTCAAGCCCGGGATCAGCCCGGTGCTGGCGGTGTTGGGAGCGGCGTTGCTGGCTTTCTATTCGTTTGTTGGCTTTGAAACCTCCGCCAATCTCGCCGAAGAAATACGAGACGTGCGACACGTCTATCCGCGTGCCCTGTTCGCGGCGTTGCTGACCGCTGGCATTGTTTACATGACCGTTGGCGTGGCGGCTTCATCGGTGTTGCCTATGGAGAAACTGGTCGCGACTTCGGCACCGTTACTTGAGGTCGTTCGGGCGTCGGGGTTGAGCGTTCCACCTCGCGTGTTTGCCTTCATAGCCCTCATAGCGGTTGCTAACGGAGCGCTTCTGACCATGATCATGGCCAGTCGGCTCACCTATGGGATGGCGTGCCTGGGGCTATTGCCAGACTCTCTGGCGAAGGTATTGCCCACGAGGCGCACACCGTGGGTCGCGATCATCGCCACCACGCTCGTATCAATCGCGTTGACGCTGACCGGCACCCTCGCCACATTGGCCGAGACAGTCGTTCTACTGCTGCTGTTCGTATTTCTGAGCACCAATCTGGCGGTACTGGTGTTAAGGCGTGACACGGTTGTGGAAGACCATTTCCGGGTACCGACCTGGGTACCGGTTCTGGCTATCGTGTCGTGCTTGATCTTGCTTAGCCAACAGAGCCTGGAAACCTGGCTTCGCGGCGCAGCCTTGCTCTTTGTGGGTGTGTTGCTCTATGCCTGCACTCGGATGGCCATGCCTACGGCAATAAAGCCAAGTTAGACGGTTGCCTTGGGTCAGGAAGTCTTTATCAAGGCCGTTCTCCTGCAAGACCCACGATTGGCTAATGTTCTGGGTGCACGGGCTGCGCAGAGGATTTACTTGTGACTCCAGTACTTTTGCATTTCCAGAAACAGAAACGATGCCGTCCAACTGATAAGTACCAGGCCGGTCAGTGCCTGCACGCCGGTGAGGTATTTAAGGTTGCCCACCGGAGAAATGTCACCGAAGCCGATGGTCGTGTAAGTGGTGAAGGAAAAGTACGCACAGTCCATCAGCGAACCATCGAAGTTACCCGTCAGGGTTCCCCATTCGCCGGAGCGTGCCAGCAGGTAATAAACTATCGCGAAGCACCAGACCTCCATGGCGTGCGCCATCAGCGCACCGAATACCCCGACAACAATTCGAAATCGCCTCCAAATCTTGAGTTGGGGCAGCCAGTCATTCAGACGTAGCAGGCATTCGTAGTGGATCACCACAACGATGATTACCACCAGTGTATTAATCAGTGTGACGATGAGCATGGCTAACCTTTGGCAGGGCGGGTAGATGGCGATCCTATCTAAAGGACGTCAAATAAGTCGATCAATACCGCAGCGTGCCAGGCCCCGGAGCACTGACTCAGGCAAGCAGTAGATGATTGTTCACCTCCTTGACGCCCGGTACTGACCAGGCCGCTCGTTCCGCTATCTTACGCTGACGCCATAGATGTACCTTGCCTTCGAGCCTCACCACATCGCCTTCGACCTTGACGTGAATACTATCGGCATCCACTTCGGCACTGCGTTTGAGTGACTTTTCAATGCGACGCTGGATATCGCCGGCGTTCGCCCGGGGACGGAGGGTGAGCCGATTGTCCACGCCGACCACACCGGACAGCTTGCGTACGGCCTTTTCCACGGTTTCTTTCTGATACTGCCAGTCCACCACGCCCTCCAGGGTAATCCAACCGGTTTGCACGATGACTTTGATGTCGCCTTCGGGTACGTCGCAGCTCCAGTTGATGATGTTCAAGGCGCGGCTCGCAATGGTGTCGTCTGCCGTGCCGGCGCCTTTCTCCAGTCGGACCTGGACTTCTTCGGCTACGGCGCGCACCCCCTTGATGCTTTTGACTGCGTGCTCAGCGCTGATTTTCTGGGCGTAGCTGCTGACGTGACCAAAGAGGGTGACAACGCCGTTGTCCACGGTCACTCCAATATTGGTGGCGTCGATTTCAGGCAGGAATTGGAGTTCATCCAAAATCATGTTTCGCAAGCTCAAGTCGTTCATGACGATAGCCTCTGACTGATTCGGTATAGATGACGGACCGAGAGTGCACGGTCAGTGTTTTCTACGCCTGCGTGCCGGAAAATCATTGAGCTACATCAACAATGCTTCTATATGAGCTATTCGCCGCGTCGCTGCGCTTTCCAGCGCTCGGTTGCACGCTTAATGACAACGTCTAACGGGCCAGAGTGAGTGGGTCATGGCGGCGAACCTTGGATCGAGGCTGGAGGGGAATCCATGGAGTGGCTCCAATGTCTGCGTCTAACGTCATGAGCCCCTCCAAAAAAACAGCGCAGTCACCACCTCAGTACCGTTTGCACGTCCTGATGCCCAACAAGGTATAGACCGGGCAGAAACGAAACAGGCCAGTTGCCAACGGCACCAGGCCGATCCAGCCCCACAAGCCGATCACGCCGGTCAGGCTCAGGGCAATGAGAACAAGCCCCGCGGCAATACGCAGGCTACGATCAATTGTTCCGATATTGGCTTTCATGCTGATCTCCCGATCAATGGCTGCGCCGAGTCTGCAGCGCAGTGAACAACAACATGCCAGCCAACATGGCCAGCATGAACACGATGACTTGCCAGTGTCCGCTCAGCAGGATTGCCACTGCGGGACCAGGACAGATGCCCGCTATTCCCCAGCCGATGCCAAACACCAGGCTGCCGACGATCAAGCGTGGGTCCAGCTCGCGCTTGGTCGGTAATTGCATCGGGCTTCCCAGCAGTGAACGGGACTGCTGGCGTGCCCAGGTAAGTGGGCCAATGGCTATGCCAATCGCCCCGATCATCACTAAGGCCAGGGAAGGGTCCCAGGCACCGGTCAAATCCAGGAAGGCCAGTACTTTTTTCGGGTTGGCCATACCCGCCAGGAGCAGGCCGAAGCCGAACAGCAGGCCGGCAATGAATGCAGTCAGTTTGAGCATGTTCAACCCCCCAGCCCATGACGCAGGACAAACACCGTCGCGAAACCGCTGAACATGAAACACGCCGTGGCGACCATCGAGCGCGGTGAAAGACGCGATATACCGCACACCCCATGACCACTCGTGCAGCCCGAACCGTAGCGTGTGCCAATGCCCACCAATAGGCCTGCGGCGACAAGACCTGGCCAGCCACTCTGGAACTCGATCTGCGGCACGATGGCAAACAAGCCCCATAAAAGCGGTGCGACAAGCAGCCCCAGAAGAAACAGGGCCTTCTCACTCACGCCCTCGCCACCACGCTCCAGGAGGCTGCCGATCAGGCCGCTGATGCCGGCGATACGCCCATTGGCAACGACGAACAGGCTGGCAGCCAGGCCGATCAAGGCACCGCCTGCAAGGGATGACCATGGTGTGAAGTTGAGCCAGTCAACACTCATGAAATTTCTCCGATACAAAAGGGTGAAGTTCAATCAGCTAAATGCTTTTACAAGCAGGGCCACTGCAACCAGCGCAGATAGAATGGCAAACCCTTTTTGTAAGTGTGGCTCCGACAGCCTTGCAGCGACCAGACGCCCGCCGAGCATGCCGATGAGTGCTCCAAGGGAAAACGGAACAGCAATCGCCCATTGCAGATGCCCCGCTGCCGAACTCGCTACAACCCCGGAAATCGAAACCAGTGCAATAACGGTTAGCGACGTCGCAAGCACCGACTGTGTTGTCAGATTGGTGTATCGCTGGAGTGCCGGCACCATCACAAAGCCGCCGCCCACACCGAGTAAACCGGAAAGCCCACCCGCGACTATGCCGGACATTGTGAGCGCCCATGCACAGGGGGCGGTCCAATTCAGCTTGCCGCGGTTTTCATCCAATACACAGGGCGGTGGTTTGTGCGGGGCCGATGCCTTTGATTGAGCAGAAGAGGGCAATGATTTTTGAAAGGCCCGGTATGCCACGTACATCAGCAAAAGGGCAAACATGATTGTCAACGGACGGTTCGGTGTGCGCTGGGCCAACCAAAGGCCAAGTGGGGAGCAGACGATCCCCGCGCCCGCAGTCAGAAGTGCGGCCTTATAGCGTACGGTGCCGTTTCTGAGGCCCATCACGGCACCCAGGGTGGCGGCTAAACCCACCGCGAGTAAACCGATCGGACCTGCTTGGGCCATGTTCAATCCCACGCCAAACACCAGCAATGGAACAGCCAGTATGCCTCCACCAGCGCCGGTCAACGCCAGAATCACACCCACGGTGAACCCGAGCAGCAAGGCTGCGATCATCTCAGTCTCCTTGCTGGGTGGTCTGATTTCATAAGTCCGCCATCTCTGGTTTCGCCAACCACTCATGACCCCTGAGCATTCCCTTCCAATACAGCGGTGGAAGAATCCGCTCTTTGAGCAGCCACGCCAGCCTCGATGGCCGGGTACCGTCAATCAGCCAGGACGGAAAACTGGGAGCGACCTTACCGCCATAGGTGAATTCCGCCAGTACGATCTTGCCCCGTTCAACGGTCAGCGGGCAGGATCCGTAACCGTCGTAATGGGCACTGCCTTTGGTTTTACCCATTGCCAGCAGCACGTTATGGGCAACCACGGGCGCCTGTTTACGCGCTGCTGCAGCGGTTTTGGCGTTGCTGGAATTGGTAGCGTCACCGAGTGCGTGAATATTCGCCCAGGTTTTATGACGCAGGGTGTCAGGGTCGACATCAATCCAGCCAGCCGCATCGGCGAGGGGGCTGACGCGGATGAAATCGGGCGCAACCTGTGGGGGCACCACATGCAGCAGGTCGAAGTCGTGAGTCACCAGGTGGGCACTGCCATCGGCTTTAACGCAACTGAAGGTGGCCGTCTGCGCGGGCCCATCAACGCGGGTCAGCGTGCTGCCGAAATTCAGGTCTATGCCATAGGCCCTGATGTATTCCATCAGGGCCGGCACGTAGTCGGGAACACCGAACAGCACTGCTGCGGCGCTGCAGAAGTCGATCTCGATATGGCTGAGTACCCCTTCACGTTTCCAGTGGTCAGCAGACATATACATCGCTTTTTGAGGGGCTCCAGCACATTTAATCGGCATGGGCGGTTGTGTAAATATGGCTCGGCCACTGCGCAGTTGCTGTACCTGTTCCCAGGTATAGGGCGCGAGGTGATACAGGTAGTTTGAAGTTACGCCATTGCGCCCCAGGGTTTCCGATAAGCCTTCAATGGCATGCCAATCGAGTTTGAGGCCAGGACACACCACTAACTGTTCGTACCGCACGACTCTGCATCCATCGAGAATGACGGCATTTCTTTCGGGTTCGAAAGCGGCTACGGCGGCTTTGATCCAATGCACGCCGCGAGGAATGGTTTTGCCCATTGTGTGGGCAGTCTGGGGGGCCTCGAAAACGCCGCAGCCGACAAGCGTCCAGCCCGGCTGGTAGTAGTGAACATCTGCCGGGTCGATAATGGCAATGTCGAGTCCAGGCTCGCGTGCCAATAAACTCGATGCCGTCGCAATACCCGCCGCGCCGCCACCGATAATGACCACGGCATGCTCGGCCTCGGCCACTTCAACAGGCGTACGTCCGTTATTGGCAATCCGGCGAATGACCCCCTTCATGTCGAACCCGGCCTTCTTGGCGGTTTCAACGATCTGTGGCAAGGGCTGGTGGCTCGCTTGTGACAGCGCCCACATCGTGGTCGAGCGCATGCCGGAACGGCAATACGCCAACACCGGTTTTGGAAGCGATTCAAATAATTTACCGAAGGCAACGCCTTGCTCGTCGGTGACCTTGCCTGATTCAGCGGGAAGGTAGTGCGCTTCAATGCCCATCGCCTGAGCCACACGTTTGATTTCGGCAAACAACGGTTGATCGCTGCCTTCGCCATCCGGGCGGTTACACACGATGGCGCGAAAGCCGGTGTTTTTCAGTTCAACCAATTGGCTGGGAAAAACCTGTTCTGATACCGATAAGCCTGGCGCAAGGTGGCGGATGTCCATAATGGTCTCCGTGATGGATATTTTTCTTATTGGGGGAGGGGGACGTCAGAGCACATCGAGCGGGATCTTCAAGTAGCGCGTGCCGTTCGATTCAGGCTCGGGAAAGTGTCCGGCGCGCATGTTGACCTGCACCGATGGCAGGATCAGCGTCGGCATCTCCATCGATGCATCACGCTTGGTGCGCATCGCCACGAATTCTTCCTCACTGATGCCGTTACGGACATGGACATTGTCGGCGCGTTGCTCGGCCACGGTGCTGGCGAACTGCACCTCGCGCTCTCCAGGCTGGTAATCGTGGCAGGTGTAAAGGACGGTGTCGGCCGGCAGACTCAGCACCTTGTTGATGGATTGGAACAATGTGCGGGCGTCGCCACCGGGGAAATCACAACGAGCGGTGCCGTAGTCAGGCATGAACAAAGTGTCGCCGATGAATGCAGCCGTTTCCTTGCCATTGCTGATGACATAGGTCATGCAAGCGGGTGTGTGGCCCGGAGTATGGAGTGCGTGGCATTGCAGCGTACCAATGGCAAAAGCTTCTTCATTCACGAACAGGTGATCGAACTGACTACCATCGCGGGCCATGTCGCTACCGGTGTTGAACAACGTGCCAAAGACTTCTTGCACGGTGGCTATCCGGCTACCTATCCCAATTTTGCCGCCGAGCTTTTCCTTAAGGTACGGCGCGGCTGTGAGGTGGTCGGCATGGACATGGGTTTCAAGAATCCATTCGACCTTCGCGTCCAGCTCGGCCACTCTGGCCATTAACTTGTCGGCCGTCGCCGTCGCAGTACGGCCTGACTTAGGGTCGTAATCCAGTACGCTGTCCACGAGTGCGCAGTGGCGGGTCGTTTCATCCAGCACAAGATAGCTGACAGTATGGGTGGCAGGATCAAAGAATCCTTCGACGTGCAGTGTTACGGTCATGATCGGTCTCCTTGGGCCCTAGCCGACCCGCTCGAAGAACTGGTATAGCAATAAGTTTGCCATGCCTTCGTTAAACAAGAGTCTATGTTTAACCATATGATTTAATTAATTTTTTATTGGGTTTCTGGTTTTGAGTTTTTTACCGCTCCTACAAAATGACTGCCATTGGCAGTGTTTGTTGGCATAGTGGCAGCGTCACCTTAGTCTGGATGGATTCACAGGAGCCACGATGGCCAATATCCTGCCGACCCCGCATAACACGCTTCCGCATCCGGACCAGGTGCAGTCACTGGTTTCGTTTCTTGAGCACGAGCCTCAGCCGATGATTGTGCTCGATCCCGATTACAACATCCTGGCGGCCAACACGGCTTACCTGCGTCAGTTCGGCAGCGCCGATAAACCTTTTATTGGCCATAAGTGCTATCGGGTTTCCCATCACTACGATGTCCCTTGCGATCAGGCGGGAGAGCATTGCCCGATGAAAAAGGCGAGGGAAATGCGCGGCCCGGACCGGGTCTTGCACATTCACCACACGCCCCGCGGCCCTGAACACGTCGATGTTGAACTGCGTCCGATCCTGGATGAACACGGCGACATCACCGCTTATGTGGAGCGTCTTACCCAGGTGCGCAGCGCATCAGCGCGGCCTAGCAATGAGGGGCTGGTGGGCAGTTCTCCCGCGTTCAACCAGGCCCTGTCGCAATTGCAGCGGGTAGCGCCATCCATGTTGCCGGTATTGCTGCTGGGAGAGTCCGGCACGGGCAAGGAATTGTTCGCTCGCGCCGTACATGAAACCAGTGATCGGGCCACTGGACCCTTCGTGGTCGTTGATTGCTCTGGCTTGACCGAAACGTTGTTCGAGAGCGAGCTGTTCGGCCATGAGAAGGGGGCGTTCACGGGCGCCACCATGCGCAAGCCCGGCCTGGTTGAAACGGCCCAGGGCGGTACGCTGTTTCTTGATGAGATTGGCGACGTTCCGCTGGCCATGCAGGTGAAACTGCTGCGGCTGATTGAATCTGGCACGTATCGCCGTGTCGGCAGCGTAGAGACCCTGCACGCGAATTTCAGGTTGGTTGCTGCCACTCACAAACCATTGGAAAAAATGATGGAGAAGGGTGAGTTCAGGCAAGACTTGTACTACCGCATCAGTGTATTTCCCATTCACTTACCTCCCTTGCGCAACCGTATTGAAGACATCGGATTGCTGGTGAATTCGTTTCTGCAACGTTCCGGTACGGGCAAGCGCCGGCTGACGATCGACGCCGATGCCCTGATGCAATTGCAGCGGTTTTCCTGGCCGGGCAATATCCGTGAGCTACGCAATGTTCTGGAAAGAGCCAGTCTGTTCGCGGATGACGGCGTTATTCACTCCGTGCATTTGCCCCTGGCCCCCACCGCAATCTCTCCCCGGATCGCTACTGCGGTTTCTTTCGACAGCGGCACACTGGCCCAGGTGCTGGCCACTTTTAAAGGTACCCGCAGCGAACTGGCCAAACACCTGGGCATTAGCGAACGCACTTTGTACAGGCGCCTGAAAGAACAAGGTTTGGCTTAGTCATCCGTTGCATCACCCACGGCTGCCACTGCCTGCCGCCCTGGCAGGTTGGCAGCGTGTTGATCTGCCAAGACATCCAGCGCTTTAGGTGGATAACTCTTAAGTAACTGTTATGTAACGATTAAAACAAGGTATCGCCTCTTGGCATGACGCGTGCTAATGGCATCGTCATGACTATTTCCGATAAACGACTGCGACGCCAATTGCTCACAGCAGTGCTGATCAAGCTGATCGTGCTGACAGCACTGTGGTGGCTGTTCATCCGGGATTCGCGCGTCAGCGTCGACTCGAACACCATCGGCGACAGGTTCGGTGTACCCATCTCGGCTCAAGGGGCAAGCAAGTGATCTCAGAACAACTGGTGGACTTGTCACGGCTGCAATTTGCAGCCACTGCGCTTTACCACTTTCTTTTTGTCCCCCTCACCGTGGGCATGGTGTGGCTGCTGGTCATCATGGAAAGCGTCTATGTGATGACAGGTAATGTCATCTGGAAAGACATGACGCGCTTTTGGGGCAAGCTGTTCGGCATCAACTTCGCCTTGGGCGTGACCACGGGGATTACCCTGGAATTTCAGTTCGGTACCAACTGGGCGTACTACTCGCACTATGTCGGCGATATCTTCGGCGCCCCGCTGGCGATAGAGGGCCTGATGGCGTTTTTCCTCGAATCGACCATGATCGGGCTGTTCTTTTTTGGGTGGGATCGTCTGAAGAGACAGCATCACTTGCTGGTCACGTTGCTGATGGCGATTGGAACCAACCTGTCGGCGCTGTGGATATTGATCGCCAATGGGTGGATGCAAAACCCGGTGGGTTCAGAGTTCAGCTACATCACCATGCGCATGGAAATGGTCGACTTCTGGACGGTGGTTTTCAACCCGGTTGCGCAGGCCAAGTTTGTGCACACCGTCTCGGCGGGTTACGTCACTGGCTCGATGTTTGTGCTGTCGATTTCCAGTTGGTATTTGCTCAAAAATCGTGATGTCGAGTTTGCCAAACGCAGCTTCCGGGTGGCGGCAGCGTTCGGCCTGGCGTCTGTGCTGAGCGTGATTGTGCTGGGTGATGAGTCCGGTTACACGGTGGGTGAAGCGCAGCAGACCAAGCTGGCTGCCATGGAAGCCATGTGGGAAACAAAGCCTGCGCCGGCTAGCCTGACGTTGATCGCGAGCATTAATGAAGCCGAGTCCAGAAATAACTGGGAAGTCGAGGTGCCATGGTTGATGGGCCTGATTGGTACCCGCTCAGTCAGCAAACAGATTCCAGGTATCCATGACATCAAGGAAAAGAACCGGGCTCGCATCATCCGCGGTATTACCGCAGTCAATGCGCTGGAAACACTGAGGGCCAATCGTACCGATCCGGCAGCGCTCAAGACGTTCGAAGAATATAAAGCTGATCTGGGTTTCGGCCTGCTGCTGAAACGGTACGTCCAGGACGTCAACCAGGCCACGCCGGCCATTATAGAGAGGGCCGTAAACGATAGCGTACCGCGCGTGACCCCCATGTTTTGGGCGTTTCGGATCATGGTAGGCCTTGGTTTTACCATGCTTGTGCTTTTCGGGCTCGCCTTCTGGAGCACCTTGAAGTCGACCTGCACGCAGCGCCGTTGGTTGCTGCGTTGGGCGCTCTACATGCTGCCTGCGCCATGGATCGCATGTGAACTGGGTTGGTTCGTCGCCGAATACGGCCGCCAGCCCTGGACGATCTACGGGGTGCTGCCGACCCACATGAGCGTATCCACGCTCAGCGTCAACAATCTGTATGGCTCGCTGGCCGGGTTCATCGTTTTCTACACCGTGCTGCTGGTGGTGGAAATGTTCCTGATGGTTAAGTTCGCCCGTCAAGGTCCCGGCAGCCTCGGCACAGGCCGTTATGCTCACGACGCCCATTTGAAGGAACTCAGTCATGTTTGATTACTTCACCCTGAAAATTATCTGGTGGGCGCTGGTCGGTGTCCTGCTGATTGGCTTCGCCATTATGGATGGCCACGATATGGGCGTCGGCACGCTGCTGCCGTTTGTTGGCCGCAATGACTTGGAGCGGCGCGTCGTCATCAACACCGTTGGGCCGCATTGGGATGGGAACCAGGTTTGGTTCATCACCGCCGGCGGCGCATTGTTCGCGGCTTGGCCCGTGGTGTATGCCACCGCGTTCAGTGGATTCTACTGGGCGATGATTCTGGTTCTCTGGGCGTTGTTCTTCCGCCCGGTGGGCTTTGACTATCGCAGCAAGATTCACAACGCCACTTGGCGTAGCACATGGGATTGGGGGCTTTTCGTGGGCGGGGCTGTGCCACCGTTGGTGTTCGGAATTGCGTTTGGCAACCTGCTGCAAGGTGTACCGTTCCACTTCAACGAGTATCTAGTGTCAACGTATACCGGCAGCTTCTGGCAACTGCTGAATCCTTTCGCGCTTCTCACCGGCGTTGTGAGCAGTGCAATGATCACATTGCAGGGCGGCGCTTATCTGGCACATCGCACTGAGGGTGTTATCCAGTCCCGGGCAATAAAAGGTGCGGTGGGCGCTGCGATCGTGCTGGTGTGTTCATTCATCGTTGCCGGCATCTGGCTGCAATGGATTGACGGCTATCGCATTACGTCGCTCGTTGATACCGGCGGGTTGCCTGACATTCTCAGCAAATCGGTGGTGCGCGAAGCGGGGGCCTGGATGGCTAACTATGGCCATTATCCTTTGCTGTGGCTGCTGCCCGCGCTTGGATTGGGTGGGGCGGCGGGTGCCGCCATGTTGTTGATGATGCGCCATACACTTTCAGCATTTGTCGCGTCATCGTTTGCGGTGATCGGTGTCATCAGCACGGCAGGCGTATCAATGTTTCCATTCGTCATGCCGTCATCAACGATGCCCGCGGCGAGTCTCACCGTGTGGGACAGCGTCTCCAGTCATCTAAGCCTGGCCATCATGTTTTGGGCCACGTTGATCTTCATGCCACTGATTGTGATTTATACCTCATGGGCGTATCGCGTCATGCGCGGTAAGGTCACTGTTGCACAGATCAAAGCCAACGAACATTCAGCCTACTAGTGCCGGCAGAGGAGTAGAGAATATGTGGTATTTCGCCTGGATGCTGGGCGTCGGTTTTGCATTGCTGCTGGCGATATTGAATGCAATGTGGGGCGAGAACGAAGCGGGTCGAGCCTTGAATGACAATGACGAGGCGCCGCTATGACGCCGCAACTCTCCAATGTCCAACCGTCTTCACGCATTCATGTGCTGAGTTTGATTATCGCAGTAGCCATCATGCTCGCCTGCACGCTTTACCCTCCCATTATGGCAACGCCCGATGGGAAAGCTGATCATGCGCTGGCTAGCGCATTGTTCGCTGCGATGAGCGTGGCTTTTGTGAGAGGTGTGGGTTTCGTGCCGCGGATGCAGGTCTGGCGGTGGCTGTTTTCACGCTGGACCTGCTTGGCGGCACTGGCGCTTGCTGGTTGGCTGAAGTTTCTGCATTGAAGGCTGAGGACGTGACAGAGCGCTCGAGTATCCAACATAAGAACAGTGTCCGCTCTATTTAAATGAGCCGCCCTGTCTTCGATACGCGTTGATGAGGGCTGCTCGACCTCGACCATAACGGGAGTCTGCAAAGTATCATGATAAAAACTGCCCATGATCTAGTCGTTGACGCCAGAGCACTGATCGAAGAAGTCGCCATTGAAGACGCCGATCAGGCTATCCAGGATGCAGATGTACTTATTGATGTGCGTGAAGCGGATGAGTATGCGGCTGGCCATCTCGCCGGGGCGATACATGCATCGCGCGGCATGCTGGAGTTTAAGTTGACTCACGACAGCGCGCTCAATTCCCGTGACCTGAACATTGTGCTGTATTGCAAGACAAGTGGTCGTGCGGCACTGGCCGCGGCCTCACTGCTCAATATGGGCTACCTGCATGTGAAGTCGATCGCTGGTGGATTTGACGCCTGGGTCAGCGCAAAAAAGCCGATTGCAGGCCCGCCTCTACCAGCTTTCGATTAACACCTTTAGGTGCGCCACATTGATCGAAGCCATGGGCAACGTCTGTTAGACGGAATCATTCAGTTCCTTGGCCAATTATTACGTCGTTCACTTTTTGCCCATAGAGATTGACGCCATCATTGGCGTGGAATTTTAATCGGGTCTGTTCGACAGAGCCGGCAATCATCCTTGGGTCTTTCGGGCGTTCGTGGCTGTTCATATAGGCTGCAACGTGCCATGCCTCATCGGCGGAAAGCGTTCCACCTTTACCTAAGGGCATATTTGATTGTATGAAGCCGGCTGCGGTATTGATTCGATGCATCCCCGCACCCCAGTTGAATGAATCTTTACCCCACAAGGGTGGAAACACGTAGTCACCCCCTGCCTTCTGGCCTTCACCTTCATGTCCGTGGCACACGGAGCACTGTGCATCGTAGATGGTTTTTCCCTTGGCGAGATCGAAACCTTTGGCAGGCTCAGGAACCTCAGGGTAAGAACGTCCAGGTAGCTCTTGCCCTGTAGGTGCCCCCGTGGCGAGCCAGTATGAATATGCCGTAAGAGCGGCGATGACTTGGCTGTCAGCGGGTGGTGCTTTTCCGTTCATACTGAACTGGAAGCATCCTTGTAAGCGCTCAGCGTAGGTATTGACCTTGTCGTTCTTTTTTCGATAGGCCGGGTACATTGTGTAAGCCCCCCGAAGAGGGGCAGAGTCGGCTTTTCTTCCCTGCTCTAAATGGCAGTTGGTGCAATTCAATCCGTTCCCTACGAACTCGGATGCGTTGGCTTTGGTATCGACAAAAATCGCGTGTCCTTGCTGGACTAATCGACCATAAGCGTTGTCAGGCAGCGTGTCCTCCGCAGGAGGAAGAAATGGGGGGGGCTGATGTTGAGTCGTATTTGGACTTTTGGTTGTTGCTGATGTGCCTACGATTTCAGCGGCGCAGACCATCGATATCATGTTGAAACTCATAAGTGCAGCGATGAACGATTTCATGGCTAGGCCTCTATTTACTGAGTTCAGCAAAATATTGGGAAACGGCCTCGACCTCGGTATCGGTGAGCGAGCGCGCAATGTGGCCCATGAGATCGTCTGGATCATTTGTTCGGGTTTTTTGCCGCCAGGCATTCAATTGCGATGTGAGGTACTGAGCTGACTGACCCGAAAGGGGCGGAAAAGCGGCACCGACACCGATGCCAATTGGACCATGGCACGCTACGCACTCGGGAATGTTTCGCTCCCATGCACCTCTTAATGCCAGGATTTCCCCCGGTCCTTTCGCTGGGTTCGCACGATTCACAGGCTTTACTGCAGGGCTTGGCATCTTCGCAAGCATGACTGCCAGGGCTTTAGACTCGTCTTCGCTCAATGCCTGAGCGATTGGAAGCATGATTGGACTGCCCCTGGAGCCTGAGCGGAAATCGTTGATCTGCTTCGTGAGGTAATCAGCAGGTAGGCCTGCAAGCCTTGGGAAACCTGGCAAAGGCATCCCTGAACCGTCCGCACCGTGACAAGTTGAACAGGCTATGGCCGCTGGATTAGACCCGCCTTGGGTGAATATTTTTTGTGCGTCTGCTGCAAAAGCGGATGTCGCCAATGCCCCGGATAAAGTACAGACTAAAGCCCATCGAGAAATGTCCATCGGCTAGCCTCGTAAGTAATGTGGTTAAGACTCCCCGCGGGCATTGGCCAGTAATTAATGATCAAGCTCGCCATCCCCCAATGAGGGCGTAGCGCTCTTCGATTCAGATAACCGCAGTCGAATCTGTTTTTCAATTTCGATAATGGCAAACAGAGCAACGCCAACCCCTATGATCAGTAATCCATCCATGAAGGGGATTGCTTGCGTAGCAAACACTTTTTGCAGGGGCGGTGCATACGTGATTGCTAACTGAGCGCAGGTCACCACGGCGACGGTCATCCACACCACTTTTGTCCCTCGAACGGCCTTCCAGGTCAGCGACGTGCCGTAGAGATTGCGTATGAAGAACAAGTGGAATATTTCCATCACGACCAACGTATTGACCGCAATGGTGCGGGCCAACTCCACTGAGTAACCTCGGTCGAGCGCATACGAAAAAATGCCGTAGACACCGCAGAGAAAGAGAATGGAAACAAGCACCATATGCCAGATCAACGCGCCGCTTATCAGCGGCTCGTGCCTTGAACGCGGAGGCCTGCGCATGGTGTTTTCTTCGGTCGGTTCGAACGCCAGCGCGATACCCAGTGTTATGGCGGTAATCAGATTGATCCACAAGATCTGTATCGCTGTCACTGGCAGCGTAAAGCCAAACAGCAGCGCGACAATGATGGTCATTGTCTCGCCCGCGTTGGTCGGCAAGGTCCAGCTCAGCACTTTCTTGATGTTGTCGTAGACCGTCCGCCCTTCACGCACAGCGGCCACGATGGAGGCGAAATTGTCATCTGCCAACACCAAGTCCGCGGCCTCTTTCGCCGCTTCACTGCCTTTGCCACCCATGGCGATCCCAGCGTCTGCGCGTTTTAGCGCTGGCGCGTCGTTGACGCCATCGCCGGTCATCGCCACGGTCATGCCGTTCGACTGCAGCAACATCACCAGCCTGAGCTTATGCTCGGGGCTGGTACGGGCGAAAATGTTCACGTCCTTCAGGGTTTCTTTGAGTGTTGCATCGTTCATGGTGTCCAGATCAATGCCAGTCAGTACCTTGTCCGGATTTTTCAGGCCGATTTGATAACCGATGGCGGAAGCGGTGCCGGAGTGATCCCCGGTGATCATTTTCACCGTAATACCTGCCGCCTGACATTGCTGAACTGCCTGGATCGTCTCTGGGCGAGGCGGGTCAATCATTCCTACCAAGCCCAGCAAGGTTAACGTCCCTTGCACGTCAGCAAATTCCAGAATGGAGTGCTCGGGCTGTACTGACCTGACGGCAAACGCCAACACCCGTTGGCCTTTGCTGGCGATGGTATTGGCCTGCCTGTGCCAATAATTAGTATCGAGCCGCTCAGTTTCTCCAGCGTTGCCACGCTGTTGCGTGCACATGGCGAGAATCTGCTCAGGCGCGCCTTTGACATAAATAGAGGCTTGTCGGTCATGGTTGTGATGCAGAGTCGCCATGAAGCGGTGTTTAGCGTCAAACGGAATGGCATCGGTGCGCGCCCAGGTGCCTCGCTCTTCTTCGCCATTGATTCCGGCTTTTGCGCAAAACACCAGCAATGCGCCCTCCATCGGATCCCCTTCGACCTTCCATGCGTCCTCGTGCTGCCTCAACATTGCATCATTGCAGAGACTGGCCGCGCGTCCCAGTTCGGCTAAGGTCGGGTGATTGGATGTGTCGATCAACTGATCGGCAAGGTTCATGTTGCCCGTGGGCTGATATCCCGCACCATCGACCGTGAAGGTGAGATCGCTGGTGACGACTGAGGCCACCATCATCTCGTTGCGGGTGAGGGTGCCCGTCTTGTCCGTGCAAATGACCGATACCGAACCCAGCGTTTCGATGGCCGGCAGGCGACGAACGATGGCATTGCGCCGGGCCATCGCCCGGACCCCGACCGCCAGTGTAATGGTGAGTACGGCGGGCAACCCTTCCGGTATGGCAGCGACCGACATGCCCACCACGACCATGAATATCTCGGTGAATACGTAATGCCCGACGAAATGACCGTAAACGAGTAGCAGGCCGGCGATCAGCAGAATCAATATCGTCAGCCACCGCGCAAAGACGTTCATTTGCTGTACCAGTGGAGTAGTTAATGTCTCTACTCCCGATAGCAGATTGCTGATGCGCCCGATCTCGGCTGATGTTGCGGTGGCAACAACGACCCCTGTTGCTTGTCCGCACGTCACGAGGGTGCCACTGAATGCCATGCAGGCACGATCACCCAGGGCGGCTTCGATGCGTACCGGTTCGGTATGTTTTTCTGCGGGTGCGGATTCTCCGGTAAGAATCGCTTCGTGTATCTGAAGTCTGTTGGCGTGCAGCAGGCGTAGATCAGCGGGGACTTTGTCGCCGGCCTCCAGCAAAACGATATCGCCTGGTACCAGTTCCTCGCCTGCAACGCTCAAGCGTTCACCCGAGCGAATCACCGCGGCACGTGGTGCCAGCATTTGCCGGATGGCGTCCATGGCTTTTTCCGCTTTGCCTTCCTGGACGTAGCCAATGATGGCGTTTGCCACAACCACCGCAAGAATGACCACCGTATCCCACAGGTGTTGCAGTATCGCGGTAATTGCAGCAGAACCTAGAAGCACATAAATCAGGATGTTGTGAAACTGCAGCAAGAATCGCAGCCATGCTGGACGCCGGGCTGATTCCGGCAGGCGATTGAAGCCTGTGCGCTCAAGCCGGGCTTGAACGTCGACCACGTTCAGCCCGACATGCTCATTGACCTCTAGCAGGTTCAACACCCGCTCTGCAGGCTGCGTGTACCACGCCACGGCATCTGTGGTATTCGGATTTTGCTCCGTTGATGCGTTGCTCGGTCGATTCATCAAGCCGTGTTCCTGTGCGCACGCAGCGGTGGTTTTTACACGCCCTCAGCCGACCTGCTGTGGCGCGATCACCCACAGGCTGCATGGCATCTTGTACAGCAGACTCTCCACGGTACTGCCAATCAGTTTGTCCAGGCCACCGTAGTGCACTCGGCCCATGACAATGACATCTATGTCATAGGATGCCGCGTAGCTGGCGAGTACCTTGGCGGGGTCGCCCATGATCATGCGCCGTTGTTCCGGGGCGATGCCGTTGCGTTCGGCCAGTGCGTCGAAGGCAGCACCCTGAGATTCGTAGAGCTGTCGGGACAGGGCAGAGGAGAAGAACACTGATCCATTGCCGAACCCGTATTCGGCGGCCGTGATGGACGACAAGTCATACGCATAAACGACTTCCAGCGTTGCGTCACAGGCGGCCGCCAGTTTGTTGGCTTCGCTCAGGATTCGGTCGTTGAGACCATCGTAGCGCCCGTCCTGATGAAACGGGTCGACGGCGGCCAGAATTTTGCGCGGGCGCGCATGGGTGAGCTTGTTGACGAAGTGCAGCGGCACTTCGCATTGGTGCAGCAGATGCACATCCAGCGGTGTGAACATCAGGCGCGTGAGCCAGGATTGATGCTCCACCGTCTTGATCAGCGCATCCATGGGCTGCTCTTTGAGGTGGATCAGAATTTCCTGCAACGGCCTCTCGACCCACGTCACTTCTGTCGTGACTTCGATGCCGAGCTTGCGCAGTGGCCTGGCCTGTTCCTCCAGCCATTGCCGATGGCGTTCAATGTAGCCGATGCGCATCTGTTCCAGTGCCTGTTCATTGACCAGGCCGGCCGTGGCCAGGCCTTCCAGGTAGTCGAAAGCGACAATATGCAGCGCGGCGCCTTCGGCCTTGGCCAGCGCGGCCGCCCGGTCGAAGGCCGGGCTGTGTTCCATCAAGGGTGAGACGACCAGCATCAAGCGTGATTGTGTAGACATGACGAACCTCCCGAGCGTGGACGTGTGGGGCACCGGGCGACCCTTCGCGCGGCGTGGCGTCTGGGAGCGATGATGTTCTCCCTCGGCCCCGGTAACTTGATCTGCATCAAACTCATTCCAAAAGCGTTTCATCGGGCGCAGACGGGCGCGGGCAATCGCGCAATGATTGATCATGATCAAGCTCCCCGGCACAAGAGCGGAGCAGGCTCGGGTTGCACCCTTGAATTCACGCGCATCAGGCAACCGGAGCATTGGTCATGGCCAAGATGAAAGCCGCGATTTTCGTGGAGAAGAATCGAATTGTGCTGGAAGACAAACCCATCCCCGAGGTCGGGCCGCTGGATGCGCTGGTGCGCATTACCACCACGACCATCTGTGGCACCGACGTGCACATTTTGCGCGGCGAATATCCGGTGGCCAAAGGTCTGACGATCGGCCATGAGCCGGTGGGCATCATCGAACGGCTGGGTTCCCAGGTGCGCGGTTTCGTCGAAGGGCAACGGGTGATTGCCGGCGCCATCACCCCCAGTGGGCAGAGCTATGCTTGTCTGTGTGGCTGCGGCTCTCAGGACGGTGCGGACACTCGCCACGGGTTTCGTGCCATCGGTGGCTGGAAATTCGGCAACACCATTGATGGCTGCCAGGCCGAGTACGTGCTGGTGCCCGATGCGCTGGCCAACCTCTGCCCGATTCCTGACGGCCTCAGCGACGAGCAGGTGCTGATGTGCCCCGACATCATGTCCACCGGGTTTTCCGGCGCGGAGCGCGGTGAGGTGAACATCGGCGATACGGTCGCTGTGTTTGCCTTGGGGCCTATCGGTTTGTGTGCGGTGGCCGGCGCCCGGCTCAAGGGGGCGAGCACCATCATCGGTGTCGATGCGGTGGCCGAACGCATGAACGTGGCCCGGGGACTGGGGGCCACTCATGTGGTCAATTTCAAGGACGGTGACGTGGTGGAGCAGATCATGACGTTGACCGACGGACGCGGTGTGGACGTCGCGATTGAAGCCCTCGGTACCCAGGGCACTTTCGAGTCGGCGCTGCGGGTGTTGCGCCCCGGTGGTCGCCTGTCGAGCCTGGGCGTCTATTCCAGCGACCTGACAATCCCCCTCAATGCCTTCGCCGCCGGCCTGGGGGACTACAGTATCGTCACCACGCTTTGCCCTGGCGGCAAGGAGCGCATGCGCCGGCTGTTGGCGGTGGTGGATAGCGGCGCCGTGGATTTGTCGCCACTGGTGACCCATCACTTCAAGCTTGACGACATTGAAGCGGCTTACGACTTGTTCGCCCACCAGCGAGACGGGGTGATGAAAGTGGCTATCACGCCTTGATGAGCGCCTGACTAACAGTGATCGGTTGTTCAATCAGGCCGCCATTGGGCGGCGGGAGGGTGATCATGATGATTTGGATAGAAGAGCAGATGATAGGGCCCCGCTGGGTGGTGCGCCTGGGCGCCTGCCGGGCGGAGTTCAGGTGCCTTGATGACGCCCAGGCATTCACAAGGACATTGCAGGCCCGAATCGAGGCGCCTCATGCCTGGCCGACGGGAAACGCACCCCTGCGACCGGGAACGGCGGATGTCGCTCGAGTGACGCGCCAACGAAGGTCCGATCAAGTCTCTCCATAGAACCGCCGTCATGACCGAAACCCTGGGTTTTACCAATGCTGCCGCTGCGCTGGGAATAGGCCTGCTGGTGGGGCTTGAGCGCGAGCGGCGCAAAGGCGAGGGCGACAGGCGCGACTTCGCCGGCTTGCGCACCTTTGCCATCATTTCTCTGCTGGGGTATGTCACGGTCCAGGCCGGCGGCCCTTTATTGCTGGGGTTTGTTGCGCTTGCGCTGGGCGCATTGGTCACGATGGCGTATTGGAAAAGCCTCGACAAAGACCCCGGCATTACCAGCGAAGTGGCTTTGTTCGCGGTGTTGGCATTGGGTGCGCTCTGCGTGAGCGCCCCGGCGCTGGCGACAGCGATTGGCGTGGTGATGGCCGGGCTGCTGGCCAGCCGCCAGACGCTGCACCACTTTGCCCGCAATCAATTGACCGCTACCGAGATGCGCGATGGCCTGGTGCTGTTGATCGCTGCGCTGGTGGTGCTGCCCCTGGCGCCGGATCGTTTCCTCGGGCCTTACAATGCGATCAACCTGCGCACCATTTGTACCCTGACCGTCATGCTGATGGCTGTGGGGGCGCTGGGGCACATCGCGGTCCGCACCCTCGGCACGCGCTACGGTTACGCCCTTAGCGCGATTGCCTCAGGGTTTGCCTCCGCCACGGTGACCGTCGCGACCATGGGGCACATCGCCGCGAAACAGCCGATAGATCTCAAGGCGCTGAGCGCCGCCGCTATGTTGTCCAACTTGGCGACGGTGGCTCAGATGGGCCTGATCCTCGGGACTGTGGAACCGGGGCTGTTGCGTTGGATGTGGGGGCCGTTGTTGTGCGGGATGCTGATGACATTGCTCTACGCTGGCGCGCTGATGTTTCCCCGGCCCAGGGTGCGAGCCGATGAGCCCATCAAGGATGGCGGGGCGTTCAGCCTGAAACTGGCGTTGACGGTGGTCCTGGCAATGACCGGTATCACCGTGTTGTCGTCGGCGATGCTCGATGGATTCGGGCAGACCGGTGTGATCGTGACCGCGATTTTCAGTGGGCTGGCCGACGCCCATGCCTCGACAGCCTCCATCGCCTCCCTGGCGAAAGCCGGGCTGCTGCCTTTCGACGGCGTCGCGGTGCCGGTCCTGATGGCACTGAGCAGCAACTCCCTGAGTAAATGCGTGGTGGCGTGGCTCAGCGGTGGGCGGGGGTTCGCCGGGTACGTCATTCCCGGACAGGTGCTGGTGACGCTGGCGATGTGGGCCGGGGTCCTGGTCCCGCGGTTTTAAGGGGGGCGAACAGCGGCCCACTTGATGAAGATCAAATCCCTCTCCTGGCAAACGCTCATTCTGAAATTCTATTGACTCAAGTGGCTGCCGCCACATGCTGAGGTGTCCCATGTCCCAGACCCAACGTTTGCTGTTATTGGCCCCTGACGCCATGGCCCGTACGCCTGCGTTCGACCGCGCCACCGAACTGGCCCTGGCTCTGGACTTGCCTCTGCACATCGTAGCGATCGATTATCTGGATTTGCTCTCGGTGGCCGCTCTCTTTGCGCCGGATCAGGTCAAGCAAGCGCGCGAGGGGTACCTGGAAACCCATCGGCACTGGCTGTGGCAACAGGCTGAACTGGCGCGTCGGCACGGGGTCGAGGTGACGTGCGAGGTGGTTTGGGGCAAAGACCCTTATCAGGCTCTGCAGCAATACATCAAAGAGATGCCACTGGCACTGATCATCAAGGACGCCCAGCCGGAACCGGCGATGAAGCGGGTCTTTTTCACACCGCTTGACTGGCGATTGCTGCGTGACTGTCCAGTGCCGGTGCACTTGGTCACGGACTCTCGCCATCCCCGGCCTCGGCGGATCCTGGCGATCGTCGATGTGTTGCGCAGCGAGGAGCAGGATCTGGTGTTCAATGACAGGATCGTCGACGCCGCCGTGAAACTGGCTGGACAGTGCAACGCACAGGTCGAGTTGTTGCACGCCTTCGACTGGACGGCCGTCTACGCTTCGGACATGGGCATCGGTGCGCTCCCCCTGGCCACCGGGCTTTACGAAGCGTTGGGCCAGGCACAGCACGAGGTGTTCGAGTCGCTGGCCGAGCGTCATGGGGTTGCGCCGCAGCAGCGTCATTTCATCGAAGGTACGCCGCTAAATAGCATTTGCGCGTTCGCAGGCGATCACCAGTGCGATGTCATCGTCATGGGCACCACCCAGCATCGTGGTCTGGACAGGCGTTTGGGCAGCACCGCTGAACAGGTGTTGCAACGTGCGCCCTGCAGCGTGTTGGCGATCAAGCCGGAAGAATGATGAGGTCAACAATGCGAGGGGCCGTGATGCGTGGCCCCGTGCAAGTGTCTGTGACTAAAGATCGAGGCGGTGGATGACCTGCCGGGTGTCGTCGGGGTCGGAGTGGGTTTCAAACCCCAGGCCATGAGCCAGGTCCCGCATGGGGGCGTTACTGGCGGCGTCGATGGAGTACAGCTGGCGATAACCGTTTTTACGCGCGGTTTCTATCAAATGCTTCATCAACACCGTCCCCAGTCCCAGATGCTGCCATGGGTCGGCGACGGTTACGGCGCACTCGCATTCATATTCGCCGGTGGCGCAGTAGCGGCTGACGCCGATTTCGATCAACTGGCCGTTGTCGTGGGTCAGGGCGATGTAGGCCATGCGCGCCTTGTAGTCGATATCCATCAACTGGTCGAGCATGGCTGTGCCTGGTTCATTGATTTGCGCCAGAAAACGCATGTGCCGGGACTCCGGTGACAGACGCTTGATGAAGTCATATTCGCGCTGACGGTCTTCTTCCTTCAACGGCCTGACCAGCACATGCCGGCCGTCTTTAAGTGTTTCGATCCAGTGCTTGCCACTGATGCTGGCATACATGGCAGCGGCGCGTTCGTTGTGGTCTTTGACGGTGAGCATGGTGCAATCCTCCATCGGATTTGAACGTCCGGCGCGGCAACGGCCACGCAGTCGTTACCGTTCTACGCCCGTGATGGCGATCGATTCTGATCTGGATCAGTGCTCGTGTTTGCACCCTTGGTTACCTTGCACTTGATACAGATCAAACCGCTCCCGCCGTAGTTGGGTGCACGCTGGGGGTCCCCCTCAAGAAGGTCGGAGCAAGACACCGGACCTGACGGGGAAGAGCCCAGCGGAGGTATGCGATGGCGCAATACCAGCGTTTACTAATGATTGTCGAACCCGACCTGCAGCCTTCTGCCGCGCTGCGTCGTGCCTACGCCCTGGCCAGGGCCAGTGGCGCTGCGCTGCATTTGTGCGCCTTTGTCCAGCCACCGCCGCGCACCCACTTGTGGGGTGAAAAAATCGACGAAGCGACGATCCAGCGCTATGTGCACCGCTACCGTCGCTGGATGGTGGAGGAGGCCGCGATGCTTAAGGAGGAAGGGCTGAATGTGACGACGCATGTGGTCTGGTCCCTTCATCCGCTGCTGGATATTCTGCGCTACGTCCAAGAGTTCCAACCCGACCTGTTGATCAAGGATGTCACCCTGGAGCCCTTGCTCAAGCGCGTCTTTGTAACGCCACTTGATTGTCATCTACTGCGCGAATGCCCGGTGCCGTTGCATCTGGTCAACCAGGCTGTCCGCGGCTTGCCGCGCCGGGTCGTGGCCGCGGTGGATCCCGCAGACCCCGAGGCCAATGCTTTGAACGAGCGCATCATCCAGGCGGCCGGGGCACTGGCCTTGCAATGCAATGCCTCGTTGCATCTGTTGTACGCCTGCGACCTGTCGCCTGCCTTCAACGGGGAGGCCTCGTTGCTGGCCGGGGCCTGGAATGAAGACTTTACCGACGCCCTGCGAGAATCGCTGCACGCGGCGTTCATTCACCTGGCCGAGCGTTACAGCATACCGCCGGAATGTCGCTACTTCGTCGTCGGCCTGCCAGTGCCGGTGATTCATGAATTCCTCGATGAGTTCGAGGCCGATGTGGTGGTGATGGGGGCCGTGCAACGCGCCGGCGTTGAGCGGTTGATTGGCAGCACGACAGAGCGGGCATTGTATTCAGTGCCGGGCAGCCTGTTGGCGGTCAGGGAATGAGAGTGGCGCTCTGACTCTGATGTAAATCAAGTCGGTTCCATTCCTGCGCTCCAGAATCAGCCATGGTAGGCCGTTGACAAGCGGCTCAAGCGATCAGGGTTAACCGCCGGTGATCCTGCTTTTTGTGGAGGATGTGATGAGCGAATTTCTCAACCCCGACCAACTCACAGGCATTGACGCCTACTGGCGTGCTTCCAATTACCTGGCCGTGGGGCAGATCTACCTCAAGGACAACCCTTTGCTGCGTAAACCGCTGCAACGTTGTCATGTCAAGCCGCGCCTGTTGGGTCACTGGGGCACGACGCCGGGGCTGAACCTGATTTACGTTCACCTCAATCACCTGATCAAGACCCACGACCTGGACATGATACTGATCACCGGCCCCGGTCATGGCGGTCCGGCCATCGTGGCGCAGAGCTACCTGGAAGGCAGCTTCACCCAGTGTTATCCCTCGGTGGAGCAGAACGAGAATGGAATGCTGCGTTTGTTCCGGCAGTTCTCCTGGCCATACGGACTTTCCAGCCATGTCTCGGCGCAGATTCCCGGCTCCATCCACGAAGGTGGGGAACTGGGGTATTCCCTGGCGCATGCCTACGGGGCGGCGTTTGACAACCCGGAGCTGATCGTGGCCTGCGTCATTGGTGACGGTGAAGCCGAAACCGGCTCGCTGGCGGCGAGCTGGCATTCCAACAAATTCCTCAACCCCAGGCGTGACGGTGCCGTACTGCCGATCCTTCATCTCAACGGCTTCAAAATCGCCAACCCCACGTTGCTTTCACGCATCAGTGAGGACGAACTGTCGGCCCTGATGTATGGCTACGGCTACGATCCTTATTTTGTCGAAGGCGACGACCCGCAAGCTGTTCACCAGCAACTGGCCAGGGTTCTGGACAGCATGTTGCTCAAGATTCGCGAAATCCAGCACACCGCCCGGGCGGACTCGTCGGGCCGTGAGCTGGAGCGTCAGCTTTGGCCGATGCTGGTGCTGCGTACGCCCAAGGGCTGGACCGGTCCGAAGTTCGTCGACGGCCAGCAGGTCGAAGGCACCTGGCGCGCCCATCAGGTGCCGCTGAGTCATTTCGAGCAGCCCACACACCTGACGCAACTGGAACAATGGCTCGACAGTTACCGGCCGCAGGATTTGTTCGACGCCAACGGCGCATTGCTGCCAGACCTTGCCGCGTTGGCACCGACCGGCCATCGACGCCTGGGCGCCAATCCTCATGCCAATGGCGGCTTGCTTTTGAAGCCGCTGGAGCTGCCCCGGTTTACCGATTACGCCCTTCAGCTTCCCGAGCCCGGAGGTATGCAGGCAGAAGCCACCCGCGTGTTGGGCGGTTTTGTGCGCGATGTCATGCGGCACAATCTCAAGGCAGGCAACTTTCGCCTGTTCGGACCCGACGAAACAGCCTCCAATCGCCTTGATGCGGTGTACGAGGTCAGCGGCAAAGCCTGGATGGCGGCGCTGGAAGCCGGCGATACGAACCTGGACTGCGAGGGCCGGGTAATGGAGATCCTCAGTGAGCAGGTGTGTGAAGGCTGGCTTGAAGGGTATCTGTTGACTGGTCGCCACGGACTATTTTCCTGCTACGAGGCGTTCATCCAGATCGTCGATTCGATGTTCAACCAGCACGCCAAATGGCTCAAGACCGCCGCCCAGATTCCGTGGCGCGCGCCGATTGCTTCGCTCAACTACCTGCTCACGTCCCATGTCTGGCGTCAAGACCACAACGGTTTTTCCCATCAGGATCCGGGGTTCATTGATCTTGTGGCGAACAAGAGCGCCGATGTGGTGCGCATCTACTTGCCACCGGACGCCAACTGCCTGTTATCCGTGGCTGATCACTGCCTCAAGAGTCGCAATTACATCAACGTTATCGTGGCCGGCAAACAGCCAGAGTGGCAGTGGCTGGACATCGACTCGGCGATCCGCCACTGCATGACCGGCATCGGCCGCTGGGCCTTCGCCTGCAAGGACGATGAAGACCCGGACGTGGTGATGGCCTGCGCCGGTGACGTGCCGACCCTGGAAATCCTGGCCGCCGTCACTCTACTGCGCCAATACGTGCCGGACCTGCGTGTGCGGGTGGTGAATGTGGTGGACCTGATGGTCCTGCAACCGCCGCAACAGCATTCCCACGGTTTGCCGGATGCGGAGTTCGATGAGCTGTTCACCGTGGACAAACCAGTGATTTTCGCCTTCCACGGCTATCCGTCGCTGATCCATCGGCTGGTCTACAAACGGCACAATCACGACAACTTCCATGTGCGCGGTTTCATGGAAGAGGGGGCCACCACCACACCGTTCGACATGGCGGTCATCAATCACCTGGACCGCTACCAACTGGCACTCGATGTCATTCAACGGGTGCCACGATTGCAGCCGTTGGTGGACAGCGCCCGGGACCGCTACTGGGAAACCATGGAAAAGCATCAGTTGTACCTTATCGAGAATGGGCAGGACATGCCCGAAGTCTTGAACTGGCGCTGGACGCCTACGCCGGGGTGACGACCAGGAAGCGTCATGGCATCGACTCCGTACCGTAGCGTTCGAACCCGACTTTTGGAGATCCATCCCATAGGGGATTTACTCAGGCAACCAGAGTTAACAGGCGAATTGGCTTGCCAGTGGCCCAGGCCTGCAACTTTTCAATCATTAGGGGAAAGAGCCGCAGATAATTTGTCGATTGGCTCACCCCTTTGCTCAACAAGCGCAGGCATAAAAAAGCCCCTCGTCGTTGGCCGGCGAGGGGCAGGGGAGCAGTCTTCAGTCTGCCTTGATCGGCGCGACTTTTTCCGCTTTCAGTACTTCATGTTTTTTAGGCAACGTCAGCGTCAGCACGCCTTTGCTGAACTGGGCTTCTATCTTGTCGACATCGACCCCTTTTGGCAGGTTGAACACCTGCAGCCGTGACAAAGCCTCCACGAGAAGAGAGGTTCGACACGGTGTCTTAATTTCGGCTTGAAGGTGAGGAGGGGTCTTGATTTAGATCAGGGGTCTGGCAAACCGTCGGGCGGTGGGTCACTGTTCAGTGTGACGATGGCAACCGGCGACTTTGTGCCTGAGACCGGGCAGGTCCAGGATATTGACGTTGCGTCCATGCATATCCACCAGTTCTTCCTGGCGTAGATGGGCGATGCACCGGCAGATGGTTTCCAGGCGCAGGCCCAGGTAGGAGCCAATGGCCTCTCGACTCATGCGCAGCACGAACTCCCTGGAGGAATAACCGCGCGTATTAAGTCGTTGAGATAAGTTCAACAGAAACCCTGCCAGGCGCTCATCGGCGTTCATGTTGCCAAGCAACAGCAACATGCTGTGGTCGCGCACGATCTCCTGGCTCAGGAGTCTGTTCAGGTTGTGCTGCAGAGACGGGAGGTCGCGGGCCAGTTTCTCCAGATGACTGAAAGGAATCGGGCAGACTTCACTGTCTTCCAAGGCTATCGCAGTACAAGCGTAATGATCGGTGCTGATGGCGTCCAAGCCGAGCATCTCGCCCTGCATCTGGAACCCGGTGACTTGTTCTCGGCCGTCCACTGACAATACGCTGGTCTTGAAGAAACCCAGCCGCACAGCATAGAGCGACCTTAGCGGATCGCCAGTGCGGTACAACGATGCCCCTTTTTTGACCTTCACCCGCTGAGCGATCAAGGTGTCGAGACGCTCGACTTCACCGCCCGTCAGCCCAATGGGTAGGCACAGTTCAAGCACGTTGCAATTGGAGCAGGCGGCTTTGAGGGAGTGCACGTTTAACAGGCGAACATTGGACTCGGACATTGGGGGTAGATTCCTTGGTTGCAGCAATCATAGAAGACCTGCCCCATTGCGCCTGTTTTTTGTCGCTCAAAGTAATACCGACTGTCGATTGGCCACACAGTCTGACAGGGAGTGGCACATGGACAGAGATGACTAGGTTTGCGCATCCCTTGAAGGTTACGTAGAGGGGATAAGGATGGGTTGCACCGCTATTTGTGGTGCGGGGCCGTCGCTGATTCAATGGGACTAAACGTATTGAATCATCCAATAAAAGATCACCAAGCATACGGATGTGACCTCTCAGACAACGTTCGGAATGGTTTACCGTATTTCCCTGGGGGCACAGCAATCGATGTGCCCCCCCCGGGGATAACGTGAATTTACGGCTCATGTATTACATTTGTTTGAGTGCCAGCGAATATTATTGCGCGCTTGAATTTATTTGATGCCTGTCGGTTTCCAACCCCTATTTTTTCACCTTGAATCGACTTAACTCCCGCTGCATCAGCGAAGCACGCACTGAAAGATCCTTGGCCGCCACCGCGCACTCTTGTGAGTTTGACTGGTTTTTCTGCGTCACTTCGTCGATCTGTTCAAGTCCGATGCTTGCCTGCTGCAAGCCTGAAGCCTGCTCGCTGGAGGCTTGGTAGATCAGCGAAACCAGGCTGGAAACCTCGCTGGTTCCACTGACGATGTTTTTGAGTGATTCGGCGGTTCGGCCTGCGATGATCATGCCCTGTCGTGTCTTGCTCGAGGAGTCGGCGATCAACGCGGCCGTCTGCTGGGCCGCCTCGGCGCTGCGGGCTGCCAGGCTACGCACTTCGTCTGCCACCACGGCAAAACCGCGCCCCAGCTCACCCGCCCGGGCGGCCTCGATGGCGGCGTTCAAAGCCAGCAAATTGGTTTGTGCGGCAATGTTATCGATAGTAGTGATGATCGCTGTAATGTCCTTGCCCGAGTTATCTATTTCGGCCATTGCGCCAATCAGCTCACTCATCAACTGGTCACTTTCTCCCGCATCGGCGCGTGATGCCTGGGATTGCTCATCGGCTTTTTTAGCGTTGGCGGCGTTGTCCCGGGTTTGAGCAGCCATTTGCGTCATCACCGCACTGATTTCGGTGATGGACGATGCGGAATTGGCTGCCCCATCGGATAAGGACTGACTCAGATCGGTGACCTGCCCCGAGCTGCCGGTGATCTGGGTGGCACTGGCCTGGACTTCGGAAATCAGCTGGTTGAGGTTACTGACCATCTTCTCAAGTGACTTGCCGAGCGTATCGTGGGGTGAAGACAACCTGACCTCTAGATCCAGATCACCTTCGGAGATGCGCTCGGCCACCCTGACTTGCCGTTGCAGGCTTTCAGACATGTCGTTAAGTGCGACCGACAATTGCCCCACTTCATCCTCGGTTTTCTGCACCAGACGACGGGAGAAGTCGCCCAGGCTGATATTGGCGGCCAATGCAGCTGCCTCACGAATCGGTCCGACGATTTTTGCAGCGGCAAACCATAGAGCGGCCAGCGCCAACAGTGAAATACCCAACCCCACCGACACTTGCCAGATGCTGTTGCTGATACTGCGTGCCTGCAACTCCTGCTCCAGGGTGATGGCCTGACTCATGACTACAGCCTTGGGCAAGCGAATCAGCACCGCCCAGGGCTTGCCTGTGCGCCCAAGTTCAATGGGCATCAGCACTTCGATATTCTGTGTTTGCGGATTAAGCAAACCGTCACTATGACCGCTCTGGATATCGCGCAGCACTTTTTCCCAGGAGCCGGGCAGCAGGGCCTTGATGGGCTGACCAATCAGGTCAGTACGCTGGCTGTCCGCTACTACCAGACCCTGGTTACTCATGATCGTCACCGAGCCCTTGCCACCATAGAGATCGGCAGACATCTGCTCGCTGAGTTTCTGGATAAAAGCGATATCGAAGTCAGCCCCGACCACGCCGTAGAACTTGCCATTGGAAACGATCGGAACCGACAAGGTGGTCAGCCATACGTTTTTACCCTGAACCACATAAGGAATGGGATCGAGCACACTTTCCTTCAGGGTTTCGCGCGGGCCGCTGTACCAGCCACCTTTTGGCACACCATTTGGGTGACGATCCGCAGAGTCATACTCGACCAATGGTTGCACCGCCACATGCCCCCCGGAACTGCGTGTCCAGTAAGGCGTGAAGCGCCCGGTTAATGGATTGCTGCCATCCTGAGCATTACGGAACGCGAGATCCTGCCCGTCCAGCGCATCCGGTTCCCAGCATGAATAAGTACCGTTGAAGTCAGGGTTATCCTTAAGGACGCTGAGCAATACGGTGTTGATCTGTTCTCGCCCCAATGCCAAAGGGCTTTGCGAGGCCTTGCTGGCGGCAAAGGCATTGGCCATGGTGCGAGCCGCATCCAGGGCATTTTGCAGCTTGGCCTGAATGGCGTTGGCACGGGATTCGGCCAGGTTTTGAATTTCCCGGATCGTTGATTTTTCAACCAGTGCTGTGACTTCGGCTGCCACGTATTGCTCATTAGCCCGAGCGGTAAAGAGCCCGTAAGCAACCAGGCTGACGGATGAAACAAACAGGCATATACCTGCCGTAACACAAATACGTACCTGCAATGATTTGAACTTCATAAAACCTCCCAGCCCAATCTATTTGTGTGCCGACAAAAAAGGCGGCAGATTTTTATGTTTTGCACGGTCTGGCAAGTGACGCTTGAATTCTTCGCTGCTTAAACTCAGCTGTTGTTGAGGTCGGGTTAAGTGAGTGTCGGGCGATCCAGGGAGTTTCCTGAACACTTAATTCTAGGCGGGAGGTCCGTTCCACAAGGCGTCTGTGTTCTTAAAGCCGTATTGCTCGGCCAAAACACGCTCAATAATTTTTTCGCTCGACGCAGCGTCACTTATGTCGATGGTCGAAGGCTTGATATAGGCATTTAAAACCGTGGAAAAGAAAATTTTTACGGTGGGCGTCAATAAAGAGTGTGGATGTTGCTCAGTGACCACGCCAATATGCCCACTGCTGAGGCGCACAACAGAGCCCACCGGATAAATGCCGACTGACTTTACAAATGCCTGGAATACTGAGTTGTCGAAATGTTGTTTCCATCCCGACATTTTTTGAACGGCGATAGCAGGGCCCCAAGCCTCATTGTATGGGCGATCAGATGTGACCGCGTCATAGACATCGCAAATGGCCGCCATGCGGGAAAAGAGGCTTATTTGCTCGCCGATTAACCGATCGGGATAACCGGAGCCATCCATTTTTTCATGATGATGGAGACAAACATCCAGCACCGCCTCATACAGCGGTGTCGAGGCGAGTAATATTTGAGCTCCCAATCGTGGGTGTTGACGAATGACCTCAAATTCATCATCGGTCAATTTTCCTGGCTTGTTAAGAATGGTGCCTGGAATCACCATCTTTCCAACGTCGTGCAGCAGGCCTGCAAGCCCGGCCTGATGGATAAGCTCCTCAGAAAAGTCCAGTTGATGAGCCACGGCAATCATTAAAGCGCAGACAGCGACTGAATGCATGTAGGTGTATTCAGTCGCCTGTTTGAGACGTACCAAGCTAATAAATGCATTCGGGTGACGCGTGATCGAGCAGGATATGTTGTCGACCAGTTCGTCTGCCTGTTTCATGGCGATTGCCTGTCCCATCCGCGCATGACTGAACATCTCGATGACCGCTGTCTTTGATTGGAGATAGAGTTTCTTCGCTCTGATGAGTTCTTCATTCAGCGTTGTGGTACTAACCACGCTATCGATCAGTTCCTCCTCAATCGTTGTATCCGGGGGGCTCGGCAAGCATGGGGCGTCTTGATGGGGTAACGTATCCTTCCAATAGGGGAGGTCGAAACAAGAACGACAGGGTTCGTTTTTGCAACATTCACCTGTTTCTTTACATTTCGTCATAGCGCTCATCCTTTCAGCGTCGCGGCGTCCCTGTTTTGTTCAAAACCTTCTTGGCTTTGTTTTTACAACTGACTGGATAGTGCTTGTCGAGGCTCCACGACGAATAGATTCACGGGTGACCACTCGCTCGGCGCATGAACAGATAGGTTGGCTGCATGGCTATTGTTGATATCAAGAGGACATCATTAAAATTATACTTTGGTATCGGTTTTGTACAGTTTTTGTAAAAGTTTTCGATGCAAGCTCAACAGAATATCGTTCGCTGGGTTTGTGAGCTTGGTCTGGCTTGGCTTGGCCAGGGCGTGTGGAGAAGGCTTTCGTCCTGGATGTCCGACGACTGCCCTCGATGCACGCGCTATACGTGATGTTCCAACTACTCTTACCAGCCTTTGACGCCGCTCATATCGGGTAGCTTGTGTGCGATGCCCTTGTGGCAATCAATGCAGGTGGCTTCACCGTTGGCCAGTGAAGTCGAGTGCATGGCCGCGGCACGCTTGCCTTGGCGGGTGAAATCCATGAACTCGAAGTTGTGGCAGTTACGGCATTCGCGGGAGTCGTTGGCCTTGAGCCTGGCCCACTCGTGTTCAGCCAGCTCGCGTCGCAGGGCAAGAAATTTGTCTCGCGTATCGATGGTGCCGAAAATCTTGCCCCAGACCTCCTTTGACGCCTGCATCTTTCGCGCGATCTTATGGGTCCATTCGTGCGGAACGTGGCAGTCCGGACAACTGGCACGCACGCCGGAGCGGTTGGTGTAGTGGATCGTGTCCTTCAACTCGACGAAGACGTTGTCACGCATTTCATGGCAGGAGACGCAGAACTTCTCGGTGTTGGTTGCCTCCAGCGCGGTGTTGAAGCCGCCCCAGAAAATGATCCCGGCGACAAAGCCCCCAAGCGTCAGAAAACCCAGGCTGTAGTAGAGGCTCGGACGACGCAGGATGCCCCAGTAATCCTTAAGTAGGGCGAACAGTGATTTCATGTTGCCTCCTCAGGGTTTTTGTGCGGCGTTGGCGTCGTCTTGCAGGATTTTGTCGATGGTCTCGAAACTGTTGTTCACCAGAGGCTTGGCTTCTGTTTGTGGCACGTGGCACTGGTTGCAGAAGTACCGACGCGGTGATACCGCCGCCAGCGCCTGGCCGTCGCGGTCCATGTAGTGGGTGATGCTGATCATCGTTGCCTGGGTCCGTGCGCTGTTGGCACGGCTGTGACAGGACAGGCATTTGTTGCCGTTCCTGTCGATCTGATAGCCGCGGATGGTATGAGGGATGGTCGGCGGCTGATCCGGGTAATTGCGCTCGCGCTTGAGGTCCTTGTTTTCTTCCTCGGCAATGGGTGGGGCGGCGATGCTCTGAGTCAAGGTGCCGCCAGGTCGGCGCCCATCGGGTGCCGGCGCGTCGAGCGGGTAGTCGATTTCTGCGGCGATGACCACGCCAATCGTAGCGAACAGGAGCAACGGCAGGATTCGAAAAGGCATGACGGTTCTCCTTAGGCCACGCTGATCAACTCGATGCGTATCGCGCATTTCTTGTAATCGGTTTGTTTGGAGATCGGGTCGGTGGCATCGAGCGTGACCTTATTGATCAACTTGTTGGCGTCGAAAAACGGTACGAATACCAGCCCTTGAGGCGGCTTGTTACGCCCGCGGGTTTCGATGCGCGCACGGATTTCACCGCGTCGGCTGATCAGTTTCACCTCACTGCCGCGCCGCGCCTTCAAGGCCTTGGCATCGTCGGGGTGCATGTAGACCAGCGCGTCCGGCACCGCCTTGTACAGCTCCTCGACGCGTTGAGTCATGGTGCCGGTATGCCAATGCTCGAGGACGCGTCCGGTGCTCAGCCAGAACGGGTAATCGGCGTCCGGGGATTCGGCCGGCGGCTCGTAGGGGAGGGCGAAGATGATCGCCTTCTTGTCCGGGTAACCGTAAAACTGCACCTCGCTGCCTTTCTCCACATAAGGGTCCAGCCCCTCGCGATAACGCCAGCGTGTTTCCTTGCCCTCGACGACCGGCCAGCGAAGGCCACGTTCGCTGTGGTAACGGTCAAACGTAGCAAGGTCATGCCCGTGGCCGCGACCGAACTGGGCGTATTCTTCGAACAGACCTTTTTGCGGGTAGAAACCAAAGGCCTTGGCTTCATCGTTTTTGTATCCGGCTTCCAATTGATCGACAGGGAACTGGTCGACCTGGCCATTTTTGAACAGCACGTCGAATAGGGTCTTGCCCTTGTACTCAGGTGCCTTGGCCAGCAATTCAGCGGGCCAGGTTTCGTCGGTGGTGAAACGCTTGGAAAACTCCATCAACTGCCACAGGTCCGACCTGGCGTCTCCCGGCGCGCTCACCAACTGATGCCAGAATTGTGTACGCCGCTCGGCGTTGCCGAATGCGCCTTCCTTTTCCACCCACATGGCGCTGGGAAGAATCAGGTCGGCGGCCTGGGCGGAAACGGTCGGGTAGACATCGGAAACAATCACGAAGTTATCCGGGTTGCGCCACCCCGGCAGCACTTCCTGCATGATGTTCGGCCCGGCGTGCATGTTATTGCTGGCCTGGGTCCAGTAAACGTTGAGCACACCATCCTTGAGCATGCGGCTCTGTTCTACCGCATGGAAACCGGGTTTTTCCTGAATGGTGCCGGCAGGTAGCTTCCAGATTTTTTCGGCAATGGCGCGATGCTTGGGGTTGGTGACAACCAAGTCAGCAGGCAATCGGTGGGAAAACGTCCCGACCTCGCGTGCGGTACCACAGGCCGACGGCTGACCGGTCAGTGAGAAGGGGCTGTTGCCCGGTTCGCTGATCTTGCCCGTGAGCAGATGGATGTTGTAGATCAGATTGTTAGCCCAAACACCACGAGTGTGTTGGTTGAACCCCATGGTCCAGAACGACACGACCTTGCGCTTGGGGTCGGCATACAGCTCGGCCAGGTTTTTGAGCCGCTCAGCCGGGACACCTGTCTCCTTGGCGGTTCGCTCCAACGTGTAAGGCTTGACGAAGGCGGCGTAGTCTTCGAAGGAAATATCCGTCCAGGTGTTGGCTTTGCTGGCATTTTTCGCCTTTGTTTCCCGCGGGTCGTCAGGACGAAGGCCGTACCCGATATCGTCAGCCCCCTTGGCAAACCGGGTGTGCTTGCTGATGAAGTCCTGGTTCACCGCGCCGCTTTCAATGATGTGATTGGCGATGTAATTGAGGATCATCAAATCGGTTTGCGGCTTGAACACCATGGGAATATCGGCGAGTTCGAAGCTGCGATGCTCGAAGGTCGACAGCACCGCGACCTTGACATGGGGCTGGCTTAGACGCCGATCGGTGACCCGGCTCCAGAGTACCGGGTGCATCTCGGCCATGTTCGAGCCCCAGAGCACGAAGGCATCGGTGACTTCGATGTCGTCGTAGCATCCCATTGGCTCATCCATGCCAAAGGTGCGCATGAAACCCATCACCGCCGAGGCCATGCAATGGCGGGCGTTGGGGTCGATGTTGTTGGAACGAAAGCCGCCCTTCATCAGCTTGTTGGCGGCATAGCCTTCCCACACCGTCCATTGTCCGGAACCGAACATACCGACCGATCCGGGACCTTTGCTTTTCAAGGCTTCCTTGAATTTCAGCTCCATGATGTCGAAGGCTTTCTCCCAACTGATCGGCTGGAATTCGCCCTGTTTGTCGTACTGGCCATTTTTCATGCGCAAAAGCGGTTGGGTCAGGCGATCGACGCCATACATGATCTTTGAAAGAAAATAACCCTTCACACAGTTCAGCCCACGATTGACTTCAGCCTTCACGTCTCCATGGGTGGCGACCACACGGTTATCCCGGGTCGCGACCATCACACTGCAACCGGTGCCGCAAAAACGGCAGGGCGCCTTGTTCCAGTCCAAGGTGACCATGTCCGCTTCGGTCATCAGATTGCTGGCAGAGGTCACAATCGGCAGGCCGGCAGCGGCGGCTGCAATGGCGGCGGCCTGGGTCTTGACGAATGCTCGGCGGGTCAGGCTCATTCGATATCTCCTTCTTCGGGTTCGAGGAGTTCGTGATAGATCAACGCCGCGTTGAGTACACCCGGCAAGTTGTTGATCTGTTCGATGCGTTGAAGGATTTGGTTTTCATGCACGGCCTCAAGCACCACCACCAACTTTCCGGCTGCACTTTCATGATGCAATTCCAGGCCGTCCAACAGACGCAGGTTTGCTTTAACCGCGTCGAACAATTCCGGTCGGGCAAGTACTACAAGACTGGCAATATGCAGGGCTTCGTCCATGAGCAGGCTCCAATAGCCTTGAGAAACAGCTATCCGTTAGTGGGGTGGACCCGGAGGGCCATAGAGCATTTGGAAAAACCAGACGAGGAAACCGTAGCCGCCGACGAAGGCAACCGACAGCAAGGGGAAGAGGCAGACGACGAGGAAGAGGAACAGCCGGGTTTCCTTGCGGCGTTCAGGTTTGTGTTCTTCAGCCAACGACATTTGGACAATCTCCAGCCGGAACTGGGGTAGATACTAGATCACGATGTTTGAGCTGGCCTCTCTGTCAGGTTTTTATCTAGACCAACGGTAACCTCATGGGCGGTCAGGCAATCCACTGGGTTCGGGTATTCGGGGCTAACGCTGCTGGTCCTGTTTCAACCCAGGATGTTGACGATCGATGGGGCGTTGCCCCGAGATTCCTGAGTGGCCAGGAATCGGCTTCAGCGCGTTTCAATCTGCGCCTGCACCTGTCCGCCGACAATGGACAGTTCTTTGAATTGCTCACCGTCGTGCAGGACGAACAATGCGTCCATCCCACGCTCCTGTGCCAGCCGTGGACCACCGATTTCGCCCAGCACCATCAGCGCCGTGGCCCAGGCGTCGGCAAGCATGCACGAAGTCGCCACGACTGTGACGGCTGCGAGTGGATTGCACACGGGGGCACCGGTGGCCGGGTTCATGGTGTGAGCATAGGACCGTCCCTTCACATCGACCCAGTGTCGGTAGTCCCCGGAGGTGGCGATGGCGGCGTCGTGGAGTTCCATCACACCCATGACTTCACGCATGCCTCGGCAGGGTTTTTCTATGGCCACGACCCAGGGGTGAGCATCAGGCTTGACGCCACGGGCGCGCATCTCGCCATCGATGCCGACCAAGTAGCGCGTGATGCCGAAACCCTCCAGGCAGCGGGCCAGTTCATCGACGCCAAAACCCTTGGCGATGCCGTTCAGGTTGAGGTTCAGCGGCGCCCGTTTGCGTATTTGATTGCGTTGTGGATCAACCACCAGCGCCGCACTGGCGGACAGCCGGGCCCGCAGTGGCGTCGTACCGAGCACCGGCTCCGTGACCGATTGTTCGCCGGGACCAAATCCCCAGGCGTCTACCAGATCACCGACGGCGATGTCGAAGGCGCCGCTTGATTGCTGGCTGACACGCAGCGCCGTAGACAGCACCGTGACCAGCTCCTTGGGCGCTGACATCCATTGCTGCTCGGGTGCGGTGTTGAGGCGGTTGAGGTCGGAGTCGGGTTTCCAGGTGGACATTTGCTGGTCCACCCGGGCCACGGTGAATGCCAGGCTGTGGCCGATTCTGTCGATATCGATTCCGGCTGCGGCATAGAACACGGCAGTGTAACGGGTGCCCATGGTCTCACCGTTCAGGCTGTAGCGTTGCCATTCAGTAGACATCTTCACGGTAGCGTCCTTGTGCCTTGAGGGTCTGCACACTCAGGTTGAGCGGCGCGAGTATTTCATCCAGCGCCTGCATCACGCCTTTGGCCATCTCGCGTCCGCCACATACCAGCACCTGGGCACCTTTCTCAATCAGCCGCCGCAGGACCTGGGCATCGTTGATCAAGCGGTCTTGCACGTAAGTGCGGTCCATAACCTGTGAGAACGCGGCGCGCAATGCCGTGAGGCGATGGTCTGCCAGGTAGCGCTTGAGCTCCGACTCATAGAGGAAATCCGAGGTCGGGTTGCGCCCGCCCCAATACAAATGCATGGGGTGGTGGGCCTTGTTGTTGCGGATAAACCCGGCCAGGGGACCAATGCCGGTACCGGCACCGATCAGAATCACCGGGTGTGCGCCCGACGCCGGCCGAAATTGCGGATTCGGCTGGATGAAGGCTTTGATCGGTGCGCTGATGTTCAGGCCGTGAAGGAACTCCGAGCACACGCCACCTTTATGTTTGCGGACACAGATCTCCAACACGCCATCCTGCGAACTGCTGGCCAGCGAGTAGAAACGCGGGACCGGGCTGCCCGGGGGCAGAATGCCGACTAGGTCACCGGCCTCAAAGTCCGGCAGCCTTCCCGACGCTTTGAAGCGCAGTACGTGGGTCGGTGCATCCACTTGCTCGCCGTAGGCAATGCGCTCGGTCAGCACCAGTTGATGGGTGTGCGGTTGTTGTGCAGTGTGGACCAGCATCAGGTCGTGGCCCAGAACTTCGCCCAAGGCGTGGCCCCAGCGAGAAAACTCCTGGGCGGATTGGCGATTGATGGTTTCCAGGCCCAGCAACGCAGAGCCACCGGCCTGCAACAGGGCATCCTGGACCTGCTGTGCGAACTGACAAAACTGCGGAAACTGCCGGTCACCAAAACCCAGCACGGCAAACGGCTGGCCGGGTTTCAGGCCGACTTTGGCCAGCCGTGCCAGAAACTGCGAAGCCGAGGCCGGAGCATTGCCGTCACCGTGGGTCGCGGTGAGGATGAACACGCGTTGGGCATTGACGTAGTCGTTGGCGTATTGATTCATCTGCGCGCTATGCACGCGGTGGCCGGCCTGGTGCAAGGCATCATGCAAGGTGTTGGCAAAGCCCCAGGTGCTGTTGTTTTCGCTGCCCACCAATATCACGGTGTCGGCCGACTGTGCGTCGCTGTTTTGACGGATTTTCGGCCCGGCCTTGCGGCGGCGCCACCACATCAGGATGCCGGTGATGCTCATCAATGGCACGCAGAGAGCACAAAGACCCAACAACAGGCCGAGCCACCAGAGACCTTCACCCGTGTGCAACCGATAGATCAACTCGTAGAGGTTGTGCATCGAATCGTGGGCTTGATAGGACAGTAAGATGCCGCTGGCCTGGTCCACGTAACCGTCGCCCTGGACCGTGCGCAGGGAAAACACGTCCTGCGGATTGTTGGGGCTGGGGTAGACGAGCTCGCGCAGGTCATTCAGGTCGGTGGCCTGCAAAGCTTGCAGGTTCGCCACCGGCAACGCCGGGCCGGCGCTGACGTGGGTGGGGAAGGTGGGCTCACTCTGACTGCCATCGGCGATGAAGTCGAAGGTGGTGGCGCACATATAGAGCCCGCTCAGTGCCGACAGCAGCAACCCAAGCAATGCCAGACGCCCGACTTCAGCGTGCCAGCGCTGGCTGAAGGTTCCTCGCAAGGGGCGCAGCAGGTTGCGCCAGCCGCCCTGTCGTCGGGCCAGCAACAGCGCACCGGACACCGATAGCATCAGCATCAATAGCGCGCCAACCCCCGACACCCCGTGGCCCGGTGTCCCCAGGAACAGCGAGCGGTGCAGGTCTTTCATCCAACGTGAGAGGGCAGAGGGTTCGTAAGGCGCCAGGCCTTGGCCGGTCAGCGGGTCAACCTTTTCTGCCCCTGCCTGACTGTCCTGGTTGTAGTAGACGATCACCGTCCCGGACGCAGTGCGCTGGATCTGCTCCACGCCCGGGAAGTGGCTGGCGATGCGCCCGGCCAACTGGCCGACGTTGATTTGTCCGGTCGCGGTGGGTGTGCTGTGCAGGCGTTCCAGGGCCGGGTCGACAGACAGCAGCGCGCCGCTGATGGCCAACAACATGACCAACAGGGCGGCGAACAGACCGGACAGGGAATGGAACTGGCGAAGCATGTTCAGCCTCCAGAAGTGGCAGGTGCTACAGATCGTAAGTAAAGGACTCGACGTAGGTATTGCCGGCCGCAGGCTTGCCTGCGCCCTCGCAAGTCAGGGGCACGCTGACATCGGCACGGGCATCACGTTTGTCCTCGACGGCGCTGTCAATGCGGATTTGATACCCGGCATCGATCAGGGTGTCTGCCAGCTCGACGCTGACTTTGAGCGTGCGCCCACTGCCGACACTGGCGCCGGTGACCCCGTCAAACTCGTTCGGATTCATCTGGCTTCCACGGGCCCAGTCGGCCAGATGTTTGTAATATTTGGCTTTCTTGCCGGCCACCCAGAGGGTTTTCTGATATTGGCCGGAGGCGTCAGTCAGGTAGATCGCCAGATACGCGTCATTTCCTCTATAACTCTTGAGCTGCGTGGTCAGGGTTACTTCACGGGCCTGGGCCAGCCCAGGCAGGGCAATGGCGCTGACGATGCAGGTTGCAGCGATGATTTTTTTCATGGGAGTGTCCTTTGTTGATCGTTAGGTCCAGAGCCTGGACCTGCTTGCTGACAGCAACCTGAAGGGCAGGGAAACTCCTCGACAGGTGGGAAGGTCATTCTGTGCGTGGCCTGCCGAGGTAATCCTTGGCATCGCCATCGTCCTGGAAGTGGATCTCGAGTTTGTGCAGGTGCAGCGATGCCGGTGAATAACTGGCTTCGATAGCATTGCCCTTGCGATCCAATCCCTTGAGCTTGTAGCAACCGTCGTCGACCTTTATCCGCTGCACACTCCAGCCATATTGCTGCTCCACCTGCTGGCGCAAGGTTTCGCGTGATTGCCAGTCACTGACCGGGTCGCGGCAGTCTTCCTCGGCCAAGGCGTAACCGGTGACCAGCAAGCTCAATAGCGCAGTGCTGGCAATAAAACCTGATTTCATGATCTGTCTCCTGTCGAGGCGCCGTCGTTGGCATACCCTAGGGTGCATTCCTGACAACCACCTGAATCTTCAGATTCACGTCAGGTAAGGCGATTAAGGTGCTGCACGACAACATCACAGGAGCTGCCAGATGCGGGTTTTATTGGTCGAGGACGCGCCAGGGCTGGGAGAGGCGGTGAGCGAACAGATCGCCGATGACGGCCACGCAGTCGATTGGGTGCAGCGCCTGGACCATGCGCGCAACAGCGTGCGCACCACCCCTTACGATTTGATCCTGCTTGACTTGATGCTGCCGGACGGTCGTGGGCTGGATTTCTTGCGTCAGCAACGGTGTGCAGGCGACGTGACTCCGGTGATCATCCTGACCGCTCAGGACCAGATATCCGATCGCATCGCCGGCCTCAATGCCGGGGCCGACGATTACCTGGTCAAGCCGTTCGACTTGTTTGAGCTCTCGGCCCGTGTTGCTGCGGTGGCTCGCCGTTACAGCGGCAACCCAAACCCGCAGATCAAACTCGGCAAATTGCACATCGACATGAGTGCCCGTACGGTGTTGCGGGCCGGCGCGACGGTGGACCTCACGGCGCGCGAGTGGGCGCTGTTCGAGGCATTTGTCCAGCGCCCCGGCGCGCTGTTGTCCAAGGCGCAACTCGAAGACCGGTTGTACGCCTTCGGCGCTGAAATCGAGAGCAACACTATCGAGGTCTATATCAGCCGGTTGCGCAAGAAACTCGGCCGCGACCTCATCGAAACCGTGCGCGGCATGGGCTACCGGTTGTCGTCCCCATGAAATCATCCAGCCTGCAAAAACGCCTCGGCCTGGGGTTGACCCTGGGCATGACCTTGCTTTGGCTGGCGGCGACTGTCGGCACCTGGCGGGTGGTGCAACACGAGTTGAACGAGGCGTTTGACAGCGCGTTGGAGGAGACCGCGCAACGCATCCTGCCCCTGGCTATTCTGGAAATCAGCAATCGGGAAGAGCCAGGTGAGGCACAGCACGTGGCCACCCTGAAAATGCACAAGGAATACCTGACGTACCTGGTGCGCGATGCCAAGGGCACGATCCTGATGCAGTCCCACGATGCCAACCCGAAGATCTTCAGCAAACAACCGACTGAGGGTTTCTCCACCACTAAAAAATATCGTCTGTATGGCGCCAGTGCGCTACGTGAGACAGTGTTCATCGAAATCGCCGAGCCCCTTGGCCATCGCCGCGAGGCCGCACGGGAGGCCTTGTTTGCTTTGTTGTTACCGTTATTGGCGCTGATCCCCATCAGCCTGTTGGGTACCTGGTTATTCGTACGCATGAGCCTGGGCAGCGTGCTGGCCTATCGTCGTGCCGTGGAGGTCCGTGGCGTAGGGGATCTGTCGCCGATCAAGGTGCCGCACCTGCCGGCGGAAATCGATCCTTTGGCTGACGCGGTTAACCGGCTGCTGGAGCGCTTGCGCAAGGCTCTGGAGGCCGAGCGCAGCTTCACCGCCAATAGTGCCCATGAACTGCGCACGCCACTGGCCGCGACCCTGGCGCAGGTCCAGCGGCTGCGCCAAGAAGCGCCCGAAGGCCCGTTGCGGTTGCGTGCGGTAAAAATCGAAAACTCGCTGCGTGAGTTGGCGCGGCTCTCGGAAAAACTCATGCAACTGGCCAAGGCCGAGGGCGGTGGGCTGTTGTCGCAAACGCCTCAGGATCTCATTCCGTTGCTGGCTCATGTAGTGGATGAGTGGTGCCACAGCAGCGGTCGCCCGATCAAGCTGCAGTTGCCTGCCCAGGCCCATGTGTACTCGGCCATTGACCCGGACGCTTTCGGGATCCTGTTACGCAATCTGGTCGAGAATGCACTGAAGTATGGCGAGAAGGATCAACCGATTGAAGTCAGTCTCACTGACCAGGCGCTGCTGCGGATAGTCAATGACGGCCCGCCGGTACCGGAAGCGGTGTTGCAGCACCTGACCGAGCGTTTTGTCCGTGGTCAGAGTGAAACCAGCGGGTCAGGGTTGGGGTTGGCGATTGCCAAGACGATTGTGCAAGGGGTCAACGGGCGAATAATGCTGCTGTCGCCGGCCACAGGCCGACAGGAGGGATTCGAGGTCCGTGTCTGGTTACCGCTCGCATCGGCGCCCGAGGGCTGAAGGGCATGGCGCTACTGACTCAATGGGGGATCAAACATGAGCCTATTCTGGAGTTGGGTGGGGTGCGAAAAAAATCAAAAACCATTCCCGATGAGACCAATGCATGTTGGCTCAATCGCAGCTTTCACAATTACGCGGATTATGCGCTCTCGGACGAGTTTGACCCCTCATGCCAGTCAGTTAAGCAGAAGCCACAGCATCACCCAAACCGTGGCGAGGGAGCTTGCTTCCTCGCCACGGGATTTTGTTTGTCGCTATTTCTCTTAACTGATCGGCATTAGGGTAAACCCCGCCGAACCGCTATTTTTCGTCGCCCGACAACGGTGGGGTCCGAGGTGGGATCAGTCGTTTCGAGCCAATTGATTCAAACGCCGAAGCCAAGCGCAGCAGTGTCGAGTCGTCATAGGCGCGACCGGCAAATGTCAGCCCGACGGGCATGCCAATGTCTGCCATGACCCCCATCGGTACAGTAACGGTGGGGACGCCCAGGTGCCGGATGGCGAGGTTGCCGTTGGCGACCCATACACCGTTGCTCCAGGCGATATCGGCAGACGCTGGATTGACGTCAGCATCCGCCGGCCCTACGTCGGCGACAGTCGGGAAAAGCACCGCATTGAGCCCAAGCCGATCCATCCAGTCTTCAAGGTCAATTCGCCGCGTCTGTTCAAGTCCGCGCAGCCCGTCAGGCAGGGTGGGAATCTGGTCCCAAGGGGTGATACCGCGCTCGGCCATCTTCACGTACTCGTCCATGCCAGCGGCGAGATCGTCCTCCCGGTTGGGCAGGGAGCCTGGGTCGTGGGGGAAAATCCGCGGTCCGTCAACGTCGGCCAGGCGATTCAATTTCGGATCATCGTTGGCTCGAAGAAAGTCATCGAACGCCCAGGCCGACAAGTCCCATAACTCATGGTGCAGGAACTCTTTGGAAACCAGGCCTCGAGTAAACACCGTCGGTGCGCCAGGGCGGTCGCCCTCGCAGTTGGACACCAGCGGGAAGTCCACTTCCATCACTTCGGCACCACAGGCTTCGAGGGCCTTGCGAGCCTCCTCCCAGAGCGCGATCACCGAGGGGCGGGTGATGATTCGCTGCCCCGTCGGACCGCCGATACCGGGAGCATCCGCCGTGCCCGCTTCGGGATCGGCGTTGATGTACATGCGCGGAACGCCGAACCGAATGCCGGCGAGCGCACCCGTATTGGCAGCCAGGCTCGGATACGAGGCGGGGCGAACCGAGGCGACGCTCGGAATGGGCACCCAAGGCTGCAGGCGCCACAGGTCTCCCCGAGTCTCGGGGTCATCTGCCACCACTACGTCGAGCACCTCAAGTAGGTCGGCCATCGTCCTGGCATAGGGCACGACAACATCCATCGTCGGCGTCAGCGGCCAGTTGCCACGCACCGAGATCACGCCGCGCGAAGGCGTGTAGGCGCACAAACCATTGTTCGATGCCGGGCCTCGTCCGCTGGACCAGGTCTCTTCGGCCAGGCCGAATGCTGCAAAGCTGGCCGCAGTCGCAGTGCCCGCACCGTTCGAAGAGCCGGATGCAAACGGAGCGGTGAGATAGTCGCCGTTGTACGGGCTCTCTGCACGGCCATATACCCCGCGCTGCATGCCTCCGTTCGCCATGGGCGGCATATTGGTCTTGCCCAGGCAGATCGCGCCAGCAGCACGAAGCCGTTCGATCGTGAACGCATCGCGATAGGCAATCAGGTTCGCGAAGGCAGGGCTTCCAGAGGCTGCGGTGAGCCCCTTCACCAGATAACTGTCCTTGGCCGTGTAGGGAATGCCATCGAGCGGACCGAGGCTCTGGCCGCTGACTCTACGGGCATCGGACGCCTGCGCTTCCTTGAGTGCATCGGGGTTGCGAACCACCACCGCGTTGAGGGCAGTGGGCGTTTCGGGACCGTCGTAGGCATCGATCCTGGCGAGATAGGCCTGGACAAGTTCTACCGCGGTGGTCTTGCCAGATTCGAGCGCAGCACGCAGTTGTGCAATCGAGACTTCGGTGATTTCGATCATGCTGTTACCACTTCCGCTGACGGGTGACGTGATGCAAGGGGCCATTCAAACTGAGTCTTGGGCACTTCAGATAATCTCAAAGCGGGTTCTCATATCGTTGGCGTGCACTGTACTACGGGATCTCGGATTGCGTGAGTTTCGTGAATTGACGTATGCATGAATATGCACATATAGTTGCAAGCATGACAAACAAGCCCTCTACACGTACCCAAGCCATCGATGCCGCCATCGAGTCTCTCGACGGGGCGTTTTTCAAGGCGCTTTGTGAGCCGTCGCGAGTCGCTGTGCTCAAACGCGTCATGCAACTGGGCCGTGCGGATATCGCCGAGATTGCCGAAGGGCTCCCTCAAGAGCGCTCAGTGGTTTCCCGCCATCTGCAAGTGCTGTTAGAAGCGGGCATTGTCCGCGCTACCAAGGTCAGCCGGCAGATGTTCTATGAAGTCGATGGCCCGGCTGTCGTGACGCGGCTTGAAGCCATGCTCCAGCAAATGAAGAAGCTGGCCCCGTTTTGCTGCCCTGGTGTTCCAGAGTAGTTTTTTTTACCTCTATGTATGCATGAGTGCGCACACATGAATGTAAGTAATGAGCCCATGGATGTCATTGTCATTGGTGCGGGCCAAGCAGGGCTTGCGTGCGGTTGGCATCTGCGGCAGCACACTCTCAGGTTTCTCATCCTGGATGCCGAGCGCCAACCTGGTGGGAACTGGCGCAATTACTACGACAGCCTGAGGCTGTTTTCCCCGGCAGTTTATTCATCACTGCCAGGGATGCCGTTCCCAGCTAACGCTCATCACTATCCACTGCGCGATGAAGTGGTACGTTATCTGGAGCAATACGCGGACGCTTTCCAGCTCCCCATTCGGCAGAACATTCGAGTCGAGCGGGTGTGGAGGGAAGATGGACTGTTTCTGCTCCAGGCATCCGATGGCCAGCGTTTTTGTTCAAAGGCATTGATCGTCTGCACCGGCGGATTCAATCAGCCGTTCATCCCTGATGTTCAGGGATTGGAGCGTTTTCGCGGGCAGCGTTTACACAGCGCGGATTACCGAAATGTCGACGGCTTTAGGGATCAAAAAGTAGTGGTCGTAGGTGCAGCCAACTCAGCCGTACAAATTGCCTTTGAGTTGGCTAAAGTCAGCAGCGTCGTGTTGGCGACAAGAGAGTTGATTCGGTTTTTTCCACAAAAGATCCTGGGTGTGGATTTTCACGCTTGGCTCAAGTGGACAGGGCTGGAGAAGACCCGCTGGCTGAATGACCAAAGTACCCCCGTGCTGGATCATGGCACCTATCGCCAGGCCATGAAGCAGGGACTATTTGAGCGTAAGCCGATGTTCACGCAAGTGTCACCAACGGGCGTGATCTGGGCCGATGGGCAGCACACTGAAGTGGACAGTCTGGTTTTCGCGACTGGATTTCGTCCGAACCTTGGTTTTCTGGCAGGTCTACACAGGGAGGCCAAGGCAAGCCTGGCTCAGCGCAACGGCCAGGCGGCGCACGTACCGGGGTTGTATTTTGTGGGGTTGCCGAAACAGCGCAATTTTGCTTCGGCCACCCTCAGAGGCGTTGGGCCAGATGCTGCTCACATCATCCCCAGTTTGATGCGCTTTATTGGTGATGTTTAGCAGTCGGTGTTCGCTTAATGCCGAGTAACAAGGTTGTCTGATCGGTAGGCTGCGATACAAGCCGACAGGCAGCCTTCGAAAAAAACAATTCGCTGGACGGCACTCATGCTCAAACCTGTTCTCTGTGCGTCAGCGCGCGCAGGTTGTGGATGCCCACCGGCTCCTGCTTGAGCAGCGGCACCAACGCATAACGGCGGGCGTGCACATTGGCTACGGCCGCAATCTCGCGGCGCTCGTTGGCGGCGCGTTGCAGCAGCAGTGGGGAATGGGTGGTGGCTGCGGCGATGCTGTTGTTGATGATCCAGGCCCAGGGTTCGATGCCGGCACGGCGCAGATCGTCCTGCAAACTGGCCGCCTCCAGCACCGGTGTGGTTTCAGCCAGGGTTACCAGCAGCACCTTGGTCTGCTTGGGATCCTGCAGCTGCATCATAGGCGTGGTGAAATGCACGCCTTTGTCGATCATCTGCCGGGCGATATCCCGGTGATAGGCGCCGGTGGCGTCGAGCAGCAGCAGGGTGTGACCAGTCGGTGCGGTATCCATCACCACGAACTGCTTGCCGCCTTCGCGGATGATCCGCGAGAAGGCCTGGAATACGGCGATCTCTTCGGTGCAGGGCGAGCGTAGATCCTCTTCGAGCATGGCCCGGCCCTGGGCATCGAGCTGGGCACCCTTGCTCTGCAGCACCTGCTGACGGTAGCGCTCGGTCTCGGCGTGGGGGTCGATGCGACTGACCCGCAGGTTGTCCAGTGCTTCACTCAGGGTTTCGCTCAGATGCGCCGCTGGATCCGAAGTGGTGAGGTGCACCGGCAGCCCACGTTGTGCAAGTTCGACCGCCACGGCCGCGGCCAGGGTGGTTTTACCCACACCGCCTTTGCCCATCACCATGACCAGGCCATGGCCATCGGCGGCAATTTCATCGACCATCGCTGCGAGCGTTGGCGCATCCAATGCTGGTGGCAATTCTTGGGTGGTAGCGGCGATCCGCGGCTCGTCGCTGTCGAGCAGGTGCTGCAGCGCGTCGAGTCCGACCAGGTTGAATGCCTTGAGCGCGATCTGGTCGCGGGGCAGCGCCATCAGTCCGGCAGGAAGCGCCGCTACGGCCGCCTGCTCACGGGCGAAAATCGCCGCAGCCAAATCATCCTCTGCCGCTTCGGCGGCAGGCAGCACGCCGTTGATCACCAAGTACTGTTGGCGCAAGCCAATTGCGGCCAGTTCCTCATGGGTACGCGCGGCCTCGCGCAAGGTCGATGCCTGTGCGCGGGCGACCAGTACCAGGCGGGTACGCAGCGGGTCGGCCAGGGCATCGACCGCGGCCTGGTACTGGCTGCGCTGCTTTTCCAGGCCGGCCAGCGGGCCGAGACAGGAGGCATCGCCCTTGCCGTCTTCGAGGAAGCCACTCCATGCGCCGGGCAGTTGCAGCAGGCGAATAGTGTGCCCGGTGGGCGCGGTGTCAAAGATGATGTGCTGGTAAGCCAGGGTCAGCGCCGAATCGGTCAGCAGTGCGGTGAACTCGTCGAATGCGGCGATTTCCGTGGTGCAGGCACCGGAAAGCTGTTCCTCGATGCTCTTCACTACGGCCTCGGACAACACGCCGCGCACCGGGCCAACGATGCGGTCGCGATACAGCTGAGCGGCCGCCTGCGGGTCGATTTCCAGTGCCGACAAGTTCACCACCGCAGGAATCGGAGTGATCTGATTGCCGATGCTGACGCCGAATACCTGGCCGACATTGGAGGCAGGATCGGTACTCACCAGCAGCACGGACCTGCCCTCGGCGGCGAGCCGCACGGCGGTGGCGCAGGCAATCGAGGTTTTGCCCACACCGCCCTTGCCAGTAAAGAACAGAAACCGCGGCGCTTGGTCGAGAAAATGCATGGGAGGCTCTCCTGGGCTCAGCAGCAGCAGCGGCCGCCGGAGCAGCATGTGTCCTGTGGTTTGACTTCGCCGGACTCGGCAACGCCCAGCCATCGGGCCAGTTCGAAACGACTCGGATAGCGCCCCGCCAGGGCCACTTCGCCATCGAGCAAAAGCAATGGCAGCGCCTCCTGGCCGGAGCGTTGCAGAAAGGCATTGACCGTGGCGTTCTCGGCAAACATCAGCGGCTGCTGGGCCAAATTGAAACGCTCGATCTTGGCGCCCTGGTGCCGCGCCCATTCCACGTCAGCCGCAAAGGTGACCAGCGCCTGGTCGACTTCGACGCCGCACACGCCGGTGCTGCAGCAAAGGGCGGAATCAAAGATCTCAAGGGTTTTCATTTTAACTCTCCGACGATTGTTAAAACGTTATCCAGAGCAGTACAGCACAACGCTTGCATGCTCGACTTGACTCAGGTCAGCGCTGGAAGCGGCCCCTGCTGCACCGTCAGTAGTCCCGCCAGGGTCAGCTGCGGTTTACTTTTTAGGTGTGCTCAGATAGTCCTTGAGTGCCTTTTCGTCGCCCGATTTCACTGTCATCCCATCAAACCCTGGCTTGTCGTATTGACCCGCGAAGCTGACGCTTGCAAAAAGACTGGTCCGCAGGGCAGCGGTGATCGTCAGTTTTTTTCATTTTTCTGGCTCTTGGTTGGATCGGAGCAGAGGCTATCCCTGGATGGGTGACAGATTTATTACGTAATCCATATATGCTGATTACTAAATGTTTCTGGCGCCGTCATATGCCAATCTTCCAATTTTTCCCTGTTTTATGGCGTTCTCTATCGCCATTCGACTTAATCCATTGCTTTTTCGAATAAAGAAATCGGTCGATACTTTACCTTGCATCTGAAAAATCATATATTCGAACTCCCATATATGAGCTGAAGCTGCATCATGACTAGCAAAGCCCGCGTTCTCTTCGTCTGTACCGCCAATGCTGCACGCTCACAGCTGGCGCAAGCGTTGCTCAGGCACACGGATCCGGAGCATTTCGAGGCGTTCAGTGCCGGCACTGCTCCGACAGGGGTCGACCCTCGTACCTTCGAGGCGTTGTCGCATCTTGGGATCAACACTGAAGGGTTGCGTAGCAAGTCGATCGATGAGTTTCGTGGCGAGCGCTTCGATTACGTCATCACTTTGTGTGATAAAGCTGCTTTGGAATGCCAGTCGCTCCCCGGCGCTGGCGAGGCATTGGCCTGGAGCTGTGAAGACCCGGCCTCCAGCACCAAGCCCGAAGCGTTCCGTCATGCGCTTCACGAAATTCATGACCGCATCAAGATGTTTGTCTTGGTGAAAACCAAACACTGAGAACTGAAATGGCTGACCATCTGACCCCAACCACTGTCTTCAAATGCCTGGCTGATGACAATCGTGTGCGCATGATGTTGCTCATTACCCGAGAGGGAGAGTTGTGTGTCTGCGAGCTGACCTGCGCATTGAATGAGAGTCAGCCGAAAGTCTCCAGGCACCTGGCGCAGTTGCGCACTTGCGGTTTGCTGTCGGACCGTCGGCAGGGTCAGTGGGTCTACTATCGACTGCACCCGAACCTTCCCGACTGGGTGCATCAGGTACTGACGGTGGTACTCGAAACCAACAAGCATTGGCTAAGCCCTGATGCCAAGCGCCTTGATGAAATGGGGGGGCGCCCTGAACGGGCAGCCGCTTGCTGCGAAAGCAAAATCGCATGACTTCTCCTTCGACTACTACGAGACCGTCCGATGAAAATCCTGTTTCTCTGCACCGCCAATAGCTGCCGCAGCATCCTTTGTGAGGCCATCTTCAATCACTTGGCACCGCAAGGCATGAAAGCCTACAGCGCTGGCAGTCAGCCGAAGGGAGAGGTGCATCCGCTCAGTATCAATACGCTGGAAAAAGCAGGCATTTGCACCGAAGGCCTGTTCAGCAAATCCAGTGACGCTCACGAAAATTTGGCGCCCGACTATGTGATTACGGTGTGTGATAAAGCCGCCGGCGAAGCCTGCCCGGTATTTTTCGGTCCCGCTGTAAAAGGGCACTGGGGGTTGGCCGATCCTTCGCAATACCACGGGACTCAGGAAGAGATCGAGGCGGCTTTTGAAGCCACCGTGGAGCAGATCAGAACCCGCATTGAAGCCTTCCTGGCATTACCGCTTGGCCAACTGAGTGCCGAACAGCTCAAGGCAGAGCTAGCCCTGATTGGCACGCTGTAACCACTGGAGTAATGATCATGAGTAAAAGCCGCCTTTCCTTTCTGGACCGTTACCTGACGCTGTGGATTTTTCTCGCCATGGCCTTGGGTATCGGTTTGGGTAGCCTGTTCGAAGGCTGGCCGCAGTGGCTCAACAGTCTTTCTGTGGGGGCAACCAACATCCCTATTGCTATCGGGCTGATCGTGATGATGTATCCGCCGCTGGCCAAGGTTCGTTATGAGGAACTGCCGGAAGTCTTCAAGGACAAGCGCATTCTCGTTTTGTCTTTGGTCCAGAACTGGGTCATCGGCCCGGTGTTGATGTTCGCGTTGGCGATCATCTTCCTGCGGGACCAGCCGGAATACATGACGGGCCTGATCTTGATCGGCTTGGCCCGTTGCATCGCGATGGTGCTGGTCTGGAATCAGATCGCCGGTGGCAACAATCAGTACGTCGCCGGGCTGGTGGCGTTCAACAGCATCTTCCAGATCCTGTTTTTCAGCGTGTATGCCTGGGTCTTCCTTGGGTTGTTGCCACCGCTGTTCGGGCTGGAAGGCAGTGTGATTGAGACCAGCTTTGTCAGCATCGCCGAGTCGGTGCTGATCTACCTGGGCGTTCCGTTCCTTGCAGGCTTGCTGACCCGCAAGATCCTCATCGACCGTAAAGGCGAAGCCTGGTTCCGGGAGCGCTTCATTCCGAAGATCAGCCCGCTGACGCTGGTGGCGCTGCTGTTGACCATCGTGGCCATGTTCAGCCTTAAGGGTGACGTGGTGCTGCAATTGCCGCTGGATGTGTTGCGTATCGCGATCCCACTGACAATCTACTTCGTGGTGATGTTTTTCATCAGCTTCTGGATGGGCAAATTGCTCAAGGCTGACTACCCGCGCACCACCGCACTGGCGTTCACTGCCGCGAGCAACAACTTCGAACTGGCGATTGCCGTGGCCATTGCCACCTTTGGCCTGGCTTCCCCGGTCGCTTTTGCCACGGTGATTGGCCCATTGGTGGAAGTGCCGGTACTGATTTCCCTGGTCGGTGTTGCTCTTTGGTTGAAGCGCCGCTGGTTCGATGACTCCAAGAGCGCCGTTGCGCAGGACAAAGACTATGTTTGATGAGCGCATCCCACAACTCGATGCCGAATTGATCGATCTCCCATCGACAGACAAACTCGGTATCGAAAAGACCTCCATCCATAAGCCGCGCATTCTGCTGCTGTACGGATCGACTCGTGAGCGCTCCTTCAGTCGCCTGCTGGTAGAAGAAGCTGCTCGACTGCTGGAACACCTTGGCGCCGAGGCGCGGATTTTCAATCCGTCAGGTTTACCGCTGCCGGACGACGCGCCGGCCGATCATCCTCGGGTTCAGGAACTTCGCGAGCTGATGCTGTGGTCCGAGGGGCAGGTCTGGTGCTCCCCGGAACGTCACGGTTCCATGAGCGCGGTCTTCAAGGCGCAGATCGACTGGGTACCCCTGGCAATGGGCGCGGTACGTCCAACCCAGGGCAAAACCCTCGCCGTCATGCAGGTGTGCGGTGGCTCGCAGTCGTTCAACGTGGTCAATCAGCTGCGAGTGCTGGGGCGCTGGATGCGCATGTTCACCATCCCCAACCAATCGTCCGTGCCGAAGGCCTATATTGAATTCGACGATAACGACCGGATGAAACCTTCACCGTTCTACGACCGTGTCGTTGATGTGATGGAAGAGTTGGTGAAATTCACGTTGTTGCTTCGCGACCGTCAGGACTATCTGGTTGATCGTTATTCCGAGCGCAAGGAGTCGGCGCAAGAACTTATGAAACGAGTCAATCAGCGTTCCATCTGAAGGTTCTTTCTCTTGCAACAACACCCATCATCCGAACGCCTACTGAGAACAGACACGGAGTACAACATGACGATCAAAATTGGTATCAATGGCTTTGGCCGGATCGGTCGCCTCGCTCTGCGAGCGGCCTGGAGCTGGCCGGAGTTCGAATTCGTGCAGATCAACGATCCGGCAGGCGATGCGGCGACGCATGCGCATTTGCTGAACTTCGACTCGGTGCATGGCCGTTGGAGTTACCAGGCCGACTCCGAGGGCGACAGCATTGTCATCGACGGCAAACGAGTCAAGGTAACGGCCAACAAGGCGATCGTCGACACCGATTGGTCGGGCTGCGATCTGGTGATTGAAGCCAGCGGCAAGATGAAGACTGTCGCCGCACTTCAGGCTTACCTCGACCAAGGTGTGAAGCGAGTGGTGGTCAGCGCCCCGATGAAGGAAAAAGGCGCGTTGAACGTCGTGATGGGCGTCAACCATCAGCTGTTTAAACCGGCAGAACATCCCATCGTCACGGCGGCGTCGTGCACCACCAACTGCCTGGCACCCGTGGTGAAAGTCATCCACGAAAAGCTCGGTATTCGCCACGGTTCGATCACCACCATTCACGACCTGACCAACACCCAGAGCATTCTCGATCAACCCCATAAGGATCTGCGCCGTGCGCGTGCGTCAGGCATGAGTCTGATTCCAACCAGTACTGGCTCGGCCACCGCCATCGCGGAAATTTTCCCTGAGCTGCGTGGGCGCCTGAATGGTCACGCCGTGCGCGTACCGCTGGCCAACGCTTCGCTGACGGATTGTGTCTTCGAGGTCGAGCGAGCCACCACCGTCGAAGAAGTGAACCAGTTCCTCAAGGACGCCTCCGAGAATGAGCTTAAAGACATCCTCGGTTTCGAAGAACGCCCATTGGTGTCCATCGATTACCGAACCGACCCGCGCTCATCGATCATTGACGCGTTATCGACCATGGTCATCAATGGTACCCAGGTCAAACTCTATGCCTGGTACGACAATGAATGGGGTTACGCAAACCGCACCGTCGAACTGGCCAAAATGGTTGGTCTGGCCATCTGAGGAGCGGTCATGAAAGCGTTGTCAGCCCTCGCTCCGCAAGTGCGGCAGTACCTGCTCGTGACGGGCAATTACTGGGCCTTCACCCTCACCGACGGCGCTTTGCGCATGTTGGTGGTGCTGCACTTTCACGCATTGGGCTACAGCCCGCTGCAAATTGCAGCGCTGTTTCTGTTCTACGAACTCTTTGGCGTGATCACCAACCTGGTGGGCGGCTATCTTGGCGCCCGGCTGGGTTTGAACAGGACCATGAACATCGGTTTGGGCATCCAGGTCGCGGCGCTGCTGATGCTGACGGTTCCGGTCGCTTGGCTGACCGTCCCGTGGGTGATGGGCGCCCAGGCGCTGTCCGGGATTGCCAAGGACCTGAACAAGATGAGCGCCAAGAGCTCCATCAAACTTCTGGTGCCCGATGGGCAGCAAGGCAAGCTCTACCAGTGGGTGGCGATCCTCACCGGCTCGAAAAATGCGCTCAAGGGGGTTGGCTTCTTCCTCGGTGGAGCCTTGCTGGCGCTGATCGGTTTTAAAGGTGCGTTGCTGGCCATGGCCGGTGTGCTGGCGCTGGTCTGGATCAGTAGCCTGATCCTGCTGAAAAAGGACTTGGGCAAGGCCAATGCCAAGCCCAAGTTTCGCGACATCCTGTCCAAGAGCCGGGCGATCAACATTTTGTCGGCCGCGCGGATGTTTCTGTTCGGTGCCCGCGATGTCTGGTTCGTGGTGGCCTTGCCGGTTTACCTGAGCAGCGTTTTTGGTTGGGACTTCTGGAAGGTGGGCGGCTTCCTCGCAGCCTGGGTGATTGGCTACGGCATCGTGCAGTCCTTCGCGCCCAACATCACCGGCAAAAAAAGGGGGCGCGTACCGGATGGTCGCGTGGCGTTTCTGTGGGCACTTGCCTTGGCGGGTCTGCCCGCGGCAATTGCGCTCGGGATGAACAGCGGATTGTCACAACAGGCGGTGCTGCTAGGCGGACTGATGGTCTTCGGCGCGCTGTTCGCCGTGAATTCGTCGCTGCACAGCTACCTGATCGTGTCCTATGCCAAGGAAGATGGCGTATCACTGGACGTGGGGTTTTACTACATGTCGAACGCCATGGGGCGGTTGATCGGGACGGTGCTCTCTGGCTGGGTGTATCAGGTGTACGGGCTGCAGGCGTGCTTGTGGATCTCGAGCGCATTTGTGCTGCTCGCCGCGCTTATTTCAGTGGCGTTGCCTCGTCATGCCACTCACTGACATTGGGAGCGCGATGGTTTGAGGCGTTCACCCCGATAACAAAAACAGCTTTAGCTGCCCGTTTTTTGGCGTCAAAACATAATTTCGTCGTGCGGTATTAAGCCCGCCTCGTATTAGCCGATACCCCTGTAGGTGCGGTTATTTCCGGATCGCCGAGGGTACGTCATGTTTGATAAAAAGTTAAAAAAAGAACTGACGGCTAGGACAGCCGAATTGGCAACATACAAAGGATTAGTCGGCGCTCTGGAGCGGTCGATGGCCGTGGTCGAGTTCAGTCCGGATGGCAAGGTACTGCGCGCCAACGAAAACTTCTTGAAAACCATGGGATACCGTGCCGATCAGTTGGCCGGCTTGTCTCATCGAGATTTCTGTTCCTCCGCGCTGACGGGCAGTGCTCAATACCGCGAATTCTGGAACCAGTTGCGAAGCGGAAAATTCGTTTCCGGTACTTTTCAACGACGCGGCGGGCAGGGTCAGAACGTATGGCTGGAGGCCAGTTATAACCCTGTGGCGGACGAGCGTGGTCAAGTCGTCAAAGTGGTCAAGTACGCACTCGACGTTACTGCCCGGGTCGTGAGTGAGGCAGAAACACAAGGCAAGCTGTCAGCACTTGATCGTGCAATGGCGGTGATTGAGTTCGATTTGGGCGGCAACGTCTTGACCGCCAACGACAACTTCCTAAGCGTTATGAATTACTCGCTGGCCGAACTGAAGGGCAAACACCACCGAATGTTTTGCGAGCCAAGCCTGGTCAGCAGTGCGGAGTACAGCGATTTCTGGCGTCGCCTCAACGCAGGTGAGTTTTTCAGCGGTCAATTCAAGCGTATTGGCAAGCACGGTAGGGTCGTTTGGCTGGAGGCGAGCTACAACCCCGTCTACGACGCCGAAGGCAAGTTGAGCAAGATCGTGAAATTTGCCAGTGACATCAGTGAGCGGGTAGAGAAATTCGAAGAAGATTCACGTGGCGCTTCTCGTGCATACCACATCTCCGCCGAGACCGAGAAAGTCGCAGAGCAGGGCGCACAGGTTATCCAGCAGACGGCCAAGGAAATGCGCCTGATTGCTGACAATATCGGTGTATCCGGGCGTTTGGTTGGGCAGTTGGGTGCTCGCTCGGAAGAAATCACGGCGATCGTCAATACCATTCGCGGGATCGCCGATCAGACCAATTTGCTTGCGCTTAACGCGGCAATTGAAGCGGCGCGGGCTGGCGACCAGGGGAGGGGGTTTGCGGTTGTCGCCGACGAGGTTCGGCAACTGGCTGGCCGTACAAGCCGTTCGACGTCTGAGATTGCCGAGATGATTGGCATGATCCTTTCAGAAACCCGTGACGCTGTCGCGAGTATGAATGTGACCCATGAAGGCGCGCTACGGGGCGTCACCCTGGCAGACCAGGCCGGCTTGGTTATCATGCAGGTCAGAGCCGGGACGACGGATGCACTCGAAGCGGTGAGCATGTTCGCGTCCAAGCTCGATGAGTCTGAAGTCATCCCCAAAACGGCTGTCGGCTGGGTCGGCTGATGTAAGCTCAATCCTTATGCTTGACCGGGTGCAAGGTCTGGCCGGCCCCTACTTTTTCAGGGTCGGCCGCCAGATTCTTGCGCGCCTTCAATCCCTTGTGGGAGCCGAGCCGTTACCCTTTAGGTCGATCTATTTGACCCATTCAAGCAATACGGCGCGCAGTTCAGGTGGTCGCACCGGCTTGGCCAAAACCGAGATATTCAGGCTTTGCAGTGACTGGCGTATCCGCTCGATCTCATGCCCGGTAATGACCAGCGCAGGGACTTCCCAGCCACGCTGCTCGCGTATTGACGCGATGCACTCGGAGCCCGAGACCTTTGTGCCCAGGTCGAAGTCGGCGATGATGATGTCGCAGTCACTGGAAAGCCCTTCTCCATCGCTGTGGGTTTCTACCGCGCAACCCCATTTTTCCAGCAGCGCCGAGGTTGCCATCAAGACGTTCGCGTCGTCTTCTACCAAGCACACCCGCAACCCGCTCAGGCGGCTGTAGGCGGTTGCCACCTTGGGTGCCGTGGCCCTTGGTGCCGCTTGCTCCAGGCCGCTGATTGCCACCTTGGTGCCCTGTCCGACCCTGGAGTGGATGTGAATATCGACATCGAGCATCTGGCTGATGCGCTTGACGATGGACAGTCCGAGGCCCAGCCCTTCGACATCCTTGTCACGTACGTGGCGCACCCGGTAAAACTCCTTGAACACCTCGGGTAAATGCTCGGCGGCGATGCCGCGCCCCTTGTCGTAGATCACCACGGCCAGGCCCTTGTCCTGGCGACGCACGCCGATCAACACCGGTTGGCCCGGCGCATATTTGAGCGCATTGGACACCAGGTTCTGAACCATGGTGGTCAGCAATCCAGGATTGACGTTTACCCAGTAAGGACAGGCGCGCAAGCGCAACTCGACCCCCGCCCAGCGCGCCGCCTCGGTGTTCTGCTTGACGACGTCCTGTAGCAACGCGCCCAGATGCACGGGTTCGGATTGCGGTTCAAGCTGCCCGTTATCGAGCGTGTAGATGTCCAGGATCGAACGAAACAGCTGTGAAACGATATGCAGCGAGCGGTCGATGTTATCGACCAGGCGCAACTCTTCCAGGCCCAGCTTGGCATCGCGCAGGCAGGCGGTGAACAGGCCGATGGAATGGATCGGTTGGCGCAGGTCATGACTGGCCTGGGCCAGGAAGCGTGACTTCTCCTGATTGGCCAGGATCGCCTCCTCGGAGGCAATGCGCGTGCGTTTAAGCAGGATGTGCGCATAGGCCGGCACCACAATAGTGGTCACGATCAGCATGAGGAACATGTAAGGCTGGGTCTGCCAGAACGAATTGAGACAGAAAATCAGCACTAAGGTCGACAATGCGATGACGGTCGCCAGCGCCAGGTATCGGGAGCCGAAGCGCATGCCATTGCCCAACGTGACCCAGAGCAGCGCCGCGTAGATCGGTAATGCGCCTTCGCCCCCCACGACCATGGCAAAAGCGATTCCGGTGTAGTCATGGAGCATGGCGAACAGGCGTCGCCAGAAGAAGTGCCCCGGCTTGCGCTTGATGATCAGGCGAAAGAAGACCGATACAACGATGAACGTCGAGATATAGATGATGATAGGCACGTAGGCCGCGGCCTTATCGGGGTGGAGGCTGGCCAGGATGACGATGTACACCAATGCGCAGGCGCTGACGATCAGGCGTAACGTGGCTTGGTCGAGTTCGCTGTTCTTGTCCACAGACTTTCAACCTCATCAATCCCGGGTAGGTATTGGGCGCGACGCATTGGCCAAAAACGGGTTATCCGTTAAAAAATAGCGCCTGGCGCATCCGTACTATTCAGCACTTTATCCAGGTCGATAGATTCTGTGGAGGGCATCACTACCTTGGGCATGGGAGAGTCGAACTGATGGACAGCACCCGGGGATGTGCCGTGATGGGCGGTACCTGGAAAGGGTGATTGAAGTTCTGCGTGGGCACACTACTGTGTTCCCGCCTGGCGGCTCGGCTTGCCCACGTGTCGTGGCTGAATATAACGTCAGTGGACAAGCCGAACGGGTCGGTTATCTGCGGTTTTAATAGACCCGGTAATACTTGACCACATCGTCTACGAAATAAACTATCAGCACGGTCCCCTCGGTTTTGTTCTGGGCCGTTTTTGTGCCCGTGACGCTACTGACGTCATCGGCCACGCCCTGCGCTTTCGATACTTGTGCCGAGGTGTCATACATCTTCAGGCTCGTCTCGGTCGAGACATATTTATGAGCCAGCTTCATGTACTTATCGAGGCCTTCTTCACGTTTGTCGTACGTCCAGTTCGACTCGTTGCTGGTGCTTGTCGAGTCAAGCTCTTCGCTCGTGGGCGCGCCAAACAATTGAGATACTTGGCTTTTTGTGGTCTTGCCCGGAATGATCGCTTGCTTCAGATAAGCGATCTCGTACTTTTTGGCGCCTGGGTTCAAGGAGTTCATCAAGTCGCCCGTATTGGCGCAGCCGCTGAAGAACCCAGCCAACATGCACAGGGCCAATCCATTTCTAAGTGCTTTTCCATATTTGAAGGACATAGAGACTTACCTTGAGTTTGTTTTCAGGACCGTTCCATTCTTCGACCGAACAAGCGGCGAAGCTGGCCCAGCGTTGCGTACACCATTCGATCTGTTTAACCCATCGGGTTCGCAAGCCACAGAACATCCCTACGCGCGGTTATTTGCCCGGCGTACAGTTCATTGTTGGATCAATAGTGTTGGCTGCTTGCGTCAGCCTTTTGTGGAGCGTCCATAGCGTAGGGCGCCAAGGCGGGCTGACGCTATAGTACAAGTGTGCTATGGCTTTGGTGAGGGTGGGAAAGCTGAATGTTCCTGTGATGTTGGGGCCGATATACGGTTTAGGTATTATTTTTTTCTGGCCATCCGCTACTGACTGGAAAGTTGGAAAATTGAGCCGCGGCAGCGGCACGAGTAGGAACATCCAGGGCTTTGAGCAAGCTGGAAACGTGGATGCGAACAGTGAAGGGGGAAATGCCAAGTTCTTTGGCTATTTCTTTGTTGGTTTTGCCTGCGGCGATGAGGGCAAGCACTTGTCGTTGGCGGGCTGTCAATTGGGAAAGCGCGTCTGACTCGTTCAGGATCGAATGTTCCGAGTGGTATTTAACAACCACTTCGCCTTCACGAATCGCCATGATGGCTTCGGCAATACCTGCGGGGTCGACATTCTTTCCGATGAAACCGTCAGCGCCCAGTGACATGACCTGGGAAATAATATCGATGTCATCAATCATTGAAACCACAATGATCGAGGTGCGTTTGAACTCGTTGCGTAATTGGCCTATTACTTGCAATGACTTGATGCCGGGAAAGCGCAAATCGAGAATCAGCGAATCAATCTCCACGCCAGACCGCGCGAGCACCAGCATGTCGTCAAGGTTACCCGCTTGTTCTATCGTGGCATTGGGCAGAAGTCGTTCAATGGTTCTTAGCATGCCCTCGCGAAACAACGGATGGTCATCGGCCACTATTACTCTGCACGTCATGCTCAAGATCTCCTGATCTTCAAGTCCGCGCATCGTAACCTAAACGTACTGCTGTGTTTCAGGGCTGAGACAATCTTTCATGTTGGGATAACACAATGAATATGACAGAAAAAAACAGCGAGCTCGATCAAGCGACATTGAGATTGACGGTCAGTACCTGCGCCTCACTCTATATCGTTGTGGTGGCTTGTCTTCCCTCCAGTGACTTCGCGACTTATGTACCTATCATGTGGTACATGGCCTTTTTCATCAGCGTCGCGGTTCCACTGCGTATGGCAATCAAGCGCTGGCCAGGGCACTTTTTCTGGCGTCGGCTCTTTGCTATGACGCACGACTACTCGGGTATCGCTTTCGCCATGGTCGTGGGTGGGGAGGGCGCGCTACCGGTATACGCCGCCTTGCTTTGGGTAACGTTGGGTAACGGTATGCGCTTCGGCTCGCGCTATCTGGCTGCCGCGACGCTGATCGCGCTGGCGATGCTGGTGATGATTTTCCTGCTCACGCCGTTCTGGCGTGGCCAGCCCTACATGTTCCTGATGTTGATTGTGACCACCATCGTGGTTCCTGCTTACGCGCATATCTTGTTGACGCGCACCCGCATCGCTTCGGAAGAGGCAATTGCCGCAAATCAGGAAAAATCCCGGTTCCTGGCCCAGGCCAGCCATGACTTGCGCCAGCCCATCCACTCAATCGGGCTGTTCACTGCCTGCTTGCGCGATGCCCGACTGGGTACGGAAGAGTTACGCCTGGTCGACAACATTGATCGCTCGCTGCATATCGTTTCACAGCTGTTTCGTTCGATCCTGGACATCTACACGCTCGATAACGGGCAGCTTGAACCGCAATCCGAACCCGTGCATCTGGGCGCGTTGCTACAGGACGTCGTCAAACAAAACACCGAGGCGGCGCGCTGGGCGGGGGTCGAACTGCGTCTGCGGCCTTGTCGGCACTGGGTTAATGTCAATGCCGGCCTGTTGGCCACCATGGTGCAGAATCTGGTCTCCAATACGCTCAAGTACGCTTCAGGCCAACCGGTATTGATCGGCGTGCGTCCAAGAGGAAGCGGCCTGGCCATCGTCGTGTATGACAAGGGCCGTGGCATCGCCGCCGAGCATTTACCCGAGGTGTTCAAAGAGTTTTACCGTGTGCGCCACGTACGCGACAAGGACGTTGAAGGCCTGGGGCTCGGACTGTCCATCGTCAAGCGCATCAGTCATCTGATCAGTTTGGATATCCAGTTGCACTCCAGGCTCGGCAAGGGCACTCGTGCCATGATCCAAGGGTTGGAAATGGTGGCGCCAAGGGCCGTGGTGGACAGGCCAGCGCCCACGCAAAATCGTTTGCATGGGTTACGGGTGTGTCTGGTCGAGGATGACGCCAACGTGCTGATGGCGACGTCTGCGCTATTGGAAAGATGGGGGTGCCAGGTCGAAACCCACAGCGATGGAGTGGGCGTGACCAGCGAATGCGACATCATCATTGCCGACTTCGACCTGGGTACGAAGGTCTCGGGCTCCGAATGCATTGCAGCGATTCGCGAACAGCGTGGCTGGGAAGTGCCCGCGATGATCATGACCGGTCATGAGATCGAAAGAATTCGCCACGCGCTCAATCATATGAATATTTCAATCCTGGCGAAGCCCGTGCGGCCTCCGGAGTTGCGGGCGACCTTGCTCGACCTGACCAAGAACTTCGCCAAACAGGCCTACTAATCTGTGGGTTGACGATCAATCATGCCAGCATGAGTCATCGACGACTCATCACGTAGCGAGGGAGCAAATTCGATGGTTTCGCAATGGAACGGGCAGGTAGCGTTGGTCAGCGGGGCGGGCAGTGAGCGAGGGATTGGTCTCGCGATTGCGAAACATCTGGGCAGCCAGGGCGTGAAATTGATCGTCACGGCCAGCAGCGCTCGCATCCTTGACCGAGTGGCTGAGCTGCGTGCGGCAGGATTTGAGGTAGAAGGACGTGCCGCAGACCTCACGGATGAGGGGCAAGTTCTGGCGCTTGTCGCCTGGGCTGAATCGGTATGGGGACGGATCGATATTCTCGTAAACAATGCCGGCCTGACCGCTCAGGGCCAGCCGGAACCCTCGGACGATTTGGCGGACATGAGTGTTGAAACCTGGAATCTCTCTATCGCCCGGAACCTGACCACGGCCTTTCTGCTGACGCGCGGCGTTTTGCCGGGGATGCGCAGCCGGCGTTACGGCCGTATCGTTCACGTCAGCTCCACCACGGGTACGCGAGTCGGCAATCCGGGCGAAGCCGCTTACGCAGCGGCCAAAGCGGGTATGGTGGGGATGAACAAGAGCCTGGCCCTTGAGGTCGCCCGCGATGGGATTACCGTGAATACGGTGGCGCCGGGATGGATTGCGACCGGTTCGAGCACGCCTGAAGAGCTCAATGCAGCGAAGTACGTTCCCGTTGGTCGGGCGGGCCGTGCGCAAGAGGTCGCTGCAGCCGTTACTTTCCTGGCATCACCCGAGTCGAGCTACATTACTGGGGAGTTGCTAGTGATCGATGGTGGCAATTGCCTCTTGGAGAATAAGGCGCCTGGCGGTCGTTAGAGTGCCATGGATACTCGCCAGAAAATGCTTGAGCCTGCCTGGATGTGCGAACCAAAGGTTACGAGACGCTGAGTTTTTATGAACTCGCAATGCGAATCGGGATCAAGACTCCAGCATTGTAGTTTTATGAAAAGTATCCGTAGCTACATTTAAAAGGATTTATCCGAGCTGGGATTGCCGACTCAGGAGAATAATTCTGGGTCGATGGACAGCAAGGGCGTTTCAGCCGGGCGGATTGAGGATTAAGTCATGTCAAACATTGAAGAGCTTCCCAGGGAAACCCTGGCGCCGAGCGAGTACGAAAGTTTAATTTCGATAGGAACAAGTGCGCTTGATGCCATTCCTGGTGCGGTTTACCTCTGCGATCGCGAGGGTTGGCTTGTCAGGTACAACAGTGAAGCGGCCGAGCTGTGGGGAAGAACGCCAGTACTGGGGCAGAACGGAGACCGTTTCTGCGGCTCGCATCGGATTTTTTTGACGGACGGTACGCCGCTGGCTTTTGACGACTGCCCGACGGCCTTGGCGCTCAACGCAGGCGTCGCGGCGCGCAATCAAGAAGTGATCATCCAGCGTCCGGATGGGTCACGGTTCGTGGCGCTGATGAATATCCGGGCCCTTAGAGATCGGCGGGGGGCCATTGAAGGCGCGATCAATTGTTTCCAGGACGTCTCGGCGCACCACGCCATGGCCGAGGAACTTCGGCGCAAGAGTGCCGACCTGGAAGACTTCTTCGAAAATAGCGCCGTGGGCCTTCACATTGTGAGTGGCGAGGGCGTTATCCTGCGTGCCAATAAGGCTGAGCTGTCCTTCTTGGGCTACTCGGCGCACGAATATATTGGCCGCCACATTACGGAGTTTCATGTGGATGCGCCGGTTATTGGCGACATCCTCAATAAACTGGGCAGCGGCGATTGTCTGCAAAGCTATCCGGCGCGTTTAAAGGCCAAAGACGGTTCGATCAAGCATGTCACGATCACGTCCAATGGGCGTTTTGAAGACGGTAAGCTCTTCAACACGCGCTGCTTCACGGTCGATGTGACCTGTGTCCATACGGCTGAGACAGCGCGCCAAGAGAGCGACGACAGGCTTTCGGCTACGTACGAGGCGGCCACGGTAGGTATTGCCGAGGTCGGCATCGACGGTCGTCTGCTGCGTGTGAATGACGCCATTTGCAACATGTTGGGCCGGTCCCGCGAACAGCTTCTGGCAATGAATTTTTCGGACTATACCCACCCGGACAGCGCCGAGCAGGACGCTGTGTTGTACGCGCGCCAGGTTGCCGGCGAACTGGATAAGTATGTGCTTCGCAAGCGCGCTTTCAAGCCTGATGGCGAGATTGTCTATCTGGACATGCACAGTTCGTCTGTGCGAGACCCTAGTGGCGGGTTCCGCTATGGCGTGCGAGTGATTCAGGACGTCACGCTGGCGCAGCGGATGGAGAGCCAGATTCGCGAAAGCGAGCGGCATATGCGCAATCTTCTCGAGGCGCTGCCGGCTGCGGTTTATACGACCGACGCTGAAGGCCGCATCACGTTCTTCAATCGGGCGGCTGTCGAGTTGTCGGGTCGAACGCCTCAATTAGGCGATATGTGGTGTGTGACCTGGAAGCTGTTTAACACCGACGACAGCCCGCTTCCCCACGAAGAATGCCCAATGGCGCAGGCCTTGAAGGAAAACCGGCCGATTAGAGGTGTCGAGGCTGTCGCAGAGCGGCCCGACGGTAGCCGTGTGCCGTTCACTGCCTGTCCCACACCGCTCCATGACGCCGATGGTCAGTTGGTGGGCGCGATCAATATGCTTGTAGACATCACCGAGCGAAAGCAGGCGGAGGACAGGCAGAAAACCTTGATTGACGAACTCAATCATCGGGTCAAGAACACCTTGGCCACTGTGCAATCCTTGGCCGCCCAAACGGCGCGCAATGCAGAGGACGCGAAAGACGGTTACCAACGTTTCGAATCAAGGCTTCTGGCGTTGTCTCGGGCCCACGATCTTCTGACGAGGCGGCATTGGGGGCATACCCCCCTGGACGCCCTTGCCCATGAAGTGCTGATGCCGGTATTTGGGCACGAACCTGGGCGGATCTTGATCGAGGGTGTGCCTATCGACGTCAGTACCCGAGTAGCGCTCAATCTCACGATGACCCTCAATGAACTGGCGATCAACGCGCTTAAATACGGCGCAATGTCAGTCGAGACAGGGACGCTTTCAGTGACCTGGACCGTGCAACCGCAATCGAACGGAGCGTTGCTGACCCTGGACTGGCGCGAGCAAGGTGGACCGCCGGTGTCTGAGCCGCAACGCGAAGGGCTGGGCTCTCGGCTGATGAAGCGCTGCATCGAGCGCGACCTGGGTGGCAAATTTGACCTTGGCTTCGCCCCGGAGGGCGCCTTCTGCCGCTTCGCGTTTTTTATCCGAGCGAGCGAGGCATGACCCCATTTGTTGGAATCAGGGTGCTCGTTGTCGAGGACGAAGGCGCGATTGCCATGATGATTGAGGAAATGCTGGAGGAGCTCGGATGCCAAGTGGTGGCATCAGTGGCCCAGCTCGCCGCAGCGCGTGAAATGGCCAGTGTGGTGGAGGTCGACCTGGCCATTCTGGACGTCAACCTGGCCGGCGAGCGTGTTTTCCCGGTTGCCGACATTCTGCGCGCTCGCGCCATTCCATTTCTATTCAGCACTGGGTACGGCGCCAGCGGGTTGCCGAGTGAATTTGCCCAATGCCCTGTGCTGCATAAACCGTTTTTGCAAAGCGCTTTGCAGCAAAAAATGGCGCTTGCCCTGACGCGTTGACATTCAGCTGTGGACGGCCTTCTACCTCGCTCTGGAGATTCTCGCGCCAGTGTCTCTGGGCGCGGCCATTCCATTTTATGAAACAGTGGATTGCAGTTTGTGCTTATTCCTCCTTAGTCGCTTTGGGAAGAACATAGCCCCACCTGCAATGCACTCCTCTGCAAGAGGCGTAGCGCAGCCCCCTAACCGTAGCGCACTGGCACAGACTGCAATGCCGCGAGCGCGAGGAGCAGCTGATGGACGTAGCCTCGAAACCACAACCCTCGCCCTGGCATGAAGGCGAGCTGGCGTTGCAGCGCTCCGTCGGGGCGGTGGACATGATGGCCAGCGTCGGCCAGCGGCAAATGTCACGGACGTGGATGCCGGACCAGCACCGTGAGTTCTATGCCCAACTGCCCTTTGTGGTATTGGGTGCGGTGGATCGCCAAGGAGACGTGTGGGCGACCCTGCGCACGGGGCAGCCCGGCTTCATGAGTTCGCCCGACCCGCAAACCTTGCACATCAACCTCGAGCCGCAGCCGAGCGACCCGGCTCAGGAGGGCATGGGCGAGGGGGATGCCATCGGTATGTTGGGTATCGAGCTGCACACCCGTCGACGTAACCGCATGAATGGCAATGTGCGCCGTCTGCTCGACCATGGGCTCGAGATTTCGGTTCGTCAGGCCTACGGCAATTGCCCGCGCTACATCAATCTGCGCCAGTACACCTTTGTCGAAGAGCGGGCCGCCGCGGCCCTCCAATTGGCCCCGACAGACCCGCTGATACGTCGCTTGATCACACAGGCCGATTCGTTTTATGTCGCAACCTATGTGGAGCGCGATGACGAGCGGCAGGTCGATGCATCCCACCGTGGCGGCAAGCCCGGTTTCGTGCGCATGGATGAAGACGGGACGCTGACCATTCCGGATTTTTCCGGAAACCTGTTCTTCAACACGCTGGGCAACATCCTGCTGAATCCGCGTGCAGGACTTGTGTTTATCGACTTTCAGACTGGCGACCTTCTGCAAATGAGCGGTTCGGCGCAGGTGCTGCTGGACGCCCCCGAGATTGCCGCGTTCCAAGGCGCTGAACGACTATTGCGCTTCACGCCGCAGCGCATCGTTTACCGCCAGGCAGCGGTCCCGTTGCGCTGGAAGAAGCAGAACGAGGGTGACTCGCCCAATTCATGGATGACCGGGAGTTGGGAGCAAGTCGCTGAACGCCTGCAGGCCGAAGTTCTGCGTACCCACTGGCGGCCGCTGCGGGTCACTCGCGTGGTGGATGAGAGTCACAACATTCGCTCTTTCTATCTGCAAGCGACCGATGGGGCTGGTTTACCCAGGTTTGAAGCCGGACAGCACTTGCCCGTGCGGGTTTTGCTGCAAGGACAGAAAGCGCCGGTGATTCGGACCTATAGCGTATCCAGCGCGCCGTCGGATGATTTCCTGCGCATTAGCGTCAAGCGCGAGGGTTCGGTGTCTTCGCACCTGCATGATCAGATCCAGGTGGCGGACGAAATTGAAGCGCGTGCGCCTCAAGGGCATTTCACGGTTCAGGCCACCGAGCGGCGTCCGTTGGTACTCCTGGCGGCGGGTGTTGGCATTACCCCGCTGTTATCGATGTTGCGGGAGGTGGTTTATCAGGGGCTGCGCATCAATCGCCTGCGTCCGGTCTGGCTGGTACAAAGCGCGCGTGTGGTGGCCGATCTGGCATTTCGTGAGGAAATCGACGCGCTGGTGGCTCGCGCCGGGGACAAGGTGCGGGTACTGCGCATGGTCAGCCAACCGTCCACCGAGGCGGGTGCGGGCAAAGGTTACGACACCACGGGCCGGATCGATGTGGAGCTGCTCAAGAAACTGCTTCCACTCAACGACTACGATTACTACTTGTGTGGGCCGGGCAGTTTTACCCAAGCGCTGTATGACGGCCTGCGGGGGCTGCGCATTCCTGACGAGCGCATTCATGCGGAAACCTTCGGCCCGTCCACGCTGGTCCGTGATATCGAAGTCAGCGTGCCAGCGGCGCAGCAAGTGCCTGCGGCGAGCGAGGCGGTGAAAGTCTTGTTCGCCACCTCGGCCAAGGAAGCACGCTGGGAGCCGGGCAGTGGAACCCTGCTCGAACTGGCCGAGGCGCGCGGCCTGAGTCCGGAGTTCAGCTGCCGCGGCGGCTCTTGTGGCACCTGTAAAACCCGCTTGAGCCGTGGCCAGGTGCATTACCTGAATGCGCCGGCGCAGCCGTTGGCCGAAGATGAGGTACTGATCTGTTGCGCAGTGCCCGCGCAGGGCAGTGAGCCGCTGGTGCTGGAGGTTTAAGGGGTTGGCAGATCAGGGGGCATCCAGTCAGGCCGGATGCAGCCGCTGACTATTACGCGTGCTCTCGCTGACTCGGGCACTGAGGCTTCGTTTGTGCTAAATGTTCTGATCGGTCGACGCCAGCTTGCTGGCAGCCAATTTCTCTAAACGCTACTTAAGGGAATGATCATGAGCCTCCACGGCCATTACGATCCGCAGAACATCTTTGCACTAATCATTCGCGGCGACGCGCCGTCGTACAAGATTTATGAAGACACCGATGTATTGGCCTTTCTGGATATTTTTCCTCAATCTCGCGGCCACGTCCTTGTGATTCCCAAGGCGTCCCAGGCTCGAAATATTCTTGATGTCGAGCCCGCTGTCCTTGGGGCGATGATGTCTGCCGTGCAGCGGCTCACTCGCGTCCTCGTGGATGAGTTGCAGCCGGACGGTGTGCAGGTCGCGCAGTTCAATGGTGCTGCGGCCGGGCAAACGGTCTACCACATTCATGTGCACATCATCCCTCGTTGGGAGGGCGAAGAGCCGGGCGCACATGGACGGGGGAAAACCGATCCCGAGGCGCTCAAAATTCTGCAGGCACGCTTGGTTGAGCGAGTCGGTTCAATGGACTAACACTGACAGGAGCACCCAACCTCGTGGCTAATTAAGGACAGTGGCGGTGATTGATCGAGTTTCAGCGTCAACGGCGCAAGCCGGGTTGGGCATCAGCCTGCAGACCCGGCTCATAGCCTTTGTCGTGGCCGTAACGTTCTTCATGGAGAACCTGGATGCCACGGTCATTGCCCAGGATGGCTTCGGATTTTGATGTCAGCCTGGCCGACATGAACCTCGGGATCACCGCCTACCTGCTGGGCATAGCCGTCTTGGGGCTGTTGGGTCTGGTCGATGTCTTGCGACTGCCCAGCAATGCCGGCGAGAGCGTCCTGAAAAAGAGCTGAGGGGTCAATTGGTTTCAGACATGGCCCATCACTAACGTAGCGCGCGTGCCTGTCGGGAGGCGATTTTCCAGCCTGACTTGCCCCCCCAACCGATCGGCGATGGCTTTTACGATGGCCAGTCCCAATCCGGCACCTTGATCATTTCCGCGGCTGTAAAAGCGCTCGAGGAGCCGATTGGACTCCGATTCGTCGATTCCCGGGCCTTCGTCTTCGACAGATAGCTCATAGTGATTGCTGTTTTTGGCCAGGCGCACCGTAATCAGTCCCTGAGCAGGGGAGAAGTTGGCGGCGTTGGTCACCAAGTTGTTCACGGCAATGTGGATGTCTGCCGGGTCCACCCTGACCGGTTCGATTTCGTCGCTGGCATCGAACACCAGTTCAAGCCCTTTGCTCAAAAGCCAAGGGGTCAGCTGAACCAGGCTTTCTCGGACAGTGGCGGTCAGATCGATGAGTGGCGTTATGTGCGCCCCGGTTTTCGGTTCGATACGCGCCATGGTCAGCAATTGGTTGACCAGTCGGCTGGCACGGTCAACGCCGGCGATCAGGTGTTCAAGTGATTCGCGTCGTTCATGTTCGGTGCCGGCTTCCAGCAGATTTTGCGCGTGCACCCGCAGCACGGCCAGAGGGGTACGCATTTCGTGGGCTGCGTCGGCGATGAAGCGCCGTTCGCGTTCGAGTACGTCCTGGATTTGCGCAAGCATGCGGTTGAGCGCCGCCTGCATCGGTTCCAGTTCGCTGGGCAGGGGTGTCAGTTGCAGTGGCTCCAGCGAGCCACTGTGGCGCGCGCGTAGGGTCGATGCCATATCCGCCAACGGTTTGAGCCCCCAGCCGATGGCCAGCCAGACCATTGTCGCCAGAATCAGGCTGCCCAGCACGTTCGGCCACAGGGTATGGCGCACGATGCGATCGACCAGGTCCGCCCGTACGTCATCACGCTCACCGACCCAAATGTTCAGGCCGTTTTGTTTGTCTTTGAGAACGAAGGCTCGCCAGTGACGGTTGTTCAAATCCACCACGTCACTGAAACCAGGTTGGTCCGGCGGTGCTCTGAAGGAGGGGGCGCTGGCGGTATGCACCATCACTTCGCCCTGGGTATTCCACACCTGGAAGGCGATTTTGCTTTCGTAAGGATGGCCGTCACCCCGCGGCATTGCTTCGCCCAATGCGGTGTTGAACGCCCGATACAGATCGGCGTGTTCCTTGCTCGCCAGCGGCATATGCATCACGCCCTGCAGCAGACGGGCATTCTGTGCCAGTTGTGCGTCATAAACCTCGGCGATTTCATGATTGCTGTCGTGCAGGTTGAGCACGCTGATCACTGCCAGCCCAGCGAGCATCAGGCCGATGATCAGGGTCAGTGTGCGGCGGCGAATCGAGGTCATCGACTTTCCTCCACCAGATACCCCACACCGCGAACGGTGCGGATCAGGTCGGTGGAGAACTTCTTGCGCAGGTGATGGATGTGCACCTCAAGAGTGTTGCTTTCGGCTTCTTCGTTCCAGCCGTACAGCAGTTGCATGAGCTGATCACGGGTCATGACACGACCTGGGGGCGAGAGCAATTCGTGCAGCAATTGATATTCCTTGGGCGTCAGCACCACAGGCTTACCCAGATAACTGACCTGTTGGGTGCCGGGGTTGAGGCTGATACCAGCGTGTTCGATCAGCATTTGTGCGCGTCCGGCACTGCGCCGCAGCAGGGCGCGCAAGCGGGCCTTGAGTTCGGCCAGGTCGAACGGTTTGATCAGGTAGTCGTCGGCACCGGCGTCCAGCCCCGCGATGCGGTCTTCGGTCGCATCGCGGGCAGTGAGGATCAACACCGGCAGGTTGGAGCCGCTATCGCGCAGGCGGCGCAGTACTTCGAGCCCGTCCATGCGCGGCAGACCGAGATCGAGCACGGCCAGGTCAAAGGTTTCGCTGAGCAGGGCGTGCAAGGCGCTCTTGCCGTCCTTGAGCCAGTCGACGGTATAACCTTCGCGCCCCAGGGCCTGATGAATGCCTTCGCCAAGCGCCACATCGTCCTCGATCAGTAATAAACGCACACGGGCTCCTGTCAGTTGAGTTTCTTGTTCACGTCAATCAATAGTGCCTCGATTTCCTTGCGCCTTCCGGCGTCGGCCAGCTCACGCCCGGGACGTGGCGCGGCGCTCAGGGCTTTTTGCAACGCGCCCTGGGCTTCAGCGTAGCGCTTCTGACGGTAAAGGTGATCACCCCAGAAGTACAGGCTGTCGATACCGTCGGGGTTAAGTTGCAACGCTTGCTTGAGCAGTTGTTCGGCTTTGTCGGCATCCCCGAAACCGATCGGCCAGCCGGGCACCCGGTCATACAGCGCCGCAAGGCTGGTGTAGGCCGAACCTTGCAGGGCTTTGGGGTCGAGGGTCATGGCTTTTTCCAGGTCGGTCCTGGCGTCTTTGACTTTGCTCAAGGCGCCAAGTCCGCCCTGGGCTCCGGCCCAGCTGCTGGTGACGATGCCCGACCAGATCCAGGCTTCGGCCAGGTTCGGGCGTTCACGGGTGAAGGTTGAGGCTTGCGCCGCCAATTGCTCGAAGGCTGCCTCGCGTTGTTTTTCCGGCGTTTCATATTGAATGTGCGCCCAGCTTTGCTGGATGCCGATCAGGCGTTGCTGGTCAACCGTGTCCAGCGCCCAGGCACTTTGACCCAAGGCGACTAGCAGCACGCCGGCGAGAAGTTTTTTCATGGTTTTTGGTGCTCGTTTTCAGGTTTTTGACTCAGGCGGCGGATCAGCGGCAGTTGCTTGCGCAGCCCCCGGTCCACCAGATTGGGCAACAGGCTGTTGAGGCGCACGAAGAAGCGCTCCGGCCAACCGAGGTAGAGATCGCGACGGTCACCGGCAATGGCGTGGATCACCGCGCTGGCCACGGCTTGCGGATCATCGACGTTGGCTTTGAGTGCATCGTTCAGCGCCTGGGCAGCGGGGCTATTCATCGTGGTACGAGTCGCGCGGGGGGCGACGTAGAGGACGCCGACCCGCGTGTCGGCCAGTTCCCGGCGCAGGGCTTCGGAGAAACCGCGCAGGGCAAACTTGCTGGCGCAATAGCTGGCATAACCGGGATAGCCAATGGAGCCATAGGTCGAACCGACGTTGACCACCATGGCACTGTCGGCCTGCTTGAGCAGCGGCAGCAGCAGTTTGGTCAGGCAGATTGGCGCACTGATATTCACGGCCAGCATCGCGTTGATGTCGCTGTCATCAAGGTGTTCAAGCATGGCGAAGTGGTTGACGCCGGCCGCGTTGATCAACAGGTTGATGCCGTCCAGGCCGGTGGCGGCGGCCAGAATCTTGCGCCGGTCGCTGGGGAGCGTCAGGTCGGCGGCCACCCAGTACAGATTCTGGGGATAGCGCTCAAGCAACGGCAACAGTGATTCCTGATGCCGCGCCACCGCCAACACCCGGGCCCCAGCGGCGCACAGTGCACTGGCGATGGCCTGACCGATACCACCGCTGGCGCCGGTCAATACCACACGGGCGTCACGCAGCTGCATGTTGAACCTCCGAGCCCCGCGGTAAACCACGGAACATGTCGGTATAGAGTTGGTACACCACTTTCGAGGCATGGATCACCGCTGCCTGATCCGCCGGGTCATCGAGTGTGTTCATCAGGCCGCGGTAGGTCTGCATGTGCTCGATGTCCAGCGATCCATGGGAGCTCAAGTAGCTGAAGGCGCTTTCTGGCAGCGCCAGGTGTTCGCGGATGCTGCCCGCCGCGTGGGTGGCCAGGGCGACGCTGGTGCCTTCCAGCACATTGACCATGCCGAACAGCCCCACCGGGTTGCCCCGGGCAATCAGGTCGTACAGAAAGCTGACCATCAGTTCGATTGGCAACGAGGGCTGGCCGTTACGCACGGCATCGCGGTCACCGCCGCAGGCAACGATATCGTCGAGGATCCACTGCTCGTGACCGTATTCTTCGTCGATGTACTCGCACACCGCTTTACGCAGCCATTCGAGGTGGCTTGGCAGGCGTGTGCCGCAGGCCATCATCAGCGGCACGGTGTGGCGCACGTGGTAATAAGCCTGGGCGAGAAACGCCCGGTAACTCTCCAGGCTGACCTTGCCTTCGAGGGCGTCACGGATGATCGGCAAGTTGAACAGCGCGTGGCGTTCTTCTTTGGTGGCTTCTTGCAGGGCGTCGAAAAACATCATGATGCGAATTCCTCGGAATGGTCGGATGCAGTCAGTTGCGTGTGGTACATCGCGACGATGGCGTCGCGTCGCGGGCGGCCATTGGCGGTCAGCAGGCCGTTGGCGGCGGTGAGCGGTTGCGGCAGGCGTGTCCAGAGATGCACCTGGGCATAATCGGGTAAGTTTTCGTTGGCCTCAGCCACGGCGGCGGCCAGTTCTGCGTCGGTGCAGTCCGGTCGATGGGGCCACAACAGCGCGTGATTGCGAGGCAGCGCTTCGCCGTAGACAAACGCCTGGGCGATGTGCCGACGCTGGGTCAGTTCGGCCTCGACCCATTCCGGGTTGACGTTGCGTCCGAAACTGGTGACGAACTGGTGTTTCTTGCGGCCTTTGAGGTAAAGAAAACCTTCGGAGTCAAACTCGCCGAGGTCACCGCTGGGCCACCATTGTTCGGTATAGGGGGTATCCCCGAGGTAGCCGAGCAGGGTCGAACCTTTGATCAGCACTTCGCCGTCGTCGGCCAGTCGTATCTGGATGTGGGGCAGGGGCTGGCCGACGCTGCCCGGGCGCCTGGCGTCGGGCCGATTGAGGCACACCACCGAGGCGCATTCGGACAAACCATAACCTTCGTAGACCGGTAGACCGACGCGTTGGGCGCGGTGCAGCAAGCTCTCCGAGACCCGCGCGCCTCCCACGGCGGCAAAGCGCAATTTTTGTGTGACGAAGGCTTTCTGTTCAGCAGCGCTGACCAGTATCTGCAGTAGCTGTGGCACCAGAATCAGGCTTTCGGGCGCACGGCTGGCCAAACACGCGAGCAGCCGGGGTATGTCGACCCCGCTGGCGCCAAGGATGCCCAGGGCTTTCTGGCTCGGTACGCTCAGCGTGGCGCCGGCATACAGCGCGGCATAGCAACCGAGGTTTTCCAACAGGATCGCCAGCGGCAGCAGAGCCAGGTGATGCTGCGGGTCGGCGGGTTTGCTGGCCTCATTCAGCTCCCGTGCGACTTGCAGCAGGCTTTCGGCACTCAGGCATACCCCTTTGGGGGTTCCGGTGGTGCCTGAGGTAAAGGTCAGTTTGGCGGTGCCGGCGGGCATCCGATTCGGACCGGTGAACGTGCGGCGCCAGAACTCGCCGCTTTTTTCATAGCCGGCGGCGAGCAACTCGGTTTCCAGCTCCGGCTCGGCGATGACCCGTTGCGCCTGGCTTTGCTCCAGGCAGTGGGCACGTTGGGCCGGGCTGAAGAAGGGGGGCAAGGTCACGCAGGCCAGGCCTTCGAACAATGCAGCCAGATCCCAGAGCATCGCTTCGACACCGTTGTCTAGCGCCAACGCGATGACTGACGCCTGTTCATCTCGTAGACGTTGCTGGCGGTACACCACCTCGGCGTACAGCGTGGCGTAATCAAGTTTCAGGTGATCGCCCCACAGGGCGATGCGACGGGTGTGACGCTCGGCATGGCTACGCAGGATTTGCCGGAAACGCGCCAGTTCAGGCGACATGGCTGATGCCCTCAATGGATGACGGTAAACCCAGCCGGGCAAACAGGCCGATGTTGCGCAAATGGATGAAACCAGCGCGGATGTTGCCTACGTGTACCCAGGGTTTACTCTCGTAGTAGCTTCCCCAACTGTGGCGCTCGTCACCCAGCCGCGCCGGGTCGGCGGCGCACAGGGTCACCGGTTTCAGACCGAGTCGGTGGAAGCTGTTGACCAAACCGATGTTGCCGGTGAACGCCACCCATTCCAGGCCGCCCATGGCCAATAAATAAGTGATGGCGACGATGCTCATTCGCGCGCTGCCGGTGTCGCTGGCGGCCAGATTGCCCACCTCGACAATGCCGGCGCGATCCACCGGGTGCTCAGCGGCGGCGCCGATCAAGGGTTCGATCGGCTCGTCCAGGTAGCGCTCCAGGAACAAGGGTTCGTCGCAAGCCATACGCACCCCGGCCACGGCGCACAGCTCGTTGTCGGCATTGCTCAGGCCAAACAGCTGCGGCATGAAATGACGGATGTCGGCCCCGTGGGCCTTGCGAAAGCGTTGTTGGATGAACGCTTCGAACGTCGGCCGCTGCGCGTCACCCGACAAGGCTGTCGAGAGGGTCATCGGCGGCGTGTCAGCTTGGCCGAAGTGCAGGGGCAGGGGGATGTTCCAGTTGACAACGGGCATGGGCAGAACGCCTCCCTCAATAGGTTTGGGAGGAGTATCCGAGCCATTTCTTAACGAAGTCTGAAGGTGAAAAAAGGGTAATTGACCGTCGGCCTTCAGACTGTCTTAAGACTTTATTGGCAGGTTGGCGGCGTCGATTCGCGGTAGCCGAATCGGGGCTGCCAAATGAGTTGGCAGTCGCTCAGACATTCACGAGGCGCACTATGACCCGCGAGATTGCCGTAAACCGTTATGGAAAATTATCAATTACCTTGCACTGGTTGATGCTGACACTGTTCGTCGGCGTGTATGCCTGCATCGAGATCAAAGGCCTGCTGCCCCGTGGCAGCAGTGTACGCAGCCTGTTCCTTGGCTTGCACGGGCTGTTCGGGCTGAGCATTTTTGCGCTGGTTTGGGTCCGCCTGTTGGGGCGCCTGACACCGCGCCCGCCGATCACACCCGTACCACCGACCTGGCAGACCGGCGTTTCGCACCTGATGCACCTGGCGCTGTACGGCCTGATGATCGCGACGCCAGTGCTGGCCTGGCTGATGCTGGCGGCCGGCGGTAAACCGGTGCCGTACTTCGGCTTCTTCCTGCCCGCACCCGTGGCGGTGGACCCAGACCTGGCCAAGCAGCTCAAGTACTGGCACGAACTGCTCGGCAGCAGCGGCTATTGGTTGATCGGCCTGCACGCGGCGGCTGGTTTGTACCATCATTATTGGGTGGGGGACGATACCCTTGCTCGGATGTTGCCGGGGCGAAATCGGTCTTGAATGCAGGTGGCAGTGAGCGTCCGCTAATGGCATAGCGGTAGTTCCCAGACAGTGGGTTAACCATTTAGTTGGGAAGTGGCTGCGCCAGAAACTCGGTGACCAGCGATGTAATCTGTTGATGGATCAATTCACGTGGGCGAGCGCCGTCGCTATCCCCGCAAATGATGCCATCGCCTGGCGAGTTCTCTTCGATCAACGCCGCCGCGCCGGGTTTGCACTGCGCCATAAAACTGAAATGGCTGGCATCGCTGATCTCGACGTAGCGTGTCGACGCTGGGGGCAGCCGTTTGGCCAAGTTTGCGGACTCCATCTGCGCGGGAAGCTCTTCAGACCGCGCGCCTGCCGCGATCACCAGTGTCGGGACCGGGAGCGCCGCAAGGCTCGCATCGGTCAGCCCGCGTGACAGGCCTAGGTCCAATGAAACAATGGCGGTGACGCGTTTGTCGCTCAAGTCAGCGCCCATCCGGGCCTTCGATTCCGGGGTGCCTTCGGGGTTGATCAGTTGGTAAACGGTGCAACTGGCCAACTGCGGGTGGGCGTTGCAGTCCTGGGCAAAACGGTTGGGATCGAAACGTGCACCGGCGATTTCCAGGACGGTCCAGCCGCCAAGTGAATGGCCCACTGCTGTAATTCGACGCTTTGCGACCACGCCAAATTGTTCCGGCTGGGCCATGACCGCGTCGATGGCACGGCTGAGGTCGGCGGGCCGCCGCCATAACTGCGCCGCGGCTTGAGGGCTACGGTCCTGGCTGGTAGTACCGGGGTGGTTGACCGCCGCCACGATGTAACCCTTATGGGCCAGTGCACTGGCCAGCCACGTCTGGTTTCGCCAATTTCCCCCGAAACCGTGGGAGAGCACCACCAATGGATGCTCGCCGGCAGCCGGTGGCGCGTTGCGGACGGCCAGGGCACTGACAAACACCGGGTTGTCGGCGATCAACTGCGGTGTGGAGGTGCTTGCACTGGGATACCAGACCACCATCTCCAACGGGCGGTCATTATGCGGGTCTGGCAGCGTAGAAGCCTGGAAGCCGATAGGGGTATCGTCAGCGAGTGCGCGGGTGATCAGGCAGATTAGAAGCAGTGCGCCGAGAGCTGTTTTCAATGTAGTTATCTTCCTTGATTAGATGGGCTCATCAGCTTAACTCACGGGGGCTCGCCAGGCGGAACGAATGCGTTTGGCTGCTTGCGGTTTGTTGCGATAGGTGGCTATCGGCCCAGAGTGTGTAAAAACGTTTTTCAGCGAGATTGGCGCCCAAATCAGGGTTGAAAGTCGCGCATATACGCAAAATCCAGGTCTGCCAACCAGCCGATAAACTTCAGATTTCACATAGAAGCGCAGACTTCAATTTTGACTAAGCGTTTTTACACACTCTGGACCAGAAGCGAACCTTCAGCTTTCGTCTAAAACATGTGCCAGAGCGCCTAAACCACGCATCCTGACAGTCAGATCGGAAGAATTAAACCTGCCGCCCTCACACGAATGTGGAGCGTCGCCCAACTCAGCGGTTTTTCAGCATCCTGCTAGGGCAAAGTGTTGCGCTTGGCGAAGATGCTTGCCATTTGTGCCGCGTTCTCGGTTCCCCAGGTGCACAGCGGGATGATTGCGTCAGCCAGGCTGCGACCGAGCAGGGTCAGCGTGTAGTCCACGCGCGGGGCACTTCTTTGTAGTCGGTCCGCGTCAGACATCGCTTGCCTATCGCAAGTAACTTGTGTTTTGCAAGTAATGAAACTAGCATCGTTTGCACGTTGAGCGCGACGACAGGACCGTTCGGCGCAGCCCCGGCCGGGGACATGGTCATCCTGGCAGTTCCCCGGGTTGGGGTAGACGGTGGATCAGAGATCAGATCAGCATTGGATCGTCACTCGCACGCCGCGCGCTCGCCGAATACCCAGCCGTAAAGGAGATCCCCATGTACGACACATCCAAGTTATCCGAGTTGCTCCGGTTCGCACGCGTCGATGCAGGCTCCACCGTCATCGACGTTTACCCAGGCGACGGCGACTGGACCCGTCTGCTCTCCGACACCGTGGGACCCGAAGGACGGGTCTACAGCTTTGTGCCGGCCGAAGTCGCCCACTTCAAGAACGATCCGCTCGGCAGCATGCAGACGCTCGCGAAGGAGCCGGGCCGGGAGAATGTCGAAGCCGTCTCCGCTGATCTCGTCGCGATGCCGCAGGCCACGCAACCCGCGGATGTCCTGTGGCTGCACCTGTTCTACCACGATCTCCACACCGCGCTGATGCAGGCCAGGGGCGCCACGGCCGCCGACTTCAATCGAGCCGTCTATGAGCAGCTGAAGCCTGGTGGGTCCTACGTCATCGTCGACCACGCCGCCGCCATCGGGGCGGGCACGAGCGATGCCCAGTCGCTGCATCGGATTGAGCCCGCATCCGTTCGCGAGGAGGTGGAAGCGGCCGGCTTCGTACTGGACGCGGAAAGCACCCTGCTCGCGAACAAGGACGATCCGCACTCGATCAAGGTGTTCGATCCCGCCATCAAGGGCGAGACCGATCGCTTCGCCTATCGGTTCGTGAAGCCCTGACAGGTCACGACGCCGTCTTCATGTCCGTCAGTCAAGTGGGACGAAGGAAGGTAGGTAGTAGCGTTCTGGCCTCCCCGTTGAGCTTTCGAAGGCCGGACGCACAGCTGCGAGGACGCCGAGCAAGACGCTATTCAACCGGTATGGCAGATGGCGCTGGCGACCCACGTCAGCAAAAAGCCGGGCTGGCGATCATCGCTACTTTGGTCCACATGCCGGGAATGCCGTGGAGTTCAGGTCGTGGCTTTGGGCGCATGGCCGGTTCCTCACCAAAGAAGCTCAGCATGCCTATTTCAGCTCGTGATTTCTGTCAGTGCCAGTCGACCGGGTGGCTCGGACAAGACCATTCTGGTCGCGAGGTTTCTGACCTCGTTTTTGCTTGCCGTCTGGTTCATTCCTTAATCTCGGGAAAGATGCACCCGCCATTGCGGACCAGCGCCTTCACTTCCTCGCTCACCTGCACGGGGTTTTGACTTAATCGAGCAACAAACTCCTCGCGGCGCCGCACGTACGATTTCGAATCATGCTTCGCGCTCCAGAGCACAATGCTGATCACAATAGGAATGAGGTCCAGGCCCTTCTCGGTCAAAGTGTAAAAGTCCTTGCGCCTGTCGTCGGGGCTAGGCGCCTTCGAGAGAACGCCTTGCTCCTCAAGAAAGGCAAGTCGAGAAGCAAGAACATTGGTCGCGATTCCCTCTTCCGATTTCAGGAAATCGCCATACGTCTTCTTTCCAACAAAAACGATGTCGCGAATGATCAAGAGCGACCACCGGTCGCCGAAGATCTCCACGCCGTAGTTCACCGCGCAATGGGATCGAAAGTCTTCTTTAAAAGTTGTCTTCATGGCTGGATCTTAGCATCGCTTGCATGTCGCAAGTAAAACCCTGTGGATCACTTGTTTTTTGCAAGTAAAGCGATCAGCATGGGTCGTACATTGAGTGAGTTCGCCGGATCGCACCAGCAGCCTAAGAATGATCAACCCCATACCTGCAAGGAAACTGCGCATGAGCACTATCAGCATTATCGGCTCAGGTGACATGGCCGCAGCGATCGGCGGCCTTACCGCCAAGGCCGGATACACCGTCGAGTTGATGAGTCGCGAAGCCGCCAAGGCGCGGGCGTTGGCCGAGCAGGTCGGAGCCGGCGCGACGACAGGAACGTTCGGCGCTGCGCCGGCTGGGGATATTGTCATCCTGGCGGTTCCCTACTCCGCCGTTCTCGACGTGGTGAAGCAATACGGCGAAGCACTGGCAGGCAAGCTTCTTGTTGACATCACCAACCCCGTCGCCCCCGACTTCACGAGCTTTGTGACCCCTGAGGACAGTTTCGGCGCACAGGAGATCGCCAAAGTCGCCCCTGCCGGCGCAGAAGTCGTCAAGGCGTTCAACACCCACTTCTCCCACGTCCTGGCCGACGGTCCGGTCGAGGGCCACCCGCTGGACGTGTTCATCGCCGGGGACGGCGCGCAGGCGAAGGTACGCGTCTCGGCGTTCATCAAAAGCCTCGGACTGCGCCCGATGGATACTGGGCCGCTGCTTATGGCTCGAACGCTGGAGCACGTCTGCCTGCTGTCGCTGGGCCTCATGACCCACTCGGTCAAAAACACCAATTTCGCGATCGGCGTCAGCCTTCCTGGCTGATCGCACGCGCACCAGCACGTCTCGTATCACACTGCTCAGAAGGGCCAATAACATGCTCGTTTTCGTCACTGGCGGCACCGGTCACGTCGGTTCGTACGTCATCCCCGACCTCATCGCAGCCGGCCACGAGGTCGTCGCTCTGGCAAGGTCAGACGCGTCCGCGGCAGCGGCGTATGCGCTCGGCGCCAAGGTGCGTCGTGGAGATCTTGCCGACCTCGAAGGGCTCAAGGCGGCGGCGGTCGAGTCCGACGGCGTCATCCACCTCGGATACAGGGCCGAACTGCTTCCGTCCGGCGGGATCGCCGCCTTAGTCGAATCGGAACTCGCGACCGTCCTCGCGTTCGGCGAGGCGCTGGCGGGCACGGATAAGCCACTGGTCGTTGCAGGCAGTATCGGCACGCCCATGAACGTGGGCAGAGCGGCGCCTATCGGCGCACCGGTCAGTCTGGGCCGACCGGCGACCGAGGATGATCCCGCTCTACCTAGCGGCCCGATCGATTCAGGCACTCTGTTGGCACGCAATATCGTGGAAATCGCCGTCATGGGCCTCGCCGAGCGAGGTGTTAGAGCGTCGGTCGTGCGGATTCCCACTCTCTTACACAGTGCGACCGGTCGCCTGCAGCTGATCATGCTCGCGAAAACAAAGGGTTTCGCCGGCTATCCGGGTGACGGCAAGAACCGGTGGCCCGCCGTGCATGTCCGCGATCTTGCCTCTCTGTTCCGCCTGGCGCTCGAGAAGGGGGCCGCAGGCAAAACCTGGCACGCAATCGGCGACGAGGGAATCTCGTTCCGCGAGATCGCCGAGGCTATAGCAGCTCGCCTGGGAATACCCGCCGTGAGCATCCCCGCGGACGAACTGATGCTGCCGGGCTACTTTGGGTTCCTGGCGGCAGTGGCCACGCTAGACCTCCCCGCGTCGAACGCCATCACCCGCCGGGCTCTTGGCTGGGACCCCGTTCAGCCCGGTCTGATCGAGGACCTAGACAACGGCCATTACTTTCCGCCGACTGACTTGAGCTGACGGCGGGGCGCTGGATCGCAAATGCGTCCGGCACAGTCCCCTTAGCACCTTTTCCCGCACCCCATCACCCACGAGGAGCACGCATATGCACGTTTTTGTTACCGGCGGCACCGGCCATTCCGGTCCGTACATCATCTCCGATCTTATCGCCGCCGGCCATGAGGTCACTGCCCTGGCTCGGTCCGACACGGCCGCGGCGCAGGCTGCTGCGCTCGGCGCCAAGGTACGTCGCGGCAATCTCGAGGATCTCGACGGGCTCAAGGAGGCGGCCGCAGCCTCGGACGGCGTCATTCACCTCGCGCACCGGCAGGACCTGATTCCAACCGGCGGGATCAACGCCGTTGCGGCCGCGGAGCTTGAGATCATGCTCGCCTATGGCGAAGCACTGGCCGGAAGCGGAAAGCCGTTGGTCGCGTCTGGAAGCGTCGGCTCGCCCGGGTGGGAGGGCCTGGGCCGGCCGGCCACCGAGGAGGATCCGCCCCTTCCCGGCGGCGATCCGTACAAGAATACCCTGCGGGTTCGGAACATCGTGGAAACCACGGTGATCGGTCTCGCCGAAAAGGGCATACGGTCTTCGATCGTGCGGATCCCTGAGATCATGCACAGCTCCACCGATAACGCCGGCTTCCTTGCGCTGTTGATCGGGCTGGCCAAGGAAAAGGGTGTTGTCGGCTACCCCGGAGACGGTGCCAACCGTTGGGGGGCCGTGCACGCCCGTGACCTCGCCACCGTGTTTCGCCTGGCGCTGGAGAAAGGCGCCGCGGGCAGAAGCTGGCATGCAATCGCCGACGTGGCTGTCCCGTACCGCCAGATCGCCGAAGCCATTGCCAGCCGGTTGAATCTGCCGGCCGTGTCTATTCCCGCGGACGTGCTGATGCTGCCTGGCTACTTCGGGTTCCTTGCGAATCTGGTCACGCTGGACACCCCGACATCGAACGCCATCACGCGCCGGGTTCTTGGCTGGGAACCGACCCAGCCCGGACTCTTCGCAGATCTTGATAACGGTCATTACTTCCCGGCCGACTGATGAGGTGACGGCACACCGCCGGGTCGTACTGCGCCCGGCGGGTGGCCAAGCCGCGACGGCGTAACCCGTCCAGAAAAGATGGAAAATACCTGATTTCAGAACGGAGACTGCACATGAGCACTATCAGCATCATCGGTTCGGGAGGCATGGCCACGGCGGTCGCCGGCCGTATCGCCAAGGCCGGATACACCGTCGAGGTGGTCAGCCGCGATCCCGCCAAGGCGCAGGCGCTTGCCGACAAGCTCGCATCCGGAGCGATCACAGGGACTTACGGCGCCACTCCGGCGGGCGACATCGTCATTCTCGCCGTGCCGTACACCAGTGCGGTGGCGGTACTGGCCGACTTTGGGAAAGCGCTCGACGGTAAGGTGATCATCGATATCACCAACCCGGTTGCTCTCGATCTCTCGGGCCTCGTTACCCCCCACGGCAGTTCCGGTGCGCAGGAGATCGCCAAGGGCGCCCCGGCCAGCGCGCATGTCGTCAAGGCGTTCAATACCCTCTTCGGCCAAGTACTTGCCAAGGATGAACGCCTCGACGCGTTCATCGCGGCGGACGATGCTCACGCCAAGGCGCGCGTCTCGACCTTCCTCGAGAGTCTCGGGCTGCGTCCGTTGGATGTCGGCGGCCTGCAGATGGCCCAGACGCTCGAGTGGCTCGGTCTGATGATGATCGGCCTGGCTAAAAACGGCGCCGGCACCTGGGACATCGCCATGAATGTCGATATCGGCTGAATCACCGACACCACGTCCTCACCAGCAGGCCCACAACGTGTCCGATTAGATCGGACACGATCCTAGGCAAAGGAAATGGAGAGATTTCGATGAGCACACAAGAGAATGTCCAGACTGTGAAGAATTTTTTTGCAGCCATGGGCCGCGGCGATAAGCCAGGTCTGCTGGCGTTGTCTGCCGAAGATATCGAGTGGATCATTCCGGGCGAGGACTGGCCTCTGGCCGGCACGCACCGCGGGCACCAGGGCTTGGCGGATTTGCTTCAGAAGGCTTGCGAAATGGAAACTTCATTCCCGCAGCCCCCCGAATTTGTAGCGCAGGGAGACCGGGTTCTGATGGTCGGGTTCGCCACGGGGAAAGTTAAGGCCACGAACAGGACGTTCGAGGACCATTTTGTCTTCGCCATGACTGTTCGGAATGGCAAAGTGACAAACATCCGCGAATATATCGACACGCAAGCACTGGCACGGTCCTCCGAGATGGCGTGAGCTGTTGGCGCTGATTGAAAATTGACCCAGGGCGGATTGCTGATTTTTGTCCCAGCAATTGTGGATAAGCTTAGCAGTAGTGTCCTAGTTGAAGACGCATCGGGCCCCACCGCATGCAGGCATGCGGCAGGGCATTTATGGTGCGCGGTGAGCCGGGCGAGAACATTTAAGATGTGATCGTCGCTCAGACTTCCCGACTCAAGCACCAGCTCTAGGGTATGCAACCAACCAGAATGCGCGACTGGCGCACAGCTTCATGTGGGAGACCTGGATGCGTCGAAACAGGCCACCGATCAGCAGCCCTTCTTCGCTCCAGTCAAATTGAAAGGCTTCACCGAGCGAAAACATCAGCGGTACAAAAGCGCGCAAACGCGCACTAGAATCGCAATGAATCGCCCCTGATTTTCAGTCATTTGAACGGCAGCTATTGGCCGATAGCTCCCCATCACTGCTAATACTGTAGGTAGCCTACAATCGGTTGTGAATGACCAATCCGTGGGGGAAGGGGCGACTTATTCACCCCAAGTCGCTTTCAGAACACGTTGAGTCGCCTGGGTGCAATCGCCAACCCCCCGGAGTGGCAAGCTGTAAAGATGCCCCGGACCAGGTGCGCCAAGACACCCGGCCGGAGAGCAAGGATGGCGATCGGATTAACCACGCTCCGTGACGTGGCCCGGCGCCGCAGCCAAGACTCCGGACGGCTGCCGCTATGCGGCGGTGGCGTTCGAGATGCCGAGGTATGTTTATGCCTGATGAGACGCTTCACCTGCCCTTGATTCACAGCGTGTTGGCGCGCGAAAAAGACCCCCCCGGTGCCTTGCTGCCGATCCTCCACGCCATCCAGGAAGGCTGCGGGTACATCCCCGACGCCGCCGTCCCTCACATCGCCCATGCCCTCAACCTGAGTCAGGCTGAAGTGCGCGGGGTGATCAGCTTTTACCACGATTTTCGTACCACGCCGCCCGCACGCCATACCTTGCGCCTGTGTCGGGCCGAGTCATGCCAGAGCATGGGGGCTGAACGCTTGGCTGCGCAGCTGCGTGAGCAACTGGCGCTGGACGACCACGGCACCAGCGCCGATGGGAGCATCAGCCTGCGGCCGGTCTATTGCTTGGGCGCCTGCGCCTGCTCGCCAGCCCTGGAGCTGGACGGTGAGCTGCATGCGCGGCTCACCCCCGAACGCCTGCGCCAACTGGTGAATGGCTGCATGGAGGATGGCGCATGCTGACGATCTACATTCCCCGCGATTCGGTGGCCCGTGCCGTGGGCGCGGACAAGGTGGCTGTGGCGCTGGCGCGTGAGGCCGAACGTCGGCAACTGCCGCTGGAGCTGCGCCGCACCAGTTCCCGTGGCCTCTATTGGCTGGAGCCGCTGGTGGAGCTTGAAGGCGCCGATGGCCGGCTTGGCTTCGGCCCCATCACGCCGGAAGATGTACCGAGCCTGCTTGACGCCTTGGCAGGTGATTCTGGCAGCCATCCATTGGCCCTGGGGCCGGTGGAAGAAATCCCTTATCTCAAGAGCCAGCAGCGCCTGCTGTTCGCCCGCGCCGGCATCACCCAGCCGCTGTCGCTGGACGACTATCGCGCTCAGGGCGGTTTCCTGGGCCTGGCTCGGGCCCTCCAGATGGAGGGTGCAGAAGTGGTGGCCAGCGTTCTTGATTCTGGCCTGCGGGGCCGGGGTGGCGCGGCGTTCCCGGCGGGCATCAAGTGGCGCACCGTGCGCGATGCCGTGGGTGTACAGAAATACGTGGTTTGTAACGCCGATGAGGGCGACTCCGGCACCTTCGCCGACCGCATGCTGATGGAAGGCGACCCGTTCCTGCTGATCGAAGGCATGATCATCGCCGGCATCGCGGTGGGCGCCACGATGGGCTACATCTATGTGCGCTCGGAATACCCGGACGCCATCAGCACCCTGAACGACGCCCTGCGTATCGCCCGTGAGGCCGGTTATTTGGGCGCGAACGTGGGCGGTAGCGGCCGCGCCTTTGACCTGGAGGTTCGGGTGGGGGCGGGCGCGTACATTTGCGGCGAGGAAACGGCACTGCTCGAATCCCTCGAAGGCAAGCGCGGCACGGTTCGCGCCAAACCGCCGCTGCCGGCGCTGCAAGGTCTGTTCGGATTGCCGACGCTGGTTCACAACGTGGTGACGCTGGCCTCGGTACCGGTGATTTTGGAGAAAGGGGCGCAGTTCTACCGTGACTTCGGCATGGGGCGGTCCCTGGGCACGATGCCGTTCCAACTGGCCGGCAACGTCCGTCACGGCGGCCTGGTGGAGCGCGCCTTCGGCCTGAGCCTGCGCGAACTGGTGGAAGGTTATGGCGGCGGCACCGCCAGCGGCCGGCCGCTGAAGGCCGCACAAGTGGGTGGGCCTCTGGGGGCCTGGGTGCCACCCGCGCAGTTCGATACGCCGCTGGACTACGAAGCGTTCGCGGCCATGGGCGCGATGCTCGGCCACGGTGGCGTGGTGGTTGCCGATGACAGCCTGGACATGGCCCACATGGCCCGTTTCGCCTTGCAGTTCTGCGCCGAGGAATCCTGCGGCAAATGCACGCCGTGCAGGATTGGCTCTACCCGTGGGGTGGAAGTGGTGGACCGCCTGATCGCCAGCACCGATGCCGGCGCCCGCGAGGAACAGGCCCTGCTGCTCAAGGACCTCTGCGAGACCCTGCAATACGGCTCGCTCTGTGCCCTGGGGGGAATGACTTCCTACCCCGTCGCCAGCGCCCTCAAGTATTTCCCCGCCGACTTCGGTCTGGCGACCACGGAGGCCGACCAATGATCAACATCTTTGATCCCAGCAGTGATATCGACTTCGGCACCCCGGCACGGGAAAGCGACGTGCAGGTCAGCCTGACCATCGACGGCCGCGAAATCAGCGTCGCCTCGGGCACCTCGGTGATGCGCGCCGCGGCGTTGCTCGGCACCACCATTCCCAAGCTCTGTGCCACCGACAGCCTGGAGGCGTTCGGCTCCTGCCGCATGTGCCTGGTGGAAATCGACGGCATGCGCGGCTATCCGGCCTCCTGCACCACGCCGGTGACCGAGGGCATGGTGGTGCGTACCCAGACCTCCAAACTCGCCGATTTGCGGCGCAATGTGATGGAGCTGTACATCTCCGACCACCCGCTGGATTGCCTGACCTGCGCGGCCAACGGCAATTGCGAGTTGCAGACGGTGGCGGGGCAGGTGGGCCTGCGTGAAGTGCGTTACGGCTATGAGGGCGCCAACCACCTGGCTGAAGCCAAGGACGTCTCCAACCCCTATTTTGAGTACGACCCGAGCAAGTGCATCGTCTGCAACCGTTGCGTGCGAGCCTGCGAGGAAATCCAGGGCACCTTCGCCCTGACGATCACCGGACGCGGCTTCGATTCCCGGGTGACGGCGGCCGGCGGTGATAATTTCCTCGACTCCGAGTGCGTGTCCTGCGGTGCCTGCGTGCAGGCCTGCCCGACGGCCACCCTGATCGACAAGAGCGTGGTGCAGATCGGCCAGCCGGAGCGCAGCGTCGTCACCACCTGCGCCTACTGCGGGGTGGGTTGCTCCTTGCGCGCCGAGATGAAAGGCGAGCAGCTGGTGCGCATGGTCCCGGACAAAAACGGCCAGGCCAACCACGGCCACTCCTGCGTCAAGGGGCGCTTCGCCTGGGGCTACGCGACCCACCCGGACCGCATCACCAAGCCGATGATCCGCAAGCACATCAGCGACCCGTGGCAAGAAGTCAGCTGGGAAGAAGCGGTGACCTATGCGGCCAGCGAGCTGCGCCGCATCCAGCTGAAGTACGGGCGCGACTCCATCGGCGGCATCACCTCCAGCCGCTGCACCAACGAAGAGACTTACCTGGTGCAGAAGCTGGTGCGCACAGCCTTCGGCAACAACAACGTCGACACTTGTGCCCGCGTCTGCCATTCGCCCACCGGTTACGGCCTCAAGCAGACCCTGGGCGAATCCGCCGGCACCCAGAATTTCGACTCGGTGATGAAAGCCGACGTCATCCTGGTGATGGGCGCCAACCCCACCGATGCTCACCCGGTATTTGGCTCCCAGCTCAAGCGCCGTCTGCGCCAGGGTGCACGGCTGATCGTCATCGATCCACGGCGCATCGACCTGGTGGATTCGCCCCATGCCCGCGCGGAACTGCATTTGCAGCTGCGTCCAGGCACCAACGTGGCGATGCTCAACGCGCTGGCCCATGTGATTGTCACTGAAGGACTGGTCGATCAGCGTTTCGTCGAGGAACGCTGCGAAGCGGCGGACTTCGCCCGTTGGCATGACTTCGTCAGCCTGCCGGAGAACGCCCCCGAGGTCCTGGGCCCGGTTTGCGGCGTGCCCGTCGAGCAGATCCGCGCCGCTGCACGGCTCTACGCCACCGGTGGCAACGCTGCCATCTACTACGGGCTCGGGGTTACCGAGCACAGCCAGGGCAGCACCTCGGTGATGGGCATTGCCAACCTGGCGATGGTCACCGGCAACATCGGCCGCGAGGGTGTCGGGGTGAACCCGCTGCGCGGGCAGAACAATGTCCAGGGCTCCTGCGACATGGGTTCGTTCCCCCACGAGCTGCCGGGTTACCGGCACATTTCCAATGAGGCAGTGCGCGCCCAGTTCGAGCAGGCCTGGAACGTGACCCTGCAACCGGATCCGGGTCTGCGCATTCCCAATATGTTCGAGGCGGCCCTGGACGGTACTTTCAAAGCCCTTTACTGCCAGGGTGAGGACATCGCCCAGAGCGACCCCAATACCCAGCACGTGACCGCCGCGCTGTCGGCCATGGAATGTGTGGTGGTGCAGGACATCTTTCTCAACGAGACGGCCAAGTTTGCCCATGTGTTCCTGCCGGGCAGCTCCTTCCTTGAAAAGGACGGCACCTTCACTAACGCCGAGCGCCGTATCTCGCGGGTACGCAAGGTGATGGAGCCCCTGGCCGGCAAGGCCGATTGGGAGGCCACCATCGCCCTGGCCGACGCCCTGGGCTACAAGATGCACTACAGTCACCCATCGCAAATCATGGATGAGATCGCCTGCCTGACGCCCACCTTCACCCGCGTCAGCTACGCCGAACTGGAGCGCCACGGCAGCCTGCAGTGGCCCTGCAACGATGCCGCACCGGACGGCACGCCGACCATGCACATCGACCAGTTCGTGCGCGGCAAGGGTCGCTTCATGCTCACTGGCTACGTGCCCACCGAGGAGAAGGTCAACAACCGCTACCCGCTGCTGCTGACCACCGGGCGTATCCTCAGCCAGTACAACGTCGGTGCCCAGACCCGGCGCACCGACAACGTCGCCTGGCACGAGGAGGACCGCCTGGAGATCCACCCGACCGACGCCGAGAACCGCGGTATCGCCGAGGGCGACTGGGTTGGCATCGGCAGCCGAGCCGGGCAGACGGTGCTCCGGGCGAAAGTGACCGAACGGGTCGCGCCAGGCGTGGTTTACACCACTTTCCACTTCCCTGAATCGGGCGCCAACGTGATCACCACCGACAACTCAGACTGGGCCACCAACTGCCCGGAATACAAGGTAACGGCGGTAGAGGTCGTGCGGGTCAGCCAGCCCTCGGAATGGCAGAAGCGCTATCAGGCGTTCAGTGATGAGCAGGGGCGCCTGCTGAGGGAACGTCGACATGCCGAGAAAGCCGAGGTGCGTCGATGAGCACCGAAAGCCTGATCAAAATGGCCAACCAGATTGCCCAGTTCTTCGCCAGCGAACCGGACAAAGTGCAGGCGGTGAGTAGCGTGCGCCAGCACCTGAAAAGTTTCTGGACCCCGGCCATGCGTCGCGAGTTGATGGCCTGGCAGACGAAACAGCCCAGCGCCGTCTTGCACCCTCTGGTGCTGGCGGCGCTGACGGAATCGGAAGGAGGGACCTAGCGTTCTCTGGAAGGCACGGGGATTTATCTGTGGGAGAACGCGGACCCTTGTGGCGAGGGGATTTATCCCCGCTCGGCTGTGTAGCAGTCGTAAACCGGCTAGCGCGATTCACCTGTTGCACCGCAGCGTCTGGTTGTGGGGCTGCTTCGCAACCCAGCGGGAGCAAGCTCCCTCGCCACGGTTCGGTCAGGTCTCGGATTGATGAGCCGTCCAGTGCTTCATCTCTTCAGCAATGAAGTGGTTCACCAGGTCGCTGTACATTTTTTCGATTGCATCCGGGCTCAGGCCCTCGGCCTCGGCCCACCCGCGACGTGTCGCCAGCATGGCCTTGAAACGTTCCGGAGCACGCACCGAAGTCGCCGAAGTCTTGAACTTCGAGGCGGCCAGCACGTACTGAAAACGCTTGCCCAACAGCGTGATAACGGTCTTATCAAGGGCATCGATTTCGCGTCGGATGTCCTCCATGTTTGCGCATTCCGAGGGTTGCAACTGATTGTAGACTTCCATGTAGATCACTCCGTGTGTTGAATATGATCGGCCCAACCCGGGCCGATCTGCTGATGTCAGTTAGAAACTCCAATCCTTGGCGTGAACGACTCGGCAGAAGGGGCCCGCCAGGGTTGCGTTGTGATGCGCGACGATAACATCCGCCTTCAACACGGGTGTGTCGGAGCAGGTATGACCATCGGCGATCAGCACGGCATCGAATCCCAGATCCCGAGCGGCGCGGCAAGTGCTGTCGACACAATACTGGGTCTTCATTCCGGTGATAACCACACCCTCAGCGCCACAAGCCTTCAATCGCTCGGCCAAATCTGTCATGGCAAAAGCATTGGGGCGGCTTTTTTCGAAGATCACTTCGTTGCCTTCCAGCCGCAGTTCCTGCACCAGTTGCGTCAATGGATTTCCAGATTCGATGGGCGAGCCGGGCGGACCTATGTGGCGAGCCAGAAAAATGGTTGCGCCGGCCTCCCGAGCCTTGATCAACAGGCCATTTAAAGTGTTTAGCAACGCTTCACCCGCCCAGGGTTTTTCCGGACCATGAAACGACCCAACCTGCATATCGAGAATCAACAGAGCATGCATAGTGTCTTCCTTGCGTTTGAGCCAGCGACGCAAGGGCAAAAGAAAAGGCCCTTACCATCGCTGGCGGGCCTTTGAGATTCGTGTGTTATTGACTCACAGCACCTCGCACGACCCGTCTTGGGTGGTCGTGGTTGTGGTGGTCGAGGCTATCTGGGGACTCTTCATAGGGCTGACAGTATCTGTAATCCGCCTGATTTGACAAGAGGGTAGTGGACTTGCCATATCCAACTGACGATGAAGCAAGGGCTCTAAGGGTCCAGGCTGTTTCATCGGATGCTTACGGTTTTAAGGCTGATACCTCGAGCAACAAAGACTTCACGGGCAGCCGTTATGCCGTTCAGTGCACTTGGGAATCCGGCGTATACCGTCATCTGCAAGATGACATCAATCACAGCCTCCGGTTTACAGCCTACATTCAGCGCGCCGCCAATATGAACCTTGAGCTGTGGTTGTGCATTGCCCAATGCGGTTAAAGCCGCAACGGTAGCCAGTTCACGAGTACAGTAGTCGAGCCCGGGACGCGCGAAAACATCACCGTATGCAAAGCTCAATATCCAATCGGCAAGCTCTGGCGCCATGTCCTGCAACGAGTCAACGACGGCCTGACCCGGACCTCCAGTAATCTGCGTCAGAGCCGCCTCTCCACGCTCTCGACGGTCAGTCTCCTCCAAGGGGGCCGCTACGCTTGTGACGCTTGCTCCAATCAAAGCGGCAGACAGTAAGCGGATGATACGGGGGACTTTACGGATCATGGTCGTTCACCTCCTTCTCGAGTTGCTGATAGATAAGGATCTTTTTATCCAAAACCTCCAGGGATTGGCTCAACAGGCCTATCCGCAGTTCCACGTCCTTGCGATGCAATTCAAGTAATCCTCGTCTTTGCGCCAGGGTTGAGTCTCCTTGTCGGCGCAGTTCGGCATAACGAAGCATTTGCTGGATCGGCATTCCTGTCGCTTTCAACCGGAGCAGAAATTCTGCCCAAAGCAGGTCCTTTTCTGCGAAAACCCTATGGCCATTACCCCTTCGTCCAACGGAGTCAAATAGCCCTATCCGTTCGTAGTACCTGATTGTGTGTGGGCTCAAATCAAGTCGATTAGCCACCTGTGAGATCGTCAAGTTTTTGCTCATAAGCTCACCGTAAATGTTTGAGTGCACTCTAAGTCAAGCAAATTGAAAGGGCGGATTGTGTCTGCCAGAACGAGCTGTTTCCCCAGCCATGTTGACACCCCGCGCGGCTGCGCAGCAGTCGTAAACCGGTCGGCGCGGGTTACCTGTTGCACCGCAGTGCCTGGTTTTGGGGGTTGCTTCGCAACCCAGCGGGGATAAATCCCCTCGCCACAAGGGGGTGTTTAGCCTCCGAGCCCGCGCTGTTCGATCACACCAAACACATCCGCCACATCCTGCACCAGGATCCGGGCGACGTTGGTGATGGTATTGAGGTCGCTCGTCGCTGAATCCCGCAGGCTGGAGCAGGCCATCAAGGTCAGGTAATCGAGCGTGGCGTGCAGACGTTCGCTGACGCAGGCGTGGAGCTCGGGCAGTGGGGCGTGGGTGTCGATCAGCAGGACGGGGTGGGTGGTGGCGGTTTGGGTGAGCGGGGTAAAGCGTTTATCTTGTTGGTTCAGGGGCATAGTTACTTTCCTCGTATCAAAGAAAAAGCTACTACGATTCGCTGCGAAACGAATAGGTGGCAGCTGTGCGCGGGTTCGCAGACCGAGGATACGAGCAACCCGGCAGATCCGAAGATCTCCCACACACAGCCACCATAAAATGACGTCGGACGCCAAAAAGGCGCCCATTGTTACTTTTAGACGTGTAGTTACTACCCGTATCTGTAGGACGCACACGGCCCTCTGTGGCGAGGGAGCTTGCTCCCGCTCGGTGGCGCAGCCACCGTAAAACCGGCACGTGCGGTATACCTGGCGAAACGAGGTGGCTGGTTTGGGGCCGCTTCGCTGCCCAGCGGGAGCAAGCTCCCTCGCCACGGAAGGTAAATTCCTACGAGATTTTCGGAAGGCCAGGTCACCTCCACTGAGCATCTACAGAGGGTACTCACATTCCTTGTGGCGACATAACCACTAGCGCCGCCCAGCCCGCGTACTCACATCCACCCAAACCGCCAGCACCAGAATGCTGCCTTTGACAATCATCTGCCAGTAGCTGTCGACGTCGAGCATGGACATGCCGTTGTCCAGGCTGGTGATGACCAGCGCGCCGAGGAGGGCGCCGTAAACGGTGCCAGAGCCACCGCGCATGGAGGTGCCGCCGATGAAGCAGGCGGCGATGGCGTCGAGTTCGCCCATGTTACCGGCCGAGGGTGAGCCCGCGGCCAGGCGCGCGGTGTTGACCATGCCGGCGAGGGCGCACATCACGCCCATGATGCCGAAGATCCACAGCTTCACCGCCTGCACGTTGATGCCAGACAGGCGCGTGGCTTCCATGTTGCTGCCCACGGAATAGACGCGTCGTCCGAATACGGTTTGGCTGGTCACGTAGCTGAACACGCCAAGCAGAATCAGCAGGAGCAGCACCGGAACCGGGATGCCATCGTAGCTGTTGAGGGTGTAGACGAACCCAGCCAGCACCGCGCCGATCAATGCCACGCGCAGCACGTCACGAACCAGTGAGTGGGCCGCCAGGCCATGGAGGGCCCGATTGCGGCGCTGCTTCCAGGTCAGGAACAGCGTCAAGGCGAACAGCAGCACGCCCAGGCCCGTCCCAACCGCGTGGGGCAAATAACCCTGGCCGACGTAGACCAGCTCCGGTGATACCGGGGCAATGGTGGTGCCGCCGGTGATCCCCAGCAGAATGCCGCGGAACGCCAGCATGCCTCCCAGGCCGACAATGAACGACGGAATGCGCAGGTAGGCCGTCATGTAGCCGTTGCCCAAACCAATCACCAACCCGCACAAAGCCACCAGGCTCAGGTTTGCCAACAGCGGTATGTGATAAACCACGTCGAGAATCGCCGCCAAGCCACCCAGCAAGCCAAGCAATGAGCCCACCGACAAATCGATCTCGCCGCTGATGATCACCAGCACCATGCCGCAGGCGAGAATCCCGGTGATGGACATCTGCCGCAGCAGGTTGGAGAGGTTGCGCGGGGTCAAAAACCCGCCGTCGGTTTGCCAGCTGAAGAACAACCAGATAACCGCCACGGCGATCACCAGTGCGAGCATTTTGTAGCGGGTGAAGAGTTGTTTGACCTGATTCATCTACGCGGATTTCCGATCATTATTGTTATGGTCATCGGGATGGCTGAGCGCGGCGGCGAGCACCTGTTCCTGGGTGAGTTCGTGGTTGATGAAGTCGCCGCGCAGCTGGCCTTCGCCGATCACCAACACGCGGTCGGAAACGCCCAGCACTTCGGCCAGCTCCGAGGACACCATGATGATCGACACGCCTTCAGCGGCCAGCGCCCCCATCAGCTTGTAGATCTCATACTTGGCGCCGACATCCACACCTCGGGTGGGCTCGTCGAGAATCAGCACGCGGGGTTTGGTCATGAGCATCTTCGCCAGCACGGCTTTTTGCTGATTGCCGCCGGAGAGGCTGGTGATCGGCAGGAACGGACTCGCGGTCTTGAGGTGCATGCGCGAGATTTCCTTGTCGATGCTGCCCAGTTCGGCTTCGGCATTGATGCGGGTCATTTTCGAGTAGTTGTCCAGGACGGCCAGGGTGATGTTCTGGCCCACACCCAGGTCCGGAATAATGCCTTGGCGCTTGCGGTCTTCAGGCACCATGCACAGGCCAGCGCGGATTGACTTGAGCGGCGTGCGCGTGTCGATCGGTTGGCCCTCCAGCCATACTTCACCTTCGTGGCGGCCGGGGTAGGCGCCGAACAGCGCCGACACCAGTTCCGTGCGACCGGCGCCGACCAGCCCGGCAATGCCGAGGATTTCCCCGCGCTTGAGGACGAACGAAATGTCGTCGACCCGTTTGCGCTTGGGGTTGTCGACGTCGTAGCAGGTGACGTGGCGCGCCTCGAAAATTACCTCGCCAATGTCATGGGGTTCGGTGGGGTAGAGATTGCTCATTTCCCGTCCGACCATCTGGGTGATGATCTTCGGGATGTCCATGTCCGCCATGGCGGTCGTGGCGATGTGTTTGCCATCGCGGATCACCGAAATGGTGTCGCACACGGCGGCCACTTCATCGAGCTTGTGGGAGATATAGACGCACGCAACGCCCTTGGCCTTGAGGTCGCGGATGATGTCCAGCAGCACCTCGATTTCCGAACGGGTCAGGGCCGATGAGGGCTCATCGAGAATCAGCAGGCGCGCTTGTTTGTTCAACGCCTTGGCGATTTCCACCAGTTGCTGGTAACCACCGCCGTACTGTGAAACCGGCAGCGAGACGTTCATGTTCGGCACTTTGAGTTCACGCATCAGGGCTTCGGCACGGTGGATCATCGCCGGGTAGTTCATGCGCCCGCCGGGCAGCGTCAGTTCGTGGCCCATGAAGATGTTTTCGGCCACCGACAGGTCGGGGACCAGGGTCAGTTCCTGGTGAATGATGACGATCCCGGCGGCTTCGGTTTCGCTGATCGATTGCGCCTTGAGCGGCTGACCGTCCCAGAGAATTTCGCCGTCCCAGGTGCCGTAGGGGTAGACCGCCGACAGGACTTTCATCAGCGTGGATTTACCGGCGCCGTTCTCGCCGCACAGGCCGACGCATTCACCAGCCTTGACCTTGATGTCGATACCATTCAGGGCTTTGACACCGCCGAAGGTTTTGACGATGCCGTTCATTTGCAGCAGGTAGTCGGACATGACGAGGGCTCGCGAAAAAGGGCTCACGCAAAAGCAGGTGGGGACAGCCGTGGGGCCAGGCATCCTCTGATGCCAGAGTTAAGCAAAGTCCCACAGGTCTCCCAGGGTTGCACTCAGGTCACTGTCCTTCAATCTGCGCTTTGGTATAAAACCCGTCCTTCACCAACAGGTCGATGTTGTCCTTGGTCAACGGGGTCGGGGTGAGCAGGATGGTGTCGACTTTTTTGCTGCCATTGTCGTATTGCGAGCTGAAAGTGGGCTTCTCGTTACGTGCCAGTTGCACCGAGAGCTTGGCAGCTTGCGAGGCGATCAGTTTCAGCGGCTTGTAGACGGTCATGGTCTGGGTGCCATCGATTACCCGCTTGACCGCCGCCAGGTCTGCGTCCTGACCCGAGATCGGCACCTTGCCAGCCATTTTCTGCGCGGCCAGTGCCTGGATGGCGCCGCCTGCGGTGGCGTCGTTGGAGGCGACAATGCCATCGATTTTGTTGTTGTTCCGGGTCAGGGCATTTTCAACAATGCTCAGTGCTTCAGTGGGGTTCCATTCCTTCACCCACTGTTGGCCGACAATCTTGATATCACCCCTGTCGATGGCCGGTTGCAGCACTTTCATCTGACCTTCGCGCAGGACCTTGGCGTTGTTGTCCGTGGGGGCGCCACCGAGCAAAAAGTAGTTGCCTTTGGGCGCCGCCTGCAGCACGCCGTTGGCCTGCATTTCGCCAACCTTTTCGTTATCGAAGGAAATGTAGGCATCTATATCGGCGTTCAGGATCAGCCGGTCATAGGACACCACCTTGATCCCGGCCTTCTTGGCTTCGGCGACGGCGTTGGTCAGCACGGTGGCGTTGAACGGCACGATAACGATCACATCGACGCCACGGGAGATGAGGTTTTCGATCTGCGAAATCTGCTTCTGCTCGTTGGCATCGGCCGACTGCACGAAGACTTTGGCGTCCATTTTTTCCGCTGCCGCGACGAAGTAATCACGGTCGCGTGACCAGCGTTCCAGACGCAGGTCATCGATGGAAAAGCCAATTTTCGGGTGGGCTGCGTCGGCCATGACCGGAAGCGACAGCAGGGCCAAGGCGCCGGCGAGTAACGTGCGTTTTACGTTTTTCATAGTGGTGCGTCCTTTTATTGTTGTTTGAAAGACACTTCCTGACGATGAGCATGATGCCGGTAGAACTGTAGAGAGTCGCAGGGCGCCGCGGGCGGAGATTTGTCGCGAGAATGTAACAGCCTCGCTGCGCCTGTTGTCAGGGGTAGATGAACCGGTTGACCACGTTTTCGAGCATCTCCTGACGACCGCTGACGGCCTGCGGGTTCAGTTCGTTGGCGAAGGCATGTTCGGCCAGTGACGCGAGGCTGAACTCGCCCGCCAGCACCGCCTGACCCAACGGTTGCTGCCAGCCGGCGTAGCGTTGATCCTTGAGTTGCTGGAGTTTGTCGTTCTGCACCATGGCCGCTGCACGCTCCAGGGCCAGCGCGAGAACGTCCATTGCACCAACGTGGCCATGGAACAGATCGACGTCGTCCAGGCTCTGGCGCCGGACCTTGGAATCGAAGTTGAACCCGCCACTGGTGAAACCACCAGCCTTGAGGATTTCGTAAGTGGCCAGGGTCATCTCTTCGACGCTGTTGGGGAACTGGTCGGTGTCCCAGCCGTTCTGCGGATCGCCGCGGTTGGCGTCGATGCTGCCGAAGATCCCCAACGAGACGGCCGTCGCGATCTCATGATGGAAGCTGTGCCCGGCCAGGGTCGCGTGGTTGGCCTCAATGTTGACCTTGATCTCGTTTTCCAGGCCGAACTGGTGCAGGAAGCCGAAGACCGTGGCGCTGTCGTAATCGTATTGGTGCTTGGTCGGCTCCTGTGGCTTGGGTTCGATCAGCAGGTGGCCTTTGAAACCGATCTTGTGCTTGTGCTCGACCACCATGCGCATGAAGCGGCCCAGTTGTTCGCGTTCGCGTTTCAAGTCGGTGTTGAGCAGGGTTTCGTAACCTTCACGACCGCCCCACAGCACGTAGTTGGCTCCTTTGAGACGTTGGGTGGCGTTCATGGCGCTGAACACTTGGGCGGCGGCGCAGGCGAACACTTGTGGGTCCGGGTTGCTGGCGGCGCCTGCGGCAAAGCGCGGGTTGCTGAAGCAGTTGGCGGTGCCCCACAGCAGCTTGATCCCGGTTTGTTCCTGATGGCGCTCCAGGTGGTCGATCATCTGTGCGAAATGGTTGCGGTACTCCTTCAGCGAGTTGCCTTGCGGGGCAACATCGGTGTCGTGAAAGCAGTAGTAGTCGATGCCCAGTTTGGAGAAGAACTCGAAGGCCGCTTCGGCCTTGCCGATGGCCAGCTCCATCGGGTCCCCGGCGCGCTGCCACGGGCGCTTGAAGGTGCCGGCGCCGAACACATCGGACCCCGGCCAGACGAAGCTGTGCCAGTAGCAGACAGCCATGCGCAGGTGCTCGCGCATGGGTTTGCCGAGGACGAGCTTGTCGGCATCGTAGTGGCGGAAGGCAAGGGGCGAGTCGCTGTCGGGCCCTTCGTAGCGAATCTTGTCGACACCGGGGAAGTACGGCATTTGTCATTTCCTTTTTATTCTTGGCGGTGTCTCGATACTAACGCCGGCCCTGTGGGTGCTGATTATGAAAATCACCAAGGTGGAGTACGATTTTGAGTATTGAGATTCGTCGTTTGGGCGCCTAGTCTGTGTTCACTGGCTTAGGGTAAAACCAATGAAAACCGTACCGCCCGTCCACCGCATTGCGCTGTTGTTCAATGGCAGCAAGATCTACGACCGCGGCATCATCAGCGGCATCGGCAATTACTTGAGCAGCACCCGTGCGTCCTGGGACTTGTTCCTTGAAGAGGATTTTCTCTGCCGGTTGAAAGGCATCGAGCGCTGGCAGGGCGACGGGATCATTGCCGACTTCGACGATCCGCTGATCGGTGAGGCGCTGGCCGGGATCAAGTTGCCAGTCGTGGCAGTGGGCGGTTCTTATCAGGATGAGCGCGCCTATCCCAAGGGCATTCCCTATGTTGCCACCGACAATGACGCGTTGATGAAGTTGGCGTACGAGCACCTGATCGAAGCCGGATTGACGCGTTTTGCCTGCTTCAGTCTGCCTGAGGCACAGGCCAATCGCTGGGCCCAGGAGCGGGAAAAAGCCTTTCGTCGGTTGCTGCAGCGCGATGGCTTGCACGTGGAGGTCTATCGCGGCATGGGCACCAGCGCGCCGCTCTGGGACAGCGCCGTCGAACAGCAGATTGCCTGGCTGCAAAGCCTGCCCAAACCCATTGGCATCATCGCCGTCAGCGATGCGCGCGCCCGGCAGTTGCTGCAAGCCTGCCTGACTGCCGGGATCGCCGTGCCGGAGCAGGTGGCGTTGATCGGCATCGACAACGACCCGCTGACCCGCAGCCTGACGAGGGTGCCACTGAGTTCGGTGATTCAAGGCACCGAAACCATGGGCCGGACCGCCGCGCGCCTGCTCCATCATATGTTGCACGGCATGCCGTCCACGGGCACGCATATTCTGATACCCCCCGACGCGATCAATGTGCAGGTCTCAAGCCTGCATCAACCGTTGGGCAATCCCTACGTCATGCAAGCAATGCTCTTCATCCGACAGTACGCCTGCCAGGGCATCAAGACCGCGCAGGTGGCGGCGTATGTGGGCGTGTCGCGCTCATCGTTGGAGTCGCACTTTCGCAAGGCGCGGGGCTGCAGCGTGCACGACGAGATCCTGCGCTTCAAACTGGCCGCCGCCGCCAACGGACTGGAAAATACCGATTCGGCCATTGCCGACATCGCCCAGAATTGCGGCTTCAAATCGGCGCAGTACCTGCACACGGTGTTTCGCCGTGAGTTTGGCTGTACGCCGCGGGAGTATCAGCAGGGGGCTCATGCTGCGACTCATTGAGCGGATACTCAAGGTTGGACACTGCTTGGGCGGGCATTCAATATAACGGAAATTACAGAGGGCCTGGATGGCTTCCGGCAACTGATAACTGAAGGGTTGCTTTTGGCGCTTCAAGCATTTCTTTGGCGGCCACTTATGTTATTCGCTTTCATGGAGGATTCTGACTGATGGCACGTGTGGGCTTGATTCTGACACCCGGTTTTGCGGACTGGGAATACGCTTTCATTGCAGGAACTGCATCCCCGTTCTACGGGATAGACGTTAGGTTCTTCACCTCTGCTACGGGGCAGTTCCGTTCGCAGGGTGGACTGGCTGTAACTGTGGAGAGCAGCTTGCAACAATGCCTGGACTGGAAGCAGGACGTTGTTGTCGTCATCGGTGGCATGATCTGGGAGCGTGCAGATGCACCGGATATTCGGGACTTTCTTCAGACGAGTCGTTCAAGGGGTGCGGCAATTGCCGGTATCTGCGGGGGGACGCTGGCACTTGCGAGGGCCGGGCTTCTCGACACGGTTGCTCATACCTCGAACAGCGCTGACTTCTTACAACAGAATGTCGTAGGTTATGGAGGGGCTACGCTTTATCAAAACAGTCAAGTAGCGGTGGTTGCCGACCGCATCATAACTGCTCCAGGCCCTGCACCCGTTAGCTTTACCTGCGCAGTATTTGAAGCGGCCGGGCTATCTTCAGAGACCATTTCGCAGTTCAGGTCGTTGTTGGCCGCAGAACACGGGTGACCGCTTCTTCCTACAAACACAGCCACACTTGCGTTTCAACGTCTAGGTTTGCCGAGTTTCGTTAACAAGACTAGAGACGCTCGTCCTGGCCCGAAAGGATGGCGCCAGATTTTCTGGTGTGGTCATCTGCCCGAAAAATACAGAAAACCTGGTACGCAGTGAATGCCGTAGCCAGGTGATAGGTCTGATTCGCTTCTCGACATTGCGAGGTCAGCAGAGTCACCTTAATGAAGTCGTTTCAGAGCAGGCAAAATCCAAGGTTTTCACACGCTGTCTACCATTAAATTAAAGTTGATGGAGAAAATCAGCGCGGCCGAAAAACAGATAAACACAATCCCCCCAATTCTATTGACGATCAGAAAGCCTCTGCCAAGAGACATTTTTTGTCGTGCGGAGGTGGCGATATACCCATAGGTGAAGTGAATCAAGAACACCAGTACGCAAAACGTGGAGGCCAACAATGTAAATTGAGGAACGAACGGTTGGTCTGCCTTTATGAATTGCGGAAAAAGCGCCATAAAGAAAACGATTGGCTTGGGGTTAAGCATCGAAATTAAAAAACCCTGCCTGAAACGGGCCGCCACACTGGGGGTGTTATCAGAGTGTGTTATTTCATTGAGGTTGTTTTGAAGTTTCGGCTTGGATCGCAGCATTTTCAAACCAAGGTAGATCAGGTAAGCCGCACCCAAGAGTTTCACGACGTTCATCATCCAGGGCGAGCTGGAAATGATCGCTCCCACGCTGCTTGCCGCAATAATAGAGATCCCGCCCATGCCGAGGGTCACTCCAAGGATTCCAGGTAGCGCGTTCTTCAGGCCATAGGTGAGTGAGTTTGTTAATGTTAATAGCACCCCAGGCCCCGGGCTGGCGATTGTCAAACATGATATGGCCACGTAAAAAAGATACTCTTCCATTGTCTGTCTCCACGCAAAACAAAAAGAAGGGCCTCAGCCCTTCTGATGATTCAAATTGTTTTCGAAATTTTTAACGAGCGGTACTCTTGTCCTTCAAAGAACGGGCTGTCAACAAGCAATTCGCCATGTTCCTTTGCGACTTCCAAGTGAAAGCGCGTCGGACCCGAATATTTGAAATGCTCGCGGGGTATTTCAAGGTCATGAGCACGACGATAGTCATAGGTGCTGGTGTCGCAGAAGAAGCGCATGACAAACGCTGCGCGCGAGTCTACGGGGCCTTCCTCCAGCATGATGCTTCGGTGAATCACATTCTTGTCGAAAATGAGCGCATCACCCACTTCGAAGGCGTCCTCGACGGCAAAATGATCCAGTAGCTTTTTAATCGCCGGGTCATTCAAAGGACCATCACGAAGGTGCACGAACTCATCAATGGTGGTTTCCTCGCCCCGCGCAATACGTTCCGACAGAAGCTGGAAAATCGAAGGATCGACGTGTTCATACATGAACGCACCCGATACGGCGTCTTTGGGGACATACGCCATACCGCCTCGTTGCCCTTTGGGGTCGATATTGACCAAGGGCGCCCAGATGGTGCAGCCATAGTCTTGCGCTTGGTGATAGCCGAAACTTTGCGTACCGATGTGCCAAGGGAAGCCCTTGTTTTTCATCTTTTCAAGTTCGAAGGAAAGTGCCTGGGCAAAAAACATGGTTTTACCGGTCAGCGCTTCCATGACCTGTTTGAAATGGTCATCTTGAATGACGCTGGCAATCATCGGATCACCATCATACATATCAAATGCCAAGCGGCTAAAGCCGCTCTGGTACTTATCCGTTGGCGCGGAGATGCGATCGCCAATGGTGGTTGTCAAGTAACCGGTTATATCCCTGTTGTAAAAGCCTTTCAAAAAAAGAAAGCCCTGCCTGCGGAACTTCATCACCTGATCTTCGGTTACTTGAAAATTTTCATTGATCATTTACAGCTCCATGTTTTATGAGGTGATGCGTTTTGTGGCGTGAGACATTTTCGTCTGCTGTTAAATCCGGCTGGTTTTTCATGCCCCAGGCGACGCGCACTGCCAAGTGCCCGTTGTAGAGGCGGGGTATGAAATTAGAGCGGGGATTTTATTGGCCGAATTCTAAGGTGTCTGAATGGCGGCAATTAGCATATGAGATGTCATTCCTTTTACGGGTACAGCTCCCTTAATGAGAAGGTCCTCTTCTCACTTAGGGAAGCCTAATGTGCTGAAGATATTTTGTAAACATTTTCTTGAATGTGAAATTCGCCATAGACCAGCGAAACAATCTGCACACACGCTAGGGCAAGAGTATTATGACGGCCACCGTTTTTCCGATACCAACGTTCGAGCCGGTAAAATACCGTGAATCGTTCTTCCAAGGAGATACCCATGGTATCAGGGCAATGTCTTTGCGGGGCTGTACGCTTTTCCCTAGGGGTTGAACCACGATTGTTTTATCGCTGCCATTGCACCCTATGCCGCAAGCAAACCGGGGTCGGCTATAACCTCGCCACGCTGGTCAAGGCTCGCGACTTTCGATGGGAAGAAGGGCAGGGTGCGATCACTCGTTGGTGCAAACCCAGCGGGTACAGAAATGACTTTTGCTCGCGATGTGGTTCGACCGTGCCAAATGCTCTTCGTGAGACGCCTTACTTCTGGATTCCGCTTGGACTTCTTGATGTCGAGCTGAGCATGGAGTGTGTGGGAGATTTCTGCACCGATGACGCTATGTCATGGGATGAACAGCGCTCGGAAAAAACTCATCGCGCAGCCCCAGATTCACTTGAGTTTCTTCTGCATGAACTCGGGGTCAACAATGATTGACTCGGGAGCTTGAACGGACCTCCTTATCGACCCACTAATGGATAGTGCTTGATACGACACGCATACTCGTTGCCATCGCCTTTGCATACGCCATCCAAATACCGGTAGTTGACCTGTACCGATTGTCCTTTCTTGGGCCACTGTCGGCGTGGGAGCGTGGCTTGGTAGTCAGTGGTTTCTGGCGTGAAGGTGACAGACGCTCCAACCGCTGGGCACTCTACCGTGGTCGATGCCGGGCTTACTTTCAGGACCCGGGCCTGTAGCTGCGGATACGGTTGTCTCAATACCTCAACGATACGGAGTTCCATACGGCAAGTTTGCCACGTCGCTGCTTTTGCGGGCTCGCACAGTACCAAGAGGGTCAACACAAAAAGAGCGCAGCACGTCGTATGATTTTTCATTGTTGCCCTTGCCTGGAATATTGACGTTCAAGGCATTGTCAGCCTTGGGCTCATCGAACGGTCAACCTGGCTGAGTCGCAGGCTCGTTGGCCGCTCAATCCGATACGGGGTCATGACAGCAGACACACATCTTATTGCCGTCAAGGTCTCGAAAGTATGCGCCGTAATAGTTGGCGTGGTAGTGCGGTCGTAAACCTGGCTCTCCCTCACACATTGCGCCCAGTGCCAATGCTGTTGCGTGGGCGCTTCTGACGGCATCTCGATTTGGCGCAAGTAGCGCCACCATATTCCCGTTGCCGGGTGCGCTTGCATTGCCGTCAAATGGCTTTCCTATCACGAAGATTGGGCGAGGTGAGGTATCAGAAACCCAGCCGGCCCACCCTTTGCTCGCGTCGCAAAATTTCAATGTGAGGCCTAAGCCGTCCATCAACTTTGAATAGAAAGCAAAGGCTCGATCGAAATCATCTATACCTAAAAAAACGTGAGAGATCATGGCGGCTACCACTGCAGTTGGAGGCGAATGAGTCTGGCGGGAAACGGTTGCTCGCGAAAGGGTATTGGTTCTCCCGAATGATCCAGTTACGTGGCATCGACGAATGACTTCACATGAGTAGCAAAGTCATCTTGTACCGGTTGGAACCCGCAGCGAAGGTAAAACGCGGCTCCCGCTGGGGTATCCGTGGACAGGCGTACAACACGGAACTGCTGGGCGGCATATTCCAAAAGGTGTTGCACCAGAACTTTACCGACATTCTGGCCCCGTGATGTTCGCGCGACGTACACCCTGCGCAGCCGGCCAATATCCGACCCGGCATGGGGATCATGCGTAAGACCGCCGATGGCAATCAGTTGCCCGTTGCGCAAGGCGCCAAGAAGGCATTCCCCAGGTTGATCGAATCGATTAGTCCCGTTTGTCCACTCTGCAACCAACCGCGTCAGGAACCTGAAGCCTTCTGTAACGGCCTGCGCTTCCAGTACCAGGACCTGCGGAGCAAGCGCTGATATGTGTCGTATCGTCATTTCGCCTGTTGATGTAACCACTGGATATCCCCGTGTTTTGGCACCTTGGTGACTCATCTGCGCAAAACGCTCTTGCAACCACTCTATAAAGATATGCACTTCGCAGCTAGCCACATAGAGGGTCCTTCACCCTGGCTCTGTACTGAAAACTGTGTGGTGGGCATCCGCATAAAGAAGGGGCGCCACTTGAGTGGCGCCCCTTCTTTAAAGAATGAACATGAGCCTGACGGTCACTCCATTCACTCCTGCTTCGATCCCCCACCAATCTGCCAGACATACGGCGGCTCGGTGCCATTGATTTCCCAGTCACCGATGATGCGTTCCTTATAGATCAGCGGGTTGTGCGAAGCGGCGGTGCGGGCGTTGCGCCAATGGCGATCGAGGGCTTTGCTGGTGCTGGTGGCCGAGGCGCCGAGTGCGTTGAACAGGTCGCTGGTGGCGCGCAGTATGAGGTCAGCGATGACCACCTGGGCCTGGGCGGATTCCAGTTCGGCGGCGATGTTGGCGGTGTGTTCGGTCTCGGCGTCATGGCCAAAGCGGCTTTCATAGGCGCGTTGCGAGGCGCCCGCCGCGCGCAGGGTGGTGGCTTCGGCAGCGTAGACCTGGGCCGAGGCCTTGCCGACAACCTGCTGCACCTGCACGTCCTGGTTCACCTGGCGGGCATTGCCGGTGCTGAAAATTCGCGTGCGTTTGTTCACCTGCTCCGTGATATCGCGAACCGCGGCGCGGCCGGAGCCGGTCAGCACCGCCAGCAAGACCAGTTGATAAAACGCGGTCTGGTATTTGAAGCGGGTGGCGAAGTCGATGAGGTTTTGCGCCTCGACCAGTGCATTTTCGAACACCGACGTACCGCTGCCGGTGGTGCGTTGGCCAAAGCCGTCCCAATCGTCGCTTTGCTTGACACCCGGCTGGTGCACGTTGACGGCGGCGATCACATCGCTGCCGTTGTCGTCACGCTGGGCATACAGGTCGATCCAGTCAGCGAAAATACTGCCGGTGCTGTAGTACTTGGTGCCGTTGACGACCCATTGCTCGCCTTGACGGGACACGCGGGTGCCGACTTCGCCGATTTTCACGGCGCCGACTTCGGTCCAGGCATTGCCCACCAGATCGCCCTCGACGAAGCGTTTGAACCACGTGTCCTGCGCGCTGCTGGCATGGGCATTGAGGCGATCTTCGACAAAGGCGAAGTGCCCGCGCAGAGCCTGGGGCAGGTTGGAATCGGCTTCAGCCAGTTCGATCAGCAATTGCAGCAACTGCGGTAACGAGGCCCCGGCGCCACCGTATTCGACGGGGACGCGCACGGCGCCAAAGCCTGCTTCCTTCAGCCATTTCACTGGTTCAAAGGGCAGGCTGCGGGTCTGTTCACGTTCCAGTGCGCCGGCCTGGATGCGCGCGAAAATCGGCCGAAACCGTTCGGCCAAGACCTGATAGTCGGTGCCGGTGGAAAGAATAGGTGGCAAGTGTTGTTGGTGTGCGGTCATGGCAGTGTTCCTTCTAATGACGATAGGGCGGGCAGGGGCGACGACCTGCCGGTGCAGGCTGTCATTGCACGGTCCATGCCCAACGTCGAACGCCCGTAAAACCTGGGCTTTCGGCGGGTATGTGAGCCAAAGGGCTGTCGTCCTGCGGGCAATGTGTTGCGCGACTGTGTGCTGGGCAACAGTCGCCGCGATGGGCAACGACAGCCCAGGTGTTGGCCAGGCAACAGTGGATCAACAGCTTGTTTGTCGGACGACAGTACAGAGATCTGGTTGATCAATTAACTAATTGATTTTTAATGGAATAGATAGGTGGCACGGTTGCTGCTCTAGACCTTGTGCAGACGCTGAGGTGGCGTCTACTGGCATGAGGTAAGCGATGAGCAAGCAATTTAAAGTGGTGGCGGTGTCAGGCAGCGTGCAGCAACCCTCGCGCACCCTGGTCCTGCTCAAGGCACTGGTGGAAAGGCTCGGGCAACAATTGCCGATCGAGGTGCACTTGATCGAGTTGGCCGAGGTCGGTCCGCAGTTCGCCGGAGTGTTGCGTCGCGAAGCATTGCCCGCTGCCGTGCAAGAGCACCTGCACGCCATTGAGACCGCCGACTTGCTGATCACCGCAAGCCCCGTCTACCGGGCGTCGTACACCGGCCTGTTCAAGCATCTGTTCGATTTCGTTCATCACGAAGCCCTTAAAAACGTACCGGTGCTGTTGGCTGCTACGGGGGGCTCCGATCGTCATGCGTTGATCATCGATCACCAGTTGCGGCCACTGTTCGGGTTTTTCCAGGCCCTCAGTCTGCCGGTGGGAGTCTATGCCAGCGAAACCGATTTCACCCATTACCGAATTTCCAGCGCGCAGGTGCTGGAACGCATTGAGCGCGCTGTCGAGTCGGCGCTGCTGAGCCTTGCCCCGGATACCCGGCGCAACGCCAGCGCCGCTTGATCAATCGCTTCATTTCAACGAGCTGTGGAGTACATGCAATGAGCCAGGACACGATCAAATTTGCTTACTGGGTGCCTAACGTCAGCGGAGGGCTGGTGGTCAGCAAGATCGAGCAGCGCACCGACTGGGGGATCGACTACAACCGCAAACTTGCCCAAATTGCTGAGGACGCCGGCTTCGACTACGCCTTGTCTCAAGTGCGCTTTACCGCCGGTTACGGTGCCGAATACCAGCACGAATCAGTGGCCTTCAGTCACGCCTTGCTGGCGGCCACCACGCGCCTGAAAGTCATTGCGGCGGTGTTGCCAGGGCCATGGACGCCTTCGGTACTGGCCAAGCAGATTGCAACCATCGATCACCTGACCGGCGGCCGTGTTGCCGTCAACATAGTCTCAGGGTGGTTCAAGGGCGAATTCACCGCCATTGGCGAGCCGTGGCTGGAGCACGATGAGCGCTATCGCCGTTCCGAAGAGTTCATCACCGCGCTCAAGGGCATCTGGACCACCGACAACTTTACGTTCCGCGGTGACTTCTACCGTTTCCACGACTACACCCTCAAGCCAAAACCCTTGCAGCAGCACCCGGAAATCTTCCAGGGCGGTAGCTCCCGTGCCGCCCGGGACATGGCGGCACGCGTATCCGACTGGTACTTCACCAACGGCAACACGGTTGAAGGGATCAAGGCGCAGGTCGATGACATCCAGGCGAAAGCCGCAGCGAACAACCACAAGGTCAAGGTTGGGGTAAACGCTTTCGTTATCGCTCGCGATACCGAGGAAGAGGCGCGTGCGGTCCTCGCCCAGATCATCGACCAGGCCGACCCCGAAGCCGTCAATGCCTTCGGCGATGCGGCGAAGCAGGCCGGCAAATCCAGCCCGGAAGGCGAGGGTAATTGGGCCAAGTCCAGCTTCGAAGACCTGGTGCAGTACAACGATGGTTTCAAGACCAACCTGATTGGCACTCCCCGGCAAATCGCCGAACGCATCGTGGCGCTCAAGGCCGTGGGTGTGGATCTGGTGCTCGCAGGCTTTTTGCACTTTCAGGAGGAAGTCGAGTATTTCGGCCGTAAGGTCTTGCCGCTGGTGCGTGAGTTGGAGCAACGCAAAGTGGCGGCCAGAACGGCGGCGGTCGCTTAGGCGCAGGAGGGAACATGGTCACGTCCACCGACACACCGCAGGAGGTTCCGGCCAGCTTGCCCCAATGGCTGCAGCACCAGGCGCAGTGGCATGGCACGGGCATCGCTCTGCGCCATAAACACCTGGGCGTCTGGCAAGTGCGAACCTGGCGACAGGTGGCCGACGAGGTCTACAGCCTGGCGAATGCCTTGCAGGCCCGTGGCTTTTCGGTGGGCGCGACCCTGACGATCATCAGCCGCCCCAGGCCGCAAGCGCTGCTGGCCGCCTTGGCTGCGCAGTGGCTGGGGGGCGTCGCGAGCCTGTTCGATCCACTGGACGCGTCGACCACGCAGACGCAACTGCTCGCCGAGCTGCAGCCGAATTTCGTTCTGGCCGAAGGGCAGGAGGAAATTCTTCGCTTGAGCGCTGCACGGGTGGTTCCTCGCGTACTGATTTATGTCGACAGGCGCGGCCTGTCAGATTCAATCCCGTTCGATCAGGTTCTGGACTACTCAGCATTGCTTGCCCAGCGACCGGCCCATACGCCTGCGCTGCAAGTGCGAGCGCAGCAAACGGCATTTGTCTTTTATCGCCGGGGCACGCAGGCCATCGAGCAACAAGGCATCAGCCACGCCGAGTTGTTGCAGGAAGGCCGGCGGTTGGTGCAACGGGAAGGGCTCGGGCGGCAGGAAGAAGCGCTGGCCGCGCGGGCGTTCGCGTCTGGCGGCCAAGCCCGCTACCTGCTGGCGCCTTGGCTGATTGCCGGTTTCCGGCTGAACTTTCCGGAGAACCTGGCGACCCGTGATCGCGACCGTCGTGAGCTGGGGCCGACGCTGGTGGCCGGGACCCGCGAGACGTACGAGCGTTTGCATGGCTATGTGCTGGAGCGTTTGCCAGAACCGGGCAGTTGGTCGCGCAGGCTGGTGGATTGGGCCTTGGCAACGCGTCCGGGCCTGTTGCAACGGCATCTGGGTTATTGGTTGGTTCGGCGACCTTTGCGCGACGTCCTGGGGTTTTCTCGCACCCGTGCGCCGTTGCTGGTCGGCGAGGCATTGCCGCCTCAGACCCAGGCGTTCTTCGAGGCTTTGGATATCAAGGTTCGCCATTGGGGCGATTTGGCGCAGTGGAACGCCCCGACGCTTCCCGTGAAGCGCATCACCGATGATTGGATCGAGCGTCATTCGCAACTGGCCTGAGAGGAGGCGACCCATGACACAGACGGCCGCCACGCATTTGCTGGAGCTGGACAACATTTCCTTGTCATTCAAAGGCGTCAAAGCGGTGACCGACATCAGCTTTCGTGTCGCCACCGGTGAAATCTGCGCCCTGATCGGCCCTAACGGTGCCGGCAAGAGTTCGCTGTTGAATGTCATCAGCGGCGTGTACCAGGCCCAGGAGGGTCGCATACGTTTTGACAAGCAAGAGCGGCGCAGGATGCGTGCGCACGATGTTGCGGTGCGTGGCATCGCCCGGACGTTCCAGAACATCGCTTTGTTCAAGGGCATGAGCGTGCTGGGCAATGTGCTCACGGGACGCAACCTCAAGCGCCGCAGCAGTTGGATCGAACAGGCACTGCGTATCGGTCGGGCTCGCGTCGAGGATGATAGCCAGCGCGAAGCGGCCGAGCTTGTCATCGAGTTCTTGCACTTACAGCCCTGGCGCGACGTGCTGGTCGGCAAGTTGCCCTATGGCTTGCAGAAACGGGTGGAGCTTGCCCGCGCCCTGGCGGCGGAGCCGCGGCTGTTATTGCTGGACGAACCCATGGCCGGAATGAATGCCGACGAGAAGCAGCAGATGAGCCGCTTTATCGTCGACATCAATCGTGAGCTGGGCACCACCGTGGTGTTGATCGAGCACGATATCGGCGTCGTCATGGACATCAGCGACCACGTGGTGGTGCTGGATTACGGCCGCAAGGTCGGCGACGGCTCGCCCGAAGACGTACGGCAGAACCCTGAGGTCATTTCGGCCTACCTGGGCACTCGTCACTGACACTGAATATTCGACACTTTCCCGTTGGGGAGGGCAGGCAAGTTGCGCCCGCAGAGCAGGAACAGGCATGGAATTTTTCTTTGAAGTATTGATTGGCGGGCTGTTGGCGGGGGTGATGTACGCCTTGGTGGCCATCGGTTTTGTACTGATCTACAAGGCCTCCGGTGTGTTCAATTTTGCCCAGGGCTCGATGGTGCTGTTCTCGGCGCTGACCTTCGTCAGCCTGCTGGAGCGCGGTGTGCCGTTCTGGCTGGCGTTTGTCATCAGCCTGGCGGCCATGGTGCTGATCGCCGTGGCGGTGGAGCGCGTGGTGCTGCGCCCGCTGGTCAACCGCTCGCCGATCACGCTGTTCATGGCCACCCTCGGGCTCTCCTACGTCATTGAGGGTTTTGCCCAGGCGCTATGGGGCGCGCAGGTGCACGGCTTGGAGCTTGGCATCAGTGACGAGCCGCTGGAGTTGGGCGGGATGCTGCTGTCGCAGTTCGACATTTTTGCCGCGCTGACGGCCGCTGTGTTGGTGCTGCTGTTGTCCTGGCTGTTCAACAAGACCCGGTTGGGGCTGGCGTTGCGGGCGGTGGCCGATGATCCGCTGGCGGCGTTGGCCGTGGGGATCCGGTTGCAGCGGGTCTGGGTGGTGGTGTGGGCGGTGGCGGGGGGCGTCGGGCTGGTCGCCGGCCTGCTCTGGGGCGCTCGCCTGGGCGTGCAGTTCTCACTTTCGCTGGTGGTGCTCAAGGCGTTGCCGGTGTTGATCATTGGCGGCTTCACCTCGATCAGCGGGGCGATTGTTGGTGGGTTGATCATCGGCGCATCGGAAAAGTTGGCAGAGGTTTACCTCGGGCCCTTCATCGGCAGCGGTATCGAGAACTGGTTTCCTTACGTGCTGGCGCTGCTGTTTTTGCTGGCGCGTCCGGCGGGGCTGTTTGGCGAGCGCGCAATCGAGCGGGTCTAGTGGGTTAGGGGAGAAGCGACATGTTTTATCGAGAAGCGGGCCAGTTCAACACGCACTATGCCCAGGATCGCCGTGTTTTCGCCTTGCGCCAGGATCGCCTCGGGCTTGGCGCGCTGTTGCTGGTTGCGTTCGTTGTGGTGCCTTGGCTGGGCAATGACTACTGGCTCAGCGCGATTCTGATTCCGTTTCTGGTGCTGTCTCTGGCTGGGTTGGGGCTCAACTTGCTCACCGGCTATGCCGGGCAGCTGTCTCTCGGTTCTGCGGCGTTCATGGCGGTGGGGGCTTTTGCCACCTACAACCTCGAAGTGCGTGTCGCGGCTTTGCCGCTGTTGCTCAGCATCGCGTTGGGCGGGTTGACGGCGGGGCTGGTGGCGGTGCTGTTCGGCCTGCCAAGCCTGCGCATCAAAGGCTTCTATCTGCTGGTCTCGACCCTGGCGGCACAGTTCTTTGTGACCTGGGCGTTGACCCGCTTCAGTTGGTTTTCCAATAACAGCGCCTCGGGCGTGATCAGTGCCCCGCGCCTGGAAGTATTTGCGGTGAACCTGGACGCGCCAGCCGGGCGGTATCTATTGACCCTGACGGTGGTCGTGGCGCTGTTCTGGCTGGGCAAGAACCTGGTGCGCAGCGAGTTGGGGCGCAACTGGATGGCGGTGCGCGACATGGACACGGCCGCGGCGGTCATCGGTATCCCCTTGGCGAAAACCAAGCTGCTGGCCTTCGCCATCAGCGGTTTTTTCCTCGGCGTGGCCGGTGCTCTCTGGGCCTTCGCCTACCTGGGCACGGTGGAGCCCCACGGTTTCGATCTCAATCGATCCTTTCAGATCCTGTTCATCATCATTATCGGCGGCCTCGGCAGTCTGCTGGGCAACTTTCTCGGGGCGGCTTTTATCGTTCTGTTCCCGGTGTTGCTCTCCAATCTGGTGTCTTTGCTGCCCGGTGGGCTGATTGACGCCGGCCAGGTGGAGAACCTGCAGAAGATGATATTCGGCGCCCTGATCATCCTGTTTCTGATCAAAGAACCCGAGGGCCTTGCGCGCCTCTGGCAGACATTTCGCGAGCGTGCACGGCTGTGGCCGCTGCGCTACTGAGCGATGCGCGAAGCGCGGGTTTGCAGTTCCATTCTGTTGGCTTATCACCGGTCTCATCCTAAGGAAAATCCATGTTCAAACGATCATTCGCCAGCAGCCTGGCGTTGGCTATCAGCCTCACCGCCGCGGCCTTTACCGTCCAGGCGGACAACGAACAATACTTCCCGCTGCAAAGCTATCGCGTCGGCCCCTATGCGGCCGGCGGGACCGGTTTTTTCGGTGGCTTCATCGACTACCTCAAGTACGTCAACGCCAACGGCGGCGTGAACGGCGTCAAGCTGACCTGGAGCGAGTGCGAAACCGAATACGTGGTGGAAAAAGGCGTCGAGTGCTACGAGCGTTTGAAGAACGGTTTGAACGGTGCGCCGGCGGCGGCGACCAACCCGTTGTCGGTGGGTATTGCCTACGCCACGCTGGAGCGTTCGACCGCCGACAAATTGCCGCTGATCACCATCAACCACGGGCGCACGGACTCCACCGATGGCAGCGTGTTTCCATATGTCTTCCCGTTGCAGCTGAACCCGTATTCCGAGGTGTCGGCGATCATCAATTACATCGGTCAGCGGGCTGGCGGGCTGGACAAACTCAAGGGCTTGAAGATCGTTACCCTGTATCACGGCTCGCCCTATGGCAAGGAAACCAATGAGGTCCTGCAAACCCTGGCTGACAAATACGGCTTTGCGCTGACGCTGCTGGAGGTGCCACATCCAGGCAATGAGCAGCAGTCGCAATGGCTGAATATCCGCCGGGAAAAGCCCGACTGGGTGATCTTGCGCGGTTGGGGCGTGATGAACCCGGTGGCGCTGAAAACCGCGCAGAAAGTCGGTTTTCCGGCCGACCACATCATCGGCAATATCTGGAGCAACTCCGAGGATGATGCTGCGCCGGCCGGTGCTGCGGCCAAGGGATTCATCGCCATCACCACGCACCCCTCGGGCACCGATTTTCCGGTTCTGCAGGGGATCAAGCAGCAAGTGGTCGATGCCGGTCACGGCGACCTGGCCGATCCCAAGCGTTTTGGCACCGTGTATTACAACCTCGGCGTGGTCAACGGCATCCTCAATGTCGAAGCCTTGCGCATTGCGCAGCAGAAGTTTGGCCAGAAACCCCTGACCGGCGAACAGGTGCGCTGGGGTTTCGAGAATCTCAAGCTCGATGACGCCCGGCTCAAGCAACTGGGGGCGTTGGGGCTGGTGCAGCCGTTGCAATTGTCTTGCTCGGACCATGAAGGCGGCGGTGCGGTGCGCTTCCAGCAATGGGATGGCACGAAGTGGAACCTGATCAGTGATTGGGTACAGGCCGACCGCGCCTTGTTGCGGCCGATCATCGAGGCTTCCTCGCACCAGTACGCCCGGGAAAAAGGCATTACCCCGCGTGATTGCAGCAAGGAATCCTGAGGCATCGCGGCGACCTGGATGCGTGCATCCGGTCGCCTCTTGAAGAGGTTGAATAGCATGACGACGAACGTGCCGATCCTGCAGATCGACGATATTGAAGTCCTGTACGAGCAGACCATCCTGGCGGTACGCAGCGTGTCGCTGAAGGTGGCGAAAGGGCAGGTGGTGGTGTTGCTGGGCGCCAACGGTGCGGGAAAAAGCACCACATTGAAGGCTGTCTCCAACCTGGTGCGCGCCGAGCGGGGCGAAGTGGTGCGGGGGCGGATTGTTTATCGAGGCCGGGAGGTGACCCACAGTGCTCCCCACACCCTGGCGGCGAACGGATTGGTGCAAGTGCTGGAAGGCCGGCATTGCTTTGCTCACTTGACCGTGGAGGAAAACCTGCTGACCGGCGCCCTTGCCCGTCAGGCTCCGCGGCGTCAGTTGGTGGCCGATCTGGAGTGGGTCTACGCGCATTTCCCGCGCCTGAAATTGCGGCGCAAGAGCCTGGCCGGCTACACCTCGGGTGGCGAACAGCAGATGATCGCGATCGGACGGGCCCTGATGGCCAAGCCGCAACTGGTATTGCTGGACGAACCGTCAATGGGGTTGGCACCGCAGATCGTCGAGGAAATCTTCGAAATCATCCACCAACTCAATCGGCGCGATGGCGTCAGTTTTCTGATCGCCGAGCAGAACATCAACATCGCCCTGCGCTATGCCCAGTACGGCTACGTGTTGGAAAGCGGGCGTGTGGTCAGTGAGGGCACTGCCGAGCAACTGGCGGCCCGCGGCGATCTCCAGGACTTTTACCTGGGCGCAAAGCGGCCCTCCCTTGAAGGCGAACTCAGGTTGACAGGTTGATCACCCGGCCGTCCTGCGTGTTCAGCGTCGAGCGGCGTTTGTTGACCACCAGCTCGCCGATCCTGATCAGCAGCGTGCGGGTGACGTTGCGGCTCAGGCCCAACAGGCTGGCCGTGTGGACCTGGTTGCAGTTGGCGTAGCGATACGTGGTCCGCAGCAGCGCGGCTTCGACCTTCTCATGCAGGTCGCCATGCTCTTGCTCCAGCAGTTTTTCGAAGGCCTTTTGCAATAAATCCTCGGCACTTTGAGGTGCGCACTCTTGCGCACTGTCCTGGCGCTCGATGCGAAAGTTAGACAGGTGCAGGTCCTGCACGCCAATCACCTTGTTGCGGCAAATCAGCAGCGTGTGATGAATGACGTTTTCCAGTTCGCGGATATTGCCCGGCCAGGAGTAGTCGAGCAGCTTGCGCTGCGCCTGGGCGTCCAGCGTGACCTCGCCGTGACCCAGCCTGCGGCTGTACTCGGCGATGAAGTGGCGTATCAGCGGGAGGATGTCGCCGGGGCGTTCGCGCAGGGGCTTGAGCACCAGGCTGACCACATTCAGGCGGTAATACAGATCCTCGCGAAAGTGTCCGGCGTTGATGGCTTTCTCCAGTTGTACGTTGGTCGCCGCCAGCACCCGCACATTGATCTTGATGCTCTTGCGCGAGCCCAGGCGCACCACTTCACGCTCCTGTAGCACCCTGAGCAGCTTGACCTGAATCGGCAGCGGTAAATCACCGATTTCATCCAGGAACAGCGTGCCGCCGTCGGCCTCCTCGAACCAGCCGGCCTTGGCCGTCAACGCGCCCGTGAAGGCGCCTTTTTCATGCCCGAACAACTCGGCCTCCACCAGCGTCTCGGAAAACGCCCCGCAGTTCACCGCAATGAACGGCTTGTTGCGGCGGGCGCTGAGGTTGTGCACGTGCCGGGCCACCAGTTCTTTGCCGGTACCGGTCTGGCCGATGATCAACACACTGGCGTCACTGGGCGCCACTTGTTGCAAATGGGCCAGCAGGGCCTGCGAAGTCGGGTCTTCAAAGACCTGAGCCGTGGCGCGAATCGAGGTGGCGAGGCCGGGAGAGGGGGGAAGCGTGAGGAGCTGCATGACGGTGGCCCGTTAGTGAGTTCGCAATGACTGGAAATGTCCAGGGGCGAAAAACTGGATGTGGGGGTGAATGCCAACGTTTCTTGGTGGCAACACCGTGCAAGCCATTCGGCTTAGGGCTTAATCTAAATGATCTAAAAATAACAAAACAAATAACTTTAGGTTATTAGCTTAGGGCTTTGGCTGACAATGATGAAAACGTCGTGCCCCGTCAGTCTGTAACGCGAAAAACACAAACTTGGAGCCGGCACTAACCAAAGGATATGCGGTCAGTACATGGCGCCTGTAGCGTCGATAATCGCCCCCGGTAGGGGCGCGTCAGCTACATTTATGCGATTGCGCGAATGTATTCGCGCAAAAAACTCGCGATGGATTGCGTCAGGATCGGCTATTTCTTTTGCGGGTTGACACACTATGGGTTCGTTACTCGATCCGCGTCATGATATTGATGCCGCCTTGCTCAGCTATCGCCGCGTGTTTTGGTCGCTGGCGCTGTTCAGCGGCGTGATCAATCTGTTGGTGTTGGTGCCATCGCTCTACATGATGCAGGTTTATGATCGGGTCCTGACCAGCCGCAACGAAACCACACTGTTCATGCTCACCTTGATCGCCCTGGGACTGTTCATGTTCAGTGGCCTGATCGAGTGGGTACGCGGCCAAGTGATGATTCGCATGAGCGCCGGTCTGGATGACGCCCTGGGCGAGCGCATTTTCGACGCAGCCTTCGCCCGCAGCCTGCGCGAGCACAATGCCAACCCGGCGCAGGTGCTCAGCGACTTGGCCACGCTTCGACAGTTGATCACCGGCCAGGGCCTGATTGCCTTGCTCGATGCGCCGTGGTTGCCGATTTTCCTGCTGGTGGCGTTTATCTTTCATCCCTGGTTCGGGGTGCTGACGCTGGTGCTTGCCTTGGTGCTGGTCGGCTTGGCGCTGTGGGGCGAACTGGCGACACGGGCGCGTCTGGGGGAGGCCAATCGACTGGGTGTGCAGTCGGCTATCTATGTAAACAGCACGTTACACAATGCCGAAGTCATCCAGGCCCTGGGCATGCTCGGGCCGTTGCGCCAGCGCTGGAGTCTGCTGCAACAACGCATCATTGCCGCTCAGGCCCATGCTAGCGATCGTAGCGCCCGTATCACGTCGACGACCCGTTTTGTGCGCATCTCCGGACAATCGCTGGCCCTGGGCCTGGGGGCGTTGCTGGTGCTCGAAGGCCAACTGTCGGCAGGCATGATGATTGCGATGTCGCTGCTGCTGGGCCGTGCCTTGGCGCCCGTGGAGATCGCCATCGGCTCGTGGAAGCAGTTCAACTCCGGCGGCCAGAGTTACCAGCGCCTGAGCCAGCTCCTTACCCAGCACCCGCGTGATCGCCTGCGCATGCCGTTGCCACCGCCCACCGGTGCGGTGCGCCTGGAACAGTTGTATGTCGGCCCGCCCGGTGCCTCGCAACCGATTCTGCGGGGCATCAATTTCAGCCTGGCCAAAGGTGATGTGCTCGCGGTTGTCGGTCCCAGCGCCAGTGGTAAATCGACGCTGGCCAGAGCGCTGGTCGGGGTGTGGCCGGCCATGGGTGGATCGGTGCGTCTGGACGACGCCGAGATCAGCCAATGGTCCCACGACGCCTTGGGCCCGCACCTCGGATACTTGCCGCAGGACATCGAGCTGTTCGACGGCAGCGTTGCCGACAACATCGCCCGCTTCGGCGAGCAGGACGCCGACAAGATCATCGCCGCCAGCCGTCACGCTGGCATTCACGAGATGATCCTGCGGTTCCCCAAGGGTTACGACACGCCGCTGGGCCCTGGCGGGCTTGGCTTGTCCGGTGGGCAGAAACAACGCCTCGGCCTGGCCCGTGCGCTGTATGGACGCCCGTCGCTGATCGTGCTCGACGAGCCCAACTCCAACCTCGACGAAGCCGGCGAGCTGGCGTTGGTGCAGGCCATCAGTGTTCTCAAGGCCGCCGGCAGCACCGTGGTGCTGATCACCCACCGGCCCAATGTGCTGGCGGTCGTCGATCACATCCTGGTGCTCAAGGACGGTACCCAACAAGCGTTCGGCCCACGGGACCGGGTACTCAAGGCATTGATGCCGGGGCCTAGAACGGCCGCCGTCAGAGAGGCCGGTGAAGATGCGTGATCTGAAGCCAGGTGCACACGTGTACAGCGAGCAGGGGCTGAGCGTGCGCAGTGCCAGTACGCTGCCCAGCGCCAGTACCGACGCCGTTGGTGCCGCGCGCTATGGTGTGGGTTTCCTGGTCGTGGCACTGGGCGGTTTTTTGCTCTGGGCCTGCCTGGCGCCGCTCGATCAGGGTGTCGTGGGCAGCGGCACTGTCGTGGTGGCGGGCGAGCGCAAGGCTGTGCAGTCATTGGTCGGCGGGGTAGTGGAAAAGCTGCTGGTCAGCGATGGCGATCGAGTCACCCAGGGCCAGTTGCTGGTGCAGCTCAATACGGTACAGGCGCAGTCGCAGTTGGATGTGACCCTCGGCAAGTTGCTCAATGATCGCAGCGTCGAGGCGCGGTTGATTGCCGAGCGCTTGGGCATCGCCGAAATCCGCTGGCCTGCCGAACTGCTGGAGCACGCCGACGAGCCGCGGGTCAAGGCGGCCATGGCATTGCAGAGCCAGTTGTTTTTTACCCGTCGCGCGGAGTTGGGCAGCCGCTTGCAGATCATCGATCACGAAGCCGCGGCGTTGCAGCAGCAATTGCTCGGCTACGAAGGGGTCAAGCGTAACTACGACACGCAGATGCGCTTCCAGCAACAGGAGCTCGAGGGGCTACGGGACTTGGCGCGTGAAGGCTACGTCCCGCGCAACAAACTCTTCGAGGCCGAGCGCAACGCGGCTCAACTGGCGGGGCAGATTGCCTCTGGCGTGGGTGATGTCGGCAGGACCCGCCAGGCGATCAACGAAAGCCGGCTCAAGGCCCTGCAGGCGCAACAGGAATTCCGCCGCGATGCCGAAACCCAGCTCAGCGAGGTCTCTGCCGAGGCTGCCAGCTATGCCGATCAGATCCGAGCCTTGCAGTTCGAAGTCAACAACGGTGCGATCCGTGCGCCGGTGGCCGGGCAGGTCATGGACTTGAGCATTCATACGGTCGGGGGCGTCGCGCAGGCAGGCCAAACCCTGATGCAGGTGGTGCCGCTGGATGCGCCGATGGCGATCACCGCGCGTTTCGAGCCGCTGATGGCCAATAAATTGCGGCCGGGGTTGCCGGTGCATGTGCATTTCACCGCACTGCAACGGGTGGATACGCCCACGGTCACCGGCACGGTGACGACGGTGTCGGCGGACCAGTTGATCAATGAACAGACGCACCAGCCATACTTCTCCGCCAAGGTCGAGATTCCCGCCGACACCGTTGCCTCGCTGCAGACCGCCGGCTTGCTGGTGCGCCCTGGCATGCTCGCCGATGTCACGGTGGTGACGGGCGAACGCACCTTGATGAATTACCTGATGAAACCTTTGCGCGAACGCTTGCTTGCTGCCTTTAAAGAGGAATGAGCATGACCGTCCCTTTTCGTTACCGCTATCGCTCAGGTGTGCTGCTGGGCCTGTGCACCAGTTGGGCCGCGATCAATCCCGCGTGGGCCGCTGAGGAAGGACTGAGCCTGACCGCCGCGTACGACGCCTCACGCCTCAACGACCCGACAGTGCAATCGGCTGCCCATGCTTTTGAGGCATCACGACATGAAGAGGCGATTGGTCGCGGTGGTCTCTACCCACAAGTGTCGCTGACCTCGCGTTACGGCCGCGGCGGGCGTACCGATGGCGGCGACGACAGTGGCTACGTCAACAGCAACGATTATCAGGCGAACAACGTCACCCTGGCGGCGCAACAACCCCTCTACGACAAGGGGCGCTGGGCCGCGTATCAGGAGGGCAAGGCCCGGGGACAATTGGGTAATCAGCTATTCGACGTTGCCGGCCAGACCCTGTACGACCGGGTTGCCAAAGGGTATTTCGACGTGGCCCGGGCCGAGAACGAGATCAAGTTGATCGCCCAGCAAAAGGCTGCCATCAACGGCTTGGTCACGCAGAGCAAAAGGCTTTATCAAGGCGGCCAGGGTGCGATCACCGATATCGATGAAGCCCAGGCGCGGCTTGATCTGGTCGAAGCGCAGGAGGCCGAAGCCCAGGCCCGTCGTGTGGCGGCGTTGCGGGCGTTGTCCGGTCGCGCCAGTGTGCCCATCGATGACATACAGCCGATGCGCGAGGAATTGGCCGCCGGAAGCCCGATTCCGCCAGAGCAGGATTTACCCTATTGGACGGCCATCGCCCGTGAGGCCAGCCCCGAACTGGCGGCCCGGCTGGCTGCGGTGAAAGTAGCCGAGGCGCAGGCCGACAGCCAGCGCGCCGGGCATTATCCGACGTTGTCGCTGACCACTCAGTTGACCCGCCGGGAAACCCGCCAGTACCAGGAACTCGACCCGCGCCAGGATACCTATTACGTGGGCATGCAGCTGGATATTCCGTTGTATCGCGGCGGTGCGGTACGTGCCTCGGTGGCCAAGGCCGAAGCGCAACTGGCCGGTGCCCAGTCCGACTACGATGTGCAGCGTCAACAATTGGCCGAGGATATCGAAACAGATTATCTGGGTGTCGTGGCCGGGTTTTCCAAGAGCAAGGCGATGCAGCGGGCGGTAGAGTCCAATCAGCGGGCGCTGACATCGACGGAAAAAGGCTTCCAGGGCGGCGTGCGTTCCACCGTGGATATTCTCGATGCTCAGCAGCGGGTATTCCAGGCGCGTCGAGACCTGCTCAACACCAAGCTCGACATGCTGCAAAGTTACGTGAGCCTGCACACCCACACCGGTCAGATGAACCGCTCGATCCTGGAGCAGGTGCAAAGCCTGTTTTGAACAGCCTGGGGTCGTCCATAGCCGCATTTCCTGTGGGAGCGAGCAGGCTCGCTCCCACATTTGTTCTGTGGCTGTCTTGGAATTTTCGGGTACTTCAAATTACTTGGGAGTCATTCGGATTGGGACCCACCCTCGCCACAAAGTGCTTCCATACCCCACGGGTATGCGCTCGTCAGAACGCCATTCAAGCCGTAAAGTCGCTGGCGTGCAGCTCCTTGACGCCCACCAGCTCGAATTCGAACTCGGGGGTGGCGTCGGCATTGACACTGCCGTAGAGGATGCCGTCGGCAAAGCGCAGTTGGCCGGTGGCGTTGGTGCTGTCGAAGGCATTGCTGCCGATGAACGTGAAGGCGTCGACATTGGCGGTGAGCGGGTTAGCGTCCAGCGCGGTGAAGTCCAGTTGATCACCCTCGCTGCTCTTGAAACCGCTGATCACATCGCGCAGCGCACCGACGTCCATGTCCGCCAGCGCACCGAACACATACGTGTCTGCGCCAGTGCCGCCGGTGAGGCTGTCGGTGCCTTCACCGCCAATCAGCCGATCATCCCCCGAACCGCCCACCAGCGTGTCGTTGCCGGCACCGCCGTTCAGAACGTTCGCGCCGCTGTTCCCCGACAGACTGTCGGCGTAGGCGCTTCCCGTCAGGTTCTCGATGAATTTCAAGGTGTCGAGCCCGGAACCCACAGTGTTCTGCTGCGCAGACGTCGAGAGGTTCACGGTAACCCCGGCCAAGGCACGCTCAAAGGACACCGTGTCATTGCCATCGCGCCCGTCCAGCACGTTGTTGCCGGCACCGGCGAACAGCGTGTTATCCAGCGCATTGCCCGTGCCATTGGCGGCGTCGGAAGCGTCGATGTACAGGTTCTCAACGTTGCTGCCGAGGGTATAGGCCGCCAGGCTGCTGTGTACGCTGTCGATCCCCCCAGGTACCGCATTGCTGTTGGTCTCGATCACGGTATCGGCGGAATTGTCGACATAGTAGGTGTCGTTGCCATCACCACCGCTCATGCTGTCGTTCCCGGCGGCGGCATCAAGCACGTTGTTGGCGGCATTGCCGGTGATGAAGTTGCGCCGCTCATTGCCGGTGCCGTCGATGTCCGACACGCCGGTGAGCACCAGATTCTCGAGATTGGCGCCCAGGGTCCAGCTGACCGAGGCCTGCACCGTGTCGATCTGTGAGGTCGAGGTGTTGGTCTCCACCACGCTGTCGAACGCATTATCGACCACATAGATGTCGTTGCCATCGCCACCGGTCATGGTATCGGCGCCCAGGTCGCCATCGAGCGTGTCGTTGCCCGAACTGCCTACCAGGGTGTCCCCGTCACTGGTACCGGAAATGTGCCCGCCTTCGTTCTGAGCGTTATCGTAAATGTCCTGCACGCTGTTGTTGTCATCCGGATTGCCCTGGAAGCCAAGGTCATCGGCGATGTAATCGGCCAGGCGCTGGCCGACGATCTCCGCCGATTCCTCGTGCAGGTGCCAGACATCGTCGGGGTACACCAGCGGATCGACCTCATAGCGCAAGGGCAGGTCGGTGTAGTCCACCGCCAGCTTGACGTCGTCGCGCTCGGCGGCGATGGCTTCCTGAGCCGCGCGGACATAGCCGACACCCTCGACAATGGAGGCAATCTTTTCTTCCGAATAGCCACGGGCACGCGCCGAGTCCTCCTCGTAGTGACCCGTCTCCATCATGTACACGCTGAAATTGCCAAATTGGGCGTGCAGGTAGTCAAACACCGCCAGCGTTGCAGCCTTGTAGGCGGCCGCTGCGGCTTGTTTGTCGGTGGCACGGCCGATCTCCTGGGCGGCTTCTTCACCCTGGCCCCAAATGATCCCCATGGTGACGTTATCGATGGATTTGAGTTCGGTGAGCTGGTCCTGCATTAACGCCACGGCGCGTAACAGTGCGGGCCCGGGTTGGTTGGTATCAGTCAGCCACCAGCACAGGTCGAGTTCTTCGGCGCTCATGGTCGACAGGCCGTTGACCGTGCTGCCGCCCACCGCGATGTCGATGCCATTGCCGTCGGCATCGGTGAACTGGCTGCGTACGTCATAGGTGGTGTAGCGGTCCAGGTCATTGACCAGCATCGACGTGCCGGACTGGTTGTCGTCCTCGGTCATGCGCAGCAGGCGCGCGTTGGATTGGCCGAGGGTTGGCAGGTAGAGGATGTCCTGCTGGGCGCGCTCGCCGAACACGAAGTCATCGGCGGTCAGTGTGTTGAGGTAGTTGCCGTTGAGGGCGATTTCGAAGCGATTGCCATCGGCGTCGGCTTCGCTGGATTTTATGTAGGTCTTGTCGCCGGCCGCGTTCAGGGTCACGTACAGCGTGCCATTGCTGCCATCGCCGAGGCCGGTAAAACCCAGGGCCGAAACATCGATCTTGTCGACGCCCTCAGTGAAGTCATAGATCGTGTCCGTGGCCGTTACACCGCCCGTGTCGTAGTCGCGGTAGCTGTCGAGCACGTCGGTGTAGCGGAAGGTGTCGGCACCGTCGCCACCGTACAACGAATCGCGTCCGGTGCCGCCGTCGACGATGTCCGTGCCTGCGTCGGCCTTGATCGTATCGTTGCCGTCCAGGCCGAGAATCAGGTCTTCGCCCGCCGTTCCGTTTAGGGTTTCGGCACTGCTGGTCCCGGTGATGGTGTTGGCGGGCGTATCGGCCACTGCCAGGGCGAAGCTGTCGCTGACCGACGCGCCTGAAGGATCGGTGGCCTTGAGCAGCACGTTGTAGTTGCCTGACGCGGTGCTGGTCGGGGTGCCGGTGAAGGTCAGGGTGGTGGCATTGAACGTCAGCCAGGCGGGCAGGGCGCTGCCATCGGCGAGGGTCGCGGTGTAGGTCAATACATCCTGGTTGGCGTCGGTGAAACTGTCGGAGGTCACGGTGTAGCTGAACGGCGTGCTTTCGGTGGCGTTCTGGTCGATGAGCGCGATGGCTAAGACCGGCGCAACGTTGCTGGGCGTGTTCTGGTCGGCGAACACAAAATGACTGGCCGTCAGGCTGCTGACCAGGTTGCCCGCCAGCGACACCTCGAAGCGGTTGCCGTTGGCGTCGACGGTGAGGTCCTTGAGGTAGGTGCGGTTGGTCGAGGAACTGTAGGTCACTTGCAGCGTGCCATTCAGGCCATTGCCCAAGCCCGTGTAGCCGAGCGCTGACACATCGATCTTGTCGGCGACCACGTCGAAATCGAGGATCTGGTCACTGGCGCTGGTGGAGCTGGTACGGTAGCTGTCGAGCTTTGAGGTGAAGCGGAACACATCGGCGCCCGCGCCGCCGGTGAGTTTGTCCACCCCGGTGCCGCCCACCAAAATGTCGTTGCCAGCGCCGCCATTAATCGTGTCGTTACCGGCGCCACCGAACAGTTGTTCGTTCGCCGCGGTGCCGGTCAGCGTGTCGTTGTTGGGGGTGCCATTGATCACAATGTCCGCGGGCACGTCCTGTACCGCGAGGGTAAAGGTGTCGCTGACGGTGGCGTTGCTGCCATCGGTCGCGGTGACCTGTATGGCATAGGTGCCCGACGCCGTGTCGCTTGGCGTGCCGCTGAACGCACGGGTGGCGGCGTCGAAGGTCAGCCAACTGGGCAAGGCGCTGCCATCGGTCAGTGTGGCGGTGTAGCTGAGGCTGTCGTTATCGGGGTCGGTGAAGCTGGTGGCCGGTATTACATAGCTGAATGCGGTGTTTTCGGTCGCGCTTTGGTCCAGTAGGGCCGTGGCCAGCACTGGCGCCTGGTTAGTCGTTGACGAGGTGGCGAAGACAAAATTGGCGCTGGTCAGGGTGTTGAGGTAATTGCCGTCCAGCGCCACTTCGAAGCGGTTGCCACTGGCGTCGGCAGTCAGGGATTTGATGTAGGTCTTGGTGCCGGCACTGTTGAGCACCACGTACACGGTGTCGTTCTTGCCGTCGCCCAGGCCGGTGAAGCCCATGGCTGAGAGGTCGATCTTGTCGGCGGTGACATCGAAGTCGGTGATCAGGTCGCCGAGGTTGGCGCCGCCGGTGTTGTAATTGCGGTAGCTGTCCAGGCGATTGGAGAACACAAAAGTGTCTGCGCCTGCACCGCCGGTGAGGGTGTCCATGCCGGCGCCGCCATCGAGCTTGTCGTCGCCCGCGCCACCACTGAGGCTGTCGTTGCCCTCCAGGCCAAGCAGGGTGTCGGCCGAATCGCTACCCAGCAGCGAGTCGCTGCCGCTGGTGCCGGTGACCACGCGATTGAAGATGAAGTTGCTGGCCGTCAGGGTACTGGTCAGATTGCCCGAGAGAATCAGCTCGAAGCGATTGCCGCTGGCGTCGGCGTCATAGTCCTTGATGTAGGTGCGGTCACTGCTGGCGCTGTAGCTGACCTGCAGGGTGCCGCCATGACCATTGCCCAGGCCGGTAAAGCCGAGGCCGGCGAGGTCGATCTTGTCCTGGGTGACGTCGAAATCGGTAACGGTGTCATCGAAGCTGGTGGTGGTGTTGCGGTAACTGTCGGACTGGCTGGTGAAGCGGAACGTATCGGCGCCCGAGCCCCCGGTGAGTTTGTCGATGCCAGCGCCGCCTACCAGGATGTCGTCTCCGGCACCGCCATTGATGGTGTCCTTTCCGGCCCCGCCGTAGAAAATCTCGTTGGCACTGCTGCCCAGCAAGGTGTCGTTGCCGTCGGTACCTTGCACGGTAGTCACTGGCACTGTGGCGCTGACGTAGCTGCCGTCGCCATAGATCAGCGTGGCGCCCTTGCTGGTATGACTGATGGTGTTGGCGATGATGGCGTTGCGATCGGTGCCGTCTTCATTGCGTTCGGCAACGCCGTAGGTCGACAGGTCGCTGCCGCTGATAGTGTTGCCCTGGATCGTGTTATCGCTGCCGTTGAAGTACTTGCCGGACACGCCCTGGGTGTCGTCGTAGGACTGGATGATGATTTCCGGTACGGCGCCGCCCAGGGAATTGTTGTTGAGCGTGTTGTCGACGACCTCGACGTGGTTGCTGCCGTAGATGCGTATTCCCGCGCTGGCGTTGTCGTGAATATCGACGTCGCTGACGGTCACCTCGCTGGACATCTTGATCAGCACACCTTCGGCGCCGTTGCCATACACCTCGCCACCGGTGATGGTGATGTTGCTCGGGGAAGCAATGTCCTCGCTGCCACGCTGCACCACGATGCCATTGCCGCCGTTGTCGTAGGAGACGTTATTGGTCATGGTGAAGTCGTGGGTGCTGGTGACGATGTTGAAACCGTGGCGGTCGTTGTCGTAGGCGACGTTGTTTTCGAAGGTGCTGTCGCTGAGGAAATCGGCAACGAAGCCGTCCAGGCCGTTGCCATGGGACACGCAGTTCTTGATGACCATGTTGACGGTCTGCTCGTGCGGGTCGAAGCCGTACCCGGAGCAATCCTTGATCTCGACGTTGTCGAGGGTGACGTTGGAGTCGTAGCCTTCTTCGCCGGGAATGTAGCCGTTGAACCAGCCGTCGATCTTGCCCGTGGTATTGTCGCGGTTGCCGTCGATGGTGAGGTTGCTGACACCGAAATCGTGTGTTTCCTCGCCATAGGCCGAGCGGATGACGCCCGTGATCTTGGTGTCGGAGCCATCAGCTACCTTGACGGTGGTTTCGCCCGTGCCGTCGCCGTACAGGTAGACGTTGCTTTTAAGCATCACGCAGCCGTCCGACGGTTCCTCGCCCCCCGAAACGATATAAGTGCCGGTCGGCATGTACACCTGCCCACCACCCGCAGCGGCCGCCGCATCAATCGCACTTTGTATCGCCGCGGTGTCGTCGGTGATGCCGTCTCCTTTGGCGCCAAAATCTTGTACGTTAAAAATCATGAGCTTATCTCCGTATCGGGCTGAAACCACGGTAGATGCCAATATTCCATCGGCGGCCACCGTGTTATGACCCTGCGGAGCGAAAAAGTTGTGACCGAACATCGGTGAAGTGTCAAAAAACCGAACAAACCGATCAGTGGTTGTGTGGGTTATCGGCGATGGTAACGTTATGTTGACGCTTTCTTGGGGGGTAAGCGATGACCCCCTGTGGGAGCGGGCTGGCATTGGGACCTGTGGCTTTCTTGATTGGCATCAAACCACCGGCACCGCCCACGCGGTAGCCTCGAATAAACCGTCGCCCGGTGAAGAGGGCGGCCGAGGGGGCTCATGAGTTATCCGCTGTTTTTGACGTTGCACCTGTTTGCCGCGCTGGTGTTCATCGGCACGGTGTTTTTCGAGGTGCTGTTTCTCGAGAGCATCCGCAAACAATTACCGGCCAAAGTCATGGTGCTGCTGGAACAGGGCATCAGCCGACGTGCCCGACAGCTGATGCCCTGGGTGCTGCTGGTGTTGTTCGGCGCGGGCGGTGCCATGGTCTGGCTGCGGTATTGGCCACTGCTGTCGTCGCCGCTGCAGTCATCGTTCGGTTTGCTGCTGGGGCTGAAAATTCTGCTGGCGGGCAGCGTGCTCGGGCATTTCCTCTGGGCCATGTGGCTGTTCAAAAGCGCACGCATGAACGCCCGTTACGTTCACATCATCCATACCAGTGTGTTCCTGCATATGGTGGCCATTGTGCTGCTGGCCAAGGGCATGTTCTACGTGACCTGGTAAGGGGCTGCGGCGTGGTTTCAAGGCGCTTGATACAGGTCAAGGTGGTCTGGCGGGTTACGTCAGACACTGTCGCTGCGCTGCCACTCGGAGATTGTCATGTTTGACCTGTTTCATACCCTCGGCGAGCGGCCCTCGGGACGTGCCCCTGCGGTGGCTGATTTCGATTGCCCGATCGGCACGCGAAAATTCCACGGTGGCATCGGCTCCCTCGATCTGCTCCGGGGGTTGCGCAGCAGCCGCCAGAAACGACGGCCCTTGTCTTTGGCGGTGCATCTGCCTTCGCGTTTGAGACTGGCGTCGTGTTCGCCCCTTGCCAGCGTCTGCCGGTGCGGGGAGATCGAGGGGTATCTGCAACGCCTGACGTATGAGATGGGGCTGGTCAGTTGCCACTTGGGCGCAGAGCGGCGGGTCGTGCAGTTTTGCCTGACCGGCGGCACACCGGTGATTACTCATTTGCAGTGGCTGATGAGCGACTTGCGCAAGCGCTTCGACTTTTGCGAATACGACAGCGGCGATCACAGCATCGAGGTGGACCTGCACCACACCGACTGGTCAACCATGGGGCTGATTCGTGACCAGGGGTTCACCCATGTCAGCATCGGCGTTCCAGACATCGGTACCGACAGCGATTTGTCGGTCGATTGCTATCAGAACCCGGCGCCGATTCATTCGCTGATCGATGCGGCGCGGACCTTTGGCTTTCGTTCGATCAACATTGACCTCGGCTACGGCCATGCCTGGCAGACGCCCCACAGTTTCGCCCTGAAGCTGGCCACGCTGATCGAACTGGAGCCGGACCGGTTTCACGTGTTCGACTATGCCCGTGCGCCTTATCGCTATCGTTCGAAAAATACCGGGGTGACCGGAGCCTTTTGCAGCCAGGCCGACAAGGACGCCATGCGTCGGATCTGCTGCGAGCAATTGATCGGCGCGGGTTATCACTACATCGGCCTGGGGCAGTTCGTCAGGGCCGACGATGATCTGGCGGTCGCCCAGGAGCATGGACGCCTGCACCGCAATTGCCAGGGCTTTACCCCTCACGGTTGCTGCGATCACGTGGGTTTCGGCTTGTCGGCCATCACTCAGATCGAGCATCTGTACGTGCAAAACACCGATGACCTGCTTCAGTACTGCCAGCTATTGGACGCCGGGCAGCTGCCTGTGTGCCGCGGCTGGCGCTGTGAGGCGCAGGACCAGATCAGGGCGACCGTTACCGAGCAGCTTTCCTGTGACCTGGAGCTGGACATCCCGGCCATCGAAGCGCGTTTCGGACTGGTTTTTCGCGAGTATTTCGCGTCCATCTGGCCGCTGCTGGAGGCGTTGCACGACAAGGGATTGATCGAATTGTCGAACCGTTTCATCGGCATCCTGCCGGCCGGGCTTCTGAATGTGGATGCGATCTGCAACCTGTTTGATCCAGACCAGGATGACGCCAGACCTTTTGATAAGTTGAGTCCATCATGAATGCTGCATCCGCTTTCAATCGTGCCCTGGTGGAAAAATACGACCGCCCGGGGCCGCGCTACACCTCGTACCCCACGGCCCCGCAGTTTCACCAGGCGTTTGCCATGGATGAATACCGCCAGGCTGCCCAGCGCAGTAACCAGGCCCCGGTGCCCAAGCCGTTGTCGGTGTACATTCATATCCCGTTCTGCCAAAGCCTCTGCTATTACTGCGCATGCAATAAAATCATCACGCGCAAGACCCATCGCGCCGCTGAATACCTGACGTACCTCAAGCGCGAAATCGCGCTTCAGGCCGCCCTGTTCGACCGCTCGCGCAAACTGACCCAACTGCATCTTGGCGGAGGCACGCCGACCTACTTGACCCATGAGCAGTTGGCCGAATTGATGGCCTGCCTGCACGAGTCGTTCGACATGGACGACAGCGACGAGCATGAGTTTTCCATTGAGGTCGACCCCCGCACCGTCGGTGCCGAACAGGTCCAGGGTTTGCGCCAGCTGGGGTTCAATCGTCTGAGCTTCGGCGTCCAGGATTTCGATGCCCAGGTGCAGCTAGCCGTCAATCGGGTGCAAAGCGAAGCGCAGATCGCCGCGCTGGTGGCGGCCGCTCGCCTGGCACGCTTCAAGTCCGTTAGCGTCGACTTGATCTATGGCCTGCCGCTGCAAACCATCGCCAGTTTCGATGTCACCTTGAGCAAAATCATCGCCCTGCGTCCTGACCGGATTGCTGCCTACAGTTATGCGCATCTGCCGCAACGGGTACGGGCGCAACGGATGATCCGGCCTGAAGACATGCCACCGCCTGCGCGCAAGCTGGAGCTGCTCGAGCTGACCATCAATCGCCTGACCGAGGCCGGTTATGTCTACATCGGCATGGACCATTTCGCCTTGCCGGACGATGAACTGGTACGTGCCCGTGCCCAGGGCACGCTGCAGCGCAATTTCCAGGGCTATTCCACCCACGCCGACTGCGATTTGATTGGTCTGGGAGTGTCCTCGATCGGCAAGGTCGGCGACAGCTACAACCAGAACGTCAAGGAGCTTTCCCAGTACTACGCCCGCCTGGATCAAGGCCTGCTGCCGGTGCAGCGCGGCTATCGCCTGAGCGACGACGATCGGTTGCGGCGCGAGGTCATCAGCGAACTGATGTGCCATGGGCGGATCGATTTTGATCGAGTCGAAGCCGGTCACGGTATTCGTTTTACCGAGTACTTTGCCGATGCACTGACCCGACTCCAGGAACAGGTGCACGACGGACTGCTGGAGTTCCACCCCGGCGCGCTGGTGCTGTTGCCCCAGGGGCAATTAATGATGCGCAGCGTGGCCATGGCCTTCGACGCGTACTTGGGGGCGGATCAGACAGTCCAGTATTCGCGTACGGTTTGACTCGACAAGGCCGTGGCGAAGGAACGGCATGCATTCTGCTGAATGCCGCCGCGAGCCGAGCAAGCGTGACCCGCGTTTATCGCGTAGCGGCCTCGCCGCATACGTCGCCGATCATCTCGACGATCACGACGCGGTTGACTTCATGGGCCCCGTAGCGGCCGCGGACAGCGCAGGGCGCTTGTGATCCGGTGGCGCTGTCTTCTCCGCCGTCGCGACCAAACTCCGCCTGGTCGAGAAGCGTCTCGAAAGAAAGATCGAGGTTTGCCGTCGGAATGGAGACCTTGAGGGCGCGAGGATAGTTGTTGCCGCTGCCCGCGCTCTTCCAGATACGCTCATAGGTTACGTCAGCCACGTGGTTGGCCTGCACGCCCTGTTCGTCGATGATTGTCGCGAAAGCATAGCGCTTGCCTTCCGGATCCGTGATGTCCCAAAGCGAGATCGCCGATTTGGCGTCCGGATCGAGGGTCATACCCAGCCAGAGCCAGGCCAAGGACGAAATCGTTCCGCCGGTGGCGGTCTGCGCAGTTTCCGCCGTAGAGTGGGCCGACCATTGGCGGTCGAACCACGCGGTCGCGCCGGAGATTTCGAAGACCTCATCCTTCAGGCGGATCGTACCCGAAATGTCCATATTGGGCCACGAATACTGATAGGTGTTGCCGAGAATGGGGAGAAGGCCGATCGTGCCGTTGTAAAGGGTCTGCGCGCGCGGACGCATAACCACATCGACGGCGCCGTCTGCAGTCTCGAGCCGCAAAGTGAGACTCGTCGAATCTCCCTCCAGCGTTCCGAACGACGACGTTACACGGCAGCGATCCGCAGCGGCGCCGATTTCGTCCTTGGCCGGTTCTTCGACGGCGTGCGGCAGCCAAATGCCGAGGGTGGCGTCCATCAGCAGGAATTCGGCGGTGACAAGCTCCCCGCCTGATCGCGCAAGGACCATCTGATGCCATTCGAAGCCAATTTCACGCTCGCCAGCGCGGAAATTGCAGATGACATACCAGGAATCTCCGAAATTCCCGGGCTTCGCCGGAAGATCCCTGCTGGCATCGACCAGCAGAGGAACACCTAGGTTTTCGGCGTTGGTCTTGCGTGTCATGATATGTACCTTTTTCGAGTTCGAGCGATCAGTCGCCCATTAATCGTACTGTGGTGTACGATTAAGAGAGGCTTGCATAGAGGTGGCATGAGAGTCAAGACAGAAGCGCGTCGCAACGCGATCATCATGGTGGCCTGGGAGATTTTTCGGAACGACGGTTATGAGCGGGCGACGATGTCGGCAATCGCCGCGCGGCTAGGAGGGTCTAAGGGCACGCTGTATGGCTATTTCAGCTCAAAGGAGGAGCTATTGTTCGCTGCGGTCAATCATGTTCTTACGGCGCCTGGCGAAGCGGCGTTCGAGAAGTTGGAGTCGTCGGATCCCCTTCCAGCGCGCCTGACCGACTTTGCCAGAGACTATATCGCCCTGCGCGCGCATCGGGACATAATCGCGATGGATCGCATCCTGATCGCCGAAGCCGGCCGCTCGAACGTAGGGCAGGCAATGCGCGACCGTCTACTCCTTCCCCAGTGGCGCCGGTTCGCGAACTACCTGCGCAAAGAGGCTGAAAAGGGCTGTCTGGAATTTGAAGACGCCGATGAAGCAGCATCGGACTTCCGAGCCTTGCTCACCGCCCCGCTGATGGAGCTTTGCCTTTACGGCGATCAAACACACGATTCGATGGAATTCACCTTCATTGCGGAAAGGAGTGTGCGCACTTTTTTAAGGGCATATTCGGCACGCAAAGTTTGAGACGTGCATATCATGCCACCGCTCTGACCTCAGTTTCGCGACGCGTCCAGTGAGAGTCGATGGGACGCCCATGCCGCCACGGCCTTTACATCGACATTCAGCAATTTGCCCGACCCCGACCACCGATGAACACCACCAAGGCATCGCGGGGGATGTCGACGTCGACGTTCTTGAGGTTGTGTTCGCGGGCTCTACCGGAGAATGGAACCTGAGTCACAGCGCTGACAATTATGCGACCGGGTTCATCCGTTCTCGTGCAAAAAAAATTTACTCCGAACCAAAGAGATGAGAAAAGCTTCCCAATTTCCCATGGATACGGACCCTTTATGCCTCGATCAAAACTGTTCGCTACTCTGTTTGTCGCGCTGCTGGCCGGCGCGGCGCTGTGGTACATGTGGATGATTACCAGCGCCAAGCTGGAATGGGGTGGCGGCAGTCCTGATCAGCAGCCAGTTGGCGCCGTGAAGGATATCCGGCTGCGGGCGATGACCCAATATTGCACGGGCGTTGTCACGACCCCGCAGGGAACCTGGCTGGTAGGGCGCCTGGAGGGCGACGCCAAACAGCTGGAACCTTCTGCCGATGTGGTGGATCTGGATGCCGTGGTTTATGGCAAGCCGGTTGAGGGCAAGGATGATGAACCGCAAGAGTCTGGCGCCTTTTCCGGTTTCCTTCCTCGTGACGACAAGGAAACCTCCTTCATTTCCCGCCTGGACGCCCAGGGTCAATTTCAACTGCTCGCCCATGTCAGCGGCGCTGCCTGCCTGGTTGCCAGTCCGGACGGGGCCAGTGTGTTCCTGCTCACGGGCCTGGACCGGCCCGAAGTTCCAACCGCTGATGGCATCAGCCAGACCGTGGTCCTTCGCAGCGACGATCAAGGCAAGCGCTGGAGCTGGTTGGCCAAAGGGTGGTTTCCCCAAGCCGATCAGTTGGCCTGGAACCTGGCACCCTATTTCCATGGGGTGGATGAAGTCTGGGCCTGGGGCCGGCCGAGCGCAGCCGACGACGACAGCGGCGAAGATACTCCGGGCGCCATTTCCACCGGGGTCTTTTACTCTGCCGATCGCGGTGTGACCAGCACGCCGATTTTCGCGCCCGAGTCGTTGCTGGTGTCTGCCGAGTACCTGCACGACAAGCGCCCCGACATTACTGAATGGCGCACAAGCGCAGGTGAATACGGGGAAATCCAGACGAATGTCCTGCAACTGGATGCACAGCGTGCGTTTATCTGGGTGTCCCAACGCTTTTGGGGGAGCAACCCCGACGGCGTTAGCGACAACATCGCTTTCAACGTAACCACACGGGCCCGTCTGCAGCGTAAGGCCGGGCAGTGGCAGGTCGTGGACGTCCAGCGTGACGACAACCTGTTTGTCGGCAAGCTGGTGCAGAACGACGCCGGAAGGGTGATTGGCCTTGTCGACCAGGGCGATCGCGGGCAGGACGTCGTCGTTGAACTGGACACCGCCGCGCTGACCTGGCGCACGCTGAGCGAACTGCCCAGCGTGTTCGCCCCGTTGGCATCGGACACCCGGTTGCGCGGCGGGAATTTCTGGGTGGGGCACGACAGCCTGTTGGTCAACACCACCAGCGAACATCATCCACCGCGGTGGCTCTACTGGTGGTCGGATGCGAACATCTCCGCGGATGGGGTGTTTTACTCCAAGGATTGGGGCCACTCCTGGCAACGCCTCGCCATCGATGGTTACCTGGGCATCGTTGGTTTTCAAGCGAAGCAGGATCGGGTGATCTGGGCCAAAGGCAATTGGTACGACAACCAAGACGTGGGCGTTTATTCCTACGGTTTGCGCTGAGGACACAGACTGCCTTTGTGGCGAGGGCGCTTGCTCCCGCAGGGTTGCGCAGCAGCCCTAAACCAGCCACTGCGGTGTTTCAGGCCGGGTAAGTTTTTCCAAGTTGATTTCAATCAAGGGCCGAGGAGGGGGGCGGTCTTTACCATGATCGCCAAGATCCTGTCTTTAAGCCCTGGCATCCATGACCTCTCCCTTTGTGATGCTGCACCCATCCCGCTTCTGGCTCTATGCACTGTCCGTTCTGCTGCTTTTGTTCGCGGGTATTGCCCAGGCCAAGGACTACGGTCAGATCCAGCAACAGCGCATCCACCATGTCTTGAGTCAGACCGACTCGATCTCCGAGCCCAACGGGCCTTTCAAAGTGCGCACACTGTCCGCCGCCGGCAAGGTCCTGGGCTATGTCTTCCAAAGCCTGGACGTGGTGGACATTCCGGCCTACTCAGGCAAGCCGATCAATGTCCAAGTGATCCTCGATCCTGGCGGTGTGATCCTCGATGCCTACGTGCTTGAACACCACGAACCGATTCTGCTGATCGGCATCGCCGAAGAAAAACTCCACGCTTTCAGTGCGCGCTACAGCGGCATCAAGGTCAACCAACGGGTGGTGGTGGGGCATTCCAGCGATCCGAATGCGGTGACGGTCGATGCAATCGCCGGGGCCACCGTGACGGCGATGGTGGTCAACGAAGTGATCATGCGCGCCGCCCACGACGTCGCGGTGGCCCTGGGCCTGGTCAAAGGTGACGCCGGTTTGGCCGTGGCGCCGGCCCGTGTGCGTGAGGAGGTCTACGAGCCCGCCGACTGGAAGACCTTGACGGGCAACGGCGCGGTACGGCGCCTGCACCTGACCCGAGGCCAGGTGGATGCTTCCTTCAAGGGAACCGAAGCCGAGCAGGTCGAAGTCGCCAGCGCCGAGCAAGCAGACGATACCTTCATCGACCTGTACGTCACTCACCTCAACCCGCCAACTATCGGCCGCAATCTGCTGGGTGACGGGCCATACCGCACGCTGATGGCCGAGCTCAAGCCGGGCGAGCAGGCCATCGCCGTGATGGGCAGCGGACGCTATTCCTTCAAGGGATCGGGTTATGTGCGCGGCGGTATTTTCGATCGAGTGCTGTTGCGCCAGTTCGGCGACACCATCAGCTTCCGCGACCTGGATTTCCAGCGCCTGGATGACGTGGCCGCCGACGACATGCCGGCGTTCGATGAAATGGCGGTTTTCATCATCCGTGCCTCCCACCGTTTCGACCCCGGCTCGCCCTGGAGTCTGGAACTGCTGGTGCGTCGTCAGACCGGGCCGGTCAGCGGCACTTTCAGCAGTTTCGAGCTGGCCTATCAATTGCCCGAGCCATACCTGGAACGGCCATTGCCCACGCCCGAACAACTGGCGGCGGCCGAAGAAGCCAGCCGGCCGATGTGGTTGACCCTCTGGTACCAGAAAAGCGTCGAGATCACAGTGCTTGGGGTGGCCCTGTTGGTGCTCACGGCCATCCTGTTCCTGCAAGATGCGCTGGCCCGACGGCCGAAGCTGTTGCATTGGGTGCGCCGGGGTTACCTGGTGTTCACCGTGGTGTTTCTCGGCGGCTATGGGCTGGCGCAGTTGTCGGTGGTCAATGTGTTGACCTTCGTCCACGCGTTGTTCGAAGGTTTTCGCTGGGAACTGTTCCTTACCGATCCGCTGATTTTCATCCTGTGGGTGTTCACCGCCGCCAGCATTCTGCTCTGGGGGCGAGGGGTGTTCTGCGGCTGGCTGTGCCCGTTCGGCGCGCTGCAGGAGCTGATCAACGAACTGGCGCGCAAGTTTAAGGTGCCGCAATACGAGCTGCCGTTCGCCGTCCACGAGCGCCTGTGGGCGATCAAATACATCATCTTGCTGGTGCTGTTCGGCGTCTCGCTGGAGTCGATGTCCAGCGCCGAGCGGCTGGCCGAAATAGAACCCTTCAAGACCGCCATCACCCTCAAGTTCGACCGCCAGTGGTGGTTTGTGGCGTATGCGGCAGGCCTGCTGGTGGTCAACCTGTTCACCCGCAAAGTCTATTGCCGCTACATCTGCCCGCTGGGAGCGGCCCTGGCGATGCCGACCCGCTTGCGCCTGTTCGACTGGCTCAAGCGCCGTAAGGAATGTGGCAACCCCTGCCAGCTGTGCGCCAAGGAATGTGAGATCCAGGCGATCCATCCCGACGGCCGGATAAACGCCAACGAATGCCATTACTGCCTCGACTGCCAGATGACCTGGCACAACGAAAACAAATGCCCGCCGCTGATCAATAAACGCAAAAAGCGTGGCAAGGCGAGCGCGACAGATCCGCAACTGATTCCCGTGATGCAGGTGCCACCGGCGCCACCGGCGCCTTGAGGCACCTGAACATCCTGCCCTCGACCGTTTCATTCTTCATGGAGCACACAGCATGAGCGACAAAAAAAACGAAACTTCTGACGTGGCGCAAGAGCCCAGGGGCGTCAGCCGGCGCAGTTTTCTCGGCACCGGTGCGGTCACCGGCGCCGTGCTGGCCGGCGCCACGGCGTTGGGCGCCGGGACGTTCACCCGGGAGTCCTGGGCTGCGGCGGCCAAGGAGGCCAAATCCAAGACCCACGTCGGCCCCGGCGAGCTGGACGAATACTATGGTTTCTGGAGTGGCGGCCACCAGGGCGAGGTGAGAGTGCTGGGCGTGCCGTCCATGCGCGAGCTGATGCGTATCCCGGTGTTCAACGTCGACTCGGCCACCGGTTGGGGCCTGACCAACGAAAGCAAGCGCATCCTGGGGGACAGCGCCAAGTACCAGAACGGCGACTGCCATCACCCACACATTTCCATGACTGACGGCAAATACGACGGCAAATACCTGTTCATCAACGACAAGGCCAATTCCCGGGTCGCACGCATTCGCCTGGACATCATGAAGTGCGACAAGATTCTCACCGTGCCTAACGTACAGGCGATCCATGGCCTGCGGCTGCAAAAGGTGCCGTACACCAAGTACGTATTTGCCAACGCCGAGTTCGTGATTCCGCATCCCAACGACGGTCGCACCTTCGATCTGCAGGACAAAAACAGCTTCACGATGTTCAACGCCATCGATGCCGAGAAAATGGAAATGGCGTTTCAGGTGATTGTCGACGGCAACCTGGATAACTCCGACGCCGACTACACCGGCAAGTACGCCGCCAGCACCTGCTACAACTCCGAGAAGGCCTACGACCTGGGCGGCATGATGCGCAACGAGCGCGATTGGGTGGTGGTGTTCAACATTGCGCGTATCGAAGCGGCGATCAAGGCCGGTAAGTTCATCACCCTGGACGGCTCCAAGGTGCCGGTGGTCGACGGTCGTAAAACCGATGGCAAGGACTCCGAATTCACCCGCTACATCCCGGTGCCGAAGAACCCACACGGCCTCAATACCTCGCCGGACGGCAAATATTTCATCGCCAATGGCAAGCTGTCGCCCACCGTCTCGATGATTGCCATCGACCGCCTGGATGACCTGTTCGCCGACCGCTACAAAGACCCCCGCGAAGTGATCGTCGCCGAGCCAGAACTGGGCCTGGGACCGCTGCATACCACCTTCGACGGGCGCGGCAATGCCTACACCACCTTGTTCATCGACAGCCAGGTGGTGAAGTGGAACATGGACGAGGCCATCCGCGCCTACAAGGGCGATAAGGTCAACTACATCAAGCAGAAACTCGACGTGCAGTACCAACCCGGCCACAACCACGCGTCCCTGACTGAAACCAGTGAGGCGGACGGCAAGTGGCTGGTGGTGTTGTGCAAGTTCTCCAAAGACCGCTTCCTGCCCACCGGCCCTCTGCACCCGGAGAACGATCAACTGATCGATATTTCCGGCGAAGAAATGAAGCTGGTGCACGACGGCCCGGCCTTCGCCGAACCCCACGATTGCATCCTCGCGCGGCGGGACCAGATCAAGACCCAGAAAATCTGGAGTCGCAGCGATCCCTTTTTCGCCGGCACCGTGGAGTTGGCCAAGAAGGACGGCATCAACCTGGAAACCGACAACAAGGTCATCCGCGACGGTAACAAAGTGCGGGTGTACATGACCTCGATGGCGCCGGCCTACGGCCTGACGGAGTTCACCGTCAAGCAAGGCAACGAAGTGACGGTGACGATCACCAACATCGACCAGATCGAGGACGTCACCCATGGCTTCGTCATGACCAACCATGGCGCCAGCATGGAAATCAGCCCGCAACAGACGTCATCCATCACCTTCATCGCCGATAAGGCCGGCTTGCATTGGTACTACTGCAGCTGGTTCTGCCACGCCCTGCACATGGAAATGGTTGGGCGCATGCTGGTGGAAAAGGCCTGAGTCGGCTCATCAAGGAGACAGCTTCAATGACCGGGAACACGCAGCAACCTACGGGCCACGCTCGCCAACCGGTCATTGCGCTGGTGCTTTATTTGCTATCGGGCGGAGCGTTCGCTGCGCTGCAGCCGATCACCGATTTACCTTTGCAGGCCGAGGGCGAGCACCAGTGGCGCCTGCCTGCGGGCCAATACCGGGGCTCGTTCAGCGTCGATCAACCGATGACCCTCACGTGTGCGCCGGACGCCGTATTCCAGGGGCAGGGCGAGGGCAATGCGTTGATCATTCGCGCCCCGAACGTTCAGATCCAGGGCTGTACATTCCTGGATTGGGGCCACGACCTGACAGCCATGAACGCCGCCGTGTTCATCCAGCCTGTGGCTCAGGGCGCCGTGGTCCGCTCAAACCGGATGCAGGGCCAGGGCTTTGGTATCTGGGTCGATGGCACGCGCGACGTCAGTTTGATCGACAACCGCATTCAGGGTGACCCGAACCTGCGCTCCCAGGACCGCGGCAATGGCATCCATCTGTATGCCGTGCATGGCGCCCGGGTCATCGGCAACCACGTGCGTGAAACCCGTGACGGCATCTACATCGACACCTCCAGCGGCAATCTGCTCCAGGGCAACACCCTGGAGGACCTGCGCTATGGCGTGCATTACATGTTTGCCAACGATAACCGCCTGCTGGACAACGTCACCCGGCGTACCCGCACCGGTTATGCCCTGATGCAAAGCCGCCAACTGACGGTGATCGGCAACCGCTCCGAACAGGACCAGAACTACGGGATCCTGATGAACTACATCACCTATTCGACCCTGCGCGACAACTTCGTCACCGACGTGCGCGACGGGTCAACCGGCGACACCATGATCGCCGGCGCCGAGGGCAAGGCCCTGTTCATTTACAACTCATTGTTCAACCGCATCGAAGGCAATCATTTCGAACGCAGCGCGGTGGGCATTCACCTGACCGCCGGTTCGGAGGACAACCGCATCGCCGGCAATGCCTTCGTTCACAACCAGCGCCAGGTCAAATACGTCGCCACGCGGCTGCAGGAATGGTCGGTGGATGGGCGCGGCAATTACTGGAGCGATTACCTGGGCTGGGATCGCAACGGCGACGGGTTGGGGGATGTGGCCTATGAGCCCAATGACAACGTCGATCGCCTGCTGTGGCTGTACCCCCAGGTACGGCTGCTGATGAACAGTCCGGGTATCGAACTGCTGCGCTGGGTGCAGCGGGCGTTCCCGGTGATGAAATCCCCTGGGGTGATGGACAGCCATCCGCTGATGGAAACACCGGCCCATCCCCCGCAACGCAACCGTGCTCAGGAGGACGCGTCTTGAACGTCGTCGAGATCGAAGGCGTCAGCCAGCACTATGGCGATGCCGCTGTGTTACACGGGCTGAATCTGACCCTGGGCCAGGGCGAAGTGCTCGGCCTGTTCGGGCATAACGGTGCGGGCAAGACCACCACCATGAAGTTGATACTTGGTCTGCTGCGGGCCAGCGAAGGCCAGGTGCGTGTATTCGGCCGAGAACCCAGCGACCTGAGCGTACGCCGCATGCTCGGTTACTTGCCGGAGAACGTCATGTTTTACCCGCAGTTGAGCGGGCTGGAAACTTTGCGCCATTTCGCCCGGCTCAAAGGGGCTGAACCGGCACAGGTAGAGCGTTTGATCGAGGAAGTAGGGTTGGCGGAGGCGGCACGGCGGCGGGTGCGGACTTACTCCAAGGGCATGCGCCAACGCCTGGGCCTGGCGCAGGCGTTGCTCGGCCAGCCGCGACTGTTGCTGCTGGATGAACCGACCGTAGGCCTGGACCCCATTGCCACCCAGGATCTCTATCAACTGCTCGACCGCCTGCGTTGGCAGGGCACCAGCATCATTCTTTGCTCCCATGTGTTACCGGGCGTCGAGGCGCACATCAACCGCGCTGCGATCCTGACCCAGGGACGCCTGTTGGCCTTGGGGAGCCTGGCGCGACTGCGCGAAGACGCGGGGTTACCGACCCTGATCCGTGCCTCGGGGCTGTCCCGTGCCGGGCAATTGCAGCAACGCTGGCGCAGCGAAGGGCATGCCACCCAGGGCTGGGGCGCCGAAGGGCTGCAAGTGTCTGCGCCGGACGGCAGCAAGCTCGCTTTGTTGCGCCAGTTGCTGGCCCAGGACAACCCGACGGATGTCGAGATCAAGCCTCCGTCCCTGGAGGATCTGTACCGTCATTACATGGTCCGCGCGGCGGCCGAGGAGGTCAGCCAATGAACCCGATCTGGAACATGGCCCGCAAAGAGTTCAGCGACGGCCTACGCAACCGCTGGTTGTTGGCGATCAGTCTGTTATTCGCGGTGCTGTCCATCGGCATTGCCTGGCTCGGCGCGGCAGCGTCCGGCCAACTGGGCTTTACCTCGGTGCCGGCGACGGTGGCGAGCCTGTCCAGTCTGGCGACCTTCCTGATGCCCTTGATCGCCTTGCTGTTGGCCTATGACGCGATTGTCGGCGAGGACGAAAGCGGCACTTTGTTGCTGTTGCTGACCTATCCGTTGGGGCGCGGCCAGTTGCTGCTGGGCAAGTTTGTCGGCCATGGCCTGATCCTGACCCTGGCGACGCTGATCGGCTTCGGTTGCGCGATGCTCGCCATCGCCCTGTTGGTGGACGATGTCGAACTGAGCCTGCTGCTCTGGGCCTTTGGCCGCTTCATGCTGTCCAGCACGCTGCTGGGTTGGGTTTTTCTGGGGCTGGCTTATGTGCTGAGCAGTCTTTCGGCAGAAAAATCCACCGCCGCGGGACTGGCGTTGGGGGTGTGGTTTTTCTTCGTGCTGGTGTTCGACCTGGCGTTGCTGGCGCTGCTGGTGCTGAGCGAGGGCCGGTTCAGCCCGGATCTATTGCCCTGGCTGCTGCTGTTCAATCCTACCGATGTGTATCGGCTGATCAATCTGTCGGGGTTCGACTCCGCGTCCAGCGGCGCCGCCGTGCTGACGCTGGGCAGCGATCTGCCGGTGTCGGGGTTTTTGCTCTGGCTGTGCCTGGGGCTATGGATGGTATTGCCGTTATGGCTGGCTTATCGGTTGTTCAATCGCCGGTGCCCGTGAGTTTCTGATCTTGATAAAGGGAGCATGCAACGATGAACAGGGTGTACTTCAAGGCGAGCCGCCTTTTGGCTGGGGTGTTGATGTGCCTGGCGCTGGTGGCTTGCGACAAGGCTGAGTCGCCACCGGCTACTGAGGCGGCGCTGGCGTTCCACCCCAGTGACGAGTGCCATGTGTGCGGCATGGTGATCAACGATTTCCCCGGGCCCAAGGGCGCGGCGGTTGGTGCGGGCGGCGTCAAGAAATTCTGCTCGCCGGCGGAAATGCTCGGCTGGTGGCTGCAGCCGGAAAACCATCGGGCCGACGTGAAACTGTACGTCCACGACATGGGTCGCAGCCATTGGGATAAGCCGGACGATGCTCATTTGATCGACGCCCGGACCGCCTATTTCGTGATCGGTTCGGGCCTTAAAGGCGCCATGGGCGTCGTGCTGGCCTCGTTCTCCGATGCCCAGGCAGCAGAAAAACTCGCCAGCGATACCGGCGGCCGGGTGCTGCGCTTGGAAGACATCGACCAGAAGTTGCTGGGCCAGGCAACAGCCATGTCACCGATGAGTCATTGATTTTCAGCGGTGCCAGGTTGATTGGGTTCAACCCTTTTTGGGGCTGCTTTGCAGCCCAGCGGGGCGGTGCGACGTTTCGCTGAATCCCCTCGCCACCACAGACTGCTTCTGTGGCGAGGGAGCTTGCTCCCGCTGGGCTGCGCAGCGGCCCCAAGCAGTTTGACTGCAACGAAAATGTTGAATGTACCGACGTCATCGCGAGCAGGCTCGCTCCCACAGGGTTTTCATCTGTCTGCAGGCCCCTCTCCATCTATCAGTGGGACGTACCCTCGGCAAACTCAATCTTGTTGCCGACGTTGTACTTGCCCGAAGGCTTGTTCATGGGCAGGCGTTTGATTTCTTTGAGGGTGTTGCTGTCGTAGATGATCAACGCGCCGTCAGTAGCCCAGATGCTCAGCAGCAGGTAGCGGCCGTCACGGGTGAATTCGACGTGGGCGGCGGTTTTTCCGGGCATGGGGCGCAGGGTGTGGGCGATTTCCAGGGTCTGTTTGTCAATCAGGTGGATGGCGTCGTTGTCCGGGCCGAAGAACACGTCGGTCCAGGCGTAGCGGGAGTTGGCGTGGCTGCGCAGGAAGAAGCCCGGTCCCAGGGTGGGTATTTGCTTGATGACTTTCCAGGTGCTGAAATCGATCACCGAAACCAGCCCTTTGCTGATATTGGGCGTCGCGAACACCCAATGGCCATCGCGCTTCCAATAGGTGCCCGAGCCCAGGTGAGGCATGCCCGGCAGGGCAATGTCGGTAACAACCCGGCCATTGTCGAGGTCGATCACCTGGCCACCCTGGGCCTTGCGCGAGGTGGCGAGCAACTGGCGATAATCAGGCGAGAAGGAAAAATCATCCAGGTAATCCTGGACCTCAATCCGCCTCGGCACGAAGTCCGGGTTCGGGCCGGTGGACAGTTCCCAAACCTCCTTCACATCCTTCAACGCAACAATAAAACTGTTGCGCGGCGGGGCGGTATAGACCGCGCTGACCCGCGACGCCTGGCCATCGAGCCCCACCGTTGCAACGGTCTTGACCAGTGACAGGTCCCGGGCATCCAGCACCACAAGGCTGCCGGGCAGGTAGTTGCCCACCAGCACCCAGCGGCCGTCCTTGCTCACCGCCAGGTTGCGGGTATTGAGCCCGGCCCGCACTTCGGCGATCAGCTTGAGGTTGTGCAGGTCATACAGGCTGATCCAACCGTCCCGGGACGCCAGGTAGACAAAGCGTCCGTCGGGAGAGAACTTCGGCCCGCCATGCACCGCAAAGTGCGAGGCGAAGCGTGCCAGCACCTCAAAGCGATCCCCGTCGACGATGTCGACGTGATGATCGCCGGCTTCCACCACCACGAACAGGTTCAGCGGGTCGGCTTTGTGCTGGGGTGTGTTGGGCAGGGTCGCGACGTCCGCCAGCAAGCGATGGCTGTGGCGAATGTCGTCCTCGTTCCAGGTTGGCGCGACGGCGGGTGGGCGCTGGAGGTACTGCGCCAGACCATCGATTTGCGCAGGGTCCAGCAACGTGCCGAACGCTGCCATCTGGCTGGCCGGACGACCTTGTTCGATCACTTGTCGGATTTCGTCGGGTTTGATCCGGCTCAGGCTCTGGGGCAACAACGCAGGTCCCGCGCCGCCGATGCGATTCACCCCGTGACACTGTTGGCAGTGCTGCTGGTAGTTGCGCTCGGCCAGCTCCAGATCCGCGTCGGTCGTAACGGCGCCATGGGCCGCACCGATCCATAGCAATGGCGTCAGCCACCAGCGCGTCACAGCGCCACCTTCGAGAGGTCAGGTCGGGCTTGTGCGATGGGCTGAAGACGCGCCGGATGGTGCAGCGGCTGATGGGCAAACAACCCGACGACCTTGCCAATCACCGTCAGTGTCGGCAGGCCTTCGGAACACCCCATGGCCATGGTGGGTAATTGCTGGAGAGTGCCGCGAAGCACCTGCTGGTCAGGACGCGTGCCGTTGCTGATCAACGCCGCCGGGGTGTCGGGCGCCAGGCCCGCTTCCATCAGGCGCGCGGCAATGGTGCCCAGGTTCGACAACCCCATGTAGAACACGAGGGTCTGGCTGTCATCCGCCAGGCTTTGCCACGGCAGGTTCAAATCACCTTCGCGTTGCAGGTGGCCGGTGATGAACCGACAGGAGTTGACCAGGTCTCGATGGGTCAGCGGAATGCCGGCGTAGGCACTGCAACCGGCCGCGGCAGTGATCCCGGGCACCACCTGGCAATCGATACCGCGAGCCAATAAGTATTCAAGCTCTTCGGCACCGCGGCCGAAGATGAACGGGTCGCCGCCCTTGAGCCGGACGACCCGTTGGCCCTGGTCCGCAAGGTCGGCCAGCAACTCGTTGATCTGCGCCTGGGGCAGGCTGTGACAGCCGGCGGCCTTGCCGACGTAATGCCGGGCACACGGCAGTGGGATGAGGCTCAGCAGTTGCGGGCTGATCAAGCGGTCGTAAACCACCGCGTCGGCCTGCATCAACAGGCTCCAGGCGCGTAGCGTCAGCAGGCTCGGGTCACCGGGACCGGCGCCGACCAGGGCAACTTCACCCGGTCTGAAGGGCGATTGCAGGGCGGCGGGCAAAACGATGGGGGCAGGCATGGGACTTCCTTGGTTCGGCATCAGGTTCGCCATTGGGTTATCGGGCGCAGGGCATCGCAACGCTCGGGATAGCGTGCAAACCAATTTCTTCATCGCTGAGGTGACAGCCGGGGTCTTGGCCCCACAGGTCACCGTCGGCCCAGGCACGCGTGCGGGTATTGCCGTTGCAGATCTTTAGCCAGCGGCATTGCCCGCAGCGACCGCCCACGGTTCGCGGATGCTCGCGCAGTTTCAGCAGGAGAGCGTCGGGTCGGTCGAGCCAGAGTGTTTTGAACGGTGTCTGGCGCACGTTGCCCACCGAGTGCTGCCACCAGTAAGTGTCGGGATGGACCTCGCCGGTGTTGTCGATATTGGCAATGCCGCTGCCCGAAGCATTGCCGCCCCAGGCCCGCAGCATCTGCTCCAGTGCGGCGTAGTGCTGGGGCAGGCGCCGGGCGACCCATTGCAGCAACAGGATCGCATCGGCGTCGTTGTTGCCGCTGACGAAATCACTGTCGCAACCGCGCTCGATGTCGCTCCAGGCCCGCTCGAAGATCAACGTCATGGCCTCGCGGCTCATCTGTTGCTGGGCGTCGAGCGTGCGACTGCGTTTGCCCCGACCGCTGTAGTTGAGGTGCGACAGGTAGAATTTCTGCACGTCGTATTCAGTCATCAAGTCCAGTAACTGCGGCAGCTGAGCATGATTGTGCTGGGTGAGGGTGGTGCGCAAACCGACCCGGATCCCTTGCTCGCGGCAGAGCTGGATGGCCGCCATGGAGCTGGCGAAACTGCCTTTGAGCTGACGGAAGGCGTCGTGGGTCGCTTCCAGGCCATCGATGCTGATGCCCACGTAATCGAAGTGCGCCGCGACAATCTGCTTGATATTGGTTGAGTCGATCAGCGTGCCGTTGGTGGACAGCGCCAGGAAAAAACCTTTGCCCCGGGCATAGTCGCTGAGCTGGAACAGATCCTCGCGCAGCAACGGTTCGCCGCCGGACAGGATCAACACGCGCACACCGGCGTCATGCAGGTCGTCGATGACGTTGAGCGCCGCGGTGGTGTCCAGCTCATCGCGAAACTGGCTGTCGGCCGAGGTGGCGTAGCAATGCTTGCAGGTGAGGTTGCAACGCCGGAGCAGGTTCCAGATCACGACTGGCGGGCGGTTGCTGCCCGGTGGCGCGGTGCGTGGAGCGGGGCATTGGCCGGCCAGGGCACGCAGGTAGTGGCTGATCCTCAACATAAACGCTCCTTTGATCGACGTGAGGGCTCAGCGCGAGCTTGGTGACAGGCGCAGGCCGGTTTTTTTCAGGATGCGGCTGCTCACCAGCATGTCGTCGGCGGCACAGGCGTCGCCCAGCAGGTAGCGCAGGTGTTCGCGGTAGCTGTCGATTTCCTCGCGGCTGCGGCCATGGACCATGGCGAACAGGTTGTAGCGCCAGCCAGGCCTGCGCGGGCGGCGGTAGCAGTGGCTGACGAAGGGCTGCGCACCCAACAGGGCACCGAGGCGCGGCATGTCGGCGTCGGACACATCCCAGACTGTCATGCCGTTGTGGCGATAGCCCAGGCGATAGTGGTTGGGGACGGCGGCGATGCGGCGAATGGCGCCTTCGGCTTGCAAGCGCTTGAGCAGGTCGAGGGTCGACTCCACGCTCAGCCCCAGTTGTTCCGCAAGCCAGGCCCAGGGATCTTCGAGCAAGGGCAGGCCGGCCTGGGTCAGCTCGACCAGGCGCAGCGCCAGGGGCGTTTCCTCCAACCGTGGCAGCGCTTGCAGCGACGGCTCAGAGCGGGAAATACAGGCCGACATGGTAGGTCTCCTCTTTGGGCAGGTTCAGCGGCACCAGGCCGGTCATGTGTTCGATGCGCAGCAGGGTGTCGGTGATGGCCTCTTCGCTGGCGCAGGCGAGCACAAACCACATGTTCCAGGTGTGCTCGCGACGGTAGTTGTGGGCCACCTCGGGCATGGCCCCGAGCAGTTCGGCGATGCTGTCGAAACGCGCTTCGGGCACCGCCAGCGCCGCCAGGGTGAACGCGCCGCCCAGGCGATCGATGTCGAACATCGGGCCAAAGCGGGTGAGTACGCCGTCGTTGAGCAGCTCGTGCAGCCGATCCAGCAGTTCGGTACTGCTGCTGTCCAGTTCCTGGGCCAATACCTGCCAGGGGTGCCGCACCAACGGCAGGCCCAGTTGCAGGCGGTTGATCAGGCGTCGGTCCAGGTCATCCATCGATAGAGGCTCCGGCCGGTGGTGCGAATCGTCCGCCGCATTGCTTGAACAAATGGCTACTGAACAGCAACTGGTGGGGCAGGTCGCTCAGCAAATGCTGCTCCAGCAGCGCCTGGACCTGGGCTTCGACCCGGTCGCGCTGGCGACCGTGGATCATGCAGAACAGGTTGTATTGCCACTGGGGCAAGCGCCGTGGTCGTTGGTAGCAAAGGCTGATTCCCGGCGCTTGTCCGAGGCGGCGACCGACTTCATCGATCAATGCATCCGGCACATCCAGCACCAGCATGGCGTTGGCGGCGAAGCCCAATGCGCGATGGTTGACCACCAGGCCGACGCGGCGAAACAGGCCCTGTTCGTGCCATTGCTGCATCTGTTCGAGTACCTGTTGTTCGCTGGCATCGATCTGCTCGGCCAGGGCCTGGAAGGGGCGTGATGTCAGGGGCAAGCCGGTCTCCAGGTGACGGCGCAGGGCCAGTGACTGTTGCTCGCTCAAGGCGTTGTTCATGAGGTGGCCTCCAGGGCGAAGCCCAGGTCGATGCGGTAGGCGGTCAGCATGGGCAGGTCCAGCGGCGTGAGGCCGGTATCGTTTTCCAGCTCCTGGAGAATTTTTTCCAGGTGGGCACGGTTGGGGCCGGTCAGCACGAACCACAAGTTGTAGCGATGTTCCCGGGCGTAGTTGTGATTGACCTCCGGGTATTGGCTGACGCGTGCCGCGACCTGTTGCAAGCGGTCCTGGGGCACCGCCAGGGCGGCGAGGGTGCTGGCGCCGGCGCGGGTGTGTTCGAACACCGGGCCGATCCTCGACAAGGTACCGGCCAGTTGCAGGTGTTGCAGGCATTCGAGCACCTGGGCCTCGGTGCAACCCAAGGCCTCGGCCATGGCCCGATAGGGTTCGGCGCACAATGGCATGCCATGCTGGAATTGATCGATCAGGCGGCGGGCGAGTGGGCTCGGTGTCATGCTCAATACCCCGGTTTGTGCGCGCGGCTGCTGAAGAAAATACCGCTGGGGCTGAGGGCCGGCAGCGTGCCCAGACGTTCGAGCCGGTACGGGTTCCAGACCTGCACCTCACCGCCATCCCGGGAGGACAGCCACAGCTGGTCACCCCGTGCGGTGAACTCCATGTGGAGCACGGCAGGCCCAGGTCGCAGATCCGCGACGATGGCGTGGGTCTGGGTGTCGATGACCTGCACACGGTCGTTGTCCGGGTAAGCGAAGTTGACCCACAGCTGACGGCCGTCGGGTCGCGCCGTGACAAACACCGGCTGACCGGCCACGGCGATGGCATCGACCTGCTGCCAGTCATGCGCATCCATCACCAACACCTGGTGGTGTCCGACGGCGGGCACGAAGGCCTGTTGATCGGCCATGGCCCAGCCTTCCAGATGGGGCATTTTGTACACCGGGAGCCTGGCCTCGCCGCGCCCGTAATGCCCCAGCACCCGTTTCACCCCGCGCTCCGGGTGCCAGAGGTCGAGTTGCGCCATACCGTCCTCGCCGAACAATCCGGCCATGTAATAGCGCCCGTCCGGAGTGATCAGCGCGTCATAGGGTTGCTGGCCGATGGCGGTGAAGCGTTCGATGCGTGGCGTGAGACCCTGGCTGAAGTCGGCGGTCCAGATTTCCCCCGTGTCGAACAGGCTGAACACGAAGCGTTGGCCCGGTGCATCCACCAGTCCCACCACCCGTGAGCGTTTCTGGCCGTCAGGCAAGGGTGTGGCAGGAATGTCGGCGACTTGTTCCAAGGTCCGGGCATCGAACACCTTGACGCCGCCGGGCTCGTAGTTGGAGACGGCGATCAGTTGGCCATCCTGGCTGATCGCGCCGCCGATGCTGTTGCCACCCTGAATGATGCGACGGTCGATGCGGGCGGTTAGCAAGTCAACCTTGCTCAAGCCGCCATCACGGCCGAACACATAGGCATAGCGCTGGTCCCGGGAGAACACCACCGAGGCATGGGACAGATCGCCCAGCCCGTCGACGCGGGCGAGGGCAGTGTGGGTGTCGCTTTCGATGATTTGCACACTGCCGGTGGCGCGCTCCACGATCACACCCAGGTCGCCGCTGCCGCGCAGCGGTGTCTGAGCGCAAGACGAGAGCAACAACGCGACGGCGGTGAGGGACAGCAGAGAACGGATCATGAGGCGGGTTTTCCTTGAAGGAGCCGGTCCACCAGCCAGCGAATGTCGTCGGGGCCGAGCAGCGGTGCCCAACCGGGCATGGCGCTGCCGGGTCGTCCCAGGGTGACGGTGGCGATGAGGCTGTCGCGCGATTTTCCGGCCAGTGCTTCACGGGTCAGCGCCGGGCCCAGGCCGCCGGTCATGTAGAGGCCGTGGCAGGCGCCACAGTCCTGGTCCAGTAGGTGTTGCAGTTGCGCCTGGCGCTGGTCGTTGGGAGCGGCCAGCACACAGGCGGAGAAAGTGAAGAGCAGGGCGGTCATCAAGGTTGCAGCGCTGTGTCGTTCCATGACGTCCTCCTGAGCAAGAAGTGTGGCGAGGGCGCAAGCTCCCTCGCCACGGGTTTTGTGTTCGCCGCCTCCCTGGGCTTACTGGCTCAAGACCCACGCGGCAAGGATCTTGGCTTCTTCTTCGGTCACCGGGTTGGCCGGCATTGGCATCGGTCCCCAGTTTCCTTGCGTGCCTTCCTTGATGTGCTTGGCAAGCAGTTCTTGGGCCCCGGCAACGCCGGCGTTTTTCGCCGCCACGTCCTTGAGTGCGGGGCCTACCACCTTGGTATCAATGGAGTGGCAGGCTGCGCACGGTTTGCTCTTGAACAGCGTCGGGCCATCTTCGGCCAGCGCCGGTTGCAGGCTGGACACGGCGCTCAGGGCCAAGGCAATCAGAATAGGTTTCATGGTTTTTCCTCTTATTGATGGGGCTCAATAGATGTCGTGTTGGGTGTTGTAGACGTTGAATTTCCCGGTGGGGGTGATCAGGCGTTTGTCCTTGATCACGTTCTTGAGCTTGAGGGTCTTGTCATCGATCACCACCAACGCCGACTCGTCTTCCTGACCACTCCAGACCGAGAACCAGACTTCATCGCCGGCCTTGTTGTATTCCGGTTGCACCACGCGCATGGCGCCTTTCTTGATGCCCGCGTACTCGGCAATCGGCAGCACGGTGTAACCGGCGTCGAGCTTGTCGATGTTGAACACCGCCACTGATTGACTGAGCTTGGCGTCGGGGCTGAGGGTGGTGTCGACATACAGATGGCGGGACGCGGGGTGAGTCTTGATGAACAGCGAACCGCCCCCCTGACCCTGCAGTGAGCCGACTTGTTTCCAGGCGTATTGCGGGTGGTTGACCGGGTCGGTGCCGATCAGCGAAACCCCTGCATCACCCAGGTGGCTGGTGGCCCAGACCGGTCCGTAGAGCGGGTGGTTGAAGTTGGCGCCGCGCCCTGGATGCGGGATTTTTCCGACATCCACCAGGGCCGTGAGCTTGCGCTCCTTGGAGTCGATCACTGCGACTTTGTTGGAGTTGTTGGCGGCCGTCAGGAAGTAGCGATGGCTGCTGTCCCAACCACCGTCATGCAGGAACGGCGCGGCGTCGATGCTGGTGATGGTGAGGTTCTTGATGTCCTGGTAGTTGACCAGCATCACCTTGCCGGTTTCCTTGACGTTGACGATGAACTCCGGCCATTCGTGGGAAGCGATGATGGCCGCCACCCGCGGTTCGGGATGGTATTGCTGCGTGTCGACGGTCATGCCGCGGGTCGAGACGATCTGCTTGGGCTCCAGGGTTTCGCCGTCCATGATGGTGAACTGCGGCGGCCAGTAGGAGCCGGCGATGGTGTACTTGTCTTCGTAGCCCTTGAACTTGGAGGTTTCCACCGAGCGGGCTTCGATACCCACCTTGATTTCTGCAACCTTGGTCGGCTCTTTCGGCCACAAGTCGATCATGTCGATCTTGGCGTCCCGGCCGATCACCAGCAGGTAACGCCCCGACGCCGAGATCCGCGAAATGTGTACCGCGTAACCGGTGTCGATCAGCTTGACGATCTTCTTGCTGTCGCCGTCGATCAGGGCGATCTTGCCATCGTCGCGCAGGGTCACCGAAAACAGGTTCTGCAGGTTGAGTGAGTTGAGCTGTTTGCTCGGCCGGTCTTCGGGCTTGACCAGCACCTTCCAGGTTTTAAGGGTTTCGGCCATGCCCCATTCCGGAGGCGTGGGCGGGGTGTGTTGGATGAACTTGGCCATCACCGTGATCTGGTCTTTGGTCAGGGCATTGGAGGTGCCCCAGTTCGGCATGCCGGCGGCTGAGCCGTAAGTGATCAATGCCTCCAGGTAGGCCTGGCCGCGAGCCTGGGTAATGTCGGGTGTCAGCGGTTTACCGGTGGCGCCCTTGCGAAGTACCCCGTGGCAACCGGCGCAGCGCTGGAAGTAGATCTCCTTGGCCGCGTCGAAGTCGGCCTGGCTCAGGTCCGGTGCGCCTTCGCTCTTGACCACACGGGCGTGGTCCGGCGCAGGGGTTTGGTCGGCGAGGGCGTGGGGTGCGGCCAGCGCCGTACACAGCGCCGCGACCCTCATGGCCCACGATTTTTTGTGGCTGATCAGCATTCCATCTCTCCTCAGGCGTGCCCCGTGTGATGTGCCGTAACTGGCGTTCGGCGCACAGGTTCTTGATGCGATGCAAGGCTATGCCCAGGCCGGTGGTTGGTCGCTTGACGGCGATCAAGTTTGCCCGCCGCAGCCCTTGCCAGGTTGTCGCAGGGGCCCGTAGCGTGACCTGCAATCGCGCTCTCTGATCAGGTCCTGTCATGAACCCTATTCACACGTTGCAGCACCCGGACGAACCCTTTTATCAACCCCAGGACAACGAACAGGTGATGTTCGAGCAGGCCTGGCGTCACGGCATGCCGGTGCTGATCAAAGGCCCGACCGGCTGCGGCAAGACCCGTTTCGTCCAGCACATGGCCCACCGTCTGAAACTGCCGCTGTACACCGTCGCGTGCCACGATGACCTGAGCGCTGCCGATTTGGTGGGTCGCCACCTGATCGGTGCCCAGGGCACCTGGTGGCAGGACGGGCCATTGACCCGGGCAGTGCGCGAGGGCGGCATCTGTTACCTGGACGAGGTGGTCGAAGCGCGCCAGGACACGGCGGTGGTGCTGCACCCATTGGCCGATGATCGTCGGCAGTTGTATCTGGAGCGCACCGGCGAGGTGCTCCAGGCACCGCCGTCTTTCATGCTGGTGGTGTCGTACAACCCGGGTTACCAGAACCTGCTCAAAGGTATGAAACCCAGCACTCGCCAACGCTTTGTAGCAATGCGCTTCGGCTATCCCGCTGTTGCGGATGAAGAGCGCATCGTGGCCCGTGAGGCCGGCGTGGATATGGCCCTGGCGGCCCAGATAGTGCGGCTGGGGCAGGCGCTGCGCCGGCTTGACCAGCATGACCTGGAGGAGGTGGCCTCCACGCGGCTGCTGATTTTCGCCGCACGGATGATTGGCGCCGGCATGGACCCGCGCCAAGCGTGCCTGGCGTGCCTGGCCGAGCCGTTGAGCGATGATCCCCAGACGGTGGCTGCCTTGATGGATGTGGTTGATGTTCACTTCGGCTGAAACCGCGACCATCCCCGGCCGACGTTTGCCGGGGGACTTGGCGATGTGGTTTTTCATCCTCGCCGAGCTGTCGGTGTTTGCGCTGTTGATCCTGGCGTTCGCCGTCGCCCAGGCGTTGCAGCCGCAATTGTTCAGCGAAGGCCGGCAGCTGCTGGACCGTTCCACGGGGCTGGCGATGACCCTCAGCCTGCTGACCGCCGGGTTGTTTGCCGCGCTGGCCCAGGAGCAAGTCCGGCAAGACCGGCCTCGCCGAGGCGCGGTGTTTTTGTGGGGGGCGCTGCTGCTTGCCTGCGGCTATGTGGGGCTCAAACTCACTGAGTACGCTCATCTTCTGGCCAATGGCCTGGGCATGGAGCACAACACCTTCTTCACCCTGTACTGGATCCTCACGGCCTTCCATTTCCTGCATGTGCTGCTGGGCATGCTGATACTCGGTTGGCTGGCCGAGGGCTGCCGGCGACGTCACTACGGTTCACGGCGCAATAGCGGGCTGGAATCCGGCGTGCTGTATTGGCACATGGTGGATCTGGTCTGGGTGCTGCTGTTTCCGTTGGTCTACATCCTCGATTGAGATGAGGTGTTCATGTCGACTTCCCGTGTGTTGATCGTCTGCTGGATGGCATTGGCAGTGCTGAGCACCTGCACCGTGGCCCTGGGCCAGGCCGCTGCCACTGAGTTGATATCCATCGCCATTCTGACGGTCGCGGTCACCAAGGCCTGGCTGATCGCCGACGGCTTCATGGAACTGCGCCATGCCCCGCGCCTGTGGCGTCGTTTGATACTGAGTTGGGCGGTGGTGTTGGCGGCCCTTATCGCAACGACAATGTTCTTAGCCGGTTAACCCTGCAAAAGCCCCCCCACAAATCACCGGCGAACACCTTTGTGGCGAGGGAGCTTGCTCCCGCTGGGCTGCGTAGCGGCCCCAACAGCAACAACCTCTATCAGCCTGCCACATCGCGTCAGCAGGTTTAAGGGCCGCTTCGCGCCCCAGCGGGAGCAAGCTCCCTCGCCACGGGGCTGTGGTGTTGTTTTGGAACAACCCACCAAAACCATCGGAGATTCTTGATCGCCATCAAGCGGTTTCAGACCCCCGGCTTCCTAGAATGGTCACGCCAAGCAATGAGGAAGTGACCATGTCAGATACCTTCACCAAAGGCATGGCCAGGAATATTTACTTCGGGGGAAGCGTGTTCTTTTTCCTGATATTCCTGGCCCTGACCTACCACACGGAACAGACCTTTCCAGCGCGCAGCAACCAGGCGCAATTGACCGAATCGGTGATACGCGGCAAGGGCGTCTGGGAGCGCAACAACTGCATCGGCTGCCATACCCTGCTGGGCGAGGGCGCGTACTTTGCGCCGGAGCTGGGCAATGTGTTCAACCGGCGCGGCGGCGAGGAAGCCTTCAAGCCGTTCCTGCACGCCTGGATGAAAATGCAGCCCTTGGGCGTACCCGGCCGTCGAGCCATGCCGCAGTTCAACTTGAGCGAGCAGGAAGTCGACGACATCGCCGAGTTCCTCAAGTGGAGTTCAAAAATCAACACCAATGGCTGGCCGCCAAACAAGGAGGGCTGAGAGATGAGCATGGCTAATCCGCATCTGAAATTCGCCTCGCAGGCCGTCGCCAAACCCTACTTCGCGTTTGCCCTGATGCTGTTTCTGGGGCAAGTGCTGTTCGGTTTGATCATGGGGCTGCAATACGTGGTCGGCGACTTCCTGTTCCCGCTGATTCCCTTCAACGTGGCCCGCATGGTCCACACCAACCTGCTGATCGTCTGGCTGTTGTTCGGCTTCATGGGCGCGGCCTATTACCTGATACCGGAGGAGGCTGACCGCGAGCTGCACAGCCCGAAATTGGCCATTGTGCTGTTCTGGGTGTTCGCCGCCGCCGGGGTGCTGACGATTCTGGGTTACCTCTCGGTGCCTTATGCGACGCTGGCGAAAATCACCGGCAACGACCTGCTGCCGACCATGGGCCGGGAGTTTCTTGAGCAACCGACCATTACCAAAATGGGCATCGTGGTGGTGTGCCTGGGTTTCCTCTACAACATCGGCATGACCCTGCTCAAGGGTCGCAAGACCACCGTCAGCATGGTGATGATGACCGGGCTGATCGGCCTGGCGGTGTTCTTCCTGTTCTCCTTCTACAACCCGGAAAACCTCGCTCGCGACAAGTTCTACTGGTGGTGGGTGGTGCATCTTTGGGTCGAAGGTGTCTGGGAACTGATCATGGGTTCGATGCTCGCCTTTGTACTGATCAAGATCACCGGCGTGGACCGGGAAGTGGTAGAAAAGTGGCTCTACGTGATCATCGCCATGGCGCTGATTACCGGGATCATCGGCACCGGTCACCACTTCTTCTGGATCGGTGCGCCCGAGGTCTGGCTGTGGGTCGGCTCGATCTTCTCGGCGATGGAACCGCTGCCGTTCCTGGCGATGGTCGTGTTCGCCTTCAGCATGGTGAAAAATCGGCGCCGGCAACACCCGAACCGCGCCGCCACGTTGTGGGCCAAGGGCACTACGGTGACAGCGTTCTTCGGTGCGGGCGTCTGGGGGTTCCTGCACACCCTGGCACCGGTCAACTACTACACCCACGGTTCGCAACTGACTGCGGCCCACGGTCACCTGGCCTTCTACGGTGCCTACGCGATGATCGTGATGACGCTGATCAGCTACGCCATGCCGCGCTTGCGTGGACTGGGTGAGGCGGCGGATGAGCGTTCGCAGAAGCTGGAGATCTGGGGCTTCTGGTTGATGACCCTGTCGATGGTGATGATCACCTTGTTCCTCACGGCGGCCGGCGTCGTCCAGGTGTGGTTGCAACGCTGGGCGGTGGATGGCAGCGCCTTGCCATTCATGGCCACGGTGGATCATTTGAGCGTGCTGTTCTGGGCACGTCTGGTCAGCGGCGTCGGGTTCCTGGTGGGGTTGCTCTGCTACCTGTTCAGCTTCCGCCAGCGTGGTCGTGCGGCTTTGCGTGCGCCAGCGGCGGTGGTGCCTTCGTGAATCATCACCGCTGAACCTGTGGCAAGGGCGCTTGTTGTGGCGAGGGAGCAAGCTCCCTCGCCACAACAGCGGTGCGAGCCAGTCCCTTCACTGCAACGGGTCGATAGGAGAGTAACCATGGCATTCACCCTTGAGCTGGAAGAGTGGGTCGGCAGTGTCTGGCACCGTTTCATCACCCGGCGCGCCAGTGCGGATTTTCCCGAAGCACGGGTGGAGTTGGTCGACCGGCAACGATCCTTGCACGTGCTGTTTCGCGCCACCGGCGGTACCCGTCACCAGGGTGTGGAAGCCGTCAGCGACCGCGATCTGTTGCTGCGCCGCAACCTGTTGCAGCAGATCGCCGGCACCTGCAAACAAGTGCCCTTGGCCTGTTGCGATGACAACAACCTGCGGTTGCCGGCAAGCCTGGCGGCGTTCCCCGATGTGGGGTTGAACGAAGAGTTGTATCGCTGGCTCGCCTTGCTGGCCGCGCAGTCGGGGCCGATGAAGCACTGGGGACGGGACAACCAGCGCTGGACCCAAGCAGTGCTGCAGCGCTACCCGGCGCTGCGCCCTCGTTACCGGCGGTTGGTGGACGCGCATCTGTCCTTGCGCCCGGATCCGGCCACGCTGAACCCGGCCGAAGCCGCCCTGGAGCGTGCACTGTGCCAGGCCCTGCGCGAGCCAGGCAGTGTCGAGCATTTTCCACGCAGTGAACGGGCGGCCTGGCCGTTGCCGTTGTGGCTGTATCCGCCCCAGCACCTGGGCAACCCCCAGGCGGCCAACCTTGAAGACTCCGAGCAATACCTGGCGACGCCGCCGGGTGAGCAGAAGGGCGGTCGCAAACGCGCCGAGCGCATCGACGAAACCACCCGTGACGGTGGGTTGCTGATCGTGCGCCTGGAGAACCTGTTCAGTTGGACCGAGCATGTTGACCTGGATCGCTGGTCGGACGACAGCGAAGACCCGGACGCGGCGCGCGTCGCCGAAGACTTGGACCAATTGACCCTGTCGCGCACCCGGTTGCGCAAGGGCGGCGGCCTGAAATTGCACCTGGATCTGCCGCCGGCCGACGTCGATGACATCCCGCTGGGCGAGGGCATCCTGTTGCCGGAGTGGGACTACCGCAAGCAACGGCTCCAGGACGACTTCGTCAGCGTGCAGACCTTCACCCCTCGGGATTGCGAACCACAGCCCTTACCGTTGCGCCTGCGATCTTCGGCCCAGCGTTTGCGTCGCCAGTTCGAGCATTTGCGTAATGATCGGCAATGGCTGCGTCAGCAAACCCAGGGCTCGGAGCTGGACCTACAGGCCTGGTTGGATTTTCACGTCGAGCGCCAGCACGGCCAATGCAGCGAACGCGGCCTGTTCATGGAGCAGCGCCAGACTCGCCGCGACCTGGCCTGCCTGCTGTTGGCCGATCTGTCGATGTCCACCGACGCCCACCTCAACGACGAACACCGGGTGATCGACGTGATCCGCGACAGCCTGTTGCTGTTCGGTGAAACCTTGTCGGTGCTGGGAGACGATTTCGCGCTATACGGGTTTTCTTCCCTGCGGCGCCAGCAGGTGCGCATGCACGAACTCAAGGCGTTCGACCAGCGTTATGACGACCACACTCGGGGTCGAATCCAGGGGCTCAAACCTGGTTATTACACGCGCATGGGCGCCGCCATTCGCCAGGCCACGCAACGGCTGGAGGGCTGCAAGCGGCGGCGCAAATTGTTGTTGCTGTTGAGTGACGGCAAGCCCAATGACCTGGACCTTTATGAAGGACGCTACGGTGTGGAAGACACCCGTCAGGCGGTATTGGAAGCCCGGCGCCAGGGGCTGACGCCGTTCTGCATCACCATTGATCGCGAAGCGGGGGATTACCTGCCGTACATGTTCGGGGCCAACGGCTACACCCTGATTCGTCAGCCTGAACAACTGCCGTTGCGTCTGCCGCAGCTGTACCGGCAACTGACTCAGGACTGAGGATTCAGACGATGCTGCGGGGCAACCAGAAAAACATGACGAGGCAAAAAACCGTCAGCCCGGCACAGAACCAGGTGAAGCGCCGCAGCCGACGTTCGCCGGCCAACGCAGCCTCTGCAGGCAAGGGCATGCCGCATTGGCGACACTCGGTTTCATCGGTGGGGTTGGCTTGCTGGCAATACAGGCAGGTGGGCTGTGCGCTCATTCGAATTGCTCCAGGCGCAGGCGATCGAGAATGGCGATCTGGCGACCGTCCTGAGTGATGATTTTTTCGTCGATCAGGCGCCGGATAATCCGCGAGAAGGTTTCCGGCTGGATCGACAGGTGCCCGGCAATCAACTGCTTGGCCATCGGCAGTTCGAACTGGCTGTCCACGGTTTGCAGGCGCACCAGTTGCGTCAGCAGGTAGCGCACCACCCGGTGGGTGGCGTTTTTCAGCGACAGGGTTTCAATCTCGTTGACCCGCTGGTGCAGGCGTACGCAGAGCTTGCCGAGCAGGGCGAAGGTCAGCCGGCTGTTGCTTTGCAAAAGGCGCATGTACGTGGCGTTGGACAGGCGATACAGCTGAGTAGGGCCCACGGCTTCTGCGGACGCGACGTAATTGGGCGTGTCCATCAACATCATGGCTTCGGCGAAGGTCTGGCGCTCGCCGATCACCTCGAACACTTTCTCCTGGCCGTCTGGGGTCAACCGGTAAATCTTCACGGCCCCGGCAATCACGAAGTAAAACGCCTGCGCCGGTTCACCCTGGCGGAACAGCGGGTCGCCCTTATCGATGTTCAGCAGTTGGCTGGAGCTCATCAACTCGTCGAGCTGTTCTTCGTTCAGGGGTTCGAACAGGTGATGGCTGCGCAGAATCTGATGATGGACGCTGTGGAGCACCATGGGATGGATCCTTGTGGTGGCAGAAAAAATCGGATTCAGACGAGGCTCAGGGACAGGCCGCTGGCCAACGCGACGACGCAGGACAGCACGACAAACCAAGTCAGTGGCAGAGCGACGTGTTTCATGGAATACCCCGGGCAAATGTCTATGCCCTGCCTGAGCAAGAGGCGGGCCATGCCTCTGGGCGCTGTTTTGCGGGGCGATTGTCCGGGTCGGGTATAAATGACCATGATAAAAAAGGGTAAAAAACACCACCAAATGGTGTTTTTTACCCTATGGTTCTCAGAGGACATTACACATTGGGATGCAGCGCCCCGCAGGGGCGGGCGCCTGGCGTTGAATCCCTGTTCGGCAAGCCCCTTGCAAGTGTCTGTTCGAGACGAACGACTGCCGATGAACTGGCTTGACCTGAGACAAGGCCCGTCAGCGTTGATAGCCGATCATTCGAACCCTGATTGTTGACCCTCATCGGTGGGCCAGTCCCGTGGTGAGGTTAAGGAGTGGTGTATGCAAGTGCTTGACCGTCGCAAGGCCATGGCCATTTTGCCGTTGTGGCGCCTGGCGTTCCGGCCGTTTTTCCTGGCCGGGTGTGTGCTTGCGCTGCTGGCCATCCCGCTGTGGCTGGCGGTGTTCACCGGGCGGTTGTCCGCCTGGCAACCGGCCGGCGGCTGGTTGGCCTGGCACCGTCATGAGCTGTTGTTCGGCTTTGGCCTGGCGATCATCGCCGGCTTCTTGCTGACGGCGGTGCAGACCTGGACAGGAACCCCGGGGCTCAGTGGCAAGCGATTGGCGGCGCTGGCGTTGTTATGGCTGGGCGCACGGCTGGCCTGGTTGACCGATGCACCTTGGCCATTACTGACGTTGCTGGAGCTGGGTTTCGCCCTGGCGGTCGCCACGTTGATGGGCGTGACGTTGTGGCGCGTGCGGCAGAAGCGCAACTACCCGATTGTGTTGGTATTGCTGTTGTTGGCCGCAGCCGATGCGTTGTCCATGTACGGCCTGGTGCAGCACAACGAAGGTTTGCAGCGCCAAAGCGTGCTCACTGGCCTGTGGCTGGTGGCAGCGATGATGGGGCTGATCGGCGGGCGAGTGATTCCGTTCTTTACCCAGCGCGGGCTCGGCCGGGTAGAAGGCGTTGCCCCTTGGCCGTGGCTCGATCGACTGTTGCTGGTGGGTTCGGCGTTGGTAGCGCTGTTGTATGCCTTTGGCCCGGCGCTGTCGGCCACTGCCTGGATCGGTCTGTTGTTCGCCGCGCTGACGGTGGGGCACGGGATTCGACTGGTGCGTTGGCATGATCGGGATTTGTGGCGGGTGCCGCTGCTGTGGTCGTTGCACCTGGCCTACGGCTGGTTGGCGCTGTCCTGCCTGGGCATGGCGCTGTGGCATTTCGGTGTTCCGGTGAGTCCGAGCCTGGCGGTGCACAGCTTGACCATCGGTGCCATGGCCGGGCTGATTCTGGCGATGATCGCCCGCGTCAGCCTGGGCCATACCGGGCGCGCCCTTGAGCCGCCAGCGGGCATGACCCTGGCCTTTATTCTGTTGAACCTGGCGTGCCTGAGCCGTGTGGTACTGGTGCTGGTGTTTCCGTTGGCTGCACTGTGGCTGGCGGGGCTGTGCTGGACGCTGGCATTCGGGCTCTACGCTTGGCGTTATGGCCCGATGCTTTTGCAGGCGCGGGTGGATGGGCATCCGGGATGAGCCAACGGCGTGGAGGTGATCGATGATGTATGGGGTCTTGCTGGTCGTGCACTTGTTGGCGGCCATCGCCTTTATCGGCACGCTGTTTTTCGAGGTCTGCATCTGGCATGCCGCCCGCCGGCAACTGGCTCAAGGCGCCAGGGACGCCGCCGACCAAGCGATCGCCAAGCGCTCGCGGCACGTGCTGCATGGTGTGGTGCTGTTGTTGTACGGCGCCGGTATTAGCCTGGCCTGGCAGCACCGTGGCGCATTGAGTCAGCCATGGAACAACAGCTTTGGCCTGCTGCTGAGCCTGAAAATCCTCCTGGCGATGAGCATCATCGGGCACTATTTACTGCTGGCGTACTGGCTCAAGGGCGGCAGGCTGAGCCCGGCCCGGGCCTGTTGGCTGCGCCGCAGCATCCTGGGGCACATGCTGTTGATCGTGGTGCTGGCCAAGGCGATGTTCTATTGGCAGTTTTAAGAACACAGCAAGACCTGTGGGAAGTGAATGCAAGATGGGGGAACACCGCCAGTCCCTGTGGGAGCGAGCCTGCTCGCGATTGCGATGTAACAGCCAACGCTGTGCTGACTGATCCGACGCTATCGCGAGCAGGCTCGCTCCCACAGGGGCAGTGCAGGTTTGACTGTCAATGGGCAGGTTTTATCGCATTGACAAACAACACATTGTTTTCCAGATGGATGTGCTGCATCAGGTCGTCACGAAATTCCATGAGCCCGCGATACAGGGCGCGCCAGGTGTTGCAGGCGTCAGCGGGTGGGGTGATCTGGTCAGTCAGGGCAAGCATGGTTTCCAGGGCTTCACCGTGCTGGTTGTGTTCGTAACGCAGCACCTGGATTGGTGCCGAGGCCCGTTCGCCCAGGCCCTGTTGCAGCATCGGGAACAGTACCTGTTCTTCTTTGAGCATGTGGCCTTCGAGCTCCTGATACATGTCCTGCAAGTGATCGGCCAGGCCGTTGGGGCAACTGGCCCGCGCGCCATGCACCAGCTCGACGCGACGGGCCAGGCGGATCAGTTCCGGCAGCTGTTCGCGATGGCGGGCGTGGTAGCGGTCCAGGATGTGGGCGATCAATTGCGCCTGGGGTTCGTCGCGCCAGTCATGATCCAGTTCTCCGGCGGCTTGCAGCGTGCTGAGGGCATCGGCGATCAACAGCGGGTTCAGGCCTTTGCTCAGCGCTGCTTCGCGCAGGGTCTTTTGCCCGCCGCAACAGAAGTCGAGGCTGTAATGATGGAAGGTACGGGTGGCACCGGGAATGTCACAGGCCAGTTGGCCCAGGCTTTTTTCCAGCAGATCGAGGCTCATCATGTTTCCTTGGGTTGAATCCCGGGAGGGACAGATGACCAGGCATTGCAGTCGACGTGCCAGATGCAATTTATTGAAAATTAACCATTAAATTTTTGGCGGGGTGATTATCACCCTGGCTGCAAAGGGTCAAACGAACCCTGGAGGGTAATCACTACCATGCTGCGTGAAAGCCTGGCTGCCGACCTGATCGTCGAGCTGCCCAATGCCGTGCGATTGCAGCGCCTGGTGCAGACCCTGCGCGAATACTTCAACAGTGGCGCCGTGGGTTTGTTGCGTCTGGACGATGACAGTCTCAGGCCCGTGGCAACGGTAGGCCTGGTCCACGAGGCGCTGGGCCGGCGGTTCGTGATTGCCCAGCACCCACGCCTGGCGGCGATCATGGCTTCGCGCGAACCTACCTGGTTCGAGCCCGACAGCCGCTTGCCGGATCCCTATGACGGTTTGCTCGATAATCATGTCGGCGAGCCGCTGCCGGTGCACGACTGCATGGGCGTGAGCCTGTACGTGGAAGGACGGCTCTGGGGCGCGATCACCCTGGATGCACTGCACGCCGGCACCTTCGACAGCCGCGCTCGAGAAGAACTCAAGCGCTGTACGTTGCAGATCGAGGCCGCGGTGCGAGTGACCCGGCTCGAACAGGAAAACCGCAGCCTGCGGGCTTCGCGCAGTGACCAGACAGACCTGCGGCTGCCGGCCGAAGAAGGTGAAATCCTCGGGCGCAGTGAGGGGCTGCAGCAGTTGCTCAACGAGTTGGATGTGCTGGCCGACTCCGAACTGCCGGTGCTGTTGCTGGGGGAAACCGGGGTGGGCAAGGAGTTGTTCGCCCGGCGCCTGCATCGCCTGTCCCGGCGCGGCCACAAACCGCTGGTTCAGGTCAATTGCGCGGCGTTGCCGGAGTCCCTGGCCGAAAGCGAATTGTTCGGCCACGTCAAAGGCGCGTTTTCCGGGGCAACGACTGACCGCGCCGGGCGTTTCGATGCGGCCAACGGTGGCACGCTGTTTCTCGATGAGGTGGGTGAGTTGCCATTGAGCGTGCAGGCCAAGTTACTGCGCACCCTGCAAAACGGCGAGATCCAGCGCCTGGGAGCGGACAAACCGCTGCACGTCGATGTGCGGATCATCGCCGCCACTAACCGGCATTTGCCCGACAGTATTCGCGACGGCCTGTTTCGCGCCGACCTGTATCACCGGCTCTCGGTCTATCCCGTGCCGATCCCGCCGCTGCGTGAGCGGGGTCACGATGTGTTGATGTTGGCCGGGCATTTCCTTGAACTGAACCGCACGCGACTGGGCTTGCGCGGGTTGCGCCTGTCCCCGGCTGCCGAACAGGCGCTGCTGGCGTACACCTGGCCGGGCAATGTGCGGGAGCTGGAGCATGTGATAAGCCGCGCCGCGTTGAAGCAACTGAGCCGGGGCGCCAGTCGCAGCTTGATCATGACCTTGGAACCGCAGGTGCTGGACCTGGACGTCAATGCCAGTGCATCCACGGCCCAGGCGATGCTTGAAGCGCCTCTGGACGCGACCGATGCACCGTTCCAACCCTTGAGCGAAGCCGTCGATGGCTGCCAGCGGCAGGCCATTCTCAGGGCCCTGGAACGCTGCGGGCAAAACTGGGCCGGCGCGGCGCGGCTGTTGGACGTTGACCCGAGCAACCTGCATAAACTGGCGCGGCGGTTGGGGCTTAAGTAACCATTTATCTGTTAAACCGAGCCGTCTTCATCGCGAGCAGGCTCGCGAAGAGGCCGTCACATTCAACGCAAAAGCCTGTATTGACAACGATCAAGGCCCTCCAGCGCCATAAAACCCACACTGGACAAAATCCATAGTGGAGATCACCGTCATGCCGCTTTCCCTGGCAAAAATGCGTCGCCAGTACACCCGCGATGGGCTGGATGAAGCCCAGGCGCCAAACGACCCGCTGGTGTTGTTCGGGCTCTGGATGCAGCAGGCTCGCGACACCGAAAGCCCTCCGGTGGAAGCCAACAGCATGGCCCTGGCGACTGTGGACGCGCAGGGCCGGCCGCATTGTCGAGTGCTGTTGCTCAAGGGCTTCGGCGAGGATGGCTTCTCGTTTTTCGGCAACTACGACAGCGGCAAGGGACAGGACCTGGCGGTTAATCCCTGGGCGGCCATGACCTTTTTCTGGCCGGGCCTGGAGCGGCAAGTGCGTATTGAAGGGCCAGTCCACACGCTTGACCCAGCGCTGTCGGATGCCTATTTCCTTTCCCGCTCCGTGGCCAGTCGACTGGGGGCCTGGGCCTCGCCGCAAAGCCGTCCACTGGATGATCGGGCCGCGCTTGAGACCTTGCTGGCGCAAACCGAACAACGCTTCGCCAATCAGCCAGTGCTACGCCCTGAGCATTGGGGTGGCTACTGCCTGCGGCCTGAACGGCTGGAGTTCTGGCAGGGCCGAGCTGACCGTCTGCATGATCGTCTCGACTACCGCTTGCAAGAAGGCGTGTGGCAACGCAGCCGCCTGGCACCCTGAACACCGAGGGAGGTACCTCCATGGAGGAATAGGCCCGGCCTCGATTGCGGTTCAGGCTGGGCCATCTTTTCTGATAGGACGGCTGACCATGGCCCATCTGACGCAACGGCTCTTTCAACCGCTCAATATTGCGGTGCTCACCATCAGCGATACCCGCAGTTTCGAGACCGATACCTCCGGCCAGACCCTCGCCGATCTGCTGCAAACGGCTGGCCATGTGTTGATCGACCGAGGGCTGGTGAAGGACGATATCTACCAGATCCGCGCCCAAGTCTCGCAGTGGATCGCCGACCCCGAAGTGCAGGTGGTGCTGATGACGGGCGGCACCGGTTTCACCCCACGCGATAACACGCCCCAAGCAGTGCTGCCGTTGCTGGACAAACAGGTCGATGGTTTTGGTGAGTTGTTCCGCCAGGTGTCGCTGGCGGAAATTGGTATGTCCAGCCTGCAATCCCGGGCGCTGGCCGGCATGAGCAACGGCGTGCTGGTGTGCTGTTTGCCGGGTTCGCCGGGGGCTTGCCGGACCGGTTGGGAACAGATCCTGGTCGGGCAACTGGACAGCCGCACTGGCCCGTGCAATTTCACCCCTCATCTCAAGCCACAGGCTGGCATCGCCCCGACAGCCTGCGAGACACGCGCGTGAGCGGCCGGGTCTGCGACAGTGGTGTGCTGATGCCGGTGGACGAGGCGATCCATCATTTGCTCGAACAGGCGCCGCCACCACCGCCCGTGCAACGGATCGCCTTGGGCCAGGCTCTGGCGCGGGTGCTGGCCACTGACATCCTTTGCCCTATGAACCTGCCCGCTTGGGACAACAGCGCGATGGACGGCTACGCCCTGCGGGCCGCTGACCTGCCGACTACTGGCGGGTATCTGGCGTTGACCGGGCGGATCGCCGCGGGCGATGGCCCGGGCGAGCCGTTGCAGGAAGGACAGGTGGTGCGGATCTTCACTGGCGCGCCGTTGCCGCCGGGAGCCGACACGGTGGTACCCCAGGAAATCTGCCGGGTGGAGGATGAGCGCGTCTGGTTACCGCCAGCCCATTGTGGTAATCACGTGCGCAAGGAAGGCGAGGAGCTGCGTCGAGGGGATCGTTTGCTCAAGGCCGGCACGCGCCTGCGCGCCCCGGAGCTTGGGTTGCTGGCCGGTGCCGGAATCGCCCGGGTGGAGGTCTATCGCCCCTTGCAGGTAGGCCTGTTGAGCAGTGGCGATGAGTTACGCGAACCGGGCGAGTCACTGGCGCCGGGACAGATCTACAACAGCAATCGTCATAGCCTCGCCGCGTTGTTGCGTGGTTGGGGTGTCGAGGTGCATGACTTTGGCGTCATGCCCGATCAACTGCTGGCCAGCCGACAAACACTGAGCCTGGCCGCCGCCGAATGCGACGTGCTGTTGACCTCCGGCGGTGTGTCGGTGGGTGAAGAAGACCATCTCAAGCACGCCATCGAAGCCTTGGGCAGTATTGACCTCTGGCGCCTGGCGATCCAGCCGGGCAAACCCCTGGCCTTTGGTGATGTGGCGGGCAAGCCTTGGATCGGCCTGCCGGGCAACCCTTCGGCGGCGCTGGTAACGGCATTGATCGTCGTGCGGCCGTTCCTGTTCCGGGCCCAAGGCATGGGTGACGTGCTGCCTGTGCCGTTGCAGCTGCCGGCCGGGTTCGACTGGTTGAAGCGCAATAAGCGCCGGCAATACCTGCGGGCCAAATTGATTCCGGACGCCAACGGCCACCTGTGTGTGGAACTGCACCCTCAGCAAAGTTCGGCCATGTTGAGCGCCGCTTGCTGGGCTGACGGCTTGGCGGTGGTGGAGTGTGAGGCACAGGTGCACAAACACGACAGGGTGATGTACCTGCCGTTCGCGAACCTGATGCATTGACGGCAATTGATTGCCGTCAAGGTCGCCGCCAACGGGCTGGTTAGACTGGCGGCGCCCTTAGTTTTCTCACGAGGATGCCCCATGCAACTGGTTTGCCCGGCAGGGAATCTGCCTGCCCTCAAAGCGGCGGTGCGCCAAGGCGCCGATGCCGTCTATGTTGGCTTTCGCGATGACACCAATGCCCGGCATTTCGCCGGGCTGAACATGGACGACAAGCAATTCGATGGCGCTGTCGCGCATATCCGTCAGCATCAACGCAAGCTCTACGTGGCGGTCAACACGTACCCGCAGCCCAAGGGTTGGGAGCGCTGGCAGCGGGCGGTGGATCGCGCCGCCGACTTCGGCGTGGATGCGCTGATCGCCGCCGACCCCGGCGTGCTCAGCTATGCCAGCCAGCGGCATCCCCAACTGGCGCTGCACCTTTCGGTACAGGGCTCGGCGACCCACGCGGCGGCCCTGGCGTTTTACGCTGAGCGCTACGGCATCCGCCGCGCTGTGCTGCCGCGGGTGCTGTCCCTGGCTCAGGTGCGGCAGGTGGCGGCGGGCAGCCCGGTGCCGATCGAGGTCTTTGGTTTTGGCAGCTTGTGCATCATGGCCGAGGGCCGTTGCCACTTGTCTTCCTACATCACCGGCGAGTCGCCGAACCTGTGTGGCGTCTGCTCGCCCGCCAAGGCGGTGCGCTGGAGCGAGGATGCCCAAGGCTTGAGTGCACGCTTGAGCGAGGTGCTGATTGACCGCTACACCCCTGAAGAACCGGCCGGTTATCCAACGCTCTGCAAGGGCCGCTTCCTGGTCGGTGGCAAGCGCTTCCATGCACTGGAAGAACCCACCAGCCTCGACACCCTGGACCTGCTGCCAGAACTTGCGGCCATCGGCGTCGAAGCCGTGAAAATCGAAGGTCGCCAGCGCAGCCCGGCCTATGTCGAACAAGTGACCCGGGTCTGGCGCGCCGCGCTGGATGCACACCAGGCCGCGCCACAGCGGTTCCGCGTGCGGGAAGAATGGCGCCAGGTGTTGGCCGGTTTGTCCGAAGGCAGCCAGACCACTCTGGGTGCCTACCATCGATCATGGCAATGAGGGAGGCCAGATGAAGCTCAGCCTGGGATCGGTCCTGTTTTACTGGGACAAAGCGCAATTGGGGAATTTCTATGCCCAGATGTCGGCATTGCCGCTGGACGTGATTTACCTGGGGGAAACCGTGTGTTCGAAACGCCGGGCATTCTCACTGGATCAATGGCTGGGCCTGGGGCGCGAGTTACAAGCGTGCAGCCAGGCCCAGATAGTGTTGTCGAGCCTGACGCTGATTGAAGCGGCTTCAGAGCTTTCCACGTTGCGACGCCTGTGTGACAACGGCCAATTGCTGGTGGAAGCCAACGACATGGGCGCGGTGCAGTTCCTGGCCGAACGCAAACTGCCTTTCGTCGGCGGTCCGGCGCTGAACCTGTACAACGGCCACGCCCTGGCGCAGTTGCAGGGCAGTGGCATGATCCGCTGGGTACCGCCCGTGGAGTGCTCGGCAGCGTTGATCGCCGATGTGCTGGAGCAGGTGCGGGAAATGGGTCGCGAGGTGCCCGAGGTGGAGATCTTTGCCTACGGCCATCTGCCCTTGGCTTACTCGGCGCGCTGTTTTACCGCCCGCGCCGAAAACCGGCCCAAGGACGATTGTCAGTTCTGTTGCATCAACTACCCCGACGGTCTGGCGCTGAGCAGTCAGGAGGGCCAACAGTTGTTTACCCTCAACGGTATCCAGACGATGTCGGGCGAGGTGACGAATCTGTTGGCCGATTACACCGCGCTTACGGCCTGTGGCGCGGATTTGCTGCGCCTGAGCCCGCGTGCCCAGGGCATGGCCGAGGTGGTTGGTGCCTTCGACAGGGTTCGCCAGGGCGAGGCGCCGCCGGTGTTCGTAGAAGGTTGCAACGGTTATTGGCACGGCCATGCCGGCATGTTGAAAGTAGAGGAGGCGGGGTTGTGCTGATTCCTAGGAAATGGCTGCTCAAAGGCGCCGACCGCTTGCTGCCGCTCGTGGGCAAGGTGCCTTTTGTCGTGCAGCGGCTGGCGTTGCAGCAGGCGCTCAATCGTTGCCTGGCCGAACCGCTGCGCGATGGCGGGTTCGATGTGTTGCTCGGTCGCTGGTTGTGCCTGCGGGTGCCAGACCTGAAGTTGTGCTGGTACCTGACGCTGGCGCGCGATGGCCTGCGCATCGCCGAGCGGGCCGAAGCCCAGGTCACCATCAGTGGCAACTGGCGCGAGTTCCTGTTGCTGGCCAGCCGTCAGGAAGACCCTGACACGTTGTTTTTCCGTCGACGGTTAGTCATCGAGGGCGACACCGAACTGGGGCTGGCGCTGAAAAACCTGATCGACAGCCTCGACCCGGACGTATTGCCGCCCTGGTTGTGGCGCAATCTGGAGCGGGCGGGTAAGGGGCTGGCGGCGGGGCAATGAAAGCCTCACTGCCTAAACACAAAACCTTGTGGCGAGGGAGCTTGCTCCCGCTGGGGTCGAAGCCCCTCAAAATTCGTCACTGCGGTTCGTCAGGTTGATTTCATTTGGCTTTTTTTTGGGGCTGCTGCGCAGCCTAGCGGGAGCAAGCTCCCTCGCCACGGGGGCGTGCGAAGGTTGGACTATTGCTGGTAATCCGCCAGCTGCTCCTCGGCCAGGATGCGAATGTTGCGCCGTTCCATGGCGATCAGGCCGCCGTCCACCAACCGGTGAAGAATGCGCGAGAAGGTTTCTGGCTGGATCCCCAGCTTGGAGGCCACCAGGCGTTTGGACACTTGCAGCACCACTTGGCCGTCGCGCGGGTCGCGCTCCTGGAGCAGAAAGTTGATGACCCGCCGGCTGGCACTGGCCAGGGTTAGGTTGTCGATGTCCTTGAGGCGCTGGTGCAAGTGGACACTCATGCTCGCCAGAATCGCCAGGCAGACCTTTGGCTGGTCTTCCAGGGCGTTGCGGTAATGGGTTCCTTCAATACTCACCAGCACGCTGTCCTTGAGCGCCGAAGCGCTCACTGGGTAGCAACGGGCCTGGCTGAACAGCAGTGCTTCGGCGAAGGTCTGTCCGGGCTGGATGATTTCCACCAGGTTTTCCTGGCCCTCACCGGTGACCCGGAACAGCTTGATCTGGCCACTGATCAGCAGGAAAAACCGTTTGGCCGGGTCGCCCTGGTGCATGAGCGTGCAGTTGCAGTCCAGGCGCTTGAGGACGGCCAGGTTGCACACGTCTTCGAAGACGCGCTCCGGCAAATGGCTGAACAGGTGGTGACGACGCAACAGTAAAACGATGGAAGGGTGGGTCAGCATGGCGTACCTCCGCGTGCGGTCATGGTAGAGCCCAAGGCGCCGCCGGCCTATGCCTCGGCAGGCCTACCTCTGAAGAGGGATGGGGTCGTCAGAAAACACAAATCCTCTGTGGGAGCGGGCTTGCTCGCGAAGGCGGCGTGTCAGTCGACATCGATGCTGACTGATCGACTGCTTTCGCGAGCAAGCCCGCTCCCACAGGGTTATGTGTTGGCTGGTCTAGCCCGCCCCGCGCAAATGCTCCATCGCCCATACGGCCGCTTCGACTCGCGAGCGCAGGCCGAGTTTGTGCAGCAGGTTTTTGACGTGAACCTTGACCGTGCCTTCGGTAATGCCCAGTTTGTGCCCGATGACTTTGTTGCTGTGGCCACCGGCGATGGTCTTGAGCACCTGGCGTTCGCGCTCGGTCAGTTCCACTTCGGTCTGGCGGGGCGCCGAGCGCAGGGCCTGGGCCATGACGCGGGTCAGGCCGGGGCTGATCACCAGTGCGCCGTTGAGGGCGTCGCGGATGTACTGGATCAGCAATTCAGGCTCCATGTCCTTGAGCAAATAACCGTTGGCGTCCAGGCGCAGGGCATCGCGGATGTCGTCCTCGGCATCGGATACGGTGAACAGCAGCACCTTGCCGGTGTAGTGCATGGCGCGTAGCCGGCGCAGGGTTTCGATGCCGTTCATCTGCGGCATGTTGTTGTCCAGCAGCACCAGGTCGGGCTTGAGCGGTTCGATCAGCGTCAGGGCTTCTTCGCCGTGGCTGGCTTCGCCAACGATCTGCAAGTCGTCTTCGAGTTCAAGCATCTGGCGGATCCCACGACGCATCATCGGATGGTCGTCTACCAGCAGGAGAGTGTGGCGCAGGGGGGCGTTCATGTTGCGAGGCCTTCGGTGTGTTGGCCCAGGAATTCCGGTTGGAAATGCACCTGGATACGGGTGCCCTGGGGTGTTCGGGAGAGAATCTGGAGCTGACCACGCAGGCTGCGGGCCCGCTCGTTCATGATGTTCAGGCCATGGTGCTCGCGCTGGTCCACCTCGCCGCTGAAACCGCGGCCATCGTCTTCGATCGACAGCCGCACGGTCTCGCCTTCCTGGCGCAGTTCGAGCCAGGCGTTCTCGGCATGGGCATGGCGCAGGCAGTTGGACAGGGCCTCGCGGGTGATCTGCAGGATGTGGATCTGCTCGCTGGCCGATAGCTCGAAGGCCAGGGTGTCGATGAGCAGGTGCACCTGGAAGTCGCCACGGTTGGAGAACTCTTCAGCGGTGTCCTTGAGTTCCTCGACCAGGCCGTCGTCGTGGATCTGCAAGCGGAAGGTGGTCAGCAACTCGCGCAACTGGCGATAGGCATTGTTCAGCCCTTCACGCAGCTCGCCAGTGACGGTTTCCAGGGTCTGCACCGGTTCGCCTCGACGCATCAGGGTCTGCATGCGGCTGACTTGCAGCTTCATGTACGACAAGGCCTGGGCCAGGGAGTCATGCAGTTCCCGGGCAATGATCGTGCGCTCATCGAGCAGCAGCAGGCGATGGTCCTGTTCGCGTTGGCGCTTGAGTGACAGCGAAGTACCAATCAGGTTTGCCAGGGCCTGGATCAGTGCGGTTTCCCAGCGCTGTGCCTCGTGGCCGTCGACAAAATGTGCCTTGAGTTCGCCCAACTCGTTGCCCTGGTTACTGATGCTGAAGGTCTGCGGCCGGGCGGTGTGATGTTTCTGGCAGGTGGCGCAATCGCTGCTGGCGCACACCTCACGGCTGGCGGCGCCATGCAGGGCCAGCAGTTGCCGGGCCGGTGCCTGCAATTGTCCTTGCAGGCACAGCGTCAAGCGCAGGCCTGGCAGGCGCTGCTGAAAACGTCGAATCAACTCATCCAGACCTTCGGCATTGGCCTGTCGCGTGGCCAGGCTGCTACTGCTCTGGTACAGCAATTCCAGGGCGGCATTGGCCTGTTGCAGGTTCAGGGTCTTTTGCTGGACCTGGTTTTCCAAGGTGCGGTGAGATTGCTCGATGGTCTCGGCCATGGTGTTGAAGCTCGTCGCCAACTGGCCCAGCTCATCCTCGGACTGATGATTGACCCGCACCTGAAACTCGCCCCGGCGAAAGCGCTGGGTGGCGTCGACCAGTTCCTGCAAAGGCATGACCACGCCGTACTGCAACTCATACAGGCCGATCAACAGGATGATCATGGTGCTGAACAGAGCCACGCCCTGGATCGTCTGTTGCCAGCCTTGTTTGTGCTCGCTCTGGCGTTGCAGCAGGGTGACGAACTGGTCCAACTGCTCAACGAAGGAGCTGGCGCTGGCCTGGAAAAACACCGAGTCGCCGCGCTCGATGGCGGGACGCAAGGTTTGGTTCCAGCGTTGCACAAGGTTCTGGTAGCTCTGGTGCAGGGAAGTCGTCGGCCCATCTTCCAGCACGGCGCGCAGGGCGGGGCTGTCGAGGCGTTGTTGCAGGCTGTCGATGATCGCAGGGATGTCGTCGGTAGCACCGGCCGCCAGTTTCCAGCTCAGGTGGTAGGTCTCCATGCGCACCGAGCCTGCGGTGTTGATGGCTGCGGCGTCGCCCTGGCTGAACCAGGCGATCAACCCGGCGCTCAGGGAGCTGGCCAGGGCCAGGATGGCAATGAGGATCACCGCCAGCCCGGCGCGAGCGGGCAGGGAACTGCGCAGCCAACCCATCATCGAGGCTGGCCCTGAAAGAAAATCTGAAGCCCGAACATGGGTGCACCCTGGATCGAGGGGGGGGGTTGCAGCCGATCCCGGGCGCACTACCTCCAAAGAGTTGTCGGCCGCTCCGTTTCCGTAAAAGCTTCGGCTGACTTGTTCAAGATATTGATAAATAAAGGGTTTAATCATTATCAGGGTCTACCTCCTTGGAGGTAGACGGGCCAAGCATAGGCCAGTACCCCCACGGAGCTCGTTGACCCAGGTCAAGTTTTTGCGGGGTTCGCATCACTAGGCTGCGCTCATCGAACTGACGGAGTGCATCGTAATGCGAGCGCAAGTGCAACAAGGGCTGGTACTAGGGATGAGTACCTTGGCCTTCACCGTGTGCTTCATGGTCTGGATGATGTTTGCCGTGCTGGGCGTTCCGATCAAGGAAATGCTGGCCCTCAACGAAACCCAATTCGGCCTGCTGGCCGCCACGCCGGTGCTGACCGGTTCGCTGGTGCGTTTGCCCCTGGGGCTTCTGACCGACCGCTTTGGCGGACGGATCGTGTTCTTCCTGCTGATGCTGTCCTGCGTGTTGCCGCTGTACATGATCACCCTGGCGACTGCTTTCTGGCAGTTCCTGGTGCTGGGTCTGTTCGTCGGCCTGGCTGGCGGTTCGTTCTCGGTGGGCATTGCCTACGTTGCCAAGTGGTTCGACAAGCAGAACCAGGGTTTTGCCATGGGCGTCTTCGGCGCCGGCAATGCGGGGGCGGCGGTGACCAAGTTCCTCGCTCCGGCGTTGATCGCCTTCGGCTCCTGGCACCTGGTGCCGAAAGTGTTCAGCGCCATCCTGTTTATCACTGCGCTGCTGTTCTGGTTTCTCACCAGCGAGAAAAAGGAACACAGCGGCACTGGCGGCGCGACGTTGCGCGAGCAATTGAAGACCCTGAAAGAACCGGCCGTGTGGCGCTACTGCCAGTACTACTCGATCGTGTTCGGCGGCTACGTGGCCCTGGCCCTGTGGATGACCAAATACTACGTGCAGGAGTACGGCTTCAGCCTGCAAAGCGCAGCGCTGCTGGCGGCGTGTTTCTCCCTGCCCGGCGGCGTGCTGCGGGCCGTCGGCGGCTGGATGTCCGACCGCTGGGGCGCCCAGAGCGTGACCTGGTGGGTGTTGTGGGTCAGCTGGATCTGCCTGTTCCTGCTGTCCTACCCCCAGACTCAACTGCAAGTACAGACCGTCAACGGCATCGTCGATTTCCACATCGGCCTCAGCACCACGCTGTTCACCGTGCTGCTGTTCGTGATGGGCATCGCCTTCGCGTTCGGCAAGGCCTCGGTCTTCAAATACATCGCCAACGACTACCCGAAAAACATGGGCGCGGTGTCCGGCATCGTCGGCCTGGCTGGCGGCTTGGGCGGGTTCGTGCTGCCGATCATGTTTGGCGCCCTGGTGGACCTCACCGGCGTGCGCTCGTCCTGCTTCATGTTGATGTACGGCGTGGTCTGGGTCTCCCTCATCTGGATGTACTTCAGCGAAATGCGCAAGCGCCCGCTGCTGGGTAAACAGCCGCCCGCCACCCAATCCCCGTTTTCCAGCATTGCCCAAGGAGAAGAACATGTCCGTTCTGCAAACGCCTGAAAAGGGCCCGGTCATTCATGACTGGCGCCCGGAAGACCCCGCGTTCTGGGGCAGCAGCGGCAAACTGACCGCACGCCGCAACCTGTGGATTTCCATCCCGGCGCTGTTGTTGGCCTTCTCGGTGTGGATGGTCTGGAGCACGGTGATCGTGCGCCTGAACGCCATTGGTTTCAGTTTCACCACCGATCAACTGTTCTGGCTGGCTGCATTGCCTGGGCTGTCGGGTGCCACCTTGCGCGTCTTCTATTCGTTCATGGTGCCGATCTTTGGCGGTCGTCGCTGGACCGCCCTGAGCACCGCGTCGCTGCTGGTGCCTGCGCTGTGGATGGGCTTCGCCGTGCAGGACCCGGCCACACCCTACAACGTGTTCGTACTGATCGCGTTGCTCTGCGGTTTTGGCGGCGGCAACTTTGCCTCGAGCATGTCCAACATCAGTTTCTTCTACCCCAAGTCCCAGCAGGGCACCGCCCTGGGCCTGAACGCCGGGCTGGGTAACCTGGGTGTGTCGGTGATGCAGTTCAGCGTGCCGCTGGTGATCTCCTTCGGTGTGTTCGGCTTCATGGGCGGCCAGCCGCAGGTACTGGCCGACGGCAGCTCGTTGTGGCTGCAGAACGCCGGTTTCATCTGGGTGCCGTTCATCCTGGCCGTGACCCTGATTGCCTGGTTCGGCATGAATGACCTATCCAGTGCCCGAGCCTCGTTCAGCGAGCAGGCAGTGATCTTCAAGCGCAAGCACAACTGGCTGATGTGCTGGTTGTACCTGGCAACCTTCGGCTCGTTCATCGGCTTCTCCGCCGCCTTTCCACTGCTGATCAAAACCTCGTTCCCGGAAGTCATCGCCCTGAAATTCGCTTTCCTCGGCCCGCTGGTCGGTGCCCTGGTGCGGCCACTGGGCGGCTGGCTGGCGGACAAGCTCGGTGGCGCGAAGGTCACCTTGTGGAACTTCGTATTGATGATCGCGATGGTGTTCGGCGTCCTTCACTTCCTGCCTCAAGGCGGCCAGGGCGGCAACTTCTACGGCTTCCTGGGCATGTTCATGTTGCTGTTCATCACCACCGGCGTGGGCAACGGTTCGACCTTCCGCATGATCCCGGTGATCTTCCGCACCCTGCATGAAAAAGCCAGCCTGGGCAAAAAGCCTGAACAGCGTGAGCAAGCGCTCAAGAACGCCGGCAAGGAGTCGGCCGCGGTGCTGGGTTTCAGCTCGGCCATGGGCGCCTTCGGGGCGTTCTTCATCCCCAAATCCTTTGGCACTTCGATGGCCCTGACCGGCGGCCCGGAGATGGCCTTCTACATGTTCGTCGGCTTTTACCTGAGCTGCATCGTGGTGACTTGGTGGTGGTACGCCCGCAAAGGCGCCGCGACACCTTGCTAAGCCGAACCTAAACCTGCGTGGGCGGGGCGCAGACCCCGCGGAGCAAGCCTGAGAGGAACACACCGTGAGTCATTTATTGGATCAACTGCGGTTTTTCAACCGCAAGCAAGGCGAGTTTTCAGACGGTCATGGCGAGACCCGCAAGGAGTCCCGCGATTGGGAGAACGTCTACCGCTCCCGCTGGCAGTACGACAAGATCGTGCGTTCCACCCACGGGGTGAACTGCACCGGCTCGTGTTCATGGAAAATCTACGTCAAGAACGGCCTGATCACCTGGGAAACCCAGCAGACCGACTACCCGCGCACCCGTAACGACCTGCCCAACCACGAGCCACGCGGCTGCCCTCGGGGCGCCAGCTACAGCTGGTACATCTACAGCGCCAACCGACTCAAATACCCGAAGATCCGCAAGCCGTTGCTCAAACTGTGGCGCGAAGCCCGGCAGACCCTGCCACCGGTAGAAGCCTGGGCCAGTATCGTCGAGGACAAGGCTAAGGCTGACTCCTATAAGAGCAAGCGTGGCATGGGCGGCTTCATCCGCTCCAACTGGGAAGAAGTCAACGAGATCATTGCCGCGGCCAACGTCTACACCATCAAGGAACACGGCCCGGATCGGGTGGTAGGGTTCTCGCCGATCCCGGCGATGTCGATGGTCAGTTATGCCGCCGGCTCGCGTTACCTGTCACTGATCGGCGGCGTGTGCCTGAGCTTCTACGACTGGTACTGCGACTTGCCGCCAGCCTCGCCAATGGTCTGGGGCGAGCAAACCGACGTGCCGGAATCGGCCGACTGGTACAACTCCAACTACATCATTGCCTGGGGCTCCAACGTCCCGCAGACCCGTACCCCCGACGCGCACTTCTTCACCGAGGTGCGCTACAAGGGCACCAAGACTGTGGCGATCACCCCGGACTATTCGGAAGTCGCCAAGCTCACCGACCTGTGGCTCAACCCCAAGCAGGGCACCGACGCCGCGCTGGCCCAGGCATTCAACCATGTGATCTTCAAAGAATTTCACCTGGACAAACCCAGCGCCTACTTCACCGAATACGCCAAGCGCTACACCGATCTGCCAGTACTGGTGATGCTCAAGCCGATGCTCGGCGTGGCGCCGGGTTCCGGTTACCAGCCTGATCGCTTCCTGCGCGCCAGTGACCTGACCGACAACCTCGGCCAGGACAACAACCCGGAATGGAAAACCATCGCCCTGGACGCCAACGGCGAACTGGTTTCACCCCAAGGCTCCATCGGCTATCGCTGGGGCGAGAAGGGCAAGTGGAACATCCTCGCCCGTGAAGGCGGCGAGGGTCGTGAGATCGACCTCAAGTTGAGCCTGATCGGCGGCGACGTCGCCGAGGTGGCCTTTCCGTATTTTGCCGGCGAAGCCCAGGAGTACTTCCAGCATGTGGCCGGTGACGCGGTGCAGTACCGCCGGGTGCCGGTGCACAGTGTGGTGCTGGCTGACGGCAGCGTGGCGAAAGTGGCCACGGTGTTCGACCTGTCGGCCGCCAACCTGGCCATCGACCGTGGCCTGGGTGGCGCCAACGTCGCCAAGGACTATGACGACGCTTCGGTCCCTGGCACTCCGGCCTGGCAGGAGCAGATCACTGGTGTGAGCCGCGAGAAGGCGATTCAGATCGCCCGTGAGTTCGCCGACAACGCCGACAAGACCCGTGGACGCTCGATGATCATCGTCGGCGCGGCGATGAACCACTGGTACCACATGGACATGAACTACCGTGGGCTGATCAACATGCTCATGCTCTGCGGTTGTGTCGGTCAGACCGGCGGCGGCTGGGCCCACTACGTTGGCCAGGAAAAACTGCGTCCGCAATGCGGCTGGCTGCCCCTGGCCTTCGGCCTGGACTGGAACCGTCCGCCACGGCAGATGAACGGCACCAGCTTCTTCTACGGCCACAGCTCCCAATGGCGCCACGAGAAGATGAGCATGCACGACGTGCTCTCGCCCCTGGCGGACAAATCGCAATTCCCCGAGCACGCCCTGGACTACAACATCCGTGCCGAACGGGCCGGCTGGCTGCCGAGCGCGCCGCAACTCAACACCAACCCGCTGCACATCTGCCGCGATGCCGCCGCCGCGGGCCTGGAACCCAAGGATTACGTGGTCAAGTCGTTGCAGGACGGCTCCCTGCGCTTTGCCTGTGAACAGCCGGACAGCCCGGTGAACTTCCCGCGCAACATGTTCATCTGGCGCTCCAACCTGCTGGGCTCCTCGGGCAAGGGCCACGAGTACATGCTCAAGTACCTGTTGGGCACCAAGAACGGCGTGATGAACGAAGACATCGGTCAGGTCGGCGACTGCAAACCGACCGAGGCCGAATGGGTGGACGAGGGCGCCATCGGCAAGCTCGACCTGGTGACAACCCTGGACTTCCGCATGTCCTCGACCTGCGTGTATTCCGACATCGTCTTGCCGACCGCTACCTGGTACGAAAAAGACGACATGAACACCTCGGACATGCACCCGTTCATTCACCCATTGTCGGCTGCCATCGATCCGGCCTGGGAGTCGCGTTCGGACTGGGAAATCTACAAAGGCATCGCCAAGGCGTTTTCCGCCATGTCGGTCGGGCACCTGGGTGTCGAGAAAGACCTGGTCACCGTGCCGTTGATGCATGACAGCGTCGGCGAGCTGGCCCAACCGTTTGGCGGCACCGACTGGAAAAGCGCTGGTGTGGCGCCGCAGCCGGGCAAAAACGCGCCGAACCTGCACGTGGTGGAGCGTGACTACCCGAATATTTACAAGCAGTTCACGTCCCTGGGCCCGATGCTGGAAAAACTCGGCAACGGTGGCAAGGGCATCAACTGGAACACCGACGAGGAAGTGAAATTCCTCGGCGAACTCAACCACTCTGAAGTCGAAGCGGGCATCAGCCAGGGCCGGCCAAAGATTGACAGTGCCATCGACGCCGCCGAAGTGATTCTGTCCCTGGCCCCGGAAACCAACGGCCATGTAGCGGTCAAGGCGTGGGCGGCGCTGTCGGAATTCACCGGCATCGATCACAGCCACCTGGCCTTGTCCAAGGCCCACGAGGCCATTCGTTTCCGCGACATCCAGGCCCAGCCGCGCAAGATCATTTCCAGCCCGACCTGGTCCGGCCTGGAAGACGATCACGTGAGCTACAACGCCGGCTACACCAACGTTCATGAGTCGATCCCATGGCGCACCATCACCGGTCGCCAGCAGTTCTACCAGGATCACCCGTGGATGCAGGCGTTCGGCGAGCAGCTGATGAGTTATCGGCCGCCGGTCAACACCCGCACCATCGAGGGCGTGAAGGGCAAGCGCAGCAACGGCGAGACCGAGATCGTCCTGAACTGGATCACTCCGCATCAGAAATGGGGCATCCACAGCACCTACAGCGACAACCTGCTGATGCTCACCTTGAGCCGTGGCGGGCCGATTGTCTGGCTCTCGGAAATCGACGCCAAGCGCGCCGGCATCGAGGACAACGACTGGATCGAATGCTTCAACGTCAACGGCGCGCTGACCGCCCGGGCGGTGGTCAGCCAGCGGGTCAAGGAAGGCATGGTGATGATGTACCACGCCCAGGAACGGATCGTGAACGTGCCCGGCTCGGAAACCACCAAGACCCGCGGCGGCCACCACAACTCGGTGACCCGCGTCGTGCTCAAGCCTACCCACATGATCGGTGGCTACGCGCAGCAGGCTTACGGCTTCAACTATTACGGCACGGTCGGTTGCAACCGCGACGAGTTTGTCGTGGTGCGCAAGATGGCCAAGGTCGACTGGCTCGACGGTTCCAGCGGCGATGACCTGCCGCGTCCCCTGCCGACTGAGCTGGATTGAGGAGATTGATATGAAAATTCGTTCACAGATCGGCATGGTCCTGAACCTGGACAAGTGCATCGGTTGCCACACCTGTTCGATCACCTGCAAGAACGTCTGGACCAGCCGCGAAGGCATGGAATACGCCTGGTTCAACAACGTCGAATCCAAGCCCGGCATCGGCTACCCCAAGGAATGGGAAAACCAGGACAAGTGGAAGGGCGGCTGGGTCCGCAATGCCGACGGTTCGATCAACCCACGCATCGGCGGCAAATTCCGCGTGCTGGCCAACATCTTCGCCAACCCGGACTTGCCCGGCCTGGATGACTACTACGAGCCGTTCGACTTCGATTATCAGCACCTGCACACCGCGCCCCTGGGCGAGCACCAGCCCACCGCGCGGCCGCGTTCGCTGGTGACCGGTAAACGTATGGAGAAAATCGAGTGGGGCCCGAACTGGGAGGAAATCCTTGGTACCGAATTCGCCAAGCGGCGCAAGGACAAGAACTTCGACCAGATCCAGGCAGACATCTACGGTGAGTACGAAAACACCTTCATGATGTACCTGCCGCGCCTGTGCGAGCACTGCCTGAACCCGGCGTGCGCGGCGTCCTGCCCGAGCGGGGCGATCTACAAGCGTGAAGAAGACGGCATCGTCCTGATCGACCAGGAAAAATGCCGGGGCTGGCGCATGTGCATCAGCGGTTGCCCGTACAAGAAGATCTATTTCAACTGGAAGAGCGGCAAGTCGGAAAAATGCATCTTCTGCTACCCGCGCATCGAAGCCGGCATGCCGACGGTCTGCGCTGAAACCTGCGTTGGGCGGATCCGTTACCTCGGTGTGCTGCTGTATGACGCCGACCGCATCAGCGAAGTGGCGAGCACCGCCAATGAGCAGGACCTGTACGAGAAACAGCTGGAGATTTTCCTCGACCCGAACGACCCAGCGGTGATTCGCCAGGCCCTGGCCGATGGCGTGCCGCAGTCGGTGATCGATTCGGCGCAACGCTCGCCGGTCTACAAAATGGCCGTGGACTGGAAACTCGCGCTGCCGCTGCACCCTGAATACCGCACCTTGCCGATGGTCTGGTACGTGCCGCCGCTGTCGCCGATCCAGAACGCCGCAGCGGCCGGCACCGTGGGCATGAACGGAGTGATCCCGGACGTCGACAGCCTGCGAATTCCGCTGCGTTACCTGGCCAACATGCTCACCGCCGGCGATGAAAAGCCGGTCAAGCGCGCGCTCAAACGCCTGCTGGCGATGCGTGCCTACAAGCGCTCCGAACAGGTGGACGGCGTGCAGGACCTGCAAGTGCTGGCCGACGTCGGCCTGAGCGTGAACCAGGTGGAGGAAATGTACCGCTACCTGGCGATCGCCAACTACGAAGACCGTTTTGTCGTGCCAAGCGCCCACCGTGAAGACGCGATGAGCGATGCGTTCGCTGAACGCTCCGGCTGTGGCTTCAGCTTCGGCAGCGGCTGCAGCGGCAGTTCCGACACGAACATGTTCGGCGCCAAGAAGGCCAACCGCCGTGACGTGATCAAAACCGTCCAGTTGTGGGAGGAGTGAGCATGCGCATTCTCAAGGTGATTTCGTTGCTGCTCGACTATCCGACCGAGACCCTGGTGGCCGGTCGCGACGAGCTGGAACAGGCGATTCTCCAGGCTCGGGAAATCAGTCCCAATCAGCGCGCCGCGCTGTTCGAACTGTTGGAGCTGATCTGCGGCAAAGACCTGATGGACGGCCAGGAGCACTACGGTGCGCTGTTCGGCCGGGGGCGGGCGTTGTCGCTGCTGCTGTTCGAACATGTCCATGGCGAATCCCGCGACCGTGGCCAAGCCATGGTGGACATGATGGCCCAATACGAAGAGGCCGGCTTCGCCATCGGCGTCAAGGAGCTGCCCGATTACATCCCGCTGTACCTGGAATTTCTCTCCACCCGCGAGGACATCGAGGCTCGCGAAGGTCTGGCCGATGTGGCGCACCTGCTGGCGTTGCTGGCGGCGCGCCTGGAAGAACGTGAAAGCGCCTATGCCAGTTGCTTCAGGGCTTTGCTGCAAATCGCCGGGGCCGAACCTCAGGAGGCGGTGGCCGAACTGCGTGAGCAGGTGAAGGCCGAGCCGCGGGACGACTCCCTCGAAGCCCTGGACAAGATCTGGGAAGAGGAAGCGGTGGATTTCATGAAGGCCGAACAGCAGGACCGTTGCAGTTCACTGCCGAGCGGGCCGGGCAAGGCCCGTGACGAAAGCGCGGTGCCGTTGCACTGGGTGGATTTTCAGCATGAAGGGCGGGCCGCTGTGCCAGCCGGGGAGGTGGGCAATGTCTAAGTGGGATCTGTTGTTATTCGGGGTGTACCCCTATGTCGCCTTGGCGATTTGCCTGATCGGCAGTTGGGCACGGTTCGACCTGTCCCAGTACACCTGGAAGGCCGGTTCCAGTCAGATGCTCAGCAACCGCGGCATGCGGGTGGCGAGCAATCTGTTCCATGTCGGCGTGCTGTTCGTGCTGGCCGGGCACTTCGTCGGCCTGCTCACGCCGTCGGCGGTCTATCACCATGTGCTGAGCACCGAGAACAAGCAGTTGCTGGCGATGGTTTCCGGTGGCTTCTTCGGCGTACTGGGCCTGATCGGCCTGCTGATGCTGCTCAACCGGCGCCTGACCGATCCACGGGTGCGCGCCACTTCCAGTACCTCGGACATCCTGGTGTTGGTGGTGCTGCTGGTGCAACTGGTGCTGGGGCTGATGACCATCGTGGCGTCCACCGCGCACATGGATGGCTCAGTGATGGTGATGCTGGCCGACTGGGCCCAGAACACCGTGCTGTTGCGTCCGGTGGAAGCGGCCACGTCGATGGCACCGGTGGGGTTGGTCTACAAGCTCCACGTGTTTCTGGGCTTGACCTTGTTCGTACTGTTCCCGTTCACCCGTCTCGTCCACATCGTCAGCGCGCCGGTCTGGTACCTGGGACGTCGTTATCAAATCGTTCGGCAGAAGTTTTAAGGAGACGATCATGGCTAGTGGATGCGGATGTGGCGGCGGTAACGGAGGCAGTGGCGGTTGCGGTTCATCGGCAAAAGCGGCGCCTGTGGCTACGCCGGCTGCCGATGTCGAGCCCGCGGGTGCGGTGCAGTTCACGCCGGCCCAGACCGGGCCGGTGGCAGAGGATGAAGCCCCGGCGCAGTTGATTGCCAGCAGTGAGCAGGAGTGGCCGATCATCAGCGTCAACGGGGTGTCGATCACCCCGCAGGCGATGGCGTTGGAGCTGCAATACCACCCGGCTGACAGCCGCGAGGATGCGGTCTACCAGGCCGCCCGGGCCCTGGTGATCCGTGAATTGCTCCAGCAACGCATTGCCGAGTTGGGCCTGACGTTGCAGGTCGGCGCCGGTGAAAACGAAGAGGAAGCGGCCACACGGCTGCTCCTCGAGCGCGAGGTGCAGGTGCCGCAATGTGACGAGGCGACCTGCCTGCGTTATTACGAAAGCAATCGGGCGCGCTTTCACAGCGCACCGTTGCTGGCGGTGCGGCACATCCTGCTCGAATGCGCGCCGGACGATGCCGAGGCCCGCAGCCTGGCCCACGTCCAGGCCGAGTTGCTGTTGGAGCGGCTGGACCAGTTCCCGGGCAGCTTCGCCGAGCTTGCGCAGCAGCATTCGGCCTGTCCGTCCAAGGCACAGGGCGGGTCGCTGGGGCAGATCAGCAAGGGCCAGACCGTGCCCGAACTGGAGCGTCAATTGTTCGCCTTGCCGGCGGGCCTGGTCACCAAGCCGCTGGAAAGTCGTTATGGCTGGCACGTGATCAGCATCGACCAGCGAGTCGAAGGCCAGCCGCTGCCCTATGAGGCGGTGGCGACGGCGATTCGCACCCAGTTGCAGCAGGGTGTGTGGCAAAAAGCGCTGGTGCAATACCTGCAAACCCTGATCGGTGCGGCGGACATTCGCGGTATTCATCTTCAGGGTGCCGACTCGCCGCTGGTGCAGTGAGCACCGGGTCAATCAGGGGACATTCATGAACGCCGTGTTGCAGGACGGGTTTGGGCGCCAGATCGATTATTTGCGGATGTCGGTGACCGATCGTTGTGATTTTCGCTGTGTGTATTGCATGGCGAAAAACATGACCTTTCTGCCGCGTCAGCAAGTGTTGACCCTGGAAGAGTTACATCGACTGGCGCGGTTGTTCGTTGGCCTGGGGGTGAAGAAAATCCGCCTGACCGGTGGCGAACCACTGATTCGTCCGGGCATCGTCGGGTTGTGTCGAGATATCGCGGCATTGCCCGGCCTGCGGGAACTGGTGATGACCAGCAACGGTTCGCAGCTGGGGCGACTGGCCCGGCCGCTGGCCGAGGCGGGGGTCAAACGCATGAACATCAGCCTCGACAGCCTGGACGGGGAGCGCTTTCGGGCGATCACCCGTAACGGCGATCTGGATCAGGTACTGGCCGGCATTGAGGCGGCGACTGGGGCGGGGTTCGAGCGGATTAAGCTCAACTGCGTGGTGATGAAAGGGCGCAACTTCGATGAAGTCCCGGCGTTGGTGCAGTACGCCATCGAGCATCGCATCGACATCAGCTTCATCGAGGAGATGCCCTTGGGGGAGGTCGGGCGTTCCCGGGGTGAGTCGTTCTGTTCCAGCGATGAGGTACGGGCTGTGATCGCCAGCCATCATCGGCTGCTCGACAGCACCGAGAACAGCGGCGGCCCGGCGCGCTATGTGCGCCTGGAGCGTCATCCCGATACCCGGATCGGCTTCATTTCTCCCAACACCCACAATTTTTGCGCCAGTTGCAACCGAGTGCGCATGACCGTTGAAGGACGCTTGCTGCTGTGCCTTGGGCAAGAGGACTCCCTGGACCTGCGTGGTTTGCTGCGGCGCTATCCGTTGGACGACCAACCGGTGATCCAGGCGGTGCAACACGCCCTGCGCGGCAAACCCCTGCGCCACGACTTCAACCCCGGTGGGGAGGTGCAGATTGTGCGGTTCATGAACATGAGTGGTGGGTGAGCCCTGTGGCGAGGGAGCTTGCTCGCGATGACGGCAGCAGGGTCAACATCACTGCCTACTGAACCACCCTCGATTCTTGATATCGATCAATTGCAACCCAGTCTTTTGGTCGTACTCTCCACTGCATATTGTGTTTAAAAAATTAAAAATCCCTATATGTAGTGTCTGGAGCCAAAATGCAGAGCACGTTGATCTCAGTAGGCTGTAACCGCTTGCACAAGCGCGATGGCAGTGTGGTCGCCTTTGATGCGGACAAGATCCGTCAGGCGCTGATCGCCGCTGGCAAGGCCACTGGCGAATACGCCGAGGCCGAGGCCGAGGGGTTGTTGGAAGCGGTGCTGGCCCGACTGGAAGGCCAAACGCGGTTGAATGTCGAGCAGATCCAGGACCGTGTCGAACGGGTGCTGATGGACGCCGGTTTCTTCCTCTCCATGCGCGCCTACATCGTTTACCGCGAGCAGCATGGACGCCTGCGCCGGGATCGCCGGACGCTGGTGGAAGTCGCGACGTCGATGAATGAGTACCTGGACCGTGAAGACTGGCGTGTGCAAGCCAACGCCAACCAGGGCTACTCCCTCGGCGGGTTGATATTGAACGTATCGGGCAAAGTCACCGCCAACTATTGGCTCGACGAGGTCTACAGCCAGGCCATCGGCCAGGCGCACCGCGAAGCCGATTTGCATGTCCACGACCTCGACATGCTCGCCGGCTACTGTGCCGGCTGGTCCCTGCGCACGCTGCTGCACGAAGGCCTCAACGGTGTGCCGGGACGGGTCGAGGCCGGGCCGCCCAAGCACTTGAGCAGTGCCCTGGGGCAGATGGTGAATTTCTTGGGTACCCTGCAAAATGAATGGGCCGGGGCCCAGGCGTTCAGCTCGTTCGACACCTACCTGGCGCCTTACGTGCGCAAGGACAAACTCAGCTACGACGAGGTCCGCCAGTCGCTGCAGGAGTTCATCTATAACCTCAACGTCCCGTCACGCTGGGGCACGCAAACACCCTTTACCAACCTCACGTTTGATTGGGTCTGCCCGCAGGATCTGCGCGAACAGATCCCGGTGATCGGTGGTGAAGAGATGCCGTTCGCCTATGGCGACCTGCAAGTGGAGATGGAGCTGCTCAACCGCGCCTATATCGAGGTAATGCAGGCCGGCGATGCGAAAGGACGGGTGTTCACCTTCCCAATCCCGACCTACAACATCACCCATGACTTCCCGTGGGACAGCGAGAACGCCGACCGGCTGTTCGAAATGACCGCCCGCTACGGCTTGCCGTATTTCCAGAACTTCCTCAACTCAGACATGCAACCCAACCAGGTCCGGTCGATGTGCTGCCGCTTGCAGCTGGACGTACGTGAGTTGCTCAAGCGTGGCGGCGGGTTGTTCGGTTCGGCGGAACAGACCGGCTCCCTGGGCGTGGTGACGATCAATTGCGCACGCCTGGGCTACCTGTACAAGGGCGACACCAGCGCTTTGCTGCAACGCCTCGATGCCTTGATGGAACTGGCAAAGGAGAGCCTGGAGGTCAAGCGCAAAGTCATTCAGCACCACATGGATGCCGGTTTGTACCCGTACACCAAGCGCTACCTGGGCACCTTGCGTAATCACTTCTCCACCATCGGCGTGAACGGCCTGCACGAAATGCTGCGCAATTTCACCGACGACCAGCAAGGCCTGCACACCGAGCAAGGCCGGGCATTCGCCCTGAGGCTACTGGATCATGTGCGCGCCACGCTGCTGCGTTTCCAGGAAGAAACCGGCCACCTCTACAACCTGGAAGCCACGCCCGCCGAAGGCACCACCTACCGCTTCGCCAAGGAAGACCTCAAGCGCTATCCCGATATCCTGCAGGCCGGCAGCCCGGTTGCACCGTATTACACCAACTCTTCGCAACTGCCGGTGGGGTTCACTGACGATCCGTTCGAAGCTTTGGAACTGCAAGACGAACTGCAATGCAAATACACCGGCGGCACCGTGCTGCACTTGTACATGGCCGAGCAGATTTCCTCGACCCAGGCTTGCAAGCAATTGGTACGCAAGGCCCTGGGGCGTTTCCGGCTGCCGTACCTGACGATCACACCCACCTTTTCCATCTGTCCGGTGCACGGCTACCTGGCCGGCGAACACGAGTTCTGCCCCAAATGCGACGAGGCCTTGCTGCTGCAACAGCAGCGTGCTGGCACCGTTCACTGATCCGAACCATTGACCGCTAGGAGCTTCACCATGAATGCATCGCACACTCTCCTACAAGCCCCACAAGCCAATCTCCCGCAGGCGCAGCGTCAACGTTGCGAAGTCTGGACCCGAGTGATGGGTTATCACCGTCCGGTGGCCGCCTTCAACCCAGGCAAACAGTCCGAGCATCGTGAACGGGTGCATTTCACTGAAAGCGCGGCCGGGCGTCCATGAGTCGAGTGCTACGGGTCGGGGGCATGGTGCCCCTGACCACCCTTGATTACCCGGGCCAATTGGCTTGCGTACTGTTTTGCCAGGGGTGCGCCTGGCGTTGTCGTTACTGCCATAACCCGCAACTAATCCCGCCGCGCGGCGGCGAAGAGGTGGATTGGTGTCGGGTGTTGGCGTTTCTGCAACGCCGCCAGGATCTGCTCGATGCCGTGGTGTTCAGTGGCGGCGAGCCGACCTTGCAGGACGGCCTGGCCTCGGCCATGGAAGAAGTGCGGCAGATGGGTTTTCGCATCGGCTTGCACAGCGCCGGTATCAAGCCGGCGGCCTTCGCCAAAGTGGTCGGGCAAGCCGACTGGGTTGGTTTCGACATCAAGGCGTTGCCCGAAGATGCCTTGGACGTGACCCGGGTCGAAGGCAGCGGCGCCGCCAACTGGCGCAGCCTCGATTATCTGCTGGCCAGCGGCGTGGATTATGAATGCCGCACCACGGTGCATTGGCATCTGTTCAACCCCGAACGGCTGTTGACCTTGGCGCGGCGCCTGAACGAGCAGGGCGTCACGCGGTTTGCCGTGCAACTGGTGCGCACCGAACGGATGCTCGACCCTCATCTTTCCAGCGTCTCGGCAAACGCCTTGCAGCCTGAGCTGTGGGCCGCCCTGCGCGAACTGTTCCCCTCGTTCGTGTTACGCAGCTGACCGATTGCAGGGATGAACGACCGACAGCGGCTCGGAATAACCGGGCCACTTTTTTTAAGGTTTTCAAATGCGCTGCCAGTCGGCAGGTAGTTGAACAGGGACCATTTGATATGACCAGACTCACCACTGCCCAACGTATCGTGATCGGTTTTGCCATCGCGCCACTGGCCTTGATCGCCTTGGCGTTGTACGCCTTGAACGACCTGGCGATGTTGCGCGACCAGGCCGTACAGATCGTTAAACAGGATTGGCCGAAGATCGACCCGATCATGGTGATTGCCACGGGTGTGCGCGATAACGCCAGGAACACCCGGGACCTGTTGATCGACAGGAATAATGCCCAGGTGCAGCAATCCATCGACGCCACTCGGCAACGCATCACCCAGGCCTTCGCGACGCTGGAGCCGCTGTTCGATCAGCCCGAAGGCAAGGCCGCGTACGCGGCGTTGAAGAAGAACCGCGAGGCGTACGTGGCGGCTTTCGTTCAAGTGCAGGCGTTGATCCGCCAGGGCGCGACGGACGAAGCGATGGCGCAACTCAAACAAGGCGTGATTCCGGCAGAGCTTGAGGTGTACAGAGGCCTGGACGGGCTGATGGCGATGCAGGGCAAACTCTTTGTCGAGCGTGAACGCCTGGCCCAGGCGCGCTACAGCGACGCGCGACGCAACATGTTGGGGTTGGTGCTGGCTTGCCTGGCCCTGGTGAGTACTGTTGCCGTGCTGGTGACCCGCAGCGTGACCCGTCCGCTGGGGGGTGAGCCCGATGACGCGGCACGGGTGCTGAGTCATATCGCCCAAGGCGACCTGACGATTCGGGTGCCCGTGGGCGTCGGCGCAAACGACAGCGTGATGAGCAACATGCACGACATGCAGCAGAGCCTCAATACCATGGTCCGGCACATTGCGGCGTCGGTGGACCGGGTGGCCAGTTCCTCCGAAGAACTGAGCGCGGTGAGCAGTCAGACCAACAGTACCCTGCAGTTGCAAGGGCTGGAAATTGAACAGGCTGCGGCGGCCGTGAACCAGATGACAGCGGCGGTGGATGAGGTGGCGCGCAATGCCGTGAGCACCAGCGAAGCCTCGCGAGTCTCCGAGCAGACCGCCCAGCGCGGCCGTGAGCAGGTTCAGGAAACGGTTGCTTCCATCTGCGCATTGGCGGATGGCGTGACGGATACCTCGGGGCGAATTCAGCAGTTGGCCGGGCGAGTCCAGGACATCAGTTCGGTGCTGGACGTGATCCGCAGCATTGCCGATCAAACCAACCTGCTGGCCTTGAACGCCGCCATCGAAGCGGCCCGGGCCGGCGATGCCGGGCGTGGCTTTGCGGTGGTGGCCGACGAAGTCCGGGCGTTGGCCCATCGCACCCAGGACTCGACCCGGGAGATCGAAAACATGATCGGCAACATCCGCCAGGACAGCGGGCATGCCGTGACCGCGATGCAAAACAACAGCGAACTGGTGCAGGCCACCCTGCAAGTGGCGCAGCGTTCCGGCGATGCCCTGGATGAAATCGCCCGCTCGATCTCGCAGATCAACGAACGCAACCTGATGATCGCCAGCGCCACGGAGCAGCAGGCCCTGGTGGCCCGAGAGGTGGACCGCAACCTGATTGGCATTCGCAACCTGTCCGAGCAGGTGTTGCTGGGGGCCCGGAATACGGACACGGCCGGCCAGGACCTGGCGCAGATGGCGGGTTCGCTGCATGAGACGGTGGCGCGGTTCAAGGTGTAGCCGACGCCCTGTGGGAGCGAGCCTGCTCGCGATGCGGAGGGTCAGTTTGCAGTGATGCCGGATGTGCCGACGCCATCGCGAGCAGGCTCGCTCCCACAAGGGTTGTGTGTCAAATCCGGATGTTCACCACCCCCAGAATTGCAACCACCAGCCATATCCCACCAGGCTGCTGGCTGATACCAGGCATGCCATGCCGAGCAGTCGCTGAATGGGCGAGGCAGCTGTATGCGCCAGGCGTCTCCAACCGAGCCACAGGCTCCAAGCCATCGCCGCCACTAACAACCCGGCACGGGCCGGCTGTACCCATTCGAGCAACAACCCTTCATAGCGCAACAGCTTCACGGTGGTGGCCGACAAGCCGAGGAACAGTCCTGCACCGCCAAGGGGCGTCAGAGTGATGGCTAAGGACCGATATTGCGCAGCATCGCCTGAGAATCTCGCCGCCAGGCGCAGGAGTAGCTTCAATGAAGTGCCCAGCAGTAAGGCGCTCATGCCCAGATAGACGACGATGCAAAAGCCATCGAGCCAACTGAAGCTGTCATTGAGCTGTGGATAGTGCGTCAGCAGCCACCAGGGCGCGTTGTCCTGTAAGGGCCAGAGCAGATCGTGTGCCACCAGCCATTGGGCCAGGCCCTGCTTCAGGGCAATGAACCAGGGGCTGACGGTCCACTGAAAGGCACCCATGGCCAGGCCAATGACGCCGAACAACAGCAAGCGCACGTCCCAGGGTGAGAGCGTGGTTGCGGTTGACTGAAGGATTTCCTGATTGCTGGAGCGGGCGATCAGGCGCACCGCATCGCGCTGGCCGCTGCAGCGACCACAAGCGTGGCAGTCGGCAGCGCCACGCAGGCGACGGATGTCCAGCAGCGGTGCGCAGTTGGGGGGAGGGCGACGCGGTGCAGGGTTTTCCAACCAACGTTGTTCGTCGACCTGAAAGTGTACCGGTGCCAAACGGGCAAGAAGGGCAAAGACGCCACTGACCGGGCACAGGTAACGGCACCACACCCGCTTGCCTCGGGCGAACAGCAGGCCAACGATCACCGCTGCAACGGTCGAGCCGCCGAGAATCAGCAGCGCAGCCTGGGCATAGTCGTAGACGCTGATCAACTGGCCGTAGATCGTGGTCAGGCAGAACGCCAAGGTCGGCCAGCCGGCCCAGCGCAGGGTTCGCGGCACCCCCAGGCCCTTGCCGTATTGGCTGGCCCATTCGCTCAAGGCGCCTTCAGGGCACAGCACGCCACACCAGAGCCGACCGAACACCACGATCGAGAGCAACACGAAGGGCCACCACAGGCCCCAGAACAGAAACTGCGCCAGCAGCGTGAGGTTGTCGAACAGTCGCGTCTGACCGCTCGGCAATGGCGACAGGGCCGGCACCACCAGCAGCACCGCGTAGAACAGCACCACTGCCCATTGCACGGCACGAATGGTTGCGCCGTGGCGCCGCATGCCGTCGCCCAGGCGCTGGAGCCAGGGGTTTAGGTCGGGCATGGCAGTTTTTCCGACTTGGGTGGCCGCAGCCATCGAGCGACCACCAGCCAATAGCCAAGCCACACCAGTAGCATCATCGCGCTGGGACTGGCTCGGTATCCGGCGAAATCAGCCAGGAAACCACCCAAGCCATGGCCGTCATCCAATACCGCGCTGCTGTCCCAGAGCGCGTCGCCAATGGCGCGATACACCGGTTCGGGCCAGTCCATCGCGAGCAATTGTCCGCCGACCCGCTCGATGCCGCTGACCAGCAGCGCCGCTCCCAACAACAGCAGGATCGCTTCGCTGATGGCAAAAAAGCGCGGCCATGAGATAAATCGGCGACTGCTGTGCAGCAGGGCGATGGTCAGCAGCGACAGCACCAGGCCGGCCGCTGCACCCACGGCAAACAAGCCCAGTTGCGAGCCCTGCAGACGGGCACCGGCGCCATACAGGAAGACCACGGTTTCGCTGCCTTCGCGGCTGACCGCCAGCATCGCCAGCACCAACAGTCCCAGGCCACCCTGGCGGCTCAGGCGATGGTCGGCGTGGCGCGTCAGGTCATGCTTCAGCGTCCCGGCGTTTCGGTGCATCCAGGTGACCATCTGCACGATCAGCAGGCTCGCGATCAGTGCCAATGAAGCCTGGAACCATTCGTTGGCGGCGCCGCTCATGGCCTCGCCAGCCAGCAGAATCAGCCCGGCCAGCACAGCTGAAAGCAGCAAGCCCAGCGCAGCGCCGCCCCATACGTACCGGAGCAGTTGGCTGGCCTGTTGCTGACGGCCGACCCAGGCCTGCAGAATACCGATCACCAACAGCGCCTCGACGCTTTCGCGCCAGACAATAAACATCGATTGAGTCATGCAACGCCTCCTGCTGGCGGTTACTTGGCGAGAATGCCGCCCTCGGGCAGTTGCGGATTGAATTCGTCGAAAAACGGATAGTGCCCGGGGCGCAGCGGGTGGATCACGACAAAGGTGGTGACGCCGGGCGACAGGACTTTTTCGACCCGCAGGGGCGTGCTTTCGAATTCCGCAGGGCCCTGGCCGACATTTTTCAGTACGATCTTGAAGCGCTGCCCGGCCGGGACCTCCAGCAGCGGCGGGGTGAAATGCCCGTCGCGTATGCTCAGCTCGTAAGTTGGCAGTTGGGCATGGGCGATTGAAGGCAACATCAAGCCGGCCAGCATCAACCAAGGCAGACGCCGATGGCTGGCGGTATGCAGGCCGCAGGTTGGGCGGTTCATCCTCAGTACCCGCCTTTTTTACCAATCCCGGCGTAAACGAATTCGTAGTGCAATTCACAGCGCTCGAACCACGGCGCCACGCCGGTTTCCTTGTCGGTGTGACGCCCGAGGGAGCCATGGCCACTGGGCGGCAGGACGGTAAAGGTCAGTTGGTATTGACCAGGGCCGAGCAGCTTCACGTTGTCGCCATAGTGCGGCCCGTCATTGGCGACCATGGCATGGAAGTCACCTTTGAGTTCGGTGTCGCTGCCCTGTTTTTTCAGTTGGAACGACACGTTGAGGTACGGCACGAAGCTGCCTTCCTGGAAGCCCTGCTGGTTGTCGGCCGTGGCGCGGATATCGGCTTCCAGGTGAACGTCGGAATCGGCGGTGGCGCGCATCATGCCGGCCGGGGCCATTTCGATCGGTTGCAGATACACCGCGCCTACCTCCAGCCCTGGGCACAGTTGCGGTTCGCCGATGGGGTATTCCTTGGCCTGGGCCAAGGGTGCGAGAAACAACAGCGTGAGAGACAGAGGAGCAAGCGTGCGCATGATGACTTCCTGGATGGCTAAAAGATGGCCGAGTCTAGGAAGACTTGCTGCGAATAGTAATGATTATTGTCAATTTTCAGGGCGATTCTGCGAGCGGTGTGCAGACGTTCATAGGGTTCTTGATCAAAATCAAGAGTGCCTTGAGCCCGGCGCGGTAGGGTGCAAATACACCCATCGGTTATGCGGGGTCGTCATGGCAAAGCCCTTTCCTCTAAGTCCCAAACATCCCGAGCGTATCTGCTGGGGCTGCGACCGCTACTGCCCGGCGAACGCCTTGGCGTGCGGTAACGGTGCTGATCGAACGATGCACCCGGCCGAGATGATCGGGGAGGATTGGTACCTGCATGGCGACTGGGGATTGGAGCTGACTGACATTACCGACAAGGCTGCGCAGGATAGCGGCCGCGCTTGAATCCGTGGCGAGGGAGCTTGCTCCCTCGCCACAATGATCAAACAAATCTTAAATGCGCTGTTTACCTTGGGGCAATCAGAGCTTGGGCATCTGCCCAATCCGCCCCATCATCTCGGTCACGATTTGCAGATCCAGCAGAAACTGCTCGACAGTCTTGAATTCGTTGTCGTTGTGACCGGTGTATTTGACGTCGGGCATGGCCAGGCCGAACTGCACGCCATTGGGCAACTCATGGACCGAGGTGGCGCCGGCGGAGGTGCCGTATTTGTGTTCCATGCCCAGGTTTTCGCTGGCCACGGCCAGCAACGCCTTGACCCATTCACCCTCAGGGTTGCGGTACATCGGCTCGTCGAGCGAGTAATCGAAGGCCACTGCAACGTGGGACTTCTTGCTCCAGGCGGTGAGCTTGTCGGCAATTTCGCTCTTGAGCGTTTCTGTGGGCTTGCCCACCGGCACGCGCAGATTGACGGCGAGCTTGAAGGCCTTCTCGTCCAGGCCGACATAGGTCAGGGACGCGGTCAGCGGGCCCATGAAGGCATCGGAAAAACCAATCCCCAATTGGCTACCCAGATAATCCAGGCCCCAGTTGTCAGCAGCGTAGCGGGCGGCGTCGGTGATGTGGTTGTGCTTGAGCGCGACCTTGCCGTCGAGGCTGTTGATGAAGACCAGCATCCTCGCCACGGGGTTGACGCCTGACTCGGGCTCGGACGAGTGGGCGGAAACACCGGTAAAGGTCAACAGGACGTCTTTGCCAACGACCTTGGTGGACACCTCGAAATTGCCGCCATTGCGCTTGGCATAGTCAGTACCGGCTTTCAGGAGGCTGGCAGCCAATGCGGCGGGTTTGTCGCCCACGAAGGTGGCGACCGACGTCGACGGAATCTGGTTGGTGGCCAGGCCGCCCGTCATCGCGGTGATTTCGGCACCCTTGCCTTGTGCGTTACGCCGGGCAAAATTTGCCATGACGGTGCCATAGCCTTTCTCGGCAATCACAACGGGGTAGCCGCCATCCAGCGCCAGGTTGTAGTTGGGTGTCGGGTTGCGTTCGAAGTAATAGGGGATGGCGTCACCGGTGGTTTCCTCGGTGGTGTCGACCAGCAGCTTGAAGTTCCTGGCCAGTGGCAGCTTCTCTTCCTTGATGATTTTCATGGCATAGAGCGCCACCACGATGCCGTTCTTATCGTCCTCGGTGCCTCTGCCGTACATGCGGTCGCCCACCAGGGTGACCTTGAACGGATCGAGTTGGGTGCCGTCTTTGAGCACCCAGTTTTCCGGCGTCACGGGCACCACATCGGCATGGGCGTGAATGCCCACCACTTCCTCGCCGCTGCCTTGGAGTGAAATCTCATAGACGCGGTTATCGATATTGCGGAAGTTCAGGTTGAACGCCTCGGCCAGGCTTTTGATCTTGTCGGCGATCTTGAGGAATTCGGGGTTCTCATGCTGGGCAACGCCATCCTTGCGAAAAGTCGGGATTGCCACCAGCTCTTTCAGGGTCTCGGTGGCCGCGTTGCCGTACTTCACCCGTGCATAGATGCCCAGCAGGCGATGGATTTCATTCTGCTGTTCAGCCGAAAGGGGCTTGTTGTCCAGGAAGGTGCTGATGGCCGGGCCAAGGTCGGCGGTCTTGGCCAGGTCGCTCTTGGCCACGCCGCCCAGAAACTGCCTGAAATCGGTTACCGATGTGTCAGCGAACGTCTTGACGAGTGCCGAGCTCTGTTGCGCGGTGACGTTAGCGTTTGCCGGCATGGCGAATGACGCAAGGCTGGACAGCATCAGGGTCGTCACGGCCAGGTGTTTGAGCGAGAAGTCCATTGCTGGGGCATTCCTTTGCAGGCAGTTGGGGAGAAGTGTCTGGTTGATTAAACAATCACTTGCAACCTAACACCGCGAGAGTGGCGGGGGAGCCCTTTAGCCAATCTGTCGCACAGAAATGCAAAAACGGCGCAGAAACGAAAAACGATGTGGGAGCGGGCCCGCTCCCACAGGCCGTGACTCAATGAGGCGCGCGAGCAATCGTCTTGAGCAGGTCTTCGGGGCTGATGTGACCCACGATCGGCTCGGCCCTGCTACCCGGCAGTGGCAGGTCAAGGATGTGCCCCTTGATCTTGCCGACCACATGCATTTCGCAGGGTTTGCAGTCGAACTTCAGCGTCAGTACTTCATCACCGTGTATCAGCTGCATCGGGGCCACCTTGGTGCGCACCCCGGTGACGCCTTTGGCCTGTTTGGGACAGAGGTTGAACGAGAAGCGCAGGCAGTGCTTGGTGATCATCACCGGCACTTCACCGGTTTCCTCGTGGGCTTCGAACGCCGCGTCGATCAGTTTGACGCCGTGGCGGTGATAGAAGTCCCGGGCCTTCTGGTTGTACACATTGGCAAGGAACGACAGGTGCGACTCAGGGTACACCGGCGGCGGAGTGGTCTCGGCTTTACGGCCCCCTCGCGGGTGGGCGTGGATGCGGGCCGCGGTCAGGGCTTCGATGACTTCGCGACGCAACGCCTTGAGCTGCGAGTTGGGGATGAAGAACGCCAGGGGCGCATCCAGCTCGATATTGGTAGCGTGATATTCGGTGGTGCCCAGTTGGCCGAGCAGGTCGTGCAGTTGCTCCAAGGCCTGTTCCGGTTTGTTGGCCAGGCCGAACGGCCCGTCCAGGGTAACGCTGGCGCTGATGCCTTCCTCGCTGGTGGCGGTCAGCTCCAGGCGCTCTTCGCGCAGACGGGCGACCCAGCCCAGGCCCACCCGGCGTTCGGAAGAGGTCTTTAGCAGCGCCTGCTGCCAGTTATGGTCCAGGTTACGGCTCAACGGGTGGTTGGGACGCAGCTGGTGCAGGCCTGTCGGCATTTCGTTGGGTTCGACGCGATAACGATAACGCTTCTGGCCGTCTTCTTCGAACTCGCCCTTGGGCTCGGCGATGTTGGCCCGAAAGCCGACCACTTCACGCTTGACCAATACGTTGAGACCGTCGCCGTTGGACAACGGATCAGAGGTCACGACTTGCAGGTCGCGCTTGCCGACTTTCTCCACCACGCCCACCGGCACGCCGGTAAAGGTCGGTGAGTCGAAGGCGCCGATGTCGATCTTGCGGTCGCTGACGAAGTAATCGGTGCTGCCGCGGTGGAAGGTCTTTTCCGGGTCGGGCACGAAGAAGTGCGCGGTGCGACCGCTTGAAGCGCGGGCCAGGTCCGGACGGTCTTCGAGGACATCGTCCAGGCGCTGGCGGTAGTAGGCGGTGATGTTCTTCACATACCCCATGTCCTTGTAGCGCCCTTCGATCTTGAACGAGCGCACGCCGGCCTCGACCAGGGCGCGAATGTTGGCGCTCTGGTTGTTGTCCTTCATCGACAACAGGTGTTTTTCGTAGGCAACCACCCGACCCTGGTCGTCTTTGAGGGTGTAGGGCAGGCGACAGGCCTGGGAGCAGTCGCCACGGTTGGCGCTGCGGCCGTTCTGTGCGTGGGAAATGTTGCACTGGCCGGAAAAGGCCACGCACAGCGCGCCGTGGATGAAAAACTCGATGGCCGCATCGGTCTCATCGGCGATGGCGCGGATTTCCTGGAGATTCAACTCCCGGGCCAGCACCAGTTGCGAGAAACCGGCCTGATCGAGGAACTTCGCCCGTGCCAGGGTGCGAATGTCGGTCTGGGTGCTGGCGTGCAGCTCGATTGGCGGGATGTCCAGCTCCATCACCCCCAGGTCCTGGACGATCAACGCATCGACGCCCGCATCGTACAGTTGGTGGATCAGCTGCCGGGCCGGCTCCAGCTCGTTGTCGTGCAGGATCGTGTTGATCGTGGTGAACACCCGGGCGTGATAGCGATGGGCGAATTCCACCAGCCGGGCGATATCGCCGACCTCGTTGCAGGCGTTGTGACGTGCGCCGAAACTCGGGCCACCGATGTACACGGCGTCGGCGCCATGCAGGATGGCCTCGCGGGCGATGGTCACGTCGCGGGCGGGGCTGAGCAATTCCAGATGATGTTTGGGCAAGGACATGTTTTTTTAATCAGGCTGGTCACGGTCGAAGCGACCATTGTAGCCGTCAGGCGCCTGGCCGGCACCTGTGGACTTGGGTTTACGCGGTGTGGACCGATGCGCGGCTATCGCCAGGGGATCATTGCGGCGACGCGCCGGCGCTGCACCAACGGTTTCGCCCGGTATTTTTTGCCAGATACAAAAAGGCGTCAGCGGTCTTTATCAGCATGGCAGGGGTTATGTCCTCGGTGCTCGGCTGGCTGGTGGTGATGCCGGCGCTGATCGTGACCATTCCCAATGGATGCTCGCCGTGTTCGATGTTCAGGGCCCGGATGGATTCGAGGATCTGTTGCGCGACCTTGGCGGCACCTGCGCTGTCTGTGTTGGGCAGCAACACGGTGAACTCTTCGCCGCCGTACCTGACGGCCAGGTCACCCGGTCTTCGGATCGATTGCTGGATCGCACCTGCAATCGCGCGCAGGCAGTCGTCCCCGGCGGCGTGTCCGTATTTGTCGTTGAAGCGCTTGAAGTAATCGACGTCGAGCATGATCAACGCCAGGGAGGAACCCTGGCGCTTGGCCAAGCGAAGCTCATCGGCCAAAGCAATGTCCAGCCGCCTGCGGTTGCCCAGCCCGGTAAGGCTGTCAGTCAGCGCCATGTCGCGCATGGACTGGTGTGCGCTACGAATCTGCTTCTCCATGGTCATTCTGTAGCGCAGTTGACTCAACACGATGAGCCCGAAGCCGATGAGTATCGCGATCAGGAAAACCAGCACAACGCCGCTCTTGAGCAGGTCGCGACGCCAGGGGGCGATGATGGATTCCCGGGATAGCCCGGCTTCCACCACCAACGGATAAGTGGTCAAGGCCCGGTAACCGTAAAGGCGCTCGGTGTCGTCGACGACAGCCCTGGCCTCTGCGACGCCCTGGTTCGACGTCGGCAAATAGTTCTTGAAGATCACGCTATTGATCAGGCTCTTGCCGATCACCGAGGCGACGAAGGGCCGTCGAACCAGGATGGTGCCATTTCGCATGGCCAGGACCAGAGCGCCCTTGTCGTCGATTTTGAAATCGCCGTAGTAGTCCACGAAATAGCTGACCTTGACCGTGCCAAGCAGCACGCCAGCGAACGAGCCGTCAGGATTGTTCAGGCGACGGGAAATGGGAATGATCAGATCATGGGTGGATCGACTCCTGATCACTTCACCGATTCGTACGTTTCGATCTTCGTGGGTACGGTGATACTGGAAGTAATCGCGGTCGGCGTTGTTCACAGGTTCCGGCGTCACTTCCTTGTCCGTCACCACCCACTGCCCGTCGGAGCCATAGATAAACAGCCCGTGCAATTGCGGCATGATGGCCGACTGCTGCACCAGCAGCTTATGGATACGCGGGATGTCGATGTTCTGGAGTCCGTCACCTTCCACGCGTTCGCTGAGCACGGACGTCAGCACATCCACCTGCCGGATGGTGTCTTCGGCGTGCTGAGCCGTCGCCCGTGCCAGGTTTGTCACCGAATCGTGGGCAGACGCAAAGGCGGCGCGATAGTCACGCCATGTCCGCCAGCCTTCAACGGCCACGAATGCCACAATCACCACCAGCATGAAGCTCACGGTGAGCCGCAACGCAGCTCCGGCCCGCGTAGCATGGGGGGAAAAGGCTTCATCAGCGCTTTCAATTTTTAGCTCTGGCCGTTTGCGTCCGAGCATCAACATTTCCTTCTACAACGGGTCTGCGCACTATTGATGCGCAGCCTATCTTATTCGATATCAGCACGTTAGCTAGTCGTGAAAAGGTAGACATGAGCAGCGCTATTCATTGGCAGCTATCAAGCGATAAAGTAAGGACAAAATGCTCGTTTTTGGTGCCTGATGCCTGTCAGTCAAGTCAATAACCCTATGGAACCTGTGGCGAGAAGCCCATGAAAGTTGGCGTCATTTCCGATACTCACGGTCTGCTCCGTCCTGAAGCGCTTGCAGCGCTGCAAGGGTGTGAGCGGATCATCCACGCCGGTGACATCGGCAGCCCCGAGATCCTGGATCAGCTGGCATCCGTCGCCCCGCTGCACGTCGTGCGGGGCAATAACGACCTGGGTGCCGATTGGGCAGGGCAGCTTGTCGACTGCCTGCAGTTTGACCTCTGCGGTTGGCAGGTTTTGCTGGTGCATGACATCGCCGATGTGCAGGCCTCGCCGGACCCCGGCGTAAAGCTGGTCATCACCGGTCACTCCCACAAGCCGAACATCGAGTGGCGCGGCGAACGGCTCTACCTCAACCCGGGCAGCGCCGGCCGGAGGCGCTTCAAGCTACCGGTGACGCTGGCGTTGCTTGAGGTGAGTGCAGGCGCGATTGAACCGCGGATTGTTCAGTTATTGGAGTGACAGACGCGTCTTACCTAAGGACTGATCAGGGTAGAGAATTGAACCGCCAGTCAGAAAGTGCCATCATTTAGCCTCTATCGCTTGAACAAAATGACAGGGACGACATGAACATCGAAAATCTGAAGCGCTTTCTGAACGCAGGGACCACGTTTTCCTTCGGCGAATCAGCCACGCCCCATACGGCCAACGACTTTTGGGAATGGGCATTTTCAAACATGAACGTGCCCGTATTGCGTGGCGTGCTGATCGAATATCTGGTGGCAAAGAAGTTGATTGCACACTGCGACAGCATTGTCGGCGATACGGTGAGGGCGTTGACCACCTATACCCCCCGAGACGGGGATCTGACCCACAGCATCAAGAAACATTACCAAGTGCAACCCCACGGTGACGTGTTCGACCTGCAACTGACCTGGGGCGTAACCTTGGAAATCAAGAGCACGGCGTCACCGGATACCTGGCGGCTGAACAAGACGTGCCGGTGGAACATCATCGAAGACAAAAACCTCAAGGAAGCGATTTTCCCTGCTCAGTTTTACATCCTGGCGCAAATGGGCCCGAAGATTAACTTCAGCGACAGCGCCCTGGACCTGGGGGACGTCGTTTTCCATGTGCGTACCGGTGAAGAGCTGGACGCCCTGACGGCCAACCAACAATCGCTGGGGTTCACCAAGTTCGTCGGCGAGGAGAACAAGCGTCGCAGTTGCCGGTATGACCAACTGCCCGCCGTGTTGTTTGAGTTACAGACACAGCGCCTGGCTCGTATCCAAAAGAAACTGCGTCCGGGCTGGAAACTCGTCCCGCGTGAACAAGAGGACGATTTCCTGCCGTTGGCCGTGGAGCAGGCAGGCAACGTGGAGGCCTGGTGGTATTGGCCGGTTGAGGTAGAGGGCAAATGGACTGCTGTGCCGATGGAGCCGATCCCGTCACCCTGGCTGCCGGACGTGACACCTGACTGGCGGGATTGGGAGGCCGCAGGCTTCTCTTTTGTTCCAGAGATCGTCGCGCCGGTGGTGGAGCCTGAAGAGGTGATTGTTTAAAAGCGAACCCTTGTGGTTGCGACAAGGGCTCTGCAATCCATCTCAGGGCTTATTGGTCTTGAACCTCAGCCAGCGTCGGATAATCGGTATATCCGCGCTCGTCGCCCTGGTAAAAGGTCGATGCATCAGGGGTGTTGAGCGCCAGCCCGTGTTTGAAGCGCTCCACCAGGTCCGGGTTGGCGAGGAACGGTGTGCCGAAGGCGACAAGGTCTGCATCGCCGCGACTGATGGCGGTGGCCGCGCGTTCTGCGCTGTAGCCGCCGTTGGCGATGTATGGCCCGCCAAAGCGGCGCTTGAGCTCCAGGAAATTGACCGCGCCTTCGCCCAGCTCCACGATGTGCAGGTAAGCCAGCCCGTAGCGGCTGAGCATTCTGGCGGTGTGGTCGAAAATCGCCTGGGGGTTGCTGTCGCTCATCGAGAAGTAGCTGAAGATCGGCGACAGGCGGACGCCAACGCGGCTGGCGCCGAAGACTTCGATCACCGACTCGACCACCTCCTTGAGCAAGCGTGCGCGATTTTCGACTGAGCCGCCGTAGGCGTCGGTACGTTTGTTGGTGCCGTCACGCAGGAACTGGTCGATCAGGTAGCCATTGGCGCCATGAATTTCCACGCCGTCGAACCCGGCCCGCTTCGCGTTGGCGGCGGCCTGACGGAAGTCGGCGACCACGCCCGGAATTTCATCGAGCTCCAATGCCCGTGGCAGTTCATAGGGCTTGAGGCCTTCGGGGGTGTAGATCTCGCCGTCGGCCTTGATCGCCGAGGGCGCCACCGGCAGGGCGCCGTCCAGTTGTACCAGCGAATGGGAGAGCCGACCCACGTGCCACAACTGCAAGAATATCTGCCCGCCCTCGGCGTGAACCGCGTCGGTCACTTGTTGCCAACCGGCGATTTGTTCGCTGCTAAAGATCCCTGGCGTTCTCAGGTAACCCTTGCCCTGCGCCGAAACCTGGGAGCCTTCGCTGACAATCAGGCCGGCGCCGGCCCGCTGACGGTAGTACTCGGCCATGAGGGGCGTGGCCACGTCACCCGCCCCGGCGCGGCTGCGGGTCATCGGTGCCATGATCATGCGGTTTTTCAAGGACAGTTTGCCGACCTGAACACGGGACAGCAGAAGATCGAGACCAATGTTGCTCATGATTCACCTCTTGAGAGATCGAGAAACACGAAGGGCTCGCAGCGTTGGCCCAGGTCCCCAGGGCTCATGAGCCGGGTGATTGGCCCGTGGCTGCTGCCGTACGTGCGGTGGACGATGGCGCGCGGTGGCGCGGCGACGATGGGGGTCATGGTGTACCTCGGATTCTTGAGCGTCAGGGCTTTGATGGGAGAAGGATAAGAGCCAGCCAATGGATTGATTAGCCGATACAATCGGATTGAACTCATCCAAAAAACGAAGGAATGGCGAGGCTATGTTGGATTTGAACGACGTTGCGCTGTTTGTCCAGGTGGTGCGCAGCGGCAGTTTTGCCCAAGCGGCCAGGCGGCTGGGCATGCCATCCAATACCGTGAGCCGGCGAGTCCAGCAGTTGGAGGCGCAGCTCGGATCACGACTTCTGCAACGCTCCACCCGCAAACTCACGCTGACCCAGGTAGGGCAGGGGTTCTATGAGCGTTGCGTGAACGCGGTGGACGGTCTGATGGATGCCGGCCAGGAGCTGATGATGGGCAACGAGGAGCCCAGCGGCTTGGTGCGCATTGCGGCGATGGCGGATTTCTTCGACTTCTTTCCAATGGAGTGGGTGGCCGACTTCCTTGCCGCGCATCCGCGGGTGCAGTTCGATTTTGTGCTCAGTGATGCCCGTGTCGACTTGATTGCCGACCGCATCGATGTCGCTTTCCGCGGCGGTCCGTTGCAGGACTCAGGGTATGTCGGTCGCCAACTCCTGGCTTCCGGCGGCGATGGCATGGTTGCCAGTCCCGCCTATATCGCCGCCCGTGGCGTGCCGGCTTCGCTGCAGGATCTGGTTCACCACCATAGCGTGAGTTTCGGCCATCCCAGCGGCCTGACCCATTGGCGGTTCGTCGGCCCGGACGGCGTCGAGGAAGAAGTGCAGGTCTGCAGCCGATTCAACGCCAACACCGCCCAGGCGCTGCGCAGGGCGACCGTCGCGGGCCTGGGCATCGCCGTGCTGCCGCAGACGCTGAGCCAATTGGATCTTGAAGCCGGAAGGCTGGTGCGTGTGCTGCCGCAATATCAGCGCACCGGCTTTGGCCTGAATGTGCTTTACCCGAGCCGACGCCAGTTGCCATTGGCGGTCTCGGCGTTTATTGGGCTGGTGATGGAGAAACTTGAGCTCAAGGCGTTTCCGGCTCATTTGAAGTAGATCAGCCGTGCGATTGAGCGCCATCCGTTCCTTCCGTTTTTTTGTCTTGACTGACTTTTGCGTTTTTCATTGCGGTGGCTAGGCTCACTTGGCGTGTTCTGAAGGGCTCTGGCAACTCTGGAAGAGTTCAGCAATGGCCCGAGGTCAACCCGATCAAGACAGGGATAATCTTATGCCGGTTGTTTTGCATCAGTTCACCGTGGCCATGGGCGGCGTCATGAATCCAGGTTATCTCGAAGCGCTGGAGCTCGCCCGACAATGTGCTACCCATGCCCATACACAGGCTATACCGGGTGCCGGTATAGCCCACGGCTCCTGTTGGGCCGCATTGGCGACGGTGTCCAATCCAGGGGCTGGTTTTCCCTTGGGCCAGGCAGTAGGGGGCGGGGCCGCTTTGCCTTATGGCGTGGTGTTTGGAAATTCACGCTTTGCAATTGTCGGAGCGTTCGCTGCGGTACCCGGCGCGCCTGCGGTCGGGTTTTCCGGCCATGCGGAGCGCAACGCTCTGGTGGTGGCGGGCGGCAACGGTCTAATGCCTTATGGCTTGGTGGCACCGAACGCTGGAGATTGGGTGATGTACGTTCAGTTGCATCCCTGCCAGTACTGTTTGCCATGGTTGCAGGGGGCAGGGGGCGGCGGACTACTCAACCCTTATGCTGTGCAGATCGCCGGTGCCCAGAACCTTCACGTCTGGTATCGCTGGGCACACGATGTCCCCGGGTGTGCAGCCAAGGACGCCTGGAACCTCCTTCCTCTGGCGACCCAGCTTGCGCAGATCAACACCTGGTAAACAGGCTCTGCGGGCATGCCAATCCGTTAAGGACCAAACGATGAAACTCCCCAGGTTTCTTGGCTTGGCTGACTGGCATTAGGCCCTGCGTTTGCTTTTTACGGGCAGTTTTTTCCTTTCCAACAACGATAAAAACCCTCGTTTCGCTAATCCCCGCCTGCCAACACAATCACCTCGTCATCGCCTATCGATAGCTGCAACCGCAGAACAAAAAATCAGAGCCTGAGGCGGCGCCATGCCTGCCTGAACCAAACCCACTGCCGGAAGTGCCCAGACATGTCCGTTGAAACAGTACGCATAGATACGCTTGTTATAGGTGCCGGTCAGGCCGGCGTGGCCACGAGTGAGCATTTGAGCAGGCAAGGGGTGCCTCATCTTGTGGTGGAGCGCAACCGAATTGCCGAGGCCTGGCGCACGGCACGATGGGATTCGCTGGTTGCCAACGGCCCGGTCTGGCATGACCGCTTTCCAGGCCTGGAATTTGAGGGGCTCAAGCCTGATGCCTTTGCCTCGAAAGACCAGGTGGCCGATTATTTCGAAGCCTATGCCAAACAGTTCAACGCGCCGATCCGCACCGGTGTCGAGGTCAGGAGTGTCGAGCGCAATGTCGCTCGCCCGGGTTTCACCATTGAAACCTGCGAGGGCCTGATCGAGGCCATTCACGTGGTGGTCGCCACCGGGCCGTTCCAACGGCCGGTGATCCCGCCGATCGCGCCTGATATATCGACGGTCACCCAGATTCACTCCGCCGAGTATCGCAATCCACAGCAACTGCCCGAGGGCGCGGTGCTGGTGGTGGGCGCCGGGTCGTCGGGGGTGCAGATCGCCGATGAATTGCAGCGCGCCGGCAAGCAGGTTTACCTCTCTGTGGGGGCCCATGATCGTCCTCCCCGGGCTTATCGCAACCGCGACTTCTGCTGGTGGCTGGGGGTACTTGGCGAATGGGATGCAGAGGCCGTCCAGCCCGGCAAGGAACACGTGACTATCGCCGTAAGCGGTGCTCGAGGCGGTCACACGGTGGATTTTCGCAGGCTGGCCCATGAGGGCATCACGCTGGTCGGCCTGACGAAATCGTTCAACGGTAGCGTGGTGAACTTTGAATCGAACCTGGCCGAAAACATTGCCCGAGGCGATGAAAACTACCTGGCGCTGCTCGATGCCGCCGACGCCTACATTGCCCGTAACGGCCTGGACCTGCCAGTTGAACCCAACGCTCGCGACCTGCTGCCTGATCCGCACTGCCTGACTCATCCACTCCTGGAACTGGACTTGGTCGACGCGGGCGTGACCACCGTTATCTGGGCCACGGGCTACTCGGTGGATTACAGCTGGCTGAAGGTCGACGCGCTCAACGCTCATGGCAAGCCCCGGCATCAGCGCGGTGTTTCCAGCGAGCCGGGTTTGTATTTCGTCGGCCTGCCATGGCTGTCGCGGCGGGGCTCGGCGTTCATCTGGGGCGTCTGGCACGACGCACGGCACATCGCCGACCACATCGTGAAGCAGCGCACGTACCTGGCTTATCGGGATGCTGTCCAGCGCCAGGACCAAGACGCTCGGGCGCAAGCATCCGATAGCGATTCGCAACGTTCGAAAACCAGCCTCAGGGGGGGCCGTTGATGCCTACTCACACCCGTATCCGCATGTTCAATACCAAAGACACCTACCCGAACCAGACGTTGGACAACGACCTGTGCCAGGCCGTGCGTGCCGGCAATACCGTCTATGTGCGGGGTCAGGTCGGGACCGATTTCGATGGCCAACTGGTGGGTCTGGGCGATCCCCGCGCCCAGGCCGAGCAGGCCATGCGCAACGTCAAGCAATTGCTGGAGGAGGCCGGGAGTGACCTGAGCCATATCGTCAAGACCACCACCTACCTGATTGACCCACGCTACCGCGAGCCGGTGTATCAGGAGGTCGGCAAGTGGCTCAAGGGTGTGTTCCCGATTTCCACCGGGCTGGTGGTCAGCGCCCTTGGCCAGCCGCAGTGGCTGATGGAAATCGACGTGATCGCGGTGATCCCCGAATAAGGAGTTGACCATGACCTTTTCCATCGTCGGGCGCTGCGCCGAAACCGGCCAGTTGGGTATTGCCATCAGTTCTTCGAGCATTGCCGTAGGCGCCCGTTGCCCCTGGTTACGGGCCGGCGTTGGCGCGGTGTCGAGCCAGAACATCACGCTGCCAGCCCTTGGTCCACAGATCCTCGATGAACTGGCCGGCGGCCTGGTGGCGCAAAAAGCCATGGACTGCGCCCTGGCTCGCAATGGTTATAGCGAATACCGCCAGGTGGCGGTGGTCGACGCTCATGGACATACGGCGATTTTCAGTGGCAGCCACACCCTGGGCATCCACAACACGCTGGCCGGTGAACAGTGCGTGGCGGCTGGCAATCTGTTGGCAAACGGTGAGGTGATCAACGCCATGGTTACGGCGTTCGAACGCAGCGAGGGCTGTCTCGCGGCACGCCTGATGAGTGCGTTGCAAGCCGGCCAGGATGCGGGCGGCGAAGCCGGAGCGGTGCACTCGGCAGCGCTGTCGGTGGTGGATGACTTGACGTGGCCCGTCGTCGATTTGCGGGTGGACTGGGCCGAGGAAAACCCCATTGGCGAACTGAAAAAACTCTGGGTTGCCTATCAGCCGCAATTGCAGGATTACCTGACCCGCGCCCTGAACCCGACCCTGGCTCCCAGCTATGGCGTGCCGGGTGATGAGTGAGCTGCGTAGCCGCGCACTGCTTGCCCGGCTGGTGGGTTTTGCCACGGTCAGCCGCGAGTCGAACCTGGCGCTGATCGAGTTCGTGCGCGGTTATCTGCAAGACCTGGGTGTGGATTGCGAACTGATCTATAACCCCGAGCGGACCAAGGCCAACCTGTTGGCGAGCATCGGTCCGGCGGTGCCGGGCGGCGTTGTGTTGTCCGGTCACACCGACGTGGTGCCGGTGGATGGACAGGCCTGGTCGGTCGCACCGTTTTGCCTGAGCGAGGCGGGAGGCAAGCTGTTCGGGCGCGGCACGGCGGACATGAAAGGCTATCTGGCCTCGGTGCTGGCGGCAGTGCCGATGTTCCTGGCCAGCCCGCTTCACCGACCGGTGCACCTGGCCTTCTCTTATGACGAAGAAGTCGGCTGCCTGGGCGTGCGCAGTCTGCTGGAAGTGCTGCCCCAGCGCATTCCTCAACCGGGCCTATGTTTGATTGGCGAACCCACCGAGCTGCAACCGGTGCTGGGCCACAAGGGCAAGTTGGCGATGCGTTGTCATGTCAAAGGGGCGGCCTGCCATTCGGCCTACGCGCCTTACGGGGTAAACGCCATCGAGCAGGCAGCGCGCCTGATTGGCCGGTTGGGGGAGATCGGCGCAGACCTGGCTGGACCGTCGCGGCATGACTCGCGCTTCGACCCGGCATTCTCGACAGTGCAGGTCGGGGTGATTCAGGGCGGGACGGCGTTGAACATCGTCCCGGCCGATTGCCGTTTTGACTTCGAAGTGCGGGCTTTGCCGGATTTCGCCCCGCAGGTGGTGGCCCTGCAATTGCAAGACTACGCCGAACAGACGCTGCTGCCGGCAATGCGGGCAGTGCAGTCCGATTCCACGATCCGTTTTGAACAGCTATCCACCTACCCGGGCCTGGCGACCTCGCCGGACAGTGCTGCGGCGCGGTTGGTTGCCCGGCTCTGCGCTAGCAATGTCTTTAGCACCGTGGCTTTCGGCACCGAAGGTGGTTTGTTTCATCAGGCTGGCATCCCGACGGTGGTCTGCGGCCCCGGCAGCATGGAACAAGGGCACAAGCCCGACGAATACGTGAGCGTCGAACAGATGGCGGCTTGTGACCGTTTGATGGACCGCCTGGCGAGTTACCTGCGCGAGCCCACCGATCCATGACCGCAAGGAACCCAAGGTGAACGATTTCAATGACGGAAGAATCCTGGCGGCACACCGGCGCCGGATGACCATGGCCCCGGTGCGGGTGACCCGCCATGCCGACATCAACGAACTGGTCGACAAGACCCGTATAGCTGTAGACCGCGCCGCCCGCGCTTACGGTCGCTTTTGAGTCCCGTCGTCGGCTCGTGCGGGCGAGTCGGCATTTTCGAGGAACCGCTACATGTCCAGATCCTTGCGTTGCAATATTGCGTGTGCCCTGGCGTTGCTGAGTACCAGCGTCCTGGCCGCGCCACAGAGCTTGACCGTGATTTCATTTGGCGGTGCCACCAAGCAGGCCCAGGACAAGGCCTACTTCCAACCCTTCAACGCTAGCGGTGCGGGAAGCATCGTGGCTGGCGAATACAACGGTGAGTTATCGAAGATCAAGGCGATGGTCGCGGCCGGGCACACCAGTTGGGACGTGGTCGAGGTGGAAAGCCCCGAGCTGATGCGTGGTTGTGAGGAAGGCCTGTTTGAAAAACTCGACCTGGCGGGGCTTGGCGATCCGGCGAATTTTGTACCGGGTGCACTCACTGAATGTGGCGTGGCCACCTATGTCTGGTCGATGGTCCTGGCCTATGACCAGAGCAAACTCGCCAAGGCGCCCAAGTCCTGGGCGGACTTCTGGAACGTCGCTGAATACCCAGGCAAGCGCGGTTTGCGCAAGGGCGCCAAGTACACTCTGGAGATCGCCTTGTTGGCCGACGGGGTCAAGCCGCAAGAGTTGTACAAGGTGCTGAACACGCCGCAAGGTGTGTCCCGGGCATTCGCCAAGCTGGACCAGATCAAGCCGAATATTCAGTGGTGGGAGGCCGGTGCCCAACCGCCGCAATGGCTGGTAGCAGGTGACGTGTCAATGAGCGCCGCCTACAACGGCCGCATTGCCGCGGCGCAAAAAGAAGGCATGAAACTGAGCATCGTCTGGCCGCAAAGCCTGTATGACCCGGAGTACTGGGCAGTGGTCAAGGGCACGCCGAACAAGGCCTTGGCCGAGCAGTTCATTGCCTTCGCCAGCCAGCCACAGACGCAGAAGGTGTTCTCGGAAAACATCCCTTACGGACCGGTGCATCGCAAGACGCTGGCTTTGTTGCCGGCGGCGGTACAAGCGCAATTGCCCACCGCCGAGGCCAACCTGGCCGAAGCCCAAGCCGTGGACGCCGAGTTCTGGGTCGACCATGGCGAGGAGCTGGAACAACGCTTCAATGCCTGGGCCGCTAAATAGAGGACCGTGGTCAGGTGGGCCGGGCGATTTCGCCTGGCCCACCTGGGCTTATGTCAGCCATTGTCTGAATTGCTCTTTGCAGTAATCCACGAACAATTGCGCCGGTTTAGTGAGGTGCGCGCGCTTGAGCCAGCCCGCCACCAGCGCCGAACCTGTCACGTCCTCGGCGATGTTGACGCACACCACTTGCTGTCCATCGTAGGTGCAGGTGGAATGCGGTCGAGTCACCAGCACCGCAAAGCCGAACTCCTGGCCAACCATGCCCCGCACCATCTCGATGGACGGCGAGCTGAATACAATATTCGGCGTCAGGCCCAATTCCTCGAAGATGCTCACGAAATAGGTCCGGCTGGGCTGCACATCCAGCAGGATCATTGGTTCCAGCGCCAGGTCGCGCAGTGACACCTGGGCCTGACCGGCAAAGCGATGCCCTGCCGGCAACAACGCATAAGGCCGCTGGGGTGCTGTCAGTGCTTCGGTCTCGATGGTGCTGTCCAGGTCGTGCTCGTAGAAAATCGCCAGGTCGAAACGGCCCCCCGTCAAACCCTGCACCAATTCTTGTTGCTCGCCGTCCTGCACGCGGATTTCCACCCCTGGGAAGCGTTGGCGAAAACCGGCGATCAGGCGCGGCAGGTAGAGCGGGGCGACGGTTTCAAAGCAGCCGATGTCGATCTGCCCGCTGACCACATCGTTATCGGCCAGCGCGTTTTGCTCGAACTCCCGAGCCATGCGCAGCAGCTCCTGGGCCTTGCGATAGAAGCGAGCGCCGCCAGGGGTCAACGACACGCCCTGGGCATGATGGCGGATGAGCAACTGCACGCCGAAACTGTCTTCCAACCCTTTGACCGCCGTGGCGATCGATGGCTGAGCGATGTACAACTTGCGGGACGCTTCAGCGACACTGCCACATTCGACGGTGGTGACGAAGTATTTCAGCTGACGCAGGGAATAGGACGCCACGGCACACCTCGATCCGGATGGTTTTGCCTACCTTACCGTGCGCCGCTCGCGTTGGGGGGCGCGCCTTGATACGGATTTTGTTGGGTACTGGCGATATTCAGGCTGGCTTCGCGTGCTATCGATATGCCATATAGGTATTTAAATAATATTTTTTATAGCCTTAAAGTCGGGTCTTCGATTTCATCCATTTACTGGGAGGTTCCGATGGTTAAGGTGTTCAAGCGTTCTGCGCTCACGGTGTGGTGTGTTTCCCTGGCAGCAACGGCGTTGCTCAGTCCCACGGCACGGGCGGAGGGCAAGATCAGCATTGCCCAGCAATTCGGTATCGGTTACCTGATCCTCGACGTCGTGCGAGACCAGCAACTCATCGAGAAGCATGGCAAGGCCGAGGGCCTCGACATCGAGGTGGATTGGAACAGTATTTCCGGCGCAACGGCCATGAACGAGGCGTTGCTGACCGGCGCCTTGGACGTGGTGTCGGCCGGTGTTCCGCCGATGCTGACGATCTGGGACCGGACCCGGGGCAAGCAGAACGTCAAGGCCATCGCCTCGCTGGGGTCGATGCCCAACTATTTGCTGACCAATAACCCGAACGTGAAGAGCCTCAAGGACTTCACCGACAAGGACCGGATCGCCGTGCCGGCGGCGGGTGTCGGGTTCCAATCGCGCACGTTGCAGATTGAAACGGCCAAGGTGTTCGGGAATGATCACTTCAAAAAGTTCGACGACATCTCCGTCAGCCTCCCGCACCCGGACGCGACGGCAGCGTTGATTGCTGGCCAATCAGAGATCAATTCGCATTTCTCCAGCCCACCGTTTCAGTACCAGGCGCTGCAGAATCCCAATGTGCACAAGGTCCTCAGCTCCTATGACGTGCTGGGCGGGCCGGCGACGTTCAACGTGCTCTACACCACGGAAAAATTCCACGACGAAAATCCGAAAACCTATAAGGCTTTCTACGACGCTCTAGTGGAGGCGCAAAGCATCATCAAAGCCGATAAACCGGCCGCCGCCCAGACCTACATCCGTGTAGAGCAGTCCAAGTTGCCATTGTCGCTGGTCGAGAAAATCGTGACCGATCCCGAAATCGACTTCACCGTTGTGCCGCAACGCACCTACATCTATGCCGAAAAACTGCACGAACTGGGCGTGCTGAAGAACAAGGCCGACAGCTGGAAGGACTATTTCTTTGAGCAGGCTCATACAGGTGCCGGCAGCTGAGTACGGGCGGATTATCCGTTTTTGGCACAATTGAATAGCCTGCCTGCAAGGTGCAATGGCCGCGGCTTTGCTTCTTGCAGCAGCCTACCCGCGCCACTAAGCTGCCGACTCGCCCATCCAAACAGTGTGAACATGGCCAGCCCCAGACCTTCATTGACCCTGACCCTGCTGCAAGCCCGCGAAGCGGCCATGGCTTTTTTTCGCCCGGCGCTGAACCAGCATGACCTCACGGAACAGCAATGGCGGGTGATCCGCATCCTGCATCAGCAAGGCGAATTGGAAAGCCACCAGCTCGCGCATCAGGCTTGCATCCTGAAACCCAGCATGACCGGCGTGCTCAGCCGCCTGGAGCGTGATGGCCTGGTGCGTCGGCAGAAGTCCAGCCAGGACCAGCGTCGGGTTTTCGTGGGTCTGACCGAGCGCGGTGAGCAGTGCTTTGTGTCCATGAGCGAGGGCATGGAAAGCAACTATCGGCGGATCGAAGAACAGTTTGGCGAGGAAAAAATGCAACAACTGCTAGCGCTGCTCAATGAGCTGAAAAACATCAAGCCTTGAGCCGTGCCCGGGGACCTGTTAACCGCCCGATGTGCCCAGTGCTTCGTGCAACTGCTCCACCAACTCAGGCGTCATGTAATGCGGTCCGTCGAACAGGTAGAGCGGGTACCCATCATAGGCCGCTAGTTGTGGTGTGAGCTCGGCCGCCGTGGCTGAGCGGAAGCCGCCGCCGTATTGGGGGCGGAAGGCTTCGACGATGATCCGTACACGCGCCTTGCCAAGACGCTCACGCAAGGCGTCGGCGTAGCTGCGGGCGACTGGGGCGGTGCGGGCGTAGACGCCGACGCCATCCTGGAAAAACACGCCGATATCGTCCGGCAGCCATTGTTTGAGCCAATCGGCTGTGGCGGCAGGGCCGATGTTGGCGCCGTCATAGACGCTGATCCACAATGGGCGCGGCAGTTTGGCCAGCAAGGCGGGCAATTCCGTGGCGCGAGACCAACTGGGATCGACTTCGGCAGGGAAGTACCACCCGGTGACATGCAGTGGCGTTGGCAACTTGGCAATGCGTTCCGACACCGCAGCCAGTTGCTCGATGTTGTCCCGTGAGCGAGTTTCACTGAAATAGCCGGCCAGCCCGAGGATGACATCCTGGGCCCAAGGCGCCTTGGCGATGCGCGCCCAGTCCGGCAGCACCGGTACGCTGGTCAGCCCGGTACCGGACACGAAGGCCTGATCGTCCACTACCGTCCATTGCACCAGCAGCTCGTGCACCCCGAGTTTTTCCCAGCTACCGTTGATGCCGACGGTCTGGTTGTCCGGCTGCCAGACGATGCCGACGATGTCCGGCGCGACGTTGGTGGTCACTGTGTAGTACGTCCCTGTACCTACGACGATGGCCGCACCAAGCAACAGCGCTGCGATGGTCGTGCGATTGAAGACATTGGCGAAGCTTTTCAAACAAGCCCCTTCTTGATGCAGTGTAGCCGTGGCTCGGCCAGGCAAGCCGTTTTTTGCTCCCATGCATCAAACATCAGATCAACGTCCTCAATAGGAATAGGTCAGGCGAGCGAACACGCCTTTGGCGCGGTCTTCGCCGAACACCTTGACCCGGTACTGCAGGGAGAAGTCCACATAAGATCGTGGTGCGTTGTAGGTATCTTCGCGAAACCAATAGCGCACGTTGTTCCCCACCCCCAGCCCACCGGCTTTGCCGGACGAGTAGTCACCGTCGGTGCTGCTGTTCATCTGGGAATCGTAGTCGACTGCCGCCACGATATGGGGGAAGGTTACCCAGCGCGAACCGGTGCCACCAATGGCGTAGCTGCGGCCGACTTGCCATTCGCTGTTGAAATAATTACGTGAGTCGTTGAGGTAACGACCGACTTCGGCGTACAGCTGCGAGGTCCACCAGCTGGGTACATCGACTCGCAGGTCCGTACCGATGCTTGAGCCATAGCCCAGGCGCACCAGCCAGTCGCCATCGACATTGGACGAGCCCAGGGGGAAGGTGCGTTCAAGGGCGGCCATGATGTTCACGGAACTGAAGGGTTTGATCCGTACGCCGAGCGCGCCTTGCAAGGCGTCCAGGCCAGTGTCCGAATCGCTGTTCTTGCTCCACAGGGTGTCGGTGATGCGCCCGTAGAGTTCGACAAAACGAGCGTTGCGATACCCCAGCGGGCGCCAGGACAGCTCGGTGCTGTTTTGCAGCTGGTCGTTGCTTTCGTTGCCGCTGCTACTGGTGCCCGGAGCGGCGCTCAAGCCACTGGAACTGTTGCCGCGATAGCTGGTGCTGCTGGTCAGGCCCCAGGTGCGCGAGATGTCGCCCACGGTGCGACGGGTATCGAACAACTGTTGTGCGGACATCGGCAGCTCACCGGCTTTTTGCGCATCGATGACTCGCTTGAAATACGCTACCGATTCGTCGTCTTCATTGACCCGCATGGCGTTGTAGGCGGCGTCCAGGGCTGCCGCCGGCGCAAGTCCAGTGGTGGCGTCGGCCTTGCGGAACGCATCGTGAGCCGCCTCTTCGTCGCCGGCCTGCATCGAGAGGTAGGCGACCTGCAGATCACTGACCGATGTCAGCTCGCCGGTGTTGCGCGATTCTTGCAGACGTTCCCGAGCAGTGCGGCGCTGGCCGATGGCGGCATACAAGCCGGCTTCTTCGTAGGCCGGCAGGCTGCCCAGCGCCAGGGCGCGGGTAAAATCGTCCCGCGCACCGGCATCATCCCCGGATTGCTGGCGCAAGCGTCCACGCATGACCAGCAGCCGGGCGTCGTCGCCATGGGCTTGCAGGCCTTCGCTGGCCGCCGCGATGGCTTGTGGCAGGCGCTTCTGATCCGTCAGGGCGCTGACCAGCAGGTGCCGATAGGCCGGGTTTTGCGGTGCGCGGGCAATAGCCTGGTTCGTCAGGGCGACTGCCGTTGCTGGGTCTTTGCGGGCGAGGGCGGCATAGGCCTGGGAGGCGAGGGCGGTGCCGGCGTCGTGCGAGCTACCCGGCCAGATGGCGCAGGTCAGGCCGAAGGTGCTTTCCTGGCAGTCCAGCGCCGGTGGCGCAAACTGCGCCAATGTGTTCAAACTTTTGCTTTTTTGTCGTTGCGCGATGCGCACGGCGTCACGTCGACGGGCCACTTCATCACTGTTGTCGTTGCCCAAGGCCTGTAATTGGCCCAGCGCTTGTTGAGGCTCGCCGCGAGCCAGCGCGGCGTCGGCGGCAAATAACCGGATGTCACGGACTTCGCTTGCCGGCACGCCATCGAGGGCCAACGCACGGTTCAGATCGGCCTGGGCCGCCTGCGTCTTGCCCTGACGATCCCGGGCGTAACTGCGCAGAATCCACGGGGCGGTTTTACTGTCGTCCAACGCCAACGCGTCGGAAGCCGCCTGCTCGGCGCCGGCATAATCCTTGGCCGCGAGCAGGGCACTGATAAGCAACTGCTGGTTGGCGGTGATTTCCGGAGCCCAGGCCACGGCTTTGCGGGCCTGGCCCACGGCCAGAGCTGCGTTGCCTTGCTCCAGGGCGCGGTAGCCCTGGACCGCCAGCGGCACTGCCAGTTGGCGGCGAATGGCTTTGCGCCGCATCAACAGCGTGTTGTCGTTGGCCAAGACCCTGAGCGCATCGCTGGTGGCTTGGTCGGCTTCTTCCAGGTGTTGCTGACGCTGCAAGGCGTCAATCAGCAACAACCGATATTCCCGGCGACGGGGCGCCTGGGCGATGGCCTTGCGTGCCGATTGCGCGGCCAGGCCGAACTGTTCGCGGTCGTAGGCCTTGAACGCCTGGTTCGCGGCCACGAAGCCCGGCGCCGCAGGGGCGGCGGATGACTTAGCGGTCCGCGGCTGGTCGCGCAGTTTCTTGTCACGCTCGGCCAAGGCAATCAATGTGTTCAGGCGTGTCACGTCGGCGCGCAGGCGCAGGGCCTCGCGCGCCTTGGCGATGGCCAGGTCGTAGTCCTTGCGCTCGTAGGCGCTGTAGGCTTCGTTGGCGGCGGTGTAGGCCGGACCGGACAAAGGCAGTGGCAATGTCTCGGCAAGCGCAAATGCAGGTATCAGGCTCAGCCCCACGGCCAGAAGGGTCAAAAGGGGGCGGTTCATGCCGGAAGCTCCGTTGGATAGAGGCTGTGCTGGCGTGCCACCACCTGTTCGATAGTGGCCCGGGGCAGCACGCCGCTGTCGACCAGGTAATCGCCGATTCGGCCGTGGTGCTGCGGCTGGTAGTGCAACATGGCGCGGCTGAACTGATCGCGATCAAGCAAGCCCATTTCGATCAACAGGTCACCCAGCAGCGGTGCACTGGCGTTCGGTACGGCGTGCCCTTTGCTCGCTGGCAATTGGCGCAACAGGGCGAGAATTTCACTTTCCCTGGCGATCAGTTGCACGGGCTCGCTACCCAATTCGTCGCTGATCTGTTGCAGGCCTTCGTCGGAAAGGGGGTTGGCAACGGCGATCTGTTCACGGCCTTCGTCATTGCGACCCAACGGAATGACTCGCCAGCGCAACGCAAACTCGCCGTCCAGGGATGACGTTGAATCAGCGGTTTTTCCGGCCACGTCGAAAACCCGGGGCAAGTCATTCTGGAACGCGATGGCTTCGGCCAAGGTTTCATCGTCCAGCCAGCCGTTATTGAGCAAAATGCGCCCCAGCGGCACATTGCGCGACTTCTGTTCGTGCAGAGCGTTTTGCAGGTGGGTATCGGTAATGGCCTGCCACGACAGCAACACGCTGCCCAAGCGGCGCGGTGCGATGGCAACCAGGTCAGTGGAGGGGAAGTCGTGCATGGTCTTGTCCCAGACCAGCTTGCGATTCATCACCTTGCCCACCAGGAACATGCGCCAGGCCCTGGAGGCGGCCATGAAGTTGACGAAGTTGCCTACCAGCATGCGCGGGATGGACAGCAACCCATGCTGCCAGCCGTATAGCACGGTGGTGAAGTAATAACGGTGCAGAATTCGCCAGGTCAGGGCAATGCCGTTGGCCAGCAACAGGTATTTGATCAGGCCGTTGGTTTCAAAGGGCGTTGGAAAATTGACATTCCACAAGCCGCTGTTGCGCAGGATGATCAAGGCCAGAAATTGCACCAGGATCGCGTAGGCGATGATGCTCACGAACGCCGTCACCACGCCCTTGCGGTCGCGAAACAGCAAGTATCGGTTGGCCAGCGAACCGTTCCAGCCCATCTGCTCCCAGCCTTGCAGGCCGATGCCCAGCGTCCAGCGGGCTTTCTGCCGAAACGCCGTACGGAACGTGTCGGGGAAAAACTCGCGCACGCACAGCGGCATCGTCAGGGTCGATTCGTAGGGCTTGCGGAACCAGGATTTGCGCAACACTCGAAACTGCACTGGAAAACGCACGAAGATCGCATTCATGCCGACCTTGGCCAGTCGCGCGCCGACGTCGTAGTCTTCAGTGAGGCTGTCGGTGTTGAACGGCTGGTTTTCGGTTTCACCGGCCAGCACCCGCAGGGCACGATGGGAAAAACAGGTACCGACGCCAGCCGAGGGCACGGTGTCGGTCATGCTTTCACGCACCACCAGGTCCTTGCCGTGCCATTCGGCAAACTCGTCCATGTAGACACCAGCCACCCATTCGTACCAGTTGCGCTCCAGCGACACCACCGGCAACTGGATCATGTCCTTGCGCGGCAACAGGTAGTTGAACAGACGCAATTCCAGCGGATGCAGCACGTCTTCGCTATCGTGCAACACGACGCCGGCGAAGGTCATGCCGTGGGTTTTCTCATGTAGGAAAATCGCCTGGATCACCCAGTTCAAGCAGTCGGCCTTGCAGGTCGGCCCGGCATGGGGCACTTCCACGCGATGCAGTTGTTTATAGCGCCGACGCATCCGCTCGACTTCGTCGATGGTGCGCTGGTCGTTGATATAGGTGCCGACGAAGACCACGTAGTTCTGATAGTCGAGCGTCGAAACCATGTTCTCGATCATCGGCGCGATGACATCGTATTCCAGCCAGGCCGGCACCATGATCGCCAAGGGCTGTTCGTCCCGGGCCAACAGTTGTTCGACGGTCAGCGGCCGGTATTTGCGGTCCACGGTGAACTTGCGGTACAGGCGGCGAGACCAGTACCACATGTCAATGATCAGATCGTCCAGGCTGGAGATCAGGATCAGTACTGCGACCACGATGGTCGCGGCCTCCAGGTAGTTGTAGTAATGGGCCAGCCAATAGGGCCAATAAAGCGACGTCATCGAAGGTTACCGTTACTGGCGATTGCGACGGGCGATACGGCCAGCCAGCATCAAGAGAAGGAACAGGACAATGGCGCCTGGAATCAGCCACAGCGCCGAAGGTTTACGCCAGGCGTCCAGCCCCTTGGGTTCTTCCCGGCCGATCAACTGGCTGCCGTTGGGGTCCTGGGTATCGAGGATCGCCACGGCACCGCCGTCGCCCAGAATCGCCACGTCGCCGCGGGTCAGCACAATCGGCTTGGCCAGGCTTGGCGGCTGGCTGCCCAGGGCCCGATAGACCAGGCCGTACTGACCCGAGGTCTGCACCACTTGTAATGAGGCCAATTGGTTGAGGGTCTGCACATCCAGCATCAGCTGGTCTTTATGGTTGATGCGCAGGCGACCCTGATCATCGACCTGGACCGATTCCTTGCTGTCCTTGAGTGGCAGTTCGAAGGCCAGGAATGCTTTATCCGGGCTGATGACGGCTTTCGGATCAGCACTGACTTTCAACTGCGCGCGCAGCGGTGATACACCGGCCGCATCGGCAACCAAGATCACCCGGGTCAGGCTGTCGGCCGGATGGTCGAGGTATGCCTGAGGGACGAGGACCTGGGTGTCCACGGCGAAGCGCGCCGCCACGCCGGAAAAGTCGTCGTCCAGCGAGGTTTTTTCCAGCACGATATGGCTGGTTGGCAGGACCGACACCGGGAAGGCCTGCGGTGTTTCCAGGCAGCGGTCGCTGACCGGCTGACGTTGGAACGAGACGCGCAATACGTTCTTCGAACCCAGGGCGTAGGAGGGGATATGGGCCTGGATACGTTGTGATTCGCCATCGGTGGTCAGTTGCTGGGCACCGATCAGGAAATCATTGAAAAACAGCGAGGCCACGGGCGCAGTGTCCGAAGCACCGGGTGCCGCGGCTACATCCACCACCGCCGTGACGGGCAGGCGGCCGTCATAAGCCACGCTGCCGAGGGGGAACGAGGTGCTCCAGTCGAATCGGGACGCCACGTCGAAGGTGCCGGGGGCTGCGCCCAATCGCGACAGGGCCACGCGCCCATCGTCGCTCAACGGCGTCTGTGCTTCGCTCACGGTCAATTGGCGGCTTCGTGCCAGTTTGTTCCACGCCGAACCGAGCAACGACAACGCTTTTCCGGTGGCATCCGGGGCGATCATCAGTACCGGACGAGTACCCAGCAGTGCCAGGCGCACATTGTCGGTGCCGGCGCTCGCCAGGGCTGTATTGACGTGCTGCTCACGCCATTGGGTCAGTGCGCTGGCCGCCGTCGTGTCGACGCCCTGGACCTCGCTCTGCAAAGCGTCCAGGGATTGGTTGATGGCCTTGAGCAGTTGTGAGTCGTTGATTGCCAGGTCGGCCTGTACGTTCGGGGTCTGACCCAACATCAACAGTGCGCCGATTTCGGCTGGGTTGGCCAGCGTGTGCTGCCCCTTTCCATTGAGGCTGGCGAAGGCTGGAATGCTTAACAGCTCGGCCGGGATGCGCAGGCCGCTCAGGTCCACGCTGTCCTGCACGGCAGGGAAGGGCAGGATGCGACTGTGTTTGCCGACCCGTTCCAAGGCCACGCCCAATCGCCAGGCAGCATCGTAGCTGCCGGCAGACAACGAGCCCGGCGCGACCAGGATGCCGGGTTCGCTGGGCAGTGCCGTCCAGGCGGCGCCGACATCCCGCAGCTGGCTGGCGTCGTAGCTGTAGTTCAGGCGCGTGCCCGGCTGGATGCGAAGCACGTTGCCGATGACACGGTCGTCTTCGCACAACGGCCGCGAGACCACCGAGGACCAGGCAATGCCCAGGCGCACCAGACCGTTGTCACGCGGGGCCTTGTCGACACCCAGCGTGGCGCTGGCATCACCTTGCGCCTCGCTAAGCCCTTCGGCACGCACTGGATAGCCATCGAGCGACAGCAGCATGGTGTTGCGGCCACCTTCGCCATTGAGATAACTGGCGTCCAGTTGCAGCGTAGCGTCATTGAGGGTCACGCCGGCGGGCACCGGTAAATACAGTTCACGTCGAGCGTCGCTGGCACCGAGAAGAATCGGCGCATTGATGCCCAGCTCGCTCAAGCGGATCTCACGCTGCTGGCGGGTATCGGCATTGAGTCGCTGGATTGCCTGAGTGAGCGGGCTATCCGCAGCCAAGGCAAAGGTCGGCATGAGCGCGAGCAGGCTCAGGCCGCAGGCAAGGGCGCTGAGCGCACCCGTATGGTTGGCAACAGAAGGCTTCATTCAGGCAAATCTCGATCTGATAATGGGGTGAGTAGCAGTTACAAGGTGAAGTCGGTGAGCAACTCGCGTGGCTCGGGTGACGGTGGGTGCGCCAGCGCCTGCTGCGAATGCACGGGGTGCACGACGAAGTCGTCGACCGCGCGCCCCATCAGGACATCAACGATGCGCTGGCTGGCCTTGCCGTCGCCGTAGGGGTTGGCTGCCTGTGACGCGCGGCGCCACAAGGCGTCATCGTCGAACAGTGAATCCACACCGGCGATGATCGATTCTGGAGAGGTGCCGACCAGCCGCACCGTACCCGCCGCCACGGCTTCGGGGCGTTCGGTGACGTCGCGCATCACCAGCACCGGTTTGCCCAGGGACGGCGCTTCTTCCTGCACACCACCGGAGTCGGTGAGGATGACATGGGCGTGCTGCATCAGACGCACGAAGGCCAGGTAATCCAGAGGCTTGATCAGGTGTACGTTGGGCAGGTCACCCAGTTGTTCGGTCACCGGGCCCAGCACATTGGGATTGAGGTGCACCGGGTAGACGATCTGGATATCAGGACGCTGGGCCAGGTGACGCAAGGCCTTGCAGATGTCCAGGAAACCCTCGCCGAAGTTTTCCCGGCGGTGACCGGTCACCAGCAGCAGCTTGCGTCCGGTTTCCAGGAACGGGAACTGTTGGTCCAGTTCGTCACGCAGACGCGCATCCAGATCGATGCGCCGGGCGGTCATTTGCAGCGCGTCGATGACCGTGTTGCCGGTGACCACGCAGCGGCCTTGCAGGCGTTCGTCCAGCAGGTTGTCGCGTGATTGCTCGGTGGGGGCAAACAGCAAGTCGGCACTGAGGTCGATGCACCGACGGTTCATTTCTTCCGGCCATGGACTGTAGATGTCACCGGTGCGCAACCCGGCTTCGACGTGGCCCACGGGGATGCGCCGATGGAAGGCCGCCATCGAAGCCACCATGGCTGAGGTGGTATCGCCATGGACCAGCACCCGATCCGGCCGTATCTGTTCCAGCACCGGATCGATGGCGCCGTATAACGCGGCGGTCAGGGAGTTGAGTGTCTGGTGGGGCGTCATCACGTCGAGGGTGAAATCGGCCGTAAGATCGAATAGATCCAGCACCTGCTTGAGCATGCTTTGATGCTGGCCGGTGACACAGATCAGCGACTCAATGCCAGGTTCGGCTGCGAGAGCCTTGACCAAGGGCGCCATCTTGATGGCTTCTGGACGGGTACCGAAGATCGAAAGGATCTTGATCCGTGAATCATTACTTGCGATGACGCCCTTCCTCGCGCAGTTTTCTGCGCCACACAACAGCCCACAGCCCGCCCAAGCGCGACCACGCGATTGAACAAGCAAGCGATTTGAGTTTTAGGTTGTAACCAACTGCCAAGCAGGTGCATGACGTACACAGGAAGTGACGCAGAGGTACCTTGCAGTTCGGGTTCGGCAAATTAATAACATCAAAGATCGTTGTCGCAAAGTTTTATATGAAAAGTTTTAACAATAATTTTTTAGAGAGGTTCTTAGAGCGATGACGAACGGTCTTCCTGTAAGGTTTTTAAATGTATAACTTATTGATTATTAAGTAATTTATGCGATTTTCTTTTTTGCTTGCAGGGGTGATATGGTGAGTTGGATCCATTGTTGGTTTTTTGACACCAAATGTCGGGCAAACGTAAAACTGGGTTGTCATTCCAATGGCGCCTGCATGTTGTCGCAACATTGCAAGTCGCTTAGTTCAATGAACTCAACTAGTTGAGTGGTAAATCTTATAATGTGAAGAAAGTTCAATTAATTTAAAAATGTACGGGCTTGTATCGTAAATTTAATTGTTGGGCGCTCAACAAAGCAGTGTCGTTTCCTCTCATTAAGAAAGTTTCGACGAAGGCCAGCTTAAGACATCGCAGGTGCAGGCAAGCGCCGACCGCTTGCTTAGCCGTAATCGCATCCTTTGTGCTGTGCTCTTGTTTGGGTGATTGGCCTAGCGTCACCGACGTGGCGGCTGGATGCCGGCGCTCCAATGGCAACCGGCTGAAGGTGACGGGTGCAAGGTACGTGCGGCGCAGGAACTGAGCCGGCGGTGCCAGGGCCTGATCCGAAATCAGGCCCTGAATAGATCAAATGGGAGCGCGATTATTGGCTGTCAGCAACCGTCATTGAGCGCCCGGAACCGCCAGCCACTGCCCGATCACCTTCTGGTAAGTGCCGTTCGCCTTGCTCAGATGCAACCACTGATCGACGTACATTTTCCAGGTGGTGTCGTCCCGTGGCAGCAGGTACGCCTTCTCGCCATATTGCAGGTAGCGACTTGGGTTGACGGCGCACAGGCCGGGTTTGAGTTTCTGCTGGTAGAGCGCTTCCGACGCATCGGTAATCATCACGTCGGCTTTCTTGTCCAACAGTTCCTGGAAGATCGTCACGTTGTCGTGGAAATTGAGCTGGCCCTTGGGCAGGAAGGCGCGCACGAATGCTTCGTTGGTGCCGCCGGCAGGTTCTACCAGGCGCACCGAAGGCTGGTTTATCTGTTCGAGGGTCTGGTAGCGCTCCTGGTCTTCGCAACGTACCAGCGCGATCTTGCCATCCACATCCAGGGTGGTGCTGAAGTAGGCCTTCTTCTGACGCTCCAGCGTCACCGAGATCCCGCCCATGCCGATGTCGCATTGGCCCGCCAACATGTCCGGCATCAGGGTTTTCCAGGTGGTCTGTACCCATTGCACCTTGACGCCCAGGCTGGCGGCCAGCGAACGCGCCATCTCGATGTCGATCCCTTCGTATTCACCTGTTTCGGCTTTGTAGGTATAGGGCTTGTAGTCGCCGGTGGTGCACACCTTCAGTTCGCCTCGTTGCAGCACTTGGTCCAGATGCGAGGAGGCAGGCTCGGCCAGGGCGCTGCCGCAGAGCACCAGCAGGCCACAGAACGTCATCGTGCTTGTTATGTTTTTCATAGGGATGGGACGTCTCGCAAGGGAAGGGGAGAAGACGGGCCAGTGTAGTAAAAGTGTTCGCAAACTGTCACTGGAGACAGTGGCGAAACAGATTCGTCAGGCACCAGGGGCACAACGGGTGCGGCGCTATCCCACCGTCCTAAGCGTGTCCGTCAAACTTCGCAGGTTTCGTTCGTTCAGCTCTGTCATCATGAGTGATTGCAGACCTTGATCGGCGAGAAGCCAGTTCGGATGGACGGATCAGTCGTCAGAATTACCCTTGTGTTGATGGTCCCCGGGATCCTGCTGGTCTTCGGGGTCGCTTTCGTTTGCGCGTGGTTTATCGAGAAAAAGCGTAACTACCTGCTGCTCCTGGCCGGTGGCTGCGGCCTATTCGCGTGTGGCGCGACATCACAGATTTTCGGTTGGCCGCCTGGGACAGGCCCCAATGCCGTTGTGTCCGGTGCGCTGTATACCTCGGCGGTCCTGGCGGTGGCCGAAGGCGTTTTGCTGCGCTCGCAGAAACGACTCGGCTGGCGGTTGGACTTCGCAGTGGTGTGCCTCATTACCCTGGCACTGGCTTGGTTCTTTTATATCCAACGTAGCCTGCTTGTGCGCATCTACATCCAGAATTTCGGTTATGGCGTGATTCTGCTTGTGGCTGCGATCAAGCTGAGATCGCTGGCACGCGGTCGATACGTCGACAAGGCGCTGTTCTGGGTGTTGCTGGCCTTCGCGTTGCATTTCTTTCCGCGAACCTTGTTGACCGTCGGGCTTTCGGCTCCTGCCGATCGGGCGGCTTTCGCTGACTCAGTGTTCTGGCAGACACTCCAGTTGTCCCTGGCCGTGCTCGGCGTGGGGCTCGCCCTGGTGATTCTCGCCGCCGCCATTGCCGATGTGATTGATGATTTGCGGCGCGAGCGCGATTTTGACCCGTTGACCGGCGTCTTGAACCGGCGAGGTTTCGAGGAACAGGTGTCGATGCAGTTGATAAAGAACCGACGTGGCACGCCGTCGCTTGCCCTGTGCGATATCGACAAGTTCAAGAGCATCAACGACACCTATGGCCATGACGTGGGCGATAACGTCCTGCGCGAGGTTGGGCAGTTGCTGCGTGCCGGCGCGCGTAAACGGGACATCGTCGGCCGGCTCGGCGGGGAAGAGTTTGCCGTGTTCCTGCCCGACACTGATGCCTGGGAAGCTTATGAGTGCGCGGAACGCTTGAGAATGGCCATCGAGAACGGTGGTTCTGCCACGCTGGATGCTGTCGGGCCGATCACCGTGAGCTTTGGGGTGGGCAGTCTCGAGCCCAAGGAGACCTGGTCGGGTCTCTACAAGCGGGTAGACACCCGGCTTTACCAGGCGAAGCGAACCGGGCGCAACCGGACGGTGGCGGATGACCTGCCACATCGGCTCGATAGGCAGACCGAGGTTGAATCTTGAACCTCGAGCGGGAGCGAGCTCCCTCGCCATCGTCGGCATACTGACCACCACTATCGCGAGCAGGCTCGCTCCCACAGGTCCGATGGCGTACTCAAATGTTAGGTACACCCCAGATCCAGTGTGGGAGCGAGCCTGCTCGCGAAAGCGGTGTGTCAGTCACTGACATGCCGGATGTGCCGCCCAATCGCGAGCAAGCTCGCTGCCACATGGGGTATGCGGTGAGTGTTACTGATCGACGATCCCGAAGCTTGCCAGATAAGCGCAGAACATATCGGCCATGGCCTGCGCGTACGTTTTAATCTGCGCGGGCGAGCGAGGCGTTGCCGAAAACTGTTTGCCCACCGTACTGAGTGTCGTGGTGATCAAGTCGCCTGCCAGTGCCCGTTGCGCCGCCGATGCTGCGGGCAGCACCTCCTGTATAAAAAACTCCATAGTCTGTTCCGCAGAAGCCCTGGCCTCTTGCGCCTCGGGGGCGTCGCGGTAGAGCGGTGCGGCGTCGTTGAGTGCTACACGGATCAGCGCCTCGTCGCATTCTGATTGGATAAAAGCATGCACGAGGGTGCGCAGCCGTTCGAAGGGCGATTTGCCGTTGTCCTGCAGGATGAGGCGCAACAGGTCGCACGTCTGTCGCCATTCATCACTTTGCAACCGGAAAAGGATCGCCGCTTTGTTCGGGAAGTATTGATACACCGAACCGACGCTCACACCGGCCCTCTCGGCCACACGCGCCACCGTGAATCGTGACGCGCCTTGCGTCGCCAAAACCTGAACAGCGGCTTGCAGAACTGCCGCGACGAGTTCGGCCGAGCGCGCCTGCCTGGGCTGTTTTCTTGAGGAAATCTGTGGGCTTGGGCGATCGGACATGAAGGGACAAACCTCGAAGGGGAAATGCGAATAGAAAACGCGACGAAGTGTTCGTATTCTGAATGCGACGAATTGATCGCATTCTAGCGATCCCCCAAGCGGCATTCAACTTTCTACGGAACCTCCCATGAGCATGCTGATTTTTCACGCACTGGCCCAGCGCCGGAGCCTGCCTTGCGTTTCGGCGCAGCGCTCCGAAGCCTGGAGCGCATCACCTCATCCATTTTTCGGTACGACTTCTTCTGGTGCACTCATATGACTCACCAATACGCTCACGCTTCTTCAGCGGCCCAGGTGGGCTCTGGCGGCAATCCGGTGTTAAAGCTGCTTCCACTGACCCTGACAGTGTTCATTGGCTTCCTGACGATTGGCATGCAACTGCCCGTCTTGCCCTTGCATCTGCACGACACTTTGGGCATGGGGACGCTCGTGATAGGTCTGGTCGTTGGCGCGCAGTTCGCCGCGTCGCTGCTTTCACGTTCCTGGGCCGGTAACTTCGCGGATATGCGCGGCACCAAGCGCGCAGTCATTGCCGGTCTGCTGACGGCTGCCTGTTCCGGCCTGGTTTACCTGGCTTCCTTGGCATTCGTCGATGCGCCTGTGGTTTCAGTCTGGCTGGTGCTTTTGGGGCGAGTCATCCTGGCGATGGGCGAAAGCCTGATCGTCACGGGTGCGCTGGGGTGGGGCATTGGTTTGGTCGGGCCGCAGCATGCGGGCAAGGTCATGGCCTGGAATGGTATCGCCATGTATGGCGCCTTGGCATTTGGGGCGCCAGCTGGCGTGTTCATGAATGCGACGTGGGGATTCACGGGCATTGCCGTGACCACGATCTTCATCCCGTTGCTGGCATTGCTGGTCGTTGCAAATCTCGGGGCTATCGCCCCCACGGCGACTCGGCGCACACCTTTTTACAAAGTGCTGGGTAGCGTATGGGCCCCCGGCATGGGACTGGCGTTTTCCAGTGTCGGGTTCGGGGTCGTCACCGCCTTCATCGCACTGTTGTTCGCGAGCAGGGACTGGGGTAATTCCTCGCTGGCGTTCACTGCGTTCGGCCTGGCGTTCGTTGGTGCTCGCCTCTTGTTTGGGCATCTTCCGGACAAGCTTGGCGGTGCGCAGGTGGCCTTGGTTTGTGTGGTCATCGAGGCTGTCGGGCTGTTGCTGATCTGGGGGGCCGACACAGCTCTCGTCGTTTACTTGGGTACCGCATTGACCGGGTTCGGTTATTCGCTCGTCTTCCCAGGCTTCGGGGTGGAAGCGGTGCGGCGTGCTCCGGCGCAAACCCGCAGCCTCGCCATGGGCGCTTACGTTGCGTTTCTTGATATTTCCCTGGGCATCACCAGCCCGCTGGCCGGCGCGTTGGCGAGTGCCTGGGGCGTCGGCGCTGTTTACCTTGCCGGGGCCGTGACTGTCGCATTTTCCTTTGGGGTGGCGTTGATGCTGCTGATGAGACCGGCTAACGGGAAACAGGCGGTACAAGTTCAAGACAAATCTTGAACCGCTCGCCCTGCGCTGGCCTAACGGCCCTGAACTGGGCTGCGAACCTGTCAGTTGCCTTGGGCCTGCTCACTCATCAATTGCACGAGCAACCGCACTGGCTCGGTCAGGCTTTGCCGGCTGCGGTGTACGAGGCCGATGTCACGATGGAGGGTGTGTGAGCCCAGGTCCAGGACCCGGACCCCGGCACATCGCGGCGTACGATCAAACGGTAGGTCTCCTGCACCAGGGTCGTCCAACGCAGGTCGCTTTGAAGTGAGAAGGGCGGGCGGATGGGCTAGGCTTGTGTCTCTCACCTGAAAACAACCGGAGCCCTGATGAGCCTCTCTCCCTTTCACTTGGCAATTCCTGTGTATGACCTCGCTACCGCCCGTGCTTTCTACGGTGAGGTATTTGGGCTGCAAGAAGGTCGCTCCAGTGCGCAATGGGTCGATTTCAACTTCTTCGGTCATCAGTTGGTGATCCATGAACATCCAAAAACCGCGTCCCAGGAAAGCGTCCATAGCAACGCGGTTGACGGCCATGACGTTCCGGTTCCGCACTTTGGCGTGGTACTGGGCTGGGAAGAGTGGGAAGCACTGGCGCAGCGCCTGAAGTCTTTTGGCACTGAGTTTGTGATCGAGCCCTATGTCCGCTTCAAGGGCCAGGTGGGCGAGCAGGCGACGATGTTCTTGTTCGACCCGTGTGGCAATGCGCTGGAGTTCAAGGCGTTCAAGGATATGGGGCAGTTGTTTGCGAAATAAGGAGCTGTTCGGCTCTATGCCCTAGTGCGAAATGATCCCGTGGTCGATCGCGTATTTCACCAGCGCCGCCGGTTTGTCGATGTTGAGCTTGCGGCGGATGCTCAGGCGGTGGGTTTCGACGGTGCGCACACTGATATCCAGTTCGCGGGCCATTTCCTTATTGTTCAGCCCCTGGACCATTTTGCACAGCACCTGACTCTCGCGCGGCGTCAGATCGTTATCGGTGTTTTGGTCGGTGGCGAGCCGCTGGGCGATCTCGGCGCTGTAGAACGTACCGCCGCTGATGATCGCTTCGATGGCTGCGATGATTTCCCGTGAGGGGGCATTCTTGAGCACGTAGCCGCTGGCGCCGGAACGCACGGACTCGCTCACGTACTCATAATTGTCGTACATGCTGAGGATGAGAATCTTGAGGCTGGGGTATTGCTTGCCCAGCAGCCGGGTGAGTTCAAGTCCGTTCATGTCCTTGAGGCTGATGTCCATCAGCAGCAGGTCCGGTTGGCTGCGACCGACCATCTCGATCGCTTGCGCGCCGTTCTCGGCTTCACCTACCACGTCCAGTTGGGGCATGACGGACAGCAGGGCTCTGATGCCGTCGCGGACCAGAGAATGGTCGTCGACCAGCGCGACGCGGATCACGGGAGGCAGGTTCATCGGCAGGTGCTCTTGTTGGAGTGGGCGCGCATCAGCTTTCTGTTGCCGACAGGTTCATGGGCAGCAGGATGTCCAGTTCGCTTCGTCCCGGCACCGACGTCAGTTCCAGCCGCCCGCCGAAATGCTCGACCCGTTCACGGATATTACGCAGGCCGATGCCGGCATGGCCACGTTCGACTTGGGGAACGTTGAATCCCATCCCGTCATCCACCACCGTCAGGCGCAAGGATTGGCTGGAGCCGAACAAGGTGATGGCGACGCTTTTCGCCCCGGCGTGCCGCTCGATATTGGTCAGGGCTTCCTGGGCAATGCGGAACAGCGAGACGGGGGCTCCATTTTCCAGGCGGCAGTCGAATTCGTTGCTTCTGTAACTCACCTCCAGCCCGCTGCGCTGTTGGAACTCGGCCGCGAGCTGACCGATGGCGGCGGGCAGGCCCAGGGTGTCGAGCAGGGAGGAGCGCAGGTCATGGGAGATGCTGCGGATCTCGCCAATGGCCTCTCCCAACCTATCTGTCGCGGTTTTCAGGATGCCCAGGCCATTTTCCTGTCCATTTTCGAGCACATGACTGGCCAGTTCGAACTGGAATTTTATCGACACCAGCAGTTGGCTGATGCCGTCGTGAAGTTCGCGCGAGACCCGTGAGCGCTCTTCCTCTTGCAGGCTGACGATTCGCTGGTTCAGCCGTTGCAGCTTTTTATCGGCCAGGCGATGTTCGCTGACGTTGAGGGTCATGCCGCCGGCAAACACTAGCAGAACCGCCACCAATGCGATGGCGGCGATAGCCTGCATGGTGGTGTGGATGCCCTGGGCCACTTCATCGCGGGCTTGCTGGGTGGCGCGCTCGACGTCCTCCAGGTAAATCCCGGTACCGAGCATCCAACCCCATCGATCAAGCATCACGACATAGGCCAGTTTGTCGGTCACCTGGCCGGAGGAGGGCTTGTTCCAGGCATAACGCTGGAAGCCCTCGCCAGATTCGGCACTTTTGATCAGCGCCTGGATGACGGGCAAACCGTGTGGGTCTTTCATGTCCCAGAGGTACTGCCCCACCAGTTCCGACTGACGTGCGTGCATCAGGCTGCGGCCCTGACGGTCGTAGACGAAAAAATAGCCGTTGATGCCGAAGCTGAGCTTGCGCAGCTCCTCCAGTACCTGCTGTTGCGCGCGCGCGTCGCCCAGGCCGTCGTTATACAGCGGGGCGATCAGGCTTTGCGCCATCTCGACATAGTTTTTCAACTCGGCGCGTTTGCTGGCCAGGATGCTGTCTTCGATCAATTGCGCCTGTTGATCACCCAACTGGCGGTTGAGCGAGATCACCAAGGCGCAGATCACGGCGATCGCCAGGACCAGCGGCAAAATCCCGAGGGCGACGATTTTGTGTTTGAGCAGCATGTGTACTCCTGTCCGGGCGGTACGGGATGGAGGCGAATGGTCGGCATCATAACTCTGTGGGAGCAAGCTTTGCTCCCACAGTAGTTGTCCTGCATTGGGTTTCCATGGGCTCTCATAGAGGGATCCAGAAAGAGCCTACGTAGAACTACGTAGATAACCCGTACGTAGTACTGCGGATTTATTTGTTGACGCCATACACGGATATTGGGCCGGCTCCGAATAGCCGGGGCACACTATAAAAACAATCGCCGCAATCCACTGGATATCGGCAGGAGACACGCAATGACAACCCGTCTGGTTAAACACCTCGCCTGGTTTGCCGTGGCTGTTCTGGGAGCTTGTGCGTTGAGTGTCGTGGCCTTGCGCCGCGGCGAACCGATCAACGCCCTCTGGATCGTCGTCGCAGCCGTGGCCATCTACCTGGTCGCCTACCGCTACTACAGCCTCTTCATCGCCAACAACGTGATGCAACTCGATGCGCGCCGGGCCACCCCCGCCGTGCTCAACAACGATGGCCTGGACTATGTCCCGACCAACAAACACATTCTGTTCGGCCACCACTTCGCGGCCATTGCCGGTGCGGGGCCGCTGGTCGGGCCGGTGTTGGCGGCGCAGATGGGCTACCTGCCCGGCACGCTCTGGCTGATCGCCGGTGTGGTACTGGCCGGTGCGGTGCAGGACTTCATGGTCCTGTTCCTGTCCACCCGCCGCAACGGTCGCTCCCTGGGCGACATGGTCCGTGAAGAAATGGGCCGCATCCCCGGGACCATTGCGCTGTTCGGCTGCTTCCTGATCATGATCATCATCCTCGCGGTGCTGGCGCTGATCGTGGTCAAGGCCCTGGCCGAGAGCCCGTGGGGCATCTTCACGGTGATGGCGACCATCCCGATTGCGATGTTCATGGGCATTTACATGCGCTACATCCGCCCGGGCCGCATCGGTGAAATCTCGCTCATCGGCGTGCTGTTGCTGCTGGGCTCGATCTGGCTGGGCGGGCAGATTGCCGCCGACCCGGTCTGGGCCAAAGCCTTCAGCTTCACCGGGATCCAGATCACCTGGATGCTGATCGGCTATGGCTTTGTCGCCGCGGTGCTGCCGGTGTGGCTGATCCTGGCGCCACGGGACTACCTGTCGACCTTCCTCAAGATCGGCACCATCATCGCCCTGGCCATCGGCATCCTGGTGACCATGCCCGAGCTGAAAATGCCGGCGCTGACCCAGTTCACCGACGGTACGGGACCTGTGTGGAAGGGCGGGCTGTTCCCGTTCCTGTTCATCACCATCGCCTGCGGCGCGGTCTCGGGGTTCCATGCGCTGATCTCGTCGGGCACCACGCCCAAGCTCTTGGATAACGAAACCAACGCCCGCTACATCGGTTACGGCGGCATGCTGATGGAGTCCTTCGTGGCGATCATGGCCATGGTCGCCGCGTCGGTGATCGAGCCAGGCGTGTACTTCGCCATGAACAGCCCGGCGGCCATCGTCGGCGGTGACGTGGTGGCCGTGGCGCAGACTGTCAGCAGCTGGGGCTTTGCAATCACCCCCGAGGCGCTGCAAGCGGTGGCCAAGGACATCGGCGAAACCACCGTCCTGGCCCGTGCCGGCGGTGCGCCGACCCTGGCGGTCGGGATCGCGCAGATCCTGCACTCGGTGCTGCCGGGTGAGAACACCATGGCGTTCTGGTACCACTTCGCGATCCTCTTCGAGGCGCTGTTCATCCTCACTGCGGTGGACGCCGGCACCCGTGCCGGGCGGTTCATGCTGCAGGACTTGTTGGGCTCGTTCGTGCCGTCGCTCAAACGCACCGAATCCTGGCCGGCGAACCTGATCGCCACCGCCGGTTGTGTGGCGCTGTGGGGCTATCTGCTGTATCAGGGCGTGATCGATCCGCTGGGCGGCATCAACACCTTGTGGCCGCTGTTCGGCATCTCCAACCAGATGCTGGCCGGTATCGCCCTGATGCTCAGCACCGTGGTGCTGATCAAGATGAAGCGCCAGCGCTACATCTGGGTCACGCTGCTGCCGGCGGCCTGGCTGCTGATCTGCACCACCACGGCGGGCCTGATCAAGCTGTTCGACGCCAACCCGGCGATCGGCTTCCTGGCCCTGGCGCGCAAATACAACGATGCCCTGGCCGCCGGCCAGATCCTGGCTCCGGCCAAGAACATCGAGCAGATGCAGCACGTGGTGTTCAACGCCTACACCAACGCAACGCTGACGGTGTTGTTCCTGTTCGTGGTCTTCAGCATCCTGTTCTACGCGCTCAAGGTCGGCATCGCCGCCTGGGGCACGAAGGAACGCACGGATAAAGAAGCGCCATTCCAGGCCTTGCCGGACGCCTGAATCGAGGATTGCAACGATGTTCAATGACTTGAGTCGCCTCGGTAAATACCTCGGTCAGGCCGCGCGCCTGATGGTCGGCATGCCCGACTACGACAATTACGTCGAGCACATGCAAACCAAACACCCGGACAAACCGCTGATGGACTACGAGGCGTTCTTTCGGGAACGCCAGGAGGCCCGTTACGGCGGCAAGGGTGGGCCCAAGTGTTGTTGAAGCACCTGGGTTGAGGTAATCCCCTGTGGGAGCGAGCCTGCTCGCGAAGGCGTTGGGTCAGTGGCATTGATGTTGACTGACACACCGCCTTCGCGAGCAAGCCCGCTCCCACAGTTTTTTTTGGCGGGCCTCAGGATCTGCATACGCCACAGATCCCCTGTGGAAGCGACTCCGGAGCGCTTATTCAGAACATCGAAAACGCATAACTGGCAATCAACCGGGTTTCATCGATATCGCGCCCGTCATCGCTGCGATAGGTTGCATTGCGCACGCGAAGGGATAAGCCCTTGAGGCGCTCCTGGAAGGCGTAGCTGACGTCGATGTCCCGTTCCCATTCCTTTTCGGTGCCGACTTTTTCCAGGCCGGTGCCGCGGATGTAGGCGGTGAAAAACGTCAGCCCGGGGAGGCCCAGCGGTGCAAAGTCATAGCCGTAGCGCAGTTGCCAGCTGCGTTCGCCCGCGCTGCCGAAGTCGTGGTATTGCACATAGTTGGGCAGGTACGGGTTGTTGATATAGGGGAAACCCGTGGCGCCTTTCATCACCTGATAGGTCGCCATCACGCTGTGACCGTTGTTGAAGGTGTAGCCCAGGGCGGCGGAATAGGCGCGGTTGTCGACCTCGCCGGCCTTCGCCGCACCCACTTCGTTGCTGGCGAACGCCCGAAGATCGGTGGTCAGGCTGCCTTGCCCCAGTTTTGTGGTGTGGATCAAACCGAGGAATTGCTGGCGATACACATCCTCCAGCTCGCCGTAGTAATAGCTGCCGCTCAGGCCCGGTGTGAACTGATAACTGCCGCCGCCGTAGCGAAAGTGATCGCCGATGCCGTTTGCCGAATAGCGTCCGTCCTTGGTAGCGAGGCTGATATCGCGCCGGTCGGTGGAGTCCGGGGCGGTGGTCTTGTCGAATTGGGCGAGGTTCACCGTCAGGCGTTCAACCTCGCCGGAGCTGACCTGCAAGCCCTGAAACGTCTGAGGAAACAACCGGCTGCCATTGAATTGCAGTACCGGTACCTTGGGCAAGGCGATGCCGTAGCGCAGGTTGGTTTTCGACAACCTGACCTTGGCCGCCAATCCACCCTTGGAATATTCATCTGCCGCTTCGCCTGAGGCCCGGCGCGGCAGCAGGCCACTGCCGCTGCGATCGGGGCTCGAGTCGAGCTGGTAGCCGGCGTAGCCAATGGCGTCCAGGCCCAGCCCGACAGTGCCCTGGGTGAAGCCCGACTCGTAATTGAGCAGAAATCCCTGGGCCCACTCATCGCGCTTGGACACGCCCGTGCCATCGCGAAAATCGCCGTTGTAATAGAAATTGCGCGCTTCGATGCGCAACTTGCCGTCATCGATAAAGCCTTCAGCCTTCGAAGGCAGGCTCCAGCACAGTGTTGGCGCGAGCAGGGTGACCCACAGTGTACGGTTCATCATTTACACCTCTTTTTATTGTTTTTTGGGCGCAACCGTCCGCTGCCCGGCATTGGCCGGACAGGAACAGTGTTATCAGAAGGAGGAGGGGGTTAAGGCTTGGTGCCCAGTTGCAGGGCCAGCTTGTCGCGGTCCAGCTCTTTTTCCCAGGCAGACACCACCAGCGCCGCAACGCCGTTGCCCACCAGATTGGTCATCGCCAGGCCTGTGCCCATGAAACGGTGGATACCCAGGATCAGCACCATGCCGGCCACCGGTACGATCGGCAGCACCATGAGGGTACTGGTCAACATCACGAACGCTGCACCGGACACGCCACTGGCCCCTTTGGACGTGAGCATTGCCACGATCACCAGGGTCAGCTGTTGCGTCAGGCTCAATTCGATGTTCAGCGCCTGGGCGATGAACAGCACCGCCATGGTCAGGTAGATGTTGGTGCCGTCGAGGTTGAAGGAGTAGCCGGTGGGAATCACCAGGCCTACCACCGGTTTGGAGCAACCCAGGCGTTCCATCTTGTCCATGATCTGCGGCAGTACCACTTCTGAGGAGCTGGTCCCCAGCACCACCAGCAGTTCTTCCTTGATGTAGGCGATAAAGCGCAGGATGCTGAAACCGCACAGCCGCGCCACCGCACCCAACACCACCACCACGAACAGGATGCACAGCAGGTAGAAGCTGCCGATCAGTTTGAGCAGCGGCAACAGTGAGCCGACGCCGTAGGTGCCAACGGTAAATGCGATGGCCCCGAACGCGCCGATGGCCGAGAGCTTGGCGATGATGTGCACGATGCGAAAGAACACACCGGACAGGCCTTCGATGATGTCGTAGACCGGCTTGCCTTTCTCACCCATGGCCGACAGCGCGCAACCGAACAGCACCGACACCAGCAAGATGCACAGCACGTTGCCCTCGGCGAACGCCTGGACAAAGGTCGAGGGAATGATGTTCATCAGGAAGTCGACCATGTGCATGTGCTTGGCCTTTTCCGCGAACCCGGTCACCGCCGAGGCGTCGAGGCTGTTGACGTCAACGTTGAAGCCGCCGCCGGGGTTGAACAGATGCCCGCCGATCAGCCCGATGATCAGTGAGATCGTCGAGATGATCTCGAAGTACAGCAGTGCCTTGCCACCGACGCGCCCCACTTTCTTCAGGTCGCGCATACCGGCGATGCCGCTGACCACGGTGCAGAACACCACTGGGCCGATGATCATTTTGATCAGTTTGATAAAGGCATCGCCCAGGGGCTTGAGGTCGGCGGCGAAGGAGGGCCAGTAATGGCCGACGATCACCCCGACGATGATGCCCAACAGGACCTGGAAATACATGGCCCGGTAAAACGGTTGCTTGGCCTTGATGCCAGCGGCGGCAGACATTTTGGGCTCGGCCGGCACAGATACAGGATTCATAGGTTTACTCGCCATTTTATTGTTGGAGGTTGGCAAAGGGGGTGGCGATCAGCGCCCGTACAGTCGCAACGGATTTTCGACCAGCAGCTTCTGGCGCAGTGACGGGTCGGGGCAGAAGTCGAACATCAAGTCCACCAGGCCGCCGTCGTTGGGCATGTCCTTGCTGATGTTCGGATGTGGCCAGTCGGTGCCCCAGAGCACGCGGTCGGGGGCGGTCAGAATCAGGCGTTCGGCGAACGGGATGGCATCGTCGAACGGCTTGCGGCCCAACGAGACCCGTTCGCCGCCACAGACTTTGACCCAGGCCAGGGGATTTTCCATGAGTTGCAGCAGGGCCTTGAACGACGACTGTTGGAGACCGTCCTGGGCCTTGACCCGGCCCATGTGGTCGATGATGAACGGCACGGGGATGTGGGCCAGGCGATCGGCGTAGGTGAGAATGTCCTGGGCGTCCAGGTGCAAGACCACATGCCAGCCTAAGGGCGCCAGGCGCTCGATGGTGCGGTCGAACACGTCCAGGTCCGGTGCGCCACCCAGGTGCGCGACGAAGTTGAAACGCACCCCACGCACGCCTCCGGCGTCCAACTCGGCCAACTGCTCGTCGGTTTCGCTGCCGTCGACGATGGCGACGCCGCGATAACGGCCTTCACCCCGGGCAATCGCGTCGAGCATGGCGCGGTTGTCACTGCCGTGGCAGCTGGCCTGGACGATCACGCCCCGGCTGAGGCCCAAGTGATCATGCAGTGAGCGCAAGCCTTCGAACGGTGCATCGGGCGGGGTGTAGCTGCGGTCTTCGGCATAAGGGAAAAGGGCGGCGGGGCCGAACACATGGCAGTGGGCATCCCAGGCTCCGGCCGGCAGTGCGTGCTTGGGCGGGGTCGGGTTCGGGTCCGGGGCAAGGCAACTTTTCATCAGGTGTCCTTCGGCGTTCATTGTTATTGGAAGCGTTGCCGGATGGTGGCTTTTGCTACGCCAACGAACAACAGAGCCTGGGTTCTAGCTGCTATGCAGATTTTGCATGGCTGGGCTCAAGGTATGCAGATTTCCCTGACCATCGCCAAGGTCTGCGTTGCCAACCGGGACAACGGGCGCTGTTCGCTGGTGGCAATGAACAGGTGGGTGGGGATCGACGGTTCGACGATCTGGGCGGCTTTCAAGCCGTTGGGCAAGTGGCTGCGCGCGCTCAGGGCCGAACGGAACAGCACGCCATAGCCCATGTCCAGTTCGATCAGCTCCAGCAACGAGGGGATGCTGTCGATCTCCAGGCAGACATCCAGGGTGACGGCATGGCGCGCGGCCTGGGTTTCGATCAGGCGTCGCAGGGAATGGGGCTCGCTGGGGATGATCAGCGGGTAGTTGCCCAAGTCCGACATGGCCACGGTTTCGGGCAGGGGCGAGTTGGCGGCACCGATCAGCATCAACGGTTCGCTGTGGATGTGCGCGTAATGCAGCTGGGCGCTGTGGGCAGGGTTGAACACCAGGGCGAAGTCCAGGCGGCCCAGCAGCAGCCACTCGCGCATGGAATGGCTCAAACCTTCCTTGATGCCCAGGGCGCAGCCGGGAAAGCGTTCGCGAAAGGTGCTCACGAGGGCCACGGTATGGCGCCGGGAGATACTCGGCGGCAGGCCGATAACCACTTTGCCGGTCAGGGTGTCGCGCTGTTCGCGCAACTCTTCCCGAGCGACTTGCACCTGGCGCAGGATGCCCTTGCCATGGTCGAACAGGCGCTGACCGGAAGCCGTTAGCAACACGCCATGGCCATGACGCAGTAACAGGTGTTCCTGCAATTCGACTTCCAACTGCCGCACCTGGCGACTGACCACAGACTGGGAAATGTTCAGCACTGCCGCAGCCTTGGTGAAACTGCCGAACTCGGCGACACGCACGAAACATTCGAGTTGCTTGAGATCCATTGGGTCGCCCCGGGAGAAAAGGCCATTCTAGCGTGATGCGCAATAGTGGCGAGTGGGCTTGCTGTAGTGAGCGAATAAGCTCCCCGCCACAGGGGCATTTTCCCCGGCTGTTGGGTGATTGTGCACCTGGGCGCCATCAAAACGCCGTCATTTGACCGACGTTTTTGCCTGGAATTAAAAAAGAGGCTTCGGTCTGTTTATTTCCTTCTGTAAACTCCTCCCGCTGCGACAATCGGGCACGGCCACGTCAGGCTCGATTACGACCGTTTTGCAGTGTCCCTCACCCAGCTGAAGCCAAGACCTACAAGAAGTCAGCGCCGGAGAGACATAAAAAGTGAGGCCGATGTATTGCTCGGCCCCTGTAGGCCCATCCTCCAGTTCATCTCGACACTCGCCACGCTGGCATTACCGGCCATGGGGGTGATCTATGATTAATCAGGACTGGTGGACGGAATGGCGTTCTATCCTAGGGATACACACATGTTGAAGAAAACACACACGGCGCTGCTGGGCCTGGCGATGGCGATGGGTCTTGCGACCACGCACGCCGCCGAGGCAAAAAAAGTGGATGTCTTGCTCATTGGTGGGGGCATTATGAGCTCGACACTCGGCGTTTGGCTCAATGAGCTGGAGCCGGGTTGGACCATGGAAATGGTCGAGCGCCTGGACGGTGTTGCCGAAGAGAGCTCCAACGGCTGGAACAACGCCGGTACCGGCCACTCCGCGCTGGCCGAGCTGAACTACACGCCGGAAGACAAGAACGGCAAGGTCGACATCTCCAAGGCCATCGAGATCAACGAAGCGTTCCAGATCTCCCGTCAGTTCTGGTCCTGGCAGGTCAAGAACGGTGTGCTGAAGAACCCACGTTCGTTCATCAACTCCACGCCGCACATGAGCTTCCTGTGGGGCGACGAGAACATCGCGTTCCTGAAGAAGCGCTACGAAGCCCTTCAGGCCAGCCCGTTGTTCGCCGGCATGCAGTATTCCGAAGACCGCGAGCAGATCAGCAAGTGGGTTCCGCTGATGATGCAAGGGCGTGATCCGAGCCAGAAAGTCGCGGCCACCTGGAGTCCTCTGGGCACCGACGTGAACTTCGGCGAAATCACTCGTCAGTTCGCCGCTTACCTGCAAACCAAGCCGAACTTCTCCCTCAAGCTGTCCAGCGAAGTGGAAGAGATCACCCGCAACGAAGACGGCACCTGGCGTGTGTCGTACAAGAACCTGAAGGACGGTACCGAAACCGAGACCGATGCCAAGTTCGTGTTCATCGGCGCTGGCGGCGGTGCCTTGCACCTGCTGCAGAAGTCCGATATCCCGGAAGCCCGCGAATACGCAGGTTTCCCGGTGGGTGGCTCGTTCCTGGTCACCGAAAACCCGACCGTCGCCCAGTTGCACCTGGCGAAGGCATACGGCAAGGCTTCGGTTGGCGCACCGCCAATGTCGGTTCCGCACCTGGACACCCGCGTGCTCGATGGCAAGCGTGTCATCCTGTTTGGCCCGTTCGCAACCTTCTCCACCAAGTTCCTGAAGAACGGTTCGTACTTTGACCTGCTGACCAGCACCACGACCCACAACGTGTGGCCAATGACCAAGGTCGGGATCGAACAGTACCCACTGGTCGAGTACCTGGCCGGCCAGCTGATGCTGTCGGACGAAGATCGCTTCAACGCCCTCAAGGAATACTTCCCTGAGGCTAAGCAGGAAGACTGGCGCCTGTGGCAGGCCGGTCAGCGCGTGCAGATCATCAAGCGTGACGAAGAGAAGGGCGGCGTGCTGAAACTCGGCACCGAAGTGGTCGCTTCCCAGGACGGCAGCATCGCCGGCCTGCTGGGTGCCTCGCCAGGCGCCTCGACCGCCGCGCCCATCATGCTGACCGTGCTTGAGAAGGTCTTCAAGGACAAGGTCGCCAGCCCGGCCTGGCAGGAAAAACTGCACCAGATCGTGCCAAGCTACGGTACCAAGCTCAACGGTAGCCCTGAGCGTGTGGCTCAGGAGTGGGCTTACACCAGCGACGTCCTGCAACTGGACCCGCCGCCGGTGATCGGCAAGCCAGGCGCCACCGCGGCACCGGCCAAACCGGCCGATGCGCACGAAGGCAACCCAGCGGCTGATATGGCGCTGTAAACCGGACACTGTCTGGTGATGTACAAAAAAACGCCGCTCATTGAGCGGCGTTTTTTTTCGTGCCTTTTTCCCGCACTATTGAGGGTAAGAACAGTTTTTGGGATCAGGTGAGCTGTTATGCATTTTTCCGAGACGTTATCAGCGATTGATAACATTGAGCATTGCTTTGGCTCGACTGTGGCAGGTGGGATGCCTGCTGATACATTACGGCTGCAACAAAAACATTCTAATAAGGTGGTTGAGGTGTGTGTCGACGACGTCACGGGGTCGATCACCGGTGATGCCGTTTTTACCAAGTCTTCCCGACCTGTTTCTATCATCACCGCAGACTGCCTGCCTGTTCTGGTGAGTTCTGTCTCTGAACCCTTCGTTGCTGCGATCCATGGAGGTTGGAGAGGTTTGTCGGAGGGTATTATAAAAAATGCCTTCGATGCCTTTTCCCTTGCCGGCATCGACAAAGGTAGCCTGAGAGTGGCCCTGGGTCCTTGCATCATGGACTGCTGCTATGAGGTACCTTTTCAGATGACGGGTGACCTGGAAAATATCCACGGCAAGATGTGGCCTGTGGATCAACCTCCATGGTCTTTTCGTCGGCCCGCTCATCATGTGAGTTCTGCCGTGGCGACTCATGGAGAAGCCTGGCTCAGTCTTTCTAGGTATTGTACTTATCTCTTGATCGCTGAAGGGCTACACCCTCGGCAGATAGAAGACTGCGCGATGTGCACTTACTGTTCAAATCTCGGGTTTGGAAGTTATAGACGGCGCCAGCACCAGTCAGAACCAAAGACTTTTCAATATTCGTGGATCCGTTCGTTGCCCCTGAGCAACTGATAACGATGGCACATCCAACATTTGCGCTGAGGTTGGATAATTTGGGGCCGCTTCGCGACCCAGCGGGGATAAATCCCCTCGCCACAGGCCGGTGGTTATTGGGTACCGAACATTGCCGTCCAATAGATCCCCGCATCGCTTTTCGGGTCTACCGCATACCCGGCGCCCAGCTCACGGAACTGCGGGTTCATCAGGTTGGCGCAGTGCCCCGGGCTTGCCAGCCAGCCGTCCACCACTTTTAGGGCCGTGTCCTGCCCGGCGGCGATGTTTTCGCCGATCAACTGGCCGAGGTAGCCGGCCAGTTCCGCTCGGTCGCCCGGCATGCGGCCATCGCGGTCCTTGTGGTCGAAGAAATTGTTGTTGGCCATGGCCCGGGTGTGGGTGACAGCAGCCAGGGCCAGGGTGGCGTTCCAGGCCAGTGGCGTGGTGGCGGCGAAGGCTTCGGTGCCGCAGCGGCGTGGCTGGGCACGGGCGCTGTTGATCAGCTTGAGCAGTTTCTGGCCTTCGGCTTGCCAGTCCCCCAGGCGCGCCGACAGCAGAGGGCGCGCCAGCACGATGCGCCATTCGCGATCCAGGCGGCTGACGCCGATGTCAACGAACTGCGGGTCCAGCACCACTTGGCAAAAGCTTTCCTGTATCGCCTTCATCGCCGCTTGTGCGTCCCGTGGCCCGGACAAACTGATGGCCTGCACATTGACCATTGGATAGGCCGCCCGCGCCAGCGCCTGCTGCAGGTCACCGATGCCATTGGTCGACAGGATCAGCCGTGTGTCCATTGCCAGCGGCGGCAACTCCAGCGAGGCCTGGCCCGCGCAGCTTTGGGACTGGCTGCGGTAAAGGTTGATGGTCTCGACCAGTTGCGTCTCTTCGGTGGCCAGGGCACCGGCGGCGAACGCCAGCCCCAGCGACAGCACAGCAAGACGCATGACGGATAAAATGGCACGCATGTAAATCTCCCTTGAGCGGACGGCGCCTATGATGCGCAATTTTTGCCCCGCTGGGGCAACGGTATTCACGCTCTTTTGAATCCCTTTGAGCGGTGCCGTTTGGTACCGTTCGGATAATCCTCAAGTAGTGGGATCAATTTTCAGGCGAATAAGTCCATTTCCGTCGTTTCAAGGCAATAAAACTGCAACAGGAACGCTTTTTAGGAGCCCATCAGCTCATCCAGTTCCCTCCATCGACGTTATAAGTCTGCGCCACCACATACTCACTCTCGGCCGAGGCCAGGAAAATCGCCATGCCTGTGAGGTCGTCTGCGGTGCCCATCCGGCCATAAGGTACCTGTTGGCCGACCTGGCGCTTCTTTTCCCCCAGCGGCAGGTTTTCATGGCGGGCGAACAGCGCATCCACCCCGTCCCAGTGTTCGCCATCCACCACGCCGGGAGCGATGGCGTTGACGTTGATGCGATGCTTGATCAAATCCAGCCCGGCAGACTGAGTCAGGCTGATCACCGCCGCCTTGGTGGCGCAATAAACCGCCACCAACGCCTCGCCCCGCCGGCCGGCCTGGCTCGCCATGTTGATGATTTTGCCGCCATGACCCTGGCCAATCATCTGCCGGGCCGCAGCCTGTAGCGTAAACAGGGTGCCGGCGACGTTGATGGAAAACAGGCGCTCGTAGCTCTGACGCGTGATTTGCACGATGGGCGCCAGATCGAACAGCGCCGCGTTATTGATCAGGATATCCAGCTTACCCGCCCGGGCCACAACCGCATCGATGGCCTGGTCGATTGAAGTCTGGTCGGTCACGTCCATTTCTACCGCGTAGGCGCCTTCACCCAGTTCGGTGGCGGTTGCTTGGGCCCGCTCAAGGTCGATATCGGCAATCGCCACCGTCGCCCCTTCGTTGATGTAGGCCTGGGCAAACGTCCTGCCGATACCGCGGGCGGCCCCGGTCACCAGCGCACTTTTTCCTTCCAGTCGTTTCATGGGGTGTCCTGCCTTAAATAATAAAAAATCAGCAGAGGAGTGCACACATCCTCTGGCCACAAAAAAACGCTGCCAACGGTGACTTCTTGGGACATCGGTGAGGGCGGTGGTAAACGTCGAGCCGACCCAGTGACTGATGACAAACCGATTACAGCAGCGCCCAGGAAGCTGGACAAACGCTGGGCGGATTGTACGGTGATACTTTTTTAACACTCGCAAGCGCCGCTATAGCGGGTTAAAAAAGTATCAGTGGGTGGGCAGGCCAAGGCTGGCGAACCGGGGTACACCCAGCGTAAGGTGCTCGCCTATAACGATAAAGAGGCGCGCCATGCCTGATCACCGAACGCCTTTGTTCGAGCAGCGACCGGCTGAACTGGAAATCATCCTACCTGAGCCCGAGCACAGTTTTCGCTGGTACGAGCACGATTATCCGTACCCGATGGCGCGTTGGAACCACCACCCCGAATTTGAAATCCACCTCATTCGCCAGGGCAGCGGCAAATTGCTGGTGGGCGACTACATCGGCCCGTTCGGCCCCGGCCATGTGGCGATGATCGGTCCGCACTTGCCCCACGACTGGATGGGCGACCTGGAGCCGGAGGAGCATTTGACCGGGCGAGACGTGGTGCTGCAGTTCGACGGTGCAACCTTGCTGACCCTGCGCCAGACTCTGCCCGAACTGGGGGATTTACACACGCTGTTCGAACGGGCTCGGCGTGGTTTGGCTTTCAGCGGCGGCACCGCCGCAAAAGCTGCGAACCTGCTGGAGGCCATCGGGGCGGCCCAAGGGCTGGGCCGGCTGGCGCTGTTTCTGCAATTGCTCGACACCCTCAGCCGAGCCCCTGAAAATGAGGCGTTGTGCCTGGCGAGCCCTTGCTACGCGCCAACCCTGGATGCCCGCAGCTGCGAGCGTATTCACAAAGCGTTCGAGTATCTGCAGGCTGAACTCACCGGCGATCTGCGCCTGTCAGTGATCGCTCGGCAATTGGAGATGAGCGAGCCCGGCTTCTCACGTTTCTTCAAACGCATCACCGGGCATGGGTTTATCGACCTGATGCGCAAACTGCGGGTTCAACGAGCGTGCCGGTTGCTGTTGCACAGTGAAATGCCGGTGACCGATATCTGTTTTGAAGTGGGTTACAACAACCTGTCCAACTTCAACCGGCATTTCCGCATCGAGATGAACCAGACGCCCAGTGAATATCGTCGGGGCGCTTAACATCCTCGCTACATGGAGCATCGAGTCGCCCGGGCCAGCGAGCAGGGCCGCAGATCTCACCGCGCCATCACCGTCACCACCACGTGTAAAACAAACCCCGGTCCATAACACGGTCGTCCTTCTGAATCCTCAATCCGCCAGATAGACGCCACCGTACAAGTCTCGTGAGGTGCGGCAAACGATACGCTGATGCGCACCGGTTGCCCGGGCAGGGTCTCGGCGATGGGGATTTCCCGATGCAGGCTGTTGAGGTGCGCGTCCATGATCACCTCCAGGGATGATCCGCCAGGAGGGCGGCGGGCGATCACGTATTCGCCGTCGACGCGTACCAGTTTGCGGCCACGCCAGGGGCGCGATCCCAGGTTTTGGATCTCCCAGGTTTTTTCAAAGACCTCTCCTGGCAGCACCACGGTGTGGTCGGGGGTTGTGACATCGGCGTTGAACACCGCTACATCACTTGGGTCATTGAAGCCCGTTGACCGATTGGTACTGGTCAGTGACGAAGCGGTGGGTGGCGCTCCAGCCAGGTCAGCGAAATAGCGAAACAGCAGCAAGGGTGATACTTGAAGCACCTTGGCCAGTTTGACCAGGATGCGCACCGAAGGATCCTTGGAGTTGCCGTCGGCCAGGCCATACAGGTAGGTCCTGGAGATACCCGCTTCCTTGGCCAGGGTTGTCATGGTCTTGCCCAGTTCTCGGCTGCGTCGCACAACCAGTGATTTGAGGGTGTCCCGCGTTCTTATGCTCATAGTGGAGGTTGGTATCCATTTTAAGATAGCCATCTTCAACGTGTGCGCTAAAAAAGACAAATTGCCCGTCACAACGAGCCTGTTGCCATTAAGACTTAATGCCTGCCGGCGAAGTTATCAGGGACGGCGGAGAAAACGCATCCAACGTCGTAGTTGTTTGCATGCCTGCGCATGAAGCGGTTGTTGCGTTGCTTCCACCTACCTACGGAGATCCCCCATGAATCAGATTAAAAGCTGCTGTGAATCCATTGCTCGCTCGGGGTTTGGCACCTTGCAAATCCCGGATGCCTTGCTGCGAAGTTACAGAAAAATTCTCGATGGGTATTCATCCGTTCCTGCCGCAACCAAAGCTTCGTTCAGTTTTGCCTCGGACACGGATGGGTTTTTCCCATTTGGTGCAGAGTACTCACAGGTCGAAGACCAACCGGATATGTGCGAGCGCTTCTGTTATTGGTCGGCACACCAGGCCAAGCACCATGGACACGAGTTTCTGCGCAGTGAGTTTTTCGCGGCGATAAATGACTATGAAACACAGATTAATGAATTGGCCCAGCAATTGATGGATGGCATCTGCGATGAGTTTGGGGTGCCGCCCCTTGCGCCATTGCGTGCTGCGTCATATTTGCAACGTTGTGTATACGGCACGCAGGCTCCCCAGGTTCAACGCCAGTTTGCCCAGGACCCCCATGAGGACGGGCATATGCTGTCGTTCATCAAGCCGAACCGCGATGGGTTGGTGCTTGTCCGGGGGCGGTCTCTAGAGCCAGTGCGCTTACTGGATAACGAAATGGCTGTACTAGCCGGTTCGTTACTGACTGAGCTGTCGGACTGCTCCATCCCGGCGGCCTACCATGCCGTCCTTACTCCCCAACACCCCGTAGCTCGTTGATCTACTTCGTCAACCCGAGTACCGAGCAGAGGCTGATGGGTTTCTATCGCCGGCAGCCGATCAACCTGAACGGGGTCGCCAATGCCCGGCCTACCAGCTTCGGCAATCACCCCCTTCAACTTGCTTGAATAATAAGTGCCCAAACACGCCATGACCCTTTACTTCAACACGCTGTACCTTGAAGGCCTGTTATTGGGTATTGGTTTGTTCGCCGCACCCGGCCCCAAAGACACCCTGGTGATTCGCCAGGGTGTCAGTCGCGGTCCTGTCTGGGGGGTAGTGGCCATCTGTGTATTGGCCGATATCGTATTAATCGCCCTCGGTGTCAGCGGTTTGGGATCCCTGTTGAGCAGTCGCCCCGGTCTGGTGCCGTTGATGTTGCTGGGCGGGGCGCTGTATCTGCTGTGGTTCGGCGGGCAACGATTGCTAGCCTGTATTCGCGATCAATCCATGCCTGAGGTCTTGAATGCCGGTGGTCGCACGCGGGGGCTGTTGCTGAACGCGCTCATGCTCGGTTTTGCCAATCCATATGCCTGGCTGGATACCGTGGTGTTGATTGGCTCCATCGGTGCCGCCAAACCTCTGGACCAGCAAACTTTTTTTGCCTCGGAGGCGATGACGGCGTCTTTGCTCTGGTTTGTCGTTCTGGCCCTAGGTAGCCAGCGGTTGACGGTGTTGTTCCGCTCCAACCAGGTCTGGCGGCTGCTGGATGCCGGGGTCGCACTGTTAATGGTCTACCTGGCCTATATGTTGGTCGGGGACTTTCTGGCGTTGCAAGCTACTTAGGCACCCGCCTGAGCTTTGCCTTGATGAAAAGTCCTTTTATAACCCCCGATAGTCCGTCTCATCCCTGTCTGCGTTCTCATGAACGACAACCCGGGACGCCCTTCGGCGCACATGAAGATGCGCTTGTGGCGAGGTTTGCATGGCAGTGCATCTCAGGACATTGTTCGTAGGGGCCCATGCCCCGTCCAGCGTTTGAACGCTCGGCGAAAATTGTGAGCGTCGCTGAACCCGACCTCGTAGGCCACTTCATCGAGTGTCAGGCGTGAGTTGTTCAATAAGGACAGCGCGCGGTGCTTGCGCAGATCGTCCAGTATGGCCTGGTAGGACACGCCGTATTCCGCCAGCCGACGACGCAAGGTCCGATCGCTCATGCACAGTTGCGAGGCGACGGATGACAGGCTTATGGTCGTGCTTAGGTCACGGCGCAGGATTCGTTCAATGGACTCGATGAGCTCATTCTCGCTGGATTGGCGTTGTGTACTCATTTCAAGCAACTCCAGTACTTGCCTATTGCTCAGCGAATCATGTTTGGCGATGGCATTGCCCAAGGTGGCGCTCAACATGGCATCGCCAACCAGGCCCATTGAAACGATGGTTTCATCGGCGTTCATGTCTGCCAGGCTGCGCAGCAAACTCGCCGGCAAGTCGGCTTTGGCGTAGCGAGACGATGCGGTAGGTTATTTGCCAAGCATCAGTCGGGTCACCAGGCGCGCTAGCTGCCCGTAGGGGGCCGAGACTTTGTCGACGATGTTCAAGCGGCTCACCTTGAACACGCCTCGGGCGTGGGACAGGCGAACAAACCCTTCATACCCGTGATAGGCACCGGTCCCGCTGTCGCCTACACCACCAAAGGGCAGATCATCCTGGGTGGCGTGCAACATCGTGCCGTTGATCGTTACGCCGCCGGAACGCGTCTGCTCCAGCACCCGATCAACGAACGCGGCGTTGTGCGAAAAGCAATACAGGGCCAGCGGTTTAGGGCGAGCGTTGATAAAATCGATGGCCTGGTCGAGGTTGTCGTAGGCAATGATTGGCAGTAACGGCCCGAAAATTTCTTCGCGCATCACGTCTGCGTCGAGCGGTACATCAGTGAGGAGGGTGGGCGGAATCTTGCGTTCATCGGTCTTGCTGAGCGAGCCGTGCTGCCAGATCCTGGCGCCAGACGCACGGGCCTGGTCGATCATTTTCAACAGGCGTTCGTAGTGACGCGAAGAGATGATGGTGGTGTAGTCCGGGTTCCCTTCAATCGTCGGGTACAGCGTTTTCGCAGCGTCCACCCACTCAGCCGCGAACGTGTCGACGAGGTGACGCGGGATCATCACATAGTCAGGTGCTACACAGGTTTGACCCGCGTTGAAGAGTTTGCCGATGGCCACCAGACGTGCAACTTTCTTCAAAGGGAAATCAGCACCAATCACCACCGGCGATTTACCCCCCAGTTCAAGTGTCACCGGGGTCAGGTTGCGCGCAGCGGCAGCCATGACCTGACGCCCGATATTCGTCGAGCCGGTGAACAGGAGGTGATCGAAGGGCAGTTCACTGAAGCGACCGGCCAGGGCCGCATCGCCCGTCACTACCGTGACTTGCTCGGCAGGGAAGGTCTCTCCGATCAGTCGCTTGAGCAGTTGCGCAGTGCGCGGCGTCAGTTCCGACGGTTTGATCATGACTCTGTTGCCAGCCGCCAGGGCTTCTACAAGCGGTGCCAATGTCAGCGTCAGCGGGTAATTCCACGGTGCCAGAATGCCCACGACGCCAAGCGGTTGATACATGACTTTGGCACTTGCCGGCTTGAATGCCACGCCGACCTTGCGTGTGCTGGGGCGCATCCAGGCTTTGAGGTGAGAGCGAATATGCTTGATGCCGTTGACGATGGGCATCAGCTCGCTGAGTTTGGTTTCGGAAAATGAACGATTGCCGAAGTCTGCACAGACCGCTTCCAGGAGCAGGTCCTGATTGGCTTTGACCAGGTGCAATACGGCATTCAAGTCTGCGATGCGTTGTTTATAGGTGGGTGCGCCGTTCGTGCGAACGGCTTGCTGCTGCGCTTTAAATAGTGGCGTGAGTTCGTCGGTGTGAATGAGCGAAGGAGGCGTTATGCGTGCTGGATGATTCATGGGTTGTTGTCCCTTTGGCGCTGTGCCCTGAGGAGATGACTTGGCAGATGTGAGAATCGATACCGTCAGAAAAAATGTTTACCTTCGCCACGATAAGTGGGAACACGATTCATCACTTGCCCGTTGCGGATAAGCAGAAGTTCATTGAATCGCTCGCAGAGTTCGCCGGCCTTGGCATGACGGAACAGGACGGGGTCACCGATGTTCAACGGACGTGTCAGGGTGTGGCGCAATGGGGTTTGCACCTCGCCGGCAGCCTCGTTGTCGATCAGCCTGCAACCGGTGGGCAACCAGGGTTGGGGCAAACGGTCTTTGCCGGCTGGCCCGGAAGCGATGTAGCCGCCGCCGGAACAAACCATCACGCCCGGATCCTGGATGCGCGTGACGGTCAGGGCAAACCCGGCGGCAGGCAGCAGTTCAAAATCGCGGTAGTGGTCGAATAGCATGGGTGCATAAAGCCCGGAACCTGCGGCCAACTCGGTGACCGAGGCGTCGTCACGGGTGCTCTCGAAACTACCCGTTCCACCGCCATTCACAAATCGCAGCGTATGCCCCGCGCCCAGCAACGCTTTCACGACCTGCTGGCGTCGCCTGTTAACCTCTCGAATGGATCTTCGCTTGAGGCAACGGATGACGGCATTCTTCAAGGCTTGCCCCGGCACATTGTCCATCAGGCCGGCGATCTGCCCTTCGTATCCCATGAGCCCTTCAAGCACGACGCCCTGGCGTGCGGCAATGTGATCAGCCAACTTCAGCGCACTGGCGACATCCTTGATGGGGGAGCGGTGTACGCCAAAATAAAGACCGGGAAAATCCGACGACATGTCCAGATCGATGGACAGCGGGATGACGACGCCTTCTGCCATACCTATTTCATTAATCGCCATGACTTGCGACAGATGATCGACCATCAAGGTGATTGATCGGCCCTGGCGAAGTTGATGGGCGACGTTTCGAATGTCCCTCCCATCGACCGTGGGGTAAGCCACGACAATGTCGTCAAATCCCTGGCCAGCCAGCCAGGCGGCTTCTGCTGCGGAGTAACACAGCAAGCCCTTCATAAATGGCCCGGCAGCCATAATCGTGCGAATCATCTCCACGCAGCGCACCGACTTGGTGACCAGCCGCACAGGCAGTTGACCCGCACGCAATCCCATTCGGTGCAGGTTCATCAATAAATGGTCCAGATCAATGAAGGCGGCAGGCAAATGTTGGGCGGCCAAGACTCCACAGTAATAGTTGTAATCGCGGACGGAGTCTTTCAGGGCGGGTTTTGCGTCTGAGCTCATGAGCTTTCCGATGGGATCAACGGGTGAAGGATTGGCGCAACTTGTCTCGTACGATCAAGCGTAAAGGACGCCAACGGGCTCAAAAAGGGCAGGCAGGAACCATCAGGGGGTCTTAAGAGGACAGCATCAGACATTTGCTGCCGAATAACCCGTCCTCCCGCACCAGCAGTTTGACGGCGTCTGCAGGTGGGGAGTGGGACGAATTGAAGGTGAGGGGGGCAGGTGAGAACTGCCGGTCATCCGGCCGCATCGACGGGGCCGATCCGGTCCAGATGACTGACTATCATCGCCGCCACCATGGCGCAGACTTCCTTGGGGTCCAAGGTCTCGTCAAATAACAGCTCAACTGTCGCGTGGATCATCTCTACGGCAACTCTGGCGACGGTTGAAAGGGTGTGCGGATCAGCCAACGGAAAGGACGCCGTCATGATTTGTGCTTGGGCGCTGGCAACTCGACGGTGGGAGTCGAGCCTGACGTGTTCCAAGGCTGGGACCGCCCGTAGCGCCTTGAGAATCCACATCCCCCCCAAGGTCGCCTGTGTCACCCGATAGGTATCCAGAATCAGGTCGGCGAGTGCCTGCTCCAACTGATCTGGGGTGCCGGTCAACAGGTCTTGCGTGATCCAGTGACCGATTCTTTCGTTCTGCTTTTCTAGCAAACGCTCGCCCAGCACGCTCAGCAAGGCGTACTTGTTGGGGAAGTAGCGATACAGCGCCGGCGGGGTGAGGCCTGCGCGCTCACACACCAGGTTCGTCGACAGGCGCTCTATTCCTACGTCACAGAGGGTTTCAGCCGTCGCCGCGAGAATTCGCTCATAGGTTTCGGTGGCCCGCTGCTGCGCGGGGAGTTTTTTGCGTTCCGGTGCCTCTGCGCTGGCAGCGGCAGGAGACGGCAGGGTTTTTAGCTTAGCCATGGGTGCCCTTTACGAAAAAAAATGAAAGCAAGGATAGCAGGGTAAAAAAATAGTTGATTCGCCCCATAATGATAGTTATAACTATCGTGTAGCGATGACTATCATATCCGATAGGTCGTTTGTGTGACGGTCTTTCTAACTTTCTAAAACAAAAAATAGGGGTACGGCTATGAACGCACGGCAATTGCTCTTCCTCTCTCTGGTTTTGATGTGCTCCACCAGAAGCTTTGCAGGGACTGGCCCGCTGGACGCCAAAGGACTATGGCTCACCGCAGAAAAGGATGCGGTCATCAAGCTCGACGATTGTGCGACGAAGGTTGGCGCAATCTGTGGACAGATCGTTTGGGTAAAGGACGCCGCATCAGTCACGAGTGATTGCGGTGTCCAGATCATGCAATTGAATCGTTATGAACAGGACGCCTGGCGCGATGGGTGGGTCTACGACCCTCGCGATCATAAAAAATATAAAGGCATCGTTCGAGTCAAGGAAGGTTATCTCAACGTAAGGGCTTTCGTCGGTGCCGAGATTCTGGGCAGGACAGAGCAATTCGAACATATCGACACACTGCCTCCTACACCGGTTTGCAAATTGTAAACCTGACCTTCTTGGTGGGAGAACATCATGCGTGCAACGATTATCCATCACTCGATGGCGGCCTTGCTGCTGTCCATCGTAACCCCCTCGCTGGTTCTGGCGGACGAATTTGCCAGCTATGCAGTGGATGTCACGGCAAAGATCAGTTCCGACATTCGGACTCGCGGCGTATCCGACTCGTTGAATCGACCGGGCGCCAAAGTCACCGTTCAGATCGCTCATGAAAGCGGCTTGGTGGCGCTCGCAGAATTCACAACAGTGAGCAAAAAGCAGTTCCTGGAGGGCGACGGCGCCGGGGTACTGCTCGCGGGCGGCTATCGCTTCGGCGACCCAGATGCCTGGCACTTCGGCCTGGGGCTGGCGAGCGAAATGTTTCCCGGCGCCCAGTTCAGGGCCCCAAATAAATTCGACTCTGACACCTCCACGCTGACAGACGAGCGCACCACAAACTACAACAGCCAGTTCGCGGTGTTGGAAATGGGCTACGGCGCACTGGAAGGGCGGGTCGCCCGGGTGCTTTCAAAAACCTATCGCGGCGCCAATACCGGAGGCGTCTGCGGGACGCTGTTGCAGTACCGCGAAGACCCGACAAAAGGGCTGGAGTGTTATGCCAAGGGCGATCGCAACTCCCGCGGCAGCATGCTCTATGACCTGGACTACAAATACGAGCTGGGTATTAACACCACGTTGAAACTGCACGCCGGTTACCAACAGATCGAGAACTTCTCCGAAGCGAACTTTGCCGATTACAGCGTGGGCCTGGTGCATCGCTGGTTGGGCTTTGACTGGGGGGTTGATTGGGTGACCGCCAAGACCCGGGCTCGCGAGTTGTACCTGGCCGACGATGATGGACACACGCGGGCGACGGACGACGACAGTTGGGTCTTTTCGGTTTCCCGTCTATTCTGAGTATCTCTTTATGACCTCGCTATTCTTTTCTCAGGAGCCTGAAACGGCGACTGGGCTGGAGCAACTCGTCCTTGCGGTCGATCTCGGGACGTCTGGCTGCAAGTGCGCGCTGGTTTCTCTTGACGGAGAAATACGTGCATGGGCCTTCCACAGTGTGCCCTTGCATGTCAGTGGCTTGAGTGCCGAGCAGGAGCCGCAGGATTGGTGGAATGCTTTCATGCGCGGCGCCACTGAATTGCTCGGCAGCGATAGGGTCAGGCGCCGACAGGTGATTGCCGTGTGCTGCTCGACCCAAAGCGAGGGGACGGTCTGCGTTGATCGGGATGGGGTGGCCATTGGTCGAGCGATGCTGTGGCTGGACAAGCGCGGGGCTGCGGCAGTCAAGCGTCGTATGGGTGGGGGGCGGTTCAGTCTGTCCGGTTATGACCCTCTCAAGCTCTGGCGTTCATTGCGCTTGACCGGCGGGGTCGCGTCATTGTCCGGCATGGATTCGGCCGGACACATGGCGTATGTCCTTGACCATGAGCCGCTGCGATATGAACAAACCCACAAGTTCCTGAATGTGCTCGACTACATGAACTTGCGGTTGTCCGGTCGGTTTTGCGCCACGGGTGATTCGATACTGACGTCCTGGATCACGGATAACCGCGACCCTCATCGCATTCGTTATGACGACAGCCTGGTACGGGCCCTCGGTGTTGACGCAGGCAAACTGCCGGAGCTGGTGAGCTCGACCGAAGTCATCGGTCATCTGCTTCCCGAACTGGCCGATGCGCTGGGGCTTTCTCGAGAGACCCAAGTGGTGGCTGGTGCGGTAGACACTTCTGCCGTGGCAGTAGGGGCCGCGGTGAGTGATTACGCCTCGCACCTGTATTTGGGAACATCCTCCTGGGTGGGCGCTCATGTGCCGTTCAAGAAGTCCAGTGTCCGCCACCACATTGCGGCCGTGCCGAGCGCCGTCAACGGCCGGTACCTGGCCTTGGCCATGCAGTCGGCCGCCGGGGCAAACCTTTCGTTTCTACGAGACAAGGTGTTGTATCACCCGGACGAGTTGCTCAGCGACGAGCAACAACCGGATGTGTATGCCTTGCTGGACCGTATTGCGGCAAGGGTACCGCCAGGCGCGCGAGGGCTGATTTACACGCCCTGGCTGTGTGGCGAACGGTCCCCGGTCGGTGACCCGAGCCTGCGTGCAGGTTTGTTCAATCTGAAACTCGAGCATTCACGAGAAGACATCATTCGTGCATTCATGGAAGGCGTCGCCCTCAACACTCGATGGATGCTGGAGCCTTTCTCGCGTTTCCTCGGCCGATCGAACGAGGTCATCGTGGCCACGGGCGGTGGCGCCCAATCGGATGTGTGGTGCCAGATCATGGCCGATGTCACCGGCCATGTGATCCAGCAACCCGACAACCCCATCCAGACCAACGCCCGTGGTGCTGCGTTCATCGCCGCGGTCGCCCTTGGGAAGTTGCAGTTCCAAGACCTGCCCACCTTGCAACGGTCCCATCGGCTGTACGAGCCCTCGCGCAACACGCGAGCACTTTATGACGATCGTTTCGCCACGTTCAAGGAAGTGCGCAAGCGGCTTGCTCCGCTTTATCGCCGCTTGAACCCATCGCAGGAGACTGCCTCATGAGCAATGTTCAACAGAGAATTGTCGACTTATCGCGTCATCTGTCACGGCGCGGTTTTTTCGCCGCCACCGGTGGAAATCTGGCATTGCGCATTGACGCGCTGCATATCGCCGTCACGCCGTCGGCCACCGATTATTTCAGCATGCGCCCTGAAGACGTCTGCGTGCTGCGGCTCAAGGACCTGGTACAAATATCGGGTGAGCGTGCGCCCTCTGTCGAAAGCGGCCTGCATGCCAAGATTTTGCGCAATCGCCCGGATGTGAATTGCAGCATCCATACCCATCAACCGCTGGCCAGTGCCTGCACGCTGCTGGGTAAACCGTTGGAAGTCGGTTACCCGCAGCTATGGAAATCACTGGGCCAGCGTATCCCACTGGTGGGCTATGCCCCTTCAGGGACCCGTTGGTTGGCGAGCAAGCTGGAGCGGGCCATACGCCGCGAATACAACGCCTACCTGATGCGCAACCACGGTGTGCTTTGTTGTGGTCCGGACATCGATACGACGTTAGGTCGCCTGGAAGACCTCGAGACGCTTTGCCGCAATCATCTGGTGGACCAGATCAATGCGCATGCACGAGACCGACCTGAATCGCAAAGGGCTGTGGCGCGTTTGATCGACGCTTTGGCCGTGGCCTCATCTCACGCTGTCAGCAGCCCACAGAATCTTTCAGAGACTCAATCATGAACGAACCTCTTCATTCTTCGACCCTGTCCCAGATGAATTCGCCAGCCGTTTCAGAGTGGCCCGATGTCGACACCTTGTATCGGCGTTTCGATGAGCTGGTCAAACAACCCATCCGCCCGTTGAAACGGGAGGCGTTAAGCAAGGTCATGGGCTATTTCGATGAGCGCTGCCAAGGCTCCAAGCGTCTCTCGGAGGCGGCGAAAAAAGTCATACCGGGTGGTGTGCAGCACAACCTGGCGTTCAATCATCCGTTCCCACTCGCGATCTCCCAGGCCAAAGGCGCTTACCTGACGGATGTCGATGGCAACCGTTATATCGACTTTCTGCAGGCCGGTGGGCCGACCCTGTTGGGCTCCAATCACCCGGCCATCCGCGAACAGGTCAACCGGATTCTCGATGAATGCGGGCCAGTCACCGGTTTGCTGCATGAATATGAGGTCAAGTTGGCCGAGCTGGTCTGCGAACTCATGCCTGGGGTGGACATGGTGCGTTTACTGGGCTCCGGTACCGAGGCGGTGATGGCCGCTGTTCGCCTGGCTCGCGCGTATACCCGCAAGAAATGGGTGATCAAGATCGGTGGTGCGTACCACGGCTGGAGTGACCAGCTTGTCTACGGGATGCGCTTGCCCGGCACCGGCCGGATGGAGGCGGTGGGCATTCCGCGTGGCGTCACGGCGCATACCCAGGAGAGCCCGCCCAATAATCTGGACGCGTTGCGTCGCAGGTTGCAGATCAACCGACTGCGCGGTGGCACCGCTGCCGTGATGGTCGAACCCTTCGGGCCTGAAAGTGGAACCCGTCCAGTCCATCCAGACTTCAATCGACAGTTACGCAAACTGTGTGACGAGTTCGGCGCGCTGTTGATTTTCGATGAAGTGGTGACCGGTTTCCGTGCCGGGTTGGGCGGGGCGCAGGCGTACTTCAACGTCATGCCGGATATCACCGTGCTGGGTAAGTGCCTGACCGGCGGTTATCCGATGGCAGGTGCAATTGGCGGGCGCAGGGATGTCATGCAATTGCTTGCGGGCGGTATCGGCACCTCCGCGCGGCGTGCCTTTGTCGGCGGGACACTGTCGGCCAACCCGCTGTCGTGCGTGGCAGGTTATTACGCCTTGCTGGAGGCCCGGCGTCTGGACGCACCAGCAGTGGCCGGGCGTGCCGGCGACCGGATCCGTAAAGGCCTTGAGGAAATCATAAACCGCCGTGGCTTGCCGTATGTGGCTTACAACATGGGCTCCATCGTGCACTTGCAAACATCGGGTGTATTGCTGCTCGACACCAGCAATCCGCTGAAGCTGCTACGGGCCCGTAACGAAGCGAAAACCCGCAAGCACATGATGGAGGAAATGGGGGCTGCCTATACGGCCCATGGCCTGATCACCCTCGCGGGGAGCCGGATTTACACGAGCCTGGCCGATACCGACGAGGTCATCGACGAGGCGCTCGAGCGATTCGACGCCGTTTTCCAACTGGTGTGAGGAGCGCGTGATGCGAGACGTACTTCGACAACAATGGCTGGACTTGCGGCAACGGCTGAGCACCCAGGTCAATCTGCATTCCAGCCTGTCCTTGCGGTTACCAGGCGAGGCGGGGATGTGGCTGGGGACTCTGGATAGCGCTGAGCCGCTCAGGGTCGACTGGGCCGTAGCATCCCAGGACGACAGGCAGACCCATGTGACTATTTACCAAGCACGTCACGATGTGGGCGCGATTCTTGTAGGGGGTGGTGCGTTCGGCAATTGCCTGGCCGATTTCGGCGGTGTCATGCCGATCCTGTTTGATGAGCAGGCACGGCACATCGGGCACATGGGCCCGCCAGCCGGCAAGGAGCAGGAGCTGCCCAAAGCGCTTGAGCGCGGCGCGAATGCGGTATTTATACGCGGCGTGCCGGTGTGCCTGGGCACCACCGGCACCAGGATGGCACTTAACGCCGAACTGTTTGAAAAGTGTGCCAAGGCTTATACCCTGGCGAAGGCTTCGGGTGCGCAGCTCACCCGGTTGCCGTGGTGGGTGGCTTTCATCGCCAATGGTCGCTTGATCAAAGACGAGAAACGAGCAGCTCAGTGCTTTGCCAGCGGGCAACTGCCGCCGGAAAGTCGTGGGTACTGAAAAATTCCAAGAGGCATAAAGCTCATGCACATGACGTCTGCTGTTTCTCGTAAGCACCTTGGCGCTGCGCTGACATTGGGTTCAGTCGCCGTATTGATGGTGGGATTGCAACCTTTGTTGTTGGGTGAATTGCTGGCAGAGAACCGTCTTTCGTTGGAAGGGGTCGGGCTGGTGGCGATGGGAGAGATCGTCGCGTTGGGGCTCGGGGTGATCCTGGGCGACCTGTTGCGATCGGTGATCAACCTGCGGTTTCTCACGATAGTTGCCGCCTTGTCCGCCGCGGGGCTGGATTGGGTGACGGCAACCACCTGGGGAGATACCGAACTCATGGTGGTACGTGCCCTGGCCGGATTGGCCGAGGGGTTATTGTTGTGGGGGGCTGTCAGTCTGATTGTCCGAGGGCCGGCACCGGACCGTGTGTCAGGGGTATTCATGGTCGTCCAGACCCTGGCCCAGGGTACCATCGCTGCGATCCTCGCCTTTTGGGTTCTGCCACGGGAAAGCGTTGCCGGGGGCTTCATTTTTCTGGCGTTGGTGTCTGCATCCGCAGTGCTTTTGGTCCGTTGGCAACCCTCCCGTTTGGCTGCCCTGGCTGATATGGAACAGGCGCCTGGCTTCACTTGGGAAGTGCGGCACGGCTTGCTGCTGGCCCTTGTGTTTATGCAGCTTTCAGCTATCGGTGCGCTCTGGGCTTACCTGGAACCGTTGGGCAAGTACGCCGGCCTGGATGCGCAGAGTGCTCAGTTATTGGTCTCGGGCACGTTATTCATGCAGGTGCTGGGTGGTTGTCTCGGCATCCTGCTGGTGCGCAGGGTTTGCGATTATAAAATGCTCGGCGTTGCCGCCATTTTGTTGGGCGCCATTGCAATGGCCATGGACCTGCCAGCCGGCCAAAGCACCAAAGTGTTTTTGATGCTCTGCGGTTTTTTTGGCCTGGTTTACCTGATGCTCACGCCGTTTCAGGTACGCATTGCTCTGCAGCTTGATCCGTCAGGACGGGTGGCCGCACTGGTCCCGGGTATGCAACTGTTGGGTTGCGCCTTTGGGCCATTGGTCGCCTCGCAATGGGTGGCGGGTGACTATGTCCAGCCTGTCGTCTTTGTCAGCACCATTTTCTCGCTGGTGGCTCTTGCTCTATTGGGCTTGCTACGCCGATGGCCTGTTCCCCGGCATGTCAGTTTTGAAGGGAAGGTGGTACTGATCGTCGGCGCTTCTTCCGGGATGGGGCGTGGTCTGGCCCTGCGCTTGGCGAAGGAAGGGGCTCAAGTGGTCGCGACCGCCCGACGTCAGGAACAGCTCGACGAGCTTTCGCGTGAAATCATCGGGCTGGGTGGCAAGTGCCTGGTGCACGCCGCCGATGCGCTGGACGAGAAGGCTGCCGCCGGCCTGGTCACCGAGGTCGTGGCGCGCTATGGCCGCCTCGATGTGGTGGTGCTCAACGCCGGTGGCGCACCGGCACTGGACATGCGTCAGATGCAGGCTTCGCAAATCACCGCGTATATGCGCTCAAACTACGATGTGGCCGTCAATTACCTGTTTCCTGTCCTTGAGCAGATGAGTCTGCAGCGTCACGGATTGGTGGTTCATACCAATTCACTGGCGGGCTTTTTGGGGGTTCCTCTCCAAGGTCCGTACAGCGCTGCCAAGGGAGCACTGCGCTTGCTGATAGACACCTGCCGCATCGAGTTCGGTGACAGAGGCATCCGTTTTCTCTCGATTTATCCAGGCTTTGTGGCTACTGCCCATACCGCAAACGATGGTATGCCGGCCCCGATGGAGATATCCGAAGCGAAGGCCGTTGCGCATATGTTGTATGCCATGCGTAGCAAGCGCTGGGACTATTTGTTCCCTTGGACATGGAGGTGGCTGATCCGGCTTTCGAGGATTCTGCCCAAGTCTGTAACACTGTGGATACTGCGCCGGGAGTTGGCGGGGACGCACTGAGCTTTAACGCTGTTGCATCAGGGTTTCAGCGCATTGACCAGACGTACCATGGCCGTTTCGATTTCATAAGCGGTCAGGGACGAATAGCCCAATAACCATCCTTGTTTCTTCTCATCGCCGGCGTACAGCCGGCTAAGGCCGGGCAGCTGAACGCCCGCAGCGGCGGCTTGGCGCAGGGTCTTTTCCTCCGACCAACCATCGGCCAGCAAGCAGGGAATTTGCAGTCCGCCTTGGGGGCGTGCGGCCGTCACAATGCCGTCCAGGTGCTTGTCGATGGCATCGAGCATGACTGCACGGCGTCCGGCGTAGAGTTTGCGCATGGCTCGGACGTGGGAGTTGTAGTGGCCGTCTTCCATGAAGCGCGCGAGGGTCAGTTGAAGGACCTGTGGTGTGTGGCCATCCATGATGCTGCGCGCGTAGGTGAAGGCTTTGACCAGCTCGAAAGGCACCACCATGTAGCCCATCCGCAACCCCGGATAGAGCGTCTTGCTGAAGGTGCCGAGGTAGATCGTGCGCTGGTATTTGTCCAGTCCCTGCACGCACGCGGTCGGCAGCCCGTCGTAGTGGAACTCGCTGTCGTAGTCGTCCTCGATGATCCACTTGCCGTGCTCGGTTGCCCAGTTGATCAGCTCGAGTCGGCGTTCCAGCGCTAAGGTCGCCCCGGTGGGGTATTGATGAGAGGGCGTGACATAAACGCAATTGGCGCCGCTGCGGTCTGCCTGCAGCAGGTCCGTACGTATGCCCAGTGCATCGACGTCAATGGGCATGACCTTGGCCTCCGCCGTTTCAAAGGCTTTCTTGGCGCCGTAGTAGCCCGGGTTTTCCAGCAAGATCGGTTTGCCGGCGTCCACTAGCAACTGGGCGCACAGGAACAGGGCTTGGCGAGTACTGCTCAACACCAGGATCTGGTCGGGGGAGCATTTGGCTCCGCGTTCGAGGTTCAAGTAGGTGGCGATCGCCTTGCGCAGCGGCTCGGCACCTTGCGGGTCGCCATGCAGCAGGACGTTGCCCCGATAGTCCTTCATGACCTGGCGTTGCAGGCGCTCCCAGACATCGGTGGGGAAGGTGCGGGTTTCCGGCAGACCTGTGGCAAAAGCCTTGATCACCTGTTGATCGCAAACGCCACCACTGTCGAAAATCATCCGGCCGCGCCGGCTCAAGCCCGATCCTGGCGCGGCCTCGCTGCGCTTGGTGTCTTGCATTTTCATGCGCCGGCGCGCTGCCCCGCGCAATTGGGGACCTACCGTCTCGCAGACATAGCTGCCCGAACCTTCGCGCCGCACGATGAATCCATCACGCTGCAATTGCACATAGGCGTTCTCGACTGTGTCGCGGGCAACGCCGAGCGTCTTGGCCAGAACCCGGGTCGCCGGCAGCCTCAGGCCAGGATCAAGGGAACCTTCGAGGATCAGTGCACGCAGTGCACGTTGAATTCGTTGGTGCAGATCCAGCCGCTGAAACTCGGCATCGTTGAGCCGCATTTTCAGCGTCTCGAACTCGAAGGTTTTTGTCATGCGGTCTGCCCTGTATGGATAAATTGGCCTGAAAAGGCAGACCATTCTATCCGTAGACTCTGTCCATCGCTATTGCCTTTGTGCTCGGCGATCTATCGCTTGGTGGGCAACTTTGAGCAGGGCTGGATTAAGGTATGGCAAGGTCACACAACTTCAGCGCAGGGCCAACCGCGCTGCCGCTTGAAGTGCTTCGGCAAGCGCACGAAGAGTTTTTCGACTTCGCTGGCACCGGCATGTCGGTGATGGAAATCAGCCATCGCTCAGAGGTGTTCATGGAACTTGCCTATCAGGCCGAACAAGACCTGCGGGCGATTCTGCAGGTGCCCAGCCAGTACAAAGTGCTGTTCGTGCAGGGCGGCGCCTCGCTGCAGTTTGCCCAGGTGCCGATGAACCTGTTGGGCAACAAAGGAACTGCGGACTATCTGCATACCGGGCTCTGGTCGGGCAAGGCCATCCAGGCTGCTCAGCGCTACTGCGACGTTCGTATCGCTGCCAGCAGCAAGGCTTCTGGCTTTGATCGCATCCCCGCCGTGACGGACTGGAACCTCAACCCGAACGCCGCCTACCTGCACTACACGGAGAACGAAACGGTGCACGGCGTGCAATTCGCCGGTGCGCCATGCGTGTCGGTTCCTCTGGTCTGCGACGCCTGCTCAAGCCTGCTCTCCAAACCCATTGATGTGGCCAAACACGGCCTTATCTATGCCGCCGCGCAAAAGAACATGGGGCCGGCGGGCCTTACCATCGTGATCATTGACGCCGCGCTACTCGATGCCGCACTGGAGGTCACCCCCGACATTCTCAATTACGCGCACATCGCCAACGCGGAATCGATGCTCAATACGCCGGCAACCTTCCCCTGGTACCTCACCGGTTTGACACTCAAGTGGATTCAACGCTGCGGTGGTATCGAGAAGATCCACCAGACCAACCAGGCCAAGGCCGAGCTGCTGTATCGCACGATTGACGACAGCGACGGGTTCTATCGCAACAGTGTGCAAGCGCCGTTTCGCTCGATCAACAACGTGCCGTTCGTGCTCGCCGATACCGCGGTTGAAAAGGACTTCTTGCGCCTGGCCGATCAGTCCGGATTCAAAGGCCTCAGGGGCCATGCCTCGGTTGGTGGCGTCAGGGCCAGCATCTATAACGCGGTCACGCTGCTGGCGGTCGACGCATTGACCGATTTCATGAAGGACTTCGCTCGCGTGCATGGCTAGGCAAGGACCGCCGCAGGCCCGTCAAGTGGTCTGGTTTCATGCGCAAAAGTGTATGGGCAAAACAGGCCATTTCAGCGCTATAAATCACTTTCCAGTCGAGGCCAAGTACCTCGCTTTGCAAGGAGCAAAGTAAAGCCATGCCTTCTTCAACATCCAAGTCATCTGTTCGCCTCAGCGATCTCATTCATCCGATTGTCGCCGGTCTGATCTCGGTCATTGTCAACTATGGCGGCACCTTCATTCTGGTCTTCCAGGCAGCCAAGGTAGCTGGGCTGAGCCCTGAGTTGACAGCTTCGTGGGTGTGGTCCGTATCGATTGGCGTGGGTGTTACCGGGCTGTTCCTCAGCTGGGTTTCTCGCGAGCCGATCATCACCGCCTGGTCGACACCCGCGGCGGCATTCCTGGTCGTCGCCCTGGCCACCACGCCCTATGCCGAGGCGGTGGGCGCGTACATGATCTCGGCCGCTGCCTTCGTGCTGCTGGGCTTGTCCGGCTACTTCGAAAAAGTCATCCGACTGATCCCGCCGGGTGTGGCCGCAGGGCTGCTGGCCGGTATCCTGCTGCAGTTTGGCATCGGTGCTTTTGGCGGCATGAGCATTGACCCGATGCTGGTCGGGTTGCTGATTGTTGCCTACATCCTGCTCAAACGTTTTACCGCACGTTACGCGGTGGTGGGCATTATGGCATTGGGGCTGGCCTTCCTGCTGATTCAGGGACGTTTCGATTTGTCGGGGCTGGGGCTGCAACTCGCGGCACCAGTGTTCACCCTGCCTGAGTTCTCGCTCAATGCTTTGCTCAGTGTCGCGCTGCCGCTGTTTCTGATCACCCTGACCGGTCAGTACATGCCTGGCATGCTGGTACTGCGCAACGATGGATTCAGCACCAGTGCCAATCCGATCGTGACCCTCACCGGGTTGGGTTCCTTGCTCATGGCGCCCTTTGGTTCCCACGCGTTCAACATCGCGGCGATTACAGCAGCCATCTGCACCGGCAAGGAGGCCCATGAAGAACCCTCCAAGCGCTGGATCGCCGGCATTGCTGCGGGCGTCTTCTACATCCTCGTAGGGGTCTTCGGCGTGACCCTCGCTGGGGTGTTCATGGCCTTCCCGGCAGCCTTCATCACTACTCTGGCCGGGCTCGCCCTGCTGGGCACCATCGGCGGCAGCCTGGCCAGTGCCATGGTCGACGCCAAATCCCGCGAAGCCTCGCTGATTACCTTCCTGGCTGCTGCCGCCAACATCACTTTGTTCGGGATCGGTGGGGCGTTCTGGGGACTGCTGATTGGTCTGGTGGCGTACGCCGTACTCAACGGCCGTTTGCCGCGTCGCGAGCCGGTCTTCAATCCTGCTGCCGAGCCTGTCACCCGTAAAGGAGCTGCCAACTGATGCAAGCCCGTATTGAAGAGGTCACCGCAGTCGACACCCTGACCCTGTACGAGTGCCACGGCCGCTACCCGCAGGCCCATAGCGTCGAGGACTTTCGCCGTAATCTGGCTGCAGTGCAGCGGCGCATCGCCAGCGCCTGCCAGCGTGTCGGTCGTGATCCAGCGAGCGTGCGTCTGCTGCCGGTAAGCAAAACCTTTGACGAAGCACATCTGCGCCTGGCCTACGCCGCAGGCTGCCGGCTACTGGGCGAGAACAAGGTGCAGGAGGCGCAGCGTAAATGGGAAGCCATGGCTGACCTGGCCGACCTGCAATGGTCGGTCATCGGCCATCTGCAAACCAACAAGGCCAAGCAGGTGGCTCGTTTTGCCTCCGAATTCCAGGCACTGGACAGCCTGCGTGTGGCCGAGGCACTGGACCGTCGCCTGCAAATCGAAGGTCGGCAGCTGGATGTGTTTGTCCAGGTCAATACCTCCGGTGAGATCAGCAAGTACGGCCTGACACCCGAAGAGGTCGGCAGTTTTTTTCGTGCCTTGCCTGCGTTCTCTGCGCTGCGTGTGCGAGGCCTGATGACGCTGGCACTGTTCTCTGCCGACGTCGCCCGTGTCCGCCCTTGTTTCGTGCTGCTGCGCGAACTGCGCGAGCGCCTGCGCCAAGACGCACCGGCCGGTGTCGGGCTGGAGGAGCTGTCCATGGGCATGTCCGGTGATTTCGAAATCGCTATCGAAGAAGGGGCGACCGTGGTGCGTGTCGGTCAGGCCATCTTCGGCGCACGCGCCATGCCGGACGCCTATTACTGGCCTACGGCGGATGCCAACCCCGTGGCTGGCGCGAATCGGCTTTTGTCGTAGCAGGCACTGCAACAAGTTCATTTCCCAATCCACAGGATCCACTCATCATGTACGACTCATCCCTGACCCTCGAAGAATTCGACGCCGAACTGTGCGAGGCAATTCATAGCGAAGAACAGCGCCAGGAAGACCACGTCGAGCTGATCGCTTCCGAGAACTATGCCAGCCCATGGGTGATGGCGATTCAGAACTCGGTATTCACCAATAAGTACGCCGAAGGTTACCCGGGCAAGCGCTACTACAGCGGCTGCGAGTATGTCGATGTGGCTGAGCGCCTGGCCATCGAACGGGTCAAGGTGCTGTTCGATTGCGATTACGCCAACGTCCAGCCACATGCCGGCGCCCAGGCCAACGCCGCAGTGTTTCTGGCGCTGATCAGCCCTGGCGACACGGTGATGGGCATGAATCTGGCCCAGGGTGGTCACCTGACCCACGGCAGTCCCTCCAACTTCTCCGGCCGCCATTACACGATCGTTCCCTATGGTCTTGACCCGCAGACGGGGTTGATCAACTACGACGAGATGGAACGCATCGCTCTGGAAACTCGACCGAAGATGCTGATCGGTGGTTTTTCCGCCTACTCCCGGTACATGGACTGGGCGCGCATGCGGGTTATCGCCGACAAGATCGGGGCGATTTTTTGGGTCGACATGGCCCATGTCGCCGGCTTGGTGGCGGCTGGCGAGTATCCGAACCCATTGCCCCACGCCCACGTGGTCACCAGCACCACCCACAAGACGTTGCGCGGCCCGCGTGGCGGTTTAATCCTGTCCAAGGGGCAGGACGATACGTTTTACAAGAAGCTCGACTCGGCGGTTTTTCCGGGCGTCCAAGGCGGCCCGTTGATGCACCAGATCGCCGCCAAGGCCGTCGCCTTCAAGGAAGCGCTGGCGCCCGCGTTCAAGACCTATCAGAAGCAGATTGTGATCAACGCCCGGGCCATGGTCGCCGTGTTGCAGCAGCGCGGTTACAAAATTGTCTCCGGGGGGACTGACAACCACATGATGTTGATCGACCTGTCGGACAAGCCTTACACCGGCAAGGATGCCGACGCAGCCCTGAGTAATGCCTACATAACGGCCAACAAAAATTCGGTGCCCAATGACCCACGTTCGCCGTTCGTGACATCGGGGCTGCGAATCGGTACCCCGGCCGTGACCACTCGTGGGTTCGGCGTACCAGAATGCGAGCAACTGGCAGGTTGGCTTTGTGACGTGCTGGACGCACTGGAATCCGGCGGCAGTGAGCAAGTTGCGCAGCATGTGCGTGAGCAGGTGGTAGCGCTGTGCCGGCGCCATCCTGTCTATCGGTAAAAACACCACTTGCTTGCACAGCGCTTGAACTCAGGCTGAGACTCCCCGCTGATGCTTCTTCAGGCGATAGGCGAACTGCGCCCGGCTCAGCCCCAATGACCGTGCCGCCGCGGCCAGATTGCCGCTGCTCAGTTGCAGTGCCTCGTTGATCAGCCGTGATTCGAGGCCGTCGATGGAGAAGTCCGATTCCAACTGGCTGAGCGATTGGAGCAAGGCCGGTTTTTCCGGGCTACCGGCGGTGGCGAGAGCCATCGGCGAGAGGCCGCCGTTGTAATCCACTGAATAGGCATCCACCGGCAATTGCTCATTGCGAAACAAATGCACCAGGTCGATGGCCTGGCCTTCTTCGCTGGCAATCAGGCCGCGTTCGATGAGGTTCTGCAACTCCCGCACGTTACCCGGAAAGTCATAACGCAGCAGGACCTTCAAGGCACGCATGGTCAGGCCCATGGGCGTGCGGCCGTATTCCTGGCAAAAGCGTGTGAGAAAGGCATTGGTCAGCAGTGGAATGTCGTCGCGACGCTCACGCAGGGGCGGCAGGGCAATGGGGTAGACGTTGAGGCGGTAGAACAAGTCTTCGCGCAACTCGCCCTGGGCCACGGCTTTGCGCAGGTCGATGTTGGTGGCAGCCACCACCCGCACATCGACCTTGATGCCATGGCCGCCACCGACCCGCTCAATTTCCCGCTCCTGCAAGGCACGCAGCAATTTACTTTGCCCGGCCAGGCTCAGGCAGGTGATCTCGTCGAGAAACAGCGTGCCGCCGTGGGCCCGTTCGAAGCGGCCGGGACGCGAATGGGTGGCGCCGGTGAAGGCGCCGCGCTCAACGCCAAACAGCTCGGCTTCGATCAGATTGTCTGGTATGGCCGCGCAGTTGAGGGCGATGAACGGGCCATCACGTCGGCGACTCAATTGGTGCAACTGGCGGGCGAACAGCTCCTTGCCCACACCGGATTCGCCGCTGACCAGCACGGTAGCAGGGGTCAGCGCCACTCGTTGCAAGGCTTGGGTCGCCGCGTTGAATGCGGCGCTGGCGCCGATCAGTGGCTGCTTGCTGTCAGGCAGCAGGACGCTCCCGGCAACGGGATCGGGCCTGGCGCCGGAGCGTGCGGCGACCGTCGGCTGTGAGGCGTTGAGGTAATTCAGGTCCTGCTCGATGTCGCCCCATTGTTCGGCGGTCTTGCCGATCACCCGGCAGCGCTCGTGCCCCATGCCTCGGCATTCCACTTCGCGGAAGATCACCAGTTGCCCGAACAGGCCGCTGACGAAACCGATGGCGTAACCCAGCTCGGTCCAGCACACCGGATCCTGCCCGGTGCCGTAGGCCGCGACATGCTCGTCGGCCTCACAGGAGTGATGCCAGAGAAACTCTCCTTCATAGAACCCCGAGTCGGAATCGAACTTGAAATGCAGCGGCTCGACCTTGGTCATGCCTTCGAGGGTGTGCAAATGCGTGCCCGCGCGAAACACCACCGCGGCATTGGCCTGGGGCCAGCGCTCGCGAATCAGCCGGGCGTCCCGGGCACCGGAGGAGTAACCGGTGCGGGTGAGCATGCCACGCGCCTGCTCCAGGCCCTGGCGCTCGATGATCTCGCGGCGCAACACACCAAAGGACGAGCTGTGCAGCAGCAACATGCGTTGGTCGTTGAGCCAGATACGCCCATCGTCAGGGGAGAAAAACAGGCAGTCGGTGAGTTCGGCCGGCGTCGGCGAGCTGCTGTCGGTCAGTTCATTGCTGTCGCCCCGCGGATGGAAATGCTCGGTGGCAATCCGGTGATCCGGCAACTGACAGTGGGGATTATTCATTGTTATGCCCCTGATGGCGGGTGATCGAAATGATCATCTGGCTAGATAGTTATTAAGCATAACTTTATCAATTGAACAAGTGGCGGCGGGCCTCAGATAGGGGCGCAGGTTCGTCCTGAACCGTTGGGTCAGAGGCAGGACATTGATCCAGAGCCTTGCGCTGTTTTTTATGAGCATCGGCGCACGAAACCGGCACAACGCTTGCTCAAGCACTTGCACGGCGTTTGCGCCGGCGCCTTTGAGGCGCTGCAAACGATGACAAAAACAAAGAGCCGGGAGTTTGAAATGTCTGCGTCCAAAAGCCACCTGTTGCCTCAGGTGATCGAATCCGAATGTGTATTCAACGGTGACTGGGTGCCTGCCTCGGGCCCGCTCTTGCCTATCATTGAGCCGGCCACCGGTGAGGTGCTGATGCGCAGCGCCACAGCCGACCCTGCCGACATCGCCAAGGCCAGCCGCGACGCTGCCTTGGCGCAGCCGGCCTGGGCGGCACTCGGCCCCCGGGAACGCGCCGCCATTTTTCGCAAGGCGGCCGACGTGGCCGAGCAGTCTTTCGAGGAGCTGGCGCTGTACGTTGCCCGGGAAACCGGTGCGGCCTTGTTCAAGGGCCAGCACGAAGTGCGCGAGGCGATTGTGCTGCTGCATCAGGCCGCCGGCCTGTTGTCCCAACCCCACGGGCTCGTGTTGCCTAGCGAAGCTGGGCGCTTGTCTTATGCCCGGCGTCAGCCCCATGGCGTGGTCGGCGTGATCTCGCCATTCAACTTCCCTCTGGTGTTGTCCATGCGCTCCGTGGCGCCGGCCTTGGCAGCGGGCAACGCGGTGGTGCTCAAGCCGGATCCGCAGACTCCGGTCAGCGGTGGTTTCCTGATTGCCCGGTTGTTCGAAGCAGCGGGCCTGCCCAAGGGGTTGCTGCAGGTGTTGCCCGGCGCGGCGGATGCCGGTGAGGCGCTGTGCCGCGACCCTAACGTGCGGATGATTGCTTTCACCGGCTCCACCGGCGCCGGTCGCAAAGTCGCTGAAGTGGCCGGGCGAAATCTGAAGAAAGTCGCGCTGGAGCTGGGCGGCAAGAACTCATTGATTATTCTTGAAGACGCCGACCTGGACCTCGCCGCCAGAAACGCAGCCTGGGGCGCCTGGCTGCATCAGGGGCAGATTTGCATGGCCACCGGCTTGATTCTGGCCCATGAATCCATCGCCGAAGCCTTGACCCGTAAACTGGTGGACAAGGCCCGTGCCTTGACCGTAGGCAACGCTGCTCGGGGCGAAGCAGCGCTGGGACCGTTGATCAACCAGCGGCAGTTGCAACGTGTGCACGACATCGTCAGCGATACCTTGCGCGCCGGTGCACGACTGGAGACAGGAGCAGAGTACGATCGGCTGTTCTATCAACCGACCGTGCTCAGTGGCGTGAAACCGGGCATGCGTGCCTTCGAGGAGGAAGTCTTCGGGCCCGTTGCGACGGTCGTCAGTTTCGCCAGCGATGAAGAGGCCATCGAGCTGGCCAACCGCACCGAATACGGTTTGTCAGCGGCGATCATTTCGCCCTCGGTCGGCCGGGCCATGGCCATCGGTGAACGGCTTGAGTGCGGCATGTTGCACATCAACGACCAAACCGTCGCCGATGAGTGCGTCAACCCCTTCGGCGGACGTGGCGCCTCGGGCAATGGCGGCAGTGTCGGCGGCCCGGCGGACTGGGACGAATACACTCAGTGGCAGTGGGTGACGGTGAAAAACACCGCGCCGGTCTATCCGTTCTGACTGCGTTTTATCGATATGCCTATACAACAATAAGAGGGCTTGAACATGAACCTGCACAACAAAACCCTGGTCGTCACGGGCGTGGCCTCCGGCATCGGCGCGGAGCTGGCGCGCCTGGCGCGTTTCCAGGGGGCTCGGGTGATAGGGGTCGATCGGCATGAACCGCAACTGACCGTGGACGGCTTTTTCCAGGCGGACCTGGGGGATCCCGAAAGTATTGATGCCCTGGTGGCGCGCCTGCCGAAGCAGATCGATGGGCTGTGCAACGTGGCCGGCGTGCCAGGGACTGCGCCGGTGCAAGTCGTGGCCAAGGTCAATTACCTGGGCCTGCGGCGTCTCACCGAGTCCTTGCTGCCGCGTATCGCGCCGGGGGGCAGCATCGTCAATGTCGCCTCGATTCTTGGCGCCCAGTGGCCGGAGCGGCTGGCGCTACACAAAGCCCTGGCGGACGCCGAGAGCTACGGGGCAGGGCAGCGGTGGCTCGCGGCTCATCCAGTGGAACAAGCGACCTGTTATCAATACTTCAAGGAAGCGCTGATCGTCTGGACTTACCAGAAGTCGCAACAGTGGTTCGCCGAGCATTCGGTGCGGGTCAACTGCGTTGCGCCGGGACCGGTGTTCACGCCGATTCTCGGGGATTTTGTCAGCATGCTCGGCGAGGAAAGGGTGGCGCAGGACAGTCATCGCATGAAGCGTCCGGCACTGGCCGATGAGGTGGCGGCGGTGATTGCCTTCCTCTGCTCCGATGCCGCGCGCTGGGTCAACGGAGTCAACCTGCCGGTGGATGGCGGGCTGGCGGCGACCTACATCTAAACACCGCGGTGATGTAACCCGGCACTGTGCGTGCGGTGTCGGGCCTCCAATAAAAACAAAAATACAGGACTCACAAGATGCTCAAGCCTATCTTGCGGATGGCTGCTGCCCCGATTCTGGCCGCGCTGTCGCCCCTCGTTCATGCGTATGACCTGCCCGGCGTCAATCTGGGCCTCACCAGTTTCTACGACGGCTCTCCCGCGCCGGCTGGTCCTGGCTGGTATCTGGAGGAGTACCTCACGTACTCCAAGGCCAATCGTTTCAACGACGCCTACGGCGATAAATTGTCTTTGCCCAAGCAAACCCTGGAAGTGTTCGCGCCGACCACCCAGATCATCTACGTCGGCCAACCGCGGGCCAACGGCGCGATGCCGGGTTTTACGCTGATCAACACAGCCCTGGCTCATGTGGATGTGGACGACGGGCTGAACAACGCGGCCCTGAGCTCAAGGGAAGGTTTTGGCGACCTGACCTTGGGTGCCTTCCTGCAACTGCCGACCTTGACCCGCGCCGATGGCAGCCCTTTGCTGACCCAACGCGTCGAAGTGGATGTGTCGATGCCGGTGGGCGCCTACAACCGCAACCGCTCGATCAACCCGGGCAGCAACTTCTGGTCGTTCAACCCGTACTACGCCGCCACCTATTGGTTCACGCCCAAATGGTCGGCGAGCGGGCGCTTCATGTACCTGTGGAACGGCAAGAACGACGACCCCTCGGCCAGCTTCGGCGATGTCTCCGATACCCAGGCTGGCCAGGCCCTGCACGCGAACCTGACGGTGCAGTACGCCCTGACCGAGCGACTGAGCGCGGGGCTCAACGGCTACTGGCTCAAACAATTCACCGATACCCAAGTCGACGGGCACGATGTAAGCGGGCGCCGGGAAAAAGTCTGGGCGATTGGGCCAGGACTGGTGTATGCCTTTCGCAAGGAGGATGTGTTATCGGTCAATGCCTACTTTGAGCAGGATGCCGAGAATCGCACCGAGGGGGATAAGCTGGTGTTGAACTGGTTGCATAAGTTCTAACGCCGAACACCCTTTGTGGCGAGGGAGCTTGCGCCCTCGCCACAAAGGTTTGCGTTTAAATTCGAAAGGGGCTTAACGCACCACTTGCGCCTGACCCACCGACACTGCACGAGCCATCACGCTGATCGCTGCCACGGCTGCAATCAACAGCCCTGGCGATGTCGCCAGCAGCACGCCGGTGGTTCCCGCGCCGGCGGCCAGGATTTGTCCGGCGGCCAATGGCCCAGCCACCGAACCCAGGCGACCGATGGCGACCGCCGCGCCGACACCCGTCGCACGGACGGCCGTAGGGTAGGAGGGCGGTGCCAAGGCGTAGAGCACCAACTGCGCCGCCATGACGAACAACCCGGCGGCAAAACCGGCGATGGTCATTGGCACGATGCCGACCGACAACCCAACCCCGGCCAGGGCGCTCAGCAACCCGGCATAGACAAACAGCACCACCTTGATGCCGTTGCAGCGGTCCAGCAGCACACCGCCGATCAACGAACCGAGAGCTCCGCCAATGTTGAACAGCATCTGCACCAGACCTGCCTGGGGTTTGCTGAAACCTTGTTCCAGCAGCAACGACGGTAGCCAGTTGAGCAACATGTACATCACCGTCAGGGTGAAAAAGTAACTCAGCCAAAGTGCCAGGGTGGTACGGCCCCGACCTTCACCGAACAACGCTTGACCGCTTGAAGTGCGCGCCTCTGCGCCAACCTCTCGCGCCTGGCGAAAGGCGCTGGACTCAGGGAGCCACAGCAACATCAGCGGCACCACCAGCAACGGTGCCAGGCCTCCGATGAAAAACGTCATTTGCCAGTGCTCGCCAAACAGCATCGCGACCACGGCGGCCATCGCGCCACCCAACGGAACACCGGCGTACATCACACTGATGGCGGTGCCGCGTCGTTGCTCGCCCACGGCCTCGGCACACAGCGCGATGAGGTTGGGCAGGGCGGCGCCCAGACCCAGACCGGTCATGAAACGCACCAGCAGCAGGCTGGAAAAATGCTCGACATAGGCGGTGCTGAGGGAAAACACGCCGAACAGCAGGACGGCGGCGATGAGGATCTTCTTGCGGCCGATGCGATCAGCGATCCAGCCACCGAAAAAAGCACCTGGCAGCAGCCCGATGATCCCGGCGCTGAATACCCAACCCATCATTTTCGGGTCCAGGGCAAACGTCTGCCGCAAGCCGGCGGCCGCAGTGCCGGCTGATTGCAGGTCGAAACCTTCGATCAACGCAACGATAAAACACAAGGCGATGGTCAGCGTCGCACGACGCGCCGGACTGTTCATGGCAAATCCTCTTATTGTTTTTGTCGGAGAGCGCCGGCTGCGGCAGGAAACCGGCAGGCGCAATTAAGATTAACAAAGCTAACTAAAAAATGAATCGCGTCGATTGATTGGCTAAAACTGGTGATATCGCTAATTAAATCAATTAGTTAGTTATTGGTGACATAGAAATTGGTAAATTAGTTAATTATATTAATGTTCGATTATCGGTCATTTTGGATTGACGAAGCGCCCACACCGTTTCCATTCTCTGCTCGCAGAGCCCGTCCATCCATGGCCGGGTCCGGTTCAAAACAACAACAATAAGTGGACTTCGAACATGCCAAATCTTGCTCGGGACGCCCTTGCGGCGGTCTCTATGTCACGTCTTGCTCATCTGCTGGCCTGGTCCGGGTTGAGCCTATGTTCCACCGCGTCGTTAGCCGAGGGGTTCATTGAAGACAGCCACGGCACGCTGACCCTGCGCAACTACTACATGGACCGCGATTACAAGGACGACGGCGCCAAAACCGCGGCCCGGGAGTGGGCGCAGGGGGTGATCATGAACGTGGAGTCGGGGTTTACCCAGGGCACCGTCGGTTTTGGCCTGGACGCCCGAGGCTTGATGGGCATCAAGCTCGACTCCTCGCCAGATCGCAGTGGCACCGAATTGTTGCCGGTGTCGAGCAGCGACAGCCGTGCGGCGGATGAGTATTCGCGCCTGGCCCTGACCGGTAAGCTGCGTGTCGGCCAGACCACGGTGAAGACGGGTGACGTGTCGATCTTCCTGCCGTTTGCTTTCGCCAGCCCGTCGCGGCTGTTGCCGCAAACCTTTCGCGGTACGACACTCAGTTCCAAAGACATCGATGGGTTGACGTTGAACACCGGTTACATCGACCGCATCAACCGGCGCGATTCCACCGATTACCAGCCGATGACCATCGCCTCGCCCAACCGCCGTTTCAACAGCGCGGCAACCTCCTCTCACATGGCGTATGCGGGGGGCGACTACCAGGTCAACAAAGACCTCAGCCTGCGGGCCTACCATGCCGAAGTGGCGGACCTGTACCAGCAGAACACCCTGGCGTTGCTGCATAACCTGCCCTTGGGCGAGGGTGTGTTGACCACCGACCTGCGCAGCTTTTTCAGTGACGAGGACGGTGCTGCCAAGGCCGGCAAGGTGGATAACCGCAATGTCTCGGCGTTGTTTGGTTATCGCTTGGGCGGCCATCGGGTGAGCCTGGGCTACATGCATTCCAGCGGCGATACGGCTACGCCTTATGTGTCCGGCACCGAGTTGATGGGCATGAGCGAAATGACCATGAGCTCGGATTTTCTCAACGCACGGGAGCGTACCTGGCAAGCGATCCATGACTATGACTTTGCCGCAGTCGGCGTGCCCGGCCTGAGGAGCCGACTGCGTTATGTGCGCGGTGATCACATTGAACTGGCCGCCTTCAATGCCGACGACCGCAAGGAGCGTGAGTTCCAGATGGAACTGGGGTATGTGGTGCAGAGCGGTCCTCTGAAAAACGTCGGGCTGCTGGCGCGCAAGTCGATCTATCGCAACAACTTCCCAAGTGGCGCGGCGTTTCGCGATGAGAACCAGACCCGGTTCCTGGTGACGTACAGCGTGCCGATTTGGTGAGGCACTGACGGGCAATAAGGAGTTCTTGTGGTGAGGTCGCAAGCTCCCTCACCACAAGGGGTTCTCTATTGCTGGTAAACCTTCTTCAGTAACCGCAGCAATTGCTCACGCTCAGAACCCGAGAGCGCTGCGGTGGAGTCAAGGTCGCTCTGTGCGGCGATTTGCTGGAGCTCCTTGAGCAGGGTTTCGCCAGTCTTGCTCAGGAATATCCCATAGGAGCGCTTGTCTGGCTTGCACCGCACCCGCACGGCCAGCGCGCGGCTTTCCAGTTTGTTCAGCAGTGGCACTACTTGCGGCGGTTCGATCGTCAGGGCCTTGGCCAGGTCGGCCTGCATCAGGCCAGGGTTCTGGTCGATGATCGCCAGGGCCGAGAATTGCGCGGGCCGCAAATCGTGGATGGCGAGCCGGCCGATCAGGTTCTGGAACAGCTTCAATTGGGCGCGGCGCAGGGCGTAACCGATCAGGTCATCCAACGCAGAGTCCAGTGGCGCCTGCGCGTCGGTACCATCGGCCAGGGGCTCAGCGGGTTCGGCAAGCGTGGAAGACTTGGTCATCGAAGTGAGCATCCTCAAGGTGAGTGATTAACAACGCTATCCAGTTTGCCGAGGTTGCGGCGCGATGGCTACGCTCAATCATACATTCGTTGATCTGAGGTCACGTTCCAGGCGCCGGGAAATACAGATAAATCGATTAATAGTTAATTGACATAACTAATTTTCAGGTTTAGTTTTTGAATCATCTTCAGTCAAGAACAAGAGTGCACACGCCATGAGCAATTACGAAGGTCGCTGGAAAACGGTCAAAGTCGATATCGAGGAAGGCATCGCCTGGGTCACCCTTAATCGCCCGGAAAAACGCAACGCCATGAGCCCGACGCTCAACCGCGAGATGATCGACGTGCTGGAGACCCTCGAACAGGATCCAGCGGCCGGCGTACTGGTGCTGACCGGGGCCGGTGATGCCTGGACCGCCGGCATGGACCTCAAGGAATATTTCCGCGAGGTGGATGCCGGCCCGGAAATCCTCCAGGAAAAAATCCGCCGCGAAGCCTCGCAATGGCAGTGGAAACTGCTGCGCATGTACGCCAAACCCACCATCGCCATGGTCAACGGCTGGTGTTTCGGTGGTGGTTTCAGCCCGCTGGTGGCTTGCGACCTGGCGATCTGCGCCGACGAAGCGACCTTCGGCCTCTCGGAAATCAACTGGGGCATCCCGCCCGGCAACCTCGTCAGCAAAGCCATGGCTGACACCGTGGGTCATCGCCAGTCGCTGTACTACATCATGACCGGCAAGACCTTCGGCGGGCAGAAAGCCGCCGAAATGGGCCTGGTCAACGAAAGCGTGCCCCTGGCGCAACTGCGTGAAGTCACGGTGGAGCTGGCGCGCAACCTGCTGGAGAAAAACCCGGTGGTGCTGCGGGCAGCCAAGCATGGGTTCAAACGCTGCCGCGAGCTGACCTGGGAGCAGAACGAGGATTACCTGTACGCCAAGCTCGATCAGTCGCGCTTGCTCGACACCGAGGGCGGTCGCGAACAGGGGATGAAACAGTTCCTGGACGACAAGAGCATCAAGCCGGGTCTGCAAACCTACAAGCGCTGAGACAACCGCGCGGCGGGCGCCCATCACGCGCCTGCAGGCTGTTCGTCCAAGGCCCTCGGCGCTACTGTGAACGTGTTCCCTATAAAGACAATAAAGAGGAATCACCATGCTGGACGTGCCCCTGTTGATTGGCGGCCAGTCGTGCCCCGCCCGTGACGGTCGGACCTTCGAGCGCTGCAACCCGGTGACCGGCGAAGTGGTGTCTCGAGTGGCTGCCGCCACGCTGGAAGATGCCGACGCCGCCGTGGCCGCCGCGCAAGCCGCGTTTCCCGCCTGGGCGGCGCTGGCACCCAACGAACGACGCACTCGTCTGCTGCGTGCGGCCGAGCAGTTGCAGGCCCGCAGCGGCGAGTTCATCGCTGCAGCCGGCGAGACCGGCGCCATGGCCAACTGGTACGGCTTCAATGTGCATCTGGCGGCGAACATGCTGCGCGAAGCTGCATCCATGACCACCCAGATCAACGGCGAAATCATTCCTTCGGACGTGCCCGGCAGTTTCGCCATGGCCTTGCGTCAGCCTTGCGGCGTGGTGCTGGGTATTGCGCCGTGGAACGCCCCGGTAATCCTCGCGACCCGAGCTATCGCCATGCCCTTGGCTTGCGGCAATACGGTGGTGCTCAAGGCATCCGAAATCAGCCCGGCCGTGCACCGGCTGATCGGCCAGGTGTTGCAGGACGCCGGGCTCGGCGACGGGGTGGTCAATGTCATTTGCAATGCACCGGCGGATGCGCCGGCCATTGTCGAACGGCTGATCGCCAACCCAGCGGTGCGCCGCGTCAATTTCACCGGTTCGACCCACGTCGGGCGCATCGTTGGCGAGCTGTCGGCACGTCACCTCAAGCCAGCCTTGCTGGAGCTGGGTGGCAAGGCACCGTTGCTGGTGCTGGACGACGCTGACTTGGATGCCGCAGTCGAAGCGGCTGCCTTTGGGGCGTATTTCAACCAGGGCCAGATTTGTATGTCCACCGAGCGGCTGATCGTCGATGCCCGCGTGGCCGATGCCTTTATTTCTCGACTGACCGCCAAGATCGCCACCTTGCGTGCCGGTGATCCCGCTGCCGGTGACTCGGTGCTGGGCTCGCTGGTCGATGTCAGTGCCGGCCAGCGCATCAAGGGGATGATCGATGACGCCTTGGCCAAAGGCGCGACGCTGGTGACGGGCGGGCAACTGCAGGGCAGCATTTTGCAGCCGACTTTGCTCGATGGCGTCACCGCGGACATGCGTTTGTACCGCGAAGAGTCCTTCGGCCCGGTGGCGGTATTGCTGCGCGGTGAGGGTGATGAAGAGTTGTTGCGCCTGGCCAACGATTCCGAGTTCGGCCTGTCGGCGGCCATTTTCAGCCGCGACACCGCACGTGCGCTGGCCCTGGCGCAGCGGGTCGAGTCGGGCATCTGTCACATCAACGGCCCGACCGTGCACGACGAGGCGCAGATGCCTTTCGGCGGGGTCAAGTCCAGCGGTTACGGCAGTTTTGGCGGCAAGGCGTCGATCGAGCATTTCACTCAGTTGCGCTGGGTGACGTTGCAGAACGGACCCCGGCATTACCCGATCTGAAATCCGTTGCATCGCGGGCGGCTGAGCCTCGAAAGCCGCCGCCCCGGTGCAGGCCAGACATAACAATTACAAGGCCGCAGCCAAGCGCTGCCACGCTCCGTTCGCTTCGCGCGACCCGAGTGTGCCTTGGTGGAGGAAATGTACGTGAGTTCCGAGTTCAGATCGTCCTCCTGGCCAGGCCCCGGGCGTTATCGCCAAGTGTCGATTGGTCATCCCGCCGTTGAAGTCCGGGAAGAGCAGGGCATCCTGCACATGCGTTCCCTGGAACCCTTGGCGCCAATCCCGGCGCGTTTGCTCGATCGCCTGGTGCATTGGGCCCAGGTGCGCCCGCAACACACCTTTATCGCTGCCCGTGAGGCCGGTGGTGACTGGCGTCACGTCAGCTATGCCCAGATGCTCGAAAGCGTCCGGGCCATCGCCCAAAGCCTGCTGGGTTATGGCTTGTCGGCCGAAAAGCCTTTGGCGCTGCTGTCGGGCAACGACATCGAGCACCTGCAAATGGCCCTCGGCGCGATGTACGCCGGTATCCCGTATTGCCCGGTATCACCGGCCTATTCGTTACTGTCCCAGGATTTCGCCAAGCTACGGCACGTCTGTAATCTGTTGCAGCCAGGGTTGGTGTTTGTCAGTGAAGCCGCACCGTTTGAACGGGCGATCAACGCTGTTTTGCCAGCGGACATTCCCTTGATCACGGTGCGCGGCGAAATGGCGGGCCGCTCAAGGATCAGCTTTGCCAGCCTGCTGGCACAACCCGGCGGCGTCGAGGCCGAGCGTGCCTTTGGCGCGACCGGGCCGGACAGCATCGCCAAATTTCTCTTCACGTCAGGTTCCACCAAACTGCCCAAGGCTGTGATCACGACCCAGCGCATGCTCTGCGCCAACCAGCAGATGCTGTTACAGACCTTTCCGGTGTTCGGCGAAGCACCGCCGGTGCTGGTGGACTGGTTGCCGTGGAACCACACGTTCGGTGGCAGCCATAATGTCGGCATCGTGCTGTACAACGGTGGCACGTTCTACCTGGACGACGGCAAACCCACGGCCCAGGGCTTTGCCGAAACCTTGCGCAACCTCAAGGACATTTCGCCTACCGCCTACCTGACCGTGCCCAAGGGTTGGGAGGAACTGGTCAGCGCCCTGGAGCAGGACGGCGAGTTGCGCGAGCGCTTTTTCAAGCGCATCAGCCTGTTCTTTTTTGCCGCGGCAGGCCTGTCTCAAAGCACTTGGGACCGGCTCGACAAGGTGGCCGAGCAGCATTGCGGCGAACGCATCCGGATGATGGCCGGTCTGGGCATGACCGAGGCGGCGCCGTCCTGCACCTTCACCACCGGGCCGTTGTCCATGGCCGGTTACATTGGCCTGCCGGCACCCGGATGTGAAGTACGGCTGGTACCGGTGGATGGTAAGTTCGAAGGGCGTTTCCGCGGGCCGCACATCATGCCCGGCTACTGGCGTTCACCGCAGCAGACCGCTGAGGTGTTCGACGATGCCGGTTTCTACTGCTCGGGCGATGCGATCAAACTGGCCGACCCTGCCAACCCGCAACTGGGGTTGATGTTCGACGGGCGGATTGCCGAGGATTTCAAACTGTCCTCCGGGGTGTTCGTCAGCGTCGGGCCGCTGCGCAACCGGGCGGTGCTGGAAGGCACGCCTTACGTTCAAGACCTGGTGATCACGGCGCCGGATCGCGAGTGCCTGGGCGCGTTGGTGTTCCCACGGCTTGCTGAATGCCGACGCCTGTCGGGTCTGGCATCGGGTACCAGCGACGCCCAGGTGCTCGCCAGCCCACCGGTACGCCAGTGGTTCGCCGACTGGCTGCAACGCCTGAACCGCGAAGCCAGCGGCAACGCCAGCCGCGTGGAGTGGATCGCGCTGCTGGATGAACCGGCGTCGATCGATCGCGGCGAAATCACCGACAAAGGCTCGATCAACCAGCGGGCGGTATTGCAGTGGCGGGCGGCAAAAGTCCAGGCGTTGTATCGCGGCGAGGATGCTTCCATCCTGCGGGCGAACTAGTCGGCAAGATACAAGCACTGTGGGAGCGAGCCTGCTCGCGATAGCGTCGGGACAGTCGACATTGATGTTGGCTGATCCACCGCAATCGCGAGCAGGCTAGCTCCCACAGTTTTTTCATCTTCAGGTTCTTCTCTGGTCAGCTTGCCCCGCCGTGACACGCCGCCCCAAGCCTTCTACTATGGCGGTTCTCTTTTCTCTGGAATTCACCTGGATGAGTAAGCCCGGCCAAACGGTGTTGGTTGCGCTGCGCAGAATGATCGCCTCGGGCGAGCTGGCGGCCGGTGAGCGCCTGATGGAAATTCCGACGGCCGAATTGTTCGGCGTTTCGCGCATGCCGGTGCGCATGGCGTTCCGTACCCTGGAGCAGGAAGGGCTGCTGGTGCGCTTTGGGGGGCGGGGGTTTCAGGTGCGTTCGGTCAGTGCCGAGGAGATCGCCGGGGCCGTGGAGGTGCGGGGTGTGCTGGAAGGCCTGGCCGCACGGCAGACGGCCGAGCATGGCTTGTCCGAAGAGGGCCGCGCGATACTCGAACAGTGCCTGGTGCAAGGCGACGCACTGTTCGCCAAGGGCTATGTGACCGAGGATGATCTGGAGGTCTATCACGATCTCAACATGCGCTTTCATCAGGTGATCGTCGAAGGCAGCCATAACCCGGCGATCGCCGATGCCCTGGCCCGCAACGATCATTTGCCATTCGCCTCAGTCACCGCCCTGGCGGTGGATCGCCAGAACATGGCCGGCGAGTATCGCCGCTTCAACTACGCCCACATGCAGCACCATTCCGTGCTCGACGCGTTGCTCAATCGCCAGAGCGCCCGTGCCGAGGCGATCATGCGCGAGCATGCCAATGCGACCTTGCGTTACGCCGAGGTGTTCGGCTCGACGCTGGTCGATGAGCGGATGAAGGTGATCCTTCGTTCGGAATGAGCGCACAAATATACCTGTGGGAGCAAGCTTTGCTCCCACAGGGCTCTCCTGCGGGTTTTGGGTTGTTCGCAGGTTAGATATCCAACACCAACAACGGCGTCTTCGACCTGGAACAACAAGGCGTGAACTGGTCGTTGCAAGCCTGTTCAGCCTCGGTCAGAAACATGTCCCGATGCTCTGGCACGCCCTCCAATACGCGGGTCAGGCAAGTGCCGCACACGCCTTGCTCACAAGAGATCGGAATCTCGATGCCATGACTCTCCAGCACTTGCACCACGCTTCGGTCGGCGGGAACCTCGAACACTTGGCCGCTGCGGGCGAGCTTCACCGAGAAACGACCATCGGCGCTGGTGTCGGTGGGGGCGGCGGCGAAGTACTCGCGGTGCAGGCGGGTTTCCTGCCAGCCCTGGGCCTTGGCGGTGTCGAGAACATGCTGCATGAAACCGCCGGGGCCGCATACGTAGAGGTGCAAGTCATCGCTGGGCGCGGCCAGCACCCGAGTGGCATCCAGCACGGTTTCGGGTTCTTCATCGAAATGCAGGAATACCCTGTCGGCATAAGGTGACTGGCGCAAACGCTCGACAAAGGCTGCCCGGTCCCGGGACCTGGCGCAGTAATGCAGTTCGAACGCCGCGCCGCTCTGTGCCAGGTGCTCGGCCATGCACAGGATCGGCGTGATGCCGATGCCTCCGGCAAACAACAGGCTGCGCCGGGCCTCTGGGGCGAGGGGGAACAGGTTGCGCGGCTCACTGACGTGCAACCGCGCACCGGGCTGGATCAGTTCATGCAGGCTGCGCGAACCACCTCGCGAGGCCGAGTCCTTGAGCACGCCGATGAGGTAGCGATGCCGTTCCTCGGGGTGGTTGCACAGCGAGTACTGGCGAATCAGGCCGTCGGGCAAGTGCACATCGATATGGGCCCCGGCGGTGAACGCTGGCAAGGGTTGGCCATCGACACTCGTCAGCGCGTAGCTGCAGATGTCCAGGGCTTCGTCGCACCGTGCAACGACTTGAACTTCAATCATGGCCGTTGCTCCGCGTGTTGCGGCTGATGGGTGCTGGCAATCAAACCAGCTTGCGGATCACGCTCCCGGGCAATCCAGCGGTCCAGTACCCGACGCGACTGCACGCCGCCGGCATCGATATTGAGCTTGAGCAGGTTGCGTTGCGGATGGTCCAGCAGGTTGCGCTGCTGGCGTTCGAGCATCTCCAGGTCTTCGCTGAAAATCTTCCCCTGGCCTTCGCGAATGCTTGCGGTCAGTGCCTCATCCTGCGGCTGGAAGTGCCGCGCCATGCCCCAGAAGTACCAGATAGAGGTCTCTGTCTCTGGTGTGATGAAATCCACCACGATGCTCGACGCCTTGAACTGTGGCGCAGCGTGATAACCGCCGTTGTCGGCATGGGCCACGCCGACTTCGATCAGCACATGGCTGGGCGGGGTGAAACGGCAGATCTGCCAGCGGTCCACCAGCACGTCGTCGGCCAGGTTGTTACCACGCAGGGCCATACGCCAGAACGGTGGGGCCATGATGTTTTCCATGTGTCGGGCGGTGATCACTTCATCCCCTTCGACGGTGGTCACGGGCGGTGCTTCGTCAATTTCCTTCTGGCCGATGCTGGACGCGTGCACGTAGGTTTCGTGGGTCAGGTCCATCAGGTTGTCGATCATCAAGCGGTAGTCGCACTGGATATGGAACAGGCCGCCGCCGTACGCCCACTCGTCACTTTCCGCCCATTCCAGATGCTGGATCAGTGCCGGGTCGGCCAACGCCTGATCACCGGGCCATACCCAGACAAACCCGTAGCGCTCATGTACCGCAAAGGTCTTGTTGCAAGGAAAACCCCGGACCCGTTGTCCCGGCATCTCGACGGTCTTGCCGTCGCAGCCCATCACCAGGCCGTGATAGCCGCACACCAGGTTGCCGTTTTCGACGTAACCCAAAGAGAGCGGGGCACCACGATGAGGGCAGAAGTCCTCGACGGCCGCGACCTTGCCCTCATGCCCACGGTAAAAAACCATTTTCTCACCGCAGATCTGTCGACCCAGCGGCTTGTCGGCGATTTCATCGGGGGTGCAGGCAACGTACCAGGCATTTTTGGGGTACATGAAAGATCTCCAGGCTGGTTTTGTTTTTTATTTATGGATCCATTAAGTCTCTTATCTAATTTAGTTGTCAACGTTTTAGCCATGAAAAAAGATGAAATGCAAGTTTATGGATCCACTGGCTTGGCGAGCGATCGTTCCCACGCTCTGCGTGGAAATTCATCCCGGGACGCTCCGCGTCCCTGCAGAGCCGAATACGGAGCGTCCCTAGAGGCATTACCACGCGCGAGCGTGTGAACGATCATCGGGTCAGTGCTAGAACCGATAAGTCGAATGTGTTGGCCCAAACTTCACCGAAGAACAATACTCCGGCACAGTCATCGGCATCTCGGTAGGCAAGAACGATCCGCTGGCGAGCCGTTTCAATCAGGCGATAGCACCGGAGTCATTCATGAAAACCAAAGCGGTACTCACTGACAAAGATGTTGCACAGTTGCTCGTGATAGCCAAGGAACTGGCTCACCAGCGCCAATGGGCCGTGTCGATCTGCGTGGTGGACGACGGTGGCCATCCCCTTGGTCTGCTGCGCCTGGATGATGCCTCGCCGTTATCGGCTTATATCGCCACTGAAAAAGCCCGGACCGCCGCCATGGGCCGGCGCGACAGCAAGGTCTTCGAAGACATGATCAACGGCGGTCGCTATGCCTTCCTCAGTGCACCCCATTTGCAAGGCATGCTCGAAGGCGGCGTGACCATCCGCCACGAAGGCCAATGCATCGGCGCTATCGGGGTATCCGGGGTCAAGGCCGAGCAGGATGCCGAACTGGCCCGGCTGGCGGTGGAGACGGTACTGTCGGTCATTGCACCGGATGCCTGACAGGAGTCGAGCCGCTGTAGTTCCCCCAGAAAAAGACTGCACAAATCTTCCAGACACCTTCGCCATCAGCGGTTAATCTGCCCCAAGCGGATACACCAAAGGGGGCAAGGCATGGCGGCGCGCAACTGGATCGATCTCAAGCAGGACGCCACGTCCGGTATAGAGACCGTGCGCGCGCATTTCGAGGGGCATGCCTACGACCCCCATTGGCATGACACCTATCTGGTGGGGGTGACCGAGCAGGGCGTGCAGCAGTTTCATTGCCGCCGACAGCAGCACAACAGCACGCCGGGCAAAGTGTTCCTGCTTGAGCCCGGTGAGCTGCATGACGGCAATGCGCCTCACGACAACGGTTTTACCTACCGCACGTTGTACTTGGAACCTCAATGGCTGGAGCGCGAATTGCGTTCATTGTTCGACGAGGCACCGGACAACGCCCAGCTGGGATTTGCCGCCACGCTGACTGACGATGCGCGGTTGTCGAGCGCCACGGCCATGGCATTCCAGAGCCTGCATGAGCAGGAAATCCGCATCGTGCGCCAGACCGCCCTCGACACCTTGCTGGCCAACCTGACCCAACACTTGCACTGGCGGGCACGGATCAACCCCGACCCACGCCTGCCGCTGGTGGCGCAGCAGGCCCGTGATTATCTGCACAGTCATCTGAGTGAAGACCTCGGGCTGGACGATCTGGCGCGAGTCACCGGCGTGGATCGTTTCCGCCTGAGCCGCGCGTTCAAGGCCGCTTTCGGCCTCGCACCTCACGCTTATCTGATCCAGTTGCGCCTGGCCAAGGCGCGACGCTTGCTAGCCCGGGGCGAGAACGCCGTAGCGGTGGCCGCCATGCTTGGGTTTGCCGACCAAAGCCATCTTGGCCGCTGGTTCCAGCGGGCCTATCGCCTGAGCCCGGCGGACTACCGCAAACGTTGCTCAAACGTTCCAGACTGAGCCCGGCCTGGTGGGGATGATCGACTTACGATCATTCACCGAGACGTTGCCCCATGGACCAGTTACTGCCGTTTGCCCTGTTCGCGTTTGTCGCCTCCATCACCCCAGGCCCGACCAATATCCTGGTACTGAGCCACAGCTCGCGCTTTGGCCTGGTGACCACCTTGCCAATCATTCTCGGCGCCTGTGCCGCGGCGGCCTTGTTAGTGCTGTTGGTGGGCACGGGATTGGGGGATGTGCTGGCGCGTCATGCCACGATTCAAACGCTGCTGTCCTGGACCGGCATCGCCTGGCTGAGCTGGATGGCCTGGCAGATTTTCAGCGCACCGGCCCAGGCCATCGCCCCTGACCGGCCCGTCGAAGGCCCGCGACTCGGCCCGACGGGGGCGGCCGGGTTGCAGTTGGTCAATCCGAAAACCTGGATGATGGCGTTGGCGGTGGTCAGCGTGTTTGCAGGCGCCGAGGCTGACCGCACCGTGCGCGTGCTCTGGCTGTCCCTGGCGTTTTTTGCGATTTCGATTCCGTGCATGACCGTTTGGGCTTATCTAGGGCTCGGCGCTGCCAGGTTCTGTCGTTCCGCCGTGGCGATGGGACGGTTCAATCGGGTCATGGCGGTGCTGTTGCTGGTGTCGGCGTGGTTGACGTTGGTGGTGTAGCCCCCCGAAACCCCGTCAGCCACTGCGGCACTGCCCACGACCATGGCCATCTATCGCTCGGTCAAGAGCCGGGAGGTTGAAGCCATGGTGAGCCGGATAACCACTGGCCTGGTCAGCCCTTGGTGGTCATTGCGGCTGCAATAGTCTTCAGCCTTCTAGCTTTCAGATATCGTCGTCTTGAACACTAGCGCTTTGAGGCCACATTCCCTATCAGCGTCGGGAAACTGCGGTGGGTTTTCCAGACGCTGTTCGAACTTCAGCCCAGGTGCGTGGCGAGTGACACCGTCGATGAGAAAGTCCGGGCCGGTGGCCGGGTCATTGCTGCAGGCCAGGACCGTGCCGTGGGCGCTCAGCAACTCTGGCAAGCGGCGCAGGACTCGTTGGTAATCCTTGGTCAGCAGGAAGCTGCCTTTCTGGAAGGTGGGCGGGTCGATGATGACCAGGTCATAAGGACCGCTGTTGATCACTTTGCCCCAGGATTTGAACAAGTCGTGGCTGAGGAAGCTGACCCGACTCAGGTCATGGTCGTTCAGGCGATGGTTGTCGCGGCCACGGCTCAGGGCTGCGCGGGACATGTCCAGGTTGACCACGTGCTGCGCACCGCCGGCGATGGCCGCCACCGAAAACCCACACGTGTAGGCGAACAGATTCAGCACTCGCTTGCCGCCGGCGTTGGCCCGCACCCAGTCGCGGCCGTAGCGCATATCAAGAAACAGGCCGTTGTTCTGTTTTTTGCCCAGGTCGATCCGGTAACGCAGGCCGCCTTCGGTCAGGGTCCACTCGTCGATTGGCTCGCCCACCAGCCATTGGGTGAGGCTTTGCGGCAGGTACCGGTGTTGCACAGCCAGCGTATGCGCCGCGCTGTGTTGCCAGGCCGGCGAGGCGGCGAGCGCCAGCAGCATCGACAGTAAGTCCTCCAACTGGGCCGGCGCAGGCTCCTTGAACAGTGAGACCAGCACCACGCCTTGCAACCAGTCGACGGTGACCTGCTCCAGCCCCGGCCAGCAGCGACCGCGACCATGGAACAGGCGACGGGTTTCTTTGGGCACAGACGCCAATGCCGTCAGTAAATGAGTCTGCAGGGTTTGAAGGGCTTCAGGGTTCATCAAGCAAGGCCGGCGATTCGAAAGGCCGGCATTTTAACCACAGTGTGTTCCCCTGTGGCGAGGGCGCTTGCTTGTGCTTGCGCAGCGACCGCCTGGTTAGCCGCCGCTGGTGGCGAGAATGCTGGCAACCTGCTGCGGCTGGCAGTTGAGGTAGGCCGAGCGCTTGAGCCAGCTCGGGTCCGGGTACCAGGAAAACATGAATTGACCGCCCTTGAGCCTGTCGATCACTTGGCGCGCCACCTGAGGGCGTACGGCAGGGCAGCCCTGGCTGCGTCCGATGCGTCCCTGGCGTTGGCTCCACAGGGGATTCACGTAGTCGGCGGCGTGAATCACGATCGCGCGATCGCGGGCCTGGTCATTAAAGCCCGGCTCCAGACCGTCCATGCGCAGCGAATATCCGTGGGTGCCCTGATAGCTTTCCTGGGTGCGGAACAGGCCCAGGCTAGACTGGTAACTGCCCAGGCGATTGGAGAATTGAGTGGCGAAATTTTCCCCGGATTTCTGCCCGTGGGCCACCAGGTCGCGCAATACCAGCTTCTTCTGGCGCAGGTCGAAGATCCACAGGCGACGGGCCGTGGAGGGTTGCGAATAGTCGATCACCGCCAGGTGACGGGCCTGGGTCGCACCGTTTGCGACCGCACATTGCATGGCGCTCAAGGCACTTTTGAGCGCCAGGGGATTGAGTTCCGGCGCCGCGTGGGCGAGGCTGTTGTAAAGACGTTGAGAATTTGCCTTGTCGGCCAGCGCAGGACTGCACATGATCCCCAGGCCCGTCATGATCAGACAGAGTCGGCGTAAAAAGCTCAGCACGGATGAAAAATTCCCACGGTGGTGTTTGTTGGCGGCATCCCGTCCGTTTTTGTTCGTTTGCATAATGGCGGGGCGTACCTGTCGCAAAGTTAACCGTCAACAAGACGGCCATGGATTGGAGTAAAGCAGTTGTTCAAAAAGCCCGTATGTTACTTGAGCCTTTTATTGCTCGCTGCGCCATTGGTCGCGACAGCCGGGGACAGCGCCCCGGCGCCTGTACAAACCACACTGGCGCAACTGTCGGTTGCCTGTCCGGGGGTGGCCGCAGGCGTCGACTTTCCGACGATGATGAGCTTGCAGGCGTTTTATCAGCAAAACGCAGGCCAGGAAGTCTGGTCGGATGGCGAGCGACTGGCGGGGTTGCGGGTCCAGCTGCAACAGCTAGCCGATGACGGACTGGACCCGGCGCGTTACAGCCTGCCGGCCGAAGGCGCCGCCCTGAGCGCGGATTGTCTGGATATCGCCATCAGCCAGCGCTACCTGCAAGCCTTGTATGACTTGCGTTTCGGCTATCTGCCCCAGGACCGCCTGGAGCCGGTGTGGAAAGCCAACCCGCAGCCACAAGACCGCCAAGCCGCGGTGCTGGCCATCGCTGGGCCGGGGCTGCAAAACCTGGCGGGGGCTTTTGAACAGGCCCGGCCGAGCCTGGACCTTTATCGCAACTTGCGTGAGCTCTATGCCCGGCTACGGCAACAGCCCTTATCCGACTGGCAGTCGGTGCCTGGTGGCCCATTGTTGCAACCGGACAAGCGCGACGCTCGCGTACCAGCCCTGGCCCAGCGACTGTTCAATGAGGGTTACCTGAGCGCGCCACCGCTCGTGACCGACGAGCATTACAGCTCCAATCTTGTGGATGCGATGAAGCGCTTTCAGCTGCGGCATTCGCTGCAAGCCGATGGCGTGGTGGGGCCGTGGACCGTCACCGAGCTGAACATCAGCCCGGCCACTCGGCGTGAGCAGTTGCGCGTCAACCTGGAGCGCATGCGCTGGCTGGCCCAGGACCTGGAGCCTGACAGCGTGCTGGTCAACGTCGCCGCGGCGCAGTTGACGGTTTACCAGGGCGGCGCGCCCGCCTGGCAAACCCGCACCCAGGTGGGCCGTGCGCAACGGCAAACGCCGCTGCTCAAATCCCAGGTCACGCGCCTGACGCTCAACCCTACCTGGACCATTCCGCCGACGATCATGCGCGAAGACAAACTGCCCGAGATCCGCCGCGATCCGGAGTTTCTCAGCCGACAGAACCTGAAAATTCTCGATCGAGATGGCCTGCCGCTGATGGCGGCGGATATCGACTGGGACCATCCCGGCGACCTCATGCTGCGCCAGGACCCCGGGCCGAAGAACCCGCTGGGAAAAATGGCGATCCGCTTTCCCAATCCGTTTTCCGTGTACCTGCATGACACGCCGAGCCAGGCACTGTTCAGCAAAGGGCCGCGGGCATTCAGTTCCGGCTGCGTGCGGATCGAGCAGGTGATGCACTTGCGGGACCTGTTGGTGACCCCGGCCGAGCGCTTGCGCACCGATACCCTGCTGGACAGTGGACTGACCCATGAATTCAGGCTGGCCAGGCCCATGCCGATTCTGCTGAGTTACTGGACGGCGCAAGCGGACGGTCAGGGGCAGGCGGTGTACATCCCGGATATTTATGGTCGCGATGCAGTCTTGTCTGCCGCTCGGGGCCGCGCGCTCTGACGGCTGCGCGGGGTCAAGCGCATTCGGTGCGGGCTTGAACCTGCGACGTCTCGTCGGACGGTGAGAATAACCGCCGGCCAATGACACGGGCGGCGTCCAGGTGACGGTCTGGATCGAGGGTTTCCGATTCGAGCAAACGTTGGGAACTCACCACGCGGGCGCCGCAGTAATCGAAGATGCCATGGTCGATTTGCGCGGTCATCGCCTCTCCATAACCGTGGCGTAGAAACGTGTCGGCATCGGCACCGCCGACGGCCACCAAATGCACCTGCAAGTGCTGCAGTTTTTTGATGAACGGCTGATCGAGGCTGAAATCGAACGCCCAGCCGTTGGAAAACACTCGGTCGATCCAACCCTTGAGCAGCGCGGGCATCGACCACCAGTAGATGGGATACACCAGCACCAGCGTGTCGGCCCGGTCGATTCTGCCTTGCTCGGCCAGCACATCTGCTGGCGGCAAGGCCTCGCGGTGGTGTACGGCATGGTCGGCGAAACTGAACCGCGGATCGAAGCCCTCGGCGGCCAGGTCGGCTATTTCGAACGAATCGTTAGGACTGGCTTGGGTGAGGCCCTGGGCGATTTGTTCGGCAATGCTGTGGGTGAGGGAGCGTGGATTGTGATGAGCAACAACGATGAGTGCGTGCATGGCGAAACTCCTGCTGGCAACGAAGGCTGGAAGGCGGGTATGCTTGGTTAAGTTACCTTTAGTAAGTTACGGTTGGTAAAGTTAGCATGTCAAGCACCGGAGAAAATTCGCCGTCTTCTGCTTCACCCCGTCGCCGTCTTTCACGGGAAGACCGCCAACGGCAACTACTGGACGTCGCCTGGCGCCTGGTGCGGGAGGAGGGTAGCGAGGCGCTGACCCTGGCTCGACTCGCGGAACAGGCGGGCGTGACCAAGCCCATCGTCTATGACCACTTCACCACTCGACCTGGGTTGCTGGCGGCGCTTTATCAGGATTTCGACGCCCGCCAGACGGCGCTCATGGACGTGGCCCTAGAAGCAAGTGAACCGACTCTGCAAAGCCGGGCTGCGGTGATTGCTTCTTCCTATGTCGAATGCGTGCTGTTGCAGGGCCGAGAGATCCCAGGAGTGATTGCGGCGTTGACCAGTTCCCCGGAACTGGAAAGCATCAAGCGTGAATATGAGGCGATTTTTCTGAATAAATGCCGGGCTGTCCTGGAACCGTTCGCCGGCACGAGGACCATCGCCCAGGCAAGTTTGCGGGCGATGTTGGGGGCGGCGGAAGCCCTGTCCAATGCCGCTGCCACCGGGGAAATCAGCGCGGCGCAGGCGAAGGAAGAACTCTTTGTGAGCATCGTTGCGATGGTGGATAGAACCGCCCGCACTCCGGCAAGCTGACCCACCACTATTGCGAGCAGGCTTCCACAAGGGATTGGTGGTGGGCGCTGATTTGTGGCCGCTCGGAAAGAGGGAATACCTGCACTTTTATGAAGCCTGATGCGGCAGATCGCACCATGGGAAGGCAGATGCCGGCGCTATGACCGTCGGATTCATACACCGGAGATTCTTGGGTGGCTGAGCGCTCGTCACCACGGGCAAGCCTTGCTCCCACAGGGGTTGTGGGTGGTTAGAGGCGTCGATGGGACTGTGAAATCGGGATGTCAGTGAGGCTTGGCACGCTCGCTGCAAGAGGCTACTCAGGCCCACCGTGAACACAATCGAGTGGGCAGCCCTGTCGGTCAACGAAGATCGAGAGCCAGTAGGCCGGGGGATAACGGTAGGTCAGGGCGCAGTCGCCGGATCGATACCGCACAGAACAGGCAAAGACGCCTGGAACCGCAAGGTTTCAGGCGTCTTTTTTTTGCTTTCAATATCGTGATGGGCTTTTGTCGGGTGCTTTTTATGAATTCCAACGTTGCTTCTCTGAACAAGCTGCAAACGCTGATCGTGATCGGCAATGGCATGGTCGGCCATCACTGTGTCGAGCAACTGATCGAGCGCGGTGCCCTCAATCATTACCACCTGCATGTGTTCAGCGAAGAGCCGATGCGCGCCTACGACCGCGTGCATCTGTCCGAGTATTTCTCCGGCCGCGACGCCGAATCCCTGGCCCTCGGTGAAGCCTCGTTGTACCAGACGCCGGGTGTCACGCTGCACCTGGGTGTACCGGTGCTGGAAATCGACCGCCAGGCGCGTCAGGTCGTTACCGCCCAAGATCGCATCAGCTACGACAAACTGGTGCTCGCCACCGGTTCCTACCCGTTCGTGCCGCCTATCCAAGGCGCCGAGGGTGATTCCTGCCTGGTCTATCGCACCCTTGAAGACCTGGACGCGATCCGTGCCGCCGCCAACAATGCTCGTCGTGGCGTGGTGGTCGGAGGCGGCCTGCTGGGCCTTGAAGCGGCCAATGCCCTCAAGACCCTCGGCCTGGAAGCCCACGTGGTGGAATTCGCGCCACGGTTGATGCCGGTGCAGTTGGACGAGCAGGGCGGCCTGGCCCTCAAGGCCCGCATCGAGACGCTGGGCGTCGGCGTGCACCTGTCCAAGGGCACCCAGTCGATCTGCGCCGGTGAGCAATACCGTTATCGGATGAACTTCGGCAATGACGATTTCCTGGAAACCGACCTGATCGTGTTTTCCGCCGGTATCCGCGCCCAGGATGCTCTGGCTCGCCAGAGCGACCTGCAAATCGGTCCGCGCGGCGGCGTGGTGATCGATGACCATTGCCTGAGCAGCGACCCGGACATCTACGCCATCGGCGAATGCGCGGCCTGGAACGGCAGCATCTTCGGCCTGGTCGCACCGGGTTACCAAATGGCCCGCAATGTCGCGGCGCGCCTGTGCGGCGAAAGCGGCGAACCCTTCACCGGCGCCGACATGTCCACCAAGCTCAAATTGCTCGGCGTAGACGTTGGCTCCATCGGCGACGCCCACGGCAACACACCGGGGTCGCGCAGCTTCCAGTTTATCGACGGAACCAGCGCCAGCTACCGCCGACTGGTGGTGGACGCCGACGGCAAACGGGTGATCGGTGCGGTGTTGGTGGGCGACAACAGCTACTACGACACGCTGCTGCAATACATGCAGAACGGCATCGCGTTGCCCAAGGACGCGGCCAGCCTGATCCTGCCGTCGTCCGAAGGCGCACCGACCCTGGGCCCGGCCGCGCTGCCCGAGTCGGCGACCATTTGCTCGTGCCACAACGTCACCAAAGGCTCGATCTGCTCGGCCATCGACAGTGGCTGCACCGATCTTGGACAACTCAAATGCGACACCAAGGCCGGCACCGGTTGTGGTGGTTGCGCGGCCCTGGTCAAGCAGGTGTTCGAGCACGAACTGATTGCCCGAGGCGTCAGCGTCGACAAGAGCCTGTGCGAACACTTCGCTTACACCCGTCAGGAGCTGTACGCCTTGGTGCGGGTGGAAGGGATTATCAGTTTCGAAGAACTGCTGGCCAAGCACGGCCGTGGTCACACCGGTTGCGACCTATGCAAACCGGCGGTGGGCTCGATTCTGGCCTCGTGCTGGAACCAGCCGATCATGGACCCGTCCCTGGTGCCGTTGCAGGATACCAACGACACCTTCATGGCGAACATGCAGAAAAACGGTACCTATTCGGTGGTGCCGCGCATCGCCGGTGGCGAAATTACCGCCGACAAACTGATCGCCATCGGTGTGGTCGCCAAGAAATACGACCTTTACACCAAGATCACCGGCGGCCAGCGCATCGATTTGTTCGGTGCCCAACTGCACCAGTTGCCAGACATCTGGGCCGAACTGATCGAAGCCGGTTTCGAGACGGGCCACGCCTACGGTAAATCGACCCGCACAGTGAAATCCTGTGTGGGCAGCACCTGGTGCCGCTACGGCGTGCAGGACAGCGTGCAAATGGCCCTGACCCTCGAGGATCGCTACAAAGGCTTGCGTTCACCCCACAAGCTCAAGTTCGCGGTGTCCGGTTGCACCCGCGAGTGCGCCGAGGCCCAGAGCAAGGACGTCGGCGTGATCGCCACCGAGAAGGGCTGGAACCTCTACGTGGCTGGCAACGGCGGCATGCGCCCCCGTCACGCGGAGCTGTTCGCCACTGACTTGGATGACAAAACCCTGATTCGCTACATCGATCGCTTCCTGATGTTCTACATCCGCACCGCCGACAAGTTGCAGCGCACTTCGGTCTGGCGCGAGAGCCTGGAAGGTGGCCTGGATTACCTCAAGGACGTGATCATCAATGACAGCCTGGGCCTGGGGGTCGAGCTCGAAGCCCAGATGCAGCTGGTGGTCGAGCGCTATGAATGCGAATGGGCCAACGCCCTCAAAGACCCGGACAAACTCAAGCGTTTCCGCACCTTCGTCAACGATGGGCGCGGCGATCCGGATGTTCATTTTGTCAGGGAACGCGGCCAGCGCCGCCCGGTTCACGCCGGCGAACTTCACCTGATTCCCGTCACCGAGGAGGTGCTCTGATGAGCCAGTCAAACGTCGTTCGTATCCCCGCCCGCGATGTGGCCCAAAGCCCTGTGCAATGGCGCGCCCTGTGCAGCCGCGAGGACCTGGTCCCCAACTCAGGTGTGGTTGCCTGGCACGACGGCAGCCAGGTAGCGTTGCTGTACCTGCCCGAGCATCAGGACAAGCCGCTGTACGCCATTGATAACCGCGACCCAAAATCCGGCGCGAACGTGATCGGCCGCGGCTTGTTGGGCAGTATCAAGGGTGAGCTGGTGATCGCTTCGCCGATGTACAAACAGCACTTTCGCCTCGAAGACGGCCATTGCCTGGAATACCCGGAGCAGCGCCTGCGGGTTTGGCCGGTGCGCTTGAATGGCGATGTGGTCGAAATTGGCGAAGACTGATCCGCGCCTGAATTGAAAACACATTTGTGGCGAGGGGATAAATCCCCTCGCCACAGGGACTGCGTCGGGCTCAGTTTTCTGTGTTTGATTAGCATCACCTTTAACTGAAGTTGAGGATTAACAATGAAAACAGCCGCTCAACTGGTGAGACTCAAGAGTGTGCAAAACCAGCATGTCCACAGCATCGCGCCGGAGCAGACAGTGCTCGAAGCGTTGCGAATCATGGCCGAGAAAAACGTCGGCGCGCTGCCAGTGATCGAAGACGGTCAGGTGATTGGCGTGTTCAGCGAACGGGACTATGCGCGCAAGATGGTGCTGCAAGGGCGCTCCTCTGTGGGTACTGCGGTACGCACCATCATGAGCACGCCGGTGGTCACGGCTGACAGCCAGCAAAGTATCGAGCGCTGCATGGAGGTCATGACCGACAGCCATCTGCGCCACTTGCCGGTGCTGGATAACGGGCAGTTGATTGGCCTGTTGTCCATTGGCGATCTGGTGAAGGAAGCCATTGTCGAGCAGGCGAATTTGATTCAGCAGTTGGAGCACTACATTCGCGGGCATTGAGGCCCGGCTCTCTACCGCCGAACGAGGCTGTTGTGGTGAGGGCGCTTACTTACGCTGGGTGGTGAAGCGGCTCCACGATTTTACGGTCGCAGCACAACCGAGCGTAAGTAAGCGCCCTCACCACAACAGCTGCTCACCACAGGGCATTGCTGCTTATTCCAACGCCAGCAACTGCCGAATCAAATTCGGCGTACTGCCGGTCCAGCGTTTGAACGAACGGCGAAAGTTTGCCGTGTCGTTGAAGCTCAGGTACTGCGCGACTTCCTCGTTGCTGAAGCCCTTGACCTGATACAAATACAAGGCCACATGGGTGTGTACCCGGTCCACCTGGTGCTGGAACCCGGTGTGGTGCTTGTGCAACTTGCGCTTGAGGGTGGCCGGGCTCATGGCGAAAGCCTGGGCGGTCTGTTCCAGGCTTGGCGTCTGTTGCACATGGGCATGCAGGTAGTCGTAAACGCAATCCAGAAAACTTGCAGAAAAGCCCAGTTGATCGAGCTGTTCCCGTGCTTCGATGCGCGCCACCTGGCCGGCGGTGGCCGAGACGTTGGGCCAGGGCAGGGCCAGAAAATGGCGGGGCAGACGCATCAGGTCCAGCGGTCGGTTGAACTGAGTGTGTTCACCCAGGTGCACCCAATACTGTTCGACATAGCGCGGCTCGCCGTGGCGAAAGCTGCACTGCCAGGGCAGGCGTTCGCCGCTTAGCCACGTACTCATGGCTACCATCGAGGTCACGCTCGCTTCCAGCACAAAACGCCATTGCTCATCGGCTCCGCAGCTGTCCAGCCAATGAACGTAGGCATAATGCTCGTCCAGTAACAGGCGCGGCGTCGCCAACGGGCAGAGCAGAGCCTGCTGCTCGATCAGGGTTTCCAGCGCCTGGTGCAGATTCTGCGCGTGACGCAAGGCATGGCTGGCAGGCCCGTAGTGCCCAGGCAACAGCCGTTGGCCGAACAGGAAGCTGCTGTCGCTGGCATCGAGCAAGCGCCGGCTGTTGTCGATCAAACCGAGGAACTGCTGCGCGCTGATGCGGCTCTGGCCGGCCAGGATATCGTCGTGGAACAGCCCGGTGCCGCGCAGCAGGCGATGGCTGTCGATGTCCCGTGACAGTGCCAGATCGATCAGCGCGGCAGGCTGATAATGCCCCGGAATGAAGCGACTGTCGGTTTCATACCAGCAAGTCTTGAGCGTCATGGGCCGGCCTCAGGCGCTTTTCGACAGCGTATGCCGCGTCTGGGCCAGCGTCAGGTTCAGGCGCCTGAGCAAGGCTTCGGGAGACTCGTCGAAAGCCATCACCGCTGCTGTGCTGGCGACCAGTTGCAAGCGCTCGCCGTGTTGCCGGGTCTTATGGGCCAGGCTGCGAACGGCAACTTCGAGCTCCAGGGCCAGGCGCTGGGCCTGACTCTCGCCGGTGTCGGGCAACAGCACCACGAAGCGATCACCGGCCAGGCGGCAAAGCAGATCCTGACGGCGCAGGTTTAGCACCAGCAACTGGCTGACGGCTTGCAGTACAGCGTCGCCCTCACCATGGCCGAAACGCTGGTTGATGGCGGTGAAGTTGTCCAGGTCCAGGGCCAGCAGCGACAAAGGCTGCTGGCGGCGCCGGCTGTCCTCCAGGCTGGCGGACAATTCATGTTTGAGGAAATCGGCACCACCCAGCGGCGTGAGTTTGTCGAACAAGCGGTGCTCGCGAAACAACCGCTCGCGCTTCTCCATTTGGCCGTTGATCGCCAGTTGTTCCCGGTGCCAATGATAAATGCCCAGGGTCAGCAGGATCATGCCCACCGGCATCGGCCCGGATTCCAGCCAGTGATCCCAGGTGATGTTGGCGGGCAGGCGGATGAACTCGTCGAGGCTGTCGATCCACCAGGAAAAGAAAATGCAGCCCAGGCCCAGAATCAGGTAATTGGTCACCCGGCCGGCCGGGCGACTTTTGAGCACCAGGCCCAGCCAGACCAGCGCCAGCAGCGCCGAGCCACCTTCGCCGAGAATATCGAGCCAGATCCATTCGCCGACGGGTTTGAGTTCACCGCAGGCCAGATGCAGGATCAATCCGAGGTTGGCCGCCAGTAGGAGCAGGGTGAGCTTGAGGCGGTGCGGTCGGAGCACGGAGAACATGGCCGGAATCCTTTTGCCAGAGGCGGAATGCGGCTCAGCACAGCAGATGGATGTGACAGTGTGGTGACGGTGCGTGAATGGGTGGGGGAGGTCGAATCAGCTCATCGATCCTTTGAATTTTTTCCGATTGACGCCTGCTTCGCAGTCGAGCGGGAGCAAGGTCCTTCGCCACGCAGGACTGCGTTGTTATCCAATCTCCACTCGGGCAGGTCATTTCAGCTCATTGCGCCCCGTCAGCCCCCCTAAATCAGGCTGTTACAGCCCCTGCGACCAACGTCTGTCACAGAACCGTCATTGCCCACCCCTAGCGTGCCCTCCCAGTTGCCGGGCCGTTGCCTGGCGGATTTTTGGATTCCTGGGGAGGACCACCATGCACCACCGCACAAGCACTGCCGGGCTCGTTGGTTTCACGTTCACCGCATTGGCCATGGCCATTGCCAGTGATCGTCTGAACGCCGCCGAGCAGACTGCCGACGCCACTGAACACGTCGAAGTGGTGGGTCAGGCGGCCAGCATCGACCAGGCTCTTAAGGAGCAACGCAGCGCCGACACCATCAAGAGTGTGGTGCATGCCGACGGCGTGGCGCAGTTGCCCGACGAAAACGTCGCCGAGGCAGCGCAGCGTCTGCCGGGTGTCAGCGTCGAGCGCGACCAGGGCGAAGGTCGCTTTGTCAGCGTGCGGGGCTTGGGGCCGGACCTCAACAGCGTGACCATCAACGGCACGCTGGTGCCGGCTCCGGAAAGCGGACGCCGGGCGGTTGCCCTGGACGTGCTGCCTTCGGAATTGGTGCAGTCGCTGTCGGTGATCAAGACCTTGACGCCGGACATGGACGCCAACTCCCTGGGCGGCACGGTGGACGTTAAAAGCCTTTCGGCCTTCGACCACAAAGGCCTGTTTTACACCGGCAGCAGCGAAGCCAGCTACGACAAGAACACCGGCCAGACCAGTCCGAAGTTCTCCGGTGCCATCAGCGACCGCTTCAGCCTGGGGGACGGCATCGACAACTTCGGCGTGGCCGCAGCGCTGAGCTGGCAGAAGCGCGATTTTGGCTCGGACAACGTCGAAACCGGTGGTGCCTGGGATTTTGAGCGCGGGGCGCAGCTCGAAGAATTCGAAATGCGCGACTACGACATTCGCCGGGAGCGGGCCGGTGGCGGGTTGAACTTCGACTATAAACCCGATGATTTCAGCAGTTATTACCTGCGCACCCTTTACAGCAACTACAAAGACAGCGAAACCCGCAACGCCGCGAGCATCAGCTTCGACGACCCACAAGAGGCCGGCGAGGTAGGAGAGGCCGAGGGCGAGCGCAAACTCAAGCAACGTGAAGAGACCCAGAAAATCCAGTCCTACGTGCTGGGCGGCGAACGCATGTTCGGTCTCTGGACCCTGAGTGGCCAGGGCGGCTACAGCCAATCCAGTGAAGACACTCCCGGCCACATCGCCGGTGCCACCTTCAAAAGCATCGACAGTTTTGACGCAGGCTTCTACGACAGCGAAAAGCCGCGGTCGATCGTCGGCTCGTCGTTCTACGACACGTCCAATTACAGCCTCGACAAGGTGGAGTGGGAACAACAGAAAACCACCGACACCGAGAAAAACCTGCGCCTGGACCTGGCCCGGGACTACGACTTCAGAGGTTACGCATCCCAGGTCAAATTCGGTGGCAAAGTCAGCCGTCGCAACAAGGACAACGACCTCGACGCTTGGGTTTACGAGGATTTCGACGATCTGGGGTACACCGACGAACAGCTCAACCTCTCGCAATATGAAAAGGGCAACGTGAACTACCGTCTCGGCGAGTTCGGCTCTGGCATCAGCGCCAACGCCATCAAGCAGTTGCTGGGCGGTCTCAACAGCGCCGACTTTTATGACGAGGAGCAGTCGCGGGTCAACGACTTCAAGATGAGCGAAGACATCAATGCCGCTTACTTGATGAATACCGTCGACATCGATGACTGGCGCTTCATCGGCGGCATGCGCTACGAAGGCACCGATTTCGACGCCAAGGGCACCGGTTCCACCGACGGCGTGTTCACCGACACCGAAACCCACCGCAAGTACCATCAATGGCTGCCGGGCCTGCACGCGCGCTATCAACTGGACAAGAGCACTCAGGTGCGCGCGGCCTGGACCAAATCGGTGGTGCGCCCGACCTTCGGGCAACTGGCGCCGGGTTATGTCATCGACGATGACGAAGCGACCTTTGGCAACCCGGACCTCAAGCCGCTGGAATCGAGCAACCTGGACCTGGGCATCGAACATTTCATGGGCCATGCCGGCACCGTTTCGGCCTTCGTGTTCTACAAGGACATCAAGAACTTCGTCTACAACACTGACCTGGCGGGCACCGGCGCCTGGGCCGATTTCTCCGAAGCCAACACCTACGCCAATGGTGACAGCGCCAAGCTCTACGGCCTGGAGTTGGCCTACTCACAAAAATTCGACTGGCTGCCGGCGCCCTTGAATGGGCTGCTGATGGGCGCAAACGCGACCTTCAGCCGCTCCAGCGCCGAGATCGAAGGCTTCGACCAGGCCAGCGGCACCCAGCGCAAGCGCAGCATCGACCTGCCGAACCAGTCGGACACCGTGGGCAACCTCATGGTGGGTTGGGAAAACGACAAGCTCAGCTTGCGCCTGTCGGCCAACTACAAGTCGGCGTACCTCTATGAGCTGGCGTCCATCAGCGACAGTAATCATGACCTGTATGTCGATGCCCAAACCTTCATCGATTTCAGCGCCCGTTATTCGCTGACCAAAAACCTGCAAGTCAGCCTGGAGACGCAGAACCTCACCGACGAGCCGTATTTCGTCTACAGCGGCCACCGCGCCTACAACGGCCAGTACGAAGAGTACGGCCCGACCTACAAGCTGGGCCTGACCTTTACCCACTTCTGAATCGCAGCACTGATCACCGTGGCGAGGGAGCTTGCTCCCGCTCAAGTGCGCAGCACTTGCCAGACCATAGGGGGCTGCTTCGCAGCCCAGCGGGAGCAAGCTCCCTCGCCACACAGTTCCAGACAAGCTTCATATGAGTAACGAACAAGGATTTTGCGTTGAATACGAACATAAGTTTACCCAAGCGCTACCTGCTGGCGATGTTCATCAGCCTGGTAACGGTCCCGGCCCTGGCGGCTTCATCCGTTCCCAGCCTGAAGCTACAACCCTGGCCTCAGCCCCAAAAACTGTCGATCAATGCCCTGACATTCCTGCCTGACCATTCGACGACCGAGCGACTGGCCAGTGCCGGTGAAGGCCTGCTGTTACTGGATGCCGAGGGCCGTGAACTGGCACGCCTGAAGGGCACCTTCGAAGGCCTCGACAGCCGGACCCTGGGCGCGAATGTGCTGGTTGCCAGCCTCGACAGCACGCGCCAGCAAGCGCTGCTGGTCAGCCTCGATCCGCAAAAACGTCAGTGGGGAACGCCGCTGTACCTGCCAACGCGGGATTTTCCCGTGAACGGTCTGTGCCTGTACCGCGACGAAGCGAGCAACCTGTTTGTGTTTCTGGTGGGTGAAGAGGGCAAGGGCGAGCAATGGCTGGTGGGCACAGCCGAGCGACTGAGTGAAACCGCCCGGCGGGTGCGTGGCCTGCCACTGCCGCCAGATGCCAAGTCCTGCCAGGTGGAAGACAACGCCAACCAACTGTTCGTCAACGAAGAGCGGGTGGGCTGGTGGGCTTATCCGGCATCCGCCGAGGCCGATGCCGTTCGTGTACCTGTGGCGATGCGCACACCGTTCGGCGATATCCAGCACGCCGCCGGCGCCATGGCCGTGCTGCCGCAAGGCTTGCTGGGGCTGGACCCCAAGGCGGCGCAATTGCATCTATATCAGCAAGCGGGCGAGGGCTGGAACTCAACGGCCAATCTGCCGCTGCCGGGCCTGAGCGAGCCGGAAAGCCTTGCGGTACGCCCGACGAAAACCGGCGTCGAAGTGCTGTTGCGCGATGATGAAAACGGGCGCCTGTACCAAGGGGAAATCGATTGGCAACCCACTCCGGTGTCCTTGCCGTCGTCACTGCCCAATGTGGCCGCCATCGTTCAGAGCGAACCGGTGGCGCGCCAGGGCGATGCGGCGGACGATCCGGCGATCTGGGTTCATCCCCTACAGCCCGCCTTGAGTCGGGTGCTGGGCACCAACAAAAAGCAGGGCCTGCTGGCGTATGACCTGCACGGCAAGCTGCTGCAGGAGTTGCCGGTCGGGCGCCTGAATAACGTCGATGTGCGCGCGAACTTCAAGCTGGGCGATCAAACGGTCGACCTGGCGGTGGCCAGCAACCGTGACCGGAACAGCCTCAGCCTGTTCAGCATCGACCGTGCGAGCGGTGAGTTGCATGAGGCCGGTGAGATCCCCACGTCGCTCAAGGAAATCTATGGCATGTGCCTGTTCCAACCCGCCGAAGGTGAGCTGTATGCCTTCGCCAACGGCAAGGACGGTCGCTATCTGCAATACCGCCTCAGTGCTCCGGACGGTGTGGTGAAAGGCGAGTTGGTGCGCCAGTTCAGCGTCGACAGCCAACCCGAAGGTTGCGTCGCCGATGACCAGCGCCAGCGCTTGTTCCTGGGTGAAGAAGACGTCGGCGTCTGGACGATGGATGCCCGGGCCGACCAGCCGACGACATTGAGCAGTGTGATCAAGGTCGGTGCGCAGTTGCACGCCGACGTCGAGGGCATCGCCCTGTATCAGGGGGCTGGTCACGATTACCTGGTGGTTTCCAGCCAGGGCAACGACAGCTACCTGGTGCTCGATGCCGAGTCACCCTATGCCGTACGCGGCGCATTGCGGGTCGGCTTGAACGCCGCCGACGGCATCGACGGCGCCTCGCAAACCGATGGCCTGGAAGTGACCTCGGTAAACCTGGGCGGGTCGTGGAGCCAAGGAATGCTGGTGGTTCAGGACGGACGCAAGCGCATGCCCGAGCAGACCCAGAATTTCAAATTCGTACCCTGGGCCGAAGTGGCCAAAGCCCTGCGCCTGCCTTGAGTGGCGCTGTCATTAACCGGTCACGAACATTTCATCGAATAGTAGCCAGACAGGAGTTCTACCCATGCAAGCGACTCTGGAACACATGACGATCTGGGGCCTGATCAGCGACGCGAGCCTGTTGGTCAAGGCGGTCATGCTTACGCTGTTGTTGGCCTCGCTGTTTAGCTGGTACCTGATCATCCAGCGCAGCGCCGTGTTGCAACGCAACGAGCGTCAGTTCAAAGGCTTCATGCAGCGTTTTCGCAGCAGCGCCGATTTGCTGCCGCTGTACCGCGAGACGGCCCAGACGCGAGAGGAAGATGGAGGGGTGGAGCCGATCTTTCACGCCGGTTTTCAGGCCTTCACCCAGCTCAACCTGCCCTCCGGCAGCCCGCAAGTGGTGCTCGAAGGCGTCGAGCGATCACTGCAAGTGGCAATCAGCGAGCAGGAAGTACAACTGGAAAAAGGGTTGCAGTTTCTCGCCACCGTCGGTTCGGTCAGCCCTTACATCGGTTTGTTCGGCACCGTCTGGGGGATCATGAATGCTTTTATTGGCCTGTCCCAGGTGCAACAGGCCAGCCTGTCCACCGTGGCGCCGGGCATCGCCGAAGCGTTGATCGCCACCGCCATCGGCCTGTTCGCGGCGATCCCGGCGGTGATTGCCTATAACCGCTTTGCTGCCCGCGGCCAGACCTTGCTCACCCGTTACTACGCGTTCGGCAACGAGTTGCAGGCGCGCCTGCATCGCAAGCTGCACGGCGCCCCGGTGAACCTGGCCACGGCCGCTTGAGAGGAGAGGGCAGATGTTAGTCAAGCCGCAACGCAAGCACGGGCCCAAGGCCGAAATGAACGTGGTGCCTTACATCGATGTGATGCTGGTGCTGCTGGTGATCTTCATGGTTACCGCGCCGATGCTGACCCAAGGCGTGAAGATCGAACTGCCCAAGGTCGCCAGCGAGGCGCTGGCCAATGATAGTCGTCAGCAGATCCTGACTCTGTCGGTGAAAGCCGAGGGTGGTTATTACTGGAACCTGGGTGGCGAACTGGATACCCGCGCCCAGACCGACAGCGCCGTGGACCTGGACCAGATGCGTGCCAAAGTGGCGCAGATCGTTGCCGAGCGTAGCGACACCCAGGTGTACATCCGCGCTGACGATCATGCCGACTACGGTCGGGTCGTCGCGGCCATGGCCGCCTTGCAGCAAGGCGGGGTGAGCAACCTGGGGCTGGTGACCGAGGCGCCGCAATGACGGCGATGACCATGCACAGTCCTTCTCTGAACATGCCTGCGCTGACCCGCAATGCTTTCTGGAAAAACAGCCTGGCGGCGGGGCTCGCCGTGGCCTTGCACGCGGGCGTTGCCGCGCTGCTGGTGTTGGGTTGGACTGTGGAAAAGCCAGCCGTCGAGGCGCCGCGGGTGCTGCGCACGCAACTGGTGATATTGCCACCGGCGCCTGCGCTGGCCCCCGTGACATCCGCAACGCCGGAACCGGTCGAAGCCGCCCAGGCACCCGCCCAAGCGCCGCGCCCCGCGCCGACCCAGCCGGTCGTGGATCCGCGTCTCCAGGCCCAGAAACTGGAGCAGGCAGCCCTGGCCCGCAAGCGGGTCGAGGATCAAAAACGCGAGCAACAGGCTCAACAGCAACGCGAACGGCAGGAGAGCGAACGACGCCAGCACGAAGCCAATCAGCAAGTCGCCGAGCAACAGCGCCAGGTTCAGGCGCAACAGGCGCAAGCGCTCGCCCAGCAACGCAGCGCCGAACAGGCACGCCTGGCCGCCGCCGACAGCCGCAGTTATCAGCCCCTGAGCAAAGAAGCGCCGGATTATCCGCAACGGGCTTTGGACAAGGGGCTGGAAGGCGACTGCACCGTGGAATACAGCGTGACGCCGGACGGACGGATCGATAACCCCAAGGTCGTCGACGGTTGCCATCCCTTGTTTATCCGACCGTCGCTGGCCGCCGCCCAGACCTTCCGCTACCAACCGCGGATCGTAGACGGCAAGGCGGTGACAGTGCCGGCGGTGCGCAATACCTTTCACTACCGGATCAAATAAACGCAGGATCCCGACAGGCGCCCAGCACAACCTTTGTGGCGAGGGCTGTGCAGAGCAGCCCCCATCAATAAAAACTATCCTCCACCCCGTATTTACACATTCTCTGCATAAAGAGCTTGGATTAGCCTGAGAACATTAATTAGAATCAGTCTCATTTGAGACATTCCTTGCGCAGGCCTCTTGACATGTTTGATGCAGCTACGCCGACGGAGCACTCCCTACACGCGTTGTACCGTGACCACGGCGGCTGGCTGGAAGGCTGGTTGAGACGGCGCCTGGGCAATGCCTGGGACGCGGCGGACCTGCGTCAGGATACCTTTCTGCGAGTACTGTCCAGCGCCCAGCCATTGGCCGACTTGCACGAGCCTCGCGCCTATCTGCTGACGGTGGGCAAGCGTCTGCTGAGCAATTTCTACACTCGCCGCAACCTGGAGCAGGCTTATCTCGACGCCTTGGCGAGCTTGCCCGAAGAGTGCGTGCCCTCTGCGGAACAGCGCTGGCTGCTGCTGGAAACCCTGCAAGCCCTGGACGAATTGCTTGATGGCCTGCCGCCGCTGGTGCGGCGGGCTTTTTTGTGGAGCCAGCTCGAAGGCCTTGGCTATCGAGAGATCGCCGAGCGCATGCAGGTCTGCGAGCGCACCATCAAACGCTACATGGCCCAGGCCTATGAACATTGCCTGCTGGTGGATTTTTGAGTCGCCAGGCACCTTCGCCTGAAGCCCGGGAAGTCGCCAGGGCGGCTGCCCGCTGGCTGGCCATGATGGAATTCAGCGGGGACGAATTCGACGCTGCCGCCCTGCAAGGCTGGCGCGACAGCAGTGCCCACCACGAGGCCGCCTGGCAAAAGGCCCTGCGATTGCGTCAGCGATTTGCCGCAGTGCCGCCCTCGCTGGGCATGGCGACCCTGGATCGCCCGGAAATGGCCCGTCGCGCCGTGCTCAAGCGCGCATTGGGCGTCGCGGCACTGGTGCCGACCGCGTGGCTGCTGGGGCGAGAGTTACCGCTGGAGGTCTGGCGCGCCGACCTGCACACGTCCACCGGTGAACAACGGCGGTGGTTGCTGGCCGATGGCATCGCCTTGCAGTTGAACACCGACAGCGCCGTGGATCTGGACCTCAAGGCCCGACGTCTGGTGCTGGTACGGGGCGAGATGGCCCTCAAGGTCACCGGCCCCACGCCATTGGCCATTCAGGCACCCTACGGGCTGATCACCGTCAGCCATGGAGAAGTCTGCGTACGCTTGAGCGAGCGCAACTGCCGAGTGTCGGTGATCAGCGGTTCGGCACGGTTGGAGCCGTTGCGCGGACCGCTGCTGAAACTGGAGGAAGGCCAGCAGGTCAGTCTCCAGGCCGCGGGGGCGGGGCCAGTGGGCTCCTTCGACGTGGTGCAACTTGGGTGGCGTGACGGGGTGCTGGTAGCGCAAAACCAGCCATTGGGCGACTTTCTCCGTGAGCTGGGCCGCTATCGCCCGGGCGTTTTGCGCTGGGAAGAATCCTTGGAATCCCTTCGAGTCACCGGCAGTTTTCGCTTGGAAAACACCGATCGAATTCTCGCGTTGCTCTCGGCTAGCCTGCCGCTGGATGTGCAAACGCGTACCCGCTACTGGGTCACATTGAGGCTTCGCAAAAATATCGCCTGAAGCCTGTCCCCTTTTTTTGTCTCGCTTGTCATTCAAGGCAACTGAACAAAAATGAGAGCGCCTTCTAATGTCCGCAGCAGTACCTTTGCGTTTTCGCCCGGCCTTTGCCGGCCGGCGTCCGCTGTTGAACCTGAGTCTCATGCTGAGCCTGAGCGCCAGCCCATTCTTTATTTCACCTAGCCAGGCCGAAGAAGCCGCCCGGCGCAGTTACCAGGTGCCGGCCGGCAGCCTCAGCGTAGCGCTGACCCGGTTCGCTGGGCTGGCGGGTGTCAACCTGTCGGTAGACCCTGCCTTGGTGAGCGGTCGCAACAGCGCCGGTCTCTTTGGTGAATATGCGGTGGAGGAGGGCTTCGCCCGGCTGTTGCAGGGCTCCGGTCTGCAGTTGCAGCCAGTGGGCGAACAGGCGTACATCCTGACCCCGGCGCCAGAAGGCGGCAGCCTGCAATTGGCCCCTACTTCGATTCTCGGTGCCACGGGCTCAGTGGAGGGTCAAGTGTATGCCGGCGGCCAGGTCGCGCGCCGAGGTTCGCAAGGCTTGCTGGGCTCGCGAGACTTCATGGAAACGCCGTTCAGCATGACCACCTACACCAGCGAAACGGTGAAAAACCAGCAGGCTCGTACCTTGGGCGACCTGATCGCCAGCGACCCGTCTGTGCGCGCCACCAACCCGGCGGGCGGGCGCTATGAGCAGTTCACCATTCGCGGGTTCAGCCTGTTCAACAGCGATGTTGCCTACAACGGTCTCTACGGCATCCTGCCAACCTATACGATTGACATGGAGATGGCCGACCGCGTCGATATCCTTAAAGGCCCGAGCCAGCTCATCAACGGCATCTCGCCGCGGGGCAGCGTGGGTGGCGGGATCAACGTAGTGCCCAAGCGCGCGACCGACAAACCCATCACCTCGTTCACCGGTAGCTATGCTTCCGAAAGCCAGGTCGGTGGGGCCGTGGATGTTGGCCGGCGCTTTGGTGAAGATAACAAGTTTGGCCTGCGTTTCAACGGTGTGAAGCAGTCCGGTGACACTGAATGGGATCACCAGAGTGTGGACCGCGAGATGGCCGTGCTGGGCCTGGATTTCCGTGGTGAACGCCTGCGGCTCTCGACGGACATCGGGCGCACCGAGCGTATTACCGACGCACCGCAGGAGCGCGTGCAGGTTGGCACCAACGCGCAGGTTCCCCATGCCAGTGATGTCAGCAGCAACTATGCACAGTCCTGGAGCAAAGCGCACACCAAGGACACCTTCGGCATGGTGAACGCCGAATTCGATGTCAACGATTCCGTCATGCTGTACGGCGGTGTGGGGGCGCGCAAAAGTAATCATGACTTCCTCCGGCATGCCGTTTCAGTCACCAATGACGCTGGCGATTTCACCGTTCAACCCCGTGACTTTACCCGGGACGAAAATATCCGGACGACCACAGCTGGAGTGCGCAACTGGTTCCACACCGGCCCGGTGAGCCATGAGGTCAACCTGGCCGCCAGCTATTTCTACATGGACTACACAAACGGCGGAGCCCGTTATGCATCGGCCTCCAGCAACCTGTATGACCCAGTGGACACAGCAACTCCGAGCAACGCCACGCGACAGGATGACAAGGTCTACACCGAGAACCGCTCCAGCGGCGTTGCGTTGTCCGACACATTGGGTTTGTTCGATGACCGGGTGCTCCTGACTCTCGGCGCCCGCTGGCAGCGGGTGAAGGTTGACGACTGGACCAATGACGTCAAAGGCGACACCTCCTACGATGAGGAAAAGGTTTCGCCGTCGGGCGGCATCCTGTTCAAGGCCACCGATAAGTTGTCGCTGTATGCCAACTACATGGAAGGCTTGAGCCAGGGCAAAATCGCGCCGTCGACCTCGGTGAACGAGGATGAGATCTTCCCTCCGTTCATCAGTCGCCAGGTCGAGGTCGGTGCCAAGTATGACGCCGGTGCGTTGGCCGTTACTGCGGCCGTATTCCGAATCAAGCAGCCGGCTTACGCGACCGACTCGACGACGCGTGTCTTCGGCCAGAACGGCAAGCGTGAGAACAAGGGGGTGGAACTGAGTGTGTTCGGTGAACCGCTCAAAGGTGTGCGCTTGCTCGGCGGTGTCATGTACATCGACAGCAAGCTGACCAACACCACCAACGGCACCTATGATGGCAATCGGGCGCCCGCCACGCCGAAATACAACGTCAACCTTGGCGCCGAGTGGGACGTGCCGACCGTACAGGGCCTGACCCTGACCAGCCGCGGCATCTATTCCAGCTCGCAGTTCCTGGACCAGTCCAACACCAAGGAAATCGATTCCTGGGAGCGTTTCGACGTAGGCGCACGCTACGCATTCAAGGTCGACGAGAAGAACATCACCCTGCGTGCCAACGTCGAGAACGTGGCGGACAAGCGCTACTGGAGTTCGGCCGGGGCCTCGGATGACAGTGAGCCTGGCTTGACGCTGGCAACGCCACGCACCTACCTGCTTTCGGCGACCGTAGATTTCTAAACCGATGTGCAGCTCCAGGGATGGAGCTGTTTTTTAGGATGCGCCCAGCATGGGCGCAATCTTGACCGTCAGGCGTCGCGGAACAGGTCGTGGGCGTCCAGCAGTCGCCAGGCGATTTCCGGGCGTTTTTCCAGCCCGCGCCGGATGGCGGTGGGGATCGACTGACGAATCTTGCGGCACAGGCCCGGTTGATCCTGGAATTCGATGGCGATGCCGCGCATGGTCCGCACTTCGTTATAACCGGGCTCGACGGTCAGGCGGATCCCCAGGTTCTCGTAAAGACGCTGCTGCAATCGCTCGAGTTCGTCCAGGCTCTGAATGTTTTCCAGCCGCTCGAGCAGGCGTTTTTCTTCCTCGCGGTTCAGGCAAAGGATGCGCAGGTCGCTGCCGGGAGCTTGCAGCAACGCATCGCGCCCGCAATCACAGACGCCAGGCGGGCAGGGGGGACGAATCGGGATCGACGCAGTCATGGGCTCCACAAAAGTCTGCAACACAGCGACACTGCCGCTGAGCGTATCGACGGCCCAGGCAATGTGATGCCTGGCAGCACGTCGGTCAACCCTGGCGAGCGGCCGCTTGTCTGCCGCTCCCACAAGGTTTCACACAAGTGCTGTGTTCCTTACAGACCCAACTCGGACAACCCCGGATGATCGTCCGGCCGGCGCCCCAGCGGCCAACGGAATTTGCGCTCGCTTTCCTTGATGGGCATGTCGTTGATGCAGGCGTAGCGGTTGTACATCAAGCCTTGCTCGTCAAACTCCCAGTTCTCATTACCATAAGAACGAAACCAGTTGCCCGAATCGTCGTGCCATTCGTAGGCATAGCGCACGGCGATGCGGTTATCGGTGAAGGCCCAGAGTTCCTTGATCAGCCGGTAATCCAGCTCCTTGGCCCACTTGCGGGTCAAAAACGCCTTGGCCTCTTCCCGGTTATGGGCGAACTCGGCGCGGTTGCGCCATTGAGTCTCCAGCGTGTAGGCCAGCGATACTTTTTGTGGGTCGCGAGCGTTCCAGCCATCTTCGGCCAGGCGAACTTTTTCAATGGCCGATTCACGGGTAAAAGGCGGCAAGGGCGGGCGAACTTCAGCAGTGGATGACATGGCCAATCTCCAGTGAGTTATTCATGATGGGTACATCGGTTTAACGGCGTCCAGGTGTTACTTGTTGTTTATCAATAAAGTTTTCAGCATGTCCTGAGCGTGATCAGCGGCGCTGTGATCACCCATGATCAGCGCAACGGTAATGGCGCCGTCGATCAGAATCAGCAGTTGCCGGGCCAGGGCGTCGGGGTTTTCGACACCCTGTTCAGTGCACAGCCGGGTGACATAGTCGAGCAGCTTTTGCTTATGCTCCTTCGCCACCTGGCGGACCGGATCCTGTGGATCGCCGGTTTCGCCACTGGTATTGATAAACGCACAGCCGCGAAAGCCTTCGCTGTCGAACCAGCCCTTGAGCACGGTGAACAGGTTGAGTAACCGTGCGGCCGGGGTGGGCGCCTTGTCGACTTCGGTGCTGAACCAGTGCATCCAGCGCTCATCGCGACGCTTTAGGGCGGCTACGATCAGATCGTCCTTGTTGGCAAAGTAGCGGTAAATACTTTTCCTGGAGACGCCGGCGGTTCTCACCAGAAGGTCCATGCCGGTGGCCGCGATGCCACTTTTATAGATCAGCTTTTCGGTGACATCGAGGATGATGTCCCGTGTGTCATTACGATTGATTTCAGTCATGGCGCAAACAGTAGAACGATCGTTCTTCTTGGTCAAATATATTTTTTTGTTATCGGGTCCGTGGGCACTCAGCGTGCTTGCGATGCTTCTTTCAAAGGCGTCATTGCCAGCACGCCGTGCTCCCACAGAGCCATTATCCAAAGACCCCAAACCGGTCCTCCATGGTGTAAGCTCATCCGTTCTTCGGATTCGACCTTTTGCGAGCCCTATGCCGTCGCTTTTCAAACGCTCCCTGCTGCCCAAGCTACGCAGCTTTGCACTGACCGCCGATGCCGTGACCATCCTCGATGGCGCCGCCGAGTTCCGCCGTTGCCTGCTGGAGAAAATCGCCCAGGCCACCCAGCGCATCTACATCGTCGCCCTGTACCTGCAACAGGACGAAGCCGGCCAGGAAATCCTCGATGCCCTGCATGCTGCCAAAGCGGCGCGCCCCGAACTGGACGTGGTCGTGGTGGTGGACTGGCTGCGTGCCCAGCGGGGGCTGATCGGCGCCAAAAAGCAGCCGGGTAACTCGGCGTGGTACCAGGAGCAGACGCGCACCCATGGCAGCGAAGTGCCAATCTACGGCGTGCCGGTGCAGACCCGCGAGCTGTTCGGCGTGCTGCACTTGAAAGGTTTCGTGATCGACGACTGTGTGCTCTACAGCGGCGCCAGCCTGAATAACGTCTACCTGCATAAATTTGACAAGTATCGCTACGATCGCTACCACGTGTTGCAGAGCGCGGCGCTGGCCGACTCGATGCAGCACTTGGTGCAGCACGGCTTGATCACCTCAAAGGCGGTGCATCGCCTCGACCTGCCGAACCTGCCCAGCACCCGCAGCCTGCGCAATGACATCGGTGACCTGCGCAGTCGCCTCAAGCACGCGACGTACGACACCAGTGCCGGCAGCGTCGACAATAGCGGCCTGTCAGTGAGCCCGCTGCTGGGCGTCGGCAAGAACAACCCGCTGAGCCGGGTGATCGGCGAACTGATCGCCAGCAGCCGCCAGCAACTGACCATCTGCACGCCGTACTTCAACCTGCCCCTGGCCGTGACCCGGGAGATCAACCGCGCCCTGGCCCGCGGGGTCAAGATCGACATCATCGTCGGCGATAAGACCGCCAACGATTTCTACATTGCGCCGAGCGAGCCGTTCAAGATCATCGCCGCGCTGCCATACCTCTACGAGATCAGCCTGCGGCGCTTCGCCAAACGGCACCAGCGCTTCATCGACAGCGGCCAGTTGAACCTGCACCTGTGGCGTGACGGTGACAACACCTATCACCTCAAGGGTATGTGGGTGGATGAGCGTTACACCTTGTTGACCGGCAACAACCTCAATCCGCGAGCCTTTCGCCTGGACCTGGAAAACGGCCTGTTGCTGGACGATCCCAAGGGCGAGTTGCTTGCGCCGCGCCAGGCCGAGCTTGAGCAGATCTACCGGCACACCCGCCGAATCGAACGCTACCTGGACCTCGAAACCCTGCCGGATTACCCCGGGGCCGTGGCCAAGTTCCTGAAACGGGTCAGCCGGGTGCGGATAGAGCGGCTGCTTTACCGGATCCTGTGAAAACCCGCGCCATGTCGGAAAAAGACACCATCTCCATCCAGTTGGTGCGTGAGGCGCTGTTGCAAAGCTGCGTCCCTGGAGCCACCACCGAGGAGGTGCTGAGCAAGGTAGGCATCGACCCCGCGTTACTCGGCGATCCGCTGGCGCGGGTGCCGGCCCATGCCTATGCGCGGCTTTGGCGTTTGCTGGCAAGGCGACTGGACGATGAGTTCTTCGGCATGGATCCGCGCAAGCTCAAGTTCGGCAGCCTGGCTTTTCTGTGTCAGTGCGCCATGGCCCAGCCCACGTTGGCGGCGGGGTTGACGGCGGGGCTGGGTTTTTTGTCGCTGATGCTTGAACACCTGCCGGCCCAGTGGGTTCGTCAGCAGAGCCTGGCGGAAATCGTCCTGCTGGAAGACGATCAGGATCCACGCCGGGCTTTCACCTATTTCACTTACTGGATGATCGTCCATGGCGTCGCCTGCTGGCTGGCCGGGCGGCGTATTCCCATTCTTTCCGTCGAATTACGGTGCCCGGCGCCGAATTTCTGCGACGACTATCGCGTGATGTTCTCCCAGAACCTGCGCTTCGACCGGCCCCGCACCCGGATGATCTTCGCCGCCGAATGCCTGGACCTGCCCATCAGGCGCAGCACTGAAGAACTCAAGCGCTTCCTGGCCCAGGCGCCTGCCAACATTCTGGTCAAATACCGCGACCCGCAAAGCCTCGCCAACCGCATCAAGCACGACCTGCGCCAGTTACCCGCCGAGCAGTGGCCGGAAACCGAGGCCCTGGCCCAGCAGCTGTGCGTCTCTGCGTCCACCCTGCGCCGGCGCCTGGCGGAGGAAGGGCAGACTTATCAGGGGCTCAAGGACAGCGTGCGCAAGGAGTTGGCGATCACCTGGCTCGCCGAGCCGTCCATCAGTTTTGTCGACATTGCCGCGCGCCTGGGCTTTGCCGATGCCAGCTCTTTCTATAAGGCGTTTCGCAAGTGGTCGGGTTCTAACCCGGGGCATTATCGGAGCCTGATTCTCAACGACCTGAACTGATTTTGCCCGCAGGTTTCCTGGGTTCAGGCGCGTGAGCAGGTCGAGAGTTGATGGTGATGACACCGAGGATGACCAAGGCCACCGCCACGCTTTTTGAGAGGCTGAAACCTTCGTTGAACGCCGGCAGTGCGGCGGCAAGCAGGTACACCAGCGCATAGCTGATACTCAGCAGCGAATAAGCCCGGCCCAACGGCAAATCCCGCAGGGCCGCCAGCCAACTGAGCATCGACAAGGCGTAGGCGAAAATAGCCGCCAGAACCACGGCAAACGCCGTCAGATCGACGCTTGCAGTGAGCCAGTGCTCGGGTGGCGGCAGGCGACTCATGCTCCAGCGCAAGCCCAACTGCGCGGCACTGACGAGCACTACACTGCCCAGCGCAAAGATAACGCCGCGACGATGGCTCATGCGTGCTGCCCCAGCAATATCACACCCCCCATCACCAGGATCACGCCCAGCCAATGACGACGGTCGACGGTCTCGTTGAAGACAAACCGGGCGACCAGGGTGATCAATACGAAATTCAGGCTCAGCATCGGGTAGGCGATACCGACCTCAAGACGCTGCAACACCAGCAACCACACCAGTAAGCCTGCACCCAACGCGGCAAGCGCCAGCCACAACCAGCGCGAACGCAGTTTCTCGCCCCAGCCCGACGACTGGCCACGCCAGTGCTCTACGGCGTACTTCTGGGCGATCTGACCCAGGCAAGTCAGCACGCAGGCGGCCAGTAGCAGCAACAGGCTCATGACATCTCCTGAGGGAAAATCAGAATGACCAGATTGCCTCGCTCATAACGTTTGCCATCCTTGGGCAATCGTTCGATTTCTTGTAGCTCATCGTCACCCTTGACCCGCATCAGCACCCCGACCGAGCCGCTTCGGCGGGCCTCGTGCATCCACTGTTGCACCTGTTTCGAGTCGACCCGTTGCTGTATCCCGTCAGGGTAAGCCAGGCCATATTTCAACTCCCCGACTGTGTTGTACAACGCCACATCCGGGCGTTTCGCGCGCCAGGCCAATGCTGACGCAGCGCCCAGATCGTTGCTCAGCAGATTGTCGGTTTGTGCCAGTTCCTGAAGGTGTTCGAGGATGAACTGGTCGGGCATTTTGTTGGCGACTACAGAGTTGGGCAGTCCGGCGGGCAGCAACCCGATCAGCAACAAACTGCCGAACGCCGGGGCGGCCCAGCATTGCAAGGGTCTGAAGGCTTGCAGTAGGTTAGTCACGATCCAGCCGATCAGCGCGATGAACACCAGCACCAGATTGTGTGGCTCATGGTCGTAGAGCGGATTTTTCAGTTGCAGATAGACCACGGCGAGCAGGGCGGCCAAGCCGAGTATCAGGTTCAGTAGACCGTTAATGCCAAGGGCCCGACCCTGTTTCAGCGCCAGCCGGTCCGCCAGCGTACACCCCAGGAGCAAGGATAATGGCAGCAGGCACGGCAGGATGTAGCTGGGTAATTTGCCTTTGCTGAGGCTGAAAAACAGCAGCGGCATCAACAGCCACAACCACAGGAAAGCGATGTTCGCCTGGCGCCGGGTTTGCCACGCTTGCCGCAGCGCCGGTGGTAACAGCCCCACCCACGGCAGACTGAACGCCACCAGCAGCGGCAGATAGAACCACCATGGCGCGTCATGCTGGGCATCGTCCCCGGCGAAGCGCTGAATGTGTTCGTGCCAGAAGAAGAACCGCCAGTAGTCCGGTTCCTGTGCATGTACCGCCAAGGCCCAGGGCAGGCTGACGGCGATGGCCACGACAATCGCCATCGGGCCGTAAATCAGCAACTCACGCCAGCGCTTTTGCCAGACCATCCAGGGCAGGGCGATCAACACTGGCAGCAACCAGGCGAGAAAACCCTTGGTCATGAAGCCCATGCCGCAGGCCAGTCCCACTACCGCCCAGCCGATCAGCCGTTGCGTGCGGCCGACGCTGTCCAATGCAAACCACAACGCTACCAGGCTCAGGGTTACCCAAAAGGTGAACTGCGGATCGAGGTTGGCGTAGCCCGCGGCGCCGGCGATCATGGTGAGGCTCATGTACAGCAGGGCGCAGGCAAAACTCTTGCGCGGCTCGTTCCAGAGTCGGTGGGCGATCAAGTAGCACAGCATCACACTGAGCCCGGTGCTGACGGCCGAAGCAATGCGCACACCAAACAGGTTGTCACCAAAAACTGCCTGGCCGAGGGCGATCATCCAGTATCCGGCTGCCGGTTTTTCGAAATAGCGCAGGCTCATGAAGTGCGGTGAAACCCAGTTACCGCTCAGAAGCATGTCCTGGCTGATCTGGGCGTAGCGGGTTTCGTCGGGAATCCACAACCCATGACTGCCCAATGGCAGCAGGTACGCCAACAGAAAAATCCCCAGCAGCAGCGGCAGCCCCCAGCGTTTGCTCATGCGCCTTGCACTCCCAGCCAGCCTTCGCGACCTTCAAGCGTGCCGCGCACCACGCGACCTGTCGGCAAGGTCGCGGGCGTTTGGGGCAGCAGGTCGCCCAAGGGTTGAAAGCGGATTTCTCGCTGGCGCGCATCGGCCAGCAATTGACGGAAATCGTGAGCCATCAATATCCCTTCTACTTCGGCATGGATCGTGTAGGCGTTGAGCTTTTCGGGGGCGAAGCGCTCGATAATGAAAGCGTTGTAGTCCTTGGCCATGACGTTCGGGCCGACCACCTCATCGAAGGTCGGCAGGTCCACCGGAATCTGCGGCGTACCTAAACCTCCATCGGCCAGTGTCGGCTGGAACAGCCGATGCCCACGGCAATCGCTGTTGTAGCGAAAGCCGAACGCCTGCTTGACCTCGATCACACGCTCGTCCGCGCGCCAACCGGCCGCCGCAGAGCATTCGACTTTTTCCCCGAGGATGTCGCTGAGGCTGTCTACGCCCCGGCGAATGTGCTCGATCAGTTGCGCATCGCTCCAGCGTCCGGCATTGGCCTGCCAGGCATGGTGATCCCAGGCATGCAGGCCGACTTCATGGCCAGCGGCCCGGGCCTGACGCATCAGATGCCCGAGATCGCGGCCGATGGGTTTGCCGGGCCAGGCGGTGCCGGCCAGCAAAATCTCCCAGCCGTACAGGCCCGCGGCGTTGGAGCGCAACATCTTCCAGAGAAATTGCGGCCGTATCAGGCGCCACAGATGACGCCCCATGTTGTCCGGCCCGACACTGAAGAAAAACGTAGCCTTGACCTGGGCCTCATCGAGGATTTCCAACAGCCGGGGCACCCCCTCACGGGTGCCTCGGTATGTGTCGACATCGATTCGAAGGCCTGCCTGCATCAGCACGATTCTTCTATAGAGTGCTCCGCGATTTCGAGCATGGCCTCGCGCAAGAAGAAATCCAGCGTGTTGCCGATGGTTTCACTCATTTGCACGGTCGGCGTCCAGTCCAGCAGGCGCTTGGCATTGGCGATGCTCGGTTTGCGGTGTGACACGTCCTGGTAACCGTTGCCATAGAAGGCCTTGCTTTCGACATCGCGGAACCCGGCGAACGGTGGAAAGTTGTCACGCAGCGGGTGCGCTTCGAACTGACGCAGCAGTTCCTCGCCCAATTGACGAATGCTGGCTTCGTTGTCCGGGTTGCCGATGTTGATGATCTGGCCATTACAGGCGTCGTTTTCGTTGTCGATGATCCGGGCCAGCGCTTCCACACCGTCGGCAATGTCGGTGAAGCAGCGTTTTTGCTCGCCGCCATCGAACAGGCGAATCGGTGTGCCTTCCACCAGGTTGAGGATCAGTTGGGTAATGGCCCGGGAGCTGCCGATCCGTGCCGAACCCAGGCGATCCAGGCGTGGACCCATCCAGTTGAAGGGGCGGAACAGGGTGAAGTTCAGGCCTTTCTGGCCGTAGGCCCAGATCACGCGGTCGAGCAACTGTTTGGACGTTGAGTAGATCCAGCGTTGCTTGTTGATTGGGCCGACGGTGAGGTTGGAGGTGTCTTCATCGAAGTTGTTGTCCTGGCACATGCCATAGACTTCTGACGTCGACGGGAAGATCACGCGTTTGTTGTATTTGACGCAGTAGCGAACCAGTTTCAGGTTCTCTTCGAAGTCCAGTTCGAACACGCGCAGTGGATTGCGGGTGTACTCAATCGGCGTGGCGATAGCGACCAGCGGCAGGATCACGTCGCACTTCTTGATGTGGTATTCGATCCACTCGGAGTGAATGCTGATATCGCCTTCGACGAAGTGGAAATGCGGATGACTGCGCAGACGGGCGATGGCGTCGGAGCCGATGTCGAGGCCATGTACCTCGTATTTGCCGTCACGCAGCAGGCGTTCGGACAAGTGATTACCGATGAAACCGTTGACGCCGAGGATCAGCACGCGAGTACGACGCGGGGCGCGGTCGGCCTCGGCACCGCGCAGCACTGAGCCGTCGACCAGGCCCAGTTCATTGGCCAGTTGCGGACCACTCAGATACAAGCCGTTGTCGTTACGCTGACCGGAGGTGATCACCAGGGAGTCTTCGCCGCAAGCGATGCGCAACGGATCGACGCTGATGACCCGACCTGGTGCCTGACCTTCGTTACCCGGAGTGACCTGTGCGCTCCAGACAATCAACTTGTGTTCGCCCACGGCACAAAACGCACCTGGGTACGGTCGGGTCACGGCACGAACCAGGTTGAACAGTTCCTCCGCCGGGCGTTGCCAGACGAGTTTTCCGTCGGCGGCTGTGCGACGGCCAAACACCGTGGCTGTGGATTCGTCCTGTTGCGTCTCGCTGACCTTACCGGCAAGCAACGCTGGCAACGTATCGCGCAGCAGGTCGATGGCAGCCACGCGTAATTTGCCGTGCAGGGTCAGCGCGGTGTCGCTGCGCTCGATGGCAACCCTCTGCTGGGCGAGGATTGCACCGGCGTCGGCGCGTTTGACCATACGGTGCAGGGTCACCCCGGTCTCGGTTTCACCGTTCACCAATACCCAGTTGACCGGCGCGCGACCGCGGTAGTGGGGCAGCAATGAACCGTGCAGGTTGAACGCGCCTTTCTGGGCGGTGGCCAACAGCGGTTCGTTCAACAAATGGCGGTAGTAGAACGAGAACAGGTAATCGGGGTTGAGCTGACTGATGCGCTCGACCCACAACGGATGGTTCACGTCTTCCGGCGCATGGACCGGGATGCCATGGCGCGCGCACAGTTGCGCAACGGAGCCGTAAAAGGTGTTTTCCTTGGGGTCATCGGCGTGGGTAAACACCGCGACAATGTCGAAGCCCGAGTCGAGCAGGGTTTCGATACCGACACAGCCGATATCGTGATAGGCGAAGACAACCGTTTTTACGCTCATGAGAGCACCTGATCTGAAGACATGGAAGTGAGGCCGTCAACGGTGACAACGGGAGCAGGGGTGGCGGGCTGGCCCCGTAGGACCTTCTCGATGAAGAACCGGGGACGCGCACGAACGTCGCTGTACATCCGCCCCAGGTATTCGCCCAGCAACCCCATCCCGATGAATTGCCCGCCAGTGAAAACAAACAGCACGGCAAACAGCACGAACATTCCGTGGCCGGCCCAACTGGCGCCGAAAACCAGGCGCAGGACGATCAACGCGATGGCGAACAACACGCCCAAACCGGCCATGGCGAAGCCGACAATGCTCAGCAGTCGCAGTGGTGTCGTGGTCATGCAGGTGATCAAGTCGAACATCAGGTTGATCAGGCGCATGGGGCTGTACTTGGATTCCCCGTGTTCGCGCTCGGCGTGGGTCACTGGGATTTCCGAGGTGTGCCGAGCGAAGCTGTTGGCCAGGATAGGGATGAACGTGCTGCGTTCGCGACAGGCGAGCATGGCGTCGACGATGGACCGCCGGTAAGCCCGGAGCATGCAGCCGTAGTCGCTCATGGCCACGCCGGTGGAGCGCTGCACGGCAAGGTTGATCAGTTTCGACGGCCAGCGCCGCAGGGCCGAGTCCTGACGGTTGTTGCGAACCGTGGCGACCACGTCATAGCCAAGCTCGGCCTGGGCCACCAATCGAGGAATCTCTTCGGGCGGGTTTTGCAGGTCGGCGTCGAGGGTAATGACGAGGTCGCCCTTGCACTGCTCGAAACCGGCCATGATTGCCGCGTGCTGACCGTAGTTGCGGTTGAGAATGACCGCTACGACCGGGCTGCCTTTGAGTGATGCAGCCTGTTCCAGTATTTGCGCCGATTCGTCCCGACTGCCATCGTCGACCAGCACAATTTCGTATGTCTGGTGCAGTTGCTGACAGGCGGCTTTTGTACGTCGCAGTAACTCGGGCAAGCTGTCTTCTTCGTTGTAGACCGGAATGACGATCGACACGCAGTTGATTGGGTAAGGTTTCACAGGTGGGTGTCCATGACGTTTTCAATGGTGTCGACAACGCGATCCACGTCATCGACGGTCATGTCGGGGAACAACGGAATTGAGCACAGACGCGCCGAGTTCCACTCGGTATTGGGCAAGTGGACGTTGGGAAAGCGCTGGCGGTAGTAGGTGTGCAGGTGCGTGGCTATGAAGTGAATGCCGGTGCCGATGTTCTGCTCCTGCAGGGCTTTGATGAACGCTTCGCGATCCAGTCCGCAGCGCTCAGCGTCGATGCGCAGGATGAACAGGTGCCAGGCGTGCTGTTGCGGGTAGACCGGAACTGCCAGCGGTTGCACTTTTGAGCCTTGCAACCGTTGCAGGTAAGCCGTGGCCAGCTCGGTGCGTTTGGCGTTGATCTGGTCCAGGCGCTCCAGTTGCACGAGGGCAATAGCGGCATTGATGTCGGCCAGGTTGTATTTGAAACCCGGCTCTATCACGTGTGCCTGGGGTTTGCGACCGTGAGTAAGGCGGTCGTAGGCATCGACGCCCAAGCCATGGAACTTGAGCCTGCGCACCCGCGCGGCAAGCACTTCATCATCGCTGACGAACATGGCACCCTCGGCGCAAGTCATGTTCTTGATCGCGTGGAACGAGAAAATCGCCGTGCCTTTTGATCCGACATGGCGGCCCTTGTAGAGGGTGCCTGCCGCATGGGCGGCATCTTCGATAACCGCGATACCATGCCTGCCTGCCAGCGCATACAGCGGATCGAGATCGAACGCTGCGCCGGCGTAATGCACCGGTATGATCGCTTTGGTGCGCGGCGTGATGGCTGCTTCGATGCTCGACAGATCACTCATCAGCGTGTCGCGGTCCACGTCGACGAACACCGGCGTGGCCCCCAACAGGCAGATCATGTTGGCGGTCGACACCCACGTCAGGGACGGTGTAATGACTTCATCACCCGGCCCGATTCCCAACGCCAACAGCGTGATGTGCATACCGCCGGTGGCCGAGGAAAGTGCAACGGCATGCCGGCAGCCGACGTGGTGGGCGAACTGCTCTTCGAGTTGCTGGTTTTTCGGGCCAGTCGTGATCCAGCCGGAGCGCAATACTTGCTCTACGGCGGCAACTTCTTCATCGCCAATACTGGGACGGGAGAACGGAAGAAACCCTTGAATCATGGGCACCTCGGGGCTCAAGAGTGAATAACTTTAAGGTTAAAACAGGGATCGACTAACAGCCTAAACCCTATAAAGAAAAGCCGCATCAAGCAGTTGCCTGAAATATTTGTTAAGAAAATTCAGTGGATTTTTTCGTTCCAAGGTGGGTGGTGCTCGTAACGAGCAGCCCATATTCATTGAGGCTAAACGTGATTTTTTGAAAGAAACGTGAAAAAACGGTAGGCGAATTGTTTATTTGCTGCCAGCCATTACTTGATACCTGATTGCATTACCTTTTTTAGCGGAGGAGGGGCGCGTATTTGTTCGAGGTTTTACATGGCGCGCACTAAACTGGATCAAGTGTTTGTTGTTTGGGTTATTCAGGGGCATGCGTTTATTGAGCTATCAGCCGCCGCCTCTGATTATTTTCATCGCAAGTGTCGTCAGCGCCAGAATTAAAAGATGCGCTAAACTCCGTGGGGTATTACCGATGATCGATATATCGAGTAACCACTTTCGTCGCTGTCTTTAATTAAACACAAAACTGTCATTTTTCTTTGATATAAGCCACTGGGTACAGAAGCTCATCATCGGGGACGGCTGTCGCAGGGTACCGCGCCTATTACGAAGCACTCACCCCTCAGTTTTTACGGAAACGTCATGCACGAAACCCCTTATGTGTCGGTTCTGATTCCGGCCAAAAACGAATCAGGTAACCTCCTTCCACTGTTGGAGGAAGTGCGTGCAGCGCTGGCCAACGAGACCTTTGAAGTCATCGTGGTTGACGATGGGAGCACCGATGCCACCGCCAGCGAATTACGCACATTACAAAACAATGGCTACAGTCAATTGCGGGTACTCAGTCATGCCCGTTCGCTGGGGCAGAGCACCTCGATTTACCACGCGGCTGAGGTTGCACGTGGGCATTGGTTGGCAACACTCGATGGCGATGGGCAAAACGATCCGGCTGACCTGCCGAAAATGCTCGACTTGGTGCGGGGTTCGGAAGGCAAACCCGAAGGTGTGAAACTGGTGGCAGGCCATCGGGTAAACCGTCGGGACACGGCGAGTAAGCGCTGGGCTTCGCGATTTGCGAACAATCTGCGCGCCAGTCTGCTGAAGGACCAAACGCCCGATACAGGTTGCGGTATCAAATTGATTGAGCGCGAGGCGTTTCTGCGCCTGCCGTATTTCGATCACATGCACCGCTTCATTCCTGCCTTGATTCGCCGTCACAACGGCCGGATGCTGATTCAACCTGTGAACCACCGTGAGCGCGGGGCAGGGGTTTCAAACTACGGAAACTTCGACCGGGCCCTCGTGGGAATTGTTGATTTGTTCGGGGTGTGGTGGCTGATAAAACGCACTCGCCTGGAAGTCAATGCACAAGAGGTCGAGGTCTGACATGGGCAGAGAAACGTTGTGGTTGGGCATTGGCTTCGCTGGCCAGTTTGCATTTACCGGCCGTTTTGTTCTGCAGTGGCTATACAGCGAATACAAGAAGCGCAGCCTGATCCCTGTTGGGTTCTGGTACCTGAGTATCATCGGCAGTGCGCTGCTGTTGGCCTACGCCATTTACCGCGAAGACCCGGTTTTTATCGTCGGCCAGTCCTTCGGTTTTATCGTGTATTTGCGCAACTTGCAGTTGATCGCCAAGCACCATGAACAGGAAAACCGCGAACTGGGTAAAAAGGACTGAACGGTGCGGATACGATTATCTTCCTCGCGGTTAGAGCTACTGTTTTTTTTCGTATTGGCGTTGGTGATGGTGGGTGCCGGTCTTGGCTGGCGCCAGCCGATGAATGTCGATGAAGAGCGTTTTCTGGGCGTAGCCTTGGAAATGCTGCAGAACGGTTCGTGGTTTATTCCGCATCGCGCTGGCGAAATTTACGCGGACAAGCCTCCGCTGTTCATGTGGGCTGTAGCCCTATTCGTGCAGCTTACCCAGTTACCAAAAGTAGCCCTGTATTTGCCCGCGCTTGTCGCCGGCGCCGTTACGACGGCTGGCTTGTACGACTTGGGCCGGCGCTTGTGGGGGCGCCGTGTCGGTGTCATTGCCGCGCTATTGTTTCTGGCGACCTACCAGACCTACAGCATTTTACGGACTGGCCAGATTGATGGCTTTCTGGCGCTTTGGACAATGCTGGCGATCTATGGCTTATGCCGGCATCTGTTGCTCGGTCCGGCCTGGCGCTGGTACTACGTAGCCTGCGCGGCGATGGGGTTTGGCATCATCAGCAAAGGTGTGGGCTTTCTGCCGGTGCTGATGCTGATCCCCTACGCGTATGCAGTGCGCAAAGGTTGGAAAGGCGTGGTGTTGATGCCCGGCGAAACGGGGAAATGGTGGCTGGGGCTGCTGGTGGCGTTGGCAGCCATTGCGCTATGGCTGGGTCCGCTGTTGGTGATCGTGCTTCAGGGCAGTGCTGATAGCTTGGCTTATGCCCAGGAAATCCTGCTCAAGCAAACGGCTGGCCGGTATGCCAATGCCTGGGACCACCGCGAACCCTTTTGGTATTTCTTCGTCAAGGTGATTCCGAAGTACTGGCTGCCGATTGTGTTCATGCTCCCATGGCTGGTGCCGGCTTGGCGTAAGCAGCTGGTCAAGCACGATGGTCGAGTGTTGGTGCTACTCGGTTGGGTGGCACTGGTGTTGTTGTTCTTCAGCCTGAGCAGCGGTAAACGCAAGCTGTACATCTTTCCTGCATTGCCCGCATTGATTCTGCTGGTGGCGCCGCTTATTCCATGGATGCTGCGCCGTTGGTTCAGCCAGCGTCCGAGGGGCAGAACGGTATTTGTCATATTGACCGCATTGTGGTTGGGGGCCTGGTTTGTGCGCGGCTTCATCGAGCCCCGTAAAGAAGGCCTTAACCCCCACGAAACCGTTATGCGGGAGGTGGCGCGACTGACCGCCAATGCTGAGTTGGTGCTGGTGAGTTGGCGTGAGGGACACTGGTTGTTCGCGCAGCAACCCATCGTGCATTTTGGCTTCTATACCAGCCACTCTCTGGAGCAATCCGCCCTCTGGCTTCGCAGCCATCCGCAGGCTTATGCCTTGGTGCCCGCGCACGATCTGGCACGCTGTTACGACCCGCAAAAAGCTCGCAGTGTCGGCGATACTTCAAGGGCTGAGTGGTTCTTGGTGGGGGCCGATGCGGATAACCATCGTTGCCAGTCGCCAACGCCAGAGAAGGTTTATTCATTCGCCTGGAAGCATCCCCTGTGACGGCTGGCGTTGCTCATGAATTCCGACGGCGTCGGGTGCTCATTGTTGTTTTTGTGTTGCTGTTATTAGGCGTTTTGGGGGCGGCTTCCTGCCGTTTCTACTGGCACCAACAGCTGTATTACTTTGTTGTGCAGACTTGGGGCAGCGCCAGTCATGCGCCTAGCCTATGGCTGCCAGGATTTATGCCTGACGTCGTCGCCAAGCCAATAGAGGGCATTGACGATGATCTCTCAGGAATCACCTACGATTACGACCATGACCGGTTGCTGGTTATTACCAACGCCGGGACTCTTCAAATTGTTGCCCTCGACCGAGCGGGCAATGTGCTTGAACGTTATCCGCTTGAGGGCTTTGACGATACCGAAGGACTGGCCTACATGGGCAATGGCCGAGTAGTTGTTTCTGAAGAAGCTGACCAACGTCTGACGTTTATCCAACTGCCCGAGAAGTCCTCGACCATTCGAAAGCGAGCAGAGCCGTTCATCACCGTAGGTGTCAACCTGAGCACAAACAACAAGGGCTTCGAAGGGGTGACCTATGATCCGGTTGGCGACCGTTTATTTGTGGTCAAGGAGCGCGACCCACGACAATTGTATGAGGTGGGTGGCGTGTCGAAAAGCCTGAATGGAAACCAGTCCATCAACTTGATCGATCGCACTGAATGGGTGACCCGCAGTGTGTTCGCACGTGACCTGGCAGACGCCTATTACGACCCAGGCACCGGCCACCTTCTTTTACTCAGTGAGCAGTCCAAATTGTTGATTGAGTTGGACAGAGAGGGACGTTATATAAGCTACAAAAGTCTGTTCGAGGGCGTGAAGGATTTTTTCTCGTCCAAGGCACAGCCAGAAGGTGTAGCCATGGATGCGCAAGGCCACTTATACGTGGTAGCGGAGCCGAATTTATTCTATTCGTTTACTCGCAAGCCATGAATTCGCGTCATCAACGCTAACGTCCAAACGTGCCAGACTCTGTATTGACTGGTCGTGCGCTATCGCGAGCTGGCTCGCTCCCACAAAATCAACACGCCTCCCATGTGGGAGCGAGCCTGCTCGCGATGGGCCATATACTGACAACACATCCCCACGACCATGGCCAAACCAGTCAAGCAACTTGATGGCTTTGACCATTGCCGCCCACGCCCTTCGGCGCGAGTATTTCCCTGCTGCTTACGGTTCCCCCAACCAATAAAAAGTACAGAGGGATTCTGGTCATGCCCGATTATTCGTCCGCCACGTCGCAGTTCGATTACCTGCACACCGTCAACACCGCGCTGCACGGCTCGCTCGAGGCGCTCAATGCCTGCGTCGAGTGTTGCGACCGGCACGCGTTGCCGGGGCGTATCGCCTTGTTCTGGGAGGGTCGCGATGGCAGCGATGCAACCTGGACGTACCGCGACCTACAGGACAACGCTGCAAGTTTTGCCAATTTCCTGCTCGCCCAAGGCGTGGGCAAGGGCGACAAGGTGGCCGGCCTGCTGCCGCGCACCGCTGAATTGTTGATCGTGGTACTCGCCACCTGGCGCATCGGGGCGGTGTATCAGCCGCTGTTCACCGCGTTCGGCCCCAAGGCCATCGAACATCGCCTCGGCAGTTCCGGTGCGCGCGTTGTGGTCACCGACGCGGTCAACCGCCCCAAGCTCAACGAAGTCGCCGGTTGCCCCACGGTCGTCACCGTTGGCGGTGAAAAAGGCCAGGGCATTGTCCGGGGCGACTACAGCTTCTGGGCCGAAGTGGCAAATCACGCAAGTCACTGCGAACCGGTGATGCTCACTGGCGAAGACCCATTCCTGCTGATGTTCACCTCCGGCACCACCGGCCCGGCCAAGGCGCTGTCGGTGCCGCTCAAGGCCATCGTCGCGTTCCAGAGCTACACCCGTGACGCTGTGGACCTGCGCCCTGAAGATGCCTTCTGGAACGTTGCCGACCCGGGCTGGGCCTATGGCATCTACTTCGGTGTGACCGGACCGCTGGCGATGGGGCACCCGATTACTTTCTACGATGGCCCATTCACCCTGGAAAGCACCTGCCGGGTGATCAATAAATATCGCATCACCAACCTCACGGGTTCGCCTACGGCCTACCGTTTATTGATCGCTGGGGGTGAGCAGTTCGCCCGGTCGATCAAGGGCAAGCTGCGCATCGTCAGCAGTGCTGGCGAGCCGCTGAACCCGGAGGTGATCCGCTGGTTTGCCGACAATCTGAACGTGGTGATCCACGACCATTACGGCCAGACCGAACTGGGCATGGTGCTGTGCAACCACCACGGGCTGGAGCATCCGGTGCACCTGGGCGCCGCCGGTTTTGCCTCGCCGGGCCATCGGATCGTGGTGCTGGATGAGCACCAGCGCGAACTGGGCGTGGGGCAGCCGGGTATTCTGGCCGTCGACCGCAGCCAGTCGCCTATGTGCTGGTTCGCCGGTTACGAGGGCGGGCCGACCAAAGCCTTCATCGGCGACTATTACCTGAGCGGCGACACCGTGGAGCTGAACCCGGACGGCAGCATCAGTTTTGTCGGGCGCAGCGACGACGTGATCACCACCTCCGGCTACCGCGTCGGCCCGTTCGACGTGGAAAGCGCGCTGATCGAACATCCGGCGGTGGTGGAGGCGGCCGTGATCGGTAAGCCCGACCCGGAGCGTACCGAGGTGGTGAAGGCCTTCGTGGTGCTCAGCGCTCAGTACCGCGCCGCGCCAGAACTGGCCGAAGAGTTGCGCCAGCATGTGCGCAAGCGCCTGGCGGCCCATGCCTATCCCCGCGAAATCGAATTTGTCAGCGATTTGCCGAAAACCCCAAGCGGCAAATTGCAGCGCTTTATCTTGCGCAACCAAGAAGTCGCCAAGGCTCAAGAGGCTGCGGCGCATAACGTTTCAGCTTGAACCCAAGGAAACCATGATGCAGATCGACAATAAGATTTTCCTCGTCAGCGGCGGTGCGTCCGGCCTGGGCGCGGCCACCGGCGAGATGCTGGTCAAGGCCGGTGCCAACGTGATGCTGGTGGACCTCAATGCCGAAGCCGTGGCCGCCCAGGCGCAAAAGCTCGGCTGCCTGAGCGTGGTGGCGGACATCAGTAACGAGGCGGCGGCCGAAGCGGCGGTCAAGGCCACGGTCGATGCGTTCGGCGGCCTCAATGGCCTGGTGAACTGCGCCGGCATCGTTCGCGGCGAGAAGATCCTCGGCAAGAACGGTCCCCACGCATTGGCCAGCTTCAGCCAGGTGATTAACGTCAATCTGATCGGCAGCTTCAATCTCTTGCGTTTGGCGGCTGCCGCCATTGCCGAAACCGAGGCCAATGCCGACGGTGAGCGCGGCGTGATCATCAACACTGCGTCGGTAGCGGCCTTCGACGGCCAGATCGGCCAGGCGGCCTACGCAGCGTCCAAAGGTGCCATCGCCAGCCTGACCTTGCCAGCGGCCCGGGAGCTGGCGCGCTTCGGCATTCGCGTGATGACCATCGCCCCCGGCATTTTCGAAACCCCGATGATGGCCGGCATGACGCCTGAAGTACGCGACTCCCTGGCTGCCGGCGTGCCGTTTCCACCGCGCCTGGGCAAACCCGCCGAGTACGCGGCGCTGGTCAGGCATATCATTGAAAACAGCATGCTCAACGGTGAGGTGATCCGTCTCGACGGTGCCTTGCGTATGGCTGCCAAGTAGGAGAATTCTTATGTCAAACGATCCGATTGTCATCGTCAGCGCCGTCCGCACCCCCATGGGCGGTTTCCAGGGTGAATTGAAAAGCCTCAGTGCCCCACAACTGGGGGCTGCCGCGATCAAGGCCGCAGTGGAGCGCGCCGGTATTGCGGCGGCTTCGGTAGAAGAAGTGCTGTTCGGTTGCGTGCTCGCGGCCGGCCTGGGCCAAGCCCCGGCGCGCCAGGCAGCACTGGGCGCCGGGCTCGACAAGTCGACCCGTTGCACCACGCTCAACAAAATGTGCGGTTCGGGCATGGAAGCGGCCATCCTCGCCCATGACATGCTCATCGCCGGCAGTGCCGAGGTGGTGGTGGCGGGTGGCATGGAGAGCATGTCCAACGCGCCGTATCTGCTCGACCGCGCCCGCAGCGGTTACCGAATGGGCCACGGCAGGGTGCTGGACCACATGTTCCTCGACGGCCTGGAAGACGCCTACGACAAGGGCCGCCTGATGGGCACCTTCGCCGAGGATTGCGCCGAAGCCAATGGTTTCAGTCGCCAAGCCCAGGACGCTTTCGCCATTGCTTCTACCACCCGCGCCCAGCAGGCGATCAAGGACGGCAGTTTCGACGCCGAGATCGTGCCGGTGCAAGTCATGGTCGGCAAGGAACAAGTGACTGTGCGCCACGACGAGCAACCGCCCAAGGCGCGGATCGACAAGATATCCTCGCTCAAACCGGCATTCCGGGAGGGGGGTACCGTGACGGCCGCCAACTCCAGTTCCATTTCCGATGGCGCCGCGGCGTTGGTGTTGATGCGCCAGAGTCAGGCCCGGCAACGTGGTTTGAAGCCCTTGGCAGTGATTCATGGCCACGCGGCATTTGCCGACACCCCGAGCCTGTTTCCCACTGCACCGATAGGCGCGGTGAAGAAGCTGATGAGTAAAACCGGCTGGTCGCTGGATGAGGTCGATCTGTTCGAAGTCAATGAAGCCTTCGCGGTGGTGAGTTTGGTGACCATGGGCAAGCTGGAAATCCCCCACGCCAAGGTCAATATCCACGGCGGCGCCTGTGCCCTGGGCCACCCGATTGGTGCGTCCGGTGCGCGGATTTTGGTCACGTTGCTCTCGGCCCTGCGCCAGAAAGGTCTCAAGCGCGGCGTCGCGGCCATTTGCATTGGCGGCGGCGAAGCCACGGCCATGGCCGTTGAATGCCTGTATTAAGGAATCACCATGCTCCCGACTGAAGAACAGACTCAAATCAGCGACGTGGCCCGGCAGTTCGCCCAGGAACGTTTGAAACCGTTCGCCGCCGAATGGGACCGCGAGCACCGCTTCCCCAAGGAAGCCATCGGTGAAATGGCCGAACTGGGTTTCTTCGGCATGCTCGTGCCGGAGCAATGGGGCGGTTGTGACACCGGTTACCTGGCCTATGCCATGGCCCTGGAAGAAATCGCCGCTGGCGACGGGGCATGCTCGACGATCATGAGCGTGCACAACTCGGTGGGCTGCGTGCCGATCCTCAAGTTCGGCAGCGATGAACAAAAAGTCCGGTTCCTCACGCCGCTGGCCAGCGGCGCGATGCTCGGCGCTTTCGCCCTGACCGAGCCCCAGGCCGGCTCGGACGCCAGCAGCCTCAAAACCCGGGCGCGACGGGAGGGCGATCATTACATGCTCAACGGCTGTAAGCAGTTCATCACCTCAGGGCAGAACGCCGGGGTGGTGATCGTGTTCGCGGTGACCGACCCGAGCGCCGGCAAACGCGGCATCAGCGCGTTCATCGTACCCACCGATTCGCCGGGCTACACCGTGGCGCGGGTCGAGGACAAACTCGGTCAACATGCCTCCGACACCTGCCAGATCCTGTTCGAGGATGTGAAGGTGCCGGTGGGCAATCGCTTGGGTGAGGAGGGCGAAGGTTACAAGATCGCCCTGGCGAACCTGGAAGGCGGGCGGGTCGGCATCGCGGCGCAATCGGTGGGCATGGCGCGTGCCGCGTTCGAGGCGGCCCGCGACTATGCCCGCGAACGGGAAAGTTTCGGCAAGCCGATCATTGAGCACCAGGCCGTAGCGTTCCGTCTGGCGGACATGGCGACCCAGATCGCCGTGGCCCGGCAAATGGTGCATTACGCCGCCGCCCTGCGGGACAACGGTCAGCCGGCGCTGGTGGAGGCGTCCATGGCCAAGCTGTTCGCCTCGGAAATGGCTGAAAAAGTCTGCTCCATGGCGTTGCAAACCCTGGGCGGTTACGGTTACCTCAACGACTTCCCGCTGGAACGCATCTACCGCGACGTGCGGGTCTGCCAGATCTACGAAGGCACCAGCGACATTCAGCGCATGGTCATTTCGCGCAATCTGTAGGAGCTGCCGTAGGCTGCGATCTTTTGATTTTGGTCTTTTTGTTCAGGAACCAATTGACAGGAAAAGATCGCAGCCTGCGGCAACTCCTACAGGACATCGAGCCAAATACAGGGCTTAAACAGGAGTCATACATGAGCTACGAAACGATTTTATTGGAGATCAAGGACCGCGTTGGCCTGATCACGCTCAACCGTCCCCAAGCGTTGAATGCCTTGAATGCGCAGATCATCAGCGAGTTGAACCACGCGCTCGATAGCCTGGAAGCTGACCCGAAGATCGGCTGCATTGTGCTGACCGGCTCGAAAAAAGCCTTCGCCGCCGGCGCCGACATCAAGGAAATGGCCGAGCTGACCTACCCGCAGATCTACCTCGACGACCTGTTCAGCGACAGCGACCGGGTGGCGAACCGTCGCAAACCGATCATCGCGGCGGTGAACGGCTTTGCCTTGGGCGGTGGTTGTGAGCTGGCGCTGATGTGCGACTTTATCCTGGCGGGCGATAACGCCAAGTTCGGCCAGCCGGAAGTCAATCTAGGCGTGTTGCCGGGTATGGGCGGCACCCAGCGCCTGACTCGTGCGGTGGGCAAGGCCAAGGCCATGGAAATGTGCCTGACCGGGCGTTTTATCGATGCGGTGGAAGCCGAGCGTTGTGGCATCGTTGCGCGAATCGTGCCGGCCGATGAACTGCTGGATGACGCGCTGAAAACCGCCGCCGTGATCGCGTCCAAGTCAGTGCCCATCAGCATGATGGTCAAGGAAAGCGTCAACCGCGCCTTTGAGGTCAGCCTGTCCGAAGGCGTACGTTTCGAGCGCCGGGTATTCCATGCCGCGTTTGCGACGCTGGATCAGAAAGAAGGGATGGCGGCGTTCGTGGCCAAGCGGACGCCGCAGTTCCAGGACAAGTAACACGGCGTCCTCACTGACGCCATCGCGAGCAGGCTCGCTCCCACATTGGACCTGCGGTGTACCTGATATTTGAGTACACCACCGGACCCTGTGGGAGCGAGCCTGCTCGCGATGCTTTTCAGCCATTACACCAAGTAGTGCTTCAGCTCCCGGGCGATGACCATCCGCTGTATTTCGCTCGACCCTTCATAGATCTGGGTAATCCGCGCGTCGCGGTAGTAGCGCTCCACGGGATAATCCTCGAGATACCCATACCCACCATGGATCTGTATCGCTGAGGAACAGACCTTCTCGGCCATTTCCGAGGCGAACAGCTTGGCCTGGGAAGCTTCCGACAGGCACGGTTTACCGGCGCTGCGTAACCGCGCGGCGTGGAGGATCAGCAAGCGGGCGGCGTTCAGGCGGGTGTGCATGTCGGCCAGCAGGTTGGCGATGCTCTGGTGTTCGATGATCGGTTTGTCGAACTGCACCCGATCCCGTGAATAAGCCAGGGCCGCTTCAAACGCCGCGCGGGCGATGCCCAGGGCTTGCGCCGCGATACCGATGCGGCCGCCCTCGAGGTTGGAGAGGGCGATCGCCAGGCCTTTGCCCCGGGCGCCCAGCAGGTTGGCCTCGGGGATGGTGCAGTTGCTCAGCGTGACGGCGCAGGTGTCCGAGGCGCGGATGCCCATTTTGTGTTCGGTGCGATCGACGATAAAACCCGGTGTATTGGTCGGCACCAGGAACGCCGAAATCCCTTTTTTGCCCAGCTCAGGGTCCGTCACGGCGAAGACAATCGCCAGTTTCGCCCGCTTGCCGTTGCTGACGAACTGCTTGGCGCCGTTGATGATCCACTGGCCGTCCCGCAGTTCGGCGCGGGTGCGCAGGTTGTGGGCCTCGGAGCCGGCCTGGGGTTCGGTCAGGCAGAAGCAGCCAATGGCTTGGCCGCTGGCCAGGTCGGCCAACCAGGTTTGCTTTTGTTCATCGGTGCCGAAGTTGAGGACAGGCCCGCAACCCACCGAGTTGTGGATACTCATCAGCGCCCCGGTGGCGCCATCGCCCGCGGAGATTTCCTCCACTGCCAGGGCATAGGCCACGTAATCGACGTAGGTACCGCCCCATTCTTCGGGCACCACCATGCCCAGCAAGCCCAGTTCGCCCATCTTCGACACCAGGCCGTCGTCAATCCACCCGGCTTTCTCCCAGGCCTGGGCATGGGGCGCGATTTCGCCACGGGCAAAGTCCCGGGCCATGTCGCGGATCATCACTTGTTCTTCGGTCAGTTCGATGTCGTGCATGGCTCAGTTCCCGTGGTCGTCGAAGCCGTCGAAGAAACTCGCCACGTGGCGGGCGTCGAGCGCCTCCAGGGTCGGCGGGTTCCAACGCGGGTTCTTGTCTTTATCGATCAGCAAGGCGCGCACGCCTTCGATCAGGTCACCGCGCTCGAACCATTGCCGGTCCAGGTGCAGCTCTAGGGCAAAACAGCTCTCCAGGCTCAGATGCCGTCCACGACGCAGCATTTTCAAGGTCACGGCCATCGCCAGGGGCGAACGGCTTTCCAGCAGCTCGGCAGTTTTCAAGGCCCAACCATGGCTGTTGGCGACCGTGACCTGACGCAGTTGCTCGACCATGCTCGGCACATCGGGAAGAGCAAAGAAGTGATCGATGGCCGGACGCAGGTCGGCCAGAGGCGGGGCGGGCAGTTGCTGCACGGCGAGTTTCGCCAGCAGGCTTTGCAGGACCTTGAGCGGTGTGCCATGCCACTCCAGCCGATCAAGCCGCTCGTCGAGCTGTTGGAGTTTGTGGCTGTCCAGGTACCAGTCGGCCAAGCCGCAATACAGCGCGTCGGCGGCACGAACCTGGACACCACTGACCCCCAGGTAGATACCCAGTTCACCCGCAATACGCGGCAGGAAATAGCTGCCGCCCACGTCCGGGAAGTAACCGATGGCGACTTCCGGCATGCCCAGGCGGCTACGCTCGGTGACCACCCGCAGGTCGGCGCCTTGCACCAACCCCATGCCGCCGCCCAGGACGAAGCCATCCATCAGGGCGAGGATCGGTTTGCGGTAGTGGTGAATAGTCAGGTCGAGGGCGTACTCCTCGACAAAGAAATCTTTATGCAGGGTGTCGCCTTGCTTGTGGCTGTCGTACAGCGAGCGGATATCGCCGCCAGCACAAAATGCCTTGTCGCCTGCACCGCGCAGGACCACCGCACGGATCTGTGGATCGAGGGCCCAAGTATCCAGTTGTTGCTGCAAGCTGCGCACCATGCCCAGGGTGAGGGCATTCAGGCCGGCGGGGCGATTCAGGGTCAAGTGACCGATATGATTGCGAACTTCGACCAACACCTCGCAGGCCATGGCTTCGACGGTCCCTGTGGCTTGGGATAATACCTGAGCAGTCATCGCTAACTCCCTGCTTTTATTGTTCTTTATAAATTGTGTAGCGCGTACCTGGCCGGAATCGTAACAGTGCAAATTTGCATTGCACAACTGGAATACGTGCAGGTCCTCTCTGCATATTTATAGCAGCCACTGGATCAGCCGCGACCCGACAGCACCTCCGTGATGCTGCGGCGCCTGGCATTGCGCTCGCTGACGTGGATCAATTGCTCAAGATCTTCTGGGGTGACGTCGAAGAACGCTTCCATTTCCGCCAGGGCCAGTTTCAAGTCTTCGCTGGTGATGGCATGGCGGTCAACGGGGGGATGGTCCGCCGGTATGACGGCAACCGGCTCACTGGCCCGCTTTGGATAGCGCACTCGGGTCAGGTTGTTGTAGGCCAGTGCACTGATAAGCAGACCGGAACCGGCCAGCATGGCAGCGCCAACGGCCTGCCAGTCCAGGGCAATGATGGAGGGGTCTGCCAGCACCAAGGTCGCTGCTACCGCACCTGCCGGAGGGTGCACGCAGCGTAGCCAGCACATCAACACCAGCGCCATGCCGGCGGCCAGGCACGCGCTGCCGAGGGTGCGGCCCAGGACATGGGCCACCAGCAATGCCACGACCGACGCGCACAGGTAACCGCCGAAAATCGACCAAGGCTGGGCGAGGGCGCCCGATGACACCGCAAAGAGCAGCACGGCCGAAGCCCCGAGAGGGCCAATCAGATGTTGCGCCACCTCGAGGCCGAAGACCTGGCTACAGAGCCAGACACTGAACATCGTTCCCAGGGCCATGCCGATGGCGGCGCGGCTCCATTCGGTGGGACGGGTATTGATAGCCGCGGGGAACCAGCGAGAAAGCATTAAGCGAAAATCCAAAAAACGAGCAAAAAAAGGGGCTTACGGGATAATCCCAGAAAGCCCTTGAAGTGTTCCAACAAGTTGGGGGAGGAACGATGCACAGTGTGCCGGTCGTGACTCTCGCTTACTAATTCATATTAATGCTGGTTAAGTGCATTTATTTTGAGGTAACTGTGGCTTTCATGTGCTTTTGCAGGCTCGGGAACCCTGTTTGCTGACCGATGAGCAGTTACAACACGCAGAAATCCTGGGTCTAACTCGCATCCGACCTGTCCCCCTCAGGCAGTTCTGCCACGAACTCACCGACCACGTCCCGGGCCAGGCTGACGATGTCTTCCACCCGTTCCATTCCCGCGCCGGTCCGCCAACTGGCAACGATGTCCATGACCGATGGCAGCGGCACGCCTTCCACCCGCTTCAAGATGCCTTGGGCCAGTTCGCCCTGTACCAGTGCCGCCGGCATGGCGCCGATACCAAAGCCGTCGCGAACCAGGCGGGTGATGGCCGAAGCCGAGTTCACACAGTTGATGCGTGGGGTGACGATGTTGGCCGAGTGCAGCAGGTTGAGAATGTCCTGGTGGGGTCGCGAGTTGCGCGAGAAGGTCACGATGCGCTCCTGGGAAAGATCCTCCAGCGAAGCGTAGTGTCGGTCATAGAACGAGCCGGTGCGCACCACCCAATGCATCGGATAACGGGTCAGGAGTGCATTGCGCACGCTGTCCAGACGCAGGATATCGGTCTGGAAAATGATGTCCTGATAGCCTTTTTCCAACTGGGAACACAGGTTGCTCGCGGTGTCGGCCGACAGTTCGATCTCCAGGGCCGGGTAATTCTTCATCAGGCGTGTCACCAACGGACTGAGCCATGTGTGTATCACCGTATCCATCGCCCCGATGCGGATCCGGCCACGCACCTGACGTGGGTCCTTGATAGCGGCCTTCATGCTTTGCATGGTGTCCATGATGCGCTCGGCGTATTCCAGCACCCGCTGGCCTTCGGATGTCAGCGACACACCTTTGGAGTCGCGCACGAATAGCCGCACGCCCATTTCGTCCTCCAGTGCCGCGATCCGGCTGGAAATGGACGCCTGAGTGGTGAACAGCTTTTCTGCCGTGAGACGAAAACTTCTCAGGCGAGCTACCCAGACGAAGGTTTCCAGAAACTTGATATTCACGTGGGGCGGCTCCTTGAAACGGTCATGGAGGGCCTGAAAGCTCAGGTTCTGTGCCGACGGAGGCCGGATTAAAGAACGCCGGCCGTCACGTACTGGAGCACGTCTTGAAGCTCGCCTGAGTCCGGCGCGTTGCTCACGGCCGCTTCGGCGCTGCACCATGGATAGTCCAGCCTCGAGACCCACGCCATGATCGGCAGTAGTTCGGTTGCCGGTAGGGTTTTCATGTGTTCAATGGTGATGGTCAGTCGCTCGACCAGTCTCGACTCCGGATTGAACTGCCAGTCATACAGGCCACAACCGACACGGGCCTGGCCGCCCTGTTTGTCCGACATCGCCACCAGCCATTTGCACTGGAAGGCGTTGGCGTTCGATGGCGGTGGGGTGTCCAGGCAAAACGTATAGACGTTTTCGAAGGTCTGGCCAAAGCGACTGACCAGCACGTCGCCGATGGCCCCACGGCCTTCAACGTGGCCTGGAAACGAGATTGAACCCGTACGCACAACCATGTCCAGAATGGCGTCCGGTGTAAAAGCCTGGCTCAGCAGATGAGGGCGGTTGCTGTCTTTGGCGTTTATGTACTGTTGGATCGATAGCTGAGCTGTGTTCATCGTGTATTCCAAATCAGGTTGAGAGCGGCCTCGTCTGAGGCTCACAAGTCGCTGTTCGATAGATCCGTCACCAGCATGCAGCCTGGGGCGTGGGTGATGCACAGCGGTGGACGTGAGGCCTGGACCACCGATTGAGGCGTCACGCCGCAGGCCCAGAATACCGGGATTTCATCCGCCTCCACCGGTACGGCATCACCGTAATCGGGCGTGTCCAGCGACTCGATGCCGATCAGCGACGGATCACCGATGTGGACTGGAGCGCCGTGGACGTTGGGCATGCGGCCGGTGATCTGAATCGCCTGGATCGCCGCGGCGGCTTTCATCGGCCGCATGCTCACCACCATTTTGCCAGACAGGCGAATGGTGGGGCGTGTGTCGATGTTGGTCCGGAACATCGCGACATTGCGCCCCAGATTGATGTGCCTGAGGTGGATGCCGGCCTCCAGCAGGGGTTGTTCAAAAGAGAACGAGCAGCCGAGGGCGAAGGCAACCATGTCGTCCTGCCACAGATGTTCGATGTCCAGGGGCTCTTCGCTCAACTCGCCATGGCGATAGACCCGATAGCGCGGTACTTCATGGCGGATATCGATGGCGGCGCCCAGATTACGGAAATACGGATCCCCTGGCTCGGTCACGTCCAGCAACGGACAAGCCTGACGGTTGAGGGTGCAATAACGCAGGAACTCGTTGGCCCAGTCGTTGGGCAGCATCACGATATTGGCTTGCACCCGACCCTGGCCCAGGCCGCTGGTATGGCCCTGGTACTGCCCGGCGGCAATGCTTTGGCGCAGGGCCAGCGGCGCGCATTGCTGCAGGTGTTCGAAGGACAGGGCAGGCTGATTCATCACGGCATCTCCAAAGGGGCATGGCGCTTTTTTAGAGCGCCGTGGCAATGCCGTCCAACAAGGAATATTGGTACCCCCAAACAAGTAAAAGTTATTCGAGAGGCGGCTGGCTGTTCAAACCGGGCACCGCCACCATGCGTTGCGGGCCGACATCAAGGGCGTATTGGCTGACCACCTGGCGGCTCATCTGGACGATGCTCTCGATCAGCTCCAGGCCCACGCCCGCGCGCCATGAGGCCACGACATCAAGCTGGGGCAGGGCAGTACCGGGCTCCAGTTGAATCAACTCGCCGCTGGCCAGGGGCTTGGCCACCAGCGCCGCCGGCAAGGCGCCAATACCAAAGCCATCGCGAATCAGCCGGGTCATGGCCGACACCGAGTTGACGCAACTGACCCGTGGCGAGCCGACGCCATGGGCGTACAGCAGATTGAGCACATCTTGATGAGGTCGCGAGTGTTTGACGAACGTGATGATGCGCTCACTGGCCATTTCGATCAGCGAAGCATAGGGCCGGGCATAGATCGAGTGACTGGCGGCGATCCAGTACATGGGATAGTGCGCAAGCTTGAGGTTGCGCACGCTTTCGTGGCGGACCGGGTCAGTCTGGAACACGATGTCCAGGTAACCCTTTTGCAGCTGTTCGCAAAGATTGCGGGCGGCGTCGGCGGTGATTTCGATTTCCACGGCGGGAAAGGTCTGCATCAGCATCGACATCAACGGGCTGAGCCAGGTGTGGATGACCGTATCCATCACACCGATGCGCACCAGGCCTTGCTGCGGGCTGGTGTTGTCCAGCGACTGCTTCAATGCACGCTGGACCTCAAGCATCTGTTCGGCATAGTCGAGCACCTTGAGGCCTTCGGGCGTCAGCGAGACCCCGCGTGAGTCACGCACGAACAGGCGCAAGCCCAATTCCTCTTCCAGCGAAGCGATCCGGCTGGAGATCGCGGCCTGGGTGCTGAACATTTTCTCGGCGGTCAGGCTAAAGCTTTGCAGCCGGGCAACCCAGACGAAGGTTTCGAGGAATTTCAGGTTCATGGGGATCTCTTGGCGCTTGTGGTTCTTATAGCTGCAATTGTTACTCCAGATCGGACCATTGAAGGCATCAAATTTTCTTATGCCCGATCTGGCATTTTCCCCGTTTGACGCTGCCAAGCCTCGATGGGAAGAATCCGTCCCACGACGCAGGCCACTGCGTGCGCATCCCCAACGACAACGCCTTCACAAAAAAATAACGAGGCGTGTCCGTCATCTTCGCTTGCTGCCGCAGGAATCTCCCATGGAAAAGACCATGACTGACCGCGTACCTACAGGAACACCGACATTGCCTATGTGGTGCAGGACGGCACGTTGAAGGGGCTGGGTGTCAAATGGCGCAATGCGTCGGCGCGCTCCAATTTTGGGAATGATCTGGATGAGAATCGGTTGATTGTTAGTTATACGGTAGGGTTTTGGTAAGATTGTTTTTATCGCCTGCAGCAACACCCCGCGATGAGGGGCGTTGCTGTGTACATACATAAGCAATTTGAAAGTGATTTTCAGGAAAGTAAGGGAACTATTTTCTGTGATTTACCTAATACGACACGCCTCGCCCCTGATTGACTACAAGCGCTGCGGTGCACGCTTGGCTAAAGTGCTTTTGGATGAATATAACCAGACGTCATCTATCGATGAGGATGAAATTGCAGGGTTCTTGGGCCAACCGGACTTGTCTCGGCCACTTTTAGCGTCTGAGGCCACCGTCATTTCTTCCCCGGTCAACAGAGCCTATGCAACGGCGTGCAGGTTGTTCGGGGCTGCGAGTATCCAACAGGATATTCGGTTACAGGAGTACGACCTGCGGTTAAGCGCGATTCCTTTCCTGAGAATGGGGTTACGGCAATGGTTCGCTTTGCACAGAATTCTTTGGTTGCTGGGGATTTCGTTGGGAGCAGTACCCCGAAAAACGGAATACCGTCGGGCTGAAGGTGTTGCCGATGAGCTTTACAAATCCTTCGCCGAGACAGGGAAGACCACGGTCGTCATCTCCCATGGCATGTTTCTCAGAACCGTCAGGAAAACCCTGCAAAACCGGGGTTTGCAAGCTCGTACAGTTTATCGCTCAGGGTGTTTTACGGTTGAGTCTTTAACACTATGACAGGGTTGCGTCCCCGTGGAGAGTTGGCCGGGCGGCTGACTCAATCGCTTAATCACCTGGCATTCGTGGTCGCGGCGTTTCATTTCCGGTTGGCTGCAATTCGACCACAATCTTTGGTGCGTCATGAGCGGTAGAGCGCTCTGCACCATGGCCGCGACTATGTACGCCACTCGAAGGCGTCCCGAGCAACGCGGCAGTGAAGGCTTCGTCTTGCGGGGTGTAGCCTTCAGGCAGTCTATAGCCCCCATGCTGACGGTGAAGTTCTAGAATGACGCCGCTTGGTAGTTTCACAAACACGATTGGCTTCTCAGGCTGAGTTGGCCGGCATCTCGCATAATTGCTGTCTTTAAGAAGTGCTTGCGTAGCGGCGGCTTTGCATTCGTCCAACGTCAGACCGCTTTGCACTGATAGTTCTTTATTTACGTTGATCGCGGTCGCGATAAATAACGTGTATAACGACATGTCTGAGCTCTCTGATCATCATCCGTTAATGCCGCGTTATCAGTGTGCCCATGCGTTAGCAGACTTCACTCTGACCACGATCCTGTATACAGCTGGGAGCGTGTTTAAACCAGTCATCGCTTGATGATGTTTTTATATGACTCTAAAAATTAAAGCGCCGTTTTTGACGGCATTTGGCTGGCGCGCCGGTATAAGTTAACTCTGGGTATTGTCTACGCACAGGCTTCTCGACGGTGACCCCGCCCGGCGTGTAATCGAGCTTCTTGCTGATGTCTTCGCCGGGCGCTTACGGGCAGGGCACCTGGCAGCAATATCTACGCGGCTTCTGCTAGTCTGCAGGGCGAGACAGTCAACACAGCAAGGCTCAACCAATGTTCAACCTCCGTGTCATGACCCTGGACGATTACGATGCCGTCATCGACCTGATGAGGCGTACCCCGGGCGTTTCCTTGCGTGATGCCGACTCTCGTGAATCGACCTCGAAATATTTAGAACGCAATCCCGGTATGAGCTTCGTTGCTGAAGTCGGCACCGTGCTCTGCGGTTGCATCATGTGCGGACACGACGGTCGCAGAGGATATCTGCAGCATTTGGTTGTCCTTCCCCGGTATCGGCGGCAAGGCATAGCAAATGCGTTGGTAGGGCGCTGCCTTTCGAGTCTTGAGAAACTCGGAATACTTAAATGTCATCTCGACGTTTTCAAGACCAATGTGGCAGCTGCTCACTATTGGCACAGCCAGGGTTGGCAGCTTAGGTCTGATATCGATCGCTATTCGTTTATCCGATCGGATAATGAGAATGTGTGAAAATCAGGCACTGGTGCTGGGTTCAATCACTCATGCATCATGCGTACGTCGTCTTACGGAGAGAGTACGATGCATAACGCCGATGCACAGAAGGTTTCACTGGCCTTGCGATCCTACTCGGGACAGGTGGAGCTACATGATCACGACTATCATCAGATAGTGCTTTCTCAATACGGCTCGATGGAAATAGAAGTCGATGGCCGTGGCGGTGAAGTCAACTGGAGCCAAGGCGTAATCATCCCTGCCGGAGCCCCGCATACCTTTTGCGCCAAGACCGCCAACACTTTCCTGGTCCTCGATGTGCCCTTTACGTCTTACACGCAAAAGCCCGAAGCAGAAACCATCAAAAAGCTGAGCGAAAAAAGCTTCTTTGCGGTAAGACCTGAGGTCCGCCATCTACTCAACTACGCGACATGCAGTGAGCCGTTGCTGAATAACTCATCAGAGGTAGCTCGGTCCTGGAGTACTTTGTTGATGTCGTCTTTGGTGCAGTCTCATAGCAATACTCCCAACCCTGGGCACTACACCCTGACTAGGGCATTGACGTATATCGAAAACAACCTTGGCAGCCATTTGACAGCCTCCGAAATCGCCCGAATCGCAGGCACCAGCGAGCGACGTTTATACGTGCTTTTCGAGCAGTATCTGAAGACCACACCGTTCGTGCACGTCACCAGTTTGCGCCTGAACCTGGCCATGGACCTGTTGCGCGACACCCAACTGTCAATCACCGAGATCGCCCACCAAGTGGGTTACGCAGACCAAAGTGCCTTGAACCATGCCTTGAAGAAAAGTCGTGACCTGACCCCGGCAGCTGCTCGGAGGTTGTCCAGAATCCACTGAAAATGTGCAGTCTGGAACAAATTTCCAGCAGCATCCGCCAATACCCGCCTAGCCATCCTTTCTATGATCCCTGTTCCGAAACGCTCACCGGCGGAGCTCATGACACAATCCAAGGCACCTTTCAAACCGACCACAAATGGTAGGACTGCAGGCTCGGCAACCGCCATCGGGGTCGTTGCGGTGTTTCTGTGGTCATGCCTGGCGTTGCTCACCACCTTTACTTCCGGAATTCCTCCTTTTGAATTGCTGGCTTTAAGCTTTGCCGTGGCATTCCTGGCCAGTCTAGGCGTTATTGGCCTGACCGGCGCGGCGGGCTTTTCCGGTTGGCGTCAGCCCTGGCAAGTCTGGGCCACAGGTTTTCTGGGGATTTTTGCCTATCACGCCTTGTACTTCTTCGCCCTGAAAGCGGCGCCACCCGCCGAGGCCAGCCTGATCGCCTATCTCTGGCCACTCCTGATCGTGTTACTGGCAAGCGTCTGCGGCGGCCAACCGCTGCGTAAACGACAATTGCTGGGCGCGATCCTGGGACTGGCTGGTACCGCTTTCATCATGCGACTGGGGGCGCAATCCACCGTCACCGACATCCCGATTGCCGGGTATGCAGCAGCTTTGCTCTGCGCGCTGGTATGGTCAAGCTACTCAGTGATCAATCGCCGCTTCAGCAACGTTCCCAGTAGCATCATTGGCGGTATCTGTGGCCTGGTAGCCATGGCCGGGCTGCTCTGTCACTTGGCCTTCGAAACCACCATTCGCCCCGATTCTGGTCAATGGGCGGCAATCATCGGCCTGGGTCTGGGGCCGGTTGGCTTGGCTTTTTTTGCCTGGGATCACGCCACCAAACACGGCAACCTGGCGAGTCTCGGTGCTCTGTCCTATTTGGCACCGCTGTTCTCCACGCTGCTGCTGATCCTGGTGGGCCAAGCTAACGCCAGGCCCATCCTGCTCGTGCCTTCGATACTCATCATCGCGGGCGCGGTGATTGCTACTTCACGCGCACGGTAAGCGTCCGCCGAACACACCTTGCGTGATTAAGCGGACGCCCACCTAAGCGTAAGCGTCCGGTCGGTACATTTTTTAGTTATTATTCAGGCACTTTTCAAAGCGAATATCACCTTCCGGTAAATTCTCCATGGGCTGCCAGCCAAGGTTTCGATAAAAGCCACTCGCGCGGCTTGCTTCAGCGGTTTCTAGCCATATCGTCTGGTGGTGTTGAAATAGGAAAGCTTCTGCTCTGTCCATCAGACTGCGCCCCAATCCGTGCCCCTCGAACTCAGGAAGAACGAAAGCGGCAAACACGCAGCCATCCTCAACATCAGCCATGGAAAAACCTACGGGGACACCATCGACCTCGGCGACCCAAGCGCATGGAGCCTCTAAAATTGCCTGTCGTATAGTTTCGGGAGTAATACCCATTTCCGCTAACTGATCATGGGACAAGTGGTTTTCCTGAACACTTGTTCGAATATCAAAAATGGCATTGATATCGGCCTGGTCGGCGAGTCTGATTGTTTTTTCCATGACGTATTCCTTTGTATTCCATCAACGCGATGGAAAGTATCCTTACATGTCTGGCGTAATCAAGGGTGGCCCCACTTGTGCGGCAGCAACTCCGCAATTTCACTCGCCCGCTGCGTCGGCAGTCGCGTGAGGACGTCCTTCAAATAAACATACGGATCATGGTATGCGTCCAGGCATCCCATCTTGCCTAACTTAATTGGCTAAAGGGCAACCGATACCTCACCTCTACCAGTGTTACACCCCCCCTTTCAAGATTGCGCTCACTCCCTGTTTCCTCAACACATCCTGCCCTGCGATAAAATCGGATAGCTCTTTCATTACGGGTCAAGACCCAAAGAGTTAAACGCTCATATCCTTGCTCCATCAAGTACTGCAGGCCTGCTTTCCACAAGGCTAGCCCGACGCCAGTTTGCCAATACCTAGCTAAAACGTAGATGGCCATGACCTCACCCGCGTTTCCCCCAGCGGCATCTTCGTCACGGCTGGCTCCGACTGATATCCAGCCGACGACCTGCTTGTTCAGCTCCGCGACCAATACTTTAGACTCGCCCGATTCAATCGAGCGAATCCAAAATGATTCACGCTGAGCCGGAGTTGCTTCCAACGAGTTCAAGTATTCGGTAGGCATCAGGTCACGATACGCTTCTTGCCAACTGCTGATATGCACCTGGGCAATAGCCTTTGCGTCGCAGGGTAACGCGTTACGAATCATCGATGTGCTCCTTCTTCGGACACTGAATGCTTATTGTAGTCGTCTCAGTATGCCCGCCGATGAGGAAATAGGTTATGAAGTCCAAACGGAGATTCTTTGGTATTGGGGTGTGTACGCTAAGCTAACATAGAACGGTCAACCATCTGTGCGCTAATAAAGTGGTGATTTCGCTTGCTGATTGCGTCGGCAGATGCGTGAGAATGTCCTTCAAGTAAGCATACGGATCATGACCGTTGAGCCTTGCAGACTGGATCAAACTCATGATCGCCGCCGCCCGTTTTCCGCTGCGTAGCGACCCTGCGAAGAGAAGTGGAACGGCAAGCGCGGGACATGAGCGATGAGGGTCGCTGGCGAATACGGCAGGAAAAGGCAGCACCGATCATCGAAACGCATCCACGACTGGATGCTGGCCCAGCGGGATTTGGTGCCTAACGGATCAGCAACGGCCAAAGCCCTTGATTACAGTCTTAAACGCTGGGTAGCACTGACGCGCTACTTGGAAGATGGGGCTGTACCGATTGACAACAACCAAGTCGAAAACCAGATCCGCCCGTGGGCACTTGGGCGCTGGAACTGGTTGTTTGCCGGATCGCTACGCAGCGGCAAACGGGCAGCGGCGATCATGAGTTTAATCCAGTCTGCACGCATGAATGGGCATGATCCGTATGCCTACCTGAAGGACGTCCCCACTCGCACCCACGCAGCGGGCAAGTGAAATTGCCGAACTCCTGCCTGGCAAGTGGGTACCAGCTCATCTAACGGTCGCTAAAGTCGCTAACCAACCGGACAATTTCATGGATAAGTGTCATGGCACAGATGCCGAGGGATTCATCAAGTCCATTCCAGCTGTACAGATCCAGCCAGAGTTTGAGAGTGTTGTCAGAGATGTCTGCTCGACCCTGGTAGCGGCACTCGGGACGGCAGTAGACAGCATCTACCTGTATGGCAGCGTTGCCAGCGGAGAAGCGAGACCAGGCGAATCAGACCTCGATGTGACACTGTTGATCAATGGTCAACTTGACCTTTATAAAAGTCAGCTAGAACGTGTAAAGCATGAGTTACAAGAACGGCACCCAGAAGTTACCAAGATTGATTTTGATGTAGGAACTCGCGCTGAAGCTCTGGCCCCTGCGAACCTTTTTAGCTGGGGCTACTGGCTAAAACATCATTGCCGATGTGTTTGGGGGAGTGACCGTAGCAGCGAATTGCAAAGTTTTAAGCCCTCACGCGAGATCGCGATGGCAATCAACGGGGATTTCGCTGCGGTGCTAAGGACGTACGCCACGTCGATTGAGTGTACGACTGATACCGTGCAGCTACGTCGATTGCAGCGCGAGGCGTCCCGAAAACTCATCAGGTCTACGAGCATCCTGCGTCTGGATCAGGAGCAGTCGTGGCCTCTCGCACTTGAGGATTATGTAGAACTCTTTGCACGAGTCGCTCCGAAAATGAAGCATAGAATTGATTATTTCCTGATGCAGGCGAGGGCGCCAGATGCTTCCGCAGAGACGTTTTCAGCGGTCCTCAGATCTTTCACGGACTGGATGATCGAACAGCAAGCACCCACCTAAAGGGTAGCGGTATGACGCGTCTAAACCCCGAACCAGGTAGGATTCAGCCATAGCTAGGTGGAAATGCGCCTGGCTATGACTAACCAGCCCGCAGCGCATGCACCATTTCCAAAATATCGAAACCTGACTTCACCGGACGCTTACGCATGAGATACCCGCTTAGAAGGCTAGAGCTAGTGCCCACTTAAATTTAAGTGCACACCATGTCTTGGCGTTGCGGGGTTGGGTAGATGACTTAGCCGGACGCATACAGATCATGTCCATTGAGTCGCGCCGACTGGATCAAACTCAGAATGGCGGCCGCCACCCCGGGCGAGTACAGCTGCAAGCAACGCATCGACCAGAGGCCGAAAAGGTGTTCGCCAGTCGCTGACCCTTGTTTCGCAGCCACCCAAACCTTAAGCGGATAACCCGTTCAAAGCTTGGCCAGTCTCAATGTGCTCTGTAATTGACCAACGCGCTCACCCCGCAGGCTCTTTATCGGCGGGTCGATCCAAGGCGCTAGAAGCCTATGTTCGTGAATTAAACCCAGCTGCAGTAATACGCTGACGGCGGTGGTGCACAGTGGTCCTGAACTTCCATCTGCAATCTTAATGGCGATACCCAAACCGCGACTGCGAACCGCGATTGTATAGACGCCATCCGCGCCGGCTTTGGCAATGCAATCGCCCTTGGATGCTTGAGCGATGGCGTGATCACAGCGTCCAGTACCTGACACCATTTCTGGGTGTGAAACCATTGCGGATGCAATTGACGACAGCGCGGTATCGTAATCACTGTCGATGCTGGAGTCGCCAGACGCAAGACGTGCCCAGAGCAGGGCAAGTCGGGACAGTGGCATGCCGTAGTTCGGCGCGCTGCAACCATCTGTTCCAGACCATAGCTGGCTTATAGGGAGCTTCGCGAGTTGCGCAACGCCTCGACGGATGTCCACTTGGAGCGGGTGATCTTGTTCAAGATAATCTTGGTGATGGTCGTGTAAAGAACAAAAGCCCAGAAAACCCGCGTGTTTGCCTGAGCAGTTGTTATGCCTCTGATCGAACACGCTGCCTAACGGTGGAAGGTTGTGTTCACCGTATTGAATCGGTAGATGGCACCCGCAGCGCAGATCAGTTTCTGATTTGCCAATTTTTTCAAGCAGTCGGGTAACGGCGTCGACATGAAAATCCTCGCCGGAATGGCTGCCACAGGTAATGGCAAGCTCTGCCGCAGACAACCCAAAGTGTTGGTGCCCACCATCCCGGACCAAAGGCAGCGCTTGAAAAGGCTTCAGTGTCGAGCGTGAAAATACGTAGGTGTCAGCTGCTCCCACCTGCGCAACCGATGCGCCCGAGGTATCAACCACGGCGAGTGATCCCCAATGGATGCGTTCGATATGGTTATTGCGCGTCGCTATCACAATCGGGATATGGGCAGGTGACAGCATCGAAAGATCCGCAAGCGAGTGAGTTACTTGAACCAGTAGAGCACCATTGTAAACGTCAAGCCAATACTGCTTGTCTGGTTAAACAGGTGCCTGCCTGTGGCGGCATGAACACATCCTTCAAGTAACGTAGGGACCATGTCCGTTGAACCGTGCCGTCACTGTCTAAATGTCATACCGTTTCACGAGACGACGTTCGTCGGGCTCATAACCTTGTTGCCGGTAAAACTTATGAGCCTGCACTCTGTTGTTGCCGCTGGTTACCTCAGCCCGGATACAGCGTTGCTCTGCAAAAAAAGCGTCAGCCGCCGAAACCAGCATGGCTCCGACGCCCTGTCCTCGGAAGGCATCATCAACCACCAATGAGGTGATACGTCCGAGCCTGCCTGGCTGATGGAATAGTTCAAGTACATGCAAGCTTATGACCCCAATGATGTCGTCACCGTCTTGCGCTACCAGCACGGCATCGGTAGTACTGGAGCCAAAAATTTCAAGTTTCTCTTGGATGAGCTTTGGCGAGATCTGGTAGCCCAACTGATTCAGGAGATTAGATATCACGTCCGCATCCACGTTGAGCGCTTTTCTAATTTCCATAGCAGTCTCGGAAAGTGAAGGCCTGGCCAGTTTTTTTCTGCGCATGCACATGCATCCATTCATGGACATCGTACGTCGCGACCTGAAAACTACTTGGGTTTCGGCTCTGACGCCGGGTGGAATGCAGTACCTTGTGCATCATCAAGCCAAAAGGGAGTTTTACTCATGCCGGAACAGCGCATTCGTCCTCTCGCTCTCTGCATCTTTCATCATCACGGAAAAATACTGGTCAACCCATTCTACGATGCCGTTGAAAAACAGACGCTCTATCGCCCTATAGGCGGCGGCATTGAGTTCGGCGAAAGGAGTATCGATGCTATCGTCCGAGAAGTGCAAGAAGAGCTAGGTCTTTCGATTAGCGACGTTCGACTGATTGGCACATTGGAGAGCATTTTCACTTACTTGGGCAAGCCGGGGCACGAGATAATCCAAGTTTACGATGCAAGATTTGACGACGCAGGCGTCTATGAAAAACCTTGGCTAGAAGGCTGTGAAAGCGACGGGGCATCGTTCAGGGCCACGTGGTGTCACAGTTCCAGCTTCACCGCTAACTCACCGCTAGTACCTGAAGGGCTCTATGATCTGCTCAAGAATGCTTCGCTATTGGAATGAATAAAGGGTTAGCGAGCGCATTTTATTGCCTAGGCACGAGAGCAAATGATTCAGTGGCACGAAGCGTTGGACGGACGCGTTCGATGCCCACTTTGCTGGAGGGGCAAATATGCTCGGGCTGTACGAGTCCGAAACTGGTGTCAGGCGCCAGTTTTGTCCGACTTGCGGTTCAAGCTTGTTCTGGTCTGATCCTCACGGCGCGTTCCCTGACTGGATATCGGTTGCCGTGGCCACTCTTGACTCCGAATTCAAGCCGGGTAAGCAACAGCACAGCTGCCGCGAAACCAGGCTTCATTGGCTCGACTTGTCAGATTCCATCGAGCCGACGCGGCGTTAGTCTTGAGTAACTGAGACCGCTTCCAGGACGTTACGATGCTTCCAAACAAAGCTTGTCCCATTATTCTTTCCAATGCTCACAAACCGCGCATCATGTTGTTCCGTCATCCGCTAGCCGGTGTACAAATTGTGAAAGGGACGATCGAGGAGGGTGAAGCGGCCAGGCAGGCCGCACTGCGGGAGTTGAGTGAAGAGTCCGGGATTGCCAGTGCTACGATCCTGGCAGACCTCGGATGCTGGGACGCCGATCACCTCGCCCAAGTATGGTCATTTCACCTATGTGATCCAAAGGTCTCGCTTCCTGAGCGATGGACATACTGCACGCGTGACGACGGTGGGCATTGCTTTGAGTTTTTCTGGGCTGCCTTCGACGAGTTGCCCTATGAAGAGTGTCATCCCGTCTTTCGCCGAGCGCTGCGCTTTTTGAGCGGTACGCTCGCTGCGTCTGGCTACCTGAATCGCTGTTGGGGGAACCACCTGCGCAGTGATCGCTGAGTCGTTGAACGGATAGGCTCGCAGAGCCCGCCCGGTTATTCTTGGTCGTTTGGACTGGCAACGACCTGAACGGGCTTAATTCACTCACCAAGGATATAGAATGCTCATTGTCTTCAGCGGCCTTCCAGGCACCGGAAAGACGACTATCGCGACGGAGCTTGCTGCCCGAATAAGTGCCGTGTACCTGCGGATCGATACGATTGAGCAGGCCATCCGAAATGCCGGGGTGCTGGCACAAGACGTGGGGCGCAGCGGTTACATGGTCGCTAATGAGCTTGCGCTGAGCAATCTTCGTTTGGGGCACTCGGTCATAGTCGACTGTGTTAACCCAGTCATCGAAAGCCGAAAGGCGTGGAGCGAAATCGCCACGCGCGCGGCTGCTCCATTAGTGAATATTCAGGTGGTTTGCTCTGATCAACGGGAACACCAGCGGCGGGTAGAAACAAGGAATATTGATATTCCTGGGCTGACGCCACTAAGCTGGCAGTCTGTTTTGGATCATGAATATGAGGCGTGGGATAACGCTCCGTTTACTATGGACACGGCCCTGACGACTCCGGGGGAGGCCGTGGCGATGATTACTCAACGATTTTTATCCGAGGTGTAGCCTGGGCTGTTCTACTGATTTGGTTTCACGAGGGAAATTCGTGTACCCACGGGCCATTCTGTTCGATTTAGATAACACCCTGACACACCGCGACTTGAGTATCCTGCGGTACGCCAAACTGTTCCTGACCGATTTCGGCCATCACATCAAACCAGCGACGTTGGATGACATCACGAACCTTATTCTGCGTGAAGACAACGGCGGTTATCTTTCCCCGCAATCTGAATTTTCCTCCATCCGGGAAGCGGTCGGTCAAGCGCTTTCCAGTCACTTACCATGGTTAGTACCGAAGGCACCCCAGATCTTGATCGAGCACTGGATGAGCCATTTTCCAGCGGCTGCCGTCCAGATGCCAGGCGCTACGGACTTGATCCAAGAGCTGGAACGCAGAGATATCAAGGTTGGGATAGTTTCCAATGGCGCCGAGCGCTCTCGAAGACAAACCGTCGCCGCATTACCTTTCGCTCAGTCGGTCAGTATGGTTATCAGTTCGCAAGCGTTTGGGATAGCCAAACCGGCGTCCGATATCTTCCACGAAGGTGCTGCACAGATAGGCTGTCTTCCAGAGCAGTGCTGGTTTGTAGGTGACCATCCTTTGAATGACTACCAAGGTGCAAAAGCTGCCGGAATGTACGCCGTGTGGCTTCAAGGTTTTCATCCATGGCCCGCAGGCATATCTCCAGCGGATTGCTCTATACATTCGCTCGGTGAGCTACTCGCTCTGATCTCAAAGTGGTTACCGGGAAAGTAGCGTTTTTTTACAGGAGCAGGCCGGTGCCTGGCACCGGGCGGCAATGCAACGAGTCAGCTAAATAACCGGCCTCACTGACAGTCCGCGCCCGATACCGTAGTAGTGGAAGCCTTCCAGTTTCATGCGCTCGGGATCAAATATATTACGGCCATCAAAAATGATCGGTGAACTGAGCTGGGTCTTTATCAAGTCCATATCCGGCGCTTTGAATTCACGCCATTCAGTAACAATAACCAGCGCGTCCGCGCCGCGCAGAGCGGCCTCCTTGGTACCCATGAGCAGAAGATCTTCATTCACGCCGTAGATGCGCTGGGTTTCTGCCATTGCTTCTGGATCAAACGCCTGAATACGGGCGCCTACGGCGCGTAATTGATCGATCAATACCCGACTCGAAGCGGCACGCATATCGTCGGTGTTGGGTTTGAACGCCAAGCCCCATATCGCAAAGGTCTTGCCCTCAAGTTGCCCGTCAAAGTGATGGTGGATGTGTTTGTACAGATGCTCTTTTTGTCGCCGATTCACTTCTTCCACCGCGCTGAGCAAGGTCGCTTCATAACCGACTGAGGACGCCGATTTCTCCAATGCCTGCACGTCCTTTGGAAAGCATGATCCGCCATAGCCGCAACCGGCATAGATAAAGTCATAACCGATACGTGGGTCCGAGCCGATACCTTTGCGCACGGCTTCGATATCCGCACCCAGCAGTTCAGCAAAATTGGCCATTTCGTTCATGAATGAGATTTTTGTCGCCAGCAGACAATTGGCAGCATATTTCGTCAGTTCGGCACTGCGAATATCCATGGTAATGATTTTTTCGTGGTTGCGATTGAACGGCTCATACAACAGGCGCATGCGATCAATGACGTAACTACTGTCGGTTCCCAAAATGATTCTGTCGGGGCGCGTGCAATCGGCGACCGCGGAACCTTCCTTGAGAAATTCAGGGTTGGACGCCACGTGGAATTCCAGCTCCAGCTCGCGATGCTTAAGCCCCTGCATGATAGTTGCCGCGACTTTATCGGCGGTGCCCACAGGAACAGTGGATTTGTTGACGATGATTTTAATGTCGGTCATGTGTTGAGCTATGGCGGCCGCCACCGTCAACACATATTTCAAATCGGCACTGCCGTCCTGATCGGGGGGTGTTCCGACAGCAATGAACTGCACTTCGCCGTGGCGTACGCCTTCGGCGGCATCAACGGTAAAGTGCAGGCGACCGGCCTCATAATTTCTTTCAACCAGTGCCGACAGACCAGGCTCGTAGATCGGAATGATACCTTTCTTCAGATTATCAACTTTCGCCTGATCGATATCGACACAGCAGACAACATGGCCGACATCGGCCAATACCGCAGCCTGTACCAGGCCGACGTAACCGATTCCAAATACAGTGATATTCATTGCAGCACTCCTTTAATGGTCTCAGTTCGTTCAGTTCGTCCGTAACGATCTTCGAAGCGCACAATGTCGTCTTCGCCCAGGTAGGAACCTGACTGAACTTCTATAAGTTCCAGATCAATTTTCCCCGGGTTTTCCAGCGAGTGCTTTACGCCGATTGGAATGAAGGTGGATTCGTTTTCGGACAGCAGGATGTGTTTGTCACCGATTTGCACGTTGGCCGTCCCTGATACAACAATCCAGTGTTCGGCGCGGTGATGATGGAGTTGCACGGAGAGTTTATGGCCGGGCTTTACGGTGATTCGTTTGACCTGATAGCGATTGCCTTTATCGATGGCATCGTACTTACCCCAGGGGCGATAGACTTGTCTATGGCTGATGGCCTCGGTGCGATGTTGCGCCGCCAGTTCGGTGACGATGCCCTTGACCTGCTGGGTCTGGCTCATGCTTGTGACCAGTACCGCATCTGAAGTTTCAACCACCACCACATTGCTCAGGCCGAGTACTGCAACAAGCCGGTGACTGGAGTGCACGTAACTGTTTTCGACATCCTGCAACAGCGCGTCGCCTCGCATGCAATTTCCGGCGTGGTCTTTTTCCGCGTCTTCCCACACCGCATCCCAGGAACCCAGATCACTCCAGTGCAAATCCAGAGGCATCACCACTGCAATCTGGGTTTTTTCCATAACCGCGTAATCAACGGAAACACTGGGCGCCTTGGCGAAGTCCACTTTGTTCAGACGAGTGAAGTCCAGGTCCAACGACGCATTTTCCACGGCCAGCGATGCAGCTTCGAAGACCGCAGGGCAGAGGTGCTGCATCTGTGCAGCCATTACAGAAGCCTTCACCATGAACATTCCGCTGTTCCAGAAATACGTGCCTTGGGCAACGAAATTGGTGGCTGTTTCCAGGTCAGGTTTCTCGACAAATGCCTGTACGGACACCGGCATTCCGGTGCTACCCGCGGACGCCTGGATATACCCATAACCGGTTTCCGGCTTGGTTGGCACTATTCCGAAGGTCACAATCGCGCCCTGCTCTGCGTCCCGTAGGGCCAACTGGATAGCGGTGTTGAAGGCATCAGCATCGTTGATGACGTGGTCGGCCGCGAGAATCAACAGGATCGGGTCCTGGCCGTTTTTCAGCGCTGCCAGCGTGGCCGCGGCAATGGCCGGTGCGGTGTTGAGGGATGTCGGCTCAAGCAATATCGTTTGAGGCGTCACGGCCAGATCACGGCTTTGCTCTGCAACAATAAAACGATGATCTTCATTGCATACAATGATAGGCGGCGCCAAAGGGACACCATCAACAGACAGGTTTCGAACACGCAAGAGTGTTTGCTGGAACAGGCTGATGTCAGCATTCAGGGAAATAAACTGTTTGGGTTTAAGCAATCTGGACAATGGCCACAGGCGTGAGCCTGCTCCACCGCATAAGATAACGGGCGTCATGGGGCGTACCCTGCTAGTCGTGATGAGACAAGGAGAACTTCAGCGAACACTCAAGAGACAAAGGCCTTGACGTAACTGATCAAGTGATCGCGTTCGGTAAAGTCTATTTGATGTTCCACGTCGCTGTAATTCATTGCAGAATCGATGGCCGAGAAAAAATCATCCTGGTCATAAGCAATGAATATGGAAGGGAAGGCGGAGAATTTTTCCACCGTATCGAACTGATGATTATTGATATGTTCACCGCACTCGCTGTCTCTAGGCACAATAACGATGGGTTTGCCCAATTCCAGAGAGCGAATGATATTACCCATGCCGGCATGGGAAACAACGATTTTGGATTCATTGAAGTTTTGCGAAAAATACGGCTCTTCAATGGTTTTGTACAGGGTGATCGGGCCTTGTTGTTTCTCCTGGTTACCGACCTGCGCAACGATTTTGATGCTCGGGTGCGCCCGGCTCCATTCGGAGAGATAGCCGAGCAGCCTGTCAAAAGGCGCTTGAGTGCCAACGCTGCAGAAAATCATTAGACGATTCTCCCTTTGTATTGGGCTTTAGTGTGTTGAGAAAGCATCGGCCACTGGGTCAATAGTTCATCGACGAAAAATAAGGCAATTCGACCGGATAACGAGATTTTTTTTGTATTGGCAATACTGTCGATCCACAACGTTTTTTTGCCCAGCAGTTTCGCGGAAATCAGGCCTAGCAATCCCGGTGCTGCGCCTGTGGAAATAACGCATGACGCTTTGCTTCGATAAACGATTTTGAAAATCCTGAACAGGCCATCGATTATTTTTAACGGATCCTTTCGGTTGAAATCCGGTACCTTGATAAATTTATATTGCGGGTATTGCAATTGCACGCTGATATCGACTGTTGCAATCGTCACGCTTCTTCCATCGAAGGCCGGTAGCAACTTACTCATTTGCACCCAATGCCCACCGCCCGAACAAACCAATAAAATGCCTTTTGCTTTATTCATGATGTACAACCTCGATTCAGTGAGGGCATGTCAGTCAGCCAGTGAGAATGACTGACTTGAGTACCTCCGCCTTGCTTTTCCAGAGTGCAATCCGCTTGATTTTCAAAAGCGCCGACTTTTTTGCATAACCATCGGTGTCCGCAACAAGCTGCAGGATGCCGTTTTTTATCGATACAGGGTCTAGTGTGTCGACGAACACTGCTGCGTCACAGAACAGAGAGCGCAAGACCGTTGTATTTGAAAGTGCCATTGGCCTGCCCGCACTGACAGCTTCGTTGGCGACACTCAGCTGGACGTTATCGCGCGTGGTCAGACCGAGCACAACATCTGCACCGCATAGCAAGGCTTCAAACTCCGGTTTGCTCAGGAAACCCGTGAACGTTACGTTTGACGGGGCCGAGTCCACCAACGCCTGGGGCACCTTGCCCTGGTATCTTCCGGTCACGAAGAATCTGACATGGGGAATCGACCTGGCTGATTCCAGCACCACGTCTATCGGCTCATCAATATCGAATGAGCAGGGGAACAACACATAGGGTGTTTCATGGCCCTTTGGGGCGGGTGTGTCGAAGTCGCAGGGCAGGTCTTCAAGCACGAAAATCTTTGCGGCCTGAACGCCACGGTCCAGAAGCTCTTCCTGTACTTTGAAGTTATGCACCACCACCGCATCGATTTTGTTCAGCAGCGTGAGGGTTCCCGGAAAGGTGATCCATTGTTCACGCAAGAGGCTATTGTGCCCATCGGCAATAATTTTCAACTGACGGTTGAATAAGAGCCGATACGTCAAGGCGATATGAATCAGCGGGCTGGGCGGTAGTTGCACCCAGACAATGTCCGGTGCTTGCCAGATCAGCGCCTTGAGTGTCTTCATGGATTTCAGAAAGTAATCCAGTGGGCGCAGGTATTTATTCCTGAACTGGTTGGGCAAATGGACTATCTTATAGGCCCAGTACTGTTTCATAGTATCAGCACGTCGCTGATAGCCCACCCATGCAATCATCAATGATTTCACTTAAGCCACCTGTGTTTCAACTCAGGTTAAATGGAAAACCAGATAGGAAAATCCAGCGTATAAGCAATGTCTTTGTTTCGGTATCTGATATGTCTTGCCGGGTTGCCGCCCACGATTGAATAGGCTTCTACATTCCGGGTTACTACACTGCCCGGATAGATAACCGCACCCTGTCCGATGGTCACGCCGGGCATGATCAGCGTGTTCGGGAAAATCCACACGTTGTCATGAATGCACACCGGCTTGATAACCGTTGGGCTCATGGGATGGTCAATGTCGTGGCCCATTGTGTAGATTTTAGTGTCATGAGAAATATTGACATTGTTACCTATGGTTATTCCCCCACGATTATCCACGTAACATCGATAGTTTAGGGTGCAGTTATGCCCGATGACACACTTGCCGAAGGTGAAAAACAGTACGTTTCTATGGATAGTGGTTCGGCGGCCAACGCTAAACCCCATCAGGCGCATGAGGGATCGTCTGAGCGAGAAAAAGAACGCTATGCTCAAGGCGGTATTAAAAAACGCCACAGCCGCCTTGCGAGCATTAAGTGTTAGATGGGTCATCTATTTTCCAAGGTTACTGGCCAGTGATGCGCCGGCTGCTCATGGCAAAGTTTCTGAACTCAATATGGGTATCAACGGGGGTTGCAAAAGTTGCATTGTTACCACCGAAGAAGGTTGAGAACATCAGTCCTTCTATCTTCAGTTTCTCGGTATCTCGAAATACCAAGCCTTTGGAAGTGTGAACAAGCATGTTGTCGTACCAGACGGTAATCTCACCGTCAGATTGGCCTGGGGTATTCAATTTGACCTTTTGCTCGATTCGGTGCCAGCTACCGACAGTAAACGTCCAACTTCCCGTGCCCAGTGCCGTTCCCCACGTCTTGCTGTTGGGCAAGTAGGCATATGCGGCGCCTTTGCCTTGTTCTTTCCAGATGAACCGCACCGAAAAACCGTCGTGGCCATTGGGGATCTTGCCTCCGGAGTTACCAATACCGCCGAACAACCCAGGTAACTTCCCACCTTTAACAAAAACAAAATTTTCATCGAATTTCAATTCGTAGGTCAGTATCAGGCATTCAACCCCTTGCTTGAGCCTGGATTTGAATCCGATTCCGCCATAGGGTAAGCCCTGCTGTTTCATAGAGCCTGGATCATAGGAACCGGCAGGGTAAAAGACAGTGACGTCTTTTATGCGTTTTTGCTCGTCGGTGTCATTGATCTTCAGGTTGGAAAGACCCCCTATCGAATCCCGGTTATGTTGGTTATCCACATCAGTGCCGGTTGCCTGAAACGGAAGTGTCGGATAAACCGTGTCGATTGTTTCTTTACATCCGTCCACAGACTCAGCGCCGTAGGAGGGCGAAATGGACAGGCATAGGTATAGGGGTGCCCAAATGGCGAACATGTTTTTCAAATTTGTCTCCCCAGGCTTATGAGTGATCTACCCAGTGAAGAAAATCGTCGACTGACTGTTTTACCCGTTCTGCACGCTCGCTGACTTCCCGCTTCAGATGTTCGGTCATGAGTGCTTTGTCACGGCGCAGCTCCTGGATCGCGTCCAGCATTACGGCACTGTCTGGACTGCTCACAAGCTTGGTACCCAAGGGTAGCATTTCATGCACTTTACGGAGTTTGTTCTCGATTTCTACGGCAATGGTGGGGTAGCCCAGGGCTGCCGGGAGCAAAACCCCGTGGGCCCTGGCACTGATGATGACGTCCGATTCCAGGATCAACCGACGCATGAATGTTTCCGGTGTACTGTCTGCCGCGTTCCAGCATAACCATTCGAAGTCGGCGTACTGATCGATCAAATGCTGATCGCGTTCTTGATACAGCGAGACAAACCTTATTTTCTCACCTCGCTCCGCACAGGCTTTTGCGGTGCGAACCATGGCGGCGATAAAAGCTTGGCCATTAGCATCATGTGGCCAGTCACGCAGGATGAACGAAACATAGTCGGGTTGGCTGTCTCCCTTCAGGTCGATACCTTCAGGCGCGCTCCATAGCTGACAGAGTAGTGAGGGGTCGGTATAAACCTGTGCATCAGCTTTTCCAAAGGTCGTGCAATGTGCCTTGCTGGTGGCATCCCTTACCGAAATGTAATCGCACCGGCCAATGATGCTGGAGGCCCGCGCGAGTTGTTTGCCGCCACCGTCAAAAGGTCCAAGGCCAATACAGAAAGCGGCCAGCCTGCGATGAAAGTAGATCTTGTCTATCCCGCCACGCAACCCTACATAAAGACGGGTCAATGTCGACGCAATATTGGTTTGGGCCCGAATACGGCGACGCAACCTCTCAAAACCTGAAGCCGGTGTCGCCGGCTGTGCCGCAGGCGGGACGAATGAGAAAAATTGCCCACCACCGCCCAGCACCACGAGATCCGCGCGCACAGGTTGTTTGATATGCAGCCACTTGATGTTCGGGTTGAAGTTTTTGGCGATTTCCGGATGGTCGACGCCGACCATGATGTCGGATTCCTTGAACTTCATTTTCAAAATGTTGATGACACTCAACATCAGTATGTCGTCACCCAAGTTTCCCGGGCCGTAAGCTCCGCGTATGTAAACCTTGCTGATGTTCATAGGGGATTTCCAACTCTTGCTGTGTCACTGAATGTTCGGTTCAGCTGCCAGGCGGCCAGGGCGATATACAGGACAGTGATGATCAGAATCGCCAATCGGTAAAGGGGGCTTTGGATGTAGTGCTGTGCCGTGTAATTCGCCAGCGGCACACACCACAACGCCAAGATAGTGGGGTTGGCGATCAGGGCTACCGGGAGTATTCGCTTGAATATGAAATAGGGCAGGCCGAGCACGAAATGGATGAGCTGTGATCCGATAAAGACCTTGGCAATACCTTGTGCACCTTCATCACGAAAGAACCACACTCCGGTAATGAATAAAGCCCCCCAAAAAATGTTGCTCATCACGCTATACCAGGCCAGATCCATGACGATCATCTTTCGGGATATACCTGATTTATAGGCGTTGAGCAGCGAGCCCAAAATAACCAGAATCAATGTCGTTTCAAATTCCTTGCCCAGAAAACCTGCACCGTATAACCGCGTTAGCATCTCTGGGAAAAGAATCACTGGCTGGATAATGACCAGGACCACCAGCCATCCGGCCAGAAAATTCAGTGCTTCCAGTTTTCGGCTTTCGCCGCCTACCCGTGATGCGAGCATTGGAATAAGCACAGTGCCCAAGACAATGGATACATGGGAGAAAATCGCATTCCATTGCATGGCGGCTGCGTAGATGCCCAGCGCCGAAAGCCCATCCTGAGTCTGTACCAGTAGCTTGTTGCCCAGCCAATTGATCGGCGCCACCATCAACCCGGTCAGCAGCACCGGCAACCCCACGGAGAGCAGGGCATGTTTTTCGGTCAGGACGTTTTTGAAGCGCAAGCTGATGTTGTTGCGGATCAACGTTTTCCAGCAGACCACCGCACCCACCAAAACAATCAACAATTGTGATCCGGCCAAGCCAGCCAGAGCACCCATCAGTTGGTAATGCACGGTCAGATAATAAGTGGCCGGTATGGAAAGGACAGCAATGGCACCATTTACGGCGGCAATGGCTCGGTATTGTCCCCAGCCTGTCAGGCAACCTTGAGTCCATCCGGACAGAATGATCAGCGCAATGGTCAACAGCACGATCATCGACACGGGGCCCAGGGTTGCAGACCCAAGCAAGGTCTCGGAAAAAAAAGTCGGAGCAACCAAAGCGGTGCTACCAATAACGCCGATAAACGCCAATGAAAATATCAAAGTGAGGGTGATGCCTTTACCGATTCTCTCCAGGTCTTGTCCCTTGAACTGAGCGATATGCTTGGCTGTTGCAGTGGTCGTGGTTTGTGCCGCCACATTCGCCAACATCACAATTGCGCTCTGGATAAGTCCGTACTCACCAAATGACTGAGTACCCAGGGCTCTGGCGACGAGTATTCCGGTAATGACGACGGATATTTTTGTTGCGACTGCAGAAATGAAACTCCAGGCGGTGTTGAACATGAATTTTTTCAGTTGCTCTGCGTTCATCAGGCTTTTGCTCCGGCGCTGAAAGTGCCGGCAACGGGCGCCATGATCCTGACACTGCTCGATCTGGTGGGGGTAACCGAAAGGCTGCGCAGCAAAATGGCTGCGTAGGCAATCCCTAGTGCATAAGGCTGGTAGGGTGTTGCCGAGACAACAAACATCAGCCCCAGGAAAGTTGCCATTGAAATGGCAACTTTATTCTGTAGAGGTCCGACAACCGACCGGGTGAACATAATCAGTAGATACAGACCCAGTACGCCATATTTGACGAAGTAGGTCAGGTAGGCGCTGTCGATATTGGAGTTCTTGTCATCCAGCCCTCGATAATCAAACCACGGAATATCGAAAGGCGTTCCTGCGCCGAGCCCCACGAAGTAGTTGACCGGGTGCATGTCCTGGATCAGCGTTATGGCGGGACTGAATCGCGTTGCCAACTGCGCCAGCAATCCTTGTGAGGACAAACCATCGGTGATTCGGTCAGCACCGATCATGCCGCTGACTTGAATAAATGCGATTGAGGAAATTACCGCCAGGACTATCAGACCCATGGCTCTTGCCGGTTTGGTGTACTGATGAATAATGATGGCGGCAAACGTGGCGAGGAAGATGAATCTTGAATTGGCAATAAATAAACAAATAAAGGCCGCCAGCAGACAAAATCTCGCCAAGTATTTTTCACTGCGGAACAGGGCCGGGTTGATAAAGTAAACGATGATAAATCCCACCGCGGCATAGGTCCCGCCGTCCAGATAGCGGTATGCATTTTCTTCGTAATACACATCCTGAAATTGATACAGGCCAAGACGCAGCCAGGTGATATCCAGAATATTGAACAGGCTCATGACGGTCAGCAGCTTCAAGATATCACGCAGTGTTATTCGGTCTTTGGCCAGGCGAACGACATTGGATAACGTAACGAAAGACAGCATCATGATGATGGGCCGGGTGTCTTTAAGCAGGTATTTGGATTCACTGAACAGTAGCCCGATGGACAGCAGGATCAGATAAACACCAAAACCCAGCAGCAGTGTTGCTGGTATCGCGAGTTGGTGCTTAGAGATCACCACCGACCTTACCATTAACGCGCCTATCGCACCTACAGTATATAAATCAAAAAAGTAAACGCCACTCATTGAAATGAGGCCGCTGTATGAGTTTCCTGTCGGGATGACGGACAGCATGATGCCCAAGGCAATCACCGAGTATTTGGGGGACTTGATTGCAATCAAGCCTGCGAACAGTGCCATCAGCGACAATACATAAAACATTGATTCGATTCTTTGTTAGGACTGATGGGTATTGTGCCGACACGCTACCGCCCCAGGATTTATTGTTGATTTCCTGAAAACACAGTGTTGCCATGATGGGCGGTTGCAACGATCCGTGATCCTTGCGCGTTGTAGCTGACCAGTCGTTGTGGGCGGTTAGGTCAGTTAATTTCCGACACCTATGCGTATTGGTAGCATCCCGAATCACAGACGATCAATTTTTTCGATCATGACCCTATTTCTGTCATCCGTCTGCGAGGTTACAAGTCCGATGTAAAAAATAGCGATTGCCTGTGTGCGCTCAGTCAACGCTTAACACAAGGTAAGTTACAGGCTATTTGGTGCGTCCGTGGAATGCTAACTCTGAAAATGGTGTACTGACAACCACTAATTGTACGTACTTGTTATGTAGTTCGGGCTTTGTTAGTTGTCCACTAAAGAAAGATGACGATATATAACATTTCTCTAAAAGTGCCAGCAAAAAAATAACATTCTGACCGGGGCGGGCTGAAAAGGTGTAGCGTGATAGGCTAAGGCTATAGGGCTTTTCTGTGAGATCAGTTATATGAATGTCCTGTATGGCGTTGGACATAACCGATTCGATACGGAGTCATTAGTGTATGTATGCGAGGTTATAGATGCGCCTGGCAAGAACCCCGCTATCAGATCAAGTCGAGCTTTTTATAACTCGCACGCCTGCGTATGCTCAAGGCAATCATCAGGATGACGGCCGGAGCAATCACCGCGCTGGCCGATAACATCGCCCCCTTGGCCCCGGCCACATTCAGCGCTCCGCCACCGATAATCACACCCAACCCGATGGCACTGTTCAGCACTGCTGTATGGATCGCGGTCGCCGGTACGGTGTGCTCACCGGCGATCCTCAAGACCCAGGTTTGCAGACCGGTAAATAAAGCGGAAATGGCCACGCCCCAGATGATCAGCAAGGCAACAACCGGGACGATCCCCATGAGCGGGCCGTAGATGCCCAAGATGAGCAACGCTGATGCCATCGCAATCAACGCCACCAGAATAAATCCCTTCAAGTAACGATCAAGAAAAAGCGCACTCAGCAAGTTGCCCAGGAATCCTGCGGCACCAAAGGCAAACAATAGGGCGGCAATCAGGTAAGCCGTAATCCCCGGGACATGGCCAATAAATGGTTCGACAAAGGTGTAGGCCCCAAAATGGGCAGCCGCGGTCAGCCCGGTGATGACGTAAGTTATCAAGAGATCCTTGCGCCTGAGTACCGCGGCAAACCCGATACCTTTGGCTGGCGAATGAATATTCATGGACGGCAACACCAGGGCTATCGCGGCGGCACTGGCAACACACATCAATGCCAGGCAGACAAATGCCGTGCGCCAGCCATCGTATTGGCCCACCAGATTGATCAAGGGAACCCCCATGACCGTCGCGATGGTGATACCCCCCAAAACGATCGAAGTCGCCAACCCCATCCGGTGTACAGGAACAATATGGGCGGCGGTGGCCGCCACGATTGCCCAGAACACCCCATGGGCTAGCGCGCCAACGGCACGAGCAGCAAGCAGCATCGAGAAGTCAGGGGATAACGCCACCAGGCCATTTGACACGGCCAGTATCAAGATCAGAACGATCAGCAGGAGCTTGCGGGGAATCCACCGGTTCAACCCATTCGACAGCAATCCGTTGGCGGCCCCGATCCAGGCGTACAGCGTCACTGTCAGGCCGACGGTAGACGGTGCTTGATTCAGGTCGTTTGATATCTGCGACAACAAACCAATGGGCGCGAACTCGGAGGTCACCATCGTGAACGAGGCCACGCACAGCACACTGACCGCACACCATATCCGCAAGGCTGAGTTGACCATGGGTAATGTCTATCCTCGTTCGTAACTGAGTCATCGTGAACAAACCCACCGCAGCTTGGACAGCGTGGCGACTGGCCGCGCTTGTCTTTGATGCTGCCGCGATCTGACAGAAGTATTAGGGCCTTTCAGGCCAAATCCTCAGCCTGATGCCGCTCCGGCACTTGGCTCGCCTCATCACCCCATGTCCGGTTGACTCGCTGCCCACGGATGACCGTCGGCCGTTTGGCGATTTGCTCCGCCCAGCGCTGTACATGGGTGTATTCGTGCGCGGCTAGAAACTCGGCAGCCGAGTACACGTTGTTCCGCACCAGTTGGCCGTACCAGGGCCAGACCGCGATATCGGCGATGGTGTAGCTATTGCCGGCCAGGTATTGGCTTTCGCCAAGTCGGCGATCCAGGACATCGAGTTGCCGCTTGGCCTCCATGGTGAAGCGATTGATGGGGTACTCCAGCTTCTGCGGTGCGTAAGCGTAGAAATGTCCGAAGCCGCCACCCAGGTAGGGGGCTGCACCCATCTGCCAGAACAGCCAGTTCAAGGTTTCGGTGCGTCCGGCCGGGTCGGTGGGCAAGAAGGCGCCGAATTTTTCCGCTAGGTAAAGCAGGATCGAACCGGACTCGAAGACTCGGATCGGCGGCTCCACACTGCGGTCCAGCAACGCCGGGATCTTAGAGTTTGGATTGATCTCGACAAAGCCGCTGGAGAACTGGTCGCCGTCGTTGATGCGGATCAGCCACGCGTCGTACTCCGCGCCTGTATGCCCAAGCGCCAGCAATTCCTCAAGCATGATGGTCACTTTCACGCCATTGGGCGTGGCTAGCGAATAGAGCTGCAACGGATGCTTGCCTACCGGCAATATCTTTTCGTGGGTCGGCCCAGCAGTAGGGCGGTTGATGCTGGCGAATTGTCCGCCGGACGGGGCGTCATTTTTCCAGACCTTAGGAGGAACATAGGACGCTTTGCTCATGAGACGGACCTCATTGTTTGCTTGCTCTGATCACCTGGACCGCGAAGCTGCAGCCCGTAGGGTTGCCAGAATGTGGGGCTTGGATCATAACCTCTTAGCCATGGGCCGCCACCCAGGCGTTCATGAATAGACGTCTGCATGATGAAAAAATCTTTGTGTTTTTGTGGCGTTACCGTGCTGTCACCTCGGTACTGAACGCGTGGATTTTGTCGACGATTTGCCGCGAGGCCGTCCTGATTGCCGTCGCGGTGTTACCCGCGATATGCGGCGTCAGCTGCGCGTTGGCGATCCCCACCAGTGGCGAGTTGAAGCGGTCTTTTTCCTGGGCAAAGGTATCGATGGCGACGGCCTTTATATGGCCAGGAAACCGGGTCATGAAGACTGCCAACTGGTCCTCGTTGACGATGCCGCCGCGCGCGGTATTGATCAGGATCGAGCCTTGGCGCATCTGGTTAAACGCGGCACTGCCGAACAGGCCCTGGGTGAGCGGCGTGAGAGGCGTGTGGATGGAGACGATGTCGGATTCACCCAGCAGTTGCTCGAGTGTTTGTCTTCGTTCAAGCCCCAGGTCTCGTGCTGCCTGTTCCGTGAAGCGTTCGGAGCCGGTGGCAATAACGTTTATGCCCAGTGCCCCGGCCTTGCGAGCCACCTCCAGGGCGATGCGGCCGGTGCCCACCAGGCCGAGGGTGAGTTCGGTGAACTCCGGGCCGGCGGGCAGGGTGCCTTTGGACCATTGGCCTTTGTGGGTTTCGGCGTTGTAGTAGTTGAGGTCTCTGGATAAAAACAACGCTTGGGACACGACGTATTCGGCGACGGATGTGGCGTTGGAGCCCGGCGTGTTCAATACCGTCACACCACACCGGGTCGCTTCGTGGCGGTCTATATGATTCAGCCCGACACCGGCCTGGGCGATGGCTCGCAACGGGGTTGCCAATGTGGGTGACACGGCGGCGCCGATCAACTCGCCATCGAGTGGGATGTTCAAGCGCGTTTTGAACACGCTGTAGCCACCCGCCTGGGTCACAGCGGTGATAAAGGCGGGTTTGTCATGGCAGTTGATCTCGCTGTACTGAATGCGCTCCCCGTAGTGCTTTTTGATGCGGTCCTTATCGGTGCAGTAGTGGAGGTTCAGGGTAACGGCCAAGCCGAGCTCGAGGAATCTGTCGATTTCCTCGAACAGCAGCGGCGGGTTGGGTGCGTCCAGTATCAAGGTGGTAAATGTCATGTCCACGGCCCTCTGTTATCGCCTAGGATCATAACTGTTTAATAGATAACCTCTCACATTGGGTCAAGCGAGTTCGCGGCCCACTGGACTGACCCCAGACAGAGGCAGACTGATTCGCTGTTCACGTTGCAGGAAATTCATCAGCAGCACCACTCGTTCCTCACCCTCCATTGCCAGGAACACCGCCTCGAGTTCGGCAAACGGGCCTTCATTGATCCGCACGTTTTCACCTGGTTTAAACAGCGTAGTCATGATGGCTTGATGGTCCCGTTCCTGGAGTTCGTCGATCAGCACATCGCTGATTGGCAGTGGATAACCGCCGAAGGCAACAATTCGCGAAACGCCGCGAGTTGAACGCAGGGGGCTCCAGCTGTCTTGCGGGCTTAGTTGAATAAATAGATAACCGGGGAACAACGACTCGCTGATGATTCGTCGTTGTCCCTTTAACTGGCATTCGCGATTGTAGGTGGCGCGAAAACAGGTGTAGCCCTGACGCTGCAGATGTTCTTCGGCGCGCTCATCCTGCCGGGTCTTGCACTGAAGCAGATACCAGGATTTGGCGGGATGCTCCGTATACGCGTTCATGGCAAGTCCTTCGTTCATAGGTGTTGATATTCAGTCGGTCAGCATTGCGAGTTGGGTAAGCCTCACTAACTGCCTTGGTCTGTCTCTGCGTCGATCTGCTCCAGGAGCTCGGCGGTTTTGAGTTGCATCAACGCTATGTCGCCGCGACTTTCCACATTCAGGCACGTCGCATGGCCATTGCCCGAGAGGTTCAAGCTGAAGCGCCAGTCGGCAAAAACCAAGCTCAGCCCGCTGTCCTCCCTGATTTCCAGCGCATCGGCGACATAGCGCCGTTTGATCTTCGCCATCAGCGCGGCGCCATCCTTGACTTGTCGGTGGATATCTCCGGAAGAAGGGAAGGCGCCGATGCGCTCCACCAGTAGTTCGGGTTTTTGCGTACGAGGGAAGATCAGTTCCGACGCGTAGGCGAGGATGATCAGGTGCGCAAGGTTGTGTTTAAGTTCAGGGCCATGCCGCTGACGGCTGTCATCAGCCTTGAAATCGCTCAACGTATCCATAGAAATCTCGCCCACCGGGAACAGAGGAACATGCAGCCGCGTCCAGGACGTGCAATCTGGCGCGGCTGCGGAAGTCACAGGTTTTGATGCAGGTGTTCGAAACAGAAATTAGTCGCTTCGATGTAGCCTTCGGCCCCCCCGCAATCGAAGCGCCGCCCCTTGAACTTGAAAGCCAACACGCAACCGTCTTTTGCCTGCTTCATGAGCGCATCGGTAATCTGGATTTCACCGCCCTTGCCAGGCTCAGTGTCGGCGATCAGGTCAAATATGTCGGGTGTCAGAATGTACCTCCCGATGATCGCCAGATTGGAAGGGGCGTCCTCCGGGCGGGGTTTCTCAACCATGTTGCTGACCCGGTAAATACCATCGCGAATCAGCTCGCCGGCAATCACGCCGTACTTCTGAGTTTGCTCAAGGGGTACTTCCTGGATCGCGACGATTGAACAGCGGAACTGTTCGTAGAGCTTGAGCATCTGCGCCAGCACCCCATCACCGCCTGGATTCAGGCACAAATCGTCAGCCAACACGACTGCAAAGGGCTCATCGCCGATCAGCGGACGGCCGCTGAGGATGGCATGCCCAAGGCCCTTCATCTCGATCTGACGGGTATAGGAAAAACTGCAGGTGTCTATCAGGTCTCGAGTGCTGGCCAGGAACCTCTCCTTATCGGTGCCGCGAATCTGATGTTCCAACTCGAAGCTGATATCAAAATGATCTTCCAGCGCTCGCTTACCGCGCCCGGTGACGATAGCCATATGCTGCAGGCCGGCGTCGCGCGCTTCCTCGACGGCATACTGGATCAGCGGCTTATTGACGATCGGCAGCATCTCCTTTGGCATGGCCTTGGTGGCGGGCAAAAAGCGGGTTCCATAGCCCGCGGCGGGGAACAGACATTTTCGAATCATGAAAGCGTCCTTGAAAGTAGACTGATGTTTGGCAAGTGGCAGTAAGAAAATGGGTCCAGCCTAGTCTCACTAGCAATGCTGGTAATCGGGGCATCGAACGTGCACCTGACTACATTGATGGAATGGTCGCAACGCGTACGGGCAACGAAAGGCCCGCCCATACTGCTCGCCAAGCGTTGGCAAAAAACCAAAAGTCGGGCAATTGGATCCTGGCAACGCACAACTAGGGAGCGCTCTACGATCTTAGATGGGCCAGTGTCAGAAAACCGGAACTGTTAGAAAATGTCGGAATAAATACTTCCCTCGGTTTTGATTATTAAAGAATACCGTCAGTTGTTATTTTTTGTCCGAAGAAAAACGTCGGGACGATTCAAGTGCCGTGTTAAATAAAACACCTACATGAACCTGTAAGGGAGACGTTTGTTGTCGCTGGATTTCCAAGTTCAGCTCATTCGTGGCTAAAGACTCTTAATGTTTGGCAAGTGCTGTGCCACCGCCAATGTTGACAATACAGGGAGGTTTATCTTGCTAAAAAGAGTTTTGATTGTGTGTGTGGGCAACGTTTGTCGTAGTCCCACCGCAGAAAATCTCCTGCGCGGAGCACTTGCTCACTCTGATATCAAGGTGAGCTCAGCCGGTCTTGCCGCATTGGTCGGCGAACCTATCGAGCCGACCGCACGTGCGGTACTTGAGGCGCATGGCCATCCGCCCGATGAGCATCAGGCTATCCAGCTTGCACCAACGGCGATCAGAGACGCCGATCTAATTCTGGTGATGGAGCGACAGCATGTCAGCAACGTACTGGATATAGCGCCTGAAGCGCGAGGGAAGGTACTGATGCTGGGGAAATGGCAAAACGACCGCGACATTAGCGACCCCTACCGTCAAGGCAAGGCTGCTTTTGTGCACGCTTATGCGTTGATCGAAGAAGCCGTAAACGCATGGGCGCAGCGTCTAGCACGCTGATCGCAACTTATTTTGAATCGAAACAGGCAAAGAATCTGACTTATGCAGCAAGCGCCAGTAGTTACCGTACAGGAAGACGACAACGCCGAGATAGATCTATTGGGTCTGTTTGGGACGCTGATTGATCATAAATGGTTGATCGCGGTGATCACGGGCATCTTTATGATGGCAGGCATTGCTTATGCCGTGCTGGCAACGCCGGTGTTTCAAGCGAATGCGCTGTTGCAGGTCGAAGCAAAGAAAAATGACTTATTGGGCTTTTCGGACATTAGCAGCATGCTGGGCAAGGAGTCGCCATCGGCCACCGAGATCGAGTTGATTCAGTCTCGCTCGGTGATCGGCAAAACGGTCGATGACCTGCAGTTGGATATTGTCGTTGAACCCATTCACTTTCCAGTGATTGGCGGGTTTCTGGCGCGTCGCTTTGAGAAGAGCAATCCTGGTGAAATAGCCGATGCCTGGTTGGGATTGAACAGTTTTGCCTGGGGCGGGGAGTCGCTGAAGATATTCAAGCTTGACCTTCCCGAGGTGGAGCTGGGTAAAAAGTTAACACTGACGGTGGGTGACAACGGCCACTTCACCTTGGTGGATGAAGATGACAACTTGCTGGCGGCGAGCCAGACCGGTCAACTCTTCGAAAAAAACGGCGTTGAGTTTCAAATTCAGGAAATGCACGCCAACCCTGGGACTCGCTTCAGTATCATCCGCAACTCTCGCTTGACCAGTATTCTTGACTATCAAGACGATCTGGATGTCGCTGAGCGCGGGAAAGATTCGGGCATGATTGGTTTGGCGCTGGAAAGCACCGATCCGGACCAAGCGATAAAAATCCTTAATAAGATTGCCGGCATCTATGTGCGGCAAAACGTCGAGCGCACTTCCGCGGAGGCGGCCCAGAGCCTGGCCTTTCTGAAAGAGCAACTTCCAGTGGTTAAAAAGGACCTGGAAAAAGCTGGCGATGCTTTGAATGAATACCAGACTCGCAGCAAATCGGTGGATATCACCCTCGAAACCAAGGCCATTCTTGATCAAATTGTCGGTCTGGATACCAGCATCTCTGAACTGAAGTTGCAGCAAGCCGAGATGGACCGCAAGTTCACTCGCCAACACCCTGCTTATCGCGCATTGCTGACCCAGATCGACGAATTGAGCAGCAAACAGAAAGGCCTGGCTGGCAAGGTCGAAAGTCTCCCATCCACCCAGCAGGAACTGCTGAGCCTGACCCGGGATGTAGAAGTCGCCACAGCCATTTATACCCAGCTATTGAACAAGTCACAGGAGTTGGACGTGATGCGGGCGGGGACTGTGGGGAACGTGCGCCTGATCGACCCGGCGGACGTCAACTACCTGAAGCCGATCAAACCCAAGAAGGTCCTGATTGTATTAATCGCGACGATTCTCGGCGGATTCCTCGCCGTAGCCCTGGTTTTGGTACGCAAGGCGCTGAACCGTGGTCTTGAAAGCCCGGAAGCGATTGAGCAACTGGGTTTGCCGGTATACGCATCAATCCCCCTTAGCTCCCTGCAAAAGACCGAAGAAGATAAAATTTCTCGCGCAAAGGGACGTGCCGGCACAGGCTATGCGTTGTTGGCCATCAACCACCCCACCGACTTGGCAGTCGAGGCACTGCGCAGTCTGCGGACCAGTCTGCACTTTGCCATGCACGAGGCCGACAATAATCGGCTGATGATTTCCGGCCCAAGTCCCCTGGTGGGCAAAACGTTCGTATCGGCAAACCTCGCTGTGGTGATAGCCCAAACCGGGATGCGGGTATTGTTGGTCGACGTTGATATGCGAAGGGGCTATCTGCATAAAATTTTACGCGTTCCTTCGGATAACGGGCTTTCCGATATCCTGACCTCTCGCTGTGATTTGGCTACGGCGATCCATAAGACAGATATCGAGTGTTTTGACTTTATCAGTCGAGGGCAGATCCCGCCCAATCCTTCCGAGTTGCTGATGAATGCCAATTTCAGTGCGTTATTGAAGCAGATGAGTGAACGTTACGATTTGGTGATTCTTGACACTCCACCACTGCTGGCCGTGACGGACGCGGCAATCGTTGGACGCCAGTCGGGGACTAATTTGATTGTTACACGCTATGGTCTGAATCCAGCGAAAGAAATCGAGTTGACTGTCCGCCGGTTCGCTCAGAAGGGCGTCGAAGTCAAAGGGGCGATTTTCAACGGTGTGGAGAAAAAGGCGTCCAATAAGTATGGCTACAATACCTACGGTTATTACCACTATGCGTATGCCTCCGATAATCGTTGATATAGATTGAATTGCTCTTATTGCCGGGGCGGATTGTGTCCGAAGCATTCGTCTTAGTCGTGTGGATTCGACAGATTTTAAACACGCGATTAATTCGATCTCTATGAGATACACCACGTCCTGAGGAATATGACGAAAAATCCTGGGGCGGTAGCGTATTTGTGAATGACATAGGTCAATGCCGTTACCTTCATGACGGCGGTCTAGGTGTTGGTACTGGCTTCGGACTCGGCAAATGAAAGTCATCAAAACCAAGCGTGCTTTCGTGCATTGCGGAGCGGGGGAATCAACATGCGTGTTCTAGTGACCGGTGCGCAAGGGCAGGTCGGCCAGGAATTGCTGCAAAGAGTGCCGTCCGGGTTCAACGTCATTGGCTATGGTTCGCACGATCTGGACATCAGTGATCGGCTTCAGGTTTTGGAGGTCATGGCCCGGATCAAGCCACAGTTGGTGATCAACGCGGCGGCCTATACCGCCGTAGACAAGGCCGAAAGCGAGATTGAGCGTGCTTATTCGGTGAACCGCGATGGTGTTACGCACCTGGCGCTTGCAGCTGAGGTGCAGGGCATCCCGTTGCTGCATATATCGACGGATTACGTATTCGATGGCAACAGCGATCGGGCTTACAAACCCGGGGATGTCAAGGCGCCTTCAGGCGTGTATGGCGTGAGCAAGCTGGCCGGTGAGCAGCAACTGCAGCAACTCTGTTCGCGCCATATGATTCTGCGAACCAGTTGGGTTTTTGGCGCTCATGGCAACAACTTCGTCAAGACCATGCTTCGTCTTGGGCGAGAGCGGGATGAACTGGCAATCGTCGCGGATCAACGCGGCTGTCCGACTTCCGCTGGCAGTATTGCCGATACGCTGTGGGCGCTCGCAGCGATTTTTCATCGCCAAGGCACACTCAAATGGGGTGTGTACCACTACAGTGGGGCTCCCGCCTGCTCCTGGTACGACTTTGCCCATGAGGTTTTCACTCAGGCCTGTGCGTTGGGTTTGCTTGAGAAACGCCCACGCTTGAAGGCTATCACCAGCGCCGAGTTTCCGACTCTGGCTAAACGACCTGCCTGGTGCGTCCTGGATTGCCAAGCCCTTGAACAAGATTATGGAATAGTGCCTCGAAGCTGGAGGTGGGAATTGCAACAGGTATTGCAACAACTGGAAAGAGCAACCACCACCGTTTAAACACTCATGAGCGCTACTCGGACGGCTATTCAGTTGGAAGCGGTATTATGGGGCGCTGTTTTGTGCTGAAATGACTGCCCGATAAAAGCGTTATGCTTGAGAAAAACCCGACAAATAATAACAATTTTCACGATGCAGACGTCTTGTCCACTTCGAGCTTTGGGTGCAACACGCCTGTTAAAGTCTTGAACATCATAAAAAACGCGAATATTTCAGTAAACCAGGATGCGCGTACCTATTTCTCCAAGCGTGTAGCGGTGGAAGTAGTCTATGGCATGCAACCTCCATAAATGACATGCTTCCAAGTGAGCCAGGCGTAAGGCCTAGCTCGTTCGGCCTGTGACTTTCAGTCCATATACCTGCTGCCTTAGTAAGAAGTCTTAATGTCGAGAAGGAGTCTGATATGAGGAAACTGTTTATTGCCGGCTTGCTGGCCTTGTCGAGCGCCGCGGCGCATGCCGAGGAACCTTTGAGCTCGAGTACGCCATTGGCTGGGGGCGTTACCGTAGGGCAAGCCGCGACCGCAGGTTCAGCCGTTGCTGGTGCTGCTGCGGCCGCCTCAAACTCCGATGGTAGTTCCAATGGAGGCACTACTGGCTCCACGGGAACTACCGGAACTACCGGAACCAATTAATCCCTCAAAAGTGCGTTGTTCAAGATCACTCAGGATGTTCTGGGTGGTCTTGTTTTAGATTCGCCCTCGACTAGCGTAGTGTAATTATGAGCCTTAGACTTTCTGCTGTGATGCTGGCAAGTATTACTTTACAAGGCTGTATGTTTTCCCCTGGCCAAAATATGGACGCCGGTCAAATGGGGCGTGACGAGTCTTCCGAGAGTAGTCGTGTGGAGTTGATTCCCATCACGCCGAAATTGATTGCCATGAACGCGGCCTCGAAAGTTCACGAGTCGGTTCCTCCCGCCTTGTTATCCTATGTCCCGGGTGATTATCGCGTAGGTCCCAATGACTTATTGTTTATCACAGTTTGGGATCACCCCGAGTTGACAGCGCCTTCGGGGCCGCAACAACAACTTGATGCCAACGGTCGCCTGGTTCGACCGGACGGCACTCTATTTTACCCCTATATCGGTAATGTCCACGCCGCCGGTAAAACCATTGAAGAATTACGTGCCTTTATCGCCGAGCGGTTGTCGCAGTTTATTGAAAGCCCTCAGGTGGACGTCAGCGTATTGCGTTTCGCCAGCCAGACCGTGGTGATATCCGGTGCCGTCGCAAAGGCCGGTAACCAGTCGATTACTACCAGTCCGCTCGGCCTGGTGGAAGCCATCGGCCTGGCAGGGGTGGACCCCCTGAATGCGGACCTGTCTGGATTGACGCTGACCCGTGATGGTCAAGCGTACAAGCTTGATCTGGACATGCTCAATCGCCAGGACTCGCAGTTGCAAAAGGTCTATTTAAAAGGCGGTGACCAGTTGTATCTGCCCTACAACGATTTGAAGCGGATCTATGTTTTGGGAGAGGTCAATCAGCCCCGTGCGCTTAGCTTCAAGACCAAATCGATGAACCTTTCAGATGCGCTGGGTACTGTAGGCGGGTTGAATCAGACCACGTCGAACGGCAACGCGGTATACGTGATTCGAGGCGCGAATAATCCTGAAAGCGAGCCGGCCAAGGTATTCCAGCTCAATGCCGAGTCGCCTTCTGCCATGGTCTTGGCCAATCGTTTTGACCTGCAGCCGCAAGACATCGTCTATGTCGGTCCGGCCGGCGTGACGCGCTGGAATCGTTTGATCAGCCAGCTTCTGCCTACGGCCAGTGTCCTCGGGACCGGGGCCAGCTCAGTTAACGACCTCAGTGAAGCCAACAGTAGATAAGGCTTAAACAATCCGTGAAAACTTTGCATAGCTGCGCCTATCTGACGACGGCACTACTGCTGTGTGGGTGCAATCCTTTGATGACGGGTTCCTGGGAAACGCTTAAAGCGTCTGTCAGCGGGCCCAACTCGATTGGATTGACCCGCGCTCAGGTTGATGCCGTCCCATACCCGCAGATTTTGGTCACCACCACGAGCGGTGAGGGGGTGATGGCCATGACTCGTCGGCGTGGCGACCTGGAGTTCTGGGTCGCGTCCGGTAAGCAAGTATTGATGATGCGTGATGGGCTTGTGGTGCGCAGTGTAGGAATGGGTGTTTCCCTGGACGGTACTCGCTTCGATGGCGAATCACCGTTCAAACGCGGTCTTCAGCATTTGCCCGACGGTTACACCAGCACTCGCTGGATCGATATCTACGAGGGCCACGTCGGCATCGCCGTCAACAGTCACTTCAGCACGGGTGGCATTGAGCGCATCAGAATTTTGGACAAGGAATACGCCTTGCTGCGGGTTGACGAGCAAGTGGATGCCCCGACCCTGGATTTCAACGCCACCAACCGCTACTGGGTCGACCCGCAGGATGGTTTCATCATGCAAAGCGAGCAGCATCTGACGCCGCAGATCTCCATGAAAATTGCGCAGTTGCGCCCCGATCGGGGAGCCGCTCGGTGAAGCGTCCAGATATTTTATTGTTTGCTCTGCTCTTGATCGGCCCAGTCTCAAGCCAGGCGGCCGTTACGGTCAGTGGTGATGTCCAAAGCCCTGGCGACGTGGTCATCAAACCCGGCGCACATCTGATGGACGTGATCAGCGCTACTCAACCTAATGCCGAAAGTTACTGGCTTGGCGCTGTGTGGCTGCACCGCCCATTGGAAGATCAGCAAATTCGGCTGAAGGCCGCCGTGTTGTTCGATTTGAAACTGCTTCAGCAGGTAGCCTTGCAGGATGGGCGTGAAACGCGAGCAGCCTTGGGCGCACGCCTGCATGAACAGGTCGAGCAGTTGCCTGTCACCGGTCGCCAGTTCGCGGTACTTGACCCGATTGCCCTGGAAGCAGGGTTCGCGCTCAACGCTCGGCTCGATGATGGCGACCGTCTTATCTATCCACCTCGGCCGTCCACTGTGGAAGTCTGGGGCGCAGTCGCACAACCTTGTCGTATGCCTTATACCGCCGGGCAGCAAGCCCGAGTCTATGCCCAGCACTGCACCATCCTCAGCGACGCCGAACGCGATTATCTGTGGCTGATCCAGCCCGATGGTCAAGTACGGCGCATAGGGGTAGCGGCATGGAATCTTGAGGAAGGCTTCACGCCCGCTCCCGGCAGCAGGATTCTGGTACCGATCAAAAGCGACGATCTGGAAACGCCGACCCCCGAGCTCAATCAACAATTGGCCGAGTTTCTCGCCACTCAACTCCCGGATGAGGTGGCGCCTTGAAGCTACATGTTGCTGTTGCTTTGCTCCTGCCTTGTGGACTGGCTCATGGCGAACCGCGTTGGACTCAAACTGATTTTGGAGGTGTCGGTCTGTTGCAGACGCCCACCGCGCGAATGGCGCCGGAGGGGGAGCTTAGTTTCACGGCCAGTCGTACCAGCCCTTATTCGCGCTATAGCCTTTCCTTGCAACCATTCGATTGGCTGGAAGGCTCGTTCCGTTACACCGCGATCACCAACCGCAGGTACGGTAGCGAGGAGTTGAGTGGCGATCAGAGTTTCAAAGACAAGGCCATCGACGTGAAGGCGCGGCTTTGGGAAGAAAGTCATTGGGCGCCGCAAATCGCGTTGGGGTTTCGGGACATCGGCGGTACTGGATTGTTTTCGAGCGAATACTTTGTCGCCAACAAGCGTTATGCCGATCTTGATTTCAGCCTGGGTATCGCTTGGGGCTACTTGGGTAACCGGGGCGATTTCAGTAATCCACTGGCGGTAGTGGACAGCAAATTCAATGATCGGCCGCAGAGCACTACGGACGTCTCCAGGTCAGGGGGGGTGAACACCAACGCCTATTTCAGGGGGAACCCTTCGCTGTTTGGCGGGGTTTCGTATCAAACGCCTTGGAAACCGCTGAGCCTGAAACTCGAATACGAGGGCAATGACTACAAAAACGAGCCATTAGCCAACTCGATCAAGCAAGACTCGCCGGTCAATATCGGCATCGTCTACCAACTGGCCGACAGCGTCGATCTGAGTGCAGCCTGGGAGCGGGGCAACACCGCTATGTTCGGTATTACCTTGCACACCAATTTTGTCAGCAGAAAATCCCCCCCCAAAACCTACGACCCTCCCGCCGAGCCACTTCCAACGCAGGTGCCGTCGACGCCGCTGGATCAGGTGAACTGGGCCAATGTGTCCAGCCGACTGCAGCAAAATGCCGGCTACAAGGTGGAACGCATCGCCGTACGCGGTCCGGAGTTGTTGGTGTACGGCGAACAGACACGCTACTTTAACCCGGCCAAGGCCGTAGGGCGGGCCAGCCGGATTCTCGATAACAGCGTTAATCAGGACATCGACTGGTTCACCCTGGTCGATCAGCGCTACGACATGTCGATAGAGGAAATCAGCGTGCCTCGAGAGACATTCCGCGCGGTGCTGAACAATGATCAACCGTTGAAAGATCTGCACCGTACGACTGAAGTCAATTCGGCGTCGGCCCACCAGGAAACCGCGCTCTATACCCAAACTTTTGATCCGTTTAGCTATGGCTTCGGCCTGGGGTTCAAACAGAACATAGGCGGCCCTAATGGTTTTCTCTATCAATTCACCGCCGACGCCGATGCGCAGTACCGTTTTACCCGAGATGTCTGGTTAAGCGGGCTGCTCAGTGCCAACCTGTTAAACAACTACGACAAGTACACCTATGATGCGGAGAGTGGGCTGCCTCGGGTGCGCACCGATCTGCGCAAATACCTGACGACCTCGGATGTAACGATGCCGACGTTCCAGCTCAACCATGCGGTGCAATTGGATCAGAACCTCTACGGCATGGTTTACGGTGGCTATCTGGAGTCCATGTATGCCGGGGTCGGTAGCGAGGTGCTCTATCGACCGGTGGGGCAACACTGGTCAGTGGGGGCGGATTTGAACTTCGTTCGTAAGCGTGACTTCGACCAGGGCTTTGGGCTGCGTGATTACCAAACCGTGACAGGCCATGTCACCACCTACACATCGCTGCCAGGTAATGTGAATGCGACAGTCAGCGTCGGGCGTTATCTGGCCCGTGACTGGGGCACCACCGTGGATCTGTCGCGCGAGTTCAGTAATGGCGTGATATTTGGTGGCTGGGTTACGCTGACGACAGCCTCGAAAGCGGACTATGGTGAGGGCAGTTTCGATAAAGGGATCTATATTTCTGTTCCGTTCGACGAGTTGATGAGTGCTTCGACGATGCGTCGGGCCAATCTAGTCTGGTCGCCACTGACTCGCGATGGCGGTGCGCGCCTGAATCGCGCCTATTCACTGCAGACGATGACTAATGGGCGCGACGGCGACTTTTTCTACAATAACTTCGAGAAAATCACTGAATGATTTTACTGCTCAAGCGTTTGGTCGAGTTGCCCTTTTGGCTCCGGTGGCTTGCCTTTGCCACCGTGACCCTGATTCTGTTGTTCGCGGGGTTGCGCCCGCAGCCGATCCCGGAGCTGTTCGCCCAAGAGGACAAACTCCATCATTGGTTCGGGTTTCTGGTCTTTACGTGCAGCTGCCGTCTGGCTTTTCCTCGGGTGAAGTTCTTTTGGATCGCCCTGGGATGTTTGCTCACTGGAGTGCTCATCGAGGGCGCGCAAGAATTGCTGCCGCTGCGCACCGCTTCACCCTACGACATGCTGGCAAATAGTTTTGGTGTGCTGACAGGGTTGCTGATCACCTGGCGCAGCACGTACTGAGCACAGAAGGGCTACCGGGTTTCTACCTCAGACTGGGCTTATGAATTGCCAGGTTGCGGCGCTGGGTACATCCGTTCGATTGAAAGTGATCGTGCTGCCTGGCTCCAGCACTTTGTTAGGTCCCGGGGCCCCAGCGCAAGGTTGCCCCAGAAGCAAATCTCCCGGGTTGGTACTCACCAAGCAAGGTCAAGGTTTCTCCTGGCATGTGATGGCCGTGCAGTTTTTGGTGCATCCAGGCCAGTGACGACATTGGTGAAGCGTGGAGCGATCAACTCCAGCCCGGCCGACGAGTTTTCTGCCCGGGCCGTACACACGCCATCGAATCGGCATTCGTCGAATTCAATATGTTCGCATTGTCCCATCAGGACCAATGCCCGCGATGTTGCCAGCGGCCGTTCAATCAATACATGGTCCACATGTGTGAATTGAATGGGTGCCTGCGTATCTTTATAGCTCCCAACAAGCCGTAAACCGTCGCCGGCAAAGCCCTTGACGAATAGCCGGCGCAGCTCGAAATCCCACAATCTTTGGCTTTGTTGCCCGCGCGGGAGCGCCGTCCGGAACCGGCTCAAGCGTAGACTGCAACCCGGCGCGGGCGCGCAGTTATTAATAGATATTTTTGGAAAAAAGCGTGAACGGCGTCTTGATCAGGATTTTTATATCGAGCCACAACGACCAGTTATTGATGTAGTTGAGGTCGATCTCCACGCGCTTTTGCATCTTATCGAGGGTCTCGGTTTCGCCACGGCAACCACTGACTTGTGCAAGGCCAGTTATCCCAGGTTTGATTCGGTGGCGCGCCATGTACGCGAGGATTTTGCCTGCGTAGTAGTTGTTATGAACGACGGCATGCGGACGTGGCCCCACCAATGCCAGGTTGCCTTGCAGCACGTTGAAGAGCTGCGGTAATTCATCAATCGACGTACGCCGTATAAAGCGACCTATCGGTGTAATGCGGCTGTCTTGACGGCTGGCCTGCTGGACCTGGTGATCATCGTGAAGGCGCATGGAGCGGAACTTCCAGACCTTGATGATCTTGCCATTCCAGCCATGACGGTCCTGTTTGAAGATGATGGGGCCCGGAGAAGACATCTTCACCGCAATAGCAATCACCACGAGCAGCGGGCTGAAAGCGATGAGCGCCACAATGGCCAGGATCCTATCGAGCAGGGCCTTGCTCAGCGCTGCCGTAGGGAAACTGGTCAGCGGGCTTTCATTGAGATGGATGGCAGGTAAACCATCAACCTCACTGATGGAGTTGTTGAGTAAGGTCATGCTACCCAGGTCGGGGATCCAGACGACGTCCACATTCGAATCAAGAAGGTCGAGGTTCAGCACCTCAATCTGCTTGGCTTCGCTCAGGGGAAGCGCAATGTATAGCCGCCGGATATCGTGAACCCTGATGAGTTCGCGCAGTTCCTTGAGTTGGCCTACTACCCTGTGGTGGTTAACGTTGGTCGACAGTTGGTTCGGTGTAGAGCTGATCAGGCCGATCAGCGGCGGATATGCAGTCATCGCCAGCTTGTCCGCCAGTTTTATCGCCAGCGAGTTGGTGCCAATAATCAATGTGTTGTTTTGGCTGTACAACTGCCGATGGTAATACCTGGAGAAACTCTGTAACGGCAGGTACAGCAAGGCTTGCAGGCAAAAACCGGAAAAGGCCCAGATCAGAACGATCTCTCGGGAAAACAGCTCGCTGGTCTTGCTTACAAAACCAATGCTGGTCAGCCCTGCCAGCGTCAGCATCCAACCAAGCAGCAAACGTCCCAGGCCGTTTAGGTAGCTGTGTCGCTTGTGATAGACCTGCAGCAGCGAATAAGAAGGAACCGAACCCAGAAAGGTGAGCACCGCAAGCACACGATAGCAGGCGCCTACGTCACCGATTCGATACAAAGCCAATACAAATAGCAGGGCATTGACTGAGGTCATGGCAATTGCCCATTGTCCCCAAAAGGTAAGTCCTTTAGGGATGCTGTTGCGATTAAGGCGATGATGTTCCATAGCGGTATCCCTCGGGCGTGCGCCGCGTTGTATTTGAGTCAATGGTTAATAACCGGCAGCCATGCGCAAAATAGCCGCAACGGCCCCATTAGTTTGTTATTGTCAGGAGGGAGCGGCGAACATGTGACAGATCAGATGGTGTTATTTTTTTGGGTTTCTCGGTGATGGACTTTATACTAATACCTTCATCTTTGAGGGTGTCAGACGTTTTATAACGGTCGCGGAATTGTTCAGGTTGTTACAAAAGTTCAGGTATTTCTAATAGGTCTTTTGAAGAGCGTTTCTATAAAATTGTGGCGGCTGCCTGTGTGCTTGCCCGATAACAATTATCGGACGAGCTTGGGGGCAGCGCCGCACCTTGATAGGGCGCATGAACGTACGCGCGAGAGGGAAAGAAAAAGTAGGCAGTAAAATATGCAAGGTCCCAGGACGCATATTATTATGTCAGTGGGTCACCCTAATTCTTTGTGCCAGGCAGTAGCCGCGATTTCTCACCGAGCGTAGAAGTCGCGCTCCATTTGCCGCAGTTTTGAACTTCGTCTGTAATCGACTCAAACACATTTCAAGACCACTGTAGTGTTCGGGATCTTTATTGACACGCACGATAAGATCCGTTTTGCTGAGTACACGTCGATCGTTGATGACCAGCTGTGTGAGTAATAGCGCTTCAGTTCCTGTAAGCATGACAGTGACATCGTCTTTGATCAGCGTTCGCTCGCCACCGTTGAACCACCATGTGTCGGAAATATTCGATAATTCGTTAGTTCCGCTTACTGCCGAAATGAATTCTTCGTCAGCCACTGGCTTTTTCAGGAAGTCGTCTATTCCGAAATGAGAAAAGTGATTGAGTTCAGAAAGCTCTGAATTAAGGGTTATCAAGATGATTTTTGCATCTTTCTGGTTTTTACGAACAAAGCTGACATCATTTAAAGATATGTCAGCCTGATCGAGCAGTATATGACTGAAGCGTTTATGTTTAATTCGTGCGCTGCTGAGTTTGCCGGATTCTATTTCAAATTGAGAGCACAGTCGGTGTGCAAGAAGCGACTCGATCGCCTGTTGTGCAAGTTGATCTCGGGTGAAAATCAAAAAGTTATTGCTGGGCGTATTCATGATTTGAGACTCCGTTCTACACTGGGTGAATGTGTTGACCTAAATAACTTCGGTGGGCGAGTAGTGTCTACCTTGGAAAAAGTCAAAGGGCATACTTCGGGCCAGTGTGTGAAGGGCTCTATGCTCCACGCGGTCCGCAATTAGCTTGGTTTTGCTGTTGTGGATTATGTTGCTCAGACAGTCATAGGATCGGTTGAAAAAGTCCTGGCTGTGATCGACCATGATGTCAAAATTTGATTGGGTAAGGTCAACTTTCACATAATCAAAAAAATCCAGGCTAATCAATGCCTGAGTACTGTCATCGCTCAGGTCATAACCGTCGCAGGCAATTTCGACCCCCTGATCCTTCAATAAATGGAGGTGATTGATAATTATTCTGCTTTCCTTTAGGTTGGCCCGACCAAATGAACCGACATAAATACTCGGCACAAGGAGCTGCCCATTGGCTTGAAGCGTCGTTTGAAGGCTATTGATTTCCTTGATCAAGGCATTGTCCAGTAGCGAAGAATGACTCATCGTTACAAACTGCCTGAGGGGGGTGTTCGGTCGTGCTGTTGTGGCGATCGCAGAGTGTTGAATGTTATTCAACTGGATGCGCGTCAGCACCTCGCGGTGAAGTGCCAAGGGGGGAGGGAGGCGCTGTGGTGGATACGCCTTCAGGTGGGTATTATGCTTTACGGCCTTGGCATAGAACTCACTGCCAAATAGCTCACTGTTTCGATTCAGTATGGCCTGTCTGAAAAAGCTTAAAGTAAAACTACCGAGCACAGAGTGCTGTTTACTTTGTTCCACGATTCAGCTCCTTTGAAAATGTAAGTCTCTATTTCGCCGTGATGACCCTGCGCAGCAGTCGGTAACCATAACCTCGAACACTGTGAATAATATTAAGGCCGAAATTTATTTTTATTTTATTTCGAAGTCGACTGATGGATTTTTCCAGCACCCTCGAGTCGTAGAGTTTTATATTAAGCCCCATGGCCTCGGCGATCCGATCATGGTGCAAGATGTTGCCTTGTGAATCGATAAGTGCCTCCAGCACTTTGACTTCCTGATAAGCCAAATCAATTTTTTGTTTTTCATCGCACAAATGCAGGCATGTTCGATCAAGCACCAACTTCATGGAAGGATTCCACTCAGGGCTGTTAAGCAGGGCCGATATCAGTTGTTCTTTTTTTGGTGGGTCGTTAGGTGCACAAATGCAATGATCGGCGCCATTGCGGTAGCACTCAGTCTTGGCCTGCGGAGAGCTGAAACTGATGTTGGCGACGATGACCAATTCGGAATTATTTTTGCGTAAAGCTCTAATCAGTTCTAGGCTGTCATTAAGCTTGGAAGGGGCTTCGACCTCTATCAATACTGCACCAGGTGCCTCGCCTGCAACATCGCTTTCCAAGGCACTGGCGCTCTCCAATGTAGGGATGTGTGTAGAGCTCGTTACGAAAAACGACTCTAACAGCACGGTTGAGGACCAAGGCTGCGCATTGGTAAGAATGATATTTTGGTCATTCTTAAACTTGCTACTCGTATTCATCATGTTAGTGACTCATATCTGGTGGCGCCATAATGTTAATACACAAAATTCTGAAGTTATCTGACGTTTTATAACATTCACGTTTCTCTGTTGGAGGTTGCGACTAGATCATTCGTAGCGACTAATTTCACGTAGGGTCAATGGCTTAGCTGGTTTTCTTGTTTTTGTGGCAGGTGAGTAGTTGGTGGCGCGTGCGTTGAGATTGACTAGGGTCAGCGCCGTGATTTCTTCAGCGCTGCACTAGGCGCTGGTTGCGCAAGTATTAGACGGTAGTGTCCGGTAGCGGGCGCCATAAGGGAGCGGATCTCGGAAAATTTGCGTCTAAATAGTGCGCAGTCAGCATTTTTTTTGCGCTGAACTGACTCTAAGACTATTTCAGAATGATATATGGATTGACACAGTGCTTGCCTCCTTTTTGGGGCGGCAAGCTGGTTGTACTTTTTGGTAATGTGTTTGTACCGTATCTGTAATGATCCGCGCTTAAAATATTTTTTAACTAGTTGACATCGCCTTCTGTTCAAGGGGAGGGGCCTTGAGAGTTGTCTTTGAGGGCGTAGGTTTACCCTGCTGTGCTCGCGGTCGACTGGAGGGGCGGTACTGATACACCTCGGATCTGCCTGACTTACAAGCAGGCAACCACACGGGGTCGGTATCGGGCTACGGTCCGCCACCGGTGCGCCAGCCAATCAGTTTTGGAGTATCTCTTTAAGCGCCTGATTGTTGTATGAAAACGTCTGGCAAAATTTTGAGATGATCCAAGTCGCGCGCCAAGGCCCGACCAAGATCCTGATTTCAGTATAGAAAACCAAGCGCTGCTCAATGGAGTGCTAACAGCCAGAATGGCAGCGATGAGGCGGTTATCGGCCAGAAGTGGCCGCGCAGGTTGCAGTAGGCGTTGGCCACGATGGCCAGAAACTGCGCGTAGGGACGCAGAGTCTACGCGCAATTTCTGGCAAATCGCGGCCTCAGGTGACAATCGAATAAGCAGGTAAAGCTACGCCACAAAGTCAATTGTGATCGCTGCCAACGAGTGCTTGGCGAGACGTAGTCTTTGGGGGGTAGAAGAGCTCAGGTAGTGCAGCACTGCGCCAGCGCAAAGTAATGCCATCGACACGATCATCGTGACCATTAGCTCGCCAAAAGCGCTGTATAGGAGAACTGCAGCGACATTTCTCAGCTCTTCAACCTGCACGTGTCCAAGCGCCAGATTGCCGAAAATTGCTGCACTACATTGGGGCTCTATACGAAGCTGAACGAGAAATCCGAGAGTTGGAGCCTGACAACCGACAGCGAAAGTGGCAAGTTGTCGAACATAATTCCTTGCGCCAGCGCCGAAACGACCTGCGGCACCAAGGCGATGTCAGCGAGAGCTAGATGCCTTCTGCAAAGCGTTGTGTATCTCGCAGCGGTGCCAGCCATTCAAAGGCCCGGCTGGTATAGATTTCAGTCTTTGGCGGGAAGTGTTCTGGATGATCAAGCGTGCCGCCTTTGAGTACGATTTTTCCAGGCGCTGAGGCAATTTTTGCCAGGATGTGAGTCCCGCAGGTGCCACAAAAATACCGTTGTACTGGATTACCACTGTCGCCCCTGTTTTCATAGAACACGGTGTTGCCCTGCTGGATGTAGTCTTGCTCGCGAACAACCAGATTGAGGCTAAAGCCGCCGCCAAGCTTTTTGCAATGCATGCAATGGCAAACGGAAACGGCTCTTGGTTCGCCAGTGAAGCTGTAGCGAATTGCACCGCATAAACATCCCCCGGTATGCTTTGTCATAAGAACCACCTCTGTGTCAGACGCGTTAATCGGCATTGGGTTGGTCACTGCAAAGGTTTTTGACGGCACGCAAGCAAGGCACCCAGCAGCAACGCAGCTGCTGATACGGTCAGCCCACGCTCCAGACCACCGGGCCCATCGGCCAGATGACCGACGAGAAGCGGACCGCTGATTTGCCCTAAGGCAAAAACCACGGTGAAGGCGCTGATCGCCGCCGACCAGTACTGTTGCTCAAGATTGTGGCGCACAAGCGTAGTGGTGGACGTCACCACTGACATGAACACCCCACCAAAGACCAGGCCCGAGAGGAACGCCAGGCTCACCGAATTAGCCAGGACTGGTAGAAGGGTCGCCCCTGCGAGAATCGCGTTCAGGATGGCCATCGGTTGCCCGCCTTTGTAGCGTTCCAGCAAGCCCGCCCACAAGCGCGAGGAGACCATCACCGCCAGTCCCAATACGGTATAGAACAGCGTGATAAGCCAAGCTTGCATATGCTGTTCTTTTAACAAAGCCACGACGAAAGTCATGTAACCGATACAGCCCACGCCGAATAGGAAGTACCCCAGCAGCGCCCAACTGAACCGTCCCAACGCGTAGTCGTGTCGTTGCACCTGACGACCGTTGCTACTGCTGCTGATTGCCCTGCCTAGCGGTGACATCAAGCCAGCGGCGACAAAGCACAACAAGCCAAGCCCATACCAGGTCCACTGCCATGCATGCCCATGGCCATTTTGCTGTGCTGCAGTCAACAGCAGCGGAATCAACAGGGCTGACAGCACGATACCCAGCCCAGTACCGCCGTAGTAGATTCCAAGCAACAGGCCTGACCGTTGCGGATGTAGAGAACTTAAACGCGCGGCCAGAACACCGCCAGAGATGAAGATGAACGAACTGACTACGCCTGAGCACACCCTCAGCGCAAGGAGTACATCAGTGTCCACAGTGCTACCCGATATGACCATGAAGAAACCGGCCAGCACGGTACTCAGGGTCAGTAAGCGTGAGACACCGAGCCGGCGCATGGCTAATGGCGCGAGCAATGCGCCGGCAAGATAACCGATGGCATTGCTCGTATTGAGTGAGCCCGCGAGCATGTAACTCCAATTCAAATCTGAGCGCATGGAGGGTAAGAGCAACCCATATGAAAAGCGGGTGATACCCAATGCCACCGCCGCGGCAAGCGACAATGTCAGCGCTGCCAAGTAGGGATGGCGCTCATGGACAGCCTGCAAGGGGGTCTCAAGCACCTGAGACGGCCGGTATGTTTTCATGGCAGAACCCTCTGCTTGCGCCTGGTTAGCGGTGATTCGCCGGATTGATTGCGCCTGGTATGGGAGCGTAAGCACAGTCAGCCTGCGCACTGTTTTACGGGTAGTCGGTGACTGCTTAAATTCACGTAGAGCTGGTGGTAATTCTTATACCGATGCCAAACCGTAAGATTATGGCTATTCGTGCAATAGTCGTGGCTCGTTTGGCCTCAATCCACGCAGGTAGGGAGCGGTTTAGATGACGGGCAGCTCGACTACGTGAGCCTCGGCAGCCAGGCCTGTCCTTTTCATTGAGGCGGGAGTGGTTTGCTCCATTTTGAGCGTCAACTTACGTAACGACGATACGTTTGCGTAGCCCACACGGTAAGCGATCTCGCTCAGGGAAAGGTCGCCTATGGCCAGCAATCGCTGAGCATGACGCATGCGCACCGTATGAATCAGCATCTGTGGGGACATGCCGGTCGCCTTGATAATCCGTCGGGCCAGGGTGCGGTGAGTCAGGTTCTGCAGACGGGCCGCCTCGGCAACAGTGGGAATGTCGGGCAGGCTGGTTTCAATGAGGTTTTCGAACCGTGTGGTCACGTCGTCTCTATCTGAACGCAGATGGTCCCATACCTGATAACGGGCCTGAGTAGGCCGGTGGTCGATCAGAAAATATTTCATGGCCATATCGGCAATGTCTCGGCCAACCTGCTTGCGGATCAGGTACAGCATCAGGTCCATCTGTGCCATGGCCGCCCCGGCACTGATTGTCCCCTGGTCGTCGACCAGCATCTGGCGAGTGTCCACGTTCACTTTGGGAAAATACTTTTGGAAGAACCCGCCCAGGCGCCAGTGGGTTGTTGCGGTGCGATGGTCGAGAATGCCTGCCTGGGCCATCAACAGTACCCCCGAGCAAGAGGCTGCAACTGTCCCGCCTGCGGCGTGGTGCCGGGCAGCCAGCCGGGCGAAAGCATGAGCGTCGGCCAACATCAGGCGCTGCCAGATGTTCGTGTCCCGGAAGCGGTCGAGGATGTCCGCGTCGGTGTCCAGAGCGGGATGATCCAGTCCAATGCCCGGCATTACCAGGACAGCATCGGTGGCACAGGTCATTTCATCCAATGGCCGGGCCGACAGGCTCATCCCCGAGGACAGTGCTACCTGTCGCTGCGTTGAAAATACCTCCCACGTGAGAGGTGGCTTGCCCATGGCGGCAGCGCAGCGTTTTGCCACGTTCAGGATGTCCAGTGTAGCGCCCACGCTTGCAGCGAGAGCGCCTTTTGGTACAGCAATGGCGAATTGCATGGCGATGTCCTAAATGGATCTTTTTTTGTCATTTTAGACAATTGTTCAGAGTACACAGTCCCGGGTAGTTTGGTCAGGCAGCCACGCAAATTGATAAAAGGACTTCATCATGGAGTTACGACATCTGCGCTGCTTTTTGGCGGTTGCCGGGGAACTGCATTTCGCACGCGCCGCCGAAAAGCTGCATATCGACCAATCTGCGCTCTCGCGCACGATCAAGGAGCTGGAAGAAGATGTAGGTGCGAAGCTGTTCGTTCGCACCACGCGCAGTACCCGGCTGACCCCGGCGGGGGTTTCACTACTGGAGCAGGTACCACGGGTGTTTTCACTCTTGGAGGAGGCACGCGAAGGAGCACGCGCTGCGGCGGCAGGCTGCGATGGGCGGTTGCGCATAGCCTTGTCCGATGGAGTGGTTTACACGCCCAGGCTGTCGGCGCTGATCGCGCTGACCCGCCAAGAAGAGCCGGGCCTTGTTCTGTATTTCGATGAAATCTCGCTTGCTCAGCAGAACAAAGGCCTGCTCGACGACCTTTATGACTGCGGGTTCTGCCAATCCGGCGAACACGTCCATGGCGTGCGGTCCGAGCTGGCTTGGATTGAGTCGCTGCGAGTTGCCATGCCAGTCGACCACCCTTTGCTGGCATACGAAAAGGTGCGAATGGAAGATGTATTGCAGTTCCCGCTTTTACTCGGTCACGCCGAGACGTGCGCGGGCTATAACAAACAGATCGAACGTCTTCTCCTCACAACCTCGACTGAAGTGCCGGTAATAACCCAGCGCGTCGGTTCCTTTGCTCTGATGATGTCATTGGTGTCGGCCGGATACGCCTTGGCACTCATCGGTGACTCTCAAATACTTTCCAGTCGCGAAACCCATGTGTTCAGCCGTTCGCTTGTGGGCGGTGAAGCGCAGTTGTCCACTTACCTGCTGCGTCAGCAACGACCTGAAGCCCCTGCCTTGAGCCGTTTCATCGAACGATTGGGGCGCCTTGGTGGCGCTCATAAAAAACCCGCTGACACCCTCAAAGGGCGCCAGCGGGTTGGGGCTACCGGTTACTTGCTGTCAGGCAGGGCGTAAGCAATTACATAATCGCCCCGATCCGGGGACTGACGTGCACCGCTTGCCGTGATGACCACGTATTGCTTGCCGGTTTTCGGCGAGACAAACGTCATCGGACCGCCCTGGCTACCCACTGGCAGACGGGCCTTCCAGGCTTCTTCACCGTTGGCGGAGTTGAAGGCGCGCAGGTAGTAATCCTGAGTGCCGGCGATGAAGATCAGGCCACCTTGGGTCGAAAGTGTGCCACCCAGGGTCGGCATGCCGATTGGCAGTGGCAGGTGCATCTTGATACCCAGTGGACCGGTGTCCTGGACGGTCCCGACCGGCACTTGCCAGGCGACTTTCTGGGTTTTCATATCAATGGCCGTCAGCGTGCCGAACGGCGGCGCCTGGCAAGGAATGCCGGCAATCGACAGGAAGCGGTTCTTGTTCACGGCATACGGGGTGCCTTTGAGCGGAACCGCACCCATGCCGGTGTTCAGCGCTTCGCCACCGGAGGCAGCCTTAACGTCTTTCTGCTGAGGCACCATCTGGATCCATAGGCCCAGACGCATATCGTTGACGAAGATGAAACCGTGCACCGGGTCAGTCGAGAGGCCGCCCCAGTTCATGCCGCCGAGGGAGCCAGGGAAACTCAGCGACTTATCGGTGCCCGGTGCGGTGTACAAGCCTTCATAGCGCATTTGCTTGAACGAAATGCGGCACAACATCTGGTCAAACGGGGTCGCGCCCCACATGTCCGATTCGGTCAGGTGCTGGGTGCCGATCTGCGGCATACCCACCGACAGCGGCTGGGTGAGCGAGTAAGGTTCGTTCGGGATGTTGGCCGACCTGACCGATACATCTTCAACTTTGGTCAATGGTTTGCCGGTGGCGCGGTCGAGTACGAAGATCTGACCGGCTTTGGTGCCGATCACAACTGCGGGCACCTTGCTGCCGTCGGCCTTGGTGAAGTCGATCAGGCTAGGCTGCATCGGCAGGTCGAAGTCCCACAGGTCATTGTGGACGGTCTGGTAGACCCACTTTTCTTCGCCGGTGGTGGCGTTGAGGGCCAGCACGGAAGCACCGTATTTATGATCCAGCGCGGTACGTTCAACACCGTAGAGGTCGGTGGACGAGCTGCCCATCGGCAAGAAGACCGTGTTCATCGCCGGGTCATAAGACATGGGCGCCCAGCTGTTAGGCGTACTGCGCACGTAAGTGCTATCGGCTGCAGGAGCCTGCCTGTCTTGCGGGTTGCCCGGGTCGAAAGCCCAGCGCATTGCGCCGGTGATCACGTCAAACCCACGGATCACGCCACCGGGCATGTCAGCCTGAACGTTATCGGCCACGCGACCACCCACCACTACGGTGGAGCCGGCCATCAGCGGTGCGGATGACAGTTGGTAGTAGGAATCCGGAACATCCCCCAGCCCGGCTTTCAGATCAACCTGGCCGTGGGTGCCGAAGCCTTGGCAGAACTCGCCGGTATCGGCATCCACCGCAATCAGACGCGCATCGATGGTGTTGGTCAGCAGGCGACGCTGACAATTGGCACCCGCCGGTACCGAGACAGCCACGGCAGGTGTGCTGCCGTCGACAGGCTGAGCGAGTGCGACTGTCGCGTCGAAGTACGCCAGGCCGCGGCAACGCTGCCAGACTTTACTCCGGGCGTTGATATCGTTCCTCCACAGCTGTTTGCCGGTGTCAGCATCCAGTGCGATGACGTTGTTGTGCGGGGTGCAGATGAACACTTTGTCGCCCACCTGCAAGGGCGTCGTCTGATCCTCGGCGCCATTACCGTCGCTGATGGCCACGTCACCGGTCTGGTAGGTCCATGCCGGTACCAGGCTGGCCACGTTGCTGCGATTGATCTGGTCCAGCGCGGCGAAGCGGCTGCCGCCTTCGTCGTTACCATAATGCGCCCAGTTTTTTTGAGCCTTGGCAGGGTCGACCTTGGTCAGGCCCGGGCCGTCGCCGGTCGGTGAAACCGAGGCGTGAGGGATGAACATGCCCCAAACGCCGGTAGCGATAGCAAGTGCGAGCACGCCGCCCAGTGCGTAGCCGCCGAGACCACTGGCAAGGCCATTGGCCTTGCGCAAGATGGGGTAGACCAACGCCACCACCAGGCTCAGTACCGCCAGGGCAAACAGGCGCGAAATCTGCGGCCAGAAGTTGAGCCCGGCATCGTTCAGGGCCCAGATCACCGACAACACCATGACTGCCGCGAACAGCCAGGCACCCAGCAGGCGCAGTTTGAAGAGCAGTACGCCAGCGACGATCATGCCGAGACCGGCGAGCAGGAAGTACCAGCTGCCGCCAAGCACGACAAGGTATCCGCCTAATCCTGCGAAAAGTAGTCCAAATACCAGTGCGCCAAGCGCAGCGATCCAGATGGGCCAGCGGCTGACGGCTGCCGAAGGTTGAGATTTAGTCATGTTGCATGATCCTACTGATGCATGAACGTTGATGGGGACGGTTTAGAGTCGCGAGGCTGCAGCCTTGGTGGCTGTTCCCGTGACAGTGTTCGCTGACGGCTTTTAAAGTTGACGCTGGCAAGATCGCCCGGCAGGGCGGGATTCAGGACAGCAGTTAACTGGATGGTTAATTTTGTAACGATACCAAAAAAAAGCCGACCTGCGACAAATTGCCCAACGTTAAGAGGGATAAAACACCGTTGCGAACTCGGTAATAGTCGGTTCGAGTGTCCTGGCATCGTCAGGCGTGGGGCGCTTCCCGCTTCTCGGCCACCAACAGCAACGACTGCGGCACAGGACTTTGTGGGTGCTGCGGCTCCTGCAGTCCGACCCATTGAAAACCGGCCATGTCCAGGGCGTTGAACCAGCTGGACAAGGTGCGGAAGTACCACGGCATGGGTTGCCACTGCCCCTGGAACCCGGTGAAGGTTTCTTCCCGCCAACCATCTTGATAGTCGCCCGCCGACGCGGTCCATGGATGCAACGTCTGAACTATCAGCGTGCCGCTCGGGGTGAGTAGGGCGTTCATGGCGGTGAGCAACGGGATGATGTCCTGGTGCAACAGGGCGAAGTTGGCGCAGATCAGGTCGTAGTCGCTGCCGATATCCACTTTCGCAGCCACCAACTCTTCATAACTCGCCAAATGCACCGGCGAAGAGCCTGCTGCCCGCGCTGCCTCGACCAGCGTGGCATCGCCATCCACGCCGACCGCCGTGATGCCCCGTTCAGCCAGCACACGCAACAGCCAGCCTTCGCCGCAGCCCAGGTCGAGTACGCGCTCGGGCTGGCGGCTTAGCACCGCCAGCAGGATTGCCTGGTCGGTGACCTGTAGGCGGCTTTCGATGGAGCCGGTGCGGATGGCTTCTATCCAGGATTGGGCGTTGTGGTGCCAGCTTTGGAGCAGGGGGGATTCGGAGGTCGACATTTCTATCTCCGGCGTTGTCGGTTGGATAGAAGGATAGGACAAACTTTCAAATAATCGCGGCGGCCAATGTCTACGGGTGGAACGGGTGGTTTTGCGCAGCATCGTTCCGGTTGCCCGGTTCCTTTTTGAGCAACATCTCAATCATCCGCAAGCAATGATTCAACCCCGGCGATACATCGCCTGCACGCCTGCTGAGGATAATCGGCGAGGTGGCATTGTCTTCCAGCAGCGGGGTAAAACCGATGTCGTCGCGGTGCAGCAATTGCACCGAGGCCGGCACCAGTGTGACCCCGATGCCCGCGCCCACCAGGCCAATCGCTGTTTGCAGTTCATTGGTCCATTGCGCGACTTTAATGTGCATGCCACGGGCTTCGAATAGCGCGATCACATGATCGGCATAACTGGGGCGCGGGTTGCCGGGGTAGAGCACAAAGGGTTCTTCGGCCAGGTCATCAAGACTGATGGGGCTGGCGAGGAGAGGGTGGCCGGCGGGCAGGGCGGCGACCAGTCGATCCTCGGTGAGCACGGTCTGGATGATGGCCGGGTCGTCAATGCGGATGCGGCCGAAGCCGACATCAATGCGCCCGGCCTTGAGCGCTTGCACCTGTTGCAAAGTGGTCATTTCCGAGAGCCCCAACTCCAGCGCCAGAGGCTCTGCGCGGCGCAACCGGCGAATCAGTTCTGGCAACACGCCATAGAGCGTCGAGGGCGCAAAGCCAATGCCCAGCCAGGTTTTTTCGCCCAGGCCAATCCGGCGCGTGTTGTCGCAAACCTTGCCCAGTTGCTCGAGCAGGGTGGTGGAGTGTTCATGGAAAAACCGTCCGGCGTCGGTCAACTTCAACGGTCGGCCCCGTTCCAGCAGGAGCACGCCAAGTTCGTCTTCCAATTGCTGGATCTGCCGGCTCAGGGGTGGCTGGGCGATGTGCAGCCGTTCGGCGGCGCGGGTGAAGTTGAGGGTTTGAGCCAACACCTGAAAATACCGCAGGTGGCGCAGTTCCATGGGACCTCCGGACGCGGGTCTGTTGAATACCTTTAAGGTATCGAGCGAGACCAATTCTATATTGGCCGCCTGGAAAAAGCCGTACGAGAATCCGTTTCAGAATTTCAAGAACCTGACGGGTATCGACATGCGTGCAACTGCCATTGAATCGATCGAGACGATCATCGTCGATCTGCCGACCATTCGCCCGCATAGATTGGCGATGCACACCATGCAGAACCAGACGCTGGTGATCATTCGGGTGCGCAACGCCGACGGCATTGAAGGCATCGGTGAGTCGACCACCATCGGCGGTCTTGCCTATGGCAACGAAAGCCCGGACAGCATCAAGACCAACATCGACAAACACTTCGCGCCACTGTTGGTTGGCCAGGACAGTGCCAATGTGAACGCTGCGATGTTGCGCCTGGAGCGCAGCATTCGTGGCAACACGTTCGCCAAATCGGGTATCGAAAGCGCTTTGCTCGACGCTCAGGGCAAGCGCCTTGGCCTGCCCGTCAGCGAGCTGCTGGGCGGCCGGGTTCGCGACGCGTTGCCGGTGGCCTGGACCCTGGCCAGTGGCGACACTGCCAAAGACATCGCCGAAGCGGAAAAAATGCTCGACTTGCGCCGCCATCGGATCTTCAAGCTGAAAATTGGCGCCGGCGAGGTCAACCGCGACCTGGCCCACGTCATTGCGATCAAAAAAGCGCTCGGCGAGCGTGCCAGTGTGCGGGTCGATGTCAATCAGGCCTGGGACGAAGCGGTGGCTCTGCGGGCCTGCCGGATTCTCGGCACCCATGGCATCGACCTGATCGAACAACCGATCTCGCGCCATAACCGCGCCGGCATGGTGCGCCTGAATGCCATGAGCCTGGCGCCGATCATGGCCGATGAGTCCATCGAATGCGTGGAAGACGCCTTCAACCTGGCGCGAGAGGGCGCGGCTTCGGTATTCGCGCTGAAAATAGCCAAGAACGGCGGCCCACGCGCGGTGTTGCGAACGGCTGCCATTGCCGAGGCCGCGGGTATCGGCTTGTACGGTGGCACCATGCTCGAAGGCGGTATCGGCACGCTGGCCTCGGCGCATGCGTTTGTCACGCTCAACACCTTGAGCTGGGATACCGAACTGTTCGGCCCGCTGCTGCTCACTGAGGACATCCTCAGCGAGCCATTGGTCTACCGCGATTTTCAACTGCACGTCCCGCAAACCCCGGGGTTGGGCCGGGTCCTGGATGAAGAGCGCCTGGCGTTCTTCCGTCGGGACAAGGCATCCACTGCCGTTCATCAAGCCTGAGGAGGGCATCATGCTGTTTCACGTAAAAATGACCGTGAATTTACCGGTCGACATGCACCCGGAACGCGCCACAGAGCTCAAGGCCGATGAGAAGTCCCTGGCCCAGCGCCTGCAACAGCAAGGCAAATGGCGTCATCTGTGGCGCATCGCCGGGCTCTACGCCAATTACAGCGTGTTTGATGTCGACAGCGTTCAGGAACTGCACGACCTGCTGATGCAATTGCCGCTGTACCCCTACATGGCCATCGAGGTCAACGCGCTATGCCGACATCCTTCTTCCATTCGCGAGGATGACCGCTGAACCCAGCCTGCTCAGTTCGCTACGCTAATAATTACAAGATGAGGAACCACCATGAACGTCAAGATTTCCCAAACGGCCAGTGTCCAGAAGTTTCTTGAAGAGGCCAGCGGCCTGCGTAACGAGGCCGGTGATCCACGGGCCAAAGCGCTGGTTTACCGCATCCTGCGCGATTCGGTAAACATCATCGAAGACCTGTCCGTGACGCCAGAAGAGTTCTGGAAAGCGGTCAACTACCTCAATATCCTCGGTTCGCGCCAGGAGGCCGGTCTGCTGGTGGCCGGGCTCGGTCTTGAGCATTACCTGGACCTGCTGATGGACGCCGAAGACGAGCAGGCCGGCAAGACCGGTGGCACCCCGCGGACTATCGAAGGGCCGCTGTATGTGGCGGGTGCGCCGCTGTCGAACTTCGAAGCGCGGTTGGACGATGGCGCCGATCCTGGCGTGGTGCTGTTCATGCAAGGCCAAGTGCGCAACACCGCCGGCGAACCGCTGGCCGGGGCGGTGGTGGATGTCTGGCACGCCAACACCGGTGGCACTTATTCTTACTTCGATACCACGCAATCGGAATTCAACCTGCGTCGACGCATCGTCACCGATGCCGAGGGTCGTTACCGTTTTCGCAGCATCGTACCCTCGGGCTACGGCTGCCCGCCTGATGGTCCAACCCAGCAATTGCTCGATCAACTGGGGCGCCATGGGCAGCGGCCGGCGCACATTCATTTCTTTATCTCGGCGCCGGATCATCGTCACCTGACGACCCAGATCAACCTCGACGGCGATCAATACCTGCATGACGATTTCGCCTATGCCACCCGTGACGAACTGATCGCCAAGATCACTTTCAGTGACGATACTCAGCGGGCGGCGGCCCATGGCGTTAGCGGGCGCTTTGCCGAAATCGACTTCAATTTCACCTTGCAGGCATCCGCACAGCCCGAAGAACAACAACGCCATGAACGGGTCCGCGCGCTCGAGGACTGATACCCTCGATCTGCCGAACCGGGCTGCGAGATAACCGACTGTTTATCTCGTGGCCTTCTGTGTTACGGCCTTCGAATGGCGGCGCCATCGATAACGACAATGAGAGTGAACCGATGATGCAAACGCAATTGTTAAGTCATCGCAGCAGGGTTTTCGAGCATGCCGACCCCTATGCGGTATCGGGCTACGTCAACCAGCATGTCGGCAATCATTGCCTCCAGATGCCCAGGAGTGGCCGGGCGCTGGCCAGTCTCAACCATTGCAAGTTCGCCAGTCTTGACTTGTGCCGCATCAGTTACGGCGCGAGCGTGCAGGTCACGTCGGGCGCCTTGGAGAACATCTATCACTTGCAAGTGCTGCTGCGCGGCCACTGCCTGTGGCGTGGGCATGGCCAGGAACACTATTTTGCGCCTGGCGAGTTGCTGTTGATCAACCCGGACGATCCGGTGGATCTGACGTATTCCAGTGATTGCGAAAAATTCATCCTGAAAGTCCCCACACGGCTGTTGGAGTCAGTGTGCGAGGAGCAGCGCTGGCGGTATCCGGGGCAGGGCGTACGGTTTCTGGAAAGCCGTTATCAGCTCAATGAGCTGGAAGGGTTCGTCGGCCTGTTGGCAATGATTTGCCAAGAAGCGGAAGCCGCCGAGCCGATTCCCCGCGTGCAGGAGCACTATACGCAAATCGTTGTCAGCAAAATGCTCAGCCTGATGAAGACCAACGTCATGCGCACCGATCCCGGCTCAGCCTCGGCTACGTTCGAGGCGTTGGTTGACTACATCGCGGGCAATCTCAAGCAGGACATCGACAGCGAAGAACTGGCGCGCCAGGCGCGGATGAGCCTGCGTTCGCTGTATGGGCTGTTCGAGCGCAACGCAGGGGATACGCCGAAAAACTACATCCGGCAGAAGAAGCTCGAGCGCATTCACGCCAACCTGAGCGACCCGACCTGCAATGTGCGTAACGTCACGCAAGTGGCCATGGATTACGGCTTTCTGCACTTGGGACGGTTCTCCGACAGCTACCGCAAACAGTTCGGCGAGTTGCCTTCGGACACCCTCAAGCGCCGTCATTGAGTGCAATTATGGGGAAACCGGCTGCCGACGCCGAACGTGTTTTAGTAGCGGGAACATAGTGGCGGTGGAGACAATCCCGTCGTTGGCCCCCAGAACTGCAGCGCGGAGCCAGCCGATCCGATCGCTTCGGTGGGACTCAGTGTGCCTATGCATGAATTTCATATCTTTGACAGGACTCACTGTTAGTGGGCAGTTCAATCGTTCAGGTTGCCGGCAAGTGGTGTCAGTGCATTCGAGTGGCTCAGTTTTCAGAGGTGATAGCGCGATTGCAAAAGTCGCGTGATCTGTTCCAACGCATCCTTGGGAGCCAGGGTGCCGTTTGTTTCAATAAGGTGTGTCTTATTGGCAAGCACATCATCCCGGATCACCTTGCGGAACCAATTAGAAAAATCCCCGGCATTCATATGTTCGCGAAGGGCATGCTCCGCAAGCTGCGTTGATAAGGTGAAGAACTCAGTCAGGTTCGACGCACTTTGGCCCAGCGTAGGAAAGTGGAATGAATGCCATGTACCTACATCCCCCACAACGTACTTACCGCTGTGGCGATGGTGCTTTTGATTGGGCCGAACCTGATCGAGCAGAACCACCTCTTCGCCCTCGCGAAGATTCCAGAGACAGGCATGTTCCAGGCCTGGCAAACGTTCCGGGAATTGGAGGTTCTGGCGCTGTATGCGTTGGGCGAACTGTTCGACCAGCTCCCGGGCAGTGCTGCCTAGCGTCACCAGCACGTCTACCCCCTCAAGGAGTGCCGGGCACACCTGATCGAAGTCGAGGGCCACGATGATTGCACCGATGTTTGCGAGAAAACCGGGCGGCCAATCGGCACAGTGGGGGAGCATGTAATGAGCTTCGTCCACTATTAACCAGTAGGGCCGACCTGAAACGCTGCGAAGATGCTGAATAAAAGGGAGTAGTTCGCCAAACAATTGCACTCGCGCCGCCGGATCCAGGGCGAGGGCGTTCACCACTACATTGAGCTGCGCCTGTAAAAGATGATGCAGCGACTCTTCTGTCGTCGGGGGTACGGTCAAGCCACCCACCGTCACCGCGTTGTCCAGGGTCAGATAATCGCCTTCTGGATCAAGGATGCAAAAACCCTGGTGAGCCTGAACCATGCGTTCGGTCAGCCAGGTGATATAGCTGGACTTGCCGGCCCCCGAATTTCCAACCACCAGCATCACCGATTCTGGGGCAAGCCATACATTGCGTGCATCGGTGGTTTGGCCCAACTGGATCCCGGTGAGCTGGACGGGAACCAGCGCGGCGTCTTTTTCCAGCAGCATGTCCACCAATTCGCAGACCCCTCGTCCATGATCATGACTGAGGCACAGATCAGCGCTGGCCTTTATAGACGCTATGGCGTTGCTCACTGCCGCCGCACAGCCACAGATCGATAGAAAGGCGTGGTCGTTTTCTGCATCGCCCACGCCCACCACGTTCAGCTCGCAAATACCTAGTATTCGTAAGGCCGCACTGAGGCCCGACGCCTTGTTTACACAAGGCGGCAAAACCATGATCGCATCCTTGTTGAACGTCATCTGCAGTTCAAGGCCGAGTTCGCGAATGCTGGTGCTTACCGCGTTCTCAAACGGGTGCCATGTGGCGATAACCGACCGGCCGATTGACAACGGCGAAACGCCCTTGTCGCGTAGGCGGTCAACCAACTCGGTTGAAGCCGGATCTGCGATGGACTCCTCGGTGTCTGTGAGCGGGTCGTACAAGAGCGCGCCGTTTTCTGCGATCACCAGATCAAATAGATCCATGCGTGGAAAATGATGCTTGAGCGCTTGCAATTCCCGGCCCGTAACCAGCAGTAACTTGCGGCCGCTATTTTTGAGGGCGATGAGCGACGCACAGACTTCCGATGAAACGCTGCCGTTTTCGGCAATGGTACCGTCAAAGTCCACCGCTAAGGCTAAGAAGTGCATGCTCACTCCATTACAGGCTCGGTTGAGTCAGGCCTCGAGCAGCCAGAACTCGATTGGGCGATCAGGATGGAATCATTATCCTTGTACGCGCTCGTAAACGTTGAGTTTTGTCAATATTTGAAGAAACGGCGCGCCGCTGAAAAGATGGACTCGGCGTCCACAACCAGGCCTCGATAACGCTCGTTCTCTTGGGCGAAGTGCAACGCCGATAGGCTATCCAGGCTGCTCAACGCCGGGGATCGACACCTGTCACGTTGGGACGCGGGCAAACTCAGCTGCTGTATGCCTATCGATAACTGCTGACCAGCACTGCGAGCGACACTCGGGGCGAAACAACAGTGACCTCTCATTGCACAAAACGGATACAGGTCTGCAGCCCACGGATAGTCCGACCCATTTCCCCGTCCTAGCATGGCCCTGCCTGAATAAAAACAATGGAGGCGGCGGCCATGTCCCTGCGACCCGAATACCTTCACTCCCTGCTTGAAGAAGACCCAGAGCAAGGCATCTATCGCTGCAAACGCGAGATGTTCACCGACCCGCGACTGTTCGATCTCGAGATGCAGCACATTTTCGAGGGCAACTGGTTGTACCTGGCTCACGAAAGCCAGATCCCCAACATCAACGATTTCTACACAACCACCATGGGGCGTCAGTCGATTTTCATCGCCCGCAACAAGGACGGTGAGTTGAATGCCTTTATCAACGCGTGCAGTCACCGTGGCGCGATGCTCTGTCGGCACAAGACCGGCAACAAGAGTTCGTACACTTGCCCCTTCCACGGCTGGACCTTCAACAATTGCGGCAAGCTGCTCAAGGTCAAGGACCCGGCGGCGGCCGGCTACCCGGCAAGCTTCAATTGTGAAGGCTCCCATGACCTGACCAAAGTCGCGCGCTTTGAGTCCTATCGCGGTTTCCTGTTCGGCAGCCTCAAGGCTGACGTCGTGCCGTTGGTGGAACACCTGGGTGAGTCGGCGAAGATCATCGACATGATCGTCGACCAGTCCGCCGATGGCCTGGAAGTACTGCGCGGCGCCTCCAGTTACCTCTATGAAGGCAACTGGAAACTGACCGCCGAAAACGGTGCCGACGGCTATCACGTCAGCTCTGTGCACTGGAACTACGCAGCGACCCAGAACCAACGCAAACAACGCGAAGCCGGTGAGGAAATTCGCACCATGAGCGCCGGCACCTGGGCCAAGCAGGGCGGTGGTTTCTATTCCTTCGACAAGGGCCATATGCTGCTTTGGACCCGCTGGTCCAACCCTGAGGACCGTCCGCTGTACGAACGTCGCGACGAGTTGGCCCAGGACTTCGGTAAGGCTCGAGCAGACTGGATGATCGAGAACTCGCGCAACCTGTGCCTGTACCCGAACGTGTACTTGATGGACCAGTTCAGCTCGCAAATTCGCATCGCCCGGCCGATCTCAGTCAACCGCACGGAAATCACCATCTACTGCATCGCCCCCAAAGGTGAAAGCGATAGCGCCCGGTCGAGCCGCATTCGTCAGTACGAGGATTTTTTCAACGTCAGCGGCATGGCCACTCCGGACGACCTGGAAGAGTTTCGCTCCTGCCAGACAGGCTATCAGGGCAGCGTCACCGCCTGGAACGACATGTCCCGTGGCGCCGAGCACTGGGTCAAAGGCGCCGATGAGGCGGCCAAGGCGATTGACTTGCATCCGCTGCTCAGCGGCGTGCGCACCGAGGACGAAGGCCTGTTCGTGCTGCAGCACAAGTATTGGCAGCAGACCATGCTCAAGGCGTTGGCCACTGAGCAATCCGAACTGATTGCAGTGGAGGCGATGCAATGACAATGACCTATGACGCGGTGCGTGATTTTCTCTACCGCGAAGCGCGCTATCTCGACGATAAACAATGGGATAACTGGCTGGCGTTGTACGCGCCAGACGCAACATTCTGGATGCCGTCCTGGGACGATAACGACGAACTGACCGAAGATCCGCAGCGAGAAATATCGTTGATCTGGTACGGCAGCCGCACCGGCCTGGAGGACCGCGTTTTCCGCATCAAGACCGAACGCTCCAGCGCCAGCGTGCCGGACACCCGTACCTCGCACAACCTCAGCAACATCGAGCTGATCGAGCAGGCCGACGGACTGTGCAAGGTCCGTTTCAACTGGCACACCCTGAGCTTTCGCTACAAGACCGTAGACAGCTATTTCGGCAGCAGTTTCTACACCCTGGATGTGCGCGGTGAACACCCGCTGATCAAGGCCAAGAAAGTGATCCTGAAGAACGACTACGTTCGCCAGGTCATCGATGTTTACCACCTCTGAGGGGGCCGTCATGACTCATTCAATTGCCTTCAATTTCGAAGACGGCGTCACCCGTTTCATCGACGCCAATGCCAGCGAAACCGTAGCCGATGCCGCGTACCGCCAAGGCATCAATATTCCATTGGATTGTCGCGACGGCGCTTGCGGAACTTGCAAATGCTTCGCTGAAGCCGGCCGCTACGAGTTGGGCGAGGACTACATCGAGGACGCCCTCAGCGCCGATGAAGCGCAGCAGGGGTTTGTCCTGACCTGCCAAATGCGTGCCCAGAGCGATTGCGTGGTGCGGGTGCCGGTTTCATCGGACGTCTGCCGCACCCGTCAGGCCCGCTACGACGCGACCATCAGCGCCGTGCGACAGTTGTCCGACAGCACCATTGCGCTGTCGATCAAGGGCGAGGCCCTGAGCAAACTGGCGTTTTTGCCGGGGCAGTATGTGAACCTCGGGGTGCCCGGTAGCGAGCAGACCCGTGCGTATTCGTTCAGCTCGTTGCAGCGTGACGGTGAGGTGAGTTTTCTGATTCGCAACGTTCCCGGCGGCTTGATGAGCAGTTTCCTGACCGGCATCGCCAAGGCCGGCGACAGCATGAGCCTGGCCGGACCGTTGGGCAGTTTTTATTTGCGCGACATTCGCCGTCCGTTATTGCTGTTGGCCGGTGGCACCGGGCTGGCACCGTTTACCGCGATGCTGGAAAAAATCGCCGAGCAGGGCAGTGAGTATCCGCTGCATTTGATTTACGGCGTGACCAACGATTTCGACCTGGTGGAGCTCGATCGACTGCAAGCATTTGCCGCACGCATCCCGCACTTCAGCTTTAGTGCCTGTGTGGCCAACCCCGACAGCCGCCACCCGCTCAAGGGCTATGTGACCCAATACATCGAACCGCGGCATTTGCATGATGGCGACGTCGATGTCTACCTGTGCGGCCCGCCGCCAATGGTCGAGGCGGTCAGTCAGTTCCTTGGCGAACAAGGCATTGCGCCGGTTAACTTCTATTACGAGAAATTTGCCGCCAGCGCGGCTTGAACCACGCGGTTGTGGGAGAAAGACATGAACAGATTTCACGAAAAAGTCGCGCTGATTACCGGTGCCGCCCAGGGCATAGGCCGGCGCGTGGCCGAACGCATGGCGGCTGAAGGTGCGCGGTTGATTCTGGTCGACCGCTCCGATCTGGTGTTTGAGCTCAAAAAACAACTGGGGCAGAACAGCCAGGTGCTCGCGCTGACCGCCGACCTCGAGCAATACAGTGAATGCAAACGTGTGATGCAAACCGCTGTCGAGCGTTTTGGTCGCCTCGATGTGTTGGTCAACAATGTCGGCGGTACGATCTGGACCAAGCCTTTCGAGCATTATGAGCAACAGCAAATCGAAGCCGAAGTCCGCCGTTCATTGTTCCCGACACTGTGGTGCTGCCATGCCGCATTACCGTTCATGCTTGAGCAGGGCAGCGGCGCTATCGTCAACGTTTCGTCCATTGCCACCCGAAGCATCAACCGCGTGCCCTACGGCGCGGCGAAGGGCGGGGTCAATGCGCTGACCGCTTGCCTGGCTTTCGAAACGGCAGGTCGTGGCGTGCGGGTCAACGCGACTGCTCCCGGCGGCACCGAAGCGCCGCCGCGGCTGATCCCACGCAATAGCGCCCAACAGAGCGCTGAGGAACAGTTGTGGTACCAGCAGATCGTTGACCAAACCCTCGACAGCAGTTTGATGAAACGCTATGGCACGCTGGACGAACAGGCAGGCGCCATTCTGTTTTTGGCCAGCGACGAAGCCTCCTACATCACCGGCATGGTCATGCCGGTCGGGGGTGGCGACCAAGGCTGAGTTGCTTACTACAAAGAAGAACGACGGCCGATTGCCGCGGCCGTAGTGCTAGCGCATTAAAAGGGTCGGCGCATGAAGACTGTCCGTTAATGATCCCTGACTGACCGCAAAAGGCTCATCCACACGATGGGCTTCCTTTACATTTTAGATTCGACGCCCCTCTAAATGCTAAAGGAAAACGCTATGACTTCTGCGAACGACCCCGGCATCAACGACCAAGGAGATGCCGCTTAATGACCGGTCCAGTGAAGTACCATAATTTTCGGGAATTTTATCCGTTCTATCTGAGTGAGCACTCCAATCGTACGTCGCGTCGCCTTCATTTTATTGGCTCGACGATCGCAATCCTGTTAACGATTGGTGCCGTGACTGCCGAAAATGGGTGGTTACTCTTGCTTGCGTTGGTTCAGGGGTACGCTTTCGCCTGGGTCGGGCATTTTTTCTATGAGCGAAATAAACCCGCAACTTTCCAATATCCAATCAGTAGTTTCATGGCTGATTGGCGCATGTGGTGGGACATCCTTACCGGAAAAATACCGTTCTGACAGCCCGCTACTAAAACCTCTCCAGAAGAGCAGGCCCCTACCTCTGATCAGATTGTCCCTCCCCGGTCAGCCCGGGGCCTGCCTGATTCTGCGCTTAGATCCTCTGTCACTTTTCCTATTCTGGAAAACGGGTAAGCACTCTGCAGTCAACGTCGCTTTCGGGGCGTGATCGCAGTCCGTTTTCAACCCCTTTTCGTCCGTCTCGCCCCTGCTCGCGCTGCCGGCTCTTGGTTATTTTAGACGGGTTGCCCGTTCTCAGGAACGTTCGGTGAACGACGAAAATGACGCGCGCATTCCACAATGACGTTCTGCGTTTTGAGTATGCCTTATGGCTTTGATTGGAGATGGAAGCAAACATGAACGATAAACTAGTCGATGCTGAACCTTCGGCCTCTAAAGTTGCTTTTGATGCTGCTCGCAGTGCTTTTGAAACGTATTTCCATCTCACCACCCAGGAGCGTTTAGCCGAGATTTCAAAGCTGAAGGAAGCGGTCCTGGCGAACCAATCGATGATTATGGACCGCATCATGAAAGAGGTCGGCAAGTGCCGCACCGATGCCCTGATCGCAGAGGTTCTGGGGGTAGTCGACTGGCTCAATTGGCTTGAAAAAAATGCTGTTCGGCTGCTCAAGCCTGAAAAGGTCAAAACGCCGATTACCCTGTTAGGTAAACAATCGCTGTTGTTGCACGAGCCATTGGGCACTGTGTTGATCATCTGTCCTTGGAACTACCCTTTCCACGGCGCCATTAGCGGCATCGCCGCTGCTATCGTTACGGGAAATGCCGTGGTCTACAAACCCTCCGAGCACTCCCCCTGCGTTGGCTTGATAGAACAGCTCCTGGCTTGCTCGCCGGTGCTTCAAGGGTTGGCGCAGATCGTCTACGGCGATGGTCGTCAGGGGGCGGCCCTTATAGATGAGCAACCTGCAAAAGTCTTTTTTACCGGCAGTGGACCCACGGGCACCAAGATTATGGCCCAGGCAAGCAAGGAGCTGATTCCCGTCGAACTCGAGCTGGGTGGTAAGGACCCCATGATCGTGTTTTCCGATGCGTCCATTTCGCGATCGGTTGCCGGTGCACTGTGGGGGGCGTTTACCAACGCCGGTCAGTCCTGCAGCGCCGTGGAGCGACTGCTGGTGCAGGACAGTATTCATGATCGTTTTGTCGATGAATTAGTGAAAGAGGCCGGAAAAATTGTCGTACGTGTCGACGATAACGGTGATGCGGATATTGGTCGAATGGCCGTGGGTTTCCAGAGAGACAAGGTCATCGAACACGTGGAGGAAGCACTTGCTTTGGGGGCACGTTTGCGTTTTGGCCAAGTACCGTCCAGGGACTCATTGATTGTGCAGCCGATCATCCTGGATCGAGTCACGCCACAAATGCTTGTCTGGAAAGATGAAACGTTCGGCCCGGTGCTTCCCGTAATGAAGTTTTCCAGTGAAGCACAGGCTATTGATGAGGCCAATGCGACGATCTATGGCTTGTGTGCCAGTGTTTTTACCGCTGATGCCGAGCGAGGCCTGCGCGTTGCGAAGGCACTGGACGTCGGCGGTGTTTCGATCAACAACGTGAACATGAGCGAGGGTAATCCGGGACTGCCCTTTGGCGGTGCCAAGAAGAGCGGGTTCGGAAGGTTGCGAGGGCCCGAGGGCTTGTTGGGGTTTACCCGCAGCAAGGCGGTACTCATCGATACGGCAAAGCCCAAGATCGAAGCCAACTGGTATCCCTATACCCAGGAAAAGTTTCGACTGATCGAGAAGTTTATGAATGCCTTATATACCCCGCGCCGACTGCGCATTTTAGCCATCGCCTGGCATGGCTTTCGGCTTGAGTCATTCAGTCAGAAACCGCGTAAATAACGATCATTCCCGCTGTTACGAACGCATCGGTTCATGGGTGCCCGTGAGGGCGGGCCTTGTCCGTTAATCAAACAATAATGATGCAATCTATTTGTTTATAACTGAGCCCGTAGTGTCAGTGATTTTGTTCAATTGCCTTTCTCCTAATCCAATAAAATGAAAGGGTGCATGAATGAATGAATCAACCGTTAATCATCAAAAACCGTTCGTTTCGATGCTCGGCTTACTCTCGATGAGTTTGGTCGTTTCGCTGGCCCAGGCAGATGATGAGATAGCCAGTTATGCGTTGGATGTGACCGCAAAAGTGGCGACTGACATGCGTAATAGAGGGACCTCTGATACGTTAAATCGTCCGGGCGCGAAACTATCCCTCACGCTCGCCCATGAAAGTGGTTTGGTTGCCCTTGCCGAGTTTATGACGGTGAGCGATAAGCAGTATTTGAACGCCGACGGATACAGTGTACTCCTGGCCGGTGGTTATCGATTTGGCGACCCTGATGCCTGGCATTACGGTTTGGGTCTCGCGGCCGAGTTTTTTCCAGGTGCAAAGTATAAAGCGCCCAGTCGTTTTGATGTCGAGAACTTTGTGACGGCCGACGAGCAAACCACTGATTACAATGATCAGTTTGCTGTCCTGGAGCTGGGGTACGGTGCGCTACAGGGGCGGATCGCAACCGTTATTTCGAAGACGTATCGCGGCGCTAATACTTCAGGTGTGTGCGGCACCATGCTGCAATATATGAGTGATCCTACGGATGCATTGAAATGTTATGCACGGGGAGACCATAACTCACGGGGCAGTATGCTGTACGACCTGGACTATAAATATGAACTGACTTCCGCAGCCACCTTGACACTCCATGCCGGTTATCAGCAAATCAAGAATTTTTCCGAAGCTAATTTTTACGATTATGGCGTGGGTATTATCTATCGGCTTTGGGGGTTCGACTGGGGGTTGGACTGGGTCTCACCGAAGACGAAAGTGCGGGAGTTGTTTATTGCGCAAGATGGCGATCATGAACGAGCAACAGACGAGAACAGTTGGGTATTTTCCGTTTCCCGTCATTTTTGAGTTTTTCCGCGAGCAAAGGACTTGATACCCTCGCCAGGATGCGTACTGGTGCGGGCATGGCGTTCAGGCGATGGTTTGCCTGGGGCCATGCCCCGTCCATCGCTTGAAGGCCCTGCGAAAGTTGTGAGCGTCGCTGAACCCGACTTCGTAAGCAATTTCATCCAGTGTGAGTCGCGGGTTGCTCAATAGCGACAGCGCACGGTTTTTTCGTAAATCATCCAGCACGGCCTGATAAGAAACGCCGTGCTCCGTCAACCGACGACGCAATGTACGACTCATACAGAGCTGCGAGGCCACGGACGACAGACTGATGGTATGACGCAAGTCACGTCGTACAATTCGTTCTATCGACTCGATGAATTCGCTTTCTATGGATTTTTGATATTCCCCCATTTGCAGCAATTCCATGACCTGCCTGTTGCTCAGCGAATCATGTGTGGCAATGGGTTTGTTGGCCCAGCAGGCGTCACAGGTGAAGACATTGTCTTTTTGATCAAAGCGTATCGGGCATTTGAACAGTTGCTCATATTGCGCCGCATAGGCAGGTCTTGGATGGCTCAGTTCAATGGATACCGGGGTGAACTCTTGGCCCAGAAGAGTACGTGCAACATTCAGGAAAACCCCAAAGGACTCTTCAACCAGAAACGTTTGGATGTCGGGTTCGTGAAAGCCAGAGATGGCTCTGATTGAAAAGCTCCCGGCGTTTTCGATTTTTTCAAAGTACAGCAACGTCCCCGTGTGCTTCTGCAGGGCGATGCCCAACTCGATGGCGCTGCTCAATGTCGCACTGGTCAACATGGCATAACCCACCAGTCCCATGGAGGTAATGCTCTCATGGGCACTCATGTCCAACCCCAGGCTGCGGTTGCGGCCTTTGGTCATATCCAGGGCGCGCTTGATCATCAGAGACGCCTGCCGAAAAGATACACGACTTTGCGGATTGGATAGATCTGCCACATCAAAGCCGAGCCCGATGCACAGCCGGCTCGCGTCAATCCCCAGATCCATGCTTATGTCCGCCAGGCTGCGCAGGAAGTTCACTTGCAGTTCAGCCGTGGCGTAGCGAGTTGATGCGATCATCTGCAGTAACCTCTTTTATTTGAAAGGGAGGTTTTTATGAGTATCTGACGGTTCCCTCTGGCGCTGGGGAAACGCATCCGGGAAGGGGATCCGAAAGATCTCCCTTTATCCACTTGAGCACGGGCGGTGGGTAGTGTTTAAACCACAGAATGATTAAGACATGATCGTCGGGAGTATTCAATGGGGGGGAGCGGAGGGCGCTGAAAATGTTTCAATTGCGTTAAAGGCACACGCCGAATGCGGCCCGGCGATCTATCGATCACCGGAAAGGTTGCTGGGAGGGTCCTTATTGGGGCCTGTACGCTTGGGGGCATCGATATTCAATGTTGCGGCACCGTTGCGTATGAGTTGACGGGTTGCGCCGATCGAAGCGAAAACCAGACGAAGGGCATCGTAAAAGCAATACCCAGACCAAGACCGCACGCGAACTGAATAGCACCGAGCTGTGAAAACAGCGCCCCCGCGACAGCGGTACCGACTCCGGCTCCCAGAAAGGTGATAACGACTGTTCGTGCGATGAGTGAGCCATCTGGATCAACGTCTGAAAGCAGCCCGCTGAGGAACGGGATGATGACGAAAAACGCGGCATTTACCAGTACTTGGCTCAAGAAGAAAGACCACGCGTCTCTTTCCAGAAAAAACCAGATAATCGAACCGGCCAGTACCAACTGAGCACACCAGATAATGCTCAGCCGATGATTGTGACAACTACGTATGGACGGCACGATGGCGCCGGCAAATCCCAGTAACGATGAGATTGATAGAAGCATGCCGGTCGTGGTGGAAGTTAGCCCGGCATGGGCTCCAACGATTGTGGACACGGCCCACTGGGATGCCTGGATGCCATAGATAAGCACTGTGCAGACCCATACGCTAAACACCAGTTTCCTCGGTGGTTTAACGCCTCTGGAAACCTGGACCACGTTATGGGTGAGTTTGCCAATCGTGGTTATCCACGGAGCAATCACCAGGGCGACGCCGGTCAGCAGGAGAAACAGCCACCGGCTCAGCCAGCTTTCTGGCAGGTTCGATATCATGACCAGTACGCTGCCGTTTATCGCGCCGGCAATCAGGTTGATCTTGCCCCACAACCGATCAGTCCCAACGCGTTGGGAAATAGCCGATCCTACAATGACAAACAATGCCCCTTCGCATAAGCCGCTCAGGCCTCGTGCGAGGCAGACGCCAATCACGGTTGTCGCCGTTGCACTGGAAAGCTGGCCAATAATGATCCCCACTATGCCAATGAGTGTGAAAGCGCCTGCTGTTCGAGTAATCCATCGCGGAAGCAGTGCGCAACTTATGGCTATTCCGAGTATTTCGACACCGGCTATTTGCGTGGCAACGATCTCATCCAACTGAAACCTGAGCATGACCGATGTCACCAGAAAGGGTGTCAGACTCAGGCCAGCGGTGGCGAGGGAGTATGCAAGCGCCAGTCGGATTACCGCGATTCCACGCAATTCAGATCGCAAGGTCGATAATGCAGTTGAGACCGATGACATGATTCACCTCGTTTTTTTTAAAGGAAGGGCTTGTTACTTGCCAAGCATCAATCGGGTCACCAGGCGTGTCATGATTCCGTAGGGGGCCGAAACTTTGTCGGACATGTTGAAGCGGCTCAGCTTGAATACCCCTCGGGCATGGGACAGGCGAACAAACCCCTCATACCCGTGATAGGCGCCGGTCCCGCTGTTGCCTACGCCACCAAAGGGAAGATCATCCTGGGTGGCGTGCAGCATCGTGCCATTGATCGTCGCGCCGCCTGAACGCGTCTGCTCAAGCAGCTGATCAATGAATGCGACGTTGTTCGAGAAGCCATAGAGAGCCAGGGGTTTGGGACGAGCATTGATAAAGGCGATTGCTTGCTCGAGGTTGTCGTAGGCAATGACGGGTAACAGAGGGCCAAAGATTTCTTCGAGCATCACGTCCGCATCCAGGGGCACATTGGTCAGAATGGTCGGGGGAATCTTGCGCTCATCGGTCCTGTTGACCGTGCTGTTCTGCCAGACCCTGGCCCCGCTAGTGCTTGCCTGATCAATCAGGTTCACCAGGCGATCGTAGTGTCTTGGCGAGATAATTGAGGTGTAATCCTTGTTGCCTTCGAGGGTCGGATATAGCTGCTTCGCTGCGTTCAACCACTCGGCGGCGAAGGTCTCCACCAGGTGACGTGGGACCATGACATAGTCGGGGGCCACACAGGTTTGGCCCGCGTTGAAGAGCTTGCCTATCGCAACCAGTCGTGCCGCTTTTTTCAAGGGGAAATCTGTACCGATGACCACGGGTGATTTACCTCCCAGCTCAAGCGTCACCGGGGTCAGGTTGCGCGCGGCGGCAGCCATGACATGACGACCGATATTCGTTGACCCGGTGAAGAGCAAGTGATCGAAGGGCTGTTCACTGAACCGGCTGGCCAGCGTGGCATCGCCTACCACCACGGCGACCTGCTCAACGGGAAATATTTCGGCGAGCAGTCGCTTGAGCAGCTCAGCAGTGCGGGGCGTCAGTTCCGACGGTTTGAGCATTACCCTGTTGCCGGCGGCCAGCGCTTCCACAAGCGGGGCCAACGTCAATGTCAGCGGGTAATTCCAGGGGGCCAGAATCCCGACTACGCCTAAGGGCTGATACATGACGCGTGCAGTTGCGGGTTTGAACGCCATGCCCACCTTGCGCTTGCTGGGGCGCATCCATGTCTTGAGGTGGGCGCGGATATGTTTGATACCGTTGACAATAGGCATGAGTTCGCTGAGTTGGGTTTCAGCAAACGAGCGGTTGCCGAAGTCTGCGCAGACCGTCTCGATGAGCAAGTCATGATTGGCCTTAATCATGTGCAATACGGCATTCAAGTCTGCGATACGCTGCTTGTAGGTAGGCGCGCCACTTACGCGCACGGCTTGTTGCTGCGCATCGAAAAGTTGGGTGAGCTCGTCGGTGTTACTGCCGGATGGAAGGGTAATGCTGGCTGGGAGGCTCATTACTTTATATTCCTTTGGCGCAGCGCCTTGCGAAAGTAGAAGAGAGACTTGTTCGATACGTTCAGAAAAAACTCTTGCCTTCGCCACGGTAGGTAGGGACGCGATCCACCACTCGCCCGTTGCGGATAAGAAGCAGCTCGTTGAATCGCTCGCAGAGCTCGCCGGCTTTGGCATGCCTGAACAGAACGGGGTCACCTATCTTCAACGCCGATGCCGGGGAGTGACGCAAAGGGGTCTGCACCTCGCCCGTCGCCTCGTTGTCGATCAAGGTGCACCCGCTGGGCAACCAGGGTTGGGGCAAGCGATCTTTGCCGGCCGGCCCGGAAGCGACATAGCCACCGCCGGAGCAGACCATTACACCCGCGTGCTGGGTTCGCGTGACGGTCAGGGCGAATCCGGCGCAGGGGAGCAGTTCAAAGGCCTGGTAGTGATCGAACAAGGTTGGCGCATAAAGTCCTGAACCTGCTGCCAATTCAGTGACTGATGAATCGTTTAGGGTACTTTCGAAACTGCCTGTTCCGCCGCCGTTCACAAAGCGCAATGTATGCCCTGCATTCAGTAGAGCGGTCACGACGTTTTGTCGCCGTGCGTTGACTTCCTGGATGGACCTTCGCTTGAGATAGCGGATGATTCCATTCTTTATGGCTTGCCCTGGCACATTGTCCATCAGACCGGCGACTTGTCCTTCGTACCCCATGAGCCCTTCCAGTACCACGCCTCGGCGCCTGGAAATTTCGTCGGCCAACTTCAGGGCCGTGGCAGCGTCATTGATGGGCGAGCGGTGAACGCCAAAATAAAGCCCCGGAAAATCCGAAGACATGTCCAGATCGATGGACAACGGGATGACGACGTCTTCTGTCAGGGCTATTTCATTAATCGTGATGACTTGTGCCAGGTTGTCGACCATCAAGGTGATTGATCGGCCCCTGCGCAGTTGGGTGGTTACCTTCAGAATGTCCCGGGTGTCCACGGTGGGGTAGGCCACGACAATATCGTCGAATCCATGGCTGGCAAGCCAGGCGGCTTCAGCCGCGGAATAGCACAACAAGCCCTTCATGAACGGCCCCGTCGCCATGATCGTACGAATCATTTCCACAGAGCGCACTGATTTGGTGACCAGTCGCACAGGCAGATGGCCGGCCCGCAAGCCCAATCGCTCCAGATTGATCAATAAATGGTCCAGGTCAATGAAGGCAGCAGGCAATTGATAATCGGCCAAGGCCCCACGGTAATAGTTGTAATTTCGGGCGGGTCCCTCAAGGGGGGATTGGGTCTCTACGCAGGTCATGGGCGTTCCGCTGGGATCATCAAGTAAAGGATTGGCGCAATTCGTTTCTCCTTTGAGAGTAATAGGCGCGTAGGGGACTGAAAAAGGGTGAGTTGGGACCATCTTGGGGTCCGAAAAGGCCACAATCGTTTATGCATGAGCATGGCCAGAATGGACTCAAATCTGGCCTAAAGACGATGTCGAGGTGAGCAAGTCACGCTCCTACACTGCCGTTGTCGACAACGACTTAACCCAAGGGAACGTGATAAATGAAATATGCGTTGATTACCGGAGCATCCAGAGGCATCGGAGCTGAGTTTGCCAAGTTGTTCGCTCGCGATGGCGTCGGCGTCATCCTGTGTTCCAGTCCGCGCGGTCGGGATGATCTCCAGGCGCTGGTGGTGGAGCTCAAATCGGTATTTGGCATTGAGGCCTATGGGCTTTGCCAGGATCTGTCTTTGCCTGGCGCGGCCGCAGCGCTCATCGATCAAGTCAATGATCTGGGGTTGCAAATTGAATACCTGGTAAACAATGCAGGTGCCGGTATCGTAGGCATTGAATTCCAAGGATACGACCCGGCTCAAATGACCGCGATGCTACAACTCAACGTTGTGACGCTTTCCGAACTGACCTTGCATTACGTAAAGCAAATGCTGCCTCGCGGGCGCGGCCGGATCCTCAATCTCAGCGCGGCGGCCGGTTACATCGTTCCCCATGGACTGGAGACGGGGTATGCCGCCTCGAAGTCCTATGTCATCAGCCTGTCCGAGGCGCTCTCGTGCGATTTGCGCGGCACGGGTGTGACGTGTACTCATGTTGCTGCCAGCGCAACGAAAACCCGTTTTTTCTACGAAGCCGGTCTGGTCGATGATCGTCGGCTCGCCAAGCTGGGCTACAGTAAGCCTGAAGAAGTTGCTCTAGCGGGATACAAGGCGATGCAGGCGGGGCGTATGTCCGTGTTGCCGGGGCTGGGCAATAAAATCATCATTTGGCTCGCCCGCATCTCACCTTCCAGATTATTGACCGGAATAATTTCCGGCTATGTCGTTTCGCGGAAGCTGGATTGAACGCACCGTCATCATGATGCGTTCTCAAGCGTCTAATCTTGAGCACATGGAATTTCAACACGAATGACGGCGCCCCCTGCGGCTCGATTTTCCGCGGCGATGTTTCCACCATGCTCAAGGCAAATGGCACGCGCAATGGACAAACCTAAACCGCTGCCTCCCGAGTAACGGGCCCGGGAGCGCTCTGCGCGCCAGAAGCGGTCGAACACGCTGTCCAGGTCTTCTTGATCGAAACCAGGCCCGCGGTCTGCAAATATGAGCACTACTTTCTCTACTGAAGTGGTCGCCGAAATATGGAGTTCCCCGCCTTGTGCGGCGTAGCGAAGAAAGTTGTCGATCAGAATGTTAACGACTTGTCCCATTCGGTCCCGATCAGCCCTGATGTTCAATGCGCTGGAAATTTCAACGGTGGGGTCGACCCCTGCGTTTTTGAGTGAGGCGCTGCGCCAAGCGAGACGCTCGAACACCAATTTGTGCAAGGGGAATCCGGTCTTGTCGAGCACCAGCTGTCCGGCTCGCGCAAGCGAAAGCAGATGCAAGTCATTCACCAGCTTGTTCAACTGATCCAGCTGTCGCTTGACCATCTCCAATTGATTGGCGTCGAAAGGGAAGACCTCATCGATCATGCCTTGTACGCGCCCCATGGCGGCATTCAAAGGCGTTCGCAATTCGTGTGCAATGACGGCGCTGGACTCGCGGACTTCCCCTTCATAACGTTCCAGCTGGGTCGTCATACTGTTGAAGTCGATCACCAGCCTTTGTAATTCTTCAGGGCCTTTGCCGCTGACGGGAAGGCGCGTAGTGAAATCGCCCTCAGCAACCCGACGCGCGACCTTGGCGATCGCCGAAAACTGGCTAGATAGCGGACGCGAAAACAGGAAACCGCACACGATGATGATGGGAATCGCACCGGTAACCAAGCCCACCAACAACAGCCAGTCGGTGTTGGCAATGCCCGGAAGTAACTCCTCAATGTCGTAATACTGGGCGAATAGCTGCCAAAGCCTGGCCTCGTTCAGATGAGGATGATTGCGCAAATAAATCATTTCCTGGCGCTGTTCGAGAGGAATCTGATGCAGCATCGTCCAGTCTGAAATCAGAAAGTGCAGCCACATGCACAGCGCAATCACGACAACCGCACCCACGGCCAGCAGGCTCATGCGGATCCCGACCCAGCGCCACAGCAGTTTGCGCTCGGACTTCAGGGAATCAACGATGTTTTTCATCTGAATCGATAACCAATAGAGCGCACGGTGACCAGGACATCCTCAATATTGTGGACTTCCAACTTACGGCGCAGGTTATGTACGTGGGCATCAACGACTCGTGCAAGAGCCTCGCTTTCAGGAAGGCAGATTTCCAGCAGCTCCTCACGGGTGAAGGCCTTGCTCGGCGTCTTCAACAGCGTTGACAGGATCTTGAATTCGGTCGGTGTCAGATCAAGTATCACGGGCTCATGCGTCGAAGTCTCAATGCAGGCCGTGATCGCATCCAGGTCAACCAGAAGGTTTTTATAGCGCAGGTGCCGATCCACCATGACAGTGCCGCCTGAGCGACGCAGCACCGCATGCACTCGCGCCACCACTTCCTTGGGGTTGTAAGGCTTGACGACATAGTCGTCCGCACCGTAGCGCAGGGCCCCCAGCTTTTCGGGTTCGTCGCCCATGGCCGTGACCATTATCACCGGGGTATCGCTGCTGCGTCTTACGACAGACAGTACCTCGGTTCCGCTCATTCGGGGCAACATGACATCCAGCAGGATCAGGTCGGGCTTGCATTGTCGGTGCAGCTCAATGGCGCGCTGGCCGTCTTCAGCGAGTATGACTTCGAAGCCGTCGCGACGCAGATAGGCTTCCAGGATGCTCGCGCTGTCGGCATCGTCTTCGACTACCAGAATACATTTTCCTGACACAGGCAAGCCTCTTGATCAAATCTTGATAATTGCCGAACGGTTTATTGATAGTGGGCACTTAGGATCGCAGCCAGCGCTCAATTTCGTGAACTGATCCTATGTCGATGAATGCCCACCTGTCCAAGCCTATCCGACTGCCCCAGAGCGTTTGCCTGGCGTTGATGCTGTCGCTGAGCGTGACGGGCTGCACCTTGGCGCCCACGTATGAAAGGCCGTCTTTGCCCGTTCCTCAAACACAGGACGCGAGCGCCCCGGCAGAAAAGCCGGGCAGGCCCGAAGTACCGGGCAACCACGCATTGTCGGTGGACGAAGAACAACTGATTGCGCAACTGTCGCCAAAAGGCGAGTTGCGCCTTCTGGTGCAAAATGCCCTGGCCTTCAACCGCGACATGCAAGTGACGGCATTACGTGTCAAGGAAGCTCAAGCGCTGTACGGCATCACCGGGGCGGATCGTTTTCCGACCCTGGCTGCTGGCCTGGAGCGTGATCGTCAACATTTCGACAAGGCGGCAACCGAGGAGCGTTATGGCCAGGATCTGACGGTCGCCTCGATAGGTGTGTCGGACTTCGAGCTGGATTTTTTTGGTCGGATACGCAGCCTTTCGGACGCGGCACGTCACGATTATCTGGCCACGACCTATGGCCAACAAGCGGCTCGAGGTGCGCTGATTGCCGAAGTTGCCAGGCTGTATCTGCTGGAACGGTTGGCGGCTGCGCAACAAGCAGACCTGCGATTAATCGACGATACCGAACAGACTTTGCTGGGGGTGGCTCAGACGCAGCAAAGGGAAGGGGCTGTTTCGTTTGACGACGTGATGTCGCAACAGGCGCAAGTACAGCGTTCACACCTGCAACAGCAAGCCGCGACCCATGAACACTCTCGCGCAGAGCAGGCGCTGCTGTTCGTCACCGGCTACGCCGCGCCTCTGCCGACGATGATGGTCGAGCCTGCCAGGTTCGTCGAAACGACGCCTGATCCGACGCCGGCCTGGTTGATCAACATGCGTTCCGAGCGACTGCTGGAACGTTTTGATGTTCGCCAGAGCGAAGAAAGTTTGCAGGCTGCCAACGCCAATATTGGCGCAGCCCGGGCCGCCTTCTTCCCCTCGATCAAACTCAGTACTGGCGTCGGCACGGCCAGCGATAGTTTGCAATCGCTGTTCAAAGGTGGCAGCGGGGCTTTTCTGTTCACGCCGCAACTCTCCTTACCGTTGTTCGATGGCGGACGTAATCGAGCCAATTTAAAGCTGGCCGAGGTCCGCAAGCAGATCGCTGTCGCCCAATACGAAAAAACCGTTCAAGTGGCGTTTCGCGAGGTGGCGGATGTTCTGGCCCGGCGACGGCAAGTGCTTGACGACATTAACAGCGAATCAGTCATGAGCCACTTGGCGCAAGACAAAGCACAGCGTGTGTCCACTGAGCTTGAAGTGGGCAGTTCTGACCGCACCGTGGTGCTGGCCTCAAAGATCCAACTGGCTCAGGCAGACATGGCATGGCGACGGGCGCATCACGCCTTGTTGCTCAATCATCTGGACATCTATCGCGTTCTGCTCGGTGTGGACGCAGCACCCTCTCAACCGCTTTCCGATAATGAGGCTCCACTATGAACCGCAAAAACACACAGTTCGAATCTGCCTGGACGCTGGCCAAGGTCTTGTTGGCTTTGGCAACTTTGGCGGTCAGCGGGACGGGGCACGCACAAGAGGCAGACAGTTCGAGCCTGTTAGGTGATAAGACCGATGTCACCCTGGGGCTGGGGATGGGCTTTACGCCACGCTATATGGGGTCGGACAACTATCGCAGCCTGGTTCTGCCGATGCTAAGCATTCAGCGCGGCGTTCTATTCGCCGACAGCACCCGCGGTATTGGCCTGCAATGGAAGTCGTCCTCTGGCTTCAGCGCGAGTGCGGCGTTTAATTACGATTTAGGGCGCAGCGATAAAAATTCCAGCAGTCGTTATGGCTCCAATGAACTGAAAGGAATGGGAACGGTGGAAGGGGCTACCGTTGCTGACTTCACATTAGGGCAAGAGCTGCTGCCATGGTTGTCGGTCAGCGGCGAAGCTGAGCTGCGAGTGGCGGGTGAAAACCGCGGCAACCGCTATCGCTTGGGCTTGGAAGGCATCGCCTTTCATAACGACACCGATACCGTCGCGCTGGATCTGGATGCCCACGCCGGGGATGGCCGTTATAACCAGACCTACTTTGGCGTCAGTGAGGAGCAAAGCCGGCTCTCTCGATTCTCTACCTTCCGCGCCGATAGCGGCATCTATGCCTACTGCGCTGCACTCAACTGGCTGCACACTTACGACGCGCATTGGTCTGCGTCGACCAGTCTGGTGGTGACTCATTACACCGATCAGGTCCGTGGTAGCTCGCTGGTGGATAGCGATGCCGAGGTGATGGGAATGGTTGCCCTGAACTACACCTTTTGATTGACCGGGGGGCTGTCATGCATCGTTATCCCAATATTATTTATGCCGCGACCAAGGCACTTCAGGCCCGTTTCAGTGCTGTGGCGCTGGTCGCGGTTTTTTTGAGTGGGTGTTCCCGTGACGAACCGGTCGATCCCCCCGTTCAACGTGCCGTCAAGATTGAAACAGTCAGCGAGACCGTGGGCGAGGGTGGTCGTGTTACCGGTGTCGTTCGGCAACGTCAGCGTGCCGAACTGTCATTTGAGTCGTCGGGACGACTGATTACTCTTGGCGTGGATGTCGGTGACAGGGTTAACAAGGGTCAGGTGCTTGCGACGCTCGATGGTGAGCCGGCACAACAGCGACTGCATCAGGCCCAGGCCAGCGTTAAATCCAGCCAGGCGCAAATGATCGAGCGCAAAAGCAATTATCAGCGCCAGCAGCGGCTTTATACCGCTGGCAGCGCTGCACAAAGCCTTGTCGAAGCGGCGCGGGCGGCGTACGAAGAGGCCCTGTCGCAACAACGTCGGGCAACGTCTGATTGGCTGTTGGCCAGGCGTGACGTTGAAAAGGGCCAACTGTTGGCGCCCTTTGCCGGGCATATCGTTGCACGGCGTGCCGATACTTTTGCGCAACTGACCCAGGGCCAGGTGGTGCTTGAGCTCGAATCCGATGATGACAGCCAAGTGGTCGCGGCTGTGCCGACGGTGCAAGCGGACCGATTGAAACCTGGTGACGTGGCGCAAGCCTATATGGCTTCGCAACCCTCAACCCCCGTCGACTTGTTGCTTGAGGGGGTGTCGCAACGGGCGGAAAACGGGTTGCTGCAGACCTGCATTTTCCGCTTGCGCGATCCTTCCATAAAGCTGCCCAGTGGCGTGACGGTCCTCGTGCAGTTGAAGCCAGGCATTGAAAAACACCTTTCAATTGCGGTGTCGTCACTGTTGTTGGGTATGACAAATTCCAGCGCCAAAGTCTTCGTCTACCAGCCTGCCCAAGGGACGGTTGCCGTCAGAGACGTGACACTTGCTGGGATCGTAGAGGGGCGGGCGCTGATCGAAAGTGGGCTTTCCATCGGTGAGCCAGTGGTTAGCGCTGGCGTCGCGTTTTTGTTTGATGGTCAGGCCGTCAGGCTCTACCAACCACTCACTCGCTTGGCTCAAGACTGAATATGAACCTTACGCGCAATGCGATTGGCGCAAGCCGACTGACTTTATTCGCCTCGTTTCTGGTGCTCGTGACAGGGGTTTTCACCTTTTTGAGCTTCCCTTCCCAAGAAGAGCCTTCGGTCACTATTCGCGATGCATTGGTCAGCGTTTCTTTTCCCGGCTTGCCGACTGAGCGTGCCGAGGAACTGTTGGCAAAGCCTATGGAGGAAAAATTAAGAGAGTTGCCCGAAATCAAGAGTCTGGTGACGACGGTGCGAGCGGGTAGCGTAATTATCCAGATAACCGCCTATGACGAGGTCAAGAACCTGGGTGTGTTATGGCAGCGGGTGAGAGCTAAAGCCGCTGAAGCAGCCGCGGGATTTCCGCCCGGCGTCGTGGGGCCGTTCGTCGACGATGATTTCGGAGATGTTGCGGTGGCCTCCATTGCCGTCACCGCACCCGGTTACAGCATGAGTGAAATGCGGGGGCCAATTAAGCGGTTGCGTAACCAGCTTTACGCGCTTGAAGGGGTAGACCGGATTTCCTTGCACGGATTGCAGGAGGAACGACTGTATCTGGATTTTGATCGCCAACGCTTGGCGAGTGCTGGTCTCTCGATGCCACAGCTGCTGCAGCAGCTCCAAGGCCAGAATGTCATTGTTTCCACTGGCAACCCGATTATTGGCGATCAAGATACGACAATCACGGTCACCGGTGAGGTGCTATCCCCAGCGGCGCTTCGTCAGTTGCCAATCAAGCTCACAAGTGGTGAATCGGTTGCCCTCCAGCAGTTGGCCGCAGTTTCGGTCAGGACCGATGATCAGCCAGAGTCGGCAGCGATATATCAAGGGCAGGACGCAGTGGTGCTGGCTGTTTCAATGCAGCCCGGGCGCAATATCAAGGCATTCGGCACGACATTGCGCGCACGCCTGGCTCAGTTGGAGCGCCAGTTACCTTTGGGTTTTTCGCTGCACGTGGTGACTTTCCAGTCCGATGTGGTCCACCACGAAATGAGCAAAATGCAACACGTGATGATGGAGACAGTGATCATCGTCATGGCTGTGGTCATGCTGTTTTTGGGGTGGCGAACTGGTCTGGTGGTGGGGGCGATCGTACCGTTGACCATCCTGGGATCCCTGATAGTGATGCGCTTGCTGGGTGTAGAGCTGCAAACGGTTTCGATCGCCGCGATCATTCTGGCGCTGGGTTTGTTAGTCGATAACGGAATCGTGATCGCTGAAGACATCGAGCGTCGACTCCAGGCGGGCGAGGAGCGTCGCAAGGCCTGCGAGGAAGCCGGGCGCAGTTTGACGGTGCCGTTGCTGACTTCTTCACTAGTCATCGTCCTGGCATTTTCTCCATTCTTTCTGGGGCAAACCAGCACCAACGAATATCTGAAGTCTCTCGCCATTGTCTTAGCCATCACCTTGCTCGGATCCTGGTTTCTGAGCGTGACGGTGACGCCATTGCTGTGTTTTTACTTCACCAAGGCGCCGGTGCTTGGGGAACCCGGTGCCCATTCGCACGGTTACGATTCCGCGTTCTATCGAGGCTATCGTCGCGTGATCGAAAAGCTGTTGAAGCATCCGCTGGCGTTTCTGGGCAGCATGTTAGCTTTGCTGACAGCAGCAGTCGTCGTATTGACGCAAGTTCCCTACGATTTCCTCCCGAAGTCTGACCGGATGCAGTTTCAGATTCCGATGACACTGGAGCCAGGTACCAGTTCTCGTATGACGCTGGATGCTGTACGCGATATCAGTCATTGGCTGAGCGAAGATAAGGATGTCTTGAACAGCATTGGTTATGTGGCAGATGGCGGGCCGCGCATCGTATTGGGTTTGAATCCGCCGTTGCCTGCGCCGAACACGGCTTACTTCACCGTCAGTGTGCGCGAAGGCCGCGATCTGGATCAGGTGATAAAGCGCACTCAAGATTATCTGTTGTCCCAACACCCCGAGGTTCAAGCGCAGCCCAAGCGTTTTTCCATGGGCACCACCGAGGCGGGCGTTGCCATTTATCGAGTGATAGGGCCGGACGAAACGGTGCTGCGTGAAACCGCCACCAAGATCGAACAGGCACTGGTGTCGTTGCCCGGAACTTTGGATGTGCGCAATGACTGGAGCGTGCGCCTACAGCGTTATAGCGTGGTTGTCGACCAATACAAGGCTCGACGCGCGGGGCTCGGCACGCAAGATGTTGCCCAGGCGCTGCGGCTGCGCAACGGTGGTTTACAGGCGTCGTCCATGCAGGATGGGGAGACCACTGTTCCCATCGTTATGCGGGAGCCGGCGACAACCACCGCACCGATCAACGATATTCTGAGCACATTGATCTATCCACCGGCGGGCGGCGATGCATTCGCGCTGTCGACAATCGCAACGCTCGAACCCGTAACAGAACCATCGACGATACAACGGCGCAACCTCGAACGGGCGATCACCGTGGTTGGGCAAAATCCTTCGCTGACCGCCAGCACGATTGTCCAGCGGTTGGGGCCGAAGATCGCAGCCATAGAGCTGCCACCGGGCTATCGGATCGAATTGGGCGGTGAAATTGAAGATTCCGCTGCCGCCAACCAGGCGTTGCTTCAATACTTGCCGCATGCCCTGATCGCGATGCTCTTGCTGTTCGTCTGGCAGTTCAAATCGTTCCGAAAGCTGTTGATCGTGGTGTCCAGTGTCCCGTTTGTTCTAATTGGGGTAGCGGTTGCGCTTTTAGTCACGGGATATCCATTTGGTTTCATGGCGACCTTTGGCCTGTTGTCGCTTGCCGGAATCATCGTTAACAACGCAGTGTTACTGCTTGAGCGCATCAAGGTGGAGCTGACAGACGGTTTGTCTATTCATGACGCCGTTGTAAAGGCGGCCGTCATGCGGCTGAGGCCGATTGTAATGACCAAGTTGACCTGCATCATTGGCCTGGTACCGCTGATGCTGTTTGCGGGGCCACTGTGGAAAGGCATGGCGATTACAATTATGGGGGGACTTGCGTTGGGGACGCTGGTGACATTGGGCCTAATTCCGGTGCTGTATGAGCTGCTCTTTGCGAAAATACCGGCTCGCTTCAAGCAGACACGACCATGAGCCAACATACGAAAAGAATCGCTGACGCTCTCTGCGGATGATTTGACGTCCGCAGTTTGCTCGCGCGTATTCGATACCGCCGGCTGGCGGCGCGTATCAGAGAGCGTGCGCATTTTCCCTGTCTACAACCCGCGCCATAGCACACTTGCCCTATAGCTTCAGCCAGCAACCGCACTCTAAGCTGTGAAGGCTCCCTAAAGGCTGACGTGAGCAGTCGAAAACACGCTAAACGAGCATGCAGCCCGGCTGCATGATCGCGCGCGTTGATGCTCTGTGGCTCGTGGTTCCATTGGCTAACTAGATCATTGGCTGCCCAACGCTGGGCCAGTTCCACCGTTTATTCAGTCGAAGAATGAAACGGTCCTGAAAATAAAAAATCAAGGTAAGTCCCTATGCCCTTCAAGTATGGAAAAACACTTAGAAATGGAGTTGCACTGTGCGTACTGGCTGGACTGCTCAGCGGCTGCACAAACACGGGCGACTTGATGAACTCCTTGAACCCAGGGGCCAAAAAGTACGACATCGCTTATCTAAAGCAAACAATCATCCCGGGCAAGACCACAAAAAGCCAAGTGTCTCAATTGTTTGGCGCACCCACGAGCGAAGAACTTGACTCGACAAGCACCAGCAACGAGTCGAATTGGACGTACGACAAACGTGAAGAAGGCCTCGATAAGTACGTGAAGCTGGCTCATAAATATGTCTCGACCGAGACGAGCCTGAAGATGTATGACACCTCGGCACAAGTGTCCAAAGCGCAGGGCGTGGCCGATGACGTCAGTAGCGTAACCGGCAAAAAAACGGCCCAGAACAAAACCCAGGGGACGGTGCTGTTAATTTATTTCGTGGACGATGTCGTCAAATACTACAGGGTCTACTAAAACATCAGATAACCCAACCGCTGACATCACTGATACGGTCCAAGGGAAGGGGATCATCTGCGTTAACAAGAGTTCTTATTGAACGGGGGCACTTGCCGTGGGCCTCGCGCACAGTCACGTCACAAAGGGATGAGTATCAACACCGGCTTTTAGTGCAGCGATGCTATTTTAATGGATTAATTATGAAACCGAACAATGAGCTGTTCTTGGACAGTACACCCGCCACAAAACCTGATGCGAATGCGGCTTACCGAAAACGAGCCGCAACGGCCATGGCCTCTGTGGCCCTTGCGGTCTGCGGTTGGAGTGTTATGGCTGACGTGTCGGCGTCAACAACCGCCTTCAGCGACACGTCTTCTGCGGCTTGCACCAACGAAGCGGATTTTCAGGCAGGTACGGTGGTGGAATACGACAGCCGTGACAATGTGTCGCCGGTCACCAGCCACAGCAAAACCGAGACACTTGACCGTGAGGCATTTGCCGGTGCAAATCCGGTTGCTTCGTTGCATACCTCGTACTTGAATAGTTCGACGACCTATCTCACCACAACCTTCGCGGAGATCAAGGGCAATCACCTGATTCGATACGGTGATCGCCATGGCGCCGGGGCCTCGTTGGTCACCTCAACCTACAATCCTCCTCCCTCTACCCCTATTGATTTACAGCCTGGGCAGACGGTCACCGTCAGCTACAAGAACAAAGCGGTTAGTGCCGGCGCAACGGTCGAATTCGATGTCTTTGAGAAGCTTACTTATAACGGTCGAGAAACGATCAAGACGGCACTCGGCACTTTCAACACCTGCAAGTTTACCAATGAAATCGCTACGCAGTCGGCTTCCCTCAAGCAGCCAACGCCTGTGATCGTTGTTCAGAATTGGTTCCCCGCGGAGGGGCCTTATCGGGGGCAGTCCATTAGAGCGGTCAGTTCCGCGGTCAATGGAGTTCCAGAGAGAGTCAGTGAAGTCGTCAAGATGCAGTATCGCGCGCGATGAGGGATGAATTCCAAAGCGCGCCAAGCAGGCCCATTCAGCACAATGAGCGCTTTTTGAGCGTTGTGCTGTTGGTGACGCTAAGTGGCTGTGGCGAGTCCCACAGCAGTGGGCCACAGGACGTAATAGACTGGATGACCTAGTGGCACTTTGGGCACTATTTAATGTGTCGACATCAGACTTTTTAGCAAGTAGCACACCTGTACTAGATCAGCTGTTCTATATCCTAAATAGCGTGACTCGGACATGATCGGAATGATTTTCCTGCTCAATTGAACGGTTGTGTTCCCTTATATGATTTGCCGAATTATCGTAGCAGACGAGCATCCGTTGTTCCGAGAAGGAATGGTGGGGTTGCTCGAACGCTTGATACCCAACGCGATGGTCGAACAAGCAGGGCATTTGGAGGAAGTAATGGCCTTCACCCAAAACGGTCCGCCAGTCGATATGCTAATTCTTGAAATACGCCTTCCAGGTCTACGGTCAGTTAGCGAGCTTGCGCAGCTGCGGCAAGAATTAAAAAACGTCACAATTATTGTCGTATCCACCATAGATGACGACGTTGTCATTAGCCGTGTCATAGACGCCGGTGCAGACGGGTTTATCGGCAAGGGCCTTTCTTCGGATGAAGTTGGTAGCGCCATCACCCATATTCGCAGCGGCGAAGTGCTGGTTAAATATAGGCTCTCGGGGCTAATGTCGTTCGACGTTAACGATGATATGAGCAAGCTGACTTCTCGGCAGAGAGAAGTCTGGCATTTGATTGCCGAAGGCAAGACCAACAAGGAAATCGCGGCAGAGCTTGAAATCTCTCCATTTACCGTGCGCGTTCATGTCTCGTCCTTGATCCGCGTCTTAAATGTTCCTAATAGAGCTGTTGCCGCTGCGCGCTTTGCTGGGCGCCAAACTTAAAATTTATCATCCCGCGACAGGCGTATGTCGCCGGAGTTCGCGTACCGTGCCGCTGCAGATAGGTTGAGTGGCTCACCCCCCCGAATTCCCACAAAGCACCTGTTATTCAATTGTCATGAGCCAGTAAACACATCATTTTTGATGCCATCGGCAAACTTGCGCATAAGCCGCACCAGATCCTCAACGTCTGGTTCGTCCCACGTGGCGAAAATCGATCGCCCAATCTTCAGTCGCGCCTCATCGAGACGATCAGTTATCGCCTTACCCGCCTGGGTCACAACTGACTCGCGGACTCGCCGGTCGGCCGCACTTTCCTGGCGATCGATCAACCCAAGGCTTTCCAGTTTCGAGATCTGACGACTGACAGTTGTGTAATCGCGACCTATGCGCTCGGCCAACTCGACAACGCCAATGGGGCCGAAACGCTCCACCGAGACCAATAGTGGAAAAAGTGTGCGGTCCAGAGGTATCCCGACATCCCGCATGATAGCTTCGTCCAACTGAGGGCGGTTCATCACTACAACAATGTCAATCAGCGCTGCGTGAAGTTCCTGAAGCTGAATCGAAATATGTGCGCTTTGCACGTCTTCGGTAGGCATGACTTTTCCCTTCGAATAAATGTTCGCACACTATATGTATCTGGGCTCGCTATGAAAGAGCAATTTGCAGTCGACGTGTTATTTTGCGGCGGGGTGCTGCCGGTCTGGTCCTGGCGATTAGCTTGGCGCGCAGGGAAGTATCACGAGGCCTTGGAAGAATACCTCGTGCGAGCAGGACTCAGCGTGCCCAATACCCGAGTACACCCATGAAAATGGCAGGGAAGGGGCTTACTCCCACGCCATAAACAAAGGCGGCGGGGGAGCAGGCTGGCCGTTGTCAGTGGGAGTGGCGTGGCTCACCACTGCGGGCGATCACTCGCAGATGCAGAGTCGCCGGTTCCAGGCACCCCCCCGTGGAGAGCTGTCCTACCAGTTGCCGGTACAGTTCCTGCCAAGGCGTTTGCGACGGCGGGATGTTGGGCGTCCACTCGAGCCGGCGCTGGGCCATCTCGGCCGCGTCTATCAGCAGGTTCACGGTCCGTGTGTTCAGGTCCACTCTCAGGCGGTCGTTGGTTTTCAGTAACGCCAGGCCGCCACCCACGGCTGCCTCAGGGGACATGTTGAGAATCGAAGGACTTGCCGATGTACCGCTCTGGCGCCCGTCGCCCAGGCAGGGCAGGGAGTCGATGCCTTGTTTGATCAATGCGGCCGGAGGGGCCATGTTCACCACCTCCGCACTGCCGGGGTAGCCCACGGTGCCGACACCACGGATCACGAGGATGCAGCGCTCGTCGATATCCAGCGCCGGGTCGTCGATCCTGGCGTGATAATCCTCCGGCCCCTCGAACACGATGGCCCGTGCTTCGAAGCTGTTTTCTGCACCGGGCTCGGACAGGTAGGTCTTGCGAAACGCCTCGCCAACCACCGACATCTTCATGATGGCGCTGTCGAAGAAGTTGCCGCTGAGCACGATAAAGCCGGCACGGTGTTTGAGCGGGGCATCGAAGGGGTAGATCACATCGGCGTTGCTGGTCAGGCTGCTGCTGACGATTTCGCCGATGGTCTTGCCGCTGACCGTGGCACAGCCTTCATGCAGACGCCCGGCTTTTTGCAGTTCATGCATGACCGAGGGCACACCTCCGGCACGGTGGAAACCTTCGCCCAGGTACTTGCCCGCCGGCATGCAATTGACCAGCAGCGGCACGTCTTCGCCAATCCGTTGCCAGTCATCCAGGCTCAGCTCGACGCCCATGTGCCGGGCGATGGCGATCAGGTGAGGAGGGCAGTTGCTCGACGCGCCCAGGGCCGAGGCGACGGCGATGGCGTTCTCGAACGCTTCGCGGGTCATGATCTGCGACGGCCTTACGTCTTGTAGTACCAGTTCGCAGATGCGCTTGCCGGTGGCGTAAGCCATTTGCCCGCGCTCGCGATAGGGGGCTGGAATGCTCGCACAACCGGGCAGCGACATGCCCAAGGCTTCGGCCAGGGCGTTCATCGACAGGGCGGTTCCCATCGTGTTGCAGTGTCCCACGGACGGCGATGCCGCCGTGGTCATCTCCATGAAGCCCTCGTAATCGATCTCGCCAGCGGCCATCAGGTTTCGCGCATGCCAGAGCACGGTGCCGGAGCCGATCAGTTCCCCTTTGTGGTGACCGTCGAGCATCGGCCCACCAGACAGGACAATGGCGGGCAGGTCGGTGGTCGCGGCGGCCATCAGGCAGGCGGGGGTGGTTTTATCGCAGCCGGTGGTGAGCACCACGCCGTCCAATGGGTAACCGTGAAGAATCTCCACCAGGCCCAGGTAGGCCAGGTTACGGTCCAGGGCAGCGGTGGGCCGGCGTGACTGCTCGGCGATTGGGTGCACCGGGAACTCCATGGGAATGCCGCCGGCATCCCGAATACCGGCCTTGACCCGTTGTGCCAGCTCCAGATGATGACGATTGCAGGGCGTCAGGTCGCTGCCGGTTTGGGCAATGCCGATGATCGGGCGTCCCGATTGCAGCTCTTCGCGGGTCATTCCGTAGTTCATGTAGCGTTCGACATACAGCGCAGTCATGTCCGCGTGGGCAGGGTCATTGAACCATTGCTCGCTGCGCAGGCGGCGTTTTGGAATGTCAGTCATGATTCATTTTCTCTCTTGTAATTGGATGAATCGACCATCGGTTATGGCTTAGCGAGCGAGCAGCCCCCGGGATGCCAGGTTACGCAGCAAGGCGCTCACACCAAAAGTCCAGGGTGCGGCGTCACAGCTGTGGGTCACCTGGTTATGCAGGCTACCGAGCAACGGGCTGCTGATACTGACCCGGTCGCCCAGTTTGTGGGTGAAACCGCTGCCGACATGATCACGGTCTTCGGTGGGGGCGAACAGGGTACCGAGAAACAGCAAAAAACCGTCCGGGTATTGGTGATTGGCGTTGAGTGTCTGGCCTGCCAGGTCCTGCGGGTCGCGGCTGATCTGGCCCATGGAGCTTGAACCGTGCATCCGGTAACCGTCCTCACCCTGAACCTTTAGATCGACCACGCAGGCTCGAACATCATCCAGGCTGAAGTGCTCGTCGAACAGGCGAATAAACGGCCCGATGGCGCAAGAGGCATTGTTGTCCTTGGCTTTGCTCAGCAGCAACGCGCTGCGACCTTCGAAGTCCCGCAGATTGACATCATTGCCCAAGGTGGCGCCGTGGATCTGGCCACGGCTGTTCACCGCCAGCACCACTTCAGGTTCCGGGTTGTTCCATTGCGAGCCGGGATGAATACCGATGCGGCTGCCGCTGCCAACGGCCGCCAGGACCGGTGCCTTGGTGAAGATTTCCGCGTCCGGGCCGATGCCGACTTCCAGGTACTGCGACCACATGCCCTGTTCGATGAGCAAGGCTTTCAAGCGCATGGCCTGCTCGGAGCCGGGAACGATCGAGCGTAAGTTGTCGCCGATGACGCTGTGCACGGTAGCTCGCACGGCTTTGGCTTTTGCCGCGTCACCGCCAGCCTGCTCCTCGATCACACGCTCGATCATGCTGGCGGCGAAAGTCACGCCCGCGGCCTTGATCACTTGCAAATCCAAGGGCGGCAACAAAGAAGGCTTGGACGGGTCGGCATCAAGGCCGGTGTTGGCCAGCAGTGCTTGGACACTGGCGATGAAGGTGCCAGGCGTCTGCATGACGGCTGCCAGTGGAGATTCTGTTTCCAGCAAGTCACTCAATGTCGCAAAACGCTCCGACAGGTCGAACACACCATCGCTGCGCAGCACGATCGGCGAAGGCCCTGAGATCCGGCCTGGCACCCAGGCGCGGCCAATCAGGGTACCGGCCACGCCATCGACCGGCAGGGTATTTTCGGGAGTAAGCAGTAGCGACATGGCAAGTCATCCTGGTTCGTAAAGCCTTCACGCTAGGGCGGGCTGCCGATAAACTCCAATGAGATATATTCAGTATTTGATAACGCTTGGTTATTGAAACTCCCAGGAGTGTCCATGTCAGATCTGTCCTTTTCCAGCTTCTGTGGCTGGCTCAAGTTCCGCCATTTGTTGCTGATCGACACCCTGGGGCGCACACGCAACATGCACCTGGCGGCCCAGCAGATGAACCTTAGCCAGCCGGCCATCAGCAAAATGCTCAAGGAAATCGAAAGCCTGCTCGGTTTTGCCCTGTTCGAGCGGCGACCACGAAGCATGCCGCCGACGGCCTTGGGCGAGCATGTGCTGCGTTACGCGCAGATCGCCTTGAATGACGCACGTTCGTTCGTCGAGCAAATCAGCAGCCTGCGCGAGGGCGGTCACGGCTATCTCAAGGTCGGCGGTATTTTTGCCGCCACGGCGGTGGCCTTGCCTGAGGCGATCCTGCAGATCAAACAGCGTTGGCCGTTGCTGTCGATTGAAGTCGTAGAGCAGACCAGTAACCACCTGATGGAGATGCTCGAAGAGAAGAGGCTAGATCTGGCGGTGGCCCGCTTTACCGATCAAAACCAGCCGCAGCGGTATGACTTCCAACCGCTGGCCCCGGAACCTTTTTGCATTGTGGTCAACAGTCGACATCCGCTGGCTGGGGCCGGACCGACCTCCTTGCAACAACTGGTGGACTTGCCGTGGATTCTCTATCCAGTCGGCACACCGATTCGCGCCCGCATGGAACTGGCTTTCGCTGAGGCCGGGGTAGGGATGCCGCGCAACACCATCGACACCATTTCCATGCAGACCTTCCTCCAGGTTCTGCAGCGCGGGCCGATGATCGGGATGCTGCCTAATGCCATGGTCAATCCGCTGCTCGAAAGCGGCCAGTTGAAGACCCTCGATACCCCCTTGCATCTGGTGCCACAGGATTACGGCATTCTTACACGCAAGGGCGAGCACCTGGCCGGGGCGGCGCTGGAGTTCGCTGAAATCCTCAAGGAAAACGCCCGTCTGAGCGACGATTTGGCCAGTTGATTTGAGCAGAACTGATGGCTATTTCGATAACGGATCGTTATCGGTTAATCAAGAAATGCCATTGGGAAAGAATCGATTCGCGACAGTAGAGTAAGGACCAGCTTCCGGACACAGTTTCATCGCCTGTGGCGGCCGCAGCGCTGCCGGATGAATTGCTCATTCGGCGTGACCCATTCGATAAAAACAATCAGGCATGTCCACATGCCCAGGGGTTACCTCATGCAAACCATATCTGAGCATTTGCCCGCGCAGGCACAGGCCAGCGAACTCGATTTTGAAGACAGGACCTACCGCAAGGTCATCTGGCGCATCCTGCCCGTTCTGCTCCTGTGTTACATGGCCGCGTACCTTGACCGGGTGAATATTGGTTTCGCCAAGCTCGACATGCTCAACGAGCTGCAATTTAGCAACACCGTGTATGCCTTGGGCGCCAGTATGTTTTTCTGGGGCTATTTCCTGTTCGAAGTACCCAGCAACCTATTGCTGCATCGCTTTGGCGCACGGTTCTGGATTGCCCGGATCATGCTGACCTGGGCGGCGATCTCCATGGCCGTGGCCTACACCGTGCCCTTGGCGGGTTTCTTCCATATCGAATCGAGCAGCATGTTCTACGTGCTGCGTTTCCTGTTGGGTATCTGTGAAGCCGGCTTTTTCCCCGGGGTGATTTTGTACCTCAACTACTGGTTTCCGACCCATCGGCAAAGCCGGGTGATGTCTGGGTTTCTGATGGCCTTGCCGATCAGTTTGACCTTGGGCGGGATACTTTCCGGTTGGCTGATGAACAGCATGCAAGGCGTACATGGCCTGTCCGGCTGGCAATGGATGCTGATCATCGAGGGCATTCCTTCGATCATCATGGCCTTTGTGGTAATCGTCTGCCTGGCCGACAACATCGACAAAGCCAAATGGCTTTCCGTTGCCGAAAAAGCCCTGCTCAAGGCCAATCTGCATACCGATAACCAGGGCAAGGCTTCACGCTTGAGCGAAGTGTTTTTCAACCCGCGGGTGTGGCTGCTGGTGCTGATCCTGCTAACCTTCAACACCGGTTTTTACGGCCTGGCTTTCTGGATGCCCTCGATCATCAAGAGCACCGGTATCACCAACAGCTTGCACATTGGCTTGCTGACCGCCATTCCCTACTCGGTGGCGCTCGTGGCGATGCTGCTCAACGCACGACACTCCAACCGCACCGGTGAGCGGCGCTTGCACGCGGCCATTCCTGCCTTTATCGGTGGTGTCGGCCTGATGCTCAGTGCTTTCTTCGCCGACAACATTGTGTTGTCCGTGTTCTTTCTCAGTGTCGCCGCTTCGGGGATTCTCAGCCTGATGCCGATTTTCTGGACCCTGCCGGGTACCGTACTGTCAGGCGTCGCCGCCGCAGCCGGCATTGGCATGATCAACGCCATTGGCAACTTGTCGGGCTTCACCGGTTCGATGATCACCGCCGTGGCGGAAAACCTCACGGGCAACATCAACAACGGCACCTATGTATTGGCCCTGTGTCTGTTCGTCAGCGCCGGGTTGATCCTGGCGATTCCCGCATCGATGCTCGGCAGGATACCCAAAAACGCAACCATGACAGCGAAGCTGGAGACCGCATGAACCTGCAGAACAAACGGGTACTGGTCACGGCGGCGGGGCAGGGCATCGGCATGGCCAGCGCCATCGCCTTTGCCCGGGCCGGTGCACAGGTGTTCGCCAGTGACATCGAGACTCGCGCCCTGGTGGGCATCGAAGGGATCACCGCCATTACGTTGGACGTCACGTCGACCAGTAACATCAGCGCGGCGTGTGAACGTATTGGCGGGCTGGACGTGCTGTTCAACTGCGCAGGTTATGTGCACAGCGGCAACATTCTCGAGTGCGACGAAGCCGCGTGGGCGCGTTCGATGGACATCAATGTCACGTCCATGTACCGGATGATCCGCGCGTTTTTGCCGGGCATGCTGGAGCGTGGCGGCGGCTCAATCATCAACATGTCGTCGGTGGCCTCGAGCATCAAAGGTGTGCCCAACCGTTTCGCCTATGCTGCCAGCAAGGCGGCGGTGGTGGGCTTGACCAAAGCCGTCGCCATCGACTTTGTCAGTCAAGGCATCCGCTGCAACGCGATATGCCCAGGTACCGTGGAGTCTCCATCGCTGCGTCAGCGCATTGCCGCCCAGGCTGCGCAACAGGGCGTCGATGAAGCACAGGTCTACCGGCAATTCATCGAGCGCCAGCCCATGGGCCGTATTGGCAGCACCGAAGAGATCGCACAGTTGGCGTTGTATCTGGGTAGCGATGCATCGGCCTACACCACCGGCAGTGTGCATGTCATCGATGGTGGCATGAGTATCTGAATCCCGCCGATTTTCACTTTGAGTTTGAGCAGGAGAACGTCATGAAACTGTTGCGTTACGGCGAAAAAGGTTCTGAGAAGCCCGGCCTGTTGGATACCGATAGTCAGATCCGCGACCTGTCGGGTCATGTGCCGGACATTGCAGGGCAAGCCTTGAGTCCGGCCAGCCTGGCAGCGATCGCCGCCATCGATCCGCGCAGCCTGCCGGTCGTTGCCGGCCAGCCACGAATTGGCGCCTGCGTCGGGCAGGTCGGCAAATTTATCTGCATCGGCCTGAACTACGCCGACCATGCCGCCGAGTCAAACATGGACGTGCCCAAGGAGCCGATCATCTTTAACAAATGGACCAGTGCCATCTGTGGGCCGAACGACGATATTCAGATCCCGCGCGGCTCGCTCAAGACCGACTGGGAGGTCGAACTGGGCGTTGTTATCGGTAAAGGCGGGCGCTACATCGATGAAGCAAACGCCATGGAGCATGTCGCCGGCTATTGCGTCATTAACGATGTGTCAGAGCGCGAATGGCAATTGGAACGCGGCGGCACTTGGGACAAAGGCAAAGGCTTCGACACCTTCGGCCCCATTGGGCCGTGGCTGGTGACTCAAGATGAAATCGCTGATCCGCACACGCTGGATCTATGGCTGGAAGTCGACGGGCATCGCTATCAAAAAGGCAATACTCGGACACTGATCTTCAGTGTGCCGCAACTGATTGCCTACCTGAGCCGTTGCATGAGCCTACAACCCGGCGATGTTATTTCGACCGGGACGCCCCCCGGCGTGGGCCTGGGCATCAAACCCCAGCCTGTCTTCCTGCGCCCGGGCCAGACCATGCGTTTAGGGATCTCGGGATTGGGTGAGCAGCGCCAGATGACGGTGCAAGCGGACTGAATAGGCGCCCGTGTGGAGCGCTAAATCCTGTTCGTCCCAAGTGGCGAAAATCGATAGGCCAATCCTTATCTGCGCTTCATCGAGACGATCAGTCATCGCCTTGCCCGGCTTGGTGACCACAGACTCGCGGACTCGGCGGTCGGTCGCGATTTGCTGGCGATCGATCAACCCAAGGCTTTCCAGCTTCGAAACCTGACGACTGACGGTGGTATAGTCGCGGTCCACGCGGTCGGCCAACTCGACAACGCCGATGGGGCCGAGACGCTCTACTAAAACCAGCAGCGGGAAAAGTGCCCGGTCGAGGGATATCCCAGCTTCCCGAACCATGGCCTCGTCCCGCTGAGGGCGGTTCATGATTCCGACGATTTCAAGCAGCGCTGCGTTAAGCTCCCGGAGCTGAACAGTAATATGTGCATTCTGCACTTTTTTGTTGGCGCGTTTTTTCCTTTGCGTAAATATGTGCATGCTGCATGTATCTGGGGGCGATATGAAAGAGCAATTTGCAGTCGATGTGTTAATTTGCGGCGCGGGAGCTGCCGGTCTGACGCTGGCGATTGACCTGGCGCGCAGGGGCATTTCCTTTCGCCTGATCGAGAAAGCGGATCAGCCGTTCCAAGGATCGCGTGGCAAGGGTGTTCAGCCTAGAACTCAGGAAATATTCGAGGATATAGGCATTCTCGATCGAATCGTTGCCGCCGGAGGTGCTTACCCGCCCGAGCGGCGTTATCGCGCCGACGGCAGCTACACCGATTCTGATGTGATGGAGCATCAGGATCCTACACCGGCCGAGCCCTATCATCTGCCCCTGATGGTGCCGCAATTTATCACTGAGGGTGTTATGCGAGAGCGGCTGCTCGAACTGGGGCAATGGCCAGAGTTCGGTTGCGAGTTGGTCGGTTTTGAGCAAGACGAGGAGGCTGTTGCTGTCCATCTGCTGGGCAAGACCGGCGCAGAGACGCTTCGCGTGCGTTGGCTCGTAGGGGCCGAGGCTGTGTAAAAACGTTTTTCAGCGCGATTGGAGCCCAGTGTTGGACTGAAAATCGCGCTTCTACGCAAAATCCAGATCGGCTGAGCAGCCGATAGTTTTCAGATTTCGCATAGATGCGCAAACTTCAATTATGACGAAGCGTTTTTACACACTCTGGGCCGATGGCGGTCGCAGTTTTGTGCGGCGTACGCTTGGTATCGGATTCCCGGGCAAAACCCTTGGCACTCGCGCTGTCGTGGCCGATGTTGTGATACACGGCCTGTCACGTGATTATTGGCACCGCTTTGGCGATGGTGACACGGCACGGCAAATCTTTCTGTGCCCGCTGGCCGGAACCGAAATGTTTCAGATACAGGGTCCGATCCCGCTCGAAGGCGATATCGACCTTTGCGCCGAAGGCCTGACGGCATTGGTGGCCGAGCGCGCTGGACGCAGTGATATTCACGTCCAATCGGTTTCCTGGGCATCGGCCTACGCCATGAATGCGCGGCTGGCTGATCGTTTCCGCGAGGGCCGAATTTTTCTCGTCGGGGACGCCGCGCATACTCACCCTCCGACGGGTGCTCAGGGCCTCAATACCAGCGTGCAGGATGCCTACAATCTGGGCTGGAAGCTGGCGGCCGTCGTTAATGGAGCACCTGAGGGGCTGCTTGATAGTTATGAACAAGAACGACGGCCGATCGCCGCGTCGGTGCTCGGCCTGGCGACCCAGCTTCTTGACGCCCAGAAGCGCGGTGAAATGCGCCGTGGCCGCGAAGTGCACCAACTTGATATCGGCTATACCGATTCCACTCTCGCGCTTGGAGATCCAGATCGAACCGCCAGCGTGTTAGCAGGCGACCGAGCTCCAGATGCGCCGATTCAGGGGGCGGCGGGCCACTCGACACGGCTCTTCAATTTGTACCAAGGAACCCATTGGACATTGCTGGGTTATGGGCAGGAGCGCGGTGCTATAAAGCCTCGTCCGGGACTGCACATCCATACCTTTGGCCCGGGCGGCGACATAATCGATGATCAGGGTTACCTAAACGACGCCTACGAAGCTGCTATCGATGATTGGGTATTAGTGCGTCCTGACGGCTACATCGGTGCGATCATCACCCCTAAGCATCTCGAGGCCTTGGAAGACTATCTCGAGAGCGTAGGGCTCAGTGTGTTTAATCCGAGATAGTTCATTAGCGATGTGCCCCAGTATGAAGGGAATTCAGCGAAGAGCCACTGATCATGTCTAATGATCTCATCAGCTCTTCGCTGAATAATTTGTTTGTAACCAACCCCGGAATGTCTCTTAGATTTCTGGGCCCACCGTTCATCTCAAACTCATCGTTTTTTTGAAATTACACCACTCATGTATTGATTTAAATCGCGCAGGTCCTTAACCCTCCAAGCGTACGGCGATAGCTTTACACCATTCTCTTGCAAAGTTCTTGGAATCAAGTCTCCATTGGGTCGAAGTATTATCGATGATACAATAACGCCCGGATAATCATTTAGCCGCTTTTTGAAAGCGGCTGTTGTAAGATTAGGTGTAGGGGGATTGCTTTTATTAGCCAATGGCCCTGTTCCTTTGATATCTATTCCGTGGCACATGGCACATCTCTGTAGATAGAGATTTTCCCCATTGACATTATCCGCCAAGGACAGTGATGTTTGAATTAGCGATAAAATTCCTAGCGAAGCGATGAACAATATTTTCATTTACATGTGGCCTTGTTATATAAATCAGATCTGAATCGAGGGCAAACCCCGGAGGGGCCGCTGCAACACTATGCCGAAGTGATAACCCTGAAACCGGTGTAAACCTATTTCAGAACTAGACACCTTCTGTTCAGACTGGCGCTTGGCCTCGTCCAGGGGAACAGGTATTACTCGGTTTTCGCCGCCATCAAGGCGTTCAATTCGCCGTAGGTATGGGCTTTCAAGGTGTGGGTATCGAGTTGGCCGTTGTCCAGGAAGCTGCGGACCAATGCCCCCATGGCACCGTGCAAAAACTCGGCGATGCTGGAGCCCGCACTGAGTCGTCTAACGCCCAGGCGCTTCAATTCGTCGGGGGAGGGCAGCCCGTCCCGGGACAGCAGGTTGACCGGCAGTTTGGTGTCCCGGCAGATGGCGGCAATTTCGTTCGAATCGACCACGCCTGCGGCAAACAGACCATCCGCCCCGACGCTGGCATACAGTGCGGTGCGTTTCAGGAGTTCCTCCAGACGTTGTTCGGCGGGGAACAGGTTTTTCAGGTAGACGTCGGTCCGTACGTTGATGAACAGCTTGACGCCCGCCTGGTTCGCCACCTTTCTCGCGACGTCGATCTTGCGAACAAGCAGCTCTGGAGAGCCCAGGCCGTCTTCGATGTTGATCCCGACCGCCCCGGCGGCGATGACGGCGTTGATCACCTGGCCGACCTGCTCCAGGTCATCCGAGTAGCCGCCTTCGATATCCACCGTGAGCGGTACGCTGAGCACCCGTGCCATCGACTGGACGGTGGTGCTCAGCAGGTCGAGAGGCAGCTTGTTGCCATCCTGATAACCATGGGACCAGGCCATGGCCGCGCTGCTGGTCGCCACGGCCTTGCCGCCCAGGCGTTCGACGATGCGCGCACCGCCCGCATCGGCCACATTGGCCAAGACCAGTAGTCCATTCTGATGCAGGCTGTGAAAGGTGTTATCCAGTGCGGTCATGGCAATTCAACTCCGTTGAAAGTTATGTTTTTAATGACAAGGGGCGGCGTCGTTACTGGTTATGCAAAATATCCAGGAAAACCGGCTCGGAGGGAAGCCAGCATTGATTCCATCTGGCTGGCTGGCGAGCCTATGCCGTCCTGCTGCAAAAAATGAATTGGAGTAGTCTTGCAAATAATCGCTGATGTCAGAAGCCATTTAGGAGGATAAAGATGACTCGCTATCAGGGCAGTTGCCATTGCGGCGCAGTGCAATTCTGCATCGAAGCTGAGATCAACGAACTGATTGCTTGCGACTGCACGCTTTGCCGCAAAAAGAACGCGCTGATGGCTACCGTCAGCTACGCCGCTCTTAAGATCCTTCGGGGCCGGAAATGGCTGAGCCTGTATCAGTGGAACACGGGAAAGGCCGAGCACTATTTCTGCTCAAAGTGTGGGATCTATACCTTCAACAGACGGCGCATCAACTCTGATCTGTACAGCGTCAACGCCTACTGTCTGGACGGTCTCGACTTGACGACGTTACCCGTGCGGCACGTTGCCGGGAAAAATCGGTCATGATCATCCGCTCCGCAATGAAGTATTACCCAAAAAATAAAGTGGCAGGCACCCCTTGGGATGCTGAAACATCACATCCAGGTAAACGTCGACCATAACATTACATAACGCTTTTCAACTCTACCGATGACAGCTGATTGTTGAAGACCATGGCGGCGTTTTGCGTTGTAGAACATCTCGATGTAATCGAACACATCGCTAGAGGATGCCTAAACCATCGGACCTCGAACCGATTCCACTGGCCCCCCCAGCAACCTCTTTTGCCGCCAGGCCTGTGCGCTGGTGGGGAAAAGTACTTCGCTCGGCCGAAAGCGGGCGAGACCGCAGGTGGCGGCAACGCGCTGGCGTTGCTGGCCTTGGGCAAGCGCTTGCTGAAAACTGCGTTCGCTCTGCGGCAACCCTAGCATATAGCCGATGCCCACCTGGAAATCACCTCCATGGACCTGCCACCAGGCTGCGATTGACTGCGGGTCGGGCCAGGGCAGATTCTCATCGGGGTCCATGACCACATTGGAATCTTCAGGGTCGTCGTTCGGGCCTGCGTCGAAATCCGGCAGGGCCTGCAATTCCAGATCGAGCAGCGCCAGGTCAGCGCCGGTAATCAGGCTGAAGGCTTCGCCGGCGACCCGGGCATAGGGCAGGTCGCTCATCTGCTGGATCAGCCACGGCACGCTGACCGGATCACCCAGCAGCCCAAGGGCCTGGATACCGATGCGCCGCTGCTCGGGGTTCTGTACCAATTGCCGTATCCAGGCGATGCTGGGTTCGCGCTTTTGCCAGGCCAATAACACACAGAGTGAGCGGTATTGGAACTCGCCCGGTTGCTCGGCGAACTGGCGTAGTGGCTCCAGGGCTTGCTCATCGCCCATCTGTGCGGTGGCCCAGTTGGCCCAGAAGCACGTGGCGGCATCCTTATGCAGGCGGTGGGCACGAATCGCCGACAGCAGGTCACGCCGGCGCAGTTCGCCAGCAGTACGGGCGGCCCGTGCCAGCACGCTTGGGTCGGCATCGGAAAGTCCGGTAAGCAGGGCGGCACCAGGGTCCTGCCGATGCATACCGCAGGCAGCCAGGCCGAGGCGGCGGAACAGGGGCTCGGGGGACGCGAGCATGCGGTCGATCCAGGGTGATACCCGCTCCCAGTCGAGCCAACCCAAGGCCATCAGATAACCGCGTTCCGTTTCCGGCGCACCTCGCAAGTGTTCGCTGAGGCGCGACAACACCTGCGTGTTACCCGCCTCGAAGGCCAGCACCACACTGGCGAACATCTCGCCGATAGCGTCTGGGCCGAGCTGGGCCAGCAGGGTTTCCAGGCCTCTTGATTCGGCTATACGCAGGCCGTCGAGATGAGCGTCGATGCGCTCGTCCAGTTTGCCGAGCTCGTCCAGGTCATAGTGGGGCGCGCGCAATGCGTAGTCGCGCAGGATGGCGAGGAAGCCGGCTTCTTCGGCGTGCAGGTCAAGGACAACGGGCAGTGTGTTCATCAGCCACTGATCCTGATGCATGGGCAGACCGGGTCAGTCAATTTGCAAACACCGCTTCCAGTTCGAACCATCGAATTCCATGACATCCTTGGGCCCGATGGACCACATGATCCCGTCGGCCGCACTCAGGTGATAACAGGTGCGCGGAACGTCATCGCCGAAATCGACGGGCGTGAGCTTGCCGTCCTCGAGCCGATAGACGAAATGCGTGGATGACACGTACAGCTGCCCTTCGAACACCTCCATGCCCCAGAGGTCTTCCCGGGTGCTTTCATGCTCGATCACTTCCCATTGATCATCGCGTCCCCGGAGCAAGGTCCCGAGCTGGCCGCAGGCGTAGGCAAAACCGTCCGGTGCGCAGCGAACCTTGTAGAGCGCCAGGTTGGTCGGGCTGTTCTGCTGGGTGAAGACGGAGCCGTCATATTTCCAGATTTCACCTTCCCAACCGACCGCATAAATTTCCTGTTCGTTGAACCCATCGATGGATTCAAAGCTCGTGTCGGTGATCGGGGTGTCACCGACCTGGGCGCTCTGGTCGATGCATCTCCACTGATCTTCGCCATCGCGAACATAGGCCTGCCGGCAGGTTCCCACGGCATAGGCTCGACCTTTGGCGATACCACGTACTTCACGAAGAGGGCCGCGCTTGGTCGGGTCTACGCCGCAGCTTGCGATGGGAGCCTCTTCTTTCACAGCGCCGCCACCACTGGCTCGTACCGATCCATCGGTGCCGAGCACCAGATAACGTTCAGCGGGCACATGGCAGACGGTTCCGGAACAGGCAAGCCATTGCACTGTGCCGGCGCCCCAGGTTCCACGATCCAGAGTGAACAGTATCGAACCCGTGTAGCCTTCGCTGATAGCAGCGTCGTGCGTAGCAATCAAATAGCTGAGGTCCGAGTAGCGAACGATTCCGGTACCAATGCTGAGTCCGCTGAACCGTGGATCTCGAGTGTCCATGTTGGTCTTCCTTATGTCAGTAAATTAACGGCCTGACTCGCTAGCGAACATCTCGGCCACAGCCTCGCCTCGCTGCTGTGGATCGCTGGTCATGGACGCGCTGGCATTGATCGGTTTCTCCTCGCCAGGGTCCTTTGCCTTGTCGTGATACTTGTTCAACTGGGCTTCCAGACATTCCGGAGAACAGTCGGAGTCAGGGAAGGTTTTCCTGGCCGCTTTGGCTCCTGTCGCTGTGGCCTTGGATCTTGGCCACTCACCTTTTGCATCGGCCTCGCGCAAGGCTACCACCCCACGCCGGGTATGCATTTGGCCATGGGTGGCGGTGGTCTGATTGGGTCCCTCGACGCACATCACCGGGGCCTTGTCGGTCTTGTATTGGCTCCAGCCGGCTTTCGTCGGGTGCTTGTTTCGGGGCTGGCCTGCAAACGCCGGCCCGTCGGTAAAGGACGCTGAGTCGATGAGGTGGTCTCCGGTTTGTCCCGGGCAACATCTGTTGGGCTTGAACGGGGCGAGAAAACAGCGCATTGCCTTTTGGCAAGGGTCGTCGTTGAGGGTCTTCGCCAAGGACGAATACTCGCCTTGGACTTCGGCGTGTGCAGCCAGATAGGCCGGATTGTCTTTGAACCCATCGCCTGCCGCGTCTTTGGCGGTTTTCCTGGCTTTGGTAGCGGTTTGTAGCTTGCTGATGTCCGGGCAGATCATTTTCTGACTGGTGTCCCCGCAAGTATCTTTCGCCCGCTTTTTTTCTCCTTCGCATTGGGCCAGATCCTCGGCGAGTGCCATTCGGTCGGCATAGGTCCAGGGCACGGTATTGCCAGGTTGGGAGGCATGATTGTGGGTGGTCAGGTCCATGTGTCGGACGACGTTCTTGCCTTCGTACTTCACGTCCATTGACCAAGAAGTGAAATACACCTTGCCCTTGTTCTTGCTGGTGATGATTCCCTTTTTCGGCGCATTTCCAGCCTCGTCCCCATAGCTGGTCTTGAAATGGCTCTTGTCCTTGAGCATCACTTCCTTGCCACTGATCTTCACCGTCCGACTGCCCTTGGTCGTGTCCTTGGCCATGCCGGTATTGGGGTAGGGGATGGGCACACCCAGCGGGGTAGGCGGGGCCTGGGGTGGGGTGAAGCAGACATCCGGAAAGCAGGCGATCGACTTGCCGTCGGCGGCTTTGCAGGAAATTTCCATATTGTTGGCAAAGACTTCGTTGGCCATCAGGCAGCCCTCACGGTCTGGTAGCTGAGCAGCACGGCGGCGCGTTGGCCGGCGTCGTTGCCCAGATGGCAGAAAATGTTTGGCCCTTCGCCATAGCCCTTGCGGCTGGCGGCCAGTGCCACGGCGAGCATCACCGGGCCGATGGCGGCGCCGACTTCGCCGATGCAGTCGGCCGGGTGCCAGAGATGGAAGAACTCCTTGCGTACCCGCAGGCTGCGGCTCAGGGCCAGGGAGGCTTCCTTGAAGTAGTACTGTTCGCCGGAAATATCCGTCAGACGATAATCCATCTGCTCCAACCCGCAGCCGGCTTCGCCCAGGGCCGCGCGTACGGCCTGGGTCAGGCCTTCGGCGCGTAGCGGGATGTCTTCAGCCTCCACGGTGGCCGGTTCCAGGCCGAAACCCAGGCCGATGCAGGTCAATTGCGGCTTTTCGCTGGCAACGGGGGCGGCCAGCACCACGGCGGCTGCACCTTCGCCGGGGATAAAGCCGTTGGAGTTCTGACTGGTGAGCAGGCGTTCGCGTGCTTCGAAGACGGTCAGGGTCGGCCCGCTAAGGAAAGAGTCGACGCCGGCAATCAGCACGTGGCGATGCCCCCCCTGGTAGATCAGCGTGCGCGCGTCGAGCAGGGCCACGGCCGCGCTGACCCGGCCCCGGGCGATGATGTAAGAGTCAGGATGAAAACGCAGGCCCAGTTCGGCTTCGATAGCGAGCAACAGCCCCTTGTCAAGGCCGGCGAGGCGACCGGGCCGCTCGGCTTCCGCCAGCCCCAGCAGCAGCGGGGTCTTTGCCGGGTCGACACCGGGGGTGCTCTGCAGTGCCTCGGCGATGGCGCGGGTGGCCATCTTGATCAGCTTGGTGCGGCCGCGCCAAGGCTGTTCCAAAGGCACGCTGGCAGCGATCAGCCATTCGCCGCCGCGGTCGATAAAGCGAGTTTCCTGGAAGTTGTCGATGGCACAGCGGATCGCCGCGCAGCTCGCTGGTGCGCTGAGGCCGACAGCGCTGATCATTCCCGAGCCGATGATGCAAAGAGCCGTCATCAGTGGGTTTCCTCAGGAGCGCGTTTGGCTTTTACCAGGGCGCCGAGCGAGGGGTAATAATCCTTGCCCAATTCACGGGCACGCCACCAGCCCGTGGACATGGTACCGACCAGCACCTGAGCAATCTCGAACACGTTACGCCGTAGCGGACGGGAGACACGCCAGGTCAACTGCACCTGACGAGCGTCTGTGTCAATCAGCAGAGTATCGATCACCGCCTGCACCGTCTCATGACCACCTTTTTTCAGGAAGAAGGTCACCGGCACATCCATTTCGGGAATGCGAAAGCCTGCGCGTTCTTGGGAGGTGAGGTTGAGCAACAGCACATCCTCGCCACCACGCAGGTATTCGACTTGCTGGTCGTCAGCGGCTGCTTGAAAGTAGCGGTTGTCGAAATCCCCTGGCAAAAACGGAAAGCAGTCGGCCAGCCAGGCATCGTCGTAAGTACCGGCGAAGCGGGCGCGTTGCGGCCAGCTACGGCCGATGGGACCGAGGGCCATGGGGCGAAAGTCGCCTGAGGGGCTGTCGATCGGCTTGCCCAGTTGCTCGGTGTTCGGCATTGGCTTGCCGACGATTTCAGCACTGTCGATGCTGCCTGGGTACCAGCCGCAACCGCTCGGGTTGTCTGGGTAGCAATGACGCATTTCGGGGGTGTTCACTATGGGATGAGAGCCGCCGAAGGCCTGGGCATAAGAGATGTTCTGTTCGGTAAAAGGCTGCGCTAAGCCGCAAGAAACACCCAAGAGCCCCTGTTGCCATTGCCTCGGGCCGAGGACGGAAAAAGCCTTGCTTACCCGACCGACGCGAATACCTGCGGTCAGCTGTGTCACGGGCCGCCCGCCTGGTGCATAGGCCTTGCCACACACCAGCACGTCGCAGAATGGCTTGACTGGGGCAAAGTCCATTTCCTGCAGCGGGGCGCTGAGGCCCGGCGCCCCGAGAAAGGTGTCGGCCATCAGTAGCGGTTGCTGGATGTCAGCGAGCGTCGCGGCTCGGCCGTCCAGAGGCAGATTGAAAGTGCCTTTGGCCACCACGACCAGGGATTCGCGGCCGTCGCGCGCCATACCCATGGTATAGGCAGCAAGCAGTTTGCTGGCGTTGAGCAGTTCCATAGTCCGACTACCCGTCTAGTTGATCTGCACCGAACCGCCCTTGATGCGGTTGACCCCGCTGGAGCGGCTGGACAGGTAGGTGCCCCGGATGATCACTTTGCCCGCGCGGGTCAGGGTGATGCTGGCTTTGCCGCACCGCAGGACGATTTCCCGTTCTGCGGTGAACTCCAAGCGCTCGCCGTCCAGGTGGGCGACTGCTGGCGTTGCGGTTTGCGGCAGACGCTGGATGCGACCGATCACCAACGGCCGGGCCACGTCGCCGGCCTCGAACATCAGCGCGACTTGGGCGCCGATGTCTTCGCGCGAGAGCGGGGTGGTGGTGCGCGCGGCTAGGCCCGTGTCACCGGGGCAGCCGGGGAAGGCCACCACCGGGGCGTCCGCCTTGGGCACATCCAGCAGCACGCCAATCACGACGCCATCCACGCGCGCCGGTGTGGAGGTGGAGGAGGCGGGGAAATGGTGTTCGACGGTCATAGCGCCCACTCCGTGGCTAGTTCTGCAAAATCTTCTGGCCTTTGACGACAACGTTCTTGTTGGCCTTTATGTTGATGGCACCGGAGCCGTCGATGGTGATGTTTTTGCCGCTAATCATGATGGTCCCGTCCTTCTTCATGGTGATGCTGGCCGCGCCCGTGGTCAGGCTGATGGAGTCGCCGGCGTTCAGGACAAAGTGTTTGCCAACGTCCAGACTGTCGTTCTGCTTGATGCCCGTGCTGCGGTTCTGGGCGACGTCGCGGGATTCGTTCTGGCCTATCTGGGTACTCTGGTTGCCATTGATCTCAATACCTTCGTTGCCCCGGACCGTTTCGTTACGGTTGCCGCTGATGCCGATGGTTTCGTTGCCGCCCACGTCCTCGGTGCGGTTGCTGACGATGGTGATGTTTTCGTTGGCGCCGACCTTTTCCGTGCGGTTCGCACCTATGGTGATGGTCTCGTTGTTGCCCACGTTCTCGGTGCGATTGGCGCCGATGGTGATTTTCTCGTTGCTGCCCACATCCTCGGTACGGTTCACGCCGATGGAGATGGTCTCGTTGTTGCCTACCGTTTCAGTGCGGTCGTGTTTGACGTGCACGGTTTCGTCGTTGTCGATGGTCTTGCTGCGGTCGTGGCCGACCCAGTGGGTCTCGTCGTTCTCGACCTCAATGTCCTGGTTCTTCTCGGCGTGGATAAACAGTTGCTCCGCGCCTTTCTTGTCCTCCATGCGGATTTCATTGAAGTTGGCCGGTGAGCCGTCCTTGCTTGAACGGCTTTTCACGCCACTTTGGGTGGCATTGGCCGGCAGCTTGTAGGGCACGGTCTGTTCGGCGTTGTAGACGCGGCCGGTGATGATCGGCCGATCCGGGTCACCTTCGAGGAAGCTGACGATCACTTCCTGGCCGATCCGCGGGAGTTGCATCGCCCCCCAGTTCTTGCCGGCCCAGGCCTGGGACACGCGAATCCAGCAGGAGCTGTTTTCGTTGGACTGGTCATGGCGATCCCAGTGGAAATGCACTTTGACGCGCCCATATTGGTCAGTCCAAATTTCCTCGCCGCTGGGGCCAACCACCACGGCGGTCTGCGGCCCGCGGACAATGGGCATGGCGGTCAAGGGGAGAGGGCGGAAGGCCTGGCTGGCATCCATGCAGTCCAGCTCGCTGACGAACTGTTCGGCCAGGTCAGACTGCCCGCTTTCATAGGCTTCTTGACGGATCTGATAGCGGGCGACCACCACCAGGTATTCGCGGTTCTGGTCCGCACGGTCGTAGCCCGTCAGCGTGAACAGATGGCCGGACCCCAGCCCGCGAGCGCGTCCGCGCAACTGCACACGCTCGAACTGGCTGTGAATGGCTTCGATGCGGGTACGCGCGTAGTGATCGCCATCGTTGCTCTGTACGTACTCACCGGGGTAGTCGTAGAGCGGGTAGTCGCCGTTGCTGTGGTTGCGCGGCACACTGGAACGCACCTCAAGGCTGGCGCGGGGGCGTAGAAAGTCATAGTCATTCAGTGCCAGCGAACCGGGTTGGACTTCCCGAGCCAGTTGCCAATCGTAGAAATGATCACGCTCGCGCATCTGCCGATCGGGCGGATAGAAGGGTACTGAGGCGTAGTCTGCAGCCGTGGAGTGAGCGCCATAGGCGTCAGCCAACACCAGTACATGACGCGCCTTCTCATGGCGAAAGTAGTAATAGATGCCTTCCTGTTCCATCAGCCGGCTAACGAAGTCGAAGCTGGTTTCGCGGTACTGCACGCAATATTCCCACTCGCGGTAGCTGCCGCTCAGACTGTCTTCGAAATCGGAGAAACCGAGGTCGCGGAACACTTGCTTGATGATGTCCGGCACCGTCTTGTTCTGGAAAATCCGGCAGTCGGAGGTGCGCGTAAGCAACCAGAACCAAGGTCGTAGACTGACGCGGTAACCCGCGAACTGGCCGTGGCCGGTCAGTTGCCGGCAGCTGCAGACAATGCCGTGGAAGTAGCGTTTGCCGCCGTTGTACAGATCGAGGGCCAGGCTCATCGGCTTGCCCAGCAATTGGTCAAACTTGATCGCCCGGTCTTCGGAAGTGAGGTCCAATTCGTAGTGGAACAACCGCCCCAGCTCTTCGCTGCCGTCCATGCTCTGCAGCAGCAGGACATCGCCACCGAGGGGACTATCGACCTGCACCAAACGGTTGTTTTGCGTGATTGCCATAACGGCTTCCCCCGGCCCGTGTTCGGGCGTCAGTCGGCCGTAAGGAATGGGGCGACGTACTCAAGGTCGTCGCCATAGGGAGCGCCAGGGGAGATTGGATCGAACAATCGCTGTACATCCACCACAGAGGTGATCTCCTTATCGGGCTCGCAACGTGCACTCAGCCAGAGCGAACGTACGACTAAATCCGTTTCTAATGTACCGAAGGTCATTTACTTATTTTCTTGACTATAGAAGAGATTATTCAAAGACGAATACAACCGCAAGAATGGTAAGGAAGGATTGCCACCAAATGTGGACATACGCCTGAGCCCCGGGCGTAGCGATTTTCCTGAAAAACATCACCGCCGGGCCGACCCAGCCCCCAGAATCCATGTGAGAGGATAGGTAAGCCTATGATTGGCAGGGAGACAGTGGCTACTCAATGTCGTGGACCAGCTTTTCCTGTGGAAGACACGAATGGCTTACCTCGGACCGGGGCGTTTCTTGAGAATGTCAGGGGTACAATTGGGAAGGCTTCATCGCCTATTTACGCGTCCCCCAGGCTCCGACGTATTAATCCAAGCGATAAAAATTACTATGACACCCACGATTAAATCGAGAGCGAAATCCGCGACCTGGAGCCGGATTTACGCTGCCGAATACGGCAAGAAAAGGCCGTGCCGGTGATGAAAACGCTACACGCCTGGATGATCGCCCAGCGCGATCTCGTGCCTGAAGGCTCGGCTATTAGCAGAGCGCTGGATTACAGCTTGAAACGCTGGGCAGCGCTGTCGCGCTACCTCGATGACGGGGCTGTTCCCATTGATAATAATTGGGCAGAGAACCAGATCCGTCCGTGGGCACTGGGGCGCAAGAACTGGCTCTGTGTGTCACGAAGGAGGCGTCATGACGACGAGATGAAAACGGCGGCATGACACTCCATGTTCCAAGATGGATGGAGGTAGGCCCTCCGGTCAGGGCGTGCAGGCGTACTGATCAAACGACCCGATGCTGCGAACATGTTCAGCATGTTTGTGGTGAGCGATTCGGGAAAAGGCAGAGTAACTACTGTCACGTAAGGCTCAGGTAGTTGAACGAAAGTGAACTGACTGATGAAGCGACGAAATCTCCACTGGTGTCAAAACGGGCTTGTATAGCCGGGCCCCGAGAAGTGCAGAGGACACCTGTCTACCGACTGCGCGGCACCCGTTGTTAAGGCAGCAAGAACCTGAGCCAGGCCATTTTGGGGAACGTGAGAACCTATCCTCGGCACGTATCGTGGGGATAGGGACGGACTCACCCGTAGTAGTGATGAAAGACCTGTAATGGGGCTGGAGCGAAGGGGTGGGGATCACTTTCGTTGTGCGGGACACAACTCAAACGAGGATGACGTTCTAGTGCAGCGAAAAGCATTCGAGATACCGAAGTCGCTGGTGTGGATGGCGTATCAGGATGTACGCCGCAATCGTGGCGCGCCTGGCTGTGATGGTCAGACGCTCACGGACTTTGATCGGCAACGCGATCATAATCTCTACCGCATCTGGAACCGGTTGTGTTCAGGGTCGTATTTCCCGCCACCTGTACGGGAAAAGCGCATTCCAAAAGACAACGGCAAGGAGCGCATCCTTGGCATTCCAACGGTCTCTGATCGGGTAGCCCAAGGCGCAGTGAAAAGATATGTGGAGGCTGTGATCGATCCGATTTTCCATCCTGACTCGTATGGGTACAGGCCCGGAAGATCGGCCCACGATGCTTTGCGTCAATGTTCCATTCGGTGCCGTCGTAAGAACTGGGTACTGGAAGTGGATATCAGCGCGTTCTTCGACCACGTTGGGCACGACCTGATCATCAAGGCTCTGGAACATCACCAGATGCCGAAATGGGTGATCTTGTATTGTCGACGCTGGCTGCAAGCGCCGATGCAGAGTGAGAGGGGGTTGCTTCAGGAGCGGGGACGAGGGACACCTCAAGGGGGTGTGATCTCGCCCTTGTTAGCCAATTTATTCCTGCATTACGCCTTTGATCGTTGGATGGACAGGACGCATCGCGGTGTGCCGTTTGAACGGTATGCCGACGATATTGTTATTCACTGCACAAGGATGAGCGAGGCTGTTCGAATCAGGGAGAGCCTGACGCGACGGATGAGTGAAGTGGGTCTGACCATCAACGAAGAAAAGTCGAAGATTGTCTACATCGACACATTCGAGCGGCACAATGTCACGACGAGCTTCACCTTTCTTGGGTATGACTTCAAGGTGCGAACCCTGAGGAACTCCAAGGGCGAACTCTTTCGTAAGTGCATGCCGGGAGCGTCGATGAAGGCGATGCGCAGGATGGTAGACACGATCAAACACTGGCGCATCCATCGATCCACGACGGATGACCTGAGGGATTTTTCTCGCAGGTACAACGCTGTGATTCGAGGATGGATCGAATACTACGGTAAATTCTGGTACAGAAACTTCAGCTATCGATTGTGGAGCGCGTTGCAATCGCGCCTGCTCAAATGGATGAAGAGCAAGTACCGAATCTCTATACGTCAAGCCGAGCATCGGCTGCGTCTTGTTCGAAGAGAGAATCCGGAGCTGTTCGCGCATTGGTATTTACTACGTGCATCGAATGTGTGATCAAGAGCCGTATGACGGGAGACTGTCACGTACGGTTCTGTGAGCAGCCGAGGGGTGAAACTCCCTTCGGCTGACTCGACTCGCAGGCTCGCTGCGCAGCGGAAAACGGGCGGCGGCGATCATGAGCTTGATCCAGTCTGCGCGACTGAATGGTCATGACCCGTACGCCTATCTGAGGGATGTCCTCACGCGTCTACCGACGCAGCGGGCGAGTGAAATTGAGCAGTTGCTTCCGCATAAGTGGCAGCCGGTTTAATCACGCAAGGCGTGGTGTCGGACGCATACACCTAGCCGATAGCTGTGACAAAGGCGGTGTTTTTCACTTAAAAATACGTGGACACCTCCGCCATTAACGCCAGGATTTCCATGCGTCAAAGAACTTCTTGTCCCAAACTTTTTTAAAGCTCAAGTCGTCCAGGAATGCGTACAGCCGGACGTCTCAATGACAAGCGTAGCTTTGTGCCACAGAATAAGCGCCAACCTGATTTGAAAAATGGATACCTGCCTATCGTGACCGCCTGACGCCGACGTTGCCTGCTTGGTGCTACGGTAATGGCTCTCTAGCAACCAATTCGAGATATCCATATGAAACCCAATCCGACAATCGATAACGTATTACGCGTCGCGTTGGTTACGGGATCGACTTCCGGTATCGGCGCAGCCATTGCACGTGTACTAAGCCGGGCAGGCTATGCGGTGGTGCTCCATTCGCGAAATTCTGCGGATACGGGACGCGCTATGGTTGCCGAAATGAAGCAGGCTATTTACGTGCAAGCTGATCTTGCTTTCGAAGCTGACAGGGTCAGGCTTGTTAACGAGGCTATCGCCGCGTGGGGGCAGCTCGACGTATTGGTCAATAACGCCGGTATTAGCAGAGTCATTCCGCACGGCGACCTTGCCTCTGCCAGTTCGACGGTGTGGCACGAACTTAACGAGGTTAATGTCGTGGCGCCGTTCCACCTGGTCGCTTTGGCCGAGTCGGCATTGCGCGATGCCGCCCGTTACCGTCGAGCAGGTTGCGTCGTAAACATCAGTTCGCATGCCGGTATCCGTCCTAAGGGCGCATCGATTCCCTATGCGGTAAGCAAAGCTGCGCTTAATCACATGACCCGCTTGCTCGCGGTATCGCTTGGGCCAGAAATTCGCGTAAACGCTGTGGCGCCTGGCTTGGTCGACACGCCTCTGACCGCAGAGTGGACAGATGCCCAAGAGTTGTGGCGAACTCGCGCACCTATGCGCAGGGCCGCTAGCCCAGACGACATCGCAAAAGCTGTTGTAATGCTGGTCGAGTCGGACTACTTAACCGGCGAGATACTGCTGTCAGACGGCGGGTTGAATCTGACCTAGGTAAGGCTTCCGGCTGCACATAGGTGAAACCTGGTAGCCTTCAGGTGCGCTGCGACAGTGTTGTATGCGCGATGTCTAGTAGATGAACAGGACGCGTTTGGGCGTACGATACCGACGATAGAGGCCTCATCCATGGCTGTGCCGCCAAACCTGCCCATCCAAGCCGCTGCGAAATCTGTCTTAGCACAACTCGTTTATCACATAACGCCAAGCTCCACTGAAGCCTCTATCGCGCGAATTGCAGCCGATATGCTCACGCAGTTGGGGTATCCAGATACTTGGTATTACGATTGCCCGGCATTCGTTTTGCTGGGATCCCGCAGTCTGGCCTCAGTGTCAGGTCGAGACTACCAACCAAGCGAAGAAACGGTAGGTTTACAAAATCTTGTAACAGTCGATCTCAGTCCCCGTTCAGGCACTGTGTGGGGTGATTGCGCACGTTCATTTTATGTTGAGGACGGCATATGTCGAACGTTGCCACTTGGTGATGATTTCACCAGAGGATATGAGGCGGAACAAAGTCTACATGACATCATGCTGCGATTTATTCACCCTGAAACCACCTTCAACGACCTATATGAGTTGGCTAATGAGTCGATAATTGATGCCGGTTTCGAGAATCTCGACTTTCTTGGCAACGTTGGTCACAGCATTTGTGAGCGACGTGATCAAAGGCTTTACATTGAGTCGGGTAACAATCGGTGCCTGGGTGAGGTGACCTGTTTTACATTCGAGCCCCATATCCGTTTGAGAGCCGGCAAATGGGGTTACAAGCATGAGAATATTTACTACTTTGACGATGATGGAGTGCCGTGTGAGCTTTAGAACTGACCTGTGAACAGTCGACCACGCTTATCCCGCGTGTGCTGATCTTGCGCTGGTGTCCAGGGACTCGCCTCAAAGCGGTACATTTTTCTTCAAAGAACCCATGGTTTGGGTTGGCTCACCCCAGTTCGAACTGTGGAGGCGAGACCCGGTGCCTATCGCAGTCTACGAAAGTGAAAGCTTGGCTCGGCGTTATGCAGTGAACTTGCTGACCCAACAGGGACGCCAACAAGTCGGTCAACCAGAAGTTGGCCACAAGATTGCGTTGCTCAAGCGTAAGCGTCTGCCCAACACACCTTGCTTTTTTTTGTGGTATGGATCACCGTTCAGCCCCCTCCTCAAGCTCTACAAAAAGCTTGGACAATACTGGGGTAGAAGACATCAACAACAATTGACGTTAGCAAACACCTAGAGAAGAAAGCATGCACGCCGCCGCCTGGCCCCCATTGATGAACTGAAGCTCGCAGTAGACGCTGCCGCTATGCGCTGACACATACGGCTGTGACTCTGCTTCATGCTGCTCTCAAAGGAGGGTGGTGGCTTTGCTTCGTCCGTGGTTTTTCGACGCTTGGTCGCGAAGGAACGGAAGTTTGCTGTTTTTCATCTCGGGAATTGATATGCACCTTTTTAATGCTTTGATGGCTCGTGCCATCCCTTTTATTCCTCGCGCAATTATCCAAAATATCTCCCGCCGCTACATTGCCGGTGCCACGCTAGGCGAAGCTATTGAGCGAGTTCAACAGCTAAATGCCCAAGGTTTTTGTGTGACTCTCGACGTATTGGGTGAGACTGTTTCGACTCCACAACAGGCTGAGAATACAGCGATCGATTACATTAACTTGCTGGAAGCGATTCAAGCCAATGGATTAAAAGCCAATATTTCGATCAAGCCGTCCTCGCTTGGATTGCTCTTCGATATGCAGCAATGCGAACGTCTCGCAGAGCGCATTCTTGAAGCCGCAGAGGGTCACAAAAACTCTGTTTGCATGGATATGGAAGATATTAACTGCACGGAAAAGGAAATCGATCTGTTCACCCGATTGAGAAGAGGCCATGACAATTTAGGGTTGGCATTGCAGGCTTATTTGAAGCGGACTTATCAGGATATTGAGGTGCTCACACGCGAAACAAACACTTTGCGCATCTGCAAGGGTATCTATATGGAGGAGCGATCGCACCTTGTGAACGGCTCATGGAGTGACCGTACCGCCATCAACAAGCATTTTTTGGATCACGTCATGCGCTGCTTTAACGCCGGCAGCTTTGTCGGTGTGGCCACGCACGACGCTGCACTGATCGATCAAGTTATTGCTCTGGCCCAAGATAACGGTATCGACAGATCCCAGTTTGAATTCCAGATGCTGCTAGGCGTTTGCGAACCCTTGCGTGACAAGGTGTTGAGAATGGGATTCGGCGTGCGCATTTACGTACCTTTTGGTATGGATTGGTACGGTTACAGCACGCGCAGACTTAATGAGAATCCTAGTATAGCGGGCCATGTCGCCAAAGCGCTTATTGGTCTCTGACAACCTAATAAAAGCACACAACAGGATCGCTGCATTCAGTAAGTGAACTCCAGGGTGCGATCACTTTGATCTGAGCAGAGATCATTTCCTGACGTAATTGATGATGGGCTGATTCCCTCCAGTGAAAACTGAAGGGAATCATCTCTTTTCGTGAGGGGTGTGAGCATCTGCCCATCACGCCAGCTTCATTAACCGGGCATCCACTTATGTGGCAAAAGCTCGGCGAGCTCACTAGCTCTACGCTTACAATGAATCTTAGAGGCCTAACGTTTGACATGAGAGACTTGGCCAGGCTTGCCAGAACAGCCTTTCGATAGAAGCGTTAGACCTCGGGGCACACATCGCTCTCAGCCTTAGGGGCAGGTAGCCAGAGGCCAACCGATGCGTGCTGCACGGAGGAGGCTGGCCTTAACAACCAAGCGGTGAAATGGGGCAATAACGAAGATGTAGGCCCGGCCTAGACGGTTGTGGCACTGGACCACGGTTGAAAAAACGAGTTGACGACTGCCTTCTGGCTCTGCCTCTCCAGAACATAGGATCGATATCCGGAAGTCGAGGTGCTTGTCGTCCTCTCCCAACACGATTTCAGTCTGGTTCGTGCTGTAGACCTTGAAGACTCCAATCCGATTAGCAAGTGATGCCAAATGTTTGGCTGTCTTGAGACCAAAACAGACAACGATAGTGTCTCGGACTTTCATGAGCCATCCGATCCAGGATGGCTGGTGGGAAAGGATGAATCGAGCTAGCAAATCTGGATTGCTAGATGTGCCCGCAGGGAGCCGAATCGCAAAAGCGTCCGCTAGGTTCATCGACTTGTAAAGGTGGGTGATGCCTGACCTCGAGGGGACTGGCACGGACATAATGATTTCAAATTCTCGGGGCATCGGGGATCTCTCCTGAGTTCTAACTACTAATTAGACGGCATGCCATGTCGCGTTTCTTGTTGCGATGGTTTGTCGTATAACGCTCCTTGTCGCCCTGTAAGTGCTTGTCTAGCTTAGAAGTGACGGTTACCGACTTTCAAGCCGGACAGGGACAACCGCGCTCACTGCTCATTCCCAAGCACACGAGGTATCTGCATAGTGGAGGAATCTCGTTGTACAAGCGGCTCTTTTTCCATGCTGAGCGAGCATGGATTAACTGGATGTTGTTGAGGCGCCAACTTCTCCTTGTCGGATACTGAGCCCGATCAAGGCATCATAGAGCTCTTGCTGCCCAGCTGGCAGAACAGGGAGCAGCGTCGCACGGCGTTTGTCGACATCGAACCAGGATTCAACCAACCATCCCACCAGATAGAGCGCCGAAAGGCATCCGCCAGCGGTTGCAACGTTCCCCTGGCATACAAGAGGCTGGTCCACAGGCTCAAGTCCCAGAGTTTGCAAGCTCGATCGTGCATCCGGGTGTGTAGTTGCTTGGCCGCTGAGCAGCCCAAGCCGTTCGAGAATGAAAGCTCCGGCGCATATAGAGCCGATTCGCTGGCGTCTGGAGTCAAGTTCAAACGACGGCAGGAAATCTGGGGCGGCAAGTGCAGCGGGTATCCCTTCCTTGCCGCTGACGAACAATACCGCGTCGGCACTATTGGCCTCGGAAAGCGGACCGTGCACCGAAACAGGCAGGCCGTGCGCCGATCGCACGATAGAGCTAGAACCCAATATTCGGACGTGCCAGTCCTCAGTGTTGCGGCCTAAAATGTCCCACATCAGGAATAGGTCGATATCAGTGAATTGGTCGAAAGCAACCAGAACGATTTTCTTCAAGGCGAGCTCCATGAAAAGTGCTGGCGTGCAAAACGCAACGGCCATCTTTGCTGGTGTTCGCAGCGTATCAATCGGTTGCGCACCATACACAGTCTGTATGGCGCTAAATATGGAGCTAAATAACTGGTGAGAAAACTAACTCGTAACCATTGGATCGCGGCTGGTTTTGAGGCCCTCGACCAAATAGGGCATATTGGCGTTTCGGCCGAGAGTCTATCGCGCCGATTGAATGTGACCCGCGGATCGTTCTATCACCATTTCCGCAATCGCGAAGACTTTGTCCGCACCTTGCTGGCTGCTTGGGAAGAAGACTACACGGAGCGCATGCTCGCTTATGCGGCGCAGGGTCGTAGCGCGGGCGAAACCTTGAAACGCTACTTGAGTATTGCCGCTGAGAAACAACCTGGGCGGGAAGTTTCCATCCGAGCCTGGTCGCTGCACGATCCGTTGGTAGGCGAGTTTCAGCAGCGTGTTGACACAAGACGACTGGACTTCGCGATACGGACGTGCCGCCGCTTGGTCCATATGCCAGGCGAAGCAGAAGTGATTGGTCAGGTGGCCCATCTGTGCCTGATTGGTGGTCAACAGGCAGGGCTGCGACGTGATGCCGCTCGCTTCAACAGTTTCCTGCGTCAAGCCTTTTCACTTTTCGAAGGGGCTCTTCCACCGTGGCGGGCCTAAGTCATGAGCTAAATTGGATAACTGAATAAATAGAGTTCGCGTGCCACTGCAAATGTGTTTGGGGTAGGGACGTCGCTACCAATCTGCGACGCTTCAAGCCTTTGCGCGCTATGACAATGCGATTAATGGTAACTGTCCGGTGAAGGCACATTGCGATGGGCTATGCTGTGATCGTTAGAGATTGAGGTTCCCAACATGAAATGTCAGGTTCGCCTCGCAACAGGCGAAGATACAGTAGCGATTAGCCGTGTAGTGATCGCCGCTCTGCGTGAGTCAAATTCACAGGATTACTCACCTGACGTTATCGCTCAGGTTGAGCGGAGTTTTGCTCCTGAAGCCGTCAACACACTACTCGATAAGCGCAAGGTTTTCGTAGCTTGGCTAGGCGAAAATATTACCGGCACTGCAAGCCTCGATGGTGCTGTAGTTAGAAGCGTTTTCGTTGATCCTGCTTACCAAGGTGGCGGTATCGGTCGGCAGTTGATGGATGTCATTCATGCTACTGCTGCCAGCGCTGGTGTTGGAGCTTTGCGGGTACCGTCGTCGATTACAGCGGAGAAGTTTTACGCTGCGTTGGGTTATCAGAAAATCCGCGACGAGTCTCATGGGGCTGAGCGCACCATCGTCATGGAAAAACAGCTTGAGGATTAGTCCAAGCCATTCACCCATTTATGCGGCAGTAGTTCAGTGATTTCACTCGCCCGCTGCGTCGGTAGGCGCGTCAGCACGTCCTCTAGATAAATGTACGGATCATGCCCGTTCATGCGTGCAGACTGGATCAAACTCATGATTGCCACCGCCCGTTTTCCGCTGCGTAGCGATCCGGCGAACAACCAGTTGGAGCGCCCAAGTGCCCACGGTCGGATCTGGTTTTCGACCTGATTGTTGTGAATGGGCACGGCCCCATCGTCCAATATTGTATGCAGCGACCATCGAAAACTTCAGGTTTCGGGTACGTTGCAAATACACAATCAGGGCCTTGCTAAAGTCTTGGAATGCGAAGGGCAGTGGACCCTTGGTCGGGGCAGGATAACCTGTCTTCTCGAGGGCTTGTCGGTGCGTCTCGAAGGTAAGAGCATGTTTGTTATGATCCCTTTGCGGTAACCAATTTCCGATACCCCACAATGGTTCCGGCCACGGTGTTGAAATCGGTAATGACCGAAAAATCGCTTACTCTTGTCATAGGCATGCTGTGGACCCTGATTGATATCCGTGGTGTAGAGCTTCAGACGCTCTCGTTCTGGAAACGGATTCTCCGCAGTGCCCGGGCGAATCAGCGTGCGAAAGATCTGGAGCTGCGTATCTAGTCACGGGTACGCGGATCGATCTGCGGAAAAGGTGCCATTGCAGCTGTGCCGATTCGGGCTACCAGGTTGTCGGCTTGACGGCTGCTTTGGAGCCAGATGGCGTAACCGTCCAGCAAAGCCAGAATCGCCTCAAAGTGGCAGGCCAAGATGGCCTCATCGATATCCAGGTCTCGGGTATTGGCATAGGTGTAGAGCGGGATGAGTTTGGGCAATGGCGCCGCCTGACCATCCTGCACAATTCAAAGGCTCACCATGAACATTTAGAACATGGCCCGTTGAGGGAGTGGACGTCAGAAGCTAGTTTGTCGAATCAGTGGCTTAGGTAGCTCATGAACATCTATGACATAACCTGTCGTTTAACATAATATACATTATGCGAACCATCCTATACGGAGCTGAGGGGCTCTGGTGGTGAGATTTGAACCAGGCAGCTCTCTATCATGCGACTTTAAAACCCAAGCTCTGGTTGAACCTCAATAAATAGCCATCTGGATCAAGCACCAAGAAATTCAGTTGGCCATGAAAACGATCATGGTCGCGATACCAGCGTTCCTCGATGGGTTTATGCAAATGGTGACCGGCACCTTCAAGTGCCGCTGCTAAAAACGCGCTGTCAGGACACTCAATCGACAGGTTCAACCCTCTGCCAAATGGACGCTCCAGAGGACCTACACGCCAAGGTGACTCATCCGGGTGGTCTTCCTCAAGCATCAATTGACTACCGTAATATGAAAGAAATGCGAACTTGTCTTCTGGCCTGTCGTACTCAATTTTGAACCCCAGAATATGGCAGTAAAACCGCAAACTCTGTTGCAGATCAGAGACGATCAGCTCAGGAATCAGCGCATTCATTTTCAGCATGACATGCTCCTGTTGATTTCAAAGGTATACTGCGACGTTAAATCTATTTAATAGAAAACAATAACATAAGATAAATTATGCGAACCTAAGGATCAGCTCAGTTGGCACCCTGTGCAGGCTTTTCGCTGTGCTGCCGGTGTCAGCTACAACGGTAAATGCTGATCCGTTGACAGGATTTCTCTGAGTCACTGGCTCGCTCCTCAATGACGGCTTGGCTGGCTGATGGCGCCCAGTAAGGCTCGTACTGCTCGCTGCTATTGCAGCGACACCGCCTTCAGGCCCGCTAGGGCATAAGTCATCATGTGCTCTATCAGCACCGTGGGTTCGATCTCCAGCCCCGGCAGCACGTTTTTGCTCAGGGCTTCGTGGGCCAACAGCAAAAAAAGGCAAGGTGCAAATACCCCCAATGCACAGCGCAGCGTGGTCGGGTGATCGTCTGGCAGGTTCAGGATCTGCCCGAGAATGCCGCGAAAAATCTTCGCCTTGGGATAGGCCTGCTGCTCCAGCACCGAGGGCAGCAGGCTCGAGGGCGACAGCAGTTCCCGGCTCAGGACCTTGAGCGCCCAAGCTTCACGATGATCCCGTAAGCGCTCCACCAGGACCGTGATGATCAACCGCAACTTGTCCTCAGGGGCTGCCGGGCTCTGGCTCAGGCTGAACAATGTATCGATGCGCAGCAGGCGGTTATGGGCTTCGAGCAGCACAGCACGGTACAGACCCTCCTTGTTCTCGAAGTGATAGTTGACCGACGCGGCGTTCGACTTGGAGTTCTCGCAGATCTGTTTGCTGGTGGTATTGGCGTACCCCAGATCGGCAAACAACTGCCCCGCCGTTTCCAGGATCTGCTGACGAGTCGCCTGGCCATCCTGGCGCTGGGCACGTTGAGAGGCAGCAGGGTTAGGATCGGACACAGGCATGGAATTCTCACTAGATTAAATTCAAATTTGACTTTTACTTATGCGCGGTTTAGTTTCAAATCACCCACACACCTCAACAGGCACTGACGGTGCCAACAGATGCTGTCAGCTCCACAGTCGTTTAGCCAAAGGATATTACCGCAATGGATGCGCGCGTTATGACACCGTTCACCTACTTCTCCCTGCCGATGCAGAAGCTATTCCTGCGCAACCGCGAGGCGATCAAGGGCAAGCCCTACGCCAAGTATTTCCGTGCGCAAATGCAGGTCCCGCTATCCGCCGTCAGCAAGATCCTGCAAGGACCGCTGGCGCAAGAACAGACCCTGACCCCGAGCATTGAGGACATCAATCGGTTACTGGAAGCAGATTTTGTCAGTGAAGAGTCGGGCTACGCCCTGCTGCCCGGCCCAATGGCCTACGTACAGAGCCGCAAGTTCTTTCCCGGTTCCACAGCCGAGATGTTCAAGTGGTGGTTCATGTGGCATCCGCTAGAGGCCGAGCGCTACACCCTGTGGTTTCCATATGCCCATGTCAGTAATCCCTGTGTCAATCACGAACGACTCAAGCAAACCTCCCTGAGTTTCGAACAGCGCTTGTACGGTAATACCTTCTGCGCCTCGGAATATGTCGGCGATCGCCTGATGCACCTGCATATTCACTTTCAGGAACCGGAGAAACTGGGCCTGCGCACCGAGCTGTACCGCGAAGCGAAAATCGACGGTAGCGTCAGCGCGCTGATGAGTCTCGCCGAGCAACCGGATGTGCCGGTGTCGCTGATGTTGCACCTGTTCAAGCAGACCCCGGAAGGCCTGTACCTGACCAGCCGCTACTGGGTCGGCAGCCATCCCTCAATGGAGCGATTCCCTGGGGCCGAGCGCGCCGCCGCGCTGATGAAGGCTAACGGTTTCGGTGAGACGGAACTGGAAACCCTGGCCTATGAATTCGCCGTCCATGATCTCTGCGAGTTCAACCACCTGGCCAGTTTCCTGCCGGACTTGTACCGGGAATTCGGCGCTGGCTGAGCCTCGGAGGGGGCGTGCCACCCAGCCGTCAGGCTGGGCGGGATACCCGGGAAATGTCAGCGTTGCCCCGCTGGACTAATACCGTTTATCAGAAGCGTTGTAAATTCCCCGATATCCTGATCCACCGTCAGTTGCTCAGTCAGCAGCCGGTACCAGCAAAAACCGAAGATCATATCGAGCAGCAATTCGCGATTGGTGTCCTTCGGTAACTCACCATTACTGATGGCTTTTTCCACCAGCTTCTTTGGCATCTCCCGCCGTCTCTCCATGAACTGATCCTTTAGCTGCGCCAGGGTGGCCGGATCGAGCTGGGCCTCCGCGATCAAGCAGCGGAAAGCCTCGCCACAAATCGTCTCACGCCAGACTTTCCAGAGATTGTGCAGCAAAAAGTCGAGATCTGCCTTGAATGATCCGAGATTTGGACACTTTCTGACCTGTTCGCTTTCATTCTCGTAGACCTCAGCTATCAGTGCTGCCTTGTTGCCCCACCAGCGATAGATCGTCGGTTTGCTCGCTCCCGCCCGTCGGGCAACAGACTCAATACTGAGTCCCGAATAACCGCATTCCTTGAGAATCTCGATCGTCGAACTGAGGATGGCCTTGTGGGTGTGGGGGTTTCGCAGGGAACCGATGGAGCTGCGAGAGGGTGTACGAGGCACAGTGAAATCTCCAGGCAGGATGCTTGACAAAAATAACTCAAGGTATACGATTTCAAAAAACGCAACGAAACGGTCCGTTTCGTTTCGTTGCGTTTTAAACGATTCTATCGTATGACTGACTTCGATCAATCTGTTTTCATTTTTTTCATATACGTTCAGGAATAAATGCGATCCAGCCAGGGAAGCCCCCAGCAGTTATCAACTGCTTTCCCCTAGCATGAGATTATGTCACTTTTTTTATATATGAAACGATACGTTTCGTATGATATCAGTCCGGGAGTTAAAAAGGCAGCTTTAGGCACTTTTTAGAACAGTCAGCCGGAAACGCCAAGTAGTTAAAATTGCTGGATAAAATTGCGATACCAAGACTCAGCGCTCCACAAATTGTTTTCCGTATGTTTCACGGCGTCTGGCAAGACGCCACCAGGGTTTTCTGACAACGAATGGAATCAAGAGGAAAATGAACGTGAAAAGAGTAGGAATTGTGAGCTACGGCACTGGCGTTCCCGTTTGTCGCCTGAAAGTCGAAGAAGTCATCAACGTCTGGAAGAACACCGATCTGCATCTGGTGCAAAACCAGTTGGGGGTAACCGAAAGAGCGGTCCTGCAACCTGACGAAGATGTCATCACCCTCGGTGTGCTGGCCGCCCAGCGGGCGCTTGACAAGGCTCCAGGCAGCAGCGTTGAAGCCTTGTACCTGGGCACCTGCACCAACCCTTATGACTCCCGCGCCTCGGCCTCGGTCATCCTAGAAATGCTAGGTTCCGGCTACGACGCCTACTGCGCCGATGTACAGTTCTCTGGCAAGTCAGGCACCTCGGCCCTACAGATCTGTCAGGCACTGGTCGCCTCCGGCATGACCGGCAGCGCCATTGCAATCGGTGCCGACACCATTAATCGCAACACCGCCCCTGGTGACCTGACGGAATCCTATGCCGGTGCCGGTGCAGCCGCTCTGCTGGTGGGGACGCAGAATGTCATCGCCGAATTCGACGGCAATTTCTCATGTGCCGCCGACGTCGCCGACAACATTCGCCCGCAAGGCGACCGCTACATCCGTTCCGGGATGGGACTGGGATCGGACAAGAACAGCATCGGCCTGGAAGACCAGACACGCCGGGCGGCCGAAGGCCTGATGGCCAAGCTGGGCACCAGTCCGCAGGACTACGACTACGTGGTGTTCCAGCAAAACCTGGTGTCCACGCCCTACTCCCTGGCCAAACATCTAGGTTTCAATCCCAAGCAGGTCGAGCCCGGTATCTACGCCGGCAGCGTTGGTGACGCCGGGGCCGCCAGCCCTCTGCTCGGCCTGATCAACGTGCTCGACCAGTCGCGCCCCGGGCAGAAGATCCTGCTGGTGTCCTACGGTTTCGGCGCCGGTAGCGACGCCATCGCCCTGACGGTTACCCCGGCCATCGAGGCCTACCAAAAGCACAACAAAACGCTGCGCGATTTGCTCGAAAACAAACTGTACGTTGATTACGGCACGTCCATCAAATACGAGTTCAAGTATTTGCGGGCCGATTACGCCCTGACCGCCTATCTCTGATTTCGCCTGTCTACGCAAGGAGCATGAACATGTGCGCACGTCGTGTTGCAATCGTTTCGGCCGCTTACACGCCGAAACCGGGAAGTTCGAGGGTGCGGCAGACGTTCAAGGAAATGATCGTCGAGTCGGCCTACAAAGCCATCAAGGACGCCAAGATGCACCCCCGGGAAATCCAGGGTGTGGCCTATGGTTATCACGGTGAGGGGATTTCGGAATATGGCGGCCTCGGGCCGACGATCTCCGATACCCTGGGCATCAGCCCGGCGCCGACCTTCATGAGCACGGCCAACTGCACCAGCAGTTCGGTGTCGTTCCAAATGGGCCATCAGATGATCGCCTCTGGGGAATACGACATCGTGCTGGTCGGCGGTTTCGAGAAGATGACCGACCACTTCAACTATGCCGAGTACATCGGTTCCAGTACCGAATGTGAGTACGATTACTTCCTCGGTATTTCCCACACCGACGCCTTCGCCCTGGCAACGGCGGAGTATTTCCAAAAGTTCGGCTACGCCGGGCGTGAAGCCGATGTGCTGGCGACCTTTGGCCGGCAGATGCGAATTTATGCGCAAAACACCCCGACAGCCACCCGCTACGGCCTACCGATCCCGTCCCTCGATACACTGAAGAACAGCGAAGCCTTCGGCTCGATGCTGGCCTGGGGTGAAGCCAGCGGCTGCGCCATCCTGGTCGCCGAACACCTGGCCCACAAGTATACCGACAAGCCGGTGTTCGTTCGCGGTTGTGCCTACACCGGCGTTTCCCATTACTTTGGCACCCGCTTTCACAATCCGACTCTGCATCACCCGGGCCTGCCCAAGGACGTCGGCATGGCCGTCTCGGCCAACTCGATCGCCTGCGCTGAAATCGCCTACAAGAAAGCCGGGATCTCCGCCAAGGACATCGACGTGGCGCAGGTCTACGACCTGCTCGGCGCCGGCTTGATCCAGATGGAATCCATGGGCATCTGCGGCAAGGGCCAGGCCGGCGATTTTGTCCTGGAGGGCGGTATCGCCATCGACGGCCAACTGCCATTGAACACCGACGGCGGCAATATCGGCCGCGGCCATGCGTCCGGTTGCGACGGCATCCTGCATATCACCGAACTGTTCCGCCAGTTGCGCGGTGAATCCGACAACCAGGTCAAGGGCGCGCGCATCGGCGTGTCGCAGAACCTGGGAGGTTACGCCGCCCACAACTCAGTGATCGTTCTTTCCAACGACTAAGGAGCCGGACCATGTCCATGTACCCCGAACAGATCCATCGGATGACCACCGCCAGCATGCTTCGCGAATGGCGCGAACACGGCGGCAAATACCGCCTGGAAGGCAGCCAGTGTGAAGAGTGTAACGAAATCTTCTTCCCGCGCCGTACTGTCTGCGGAGCTTGCAACTCGCTGAGCGTCAAGCCATACCGCTGCGCTCGCAGCGGCAAAATCGAAGTCATGGCCCACGCCGAGAACCCGATCCTCGCCGCCATGGGCTACGGCGAAACCGTACCGCGCTGTATGGCGATGGTGCGCCTCGACGATGGCCTTGTCATCGCCTCGGAAATCGTCGACGTCACCCATCCAGAACAACTCAAGGCCGGCGCGCCGGTACGCATGGTCGTGCGCAAGCATGTCCGTGAAAGCAACCTGGCCTGGCAATACGCCTACAAGTTTGTCCTGGATATATAAGCAACTTACCGGGCGTTAGTTACTAATGCCCGGCCCTTCCGATATCAAAACAAGAACGTCGCCTCAGCAGTATAAAAACGGTCTCTTCCTATAGTGTAGAAGCCATTAAGCCCCTGTTCCTTCAGGGCTACGAACTGCCTTAATTTTAAAACGGGGAATGACTCCCCATACTCATTATTGGCCTATATATGGCCGAGGATTTATCATGTCGACTCTTTGTCTCCCGCACGTGCTGTTCCCGAAAAACAAGATTACCCAGCAACAGATGATCGACCATCTGGAAAGCCTGCACGCCGACCATCCGCGCATGGCGTTGGCCAAGCGCATGATCCAGAACACCGAGGTCAATGAACGGCACCTGATCCTGCCGATCGACGAACTGGCGGTGCACACCGGCTTCACCCACCGCAGCATCGTCTATGAGCGCGAAGCCCGCCAGATGTCCTCCGCCGCCGCCCGCCAAGCCATTGAAAACTCTGGCCTGACGGTCGACGACATCCGCATGGTGGTAGTCACCTCCTGCACCGGCTTCATGATGCCCTCGCTGACCGCGCACCTGATCAACGACCTGGAACTGCCTACTTCCACCGTGCAGTTGCCGATCGCCCAACTCGGCTGCGTCGCTGGTGCCGCCGCGATCAACCGGGCCCATGACTTCGCCAAGCTCGACGCGCGCAATCATGTGTTGATCGTCTCCCTGGAGTTCTCTTCGCTTTGTTATCAACCCAACGATACCAAGTTGCACGCATTCATTTCCGCCGCACTCTTTGGTGATGCCGTTTCCGCCTGTGTATTGCGCGCGGATGATCAGGCGGCAGGCTTCAAGATCCGTTCGACCAACTCGTTCTTCTTGCCGAAAAGTGAGCACTACATCAAGTACGATATAAAGGATACCGGTTTCCACTTCACCTTGGATAAAGCCGTGATGAACTCCATCAAGGATGTCGCGCCGATCATGGAGAAACTCAACTACGACACACTAGAACAGAACTGTGCGCAGAATGAATTCTTCATATTCCATACCGGCGGCCGCAAGATCCTCGACGAACTGGTCCTGCAACTGGACCTGGCCTCAGACTGTGTCTCGCCATCGCGCAACAGCCTCTCCGAAGCCGGCAATATCGCCAGCGTGGTGGTGTTTGATGTGCTCAAGCGGCAGTTCGAAGCAGGCCTGAATCCCGGAGATGTCGGCATGCTGGCGGCTTTCGGCCCGGGCTTCACCGCCGAAATGGCCGTGGGTGAATGGGCAGCCTGATCCAAAGATTTGCTCGGCCAACGGGGTGGGCGTGCGCGAAGCCTTAACGGTCTGCTAGACGCCAAGGCTCCCGCGCGCCCTCCAGGCATTTCGGAAGACGGCGGAGCCCTTTAATTGCGCTGATTCATGGTTTTCACACGGAAGATGAGCGATGAACAGAGACAATCACACGACGACGCCCAAGCGGAGTTACGAACGACGCATGGTATGGCTGCTGTCATTGAGTTTCGGCCTGGTCGGGCTTGACCGATTTATTATCCTGCCGCTGTTTCCGGTGATCATGCATGACCTGCATCTGGATTATCAGGACCTCGGCTTCCTCTCGGCCGCACTGGCCTTTACCTGGGGATTTTCAGCCCTCGGCGCGGGCTACGTGATTGACCGCCTGGGCCGCAAGAGCGCACTGGTCCTGTCGATTGCCGTGCTGTCTCTGCTGTCGGGACTCTCGGCCCTGGCCAGCGGGCTGTTCGGGCTGGTACTCCTCCGAGCCCTGATGGGACTTTGCGAAGGCGCCTTCACGCCGACCAGCATCATCGTCACCGACGAGGTTTCGCATCCGGATCGACGCGGACAGAACCTGGGCTTCCAGCAGGCGCTATTCCCGATTCTCGGCCTGTGCCTGGGGCCGTTGCTGGCAGCCAGCCTACTGGAACTATTCGACTCCTGGCGTATGGTATTTGCAATCATCTCCCTGCCGGGCCTGCTGCTGGCCGGCTATCTGTGGAGGGTCTATCGACCGGTGCCGTTGCCAGGCCATCACCAATCAGCCCCCAGCAACGCCCGGACACGCTGGTTGAATGCCTTCAGAAGTGGCAATGTCAGCCTGAACATCCTGATTATGTTCTGCATTCTCACCTGCCAGTTCGTGTTGTGCGCCATGTTGCCCAGCTACCTGACGGACTACTTACACCTGGAAACCCTGTCAATGGCCGTAGTGATTTCCGCCATCGGCATGGGCGGCTTCATCGGCCAGTTGATCATTCCGGCGATGTCGGATCGGCTGGGACGCAAGCCGGTGGTCATGGTTTCCTTCATGATGAGCGCGACGCTAGTGTGCCTGCTGATCATCAGCCCGGCGATTACCGAACTGCTGTTCCTGCTGCTGTTCCTGTTGTCGTTCTTCAATTTCAGCCTGATCTGCATGACCGTCGGCCCGTTGACTAGCGAGTCAGTGCCGCCGGCGCTGTTGCCCACGGCCACCGGCATCGTCGTGGGGTTCGGCGAAATCCTCGGCGGTGGCGTATCACCAGCCGCCGCCGGCTACGCCGCCACCCATTTCGGCCTGCCCTCCATCCTATACGTTGCCCTGGCCGGAAGCATCGCCGGCCTGTTGTTGTCCATGTGCCTGCGCGACAACCTGAGACGCCACAACCCCGAGTCCGTCCTGCAGCCCATAGAAGCGCTGCCGGCCAGCTTGCCCCTGAAGGAGTAGAGAATCATGGGACACTATTTGATGTTGCTCGACCTTTACCAGCACGAGCACCGAGGCATCGGTGTGTTCGATTTCCAGACGGGCCAGAACTCCCGGATGTTTCCCGAGCAGGGCGGGCTGTATGAAACGCTGCAGTACTGCAGTCGCTGGCACCTGGGTTGGGCCGAGCACCTCAAGCACCTGCCCACCATTACCAGCACCCGGGAAATCGACCTCAGGCCACCACTCAAGCCCAGCAACAACCTGCTGGCCCAAGTCAGCGCGATCAGCCTGGCGACGCCGAAGAAAAACCAAGCCTGGTTCTACAAAGGCAACGGCAGCCTGCTCAAGACCCACGGCGAGGCGCTTAACATCCCCTATCACGCACTGAGCATCGCCTGCGAACCGGGGATCGTCTGCATCTATATGGTAGATCCCTTTGGAAAGTTGCGCTTCGTCGGCTTCACCCTCGGCAACGATATACATGACCCGTTGCTCGGCAACCTCGATTCACCGGACGCCTTGCAGGCCAGCCTGCGCGAGTGCGCGATTGCCCCGGCCATGATTCTCGGGGAAATGCAGTATCGGTTGTCCATCGATGCGCGCATCGAGCGCCAGGACGCGCAGATTTCCTGTCGCGAGTACGTTATCGACCTAAAGGAGTGGCAGGCGCTGCGCAGGCGCACCCAGGCCTTTCTCGAACAACATGAGCAGTTCCTGCAACCAGGCTTGGTGCACTACGTGTTTCATGGCCTCGGCCATCGTGACAGCGAACCGCCTCTGCAACACGGCGACTGGCTCGACCTCGATTGCCCGGAGCTGGAGCTAGGCATGAGCAATTGCATCGTTGAAGAAGAGTTGCTGCACCTGTACCCGCTCGGCAAGCGCCTGCTAGAGGCCGGCCCGCCGGCACGGGCGACGGACCTGCAGCAGCGTCCCAGCGATCGGCGATAAATCCGATACGCAGAGACGTCCTTCGATATCGCATTCAAGCAAGTGCCGAATCGGACTGTGCACGAGTGGAATACTCAGCGTTGTTGCGTTGTCGGCCACCGGATCAGCGTCACCAAAACCAGCAGATAATGGCCAACTTCAACGATGTATCTTGCTTGAGCAACCGCAAGACCTGCTCGATCTGTGGCTGTGAATCAGGAAGGGTTTGGACCAGACCTTGCCTTCCACCGCCTCCAGGCGATCACCTGTCCAGAATGACACCTGATCAAAATCGGCGACATCGGCAGGCTGGACGAGTCGAATGCCCTGCCGGTTGCTGCCTGCAAGGGTTGCGACGCTTGAGCGCGCCAGCGGACGAAACCCCCTTATCAGGTGCTAAATCGTCGAGATCCCAAGGTGTAAAAAGAGACCTTTATCTTGCGACCGCCCGTTTCGCTTGAACAGAAAGTTCGGCGTGTGAAGCACTGATCCGGTCTACCAGGTAACGCGCATCTTTTGCCACGCCGCAAAAACGGCCCGAGCCCCAGGTGTACAACCATGGCAATCCGAGGAAGTACAGACCTGGCTGCGTCGTGATCCCGCGCTGGTGGCACGGATGGCCGCGACCATTGAAAACGGCGGCCTCGACCCAGGTAAAGTCCGGACTGAAGCCGATACACCAGATGACGCTGGTGATGCCTGCGCTTTCAAGGTCCAGTTCGCTGCGCGCTTGCTCAGGTGACCAGTTCGGCTGATAGCGTTCGCCGGGCGGCGCGTCGATAGAATACTGCTCGATGTACTTGTCGATCGATCCGTTGATGCGGTTGTACACAGCATCGGCGCTGTCCAGACTCTCGCCCAGGTTATTTGCAAACTGCATGCGCGTGCCCTGCAATCCTTCGAGGCGACCGAACAATTCCATGCCTTGCGTGGCGAATTTGCGCAGGTCTATATCGCGCCCGCCATCGCGCCCCGTGACATAGTGATTGGTGTTATCACGAACGCCTTCACGCAGCGGATGGGTGTCGACACCGATTTCGTAGTAACCCATTTCTGCGAGCCAATCGACCACGTCCCTGCCTCGGTAGAAGCGCGCGCAACGCGGTGCATCGCCCACCGCAAGAAAGACTTTGCGTCCAGCTAGATGCAGATCCTCGGCAATCTGCGCCCCCGACTGCCCGGAGCCGACCACCAGCACATTGCCGGCAGGTAAAGCCTCGGGGCTGCGGTATTGCTCCGAATGCAGTTGATGAATACCTGTTGGCAAACGCTCGGCCAGTCGCGGAATGATCGGCGTGTGATAGCCGCCCGACGCGACAATCACCTGGTCGGCCGTGAACTCGCCTTGCGAGGTGTGCACCTCGAACCCACCGAGCGAGCGAGGGACCACACGCTGCACGGTAACCCCCTCGCAAACCGGCGCATTAACCGATTTGACGAAACCGGCCAGGTACTCATTGATCTCATCCTTTTTCATGAAGCCGTGAGGATCAGTGCCCTTGAAGTCATCGACGTAGGTGTAGCCCGGCAAGGCGCATTGCCAGTTGGGCGTGACCAGCGTGAAGGTGTCCCAACGCTGATTGCGCCAGGTATGAGTCACGCTGTGCTTTTCCAGCACCAAGTGGTCAATCCCTTCCTGTTGCAGGTAGTAGCTGGCGGACAACCCGGCCTGACCGCCGCCAACGACGATCACACTGTGGTGTGGGGTTTTGATTGAGGTGAGGTGGCTGGTCATAACGTTGCTCCGGTCTTCGGTGACGATAAAAATCAAGGGGAAAATTCAATGAATCAGAACGAGCCCCAGCGCGCGCCGATCACCTGGCCAGCGCCTTCGGTCCGCATGCTGAGAATGTCCACTAGCCCCTCTGTGTGGACAGGCTCGAGCAGGTAACTGGCTTGGCCCTTCAACGAGTTCAAGGTGTCCATGGCCGAACTGCAATAGAACCCCTTGACCGCCTTGACCCGCTCCGAGGCCTTGTTCAAGGCGCTTTCGAGGCGCTGTAGAAAATCCGGCAGAGGGTAGCTGGCGCCCTCCTCCAGATATTGATAAATCACGGTTGAAGGTGAATAACCGGACGCCTCTGTGCCATTGGGCCAGCGGATTTTGAAGTTAACGGCGGGCATGTCAGTGCTCCTGTTGATGAAGGTTCAAGGGGGTCAAATCGAGATGGGAATAGCTGAAACCGGTAAATGGTTGCATGTGCAGGTTCCAGAATTCGCCGCGCTGCTCGCCGAGTCGAACGTTCAGCGCAGCGCTGGCATCGACCTGGCCGATGCGTTCGCAGCGCACACCTTCAAAGGCAAAAGCGCTCTGGACTTGCACCCAGTCACGCTCATCGAGCGTCATCAAAAAGCCATAGCTGGGAAATACCTGTAACCAGCGAACCAGCTCGGCGTCCGGTGGACATGGCAGCGAAGCAAAATCGATGGTCGCGCCGCAGCCGGTGGCTTCCAGCAGCATCAACAGGCTGCCGAGGACACCTGCGTTGCTGATGTCTTTGGCCGCGTGCAGCAGTTGGGCATCGGCAAGGCGCGGCAACACGTCGAGCTTGCTGCGCAGGCGCTCGGCCGGTACACCTTCGAACGCTTTCCAATAGGTGCTGTCAGCGTGCCAGGCGCCCTCAAGGTCCACCGCCATGGCGATCACCTGGCCGGGAGCGACATGCAAGGTCGACAGCAGCGTTGACGCCGTCCCGGTAATCGCCACGGCCAGAGCGGCCGGGTTTTGCGTGGTGAGGCTGGTATGGCCGCCGGCCAACAGCAAGCCGTAGGCTTCACACGCCGCACGGATGCCCGCCAGAATCTGTTGCGCGGCATCGTTGTCGTGATGCCAGTACGCGTTGACCACCGCCGTTGCGCGACCGCCCATGGCGGTGATGTCGCTGACGTTGGCCATCACCGCCGACCATCCGGCAAACCACGGCGCCGCCTCGACGAAGGCCGGCAACATGCCTTCGATGGCCAGCAACTGAAAGTGGTTGCCACAGGCAATTGCCGCCGTGTCGTCGCCCGGCAAGGCGTAAAGCTGTTCGCGGGTCAGCGTTTGTTTAGTGCAGCCAATCACCGCCGCCGGTTGTTGGATCGCCTGTTTCGAGCGCATCGCCGGGGTGTTGCGCACGGTGTCAAGCAGGGTCGCCAGATCAAGAACCTCAGTCATGGCGAACCACCTTCAGCGCCCGCAATGAAACCTGGCGCGGCATTAACGGGTAGGCCGACAGATCCGCCTGCATCAGGCAATGGGGCTGACCGAGCAATTCCAGCCGTTCCAACGTGTGCCAGCGCAGGCCATGGAAATAGCCTTCGTTCTGCGCCTGCACCGTGGCACGGAACACGTCACAACCCAGGTCCTTGGCCCGCGACACCGCCTCGTTGACCAGTGCCTTGCCGATCATGCTGTGCCGCCGATACGCCGGGGCCACACACAAACGCCCACCAAACCACAGACCCGGCTCCGGCTGGTAAATACGAACCGCGCCCACCACCTGATCGGCGATCCCGCAATTGCCGGCCAGGGCGACAATGGCTATGGCCTGAAAGTCGTGGCTGTCTTTGTCCTGTACCAGCAGTTGTTGCTCATCGGAAAATACCGAACGTCGCAAGGCGAAATAGGCCTGTTTCTCCCAGTGTTCGCTGGCGGGTTTGACCAGCAACTCACCGGCGCGAAACGGTTCAAAGGTGCTATCAACCAAAGCAAAGGCGAGATTCGGCATGGGTGTTCTCCGGCTTATTCGTAGCTTTTCAGGGCCGAGCACGCACCGCATTTGGCGCAGCCGGCATTGATCTGATCGGAGTGCAGGCCGTGACGACGCAGGCTCGCGCCGATCTGCGGATACAAGCGGGCCATCATTGCACTGTCGGGTTTTGGGTGATGGGCCAACGGGGTGCCGTCGATGGGCACGAACGGCACCACGAACGGGTACACACCCAGCGCGCACAAACGCTCGCTCATCTCGCCGATGGCGGCTTCGCTGTCGCCCAAGCCCGCGAGGATGTAGGTGCTGACCTGGCCGCGACCGAACACTTCGACCGCCGCGCTGAACGCCTCAAAGTAGCGACTGAGCGGCACTTCGGCCTTTCCTGGCATGATCCGTTGGCGCACTTCATCGGTGACCGCCTCCAGGTGCATGCCAAGAGAGACCACACCGCTGTCAGCCAGGCGCTGGAACCAGCGATCGTCGTCCGGCGGCTCGCATTGCGCCTGAATCGGCAGATCGACCGCGGCAGTCACCGCCGCCGCGGACTCACACAAGATGGCCGCACCACGGTCTGGGGTTTGCGGCGTGCCGGTGGTCATCACCATGTGCTTGACGCCATCGAGTTCCACAGCGGCTTTTGCCACCTGCGCCAATTGCTGCGGGCGTTTGCGGGCGATGGTTTTGCCCGCGGCCAGCGACTGGCCAATGGCGCAGAACTGGCAGGAACTGCCGCGATCATTGAATCGAATACAGTGCTGCAATACCGTAGTCGCCAGCACATCACGGCTGTGCAGCGTGGCGATTTTCCAGTAGGGAATGCCATCGGCGGTGCTCAAGCCGTAGAAGTTCGGGACGCCGGGCATCTGTACCTGACCGACCTGCAAGCCTTCACGAAAGATCAGCGCCTGACTGCCATCGGCACTGGGTTGTGCCTGGTAAGGCGAATTCTGCGAGGCCTGATTGAGGATCGGCACCATCATGGTCCGGCTGCCGAAACTCAGGGCCTTGTGGTCCGAGGGCCCCGCACCACCTTGTCGGGACAGACCGTTTTGCGCAGCCGGCCAACGCACGCCATGACACTGCAACTCGGCCAGCAACTCATTGGTTTGCATGATCGAGCTCCTCGGTGGCAACCACCGCAACGCGCGAGGCGCGTTCATGCACATGGGCCGTGGGCGTGCGGTCGATCAAAAGGCTGAGCAGTTCCGGACGGCTGTAATGGCCGACCGAATCCATCATGCGTTTGCGCTTGTCGATCAAGGCCAGGTCGAGGTCGGCAATCACCACACCTTCACCGGCACGCAGCGGCTCACCGAGCAATTTGCCCTCAGGCGAGACAATGGCGGTGAAGCAGCCTCCCGAAATCGGGCCAAGGCCACAACCGGTGTCCTGCATGATCTGGCCTTGCTGATCGGCATCCAGCCATGCGGTGGCGTTGACCACGAAACAGCCGGATTCCAGCGCGTGGTGGCGAATGGTGACTTCGATCTGCTCGGCGAAAATATCGCCCACCAGGGAGCCCGGAAACATCGCCGCGTGGATCTGCTCTCCGTCGGCCATCAAGGCGTAACGGGCCAGCGGGTTGTAATGCTCCCAGCACGCCAGCGAACCGATGCGCCCGATGGCACTGTCGACGGCGCGCAGGCCGGAACCGTCGCCTTGTCCCCAGACCATGCGCTCGTGGTAGGTCGGGGTAATCTTGCGTCGATGCTGAATCAGGCTGCCGTCGGCATCGAAGAGTAATTGTGCGTTGTAGATTGTGCCGCCATCGCGCTCATTGACGCCGATGGACACGACCACCCCCGCTTGCTTGCAGGCCTCGCCAATCGCCAGTGTGGCGGCGGATGGAACGGTGACCGATTGATCGAGCAGCTTGAGGTGTTGCGCTCCCATGGCAAACGCCGGCTGCACAAAGGAAAAATACGGGTAGTACGGCACCACCGTCTCCGGAAACACGGCGAACTGCACACCTTGCCCACCGAGGGCGATGATCTGTTGGCAGACCTTGTCCACGGTGCCTTCGCGGCTGTAGAGCACCGGGCTGATTTGTACGGCTGCTGCGCGAATGATGGCCATGATGGGTCCTGAAAATGGTGAGGGCTCGGAAGATCGACAACAGCCTTGTGGGGCAGGCTTGCCTGCGATTCGGGTTGGGGTGCCGATCGCGAGCAGACTCACTCCCACAAGGGGTTGTGCTGTCAGGCCGTCCAGGTATCGATGATCATCGCGCCTTCACGGCGCATCAGCAGGCGCAGGTCCATCACGTCCAGCGGATTGATCGGGCGGATGCCTTCGATCAGGGCTTTTTCGGTCTGGCCATACAGTGCTTGCAGGGCGAAACGACAGGCGTAGACCTCACCGCCCTCCTCCATGAACTGCATCAGTTGCTTGTTCACCGCCAGGTGACCGGGGAACGCTTCGGCGCCCAGGGTTGGGAAGCCGCGTTGCACGCCCAGTTGCACGCCTGGTCCATACAGCAGGATTTTGGTTTCAAAGCCTTTGCGCAGCAGGCGTTTGGCCTGAAGCATGTTGACCAGGCCAATGGAGCCCTCGAAGGCGATGGTGTGGAAGGTGATCAGGACTTTCTCGCCCGGCTCGGCTTTGACGTCCTCGAAGACTTTCTCTTCGTAATTGACCAGGAAGTCGCCGTCTTTGTAATGAGGGATGTCCACGGTTGGCATAGTGTCGCTCTCCAGTTTTCTTCGTGCTTGAACGTCAGCCAGTGTTGGCTGCCGGGTTGCAGGAGATAGAGCGAACGCCATGCCAGAAAATAGAAACATTTTTCGATGAGGGTTAATCGGTTGATTTATATAAAGATACTGCTCTGGTCTGGTTTTTAGTGGCGTATCTGATGCTATCGCTGAGTCACGCATTCCCGTAGAAATACGAATATTCGTAGTGATAAAGCACGAGATTTCGTAGCCATGAATGAAGCAGACTCTCTCAGCGGTTGGGCCGACCTGGCGTATTCGTCACGGCATATGGTGTTTGAACATTGCGCCGAAGCCATCGCGCTGCTCAATCCGTTTTCCGATCGGCTGGTTGACCTCAACATCGCCACCTGCAAGCTGCTCGGCTATCCGCGTCAGGAACTGCTCGAACTACCGGTGAGCAAACTGTTCGGTCATCAATTGGCCGACCTGATCGTCTTCACCCAGGCGGTGATGGACAAAGGCCGCGCCTGGACCGATGAGCTCAGTTGCAACTGCAAGAGCGGCGAACGCATCGAACTGGAAATCTCCGCCACCACCCTGCAAATCAAGGGCAAACAACAGCTCATTCTGGTGCTACGCGAACGCAGTCAGGAAAAGTATCAACGCGACCAGGCCCACACCGAACGCACCATGCGCGGAGGGCTGATCGAGTGGCGCAACATTCTCAATCTGTTCCAGGAAAACGAGCGCGACAATCAGTTGCTGCTGAGCTCGGTGGGCGACGGTATCTACAGCATCAACAGCGACGGCCTGGCCACCTTCGTCAACCCGGCTTGCGCGCGGATGTTGGGTTGGGAGCCCCAGGACATGATCGGTAAGAACATCCACCGCATTCACCACCATACCCATGCCGATGGCAGCCACTACCCCGTGGAAGAGTGCCCGATCTATAAAGCCGTGCGCGACGGCGTCATTCACGAGGGGCGTCAGGAGGTGTTCTGGCGTCGCGACGGCACCTCGTTTCCGGTGGAGTTCACCAGCACCCCGGTGATTTCCGAGGGTCGCATCGTCGGTGCCGTGGTGGTGTTCCGCGATATCACCGAGCGGCGTAGCACGGAAAACCAGCTGCAAAGCGCCCTGGAAGAACTCAAGGTACTCAAGGAACGCCTCGAAGAGCAGAACGCGTACTTGCAGGAAGAGATTCACATCGAGCACAACTTCCGCGAGATCGTTGGCCAGAGCGAGCCGATCAAAAAGATCATCCGGCAGATCGATGTGGTCGCGCCTACCGATGCCAGCGTGTTGATCAACGGTGAATCGGGGACGGGCAAGGAGCTGATCGCCCGCGCCATTCATCAGGCCAGCCGTCGTAACGGCCACCCGCTGATCCGGGTTAACTGTGCGGCGATTCCGGCGGAGCTGTTCGAAAGCGAGTTTTTCGGCCACATTCGCGGGGCTTTTACCGGGGCCGTGCGTGATCGGGTCGGACGTTTCGAACTGGCGGATGGAGGCACGTTGTTTCTCGACGAAATCGGTGAGATTCCTCTGGAGTTGCAAAGCAAGCTGCTGCGGGTGTTGCAGGAAGGTCAGTTCGAGCGGGTCGGCGAAGAGCGCACGCGCAAGGTCGATGTGCGGATCATTGCGGCGACCAACCGCGATCTGCGCCAAGAAGTCGCGGCCAAGCACTTTCGCGAAGACCTGTATTTTCGCCTGAACGTGTTCCCGATCCACTCCCCGGCGTTGCGAGACCGATTGATGGACATCGGCGCCCTGGCCACGCATTTCCTCAAACAGACCGGCAAACGCCTGAACATGCCAGGGCGGCGACTGCGCAACAGCGACATCGAACGTCTGCAACGCTACTCATGGCCGGGCAATATTCGCGAGTTGCAAAACGTCATCGAGCGCGCATTGATCACCTCGATTGGCGCGGATCTGAGCCTGGATTTGCCCGACGAGCCGAAAGCCAGCCTCGCCGACCCTCAACAACAGGCCTCCCCGATCACGATCATGACGGACGCGCAGATCCGCGAGCTCGAACGATGCAACATGGAAGCCGCCTTGAAGGCGGCGGATGGCAAGTTATTCGGTAAAGGCGGTGCAGCTCAATTGCTGGGACTCAAGCCAACGACGCTGGCTTCGAGGTTCAAGCGGCTTGAGATCAAATTTGGAGAATGAGTTGAACCCGTTCGCAAGCGGCTTAACGCCCCGGCTGCCAACCCATCTTCTCCAATGCCTGAAGCAAGCGCCCTCCCTCCAGGGCCGGCACCTCCCGCCCATCCTCGGCATGCATGGTTCGACCGGCTAGCAAAGCATTGACGATAGCCTCCTCTACCGCTTCGGCCGCTGCCGAGAAAAGTGGCGAGATATGATCGTTGTTGACCATCGCTACTTGAGCTGTCTTCGGCAGATTACGCCGGTTGTAGTCGGCTGGAGCCAGCCCGGTATTTCCTGTAGAGAAGGCCAGGAAGATATCGCCGCTGGAGTCGTCGGTACCGCCGCCAGTCCGTGCAATACCTAGCGAGGCCCGTTGTGCCAGCCGCTGGCATTGGTGTGGTAGCAAGGGAGCATCGGTGGCCAACACGACCACGATTGATCCCATGCCTGGAGTGCCTTGCAGAGCGTAGGGCGACGGCAGATCCAGCAGCGCTCTGCCCACCGGGTATCCATCGACTCTGAGTTCGCGGCGTTGGCCATGGTTGGCTTGAACGAATGCCCCCACCGTCCAACCGCCCTGCTCTGCTGGCAGTTTGCGTGAAGCGGTACCAATCCCACCTTTGAACTCGTGGCAGATCATTCCTGTGCCTCCGCCGACAGCACCTTCAGTCACCGGCCCGGTATCCACAGTGCTCAAGGCTTGCTGCACCAAGTCTGCATTCACGTGCTGACCCCAGATGTCGTTCAACACGCCATCGTAGGTTTCCATCACTACCGGCATGCACCAATAAACCGATCTATCAGCCAGTGTTGCGTGCTCATGAGCGATAAGCGCATCGCGTACCACGCCCACGCTGTGGGTGTTGGTGGTCGCGATAGGCGTCGTAAGCAGCCCTGCTTCACGAATCCACTCCAAGCCCGTGGCATCGCCATTGCCGTTCAGTACGTGACAGCCAGCGAAACACGGCTGAAAACGCGCGGCTCCAGCCCGCGGCTCAATCACACTCACCCCCGTACGCACCGGTTTGCCGTTATGGACCTTATCCAGCGTCGCATGGCCAACCCGAACGCCTGGCACGTCGGTGATTGCGTTGTTGGGGCCTGGTTGGCCCAAGCCCAAGGAAATGCCGAAGTCGCGTGCTCGCATGATGTCCTCGTTCAGAGTTTTTGGAATGCCGGGCTCAACTTGCCGTACGTAGCGTAAAGCAGCACGGAAGTCACCAGGATTCCAAGAATGATGAAGATGTCCCGGGTGTTAGCGGTGCTCAGTAACGACGTCAGCAGGTATCCCGAACCTACCACGGCAGCCAGTGCAGGAAGAGGCCACAACGGCATCTGATACGGGTGCTCGCGATCACGGCGCAGCACACGGCTGAACAGCGCGCACAGCCCTACGATCAGGTACACGCACAGGATCAGCAGAACGGTGAACGAGGTCAGTTCCGACAGATTGGAGCTGAAGGTCAACGCTGCAGAAGGCACGGCCAGGAAGAGTGTTGCCAGCCATGGAGACTCCCATTTGGCATGGATTCGGGTGAATGCGCGGTTCATGGTTGGCATCCATAGCTCATCACGACCACTGCTGTAGATCACCCGGCCGATCTGAATCACCAGGGCAATGATGGCATTGAATACCGAGAGGAAGATGCCGGCGCTCACTAGCCGTGACAACGTTTCGTTGCCGTGGGCCGTCAGCAAATAACCGATTGGGTCAGGGCTGGCCAGCATCTGTTCAAGCGACGGAGCCCCCACCAGCAGGGCTACGAGCGGGATCAACTCAATGGCGACTACCAGCACCAAAGACAACAGTACCGCTTTTGGAATACCGCGCCCGCCGCATTTCATGTCTTCGGCAAGCAGCACTGCTCCGCCGTAGCCGTTGAAGGAGAACAGAGCCGTGCCGACCGCTCCGATGACCAAGGCCCAGGGCGCTGAGCGTAAGATTCCGTTGTCGAGCACAACAGGGTTGAGCAGGCTGCTGATCGGTTGCTGTGCATGACCGAAGCCCAGCACCACAATCACCATCAAAGCCGCCACCTCAAGAATCAGGCAGCCGCCCGTCACCCAAGCATTAAGCTTGATGTTCAAAATGCCGAGCAGATAGCTCAGCGCTACGATCACCAGGGCCACGGTCTGCCCATCGAACTGTGTGCCTAGTGCGGTATTGAGATACGTGGCGGCCCCTGTTGCCAGCACGGGCGGAATGAACAGAAGCATTGCGAGCACGGTCAGGAACGTGGCGTAACCGGCCATGCCGCCGAATACTCGCTTGGCAAATACGTATTCCCCACCCGCCGCACTGTGCGCACGGCCCAGCTCTGCGTAACACAGCGCAAACATCAGCGCCAACACACCACCGAATATGAATGCCCAGATGACCCCGGTACCGGCCTGGGCGATCGCAAATGGAGCAATGACAAACACGGAGCTGGCGGGTGTCACTGAGGATACAGTGATCGCAATTACATCAGGGACGCTCAGCGTAGGCTTGAGCTCAGGAGATAGCGCATTAGACGACATATGTTCATCCTCTCGTTTGTTATATGAGTTAGGAGGCAGAACTAAAATGCTATGAATGGCGGGCTCTCCGGCACGCTTGATAGGACAGGACTGTATGCAGGTACCCTTGGCCGAACAATTCCCCCTATGGGGTACCCCCGTTGACAGCTTTATAGAATCGGGGGCCAATGCCCTCCTCGCCCTAAGGAAGTAGACGTGGACATTCTCTTTCATGAAGTCGCCAGTCATACCGCTTTAGCTCGAGCTATCGAGCAGATAGGCAGTCCTCGGTTTTGGCGCCAGCTTATCCTGGTGCTACGTCAATGGGTGCCATTCGATAACGCGCTGGCCATCCACTTTCCTTCCCAGGCCGCCCCACACGTGCTTGCTGAGTACGACGCGGCGCCGGCGCCAACGGCGAGCGAGCTGTATCTGGATGGCCTGTACCTGCTCGACCCTTTCTACCAATCTGCTCGCGAAGGCCTGGCCAGCGGGTTTTATCACCTTGAGGAAGTCGCCCCGGATCATTTCCGGCAAACGGACTACTACCTGAACTACTTCCAGAATCATGTGCTGGAAGACGAGGTGCAGTTTCTGCTGCAGCTGCCTGATGGCGTGCTGTCTTTATCCCTTGGCATGCGCCGAACCTTCGATTCAGTGGAGCTGGGGAAACTCGCCCTTGTCAGCTCATGGGTGCTGGCCTTGCTCGACCAGAACTGGACACGCATCGGTATCTCGGTACCTCTGCTGCCCCCCGTTGGCGATGCGTTGGCAAAGTTTGGCAAAGGCGTGCTTTCTGAGCGCGAGGTGGAAATCGCACGGCTTATTCTTCGCGGATACTCGTCGAAGGCGATGGCGCTGCGGCTCGGAATCTCCCCTGAGACCATCAAGGCACACCGCCGGCATCTCTATGCGAAGCTGGACATTTCCTCTCACCCGGAGCTGTTCTCAATGTTTATCCGGGAGCTAGGGTTCTCCGAAGAGCAAGGTACGTAGGGACACTGACAGCGCATGCAGTACCGCTTCACACGCCGTATCCAGCAGACGCTGGAGCTGCACGCCGGTTTGCCCGCCCCGGGACTGTCCCGGCCTATGACAAAATGCCAGCACCTGCACAAAAATCTTCTACGCTGCTAATCAGGGATGCAGCAAAGAGGGTAACGGAGATGCGCGCACTGATTGCGGTCATTGTGTTGGGCCTGGCGTTCGCTGGCTGCGCACCACTCAAGCAATACCACCCTGCCCCGCCATACTTTAAATCCTACGACCTTGACACCCCGCTTGCCTCCTGCCCGGATGCCAGCGGCCGCAAGGCCGACTTCCAGCATGGCTTCATCGAGTTCGATGAGTACGGCAACCTGATGAACCCTGATGCCTTCGAGGCGCTGCTGGCCGGCATCAGGAAAATCAACGAGCCAGTGCTGGTCGTGACGTACCTGCATGGCTGGCGGCACTCTGCGGCGCCTGATGATGACGATGTCCGTGAGTTCAAACTGGCGATGCGCAACATTGCTGCGATGGATGGCTGCAAGCGCAAAGTTGTTGGGCTGTACATGGGGTGGCGCGGCCAGGTGCTGGCCTGGAACTCTGCGCTGGATCTCGTCACGTTCTGGGACCGCAAACAGACAGCGCACAGCGTCGGTAGCGGAGCGGTCACCCAGGTGCTGCTGCGCCTGGACAAAGAGCGCGTGCGTCGCAACAGCGGCAGCTTGCTACAGGCAACCGATAACACCCAAAGCCGCTTGGTGTTTATCGGCCACAGCTTCGGTGCGGCGGTACTTTATACAGCCCTTGCGCCGATTCTGGTCGAACGCTTTACCCAGAGTGCGAGTTTCGATCCCGACAACCCACTGGATGCCACCGGTTGCATGAAAGACCCCAAGGAGTCGCTGAAAACTGTCGGTGACCTGGTGGTGCTGATCAACCCAGCCTTCGAGGCGATGCGTCTGGTCACCTTGCAGAAAATGAGCATGGGCTGTCACTACACCGAAAATCAACCACCGGTACTGGCCATCGTAACCGGCACGACGGACTCAGCCACCAAGTGGGCGTTTCACATCGCCCGGGCACCGCGAGCAAGGCTGCAGAAGTACACCGACGATGTACCTGAAGGCTACAAGGCCAATGCCACCGCCGTTGGCCACTACGAGCCCTACCAGACGCACTTTCTTTCCTCGTCAGACTATTCACCTGACACCGTTGAAGGGCAAACCTTCAAAGGGTGCGAACAATACATCGACGCCTTGGCACAGCCCGATCAGCGCCTGAGCCTGGCAACGCTGTCGACCTCGACGCCATTGAGCGAAGTCAGGATCACGTCACAACAAAAGCAGAGGGACGGCACGGCGAAGTCCTTTGTCTTGCACCTTGCTAAAAATCCGGAATTGAAAGATCCGCCACCCCATAACCCCCTTCTCAACGTCAAGGTGTTTGCGCCGATCATTGAAGGACATGGAGGCATCTACAGCTGCCAGTTGATGACCTTCATCGGCGGCTTGGTCACCCAGCAAATAACCAACTGATGCTCGACCTCAAGGAGCAGCGGTCTTCAGTTTTTTCATCACCCACAGATAGGAGAACAGCAATTCCCGTGAGCCTGAACATTTCATAACAACGATCCTGGCAGCAGCCACGAAGGAACGAGAAAATGACAGTGAAGTCTTTGTTGACGGCGGTAAGCATCGGAGTCAGTTGCCTGGCACCGACATTCGTAATGGCAGACGCGTACGGACTGGATCAGAACTGGAGTGCGAAGGACCTTGCCATCTGGCAGAACACCTCCCAGGGATCGCGCCTGGCTCCCCTAACCTGGATGATGGCGTTGGAAATAAAGGGCTCGAAAGCGCCCTTCATGTCCGACGCCAATATCGAGGCCTATGGGTATACACCGCGCACCCTGCAGTTCGACTACAGGAGCTATCGGTTACCCCGTGGCTTTGTGGTCGATCAAGGTGATGACAAGGCCCTGACGTTTTCTCGCCTACGCTGGAAACGCGGCCAATCGGATCAGGAACCCTGGGTGGGAATGAACTGCGCCGCCTGCCACACGGCCAATATTTCCTTTGGCGGATATACTTGGGAAATACCGGGCGGCCCAACCAATGCCGACTTCCAGAAATTTCTCGAAGCCTTTCGCCAGGCACTGTCCGACACCCATAGCGACAGTGAGAAATTCGATCGCTTTGCGGCAAAGGTCTTGGCCAGCGACGACACTGAAGATAATCGCCAGTCGTTATTCACGGCATTGAATGCCTTGAACCTGTTCCTTGAAAAAAGTGCTTCGCTCAATCAGACGGACCTGGAGTATGGCCCCGGTCGCGTTGACGCCGTCGGGCACATTCTCAACCGGGTGGCCCAGCTCAATGGCGCCCCAGACCCGACCCCTAACCCGTCGGATGCTCCGGTCAGCTACCCGTTTTTATGGAATACACCTCAGCACAACCAGGTGCAATGGAACGGTGTCGCCCCAAATCAGCGATTGGGCAAGGATGGCTTGGATATCGGCGCCCTTGCGCGCAACGCCTCGGAAGTCGTGGGGGTGTTCGGCGATGTGGCAATTCGCCCGCATACGCTCCTCAAGGGCTTTGTTTCAAGTGTGCGTATCGACAACCTCGATCAGCTTGAGCGCACAATACAGCGCCTGAAACCACCGAAGTGGCCTGACAGCCTGGGCCCTATCGACGCAACCAAGGTACAACAAGGTGCCCAGTTGTTCGCTCGCAACTGCTCAAGCTGTCACCTGCCATTGCCACGCGATGACTTGAAAACCAAGATCGTTGCCCAGATGGCGACCATCGATGCCGAAACGGAAAGTCCAAAATCCATCACCACCGACCCTTGGATGGCCTGCAATGCCGTCCAGATGGTCAGCGCCCCAGGTAAACTCAAGGGCGCCCTCCTCAATACATTTACCGGCATTATTACCGATAATTCACCCTTGGTGACTCAGTTGGGTGTTACTGCCCGGGAGGTATTGCTGAACCAGAAGGAAGGCCTTCTTCTATTGGCATTGAAGGATTTTCTTAACGTCGAACCGCTACCGTCACGGGCGGTGCGCAAGAACAGGTTGGCCTTATTGCTCGCCTTTCAGTCGCAAAGGAGTCAGCAGCTGGAAGCTTGTTATAAGCTTGCCGAAAACATCAAGGAATACCCGACTCTGGCCTACAAGGCGCGCCCCTTGACCGGTATCTGGGCAACTGCGCCGTACCTGCACAACGGCTCGGTACGTACGCTGTATGATCTGCTACGGTCCCCCGAGGATCGTCCTTCAAGCTTCAAGGTAGGCTCGATTCTGTTCGATCCGAAGACTGTCGGTTTTATCGATGCCTATGGGCCCGGCAGCCCATTCACCCTCAATACTTCGTTGCCGGGCAACTCCAACGCAGGCCATGACTATGGCGCATCGTCGTTCAACGATGACGAGCGTTATGCCCTGATCGAGTACATGAAAACCCTTTAGCTCAGGTAGCTGCCGATCATCCTTGCGGGGCTGATCGGCAGTTAGGGCAGCCCCTGAGTGTCATAAGCCCCGCTGTCATAACGAACATACGTCGCGCCCTAACGCTTTTAGGTGTCCACAAACTTTACTGCCAAAATCGTTGAGATCGAAGTTTTGCGGATCATCGTGAGCATCACCTACCCCTTTATCTATGGCCAGGTGATATGCCGGTACTAACCATTTTCCTGCTCGGTGGCTAGCAGCGATGTAAACCAATGCGAGCCGTGAATACTGTATTTGCGTAAAGCCCGGCTGCTGAGCCACTCGGTCATTGCGGCATTTTTTTTCTTTCGTCTTCTTGTCCAGTACCCATGCACTTTCACCTGGCTCAACGGCGACGGTTCGCAACTGCACGTTCTCAACGTGGAGAAAGAGTCCTCGTGTACGCGACTTATCTTGCTGCTCTAGCTTCGTTGCCGGATACGCAACCTTGAAGGTACGCCCTTGAGGTGCGATGAGCTTCCCATCCCGAGTGATGTAGAGGTGAGCCTCGCGGTCATCTGCCCATCGAGAAGTCAAATTCCATTTCGCGTTTGGGTCGTCCGATCTTGATAGGGATTCCATATCATCACAGAGGTTGTAGCTCACATCATGAATGACAAAGTACTTAGCCAATGGCTTATTTTCGGCGGCTGATCGAGAGAGCGGATCCTCCAGGCGTCCTCCCAAAGAATCAGGCCCAACCTTGAGTCCTGCCAAGTACTCGCGAAAGCGTGAGGGATCCAGTTTGAAAGGCGTACCAACGACCTGCTCAAAGGGCGCTGGCAAAGTCGTCAACGGAGCACCAAGATGCCCGGCTGGTTTCGTTGGACTCAGCAGACATTTGGCCTGTTCCAGGTCGGTTCCACGGAAACTCAGAGACTTCATGTCGAAGCCGCATAGCCCTAAAGATTTTTCTGCAAAAGCGAAATCAGAAGGCGTGAATGTTGCGCCCCCTATGAAGGCCCACCCGCAGAGGCCTACGCTCAAAATTCCTTTTTTCATTATGTACTCCTTCACTTCAAAGTCAGGTTTCAACCAATAACCATCGGCATCAGGTGCTAGCGCCAAGGCCCCTCTAGCTCACTTCCGGCAGAGGCCGGTAACTTTGGCGTCCCTCCCAGGCATTCATAAAACATCATCGCATAGCCTGCCGTGACCGCTTTACGTGGTGATTTCGGATTGACGATCATTCTCGCCGTATACCAATCCTCGGTTTTTTCGTTGAAATAATCATTAAGCTGACTGGAGGTGAACAACCCCTTATACATACCCGTCACCATGATCTTGGAGGCATATTCTGGCTTAAGCGCCAAGTCAGGGTTCGTGTAGAGGAGTGTTTTGGGCTGAAGCTTTAGAATCGCTCCAAACTTTTTATAGTTATCCGCCCACGTCAGTTGAACATAGCCTCTGCCGACGTAATTGTGGCCAGTGGAACGATCAATGCGGGCATATTCTTTTAGCTTGCGGTTTTGTTTTTTGCATGAGGCATCAGACAGACACCAGACTTTTTCTTTTGTGTCTGCTGACATCGTACCGTGGCTCTCTCGGTAAGCAGTGCCCAAAACGTAGGCCGCTTTTTTGAGGTCCAAAGGCTTGGGTGCGGTTTTTTCGATCTCATCGAAAATGAGATTTATGTTCTTCCTGCCTTCACCGCTAAAAACACCGCGGCGTAAAGAAAATCTCTCCATGACATCACGATCGAGCCCACGGAAGCTGACCTTGTCAATTGCAGATTTTTCGCATTTTTTGAAAAAGGCATCCCTATCAATGGCGTCTTGCTCAATAGCCTCGTTAGCGAATGCTTGTCCTGTCAGGACAATAGCGACACACACGCCAGGCGCACAAAATATTCTCATATCCCCACCTTTTGTAGAGCGCTTCGCAACCCTGCGAAACGCCTTCCATACGTATTAGCAGAGTGATAATTTTTTGCCATCTGACAGGGTTGGGATTATCGAACATAGCCGTACGTCAAGGCCTCGGACGCGACGTATGACCCGTTTTTAACTCAACATCAACGACCAGCCGACGCTGCCGCTTGCAGGTTGAGCAGCACATAGTCGTCTTTATCGAAAAGACCGCTGTAGCGCACTTGCATGGAGGCCTTGAGCTCGTCCGGCAGCGCCAGATAATCGCGGTGGCTCATCACAACATAAGCAGGGCCGCGAACACCTGCCAGCTGTTGGGGCGTTTGAGTGAATTGCGGGTAGATATCTTGATCAAGATTGACAACGAACTTGATCGCCTTGGCATCCTTGCCCATGCCGTGAAGCACCAGGGGCGCGGGGCTTTCCTGCATGATCGTCCACGCGGCCAATGTGAAACGTCGAGTGTCATACAAGCTGCGCTCGACGGGTTCGACGATGCCGATATAGACCGACCACACGGCAATCACGGCACACAACGCAAGCCCCTGCGCCCTCAGGATTGGGCGGAGCAAAAGAGCTAAAGAAACCACCTGTAGCAGCCCCAGAAAAACGAGCATGGGCCCGATGCTGCCCAGTAATTCGGGAAAGCGTGGGCGTACCCACAACAATGCCAGGGTGAGCGAGGCTGGAAACAAAGCGCACAGGGTCAGAATCAGCATTCGGACTGCGCTCGCCCAACGTTGGCCCGTCACTTGAAAGGGATAGGCTGAAATGATCGCCACCATTGGAAGCATCGGCAGCAGGTACCGAGCCTTTTTGGCTTGCGGGATGGACAATCCTACGATCACGGTCAGCGCTGCCGCCAGGCACAGGTAAACCAGATCAAGAGGTTTAGTCGTGGGCAGTCGCCCCGCCACAACGCGTGTACTTAAAAGCCCGACCAGCACCACAATTGCCAGTGGATAGGCTAATGCAAAGCCATCCATGGAACTGGTGAAATACCATAAAAGGCCCTTGGAGCCCTCACTACCGTCCATGCGCGAAGTGAACTGCATGCGCACGACTTCAGCGGCAAATCCATTGCCGCCGCTGCCTTGTGCAAGGGCCAGCAACGTCACAATGCAGACGACCAACAGCATCAGGGATGAGACACCCAACACCATCAGCCGCCGCCACTGTTTGCCCACCAGGTAATAACTGCATAACACCCCTGTCGGAACCACGAGCCCCAAAGGCCCCCGAATGGCAAACCCCAATACCAGCAACGCCAGCACCCAGCCCATGCGCCGCGGTGATTGAAAATGATCGGCGGCATAGCCCAGATAAAACACGGCAAATGTCACCGTTGCCAGCATCTGGTCCAGCGAAACGGCGCGGGTTTCACTGATGAAGGTATTGGTAAGCAACAGTAATGCACTGCTCATCCAGGCCCACAAACGGGAATAAGGCGAGAGCAGGCGATAAATCAGCGCGACCGTTACGGCGCTGGCAATTGCCGTTGGCAGCCATGCCGTCAGGCTCGTCACCTGCCCGAAAGGCAGCGAAAGCAGGTAGATGAGAAAGGTCGAAAAGCCCGAATAATCCGCGTAGGGCTCGCCATACGTCGTGGGGAAAACACCGACCCCGTGACGCAACATCTCCTGGGCAAAGATCACAAACCGCGAATCAAAACCAATGACGTCCCTGTGCCAGCCCCCCGCGAGGAACAGTATCAGCGCCAGTGCGCCGACGGCAGCCGACTCAAGACGCAGGCGTGTTTTTGCCGGCCCCGAAAAACTCAGCGATGCAGGAATGGTCAAGGGACTCTCCGCGACGTATGGCTATTGCGGCAACGTTATCAGGAGACGCCACCCAGAAAACATTTCTGTGGTTCTTTTCATTTTCCTGCTTCAAATCGGGCGCGCGCTCCCCCCGGGGGGCATGCGTGGCCTGCTTGGTCGTGCACTCCTCCGAGCCAAATCCGTCATCAGAATGTCATCCGTACATCGCCGGAACGCCATATTCCCTCAGTAATGTGCTCGCCAATGAGATCGATCTCAAGCGAGTGACAATGACTGATTTGAAAGAAGTTGCACGGTTGGCAGGTGTTTCGCGGGCGACCGCGGCGCGCGCCTTTGCCTCCCCCGAAGTGGTGCGTCCAGCCACCCGCGAACAAGTCTTCGCCGCGGCGCGTCAGCTGGGTTTTCGGCCCAATCGGCTCGGTCGCCAACTGCGCTTGCAAGTCACCAAGTTGATCGGCGTCGTGGTGCCCAACCTGCTCAACCCCGTGTTTGCCGAGCAATTCCAGGCGATGGAGCGCGCTGCGCGTTTGCACGGTTACAACCTTTTGTTGGCGACGACCGATTACAGCAGCGAGCGCGAAAGCGCGGTCGTCGAAGAGTTGTTGCGACAGCGCGTCGATGGTCTGGTCCTCACAGTGACCGACGCCGAGAGCAACCGGGTTTTGCAAAGCCTGGACAGCGAAGACACGCCTTTTGTGCTGGCCTATCACCAGCCGAGCAATCCGGACTACAGCGCGGTGTCGGTGGACAACCGCGCGGGCATGGCGCTCGCCACCCGTTATCTGCTGGAGGCTGGGCACTCTCGGATCGGCATGGTCGCAGGCCCTGCCCTGCAATCGGACCGCGCTCGCCTTCGCTACGCCGGTTATTGCGACGCGATGCGTGAAGCTGGCCTCGACAGCCTGCCGGTGATTGAAATGCCCGCCCATACCCAGGCTGATTTTGCTGCCATCGAGCCGTTACTGCAGGGCCCGCAGGCAGTCAGTGCACTGGTTTGTTCCAACGATTTACTGGCAATCAGCCTGATAGCGGAACTGCGGCGCAACGGTTGGAACGTGCCCCGGCAGCTTTCGGTTATTGGCTTTGACGGCATCGCCCTTGGCACTCAAATGCACCCGACGCTGTGCAGCGTCGTTCAACCCATCGCGGCGCTGGCGTGCACCGTGATCGATCAGTTGCTGGCGCAGATCGCTGGCGCCCCACCGATTTCCCATTGCCTGCCCTGCCATATCCGGCCGGGCGAAAGTACTCAACCTTACGAGGAGACACTTGATGATCCGCTTCAGTAAAACCCTGGCAACGCTGCTGTTATGCGGCGTTGCCAGCCTGGCCCAGGCCGCCGAAACGGCGATTTGCTACAACTGCCCGCCGGAATGGGCGGACTGGGGCACGCAGCTCAAGGCGATTGCCGATACCACTGGCGTGCAGGTGCCGCTGGATAACAAGAACTCCGGACAGTCATTGGCGCAACTGGTCGCCGAACAGGCAGCGCCGGTGGCCGATGTGGTGTATTACGGCGTGACGTTCGGCTTGCAGGCGCAAAAAGCCGGGGTGGTGGGCACTTATAAACCCAAGGGCTGGGATCAGATCCCGGTAGGCTTGAAGGATCCGCAAGGACACTGGTTTGCCATTCATTCCGGCACCTTGGGCATCATGGTCAACGTCGATGCACTGGGCGGCCTGCCCGTGCCGCAAAGCTGGGCCGACCTGCTCAAGCCCGAGTACAAAGGCATGGTCGGCTACCTTGACCCATCCAGCGCTTTCGTCGGTTACGTCTCTGCGGTCGCGATCAACCGAGCCATGGGCGGCAACCTGGATGACTTCACCCCGGCCATCGATTACTTCCAAAAACTGGCGAAGAACTCGCCCATCGTCCCCAAGCAAACGGCTTATGCCCGGGTGCTGTCCGGGGAGCTGCCGATTCTGGTCGATTACGACTTCAACGCCTATCGGGCCCGTTACAAGGATAACGCCAACGTTGCCTTCGTGATTCCCAAGGAAGGCAGCATCAGCGTGCCTTATGTGATGAGCATCGTCGGCAACGCCCCGCATCGGGCCAACGCCGAGAAGGTGTTGGATTTCGTCCTGTCCGATCAAGGCCAGGCGCTGTGGGCCAAGGCATACCTGCGGCCGGTACGGCCTATGAAAATGCCTGCCGACGTCGCCGCGCAGTTCCTGCCGGACAGTGATTACGCCCGGGCCGGCGTGGTCAACTACGAACAGATGGCGGCGGCGCAGGAAGCCTTTTCCGCACGTTATCTGAGAGAGGTCAAGTAAGTGACGGCTTCGCTGGTAAAGGTTCAGCAAGCGCGCGCTCGCCGGACCCTGCTGCAGCGCTTGCGACCTACCGCTGCCTGGGCGCTCGCGCCCGCAGCAGCGGTGCTGTTCGCGTTCTGGTTATTGCCGCTGGCGCACCTGATCGTGCTCGGTGGGCAACGTCGCGATGGCAGTGACAGCGGCTATTGGCAGGTGCTGAGCAGCGCGCAGTACCTGGGCAGTCTGGCCCAGACCTGCCTGCTTGCGCTCGCCACGACCCTCGCGGCGTTATTGGTTGGCGGCATCAGTGGTTTTTTTCTCTCACGCCAGCGTTTCTTTGGCCGTTCGGCTCTGGTCGCCTTGCTGACCTTTCCTCTGGCATTCCCCGGCGTGGTCGTGGGTTTTCTGGTGATTCTGCTGGCCGGGCGCCAAGGGTTGTTCGCCACCCTGGGCCTGGATCTGGTGGGTGAACGCTGGATTTTTGCCTACTCGCTGATGGGGTTGTGCATCGGCTATCTGTACTTCTCGATTCCGCGGGTGATCCTCACGGTGATGGCCGCTTGTGAAAGCCTGGATCGCAGCCTGGAAGAAGCCGCTCATTCACTGGGGGCCGGTCATTGGCGAGTGGTCTGTGATGTCATCGTCCCCGGCCTGGCACCGGCATTGGTCTCGTGCGGGGCTATCTGCTTTGCGACCTCCATGGGCGCCTTTGGTACGGCCTTCACCCTGGGCACTCGGCTGAACGTGACCCCGGTGGCGATCTACAACGTGTTTACCAACTACGCCAATTTCGCCGTGGCCGCCGCGCTGTCGGTGGTATTGGGGGCGTTGACCTGGGCGGTACTGTTGCTGGCCCGACGGCTGGCCAAAGAATCGAGGACAGTCTTGTGAAACGCTCTGCGCTGTTTGTCGGGCAACTAGTGTTTACCTTGCTGGTGTGCGCCTTCATGTTGGTGCCCGTGCTGATGTCACTGCTGGCCGGGCTGACGCGCAATTACTTTCAAGGGGTATCCAGCGGCCTGACGTTCGATTGGTTGGTGCAAGTCTGGCAGGCGTATTCGCCGACGGTCTGGCTATCCCTGCAACTGGCGGCTGCCTGTGCGCTGTGTGTCTGTGTGGTGGGCGTACCGGCGGCTTACGCGCTGGTACGGATGAATAACCGCTTCAGCCGCGCGTTCGAGGAATTGATGGTGCTGCCGGTGGCGATGCCTGGCCTGGCCAGCGCTTTGGCGTTGCTGCTCACCTATGGCCAGTTCGGCGGGTTTCGCAGCAGCTGGTTATTCATTCTTGTCGGCCATGTGCTGTTCACCCTGCCGTTTCTGGTGCGTCCGGTGATGGCGGTGATGCAGCGCCAGCATCTGCCCGTTCTGGAAGAGGCTGCTGCCAGCCTTGGCGCCGGGCCGATCCGGCGTTTCTTCAATGTGGTGGTGCCCAACTGCCGGGCGGGAATTCTCGCCGGGGTGTTGATGGTCGTCACCCTGTCGTTGGGGGAGTTCAACCTGACCTGGATGCTCCACACACCAATGACCAAGACATTGCCGGTGGGCCTGGCTGACAGCTATGCCTCGGCCAGGCTGGAGGTCGCCAGCGCCTACACCCTCATATTTCTGTTGATGATTGTGCCGCTGCTGATTGCGTTGCAGGCCATCAGCGCCCGCCTTTCCCGTGGAGAAAAACGATGACCGGAACCACCATTCGTCTGGCGGGTTGCCGCAAGGCGTTCTCTGACGGCACTGTTGCTGTACATGATCTGGACCTGACCATTAAAGCCGGGGAAACCCTGGCAATCCTTGGCCCGTCCGGTTGCGGTAAAACCACCACCTTGCGCCTGATCGCAGGTCTTGAGCGTCCGGACGTGGGACAGGTGTTTTTTGGCGACCACGACGTCACTCGCCTGCCCATCGAACGTCGCGACGTGGGCATGGTGTTCCAGAACTATGCCTTGTTTCCAAACCTGGACGTGGCCAGCAACATCGTTTACGGCCTGAAAATTCGAAGCGTATCACCCGCTGAACGCAACAAGCGTTGTTTGGAACTGCTGGAGCTTGTCGGCCTGCAGGATCACGGCAAGCGCAGCATTCACGAGTTGTCCGGCGGCCAGCGCCAGCGGGTCGCCCTCGCCCGCGCCCTGGCGCCCAAGCCCCGGGTATTGTTGCTGGACGAGCCCCTGGCGGCGTTGGATGCGCAGTTGCGTGAGCGTTTGCGCAGCGAGCTGGATCAGCTGCTACGCAGTTTGGGCATTACCGCGGTGTTCGTCACCCACGATCAGGGTGAAGCCATGGCGCTGGGCGACCGTATCCTGGTCATGGAGCAGGGCCGCATCGCGCAATTGGCCAGCCCGCGGGAAATTTATCAGCAACCTGCAAACGCTTTCGTCGCCAGTTTTGTCGGCAATCTCAACGCTTTCCCGGTGATCGAGCACACGTCCCATGGTTTGAAAGTCAGTGGCGGTGAATTGCCATGGAGTGGCGCCAATCGGCCCGCCACGGTCTATTGCCGCCCCGAGCATTTGCGGGTGATGGACAACGAGGGGCATCTGCACGGACGGCTGGTGGGGCAGTTTTTCCAGGGTGCCCAAAGCCGTCTGTTGGTGGATGTCGGCGCCGCACAGCCATTGTTGGTGGACAGCACCGATAACGTCATCCACGCCCCCGGTGCACTGATTGCCCTGGCCGTCGAACCGCAAGTGCTGTTTACCCTTTAATTGTGATTTTGTGTTTTCAGAGGACTTATGTTCAACCGTCCGTTTCTCATTGCGCAGATCAGTGATCTGCATCTTAAAGCCGGGCAAAAGCTCACTTATGGCATCGTTGATACGCTCGCCGCGTTGCGTCGTGCGGTCGATCATTTGAATACTCAAGTTCCGCGTCCCGACATCGTGGTCATCAGTGGCGACCTGGTGGACTTCGGTCGCCCTGATGAATATGCCGCGCTGCATCCCGAGTTGGCGCGCCTGCGCATGCCTTACTACCTGGTGCCCGGTAACCACGACAATCGCGAGCATTTGCAGGCGGCCTTTGCCGATCACAGTTACCTGCCTACGTTGGCCGGTGCACCATTGGATTGGGTGGTTGAAGAGCATCCAGTGCGCCTGATCGGCCTGGACAGCACCATTCCCGGCGCCCATGGCGGTCAGTTGCTGGACAGCCAGTTGCGCTGGCTCGATGAACAACTGGCACTTCGTCCCGATGTCCCGACGTTATTGGTTCTGCATCACCCGCCGTTTATCAGCGGCATTGGCCATATGGACCGCGAGCCGTTCATCAACGCCTCGGCGCTGGCGCAGGTCGTCACCCGTCATCCGCAGGTGGAGCGCTTGCTGTGCGGGCATTTGCATCGGCCGATGCAGCAGCGTTTCGGTGGCAGCCTCAGTTGTGTATGCCCCGGCACCTCACATCAAATTGTGCTGGATCTACAGCCAACCGCTCCAGCGCATTTCAATCTGGAACCACCGGGGTACTTGCTGCATCGCTGGCATGGGCAAGCGATGGTGAGCCACAACGCCGTGTTTGGCGAGTATCCCGGACCGTATCCCTTTCATGACGCTCATGGATTGATCGACTGATTGACACAGGGACTTTCAAGGCACTTTTCTGACGAAGTTCTTCGGAGGTTTTAACCGATATCACCCGATGCTGACTTAAGCATTTACCCAACGATTATTAACGCATTGGCCAATCGCCTGATTGGCTAAATGCTCCCTGCTGCCTTTTCAATATGCCCGGAACATAGGTTCCGCGCTGGAGTTCGTCCTGATGAAAGCCCTGTTTCAAGTACTGAGTGTTTTAACCGGCGGCATGAGTATTGTCATGAGCCCGTTGGCGTCTGCTGATTTTATTAGCGACAGCAAAGCCAACTTGACCTTGCGCAACTTCTACTTCAACAACGATAACCGTGACGGTGCCGCCGCCCCTTCGAAGACCGAAGAGTGGGGGCAGGCGTTCATGCTCAATTATCAATCCGGGTTTACCGACGGCACCGTGGGGTTTGGTCTGGACGCTATCGGCCTGCTGGGTTTGAAACTTGACAGCGGCGCCGGTCGTCATGTCGGCGGCTCGATGTTCCCCAACGACGGTGACAAGGCTGCGGACCAATGGTCTCGCCTAGGTGCAACGGCCAAGATGCGCGCCTCCAAAACTGAACTGCGTTACGGCACCTTGCAACCGAAGTTGCCGATTCTGGTCTCCAACGATGGCCGCCTGTTGCCCCAAACCTTCGAGGGTGGGCAAGTCACCAGCAATGAAATCGACAACCTGACCTTCACCGCCGGCCAACTTGAACATGCCACCGGCCGGGCTTCCAGCGACAGCGCCGGTCTGGCCGTTGCGGGCGGCACCCAGGAAAGCAATAAATTCACCTTTGCCGGTGGCGATTACAAGCTGACCAAGGATCTGACCGCCCAGTACTACTACGCCAACCTCGAAGACTATTACCAGCAGCAGTTCGCCGGTTTGCTGCATGTGTTGCCGTTGGGTGAATACGGTTCGCTGAAAACCGACTTGCGATACTTCAAGACCACGTCCGATGGCAAGAACAGCAGCGCGGCCGGTCGCGCCAGTGGTTACAAAGTCAGCGGCTACACCAAGGACGGCAGCGGTGAAATCGACAACGACACCTGGAGCGCGGCGTTCATTTACTCGTTGGGCGGCCATGCGATTACCGCGGGCTATCAAAGCGTTTCCGATGACAGCAACTTTGTGCAACTCAATCAGGGTGGCCTGGCGGGTAAAGGCGAAGGCGGCGCCAGCCTTTATCTCTACACCGACCGCACCATCCAGACATTCATCCAGGCAGGTGAACGCACGGCATTCGCGCAGTACGCCTATGACTTCGCAGCGCTTGGCGTACCGGGCTTGAAGGCATCGGTGATGTACCTCAAGGGCGACAATATTCAGACGAGCAGCGGCCAGGACGCCAGTGAATGGGAGCGCGATATCGCCCTGGACTATGTGGTTCAGAGCGGCTCGCTGAAGAACGTAGGTTTTGGCTGGCGCAACGCGATGTCCCGCAGTGATATTGCGCGCGACCAGGATCAGAATCGCCTGATCGTGAGCTACACCATTCCATTGATGTAAGACCACCGCTTTCGACCCAATGGTCGGTTGCTAAAGGAAGGAGCCGCCAGTGCTGCCACTTCGGCTCCTCTCCTCCTCGGCTGTCCTGGATCTATCTCCTTTCGCGATACCTCGCATCCCGACTTCCGATTGGCCAATTGATTCACCTCTCCTTAACGTGTTTGGCAAATGGCGTTCGTGGGCTTTGCCTGCGCAAGTCACGGCGCCAGTCTGCCGCCACCAAAAGGACAATAAGAATGTTCCGTTACTTCCCCACCAATTACGTCTGGAATGCCTCCATCAGCCTGGCCATCGAGATGGGCGCGCGCATGGGCGAGATTGAAGCGATGTGCGCGCCGTTGCATGAGGCCGCTAAACAACCTGACGCGGCTGGCAGCAAGGCTTTCCGTGAAACCTGGGCCAACATGGCCGATAAACTTTGCGGCCTGGCCGAGGAAGACGAAGCCGCCGGACGTCTGTTCTCCGCCGGAGAGAAGTACAACCGCGCGGCCATCTACTACCTCACCTGCGAGCGTCTACAGGCCCACGGTGCGAACGGGCGCACGGAGCTTTATCAACGTTTCCTTGAGACGTTCGCCCGCGGTATCCAGCTTTGCGGGGAAAACTGCGAGCGAGTAGAAATCCCTTACGAGGGCACTCATATCTCCGGCCTGCTGGTACGCGCGACAGGCGTGGACGGTCCGGCACCGATCCTGGTACAGCTCAACGGGCTCGACTCCACCAAGGAAATGAAATACCGCGTCGGCCTGCCCGCGTGGCTGGCCAAGCGTGGCATCTGCTCGCTGATCATCGACCAGCCCGGCACCGGCGAGGCGTTGCGCCTGCACAACCTGACCGCTCGCTATGACACTGAGCACTGGGCCAGCCGTGTTGTCGATTGGTTGGAGACCCGCAGTGATGTCGATTCAAAACGCATCGGCCTGGAAGGCGTCTCGTTAGGCGGTTATTACTGCCCTCGTGCCGTAGCCTTCGAACCACGCTTTGCCTGCGGCGTGATATGGGGCGCCAACCACGACTGGCGCGACGTGCAGAAGCGCCGTTTGGAGAAGGAAGGCGACTTCCCGGTACCGCATTATTGGGCCCATGTGTGCTGGGTGTTTGGTGCCAAGGATGTCGACGAATTCATGACCATCGCCGAAAACATGCACTTGGATGGCGTACTGGATCGGATCAAAGTGCCGTTCCTGGTTACCCACGGGGAAAAGGACACGCAGATCCCGTTGAAGTGGGCGCATCGCACCTACGAGCAATTGGTCAACAGCCCGAAACGTGAACTGAAGATATTCACCGATCGCGAAGGCGGCGTGCAGCATTCCAGTCTCGACAACAGCATCAATGCCGGTCACTACATCGCCGACTGGGTGGCCGAAGCCCTGGGTGGGCATACAGCCTGATAAATCGAGTAGAAGGCGGCTTTACAGCCGCCGTTCTCTCCTCCATCGCGACTCACTGATTACCCCCGACTGTCCGTTCGTGACAGGCCGCTCAGCCCTTCCCTACTCCGGTTTTCAAGCAGCGACTACGGTCTCTAAAGCGTTTCAGACCGCAGGGAGTGCCTGAGGTTGGCCTCGCCCAGGACCTGCATTGAATGTGCGCTGGCCCCGATAGTTAAACATCCGGCTTGGATGTGAGCATCGATTTGCTCTCAATCCAGCCGGAGGGTTTCGGTCAGTCAGATAGGCTCGGCCAATGTAACGAATGATTCATGCATGATCTGAGCATGTTCTTCCTTGCTGCCGCCGCTTTTTTCTATCTCGCACAGGCGCGCAGACATCTCAACCACCAGTCGGCAACGCTCCCAGCGCCGCTCTTCGAAACGACTCAAGGCTACCTGTAGGTCACTATGACTAAACAGCTCTTCAGCGAGCACGATGGCGCTTTCAATGCCAATTCCCGCGCCCGACGCCAGATGAGGGGTAGTGGCATGCACGGTATCGCCAATCATCATGATGCGGCCTTTATGCCAGGGTAATGGCACCAAGAGATTAGCCAGTGGCCGGTAATCGATATTGGCGGACGGCTCGTACAGTTGAGGCACAAGCGTTTGCAGGATCGGAGCCGGAAACTCCCCCAGAAGGCGCGCCATTTCACCAGGCCATTTTTCCGGTTCGATCCGCTCGGAATGCTCTCGGTTTTCCATGAGGAACATATACATATGCGTGTCTGAAATGGGATTAACGCCCACTTTAGTGCGCCCTAGCCAATGGCTGGGACGTACGATTTCCGGTGGCCGTTTCAGTACGGCACGCCAGACGCTCTGGTGAATGGGTTTTGGCGAGGGTGCTTCTGGGAAAAACTCCTTTCGCATCCGCGAGTGCACGCCATCCGAAGCAATGACCAGGTCGTAGACCCCTGATGTTCCATCGGTGAAAGTCACTTCGACGCCATCCCCACGCTGGACAATGGTTTCGAAGGTAATACCCAGGCGCACGTTAGTGCCCACTTCTCGCGTCTTATCGGAAAAAATTCGAGCTAATACGGGACGCAGAATCCCACCGCCACCGGGAATCGGTTTGCTACTGATCGGAGGTCGAGTTGCCAATTGCACAATCAGTTCGCCTGCGGGTGAAAACACATCGAAATCTTTCGACATATACCCTTCGCTGGCCACCTGCTCGAAGATTCCGACGGTATCGAGGGCCCTCAAAGTGGGACCGCTGAGCGTGATTCCGGCCCCCAGGGGACACCACAAGGGATCTATTTCGACCAGATCTACTTCAACGCCCTGGCGGGCAAGCTGGATGGCCGCTGTCATACCGGAAAAACCGCCTCCGATTACCAGGACCTTATTGACTGCTGCAATCATCACGCACTCCTAATTATTCTTATTTCAACCGGACGGACATTGCGTTGCGCACCGATGCGCTCAGCGGCGCTATCGACCGAATGCTGAAAACGCATAAGATTCCGACGAACAATGCCGGATCAGGAACGAGACTATCGGACTGGATATCAGCGCTGAAATCGCGTTATGCAATCTGAGGTATCGTTGGAAGTGATGGGTGTCGGGAGCAGGGTTGAAGCGGCTTCTCCCCTGCCTGAGGTCTACGCGGATTACTCGAAAAACCTACAGCGTCACCCTGAAGAAATGCGGCTCACATGAGCCGCAATCTTTGAGCCTCTGCCTACGATCGACTACAGAGCTTCAGGCACTTTCCAATCCGTCCCAGCAGAGGTATTTCACCTCAAGGAACTCGTCGATCCCCAGGTGAGACCCCTCTCGTCCCAGTCCGCTTTGCTTCACTCCGCCGAAGGGGGCGACCTCATTCGAGATCAAACCGCAGTTGATCCCGACCATGCCCGACTCAATGCGCGCAGCATTACGCCAGATACGCGCCGCATCACGGCTGAACAGATACGCCGCAAGGCCATATTCGCTGTCATTGGCCATCGTGATGGCTTCATCATCACTATCGAAGCGCACCAGTGGCATGACAGGGCCGAATATCTCTTCTTGAGCAACCCTCATCCCATGCGTCACATCGGCCAGTAACGTGGGTTGGAAGAAACACCCGCCGAGTGCATGACGCGTGCCGCCGGACAATAGTCGAGCACCTTGGGCCAAGGCATCATCAACCAGCTCCTGGGATTTTTGCACCGCCGCGTTATCAATCAACGGCCCAACCTGCACGCCTGGTTCCAGACCATTGCCTACCTTCAGTCGTGCCATGCGCTCGACGATGCGATCGGCCAGTGCGTCATAAATCCCGGACTGTACCAACACCCGGTTCGCCCCGATACATGACTGCCCGCCGTTGCGAAATTTAGCCAACATCACACCGTCAGCCGCCGCGTCAAGATCAGCATCATCGAAGACAATGAAGGGGGCGTTGCCGCCTAACTCCATGGAGCATTTCTTGACCGTCTGCGCCGCCTGCGCCAACAGTAACCGGCCCACTTCGGTGGAACCTGTAAACGTGAGTTTGCGCACCAACGGGTTGCCCGTGAGTTCGCCCGCGATGTCTCGGGTGTCATTACCTGTGACTACGCTGAAAACACCGGCTGGCACGCCAGCACGTTGCGCAAGTTCGGCGAGCGCGAGCGCGGTCAACGGCGTCTGGCTGGCTGGTTTCACGACCATGGTGCAACCCGCCGCGAGGGCCGGAGCCGCTTTGCGCGTAATCATCGCCGCCGGGAAATTCCAGGGCGTTATCGCAGCGCAGACCCCGATGGGCTCGCGCAGTACAACAATGCGCTGGGTTTCTTTTACGCCGGGGATCAGATCGCCACGCACCCGAGTGGCTTCCTCAGAAAACCATCGTACAAAGGACGCCGCGTAATCGACTTCACCACGCGCCTCCTCCAGTGGCTTGCCCTCCTCCAAGGTAATCAGCGTGGCAATGTCCTCGCGATGTTCAACCATCAACTCGTACCAACGCCGCAACACCTCTCCGCGGTGTTTAGCCGTCAAGCGCCGCCATGGACCAAACGCCTCGTGCGCCGCATCGATTGCATGGCGTACTTCGGCTTTGCGGCAGCGCGGTAACTCGGCGAGCACGGTTTGATCGACCGGATTACGCAGCGTGTACTGGCCGTGCGGCGTCTCGTTCAGCCACTCTCCGCCGATGAAGGCGCTCGTACGCCACAGGGTTGGATCTTTTAGTAAATGCTTCACTTGGCAATCCTCGTACTCAGCAAGGGTTACGCCCGATCATGAAGGCGCTATCAGGATCCGACGTCACCGGCAGCCCGGCCGCAACCAGTCCTTGACGCAAAGACTTCATCAGGCGATCCGGCACTCGCATCGCGGGTGCACGAAGCGGACCGCCGTTGAATCCGGCGAGCCAGTCCTGGTACTTCCACATCGTGCGATTGAGCACCCCCGTCCCGCCGGCATACGTCTGAGCTGCTGCGCCGTTGGCGCCACGTGCCGGGTTGACCTTCCAATACAATTCCATCGCTTCCTCGAACCGGCCCGTGCGTGCCAGCTCAAAAGCTTTCGGGTAGTAGTCGCTCATCCAGGCGGTGTTGCTGGTGCCGGAAAACTGCAGCTCCATCAGACTCATCAACGGAATCGCATCACCTTCGATCGGGCAACTGATCACGACCTGATCGCGGAAGTGGTGGTACATCTCGCAGATACCTGCTGGCAGCGGAAACCCCTGCTCTGCCTTGATGGCTGCAATATTCGGGCAATCGGCGAGCAGACGACGCACCAGCGCCAGGGACATACCGGACGGGTGCACGCGCTCAAAACCCCAGAGTGGAATCGGGAACAGCATGACCGCAAGATCCGTCGCGTCGCAGAATGACTTGGTGTAGTCGTAGATTTCCTGCTCTGACGTTGGCCAGAACTGCGGTGGGTAAGAGAGCAGAACAATGTCTGCACCTGCTTTCTCGGCGAGTTTCGCGGCCTCGATATTCTCGGCGAGCGTGCCAAACGCCGCATGGAAGAACAGGATCAGGTTTTTTCCGGACTCACGGGCCCAGGCGGTGAATTGAGCGTTTTCCTGCGCAGTGATTGCAAGCTCGCTGCAGAGCAGTGTGGCGCTGTAACCGAGTCCGACCGTATGCTCGATGTCGTGACGAATGCCACGTTCATTGAGGCCCTTGAGGTCGGCGCTGAAGCTGGGGATAGTGACTGCCGAGCAGCCAACCAGGTTCTCGCGCGCCCAGGCGCGGGCATCAGCTTTTTTGTAGATTGTCATGATGATTTCCTTCAAACGGTGGAGGGTTATTTCGAGACAGGGACAATACTGGTGAGCTGGTCGATACCGATGCCTTGCTGTTTGGCGCGCTCATAAAGCATTTCGGCAATGACGACATCCTGCAGGGCCGAGCCGACCGATTTGTAGAGAACAATGTCGCTTTCGTTTCGACGCGGATGGGCACGACCAGCGACCAAATCGGCCAACGGTATTAACTTCTCGGCGACTTTTACGCCGGCACTGAGGGCCGCGATGGCGTCGCCTGTGTCGTGAAGCACCTCGTGGGGCATGTCCGCGACGATGCAGACGGCTCGCTCCATCGTGGCCGCATCAACCTCCCGTTGCTCAGGCAGGGTCGAGCCCAATGACACGACCGTAGTGCCTGCCGACAGCCACGCGCCCTGCAACACCGGCGATTCGTCGCGACTGCGTGCGGCGCAAATCACCACATCACAATCCTGCACGGCCTCTTGCGCACTGTTCACCGCCTCGATATCCAGCGCTGGCCTGAAGCTCTCGGCAAAACGCTCACGACTAGCGGGTGTAGGACTGAACACGCGTACCCGAGCCACATCACGCACGGACTTGAGGCAGTCAAGCGCGCCGCGTGCTTCAAACCCGGAGCCAATCACGCCAACCCGCAGCGCTCGCTGAGGTGCAAGTAGATCTATCGCCAGTGCAGCGGTTGCAGCGGTACGCAACCCCGTCACCCGGTTGCCGTCGATCAGGGCGCTGAGCGCCATGGTCTGCTGATTGAACAATGCAATCAGATAACTGGCGCAACGGGCCCGCATTGAGGCCGCGATCAACTTGCATCCCATGTGGCCGCCAGCGGGTGACACCGCGGTCAAACTGCGCAGCCAGATACCGTCGCCCCGAGCCATGGAGCGAGGCGGCACCATCGCATCCGATGTGGGGCGGGCATAGGCGTCGGCGAGCGCGGCAACGGCCCCGCTCCAGTCGGCGAGCGAAGCGACATCGGCGTCGCTGAGAAAGAGCGTCGGTGCAATTGCTTGGGGCGCCTTGGAGTCATGCATATCGTTAACCTCGCAATCGGGTATCAGTCATTGATTGACTGACACCCTACGAGGCACGTGCCGCGGTGAATACTGCGTGGAGTCGAAAGCAGCTATCGCTCAAGTCGATGGCATGGCCAGGTTACAGATCAGCCTGCGTACTTCCCGGGAGGCGCGGGTCAGGGGTCGACGGGGAGACTCGACGAGCACTACAAAACGCTCAAGAACGGGGTCAACGATGTGCGCCGAGGTCAGTCGCTGGTCCAGCGAACCTGGCAGCACAGAGGCAATTGCGTAGCCTCCGCCCGCCGCAACGATTTCGTACTGAAGCTGAACAGAATCGGCCTCAACGGCGACGCACAACACCATGGAGTGCTCGACCGCCAGGTGATCGAGCCTGGCCCTCAGCAAATGGGGACGCCCAGGCACCACCAATGGCAACCCGGATAACTGCTTCAATGGGATATCTCGATGACCGATAACAGGATCGGTGGCTAACCCCACCAAGTGCAGAGGTACCCTGGCCAATAAATGCGCCTCACCGATACTCTGCTCATCCTCACGCAGGACCAACGCCATATCGAGGCGACCATCGTGCAACTGCTCTTCCAGTTGAGCGCTCGCCCCCTCGATCAGGTGCAATCTGACACCCGGCATCTGCGCACGCACTGCCGAAAAAAGAGCACCAGCATACCGGCGTACGGCTGAAGGCAGCATGCCGACGACCACCTCGCCCACCGGTTTTCCGCGCAGGTTACGAATGTCATCGGCAAGGCTTTCAGCGTCCGCGAGAAGGCTCGATACACAGGGCAACAGCTGTTCCCCAAACTCGGTCAGGACCACGCCCCGTCCAGTACGATGGAACAGGCGTTCGCCACATTGCGATTCGAGCAGCGCAATATTTCGACTCACCATGGACTGAGGCATGTCAAGTAATGTAGCGACTTTACTTAAACTTCCAATCGCCGCAACGCGTATAAATAATATCCATCGAGGATCAACAATCGTTAGCGCGACAGACACACTGGGCGGCCCCGTGTCGAATATATAATTACTGTTAAGGTTTTTATTATTCTTCATGCCGCACACTCCAGAACTTCCAACCTGCCTTGACGACCTGACCACCCAGCGAATCAACACGTTATGCGTACAGTAGAGCCCTGGCTCAGGCCTTGCACGCGCTATTGGCCACCCACCCATCGCGAATGGCGATACGCACTATCGATTTGAAAGATACGTGACGCCGCCCCCGACATACGCGACTTATTTTTGACTCTTCACCTCGCCTCCGCATCCAGTAGTTGACAACTACATGGGGGCTCAATGAAAGTATCAAAAAACAAAAACAATAAGAGATCAATGCCATGCGCTTCGAACATCTGGACCTTAACCTTCTGGTGGCACTCGATATTTTATTGGAGGAACAAAACATCACGCGTGCTGCAGCGCGCTTGCACATGACGCAATCGGCGACCAGTGGTGTCATCGGCCGTCTGCGAAGCTATTTCGAAGACGATCTGCTGGTGCAGGTGGGACGCAAAATGATGCTCACCCCACGGGCCAAGCAACTACAAAGTCCTGTCCGCGAAGTTCTTCTCAAGATCCAGACATCGATCACGAGCAAACCTGGAGAAAACATCGCTGAGAGCAAGCGCCATTTTCGTGTCATGGCGTCTGACTACCTGATATGCGTGATCTTTGCCGAGGTCATCAAGGAAGCCAATCGTGAAGCCCCTTTCGTCACGTTCGAACTGGTCAGCCCGAACGACTCCCCTCTCGAGATGCTCCTGCATGGCGAGATCGACTTGATGATCGCCCCAGAACACTACATTTCCACCCAACACCCTTCACAATTGCTCTTCGAGGAACAACACGTCTGCGTTGTATGGGAAGGCAATACCAGCGTTGGTCAAAACCTGACGTTGGAGCGCTACCTGGAGATGGGTCACATCGCCGCTACTTTTGGCAGAGTCAGAACGCCGGGTGTGGATGAGTGGCTGATCAAGCAATACGGGTGCAGCCGTCGAATGGAGGTCGTCACACACGATTTCAGCACGATACCCAGCCTGCTCATGGGCACCGAACGTATAGCGACCATGCTCAGCCGGCTTGCCTCGCTGTACGCCAAAACGCTGCCCCTTCGATTGATTCGCCCTCCGGTGGAGTTGACTACCATGAAAGAATACATGGCCTGGCACCGCAGTATGGACAGCGACCCTATGTTGCGTTGGCTACGCGAAAAAGTGGTCGATACGATCCAAACCCTGGATACGCCCCCTATTCTCTAGCTCGGTTCTGCTCGTGCACCTGATGCAGATGCCCGCGACTGTCATCCAGGTGCAGACGCATGGCCGCCCGTGCGCATTCAGCGTCCTGACGCACGATCGCTTCGTAAATCCTTTCATGCTCATCATGAATGCGCTGTTCATAACTCAGGGGGTCATCATGGAACAGGCGTGCAGAGTCAAGCCGGCTACGCGGGACGATGACAACGCCAAGGTTACGCAGGGTATCGCCAATGTAGGGATTGCCGGTTGCCTCGGCTATTTTCAAATGAAATTGAAAGTCCAGCGTGGCCAAATCATCAGCCATGACCTCACTCTGTTTTAACCGATCAAGCAGCGTGCGCATCTGCTCCAACTGATCGGGCGTTCGTCGTTGAGCGGCTAGCCCTGCCGCTTCCACTTCAAGACCAATGCGCAGCTCCATGATGGCCAGGGAGTCGACGATGATGTCGATCGTAGCGGGATCAATGAGTGGCCCTAGCGACAGCGTACTCCCCCGCACGAAAGTCCCCACACCATGGTGTGTCACCACCCTTCCAGAAGCCTGCAAACGAGACATGGCTTCGCGAACGACCGTTCTGCTTACGCCATGTTCAAGCATGATGGCCATCTCCGTGGGCAGCTGTTCACCCCCTCGTAGCCGGCCCTCGCTAATGTGTTCCGACAATAGCGTTTCAAGCGCTTGAGAAAGGCTACGGCGCTTTTTCCGAACGTTAGTTGGCGAGTTCATATCAGTCATGATCGATCATTCTCAATCCTCGAAAATCGCCACGGCACGGACAAACCCGGCCGACGCATGCTTGATCTTGTAAGGGAAGCAAGAGACCAAAAAGCCATGGGCCGGCAGATTTTCCAAATTGGCGAGTTTTTCCATCTGGCCATAACCAATATCCCGACCGGCCTTGTGCCCCTCCCAGATGATCGAGGCATCGCCACTTTCAACGAAACGCTCGCGCGTGTACTTGAATGGCGCATCCCAGCTCCACGCATCGGTACCGACAACCCGCACGCCCTTCTCCAGCAGATACAGGGTGGCCTCGCGCCCCATGCCGACACCGGCATCCAGATAGCCGGGCAAGCCGAACAAGGCTCCAGCCCGAGTGTTGACCAGGACAATGTCCAAGGGTTGTAACGAATGGCCGATGCGTGTCAATTCGCCTTCCACTTCGGCGGCCGTGACCACATGCCCGTCGGGCAGGTGCCGAAAATCCAGCTTCACACCAGGTTGCAGGCACCAGTCCAGCGGCAGCTCATCGATGCCATAGGCCGGTTTGCCGCCATCGGTGGTCGAGGCGTAGTGCCAAGGTGCATCCATATGCGTGCCGCTGTGGGTGGTAATGTTCAAACGTTCAGCCGCCCAGGATTCATCCCCCGGCATATCAGACTTTTTCAACCCGGGAAACATGGCGGCCATCTCCGGCCAACCTTCCTGGTGGTTACTGTATTCAATCTTCGGCAATAACGGCGGTGGGTCGGTGTACAGGTTGTTTTCCAAGGAGACGGACAAGTCCACCAGACGTCGATTAGTCAATTTCATGAGCAAGATCTCCAGCAGAATAATTAACCGTGCCTGCACGCCGAGTGCGCGAAGAGGGATTCAGGGCGTTTCGAACCAGCGCCGTAGCGGAGCCATCATGGCGCAGACCCAGCGCGCGGGCCTTGGGCGCACTCATCGCTGGGTAGCGACCGAACAACGCTTCCAGGCTTTCGTCCGGGGCAAACGTGATGAGTTCGCGCCTCTGCTCACCGTATACCGCTGCCAGGGCGTCAATGACCTGGCTGATGGAAAGATGCAGCACGGGCAGTTGCCAGACGCATTGCCCCCCCAGCGCGGCTTCATCCACTTCAGCTACGTGCAAGAGGTTATCGACACAGCAGCGTGCCGACATCCACCAGGCCGTCGCTTGGGGAGACACTGGACAACAGTAAGGCTCGCCCGCAGCGAACGCATGCAACAGGTCGCTCATGAACGCTGAACGCAATCCGTTGGGTGCTCGAGGACGAGCAACGATGCCGGGTAAACGCACCGCACGACCATCGACCTCTCCACGCCGAGCCAGATCGCTCAGTGCGATCTCAACCATCAGCTTGTGGGAGCCATAGGACAATTCGGGGTGCGTTCTCGCGGATTCATCCATACGCCCCGCCGGAGTCGAACCGTAAACCGCTACGCTGCTGGCATAGATCAACACTGGGGTTGCAGGCTGCTGCCGCAGTTGCTCGAGCAACTCCAGGCTGGCCTGCAAATTGATTTCATAACCTGGAGTGTAATGCTGCTCCGCAGCGCCACCCGGTATGCTCACCAGGTGAAAGACCACATCGATACCGTCTGCCAATATCCGTCTTAGCAAGGCAGCGTCGCTGACACTGCCAGGATTGCAGCGCAGCCGGTTATCCTCGGGAAAGTCATTCAGCTCTTTGTCCAACAGGATCAGCTTACTGATCGGTTTTCCCCGTAAAATCCCGGTCTTGAGCAAGCGTTGGACCAGGATCCGACCAATGAAACCGTTGGCCCCTGTGACTAATATCCGCATGATCGTCTCCCTCAATCCTTGGCAGAAACAACGCGCTGGTCGATACCACCGAATAGCGACTGCCCGTTTCTGTCGAGCACCTCCATGCGCACTCGATCACCGAAACGCATGAAGCCGGTACGTGGTGCGCCGTGCTCGATCATTTCGATAGCCCGGCGTTCGGAAATGCACGCCGAACCCACTTGGCGATCGGCATTGGAGACCGTCCCCGAGCCCACCACCGTACCCGACCCCAAGCGACGGGTCAGCGCGGCGTGGGCAATGAGCTGGTGAAAGCCGAAGTGCATGGCACCGCCATGGGGGTTGCCGAACCATTCACCGTTCCATTGCACTTGCAGCGGCAAGTGCACGCGCCCCTCATGCCAGGCATCGCCCAGCTCATCCGGGGTGACCGCGACGGCGGCAAAGCTGGAGGACGGTTTGGCCTGAAGGAAGCCGAATCCGGTTTTCATCTCACGCGGAGCCAGGGCTCGCAGGCTGACATCGTTGAGCTGCAGAATCAGCTTGATATGCCCCATGGCGGCCTCGGCCGAGCACCCCATCGGCACCTCATCGACCACCACTGCGAACTCGCCTTCGAAATCGATACCGTGTTGCTCGCTGGGCAGCGGGATATCGTCACGGGATCCGAGAAAGTCATCGCCGGCGCCCTGGTAAATCAGCGCAATACTTTCTACGTCTTCGATAGGCTCGAGGTGAAACGCTTTTTGCATCAGATAACCGTGGGAGATGAAGGACGACCCGTCGAGCCACTGATACGTACGCGGCAATGGCGCCGCAGCCTGTGCCGGATCAAAGACGAAGGCGCCTGGCGCCCGCCCCTCGTTCAGTACCTGATACAACGCCTGCAACGGCGGCTCGACTTCGGCCCAGTGATCGATGGCTTGTTGCAGGGTGGCCGCGATATCACCGACATCCAGTGCCAAACGCAGATCGCGCGAGACCAATACCAGCCGTCCATCGCGACCGGTGCTTTTGAGGGTTGCCAGCTTCATGGGTGAGTTCCTTGTACAGCGGCCAGTTCGTCGCTATAGCGACCGTCAAGCAGAATGAAAACCATCCGAGCCATCTGTTCGGTGCGATTGCTCCAGGCGTGATTGGTACCGCGTTGCACAACCATATCGCCGCGCTTGAGGTGTACCTCTTCCTGATCCAGCACCAGCCACACTTCGCCCTCGGTGACGATGCCGTAGTCGAGGGTCTCGGTGCGGTGCATCAACTTGTGCCGCGAATCCGTTGTCCCGGTGCCAGCATGGGACTCGCCGATTTCGGCGAAAGCCGCCGCGGCGTCCTCTTCACTGACTTGGTTTTGCACGCTGTCAGGCGGAATATCCACGACACGAACCACGCTACCGAGGGCCGCGGGGCTCAGTTGCAGGGGTTTGGCCGTGGGATCGGCCCCGTTATCCAGCAACGCCGGGCTGTTGCTGCTGTTCCACACCTCATAGAACACCGTACCGGGTACAGCCTTGAGCGGAAAATTGTTGGGTGTCGGTCCGCTGAGCGCAACCACCGCCCGACCCTGGGCATCGTGCCCGGTGACGACTCGTTTGAAACCAGAAAGTTGTTGCATGTTCGACTCCTCAATCAGTTCGCGAACGGGTTCGAAAAAAAACGGTGCCTTAGCGGCAGCAGGCAGAAATTGATTCATAAAAAATCCTTAAAGATCGAGCATCGGGCGTGCGCTCCTGGCACGCCTCTTTTTCAACAACGGTCCGGTCACTCCTTGAGTTCAGCGCTCGCCCGCTCGGACTCGATCAATCGACGCAAAACACGTCGGCAGCGAACGGCACCGGCATCGACTGGAAGCAGCACAGGGTTAAGGCTGAGCAGCTCAGCCTCGCCCATCTGGCGTTGTTGAGCCTCAACCATGGGTTTATCTTCACCGGCGAAAATGCCGACCAGCATGTTCTGAACGAAGGCATTAAACTCCGCGTCTTGCTGCTGGAAATTGCGTGTATTGGCATAAAAGTAATGGGTATTCGTCGCGTCCTGCGGCGTCATCAGATGCAGGTTCCACGTGCAGGCCCCCTCCTCACGTGGATGCCCTGGGGGTGTTGCACCGCTGCCCAGCAGCATCAGGCCCGGCGCGTGCCATATGACTTCAGCCCAGACGTCTGCTCGAGTCGGGTCTTCAAGATGAGCGCCGAACGCCGGCGGGGGAACGTCATCAGGTGCCCACCAACTGATGCGCACACGATCATTGGGCAGTTCCTCAACGCTGGCGCGCACCCGTGACAACGCTCCGCCACCCAGCGTATCGGGGTGCAGGAAATCAACGTGGCTCAGATCCATGATGTTGTCGCACAGCAGCTCGTAGTGCGCACGGGTTGGCAAATACCCATTGCCCTTGGCATGGGGTAGAGCCTGCTCAAAAAAGGAGAAGTCGGGGATCAGCGCATCGCTGGCCAGTGTCGGATCGCCAAGCCAGATCCAGATCGCGGTATGGCGCTCAACGACAGGAAACGAGCGAACACAGGCGGCCTTGGGGATATTCCCTTCACCATGGGGGTTGTGAGTGCAGTGGCCACTGCCATCGAAACGCAAGCCGTGGTAAGGGCATTGAACGCTGTCGCCGACAATCTTGCCCTTATGCAGTGGGGCAAAACGGTGTGGACAGCGATCAGCGATCGCCTGAATCACGCCCTGGCTATCACGAAAGAACACAATGGGCTGTTCGACAATCGTTCTCCCAAGGAGCGCCCCTTGCGCAAGCTCGTCTGCCCACCCAGCGATGTACCAGGTGTTGAGCAAATAATTCATGGTGTTCTCCTCGTTTTCTTATTTTGATAAAACGCCGTTTTGAATCCAGGGCATTTACCGAGAAACACTGTGTAGATCAGCTATCAGGGGCTGCGGCGACAACGCCAGGAAAAACCGCCCCCTTTGCGCGTAGCCGAAGGCAGGCCAGGGCCACAACCAGTTGAAGACCTGCAACGATGCCTAGCGCAATCGGCAGAGTGCCACTCACCGCGCTGGTAATAGCCAGCACTATCAGCGGGCTGAAAAACTCGCCGCCAAAGAACGCCGCAGCGAAGCCCCCGGCGGCGCGACCGCGGTGGTGGAAGTCAACTTGGGCCATGATCCAGGTGATCAGGGTCGGCATCATCAGACCGATACCCAGACCGTTGATCAGTACGGCGATGACTACCAAGGTGTGACTGTCGGCCATCGCCATCAGCCCGCCGCCAATGCCGGTCGTGACAAAGGCCAGGCACATCTGCCGGTACGCCGGCACACCACTGAGTAGACGGAAAACCAGGGCACCGGCGAGCACACCAAACTGGCTTGCGCCCATGGTCAAGCCGATCTGCTGTGACCCGTCGACGTGCAGCAGGTTGAGCAGGTAACCGACTTGTACCGGCACCACAAACATGCTCACGCCTGTCAGGAAAGCCAAGCCATACAAGGGCGCCAGGCTGCGCCAGGGGAATCTACTGTCCACCGTCGGTGCCGCTGTCAGAACACGCGCACGCGGCTCCCACAGCAACCAGGCCATCAGCGGCAGAAACAGTATCCCTACCCCATACAGCACAAACGGCGTGCGCCAGCCGTGCTCACCGAGCAAGCCACCGACGGCAATGAAAATCGTCGCCGCCAGGGAGGTGGCGACCATCTGCAGGGCAAACAAACGCTCGCGACGCGCACCGCTGTAGTAGTCGCCCATCAAGGCGGTACAACAGGTCATGATCGCGGCTTCGGCAATACCTATACCCGCCCGGCTGATGACAATGGCGGGCAACGACTCAAGCCAGATCGGCAATAGTCCAAACACGCTGTAGAGCAGCATGGCGCCCAGTAGCAGCGGCTTGCGGCCCAAGCGGTCGGCGATGAGTCCGGCAACGGGGGCCAGCAGTGCAATCATGAGGGCCGGTAGGGTTAATGCGATGGGCACCAGCACATTTGCCCCAGGAGTATCGGCAAAATGTGCCTGAATGCCCGGCAGCACGGGGGCCAGCAACACCGCGCCCAGTACCGGTAGGCAACTGCCAAGAAGCAGCAATAAGGATTGCGCAAAACCTGCCTCGCGTTCAGCGTTCACGGACCACCTCCAAAATTTTGTTAGGGAACTCACGATGCACCGATGCGGTGGGGTGAGTCTTATTGAGGTCGGGTACCTCCTCCTTGACCTGCCCTGCCCCTTCACGGCGACTCACAGGCAACAGGAAGTAAGCCAGTGCCGGCAGCAGAATCAGCGCACCGGCCATATTCCAGACGAACATGAACGCCAGAAGAACGCCCATGTCAGCCTGAAACTTGATGGGCGACAACACCCAGGTGCCGACCCCGATAGCCAAGGTCACGCCGGTCAGCATCACCACTTTTCCGGTGAACAACAGGGCGTGGTAGTAGGCCTGGGACAGGCTTTCACCCTGACGCAGGCGCGCCAGCACAATGCTCATCACATACAGCGCGTAATCCACGCCAATTCCCACGCCCAGGGCGATCACCGGCAACGTTGCGACCTTGACGCCGATGCCCAGCGCCACCATCAGCGCTTCGCAAAGGATTGAGGTGAGCACCAAGGGCAGCACCGCACAGAGCACCGCGCGCCATGAGTGGAAAGTCACCAGGCACAACAGAATGACCGCGCCATAGACCCACCAGAGCATCTCGTGGCTGGCCTGCTTGACGACGATATTGGTCGCGGCTTCGATGCCAGCATTGCCTGCCGCAAGCAGGAACTGCGCTTGATCACTGTTGTTGTCCCGGGCGAACGCTTCCACGGTATTGACGACCCGACTCAGGGTGTCGGCCTTGTGATCGGACAGGTAGCCGTACAGCGTCAGCAGGCTGCAGTCTTCGTTGTACAGCCCCCGTGGTGCCCCCGCGGTGACCATGTTCAGGGTCGCCTGATTGTTCAGCAGCTCATACCACTTCGGGCTGCCTTCACTCAGGCCTACAAGCATGCGGCGGTTGAGCAACGCGAGTGAGTTGGTCGAGTCGACGCCCTCCAGGCCACGCAGTTGCCAGTCCAGGTTATCCACCCGCCGCAGCGTGTCGTAATGGGAACAGGCGCCGATCGGGGTCTTGACCATGATCGCGAACACATCGCTGCTAGCCCCGTAGTGGCCGGTCATAAACGCGTTGTCTTTGTTGTAGCGCGAGTCGGCGCGCAACTCAGGCGCACCCGGATCAAGATCGCCGATCTTGAGGTGCGTGCTGACCAGATAGCCACCGGTGGCGAGCAAACCCGCAACGACCACCCCCACGGTGGCCCACTTGCGTTGGGTAAACAGATCGAGAAAACGCCACACGGGATGTTTGTTGCCCCCGGCTTCGGCCACTTGCTCGCTTTTGAGACTGCGCAAGGCCGCGGTCTGGCTCACACCGAGGAACGACAGCAGGATCGGCAGCAAAATCAGGTTGGTGAAAATCAACACCGCCACGCCGATACTGGCGATCACCGCCAAGTCCTGGATGACCTGGATCTTGATGATCATCAGCACGCCAAAACCCACCGCGTCGCACAGCAGCGCCGTCAGACCGGCCAGGAACAAACGGCGAAAGGTATAGCGAGCAGCGACCTGCTTATGAACGCCGCGACCTATGTCTTGCATGATCCCGTTCATCTTCTGCGCACCGTGGCTCATGCCAATGGCGAACACCAGAAACGGCACCAGCACCGAATACGGATCGAGTTGATAGCCGAGCATTGGCAACAGGCCCAGTTGCCAGATCACCGCGACCAGCGAACAGCACACCACCAACAATGTGCTGCGCAGGCAACGGGTGAACCAATAGAGCACTGCGGTGGTGATAATCAGCGCCGCCGCGAAGAACAGCAGGATCTGCCGGAGTCCATCGATCAGATCGCCCACCACCTTGGCGAAGCCGGTGATGTGAATGCCGATGGTATCGCTCTGATACTGCTGGCGAAGACTTTCCAGCTGTTGAGAGAACGTTGTGTAGTCCAACGGCTGACCATCCGCCGTGGTCGTCAACAAAGGCACATACAGGATGCTTGAACGTTGGTCGAACGCGACGAGCTGACCGATTTCATTGGATCGTTCAACATTGCGTTTGAGCGCCGCAAGACTTGCGTCATCACCGTTGTAGCCATCCGGAATGACTGGCCCGCCTTCCAGCCCATCCTCGGTCACACCCACCCAGCGGGTAGCGGGTGTCCATAAGGACTTCATATAAGCCCGATCAACACCCGGCAACAGATACACCTGGTCATTGAGCTTTTGCAGTTGCTTCAGGTAATGGGCATCGTAGATCGAGCCGGACTTGTTCTCGACGGCGATACGCACCGCATTACCCAGGCCAGATAGCTGCTTGCGGTTTTCCAGGTAGTTGACAATGTACGGATGATCGCTGGGGATCATTTTTTCAAAACTGGCGTTGAGTCGCAGGTGAGTCGTCTGCCAACCGAGCAGCGCGGTAATCAGCAGGCAAATCAGCAGGACCAGACGCCGGTGGTTGAACAATGCACGTTCAAGTAACGAACCGGACTGGCGATCGAAATCGGCCAGGCTACCGACGATGGGTTGAGCGCGATGAGGAGTCGTGATGTTCATCTATTACTCCAGGACGGCTTGGGCTGGTTTGCTGGACGACTGGCTCACATTGGGCATCGACATTCGCGAAACACCGGCAAATCCAGCTCCGACCAGCGAACCGTCGGCGGCGTCCACCACGTTAATCAGGGGCGGCCCTTCGGGTGTCACAACAGGCTGCAGCAATGGGCTGTCGTCAGCACTGGATAGCAGGCCGCCAGCCTGATTGACCCATAACGTCTGTTGTCCGATGCGGGTTGCCGACCCAAGTGAGACAGGGACTGGATTGACCAGGCCCTCGAAGGTGTCACCGTGATCGCGTGAACGAAAGACATTGCCGCGCAGACCTCCAACCAGCAGCGCGCCATCCGCCTGGACTGCGAGGCTGAAATAGCTGCCGTCATAGGGGCTGTTCAAACGTTCAAAATGCTTTCCTGAATCCAGTGATCGAAGTAACAAACCCTGTTCGCCGGCGATATAAACCGTCTCGCCGGAACGCGCCAACGCATACAGATGCAAGCCTTGGACATTGGGAATATGGCCCATCAATGACTGCCAACTCTTGCCACCGTCATCCGTACGCATCGCCAGGCCATAGGCGCCGACGATCAAGCCGTGTTCGGCATCACTGAAATTTAAAGCCAGGAAGGGTTTATCCGCGCCATCGGTGACCATCCGTTTTGCCGCCAGCAACCGTTGTTGCGCATCGTCGCCGGTCGTAGTCTCGACAGCCTTTTGGGCCTCAACCAATTCCAGCCCCGCCGCGCGCTGCCCATCAAGCTGCAACTGCCAGCTCTGCCCAGCGTCTGTGGAGTGCAACACGACCCCCGAATGCCCGACTGCCCAGCCGTTGCGGGCATCGACAAACTGCACCGCCGTCAGGGTCGTGCTGACGGGCATCTGCACTTGGCGCCAGCTGATGCCATTGTCATCCGACAGCAGCAGAACCCCTCGCTCCCCGACCGCGACCAGACGTTGGCCAACCCGGGTGATGTCCAACAACACCGCACGCGCGGCCTGTCTTGTCATAACGCTGGGTTGCCCCAGCACATCAGGCTGCTCGGCGGCCCGCACGTTCAGCGTCAGCGCCGAGGCCAGCAGCGCACAGAGCAGCCCGCTTGCATGCAGGTTCTTGTAGTTAAGACGGCAGACCATCAATCCTCTCCTCGATTGGATGCGCCCGCGTGCACGGGCGCAACACCTGGTGTCAGCGAACGCCTTCACCCGCCAGCGCATCACCGGTAAACACCGAATCCGGGTATGTGGGCATGATGCGGTACTGCTCGCTCTTGCCGGCGAAGATGTCGCCTGCAAACCAAGCCCCGGACAGCAGGTCGTAGAAACCGTTGTTGACGGTCACCACACCTGGCAGATCAGGCAATACGACGGGGGTGGTCCACAACATTTTCACCAGTTGGTTCTGAGCGTCATAACGCTCAGCCAATACGGCACTCCAGGTGTCTTCATCGAGGTAGTAAGTGCTCTTGGGCAGCACATGGCGCTTGCCTTCGGCGAGCGACGCTTGCACCACCCAGACGCGGTGCAGTTCCCAGCGGATTGAGGCAGGGTTCAGGTGATGTTGACCCAGCAGGTCAGTGGGCGCATTGGCGGTAAAGACCCTGTTGGAGTTATACGGGATGTACAACTCCTTCTTACCCAGCAGTTTCCAGTTGAACCGGTCGATTCGACCGGTGAACACATACAGTTCATCGAAGCTCATGACCCCGGCGCTGGCCGGCGTTGGCGTATCGCAGCAGCTATTGGGCAGGCGGCGAACCCGACGCTGTCCTGGCAGGTAAGTCCACGTTACCGTTTTGTCTGCACTGATATTCTCACGTCCGACGATCCCTTCCCCCGCACGCAACGGTGGCCCATCGTTAGTCATCCGCGTCTGCCAGAAGACGCCGTTGTCGTTAGTGCCTTTGGGCAAATACCAAGGCATCTGATAGTCGGCCCGTGAATCGTTGGTCAACACTGGCTTACCGTCGGAAGTCACCAGGTACTGAAAGAAACTGGCGTGCCAGGACGCTGCTCGCCAGCGAGTCAGGTGGTTCCAGATGGCTTCGGCGCCGCTCTGCGGAATCGGGAATGGAACACCGCCTGCGGCATTCTGGGGTTCAGGTCCCCCTTCGCCATCGACCAGTTTGCTTTGGGTCGCATTCTTGAAGGTCGTGTCATACACAATCTGCGGTGCGGCAGCGGTCCGGTGGGTCGGGTAGACATCCAGGTGGTAGGTGTCCGGATACTTTTTGAGCATCGCTTTGACACCTTCGGACAGTTGATCGCTGTACTGCCCCATGTTTTGCGCCGTGATGGTGTACAGCGGTTTTTCGTTGGCAAACGGATCACTGCGTTTACCACCATCTTTGTAGTTTGGATCGGCCTTTGTGTAGCCCCCGTCCCAGGCAGGAATCGTCCCGCTGGCATTACCGGCGCGCTCGGCACCCAGAGGCGTCAGCGAGGTCTTCAGCTTGGCCGCCTCCTCAGCCGAGACGGCTCCAAGGGCCCCTTGGGCAATCAGCAATGAAGAAGCCAGGCAAGTAAACAAAGTAGCGATGCGTTTATAGTTATTCATCGGTTGCCCCTGACTCAAAAAGTGCGGCTGACGGAGAAAGAGACAAAGTCACGGTCTTTCATCGTTTGGCCGTAGGTGTAGTTGCTGCTTGCGTCGAGAAAGGTATTCTCCGGCCCGTAGTAATGGGTGTAGGTCAGGCCGAGATTCCAACTATTGAGGTAGTTGCCCTTGATCCCGATGTTGAGATCGCCACCGTTGTTGACGCCGAAGGCACTGCCCAACGCTGACGAGTTGCCGTGGGTGTAGCTGGCCCCCATCGGAATACTCAGATCCAGCCCCGGGAATGCTTGGCGGTACATCGGTTCATAGACGGTGCGCATACTCCAGGCATCGCGGTCGGCATGGGGATCCAATGCGTCCGGGCTGCGGGTCACGCTCAGGGTCCGGTTCCAGGCAAACTCGCCCATGAAACTGGCTTCTTGGGAAATAACCGAGGGGCCCAACGTTGCGAGCCAGGACAGGTTGGCGTGCAACGTGTGTCCCGTGACGTAAAGCGAGTCGTCGTCATTGTTCAGCGCTTCTGCGGCTAGCAGGGAGCGCTGATTGGTCGATGCCAAGGGTTGGTGCCAGCGGGTCGATACTTCGCCGGCGATGTTGTAGTCGCCCTGGGTGAGGGAGAAACTGCCGCCAACGGCTTCAATCCCCTCGGGATAGAGCCAGTAGTATTCACCAGCCTTGCCCGTCTGCGGATTGACGTTAGCGAAGTCCGGGCGCGTGTTGATCTGCGGTGATTTGTCATGGAACCGGATCGCATACAGTCCCCAGTCCACAGTCTCGCCGCGAATGCGCAGTTGCAAGCCGCCCTGCCCCGAGTCCTTCGCGTCCTTGTCCTTGCCGTGATAGAACGCCAGCGGCTCACCTCCGGGCATCACAGGTGAACCTACATACAGCCTCTCGTTGCCAGCACCAAAAAAGTCATCGGTCGAGAAATAGCTGCCGGAGGCCGGAAGACGGTTGGCTTCCCACTCAAACTGGTAGTAGGCGCCAACCGATACTTGCGGTGTCAGTTCAAATTGCGTAGATACTTGTTTGACCGGACGGATCAACTCTTTGAATTGGGTATTGGGTACCGACAGGCTCTTGACCACGTCGATAGGCGCCATGCCACCGGCGATACCGTTTGCCCCGTAGAACAGGCTTTCACCCCACTGCATGGCGTACTGGCCGATACGACCAGAGATGGCTCTATCGCCAATTTGCCCTTTACCGAAGATGAACGCATCCAGCAACTCAGCCTTGCGGCCGTGCAGCTCGCGGGTGTCACTGGAAAACTCATCGCCGGAAAGACTGTTATTGCGAGATGCGTCGTTGTTGTCGGTTTTCTGGTTGTAGACATCGTCGTACCAGGCCGCACCGCTGACCCGCGCGCCGAAGTTCTGGTAAGTGATATCGAACTCCGACAGCAGATCAAGCCGGTTGGAAATCAGGCCTTTGTCGAAGTTACGATCACCGTCGTCCAGGTTGAGGGACGTCTGTCCTTTGGTCAGCTTGTCGGACTGTCCCTCCACCCGCCAGGCAGCGCTGTATTTGAGTGTGTTGTCCCAACGTACGCGAAGATCGGGATTGCCGGAGTCGAACTCAAATGCATTGGCATTGGAACCGAGCATGCCAAGCATCAGCGCAGCCAGACTCAGGGCAAAGGGAGGACGTTCGCCGCGAAAAACGGCGGCATCGATACGTGCCATGGAGAAACCTCTCTGTTGTTTTTATTTTTTTAGTTTCATCACACTGCGCCTCTCAGTTGGGGCAGCGCTTTCACTTCGTCAACGATAGAGCCGTGGGTCCAGGGGGCATTGCATGCAAGGCTGCATGGGCTGGCTCGAAATCAGCTTCTCGTCAAAACAGGAATTTGACCAATCGAGTCCCGGGATGCGATCTATCACCAAAGGCGATACCTCGATCACACCTTTTGCACCGCCAACTGTTCGACCGGCAGCACCAGCCATCCGCCTTCCTGACTGAACTCAAGCGCCGTCAGGGCCTGGCCAAGACACGGTCCGTAGATGCATTCACCTGTATCGGGTAGAAACTGTGCTCCGTGGGCATAACAGATAATTCGTTCACCGTCGGCACTCAGGAAGCGGTCCTTGCGATATTGCAAGGGCACCTGAAGATGCGGGCAACTGTTGAGATAAACCCGCACTTGCCCCCGATGACATAGCGCAAAAACACTGTCACGCCCCTGCTGCAGGGGGTCAAAACCATAGGCTTGACCCTCGACCAATGCGTCGATGCGACACAGCAACACTGTGCCCATCACCCATGTTCAACTTCTTTGGGAGGAGGACCACCCGGTGACCAATTCTCACGCGAGGTGAACAGGAACAACTGTGAGGTGTCCGCCGACATCGGTGCCTGTCGCGCCGCCCAGGCATCGTCGTGCCTGTCCATGTCGGCGTCGTACTCAATGTGGCAACCCAGTGGGCTGTTGAAATACCAGAACCAGTTAGAACCAAAGAGATGGCGTCCTGGCCCCCAGAAACTGGTCCAGCCGCTTTGCTCGAAACGCCGGCCCGCCAGCAGCACTTCGGTGCCACTGCCCAGGTGAAAGGTGAAGTGCTCGCAGCCCTGCATATGGGGCGGGGTTTGAATCATGAACAGGCAATGGTGCTCATCCGAACCACGCGGGCGCATGAACGGACCGACACCGTCGAAACGATCCGTGGTTTTGAACCCCAGACGCTCGGCATAGAACGACTCGGCCTTGGCGGCATCAGGCACGAAATACACAACGTGGGACAAGGTGCGCGGTACGGCCGGCATGTCGGGAAAGATGCCCAACTGATTGACTGGGCGCTGTGCTGCGCTACCCGGCGAGTTCGTGAGGTCGGGCGCCGCGCTGAAGTCGCGCCGGACACTGACTTGAAAAGCGATGGCGAAGCCCGAGTCATCAACGCTGTGCAACGCACCTTCGCTGTCCCAGGTCACCGTTCGATCGCGCGAGAGCTCATGACCGATTGCATCGAGGTCAGCCGCGCTGGCCACGCCGTAGACGGTTTCGCGAATCGAGGGAGCCGGGCCAATGGCCGGTGGCAACGCCGGATCATCCGCGCGCCGAATGATAATTGCCGTACCGTCCAAGGCTTCAAAACGCCCGCCGTTGCTATCGGCTCCGACCGCGGTCAGGCCGTAGTCACTCAGACAGGCGCTACAGGCAGGGATGTCGTCGACGCCAAAAACCAGGGCGTCTAGGCCAATGATGTTCATGCCATACCACTCCATTGAAATTATGATACGGGCTCACCGAGGCCCTCTTCAGAGGTCAGGGCCGGTAAGTCCGGTGGTGGTGGTCGGGCGCTGCAAATCGCGACCGACTGGCTGGAGAGGTTGCCGATGTACGAGGACGCTGACTAATCGCATGTCAGGATGTGATGTATTGGCAAACGTGATACCTGCACACCCGAATCGACATTCCGAGCAGGCAGCGTTCCGTACGATACTTGCTAGCGCCAATCTCGATGGGTGCGCAAACAGGCGTACATGTTATGTGTTGTCAACCTGCCTGTTCATGGAAGGGTTTGAACGCCCTCGCCACACGTAGAACAGCCTGTCGCTTGATTGCACTCAAATTGGAAAGTGAGCGTTTCGATGATAAAAATTGTAGCCGCGGTGCGTCGTAAGCCTGGGATGACCCATTCCGAGTTTCTCAACTACATCGAACATAAACATGGACAATTAGCGCGGGAGAATCCTTTGGGGCTCAGTCGCTATGTTCAAAATCACGTGTTTGACTCCGCCTACGGTGGCGACACGGATCCTACGTACACGCAAGCATTTCATCGGGACTCTGTGACCGAATTATTTTTCGCGGATGTCGCGCAAATGATTCGAACCATGAGCGACCCACACACCCAACAAAAAACCGGCCCGGATGCACTGAATTTCGCCGACATGTCAAACCAGATCGCGCAGTTGATGGATGAAAGCGAAGTCGCGGTACAAAACCCTGGAACGGGGGCCCTTAAGGTCATGCTCTTCCTGAAAAAGCTTCCCGACGTGCCGCTTGAAAGCTTTTTTCGGACCTGGAACCAGGCCCATGATTCGGTAGCAGCAGAACAGCCGTTATTCGGGCAGTCCGTGCGCAGGCAAACACACTCTCGCTATCTGCCGGAAGGCGACAAAATAACGTCCTATTTCGGTCCTGACATCCAAGTGTCGCACGGTGTCAGCAGCCTGTGGTTTGAGAGTGAAGCCGATTTCCCCGCCTTTCGCGCCTACCAACGCTCACTGTTTCAGCGACTTGCCCAAGAGGGCGTTCTCGACCCTTCGGGCTCTTTCTTCGTTTATGCCAAGGAAGTCGTGATTATCGATCAGCGCTCAGATAGCTGATTGCCTACTGTGCCGCGTCATTTGCTTTAGCCGTAGAGGCAAACTCAAACCGCGCCGCCTTTCCCATGAAACGCTTGACCCAACACCGCCAGCCGCTGCGCCAATGGCGGCAGACACTGGCTGCTGCGGGTCAGGATACCTATGTTGTCGGCGTTGCGTTCGGCCACGGCCTGCACGGTTTGCAGGCGCTCATTGATACCCATTGAAGCCTTGGACTGTTCCTGGGTGGTGCTGGCGATCAGGTCGTTGAGGTGGTTGATCACTGCGATGTCCTCCACCACGGCGTGCAGCAGTTGCGAGGCGAGTTGGCTGGCGGACACACAGCGTTCCACGCCGTCGCGGCTATCTTGCATGGCGATGGCGGCCTGACGGCTGCCCTGTTGCAGCTTTGCAATGATCTGCTGGATTTGCGTGGTGGACGCTGAGGTTTTTTGCGACAGACTGCGCACTTCGTCGGCCACCACCGCAAACCCGCGTCCCTGCTCACCAGCCCGAGCAGCCTCGATGGCCGCGTTGAGGGCCAGCAGGTTGGTTTGCTCGGCGATGCCATTGATCACGTCCAGCACCTGGCCGATGTGTTGCGCCTGCTCGGCCAGTACCTGCACGGTTTCGTTGGTCAGGTTGATGCGCCCTGCCAGCTCAACGATTTCCTCGCGGGTCTGGTCAACGGTACTGCGCCCTTGGTTGACCTGCTCGTTGGCCTGTCCGGCGCGCAGCTGGTTTTGATTGACGTGTCCCGCAATATTCTCCATGGCCTGGATCAGCTGGGTGATCGCGCCGCTCATCTGCGCCACTTCATCCAGTTGGTGCCGGGCACCGTTTTCCAGGGTCTGGCCGACCTGAGACAGGTCTTGGCCCAGGTCCGAAAGGTTGCGGGTATCGCGCACCACGCCGTCCACCAGGTTAGTCACCTGCTGCAGGAAATGATCAAAACGCTCGCCCGATGAGACTTTGAGGCCCTGGCTGCGGTGAGTATCGGCGTCGCGGCTCAACTTCGTAGCAGCGGCCAGCACCTTGTCGAGCACATCCTGGTTGTCCGTGGCATCGGCCAGGCTCTGGTTTGCCAGGTAAATCAGGATCACGCTTTCCACCACCACGTAGAAGGCATGGAGCAAGACCATGGTCCAGCCACTGTGGGTGTCCATCACGAACACTGGATAACCTTGATGCTGAAGCCAGTGGAAACCGAGGTGGTGAATGGCGATGGTGGCAGCGGCCACGACAATCGGCAGCCAGTCACGGTAGAAGGTCAGCACCGCCAGCAGCACGAAAATCCCGAAATGGAATTCGACCACGCCGTGGGTCTGGTTGATGTGCAGGGCCGCCATGACCATCAGCGCCACGGCGATGACGCAGCGCATGGCACGAGTGCCGCCGAGGCCGCGGTAAAGCACGGTGGTCAGCAGGCAAGTCGTCCCCCCCACCAGCAACGCCTGAGTGAACGTCGAATGCACAAATGCCAGGCAAAAGGAATACAGCAATGTGAGCCAGAGCAGCCCCAGCATGATACGGTCGGCTTTGCGGTGGTGATCATTAAAGCGCACGGGCGATGTCATGGATGGCTGTCCTTTTTGGGTACCTGGAGGGTCCGTTACCAATGCCGGATTCACCCCTTATCGGCATACCGGAATCGAACTGTAGTTGATTACCATTAATTGGTAGCGATAAGCCATCAACTTTCCAAAAACCGCAGCGTTCGCCGTTGCAACGCAGTCCTGAGCGAGATCTTTGCTTTATCATGAGCGCCATCTCAATTCCCTGACTTGATGGAACGACCATGACTTTCGATTTCGATCCGGTGTTCGAGCGCCACGGTACCGGTAGTACCAAATGGAGCCGCTACCCGGCCGATGTGTTGCCGATGTGGGTGGCCGATATGGACTTCCCTGCTCCGCCAGTGGTCATCGACGCGCTGCACAAGCGCCTCGAACACCCGATGCTCGGCTACAGCGTGGCCCAGGACAACCTGCGCGCCGCCATCGTGGCCGATCTCTGGAGCAAGTACGCTTGGCGCGTCGAGCCTCAGCAGATTGTGTTCCTGCCTGGTGTGGAACCCGGTTTCAACATGGCGCTGCACGCGCTGGTAGAACCGCAGCAGAACGTCGTGGTGCAGGTGCCCAATTACCCTCCACTGCGTCATGCGCCGGGGCATTGGCAATTGAACAAGGTGGAACTGCCGTTCAAAGCAATCAACGGCGAATTCCACACCCCCCTGGCTGCGTTGCGCGAAGCGTTGCACGGCGGTGGTGCCCTGCTGCTGAGCAACCCTCACAACCCATTGGGCAAGGTGTTTGCGCGCGAAGAGCTCAAGGCCGTGGCAGATATTTGCCTGGAGCAAAATGCCTGGATCATCTCCGACGAAATCCACGCCGAGCTGTGTTTCGACGGCCGCGTGCACATCCCTACCGCCACCCTCAGCCCCGAAATTGCCGAGCGCACCATCACCTTGATGTCCGCCAGTAAGGCGTACAATATCGCCGGGTTGAAAACTTCATTCGCCATCATCCAGAACGCCAAGCTGCGCGAGCGGGTCAACAGTGCCCGGGCCGGCATGGTCGACAGCGTCAACGTTTTTGGCCTTGAAGCAACCCGGGCGGCCTACAGCGAAGCGGGCCCGTGGCTTGAAGCCTTGAAAGCGTATCTGCAAGCCAACCGCGACTACCTGGTCGATGCGGTGAAGTCCCGTCTGCCGGGCATCACCCTGACCGTGCCTCAAGGCACTTATCTGGCCTGGCTGGATTGCTCCGGGTTGGGGCTGGACGATCCGCAGGGGTTCTTCCTCAACGAAGCGAAGGTGGGGCTGAGCGCCGGTGTGGATTTTGCTGATGATGCCGGGCAGTTCGTGCGCTTGAACTTCGGCTGTCCGAGGGCGCTGCTGGAAGAAGGGATTACGCGGATGGAACGTAGCCTCAAGGCCAGGCGCTGATCGCCAGAAGACTTCTGTGGCGAGGAGACTTACCCCCCCTCGCCACACACTAAGCCTGCATCTTATTCATGCATATCCGGCGTATACACAAAGCACAACTTGTTCCCCTCCGGGTCCCGGCAATACGCCCCGAAATACCCTTTCGAGTACTGAGGTCTCGGTCCCGGCGGACCTTCGTCGAGACCGCCCATGGCCATGGCCATTTCCCAGGCGGCATGAACGGTTTGCGGCGAGTCGGCGGCAAAGCTCACTTGCATGCCGTTGCCCCAGGTGGCGGGCAGGCGGTTGAACGGCTGCTGTACAAACACCTGTGGCCAACGCTTGCCAGGTTGATGCCAGCCCTCTCCCGGCGGGCCTGAGTCGTTTTCGCTGTCCATGCGCACCAATCCCAGGCAACCCAGAACAGCATCATAAAAAGCGACCATTCTCGGCAGGTCGCGTGCACCGATCTGTATATGGCTGAACATGCACTGCTCCTTGTTCTATCAGAACCGATACCGTTGAGATAATCCGCTCGTCCATCGTTCGTCAAAACTGATAATTCCCCGACGAAGTACCCGCTGCCACACTCATCCCTCCGTCGCGCAATCCGACCGAACGCTGCTCGAAGCCCCAAGATCCACCCTCCATCCCATATACATCTAGCATGGAGAACGAGAATGGTCGAATACTTGTGCCAGGCAGATACAAGGGTCGGCTGCGCAGCTCAGCGGGAGCAAACTCCCTCGCCACAGGTTCACGTGTCAGTCTGCTTCATACCGATTCGCCGGCGCATGTCGGCGGTGATGCTCTGGCGGGTTTTCTTGAGGCCGGCCCAGGGTTCGTGGCCGACCTCTGCCAGGCGCTCATGAACGTTGTGCACGTTCCACAGGTTCGCGCCTTTGAGCTCGGCCACTTCCTCGCGAAAGATCGGCACTGACACCGGCAACCCCTCCCGAGTACGGGCGGCGTAGGCGCAAATGGTGGTGGCGCCCAGACCGTTGCGCAGATAGTCAATGAAGATCCGCCCTACCCGGTTTTTCGGCCCGGACACCGCTGAAAAACGATCCGGCAGCAGCTTGGCCATATGAGTGACGATGGCATGGCTGAAATCCTTGACCTCGTCCCAGCCCAGTTTGCGCGTCAGCGGCACCACCACGTGGATGCCCTTGCCGCCGCTGGTCTTGAGAAACGCCTTGAGACCCAATTCATCGAGCACCGACAACGTTAGCTGCGTGGCCTCCACCATGCTTTTCCAAGGCAGCGCCGGGTCCGGGTCGAGGTCGAGGACAAAGCGGTCAGGCTTATCCAGGTCCACGGACGTGGCGTTCCAAGTATGCAGCTCCACCGTGCTCATTTGCACCGCGCCGATCAGCGCTTCGGGGTTGTTGATGATCATCACCGGCTGCCCCGTCAGCGCCTTGTCCAGGCTGGTGAGGCCGGGAATCGCCAGGTGCTCGGCATTTTTCTGAAAGAACAGTTCACCAGCAATGCCGTCCGGCGCCCGAACCAATGCCACCGGGCGATCAGCCAATTGCGGCAGGATAAATTCGGCAACGCTGGCGTAATACTCGGCCAGTTGCAGCTTGGTGGTGCCGCTGCTGGCGTCGATGATCCGGTCCGGGTGGGTGATCCGGACTTTGCCGTCCATGGCCGACGCCTGAGCGGCTTTTGCCTTGGATTTGGTTGGCGCCGCATCAGGTTCGTCTTTCGCTGATGTTTTCTTTGTAGCCGCTGTTTTTTTCACGGGTTTTGCGAGCTCCTGCGTGATCGCCTTGGCCGGTTTGTCGTTACGCAATCCATGAAATACCGCATGGCGTACCGAACCTTCCTGGGTCATTCCGGCGAACGCGACTTCAGCCAGCAAGGTTGGCTCAAGCCAGTGCACGCCTTTGGCTTCGTAACCCGTAGGCGGGTTGACCACGGCGGGCTTGTTCGTCTCCAGAGGCAACAACTGCTGGTAAATGTTTTTGAGGGTGGCTTCGTTGAACCCGGTGCCGACCTTGCCGGCGTAGCGCAATTCACCACTGTCAGCGTCGTGCAGCCCCAGCAGCAAGGCGCCGAAGGCACTGCGGGCGCCCTTGGGCTCACTGAAACCCACCACCACGAATTCCTGGCGATTCTTGCACTTGAGCTTGATCCAGTCGCTGCTGCGCCGCGACGCATAAGTACTACCGACACGCTTGCCGATCAGCCCTTCCATCTGCATTTGGCAGGCGCTGGTCAGCAGCGCTTCGGGAGTCTCTTCAAACGCATCGGAAAACCGCAACAGCGGGTCTTCATGACCTTCCAGCACCGCCGCCAATGCAGCCCGCCGTTCTTGCACCGGCACTTTGCGCAGGTCCATGCCGTTGAGGTACGGCAGGTCGAACAGGTAATAGGCGATCTTGGCGCTGCTCCCAGCTTCAAAAGCGTTCTGCAATGCCTGGAAGTCCGGCACACCTCGTTCGTTGGCGACCACCACTTCCCCATCAAGCCAGGCCGTTTCCAGACCCAGCGCAGCCAGGGCCGCGGCCTGCTTCGGCAGTTTGTGGGTCCAGTCGTGGCCATTGCGGGTGATCAACCGAACATCACCCTTGTCGATACGGGCCATGATCCGATAGCCATCAAACTTGATTTCATAAAGCCATTCGCCGTCGGGGGCACTTTCCACCAATGTGGCCAGTTCAGGTTTGAGTGTTTCAGGGATCGACCCGGCCACCGCGCCACTGAGGGTGGTCTTGGCGGTCTTGGCGGCTTTTTCAGGCTGCTTCACTGCCTTGGCTGCGGCGGCCTTGCCGCGACGTTTGGGCACAAGGGTGCGGTCGCTGAGCACACTGTCCGGCGCGGCTTGTACCACGTCGTATGCGCTTTCGGGGCGGGCCGCGTCGTCCTGGTGCTTGATCAGGAACCACTGCTCCTGCTTGCCGGGCATGTGGGTGCGCACCAGGTTCCACAGGCCTGCAAGTTTTTCGCCTTGCAGCTCGAACTTGAGCCGGCCTTTTTCGTAGGCCTCTTGAGGGTCGCCCTGGGGAATCCACACGCCCCGGTCCCATACAATGACGTCGCCGGCGCCGTAATGGCCCTCGGGGATGCTGCCTTCAAACGTCGCGTAATCCAGCGGGTGGTCTTCGACATGCACCGCCAGACGCTTGGCCTTGGGGTCCAGGGATGGACCCTTCGGCACCGCCCAGCTCTTGAGCGCGCCGTCCAACTCCAGTCGCAAGTCGTAATGCAACCGTGAGGCATCGTGTTTCTGAATGCAGAACTGCAAGGCGTGGGCGGTTTTTACCGATTTGCGCGAGCGCTTCGCCGCCGGTTCCGATGTGGCGGTGAAATCACGCATGCGGTTGTAGTCATCAAGCGTCTTACTGCTCATCCACCACCTGCCACTTGTTGCAGCGCCGGATTGGCCACGGGCAGCCCTGCGGTCTGCGATAAGAGCTGATCGACAACCCGGCTCAATGCCTGCTCGGTGGAGTCACCCAGCAGCAGCCCTTGTTCGTAGAGAACGATTTGCTGATCGGCGCTGGTGCCTTCCTGGACGATGTGGCGGGCCTGCTTGAATACGTCCTGGGCGCCCAACTGCGCGGCAGTTTCACCGAAGGTTTGCTCTGCCACATTCAGCCACTCACCGATGAGCATCGGCGGCGCCTGTCCCTCGGCGATGAACTGCGCCAGAATCCCGTGGCGCTTGGCCCGCCAGCGGTTTTCCTTGAGGATCCAGTAGGACGTGGGGCTGAAATGGTCGCCGGGCCGGGGCTGAGCAATCGCGTGAGCGACCATCACCCGAAACAGCGAGACGAGGCACATCACATCTTCGATCCGAGGACAGGCATCGCAGATGCGCAGCTCCAGCGTGGGATAACGCGACGAAGGCCGTATCACCCACCAGCAATCGCTGGGCTGGCGAATGGAACCGGTGCGCGTTAGCAGGCTGATGTAACTGGCAAAAGCGGCCTCGTCTTCAAAGAACTCCGGCACGCCCATGCGCGGCCATTCATCACAGGCGACCTGACGGTAGCTGCTGAAACCGCTGTAGGCACCGTTCCAGAATGGCGACGAAGCGCTCAGCGCCAAGAACATCGGCAGCCAGGGCAAGACTTCGTTCATGACCCGCACACGATCGCGGTCGACCGGCACTTCCACATGCACATGCAGGCCCGACAGTACGCTGCGCCGCGCGACCCGCTGGTAGTCGCCGAACAGATGCTGAAAATGCAGTTCATCGGTGGGCTGCAGACCCGGGGTGGCCATCGGATGAGAGCCGGCGCTGAGTAAGCCCAGGCCGTAAGTGGCCAGGCGCTGCGTCAGGCCGGTGCGCACCTGGGTCAAATAATCGCAGGCCTCGGCCAAGCCACGGAAGATGGGCGATGCCATCTCGATTTGGCTCTGGAACATTTCATGGGCGAAATGCTTGCCCAGCTCGGCCCGACACGCCGCTACAGCTTCTGCAGGCGGCTGGTCGGGCATACAGCGGGTTTGCAGGTCGGTGATGAAATACTCCTCTTCAATGCCGAACTTCAGACGCCTGTTCATCGATATTCCCTCCGATACCCGCATCGATGCGGGTTACAACCAACGCCACTGCGGCGATCCTTTCCACGTCCTGATAACCCGGCGTGAGCAACTCCTCGCCAAAAACGTCCGGGTCCAATTCTCGATAAGTCCAGCCGAAATCCGTTGAGTCCAGCCATGGCCCCAGCGCTTCGAGAAACGGGTCACGGCCATCGACCATCGCCACGCCGGTGTAGAGCACCAGTGAGCCGCCGAGTGTGAGCCGGGGCAAGGACTGCTCGACGATGCGCAGCGACAGCCCGGCGCCCAGCGTCCCGCCGCCGTGGCGATACGCGCGCTCGGACGGGTCGGCCATGTACGGCGGGTTGGCAACGATCAGGTCGAAGTTGCCTTCCACATTCTGGAGCACGTCACTGCGGGCGATCTCGATGTTGGCCACTTCGCTGAGTGCGGTATTGACCGCCGTCAGACGCAGGGCCAACGGGTTGATGTCCAGGGCCAGCACCTGCGCCTCGCGCCGGGCACGGGCAATCACAATCGCCCCGACCCCGGCGCCGCAACCGATGTCCACGGCCCGGTGCACCGCCGTGAAGTTCTGTTGCAGATGGGTATGGATCAGTTGGGCGAAACGATAGCTGTCCGGTCCGAAAAACACCGCGTCGCTGGCCTGGGTAGGAAATTGCGAATGAGCGAACAGCAAGCCGTCCAGGCTCGACCAGCGCACTCGACTGCGCAGAAGGCCGTCGTGTTCCTCCAGCACTTCGGCTTCCTGCAATTGCCGTTGCTCATCGGCGCTGATGAGCCCTTGGGCGAACGGCCGCGACCAGCCGAACACGTCCCGCAGCGTCTTGGACTGTTCGTTGCCGGGACGTTGGTTGACCCGTTCGTGAGTCAGGGGCGTCGGGGTAATGAAACAATAGCCATCCGCTTGCAGACGTCGGCCCAGTTGCAATAGCGCCAGGTCGGGTTCGCACAGGCATTCTTCCTGATTCATGCAAGGCTCCTAGCGCAGTACGGATTTGAATTCGATGAAGCGACGCGTTGCCAGCAACCCGGCCGGATGACTGTGGCAGCGAGCCGAGAGCCAGGGCATCAGGGTCTGCATCTGCTCATCGGGCGACTGGCCTCGCAACGTCTGCTGAAGGTTCTGCACATCGGGGTCTTCAACTGGCGTCTTCGGCTCGCCCGCCGCGCCATGGCTGCGGCGTGGGCTGTTGCGGGTACTCTCCTTCAGCCAGTCACCAGCGATCCAGTCGTGCAGCAGCTGTTTTTCATAAGGGCTGAACACCCCGAACATGGCCGCCCCGGCCCCTTCGATCAGCGTCCAGAACCGACTGTTCTGCGGGTCCTGATGGCGTTTGATCCAGCCTTTGTTTTCCATGGCGTCGATAAAGCCTTCCAGTTGTCCCGGCGCCGAGAGCCACTGGTTGACCGTCTTGCCTTCGAACTTGCAGTAATCGGAATGCATGTGCTGGCCGAACGGACGTTTGCGCTCGAGCATGTCCAGCACTTCGCGGTACAGGTCGAACGACTCGATGATCGCCCGGCTGCCCTGCCCCAGGTCGTTGAGGCGATAGCCCAGGGTGACCCGGTGCCAAAAGGACTCGCGGCCCGCTTCCATCGGCATCAGTTGCATCAGCGATTGCACGGCCTTGTGGGCATGGCCGGTGCTGGCGTTGTCGATGGTCACATGGAGGGTGAAGTAATACGGATCGATGTCCAGCTCGCTCAGTTCGTACGCGCTGATCAACAGGTGCAACGGCAACTGTTCGTAGCCCAGGTTGTAGCCGATCACCTCGGGCAGGTATTCATCGCCGGCGTACCCCAGGGCCAGTTGCACTGCGCCTTGCAGGTAGCGTTCGTCGTCGATGTCCGGCGCATCCGGCAAGCCATGTTCGGCGAGTAGCTTGCGATAGATCACCACATGGTTTTGCGACGGGTTACCGTCCCCCAACTCTTCCAGGTAAGTGCACAGCAGCCCCTCGAAGCGGTGGTCGTGCCAGCGCTTGAGCACGCCATACAGCCAGGCGCCATCCACCAGTTTGGTCGGCGCCACGGCTTGCAGGAAATACAAGGCGTGGGCCTTGCTGCTGAAGAACTCCCGTGGGCCGCCACTTTTGCGCCGTTCCAGATAATCGGCATATTGCCGCGCCACGCCGGCGCTGTGTTGCTCGACCCAAGCTTGCAGGGCCATGGGGTCGTCGGGCATTTCCTGGGGCAATGCCTCGGCCTGTTCAACGCATTGCTGGATGAAGGCTTGGGCGATGCCTTGTTTATCCGCATCGTCGGGGGCCTGGAGCAACCGCTCATAGCATTGACGCACATGCCCGGTGTGGGTGACAGGTTGCGCAGTGGCAGGCTGGGATTGAAGGGGTGTCAGCGCAGTCATAAGGGCCTCTTGGGTTCTCGGCAGGACGCTGAATCAGAACGTCTCTATATTTTGAAGAGCGCTGAGAACGACGAAAAATTCCGTTGAATTGAACGGCCGCCGGATAAACGGAACCGTCCCGAATCGGCGGGAACCCTCGCTTCGCTCCAGGCCTCAAATACTACAAATCGCCTTGCCCCCTTCAATGTGGGCGGGATCAAAGGAGCAACAATGATTTTCACAGTGTGGGTAGCGGTGCTCGGTGCCGTGTTGTTGACCCTGGCCCTGACGTCCTCCTACCTGCGCTGGATGCCAGTGACCACCTCGGCGATGTGCCTGGTGCTGGGCGTCGCCATCGGGCCGGCGGGGTTTGGGCTGCTTAAGTTGGACGTAGACGATTCCTCGGTATGGATGGAGCACCTCACCGAAATCGCCGTGGTGTTTTCGCTGTTCGTCAGCGGCCTCAAGTTACGCTTGCCCTTGAAGAACCGGACTTGGCGCGTGGCCTATGGCTTGGCCGGGCCGGTGATGATTCTGTCCATCGCCGGCCTGTGCCTGGCACTGCATTATTTGTTCGGCCTCAGTTGGGGCGTTTCGATGTTGATCGGTGCGATGCTCGCCCCCACCGACCCGGTGCTGGCGGCGCTGGTGCAGGTCAACGATGCGCGGGACGACGACCGAGTACGTTTCGGCCTGTCTGGCGAAGCCGGGTTGAACGATGGTTCGGCCTTTCCCTTTGTGATCCTGGGCCTGTTGATGCTGCGCGAAGATGGCAGCGGCTTTCTCGGTGAGTGGGTCCTGCGCAGCGTGTTGTGGGCCGTGCCGGCAGGTTTGCTGATCGGCTATTGGATGGGACGCGGCATTGGCAAGCTGACCTTGTCGATGCGCATCAGAAACGCCGACAGCACCCTGTCACCCAACGACTACCTGGCCCTGGCGCTGATTGCCCTGGCTTACGTCGCGGCGGAATCGGTCCAGGCCTATGGCTTTCTTTCGGTGTTCGCCGCGGGCCTGGGGCTGCGGCAGGCCGAGGTCGAATCCTCCGACGAGGACTCGTTGCCGGCCGAACACCTGGTGCAACCGGTGGTGGGCCACGAGACCGTCTCGCCCCGGCAAGCGCTGCAGGGCAACACAGAGTCTTTGGATGAAGGCCAAGTGGCCGCCGGCGTGATGATGGGGGATATGCTGGCGTTCGGCAGCCTGGTGGAGCGCTCCATGGAAGTGTTCCTGGTGACGCTGCTGGGAGTGGTGCTGGCCAACCATTGGGATTGGCGGGCCTTGGCCATCGGTGCGCTGCTGTTTGCCGTCATCCGCCCGTTGAGTGTGCTGGCGATGCCCTGGGGGCGATTGCTGGACGGACCACAACGGTTGCTGATCGGCTGGTTCGGCATTCGTGGCATCGGCAGTCTTTTTTATCTGTTCTATGCCTTGAACCATGATCTGCAACCGCAGGTGGCACAGCTGTGTATCAACCTCACCCTGTCGGTGGTGGCCCTGAGTATTCTGGTTCACGGCCTGAGTACACAGCCCACATTGGCTTGGTATGAGCGCCACAAAAAGTCGAATTGAGGAGAATCTGTGTCTGCCTGAAAGTCAGGCGCGCGCTTCAACCTCCGGGATCGGTCACTTGGATAAAGACTGAATACACTCCCAACAGCACCCAGAATGCGGCAAAGATCCACGGTGTGCGCACCGAAAACAGCAACGACTTGCGGTAGCCCTTGTGGGTCGATTCCCTCTCGCTGAACAGCGGCGAATCGTCGTAGGCCAGCCCCATCAGCGGTTCGGCGCGCAGTAATTCGCTCTGTTTGAAATGCCAATGATCGATGATGTCGTAGGCCGCACGAATGCCCGGCCAGGCATTGAGCGAACTCAAAAAGCCCAGCAGCGCCAGGAATGGTGGCACGATCAAGGTGAACATTTTGCCCCACTCGGGGTTGAGGTTGGCCATGCACGAGGCAAAGGCGATGACCAGGAAGGATTGCGCGGCCAGGTAGGCATCGGTTCGATTGGCCAGGATGCTGGTTTCGTACTGGATCTCGCGGCGATAAAAATCCAGCCGTTCCTTGGGGGAGCCGAACAGCTTGGCATTGTGTTCAGTCAGTTCTTCTTCCGGGGTCGGGCCGGTCAGTATTCTGGGCATTGCGCAGGCTATCGCTCGCTGATGATTTCGGACTCTTTAGAAGAGCCTGGCTCAGAGCAAGTTCAAGCCAATGGACCAGAGGCCAAAATCAGATCGATGAAACTCAAATATTAGGTACACCCCAGATCCAATGTGGGAGCGGGCTTGCTCGCGAGATCGGGGTGTCAGTCACTGTCATGCCGGATGTGCCGCCCAATCGCGAGCAAGCTGTACTCCCACAGCCCAGCGGGAATTTATCCCCCGCCACAGAAGAACATGCCTCCTGTTACTTCATCGTCTGCCCAATGATCTGCACCAAATCAATCTGCTTGAACGGCTTGGTCAGCCGGGGCAGTTGCGTGGCGAAGCCTTCCAGGCGCTCGGCGTAACCGGTGGCGAGGATGATGGGCAGGCTCGGCTGACGATCGCGCAACAATTTCGCCAGTTGCGCACCGTCCATCTGCGGCATGGCCATGTCGGTGATCACCAGGTCGATGTCCTGATTGCGCTCATACACCTCCAGCGCCTGAGGCCCCGACGGCGCACACAGGACGCGGTGCCCAAGGTCTTCGATCAGCAGACGGGTGCTGGTCAGCACCAGGCTGTCATCGTCAACCACCAGCACCAGCAATTCGTGGACCGGTAGCGGCGCCGTGTCGGGGGGCTGCGCTTTGCCCGGTGCCGAATTATCGGCCACCGGCAACCACAACTCGGCGGTGGTACCTACGCCTTGCTGGCTCCTGAGCATCAGGCGGCCACCCAATTGCTCGGCCAGGCCATGCACCATGGACAACCCCAGGCCAGTGCCCTTGCCGACGCCCTTGGTGGTGAAAAAAGGGTCCACGGCCGAGGCCAGCGTCTGCTCATCCATGCCCTCGCCTTCGTCGGTGATCGACAGGCAAATGTATCGCCCGGACGCCAGCGGTTTATCCAACCCGGCCTCGTTCTCTTGTCGCTCATCGGCGGCAATCACGATGCGGCCGCCGAGAGGCATGGCGTCCCGGGCATTGGTCGCCAGGTTGAGGATCGCCAGTTCCAGTTGGTTGACGTCGGCCAACACCGGCGACAACGTCTTGGCGAAGTTGGTCTGGATGTGTATCGAAGGCCCCATGGAGCTTTGCAGCAAGCCGCTGATGCCCTGCACCAGCGCCAACAGCTCGACCGATTCGGACGTCAGTTTCTGCCTGCGGGCAAACGCCAGCATGCGCTGGGTCAGCGAAACACCGCGAAGCGCACCCTGGGTTGCGTTGTCCAGCAACTGGGTGAGTTTCGGATCGCCGGGCATGCGCTTGCGCACGATTTCCAGGTTGCCGAGGATCACCGTCAGCAGGTTATTGAAGTCATGGGCGATGCCGCCGGTGAGCTGACCGATGGCTTGCAGCTTCTGGGACTGGAACAGCGCTTCACGGGCCTGTTCAAGGGCCTGCTGCGTCTGAGTTGCATCCGTGATGTCGCGAGTGATCTTGGCAAACCCCAACAGTGCCCCGGTGTCGCTGCGGATCGCGTCAATGACCACGTGGGCCATGAACCGCGTGCCATCCTTGCGCATGCGCCAGCCCTTTTTTTCGAAACGCCCCACGCTGGCGGCGATGCTCAGCGCACGTTGCGGCTCACCGGCATCGCGGTCTTCGGGGGTATAGAACATCGAAAAATGCCGGCCGATGGCTTGCGCTGGAAGATAGCCCTTGATCCGCTGCGCGCCCTGGTTCCAGTTGGTCACCTGACCGTCAGGGTCGAGCATGTAGATGGCGTAATCAGTGACGCTTTGCACCAACAGGCGAAATTGCTGCTCGCTTTGCTTGAGGGTTTCTTCGGCCATCTTGCGATCAGTCAGGTCGCGGGTGATCTTGGCGAACCCGAGCAACTCGCCGGTCTGGTGGTCGATGATCGGGTCAATGACCACATGGGACCAGAACAGCGTCCCGTCCTTGCGCACTCGCCAACCCTCGCCTTCGAAACGGCCCTCACGCACGGCGGTGTCCAGCGCCCGTTGTGGCAGGCCGTCGGCACGGTCTTGATCGGTGTAGAAGCGAGAGAAGTGCTGGCCCAGGATCTCGGACTCTTCGTAGCCCTTGAAACGCCGGGCGCCGGAGTTCCAGCTGGTGATGATGCCCGAGGGGTCGGTCATGTAGATGGCGTAGTCGACCACGGCGTCGATGAGCAGCCGGAATCGCTGCTCATCGTTCGCAAGGGTGGTCTTTTGGTCATTCTCAAGCATTTGGCCGGGGCATCCGTGTGGATTTTTTTTGCAAAGTATGGAGCAAGTCATGTGTCAGGAAAAACTATTAAACCGCAGAGGATTAGCGAGTTAACTGCCAGAAACCCCACAGGTTTTTTGTCCTTCATGACTAACTGACCACCAACGCGGCAACAAGTGCTGCACCCTGGGTTCGCCGAACCGATCGTCAATCAACATCACCACCCCGCGATCCTGCTGGGTGCGGATGACGCGGCCGGCGGCCTGTACCACTTTTTGCAGGCCTGGATACAGGTAGGTGTAATCGTAACCGTCACCAAAAATCACGGCCATGCGCTGCTTGATCTGCTCATTGACCGGGTTGAACTGCGCCAGCCCCAGGGTGGCGATGAACGCTCCGATCAGGCGTGCGCCCGGCAAGTCGATGCCCTCCCCGAACGCGCCGCCCAGCACCGCAAAACCGATGCCCTGGCTGTGTTCCATGAACCGATCGAGAAAAGCCTGCCGGGGCGCTTCGCCCATGCCGCGCGACTGCGCCCAGGTGACAATCTCCGGGTGCCGCTCGGCAAACAACCCGGCCACTTGTTGCAAATAATCGAAACTGCTGAAAAACGCCAGGTAGTTGCCCGGGCGCTCGCTGAACTGACGGGCCATCAACGCGACAATGGGCTCCAGGGACGCCTGGCGATGGGCAAAACGGGTGGAGATCCGGCTGACGACTTGTACATCCAGTTGTTCGGCCTTAAACGGCGACTCGACGTCGACCCACACAGTGTCTGCCGGAGTACCCAACAGGTCGGCGTAATAATGCCGGGGGCTCAAGGTGGCGGAAAACAGCACAGTGCTGCGGGCCGCCGTCAGTCTTGGCCGCAGGAAACCGGCCGGTACCACGTTGCGCAGGCACAGCGTAGACGCACTGCGCTGGCGGCCGAGTTCGCGCTTATGGATGTCGAACAGGAAATGCTCGTCGAACGACTCCGCCACCCGGCCAAACTGCAGGGCGTCGAAGTAAAAACCCTGCAATCCGCTGTCCAGCCCTTGGGGATGGTCATTGAGGTAATCACCGATGGCCGTGGTACAGGTTGCCAATGCCTGGAGCAGTTTTTCCGGTGGCTTTTCATAAGCCTGATAGGCCGCGACCTGCGGCGCCTGCAAGGCGTTCCACTGGCGATTGACCCGCTGCAAGGATTTCTTCAAGGCTTGGGGAGCAACTTTTTGCACCGCTGCCAGGGTCGACTGATCGAGGGTCGCGCTGTACATCTGCCGCCCCCGCTCCACCAGATTGTGGGCTTCGTCCACCAGGGTCGCGACTGTCCAGCCATTGGCCTGGGCCAGGCCGAACAGCAAGGCGCTGAAGTCGAAATAATAGTTGTAGTCGGCGACCACCACGTCGGCCCAGCGGGCCATTTCCTGGCTGAGGTAATACGGACAGACCTCATGGGCCAGCGCAATATCGCGCAAAGCGGCCTGATCCAGCAGCGTGACCTGGCTGGCAGCCGCCCGGGCGCTCGGCAGGCGATCGTAGAACCCGCGGGCCAGCGGACAGGATTCGCCATGGCAGGCTTTGTCCGGATGCTCGCAGGCCTTGTCGCGGGCAATCATTTCCAGCACCCGCAATGGCATCGACGGCGCGCTGCGGGTGATCACCCGGGCCGCATCCAGTGCCAACTTGCGCCCCGGGGTTTTCGCCGTGAGAAAGTAAACCTTGTCCAGTTGCTGCGGCGCCAGGGCCTTGAGCATCGGGAACAATGTGCCGACGGTCTTGCCAATTCCAGTAGGGGCCTGGGCCATCAGGCAACGGCCGGTGCTGACCGCCTTGAACACCGACTCGGCCAGGTGCCGTTGCCCTGGCCTGAAGCCGGCGTGCGGAAATGCCAACGTCTGTGCGCCGAGATTGCGCGCCTGTCGATGGGCCATTTCCTGCTCGGACCAGGCCAGGAACAACGCGCACTGTTCTTCGAAGAAGGCCTGAAGCGGCGGCGCCTCGAAGCTTTGCGTCAGGCAGGTTTCCTTCTCGCTGACGATGTCGAAATACACCAATGCGACGTTGATGCCCGGCAACTGTAATTTTTGGCACATCAGCCAGCCGTAGATTTTCGCCTGGGCCCAATGCAACTGACGATGATTGGCCGGTTGCTTGGCCAGGTCGCCCCGGTAGGTCTTCACCTCTTCCAGGCAGTTACGGGCCGGGTCGTAGCCGTCGGCGCGGCCTTTGACCTTCAGCGTTAGGTAGTGGCCCTCCAGGCTCACCTCAGCCTGATACCCCTCGCTGCGCCGAGACGCCACAGTGCGGTGGCCGGCAATGCCTTCCAGGGCCGTGGGCGACGGTGTGAAGCGCAGGTCCAGGTCGCCCACCTTGGCGGTGAACTCACACAACGCTCGCACGGCAATGCTGTAGCCCGGCGCCTGGGTCATGCGCTCTGCTCCGCCCATTGCACGTAGCAGACGGCGACCGGCATCTGGTGCTCCTGGCAGAATTCCAGCCAACGTAATTGATTGTCTTGCAGGCGATCGCCAGGGCCTTTGACTTCAATCATGCGGTAGGTCTTGTGTTGTGGCCAAAACTGGATCAGGTCCGGCATGCCGGCGCGGTTGGCCTTGATGTCCAGCAGCAGGCGGCTGAACCAATGTTTGAGGTGTTCGGCCGGCAGGCAATCGAGGGCCTGGTTCAACAGTTCTTCGGACAACGCGCCCCAGAACACGAACGGCGACTGCACGCCCCACTTTTCTGCGTAGCGACGGCCAATGGTGTCCCGATAACGCCCATCGTCCAGCTCCGCGAAGCAGGCCGCGAACAGCTCGGCGCGACGGGCGTGGAAGTCTTCGTTGAGCAGGTCTACCGGTCCGCGCTGGAACGGGTGGAAAAATGCCCCCGGCAATGGCGCGAAAATCGCCGGCCAGCACAGCAGGCCGAACAGCGAATTGATCAGGCTGTTCTCGACGTAATGCACTGGCGCGGCTTCGTCGTGCAGATGCGCCTGGACGTGATATTCCACCGACAAGGCCGGATCGACACGCGCCAGGTGCAGGTCCAGCCGCTCCACTTCTCGGGCCAGGGCTCGTGGTATCGGCGGCCCGCCCAGCTTGCGCCGCAGTCGGGGCTCGATCCTGAGCAACGCCTGGGTTTCGGCGGCACTTTGGGGCGACTGCGCAGCCGCTTCGCCCCATTCAAGGGCCAAGGCGTATTCACCGATGCGCTCCAACACGCGAATCATGCGTAGCCGCGCGCCGGGGTAGGTGCAATCGCGATAGATGCGCAGGGCCAGGGCGAAATCAGCGATGCGCTCGCCGTGCTGGCCGATCTGAAACAGCAACTTGCCCCGACGCCGCTCCAGCCATGGATTGTCCAGGGCCATTGCATTGACTTGGGCGACGATCTCTTCAAGCGGTTCGCCGGCTTCGAAACGCTGCTGGCATTCATACAGGAACAGGCAGGCATCGACGTCCTGGCGGCTGCGCACGCCGCGGGACTCGGCGCTGAACTCAACGGTTTCATAAGTAAAGATGCCCAGGTCCGCCAGCACGAACTCCGACCAATCTTGATAGAGGTTGCCGAAAAACATAAGCCGCAATCGATCGCAGAGGCTCATGATCGTCAGGCTGAACAGTCGGTCCTCAAGCTGCGGGCACCAGGTGCGAAACGGCTCTGGTTGGCTGAAGCGTTCATTCAAGGCCTGAAGCCACTCGGTCTTTTTCGCCTTGGGTTGTTCGATTGCGTGGCCCAGGCACAGGAGAATTTCCGGCTTGAGCAGCACCTCGAACAGCTCGGCCAAATTCAGCGGTACCTGTTCCTCGACCCAACCCAGCGCCAGCAGCGGTTCGACGGCAGCGCCAATGTCACCGATTTCCGCGTAACGCAGCTTGCTCTGGCGGAACCGCAACCCCTTGCGCATGACCATCCGCACCAGCAAGCCCTGTGACGGACGAGGCAGCGTCGCGAAATCGTCGATAAACCGCTGCTCTTGCGGGCTGAGAACGTCGGCATAACGTTGCGTCAGCCAGGCGAGCACCTGCTGGAAGTTGTTCAGGTAGTAGAAGGGATCGTCGAGAGGGTTGGCTGTCACGGAAAGAAGCGCCACGGATGCTTGAATACTGGTTATGCGTACAGATAACAGCTACGAACGGTCCAGGCAACTGCAAAAGATGAGCGGTCTCCTGCATTTAGAGATGAAATCCTGCAGTCAGCGATGAACTTTCCTACGGCAAGCGAGACCAATGGCGGTTAACTAGGTGATGGCGCGGTCGAATCAGCTGGGCCGCGTTCTTTTGATTGAGAGGTTATGGTTATGAACATCAGGTTTCTGAGCCTGTCCCTGGCCGCTGCGGCATTCCTGGCTTTGGCCGGCTGCGCGTCGCCAACCGTAGTGACCTTGCAGAACGGTACCCAGTATTTGACCAAGGACACCCCCAATACCCGCACCGCCGACGGCTTCTACGAGTTCGAAGACATTTCCGGCAGGAAAGTCCGGGTCCGCGCTGATGACGTGGCGACCATACGCAAGGAAGATTGATCGTCTCCGAACTTCTCCTTTCAAAGTGGTGAGGGCGCAAGCGCCTTCACCACCGTGACTCAAAACAATCCTCAATCAGGCGAACACGATGCCCTCGCCTCCCACCTGAGCAAGCCCAACGCCAACCAGGGTGACGGAACTGTCACCCACCTTGAGCAGCGTGTCGCTGCCCACCTGGGTCATGTGCTGGCTGTAGTCGTAATCCGCCCCGGCGCCTTCCACGCCGAGGAATACCAGTTTGTCGCCCGCATCATAACCGCTGATCCGGTCCTGGCCGAACGAGCCGTTGAACAGAAAGGTGTCGTTGCCGCCGCCGGACCGCATCACGTCATTGCCAGAACCGCCGACAAAGGTGTCGTTACCCACGCCGCCCACCAGCACATCGTTGCCGCCCTGGCCGAAGAGCCAGTCGCCCGTGGCCCGCGCCGTCAACGTGTCGTCAGCCGCGCTGCCTTTGACCGATGATGCATACGCCGTCAGGTTGCTCCCTGAGACCAGACCGCCGGCGGTGACGCTGTGGCTCACTTCGTTCTTTAACAGCCCCCAGAACAATCCCGGCTCCTTACTGACAAGGGTGCCGATGTCGTGGGTGATACTGATCGCGCCCTGGGCATCGCGCACGTACAGCGTCCCGGCTCCGTCATGGGCGAAGCTGAAGTCTTTCACGGACTTCTGCAATTGCAGGCTGTTGCTGCCCTGCCCGCCCAATATCACGTTGTAGCCGCCGCTGTCGCGGAAGGTATCGTTGCCGGCGCGACCTTCCAGGTAATCGCTGCCCTGACCGCCCTGGATCAGGTCATCTTTGTCGCTGCCGATGATGAAGGTGCTGCCCGTATGGGTTTCGGCGTTGCGATTGAGGTCCTGCACCCACGTCTTGCTGCGCGCCGGGTCCGACAGGTTGGCGACGATGATGGTGGAGTCCTTTTCGGTGAGGTCGTAGAACGCCGAGTCCATGATCCGTCCCATGCCATCGCCGTAACCAAAGGGCAGATGGGAAACCCAGGTGGGAATGTTGAGAATGGAAAACGGCAGCACGTTCCAGGTTGCCGAGGCGTAATGGTCATTGAAGCTGACAATGTTGTTGGTGGCCGATTCCTGCGGTGCATCGTGCACACCCAGAGATGACGCATTGAACGTCGAACCGTCCAGCACCCGGAACACCGGATCGTTTTCATAGCCGATGTTCAACACCTTGTCGGTGCTGCTCTGGGTTGGCGATGCATAGGCGATGTAATTGGCGCTGTCATAGAATCCAGACCACTTGCTGGAGCTCAAGTCCGCCAGGCTGTTGACCGCCAGCCCGCCCAGGCTGTGGCCGCTGACCAGCACGTCCTGGCCCGTCAAACCGTGGGCCTGGGCAAACGTCGCGACGTCCCCGAGCAAGTTGCCAAAGGCTTCGCCGACGTAGTTCTTCGCATAATCCTTTGGCCCAAAAGCGGCCAGCAAATCGCTGATCGCGTCGCCAATGGAATCAATGATCAGGTTCTCCCGCGGGCCGCTGGTGCCACGAAATGAAATCCCGATTTCCGTCAGTTGCCCGTCGGCGTCGTACTTGCCGAGGATCTCCACCTGCGCGGTGGTGTAGCCGGCCTTCTCGCCAAAGAAGGTCCCCCGGGCATCCACCTTGCCGGTGTAACCCAGTTGCGACGCACTGATAGGCGTCCAGCCGGCCTCTTGCACCGCTTCCAGGGCGAGCTTCTCCGAATCAGGGTTCCATGGCACGCCGGGGATCACCCCTTGCGAATCGGTGCCGCCCAGCAATGCCGTCACCAGGGTCGCCGGAAGGCCGGCACCGAAGCCGTTCTGCTGATACCCGGCGGCAAAGCCGTTATCGAGGTTGTGGTAGGAATACAACATGATTGCCATCGCATCGCTGACCAATGCTTTGGACTCAGTGGTACCGAGGTTCTTGTAGTCGTAAATACCCATGGTTGTTGCTCTCTTTTTGTTGTTGGAATGCTAAACCGGGTGGTAGAGGCCTCTGTGGCGAGGGAGCCAGGTCAAATCATTGAGTGATAAACGCTTCATCCACCTTCGCCAGGTCCTGCGCCCCCAGGGTGCCGGCGTAGTAATGCAGTTTGGTCCAGGCCATGAGGTAGTCGTAGCGCGCCTGGGCCAAGTCGCGGCGGGTGGTGTAGAGCTGTTGTTCGGCGTTGAGCGCATCGAGGTTGACCCGCTCGCCGCCAAGGATGCTTTGCCGGGTCGACACCACCAGCGCTTCGGCGGAGGAAAGGGCTTTCTGATAGGCCCGCAGTTTGTTCACCCCCGACGCGCAGGCGCTGAACTGACGGCGCAGTTCGATCAGGGTTTCGCGGGTCTTGGCGTCCAGCTCGTACTCGGCCTGTTCCATGTTGCGACTGGCCTGGCGGGTCGCCGCCGAGACCCCGCCACCGGCGTACAGCGGCACGCTGACTTCCAGGCCGATGGTGTTGGTATCGTAGCGTTGGTTATAGGTGTTGCCGCTTTCTGATTCGTTCTGGCGCATCGTCGCGTAGGCGCTGACTTTAGGCAGGTGCCCGGCGCGGTTGCGTTCGACTTCAAAACGCGCCACGTCCACGGCCTGACGTTGGGAGGCCAAGTTTGGGTTGTTACTCACCGCCAGTTCGTGCCAGGTGTCGAAACTGGCCGGTTGCAGGGTGAACGTCTGGAAGGTTTCGTTCAGGGGCGCCAGGTCGCCGATATCCAGGGCCGGGACGCCAATCAGCGCGCCAAGCTCGCGCAGCGACGCGTCCTGCTCATCGCGCGCCTCGATTTCTTCGGCAGTTGCCAGTTCATAACGCGACTCGGCCTCGAGGATATCGGTGCGCGTGCCTTCGCCCTGGCGGAACAGATGCTCGTTCTGCCGGAACTGTTGCTCAAAGGCTTTTTTCTTGGCCTGGGCGATGTCGATCTGGTCTTGGGCGAACAACGCCTGGGTGTAATAGCTCAGCACCCGCACCAGTAACTCCTGGCTCTTGCCACGAAAACTTTCATCGGCAAACAGCGCCTGCGCCACACCTTTGCGATAAGCCGCATACGCCTCGTAGTCCAGCAGCGGTTGTTGCAGGGTCAGGCTGGAGCCGTAGCTGCTGTAGTTGCGATCATCGTGCTGGCTGGCGCCGCGATCATTGAGGTAAGTGACCTTGGATTGGTTGCGGCCCTTGTTGTAGCTGTAACCCAGGTGCGGCAACAATCCGGCGCGGCCAATGGCGCGGTTCTCCAGACCCGCATCGCGCTCCTTGATCGCGCCCAGATAAACCGGGTCGTTGCGCAAAGCCTGTTCATAAACCTCGAACGGCCCCATGGCCCAAACGTTGTTGCAGACAGCCGCCAGCGCGGCGAGCCAATAAAAGCGCTTCATACCAGCGACATCCTTATTCTTCAGTCAACGCAGAGCCGGCTCGGTCGAGCAGCGGTTTGAACAGGTAGTTGAGGAGCGAGCGCTCACCCGTGCGCACGAACATCTGTGCCGGCATTCCAGGCTTGATCACCAGGCCGTTGAGCTTTTCCATCGCCACGTCGCTGACACTGCTGCGCAGCACGTAATACGGCGTGCCGGTCTTTTCATCGATCATCTGGTCAGCGGAAACCAGGCTGACCTCACCCGGCACCCTCGGTGTGCGGTTCTGGTTGAAGGCGGTGAACAGGATGTCCACCGGCAAATGGGTGCCAACCTTGTCGATCAGGTTCACCGGCAGGTGCCCTTCCACTTCCAGCCGCGTGCCTTGGGGCACGATTTCCAGCAAGGTGTCGCCCTGGCGCACCACGGCACCCTCGGTATGCACGCCGAGGTTGACGGCGATGCCGTCGGCGGTGGCGAGGATTTCGCTGTGTTGCAGCTCGAAGCCGGCCGACGTCAGTTGCTGTTGCAGGGTTTCGCTCTTGAGCTGGACGTCGGCCAACTGGCTGCGCACTTCCTTCTGATATTCCTCGTTGTGTTGTTGCAGCCGCAGGCGAGACTCGACGATCCCCTGCTCCACCCGGCCACTTTCGCCACTGTTCTGCGCCAGTTCCTGCTGCACTTGCGAGAGTTGGCGTTGATAGTCCAGCAAGCGGTTGCGCGGGATGTAACCGTTGTCCGCCAAGGGTTGCAGGTTGCCCAGCTGCAGGCGCAGGGATTGGGCTTGGGCGGTCAAGTCGCTGCGGGCCCTACGCATGCCCGCCAGTTGCGCCGTGGCGCCTTCGATGCTGGCGCGCAATGCGGCCTGCTCCCGGGCGAACGCTTCGCGACGGCTGCTGAACAGTTGCCGCTGGCCTTCGAGCACCAGGGCCAGGCGTGGGTCGGGGTCGCGGCTCAACTCAGCCGGGAAACTCACTTGGCCGAGGTTGTCCCGCTCGCTTTGCCAGCGCGCCAGGCTGGCCCAGGCCATCCGGTACTGGGCTTGCAGCGATTGCACATCAGCCGCCGCCTGGGTCTGGTCCAGGCGAAATAGCGGCTGGCCCAGCTTCACCGCCTCGCCTTCACGCACCAGGATCCGGTTGATCACGCCGCTGCTCATCGATTGCACGGCCTTGCGCTTGCCTGAGACCACCACCGTGCTCTGCACCGCAATGCCCTGGTCCAACGGCGCCAGACTGGCCCAGGTGAAGAAACTGCCCGCGCCGATGATCGCCAGTGCCCACCCCATGCGGGTGAAGAAACGGGCATCACGCTCCGGACGCTCGAGGTTTTCAGAGTGTTCGAGGTTCATGTCGTGATCCTTGCTCATACGCTGCCGGGCTTGCTGGCCGCCTGGTATTGGCGACTCATGCTCAGTCCGTTGGGCGCTGCCTGGGGTTTGTCCGATTGGCCGGACAGCGCCCGCAGCACCTCCTGGCTCGGGCCAAAGGCCTGTAGCCGGCCTTCGTTGAGCACCAGCAGCTTGTCGGCCTGGGCCAGGGCCGAGGAGCGATGGGTGACCAGCACAACGCTGGTACCCTGGGCCTTCATCTGCGCAATGGCGCTGGCCAGCGCCGCCTCGCCGACCGTGTCGAGGTTGGAGTTGGGCTCGTCGAGCACCACCAGGCTCGGTCGGCCGTACATCGCCCGCGCCAGGGCAACCCGTTGTTTCTGGCCGCCCGACAAACCACTGCCGTCCTCCCCCAGCACCGTGTCGTAGCCTTGGGGCATGCGCAGGATCAGCTCATGCACGCCGGCCTGTTGCGCGGCGGCGACGATCTTTTGCGGGTCGGTTTCGCGAAACCTCGCGATGTTCTCGGCGATGCTGCCACTGAACAGCTCGATGTCTTGGGGCAGATAGCCGATATGCGGGCCAAGCTGCTCGCGGTTCCAGCGATGGATGTCGGCGCCATCGAGCCGCACCGTGCCAGCGAGGATGGGCCACACCCCCACCATCACGCGGGCCAAGGTGGATTTGCCGGAACCCGAAGCGCCCAGTACCCCAAGCACTTCCCCGGCACCGAGGCTGAAACCGAGTTGATGCAGCGTCGCATTGCGTTGCCCAGGCGGGCCGGCGCTGACCTGTTCGAAGCTCACCTGGCCCTTGGGCGCCGGCAATGTCATTGCATCGTCCTGCGGCGGATAAGCCTGCAACAGCACATCGAGACGGCGATAGGCCAATTTGGCCGCGCTCCACTGCTTCCACACGGCAATCAACTGGTCGATGGGGCTCAGCACCCGGCCCATCAGGATCGAACCGGCAATCATCATCCCGGCGGTCATGTCGCCCTTGATCACCAGCAGTGCCCCCAACCCCAGCACCAGCGATTGCAGGCACAGGCGCAGGGTCTTACTCAGGGAACTGATCACCGCGCCGGTGTCACTGGCCCGGTTCTGCAGGCCAAGAAACCGCGAGTGCACGGCAAACCAGCGGCTGCGCAGCGCACCGAGCATACCCATGGCCTGGATGGTTTCGGCGTTGTGCAAATGGCTGGTGGCCAGTTGGCTGGACTGTTGCGAGTAAGCGCTCGCCTGGCCCAACGGTTTCTTGGTCATGACCTCGTTCAGGCAGGCCAGGCCGATGAGCAGCAGCGTGCCGACGGTGGCGAACACACCGAGCCAGACATTGAACAGATAGATCACCAGCAGATAGACCGGGAACCACGGTGCGTCGAAGAACGCGAATAACGCCGGCCCGGTGACAAATTGGCGGATATGGGTGAGGTCACCCAGGGACTGTCCAGCGTTGCCCTCGCCCTGGCGCAAATTACGCTCGAACGCGGCCCTGTACACCTGGAGGTTGAAGCGTCGCTCCAACTGGCTGCCGATGCGGATGACGATGACGCTGCGCACCATTTCCAGCAGTCCGATGAATACAAAGAACCCCACCACCATCAACGACAACATCACCAGGGTGGTTTCATTCTGTGAGGACAACCCGCGGTCATACACTTGGAGCATGTATATCGAAGGCGCAAGCATCAGGACGTTAATCAGCGCAGTAAAACAACCGACACTGAGCAAAATGTTTTTATAGTCGCCCAGCGCTTTAAATAACGGCACCGCGACAGTGCCCCTAACTTTTGTCATGAATTTTCCTGCTGTTGGCTTCGCCGGGTGCCCGGCTGTTATGCACTACCAATCTTTAATAATTAAATCGGACAATGCCGATGTGCACGCCTGAGCAAACATACGCGCCTTACCCTTATGCAAATGTAACAATTTGTTAACGATTGCTTTGCGGTTTGCTTCGTTCAAGCCTAAGTATCAAACCGGATTTCAACGTGACCTGATAATGATGTTCGTGGCGCAGCCCCAGGTGAACTCTGGAGTTCTGTTTGCCGATCAGGGAAAGACCATCGGGTTCGGTAAACCAATGGACCGGCTCATCCCCCAGCCAGTGGCCCAGGCAATCGGTTTGCCCACCCAAGGTCTGGTCCGCCCTGAGCTCGACAAGGCAAGTGTTGGACGGCTTTTCTTGCAATGCCTGGGCTTGCGTATTTTCCTTCGGATCCGATAGCACGGCCTGCCACTGACCGGCCAACTGTGAGGGTTCTGCTAACAACAGGCTGCGCGCCATGGCGACTTCTCCGGAAAACATCATCAGCGTAGCGAGTAGCCAGGCGGTTGCCTGGGCGCTACGGGGCATAAAAGCGCTACTCATTTATCTAATCCTGACCGAGGGTCCCGTAGGCGCTGCCGCAGGCTGCGTTTTTTTGATCTTTTGCTTGAGACTCAATTGTCTGGGGCAAAGATCGCAGCCTCGCTTCGCTCGGCAGCTCCTACCGGGATCGAGCTATCAGGCCACGATGTCCGAAACCGCTGCCTGGCCCACGGTGCTGACCAGGAAATCAGCCACGCCGTGCCCGGAGAAGTCCACCGACAGCAAGCTGTTACCGCCCGATGTCGACAGCACCGCATCGCCCGACGCACCGGTGAACGCGTTCACAAAGTGCAGCCCTGCGCCCTGGGTGATCCCGGTCAGGTCGATCTTGTCCAGGCCACTGACGAAGTCGAGGATCTGATCCGTCGTCCCAGGCCGCGAGTCGGAACTGGCGGCGAACACGAAGGTATCCGAACCCGAACCGCCCCACAGTTTGTCTGCACCGCCGGCACCCCAGAGGATATCGTTGCCCGCACCCCCCTTGAGCTCGTTGACCACCGAGTTACCGATCAAAAGATCGCTGCCCGACCCGCCGGTGGCGTTTTCGACGATCGCGCCCTTGGCGATGGACACGTTGCCTACCATGCCGCCAATATCGGAGAACGAGGCGTCATTGAGGTTGATTTTCTGGTTTTGGGTAAACCCGGAGAAGTCCAGGGTGTCGCGACCACCCGCGTCCCAAACCGAAAACACGACTTTGTCCGAGGACGAGGATGCGCTAAGGAAGTCGCGACCGGTATTGGAGTTGAAACCATAGGTCGTGTCGCCGGTTCGGGTACTGGCGTTAGCCCCGTAGAGCTTCTGGATGGCTGCGATGTCATCCATCAGCGGACCCGAGGCATAGGCTTCGACGCCGCCCTTGCTGAAGTTCTGGCTGGTGTTGCTTTCACTCCAGTAGCTCATGACGCTGTAGCCGCGAGTGTCCTGGCCATAAGTGGCGTCATCGTAGGTCGGGCTGCCTTCGCCGGCGTTGTAGTCGCCGGGGTGCGCCAGGCCCAGGGTGTGGCCGATTTCATGGGTGAGGGTCTGGCGACCGTAGTTGTTCAGATCCGGATTCTTGTTCTGGGTGTAGCTGCTGTTGATCAGGTACCACGACGTTCCGTCGTAACCGGCACCGGTCCCTGGCAAGTAAGCAAACGCCGCCGCGCCATCCTGACCACCGCTGTAGTTGCCGAAGGTCATGTGGCCATCGCCGCCACTGGCCTTTTCGGTGAAGGTGACGTTGGCTACGTCCGCCCAGGACTGCATGGCCAGGAACGCCTGGCCTTTCTGCTGGGCGCTGAACTGGCTGAAACCGCTGATCCCGTGTTTGTTCATGGTGCTTGAGGAGGCGGAAGTCAGCAAAGTGTAGGTCAGCTCGATCTTGCCGCTGCCGTCCCGGTCCTGATAAGCCGCGCCGTCGCGCAGCAATTGGGTGGCCGCCTCGTCGACGGAATACGACGGTTTGCCGTTGACGGTCAGATCACCGCCGCGATCATATTGGTGGCTGAAACTATTGATCTGATTGAATGCATTGCTGGAAGCCGCCCAGGGTTGCGGCGCCCAAAGGAGTTGCTCGGATGAATCAATAGCGTTGGTTTTGACTTTCGACATAAACACACTTCCTTGTTTGCAATGGAACAGTTTTTGTCAGACAGACAATCTCTGGCGAGATCGTCCTATCACTCGCCCACTGAGGACGTAACAACGCTGACACAATTCGAAATCAAACGTCTAGCGTTTTTTTCGGACCAACTAGACGGTTAATTTGTTAGCGTCCATGAACAACGGGTGTCGCCCCGTTAATACAGGCATTTAATTAGTAGCCTTAAAGATTGTCGGACAAAACTCTATTTAAATATTAAATATCGATGAGTGCCGATGTGTGCACGGTGCCGCACTTTCGCCAACTAAGTGCCAGCGAAACGCTATTAATCAATTGGACTAATCCTCTGCGTTTTTGCCCCCGCACACTTCCCGCAGGCAGCCTCGAAACCAACGATGGACAGGATCGGCATCCATTCGGGGATGCCAAAGCATGGAAATGGTGAATTCAGGCATCGAAAACGGCAGCGCAAAACTGTGCATACCCATGCGCAGGTTGGCTGTGTAGCGTTCAGGGACGCTGGCGATCAAGTCGCTGGATCGGGCTAGCGCAAGCGCAGTGGAAAACCCCGGGACGGTGGTCACGATTTCCCGCATAAGATCCATTGGTCCTAGCGTCTGGTCGACGGGGCCATAATCGGGGCCGCGCAGGGAAATACCGATGTGGCCGCCTGCGAGGTACGCAGCGGTGGTCACCTCTACTTGGCTCAGCGGGTGTCCCGAGCGCACCACGCCGATGACGCGGTCGCCAAACAACGCCTGCGTTCGCAGTTCCGGGCTGGTGCTTTCGTCCACGACGGCGGTTTCCAGGTCCACGGTGCCTTCGCGCAATGCCGTACTGTTCCTGTCGGCCTTGTCCACAAACCGCAGCCGTATACCGGGCGCCTGCTCGCTGATGCGGGCAATCAGGTCGACCGCGAAGTTCTCCACGAACCCTTCGCGGGTACGCAGCGTAAAGACTCGGCTCAACCGCCGCAGGTCCGGGGCCTGCGCCGGTCGCAATACCGCCTGGGCGTCCTGCACCAGTTGACTGACCTGCTCGCGCAATTCCAGCGCGCGGGGTGTGGGCACCAGGCCCCGCCCCGCCCGTACCAACAGCGGATCGCCGGTGGTTTCACGTAAACGCGCCAGCGCCCGGCTCATGGCCGAAGGGCTGAGCCGCAGCCGCTGAGCGGCTCGGACCACGCTGCCTTCAGAGAGCAGCACATCAAGGGTGACCAGCAGATTGAGGTCAGGTGTAGACATTGTCGGGCCCTGGCTTGAATAGATGGCGTTATATGCAGCTATAACATGCAAACGATGCGTCTTCCGCCATGTTATGCCTGGGCGTAAGGTTCTGATAGCTCCGCTTTGGGAGCTGCAGACAGAGCGCATACGATGAAACCTGCTAACACAGAACAGAGCCTGCCGACGGCAACAGACGAAGAACGGGCCTTATCACCACGCGGGGCCCTGGCCAGCCTTTCGCTCTCGACGCTGCTGGCCTCCCTGGGCGCCAGTGTCGCCACGGTGGGCTTGCCGACGCTGGCTCAGGCGTTCGATGCCTCTTTTCAAGCGGTGCAATGGGTGGTGCTGGCCTATTTGCTGGCGATTACCACGCTGATTGTCAGCGTCGGGAAACTGGGTGATCTGATAGGACGTCGCAAGTTGCTCTTGGCCGGGGTTCTGCTGTTCACCCTCGCCTCAGCCCTGTGCGGCCTGGCGTCCTCGCTTTGGCTGTTAATCGCGGGGCGGGCGCTGCAAGGCCTGGGCGCAGCCATCATGATGACGCTGACCCTGGCCCTGGCCGGCGAAACGGTCAACAAGGAAAAGACTGGCAGCGCCATGGGGCTGCTGGCCACGCTATCGGCGGTGGGCACCGCGCTTGGGCCGTCCTTGGGGGGTGCATTGATCACCGGGTTCGGCTGGCAATCGTTGTTCCTGATCAACGTTCCCCTTGGGCTGCTGACGTTTTTGCTGGCCTGGCGCTCACTGCCCGCCCGGCAACCGGTGGCGAAGGTCGAGAGAACCCGCTTCGATGTCATGGGCACATTGCTGTTATCGGCAACGCTCACCGCCTATGCCTTGGCCATGACCTCGAAACTCGGGGACTTCGGCTGGTCGAATATCGCCCTGTTGCTGACAGCGATCCTGGGAGGTGGGCTATTCGTTCTGGCCCAGACCCGGGTAGCGTCGCCGCTGATCCCTTTGGCATTGTTTCGAGACCGCCTGCTGGTCTCGGGCCTGGCCACAAGCGCCCTGGTGGCGATGGTGATGATGGCAACGTTGCTGGTCGGCCCTTTTTATCTGTCCATCGCCCTCGGGCTGCCCGCGACGCTCGTAGGGCTGGTGTTGGCAGCGGGGCCTTCTGTCGCCGCGCTTGCCGGAGTACCTGCGGGTCGCTTGGCGGACCGCTTCGGCGTGCGCCCCATGCGGCTCGTCGGGCTGGCGATCATGGTCCTTGGCTGTCTGATGCTGTCGCTGGTATCACCTGCCCTTGGCATAGGCGGCTACGTCACGGCTGTCGTGGTAACAACCCTTGGCTACGCGCTCTTCCAGACGGCCAACAACACGGCGGTAATGGCCGATGTTGCCAACCACAGGCGTGGTGTCATCTCCGGGTTGCTCAATCTGTCACGCAATCTGGGCTTTTTTACCGGTGCGTCGGTTCTCGGCGCGGTATTCGCCTTCGGGATGGCGACGAATGACATCTCCACCGCTACCCCCGAAGCGGTGGCACATGGTCTGCACATCACCTATGCCGTCGCCTTGGCGATGATGGTCCTGGCACTGCTCATCGCCCTGAAATGCCGCGTCCCAGAGGCGTTGAGTGAACATCAGGAAACTGCATGAGATGGATGGTGGCGTTCTGGGCATTACTGCTTAAGTCGTGATGCAGATCAAAAAAAGTGAACCAATCGCAAAACGGACTGAAAAAAGCCACATGACTTTCATTATCAGGTGCTACTTTTAGTTCTCACTGGTAGAGCCATGATGGCTCTTCCTTCCTGACATGAGCAAAAGGAAGCGCTTGATTGAAGAAGGTGGGCAACTCATGAATAAAGGGTCTTTCAGCAAGGTTACCTTCCCTAACGCCTGCCAGTTGATGCGCTGGCACTTCCATCCAATGGGATTTGAAGCCAGCATGGACGCACCAGGCAGTATGGTCGCCCGATTGTTTGATCGTGCCAGCGGCGAGACCATGATCGCTATTGCAGGCATCCCCTGCGCGACCGTGATGAACGCTCCGGACGTGGAGCGAATAATTGAAGCAGTGGAGGCCGAGCTGGAAGCCTTTGTGCCACCGGTTGGTTTGCGACGGTTTGCTTCCTGAAGAAAAAAGCCCACTTCTGTGGGCTTTTTTGTGGGTAATGGTTTTGCACGCGGTGTTTGCAACAAGCTTGCTTCAACCGTGGGCACGGCGATGGTCGGCGAAGAACGGTTTGCCCGTCCCGATACGGTCCGACGCTTTAGGCGCATGGGCGGCCTGGTTGTCCTGGCCGTCGACGTACCAGTAACAATGCTGAACGGCGCGGGTGATACCCACGTACGCCAGGCGCAGGATCTCGTCCTTTTGCGCAGTGTCGTAGGGTTCAGCATCGCCATCCTGGCCCAACCCGGCCATTCGATAGACCTGATTCTTATAGGGTGAGCTGGTCAAATGCTGGCAGTCGCCCAGCAAAAACACGGCATCGGCCTGAAGCCCCTTGGCGCTGTGGTAGGTCATTTGCCTGAGACGTCGCGCTGCGTAAGGCAAGCTAGAATCAACATTAACTATTGATTGAATATGTTTTTCAATCAATAGCTTATAGCTACTTTTTCGATACAGCATCAAGATTGAATCGCCCTGGCGGTAGTGCTCGTCCAGTCGTCGCGCCAGGCCTTCGTCGTCTCGGTCCAGCACGTTGACCGGGTTCAGCGCCCGAGGCTTGCCGCTGGCCTTGGCCTTTTTGCCAGGGATAGCCGCAGCCGCGCGGACGATATGCTCGGCCGCATCAATGATGTGCTGATGGCTGCGGTAGTTGTCGGTCAGCATCACCCGGGTAGTGGCCGGCGACGGGAATTGCTTATTGAACCCCATGAAATAGCTCGGGGAACTGCCACGCCAGCCATAGATCGATTGCCAATCGTCACCGACACACAGCAAGGACGAGCGTTGGGCCCCGCGCCCCACGTGCATGGCAGGACCACGGCTGCGCACTTCCCGAAGGCTTGCACGAAGCCATGAGACGATCTGCGGCGAAACGTCCTGGAACTCGTCGATCATCAGGTGCGATAAGGGCCTGAGCAGTGCATCGCCAAGCAATTTGAAATTTTCCGGTGAATGCTCGCTGAATAACGCGAACATCCGGTTGTAGGTCATGATTGGCGGCGACTGATCGAGCAAATGGTCTTCAAATGCCCGCCAATAGCGGCTTAATGCCTCGAAGAAATACCGATCCGGATCATCCTGGGCAAAACACATCCGGCCCACCGCATCTGGAACGTCCAGGCCAAGGTTCTCGATAAAACCCGCTGCCGCGACGAAACAATCCAGCAACGGTGCCGCCCCTAGCTCACCCTTGACCTTGTAGTCGAACCCGGGGCCGGCGCTGGCATCCCCGGCCAGCGAGGCCAAAACACGTTTTGAGGTTTCGTAACTTTCGAGCCATATCATTGGCTTACGACAGAAAGCTTGAAACAGTGTGCGCTTTACTGCCCATTCCGCTCGGATACTCAGCTTGGCGCCTGGGCGACTGAGCCGCGCATCTTCCCGCGGATCGAAACCCAGCATCACCCATGCGTCCAGGGACGCAATGTAGCCGTGACAGTGAAACCTCGACCCGTTGATCTCAAATGTCTGGCGCTTGGGCTCAATGCCTTTGATCGGCCAGGCACCCGCGCGAAACCACAGGTCTTCAATCCCATCGCACAGCGCTTCGTCGCGCTGGGCCGCCAGCTCGGTCACTGCTACCCGTTTTTGCACATCCGGGTGATCGCGCTCCAATTCCTTAAGCTGCAAGGCATGCCGGGACAACGGTTTGATCAACTCACGGAAACGCTCGTCGCGCTGGTAAAGGCTGTGGTAACAGGCATTGAGCTGCTGGCGCTGAGCATCATTGATGCGTAAGTCGAAGGGGTTGCTCTGGGCGTCGTCATCGCCCGGCTCAGCGCGATGGCTCAGGGTCTCGAAAGCCTGGAGCCGCTCAAATCCGGGCAGGCTGCGCACCATGGGCAGGATACGCGAGTGGAACGTGCGCACCAGGTCACGGGCTTCCTTGAGGCTGACCGTTCGCCCCCACAGCGCGAACACTTCGATCAATTTGTGGATGAAATCCTTGCGCGACTCCCGGGTAAACGTCACCACGGTCATCGAGTCCAGTTCAAAACCCAGGTAATGGGACAACAGTACAATGCGCAGCACCAGGGTCGTGGATTTGCCCGCACCCGCACCGGCCACGACTGAGGTCGACGGCGTATCGCTGAAAATCATCTTCCATTGCGCGGCGCTGGGCTGTGCATGTGCTGGCAGCAAGCGGGCGACGTCCGCCTTGACGCGCTTCTTCAGTTCAGCGGTCAACGGTAGGCGCCAGTCGTCGAACAACAGGTCATCGACCTTCGGTGCAGGGTGTTCCGTACTGCGCGAGTCACGGATTAACAGGACCTGGCGGCCCTCTTCCAGCCCTTCGCTCCTGCCTTCTTTATAGCCGTAGTCAAAACCGGCGGTATGACCGCTGCGAAAGCCATCGGCCTGACCGTGCAGCCAGGACGCGCGATGCTGGGCTCGCAGGCGCGTCAGGCCATGGCCAAAAAGCCGCGCGGCCAGGCGCTTGAGCAGCGGCATCTGGGCCAGTGGCAAAAGTTCGGGGGGTAGATCGGGAGTGTGTTGCGACACGCTTGGAAACTCCGGTGTTCAGAACCATGGCGTCTATGGTGTCTGTATTTTTCACCAGGTTCCACCAAAAAGCTTATATGTCATAGGTTTAGGCGATGAAGTGAAAGCTGTATCCCGATTTTGTATCTAAATAGACGATAGGTGGGACGCATTTTTTACGCTTTTTATCGATGTTTAGCCCTAGGAGAATGGTTGATCAACCATCGCTTTCGCACTTGAATCTGCGAAGAGGGACACGAACATGCTCGAACTCAGACCGTTCACTTCCTTAGGCGCAGCCAATTTTGGCTGGCTGGATACGCACCTTCACTTTTCGTTCTCCGAATATCACGACCCAAAGCGCATGCACTGGGGCAACCTGCGGGTCTGGAACGATGATGTGATCGCCCCGGGCACGGGCTTTCCTCTACACCCGCATCGGGACATGGAAATCATCACCTATGTGCGCGAAGGCGCGATCAGCCATCAGGACAATCTGGGTAACAAGGGCCGGACAGAGGCCGGGGACGTGCAAGTCATGAGCGCCGGCACCGGGATCGCCCACAGCGAGTACAACCTGGAATCGACGCCTACACGCATTTTCCAGATATGGATCATCCCTAACGAAACGGGGCTGGCGCCTTCGTGGGGTGCCAAACCGTTCCCTAAAGGCTCGCGAGAAGGCTTTGTGACCCTGGCCAGTGGCAAGGCTGGCGATGACCAGAGCCTGCGCATCCGCGCCGATGCTCGAGTGGTGGCGGCCAACCTGAAGGCGGGAGAAAGCGTCGAGTATGTGCTGGAGACGGGACGTCGCGCCTATCTTGTACCGGCCACGGGTTCAATAGAAATCAATGGTTTGCGTGCCCAAGCTCGAGACGGCGTTGCGATAGAAGATGAACGGATATTGCGGGTGACCGCTATCGAGGACAGCGAAGTTGTCCTCGTAGACGCGACTTAAAGGCCTGCACTGCTTGTGTGGCGAGGGAGCGCGCTCCCTCGCCACAACTCTTTGTCACTTGCTGGAAATAGCACCATCCACCAGCGTCTGCGCCTCGACCACCAATTGCTTGAGGTGCTCATCGCCAATGAAACTCTCGGCGTAGATCTTGTAGATGTCCTCAGTCCCGGAAGGACGCGCCGCAAACCAACCGTTTTCGGTCATCACCTTAAGGCCGCCAATCGCCTGGTCATTGCCCGGCGCATGGCTGAGGATGCACTGGATCGTTTCCCCGGCCAGTTCGGTGGACGCCACCTGATCCGGCGACAGTTTGCTCAACAACGCCTTCTGCTGCGGGCTGGCCTTGGCATCGACGCGCACCGAGAACGGCTCACCCAGCTCATCGGTCAGGACGCGGTAGGCCTGGCTTGGGTCGCGACCGGTGCGAGCGGTCATTTCAGCCGCCAGCAGCGCCGGGATCAGGCCATCCTTGTCGGTGCTCCACACGCCGCCGTCCTTGCGCAGGAACGAGGCACCGGCACTTTCTTCGCCACCAAAGCCCAGTGAACCGTCGAACAAGCCGTCGGCAAACCACTTGAAGCCTACCGGTACCTCGTAGAGGCGGCGACCCAGGCGCTTGGCCACGCGATCGATCAGACCGCTGCTGACCACCGTCTTGCCTACGGCGGCATCGGCGCGCCATTGCGGACGGTTCTGGAACAGGTAATCGATGGACACCGCCAGATAGTTATTCGGCGCCAGCAGGCCGCCGGACGGCGTCACGATGCCATGGCGATCGTGGTCCGGATCGCAGGCGAAGGCGACGTCAAAACGCTCCTTCAGGCCGATCAGCCCTTGCATGGCGTGGCTGGAGGACGGGTCCATACGGATCTGCCCGTCCCAGTCGACGGTCATGAAGCGGAAGGTCGGGTCCACCTGGGTGTTGACCACTTCCAGGTCCAGACGGTAATGCTCAGCGATGGCCGGCCAATAGCGCACCCCCGCACCGCCCAATGGGTCGACGCCCAGGCGCAACCCGGAACTGCGGATGGCATCGAAATCGATGACATTGATCAGGTCCGCCACGTAAGTGTTGAGGTAGTCGTGACGGTGGGTGGTGTCGGCTTTCAGGGCCTGCTCATAACTGATGCGCTTGACGCCGACCAACTGGTTGGTCAGCAGTTCGTTGGCCTTGGCTTCGATCCATTTGGTGATATGGGTATCGGCCGGGCCACCGTTGGTAGGGTTGTACTTGTAGCCACCGCTTTGCGGCGGGTTGTGGGACGGTGTGATGACAATGCCGTCCGCCAGGCCCGTGGTGCGGCCACGGTTGTAGCAAAGAATGGCGTGGGAAATCGCAGGCGTCGGGGTGTATTCATCGCCCTCGGCGATCATCACGGTCACACCGTTGGCAGCGAACACTTCCAGTGCGCTGGCGCCCGCAGGAGTAGACAGCGCGTGAGTGTCGATCCCGACGAACAGCGGCCCGTTGATGCCTTGGGCTTCACGGTACAGGCAGATCGCCTGACTGATCGCCAGCACGTGCCATTCGTTGAATCCCAGATCGAAGGAACTGCCACGGTGACCGGAGGTGCCGAAAGCCACACGCTGGGTCGCAACCGAGGCATCGGGGCGGCCCGTGTAATAGGCCGTCACCAGTCGCGGGATATCGATCAACAACTCTGCCGGTGCCGGCTTGCCCGCAAATGGACTGACTGTCATGCAAAACCTCTGAATGGAGTGGCTCGGGAAATAATGTGCAGTTTACTGACAGTTCGACCATGGCGCGATGGGTTCGATCCCATCGCTTCCCATTCAGGATTGCTCAAGCCTCAGGGCGTCGGCCAGCGCGCAGAGCGCAGCGTCCAGATCACCTGAGCCGCCCAAGGCGTGGGTCAGGCGAATATGTTGTGCGTACAGACCCTGAATACTGAATAACGCCCCCGGCGCGATGACGATTCGCTGGACAAGCAGTCGCTGGAAAACCCGTCGCAGATCGACTTGGCGCGATGATCGCATCCAGATCGTCGCGCCGCCGTGTGGCTCAACCCATTGCAGGCTGTCCCCGAGCCGCTCGCGCAGCAATTGCGTGGCCGAAACCGCGCTTTCACGCAACAAGCGTCGCAGTACCAGCAAGTGCTGATCGATCCGGCCGTTGCTGTACAAGCGGGCAATGGCTTTCTGACGAATCGGCGATAGCCGAAATGCGCGCAACAAAAAGTGTCGCTGCCATTGCAGAGTCAACTGGCGCGACAACACATAACCATACGGCGCCTCTGGGCCAATGGTTTTCTCAAAAGTGGAGTAGACGATCAACCGGTCTGGGTCGAGCAAATCTCGAAAAGGCGTAACCCCAGCCTCGAACGCCAGGTCGGCATAGCTGTCGTTCTCCAGCACCCAAGTGCCGTGCAGGCCCAGCAGGCGCGCCACAGCGCGGCGATTGTCTTCAGGCATGAGTGTGCCCCTTGGCATGCTCAAGACCGAAGACAGCACCACCAGACGCACCGTTTCGTTCACCAGCAGCTGTTCCAGTTGTTCGGTATTGATCTCCCCGCCCGCCAGCAACGGCAACTCGATAACCCGGATGTCGGAGGCCTGGAGTAAGCGCAGGACAGTCCAGTCCCAGGGCGACTCGATCAGTACCACGGCGCCCTTGAGCGCCAGCACGGCGATCAGAATCTCCAAAACACCACGCAAATCGGCACCGATATACACGTCATCGGCATTCCAGCAGCGGGCCGGTGAAGAGGTGTAACGGGCCGCCAGCGCGGTGCGCAATTCCAACTCGCCCCAGGGTTGCGAGGGCGTCTGTGAGGAGCGCGGGTACTGGCGCAGCAGCTCGCGTTCAAGCAACAACAGTGGGCTGTCCAGTGGCTGCATCGACGCAGGCTCATCAGCACTGAGCACCAGCATGCCCGGTCGTCGGGCATTGACGTACAGGGTCTCAAGCCAATCGTCACCGCTGCCCAGGGTGGCCACGCAAGGCACCGGCAGCGCGTAATAACCGGACTTGGCAATCGAGTAGACGCGCCCTTCCTTTTCCAGCAACGAATAGGCGTACTGGATGGTAGAAATCGACACATTCCGCCGCTCCGCCAGTTGCCGTAACGACGGCAGACGTACCCGGGCATCGGCACCCAATTCGTTGATCAGGGTGGTCAGATAACGATAAACCGCCTGATAGGCAAAGTCTGTTTCCCGGCCGCCTTTCATGGGGTCGAGCCAAAAGAGCGGGCCGTAACCGGCCAGACCGGAACGCTGGCCGGATACAGAGTGGATGAATCCGTCAAACCTCGTACCTCAGTGCCTTGCCAAGCGTTCGCAAAGAGCATCGGCGCCCTGCCCGGCCTCTTCGGCGTCGACACCGCCAACGGCCTGTGGCGCGTCGATCCCCGATACGATGTCCTCCGGCAGCGCAATGCTCGCCCGGTACAGCTTACCGAGCACGTCGATGGACAAGCCGCTGACGTCGACCATCCACTGCGCCACTTGATCGGCGATCGTCGCGCCCTGCATGGCCTTGTGCAGGTCCGGCATTGCCACCAGCATGCCGGGGTGGCAACAACGCAGGAAGTGTTCCAGGCCTGCACCTTGCTCCACGAACGGGGCAAACAGCATGCACACCAGTTGCGTTTCGTTGAGCCCCAGCGTCTGTTGCGCTTCGATGGCGGCCTGAGCCCGACGCTCGGGAATGGCCGAAGGTGAGCCAAACAGCTCACAGGCCTGCTGGCAGACGTGCTCCGGCAGTTGCTTGCGATGCATGATCATGATCGCCCGCTGCACGTAATCCCCGTAACCGGTTTCGTAGCTGCGCCCTTGCAGATAACAGGCCTGCAGGCCATGTAAATGCGCCGACAGCAGTGGACTGACGTACTCGTTTTCGGGCGCCGAGGCGATGAGACTGCCGGTCTGTACCCGCAGAAACTCGTTGAACAGCGGCCAATTGGCTTCTTCCGAACGATCAACTATCAGGTCGTCGATACCGATGTGACCCACCCGCCGGCATGCCTCGAAATGGCCCTCGGGTTTCCACGTGCCGAGGCGGTCCTGGCCATAAAAGTGCTGGTAGAGATCGCTGCCCAAGGTATCGAGTTGCGTCAAGAGACTGTCAAAGCTGCCAGTGTTGTCGGTGGCCAGGCCGATCTTGCGGGTTGCGCGCCGAAGGCCCGACATGAATTGTTTTTGCTGACGCGGCGTATCACTGCTGACCAACGAGTCCACCCCCGCCTCCCAGCGAGCCATATGCCGATAAAACTCCGCCATCGCCAGATAGCCGTCGTCGCCAACCTCCAAAGGGCTGTGCGCCGAACGAAGGTGTCCCAGAACCAGCATGTCCATGCGACTGGCCTCATGCCCGGCCAGCGACAACGGTTGCTTGTGATTGAACGGCACCACTTCGCGGTTATCCGCCATCAGCAGCTCCACTCGGGGATCGTCGTAGACAAACAAAGCGCTGTAGCAGCGGTGAATGTTTTCCAGGGTCGACTGAGTGGTCTCGCTCAGGCGCGGCGTGGCGACGCGCAGGTTAAAGGTCACTGGATGCCTGCCAGCGATGCTCAACTGCGCGGCACGCAAGGCTGTCAGTACGTAAAAGCTGTCCCGGCTGCCGTTCTGGACCGTCAGCACGCGATAGTCGCCAATCCGGTCTATGCCTCCGGCGGCGACAATTAAACGCTGGATCAAAAGCTGCAACGCGGTACGTTCTGCACGGGAATAAAAACCTAACAGTCGTTGCAGTATCTGTTGATACACGTGAGTCATTGCCTGCTCATGAATTGCACTCATAGCCATTTACCTGGAAATTCAATATCGGCGTCGCACCTGCACCAGCGTGACCGAGCGACGTGTAGGTCTAGAAGGATTGTTCTAGTACTGCAGAGAGTATTAGTAATACGGCCAAGCTTTGCTTGTCGTAATTATTTGATACACACGTTGGGAGCCGGACCGCTTCCCTTCAGAACGCCCCTAAAAGCCGCCAAACCATTGGCTATCGCCGGATTAACGGCTCGTCCTAGGAGAATTCTGACAACGTCCCACAGACAATGAGTACGATAAATAAAGAACATGCCGAACTTCAATTTACCTTCTGCCTCACGCTGTTTTCCCCACAGTCGATAGATAGGCTTATACCAAGTAACGCCCGAAACACCTTGAACAGGCCCAAAAGGTTTAAGACCTTCGAAAAAGTTATACCGCGCCACGACTTCTTCCTTGAGATGGAAATCAGCGTTCAATTATCAGGACTTAAATAATGATTAGAAGATACAGATTAAGGGCAAAAACCAGTTCAGATGTCGCTGGCCAAACAGGATCGGTTTTAAGCGAACCGGGGCAGCCCGCTCAAGGGCGCGCTTGCCGGGCACAAGCGCACCACCGCCAGGCAAGGCAGTAGGCGTGAATGGCAAAAGGAGGGATGGCCGGTCTGGCCGAAAGCAGCGCAAGAGCCCGGGACGGTGGCTCTTGCGCAAGACAAGCATCAGGCGGGGTCGACGACCTGAAGGGCAACGCGTTCACGGCAAGGGCATTCGCCCATATAGTGGTGAGCCTCGACAAACTCGGAGAACGGGAACACACGAGTCTTGAGCGGCAGCAGCACGCGATCGGCGGTCAGTTGATTGATATCACGCAGTGCTCGTTGCAAAGCCACCTGGTCCTGGACAATGCCCAGTTCCGGCTTACCCGTGAAATTACCGATGCAGTGCACAAAGAACTGAATGTTCTTCTGGAACGCCGCGCAGGCCGGAAATGGCGTCTGGTTGCCGCCCTGCAGCCCATACAGTACCAGGCTGCCACGCGGTGCCAGCACATCGCCGAGCAGCGACATTTGCGGCCCGCCAAGGCCGTCGAACACCACATCGACGCCACGACTGTCAGTGAGCTTGTTGATTTGCATCAGCAAGTCCTGCTCTTCGGTGACGATGACTTTCTCAGCGCCCAGCGACAGCAGATAGTCACGCTCATCCGCTGTCTTGGTGGCCGCGATCACTCGTACACCCAGGGCCTTGCCCAGTTGCACGAAGGACGGACCGGCGCAATGACTGGCATCGGTTACCAGGGCAAACTGTCCGGGCTTGACCCGCGCCAAGTCCATGTAGGCGAAATAAGCGATCAGCAGCGGCGTGTAGTGCACGGCGGCTTCGATCGGGCTGAGCACGTCGGGGTAACGGGTCAAGGCGGTGCGCGGCAGCACGATAACCTCACCGTACACCGGATAATCGTTGGGGCTCTCGGCAGGGAAGCTGGCGACCTTGTCGCCCACAGCCAGATCGTCGACACCGTCGCCGACGGCAGTCACCACGCCGGCCATTTCATGGCCCAGGCCCGAAGGCAGGCGTGCCTGGGACGACGCCAGGTTCTGGCGCCACAGGATGTCGTACCAACTGATGCCGATCGCTTCGACACGGACCTGCACTTCTCCTGGCGCAGGAAGAGCCGCCACGTGCTCTTCGCATTTGAGCACCTCGGCACCACCAAACTTGTGAAAACGGATCGTGCGGGACATCGCAAACCTCGTCAAAGTAACCTCTAATGCTATGAACTCTATCCGGGCTTTGTACCCAAGACCATCAGTGGCTATTAATAGTCGACATGCCTGTCATTGATTCCGCAGCAAGAAACCTAACCAGTCCTTTAGAAAAATTCAATTAGCCGGTGCAGAGTACCAGCCTTTCCCCGTAAGATTCACGCCGGTCATTGTTCCCATATGGCCGCTTACGTCAAGCTTGCCGAATCTGCCAGGACCCCAGATGAATCGTAATGACCTGCGTCGTGTCGACCTGAACCTGTTGATCGTGTTCGAAACATTGATGCATGAACGCAGTGTGACCCGCGCTGCCGAAAAACTGTTCCTCGGCCAGCCGGCCATCAGCGCCGCGCTGTCGCGCCTGCGCAGCCTGTTCGATGACCCACTGTTCGTACGCACCGGGCGCAGCATGGAACCTTCGGCCCGGGCGGTCGAAATCTTCGCCCTGCTCTCCCCGGCCCTGGACTCGATTTCCACCGCAGTCAGCCGGGCGGCGGAATTCGACCCGGCCACCAGCACCGCCGTGTTTCGCATCGGCCTGTCGGACGATGCCGAATTCGCCCTGTTGCCGATGCTGCTCAAACGCCTGCGAGCCGAAGCGCCGGGCATTGTGCTGGTGGTACGCCGAGTCAATTACATTCTGATGCCGGGCCTGCTGGCGTCCGGGGAAATCTCCATCGGTGTCAGCTATACCGCCGACCTGCCGGCCAACGCCAAGCGCAAGGTCTTGCGGCGCAGCTTGCCCAAAGTGCTGCGGGCCGACACCGCGCCGGGACGACTGAGCCTGGATGAATTCTGTGCCCGCCCCCATGCGCTGGTGTCGTTCGCCGGCGACTTGAGCGGCTTCATCGATGAAGAGCTGGAGAAACTCGACCGCAAGCGCCACGTAGTATTAGCGGTGCCGCAGTTCAACGGTCTGAGCACGCTGCTGGCAGGCACTGACATTATCGCCACCGTACCCGACTACACCGCCGACGCGCTGACGGCTGCTGGCGGGGTACGTGCCGAAGACCCGCCAATACCGGTGCGCAGCTTCGAGCTGCACATGGCCTGGCGCGGGTCCCAGGACAACGACCCGGGCGAACGTTGGTTGCGCTCGCGGATTCAGATGTTCTTCGGCGACCCTGAGAGTCTATAGAAGCCGTCTGGCGGGCTGTTTATCTGATCATTTCTGCGTTTTCATAGACCATGGAGATCCATACACTTCCAGTGGATTGCTACATTGGGGGCATATTTGAGGGCATGCTTTGGATGGTTTGAAAAGGATGCCCCCAGCCTTGGGCCAAATGGGCTATTGATGAAGATGGATGCACTGAGGGAGATGTGGTTCGCCCCTACCCCATATCAATGACCGAGCCCTAGTGAACGCACCACCCACCACGCTGGACAAATGCGTGCAAATGTAAAAAATATGATGGCATAATGCCTCAGCAACCGGCAAAATCCACACGTTCCCAACGGATTTGAAGGACCGGTTCCGATGACATGGCCAGTCACGCTGAAACTCGACAGCGCAGCCTACCCGCTCAGCGTGGTGCAACGCGCCGCTTATTCCCTGGCCGACACTGTCACGATCCAGGTCGGTATTGAAGCCAATCAGATAAGCCTCACGGCCCACCCCGCTGAATCAAGGCTAACGCTTTCCCCGGAGCAGGCTCACTCGCTGATCCTTCAGCATCTGAACGACTTCGCCCTACGCGACCATATCAACCGCGAAACAGTAGGGTTGCGCGAGGTCCTGGCCCGAGCCGCTCTCGCTGGATGTGGGATTTCCCAGTGACACTGATTGCGACAGACGCCAAGCACTACCGCTTGCTGCCTTTTCGATTCATGCGCATGAACACGGGAAATGACCGTGACATCCTGCTCACCTCCGATACCGGTGAGTACATGCACGTGAACGACGCGCAATTACGAGCCCTCAGTTACTTCGACGTTCAACCAAGTACGCCTTTTTACAAGGACCTGCTGGCCCGCCACTTCATCTACGAACCAGGCTGCCACGACCCGTTCCCAGAAATGGCCGCGCAGTATCGCAGCCGCAAGGACTTCCTCTTCCAGGGCCCTGCACTGCACCTGTTCGTGGTTACATTGCGCTGCAACCACACCTGCCAGTACTGCCAGGTGTCGCGGGCCCCTCTGGGAGGATCCGGCCACGACCTGTCGGAAGCGGATGCGCGAGCGGCGGTCGATCGCCTGTTCGAATCGAACGCTCCCGCCTTGACTGTGGAGTTTCAGGGTGGCGAGCCGCTTCTGGCCTTCGAGCGCGTCCGCCAGATTGTCGAATGGGTCGTCGAACGGAACGTGGTCGAACAACGGGATATCCAGTTCGTCATCACCACCACGCTGCACCACCTGACGGAGGAAATACTCGACTTCGCAGAAAAATATCGCATCCAGTTTTCGACCTCGCTCGATGGGCCGGCGCCCTTGCACAATGCCAACCGCCCTACCCCGTCACGAGACTCCTACGAACGCACTGTAAAAGGCATCCAGTGGGTCCGTGAGCGCCTTGGCCATGATGCAGTTTCCGCGTTGACCACGCTGACTTCAAGAAGCCTCGAACAGCCTGAAGCGATCATCGATGAGTATGTAAGCCAGGGCTTCTCCAGCATCTCGCTTCGGCCTCTGAGCCCTTATGGGTTTGCCACCAAGAGTGCCCATCGACTTGATTACCCTATTGAGCGATACCTGGCCTTCTACAAGAAGGCACTGGCCTATTTGCTGCATATCAACCAACAGGGCGTATACCTCTCAGAGAGTTATACGAGCCTGTTGCTGAAGAATATCCTGACACCCTTCTCCTCCGGCTATGTAGACCTGCGCTCCCCTGCTGGCGCAGGCACTGCGGCGCTGGTTTACAACTATGACGGTTACGTCTATCCATCGGACGAAGCCCGAATGTTGCTGGAGATGGGTGAAGAAGGCTTGAGGCTCGGCACCGTACACCAACCCTTGTCTGAATTACTCGCATCGCCCGTTATGAATGCGTTGCTCGCCAGTGGTGTAGCAGAGGCGCTGCCGGGCTGCTCCGACTGCGCACTTGTCCCGTACTGTGGTGCTGACCCCGTCGAACACTATGCCCGCCAAGCTGATCCGATCGGACACCGAGTGTTCAGCAGCTTCTGCAAGAAGAACATGGGGCTGCTGAAGCATCTTTTCGGCCTGCTTTGCGATGGCGACGACAACGTGCAGAGGGTGCTGCTGTCTTGGTTGAACAGGCGCTCTTACAACGATGTTCGATTTCCGGGTTACAGGGGCTGATGGCGATGCTACGCAAAGATACCCACTTCGAAATCCATCACCTTAATGAGCCAAAACTGCTCAAGGTCATCACTCTGGATGAGTTCATCGAACAAGGCTTGGCTGTTTGTGCCGGAAGCGCTGACTTCGGTGAGCTGCTACTTTGGCTACCAAACCAAGAAAGGCTGCGAAGCCCCGACCTGCTTTCATTGCCAGTGGGTGGATTCCTGACCCCAGAGCCATTGATTGGCGACTTCGACAGCGCGCAGCTACACCTGCACACCCCCAAAGATGCGGATGTCGTGCAGCCGGGCGATGTCATTGCCATCACACCAGGCAACGCTTTGGTGCGAGTGCTCTATCGACGAGGCTCGGACAGCAACCTGCTGTTTATGACCGATCGTTGCAATAGCCTCTGTCTAATGTGCTCGCAGCCGCCCAAAGATATTGATGACCGTTGGCATATCGAGGAGAACCTACGGCTAATCGACCTGATGGACCAGGGCGAGGAAAATCTGGGAATCAGCGGCGGAGAACCAACGCTTTATCGCGACGGCCTGCTCGAAATCCTGGCCAAGTGCAAAGCCGTTTTGCCGCAGAAATCCATTCATGTGCTCAGCAACGGGCGTCTGCTCCAAGACCCGAGCTGGATCGCTGCGCTCTCTTCCATCGGTCACCCTCAGTTGAGCTGGGGCATCCCGCTGTATGCCGACAATGCCGAAGACCATGACCATGTGGTGCAGGCTCCCGGCGCGTTTAGCGAAACCCTGCAAGGTCTTTACAACCTGGCGCGCGCCAACCAGATCATCGAGATACGCGTGGTGCTCAATCGCCTGACCACGCCACGCTTGCCAGAGCTCGCCCACTACGTGTTCAGGAACCTGCCTTTCGTGCGGCATGTTGCGCTGATGGGTATCGAAAGTACCGGCCTGGCCAGGAAGAACTACGAAGAACTGTGGATTGACCCGCTGGACTATCAGGAGTCGTTGAGCCAGGCCGTGTATTTCCTGTTCAACCGCGGAGTGCCGGTTTCGATCTACAACTTGCCCCTGTGCCTGATCCCGGCCCACCTCTCGCGTTTCGCCCGCCAGAGCATCTCGGACTGGAAGAACCTGTTCATCGATACCTGCCAGCAATGCGCTGCCGTCAAACATTGCTCTGGCTTCTTCAAATCCCACACCGACCGCTGGCAGAGCCGCGGCGTACAACTACTATCGACCGAGGCCTTTAGCGCCTATGCAAGGAGTGCACAGTGAAATTGCTCGACCGCTGGAAAGTCCTGATCAGTGGGATCAGCTTGCTGCCAATGGCAGGTACCACCCTGGCACAGGCGGGCCATCTGTCGCTCGCCGATGCGAACTGGCAACCCAACGACAAGCTACAGCCCCCGGTATTTGCCGATACGCTCAATGCGCCAAACACCGTCAACATCTATGCGGCGCATCGCTCGCACAGTTCTCATCGGTCCCACAGCTCGCACAGTTCTCACTACAGCGGCTCGGGTGGCTATAGCGCACCTCGCTACTACAGCCCACCCGCTACTAGTACCCGAGGCTACAGCGCGCCGAGTGCTTCGAGCAGTCCTCCAAGCAGCAACAGCCTTTATCAGTCGTCTGGCACTACCAGCGGGACAAGTTCGAGCACTTCTAAGAGCCGCGCGACCAATGAGCAGAAAAGCAACCTGGTCACCCGTGTGCAGACCGCGCTGATGGTGCGCCAGTATTACCAAGGCACCATTGATGGGGTGATGGGCAAAGCAACACGTGGTGCGTTGATGGCCTTTCAGATGGACAGTGGGCTGACCGTGAATGGCCGGATGGATACGGCATCGCTGAATGCGTTGGGTATCAAGATTCCATAAGTTGTTGGCGCTGATGCGATTTTTGACGCCGGCTACCGGAACTCATTGACCCACCCGAGTACTCAAGAAATGATTACCTTGCGGGTGATTTCGGAGGCAGCGTGTGGGTCAGTCAAAATCAGCAACCTGGGTCAAAATCGCATCAGCGCCGACAATCATGGGCTTATCTTGCACCGCAAATAGGTCGATTGGCTGGAGATGCAGCAAGTCGTCACCAACCACCGTCGCTGCCACCGACCGACACGGATCTGACTACTCTTAGATAAGCCGATGCTCGCGCAGAAACCTCACCTCCCCGCTGAAATTTAGGAATGTGCATGACTGCTGCCATCAGTGATTCAACAGTCCAAATCGCGTTTTCAATGTTTGAAAACAAAGGCGTCTACGCAGTGCTTCTTGGCTCGGGGGTATCACGCTCGGCGGGAATACCGACCGGCTGGGAAATCACCATGGAGCTGGTGAAACGATGGGGCATAGCGTCTGGTGCCGGCGAACAGGAAGATTGGCTCGCGTGGTACGTAGGTCAAACAGGAGAGCAGCCCAATTACTCCACGTTGCTCGAACGCCTGGCGACAACCCAGACTGAGCGGCGAGCGATCATTCAAGGCTTTCTGGAACCTAGCGAAGACGAGTTAGAGGATGGCCTTAAACTGCCTACCCCCGCACATCGAGCGATCGCTGCGATGGTCAAAGCGGGTTATGTGCGCGTGATCATCACGACGAACTTCGACCGACTCATGGAAAATGCACTTCGCGATGTCGGCGTTGAGCCAACTGTCGTCAGCTCAGAAGACACCCTCGGAGGAGCGGAGCCACTCACTCATGCGTCCTGCTACATCCTGAAGATCCATGGTGATTACAAGGATGCCAGGATCCTCAATACCGATGGGGAGCTGGGCAAGTATCCGCCAGCGTTCAATACGCTGCTTGACCGCATCATCGATGAGTTTGGGCTGATCGTCGCGGGCTGGTCAGGTGAGTGGGATCATGCGCTGAGGGCGGCGTTTTTGAGGGCGCCCTCCCGTCGCTACCCGACCTACTGGCTTTCGCGAGGAAAATTGAGCGAGCGTGGCCAAGAGCTCATCACTCAGCGGCGCGCCAACGTCGTGACGGGCCTGGATGCCGACACCTTCTTCGATGGGCTGAACCTCAAACTGGAAACCATCCAGCAATCCCGCCTGCAGAACCCAGCCGGCATCGAGCTGACTCTCGCTATGGCCAAACGCTTTATGGCCAGACCCGAACACAGGATTCAGCTCGATGATTTAGTGACAAGCCAGGCTCATCAAGCGATCAGCCATCTGGCTCCTCTCTTCACAGAACGACCTCAGGGCAGCACGTCCAAGGACTTTATCGATCTGGTTGAGATATACGAAGCGGCCATCGAGCCACTAGCACGCCTTTGTGCAGTGTTAGGGCGATGGGGTGCAGGTGTTGAGCATTCGATCGTTTTGGATGCGATCAAGGGCCTGCACGCTGCGTCTCAAGTCGAGCAGTCAGGCTGGGTAGCTGGACTTGCATTGAAGAGTTACCCGATAGCACTTGTTACCTATGCGTATGGCATGGGACTTGTGCGGGCCAATCGCCTGAGCGAGCTAAACGAGCTGTTTAACACGACCCTTATCAACCGGCGCGAAATGCCTTTCCCTGTGGGAGTTGATCTATCACCGTTCTACGTTGAGGGAGCCAATGGCCTGCTTGAATTATGGAGGAGCTTCGAAGACCAAAGTAGAGCTCTTACCCCCTTGTGCAACCGACTCCATGACCGTCTTGCGCCTCGGTGGGCGCCTGACTTCGCAGGTCTGCAGGATCACGGGCTGCTTTACGAACGGTTTGAGTTTTTCAGTTTCCTGTTCTTCTGCGAGCAACGCGGAGTCAGTGAAGAATCGCTCGCGGATGCGGTGAAAAACCACGATTTCAAGAGAATCGCATTGGGCCGGCTTTCCTGGCATTCAGAGACCATCAACCGCTTCGCTCACGAATATGCGACCGAAGAGTACAGGGCCCCGCTGCTGGCAGCAGGGTTCGCACTTGGGTCGCAAAGCTACCTGGAGCAAATGCTTGAAGGACTGAAGCGGCTGTCCAGGTACTGACGCCTCACGCATTCCAATTAATGCAAATACGATTCAAATGGGGTACATGCGTTTGCTGCTGAAAACCTAGGACAAGTTTGGATTCTGGCAGCGGGCATCGAGGGAGGGTGATTTATGCGTTCTTCATCGGGTCACTGCCACTCCTGACCACCTCACCAGAAGAGGTGAGCGTTTTGGTGACCGCGCTACTGACCCCCGAGCTCATGGCTTACTACGTGTACCTGCTCATAGCATTCGCTATCGTCAGCATCTTCACGCTTAGGGTGACGTTTCGATCCTTTCATCTCATTGGAAGGTCGCGGGAAGTGCACACGTTCTTCATCAACGAAGGAGGTAGCTTGCTGACTGCCTGTAGGGCTGCGTTGGGGGCGATGATTGGTGATCTGCTTGTATGGTGCTACCTAGCAGTTGATGATGTGAGTGCAGGAGGAGTACATGCAGTGATCAGCTACGCCTCCTTGACCCTGAAGTTCTGCATTGGCCTTGCGTGGACAGATGAGACCCTCAGAGACCCGCATACCGTTAGCAGCTACAAATGATGGTGGCTGCCAGCAACTCCGGCACAAATGCCTGGCGCGCGGTCATCACGGGGGTTAACCCAACGACAGACTGAGAAGCTCTGATGACCAAAAACCTCTGTCCCTGCAAGCCCGAGTTTTCGGACAATGGCTACTGTTTGGCCTGCGACGGTACCAAAATCAAGAATGCTAACAGAGAGAAAACGCTGAATAGCAATCTGCTCCGGCGCATTCCTAGCTGGGAGGAATACCTGAGCTTTGATGGCGCCCATTGCCACCAGCTATGGGCGAAGCTTGATGATCATTGGCGATGCCCGTGCTGCGAACGGACACGATACCAATTGCTACGTTGGACGATGCTTTACCCGAACAAACCGCATAGGCGAGAAGGCTGGGCTGTAGGTCTCCATACTCACCATGACCATGGAACCGACCTTTACGTACGAAAACCGCTTCTTGGAGAACCTCATCGGATCACCACATTTGCTCCCGCCATCATCTGCGAGCAATGCAACAGTGCTGACGGCGCGGTTAAGAGACGCCTAGGCCTTCCACCTTCCTTTACATTTGCGCCACTTGAGATCCGTCAGTTCGTGTGGCCAACGCCTCACGGCAAGCACATCATTCATTACGAGCGAGCCCAAATGATCTACCACCATGTTACGACTCGAGCACCGTTGTTTTTTGGCTGACAGGTTCAACTGAAGGGCATCCAATCAGCAGTCAAGCCAAACCACGTCTGTACTTCGCAGCCAAGCTGCCCGTAAGATCGACATCGCACCTATCCGAGTAGGAGTGACCCTTTTGCCGAACGTGTTCTTTTCTTATTGCCATGCTGACGAGGCGCTGCGCGACCAGTTGGAAAAGCAGCTTTCGATGCTCAAGCGCCAAGGCGTCATTGAGACTTGGCACGACCGCAGAATCGGAGCAGGCCAAGAGATCGATGCTGCCATTGATGATCACATCAACAGCGACGAAATTATCCTGTTGCTGGTAAGCCCGGATTTCATCGCTTCCGACTATTGCTACAACATCGAGATGGCTCGCGCGATGGAGCGCCATGCCGCTAAAGAAGCGACTGTCATTCCTGTGATTCTTCGCCCATGCGATTGGCATCATGCCCCCTTCGGCAAGCTGCTTGGTACGCCCCAAGATGGTAAGCCAGTGACCCTTTGGCCTGATCGGGACGAAGCATTCTTGCAGGTTGCGAAGGAGGTTCGGAAGGCCGCCGAGCGACGCAGCCGTGGCCAACCGAACACTGCTCCGCGAGCCGAACGCAACGATTTCAATGGAGGTTCAGCGCCCTCCCTTATCGCCCCGGCTGGCCCTAGGTCGAGTAACCTTCGAATGACTAAGAGCTTCACCCAGCTGGACAAAGACCGCTTCTTGCTCGACAGCTTCGAGTACATCGCCCGCTATTTTGAGAACTCGTTGCTGGAGCTCCAAGCGCGCAACTCAGGGTATGAAGGGGTGTTCCGTCGGATAGATGCAAATCGCTTTTCTGCGAATATCTACAAGGACGGCCACGACGTTGCAAAAGCGGCAGTGTTCACCGGTGGCCAGATGGGCGCCGGTATCTACTACAGCCATGGAGACTCGTTTGGCGGCGGCTCGTACAACGAGGCGCTCACCGTAAATACGGACGACCAATCCATGTACCTGAAGACCTTCGGCATGGCGTTCCAGACTCGGCAAGACCAGAAGCTTTCCCAAGAAGGCGGCGCCGAGACGCTTTGGGGCCTTCTCATCGCACCGCTACAACGCAATCGGTAAATCATTGTTGGGTGCGAATTAGAAAGAACCCAGGGGGGGCACTTGGCCTTGACGCTGCCCCCTACGATAAAGAAGTAAGACTCACATAGAAGGTTCAGACCATGGAAGTAGTCCTGCTCGCCCACATCACATTTAACCGAATAGGCTCGGCCAGTGGCGGAGGCTTTCAAAGCCAACGCCAGGTCAAGTTTTCCGCTGAGCTACCAGACACCGACCAATTGGCCTTAAGGGAATTGGTGATCGAGATCGCCGAGGCAAATGGTGAAGCGGCGGGAGCCTTGAGAGAATTGAGGTACGAGCGAAGCTACGGAGGGGAATTGGTACTCAACATCCAAGGCCCGTACGGCACCGCTTATGCCCAATGTCGCATCATCCATGCGCTGAAAGCCAAAGGGCAGTACTTCAAGCTTCAGGCGGTAGAAGACAGAGACGTCACACCATATGTCTCATCTCGGCGGGCTAAGTAGTTCGCATATCGACTCATCGAACCACCAGGGATTTGCCGGATTCTGGTTGGTCATCCAGTATACGGAGGCGCACTGAATACCAGTCACGTCCACCCCGCCCCGCTTCAGAAATCGCCATTCGCGATCACTCGCACACCCGGTGCAATGGGGGCAAAACTGGGGGCACAATTCTATTTTTTCAGGCTGTAACTACGTAAGCGTCTGGCAAAGCCATCTAGTCATTCCTGCGAAGTCAGGACATAGGATTTGACTCCGGTGGTAGGGCCAATGATGGTGCAGTAAGTGGCCCTCATGCGACACTCCCCGCCCTACAAATCAGGGAGCGTGTTGACATGGTGCGTTTGCTTGCGGTCTCAGGGAGTCTTCGCGAGGCCTCCTCCAACTCAATGCTATTGCGTGCAGCTGAGGTTCTCTGTCCCAAAGGGTTGTCTATAGAGCATTATCACGAGGTTGGCCAGTTACCTCATTTCAACCCGGATCTCACGGAAGCTCCTCCCGAATCCATCATGGGCTTACGCTCCAGTATCGCCCACGCGGACGGCGTTCTGATCTCTTGCCCTGAGTACGCTCGCGGAATTCCCGGCGCATTCAAGAACATGCTGGACTGGCTCGTCAGCTCTGAGGAGTTCCCAGGCAAACTCGTTGCGCTTTTCAACGCTTCACCTCGGGCTTCGCACGCGCAGGCCGCACTGCGGCTGGTTCTGGAAACAATGTCGGCTTGTATCGTGGAGGAAGCATCAATATCCGTAAATTTGCTTTCCACGGAATTGAGTGCCGAGACCGTCGCAAATGATCCAACGATCCGCCCACTGATTGTTTCCGCACTTGAAGCATTCAAGCAACAAATCGATAGCAAAAAAGCGGGCTATCTACACAGAGATTCCGCTAGTTAAGTCGATGGCAAGCGATTGGGCGTCGGTGGGTGCGTTACGGTGCCCAGTTATGTGGCAACAACTCAGCGATTTCACCCGCCCGCTGTGTCGGTAGGCGAGTGAGGACGTCCTTCAAATAAGCATACGGATCATGCCCGTTGAGCCGCGCCGACTGGATCAAGCTCATGATCGCCGCCGCGCGTTTACCGCTGCGCAGTGATCCTGCAAAGAGCCAATTTTTGCGACCCAACGCCCACGGCCGGATCTGGTTCTCTGCCCAGTTATTATCAATGGGCACAGCACCGTCATCGAGATAGCGCGACAGCGCCGTCCAGCGTTTGAGGCTGTAATCCAGAGCTTTGCTTATCGCCGAGCCGTCGTGCACGATCTGGCGCTGGGCGATCATCCAGGCATGCAGAGCATCCATCACCGGCACAGCTTTTTCTTGCCGTATTCGGCGGCGTAAATCCGGTTCAAGGTCGCGGGCTTCGCTCTCGATTTCGTAAAGCAACTGGATGTAGCGCAAGGCCTGTTCGGCGAGCTGGCTCTTGTTGGTGGCGTGCAATTCGAAGAACTTGCGGCGCGCATGGGCCATGCAGCCGATCTCGGTGACGCCGAGTTCAAAGCTGGCCTTGTAGCCACCAAAATCGTCGCAGACCAGCTTGCCTTTCCAGTCTGTTCTCCGGCGCGGCTGGGGCTGAAGTCGTAGACGACCGCCGCCAAGTCCGAGAACTGGCTGGTGGCGTAAGCCCAGACATAAGCGCGGTGGGGTTTCTTCGCGCCCGGCGTGAGCATCTGCACCGGCGTTTCATCGGCGTGGATCACGTCATGTTCCAGGACGGCATCACGCAGGGCATCGACCAGAGGCTGCAACTGCACACCACAGTTGCCGACCCATTGCGCCAGAGTTGAACGAGCGATGGCCAAACCAGCTCGACCAAAAATCGATTCCTGGCGATAGAGCGGTAAATGGTCGGCGAACTTCGCGATCATCACATGGGCCAGCAGCCCGGCGGTCGGTATGCCTTTGTCGATGACCTGCGCCGGAACCGGCGCCTGGATCAGGGTTTCGCACTGATCGCAGACCCACTTGCCACGGATGTGACGCTCGACGGTGAACACGCCTGGCATGTAGTCGAGTTTCTCGCTGACATCCTCGCCGATACGCTTGAGGGCGCAGCCGCACTGGCAGTGGCTATTGTCGGGTTCGTGATGGATCAGGGTGCGTGGAAACTGGGGTGGTAAGGCGGTGCGTTTAGGTTTTTGACGGGCATCGGTCGAAACTGGAGCGGGTTGCAGCGCTTCAAGTTCGGCTTCGATGGCGGCAATGTCAGTGTCGATCAGATCATCGAGCAGACTGGTTTGGTCCGGGCTTAATTGCTCGCTGCGCTTGGCAAACTTGAAGCGCTTGAGCTGCGCGATCTCGTGGGCCAGTTTCTCGTTGACCGTTTTGTGGTGGTGGATTTGCTTGCCCATCGTCTCGACTTTCTGATCGAGACTCTCGACACGCTGCATCAACTGCGCCGCCAGAGCGCGCAGTTGTTCAGGGTTTAGTTGGTCGAGGTTTGGAAGCGAAGTCATGCCGCCGATTTTGCCAGAGCAAGGCTACACCGGCGATAGACTCATCGGACAATTGCACGGCCAGGCTGGCCATGGCAGGCGTCACACGATGGAAATCGCGCTGCCTGGCCCAACTCTTTGCCAAGGCAAACCCAGCACCAGGGCATGCAGTTGTTCGGCACCTAATTCCATCTGAGAGCCGTGTCGAGAACCCGGCCAGAAGAACTTGCCTTGATGCAGGCGGCGCGCCGCCAGCCAAATACCCAACCCGTCGTGCACCAGCACTTTCATGCGATTGGCGCGGCGGTTGGCAAACAAATAAGCACAGTGCGGCTGCGCCGCACCGAACACGGCGACCACACGCGCCAGAGCGGTTTCGGTGCCGGCGCGCATGTCCATGGGCTCGGTGGCGAGCCAGATGGAGTCGATGCGGATCATCGCAACAGGTCTCGAAGAAAGGTCGCGCAGGCAGCCGCGCTTTCGGTCGGCCAGTTCACTTTGACAGTGCCACGCGGGTGCTGGATTTCAACGCAGATATTCGATGATGCAGCTTGCGAATTTGCTCCGGTTAGCTGCATGGGTAACGGAATAAAAGCAGGTTGCAACTCCGTGTTTTTTTGCGTTTGCACCCGAATCCATTTGTGGACAAGGTTCGCGTTGAGGCTATGGCTCAGCGCGACGCTGGCAATCGAGGCACCGGGCTGGGCGCACTCTTGAATGACTTGGACTTTGAAGGATTTGGAGTAGGAACGGCGTTGTGGCTGCATGAAATACCCGCTTAAAAGGCTAGAACTGGTGCCCACTTAAATTTAAGTGCACACCATGTCTTGGCTTTGCAGGGCTGGGTAGATGACTTGGCCGGACGGATACGTAACTACTGCCCTAGAGCCAAGTCAAAATGTTTTTTGGCTTGCCTGAGAGCTTATGATCTGAACGTCGAGACCATAAATGTTATGTATTTAAATCAGTCGCTCTCGACACTCACACTCACACTCACACTCACACTCACTTCCAGGCTCACGTGTTGACGTCCTTTACCGAGCAGAGACTCTGCCCTACGGCGAGGCGGATATGGGGATCATGCGAATGAGACAAGCGCTGGGGGTCGAATCGTAGATTCCGATCGGCTTTCACGAGTCGCCTACTGCTGCAGCTCGTGAAGTTCTCGCTATGCCTGCCACCTGAAACCAGTAACCAACTCAGCACTTAGGCCGTGTCAGTGCCTTCTGCTGGCAGATCGCTCCGAAATGGCTACTCCTGCATCATCCACTCCCGAGGCATGTTGCCCTGCTGCCGTCCATTAATGGAACACCAATCATCTAGGCTAGTGGGCAGCGAGATCATCCGGAACTCATTGGGGGCGAGCGTAACCTTGTAGACAGGGATGCCGATTTCGCTGCAGATGTTCAGGATCTCAAGCGCATGTGCATCCGAGATTTTAGCGCCGAGATGAACAGCCTTGAGGGGCGCTCGACGGTTGAAGCCTTTGACCTCTCTATCGCCATCTGGAATTACCCAGCGCCATTCACGCTCGTATTGCCAATCGACAGCCTTGCACAACGATGCAGCAATGCCAAAAAGCTCGTTGTAATCCTTACCCAAGCGGTGGGCTTTAAGGATATGAGTGATGTCGAACAGCTTTTCTGTGTAGGCGACCGGCCAGAGTGTGAGGGTTGGAAGTTCATTCCGATGAAGGCTTGTGAAGTCATACTCCATGGCAAAACCGGTGTGGTTATGGCCATAGTGACTCCACATCAGCACCGAATCCACACGCGCACTTAGGCTACAGATTTTGTAGCTGCTTTTAAGCTGATCAATGAGGGTCGGGAGCTGCCCGGCCTGGTGATTCTGCGCCAAAACCCCTACTTCATGAAGCCATTGATCCACGTTCAGGCGGGGTGGCTCCTGAGCTAATGCCAGTGCCACTACCGCTGCAATGGGGTCATCGGAGGCCAGAGCAGCGACGACCTGATCATCGCTGAAGCCCAGTTCATCGAGTTTTTCCCAAGCAGCGAGCTTCCGGTAATCAATCCAGAACGCCGTGTCGTATGGGTCGTTGAACTCATTGGCGACGCCCAAGTAGAGCGTTTTCTCAGCCAAATTTTTGAATGCGTACTCGCCGCATTTTCTGATTTTGAAAAGCTGATTGGGCGTGTGCAGGACTTTATCGTTGACTAGCTTCGGGATATCCATATCACCAATCGTGGCCGACGAAATGTTCTCAATGAAATCTCTTACCCATTCCCTATCCACACGAATTCCTTTGGCTATGTGCTGTGCTGATGCCGGAGAAATCACCACACCTAGAGCCCCAATTTACCTACGCTGCCAGCATCCTTAGCAGCTTGTCACAATCATCAAAAGTGAATGATGAATCTCGTCCCCCCCCTTGGCGGCAGATCGTCGAAGAGCTATTTACTGGCTGCTGCTAGCTTTGGGTCTTTCAAAGTTTCTTCGCCCAACGCCAGCATCACGCTAAGTAAAGTGAGACTGAAAACCATGACAAGCGTACGAATTACATTCTCAGCGCTCAACGAGTCCGGTTCGACCCAGTGCCAAACCGTCAAAAATCCCAGTATCGCTCCTAGACCCGTTCTGCCTGCGGTCAAAAAACTTCCACCAATGTCACCTAAAAAAAGATGCACAGCGTCGAGCCAACGCTGATACCGAGCGGACATGAACCTCCACTTGTATTTAACAATTGCAGCCACCGCGAATGCTATACACAGCCATGCGTAGTAGCCCATCAAAAAAGGTGCCGCGAGTAAAAGGTCCAGCATTGCCTTGAACTGTGCTGACGACTCTGAATTTAACAGAACTGGCACTCCTCCCAACGCGAAGGCGAGTGCCAGCTCCCGGGATGCCCTCACAACAACGTGCAACTTTGGACGTGTTTTTTTAACCTTGAACATATAAACCCTCATCGTGCGTAGTCGTTGGATCTGCGCTGGCTTTGCTCGGAGCCGCAACGACTAATGAAGACAACGAAAACAGGCAACGGAGCTTACCGGATTCATAACTGACATGTCCTGCCGAAATAGCCAAGCCGGCAGCCGTAAGCAACTGATCTATCGATCTCTCCCCTTCTCAAAAGCCCACCTCCAGCCAGGACATAGCTCTTGCCAAGCAGACGAACGACATGGTTTTTAGATTCGCAGAGCGGTGGGTCATGCGCGGTTAGGCCGCACGTAAGATCCGCTCAAGTAAGCGCAAGTCCAAAGACGTGGTCGCCCACCCTTTCCGCAGGCCGTGCACGAACACGCTTGCGAAGGTCTTGCTGTTGGCGCTGGCGTCGAATTGACCCATTGGCCAATGCCATGATGTTCCAACAGCAATCCGCAAAAAACCAGCACTGGTAACGGTTCATAAGGTAGAAGCTTGGATCAGTAAGGTTTCAGCAACAGGGTCAATGCTGTGCTGGCGATAACAGTCACGCCGCCTCCTATGCAATTTGCGCCGACAGTTCCGCAAATATGTCGTCCGCCGCTGACTCAACGGCCAATAGAACCACAGTAGGTGCAGACACAAGCATCATCCCTACCGCTCGGCTAGATGTAGGCATTAAAGAAGAGCTAGGTGCTTAGCCCGGGAACACGCAGAAAAGCCTTCACCGGGAAGCTTATGTTGCCATGCGACCACACTGGCGTCGCCCTTGAAGGAGACCGCAGCGTAGTAAATGCCAAGACCTGACAGCTTACCTGGCCAATTGGCGCGCTGGCCTGCCGATTGTCCAGGCTGCGGCAATATCCCTATCAAGGTCGTGATGCAGAAATTCATACCTCAGACCATCATCGTCGGCAATTACCACGCCGGGTGACAAAGCAGTCTTCTGCAGCAGCCAATCCTGTCCGGTAGAGCCATACCGGCAGCGACGCTGTTTGCATGGCCTTTCTAGCTCCCAAAAGTTCCAGTCTATTCGTCTGCCGGGTGAATCCAGCAGCCGGGACTCTCACTATCGAAGAAATCTACTTCTACCTCGCCGAGGTCATCCTGGATGATCTGATGGGCCGTATTGCAGTAAGCCTGACTGCCCCGAAATACTGAAACGGCCACACGCTGGATGCCACTGCCTCGCATTCGCTTGAGCAGGTGCCTGTCATGCTCCCCCAGTCCCCAGCCGAACAGGGTCAGCGATCTACGTGGCGATGTGAGGACCTCCCGATAGACCGTGGACAGGTAATAGCTGCTACGGATTGAGTTGATTTTTTGCCCGGCGGTCCCCTCACTGACGAACAGAGGCACAACTCGTTCGCTACGCCACTGCCGCAGGATCGCTTCCAGCAGCCCATGGCCTGCAGCATGGATTTTGAACTCTTCCTCCACGTTATTACGGCTCAAAGCCAAGCTACCGTGGGGGTAGAAGACCAAGGTATTTTCGCGCTCGCCGTAAAGCGAACGGAATCGCCGCCAATCGTCGTCAAAACTGCCGTCGCGGAAGCAGTCCTTAAACTTGTGACCATCGTCGACGTTAAAGCCGTGCGCCATGGTCCAGTAGATCAGCAAGTCGTAGTTCAGCGAGAGCACCGTGTCGAACCCTTTAAGGTACTGGTACATGTTTGGCAGGTGTTGTGTGATCTGCTCGTACTCAGGGTGTACGCTGCGGACCGCCTGTATTAAGGAGTCTCGAACTCGCACATACGCCTGGTGCGTTCGCTCGTCAGGAATTTCAAGTGACCGGTTCACGTTGCTGGCCTGCCAAACCAGCCGCAGGACAAGCTCAAAATCGCTGGTTTCGAAGAAGTCGAACAGGCGCTGCACATCGCCGTCGAGCAACTCATTCTCGCGAGCATGCGTCAGCAGGGAGCCATACGCGAAGGTCGGTGCAATCGCGATGCTCGCACCGTTGCCGAGCAAGATAGTGCCGCGACGGTAGCTGTTAGAAATTTCTGCCCACGGCAGGATGGGGAATGGCATACCGGCTCCGCTCTGGATGTTGTCGCGCGATGATAGCCGTACCCGGTGAACGTTTATCAGTGACCGAGTCAATAAAAGACGTGATCACCGAACCGCGGCAAAAATTGAATGAGTGCACGGAAGGAAACTGTATGAGTGGGGAGTAGCTGTCGACCTGATTGCCGGATGCTGCTTTCAGCCACCGCCTGTTGTAGGTCGAAGGCGGCCGGCTGGGAGTAACGGCTAACCGCCTGCATGCGGTATCGGGTTTCATCCAATCACTACCCTGGCTCGTTCTGGCGAGGTCAACTCAACTAGGCAGATGTACAGTTTTTGGTGAGAACCATGGACCAGGGGCAATACATCATAGTTGGAGGGCTGGGCCTGGATAGCATTGACGTAGCGCACTCAATCATCAGCAACTCGCCTAAGCCCGCGTACTTAAAGGGATTGGCAGTGATCGATACGTGACTTTGCCGTCTGCTTCACCGTCATTCGCGCGCAGCTTTGCTGGCGGGCGCGATGGAGAAATTTGCAAGGTGAGGACGCTAGCGACAACATGGTCGATCAACGAAAAGGATACGCGAGGAGCCTTCGCCTGGTTGGCTCACTTGAGGCATTCCAGATGTATCGCCATTACTCGTCCTCCAGCTCCATCGCGCGCCTTTCGTCTGCCTGCCGATCTATGTTGTCCTTGGCGTGCTGAAGCAGCCCCTCGTACAGCCTATACGCTGGATCCATCCTGCTCATACCTTTGAGGGTCTTTTCTGCATGTTCCCTAAGTGCCAAATCCTCACTAAAGGGCTCTCCAGCCAGTCCAGATCTTCCGCCAGATACGGCGGATGACCATAAAGCTGAGGAGATATCTCTTACGGCCTTCTCGCTAATAAGCTCCGCCTGACTCAATAGCTCTCTAACGAAGGCCGCTTCCTGAATCACGAGCGACTGGTACGCACTTCGTAACGTGCTTGCGACAACATTTACGTGCGCTTGGCCGCCGCCTTTAATTAGCAACAGCAGCAAATCGAGCAGCTGCTGTTCATACTTACCGCAAAGACCCGAAACACACGCACCTATATCTATAGTCAGCTTCTCACCCACCTGACCATCCACGGCCCAGGTAAGAAGTTCTTGCAATAGGCGATGCCCATCACGATGCGCTAGAAGACCAAGCCCTGCACCACTACGATCCCTGCGCATTGATCTATACCCCAAGCAACGACCAACAGCTTGCAATCTACTCTTCATCATCTGAACCACGTCTGCCGGAACCACCTCAACAGCTTGCTTGAGAAACTCGATCACCCAATGATCATCAAGCTCAGGCATCCGCTCTAGCGCTCTCAAAAGAATTCGCCATTGGTCAAAACTGATACTTCCCGCGGGGAGGATGCTACGGCTCGCCAAGAGCATGAAAAAATCATGGGTAGCCTGAGGAGAGACAACCATATCGGCGGTACAGATCATCGCTACCGCTAGCGCTGGATTACCCTTGGCAATCTGGCGCGCGATAGATGCAGAGTTGCGTAAAACAGAAGGGTCATTCGACTGAAAAATGCGTCGCAAAACCGGCAAATCAGCATCAGTGAAGAATCCATTGGCCTGACGTGCATATGCATCCGAAACCATTTCCCAAGCACACGCCGAATCAGCCCCTAACAAATCAGCGATAAGACCGTGACGGTTCTGATCTGCTATGAGGACGGCCAGAGCAGCCCCTGAAAAGTAATTCAAGGGCGACTGGGAGCTCGACTGTCTGGCCATGATCGCTTGAGCAAGATCTGCACGCCCTTGAAGCAAGCGATTCACAAAAACATACGAACTCCCCCACCCGTTACCTGCGACGTGACCAATCTCACTGAGCCAATGATCCAAGAACTCATACAGATCCAGAGCATTGGGAAACTCGGCCGTAAGATCCGCTATCAAAGCGAGAGTCTCAGCTTCGTGGGCCTTGTACTCGAAAGACTCGTCACTATCCCACGTCTGATGCCCCCACGCGTCACCAATGAGCCTAACCAGTCTACTCGGCAGGTCACGACCCAACAGCCCAATTACAGCTCGCGCACTAGAACGGCATGCTTGATTCTCGTTAAAGAAAGCATGCCAGCTGACGGATATCGCTGTTTGAACCAGAACAGCCGGATGAACCAGTGCATTTTCGAGCACAAGATGCACGCGCTGCAGTAATTCAGCGTGAGCAAAGTCCCACGTTTCAAGATCTTCGCCGCCATGCATAGGACCGCGAAGCGCCTCAGAAAGCAAACTGGAAGCAAGAAATGCCTTCCGGTTTGGGCCTTGCTCTATGGAGCTGACCATGACATCGATCACTCGCGCCCGTACGCTCTTGGCAAGCTCAAAATCTAGCTTGTATCGAGTAATTGTAAAACTCCGATTACTCGAAGTGATCTCCTCCATCTCAGTACCTAACGCCCCTTCTAATATAGTGAAAGGTGTGTAAGTCCCGGACAAGGCCACAGGGCGCTCCAGCAGTTCAGTAGCAAAAGCTACCACTTGCTCCACATAAGCCACTGGCTTGTTAGGTGAGAACTCAGCAAGCTCTCTCAGAATTCGTATTCCGTGGTTCGGATGCGAGTTCAACGCACGGGCGTCTCCTCGCCCCGCCCGCCATAGCAACACACACCCTTCTTCCAAAACTTCCGGGTTGAAGACAGCGTTGCGAATCATCCCGCATACGCCGCCGTCATCCCCATGACCTTCCTCAATAAGCCGCTCAGCGAAGTTGAGTGCCAGCCGCGGCTGATAGTAAGCCACGGCCTCGACGGCATGAACGTGCGGATTATGGTACTCCCCGTGCCATTGGAGCTTTCGTCCAATACTGGACAGCAATGTGCTGCCCTCTGGATCACCATTCCGCAAACGCCAGTCAAGACGCCCTAGGTTGACTAATAGATATTTCAGGTACTCAGAGTCAGCGAGCTCGAAAACACGCTCAACTTTGGGGGTTACGGATCCATCAATACCAATAAAGTTGCGCTGGATGATGGAGTCAGCCAGCAGGTCCGGAGCCAGCCGGTGACGAAGACCGCGTTTAAAGAGAACTCCCCCCTCACCGAGGAGACGAAGCAGGCGCTGAGCATCCTCATGCCCTAGGCCCTCAACCTCCTGCAAGATCCGGAGGAAAGCCGGATCATCGAACACCACAGGCTGCAGCAATGCTACCATCTGAAGAACGGCTTGAAGCTTGGGTACGTCCTGCCCAGTCACAATTTTGCCAGCAATAATATCTTCCAGCCTGGCAAGCACATGCTCCTGAAAGTTCTCGCTGTTGCCAATCAACGCCGGCGCTAAATTCTCCTTGGCGACTATCTGAGCAGCTAGCACGGTCACAAGCGGCGTGGGGTATGTCAGTTCCGCAATGATATCTGCCGCCTCGAGCGGCCCGCCCGAGACTTGCAATACCTGCAAAGCGAGGATTTTTGCATCCTGCTTAGTACGCGGCCTCAACCCCACAGTTGCGACCTGAGGGCTATCCATAGCTACAAGTGAAGCTTGATTACGAACCATAGCTCGACCGTATGGCCGCAATGAAATCAACAACCTTGCCCTATTCTCTGCCACTGACGCATACCGCATCAACTGGGCAAGATCATCACGATCATGGGCATCGTCGATAACTAATAGCTTCGCACCGCCCCCCAGTTCGTCTAAATGTTGTGCCTTGACATCTTCCGTCGGAGAAACAAAAAGAATACTTATATCCGGCCGCGCCCCTCGCACCCTCTCAACAACTTCTCGTAGAAGTCGAGTCTTCCCGTTCCCCGGAGCCCCCAGAAGCATCGTAACCAGGAGATTATCATCGAGGACATCTTCAGCCAGCTTTTCTAATTCTTCCTCCCTGCCTACTAAAGTCCAGGCATGATTAAAGAAACGACTATTATCCGTGAACCCCTTAAAGAACTGTTCGGCCCTCTGGAATGGACCCGGCTCTGGCTCACCAAGAAGTGCCTGGCGTTGCCCTCGAAAATAGACGTCGACCAAATCCCTTCGATCAACCATTGATAACTCACGGAATTTTGCTGAGATATCTATCCGATCCCACAGCTCCCACCCATCATACTGAGCAACTGCCTGGCGAGCCTTAGGACTTGCGATATTGGAAAGCAACAGCACCTTGAGATCTGACACATAAGTGTGTTCGGCCACAGCATCGTGGACTTTCTGTGCCCCAAATTCTTCTACACGCTTGCATTGAAATGTATGCACAAAGGTGCTCCCACGCACCTCAATATCGATACCGTATTGCTTACTGCCATTACCACCAAAGCGATTTACTACGCCAGCACGACTACGGTAGTACCGGTGAAGAAAATCAGCACTAAAGTTTTCGAAGCTGTCAGGTCGCAAAGAATGCACTGGAAGCGGAACGTCATAGGTCGGCGCCCCTTCAGGCTGACCGCTGACTGGAGCAGGCTGTACATATCCAGCAGCGGCAGCCATAACGCTCAACTCCGCCTCTAGAAGAGCCGCGAGGCGAGGCAGCTCTTCCGCCCTCGGACGGGACGCACCCCGCTCCCAGCGACTAACCGTCTGCTGAGTGAGGCCTGCACTGGTAGAAAACTCCTTTTGCTTCCAACCCTTAGCGCTTCTGAGGGTAACAATGAGCGCTGCGAACTCGGGATACTTGACCATGCCACCCTCCAAAATTCAAAAACACATTAATTGTGTTTCAGAATAAGCGAGAATGTGAAAACGTCAAGATCACCTAGAATACGGACCTGCTTACAGCCAAGGCTGAATATCTACTCAGGTGCTCCTGGTGAGCCCTACGACCCATACGGTACGCTAGCTACAGATACCGCTGATCAAAGGGATGGGGCATGGCATCGGCAAGACAGGATTTTGAACGCTTCGTGCACTGGATTTACCAGCCAGATAGGCAAGTTCCCGGCGGCGTGCGCCGCCTGGCTACTTTGGCCCTTGCTAACTTTGACGAATTGGCGGGAACCTCACGACAACGAAGCCAGCGCTCCACCTTTTTAGTAGGCCTAATGCGGCGAGAGCTTGATGGTACGGTTGAAGCGCCTCCAGCCGACGTCGCTGAAGCAAACGCAGGCGTCTGGCCATGGGTTAGGTTGCGTCACCTAACGCTCGGTCCATTTAGGGGATTCCGAGCACCTGAACCCTTCGACCTAACAAAGCAGATCATCCTTTTCTACGGCCCCAATGGCAGTGGGAAAACCAGCCTTTGCGAAGGATTGGAATATGCTCTTCTTGGGGATGTCGAAGAGGCCGGTAACAAACGTATTGCGGCAAGGACGTATCTGGCAAATGTCCACGACAGACGATTCGATCCGCCAGTTCTGAAGGCTACGGATCAACAAGGACGCGAGGTCGACGTTGCTGCAAATCTCGACGCCTACCGCTTCTGTTTTATAGAAAAAAACCGAATCGACGCATTTTCAAGAATCGCTGCCCGGCCTAATGCTCAGCGAGCCGAACTGATTGCCACACTCTTTGGTATGGACCAGTTCAATGAATTCGTAGGCCACTTCAACGAGACCATCGACGGACAGCTTGTTCTGGTCGCAGAACTACAAACCACCTTGACGATGCGCCGGAACGCGCTGAAGGCAGACCAAGCAACCGTTAATGGAGAAGCTGCCTCCCAGCAAGTGCTGGACGAAGAGGAATCCTCTCTAGCCAAGAAGTACGCAGTTGAACTCACTTATCAAACCCTGAAGGGCTTGATTGGTACAGGGGAATCTTCAGGACGTCTCCAAGAGCTTGATGGCATCCTGGAAGCGGTTCCACCGAGTGTTCTTGGTGTCACACGACAAGGTCTCCAGGATGCTTTCGCAGAGGCACACCAGTGCTCCCAGGAGCTTGATGCGGTTATCGATTCTCTTCGGGCCAAGAGCGACCAAGTGTCCTTCAAGGCACTGTACAACTCTGTTCTCGCCTTGCAGCAGACTGTTGGAGACCGCTGCCCCGCTTGCGACACACCATTGAACGGTGACGCTCATGTTGCCGCAGATCCGTTTAAGAAGGCAGTAGACGGCTTGCAGCAGCTTGAAGAGCTGGGTGCCCTTCAAGAGCAACAGCAGACCATTGAGGTAAAACTTGGCCAAGCATCTCGCGCGTTGCGGCAGATGTTCTCCCCCCTCAGCGCGTTCATAACTGCTCACCAAGAAGAGGAATCAGTAGCCGGTCGATGGGCTCTGCAGCTCCCCGCGGAGCCTGTCGGTCGTTGGTGGACAGATATCTATCCCCAGCCCCCCACAGGCCAGCGCGGATTTCCTTCGCTGGATGAGATCCTCGGCGTAGTAGACCGCATGACCGCGCAAGACGAGGCGTCAAGGACGGCTCAGCGAGATCGACAACCGCACATCGATCAACGTCGGCGACTCAACGAATTCCAGCTAAAGGTGCAAGCGCAAGATCTCAAGCGGCAACAACTGCAAGCGGATATCGAAGCAGCACGTAACCGCATCAAAGCATTCGACGAAACAAATGCTGGGTTGATCGCACAAGCGGAGCAGGAGAGACTAGATATCGCCCGCGACAGGCCGTACAAGACCGCCTACGACAGATTTCTCGAAGTACTTAGATCTTATAGAGATCAACTCCCTGGTCAGCTAATGGCTGGGCTGAATGACGCTGCCAGAGACCTCTATAACGCATTCAATCGCAATGATCGCGACGAGGACAAGCTATCAGCGCTGCATCTGCCTTTGACTGGCGAAGAAAAGATCGAAATCAGCTTCCGGGGAAATCCTGGGACCCGCGTCGATGCTCTCCACGTTCTGAGCGAGGGGCATATACGCTGTCTCGGCCTTGCCATTTTGATGACCAAAGCGAAGAGCATCGGCTGCCCAGTTATCGTTTTCGACGATGCCATCAATGCCATCGACCATGACCATCGAGGCGGAATCCGAGAGGCGATCTTTGAGGGCGACCACTTCGCTCAAATCCAACTAATCGTCACCTGTCACAGCAACGAGTTCATTAAAGACATCCAACAACACCTTCCTGCCCATCGCAGAAATGCGTGCCAGGTCTACCTGTTCCGACATCACGATGGCAACTATCAACCGAGAGTTACCGGCAACGTACCGAGCGCGAATTACATTGCCAAGGCCAGGGCAGCAAGGGAAGCGCTCAACGACCGAGATGCGCTCGCTGCTTCTCGCCAAGCCTTGGAGATGCTGAGCGAGAAAGTTTGGCGGTGGCTTGGAAGTCATGGCCAAGGCGTGTTGAATCTGATGTTGGCTGGCGTCGGTGCCGAGCCTGCGTTGAGAAATCTATGCGAAGCGTTGGTCAAGAAATTGGGAGATGCCCAGACCTTCCACCATGCGAACAGAGAGCCACTTCTTGCTGCGTATGGCCGCATTTTGGGTATTCCAGTCAATAATCTTGTCTGGACCTACCTGAACAAAGGCACTCATGAGGAGGCAGACCGCGATGACTTTGACGGGGAACTTGTCGAGGTCGTTGTCCAAACTCTTGAGGAGCTAGACCGCCTAGATCTACGAGGCGGACGCTAGCATTCGTTGCGGCGCACGCTTGGTCTCGGCTGGGAGTAGCATTAACTTCAACTATAGGGGCGAGTGCACAGGCACGCTCCTTTATCAATAGACTTCTCCCAACACAGATATTACGGCTAGCAGCGTAAGCAGCTAGCCGTAATATCTGCCGTTGAGCTATGACACACCGGACACCAAATGTGATTTCGGTGTCCTACCAGGCGCTTGGTGCCCTGCCCTAGGCGACCAATCATCCAGGCATCCCCCGTGCAAGCCGAGTCTGACGTACATTGAAAGCCATCGACGACCACCCTGCTCCGCCTCAGAGATCGCCAATCTCGATCGCCCGCATATCCCGCGCTACTGGGGGCAAAACTGGGGGCACATTTGAATTTTTTCCGCCTGAAAACACCGTCCTAGAGCCAAGTCAAAATGTTTTTTGGGGATCCGGACAGTCTTTGAAGAAGCTCGCGTCATCACTCGAAAGGACCCATGCATGTTTCTCTCTCGCTGGCTGCCAGGCCTGTCAGACCTGTTGCAGTACCGCCGTGAATGGTTTCGTCATGATCTGCAAGCCGGCGTGTCGGTGGCTGCGATCCAGATCCCCATCGCCATTGCCTATGCGCAGATAGTCGGCCTGCCGCCGCAGTACGGTTTGTACGCATGTATCCTGCCGATGATGGTTTATGCCCTGATCGGCAGCTCACGGCAATTGATGGTCGGCCCGGATGCGGCCACCTGTGCCATGGTGGCCGGGGCGATTGCGCCGCTGGCAATGGGCGATCCCGCACGCATGGTGCAGTTGTCGGTGATTGTCACGATACTGGTCGGACTGATGCTGATCGGCGCCGGGCTGGCGCGGGCCGGGTTCATTGCCAGTTTTTTCTCGCGGCCGATCCTGATCGGTTACCTCAACGGTATCGGCCTGAGCCTGTGGGCCGGGCAACTGGGCAAAGTGCTGGGGTTCCAGATCGAGGGCAAAGGCTTCATTCTCAGTCTGATCAACTTGTTGCAACGCCTGGGGGAAATCCACTGGCTGACGCTGGTGATCGGCGTCGCGGGCCTGAGCCTGCTGATCTGGTTGCCACGCCGCTACCCCCGCCTGCCGGCGCCGCTGGTGACCGTGGCGGTTGCGACGCTGGCGGCCTGGCTGTTCGGCCTGGATCGCTTTGGCGTGGCGACTCTAGGCACCGTGCCGGCAGGCATACCGGAACTGGCCTGGCCGAAAACCAATCTTGAGGAGATGAAAAGCCTACTGCGCGATGCCTTGGGTATCGCCACCGTTAGCTTTTGCAGCGCTATGCTCACCGCCCGCAGCTTTGCCGCACGCCATGGCTACACAATCAATGCCAACCATGAGTTCCTGGCCCTGGGCGTGACCAACATTGCCGCCGGGGTTTCCCAGGGCTTTGCCATCAGCGGCGCCGACTCGCGCACGGCGGTCAACGACATGGTCGGTGGTAAAAGCCAACTGGTAGGGATCATCGCCGCACTGGTGATTGCCCTCATCCTTCTAGTCTTCACCACCCCCATGGCCTGGATTCCACAAGCCGCTTTAGGTGCGGTGCTGCTGATGGCCGGCTGGGGGCTGATCGATGTGCAGTCACTGAAAAAGATCTACAAACTAAGCCGCTTCGAGTTCTGGCTTTGCGTACTGACCACCGTCGGCGTTCTCGGGCTCGGCGTGCTGCCGGGCATCATCATCGCCGTGACCCTGGCGATCCTGCGCCTGCTCTACAGCATCTACCAGCCCACTGATGCAGTGCTCGGCTGGGTGCCGGGCATTGAAGGCCAGGTCGACATCCACCGCTACAAGGATGCGCGCACGGTGAAAGGGCTGGTGGTGTATCGCTTTGACGATGCGATCCAGTTCTTCAACGCGGACTACTTCAAGATGCGTTTGCTTGAAGCCGTGCAGCGTGAGGAACAACCGCGCGCCGTACTGTTCGATGCCGAAGCGGTCAGCTCCATCGATGTCAGTGGCATTGTCACCCTGCGCGAGGTGCGCGATACGTTGAAAGCCCGCGGCATCTACTTCGGTATCGCCCGGGCACGCGGACGCTTTCTGCGCATGCTGGTGCGTTCGGGACTCGCACGGGAGATGGGGAGCCAATTGCTGTTTGGTTCGGTACGCTCGGGGATCAGGACTTATCGGCTGTGGCGCAATCGCAATGGCAATGGCAATGGCAATGGCAATGGCAATGGATAGATTCGTCGACCATCCCGTCAAAATCGCTGCCCCAGCAGCTCCCGCGACTGGTGTGTTGATTGATTTTTCTACCTTCACAGCCTGCCGAAACGCCTACGCCGCCTCGCCGTCTGGCGTAGATAGCGGCGGCGTAGCGAGGGACTGCCCGGCCCTCTGGCGACCTGGTATTACACAGGATAGAGGGTGGGTTGAGCGCAACGTTGCGCTCAACGATAGCCAAGCACCAAAGATCAAGCCTGGGGATGAACATCAACCCCGCGATTTAGAACCAGGTCTCCATCTGTATACCGTATTGCCACACACCGCCGGTGTTGAAGTCAGACTTGCCAAAGTTGTCTGAGGAACTGTATCGGTCCAGATCCGAAGACCAGTTCATGAAGCTTGCGAACACGCGCAATTCGGGACGTGTGAGAAGGTCTCCAAGGTCCGGTTTGAATGTCGGGGCAACCGTGAGTTTCCAGAAGTTACCGTCGACCGCATTACGTTGCAGGTAGCCCTTGGGATCGAGGTCCATGGTTTGCCAGCTCATCTCGTAGGCCATCTCGAAATTGCTGTTGATTTCATTGGCCAGGCGCACGTTCAGTGTCATCCAGCGGTAGTCGTCACCCTTGACGTACCGATCCTTGCTCTGTTCGGCCAGCAGGCTTGGGCCTATGCGCCAGCCGGGTGCAATGGGTGTCTCGCCGTAAAGCGCCAGACGCAGAGCCCGGGCCTCGTCGATCAGTTCACCGTCCGAGCCGATGTCCTTGACCTCTGCCCCCAGGCCTTGCCCGTAGAGCAGCGCCGTTTTGAAGAAGCCTTCCCTGCCGAAAAAGTTTTTCTGGTGATTGGCCAACATACTGTGCAAGCCGGAATCCGCAGGCGTCAGGCCCGCCTCATTGCTGCGGCTGCCGATGTCGTTTTTCTTTGAGCCAATGGCATTGAACATCCACTGCCACTGCCCATTGTCGAAAAACTGGTTGGAAGTCAGGATGTAGCTTTCCACATCGGCATTGATGCCGCCCTCACTGAAGTCCCCGTAGTTGCGCCCGATCAACGAGTAATTCGAACGCCAATTCTTGTTCATCTGCACATCGTAGATACCACCCCCGGTACCGGCCAGATAGACAATGTCCGAGTCCAGCCAGTGGATATCGAAATTGTCCCTGTCAAATCGCTTGCCGGCCCACAGGGTGGAATTCTCAAACGTCGAGTTGCCCTTGAACGCAGCAATATGATCGAGTTCGGTAAACACCTGCCGCACGTTCAGGTCGCTTTCGTCGGCTGTCCAATCATTTGAGCTCTCCACGCCATCGGCGATGGAAACCGTAAATTTGGAACGGGTGCCATTCGGCGCATACATCTCTTTGGACAAGTCGATGCGCATGTAGGTGTCGTCTTCGTTACCGAGTCGCCCGACGGCACCACCGACTGAACCGGCCGGGGTGGTATAAGGACCGCCACGGCCACCGCCGAGCCCATCATTGATCAGCAACCCGGAGCGGGCGTAGCCCTTGAAGCTGAATCCGTCTGTGAGGTGTCCGCCACTTTTGTCCTGTTTTTCCAGGTTTTGCTGACGGGCTTCGAGCTTTGCCAGCCGCGTGTCCAAAGTGGGCGCTGCAACGGCGGGCGCAGTGGACGCCGTTGGTTGCAGGGCAGGCGTGGCGAGTTTGATTTGCTGCAATTCCCTGGCGAGTGCCTGGGTTTGCTGTTCGGCGGCGGTTGCACGCTTTTCCGCTGCGCTGGCACGGGCTTCAAACGCAGCCATGCGTTCTTCCAGAGTCGCAGCTTGAGAAGTGGCCGCCGAGGTGCCGAGCACGCCTGCGAGTAGCCAGCTTGATGTTTTCTGCATGTGTATTTCCCTGTTTTGTTTTTATTGTTTTGTTCCAGCGACTGGCCTTTTTCACGTAGGTGGCGACTTGTCAGAATCCACGAAAAAAAGGGTGCCTCATCGCAAATACGCTGCTACATTTGGCGATGTTAACGTTAACTTTTCTAAAAACAAAAATAAAGAGGGCTTTATGAAACAGCTCAAATCGCTCCTTCCAGCAGCGCTACTCACCCTTTTTGCCGGGCTTCCATCCCTCTCCAGCGCAGCCGATCTGACGATCTCCTGCGGCGCGGTGGGTGCGGAATTGCAACTGTGCAAGGAGGCTGTCGAGGCATGGTCGAAACAGACCGGCCACGACGTTGAAGTGGTTTCCACGCCTAACTCGGCGACCGAGAGGTTGTCGTTCTACCAACAGATCCTGAGTGCGCAGTCCAGCGACATCGACATCATTCAAATCGATATGGTCTGGCCGGGAATGCTGGCCAAACATTTGATGGATCTGCGCGAGGTGCTTCCCGCCAACGCAACCCAGGGCTATTTCCAGGCACAGTTGGATAACGCCACGGTGGACGGGCGGTTGGTGACGATGCCGTGGTTCACCGACTCGGGGCTTTTGTATTACCGCAAGGACTTGCTTGAGAAGTACAACAAGCCGGTACCCCAGACCTGGGAAGAAATGACCGCGACCGCCAGGGAGGTCCAACAGGCCGAGCGCGACGCCGGGAACGCCAATGCCTGGGGTTATGTCTTTCAAGGGCGCGCCTACGAGGGCCTGACGTGTAACGCGCTGGAGTGGATCAGCAGCCATCCGCAAGGCGGGCTGGTCAATTCACAAGGCGACATCGTGGTTAATAATCAAGCCTCAAGAACGGCTTTGGCTCTGGCCAAAAGCTGGGTCGGAGACATTTCCCCACGCGGTGTACTCAATTACACCGAGGAAGAAGGACGTGGCGTATTCCAGTCGGGAAATGCGCTATTCATGCGTAACTGGCCTTATGTCTGGGCCCTGGTGCAAAGCCAGGACAGCGCCGTAAAGGACAAGGTCGGGGTCGCTCCCCTGCCCCAAGGCGGCACGACCGGTACCCATGCCTCCACGCTCGGCGGGTGGGGCCTGGCAGTATCGCGTTACAGTGCCAATCCAAAACTTGCCGCAGAACTGGTGAGTTACCTGAGCAGTCCCCAACAGCAGAAACATCGTGCGCTGGTCGGCGCCTATAACCCGGTTATCGAGTCGCTTTATCAAGATCCTGAGTTGCTCGCGGCAATGCCTTACTACAGTCAACTGCGCAGCATTCTCAACGATGGGGTCATGCGCCCCGCCGCTATCACCGCCGCTCGTTATCCACGGGTCTCCAATGCGTTCTTCGATCAAGTACATGAGGTGCTCGCAGGTGAGGTGCCTGTCGATCAAGCGCTGGCCGAACTGGAAAGCGAACTGACGCGCATCAAACACCGGAGCTGGTAAGCCCCAAGGAAGGAAATAACCATGTCTGTCTCTTCTACCCATGTCCTCTATGACGAGCCCCTGCTCACCCGGGAAACGCCGGTACAACGTCGTCGAGTACGCGCCGCCTGGCTGTTTCTGACACCGATGCTGCTGTGCCTGGCACTGGTTGCCGCCTGGCCGCTGCTGCGCACATTCTGGTTCAGCCTGACCGATGCCAGCCTGGCGGACACGAGTGGCGGCTCCTTTGTAGGCTTGAGCAATTATCTGTTCCACAACAGCTCCGGCTGGTCAGGCATTCTGGTCGATCCACAATGGTGGGGCGCTGTGCGCAACACCTTGCATTTCACCGTGGTGTCCGTGGGGCTGGAAATCGTCCTGGGGCTGTTGGTGGCATTGCTGCTGAACATCAAGTTCACCGGACGTTCGCTGGTGCGGGCGTTGATTCTGATTCCCTGGGCAATTCCGACCATTGTCTCGGCGAAGATCTGGTCATGGATGCTCAACGATCAGTTCGGCATTATCAATCATCTGATGCTGAGCATCGGCCTGATTGACGCGCCCCTGGCCTGGACGGCAGACGCGGATCTGTCGATGTGGGCGGTGATTATCGTCGACGTCTGGAAGACCGTCCCTTTTGTCACGCTGCTGATGCTGGCAGCCTTGCAGATGTTGCCGAGCGATTGCTACGAAGCCGCCAGAGTCGATGGCATTCACCCGCTTAAGGTGTTCTGGCGGGTCACGCTGCCACTGCTGATGCCGGCATTGCTGGTGGCTGCGATCTTCCGCATTCTCGACTCCTTGCGGGTGTTCGACGTCATTTATGTGCTGACCTCCAACTCGTCGAGCACCATGAGTATGTCGGTCTATGCCCGCCAACACCTGGTGGAATTCCAGGACGTCGGTTACGGCAGCGCGGCCTCGACCTTGCTATTTCTAGTCGTAGCGGTGATCGCCATGTTTTATCTGTACCTCGGACGCCGTCAACTGGAGGTCCGCTCATGAGCCCGCGCCTACTGAAAAAAGCGCTGTTGCGCCTCGGGTTCTGGTGCCTGATCGGGGTCTTGCTGCTGTATGCGGTCTTCCCGTTCTACTACGCCATCGTGACTTCGCTGAAGCCATCCAGCGCCTTGTTCCAGGTGAGTTACTGGATCGACAACCCCGACTTCTCCAACTATGCCGCCGTCCTGCACCAGGCCTCATTCGTGCGGGCCATCGGTAACTCGCTGGTGGTTGCGCTATGCGTGGTCACGCTGGCGCTGTTCCTCAGCCTGACCGCCGCCTATGCCTTGGGCCGGGTGAAGTTTCGTGGACGTGGCACGGTATTGATGATGGTCCTTGGCGTGTCGATGTTTCCTCAGGTCGCTGTGTTGTCAGGGCTGTTCGAGGTGATCCGTGCCTTGGGTCTGTACAACACGTCCTGGGCGTTGATCCTGAGCTACACGATTTTCACCCTGCCCTTCACCGTCTGGGTGCTGACCACATTCATTGGGCAACTGCCTCATGAGCTGGAAGAAGCAGCCATCATGGATGGCGCTTCGCCCTGGGTCACGCTGACCCGCGTGCTGTTGCCGCTGCTCTGGCCCGCACTGGTCACCACAGGCTTGCTGGCCTTCATTGCCGCGTGGAACGAGTTCCTGTTTGCCCTGACCTTCACCCTCACAGACACACAACGCACGGTCCCGGTCGCCATCGCCTTGATTTCCGGCGGCAGCTCCCATGAGTTGCCTTGGGGGCTGTTGATGGCCGCCTCGGTGCTGGTCACTGTCCCACTGGTGATTCTGGTGCTGATCTTCCAGCGCCGAATCGTTTCCGGCCTCACTACCGGCGCGTTAAAGGGTTGATGCCCGACAATTACAAGGAACAGCATCGTGATCAAACTGAAATTGGACAACGTGAACAAACAATTGGGCGGCACGCGCATTCTTCGCGATGTCAGCCTGGAGATCGCAGCGGGTGAATTCGTGGTGTTCGTGGGCCCTTCGGGCTGCGGAAAATCGACCCTGCTGCGACTGATCGCCGGACTGGACTCAATCTGTGCCGGCGACCTGCTGATCGACGGGCGCCGCGTCAACGACCTGGAGCCGCGCGAGCGTGGCGTCGGCATGGTGTTTCAGTCTTATGCGCTCTACCCGCACATGAGCGTCTACGACAACATCAGTTTTGGTCTCAAACTGGCCAAGACCGAAAAGAGCAGCCTGCGCGAGCGCGTGCTAAAAACCGCGCAGATCCTGCAATTGGACAAGCTGCTGCAACGCAAACCAAAGGAATTGTCCGGGGGGCAACGTCAGCGGGTGGCCATGGGCAGAGCCATGGCGCGGGAACCAGATATTTTGTTGTTCGATGAGCCGCTTTCTAATCTGGACGCCTCCTTGCGGGTGCAGATGCGCAACGAAATCGCCCGGCTGCATGCTCGCCTGGGCTCGACCATGATCTACGTCACCCACGATCAGGTTGAAGCGATGACCCTGGCCGACAAAATTGTCGTGCTCAATGGCGGTCACGTAGAGCAGGTCGGCTCACCGCGCGAACTCTACGAGCGCCCGGCCAGCCGCTTTGTCGCCGGTTTCCTGGGTTCGCCCAGAATGAACTTCCTGCCGGCACGCTTGCATACCCCAGGCGAAACCAGTCTGGTCGATTGCCTCTTATTGGGTATGACGTCCCTGCCCCTCGATAGCTCGAGCCTGGCGGCCAACACTCAGTTGAGCCTGGGGATTCGCCCCGAACACGTGTCGCTTAAAGCGGCAGAGGGAACCGCCGGCGTCGTCGTGAGCGGTGTCGAATACCTGGGCAGCGAAACCTATGTGCACCTGGAAACCGGTCAGGACGAGCCCCTGATCTGTCGTTGCGAGGTCAGCGCCGGATGGCAGGTGGGCGATCGGGTTGAACTGCAGTTGGAGATGGGCAATTTGCATCTGTTCGATGCCGACGGCACGGCCTTGAGGCGCGACCCACAAACCATTGAAACCCAGCTGCCTGACGTCACCCTGCGCTCGGTACGAGCAGGCGCCCTATGACCTTGTCTTTGAATACCATGACCGATCCAATGTCCACGGCTCTTGAGCTTGCGCAACAGGCGCTGACTGATGGCCAGTCTCGCGTCATCCATGATTATCGCCCTGGTTATCATCTGGCCCCTCCAACAGGCTGGATGAACGACCCGAATGGGGTGGTGTACTTTCGTGGTGAATATCATGTGTTCTATCAACACCACCCTTTCGACGCGAAATGGGGCCCGATGTATTGGGGGCATGCCAAGAGTGCCGACCTGGTCCATTGGCAGCACCTACCCATTGCCCTGGCGCCGGGCGATGACTTCGACCGCGATGGTTGTTTTTCCGGTAGCGCGGTGGTGTGTGGCGATACCCTGGCGCTGATCTACACGGGGCATACCTGGCTGGGAGACGTGGGCGACGAACGCTTCATCCGTCAAGTCCAGTGTCTGGCCACCAGTCTCGACGGCATCCGGTTCGTCAAGCATGGCGCCGTCATCGAGACCGCGCCGCAAGACACGATCATGCACTTTCGCGACCCCAAGGTATGGAAGGCGGATGACTATTGGTACCTGATTGCCGGAGCACGCCTGGGCGATAAACCCCTGCTCCCGCTGTATCGCTCCACGGACCTGTACGCCTGGGAGTTCCTCGACTATGTGTCCAGCGGCCGTGAGGGCGATGGCTATATGTGGGAGTGCCCGGATCTGTTTCGGCTGGACGGACGCGATGTGCTGCTCTATTCCCCCCAAGGCATGAAACCCCAGGGTTACGACCGGCTCAACACGTACCAGACCGGTTATCGAGTGGGCCGACTCGACAGCGAATGGCACTTCACTGGCGGGCCTTTTATCGAGCTGGATAACGGCCACGACTTCTATGCTGCGCAAACCCTGGAGGCCGCCGATGGCCGGCGCCTGCTGTGGGCGTGGCTCGACATGTGGGAAAGCCCGATGCCGAGCCAGGCTCATCACTGGTGCGGCATGCTCGGTTTGCCACGCGAACTCCAATTGCATGGCGATCGCCTTTGCGTGTTTCCGGCACGCGAACTGACTGCGCTGCGCGAGACGCCGTTGCCGAGCACGCCCTGGTGGGATGAGTCGGGTAGCCGATGGGTGCCCCACGTAAAGGGCGACAGGCTCGAAATCCATGTGCATCTGGATTTGCGCGACTGCACCGACGGCCACCTGGGAATCGCCTTGCGCTGCAGCGCCGATGACCATGAACAAACCCTGCTTTATTACGATGCGTCACTGCAACGTCTGGTGCTGGACCGCAGTCACTCCGGTGCGCAAGTGACCGGCCAGCGCAGCGTGTCGATAGATCGGGCACAAGAGCAACTGCAACTGCGTGTGTTCCTGGATCGCTCGTCCATCGAGGTATTTGACGAAAACGGGCGCTTCAGCCTCAGCAGTCGCCTCTACCCCCGGCCCGATAGTTTGGGAGTGAAGCTACTGGCAAGCGGGACTGGCGGGCGTGTCTCGATTCCCGGGGCATGGCCTTTGGCCTCAGGATGGCTATGAGCGCCGTCATTCGAGTCGCGAGAAGCCCGGGGCCTGTGTCATGATTCTGCGTCAACCTGACCGGCCTCACCTCGCATGACTTCAGTGAAAGACGTTGCACAGCTGGCCGGCGTGTCTCTGATGACGGTTTCTCGAGCGCTCAACAATCCGGAAAAACTGAGCCCCGAAACCCTTCAGCGGGTGCGTCGCGCCATTGACGAACTGCAATTCGTACCGAGCCTGTCGGCGCGCCGGATGCGCGGCGACAACCTCCAGGCGCGAACCATCGGTGTGTTTGCACTGGACACCGCGACCACACCGTTCGCGGTCGAGTTGCTGCTGTCCATCGAACAGACCGCGCAGCAAGCAGGCTGGAATGTCTTTATCCTCAACCTCTTGAGCAACCCGCCCACCGACCAGAACATCGACCTGATGCTGTCGCACCGTCCCGACGGGTTGATCTTCAGCGCCATGGGGTTGCGCCAGGTGAGCATTCCCGAGCGATTGAAGAGCAAACCGCTGGTGCTCGCCAATTGCTTGGGGGATGACAGTCGACTGGTCAGTTATGTGCCCGATGATGAAGCGGGGCAGCATCGAGCTGTTCACCATGCGTTGAGCCAAGGCTATCGGCGCCCCTTGTGTATCAATCTGCCAAAACAGAGTGTTGCCTGGAGCCTGCGACAAAAGGGCCTGCAGCGTGCCTGCCAAGCCTTCGGGATGGCGCCTGAAGCACTCCTGCAATACGACCTTTCTGATCACGATGCCTACGGTGAAACCGCTGCTATCCTCGACCGGCACATCATTGAGGGCCGTCCCCAGTTCGACATTCTGATCTGTGGCAACGACCGCATTGCCTTTTGTGCCTATCAGCTGTTGTTGAGCCGTGGCCTGAAAATTCCCGACGACGTCGCTGTGCTCGGCTATGACAACATGATCGGCATCGCCGAACTGTTCATCCCGCCATTGACCACGGTACAACTGCCGTACTACGAGATCGGTCGCAAGGCTGCCCGGCACCTGATCGAGGCCCTCGACGTATCGGGAGCCCAGCCAGTAGATTGTCCATTGGTGATCAGGGCATCGCTATAAGCCAAATCGGTATCTGGCAAGCGCCTTTGAGCAAGGTAGCCAGATGGCTATCTGAGCGCCCACCCATGCAAAAAGCTTGAAAAAAACCGCCAATCCCCGTATCCGTGCACTCCCCCGTCAATAAACGGGAGAGATGCTCTCCTTTGCACGCCTGGACGGCGTGGCAATCATTGGGCGGTGAGGATTACCAAGGAATACACATGAAAAAACTACTGATGCTATCCGCTGCCATTTCGGCCGCCGCGCTGATCACCGGGTGCTCCAATCGCACCCCTGCGGCCAAGGCCGTCGAACCGTCTCCAGCACCCATTGTCACGCTGGTCCCTGACGACAAGCACGCCAGCCTGACCTTCCGCCACATCGGCGGCGAAGGCAACAACCCGGTGACGTTCCTTTTCAGTACGGCAGATGTGCCAGACGATTTTTTGTCCGTCGCGGGCGAGCCGGTGTATGACGCCACCTACCTCAAGAAAATCCCTGGCTACCTCAGGCGCCTGGCCCCAGGAACAGATGTGATCGAACGACTCGTAGACGCCGATAAGCCCATCAAGGTACGGGCCAAGGTCAAGGAGTCCACCTTTGTCCTCAATGGTATCCCCATTCCCCTGGGTGCCAGTAAGCAGCCTCCCGTGCAAACCTTTACACCCCGGCCGATGAAGACCTACCTCATCGAAACGGTTCTCCAGGATAGCTATACCCTGAAAATCTACGAGCTCTCCCTGTCGGGCGAGCGAACGCTGGTGACGCCGACACCCCTGAAATAGCGAGCCCGGCGCCCCACCATGCAGAGCTTCAGCGGTTGGCGAAGTACATGGTTACTTCGAAACCAATGCGCATATCGATATAGGTTGGTTTAGTCCACATGTTGAATTCCTCTGTATGGTTTTAATGGGTATAGCTACTTGAAAGGATCGTCACCCTGGCACGGTTCCCGCTGACAACTCAGTAAAAATAGGCCAGTCGGAACTCAGCGAATTATCGATTTTCACCCCCTCACGCACCGTCACATCGCGCATCCCCCCCATCTGCTGGATTCGTTGCCGGCCACTTCGTTGAAAAATCAAAAAACAATACTGATCTTCACCATGATCGGCCCTGGCGTGCTAACGGGCAATGTGTCCGGCATTGGTCCTGGCATGTGCGATGCCCAACCCGCCGAAATCCCTCCTGCAAACGTCCCCAATGAACAAACCATGGTCGTGCGAGGGGGTTTTGTGGCGAGGCTCCCGGCACACGGGCCACAACCTGCCATACCGTCGCGCCCAACGGCATCAAAACGCCAGACGCCAAGGTTTTTGTCGACGGGATGATCTATACCTTCAGATACACGCAATCAGGCCGACAGCATTGACGTGTCACGATAAAAAGGGTGTGGCGAACCTGCTTCGGATTCGCTGCATCACATAACAGACTGGCCTGTAGGACGATGTTTCCCGACGCCGAGCACACGCAGCCTGGCGCACCCTTTTCAATGCCTGAAGTATCGATCATGAGCCGGATCACACGCGTATTGCATGTCCGTATCAAAGCGCTTTTCCGCCTTTGCCTGTCACTACCGCTGCTGATGGTCGGTCACGCCAGCGGCGCGCCCCTACCGGTTGAACTGCACATCCTGGATGCTCCTCCGCTGACGTTTGTCGACGACCCGAGAGGTCACGGAATTGTCGGCGACGTCGCCTTGGCGGCCATGACCAAAGCCGGGTACGCCGTGAAAATTCATGTGCTTCCCTGGGCCAGGGCACAGAGACACGTCAGCGAGGGGCAAGACCTCTTGATAACGCCTTTGTCGCGCATACCTGGACGTGAAGATCGCTATACCTGGATCGCCTCGATCATGCCCATGGAACGAGCCTTCTTCAGCCTTGACCGGCGAGTGAGCAGCTTCGCCCAAGCAAAAGAAACCTACCGCATGATCGGCGTCGGCCTGGGCAGTGCCCAGGAGGAAATCCTGCGCACCGAGGGGTTCAGCGACGAACAGATCTACCCACTGGCCATCGGTGACAACCCCGCCCAAATGCTCTTGATGGGGCGCATTGATGCCTGGTTCAACGGTGTTCCAGAGAGTCGGTACATTTGGCCGAAGGTATCTAAACGCAAACTGCTCATGAGTTCAGTCAAGAGCAGCGCCGATCTCTATCTGGCGTGTTCGAAGCAGTGCTCTGCCCAAATGGTCGAAGACTTGCGCGACGCCGTTGAAGCCCTGCGCGCCGATGGCGAACTTAAGCGTATCCATGACGTTTATTTGTCAAAATAGCGCTACATGGGCTGATTTTCGACTGATCCAGCCTGCTGAAGCATCATCAACCAAATTAATAGCAACCTAACGAAAGCCCCAAACTAGAGGGCTTGGTGATGGCTTATATCATTCCGAATGATAGTTATCTTTGTTTCATTCGATTCGTTCCGCTGCTTCGCCCCCCGCATCATCCGTCCATTCTCAATACATTGGCGGGATGCTATCCATGGAACATTCACTTTCAAAACTGCGCTTTCCCCTCGCACTGCTGGCAGTGCTGGTGATGAGCGCTTGCGGCAAGACTCCCGAGACAGCCGCCTCCATGCCTGCGGCCAAAGTCAGTGTGGCCAAGGTGTTGGAGCAGCCGGTCAACGAATGGGACGAATTCACCGGGCGCCTCGAGGCACCGGAAACCGTCGAGATACGCCCGCGGGTTTCGGGGCAAATCGATGAGGTGGCCTTCACCGAAGGTTCGCTGGTCAAGAAAGGCGACCTGTTGTTCCAGATTGACCCTCGCCCCTTCCAGGCTGAAGTACGTCGTCTCGAAGCCCAGTTGGCCCAGTCCCGTGCCACCGCAACCCGTAGCGAAAACGAAGCCCAGCGTGGCGAACGCCTGCGTTTGAACAATGCCATTTCCGCTGAGCTGGCAGACTCGCGTACCAGCGCCGCCCAGGAAGCCCGTGCCGCCACGGCAGCCATCCAGGCGCAACTGGATCTGGCCAAACTGAACCTGAGCTTCACCCGTGTCACCTCGCCCATCAGCGGGCGCGTCAGCCGTGCACAAATCACCGCCGGCAACCTGGTGACCGCCGACGTCACGCCGCTGACCAGCGTCGTGTCGACCGACAAGGTCTACGCCTACTTCGACGCCGACGAACGCGTCTTCCTCAAGTACACCCAACTCGCTCGCCAGGGCCAGCGCGGCCAGACCACCCCGGTGTACATGGGCCTGTCCAACGAGAGCGGCAATCCACACCTGGGGCAGATGAACTTCGTCGACAACCAGGTCAACCCGCAAACCGGCACCATCCGTGGCCGCGCCGTGTTCGACAACAAGGACGGCGCCTACACCCCAGGCCTCTATGCCCGACTGAAACTGGTGGGCAGCGGCACGTATTCCGCCGTGCTGATCAACGACGAAGCCGTGGGCACCGACCTGGGCAAGAAATTCGTGCTGGTGATGGACGCCGACAACAAGCCTGCGTATCGCGCCGTCGAGCTGGGGCCCAAGATTGAAGGTCTGCGCATCGTGCGTAACGGCCTGAGCAAGGACGACACCATCATCGTCAAGGGGCTGCAACGGGCTCGTCCGGGTTCGCCGGTCACGCCTGAAACCGTGCCGATGGCCAGCGAAGAGACCATCGCCGCCCTGGCACAACAACGAAAAGCGCTCGAAGCCAGCAACCTGCCCCAAGTCGCGCCCGCCAAGGCTGCTTCCGGATCAGCAGGCAAACTGGCCGCTGCGACCCCACGCGGTTAAGGGACTGAACTCAAGATGAAATTTTCCCAGTTCTTCATTTCGCGGCCGATTTTCGCAGCGGTGCTCTCGCTGCTGATCCTGATCGCCGGCGCCATCTCGCTGTTCCAGTTGCCGATCAGCGAATACCCGGAAGTCGTGCCGCCGACCGTAGTCGTACGCGCCAACTTCCCGGGTGCCAACCCCAAGGTCATCGGCGAAACCGTGGCCGCGCCTCTTGAGCAAGCCATCACGGGCGTTGAGAACATGCTGTACATGTCTTCGCAGTCCACCGCCGACGGCAAGATCACCCTGACCATCACCTTCGCCCTGGGCACCGACCTGGACAACGCCCAGGTGCAGGTGCAGAACCGCGTCACCCGGACCGAGCCCAAGCTGCCGGAAGAAGTGACCCGCATTGGCATCACGGTGGACAAGGCTTCGCCCGACCTGACCATGGTCGTGCACTTGACCTCGCCGGACAAACGCTACGACATGCTTTACCTGTCCAACTATGCCCTGCTCAACATCAAGGATGAGTTGGCGCGCCTGGGTGGTGTGGGTGATGTGCAGCTGTTCGGCATGGGCGACTATTCCCTGCGGGTTTGGCTGGATCCGAACAAGACCGCTTCGCGCAACCTGACCGCCACTGACGTGGTCACCGCCATCCGCGAACAGAACCGTCAGGTCGCCGCTGGTGCCCTGGGCGCGCCGCCAGCACCCAATGCCACGGCGTTCCAGTTATCGGTTAACGCCCAAGGCCGCCTGGTAAGCGAGGAAGAGTTCGAGAACATCATCATTCGTTCCGGCGCCGACGGTGAGATCACTCGCCTGAAAGACATCGCCCGGGTCGAGCTGGGTTCCAGCCAGTACGCCTTGCGCTCGTTGCTCGACAACCAGCCGGCGGTGGCGATCCCGATCTTCCAGCGGCCGGGCTCCAATGCCATCCAGATCTCCAACGACGTTCGCGCCAAGATGGAGGAGTTGAAGAAAGGCTTCCCAGCGGGAATGGATTACAGCATCGTCTATGACCCGACGATCTTCGTGCGCGGTTCCATCGAGGCGGTGGTCCACACCCTGTTCGAAGCGCTGATCCTCGTGGTGCTGGTGGTGATCCTGTTCCTGCAAACCTGGCGTGCCTCGATCATTCCGCTGGTGGCTGTACCGGTGTCACTGATCGGTACGTTCGCCGTGATGCACCTGTTTGGCTTCTCTCTCAACGCTCTATCGCTATTCGGCCTGGTACTGGCCATCGGTATCGTGGTGGACGACGCCATCGTGGTGGTGGAGAACGTCGAACGAAACATCGGCCTGGGACTCACGCCGGTGGAAGCCACCAAGCGCGCCATGGGTGAAGTGACCGGTCCGATCATCGCCACGGCATTGGTGTTGTGCGCGGTGTTCATTCCAGCGGCATTCATCAGCGGCTTGACCGGGCAGTTCTATAAGCAGTTCGCCCTGACCATTGCCATTTCCACGGTGATCTCGGCGTTCAACTCCCTGACGTTGTCGCCGGCCCTGGCCGCGGTACTGCTCAAGAGCCATGACGCGCCCAAGGACCGTTTCTCCAAGTTCCTCGACAAGATTTTCGGTGGCTGGCTGTTCCGTCCGTTCAACCGTTTCTTCGACCGCGCCAGCCACGGTTATGTGGGAACAGTGGGCCGTGTGATCCGTAGCAGTGGCATCGCCTTGCTGCTCTATGCGGGCCTGATGGTGTTGACCTTCTTCGGGTTCTCCAACACCCCGACCGGTTTTGTACCCGGGCAAGACAAGCAATACCTGGTGGCCTTCGCACAACTGCCAGATGCCGCCAGCCTGGACCGCACCGAAGACGTGATCAAACGCATGTCCGACATGGCGCTCAAGCAACCGGGCGTCGAAAGCGCGGTAGCCTTCCCTGGCCTGTCGATCAACGGTTTCACCAACAGCCCGAACGCTGGCATCGTGTTCGTGACCCTCAAGCCCTTCGATGAGCGCAAAGACCCGAGCCAGTCGGCGGGCGCCATCGCCGGTGCCTTGAACGGTCAGTACTCGGAAATCCAGGAAGCCTACATGGCGATCTTCCCGCCGCCGCCGGTACAAGGGTTGGGCACGATCGGTGGTTTCCGCCTGCAAATCGAAGACCGGGGCAACCTGGGCTACGACGAGCTGTACAAAGAAACCATGAACATCATCACCAAGAGTCACAACGTGCCGGAACTGGCCGGGTTGTTCACCAGTTACACCGTGAACGTGCCCCAGGTCGATGCCGCCATCGACCGTGAAAAAGCCAAGACCCACGGCGTGGCCGTCAGCGACATCTTCGACACCCTGCAGATCTACCTGGGCTCGCTGTATGCCAACGACTTCAACCGCTTCGGCCGCACCTATCAGGTCAACGTCCAGGCCGAGCAGCAGTTCCGCCTCGAGTCTGACCAGATCGGCCAGCTCAAGGTGCGCAACAACCGTGGCGAGATGATCCCGTTGGCGACCTTCATCAAGGTCAGCGACACCTCGGGGCCGGACCGCGTGATGCACTACAACGGCTTCATCACCGCTGAAATCAACGGTGCCGCCGCGCCGGGCTACAGCTCCGGCCAGGCTCAAAAAGCCATCGAGAAACTGCTCCGGGAGGAATTGCCCAACGGCATGACCTACGAGTGGACCGACCTGACGTACCAGCAGATCCTTTCGGGCAACACCGCACTGTTCGTGTTCCCGCTCTGCGTACTGCTGGCGTTCCTGGTGCTTGCGGCGCAATACGAGAGCTGGAGCCTGCCACTGGCGGTGATCCTGATCGTACCGATGACCCTGCTGTCGGCCATTACCGGGGTGATTCTCTCCGGCGGCGACAACAACATCTTTACCCAGATCGGACTGATCGTACTGGTAGGGCTTGCCTGCAAGAACGCGATTCTGATCGTCGAGTTCGCCAAGGATAAACAGCTCGAAGGCATGAACCCGCTGGCTGCGGTATTGGAAGCCTGCCGTCTGCGTCTACGGCCAATCCTGATGACCTCCTTCGCCTTCATCATGGGCGTGGTGCCCCTGGTGCTCTCCAGCGGTGCCGGTGCGGAAATGCGCCATGCCATGGGTGTCGCGGTGTTCTCGGGGATGCTGGGCGTGACATTCTTCGGCCTGCTGCTCACTCCGGTGTTCTATGTACTGATCCGCAACTTCGTCGAACGCAGCGAGGCCCGCAAGGCGGCCCGGGCTTTGAAACTGGAGGCGCAACAATGAGTTTGAAAGCGTTCGTGCCAAGCTTGCTGGTGCTGGCCCTGACCTTGAATCTGAGTGCCTGCGCCGTAGGCCCGGACTACAAGACACCGCAAACGGAGGCGGCCAACATCACCACCGCCACCGATGGCGCCGAGGGCCAGAAAAACTTCGACCGGGCCCGCTTTGAAGGCATCTGGTGGCAGCAGTTCGAAGACCCGACCCTCAACACGTTGGTGACCCGCTCACTGGAAGGCAACCGCGAGTTACGCGTGGCCTTCGCCCGTTTGCGGGCGTCCCGGGCCATTCGCGACGACGCCAGCAATGACGCCATGCCGACCATCACCAGCCGCGCCAGCAGCAGTGTGGGCAAAGGACAGATTCCGGGGCAGACCACCGACCGGGTCAACAGCGAGCGTTACGACCTGGGCCTGGACATGGCCTGGGAGCTGGACCTGTTTGGGCGCATCCAGCGCAACCTGGAAGCCAGCGACGCCGATCAGCAGGCGGCCGAAGCCGATCTCTATCAGTTGCAGGTGACGATGATCGCCGAGCTGGTGGACGCCTACGGTCAACTGCGCGGCGCCCAACTGCGGGAAAAGATCGCCCTGGAGAACCTTGAGAATCAACAGGAGTCGCGCAAAATCACCGAAAGCCTGCGCGACGCCGGTGTCGGCGATCAGCTCGACGTGGTTCGCGCCGATGCGCGCCTGGCCTCGGTGGACGCCAGCTTGCCGCAACTGCAGGCCGAACAGGTACGCCAACGCAACCGCATCGCCACGTTGCTGGGCGAGCGCCCGGACAAACTGAGCGTTGACCTGAGCCCCAAACGACTGCCAGCCATCGACAAGTCCCTGCCGGTCGGAGACCTGGGCGAACTGCTGCAACGTCGTCCGGACATTCTCAAGGCCGAGCGTCAACTGGCCGCCGCCACGGCGCGTATCGGCGTGGCCAAGGCCGACCTGTTCCCGCGGGTCAGCCTCAGCGGTTTTCTTGGCTTTACCGCCGAGCGCGGTTCGCAGATCGGCTCCTCGGCAGCCAAAGCCTGGTCATTGGGCCCGAGCATCACCTGGGCCGCCTTCGACCTGGGCAGTGTCCGGGCTCGTTTGCGCGGCGCCAACGCAGAGGCTGACGGTGCCCTGGCGACCTACGAACAGCAAGTGTTGCTGGCCTTGGAAGAATCGGAAAACGCCTTCAGCGATTACGGCAAGCGCCAACAGCGCCTGATTTCGCTGATCCGTCAGAGCGAATCGAGCCGCGCCGCCGCTGACCTGGCCCAGATTCGCTACCGCGAAGGCACCGTGGATTTCCTCGTGTTGCTCGACGCCCAGCGTGAACGCCTGGCCGCCGAAGACACCCAGGCCCAGGCCGAAGTAGACCTGTATCGCGGCATCGTCGCGATCTACAAAGCCCTGGGCGGCGGTTGGAACCCGCAGACCGTCGCCAGCAACTGACCCCCTTCTCAACCGAGCTCCTTTGGTTGGCCGCAACCAACCAAATTTTTGCCCCGCCTCCCATTCGGATGCGGGGCTTTTTTTGGTCTATCGGGCCCGGCTACTTTTTAGGAAGGGTTGCTAGAGAAGTTCACCGCGGCTCCCACAGGTCTTGGCAGATATCTCACAAGGTTTGACTCAAGCTCCTGCCTGGCCGAAGCTTGCGACATTTCACGCTCCTGGTTATGGATTTCCTGCATGCCTTCGCCTCGCCGCTATCTGCTTCTCAGCCTGTCCGTCCTGTTGGTGATCGGTCTTGTCGCGGTGTGGCTACGCAGCACTACCCCGCAGATCCCCGAGGCCATCAAGCGTGGTTATAGCGAAGCCCTGGGACAAGCCCGTAACGGGCTACCGGGGGCGGCACGAGTGCTTTACCAACAACTGGGACGCCCGGATCTCTCGCCTAAGCGCCGCGTGTGGCTGCACGCCGAACTGCCCAACTACCCGAGCCCCCAAGCCTTGAAGCTGGCGGATGCGGACCTGCACAGCGAATCAGCGGACGTACGTCGAGCCGCCATCGGCAGCATTGTCGGGCTGGTGCCGACGGGCCAGCGCAGCCTGCTGCTGGGGCCGCTGCTTGATGATGACGACCAGAACGTCCGGTTCGCCGCCGTCAACGCACTGCTGGGCTTGTCGCCGGATGACCTTGGCTTGTATTTCGGGGCGATGCAGCTTGCCATCGACACCTGGGAACAGGTGCTTGAGGACGCTCCGCCAACCGCCGAGTCCTACTATCAGCTTGCCCGCCTGCACCTGCACAACGCCGAATTGAAAGACGCGCAACAGGCGTTGGAGCGGGCACTGCAGCTGAAACCGAACGACCTGCCGGCGCTGGTCATGCAGATCGAAGTGCTGGACAAACAGGGCCAGAGCGAAGCCGCACGACACTTACTCGCCCGGCAGTTGCAAACCCAGCCGGAGTCGGCTTACCTGCAACATGCGCTCGGCATGTGGCTACTGCAACATGGCCAGAGTGAGTACGCCGTACTTGGCCTGGCAAAAGCCGTGGAGCTTGAGCCCGATAACAGACATTACCGTTATGACCTGGCAACGACCCTGCACGCCGAGCAGGAAGTAGAAGCGGCGCAGAAACAGTTGCAGGAAATCGTCCAGCGCTACCCGGCCGACCGCAAGGCGCGGGTGCTTTTGATCAACTACTGGAAGGAAACCGGGCAGTTGCAGAATGTGCAGATCCTGCTGGCGCAACTTGAACAGCTGAACCCTGACGACCCAGCGTTACAACAAGGTCTGTAGGTGCTGCCGAAGGCTGCGATCTTTTGATCTTGATTTGTTGGCGTTCGCTTGTGGCTCAATTGTCGGGGGAAAGATCACAGCCTCGCTTCGCTCGGCAACGCCTACAGCCAGCGCCTAAAAAGTTGTGCAGCACTGCTCGTTTTGTCAAAGAAAGCGGAACCGCCATCACCGCCGAAGGTCAAGTGTTCAGGCAGTTCATTTTCAGGCGTACTTCAGCCTGCTGCCCACTTCCCTAGTCATGAGAGGGCTATTTTTGTCTACATCTAACGAGTTGATCAGCGCAAAAGCCGCCACCGGAATTGAAGGGCTGGACGATATCCTTTCCGGTGGCCTGTCCCGCGGCCATGTGTTCCTGCTGGAAGGGGAACCCGGGACTGGCAAGACCACGGTCGCGTTGCAATTCCTGCAAGCTGGTGCCCAGGCCGGCGAGCGCTCGTTGTACATCACGCTGTCGGAAACCGAACGTGAACTGCGCCAGGGCGCGGCGTCCCATGGCTGGACGATTGACGACAGTATTCATATCTTCGAGCTGACCCCGCCTGAAAGCCTGCTCGATATCGAACATCAGCAAAGCCTGTTGTATTCCTCGGACCTGGAACTGGGGGAAGCGACCCGGCAGATTTTCGAGGTGGTCGAACGAGTCAAACCGACCCGGGTGGTGCTCGACAGCCTGTCGGAGATTCGCCTGCTGGCGCAAAGCTCCCTGCGCTATCGTCGCCAGATCCTGGCAATCAAGCATTACTTCGTGCGCTATGACGCCACCGTACTGCTGCTGGACGACCTGACCGCCGAGGCCATGGACAAAACCGTGCACAGCGTTGCCCACGGGGTGATACGCCTGGAAGAACTGACCCCCAACTACGGCGCCGAGCGGCGGCGCATGCGGGTGCTCAAATATCGCGGCCAGAAATACCGCGGTGGTTTCCATGACTTCACCATCATGGGCGACGGCGTGCACGTCTTTCCGCGCCTGGTGGCAGCCGAACACCGCAGCGGTTACCTGCGCCGACAGCTGTCCAGCTGCCTTGAGGGCCTGGACGCCCTGCTCGGTGGCGGTATCGAGACCGGTTCCAGTACTCTGATCCTGGGGCCGGCCGGCACCGGCAAATCGCTGATTTCGATGATTTTCGCCGCAGCCGCCGTAGCCCGTGGCGAGAAAGCCGCGCTGTTTATCTTCGATGAAGAACTGGGCCTACTGTTCGAGCGCATGAAGAACATGGGCATTGATCTGGAGGCGCTGAAAAAAACCGGCAATCTGTTGATCGAACAGGTGGACGCTGCCGAGCTGTCCCCCGGCGAGTTCTCACACCGGGTGCGCCGTTGCGTCGATGAAGGCAACATCAAGACCGTCATCATCGACAGCATCAATGGCTACCAGGCCGCCATGCCGGAAGAAAACGCGCTGGTGTTGCACGTGCATGAGCTGCTGCTCTACCTCAACCGCCGGGGTGCGGCGACCTTCATGACCGTGGCACAGCATGGCCTGGTGGGCGACATGGAGGCGCCGGTGGACATCACCTACCTGGCCGACACGGTCATTCTGTTGCGTTATTTCGAAGCGCTGGGCAAGGTCCGCCGGGCGATTTCGATTATCAAGAAACGTACCGGCGCCCATGAGTCCACCATCCGCGAATATCGCATCAGCGGCCAAGGCATGACCATCGGCGAGCCTCTGGAAGCCTTCCAGGGTGTGTTGCGTGGGGTGCCCACTTATCTGGGCGAGAATAAACCGTTGCTCAAGGATGATTCCCAGTGACGTTGGCGAAGCCGCTGTCCGAGCGCGCGTTGATCCTTACGCCGCTTGGACGGGACAGCCAGATCGCCCTGATGATCCTCAACGAAGCCGGCTTCCCTGGGCTCATCTGTCGCCATCTGGCGCACTTATGCGAAGAGCTTGAGCACGGCGCCGGTCTGCTGGTGATTTCCTCCGAAGCCTTGATGGGGCCGGACCTGGGAACCCTGTTCCGTCAGATCGAACAGCAGCCGACCTGGTCTGACCTGCCCATCGTATTACTGACTCACCACGGCGGCCCGGAACAAAATCCGGTGGCACGCATTGGCGCGCAACTGGGCAACGTGACGTTCCTGGAGCGCCCTTTTCACCCGGTGACGCTGGTCAGCCTGGTGACCACCGCCTTGCGTGGTCGCCGAAGGCAATACGAAGCCCGGGACCGTCTGATCGACCTCAGCAACAGTGAACTGCGCCTGCAAACCACCCTCGAAACCCTCGAACAGCAGGTGGAAGAACGTACCGCTCAATTGCGCCACAACGAAGAAGCCTTGCGCCAGTCACAGAAAATGGAAGCGGTCGGCCAGCTCACCGGTGGCATCGCCCATGACTTCAACAACATGCTCACCGGGATCATCGGCAGCCTCGAATTGCTGCGCCGGCGCCTGGCCCGAGGCCGCACCGAGGATTTGGACAGCCTGATCGATCTGGGTGTGACCTCGGCCAACCGTGCAGCCGGCCTGACCCATCGCTTGCTCGCCTTCTCCCGGCGCCAATCACTGGACTCCAAAGCCGTGCAGATGAACACCCTGGTGCTGTCCATGGGCGAGCTGTTGCAACGCAGCCTCAACGAAAGCATCCGACTGGACATGCAACTGGACGATCAGCTCTGGATCGCCGAAGCCGACCCCAACCAACTGGAAAGCGCCCTGCTCAACCTGGTGCTCAACGCCCGGGATGCAATGCCGGACGGCGGAAAGCTGTTGATACAGACGTTTAACCGACACTTGGATGCCGAGTTCACCGACGCCTACACCAACCTGGCGCCCGGCGACTATGTCGTGCTGAGCGTTCAGGACACCGGTTGCGGCATGCCCGAAGCGGTGATCAATCGCGCATTCGATCCGTTTTTCACCACCAAGCCAATCGGCCAGGGCACCGGGCTGGGCCTGTCGATGATCTATGGGTTCAGTAAGCAATCACGCGGCCACGTGACCATCGACAGCGAGGTCGACAAAGGCACGACTGTGAATCTTTACCTGCCGCGCTTCATCGGTGAAGAAATAGACGAGCCTCTGGTCCATACCCAGCACGCGCCTTACGCGCAGGATGGCGAAACCGTGCTGATCGTCGAAGACGACCCGGCGGTACGGGTGCTGGTCAGTGCGGTGCTGAGCGAGCTGGGCTATGCCTTCGTCGAAGCAGCCAATGCCGACAGCGCGCTGCCGATCCTGCAGTCAGGCCAACGGGTTGATCTATTGATCAGTGACGTGGGCCTGCCAGGCATGAATGGCCGGCAACTGGCGGAAATCGGCCGACAGATCCGCCCTGACCTGCGGGTGCTGTTCATCACCGGCTACGCTGAGCATGCGGCGGTACGCGGCGGTTTTCTTGACCCGGGCATGCAGATGATCACCAAGCCATTCACCTTTGATTTGTTGACGGCCAAGGTGCGGGAGATGATTCAGGGCCCTTGACTCTGTGGGAGCAAAGCTTGCTCCCACAAAAGCATCGCTCTCCTCACACAAGTCTTGCCCAATCCAAACAATCCTCTACAACCCTACGACAGCATCGACCGCATGAGCGCCTGCAACACATCCAGGTCAAACGGCTTTGCCAGGATCGGGGCTTTGCGAATGATGGGGCTGTCGGTCTCGTGCACTTCCTGCGCGTAACCGCTGATAAAGATGACTTTCAGGTCGGGGCGCAGCCTGACCGCGGGTTCCGCGATCTGCACGCCGGTGATACCGCCCGGCAGGCGGAAGTCGGTGATCATCATGTCCAGATGAGGCTTACTTGCCAGGATCTCGAACGCCTGCTCACCGTTTTCGGCCTGCAACACCCGATACCCTTCGCCCGACAGATAAGCAGACAGCACCATCAGGATCGACTCGTCATCCTCGACGATCAATACAACGTCTTGCGCATCTTCACTCATGAGAAGCCTTTGTTCGATCAATAGCTGCTGATACGACCGTAGGGTCACCTAGAGGTTGCGTCCGTGTGACGGTTTTCAGCAACGGCAGGCAAACGCGAAACAACGCCCCTTCGTTGATCCGACTATTGACCGTAATGGTACCCCCATGGGCGGTAACAATCTGTTCGGAAATAAACAGGCCCAGCCCCAAGCCCGAAGCTGCCGCCTTGGAGGACACTCGCTCGAATTGCTGGAAGATACGCGCCTGGTTTTCTTCGCTGATGCCGATACCGTGGTCCCGGACCTCGACGCAGGCATGGTCAGGCGTTTTGTAGACACGCACCTCGATCGGGCTTTTACCGCCATAACGCAAGGCGTTGGTCAGCAGGTTCGAGACCACCTGCTCGATACGGAACTCATCCCACAGCCCCTCCACCGAAGGCTCCGCGGTACAGACCAATGAGCATTCGGCGACCGCGATCTGCGGCTGGAAATTGCGCAGCAGGTTTTCCACCAGCGCCGTCAGGTTGAAGCGGGTCGGACGGATGGACAACTTGCCTGTGCGGATTCGCGACACGTCCAGCATGTCTTCGATCAGCCGGATCAGGCTCTTGATCTGACGCTCGTCACGTCCGACCATCGCTCGCACCTTGTCCAGGCTGAACGCCGCAGCGTTGTCCCGCGCCAGGTGCATCTTGCGCAGCTGAGTCTCGAGAATCAGGCCATTGAGGGGCGTACGGACCTCGTGGGCGACGATCGACATGAAGTCGTCACGCATGCGCACCGCCTGCTCCAGCTCACCGCGGGTGACCTGCAACTGCTGCAACAGCGCCTCCTGTTCCCGGCGACTCTGCTCCAGGGCAACCACCTGCTCCTTCATTGCCTTTCTCTGGCGATAGAGCTCGACGAATACGTTGACCTTGCTTTTGACTGCGTGGGTGTCCAACGGCTTGTGCAGGAAGTCCACCGCGCCGTTTTCATAACCGGTGAAGGCATAGTTTCGTTCACGGCCAGCGGCGCTGACAAAAATGATGGGAATGCTGCGGGTCTTCTCCGTGCCGCGCATCAGCTCGGCCAGTTCGAAACCGTCCATTCCCGGCATCTGCACATCAATGATGGCCAGGGCGAATTCATGTTGCAGCAGCAGAGACAGCGCTTCGTCAGCCGACAGGGCCTTGAAGACCTCGCGGTCGTCACGCCTGATCAACGCGTCCAGGGCCAACAGATTCTCCGGCAGATCATCGACGATCAGCAGTTTGGCTTGAATATCTCTTGGCATGTGGTTCATTCCAGCCCGGCCAGCAACTGGCCGATGTCTTGCAAAGTTAGGATATGGTCGGGTTCGTGCAAGGCCAACGCAGCTTCGGGCATGGTCGAGACCTGGGCTTCGTCGGGATCCTGGACCACCGTGGTTCCGCCCAGCTCCCTGACCCTGGCCAGCCCCCGGGCGCCGTCGTTGTTCGCACCGGTCAGCAGCACACCCAGCAGGTTCGGGCCATAGGCCTCGGCAGCCGATTCAAAAAGCACGTCAATGGACGGTCGCGAATTATGCACAGGGTCCTCCAGGCTCAACGACAAGCTGCGGTCCGCCTCGACCGACAGGTGATAACCGGGCGTGGCGACGTACAAGGTACCGGGCGCAATGTCCTGCTTGTCCTGGGCTTCCTCAACCGGTACCGCCAGACGGTAGCCAAACACCCGGGCCAGTTGGCTATCGCGCTCATCCGGCAAATGCAACACCACCAGGATGGGCACGCCGAAACCCTTGCGCAGTTGCCCAAACACCTTGAGCAGCGCTTCGACGCCGCCAGCGGAAGCGCCGACGACAATGGCCTCGATTGGCGGCCTGGGCCTGTCTGTCGTGTGTTTCATAACTTGCGATAGATCCGTTCCTGTTTGACCAATGGTTCGAATTGCCTGCCGTAAGCCGAAAAATCCACCGTCTCCTTGCTGCCCAATACCAGGAAACCGCGGTGACAGAGGGAATCATGAAACAGCCCGAACGCGCGATCCTGCAGATTTTTATTGAAATATATCAATACGTTACGACATGAAATTAATTGAGTTTCTGAAAATACACTGTCGGTCGCGAGGCTGTGATCGGCGAAGGTCACGTTCTCGCGCAGGGTCTTGTCGAACATCGCGTAATCGTAGGCGGCAGTGTAGTAATCGGCAAACGATTGCCGCCCTCCGGCGCGCTGGTAGTTTTGCGTGTAGGCCCGTACGTTTTCCAGGGAAAAAATGCCCTGCTTGGCTTTTTCCAGCGAGCGAGGATTGATGTCGGTGGCATAGATGAGCGTGCGCTCCAGCAAGCCTTCCTCGCGCAGTAGAATCGCCATGGAGTAGACCTCCTCCCCCGTGCTGCAACCGGCGATCCAGATCTTGATCGAAGGATACGTCTTGAGCAGCGGCACCACTTCCTCGCGGATCGCCAGGAAATGCGACGGGTCGCGAAACATCTCGCTGACCGGAATCGTCAGCAGTTGCAGCAACTGCATGAACGCGCCCGGGTCGTGCAATACGCGCTCCTGTAACGCCGAGATGGTCTTGCACTCAAACTGGGTCAGGGCATGATGGACCCGGCGCTTGATGGACGCGCCGGAGTAATCCCGAAAGTCGTAGCTGTACTTGAGGTAGATTGCTTCGATCAATAAACGAAGTTCAATGTCTTTGTCACGTTCCACTAAATTCTTTCCATATTCGGCAACCACACGCGAATCAGCGAAAACAGACGATCCAGGTCGATCGGTTTGGCCAGGTAATCGTTGGAGCCCGCCGCCAGGCAACGCTCCTGATCATCCTTCATGGCCTTGGCCGTCACGGCAATGATGGGCAACTTGCGCCAGCGAGGGTCCTTGCGGATCAGCGCGGTGGCTTCGAAACCGTCCATTTCCGGCATCATCACATCCATCAGCACCAGGTCGATGTCCTCGACTTCATTCAGGCGGTCGATCGCCTCAAAACCGTTACGGCCAATAATCACGACAGCGCCCTTTGCCTCCAGGGCGCTGGTGAGGGCGAAGATGTTGCGTACATCATCGTCCACCAGCAGCACTTTGCGGCCCTCGAACACTTTGTCGCGGCTGCGAGCGGTCTTGAGCATCCGCTGCCGTTCATGGGACAACCGCGACTCGACTTTGTGCAAAAAGAGTGTCACCTCGTCCAGCAGGCGCTCTGGCGAACGAGCGCCCTTGATGATGATCGAACGCGAATATTTGCGCAGCTCGGCCTCCTCATCGCGGGTCAGGTTGCGCCCCGTGTAGACAATCACAGGCGGGAATGAACAGATGTCTTCGGTGGACATGCGCTTGAGCAGGTCATTGCCCAGCATGTCCGGCAGTTTAAGGTCGATGATCATGCAGTCGTAGACATTGGTGCGCAGCAGATCCAGGGCTTGCTGGGCCAAACCAACGGCGGTGATCTCGATGTCATCGTCGCCGATCAGGCGGGTAATGCTGTCTCGCTGCAAGTCATCGTCTTCCACCAGCAGCACCCGCTTGACCTTTTGGGTCAGTTTGGCCTCCAGACGGGCGAACACGTCCTTGAGTTCTTCGCGGGTGGTCGGCTTGACCGCATAGCCGATGGCGCCCATGTGCATCGCGGCTTCGACGCGGTCTTCGACGGAAATCACGTGTACCGGGATATGCCGGGTTTCGGCCTGCTCCTTGAGCCGTTGCAGCACCGTCAGCCCGGAATGATCCGGCAGACGCATGTCCAGCAGGATCGCGTCGGGGCTCAGATGCAAGGCCAGGTCGAAGCCTTCATCGGCGCCATGGGCCACCAGGCACTGGTAACCGAGTTCGTGGGCCAGGTCGAAAAGGATCTGGGCAAACTTGGGTTCGTCTTCGATCACCAGGATGCAACGCGTGTCGAATGGGGCCTTGTCCCGGTCATCGGCAAATCGGGCGATGGGGGTTTGCACCTGGGCAACCAGTGGCGCGGGCGCAGGTTTATGAGGCACAGGGGCAGGCGCAATGGCCGGTGGGGTGAACGCTCTCGGCTCTCGCGGGGTTTCCCCTGGCTCGACGTAGCGTTCAGGCAATACCAGTGTAAACACACTGCCCCGCCCCGGCTCGCTGGAAACGGAGATCGAGCCACCCAGCAAGGTGGCCAGGTCGCGGGAAATCGACAGGCCCAAACCGGTGCCGCCGTAACGGCGGTTGGTGGTGCCATCGGCCTGGCGGAAGGCTTCGAAGATGCTTTGCTGCTGATCGACGGCGATGCCTATCCCTGAATCACGCACCATGAACGCAATGCCCGAACCCGGCTGGCCGGCCACAGACAGGCAGACGGTGCCTTGCTCGGTGAACTTCACGGCGTTGGACAGCAGGTTCTTGATCACCTGTTCCAGGCGTTGGCGGTCGGTGTACAGCATGGGCGGAGTGTCGGGCGACAACTGCACTTCGAAGCTCAGGCCCTTGTCGGCCGCCAGAGGCTTGAACATATCGCGCAACCCTTCCACCAGGCGCGGCACGCTGGTGTTCTCCGGGCGCACTTCCAGCTTGCCGGCCTCGACCTTGGAAATGTCGAGAATGTCATTGATCAGATTCAGCAGGTCATTACCGGCGGAGTAGATCGACTCGGCAAACTTGACCTGCTCTTCGCTGAGGTTCTGCTGCGGGTTCTCGGCCAGCAACTTGGACAGAATCAGCGAACTGTTGAGCGGTGTACGCAGCTCATGGGACATATTCGCCAGGAACTCGGACTTGTACTTGCTCGAACGTTGCAGTTCTTCAGCGCGTTCCTGCAACTGGATCTGGGCCAGGTTCAGTTCGCTGTTCTTCTGGTCCATGGCGTCGCGCTGTTCGGCCAGTTGTTCGTTGGTCTGCTCCAGTTTCTGTTGCTGGGTCTCCAGGTGAACCTGGGACTCCTTGAGGATGCGCGACTGTTCTTCCAACTCTTCGTTGGCCGTCTTGAGCTCTTCCTGCTGGACTTGCAGCTCTTCGTTCAACTGCTGGGTTTCGGCCAGCACTTCCTGCAAGCGCTGGCGATAACGGGCGGCTTCGATAGAGGTACCGACGTTGCCGGCCACCAGTTCCATCAGCTCGATGTCGCGGTCGGTCAATGGCCGCAGGAAACCCAGCTCAATGACACCGTTGATCCGTTTGTCATCACTGGTCGGTATCACCAGCACGCTGTTGGGCAAACCCTGGCCCAGTCCGGAACTGACTTTCAGGTAATCGTCGGGCACATCATCCAGACGGATGAGACGGCCTTGTTGCACCGCCTGACCAGCGATACCTTCACCCGCAACGATGACCTGATGCTGTTCGTCATCCTCCCGGGACAGCCCATAGGTGGCGACGCGCTTGAGGACGCCATTTTCTTCGCGTGCATAAAGCGCGGCAACCGCGATGCCCATGTACTGGGCGCAGAACTGCAGGATGTTGCGCCCCAGCAGGTTCAAGCTCAGTTGCCCCAGGACCTGCTCGGCCAACTGGGTCTGGCCATTGCGCAGCCAAGCCTGTTTTTCCAGGTGCAAGGCGCTCTGCTGCTGGACTTTGAGGCTGGCGCTGTAGTTGCTGGAGAGGGTCAGCAGGTCCCGACGACCGACGTAGGCCAGCAATCCGCTGACGGCGGCCACGAACAGCAGGTACAGGGCGATGCTCCAGACGGTGGTGGCGCGCACCTCCTCGTTGCGCTCCGCGCGCAGGTGCTGCTCGGTCTCGACGATGTCTTCGAAGGTCTTGCGAATTTCGTCCGTCAGGCGTTTGCCGCGCCCAGCCTTCACCGCTCCCTTGTAATCGCCGCTGCTGCGTTGCAGGTCGATCATGCCCTGGGCGTAATTGGCCCATTCCGTCTGAAGTGCTTGCACCTTGTGCAGGCGGTCGGTCTGGACGGGGTTGTCGGCTGTCAGTTCCAGCAATGTGTCCAGCGCAACGGCAATGCGTGGCTTGGCGACTGCATAAGGGTCGAGGAAATGCTCGTCGCCGCTCAGGAGGTAACCGCGCATGCCGGTCTCCAGGTCCACACTCAGTTTGAGCGCTTCGTTGGCATTATTGATCACCCGGTCGGTATGTCCGACCAACTGGATCACCGACAGCAGGTAGGTGATCAACACAATGAAAAACACCGCACTGAGGGCGCCCATGCCCAAAGGCAGGCTGATATTGCGGCTCAGGAGCTTGCGAAAACTTTGCTCGTCAACCGAAGACGAAGGGGTCATGGAAAAGGCCTTGGTGGACAGTTGAAAACCGTGGAGTTTGCCCGAAAAATACCGGTTGGATCCACATTTCTGACGAATCAAAGGCACAAACCCTAGGTCGACCTGCCTTGTCGCAAGGAAGCGACTATCCTTGTCAGCTCTTGTACTATAGATCCTTTCTTGTACAACCCCGGGAACTTGTGCCACCTCGCCACTTACTCATACATGAGGCCTTTTTTTTTGTGCCGTTCCCGTTCCCCATTTTCCGAGATTGCCTACTATGTCCACCCCCGCTTCCGCCACTCAACCCACCATTCTGGTAGTCGAAGACGACAGCATTGTGCGTATGTTGATTGTCGACGTGCTGGAAGAGCTGAAATACCGGGTGCTGGAAGCGGACGGGTCTGAGCAGGCGCTGGCGCATCTGAATAACAAAGAGCAACCCATTGCCCTGATGATGACGGACGTTGGCCTGCCGGTCATGGACGGTCGTGAGCTGGCGACGCAGGCTCGATTGGTGCGGCCGGGGCTGGCTATTCTGTTTGCCAGTGGGTATGCCGAAAGCATTGATGTGCCTAAAGGCATGTCAATGATTGGCAAACCCTTCTCCATCGATCAGTTGCGCGACAAGGTCAAAAAAATTCTTTCTTGAGCCGGACCGCACTCTTGTTCACTATCGGCGCCCCGTGCGCCGACTGCGCCTGATTCGTTCCAAGGAAGCACCCGCTCATGCGTCATCCCTCCGCCACCAAGGTCCTGGTTATCGGCTATGTCTGGCCCGAGCCGCGTTCATCGGCAGCCAGCGGGCATGTCATGCAGATCCTGGAAACCTTCCTCGGGCAAGGTTGGGACATCACCTTCAGTAGCCCAGCGGGGCCCGGCGAGAACCGCGCCGACCTGATCGCGCTGGGCATCCGCGAAGTGCCAATCGAACTCAATAGCAGCAGTTTCGATGCATTCATCTGCGAACTGGCGCCGGATATCGTTTTATTCGACCAGTTCATGATGGAAGAACAATTCGGCTGGCGCGTCGAGAAGCACTGCCCTGGTGCCCTGCGGATACTGGAAACCTCAGATCTGCAAAGCCTGCGCCACGCCCGGCATCAGCGCCTGAAGGATCGCTTGAAGGTCGATGATACTTCTCAGGATTTCAGCGACCTCTTCGCCCCCGCCCTGCGTGAAGAGTTCGAGCTGATGGCCAGCACCGACCTGGCCCAGCGGGAAATCGCCGCCCTGTACCGCTGCGACCTCAACTTGATGGTGTCCGAGGTTGAAATCGACCTGCTGGTGGAACACTTCAGACTGCCCCGCAGCCTGTTGCACTGGTGCCCGTTGATGTTGGACCTGCCGAGCGAACCGCTCGTACCGTTCGAAGACCGCGCGCACTTCTTGAGCATCGGCAACTTTCGCCATGCGCCGAACTGGGACGCGGTGCTCTGGATGAAAAATGCCATCTGGCCGCTGATTCGGCAGCAACTGCCCGGTGCACAACTGCACCTGTACGGCGCCTACACCCCGCCCAAGGCTGCTGCGCTGCACAATCCGGCCCAGGGGTTTCATATCATGAACTGGGCCGAAGACGCCTTGCAGGTCATGTCAGCGGCACGCATCTGCCTGGCGCCGCTGCGTTTCGGCGCCGGCATCAAGGGCAAACTGATCGACGCCATGCTGTGCGGCACGCCGAACGTCACCACTCCCATCGGCGCCGAAGCCATGCACGGTGACATGCCCTGGCCCGGGTCGATTGCCCAAAACGCCGAAGGCATCGCCCGCGCCGCAGTGCAGTTGTACAGCGACCAGGCGCGCTGGACCCAGGCCCGGGATGCCGGCCTGGCCTTGCTGGCGAACCGTTACCGGCAACAGGTGCATGGCCCGGCACTGATTGAAAGCATCGACGCCTGCCGTGCCGACCTTGCACAACGTCGCCGGGACAACTTCACCGGCAGCATGCTGCGTCACCACCAGCACAAAAGCACCCAATACATGTCCCAGTGGATCGAAGAAAAAAACCGCAACAACTGAAGCTGAAGGTGGATTTCTTCGACAAGCCTTCGATCGCGTACAACTGTGTAAGCACCCACATTGCCAAAGGCATGGCCAAGCGGCCGTCGGCAGGACATCCGGGGTAGCACCTGCCCGACGAAGGGGGCATTATCCAGCGGCGATAACAAAAAAAGCGCCAGGCACATGACCCGAACAGCAAGAGTCACCGACCCTTCCTACGAGTTGATGGACGACCATAACGGGCTGTCCATCATTTACCGTCAGCACGGCTTCCCTTGCCCGCTGGTGCGCTGGCATTTCCACAAGGAATACGAGCTGCACCTGATCGTCGCCAGTTCCGGCAAGGTGTTTATTGGCGATTACATCGGCAACTTCTATCCGCAGTCGCTGTTTCTCACCGGACCCAACCTGCCCCACAACTGGATCAGCCAGGTGGCCGAGAACGAAGTGGTGTCCAAGCGTGACATGCTGGTGAATTTCACCGACGAGTTGTTCGAAAGCGGCCATCAGGTGTTTGCCGAGCTCAAGACGCTCACTCCGCTGCTTGAGCGGGCCCAGTACGGCATCGAATTTCGCTGCAAGCGCACCATCCGTCAGGCCATGACCCTGATGCAGCGTATCGCCGACTCGCAGGGCATCAGCCGCCTGGGCCATTTTTTCATTCTGATGGAGCTGCTGGCCTCCACGGATGACTATCAACTGCTGTCCGGCGCCACGTCCTCGCAAGCGGCGGATGAGCACAGCATCGATCGCACCAACCGCGCGGTGGATTACATTTTTGCCCACTACGCCCGGGAATTGCCCCTGGAAGAAGTCGCCGAGCACTTGGGCATGAAACCCACCTACTTCAGCCGGGTGTTCAAACAGGCCACCGGCCGGTGTTTCATCGAATTCGTCAATCGCCTGCGCATCAGCAAATCCTGCGAGTTGCTGGCCGATGGCGACAAACCGGTAACGGATGTGTGCTTCGAATCGGGCTTTAACAACATTTCCAATTTCAATCGGCGATTCCAGCAGCTCAAGGGCATGACCCCGTCCCACTACCGGCGGCTGGCGGTGCAGCGGTTGACCGAGCAGAACCAGGGCTGAACAACAGAACCGACTGATTCACAACTCCTGTAGGAGCTGCCGAGTGCAACGAGGCTGCGATCTTTTACCAGACAATTGAGTCGTGAGCAGAAAGATCGCAGCCTTCGGCAGCTCCAACAGCTCTGTGAAATTTCTATCAAGTGCAAAATAGTATCAGCACCAGTGCGACGGATGATTTGTCACGCCGTCCATTGAGGGCTGTAATCAGCGCACATTCTTCCCTTCATCCGGAAGACACAAAAACAATAACTGTCCTTCTGCAGCCTACCGGGCGCGGAAAAGGAGTGCGCGATGAAACCTTCGGTAAAAGCTCTGCTTGTCTCCACTTGCATGACCCTCAGCAGCGTCAGTTTCGGCGCACAGACCCTCACCATTGCCACCGTCAACAACAGCGACATGATCCGCATGCAAAAGCTCTCGAAAACCTTCGAGGCCGAGCACCCGGATATCAAGCTGAACTGGGTGGTGCTCGAAGAAAACGTGCTGCGTCAACGCCTGACCACCGACATCGCCACCCAAGGCGGGCAGTTCGACGTGCTGACCATCGGCATGTACGAAGCCGCACTCTGGGGCGCCAAGGGTTGGCTGGAGCCGATGAAAGATCTGCCGGCCAGTTATGCCCTCGACGATATATTCCCATCGGTACGCGAAGGCCTGTCGGTCAAGGGCTCGCTCTACGCCCTGCCGTTCTACGCCGAAAGCTCGATGACCTATTACCGCACCGACCTGTTCAAGGACGCCGGGCTGACCATGCCGGAGCGCCCGACCTGGGAGCAGATCGGTGAGTTCGCCGCCAAACTCAGCAAACCCGACCAGGAGCAGTACGGTATCTGCCTGCGGGGCAAGGCCGGTTGGGGCGAAAACATGGCATTGATCACCACCCTGGCCAACGCCTATGGCGCGCGTTGGTTCGATGAACAATGGAAACCGGAGTTCAGCGGCCCCGAGTGGAAAAACGCCCTGAACTTCTACGTCAACACCATGAAGAAGTCTGGCCCGCCGGGGGCGTCGAGCAACGGCTTCAACGAAAACCTGGCCCTGTTCAACAGCGGCAAGTGCGCGATCTGGGTCGATGCCAGCGTCGCCGGCTCCTTCGTCACCGACAAGACCCAAAGCAAAGTCAGCGATCACGTCGGCTTCACCTACGCGCCTCATCAGGTCACCGACAAGGGCTCGGCATGGATGTATTCCTGGGCCCTGGCGATCCCCGCCAGCTCCAAGGCCAAGGACGCGGCGAAGACCTTCAGCACCTGGGCCACGTCCAAGGAATACGGCGCCCTGGTTGCCGAGAAGGATGGCATCGCCAACGTACCGCCGGGCACTCGCGCCTCCACCTACAGCGAGGCCTATATGAACGCTGCGCCGTTCGCCAAGGTGACGCTGGAGTCGCTCAAGGCCGCCGACCCGAGCAAGCCGACCCTCAAGCCAGTGCCGTATATCGGTATCCAGCTGGTGACCATTCCTGAGTTCCAGGCGGTAGGCACCCAGGTCGGCAAGCTGTTCTCCGCCGCCCTGATCGGCCAGACCACCGTCGACCAGGCCCTGGCCGCCGCCCAGCAGACCACCGAACGCGAGATGAAGCGCGCCGGGTATCCCAAGTAACCCGCGCCGCCGCTCTACCTTTTGTGGGAGCGAGCCTGCTCGCGATGAGGTCAACACATTCAATATGTGTGTTGCCTGACCGTCCGCTATCGCGAGCAGGCTCGTTCCCACAGGGGATTTTTGTAGGCCCACAAAAATCGGTTTAATGCCATGAATAGTTCAACAACAACTGCCAAAGCGCCCATCGAGATCGCCAAGCCGGCTCGCAAGAGCCGCTTGGCGAACCCCGGCTGGTTCCTGGTCAGCCCTTCGGTGGCCTTGTTGCTGCTGTGGATGATCGTGCCGCTGGGCATGACCGTCTACTTCTCGATGATCCGCTATAACCTGCTCTACCCCGGTGAAAATGAGTTCGTGGGGCTGGAGAACTTCAGCTACTTCCTGACCGATTCGGGGTTCATGCCCGGTGCCACCAATACCCTGTTGCTGGTGGGCAGCGTGTTGCTGATCAGTATCGTGCTGGGGGTGTTGATCAGCGCGCTGCTGGAGGCCAGTGAGTTTTTCGGTCGCGGCATCGTACGGGTCATGCTCATCTCGCCATTTTTCATCATGCCCACCGTGGGCGCGTTGATCTGGAAGAACCTGATTTTTCACCCGGTCTCGGGGATCCTGGCTTCAGTGTGGAAACTGTTCGGCGCGCAGCCGGTGGACTGGCTGGCCCACTACCCGCTGCTGTCGATCATTATCATCGTGAGCTGGCAATGGCTGCCCTTCGCGATCCTGATCCTGATGACGGCCATGCAGTCCCTCGACCAGGAACAGAAAGAAGCCGCCCGCCTGGACGGCGCCGGCCCGATCGCGATTTTCTGGCACCTGACCCTGCCGCACCTGGCCCGCCCGATTGCCGTGGTGCTGATGATCGAGACGATATTCCTGCTGTCGGTATTCGCAGAGATCTTCACCACCACCAACGGTGGCCCCGGCTATGCCTCCACCAACCTCGCCTACCTGATCTACAACCAGGCGCTGGTGCAGTTCGACGTCGGAATGGCTTCGGCCGGTGGTCTGATTGCCGTGGTCATCGCCAACATCGCCGCCATCATCCTGGTCCGGATGATCGGCAAAAACCTCACCGACAAGAATTGAGGCCGCAGCCATGACCCTTCAACAATCCCGTCGCCTGCAAAGCCTGCTGTTGGGCACGCTGGCCTGGGCCATTGCGATCCTGATCTTCTTTCCGATTTTCTGGATGGTGCTGACCAGCTTCAAGACCGAAATCGATGCGTTCGCCACGCCGCCGCAGTTCATCTTCACGCCGACACTGGAGAACTACCTGCACATCAACGAGCGCAGCGACTACTTCAGCTTCGCCTGGAATTCGGTGGTGATTTCCTTCAGTGCCACCGCCCTTTGCCTGCTGATTGCAGTGCCAGCGGCCTACTCCATGGCGTTCTACGAAACCCAGCGCACCAAACGCACATTGCTGTGGATGCTCTCTACCAAAATGCTGCCGCCGGTGGGCGTGCTGATGCCGATCTACCTGCTGGCCAAGAGCTTTGGCCTGCTGGACACACGGACTGCACTGATCATTATCTACACGCTGATCAACCTGCCGATCGTGGTCTGGATGATTTACACCTACTTCAAGGACATCCCTCGCGACATCCTCGAAGCCGCGCGTCTGGATGGCGCCACGCTGTGGCAGGAAATGGTTCGCGTCCTGCTGCCAATCGCCAAGGGCGGCCTGGCGTCCACCGTGCTGCTGTCGTTGATCCTGTGCTGGAACGAAGCCTTCTGGTCGCTGAACCTGACCTCGTCCAAAGCCGCGCCACTGACGGCGTTGATCGCCTCCTACTCCAGCCCCGAGGGCCTGTTCTGGGCCAAGTTGTCCGCCGTCTCGACCCTGGCTTGCGCGCCGATCCTGATTTTTGGCTGGATCAGCCAGAAACAGCTGGTGCGCGGTTTGTCCTTCGGCGCCGTTAAATAACGCGCCTTACACAATAATCAGAAGTGGAGGCCCACCCTCATGGCCAACCTGAAAATCAAGAATCTGCAAAAAGGTTTCGAAGGCTTCTCCATCATCAAAGGCATCGATCTTGAAGTGAGCGACCGTGAGTTCGTGGTCTTCGTCGGCCCGTCGGGCTGCGGCAAGTCCACGCTGCTGCGGCTGATCGCCGGCCTGGAAGAGGTCAGCGACGGCACCATCGAACTGGATGGCCGGGACATCACCGAAGTCAGCCCGGCCAAGCGCGACTTGGCGATGGTGTTCCAGACCTATGCCCTCTACCCGCACATGAGCGTGCGCAAGAACATGTCCTTTGCCCTGGACCTGGCGGGCGTGCCCAAGGCCGAGGTGGAGAAAAAGGTCAATGAAGCGGCGCGCATCCTCGAACTGGGGCCGATGCTCGAGCGCAAGCCCAAGCAACTGTCCGGCGGCCAGCGCCAGCGTGTGGCGATCGGCCGGGCCATCGTACGCAACCCGAAAATCTTCCTGTTCGACGAACCGCTGTCCAACCTCGACGCCGCCCTGCGGGTGCAGATGCGCCTGGAACTGGCTCGGCTGCACAAGGAACTGCAGGCAACCATGATCTACGTGACCCACGACCAGGTCGAAGCCATGACCCTGGCCGACAAAGTAGTGGTACTCAACGGTGGGCGCATCGAGCAGGTCGGCTCGCCGCTGGACCTGTATCACCAACCGGCCAACCTGTTTGTCGCCGGGTTTCTCGGCACACCGAAAATGGGCTTTCTCAAGGGCAAGGTCACGCGGCTCGACAGCCAGGGCTGCGAGGTCCTGCTGGACGCTGGCACCCGTATCAGCCTGCCGCTGAGCGGTGCCAGCCTTAACGTCGGCGGCGACGTCACCCTGGGGATCCGTCCGGAACACTTGAACCTCGCACAACCGGGTGATTGCACGCTGCAAGTCACCGCCGATGTCAGCGAGCGACTGGGCAGCGATACGTTCTGCCACGTCGTGACCGCGTCCGGCGAAGCCTTGACCATGCGGGTTCGCGGCGATCTGGCGAGCCGTTTCGGTGAGCAACTGAACCTGCACCTGGATGCCGAACACTGCCACCTATTCGATGCCGAAGGCGTGGCGGTCACCCGTGCGCTGCGCGCCGCCGCCTGAATGCCGAGACTTGCGATGAAACTCAACCGACAGAACTTGCACAACCTCAACCCCGAGGTCACCCTGCCCGCCTATTCCTTGAGCGAGACTCGCCAGGGCATCGCCCACATCGGTGTCGGCGGCTTCCACCGGGCCCACCAGGCGTATTACACCGACGCGCTGATGAACACCGGCGCAGACCTGGACTGGGCCATCTGCGGCGTGGGCCTGCGGGCCGAAGATCGCCGCGCCCGGGATGACCTGGCCAGCCAGGACTACCTCTTCACCCTGTACGAACTGGGTGACACCGATGACACCGAAGTCCGGGTGATCGGCGCCATCGCCGACATGCTGCTGGCCGAAGACGGCGCCCAGGCGCTGATCGACAAACTGGCCGACCCGCAGATCCGCATCGTCTCGCTGACCATCACCGAAGGTGGCTATTGCATCGACGACAGCAATGGCGAGTTCATGGCCCACCTGCCGCAGATCCAGCACGACCTGGCTCATCCCGACGAACCGAAAACCGTATTCGGCTTCCTTTGTGCTGCCCTGGCCAAGCGACGTGCCGCCGGCACCCCGGCGTTTACCCTGATGTCCTGCGATAACCTGCCCCACAACGGCGCAGTGACGCGCAAGGCCCTGCTGGCCTTCGCCGCATTGTGCGACGCCGACCTAGGGCAATGGATCGACCGCAACGTGAGTTTCCCCAACGCCATGGTCGACCGCATCACCCCCATGACCAGCGTCGCCCATCGCCTGCAACTGCACGACGAACACGGTATCGATGACGCCTGGCCGGTGGTCTGCGAACCCTTCGTGCAATGGGTGCTGGAAGATAAATTCGTCAACGGTCGCCCAGCCTGGGAAAAGGTCGGCGTGCAGTTCACCGATGACGTTTCGCCCTATGAGGAGATGAAAATCAAGCTGCTCAACGGCAGTCATCTGGCGCTGACCTACCTGGGGTTCCTCAAGGGCTACCGTTTCGTTCACGAGACCATGAACGACCCGCTGTTCGTGCGTTACATTCGTGCCTACATGGACCTGGACGTGACCCCGCAGCTGGCCCCGGTGCCGGGCATCGACCTGACCGACTACAAGAACACCCTGGTGGAGCGCTTTTCCAACCAGGCCATCGCCGACCAGTTGGAACGCGTGTGTTCGGACGGCTCATCGAAGTTTCCGAAATTCACCGTGCCGACGATCAACCGTTTGATCGCCGACGGTGGCGAAACCCGGCGCGCCGCGTTGGTGGTGGCGGCCTGGGCCGTGTACTTGAAGGGCGTGGACGAAAATGATGTGAGCTACTCGATCCCGGACCCACGGGCGGCGTTCTGTCAGGCGCTGGTGGCTGACGATGCCCTGGTGACCCAGCGGATGCTGGAGGTCGAGGAAATTTTTGGCACGGCCATCCCCCGTTCGCCGGAGTTCGTGGCAGCATTCGAATGGTGCTGCAACAGCTTGCGTGAGCACGGAGTTACGCAGACGCTTGAGCGGGTGTTGGCTGACGCGACGTAGTAGTTGATCGTTCCCACGCTCTGCGTGGGAACGATCTGTCATGCGAGGATTTTTATGGCAAACCAACAACTGTTCCTGGGTATCGACTGCGGTACCCAAGGCACCAAGGCCCTGATCCTGGACGCCACCAGCGGTCAGGTCCTGGGCCTGGGCGCGGCTGCCCACACCATGATCAGCGGCCCCAACGGACGCCGCGAACAAGATACCGGGCAGTGGCTTGACGCGTTTACCCAGGCGACCCATCAGGCGATGGCTGCCGCCGGCGTCGATGGACAGGCCATTCTCGGCATCGGCGTCTCCGGGCAGCAACACGGTCTGGTGCTACTCGATGACCAGGGCCAGGTCCTGCGCCCGGCCAAGCTATGGTGCGATACCGAGACCACGCCGGAAAACGACCGGCTCCTGGCGCACTTGGGCGGTGAAAGCGGCTCCCTGGAACGCCTCGGCGTGGTCATTGCCCCCGGCTACACGGTTTCCAAACTGCTGTGGACCCGCGAACAACATCCGGATGTTTTCAACCGCATCGCCAGCATCCTGCTGCCCCACGACTTCCTCAACCATTGGCTCACCGGTCGCCATTGCAGCGAATACGGTGATGCCTCGGGCACCGGCTACTTCAACGTGCGCACCCGTCAATGGGATGTGCAGTTGCTGCAACACATCGACCCCAGCGACCGATTGCAATCGGCGCTGCCGGAACTGATCGACGCCCATCAACCGGTCGGTCGGATCCTCCCGGCCATTGCCGCGCGCCTGGGCATCAACCCCCACGCCGTGGTGGCCAGCGGTGGCGGGGACAACATGATGGGCGCCATCGGCACCGGTAATATCCAGCCCGGCGTGATTACCATGAGCCTTGGTTCCTCCGGCACGGTATACGCCTATGCCGCAGAGCCTACGGTCAGCCCAGAGGCGTCGGTGGCGACCTTCTGCTCATCCAGCGGTGGCTGGCTGCCGCTGATCTGCACCATGAACCTGACCAACGCCACCGGGGCGATACGCGAGCTGCTGGAACTGGACATCGACGCTTTCAACGCCCAGGTGGCCCAGGCCCCGATCGGCGCCGAGGGCGTTTGCATGTTGCCGTTTCTTAACGGTGAACGCGTCCCCGCCCTGCCCCATGCCACCGGCAGCCTGCTGGGCCTGACAGCCACCAACCTGACCCGGGCCAACCTGTGCCGCGCGGTGGTCGAAGGCACGACCTTCGGTTTGCGCTACGGCCTGGATCTGCTGCGGGCCAACGGGCTCCAGGCCCAGAGCATTCGCCTGATCGGCGGCGGCTCGAAGAGCCCGGTGTGGCGGCAGATCGTCGCCGATATCATGGACACCACCGTCATCTGCACCGAACAGAGCGAAGCCGCCGCCCTCGGCGCGGCTATTCAAGCAGCGTGGTGCCATTCAGGGGCGCAAGAGAACCTCGCCGAACTGTGCGAGCGCTGCGTCAAACTCGACCCGGCCAGCGAAACCCGGCCAGTTGCCGCACATGTCGCGGCGTCCCAGCAAGCTTATGAACATTATCGAAAACACGTCGCAACCCTTTGAGAGTGGGCAACTATGTATCTGGTGTGTGGTGAAGCTCTGTTTGATTTTTTCAGTGACAACGAGACTGGCGGCCCGGCCTCGCAGGTGAACTTCAAGGCCATCGCCGGCGGTTCGCCATTCAACGTGGCGGTGGGACTGCGTCGACTGGGGGTGGAGTCGGCGCTGTTTGCCGGGCTCTCCACCGACTACCTGGGGCGACGCTTACAGCAAGTGCTGCTGAATGAAGGCGTCAGCGCGCAGTACCTGCTGGACTTCGACGCGCCGACAACCCTGGCGATGGTTGCCGTCGGCGCCAACGGCTCGCCCCACTACAGTTTTCGCGGCGAAGGCTGTGCAGACCGACAATTGACCGCTGAGCATCTACCGGTCCTTGGCCCAGAGGTGCGCGGCTTGCATTTCGGGTCGTTTTCCCTGGTGGTGCAGCCGATAGCCGATACGCTGCTGGCCCTGGTGCAACGTGAGAGCGGCAAGCGCCTGATCAGCCTGGACCCGAACGTGCGGCTCAACCCGCAGCCGGACATTGAGCTGTGGCGCTCACGCATCGCAACGCTGGTGCAATATGCTGACCTGATCAAGGTCAGCGACGAAGACCTGAGCCTGCTCTATCCCCAGCTTGAGCCCCAATCTGTGATCGAAGGCTGGCTGGAGCATCGCTGCCAACTGGTGTTCCTGACCCGCGGCGGCCAGGGCGCTACGGTATTCAGTCGCCAATACGGCTCATGGTCGATGCCGGCCTGCCCGGTGAAGATTGCTGACACGGTGGGGGCAGGTGACACGTTCCAGGCCGCGCTGATTACCTGGCTCACTGAACAGCAACTGGATTCGGTCGAAGGCCTGCACACCCTGACCCGGGAACAGATCAACGCCATGCTCGACTTTGCCATGCATGCCGCATCCCTGACCTGTGGCAAGACTGGGCCGGACCTGCCCTACCGTCAGCAGTTGAACTGACAACGCTACGCAGACGCTGCCGAATGCGACCCCGCCTTCGGCAGTGCCTGGCCGCATGCAAAAGCCAAGCGTTTGGCTTTAACCCTCGTTTAATCCCGCGATCCGAGACTGTCCTGGACCGCGTATCCCCTTCTGAGGTCCCACGCGGCAGGCCCGATGTCTAGACATCGGGTCGATGTTTCTCTGCTGCGGAGTCCCGCCCATGAACATTCGTACATTAATGGCCGCTTCATCTCTGATGCTACTGGCCGGCATCACCGGCATGGCCCAGGCCGACAACGTCGGGCAGCCCACGCCTTATCGCTATGGCATGCCGCTGGAGATCAAAAAAGTGGTTTCAATGAAGGAGCCGTCAACACCTTATTGCGAGGTCGTGACTGCGCAGATGGAATACATCGACAAGACGGGGCAAACCCGTGATATCTCATACCGCAAGCTATCGGATGCCTGCAGCTATGGAAACTGAGTGCCGTCGGCACGTCAGAAAACTGGACGCCGAGTTCGGACGTTGACCGGACCCTGGCGTCAGACTTCCAAAGACAAAGCCGCCGTTAGCGCCCCGTCATCCGGTGGTGTTGCTGATGAAAATGGTTGCCGGCTTGGGGATTGTGGTCGAGCTCTGCGCGCAATTCGGCAATGAGGTCATTGATTGCCCGACAGCCTGTGAGCTTGTTGGCATCAATGTCGGTTTTGATCAAAGCCACACGATCGGTTGCGTGATCGTCGTAAATTTTGATCGTCATCAACAAATCAGGTGACAAGGTGCATTGCGAGCGCTTAGGCAGCAAGCTGCTTTCAATGATGTTGCGCATTTCGAGGGCAGATAAAAACATGGCGACTCTCTCCTGTTGAGGCGGCCAATTTAAGTTCACGACGGCGGTATTTTCGTCCGATTCTTCCATGCGGACTGGAACTATGAAAGCCATGCCGTTCGTTCGTTTTTTGGCGTTTATAATCAATGAGCCCGCGAAGCGAACTCCTGAATAATCCCGCAAAAAGTATGCCTGCATTGACGACATTCTGGATTGATACAAATCAATCGCTTAGCAGCGTCGCGCGCCGAACTGTTCGTGCAAAATGCAAGGAAACGGCGCTTTTTTCATGCAAACTGCAATCGCTTCAATCCTGTCGAAGCTAGAGTAGCCCCTATTTCAGCGGGGTGAGCGGGCACCCGTCGGCTGCTTCAAAAAAAGTGTGACGCGGGATGTAAATTCAAATGACCTCCAGCGCTGCACGCTCCGCCACGTAACGCAAACTGTCGAAATTGATGTTCGCACCGGAATCAATTGCCACCAGGGTCTGACCTCGTGCACCGGTGCGGGCTACGTACTGCTTGACGCCTGCCACCGCCAGGGCGCCCGACGGCTCGGTGATTGAGCGGGTGTCGTCATAGATGTCCTTGATCGCGGCGCACAGTTGGTCGTTGGTAACGGTCATCACTTCATCGACACAGAAGCGGCAGATGTCGAAGCCATGGGCACCGATCTGCGCCACGGCCACGCCATCGGCAAAGGTGCCCACATCCGGTAGGGTCACCCGTTCCCCAGCTGCCAGCGCCACCTGCAGGCAGGCAGAGTGTTGCGACTCGACACCGATGATGCGCACTTCCGGGCGCAGGTATTTGACGTAGGCCGCGATCCCCGCGATCAGCCCACCGCCGCCGACCGGGACAAAAATGGCGTCCAGGCTGCCTGGGTGCTGGCGCAGGATTTCCATGGCGACAGTGCCCTGTCCGGCGATCACGTCCGGATCATCGAAAGGCGAAACGAACTCCCGTCCGGTCTGCCGCGCCAGGTCCAGCGCGTATTCAAGGGCAAACGGAAAACTCTCCCCGTGCAGCACTGCTTCGGCGCCCCGGCTGCGCACGCCTAGCACCTTGAGTTGCGGGGTATTCAACGGCATGACGATGCTCGCCGAGATGCCCAGCTCCCGCGCAGCCAGCGCCACGCCTTGGGCATGATTGCCGGCCGACGCGGTGATGACGCCGCGGGCCCGCTGCTCTGGGGTCAATTGCACCAGTTTGTTGTAGGCGCCCCGGATTTTGAAAGAAAAGGTTGGTTGCAAATCTTCGCGCTTGAGCAGGATCCGGTTTCCCAAGGCTTCGGACAGCGCTGGGGCCGCTTGCAGCGGCGTGCGCACGGCCAGCTCATACACCGGCGCGGCCAGAATTTTTTTAACGTAGTGTTCCAGCAGGGCTTGCTCGGTGCGGGTAACGGTCATGGCGGTCTCCTGGTTTGGACGGAGCCCCGGAGACAGAAAGAAAAAACCCGCCTCTAGGGCGGGTTGGGTGCAGTCGTCAGCTAGCCCGCCAAATAAGGAATGGCGGTAATAATGCTTGGCTGGCTGCGCAGTACGGTGGAAGTCATGGTTGGAAATTAACCGGGGGTGGGTGGCAAGTCAATGGCAAGTTCCAGCCTTTGGCGCTGTGTTCGCGGTTTCGCTGCCCCCACCCAAACTCGCGCCACAAGCGCGACACGGCACATCATTTGAGCCCGACTTTGTACAGCGCCCCGTCGTCTTCATCCGTCAGCACATACAGGTAACCATCCGGCCCCTGGCGAACATCACGGATACGTTCCTGGAGTTCGCCGAGCAGGCGCTCTTCGTGAACGACCTTGTCGCCCTCAAATTGCAGACGGATCAGGTTCTTGGACACCAGCGCGCCGATGAACACGTTGCGTTGCCAGGCCTTGAAGCGATCACTGTCGTAGAACGCCATGCCGCTGAGCCCCGGTGAAACCTGCCAGACGTGTTGAGGGCCGAGGGCGCCTTCAACGGTTTTCCCCTGGGCTTCGGGAATCGGAGCGCCGGAGTAGTTGTCGCCATGAGTCGCCAGCGGCCAGCCGTAATTCTTGCCGCGCTCGATGATGTTCAGCTCATCGCCGCCCTTGGGCCCGTGTTCGTTCTCCCACAGCGTACCGTTCCATGGGTTGAGCGCGGCGCCCTGGGGGTTGCGAAGGCCGTAGGACCATATCTCGGGACGTACGTTTTTCTGGCCGACAAAGGGGTTGTCGTCCGGCACCTTGCCGTCGGGGTAAATGCGCACGACCTTGCCCTGCAGCTTGTCCAGATCCTGGGCCGTCGGCCGGTCGTTGTTTTCCCCCAGGGTAATGAACAGAAAGCCGTCCCGGTCGAAAACCAGACGTGATCCAAAGTGGTTACCCGTGGACAGCTTGGGCTGCTGGCGGAAAATCACAGTGAAATTCTTCAGGCTCTTCAGGTCTTCGGACAACTGCCCGCGGCCCACAGCGGTGCCGGCCTTGCCGTCTTCACCAGCCTCGGCATAGGACAGGTAAACCGTGCGGTCCTGCTTGAAGTCCGGCGACAGCACCACATCCAGCAAACCGCCCTGGCCCTTGGCCCACACCACCGGCACACCGCCCAACGGTGCGGATAATTGACCCTCGGCGCTCACCCGTCGCAAGTTGCCCGATCGCTCTGTCACCAGCATACCCTGCTGGTCAGGCAAGAACGCCACGGACCAGGGGTGTTCCAGCCCCTTGACCACGGTGGTCACCTCCAGAGTGCCCTCTTCGCTTTTCAATGGCTGGGTTTGCGCGGCAGAGGCCGGCGTGGCAAGGGTCAGAACAGCACTGGCGCAAAATGCGGCCAGGAGTGTTTTACGCAACATGCACACTTCCTTCTTTGGTGTGGAAAGAGACAGCCAGGGCTTTGCGCCTAGCGATTGCCGTTGTTTGTGTTCCTGGTCGGCGTGGTGGACTCGATGGTGGATCGTGGCGAGCGCGGAGGCTGCCCGGAGCGAGGGTAGCCATTGCCGATTCCGCCATTTTCCAGGGTCGGTCGACGGGGAGCAGGAACCGTCGGGTTGTTATGAGTCGTCGGCACGTTGGGCCGCGTACCCTGCATGCTGTTGGGATTGGTCCGGCGAGTCGGGCTGTTATAGGGGTTGTTGTTGTCTGGCTGACTCTGAGCGACGACCACAGGGCCACGGCTCGGGGTAGCGGCCTGAGCGGCTGCGGTCAGTATTAGCATCATGATGGCCAGTATCAGCCTGTTCATCCGGCACCTCTGTGCTTTACCCATATCGTCAAACATATCGAAAGCACGCTACGCCGCAGGTTCGCCATTGTTAAGCGAAATGTCCGCCCGAAGATGTAACCAGGCATCTCTAAAATGAGGCTTGCGTTAGGGCAATGGCCTTAGCCAGTCGGCGCGCCATGGAAACTTTCCCCAAAACCTGAAGGTCACCAGAGAGACATTCACCGGCAAGGAAATCCTCCACCATGGCACGGGCAATCTGGAAAGGCGCAATCAGTTTCGGACTGGTCCACATTCCTGTGGCACTGGTGTCGGCCACCTCATCCCAGGGCGTGGACTTCGACTGGCTGGACAAACGCAGCATGGACCCGGTGGGCTACAAGCGGGTCAACAAGGTCACTGGCAAGGAAGTGACCAAAGAGGACATCGTCAAAGGCGTCCAGTACCAGAAAGGCCAATACGTGGTGCTCAGCGAAGAGGAAATTCGCTCCGCCCACCCTAAATCCACCCAGACCATCGATATCTTTTCCTTTGTCGACAGCGAGAAGATCCCGCTGCAAAACATCGACACGCCCTACTTTCTTGCACCCGACAAACGCGGCGGCAAAGTCTACGCACTGCTGCGCGAAACCCTGATCAAGACCAACAAAGTGGCCCTGGCCCATGTGGTGCTGCACACCCGCCAGCACCTGGCGGCCCTCATGCCTCTGGAATCCGCGCTGGTGCTGGTGATGCTGCGCTGGCCAGCGGAAGTACGCGAGCTCGACATCCTGGAACTGGGCGACGAGGTCACTCATCCGACCCTCGCCAAGGGCGAACTGGAAATGGCCAAGCGCCTGGTGCAAGACATGAGCGCCGATTGGGAACCGCAAGACTACCGTGACAGTTTTGAAGACAAGATCATGGAATTGGTAGAGAAGAAGGCCAAAGAGGGCCGGCTCGAAGCGGTGGAAACCGACCCAGGCGAAGAACAGCGCAAGAGCGCCGACATCATCGACCTCACCGAACTGCTCAAGCGCAGCCTGGGCAGCAAAGGCAAAGCGCCGGACAAACCCACCGCCAAAACCGCTGCGCAACCTGCGAAGACCAGCAAGTCCGCTCCCGCTAAAAAAGCCACCAAGACCTCCCGGGGCTAACCCCCGGGCGCCTGCAATACAAAGGAAACTGTCATGGCCAAGGCCAAGAGTGAATCTGCCCGTGCGTCCGATGCACAGCCGGACGAAATAAAGGGCCGCCGCCACGTCCGGCGAGGCAAGACGGGCGATGAAAGCCGGCTGCCCGAACGTTTGGTGCCACAGTTGGCCACGCCAGTGGATCACGGCCAGGATGTGGGAGCAGTTGGACGCCCAGAAGCCCACGCAATGACGTTCAGATCCAGATGAAGATCGCCAGCAGGCCCCCGAAGAACGCCCATTTCTGGAGGTAATACAGCGTGCGGTTGCGTTTCTTCAACGCCTTGCCTTGCAGACGAATCTTGTAAAGCCTGGAAAACGCCCGGTTCAGGCCGCCTGTCCTGTCACTGGCGTCATTGGGTGCTCCGGCGGCGGCCATCACGGTGCGGCTGAACCAGCGGTTGAATGCGCCGGCCCAGCGGAATTTCATCGGCCGTTCCACGTCGCAAAATAGAATGATGCGGTTGTGTGGCGTGGTGTTCTCGGCGTAATGAATGAACGTCTCGTCGAACATAACCGCCTCGCCATCACGCCAATGGTAATGCTCGCCATCGACATTGATATAGCAGCCGGCATCGTTGGGCGTTTGCAGCCCCAGGTGATACCGATAGGAGCCGGCATACGGGTCGCGGTGACGAACCAGCTTCGAACCCGGCGGCAATTCAGCGAACATCGCCGCCTTGATCGAGCCGATGCCCTGCACCAGCTCGGTGGTGCGCGGGCAGAGCTTCATGGCCGAGGGGTGGCTGTCGCCGTACCACTTCAAGTAAAAGCGCTTCCAGCCGGTCTTGAAAAATGAGTTGAAGCCAACGTCATCGTACTGGTTGGAGCGCTTGATCTCCCCTGCCTCCAGCAGGCTCTGGCCCTCGGCACGGATCTCTTGCCAATGGGCCTGCAACGGGCTCAGGTCCGGGAAGTCCACCGGGCTCAGGAAAGGCTTGTTGGGAAGTTTGGAGCACAGGTAAAGCAGGCAATTGATCGGAGCGAGGAAGGACGAGTGGTCGCTTAACTGGCGTCCGAATTTATGTCGCACACGCCCGCGCAGGTGCACGTAGCCGATGGACAGGATATAGATCGCGGCAATGATGAGTTTCACAGAATCCGTCACAATCTGGAGTAAACGGGCTGCTCCCCCGGCCAGCCGAGCGGCAAGGGAGGTGGCGTCGAGTGAGATGGCATTTTAACCTCGGTTTGTAAGCGAAGGTTACCTCTTAGTTGTGAAAAACTGTCTTGCCCGGGCAATACCCTATCGTTATGCGTCCAGATCAGTACAGTCGCAGCCAAACTTCACGCGCCCTTCTTTGGCCGATACAGTCAATCAACCCTGCTGAGCTCATGCAAAACTTGCCAGGTCACTGTCACCCCGGAACGAGATGGCCTGGTCGTTCGCCTTCCTGAACCCCTCGCCTGATTTGAGGCAGGCGATCTGCGCCCTGGCTTGGGTGACTGCAAGCATTCAAGCGTTCTGGAGAGGCTCGCCAATGGCTATCAGGCCCCGCAGGTAAAGCACGAACATATTGCGTGCATAGTCCGGGTCGTTCTTACGCACGCCGTGGGAACCCTGGAGCGACAGGCTGTTGCCCACGCTCATCGCCGAGGCCGCAATATCTTCTGCAGGCGCGGGGGGGGCTTTGCCGGCCTTGCGGAAGATAGCCACGTACATCTCGGCAACATCCGCATGATGCTGCTCCATAAACCGGTAATAGCTCTTCCCGAACTCAGGGGCGCGGTCTGCGTGCAGCTGCAACTCCGCAGCAAGAAGCCCCCAATCTCCAGTTTGGTTGAAACGCTGGAAGCGCTCTGCAATTTTTTCCAACATGGACTCCACGTTGAGCGCCTCATCGACTAGCTGCCGCCAAGCACCGCTTTCGCGCACCAACATCTCGGTCATCAGCTCAAGCAGCAACTCCTCCTTGGTCGAGTAGTTCGCATAGAACGCCCCTCGCGAATAGCCGGCAGCCTCACATAGACCATCGATAGACGCCCCTTTCACACCCTGCCGGGCAAAAACGATTGCCGCCGCAAACCGCAGCCTGGCGCGGGTCTCCTGTCGCTTATCCTCACGCGTTGTAGATGCCATATGTAATATACACTCCTGAATGTGGATGAAATTCCATGTTACAAACGAAAATGCCTTGCAGGCGCCTCTACAGCAAGCTTGGCCACTGGCGCTGGAAGCGCCTTTCTTAAGCCTTACAGTGACGGGTGAGTTCTTTTTAAACGGCCGTTTCAATTATCCCCAAGCGTAGCTCAAGACAGCGCTTGCGAAATGCCCCGTTTATTTATATACATAACACCATGCGAATATATGAACGTCGCTCACAAGATAGAGACTGGGTCAAAGTCTCAAAAATCGTTCAGCGCTGTAGAAACAGACACGCAAACTAATAAGAAGAAGATCGACCATGAGCCTAACGCCTGTTGAACGCGCGCTCCCCGAGAGCCAAGCCGAGCTCGGAAAAATCGAGCACTGGCGCGCTAACGAATTCATTGACAGTGCTGCATCCAGCCGCGCCATGAAATCCACAGACGTCACTCACGTTGTGGGCGTGATAGTGCCTCAACTGAATGCGGCATGCAGATTCAGCCAGCAAGTTTCTGCGCCCACCTCTTCCTCACACCTCTTCCTCACACCTCTTCCTCACACCTCTTCACGACTACTTCCAGCCTGCTCCTGGCTGCCAACACTCGCCTGACGACCGCATGGTCAACCTGGCTTCATCTCTGCACCCAAGGCAATGAGTTTTTTGGCCGGGTCGTCTTCACCAATAAGACGTTGGGAGAGATGCGCTCCGCCTGAACACAAGGCGAGCAGTCTCTTTTTATCTGGAACCTGGTGCAAGCCTGGTTCATTCATCCCCCGGGCACATTTTCATCCCGAGGGTGGAGCAATACGTGACTGGGCCGGCACGCATCTTACGTCGAGATAACGAGGTAGCTGCTCTGGCAGCGGCACAACGGATCGTCCATTGAATTGAAGGATTGGGTCTGCGCGAGCGCGCGACAAATTCTTCCTAAGGAATACGCAGGGCAAGGATCGCCCAAAACGCTTTATCTGCAGTCGCTTGCACCGTCATAACAACAAAAAAAAGAGGATAACCAATGGGAAACCTATCCAGACATGCAGTATCAGACCTCGCCAAGCCGGCAGCCCTTGCCGGCCTGTGCCTGGCAATTGCGTGGGACAACCAGGCGATGGCCTTCAATATCGATAGCGGCAACGAAGACTTGAGCATGAGTCTCGACACAACCGTCCGTTACAATCAGGGCTGGCGTACCTCCAGCCGCGACAAGACGCTCGCTAGCGCTAACGGCGGTGCGTTTGACGAAGGTAACTACTTGTCCGATAAAGGCGACGTGATGCTTTCTCGCCTGGACCTATTCACCGAATTCGACCTGAACTGGCAGCAGCGCTTTGGCCTTCGTACCAGTGCTGCCGCTTGGTACGACCATAACTTTCCGGACGAGAGTCAAAGCGCGCCAGGCCTCGAGAGCAGCGCCAACTACCGCAATAACAACTACAACGGCTATGTGAAGCGCTATTACGCTGGCCCGTCTGCCGAATTTCGCGATTATTTTGTATGGGGCAACTTCGCGATAGGTTCGACCGACCTGAATCTCAAAGCAGGTAGTTTCGCCTGGTTGCCGGGTGAGTTTCTCCTGGGCAACGGCGGCAGCATTTCCTACTCAATGGCGCCAAACGATGGCCTTCTGAGCGACCTTAGTCCAGGCGCGTCAGCCAAGGAAACAGCGTTGCCCATAGGGCAAGTGGCAGCGACCTGGCAGGTCATTCCTGAACTGTCCTTCATGCTGCAGTACACCTATGACTACAAGGTTTCTCGTATCTCCGAAGGCGGTACTTATTACGCGGTCAACGACGGTGGCATTCAAGGGCCCGACTTCATGACATCCGGTTTTACCCGGGAAGACTCCAAAGAAGGCGACAACGGTGATGTTTCCCTGGGTGTGAAATGGTCCCCTGATTGGGCGCAAGACAGCTCTTTCGGTCTTTGGTATCGCAAGTTTGACGACAAGAATGCCAGTTGGGCCAACCAACTCGTTATCAACGGCACAAACCGTTACGCCCGGGCGGTCTACGCAAAAGACATCGAGCTTTATGGCCTGACCTGGAACGGTCTATACCAAAGCATCGGGCTGGGTGCGGAGATCAACTACCGCAAAAATATGCCCCTCAACTCCGCCAATGGCGCGGGTTTCTACCTCGGCGCCAACGGAGTAGAACCTGACATTGAAGGTGCTCGCGGTGACACCGTGCATGCGCTGGTGAGCGGTGCGTTCACTATCAACAAAAACCCACTGTTTGATAGCGGTTCCGTCGCCGTACAGCTTGACTACATGCACTTGGTCGACGTGACGAGCAACAAGCAATACTTCCTCGGCAGCAATGGGGTGGGTGGCAGCGGAACGTTGGGGAATCGTTGCGAGAACGACGCGCTCCTGGAGAACTGCTCAACCAAAAATGCTGCAAGCATCGGCGTCAACTTCACGCCCGTTTGGCAACAGGTGCTCCCGAGTATCGACCTTTCGTTTCCGATGTTCGTGACGTACGGCCTATACGGCAATGCTGCCGCAGCAAACGCCGGTATCACGCCAGAGGACTCGTATTTGCTGAAAGTCGGTCCACGCATGGAGTACTTCTACGATCGCTCCAAGCATCAGTTTGACTTGGCCTATACCCATAGAGACGGTCGACGCGGTTTTGTAGATCGCACCAACACTCAGGGGTATTCGGCGCTTGCCTACCTACATGACCGTGACACCGTGATTCTCACCTATCAAACGTCGTTCTGATTAGGAGACTTAAAGTATGTATCTGAGTTTTCAGCGAGTACTACTGGCAACAGCACTTCTAGCCAGTGGGATGACTCACGCAGCGGTCTCTTCTGAAGAAGCCAGCAAATTGGGTAAAACCCTGACGCCTTGGGGCGCAGTTGTCGCCGGCAACGCGGCCGGTACAATTCCCGCCTACACCGGCGGCCTGCCACCCGACACGCGGCCGGCAGGTTTCGTGGCGAACTCCGGTTATTGGGCCAACCCCTTCCCGGATGACAAGCCGCTGTACACCATTACCGCGAAAAACGTTGACCAGTACGCCGATCAGTTGTCTGAAGGCACCAAGGCCCTGCTCAAGCGCTTCCCGGACACCTACAACGTACCCGTCTACCAAAGCCGGCGCTCTGCCCGCTTTCCCGACTGGGTCAATAAAAACAGCCTGGCCAACGCCACTCGCTGCAAAAGCATCGAAGAGGGCTTAGCCGTTGAGGGCTGCTTCGGTGGTATCCCCTTTCCCATCCCGAAAACCGGTAATGAAGTGGTGTGGGATGCCATCCTCCATTACAAAGGCGAATCGCTGATTACCAGCGGTGAAGGCTGGTATGTGGACTCCAAGGGCAGCAAGGTACTCACCGCCGGTATCAGTAACCGCGGCGAGTCGCAGTACTACAACAAAGAACTGGACGTGGAAAAGTTCGCCTCGATCGGTACCTACCTGAACCAGCTGAACACCTACAACGCTCCTGCACGTAACGTGGGCGAAGGCAACTTGATGAAGTACTACGTCAACCCGGTGAAGAACCCGAACGCGGCCTGGACTTACTCACCCGGTCAACGCCGTGTACGTCGCTCGCCTGATGCGGCCTACGATTTCCCGATCGCTACTTCGGGCGGTGCTCAGCTGTACGACGAAATCTATATGTTCTCGGGCAAGATGGATCGTTACGACATCAAGTTCCTGGGTTCGAAGGAAATGATCATTCCGTACAACAACTACGACTGGACCAATGCCAAGGCAGAGGACCTGTTGATGGATAAACACCCCAACCCTGCCCTTACCCGCTGGGAACTGCACCGCGTAAATATCGTCGAGTTCAACCTCAAACCCGGCATGCGCCACGTGCAACCTAAACGTCGTCTCTACTACGACGAAGACATCAAAGCGGCCGGCATGGCGGACGCATGGGATGCCTCGGGAAAACTGGCCAAAGCAATCTTCTCGCCGTCGGTCCAGATGTATGACAAAGAGATCCCTCACTCCTCGTCCTACTGGATGTACGACTTTGCGACTGGCGTGTATTACCACTCCTCAATCGTCGGCAGCGGCAAAGGCCTGAAAGTAAACGACAAACTGCAACCGGACGCCTTCTACACCCCAGAGTCCCTGGCACGTCAATCCGCGCGATAAATACGTAATAAATCGGGTACGACGCATACCCGATTCGTTGCCTAGGTGAGTAAGGTGCGCTCGGCCGATACCGACGCATCTCGCACACCTGTTTTGGCTTTTACAAGATCCAAAGTGTCCACCAGGCATAGCGTCCAACGGGGATACGGAGAGCACTGATGAACGTTGTTCTGAAGCTGACTTTTAGCCTCGCCATGCTGAGCACGGCTTCTTATGCCGCTGCTTTTACTGATCCATTGGATCAACCTGCCCGAATTTCCGAGCGTGCCGCCACCTCCTCCCTTTACGGGCTCGCCAGAATAGGCGCAGACGAGATAGTGGCGGTCGGTCGACGGGGCCATATTCTGTACTCGCAAGATGGACAGTCTTTCACACAAAGCGCCACGCCCTTGAGCAGCGACTTGGTTGCCGTTTACTTAGCCACCACGCAACAAGGGTGGGCGGTAGGTCATGACGGCGTCATTCTGCACAGCACCGACGCGGGTCAAACCTGGCAACGCCAGCTCGATGGACGCCAGATCGGCGACCTGGCCGTTGCCCACTACGCCGCGCTGCCAGCCGGTGACGAAGCATTGGAGCGCGCCCGTGACGACGCCCGGTACCTGCAAAAAGAAGGGCCGACCAAGCCGTTGTTGGATGTCTTCTTCAACACCCCTCAAGAAGGCTGGGCCATTGGTGCCTACAACTTGATTCTGTATACCTGCGACGGCGGCAAAACCTGGTCGCCCTGGATGGAGCGGATGGAGAACCCCAGTAGCTATTCGCTCCATGCCATTGGAAAAATTGGCGATGACATTTTCATCGTCGGCGAGCTGGGATTGCTGCTCCGACTTGATCCGGCGCAACAGCGGTTCATCAAAGTGGAAAGCCCTTACGAAGGCTCTTTCTTTGGCCTAACCGGTCGCAGTGGCCTGCTGGTGGTATTCGGGCTGCGCGGCAATGCATGGCTTAGCCGCGACCGTGGCACCCGCTGGGAACAGCTTAAAACGGGGACAACCAGCAGCATCAACGGCGGCACCCTACTCCCGAACGGCCGGATCGTTCTGGTGAGTGCGGGTGGCGAGTTGCTCGTCAGCGACCAGCAAGGCGAAAACCTGCAAAGCCTCCCGCGCCAAGGCCGCACACCGTTGTATGGCGTCGCCGCTACTGCGCGCGGCGTGTTCGTCGTCGGCGCCAAAGGCATCGAGCGCGTTCAAATAAAATAAACAAGCTCGCTTCACACAAGCTAGCGAACGCGAAACGCGTTTAACCATCGGAGAACCCACGATGGCAACTGATTTGAGTCAGGCCAACAACCGCTATCCTGTGATCAAAGATCGCAAGGATTTTGACGAAACCTCAGGCAATAAAGTTGAGCGCCTGATCTTCAACCATCGCCTGCTGATCATTGCGGTCATTGCGCTGACGTCCATCTTTTTGACCTGGCAAGCCACGCACATTGTCGTAAATGCCAATTTTGATCGGATGATTCCCAGCTCTCATCCCTACATCAAAAACTTTCTTGACAATCGAAACGAACTGAGTGGATTAGGCAACAGCCTGCGCATCGTGGTCGAGAACACTGAGGGGGATATTTTCACCCCCCACTACCTCGATACGCTCCGTAACGTAAACGACGAACTGTTCCTCATCCCCGGCGTTGATCGGCCCTGGATGAAGTCCTTGTGGACGCCGCTGCTGCGCTGGACCGAAGTTACCGAGGACGGCATGCGTGGCGGCCCGGTGATGCCGGATCGATTCGATGGCTCTCCTGACAAAGTTGACGAGCTGCGGCAAAACCTCGCTCGCTCTGGCGCTGCTGGCCGCATCGTGGCCAATGACTACAAATCGAGCATGATCAGCGTGCCCCTGCTCGACCGCTACGCCGACACCGGCGAACCGATCGACTACAAAGCACTGTCGCAGGTACTGGAAGAAAAGGTGCGCAGCAAAGAAGGCAACGGCATCCGCATCCATATCGTCGGCTTCGCCAAGCTGGTGGGCGATCTGATCGACGGGCTCGGCCAGATTCTGATGTTTTTTGCCCTCTCCGCCGTGATCGCTACACTGTTCGTCTACGCCTATACCCGCTGCTTGCGCAGTACCGTCATGCTGGTGGCCGTCTCAGTGTTGGGCGTCATTTGGCTGCTGGGGCTGATGCACCTGGCCGGTTTCGAGCTAGACCCGTACTCAGTCCTAGTGCCCTTCCTGATCTTCGCCATCGGCCTGTCCCATGGCGCGCAAAAAATGAACGGCATCATGCAGGACGTTGGCCGAGGCACTCATAAGTACGTTGCCGCCCGCTATACCTTCCGCCGTCTGTTTATGGCCGGTTTGACCGCCCTGCTCGCCAACGTAGTTGGTTTCGCCGTATTGATCATCGTCGACATTCCCGTCATTCGTGACCTGGCACTGGCAACCAGCATTGGCGTTTCCGTACTGATCTTCACCAAGCTGATCCTGATTCCCGTATTGCTCTCCTATACCGGCGTCAGCGAGAAAGCAGCACTGCGCTCACTGCAGGAACAAGAAGGACAGGCCGGCATTACCACACCACTGTGGACTGCCCTAAGTCGTTTTACCGAACCACGCTGGGCCTTATCGGCAATCGGCGTCGCCGTCCTTATAAGCGCGGCCGCGCTGTGGGTACGAACCGGTCTGCAGATTGGTGACTTGAGCGCCGGCGCTCCTGAGCTACGCCAAGACTCTCGTTACAACCAGGACGTGGCGTTCGTGACCAAGAACTATGGGCTGTCCAACGACCAGTTCGCGGTCATCGTGAAAACCCCGCCGAATGTCTGCGACAAATACCCCGTGCTGGTAGAGGCAGACCGCTTGGGTTGGGAGCTTAGCCACCTTCAAGGTGTACAGGGCGTAGAGTCCTTCGCGACCCTGACGCAGCGCGCAGTAAGCGGCACCTACGAAGGCTACTTCAAGTGGGATTCCATCATTCGCGACCCGCGCTCTCTGGGCTCCGCAGCCTCGCTGGTGTTGGTCAACAACCCCGACTCACTCAACCCGAAATGCTCGGTATTTCCGATCATGGTTTACCTGAGCGACCACAAGGCCGACACCCTGACCCGCGTGCTGGATTCAGTCGAAAAATTCGCTGCCGAACACTCCACAGCGGACCTGCAATTCCTGCCTGCCGCCGGCAGCGCCGGGATTGAAGCGGTAACCAACATTGTGGTGAAAGAATCGTTCTACAAAATGCACGCGGTGCTCTACGCCGCCGTCATCCTGCTCTGCTTCGCCACCTTCCGCAGCTGGCGAGCGGTGTTGGTTGCCCTGATTCCACTGGTCATCACCTCGATCCTCTGTGAGGCACTGATGGTCTGGCTGGGAATAGGCGTAAAGGTTTCCACCTTGCCTGTTATCGCCCTTGGCGTTGGTGTGGGGGTCGACTACGCGCTCTACCTGCTCTCGGTACAGCTCGTAGTGCAACGGCACGGAGCAACGCTAAAAGAGGCATATGCCATCTCGCTGCAGTTCACAGGGAAAGTAGTGGCCTTGGTCGGCCTGACGATGGCAGCAGGCGTAATCACCTGGGCGTGGTCACCCATCAAGTTCCAGGCCGACATGGGGATTCTGCTGGCGTTTATGTTCCTCTGGAACATGGTTGGCGCGCTGGTGCTTATCCCGGCGTTGTCCTGCTTTATGCTGCAAAGCCGTGAGCAGCGTAAGCAGGCAAGTGAGTTGGCCAAAGCCGAAGCCAGGACCGAAATGCAGCACGCCCATGTGCAGAAGAAGGCTGCACATTCACAAACTGCGTAAGCGGGTATGGACCAAGACTAAATAGACCTCCGCTACATGCGAAGGCCTTCGGCTTGACAGAGCCAGGCCCACCTATCCCTGAAAGAAAGTAGCCGACTTCAGCGAAGAACATGCCTCTGAGAAAGCCGATCATACGCAAATAAAAGCCCGCGAGAGCGGGCGTTTCTTTAGTTTTAAGCGCTGGACCAGAGAAGAGATAAAACGGGGCAAAAATCGGCGTATTTTTCCGACGAATCAGGCAGAAATACCGCGCAAATAGAAGTCGACATAAGCACCCAGCGCCCTCATATCTCCCTCTTCCAACGTCAACCCATTGCGGCCAAAACACGCCTGCCAGAAGCGCGCAAGAATGGCGCCGTGCAGGAAAATCTCGGTGGCTTGCTCGATATCGCTGAGGCGCAGTTGATCGTCTTCAACTGCCTTCTTCAACGTGTTGTAAACGATCTGGTGAACGGGCTTGGACAAGGTTTCCTCAATGTGCAAAAGCAGCATTGGAAACTTGGCATGAGAGGAAATGATCATCCGGCATATGGCAATGACGTCAGCGGTGAGCATGCTTTCAAGCAGCGCACGGGCAGTCAGCAATAGCGTCTCTTTGATCCCTGTGCCGGGCTCAATTCCCGGCACAATCATCTCCAAATAGCTTTTGGCGAAGCGCGAGATGACTGCCTCAAACAGCGCTTCCTTCCCGGAAAAACGGGAGTAGAACGTTTTTTTTGAAATGTTCAGAAGCCCGATGATCGTATCGACGCTCGTGCGCTCGTAACCGACCTCTAAAAATAATTTGAAGCTGGTATCGAGTAACGCATTGGTCAGTTGGACGGACTGTTCAACGGAAGGTCTACCGCGAAATGTAGGGCGCAAGCTGGCGGGGTTTGGCTGTTTCAAATCGCGGTTTCCAGGTAAGGAGGAGGCTGTCTCGACCGAACACGCGCAAGCGATATTCAGGACCGTCAGGCAGCACATCCTACCGTCACCCACCTTCCATTTCGATAGCTCTGGAAAAAGGCAATTGTGTTTTGGTGTACGTAACCGTATCTTTTATTGAGCCAGTAGCATAACAGCACACGCGCCTGCCAAGCCCAGCGGTGCCGGGCTTCTAAAGATTCGATAGAGGACGTATTCATGACCAAGAAAAGCTCCGACTACGATGCCCAGTACACAAAAACTCCACACGTAGTGAGCGTGCCGGTGACTATCTCTGACGAGCACCCGCAATACAGCGCCCTTCCCCACGAGAAGACCGACCTTTGGGAAGAAACGGCTTTTGCCTTGGTTGCAGAAAGCGGCGACTACGACGTTCTGCTCTGGACTGCCGGTTACCTGCTAAAGGGCAACGGGCGCGGTGTATGGATGCATAACGAGTCGGTTGAACACGACGTTATGTTTATCGCGGTGCCCAAAAGCAGCCGCGGGAAAATGCAGGACAACCATTTCGTTCGCGCAGGGTGGCATCCGCAGGAACGCTTGAGCTGGGATAAATTCCGCTTTGAAGACAAGGGGGACGAAGTCGTCTGGCATTTCGATCAACAGCAGTTTGTCGCCAAGCCGCCGCTTTGGCAGGCAAAAGGCAGCTACGCAGGTATCGAGTTCGACCTGGATTATCAGCAAACCGGAAAAACCCTATGGAATTGGGGCCCCTTCGCTGACGTCGCTGCAAAGAACCGTGCTGGCTACGATCTATTTGCAACGGTTGATGGCTCGCTCAAAGTCGGTGATCGCACGTTCGATATCAAAGACGGCCAGGGTGTGCGCGAACACATCATCACCGGCCAATCCAACGACCCTGTGCGTAACCTGCCAGCGCCAACCTGGATGTGGTGGCTTTACACCATTGTCGATGGTGTGGCGATCAACTTCTTTCGACCTGGCCAGATCGATATTGGCGCGGTGTACACCGGTGATCGGGAGATCAAATTCAACCCGGCGGCCGACCCCTCCACCATCTGCCGCTATACCACGCTGGAAACCTGGCATGACCCACGCGATGCGAGCGACCTGCCAGTGCGTTGGCACCTGAACATGACGTCGAAGGAATGCACCGTCGACCTGGAAATCAGCGCGCATGGCCGAGCTTACGAGTTCTGGACGTCTCATGACGGTGTGCGCAAGTATTGCTACTACGTTTGCACTGCAAATGGGCGGATCTGGATGGATGACGGTCGACAGATCGAAGTGAAGGATCACCTGTTGCTTAACTCTTCCCACCGCACTATTTCGGTAAGAACCGAGACGCTCGAGGGGCCGAAGTACATAGGCTAACCCTGGCGCCGCCTGCCGAGCGCCTGGATTGAGCGGTGCATCAACAACACCGCGCTTGCTTCGCTCAATCCATTTGCAAAAGTGCGCTGCCACAAGCGTCTAGCAACAGCGCGGCTTATCGAAGCCTGCTGTTCGTCGAGTGGTGTGACCGCCAGGAAGATTTTCGCTGCGACGCAGCGTCCTTACCTCCTCGCCTGCGGGGTAATGTTCAAGGAGGAAGTCAACGAAAGCATTGACCTTGCCCTCCAGATTGCTCAGGTGAGTGGACACCATTGATGGCGATAATCCCAACACCGCAGCCGCAGCACCAAGGCTGCCTCGGTCGCACGGTCGCGCCAGGTGTCATTGAGGAGCGCACCAAAACCGGTGGCGACCGGTATTGAAGCACTAGGCGTCCATTATCGGCCACCGTACAACTGCCGTCATACCTATGCGACAATATGCTTAATGTCTGGCATGAACCCCGCATTCATATCCCAGCAGCTCGGCCATAGCGTGCAGGTGCTGCTTTCTACGTATGCCCGCTGGATCAACTCAAGCTCCGATTGGAGCGAACTGGAAAAAGCTTAATATCGGTATCAAATCGGTATCAGGCAATTCCTGACACATCGTAAGTTATTGATAGGTAAGCCTCTTGATCTCCACCGCTAACATCACCATGCAGTTCGGCGCCAAGCCACTGTTCGAAAACGTCTCTGTCAAGTTCGGCGCGGGTAACCGCTACGGTCTGATCGGTGCCAACGGTTGCGGCAAGTCGACCTTCATGAAAATCCTCGGCGGCGATCTCGAGCCGTCCGGCGGACAAGTGATGCTCGAGCCGAACGTGCGCCTGGGTAAACTGCGCCAGGACCAGTTCGCCTACGAAGAATTCACCGTGATCGACACCGTGATCATGGGTCACGAAGAGTTGTGGAAGGTCAAGGCCGAGCGCGATCGCATCTACTCGCTGCCAGAAATGACCGAAGAAGACGGCATGGCCGTGGCGGAGCTGGAAACCGAGTTTGCCGAAATGGACGGCTACACCGCCGAGTCCCGTGCCGGTGAGCTGCTGTTGGGCCTGGGTATTGGTATCGAGCAGCATTTCGGCCCGATGAGCGAAGTGTCTCCGGGCTGGAAGCTGCGTGTACTGTTGGCCCAGGCGCTGTTCTCAGACCCGGAAGTGCTGCTGCTGGACGAACCCACCAACCACCTGGATATCAACACCATCCGCTGGCTGGAAAACGTGCTGACCCAGCGTTCGAGCCTGATGATCATCATCTCCCACGACCGTCACTTCCTGAACAGTGTCTGCACCCATATGGCGGACCTGGACTACGGCGAGCTGCGCCTGTTCCCGGGCAACTACGACGAGTACATGACCGTGGCGACCCAGTCCCGCGAGCAGTTGCTGTCGGACAACGCCAAGAAGAAGGCACAGATTTCCGAACTGCAGTCGTTCGTCAGCCGTTTCTCGGCCAACGCCTCGAAAGCCAAGCAAGCCACCTCCCGCGCCAAGCAGATCGACAAGATCCAACTGGCCGAGGTCAAGCCATCGAGCCGTGTCAGCCCGTTCATTCGCTTCGAGCAGACCAAAAAGCTGCACCGCCAGGCGGTCATTGTCGAACGCATGGCTAAAGGTTTTGACGGCAAGCCGCTGTTCAAGGACTTCAGCTTCAACGTCGAAGCCGGCGAGCGCGTAGCGATCATTGGCCCGAACGGTATCGGCAAGACCACGTTGCTGCGCACCCTGGTCAATGAACTGGAACCGGACGCCGGTACTGTGAAATGGACCGATGCCGCGGAACTGGGCTACTACGCCCAGGACCACGCCCACGACTTCGAAGACGACGTCAACCTGTTTGACTGGATGGGCCAATGGACCCAGGGCGGCGAACAACTGGTTCGTGGCACCTTGGGCCGCATGCTGTTTTCCAACGACGAGATCCTCAAGTCGGTCAAGGTCATTTCCGGTGGTGAACAGGGCCGCATGCTGTTTGGCAAGCTGATCCTGCAAAAGCCGAACGTGCTGGTGATGGACGAACCGACCAACCACTTGGACATGGAATCCATCGAAGCGCTGAACCTGGCGCTGGAAAACTACCCGGGCACGCTGATCTTCGTCAGCCACGACCGTGAGTTCGTATCGTCCCTGGCCACACGCATCATCGAACTGAGCGCCGACGGTGTGATCGACTTCAGCGGCACCTATGACGATTACCTGCGCAGCCAGGGGGTGGTGTTTTAAGGGCTGTTCTGAGCTATAAGCTTCAAGCTGCAAGTGAAAAGCCCTGTCCATTGTGACGGGGCTTTTTGTATTTCAAGGACACAAAACCTGTGGGAGCGAGCGCCGGCACAATCCCCCCAAGCAAACCGTTAGCCTGCTTTCTTTTATCGCCACCTCGCGCCATGATGAAGCTCTCTTACCGCTGCCCGCGAACGAGCCCCATGCCAACGCCCCACCCTGCCCCCAGCGCCCTGTCGATCACCCTGCAGATCGTCTCCATCGTTTTCTATACTTTCATCGCCTTTCTCTGCATCGGCTTGCCGATTGCCGTGTTACCGGGGTATGTGCACGAACAGCTGGGCTTCAGCGCGGTGGTGGCCGGGTTGACCATCGGCTCTCAGTATCTGGCGACGCTGCTCAGCCGCCCCATGGCCGGGCGGTTGTCGGACAGCCTCGGCACCAAGCGGGCGATCGTCTACGGCTTGTCGGGGATTGTACTCAGTGGTTTGCTGACGTTGATCTCGACCTTGCTGCAAAGCCTGCCGCTGCCGAGCCTGCTGATTCTGATTGCCGGCCGTTTGTTGCTCGGCGTGGCCCAAGGCTTGATCGGCGTGGGCACGATCAGTTGGTGCATGGGCCAAGTGGGTGTGGAGCACACAGCCCGCTCGATTTCCTGGAACGGCATCGCCTCTTACGGGGCCATCGCCATCGGCGCCCCGCTGGGGGTGGTGATGGTCGGTGAGCTGGGCTTCGCCAGCCTGGGCATCGTGTTGTCGTTGCTGGCCGGTGCGGCGCTGGTACTGATTCGCAACAAACCGTCGGTGCCCGTCATTCGGGGCGAACGCTTGCCCTTTTGGGCCGTGTTTGGGCGCATCGCACCGTATGGCGCGAGCCTGAGCCTGGCCTCGATCGGCTATGGCACGCTCACTACATTCATCACGCTGTTTTATCTCAGTCGCGGCTGGACCGGCGCAGCCTGGTGCCTGACGGTATTTGGCGTGTGCTTCATCCTGTCGCGGTTGTTGTTCATTTCCAGCATCGCCCGCTTCGGAGGCTTCAACTCGGCCATTGCCTGCATGAGCATCGAAACCCTGGGGTTGGTGCTGCTTTGGCTGGCGCCTACCACTGCATGGGCGCTGGTAGGCGCAGGGCTGGCCGGCTTCGGGTTGTCGCTGGTGTACCCGGCACTGGGGGTGGAAGCCATCAAGCAAGTGCCGAACACCAGCCGTGGCGCGGGGTTAAGTGCCTACGCGGTGTTCTTCGACCTCGCGCTGGCGATTGCCGGGCCGTTGATGGGCGCAGTGGCGTTGAACCTGGGTTATTCGTCGATCTTTTTCTGTGCCGCATTGCTGTCGATCATCGGGCTCGGCCTGACCTTGCTGCTACGTCGCCGAGCCGAAAAAACCGCTTATTGATCAGCCGTCCTCAACCCCGCCCGGCTCGGTTTGCCCAAGGCCTGACTGAAAAAGCGCCCGGCCTCGGAAATCATGGTGCGGTGTATGTCCTTGCGGTCGACACCGTCAGCATCAGTGCACAGCGCTGGCATCGCGGCGATCTGCTCGTCGGTGCACGGGGCCAGGAATACAAAATGTCCAGCCCCGGCCAGGGTCTTGAAATCCGGTGCGGTGGGCAGCTTGCGGGCCAACGCGGCAGCGTTTTTGTCAAAAGCCACGAGTTTGTCGCCATCACCGCTGTACAGCAGCACCGGCACATGGACGTCGGCCAGGGTGTGACGGCCAAACTTCAAGCTCAAAGGCGCCATCAGCAACAATGCCCGGACCCTCGGGTCGGCCACCGGGTACAGGTCCTCGCGATCGGCAATCAATTCGCCCTGAGTGTTGCAGGCGTCATGGTCGTCCGGGCGCTCCTGGCAGTAACGGCGCAGGCGATTGAGATCCGGCGTGGCGCCCGACAGGATCAGCGCGGTTTCGCCACCGGCCGAATAGCCAATCACCCCCACCTGCCCGGCGTTGACGAAGGGCGAGAGCATCGGATCATTCAGCGTCGCGGTAATCGCTTCGGAAATCTGGATCGGCCGTCCATACAGGTTGCTCAGGGTACCCAGCCGGCTGTGATCCTGGGCGTTGTCGCCGGGGTGAATAACCGCCACCACCACGAACCCCTTGCGCGCCAGCGAGGTGGCGAGGTCATGCAAGGCCAGCGGTGTTCCGGTGTTGCCGTGGGATAGCATCAAGAGTGGAAAACGGCCAATGGCGATCTGGGCGTCTGGCGCGGCATCGATTTGGTAGCCACCCAGCTGACTGGACTGCTCCCGGTCGGTAGACGGATAAAAAGTGATGGCGTGCATCGGCTGCCGATCCAGCGGATCGAGAAAGCTCAGCTCGTGGAAACCGGCGCTCCAATGTGGATGCGGCGCCGGCGCGGCCTGCACCGAACCCAGGCTACCGAACAGGCAAAGCAGTAGTCCTGCACCAAGACGTGTCATCTGATCTTCCACCTTCACCACCGGACCGGGACGCCCTGTGGCTCGCAGCTTTGGCGTGCATAACCTGCGCCATAAAGCCCAACGCCAGACGCAGAAAAACTCTGCACCCTGGCCATCCATGACAATCAGAATACAGAGTTTTACGAAGGTTGCCCGAAGGACTTGGCGTTTTTACGCAAGCCTTACGCAGCGGCGAACTGTTCGCCGATCTGCGCCTTGGCTTCGCCCATGGCTTTGGTGCGCATATCGTCACCGTAGGCCAGGCCCTCGGCGCGGACGATTTCAATGTCGGTGATGCCGAGGAAACTGAACATATGCTTGAGGTAATCCTCATGGGCCACGCCACTTGGCTTGCCGGCGTGCAGGCCGCCTGCGGTGGAAACGATTATCAGCTTCTTGCCACCGCACAAACCTTCATGGCCTGCTTCGGTGTAGCGGAACGTCTGGCCGGCCACGGCGATGCGGTCGATCCAGGCCTTGAGCTGGGTTGGAATGGTGAAGTTATACATCGGCGCGGCGAGGACTATCGCGTCTGCCGCGAGGAATTCGGCCATGGTGCTAGCGCTGAGGTCAGCCTCGTGTTGCTGGGCGGCGTCGCGCAGTTCAGCGGCGGTGCCGGCGGCAACCAGGGTCTGGGTGGAAAAATGACTGATAGCGTCGGCAGCCAAGTCACGGTAGGTCACGACGACGCCCGCCTCAACGGCTTTCCAGGCCTGGACCACTTCACGGCTCAATTGGCGGGAAGCGGAGTTGTCGCCGAGGATGCTCGAATCGATGTGCAACAGTTTCATGTGAGGGCTCTCCAAGTGAGTATCGCGGCCAGGCGATTAAGTGGGAGTAAGCCTATCGATGAAACCAATGGTCGATAAGACAGCATTAATGCGATAGTTCGTTCCACTGACAGGACAATCGAGCCCGACATGCAAGACCTCAACGATCTCTATTACTTCGCCAAAGTCGTCGAGGCGGGCGGCTTCGCGGCGGCCGGTCGCGCGCTGGGCATTCCCAAGTCGCGGCTTTCCCGGCGTATTTCCGAGCTGGAGGAACGCCTCGACGCACGGCTGCTGCAGCGCACGACGCGCCAGTTGAAACTGACGGCCGTCGGCGAACGTTACCTGCGCCATTGCCAGGCCATGTTGCTGGAGGCCGAGATGGCCGATGAAGCAGTGGCCAGTATGTCCAACGCCCCCCGCGGGCGCCTGCGAGTGTCGAGCCCGGTGGGTCTGGCCCACCAGATTCTGCCGGCAGTGATTAGCACCTTCCTGACAAAATACCCCCAGGTACAGTTGGAAATGATCGTGCTCAATCGTCGTGTCGACCTGGTGAGCGAAGGCATCGATGTGGCGTTACGCGTGCGCTACCTGGGGGACGAAGACCCGCTGCTGATGACCCGTCGCCTGCGCCAGGCGCAACTGCTCATGGTCGCCAGCCCAGCGTTCGTCGAAGGACGGCAACTCAAAACCCCAGAGGACCTCAAACAGTTACCGGTGCTCGGGGCGCTGGATGCCGATCGTCTGGTGCATCTGCGGTTGCTCAAGGCCGATGGTCAGAGTGTCGAACTGGCCCTCGAAGCGCGCCTGGGCATCGATGACTTCGTCGTGCGTCGCGCCTGCGCCCTCGACGGCCTGGGTTTTACCGTGTTGCCCAGCATGTATTGCGAGGAGGAATTGCGGGACGGCACACTGGTGCAATTGTTACCCGGGTGGTCGCTGCCAGATGGCTGGCTGCAGGCGGTCTACCCTCACCGTCGCGGCATGCTGCCGGCGGTGCGCGCGTGGATTGACCATCTGGTGGAAGCTTTTGACAGTTGTGGGGAGAGAAGGATATGAGGTTGAGCGAAGAGGACGTCGCGCGGTTTTGCCTGGGCTTGCCCGGCGCCAGGGAAGACTACAAATGGGGCGGCGTACGGGTGTTCTCCATCGCCGGCAACAAGATGTTCGCCCTGCAGGGCCTGCGCAGCGATTCACTGGCGTTCAAGGTCGACAAGGATTTATTCGTGGGCCATTGCGACCGACCCGGCATTCACCCTGCGCCTTACCTGGCGCGGGCGCAGTGGATCATCATGCAGACGCCCTACCCGCTGGGTGCCGAAGAACTGCGCGGCCTGCTGCAACGCTCCCACCAATTGGTGGTCAGCAAATTACCCAAGCGCACGCAGGTTGGCTTGCTGCTGTAGCGACGCTCAGAGCAACCGCAGCAGATGACCGCCCAGGAACAACTGGTCGATCCAGAACACCTGGTGCAGCAGAACGATGAACCAGAACAGCACTTGAAACGACACCTTGCGAGTCTTGTGGCGAAACACCTGCTGGGCCAGCAATGCCCCAGGCCAGCCGCCCGCCAGCTCCACGGCATGCAGCACGTTCTCCGGAGTACGCCACGCATCGACGCGGGCCTTGCGCTTGTCACTCCAGTACAGCAAAAACGCTACCACGCTGACGAAGCCGTAGGCGACCATGGGCACCCACGACACCGCCCGCAGACCGAGCAGAAGCGAACCGAACAGCGGCATGGCACACAACAGCGCAAACACCGTCAGTTTGAGCCGCAAGTTCTGCACGGCACCGTCGGCATGGCGCGCGGCGTGTTTGCGGGCGCCTGAATCGTTCATGGCCGGGCAGCCGACCAGTCCACCCAACCGAATTGCCAGGTCGCCAGGATCAACAGACCGAACGCGATCCGGTACCAGGCAAACACCGCGTAGCTGTGGCTGGCAATGAATCGCAGCAGGCCCTTGACCGCAATCATGGCGAAAATGAACGCCGTGACGAAGCCGATGGCAAACACCGGGAAATCCGCCGGAGCGAACAGTTCGCGGTACTTATAGCCCGAGTAGACGGCCGCGCCGACCATGGTCGGCATCGCCAGAAAGAACGAGAACTCGGTCGCGGTCTTGCGCGACAGCCCGAACAGCAACCCGCCGATGATGGTCGAGCCAGAGCGGGAAGTGCCAGGAATCATCGCAAGGCACTGGGCAAAACCGACTTTCAGTGCGTCCTTCCAGGTAATCTCGTCCACCGTTTCGGCGTGCACCTGATGCTGGCGCTTCTCGGCCCAGAGCATCACGAAGCCGCCCACCACCAGCGCTGCGGCCACTGTGATCGGGTTGAACAGGTATTCATGAATCCAGTCGGCAAACAACACGCCCAATACCACGGCGGGTAGAAAGGCGATCAGCAAGTTGGCGGTAAACCGGCGAGCGCTAGGTTGAGTGGGCAAGCCCAGCACCACGTCGAAGATTTTTTGCCGAAACTCCCAGACCACCGCCAAGATTGCGCCAAGCTGGATAATGATGTTGAACGCCATCGCGCGCTCGCCGCCGAATTCGAGCAAGTCCGCGACAATGATTTGGTGCCCCGTGCTGGAAATCGGCAGAAACTCCGTCAAGCCTTCTACCACGCCAAGAATCAGTGCCTGAAAGGCCGTCCACAAATCCATTCTTCCCCCAAAAAGACCTTGTTTGTGCAGGTCTCATCAATATTCAAGTGTTATGCAAGTGTAAATATCGCGTGCACGATAACTGTGACCTTTCAAAAAAAACCAATGAAAAATCAAGACAGGCTCAGGTTTTGCGTTGCGGCGCCGAAATCCTATCAGACAAGCCCTGATAACGCTGCCGCGTTATGGCCTAAGGTCAGTCAGACGTACCCGCCTGGACGGTGGCCGCTGACGACAGAATAAGAATCCGGAGTGACAGCGTATGAATAGCTTGCGCAGTGTGTCGATCAGTCGACGCTTGTGGCTCATCCTGGTGGTAGCCATCGTGATGTTGTTCACGTTGGGCGCATTGATGCTCAAACAGATCCACAGCGACCTCTATCAGGCCAAGGCGCAGAAAACCCAGCATGTGGTGCAGACTGCCAGTGGCGTGCTGAGCTATTACTATGGCCTGGAAACTGCCGGAACCCTGACGCGCGACGCCGCGCAAAAGCAGGCGCTGAGTGCCGTGCGTGGCCTGCGCTATGACCAGAGTGACTATTTCTGGATCAACGATCTGACGCCAGTCATGATCATGCACCCCACCAACCCGAAACTCGAAGGCCAGAACCTCTCGGCTATCCGCGACCCAAACGGTTTTGCGCTGTTCAACGAGATGGTCACCATCGCCAAGGCCAAGGGTGCCGGCATGGTCAACTACCTCTGGCCGAAGCCGGGCGCCGAGGCGCCCGTGGGGAAAACCTCCTACGTCAAACTGTTCGAGCCCTGGGGCTGGATCATCGGCTCGGGCGTGTACATCGATGACGTGCAGGCCGAATTTCAATCCCAACTGATCAAGGCTTCGGTCATCGGCCTGGTCATCACCCTGATCATGGGCCTGCTGTTGACCCTGATCGTGCGCAGCATCGTTCGGCCACTGCAAGAAACGGTCAACGCCATGGCCAATATCGCCAGCGGCGAAAGCGACCTGACCCGCGCCCTCGACACCCATGGCCAGGACGAAGTCACTCAACTGGCGCGGCATTTCAACGCTTTCACCGCCAAGCTGCGGCAAGTGGTGAGCCAGTTGCAGGCCTCGGCCAGTGCCCTGGAGCAATCCTCCGGCGAACTGGGCAACGACGCCGCCCAGGCCCAGGAGCGCAGCCAGCAACAGTCGCAACAAATGGAACTGGTGGCCACCGCGATCAACCAAGTGACTTATGGCGTGCAGGACGTGGCCAAGAACGCCGAACACGCCGCCAGCGAAATGCGCGACGCCGAATCCCAGGCCCAGCAAGGCCAGATCAATATCGACGGCAGCTTGCAGCAGATCGACCGACTGTCCCAGACCATCGACCAGGCCGTGGAAGTGATTCGCACCCTGGCGAGCGAAAGCACCCAGATCGGCAGCGTTCTGGAGGTCATTCGCTCCATTGCCGAGCAGACCAACCTGTTGGCCCTCAACGCCGCAATCGAAGCCGCTCGCGCCGGGGAACAAGGCCGGGGCTTTGCGGTGGTGGCCGATGAAGTGAGGTTGCTGGCCCAGCGCACGCAAAAGTCCACCGCCGAGATCCAGGCGATGATCGAACGCCTGCAAACCCATTCCGAAGCGGCGGTGAAGGTCATCAGCGACAGCAGCCGCGCCTCGCAGTTGACCATCGAACAAGCCGGCCTGGCGGGCGCCAGCCTGAACGCCATCGGCCAGGCCCTGCGCAACCTCAACAGCCTGAACGCCTCCATCGCCAGCGCCACCCTGCAGCAGGCCCATGTGGTGGAAGACATCAACCAGAACGTCACCCAAGCCGCGGGCCTGTCCCACAGCACCGCGCTGGCCGCCGAACAGTCGAGCCTGGCGAGCACACGCCTCAAAGAACTGAGTGTACAGTTGAACGGGCTGCTCAAACATTTCCGGGTTTGAGATTGCTGGCCAGCCTGCTTTAAAACCTGTGGGAGCAAAGCTTGCTCGCGATAGCAATGGGTCAGCTCGCACTGATAGTGAATTGGCTTCCCTCATCGCGAGCAAGCTTTACTCCCACAGGTTTCTAAGTCGTCTCCAAATGTGAGGCCGCCATCGATTCAGTGTGTGCGAGCCTACTCCCGAAAACGTCGGCACATTCAGCATTGATATTGGAGCTGTCCGCGCCATAACGTTTACAATCGCCGCCCTCTCCTACTTCCCCAAGGAACCGCCATGTCCGGGCTTGAACTGTTTGCCGCAGCCCTCGGCGTGATAGCTGTCTGGTTGACCGTCAAGCAGAACCCCTGGTGCTGGCCGATCGGTCTGGTCATGGTGCTGCTGTACAGCTGGATTTTTTTCGAGGTGAAGTTGTACTCGGACATGTTGCTGCAGGTGGTGTATGCCGTGCTGCAACTCTATGGCTGGTGGCAATGGACCCGTGCCGGGCAGCATCATGATGGGCGACAGGTCACGCGCCTGGGCGGGCCATCGGTGTTACTCGGCCTGGCCATGGGTGCCGCAGGCAGCCTGATGCTGGGCGCCGCCATGGCGCATTGGACCGACGCCGCCCAGCCTTGGCTCGACGCGGCGCTCACCGGTTTCAGCCTCGTGGCCCAGTGGTGGATGGCGCAAAAGCGCGTGCAATGCTGGCCGCTGTGGATCGCCCTGGATGTCATCTTCGTGGGCCTGTTCATCTACAAAGACCTGTACCTGACCGCCGCGCTCTACGCCCTGTTCACCCTGCTGGCCGTGCAAGGCTGGCGGGAATGGCGAGCCGACCCGGCCCTGCGCGCATGAAAGTAGTGGTACTGACGGGCCCGGAATCCAGCGGCAAGAGCTGGCTGACGGCGCAACTGCAGGAGCACTTCGGTGGTTTGCGGGTGGACGAATACGTTCGCCACTTCATGGAGCAGAACCTGCGCGAGACCTGCCTGGGCGACATCACCGACATCGCCGCCGGCCAATTGGCCTGGGAAGACGCGGCCCGCGCCCAACAGCCCGCGTTACTGATCCTCGACACCCATCTGTTGAGCAATATCCTCTGGAGCCAGACCCTGTTCGGCGACTGCCCAACCTGGCTCGAACCGGCCTTGCTGGCGCGCCATTACGACTTGCACCTGCTACTGAACCCCGAGCAGGTCGAATGGACAGGCGACGGCCTGCGCTGCCAACCCGAGCTGGAAGAACGCATGACGTTTTTCGAAGCGATCAAGGACTGGCTGGTTCGGCATCAGCAGCCTTTCCAGGTGATTGAAGGTGATTGGGCGCAACGGCGAGATCAGGTGTTCGCAACGGTAAGCCGACTGCTCCAGGCCTGATGCCTGTTCCATTTCTGCAACACCTGCACCGCGCCAAGCCCCGTGCCAGAGCCCTTTAACAGGATTGTCATCTCACTGTTAACTTGTTGAAACGCTTCTTGCACCACCTCCATCCAGAGCCTGGGTCCAGAGCCAAGCGATAGCGCAGGGCCACTAACCACGATGGAGCTGTCTCAGTGATGAAACAGATCCGGTCTGCGGCCCCCCGCAAAACAACAACAGTTCGTTGAATTTAAAAGAGTTTCAAAAAGCGGCACAACACCTGCTCTCCCCCTTCGCAACGCTGACTAGGGCCAGCCCAGCGAAGAAGGAATCGATGCCGTGGGGACTTTCGATAGAAGTTTGACCTGCCTGCTATTGATCAGCTGTGCCGCCAGCGCGACGTTCAGTCTGCCGGTGCAGGCCGAGGGCAACGGCGTCATTGTGCTCAGCCGTGACGTGCAGCCTATTTCCATTGGTCGCAATGGAGGCAAAGACCCCTACCCGACCACCGTCAATGCCAACCCATCCGATCGAATCAACCAAGCGACCACCAGCACCGAGCTGAGCGACGGCGAGTTCGCCAGCGTTGCCAGCGGCTCGTCGATCCGCGACACCGTCAACCCGAACACCGGCATGCAGGGCCTGAACGTCGTGACCAACCCCAACGGCCTGCCGGGCATGAGTGCCGGGCACGGTGGCGGCAGCGGTGGTGCGATCTCCGGCACGATCAACCGCTCGCTCAGCTCTGGCCTGGCCCCCTTGGGTCGGCTGGCGGGGGGGCAGTAAAAATGAAGCCTGCCCTGTTTCTACTCGCCCTGTTCAGCGCTACCACGGTGCTCGCCGACTCAGGCGTAGCGGTGGTCAGTAGCGCCAACCTGCAGGATTCCGGCAGCCATTACACCGGCAACTTCAACCTCAACCAGGCGGCCGGTGACCAGACCCAGCAGACCAACACCCGGGCCATCGCCATCGGCACCGACGCACAGGCCACCACCGGTGTGCACCAACGCCTCGACACACCGGCCAACCCGTCCATGAACGCAACCGCCCGCATTGACGGCAACTCATTCACCAATGGCAACGGGGTGCTGGGCGTCAACCAGTCCGCCGGGGCCAATAACCAGATGGCCAATGTCATGCGGGTGGGCATCAGTGCCCATCCGCAGAGCATTGACGACAGCGCCCTTTCTCAACAGAACGTGGCGTTGCTACCGAACTCAGGAGCAACTGGCGCCCCAACCGGCAGTCGCCAGGTCGTCACCAGCGACCAGGCATTCACCGGCAGCCGAGGGGTGATTCAGGTGAACCAGAGTGCCGGGGTGGGGAACCGCATGGCTAACACCCTGAGCATCCGGGTCGCTGACTGACCCGGCCGCAGTGCGCATAAGAAAATACTGACACTTAACCAACGACACGCAAGGAGAAACACCATGAAACCTACAATGGCACTCAAACCATTGGTTTTCGCTCTCGCCGCTGTCATGGCAATGGCCGCACAGGCCGGTGGAAACGGTAATGGGCATGGCAACGATCACGGCGATCACGGCCCCAAAGGCCCGACGCTTGATCAACTGCTTTCGATTACGGCCGGAGCCGGGGCGGCCGTGCTGGATGAGCAGAACAGCGATGGCAACGTGGTGACCAACCAGGCCACCAAAAACACTGCTGGAGCCAATGACTCGCTCAATGGCAGCAACGGCAACATGGGCGCCAACGTCGCTGCCGGCGACGGTAACCAGCAGGACAACGCCGCGGCCCTGGCTACCGCTGACGAAAGCTTCATCTTCGGCTCGGCAGTCGCCGTCTCCAGCGCCACGCAGGTCAATAACAACAACCACGTCACAAACAACTCGACCCAAAACAACGCCTCGCTCACCAACGCGGGCAACAATGGCTCCGGCAACATCGGCATCAACGTGACCGCCGGCAACTTCAACCAACAGAAAAACAACCTGGCCATCGCCGTATCGGGCGGCCGTGTCGCACAAGCCTCTGCCTCGGCCGACCAAACCTCCACGGGCCTGGTGGTCGACAACAAAGGCGTGCGGACCTACAAAACCGACACCCTCACCAGCGCCTACGCCGCGTCAGGCACTTTCAAGGCCAAAGGCACCGGCACTGTCGAAGACGACAACCATGGCGGCTGGGACAACAAAGGTGGCGGTTACGGCGGCGGTCACGATGACGACAAGTTCAAGTTCTCCGCCGTGGGCACTTTCGAACTGGCCGGCAGCAACACCCAGCAAGTGCTGACCCGCGATGGCTGGAAAAACCCTGTGATCAACAACGCCACCATGAGCAACTCCATGAACGGCTTCTCCGGTAACGGCGGGGCTAACGTTTCGGCCGGCGTGGGCAACCAGCAAAGCAACTCGCTGTCTATCGCGGCCGGCTGCAAAGCCTGCATGTAGGCGCGATCGAAACGAAGCCCCGGAAACGGGGCTTCTTTCCTGGTTTGCATAGGCGTACCGATCATGCGTGCGACTGCCCTTTTCCTGCTCCTGTGCCTGACTTGCGCAGCCGAAGCTGCGCAGACCCCGGTCGCCGCCCTGCCTGGCGGCATGCTGGTCTACAAGCCGGTGCAAAGTATGCGCGAGCGTAAGTTCAGCGACATCGTCGAGCAGAAAACCGATTTCAGTTGCGGTGCCGCCGCGCTGGCCACGGTATTGCGCCAGGCCTATTGGCTTGACGTCGATGAAGAGCACGTCATCAAAGGCATGCTGGTCAACGCCGACCAGAACCTGGTTCGCACCCAAGGGTTTTCCATGCTGGACATGAAGCGCTACGTGGAAAGCATCGGCATGCGCGCCCGAGGCTACCGGATACCGCCAGAGAAACTCGAAGCGGTGACGATTCCGGTGGTGGTCCTGATGGAAATACGCGGCTACAAGCACTTCGTGGTGTTGCAGCGGGCCGACAAGCAATGGGTCTACATCGGCGACCCGGTGCTGGGGCACAAGCGCTACGCCCACGATGAATTCGTCAAAGGCTGGAACGGCATCGTCTTTGCCATCGTCGGGCCGGGTTATGACAAGACCAACGCCTTGCGCAGCCCTCCGCAGCCGCTGACGGCGCGTAACAAGCTGGACGGGTTCAACCCGGTCAAGGATGCAGAACTGATGGATTTCGGCTTCATACAGAGCGACTTTTTTTAATCGCCGCCCCACTGCCAACAATAAGTACAAAAAGGAGCAGGACGCTCCGGGAGCAGGACATGAAAACTTCACACTGGCTGGCGTTTGCCGGCCTTGCCGCGGCTGTGTCGGGCTACGCCCACGCCGGTTTCAAACCCATCGAAGTCAAGGATCGGGAGCTTGCCGAACTGCGCGGTCGTTATGTCATGCCCGGGCGGGTCATCAGCTTCGGCATCGTCATGAGCAGCACTTGGCGCAACGCCAGCGGCGACCTGATCGGCGCCACCAGCTCCATGCAGATCCAGGCTGCCACCGTCAAACCCGAGTTCTATGTCTCCACCGTCACGCAGACCGGCAACGGCAGTGCTGCGCAAGAAGGCAGCGGCACGATCACCGGTGGCGCAGGTCTTGGGACGAGCCAGGGCGTAACCCAGAGCGTCCGCGCCGCGGGCGACGGCAACACCGCCTATAACACCGTCGACATCAACGTGAAGGAAAGCAGCCAGGCGCCCGCACTGGAGCCCTCCCAAGGCCAGTTGCTGACTAACGGCCAGACCATCAGCGGCAGCAATGCCGCCGGCAGCGTCTCGGTCACCGCCACCGGCAGCGGCGTACAAATGGCGATCCAGGCCAGCAACAACCAGGGCAGCGCCCTGCAACAGGTAGCCCAAGGCGGCTTGCTGCAGAACACCCGTCTGCTGGGCAACAGCAACCTGGTCACCAACATGACGCAACTCAACGTGGTGCTGAACAATAACGGTCCCAGTGCCGGAGCGCTGGACTGCAACCTGACCCAGCTGCGCGGCCTACGCAACCTCGGGTATTAAAACCACGATGATTTTCGACCACTGAGCAAATAGGGACGGCATCTTCATGTATCGATCCGTATCGTTGCGCGCTGTGATGTGTTTAAGCACGTTGTTCCCGGCGACCTTGCTGCAAGCAGCACCGGACGCAGACATCGAGACCCTGAAGCAGGAACTTCTCGAACTCAAGCAACGATACGAGGTTCAACAAAAAGCCCTGGCAGTGCTCGAACAGCGGGTTCGCCAGGTGGAAGAACAACCGGTCGCCCCACCGCCCAAGCGTCTGGCCAAATCCCCGGCAGACATGAAAGGCAACCCGAGCGTGGCCGGCAGCGGTTCGGCAACGGCCGGTGGCAGCGGCTACGGGCAATCCCTGGCTGATGACTCTCAGCCCGCCCAGAGCGTCTCCAACCTGTATGACGAGGCCAGCGGCTTCTTCGGCGGCGGCAAATTCAGCTTCGAAACCGGTGTGACCTATTCGCGCTACGACACGCGGCAATTGATCCTCAACGGCTTCCTGGCCCTGGATTCGATTTTCCTGGGCAACATCAATCTGGACCGCATCAAGGCCGACACCTGGACGCTGGACCTCACCGGCCGCTACAACTTCGACAATCGCTGGCAGTTCGACCTCAACGTGCCAGTGATTTACCGCCAATCCACGTACCAGTCGGGCGGCGCCAATCAAGGCGCAGCCGGGGTGACCAGCGAAGAAACGGTCTCCCGCGACCCTACCATCGGTGACGTCAACGTCGGCCTCGCCTACAAGTTCATGGATGAGTCGGTCAACAGCCCGGACGCGGTGGTAACCCTGCGCGTCAAGGCCCCTACCGGCAAGGACCCCTTTGGCATCAAGCTGCGCCAATCCCAGGCCAACACCAACCTGTTCGTACCTGAGGACTTGCCCACCGGCAACGGCGTCTGGTCGATCACGCCCGGGCTCTCGCTGGTCAAGACCTTCGACCCCGCCGTACTGTTTGGCACCCTTTCCTACACCCATAACTTCGAAGAGTCATTCGACGACATCAGCTCCACGGTCAATCAGAAGACACCGGGCAAGGTGCAGATAGGCGACAGCTTCCAAATCGGCGCGGGCATTGCCTTTGCCTTGAACGAGAAGATGAGCATGTCGTTCTCGGTCTCTGACCTGATACAAAAGAAGAGCAAACTCAAACAGGACGGCGGGGATTGGGAATCGGTGGTCTCCAGCGACGCCAACGCCGGCTACTTCAACATCGGCATGACCGTTGCCGCCACCGACAACCTGACCATCGTGCCCAACTTGTCCATCGGGCTGACCGACGATGCGCCGGATTTCACGTTCAGTCTTAAATTCCCGTATTACTTCTAGCGCGGGATAAGGGACTTATCCCTTGTGGATAGCGGCAGGCTTGATTCAGCGGATCTGATGCTTGTGCAACAACCGATAGAAAGTCGGCCGGGACACGCCCAGGACCCTGGCCGCCACGCTCAGGTTATCGCTGTGTCGGTTGAGCACATCGCTCAGTGCCTGGCGCTCGGCGCGGGTTTTGTAGTCTTCGAGGGTGCCCATCGGCGCAGCGACGCCCTGTTGGCTGGCCAGGCCAAGGTCCAGTGCTTCGATCTGCCGTCCCTCCGCCAGCACCAGGCCGCGACGCACACGGTTGGCCAGTTCCCGTACATTGCCCGGCCAATCATGCTTGCCCATGGCTACCAGCGCCTCGTCGCTGAAGCTTCGAGGCCGGCGGCCGGTTTCCTGGCTGTAGAAATGGGAAAAATGACTGGCCAGCATCGACAGGTCGCCATGGCGTTCACGCAACGGCGCCATCACCACTTGCAGCACGTTCAAGCGATAGTACAGATCCTCGCGAAAACGCTTGTGCTCGATGGCCGCCTCCAGATCCACATGGGTGGCCGCCAAAACCCGCACATCGACCGCAATCGGCTGGCTACCACCCACCCGCTCAATGTGTTTCTCCTGCAGGAAACGCAGCAGATTGGCCTGCAACTCCAACGGCAGATCACCAATTTCATCCAAAAACAGCGTGCCACCGTGGGCCGCTTCAATACGGCCGATCTTGCGCTGGTGAGCGCCGGTGAAAGCACCCTTCTCATGGCCGAACAACTCGGACTGGATCAGGTGCTCCGGGATGGCGCCACAGTTGATGGCAATGAACGGTTTATTACGGCGTAGGGACTGGCGGTGCAGCGTGCGCGCCACCAGTTCCTTGCCAGTGCCGCTCTCGCCGCGAATCAATACCGGCGACTCGGCAGGTGCCAATTTGCTCAACAATTTGCGCAGCTCGCGAATCGGTCGGCTATCGCCCAGCAATTCATGTTCGGGCTGATCGACGTGAATCGAACCCTGCCCCCGTAGACGCGCCATGCCAAACGCTCGGCCCAGCGTCACCTGAACCCGGGACACATCGAACGGCAAGGTATGGAAGTCGAAAAACCATTCGCAGACAAAATCACCTACGTTTTGTAAGCGCAGCACTTCCTGGCTGAGCACGGCGATCCACTCGGCACCGCTGCGGCTGATCAACTCCTTGACCGCTTCCGGGCGCTCCAGGTGAAAAGGCTGCAACCGCAAAAGACCAACGTCGCAGGTTCGATCGCCAGCATGTTCGAGGGAACAACTCTCAACATCCCAGCCAATAGCGCGTAAACCTGGCACCAGGCGATGACAATCATCACAGGGATCAACCACGAGCAAACGACGCGACGTGCTGGCTTCGATCATGATTGATCCTTGGCGTCAAAATTAAGAATATTAGTAGAAACAATCGTTTGGAAAACCTTCAGCTAACAGTAGCAAGAAGTTGACGCATCCTTGTATCGATTTCTTATCGGTATTGATACAAACCAGTTATAAGTGAGCGCTCCGCTAGTGGCTGCCCCCTTAAATCTTTCGTGAAGCTTTCAAACAAAAGCCCGCCAGCCTGGTCTGAAAGAAAGTCGAAATTTATTTGAAGAATGTGTGACCTGCCCCCCGGTTCCGGACATCAGTACAAGTAACCAGCCGCACGGTACGCCCAACCGACGGCACATCATTTGATTGGGCACATTTAAGAGATAACGCCATGAACGCCCCGCTCCGTATCAACGAAGCTCTTTTGATTGCCGACCGCGCATTCCGTCCTTTCCAATGCGTGGCCTGGGCGCCTCAAGACGGTAACGGCGAACTCAGCCTGACCGTCATCGACCGCACCAATACTCATATTGGCCGCACCCAGATTCCAAGCAGTGCCTATACCGACCCCGCTCAACTCGCCAACCTGTTGAGACAGGCCCGCGCCGAATTGAGCCAGGACGGCTACACACTGCAATCCTGGTCCATGCCCGAATAACATACCCTTAAGGCCTGTTATTTATTGTCAGGCTTTGCACTGGGTCGAAAAGCCATTGTTCTGGCACGAATCGCCCCTGTTTCTGCAGAGCCTGACAGTTGTGCCCTGTCACGTTCAGGGATTGAATGTTGCCCTCATGCAGTCGTCTTCCCCCTTCCGGGCCTGTCGACGCACAAGGAGAGGCAGGCATGCTCGATCAATCCGCGTTTGCACTCTCGACAACTGCGGCCCACGCCGGGCAACTTGACCGCAGCTTCACCGATACCGGCAAAGCCTCAGTCCATTTTCCCGGCAGCACCTCAAGCATGACCACCGGGTTGACCATCGACCACCTCTCAGGGATTTTGGTGGCGGCCAGGGTCGAGACAGCCCGGGGCAGCCGGTTCGGGCTGGCACGACTCAATCACGACGGCTCGACCGATCCGGGCTTCGGAACCCGAGGCTACGTGATCGGCGCCTTTGTAAGCGGCTTTGAAGCGACAGCGGGCAAAGTGATTGAATTGCCCGACGGCCATATCCTGTTATCAGGCCTGCACTACGAAAGCGCCGACAGCACCCTTCCCGCCCTGGCGCTGTTCGACCAGCAGGGCCGTGCCGTTCAAGACTTCGGCAACGCCGGGCGGCAGGTCATCCGGCTCAGCGGCAACCTCTCCCAAGGCCTGCGTGATCAGTGGTTACCGCCTGGCGTACCGGGGGTTGAAGCCTCTGATATGCGAGTCCAGGCCGATGGCAAGATTCTCCTGCTGGCTAACCATCATTACCAACGGTCTGACCATGTTGGCATCCTGATCCGGTTGCTGACGGACGGTACATTGGACACCTCGTTCAATAATCGCGGTTTTGTAATGGTCCGGCGCTTATTGAAAAACACCTGGCTGGGCTGCCTGACACTTCAGGCCGACGGCAACATCGTGGTAGGCGGCGCCATCGATTTGCCTCAGCAAGGCTTGATGGCCCGCTACGATCCCACCGGCAAACTTGATGACAGCTTCGGCGACGACGGCTTCCTGTCCATCACGGCTCAGGAGCGCAGCGTCATGGTCAGCCAGATCGTTCAACATGAAAACGGTGATTTGCAGGCGTTCGGCAGCAGCCGCGACCCGATGCACTGCCTGTCCCTTAAAGTACACCTGGACGGCAAACCCGACTGTCACAGCAACCTGGGCCAGTGCCGGCTTCTGGAGATCGAACACAACGCCAGCCAATGGACCGCCGCCCAGGCTCAGCCGGACGGAAAACTCGTAACCGCCGGCGCCACCATCGGTGGTATCGAGGCCGATTTCGTGCTTGCCCGGCATCTGCCGGACGCCAGCCTGGACCCGGATTTCGGCCAGGGCAAAGGCTGGGTCCGCACACGGCTCGGCTACAGCCTGGACACCGCCACCGCCCTGGCTGTGCAGGCTGACGGAAAAATCCTGGTGGGAGGCTATTCGCTCCTTGGCAATTATCGAGCAGTGGTTGCTCGGTATTGGGCCTGAGCCGGATCGCCCGGGCGAACGGTATTTATTCCTACGCTTGATATTCGCCATTTCTTACGGCAAGTTGCGCGCTTCAAATTAAAAGGAGCGGCTGATGTCCGGTTCAATGGCTCAAGCTTTCGCGCATAACTTCCTAGGGCACTCACCACGCTGGTACAAGGCGTGCATCGTCACTTTCCTGATTCTCAATGCCGTGGTGCTGTGGACCTTGGGCCCGGTCGTTGCCGGATGGATATTGGTCCTGGAGTTCATCTTCACCCTCGCCATGGCCCTCAAATGCTACCCGCTGATGCCCGGCGGGCTGCTAATGGTCGAAGCCCTGGTACTGGGCATGACCACCCCCAAAGCGCTGTACGACGAACTGCTTCACAATTTCCCGGTGATCCTGTTGCTGATGTTCATGGTGGCAGGGATTTACTTCATGAAGGATCTGCTGCTGTTTCTGTTCTCGCGCCTGCTTCTGGGCGTACGTTCCAAGGCAATGCTCTCCTTGATGTTCTGCTTTCTCTCGGCGTTCCTGTCGGCGTTCCTCGATGCATTGACCGTCACAGCGGTCATCATCAGCTCCGCGGTGGGTTTCTATTCGGTGTACCACCGCGTGGCCTCGGGCGCAGACCCGCGCCAGGACAGCAGCGTCGATGAAGACCATGGCCTGGCGTCGCAGCATCATGAAGACCTGAATCAGTTTCGGGCCTTTCTGCGCAGCCTGCTGATGCATGGCGCCGTGGGCACCGCGCTGGGTGGCGTATGCACCCTGGTAGGCGAACCGCAAAACCTGCTGATCGGCCATGAGATGGGCTGGCATTTCGTGGACTTTTTCCTGAAGGTCGCACCCGTGTCGCTGCCGGTGCTGGTGGCCGGGCTGGTGACCTGCGTGCTGCTGGAAAAGCTGCGCTGGTTCGGTTACGGCACGTTGCTGCCGGAAAACGTACGCGCCGTGCTGGCCGACTACGCCGAGCAAGACAACCGCGAGCGCACGTCACGCCAACGCGCTGCCCTGATCGTCCAGGGCATCGCCGCGCTGATTCTGATCGTGGGCCTGGCCCTGCACATCGCCGAAGTCGGCCTGATCGGGCTGATGGTCATCGTGCTGATTACCGCGTTCACGGGCATTACCGATGAGCACCGACTGGGCAACGCGTTCAAGGACGCCATGCCGTTCACCTCGTTGCTGGTGGTGTTTTTTGCCGTGGTGGCGGTCATTCATGATCAACAGCTGTTCACGCCGCTGATTCAATGGGTACTGGCCCTGCCCGCCGACCAGCAGCCAGGCATGCTGTTCATCGCCAATGGCGTGTTGTCGGCCATCAGCGATAACGTATTCGTGGCGACCATTTACATTACCGAGGTCAAGCAAGCCTTCGTCTCCGGCCACCTGAGCCGCGAACAGCTCGAGACCCTGGCAGTGGCCATCAATACCGGCACCAACCTGCCCAGCGTCGCCACGCCCAACGGCCAGGCGGCCTTTCTGTTTCTGCTGACGTCGGCTATTGCACCGCTGATTCGCCTGTCCTATGGACGGATGGTCTGGATGGCATTGCCCTACACCGTGGTGATGGGTGGCTTGGGGTGGTTTGCAGTGACCTACTGGTTGTAACTCAACCCCCGCAGGATGTACCGCTCGATTGCCAGGGCAGCGCCGTCTTCAGTGTTGGCTGCGGTAATGACATCGGCCTGAGACTTGATGGCCTCCTCCGCCTGCCCCATGGCAATCGACAACCCCGCGCGATGGAACATCGCCGGGTCGTTGCCACCGTCACCCATGGCGGCCGTCTGCTCCATCGGCACCCCCAGAAACGCGGCCAGGGTCGACAGCGCTTCCCCCTTGTTGGCCTGCATCGCCGTCACGTCCAGGTAGATCGGCTGCGAACGCGACACCTGGGCCTGGCCCGTGAGCAGCGGATGCAACCGAGCCTCCAGCTCAACCAACAGATCCGTGTTGGCACTGGTGGCAACAATCTTGTCAATGCGCTCCAGATAAGGCTCAAAACTCTCGACTTCCACCGGTGGATAGCCCAGGCCGCGGGCTTCACCTGGCACCATCGGACCGTAGGCGTCACGCACCAGCCATTCACCGTCGGCAAATACCCAGACCTCGATGCCGGGCTGATCGGCATACATGCCCAGTGTGGTCAGCGCCGCTTCGGATGGCAGGTAGTGCACGGCGAGGAAGCTGCCGTCCGGATGAACCAGCGTACCGCCATTGAACGCGGCCGTGGGCAGGTCGACACCCAAGGCTTCGATCTGCTGCAACATCGCCCGGGGCGGCCGCCCGGTGGCGAGACTGAACAGCACGCCAGCGTCACGCAACGAACGAACGGCTTCTATGGTGCGCTGGTTGATACTGTGGTCGGGCAGCAGCAACGTCCCGTCCATGTCACTGAGCAAAAAGCGAATGGGGTGTTTCACCGGGTCACTCATCCGAGGCCATGCCAGACGCGACCGTCGCGTGTCAGCAGGTCATCTGCGGCCTCTGGACCATCTTCACCGGCCTTGTAGGCCTGGACCGTTGCGTCCTGCTGCCAGGCATCGAGGAACGGCTGCACCGCACGCCAGCCGTTTTCAATGTTGTCGGCGCGCTGGAACAGCGTCTGATCGCCGGTCAGGCAATCGTAGATCAGGGTTTCGTAACCCGTGGACGGTTGCATTTCAAAGAAGTCCTTGTAGGCAAAGCCCAGTTCTATATTCGCCATATCGAGTGCTGGCCCCGGCCGTTTGGCCAGCAGGTCGAACCACATGCCTTCATTGGGCTGAATCTGAATTCTCAAGTACGTAGGTTGCAATTCGTCGACTTCGGTATCGCGAAACTGCGCATAAGGCGCCGGCTTGAAGCAGATGACAATTTCCGTATCCCGCACGCTCATGCGTTTGCCGGTGCGCAGGTAAAACGGCACGCCCACCCACCGCCAGTTATCGATCATGACTTTGAGGGCGACATAGGTTTCAGTGCTGCTGTCGGCCGCGACATTGGCCTCCTCGCGATAACCGTTGACCGGCTTGCCAGCCACTTCACCGGCGGTGTACTGACCGCGTATGGAGTTGGCGCGGGCCTGCTCCACCGACCAGGGCCGAATCGCCCCCACGACCTTGGCCTTTTCCCCACGTACCGCGTCTGCGCCAAAAGCAGCCGGTGGCTCCATGGCTACCATCGCCAGCAACTGGAACAGGTGGTTGGGCACCATATCCCGCAGGGCTCCGGTGTGTTCATAAAAACTGCCACGGGTTTCCACACCGACGGTTTCAGCGGCGGTGATTTGTACGTGGTCGATGTAGTGGTTATTCCAGAACGCCTCGAACAGGCTGTTGGAGAAACGGCTGACCAGAATGTTCTGCACCGTTTCCTTGCCCAGGTAATGGTCGATCCGATAGATCTGTTTCTCGCTCATGACCTTGAGCAGGCAGGCGTTCAGCGCTTCGGCGGTTTGCAGGTCGGAGCCGAACGGCTTCTCGATTACCACACGCCGGAAGGCATCACTGTGTTCCTGAAGCAGCCCGGCAGCGCCGAGGCGGTTGACCACTTCACTGAAAAAGCGTGGCGCGGTCGCCAGGTAGAAGACGGCATTACCAGTACCACTGGCGGCGATTTTCGCCGCCAACGCTTGATAAGTGCTGTCATCGAGGAAATCACCCTGAACGTAGCTGATCCCCCTGGCCAGCCGGGTCCACAGCGCCGGGTCGAGTGCCCGGTCTGGGTCGCCGCCCTTGTTCGCCGCTTCGTTACGGATGAAGTCCTCGAGTTTCTTGGCGAAGTCCACATCACTGATGGCGTTGTGGTCGACACCGATGATCTGCAGCCCATCGCCCAGCAGACCGTCACGATTAAGGTGGTAAAGCGCCGGCATCAGCAACCGCTTGACCAGATCACCATGGGCGCCGAACAGGAACAACGTGGTCGGCGGCGCGGGGTCTGCCTTGGATTTGCTGCCGATAGAGGTCATTTTTTCGGTGTCTCCACGTGGCCGCCAAAGCCGAAGCGCATGGCCGAGAGCATTTTGTCGCCATAAGTACTTTGCTGACGGGAGCGGAAACGGGCGAACAGCGAACTGGACAGCACCGGGACCGGCACCGCTTGCTCGATGGCCGCTTCGATGGTCCAACGCCCTTCACCGCTGTCGGCCACTTCACCGGAATAACCGTCCAGCTTTGGATCGCTGGCCAATGCATCAGCCGTCAGGTCCAGCAACCACGACGAAACGACACTGCCACGGCGCCAGACTTCGGCGATATCGGCCACGTTCAGGTCGAAACGTTGTTCAGGCGGCAGGCTTTCGCTGGATTTGGTCTTGAGGATGTCAAAGCCCTCGGCGAAGGCTTGCATCATTCCGTATTCGATGCCGTTGTGGATCATCTTCACGAAATGCCCGGAACCAGCCGGGCCCGCATGGATATAGCCGCGTTCGGCACGGTCGTCATCGGACTGGCGATCGCGAGTGCGCGGGATATCGCCCATGCCCGGGGCCAGGCTGTCGAACAGCGGATCCAGGCGCTTTACCACTTCGGCATCACCGCCAATCATCATGCAGTAACCGCGGTCCAGGCCCCAAACGCCGCCGGAGGTGCCGACGTCGATGTAACTCAAGCCTTTTTCCGATAACGCCTGGGCGCGACGCATGTCATCCTTGTAGTACGTGTTACCGCCATCAATGATGACGTCGCCGGGCTCCAGCAGGTTGCTCAGCGCATTGATTGTGTCTTCGGTGGGTGCGCCGGCCGGCAACATGACCCAGACCGCCCGCGGCTTATCCAGCCCGGCGACCAGCGCCGGCAGGTCCGCAACGCCCTTGGCGCCTTCCTGGCTCAGGTTTTCGACAAAAGCGGCATTGCGGTCATAGACGACGGTGGTGTGCCCATTGAGCATCAGGCGCCGTGCAATATTGCCGCCCATGCGGCCCAGTCCGATAATCCCGAGTTGCATGTGCTGATGCTCCCTACTACAAATAAAGGTGTGTCAAAGGTTTAGCTCGATCGACTAGTGGAGGTTAGTCCAGAGCATTGCTGCATAGTTTCCGGTTAATTCGAGCGATCACAAGGGATAACGCTACAAACCCTGCCGAAGGCACAGCGACCCTGAAAAATAAAAAAGTTCCATTCACGAGCAAAAGAAATCAGAATCGGCGCCGATAGTAGAGGCGTCGACCAAAATACTGGCGGCATCTCTATAGTTGATGTACGCCATTTGCGAGGTGAGCAATGGGCCCTGTCGTTACCGCACGTCCTCCCCAAACCCTTTACGTGACCATTCGTCGCGACGAATTACGCCTACTCAAGGAAGAGCGTGATCTGCTGCTTGAGGAAGTGACGCAGTTGCGCATGCAATTGCAACACTCACAGCTACCCCATCAGAGCCAGGCTCTGATTCGGTAACCCGCCCCAGAAGCGAAGTGCAAAAGTGACGCTGGACAACTCCGGTGTCACTTCACATGCAAACCAGACATCCGCACCCCGACCATCGTTTTGTAGCCGAAAAACTCACGAAGTTTTCACATCTGCATCGCGATACTCCCGGCCTTTAATGTTGTTCGGCGTATGCCTGCGGACACCAATCCGGTGTCAACAGCGTCGTCGATGAGGGCTGGAGCGCTTGATGAGCTTGTTCAAACGCAGCAAAACGACTGCGAAAGGTTTCGACTGGGCCGGGTTCGGCTGGCTGTTTCTATTCTTCTGGTATTTCTCGGGCATTACCCAACTGCTCATTCTGCTGAGCGACACTTCCGGCTTCACGGGGTTTCGCCAGGCATTCGTGATGAGCGCGTTGTGGCTGGCGCCCATGCTGCTCTTCCCCGCCCGCACACGCTTGCTCGCCGCATTGATCGGCTTGGTGCTTTGGGCCTGCTCCATGGCCAGCCTGGGTTACTTCTTCATTTATCAGCAGGAATTTTCCCAGAGCGTCATCTTCATCATGTTCGAATCGAACGTGTCTGAAGCGGGTGAGTATCTGACCCAGTATTTCGCCTGGTGGATGGTGGCGGCCTTCCTGGCCCACACCGCCGTCGGATATTGGCTCTGGACCCGTTTACGCCCGGTGTACCTGCCCCGCGGCCAAGCCATGGTAGCCGCCGCCGTGATCGTGGCGGCCGTGGTCGGTTATCCGTTGATCAAACAAACCCAGCGTACCGGCAGCTTTGCCGGCGGCCTGGAGAAATTCGAAGATCGCATCGAGCCGGCCGTGCCGTGGCAGATGCTGGTGGCCTATCGTCGCTACGGCGAACAGCTGGAAAACATGCAAGGCATGCTTCACAGCGCCAGCAAGATCGCGCCATTGAGCAACCTCAAGGACACCATGGCCAACCAGCCGGCAACCCTGGTGCTGGTGATCGGCGAATCCACCAACCGTCAGCGCATGAGCCTGTACGGCTACCCGAGGGAAACCACACCGGAGCTGGACAAGCTCAAGGACCAGCTCTCGGTTTTCGACAACGTGATCACCCCACGCCCCTACACCATCGAAGCGCTGCAGCAAGTGCTGACGTTCGCCGACGAGCAGAACCCTGACCTGTACCTGAGCACGCCATCGCTGGTGAGCATGATGAAACAGGCCGGCTACAAGACCTTCTGGATCACCAACCAGCAGACCATGACCAAGCGCAACACCATGCTGACGACCTTCTCCCAACAGGCCGATGAGCAGGTGTACCTGAACAACAACCGCAACCAGAACGCCGCACAGTACGACGGCGACGTGATCGAACCGTTCAACAAGGCCTTGGCCGACAGTGCACCGCGCAAGCTGATCGTGGTGCATCTGCTCGGTACCCACATGAGCTATCAGTACCGGTATCCGCCGACCTTCAACAAGTTCACCGACCGTCAGGGCGTGCCGGCCGGTGTACGTGACGATCAGGTCCCGACCTATAACAGTTACGATAACGCAGTGCTGTACAACGACTTCGTGGTGTCCAGCCTGATCAAGGACTACGCCAAGACCGACCCCAACGGCTTTGTGCTTTACCTGTCGGACCACGGTGAAGATGTATTCGACTCGGCTGGCCATAACACCCTGGGCCGCAACGAAGGCAAGCCGACCGCGCCGATGTACACCATTCCGTTCATGGCCTGGGCCTCGCCCAAGTGGCGCGAAACCCACGACTGGAACTTCGCCGGCGATCTATCTCGGCCTTACAGCAGCTCTCACCTGATCCATACCTGGGCAGACCTGGCGGGCTTGAGTTTTGATGAACTGGACCGCAGCAAGAGCCTGGTCAGTGAGGACTTCAAGGCCCGGCCGCTGTTGATCGGCAACCCTTATGAAAACCAACACAAAGGGCTGATCGACTTCAGCCTGATGCAGCCCAAGGCGCCGGTGGCTGAAGTCGTACAGAAATAACCGCCACCGCCAAGGCCAGCTGCTACAGGGGCTTGATCCAGAACAGCATACGGCCGTGGGCCGGGTCGAACATGCCGGCGGCAAAGCCGAACTTGGCATAGCTGGCCTGGGCCACGGCATTGCCTTCAAGCACTTCCAGCGTGATCTTGCAGCAACCACGCTGGCGTGCGATGTCCTCGACCTTCTGCAGCATCTTCTGGCTCAGCCCCAGCCCCCGAAACTCTTTCATCACCGCCACATCGTGGATATTCACCAGCGGTCGGCAGGCGAAGGTTGAAAAACCTTCGAAACAATTGACCAGCCCCGCCGGTTCGCCGTTGACGAAAGCCAGCACACTGAACGCATGCGGGCGCTTGGCCAGTTCTCCGGGCAGATGCAGCAGCACTTCGTCTGAAAGTGGCTGGCCACCGCCCATTGGATCTTGCGCATAGCCGTTGAGCACATGACAGATTGCTTCGGCGTGGACCGGATTGGTGTAGCTGGCTTGCAGTACAAGAATGTCCTTGGCTTCTTCCATGACTTTGCATCTCACTTCGGTAGTACCGGCGGCTCGAGGCCGTCGGCGGGGTAAAAGGTCAGGAGGGCTGACCAAAACGTTGCATTTGCATTTCCTGGAGGCGACTGAGCGTACGGCGAAACGGGAATTGCAGATAGCCATCGGTGTACAACTGGTCCATCGGCACCTGGGCCGAAAGGTAGAGCGGCACCTTGCGGTCGTAACATTCGTCGACCAGGGCGATGAAGCGCCGTACACCGTCGTCGTGGATCGACAGCTGCGGCAACTCCCGATCACCGGCCTCAACTCGTTCGACACCGTCTTCTGTGCCTCGGGCAATGCGCCCTTCACGCTGTTCGGCGCTCAGGCTGGGCACGTCACTGAGCAGAATGACGCTGAAACGGTCGCACAGGGCCATGAAATCCAGAGCCGAGAAAGGTTGCTCGCATACATCCAGGTAACGGCTCCAGAGCACTGTGTCGCTGGCCTGGACCGGCTCAATAACTCGATGACCGACTTCGACAGGCTCGCTGCTCGGCGTCTGCCCTGCGGTCAACTGGTTGAAGACCTCGCCCAACGGATCGGGTTGCCCGTGCTCGCGCAGCCAATAACGCTGCTGCAACTTGCCCGGATGCTGGCGGTGGTCTTGCCAGCCGTTCACCGGCACGACCTGCATGTGTTGCTTGATCGCGGTGATGGTCGGCAGAAACCGTTCACGGTTATGGCCGGTGGCATAGAGTTCTTCCGGCGGCAGATTGGATGTGCTCACCATCACCATGCCCTGCTCAAACATCACCTGGAACAGGCGCGCGAGAATCATGGCGTCGCCAATGTCGGTGACAAACAACTCGTCGAAACACAGCACCCGTACCTCTTGGCTCAACTCACGGGCCAAGGCCTGCAAAGGGTCCGGCGTGCCGGTGAGCTGGAACGAGCGCTGATGCACCCAGGCCATGAAATGATGGAAGTGCTGACGGCGGGCCGGCACTTTGAGGCTTTCATAAAAGCGGTCCATCAGCCAGGTCTTGCCGCGCCCGACCGGGCCCCAGAGATAAACCCCCTTGATCGACTTGCGGCCTTCGTGCAACGCCTTGTGGCATTGCTCCAGGGACATGATGGCCAATTCCTGGGCTTCGTCCTGAACGAAACCGTGATGTTCAATGGCGTGCTGCCAGGCACTCAAGGGGGAGTCGAAAGTCATACGGCCCGGGTCCGATATCGAAGTTGGGGAGTATGCCATGACAGAACCACGAACGATCACACGCAGTATCTTGTGGCGAGGGGATTTTTCCCCACCGGGTCGCGCAGCGGCCCCATTTATTTGCGGTCGCTGCGCAACCGAGCGGGGATAAATACCCTCGCCACAACTGTGTTTACATACAAAATTAAATCGAGATATCCAGCCGACTGATCTTCCCCTGCTCATCGAGGCGGAAGGTATAGCGCAGCTCCAGCGGGCTGCCGGGGAAGGTTCCCGAGATCAGGCTGTGCACCAGCACCTTGCCGGTGCGTTGCTGCACGTTGAGCACTTCCACCCGCGGCTGGAAACGCTGGGCGGTGTCTTCCATCCATTGGGCAATGGCTTGAGTACCGGCCCGGTGCTGGCCTTCATCGAACACGCTGGCATCCTCGGCGAAGAAACGCGTCACCGCCGAACTGTCGCAGGCATTGGCGGCCGCAATGTAACCGGCAATGGCCGGGGCCAGGGAAGAGACGGGATGGGACATGGTACGACTCCTTGTTTTATCGATCTGGCACCATGCTAAAACAGCGTAGTGTCAGTTTTTGTCAGGAGTGAAACGCCCGGTTTCGTCCATTTTCATCAACGCAAACCAGGCGCGTAGCAAGTCACTGCGCCTGCCCGGGTAACGCTCGCCCTGCTCAGTGGCAGAAGCAATCCGGTCGGTGCGAAAGGTCCGATAGGCGCCGCGCAACTCACACCAGGCCACCACCACCCGCGCCTCATTCAAAAAACCCAGGGCCAGCGGCCAGATCAACCGCTGGCTTGGGATTTTGTTCACGTCGGCATAATCGACGTGCAACTTCGCTTGAGTGCGAATGGCCTGACGGTAAACATTCAGCGCCACCATGTTCTGCGGGTAGCCATAACCCGGCGGACCAGGCAGCACGGTAGGGTTGCGCAACGCATCCCGCACATCAGGGGCCAGTACCGCGGCGACTTTCGCCAAAGCATCGGCGGCGGCCTTGCCCAACACCTCATCGCCGCGCTGATCAACGTAGCGCAAGCCCAGCACAATGGCCTCTATTTCATCGGCCGTGAACATCAGCGGCGGCAGGAACAGACCACTGCGCAACACATAGCCAATGCCCGCCTCGCCCTGGATCGGTGCGCCCAGGGCCGTGAGTTCGGCGATGTCGCGGTATAGCGTGCGCTCGGACACTTCCAGCTCGCCCGCCAATGTCGCGGCGGTGACCGGGCAGCGCTTGCCCCGCAAGACTTGCAGCAAAGTAAGCAGTCGAGTGGTACGCGACACGATGGCGATCCGGGAGGAAAAAGTTGACGCAGATTAGCAGAGGCTGGTGTCAGAAACTGTCAGGAGGCATGACCTACGTAGCATGTATCCATATGGCATATGCCTTTGTGGCGAGGGAGCTTGCTCCCGCTGGAGCGCGTAGCGGTCCCAATCTTTACGGTCGCTTCGCAACCGAGCGGGAGCAAGCTCCCTCGCCACAGGGGGTTGCGGTGCCTTGGAGTGTTGTGGGTTATCGTGCTCAGCAGTTTCCCGAGTTTTGCCCCATTTTTTATCGTGAGAGTTTATCCATGCGCAGAATCCTCGGTATGTCCCTTTTCCTGATACTGCTCAGCCTGAGCGCCTGCGCCCTCTTCCCACACCGTGACCCGCTGAACATCAATGTGGTCGGCATCGAACCGTTGCCCAGTCAGGACCTGGAAATGCGCTTCGCCGTGAAGCTGCGACTGCAGAACCCCAACGAAACCGCCATCGATTACAACGGCGTGGCGCTGGATCTGGAGGTCAACGGTCGTACGTTGGCCTCGGGGGTCAGTGATCAGACCGGGTCCATTCCACGCTTTTCCGAAGCGGTGCTGAGCGTACCGGTGAGCATCTCGGCGTTCTCTGTGCTGCGTCAGACCCTGGGCCTGAGCCAGACCCAAAGCCTGAATAACCTGCCCTATGTACTCAAAGGCAAACTCGCGGGCGGGTTGTTTGGCACCATGCGCTTCGTCGACCGCGGCACCCTCGACTTGCCGGGCTCGGCAGCCAACTGGTGATCAAACGGTGAACCGCACGCCGGGCTTGGCCCGCTCATCCACCACCAGCTCGAACACATCCGGCCTGGCGTAATGCCCGACTACGTCATAGTCGTAGCGCGCTCGCACCAGTTCATCGGTATCGATTTCGGCAGTCAACAACCCGGCCGTGTCCTTCAGCGGCCCGGCCAGCACGTCGCCCATGGGGCCGACAATCACGCTGCCGCCAGCGATCAACGGACGCTCGGCAGGCCAGTGCGCGACTTCGATACCCAGCGCCTGCGGTGAAGCCTGGACCTGACAGGCACTGACCACAAAGCAGCGGCCTTCGTGCGCGATGTGACGCATGGTCACCTGCCACATCTCCCGCTCATCCACCGTGGGTGCACACCAGACCTCTACGCCTTTGGCGTACATTGCCGTGCGTAGCAACGGCATCATGTTCTCCCAACACACCGCAGCGCCCACACGACCGACCTGAGTGTCGATCACAGGCAAGGTCGAACCGTCGCCCTGGCCCCAGATCAGCCGCTCAGTGCCGGTGGGCATCAGCTTGCGGTGCCTGGCCACCAGGCCTGCATCGGGCTCGAAGTACAGCGCCGTGCAATACAGGGTGCTGCCGACGCGCTCAATGACACCCAACACCAGGCTCGCCCCGGTGCGCGCCGAAAGCCCGGCCAGCGCCTCGGTTTCAGCGCCAGGCACGTCAATGGCATTGGCAAAATAGCGGGCGAAAGCCTCGCGCCCCTCCGGCAGCCGGTACCCCAACTGGGTGGCGAACCCCTCGCCCTTGGGATACCCGCCAAGCAGGGCTTCGGGCATCACCACCAGGCGTGCGCCGGCCTGGCGTATGGCGTCCTCATAGGAAAGGATCTGCGCCAGGGTTTCGCCCTTGCCGCCGGGCAACGAACCAATCTGTAATGCGGCCACAATGGATTTGGGCATGGTTTCAACTCCTTGATCATCAGGTGTTGCTGATTCTCAGGCGTCGGCCGATCATGAATAAAGCCCAATACACTGCTAAATGATATGAGCCTTATGAATATCGCCGACGTCGACCTCAATCTGCTCAAGACCTTTGAAGCCTTGCACGACGAGTCCAGCGCCAGCCGCGCTGCTTTGCGCCTGGGCGTGACTCAATCGGCCATCAGCGCCGCTCTGCGCAGGCTGCGAGGGCTGTATGACGATCAATTATTCGTGCGCACCGGTCGCGGCCTGGCGCCGACACTGCGGGCCAATCAGTTGAAGCCGGTCATCAGCGATGCCCTGAACAAATGCCGCCAGAGCCTGGCAATGGTCGATCCGGACGCCAGCCATTACGAAGGCCGCTCGGTCATCGTCGGGCTGTCCGACGACTTCGAGATAGCCCATGGGCGACGCTTGATCGAGGAAGTGGCACGACGTGCGCCGGGGCTGCGGTTGATTTTTCGCCAGACACACAGCCAGATCGTCGGCCGAAACCTGCTGGAGCGCAGCCTCGACCTGGCGATTACGGCGGGCGGTTTCACGCAACGGTTGCTCAGCCGCCAGGCATTGGGCGAAGGCGACTACGCCTGCCTCGTGGACCCGGACAGCCTGACGCAGGGCCAACAAACCCTCACCTTGCAAGCGTTTGTCGCCCGTGAACATTTGCTCGTGTCTTCGGGTGGTTTCATCGGCATTACTGATGAAGGGCTGGCCGGGCTTGGCCTGAGCCGCCGAGTGTGTGCGTCGACCACCCACTTTGCCGCACTGCCGTTCCTGCTCAAGGGCAGCCAGGCCGTGGCGACCATTCCGCAGCATGCCGCTCGGGCCATCGCGTCGATCAGCGGCCTGGCATTGCTGCCCTGCCCCCTGGCCCTGCCTCGCTACCCCATCGAACTGGGGTGGCGAACCCACACGCAAATGGATCCGGCAGTGGCCAAGGTTCGCGAGGCTATTGTCGCAACGTTTACATAAGGTTTATTTGTTGGCAGCCATCAAGCGATTGACCTCACTTCGCACCATGTTGGCGTATTCCGGCGGCGACATAGCGTCCAGTTCGGCACGCACCCACTCGGCCCACTTGCCCTTGCGCTTGGATCGCTCGCCGAACAGCCGGGCGGCGTCGCCCTTGGCCTTGCCCAGGTTGTTTTGCCACAGTTCAAAGAGTCGGGATTTTTCGTCTTCCAGCGCGGCGCGCTCGGCCAGGGGCTTGTCAGCCAGATTGAAACTCATGGGAATTACCTGTTGCGTAAATAGGCGCCATCTTACACGTTGCGCAGAAACGTCTTAACCACGATTTATGATGGGCTGCGCTGCCGATACCAGTCACTGCAACTTTTCAACAAACGCAGCACTCCATTGTTCACTGCCATCAACTGCAAGGAGTACCTCAATGGCTCGCAAAAGCACCGTGCTAGCGAACGGAGAGCAAATCAAGGATCAAGCGTTCAGCGAACTGAAAGCGTTGATCGAGGAATCGGAAAAACTGCTCAAAAGCAGTGCCTCGATGGTTGGCGAAGACGCCGAAAACCTGCGAGGCCAGATCTCCCAGAAACTGCAACAGGCCCTGGATTCGGTCGCCAGCGCACGGGAGCGCACCCGTCCGATGGTCGATGCCACTGAACTCTATATCGGTGGTCACCCGTGGCAAACCGTGGCGATTTCCGCCGGTTTCGGGCTGGTGGTGGGCTTGCTGCTCGGACGACGTTAAGCGACACCCAGCCGCAACGGTTATCCATGGCGAGGGAGCTTGCTCCCTCGCCACAAAAAATATCACAGTGCCTTCGGGGGTTTACCGCCCCGCCAACTCCCGCAACTGCGCCAATGTCTGTTCATCCAGCGTAATCCCGTGCTCATTGGCTTTGCTGCGCTCGCGATACCGACGATCTCCCGGCAGCCGTCGCAACCCAACGCCATGCATCTGCCTGACCAGTTCCTGGCTGCGTTCGGCGAAGCTCTGTCCGGCGGCCTTGCTTGGGTCGATCACGATCAGCAACTGTCCGGTCCATGGGGTCTTGGCACCCGGATGATTGCGCCAGTCGAACTCGAACGAAAAGTTACCGCCGGTCAGGGCCGCCGCCAGTAACTCGACCATCATCGATAACGCCGAACCCTTGTGCCCGCCAAACGGCAGAAGCGCCCCACCTTCGAGAATCGCCTTTGGGTCGCAGGTCGGCTGGCCGAGGCTATCCACCCCCATCCCTGGCGGCAACAGTTCGCCCTTGCGTGCGGCAATCTGTACGTCGCCATGAGCGATAGCGCTGGTGGCGAGGTCAAAGACAATCGGATCGCCGTCAGCCCGTGGCGCGGCGAAGGCAATGGGGTTGGTGCCGAACAGTGGACGGTCCGCGCCATGGGGCACCACACACGTCATGCTGTTGACCACGCTCAACGCCACCAGACCTTCGTAGGCAAACGGCTCGACATCCGGCCAGAGAGCGGCGAAGTGATGGGAGTTACGAATGGCCAGCACCGCAATACCGGCGCTGCGGGCCTTTGCCACCAGCAACGGGCGTGCGGCGGCCAGGGCGGGCTGGGCGAAACCATTGCCGGCGTCCACTCGTACGAACCCAGATGCGACGTCTTCGACCACTGGCACTGCCCGACCGTTGACCCAACCGCTGTTGAGCGTCGAGACATAACCGGGAATGCGAAACACCCCATGGCTGTGGGCACCGTCGCGCTGCGCGAAAGCACAGTTTTCGGCCAAGATGCGGGCGACTTCGACCGAAGTGCCATGCCGCAGGAAAACCTCCTCCAGCAAACTCACCAAAGCATCAAGGGACAGGGTGCAAGAACCGGCATCATCGGATAGCGCAGACATCTGAGGCTCCAGAGTGATTGTTGGAGGTAGCAACAGCGTAAGTGGTGATTAAACACTGCTTCACGGTGGGAGCAAAGCTTGCTCGCATAGCGCTCCTTTCAGCCACATCGCCATCGCAAGCAAGCTTTGCCGCCGCCCTTAGCCTGACAGGTCTGAAACCTTGCGCGCGGTAACTATGTACCACCTTTGCTCATGGGTCGCTGTCTAGTCTGGCCGCTTCATCCACCGATGTGTCGCCTTGCGGGCCTTGATCGAGAAGCAACGATGCCCCCTGAGACCACGCCACTCTTATTTCCCGAGGTGTTAAACGCCAATCGCCTGGACGAGTTGAACAGCACTCATGGGTTGACGCAGGCAGACCTCGACTGGCTGCACCACACCGCCCAGCCCAGCCAGACGCTGCGCGCCGCGCAGACGCCAGCAATGTCTGCCGAAAAAATCCTCTTCAAAGTCGAGGGTAACGCCCCGATTCCACTGGCCGGTTGTTTTACGCTCAGCGCCTTGCCAAAGGCCGACGGGCCAGCCATCAAACCGGTGTTTCTCTGCACGCCACAGGCGTGGAATCATAAAATTCGACAGCCTGGAAGCGCTCGAAAAGAAGATCAACGAAATGCTGGAGCCCCCTGCAAACGCGCTAAAAGACCAGCAAGACAATGGGCTTTCATTGAGTACGCCACGGAGGCGACTGTTTACGGCATGGGATAGCGAGGCCGACACGCTTAGAAGCCTGGATCTTTTCGCCCGGTATAAGGACACCGTGAAGGAAATCCTGAAAATAACCGGCACCAGGACCCTGGACGAAGCACGGGATGCCTTTCTGGATCCGAATCTGCCGGACAAACGCATCGATGTCATACTTCGAAACGCCGATTCCGTGACACTGCTTATTTGTAAGTTGGGTCGCCAGCTCGACCCACCCTCCCCAACGACCACGTCTTAACTGCGGCACTTCGCGCAGGTGTCCAAGTATTGATCCTTTTTTCACGACATCCATGGGACGCTACAACTAAGAAATACCGGTGTTCGAGCCTTTGACCGAAAAAAACAGGCTCATTTGATGTGCAAACGCCATGATGGCTGTTCTCGGCGGCTTATGCCGAAGGTTAGAATGCGGCAAACCAGGAAGAGTCAATGACCGAACACACACTCTCGGAAGCCGAATACGACGCCATTACCGACGCAGCCGCACATTGGTGCATGCGTTTGCATGCAGTCGACTGCACCGATGCCGAACGGCTGGCGTTCAAGCAATGGCACGACGCCGATCCCCTGCACGCTTTCGAATACGAAGCCATGCTTGAAATCTGGGTGGTTGCCGATCATTTGCCGCTCATCGAGTCAGCGACATCCCCCACCCCAACGTCCCGCCCTCGGTCACGCTGGAGCCGGTTGGCTGTCGCTGCTGCAGTGCTTGTGCTGGGCTTGCCCCTGGCCGCTTACACCGGCTGGAACCTGGGCTGGCTTGCGAATTCCTATCAGCGGTTCGAGGCCGGCGAGAGCGTACGTCACGTCACCCTGAGCGACGGCAGCCAGGTAGAACTCAACTTGGGCAGCCAGCTGGTATTTGCCAATTACAAAAATGAACGCAGCGTTACGCTAAAAAAAGGCGAGGCGTTTTTCAACGTCAGCCATGACGCCCAGCACCCGTTCGTTGTTCGGGCAGGCCAGGGCCAGGTGCGCGTGACCGGCACTCGCTTCAATGTATGGATATATCAGGATCAGGTACGGGTCACGCTGGTGGAAGGCTCCATATGGGTGACCAGCAACCAGACGCTTGCCGATAACGGCCTGCGTCTTTCGCCTGGCATGCAGGCGCGTTACAAGGCCGGTGACTACCAACCACAGATTCGTGAAGTCGACCTCGATGACAGCTCACTGGCCTGGCGCAACGGCAAGCTGGTGCTCAATGACCTCGCCCTCAGCGACGCGTTGCCGCTGATCAACCGCTACCTCGAGCATCCCGTCATGCTGGCCGACAACAGCACCGGCGCCCTGCGTATCGGTGGTATCTACAACCTCAACGAAGTGAAAAACCTCGTGCCTTCCTTGCCGAAAGTGCTGCCGGTTTATCTGACACGGAACAAGGACGGCAACCCGGTCCTCAATTCCATCGGCCAACGGCCGACCAATAACTGAAAAAGCACCGCCCGGACATTCTTACGTCCACTCCTGGTCGAAAACTTCAAAAGCCAGGACGGCTACCGGTGCGACAGTGAAAAAACTGGCCCGCCTGGAAATTCACATACCGCGTGCTAAAGCGCAATGAGCCTTCCCTAAAACAAACCAGATGAAAAAACATTAATGGCTTGGCAGCCGGTTCAGAGCGGATGTTCGAGGTGCCCGTACATTTTTTTCACCTCAGGGCCCTCATGATTGGTCACCCTCGTTCGTCCTATTACAGGAGAGCATCTGTGACCTTTTCTGATCAGGCTGGTAAGGAGTTTTTGCATGCATAACACGCAACTGCCAATGGTGGGCAAGCCAAGGTCGACCGGCGTCTCGATGACAGCCACTGACAGCGTGTTCGGCAGGCCAGAGGAACGAGGCGGCAATGAACACATCAGGCGTTTGCTCAAAAGCTTTGGGCTCAGAACCAGCCTGATTCGCCTCAAAGTCATTGATGCATTGCTCAAGGCCGCCGACGAAAACCGCTGCCTGGGTGTGCGGGGCGTGCACAATCAATTGTTGGGGCTGGACATTCCTTTGTCCTTCCTCAGTGTGCGCGAGGTGTTGAAGCGCCTGTGCAGCGAGGGAGTGGTCACCCTCAATCCCGATAAAAGCTACAGCCTGCACCGCAGTGCCATGGCGGTACTCAAGGCCGAGGAATGACCCCGGTGCTCAGGACTTGACCTTGCGCCGCATCACGCCGTTGATCACCACCACGATGACCGCCACGGCGATGGCGATGTATTGAAACAGCTGCTCGCTGATCATGCCTTTGTTTTGCATCCAGGAAAGTCCCAGCATGACCGCCAGGACGACGAGAACGATCAGAATCGAGTATTTCAAACGTTGCGAATGAGTCATTGCCATTTCCAAATGTATCCGATTTGTATTCACATGCTTACCAGTCTCATACCTTATTTCTGGGATAAGAGGCAGCAAATGGTGTCCCATGTTACAGCCGCAGGAGCGCTTTCGCGCAACCACGGCGTTTAATCATGAGGATTTATCTATGTTTCGTCGCATGACCCTGTTGATTCCCCTGCTGTCCATCCTGACACTGAGTGGCTGCCTCTTTTTTCCTCCAGGTGGCGGTCATGGCGGTGGGCCTGGTGGTGGTCATGGCGGGCCTGGTCCAGGCTTTGACCAACGTCGCTAAGGATTCCCCTCCTTGGTCCTGCGTAGGTAACGCAAGAACCTAATCAACGCACTTGTTATTATCAACTGTCAGATTAGTTACTTGCTCAAGAAAAAATGTCCGCCTTTGCGCGGACATTTTTCTTACAACGATAAGTCATGCGTCCTCCACAAACAAAGGGCAAGACTTCTTTCGGCCCTGAATGTCACCAACGTACTCTCGAATAAGAAGCACCTACCTTCTTATCGACACTGACGTTGGAAACCATGCAAAACTTGCTGACCACTCTTTCCCCAATACGATTAGCAGGCTTTTGCCTGGCTATCGCCCTCTTCGAATTATTGACTTACATGGCCAGTGATCTGGTCATGCCCGCCATGCTCGCGGTAACCCAAGAACTCGATGCACCTGCCGATCAAATCCCCTATGCCTTCAATCTGTATTTGCTGGGGGGCGTGATGTTGCCGTGGCTGATCGGCCCGTTGTCGGATCGCTATGGGCGTCGCCCATTCATGCTCGCCGGTTGTGCCGGGTTTGTGCTGGCTTGTGCGGCAATCACCCAAGTCACCCACATGCAGGGATTCAATGGACTTCGCCTGATCCAGGGGATGGGCCTGGGCTTCGTGATTGCGGTCAGCTACCCCGCCATACAAGAAGTGTTCTGCGAATCGGATGCCGTGAAAGTCATGGCGTTATTGGGCAACCTCGCGCTGCTTTCTCCCTTGCTAGGGCCTTTGTTGGGAGGATTGCTGCTGCAATGGCTGTCCTGGCGCGAGCTGTTTGTGCTGCTGGCCGGCCTCGGGGTGCTGAGCTGGTTGGCCTTATGGGTATTCATGCCGCAAAACCCTGGCCCAACGCCCCGCCCCGGCCACCAACCTGTACGCGAGCCGTTCGAGCTGCGCACGCTGATCGGCCGGTATGGCGCATTGCTGGGCCATGCAGGGTTCATGGCGGCCAGCCTGGCGCTAGGGCTGATGAGCTTGCCGCTGATTGCCTGGATCGGCCTGTCGCCCCTGCTGTTGATCCAGGGCCAGGGCCTGTCTCCCCTGATGTACGGGCTGTGGCAGATCCCGGTTTTCGCAGCCGTGATCCTTGGCAACCTCCTTCTCAACGGTTTGGTAGAACGGGTGGGCGTACGCGGTGTGCTCCGCTACAGCCTATGGCCCTTGTGTGCCGGCCTGATCGCACTGGTCGTTGGCAGCCAGTTTCATCTTTCCTTACCCGCGCTGGTCAGCGGCCTGTCGCTTTACGCCCTCGGGCTCGGCATGGGCAATGCGGCGTTGTATCGATTGGCGCTGTTCGCCAGCGACGACAGCAAAGGGCTGGTCTCGGCCATGGTCGGGATGATCTCAATCGCAGTGATGAGCGCAGTGGGCTCGCTGTTGGCGCTACTGGGCGCCGGGGCAAGCCTGCAAGCTTTTGCCTTGATGGCTGGCATCGCCGGGCTCAGCTGTCTTGTCGCGTTGCGCCTGTTCATGGCGCGACCGGTCGCTCACGTTTGAATTTGCCGTCCCCGAGGAAAGATACTCAATGATCCATTTTCCCCACACCGATGCGCTGTGCGCGTTGCCCCGGCCTTATGGCGCTGACTCGATTCCCCCCGGGCTGTTCAATCGAGCCATGGCTGAGATCAGCCTGTTCCATAGCCACCATACCCCTGGCTACAAAGACTGGCTCAGCGCCAACGGCCTCACCGTCGATGACCTGGAGCATTTGACTGACTGGTCGCGCCTGCCGCCTATCTATGCCAATTACTTCAAGCAGCGATTGCTGCTCAGTCCCACCGCCGAGGACGCGCTGGAACTCACCTCCTCCGGCACCAGCGGCCAGAAAAGTCGCATGCGCTATGACGAGCGCAGTATGGCGGCGGCCCAGGGAATGGTGGCGCGCATTTTTGATCATTACGGCTGGTCCACTCCGGATTCGCCCTGCAACTACCTGTTGTTGAGCCATGAACCCGAAGCGGCCAATCACCTGGGCACGGCGTATACCGATCAATTCCTGTGCCGTTTTGCCCCGGCCAAACGCATCGTTTATGCCCTGCGGCGTACCGGAAAAGGTCATGAACTCGACGTTTTTGGCGTGATCCGCGCCCTTCAGGAATTCGCCGAGGAGGGTCTGCCAGTCAGGATCTTCGGCTTTCCGGCGCTTCTATGGCATGCACTTGAGCGCATGCGCGAGACCGGCATCCAGAACCTGAAGCTTGCGCCCGCCTCGCTGGTGTTCCTGGGGGGCGGTTGGAAAAAACAAGCCGCCCAGGAGATTCCACGCCACCAGGTCTATGAACGCATCACCCGGCAACTGGGCATCGAGCCCCATCGCTGCCGCGACGGTTACGGTGCCGTAGAGCACGCGGTCCCTTACATCGAATGCGCACACCATCACTTTCATGTGCCGGTCTATTCGCAAGTCTTCGTTCGCCACCCCTCGGATTTCAGCGTCCAGCCCTTCGGCGAGGCCGGGTTGCTGTCATTCGTTTCGCCCTACATTTCCTCCAGCCCGGCCCACGCCGTGGTGATGAGCGACCTGGCGACCCTGCATCCGGCCAACTGTGAGTGCGGCTTGCGCACCCAGTGGTTTGAACTGCATGGCCGGGCGGGGACCAGTGCCAGCCGGAGCTGCGCCATGGCTGCCGCCGAATTGATCAAGGAAAATTGATATGTATCTCATCAACGGCCAGTTGCACGCCGACCTGACACTTGACCAGGCGCTTGAACGCTTGCAGCCGCAACTACCCGCCCTCCTGGTCTCGGCCCCCCACAGCGACAGTGTGCTCGATTGCGCCGAGGCGTTCGCTCAAAAGCTACGGGGACAAAGACAGGATGCAATCCTCGACGAAGACCAACGCCAAGCGTTGATCGCCTTTTGCGCACGCAAGCATTTGAGCTTGAAGCTTGCGCGGGAACTGGGACCGGATCCGCGCTCGCTGCGGCGAATCGACTATTGCGACGGCCCCTTCGAAAGCTGGCAGCCCTTGGGTCTGGTGGTGCATGTCACGCCGGGCAATGCACCGCTGCTGGCGTTCTGCGCGGCACTGGAGAGCCTGCTGGCCGGTAACATCAACTGGTTGCGCCCCAGCACACGCGATGAGGGCCTGACGGCGCGGATACTGGCGGCGTTCCTCGATTGCGACACCAGTGGCCGGCTGCGCGATTACCTGGCGGTATTGCCCGTGCCCCACCACGAGAGCGAGCGTCTCTTCGCACTGGCACAGGGTGTCAGCGCCTGGGGCGGCGAGACGGCACTCAAGGCCATGCGCGAGCAGATCCCAAGCGGCTGCCGCTGGATTGACTGGGGGCATCGCATCAGCTTCGCTTATGTCACACCTCTAGCCGCCAGTGCGCAGGCGCTCGATAGCCTGGTGAATGAAGTCTGCAGTCTCGATCAGCAAGCCTGTTCCAGTCCGCAATGGCTGCTGGTGGACAGCGATGAGCCGGCTGTCTTGCAAGCACTGGGCAACGCCCTGGCCGCCGCATTCGAGCGCCGCGCCGGACAATGGCCAGCCTTGGCACCCACCGCCGCCGAAGCCTGCGAGATCACCACCCGCACCGCACTTGCTCGCCTGGATCACTGCTTCGCGGGGCAGACCGGCCAGGTCTGGGCGGGTGACGGCTGGCGCATCCTTTGGGAGCATCATCGCAACCTGTCGCCATCACCACTGTTCCGCACGCTGTTGTTGCGGCCAGTGCCCCAAGGGCTGATCACCGAAACCCTGCTGCCCTGGCGGAACGTGTTGCAGAGCTGCGCGCTCATCTGTGAACCGGAACAGGCACCCGGGCTGTCACGCCGTTTGATAGCCGGCGGCGTGACCCGCATCTCGGCAACCGGCGCTATTCAGCAAGGCTATGACGGCGAACCTCACGACGGGGTCTATGCGCTCCAACGGTTGAGCCGTCGGGTGTCGGCCGGGCTTGAGCCTGATGTCGCAAGTCATCGTGTAACGCTGGATGCTGCGCCTGCTGCGATGTCGGTTTGTCCCTCGACACCGATCATGGACAAGGCAGCCTTCATGGCACTGCCCGCCGCTCCCCAAGCGCAACTGTTCTTCCGCTCCGGCGGCAGCAGCGGCGCTGCGGTGTTATCGCCCTACAGTTACCGCGATTTCGACAGCCACATGCGCGCTGCCGCCGACGGGTTGCGCGCGGCCGGGCTGGATCCTGCGCAGGATCGGGTCATGAACCTGTTTTATGGCGGCAACCTCTACGGCGGCTTTTTCAGTTTCTCGAAAATACTGGAGCACATGAACGTCGTGCATTACCCCATGGGCGGGCCGTCGGACGACGACTTCGGCGAAATCGCCCGGATGATCGTTGCGCATGAGGTCAACACGCTGGTCGGCATGCCAAGTACTTTGCAACGTCTGTTTTCCAGCCAGAAACCAACGCTTCAATCCTACGGTGGCGTAAGCAAAGTCTTGCTGGGTGGCGAGCACCTGGGGCAAGAAAGTCGGCAATTGCTCCAGGACTGCGACGTCACAAGCATCCGCTCGGCCATCTACGGCAGCGTGGACGCGGGCCCCCTTGGCCATGCCTGCGCCGCCAGCGACGATGGCGTTTTCCATCTCATGGACGCCATTCAACACCTGGAAATCGTCGACCTGGAACAGGACGTTCCGGTCGACCTGGGAGAAACCGGACGCTTGCTGTTCACTTCCCGCATACGCCAGGCGCAACCCCTTCAACGCTATGAAGTCGGCGATTGCGGGCGCTGGCTACCGGGCCCCTGCCCCTGCGGCCTGGAGTCACCAAGGTTTGAGTTACGCGAGCGTCACGGGCGTCTGGTACGCATCGCAACGCATTTCATCAATACCCGAGAGCTGGCCGACCACGCGCAAACGGCCATTCAAATCGTGCTCGATTACGACAGCAGTGGTTGTGAGCGCCTGTTGATTCGCGCCAATGGCGACGCCGAAAGGATTCGACGCCAAGTGCTGGGCCTCGCATCGCTGTCCGAGGCAGTCGATGCCTCAATGCTGGTGGTGGAAGTTCAAGCCTGTCCACCCGAATGCTTTGAACATAACAAACACAGCGGCAAAGTTCCGCTGGTGATTGATTCCAGAATAACCGGTTAATTGTTTTTTGCAGGCAAACCTATAAACGGACTGCCAAGCGCCGAGAGAACCCTGATGAGCACTTCTTTATCATTCGAACAATGGCTTGCCCATATCCGTACCCATTCAAAGTATTACCAGCGACACTTTAAACACTTACCCGCCCAAGGCTGCGTTTTGGAAGACTTACCACTGATTGACGCCGACGATTATTGGGTGGGTAGCCATGATCTGGACAATTGGGAAGTACTGACCGAGAAAGTACAGGACGCCCTGATATATAAAACCGGCGGCACGACCAGCGAGGGCAAACTGTCGGTGTACACCCACGCTGAGTGGCAGCAGATGCTCGACTGCTTCGGTCACAGCCTGTCAGCTCAACTGAGGGCAGGCGATCGAATCGCCAATCTGTTTTTTTCAGGCGGCCTGTACGCCAGTTTTATGTTTATTCATGGTGCCTTTTGCCGGGTCAATGTGGCCATTACCGAATTCCCCTTCACAGGGTCGGTAGATCTCGAGGTGCTGGCCGACGCCGTTACCGGACACCGCATCAATGTGCTGGCCGGTGTGCCCGCCCATCTTCTGGCGTTTGCCGGTCACTTGAATCAACAGGGACGCACGCTGCCGACCGTCACTACCGTGCTGTTCGGCGGAGAAAACCTGTTCGAGAGTCAACTGCCCACGTTGAAACGCGCATTCCCGCAGGCTCGTTTCGTGTCGATCGGTTATGCCAGCGTGGACGCCGGCCTGGTAGGCGCCAGTACACCTGATTGCAGCCTCGGCGAGCACCGCGTGTTCGACGAACAGACACGGGTGGAGATCATCGATGAACTGAGTGGTGAGGTCATCGAGGCATGTGATCGCCCGGGCAACCTGGTGGTCACCAACTTCACCCGGACCCTGATGCCGATTGTTCGCTACCCGGTGGGTGACCGGGCCTGCTGGCGCGAACCGGCCGGCACTGCGCAGCGCAAGTTCGCACTTCAGGGGCGCAGCGCACAAAGTCGGCGAGTGCGAGTAGGCGTGATGTCGCTCTTTCCACAGCAAATCAGCGACCTCACTCGACGTTTGGGCGGTGATCTGCAATGGCAACTGATCATCGAGCACGTCGAAGACAAAGACCGCGTGCTGCTCAAATGGGCATCTGAGAGGCAAGCGAAGGCTCGCGAATCATTTTCCCAATCGTTGAAAAATGCCTTGATCAGCCAGTACCCAGGCATCGACCAACTCGGCCTGGACGTCCAGGCGTGCAGCCCTCAGGAGCTGGAGCGCCATCCACGCTCAGGCAAACATCTATCGATTATCGACCGTCGGGTCTATGGCCCGCCAACAGTGAGGAGCGCCGGATGAACGCCCTGCTCATCAGGCCATTCCTACCCACCGACGGCGTCGGAATCAGCGAATTGTTCCTCCGGGTGTACGGCGAGCACTACGTCTCGCCAGACGTCTACGTGCCGCAAATGATTTGCCAGCACAACCAGCAGCGACATTGGCACTCCATGGTCGCCCTATTGGGCGGGCACATCGTCGGCCATGGGGCATTGTGCCGACAGGCTGCCAACCCTGCGGAAGGGGAGCTGGCGCTAATAGCGGTAGACCCTGCCGTGCAAGGCGGCCAGATCGCTACGCGCCTGGGCCAGCAATTACTGGACCGCTGCCAGGACCTCGGGTTTGCCCGGCTGTTGATCAAGCAAGTCACCAGCCACTGTTACAGTCAGCGGCTGGCCCAACGGCTGGGGTTCCATGACACCGGGCTGCTGCCCGATTATGTGCCTTCGCCATTCGCCACTGGCCAGGCCGAAACGATCGTGATCGGCTGCCAGGTGATCGGGGCGTCTCGATGCCCGCTGCCGCACCTTCAGTGGCCCTCGGCATACCGATGGTTGATGGAGCCCCTCGTAGCGCGGTTCGGCACCACGCTCGACGACACTCCAGCATCGGTGCAATCGCTACAGATCAGGCAACTGCCCGGGCGAGTCGACATCGTAGCCGGGCGCATGGACCGTCGCCTGGCTGGGCAACTGCACCGTTTGCCGGCCCATTGGCCGCTTTCGGTGCGACTCAGACTTCACCGGCAATTTGCCGATGATTACCGCCGGTTAGTGGCCGCTGGATTCATCTTCACCGGGGTGATGCCCGCCGAGGGCACCCTGGGTTGGCAGGCTCTGTTTCACCGGGGTGCTCTGGCTCGCCGGCTCAGCCTGCGTTCGGAGCCGATGCAACGGCTGCACGATAAAGTGCAGATCCACGCTCAAGCCTGGAAGGACGCCCAGGCAAGCTCCGCGGCTTGACGTTGCCAGGCATGTGACATTAAAGCTCTATTGCGACAGGCCGATAAAAACGGGACCGACCATTGCGCTTGCTCCCCAAAGACGCCTTCGTGCAAGGACCTCACATGCCCGCACTCCGCACCATTCAGGCTCGCTACACGCTGTTCCTGGTTCTATTCATACTGGTGCTGTCCATTCTGACGGTGGTAGGCATCAGTTATCTGGTCGCGCCCAAGCTACGCCACACTGAAGAACAAGTGGTGCTCAACCGCATCGCCGAAGTTGCCGAGCAGATCCAGGGCGAATTGAACAAGGTGCAGGCGCAGCAACGCAGCATTACCCAGACCATCCCGTTGCTCGACAGCGATGCCATCGACAAAGTGTTGCCGGGGCTGGTGGATCAATATGGCGAGCTGAAAGTCTTCGGCGGCGGAATCTGGCCGTTACCCAACCAGCGCGCCGAGGGACGCAGCAAATTCAGTACGTTCTGGCACCGCGACGCCTCCGGCAAACTGGTGGTCAATACCTTCTGGAACAGCGACGCCGCACCGAACTATTACGAACAACCCTGGCACAAGGGCGGCATGGCCACCCCTGCCGGTAAGTGCGCCTGGGCCGCCGCCTATAAAGATGACGCCAGCGCCGAACCTCGTACCAACTGCGCCATGGCCATCCAGAAAAACGGCGTGCCTTATGGCGTTTCCACCATCGACGTGACCCTGGGCTTCTTCAACGAGCTAGTGGCGCGCAAGGAAGCCGACCTGAACGCCGAAATGTTGATTGTCGAAGGCGACGGTAAAATCATCAGCAACAGCTCGCGCATCAGCGGCCCGATCGTACTCAAGAACATCAGCGAACTGGCGGCATCCTCGCCATTTGCCGCCCAGGTCAAGGCCGGCCTGGCCCAGCGTGACCAGCCGCGGCGGAGGGTCGAGTTCGACAACCACGGCGAGGCCAGCACGTTTTTCATGCGGCCTATCGAAGGTTCGCCGTGGTTCCTCGCCACGGCGGTGCCAACCCGCCTGATCACCGCCCAGCGTGACGATGTACTGAGCACGCTGAGCCTGCTGCAAATCCCGATGGTGATCCTGCTGGTGTTGATGCAGCTGTACGCGATCCGTAAGTTGACCCACCGCATGAAGGTCCTCAAAGGCAACATCGACGCATTGTCCGCTGGCGATGCCGACCTGACCCGACGCATCACTATCCGTGCCGAGGATGAACTGGGGGCCATTGGTCACTCAGTCAACGGGTTCATCGCCTACCTGCAAAACATGATCGGCGAAGTCACCCAGGCCACCGGTGCCATGGCGTCGAGCCTGGATAACCTGCAGCGGACCTCGGCCCACACCAGCGAAATCCTGATGCGCCACGCCTCGGAAACCGACCAGACCGTGACAGCCATCACCCAAATGAGCTCCACGGCAGAAAGCGTGGCGCAGAATGCGGCCCAAACAGCTGCGTTCACCCAGCGCGCCAGCGAGCATGCCGATCGCTCTCGCGTCGTTGTCGGTGAGGCCTCCAACAGTGTGGTGGCGTTGATCGATGAAGTGGCCAGCGCCACCCGCAAGGTCGGGAGCATGCAGCAAGATGCGCAGCGCATCACCGAGACTCTCGGCGTGATCGGTGCTATCGCCGGCCAGACCAACCTGCTGGCCCTTAACGCCGCCATCGAAGCTGCACGGGCCGGTGAACAGGGCCGAGGCTTCGCGGTAGTGGCCGATGAGGTACGCGCCCTCGCCGCGCGGACTCAGGCCAGCACGTCGGAAATCAACGAAATGTTGACCCGCCTGACCCAAGGTGTGAGTTCGTCGGTCTCGGCCATGGAAAACACCCAGGCCAGTTGCCAGTCGGCCGCCGACGCCACTTCCCGGGTCAACTCGGGCCTGGATGAAATGGCCGGTTCCGTCAGCCAGATCAACAGCCTGAGCACCCAGATCGCCACCGCCGCCGAGCAACAGAGCGCCGTGACCGAAGAGATCAATCGCAGCATGGTGCAGATCCGCCATATGGTGGAAGAGCAGGTGGAAAGCGGCCTGGCCAGCGAGAACAACACCCGGCAATTGCTGGAAGCCAACACTCGGGTGAATGCAATCATGGGGCGGTTCAAGGTCCGCTAGAACGGCTGCCACACTGATTACAGGCGGATATGCAGCCATATCCGCCAATACCCCACAGGTTACTGCGATACCGGGAATTCTTCCTCCAGCCCCCTCCGCCCTCCCAACCTGACAACGCTGTCATCTGCTCCTCAGCCGCCTGTCAGCTCGCTACCGCTACTCTGTTATCCTCCTTCAAAACCATTCGATACGAGACTGCTTTCATGGCCAACCCCCTGCACCTGCTCGCCCTGAGCGCCCTGTTCGTGACCACCCTGGCCCAGGCCGCCGAGCCGGTCACCCTCGACGTGCACCGCGACGCCAATTGCGGTTGCTGCAAAAAGTGGATTTCGCATCTGCAAGAAAACGGATTCAAGGTCAACGACCATGTCGAAACCGACATGAGTTCAGTCAAGCAACGCCTGGGTGTGGCGCCCAACCTGCGTTCCTGCCACACCGCCGAGATCAACGGCAAATTTGTCGAAGGCCATGTCCCGGCCGATCAGGTGCTGGCGTTGAGCAAACGCGATGACTTGCTGGGCGTGGCCGCACCTGGCATGCCCATGGGGTCGCCCGGCATGGAAATGGACGGCATGAGCGATGCCTATCAAGTGATCGGCCTGAAAAAAGACGGGACTCAAACCGTAGTGGCGGATTACCCGGCCCGCTGATCTCGCGACTTTGGAGCGGATGGACTTGAACATTCGGGCCGTTCGATTGCCTGTGGTTAATGTCGCCATAATCGGTCCGCTCCAGGATCGACCGATTGCCCCGAGGAGATTGACCATGTCGCGTTCCATTGCTCGCTGGTTGCCCAGCCTGTTCCTGACCGCCGCCCTGCCAATGCTCGCCCAGGCTGAAAATCCCCCTGAGGGCCCCGCCTATGGCCCGGAACTTCAAGGATTCGAATACCCCTATACGCTCAAGCACTTCGCCTTCCAGTCTCAGGGCAAATCGTTGCAGATGGGCTACATGGACGTGCCGGCACAGGGCAAGGTCAATGGCCACAGCGTGGTGCTGATGCACGGCAAAAACTTCTGCGCGGCCACTTGGGGTGATTCGATCAAGACCCTCAGCGAGGCCGGCTACCGAGTGATCGCACCGGACCAGATCGGCTTCTGCACGTCCAGCAAGCCCGACCATTACCAGTACAGCTTCCAGCAACTGGCAACCAACACCCACGCCCTGCTCAAGGCCCTCGGTGTGCAGAAAGCTGTCGTGCTGGGCCACTCCACCGGCGGCATGCTCGCCACCCGCTATGCCTTGGAATTTCCCGATCAGGTCGAGCGCCTGGCGATGGTCAATCCCATTGGCCTTGAGGACTGGAAAGCCCTCGGCGTGCCTTATCGTACCGTGGACCAATGGTACGAGCGCGAGCTGAAACTCAACGCCGACGGCATTCGCAATTACGAGCGCACGACCTATTACGGCGGCCGCTGGAAGCCGGAGTTCGAACGCTGGGTGGACATGCTCGCCGGGCTGAATAAAGGCCCAGGCCATACGCAAGTGGCGTGGAACTCGGCGCTGATCTACGACATGATCTTCACCCAGCCGGTCTATTACGAGTTCAAGGACCTGAAAGTGCCAACCCTGCTGCTGATCGGCACCAGCGACACCACCGCCATCGGCAGTGACATCGCCCCGCCGGCCGTGAAAGCCAAGCTGGGCCGTTATGAGGTGCTGGGCAAACAGGTCGCCCAACTGATTCCCCGTTCAACCCTGGTGGAATTCCCCAATCTGGGGCATGCCCCGCAAATGGAAGAGCCGGAGCGTTTTCACAAGGCCTTGCTGAGCTGGCTGAACAAACCCATTCCCTGACGAGGTGATCCATGGCGGTGCAAATAGCAGTCATCGACGATTGGCAAGACGTGGCGAGGGACGTAGTGGACTGGTCGGTACTGGACGCCATCGGCCAGGTGACGTTCCTTCACCAATACCCCGCCGACCGCGACACCCTCGCCGAGCGCCTGCAGCGCTTCGAGGTGATCTGTGTGATGCGTGAGCGCACGCCATTCGACGAGGGCCTGCTGCGCCGCCTGCCAAACCTCAAGCTGTTGCTCACCGGCGGCATGCGCAATGCCGCCCTGGATCTAAAAGCCGCCGCCGAACTGGGAATCCAGGTCTGCGGCACGGAAAGCTACAAGCACGCCGCCCCCGAACTGACCTGGGCACTGATCATGGCCCTGACCCGCAACCTGGTGCAGGAAGCCAATGCCTTGCGCGCAGGTCTCTGGCAGCAAGGTTTGGGTGGCGACCTGCACGGTAAGACTCTGGCGGTCCTCGGCTTGGGCAGCATCGGCACGCGGGTGGCGCAGTTCGGCCAGGTGTTCGGCATGCGGGTGATCGCCTGGAGCCAAAACCTCACCGTCGAGCGGGCCGCCGAAGCGGGTGTGACGTACGTGAGCAAGCAGGAACTGTTCGAGCAGGCCGACATTCTCTCGGTCCACCTGGTGCTCAGCGAGCGCACCCGCGCTCTGGTGGATGCCCAGGCGTTGGGCTGGATGAAACCCGAGGCGCTGCTGGTCAACACCGCGCGCGGGCCGATCATCGATGAAGCGGCCCTGGTTGATGCCCTCCAGCACAAACGCCTGGCTGGCGCCGCCCTGGACGTGTTCGCCGAGGAGCCCTTGCCGCCCGGCCACCCGTTCCGAACGCTGGATAACGTATTGGCCACGCCCCACGTGGGTTACGTCAGCCGACAGAATTATCAGCAGTTTTTTTCCCTGATGATTGAAAACCTGCAGGCCTGGGCCGCGGGCAAGCCGATCCGCTTGTTGACTCCGGCTGGCTAGCAAAAAAACCTGTGGGAGCGGGCTTGCTCGCGATTGCGGTCTGTCAGCGATTCATTTTCTATCTGATACATAACATCCGCGAGAAACCTGCGCTCCAAGAATGATGTCTTTGCCACTCTACAATAGCTATCAAAACGCCTCCATTTCGCACGCCCTCCGCTGGTGCATTGCGCCATCGCATCGCGCACACCGATGAAACAACGCCTTTCCCATACACCCATAACGTGTCCAGGAACTGCACTTCGTCGGTGCGTATCCCCCTTTGTCGTGTAAGCCATTGCCGACAATAAACGTGATTGTCGGACAATGCGACGAAGCGAGCCGCACCGCTCTAAGTTCTGACCTAGACTGCCTATCCGGGGGAAAAACCTACCGGTCATCCAGACGAAAAAAAGTCGAAACTTTTCGCAACGGCTACGGGTCAGGTTAAAGGTAGGGCAACAGCGGCTGGTGCATTCCTTGCAAGTCCCTTGTAGCAGCCCCTTCAACTGATTCGCTTAGCCGTAAGGGCAGCGCTTTGCTTTCCTTGCGTAGCGCTTGTGCGCCTGGCCGCAGGATACGGCCAATGAAACAACAGCTCTGGCGCTTGCCGGAAACAGATCAAGAAAATGGGAGAAAGTTAATGATCAGTGCTGCCTTGGAACCACAGCAAGTCCGTTCTCAATTACCGCCGGCGAGCGAATCGCCGACGGCCCCGGTGCTGGCCACCGGCGGCAAGGCACTGCTCCCCGTCGTTCGACAAAATCCCAATCGCAAGAAGGTATTGTTCGTGACGTCGGAAATTGCCGACCTGGTCAAGACCGGCGGCCTGGGCGACGTCTCATCCGCCCTGCCCCGAGCCATGGCCGGACTGCATGATGTCCGGGTGCTGATCCCCGGTTATCCGCAGGTGATGAACAGCGGAAACCCGATCCATATCATCGGCGAACTGGGTGGCCACGCCGCACTGCCGCCCTGCAAGATCGGGCGCATGGACATGGCCGACGGCCTGGTGATTTATGTACTGATCTGCCCAGAACTCTTTGCCCGCGAAGGTTCACCGTACGGCGCCAACAACGGTCGCGACTGGCCTGACAACCACATTCGCTTTGCGCGCCTGGGCCTGGCGGCAGCCGACATCGCCGCCAACCTTGCGCAGATCCACTGGTGCCCCGACCTGGTTCATGCCCACGATTGGCCAGCCGGGCTTGCGCCTGCCTACATGCACTGGCGCGGGCAACGCACCCCTACCCTGTTCACCATCCACAACCTGGCATACCAGGGCGTGGTGAGCCTGGCGTCCTGCCCGGAGTTGGGTATCCCCGAGCACGCGCTGCAACAGGAAGGCATGGAGTTCTACGGCAAGTTGTCGTTCCTCAAGGCCGGCATGGCCTACTCCAGCCACATCACCACCGTCAGCGCCACTTATGCCCAGGAAATCACCACCCCGGCGTTTGGCTGCGGGCTCGACGGGTTCCTCGCGGCCAAGACGCAACAAGGCCTGCTCAGCGGCATCCCCAACGGTATCGATGAAAGCTGGGATTCGGCCACCGACCCGCACCTGTTCTGCCAGTTCGCCATGGGCGACTGGGAGGGCAAGGCTGTCAACGCCGCCCATGTGCGCGAGCTGTTCGACCTTGACGACTCCACCGGCCCGCTGTTCGCCGTGGTCTCGCGCCTGGTGTATCAAAAAGGCCTGGACCTGACCGAAGCCGTTGCCGAATTCATCGTCAAATCTGGCGGCCAGATCGCCATCATCGGCCGCGGCGAACCGGAGGAAGAACAAGCCATGCGTGAATTGGCGCTGCGCTTCCCAGGACGAATTGGCGTGCGCATCGGCTTCAACGAAACCGATGCACGGCGGATGTTTGCCGGCAGCGATTTCCTGCTGATGCCGTCGCGCTACGAGCCGTGCGGTTTGAGCCAGATGTACGCCCAGCGCTTTGGCTCGCTGCCGGTAGCACGCAACACCGGTGGCCTGGCGGACACCATCGAAGATGGCGTCACTGGTTTTCTGTTCGATGAGTCCACTGCGCACAGCTACAAACAGGCCTTGAGCCGGGCTTTCAAGGTCTTCGAATTCCCGGAGCTGCTTAACGCGATGCGCTGCCGGGCCATGTCGGCGCCATTCAACTGGTGCAAGGCTGTGGAACCCTACGCCGAACTCTATGAACAACTAGTGGCTAAGTCACTGGGTAAATCGGCCAGACAATGAGGTAACGATGTCGTCAAGGACGCCTGATCCCTGGACCCATGGCGCGGTCATGCTCGATGCTGAGCACACCCGCTTCGCCCTCTGGGCCCCGGATGCTTTTTCTGTGAGTGTCGAGCTCGACACTGGAGATTCAATACCGCTACTGCCCCAAGCCGATGGCTGGTTCATGATCCAGACCCGTTGCCCCGCCGGCACCCGCTATCGCTACAACATCGATGGCGAACTGGAGGTGCCGGACCCGGCCTCTCGCGCCCAGGCCGGCGACATCGACCGCCAAAGCGTGGTGGTTGATCCTCATGCTTATCAATGGCGGCACACCCGCTGGTCCGGTCGTCCCTGGCACGAAGCGGTGATCTACGAATTGCACGTCGGCGCCCTCGGCGGTTTCGCCGGAGTTGAACAGCACCTGGCGCGCCTGGCCGGGCTCGGCGTGACGGCCATTGAACTGATGCCTCTGGCGCAGTTTCCCGGTGATCGCAACTGGGGTTACGACGGCGTCCTGCCCTACGCCCCGCAGGCGTCCTACGGTACGCCGGAACAGCTCAAGCACCTGATCGACAGCGCCCATGGTCACGGGCTGTCGGTCATTGTCGATGTGGTCTACAACCATTTCGGCCCCGACGGCAATTACCTGCACCGCTACGCCAAAGGCTTTTTTCGCGAGGACAAACACACACCCTGGGGCGCAGCGATCGATTTCCGGCGTCGCGAGGTGCGGGATTTCTTCATCGACAACGCGCTCATGTGGCTGCTGGAATACCGTTTCGACGGTTTGCGCCTGGACGCCGTGCACGCCATTGAAGACCCGGACTTTCTCCATGAACTGGCGGATAAAGTGCGCCAGCAGGTAGACCCGGCACGGCATGTCTGGCTGACCGTGGAAAACGAACACAACCAGGCCAGCCTGCTACAGCATTACGACGCCCAGTGGAACGACGACGGCCACAACGCCCTGCATGTGTTGCTGACCGGCGAGACCGACGCCTATTACGCCGACTATGCCGAGGAGCCGACGGAGCAACTGGCGCGCTGCCTCGGCCAGGGTTTCGTTTTCCAGGGCCATACCAACCGCCACGGCGAATCCCGGGGCGAACCCAGCAGTCATCTGCCGCCGAGCGCTTTCGTGCTGTTCTTGCAAAACCACGACCAGATCGGCAACCGTGCCTTGGGCGAGCGCCTGCATCAGTTGGCCCCGCCCCAGGCCCTGCACGCGGCAATCGCCTTGTTACTGTTATCGCCAATGATTCCGTTGCTGTTCATGGGCGATGAAGTTGCCGCCGAACAGCCGTTCCTGTTCTTCACCAGTCATCACGGTGAACTGGCGGAGCTGGTGCGTGAAGGTCGGCGCAACGAATTCGCCGCCTTCAGCGCCTTCGCCGATCCCGAGAAGCGCGAACGGATTCCCGATCCCAACGACATCAGCACCTTCGAGGCCTCGCGTCCGGTGCTCGAAGCGCAACATCCCCAGCAGCACGCCACCGAGGCGCTGTACCGCAGGCTGCTGAAGATCCGTCGTGAAGAGATCATCCCGCACCTGCCCGGAGCCCAAGCCCTGGGGGCTGATGTTTTGGGCCACGGCGCAGTCAGCGCACGCTGGCGGCTGGGGAATGGCAGCGTGTTGCGCATCGACCTGAACCTCAGCGGCGACCCCGTCGAGCACACCGCCCCAGAAGAAGTGCGCATTCTTTTCGAACATCCGCAGCAGGCCATGGGTCTGTTGCAACAGGGCGTTCTCGCGCCCTACAGCGCGCTGGTCAGTCTGACGCAAGCGGCAACCTTGCCCAACACCACTGGAGAGCGCCTATGAGCGATGCGCAACTGGAAATCCTCGCCGGCCGGGCAGGCCTGGCGGTGGATTGGATCGACGCCAATGGCCGAGCTCAAAAAGTTTCACCGGCCGTGTTGCGTTCGGTCCTCACTGGCCTAGGCCATCCAGCCGGCAGTGCCCAGGAAATCGACGCCAGCCTGCTGCAATTGCAGCAGGTTCAACAGAATCATCAATTGCCACCGCTGATCACCGCCGACGTCGGCGCCAACGTGGACTTGAGCCGCTATTTCGAAGCCCAGACGCCTTGCGAAATCAAGCTGGAGGATGGCGCCACACTGAACCTGAAACTCGACGCCAACGCCAAGCTGCCGGGGATGGTCCCGGTGGGTTATCAGCACGTCAGCATTGAGGATCAGCATTTTACCCTGGCGGTCGCGCCGGCTCGTTGCTACAGCGTGGCCGACGCGGTGGACGATCCGAACCCCCGCGCCTGGGGCCTGAGCGCGCAGTTGTATGCGCTACGGCGCCCCGGCGACGGCGGCTTCGGCGACACCCAGGCCTTGGAAGAACTGGCACGGGTGGCCGGCGAGCGCGGAGCCGATGCGCTTGCCATCAGCCCGATGCACGCGATGTTCAGCAGCGACACCGGGCGTTACAGCCCTTATTCGCCGTCCAGCCGACTGTTCCTCAACAGCCTGTACGCCGCACCAGGCACCATCCTCGGCGAACGCGCCCTGCGCACGGCCATCGATGCCACTGGCTTGACCAATCAACTGCGCCACCTGGAAGAACAGCCGCTGGTCGATTGGCCGGTGGCGGCCCAGGCCAAGCAGAAGGTGCTGCGGGCCTTGTACGACGGTTTCAGCCAAGGCGAGCATCCGTTGCATGAAGATTTCAGCAGTTTCCGCCACATCAGCGGCGAAGCCCTGGAAAACCATTGCCGATTCGAAGCCTTGCAGGCCGAACGCGCGGCTCGGGGTGAAAGCCTCGACTGGCGCCACTGGCCCGAAGAATGGCGCAACCCGCGCAGCTCGGCGCTGGCGCATTTTGCCCAGGAAAACGCCGACGAAATCGGCTTCTACGCATTTTGCCAGTGGCTGATTGCCCGGTGCCTGGAACGTGCCCAAAGCGCTGCCAAATCCAGTGGCATGGGCATCGGCCTGATCGCCGACCTGGCGGTGGGCGCCGATGGCGCTGGTAGCCAGGCCTGGAGCCGACAGGATGAACTGCTCGCCTCGCTGACCGTCGGTGCACCGCCGGACATTCTCAACCGCTCCGGCCAAGGTTGGGGTATTTCGGCGTTTTCCCCGGAAGGTCTGGTACGCAACGGCTTTCGCGCCTTCATTGAAATGTTGCGGGCCAACTTCGCCCATGCCGGCGGTTTGCGCATCGATCATGTCATGGGCCTGCAACGGCTGTGGGTGATCCCCAACGACGCCCCGCCCGCCGATGGCGCATACCTTTATTACCCGGTGGACGATTTGCTGCGTCTGCTGGCGCTCGAATCCCATCGTCATCAGGCCATCGTGCTGGGCGAAGACCTCGGCACCGTGCCCGAAGGCCTGCGGGAAAAACTCAGTGCCCGCTCGATTTTGGGCATGCGCGTGCTGTTGTTCGAACAGGACAACACCCATTTCAAACCTATTCTCGACTGGCCGGACAACGCCTTGGCAACCACCAGCACCCATGACCTGCCAACCCTCAACGGTTGGTGGCATGGTCACGATATCGACTGGAACGCCCGGCTGGAGCTGATCGACTCTCACACTGAAATGGACTGGCGCAAACACCGCGAGCGTGAACGCGAAGGCCTGCGCAACGTGTTGAATCAGGATCCGCAGAACTTTCGAGAAGAACACCTCGAAACCGACCAGGTACTGGACGCCAGTGCGCGCTTCCTCGGCCACACCCGCGCGCCGCTGGTGTTGCTGCCGCTTGAGGATGCCCTGGGCATCGAAGAGCAGGCCAACCTGCCCGGCACCATCGATACCCACCCTAATTGGCGGCGCCGCCTGGCTCACGAAAGCCAGGCGCTGCTGGATCACCCGGACGCCGCCCGGCGCCTGGAAATACTCGCCTGCGCAAGACTTCAGGCGAACGAGCGTGACCAATGAATCCGATGTTGACCCAACCACTGCGGGCGACCCTTCGCCTGCAGTTTCATAAAGGCTTCACCCTGGACGATGCCGTACCGCAGGTGCCGTATTTCGCCTCACTGGGCATCAGCCACATTTATGCCTCGCCGCTGCTTAAAGCCAGGGCCGGCTCCATGCACGGCTACGATGTAGTCGATCCGACCCAGGTCAACCCGGAACTGGGCGGCGAAGCCGCGCTCAAACGCCTGGTCGCGACCCTGCGCGAGCACAGGATGGGGCTGGTCCTCGACATCGTGTCCAACCACATGGCCGTCGGCGGCAACGACAACCCGTGGTGGCTGGACCTGTTGGAATGGGGACGCCTGAGCCCCTACGGCCAGTTCTTCGACATCCAGTGGCATTCCCCCGACCCCTTGATGGAAGGCCAGTTGCTGCTGCCGTTCCTGGGCAGCGATTACGGCGTGGCCCTGCAGGAAGGCACGCTGAAAATGCGCTTCGATGCCACGCAAGGCAGCTTCTATGTCGAGCATTACGAACATCACTTTCCGATCTGCCCGATGCAGTACGGCGAGTTACTCAAACCCGCTGAAACCCTGTCACCCGAACACGCCGAATCGCTCAAGGCCCTGGCCGAGCGCTTCACCACCTTGAACTACCAAACCGATGCCCATACCCTCGCCCGCCCACTGCAAGCGGAGTTGCGAGAGCTGGCCACACAACCGGGTATCCTGGCCGCCATTGAAGAGAACCTGCGCGGCTACGACTCGTTGGAGCCCCAGGGCTTCGAGCGCCTGCATCAACTGTTGGAGCGCCAGAGCTACCGGCTCGCCAGTTGGCGCACGGCGGCGGACGACATCAACTGGCGGCGCTTTTTCGACGTCAACGAACTCGGCGGCCTACGGGTCGAACGCCCGGCTGTATTCGAAGCCACCCATGCAAAGATTTTCGAGCTGATCGAAGAGGGGCTGGTGGATGGGCTGCGGATCGATCACATCGACGGTCTTGCCGATCCTCGCGGTTACTGCCGCAAACTGCGCCGTCGCGTCGATTCACTTTCGCCGTCACGGCACTTGCCGATTTTCATCGAGAAGATCCTCGGCGATGGCGAGACCCTGCGGCGAGACTGGAACATCGACGGCAGCACCGGTTACGAGTTCATGAACCAGATCTCGTTGCTGCAGCATGACCCGGCCGGTGCCGAGCCCCTCGCCGAGTTCTGGAGTCGCCACAGTGAACGGCCGGCGCACTTTATCGAAGAAGCCCGCCTGGCCCGCCAGCAAATTCTCAACGGCTCCCTGGCCGGGGATTTCGAAAGCGTCGCCCAGGCGCTGCTGCAAGTGGCGCGGGACGATGTGATGACCCGCGATCTGACGCTGGGCGCGATTCGCCGGGCGCTGCAAGAGCTGATCGTGCATTTCCCGGTTTACCGCACGTACATCAACCCGCTGGGCCGCTCCACCGAAGACGAGGTGTTTTTCAACCAGGCTCTGGAAGGCGCCCGGCAAACCCTCAGCGAAGCCGACTGGCCGGTGCTCGATTGCCTGGCCGGCTGGCTCGGCGGAATGCCCTGGCGACAACGCCCGCGTGGCAGCCAGCGTAAACGACTGCGTCATGCCTGCGTGCGTTTCCAGCAACTGACGTCGCCGGCCGCCGCCAAAGCCGTGGAAGACACAGCGCTCTATCGCTCTGCGGTGCTGCTGTCGCGCAATGACGTGGGCTACAACACTGAGCGTTTCAGCGCCCCGCCGCAAGCGTTCCACGACGCCTGCCTTGAGCGGCTGGAACATTTCCCCGACAACCTGATCACCACCGCTACCCACGACCACAAACGCGGCGAAGACACCCGCGCCAGGCTGGCGGTGCTCAGCGAACGTCCCGACTGGTACACCGCGTGCGTGGAGCAGTGGCGCATCCTCGCGCCCTCGCTGCACAGCGATCCTGCGGCCCCTTCGGCCGGCGATGAGCTGATTCTGTACCAGGCGTTGCTCGGGAGCTGGCCGCTGGACCTCGACCTCCACAACCCTAAGGCACTTGCCGACTACAACGAGCGCCTGTGGCAATGGCAACGCAAGGCCCTGCGTGAAGCCAAGTTGCAAAGCAGCTGGGCGGCCGTCAACGACGCCTACGAGCAGGCGACCCAGATGTTCCTCGAACGGTTACTGCTAGGCGATGAAGGACTGCCGCTGCGCAGCGCCATCGCCGAGGCCGTCCAGGCCATCGCGCCGGCGGGCGCCCTCAACAGTCTGGCGCAAACCTTGCTGCGCATGACCGTACCCGGCGTACCGGACCTGTACCAAGGCAACGAGTTCTGGGATTTCAGCCTGGTAGATCCGGACAACCGCCGCCCGGTGGATTTCGCGGCACGCCGCGAGGCGATGCAGGCCGACAACGCCCCGGCAGCGCTGGTACACGACTGGCGTGACGGTCGGATCAAGCAGGCATTGATCGCCAGAACTCTGGCTATGCGGGCCGAACACCCGCAGTTGTTCCACCAAGGCGGCTATCAGCCGCTACAAGTAGTAGGCGAACAGGCCCAACGGGTGCTGGCCTTCATGCGTGAGCATGAGCAACAACGGGCCATCATCGTGGTACCGATTCATGCAGCCCGCCTGCTGGAAAACGGTGCTGTGCCGCTGGTGAATGCGTCGGACTGGGGCAATACCCGTGTGTCATTACCGTTCGCCGCCGAGGGTGAAAAACTGAAGGGACTTTTTTCAAGCGCGGCAGTCACACCCCAAAGGGAGCTGATAGTCAGCGCCGCGCTGGGGGATTTCCCGGTCAATGTCTTTATCCAATCTTGAGTTCAGTCAGGAGCACTGCGATGAGTACCGACGATAAACGCATTCGCGAATTCGCCTATCAGATCTGGGAATCCGAGGGTAAGCCCACCGGGGAGGAAACACGTCACTGGGAGATGGCGCGCAAACTGGCCGAAGCCGAAGCGTTGGCACCGAGCAAACCCGCCAAGGCCGCGGGCAAACCAGCGACCAGCAAGGCTGATAGCGTCAAGCCTGTTGCCGCCAAGAGCGCCGCTGCCAAGACTGCTACAAAAAGCCCCCCCCCCAAAGCCAAGCCTGCGGCCAAACCTTCGGCGGCCACCGCGCCAGTGGCCTCGCCGGCAGAAAAGCCAGCCGACAAAAAGCCACGAGCGGCGCGCAAGCCACCGGCGAGTTGATTCAACCCCCTCTCGACGCTCTCAAACATGGGCTTCCTGGTGGCGAAGGGGCCCGCTTGCATGGGCTGGCCCGCCATCGAACGAGGCAGCCCTCTCATGCGTGCCATGCACGCAAGCGGGAGCAAGCTCCCTCGCCACAATGAATCACACACGTCTTAAGTGAACGGCTTTGCCGTCTCTGTCTGTCTTTTGCAGGAGCAACTATGACCCGTCCACAAAAAACCACGCCGCCGCCTGTTATCGAGGCTTCGCGGATTCGTGAAGGGCTGCCTTTTCCGCTTGGTGCAACCTGGGATGGCCTCGGGGTCAATTTCGCGCTGTTTTCAGCCAACGCCACCAAGGTCGAACTGTGCATTTTCGATGACGCCGGCGAAGTCGAGCTCGAACGCATCGAACTGCCGGAGTACACCGACGAGATTTACCACGGCTATCTGCCCGACGCCCATCCAGGGCTGATCTACGGCTACCGGGTCTATGGCGCGTACGACCCGGAGAATGGCCATCGCTTCAACCCCAACAAGCTGCTGATCGACCCTTACGCCAAACAATTGGTCGGCAAGTTGAAGTGGTCCGAAGCGCTGTTCGGCTACACCATCGGCCACCCGGATGGCGACCTCAGTTTCGATGAGCGCGACAGCGCGCCGTTCGTGCCCAAATGCAAGGTCATCGACCCAGCCCACACCTGGGGCAATGACCAGCGCGTCAGTGTGCCCTGGGACAAGACCATCCTGTACGAAACCCATGTTCGCGGCATCAGCATGCGTCACCCCTCGGTACCCGAGAACCTGCGCGGTACCTTCGCCGGGTTGATGGTGGACGACGTGCTCGAGCACATTCGCAAACTGGGTGTGTCGTCGGTGGAGCTGCTGCCCATTCATGCGTTCGTCAACGATCAGCATCTGTTGCACAAAGGCATGACCAACTACTGGGGCTATAACAGCATCGCCTTCTTCGCCCCGGACCCGCGCTACCTGGCCAGCGGCAAGATCGCCGAGTTCAAGGAGATGGTTGCGCACCTGCACGAGGCCAATCTGGAAGTCATCCTCGACGTGGTCTACAACCACACCGCCGAGGGCAACGAACAGGGCCCGACCCTGTCCATGCGCGGCATCGACAACGCCTCGTACTACCGGCTGATGCCCGATGACAAACGCTATTACATCAACGACTCCGGCACCGGTAACACCCTGGACCTGAGCCACCCATGTGTATTGCAGATGGTTACCGACTCCCTGCGCTACTGGGCCACGGAAATGCACGTCGACGGTTTCCGCTTCGACCTGGCAACCATTCTGGGCCGATACCATGACGGGTTCGACGAGCGTCACAGCTTCCTCGTCGCCTGCCGCCAGGACCCAGTGCTGCGCCAGGTGAAAATGATTGCCGAGCCCTGGGACTGCGGCCCCGGCGGCTATCAGGTGGGTGGCTTCCCGCCGGGTTGGGTGGAGTGGAACGACAAGTTCCGCGACACGGTGCGCGCGTTCTGGAAAGGCGACGACGGCCAGCTCGCCGACTTCGCCAGCCGCATGACCGCCTCGGGCGAGATGTTCAACCAGCGCGGGCGCCGCCCTTACGCCTCCGTGAACTTTGTTACCGCCCATGACGGTTTTACCCTGCATGACCTGGTGTCGTACAACGACAAGCACAACGAAGCCAACGACGAAAACAACCAGGACGGCAGCAACAACAACCTGTCCTGGAACCACGGCGTCGAAGGCCCGACAGACGATCCGCAGATCAATGCACTGCGCCATCGGCAGATGCGCAACTTCTTCGCGACCTTGCTGTTGGCTCAAGGCACGCCGATGATCGTCGCCGGTGACGAGTTCGCCCGGACCCAGCACGGCAACAACAACGCCTATTGCCAGGACAGCGAGATCGGCTGGGTCAACTGGGACCTGAGCGAGGAAGGCGCGGCGCTGCTCAAGTTCGTCAAACGCCTGATCAAGTTGCGCCTGGCCTACCCGATCCTGCGGCGCGGACGGTTCCTGGTGGGCAATTACAACGAGGACATCGGCGTCAAGGACGTCACCTGGCTGGCCCCTGACGGCAGCGAGATGACCACCGAACAATGGCACGACGGCCATGGTCGCTGCCTGGGGATGCTGATGGACGGGCGAGCCCAGGAAACCGGCATCCGGCGCAAGGGCGGCGACGCGACGTTGCTGCTGGTGGTCAACGCCCACCACGACATCGTCAATTTCCTCCTGCCGGAAGTGCCCGAGGGCAGTTTCTGGACGTGCATGGTCGACACTAACCAGCCGGCGGTGCGTGGCCAGGAACGGTTCGATTTCAATTCCGAATATTCCGTCACCGGGCGCTCGCTGCTGTTATTCGAACTGCAGCGCGAGGAAGAAGATTAAAAACCGGCGATAAACGGCTACAGCGGGTGGAGAGCTGCAAGGACGCGGCTCTTCGTTCCAGACAGCCCAGTTCGAATAAAAAAACGCAGTTCAGATACACATGTAACGCGACGAATCAGTCGACATGGTCAATACTTCGGATACGGTAGATTCCAGGATTCGGAGCACCGCAAATCACAGTCGTGCCCTTAGGGGCGCCGTCGGGTAGTCTGCCCGGTGCATGGCTGAATGATTGAACACCACAAGGACGTCTCTCATGAAACTCGCCTCTCGCTTGCAAGGCCGGCAGCACCCGCAAATATGGAACAGCGCCCCGCAACTGGCCGACATTCCCATCATCAGTACCCAGACGCTCATCCCTGCTGGCGCTCGCGCCGTCATTCTCTCCCCGCATCCGGGCGATGAGGTCGGAGCCTGTGGCGGATTGATCCAGCTGCTGAACCATCTGGAGCAGCCCATGTTGTTGATCTCTGTCACCGACGGTAGCCTCGGCCACCCCGGTTCGCCGTTGTGGACCGATGAACGCCTGCGTGCGCACCGCCCTCATCCTCAGGAAAGCTTGGACGCGTTGCACCGTTTAGGTATATCGGCCCATCGCCTGCAATGGGTGCGCGCTGGTTTCCCGGAAAAGGCCCTTGCCGAACATGAGGCACAACTGGCGGCCTTCATTGGCCATTATCTGCGGTCCGGTGACGTGGTGTTCAGTACCTGGCGCAAGGATGGCGACAGCGACCACGAAACAGTCGGCCGCGCCGGAGCCCTGGCGGCTGAAAACGTCGGGGCGGCGTTCAACGAATTACCGGTATGGGCCTGGCATTGGCCGGTCCGCGAGCAGAACAAAATACCCTGGCACCGGGCTCGCAAACTGCGCCTGGACGTCTGGACCACCGCACGCAAACGCCATGCGATGCACGCCTACGCCAGCCAACTCAATGGCGAACCCGCCAGCGGCATCGCCCCGATGGTGCCCCGGGTCATTCTTGATCGGATGGGTATGCCGTATGAGATTGTCTTCATCTGAAACCGGGGTTTTCTGAACAGACCCATCTCTTGTGGGAGCGAGCCTGCTCGCGATGGCATTGGGTCAGTTTTCGGTGAGCTGGGCTGGACACCAGAAAAATCCGGAACTGCCCAAGCCCCCAGTCAGTCGCATGAACAGGTACGTCTGATTCAGGAGTGAACGTGACTCGCGATCCCGACTGGCGGGCCGTCGAATCAGTGCCATTGGACACGCCTGCGGCGGTTCATCGGCTGCGGGTTTTGACGGTCAACACCCATAAGGGTTTCACCGCCCTCAACCGTCGTTTCATCCTGCCCGAATTGCGTGAAGCAGTGCGCAGTACCGGCGCCGACCTGGTGTTCCTGCAAGAGGTACTGGGCGAGCACGACCGTCACGCGTCGCGCTATGACAATTGGCCCCAGACGTCCCAGTACGAGTTCCTCGCCGACAGCATGTGGAGCGACTTCGCCTATGGCCGCAACGCGGTGTATCCCGATGGCCATCATGGCAATGCATTGCTGTCCAAATACCCGATCCGCCAGTTCCGCAATCTCGACGTTTCCATCACCGGCCCGGAGCGACGCGGGCTGCTGCATTGCGTGCTGGATGTGCCGGGCCACGCCGAAGTCCATGGCATCTGCGTGCATTTGAGCCTGCTGGAAAGCCATCGACAGTTACAACTCAAACTGCTCTGCCAATTGCTCGATTCGCTGCCCGAAGACGCCCCCGTGATCATCGCAGGCGACTTCAACGACTGGCAGTTGCGCGGCAACGCCACCCTCGCCGGCCGCCAAAACCTGCACGAAGCCTTCGGGCACCATCACGGCCGCCCGGCCAGGACTTACCCGGCCCGTTTCCCACTGCTGCGCCTGGACCGCATTTACCTGCGTAACGCCACGAGCCACGCGCCGCAAATCCTTGGCAGCAGGCCCTGGACACATTTGTCGGATCATCTTCCGCTTTCACTGGAAGTACATCTTTAGCCCTGGTATGGCTGAACACAGTTCGACCATCTGAACGCCGCATTCATAGCCAATAACCCTCCTCGAGCAAGGGCCCCGCCCTGTTCACGCTACGAAACGGCAGCGGCCACACCCAGTGCATTGGCCCAAGTCACGCCGGTGGTTGGCCTGTATGTCAGCGCCGATTACAGATGGTTCGGTGTAATTGCCGAGCCCCATCACACACGCTTATCCAGATGCTTTGATGAGGCACGCTGACGCATGCCCCAGTCGCGTCGCGCCAACACGAACGCCACGGCCAACACCGCGAACATCCAGCCACTCCACAGCGCGCCAGTCATGCCGGCGGACGAGATGAACACGCCGCCAACCGACGAGCCCAACACCACGCCAAGATTGGCCGCCGATACGTAGAGGCTAGTGGCGAACTCTGGCGCTTGCGGTGCCGCCGAGGTCAACCAGATTTGACTCACGATCAGGCCACTGGTGTGCGCCGCGCCCCACAGCAGACAGACCGCCAGCAATGCCGTGAACGATGCCGAATCGATGACCTGCAACAAACCATAAGCACTCGCCAGCACCACGGGATAAAGCAGCACGGTGCGCGTACGGTTCCGCCCCAGCCAACGGCCTGCCAGCAGGTTGCCCAGCACGCCGCCGATACCGAACACCACCAGCAGCACGCTGATTGTCTCACCGCTTGAGCCTGTCTCGCGCGCCAGGTACTCGCCCGCATAGCTGTAGACCGAGAACATAGCGCCGAATACGCATACGGTCATCGCGATGGACAGCCACACTGCCGGCTTGCGCAGGATGGCGAGTTGGTGGTTTTTCGATGTCGCATGGGGCCTCGCCGTCGCGGGCAGCATCACCCACAGACCCAGCGCTGCGACCAAATTGACCGCGGCGCAGAACACGAACGATGCCTCATAGGACACGCGCGTCTCGATCCAGGTAGTCATCGGCACGCCCAACACCAGGCCCATACTGGTGCCGACGAAGGCCATGGCCGTTGCATGGGTCGCCCGCCCCGGCGGATACAGCGACACCGCAGCCGCGAAGGCGCCTGCAAAGAAGACCGGATGCAGCAACGCCGACGGCACACGCAACGCCATCAGCGCGCCGAAGCCGGGCGCCCGGGCCGACAGCAGGCTGCACAGACTAAACATCAGCAACGATCCCACCAGCACGTTGCGTCGGTCGAAACGCGACAACCACAGCACCATGAGCGGGCCGCAGACCGCGACGACCAGCGCGAACAACCCGACCAGCCAGCCTGCCTGCGCCACACTGATGCCGTAGCGCACAACGATGACCGGCAGGATGCCGACCACGCCGAATTCGACGGCGTACAGGCCGAACAGCCCCAGCGCGATGAAGAACAAAGTGCGGCCGGCGTTCATGCTCGTCGCCCAGGCACAGCCGGCTGCAACACAGCACCATCACCCACCGACGCCACAAAACCATGGGTTTGCGCCGCCCACGCCACAAGCAGCGTCGCCGCGAGCAGTACCAGCAAGGCAGGCGCGAACGCACCAACACCCAGCCGGTCGAGCAGTACGCCACCGATGAGGCCGCCACCGGCGATGGCCGTGTTCCAGGCCGTCACCAGCATCGACTGGGCGACATCTGCGGCATCTCCCGCCGTCCTGGCAAGCGCCGTCTGGAACAGCGTCGCAGCCCCACCGAAGGCCAGCCCCCAGATGCCGACCGCCGTGTAGACAATGGCGGGGACCTCGCCAGCCATGCCCAGGGCCAATGCCGCAACGCCGAACAGCAACGTGCTGGCGAGCGTCAGCCCACGTAGATGACGATCGATCAGCACTCCCACGATCCAGATGCCGATCAGCGAGGCGATGCCAAATATCAGCAGAACCAGATCTGTGCGCTCTGCCATGCCGACCGAGGCCAGGAACGGGGCAATGTAGGTGTATAGGATGTTGTGGGCCAGCACGAAGGCCAGCACCACGAACAGCACGGAGCAAATGCCGGGCAGCGTGAACACGCGCCAGAGCAAGAGCCGCCGGCCCTTCGCCTGGCCATCGAAGTCCGGCACCTGGATGCGCACCCAAATCATGAGGACCAGCGCCATCACACTCATGACGCCGAAGCAAACGCGCCAACCCACCAGTGTGCCGAGGAAGGTGCCGGCAGGCACGCCCAGCGACAATGCCAGCGGCGTGCCCACCATGGCGATCGCGATGGCACGTCCCTTCCGGTGCTCGGGCACCATGCGCGCGGCGTAGCCGGCCAACAGCGCCCACAATAGCCCGGCGCAAACACCGGCAAAGAAACGCGCCACCATCGTCAGGACATAACTGGCAGAAAGCGTCGTGACCGTATTGGCGATGACGAAACCGGCCAGCGAGGCCAGCAGCAGCGGCCGGCGTCGAAGCCCTTGTGTGGCGATGGTCAACGGGATCGCCGCCAGCAGGGAGCCGACGGCATAGACCGTGACAGTCTGGCCGACCCAGGCTTCGGAGACGGCCAAGCCCTGTGCCATCTGTGGCAGCAGGCCAGCGGGTAGCGCTTCGGTCAGGATCGTGATGAAAGCCGCCATGGCCAGCGCCAGCAGCGAGGCCAATGGCAGGCGGTCCGTGGGAGACGACGTCATCGCACCACCTCCAACGCGCCATAGACCGCATCGCGCAGATCAGTGACGAACACGCCCGACATGCCTTCGTACAGCGTATTGGTGAAGGCGACCACGCTCAGGCCCAGGGCCCGATCCACGAACCAGGCGTGGCCGTAGGCACCGCCCCAGCGCCAGGTGCCCTCCGACTCTGGCGATGCGGCAAGTCTCGGGGCACGCAACACCGAGAACCCCAATCCGAAGCCGACGCCCGGCGCATTGGGCAATTCGTAGCTGCCCGCCTGATCCTTGGCCATCTGCTCGACCAGCTCGCTGGGTAGCAGCGCACCGCCCCCCAGGCGCAAGGTTTCCAGCAGTCGCAGGAAGTCCTCGGCGGTGCCCGCCATGCCCGCACCGCCCGATGGAAAGGCATGTGGATCGAAGATGCGGGCCGGGCTATACGTGATGCCGACCGCGCCCTCGAAGGCCGAGACAGTTTCCCCTTCCGCCAAGCGGTGCGGTTGCGGTGCATCATTCACATAAGCGGTCGCCACGCGCTGCGCGTCGAGCGTGAAAAAATCAGTGTCCGTCATGCCCAGCGGACCGGTCACCAGCTCGCGCACCGCCTGACCCAACGGCGCGCCATGCACCCGCTCGATCAACGCTCCCAGCACGTCGGTCGCCAGCGAATAGCCCCAGGCCGTACCCGGTTCATACAGCAGTGGGACGCTGGCGATGCGCCTAAGGTTCTCTTCCAGACTGATGCCGGACGCATCCATACCGTCCGACACGCCGGCCCGCGCATAGGGGCCATCCGCATCGGCCTCGAAGAAGCGGTAGCTCAAGCCAGCCGTGTGGCTGAGCAGTTGCCGCGCCGTGATCCGTGCGGGACGGCCATCGGCCAACTGTGGCCGAAACGTCGGCAGCCAACGCTCAATGCTGTCATCAAGCCCAAGTCGGCCTTGCGCCACCAGCACCAATGCCGCCGTTGAGACGATGGGCTTACTGATCGAGGCCAGACGAAAGATCGCATCCACGGTCATCGCCCGACGGCTTTCGCGGTCGGACCAGCCGGCAGCTTGGCGGTGGATCAGCTCTGCGTCGCGGGCCACCAGGACGACCGCGCCGACCAGACGCTGGTCGTCCAACGCCTGCTGAACAACCGCCTGAATTCGGGCGGACAGGTGCGCAGATGGAACGCTTGTGCGCAGCGCAAATGCAGGATTGGTCATGGGGAACTCCTTTGATCAATGGTTTGCCCATCACGATAGAAAGCCTGCGATTAGAGAAAAAGTGGGATAGAGTTCCTCGGTGTACGGAACCAAATGTCCGTAATGGAGGTGTACAGTGGACAGCCTGAACGGCTTTGTGGTGTTCGTGCAGGTCGCTGAGACGCGCAGCTTCGTGGGTGCCGGTCGGCTTCTGGGGGTGTCGGCTTCCGCCGTCGGCAAGAGCGTGGTGCGGCTGGAGGAAAAACTCGGCGTGCGCCTGTTCCATCGCAGTACGCGCAGCATTGCGCTGACGGCTGAAGGCACGCTGTTCCTGGAGCGTAGCCGCCGCATCCTCGCCGAGATCGAGGCGGCGCAACTGGAACTCTCACACGCCAGCGCCGCGCCGCGCGGCCGCCTTCGGGTCAGCCTGCCCTTGGTCAGCTCGTTGATGCTGCCGGTGCTCGGCGAATTCATGCGACAGTACCCGGAAATCGAACTGGACCTGGACTTCACCGACCGAATGGTCGATGTGATCGAGGAAGGCTTCGATGCCGTGGTGAGAACCGGCGAGCCGAGCGACTCGCGCCTCTCGGCCAGGCGCCTCGGCGCCTTTGAGATGATGCTGGTCGCTTCGCCCGACTATCTGGCGCGGCGAGGCACGCCAAGCACGCCCGCCGATCTGTTGCAGCACACCTGCCTGCACTACCGGTTTCCGAACTCGGGCAAGCTGGAAACATGGCCACTGCGCTTGCCGCCTGGCGTCACCGAACGGGTGCTGCCCACCTCAATGATCTGCAACAATATCGAGACACGCGTGTGCTTTGCGGCGCAGGGCCTCGGGGTCGCCTGCCTGCCGGACTTCGCCATCCGCGACCTGCTGGCCGATGGACGCTTGCGTCAAGTGCTGGCCGACCACGTGGAGCGGACGGGGGCGTTCCACGTCCTTTGGCCAGCCAGCAGGCACCCCTCGCCGAAGGTCCGGGCTTTGGTCGACTTCTTGTGCGCACGGGTGTTTGCGGCGCCAACGAATGTCAGGACTCAGAAGGTGATAAAAAGCCCCTCCGATTAAGGTGTATAACGCTAAAAGCGAATTACGCCTGCAAGCCCATGGCTCATTTCATTGATGGAGTAACGACATGACCACAGCCACCCTCCTCGCCAATCTGTTCCCCAGCGCCGCCGACATCCCGGACGCTTATCGCCTCGATGGGCAGATCGAGCAGCGTGAATACCTGGTCGATGGCATTCTGAAAACCTGGCAAGGGCCGCTGGCGGTGGTACGCAGCCCGGTGTACCTGGCCGGCGAGCATGGCGACGAACAAGTGATTCTCGGCAGTACGCCGCTGCTGGATGCCGAAACCGCCCTCACCGCTCTGGACGCGGCCGTCCGAGCCTATGACCGCGGCCAGGGCCAATGGCCGACGATGCGCGTCGCTGAACGCATTCGCCACGTGGAGACCTTCCTGGCGCGCATGCGCGAGCAACGCGAGGCGGTGGTCAAGTTGTTGATGTGGGAGATCGGCAAGAACCTCAAGGACTCCCAGAAGGAGTTCGACCGCACCTGCGATTACATCGTCGACACCATCAACGCCCTCAAAGAACTGGACCGTCGCTCCAGCCGCTTCGAGCTGGAGCAGGACACCCTCGGACAAATCCGTCGTGTGCCGCTGGGCGTGGCCTTGTGCATGGGCCCTTACAACTATCCGCTGAATGAAACCTTCACCACGTTGATTCCCGCATTGATCATGGGCAACACCGTGGTGTTCAAGCCGGCCAAACTCGGCGTACTGCTGGTGCGCCCGTTGCTGGAAGCCTTTCGCGACAGCTTTCCGGCGGGCGTGATCAATGTGATTTACGGTAGCGGCCGGGAAACCGTCAGCGCGTTGATGGCCAGTGGCAAGATCGACATCTTCGCCTTCATCGGCACCAACAAGGCCGCCAGCGACCTGAAGAAACTCCATCCGCGCCCGCACCGTTTGCGTGCTGCCCTGGGGTTGGACGCGAAAAACCCCGGTTTGGTGCTGCCGGACGTTGACCTGGACAACGCCGTCAGCGAGGCGCTGACCGGCTCGCTGTCATTCAACGGCCAGCGCTGCACGGCGTTGAAAATCCTGTTTGTCCATGAAGACGTGGCACCGGCGTTTATCGAGAAATTCAACGCTAAGCTCGCCACTCTGAAACCCGGTATGCCGTGGGAGGACGGCGTGGCACTGACGCCGTTGCCCGAGGCGGGCAAGGTCGATTATCTGCATTCGCTGGTGGCCGATGCGGTGGCCAAAGGCGCGGCGGTGATGAATGTGCACGGTGGCGAATCCCGAAGCTCGTTCTTCTACCCGGCCGTGCTGTATCCAGTGAACACCGCGATGCGGGTCTACCACGAAGAACAGTTCGGCCCGGTCGTCCCCATCGTGCCGTACCGCGACCTCAATACCGTGGTCGATTATGTGCTCGAGTCCGACTTCGGCCAGCAGCTCAGTATTTTCGGCACCAACCCGGCCGAAGTCGGCAAACTGGTGGACACCTTTGCCAACCAGGTCGGGCGCATCAACATCAACGCCCAGTGCCAGCGTGGCCCGGACACCTTCCCGTTCAACGGCCGCAAAAATTCGGCCGAGGGCACGTTGTCCGTTCACGATGCGCTGCGCACTTTTTCGATCCGCACGCTGGTAGCGACCAAGTTCCAGGAGAGCAACAAGGCGTTGATCAGCGACATCATCCGCGAGCGGGATTCGAACTTCCTGACCACCGATTACATCTTCTGAGCCGCGCCGAACGGTGCGTTACGGCAGGGCTGGGCGGCGCACCTTGATGCCCCAGCCCTGTTGCATGCCTGCTGCCGCCAGCAGGATCGCGGCCACACCCAACCATTGCAGCGGTTCAAGACGATGGCCGAAAGCGAACCAGTCGACGAAAATCGCCGCGATCGGATAAATGAACGACAGTGCGCCGGTCACTGCAGTCGGCAGCCGTTGGATCGCGCTGTACAACAACACGTACATCACACCGGTGTGGACCATGCCAAGGGTCAGCAGGCTGGCCCAGGCCTCAGGCTGTTGCGGCAGCGCCGAGAAGTTCGCCCAAGGCGCCAACAGCAAGACGCCGGTGCTGACCTGGATCAGCGCGATCAAGTGTGGCGGCGTGCCAGTCAGGCGCTTGATGATCAACGCCGCAATGGCATACAACAACGCCGCACCCAGTGCCAACGCGATGCCTACCCTATAGTCGCCGCCACCCTGCCCTTGCTCACCGTGGGCGCTGACGATTGCCAGCATTCCGAGAAACGACACCGCCAGCCAGAACAGTTTTTGCGCGGTGATCTTTTCTCCCAGAAACAGCGCCGCCAACCCCACCAACATGAACGGCTGGACGTTATACACCGCCGTACCGATGGCAATTGAAGCGCGGGAGTAAGAGGCAAACAACAACATCCAGTTGCCGACGATCGCCACCCCGCTGAACACCGCCAACAGGAACGTCGTGCGCGTCAGAATGCCCCGGCGCAAGAAGCCAAAACCGGCGCAAATCAGCAGCAAGGTAGCGGCGCCAAACACGCAGCGCCAAAACACCACATCCAGCACCGGCTGGCCCGAGACCAGCACGAACCAACCTATGGTTCCGGAAATCAGCATGGCGGCGGTCATTTCGAGCGAACCGCGGCGTAAGGTCTTGTCCATCAATCGGGCTCCTTCAGCAAGTGAGGCACAGTATGCCGAGCCGAAGGGCGGCTTCTCCATGGTTTGAAAAAGGCTAAACTGGCTCTCGACCTTTTTTATCAAGGCAACTTCAGGCATTCGCCTAATGGAGCTGAAAATGACTGACGACATCGACCAGATCCTCATCAGTGCCCTGATGGAAGACTCCCGGCGTTCCCTCAAGGCGCTGGCGAACCTCAGCGGCCTGTCCTCCCCCAGCGTCGCCGAGCGCCTTCGCCGGCTCGAAGAACGTGGTGTGCTCAGGGCCTATACCGTTGAGGTAGACCCCAAGTGCTTCGGCTACCAACTCCAGGCCATTGTGCGTATCCGTCCGTTACCGGGGCAGTTGCAGGAGGTGGAACGGCAGATCCAGGCCATCGCTGAATTTACCGAATGCGACAAGGTGACCGGCGACGACTGCTTCATCGCCCGGCTGCATGTGCGTTCGATGGAACAACTGGACACGCTGCTGGACAAGCTCAATGTCCACGCCGAAACCAATACGGCCATCGTCAAGAAGACCCCGGTCAAACGGCGGTTGCCGCCGATGGCGTGAAAACCCACCTGGCCTCGCAAGGTCATTCCGAGGCCAGGTTACAGCGGGCTTACTCCAGGTCTTCCAGCTCAGGGCTGCGCTGCACTTTGTGCACTTCTGCTTCAGGCGCGTGGCTCGCTTTCATCAACTTAAGGGGTTGGGCTTTGTCGCATGCATTCTTGCCGTCCGTATAAATGCCGCTGAGGTTACATTTCCAGTCATAGAAGTTGGCCAGGGCCGCAGACAATTGCAGGCTGTAGTCCGTGCTTTGGGTACCCGGCGTAAAGGGTTGTCCGGCCGGAATGTTCTGGAACCATTTCATCCAGACTTCACCTCCGACTGGCGGCGGGTTGCGTTGGAAGGTCGGATTCATAAGCGCCAATTGCTGGTATTCAGCGGTCATATGGCAGCTCAGGCAAGAAGCCTGGGGGTTGTCCACGGGACCGTTGAGGCGACCGTTCCAACCCAGATGGGTAGGCGGCAACTCGTTGGTATTGGCATTGATTGCGGTCTGCTTCAGCGCAGGGTTGATTTTGGTTTCGGTCGGCGTCGGGTTGGTAAACGCGTTACCGGTCTCTTGGGGATCGTTCCCCCACATAATCCCTACCGGCATCAAATTGTCCCAGCTCGATTTACCGGTAACGGAACCGTTGTACTGAAAGGTACCAAAGAGCCAGCCGGTCTCGCTCACTCGGGTATCACGTACCGCGATGTCCATCTGAATCAGCGCGACTTTGGTGAGGACGCGTTCAGTTGAAGTGAAGGTCTTGGCGGTGTAAGCAGTCCAGAGCACTGGATTGACCAGAGACGGCACCGTACTGACGTCTATATCGGCAAACAGTGCCTTGCAAACGACGGTACCGTTGGCAAAGCCTTTAGGTTGCGAGGTATAGCTCGGGTCAGGATTCTGTGGGTCCTTCCAGACCTGGCCAATGGTGTAAGCCCCAATATCGTTATAAATACCCACGGCATAGGTCTGGCCATCTCCTGTTTGCGTACTTGCCAACTGCCCGGGCTTAATCGCCGCCTCTTTGGTGAGCCCGTGAATACCTTCACGGCCGCTGGTGCCGTAATGCTGCCAGGGCATGTGGTACCACTGACGAATCTTGTTTTTCTGAACATCCCAGGCTATTTCAGTATTGCCCTCCAGGCAGTACTTCTTCACCTCGTTCATATAGGGACGCCAGGTTTCAAAGTTGTTGTCGAATTTCGTGGGTAGTTGCTTGAAGAACGACGGTACCGAAGAAGGGCCCGGCGCCACGGTGGGATAGTTTTGACTGAGCCGGAAAAAGGGTGAGGGATACGAACTCTTTGGCGGAGCGAAGCCGTAATCCGGGAAGGTTCCGGCGTGGGTGCTAGCCATGGACAACGCGCCTGCCAAGGCTAGACATGCGGCGATTTTTCCTTGGGGATGGTTCATCTATATCTCCTTATAGGGAGACGCCTGCCGTCCCATCGGAATCCTGACCGATGCGCAGGGCCTCCTTCTGTTATCAGGCTGCGGCACGATGCCCAAGCCCGCTCACGGTCCACACTCAGTGATGTAACGCACCTCCTTCGGCCCAAAAGTCGGGCGCGGCCAAACCAGGCTGGGTAGCCGAATGCGAACGGTATCGGGGAGTTGTGGCGAGGTTTCGCCCAGTCAATGATCGGTCCACTTCATGCCGCCCCTGGCAATGCAATCCCTTGCCATAGGTGTAGATCATTTATTCAAAGCCGCCATCAGGTTTCAGTATTTTTGCCGGCCATTGGCCATAACACCAAATCGTGGACGAAAAAAAGCCCGCAGAAGCGGGCTTTTCGTTGCAACGATGCTATCAGTCGTCGCGGCCCATCAGGCCGAACAGCTGCAGCAGGCTGACGAACAGGTTGTAGATCGATACATACAGGCTGATGGTCGCCATGATGTAGTTGCGCTCGCCGCCGTGGATGATGGCGCTGGTCTGGTACAGGATGCAGACCGACGAGAACAGCACGAAACCGGCGCTGATCGCCAGTTGCAGGCCGCTGATCTGGAAGAAGAAGCTGGCCAGCACTGCGCCCATCAACACGAAGAAACCAGCGGTAATGAAGCCGCCGAGGAAGCTCATGTCCTTGCGGGAGATCAGCACATAAGCCGACAGGCCACCGAACACCAGCGCGGTCATGGCAAAGGCCGAGCTGACCACTTCGGCGCCGCCCTGCATCTGCAGGTAACGGTTGAGGATCGGGCCGAGCAAGAAGCCCATGAAACCGGTCAGCGCAAACGCCGAGACCAGGCCCCAGGCCGAATCACGAAGCTTGTTGGTGAGGAAGAAAAGGCCGTAGAAACCGATCAGCACAACGAACACATTCGGGTAACCGACACGCATCTGTTGTGCGACGTAGGCCATCACACCGCTGAAAGCAAGCGTGAGTGCCAGCAGGCCATATGTATTGCGCAGGACGCGGCTAACCTCTAGCTGCTCAGCCTGCACGCTGTTGTTCACTGCGTAATCCTGTTCGCGCATGGCGACACTCCTCCGGTTTTGAAACATTCAGTGGTAAGGATCATAACAGACGCTCTGTAACAAGCTACGTAGAGAGTTTGACAGTGTGTTTCATTCGGGTATTATGGCGCCCGCAACGCAATACGGAGGTGTGGCCGAGTGGTTTAAGGCAACGGTCTTGAAAACCGTCGACTGTAACAGGTCCATGAGTTCGAATCCCATCGCCTCCGCCATCTTTATACGACAAAGCCCTGATTATTCAGGGCTTTTTCGTATCCGTCGTTCGGAAAACCAGCTTCCGGTTTCAGCGCGCGACGCGCTTGTATTTACGATGCGCTGCAATTTCAATCACCCAATCAAGGAAAGAAAAGTGACCAGCAAAACCATCGGCTCCATCGTTGCGGCAATCCTGGGCATTGTCCTGTTATGCGTGTTCTTTGGCAGTTGGTACACGGTCGACGAAACCGAGCGCGGTGTGCTGCTGCGCAACGGCGCACTGGTCGGGGTGGTGGAACCGGGGTTGTCATTCAAGACGCCATTTATTGAGTCGGTACGCTTGATCAGCACCCAGAGCCAGGTCACGTCCTATGAAGACCTCCAGGCGTACAGCAAGGATCAACAGTCCGCCCAGCTCAAAGTCTCCGTGTCCTGGCACATCGCGCCCTCCGATGTTGCGAAGGTCTACACCCAATTCAAGGACCTTGAAGGCATTCGGGACAGGATGATCAGCCGCCAGGTGCCGACACAGGTAGAAAACGTGTTCGGCAAGTTCAACGCCGTGGCCGCCGTGCAGAACCGCGTTCAGCTGGTCAACGATATTTCGACCGCCATCAAGTCCACCATTACCGGGCCTGTGATCATCGACAGCGTTCAGGTCGAAAACATCGACTTCAGCGACGCCTATGAAAAAGCCATCGAAGCGCGCATGGCGGCGGAAGTTCAGGTTAAAACCCGCGAGCAACAACTTGCCACTGAGCAGGTTCAAGCCCAGATTCGTGTGACTCAGGCCCAGGCGGAAGCCGACTCACAAGTGGCGCAGGCCAAAGCAGACGCATTGGCCACCGAATTGCGCGGCAAGGCCGAAGCCGAGGCGATCAAGGCTCGGGCCCAGGCCCTGGCCAGCAACCAGAATCTGGTGGAACTGACCAAGGCCGAACGCTGGAATGGTGTATTACCCACCACCGTACTGCCCAATGGCGCCCTGCCCTTCATCGACATCAAGTAACCCCACCGGCGCGGCCTGCTCTGGCCGCGCCTGCTGCGCCCGAGCACCGTCCAGGCCCGCTCCCGCCCAGGAAATATCGAACCACCTCGTTACCGCTACACTCACGTCACTGACGATCCCGAAGTTCACCGTTAGCAGGGAGCTCAACGTGTCCCCAGGCAAAAGCAAACCGGCGCGACAATCCATACATTTTCATTCCGCTGACTCTCGTTCTGACAGCTTCCCCCTACCCGCGAACCCAACGCCTCCTTCGATTAATATTCCGGACAGGAGAATAGCGTGACCTCCCTCATCCAAAAGTATAAATGGCCTGCCTTATTGGCTGTCGCGTTTATTGTTTTTTCAGCGTTGATATTCTTTTTAGTCAAGTCCTACACGTACGACACATCGACTTACTTCGAATCCCGGGACTTCATTCGTCAACTCAAACAAGCCGATGCCAACTGGAGCGTCAAAATCCTGAGAAAAAAGATAGGCGTCAATAACAACCTGTCGTTGGCTCCTCCCCCTGAAGCGGGCAGTCGATGGGAGCAGTTGGAGCAGCTCAACAACTCGGGCCCCCTCGCGGCCCTTTGGGCTTCCAGACGCCAGGGCTATGTGGACGCCATCATGAACAAGACCCTGCTTGTTGATCAATTCCAGCAACACAACGCCAATCTGCGCACCGCTCTGGATGCCCTGCCGATTATCGAAGACGATATTCAAACACTGCTCAAAGAGATGAACATCGAAAGTCCTACAGAGCGCCTGACGGCGGCCTCCAATGTTCTGGAACTGACACTGACAACGCTGGAGTACGCACTGTATGTCACCTCAGACAAAGCCAAGGAAGTGCAGAGCCAGTTAAGTGAACTGGAGCAATACATCAACCAGTTGCCTGCAACGTATCAGCCCCCTTTCATCACGCTGACACAGCACGTCAACGCCGTTATCCAGGAGCAGCCGATCGTCAATGATCTTCTGGACCGCATCAGTGTTATCCCGGTAGCCCAGGAGTTGGACAACATCAATGAGCTGTTGAACGAGACACAGCGCCGGACAGCCGCGACAGACCGTCATTACCATATCTACCTGGCCGTGTGCGCCAGCTTCATGGCGCTTTTGATGATCTACCTGGCCGTGCGGTTGGTTCGCAGCTATGCGCTCATCAATCAGATAAACCAGGAACTGCAATTGTCCAATGAACGGCTGGAAGAGCGAGTGCAAGAGCGCACCCGCGAGCTGATAGAGGCCGAACGTGAGTTGGTGGACGCAGCCCGCATGGCAGGCATGGCCGAAATTGCCACGAACGTATTGCACAACGTCGGGAACGTTCTCAACAGCGTGAATATTTCAGCGGACATCGTGACCCGCAAGTTGAAAACCAGCAAAACACTGGGGCTTGGGAAAGCGGTAAAAATGATGAATGAACATGCCGAGGACCTGGGCCAGTTCATCACCCATGATGAAAAAGGCAAATTATTGCCCCGTTACTTCACCGAGCTGGTCGAATCCATCGCCGCCGAACAAGCAATGCTTATCGAGGAGTTGGCGCAACTGACCAAAAGCATCGATCACATCAAGGAAATCGTCACGACTCAACAAACCTATGCCGGGGCCGCCAGGCTGATCGAAGCGCTCAATGTCACTGACCTGTTCGAAGACGCATTACGTATGAACTCGGGCGCGCTGAGTCGGCATCATGTCACCGTCATCAAGGATTATCAGGACACGCCTAAAATCATGGGAGACAAGCACCGATTACTGTTGATCCTGATCAACCTCATCAGTAACGCCAAATTCGCGATGTCCCACGTCTCCGGGCATCCGCGGGAAATGATCCTGGGGATTCGGATCCTCGATCAAACGACGTTGTGCTTAAGCGTCAAGGATCGAGGCGAAGGCATCGCGCCCGAGAACCAGGCCCGCATCTTTAATCATGGGTTCACGACCCGCAAGGATGGCCATGGATTTGGCCTGCACAGCTGTGCATTGGCAGCGGTTGAAATGAATGGTCGCCTCCACGTCCACAGCGATGGACCGGGGCAAGGTGCACTGTTCACGCTGGAGATTCCGCTAGAGTTGGCACGCACCTGAAAGAGTGCGTGCCGCAAACGCCTCACCACACCCGCGACTTCAACGCGTTGGCGGCTTTATTTGCCGCCTGCGGATGAGCCGCCAGGTTTTTTTCTGGCCGGCAGCGCCGCAGCGTAGGCCAGCGCTTCCTCCCGGGAAGCAAAGGAACCCAACCGGTCCGCCTGGGTGCAGACCCTCCATGGGCCGCTGTTAACGCTGAGCACGTCATAACCGTTGATGTGCATTTTTGTCAGCATCGCAGTACTCATAGCCACCTCCGCCAAGAGAAACCAGGGTTACGTCGCCTACCTTACTCTCAGATTACGCACGGGTGCCGACCGAGCGTCGCCGCCCATCATTGATGTTGTACCCATGAAGCCTTCAGTGGGAATCCGAATCCCATAACCAGTCCCACAAGCCAGGCAAGTGCACAGCCTGATGAGTGTCCTTGACCGTGCGGGCCATCGCCGCTCGCTCCAGTGCCTGGCGGTCATCATAGAATGGCTTGGCGTCGGTTTTCAGCCCTGTAGCACGGGCAGCGTCGAGCAGGATCTGCAGGTATTCGCGAGTGTGACGGGCAGTGTAGCGATTGAGGTCATGAAACGTGACCACTACTGGAATCACCCCATCAACCGCAGGCAACTGCCCAGCAGCGATGCGCTCGCGCACTTCGGAGAGCTGGCGTGTCAGGTTGATTCGTCGTCGCGGGCTGACGGTAATGCCCCAGATCTTGCCGTCATTAGCGCTCAGATCGGTCAGCAATACGTGCAAGCCATGACGCTGGTAGGCGGCGAAGGTGCGCCGGTCATAGCTCCAGAACGGAGGCCTCACCAGGGTGGGCGTTGCACCGGTGATGGCAGCGATATCGGCATCACCATTAACGAGTGACTGCTCCAGCTCATCAGGCTTCAGGAACCGGTGATTGGTGTGCCAATGAGTCGCCGTATGAAAGCCCAGGATGTGCCCTTCCTGCTGCTCGCGTCGCATCACCGAGCGCCCGATATCACTGCCACCGGCGCGCGGCGCACGGGTCTGCACAAAAAAAACCGCCTTGATCCCGGGCTGGACCGGGTTATGTACGAGGGCGTCCAGAACGTCCAGGCTCGGGTTCCAAAAACTCGATGCGCTGGGGCCGTCATCGAACGTCAGCAGGAAACGGATGGGGGGTTGCGCGCGCAGGTTTTGCTCGGTCTGCGGGGTCAGTTCAATGGGTGGGCTGATGCATCCCGACAGACCGACAACAAGGAGTACTATGGTCAGTACCCTGGCGATGATTTTCATGTTTTGCCTTTATGTAATACTGCACTGGCTCGCCTTTGATCCCTGGCCCATGGTGTTGAAGCTCACCTTGGAGAAGGTTAACCGGGTTTGGTTCCTGGCAGCGAGCACTGCCCATTTATAACGCCCGCTGTTGAGCTGGCCTCACGGCTGCCCGGTCTTATTTTGACCGTCTGGAAATTCGATGGAATTTTCCGAATGCCTTTGCATCCATCCGTATAGAACTAATTAGGGAGGATTTATGGGCGGGCCATCGCTTTACATCATCGACTACATGCTCCATGGCGAGCCGAAGTCATTCATCATTCGCGCTGAAGTGATGAATAACTCCGAAGCTTGGCACTGGGCCAGTTGCGACGCGGGGGTCGGGCGCATACCAAAATTCGGGCGAGAAAAGGTCAAGCGGGTTTCAAAACCCCTTGCTGAGAAATACGGCATTACCGATGTGCGCTGGCGAGCGAGCGTCGCGCCGTCCTGGATCAAGGAGTCCGGCTGACTCAAATAACACATTATCCGGCGCACCGGCTGTCTAGCCGGGCGCCGGATTCTTCGACAGATCAGAAATAACTCAACTACGCTTAAACAGCAGCAAGACCCGCCTATGGCGGGCCTTGTGCTGTTTTATCAACCCTGAATGGAGGTGTGACATGTCCGAAAAAGAGTCCATCACCACCCTGCTCACCTTACTTGAATCTCGTCAGGAACGGTTGGCGGCCGCCTGCAAGGAAATCGCCGACTGGGTCGACCACCAAGGCGGCCACCCTACTGCTTTGCGTATCCGCGACCGGCTCAACGACATCGAGAAAGACGCCCCGACGATCCAGAGTGCATTGACCACGCTCAAGCCCGCTGAGCGGCCATTGCCCAAGTTCCGCTAACATCGAGCGCGAGCGGCGACTGGAAAAACCAGTGAGCCACCAGCTCGCGTTTCCTTGCGCTAGCCCTTGCTGTGTTCCGGCGACGACGGGCCTTCTTTGATGCCCCGTGGGCCAGCCACGCCCCAAATGATTAAGCCCAACACGGGGAAAATGATCAGCAACAGAGCCCAGCCAGCCTTGGTGCCAGCCGACTTGTCGCTTCGAAACACGCTGACGATCGCCCATAAATCCACAAGCAGCAAAAGCACCGCAACGCCAATCCAGAAATAACTGGCTAATTCAGACATGGCCTAATCCTCTTGTCGGTCTATGGATTAGGCACAACCCCATGGGGTCCGTTCAAAGAATCTGCCATCGGCTGCCGTGCCTAGGATCGATCATTTAGAAAAGCGACCCACCGCTCATAGGCATCATGCTGACGACGGACCGCCTCTTCCCAGGCCTCCCCCGCCATTTGACGAGCACAAATGAGCTTCATCATCTCTGACGTCGCTGCATCAAGCTCCACCAGAAGCTCGTGAGATTTGATTCTGAAGTCGTCGACGCTGGTCATTTTTCCTCTCTCCCCCACAGTCGGGGTCGGCCATCCACCCAACATGGATGCGTTTTTTCGAATCGGATTCACTCGAGGCGATGATCGGTCGATAGCCTGGTAGATAAGTTTGACGTGGGGGCCAAATGTGTTTGGTCTTTCCCGTCTGGAGGTGGTCGAACTGATAGGGCCCCGGAAAGTCGATATTTCGACGCCGCGATGACCAAGGCTCAAATATTGCAGTAATATTTCATCTATATGACAGTCACTGATTGAGCAAATCCATGAAAATTCGAGCGACCGTCATCTGTGAAGAAGACCGCCACATTTTGTTGGTGCGCAAGCCCAACAGCCGCTGGACCCTGCCTGGCGGTGCCGTCGAACGCGGTGAAACCCATGCTGGCGCCGCAATCAGAGAGCTTTCGGAAGAAACCGGGCTGGGCACCGAAAACCTGCTGTACCTGATGAAGATCAACGACGGTGATACCGAACACCACGTGTTCGAAGCATCGGTCACCGATTCCCGTGCAGCCAGGCCACAGAATGAAATCAGCGATTGCCTCTGGCACCCGCTGGATGCCATTGCGCACCTGCAGATAAAAAAAGGAACGCGAGAGATTCTTGAGGCGTTTCGGCGGCGGTTGTGAGGCTTAGCCGTTGCTCAAAGAGCGTGGGAAGCAAACAAAAAGGGTTGCATGAGATATCTCATGCAACCCTTTGTTTTGTATGGTGCCCGAAGCCGGAATCGAACCGGCACGCCCTTACGAGCGGGGGATTTTAAGTCCCAAGGGGAAATCAATCAGGCCGCGCCTTGTAATAATTTTCTGGTCCGCAATCACCCGTAAGAGGATGCCATGCAGCCCGTTGTTTCCGCATACTTTGAAGTAATTGCGGCCCGGAAATCTGGCTCAAATCATGGCAGGTCCGCCCGCTCGCAACCAATTTCCACTTTTGACATTATGCCAATAATGCATATCCACGAATTTGCGCATAAGTCGTCATCTCCGGCGTCCTGCCGACTGATAACCCTCCCTCGAGCTGCTACGCTGATTTCGTAAACATAGGAATCGCGAATGCCGAACTCTGACTTTCTCCCTTCCCTGCTCTTCAAGATCAACGAAAACCAGCTGGCCTTGGAAGCAGCCATCATGGAGCTTTCCAACTGGGTCGAACAGCGCGGCGCGGCCGACGTGCGGGGTGCCCTGGACACGATTGATAAAAATGAGGAGTTCATCAAGATGACGCTTGCGGTCCTGATGACACCGGGAAGCTAGGAACCTGCTGAATGCCGTCTAGATAATACAAATTCTTCAGAACGCAATTTATTCATGAAACCGCAGGCACATTAAAACCTCGCGACAGCAATACACTCCTCCATGCTTGAGACAAACTATTTATTTTTTCAACCTTAACTCTATAATAAGGGGCGCCCACTCCTCCCGTACGGGTCCACGCCACCACTCGCCTAACACTATTATCTATAATGATTATACTGGCCGCACAAAATATATTTTTTATTGGGAATTTACCTCCCGGCTTATCAGCTTCATTATCCCAGTATAAGTTTTCGACAAAGCTGACATCCGGCTGATCCAAAATCACTTTATGCCCATCAACTACTTCAGAGCCAGCACTTACATCGTAATAAGGATTAGGCTTGTCTTTGTCAAACACATCAACATACCACTCTAAAGCATTTAAACTATTTGAGAACTGTGGAATATCACCATCGAACCCCCCCTTCCCGGGGCCATCAAGCCATCTTGCTAGTTTCGACTTAAATTGGATCATATGTGAGTTCTCTGAGAAGATCGTTATCTTAATTCCATCCGACAGATCGGCTTGACTATTCCCCTGTGCAGCACCATTAATATCAACACCTGTTTCGACTTTAATGAGTTCGTCTTGATAGTTGAGACTATAAAATCCCATTTTTTAAGCTCCCTATTCAACGGCGGTGTCACCGGCAAGCCCCGCTCGGCCATTTGTAGGCCCCGCCTAGAGGGTAGCCTCACCATGGAGAAAATCCTCAGGAGCTTCAGTCATTGTGACGAATGGAATAAAGGAGGAACCTTCACCTCCAACAAATCTATCCGTCGAGCTCACTAGATGGGAAATATCTATTACCATCTAATATAATGAAATGCTCAGTTAGCATCCCTTCTTGATTTTCCACCGCCCGAACTGCTAAACATTTTCAAATGTACAAGCATTCCTGCCTGGTCCTGGAAAACGAGGCGCTGGAGCTGATCACGCTAAAAGGCCCACCAGATATTTTCTGGTCTGATCTAGATGGACACCGCCGAGATCAAGGAATGCGCACGGCTTCGAGCTGAACTGAAGCAGGTGAAGTGGGATAAATTCCGAGCACTTGGAATCTGTGGCCCTGCACCGACAAGTGAAACAATTCCTAGGCTCTAGCCTTTGATGTCAGAACCCACAGGGATTGAGACGTATCAGTATCACCGGCATGCAGCGACAGCGGCGACAAGCTCCTTCTCGTAGCCAATCCGCTGCCGTCGATCCGCCAGCAACGCCCGGACTTTCACCTCGAGCGAGTCGGACTTCTTTAAGCCCGCCAAGGCAAAGGCCGGCACCGCAGCATCTTGGGTCTTGCACGGCACCTGAACGGGCACCTCAACCCAAACCGTGCGCACTTCCGGCGCCTGGCCAGCGCACCCGGACAGCTCCTGATCGATGACTGTTTCAGCAGCAGCGCACTGATCGCCGCCGGTTCGCTCCCGCAGAAGACGATTGGCTGCGGCGTAGTCCGGCTGGGTCTCTTGCCGTGCTTTCTCCTGCGCCAATGCGGCTTCTCGCTCCCGCAATTCGCCGGCCTGCCCCAGCTCACCCAGCTCACCCAGCTTGCGCCCCTGTTTGCTATGCTGCTGCCGCCCTTGGTGCCGTGGATGTCGATCTTGCGTGCTGCGCCCATGCTTTCCTCCAAGCGAAAAAAAACCGCCTCTTGGGCGGTCTGCGTGCTGCGGTCGAGTTACGTTTTGTCTTCGGCGTAGATGGATGCGGAAACAATCATCCCTCCCCACCGGCGGTCGCCGATGCAGATCGGCACGGGGTTGCCGCTGGCCGTGGTGTTCTTGGCGCTTCCGAAGGCGTAGGACGGTGCGTTGTCGGGGGATGCGCTTTGCTTTAGGCCTGAAGCCTGGGGGCTGAGCATTGGTCTGCAGGACGCCGCCTCGTTTACTTCCCTCGACGACTGGGATGATTCGAATCTCACGGGTGCCGCCGAGGTCAAAATCTGCCTCGCCAACATTTCTGCGATTTCGGAAAACCGCGAAACGCATACCCAAGGAGGCGAGGCGTTTAATTTCCGTCTCGAACCCATCAATGGTGCAATTCAACGCCTTGAACACCTCACGAGACGTCCCAGAGTCTGCTTCGGGTGCTCTCTCCCAAATTTCTTGGCGAGGGATCCCGAGAGCTTGACCATGGTCATGCCCATGGCAAAAGAAACTGCGGCGGCCCTGTGTTTATCGGCATTCTTGAAGTGAGTCTCGTAATCCCCCACGCCTCAGCTGAGACCATGCAACACGCTGGTAAAGCTTTGCGACACTGCCCGACTTGGTCTGGCTTATATCCAACACATCGTCAGTTTGCTGTGCAAAACCGTTAACAAGCCTGTAGCCGGCCGAGGTTTCTGCCATGCTGGCATTCGAGTTGTGCTCCTGCCACTCAGGGAATACACAAAGTGCGAATGCTTTCGGAGTCTTTGTGGATGTAACCGTGACTGCTGGAGCCGAGGACATCAGGTCGGATGGCGACGAGCACCCAGCCAGCATCGCCACCGCTACAACCGATATCACAATCCGCAGGTCGTTCCCTCTTTTGGTTTGGCGGACGCTTACCGCTAAAAGATGAATGTACCGATCAATCCGTCAGAAATGCCTCTAGAACAGGTGTCAGCCATTCCGGTCGATCTTCTTGGGGCGAGTGATTCGCGAATGGAATATTCAAGAACCTAGCGTTTGGCACCCGATCAGTGAGTTCAACTGCATTCGTGCGCGAGACAAGCATGTCTTCGTCGCCCCTGACCACCAGCAAATCGGCGGTGATGTTGCGCACAGCTTCGTTCGGGTAGCCATCCGCGCCTGAATCGAGCCAGAGAGCCCGCAGCGCCACTGCCAATCGCTCAAAATCTGGTGCGGGATTCATGACCTGATAACTATCGTAGCTGTGCGGGAACATCTCGCGCCAGCTCTCGGCTGTTACCTCTGTATACATGCCGCGCGTTGGGTCGTCTGCCTTCAATGCCCAGTGCGCGCCAATCGTTACCAGCTTGTCTATAGGGAGAGTGTTGGCGGCGGCAATCCGCAGTGCAGCTATGCCACCATCGCTATGGCCGATGATGCTGAAATGCTCAAGCCCCAGGTGCCTGACCACTGCTTCCACATCCTGCTGGATGCGCTTATAGGTCAGTCGTGATGGACCAAGTGTGGATTTTCCTTGGCCCCGGCTGTCGATGCCGATCAACCTGTAGTTCCGGCCCAAACGGGGCGTGATGGAATTAAAAGTCTCGATGTCACCAAAACCTCCGTGGAGGAATACCAAGACAGGGCCTTCCTTGTTCCCTTGCTGTTCATAGTAGAGGCTCGCGTGGTCTATCTCAATGTGCTGGCCGTCCTGATGATTGAACGTCGTCATGTGATCCCTCACTGCAAAAATCGCGATGCTAGCACACCGACCTGGCCAGGCCATCCAGCATGGACGAAAGGCCAGTATTCGAGCAGACCTAACAAGTAGTAGCGTTACGCCTCTACGGGCCCGATCGGGTGAACGTGCAACGGAGCTAGAAAATGGAATTTGTAGAACGCTTGAACGCAATGTCGGCGAAGGTGAATCAGTTACGCAGCATCGAGAACTCAAACGAATGCTGGCATCAAAGCAGGTTGCTCACTGAGCTGTTCGGCGAGGAATGGCATTACCCGCTCGACGGGAAGCCTGTCGAAGAGAACCACAAATTCACGTATCTGCGCCGGGTTGTCGAAGCAGTTCAACAGGCACTGCGGCAGCAATAGCAGCAGGTCGCGGCATGAAGCGCATCTACCTCAGCGGGCTCATGACCGGACTGTCCAGCCTTTCGCGCAATGGCTTCCACTTCCGGACCAAAGGCTTCGGAGAAGTCAGCCCAGTTCAGATTGACCAAGGCTGCGTCCCATTGGGCAAGTGTATTTTGGCGCGAAATTATTGAGTGTGGAAATAACATATCCCGCATTAAGCACTCTAAGGAACATCCGGCACAGCAAACCCCTCCTCAATCAACTTAACCTTCCATATAATCGGAAAATATTTTATACGACTCACCCTAACCTTGTAATAATTAGCCCCATTAATACCAGTGCGAGACCATTCAACCATATGAGAGGCCCGATTATTTATTATAATAATACTTACACCACGAAACTTATCTTTTGCTGGGTGAGCCATGCCATCTGAAGGGTCAAAGTTTGTGACCCAATCGACACCAGGTTGATCAACAATAACCGTACGCCCATTCACCCTATTACAATATCCACCAGTATCATAATAGGGATCCTTCGTTTGCCCCTCAACTACATCCAAACTCCAGTTCAACTCGTCAGGAGCATAAGAATACCCCCCAATACTATCATCATATTTACCTTGAGACGGACCACTCAACCACTTTAACGTCCTGGCTTTAAACTGAACAAGGTGCGCATCTTCCGTAACCATTGTGAACAGTATTACATCATTAAACTTCTGAGAAAAAGATCCACCAGGAACTTCAACCCCGGTAATCACCTGCAGCATTTCATCCGAATACTGTAACTGCATACATAATCTCCTCCTGATATACGAGCACTCCTCCAGCAACAAAAAATTAAAGTCCACGAGAGAAAACTTGTCAATATCAAGAAACAAAACCTCAACTCAGAAATAGACAGGGAACATTTTTTAAAAATCAGCCGCTATAGCGGCAAGGACAGGTATTCCCTTCCGGCTTGACTCGAACCTGGGTGACGCAGCCATCCTCATTAATGAGATGGCAGAGGCCGGAATTTTGACCCTATTTGCGCACGGCGCGCAGCTCGAGGCCAATGGCTTCGGACATGTGGGATTTTCGGGTGACGTGCCCACGTCACTCACTCGCTGCTACATCGCATGGAAACTCGGCCAGGACTTCGCTGCGACGCCGACTAACTGATTCACCACCTTCTCCCGCCACGCGCGGCTTGGATAGCTCATGAACATTCAATTGTTATCGCACGAAGACGTTTGCGAGCTGACCGGCGCGCGAACCAAGACAGGACAGATCCTGAACCTGAAGAAAAACGGAATCAGACACTCCATCAAACGTAATGGCTGGCCAGCAGTGAAGACTCTGGCCGTTACCGCAGTTGGTGCACTTGAAACTGAAAAACCAGTCTGGACGCCAAGAAAGGCCAGTTGAAATGGGAAGAAGACCAAGCAAACCAGGTTCGATAGCCCGTCTGCGCGAGCGCAAGAAGGCCAGCGGTCGGATTTACTATTAGACACGGGCGGCAAAGACCGAAAAGAGATCGCCCTTGGAAGCGATTACGGTCTAGCGATCATGGAATACGCAAAGCTTGAGCGAGACCGCACGGCCGTTGACCTGGTTGCCAAGGTCATTACATTCCGCTATGTGGCAGAGAAGTACATGGTGGATGTGGTGCCCACCAAAGCGGAAACCACCCAGAAAGACAATGTCGCGAGTTGAAAACCTGATGGCGTTCTTCGACGACCTCCGGCACCACTGGAAACGATCCAGCCGCTGCACGTTCGCCAGTTTAACCTGGCGAAAATCTGCGCCGGTCCGCGCAAATCGCGAGAAAGCTTTATGCGAGATTTGAGAGCAAAAGCGGGCACCGACAAGGCGGAATCTAGCGGCGACATCATGCAAGCCAAGGATCAACTTGGGCATACCACCGTGGTGATGACCGAGCAATACATCCGAAATCGAAAGGGCAAGAAGGTCATGCCAACGAAGTGAATTGCGGACCATCGTTATAATTGCGGACCAGAAACGAACAAGGATTTGCATAAGCTTTCGCTCGCAAACCCCTGATTTTAGATGGTGCCCGAAGCCGGAATCGAACCGGCACGCCCTTACGAGCGGGGGATTTTAAGTCCCATGCGTCTACCAGTTTCGCCATTCGGGCGGTAGCGCGGTCAAGCCTCATGGCCCCGGCAAATATCGGATCTGTCGGTATCGAGGCTGTGCAGCAAGAGGGGGAATATATACATCCCTCCCCAGCGAAGCAAGGTCGCTGGTGTCCTTTTCAAGACAAAAGCTTTCATTGCTTCGCAAATAAAAAAGCTCCGTAAATCATAGATCTACGGAGCTGTTTTAAAGTGGAGGCCGAAGTCGGAATCGAACCGGCGTAGGTGGATTTGCAATCCACTGCATAACCATTTTGCTATTCGGCCTCAAGACGTTTGATGCAATGTCGCCACATCAACCGCGTACAAACCTGACAGGGAAACAAGACACTTATGAAGCGCTATCCCCTTGAAAACATTGAGATTTTTTACGTCCCAGTGCGTTCGATGGGCGCAATTATGTACTCATTTGCCTAGGCTGACAACCCCTTGATTTCAAAAAAAAATCCGCTGGCGGTCAGGCTCCCCTCTGCGTTTGCGAGGTCGATGGTTCAGCGCGAATGAAGACGCATTGATCCCTGACGTCAATGTGATGGAAGTGAATTTTCTCTTGCTCAAGCCCAAGCACTGTCGCATAAGACACAGCCTTAACCGCCTCTGCGAGTCTGTCCATGCCCCGTGCCGGTGCCCCCCAGGGTTCAAGCGTCCGCTTGTTGATCTACCTGTTGTTTGCGATCCAGCTGGTTTCCATGGGCGCGATGGAAATGAGCGGGCCGTTCTGGCCCGTTCATCTACGCCAGTTGACCGACAACGACGCCGTGTTCAGCTTCGCCAGCACGGCGGTGTATGTCGGACCGATGCTGGGCATCATCCTGACCAGTGCTTTCTGGGGCCGTATCGGTGATCGCTACGGCCACAAACTGATGATGATACGGGCGCTGGCCGGGTTGTCACTGACCCAGCTCGGGCTGGCGCTGTGCAGCGATATCTGGGTGATCCTGGTCCTGCGTTTCCTGCAAGGCGCATTCGCCGGCTATATCGCTCCCGCTCAGGCCTATGGCGTGAGCATCGAGGTCCCGTCGCGGCGGGCCAGGCTGTTTGCCATCCTGCAGATTTCCACCAACGTCGGCTCGTTGCTGGGGGCAGTGGTGGGCGGGCTGATCCTGGATCATGCAACGTTTTTCTGGATCAACATCGTGGCCTCAGGCTTGTGCGCCTTGTGTACCGTGGTGGCGGCCCTGACGCTGCCCGACGTGGCGCCCCTCAGGAAGACGGCAGCCAGCCTCCCGTCCGAACCATTGCGCCCCGGGCTGCATAACCCGGCGATTTTATCGTTACTGTGCATCATGGGGCTTTTGCTGTTGGCGCGAATGCTGCCGCAGACTTCGTTTTCACTGTATGTGAGCTCAACCTTCGAGGTCAGCAACGCCATGGTTGGGCTTTGCTACGGCCTGCTGGCCCTGGGATTCATCGTTTGCGCCACGTTCTGGTCACGCTATTTCGAACAGCGCAACCCGACGCAAACGCTGCACGCCATCACCGGCATCGTGATCGGTTGCATTGCCCTGACCGCCTTGGCCGGCCTGACGCGCCAGCCGCTGGTCTTCGCCCTGGTCTATTTCGTCTGGGGCTTGCTCTTGGGTGCAACCACCCCGGTGCTGACCGCGCTGATTTCCAAAAGCACCGACAACACACATCAGGGCCAGATGTTGGGGCTGGCACAAGGCGTTTCGCAAGCGGCGTCCATCGTCGGCATTTCCCTGGGGGCCCTGCTCAGCCAGGTTTACGGCCTTCAATACACGTACCTTTACGTCAGCGTCGCCTATGGTGCGGTGCTGGTGCCATTGATCATGCTGCGTTACAGACCGGTTGCAATGCCGGATCGGGTAAGCGAATAACGTTGCGAGGACGCTTTCGCTCATCACAATTGATCATTGCGCCCAAGATCGACCTTGCGTGCTGACGAGCGCCTCCACTACTATTGGGAATACTTCTCACTCTCAAAAAAATACAAACAGCCATGAGCGTTCCAGGGTCAGCGACCAATGATTGTCATCTGCGCACCGTCGCAGACCTCTATAGCGGACACCATGGCTGGTTGTACGCCCGGCTCTATCGAAAACTGGGCAACGCGCTGGACGCCGCTGACCTCGCTCATGACACCTTCATGCGCATTCTCGCCTCGAAGGTTGCGGTTATCGAAGAGCCGCGGGCATACCTCAGCTGTGTGGCCGGCGGCATCCTGGTCAACTGGTTTCAGCGCAAAGCGCTGGAACGCGCCTATCTCCAGGCGCTGGCGTTGCTACCGGAACCTGAGGTGCCCTCGCCGGAACGGCGCTTGCTAGTGCTCGAGACCCTGCACGAAATCGACGCGATGCTCGACACTCTGCCCACACTGGTCAAACGGGCCTTTCTGCTGTCGCAAATCAACGGTTTGAAATACGACGACATCGCCAAGCAACTCGGGGTCTCGCTGATTACGGTCAAGCGGTACATGAAGCAGGCCTTCCTGCACTGCCTGATGCTGGTGGACTGAATGCCCTCTCGTGATAGTCACACCCTCGACCCTGACATCCTCAACGAAGCGGCCGACTGGCTGATGCGCCTGAGCGAAGGTAGCGTCAATGACGCCGAACACCAGCAATGGGAGCGCTGGCGCGTCAGCAGCCCGGCGCACCGCCAAGCCTGGGCGCGGGCCGAGTTGTTGCTGAGTAAATTGCAAGGCTTGCCACCCGCCCTGGCAATGCCGTCGCTGGACCGCCCCAGTAACCCCGACCGCCGCGCCGCCATGGGCAAACTGGCGGTTCTGCTTGCGCTGACACCGCTAGCCTGGGGCAGTTGGAAGCTCAACGACTGGCAGCAATGGACCGCCGACTACCGCGCGCCCGTAGGCGAGCGCCGCGACCTGACACTGACCGACGGCAGCCACGTCACGTTGAACACCGACACCGCCATCGATGTGTATTTCGATCAGCGCCAGCGCCTGCTGCTGTTGCGTCGCGGCGAAATACTGGTCCAGACCGCACCAGATCCGTCCCCTGTCGCCCGACCGTTCATGGTGCAAACCGGCGAAGGCCTGATGCAGGCGCTTGGAACTCGCTTCAGCGTTCGCGAAGAAGCCGGACACACCCGCCTCGCCGTGCTGGAGGGCGCGGTGCGTATTCAACTGAAGGGCTTCGGTGAAAAAGTGGTCGAGGCTGGCCAGAGTAGCGGCTTTACGGCTTCGGCCATTGACGGGCTGACACCTGTCGACAACTCGGTACTGGCCTGGACCCAGGGCATGATGATGGCCGATAACATGCGCCTGGCCGATTTCGTCAGTGAACTGGCTCGCTATCGCAATGGCGTCCTGCGTTGCGATCCGGCCATCGCCAACCTGCGGATTTCCGGCGCCTTTCCCATCAACGACACCCGACGAACCCTGAACATGCTGGCACAGACCTACCCCATCAGCGTCACTTCCCGCTTGGGTGATTACTGGGTCATGTTGGCGCCCGCGTAAGCCCAAAAAAATAATCGTGCGAGGGTGATACTTTTTTCGATCCTGGCTGGCTAGAGAACAAACCCTCTGAACAGGATCATCACGCCATGCCCGTTGCCCGCCTCCTGCGCTCGGATCGCAAGCTGAATCTGGCGATTCGCAGTGCAATGCTCAGCGTCGCACTTTCGACCTTAAGCCCAGGCAGTTGGGCCGCACCGGGCGCGCCGCTGGACAGCGTCGCCAGCCAGTCCTACAACATCCAGCCCGGCCCCTTGGGGCCAACCCTCTCGGCGTTTGCCGTACAGGCCGGCATCGCGTTGTCGTTCGAACCCTCTCTAACCCAGGGGCTGAACAGCCCTGGCCTGTCCGGTCAATACACTGCGCACGAAGCGTTCACCCGGTTGCTGGCCGGCAGCGGACTGGGCCTGGTGGCTCGCGACGATGGCAGCTACACCCTGCAAAAACACGGCGCCGACGGTGAACTGACCCTGGAACAAACCACCATCAAGGCCGCCCAAGCCCGCCCTGGCGATTTACCACCAGCCTATAGCGGCGGCCAGGTGGCCCGTGGCGGTCGTGTTGGCCTGCTGGGCAACAAGGATCTGATGGACACGCCGTTCAGTGTCAGCAACTACACCTCGACCCTGATGAAGGACCAGCAGGCGGTGACCGTCGCCGATGTACTGGAACGTGATTCCTCGGTGCGCTCCACCGGGCAGACGGGCGGGATTGTCGACTCGTTCTTCATTCGCGGCTTCCCGATTGGCGAAGGTAACCTCGGTGAGTTGGCGTTTGACGGCGTGTACGGCGTGGCGCCCAACTACCGGGTGTTCACCGAGTACGCCGAACGCGTCGAAGTGATCAAGGGCCCTGCCGCCCTGCTCTACGGCATGTCGCCCAACAGTGGTGTGGGCGGTGTAATCAACATTGTGCCCAAACGCTCGCTGGATGAAGACCTGACCCGCCTGACCGCCAACTACGCCATGGACTCCCAAGTCGGCGGGCACGTCGACATCAGTCGCCGCTTCGGTGAAGAAAGGCGCTTCGGCGTACGGGTCAACGGCAGCCTCCAGGGCGGCGACACGGCGATCGACAAGCAGTCGCGGGATGTGGGCATCGGCTCGATTTCCCTGGACTACCAGGGCGACCGATTCAGGACCAGCCTGGACCTGATCAGCCAGAAGGAAAAATGGGACGCCCCTTCCCGACCGTTCCAAATCGATTTCGGCGTCGAAGTGCCTTCGGCGGCCAACGGGCGCAGTAACGTCACCCAGGAATGGGCCTGGTCGCAGACCCGGGATAAATCGGCGCTGCTCAGTGGCGAGTACGACCTGAGCGACAGCCTGACGGTGTTTGCCCACGCAGGCGGTGGAAAGTCCGACGTGGCACGGCTGTCGGACCAGACGCCGACTATCCAGAACAGCGCCGGGGATACCCGTTCGACGCCTGGCTATTACAAATTCGAAGTGGAGCGCTACACCGTGGACGCCGGTGCCCGGGCCCGTTTCGAGACCGGTCCGGTCAGCCACAGCACCACGCTGCAAGTCAGCCGCTATCGTGATGAACTACGCCGGGGTATTAACTCCGGCGCTTCGATATTTTCCAATATCTACCATCCGGTGGAGAGCGACAAACCCTCCATCGCCTCGCCTGATGTGCTGAAAGTCTCCGACACCGAACTGTCCGGCGTGGCCCTGGCCGATACACTTTCGATCCTCGACGAACGTGTTCAGGTGACCCTTGGCCTGCGCAAACAAAATATCGAATCGAACAACTACAGCACCGCAGGAGCCGTCACCAGCGCGTATGACGATAGCGCAACCACCCCGCTGTTCGGCGCAGTGTTCAAACCCTGGGAACATGTGTCGTTCTACTACAACTACATCGAAGGCCTGACCAAGGGTGACACCGCACCCGCTACCGCGAGCAACTCCGGCGAGATCTTCAAGCCTTACATCTCCCGCCAGCAAGAGGTAGGGGTCAAGGTCGACTACGGCACCTTCACCTCGACCCTGGCGCTGTTCCAGGTCAAGAAGCCCAGCGGCGAGACGGCCAATGGAGTGTTTTCAGTCCAAAGCGAGCAGCGCAACCGTGGCATCGAGCTGAACATGTTCGGTGAACTGCGCGAGGGCACCCGACTGCTGGGTGGCATCACCTTGCTGGACGGCGAACTGACCAAAAGCGGCACCGCAGCCAATCGCGGCAACAAACCGGTGGGCGTGCCTGAAGTCCAGGCCAACCTATGGGCAGAATGGGACACCCCGTGGGTCCAGGGTGTGACGCTCACCGGCGGCGCGATCTACACCGGCAGTCAGTACATCGACCAGGCCAACACTCGAGAACTCGATCCATGGACGCGTTTCGATGCGGGCGCACGCTACAGCACTGTGCTTGACGGCCGACCGACGACCTTTCGCGCCACCGTGCAGAACGTCTTCGACCGCGAGTACTGGTCCGGCGTCGCCTCCTATGGCGCGTTTTCCCAGGGGGCACCGCGCACCCTGCTGCTCTCGGCCACGGTCGACTTCTGAGTTCCCCGGGGCTGCCTGCGCGTGCACCGCAGTCGGCCCCGGCCTTATCAAGGCTCCAACGATGGCATTTCAACGTCGATCATGTCTTTATCTCACCGCGTTGCTACTTGGCTTCGGTGCACTGTTGCCAAGCGGTTTCGCTTCTTCAAACACTGCACCGGACACTGAGCAGAAAACCACCGTCACCGACCTGCTGGGCCGCCAGGTCCAGGTGCGCCTTCCGGTGCGCCGAGTGATTCTAGGTGAGGGCCGTCAGCTTTATCTGGTGGCCGCCCTGGACACTCGTAACCCGATTCGCCGCATCGTCGGCTGGCGCAAAGACCTGATCCAGTCGGACCCGGATACTTATGGCGCTTATCTGCGGCAATTTCCGGAGATTGCCAAAGTCCCGACGTTTGGCGGCTTCGAAGACGGCACCTTCGACATCGAGCAAGCGATCAGCCAGCATCCCGACGTGATTATCCTCAACATCGAAGCCCAACACGCCACTGAAGACGCCCGCTACATCGAGAAACTCGACGCGCTCGGCATCCCGGTGGTTTACGTGGACTTTCGCAATAACCCGATGCAGAACACCGAACCGACCATGCGCCTGTTTGGCCAGTTGTTCGGCGAGGAGGCCCGTGCCGAGGCGTTCATCGCCTTTGGCAAGCAGCAAATTCGTCGCGTCACCGAGGTGATCGAGACCCGCCAACCGCCCAGACCCAAGGTCTTCATCGAGCGCATTGGGGGCTACACCGACGACTGCTGCCTGAGTTTCGGCAATGAAAACTTCGGCCGTTTTGTCGAGCTGGCCGGTGGTAGCAACATCGCCAGCACCATCATCCCCAACACCTTCGGTCAATTGAACCCCGAACAGGTGATCGTTGCCGACCCGGAGCAGGTGGTGGTCACCAGCGCCAACTGGGAAGCCTTTGCCCCCGGTGGTCGCTGGGTCGGCGTCGGGCCCGGTGCCGATCTGGTCGAGGCCCGCCGCAAATTGCAATGGTTCACTCAACGCCCCGCATACGCTGGGATCAAGGCCCAGCAAACCCAGGGTTTTCATGCCATCTGGCATCAGTTCTACAACAGCCCTTACCAATTCATTGCCATCCAGCAACTGGCCAAGTGGTTCCACCCGGATCTGTTTGCCGACCTGGACCCCGACGCCACGTTTCGTGAATTCCATGAACGTTTTCTGCCGGTGCCCTACGAACCGGGTTACTTCGTCAGCCTCAAGCCAACGCAGGCCCAGCCATGAACGGTCGTATCGATAACGTTGCCCTTGGCACGATTTACCGCGAGCAGGTCTGGCGTAAACGGTTGATCCTGATCGGGCTGGGCGTGTTACTGCTGTTCAGCGTGCTGTTGGACCTTGCTCTCGGCCCGGCCAGTTATGGCCTGAATGAAGTATTGGGTGCACTGTTTTCACCCGAAAGTGCTGCGCCCCAGGTGCGGGTCGTGATGTGGGACATTCGCCTGCCGGTGGCACTGATGGCGGTGGCGGTGGGTGCCGCGCTATCCCTGGCGGGTGCCCAGATGCAGACCATCCTCAACAACCCGCTGGCGAGCCCCTTCACCTTGGGCATCTCGGCGGCAGCCAGTTTCGGCGCGGCCTTGGGGCTGGCGTTCGGCGTAGCCCTGATACCGGTGATCGCTCAGTACATGGTGCCGCTCAATGCCTTTGTGATGGCGATGCTTTCGGCATTGCTGATCCATGTATTGAGCCTGCGCCGCGGCATGACCAGCGAAACCATCGTGCTGCTGGGCATCGCCCTGGTGTTCACCTTCAATGCACTGCTGGCATTGGTACAATTCTTCGCCACCGAGCAAGCCGTGGCCGCGGTCGTATTCTGGACCATGGGCAGCCTGACCAAGGCCACTTGGCCGAAACTGGGAGTGATATGCCTGGTCATCCTCGTCACCTTGCCGATTTTTGCCCGCCGCGCCTGGGCCATGACCGCCTTGCGGTTGGGGGATGAAAAAGCCGCGAGCTTCGGCATCAATGTGCGCAAGTTGCGTTTGCAGACCCTGGTCATGGTCAGCCTGCTGGCGTCCTTTCCCGTGGCGTTTGTCGGCACCATCGGCTTCATTGGCCTGGTGGGGCCGCACATCGCGCGAATGCTGATCGGCGAGGACCAGCGCTTTTTCCTGCCCGCGTCGCTGCTGACCGGCGCCCTGATCTTGTCGGCCAGTTCAGTGGTGAGCAAAACCCTGATACCGGGGGCGATCTTCCCCATCGGGGTGGTCACGTCGCTGATCGGCGTGCCGTTTTTCATCTCACTCATTCTGGGCGGGAAAAAGCAGTCATGGTAACGATTGAACTGAAAAACCTCGGCGCCCGTTATGGTGGCCGATCGGTCCTCGACGGAATCAATACCCCGGTGTTCTCCGGGGGTGAGGTGATCGCGGTGATTGGCCCCAACGCGGCCGGTAAATCCACGCTATTCAAACGCATCGCCGGGCTGATCGACGGCCCCGGCCACGTACGGCTGGAAGGCTCGCGCAAGGGCCCGGGCGGTATTTGCTACATGCCGCAGAACCTTAACGCCAGCGCGCGGCTGACGGTCTACGAATCGGTGCTGCTGGCGCGCAAGCAACAAGCTCCCGGCTGGGCAGTGCAAGCGAACGAACTGGAGGTGGTGGACCGCATCCTCGAATCCCTGGGCATCAGCGATCTGTCGTTTCGCAACCTAGGTGAATTGAGTGGCGGGCAGCAGCAACTAGTGTCCATCGCGCAAACACTGGTGCGCGAGCCCGAAGTGCTGCTGATGGATGAACCCACCAGCGCCCTGGACATGCACCGTCAGGTTCAGGTCCTGAACTTCATGCGCGCCCTCGCCCGTCAGCATGGAATCATCGTATTCATCGCCATCCACGACCTGAACCAGGCTTTGCGCTTTGCTGATCAAGTGCTGGTCGTTGCTCAGGGCACCCTGCAAGGCAGCGGCCCAAGCGACGACGTGATCACCGAACAGATGCTGCGTGAGGTTTATCGGGTCCAGGCCCGGATCGAGCGCTGTTCGAGGGACGAACGGCATATCATTGTGGATGATGTGGTTTAGTCCCGGTGCTCGCCACGGGGTTTGCTGTGTACTCACCGACTGTCGCAGCCCAGCGCCATTATGAGTAACATACCGGCCTTCCCCGCAGCCCTTCTGCGACCTGCCGAATAAGCCCATTACATGCCTTTTGAACTCAGCGTTGACCTCACTACCCTCGCTATCCTTGCCGTTGTTGCGTTCGTTGCCGGTTTCATCGATGCCATTGCCGGTGGCGGTGGTCTGTTGACCACGCCTGCCCTGCTGACCGCCGGCCTGCCACCCCACCTGGTCCTTGGCACCAACAAGCTCAGCTCGACCTTCGGCTCGGCCACGGCCAGTTTCACCTTCTACAAGCGCAAGCTGTTCCATCCCCGGCAGTGGACCCATGCCCTCGTCGGCACGTTGGTCGGTGCCTTGACCGGCGCCATTGTCGCCCATTACCTGCCCGCCGAATGGCTGAACAAGATGCTGCCGGTGATCGTCTTCGCCTGTGGCCTATACCTGTTGTTCGGCGGCACGCCCAAAGCGCCGTTGGACAGCGACGCACCGATCAAGAAGAAGTGGCAATCGTCCCAAGGCTTCAGCCTGGGTTTCTACGACGGCGTGGCCGGCCCTGGCACGGGCGCGTTCTGGACCGTCAGCAGCCTGCTGCTCTACCCCATCGACCTGGTCAAGGCCAGCGGCGTGGCCCGCAGCATGAACTTCGTCAGCAACATTGCAGCGCTGTCGGTGTTCATCTTCTCGGGACAGGTGGATTGGATTATCGGCCTGAGCATGGGCCTGTCGGTCATGGTGGGGGCGTTCTTCGGTGCTCGCACCGCCATCAGCGGCGGCGCGAAGTTCATCCGACCGGTGTTCATCACCGTAGTGTTGGGTTTGACCGTGCGCCTAGCCTGGCAGCACTGGTTCAGCGTGGCCTAGACGCCGCGCCACGTAGAGGTCGATCAGGTAACGGGCGATGGACCGCGAGGCCGGCAGCGGCGGCAGGTTGTGGACGTTGAACCACTGGGCGTCCTCGATTTCATCTTCCTGTGGCACGATTTCGCCGCTGGCGTATTCAGCGTGAAAGCCCAGCATCATCGAATGGGGAAACGGCCAGCACTGGCTGCCCATGTACTGAATGTTCTTCACCTCGATGCTGACTTCTTCGCGCACCTCGCGAATCAGGCAATCCTCAGCCGACTCGCCTGGCTCGGCAAACCCGGCCAGGGTGCTGTAGATGCCGGTGACGAAACGAGGCGAACGGGCCAACAGGACTTCATCGCCGCGGGTGATCAACACGATCATGCTCGGTGAAATCCGCGGGTAATGCCGCAAATCACATGCATCGCAATACATGGCCCGCTCTCGCGGGATCTGGCCCATGCGCTTGCCGCAACCGCCACAGAAGCGATGCTCCCGAGCCCAGGTGCCGATCTGCGCGGCATACCCCAGGACTTTGTACAGCGCGTGGTCATCTTCGAGCATGAAGGCCCGCAGGCCTTTCCAATTGCAGCCGGGAATGTCCAGTGAACTGTGCAGTTCCAGCAGGTAGACCGGTTCGCCATCCAGATGGCCGATGCCGTGTTCGGCGAGGATCGGCACGTCCTGGCGCTTGAGCCATTCGCGGGGAAACAGCGCGCCGTTGTCATCGAACAGAAAACCTTCCGGGCTACGGGCCACGGCCCAGCCGCCCGGAAGGTCGATATCGAGTACTGCGGTGGTCCAACGTGAAATCATGATCAATCAATCCAGAAATTCGGGTTTCTGTTTGCTCATATGGGCGGCCATGGCCACGCGCAGGTCGGTCGATTGCAGCATGGCGGCGTTCCAGGTAGCGACGTATTCCAGTCCGTCGTCAATGCGGTGATCGCGCATGTAGCTGATCATTTCCTTGGTACCGGTCACCGCGATCGGCGACTTGGCAGCGATTTCCCGGGCAATGCCCATGACACCGTCAAGCAGGCTGGTGCTATCACTGTAGACACGATTGACCAGGCCGATGCTGCGCGCTTCATCGGCACCAAAAGTGCGCCCCGTATAAGCGAGTTCACGCAGCATGCCGTCCCCGATGATCCGGGGCAAGCGTTGCAGCGTCCCCACGTCGGCCGCCATGCCTATATCGATTTCCTTGATGGAAAACTGCGCGTCCTGCGCCGCGTAGCGCATGTCGCAGGCTGCGATCAGGTCGATGGCACCGCCCAGGCAGTAGCCCTGGATCGCTGCAAGCACCGGTTTTCGGCAGTTGTCCACGGCGTTGAACGAGGCTTGCAGTTGCAGGATCTTGCGCCGCAGCAGGCGTGCATTGCGCCCCACGTCCTTGCCCAGCTCGTTGGCCACGCCCGCCAGCATCATCAGGTCGATACCCGAGGAAAAGTGCTTGCCGGCACCGCTCAGGACCACCACCCGCACTTCGTCGGTGTCGTCGATCCACTGGAAGATCTCGACGATCTCGCTCCAGAACGCAGCGTTCATCGAATTGATCTTTTCCGGGCGATTGATCTGCACATGGGCGATGTTGTCTGCAAGTTCGACATTGAACGCTTGGTATTGCGACATGGCAGTGATCCTTTACCGGCTGAAAAGAGGCCTGAACTATAACAAGCCATCGCGGCAGGTCGTAGACAGTGCATCGGCCAAAAGCGGGACCTGACTGCCGGTCAAGGGCACCCCAGCCTTACCTGATCATTCCCACGCGGAGTGAGAACGATCAATTACTCACTCGCCGGCAACTGCCCATCCCAACCACCGCCCAGCGCGGCGATCAATTGCACGCTGGCGATCAATCGGCTCTGCTGCAGGCTCAGGACGCTGCGTTCGTTGCTCAGGGCGGTGGCCTGGACGGTTACCACGTCGAGGTAGGCGATCAGGCCGGCCTTGTACTGGTTCTGCGTCAGGCGCAAGGACTCGCGTGCGGCATCAAGGGCTTCCTGACGCACACGGGTTTCGTCTTCGAGCACCTTGAGCTGGATCATGTAGTTTTCCACTTCGCGAAAACCGTCGAGCACGGTCTGGCGATAGGTGGCGACAGTCTCGTCGTAGACCGCGACGGTGCGGTCGACTTCCGCCGAACGCTGGCCACCATCCAATAGCGTCATCGACAGTTGCGGCCCCACCGACCAATAGCGGTTCGGCGCGCTCACCCACTTGTCGTAGGTACTGCTGCTGTAGCCGCCACTGAGGCTCAGGGTCAGGTCCGGATAGTAGGCGGCCTTGGCCACGCCGATGTTGGCGTTGGCGGCCATCACGGAACGTTCTGCCGAAGCGATGTCCGGCCGGCGTTCAAGCAGCTGCGAAGGCAGCGCCACCGGGATTGTCGGCAGCAATGGGATGTCCTGGGTTTCTGCCAGGTTGAATTCGGCGGGTGGCAGACCGATCAGCACCGCGACGGCGTTCTCGTATTGGGCCCGTTGCCAGATCAGGTCGATCAGGTCGCCCTGGGTGGTCTTGAGCTGGGTCTGGGCCTGGGCCACCGCATCCTTGCCGGACACGCCGGCGCGGTACTGGTTTTCGGTCATCTTCAACGAGCGCTGGTAGTTGTCGAGGGTACTTTGCAGCAGGCGTTTCTCCTCATCGATCACCCGCAACTGCAGGTAGTTCTGTACCAGCTCCGATTGTTGGCTCAGGCGCATCGCGGCCAGGTCGGCGAAACTCGCTTGCGCGCTGGCTTCATCGGACTCCAGGGTGCGGCGCAGTTTGCCCCAGATGTCCGCTTCCCAACTGACACCGGCCTCGGCGCTGTAGGTATTGCGGATGCCACTGGTCGAACTACTCAGGCTCGAACTGCTGCTGCCGGTGCCCTGGCTGGAGCGGCTCTTGCCGACGGTCAGGTCCACCGTCGGGTAAAACGCCCCCCGGGCACTGCGAGCCAGGGCCTGGGCCTGACGGTACTGGGCTTCGGACTGAGCCACGGTCTGGTTGGACGTATTGAGCTTTTCCACCAGGCCATTGAGCAGCGCGTCACCGTACAGCTCCCACCAGGCGCCACGAGCCAACGCGTCGCTGGGACTGGCCTGGCGCCAGCCCTGGGCTTGCTTGTACTGCACCTGTGAGGCGGCCGGCGGGCGCTGGTAATCCGGGCCGACGGCGCAGGCGCTGAGCATCGCCACGCACAGTGCCAGGCTCAGCACCCGCGAGCCACGGGCGGTCGCCAGCGGTGCGACAAGATTGAAAAGCGAACGGTCGGTCATAGCGGAGTTTCCAGGGCAGCATCAGTGCGCACGCCGCGCCAGCGGTTGAAGCGATGGCGCAGATTATCGAGATAAAGGTAAACCACCGGGGTGGTGTAAAGGGTCAGGACCTGGCTGAACACCAGCCCGCCAATGATGGTCAGGCCCAGCGGCTGGCGCATTTCCGAACCCTCGGCGGCGCCAAGCAATAACGGCAAGGCGCCAAGAATCGCCGCCAGCGTGGTCATCAGAATCGGCCGCAAACGCAGCAGGCAAGCACTGCGGATCGACGCCAGCGGCGTCTGGCCTGCGCGTTCCAGTTGCAGCGCCAGGTCGATCATCAGGATCGCGTTCTTCTTCACCACGCCAATCAGCAAGAACAGCCCCAAGAGGGAGATCAGGCTGAACTCCCCGCCCAGCGCATAGATCGACAACAGCGCGCCGACCCCGGCCGACGGCAAGGTGGACAGGATGGTCAGCGGATGGATGTAGCTTTCATACAGCACACCCAACACCAGGTAAACCGCCAACAACGCCCCCAGGATCATGAACGGCTGGCTCTTCTGGCTAGCGGCAAACGCATCGGCGGTGCCGGCCATTTTCGCGATGACGTCCTCGGGCATCCCCAGCTTGGCAATTGCCCGCTCAATGGCAGCGGAGCCCTGCTCAACCGTCACGCCCTCGGCCATGTCGAAAGAAATACTTTCGGAGGCAAACTGGCCTTCATGACTGACCCGGTCATTCTCCAGGCTGTTCTCATAATGGGCGATGGCCGACAACGGCACTCGGGCGCCGTCGGCGGTGATCACTTGGACCTGCTCAAGGGTACTCGGGTCCTGGGCGTACTTGGGGTTGATCTCCATCACCACCTGATACTGATTGAGGCTGTCGTAAATGGTGGAGATCTGCCGCTGGCTGTAGGCGTTATTCAGCACCGTAGTGACCGTGTCCATGTCGATGCCCAGGCGCTTGGCCTGGTCGCGGTCTACTACCAGCGTTACCTGCTGGGCCCCACTACCGTCACGGGCATCAATGGCGGTCAGTTCCGGCAAGGCCCTGAAGCTGGCCGCAACCTTGGGATACCACGCGCGCAGGGACGCCAGGTCACCGCTCTGCAGGATGTAGGAATACTGCGAGGTGGTCTGCTCGCGACCGCCCCCAAACTGCAGGTCCTGGTCAGCCATCAGCATCAATTGAGCGCCGGGGACCTTGGGCATTTCCTTGCGCAGGCGTTCGATGACTTTCTGCGCGGAGATCCGCCGTTCCTTGATCGGCTTGAGGCGCACCAGCATGAACGCGTTGTTGGTGCCGTTGTTGCCACCGATAAAACCAGCCACGCTCTGCACCGCGTCGTCCTTGAGCACGGCACGGCGGAAGATTTCCATCTTCGGCTGCATCACGTTGAACGACAGCCCGTCGTCGCCACGCACAAAACCGATCAACTGGCCGGTGTCCTGCTGTGGCATGAAGGTTTTCGGCACCACCACGTACAACGCGATGTTCACGGCGATGGTCACCAGCAGGCTCAGCAAGGTCAGGCGCCGATGGCGCAGTACCCAGTCCAGGCTGGTGGCGTAACCACGAACCATCCGTTCGTTGAGCCGCTGGCTCCAGCGCTGCAAGCGGTTCTCCTGCCCTGGCACATGAGGTTTGAGCCAGCGGGCGCAGAGCATCGGCGTGAGGGTCAGCGAGACCACCAGCGAGACCACGATGGACGCCGCCAAGGTAATGGAAAACTCGCGGAACAGGCTCTCGATAATCCCGCCCATGAACAGGATCGACAGAAACACCGCCACCAGCGAGACGTTCATCGATAACAGGGTAAAACCCACCTCTTCGGCGCCCAGGTAGGCAGCCTTCATGGGCGGTACGCCTTCGTCGATGTGCCGGGAAATGTTCTCCAGCACCACGATGGCATCGTCCACCACCAGCCCGGTGGCCAGGATCAACGCCATCAACGACAGGTTATTCAAGGAGAAACCGTAGAGGTACATCACCGCAAACGTGCCCACCAGCGACACCGGCACCGCCAGGGTCGGGATCAGCGAGGCGCGGAAGTTGCCGAGAAACAGGAACACCACCAGCACCACCAAGGCCACGGCGATCAGCAAGGTCATTTCCGCTTCATGCAGGGTGGCCTTGATCACCGGCGAGCGGTCCATGGCCAGGTTCAGCTTGACGCTGGCTGGCAGCACGGCCTGCAACGCCGGCAGCTGGGCCTTGATCTCGTTGACCGTCTCAATGATGTTGGCGCCAGCCTGGCGGTTGATCACCAGGAGCACGGCGGCATCGTCGTTGAAGAAACCACTGTTGTAGCGGTCCTCGACACTGTCGGAAACCTTCGCCACATCCTTTAACCGCAGCACCGAGCCGTCCTGGTAACGGATGATCAGCGTTTCGTAGTCCTTGGCCTTCTCCAACTGGTCATTGGCCTGGACCTGCCACATGCGCCGATCGTCCTCCACCGAACCCTTGGGCCGGCGCACGTTGCTGTCGGCAATGGCAGTGCGCACATCATCCAGGGCCACGCCGTACTGGTTGAGTAACTGTGGCTCCAATTCGATGCGTACCGCCGGCAGGGAGCTGCCACCGATCTGCACCTCGCCGACGCCGGACACCTGGGACAGGCTCTGGGACAGGATGGTGGAGGCCAGGTCATAGAGCTGGCCCTTCTCCAGCACATCCGAGGTCAGCGACAGCACCATGATCGGCGCCTGGGACGGGTTGACCTTCTTGTAGGTGGGCATACTGCGCATGCCGCTGGGCAGCAGATTGCGCGAAGCATTGATGGCCGCCTGCACCTCTCGAGCCGCACCGTTGATGTCGCGATCTTGGTCGAATTGCAGGATCACGCGGGTCGAGCCCTGGCTGGAACGGCTGCTCATGGTGTTGACCCCGGCGATGGTGCCGAAGGAGCGCTCCAGCGGCGTCGCGATGGTGGAGGCCATTACCTCGGGACTGGCACCTGCCAGATTGGCCTGGACCACGATCACCGGAAAATCCATCTGTGGCAACGGCGCAACCGGCAGCAAGCCAAAGCACATGCCGCCAAGCAACATGATGGCGAAGCTCAGGAGCATGGTCGCTACGGGGCGGCGGATGAAGGGGCCAGAAAGATTCATGGGCCGTCACTCCAGACTTCAAGTAGCCGGCTGTTGTGGCGAGGGAGCTTGCTCCCTCGCCACAACAAGCGCTCATGCTCCACGCGTCCAAGTGTTGGCTGCTTGTCGCCCGCCGCCGTCATACCCGCACCTCGTTCACGTCAGGCTTGGCAAACCGGCGTCCCAGACGATCGAAATACAAGTAAATCACTGGCGTGGTGAACAACGTCAGCACCTGGCTCACCAACAGCCCACCCACCATCACCAGCCCCAGGGGCTGGCGCAGTTCGGCGCCGGAACCGGTGGCGAACATCAGCGGCAACGCACCGAACAAGGCCGCCAGGGTGGTCATCAGGATCGGCCGAAAACGCAGCAGCGCGGCCTGGTAGATGGCCGTCTGCGGGTCCATGCCCTGGTTGCGTTCGGCGTCGAGGGCGAAGTCGATCATCATGATCGCGTTCTTCTTGACGATACCGATCAGCAGAATAATGCCGATGATCGCGATCATGCCCAGGTCATTGCCGCTGATGATCAACGCCAGCAACGCGCCGATGGCCGCCGAGGGCAATGTGGAGAGAATCGTGATCGGGTGGATGTAGCTCTCGTACAAAACACCCAGCACGATGTACATGGTGACCACTGCCGCCAGGATCAGCAACAAGGTGCTCGACAGCGATGCCTGGAACGCCTGGGCCGCGCCTTGGAACTCGGTCTGCACACCCACCGGCATGCCGATGTCGTGCTGGACCTTTTCGATCACATCCACCGCGTGCCCGAGCGCCACGCCCGGTGCCAGGTTGAACGACATCATCACCGCCGGAAACTGGCCGATGTGGGCAATGGCCAGCTGGGCCTGGCGTTCCTCGACGCGAGCCAGGCTCGACAGCCGCACTTGCCCGCCGTCGGTGGTCTTGACGTGGATCTGGTCCAGCGCCTGCGGTCCGATCCGCTCCCCGGCCTGCGCCTGCAGCACTACGCGGTACTGACTGGCCTGGGTGTAGATGGTGGAAATCTGCCGCTGGCCGAAAGCGTCATACAGCGCATCGGTGATGTTCGCCACCGATACTCCCAGGCGTGAGGCGGCGTCGCGGTCGATCACCAGATAGACCTGCAAACCCTTGTCCTGCAAATCGCTGGCGACGTCGGTCAACTCCGGCTGACGGGCCAGGGCGTCGACAAGGCGACCGCTCCAGAGGGTAAGCAACTCTGCGTCCGGCGACGACAGGCTGAACTGATACTGGGTACGGCTGACCCGGTCTTCGATGGTCAGGTCCTGCACCGGCTGCATGAACAAGCGGATACCCACCAATCGATCCAGCTGCGGTTGCAAACGAGCAATGATGGCGCTGGCGCTGTCGTCCCGTTCGCTGTGGGGCTTGAGGTTGATCAGCAGGCGACCGCTGTTGAGCGTGGCGTTATCGCCATCCACGCCAATGTAGGAAGACAGGCTTTCCACCGCCGGATCGGCGAGTATCACCTTGGCCAATTGCTGCTGGCGCTCGCTCATGGCCGCGAAGGAAATCGACTGCGGTGCTTCGGAAATGCCCTGGATCACCCCGGTGTCCTGCACCGGGAAAAAGCCCTTGGGCACGGCCAGGTACAACACCACCGTCAGCACCAGAGTGCCCACTGCCACCAGCAGAGTCAGCGGCTGATGCCTGAGCACCCACTGCAACGTGCGCCCGTAGGCAGCGATCAACCCATCGATCCAGGCACCGCTGGCGCGGTAGAAACGGCCCTGCTCTTCTTCCTTGGGCTCGCGCTTGAGCAACCGGGCGCACATCATCGGCGTCAGGGTCAGGGAAACTACCAGGGAAATCAGGATCGCCACCGCCAGGGTGATGGCGAACTCGCGGAACAGACGCCCCACCACGTCCGCCATGAACAGCAAGGGGATCAACACCGCAATCAGCGACAGCGTCAGGGATACCAGCGTAAAGCCGATCTGCTTTGCGCCCTTGAGTGCAGCCTGCAGCGGGCTGTCGCCCTCCTCGATGAAACGGGCAATGTTCTCCAGCATGACGATGGCATCGTCCACCACGAAACCCGTGGCAATGGTCAGGGCCATCAAGGTCAGGTTGTTGATGGAGAAACCGGCCAGGTACATCACGCCGAACGTGCCGATCAGCGACAGCGGCACGGCGACCGACGGGATGATGGTGGCGCTGAAACGACGCAGGAACAGGAACGTCACCATGACCACCAGGACGATGGCAATCAGCAATTCATGCTGCACGTCGGTGACCGAGGCGCGGATGGTCTGGGTGCGGTCCGTCAGCACGGTCACGTCCAGGCCGGCCGGCAAGTTGTCGGTGATGCTCGGCAACAGGGCCTTGATCCGGTCCACCACCTCGATGACGTTGGCCCCCGGCTGACGCTGGATATTCAGCAGCACGGCCTGGTTTTCATTGGCCCAGGCGGCAAGGCGTTCGTTTTCGGCGCCGTCGACGATCTGCGCCACATCCTTGAGCCGCAACGGCGCGCCATTGGCGTAGGCCAGGATCAGTTCGGCGTAGTCCTTGGGCGAGGTCAACTGGTCGTTGGCGTCGAGCATCGAGACCCGGGTCGGGCCGTCGAAGTTGCCCTTGGGCTGGTTGACGTTGGAGTTGCCGACCAGGGTGCGCACATCCTCCAGGTTCAAGCCGTTGGCTGCCAGAGCCTCGGGGTTGACCTTGATCCGCACGGCCTGGCGCTGGCCACCGGCGATACTGACCATGCCGACCCCGTTGATCTGGGCGATTTTCTGCGCCATGCGGGTGTCCACCAAGTCATTGAGCTTGGGCAGCAACATGGTCTTGGAGGTGATCGCCAGGGTCAGTACCGGGGTATCGGCCGGGTTGACCTTGTTGTACACCGGCGGCGCCGGCAGATCTTTGGGCAACAGGTTGGTGGCAGCGTTGATCGCCGCCTGCACCTGCTGCTCGGCGACATCCAGGTTGATGTCGAGATTGAAGCGCAGGGTAATCACCGAGGCGCCGCCGGAGCTGGTGGACGCCATCTGCGTCAGGCCCGGCATTTGCCCGAATTGCCGCTCCAGGGGGGCGGTCACGGCGCTGGTCATCACGTCAGGGCTGGCGCCCGGGTACAGGGTCATCACGCGGATGGTCGGGTAATCCACCTGAGGCAATGCCGATACCGGCAGCAGCCGATAGGCGATCAGGCCGGCCAGGATGATGGCCAGCATGCTCAGGGTGGTGGCGACCGGGCGAAGGATGAACAGCCGCGAGAGATTCATGCGCCGCCCTTTTTCGCCTTGTCGGCCACGGCCGGTTCAGTCGGGGTTGCCGCAGTCTTGCCCTGTAGGTGCTCGGCTGGTGTGGTGGGCACCTCCTGGCTGTCGTTGACCACTTCTACTTCGCTGCCTTCCTTCAAACGATCGGTGCCTTCGAGCACTACCCGATCGCCGGCGGCCAGGCCTTCGGTGACCACGGTGTTTTCACCGTCGCTAGCGCCGACCTTCAATTTTTTGATGGTGACTTTTTTATCGCCATCCAGGGCATAGACAAAGGTGCCGTTGGTGCCGAACTGAATGGCAGCCGTCGGCGCCAGGACTACGCCTTTAAGGGTATCGGCCAGCAGGCGTACGTTGACGAACTGATTGGGGAACAGTGCCTGGTCGCGGTTATCGTAGCGGGCCTTGAACTTCAAGGTGCCGGTGGTCACGTCGATCTGGTTGTCCAGGCTTTGCAGCACGCCGCTGGCCTGGAGTTTCACGTCGCCACGGTCCCAGGCCTCCACCGGCAACTTGTCGCCGCTACGGTAGCGGGCGAGCACGGTGTCCAGGGCGTTTTCCGGCAGGGTGAACACCACGCTGATGGGTTGGGTCTGGGTAATCACGGCCAGGGCCGTGGTGTCGTTGGCCGTCACCAGGTTACCGATGTCCAGTTGCCGCAGGCCGACCCGGCCGGAGATCGGTGCGCGAATCCTGGTGAATTCAAGATTGAGCTTGGCGTCGTTGACCTGCGCCTGATTGGTCTTGACCGTGCCCTGATACTGGCCCAGCAGCGCAGCGGCAGTGTCGAGCGTCTGCTTGGCGATGCTGTCCTCGGCATACAGGCCGCGATATCGCTCCAGGTCCACTTGGGCGTTCTTCAGTTGGGCCTGGTTTTGCAGCAGCGTGCCTTCAGCCTGGAGCAAAGCGTTCTGGTACGGACGTGGGTCAATCTCAGCCAGCAGGTCGCCGGCCTTGACCATCTGCCCCTCCTCAAAGGCAATTTTGACCAGTTCACCGGCCACCCGGCTGCGCACGTTGATGGTATTTAGGGCCGTGACCGTGCCCAACGCCTTGTAATACAGCGGGAAATCCCCGGTGACCGCCGGTGCCACTCGAACCGGGATCGGCCCTGATGCGCCGCCAAAGCCTGGGCGCATGCCACCCGACCTTCCCATGTGTCCAGCTGCAGGTTTCTCCCCGACTCCAGGCTTTGGGCCCGGGCCGGTGGGCCAGAATTTCCAGGCCAGCAGCGCAACGACCAATACAATGAACAGGCCGAACAGCCAACGACGGGAATTGCGGGAAACAGAGGATTGCATGGGGTGATCAACCATTGGGCGCGTGGGCTTCTTTTTCGGGAGGCTGAAAGATAAGCACTGGCGGATGTTTAGCAAAGCGCCTTTACCGGCACTTCACCTTGGACTTCCTGTCGATAATTTGGATAAGTAATTGAAATACAAACAAAAACGGCCTGGTTTTGGCCAGGCCGTTATATTGTATTAAATACGTTACTTAAGACTACTTATTTCAGAGCGCTGAGCGCAGCGTCGTAGTTCGGCTCTTCAGCGATCTCCTTGACCAGTTCGCTGTGCAGCACGATGCCATTTTCGTCCAGCACTACCACGGCACGGGCAGTCAGGCCGGCCAGCGGGCCGTCGGCAATGGCGACGCCGTAGTTTTCGATGAACTCGCGGCCACGCAGGGTGGACAGGTTTTTAACGTTTTCCAGGCCTTCGGCACCGCAGAAACGCGCCTGAGCGAACGGCAGGTCGGCGGAGATGCACAGCACGACGGTGTTTTTCAGGTCGTTGGCCTGGGCGTTGAACTTGCGCACGGAGGTGGCACAGGTCGGGGTGTCGACGCTTGGGAAAATGTTCAGTACTTTGCGCTTGCCGGCAAAATCGTTCAGGGAAACGTCCGACAGATCGCCGGCGACCAGGGAAAAGGCTGGCGCCTTGGAACCGACTTGTGGCAACTGGCCGTTGACTTGAACCGGGTTGCCTTTGAGGGTGACTTGAGCCATGAACGGATTCCTTCTGACATGTTTGAAAATGGTGAGGCCGGAGTTAACCATGAAATGGTTCTGCGACCTATGGTCGGACATAAAAAGTCATGGCTTCGACGCCGTGTGTAGGCGCTGACACAGCCTGCGCCTACGCACATGACGAGCGGTTGCGGTTTCTATTTAGCCTTGAGCGTGAGAAACGACTGATGCAAATCCGCCGCCCAGCCATCGATCACGCCTTTGACATCATCGGGCTTCATCACCTGGGACTCGTTGGATAACGGCTTGCCCGTGCCCTTGCGCACGACTTGGGCGACTACTGCATTGTTGCCACCGTCGAGAAAAACCGCTTCGGTACCCAGCGTGGTTTCCTGGTCGCGAATACCGCTGGCGGTGCTGACGGCAGCCGCTACCAGCGCAATCGGAACCACCTCATAAGGCTTCAGGCCTTCGGTCTTGCTGCTGACGGCGGTAATGGCAGCACGTATCACCAATACACCCGGCCCCGGCCCGGACGCCAAGGGCAAGGATTTCCCCGCTTCACGCTTGAGCGCCCGATCGTAGTAACCCGTGATGCCGGACAAGGTCGCTTGCGGGATCTTCACGGTCGGTTGCGGCTTGGGATAAAGCTGCGTTGGCTCTATATAGACACTGGTGTACTTGCTCAAATCAATCTTGGGATCGACCCAACGCATCACCTCGACCCCCGTCGGCGATTTTTCCTCTTTGAGCCGGCTGTAATCTCCCAGGAACCCGGAGTATTCATCCGGCTGGGTGACCTTGCTGGAGCAACCCGCCAGGGCGAGCGAGACGATGCATAGGGTGCCAATCATTGACGCGAACTTCATGCTGTCACTCCTGTAAGCCACACGAAATGGGGCCGGAATTACAGGTATAGCCAAAGAGCGCGGTTTTGCCTGTTCTGGAAGAAAGAAGTGATGCGGCAAGGATTTCCCTCGCCACACGTCTTCAGCCTCGCTCGCGAGGAATCAAACTCTGCAACTGCTGTGCGAGAAAGTCTGCGTCAAAAGCGAACGTGTCCGGGTCCTTCAACCCGTTGGTCCTGCGCCATTGCCACTGTAACGACGGCGGCTGGCAAACCAATGAGATGCTGCCATGGCGGGTTGCGGTCAGGCCGATGATCGACAAGGAAATCAGGCCGCCCGCCCCCATCACATCCGGAACGAACTCCACCGGTTTACCGGTAATGGACAATGTCAGTTTTTCAGTCTTGAAGCCGGACGTTTCTACCGGAACGCTTGGCCCGTGAGCCACATACGCCTCACGGTTAAGCTCCAGAAGGCTCGGCGCCATGACTGGCGCCAGCCATTGTTCGATTTGCCCGTACAACACCCGGATCTGCTCAGCCCACACTGCCGACTGGGCCTGGTGCTGTTGTTTCTTGTGCGCTTCGCTGTCTGCGTAGTGACGAAGCATCTCGCCCAATTGCTGTACATCGTCCATGCGCTGTTCCTCGATTAAGGGCGTGCTGCGAAGCTGGATGATGACAGGTTCAAGACACCGGCGTACGCAAAAGCCACATTAGAAGATCGTCGCTTTCAGCGGCTCCCATAGCAGCGATCGTTCAGCGCAACCGCGCCATTGCCAAGGTGTCCACCCAGCGGCCGTCACGCACGGCATAGTCGCGCATCAGGCCTTCGGTTTCGAAGCCGAACTTTCGATACAGCCCGATGGCGGCGTCGTTGTCGGCATACACCGTCAGCTCGACCCGTCGCAGGTTCATCCAGTTATCCGCCACGTCCAGCGCGGCGGCCAGCAGCATCGAACCCACGCCCCTGCCTTGCCAGGCGACCGCCACACCCATGCCCAGGCTGCCGCAATGGGCGCGACGAATGCGCGTGTATTGCTCCAGCCCCAGATTGCCGATCACTTCGCCCTGATGCAGCGCCACCAATTTCACTTGGCGCTCGTCATCCACCGCCAGGCGCTTGCGCCAGACTTCAGTGGACTGAAAAGGCATTTGCAGGACCTGACGAGTGACCGCAGGGTCGTTGTAGAGCGCAGTGACACCGGCGATATGGGCCTCGGTGAAACGTACAAGGGTGATCGAGGACTCGGACATACGGCTCCTCCCTGGAGCGTGACAAGGCCGTTCACTATAAACCGCTGATCACCCAGGTAGCGAGTGGAGCCGGTGGGAGCCTGCATTTGATGTTGACTGTGCCGCCGTCATCGCGAGCAGGCTCGCTCCCACACTGTTTTTGGGTGGGCGCAAGGGCTGTGTCAGCCGCCAATCCTTGCTCACGAAGAGGCCATCGGCAGCCTCTTCGCGGCTGATGCTGTGTGGCTAGGCGTGCTGTACCTGAACCATTGAATTGACCTGCACCCGCGCCAGCATCTGTTCCGCCCCGCCGCCTCGGCGCATGCCGCGTACCGGGCAGGCGTCGAGGTAATCGAGGCCGACCGCCAGTTTCAGATGGCGGTCGGGGCGGGTCAGGCGGTTGGTCACGTCGAAGCTGTACCAGCCGTCGTCCAGCCAGGCTTCGGCCCAGGCGTGGCTCGCCAGGTGGCTTTCGTCTTCAGTACACAGGTAACCGGAGACATAGCGAGCCGGGATACCCAAGCTGCGCGCGCAAGCCAGAAACGCATGGGTATGGTCCTGACAAACGCCCGCTCCACCGGCAAACGCCTCGGCGGCTGTACTGCTGACCGCCGTCGTGCCGGGGCTGTAAGGCATGCGGGCAGCCAGGCCGTTCATCAAATCGGTCAGCGCCGAGCGATCACGCCGTGCTCCGCATTGCTCCAAAGCAAAAGCACTGAGGGCCTCATCGACCTGGGTGAGACGACTGGTGCGCAGAAACGGCAGCGGCGACTGGCTATCCCCTTCCATCTCCACCGTTTGATCGATTTCCACCTGACCATAAGCCGTCAGCACCAAGGCGCCATGGGGCTCGTCCATGGTCATCACGTGCAGGATGTTGCCATAAGGGTCGAGCTGGCTGCGCACCAGCCGCGGCAGTTCCAGATGCCACTCCAGGATGCGCTGGCGCTGACTGTCCTTGGGAGTCAAGCGCAGAAACTGAATGCTGGTGCAGACTTCATCGGCATAGCTGTAGGTGGTGTCGTGGCGTATGGACAGTTTCATACGACCTCCAGATAAGACTCGTGAACGGTCTGGCCCAAGTGACGGATTTGGCCAATGAGGTCGGTCAGCCATTGATGCAGGCCCGAGGCGAGGATTTCGTCGATTCCGGAATAACGCAGGCGCGCATTCAACTCGGCGGCCAGGCGCTGGGCCGGACGGCCATTGTTGCCCGGCAGGCTGGCGAGGATATGGTCCAGTTCCTCGATGCAGGCATGCAGCGAGCGTGGGACGTCGGCACGCAACAGCAACATCTCCGAGACCTGCTCGGCATTGGGCGCATTACGGTAGATCTCGTTGAACGCCTCGAACGAAGACAGTGCCCGCAGCAAAGCGCTCCACTGGTAATAGCCGCGCGCCGAATTGTCGCTGACCTCTTCCGATTCCTCGCCGAACATTTCGTAGCGGGCATCCAGCAGGCGCAGCGTGTTGTCCGCCCGCTCGATAAAGGTCCCGAGGCGAATGAAACAGTAGGCATCGTTGCGCATGATGGTGCCCGACGTCGCACCGCGAAACAGGTGTGAGCGTTCCTTGACCCATTCGCAGAAATGACTGATGCCGTAGCGGCCCAGGCCGTTGCTGGCGATGTTGCGCATTTCCAACCAGGTGGCGTTAATGTTCTCCCACATGTCGGCGGTGATGCGCCCGCGCACGGCATGGGCATTGGTTCGCGCCGCCCGCAAGCAGCTGTAAATGCTCCCGGGATTGGCTTCATCCAGCGCAAAGAAGTGCAGCATGCGTTCGCTGTTGAGCGCCTCATAACGCGCGTTGTAATCGTCCAGCGTACCGGCCGCCAGCAGCGACATCGCCAGCTCGGCGTGGCCATCGCTGCGCCCGGCCTGGGGCATCAACGACAGCGAATAACTGACTTCGAGCATGCGCGCCAGGTTCTCGGCGCGCTCCAGGTAGCGGGACATCCAATAGAGGTCCGAAGCGGTTCTTGAAAGCATGTCTTAGTCCTCCACGACCCAAGTGTCTTTAGTGCCGCCGCCCTGGGATGAATTCACCACCAGCGAGCCTTCGCGAAGTGCCACTCGGGTCAGGCCGCCTGGCACCAGGCGAGTTTCCTGGCCCGACAGCACGAACGGACGCAGGTCGATGTGGCGCGGCGCGATGCCGCTCTCAACAAAGGTCGGGCACGTGGACAGGCACAGCGTTGGCTGGGCGATGTAGGCTTCGGGACGGGCCTTGAGGCGTGCGCGGAAGTCTTCGATTTCCGCTGCGGTGGCCGCCGGCCCCACCAGCATTCCGTAGCCGCCGGAACCCTGGGTTTCCTTGACCACCAGATCGGGCAGGTTGGCCAGCACGTGGGACAAATCCTGGGGCTTGCGGCACTGCCAGGTGGGTACGTTCTTCAGGATGGGCTCTTCGGTGAGGTAGAAGCGGATCATCTCGTCGACGTAAGGGTAAATCGACTTGTCATCGGCTACGCCTGTGCCGACAGCATTGGCCAGCACCACATTGCCCGAACGGTAAGCGGCGATCAGCCCTGGAACGCCCAACATGGAATCCGGGTTGAACGACAGCGGGTCAAGGTAGGCATCGTCAAGACGACGATAGATCACGTCCACCTGCTTGGGGCCAGCGGTGGTGCGCATGTAGACATGGTCGTCGCGCACGAACAGGTCCGCGCCCTCCACCAGTTCCACACCCATTTCACGGGCCAGGAACGCGTGTTCGAAATAGGCACTGTTGAAGCGACCCGGGGTGAGCACCACGGCGGTCGGATTGTCCAGGGGACTTGAGCTTTTGAGAGTGTCGAGCAGCAGGTTCGGATAATGGTCGATGGGGGCCACGCGCTGGGCGGCGAACAGCTCGGGGAACAGGCGCATCATCATCTTGCGGTCTTCGAGCATGTAGCTCACGCCGCTCGGTGTGCGCAAATTGTCCTCCAGCACGTAGTAACTGCCGTCGCCGTCGCGAACCAGGTCGACACCGGCGATATGGGCGTAGATGCCCCGGTGCAGGTTCAGGCCCTGCATGGCGATCTGATAACCCTCGTTGGCGAGTACCTGCTCGGCCGGAATAATCCCTTCTTTGAGGATGTGTTGACCGTGGTAGATGTCGGCCAGGAACATGTTCAGGGCCTGGACCCGTTGAATGCAGCCACGCTCGACCATCTGCCATTCACTGGCCTTGATACTGCGTGGGATGATGTCGAACGGAATCAACCGTTCGGTGCCCTGCTCGTCCCCATAGAGGGTGAAGGTGATACCGGCTCGATGGAACAGCAGATCGGCTTCGCGACGGCGTTGCTCGAGCAGTTCAAGCGGTGTGTCCGCCAGCCAGCGTGCGAAGGCTTGGTAATGCGGGCGGCAGTCACCCTTTGCGTCATACATTTCATTAAAAAAAGCTTGGGGCATAGCCAACTCCCAGCCGCGTTCTACACGGCATTTCTTATCACTTCGTCATTCCAATGGTTCGGCCTTGCTTTGTTTTAATGAGCCCTGTTTCTCTGAGCACCTCGATAGGCATGGGTCTCTGATCTGGCCTTTGCGTCTGGATGACGTGCGCCCCCTGGTTAAATCTGCGTGTTGAGTGGCTCCTGTATGAAGCCATCGGTGCAGTGGCTTTCTCTTTATGTGCCGTAGCAAAGGCTGTGCCTAAGCATGGTGCATCAGGACAACGCTGGAAAAACCATCGCATAATTATGCCATGGCGAAATTTATTTTCATTTTTGCGACAAAAACCCGTTAGAAAGCTGAAACGTTTATCTCAGTTTTCTTCCGCGCGCTGCGAAACGAGTCGAATCGGTGCAACAAGACGGGTAGCAGGCGTTTAATGCCCTGAAAGAGGGAAATTTATACTCAATCCTTGAGGGTAGCTTATATGAGGGGGCAAGCCTGGTTTCACAGATGATCTCTTGCGTTCGTCGCTGGCCGCGCAAAAAAAAGCCCGGAACTCACGTACCGGGCTTTTTTTGTTTCAGCGCAGCCGGATCAGAACGTCACGCTGGCACTCAGGCGTGCGGTACGCGGGTCGCCGACACTGACCTGCAACTGGCTGCCGGTGGAGGACGGGTAGTAGTGCTTGTCGAACAGGTTGTCCACGTTCAATTGCAGGGTCGTCTTGTGCCCGAACACCGGCGACTCCCAGCGCAGGAAGGCGTCGGCCACGGTGTAGCTGCTGAGCCAGAAATCGTTGGCATTGTTGGCGGCGCGCTCGCCGACGTAACGCGCACCGGCACCGGCATGCCAGGCGCCGAACTCGGCAGGCACGTTCAGGTGGTGGGTCAGGTACAGGCTGGCGGTGTGCTTGGGCGCGTCGGCCAGGCGGTTGCCTTCGTCATCCGGATCGTCGAGGATTTCCGTGTGGTTGTAAGCGTAGGTGCCGATCAAGTCCCAGCGCTCGGCCAGACGTCCGGTGATGTCGAGTTCCAGGCCCTGGGAGCCGACTTTGCCGGCGGCCTCCGAGATACTCTCATCACCGACTTGCGTGGTGGTCACTACGTTCTTTTTGACGATATCGTACACAGCAAGGTTGATGTTCAACCCCGGCAACGGATCGTACTTGGCACCGACTTCATAGCTGCGGCCCTCCTCCGGGTCGAAGGTATGGCCGGCATCGTCCACCGTGTCATTGGGCTTGAATGAGCGACTGTAGTTGCCGTACAGCGACAACGTCTCGGTGGCTTTGTAGACCAGACCGAGGAATGGCACGAAGGCGTCGCCGTTGTCATCGCGGTTGACTACGTAATCACTGCCCCGGCCTTGGTCACTGTATTGGTCGTAATGTTGATAGCGGCCACCGAACACTAAAATCCAGCGATCATCCAGATGCCAGTTATCCTTCAAGTACACGGAGCTGGAGTTCAACTGGTTACTCTGGTCGCTTTGGGAGGTGCTGACAACGCTGGGTTCGGCCAGACTGCCGTAACTCGGATCAGTGATGTCGAAACCGCCCTGCACCTTTCCACGGTAGGTCGTGCCACGAAACTGGTCGGATACCTGATTATCGACACCGATCAGCAAGTCATGACGCTGGCCGAGCAGTTCCTGCTTACCCATGAAATCCCAACCGGCATAGCGGGTTTCATCATCGTAATGAGCGCCGTTGGCGGCCCGGCGCAGCGTATTGCCGGTCAACGAGCTGGGCTGCGCAATCGAAAGACTGTACCGGTCATTATTCCAGCCATAGGTGACACGGGTTTTCCACGCCTCGCTCAGCTCATACTCGAAACGTGCCGTGGCCGTTTCGCGGATGCCCACGCTTTTGGACCAGGTTTCGTCGAGGCGCTTGTCGTAGTCGATGTCGGCCGGATGCCCATTGGTGAACACCGTGCCGCGGTCGAATGGGTTGGAATATTCGTTGTATTCGTAGCTCAGGTTCAACGAGGCCCGCTCGCCGGTCCAGGCCAACGACGGCGCCACCAGCTTGCTCTCGTTGACGCCGTAGTTACGCCAGTAGTCCTCATGTTTGCGCTCGGCAATCAGCCGATAGGCCAGACCGGTGTCGCCCAACGGCCCGGTGGTGTCCAGGGCCATGGTACCGCCGCCTTCGCTGTAGCCCGAGCCACTCAACGTGGTGCTCTGGGTGTACTCGGGTTTCTTGCTGATGACGTTGACCAGGCCGCCGGGTTCCAGAGCGCCGTACAGCATCGAAGCCGGGCCCTTGAGCACTTCGACCCGCTCGGTGGTGGCGCTGAAGTTGTGCCCCAGGTTCGAACTCACACCATCGCGCAAGATCGAGCCGTCGTCATTGGTACCAAAACCGCGCTTGATCAGCGAGTCCCGCGAGCCGCCCAAGGTATTGCCCTGGCTGACGCCGCTGACAAACTTCATTGCATCGTTCAGCGAATGCACCTGGTAGTCGGCCAGGGTCTGTTCGGTTACCACGTTGATCGACTGCGCCTCTTCCTTGATCGGTACATCGCTTTTGCTCGCCGTGCTGGCTTGCGACGCCGTATAACCCTCGTCCTGAGTAATGCGACTGCCCTGGATGTCCGTGGTCGGCAGTTCGAGGGAGTCCTGTGCCCACAGCGGGCTTGCGATGAAACAGCAGGACAACGTTGGCAACACACACTTGATGAACGCGTTGCGATTAGCGAGAGGGGTGGAACGATTCAAGACGCTGCACTCACAGAGGGACGTTAATGAGATGGATTATACTTTGAGAATAATTCCCAGTAAATACCTTCTGTGTTCCTGTGCTTGACTCGCCTTTGTCTGATAGACACCCCAAAACCAGTGTGGCGCGGTGCGCAAATTCAGCTAAATCACGCAAAGTGATATCAAATTGCCCAAACTGCTAAAGCTTTGGCATCAGCGGTCGAACTTATGCCATCGATTCATTTTTTTGCCCGGGAGCAATGGATGCAGACGCTAAAGGCCTTGTACGAGTCTATCGAAATGCAATTTTTCGATACGCTCACCAAAAAGCTGTCGAGCCTTTTTCTGCTGGTCGTGGTCAGTGGGCTGCTGTACTGGGTGGCCCTCAGCGCACGCGCCGACATTGTGTTGCAGTTGCGCAACGCGCAGCTGGATGCCGCATTGTTGGGGCAGATCGAGGGGCGGCTGGACGGCCTCACCCATGCCCTGCTCTTCGGCGCATTTCTGACGCTGTGCATGATCAGTTTCATGGTCTGGTACTTTCGCTACCTCATCGTGCGCCCCGTCACTGCCATGACCAAGGCCCTGGAAGAGATCGCCAACGGTGAAGGCGACTTGTCCAAAGACCTGCCACTGGTGACCCACGACGAGATCCGGGTACTGGCCAGCACCTGCAACCGCTTCCTGGCCAAGCAGCGGGAAATCATCAGCAACGTCCAGGCGCTGACCGTGCACATCGCCGTCGAATCGGCGCGCTCGCTGAAGAACATCAGTGAATCCAGCGACAGCGCCACCCACCAGGCACGTTTCGCCAAGGAAGTGATGGAGCAGAGCAACACCGCCGTGGGCCGCATCGAAGAAGTCTCACAACAGACCCAAGGCATCTCCAACACCACCGCCCAGAACCTGAGCATGGCCCGCGACTCCTACGCCGAGCTGCTGGAAGTGACCGGCAACATCAGTGAGATCTCCGGTAGCCTCGATGAGTTCGCCACGCTGGTGGGTGCTTTGAATCAGCGTTCCTCAAGCATCAAATCCATTGTCGGGTTGATCCAGCAGATCTCTGCCCAGACCAACTTGCTGGCCCTCAACGCCGCCATCGAAGCCGCCCGGGCTGGCGAAAGCGGCCGGGGTTTCGCCGTGGTGGCCGATGAAGTACGGACCCTGGCGCAGAATGTGAGCCGGGCCACCAATGATATCTCGCGCAACATTGACGCCATGCTCGAGGAAGTCAGTTCGACCCACGAACAGACCAACCAGATCAGCCACAGCGCCCGGGAAACCCAGAAAGTCGTGGAGCGCGCCTCCGGCCATTTCGAAAGCATGATCGGCGACTTCGAGTCCACCAATGGCAAGCTGGCCGACATCGCCGCCCATATCCAGCAGTTCGCCGACACCAACACGGGCATCAACGAACGGGTCACCCAGATCCACGCCGACAGCCAGTCGATCGACCAGCGCATGCAGCAATCGGCGACCGCCACCCGAGACCTGTCCGGCGTCGCCGAAAAGGTGCAGACCCTGTTGGGGCGGTTCGTGCTCGGCCACGGCAAGCTGGACGCCGCCATCACCCGAGCCAGCCAGTGCCGCGACACTCTCCAGGTACGCCTGGAGGCGCTGCAGCGCGAAGGTCTCAACCTGTTCGATCAGAGCTACCAGTTGATCCCCGGTACCGATCCCAAGCAGTACATGACCGGCTACACCGAGCGCTTTGCCCAGGTCTGCCAGGAAGAATGCGACAAGCTCACCCGCGCCACGCCGGGCGGCAAGGTTTCGTTTATCGTCGACAGCAAAGGTTATTGCCCGGTGAACAACAGCTGGGTATCGAAGCAACCCACGGGCGATCGCGCAGTCGACCTGCCGGTGTGCCGCAACAAGCGGATCTTCAACGATCCGATCGGCCTGCGCGCGGCGGGTAACGTCCAGCGCTTCCTGCTCCAGACCTACCTGCGCGATACCGGGGAAATCATGACCGAGATCGACGTACCGTTCGTCTTCGGCGGCCGCCATTGGGGCAACTTGCGGGTGGGCTTTGATGCATCGGCGCTATTGGCGCAATGACGGCAGCTGATCCAACACCATCGCGAGCAGGCTCGCGCCCACAGGTTTGATGCTCTCGCTGATGAACCCAGGGATCGCTAGCCAAGCAACTGGCTCAACACCGCCCGCAACTTACCGGGCTTGACCGGTTTGTTGAGCAGCGGTGCATTCAGTTTGCGCAAGGCGCGGCGGCATTGATCGCTGCGGTCGGCGGTGATGATCACCGCCGGTATCGCTTGCTGGAAATGCTCGCGCAGGTGCTTGACCACTTCGCAGCCGACCACCCCATGATCCAGGTGGAAGTCCGCCAGGATCAGTTCCGGCGCGAGACCTTGCAGCACATCAAACGCACCCGCCTCATCGGTGGCCGTCAGCACCTCGCAGCCCCACTGCCCCAACAGCGCAGCCATGCTTTGCAAAATGCGCAGCTCATTGTCGATCACTAACAGCCGGCGTCCCGGCAGCGGGTTGCCGGCGACTGCCTGAGCGGGCATTTGGGAAATGGGTAGCGGTCTTTCAGCAGAAAGCGGCACCTCGATGCTGAACACCGAGCCGCGTCCCGGCCGCGAGCGCACCTGCACCCTATAGCCGAGGATATGGGCGATGCGTTCCACAATCGCCAGCCCCAGGCCAACGCCTTTGCGATCCGCCGCACGTCCGACGTCCAGTTGGTTGAACTCCAGGAAAATCGACTCCAGGCAATCGGCGGCAATGCCACGCCCCGTGTCCCAGACCTCCAGGCTCAACCGTTCGCCGCGGCGCCGGGCGGCCAGGAGGATGCCGCCCTGAGCGGTGTAGCGGCAAGCGTTGCTGAGCAGGTTGCGCAGGATGCGTGTCATCAGCCGCAAGTCCGTCAGGATCGCTTCATCGGCAAAACGCACCCGCAGCTCCAGGCCCGCGGCGCCGGCCACCGATTGAAATTCCGAGACCAGCGGCGCGAGCAATTCATCCAGCCGATACGGCGCCAGGTCGGGCCTGACTGCTGCCTGGTCCAACCGGGAGATGTCCAGCAAGTCGGTGAGCAGGTCTTCCGCGCCTTCGAGCGCCTGGTGGGTCCGCTCTACCAGCACCTGTTCGGTGGAAGGCAGCTGGCGTTCGCGCAACGTGGCAATCAGCAGGCGTGCGGCGTTGAGCGGTTGCAGCAGGTCGTGGCTGGCGGCGGCCAGGTATTTGTCTTTGCTGCGGTTGGCGGCCTGTGCGGCGTCGCGGGCATCGCGCAACTGCTGCTCTACCAGTTCGCGCTGGGCGATCTGTTGCTGCAGGTTGTGGTTGGCCTCCAGCAGCGCGTCGGTGCGCTCGGCCACCCGCTGTTCCAACTGGTCGTTGAGCTGTTGCAGGCGCTGGCGGGCCAGTTCCAGGTCATCGAGGCGCGCCGCCAACTCCGGATAGTGGCTCTTGCGCGTGGAGTGATTGCCCAGTCCCAACAAGCCGGCCAGGGCTTTTTGCTGCGCGTCAGAGGGCTTCGCCATAGACGACCTCGACATCCCGCTGGCTCGACTCCCGAGGGTTGGTGAGGATGCACGGATCGTGCATCGCATGTTGCGACAGGAACGGAATATCCGAGGTGCTCACCCCGTGCAGCCCCAGGGTTTCGTGAAAACCGATGGTGCGCTTGAGGGCAATCAGGTGTTCCACCAGCCGGGTACGAATCTGCCGGTGATTGAGCCCACGGCAATCGATGCCCAGCGTCTCGGCAATCACTTTGAAACGGTCCGGCGCGGAGTTGTAGTTGAACGCCACCACATGTTCCACCAGCACTGCGTTGCACAAACCGTGGGGCAAATCGAGAAAACCGCCCAGGCTGTGGGACATCGCATGCACCGCGCCGAGGATTGCGTTGGAGAACGCCAGCCCGGCCTGCATGCTGCCCAGCATGATTTTTTCCCGCAGGGCGACGTCCGCCGGGTTGGCGATCATTTGCACCAGGTTGTTGTTGATCAGGCGCATCGCCTCCAGCGCATGGGGGTCGGTGAGCGGGCCGTGACCGGTGGACACGAACGCCTCGATGGCATGCACCAGCGCGTCGATGCCGGTACAGGCCGACAGGAATGGATCCATGCTCAGGGTCGTTTCCGGGTCGATCAGCGACACGTCCGGCACCGCCGCCTTGCTGACGATGGAAAACTTCATGCGTTCTTGCTGGTTGGAGATGATCACGAACTGCGACACGTCGGCCGAGGTGCCGGCCGTGGTAGGAATCAGGATCAGGGGTGGGCTGGGCATGTACAGGGTGTCCACGCCCTCGAACTCCAGGATGTTGCGACCGTGGGCGACGACAATGCCGATGGCCTTGCCACAGTCCATCGGGCTGCCGCCACCGACCGCGACGATGACGTCGCAGTGATTTTCCCGGTACAGCTCGGCGCCGAGCATGACTTCCTCGACCCGGGGATTGGGCGAGACCGCGCTGTAGATACAGTAATCGAGGCCCTGGGCCTGGAGGCTGGTTTCAACGTCGGCCACCCACCCGGCAGCGATCACGCCGGGATCGGTGACGATCAGCACCTTGCGGGCACCAAACGTCTTGGCGTAATTGCCGACATTGTGCCGGCAACCGGCACCAAACATGATTTCAGGTGAAACGAACTTGCGCAGCGGACTGAGACTCTGGCTCATCGGTAAGCCTGTTCTTATTGTCGTGGAATACCTTGAGCCTAAAGCATCCCGCCGTGAATGCAATCAGACCAATGGGTAGCCCGGCCTGAACCGATCAGGCCGGGCCAGCGCTCATCGGTTGGCGAAGTACATGGTCACTTCAAAGCCGATACGCAGGTCGGTATACGCGGGTTTAGTCCACATGGGTCTTTCCTCTTCTTGTACCGGGCAATTCCGGCAAGGTCATTAATGCACGGGCCGCCCGGGGCTCGAATGCTACTTTCGAAGCGGTGGGTGGGGTGCGTTGGTAGCAATGCATGAGCCACACAAATCCAATGTGGGAACGAGCCTGCTCGCGATAGCGGTCGCTCAGTCAACATCTATGCTGAATGTTCCGGCCTCATCGCGAGCAGGCTCGCTCCCACAGGTTTTTTGTGGTGTTGCCGGGTTAGAAGAACCCCAGCGGATTGATGTCGTAGCTCACCAACAAGTTCTTGGTCTGCTGGTAATGATCGAGCATCATCTTGTGGTTCTCGCGGCCAACGCCGGACTTTTTGTAGCCACCGAACGCGGCGTGGGCCGGGTACAGGTGGTAGCAGTTGGTCCATACGCGCCCGGCCTTGATCGCCCGGCCCATGCGGTAGGCGCGGTTGATGTCGCGGGTCCACAGGCCGGCACCGAGGCCGAATTCGCTGTCGTTGGCGATGGCCAGGGCTTCGGCTTCGTCCTTGAAGGTGGTGATCCCCACCACCGGGCCGAAGATTTCTTCCTGGAACACACGCATCTTGTTGTGGCCCTTGAGCAGGGTCGGTTGGATGTAGTAGCCGCTCGACAGCCCCCCTTCAAGGCGCTCGGCCGCGCCGCCGGTGAGTAATTCGGCGCCCTCTTCCCGGGCAATGTCCAGGTACGAAAGGATCTTGTCGTACTGCTGCTCGGACGCCTGGGCGCCAACCATGGTCTCGGTGTCCAGCGGGTCGCCGCGCTTGATCCTGGCGATTTTCTTCATCACCACTTTCATGAACTCGTCGTAGATCGATTCCTGCACCAGCGCCCGGGACGGGCAGGTGCAGACTTCGCCCTGGTTGAAGAACGCCAGCACCAGGCCTTCGGCGGCCTTTTCAATGAAGGCCGGCTCGGCCTGCATGATGTCTTCGAAAAAGATGTTCGGCGACTTGCCGCCCAACTCCACGGTGGACGGGATGATGTTCTCGGCCGCGCACTTCATGATGTGCGAGCCCACCGGCGTGGAGCCGGTAAACGCGATCTTGGCGATGCGCTTGCTGGTGGCCAGGGCTTCACCGGCCTCGCGCCCGAAACCATGGACGATGTTCAACACACCGGCCGGCAGCAGGTCGGCAATCAGCTCGACAAAAACCATGATCGACAGCGGTGTTTGCTCGGCGGGCTTGAGCACAATGCAGTTACCGGCAGCCAAGGCTGGCGCGAGTTTCCAGGCCGCCATCAGCAGCGGGAAGTTCCATGGGATGATTTGCCCGACCACGCCCAGCGGCTCATGGAAATGATAGGCCGTGGTCAGTTCGTTGATCTCGGCGGCCCCGCCCTCTTGGGCACGGATGCAGCCGGCGAAGTAACGGAAATGGTCAGCCGACAGCGGCACATCGGCGTTGAGGGTTTCGCGTACGGCCTTGCCGTTGTCCCAGGTCTCGCTGACGGCGAGGATTTCCAGGTTCTGCTCGATACGGTCGGCGATTTTCAACAGCACCAGGGAGCGATCCTGAGCCGAGGTCTTGCCCCAGGCGTCGGCAGCGGCATGGGCGGCGTCCAGGGCCTTGTCGATGTCGGCGGCGCTGGAGCGCGGGAACTCAGCGATCACCTGGCCATTGACCGGAGAGGTATTGGTGAAATACTCGCCATTGACCGGCGCGACGAATTCGCCACCGATGAAGTTGCCATAGCGCGGCTTGAAGGAAACGACGGCGCCTGGGGTTCCGGGTTGTGCGTAGATCATGATGGGCCTCTGCCTGGTCGATGCCTGTCACGGGACAGGCGATAGGCCGATGGTAGAGAGCCCCACGCGGCAGACGAATGCGTCGTTGGCAGGGGGGCTCTCGTTATTTGGTCGTAGGTTTTGTGCTTTGTGGCGAGGGGATTTGCCCCTTGTGGGAGCAAAAGGCTTGCCCGCGATGAAGGCGATGCGGTCTTTCCGAGATCGAGGTGCCTGTTTCGCGAGCAAGCTTTGCTCCCACACAGCGGGGATGAATCCCCTCGCCACAAGGACAGCGTCCGGCTCAACTTTTAGATCAGTGCTTGGCCACCAAATCTTTCGGCAACTTGAACGTCCAGAGCATCCCGCCCTGGTTGAAGTCCTTCACGCGCTTGGCCACCTCGCCGCCCCACAACGGCACAGCGCCGCCCCAGCCAGAGACCACCGAGACGTATTGCTCACCGTCCATTTCCCAAGTGATGGGTGAGCCAAGCACGCCGGAGCCGGTCTGGAACTCCCAGACTTTTTCCCCGGTCTTGGCGTTGAAGGCCTGCAGGAAACCCTCAGGCGTGCCGGTGAACACCAGGTTGCCCTTGGTGGTCAGCACACCGCCCCACAGCGGCGCATAGTTCTTGTGGCGCCAGACTTCCTTGCCAGTCTTGGGGTCGATGGCCCGCAGTACGCCGATGTAATCCTCGTTCAACGGCTTGATGGTGAAACCGGCCCCGAGGAACGCCGCGCCTTTCTTGTAGGCAATGCCTTCGTTCCAGATGTCCATGCCCCACTCGTTGGACGGCACGTAGAACAACCCGGTGTCCTGGTTGTAGGCCATGGGCATCCAGTTTTTCGCGCCGAGGAAGGCCGGTGCAACGAACACCGAACTGCCCTTGGCTTCGCTGCCGGGTGCACCCGGGCGGCTGGCCTCGTTGTAGATCGGCCGCCCATCCTTGTCCAGGCCACTGGCCCAGGTGATTTTGTCGACAAACGGGAAGCCACGGATGAACTTGCCGTTGGTGCGATCGAGCACGTAGAAGAAGCCATTTCGGTCGGCAGTCGCCGCCGCCTTGATGTCCTTGCCGCCTTCCTTGTAGTTGAATGAGATCAGCTCGTTGACACCGTCATAGTCCCAGCCGTCATGAGGCGTGCTCTGGAAGTGCCATTTGATGCTGCCGTCGTCCGGGTTCAGGGCCAGGCGCGACGAGGAATAGAGGTTGTCACCAGGACGCAGGTGAGAGTTCCACGGCGCCGGGTTGCCGGTGCCAAACAGCAGCAGATTGGTTTCCGGGTCGTAGTAACCGCCCAGCCAGGGCGCGGCACCGCCGGTTTTCCAGAGGTCGCCCGGCCAGGTTTTGCCAGCCTCGCCGCCAGAGATGCCATTCTCGATGGCCTTGCCATCCTTGTAGACGTAACCCATGTGGCCTTCCACGGTCGGGCGGGTCCACAGCAGCTCGCCGTTTTTCGGGTCGTAGGCGCTGATCTGACCCACCACACCAAACTCACCACCAGCGACGCCGGTAATCAGCTTGCCGTTGATGACGAGCGGCGCGGCACTGATGGAATAGCCTTCTTTGTGGTCGGCGACCTTCTTGCTCCACACCACCTTGCCGGTGTCCTTGTTCAGGGCCACCAGCTTGGCGTCCAGCGTGCCGAAGAACACCAGGTCGCCATACAGCGCCACGCCGCGGTTGATCACGTCGCAGCAAGGGCGGATGTCATCAGGCAGGCGCGCGTCGTACTGCCACAGTTTCTTGCCGGTGCGCGCATCCACCGCGAACACCCGCGAATAGGAACCGGTGAGGTACATCACCCCGTCCTTGATCATCGGCTGAGCCTGCTGACCGCGCTGCTTTTCGCCACCAAAGGAAAAAGCCCAGACTGGCCGCAGGTCCTTGACGTTATCGGTGTTGAGGGTAGCGAGCGGGCTGTAGCGCTGGCCCTGGACGCCCAGACCGTTGGTCACGATCTGCTGCGGGTTTTGGGGGTCCTGGAGAATTTCCTGGTCGGTCACGGCGGCCAGGGCCGAACCGGACAGCAGCATGGCACTGAGCAGCAGGCTCACGGCGAAGGGTTGGCGACGTGCGGGATGAGTCATGACGGCTACCTCTGCGGTTATTGTTATACCCGGGAAATTTTCCCGGTCTGGCGCAGATTCTTGGGCTCAGGGCCGCTGCCAACAATTGCCCGCAGTGTTGAGTTTTCTAGTTCCTTGGTACATGTGAGTAGTTGGTGGTACTCAGTCAGGGTTATTGGGCCTTGGCGTCTACTCGCTTCATCCGGACGCGTTCATACCGCGAATACAGATGGCTGACACTGCGAATCAACTCATAACGGCTCAAGCTGATCCCGGCAAAGCGCTCGGGGATGGGGCTGCGGATCATCTCGGTCATGTCGTCGCCCCGGGCGGCGCCGTCGCGCATCAGTTGGTCGAGCCAGCCCAGGTAATCACGCATCTGTGCAAAAGGCTGGGCGTCAGTCGCGACCGGGCCGTGGCCGGGGACAATTTGCTTCCAGGGCAAGGCCTGCAAGGTGTCGAGGTCTTTGAGCCACACATCAAGGCCCGGGCTGTTGGGGGTGGTCAGGGCCCGTTCGTAAAACACCAGGTCGCCGGCGAACAGCACGCCAGTGGTTTCATCCAGAATCGCCAGATCGGCCCCGGTGTGGCCGGCCAGTTGCAACAGACGCAACGAATGATTGCCCACCTTCAGCGTCCCGGGCGCCAGTACCTGGGTTGGCAGTACCACCTCGGTGCCACGCATCCAGTCTCCCACCAGCCGGTACATGTTTTGCGCCAGTGCATCACCCTGTTGTCGCAACAAATCCGTGGTGCCTGCCAGCGCGCCGATGGGCACGTCGCTGAAGGCCTGGTTGCCCAATACATGGTCGGGGTGATGATGGGTCAGCAGCACCTGGATCACCGGTTTATCCGTGGTCGCGGCGATTGCCTGGCGCAAAGCTTCCCCATAGCGCTTCGACGGCCCGCTGTCGATCACCACCACGCCGACATCGGTGATGATAAAACCGGTGTTGACGATGTTGCCGCCATTGGTACGGGAGAAATTGTCCGTACTGCCTTCCAGCAGCCAGGTGCCCGCGGCGATTTGTCGGGGTTTGAGTGAGTAGTCCATCCCGGCCGACGCGGGCAAGCACAGGCCTAGACAGATCAATAGCATCCAGCGCATGGCGCGCTCCTTGTGGTCAGGGGATCGCCGCCTCGAACGCGTTGCCGCTGTTGTCGCGCAGCAACAGGCGAGTCTGCCCGGGGCCTTGAATGTCGAAGGCCAGGTTGGGGTTTTCGCTGACCGCCGGAAACAGTTCGAGGCGCGCCAGTACCTGGCCGTCGGCGTCCAGCAGTTGGGCCTGGTTGAGGAAGAACTCCGGGATGCCGCTCACCAGGCCGTTATCCATCGGATGGGCCACTTGCAGGCGCAGGCGGCTCGTGTCACCCCGGGGATAACGCGCGCCGAGCACTTCGCCCAGGTGCTCTTCCCAGCCCGGCTGGGTGCGCACCACGCTTGGCGCGGTGCAGCCGCCACCGGCCGCGTCGATCAGGGTCGAACCAACGTGCCACAAGCCATCACGGGTCTGTACGGCAGCGCGCAAAGGGGTGGCCTGCTCAATGCGAATACGGATCGACAGCCAGGGCAGCACCCGCTCCCCCGGCTGGAAATCGACGATTTTGGGCAACGGGTTCAGTTCGGCCCAGGCCAGCACCCGCACCACGTCACCGGTGAAGGCCCGGGCATCGATTTCCAGCGGCACCTGGCGCGCGTCTTCGGCAAAGGGCGGTGCCAGCACTCGGACCCGGTCGTCGAACACAAACGCTGCGTCGCCCAGCAATTGCTTGTGGTAGAAAGCCCACATCACCGAAGGCACCGGATCCTTCCCCGGCTCGACTGCCGTCGTCACCAATGGGAGGCAGAATAACAGCAGGCCATACGCTCGCCACTTCATCCCTGCGCTCCTATTGATACATCTCGGGCACTTCGTAACGCAGGCCGTAATGGGCGTAAACGGTTTTGACACTGCCGTCGCGGATCAAGCCTTCCAGCGCTTCTTCCACCGCATAGGCCAGTTGCCGGTTGCTTTCATGCACCGCCATGCCGATATCCCAACGTTGCTTGCCCATGTTCGGGTAGGCATTTTCCGCCAGCGCCAGTTGCGGATCGCCAGCTTCGTGCACCTGCCAGTCAACCTCCCCGCGCATGGCCATGACGGCGTCCACCTCCCCCGCCTGCATGGCTTTGAAGGCTTGGCTGACGCCCGGATAATGGTGGGTTTGGGCGCTGAGCATGCCGTTGAACACCGAGGTCAGGTAGAACGACGGCACGCTGTCGACTTCGACACCAATGGCGTGCTGCTGAAACACCGCGACACTGCCCACCGAGTCCAGCCGTCGACGGTCATACGCCACCTGCCAGCACTCTTGCTGATAAGGCCCAAACATCACCACTTGGGCATTTGCCAACTCACCGACGTCGTTGCGTTTTTGCACGTAGTCGTGGTCGTAGGGCACCCGCATCATCAGGTCGGCCAATTGCCGGTTGTGCAGCGCACTGCTGCGCCAGATGTAATCGCGCAGGTCGTCATCGAGCTTTTCGCCAGGGGGCGCCCAAATCAACTGCAGGCGCACGCCCAGCGCCTTGGCCAGGGCCTGCGCCAGCTCTACGTCTACCCCTCTGGGCTGGCCGTGGTCTTCAAAACTGTAGGGCGCGAAGTCCTTGTAGACCGCCACCTTCAGCTCACCGGCGGCGATCATCTCATCGTAGTTGCGCACCTGCGCCTGCACCGCCTGGCCACATAGCAGCACGCTGCAAATTACCCACGCGAACAAACGCATGGCGATCACTCCTCGACGTGCACGCTGTCGAGATAGGTGCGCACCGCCCACAAGGCTTCCTGGCTCAAGTAGTCGGCCATTTTCGGCATGTAGACCCGGCCGTCGCGCACCGCACCATGACGCACGCGTTCGACAAACCACTCATCCCCCGCTTCGGCGACGTCCAGCAGACGCAGGTCCGGGGCGATCCCTCCAGACTTGGCCTCCAGGCCATGGCACGCCGCGCAGTTCTGGTTGTAGGCCGAGGAGCCGATCTCCAACGCCCTGTCATGCTCGGGCGAAGTGCGATAAGGGTTTACGGTGGCCCAGCCGTCGGCATCCAGCACAACGCCGGTGTCCTTGATCGGGGTCAGTCCCTTGGTTTCCACTGCCTGGGGCACTACGTTGCCATGGGCCCACACGGAGCCTGCGCCGGTCAGCCCTATCAGTAATGCGGTAGCGATGATGGCGTTGCATTTTGTTGTCATTGTTATGCCCTCTGGATTGCACGCAAGACCTTTGTGAAGAGGCCGTGCCGTCATCTTAGGAACCGCCCTGCCCCAACCGAATGCTGCTTTGGTGGCCGGGGTCTAGTTCCTTGGTAGCAGGCCATCCGGCGCGGGTCGCAAATACAGGCGGTTTGGGAAGTATTCCCGGCAAGGGCGGGACTTTTTCCGTATCGGCAGGCCTTGGCGCGACCCAACCTAGTCAGGCCAAAACCTTTACTGGGAACTGCCACCATGACAATAAAAACCCTACCCGCCCTCTCCGCCCTGACCGTTGCCTTGCTGCTGGCCGGTGGTCTGTCGCTGAGCCCCTTGGCTAACGCCGCAGCGCCAGCGGCCCCTGGGGTCACCTGGGAAGACATCGCCAACGACCACCTGAGCACCAAGGACGTATTGCAATACGGCATGGGCACCAACGCCCAGCGCTGGAGCCCGCTGGCCCAGGTCAATGACAAGAACGTGTTCAAGCTCACTCCCGCCTGGTCCTATTCGTTCGGCGACGAAAAGCAGCGCGGCCAGGAATCCCAGGCCATCGTCAGCGACGGCGTGGTGTACGTCACCGGCTCTTACTCGCGGGTGTTCGCCCTCGATGCCAAAACCGGCAAACGGCTGTGGACCTACAACCATCGGCTGCCGGACAACATTCGCCCGTGCTGCGACGTGGTCAATCGTGGCGCGGCTATTTATGGCGACAAGATCTACTTCGGCACGCTGGATGCGCGGGTGGTCGCCTTGGATAAAAACACCGGCAAGGTGGTGTGGAACAAGAAGTTTGGCGACCACGCCGGCGGCTACACCATGACCGGCGCCCCGGTGCTGATCAAAGACAAAGTCAGCGGCAAGGTGCTGTTGATTCACGGCAGTTCCGGCGACGAGTTCGGCGTGGTCGGCCAGTTGTTCGCCCGGGACCCGGACACCGGTGAAGAAGTCTGGATGCGGCCCTTCGTCGAAGGTCACATGGGCCGCCTCAACGGCAAGGACAGCACCCCGACTGGCGATGTAAAAGCACCTTCCTGGCCCGACGACAAAACCACCGAAACCGGCAAGGTCGAAGCCTGGAGCCACGGCGGCGGCGCGCCTTGGCAGAGCGCCAGTTTCGACCCCGAGACCAACACCATCATCGTTGGCGCGGGCAACCCCGGGCCGTGGAACACCTGGGCCCGCACGGCCAAGGACGGCAACCCCCACGACTACGACAGCCTCTACACCTCAGGCCAAGTGGGCGTCGACCCGAGCACGGGCGAAGTGAAGTGGTTCTACCAACACACACCCAACGATGCCTGGGACTTCTCCGGCAACAACGAACTGGTGCTGTTCGACTACAAGGACAAGGACGGCAAGGTGACCAAGGCCACCGCCCACGCCGACCGAAACGGTTTCTTCTATGTCGTGGACCGCAACAACGGCAAGCTGCAAAACGCCTTCCCCTTCGTCGACAACATCACCTGGGCCAGCCACATCGACCTGAAAACCGGCCGCCCGGTGGAAAACCCCGGCCAGCGTCCAGCCAAACCATTGCCCGGTGAAACCAAGGGCAAACCGGTGGAAGTCTCGCCGCCTTTCCTCGGCGGCAAGAACTGGAACCCCATGGCCTACAGCCAGGACACAGGGCTGTTCTACGTTCCCGGCAACCAGTGGAAAGAGGAATACTGGACCGAAGAGGTGAACTACAAAAAAGGCTCGGCCTACCTGGGTATGGGGTTCCGTATCAAGCGCATGTACGACGATCACGTCGGCAGCCTGCGGGCGATGAACCCCACCACCGGCAAGGTGGTGTGGGAGCACAAGGAGCCGTTGCCGCTATGGGCCGGGGTGCTCGCCACCAAGGGCAACCTGGTATTCACCGGCACCGGCGACGGTTTCTTCAAGGCTTTCGATGCCAAGACCGGTCAGGAGCTGTGGAAATTCCAGACCGGCAGCGGCATCGTCTCCCCACCCATCACCTGGGAGCAGGACGGCGAACAGTACATCGGCGTGACCGTCGGCTATGGCGGCGCCGTGCCGTTGTGGGGCGGCGACATGGCCGAGCTGACCAAGCCCGTGGCCCAGGGTGGGTCGTTCTGGGTATTCAAGATTCCGAGCTGGGATAACAAGGTGGCCCGCAAATAAGCCCTTGTGGGAGCGAGCAGGCTCGCTCCCACATTAGTTACCGGAGTTTCCCGCCATGAATTATCTGCCTCTTGTACTCCTGATGATCGCCGCTTATACCAACGCCGATGACACCGAAACCCCGCTGACCATCAACGGCTGTGTCATCGCCGAATCGAGCCAGTGCCCCGGCGCCAATCTTCGCGGTGCTCAGCTGGCCAATCAGGATCTGCGCAAAATGAACCTCAGCGGTGCCGACCTGCGAGACGCCGACCTGCGTCATGCGCGGCTGGACCTGGCCAATCTCGAACGCGCCCAGTTGCAAGGGGCCAACCTGAACCGTGCCAGCCTGCAACAGAGCAACCTGCGCCTGGCCGATTTCAGCGACGCCACGCTCAAAGCCATTCAGGGCTGGGGCCTGTTCGCCCAGGGGGCGCAGTTCCAGCGTGCCGACCTGACGGGCGCATACCTTCAATTCGCCCGACTGTCCGGCGCCCGGTTACACAATGCCAACCTACAGGCCGCCGACCTGGAAATGGCCTGGCTGAGCAAGGCCGACCTCAAAGGTGCCGACCTGCGCGATGCCAACCTGCAGGAAGCCAAGCTCGGTGAAAGCAACCTGGAACAGGCCAACCTGAGCGGCTCACGCCAGCATTACGGGAATTTCCAGGATGCAAACATGCAAGGCTGCACGGGTTGCCCGACGACTTGGGAACAGTGATCTGGCTATGGGTAAACGCATTTTCTTCTGGCGAGGGGGGTTAACTGTGAGAGCAAGCTTTGCTCCCACAGAACGGGGATAAATCCCCGTGCCACAGATGATCATCATTGCTTTGGAGTGAGCATCTCACCCCGCCACGCGCACCACGCCCATGTCGATCCCCAAGTGCACCAGCTCGGCATGGGAGCTGACCTGCAACTTGCTCTTGAGCAACGTCAGGTGGTTGGAGACGGTCTTGGCGCTGATGCACAGCTGTTCGGCAATGGTGCGCGCGGGCGTGCCCTTGGCGAGCATGACAAAGATCTCCAGCTCGCGCTGGGTCATGCATTGCAGACGCGGGTCGGCATTGTGCCGGGAGCTCGCGCAGGCCAGTTGCGTAGCCAGGGACTGTTCGATGTAGGCATGGCCAGCCAACACCCTTCGCACGGCTTCCACCAACACCTGAGGCGCTGAGTTCTTGGTCAGGTAGCCCGCGGCACCGGCATCCAGCGCCTGTCGCACCAACGGCAGCTCATCGTGCATGCTGAAGAACAACACCCGCAGTTGCGGCAGGCGCTGGCGCAGTCGCCGAGTGGTTTCCAGCCCGCTGATACCGGGCAGACCGAAGTCCATGATCACTAGATGGGGCACCTGTTCCTGCACCAGGCTCAGGGCCTCTTCGCCCGTGGCCGCTTCCCGTACCTGCAGGTCGGGCATCAGCGCCCGCAAAAGGCTGGCGTAGCCCTGCCGAACCACCGCATGGTCGTCCACCAACAAGATGTTCATCACGCCTCCAAGGGAATATTCAAAGCCAGCGCCCAACCGGCGCCGGGCTGACTGATGATGCGCAGCTCACCGCCCAGGCTGCGGGCCCGTTCGGACATCGAGTGCAGGCCCACGCCCGGTCGCAGCGGCTGCATCGCCCCCCGTCCGTTATCGCGCACCAGCAACCGCAAGCGCCCGGCGCGGTGTTGCAGGCGAATCCGCACCGCCGTGGCGCCAGCATGTCGGGCGACGTTGGTCAGTGCTTCCTGCAGCAGGCGATACAGGTGGGTCTTGTTTGGCCCGGACAACGGCGGCAACGCCTCATCGATCCGCAGTTGGCAGCTGATGCCTTGAGTTTCCTGCCACTTGCCGGCCAACAACCTGATGGCTTCGCACAATGGCAGGTGCTGCAATACCACCGGGTACAAGTCATGCACCAGCGCCCGGAAACCCTGTTGCAAATGCTCGCAATGGTCTTCGAGCTGGCTGACGGTCTGCTCCAGCGCTGGCGGCTGATCAAGCACCAGCCGCAACAGACAGGCCCGGGCGCGAATACCTGCCACGTACTGGCCCAGGTCGTCGTGCAGGGTCTGGGCCAAACGCGTGCGCTCCTGCTCCTGCACGGCCAGCAGGGCCTGGGTGAGCCGGGTGTTGTCGGCCTGGGCCTGGGCCAGGGCGGCCGTCATCCGGTTGAAATGCCCCGCCAGTTGCTGCGCTTCCGGGACGCCTTCAGCCGGCAGCCGCACCTGCAGATTCCCGGCCGACACCTGACGCAGCGCATGCAGTAATTCATCCAGCAACCTCATGCCTCGGCGCACCGCCCAGCGAATCACCAGCAGGCTGAGCAACAGCGCCATCCCACAGACGCCCAGCAGTTGCACCAGGGAGTCGAGAATCTCATCGATTTCGTCCCGAGGATCGACGGCAATCCAGGCCCGACGACCGTCACGCAAGTCCACCACCTGAGCCGCGGGGCCATCGACCAGTAATTGACGACCGAGCCAGGCGTTCACCCCGCCCTCGACGCTTGCCGGACGCATTTGCCCCGGTGCCAGCCAGCGCACCCGTACATGGCGCAGGCTGCCGGTCAGCCGCGGCTGGAGACTGGCCGGGTCACGCTCGGCGGTTTCGCGCAGGTAATGCACCACGGACTCGGCCGATTGCAGTTCGCGTTTCACATCGTCCATCGCCTGATGTAACAACAGGACCGCGCAGGCCAGGGTGACCAGGCCGAAAAATGCCGTCACCCACAGGTTGATCCGCCATAGGGCCGACATGCCTAGCGCCCCATTCCCGGACCGACGTTCAACTCCTGTGGAAGCGGGCTTGCTCGCGAAAGCAGTGGATCAGCTTGCATTGATGTCGACTGTACTGCCGCCTTCGCGAGCAAGCCCGCTCCCACAAGAGGTTGCGGGTGTTTGCAGGTTCTGTGTTTGCCGAACAGCCGATCAACGTCAATCAAACTCAGGATCAGCAGCAACGGCAGAAGCAGGGCTTTGAGAATCCGCACGGTCTGTCCGCTCCCTGATGAATAGCGATGCTTTGCATCCTAAAACCCCGGCGCCGGCGGCGAGTTACTACCTTGGTACTGGCCCGGCGGTACTTTCTGCATATTTCCCCATGACCGCAGGCTTCCTATGCTGGCGCTACCCGCAATGGAGGTGGTATGCGCAGGCTCCTCAGTTACGCCTTGATCCCTCTGCTGGCAGCGGCCAGCGGTTGGCTGCCGACCTCCGTCCAGGCTGACGATAGGGCGCCGTTGCAGGTGCGCATCGGCTACCTGGGTTACCGTCCTGACCCGGGGCCGCTGCTGTCCAACGTCATTGCCGAACCCGCCGATGCCGGCCTGCGTGGTGCCGAGCTGGCGATCATCGACAGCAACAGCACCGGGCGTTTTCTCAAGCACGATTACCGGCTGGAAAGCGCCAACGTCGACAGCCCGCAAGCCTTGCTCCAAGCCGCCCGCGCCCAGCACAACCAGGGCCTGCGTTTGTTCGTGGTCAACGCCCCGGCCGCGAGCCTGCGCCAACTCAGCGCCGCCCTGCCCGACAGCCTGCTGTTCAACGCTGGCAGCCCCGACGACAGCCTGCGCACCACCGACTGCCTGGGTAACGTGCTGCATAGCCTGCCCGACCGGGCCATGCTCGCCGATGCCCTGGTGCAGTTCAGCGTCGTGCGCAAATGGCAGCGGGCATTGCTGATCGTCGGCCAGACGCCCGAGGACCAGGCCTACGCCGCCGCGCTGCGCCGGGCCATGAAACGCTTCGGCATGAAGATCGTCGCCGAAAAAGCCTGGCGGTTCGACAACGACCAACGCCGCAGCGCCCAGGCCGACATGCCGCTGTTCACCCAGACCGCCGAGTACGACGTGGTGCTGGTGGCCGACGAGCGCGGCGACTTTGGCGAATACGTGCCTTACCAGACCTGGTACCCGCGCCCGGTGGCCGGCACGCAGGGCCTTACCCCTACCGGCTGGCACAAGACCGTGGAAACCTACGGCGCGGCGCAGTTGCAGAAACGCTTCGAAGCCTCGGCCGGACGCTGGATGAACGACCGGGATTTCGCCGCCTGGATCGCCGTGCGCAGCATCGCCAGCGCCGTGACCAAATTGCGCCAGGCCGACCCGTTCGCCATCCGCCAACTGGCCCTGAGCGATCAGCTGCCCCTGGACGGTTTCAAGGGCCGCAAGCTCAGCTATCGCCCCTGGAACGGGCAACTGCGCCAACCGATTCCCCTGGTCCAGCCGCGCGCACTGGTCAGCACCTCGCCCCAGGAGGGCTTTCTGCACCCCACCAATGAAATGGACAGCCTGGGCTACGACCAGCCCGAAGTGAGCTGCCGTTACCCCTGATCGATAACAACAATAAGGAAACCGCCATGCGCCGCCCGCTGTTCCAACCGGCCCTGCTCTGCCAAGTACTCACCCTGGGCGTTGCGTTGCTCGCCGCCGGCCCTGCCGCCGCCAGCATCGCCTGGGTCTCCAACGAGAAAGACAACAGCCTGAGCCTGATCGACATGCAGAGCCTGGAAGTCATCGAGACCCTGCCAGTGGGCCAACGCCCCCGAGGCTTGTTGCTGTCCCACGACAATCGCTTGCTGTACATCTGCGCCAGCGATTCGGACCGGGTCCAGGTGATGGACGTGGCCACCCGCAAGATCATCAAGGAGCTGCCCTCCGGCAAAGACCCGGAGCAGTTCGCCCTGCACCCCAATGACCGCTGGCTCTATGTGTCCAACGAGGACGACGCCCTGGTGACGGTGATCGACACCCAAACCTCCGAGGTGCTGGGCCAGATCGGCGTGGGCGTCGAGCCCGAGGGCATGGCGGTCAGCCCCGATGGCAAGTGGGCGGTCAACACCAGCGAAACCACCAACATGCTGCACTGGATCGACACCAGCACCCAGACCCTGGCTGATAGCACGTTGGTGGATCAACGACCGCGTTTCGTCGAGTTCAGTCACGACGGTTCACAGCTCTGGGCCTCGGCCGAGATCGGCGGCACCCTGACGATTCTCGACGTGGCCACGCGCACGATACTCAAGACCCTGACGTTCCAGATCAAGGGCGTTCACCCAGACAAGGTGCAGCCGGTGGGCATCAAACTCAGCGCCGACGGCAAGCTCGCCTTCGTCGCCCTGGGCCCGGCCAATCATGTGGCAGTGATCGACGCCAAGACCTTCGAAGTACTGGATTACCTGCTGGTGGGCCGACGGGTCTGGCAACTGGCGTTCACCCCGGACCAAAGCCAACTGCTGGCAACCAATGGTGTGAGTGGCGATGTCTCGGTGATCGACGTGCAGAGTCGCAAAGTGCTCAAATCAGTGAAGGTCGGGCGCTACCCCTGGGGTGTGGTGGTGACGCCATGAGCGCGTTGCAGGTCAATGATCTGAGCTTTGCCTACGGTGCTCGCGAAGCCCTCAAACAAGTCAGCTTCAGCCTGCCCGCCGGGCGTTTTGCGGCGCTGCTGGGGCCAAACGGGGCCGGCAAGTCGACGTTGATCGCCCTGCTCACCCGGCTGTACGACGTGCAGCGCGGTGACATCCTGGTCGGCGGTCATTCGCTGCAAAAGTCGCCGCGACCGGCCTTGCGCCAGTTGGGCGTGGTGTTCCAGCAGAGCACGCTGGACCTGGACCTCAGTGTCGAGCAAAACCTGCGCTATCACCTCGCGTTGCACGGTTTGTCGCGGCGTCAGGGCAGTGGGCGGATCGACGCCGAACTGGCTCGCCAGCACCTTACAGAACGGCGCCACGAGCGCGTGCGTGACCTCAACGGTGGCCATCGTCGCCGGGTGGAAATCGCCCGGGCCCTGCTGCATGAACCACGCCTGTTATTGCTGGACGAACCCAGCGTCGGCCTTGATCCGGCCAGCCGCCTGGCCCTGGGGCAACACATCCGCCAACTGTGCCAAGCGCACGGCATCAGTGTGCTCTGGACCACGCACCTGCTGGACGAAGTACAGCCCAGCGACGATCTGCTGATCCTGCATCAGGGCCGCCTGGTCGCCAGTGGCCTCGCCGACGCCGTGAGCCTGGAACACGGTGGCAGTCTCGGCTCGGCCTTCACACACCTGACCACACAGGGAGTTCATCCGTGAACGCGTACTGGCATTGCTTCAGTGGCATCGTGGTGCGTGAATGGCTGCGTTTCGTGCTGCAACGCACGCGGTTGCTCAGTGCCCTGGTGCGGCCACTGTTGTGGTTGCTGGTATTCGCCGCCGGCTTTCGGGCGGCACTGGGCATCGCCATCATCGCGCCCTACGACACCTACATTCCCTACGAGGTGTACATCGTGCCCGGGCTGGCCTGCATGATCCTGTTGTTCAACGGCATGCAGGGTTCGCTGTCGATGGTCTATGACCGGGAAATGGGCAGCATGCGGGTACTGTTGACCAGCCCTCTGCCGCGAGCCTTCCTGCTGGCGAGCAAGTTGTTGGCGACCTCGCTGATCTCGCTGTTACAGGTCTACGCCTTTCTCGCCATTGCCTGGCTGTACGGCATTCAACCGCCGGTCATGGGCCTGGTGCTGGCACTGCCGGCTCTGCTGCTGGTGGCCCTGATGCTCAGTGCCCTGGGGTTGCTGTTGTCCAATGCCATCCGGCAACTGGAGAACTTCGCCGGGGTGATGAATTTCGTGATCTTCCCGATGTTTTTCCTGTCCTCGGCGCTGTACCCGCTGTGGAAAATGCTTGAGGCCAGCCCTTGGCTCTATTGGCTGTGCGCGGTGAGCCCGTTCACCCATGGGGTGGAGTTGGTGCGATTTGCCTTGTACGAGCGGTTCAATCCACTGGCCATGGCCGTGTGCGTGGGGTTGACCCTGGTGTTTGCGTTGCTGGCGGTGTGGACGTTCAATCCGCAGCATGCGGCGTTGCGTAAGGCGAACTGATCCAGCCAACACAAGCCCGCTCCCACAGGGTTTTGTTTCTGAGGTTAATACGGCGCGCGTCCTGAGGCCCAAAATTACTACTTTAGTACCGGTTTTCCTGTCTATGGTCGCATTCACAATAACTCGACCCTGGCATGTAATGGGCGCATAACAAAAAGGATACATCCCTATGCCCCGTTTCCTGGCGATCGTCTTGCTGGGCCTGTCGCTGAATGTCGCGCAGGCCGACACGTCGCTGTTTTCCCCGCAGGGCTATCGCATTGCCCAGTACCGCAGCCCGACGCCCACAGCCGTTGACGGCGCACAGACCCTCGATACCCAAGCCCTGCAACACCTCCTTGAGCAAACCTCGCCTCCGGTTTTGATCGATGTCTACCGCCGCCCATGGTTGCAGGGACGCTTCATCGACAACGAAGCCCACGCTAACCTCCCCGGTAGCCTGTGGCTGGCCAATACCGGCGACGGTGACCTCGACCCGACCTGGCAGGCCTACTTTACTTATCACCTGCGCAAAGCCACCGCCGGGCGGGCGGATCAACCGTTAGTCTTTTATTGCCGCGCCGATTGCTGGTTGAGCTGGAACGCGGTAAAACGCGCCGCTGCCATGGGCTATAAGCAGGTGTATTGGTATCGCGATGGCCTCGATGCCTGGGAAGCGGCCAATCTGCCCGTACAACCGGCGCTGCCCGAACCCTTCCCCTGACCTGAAGCACTGCGTTTCACTGCCCCACCCACATGACAATAACGAGGTGAATGGCCATGTATAAAATCTTGATAGCCGACGATCACCCACTGTTTCGCGAAGCCATCCACAACGTCATCAGCGACGGTTTTCCTGGCAGCGAGGTGATGGAAACCGCCGACCTGGACAGTGCCCTGGCGCTGACCCGTGAGCACGACGACCTGGACTTGATCCTGCTGGACCTGAACATGCCCGGCATGCACGGCCTCAATGGCCTGATCAACCTGCGCAACGAGGCCCCGACCATCCCTGTGGTGATCGTCTCCGCCGAGCAAGACAAGCAGGTGGTGTTGCAAGCCATCACTTACGGCGCGGTGGGCTTCATCACCAAGTCCTCGCCACGCTCGCAGATGACCGACGCCATCGAGCAGATCCTCAACGGCAATGTCTACCTGCCGCCAGACATCATCCGCACGCAAAAAAGCCCGATGGGCCGGCGCCTGAATGAGACCCCGGCCTTTCCCCCGGAACTGCTCCAAGCCCTGACCCGCAAGCAGTTGCTGGTGCTCGAGCGCATGACCAAGGGCGAGTCGAACAAACAGATCGCCTACACGCTGGACATCGCCGAAACCACGGTCAAGGCCCACGTCTCGGCCATTTTGCGCAAACTCAATGTGCACAATCGGGTGCAGGCGATTCTCAGTGCTGGGGATATTGATTTCGGGGCTTATCTACGGCGTTGAAAGGCACCACACCGTAGCTGTGGGAGCAAGTCTGTGTGGGAGCAAAGCTTGCTCCCACACAGCAGTTCGGCTTAATGGCGCTGGGTTTGGCCCAGCAAATGACTCATCGCAATCTTGAGCTTCATCGGCCGCACCGGCTTGTGCATCAGGGTGTGGCCCAGCTCGCGGATTTGCTGTTTGAGTTCGTTGCTGTAGTTGGCGGTAATCATCATGGCCGGGATCGCCGAGGCTCGGCGGGCGTTGATCCGGGCCACAGCGTCCACGCCGTTCTGTTCGTCGTCCAGGTGATAGTCGGCGATCAGCAGGTCCGCCTCGGCATGGTAATTGTCTACCTGGCGCGCCAGGTCCTGTTCCGACAAAGCGGTCACCACACGGCAACCCCAGCCCTCCAGCAGCGTACGCATGCCGGCGCAGATCGCCGCGTCGTTATCCAGCACCCAGACCCGTGCCCCGCGCAGTCGCTCGAGCATCGGTTCGCTCATGTCCAGGCACGGCAACGGCTTCGGTGCGGTGGCGCTCAGGGGCACGTCGATGGAGAACATCGAGCCCTTGCCCGGCCATGAGCGCACCTGAATCCGGTGCCCGAGGATCCCGGCGATTTTCTCGACAATCGCCAGCCCCAGGCCCAAGCCACGATCCTGGTTCGGGCGCTGCACATCGCCGCGCTTGAACTCCTGGAAGATTTCCTCCAAGCGGTCTTCGGCAATGCCAATGCCGCTGTCCCAGACTTCGATCGACACACGCTGGCGGTGTCGACGACACCCCAACACCACCCGCCCGCTGGGGGTGTAGCGAATAGCGTTGCTCAGCAGGTTGCGCAGGATCCGCGCCAACAATTGCATGTCGCTGCGTACCAGCACCGAACAGGGCACAAAGTGCAGTTCCAGCCCTTCACTGCGGGCCACCTGAACGTATTCGGCGGCTAGGTTGTCGAGCAGTTCGCTGAGGGCGAACGGCGCGATGTCGGCCTTGATCACCCCGGCATCGAGCTTGGAAATGTCCACCAGGGTGCCCAGCAGGTTTTCCACGTCCTGCAGCGAGTGACTGACGTTGCGCACCAGTTGCGCGTTGGCCACTGGCTCACGACGCTCAAGCAAGGCGCTGGTGAACAGCCGCGCGGCGTTGAGCGGTTGCAGCAGATCATGGCTGACCGCCGCGAGAAATTTGGTTTTTGACAAGTTGGCCTGCTCGGCTTCGCCCTTGGCCTCCCGCAGGCGCAGTTCCACCCGGCTACGCTCGTCGATCTCGCGCAGCAACTGGTCGTTGAGGGTGGTCAGTTCCGCGGTGCGCTCCTGGACGCGCTGTTCCAGGTTCTGGTAGGCCTGGTGCAGCGCCTCGGCGGTGCGGCGCCGTTCGGTGATGTCGCGGATCAGCACGAAGATCCCCACCACCTCGCCATTGGCCAAGCGGTTGGGCACATAGGAGCGCAGCATGTAGCGCTCTTGGTTGTTGATGTTGGTTTCGGCGAATTCGAACGTCACGCTCTCCCCGGCCAGCGCCCGCGCCACGTAGGCCTCCAGGCGCTGATAATGCTGTTCGCTGTGCGCCTCGCGCAGGCTCTGGCCGAGCATCACGCCACGGGGCCAGCAATACCACTGCTCGTAGACCTTGTTGGTGAACTCATAGATCAGGTCGGCATTGAGATAGGCGATCAGCGCCGGCACATGATCAGTGATCAGGCGGATCCAACGCTCGCTTTCGCTCAATGCCTCGGCATGCTGGTAGCGCTCGGTGATGTCGGTGAAGGTATTGACGTAGCCGCCGGTGGGCAGCGGATGGGTACGGATTTCCAGGACCCGGCCATCCGACAGACGCTGTTCGCATTCGTGGATCAGCCGTCCATTGCTGTCGCGGCTGCTCGGGGTCAGCAGTTGCAATTCACTGTCGGCGATTACCTCGGCAAACGACCGGTGGGCCGCCACCGGCGCCAGGCCGCTGAGTTCCAGGAAGCGCCGGTTCCACAGTTCCAGCACGCCTTGGGCGTTGACCATCGCCACGCCTTGGGACAGGTTGTCCACCGCCCGCTGCAACAGGTGGGATTTCTGCGCGATGGCCTGCTCGCGGCGCACGGTTTCACTGAGCTTGACGTCGGTGATGTCGGTAAACAGGATCACCCGCCCACCTTCCTGGGTCGGCCGTTCGCTCACTTGCAACCAGCGACCGTTCTGCAAACGGTACAGCACGTGCTCATCGGCCTGCCCCCGGTGTTCTTCGCTGAACAAGCCGTTGGCGGTCATCAAGCGCTTGACCTCGCCAAGGCGCATCCCGGCGATGATGCGTACCCGGCTGTTGGCCCAGAAAGCCTTGAAGCGGCTGTTGAACAGGACAATGCGTTGTTGTTCGTCGAACAGCACAAACGCATCGGAAATGCTCTCGATGGCATCGATCAGATGCCGGTGGGCCGTTTCTGCTCGCAACCGCGCTTCGCCCAGCAAGTGATTACCGGCCTTGAGCTCGGCCATCGCCTGGTTGAGGGCGTCGGTACGCTCGCGAACCTGCTCGGCCAGCACCACCGAATGCTGGAATGCCGCATACGGGTCATTGCCCCGAGTCACGCCGGATTCCACCCGTTCGATCAGTGCATCGTTGATGCGCCGTAGTTTGCGGTTTTCGTGCTGCAGGGTGGCAATCTGCGCCTGCAGGTCAGCGATGGCCGGGGACGCGATGTCGGGCAATGGCAACTCCGGTGAAGGTCTGGTTGATGTGCATGCCATTGAACTGCTCTCCATAGGTGTTGAACCCCATCACCCGTTGTTCGCGCAGGAACTGCCCGATCTGCTCCAGGCCACCGCAATCTTCCAGCTCCAGGCGCCTGAGAAAACAGTCACAGCCTATGGTCAGCAACAAGTCGCCGAGACGCGCCTGCAAGCCGTCGAACAGGCTTTGCAGGTTGTGCAACATGGGACCGGGCGTCATCGCGGTGAGGACGATGCCGTTCTCCACCGCGCAGTAAAAACTCAGGCTCAAGTCTGGGTGCACTTGCTGGATGGCCCGCACGTAGTACTGATCATTGATGCGCACCGCCAGCGGATGGGCGGCGAAGACCCGGTAATTGAGTGCGCTCACCGGCACGCCGATATGCCGGGCGTATTCCTCGGCAGCGGGTTCGGCGTTCAGTTCGTAGACCCGCCGGGAAGCGCTGTCGGCGCCGGTCACCACCAGTTTTTCTTCCCGAGGCAGGATGTGGTGGGTGGTGAACACTTCGAACTCCAGCCAGGTGTTGATCAGCACCACCACAGCCGCGCCACTGTGGAACTGGCCTTCGAAGTACACGTGGGTATGGGTCAGGTAGTTGTCGTCGCCAGCCGAGCCGCCGAAATGCGGGATGTCTCCCAGTGCTGCGCTCAAGGCCGCCAGCACCATTTCCTCGCGGCTGGACAGGCCGTCGAGCAAGGTCAAGGCGAAACTGTGGCCCTTGATCGGCGCCAGGGCATTGCTGCGGCAACCGCCCGCCAGCCGCTCGACCATTTGCTGGGCGTCGATCAGGCTGAAGCGCTCCATTTCGCCGATCAGCTCGGCGGCAATGGAAAAATGCCGGTGATCGAAACCCACCGCCGTTACGCAGTTGCGGCCATAACCCTGGGAGGTGATTTCTCCGGCGCTGGTACAGCCCACCAGGCGAATCCCACCGAAACTTTGGGAAAGCGCCTGGCCGAGGGCCGGCAAGTCGTATTCGGCGGAACAGAAAAACAATACGAAGCCCAGGTACGGGTGCAACAGCTGTCGCGCCAGTTCCTGAGCCACTTGCTGAACGTCCGTTGCCTGGGACATGGCGCTCACCACACCTTCGCTCTGGGCCTTTAGCATCTTCGCCTCCGACGGGTGCGTGATAAGAGCCTTGAGTGTACGAAGCTGCGCACGAACCACGAATGCTACTTGGGTAGCGGGTGGGCGCTTCCATGGGAGGAGAACAGTGATGGCCCTGGCCGCGATGCGCACGGTTGGGGCCACCACAAAACGCTCCGGGCTTACTCGGGAATACTTTTTGTGGCGAGGGAGCTTGCGCCCTCGCCACAGGATCGCCCTTACCAGGTCAACACCGCGCCCACCGCAAAGGTATCGGTGTCTTCGTTCTGCGCGCTGGTGTCGTGGCCGTTGATTTCGAACTGGTTGTATTCGGCCACAAGCTTGAGGTTGTCGTTGACGTCATGGAACAACGCAATGCCACGGGTTTGGTAATCGGCACCACTGCCCACCGCGCCGTTGCCGTCGTCATCGGTCTTGCCGTAGGACAGCGCCAGGCGGTTCTTGCCCAGTTTGTAGGAGCCCTGCAGCAGGTAGCCCTTGCTGTCGACGTTGCGCAACGTGGCTTCGCCGGCGTTGTTGGTAAAGAACGGGTTGATGCCCTTGGCCTGGAACCCGGAACCGGTGAGCGACAGCCCGCCCAGCTTGGCCTGCACGCCATAACCCAGGCCTTTGGAAGTCACCGACTCGACCGTGGAGTCGGTGTTGTCCGAAGTCTGGTAGCTGCCGTTGAGCCAGCTGTAGATCTTCGCCCCGCCCAGGTCGAACTGGTAGGTGATCTCGCTCTCGGTGCGCGGGTTTTCCTGGTAGGCCTTGCCGGTGGCGCTGTTGTCGTTGGTGTCCACTGGATCCATGATCCCCACCGCCACACGAAGCCCGTCCATCACCGGGGTGCGGTAAGTGATCTGCGACGTCGGGAACGGATAAGGATAGCCGCTGCCAATGTTGCCGAACGACACGCCTCCACCGTCCACCAACCCCAGGGTGTCACTGACCTGGCCGTAACCGGCCAGCAGTTCATCAAGCAGGATGTTGGAGCGGGCGAACAGGCCGAAGTCCTTACCAATCAACACTTCGCCCCACTGCGGGTTAGCGACAGTGCCGTAGAACTGCCGCACATCGATGGCCGTATCGGTGCCGTTGGTTTCGCTGTCGTTGATGGTCACCCAGAACGAGGCGCGGGCGCCGAGCTTGAGGTCATCGACCTGCTTGCTCATGTTGAAGCCCAGGTAGTTGGGCAAAAAACCCATCTTGACCCGCGACTGGCGACGGTCGTACTGCTCCCCTGCGCGATCCACGTCGCTGTTGACGTAAAAAGCGTTGATGTAGCCGTCGGTGGAAAAGGTCGTCTGGTCTTTGTCGTACAGCATGATTTCGGCCTGGGCCCAAGGCGTCAGGCCCAGGGTCGAAAGACCGGCGATGACCGCCGGCAAAAAACGTTGGCGGGTATTTTTATTGTTGTGCATGGCGCGCTCCGCAACAGGGGACAGGATGTCGGAGGCGATTATCGAAAGGCCCCAGGCCGCGTCATACGCTGCCTTGGAGGCAATTGGTGGATGCTTTGGACGCGCCGGGCCAGCGCGACAGTTTTGGTGTAAGACCCCAATGCGGCCGGGCGCAATACTTAGGGCTTAGCCACGAAACTCCCACAGGGGGGATCTTGCGCAGCAGACCCTCCGCCTTCCGCTCAAAACCTCGGTTTGACGGTTTTCCAGTCCGGCCGGTAGCGACGCATCTGCCGCACATCGTCGCGCTGACGAATGCCGCAACTGAGGAACTGGTCATGCAGCTTGCCCAGTTGATCCCGGTCCAGCTCCAGCCCGAGACCCGGTGCCCGGGTGATTTTCACGCAGCCATCGACAATCGGCAGCTTGCCACCCTTGATCACCTCTTCATCCGGTTCCTGCCACGGGTAATGGGTGTCGCAGGCATAGTCCAGGTTAGGCACCGCCGCGGCGACGTGGGCCATAGCCATCAAGCTGATACCCAAGTGCGAATTCGAATGCATCGACACGCCCAGGCCAAAGGTGCTGCACATTTTCGCCAGCACCTGGGTGTCCCGCAGCCCGCCCCAGTAATGATGGTCGGCCAATACAATCTGCACACTATCCAACGCCACGCTGCGGCGGAACTCATCGAAATCGGTGACCACCATATTGGTTGCCAGCGGCAGGCCCGTGCGTTTGTGCAGTTCGGCCATCCCCTCCAGTCCTGGTGTCGGGTCTTCGTAATATTGCAGGTCATCGCCCAGCAGTTCAGCCATGCGAATGGACGTTTCCAGCGACCAGTTGCCATTGGGGTCGATGCGCAACGGATAGCCGGGAAACGCCTGTTTCAGCGCCTTGATACACGCCACTTCATGCTCCGGCTCCAGGGCGCCAGCCTTGAGCTTGATGCTCTTGAAGCCATAGTCCTGGATCATGCGCCGGGCCTGGGCGACGATCTGCTGTTCGTTGAGCGCTTCACCCCAACTGTCCGGCGGGTACGGCGAATCGATGTGCTCGGCATACTTGAAAAACAGGTATGCACTGAACGGAATTTCATCGCGGATCGCACCGCCCAGAAGGTCCACCAGCGGCACGTTCAAGTAATGCGCTTGCAGGTCCAGGCACGCCACTTCAAACGCCGAGTAGGCATTGCTCACGGCCTTGCTCGCGTGGGAACCCGGCGCCAGTTCGGCACCGGCGACACTGGCGGGCCGCTGGGCAGCAACAGTGGCCTGGACGATGGCCCGCAATTGGTTGAGGTTGAACGGATCGAGGCCGATCAACTGGCTCTGGAGTTGCTGCTGGATCGCCAGGGCCGGCGCATCGCCGTAGCTCTCTCCCAGGCCAATGTAACCGTTGTCGCTCTCGATCTCGATGATCGAGCGCAGCGCGAACGGCTCGTGAATGCCGCTGGCGTTGAGTAAGGGTGGATCGCGAAAGGCAATGGGGGTGACGGTGACGCGTTTGATCTTCATACAGCGGCTCCCGATGGGCCAGGGTTCAAGGCTTGGCGTTTTTCCGGCTGATCGACTTCGGTAACGGTTTCGGGCCGGCCGGACAGTGAATTCGGGGTGTCGCGCTTCGGCGCGGTGCGGGCGAAAAAGATCACTACGGCCGCAACGAGCGAGGTGAAAGCCAGCCCATACAGGCCGCCCTCGATGGAGCCGGTAGTCTGTTCCAGGAAACCAAAAGCCGTGGGCGCGACGAAGCCACCGAGGTTGCCGATGGAGTTGACCAAGGCGATCACCGCCGCCGCGATTCGCGCATCCAGATAGCCCTGGGGAATCGGCCAGAACAACGCCGACGCCGCCTTGAAACCGATCGCCGCAAAACAGATCGCCACGAAGGCAAAAATCGGCCCGCCGGTGGTAGACATGAACATGCCGAACGCGGCGATCACCAGCGTCACCGCGACCCAGGCCTGCTGGAATTTCCATTTGCCGGCCAACGCGGCGAAGCCGTACATCGCCACGATGGAAATGATCCACGGAACGGAGTTGAGCAAGCCGACCTGGAAGTCCCCCAGGTTGCCCATTTTCTTGATCATGCTTGGCAGCCAGAACGTGGCGCCGTAGATGGTCAGGGCGATGGAAAAATAGATGAAGCAGAACAGCGCGATCTGCCGGTCGGCCAACAATTTGAACATCGACGGCTTGATCACTTGGGCCGCCTCCCGGGCCCGTTGTTCTTCGGCAATGGCGCCGATCAGCACGGTTTTCTCTTCTTCGGTCAGCCATTTAGCCTGGCTCGGGTGCGATTGCAGCCAAAACCAGACAAATCCGCACAGCACGATAGAAGCGAAACCCTCGATCAGGAACATCCACTGCCAGCCGTGCAAGCCCAGCCCACTGATGTGCAACAGCGCCCCGGACACCGGCCCGGAAATCACCGAGGCAATGGCCGAGCCGCTCAGGAAGATCGCCATCGCTTTGCCGCGCTCGTTGGCGGGCAGCCATTGGGTGAAGTAATAGATGATGCCGGGAAAGAAGCCCGCCTCCGCCGCGCCGAGAATGAAGCGCAGCACATAGAAACTGGTTTCGCCGCGTACAAAGGCCATGGCCATCGCCGCCGCGCCCCAGGTGAACATAATGCGCGTCAGCCAGGCCCGGGCGCCGTAGCGCTGCAGCAGCATATTGGACGGCACTTCGAACAGCGCATAGCCAATGAAGAACAACCCGGCACCGAGCCCGTAGGCGGCGGCGCCGATGCCCAGGTCGGTTTCCAGGTGGCTACGCACGAAGCCGATGTTGACGCGGTCGATGTAGTTGACGATGAACATCACCACCACCAGCGGCAGTACATGACGTTTGACCTTGGCCGCCGCGAGCGCCAGGGTGCTGTCATGGGTGGAGTCCGTTACGTTATTCAAGGGGTGCCTCCCGATCATTGTTTTTGTGGGGAACGGGACGATGATGGACGCGGCGGATTGTTCCCGTCTAATCTAACTTGGCACTTGATTGATACCTGGATTGAATCAATGTTTGAACTGGCCCAGTTGCGCTGCTTCACCACCGTGGCGACCGAACTAAATTTTCGACGCGCCGCCGAACGCCTGAACATGACCCAGCCACCGTTGAGCCGGCAGATCCAATTGCTGGAGCATCACCTCGGTGTCGAACTGTTCACCCGCAGTACCCGCAGCGTGGCCCTCACCGCCGCTGGCCGGGCGTTTTTCATCGAAGCGCAGAACCTGCTGGAGCAGGCGCAACAAGCCGCCGTGGCCGCCCGGCGTTTCGCTCAGGGCGACATCGGCTCGGTCACCATCAGCTTCGTTGGCAGCGCCGTGTATGAGTTCTTGCCCAAAGTCATTGCCGAGGCGCGGCTGAAACAGCCCCAGGTAAAAATCGTCCTGGCGGAGATGAACACTTACCAACAGCACGAGGCCCTGCGGGCTCGCCGTATCGACTTGGGGATTGTCCGCTCGCCGCTGCTGGAAACCGGCTACGCCACCGAGTGCCTGGTGCGCGAACCCTTTGTCCTGGCGGTGCCCGCCGGGCATCCACTGGCCTGTGCCGAGTCGGTAAGCGTCCAGGATCTGGACGGCCAACCCTTTCTTATGTATTCCCATTCCGCCTACCCACCCTTTAACGAACTGCTCACCGGCATGCTTCGCTCGGCACGGGTGGCGCCGCAGTTCGTGCAATGGCTGGGATCGTCGCTGACGATTCTGGCGCTGGTCAACGCGGGCATGGGCCTGGCGCTGGTACCGCGCTGTGCCACCAGCGTGGTGTTCAAGCAGGTGGTGTTTCGTGAGATCGACCTGGGCGAAGGGGTGCAGAGCGAGTTGCATCTGGTGTGGCGCCAGGACAATGACAACCCAGCATTCACCATGTTGCTGGAGGGGATTCGCGGGGCGGTTCGAGAGGGGTTGTGAATAGTGGTAAAAAAGAAAAACCCCGGAGGCAGGACCTTCGGGGTTTTCATGAGGTATCGGATTCAGAGCGTGTAGGAAATACCGGCCTGCACGGTCCGCGGTGCACCTGGATAGGCGTAGACGTTGCCAAACGCGCCTTCTTCATAGTCGGCGTCAAACAGGTTCTTCAGGTCCAGGTTGAGCCGTATCCGCTCGTTGACCTTGTAGTAACCGAGCAGGTCCACAACGGTGTAACTGTCCATGGAGAAGGCGTTGGCCGCCGTCTGACCGGCCCGTTCATCAACGTACTTGGCCCCCAGCCCCAGACCCAGCCCCTTGAGGCCGCCGTCCTGGAACTCGTAGACGTTCAACAGGCTGAAGGTGTTCTTGGGAACGTTGAGCAAGCGCGTACCGGTCTCGATGGTGTTGTCCTTGGTCACTTCGGCATCCACATAAGCGTAACCGCCGATCATGCGCCATTGCGGCGTCAGGTTGCCGGCCACGTTCAGGTCAAAGCCACGGCTGCGCACTTCGCCGGCGGCCACGTTAAAGGTTGAATCCAGCGGGTCGGTGGTCAGCACGTTGCGTTTTTCGATCTGGTACACCGCGGCATCGACGCTCAACTGACGATCCAGGGCTTCCCATTTGACGCCCATTTCATACGACTTGCCTTCTTCGGGCTTGAATCCTGCGCCCTGGCTGCTGCGGCCCGTGTTGGGTTTGAACGAACGGGCGGTATTGGCATAAACGGCCACCGTGTCGGTCAGGTCGTAGATCACTCCCAGTCGCGGGGTGACGGCACTGTCGCTGACATTCCAATTCCCAGTCTTGGTCACGAACGTCTCATAGTCGTGTTCAAAACGCTCGAAGCGCGCGCCAGCCAGCACCTTCAAACGCTCGGTGAGCGCCACCTGATCCTGAATGAACAGGCCGAAAGTCTTGAGGTTTTCCTGATCATCGGTGGGGGTACGCGTCAGCGCCGGACGCGGCTGGCCATACACCGGATCGAAGATATCGATCGGGTAGGCCCCGGCGCCCGCTGCAGAGCGCTGGATGATGGACTGGTAGTCGTAGTCTTCATACTCGATGCCGGTCAACAGTGTGTGCTCGAACCCGCCAGTTGAAAAATGCCCGGTGAGGTTGAGTTGGGTGTCCCAGTCGGTCCATTCCAGTTTGCGGTAGTTGAAGTTACGGCCCAGGGTTCGCCCGTCGGTACCAATGCCGTTGCCTTCGACGGCATTGCCTTGCAAAGTGCCGTCGAGCCACTGGGTGCCGCCGGCGAGGGTCCAGTCGTCGTTGAGCATGTGCTCGAAACGCACTTGCAGCATGTTGTTGTCGTTGTGCAGTTTACCGGCGTCCTTTTCGCCGAAAAACGTGTCGCGGGACGCAGTGCCGCGCTGGCCGGCATAGTGGGTCAAGCCGCGGTCCAGCGGATGATTGTTGCGCATGAAATCGCCTTCGAAGGTCAGGCGCGTGGTGTCGTTGACCTGCCAGGTCACCACGGGCGCGACGCCATAACGCTCGGTCTCGACGTGATCGCGGAACGTGTCACCGCCCTCACCCACCACGTTCAAGCGATAGGCCAGGCGCCCTTCTTCGTCCAGCGGGCCGGACGCATCCAGCGTGCCCCGACGCATCCCCTGGTCGCTGACCTGGCTGCCCAGAGTCACCGTGCGCTCGGCCAACGGCTGTTTGGACACCACATTGAACGTACCGCCCGGGTCGCCCCGACCGTACAGCATGGTCGCCGGGCCACGCAGCACTTCCAGGCGCTCGATGGTGTTGGCGTCAGGCATGTTCGGGTAGCCACGGTTGATCGGGAAACCGTTGCGATAGAACTCCCCCGTGGTGAAGCCGCGCACCGTGAACGTGGTCAGGCCCTGGCCACCGAAATTATTGGCCCGGCCTACCCCACCGGCGTAATCGAGGGCATCTTGCAAGCGCGTGGCACTCAGGTCTTCGACAACGTCGCGGGACACCACTGAGATGGATTGCGGGGTTTCATGGATCGCGGTGTCAGTTCGTGTTGCGCTGGCGGAACGGGTGGCGTGGTAACCCTTCACTGGCCCCTGCGCCGTCTCACCGTCTGACTCGCCGACGATATCCGTGGCTTGCAGCTCCAGAGGCGCCCTGTCCGTGGAAATGGGCTCATCTGCCCAGGTGGAAACCGAATAAGCCTGGAGCACACACAGTGAAACAAGAATCCGACGCATCGATGCACAATCCTAATGAAAGAACACCGGCCACCTTTGGAGGCCGACAAGAATGTGTCGCGAAAGATACATGAACTCATTCACATTTGATATACATTCCCATTAACACCGATATTTCTGGTGCCTGTCAGTCCGCCATCGCGAAAGCGCTTGGCTAAGGAAGATCAAGATCAGGGCCACTCGACATTGCGCTCGGCAAAGTCGTATACCATATCCCCAACTCAGCCGAACGACCCGCCACCGTGACCTTATCCAAGTTCAATCTGCCTGACCTGGGCAATACCCCCTCCACTTCGGAAATCATCACCCGTCACCTGCGTGATGCCATCGTGGCCGGGCATTTTGCCGAGGACGAGCCGATTCGCCAGGACGACATCGCCCGTCAGTTCAACGTCAGCAAGATCCCCGTGCGCGAAGCCCTCAAGCGTCTGGAGGCCGAAGGCCTGGTGATGTTCCAGCGCAATCGCGGGGCGATGGTCACGCGCATTTCCGAGGCGGAGCTGGCGCAGATGTTCGAGGTGCGGATGTTGCTGGAAGACAAGGTGCTGCGCCTGGCGATTCCCAACATGACTGAAGAGACCTTTACCCGCGCCGAAAGTATCTGTCGGGAGTTCATCGGCGAGGATGACGTCGGTCGCTGGGCCGAACTCAACTGGCAGTTGCACGCCTGTCTTTACGAGCCGGCACAGCGGCCATTCCTGGTCAGTCTTATCCGTTCGGTCCACGACAAGCTGGAGCGCTACTTGCGCATGCAAATGAGCCTGTCGGCCGGTAAGGAGCGCGCCGATCACGAACACCGGGAAATTCTCGAAGCCTGCCGCGCCGGCGATGTGGAACGGGCGGTGAAGTTGCTGGACGAGCACATTGCCGGGGTCTGCAATACCTTGTTTGAATTCCTGCCCTCGAGCCATTGATGAGCTTGCGTTGTGCCGATTTCGTCATGACCGGCGGATAAATCCATCAAGCCGCCGACCCACGGCGCGGGCCACGCTTGCGTTCACTCATCTGAACGGACGTGGCCCTCCCATGAAACGCATTACCGTGATCGATTCCCACACTGGCGGCGAACCGACCCGCTTGGTCACTGGCGGCTTTCCTGACCTGGGCCACGGCAGCATGGCCGTGCGCAGGCAGCGTCTGGCCGAACAGCACGACGCCTGGCGCACGGCCTGCGTGCTGGAACCGCGGGGCAGCGATGTATTGGTAGGTGCGCTGCTCTGTGAACCGGTGGACCCGAGTGCCTGTGCCGGGGTGATTTTCTTCAACAATAGCGGCTACCTGGGCATGTGCGGCCACGGCACCATTGGCCTCGTGGCGTCACTGGCACACCTGGGCAGGATTGGCCCCGGCGTGCACAACATCGAAACCCCGGTGGGGACCGTGCAGGCCACCTTGCACGAAGATCACTCAGTCAGCGTGCGCAACGTGCCGGCCTACCGTTATCGCAAGGCGCTGAGCCTGGACGTGCCCGGCATCGGTCCGGTGGTGGGCGACGTGGCCTGGGGTGGCAACTGGTTTTTCCTCATCGCCGACCACGGCCAGCGCGTGGCGGGCGACAACCTCGACGCATTGACCGCCTACACCTACGCTGTGCAACAAGCCCTGGAACAGCAAGGTTTGCGGGGCGAGGACGGCGGCCTGATCGATCACATCGAACTGTTCGCCGATGACCCCCAAGCCGATAGTCGCAACTTCGTGCTCTGCCCTGGCAAGGCTTACGACCGCTCCCCTTGCGGCACCGGCACCAGCGCCAAACTGGCGTGCCTGGCCGCCGACGGGAAACTGCAACCCGGGCAGATCTGGCGCCAGGCCAGCATCATTGGCAGTGAATTCGAAGGCTCCTATGAACGTTCCGGCGAGCGCATCGTGCCGACCATTCGTGGGCGGGCCTACATCAGCGCCGAAACCACGCTGATCATCGACGCGGATGACCCGTTCGCCTGGGGCATTCGTCCGTGAGCAAGGGCCAGGTCGCCGACGTGATCATCATCGGCGCCGGCATCATCGGCGCTGCCTGCGCCCGGACATTGGCCCAACGTGGCTTGAAAGTGCTGGTGCTGGACGCCGGTTGGCACGGCGCCACGGCGGCCGGCATGGGCCATTTGCTGGTGCTGGATGACAACCCGGCGGAACTGGCCCTCAGTCAATACTCCTTGCAACGCTGGCGCGAACTGGCCCCGGCCCTGCCCGACGGCTGCGCCTGGCGCAACAACGGTACTCTGTGGCTCGCGGCCAATGCCGAAGAAATGGCGGTGGCCCACGGTAAATACCTGAACCTGCTGGCCCATGGCGAAGCCTGCGAACTGATCGGCCACGCCACCCTGAACCAGCGAGAACCGCAGCTGCGCAAAGATTTGGAAGGCGGGCTGCTGATCAAGGGCGACGGCATTTTGTACGCCCCGGCTGCCGCTCGCTGGATGCTGGACGCGGCCAACATTCGCCAGCAACGCGCCCAGGTCAGCGAAGTGGACGGCCACCGCGTGCGCCTCGACGACGGTCGCTGGTTGAGCGCCGAAGCGGTGGTGCTGGCCAATGGCATCCAGGCTACCGAACTGTGCCCGGAGCTACCCATCGAGCCGAAAAAAGGCCATCTGTTGATCACCGATCGCTACCCCGCCACGGTCAGCCACACCCTGGTGGAACTGGGCTACGTCACCAGTGCCCACAACGCCAGCGGGCCATCGGTGGCGTGCAATATCCAGCCACGCCCCACCGGGCAATTGTTCATTGGCGCCTCACGGCAGTTCGGCACCCTCGACCCGCAGGTGGAAGGCTGGATGCTAGCGAAGATGCTCAAGCGCGCCGTCGATTACATGCCGGGGCTGGCGCAACTCAACGGTATCCGTGCCTGGACCGGTTTTCGCGCCGCCAGCCCCGACGGCCTGCCGCTGGTGGGCCAACATCCGCAGCGCCAGGGCCTGTGGCTGGCGGTGGGTCACGAAGGCCTGGGCGTCACAACAGCGCCCGCGACGGCCGACCTGCTGGCCGCGCAACTGTTCAACGAAACGCCACCGCTTGCCGCTCAACCTTACCTACCACAGCGATTCCTGGGAGAACCGGCCTATGCCTGAATTATTCCTGGACGGTCACCCGCTGTCGGTCGCCAACGGCACCAGCGTCGCGGCGGCATTGGCATTGGGTGCGGACGGTTGCAGCCGCACCTCGGTCAGCGGTCAGCGCCGCGCGCCTTTGTGCGGCATGGGCATCTGCCAGGAATGCCGGGTGCTGATCGACGGCCATCGGCGCCTGGCCTGCCAGACGCTGTGCCGCGACGGCATGCAGGTGCAGACCCGACCATGAACGAACTCACCGACCTGCTGATCATCGGCGCCGGCCCCGCCGGCATAGCTGCCGCACTGGCTGCGGCAAGCAGCGGCGCACGCATTGTGCTGCTGGACGACAATCCGCTGCCGGGCGGGCAGATCTGGCGCGACGGTCCCCAAGCCAAGCTGCCCAACGAGGCGCGACGCCTGCGAGATCAACTGCACGCTTGCACCAACGTCCGCTGCCACGCCGGCACCCGGGTGATCGCCTGCGCCGCAGACAAGACCTTGCTGGTGGAAGATGCCGAGCGCGGTTGGCAAATTACCTATGAGCGCTTGATCCTCTGTACCGGCGCCCGGGAACTGCTGCTGCCCTTCCCCGGCTGGACGCTGCCCGGTGTGACCGGCGCAGGCGGTTTGCAAGCGCTGATCAAGGGCGGCCTACCGGTGCGCGGAGAACGGCTGGTGATCGCCGGCAGCGGACCTTTACTGCTGGCCAGCGCCGCCACGGCGAAACACCACGGTGCGCAGGTGCTGCGGATCGCCGAGCAGGCCAACCGCGCCGCCGTGGCCGGTTTCGCCGCGCAACTGCCACGCTGGCCGGGCAAGCTCTTCCAGTCGTTCAGTTTGTTCGACAACCACTACCGCACCGGCACTCACGTGCTGGAGGCCTTGGGTCGGGAGCGGCTCGAGGGGGTGCGTGTGCTGCAACAAGGCAAGACAATCGAACTGGCCTGTGACCGGCTGGCCTGTGGCTTCGGGCTCATTGCCAATACCCAGCTCGGCCAGGCCCTGGGCTGTGCGCTTGAAGACCAGGCGCTGGCGATTGACGCCTGGCAAGCGACCACCCGCCAGGATCATTACGCCGCCGGTGAATGCACCGGGTTCGGCGGCAGCGAACTGGCGCTGGTGGAAGGTGCCATCGCCGGCCATGCCGCCGTCGGCAATACCGCGGCCGCCCAACGCCTATGGCCTCGGCGCGCACGCTGGCAGGGGTTCGCCCGGGCCTTGAACAAGGCGTTCGCCCTCAATCCACGCCTCAAGACCCTGGCCCGCGCCGACACCCTGGTCTGCCGCTGCGAAGACGTGCCATATGGCCAACTGGCCAGTCATGAGAACTGGCGCCAAGCGAAACTGGCGAGCCGCTGCGGCATGGGCGCGTGCCAAGGCCGGGTGTGCGGTGCGGCGCTGGAACACCTGCTCGGCTGGACACCGCCAATACCCCGCCCACCGTTCAGCCCGGCACGGATCGACACCTTGCTGCACCTGCAAGAACCCCCGACAACCTGAGCCATACACAAATCCCTTGCGGGAGCGAGTCTGCTCGCGATGGCGGCGTGACAGACACATGATTTTCGACCGACACTGCGCTATCGCGAGCAAGCTCGCTCCCACAAAAGGCGATGCTGGACCATGTACCCCACGCTCACCTCCTTCGCCCCCTGCGACCTGGACACCCTGCTACGCAGCCTGCAACCCATCGCGCCGTTGTTGGACACCCTCGCGGACGTGGTGTTTTTCATCAAGGACAAACAAGCCCGCTACGCCTTCGTCAATCAGACCCTGGCCCGGCGCTGCGGCTTCAAGCACAGCGGTGATCTGCTCGGTCTCACTGCCGAGCAGGTGTTCCCCGAGCGCTTCGGCCCGCTGTACACCGAACAGGATCGCAGGGTGCTGGCCAGCGGCCGGGAACTGGCCGACCAGCTCGAGCTGCACCTGTATTACGGCAACCAGCCGGTGTGGTGCCTGACCCACAAACTGGCCCTGCACGAACCCAATGGCCAGATCATCGGCCTGGCCGGCATTTCCCGTGACCTGCAACGGCCCCAATCGAGCCACCCGGCGTTCCAGAAATTGGCGGCGGTGGATGCCTATATCAAAAGCTACTTCGCCCGCCCCATCAGCCTAGCCGAACTGACCGCCATCGCCGGGTTGTCGGTGGCGCAGTTGGAGCGGCACTGCAAACGCATTTTCCAGCTCACGCCCCGGCAGATGATTCACAAGGCACGGCTGGAAGAAGCCTCGCGGTTGTTACTGGACCAGGACCTGCCGATCACCGAAATCGCCTTGCGCTGCGGTTACACCGACCACAGTGCCTTCAGCCGCCAGTTCCGTGCCCTGACCAGCCTGTCGCCCAGCCAGTACCGCGAGAATCAGCGCTGATTCCTGTTCCTTAACGGGGCGTCGGGCCTCGCCGCTGCTCCCATCTGTAACATCCTGAGGACCACCGGCGCGATACCCGGGGCGGCACAGCGTTGAAAGGAAGGCTCTATCTCCACCCTATGGCGGCGTTCCCTTGCAGAACCCGCAAACAGGCACGCCGATTGCTTATCTAATATCGTATACGAAATCCTCAATACGATATCTCACCGCATTTATTCGACAGCGAGGCATTTATGAAAAACCCAGTACTGGCCGTAGCCCTCAGCGTTGTTCTCACCCCTCTTTTCATCGCCCCCGCGCACGCCGATAAGCTCGACGACATCATCGGCGCAGGCAAACTGCGCTGCGCCGTGACCCTGGACTTCCCGCCCATGGGCTTTCGCGACGAAAACAACAAACCGGCAGGCTTTGACGTGGACTACTGCCACGACTTGGCGAAAGTCCTCGGCGTGGACGCCGAAGTGGTGGAAACGCCCTTCCCGGACCGGATTCCAGCACTGATCTCCGGCCGTGCGGACGTGATCGTCGCTTCCACCTCCGACACCTTGGAGCGGGCCAAGACCGTCGGCCTGACTGTGCCCTACTTCGCGTTCCAAATGGTGGTACTGACCCGCGACAACACGGGTATCAACAGCTTCGCCGACCTCAAGGGCAAGGCCCTGGGCAATACCAGCGGCACCTACGAAGCCATCGCCCTGGAAAAAGACCAAAAGAGCTGGGGCAGCGGCAGTTTCCGCGCCTACCAGTCGCAGAACGACACGCTGCTGGCTGTCGCTCAGGGGCATATTGATGCAACCGTGGTGACCAACACCGTGGCGGCGGCGACCATCAAGTCGGGCAAATACAAGAACCTGAAAATCGCCGGTGATGCGCCCTACGTCATCGACTACGTATCCCTCGGCGCCAAACGCAGCGAGTACGGCCTGATCAACTACCTCAACCTCTTCGTCAACCAGCAGGTGCGCACGGGCCGGTACAAGGAACTGTTCGTCAAATGGGTCGGCACCGACATCCCGCCGGCCAACCTGACGGTGCCGCAGGTTTACTACTGAGGGTCGGCGCATGCCAAGCACGCCTATCCGTGTGACGGGCCGCAGTCTGGTGGAGGGTGCCGCCCAGGGCGCCCTGCTGTTCGCCGATGTCGGCTTGAGTTTCTGGGGCGGGGTCGATCCGGCCAGCGGCGAAGTCATCGACCGGCACCATCCGCTGAGCGGCGAACGCCTGGCAGGGCGCGTGCTGGCGATTCCCAGCGGGCGCGGCTCCTGCACCGGCAGCAGCGTGCTGATGGAACTGATCAGCAACGGCCATGCCCCCGCCGCCCTGGTGCTGGCCGAAGCGGATGAGATCCTGACCCTTGGCGTGCTGGTGGCACAGGTGATTTTCCAACGCTCCCTGCCGGTGTTATGTGTGGGACGCGAGGCCTTGCGCAGGTTGCGCGGCCAGGGGTTTGTGCGCATAGAAGGCGATTGCCTGACCCTGTCCGACCGTCGCCCCAACGATGGCTGGCATGAGTCGGATGTTCCCTTGCAGCCGCCCACGCCGTCCACCATCAGCCTCACCGAACAGGACCGGGCACTGCTCGACGGCACCCACGGCAAGGCGGCCCAAATCGCGATGCAGATCGTCCTGCGCATGGCCCAGATCCAGGGCGCCACGCAGCTGCTGGACGTGACCCAGGCCCACATCGACGGCTGCATCTACACCGGCCCGGCCAGCCTGCGCTTTGCCGAACAACTGGTGCAGTGGGGCGCGAAGGTGCGTGTGCCGACCACCCTCAATTCCATTTCCGTGGACCAGCGCCGCTGGCGGGAGCTGGGCATCGACCCGGCTCTCGGCGAGCCGGCCAGCGCCTTGGGCGATGCCTATATGGCGATGGGGGCGCAGCTGAGTTTCACCTGCGCGCCCTACCTGCTGGAGACCGCACCCAAGGCCGGCGAGCAAATCGTCTGGGCCGAATCCAACGCGGTGGTCTACGCCAACAGCGTGCTGGGGGCTCGTACGCAGAAGTACCCGGACTTCCTGGACATCTGCATTGCGCTGTGCGGGCGCGCACCGTTAAGCGGCTGTCATCTCGACGACCAGCGCAAGGCCGGGCTGATCATCGACGTGCCGGTGCTGGGTCACGTGGACGACAGTTTCTATCCGCTGCTGGGCTACCACATCGGCAGTCTGGCGGGCCGGCGCATCCCGCTGATACGGGGCCTGGAACACGCAGCCCCGACCCTGGACGACTTGAAAGCCTTCGGCGCCGCGTTCGCCACCACCAGCGCCGCGCCGTTGTTCCACATCGCCGGGGTGACGCCCGAAGCCCTCGACCCAGCTGCGGTCCTAGAGGCGGACGCCACGTTACCGCTGGAAACCGTCGACGCCCACGGCCTGCTCGCCAGTTGGCGCGAGCTCAATAGCGCCCGGGGCCTGCGGGTGGATGTGGTGTCCCTGGGCAACCCGCATTTTTCCCTCAGCGAATTCGCCATCCTGGCGAGTCTTTGCACAGGCCGGATCAAACACCCGGACGTGGTACTGGCGATTACCTGCGGCCGTGCGGTGCTGGAACAGGCCCGCAAGGCCGGCCACCTGAGCGCCATCGAGGCGTTCGGCGCGGTGCTGGTAACCGATACCTGCTGGTGCATGTTGGGCGAACCGGTGATCCCGCCGCACGCCACCACGCTGATGACCAACTCCGGCAAGTACGCCCATTACGCACCGGGCCTGGTGGGTCGCGGGGTGCACTTTGCCAGCCTGGCCGAATGCGTCGAGGCCGCCTGCACCGCCAAGGCCAGAGGCCAGCCACCCATGTGGCTGCAACCGGGGAGGCCCGCCCATGTTTGACTACAGCTTCCAATGGCGCCCGGCCCTGCGCGCCCTGCCCGACATGCTGGCCGGAGCCTGGGTGACCTTCGAGACCGCCGCGCTGTCGATGATCTTCGGCGTATTGATCGCCCTGGCGCTGACGGTGATGCGCCAGGCGCGTCATCCGCTGCTGCGGGGCGTGGGCAACGGCTGGGTCTCCATCGCCCGCAACACGCCCTCGCTGTTCCAGATCTACATCCTCTACTTCGGCCTCGGCTCCCTCGGGCTGCACGTCAGTTCCTGGCTTGCCTTGCTGGCCGGCATCACCTTCAACAATGCCGGTTACCTGGCGGAAAACTTTCGTGGTGGCCTCAAGGCCGTGCCGAGTACGCAGATGCGCGCCGCCCGTTCCTTGGGAATGAGCGCCTTGCAGGCTTACCGGATGATCATCGTCCCGCAACTGTTGCGCATCGTGTTCTACCCGCTGACCAACCAGATGGTCTGGGCGGTGTTGATGACGTCGTTGGGCGTGGTCGTCGGCCTGAACAACGACCTCACCGGCGTCACCCAGGAATACAACGTCAAGACGTTCCGCACCTTCGAATACTTCGCCCTCGCGGCGGTGCTGTATTACCTGATCGCCAAGCTGATCGTCGGGTTGGCCCGGCTGTTGTCCTGGCGCTTGTTCCGTTATTGAAGGTTCTGTTATTGAGGGCTCGCCATGTTTGAAACCAGCCTTACCGTTAACGACCTTTTGTTCTTGCTCGACGGGGCCTGGGTCACGCTGCAACTGACCGCCTGGTCGATCCTGCTGGGCACCCTGGCCGGATTGCTAATGGGTCTGTTGCGGGCGCTGTCGCCTCGGGCCAGCCTGCCGCTGGCCTGGGTGCTGGACGTGTTTCGCAGCGTGCCGCTGCTGATCCAGTTCGTGCTGTTCAATTCCCTGAAAAGCATCGTCGGCCTGAACCTCAGCGCCTTCGTCGTCGGCTGCATCGTGCTCGGGGTCTACGCCGCCGCGTACTTCACCGAAATCGTCCGTGGCGGTGTGCTGGCGGTGCCGTTGAGTACCCGCCGCGCCAGTCGCTCCTTGGGCCTGAGCTACCTGCAGGACCTGCGTTTCATTGTCCTGCCGATTGCCACGCGGGTGGCCTTCCCCGGTTGGCTGAACCTGGTACTCGGGGTGATGAAAGACACCGCGCTGGTGATGTGGATCGGCATCGTCGAATTGCTCCGTGCTTCACAAACCATCGTCACCCGCATTCAGGAACCGCTCATGGTCCTGTGCATCGCGGGCCTCATTTACTACGTCATGAGCCTGGTGGTCGCCCGCCTTGGCGCGCGTCTGGAAAGAAGGTGGCAGGAAAATGATTGAAATCGAAAACGTGCACAAATCCTTCGGCGACCTGGAAGTGGTCAAGGGCGTGAGCCTGACAGTGGACAAGGGTGAAGTGGTGTCGATCATCGGCGGCTCCGGCTCCGGCAAATCGACCCTGCTGATGTGCATCAACGGCCTGGAGCCGATCCAGAAAGGCAGCATTCGCGTGGACGGCGTCGAGGTCCATGACCGCGCCACCGACATCAATCGCCTGCGGCAGAAGATCGGCATCGTGTTCCAGCAATGGAACGCCTTCCCGCACCTGACCGTGCTGGAAAACGTGATGCTGGCGCCACGCAAGGTGCTGGGCAAAAGCAAGCAGGACGCCGAAGCGCTGGCGGTGCAGCAGCTCCAGCACGTGGGCCTTGGGGACAAGCTCAAGGCCTTTCCCGGCAAGCTTTCCGGTGGCCAGCAACAGCGCATGGCGATTGCCCGCGCGCTGGCGATGTCGCCGGACTACATGCTGTTCGACGAAGCCACCTCGGCCCTCGACCCGCAACTGGTCGGCGAAGTGCTGGACACCATGCGCATGCTCGCCGAAGACGGCATGACCATGGTGCTGGTGACCCACGAGATCCGCTTCGCCCGGGATGTGTCCGACCGCGTGGCGTTCTTCTGCAACGGTCGAGTCCATGAGATCGGAGCGCCGGATCAGGTCATTGGCAATCCTGTGCAGCCGGAGACGGCGGCGTTCCTTAAATCAGTGAAATAGCGGATGGCCCTATCGCGAGCAGGCTCGCTCCCACACTGTTTTGTGTACGCCACAGAACCCTGTGGGAGCAAGGCTTGCCCGCGATGAGGCCCTACAGGACAACACAAGGATCGACCCATGCGTTCATCGAAAATCATCCATGTAGTGAGCTGCCACGCCGAAGGCGAAGTCGGCGACGTGATCGTCGGCGGTGTCGCCCCACCGCCCGGTGCCACCGTGTGGGAGCAGTCGCGCTGGATTGCCCAGGACCAGACCCTGCGCAACTTCGTACTCAACGAGCCCCGTGGCGGCGTATTCCGCCACGTCAACCTGCTGGTGCCGGCCAAGGACCCGCGGGCGCAAATGGCCTGGATCATTATGGAACCGGCCGACACGCCGCCGATGTCCGGCTCCAACTCATTGTGCGTCGCCACCGTGCTGCTAGACAGCGGCATCCTGCCGATGACCGAACCCCAGACTCGACTGGTGCTGGAAGCGCCGGGCGGGCTGATCGAAGCCGTGGCCGACTGCCGCGATGGCAAGGTGCAACGGGTAGAGATCAAGAACGTGCCCTCCTTCGCCGACCGCCTCGATGCCTGGATCGAAGTCGAGGGTCTGGGCTCGTTGCAGGTGGACACCGCCTATGGCGGCGACAGCTTTGTCATCGTCGACGCCCAGCGCCTGGGCTTTGCCATCCGCCCCGACGAAGCCGCCGAGTTGGTGGCCGTCGGGCTGAAGATCACCCGGGCCGCCAATGAACAACTGGGCTTCGTGCATCCGCTGAACCCCGACTGGTCGCACATTTCGTTCTGCCAGATCGCCGCGCCCATCGTCCTGGAGAAGGGCATTGCCACCGGCGCCAACGCCGTGGTGATCCAGCCCGGCAAGATCGACCGTTCGCCCACCGGCACCGGCTGCTCGGCGCGCATGGCGGTGCTGCATGCCAAGGGCTTGATGCAGGTCGGCGAACGGTTCATCGGCCGCTCGATCATCGGCTCCGAATTCCACTGCCGCATCGACTCTCTGACCGATGTGGCCGGACGCCCGGCGATTTATCCGTGCATCGCCGGGCGGGCGTGGATCACCGGCACGCATCAACTGCTGCTCGATCCGGCAGATCCGTGGCCGCAGGGGTATCGGCTTTCAGATACCTGGCCTGGAGCATGAGTTTGAATTTTGCACATACCCCTGTGGGAGCAAGCTTTGCTCCCACACGGCGGGGATAAATCCCCTCGCCACAACGAAATACCCTTAATAACCGGAGACAACCCATGAGCAAACGCATCAACTGGAGCGGCGTTTTCCCCGCCGTCACCACGCAATTCAACGATGACTTTTCCATCAACCTGGAAAAAACCCATCAGGTGATTTCCAACGTCATCCGTGATGGCGTTTCCGGCCTGGTGGTCTGCGGCTCAGTGGGGGAAAACACCTCCCTGAGCGCCGAAGAAAAAATCGCCGTGACCGAAGTCGCGGTGGACGCTTCCCGGGGCCGGGTGCCGGTGATCTGTGGCGTGGCTGAGTTCACCAGCGTGCAGGCGGCCAAGGTCGCCAACGCGGTGCGCAAGGTCGGCGTCGACGGGGTAATGCTGATGCCGGCACTGGTCTATGGCTCCAAGCCGTTCGAAACCGCCGAGCATTTCCGCTACGTGGCCCGCCATGCCGATGTGCCGTTGATGGTCTACAACAACCCGCCGATCTACAAGAATGACGTCACCCCGGACATCCTGATTTCCCTGGCCGATTGTGACAACGTGGTGTGTTTCAAGGATTCGTCTGGCGACACCCGACGTTTCATCGACGTGCGCAATGAAGTCGGCGACCGCTTTGTGTTGTTCGCCGGCCTGGATGACGTGGTGCTGGAAAGCCTCGCTGTGGGTGCCGAAGGCTGGGTCTCGGGCATGTCCAACGTGTTCCCGAAAGAAGGCGAGACGATTTTCCGCCTGGCCCGCGCCGGACGCTTTGCCGAAGCAATGCCGATCTACGAATGGCTGATGCCGATCCTGCACCTGGACGCCCGCGCCGACCTGGTCCAATGCATCAAATTGTGCGAAGCCATCGCCGGCCGCGGCAGCGCCCTCACCCGCCCACCACGCCTGGCCCTGCCGGAAGAAGATCGGGTGTATGTCGAGCAGATCATGGCCAAGGCCATGGCGAATCGGCCGGTGTTGCCGGATGTAGGGCTTTAGGAACCGACCCAGCACGCCAGGTAGATAAAGAAACCAATGTGGGAGCGGGCTTGCTCGCGAAAGCGATCTGTCTGATATGACTATGCTGCATGTGCCGCCGTCTTCGCGAGCAAGCCCGCTCCCACAGGTTTTTTGGCGGACACGACAGGGAGACTTTCCATGAACTATTTCCTGGCCCAGGCCCTGAACAACCAGTGGGCCAACCACAGGCTGCTCAGTGTCTGTACGCAGTTAAGCGAGGCCGACTATGTGGCCGCCCGTACGGGCTTCTTTCCGTCCATTCAAGGCACGCTTTGCCATATTCTCGAAGTCGATTGCTATTACCTGACGGCTCTTGAAGGCAAGCGTGACGGCCAAAGGCAGGATTTTCCCCTGAGCCTGACATTCCCTCAGTTAATGCAGAGCCAGGTCCGGACCGACCAGCGGCTGGTGGTGTTCTGCGAGTCTCTGCGCGAGCAAGACCTGGCCCGCTCCGTCGACCTGGTGCGCATCGACGACGTGGTGCGTGAACGCATCGACCGATTGCTTTTGCACCTGTTCGAACACCAGGTCCATCACCGTGGCCAAGTCCATACGATGCTCAGCGACACCGACATCAAGCCGCCGCAGCTCGATGAGTTCTTCCTCGATTGCGACCGCCCGCTTCGGCAAAAAGAAGAACAGCAACTGCAGCTCAACGAAGGGTATGTCTGGCGAGACTATCGACCTGACTGAACCGCCCCGCAAAACCCGAATAAAAAATGCGATGGCCACTGCTGGCCATCGCCAATCGCCCACCTCAGGCGCTCTCAGATCCGTGCGGGTGACACGATGATTTTCACGTTGTGTTCCTTGTTATTGACCAGCTCCTCAAAGCCCTGGCCCACGATCTGTTCCAACTGGATGCGTCCGGTCACCAGCGGCGAAATATCCAGGCGCCCATCGGCAATAAAAGCGATCACGTCAGCGAACTCACCGTTGTAAGCCAGCGCACCGAGCACCTGTTTTTCGGTGGCCACCAGTTCGAAGAAGTTGAATTCGCTGGGCTCCTCGAAGATCCCCACCAGCACGCATTTTCCGGCCTTGCGGATCAGGTCGATGGCGAGTTTGGCGGTGTGCTTGTTGCCGATGCACTCGAAGCTGACATCGGCGCCCAGGCCGCCAGTCAGGCGTCGCACTTCGGCCAGTGCGTCGCATTCGTTCGGATCGATGACATGGCTGGCGCCGACTTCCAGGGCCTTGGCCTTGCGCGCGCCGGACATCTCCAGGGCAATCACCTGCGCCGCGCCGGCGGCCTTGGCACACATGATGGTGCACAGGCCGATGGTGCCGGCGCCGACCACCACCACGTTCTGCCCCAACAGGCTGCCGGCCTTTTTCACCGCGTGCATGCCCACCGCCAACGGTTCGATCAGCGCGCCGGCCTCGGCAGGGAAATCGGCGGGCAATTTGTAGAGCAGATTGGCCGGCACGTTGACCAGCTCTGCAAACGCACCATTGTTCATCAGCCCGGTGAACGCCAGGTTTTCGCAGATGTTATAGAGCCCGTGGGTGCAGTAATAGCAAGTGCCGCAGTGCTGACAGGCATCGGCCGCCACCGGCTCGCCGACATTGAAACCCTCGACGCCGGCCCCCAGTTCGACGATCTCACCGCAAAACTCATGGCCGAGGATGCACTGGCCCTTGATCCCGGTCAGCGGGTGCGGTGCGTCCACCGGAATGAACACCGGCCCGGCTACATATTCATGCAAATCAGAGCCGCAGATGCCGCACCACTGCACGCGGATCTGCACCCAACCGGCGGGCGGCGAGACGGGCAGTGGCACGTCTTCGACGCGGATGTCATGACGGCCATGCCAGACGGCGGCGCGCATGCTACGGGTAGGCGTGATTGAAACAGTCATAGCGTCTCTCCAGAGTTCTTGGGGGGCGACGACTCGAGTCGCCGCCCGTTTACTCAGTTCTGTTGAATGAATTCGAGGATCAGCCGGTTGACCTGCTCGGCCGCTTCCATCTGCACCATATGGCCCTGGCCCGAAAGCACCTCGACCCTCGCCGCCAGCCCTTCGCTGTGGGCCGCCGGGATGATTGCGTCGTCGCTGCCCCAGATCACCAGGGCCGGTACGTGGCCGGCTTGCACCACCTCGCGCAGGTCCAATTGCTGGCGACCGTCAGCGAACAGCGTCGCTGCCAGTTGGCGCAACGCCGTCTCTACGCCTTCCAGGCGCTTGTACTTGAGCATGTCATCGAGCATCTGCCGGTTGACCAGCTCGGCGTTGGAAAACAGTTGCACCAGCTGCGGCTTGAGGGCATTGCGGTTGGCGGCTTCAACAAAACCTTGCAGATAGCTGCCGTTGATCTCCGCGCCCAGGCCGGCGCTGCCGATCAAGGTCAGCGAGCGCACCCGCCGGGGCATCAGGCGCGCGGTGTTCAGCGACACTGCCCCGCCCATGGAATGCCCCACCAGGTGAGCCACGCTGATGTCCAGATGATCGAGCAAGGCCAGCACCACGCCGCTCAGCTCATCCAGATCGCCACGTTGCAAGACCTTGCCGGACTCACCATGGCCCGGCAGGTCCAGGGCAATGACCCGACGCCCGGCCGCCAGCGCTTCGTGGTTGAACAGCCAGTTGTTCAGGTCGCCACCAAAACCGTGTACCAGCACCAGCGGCGTACCGCCTTCGCCACGTTCGAAATAGCGAATCACCCGACCGTCCAGCTCGATCTTCTGCGGCTTGGGCCCACTGTCTTCGTCGGCGGCATCGCCGGGCACGAAGGTGGATTGGAACTGTTCGATGACCGCATCGATCTCGGCGTCGCTGGCCTCGCCGTCCACGACGATGCCGAGCAAGGCGCCGACCGAAAGCGTTTCGTCCTGCCGGGCGATCTGCCGGCGCAATACACCGGAAAACGGGGCCTCGACGCTGCTGGAAATCTTGTCGGTTTCCACGTCCAGTACTTCATCGCCCTTGGTGATGGCCTGGCCCTCCTCCTTGAGCCAGGCATCGACCCGGCCTTCGGTCATCGACAGGCCCCACTTGGGCATGGTCAGGGTATGAATCTGGCTCATCAGCGCTTGCTCCACTCGATCACGTTGAGCACGGCGGTTTCGATCTTCGCCGCGTCAGGGATGTACAGGTCCTCCAGGGCATCGGAGAACGGCACCGGTGTGTGGGGCGCGGTAACCATTTCAATCGGGGCCTTAAGTGCACCGAAGGCTTTTTGCGCCACCAGCGCCGAGACATCGGTGGCCATGGAACAGCGCGGGTTGGCTTCGTCGATGACCACCAGGCGCCCGGTTTTCTCTACGCTTTCAAGGATGCTGTCCTCATCCATCGGGCTGGTGGTGCGCAGGTCGATGACTTCGCAGTCGATGCCACGCGCGGCCAGGTTGCGCGCCGCATCCATCGCGGTGTTGACCATGCGCCCGTAAGACACGAGGGTCACGTCCTTGCCATCGCGCAGGAAGTTGGCCTCGCCAAAGGGGATGGTGTAGAGCTCTTCGGGTACGTCGCCCTGCATGCTGTACAACAACTTGTGCTCACAGAAAATCACCGGGTCGTTGTCGCGGATCGCCTGGATCAGCAAGCCCTTGGCGTCGTAGGGCGATGACGGGCACACCACTTTGAGCCCCGGAATGTGCGTCCACAGGGACGTGAGCATCTGTGAATGCTGGGCCGCGGCACGCAGGCCGGCGCCGACCATGGTGCGGATCACCAACGGTGTGGACGCCTTGCCGCCGAACATGTAGCGAAACTTCGCCGCCTGGTTGAGGATCTGGTCCAGGCAGCACCCGGCGAAGTCGACGAACATCAGTTCGCACACCGGGCGCACGCCACAGGTAGCAGCGCCGACCGCCGCGCCGACGTAACCGATTTCCGACAGTGGCGTATCCAGCACCCGTCCGGGAAACTGGTCGTAAAGCCCCTTGGTGACGCCGAGCACGCCGCCCCAGGCGTCGTTCTCACCGGGCGCGCCGGCGCCGCCGGCCACGTCCTCACCCATGATGAACACGCTGCAATCGCGGCGCATTTCCTGGGCCAGGGCTTCGTTGATTGCCTGCTGATAGCTGATTTTTCTCGCCATGATGGAGTTCTCTGTTCTTGTTTTATTAGGAGCGGGCGCTCAGGGATAGGAGACGTAGACGTCGGTCAGCAGGTCTGCCGCCGTGGGCTTGGGATCGGACTTGGCCTTGCGCACCGCGTTTTCGATCAGCAACTCCACTTCTTGGTCGATTTGGTTCAACTGATCGGCCGACAACAACCCGGCCCGGGTGGTGCTCTCACGGAACTGCATCAGGCAATCCTGGTTTTCGCGGAAATGCTTGACCTCATCCGGCGCTCGATAGGTCTGGGCGTCGCCCTCGAAGTGGCCGTAATAACGGGTCAGTTTGACCTCGATCAGCGACGGTCCCTCCCCGGCCCGGGCGCGCTCGATGGCGGCGCCGGCCGCTTCATGGACGGCAAAGAAGTCAAAGCCATCCACCGTGACCCCAGGCATGCCGAAGCCGGCGGCGCGGTCGGCGATGTGATCGCAGGCCACCGACCAGTTCGACGCGGTGGCCTCGGCGTAGCCATTGTTTTCGGCGATGAACAGGCACGGCAGGTTCCACACCGAGGCCATGTTCATGGCTTCGAACACCGCACCTTCGTTGGAGCCGCCGTCGCCGAAGAACACCACGGCAACGCTGTCGGTGCCCTTGAGCCGGGCCGCGAGCGCGGCGCCCACCACCAGGGGCGCTCCGGCACCGACGATGCCGTTGGCGCCGAGCATGCCTTTCTCGAAATCGGCGATGTGCATGGAGCCGCCCTTGCCTTGGCAAACGCCGGTTTTCTTGCCGTAGATCTCGGCCATCATCCCGTAGACATCCACGCCCTTGGCGATGCAATGACCGTGGCCACGGTGGTTGGAAGCGATGCAATCGTCATCGCCCAAATGGGCCATGACGCCGGCGGCCGAAGCCTCTTCGCCGGCATACAGGTGGACGAAACCGGGAATCTCGCCGGTGGCGAATTCCACGTGCAGGCGCTCTTCGAAAGCGCGGATGGTGCGCATCACCTGATAGGCGTGCAGCAGTTGATCGTGGGTGAGCGGTGTCGACATTTTTATTCTCCAGGGGTGTCTTGAAGGGCGACTTGAAGGTTCAGGGGGTGTTGCGGGTGTTCACGGCCGATGGCCAACAGGCGCTGTTGCGCGGCGTAGGCCAGCACCGCGTTGACATCGATGCTCAGCGGGCCGCCGGCATCGAGGGTGACCGTGGGTCGGTCCTGCGAGTTGAATTCGATTTCCCGCTCGCCATCCAGGGCCAAAGTGCCGCAAGGCAGCGACAGACCGTGGGCAACGCCGGGTTCCAAGGGCCCGGCGGCGAGCACGCCACAGCCCTGCAGCAGACCGGGAGCCAGCGGCACCAGCAACGCTTCGGGCGATTGCGGGTCCAGGCGCATCCAGGCGCCGCCCGGTGCTTGGCGAGAAACCGGAAACCACAAGCCACACAGCGCGGACAGGCCAATGGATTGCGGTTCGGCAAAGGTCACGAAGACCTCAGCCAGGTCCGCCGCCCGGCTGATGGCCCGGGCGCCGACAAAGCGCAGCGACGACACGGCGACGTCCACCAGGGCGATCTCACGCAAGCCACGAGCAGCGTCGCAGACCAACAAGCGTTTGTTGCGGCGCAAGCCGATCTGCGGCGGTATCCGGCCGCTGGCGTACAGCCCGCCGGCCAGCCCGGCGCTGGTGGCTTCGCGCAGTTCCGGGAAAGCGTTATTGGTGCCGGTTGAGAGGGTCAGCAGCGGGATGTCACCGACTTCGGCGGCCACCGCTTTGTGAGTGCCATCGCCCCCCAACACGGCGATCAGGGTTACCTCGCGTTCGGCCATCAGGCGCGCGGCCCGACGCGTGTCTTCGACGGTCTGGCGCAGGGTCAGGTCGAGAAACTCCAGGGCCGGCCAGTGGCTGCTGCGCGCCTGGCGGCTGTGGCTGTTCTTCAACACAGCGGCAGCAATGCCAGTCATGTCGGTGGGCATCAGGACCTGTTCGATGCCGGTGGCGCCGAAGGCGGCCAGCAGTCGTTGGATCACCGAGACCTTGTCGGTGCTGGAAAACAATCCGGCGTTGGCGGTCAGGCGCCGCACATCACGCCCCGACGCGGGGTTGGCGATGATGCCCACAGTCAGTGGACGGCGGCTCATGGCGTCACCGTGGACAGAAGAGGTAAATGACCCAGGCAGGAAAACCCTCGGCAGAAAAACATAGGCACCTCGTTTTTATTATTGGAAGTCCCGTCGGACGGGTTAGAGGCGGTAGAGCAAGTGCAGTGCCAGTTGCGCATAAAACCCGCGAAACGCCCGGAACAGAGCCCTCTGAAGGCGGTTTTCGAGACAGCAAACCGCAGCGCTGTGAGACGCGGCATGTCAGCCTGCACGAGGTTCTGGCGAGACGCTGAGACGTGGCGTCTCACACCTGCTCGTCTGGCTCGCCGAGCTTGTCTGCGCTCGGCGAACGGCGCTTAATGAGCGCACAACGATAAGAAGCTGAAACGGAGGCCCGTATGCTTTCCGCTCACTCCCGGGCGCATGTGGATTGCGTCAGCCGCGTGCTGAAAAACGCGGCCCAACTGCCACAACTGCCCGTCCCGGATCTGATCCTCGACTCCTGGCGTCGCTCCATGGAGCAACATCACCTGGACCCCGGTTCGCTGCAGGGCCCACGAATCCTGTCCCAGGACGTGCTCAAGCAATGCCGCGAGCGCTCAGAACTGTTCCTCAATATCGCCAGCGAAGAAGTCGCCCGACTCCATGGTCGAGTCCGCGATGCCGACTACTGTGTGCTGCTGACCGATGCCCAGGGCCAGACCATCGACTACCGGGTGGAAACCACCCTTCGCAATGACTGCCGCAAGGCCGGGCTGTACCTGGGCACCTGCTGGTCGGAGCGGGAAGAAGGTACGTGCGGCGTGGCGGCGGTACTCACTGCCCGGGCCCCGGTGACGGTGCACAAGCGCGATCATTTCCGAGCGGCGTTCATTGGCCTGACCTGTTCCGCTGCGCCGGTGTTCGATCCGCAAGGTGAATTGCTCGGGGTGCTGGACGTCTCGGCGGTGCGTTCACCGGATGATCGACGCTCGCAGCATTTGATCCGGCAGATGGTGGTGCAGAGCGCGCGGGAAATCGAACAGGCGTTTTTCATGAGCAGCGCCCAGGGCTACTGGGTGCTGCGGGCCCATCGCAACGCCGGCTACGTCGACAGCCAGCCCGACTTCCTGTTCGCCTGGGACGACGACGGGTGCCTGCAAGCCCTGAACCCGGCCGCGCGCCAATACCTGCTGCAACACTACGGCCAACTGCCGCAGCACATCAGCCAGGTCTTCGATCAACAATTGCTGCACCGTGCCCGCGACGAAAGCCTCTACCCTTTTTGCAGCCACGGCATCGCATCGCCCATGCATGGGCGCTTGAGCGCGCCGCGACACCGGGCGAATGCTCGCACCCGGGTGGCGATGACCCCGGCTCAGTTGGACCCACGATTGGCCGATAGCCTGCGTTTGGCGGTGCGGGTCAAGGATCGCAACCTGCCAGTGCTGATCCAGGGCGAAACCGGCTCGGGCAAAGAGGTTTTCGCCCGTCAGTTGCACCAGGCCAGCCAGCGCCATGACCGCCCGTTCGTGGCGTTGAACTGCGCGGCGATTCCCGAAAGCCTGATCGAAAGCGAGTTGTTCGGCTACGTCGCCGGGGCCTTCACCGGGGCCTCGGCCAAAGGTATGCAGGGCCTGCTGCAACAGGCCGATGGCGGCACGCTGTTTCTGGATGAAATCGGTGACATGCCGCTGGCGTTGCAGACCCGCCTGCTGCGGGTACTGGCCGAGGGCGAAGTCGCGCCCTTGGGTGCGTCACGCCGCAAGGCCGTGGACATTCAGGTGATCTGCGCCACCCACCGCGACTTGGAAACCTTGGTCGCCGCCGGCGAGTTTCGCGAGGATCTGTACTTTCGCCTGGGCGGCGCCCGCTTCCAGCTGCCACCGCTGCGCGAACGCAGTGACCGGTTGGCGCTGCTCAACCGCATTCTCGAGGAAGAATCGGCGCTCTGCGGGGGCACGGTGCAATTGAGCAGCGCGGCGCTTGAGTGCCTGCTTGGTTATCACTGGCCGGGCAATGTCCGCCAGTTACGCCATGTGCTGCGTTACGCCTGCGCGGTGTGCGAGGCAAGTGTGATCCAACTCAACCATTTGCCCGAGTCATTGCACAGCGCACAAGCCCCCGCCTACGCGCCGGAACCGAGCGCCAGCCCGGAGCGCCAGGCATTGCTCGATGCCTTGGTACGCCATCGCTGGAAACCCACCGCCGCTGCCCGGGCCCTGGGCATTTCCCGGGCGACCCTGTATCGACGGGTGCACCAGCATGGCATCGAGATGCCTGGCAGAAGCCCGGCGTGAAGTCGAACGTTTATCTTCGCGCCAGCTCATGACGCACGCATTGTTCATAATAGGTTTGCTTGACGGCGGCGGGCTTGAGACGCGAGTCGCTGTTGTAGGTCTGCTCGGTGATGCCCAGGGCGGTCATGCGCATCCAGGGCCGGGAGAATTTGCGTACTTGCAGTTTCTTGCGCGCCCCGTACAGCGTGATCCCGGAGAGTTTAGAGGCCTGGGCGCCCGCCGCGATGTCCGAACCCCAGCGGCAGACTGACTGCTGGTTTTGCGTCAATGCCCTGGCCTGGGCCTCAAGCGAGACAGTGGCCAGGAGGAACGTCGCCAGGACCCATATAGAAACTCTCATAAGTTCATCGCCCAACTTTCTGAAATGAAAGAAGTTTGATGATGTTCAGATGAGCAAGGGGCCAGCATTTAAACTGTCTAAACCTGAAACTCGACCTGTAGGAGCTGTCGAGTGCAACGAGGCTGCGATCTTTCCCCAGACAATTGAGTCGTAAGCAAACACCCCAACAAATCAAGATCAAAAGGGCTGTGTGCCGAGTTTCGCCTGAGCCACGACGCCGCCTTCGCAAGTTAAATGTGGGAGCGAGCAGGCTCGCTCCCACAAGGTTCAGCGCCAGGCCTGGAGGCCATTGAGGCTTTGTACGCCAAAGTGTTGCCACCCAGGTGCGCTACGCCGGCGGCTCACCTTGCGCTGACCGCTTCGTTGGCCCCGATCGAGCCAAGCAAGCCTTTGCGGGTAGCCCGATTGAGGGCGCTGACCAATGCCTTCAAAGAGGCCGACAGGATGCTGCCATCCCGTGCGGCACCGAAGATGAACTGGTTATCCAAGCGGATTTCGACATAGGCCATCGCTTCGGATTGGGCCCCGTCGCGAATCGCATGCTCGTGGTAATCGGCAATGTCCAGGCTGGCTCCGCAAGCAGCCAGCGCATCGACCATGGCCGCCAATGGGCCGTTACCCTCGCCGGACAAGTGAATCTGGCCCTGCGGTCCGTCCAGGAGCGCATCGATGTACGTCGTCTCGCCTTCGCTGACCACTTGCGGCTTGCCCAGTCGGTAAGGCGTTGCCTCGGTGAGGTACTGCTCGGTAAAACACTCCAGGATCATCTCGCTGGTGATCTCCCGGCCTGTATCGTCGGCCACTTGCTGGACCAGGCCGCTGAACTCCATTTGCAGGCGCCGCGGCAGGACGATGCCGTACTGCTCCAGCAGATAGGCCACGCCGCCCTTGCCGGACTGGCTGTTGACGCGGATGACCGCCTCGTAACTACGCCCCATGTCCGCCGGGTCGATGGGCAAGTATGGCACTTCCCAAAAACCGCCGGGGTGGGCATTACGTGCGGCGAAGCCTTTTTTGATGGCGTCCTGATGAGAGCCGGAGAACGCCGTGAATACCAGCTCGCCGGCATAAGGATGGCGCGGATGGGTCGGCAACTGGTTGCAGTACTCGACCTCACGCTGCACATGCACGATGTCCGAGAAGTCCAGCTTTGGCGAGACCCCACTGGTGTAGAGGTTCATCGCCAGCGTGAGAATATCGACGTTGCCGGTGCGCTCACCGTTGCCAAACAGCGTCCCTTCGACCCGTTGGGCACCCGCCAGGCAAGCCTGTTCGGCCGTGGAAACACCGGTGCCACGGTCATTGTGCGGATGGACGCTGATGATCACGCTGTCCATGCGACTGAAATGACGGCAGAACCACTCGATCTGATCGGCAAAAACGTTGGCGGTGGAGACTTCCACGGTGGTCGGCAGATTGAGGATCATTTTGTTCTGCGGGGTGGGCTCAAATTGCGCGGCCACGGCTTCACAAATTTCCAGACCAAAATCCAGCTCGGTAAAGCAGAAGGTTTCCGGCGAATACTGGAACGTCCACTCGGTCTGCGGGTACTGCTGCATCAACGCCTTGATCTCCCGAGTGGCATCGGTGGCAATTTTGATGCAACCGGCTTTATCGACCCCGAACACCACATCGCGAAACACCGCAGCGGTGGCGTTGTAGACATGGACGATGGCACGGGGGGCGCCCTTCAGCGCTTCGAAGGTTCGTTCAATCAGGTGCGTACGCGCCTGGGTCATGACCTGGATGGTCACATCCGGCGGAATCTTGTTGCCTTCGATCAGTTCGCGAACGTAGTCAAAATCGGTCTGCGAGGCTGCGGGGAAGCCCACTTCAATTTGCTTGAATCCGGTTTTAACCAGCAGCTCGAAAAACCGGCGCTTGCGTTCGGCGTTCATCGGTTCGATCAGGGCTTGGTTGCCATCGCGCATGTCGACACTGCACCAGGTAGGTGCCTGGCGCTGAACCCTGGATGGCCATTGCCGATCAGGCAGGTCGACGGTGGTGAAATGACGATATTTGACGGACGGGTCGCTGAGCATCATGGGTTTGTCTCCTTGAGAACGAGGGCAACTGGATCAGTTCGCAGGACACGAACAGATTGGATCCAATAAATGAAGTCTAGGGGATACTCGCTGCTCAAGGATTGCCAAGAATGGCTTAAAACATAATTTTTTAGCGTTCCGTAAGATGTTTTTCGTCTATTTATGAAATAAATAATCAAAAAATCTATTTTTAAGTCAAATACGCCCAATAACGAAGTAGCTTTACCGCCCGCATGAGTCGCAATCATGACTCATTGAATCATCCCGGCAGCCGATACCTATCAGGTGCGGGTGACATCGCTTTTTAGCTGACGACTAATTTATGACTGAAGATGCTGGCAACGCCTCAACCGTTCTTTCTCCGGGCTTGCCAACCCGAAGTTTTACCCGCCGCACCTTCCCGGCCATCATGTTCCTGCTCTTTGTCATGTCCGCACTGGCTATCGCGGTGTTGCTCAACATTACTGGGGATCAGGACGAGCGCGCCCGTCAACAGAGTCTGTTTTTCGCCCAGAAAGCCATCGACGGTATCCGCACGGGCATCGGGAGAGACCTGAGCGACTATTCCAAGTGGAGTGACGCCTACCGACATCTGCATGTGGTGGTCGACAAAGACTGGGCCTACGAGCAGGAAAATATTGGCAACAGCGTTTACGAGCTCTACGGCTATCAGGCTGTGTTTGTCATTTCCCCAGCGGGTAAAACCGTCTACTCGGTGATCGATGGCCAGATGAGTGAGGCCGATGCCAATACGTGGCTGGCCGGCGACCTGCGAGCACTCGGGACGAAAGCCAGTACCCCGCAGAACCGCGACGAAGTCATCGTCGAGTTGCTGCATCACGACGGCGCGCCCGCGTTCGTCGCCGCTTCCGCCATCACCACCGGCACGGACCACAGCGTGCCCGAGATCCCCGGCCCACCCAGCCTGCTGGTGTTTGTGAAAGTCCTCGATAGCGCAGCCCTGCAAAACCTGGCGCGGGACTTTGCCCTGCCTGATGCCCACATTTCCACCACGCCCGGCCAGGCCGGGACGGCCCAGGTGTCGCTTGACGGCCAGACCCAGGAAGCCCTGGCATGGCGGCCACCGACCCCCGGCAAGGATCTGCGTAAGATTTTGCTGCCCTTGTTGATGCTGGCATTACTCTTTCTGGCAATTCTGGCGCTGGCCGTGTTGCGCCATGCCTTGGTCATGCTCCGTGCCCAGGAACGCCAGTACACCAGCCTGCTGGCCCATCGCAAGGCGTTGGAGCGCAGTGAAGAACGATTCCGGGACATTGCCGAAGTGTCGTCTGACTGGTTGTGGGAAGTCGATTCGACCGGGACGCTAACCTACCTGTCGGAACGTTTTGAACAAGTGACTGGGTTCAGCCCCACCGAGTGGCTGGGCAAGCCTCTCCACAGGCTGCTGCACCCCCACGGCGGATCAATTTCGATTGCCCAATGGTTGCTTGGCGGCGCCAACAGTGCCTCATCCGCCCCGCTGTTATGCGAGTACACCGCACGCAACCAGCGCATACGCACCTGCAAACTCTCGGTCCGGGCCATCGAAGCCGGCACCCTGGGTTTTCGCGGCACCGCCACCGACATCACCGATGAATTGCGGGCGCTGGCCCAGATCACGCACCTGTCCCTCCACGACCCACTGACCGGGCTGGCCAACCGAAACCGGTTGTTTGACTGCCTCAGCGAACACTTGGACTCGGCAAGGAGCACGCCGCTGGCACTGCTGAACCTGGACATGGATCGATTCAAGCCGGTCAACGACTCCCTGGGGCATGCCGTGGGGGATAAAGTGCTAAGGGAAGTGGCCCATATCCTCCAACAGAACGTGCGCAGCACCGACCTGGTGGCCCGCCTGGGCGGTGACGAATTTGTCATCGTCATGCCCGACCCAGGCGATGCGCAAGACCTCGAACAACTCTGCGAGCGCTTGATCGACTGCATGCAACGCCCCATGCACCTGGACGGCAATACGTTGTACCTGGGGGTGAGCATCGGTGTTGCCTGGTCGCAGCCCGGCGACGAACGTGCCGATGAACTGTTGTACCACGCAGATATCGCGTTGTATGCGGCCAAGGCGGCGGGCCGCAATACCTGGCGCGTGTATGTGGAGGCCATGGGCAATGTGGCCCGCGACCGTCGGCGATACGAGCAGCAACTGCGCAACGCGATGCAAGGCAATCAACTGGAACTGCGTTATTTGCCCCGCTTCAACGTGAGCGCCGAGCAACTGCACGGCTTTGAAGCCCAGACCTTCTGGCATCATCCCGAGAAAGGTGAACTGGGTGGATCCGACTTCATGCCCGTTGCCGAGGCATCGGGCCAGCTGGAAGAATTGGGGAACTGGATGTTGATCAATGTCTGTGAAGAGGCGGTGAGCTGGCCGACCGTCGTCAACGTGTCCATCGCGGTCTCTCCAAAGTGGTTCACCAGCAGCTTTTTACTTAACCAGGTGCGAACAGCCCTCGAAATGAGCGGCCTGGCCCCTCATCGGCTGACGCTGGAAGTGGCCGAAGGCGTTCTGCTGGCCGACCACAAGGCGGTCGCCAGCACCCTTCATGCACTCAAAGACCTCGGCGTGCGGATCAACATCGACAAGTTCGGCACCAGCATCGCGTCCCTTCGCGAGGTTTTGAACCAGCCGTTCGATGGCATTCGCTTTGATCGCAACATCCTGTCCCAACTGGGCCTTGAGCATGATCAGGAAGGCGTCCTGGCCATGATTCGACTGAGCCGCAGCGTAGGGCTCATGGTCACCGCCGAAGGCATCGAAAACGCCCGGCAATTCCACCAGCTGCGCAGCGTCGACTGCGACCATGTGCAAGGCCCCTACTTCGGCTCGGCACTGGCCCGCTCGGAAATGGCCTCGTTCTTCACGACACCCAGGTGGTTATAGGGCAAACCTTCCTCTCGCCTTCGGTCAGTGGAAGCAAGCCTGCTCGCGATGGGGGCAACATCACGCTCGGGCGCGTTCGCTCCCACAGGATGATTCTGGCTATGTTTGAAACCACTCTCTGCGCTCATCCAGCGTGTGCCGAATCAGTTCGACAAGCATCTGCACTTCTGGCATCTCTGGGGCCTGGATGCCCACAGCCATCCACAAATGACGCTGCATAGCGTATTCAAACAACCCCGGCAAGGCGATCAGGCCACGGTCGAAGTGGCTCATGTACTGCGGCAACAGGCCGATGCAGGCGCTGCAGCGAATCATTTGCAGCATCAACTCGTAGGATTGTACCTGTACCACACCGACGCGACGTTGCTCCATCAGCGCGTTCCATGGTGCGAAACTGCCCACCTGACGGTCCGCCTGCCATTGCACCAACATGTAATCGTTCAGGTCGTCCAGACAGTCCGGGCGGGTGGCCGGTCTTGAATAGCGTTTGGCGATGTGCGGTACATAGTCCAGCCGCGCCAGCCATTCTGGCGGTTGCGTGGAGAAGCTCGGCCCCGACACCGCCGCGTGCGAATCACTCAACCACAGCACCAGGTCGGCACTGACAGCTTGCAGCGACAGTTCGCTGTCCAGGGTGATGATCTGCAATCGCACGCTGGCGTTGCGCCGCAGCAATGAGATCAGGTCCCGGCCCAGGATGTCATGCAGGATCGACTCGGCCACGGCCAGGCGAATCAGCGGCTGATCGGCCAGCGGCGGCGGACCTCCGTGGGCCAGGGCGATCAACCGCGCTTGCAACTGCCGACCTTCGCGGCTGAGGGTCAATTCGCTGCCCTGGAAACTGAACAGCGGGCATTGCATCTGGGCCTCCAGGTGCGCCAACTGCTTGCGCAACCACGTCGCTTTGACGTTGAGGCTACGGGCCGCTTGCATGAAACAGCCGCAACGGGCGCTGACCAGAAAACACTGCGCCACATGAGGATCGACGCCGGCGGCCAGGGCCAGCCAAGGCTGTGGGGCACGCACTGGCACGCGATATTCGGTGACAGCCTGGCGTCCTGCGGGCTCGGTGAATGACATTGGTGACTCCCTGTCGGTTGTACGAATAAGCGGTTCAGCGCGATCAGTCGCAGCCAAAACACAAACCCCTCGCCACAAAAATGAACACACCCAACGTTGTCGAGGCTAAAGCGCCTCCTCCAACACCTTGCTCAACTGTGCGCCATCGATGCTCAGGGTCGCGGTGTCGAGCATGCCGTCCAGGTAGGCCTTGGCGATCTGCTCCTGGCGTTGGGCGCGCAAGGCCTGGGTCAGACGTTCGCGTACTTCATCCAGCGTGGCTTCCCGAGCCGGTTGTTGTTCGGTGAGCTTGATTACATGGAACCCCGCTGCACTCTGCACCGGGTCCGACACCGCCCCGATTTTCAAACGCGTCACCACCCCGCGCACTTGCGGCACCAGTTGCTGCAACGGTTGAAAGCCACTGTCGCCACCCCGCTCGGCACTGGCACGATCCTGGGAAAAACGGCTCGCCAGGGCGGCAAATTCAGCAGGCGACGCCTGGGCTTTTTTGCTCAGTTCCACCGCTTGCCGACGCACCGCCTCCACCGTTTGCGGCTCGGTCGCGGCAAGAAATATCTGGCTCACCCGGTACAATTCCGGCGCGGTCCAGTTGGCTTTCCCGGCGTCGTAAGCCTGTTTTAATTCTTCTTCACTGGGATATCCGGCCGGTACCTGGCTGACCGACTGCAAATAATCACGAAACACTATCTGCTCAGTAGCGATCCGAGTCTGGCGCTCAACTTCCGGTCGCTGCCGCCAGCCTTGTGCATCGGCCTGTTCCAGCACGGCTTTTTCCGCCAGTCGCGCACGGATCCAGCCTTCCAGCGCCGCTCGGTTGCCGCGCATTTGCTGGCGAACTTCGGGAGCCAGGGCAGCGAGCAAGGCTTTGAGCTCATCGGGGCTGACTTGCTGATTGCCCAACCGCGCCAGGCTTGGCGAATCGGCCGAAACAACACTGACGGTCTGTACCGCAGCCACCGGATCGCTGCCCGGCCTCAGGCCAAGCACCAGGGCCACGGCGACCAGACCCAATACGGCGGCACTGATGACAAAGGTCGGTTTTTTCACGATGTGGCGGCCTCCTCCAACGGGACCTCGGCGGGCTCGGCCTGGGTTTGCATCCGCGCCGCGTTCTGGCTGTATTCGCGCAGGTAGACGATGAATTCCTGCAACAGGCGATCCCACAGCTCGAGATTGCTACGCAAGTGATCGGCGCTCACGCCTGCCGCGACTACCACGTCCATTTCCATCACCAGGAATTCGCCCTGCAGCGACAACCGGGCAAAACGTCGCGAGGCGTTCCACAGCTCAGCCAACCCGGCCGGCAACTCGCCCTGCACGCGCAAGGCACAGCTGAAGGTGAAATCCAGATATTGATCAGGCGCAGACGCCAGGTTGCCGAAGCGCACCGCATAGCCGATGCCCTGGCTGGCGCTGAGCAATTGCACGATGCCGTTCTGCTCCGTTTCGTTGACCCGGTAACCGGCGGCTTGCAACAGCTCGGTCAAGGACTTTGGAGAAACGTATTCAATCAATGAAGTCATGGTCTGTTCTTCCTTGCGCTATCAGTGAGTGATCGAGGCCTGGGGCGCATCGAAACGGTTCTTGTAGAGGTCATCGCCAAAGCCCTGGGCCAGTTCTTCGAAACGTACCCGGGTCTTGGCGGCGAACGGCTGGCGGATTTTCATGATGTCGGTCACATCAATGGTTTCGTAGGCGTGCAGCAGCGTTTTGGCCACTTCGTACATCTGTTGATTCTTGACTGAACATTGCTGCACTTGTGTGTCGCGCTCAGTCAATTGCGCCGCCAGACGCGCGCGCTCGGTCTCCTTGCCACGGGCCAGGGTCAACAGTTCGTCATAGGCTTTCTTGAACTTGCCGATCTGCTCGTTGCTGGCCGCCACTTGGGCCTGGGCCTGGCTTTGCAGGCTTTCCTGGTGCCCGGCCAGTTGCTCATTCAGGGTCTGGGCCTTGCTCAACTGCGCCGTCAATTGCTTGATCTGCGCCTGGGCCTCCTTGGTTTGGTTTTGCGCGGCCTGTCGGGCGGCGCTGGCCTGGGCCTGCTCACTCTGCAGGGCTTGCAACTGGGCAGTGGTGCTGCGCAGCTGCGCCCGCAGGCGTTCCTCCAGGCCTTCGCCGTGGGCCGTGCCGCCCAGTAACAAGCCCAGCACCAGCAATGCGACCGGGCAATGGTTCATGGCTCGCCTTTTCATGAGGCCTCCCTGCGCTTAGAAGCGCGTGTTGATTTCAAGCTGCAAGACATCGATGTCGTACGGCGCGCCGTACACCGCTTCGGAACTCAGCCAGCGGCCAGTGGCGAAAACGTTGTTCGCCAAGCCGTAGTTGCCGCCCAGGAAGTAACCCTTGGCGTTGGTGCCGCCCAGGTGGAACGACGAATCGTTGAAGCCGTCCGGCAAGGCGTCCGGTTGGATGTACTTGTAGCCGGCGAACAGGTTCCAGTCGCCCTGACGCTTGAGCTCAAGCGCGCTGCCAAGAGTGAACTGGAGCATCCACGCATTGGCGCCGCTTTCCACCTCGCCGTTGCTGTCGACGTTGTTGGCAAACTGCCCTGCGGAGCGCTTGCGCATCTGGCCTTCGTCATAACCCAGGTTGTGCACGTAGTTGGCTTGGCTGCGCAATTTCAAGTCTTCGGGCAGATCGGCATCCCACACCAAATTCAGGTCCAGCAGATTGAACTCCGAGGCCAGGCCGACATATTGCGGCTCTGGCGTGGTGGACGGATTAAGCGGGTCTGGCGTGATGTCTCGCAGCAGGAACACAGTGTTGCCCTTCTGCATGAAGGCAATGCGCGAGCCATCGCTGTCGCAACCTGGGTCACCGGACCACGGTTCACACGGCGAAGAGCGCTGGCCTTCGATGTCGTCGAAGCGGTAATAGGCCAATGCGCCCTTGACCCGGTTGCTGTCGTTGATCGCCCAGTTCACCCCCAACTGCGCGCCGTACAGCCACTTGTTGTCGCTCTCCTCCTTGTCCGACCCGTTGCTGGTGCTGGTGTCGTTGGTGTACTCCACCGGGAACGCACCGACGGTGCCGAACAGGCCCCAGTCCTGGTTGAGCTTGTGGTTGAAAATCGCCGCCACACCATCGAAATTCAGGTCACCGGAATACAACAGGTCGGTGGAGAAAAACGGGTTGGCGATGCGCCCGCCCGTCAGGGTCAATTCGTCTGATGGTTTCCACGTGAGGTAGCCCTGGTCGAGCCAGATGTCTTTCTTGCCGAAACCGCCGCCCAGGGTTTGGGTGGTGGACACCGGGTTGTTGTCCGAGCCGGTGCCGATACGAATGCCAGCGGTCCATTCCGGCGAGATCACCGCCTTCATGCCCAGGCGCGCCCGTAGGCGGAACAAGTTTTCCCGGTCTTCGCGGGTGTTGAGCAGCGGCGGCAAACTGGAGTTGCTATTGGGGTTCACATCGTACGGACCTCTGTCATTGAGCCGGGCGAAGTCGACAATTTCGTTGCTGTTGGTGCCCGAGTAGTAGCGCGACTCGTCCCGCAGACGAATGTCGCCATCAAAACTGATGCGCGAGACCCAGTCCGGGAAAGTGTTGGGCTGGGCCCAGTTTTCCTGCTTGGCGGTGGCCATGACTTCAGCCTTGACCTGATCGCGAATCTGATCGCGCACGATGTTTGGCACGTATTGCACCCGCACGTCCCCCGGGGCGCCGGCGGGCACAGCAGCTACGGCCGTGGCCGCCTGGCGGGCCTGCACGGCTTCCCGCTCGGCCTGGGCGATCAGGCCATCGGCCTGGTCCTGTTTCAGCACGCCCTGCTGCACCAGCAAGCGGATAAGATTGATCGTGGCATTTTCCGAAGGTGCCGGGGCGGCAGCCGCGTGTCCGGCCAGGCTCAAGACAATCAGGCCGATCGTCCACGACAATCGATTCACATTGGAAATCATCTGCACACAGCTCCTGTTGGCAAACTTTCAATAATTCGGTTAACCCGGACGCCGTCCCTGCAAGGACAGGCGCACGGGCAAAGTCAGGGAGGCCGGTGGCCGCTCACTCAAATGGGGCGAGGCTCGCAGCGCGGCCATCACTTGTTCATCCACTTGCGGGTTGCCGCTGGACTTGACCAGCTCGACCCGAGTGATCTCGCCCACGGCGCTGAGCCAAACGTCGGCTTGCAGCGAGAACGCCAGGCTGCGCAGATCAGGGTTTTCCCGCAGCAAGCGCTGGAAGGTGAACGCCAGAAACTGGCTGTAAGTGCCGTTACCCAGCCGTCCGCCACCGGCACCGGCCATCCCGCCACCCTTGCCCGCGCCGATGTTGAAAGCGTCGTTGCCGGACTGAGCGTCGCCGTCCATCTGCATCGGGTTCGCCAGGTCATCGGCCGGTGACGGTGGCGCTTCTTCTTCGGGCTTGACCTCTTCGGGTTCCGGAGTCGGTTCTGGCTCGACCACCTTCTCCTCGACCTGGGGTTCCGGTTCCTTGGGTTTCTCCGGCGGTGGTGGTGGCGCAGGCGGCAACGGAATGATGGTTGGCACCTTCGGTGCCTCACGCCGCACGCCGCTCATGTCGTTGGCCCACTGCCACAGCAGCCAGGCCGCCACGGCACCCAGCAGCAGGCCAGCGGCCCACTTGAGCAGGCGCAGCGGTGAGGTTTTCACCGGGGGCGGGTTGATGGGAAGTTTGGCGGTCATGGTCAGCCCTGGCTCGGTTTGCCGGTCACCAGACCGACCTGGGACAGTTCCAGACGCCGCAACAGATCCAGCACTTCGATGACCTTCTGGTACTGCACCGCGGCATCACCGCGCACGATCACCGGAAAGTCCGGGTTCTGGGCCTTTTCGATGCGCAGGCGCTCTTCCAGCTCGGCCAGGGTCACCGGGTAGGCATCAAGGAATACCTGCCCGCCGTCATTCACCGAAATCGCCTTGGTCTTGGCTTCGGACAGCGACACCGAGGCGCTGGCCTTGGGCAGGTTGATCTGGATACCCGACACCTGCGCCGTGGCGGTGAGGATGAACATCACCAGTACCACCATGAGCACATCCACCAGCGGCGTGATGTTGATGCTGTCGACTGCGGCGTCATCGTCGTCATCGTGTGAAGCATTTACGCTAGCCATCGCGATTCCCTCAGGCCGGTACGGACGATTGGACGTGATGTTCACGGCGATGAGCCGATTCACCGGACTGACCTTCGCCGTGCATCTCCGCCAGACGCGTAATGAACTCGTCGACGAATACCCGCATGTCGGCGCTGACTTCTTTGTTGCGGGTGATCAGGCGGTTGTAGCCAAACAACGCGGGGATCGCGACGAACAGGCCCATGGCGGTGGCGAGCAATGCCGCGGCCATGCCCGGAGCAATCGCGTTGATGTTCACGTCACCGGCCATGGCGGTGCCGAGGAACACCACCATGATCCCCAGCACCGTGCCGAGCAGGCCAATGTATGGGCCGCCGGCGATCGCGTTGGACAGGGTCGAAAGCTTCGAACTGAGCTGCTGGTTTTCCCGGGTGCGCACGCCATCCATGGAGCAGCGGATCGCCTCGATGGTGGCGGCCGACACCGACGAGGTATCGGCGCCCTGCTCGCGGCGGGTGCGGATCTCCTTGACCGCCACCAGGTACAGGCGCCACAGGGATGAGTGTTGCAGGCGCCGGGCAAGGTCCTGGTCGTCGGCGAACATTTCCAGGCGTGTACCAATCCGGGCGAACTGTTCGCGGAAGGCTTCGTTGGCCGCGCTGAGGCGGCTGACCATGTGGTTCTTGCGGATCATGATGATCCACGACTGGAACATCATCAGCACCAGTACAGCGATGATCACCCAGGCATCGAGCGGCACGGCGTTGAGCAGAAAACCCAGACTACCGAAACCGAAACCGGACTGCTCTTCATCGACACCGTAGGCCACCAGTTTCGATTCGGCGCCCTGAGCGTTGGCGTCGGCCAACAGCAGCGGCGCCGGGCGGGCAACCTTGGACAGGCGCGCCTCGTCCATTGCCCCGCTGAACGGTGCGAATGCACCGGCAGAAACATCGGCCCCCAGGGCGATCGGTGAGTTGAACGCTGGCATCGCCACCGCCAGGCTCGCGGTTTCACGGCCGTTGACGTACAACACGACCCGATCCCCCGAAGCGGTCAACGCCAAGTGCTGCCACTGGCCGGGGTTCAGCGGTTGGGTCGAGACGGCGCGCTGATCATTGATCGCCACGAAAGGCACGCCCTGGTTCACACCGACCAACAGGCTGGTGGCCGCTTCGCGACGGGCCAGGACCATTTGCTCGCCGCTGGCCTGATCCTGGCGCAGCCAAGTGCTGAACGTGAACGCCGCGCCAGCGCTGTGCTGCAACGAAGGGCTGGCCGGCAACAGCAGCGGCTGGCCGTTGAACTGCAAGGCACGACCGATAACGCCGTCGATGCTGGTGCCGGTGGCGTCCTGAGCGTTGTTACCGTAAGCCGTGGTGTCCCGGGGCGGCACACCAGTGGCGCCGTCGAAGTGGTACAACGCGGTGTAATCCGGGTCGAAGGTCAACTGGCCGCTGCCGGTGGCTGGCGCCTTCTGGTTGCCGTAATACATCCACAAGTCCTGACGCTGGCCGCCCTCCACGCTCGGCACATCGACCCAGATCAGCGCCATGCCCATCAGCGGATCGAAGCTTTCGATCTGGTGATTGAGCACGGTCTTATCGTCGGCACTGACGAAACGCAGGTCCGAGCCATCGTCCTTGACGCCGTCGAAAGTGAAGTTCCCGGTGTGCAGGCGCACCAGCAGTGCCGTGCGACCCAGGGCCTGGGCGATCGCCGCGCCTTGGGGAGTGGTGTCCACCGAAATCTGTTTGCGGTAGTGCCAGTCGTCCTGCCACCAGGCATTGGCGGTGGCCGGGAGCACCAGCCCCAGGCAGATAAACAGGGATAACAATAAGCGTTGCATGGACATGACTCCTGGGTTTCAAAACGTCGCTTGCAGGTTGAAATGCAGGCGCGATTCCTGTTTCGAGGTGTTCGGCCCTTCGAGCAGCGGGTAGCCCCAATCGAGGCTGCCGGACAGCCATTTGCTCAGGCTCGCGCGGGTGCCTAGGCCGACACTGGCCAGGCTGTAATCGGCTTCCTGGTCGGGCAGTTCGTCGCGCAGGTACAACTGCGCGCCTTCAGCGAAGGCATAGAAGCGCCACTCCTGGACGTAGCTGCCGATAAATTTGGCGATGGACGGCGTGCGCAGCTCCTGGGACAGCAGATAGCCGTCGTCGCCGGTGCGCTCGGCGGCCAGGTAACCGCGCACCGACGTCGCGCCACCGGCGGAGAACTGCTCGTTGGAGACCAGCGGCCCGGAGGCCAGCTGGAACGCGGCCTTGGATGCGGTCTGCCAGTCATTGGCGAAGGTGAAGGTGTAACTGCCGTCACCCTTGAGCACCGCGAAGCTGGGGCTGGCGCGGTAGCGCTTGTAGTCAAAGTCTTCGTCGGAACTGCCGTAGCCCAGCAGGCTGCGAGTGCCCGCCACCAGGCTCAGGCCGAGGCCTAATTGGCTGCTTTGGGTGTAGCGAAGCCCGTTATAGGCAAAGGTGAACGGTGCGTACTTGAGCGGAGCCTTGTCGCTGTCGCCGCCCAGGTTCAGCTCTTCCTCGAAGTCCTTGAAATCCACACCAACGGAAAACGTATTGGCCCAGGTGCCACTGGACGGCAGGCTGTAGATAGCCGAAACGCCATACGAATGGCCCTTGCCCACTACGTTGGTGCCGCCGATGGTCGCCACGTTGCTGTCTGACTGATAACCGGAGAACTGCAAGCTCCAGCGCTCGTTCAATGGCGCGGTGTAGGAACCCGACCAGACCTTGGCGTTTTCGGTGTCCTGGGGCGCGGTGAAAAAGGTCAGCGAGACGCTGTGGCCCAGTTGCCAGAGGTTGTTGTAGCCCAGGCTGGCGACGGTGCGCAGCTTCTCGGTGTCGGCGCTGTAGTCGTTGTTCAGCCCCAGGCTGGCTTGCCACGGGTTCTGGTCCTCGACCTGCAAATCCACATCCATGGTGCCGGGCCGCTGACCTTCGCGCACCAGCGGCATCACTTGGCGTCCCGGGGTCTTGTTCAACTGCGTAAGCTCGGTCTGGACTTGGGCGAAATCGGGCACCTCGCCTTCCTTGAGCGCCGGCACCTCGTCACGGATTTCCAGGGGCGAATAGTGCTTGGCCCCGACTACGCGGACCCGGCCGACCTTGGTCTCGCTGACCTGCAAGTAGACGATGCCGTCTTCGACTTTCTGCTCCGGCAGCTCGACAAATACCGATTGATAACCGCGCGCCTGATAGACCTTTTGCAACGCGTCCCGGGCCCCTTCGATATCGCTCAAGGCTTTTTGCGGACCGAGAAACGGGTACACCGCTTCCTCGATGGCCCGGGCATCGAGCACGGTGTTGCCTCGCACGAAATACTCGTTCACGTCCACCAGGCGCGCCGGTGCCGCTTCGGCCTCCTGCTCCGCTTGCGCGGCGAACGCCGACGGTCCCCCGACCGTCAACAACAACCAGCCCCACAGCGCCGGCCGCGATTTGAAGAAATGCTCCACACCACCCCCTGAATTCAAAGTACCGCTCAATTGCTTGCAGTCGATGTCGTGGTGTGCCGGGCCAGCCAGGTGTGCAGCAGTGCGAAGTTCAGAGAGAACTCCGGCATTTGCAGCAAGGCGCCACAGAACACTTCACCGATTATTTTCTGGATGAGCCTCACCGCCCGCGCATCGCCCAGCAGCGTGGCGAGGTCTTTGCTCAAGACGTTGAAGCTCCAGACCTTCTGATTCAGGTCCAGGCCGACGAACCAGCGAAACAGCAGGTTGTAATTGAGTTGTTCGTAGAGTTGCTGCTCGCTGGGCACCGAATAGAGCAGTTGCAGCAAGAGGATATGCATGGCGGTTTGCGGCGCGATCAGCATCTGCGCGCCGGCGTTGAGGCCTTGCAGCACGTCGCGATGGTCGTCCAGCAGGTCGTCGATCTGCGGACGCAGCAACACCAGTGAATGGCCCTGCGGGATGTAGCTGGACACCTCCTTGAGCGCGCCCTGCCAGTCATCCTGAGAAACGATCCAGACCCACGGTGCGCCATAGCGATACACCGAAACCGGCTGCTTGCGCGCCGCCTCGACGATCTTCGACAGCCGCTGGTCAAGCTCTTGCATGCCCACTTTCGAATAACGTTCCATAGTTCCCATCGCCTCACTCCCGGCTTCGCGCCCCGGTTCCAAACGACCCTGCAGGTCCCTCGAACACGTCACACAGGCATGACGGGAATGGCGATGTGCTACCGAACTTTTGTCATGAAAGCTTCATTTGGGAGGGTGGTGAGGCTCGCTGATTCTTTGTGGGAGCGAGCCTGCTCGCGATGGCGGTGGCAGCGTCAACATCAACGCAAGCTGAACCACCGCTTTCGCGAGCAGGCTCGCTCCCACAGGGATGGGTGTCGGCCGCAAAGCTTCTGCCCCCCCGGCTCGCGAATGGGGCAGCCTCGGCCTGCAATCGCTTACAAACTCAACCGCCCCCGCTCGTCCTCGGTCAACCGCTGCCGGGTCTGTTCGTCCAGGGGCCCGGCGCCCAGCACTTGCACTGGGCTGGCGGGGTCGTAGGCTCGTGGTGCTTCGCGGTTGGCGCCGTCTCGCGACGGGGTCAGTTGTTCGGAGCCGAAGCTCACCACCTGCACGCTGAATACCGACGCCTGGTTCTGCCGCGCCGCCGCCTGCTGCTGGCGGGTCACGTCTTGCGCCGCTTGCGTGGCCGAGGTGGCCGCCGAACTGGCGGAGGTGATGGCGCCGGTATTAACCGAGGCCGCCAGCGGTACACCGGAGGATTTGCCCTGGGTCTGGATGTTGGCCGCGTTCACCACGCTCAACGCCGCGATGTTCACGTTACCCGACACCCGGATCCCCGCCTCGCCCGCATCGATGGTGCCCAGCGGCGCGATCAGGTCGATGTCACCGGGAGCCACCTCGGCAATCGGGTTGAGGGTGGCGATACCCGCCCCGGTACTCGGTACCGAAGGCGACAAGGTCACGTTACCCCACGTGTCGTACAGCCGCTTGGGCGGGGTGTAGACCACGGTGGTTTTCGATCCGCGACCGGCGTTGATATCGCCTTGGGCCGACCAGCCGAGAATCGAGCCGCCAAAGGTCGTCATGATCCGACTCTGCCCCAGCAGAATGCTGTTCTGGGCATACAACTGGATATCGCCCTCACCCTGGGTGATGACCCCGGCAGTGGACGGCGGTGCGTTGCCCTCGATACCGAAGGTCTGCCCACCACCCGGGGTAAGCATCTGGATGCTGCCGCCGAAATCAGTGTGCACCCCCGCTCCGCCGAACAGGGTGATGTCGCCCTTGTAGGTGATCGCATTGCCCGCCACGTCCTTGGTCGGGAACAACAGGGCGATGGCCTCACGACCCCGCAAGTAGCTGCCCTCGCGCACGCCGCCGGCTTCGTTGTACTCGCGGCCACCGGCCTTGAGTTCGGCAAAATACACATCGCGGGCAAACACCCGCTGCTGCTCGGCCGGCAGCGCCGCGAAGTAGCTGCGGGCCTGGTCGGTATTGCCGATGAAGCCGTAGCGTTCTTCCAACCAATCGAGCAGTTCAGCCTCGTAGGTCTTGGCGACCTTGCCGTCCTGATTTGCCAGGGGTACACCGGCCAGGGCCTGGTTCGCCGGGTCCAGATAAGCCTTGACGAAGCGCTCGTAATCCGGCCCGTTGAGGCCCGCACCGGCTTGCAACACCAGGCTAGCACCGGGACGTGAATCCCCCGGTACCACGGCGCCAAGGCTGGTGATGCTGACCTTATCTTCCATCAGCAGATTGCGTCCGGCGGTGATTTCCAAGAGGCCGGGACCGGCGACGTTGAAGTTGCTATAGAGGATGTCGCGCCCGGCTGAAACGATGGAGATGTCGGTTGGGTTGTTGTGGATGAAGAGGTTGCCGGCGCTGGTGTATTGCCCCTCGTCGGGGACGCCACCATGGCCGCCGCTCAACGGTGTCCCGCTGCTGACGATGTCTCGCCCGGCCATCATCCACACCGCCCCTGTACCTTCGTAGTAGGTCTGCCCGAGGCGGCTGTCGTTCGAGGTGGTGAATGTCATCGCCCGCCCGCTATTGACGGCCAGCAAGTCTCCGTCAAGCGCATAGAAGCGAGCGGGATCGGTATTGAGGCCCCATTCACCGGAGGTACTGCTGCTGTCAAAGGCAAACAATGGCAGTTTAGCCGTAGAGGCCGCACGGTTTCCGTCGGCGGAGAGATTACTGACCACCACACTGCCATCGACGAGCCCCATAAAGGCTGGCTGCAATGGTGTGGCCAGGGCCGCGGAGGAGGCACCGGAACGACTGACCGTCAGGTCGCCGCCATAGATGGAGTCGCCGGCCAGAAACTGCAATTCGCTATTGGTGCCGGGCGCAAGCAGCAGGGCTGAACGATAGCTGCCATCGTAACCACCAGTACCAACATTTTTAGCCTGACCATAGTAGAGGCTGCCGCTGGCCGCAACAGCGCGCAGAATAGAGGGATAGACCACCGCCAAATCAGTTTCATTCGCTGATGTCAAAGGCGTCAGATTTCCCCCTGATGACCATAAGTCCACTGCCGTATTGTCGGTCCATAACGTAAACCAACTCACGCCCGATCCGTTGGTGGTGCCGTTGCTATAGGGCGAAAAGCTCATCATCGACGCCCGGCCCGGGTCGACAACGTCCTGCACCACCAGGTCGCCCTGTGTCGACAGATTGAAGGTGGCATCGCCCGGCACCAAGGTCAGCCCACCCGTTGCCTGGCTGCGTGTGGCCTGGAACGAATCGTAGGCCCGCGTTTCCCCAGGGGATTGGTCGGCCACCTGATTGCCGTAGTGCAACTCGATACGACCGATGGCGCCGCTGTCGATCTGGACATGCCCCCGCAGGTTGATAACCGCGCCATTGAGATTTCCGCTCGTGAGCTCGCTAGCAGGGTTCAACGCTCCGCCCACCTGCAAATTGAGGTCACCGCCACCGGTCAACTGCAGACTGCCATCGGCCCCCACACGCCCGGTGCTGCCCACCGCCAGCACCAACCCCTGGCTGCGACTGTTGCTGCCAGGTTCAAGGCTACTCCCCGCCAGTTGATCAACCACCCCGGCATCACCCGCCACCTGAACATTCAGGTTACCGCCACCCAGGGTGCCGAAGCCCGTAAACCCGACCATCAGATCGGCCTTGCCATCTTGTGCTGCGGTGTAAGAGCCAAAATTGATCCACCAGGCGGTGGGTTGTGCCTGGGTGCCGGTGTCGACTGAACCGTTGCCTTGGCGCCACAGCCAGTTTCCAACATTAGCAGTGTCATAACCGATATCGGGGGAATTGGGTCGCCCTTGGCTGCTGCTGGACACATCCATACTGTTGCCAATCAGGTTTCCGCCCACCTTCAAAGTCAGGTTGCCGCCAAAGTCCGGGTACCAGGCGCGGTAAAGGCTGTTGGTACCCCCATCCACGAATTGCTCGTTTTCACCGAATGCATCATTGAGCACCGTACCTGCCGCTCCCTGCGCCTTGGGCTGGTTGTACGGGTCGTTGGCATAAGTCTCACTGGCTGAACTGCCAGCGGTGTAGACGCCGTACAGCGAATCCATTTTCAAATCACCCGCCGACAGCAGCTCAAGGTCTGCCGAGCCGGTGCGAATGACGCTCCAGCGCTGGCTGCCAGCCTCATACTCAGGTGCTCCGCCCACCTCACAAAGATAAGGGTTGTCGGTACATAGCTCGGGATAACCGAAGGCGTCAAAGTCAACCGGCTGTCCCGCCATACTGGTGTCACCAAAATACTCCAGCGATCCTTCTTCGGACCACACCATCATCGCTTTGCCAAACATGCCGTAGTGACTGTCTGCCAGATGAAGATCACCACCAGCCAGTAGGGGCTGCACGATACGACTGTCCGCCGCCTGCGTATCGGCACCGGCCACCAGGCGCAGTGACCAGGATTGCGAGCCCTCGGCCAGCATCGGTGCGATGGCCCAGTTGCTCCCCTGACGCCCCGCCACTTCGGGACGCAATTGCACCGATTCAACCCCGGACGGCAACTTGATGTCGGTGCCCGATGGAATCTTCGAACCGATGTTCAGAGCCAGGTTGCCGTTGAGGCGCAGGACGTTGGACAAGGTATTCGGTGCATTGGCTATATCGGGCAGCGCAACGCCTTTAGGCCAGATCAGCCCGCGTACCGTCGTGCTATTGCTCAGCAGACTGCCCGCCCCCAGCACCGAACCGGCCTCCAGGGTCTGCCCCGCGCTGAGCAGGGTGCCGGCGGCGAACAACAGATTCCCGGACGCATCATGCACGGCCGCGGCCAACACGGTGCCGGCCGGCAACTCCAACGGTTGGTCAAGTGTTGCCGCCACCGGCAGACGTGTTCCGGCGGCCAGGGTGGCGCCCTTGAGTGGCACGTCGTAGTTGAGCACCGAGCCGGCCGGAAACGCCGTACCGTCTGCCAGCGTCACGCCGCTACCGGGCACGACGATGTCGCCCGCCGCAAAATCAATGCCCGGCAACAGCACCCAGCCCTTGTCGTCATTGGTGGCGGGCGGCTGCTCAAAACCGTCGTTGATGCTGCCATAGATATTCAGGTCGCCACCGGCCCGCAGTGTCAGGCTGCCGGACTCACCGGAACCGTAGACAGCGGTTTTCTGGGTGTGCGGATTCACGCTTGCATAGCGATAACCCGACAGGTCCAGGTCACCCTGCACCACCAGATCGCCGTCGGCCGTCGCGCTGACGATCTCGACGCCGGGCCGCAGGTGGAACGCATCGGCATAGCGAGCGTTATTCAGGCCGGCGAGTTTGCGCTGCATCAGGTCGCCGTTCGCCAGGGCTGCGTTGATAAACGCAGTGCTGTCCTGGTGCTTGCCATCCAGGTACGCCTGATTGATCACTTGATAAGGACGACCGTTGGCCGCCGGATCGCTGCCCAGCGGAGCGTCGTTGTACTGCCAGGTGCCGTTGACAGCGATGGACCGCGCGCCCTGGATATCCAGGCTACCGCTGGCATCGATAGCAATATCGCCGTAGGTGGCATCCGGCCCGGCGCGCCGGGCATTGAGTTCCAAGGTGCCGCGAGCACGACCGTCATGCTGCCCGGCCGGTGCCTCGGTGCCATGGCGCAAGTCGATACGCGCACCGTCGGTCAGGGTCAGCACGCCAGCGCGGGAGGTCAGATCGACGATGGCACGGTTCGGTGAGTCGATGATCTTGCCATAGCTGTCCACGCGAAGACGGTTGCCGTGGGCATCGAGCACCGCGTTGCTGCCCAGGGTCAGGGAGCGCCCGGCGGCGAGACGGATGCTGCCGACCCGCTCGCCACTGGCGTCCACCGTGCCATTGACTAACAGGCTGCCATTGTCCAGGGACACGTCGATGGACGAGGCCTTGAGTTCGTTACCGATTACCAGGTCGCCCTGCTTGAGCTGGAAACCACGGGAACCGAACACCTGCCCGTCGTTCAACCGTTGGTTCAATGCCGCGAACTGCTCGCTGAGGCTGCCGCTGCCGCCCAGGTGTTGGGCCTGGATCTCCACGCCGCCGGCCAGGTACGGCATGGTGGTGCCTCCGGCGTCATATTCGCCGGTGCTGCTACCCAGAATTCGCCCTTGCAAGTCGACCACCCCGGCCGCCGCGTCCAAGGCCACGGCACTGAGCCGGCCGGCCTCGTTATTGCTGGCAGAGAGGTCGATGCTCGATCCGCCGGCCTGGAGAATATTGCCGTTGCGGCTTTGCAGAATCACCTCGCCACCGGCGCTGTAGCGCGTCACATCGTTAAAGACGACCGCGCGACCAGCCACATCGATCAAGGCCTCATCGGCGAGGGTCAGGTCATGGGTCGCGCTCAGGGTCAGCTTGCCGCTGGGCAGCACCACCGCGCTGGCCAGGTTGAGACTGGCACCGTTGAGAGACAACTCTGCACCCTGCCCGGAGATGCTGCCCGGTTGAACGGTCGCTCCGGTCACATTGACCGCCCCGCCCGCCGTGATGCGGTTGACCGAACCGGCTTCACCGGTCAGCAACGGGGTGACGATATTCAGGTTGCCGCCGCTGTAGGCGAAGCCGCTTTTCGGGTCATACACCCCCTGACTTTGATACACCGCCAGGCTGCCCTTGTGATTGGCGGTCAGGCGCTCGCTGGCGCTGAGGTTGACGTTGGCGAACCCGAGGGCCAGACGATCCAGGGTGGTGACGGAACTGGGTTGAGCGAACTCACCGTAACCGAACTCGATGCGCTGGGTCTGGATGTCCAGGCGGCCGGCACCGGTGCCAGCCCCGCCGGCAATCACCGACCCCGGCGCATCGACGGCACCGTTCCAGATCAGGTTGGCGGTACGAATAGTCGCCACGTCGTCGGCGCTGCCGGCGCCATAGATGGCCGGGGTGCTGAGCATGAGGTTGCTCAGCCGCGACTTACCTGTCGTTGAGTCATAGGTATCGAGGCTGACGGTGCCGTAGAAATTCAGCGCCTCGCGGGCCGACAGTTCAAGGGTTTCCAGGGCCGGCGCGCCGTATTCGGTGTCCCCGCGCAACAGGCGATCGAGCACCGTCTGGCTCAAAGTCAGACCGGCCGGCAGGACCTGACGCCCCGCCGCGTCGCTCAGGGCCTGGGCGGTGCCGACATTGATATTGCTCAGGGCCAGCGTCAGGTGACGGGTGCCGTAACGTACCTGATCGCTCAGTTCCAGGCTGCTACCCGAGGCTGCGACAATACTGCCTTCGGAGTGAATCCGTGTGACGCCACTGCACGGCGTCAAGCTGCACCCACCGATGTTGACCGAGCCGCTGGAGCCCGACAGAGGAGCCAGTACATTGAGCAAGCCATTGGAGGCGGCCAGCAAGCTGTAATTCTGGAACTTCACATTGAGGTTATAAATAAACCCGTCACGGGCATCGTAAGCGGCCTCGCCCCGTCCGATGGTGTTAATGGCGGCGCCTTGTTCCACCAACAGCTCGCCGCCGTCGGCCAGCAGGAAAACCTCCGGTGCCGCCAGGGTCGCGCCTTCACGCAGGGTCACACTGCGCGACACCCTTTGCGGAGTGATGTAGTTGCCGCCCTGGCCATAGAGAATTGCAAACTGGCCACCGATCACTTGGCGCGAGGCATTCAATGCATTGAGGCTTTCGGCATTGAGCGTTACGCCCTCGAAACCATCCGTGGCCCCCTGTCCATCGGCGACCACCTCCAGCGCTTTGCCGTTGCTGCCGACCACCGCGACAGAACCGCCGTATCCATCCGTTTGAGGCGCGAACTTGCCGGTCCCTTTGAAGGAAAACGCCTGATCCCCCGCGCCCTCGGCCAGGCTCAACTTCAACGTCTTGGCGTCCACCGGCAACAAAGCCCTGGGGACACCCAAACGGGCGGCGTCAGCCACGGCAAATTGGGCGTAGCTGGTTTCGTTGTATTGCGAGTAACGACGCAACACCTCACCCGAAGTCACGATAACCTGGCTGGACAAACTGTTGCGCTGCCCGGTATTGGCCACCGACAGCACCCCGGCGGTGGTCCAGGAACCGTTGCGCATCTGTTGCGCACCGGTTGTGGACGCCTGGCCCGCCAAACCATTGATCTCGACCCGGAACGCCCCCGGCACCAAGGCATAGGTGGAGGGCATCAGCGTATAGGTACCGGCAGCCAGCCCCGGCACACCGGCGCCTATGGTGATTTGCTGGCCCACGTTCGGGTCCACCGCGCCGCCTTCAGGGGCCACCGGTGCGTACGAACTCTGATTGCCCGGCACGATGGCGTAGACCGGATTGCTGGACAGGCCCGGCAAGGTAAAATCGCCACTGGCGCCGATTTGCACCAGTGGGTTGAAACGCGCGTCAGTGGAGCCGCCACGGCCGGAGATGAAACCGGCGCCGAGCAGTTCACCGCCACCGGACAGATCGACGACCGAGCCTTCCTGGGCCGCCACCGACTGACCGCCAAGAATGATGCCGATGTTGATGTCACCGTTTTCGGAGGCCACGGCGCCTTGCCCCAACAGCACCACGTTTTTGCCGGCGTACTGGTAACTCTGGTCGTCCACGGTACCGCCGTAAGGTAAAACCAGTCCCAAGCCACTGACCGAGGTCAGGCTGTCCGGTAAAAGGTCCACCCGAGCGCTGACGCCGGTGCCGGCATCGTTGGTACCGACTTCAACCAAGCCCAACGGAGCCCGAACCACCCCGCCCTGCTCGATCTTCGCGCTGCCCAGTTGCAAGCGACCGAATACCGAATACGGCACTTGCGGCGTCTCCTGGGTGGTCCGTCCGATGACCAGACTACGCGCAGGGTCGTAGAGGCTCGCGCCGTTCGCAGCTTCACCCCAGCCATACCCAGCCAATACCCGGGCACCGACCCCGGTTGCCGGATACAACTGCGCCGCTTGCAGGATCATGTCCGAAGGGGTCAGCAATTGGGTGGTAAAGCCTGCCGGCAATCCTTCGCTGGAGGACCCGGCCAGGAATCGTAAATCACCCCGGCTGCTTAGCTGGACCCGGTCGAAACCGGCGCGCTCCAGCTCGACTGTGGTGCCGTCGGCCTGCTTCAGCGTGCCTTTGCTGCTGAACATCACACTGCCCTGCACATCCAGCAGATCCGCGTTGACGGAAAACACCGCCTTGTTCGCCAGCAGCGACACACCGCCACCCTCGATCACTGGCCGGGTATAAGGGTCAAAGCTCGGTCGACTGGTCGCCAGTCCCGTCGCAAGTGCCAGCAACACGTGGGGGGCATTGAGTTCGACCCGGGTATTGGCTAGCGCGGTTGCGCTCAACCCAAAACTGCGGGCGTACAGGCTCAGGCTCTGGCCCAGGGACATCGACAGGTCACCATCGACACTCATCAGGCCGTTGCTCAACAGAGACAGACTGTCGAAACCACCGGCCTGGACCTTATCGACACCCAGACGACCGTGACCGTAGACCAGCGAATCCGCCGAGGTCTCGGCCGTATCGCTCAGCGCGCTGGCCTGGGTGTTTTGCTCCAGCACCAGCTCACGCGCCTGCATGACCCGGTCATTGACCGCGCTTTTGGAGTAATAAGGGGTCTCCAGCGCCACCGCCAAACTCCCCCCCGCCGCCCCAACACCGCCCGAGCGAGCCTGGAATTCACCGTCCAGGTACAGACCATTGGCCGAGGCCAGGGAAATACTGCCGCCGTCGCTCGCCACCAACGTGCGCCCCTGGCCGGAGATATCCAGCACGGCCTGGCTGCCATCCGCTTGCAGACGGGCACCGTCGCGCACTACCACAAATAATTCGGACGCCGAAGTCGATCCTTTCGCGGCATCAATTTGACCGCCAATGACAATCTGACCGCCATCGTGCACCAGGCCGTAGGTCTGGCCGCGCACGTCCCGGGCAGTCACCGCCCGACTGGAGACATCGATCAATGCTTGCTCCCCGAGCCAGATCGAGCGGCCGTGGCCCTGGGCATTGACCTGATCGCGGACGGTATCACTGACGCTCAGCTCGGTGAGATTGACCCGACCACCCCAGGCGTTGAGGGTGCCGTTGGCGGTCAGTTGACCGATGCTGCGCACATCGATGCTCTGGCCCGGATCTACGCTGATTACACTGCCCTTACCCAGGCTCAATACCGTATTGGCCATGTCGGTCGCGCTGGAGTTCAGGGTGCCGGCGGTGAGGCTCAGGCTGGCACCGTCGCGCTGAGTGAGGACGCCCTTAATCGCATCCTCCTGATACAGCTCGGGTGTCCAGCGCTGCAAAGCGTCTGCCGGTTCTGCGTCGCTGCCCGTGCTCAATGCTTGCTCGCCGAAACGGTACACTGGCATCGTCACATCGACCCGGGTCCCTTGCGCCACCGTCAGGCCCTGGTTGCCAGTGATGTCATAGGCCGAAAAACCCTTGTCAAAGAAATCGCCGCCCAGTTGCAAGGTGCCGGCTTCGAGCGTCGAGTCACTGTTACCGATCAGCACTTTATTGGCCGACAGTTTCAAGGTCCCGCCGCCGCTTACCCCGGTGCCACGCAATTCACCGTCCAGATTCAAGGCACCGTTACCGGACGATGCGTTGGTACCCGCGGTCAGGGTCAGGTCGCCGCCCTTGCCGCCGTGAGTCTTGCTGTCGGCCGTGACGTCGGCACCGGAGGAGACATCGATCAGAGTGCCCTGGCGCACATCGATATCGCCGCTGCTACGCACGGATACGGTACCGCCGTTGATGAACGGCAGCCCCTCGCGGTCGTTGCCGTCAAGCAGCAGATTGCTCCACAGCCCGGCGGTGTTCAGCGTAACGCCCTCGCCCAAGGTGACCGCGGCTCGAGTGCCTGTGGCGGACGAGAGCACGACATCTTCCATCTTGAAATTATCGGTTCTGATCTGGTTAAGCACGTTACCCAAGGCAATGCGACCGCTGCGGGCCGTCAGGTCGGCGTTCACCTCGACCTGCGGCGCGTAAAGCGTGATGTCGCCGCCATCGGCTACCTTGAGCGCGCCATCGACCTGAATGCCTTCACGCGCCGCGACCTTGACCGCTCCGAGCTGGAAGCCATTGAGCAACTCGCTGTCCAGCACCAGCTTGCCTTGCCGATCGGTGCCGACCGCCGAGGTCAGGTCCAGCCCCGCAGCAATCTTGTCCGTCACTTTGCCAAGGGTGACCTGATCGACCGTGGGGTTCAGGCCACTGTTGATCACGCCGCTGGTCTTGTCGTAGATCGGCGTGTAACTGCCCACCAACAATTGAGCTCGTCGGGCCGCGGCGTTTTGCGATTGCTGATAACCGTCGAGGTTGAGGTTCGGTGCCTGGGTCTGGCGTTCGCCCTGATAGACCTCGCCAACGATCTGGCCTTCCAGCACCGCGTTGCGGGTCGACACCACCAGCTTGCCGGCATCGCGGCCGACGGTGTAACCCGATTCAAAACGCTCGCGAGGAGCGATCAGGGGATTGTAGAAATAATCGGTCTGGCCCCAGCGCTGGCTGTGGTCCTCATAACCTTGGTAAATGCCGGTGTAGAGGATGTCCCCCGGTGCCTGGGACAATTCATACAAACGCCCATTTTCGCCCTTGAGCCAGGACTGGTGCAGGTAACCGCTCTGCACATCCAGGGTGCCGCCGGATAAGTTCAGTTGAGCGGCCTGCTGGGTCACCACATCGTTGCCGGTGAACGTCAGGGTTCCGCCCTGGGCCGCCCACTCACCGACGCTGTGCCCTTGAGTGCCCAAGTAACCGCTGACTTCCAACAACCCACCGGCGGTGTACCAGCGGTCCGTGGCGTAACCGTTGGTGCCGGCCGGGACATAGACCAAGTCGCGCACGTCCACCCACACATCGCTGTTGGTCAGATTGCCGCCCTCGCGGTTGACCGAGGCGTCGCGCTGCTCATTGCCCTGAACGTTGACCTTGACGGAGTTGGATTCCATCGCCACCTGGACGCCAATGGCGCCAGACACATCGATCACCGCGCCATCGCGCACCAGGCTGCGACCGGCGGCGCTGACCGCGACCTGGCCGCCGGTGGCCAGGGTGATGGAACCGTTCTGAAAGTCGACACTGCCGCCGCTGACGATCTCGACCCGGGACTGGTCGGTACGGTCCACGACGCTGCTGAGGTTGTTGAACTGACCGGTGATCAGGTTGTTCGGCGTACCGTCCAGGCCGGCGGGCCCGGCGTCGCGCTGACTGTCCAGGGCACTGCCGCTAGCGGCGTCGAGGAGTACGGCGGTGGTGCTGCCCTGCCCCAGGGTCACGCTGCCGGTGCTGTCGCTGATAGCGTTGAGCAGGTGCACGGTGCCGCGGATGTCCACCGAGCTGCTGGCGACCGCAACGCCGTTCTGCTGCACCTGATGCCCGGTGAGGGTGATGTCGCCGGTGCTGGCCTGGATCAGGCCGCTGTTGATTACCGTACCGGCGCTGCTGCCGGCCTTAAGAGAGGTTGCGACCTCGTTGCCACGGGTGGTGGAACGCAGGTTGCCACTGGTGCCCTGGCCGCGACGGATATAAAAGTTGTCGCCCGCCGCCAGGGTGGTCTGGCCCTTGGCGGTGATGATGGAACCGGCGTTCTCCACTTCCGACCCCAACAGCAAGGCATAGCCGCCTGCCTCGGTGGAGGTGGCGGCGCGGTGGGTTTCGATCTGTGCACCACGCTGCACGTCGACCTTGCCGGCAGCATCGGTAAAGGTCGGCTGGGTACCGGTGGCATCGACGTACAACCCGCGCTGACTGAACTGCTCATCACTGATGTTGGCCGCCACCGCCGCCAGGTTGCGCACGTTGACCTGGCTGCTGCCACTGAAAATGATGCCGTTGCGGTTGACCAGCATCACCGTGCCGTTGCCCTTGATCTGGCCTTGGATCTGGCTCGGTCGGGCCTGGGGGTCGTTGACCCGGTTGAGCACCGCCCAGTCCGATTGCTGCTGGAAATCCACCGTGGTGTTGCGCCCGACGTTGAAGGTTTCCCAGTTGAGAATCGCCTTGTCGGCGGTCTGCTGGATCTGCACCGTGGTCTTGCCGTCGGCTTGGGTCTGCTGTGGCGCGTTGGCGTTGAGCCAGCCCTGGGTCAGGCTGTTGTCGACTTTCAAGCCGCCCTCGCCCAGGCCATCGGGTATGGTCTGTACCTGCCCGAGCGCGGCTTGCCGCCCCGCCGCCTGCGCCGCCTGCTGGGCCGCGATGGCGGCCACGGTGTTGTTGAGGTTGGTCAGCGAGCGCTGCAACTGGGCATTGGCCCGTTGCTGTTGCGCCAAGGGCGGTGACATTCCTGACGTTCCGGTGGTGGGCCGCGCCGCGCCACTGGCCTGAGCCGCACCCTTGGACGCAAACCAGGAAGAACTGAACGCCGTGGCCGCCTGGGCATTGCCGGCCACCATCAACAGCGCAATGGCCTGGGCCAACGGCTTGAGCCGCCACATCAACAACTCGCCATCGCGATGTGGAGCATTCAGTTTCGTCTGGGGTTTGCAGCGCAGCATCCTACTTATCCTTTCGGTTTGCTCTAGGAGGTCGCAACGCGGTGCCATCAAGCTGCCAGCGTCGCTTATAGGTGATAGGCGGTTGAAGTCGACCGGGACCGAACGGATGTCACGAAAACTTCATGTGGCTGTGTTCTCGCCGCTCGATAGGCAAAAAAATCAGCAACGGCTCGCGCCGTTGCTGATCGGTGTTGCGTGTCGCTCAAGCGTGGTGTTACAGCGGACGACCAATGTTGTTGCAGACGTTGGTGTTGCCGATGCTTTGAGCGTTGGAAGTGGTCAGGAAGCTGCTACGAATAGCAGCTTTCCAGGCTGTTGGCAGCGGTACGAAGCGATTGTCGGTGATAGCGCCGTCGTTGCTGTTGGCCACGTTGGCGTTGTAATGACGGGTGAAGAAGTCACGCACTTGCGTGCTTTGAGCAGCGTTGGCGTAGCACTGGCTGAAGATCAGGTTGGTGAAGCCCAGGATCGGATAGCCGGTGGTTGGGTAAGCTACAACGCTTGGGTCGTTCGGGTTGGTGGTTGCAGCGAACACCGGTACCCAGGCGTTCGGGTTAGAACGGTTGGCGGCCGCTGGAACCGCGACAGCAGCGATGGCCGACGACACGTTGGCGGGGGCTGGGGAAACACCGGCAACGCGAGCGACTTTGGTGGCGTCGTCCAGGCCGGCCAGGGTAGTGGCCGCGTAGTCCGGGCTCATGTAGGTGATGCGACCTTGGGCAGCGTTCACCGCGGTCATCACAGCCTGGCTGCCAGTGGCGGATACGGCGCCGGCTGGCAGGCCGCCGCTGTAGCTGGAGGCGAAGTTGGTGGTGATGGCGAAGGTGCCGGTTTCAGCGCACTTGGCGTTCAGGAAGCGGGTGAACAGCTCGGAGGTGCCGCTGCTCTCGGCACGGTAAACCACGGTGATCGCGCCGGTACGGCCAGAGCCGGTGATCTGGTTCCAGTCGGTCAGACGGCCGGAGAACACGCCGCACAATTGGTTGACACTCAGGTCGACGTTAGCGGTGCCGGTCTTGTTGAAAGGAATGGCAACCGAAGTGGCAACCGAAGGCACCTGGATCAATGGACCCCAGGCAGCACCGTGATTGGTCACGTAGCCATCCAGTTCAGCCTGGGTGAGCTTCGAATCGCTACCCGCCCAGTGCACGTTCTTGCTGGTGTTACCAGCCACGAACTTGGTGTAGTCGTTGTTCAGGAAAGCGGCCTTGCCGGCACCGCTGCCCACACCGATGTATTGGGCAAAACCGGTGGTGAGCACACCAGCAGTCTGGTACAGAGGCTGAGGCAAGGTAGCACCGCCGCCGTTGACATCAGCCATGGCGGCCTGAGCGGCGCAGAGGCCGGCGAGGGTCAGGGATACCGCGAGAACGTTGCGCTTAAACATGAAGAATCTCCTTTCATCGTGTTCGTACGTAGGTTGGGTGACGCGTGCTTGCCGTCATGGCGCTCGGTCCTGTAGCCGATGGCGGTGGGGTGAGGCCATGGGTTAGAAATTCGCAGCTTCCAGTGACAGATAAGGGAAAAAACCTCGGGAGCCGGAGGCTGTTTTCAAAGGGTTTTCCTCGGGTGTTCGCGGGCTCTGGGCTGGGTTTTCAGGCGGCTTTTTCGGCGTTGCGTCGGGGCTGGCGATGGAGGTGCCGGCGGGGTGGTTGTCTGACGATGGAAGATGACAGAACGAGGAACCCGAGTTTGGCGCTGGCAAGGCTCGGGAGGTGTCGCGGCGCTGCATTTTTTTTATTCGCCCCGCTGTTGTGGTGAGGGAACTTGCTCCCTCACCACGCGATTGTCCGTGTTTATTGGACCAACTGATTGATCTCGATAATCGGCAACAGCACCGCCATGACGATCACCAGCACCACGCCGCCCATGACCACGATCATCAGCGGTTCCAGCAGCGCGGTCATGCCCATGGCCCGGCGTTCGATGTCTCGGGACAGGGTTTGCGCGGCGCGTTCAAGCATCGGTGGCAGGCAGCCGGTTTTCTCGCCGCTGGCAATCAGGTGGATCAGCACCGGCGGGAAGACTTTTTCCACCCGCAGCGCCGACGCCAGGTTGACCCCTTCGCGGACCTTGGCCGTGGCATCGCTGACGCTCAGGCTCAGGCGGTCGTTGGATAACGTCTGGCGCGCCGCCTCCAGGGCACGCAACAAAGGCACCCCTGCGCCGCCGAGAATCGCCAGGGTAGAAGCAAACCGCGCGGTGTTGAGCCCCAGCACGAAACGGCCGATCAGCGGCAGGCGCAGCACCCGGGCGTGCCAATTCAACCGCGCTTGCGGGTTGCGCAAATACATCCGCCAGCCCCAGAACCCACCGGCCAGCACGCCGAAACACAACCAGCCCCAGGCGCGGATGAAGTCGCTGGCGGTGAGCATCGCCAGGGTCAGGCCGGGCAAGTCTTGCCGGGCCTGGGAAAACGCACTGACCACCTGGGGCACGACATAGCTGAGCAGGAAAATCACAATGGCGATCGACACCAGCCCCACCACTCCCGGATAGATGAACGCCGTGAGGATCTTGCCCCGCAGGTTGTTGCGCTCTTCGATGTAATCCGCCAGCCGCTCCATGACCTGGGCCAGGTCGCCGGACTCTTCACCGGCGGCAATCAGTGCCCGGTAGATTTCCGGAAAGTCCCGTGGCCGCGCCGCCAGGGCTTCGGCCAGACGCATGCCGCTGCGCACGTCGGCGCGCACCGCGCTCAGGGTCTGGGCGATGTGCTTGCGCTCGGCCTGCTCCACCGTGGCGCTCAGCGCAGCCTCTAACGGCAGGCTCGCCCCCAACAGGCTCGCCAGTTGCCGGGTGGCCCAGGCCAGGTCGTTGTCCGAGAGCTTGGCGCTGAACAGTCCACCGCCGTTGGCCTGGTGTGTGTTGCGCTCGACCTGCACCTGCAATGCCGTCAGCCCGCGGCTGCGCAACAGGTTGAAGGCGGCACTCTGGCTGTCGGCTTCCAGGTGTCCGGATTCGATCTTGCCCTGGGCGTCGGCGGCCTCGAAACGGTAGCGATTCATCAGGCGTCCCGTGTCACGCGCAAGATTTCTTCAGGAGCCGTGGCGCCGCTACGGACCCAGCGCTCACCGTCCTCACGCATGCTGAACATGCCGGCCTGGCGCGCGGCGGCGCGCAGCGCTTGTTCCCCTGCCCCTTGGTGGATGAGCGTGCGGATGTCATCGTCGATGCAGAATAACTCATGGATGCCGGTGCGGCCGCTATAGCCGGTCTGGTTACAGGCCGCGCACCCCACCGGACGCCAGGTGCCGGGCGTAGCCGGATCGGCTTGTTTGCAGTGAGGGCAGAGCCTGCGCACCAATCGCTGAGCGAGCACGCCGAGCATCGAAGATGCCAGCAAAAACGGCTCGACGCCCATGTCGATCAAGCGGTTGATGGCCGAAACCGCGTCGTTGGTGTGCAGAGTCGCCAGCACCAGGTGACCGGTCAGGGAGGCCTGCACGGCAATTTGTGCGGTCTCCAGGTCACGGATTTCACCGATCATGATGATGTCCGGGTCTTGGCGCAGAATCGCCCGCAGAGCCAGGGCGAAGGTCATGTCGATCTTGGCATTGACCTGGATCTGGCTGATGCCCGGCAGGTCGTATTCCACCGGATCTTCCACGGTGAGGATGTTGCTGGTGCTGGCGTCCAGCCGGGCCAGGGCGGCGTAGAGGCTGGTGGTCTTGCCGCTGCCGGTGGGGCCGGTGACCAACACGATGCCGTGGGGCTGGCGGATCAGGTGATCGAGTTTGCCCAGTACGTCCGGGTCCATCCCCAGGGTTTCCAGTTGCAGGCGCCCGGCCTGTTTGTCCAGCAAGCGCATCACCACCCGTTCGCCGTGACCGGTGGGCACCGTGGAAACCCGGATGTCGATGGGTCGCCCGGCCACCCGCAGGGCGATGCGCCCGTCCTGGGGCAGGCGTTTTTCGGCAATGTCGAGTTGGGCCATGATCTTGATCCGCGACACCAGCGCGCCGTGCAAGGCCTTGCGTGGCGAAACCACGTCTCGCAGGGTGCCGTCGACCCGGTAACGCACCACCGAATGGCTCTCGTAGGGTTCGATGTGGATGTCGCTGGCCTCGTCCCGGGCGGCCTGGGTCAGCAAGGCGTTGATCATGCGGATCACCGGTGCACCGTCCTGGGTGTCCAACAGATCGGTGATCTCAGGGATGTCCTGCATTAATCGGTCGAGGTCGACTTCGTTTTCCGCCGCGCCCACCACGGCGGCGGCGCTGCCGGTGTCGGCGTAGGCGGTGTTGAGCAGCCCGTCGAGTTCCTCGTCGCGCACCCGCTCCAACCGCACCTCGCCGAACTGACGGCGCACTTCACTGATGGACCAGCCCGGCGTGGAGGGGCACACCATCAACACCGCGCCGTCTTCGGACTGGCGCAATACCAGGCGTTGGGCCTTGGCCCAGGCGTATGGGAGGGTGTTCATGAGAACAACGCCTCTGTTACTGAGAGGCACACCGTGGCGAGGGAGCTTGCTCCCGCTGGGTTGCGAAGCGACCCCACACAGGTTGAATGCAATTTGCCTGACACACCGAGGCGCCAGGGTTCAGGACTGCTACGCAGCCCAGCGGGAGCAAGCTCCCTCGCCACGGCACTCATTGTCCAACCGGCTCCGTTGCAGGAACCGCCTTGATCACCGCCCTGGGCGTTTGCAGCCCGGCAGGCGCGGCCACTGGAATCGCCTTGGCCGAAGCCGGCAATTGCGGTGCTTGCATGTCCGGCATCGCCCAGCTGCGTTCCGGTTGCAGTTGGACTTGGGCGCGGCGCATGAAGTCGTAGCGGTTGAGGGTGATGCCGCGTCCCGCCGCTGTGTCGCGGATGATGTAGGGCCTCAGGAACACCATCAGATTGGTTTTGGTGATTTGCCGCCGTTCGTTGCGAAACAACGCACCGATGCCGGGAATGGTCGACAGCCACGGCACCGCATCGTTGCTCTGGCTGTAGCTGTCCTGCAACAACCCGCCGAGGACCATGATCTGCCCGTCATCCAGCAGGATGCTGGTGTCGATGGCGCGCTTATTGGTCACAACCCCCGTGGTGCTCGAAGCGCGGTCGTCGACGCTGCTGACCTCTTGATAGATATCGAGCTTGACCGTGCCACCTTCGGAAATCTGCGGCCGGACATTGAGCTTCAGGCCGACCTCCTCGCGGGTCACGGTCTGGAACGGGTTGTCGCTGGAGCTCCCACCGGTGACGTAGCTGCCGCTGACGAAGGGGATGGTCTGGCCGACAAAAATGCTCGCCGCTTCGTTGTCCAGGGTGAGTAAGTTGGGCGTCGACAACACGTTGGTGCCGCTCTTGCTCTTCAAGGCCCGGGCCAGGACCTTGAGGTCGAGGATCTTGCCGATGCCGGGAATGTCCACGGTCCCATCCACAATCCCGAGGTTCAGGCCCTGGGGCAGCACGTCGATGCTGGTCTTGCCGTTGACGTTGAGCCCCGTGCCGCCCAGATTGACGCCGCCGATCACTCCGCTGCCACCCAGGTTACCGGACTGCCATTGCACGCCGAACTCGCTGGCATCGTCCTCGCCGACCTCGACAATCAGGCTCTCGATCACCACTTGGGCGCGGCGCTGGTCCAGCATGTCGATGACTTCCCGCAGGTTGCGGTACAGCGGGTCCGGCGCGGAAATCAGCAAGGTATTGGTGGTGGCGTCGGCCTGGACGGTCACGCCGCCAGCGCTGAAGGCCGTGTTCTGCTCGTTCTTGGTCGAAGCTGAAGTATGCCCGCTGCTGCCCTGGGCGTAGCTGTTGCCGCTGGTCGACGTACTGCCACTGGTGGTGGTACTGGAGCTATCGCTGTTACTTTGCCCACTGTTGCCGCTGGTGCTGGCGCCCATGCCACTGAGCACCGAGCGCGAGTTGTCTTTGCCCTCCCCTTCGCTTTCCCCAGTGAGCAAACCGCGCAGGGCCTGGGCCAGTTTGCCGGCCTGGGCATTGCGCAGGTACACCACATGCAAATTGCTCGGGTTGTTCTGGGCGTTGTCGAGTTTGTAGATGAGGTTGCGCGCCAGCTCCGTACGCTCGGGGCTGCCGGCGCGAATGATGATGGAATTGGAACGCGGGTCGCCAATCACGTTGATTTTTTGGGTCTGGTCGCTGCCCTGGGTTTCCAGCAACTCGGAAACCATTTGCGCGATGTCCACGGCGATGCCGTTCTGTATCGGCACCACGTCGGTGTCGATGGCGCTCGGGGTGTCGATACCTTCAATGATCTGCGCTACGCGCGCGAGGTTTTCGGCGTAATCGGTGACGACGATGGTGTTGTTGCCGGGGTAGGCATTGATCGGATTGTTCGGCGAAACGATTGGGCGCAGCACCGGGATCAGGTTCACCGCGTTTTCGTATTGCAGGCGAAAGGTGCGGGTCAGCATGCCGTTACCGGCCGGTTTATCAGCGTTGTAGATCGGCCCCCCCAGCAGCTTGGCGTCGGCCTCGGGCACCACCTGCGCCACGCCGCCGACGTCCACCACGCTGAAGCCCTGCATACGTAGCGCGGCCAGCAGCATCTCATAGGCCTGGTGAGCCGGCACCTGGCCTTCGGAAACCAGCGTCAGGTTGCCCTTGACCCGGGGGTCCACCAGAAATTGCTGGCCGGTGGAACGGGACAGGGCTCGCACCACGGCCTGAATGTCGGCCTCGACGAAGTTCAGGGTCACCGGCTGATCGCCCAGCGGGTTGCGCGCCGGCGTGCTGCTGCGAGGTTCGCGGGCACGGGACGTGAGAGCGACCTGGTGCCGCACCGCTGGCTTCTGTTCACGCAAGGCTTGGGCCCGTTGGCGGTCCATCAGCGCATCGCCGCTGCGCTGGGTACTGCCCAGCGGCAAGCCCAGTTCACTGTCCACCAGCAATGGTGGCTGTGACGCTGGCGGCGTGCTATTGCACGCGCTCAGTGCAAGCAACAGCAATGGCGCGGCCTTGCGCCAATGACTTGGGTATCTGAACCCCTTCATGAAGCGTCCTTAGCGCCTGGCGCCTGATTCATGCGAACGGTTCCGGACAGTGTGCCGGCGGTGTTGTCGGAATTGGCCGGGGCCGTGCGCTGCAAGCGGGCCTCGATCACTTCCAGGGAGAATTGTCGTGGGTTGCCCAGCAGCCAGCCGATCACCGCATCGGCGGGAGCGTCGTTTAAGGTAAGTTGCCAGGCGCTGGGTGTTTCGGCGCTGGGCCCCTGCAACTGGTAGTGCTCGCTCAACCCGCTGGCGTCCAGGGTCTGGCGCAGAACCGTTTCGAGGGGCTGGCCTGCTGCTGCGGGGCCGCCGATGTCCCGCAGCAGCACTTCGAGGGCTTCGGTCTGCGAGCGCAGTTTCGGCGTTTCGGCCTGCCAGTGCGCAAGGGTTTTGAGCGGCGGCTGGATCAGCCCCAGCCAGACCAGATAGCCGCCCAGCACCAGCGCGGCCAAGGCCACGACGCGTTGCTCGCGCACGGCCAGGCCCTGCCAGGACGTCCGGCAACGCGTGCGAAGGGCTTGCCAACGCGCCCACAGCAGTGCCAGCGATTGCTTATTCATCGTCTGCTTCCGGAGTTGCGTCGGGGTTGCCCTGAGTTCCTTGGTCGGCCGGGGCCACACGCAGGGTCCAGCCCTGGTCGAGGGCTGCGACGTCGATGCCAGCCTGGGTCAGAGGGGTTTTCCAGTCGTTTTCAGCGGATGTTTTTTGCGCCTCGGCCACGACCTTCAGGCGCAACTCACCGTTCTCGAACACCAGCTCTTGCACGTTACCGCTCATGAACGGCATGGCGTCGCCCGCCTGTTGCACCAGGCTGGCGAAGCGTTGAGCCGGGTCCGTCACCGTCCCCTTCTGGCGAGCGGTGATTTGCTGCCGCGCCTGTTGCAACGGGTTGAGAATCACTGGCAATTCAGGAAACGCCTGCTTCACCCGCTGGCTCATCTGCGCCTTGAGCCGTTGGCCCTGGGCCGCTTCACGGGCGGCGTAGAGATTCAGGCCAACGACCCACACGGCCAGCGCAACCGTACAGATCGTCGCTGCCCGGCCCCAGCCGCCGCGCCCGGCCAAGCCATGGCTCAGGCCGGCATGCAAGCCCCAGCCCGGCGCAGCACCGGTCCAGCGCTGGGTGGCAGGCAAGGTGCTCATCGACGCCTGCGGCGACTCGCCCACCCAGTGCAACCCGGCCCCGGCCTCCATCAACCACTCATCCATGGCCTCTTCCAGCAACGGCTGCACCACGGCGTGCTGCACGCTGTAGCGCACCAGCAGGTGGCCGTCTTCGATGCAGGCCACCGGCCCGGACAGCACTGGCAAGGCGTAGGCCGCCGGATAGAGGCCGCGCAGTTTCAGGCCGGCCTGATGCAGGATCTGGCCCAGGATGGCGAGCGATTCACGCTCCAGCCAGGCGATCTGTACCTGGCCGTCGGCACCGCGAGGGCTGTGGGCCACGTGCATGCGCTCGCTGGCACCGAGCATCAGGGCCTGGGTCGCACAGGTCACCGCAGCGGTGATTTTCGCCGCCGGCAACAGCGGTAATTCCAGGCAGGTCAGCAAGCTGTCGCGAGGATGGAGAAAACATTCCACCCAGAGGCTCTTCGCGCCCAGGCCCAAGTCCCGGAGACTGCTGCGCCCTTGGTCACGAACCTGACCCTGGCGGTCCAGCCAGGCGAACGCCAGTGGAGTGTCGAGGCTCAGGTTGCCCAGCGGCACCAACGCCACCCGTAAGCGATTCATACGCCCACCCGTGACCAGATCACCTGGGGCAAACGGTCCTGGCTGCGTTGCAGCAAAGCATCCAGCTCGACCCGCCGTTGACCGCTGCGCGCCTGGCCCCGCAGGCGAAACCAGTCGCTGGTGATGCCGACCTTGACGGTGGTCGTTTCCAGCTCTGGCATGCGCAGGCGATTGACGAAATCCCCGCGATTGATAAACCAGTGGCCGCCGTCCCGCTCGGCGACCAGCGCCTGGGCCCGTTGCAACGACAGCCCCGGCACGTAAGCGGCCAGCACCGGGGCGCTGGCCGTGTTGCCGTTGAGCCAGGTATTGGCCGGCAGGATGGTCACGTAAGGCATCAGCGTTTCCAGTAACGCCGAGGTGACACCCCTGACGCTGCGCAGATCTTGCAGCGTACGAAGCATGGGCCGCGTAGGCGCCACCGGCGAGTCGAAAGCTTGCGGCGAGGTGCTGCGGCCGCTGTCGAATGTACCGCTGACCGGGGTCTTTTGCGCCGGCGTCGGATTCGACACGCGCGGGTACGCGGTAATCACTCGCTCGACGATGCCCGCGCGTACCGTTGCCGCGACACCAAGCTGCTCGCACAACCGTTCGAAAGCACGCACCTGTTCCTCATCCACTCGTTCATTGGCAACAAGGTTGCGCAGGTTGAATTTGCCTTGCTCATCTTCCAGTTGTCCTTCGAACGGCGTGTCGATCTGGCTCGAACCGGGTATCACAATGGGCTTCGTCCAGGGCTGGCCGACACGCGTCAAGGGGTCGCGCTGGCGAGCGTCCCATAACAACTGACGACTCAGTTGCAGGCCTCCTTGCAACCGCGCTGAGCCTTGGATACGCAACTGCTCGGCTTCCAGGCTGCGGGTGAACAGCGTCTGGCGGGTGAGCATGCCGCCGGCGATAACGGCCACCACGGCGGCGATCAGCAAGGCACTGATGACCGCCATGCCGCGCTGCTTCGCCGCGATGGGCGAATCCGTTCGCATCACGGCCCTTATAGCTGCCAGGAGCCGATGTCGGCGTTCACGCCGTCGCCATCAGGCTGACCGTCGGCCCCCAGGGAAAAGATGTCCACTTCGCCATTGGCACCGGGGTTGAGGTAGTGGTAGGGGCGGCCCCAGGGATCGTTGGGCAGGCGTTCCAGGTAAGAGCGCCAGGTGCCATTTTTTGCATCGGCGGGCCGTTCTACCAGCACCTTGAGGCCCTGGTTCATGCTCGGGTAACTGCCGTGATCCAATCGATAGAGCTTCAAGGCTTGCATCAGGCCGCCAATGTCCTGTTTCGCCGCCGTCGCCCGAGCCTGGTCGGGACGGTCGAGCACCTTGGGCACCACCATCGCCGCCAGGATGCCAAGGATGACCACCACGACCATGATTTCGATCAGGGTGAAACCCTGCTGCCCGCGTGGGCCTTGGAGACGGGCGTTGTAACGGGCAATCTGCATCTCGACGGTCCTTCGCTGGATTCGATTCGAGGCGCAGTGTTGCAAGAAAGTATGTCAGCGATATTGAAAATGCTCAGGAGCTTAAGTCGTCAATTGGTCACGAACGCTGGCTAGCCTTGGGAACTGCTTTCATCCATCGAGCCCGCGCAATGCCACGCTCTGCTCCGCAAGCCGGCTTCACTTTGATCGAAGTACTGGTGGCCCTGGCGATCATCGCCGTGGCCATGTCGGCAGCGGTGCGCGTGGCCGCGGTGATGACCCAGAGCAATGGCCTGTTGCGGGACAAATCCATCGCCCTGCTAGCGGCCCGTAGCCAACTGGCGCAGTTGCGTCTGGAGGGGCGTTTTGCGCTGGGCTCAAAGGTGTTCGAATGCGATCAAGGGCGGTTGCTGCTACGTTGCGAACAGACCCTGCGCCTGGCGGAAAATGGCCAGATGTTGCGGGTGGAGCTGACCGTGTCGGACCGCAGCCACGAAGCACCGCCATTGGCTCGGCTGGAGACGCTGGTCAGTCGGGAAAAATAAAAACTGAACACTAGCCTTGTGGCTAGGGTTCGGTGTGATTTCAGGGGCGGGTCAGCGGCGGCAACACCACCGTATCCGGCAACCGCGCAAGAGCCAGCCGGGTTTGCTCATTGCCCCGTTCGATCACCACGGCCTGCGCCTCGATCGACACCAGCCGTATCCCTTGGGCGACCCGCTCACCGGCCAGGAAACTGCGAGGTGGCCCGTCATTGAGACTGAGGATCGCCACGGATCCGCGGGCACCGGCCATCACACCGCTGACTTTGATATCCACCGGTGCCGGCTGATTGGAGAACCATTGCAGCGCCGGATTATCGGGACGTTCGGCCATGCGTTGCGGGGCGACATCCGGTGTGCGGGACTCGGCCGATGTCAGCAGCAGCGAAGACCAGGTCGCCACCCCGGCCAACGCCGCCAACAGGCCCAGCACCTGAACGATTTGCGCCGGGGATACACGCTCGATAAACGCCATGGCCTGGATCTCCTTTTTTTGATTCCAGCCCCCAGCGTACGCATCAATTCTCTCCGTTTTATTTCACATCCTTATCATCTTCAGCGTGCAGGATGAATCCTGACGCAAAGGAGCGCGCTATGGCCCGGGGCAAGCAACGCGGTTTCACCCTGATCGAATTGATGGTGGTGCTGGTGATCATCGGCATTGCCAGCGCCGCCGTAAGCCTGAGCATCAAGCCAGACCCGTTGAAATTGCTGCGCCAGGACGCCGAACGGCTGGCGCAGCTGTTGCAACTCGCCCAGACCGAAGCCCGCACCGACGGGCGGCCGATTACCTGGCGCTGGAACGCGAAGGGGTTCAGCTTTAACCGCAGCGCTGATCGAGGGCCGGCGCTGGATCGCTTCAAGGACGACCCGCAACTGCATCCGCGTGCCTGGCAGAGCCCATCAATGGACATTCGCGTGGAGCCCAAACAGCGGGTCGTGCTGAGCGGCGAATGGATCGGCGAGCCCCTGCAAATTCGTCTGTCGGACGGCCAGAACAACCTCAGCGTCCAGCGCAGTGCCGCCGGGCGGGTGCAAGTCCAATGAACCGCCGGGAGAGAGGCTTCACCTTGCTTGAAGTGATGGTGGCGATCCTGTTGATGGCGGTGGTCAGCCTGATCGCCTGGCGTGGGCTGGACAGCGTGACTCGGGCCGACAGTCATTTGCAGGCCAGTACCGAGCAGACTGAGGCCTTGCTGCGAGTGTTAAACCAGTTGGAGCTCGACGTGGCCCTGCGCGCCAGCGTCGAGTTGAGCGAACCGGTAAAACCCGGAGTCGACGACGAACCTTCGACCGCTCCGCCCGCCCTCACCGTGCGCAGCACCGACGGCCGTGGGTTGCGCCTGGACGTGATCCGCGTGGCCGCCACTCAGCAGGGCGAGTTGCAACGGGTACGCTGGTGGCTCAAGGGCGACACACTTTACCGCGCCCAAGGCCAGGCCCGCAGCCGCTACCCATTACCCGCACCCGGTGCGGGGGTAGCAGTGCTCAGCGAAGTCAGCGATGCAGGGCTGCGGTTCTGGGACAAGGAAAAGGGCTGGCGCAAACTCAGCGGCAATCGGCAGGAGAACCCGCAGGGTATCGAAATCAGCCTGACACGACAGACGCCCCAGGGTGTCGAAAAGTATCGGCAGGTGTTGGGGCCGCTGGAGTGAGGGGAGCCCACGCAGCCCCATGTGGGGCGGGCTTGCTCGCGAAGAGGCAAGCCCAGCCACCGCTGACCTCAGCTAAGCACCACCACCCCACCCGGCAACTCGGTGCATTTGGCGCCGTAGGCATCGCGGATCAACAGTGCCACGCCAGCCAGTTGGTCGAGACGGAAACGCGCCTGAACCTTGCGCTGGCCCAGTTCGCGATTGAGCAACAGCAACATGCCAGGACGGTAGCGGTTGATCTCGTCGATGACGCTGGCCAGGGTCGCGTCGTTGAACACCAGCACCTGCTCGCGCCAAGCAATGGCGGCTGACACATCGGCGTTCTGTGGGGTGCCTACCCGGCGAGTGTCGTAGGTCAGTTGCATGCCCGGCTCCAGGCGAAAACTCTGGCCTTGCACCTGAACCTGTACAACGCCTTCCAGGCAGGTCGCGCAGACGCTCTGATCGGTGTAGCGGATATTGAACCGCGCCCGGGCGGCGCTGATCCAGCCCGCGCCAGCCTGGACGCTGACCATCGAGGCGCTGCGCCCCTGCACTTCAATCTCTCCACCGAGCAATTCCAACCCTTGCCCGCCCTCAGCCAGCGGACGGTGGCTGAGACGGGTCTGGGTGTTGAGCTCCAGGCTGACGCCATCGGCCAGGTCTACCCGGCGTTGTTCGCCGACTTCGGTAATGTAGTCGGCACCCAGTCCGGATACGCCACCGGGCACCGTGGCCCGGATCAACAGGAAACCTGCCGACGCCGCGATCGCGCCGCCGAGCAACGCCCGGCGCCCGAAATGCCGCGGCCCCTGCAACGCCACGGCGGCCGGTTGCAACCCGTGCCACAGGGCCTTGGCCTGTTCGAAGGCGTGGGCATGTTCGGGGCTTTGTTCGCACCATTGGCGCAAGGCTCGGGCATCAGCCACAGTGGCGCGTCCCGAGGTCAGCAGGATCAGCCAATCTCGGGCCTCACTGGCCAGTCGAGCCTGGGGCATGGCGTCAGGGGAAGCGATGCTGAAGATGTTCAAGCGCACACATACTCACGAATTGATCTGGTCTCTACTCTCAAGACGGTTTTCCCGCGCCGGGACCGAACCGCTGAATAACTTTTCTTTCCAGGCGCAGGGCGCAATGCCCCAACGCAGCCTTGATTTCCTTCTCTACCATACGCGTGGAAATACCAAACCGCTGAGAGATTTCCAGGTGCGGCGCTTCCTCCAGGCGCGCCGCGATGAAAATCCTGCGGCGCCGTGACGGCAGCTCATACAAGGCCTTGAGCAGAATCTGCAACTCCTTCTGCCCGCCCACCACACGGGCCGGATCCAGGGATTCATCGCAAATCTGCAGCAACTCCTCGATCTCACCGCCAGTAAGCAGGCGAGCATCGGACTGTCGACGGTCGGCGGCAATGTTCAGGGCCATACGATACAGATAAGCGTTGGGCTGAGCGATGTCCGGCGTCTCGGTCATACGATCGACCCGCAGATACGTTTCATGCAGCACATCGTTGGCCAGTTCCTCGGAGCCCAGGCGCCTGCGCAGGCGTACCTTGAAATCCTCGTAAGAGGTGAGGAACAACTTGACCATAGGGCTGCGACCATTGTCTTTCATGGCCCAGACACCCCTTCACCTGCTGTGCATTCCATGCTTCTTCCTGATGAGTCGGGTAACAAAAGCAGGGTCACCGGTTGGCGCAACGAACTGGGCGCCGGGCGGTCGATCCTGAGGTTTTGCAAGCTGTTGACCAACGCCTTGTCACGCATCAGATCACCACTGGAACTGACCAGGCGGCTATGCTGAACCACCCCGTCACGGCCGATCCACACTTGCAGCACCGCCCGAAAATTTCCCGGATGGGTCAACGGTGAACGACACAGGTTGCGCTGGATGACCGTCTGGATCGCTGCTGCATAATTGCTGTTACTCAGGCCGGGGATAATGCCGGGAGGCAGTGGCACTTCTCGGACCTGTACCGGTTGTAGCGTGAACGCATCCTCTCGGGCGTAATGTGCCGCAAGCCCGGTACCGCTGAGCAATACATTCAATCCTTCGGAGGGCGTGAACCGTCCCTGGACGCCCAACGTATGGCGCCGGCTCGATAACAGGTGGTCCACCAGCACAGCCATACCCGTCGCACGGCTGAACTGCTCCAGCGCCGTGTTCAGCTCCTGGGGCGCAATGTCCAGGTCCACCAAGCCGACCGCCTGAACCGGCGGAGCCTGCAGACACAACAACATCACCAGCCACCCCAAGGGCGCCCAGGTCAATCCACGCCTGCGTCCACCCTCGGCTCTGCCTTGTTGCACGACTGACGTATCCGTTGAAAACCGTCATCCTGAGGGGTGTTTATGAATCTCGTATGACGACTGATACAAAACCCTCGAGCCACACTAGACTGATGCCCTGACAACGAGCCGTCCCCTGCGACGACCCAGGAGGCCAGTGATGAAACAGTGGATGAGAATGACGGCAGGCCTCGGCCTGCTCATGACCCTGCCCTGGGCCCAGGGCGAAGAGGCTCCGGCGTGTATCGAGGTGACCGTCGGCGGCTACAAGACCCCCGACTACAACTGCCTGAGCCGACAGATGGCCAACGACCCGCACGCCGCAACTGCGGCACAACGGGCGCAGGACGCCTTGGATGTACCCGTCAACGAACGCGCACCGAGCAGCATCGGCCTGGCGACCCCGGCAGCCACCGGCGTGCGCATGGGCAACACGTTCGGCACCTCGGTCAAGCCCCAGCGGCCGCCTGTTCCGGCGGGTAGCTCGTCGCCGCCAAAGTAACGATTTCGTTACAGTGGAGAGCCACAGGACACTGCTCGGGCGGGATCAAGCGACAAACAATCAGGCACTGGGACTTTGGCGAAAACTCACCGCCAGCCGGTTCCAACTGTTGATCGTGCTGACCGCCAGGGTCAGGTCCACCAATTCCTCCTCGCTGAACAAGGCACGGGCCTGGGCATAGACGTCATCCGGCACCTGGCTTTCGGCCAATAGCGTTACCACTTCGGTCCAGGCCAGGGCGGCGCGTTCGCGGGGGGTGAAAAACCCGCTGTCGCGCCATACCGCCACCGCGTAAAGACGCCGTTCGGGCTCGCCCAGGCGTCGCGCTTCCACCGAATGCATGTCGGTGCAGAAAGCACAGCCGTTGAGTTGCGAGGCGCGGATTTTGATCAAGTGCAGCAACGCCGGTTCGATACTCAGGCGGCTGGTCAGCGCCTCCAGGCCGATCATCGCTTTCATCGCCCCGGGGGACGCACTGTAGTAATCCAGACGCTGGCTCATGGCGGTTTCCGTGGCGGTTGATACCTGCACGGTAGGCCTTGGGATCCGTCAGCGACAGGTCCAATTCGTCGAAAAACCCAGGACCACTTCGCACAAGGCCAATGGGCGGGATTTTCTCCACGCAACTTCTATGCAATCGCACAATGCGGGTAATCTTGACCCTTTGACGCTTGCCGCCACAATCGCCCAGGAGCTTGCGGGTATGGAACTTCATGTTGTCATCAACGGCCGCAAGGACCTGGCAGGCCAGTTGTATCAACAATTGCGCAGCGCCATTGAAAGCGGTCGCCTGGCCGCCGGCACGCAACTGCCGCCCAGCCGCTTGCTCGCCGAACAGTTGGGCGTTTCGCGCAAGACCGTTTCCGACACCTACGCCCAACTGACCTACGAAAATTTCCTCACCGGCATCATCGGCAAAGGCACCTACGTCAATGCGCGACCGGCCAAAATCGTGCGCAAACAAAGCCACCGGGAACTGGCCGGCGCCGATGTCGTCGAGGCTTGGCGCAGCATGCCGGACCTGCTGCGCCACCCGACACTCGAAGGTGCGTTGCGTTATGACTTCATCGGCGGCGCCACCGGCAAGGGCCAGTTTCCACTGGATGACTGGCGTCGTTGCACCGCCCATGCCCTGCGCCAGATCGCCAGTACCAAGGGCTTCTACAGCCAGCCCGAAGGCTTGCCAGCGCTGCGCAACGCCATTGCCCGACACATCGCGTTTTCCCGCGGGGTCAATTGTCAGGATGATGACGTGGTGGTGTGCAACGGCGCGCAGCAGGCCCTGGACCTGATCTCGCGGGTGTTGACCCGCCCCGGCAGCCTGGTGGCCATGGAAGATCCGGGTTATCCGCCGGCGCGGCTGCTGTTCGGCTCCCAAGGCGCCACCGTGGCCGGGGTGCCAGTGGATGACCAGGGCATGCGCGTGGACCTGATCCCCGATGGCACACGGCTGATTTATGTGACGCCTTCTCACCAGTTTCCCCTGGGCATGCCCATGAGTCAGGCTCGCCGCGAGGCCTTGCTGGCGCGGGCCTATGAGCTGGGGGCGATCATCATCGAAGACGACTATGACAGCGAGTTCCGTTACGAAGGCCGGCCCGCCGATTCGCTGCAAAGCATGGACGAGCGCGGGATCGTGGCGTACGTCGCAACCTTCTCCAAAACCCTGCTGCCGGAGCTGCGGCTGGGTTACGCCATCCTGCCGCCGGCGATTCTCGAAGCGGTGATCCTGGCCAAGCGCCTCACCGACCAGCACACTTCCACCCTGCCCCAGTGGGCACTGGCCAAGTTCATCGCCGAGGGCTGCCTGCTCAAACACATCCGCCGCTGCCATACCCTGTATGCCGGTCGACGTGAACGGATACTGGCCCGCATGGCCGGGGACTTGTCGCCCTGGTTCGAGGCCGTGCCCACCACCGCTGGCTTCCACATGGCGGTACTGTGCAAGGTGCCGATCGACCTGGCGCTGGTGATCGAGTTGGCGAAAAAAGCCGAAGTCGGGCTGTACAGCCTCGATGGTTTTTTCAACGATGTACCGGTGCGACCGGGCCTGTTCTTCGGTTTCGGGGCCATCGAAACCCTGGACATCGACATCGCCCTCGACCGTCTGCGGGACATTCTGCAGCAAGTGGCCTGAGGGATTGGACTGGGGATTTATCAGCCCATTGGCTGTTGGAGCCCCGCGCCGGGAGGCCTATCCTGCATGGGTGTCGCTCATCGCTGAGCGAACCCCGTCCGACTTGATTCAGGAGCCTGAACAATGTCTCGCCAAGTGATCAATACCGTCCAGGTGCAAGCCGCCGCCGGTCGCTCGGAAGAACTGGGCCGGCAGTTGCAGCAAATCGTTGAGACCCTGCGTGCGCTTCCGGGCTGCGATGCCTACATGGTTGACCGTTGCCCGGAGACTGGCGACCGCTGGAACGTCAGCGCCCGCTGGCAATCGGAAGCGGCGATGCAAGCCCACTTCAACTGCCCCGAGGTGCAGGGCTTCATCAGCCTGATCGACAACCGCCTGGCCCGAAGTGTGGATTTCAACAGCTGACACCCCGAGCCCGTAGGAGCTGCCGAGTGCAACGAGGCTGCGATCTTGTCCAATCCAATTAAATCTCAAGCAAAAGATCAAAAGATCAAAAGATCACAGCCTTCGGCAGCTCCTACGGAGGGTTACCTTTCAAGTTTGGTGGATCGCGGCATTGGTCTACCCGCCTTCCGAAAGATTGGACGTTTGTTTGCCCCACCGTGGGGCTTAGGGTGAATCCATCGCCGCGACAGCGCGAACTCACTCGAAACCACCAAGGCCACCTGCCATGAAAACCCTCTATCTGATCGCCGCTCTCAGCCTGTTGCCCGTCGCCCAGGCCTATGCCCACGAAGCCGCGCCTTCGGAGAAGGTCACCGTGTTGCAGGAACAGATGCTGAAAAACCTGCCCGGTAAAAAAGCCATGATGCTGACCGTCGACTACGCCCCAGGCCAGTCGTCCATTGCCCACAAGCATGAGGGCACAGCCATGGCCTACGTGCTCGAAGGCGCCATCACTTCCCAGGTCAAAGGCGAGCCGGCGACCACCTACAAGGCTGGGGAATTCTGGTACGAGGCGGCAGGGTCCGAGCACCTGGTTTCGAAAAACGCCAGCGCGACCCAGCCGGCGAAACTGCTGGTGTTCATGGTGCTGGGCGAGGATGAAGCGGTGTTGATTCCGCTGAAAAATTAACCGACCACAACACAATACGCACAGGGATCTCTGTTCGCTCATGAATCGGGAATCAAATCCAAAAAAAAGCCCCGCATCTCTCAATGCGGGGCTTTTTCATTCAACCCAGGATCAGTTGGCCGTAACGACCGCCTGACCACTCAACGCCAGGTCCAGCAGTTCGCGGTTGGCGACCGCGTACATGGCGTAGTCGGTGCCGCTGGCGGCACGGATGTCCACCAACATGGCGCGCCAGCGCTCGACCATGCTGCGATGCTGCTCCAGCCACAGCGCCAGGCGCGTTTCCACGTCCTGAGTGCCGTCGCCCTCTTGCAGGACCGAGATGGTGATCGCCCGTTGCTGCCAATCGATGTCATCGCGGAACGCTTCACGGGCCAGTGCCTGCCAGTTGTTTTCCACCGGCAGTGCGCTGATCTGTTGCAGGTACCAGGTAATGTCCAGGGCGCTGCCCACGGCGAAGTAGGCCTTGGCCACATCGGCGGCGTTCTGGCCGGTGACGTCGGACGCCTCGATGATCGGCAGCAAGGTGTACAGGTGGGTGGTGCCTGCAACCATACGGGCCAACAGCTCCGGCACGCCAGCCGCCACGTAGGCTTGGTAACGGGTCTGCCAGCCTTCACGGGTCGGGCCTTCCAGCAGTTCGTCGAGCTTGAGGCCCAACGCCGCCAGGTGCGGACCGAAGTGAGCGACGTCACGGGCAGCGTTCTGCTCGTTACGGCGGCTGCGCAGGAACCAGCGAGTTGCGCGACGGCCCAGGCGCATCAGCTCGTCCATCAGCTCCAGTTGCACGTCGGCCGAAACCTGGTGGTCCAGGGCTTCGATCTGACGGAACCAGTGCGGGAGATGGAAGATGTCCCGAACGATCACATAAGCGCCAGCAACGTTCGCCGGACTCATGCCCGTAGACTCTTTGAGCCTTTGGACGAAAGTAATGCCCATGTGGTTGACCAGGTCGTTGGCGATCTGGGTGCTGACGATCTCGCGCTTGAGACGATGGCGACGCATGGCTTCGGAGAACTTGCTTACCAGCATCGGCGGGAACGCAGTCTCCATGTCACGGGTCAGGTACTCGTCGTCCGGCACCAGGGAATTGAGCAGCGCTTCCTTGAGGTCGATCTTACTGTAGGAGATCAGCACCGACAGTTCGGCACGGGTCAAGCCATGGCCTGCCGCGACACGTTCGGCCAGTTGGTCTTCAGTCGGCAGGAACTCGATGGCGCGGTCCAGCTTGCCCCGGGCTTCGAGATCGTTCATCAGGCGCTTGTATTCGGCGATGCGCACAAACGCGCGACGCGCCGCCAGGGACAGGGCCTGGGTCTGCTTGTAGTTGTTGCCCAACACCAGGCCACCGACTTCGTCGGTCATGCTGCCAAGCAACTGGTTACGTTGCTTCTCGGTCATGTCGCCGGCCTGCACCACTTCGTTGAGCAGGATCTTGATGTTCACTTCGTGGTCGGAGCAGTCCACGCCGCCAGCGTTGTCGATGAAGTCGGTGTTGGTGGCGCCGCCATGCAGGCCGAATTCGACGCGACCCAGCTGGGTCATGCCCAGGTTACCGCCCTCGCCCACGACCTTGCAGCGCAGCTCGTTGCCGTTCACACGCAGCGCATCGTTGGCCTTGTCGCCTACATCGGCGTGGCTTTCGGTGCTGGCTTTGACGTAAGTGCCGATACCGCCGTTCCACAACAGGTCCACCGGGGCCTTGAGCAAGGCGTTCAGCAGTTCGGTCGGGGTCAGTTTGTCGGCCTTGATGTCGAAGCGCTCTTTCATCTGCGGCGAGATGGCGATGCTCTTGGCGCTGCGCGAGAAGATACCGCCGCCTTCGGACATGATGCTGGCGTCGTAGTCGGTCCAGGCCGAACGCGGCAAGTCGAACAGACGCTGGCGCTCGGCAAAGCTGCTGGCAGGCGTAGGGTTTGGATCGATGAAAATATGCAAGTGGTTGAATGCCGCGACCAGTTGCAGCTTGTCGGACATCAACAAGCCGTTACCGAACACGTCGCCGGCCATGTCGCCGACGCCCACCACGGTGATGCTGTCTTCCTGGACATTGATGCCGCGCTCGCGGAAGTGACGCTGAACGCCAACCCACGCGCCCTTGGCGGTGATGCCCATTTTCTTGTGGTCGTAGCCAGCCGAACCGCCGGAGGCAAACGCATCGCCCAGCCAGAAGCCGTAATCGATGGCGATGCCGTTGGCGATGTCGGAGAAGGTCGCAGTGCCTTTGTCCGCCGCCACCACCAGGTACGGGTCATCGTCGTCATGACGCACGACGTTGGCCGGCGGCACCAGCGCGCCCTCCTTGAGGTTGTCGGTGATGTCCAACAGGCCCGAGATGAAGATGCGGTAGCAGGCGATGCCCTCGGCTGCGATCTCGTCCCGGCTGCCGCCCAGTGGCAGGCGACGCGGCAGGAATCCACCCTTGGCGCCCACCGGCACGATCACCGAGTTTTTCACTTGCTGAGCCTTCACCAGGCCCAGCACTTCGGTGCGGTAGTCTTCTTCACGATCAGACCAGCGCAGGCCGCCGCGGGCAACGTTGCCAAAGCGCAGGTGCACGCCTTCGACCCGTGGCGAGTACACGAAGATCTCGAACTTGGGCACCGGCTTGGGCAGTTCCGGGATCAAGTGCGGGTTGAACTTGAAGCTGAAGTAGGACTTGTTCTGACCGTTGGCATCGGTTTGGTAGAAGTTGGTCCGCAGGGTGGCCTTGATCAGGTCCAGGTAGCGACGCAGGATGCGGTCTTCGTTGAGCACCTGAACGTCGTCCAGGGCCGTGAGGATCGCCTGTTCCAGGCGCAGCTGCTTGTCTTCCAGGTCGTCGCCGCTGAGTTTGCGGGCCAGGTAGAAGCGGGTCTTGAACAACCGGGTCAGTTCGCGAGCGATGTCCGTGTGGTTGTTCAAAGTACTGGCGATGTAACCCAGGTCGAAGCCCAGGCGAATCTGCTTCAGGTAACGGGCGTAGGCACGCAGCAGTGCCACGTCGCGCCATGGCAGGCCGGCAGTCAGCACGAGGCGGTTGAACGCATCGTTCTCGGCATCGCCACGCACGATGTGGACGAAGGCATCCTGCAAGGTGTCGTTGAGCTGCTGGATGTCCAGGTCCAGGCCTTCGGCGGCGGTGAAGGCAAAATCATGGATCCAGAACTCGCGGCCATTGGTGTGGCGCAGGCGGTACGGGAACTCACCCAGCACGCGCAGGCCGAGGTTTTCCAGGATCGGCAGCACATCGGACAACGCCAGCGGCGTGTCGGCGTGATACAGCTTGCAATGCAGTTCGCGCTGGCCGGATACCTGGCCCAGCGGCTGGTAGAAACTCATGACCAGCGGATTTTTTTCGCTCAGGCTCAGCAGATGCTGCATGTCGACCACGGCCGAGTGCGCAGCAAAACGCTCACGGTAGCCGGCCGGGAAGCCTTTGGGGAAATCGGACAGTACGTTGGTGCCCTGGGCTTCGCCGAAGCTTTCGATCACCAGGTTGGAGTAGTCGTCCTTCCAGCTGCGGCAGGCCTGAACCACTTCTTTTTCCAGCAACACCGGGTCGATGTCGAGACGGTTTTTGGGGTCCACTCGCAGGATCAACTGCACGCGGGCCAACACCGATTCGGAGAAGAAGGTCCAGAACTCGCAATCCGAGGCTTTCAGACGATCCATCAGTACTTGCTGGATTTTCTGGCGCACTTCGGTGGAATAGATGTCGCGTGGCACATAGGCCAGGCAGTAGCAGAAACGGCCATACGGGTCTTTGCGCAGGAACACGCGGATCTTGTTGCGTTCCTGGATCTGCACGATGGACATCACGGTGCTGAACAGCTCGTCCACCGGGGTCTGGAACAGGTCGTCACGGGGCAGTACTTCGACCACTTGGGCCAGTTCCTTGCCCAAGTGTGCCTTGGCCTGGAAGCCCGAGCGACGTTCGATTTCTTCGACCTTGTGGCGGATGTACGGAATGACCCGCACGCTCTCGCCATACACCGAGGAGGTGTACAGGCCCATGAAGCGGCATTCCTTGATGACCTTGCCGTCGGCGTCGATGACACGGATCGACACGTAGTCCGGGTAGGCCGGACGGTGTACGCGGCTTGGGTGTGCTGCCTTGGCGAACGACAGCAGGGTCGGTTCGCGCAGGTAATTGACGGCGTAGTCTTCGATGCGCAGGTCATCGGCGGTGAGGCCGGCGCGCAGCAGTTTGGTCAGGCCGAGGAAGGAATCGGGGTTGTACTCGATGTGACCGCCATCGGCTTCGTCACGGACCACGAACTCTTCGTAGCCGAGGAAGGTGAAGTGGTTGCCCACCAGCCATTCCAGGAAGCTCTTGATTTCACTTTTTTCGTCGGCATCGATGGCGTAGGCGCTATCGTCCAGGCCGGCGAGGATTTCCTGGACCTTGGCTTTCATCGGTTCGAAATCGGCCACCGCCACTCGCACTTCGCCCAGCACTTGCTCAAGTTCCTTGCTCAGGACGTTGAGTTCGGCGGCGTTGGCGCAGCGATCGATTTCCAGGTACATCAGCGACTCTTGCACAATGCCGTCGCCCTGGGTGCCTTTTGGCAAGACTTCCAGCAACTCGCCCTTGCTGCCGCGACGCACGCTCAGCACGGTGGTTTGCAGGGTATGAATGCTGTAGCCGCGACGGTTCAGCTCGGTGCGTACCGAATCCACCAGGAACGGCAAATCGTGGTGCAGCACTTCCACCGCGGTGTGAGTCGACTGCCAGCCGTGGCGTTCGTAATCGGGGTTGTAGACACGCACCTGCGATTGCGTGTGATCGAAGCGCTCAAGCAGGCGCCAGGCAGACAGGGTGCAGCCGGCGAGGTCGGACAACCGGCGCTGGGTGAGTTCATCGAGGGAAATGATGCCGAAGAATTGTTCAGCGAACAGCGCCACTTGTGGCAGTGCCTGTTCACTGATGTGCTGCGCCAGTGCCGCTTGCAGTTGGTGCTGGAAGTCGGCTTTGCTGGCTGCGGTGAAGAACGCCATCTGTGGTACTCCGCTTGGGCTTGTTATTGATGGAAGCGTCGCGTGCAACCCGTTTCGGGGCTGTCGGCCATCCCGTTCCTGATTCTCGGGCAGAGGAAACAGGATGACAGGTGGGTGAAGCTGGACGAGACCCGCAGGTCACATTCCTTTTCCATGTAATTTCCATGTAATGAACACCTGCAAAAAACACTCACGATGCTCTTTGCAGGTGCACATCCGTTGCGCAGCTTAACGAGTGCGACAACGTGCCTGCTTGCAGCGCTGCGACATATTCGGTCATCGGCTAGCTAAACAGCCGGTACGCCTCGAACAACCCTAGCAGCCCAAGGCCCAAACGGCACCTCGCGGCGTGAAATCCACGGCCAGGCCTGTGATCTGCTTGGCATATAGTCGCACCCGGATCTTGCAGTTTGACGGCGGGAACCCTGCACAAAATCGCTCGGGCTGGCAGAATCCACTTTTTGCACCTTGCAAGGCTCATCGAGCCAGGAACCCTCACCATGCAAATGACCACCGCCCTTCTGATCGCCAACCCGTGCGACGACGAAGAAGACAACATGGCCATGCTCTGCTGCCACAGCAGCCAGGGCGAAATGTTCCTGATGACCCGCTACCCCGACGAAGACGAACTGGAAATCGCCCTCGATGGCGAGCCTTCGACGCTGGAGGGTGTAAAGGTCACCCTAAGCCCTACCCGCCTGCTGATTGAAATTGCAGCGGCCGACGCCGATGCGCTCGATGGCCACGATATGCTGGAAATCACCCATGACACCGATGCGGCTGATCTGGCGGAAGTGGAACTGACGTTGCAGAACATTCTCAAGGGTACGGGCACCTATATAAGCCTGCTCTGAGCCTGGGACGCCAGGAATGCAACACAGGATGTTTGGTAATCCCTGTGGCGAGGGAGCTTGCTCCCTCGCCACAAGGGTTCGAGAGCATTCCCCTCACCGCACCCGGCCCAAGGCGCGGGTCGTTACCACAAAACGAACCACCGTCGGTCGCTCTCGCGTTGCGACGCCCTTGACGACCGACTGGATTCTGATGTTTCCTGAAACCGGTTTCAGAGCCACTAATAAATCCAATAGGCAGGTTTTAATCCGTGAATTCTTTCTCCGCCGCCCAGCGCAGCCGCGTGACCATGCTTGACGTCGCCGAACGCGCCGGGGTCTCCAAGGCCAGCGTCTCGCGTTTCATTGGCGAGGACCGCGCCCTGCTCTCCGAGGCCATCGCCCGGCGCATCGAGCAGGCGATCAGCGAACTGGGCTACCGCCCAAACCAGATGGCCCGCGGCCTCAAACGCGGGCGCACCCGCCTGATCGGCATGCTGGTGGCCGATATCCGCAACCCTTATTCAATTGCCGTGATGCATGGCGTGGAAACAGCCTGTCGTCGCCATGGCTATAGCCTGGTGGTGTGTAACACCGACCGCGATGACGAGCAGGAACGCCAGCACCTGGCGCTGTTGCGCGCCTACAACATCGAAGGGTTGATCGTGAATACCTTGGGTCATCACCGTGATGAACTCTTCGAACTGCGTAGCGAAATGCCCCTGGTGCTGGTGGATCGCAAGGTCGATCGGCTCGAAAGCGACCTGGTGGGGCTGGACAATCCGGCGGCCGTCGAGATGGCCCTCGATCACCTCGAACAACGGGGCTACAGCGATCTGCTGCTGGTGACCGAGCCGTTCGACGGCACCAGCTCGCGGATCGAGCGGGTCGACAGTTTCCAGGCCGGCATCAAGCGGCGCCCTGCCCTGGCCGGCGCCGTGGTGGAAACCTGCGATCAGTTGGCCGCGCGCATCAAGACCTTCCTTGCCCAGCCGGGCCATGGCCCCAAGGCGCTGTTTTGCGCCAACGGCATTGCCGCGCTGGCCGCCACCCAAGTATTGCGCGACCTGGGTTGTCACTTGTTCGACGACGTGGGCCTGATCGCCCTCGACGACCTGGATTGGTACCCGTTGGTGGGTAGCGGCATCACCGCCCTGGCCCAACCGACGGCCGAGATCGGCGCCAGTGCGTTCGAGTGTTTGCTCAAGCGCTTGCGCGGTGACAACGGACCAGTGCGGACCCTGGATTTTGCGGCGCGGTTGATTGAGCGTGGGTCGACGCTTGGGAATGGTCGGTGATGGTGAGGGCGCTATCGCGAGCAGGCTCGCTCCCACACCGGATCTGCGTTGCACTGAAGATCCCATGTGGGAGCGAGCCTGCTCGCGATGATGCCCTCAAGCACAACCTTTTTTTTGAACAAAACTGAAACCGGTTTCAGAGGTACAAAAACAATGAACAAACCACCTGTTTCCATCAGCCTCTCCAGCTACGGTGCCGACTTGGTGCGGCAAAGAGGCCAAGGCAGTTTCATCGATCTGTTGGCCGCCGCTGGTGCCTCGCGAATTGAATGGCGCGAGGAATTGCTCACCACCGAACAACCCGCTGAACTGGCCGCTGGCGCACGGGCCCAAGGACTGCAAAGTATTTTCTCGTCGCCACTTGAGCTGTGGCTCGCCGGCCAGTCCAGGCCCAATCCCGCCCTGTCGCGTGCCTTGCAATGTGCCGAGACGTTCGGCTCGACATGGCTGAAAGTCTCCCTCGGCCATTTCACCGATTCCCATGACCTGTCGGCCCTGGCGGATGCGCTTGCCGCAAACCCGGTGCAGTTGCTGGTGGAGAACGATCAGACCTTGCAGGGCGGACGGATCGAACCGTTGCAACGTTTCTTCGCCGAGATCGAGCAGCAGGCGTTGCCCATCGGCATGACCTTCGACATTGGCAACTGGCAATGGCAGGACCAATCGGCCGCCGTGGCGGCCCGACAGCTCGGACGGCATGTGACTTATGTGCATTGCAAGGCGGTGGCCCGGCGCGCCGACGGTAAACTGATCGCCGTGCCTCCGGCCATGACAGACCTGCATCTGTGGGAACAACTGCTCAAGCAGATGCCAGCAGACGTGATGCGCGCCGCCGAGTACCCGCTACAAGGCGACGACCTGCTGCAAGTGACCGCTGAACATGTCGCCACCCTTTCCCGCCTCGGGCTATCGCGTCGCGAGCGTGCCCATGTCTGAGTTCGATGTGTTGTCGTTCGGCGAAACCATGGCGATGCTGGTGGCCGACCAAAGCGGTGACCTGGCCAGCATCAATCAATTTCACAAACGCATCGCCGGGGCCGACAGCAACGTGGCCATCGGTCTGTCGCGGCTGGGCTTCAAGGTGGCATGGCTGAGCCGGGTCGGCGCCGACTCCCTGGGACGTTTCGTGGTGCAGACGCTGGAGAACGAAGGCCTGGATTGTCACCACGTGGCGGTCGATCCGGCACGCCCCACCGGTTTTCAGTTCAAATCCCGCACCGACGATGGCAGCGACCCGCAAGTGGAGTATTTCCGTCGCGGCTCGGCGGCCAGTCACCTGTCGATCGAATCCATCGCACCAACGCTGCTCGGTGCCCGTCACTTACACGCCACCGGCATTGTGCCGGCGCTATCAGTCACGGCCCGCGAGATGTCCTTTGAGTTGATGACCCGCCTGCGCAACGCCGGCCGCAGCCTGTCGTTCGACCCCAACCTGCGGCCGAGCCTGTGGGCCAGCGAGTCGATGATGATTCGCGAAATCAATCGCCTCGCCGCCCTCGCCCACTGGGTCTTGCCGGGGCTCGGCGAAGGCCGGCTGCTGACCGGCTTCGACGACCCGGCCGACATCGCTGCGTTCTACCTGGACCAAGGCGCCGAGGCCGTAGTGATCAAGCTCGGCGCGGACGGTGCTTATTACCGTACGCAACTGGACCAAGGTGTTGTCGCTGGCGTACCGGTCGCCCGAGTGGTGGACACCGTGGGCGCCGGTGATGGCTTCGCCGTCGGCCTGATCAGTGGGCTGCTGGAAAGCCGCGGTATCACCGGTGCAGTGCAGCGCGCCAACTGGATTGGCAGCCGCGCGATACAGAGCCGTGGAGACATGGAGGGATTGCCGACGCGCGCCGAGTTACTGGCCGAATTCGAAAGCGTCGATCGCGAGCAGGCTAGCTCCCACATGGGTTCGAGGTGAACCTGCTCGCGATAAAGGCCTGACACACACCGTAAACACACCTGCTGCAAAAAAAACAACAAGCTCAGGAGTCAACGACATGCAAACGCTCAACCTCGCCACCCGTCGCTGGTGGTACATCATGCCCATCGTGTTCATCACCTACAGCCTGGCCTACCTGGACCGGGCCAATTACGGGTTCGCCGCCGCCTCGGGCATGGCCGCGGATCTGATGATCACCCCGGGGCTGTCGTCATTGCTCGGCGCACTGTTTTTCCTCGGCTACTTTTTCTTTCAGGTGCCGGGGGCGATCTACGCGCAAAAACACAGCGTGAAAAAGCTGATCTTCGTCAGCCTGATCCTCTGGGGATCGCTGGCGACGCTGACTGGCGTAGTCTCCAACGCGTACTGGCTGATCGTGATCCGCTTCATGCTCGGTGTGGTCGAAGCCGCCGTGATGCCAGCCATGCTGGTGTATCTCTGCCACTGGTTCACCCGGGCCGAACGCTCGCGCGCCAATACCTTCCTGATCCTCGGCAACCCGGTGACCATGCTGTGGATGTCGGTGGTGTCGGGTTATCTGGTGCAGCAATTCGACTGGCGCTGGATGTTCATCATCGAAGGCCTGCCGGCGGTGCTCTGGGCCTTTATCTGGTGGCGCCTGGCGGATGATCGTCCGTCCCAGGCCAAGTGGCTCAGCGACCAGGAAAAACAGGACCTGGAAAGCGCACTGGCGGCCGAACAAGTCGGTATCAAGGCCGTGAAAAACTATGCCGAGGCCTTCCGCTCCCCCCAGGTCATCATCCTGGCAATGCAGTTTTTCTGCTGGAGCATCGGGGTCTACGGGTTCGTGCTGTGGTTGCCGTCAATCCTCAAGGCTGGCCTGCAGATGAGCATGGTCGAGGCCGGGTGGCTGTCGTCGTTGCCGTACCTGGCGGCGGTGGTTGGCATGCTGGTCGTGTCCTGGGCGTCGGACAAGGCACAGAAGCGCAAGCGCTTCGTCTGGCCACCGCTGCTGATCGCCTCCATCGCGTTCTACGCCTCATACCTGCTGGGGCCTGAACATTTCTGGTGGTCCTATGGCTTGCTGGTGGTCGCCGGGGCTTGTATGTACGCACCGTACGGGCCGTTTTTTGCCATCGTTCCGGAAATCCTTCCAGCCAACGTCGCCGGCGGTGCCATGGCGTTGATCAACAGCATGGGCGCGCTGGGTTCGTTCGGCGGTTCGTACCTGGTGGGCTACCTCAACGGTTCGACCGGCTCCCCTGGCATGTCCTTTCTGCTGATGAGCGGCGCGTTGCTGCTGTCAGTGGTGCTGACCCTCGCCCTCAAGCCCGGCGCCAGCGACCGGGCAGTGTCCAAAACCGCGACGCCCCACTCGGCGCCCGCCCATCCCTGAATCGAGAGCCTCCCATGAAAAAGCACGTGGTGTTATACAAAGCGCTGTCAGCGCAATTGATGGCCCGTTTGCAAGCGCAGGCCCAAGTCACCCTCATCGAACGCCTCGATGTGCAGGGCCTGGCGCAACTGCGCAACGCCTTGCCCACCGCCAATGGCCTGCTGGGTGCCAGCCTCAAGCTGGATGCACCGTTGCTGGACCTGGCGCCGAACCTGCAAGCCATCGCAAGCGTCTCGGTGGGGGTCGACAACTACGACATCGATTACCTGACCGAACGCCGGATCCTGCTCAGCAACACCCCGGACGTGCTGACCGAGACCACCGCAGACACCGGTTTTGCGCTGATCCTGGCGACGGCCCGACGCGTGGTGGAACTGGCAAACCTGGTCCGCGCAGGCGGGTGGCAACAGAGCATAGGCCCCAAGCATTTTGGCAGCGATGTCCATGGCAAGACCCTGGGCATCATTGGCATGGGACGCATCGGCGAAGCCTTGGCCCAGCGCGGGCACTTCGGCTTCGGCATGCCGGTGATCTACCACAGCCACTCGCCCAAACCCGCAGTCGAACAGCGTTTCGGCGCACGCTACTGCAGCCTCGAAACCCTGTTGCAGCAGGCGGACTTCATTTGCCTGACGTTGCCCCTGACGGCTGAGACCCAAGGCCTGATTGGTGCTCAAGCATTTGCGCAGATGCGCCCTGAAACCATTTTCATCAATATCTCCAGGGGCAAGGTGGTGGATGAAGCGGCGATGATCGACGCCCTGCGCAACGGGCAGATCCGTGGTGCGGGGCTGGATGTGTTCGAGCGCGAACCCTTGAGTCCGGATTCGCCGTTATTGCAAATGGACAACGTGGTGGCGACACCGCACATGGGCTCGGCCACCCACGAGACACGGGAGGCAATGGCGCGTTGTGCGGTGGACAATCTGTTGATGGCATTGGCGGGTGAGCGGCCGGTGAATCTGGTGAACCTGGGGGCGTGGAAGAGCTGAGGCGTTTGTCCAAGAGAATGAAGCCGGGCGCAGCTTTTGTGGCGAGGGGATTTACCCCCGCTGGGCTGCGCAGCAGCCCTGAAAACCTGACCCCGGTGTACCTGGCTGATTGAAGTAACAATACTGGGGCTGCTTCAGCCCAACGGGGATACCCCCCTCGTCACAGGGGTTTGTTCGGGATGGTTATTGCTCGCCTGACAGGCCCCCCTTAAGTCCTGCCCAAGCACTCTCCCACTATTATCCTGCAAGGGGAGTAAACCTTTAAAATCATTGAAACAGAGGCCAAAAAAAGACATTTTCAACAAAACTCATCTTCCCACAGTCGCGTCCTACCGATCGCCAAGAACAGGCCTACGCCAGCATCGGAAGTTGCGCCCTAGCCCAATCAAAAGCCCACTGTTATTAATTATGCACTTGCACAAAAACACGCAAGTTAGGTGATCGCTACGCGACACTGAATAATCAACAGAGGAGTAAATGATATGGGTAGCAAACGTTCCGAAATAAACACCTTTGATGATCTGCCGCAGACAATGGGCTTTTCCAAAGAACTTCTGACAACTGAAGCCAACTTTTTCGCCTCCCTGACTAACTGAAGTCAGTGCACGACTAAGAGTCTGCTAACAGGTGCCGAAAGATTATTACCTTTCGGCACCCAAAAAAACCAGAGGCCCCTATGTCTGAACGCGAACTAACACCTACCGATGCTCTGTTCAATATCATGTCTACCCTCAACACACTTGGCCTCAGAGCCGAGGCACGATATACGATACCTTCCAGACTAGTAGCAACAGCGGAACTTTTTGACAGTGACAACAACCTTATTGAGTCCGACGCAGGTAAAGGGCCAGACTCACTAATAGGTGCGCTGGCAGAAAGCATTGAGCACTTCAGCACCTTTCAAACCCCTGCCAATGAATCAACATGGCATTGCACCGATAACATCGCCTCTCAGAAAGCAGCTAAAGACGACGGCTTTTTTACCTGCCTGCCCTACAGCGCGGAACCCATAGGCTGCTTCACACTTACATCCCTAGACAAAAAAGAAAATCTCATTGCCCCAAGCGCTCTTCTCTGCCCTGCTGCAGCACGAAACATCTCCAACAGCGCCAGTTCTACCGTGCAATTTCTATCTCGTTACTCATCCAACTCAGGCATTGCTTTTGGTTGTACGGAGAACGAAGCTCTGTTGCATGGCACCCAGGAAATCATCGAGCGACATGTCCTATCCCTTTTCTTCATGGCGGTGTGCGAAATCGGCCCCAGAATGGAGCTATACAAACCATCTACGAGCTTGCTTACCAAGGCGCTATTAAACAACCCATTCGCCTTGGAGCCCGCCAATGAATTGCAGATCATTATTATAAAGGACGTATTATCCGTTTACTTTGCCGTTGCATTTCCCAAAGCAGGTCCAGGTGACCAGCATCTATCAGCCATTGGCTCAGGCTGTTCGCTGGACATCTGCACAGCCATTCAGAGAGCGGTGACCGAACAGTTCCAATCCCGGGAATTATATGACGTTTTTGAAGAATCCATGGACAGAAAGACTTTTAACCTACTGTCATGCTCAAAAAACCTCAAAAATTTAATCGACTTAGCGCCAGTTAAAACACTAAATCTTCCTGAGCTTGACTGTCCGCTAAACGACTACACCGAAACCGTCTCAACTCAATTAGATACGTTACACAAAGCCCTGTCAGACTCCAACAAAAAATATTTCACAGAACTGTAGTTAGTTTTTCAAGCAACAGCATCGTCACCCAGGTCTATATTCCAGGACTTGAGCGCTTCAACATAATTAGAAATGGGCGCCTCGTTGTACCCCAGCACGTATTGCGCAGCAATTAAAACCATCAACCCACAAAATAATCACGGACGGTCGTATGCATCCCATGCAAACGCTTATTAGAACTGCCTGCGAGAAACATACGACTCTTCTAATAACAACCATCGTAACAATCATAGCACTCAAACTCATCGCCCTTGCCCCACCCTTGCTCCTAGGAACAATTGTCGACGCGTTATACGGTGAAAAACATGCAACACCTAATACGCTGCTCACGCTCACGGCAGGCCTTGTTGTCGCCGGATGCATCCAAGCGATCATCAGCCCACTGCAGATCCACTTCCTATCCAAGCTCGTCCAGCAGATTGTCATGGCCGCGTCTATTGAGTGGCTGGCAAACCTTATGCGCAAGGAGTTCGCCCGGTTCAATTCGTGGCGGATCGGTCACTTCATAAAGTCGGTTGAACGTGGCATTACCGCTCACGAACAACTGCTGACGTTCTTTGTCACCGTCGGATTGCCATTGTGTCTGGAATTCCTGATCGTTGGCGGTGCTTTTCTTTATATGGGAGGCAGTGAAGTTTTTGTGGGCATGACCGGTTTAGGAATCATCTACCTGATTGTCACCCACAAAATTATCAGATGGCGCAGGAAACACATTGATGCTGTCAACGAGCAGGAAGATGAATTAAGCGCCCATTTGTACAGCACACTCAATGCCGGCAAAGCAATAAAGCTGGAAAACGCCGAGCCTACCGCAACACAGCCGTTAAACGAGGCTTTCAAGGGCTACGCCAATGCGGCGGTGATTGCGGCAACCTCCGGTGGTTTTTTGAGCGCCGCCAAGATTCTGTTCGTCAGCCTCTCCACGGGCGGATTACTCGGATGGGGGGTTGTTGATCAACTGTCGAGCCGGCCCAGCATCAGTGTCGGACAACTGGTAGCCATTTTTTCCATAGCGGGCAGTTATTTACTCAATATCGCCGCGTTGACGGAGGGCTATCGTGTGCTGGATCAGTTTCTTGCCGACCAGCGTCGACTTCAAAACCTGCTTTTGCTCCCAAACTTCGACCACTGCGATCGGCAATCGGAAGTCATTTTTCAGGGGGCATCGACATTGACTCTTGATCCGTGCGCACTGACCGAAAATGGCGATGTTCGTTTGTCGATCACACAAAGCCTGACATTTATGCAAGGTCAATCAGTGGCGATCATCGGTCAGAGCGGTGCGGGCAAGTCTACCCTGCTGGAAGTTCTAGCAGGTCTCGATCAAGAAACGCGAAACCAGCTGCGGATCGACGCGACCCCCGTTTCGCAACTGAACCCTCGCACCCATTTGAATGCATTGAGGTACTGCCCTCAGCAACCCTGTTTTCTGGAAGGGCCGTTCGAAAGGTCGGTTCTGTTCGGCGCTAAAACGTCGCCTCGCCTCGACCAGGCAATACGACGACTGCAGCTACAGGAAATTGTCTCTGAACGGTCCATCAGTGAACACGCATCGAATATTTCTGGCGGTGAAGCCAAGCGCCTGTCACTGCTGCGGCTGATTAACAGGCCTGGACGATTCAATTTGTTCGATGAACCCAGTGCATCCATCGAGCCTGGGCTGACCGCTTCCTTATGGGACCTGCTGTTCGATATCTTCGCCGAACGCGGGTTAATTTGTGTCACTCATGATTTCGATCATCTGCTGCGCTTTGATCGGGTAATCGTCCTGCACAACGGCGCAATTGTTGACGACGGGCCTTGGCAGGAGCTGGTCGACAGACCGGCAATCAAATTGTTGCTGAATGACATTCGGACACAGCACTAGCCAAAATACAGGAATAGATGTGGACACCAGTGCCTGTGGGAGCTGAGCTTGCTCGCGATAGCGGTGGGTCAGGCTCGCCGTCATCGCGAGCAAGCTCGGCTCCCACATTGAATCCAAGCCGATCACAATTCTGCACGCCAAACAAAATCCCGTTAGTCGCCACCCCCTGCCATGCATTAAAGTAACGTCCCCAGCCCCGGCGTTATCCGAACGTGCGGGGCCACCCTTTCCAGGAACAGTCACCGATGGAACATCGTGAAGCGCTGCTTGCGCTGCGAACCTTTCTTTCAACGCAGATTCTCGGCCAGGAAAAACTCATCGAGCGCCTGCTCATCGCCCTGCTCGCCGACGGCCATATGCTGGTGGAAGGCGCACCGGGGCTGGCCAAGACCAAGGCCATCAAAGAGTTGGCCGAGGGCATCGAAGCGCAATTCCATCGTATCCAGTTCACCCCCGACCTGCTGCCCGCCGACATTACCGGCACGGAAATCTATCGTCCGGAAACCGGCAGTTTCGTGTTCCAGCAAGGGCCGATCTTCCACAACCTGGTGCTGGCGGACGAAATCAACCGCGCCCCGGCCAAGGTCCAGTCGGCCTTGCTTGAGGCGATGGCCGAGCGGCAGGTCAGCGTCGGACGTAGCACGTATGAACTGTCGCCGCTGTTCCTGGTGATGGCCACGCAGAACCCGATTGAGCAGGAAGGCACATACCCGCTGCCTGAAGCCCAGCTCGACCGGTTTCTGATGCATGTCAAAATCGGCTTCCCTGATGCTGCGGTGGAGCGTCGCATTCTGCAGCAGGCTCGGGGTGAGGCGCTGAACGGCGAAACCAAACCCGAGCGTCGGGTGAGCCAGCAGGCGATTTTCTCCGCCCGCAAGGAAATCCTCGGGTTGTACATGGCCGATGCCGTGGAGGAATACCTGGTGCAACTGGTCATGGCCACCCGCACCCCGGCCAAGTTCGACCCGGAAATGGCCGAGTGGATCGCCTACGGCGCCAGCCCGCGGGGCTCCATTGCCCTGGATCGCTGCGCCCGTGCGCACGCCTGGCTGGCCGGACGCGACTTTGTCAGCCCGGAAGACATTCAGGCCGTGCTGTTCGACGTACTGCGCCATCGCATCATCCTGTCGTTCGAAGCCGAAGCCGCGGGCATCGATCAGGACCGCGTCGTGCAGCGGATTCTCGACGTCGTCGCTGTCGCTTGAGTGGCCAGGCATGAATAACCCACTGGCGCCGGCCCCGGGCATCCGCGTCAGCCTTTCGGATCTGATCGAGATGCGCCATCGCGTGCGCGAGGTGCAGTTGTTCTCGACGCCCGGCCAGCGCAGCCCGCTGATTGGCCTGCACCATTCCAAGCTGCGCGGGCGCGGAGTGGATTTCGACCAGGTGCGGGTCTATCAGGCTGGCGACGATGTGCGCACCATTGATTGGCGCGTCACCGCCCGCACCCAGGAGCCCCACACCAAACTGTTCCACGAAGAGCGTGAGCGGCCGATCTTCATCATGATCGAGCAAAGCCATCGCCTGTTCTTCGGCTCTGGGCTGATGTTCAAATCGGTGCTGGCTGCCCAGGCCGCCAGCCTGATCGGCTGGGCTGCGCTGGGTCACAACGACCGGGTCGGCGGGCTGGTGTTCGGCAATAACACCCATTACGAGGTCAAGCCCCGGCGCAGCAAACAAAGCCTTCTGCAATTGCTCAATCGCCTGGTGCGGGTCAATCAGTCGCTGCACACCGAAGGCGAACCGGACCGCGACTCGTTCGGTATCGCCCTGCGCCGGGCCCGAGAAGTGCTACGGCCCGGCAGCCTGGTGATCGTGATTTGCGACGAACGAGCGCTGTCCGACAGCGCCGAGCAGCAGTTGAGCCTGCTGTCGCGCCATTGCGATCTGTTGCTGCTGCCGCTGTCGGACCCGCTGGATCATGCTCTGCCCGCCGCCGGGTTGCTGCGTTTCGCCCAGCACGGCGCACAGTTGGAGCTCGACACCCTGAATTTCGAACTGCGCCAGACCTACCGCGCCCAAGCCGAGGCACGCCTGGAGCGCTGGGAGTTGTTGGCGCAAAAACTGCGGATTCTGCTGATGCCCTTGAGCACCCAGGGCGACATGGTCGAACAACTGCGCGAATACCTGAACCCCAAGCGGGCGGGGAAAAGCCGATGATCAGCCTCGATCAGTTGCAGCCGCTGATGGCGCCCCCCCCCATCGGCTTCTGGCCTCCGGCGCCGGGTTGGTGGTTAATGCTGGTATTGTTGCCGTTGCTGGGCTTGGGCCTGTGGCAGTTGCGCCGTTTCATTCCCGCCAAACGCAGCGTCGCCCGGGCCGAACAGCCTCTGGACCCAGTGCGCCTGGCCGCCCTGGCCGAACTCGCCCTGCTGCCCAAACCCTACGACGGCGCGCCGGCCGGAGCCTGGCTGCAACAGCTCAATGGGCTGCTCAAGCGCCTGTGCCGCAACCACTACCCTTACAGCCAGAGCCACACCCTCAACGGGCGTAAATGGCTGGCCTTCCTGGATAACCGCTGCCCGGCAGCCGGCCTGACCCGCTGGATGGTGTTGGTGGAAGGTGCCTACAAACCCGAATGCAAGCTCGACGACAAAGCCATCGCCGGCCTGACCCAAGCCGTCGACATCTGGATTCGCAAACATGTTTGAGTTCGCCTGGCCGTGGGTCTTCGCGTTATTGCCGCTGCCCTGGCTGATGCGCCTGGTGCTGCCGGCGGCGGACAGCGGCGAGCCGGCGCTCAAGGTCAGTTTCCTGGAGGACCTCGAGGGCCTGGTGGGGCGGCGAGCCCGGGCCAATCTGCCGACCTGGCGTCAGCAGGCCCCCTTCATCCTGCTCTGGCTACTGCTGCTGATTGCCGCCGCCCGCCCACAGTGGCTGGGCGAGCCATTGCCCATTGCCGCCAGCGGCCGTGATCTGCTGGTGGCGGTGGATGTCTCGGGCTCCATGGATTTTCCCGACATGCAATGGAAAGACGAAGAAGTCAGTCGCCTCACGCTGGTCCAGCATATGCTGGGGGATTTCCTCGAGGGTCGCGAAGGTGACCGGGTCGGCCTGATCCTGTTCGGCAGCCAGGCCTATCTGCAGGCGCCGCTGACCTTCGACCGCCACACCGTGCGACGCTGGCTCGACGAAGCGCGCATCGGCATCGCCGGCAAGAACACCGCCATCGGTGACGCCATCGGCTTGGCCCTCAAGCGCCTGCGTCAGCGCCCGGCACACAGCCGCGTGCTGATCCTGGTCACCGACGGCGCCAACAACGGCGGCGAAATCGACCCGCTGACCGCCGCCCGGTTGGCCGCCGACGAAGGCGTGAAAATCTACCCGATCGGCATGGGTGCCGACCCGGAACAAAGCGGTACGGCGGGCTTCCTTGGCGTCAACCCGAGCCTGGACCTGGACGAACCAACACTCAAGGACATCGCCCAAGTCACCGGGGGCCGGTATTTCCGCGCCCAGGATGGTGAACAACTGCTGGCGATCAAGACCACCCTTGACCAGCTCGAACCGGTGGCCCAGCAACCGACCCAGGCCCGCCCCGCCCTGGCACTTTATCATTGGCCTTTGGCCGTAGCGCTGCTGTTGAGTGTGTTGCTGGTGGCCCGGGAACGCTGGCCGGATAACCCATTGCAGCGTCTGTTCAACCAGCCACTGTTCCAAACGGCCCAACACACCGAATGGCGCCAGCGGCTCAAGCGCCTGCGCCTGCGGAGGCGCCGATGATCGCCTTCTGGCCGCATTGGCTGCGCCCCTGGTTCGTGTTGCTGCTGCCCTTGTTGGGTTGGTTGCTCTGGCAACTGTGGCATCGGCAGAAACGGGTGGGCCGCTGGCAGTTGATCCTGCCTGCGGCGTTTCATGCCGTGCTGCTCAGCGGCGGCAACGGCCGTGAAAGCAAGCTGCCGTGGATTGCCCTGGGTCTGGGCTGGCTGTTGATGGTGCTGGCGTTGCTGGGACCAAGCTGGGCACGAGTCGAACAGACCAGCCAAAAACCCGCCGACCCGCTGGTGGTGGTGCTGGAGCTGACCCCGGAAATGCTCGCCACCGACGTACCGCCCACACGCCTGGAACAGGCTCGGCGCAAGGTGCTGGACTTGCTGCATAACCGCAGCGACGCCCAGACCGCGATCATCGTCTATGCCGGCAGCGCCCACACGCTGGTACCGCTGTCCGACGACCTGTCCACCAGCGCCAACCTGCTCGAAGCCCTCGCGCCCTCGATCATGCCGCAAAGCGGCCATCGCGCCGACCTGGCGATCAACAAGGCCATGGCCTTGCTGGACCAGGGCGAACTTGGCCACGGCAGGATTCTGCTGATCGGTTCGTCGTTGAGCGAGCAGGAACGCCAGGGCATTCGCCAGGTTCTGGACGGTTCCGCCACACGATTGTTGATGCTTGGCATCGGCACTCGGGAAGGCGCACCGGTGGCCCAGGACGATGGCAGTTATCTCAAGGATGACAAGGGCGCGATTCTGGTGCCGCGCCTGGACAGCCCGAGCCTCAAATCCTTCGCCAATGAGTTGGACGGCCGTTACCGTCCGGCACGCCTGGACGACAGCGACCTGCGCGGCCTGGGCCTGCTGGACGGCCCTCGCCATCTGCGCAGCGACGGTCAGACGTTGCGCCTGGACACCTGGGCCGACCAAGGTTACTGGCTGCTTCTGCCGCTGTTGCTGCTGGCCGCCTGCGCCGGCCGTCGAGGCTGGCTGTTCTGCCTGCCGCTGCTGTTCGTACTGCCGCAAACCAGTCATGCCTTCGAATTCCAGGACCTGTGGTTGCGCGCCGACCAGCAGGGTCAACATTTGCTCAAGCAAAAGCGCCCGGCCGAGGCCGCTGCCCACTTCGAGGATCGCCAATGGCAAGGCGTCGCCCTGTACGAAGCCGGCAGCTACACCGAGGCCGCCCGACGCTTTGCCGAAGGCTCCGACGCCCGCGCCCATTACAATCGCGGCAATGCCCTGGCCAGGAGCGGCGAACTGGAAGCCGCGCTGGATGCCTATGAACAGGCCCTGGAGTTGCAACCGGATCTACGCCCTGCCCAAACGAACAAGGCGCTGGTGGAAAGCCTGTTGAAAGAGCAGGCACCGCCACCGCAAGAGCCCAAGCCTGCCAAGAGCGAGGAACAGGGCCCCGCCGAACAATCGCCGGATGCCGATACACAAACCCAGTCTTCCGAGCAGGGGCAGCCGTCCTCCGAAGCAACCGAGACGCCGGACGAATCCCAGGCAGCCCAGACAGCATCACCGCCCGGCGCCCAGGATGTGCCGGGCAGCGAGCTGTCCGATGAGCGCACCACCACACCGCCGCTGCGGCCCGCCGCTGGCCAGCGCAATGAAGAAGAGCAGCGCCAGGCGCTTGAGCAATGGCTGCGCCAGATCCCGGATAATCCGGGCGAACTGCTCAGACGTAAATTCTGGTATGAACAGCAAAGCCATCAGGCCCAGGGAAAAACCCAATGACCCGCTTCACCGCCTACCTCCTCGTCTTGCTGCTCTGGGCCTCTGGAACCCAGGCTGCACAGCTGACCGCCAGCGTGGATCGCGGCCGCCTGAACTCCGGGGAAACGGTGGAACTGACCCTGGAATCCAATGACGCCACGCTGTTCGGCAAACCCGACCTGAGCCCGCTTCAGGCCCTGTTCGATGTGCGCGGCACCCGCCAGGTCAACCAGCTGACCACCCTGGACGGTGAGAACCGCGCCACGACCCGCTGGATTGTGACGCTGCTGCCACGCCAGAGCGGCACCGTGATCATTCCGCCCCTGCAACTGGGAGAAGTCACCAGCCAGCCCATCACCCTGCAAGTGATCGAGAGCGAAACCCGCAATGCCTCCGGCACTCTGGCGCCGGTGTTCATCGAGGCCAGCCTCGACCAAACCAGCGTGTATGTGCAAGCCCAGGCGATCCTGACCCTGCGCATCTACCATTCGGTGTCGCTGTACGACGACAGCAGCCTGACGCCGCTGCACATCCCCGATGCGCGCACCGAACAGCTTGGCGAATCACGCACCTACGAAAAAGTCATCAATGACGTGCGCCACGGCGTGATCGAGCTGCGTTATGGCATCTACCCGCAGCGCAGCGGCGAGCTGACGATCCCGGCCCAGACCTTCAGCGCCACCCTGGTCGAGCCGGTGGCCCAAGGCGCAGCACCGGCGGGGCCGAAACCCGGTCAGTTGATGCGCGTCAGCTCCGAGCAACTGCTGCTCACCGTCAACCCCAAGCCTGCCAGCTATCCGGCCGATGTGCCCTGGATACCCGCACGCAGCCTTTCCTTGAGCGAGAGTTGGAGCCCGGAACCGACCCACAGCCAGGTGGGCGACTCCCTGACCCGCAGCCTGACCCTGGAAGCCGAAGGCCTGACCAGCGCCCAGTTGCCGCCCCTGCCGGCCACTGAAATCAACGGCCTGCGGCGCTACCCCGACCAGCCGGTACTCAGCAGCCGCAGCAGTGAACGCGGGTTGGTCGGCAGCCGCGAAGACCGCGAGGCCCTGGTGCCCAACCGCAGCGGCACCATCGAGCTGCCGCCGGTGGAAGTGGTCTGGTGGAACACCCTGGAGGACCACCTGGACCGCACCAGCCTCCCGGCGCGAACCCTGCAAGTGGCGAACAACCCAAGCCTGATGGTGGACACACCGCCGGGCACGCCTCAGGTCGTGACGAACGTCGACAGCGACACCCTATGGTATTGGCAACTGAGCACCTTCGTTCTGGCCTGCACGACGTTGCTCGGTTTCGGCCTGTGGTGGCGTGCCCGCTGGCAGCCGGCAATCCTGCGCGCGACCCAGGCCGGGCCGAGCCCCCGTACCCTGCTGGACGACCTCAAGCGTGCCTGCCTGGCCAACGACCCCCACGCCACCCGCCAGGCACTGGACGCCTGGGCCCGGCAACAACCGGAAACCCTGGCCGACATGGCGGCGCGCTTCGTACCGCTGTCCGACGCCTTGGACGGCCTCAACGGCGCGCTCTACAGCGAGACCGGCCAGCACTGGCAAGGCGAAGACCTGTGGCGCGCCATTCGCACCATTCCTGCTGCGGAACGTTCCAAGGACCCGCTGGGTGACAGTGGGTTGCCGCCGCTGTATCCCAAATAACCCACGGCTTTTGGGAGATAGAGCTCCTGTGGCGAGGGGATTTATCCCCTCGCCACAGGAACGGTTGGTAAACTCTGCTTCTTTTAGCCGCCTCTCTTTCCTGCGGCCATCATCTGTTTTCTGGAGTTTGCCTTGCGTCTGTTTCACACCTCCGACTGGCACCTGGGGCAAAACCTGCATGGCCAGGAACGCGATTTCGAACACGCGTGTTTCCTCGAATGGCTGTTGCGCCAGCTGGTCAGCGAAAAGCCCGACGTGCTGCTGATCGCTGGCGACATCTTCGACACCGTGAACCCGCCGGTCAAAGCCCAGGAGCGCCTGTACGATTTCATCGTCAGCGCCCATGAACAAAGCGCCAACCTGACCATCGTAATGATCGCCGGCAACCACGACTCCGGCTCGCGCATCGAGCTGCCCGCGCCACTGATGCGACGGTTGCGCACCCATGCCCTGGGCCGGGTGTTGTGGCTGGACGACGGGCAACTGGACGTTGAGCGCCTGTTGCTGCCGTTGCCCGACGCCAAGGGCAAGGTCAAGGCGTGGTGCCTGGCCCTGCCGTTCCTGCGGCCCGCCGAAGTCACCGGTGCGCAACTGGGTGACGACTACCTGCGAGGTATCGGCCAGGTTCATGAATGGCTGATCGCAGCCGCCAACAGCAAACGCAAGAAGGGTCAGGCGCTGATCGCCATCAGCCACGCGCACATGGCCGGCGGTTCGGTGTCCGAGGACTCCGAGCGCAGCCTGATCATCGGTAACGCCGAGGCCCTGCCCGCCAGTCTGTTCGGCCCGAGCATCAGCTACGTCGCCCTCGGCCATTTGCACAAACCGCAAAAGGTCAACGGCGAAGAACGCATCCGCTACAGCGGCTCGCCCATCCCGCTGTCGTTTTCGGAAATCGGTTATCAACATCAGGTCCTCGACATCACCCTGGATGGCGAAACCCTGGTGAAGGTGGAGCCACGGCTGATTCCCCGGGCCGTGAACCTGCAACGCCTCGGCCCGGCACCGCTGGCCGATATCCTTGTGCAACTCAAAGACCTGCCCGACATCGACCTGTTGGCCGATGTCCAGCGCCAGCCCTGGCTGGAAGTACGGGTACGCCTCGACGAGCCGCAGCCAGACCTGCGTCACCAAGTGGAAACCGCGCTGCAAGGCAAAGCCGTGCGCCTGGTGCGGATCGCCGCCGAGTACGCCGGCAGCGGCGGCACGGGGAGCGCCGAAGAAGGCGCCGCGTTGATCGAACTGGATCAACTGAGCCCGCAGGAATTGTTCAGCCGCGCCTGGCAGGACACCTACGGCAACGAAGTGGACGAACAAACCCTCAAGGATTTTGCCGTGCTGTTGCAAGACGTGCAGATGGAGAGCGAGCAGCCATGAAGATCCTCGCAATCCGCCTCAAGAACCTCGCCTCCCTGGCCGGCCCTTTCGAAATCGATTTCACCGCAGAACCCTTGGCCAGCGCTGGCCTGTTCGCCATCACCGGCCCCACCGGCGCTGGCAAGAGCACCTTGCTCGACGCCTTGTGCCTGGCGTTGTTCGGCGCCGTGCCGCGCCTCAACAACACCGGGCGCGACGCCAAGGTGCCGGACGTTGACGGCGAAATAGCCACGGGCGATCCACGCACGCTGTTGCGCCGCGGCACGGGCGATGGCTATGCCGAAGTGGATTTCCGCGGCATCGACGGGCGCCGCTATCGGGCCCGCTGGGAAGCCAATCGCGCCCGGGAAAAGGCCGGCGGCAAGCTGCAAGCCAGCCGCCAGAGCCTGCGGGACCTGGATAACGATCAACTGCTGGCGAGCCAGAAAGGCGAATACAAGACCCAGCTCGAAGCCGCCCTGGGCCTGAACTTCGAACAGTTCACCCGCGCGGTGCTGTTGGCCCAGAGCGAGTTCAGTGCGTTCCTCAAGGCCGACGACAACGACCGCAGCGAACTGCTGGAAAAGCTCACCGACACCGCCCTCTATACCCGCCTCGGCCGCCGCGCCTTCGACAAGGCCAAACACGCCAAGGAAAACCACAAGCAGTTGCAGGACCAGGCCACCGGCGTCACGCCGCTGGCCCCCGAGGCCCGGGCCGAGCTGGACCAGCGTTTCAACGAAGCCCAGCAACAGCTCAAGACCCACCAGGCGCAACTCAAGCAGCTGGAGCAGCAGCACACCTGGCTCAAGGACCTGCGCCAGTTGCAGGACGAACACGCCAGCGCCGCCGAGCAACTGCAACAGGCCCAGGCCGACTGGAGCGTCCTGGCAGACGAACGGCTGAAGCTGACCCGCCTGGAACAACTGGCGCCCCAGCGGCATCAGTTCATCCGCCAGGCGGAACTGACCCGACAGCTCGGACCGTTGACGGTGCAGATCCAACAGCTCACCCAGCAGCAAACTGACCGGCATGAACAGCAGGCCGAACTGGAAAAGAGCCTGAGCGTAGCGCAACTGACGTTGGCCGAAGCTCGGCAACAAAGCACCGACAGCGCGCCATTGCTGCGCCAGGCCTTCGACGAGCAAAACACCCTCGCCCGCCTGGCCAGGGACGTGAGCCTCGGCGCCGAACGCCAGGAACAGGCGCAGCTCGCTTGCACCGAAGGCCAGCGCATAATTGATACGCTGCTTGAACAGCAAAAACAGGTGAGCGAGCGCTTGCAACGCATCGCCGGCGAGCTTGAACAAAGCACGCACCTGGCGCCGCTGAGCGACGCCTGGAAGGCCTATCGCGACCGCCTCCAACAGTTGATGCTGATCGGCAATCGCCTGAACAAGGGCCAGGCCGAACTCGCCTCCCTGGAGCAAACGGCCACGCTCGCCGCCGAGGAGCTGGCAACCCGTCGGCAAGACCTCGAGGTGCTCTATAAAGAAGCCGGCGCCGAACCTGAAGCGGTGGCCGAACAGATTCAGTTGCTCGGCAACCTGCTGCAAGACAACCGCAAGCAACTGCGGGCATTCGAAGAACTGACCCGGCTCTGGGCCAGTCAGCAAGCGCTGGAAAAACGCGGCGCCGAACTTGAACAACGCCAGCAACTGGCGTTGCAGGAACGTGACCGGTTGGTGCGTGAAGGCGGCGAAGCCAAGGCCGAACTGGTGATTGCCGAACAGACCCTGACCGTCACCCGTGAACTGTTGGAGCGTCAGCGCCTGGCCCGCAGCGAGAGCGTCGAGCAACTGCGCGCACAGTTACAGGACGAACAGCCCTGCCCGGTGTGTGGGAGCGTCGAGCATCCTTATCATCAGCCCGAAGCCCTGCTACAAAGTCTGGGGCGCTTTGATGAAACCGAAGAGGCCAATGCCCGCAAAGCCGTCGACCTGCTGAATGAAAAAGTCATCGACCTGCGCGCGCAATACAGCGGCGTCATCGCCCAGCTCAAAGAGCTTAAACAGCAGCAGGAACAACTCGCCAGCCAGCAGCAGAGCCTGGCGCCCAGCCTTGAGGCCCATCCGCTGTCGGTGCAACTGCTGGCCCAGGATCCGACCAAGCGCGACACCTGGCTGGCCCAGCAGAACGACCAGCTAAACCTGCGCATCAGCCAGGACGAACAGCGCCAAGCCGCCCTGCTGACCCTGCAACAGGACGCCGTGCGCCTGGCGCAGCAACTGCGCAACGCCGAAACGGCGAGCCAACAGGCGTCTTTGCACCTGAGCAACCAACAGCAAGAACTGGCCCGTGATCGCCAGCGTCTGGACGATGAGTTGGGTCACTTCAGCGCTTTGTTGCCGGCAGACACCTTGCAAGCCTTGCGCACCGAGCCCGCCGCGACCTTCATGCAGCTCGACCAGCAGATCGCCCAACGCCTGGAGCAATTGGAGCAGCAGCGTGACGAGCTCAGCGAACAGCTTCAGCATCAGCAGACCCTGGAAAAGGAGCAGGACCGCCAACAGACCCGCGCCCAGCAACTGGAATCGGCGCAGCAGCAATTCAACGCCCTGACCGAACAACAACAGGCCTGCCAGCAGAAACTCACGCAACTGCTGGGCGCACACACCAGCGCCGAACAGTGGCAGAACCAACTCGACCAGGCCCTGGAACAAACGCGCAACGCCGAGGCAGCGGCCAATCAACACCTGCAAGAGTGGCGCAACAGCCTGGTGCAATTGGCCGCCGAACTCAAAGCCCGGCAGGAACAGGCCCACGCCCTGGACACCGAACAGCAGGTGCTGGCTGCCGGCATCACCCAATGGCGCGCCTCCCATCCGGAGCTGGACGATGCCTCGCTCGAGGCCTTGCTCAACCTGGATGAGCAACAGGTTGGCCAGTTGCGTCAGCGATTGCTCAACAGCGAAAAAGCCATCGAACAGGCGCGCGTGCTGCTGACCGAACGCGAGCAACGCCTGCAGAACCACCAAGCCCAGCACAACGGCAATCTGCTGCCCGAGCAGTTGGCCGAAGCCCTTACCGAGCTGCAAACCCAATTCGCCGCCAGCGAGCAACGCTGCGCCGAGTTACGTGCCGAACAGGCCGAGGACCAGCGCCGGCAGAATGCCAACCAGGCCCTGGCGCAACAGATCGAACAAGCTTATGCCGAGTACCAGCGCTGGGCACGGCTCGATGCGCTGATCGGTTCAGCCACCGGCGACCGTTTCCGCAAACTGGCCCAGGCTTACAACCTCGACTTGCTGGTGCACCACGCCAACACCCAATTGCGGCAACTGGTTCGCCGCTACCGGCTCAAGCGCGGCGGCAGCATGCTCGGGCTTCTGGTGATGGACACGGAAATGGGCGATGAGCTGCGCTCGGTGCATTCGTTATCCGGCGGCGAAACCTTCCTGGTGTCCCTGGCCCTGGCGTTGGGCCTGGCCTCGATGGCTTCCAGCACGTTGAGAATCGAATCGCTATTCATCGACGAAGGCTTTGGCAGCCTGGACCCTGAGTCCCTGCAACTGGCGATGGACGCCCTCGACGGGTTGCAGGCCCAGGGACGCAAGGTCGCGGTCATTTCCCACGTCCAGGAAATGCATGAACGGATCCCGGTACAGATCCAGGTCCGTCGTCAGGGTAATGGGTTGAGCACCGTGGAGGTGAAATGAACCACGCCACGCTCTATTCCTTCCGCCGCTGCCCCTACGCAATGCGAGCGCGCATGACATTGCGCTACAGCGCTGTGGAACTGGAGATCGTCGAAGTCAGCCTCAAGGCCAAGCCGCCGCAGATGCTCGCGCTCTCCAGCAAGGGCACGGTGCCGGTGCTGCATGTCGATGGCCGGGTAATCGATGAAAGCCTGGAGATCATGACCTGGGCCTTGGCGCAGCACGATCCGCAAGACTGGAGGCTAATGGCCGATCCTGTAGGCCAGGCGTTGACGAGCGCATTGATCGAGGAAAACGACCAAGGGTTCAAGCTTCATCTGAACCGCTACAAATACCCTGAGCGCTATCCTGAACAGCCGATGGAGCACTATCGGAACGAGGGCGAAGGCTTTTTGCGCACGTTGGAAGCGTTGCTTGAAGGGCGGCTATTTCTGGCAGCAGACCACCAGAGCCTGGCTGACGTGGCACTGATGCCGTTTGTGCGTCAGTTCGCCCATGTCGACCGCGAATGGTTTGCCCAGGCGCCCTACCCTCATTTGCAACGATGGCTGCAGCGGTTTCTGGACTCAGCGCTGTTCGTGGCGATCATGGCCAAGTAACTTCACTCACCGCCCTGTGGCGAGGGGATTTCTGTGGGAGCAAAGCTTGCTCGCGACACAGGCAACTCGGTCCCAGAGAAACCGCGTTATCGTTGATCGCGGGCAAGCCTTGCTCCCACACAAGCCTTGCTCCACAAAGTCTCGCCTCGGTTTCTTAATCGCTGACCCCGATCAGTCGCTAAGCAGGCTCAATAATCGCTCCCGAGCAGCGTCGGGTTCGCCGGGAATCGGCTGGGCAGCCGAAACAATTGGGGTGGAATAGAGAAACAGCAGCATCACTGCCAGACGCATCGCCATGTGTCGATCCTTATTGGAGAAGGAGTCAATTTGTCAGCGTCAAATTTAAACACATGGCCATGTGATATTACAGTGGGATTTTCGTAAGTGCAGGCGAAACCTGCGATCTTTTCTCTCCTAAAAGATGAAAAGATCGCAGGCTTCGACCATTTTACGGAATTTCAGGGCTGGGTTTTGTGGTCCAGCGCGGCGTAGAAGTTGGCGCTTTGTTGCAGGTATTTTTCGGTGTAGCTCTGGGTGCGGTTTCTTTTGTCACTGATCTCGATGCTGGCACTGGCCGGCAACGCAACGGTGGCAGAAATAGCGGAAGCAGCGATCACAGAGAAGAGATTCAGGTTCATGGCGGTAGTCCTCGGATTCAGTTGGCTGATTTGCCCGGTTGGGCCGTGAAGCAAACTTACGCGCCGAGGCGTCTCGCTTTGAAATGCTTTGCAATACTAGCCACTATCAGTCTCGTTGATACAACGACGCAGCCCCCGGAAAGCGGGGCCTGCGGTCTATTGACGCACCAGAAACTTCAAGTCGCTCGGCGCATCCATCGCCAGTTTCTGCACGGTTTTACCCAGCAGACCGGTCTTGGGATCACGCTCGAGCACCACGATCTGGTTGCTCTTCTGGTTGGCAATCAGCAGGAATTTCCCGCTCGGGTCGAGACTGAACTCGCGCGGATGGTCACCTTCCACGGAGCGTCGCTGCAGCTCTTTCAGGGTGCCAGCGGCCGGGTCGATGGCGAACACCAGCAACTCGTTGGTGGTGCCGCGGTTGCTGACGTACAGGAACTTGCCATCCTTGGAGGCATGCAGTGCCGCCGCGGCCCTGCCTGGCTGCGGCTTGCCGGCCGCCAGGTCAACCCGTTGGCGCTGGGTCAAACGTCCGTCCTGATAGTCGAACACGGCCACCTGGGCTGTCATTTCCATGGTCAGCCAGGCGTGTTTGCCATCGGCGCTGAACAGCAGATGACGAGGACCACTGCCCGGCGGCAACTGTACGAAGGCCGGATCGGCAGCGGTCAGCGGCAGCTCGGGGTTGGCCTTGGGGTCGTAGTGGTAGATGAACACCTTGTCCGCCCCCAAGTCGTTGGCGAACACGTACTTGCCATCGGGCGAGGACACCGCGGCGTGCACATGGGCCGACATCTGCCGCTCGGGATTGACCCGGCTCGGCTGATGGCTGCTCAGTTGCACCACCGGCGACAGCTTGCCGTCGGCGCTCACCGGCAACACCGCCAGGGTGCCGCCCGGGTCTTCCACGACCGAATAGTTGCTGACCAGCAGGTGCCGGCCATCTCCACTGAGGCTGGAATGGGTCGGTTCGTTACCCAAGGACTGCACCTGGTTGATCAGGCTCAGTTCATGGCTTTTCGGGTCGATGGCGTAGCTGCTGACCTTGCCTACAGGGTCTTTCTGCCCCGGCCCGTTTTCGTTGACCACAAACAGCCGGGTCATGTCCTTGGAAAGCGTCAGCCACGAAGGGTTGTCCGTCTTGATCACTTGCAATGGTTTGGCATCGAGCTGACCGGTACGGCTGTCAAACTGCAACCGGTAGATGCCTTGGCTCTGACCCGCCGTGTAGGAACCCACCAGCAATTGATAGCGCTCACTGGTGTCTGCCTGAACGCCCATGGCGCCCAAGCTGCCAGCCATCAGCAGCGGCCAGAGACTACGCACTTTCATGTTCGTCATCCTCATCGTCGTGGCCGCTGGTGGCTTCCACGCACTCCAAGTGATGGTCGCCCGAATCGCTGGTGATGATCCAGTGATTGGAGGCTTTGTCGAGCGTCGCGGCCTGCATTTGCGCCGGTGTGAAACGCCAATACTCGAGGGTGCGGCCGTTCATGCACTCGACGTGCAATTGCTCCTGCTCGTCGAGGTAAAAATCGAACGCGTGCAGCCCGTCGATAATCAGCATGTTGCAGGATTCGAGGGCAAACAGCAGGGTGTCTGGTACGGCAGTCATGGTGATCAGTCGGTCGTTGGGAAAGTGTGCATCATAACCCAATGTCGTAGTGGGGCTTGGGCCATAACTCCAGAAGCGATGTTGACTGGACTATCGCCTTCGCGAGCAAGCCCGCGAAGAGGCCGGCACATTCAACCTTCATGTACCGGCCTGATCGTCAGAGCACCTCGCGGCCCGGCACCCCATCCACCAGCCGCTGGATACCCAACGGATTGGCGTTCTTCAGCGGTTCCGGCAACAGGTTGTCGGGGTAGTTCTGGAAGCACACCGGGCGCAGGAAACGATCGATTGCAAGCGTGCCCACCGAAGTGCCGCGAGCATCGGACGTTGCCGGGTAAGGCCCGCCGTGAACCATCGAATCACACACTTCCACCCCGGTCGGATAACCATTGAGCAAGATGCGGCCGACCTTCTGTTCCAGCAACGGCGTCAATTCGCTGAAGCGTTCGAAATCCGCCGGCTCGCCGATCATCGTGGCCGTCAGTTGTCCGTGCAGGCCGTTCAGCGCGGCAGTCAGTTGCGCCTGGTCCGCCACTTCGACAAACACCGTGGTCGGGCCGAACACTTCTTCTTGCAGCGCCTCGTCACCGTTGATCAATAGGCTGGCATCGGCCTTGAACAACTGCGGCTGGGCCTGGTTGCCCTGCTGCGCCCGTCCGGCCAGGTGTTCGATGCCCGGGTGAGCCAGCAACTTCTGCAGGCCCTTGCCGTAGCTTTGCAGCGTGCCGGCGTTGAGCATGGTTTGCGGGGCCTGGTCGCCGATCAGCGCGGCCACTTGCTGGGTGAATGCGCTGAATTGCGGCGAGCGGATGCCGATCACCAGGCCAGGATTGGTGCAGAACTGACCGCAGCCCTGCACCACCGAAGCGGTCAAATCGCGAGCAACGCTGTCGGCGCGGTTTTCCAACGCTTGCGGCAACACGATCACCGGGTTGATGCTCGACATCTCGGCGAACACCGGGATTGGCTGAGGCCGCGCGGCGGCCATGTCGCACAAGGCGCGCCCGCCCTTGAGGGAGCCGGTGAAGCCCACGGCCTGGATCGCCGGATGCTTGACCAGCCATTCGCCGACGCCACCGCCGTAGATCATGTTGAATACACCCGCCGGCATTGCGGTTTTCTCGGCCGCGCGGATGATCGCGTCGGCCACCCACTCGGCCGTTGCCATGTGGCCACTGTGGGCCTTGAACACCACCGGGCAACCGGCGGCCAGGGCCGCTGCGGTGTCGCCACCGGCCGTGGAAAATGCGAGTGGAAAGTTGCTGGCGCCGAACACCGCCACCGGGCCCAGGCCGATGCGGTACTGGCGCAGGTCTGGACGCGGCAACGGCGTGCGCTCGGGCAAGGCCCGGTCAATGCGCGCCCCGTAGAAATCGCCCCGACGCAAGACCTTGGCGAACAGGCGCATCTGGCCGCTGGTGCGGCCACGCTCGCCTTGAATCCGCGCCGCTGGCAACGCCGTTTCACGGCAGACCACAGCCACGAACTCATCGCCCAGGGCATCCAGTTCATCGGCAATGGCCTCGAGGAACTCGGCCCGGCGCACGGCGCTCAGGCTTCGGTAAGCCGGATAAGCCGCCGCTGCGGCCTTGGCCGCCGCGTCGACTTCTTCTGCCGTGGCCTGGACGAATTCGTGGGGCAAGGCTTCGCCGCTGCTGGCATCGAAGCTCTGCAGGCGTGTCTGGCCGGCCGCGCTGCGCGCCCCGCCGATGTAGTTGTGGCCAAGGATCTGGTTCATCGCAAGTCTCCTTTTAAAGTGTGCCGATAGTGCCCGGGTTGAACACTGCGTCTACCGGAGCAATGCCGTTGACCAGCGGCGCGCCGAATTCAGCCTGGCTGATTTCGAACACATCCCCCGGCTGAGTACGGATGCCGTCGGCGAACGACAGGGTCGCGGTGCCGAAGAAGTGAACGTGCACGTCCCCCGGGCGCAGGAACTGACTGTACTTGAAGTGGTGGAATTCCAGGTTTTCGAGGCTGTGGCACATGTTTGCCTCGCCGCTGAGGAATTCGTTCTGCCACAGCACTTCGCCGTTGCGCAGAATACGACTGGTCCCGGAAAGATGTTGAGGCAGTTCACCCACGCGAAGTTCCGGGCCATAACTGCAACTGCGCAGTTTCGAATGGGCCAGATACAGGTAATTTTTGCGCTCCATCACGTGGTCGGAAAATTCGTTGCCCACCGCAAAGCCCAGGCGATAAGGCTTGCCGTCGTGGCCGATGACATACAGGCCGCTGATTTCCGGCTCTTCGCCGGCATCTTCGGCAAACGGCGGTAGCGGGAACGGATGGCCCGGGCGAACCACGATGCTGCCGTCACCCTTGTAGAACCATTCCGGTTGCACGCCAGCCTGCCCGGCCTCGGGTTTGCCGCCCTCCACGCCCCACTTGAAGATACGCATGGTGTCGGTCATGGCGCTTTCGTCGCCGGCCTGCTGATGCATCTTGTCCCGGGCCGAAGCACTGCCCAGGTGGGTCAGGCCGGTGCCGCTGACCAGCAGGTGCGCCGGGTCCGGGTGATCCAGCGGTGGCAGGATGCGCAGCTCTTTGAGCAATTGCGCGTAGTCATGACCGGCCCCCAGGCCCAGGCTGTTGACCTGCTGCTCAAGCTTGACGCCCGCCTCGATGGCTGCCAGCGCCAGGTCCCGCACGGTCTGGGCGCCCTGCACTTCTCGCACCTGATCGCCGTCGACCACACCGACGCGGCGCTCGCCGTTATCCAATTCGAACTGAACTAAACGCATGGATTTTCTCCTTGTAAACAAAACTTGAATTCGGTGCAGTCCCCTGTCCCACAGTTTGATCGGAGTCAGCCCTCGGATTTATGTACGCGTCGCACCCCGGGCACTGGCCGCAAACTGATCCGCTGGCAGCACATGCTTACGCTCCAGCAGGCGATAAACCACGCCGGTCAACACCAGGCCGAACACCATCACGCAGGACAGGAAGTACAGCCCCGATGCCAGGTTGCCGGTGTATTCCTTCAGTGCGCCGATCACGAACGGCCCGATGTAGCCACCCAGGTTACCCACTGAGTTGATCAGCGCGATACCCGCCGCCGCACTGGCGCCGGCAAAGAAACGCCCCGGCAAGGTCCAGAACACCGCCGTGCAGGAAAACAGCGCAAACGCCACCAGGCACAGCGCCGCCAGTTGCAGCACCGGCACCGACAGCCAGGCGCTGAGGAACAGGCCGATGGCGCCCAACACATACAGCACGGCCAAATGACCGTAGCGATCATTCAGGCGGTCAGAGCTGCGGGGAATGATCAACAAACCGATGATGCCAAAGATGTACGGCACCGAAGACACGAAGCCGGTCACCAGGTCTGTGCCGCCGAACTGCTTGATCAGCGTCGGCAGCCACAGACCCAAGCCATAGATACTCAGGGTCACCGGCAGATAAAACAGCGCCAGCAGCAAGACACGTTTGTCCTTCAGGGCGTGCAGCGGATTGCCGTGGCGGGTCTGGCCGTATTCCTGAAGGTCTTTTTTCAGCTCACCGGTCAGCCAGTCCTTCTCGGCCTGGTCCATCCACTTGACCTGTTGCGGACCATCGGGCAGGTAACGCAGCACCGGCCAGGTCAACAGCACCGCTGGCAGGCCGATGACGATGAACAGCCATTGCCAGCCGTGCAGGCCAAGCACACCGTCCATGCCCAGCAAGCCGCCGGACACCGGGCCGGTGATCATCATCGCGATCGGTTGAGAAAGAATGAACAGGCCCAGGATCTTGCCGCGATGGCGCACCGGGAACCACTGGGTGATGTAGTACAGCACGCCCGGAAAGAACCCGGCTTCGGCCGCGCCCAGCAAAAAGCGCATCACGTAGAAACTGTGAGGGCCCTGAACGAACGCCATGCCGATGGTGATGGCGCCCCAGGTGATCATGATCCGCGCAAACCAGCGCCGGGCACCAAAGCGTTCCAGCATCAGGTTACTGGGGATCTCCAGCAGGAAGTAACCAATGAAAAACAGCCCTGCCCCCAGGCCATAGGCGGCGTCGCCGATGCCGAGGTCGGCGCCCATGTGCAGCTTGGCAAAGCCCACGGCGGAGCGGTCGACGTAGGCGATCAGGTACAGCAGGATCAGGAAGGGAATCAGCTTCAGCGTAATGCGACGAATAAGCCGCAATTCCTGGCTCATGGGACCGTTCTCCAATTGTTGTTGTTATAGAACCTCGGGGGATTTCTCTCGCGAATGATCGCCAGGACAACCCCTCCATTGAATCGGACTATATAGTAATACTATTTACCCAACAACACTTCCAAACAGCTCAAATTGAGCTTATGTTACGCTTCAGCTAGAACAATATAGTCATACAATAAGAGAATTGATCATGTCTGATAAGAAACCCTCCCTGCGCTCGGCCCAATGGTTTGGCACCGCCGACAAAAACGGCTTCATGTACCGCAGCTGGATGAAAAATCAGGGCATCGCCGACCATCAGTTCCATGGCAAGCCAATCATCGGCATTTGCAACACCTGGTCGGAGCTGACGCCATGCAACGCGCATTTCCGGCAGATCGCCGAGCACGTCAAGCGTGGCGTGATCGAGGCTGGGGGCTTCCCGGTGGAGTTCCCGGTGTTCTCCAACGGCGAATCGAACCTGCGCCCCACCGCCATGCTGACCCGCAACCTGGCGAGCATGGACGTGGAAGAAGCGATTCGCGGCAATCCGATTGACGGCGTGGTGCTGCTCACCGGTTGCGACAAAACCACCCCCGCCTTGCTGATGGGCGCCGCCAGTTGCGACGTACCGGCCATCGTCGTCACCGGCGGGCCGATGCTCAACGGTAAACATAAAGGCCAGGACATCGGCTCGGGCACCGTGGTCTGGCAACTGAGCGAGCAGGTCAAGGCTGGCACCATCACTATTGACGACTTCCTCGCGGCCGAAGGGGGCATGTCCCGCTCGGCCGGCACTTGCAACACCATGGGCACGGCTTCGACCATGGCCTGCATGGCCGAAGCCCTCGGCACGTCCCTGCCCCACAACGCTGCCATTCCAGCCGTGGACGCACGCCGTTATGTGCTGGCCCACATGTCCGGCATGCGCGCGGTGGAAATGGTCCGTGAAGACCTGAAGCTGTCGAAGATCCTCACCAAGGAAGCCTTCGAAAACGCCATCCGGGTCAACGCGGCCATCGGCGGTTCCACCAACGCGGTGATCCACCTCAAGGCCATCGCCGGTCGCATCGGCGTGCAACTGGACCTGGATGACTGGACCCGCATCGGTCGCGGCATGCCAACCATCGTCGACCTGCAACCCTCCGGGCGCTTCCTGATGGAAGAGTTCTACTACGCCGGCGGCCTGCCAGCCGTGCTGCGCCGTCTCGGTGAAGCCAATCTGATCCCCCATCCCAATGCCCTGACGGTCAACGGCAAGAGCATCGGCGAGAACACCAAGGACGCACCGATCTACGGCCAGGACGAAGTCATCCGCACACTGGACAACCCGATCCGCGCCGACGGCGGCATCTGTGTGTTGCGCGGGAACCTGGCGCCACTGGGGGCGGTGCTCAAGCCATCCGCCGCCACCGCCGAACTGATGCAGCATCGCGGTCGCGCAGTGGTGTTCGAGAACTTCGACATGTACAAGGCGCGGATCAATGACCCGGAACTGGATGTGGATGCCAACTCGATCCTGGTGATGAAAAACTGTGGGCCCAAGGGTTACCCAGGCATGGCCGAAGTAGGCAACATGGGCTTGCCGGCCAAGTTGCTGGCCCAGGGTGTAACCGACATGGTGCGGATTTCCGATGCGCGCATGAGCGGCACCGCCTACGGCACCGTCGTTCTGCACGTGGCACCGGAAGCGGCGGCCGGCGGCCCTCTGGCGGCAGTGAAAGAAGGTGACTGGATCGAACTCGATTGCGCCAGCGGCCGGCTGCACCTGGAGATTTCCGACGCCGAACTCGCCGCCCGCCTGGCCGGACTCGAACCGCCGCAACAATTGCTGGTGGGCGGCTACCGCCAGTTGTACATCGACCATGTACTGCAAGCGGACCAGGGCTGTGACTTCGACTTCCTGGTGGGCTGCCGCGGCGCCGAGGTGCCGCGTCACTCCCACTGACACCACAACCCCCTGTGGGAGCGGGCTTGCTCGCGAAGACGGTGGTACAGTCAACATTGATACTGACTGACACACCGCCTTCGCGAGCAAGCCCGCTCCCACAATTTGATCCTCGCTGGATTCAAGTTCGCACTAGCGACCCGCCCTCGCCGCGCCTGCTATCATGCGCAACATCCCCTCCGCACAGGATCGCGTCGCGCCCCATGGATTATCGTAAACCCTCCGACCGCAAAAGCATGCACGCGCGCATCGTCCAGGAATTGGGCATGCAGATCGTATCCGGACGTTTCAAACCAGACGATAAACTGCCCGCCGAAGCCTTGTTGTGCGAAGAGTACGCCGTGAGCCGGCCGGTGCTACGCGAAGCCACACGGGTGCTGGTGGCAAAGGGTCTGGTGTATTCGCGGCCACGGGTGGGCACGGTGGTCAAGGCCCGTCGGGAATGGCACATGCTCGACCCCGATGTGCTGCACTGGCTGATGCAGAGCAGCCCGCAGAATGAATTCTTCAGTCTGCTGACCAGCGTGCGCAGCATCATCGAACCGGCCGCCGCCGCCCTCGCTGCACAGTTCGCCACCGACACCGACATCGCGGCCATCCGTGAAGCCTACCAGCGCATGGAAGCGGCACCGACCCCCGAAGCCGTGCTGCAACCGGACCTGGACTTCCACAGCCGCATCGCCGACGCCACTCACAACGACCTGCTCGCCAACCTGTGCAACATGTTGTCGGTGGCCATCGCCGAGGCGCTCAAACACTCCAACCAGCGGCCCAACCTGCATGAGTTGGCGATGCCCAGGCACAAGGCAATCCTCACTGCCATCGAGAGCCGCGACGCCCTCGGTGCCCGCCATGCCACGCTGGTGCAACTCGACGATGCCCGCAGCGCGCTGAATGTGGTGCTGGGCAACGATCCTTCCTGACATTCCAGAGCCAGCCAACAGACCGCCTCCTATCCTGGTGCCGGGATAATCCGCGCATCTGAAGACCACCCAGCGGTAAACGGTTCACCAAGCACGCCTGCCAACACCGGGCACAACCCGCGCTCAACAGGGTGGTATCTATATACCGCCCGCACGGGACAGGGATGACGATACTGATTTCGTCGTCATCCCGACGGCCATGAGTTTGTGAAAAGGACTTCTTATGACCTCACCCTCCCCGGCCGACAGCGCCACCACGCTTGCACAACGCATCAGCGTGCAATTTTCCGACCGCCCGACCTTTGGGCAGGTCGTACAAGACATGCTTGAGCTGACCCTCAAGGAAAAGTACCCCTCACTGACCATCGATCTCTCCAAGACACAATTGGCAACACCGAACGTGGCCGCCACCGCCTATACATTTCAGCCGTTCATACCCCGCGTCCTTGAGTACCTGGCCCTCGGCACGCCCGTGGATTTCAGCAGTCGACGCGAACTTCACTGCTTTCTTTCCGATATGCCGCCGCACCAGCTTTCGCCGGCAAACGGAAGGTTGAACATCAAGGATATCGAAACACTGGTGCTTGAACTGCCCTGGACCGTACCGATCGGACTGGAGGATGCGCTGACACACTATTGGAACGCCGAAGTCGATCCCTACGACAGCGTCGGCCCCAGGCTGCGCGATGAACTCAAGGCATTGGCAGAGGCGAAGAGCAAGCAGGAGCTGCTGCCTGATCTGCCTTCGACCCTGCCGAGCGAGGTCACCCATACACTGACCCGCTATTGGAACACCGAAAGCGGCACCCGCCCCCATGTCAGTCGTTGGCGCTGGCTCAGCGATGTATTCAAGAACGAACTGCATATCCGTGGGCTGCAACAGCCGGGCCTCACCGAGCCGGCACGTGAGGCGCTGGACCAGATTGTCCGCTGGCCAGACCGAGACCAACGTTTCAACCGCAATATCCCCCCCGTCTACGCCTACAGTTTGCAGAGCACCGTGACTCAAGGTGCCTCCAGTGCCGTACTGTCTAGCAACGAGCTCCTGCTGCTTCATTTCACACAATATGGGCTTGTCGTCCTGCTTTGCGGCCCGGGCAGCGCCGTGCAATCCTTTGCATCGATGCAGGCTTTTCTGGATCACTGGGGCAAACGTATCACCAGCCAGTACCTTGTCGACAGCGTCACCCTGCAACGCAGCGAAATCAGTGGCAATGCCTTCGACACCCTGGCGGCCATGATGCTGGAGCAGCAACTGGCCGATCTGAAGGCCGTGCAGTTACCCTCACAGCTGGGTCTGCGAGATCTGAACACCCTCTACAACGGGTTGAGCGACCCGGCACGCTATCTGCTCGACGCCCCGCGCCCCGCGCCTGAAATGTCGACACGACTCGAACCCCTGCTACCTGAATGGGTGAAAAAGGCGTCCGTCATCGATCAAACGAAGTTCCAGCAATACAGCCTGGCACTGGCCAGCTCAAAAAAACGCAGCGAGGGCCGAACCTACCTCAGCGACATCATCGACATACGCACCTTTACAACTAACGCCTTGCTTGAGCACTTGAACCAAGCGAACGCCAACAGCCCAGCCAAAGCTCCAGCCAGCCGATACCAGCCCGACGATATAGAACTGACCTTCTCCCAGGCCGTTGGCCCTTTTGAAAGCGCCGGCTATATCGTGAAAACTCATATGAGCCTGGCTGAGCTGGCCATCAAGAATCTCGTTTCCCGGCCTAAAGGACAGCTGTCGCTCAAACATCGCCGGGGCCTGTCACTTCCGACGTGGCTGACGCCTGAGTTCATTACCCGCAGGAACGGGCTGATCGAACAAGTCGACATCGGCACGACTTATCCTCGATATCTGCAGCAAAAACTGTTCGATGAGTTACCTCAAGCGCAAGAACGTGAACGATTGTTCGCCGAGCAGATCCCGCCACAGCTGCTGCTTGAGGCGCTCAAACAGGTGCTCAACAACGAAAACGGCATGACGCGGCAGGGCCTGGCGCTTGTTGAGGCCATTCTCAAACCCGACGTCGACGGCCAACAGATCAGTGGCCGACCCGTGGTCATTCGGCACCTGGCTTTCCTGCGTGAACCCGAGGCCCAACCCGATATCGTGACAAACATGTTCATTATCGAGCCTCATGACGTCGAGACAGGCCCCCACCTGCTCTATGGCCCGTTTTATGCCGGATCTCTCTTGGAGTTCCCGACGCGCCAGGCACTGCTGCAGGCCATCGTCACACCCGGGAATCTACAGAACAGCGTGCTGACCTGGATGTCCGACGACGCGCGGCGGGTGTATGTCAATGGCGGTTTTCTGGAGCCGCATTTCGTGCGCTACCCCTTTGGCATCGAGAACACCTACCCCGTGCCGCCCACCCCAGCGATGCTGGCAGTCAATGGCGTCAACGACGAACTGGCGCAATACCTGCGCAACGGCAAACTGATGCAGTACCTTTATGGCTGCAATATGCGCACCCTGGTCACCCAGGCCGACCGGGATTCGGTCTCCAACAGCGAAAGCCGCTGGGCCGTATTTTTTGAAGGCGCTTGCCTGCTGTTCAATTCGCTGCTGATGTTCCCCCTGCTGCCCGGCCCGCTCATGGTCGCCGGCTGGCTACTGAACCTGGTGACCAGCGCCAGCAACGACATTCCGGCCCTAAGTAGCGATGACCCGGTGACACGAGAGTTAGCCGCCGTCGACCTGCTGCTCAACCTCGGCATGCTGGCGCTGCACTTGCCCGCCCTGCGTGCTCCTGCTCATACGCCGCTGCCCGAAACTCTCAAAGAGCAAGCGATGGTCCCTCCTGCACCGCGCGTTGTCCCCGAGCAGTGGCCCACGCAGCGCTCGCCACGCATTATGAATGGCCCCGTTGCCTTGCCTGGCGAACACTTCGAAGCGTGCGACACGATTCTGAACTTGAGCCAAGCCAACGCTCATCCTGACCAGGCGCCGGCCATCATCACCTTGCTGCGAAGCGTACGGGTGCCGCGACCTGCTTCACTGCCTGAGCCGATTCAAAATGGCCCTTTCAGAGGCCTATACGTGATCGAAAGAAAATGGTGCGCCGTGCTAGGAGAGCATCTGTATCGAGTCAGCCCGGAACCGGATGGCAGCGTGGCGATTGTCGACCCGATCGACCCCTCGCGACACGTGCTGGCGTTGGGCTCAGATGCCCAAGGCAACTGGTTTGTCGATCTGCGCCTGCGCCTGCGCGGAGGGATGCCACGCGGTCGTTTGGAGCAAAAGCGTCAAGAGAACGAACGGGACAAACAGAGACTGCTCAACGATTTAGAGAAATACATCGAACAGCAGGACGAAAAGCAAAGCGCCGAAAAGGCTGCTTTGGACGAAGTGATGATATTCCAGAAAGGGAGTGCTTATACCGAGGAGCAACGCGCGCTAAAACGTCAGAAGTACTATGAGGTGCTGCAGGACCAGAGCAAGTCCTATTTGAAACAGCTGGACAGCAGGAAAGAACGCGACAGGCTGAATGTACAACTGCCTTCTGGAGCCCTTCGCTTATTGATGACAAAGATGGTTGAGACCGCTCGCAATGCCGCCGTGATCATCGATTTGGATCGCAAGGCCCTCCTTGCTGCCAACAGAAAATTCACAGACCCGCTTACAGTGCACCAGGCTATCGTCGATGATCGGCTGGAACACTTGACGTACCTCCAGACATTGAGCGTGATCAACGATCGCGAGATCTACTGGCTGAAACTGAACGACCAATACCTGGAGGAGCTAAGGACCCTGGACACCGCCGGCGAGCAAGTGTTCAAAGACCTGACCAAGGGGGACCGTCCGGAGAATTTGCTCGTCCCCCAAGCCCGGCAGGTGAGCACCCTATCGCTGCTGGCTATCAAAGACATCTATTCTGACCTGACCGATACGCTGCTTGTCATCAGCGAGCCATTGGCAGAGCAGGTTCGCTCCCACTCGGACCTGCGAACGTCCGACCTGACCTCCTTGGAACGGCTTGAGGTACTCAACAGCCTGACCGAACACTATCGCGAGGCAGTGGACGCTTTATACGGTGTGCAAACCTTCTTTGGCGACGAAGTTGAGCAACCCTATTTCAGTGAGCTGCTCACGCTGGTCAAGGGGCTGTACCAGGAAGTGTCTGAGCAATTGGCCACAGAAGAACTCACAGCCCGGTCAGCGTCGGGCCAAGCCCCGTCAGAAAGCGAAACACCTGCCGAAAGCCCGCAAAAACCACCTGCTAAACGCACTAAAAAGAAGATGATCAAGACCCGCAAAAATGGTGTCTTGATAGGTGACTTGAAACCAGCCACCACTGAGGATGAGGTCGACGTGGTCGAGCTACGCTCCGAAACCGATGACCAATTGCTTGCCACCTATTCACTTCAAGATGACGTCTGGGACGTCGTCAGTCCAAGTCCAACGGCCGCAAAACCCCCACCGGCCCCACTGCCCCGATCGAGGTCGCTCAAGGCGGTTCGCAGAGATGCGCGAACACTGCTTGGCAAGTTGCAAGAACGCTTACGTTACGCTGAAACCTATGCAGAACATTGCTACTCGCCCCAGCAAATCGAGGAAATTCTGAGCATCGAGCTGAACCGCTACCGAGAGCTTTCCAAAGAACTCGAAAGAGCCTTCGACAATTCGCAATCGCAGCGCACGCCGGCAGATCTGCAGTTGACCAAAGAATTGTCAGACGCCATTCACAGCCTGACGATCAAGGGCCGGAAGCTGCGTATCGACCGGAGCCTGGACTTGCCACCCACCGACACCAACCTTCAATACCTGCTCGAACAAAATATGCTGGAGGTCGCACCGCCCGCGGAACGCGTAGCCTTGGCGGGGCCCCAGGATTATCTCCAGGAATACGCCATCAAGATCGCCAGCGGTGAGCGTAAAGGCCAGAAACTCTGGTATGCGCATTTTCACTACAGAGCACAGACCACCCCGAAAGCTGAATATAGCGTCGCGCATTTGAAAACCGAGGCTCAACGCTACGATGGCTCCCGTTCAGTGGTGAAGGTGCATCGAGGGGAAATCGGCAAACACTTGGCCCAGACCCGCTTTTTGCCATTGGCCCCTGATCGCTGAGAGAGAGCACGCTTGCCCTGGTGCGGGCAAACATAACCCGCGGCCAACAGGGTGGTATCTATATACCGCCCGCACGGGACAGGGATGACGATACTTGTTTCGTCGTCATCCCGACGGCCATGAGTTTGTGAAAAGGACTTCTTATGACCTCGCCCTACCCGGCTGACACCGTCACCACGCCGGCGCAACGCGTCAGCCTGCAATTTGCCGACCGCCCGACCTTCGAGCGGGTCGTGCAAGACATGCTCGAACTGACCCTCAAGGAAAAATACCCCTCACGGGCCATCGACCTCACCACTGCCCAATTCGCCACCGTGGATGCTTCTTCTCGGGGCCCCAAGCTCCAACCGTTCATGCCCCTCGTCCTTGATTACCTGTCCCTGGGCACACCCGTGGATTTCTTACATGAGGGAACGCTGGTCAACCCTCATCTCGACTCGATTGCAGGCATCCTCTTGCCGGTCCAAAGGCTGGACATGACGGTCGTCGAAACACTTGTGCATGAACTGCCCTGGACGGTGCCGATCGGGCTGGAGGATGCGCTGACCCGCTATTGGAACGACGACATCGACACTCGAGTCCTAGCCGATACGCACAACAGCAACAACCGCTGGCGCTGGCTCAGCAACGAACTCAAGAACGAGCTGCATCTGCGTGCACTGCAACAGCCGGGCCTCACTGTCCCGGCACACGAGGCCCTGGACCAAATCATCCACTGGCCGGACCGGGAGCAACGTTTTAGCCACAACAGCCCCCCTGTCTACGCTTATAGCCTGGAGAGCATCGTCACCCAAGGTGCCTCCAGTGCCGTACTGCCGAGTAACGAGCTCCTGCTCCTTCATTTCACCCAATACGGGCTCGTCGTGCTGCTTTGCAGCCCCGGCAAAGCCGTGCAGTCCTTTGAGTCAATGGAGGCCTTCCTTGGTCATTGGAGCGAACATATCGCCAGCCGGTACGCTGTCGACACCGTCATCTGCCAACGCAGCGAGATCAGCGGCAATGCCTTCGACACCCAGGCAGCCATGATCCTGGAACAGCAGTTGGCTGACCTGAGGGCTGTACAGTTGCCCTCCCGAATCGGCCTTCAGAATCTGAGCACGCTATACCAGGAACTGAGCGATCCGGCCCGTTATCTGCTCGATGCCCCTCGCCCCACGCCTGAAGCGTTGGCACAAATCGGACCGTTGCTGCCCGAATGGATAAAAAGGGCGTCCGTTGTCGATCAAACAACGTTCCAGCGATACAGCCTGGCACTGGCCGGCGCCAAAAAACGCAGCGAAGGTCGAACCTTTCTCAGCGACATCACAGACATCCGGACCTTCACGGCCGACACCCTACTCAAGCACATGGAGCAAGCGAACGACAGCAGCCCGGACAAGGCTCACCCCAGCCAATACCAGCTCGACGACGTGGAACTGACCTTCACCGTGGTCGCGGGCTTACCCGCAGCCCCCGGTATCAGCGAGAAAATAAAGATGAGCCTGACCGAGCTGGCCATCAAGAATCTCGTCGCTAAACCCCAAGGACACCTAAAGCTCAGTCATCGCCGGGGCCTGACGCTTCCCGAGTGGCTGACGCCCGATTTCATTACCCGCAAGGGCGGGTTGATCGAACAGGTCGACATTGGCAAGACCTATCCTCGGTATCTGCAACAAAGACTGTTCGACGATCTGCCTCAAGCACAGGAACGTGAACGGCTGTTTGCCGAACAAATCCCGGCACAGCTGGTCCTCGACGCGCTGAAACGGATGCTCAATAACGAAAACGGTATGACCCGTCAGGGCCTGGCGCTTATTGAAACCCTGCTCGAACCCGACGCTGATGGCCAGCAGGTCAATGGCCGGCCCGTGGTCATCCGCCACCTGGCCTTCCTGCGCGAACCCGAGTCTGCGCCTGATATCGTGAGCAACATGTTCATTATCGAGCCGCAAGATCTCGAATCCGGCCCGCACCTGCTATATGCCCCACTTTATGCGCAATCGTTGCTGGAGTTCCCGACGCGCCAGGCACTGTTCCAGGCCATCGCCACACCCGGAAAGCTACAGAACAGTGTCCTGACCTGGATGTCCGACAACGCGCGCCAGGTATACAGCCTTGGCGGCTTCCTGGTGCCGCGCATTGTGCGTTTTTTTCAAGGCGACGAGTTCAGCCCCCCGGAAAACCCCGCCCCGGCGACACTCGCAATCGACGGTATCAACGGCGAACTGCTGCAATACCTGCACAACGGCAAGCTGATGCAATACCTCTATGGCAGTAATGTACAAGCCCTGGTCACCCAGGCCGACCGGGATTCAGTCTCTAACCGTGAAAGCCGCTGGGCGGTGTTTCGCGAGGGCGCCAGCCTGCTGTTCAGTACGCTACTGATGCTCCCCCTGCTGCCTGGCCCGCTCTTGACCGCCGCCTGGCTGGTGAGCCTGATAGGCAGCGTCGGCCACGACATCCCGGCCCTGAACAGCGAAGACCCGGTGGAGAGAGAGCTCGCCGCCGTCGATTTGCTGATCAACCTCGTCATGCTGGTTGGGCATTTTTCATCCACCAGCACGCCTACTCATACACCGCTGTCCGAAACACTCAAGGCCCAGGCCATGCGCCCACCCGCGCCACGCGCCATCCCCGAGCAGTGGCCCGCGTCGGCCCCACCACGCATTGTTGATGGCCCCGTAACCCTGCCTGGCGAACAGTCCGAAACCTCCAGCAAGACCGTGCTCTTCACACCGTCTGAACAGAAAAACATCCAACTGCAGCGCTTGCAGTTGCCGCTCCCCACTTCATTGCCTGAGCCGGTTAGAAGCGGCCTCTATAAGGGCTTGTACGCGATAGGCAACAAATGGTGCGCCCTGGTTGACGGCCTTCTCTATGAAGTCGCCCCTCAATCACCACTCAGCGCGATGATTGTCGACCCGCTCGACCCGGCGAGAAACGGCCCGATGTTGCAGGCGGACGAGCAAGGCAACTGGTCTATTGACCGACGCTTACACCTCGCGGGGGGGATGCCATTCAAGCGCATGGATAAATTGCGTCGTTCCACCACCCAAAGACGTATCGCATTGGTCAATGAACTAGAGGCGCACCTGGCGCAGCAGGAAGACGACCTAAGGGCCGTGGAAACGGCTCGGGATGTCATGAAGAGAGTCCAGGATGGGAACTATAAAGAGGAGCTGCGTGCACAAAAACGCACTCAGTATCTTGCATTGCTCAAGGAGCAGACCGACGGCTATCTGAAGCTGCTGGACAGCAACAAAGAACGCGCGGATCTGGAAATCCCCTTGTCCTCTGAAACCATTCGCTTATTGATGGCCAATGTGGTTCAAAACGCCCGAGCCGCCGTCGCGGTAGTCACGATGGATCTGGAGGCCTACTTTAAAACTCATGGCCAATTCACAAATGAGAGTACGGTATTCCAGGCAATCCGCGCCGACGTGCAAGGCTATTTGAAGTACCTCAACAGATTGATTGAGGTCACTGACCGCCAGATTTATTGGCTGGAACTCAGGGATAGCTACCTGGAGAAGTTGGCGAACAGGGGCTCGGCAGGTAGGCAAGAAGTCAAAAGACTGAACGAGAACCGTCCCCAAAACGAAAGCAATGCAATAGTCGTAAAATCCCTGCAGATAACCACACTCCCAGAGCTGACAATCAAGCATTTCAGTTCTGATCTGGCCGATGCCCTGCATGGCATCGTTAAACCATTGATAGAGCAGATGCGTTCCCACTCCGACTTACGAACGTACGAGGTGCTTCCATCGGAGCAGCTTGAGGTGCTGGAGACCCTGTCCGAGCATTATGGTCGGGCTTTGGACGCTTTGCAGGGGGTAAAAACCCTGTATGCGGACGATATAGATAAACCTCACTTCGACAAATTGTTCGAGCAGGTCAACAGCTTATATCAGGACGTGTCTCAGCAACTGGCCGCAGAAGAAATCAAAGCCCAGACGGAGTCGGGCGATGCTGCGCCTGCAAGCGAAACACCCACCAAAATCCCCCAAAATACCCGTGTCAAAAACCCTCGAAAAAAGGTGATCAGGACCCGCAAGAACGGTGTTTTGATTGGTGACATGAAACCGGCTGGCGAGGACCCGTCGCTTGAAATCGTCGAGTTACGCTCACAGAGCAACAATGAGCAGGTGCTTGCCACCTATTCGCTTCACGGCGACGTCTGGGACGTCATCGAAACAGCCCCACCGACCCGACCAATCCGACCGGCCCAAACGAGGCTGGTTAACGAAGTCATGGGCGACGGTGAACAACTGCTTTCCCAACTGGAAAAACGTTTACGTGATGCTGAAAGCTATACAGCACACTGCCGTTTTCCTCAGGAAATCGAGGAAATCATGAACATCGAGGTAAACCGCTTCCGCAAGGTTTCCCAAGAGCTCGACAGAGCCTTTACCGCATCGCAATCGCCGCGCACACCGGCAGATCAGCAGCTCACCCCACAAACGTCAGACACCGTTCAGAAGTTGGCCCAAGAACTGTCAGACGCCATTTCCAGCCTGACAACCAGGAGCCGTGAGCTGCGCACCCAACGGAGCCTGGAATTGCCGCCCACCGGCAGCAACCTTCAGTACCTGCTGGAACAAAAAATATTGAGAGTCGCACCGCCCGGCGAGCGCATAGCCCTGACAGGCCCCCGCCAGGACTTTCTCCAGGAATACGCCATCACGTACACCATCGAATACGCCACGTCCGCTGCCAGCAAGGGTAAAAACCAGGCACTGTGGTATGCACATTTCCACTACGAAACGGTCAACATCCCGAAAGGCTTCTACACCGCCGCGCATTTGAAACTCAAGGAACAACGCTACGATGGCGCGCAGTCGAAACCTAAAGGTGCTGAAAGCATCCGCCCTCAGGTGAGCGTGTATCGAGCACCGATCGGCAAATTCCTGGCGCAAAACGAGTTCTTGCCATTGGCTCCTTGATCGTTGAGAAGAGCCGGCTTGCCCGCTATACAGGCCCATGAAAAACAAAGCCGCAACCTGAGGGTTGCGGCTTTGTTTTCACAACAACCTATCAGTGAGCAAACAACGAATTGCCCTTCTGCCCCGCCAGTTTCTCAGGTTTGATCAAGAACCGCGCCAGAGCCGGCAGCAGCCACAGCGCACCGAACATGTTCCACAGCAACATGAAGGTCAGCATCAGTCCCATGTCGGCCTGGAACTTGATGGCCGAGAAGATCCAGGTGCACACACCGATGGCCAGGCACAGGCCAGTGAACAGCACGGCTTTACCGGTGGATTTCAGCGTCTGGTAGTAAGCCTCCTGCAACGGCAACCCGGCTCGCAGGAAGCTTTCGAGACGGCTGTAGATGTAGATGCCGTAGTCCACGCCGATCCCGACGCCAAGCGCCACCACCGGCAGGGTCGCGACCTTAACGCCAATGCCCATGAAGGCCATCAGGGCGTTACCCAGCACCGAGGTCAGCACCAGCGGCAGCACGATGCACAGCGTCGCCGCCCAGGAACGGAAGGTGATCATGCACATGGTCGCCACGCAGATGTACACCAGGATCAGGATCGTCAGTTCCGACTCCTTGATCACTTCGTTGGTGGCCGCTTCAATGCCGGCGTTACCGGCGGCAAGGATGAACTCCAGGCCATCGCGGTTGTTTTCCTTGGCGAACGCCTGCACCGCTGTCACCGCACGGTCCAGCGTCTCGGCCTTGTGGTCGTTGAGGAACACCAGTACCGGTGCCAGGGAGCAACTGTTGTTGTACAGGCCATCGGCCCGGGCGATGGAGTTGTTCAGCACGTCAGGGTTGCGCGACAGAGTTTCCCATTTCAGGTTGCCCTCGTTCATGCCCTTGATCATTTGCTTGGACACGGTCACCAGGGAGATCGCCGACTGCACGCCCTCGGTATTCTGCATCTTCCACATCAGCTCATCGATGGGCGCCATGGCTTCATAGCGCGAGCAGCCCTCGGCCTTGGTCTTGACCATCACCACCAGTACATCGGAGCTGGTGGAATAGTTGCTGATGATGAAGTTGTTGTCCTTGTTGTAGCGTGAGTCCGGACGCAGTTCCGGCGCGCCCTGGTCCAGGTCACCAATCTTCAGGTTCTGGCTGTACCAGAGGCCGCCGCCGAAGGCGATCACGGCCAGGGCAATCGATACCGGCGCGACTTTGGGGCTGGCGAAATTCGACAGCGTGCGCCAGAACGGATGCTCGCGAGTCGCGTCTTTCTTGCTGCGCTCGACGGCGCGATTGCTGATGCCGGCGTAGGAAATCGCCACCGGCAACAGGATCAGGTTGGTGAACACGATCACCACCACGCCAATGGACGCGCCGATGGCCAGCTCCCGAATCACACCGATGTCGATGATCAGCAAAGTGATGAAACCGACGGCATCCGCCAGGATCGCGATCATCCCCGGCAGGAACAGCTGACGGAAAGTGCGCCGCGCCGCCGTCAGGGCGTTGTCCGCCTCGCTGGACTGAAAGGCGATGCCGTTGATTTTCTGCACGCCGTGGGAAATGCCGATGGCAAAGATCAGGAATGGCACCAGCATCGAATACGGATCGAGCCCGAAACCGACGGCGTGCATCAAGCCCAACTGCCAGACCACCGCCACCAGGGTGGTGCTCAGTACCGCAACGGTGCTGCGCATGCAGTTCGTAAACCAGTACAACAGAATCAGCGTAATGACGAAGGCCACGCCGAAAAACATCACCACCATGATCAGGCCGTCGATCAGGTCGCCGACCTTCTTGGCAAAGCCGACAATGTGGATCTGCACGTTGGGGTTCTGGGCTTCGAACTTGTTGCGGATCTTGTCTTCAAGCTCGTGGGAGAACTTCTGGTAATCGAGCGCCAGCAACTTGCCCTGGTCCTGCGGGTCCGGGTAGGACTCCAGCAACGGGATGTCGATAATGCTCGATTTGAAATCGTTGGCCACCAGGCGCCCGACCTGGCCGGACTTGAGCACGTTGTTGCGCAGCAGGTCGAGGCTGTCGGCCGAGCCGTTATAGCTCTGGGGAATCACCTCGCCACCGGCGAAGCCCTCCTCCGTCACTTCGGTCCAGCGCACGCTCGGGCTCCACAGCGACTTGAGCCCCGAACGGTCGACACCGGATATGTAGAAAACCTCGTCGTGGATCTGGCGCAGGGTCTCCATGTACTCCTTGGAGAAGATGTCGCCATTGGTGGCCTCCACGGAAATCCGCACCGTGTTGCCCAGGTTCGACAGGTCGTTGCGGTGCTCAAGCATCTTCTCGATGAAGGGGTGCTGGAGGGGGATCATTTTTTCAAAACTGGTGGACGGCCGGATCAGCGTGGCTTGCCAGAACAGGAAAATACTGACCAGCAGGCAAATGACGATCACTGCCGGGCGGTTGTTGAAAATCAGGCGTTCGAGGAACGTCGCCTTGTCTTGGTGATGACTGCTCATTGGGTCCGCCTTCTTGTTTTTATGCCCGTCTTACAGGCGTGACTCATTTGCTCAGTTCGGCGCCGGTGGAGGTGGTGGCGCGTACGCCGCCCTGCCCCGCCAGAATCAGGTTGCCGTTGCCCGCAGCCGTGACGGCCGCCACGGAAATTCGATCCGGGCGATTGAACACGCTGAACGTCACGCCATCGTCGGTACTGCGCACCACGCTGCCGCCGTTGCCGACGATCACGATGGAGTCGTCCGGCGACAACGTGGCCCCAGACAGACCAAACTCCAGGGCTCCCCGAGCGGCCTTGAGCTCGACTTGTTCCCAGGTGCTGCCGAAGTCGGTGGAGCGATAAAGGTTGCCGCGCAAGCCGTAGGCCAGCAGTGTCGAAGGCTGGGCGGTGCCGATTACACCGAACAGCGAGCCTTCGTACGGACCTTCGAGCTTTTCCCAGGTCTGGCCCCAGTCGGCGGAGCGAAACATGCTGCCGGACTCGCCGACGATGAACAGCCCGGCGTCTTTCACCGCTGCGACAGCGTTGAGGTGGAACTGATCTTCGTTGTCGAGGCGGTCGCTGACGTCTTCCCAGTGCTTGCCGCCATCGGTGGTTTCAAACAGTGCACCGTAGGCACCCACAGCGAAGCCGTTGCTGGCGTCCTTGAACCAGACGTCCAACAGCGGCGATTCACGCGCAAGGTCTTCGAATTGCTTGGTCCAGGTGCTGCCACCGTCGTCGCTGGCGAGGATCTGGGTGTCGTGCCCCACGGCCCAGCCGTGTTTGTCATCGACAAAAAATACCGCGGTGAGCAATTGGCGGGTCGGCACTTTGGCCTGGGTCCAGGCGCTGCCCTGGTCGTCTGAATAGACAATGTGACCACGATCACCAACCGCGACCAGGCGCTGGCCGGCATGGACCACATCGAGCATCAGGGTCTTGCTGGCCTTGGCTGATTCGACGGAGTAGATGACATCGGACGTCGGCGCCGCAACGGCCATCACCGGTACCGACAACACAGCGGAGCCCAGCAGCGAGAGCGCCGAGGCCAGCAGCGCAACTCTGCGCAACACCGGCGGGCGGCAGCGGCCCACAGCCATGACAGGCTCATTCATAGACCTTTCCCCCATTATTATTGTTAGGTCATTCAACCCTTTCAGGGCGCCGTAAGCGGGCTCATCATGATTGCCGGTTCTGGAGCGTAGTCCTGAAACCTGCAATCTAGAGCCCCTTCGGAAGCTGACCTATCCTATCGGGCTTTGGAAAGGTCTGACAATCGACGCCACGTTATCTTTTGTTAACCACGGGGGTTGGCGCAAGGGGTGAATGGCGGGGTATTCGGTGGGGTGATGGCTGGAGACTGAGCGGCTACAGCGGTGACTGGTCTGCTCGCGATGAATACACCGCGGTCTGCCAGGCAGACCGCGGTATCAAGGTCACGCCAGGCTCTTGCTCACCACTTCAAACACATCGCTGGACAGCCCGCCGGACGCCAGGATGCGTTCCAGTTCGGCTTTCATCAGCGCCTGGCGGGCGCTGTCGTATTTGCGCCAGCGGGTCAGTGGCGCCAGTTGTCGCGACGCGATCTGTGGGTTGAAGCCGTTGAGCTGGATCACCAGGTCTGCCAGGAAGCGATAACCCGAACCGTCGGCGGCGTGGAAGTTGATCAGGTTCTGCCCGGCGAACGCACCGACCAGCGCCCGAACCTTGTTCGGGTTCTTGATATTGAACGCCGGGTGTTCCATCAGCGCCTTGACCCGCGCCAGGCCGCCTGGCAACGGGCTGCCCGCCTGGACGCTGAACCACTGGTCCATGACCAGCGGGTTGCCCTTGAAGTTTTCCGCGAACACTTCCAGGGCGTGGGCCCTCTCGGCTTCGAACAGCGAATTGACCAGCACCGCCAGCGCGGTAAGACGCTCGGTCATGTTATCGGCGGTGTCGAACTGCTCCAGGGTCGCACTCAGTACCTCAGGCTTGTCAGTCAGCATCAGGTACGACAGCGCGATGTTCTGCAATGCACGACGGGCGAAATGTTCGGCCTCAGCCATGTACGGCGTTCTTTTCGACAGGTCACGGTTGACTTCATAGCGAAGCCACAAGGCTTCGAACAGGCTTTCGGCCAGTTGCTGGCGGGCGAACTCGCGCGCGGCATGGATCGCCTCCACGTCGGCCACTTCGCTGATTTCAGTCAGATAGGCCTCGCTTGGCAGCGAGAGCATTTCCGCGACCATGGCCTGGTCCAGGGATTCGTCCGACAGCACGGTACGCAATGCGCTGACCAGGCGCGGGTCCAGCGCCAGGCGCTGGCCCTTCTGATGCTGGGCGATCAGTTCCTGCAACACCTGCACCGACAATTGCTGGCCAGCATCCCAGCGATTGAAGCCGTCGCTATCGTGCTGCATCAGGAACATCAGCTGATCGCGGTTGTACGGGAAGCTCAGCTTCACCGGTGCCGAGAATCCGCGCAGCAACGATGGCAAAGGTTTTTCGGCGATATCGACAAAGGTAAACGTCTGCTCGGCTTCGGTCACCGAGATCACCCGGGACGTGCCCTCTGCCGCCGCTTCGCCGGCCAGGCGCAGGGGGATTTCAGCGCCCTTGCTGTCCAACAAGCCCAGCTCCACGGGAATCACGAACGGCAGCTTTTCCAGCTTGTCCGGCGTCGGCGGGCAACTCTGGCTGAAGGTCAGGCTGTAGGTCTTGGCCGCTGCGTCGTAGGACTCGCTCACCGCCAGACGCGGTGTGCCGGCCTGGCTGTACCAGCGTTTGAACTGGCTCAGGTCGACATCGTTGGCATCTTCCATGGCCTTGATGAAATCATCGCAGGTCACCGCCTGGCCGTCGTGGCGTTCGAAGTACAGGTCACTGCCCTTGCGAAAACCCTCAGGCCCCAGCAGGGTGTGGATCATGCCGACCACTTCCGAGCCCTTTTCGTACACGGTCAGGGTGTAGAAATTGGAAATCTCGATAAAGCTGTCCGGGCGCACCGCGTGAGCCATGGGGCCAGCGTCCTCGGCGAACTGGTGGGTGCGCAGGTAGGCCACGTCCTGGATGCGCTTGACCGTGGCGGAGTTCATGTCGGCCGAGAACCCGGCATCGCGGAACACCGTGAAGCCTTCCTTGAGCGACAGCTGGAACCAGTCGCGGCAGGTCACGCGGTTGCCCGACCAGTTATGGAAATACTCGTGGGCGACGATCGCCTCGACCCGCTGATGCGCGGCGTCGGTGGCCGTTTCGGCGCGGGCCAGCACGGCGCTGGAGTTGAAAATATTGAGGCCCTTGTTCTCCATGGCGCCCATGTTGAAGTCGTTGACCGCGACAATCATGAAAATGTCCAGGTCGTATTCACGCCCGTACACCTCTTCGTCCCAGCGCATCGACTTCTTCAGGCTGGTCATGGCGTGCTGGCACTTGTCGATGTTTTCTGGCTCGACATAAATGCGCAGCGCCACGGTGCGCTCGGTCATGGTGGTGAAGGTGTCCTCAACGCACCACAGGTCACCGGCCACCAGGGCAAATAGGTAAGCAGGCTTCTTGAACGGGTCTTCCCAGGTCGCCCAGTGCCGGCCATCTTCACCGGGACCGCTGGCAATCGGGTTACCGTTGGACAGCAGCACCGGATAGCTATGCTGCTCAGCCACCACCGTAGTGGTGAACTTGCTCATGACATCCGGGCGGTCGAGGTAATAAGTGATCTTGCGGAACCCTTCGGCCTCGCACTGGGTGCAGAACATGCCGCCGGATTTGTACAGGCCTTCCAGGGCGGTGTTGGTTTCCGGGTGGATCCGCACGGTGGTATCGACCGTGAAGGCCTCGGCCTTGGGCTGCAGGGTCAGATAACTGTCGTCCAACTGGTAATCGCCCTGCCCCAGGTCGGCATCGTCGAGCTTGATCGAGACCAGCTCAAGATGCTGGCCATCAAGGACCAGGGGCGGCAAACCGGCACCGCGCTCGGGGTTGCGGCGCATCACCAGTTGCGCATGGACCAGGCTATGGTCCTCGAACAACTCGAAGGTCAGGTGCGTCTCGTCGATCAGGTATTCAGGCGCCTGATAGTCCTTCAGGTAGATCATCTTCGGTTGTTCGGTGCGCATGGGTCGAATCCTTCTACTGATGCACGGCGAGCTGGTAAGCCGTGTATTTACGAATGTTGATCACGCCGGTGTCGAAAATCAGGTACTGGCCCTTGATCCCCAGCAGCGTGCCTTCGGCAATCGGGTTCTTGTCCAGGTTGAAGCTGACAATCTTGGCCGGGTATTGCTCCACCGGGTAGCGGATCTCGATAGGCTCGACGTCCGCTATGGTCTGGATCGCTTGCAGGCCAAATCGTTCCTGTAAACCCTGCAACCCCTGAGCACAGCTTTCGAACAGTGAATCACGGATGTGTGGCAAGTCCACCGCAGCGGCGTCACCTTTGAGCAATGCGCGCCAGTTGGTCTTGTCCGCCACCTGGCTGCGGAACAGGTCTTCGACAAACCCCGATTGCTGGCGGGTAGCAACCCGCAGGATCGGCAGCGCCTGGCTGGCGCCCTGGTCCAGCCAGCGGGTCGGCAGTTGCGTGGCGCGGGTGATACCGACTTTCACGCCCGACGAATTGGCCAGATACACCACATGATCGGTCATGCAGAACTGCTCGCCCCAGGCCGGATCGCGGCAAGTACCCGCCTCGAAGTGGCAGCGCTCGGGGCTCATGATGCACAGGTCGCACTGGGCCAACTTGGTCATGCAGGGGTAACAATAACCCTGGCTGAAGCTGGTCTTGGTCTTGCGCCCGCAATGGCTGCAGTGAATCGCACCGAGAAACTCCAGGCGTACCGTGCTACCGATCAACGGATTGACCGGCACCTCGGTATCACCCAGGCGAAAGGCATATTGAACGGTCGGCCCGTCAAGGCGTGCCGACATTTTGCTGATTGCACCACGGCCAATCTCGATCAATGGATGGCGTCCGACTTGAACAGGATGTTTGGCACCTCGGTCGACTTCGACTGGCACTCCTGCGGGCCCATGTAGCCAGTGCGCTCTTCTTCAGGCAGGTTCTGGATTTCCCAGGCAATCATCGCCTGCAGCGACAGCTCACGCTGTTCGGCAGTGAGCTTGTTGCCATCGGCCCATTTACCGATTTCCACCGCCAGTTTCAGGCTCTGGTAGATGTCGGGGGTGATGTTTTTGATCATTTCGTTGAACGAGGACATGGAATCTCCGCGCAATCGCGCATTTTCAAGAGGTACAGGTGCCAATCAGCGGGCCATTTTACGGCGAGCGAACAGCCCGCCCAACAAACCCGTGAGGCAACCGACGAGCAGCCCGCCGACGTGGGCCCCGTTGGCGATTTCACCGAAACCGATCAGCGAGACCAGCCCCGACAGGCACAACACCAACCACACCAACATCATCACCAGCACCCCACGGGGCAAGTGATAGGCCGGGTTCGGTGCCAGCAGCTGATAGATCCAGCAATGCCCAAGCAGACCGTACAACACGCCGGACAAACCGCCGAACAGGGTCGGGCCGCTGAAAAAATACTGGGTGAAATTAGATACCAAGCTGAACAGCAGCGTCAGCCCCAGCAGGTTGATACCGCCCTGACGCGCCTCAATCCGCCGCCCCAGCTCCCAGTACCACATGCCATTCATGGCGATGTGCAGGAACCCGAAGTGGACCAGCATCGGTGTTACCAGGCGCCACCACTGCCCCGCCGCCAGGCTGTCGGCCAGGGGGGTGAACTGGATGTAGTCGCCGACGACGTGAAACTCCAGGAAAGTCAGCCAGCGCAGGGTCTCAAGATTGTCCCCCAGCAGGGTCACGGCACTGACGATCAGGCTCAACAGCAACACCAGGGCGGTGACCGGACTGTGGGTCAGCTGTTGGATAAAACCAGGCCGCCGCGAAGTGCTGCCAATGGCCGGCAGCTCCAACTGTTGTTCAGGGTCGCCGGCCGGGAAACGCGCGTACAGGGAACGTACGTCTTCGCTGATTTCGTCCGGCACCCAAAGCACTTGCTCGCCCGCCTCCTCGCTGACCCTATGAGGCACCTGCATACGCTGCAGCAGCTTGACGAAGCCGCTCAAGTCCGCCGCCAGGGGCAAGCGCAAGACCGCGACGATACTCATTGCATCACCTCCGGCCGCTCGACATCGACCCAGACGAACTTGTGCGGATCCAGTCGGGTTTCCTGGTCCAGGCGATAAGCCACCAGTTTGCCGTAGAGCACGGCGCTGTAGTCCAGGCATGCGAGGTTCTGGCGGATCGGCGCGGGTTTGCCGCTGCGCCAATAGTGGCCGACGAACAACAGAGGCTCATGGACGCCATAACGCAGCAGATTGTTCTTTTCATCCGGGGACAGCGGCGTGCGGGCCACAGGCTCAGGCAAGGCATCGGGCTGGAACACGATGTCGCCGTAGGTCTGCGGGTTGTCTTCCCAGAACTTGGTGCGGAAGAACGAGCGGGTCAGGCCGTCGCCGCCGGTGAGCGTCAGGCCATGGGGCAGACGCATGTCGGTGCCGCGCAGCAGACGATCGAACACCGTGCAGGCGAAACTGCCCGGTTGCGCCGAGGCCTGGAGGAAATGCTCATCGATGCAGCCATTCGGGAACAAGCTCCGCAGCGGGTCGATCAGACCGGCGTCCCAGCAGGCATGCACCACCCGGAAACGGCCGGCGTCGACAAACAACGGCAACTCGTAGAACCACTTGAGGAAGTCATTCCAGTCACCGGGATGCTGCTCGAATTGGGTCAGGGTTTCGCTGAGCAGGCGGGCATGACGCGGGGTGTGCTCGCGCACGTAGCGCTGGCCACTGCCCGGCAGCGCCGGCGTGCTCCACCCCAGGGCATTGAACTCATGGTTGCCCATGATGCACAGCGCCTGGCCAGCCACGACCATGTCGTGGACGATGTGCAGCGCTTCGCGGATGCGCGGGCCACGGTCGATGATGTCCCCCAGGAATACGGCCATGCGCGACGGATGCCGCCAGACTCCGCCCTGCTTGTGATAACCGAGTCGGTCCAACAGGTGTTCCAGGGTCAGGGCGCATCCGTGCACGTCGCCGATCAGGTCGTAACTGCGGGCAGGATCGAGCATCAGTCGCCTCCACCCCCCAAGCGACTGCCCCAGCCGAGCTTGGTCCGGCAGACTTCGTAGTAATTGTGATCCAGCGGATGGATCAGGCGCAGCTTCTGCGCCTTTTTGCTGATGGTGATGGTGTCACCCGGCGCGCAGGTGAAATGGTTCTGACCATCACAGGACACTTGCGGGTAGATCTGCATATCCTTGGACACAACGATTTTCAGCTCACTGTTGCCATCGACCACAATGGGTCGCCCAGATAAGGTATGGGGGTACATGGGCACAATCACAATAGCGTCGAGCTTGGGATGCATGATCGGGCCGCCTGCAGAAAGCGCATAGGCCGTCGATCCGGTGGGCGTGGCGACGATCAGGCCGTCGGCCTTCTGGCTGCAGACGAACTGGCCGTCGATGTACAGCTCGAATTCGATCATGCGCGTGGATTTGCCAGGGTGCAGCACCACGTCGTTGAGCGCATCGCCCTGACCAATGGCCTCGGCATGACGGCGCACCTCGGCCTGGAGCAGGAAGCGGTTTTCCACCAGGTAGTGGCCATCCAGCACTTCGGCAACCTTGACTTCCAGCTCGTCAGGGCGGATATCCGTCAGGAACCCCAGGCTGCCCCGGTTGATCCCCAGCACCGGAATGTTATGCCGCGCCAGTGCCCGGGCAGCCCCCAGCAGGCTGCCGTCGCCACCGACCACAATCACCATGTCACAGACTTCGCCGAGCATCTTGCGCGACGAAGTCTGCAGGCCATGGCCCGGCAGCACTTCGGCGATGGTATCTTCGAGGATCACATGCAGGTGCCGCTCCAGGAGGAAACGTTTGAGACGGCGAACGGTGTCCAACACCTGCGAACTGCCCAGGCGACCGATGATGCCGATATTGCGAAATTGCTCCATGAGGCTCCTGCGAGGGTCTGCGGCGGGCGAAAACCACGATTATGGGCGAAAGCGGTCCATAGACAAAATTCTTTAAGCCTTCCCCGCAGGCTATGCTCGCAAAATGATCCTGTTTCCCGAATTGCTGGACTTGCCCCGCCGCCTGCGCCATCCCGAAGTGCGCGATTTGGCGTGGGCGATACTTGCCCCGCCGATGCTCATCGACACGCCCTGGCCCCAGCGCCACCCCCTGACCGGCAGCGACTGGGTGCAGCAGCCCCAGCGACTGGAACAGTGGCTGCGGCAACTGGACCGCGACAGCTATCCGTTGCTGCACTGCCTGTCCCAAGGACGGACGCGGCGCCTGGGCCTGTATTACGAAAGGCTGTGGCAATTTGCCGTGCAGCACGCGCCGGGCATCGAACTGATCGCCGCGAACCTGCCAATCCGGCGCGAAGGCCATACGCTGGGTGAACTGGACCTGCTGCTGCGCGACGGCGAAGGCATCCATCACCTGGAACTGGCGATCAAGTTGTACCTCGGCCCGCCGAAGGGTAACGGACAGGACACCGCGCAGTGGCTCGGCCCGGGCTGCCATGACCGGCTCGACCGTAAACTGGCGCATTTGCGCGAGCACCAGCTACCGATCTCGGCGCGCCCGGAAAGCCGTGAGGCCCTGGCGACGCTGGGCATTGAACCGTCGGGCATCGAGCTGTTTCGTTCCGAGCTCTGGCTGGGCGGGTACTTGCTTTATCCCTGGCCCGGCCAGGCTGAACCGCCAGCCGGTGCACACCCCAGGCATTTGCGCGGCAGTTGGCTGCATCAGCGGGACTGGCCGGCGTTCGTCGCCCAACGCCCTCCAGGCCGCTGGCAACCCCTGCCCCGCGCCGCCTGGCTAGCCCCGGCCCATTATCCGGCGGACCAGACCTGGAGCGACGAGCAACTGGACGCCTGGCGAATGGCTCTCGACCCCATGGCGTCGGCGCAGTTGATGGTGCGCCTGACGGAAAACGCCGAGGGTGAGTGGGAGGAAGCCGAGCGGCTGTTTCTGGTGGCGGATCTTTGGCCGAATGTGCCGGGCAATGGCTGAGTTTTTCGGTGTCTGCCAGGGCCTCATCGCGAGCAGGCTCGCTCCCACACTTGGAATGCATTCTCCCTGTGAGCGAGCCTGCTCGCGATGAAGCCACCTCGGTTTAAATGGACAACCGCAACGCCAGCGCCGCCAACGTCACCAGCAACACCGGCGCAGTCAGTACGATCCCGACCTTGAAGTAATACCCCCAGCCGATCCGGATGTCCTTGCGCGCCAACACGTGCAACCAAAGCAGGGTCGCCAGGCTGCCGATCGGGGTGATTTTCGGGCCCAGGTCGCTGCCGATGACATTGGCGTAGATCATCGCCTCTTTCACCACACCGGTGGCCTGGCTGGCATCGATAGACAAGGCGCCGATCAGCACCGTGGGCAGGTTGTTCATGACCGACGAGAGCAACGCCGTCAACAACCCGGTGCCCATCGCTGCGCCCCAGACGCCATATTCGGCGAAACCGTCGAGCCAGTGGGCCAGGTAGCTGGTCAGCCCGGCGTTACGCAGCCCATACACCACCAAGTACATGCCCAGGGAAAAGATCACGATCTGCCACGGAGCTTCCTTCATCACCTTGCGGGTGGATATCTTGTGACCCCGGGCCGCAACGGCCAGCAGCAACGCGGCGCAGACGGCCGAAATCGCGCTAATGGGAATGCCCAGCGGCTCCAGGGCAAAGCAACCCAGCAGCAGAATCACCAGCACCGCCCAGCCAGCATAGAAAGTTGCCGTGTCGTGGATCGCCGTCGCGGGGTCGTCCAACTGATGCGGGTCGTAGTCGCGCGGGATATCGCGGCGAAAGAACCACATCAGGATCCCGAGGCTGGCCGCCACGCTGACCAGGTTCACCGGCACCATCACCGCCGCGTAGCGGTTGAAACCAATGCCGAAGAAGTCCGCCGAGACGATGTTCACCAGGTTCGACACCACCAGCGGCAGGCTCGCGGTGTCGGCAATGAAACCGGCACCCATCACGAACGCGAGGGTCGAGGCAGGCGAAAAACGCAAGGCCAACAGCATCGAAATCACGATGGGCGTCAGGATCAGCGCCGCGCCGTCATTGGCGAACAACGCCGACACCAGCGCGCCCAACAGCACCATGAAGGCAAACAGCTTGCGCCCACTGCCCCGCCCCCAACGGGCCACATGTAGCGCCGCCCAGGCGAAGAACCCCGCCTCGTCCAGCAACAGGCTGATGATGATCAGCGCGACAAACGTACCGGTGGCATTCCAGATGATGTGCCACACCAGTGCAACGTCGCCAACCTGCACCACCCCGCTCAACAAGGCCAGCAACGCGCCGAGCGTCGCACTCCAGCCGACGCCGAGCCCCTTGGGTTGCCAGATCACCAGCGTAATGGTCAGCAGGAAAATCAACGACGCAATGAGCATGCGCAACAACCTTGGAAGAGGGATTGAACAGAAGAAATCAGCAGCACGTGCCGGCCAGTGCCTTGAGGACTTCAACGCGAGGGTGAGCATCGGGCATGGCGAGCGAGGGCGAAGATAGGGAGTTTCAGATATCCAGTAAAGCGCGAACTTCGATTACACATGCATCTATGGCGAGGGAACTTGCTCCCGCTCGGTTGCGCAGCAACCGCCAAAAAGGAGCCTGCTTCGCAGCCCGGCGGGAGCAAGCTCCCTCGCCACAGGTGTTTGTGGTTTTCCTGAAATTTCGGGGTTCAAACCTTTTTATGTTGCTCAACCCACTTGCCATAAGCATCAATGAATTTTTGCAGGAACGGCCTCACGGACTCCGACAGGTCGCCTTTATCGTCGAACGCCGTCCCGGCGCCGCTCAGGTAGGCTTCTGGCTGCTGCATGCAGGGCACATCGAGAAACACCAGGGACTGGCGCAAATGATGATTGGCACCAAAACCACCGATGGCGCCCGGCGACGCACTGATCACCGCGCCCGGCTTGCCGCTCAGGCAACTTTGACCATAGGGACGCGAGCCGACGTCGATGGCGTTCTTCAGCGGTGCCGGCACTGAACGGTTGTATTCAGGGGTGACGAACAGCAACGCGTCGGCTGCGCCTACCTGCTGACGGAAAGTGCTGTAGGCTGCCGGCGGCGGCGACACGTCGATGTCTTCGTTATAGAGCGGCAGTTCGCCGATTTCGATGATTTCCAGCTTCAGGTTGGCCGGTGCCAGATCCGCCAGTGCCAGCGCCACCTTGCGATTGATCGATGCCTTGCGCAGGCTGCCCACCAAAACGGCCACAGTGTAGACATTACTCATGAGAGGCTTCTCGACTGTCGACTCAAAGGAGCCTGTAGTTATAGATGATCGAAGTCACAATTGGACCAGTGGAGCGACGAAAATTTTTCGGCTGGACTATTTTTTTCTTGTAAGAAAACTTACCGCACTTGACCAGGGTCTACAGAACCGCAAATCGAGTGATCTATTTCCAGAGGTTCTAAGCAATGGCAGCAGTACTTGTCGGACAATTTCATGCGCGGGACGCCGAAGGTCGCGTCTATTCGGTGCATGAATTCCAGGAATCGACCCCGTCGCACGACGGAAACGGCAAGGAGCCTGTCACTACCTATAAGTTGGCCATCGGTGATCGTGTCAAAAAACGCGAAGAAAAAGACGAGTTTGAGTTGGTGCAGTCCGGAGTCGTTCTAAAGCGCGAACGTAAACACAAATAGCTTCATAACCTGCGGTTATGAGCAGAAGTCGTGCCCGGACTTGGGTTAGGATTCAGCCACTCAATGGCTCACCCGCCGAACATGGACTTCTTGCATGCGTTTACGCCACATCGAAGTGATCCAGGCGCTGCTGCAAACCGGCCACCTCGGCACGGCAGCCGAATGGCTGCAGTTGTCGGTGGCTGAGGTCGAGGCAATCCTGCGTGATGCCGAGGCTCAACTGGGTTTTATGCTGTTCGCCAGTGTTCGCGGGCGATTGCAGGCCACTCGAGAAGCCCTGGAGTTGCGCGACGGCATCACGCGCGTATACGACACCCTCGAACCCGTGCAGCGGCTGGCCAGCAGCCTGAAACACTATCAGGCGCCCCCCCTGCGCATCATCTGCACCCCGCCGCTGGCCCAGCAGTTACTGCCCCAGAGCATCGCCGCCCTGCGTCGACGCCATCCGGATGCACCGTGCACGCTGCTCAGCCAACCGACCCGCGACATCGTCCACAGTCTTCTGCTGCGCGAAAGCGACCTGGGGTTGAGCTTGAACGACCCTGAACACCCCGATATCCATTGCCAGATGATTGCCCAGGGCAAACTGCAATTGCTGGCGCCCCACGGCTGGCTGCAACCGCGGCAAAAGTACATTTCGATTCAGGATCTGGCGGGGCAGTCGTTGGTGGGCCTGGACGGCCACGACCCGCTGAGCCCGGCGTTCGACCATAAACTGGGGGCGCTACGCCCGGCGCCGGTGATCCAGATCCGCGTCCAGACCCATCAAATGATGCGCGCCATGGTCGAGGCCGGCGAAGGCCTTGCCATTGTCGACCCCTTCACCGCTTCAGGCGCCAAGGGTGGCGGGCTGGACGTATGCCCGGTATCACCCGCCATTCCAATCTGCCTCTACGCCCTGAGCCTGAACGGCACGCCCCCCTCGCCCGCCATCCAGTCGCTGCTCGAACTGCTTACGGAACAAGCCGAGGCGTTGCTGAACCACTGATCGACATGCCCAGCGGATCGTCGAACAACCGGTACCAGAACAGCGCCACTTCGGCGGTATCGCGGTCAATACCGCGATAGCGCAAGTGATCGATACCGCCGAGCACGTAACCGCAACGCTCATAGAGCCGGCAAGCTCCCAGATTGTTGTTCTGGGTTTCCAGCATGATCCCCGGCAGTTTTTTCTTGCGGCTCCAGAATTGAGCAACGTCAAGCAGCGCCTTGGCCACCCCGTGGCGACGGGCCGGGGCGTGCACCGCCAGTTCGTCGATGTGGGCAAAACCGTTCCAGTTGGTACTGACCACCAGATGCCCTACCGGCTGGTCATCAAGATAGGCCATGAAGATCTCGCTGTCCGGGGCATCGCGGAAACTGCTGAACTCCTCTGGATCGATGCCATAGCACTTTCGATAGGGAACAATGGGCGTCACCGGCCATTGGCTTACGGGCCGGCCGATCTGTGCGGTACCGTAGTCGCTGACTTCGAAGCTGAAGTCACTGCCCCAGATGTAGGCAGCGAAGCCGTCATCGACGACGCGCACCGACAGACCGGGGTGCTTGGGGTTCATGACCGGTTGCATACTGGGGAAGGTCCTCATTCCTTGAGACAACCAACGGCGCGATGCCATCCATTGCCCTTGCCTCTCAAATCTTCACACATCAAACGGGATCCATAGCCTGCCGTTACCTCAGGTTAGAAGGTACTGGCGATTGTGGCGAGAAATGAACAATGGATGACTTTGTGGGAGCGGCCTCGCTCCCACAAGGGACTTCATCAGTTCGCTGCGGCCTGCGACTCAGCCAATTGCGCCCACAGTGCCGGAGCACCCGCAGACTTGGCGATAGCTTCCAGACGCGCGGCATGTTCGGCCAGGTCGCTTTCGCTGGCGCGGATGATCCGGGACGGCCGACGGTCAGCGGGCAAACGACGAATTTCCGTAGCCTGGTTGCCCGAGCCTTCGCCGGTGCCGTTGCCATCCGAGGCATTGCCGGCCAGGGACAAGCTGGTCTGGCCGCCAGTCATGGTCAGGTAGACGTCGGCGAGAATCTCGGAGTCGAGCAAGGCGCCGTGCAGTTCACGGCCGGAGTTGTCGACGCCGTAGCGTTTGCACAAGGCATCGAGGCTGTTGCGCTGCCCCGGGTGCCGTTCCCGGGCCATCATCAGGGTATCGAGGATGGTGCAGTGCTGAGTGATGTCAGCCCGCTCATGCTGGCCCATCAGGGCGAATTCGTTGTTGATGAAACCAACGTCGAACGCCGCGTTGTGGATGATCAGCTGCGCGCCCTGGATGAATTCGAAGAACTCATCGGCCACTTCGGCGAAGCGCGGCTTGCCTACCAGGAACTCGTTGGTAATACCGTGAACGCCGATGGCGCCCTCATCACTTTCACGGTCCGGTTGCAGGTAAACGTGAAAATGGCGGCCGGTCAGGCGCCGGCCGATCAGCTCGACACAGCCGATTTCGATAATCCGGTGACCATCGGTCACCGGCATGCCGGTGGTTTCGGTATCCAGTACAACAGATCTGTTGGCCATCAGTGTTCAGCTCTCAACGGGCATGCTTGCAAAAGCGCGGATGTTAACACGCTCCTGTGGCGAGAGGATTTACCTGGGAGCCAGGCTTGTGGAGGCAAAGTGGATTGTGCGGGAGCAAACTCTGTGGGAGCACAGCTTGCTCGCCACAAGAGCGCCTCGGCAAATCAAGCCTGCTTGAAGCCCCGCACCTCATCCACGCCACGGTTGGCCAACTGGTCGGCCCGTTCGTTACCGTGGTGGCCGATGTGGCCGCGCACCCATTTCCAGGTAACGTTGTGGCGGTTGACCTGCTCATCCAGCAACTTCCAGAGATCGGCGTTTTTCACGGGTTCCTTCGCAGCCGTCTTCCAGCCGCGTTTCTTCCAGTTGGCCATCCACTCGTTGATGCCTTTCATCACGTACTGCGAGTCAGTCACCAGCAGCACATCGCAGGACCGCTTGAGTTCTTCCAGGCCGCGGATGGCGCCCATCAGCTCCATGCGATTGTTGGTGGTATTGGTTTCGCCGCCCCAGAGTTCCTTCTCCACGCCTTTGCACACCAGCAACGCGCCCCAGCCGCCCGGGCCGGGATTGCCCTTGCAGGCGCCGTCAGTGAAGAGTTCTACGCTATCGCTCATGCCAATCTATCCAAAAAAATGCAAAGGCCTGCCGATCAGGGCCGACAACGCCCGAAGCCGAAACACCGGCCAGGCCATCAGAAAAGGTTACGGTTCGATGTGGCGACGATTGACCTTGGCCATCGGCAAGGGAATCAGCTTGCCCATCGGCTCACGTCGCGCCTGACGCACAGGGCGCAGCCCGACCGCGATCTTGCGCGCTACCAATAAATAGAAGCCGCCGCCCGACAGCTGCCAGTCACCAGCCTTGCGCTCCCAGCCGGCCAGACGGGCCTGCCACTTGGGCGACGCAAGCGGCGGACGATAGCACCCGAAGCGGCGTTTCTCCAGCGCGAAGCCCAGCAGGTTGAGCCAGTCGCCAACCCTCGACGCCGAGATGCAGCGAGCCTGGCGCAAGGCGTCATGGGCGAACACCCGACGCAACCCCCAACTGCTCCAAGGGTTGATGCCGATGATCAACAGATGCCCGCCGGGGCGCACGCTGCTGGCGGCTTCTCGCAGCAAACCGTGGGGGGACAGGCAGAAATCCAGGCCGTGCTGCATCACCACCACGTCGGCGGCATGTTCGCTCAGCGGCCAGGCCTGCTCCTCGCAGACAATCTCCACCCCGGGCAATGGCGCGCCCAGGCGTACGTTGCGCTGGACCTGCGGTGCCGACGGCGGCGTTTGCGCCGACGGCCCGTAGTGCACCAGATAACCACCGAAGAACCGGCCCAGCTCGTCTTCGAGCATGCGCCGCTCCTCCTCCAGCAAAAATTGCCCGACAGGGCCGGACAGCCATTCACGGGCGGCGCTGATTAACGCCAGCCAGTCAGGATCAGCCTGAGCGAACGCTTCATCGGTCATTGCATTCTCCAACGCGTCAGGAAGTTCTAAGATGCGCCTTTGTTTTCCGCTTGGCGAATTCCGCGATGATACAGATCAGTGCCCTGCCCGCGTTCACCGATAACTACATCTGGTTGTTACAGGATCACTCAACCCAGCGCTGCGCCGTGGTCGACCCGGGTGACGCCGCGCCGGTACAGGCCTGGCTCGACGCCCATCCGGGCTGGGTCTTGAGCGACATCCTGATCACTCACCATCACCATGACCATGTCGGCGGCGTCCAGGCGCTGAAAAACGCGACCCACGCCACTGTGTATGGCCCGGCCAGCGAAAACATCCCGGCACGGGATCAAGCGCTTGAGGACAACGACCAGATCAGCGTGCTCGGCTTGGACTTCGATGTCTACGCCGTGCCCGGCCACACATTGGGGCATATCGCCTACTACCACCATGGCCTGCTGTTCTGCGGCGACACCCTGTTTGCCGCCGGTTGCGGCCGGCTCTTCGAAGGCACACCTGAGCAAATGCACCACTCCCTCAGCCGCCTCGCCGCCCTGCCGGAAGATACGCTGGTCTACTGCACCCACGAATACACCCTCAGCAACCTGAAATTCGCCGCTGCGGTGGAACCGGGCAATCCGGACATTGCCGCCCGTCTGGAAAAAGTCAGCCAGCAACGCAATAACAGCGTCATGTCCCTGCCCTCGACCCTGGCCCTGGAAAAGCTCACCAATCCGTTCCTACGCACCGCTGAAACATCCGTTAAACAAAAAGCAGACGAACGGAACGGCCAGTGTAACGAGACGCCGAGTGAGGTTTTTGCGGCCTTGAGGGCTTGGAAAGATAAGTTCTAAGGCGCCTATCGATTAATACAAAAATTCTGAATGGTTGACCTGTTGGGGTGCGCTTCCTAGAATCGGCCGACATTTTTGCCCGGAACTTACTTCCAGCCAATGTCGTCATCTATACGTAGGTCCGTCCAGTCAGACACATTGACCCGCTTGGCTCAAGCCATTGCGGTGGCTGTGTCCGCCACCCTGGCGGGCTGCCAGAGCACGAGCCAGGTGCCGCAAACCGACGCGACACACACGCCGAATATCGCCGCTCGCGCCAAACAGAAGCCTAACTGGCTCGCTGAAAAACCCAGCCCTCAAGTACCCCAGGACGTCTGGGAACGCATGCGCCAAGGCTTCCAGCTGCAGGAAACCGCCGGCGTGAACCCGCGCATCGAGCAACAGCGCCTGTGGTTCGCCAGCAACCCGTCCTTCCTGGAAAACGCCGGTGAGCGCGGCAGCCTGTACATCCATTACATCGTCGAACGCCTTGAAGAACGCAACATGCCGCTGGAGCTGGCGCTGCTGCCGGTGATCGAAAGCGCCTACAACCCCATGGCCTATTCCCGGGCCAACGCAGTGGGGCTGTGGCAATTCATCCCGTCCACGGGGCGTTACTTCAACCTGCGCCAGACCCGCTTCTATGACGGGCGTCGCGACATCACCGCATCCACCACGGCCGCCATGGATTACCTGACGCGCCTGCACGACATGTTCAACGGCGACTGGTTGCTGGCGCTGGCAGCGTACAACGCCGGTGAAGGCACGGTCAGCCGTGCCATCGAGCGCAACGAGAAGCTCGGTCTGCCCACCGACTACTGGAACCTGCCGCTGCCCAGCGAAACCCAGGCCTATGTGCCCAAGTTGCTGGCATTGTCCCAGGTCGTGCTCTCCCCCGATGCCTATGGCGTGAACCTCAGCCCGATCGCCAACGAACCCTATTTCCAGGTCGTCGAAATCAACCAGCGCATGGACCTGTCCAAGGTCGCGGCGGTGGCCAACATCGACGAAGACGAGTTGTTCCAGCTCAACCCGGCCTTCAAGCAACGCACCACCATCGACGGCCCGCAGCACCTGCTGGTCCCCACGTCCAAGGCCCAACTGCTGACCGCCAGCCTGTCGACCATGCGCCCGGATGAACTGATCAGCCAGCGCTCGCTCAAACCGGTTTTTGAAACCGCCGATGACGACGAAGTGCAAGGCGCCAGGCGCACCTACCGCGTCAAGCGCGGTGAAAACCTGGCCCAGATCGCCAAGGCCAACAACGTACAGACCAAAGACCTGCAGCGCTGGAACAAGCTCAGTGGCAACAAACTGAAGGTTGGCCAGACCCTGGTGATGCAGGACACCGGCAAGCGCTTCAACAGCGTGGTAGCGGCCAACAGCAAGAGCAGTAAAACCAAGCAGACTCAATACAAGGTCAAGCAGGGCGACTCGCTGTACGTAGTGGCCAAACGCTTCAACGTGGAAATGCAGCACCTCAAGCGCTGGAATCCACGGATGGGCAATGCACTCAAGCCTGGGCAGATGCTGACGGTCTACTCCCCGCACTGATCACAAGAGGCTCCTGTGGCGAGGGGATTTATCCCCGCTGGGCTGCGAAGCAGCCCCTGGGTCTATTTGATACACCGAGTTGTCAGGTTTTAGGGCCGCTTCGCGCCCCAGCGGGGATAAATCCCCTCGCCACAAGCCCCCGCCTTTTTCCTGCCGATACAAGCTGTTACTGTACAGGCCATAAAGCCCAAGCCGCCTGGATCGGATCTCAGACTTGATACGTCCCCTCCTCCTGCTCCTGATCAGCCTGGCCTTGAGCTTCCCCGCCAGCGCAGCCATCAGCGAAAGCCATGGCTATGCGCAGTTCGGCACGCTCAAGTACCCGGCCAGATTCACCCACTTCGACTGGGTCAACCCGCAAGCGCCCAAGGGCGGTACCTTGCGAGTCATGGCATTCGGCACCTTCGATACGCTAAACCCCTACACATTCAAGGGCAGCAGCCCGGTTTCCACGCCAAACTTCCTGCAATACGGCATCAACGAGCTGAACGAACCGCTGATGGTCGGCACCGGCCAGTACGCACCATCCGGCGATGAGCCGACGTCGAGCTACGGCCTGATCGCCCAGACGGTGGAGTACAGCGAAGACCGCAGCTGGGTGGTGTTCAACCTGCGGCCCGAAGCCCGGTTTCATGACGGTGTGCCCATCACTGCCTATGACGTGGCGTTCTCCTACAGAACCCTGCTCAAGGATGGCCATCCGCAATACCGCACCAGCCTTCAGGAAGTATTGCGGGTCGACATCCTCAACCCGCTGAAAATCCGCTTTGTCTTCAAGCGCGCGGGCAACCCGCTGCTGATCCTGCGCCTGGGTGAATTACCGGTGCTGCCCCAACATTACTGGAAAGATCGCGACTTCAAGGCCACCACATTCGAGCCCCCCCTGGGCAGCGGCCCTTACCGCATTACCAAAGTACAACCAGGTCGCCAACTGGTGTTCGAAAGGGTCAAGGATTACTGGGGCAAGGACCTGCCGGTCAATCGTGGCAAATACAACTACGACCGGATGGAAGTGGAGTTCTACCGCGACAGTGATGTGGCCTTCGAAGCCTTCAAGGCCGGTGAATTCGACATCTACATCGAACACCAGGCCAAGAACTGGGCCAACGGCTATGACTTCCCAGCAGTCAGCCGCGGCGATGTGATCAAGGCGCAGATTCCCCACCAGATCCCGACCCAGACCCAGGGCCTGTTCATGAACACCCGGCGCAGCACACTTGCCGAGGTCAAGGTTCGCGAAGCCTTGGGGCTGATGTTCGATTTTGAGTGGACCAACCGCACGCTGTTCAGCGGCGCCTACAAGCGCACCCTCAGTTACTACCCCAACAGCGAATTCTCCGCCAGCGGCCTGCCAGTGGGCCACGAATGGCTGCTGCTCAAGCCGTACCGCGAACAATTGCCGCCCCGACTGTTCACAGAGCCTTTCGGCCTGTCGCGGACCGACGGTCGCGGCATTCCCCGGGAAACCTTGCGCAAGGCTTTGGGATTATTGAAAGAAGCCGGATGGACCCTCAACGGCCAACGCCTGCTGAACGCCGACAGCCAGCCTCTGAGCTTCGAGATCCTGTTGGTGAACCCGAACCTGGAGCGCATCCTGCAGCCCTACGTTGAAAACCTCGCCAGCATCGGCATCCAGGCCCGGCTGCGCACAGTGGACCGCGCCCAGTACAAACAGCGCATGGACCAGTTCGACTTCGACATGATCCTGCTGACCTTGAACCAGACCCTAAGCCCGGGCCTTGAGCAGTGGCAGTACTTTCACTCCAGCCAGGTCGGGGTCAAGGGCAGTAAAAACTACGCCGGGATCGCCAACCCCGTGGTCGATCACCTGCTCGAAACACTGCTGGGCGCCCAAACCCGGGACGAACAAGTCGCCGCCGGCAAAGCCCTGGACCGCGTGCTGCTGTGGCAGCATTACTGCATTCCCAATTGGTATCTCAATTATCATCGCCTGGCGTACCGTAACCGGTTCGCCTTCGTCACCACGCCGCCTTACACCCTGGGCCTGAGCGCGTGGTGGCTGAAATCTTCGGAGAAAGATCAATGAAGCCTTTGCGCGCCCTGCTCCTGCAGGCCAGCGGCCTGTTATTCGCAGGACTGGCCTGTGCCGCCCCGCAGCACGCCTTGACCTTGTACAACGAGCTGCCCAAATACCCGGCCGACTTCAAGCATTTCGACTACGTGAACCCCGACGCCCCCAAGGGCGGGATTTTCCGCCAGGGCGGATTTGGCGGCTTCGACAGCCTTAACCCGTTCATCAGCAAGGGCGTGCCGGCCGATGACATCGGCCTGATCTACGACACCTTAGCCAAACAAGGCCTGGACGAACCTTTCACCGAATATGGCCTGATCGCCGAAAAAATCGAGAAGGCCCCGGACAATGGCTGGGTGCGCTTCTACCTGCGCCCCGAAGCCCGCTTCAACGACGGTCATCCAGTGCGCGCCGAAGACGTGGTCTTCAGCTTCCAGACCCTGACCAAGGACGGCGCCCCGATGTTCCGCGGCTATTACAACGACGTCGCCGAAGTCATCGCCGAAGACCCGCTCAAGGTGCTGTTCAAGTTCAAGCATACAAATAACCGCGAATTACCGCTGATCCTCGGCCAATTACCGGTATTGCCCAAGCATTGGTGGGCCGATCGCGACTTCAACAAGGGCAACCTGGAAATCCCCCTGGGCAGCGGCCCCTATAAGGTGACCGAAGTGAAGGCCGGGCGTTCGATCCGCTATGAGCGGGTGAAGGACTATTGGGGCAAGGACCTGCCGGTCAATCGCGGCTTTTACAATTTCGACGTACTGACCACCGACTACTACCGCGACAACACCGTAGCGATCGAGGCGCTGAAAGCCGGGCAGTTCGATTTCTGGCTGGAAATGAGCGCCAAGAACTGGGCCAACGCCTACAACGTCCCGGCCGTGACCGAAGGCCGGCTGATCAAGGAACAGATCCCCAACGGCAACCCCACCGGCATGCAGGGCTTTGTCTACAACCTGCGCCGCCCGATCTTCCAGGACGTGCGGGTGCGCAAGGCCTTGAGCCTGCTGCTGGACTTCGAGTGGACCAACAAGCAACTGTTCAACAGCGCCTACGCCCGCACCCGCAGCTACTTCGAAAACTCGGAAATGGCCGCCACCGGCCTGCCCGGCGAAGACGAGCTGAAAATTCTCGAGCCCTTGCGCGGCAAGATCCCCGAACAGGTATTCACCGAAGCGTTCCAGCCTTCGGTGAGCGACGGCAGCGGCATGATCCGCGACCAGCAGCGCAAGGCCTACCAATTGCTGCAAGAAGCCGGCTGGCGCATCGTCGACGACAAAATGGTCGATGCCCAGGGCAAACCGGTGGTGCTGGAATTCTTGCTGGCCCAGACCGAATTCGAGCGGGTGCTGCTGCCGCTCAAGCGCAACCTGAGCGACCTGGGCATCGACCTGATCATCCGCCGGGTCGACGTCGCCCAGTTCGTCAACCGCGTGCGCTCCCGAGATTTCGACCTAATGGTGGGCAGCTTCCCGCAATCCAACTCGCCGGGTAACGAACAGCGTGAGTTCTGGATGTCAGCCGCCGCCGACAAGCCCGGCAGCCGCAACACCATGGGCCTGAAGGACCCGGCCGTCGACCAACTGGTGGAGCAACTGATCAACGCCGATTCGCGCAAGAGCCTGGTGGCCCACGCCCGGGCGCTGGATCGGGTGCTGCAATGGGGCTACTACGTGATCCCCAACTGGCACATCAAGACCTGGCGCGTGGCCTACTGGAACCACATCGGCCATCCTAAAGTAACGCCGACCTATGACATCGGCACCACCACCTGGTGGGTCAAGCCAGACACCAAGCCTGCCGTCGAGGTCGAAAAACAAGCCATGGAACAACACATCAACACCGCCCCTGCGAGCGTGGAGTAACCCGATGCTGGCTTATATCTTTAGGCGGCTGTTGCTGATCATCCCGACCCTGTTCGGCATCCTGTTGATCAACTTCCTCATCATCCAGGCCGCGCCCGGCGGGCCGGTGGAGCAGATGATCGCCAAGCTCGAAGGCTTCGAAGGCGCCACCAGCCGCATTGCCGGCGGCGGCGCCGAGGTGTCGGTGGCCGGTTCCTCCTACCGCGGCGCCCAGGGCCTGGACCCGGGACTGGTCAAGGAAATCGAGCGCATGTACGGCTTCGACAAATCGGCCCCCGAACGCCTGTGGATCATGATCAAGAACTACGCCCACCTGGACTTCGGCGACAGCTTCTTTCGCGACGCCAAAGTCATCGACCTGATCAAAGAAAAAATGCCGGTGTCCATCTCCCTCGGGTTGTGGAGCACGCTGATCATGTACCTGGTGTCGATCCCATTGGGGATCGCCAAGGCCACGCGGCACGGTAGCCATTTCGACGTGTGGACCAGTTCGGCAATCATCGTCGGTTATGCGATCCCGTCGTTTCTTTTCGCCATTCTGCTGATCGTGGTCTTTGCCGGCGGCAGCTATTTCGACTGGTTCCCGTTACGGGGACTGACGTCCAACAACTTCGACCAACTGACCCTGGGCGGCAAGATCCTCGACTATTTCTGGCACCTGGCCTTGCCCGTGACCGCACTGGTGATCGGTAACTTCGCCACCATGACCCTGCTGACCAAGAACAGCTTCCTCGACGAAATCAACAAGCAATACGTGGTCACCGCCAAGGCCAAGGGCCTGACTCGCCGTCGGGTACTCTATGGCCACGTGTTCCGCAACGCCATGCTGCTGGTGATCGCCGGTTTCCCTTCGGCGTTCATCGGGATTTTCTTCACCGGCTCCTTGCTGGTGGAAGTGATTTTCTCCCTCGACGGCCTCGGGTTGATGAGCTTCGAAGCGGCCATCAACCGTGACTACCCGGTGGTCTTCGGCACCCTGTTTATCTTCACCCTGCTGGGGCTGGTGGTGAAACTGATCGGCGACCTGACCTACACCCTTGTCGATCCGCGTATCGACTTCGAAAGCCGGGAGCATTGAGATGAACCTGTCCCCTCTCAATCGCCGCCGCTTCGAACTGTTCAAGGCCAACAAGCGTGGCTGGTGGTCGCTGTGGCTGTTTCTGATCCTGTTCGGGCTGAGCCTCGGCGCCGAGTTGATCGCCAACGACAAGCCGCTGGTGGTGCATTACGACGATGGCTGGTACTTCCCGGCCCTCAAGCGCTACCCGGAAACCACTTTCGGCGGCGAATTCCCGCTGGAAGCTAACTACAAGAGCCCGTACATCCGTGAACTGCTGGCCGCCAAGGACGCGTGGGTGCTGTGGGCACCGATTCCATTCGGTTACCAGAGCATCAACTACGACCTGAAGGTCCCGGCCCCGGCACCACCGTCCTCGATGAACTGGCTGGGCACCGACGATCAGGGCCGTGATGTGTTGGCGCGGGTGATCTACGGCTTCCGGATATCGGTGCTGTTCGCCCTGACGCTGACGGTGCTCAGTTCGATCATCGGTGTGGTCGCCGGCGCCCTGCAGGGCTTTTATGGCGGCTGGGTGGACCTGGCCGGCCAGCGTTTCCTGGAGATCTGGTCCGGGCTGCCAGTGCTTTACCTGCTGATTATTCTGGCCAGCTTCGTCCAGCCGAACTTCTGGTGGCTGCTGGGCATCATGCTGCTGTTCTCCTGGATGAGCCTGGTGGACGTGGTCCGCGCCGAGTTCCTGCGCGGGCGCAACCTGGAATACGTGCGCGCCGCGCGGGCGTTGGGCATGCAGAACGGCGCGATCATGTTCCGCCACATCCTGCCCAACGCCATGGTTTCGACCATGACATTCATGCCGTTCATCCTCACCGGTGCCATCGGCACCCTCACCGCCCTGGATTTCCTGGGTTTTGGCTTGCCTGCGGGCTCGCCGTCCCTGGGCGAACTGGTGGCCCAGGGCAAATCCAACCTCCAGGCACCCTGGTTGGGTATCAGCGCGTTTGCCGTGCTGGCGCTGATGCTGAGCCTGTTGGTGTTCATCGGCGAGTCCGCTCGCGATGCCTTCGATCCGAGGAAGTGAAATGAACCAGGACAATCTGATCGAAGTACGCGACCTGGCGGTGGAGTTCATTGTCGGCGAACGCCGCCAGCGGGTGGTCGAGGGCGTCAGCTTTGATATCAAGCGCGGCGAAACCCTGGCCCTGGTAGGTGAAAGCGGCTCAGGAAAATCGGTAACGGCCCATTCGATCCTGCGTTTGCTGCCCTACCCGCTGGCCCATCATCCAACCGGGACCATCCAGTACGCTGGGCAGGATTTGCTGGGGCTGAAAGAAAAAACCATCCGCCATATCCGTGGCAACCGGATTGCGATGATCTTTCAGGAGCCGATGACGTCCCTCAACCCGCTGCACTCCATTGAGAAGCAGATCAATGAAGTGCTCGGCATTCACAAGGGCCTGAGCGGCAAAGTCGCGACTCGCCGGACCCTTGAACTGCTGGAGCTGGTCGGCATCCCCGAACCGCACAAGCGCCTCAAGGCCCTGCCCCATGAGTTGTCCGGCGGCCAGCGCCAACGGGTGATGATCGCCATGGCCCTGGCCAACGAGCCGGAACTGCTGATCGCCGACGAGCCGACCACGGCACTGGACGTCACCGTCCAGCTGAAAATCCTTGAATTGCTCAAGGAATTACAGTCGCGATTGGGCATGGCATTGCTGCTGATCAGCCACGATTTGAACTTGGTACGAAGAATTGCTCATCGCGTATGTGTCATGCAGCGCGGTTGCATCGTCGAACAGGCATCGTGCGAAGAGTTGTTCCGCGCGCCGCAGCATCCGTACACTCGGGAACTGCTGGCCGCCGAGCCCAGTGGCAACCCGGCGACCAATGTTGTCGGCCCGCCACTGTTGCAGGTCGAGGACCTGAAAGTCTGGTTCCCGATCAAGAAAGGCCTGCTCAAACGCACGGTGGACTACATCAAGGCCGTGGACGGTATCCACTTCAGCCTGCCCCAGGGACAGACCCTGGGCATCGTCGGCGAAAGCGGCTCCGGCAAGTCCACCCTGGGGCTGGCGATCTTGCGGTTGATCGGCAGCCAGGGCGGGATCCGGTTCGAAGGCAAGCAGCTCGACCGCCTGACGCAACAGCAGGTCCGGCCGCTACGCCGGGAGATGCAAGTGGTGTTTCAGGACCCGTTCGGCAGCCTGAGCCCGCGGATGTGTGTGAGCCAAATCGTCGGCGAAGGCTTGCGGATCCACAAGATCGGCACCGAAGCCGAGCAGGAACAAGCGATAATTGCGGCATTGAAGGAGGTAGGCCTGGATCCGGAAACCCGGAACCGCTACCCCCATGAATTTTCCGGAGGGCAACGGCAGCGTATCGCCATTGCCCGGGCCCTGGTGCTCAAGCCGGCGTTGATTCTGCTGGATGAACCGACGTCGGCCCTGGACCGTACCGTGCAACGCCAAGTGGTGGAGCTGTTGCGGTCTTTGCAAACCAAGTACAACCTGACGTACCTGTTTATCAGCCATGATCTGGCTGTCGTCAAAGCGCTGAGCCACCAGTTGATGGTGGTCAAGCATGGCCAAGTGGTCGAACAAGGTGATGCCCGCAGCATATTCGCCGCGCCGCAACACCCCTATACACAGCAGTTGCTGGAGGCCGCTTTCCTGGCCCCAACAACTGCCGAATAACCTGAAAGAGGAGCAACACATGGGTTTTCTCGCCGGTAAGCGCGTTCTGATCGTCGGTGTCGCCAGCAAGCTGTCCATCGCATCCGGCATCGCCGCCGCCATGCATCGCGAGGGCGCTGAGCTTGCCTTCACTTATCAGAACGACAAACTCAAGGGTCGTGTCGAAGAGTTCGCACAAGGCTGGGGTTCGAACCCTGAGCTGTGCTTCCCGTGCGACGTGGCCAGCGATGAAGAAATCGCCAAGGTCTTCGAAGAGCTGAGCAAGAAGTGGGACGGCCTGGACTGCATCGTGCATTCCGTTGGCTTCGCCCCGGGTGACCAACTGGACGGCGACTTCACCGAAGCCACCACCCGTGAAGGTTTCCGCATTGCCCACGACATCAGTGCCTACAGCTTCGTGGCCCTGGCCAAGGCCGGTCGCGAAATGATGAAAGGCCGCAACGGCAGCCTGCTGACCCTGTCGTACCTGGGTGCCGAGCGCACCATGCCGAACTACAACGTCATGGGCATGGCCAAGGCTTCCCTGGAAGCCGGTGTGCGTTACCTGGCCGGTTCCCTGGGCCCGGATGGCACCCGCGTCAACGCTGTATCGGCCGGCCCGATCCGCACCCTCGCCGCTTCCGGCATCAAGAACTTCCGCAAAATGCTGGCCGCCAACGAAGCGCAAACCCCGCTGCGTCGTAACGTCACCATCGACGAAGTCGGCAACGCCGGCGCGTTCTTGTGCTCGGACCTGGCTTCCGGCATCAGCGGTGAAATCATGTACGTGGACGGCGGCTTCAACACCACCGCCATGGGCAACATCGAAGAGTAATCTTTCATCCCCGCGCCCATGGGTAAAAACGCCGCTTGTCCTGGAAAGGGCAAGCGGCGTTTTTTATTGCCGATTGTTCGATTACACCGCAATACCCTGTGGGAGTGAGCTTGCTCGCGATTGCGGTGGGTCAATGTGCCGCCGTTAGCCGCGTGGCGCCTGCTTCTGGGCGTACATGGCTGCATCCGCGTCGGCCAGCAGGCTGTCGATCGACTGATGGTGCTGCGGGTCGTATTCAATCTGGCCCACGCTGAAGCGGATGTCATAGCCACGCCGCAGCATCGCATTACGCTCATCAAGGATTTCCTTGAGTCGCGCCATGATCGCCGTGGTCTCGACATGGGAAGAGCCGGTGAGCAGCGCCACGAACTCATCACCGCCCAACCGGCCGATCACATCACTTTCGCGAAAGGCGATGCGCAGCACATCGGCGAAGGTCTTCAGCGCATTATCGCCCTCGGCATGCCCGAAGCGGTCGTTGATGGATTTGAAATCGTTGAGATCGAAGAACAGCAGTGTCGCCGGACGCAACAGGCGGTCGCAAACGTTTACTGCATGCTGAGCCAGCGCCTTGAAGCCGCGCCGATTGGACAACAGTGTCAGTTCGTCCATGCTCGCCATCTGCACGGCGATCAATTCCTGCTCGGCCATGTGGGCAAGATCGCGCAGCAGCTCGCGTTCCTCGTCATTGAGCTTGCGCGGTCGAGTATCGAGCAGGCACAACGTGCCAAGCTTGCTACCGTCGCCCAGGTCCAGGGGATACCCTGCGTAGAAACGAATGCAGGGTTCATCCGTGACCAACGGATTGTCGCGAAACCTCTCGTCCTGTTCCGCGTCGCAGATCTCCATGATCTGGTCCTGCAAAATGGCGTGCCCGCAGAAGGAAATCTCCCGCGAGGTTTCGCTGGCGTCCAGGCCAGCACTGGATTTGAACCACTGTCGGTTGGCGTCCACCAGGGAGACCAGCGCGATGGGCACATCGAACAGACGCCGGGCAAGACGGGTCAAGCGGTCAAAACGCTCCTCGGGGGCGGTGTCGAGCAGTTTGAGCGCGTGCAGATTTTTAAGGCGCATGGCTTCGTTGTCCGATTTATCTGGCGCTTGCATCGGAAACTCCATTGGCGGGACTTCCTGAAGTCTAGCCTAGGCCCACTCCCCTTCAACCGCTCAGGGAACTAAACGGCCAAATCGAACGGGCATTTGCCGGCAAGGGCTAATACACTGCGACTCAGGTTCAAGAAGAGGACGCTGACCGATGAAGCTCGCTCCCCATGACGACGCCCCACGCTTCTGGCGCGACGCGGCGTTGCCCTTCATCGAAGCCCGGGCCATCGTCGACGGGCGCAAGACCTGCTATTCGCGCCATTCCCACGACCACTTTTCCATCGGGGCGATCACCGCCGGGCGTAGCACCTACCTCCACGAACAGTCGAGTGTCCAGGTAGAAAGCGGCACCGTGGTGCTGATGAACCCCGGCGACGTTCATGCGTGCAACCCGATCGACGATCAGCCATGGTCGTATCTGATGCTGTACGTCGATACTCAGTGGTTAAGAGACTTGCAACGCCGTATCGGCTTTGACGAAACCTTGGATTTCCAGGGTTTTGCCACCACCCACAGCCGCGACGTCGAACTGTTTTGCACGCTGCAAGCGTTGTATAAGCACCTGGTGAATGAGCGGATCGACACTCACTGCAAGCACACCGCCGTCGAAGCGTTTTTCACCGATTTGCAACAGCGGCTCAACCCGGTCGGTCGCCCAGACCGGGGCAGCCATCCGGGGCTGATGCGGGCGGCCCAGTTCATCCATGACCATTGCACCGAAGCGTTGAAACTCGAAGATATCTGCGCCGCCGCGCAACTCTCGCCGTCCTACCTGACCCGAGCGTTCAAGCGCCATTACGGAATGACGCCCCATGCTTTCCTGGTCAACCGTCGGATCCAGTTCGCCCGCCGTCAATTGCGCGAAGGCAAGCTGATCGCCAATGTAGCGCTGGACAGCGGATTTGCCGACCAGGCGCATTTTCAGCGAGCCTTCAAGCAACACCTGGCGGCGACGCCCGGCCAGTATCGCGGCTGATACTGACACTCTGGCCACAACAACGGATTTGATTCAAGGCAATAGCAAATACACGGCGCTTGCCACCAGCAACAGAGCCATCGCCCGGTTGAACAGGCGCATGGTCGCCGGATTGCCCAGCCAGGTGCGCAAGAAACTGCCGGCATAAGCCCAGCAACCCACCGAGACGTAACAGATCACCAAGTAGATGGCTGCAAACTGCCACACCAACCGCGCCTCTCCGTCGGCCACGAACGCCCCCATCCCCGCCACGCAGGCCAGCCAGGCTTTGGGGTTGAGCCATTGCATCAGTGCACCGTAGACCATCGTGGGTGCCCGCCCCTCTTCTTCGCCGCCCAAATGCCCGTCGTCCATCGCCAGTTTCCAGGCCATGAACAACAGAAACGCCACGCCCCCCAGTTGCACCACCCGAGTGAGCCCCGGCCAGCGTTGCAGCACTTCGTGCAACCCCAGCCCCATCAGCACCAGCAGCAATACAAAACCCAGGGTCGCGCCGGCCACATGACGCAAGGTCGCGCGAAATCCGTACCGGGCCCCGGAACTGAGCGCCACAATGTTGACCGGCCCCGGCGTGATGGAGGCGACCAAAGCAAACGCCGCCATGGAAAAAATCAGACTCATCGCATACCTTCTTCGTGCCTGTGAAGTGGCGATCAGGGTAAATGGCTCGCGGCTGGGGGTATTGAACAAAACTGCCCAATGATGTCCGCGAATCACCACCGAGCCGGAGCGGTGCTGCTTAGGAGTTTTTACGTAAATTTTACGTTGCATCCGGCCAACGAAATTAATACTGTGCGGCTCATTTATTCAGGCGTGTTTTATGTCCCTTGCGGTAGTGCGCTTTATCGGATTCATCCTCGGTATTTTCCTGGTCACCCTGGCCGTCAGCATGGCGATCCCACTTTTCACGCTAATGCTGTATGAGCGAAGCGATGACCTGTCGGCGTTTTTATGGTCAAGTCTGATCACCTTCGTCTGTGGCATCGCGTTGGTGGCGCGCGGTCGGCCAGAACACACACAGATGCGCCCGCGAGACATGTATCTGCTGACCACCGCCAGTTGGGTCATCGTTTGCACATTTGCCGCCCTGCCGATGGTGTTTATCCAGCACATCACCTACACCGATGCGTTTTTTGAAACGATGTCCGGCATCACCACCACCGGCTCGACCATTCTGACCGGGCTGGACAGCGCGTCCCCAGGTCTTTTGATCTGGCGCTCGATGCTGCACTGGCTCGGCGGGATCGGCTTTATCGGCATGGCGGTGGCGATCCTGCCGCTGTTGCGGGTCGGCGGCATGCGGCTGTTCCAGACCGAGTCATCCGACTGGTCGGAGAAAGTCACACCGCGCTCCCACGTCGCGGCGAACTACATTCTGTGGATCTACGTAGGGCTGACCGCCCTCGCCACGCTGGCCCTGTGGCTGGCCGGCATGACACCCTTCGAAGCAATCAACCATGCGATGTCCCTGATATCTACTGGCGGCTTTTCCACCTCGGATGCGTCCCTGGGGCACTGGTCTCAACCGGCCATCCACTGGGTATCAGTAATCATCATGATGGCTGGCGCACTGCCCTTCACTTTGTATGTAGCCACATTGCGCGGCAAAAAGCGGGCGTTGTTAAAGGATCAACAAGTCAGGGGTTTCATCGGCTTCCTGGTCATCACCTGGCTTGTGGTGGGCACCTGGTTGAGCCTTAACAGCGATTACACCTGGTGGGACTCGGTGCGTATCGTGGCTGTCAACGTAACCTCGGTGGTCACCACCACTGGCGTGGCGCTGGGTGATTACACACTGTGGGGCAGCTTTGCCCTGCTGCTGTTCTTCTACCTGACGTTTGTCGGCGGCTGCTCGGGGTCGACGGCCGGCGGACTGAAAATCTTCCGTTTCCAAGTGGCGGGTGCCTTGCTGATGGGCAGCTTGAAACAACTGATCCATCCCCGGGCAGTCATCCAGAAAAAATATAACCATCGCCCCATTGACGAAGAGATCGTCCGCTCACTGCTGACGTTTTCGTTTTTCTTCACCGTCACTATCGGCGGTATCGCCCTGGGACTGGCGCTGATCGGCCTGGATTGGACGACGGCCTTGACCGGCGCGGCCACGGCCGTGTGCAACGTGGGGCCAGGACTGGGCACAATTATCGGGCCGGCCGGTAATTTCTCGACCTTGCCGGATTCGGCCAAATGGCTGCTGACCATTGGCATGTTGCTGGGGCGGCTGGAGATTCTGACTGTCCTGGTGCTGTTTACACCGGTGTTCTGGAGGTACTGAGCACTTCGTTTTTGTGCCGAGAGCTCCCCGTAGGCGCCAAGCTTTCCCACGACACAGCCGCCGCAGTGGCGCAAAAAACGTGCTCGCCTCACCGCCGGCCAACCTTGCTTCCACAAAAAAGCCGCGACGCCTGATCAGGCGTCGCGGCTTGTTCAGACCATCAACGGTCGTTCTGGGTCGAAGGGCGGGTCGTGTTGGTCTGCTCCTTGGTCTTGTGGGTACCAGGCTTGGCGGGGGAGACTGCGGACGACTTGGTCACGCCGCGGGTGCCGCGGCTATTGGCAGTGCCCGAACCTTGGCCCTTACTGGCACGATCGGTGCGCGTGGTACCGGTTTGCTTGCCGCTCACACCATGATCGCGCTTGCGCGTGGCAGTGCCGGTGTGATCGCTGCTCGGGCCAGCGCCCTGACCGCTGGAATCGCCGGGCTTGCCGTTGACCTTGCCACCTCCGTTACCACCACCATTGTCACCGTCTGCGGCATAGCTTGCGCCTATGGGCGACAGGTCGGCGGGCAACAGGGCAGAAGCGCCGAGCACCAACGCGCAGACAGCAACGGCGATAAAGGATTTTTTATGCTTGGACATGATGTCTCCAAAAGACAAATCAACGGTGAACCGTTAAGACTCAAGAGTTCAATTTTTGTTCGATCCCGTCTGGCCAACGATTGAAAAAAATTCATTGTCGATTTTTCGGTGGAGCCGTCCCAGGCGCGGTTCTATGCTCAGCCCCATGAACCTACAAGACTCGCTACTCCCGCCCCATGCCGAGATGGTCCGCGCCATGCTCGAACGAGACACCGCCTACGAGGGGGTGTTCTTCACCGCGGTCAAGACCACCGGCATTTTCTGTCGCCCCAGTTGCACGGCGCGCAAACCTAAACCGCAGAACGTGGAATTCTTTGCCCACGCGGACGAAGCCCTGTCGGCCGGCTATCGGGCCTGTCTGCGCTGCAAGCCGCTGGACGCCGCGGCCATCGCACCGGACTGGATCCAGGCCCTGCTCAAAGCCGTGGAAGCCGAACCCGACCTACGCTGGACCGACGCCCTGCTGCTGGAACAAGGCATCGAACCGCTGAAACTGCGGCGCTGGTTCAAGCAGCATTTCGGCATGACCTTTCACGCGTACCTGCGCACCCGACGCCTGGGCATCGCCCTGGGAGGGATCAAAGAAGGCACCTCCATCGACAATGCGGCTTTCGATTCAGGCTACGAGTCCCTGAGCGGGTTTCGTGACGCCTTCGTGAAGTCCTTCCACATCACGCCAGGCCGCGCCGCCCTCAGCGAACCCTTGCTGTTCACCCGCCTGACCACGCCGTTGGGGCCGATGCTGGCTATGGCCGAACGGCGCGGCCTGGTACTCCTGGAGTTCCTCGACCGCCCGGCCCTGACCCGGGAAATCGAGGAGTTACAGCAGCGCTACGGCTACACCGTCGCGCCAGGGCACAACCCTCACTTGCAGCAGATCGAAACCGAACTGGCCGACTACTTCGCCGCAAAACTCAACACGTTCAGCGTCCCGCTACACATGCCCGGCAGTGCCTTTGCCGTTCAGGTGTGGGCCGAGTTGCAAAAAATCCCTTACGGCGAAACCCGCAGCTACGGTGGCATCGCCACTGCACTTGGCAGCCCCGGCGCCAGCCGCGCCGTAGGGCTGGCCAATGGGCAGAATCGCCTGGCTATCGTCATTCCTTGCCATCGGGTGATCGGAGCAGACGGTTCATTGACCGGCTATGGTGGCGGACAGCCGCGCAAGGCGTTTCTATTGCGGCTGGAAAAAGCCGCGGTGCAGGTGTCACTGCCCCTGGCATTTTGATCAGCCCGGAGAACGAACACCCGATGCCTGTGCCCTATCACGAAGCGAGCACCTTTCTGGCAAGCCTCGACGAAGACTGGCGACGTCATGTCGAGGCGATCGGCCCCTGCCTGCTGCAACCCAAGCCAGCCCGCGATCCCTATCAAGCCCTGGTGCGGGCCATTGCCTATCAGCAACTGCACGCCAGAGCGGGTGATGCGATTCTCGGCCGGCTGCTGGCCCTGTTCCCGGCGCAAAGCTTCCCCAGGCCTGAGCAGATTCTGGCGACCGACTTTGCGCAGATGCGCGGTTGCGGATTTTCCGCCAGCAAGATCGCGACCATTCACGGCATCGCTCAAGCGGCTCTGGACGCAGTGGTGCCGGATTACGCCACGGCGCTGGCCATGGAGGATGAAGCGTTGATCGAGCGCTTGATCACCCTGCGCGGCGTCGGGCGCTGGACCGTGGAAATGCTGCTGATCTACAGCCTGGAGCGGCCAGACATTCTGCCGGCCGATGACTTTGGGGTACGCGAAGGGTATCGGCGACTGAAGGGGTTGGAACAACAACCGAGTCGCAAGCAGATGGTTGATATTGGGCTGGCGTGGAGCCCTCATCGAACGGTGGCGGCGTGGTATTTGTGGCGGGTGCCCAGCCGCTAGACCGTGTAATCGTTCATCGCGAGCCTGCTCGCGAAGGCGTCAGTACAAGCCGCCCTATACCGCGGGCACACCACTGTGAAAACGAAACTCCACATCCGGTGATTCGATCAGCTCCCGCTCGGCGTCACGCACCTTGTCGATCACCTGGGCGATGTCCTTGGCGTCGCCGTACTGGTAGGCCAGTTTCAGGTAACCCTGGAAATGCCGCGCCTCGCTTTTGAGCAAGCCGAAATAGAACTTGCCCAGTTCTTCGTCCAGATGCGGCACCAACGCCTCGAAACGCTCGCAGCTGCGGGCTTCGATGAAAGCGCCAACCACCAGGGTGTCCACCAGCTTTACCGGCTCATGGCTGCGTACCACTTTGCGCAGCCCCGAGGCGTAACGCCCGGCGGAGAGCTGGCGTAACCCGATCTTGCGTTTTTTCATCAGGCGCATGACCTGCTCGTGATGCACCAGCTCTTCCCGGGCCAGGCGGGACATCAGGTTGATCAGATCGACGTGGGAATGGTACTTGGCGATCAGGCTCAGGGCAGTGCTGGCGGCCTTGAATTCGCAGTTCTTGTGGTCGATCAGCAACGTTTCCTGATCGGCCAGCGCAGCCTGGACCCAGCCATCAGGGGTGCGGCAGCCAAGGAATTCATGAATTTCGGGAAGGATCATGGGGCTCACGGAAAAAGGTAGTCGAGCGAAGGGCGCCGATTATACCGGCCTGCCCCCAGACCACCAGACACCACTGTTGATATGCATCAAGTCGACGGCTCACCCACAGCAACTATAGTTGAGCAACGCCATGCCTTTTCATTGCTGGAGACACCGCTCATGCAAGCCATTCGCAGCATTCTGGTGGTCATCGAACCCGAACATTCGGAAAGCCTGGCGCTCAAACGCGCCAAACTGATCGCCGGTGTGACCCAGGCCCATCTGCACCTGCTGGTATGCGACAAAAAGCATGACCATGCCGGCATGCTCAGCGTGCTGAAGGCCGCACTGCTGGCGGACGGCTACAGCGTGACCACCGAACAGGCCTGGAACGAAAGCCTCTACGAAACCATCATTGAGGTGCAGCAGGCTGAAGGTTGCGGCCTGGTGATCAAGCAGCATTTCCCCGACAGTCTGCTCAAAAAAGCCCTGCTGACCCCGGCAGACTGGAAACTGCTGCGCCATTGCCCGACCCCGGTGCTGCTGGTGAAAACCGCTGGCTCCTGGAAAGACAAGGTGATTCTGGCCGCCGTCGACGTCGGCAATACTGACGGTTCACACCGCCACCTGCACACCACCATCATCGATCACGGCTATGACATTGCCAGCCTGGCCAAGGCGCACCTGCATGTGATCAGCGCCCACCCCACGCCGATGCTCTCGTCTGCCGACCCGACGTTCCAGCTCAAGGAAACCATCGAGGCCCGTTACCGCGAACAATGCCAGGCGTTTCAAGCAGAATTCGACATCGATGACCAACGCCTGCACATCGAAGAGGGCCCCGCAGATGTGCTGATCCCGTTCATGGCGCGCAAACTGCAGGCGGCGGTGACCGTGATCGGTACCGTGGCGCGTTCCGGGTTATCTGGAGCGTTGATCGGAAATACCGCCGAAGCGGTGCTCGATACGCTGGAAAGCGATGTGCTGGTGCTCAAGCCGCAGGAGGTTGAGGACCATCTGGTGGAGTTGGCGGTCAAGGGTTGAAGATCAAAAGATCGCAGCCTTCTACAACGATCGCGCCATCCCTGTAGGAGCTGCCGAAGGCTGCGATCTTTTTACTCAGCCGCCCATCGCATCCTTCAGGAACCCCGGCGCGATGTAGCGCTGATAATGGGCTTCGGACAGGAGGAAAAATTCCCGATCAATGGCGTCGCGCAGGTCCGGCAACTCCCAGTCGCGAAACTCCGGCAGCAGCACCATGCCGTAGGCTTCCAGATTGTTGATCACCCGCGCGCCCCGGGCGATCAGTTGATAGGCCCAGCAATATTCAGATTGGTGCGCTACGAAGCGGATTTTGCGCGACTCCAGCTGTTGACGCAGCAAACCAGGGTCGAAAACCTCCAGTTTGGCCACCATCACCTGCGCCAGCAGTTGCTCCAGGCGCATCCACACCGCCCGTTTTTCGTCCTCGTTGTAGCCGTTCCAGTGAATCACTTCATGGTGGAACCGCTTGCACCCACGGCACACCAGGTCACCGTAGACAGTGGAGCAAAGGCCGACGCAGGGGGTCTTGATGATCTGGTTGGGCATAGGGAAAAGCACACGCAAAAGCAGAACAGGCCGGCATGTTAGCCCTTTGTCTAAGATTGATCACCCCTCAAACTTGAGAGCCCAACTTACCTTTAATTTTTTTTTGCCGTAGAATCAGCCAGCCTTTTAAGGCGCCAATGTCCGTTAGAAGCTGTTTTCAAAGCGTCACGAGCACAGTCGTTCCTTCAGAGCGGTGTTGGCGAAGGGTCTTTCCAGCGGGGAAAGCCCAACGCCAACCCTCATCAGCTCCCCGTTCTGCAGGCGTAAAACTTTGAAAGCAGCTTCTGTGAGGAACCCCGAAAACTCTGGCGTGGTGGCTCAAAAAGCCCCCAACGCGCATGAGTACCGTGGGTTTCTGGATGAGCGTCCCGGACACCCATTTGGGACCACTGATGAGGGTAATAACTGTGCTTGAAGCCTACCGCAAACATATCGAAGAGCGTGCAGCACTGGGTATCGTTCCCCAGCCGCTTAACGCCGAACAAACCGCAGGCCTGATCGAGCTGCTGAAGAATCCTCCGGCTGGCGAAGAAGCTTTCCTCGTTGACCTGATCACCAATCGCATTCCGCCTGGAGTCGACGAAGCTGCCTACGTCAAGGCCGGCTTCCTCTCCGCCCTGGCCAAGGGCGAAGCCCAATCCCCTCTGCTGGACAAGAAGCGCGCCGTTGAACTGCTCGGCACCATGCAGGGCGGCTACAACATCGTGACCCTGGTGGATCTGCTGGACGACGCCGAATTGGCGCCTGTAGCGGCCAAAGAGCTCAAGCACACCCTCCTGATGTTCGATGCCTTCCACGACGTGGCTGAAAAAGCCAAGAACGGCAACGTTCACGCCAAGGCTGTGCTGCAATCGTGGGCCGATGGCGAGTGGTTCAAGAACCGCCCAGTGCTGGCCGACAAGATCAGCCTGCGGGTGTTCAAGGTCACCGGCGAAACCAACACCGACGACCTGTCCCCTGCCCCTGATGCCTGGTCCCGCCCGGACATCCCGCTGCACGCCCTGGCCATGCTGAAAATGGCTCGCGACGGCATCGTGCCTGATGAACAAGGCAAGACCGGCCCGATGAAGCAGATCGAAGAGATGCGTGGCCAAGGCTTCCCGATCGCCTACGTCGGTGACGTGGTCGGTACCGGTTCGTCGCGTAAATCGGCCACCAACTCGGTGCTGTGGTTCTTCGGCGACGACGTTCCTTACGTCCCGAACAAGCGCGCCGGTGGTTTCTGCTTCGGCAGCAAGATCGCACCGATTTTCTACAACACCATGGAAGACGCCGGCGCCCTGCCGATCGAATTCGATGTGTCCAACATGCACATGGGCGACGTGATCGACCTGTACCCGCATGCTGGCAAAGTCTGCAAGCACGGTACTGATGAAGTCCTGACCACCTTCGAAATGAAGACCCCGGTCCTGTTGGACGAAGTACGTGCCGGCGGCCGTATCCCGCTGATCATCGGCCGTGGCCTGACCGAGAAGGCTCGCGCCGAACTGGGTCTGCCAGCGTTCGACCTGTTCAAAAAACCCGATGCCCCGATTGAAAGCACCAAGGGTTTCACCCTGGCGCAGAAAATGGTCGGCAAGGCATGCGGCGTAGCCGGTGTGCGTCCAGGCACCTACTGCGAACCGAAGATGACCACCGTCGGCTCCCAGGACACCACTGGCCCGATGACCCGTGACGAACTGAAAGACCTGGCGTGCCTGGGCTTCTCGGCCGATCTGGTGATGCAATCGTTCTGCCACACCGCGGCTTATCCAAAGCCGATCGACGTGACCACCCACCACACCCTGCCTGATTTCATCATGACCCGTGGCGGCGTATCCCTGCGTCCAGGCGACGGCATCATCCACAGCTGGCTGAACCGCATGCTGCTGCCGGACACCGTCGGCACCGGTGGTGACTCCCACACCCGTTTCCCGATGGGCATTTCGTTCCCGGCCGGCTCCGGCCTGGTCGCCTTCGCCGCTGCCACCGGCGTTATGCCGCTGGACATGCCGGAATCGATCCTGGTGCGCTTCAAAGGCAAGATGCAACCGGGCGTCACCCTGCGTGACCTGGTTCATGCCATTCCTTACTTCGCGATTCAGGCTGGCCTGCTGACCGTCGAGAAGAAAGGCAAGAAGAACGCCTTCTCCGGCCGAATTCTGGAAATCGAAGGCCTGGACAACCTGAGCATCGAACAGGCTTTCGAGCTGTCCGACGCCTCTGCCGAACGTTCGGCCGCCGGTTGCACCATCAAGCTGTCGAAAGAGTCGATTACCGAATACCTGCAATCGAACATCACCCTGCTGCGCTGGATGATCGGTGAAGGCTACGGCGATGTGCGTACCCTGGAACGTCGCGCTCAAGCGATGGAAGCCTGGATCGCCAACCCTGAGTTGATGGTCGCCGATGCTGACGCCGAATACGCTGAAGTCATCGAAATCGACCTGGCCGACATCAAGGAGCCGGTGCTCTGCGCGCCGAACGACCCGGACGACGCCCGTCTGTTGTCCAGTGTTGCTGGCGAGAAGATCGACGAAGTGTTCATCGGTTCGTGCATGACCAACATCGGTCACTTCCGCGCTGCCGGTAAGCTGCTGGATCAGGTCAAGGGTCAGCTGCCAACCCGTCTGTGGCTGTCGCCGCCGACCAAAATGGACGCTCACCAGCTGACCGAAGAAGGCTACTACGGCATCTACGGCAAGGCCGGCGCACGCATGGAAATGCCTGGCTGCTCGCTGTGCATGGGTAACCAGGCACGTGTAGAACCGAACGCCACCGTGGTGTCGACTTCGACCCGTAACTTCCCGAACCGTCTAGGCGACGGCGCGAACGTCTACCTGGCTTCGGCCGAGCTGGCGTCCGTGGCTTCGATCCTGGGTCGCCTGCCGACCGTCGAGGAATACATGGAATACGCCGGCAAAATCGACAGCATGGCAGCGGACGTGTACCGCTACCTGAGCTTCGACCAGATCGCCGAGTTCCGTGAAGCGGCTGCAAACGCCAACATCCCGGTCGTTCAAGCCTAAGGCTTTAACGCTCGACTAAAAACGCCGCCCCTCTTGCGAGGGGCGGCGTTTTTTTATGCCTGACATTTCGATGCAAACCGAACTACCGCTATCGCGCTCCCACAGGATCCGATCAGGCCATGAGGGAATAGACCAGCGCGGTAATCGCCACCAACCCCACCAATACCACAAACACATTCGACGCCTGGCCGCGGTAGCGGGCCATGGCCGGGACTTTGCGGATGGCGTACATCGGCATCAGGAACAGGATCGCCGCGATGACCGGGCCGCCCAGGGTTTCGATCATGCCCAGGATGCTCGGGTTGAGCGTGGCGACGATCCAGCACACCACCAACATGAACGCCGCAGTCACGCGGTCCAGGGTCTTGGGCGCCGGACGGCGGCCGCTCTTGGCGATCAGGCCCTTGAGGCCTTCGCTCGCGCCGATGTAATGCCCCAGGAAGGACTTGGAGATTGCCACGAACGCAATCAACGGCGCCGCAAAGGCGATGGTCGGGTTGCTGAAGTGGTTGGCCAGGTACGACAGGATCGACAGATTCTGCGCCTTGGCTTCGGCCAGTTGCGCCGGGGACAAGGTCAACACGCAACTGAACACAAAGAACAGCACCATCACCACCATCAACACATGGGCGCGCGACAGGATCTGCGAGCTACGCTCCTCGGCGTTGGTGCCGTAGCGACGCTTCTGATCCACCGCAAACGCCGAGATGATCGGCGAGTGGTTGAACGAGAACACCATCACTGGAATCGCCAGCCACAGGGTATGCAACAGCGCCGAAGGCTCAGGCGGCGTGGACGCCGTGGTCAGGATGCCACCGCTCCAGTGCGGGACCAGAAACACCGCCAGGAACAGCAGCGCAACGATAAACGGATAGACCATCAGGCTCATGGCCTTGACGATTGCCTGCTCGCCGCAACGCACCACCGCCAGCAGGCCCAGGATCAGCACCAGGGACAACACGGCCCGAGGCGGCGGCTGAATATGCAGTTGATGCTCCAGGAAGCTGCCCACCGTATTGGTCAGCGCCACGCTGTAGATCAGCAGGATCGGGAAAATCGCAAAAAAGTACAGCAAGGTGATCAGCGCGCCGGCCTTGATGCCGAAATGCTCCTCCACCACCTCGGTGATGTCCGCGCCGTCGCGACCGGACAACACGAAGCGGGTCAGCCCCCGGTGTGCGTAGAACGTCATGGGGAACGCCAGCAACGCCAGGACCAGCAGCGGCCAGAAACCGCCCAGGCCAGCATTGATCGGTAAAAACAGAGTGCCTGCACCGATGGCGGTGCCAAACAGGCCCAGCATCCAGGTGGTGTCCTGACGACTCCATTGGCTGAGGGTGGCTGGGACTATCGTTTCAAAGCGCTCTTCGACGCTATTGGCCTGATCATTCATCCGGTCGGATCTCCGCATTCCGGTCACGTGCACCCGGCCGGGACGAGTCGGAAAAACCCGACAGGCAGCGCCCTGGCCGAAACAGGGTCGCGATTGTCCGGGATTAATGAGCAGAAGCAAAGGCTTAGATGAGGAGTGGTTATGCGGATCAGATCATTCCCAGAGAAACGATGTCCTGTCGGCGCTGGCCAAGCCTGCGATCTTCCTGCGCCAGCTCCTAAATTCAACTTCAGCCCTTGAAGATTGCCAAAGCGCTCGCAAGCCAGCACTCTTGAGCTGTCCACGCGATTCAAGACGCCCACAGGAGCACAGCATGAGCGTAACCGTTCTGGTACTGGTTGAAACCGTCAACGAATACCTGCCGATTCTTGAGCGTCAGGGCTACCACCTGGAGCTGGCGCCAACGCCTGCCGAGCGCAAGGCGGCGATTTTCGAACAGGGCGAACGGTTCAGTGCGGTCTTGACCCGCGGCCCCCTGGGTTTGACGGCCGAAGAAATCGCCGCCCTGCCCAACCTGCAAATCATCTGCGTGATCGGCGCCGGTTACGAGCAGGTGGACCTGCAGGCCGCATGCAACCGCGGCATCGTGGTGACCAACGGCGCCGGGGTCAATGCCTCGTCGGTGGCCGACCATGCCATGGCGCTGTTGCTGGCACTGGTGCGCGACATTCCTCGGGCCGATGCCAGTGTGCGCCAGGGTCAATGGACAAAAGTCATGCGCCCTTCCCTGGCCGGCAAGCGTTTGGGCGTGTTGGGCCTTGGCGCGGTGGGGATGGCAATTGCCAAACGCGCCGCCCTCGGCTTCGACATGAGCGTCAGCTACCATAATCGCCGGGTGCGCAGCGACGTGCCCTACACCTTCTGTGCCACGCCGACGGAACTGGCCCGAGCCTCGGACTTCCTGATCGTCGCCACGCCCGGTGGCCTGGATACCCGGCAGTTGATCAACAAACAGACCCTCGATGCCCTGGGGCCCGACGGTTTTCTGGTGAACATTGCCCGGGGCAGCGTCGTCGCCACCGCCGACTTGATCAACGCGCTGGAACAACGGCGAATCGCCGGGGCGGCCCTGGATGTGTTCGAGCACGAGCCTGACGTGCCAGACACGTTGAAAACTCTGCCCAACGTAGTCCTGACGCCCCATGTGGCGGGTTTGTCGCCGGAAGCGACCCGCGACACGGTGGAGATGGTGGGCCAGAACCTGACCGCGTTCTTTTCCGGTAAACCGGTGCTGACGCCAGTGCCGTTACCCGAAGCGCAGCCTTAAAGAACCCCCAGCAGGGTCCACAGGCGCCGGGATTCGGCGTCGGCACTGATCAGCTCACCCAGCAGCTCGCTCAACGGCTTGTTGCCCCACTCCACCCCCCGCCGTATCAGATAGGGCACCGGACTGTGGGGCTCGGTACGTGCCAGGTACCCGGCAATGACCAGTAACTGCCGATAGGCTTCTTCGCGACTGACCGGCTCCTGAAAGGCCTGGGCCGGTGCGGCGCCCGCCTGTGCCTGGTCCGCCTGCGGGGCAACGGCGGGTGAAGTGTGCGCCGGCACGGCAGTGGGTTGCTGTGGGTGCATCGCGATGAACTCCTCTACCAGTGCCAGCAAGGCCTGCATCACGTCCTGCAGGGATTTGTAGCCCGGGGCCAGATTGCCAAGGTAAGCGTCGCTCCAGGCTTCGAGCCGTTGCAAGTGCTGCAGGCTCGACATCAGGCTGGCCTGGCGATGCAACCAGAACGACAAGGGTGTGGTGCGAATCAGTTCGGTGAGTTTCTTTTGCTCGTTGCGCGCGGCTTCCGCCGATGCCTTGGCGTTTTTGCTGTCATTGACCAACACTTGCTGACGCTGCAGACGTTGCCAGTCGTCCAGGCAAAAACTGTCAAAGGGCTTGTCGCGACTCTCGAACAACGGCACCCGTGTCAGCAACACTTCGCTGTAGCGGCGAGCCAGCCACTCCAGCGGGATCACCCGCCACGACTGGTCACCCTCATCGGCCTGGGGGTGCAACTGCTCGGGGTAGCGTTCACACAGATCCACCACCAGCGCCAGACTGCGCGGCAACCCTTCCAGCCCCGACAAGTGCAACCAGGCCTCCCCCAGCCAGGCGCTGATCATCAAATCCTTAGTGCGCTCAAGCAACAGCGTGCTAGCGAGTTTTTCCAGCTCCGCCCATTGGGCGCGCTTGATCGAGGACTGCCACACGCCCGTGGGCAGGCTGGTGTCGTCCTCCCGGCGCAACTCGCGCAACTGGTCGTATTCCGGCTCGTAGCGCAGGTCCGGGCCGCAGGGCAATTCGGCGCTGATCGGCTCGAGCAACAGGGAGACCCGTTCGGGCAAAAGGGATATCGGCAAGCTCACAGGCCCTCCTCACGGGTCGCGATGGCGGGGCTCGATGAGGTCGCCATGAAAGGTGAACGTGGCGCCCGGGTCGGCAGCGGCGCAATTGATAGCGGCAGCTTCGAGCCCTGGCTCATCAACGACAGGCGCAAAAACATCAAGGTTTGCTGCGCCGTGCTGGGCTGGGTCTGGGCCGTTACCGGCAGTTGCAGGGTCAGCGGAAAGTCGGTGTAGTCGACGTTCGGCTGGCGCTGGGCCGACCCCAGCGAGCGCATCAGACGCAGCAACGACCAAGGCCCTTGGTATTCCCAACCGGCTTCCAGCTCGCGCACCACCAGGTTGGGCTGCAACGGATCGTTGGCCGGGCGCTGATAACCGTTGCGCGCCCAGCGCAAGGTCAGGCGCACGGGCTGCCCGACCATCCAGCGCAGGTTCTGCTGGGCATCGCCGGGGTAGCTGATTTGCTGGTTGCCGGCATTCAGGCCCCAGGCGATCACCTGGTCGGCGCCGCGCTCTTCATCGCGGTCGGTGCGCCAGCGCACGTCCATTTCCACACCGAGAATGCCGCTCTTGTCCCGCACGAACAGCGGCCCCAGCCAGGTACCGGCCTGTTTCAAACGGTTGAGAAAATCTTCGGCGGCCAACCGATCCGGTGTCTGGCTCAACGTCAGCCCGGCCTGGGCCAGGGGCAAGCGTGTGTCGATCAACTCCAGCAGATGCTGCACCCGCGCCGGGTCGGCATCGCTGGCCCGGACATCCTGGGAAAACGGAAAGCGCCCGGCCAGGTATTGATTGAAATAGTTGGCCAAGTCATTCCAGGCAGTCGCCGCCTGGTTCTGTTGCAGGTACAGGCAACGTTGCAGGGCACTCTGCTGCAGGGTGACAGTCCGCAGGGCCAGGCCACCGCGCCCACCGGACAGGCTGGAGGTTTGCAGGATCTGTGCGCAGGACGTGGTGTCCATCTCGATGAAGTCCCGGCTCACCAATTGCTCCAGTTGAGCGGCCGGACTGGCTGGGTTCTGGTTCTTGTACTTGAGCAACTCATCGTTGAGCGCCATGAATCGCGCCACCTGATCGTGCTCCAGGGCCGACAGGTTGTCCTGTTGGACGATCAGCCATTCCAGTGCCGGCATACGCTGCTCGGCGATCTGCAGCATGGCGCCGAATTGCTGGTTCAGGCTCAGCTTCAGATCTTGTGGGTCGGTTGCGCCAAACAACTGCAAACCGAAGTTCTTCGAGCCATTCCAGCGCTGGACATCGGCCCGTTGGCTGAACAATGGCTGGGCATCGATTTCGTTCAGGCCACTCTTGATTTCCGCCAACGCACGGCGATTGAGCAGGCGCTGGAAACGCGTCGCCAGGTCGGCACGGTGCAGGTCCATGAAGGCTTTTTGCAGCGCAACGGCCTGGGACGTTTGCACGTTGAAGCCCATGCCGGGTAGCTGCTCGTCGCTTTCATTCAGGCTCAGCCACATGGCCCGCGCCGCGGCACCTTCAGCAGCCTGCATCAGCGCGTCACGGTAATCCGGCGGAATGCGCGGCAGTTCTTCATTGGCATAGCTCTTGTAGCTGGCGAAGTAGTTCAGGGCGGTGCTGAAATCGTCGCTACCGTCGCCCTGGCCCATCGAATCGGCGTTGCCGTCCGACGGATCCTTCTGCATGGCCAGCGCCACGAAATCCCGTTTGAACAAGGCTTGCACCGCGCCGTCCAGCGCCGTGACATGGTCTTGCAGCACCAGCAAGCCACTGCCCTGCTGGACCAGCAGATTGTCCCGCGAACCGGTCTGGACGATCCACTGGTCCCGAAAGCTCTGTTGCAGCTTCGCCGCCTGACTTTCCAGATCTTGCTCGATATCCGGCCCAAGCAGCGTGCTGTGGCTGACCTTGTCCATCATTTGGGTATAACCGGGCACCAGGTCTTGCCCCTTGCCTCGCCCCCAGGCCGAATTGGTCAGGCTGACCAGCGTCTGCAAATCGTCGATCAGCGCCATCAGGTCTTCGAGGTCGCTCAAGGAATTGCCGCTGCCCGCCTCCAGCCGTTGCAGGTGCAGCTTGAGATAACCGGCCTGGCGCACGAAGTTGTCCGCCAAAAAATAATGATCGAGCCAACGCTGCATCAGGCCCGTGAAGTTATCGGAAACCACCGGGCGCGCGGCGTTCAGGTCCAGCCCTTTCAAATCGGTATTTTGGGAATCGAACAGCACCCGGTTGTAGAACCCTGCCCGGCTCAAGGTGCCGGTATTGAGGCTCAGCGACAAGGCGGCGTTACTCAGCTGCACCAGCTCATCCAGCGGTGCCTTGGGGTTGTTCACCGCCTGGCTGAACATCTGGTTGTGCTGTTCGAGGCGCACCGCAAGCTCCACCAGTTCCTTGGCCTTCACGTAGCTCTGCCATTGCGCCGGGTCTTCGCTTTGCACATTGCCCCGCCGCTCGGTGTTGCGGATGGCCTTGAGCTGTTCCAGGTCCGACGCCAGCAGGTCACGCAAGGGCAATACCCAGTGGTGCCGGGCGGTCAGGCGTAACCCGCTTTGCAATTGGGTGTCCACGGAAGAGAACCATGACGTGGGAAAAACCACCGAGACGAAGCGCCAGCGCGGGGCTTTCTCCAGCATGTTCCAGTAGTTCTGCACGTTGTGCCGGGTCGGCTCCAACTGCGGCTCGTCGGGGTCGACCACAAGGTGGTTCTTATGGGCGCTGAGGATCAACCGCGACAGCTCCTCGGCCTGCTCCACCGAATCGTGCCAGACCCACAGCATGCTCCCCAGCCAGATCAGGCCAACCACCAACGCCACCCCTCCGGCCATCCGATGCCAGCGCTGGCGCAAGCGCAACAGACGCGGTACCGCCTGGGCCAGGCCTCGCTCGGCCACCAGCCGCCGTGACCACAGTTGCCGGGCAAAAACCGTTTGCCGCAGTGCGTTGTCGGTGGCTGAAAACCCGTCCCCGGAGACCGCCGGCGCCTGGCTGGCAGTGAAATACACGCCGCGAAAATGCGGTGCCTCACCCTGGGCGTTGCCCTGGAAAACCGGTTCCAGGAGGATCTGCAAGGCCCGCCGCAACCCTTCGAAACGCTCGGGCAAACCGTACAGATCGGTGCTCAATTGCCCCGACAACGCACCGATCTCGATGATCGATTGCGACAGTGCGGCGTTGACCTGATCCAGCGCCTGGTCACTCCACTGCGACTGCCACGCCGCATCGGGCAGGTAAGGCGACGACCAGCCCAACGTCGATTCCCGGGCCTCGGCGGGCAATGCGCTGACCAGTTCCTGGAACCCGGGCAGTTCCTCCATCCCGGTGATCACCACGTACACCGGCAGGCTGAGACCGAACCGTTGCAGAAGGTCGATAAAACACCGCCGAACCTTGAGGCTCAACTCGGTGGTGTGTTCAATGTCATCGAGTTTACTGAACGGGACAGTCCAGATCACCGCGTCCAGCGGTCGTCTGCTGCGCAGCCGCAGGATCAGCCCCAACAAGCGCCACCAGTTGCCCCGCTGCAGGTTCATGCCTTCATCGGGCAGAAACAACGCCTGGGGCACCACCAACACCGCGCCTTCGGCGTCCGACCACCAGCGACCAAACCACGCCGCCTTGTCCGTCGGTTGCAAACGCCACTGGGTGCACAACTGGGCGCCGTCGGTTTCGTTGCCGAGCATCAACATCCAGGGCATCTGATAGCGGTCCCGGATGCCTTGCTCCTGTTCCATGTGGTGCACCGCCCCATAGAAACTGCGGATGGCCGCACCGCCTTGGGTGCGCAGCCACCAGATCACGGCCGCGACCAACAACACCAGGACGATGGCGAGCAACACCAGGGCGACGATGCTCAACGTGCTCATGACTCCTGCTCCGCAACCACCGACTCGTTCAGTTGCAGCACCGGTTCGAGCTCCAAACGGATGTCACGCCAGAACACCTGCCCCAACCCGGTCAGCAGCAACACCATCGCCAGGATCGCCAGCCCCAGGCGAAAACCATCCGGCAGCGACTGCTGCACCGGCATACGTACCGGCGTTGCCGCCGAAGACATCGCCAGGCGCTGGCTGACGTCGACATAATCGGGGTCGTGCTGCCAGGCAAAAGTGAACAGCGCCAGGCGCCATTTTTCATGCTGGATCTGACCGGGCTCGCCACGCAATCGGCCCTGGAACCCGAGGATCAGGCATTGTAGGTAGACATTCGCCAAGTCGCGGGTGCCGGGCATCTGCTCATCCAGCAGTTTCTTGATGGCCGAGGGCAGCCGCTCGCCCGCCTGACGGCTGGAATACATACGTGCTTCCAGCGGGTGCTGCTGCCAGGCAAGTTGCCCCGGCCACGCAGTGAACAGCAAGGTTTCGTCCACCAGCGCCACAAAGGCGTAGACCAGCGCCTTGACCTGCTCGGTGGCGGCATCGCCGACGGTGGCGAAGGCCACCCGCCACAAGCGCTGGGCGCTGCGCCCGGAAAACTCCACCACACGGGTGACCAACGCCGCAGGGTCGCTGTCCTTAGGCAAGTCCTGCCACTCCTGGGACCATTTCAGCCAGGCCTGACGAAAAGCGCTGCTCAGCGGCGCCTCATGCAGACCCCGAACCGCCCCGCCACTTCCCTCAGGCATACGACTCCCCTTTTGCGATCAGGCACTTTCACCGGCTTGCGCCACAAACAACACCACTTGCCACGGGCCGCTGGCCTGATGCGATGCGGGCGCCACGATGTGCAACGGCAATTGCCCGTCAAACCATTGGCCGCTGGCGGCCACCACAAACAACAGGGTGTCGTCGCCCACGCTGTAGGCCACCTGCTCATTGCGGCTCATGGCCTGATGGGGCAAACCACTCATGCGTTGTCGGCTCAACAGCGGGATGTGCGGCGCGGACGCGATGATCGCCCCGCGCAGCCACTCGGCCGCGGCCTGCTCACTGGCACCGTTGGGCATGCGCAGGCCGATCACCAGACGCTGGCTCGGCTGGTCGTCGGGTAACTGGATGGAAAAGACCTGGTCATTACGTTCGAAAGCCAGGCTGCGATAGCCGGCACGAACCCGTTCCAGGGTGGTTTCCAGCCAGTCGAGCAGCGGCTCGTAGCCGCGCTGCAACTCCAAAAAATCCAATGGCGCGAAGGCCGGGACGCCAGCCAACGGATCGAGGGCAGACCAGGCCCCGGCCAACCCCAACAGCAAGCCGTACAGCACCTGAGGCGTGGCCACGCGGGTACTCAGCGTGCCCTCGACCTCGGGCAACCGCGCCCACAACGCGGTCAATTGCCGGCGGATCTCCAACGCGTCGTCCTGATTACCGGCCGCCTGGGCCTGACGCAGGCGCCCGGCGAGGAACAAGCACTTTTCCCGAGCCCGGGCACACAGCTCGGCGACCCGCCGACCGAGCACGGATTCGGGCAACAGCACGGGCGTGGGCGGCGTATAGGGCACACGCAGGAAGCCACCGCCTTCCTTGCGGATGCGCATCAGCGGCAGGCAGATCGAATCAGCCTTGCTCAGTTGCGTGCACAGTCGCGGGTTGGGTCGCCAGACCGTGATCGACTCGGGGAATTCGCCGCTGGTGAGGTCCGGCAAGGCTTCGCCGACCACCGACTGCAAGCGTCCCTTGAGCGGCAGCAATTGCCCGGCGCGCCAGAGCGGGCTGATGGCCAGGTACACGGTCACGGTGGCGTCCTCGGTCTTGTTGACCGCCTCGGTGATGTCCAGCTCCAGGGCCGGACCGACACCGGCCTGCAGGTTGACCGGCAACCCGTCCGGCAAGGTGCCCTGCAGTTGCAACAGGCGAACCTGGCCGGCGCTGAGGGCCGAAGGGTCGACGTCCAACTGGCTGACACCCCAGAACCAGGGGTTGCAGGCGCCGGCAAAATGCGCGGCCAGGGCCTCGGCGCGCAGCCCTTGTAATTGGAAATGCTGGGGCAACAACTGCATGCCCTCATGCCAGCAAACCGCGTCAGGTAACAGACTCATACGACTCCCTTCGACATCCCAATGTCGCCGCTACAGGCGGCCCGCGGTCACTCAAGGCTGGCTGTCATTGAGCTGCCCATCATTCACGAGGGTCATCTCACGACTGTCGAACTTCAGCCAGGCCTTGCGCTGATCGTCCAGCCGAAGTCGGTGGGCTCCGGGAGTGTTATAGCTGGCGAAGACCAAAAGTCCAGCGGCGCGCCGGCCCTCCAGCGGGAAGGCTTGGCGGTCGATAAATTGCCCCGGAACCAGCTCCAGCCCCCACACCGACATGAGTTGACGATAGTCGCGTTGGAACTGTTCGCGCTCGGCAAACCACTGGCTGGCGGTGATACCCGACAGCTGCTTGAGCAAGTCCGGGTCGTTTACGGCGATGAAATCCACCGCTATTGGCGTGTTGTCATTGGCCCGGGGCGCGACGTCCAGGGTCAGGCTGCCCAGGTCGACGCTGGGGGCGAAGAGCGAGCAACCGGTGAGCGTCAGGCTCAAGAAAACTCCGAAAAAAAAGACACGCAAAATGAATTTTCCTTTTCTCAGCGGTCAAAAATTGTTTTTGCTTGCATTTTTATAGACCTGTTCTAGCGTCTTGGGTAGTTCGGCCAACACGGTCGAATGCACCAGGTTCGTCAAGGGAATGACAGGTCTTCTGCCCTCCATTTGCAACCTGCGGATCAGCAAGGGAATGCAATGAGCGGGCCCCCCGATGCATTGCTTCCACACATGCATCGGAGTCGGCCGCCATGGCAGAAAGTACCCAGCACAAGCTCGACAGAGTCCGTCCTCCCCGCGTTCAGATCACCTATGACGTGGAAATCGGCAATGCCATCGAAAAGAAAGAGTTGCCACTGGTGGTCGGCATTCTGGCCGACCTCTCGGGCAAACCGCTGGACGCGCTGCCCAAGCTCAACGAGCGGCGCTTCACGGAAATCGATCGCGATAATTTTAATGAAGTCCTCGCGTCCATTGCCCCCCGCGCCACCCTCCAGGTGAACAACACCCTCAGCGGCGATGACAGCAAGCTCAACATCGAACTCAACTTCCGTCACATCGACGACTTCGACCCGGTCAAGGTCGTCGAGCAGGTCACGCCGCTGCGCCGGCTGTTCGAAGCCCGTCAACGCCTGCGGGACCTGCTGACCAAACTCGACGGCAACGATGACCTGGACAAGCTGCTGCGCGACGTGATCGCCAACACCGAAGGCCTGCAAGAAATCAAGTCAGCCCGGCCCCAGGAGACACCGCAAGAGCCACCGGCCGCGGCCGCCAATGACGACCCAGCCCCGGCCGAGCCACAGGCCTGATCGTGCTCATCACTCAAGGGAGATAAAGCCATGCCTGCTTCATCCAGCGCTCAAACCAGCGAGAGCACGACCCAGACCCTGTCCCTGCTGGACAAGATCATCGCCGAAGGCCGCATGGCCCACGACGACAGCCAGCAGGATTACGCCCGCGACATGCTGGCCGAATTTGCCACCCAGGTCCTCGACGAAGGCATGGCCATCGACAAGGACACCGTGGCGATGATCAACGACCGCATCAGCCAGATCGATCAGTTGATCAGCGCCCAGCTCAACGAAGTGCTGCACCATCCCGACCTGCAGAAACTCGAAGCCTCCTGGCGCGGCCTGCACCTGCTGGTGCAGAACACCGAAACCAGCACCCGGCTCAAATTGCGCCTGCTCAACGTGACTCAGAAAGAGCTGCAGAGCGATCTGGAAAAAGCCGTCGAGTTCGACCAGAGCGCGCTCTTCAAGAAAATCTACGAAGAAGAATACGGCACCTTCGGCGGGCATCCGTTCAGCCTGCTGGTGGGCGACTACACGTTTGGCCGGCATCCACAGGACATCGGCCTGCTGGAAAAACTGTCGAATGTGGCCGCCGCAGCTCACGCGCCGTTCATTGCTGCTGCCAGCCCCCGGTTGTTCGACATGACCAGTTTCACCGAACTGGCGGTGCCTCGGGACCTGTCGAAGATTTTCGAGAGCCAGGAGCTGATCAAGTGGCGCTCGTTCCGCGAAAGCGAAGACTCGCGCTACGTGTCCCTGGTGCTGCCGCACTTCCTGTTGCGCCTGCCCTATGGCCCGGACACCTTGCCGGTGGAAGGCATCAACTACGTCGAGGACGTCAACGGCACCGACCACAGCAAATACCTGTGGGGCAACGCCGCCTGGGCGCTGTCGCAACGCATCACCGAGGCCTTCGCCAAATATGGCTGGTGCGCAGCAATTCGCGGTGCCGAGGGCGGGGGTGCAGTCGAAGGCCTGCCGGCGCATACCTTCCGCACCAGTTCCGGGGACCTGTCGCTCAAATGCCCCACCGAAGTGGCAATCACCGACCGTCGCGAGAAAGAACTCAACGACCTGGGCTTCATTTCCCTGTGCCACAAGAAAAACAGCGACGTGGCGGTGTTCTTCGGTGGCCAGACCACCAACAAGGCCAAGCTCTATAACACCAACGAGGCCAACGCCAACGCACGGATCTCGGCGATGTTGCCGTATGTCCTTGCGGCCTCGCGTTTCGCCCATTACCTGAAAGTGATCATGCGCGACAAGGTCGGCAGCTTCATGACCCGCGACAACGTGCAGACCTACCTCAACAACTGGATCGCCGATTACGTGCTGATCAACGACAACGCGCCACAAGAGATCAAGGCCCAGTACCCGTTGCGCGAAGCGCGGGTGGACGTGACGGAAGTGGCCGGCAAACCCGGTGCCTACAAGGCCACGGTGTTCCTGCGGCCGCACTTCCAGCTTGAGGAACTGACCGCTTCGATCCGCCTGGTGGCGACCCTGCCGCCACCGGTAGCCGCCTGACGGCTGAAACCTGTGGCGAGGAGCTCCCTCGCCACACCTAACCGATCGGTACCGGGCATTACCCCACTTGTCTTCTTCAGGAGTTCCATACAATGGATGCGATCATTCTCGACCTCGGCGGCGACATCAAAGGCGACAGCCTGCTCGAGGGCTACACGGACAAGATCGAGGTCATGTCCTACAGCCATAACGTGGCAATGCAAGTGACCAACGACGTCAGCAACTCGGAGCGCACCTCCGGCAGGCCCCACATCGGCGAATTCACCCTGACCAAATTCGTCGACAGCTCCACCCCCACGCTCAACGAATATTGCTGCGCCGGCAAACCGATCCCGCAAGCCGTCATCACCATCGGCCGCAACGCCGCCGAGGGCAGCGGCAAACTCATGCCCTTCATCATCTACACCCTGACCAACGTCGTGCTGTCCAACGTCAGTGTCAGTGGCGGTACGGGCGGCAAACCGGTGGAAACCCTGTCGCTGAACTTCACCAAGATCAAATGGGAACTCACCGCCCAGAAAGACGACGGCACCAAAGAAGGCACCGCGGGCACGACCTGGGACCTGGCGGCCAACAAAATGACCAAGTGACGGAGCGCGCCCATGGCTGGCTTCGGGCTTCGGCCTCCCCTGTTCGACCGCCTGGCCAGCCCGGCGGACGAGGCTGGCCGGGCGTTCGATCGACAGGCGTTGCAAGACTCGGTGCACGCCGAACTGCTGCGCCTGTTCAACACCCGACGCGGCCCACGGGCGCTGACCGAACCGCCGAGCATCCTGGATTACGGCATCGCTGACTGGACCGCGCTACAGCAGCAGCGCAGCGATGACCGTCGCCAGCTGACCCGGGAAATTCGCCAGGCCATCACTCACTTCGAACCTCGGCTGCGCCTGGGCGAGGTGCAAGTCAACCCGGTGCCGGGCCATCCGCAACAACTGAGCATACGGCTTTCAGGAGAGTTGCGTGGCGACCAGCACTCATGGCCCGTGGCATTTGTCATCGAGCACGCCGACGACGGCCTTGAGGTACGACATGAGCGACTCGATTGACCCGCAACTGCTCGATTATTACCAGCGTGAACTGACCTGGCTGCGTCACGCTGGGAGCCTGTTCGCCGAACGTTACCCCAAGGTCGCCAGGCGCCTGGAGTTGTCGCCCGGCGAATGCCCCGACCCGCACGTCGAGCGTCTTCTGGAAGGTTTCGCACTGCTGGCCGCGCGCTTGCAACGCAGACTGGATGACGACTACGCCGAATTCAGCGATGCCCTGCTCGAACAGCTCTATCCCCTGGCCATGCGCCCGTTGCCATCGTGCGCAATCGTGCAGTTCGAACCCGACCCGAGCAAAGGCAACCTCAACGAGGGCTACCCCCTGCCCCGGGACACACCCTTGTTCGTCACCACGGACAAGGGCCAGAGCATCCATTTTCGCACCACATCAGCCGTGCACCTGTGGCCGGTAGCAGTCAGCGAAGCGTTGCTGCTGGGCAGTGACGAAGCCCAGGCGCTGACCGGGGTGGTTCAGGCGCGTTCGGCCTTGCGCCTGAACCTGACTTGCCTGGGCGAAAGCCAATGGTCGACGCTGGGGATCGATCATCTGCGGGTGCACCTGGCGGCGTCACCGATGATCAACGCCTGGCTCTACGATTTACTCGGCGCACATGCCGTCAAGGTCCTGGCCGGCCCGCCGGGCAGCGTACCGGAGCCGCTGACAGGCTTGCCACAGATCGTCGGCTTCGCCAGTGACCAAGCCTTGCTGCCAGACGAAGACGGCGTGCATCCTGGCATGCGCCTGCTGGCCGAGTACTTTGCTTTCCCCGACAAGTTCGGCTTTTTCGACTTGCCATTGGCCGGCGCAACCAGCGACAGCCAATCCTTGTACCTGTACATCGTCTTCGACCGCGCGCCCGCCAGCCGCCTGCCGCTGCAGGCCAGCGACATCGCCCTGGGCTGCGCGCCGGTGATCAACCTGTTCCCCAGGACTTCCGAGCCGCTGCGCCCGGACGGCACGCGCAGCGAATACCGACTGGTGGCCGACAGTCATCGGGAAAACAGCGTCGAGATCCACAGCATCCGCGGCATGCGGGCCAGTTCCAGCCAAGGCGTACGCAAGGTGCCGGCCTATTACGGCAGCCAACACGCCAACGACCAGCCATGCTACTGGCATGCGCGGCGCGTCAGCGGCATGAGCCCGAACCGATTGGGCACTGATTTGATGGTCAGCCTGGTGGACACTCAGCTCGACCCGCTGTCCGACACCCGGGACTACAGCCTCACGGCCGAATTGCTGTGCACCAACCGGCACCTGGCCCAGAGCCTGCCGGCCGGCACCCCGCTGGGCTTCGAGCGTCCGGGGCCGGTGGCCTGGGCCCGCCTGCGCAACCCGCCCAGCCCCCAAAGCTTGCCGCGCCTGGACGGTGAATCGCGCTGGCGGCTGGTGTCGCAGTTGACGCTCAACCATTTGTCACTGGTCGAAGGTCCCCAGGCACTGGACGCGCTGCGCGAAATTCTCGAATTGCACAACCTGCGGGACGAGGCCAGCGCCCGTCGCCAGATCGAAGGGGTATTGGGTCTGGGCTGCGAACGGGTCATCGCCCATGTCGGCGAAGACGCCTGGCGCGGCTGGCGCAACGGGCTGGAAGTGCGCCTGCAACTGGACCCACAACACTTCGTCGGCAGCAGCGCGGTGCTGTTCTGCGGCGTACTGGCGCAGTTCTTTTCGCTGTATGCCACCGCGAATCGCTTCGTGCGCACGGTGCTGGTTCAGTCCGACAAGGAGGTGAAAACATGGCAACCCCAAGCCGGCAAACCCCTGACGCTCTGAACCTGAGCCAACGCTTGCGTCGCGATCCGCAACGTTTCGAATGGCTCCAGGCATTGCTGCTGCTCGAACGCGAACATCCCCAGGCCGAAACCTTGGGCAGCGGCACCGCGCCGCACGCCGAAGCCTTGCGCCTGCGCGGGCCGTTGACGCCGCTGTTCGCCGCCAGTGAAGTCGAAAGCCTGAGCCAGGAGCCCGGCCTGCCGCCGGTCCTGACCACGCCGATCTTTGGCCTCGGCGGTCCCGACGGCCCCCTGCCCTACGCCTATCAGGAATGGCTGCAACAACGGGCGCGAGTGCGGGATCACGCACCGGCGGAATTTCTCGACCTGTTCCAGCATCGCCTGCTCAGCCTGCTCTACAAAGTCATGCGCAAGCACCGCATCGCCCTGGGTTTCACTGCCCCAGGAGCGTCCGCCGTACAGGCGCAACTGCGCGCCTTGACCGGCCTGCTGCCTAAGGCGCTGCAAGAGCGCCAGGCCGCGCCCGACGCTGCGGTGTTGGCGTGCACCGCGTTGTACGCCGACGGCCGACGCTCCCTGGCCGGGTTCGCGGCGATTGTCCGTGAGCAGTTCGGACTCCCGGTGGAACTGACCGCGTACGAAGGCGGCTGGCGTGAAATCCCTCCCGCCAGCCGCAGCCGCTTGCAGCCGGGCGGTCGCAACTTGCGCCTGGGCCGCAGCGCGGTGGCCGGCACCCGGGTCTGGGACGAACATGCCGGTGTGCGCCTGACGTTAGGCCCGCTGACCGCAACCCAGGCCAGCGCATTGCTGCCAAACGGTGAGACCCATCCGTTGCTCGCCAGCCTTTACGCCTTGTATTTCGGCCCCGATCTGGATTGCACCCTAGTGCTGCTGATCCGTGGCGCCGGTCCGCTGCAACTGGGTCGTCAGGCACCGCCACGGTTGAACTGGAACGGTGGCCTGCAACGTCAACCCAGCCTTGCCCTGCAACAAATCGAAACCCGCCTTCGTCAGCCGGAGATCGCCTGAAATGGAACTGGCCAGCCTGATCGGACGCCTCAACCCGGACAACCGCCGCGCCCTGGAACGGGCCGCGCAACGCTGCCTGCAGCGCAGCCATCATTACGTGGAAATCGAACACCTGCTGCTGGAGTTGCTGGACATCGAAGGCGGCGACTTCGCCTGCCTGTTGCCACGCTTCGGCTTGGAACGCGACGCCGTGGCGACGGAAACCAACAAGGCCCTGGACCTGTTCAAATCCGGCAGCACCCGTACGCCAGCGCTGTCGGCGCAAACCATCGGCCTGCTCGAAGACGCCGTGGTCCAGGCCAGCGTGCTGGGCCTGGACAGCATTCGCTCCGGGCTACTGCTGCTGGCCCTGCTGGACCGTGACGAGCGCCGCAGCCTGTTGCTCAACAGCGCCTCGTCCTTGCTGCGCATTCCACGGGATGCCTTGCGCGCTCATCTGCTGGAATGGACCGAAAGCTCCCGGGAGCATGTCGGCGGCGTGCGCCCGGCCAAACCCGGTGAAGCGCCACAGAAACAGGACCCGGTACTCGACCAATACACCCAGGACCTGACCGCCGACGCACGGGATGGACGCATCGACCCCATCGTCGGGCGCGACGGGGAAATTCGTCAGTGCATCGACATCCTGCTCAGGCGTCGGCAGAACAACCCGATCCTGGTGGGGGCACCGGGGGTCGGCAAAACCGCCGTGGTTGAAGGCCTGGCCCTGCGCATCGCTGCCGGGGATGTACCGCCGTCGTTGCAGGAAGTCACGCTGCGAGTGCTCGATCTCGGCCTGTTACAGGCCGGCGCGGGCGTCAAAGGCGAGTTCGAACAGCGTCTCAAAGGGGTGATCGACGCAGTACGCAGCGCCGAAAAACCGATCATTCTGTTCATCGACGAAGCCCACACCCTGATCGGCGCCGGCGGCGCAGAGGGCGGCAGCGATGCCGCCAACCTGCTCAAACCGGCCCTGGCCCGGGGCGAGCTGCGCACCCTGGCCGCCACCACATGGCTTGAATACAAAAAATATTTCGAGAAAGACCCGGCCCTGGCCCGTCGCTTCCAGCTGGTGCAGGTTGAAGAACCGGACGAAACCACCGCCGTGGAAATGCTCCGTGGCGTGGCCACCAAACTGGAACAGCACCACGGCGTGCAAGTGCTCGACGCGGCCATCCACGAAGCGGTGAAGCTGTCTCACCGCTACATTTCCGGGCGGCAATTGCCGGACAAAGCCATCAGCGTGCTCGACACCGCCTGCGCCCGGGTCGCCCTCGGCCAGCACGATGTGCCGCCACCACTGGAAAGCCTGCGCCACCGCCAGAACAGCCTCAAGGACGAAGTCGAACGCCTGCGCCGGGAACAGGCAACCGGGCTGGACCACCGCGAGCGCATCACCCTGCTGGAAACCGAATCGAGCAGCAACGTGCAGGCCATCCGTGAGTTGGAAACCCGTTGGGGCGAAGAGCGCGAAGCCGTGCGCGAACTGCTCGACACCCGGCGCGAATTGCTCGCCCTGAGCGAACGCGCCGACAGTGAAAAGCCCGACACCGAGGTCGATAACCGTATTGACCATCTGGCCGCCGAGCTACTGCGTCTGGAAGCCGGGCTCGATGCCATTCGCCAGGACGATCCCCTGGTCCCCGAACAAGTGGACAGCAAGACCGTCGCCGCTGTGATCGCCGGCTGGACCGGCATCCCGGTCGGCAAGATGCTCGCCGACGAAGCCCATGCCGTACGCACCCTCGGCCAGCGCATGGGCCAGCGGGTCATGGGCCAGGACACCGCGCTGAGTACCATCGCCCAACGCCTGCAAGCCTACCGCGCCGGCCTTACCGACCCGCAGAAACCAGTCGGCGTTTTCCTGTTGGTGGGCCCCACCGGCGTGGGCAAGACCGAAACCGCCTACGCCCTGGCCGATGCCTTGTACGGCGGCGAACGCAACCTGATCAGCATCAACCTCTCGGAGTATCAGGAGGCGCACACCGTCAGCCAACTCAAAGGCGCCCCGCCCGGCTACGTCGGCTACGGCAGCGGCGGCGTGCTCACCGAAGCGGTGCGGCGCAAGCCCTATTCCGTGGTGCTGCTGGATGAAATCGAAAAAGCCCACCCCGATGTGCTCGAAGCTTTCTACAACGTCTTCGACAAGGGCCTGATGGAAGACGGCACTGGCCTGGTGGTGGATTTCAAAAACACCGTGATGCTCGCCACCAGCAACGTTGGCGCCGAGCTGCTGCTAGACACACCGGCCGCGCAACTGGGCACCGACGCCTTCAACGAAGCCTTGCACAAAGTGCTGCTGCAAGCGTTTCGCCCGGCGTTCCTGGCCCGCATGACGGTGGTGGCCTATCGACCGCTGGATGAAGCGACGCTGGAGGCGATTGTGCTGGCGAAACTGGAGAAATTGCGGGGACGCTACAAGGCCGCGACGGGCAAGCCGTTCGAGTTTGATGCGGGGATCGTCAAGGCGGTGTTGGCCAAGTGCAGCGCGGCCGGAGCGAGGGATGTCGAGAACGTATTGATGACCCAGGTGACGGGGAAGTTGGCGCAGTGGGCGTTGGAATGATGAATAACCCAGCCCTGAGCAAGTGGACTCGATTTTTAGAAATGGAGCTTTCGTATGGTCTGGCAACTGTTTCAATATGATCAGGCAAATACCATAGCAAACAGCGCAGCACTTGCTGACTTTGGCGACGGCGTCTGTCTGGCACTTTCAATGAAGTGGTGTGCTCGACGCAAAGCCAAGCATAAAGCCCTGGAGTTCAACCAGTCCGTTCTTAGTGAAGCTCAAAAGCTTGAAATCGCGGACTGGATGAATGTCACGCAGAATCAAGTCGTTGAGGCCCTTGGGAACAATCCCGGAAACCCCAACCCCCTGCTTAATACCGGCTATAAATATAAAGACGCTGACGGTGACGCCATATCAACAGTCGCCAATGTCCCTGGCCAAATTAACAATATGCGTGCCTACGCCAACCGCCTGGAAAAAATGAGTCAATGGGCAAGAGGCAATGGAATGGTACTTCTGGATGACAAGGTAGGTTTCTCCAACAACCGACCTACGCACGAATGGGTTTATCAGTTGACCAACGCAGCGTTCAGGCTCAGTGCACCGCCCATCATCGGGATCATCGCCTTAACGGGCCCGGACGATGGCCACGCCCTTGCCTATGAACTCACCAATCGCGGTCATATCAGTTTTTTCGACCCGAACTTTGGTGAGTTTCGCAGTAATGGACAAGATGATTTTTTACCTTGGCTCTTGAATCACATCATCCAAAACTACCATGTGCTGAATCAGCATTGGTGGGTCGTGCAATTCAGATGACATGCAAGGAACCTTATCTGCAACCTGAGGCCCTCAATGCCCCGTACCACCGACAGCAACACCACCCTCTCCCTCACCGCCGCCTCACTGTCGGCGCTTTACCCTGAAACACTGTCCGGCGAAGAAAGCCTCAATGCATTGGGTTCGCACATCCTCAACGGCATCAATGACGGCGCCTCATTGGATCTCACCACCGCCGTCGCCAGCCATGTCACCACCACCCTGCACAAAGATGCCTTGCTGCGCCCACTGGATTTTCTGGTCGCGGAAATCCGCCAGCTCCCCGCCGATGCCACCGCCGAGCGCTATCAACTCTTGCTACGTCCATGGCTTTGGTGGCTGAACCTGGCGAGCAACAACCGGGTGTTCCAGAACCTCGCCACGTCAGACATCGTCACCACGATTTTCAAGGCCCACGGATTCACCGACTTCCAGCTCAAACTCACTGGCAGCTACACCCCGCGCGAATACTGCGTGCAATACGGCGAAACCGACCTGGCCTTCGTCTCACGCCTGATGGAAGAAGACGGGATCTTCTGGTTTTTCAGCCACGAGGAAGGCAAGCACACACTGGTCCTGGCCGACAGCAATGATGCTTTCTTGCCGATTCCCAACGGGCCGACGGTGAATTATCTCGGGCAGAAAATGGGCGAGCGGGAACTGCACGGCATCCGCGCGGGGCACGTGGGCCTGCAAGCGGTGGCTGGGGTTTACCAGGCGACCGATTACGAATTCACCACGCCCACGACGTCGCTCTACAGCCAGGCCGAAGCCGTGGCCGGACCCAGTTCGATATACGAACATCCGGGGGGTTACAACGCCAAGGGACAGGGCGATGCGTTGACCAAGCAGCGGGTGGATGGCTTGCGCAGTCAGGAGAAGCGTTTTGTCGGCGAAAGCGACTGCCGCTGGCTGGTGCCGGGGTATTGGTTCACCCTCGCCGGCCATGAAGACGCGACGCTGAATATCGATTGGGTCGTGACCTCGGTCAGCCACGAAGCCAGTCACGAAAACTATCGCAACCGCTTCGAAGCGATTCCCAAGGCCACGGCGTATCGACCGGCCCGCACCACGCAAAAACCGCGCATGCACACCCAGACGGCGCTGGTGGTGGGCAAGGCCGGCGAAGAAATCTGGACCGATGAATACGGGCGGATCAAGTTGCAATTCCCCTGGGATCGCACCGGCAAGAACGACGAGACCTCTTCCTGCTGGGTTCGCGTTGTATTGCCTTGGAGCGGTAAGGGTTTTGGCATGCAGTTCGTACCGCGCATCGGCCAGGAAGTCATCGTGACGTTCATCGACGGCGACCCGGACCGTCCACTGGTGACCGGCTGCGTCTACAACGGCGACAACGCCCTGCCCTACGCGCTGCCGGCGAACCAGACCCAGTCGGGGATCAAGACCAACTCGTCCAAGGGCGGTGGCGGTTTCAACGAGTTGCGCTTCGAAGACAAGAAGGACGCCGAGGAGGTGTTTCTCCAGGCCCAGAAAGACTTCAACATCAACGTGCTCAACGACACCACCGCCACTGTCGGCCACGACGAAACCCTCACGGTGCAGAACGCTCGTACCCGCACAGTCAAGGAAGGCGACGAGACCGTCACCCTGGAGAAAGGCAAACGCAGCGTGACCATACAGACCGGCAGCGACAGCCTCGATGTGAAAGACACCCGCACGGTGACCGTGGGTTCGGACCAGAACCACAGCACCGGTGGCAATTACGAGCACAAGGTCACCGGGAACTACAGCCTGACGGTGGACGGCAACCTGACCATCAAGGTCAGCGGCACCCTGACCCTGCAAAGCGGCGGCAGTTTTGCGATCAAGAGCGGCGCGGACCTGGCGGCCCAGGCGAGCACGTCGATCAGCCAGAAGGCCGGCACGGCCCTGAGCAACCAGGCCGGTACGTCATTGGAAAACAAGGCCGGCACCACACTGACCAACGACGCCGGCATCAGCCTGGTAAACAAGGCTGCCGCCGAACAGACTGTGGACGGCGGCGGCATGCTGACCATCAAGGGCGGCCTGGTGAAGGTCAACTGACAGGAGCGTGCCAATGGCCTCTAAGAAACTCGACGTGGAGCGTGATGACAGCCGGCTAAGCGGGCAACTGGTCGATGGCCGGCTCGATGGCCCGTTGCAGATTGAAGAAGCCCAGCGCCCGCAAGCGAAACTCAACTACAGCCAAGGTGAACTGCAAGGCAGCAGCACGCTGTATCACCCCAATGGAAAGGTCTCGGCGGTGTTGCCGTTCGTGAAAGGAAAATTGCAGGGTGTGGCGAGCTTTTACGCGGCCGAAGGGGGGTTGCAGCGCCAGGCCACGTATCACCGCGGGTTGCTGCACGGCGAGGCGAACAACTACTTCCCCAACGGACAACTGGCCGAAGCCGAGTTTTATCGTGACGGTGTTCGCGATGGCCGCTATCGCCGCCTGCACCCCAACGGCAATCCGGCGGTCGAGGCCCGCTACCTCAATGGCCAACTGCTGGAACCGGCCCACGCCTACGCCGAAGACGGGCGACCACTGGATGCCGAGGGCAAGCCGATCTCCAGGGTGCGCTGGTGGTTCAGGCGCTGGAATGATCCTGCGCAGGCCTGATTGTTGTCATACACCTTTTCCTGTGGGATCTGTGCCCATCAGGGAATCAACATCTGCACCTGCCCCGGCACGACGATCTTGATCACCCCAGCCCAGGTGCACATCAGGGTGCTGTTGGCATCGATGGCCGGCATGTTGCCCAGCAGCAAGGTCGGCGGACCGCCGGGAATCCATGGCGCGGCGGTGGCGGGAATGCACGGCATGGGTGTCAGTACGCCGAGCGCCGCGGCGGTGGCAGCGGCAACGGTCGGGTTGGCCAGGCTCTGGCACATGCCGAACGTGGTGATGTTCACCAGCGGGATGTGATCCATGATGTTCGCCGCCGGCATCCCGCCGGTCAGCAGGCGATTGACCGGCAGCACATTGAGCACCGCCGGGGCCACGCCGAAGCTGCATTGCAAGGTTGCGGTGCCACAGACTTGCGGGCATCCCATCGCGGTTGCTCCTTGAAAGCGACAGACCCCAAAACCATAGCTCGCCCACACCCACAGTGCACGCCAACACGCATCAGGCCCGCTGATTATCCGGCAACACGCTAACCTATAAGACCCAGGCGTGCTTGTGGCGCCTCCCTCGCGCCATTAGATTAGCCAATGATCGATGGCCTCCAAAATAAGCAGAAGGGATAAGCATGGCGTTTACTGATCAGTCCACCCGCGTGCGCGACGGTGAAGAACTCGATGCCAGTCTGATCGACCCGTACCTCAAGGCCCACATTCCAGGCCTTAGCGGCACGCCGCAGATCAGCCAGTTTCCCGGGGGGGCGTCGAACCTCACTTACCTGCTGGAATACCCCGAACAGGAATTCGTCCTGCGGCGCCCGCCGTTCGGCCACAAAGCCAAATCCGCCCACGACATGGGTCGTGAGTTCCGCATTCTCAATCAATTGCGTGATGGCTTCCCGTACTGCCCGAAAGCCTATGTGCACTGCACCGACGAGTCGGTGATGGGCGCCGAGTTCTACGTGATGGAACGGGTCAAGGGCATCATTCTGCGTTCCGAACTGCCGGCGGAACTGGGTTTCGATGCCGCCCGTACCCAAGCGCTGTGCAAAAGCTTCATCGACCGGCTCGTCGAACTGCACCGGGTCGACTACAACGCGTGCGGCCTGGCCGACCTGGGCAAGCCCGAAGGCTACGTGGCCCGGCAGATCCGCGGCTGGAGCGAGCGCTACGAAAAAGCCCTGACCCCCGACGCGCCGAAATGGGAGGCGGTCAAGGCCTGGCTCAACGACAAGATGCCCGCCGACCACCCGACCTCAAGCATCGTCCATAACGACTACCGCTTCGACAACGTGATCCTCGACCCGCAGAACCCGATGCAGATCATCGGCGTGCTGGACTGGGAGCTGACCACGCTCGGCGACCCACTGATGGACCTGGGCAACAGCCTAGCCTACTGGATCGAGGCCGGTGACCCGGCCCCCGTGCAACTGATGCGCCGCCAGCCAAGCCACGCGCCAGGCATGCTGACCCGCCGGGAGTTCGTGGATTACTACGCCGAGCGCGCCGGGATCCGCATCGACAACTTCGACTTCTATTACACCTACGGCCTGTTCCGCCTGGCCGGCATCGTCCAGCAGATCTACTACCGCTTCTTCCACGGCCAGACCCAGGACAAACGCTTCGCGCAGTTCGTTCAGATGAACAAACTGCTGGAGCAGATGAGCCTGCAGGTCATCAGCAAATCCACGCTCTGAGCGCACCTATAACAAGGAAACAGCATGTCCAAGACTCAGTTGTTCGACCTCGACGGTAAAATCGCTTTCGTTTCCGGTGCCAGCCGCGGCATCGGCGAGGCCATCGCCAAACTGCTGGCCCAGCAAGGCGCCCATGTGATCGTTTCGAGCCGTAAGCTCGACGGTTGCCAGCATGTGGCCGACGCGATCATCGCCGCCGGCGGCAAAGCCACCGCCATTGCCTGCCACATCGGTGAAATGGAGCAGATCAGCCAGGTGTTCGCTGGCATCCGTGAGCAGTTCGGGCGTCTGGACATCCTGGTGAACAACGCGGCCACCAACCCGCAGTTCTGCAACGTGCTGGACACCGACCTGGGCGCGTTCCAGAAAACCGTCGACGTGAACATTCGTGGCTACTTCTTCATGTCGGTAGAAGCCGGCAAGCTGATGCGCGACAACGGTGGCGGCAGCATCATCAATGTGGCCTCGATCAACGGCATCTCGCCGGGGATCTTCCAGGGCATCTATTCGGTGACCAAGGCCGCCGTGATCAACATGACCAAGGTCTTCGCCAAGGAATGCGCGCAGTTCGGCATCCGCTGCAACGCCCTGCTGCCGGGCCTGACCGACACCAAGTTCGCCTCGGCGCTGGTCAAGAACGACGCCATCCTGAAAACCGCCCTGGCGCAGATCCCGCTCAAGCGCGTGGCCGACCCGAGCGAAATGGCCGGCGCGGTGCTGTACCTGGCCAGTGATGCATCGAGCTACACCACGGGTGTGGCGCTGAATGTGGACGGTGGTTTCCTGTCCTGATGATGAAATTCCCACAAGGGCTATCAGCGACCCATAAAATGAATATTTATTCCAGTATTTGCAATTAGAGAATATTTATTCCATAAAGAGCCCTCCTGAAAATAACAATTCAAAGGGCTCTTTCTCATGCGCGAACTCGGCATCGGTCTGATTGGCACTGGTTTCATGGGCCGCGCCCATGCCTTGGCGTTCCACAATGCCAGAGCAGCATTCGACCTCCCCCTGAACCTGAAACTGGCGGCCCTGGCCGACGCCGATCCACAGCGCGCCCGGCAGTGCGCTCAAAGCTGGGGGTTCGAAACGGCCCACAGTGACTGGCAGCAACTGATCGACGACCCGAAGGTCAACCTGATCGCCATCACCACCCCCAACCATCTGCATTACCCGATGGCCATGGCTGCGCTGGCGGCGGGCAAATCGGTCTATTGTGAAAAGCCCCTGGCGGTTTCCCTGGAACAGGCCGAGCAGATGCAGCAGGCGGCCAAGGCTGCCGCTGTGGTGACGCGTGTCGGCTACAACTACCAGCACAACCCGATCATCCAACTGGCGCGGGACATGATTCAGCGCGGGGAGCTGGGACAGATCATCAGTTTCCAGGGCGAATTCAGCGAAGATTTCATGGACGACCCGACCTCGCCGTGGTCATGGCGCTGCGAAGCCGCCCATGCTGGCGGGGCACTGGCCGACCTGGGCAGCCACTTGCTGGCCATGGCCCGGCATTTGTTGGGCGATGTCGAGGCCGTGTGTGCCGACAGCCAGACCGTGCACAGCCGGCGCCCCGTCAGTGCCGGCACTGGCGAACAACGCACCATCGCGGTAGACGATCAGGTCCATGCCCTGCTGCGCTTCACCAACGGCGCCCGAGGCACGGTCAGCAGCAGTTGGCTCAAGCACGGCTACAAGAACCACCTGAGTATCGAGATCAGCGGCACCCTCGGCACGCTGGCATTCGATCAGGAGCGGCTCAATGAACTGCGCCTGTGCCGCGTCGGCCAACCGGGTTTCCAGCGATTGTTGGCCGGCCCGGATTTACCCGGCTACGCCGCGTTCAGCCCGGCGGCCGGGCACCAGTTGGGGTACAACGAACTGAAGACGCTGGAAGTGCAGGAACTGATCATGGCGCTCGCCGGCCAAGTTGGCAGTGGGACTGATTTCGAAGAGGCCTGGGAAGTGGAACGGCTGGCCGCGGCGATTCGCCTGGCGGCGCGAGAGCAGCGGTGGGTGAAAGTCAGCGAGCTATAACCGCTCATTTGTTCGCACTTTGTGAACCCTCTGTGGTGAGGGCATTTATCCCCACCTGTGGGAGCAAGGCTTGCCCGCGATGAAGATGACGCGGTCTCCCTGGAAACCGAGGCGCCTGCATCGCGAGCAAGCTTTGCTCCCACCCAACGGGGGACTTGTTCAACTTCAATCTTGGGTTTGCAACTCGGCCAGCCGCGCCGCCAATGCCTTGGCCTGGCTCGCCACGTCGGTCACGGCGGTGCTTTCCCACCACATTCCCCGCAGCGGCGGGCCCAAGGCGAACAGGCGACTGGCAGGCTCGCCTTGGGCATTCAACACCGCTCCGTCAGGACGGGCGGCGATGCCCAAGGCCAATGGGCCGGGCTGGATCAAGCCTCGAGCCAGCAACTGTTGCGGCAACGGCCGCGCAACCCGGCGCCAGTCATATTCGATACCGCTGGAGTTGATCAGCGCAGCGCCCTGCACAACCGTCAGGTCAGCCTCGCCGCGTCGGCGGATGTGAATGCCCACCGCCCCCTCGGCGGACGACGCCAGCCCCTTGAACGACGCTGCCTGGATCCGCAACCGCCCCTCCCCGTGCAGGCGCGCCACCAACTCGGCGCTCAACGGTGGCGAACGATGGTGATGACTTTCCCACCATGGCCGCATATGCCGAACGAACTGCCGGCGCTGTACATCGCTGGCCTGGCTCCACAGGCGACCGATGTGCGCGCGCACCGTGTCCAGCGGGGCCTGCCAATCGATGCCCTGGGCCTGGGCCTCACGGCATTGCTCACGCAGAGCCCGCATCAACTGGCGCGGCGAACGAATGCCGTGATCCTCGGCAAGAAAATCCAACCAGGCGGGCGGTTGGCGACGCACATGGGGCAGCAGGCCATGGCGGGAAAACACTTCAATAGGCCCGCGGTGCCCGGCCTGCTCCAGCGATACCACGGCATCGACCATGGTCAGCCCCGAGCCGATGATCAACACCGTGGATTGCGGATCGAGCTGGCGCATCGCGGCCACATCCCAAGGATCCAGGGCGGCGGCATTCAAACCGCTGGATTCGGTTTGCGGGGTGCGCGCGGCCGGGAACATGCCGGTGGCCAGCACCGCGAAACGTCCGCGCAAGGTCTGGCCATCATTGAGCGTCAGCAGCACGGCATCGTCCGCGAGCTGCAAATCCACCGCCTCCCCGCGCACATGCTCCACCACGGAGCCATTCTGCACGCCCAGCGCCTGGGCTTCAGCCAGGCGCTGTTGCGCGTATAAGCCAAATATTCCCCGGGGTGGAAACAGCTCGCTGACCGGCACAGGCTGCTGATCCGACTCCGGCCAGCCGCCGGCCTCGATGAACGCGGTGAGCCACTGGGTCAGGTCATCGGCGTTGTCCGGATCGACGCTCATTCGCGCGGCGTTGCCGTTCAAGGTGTGGCCCAGTTCCACGGCGCTGTAGGCCTCGCCCCGGCCCAGTTCAGTGCGCGGCTCGACAATCAACACATCCCGCTGGCCAGGCAGGCGCAGCAACTGCGCCGCCAGCATGGCACCGCTCAGGCCGCCACCGATGATCAGGATATCGGCTTGGCGGGTGATGCCGCTTGCCTGTGGATCCAGCGCTGTGTCCATACCGCTCTCCAGGAATCAAATCACCACGTTGCGTACGAATCTTGCCGCCACCAAACCATCGTTGCGATAGGCATGGGGCTGGTTGCTGGCAAACATGAAAAACTCACCGGCGCCGATCTGGCGCTCTTCGCTGCCCAACAACAGGGTCAGACAGCCTTCGAATACGTAGAGCTGCTCGCTCCAGCCATCGGCATCGGGCTCAGAAGGGTAATGATCGCCTGGCTCCAGGCGCCACTCCCAGAGTTCGACTTCGCGGCTGGCGGTGGCTTTGGCCAGCAACACGGCTTTGCTGCCGGGGATGGTACCGGCCCAGGCCAGTTCGTTGATGCGGCTCGGGTCGCGGGCGTCGGGGGCTTGAATCAGGTCGCTGAACGCCACGTTCAGGGCCTCGGCGACGCGGTCCAGGGTGGTCAGGCTGACGTTCTTTTCCCCGGCCTCGATCGCCACCAGCATCCGCCGGCTGACCCCGGACAGTTGCGCCAGCGCCGTCTGGCTGAGCTGCGCGGCATGGCGCAGGCGGCGGACGTTCTGGCTGACGTGTTGCAGGACGGATGCCCGCTGGCCGTTTTCTTTGTGCACTATATTGCTCACGTGATGGGGCTGCGCATTATACTGCCCAGCTTCGGGCGCATTGTGCGTCCGCCTCTAGTGGCGCGCAAGGTCATGGCATCGGTGAACTTCCCTCAAGCTTCCTCCCGTTTCTCCCGGTTCAGCAAGGCCGAATGGGTGTTGGTGCTGATCACCATGATTTGGGGCGGGACCTTCTTGCTGGTACAGCACGCCATGACGGTCAGCGGGCCGATGTTTTTCGTTGGTTTGCGTTTTGCCGCCGCAGCGGGATTTGTCGCGCTGTTCTCGTGGCGTCATCTGCGGGACTTGACCTTGTTCGAACTCAAGGCCGGGACCTTTATCGGCGTGGCGATCATGCTCGGCTATGGCTTGCAGACCGTCGGCCTGCAGACCATCCCCAGCAGCCAGTCGGCGTTCATCACCGCGCTTTACGTGCCGTTCGTGCCACTGTTGCAGTGGCTGGTGCTGGGCCGGCGGCCAGGGCTGATGCCCAGCCTCGGCATCATGCTCGCGTTCAGCGGGCTGATGCTGGTGTCGGGCCCGGCCGGAGCGTCGTTGAATTTCAGCCCCGGTGAAGTTGCCACGCTAATCAGCGCCATCGCGATTGCTGCCGAGATCATCCTGATCAGTGCCTACGCCGGCCAAGTCGATGTGCGGCGCATCACCGTGGTGCAACTGGCAAGCACAGCGGTACTGGCCTTTTTGATGGTGGTGCCGACCCAGGAAGTGATTCCGGATTTTTCCTGGTTGCTGCTGGTCAGCGCCGTGGGCCTGGGGGCCTCCAGTGCAGTGATCCAAGTGGCGATGAACTGGGCGCAGAAAAGCATCTCACCCACCCGCGCCACGCTGATTTATGCCGGCGAACCGGTATGGGCCGGTATTGCCGGGCGCCTGGCGGGCGAGCGGTTGCCGGCGATTGCCTTGTTCGGCGCGGCGTTGATCGTCGCGGCAGTGATTGTCAGTGAACTGAAAACCAAAGGTAAAGGTGCTGTCGAGGTGGATGAAGTTTTCGAGGACGAGCACTGAAGCGATCAGAGCTCGTCACCCTCGAAATATCATTCACACACAATCAAATTATCAAGATCGTAGACGCCACCACCTTGTGTCGCATCCACACGATGCAGAATGCGAAACAACCGGCTGTTCCCTGGGTTTTCATTGCGGGGCGCCGACCCGCCGAGCATCAGTGCCTGATTGGTCTCACTGAACTGGGTATCCAGTTGCGCAGTCGCTGCAATGGCTTCCCAGAATGCAGACTTGAATGAATCGAAATGCTTGAAAACTTGCCCGCGCAATCGATCGGCAATACGCGCTGGCACGGCGGCCCCCTCATTGCTCGCTGCTTGCTTGTGCCAGTCACTGTTCACAATCTGGCCTGCTCCGCTTACGACACCTGGGCTATAGCGCCGGTCATTGAGCAGAACATAAACCGGCTCCAATCCTGAGTCCTGCGGGAACACCACGACATAGTCATCGAATCGCACCTCATCAAGGGAATCGAAAGATTCCAGTGTTGGCACCGGCGCGGCGCGGATGAAGCCTGCAGAATCGAGCCGATTCTGAGGCGACTCGATTTGAGCCTCAAAGGAAGGCGGCGCTGCCCACTCAAACATGGATGATTGCGGGCCATCCGTCGTGAAACGGAAAACTTTCCTGTCTTCATGCCACACCGCCGGCCTGACGCGCACTTTCGTGGACAAAACACCGACGGCGGGAGTGATATAGACTTGGAACAGCTCTCGTATCTCTTTTAATCCCATGGAAAGGCTGCCAGGTGTCGTAGCGATCACTCCGGTGCTCATTCGCAGAGGCAGTTCCATCTCACCACGCAGGGCGGCCAGTGCCTGCCAGTCATGTTCAACTTGAGCAATCTGGGCCAGCGCAACACAGAGGCCAAAGCGCACATCCTTGGCGCGACTGACAAGATCGAAACTCAATACCCCGGCGTAGTACCCTGGGTGTTCTCCTGTGAGGTTCGTCATCTGCCAGGTCAATTCGGCAACGGCCGAACGAATGGCTTTCTGCAAGTCCACCCGTTGAAGAGGAACGAGCGGTTTTGCATCGCTCAATAACAGATCCGGGCGCGCCATGGCGTCGGCGATGGACATACGAAATAAAGCCGCACCACTGTTTTGTCCGCGCAAACGTACGAGCTGTTCCCAGGAACGGTCCAGCACCGGCTCGGCTTTTGAATGAAGATTGGCATGGCGCTGGGTGATGGAAGATAAACGTGCAAGGTAGCGGGCATGGTTGGCGGTGGCCTGCTGCAAATTAGCTTGCCAGAGGGCTTGGTCTGATTGGCTGTAGGTGAGATTGCGTTGCGCAGCATCTTTGGCGAACTTGACGCGCATACCCTGGCGTTCAAACGCCCGAACCGCCATGAACACTTCGTGCTGTGCGTGCTCGAGTTCACGGATGTGTTTGGTTACTTCTTCCAGTGTCGCGTTTGGATTTTGTTGGGTTTGCAGCTGCCCGATGGCACGCTCCATTTGGGGGAAGGCATATTCAACGGCCTGCTCCATTGCGTCGATGTTCGTTGACAACTGCCGCGCGTTAGCAAGTTCCCGTTTGGCTCTTGCTGTCGCGTGCTCAGCGAAGCTTAATTTGGGCCCCGGCTTGGTTGGGGCTGGAAGTGCTCCGCCTTTGAAGGGAATGACGTTTTTTTTGAAGTGCCAGTGCTTTATATAGTAGATCACAGCATCCGGAGAGTTCGCATTCGCGGTGTCCTCTGGGTAAAACAGCAAGTCCGCTCCCTTGGGATGGCCGACAATACGGTCAAAATGATTGATCAGCCGATCATGGCCCTCTTTACGCATTTCAATATTCCAGATTTTCTCTACAAATATCTGGAATTCTGGCTCGGTGTAATCCTGGAGTTTTGGTTTAAGTTCCATCTAATGGTTTTCCTTGTTTAAGCGTGCGTCCTTGATGACGCACCTACCCATGTGGGATTGAACAGATGCGTTCGTAGGGCCTGAGTTAATCGGGTTTGAAGCCCGGTTTGTTATTGCGGGCGCGCCATTCCTTGACTTCTTTCAGGATGCCGGCGGGGCTGTCTTCCTGGCCTTCCGTGGGATAGAAAATCACGTCTGAGCGGTCGGGATGTTCAGTGACTTGTTCGAAGTGAACAAGGAGGTCGTCTCGATATTTCTCTAGCGCCTTCCCTTTGAGACCGCTTGTCTGATGGAAGAACTCTCCTAGAAAAACTAAAAACTCTGCCTCTGTGTAGTCTTCTAGACTTTCTTTAAAGTTCATAATCACAAATCTCCCTTGTGAAGTTCAATATGACGCTTCGGCGTTAAAATATAAATATTGTCCAGACCATAAACATCACCGCCTTTCGAGATTGTTATTTCATGGTGAAGCTCGAAGTTTTTCCGACCTCCCACTTGATCTTTCCCAACGGTGTACGGAGCGCTTCCGTCTCGCATCCTGTCCAAGTTACCTTGAGTAAATTGCTGACTTAGTTCCACATCCGCCGCCACAGCCTTCCAAAACGCCTCCCTAAACCGATGAAAGTTTCTGAACTCCCTCCCCCTCAACTGATCCGCAATCAGATCAGGAACGGGCGCGCCCGTCGTTCTCGCCGCCTCCCCCAACCAAATACCTGACACTGGCTGTCCAAACCCAAGCGCCACCCCGGAATCATCCCTCCGGTCATAAAACAGCGCATCCGGCGAAGGCAGCTCCATATCCGCCGGGTACCCCGGAATACTGGCACCGGCTTGCCCTTCATCAACAGCCGGAAACGTCTCGTTTTGCGGTAGGACCGAGTTAAAGAGCTTCCGGGATAGATCTGGATACACCCTTGATGACGCATCTGCTCATGTGTGCATGTGTTTGAGCAGATGCGTTCGTAGGGCCTGAGTTAATCGGGTTTGAAGCCCGGTTTGTTATTCCGAGCGCGCCATTCCTTGACTTCTTTCAGGATGCCGGCGGGGCTGTCTTCCTGGCCTTCCTTTGGGTAGAAGAGAACATCTGAACCGTCCGGGTGTTCAGTAATCAATTCAAAATGGTCCACCAATCTACTTGTGTATTGGCTCAACGCATCTCCCTCCAAAGCGATGGAATAGTCGAAGAACTCTCGAAGAAATATCAGAAACTCAGCCTCCGTATAATCTTCCAGCCGTTTTTTGAACATAATCATGGCTTCACTCCTTTGTGAAATTCAATATGACGTTTTGCAGTCATAACTAGCAGGTTCTCCATATCATAGACCGCGCCGCCTTTTGCAACTTCGTGCCTATGATGGATTTCAAATTTCCTCCTACCACCAACCTGATCCAATCGACTAGAAAACGGAGGTGCTCCCTTAGCCATCTCCCGCAGATTTGAGTCATTAAACTGCTTACGTAAATCGCGATCTCCCGCAATAGCCTTCCAAACCGCCTCCCTAAACCGATGAAAATTAGCGAACTCCCTCCCCCTCAATTGATCCGCAATCCGATCAGGAATCGGCGCGCCCGTCGTTCTCGCCGCCTCCCCCAACCAAATACCTGACACTGGCTGTCCAAACCCAAGCGCCACCCCGGAATCATCCCTCCGGTCATAAAACAGCGCATCCGGCGAAGGCAGCTCCATATCCGCCGGGTACCCCGGAATACTGGCACCGGCTTGCCCTTCATCAACAGCCGGAAACGTCTCGTTTTGCGGTAGGACCGGGATTACAGGGCTGCCGGGATAAACCTGCGAAAGGGGCGGCGTAATCGGTGAGGTGGTGGGCCCGAGTTGTTCGATGCCCGGCGGTACCAGAGGTGTCCGAGTGCCGGTGCCGACCGGATGCGTTGGCCACGGTATGACGGTGGGCAGGATGCCCGGCTGGCCATGAAGGCTCTGGGGTGTGTTGATGCTGATGCGGTCGAGATTGAACGGGTTTGCGCCCAGCTCGGCCCGGTCCAGATAACGCAGTTCGAATTCACGGCGTTCACCGACCCACGTGTTTTTTGGCGCGTAGGGGGCAAAGCCTCGTTCGATGCGTTTCTGATTGACCTCATCGGCGTTGCTGAACAGCGTTGGATGCTCGGCCAGGGTTTGCCATACGGTCTGATCGAAAGCACTGAACGACTTGATTTCCCGCGCCCGAAGCTGATGGCCGACCTGTTCGGGAATGGCCGCGCCCTGGGCCTGGCTTGCCGTGCTCCACCAATCATTCGCAGCCGGTTTGCCGGCGCCGGTGACGACACCCGAGCCCAGGGGTGGCAAATCGAAAGAGAAATAAGTCGGCGGCAGGCCGGGCACGCAGACGATGCAGTCTTGAATGCGCAGATCCACGCCCACCGGCAGGGTCTCGACTTGCGGTGCCACGAGCATCAACACTGGCGGGCTTGTTGGGGCAGCGTGTGGGACGGCATCGGTGGCGAACTGTAGTTGCCGGGTTACAACGCCAGGAATTTCAGCGCTATAGAGACCGGTCAGAGGATCCAGGACGGCATTAATGACCGGAACCTGGGCGCTGATTGCCCCGCCAGTATTGGCGACGTGGATCGTGGTGCCTTCAGATACGGTTTCAGGTTTAAGACGGTGGGCCATTTCCACCGAGCCACCTGCATTGGCTACTGATCTCAGCCTCTGCTCATCCGCCAAACCCAATGCCTGGGCCGGAACGCCAATACCTTGAAACAGTCGCCGACGTTGCTCGACAGTGAGTTCTCCGTTACCCAGAGGGGAGGTGTGTGTCGCCAGCGAGATAAATAAGCCAGGCCCCTTCAAGGCAATGTTCTTTAACTCACCGAGCATTTCTACGGCCAAATGGACAGCCTTTTCCAATACCGCCGTGTCTTGCCGGGGCACAAACACGGTTCCCTGACTCAACAGCATCCCGCCTGCTGTCAACGAAGATACGGGCACGCTCAGGCTATGGGCTTGCCTGAACCTCTCCAGCCGGATGCTTTCATCAACCTGCTGTTTAAAGCGGATGCGCGCCGCCCGTCGTTCGGCGTACTGGCGATTGCGTTCCCAGACAGCTTCTCTTGCACGCCAGGCCACCGTCTGCTCGGCGTGATGCTTGGCCAGCGCATTGGATTTATCTGTAAGCGCCTTGATCTGCGCCGACAGCAGTCGTGCTTCCTGGGCCGCTGTGTAAGCCTGTTCCCAGAGTCCATGCCCCTCGTTGAGCGCGGCGCCGAATTGATCCAGTCGCGTGCGGTATTCGTTCACCGAACGGCTGAGCGGATCCTGCCCATCGAAGACACGGGCGGCGATACTTTGGGCGTCGAGTTCCTTACTCTTACGGGCGATCAGCCCGTCGATTTCGTTTTTCTCCTTGGTGATGGTGTAAAGCTGCCAGCGCTCGGTCGAGTTCGGGACGGGTGGCCGTCTTGCGGCCGAAATCTCCTGTTGAAGCGAGGCGTCGAGTTGTTGTTTTTTACTCGCGAAGCTGCGATCCACCTCGGCCCGGGTGCTGCTGTATCGCTGCACCATTGTCGCCAGGGCTTGTTGGCGTGCCTGGAGGCGCGCTTGCTCCTGGGCCATGGCGGCGGCCGTGGCCTTCTCCACGTCTGCCTTTGCCTGGGCTTCTTGCTGTGCCTTAAGCCGTTCGTACCTGGCTCGCGCCCTGGCTTTACGGCGTCTGCTGCGCCTGCTGCCCGAGCCGCCAAACCCGCCTGAAAAGCCACCGCTTGCGACCTGAAAACCGCCGCCTGAAACCGTTGACCCAGGCTTGATGACTACCGTCCCATCTGATCCATCGTTAAGTGTTTGCTTTGCCATACAGTTCTCCTTTTCTGTATGGCGCACAGTGGCGACGGAACCGTGTTCGGGTGCGGTACATATGTATTGCGCCCGGTTTTTTTGAGTGGCTCCAGTGCTCGTGGCTGAGTCTGTGTCCCCTCACCAAAACAACGCAAAGTCAGAAAATTCCACCTACCTTGTAGGATTCTGCGACAGCCTCGCGGTTGGTGATCCGGAATACGCCACGTATGATCCCTAACAACCTCCCGCAGAATAGAAGCCTATGTCACTGATAGTTCTATTGCTTTTGCCCTTCATCGGCAGCTGTGTCGCGGCCCTGCTGCCGCATAACGCACGTAACACCGAATCATTGCTGGCCGGCCTCGTAGCCTTGGCCGGCACCGTTCAGGTGGCCTTGCTGTACCCACAGATCGCCGACGGCGGTGTGATTCGTGAGCAATATTCCTGGTTGCCCAGCCTGGGCCTGAATTTTGTGCTGCGCCTGGACGGTTTCGCCTGGCTGTTTTCGCTGCTGGTGCTGGGCATCGGCACGCTGGTCTCGCTGTACGCGCGTTACTACATGTCGCCGGACGATCCGGTGCCGCGTTTCTTTGCGTTTTTCCTCGCGTTCATGGGCGCCATGCTCGGGCTGGTGATCTCCGGCAACCTGATCCAGATAGTGTTTTTCTGGGAACTGACCAGCCTGTTCTCATTCCTGCTGATCGGCTACTGGCACCACCGCGCCGACGCCCGACGTGGCGCCTACATGGCCTTGATGGTGACTGGGGCTGGCGGGTTGTGCCTGCTGGCCGGGGTGATGCTGCTCGGCCATGTGGTGGGCAGCTATGACCTGGACAAGGTCCTGGCCGCCGGTGATCTGATCCGTAACCACGCCCTCTACCCCATCCTGCTGCCGCTGATCCTGATCGGCGCCCTGAGCAAAAGCGCGCAATTTCCTTTCCACTTCTGGCTTCCCCATGCCATGGCCGCGCCCACGCCGGTGTCGGCGTATCTGCATTCGGCCACCATGGTCAAGGCCGGGGTGTTCCTGCTGGCGCGGTTGTGGCCGTCGCTGTCGGGCAGTGAAGAATGGTTCTACATCGTCGGCGGTGCGGGGGCCTGCACATTGTTGCTGGGCGCCTACTGCGCCATGTTCCAGAACGACCTCAAGGGGCTGCTGGCCTATTCCACCATCAGTCACCTGGGGCTGATCACCCTGCTGCTGGGCCTGAACAGCCCGCTGGCAGCAGTGGCGGCAGTGTTTCATATCCTCAACCACGCCACCTTCAAGGCCTCGCTGTTCATGGCCGCCGGGATCATCGACCACGAAAGCGGCACCCGGGACATCCGCAAGCTCAGTGGCCTGGTGCGGCTGATTCCGTTCACCGCGACGCTGGCGATGGTTGCCAGTGCCTCGATGGCCGGGGTACCGCTGCTCAATGGTTTCCTGTCCAAGGAAATGTTCTTCGCCGAGACCGTGTTCATTTCCGCCACGGCCTGGGTCGAGCTGGCGCTGCCAATCATCGCCACCATCGCCGGGACCTTCAGCGTCGCCTACTCCCTGCGCTTCACCGTGGACGTGTTCTTCGGCCCCACCGCCACCGACCTGCCCCATACGCCCCACGAGCCCCCGCGCTGGATGCGCGCGCCGGTGGAGTTGCTGGTGTTCACTTGCCTGGTGGTGGGGATTTTCCCGGCCCAGGTGGTCGGCTCGTTGCTCGCCGCGGCCGCGTTGCCGGTGGTCGGCGGCACGCTGCCCGAATACAGCCTGGCGATCTGGCACGGCTTGAATGCGCCGATGATCATGAGTCTGGTGGCGATGTCCGGTGGCATCGTGCTGTACCTGCTGCTGCGTAATCAGTTCAGGCAAGGGCACATCAAGCACCCACCGTTCATTGGCCGACTCAGCGGTAAACGGCTGTTCGAACGTTGCCTGGTGCTGATGATGCGTCAAAGCCGGCGGTTGGAACGACGGATCAGCACCCGCCGCCTGCAGGCCCAGTTGTTCTTGCTGGTACTGGCCGCAGTGCTGGCCGGGCTGATCCCGATGCTGCACAGCACGCTGGTCTGGGGCGACCGGCCGAAGATCCCCGGCTCCATCGTGTTCGTCACCCTGTGGCTGCTGGCAATCGCCTGTGCCCTGGGTGCGGCCTGGCAGGCCAAGTACCACCGGCTCGCGGCCCTGACCATGGTCAGCGTCTGCGGCCTGATGACCTGCGTGACCTTCGTCTGGTTTTCGGCTCCTGACCTCGCCTTGACTCAACTGGTGGTGGAAGTGGTGACCACGGTGCTGATTTTGCTGGGGCTGCGCTGGCTGCCACGGCGGATCGAGGACGCGTCCCCGCTGCCCAACAGCGAACGGCGCGCCCGCATCCGTCGTCTGCGGGACTTGCTGCTGTCCGTCGCGGTGGGCGGTGGCATGGCACTGTTGTCTTACGCGATGCTGACGCGCCAGACGCCCAACGATATTTCTTCGTTCTACCTCAGCCGGGCCCTGCCCGAGGGCGGCGGCAGCAACGTGGTGAACGTGATGCTGGTGGACTTCCGGGGCTTCGACACGCTGGGGGAAATCACCGTGCTGGTGGCAGTGGCCCTGGCAGTGTTCGCCCTGCTGCGGCGTTTCCGGCCACCGAAAGAAAGCATGCAACTGCCGGCGCAACAGCGCCTGCTGGCACCGGACGTGGTCACCGATCTGGTCAACCCGCGCCATGCCAGCGATACCGCGCTGGGGTTCATGATGGTGCCGTCGGTGCTGGTGCGCCTGCTGCTGCCGATTGCCCTGGTGGTGTCGTTTTACCTGTTCATGCGCGGCCACAATCAACCGGGCGGCGGCTTCGTGGCCGGGTTGGTGATGTCGGTGGCGTTCATTCTGCAATACATGGTGGCCGGCACTCAGTGGGTCGAGGCGCAAATGAGCCTGCGGCCACTGCGCTGGATGGGCACCGGGCTGTTGTTCGCCACTGTCACAGGCCTCGGGGCGATGGCGGTGGGTTATCCATTCCTGACCACCCACACCTGGCATTTCGAATTGCCGCTGCTGGGTGATATTCATTTGGCCAGCGCGCTGTTCTTCGACGTCGGCGTGTACGCCGTGGTGGTCGGCTCGACCCTGTTGATTCTCACCGCCCTGGCTCACCAGTCGGTGCGGGCCCACAAACCGGGCCTGCAGTCCAAACCCGCCGTGCCACTCGCAGGAGCCACCGCCTGATGGAAGAAGTCATCGCAATTGCAATCGGCGTACTGGTCGCCTCCGGTGTCTGGCTGGTGCTGCGCCCACGAACCTTCCAAGTGGTCATGGGCCTGTGCCTGCTGTCGTACGGGGTCAACCTGTTCATCTTCAGCATGGGCAGCCTGTTCATCGGCAAGGAGCCCATCATCAAGGACGGCGTGCCCCAGGACCTGCTGCACTACACCGACCCACTGCCCCAGGCCCTGGTGCTGACCGCCATCGTGATCAGTTTCGCCATGACCGCGTTGTTTCTGGTGGTGCTGCTGGCCTCCCGGGGCCTGACCGGCACCGACCATGTGGACGGTCGGGAGCCCAAGGAATGATGTTGACGCCTCACTTGATCGCTGCCCCTATCCTGCTGCCGCTGCTGACCGCCGCGTTGATGCTCATGCTGGGTGAAAAGCACCGCCCGCTCAAAGCGCGGATTAACCTGTTCTCCAGCCTGCTGGGCCTGGGCATCGCCGTGCTGTTGCTGCGCTGGACCCAGGACCAGGCCCTGCCCGCCTCCATCGGCGTGTACCTGCCGGGTAACTGGCAAGCGCCGTTCGGCATTGTGCTGGTGGTCGACCGTCTGTCGGCCCTGATGCTGGTGCTGACGGGCATCATCGGGGTCAGCGCCCTGCTGTTCGCCACAGCCCGCTGGGACCGCGCCGGGGCGAGTTTCCATGCCTTGTTCCAGATCCAGCTGATGGGCCTCTACGGGGCCTTCCTGACGGCAGACCTGTTCAACCTGTTCGTGTTCTTCGAGGTGCTGCTGGCTGCCTCCTACGGCTTGATGCTGCACGGCTCGGGCCGGGCGCGGGTGTCGTCGGGGCTGCATTACATTTCCATCAACCTGCTGGCCTCGTCGCTGTTCCTGATCGGCGCAGCGCTGATCTATGGCGTCACGGGCACCTTGAACATGGCCGACCTGGCCTTGAAGGTGCCCCTGGTGCCGGAAGCCGACCGCGGTCTGTTGCACGCTGGGGCAGGAATCCTGGCGGTGGCGTTCCTGGCCAAGGCCGGCATGTGGCCGCTGAATTTCTGGCTGGTGCCGGCCTATAGCGCCGCCAGTGCACCGGTGGCCGCGCTGTTCGCGATCATGACCAAAGTGGGCATCTACACGATTTTGCGTCTGTGGACGCTGCTGTTTTCCAGCCAGGCCGGCGCCTCGGCGTATTTCGGCGCCGACTGGCTGATCTACGGCGGCATGGCGACCATCGTCTGTGCGGCCATCGCCATTCTGGCGACCCAGCGCCTGGAGCGCATGGCCAGTCTGAGCATCCTGGTGTCGGCCGGGATCCTGCTGTCGGCCATCGGCTTCGCTCAACCCAACCTGGTGGGGGCGGCGCTGTTTTATCTGGTGAGTTCGACCCTGGCTCTCTGCGCGCTGTTCCTGCTGGCCGAGCTGATCGAACGCTCGCGCTCGGCCAATGAGCTGCCCCTGGACGACGACTTCGATGCCATGCCGCGACCGCTGGAATCCCTGCAACCGCCCAAGGGCATCAACCTCGATGACGAACAGAGGGCCGTGGTCGGCCAGGTGATTCCCTGGACCATGGCCTTCCTGGGCCTGAGTTTCATCGCCTGCGCACTGTTGATTGTCGGCATGCCGCCGCTCTCGGGCTTCATCGGCAAATTGGGCTTGCTGAACGCACTGCTCAACCCCCAGGGGCTCGGGGCAAGTTCGGGGGAGCCTGTGTCGAATCAGGCGTGGGGCCTGTTGGCGTTGCTGATCCTGTCCGGGCTGGCCTCGTTGATCGCTTTCTCACGCCTGGGCATCCAGCGCTTCTGGACGCCGCAGGAGCGCCCATCGCCATTGCTGCGGCCTTTCGAATGCCTGCCAATCATCGCGCTACTGGGCCTGGGCATCGTGTTGACCTTCAAGGCCGAGCCGCTGCTGCGCTATACCCAGACCGCCGCCGATGCGCTGAACAACCCTGAGCACTATGTCATGTCGGTGCTCGGCACTCGCGCCATCCCCAACCCCCAAGCCAACGCAGCATTGCAGGAGACACAGCCATGAAACGCCTGTTTCCCGCGCCGTGGCTGTCTCTGGCGCTCTGGGTACTGTGGCTGGTCTTGAACCTGTCCCTCAGCGCCGGCCATCTGCTGCTGGGGGCTGCGCTGGGCTTCCTGGCACCGCTGATGATGCGCCCGTTGCGACCACGGCCCATCCGTATCCGGCGGCCGTGGGTGGTGCTGCGGCTGTTCCTGCTGGTAGGCCGCGACGTACTGATGTCCAACCTGGCGGTGGCCTGGGGTGTGCTGAACGCCGGACGCCGCCCGCCTCGCTCGCGGTTCATCAAAGTGCCGTTGGACCTGCAGGATGCCAACGGCCTGGCGGCTCTGTCGATGATCACCACCGTGGTCCCCGGGACGGTCTGGTCGGAGCTGGCTCTGGATCGCAGCATCCTGTTGCTGCACGTGTTCGATCTGGAAGACGAAGCGTCGTTCATCGCGCACTTCAAGGCCACCTACGAGCGCCCATTGATGGAGATTTTCGAATGAGCCCGTTGCTGTCCAATGCGATTTTGTTGAGCCTGTTTCTCTTCTCGCTGAGCATGGTGCTGACCCTGCTGCGGTTGTTCAAGGGGCCGTCGGCACAAGACCGGGTACTGGCCCTGGACTACTTGTACATCGTCGCGATGCTGATGATGCTGGTGCTGGGCATTCGTTATGCCAGTGACACCTATTTCGAGGCGGCGCTGCTGATCGCCCTGTTCGGCTTTGTCGGCTCGTTTGCCCTGGCCAAGTTCCTGTTGCGTGGCGAGGTGATCGAATGACCGGCGAATTGTCGATGTGGGTCGAAATTGCGGTGGCGATCCTGCTGGTGCTCAGCAGCCTGTTTGCCTTGGCGGGGGCGATTGGGCTGGTGCGCTTGAAGGACTATTTCCAGCGCATGCACCCGCCGGCCCTGGCCTCGACGCTGGGCGCCTGGTGCGTGGCCCTGGCCTCGATCATCTATTTTTCGGCACTCAAGTCCGGGCCGGTGTTGCACGCCTGGCTGATCCCAATCCTGCTGTCCATCACCGTACCGGTGACCACCCTGCTACTGGCCCGGGCCGCGTTGTTTCGCAAACGCATGGCCGGGGATGACGTGCCGGCCGAGGTCAGCAGCCGCAGAAACGACTGACAGATATCTCGAGCCGAACACCATTGTGGCGAGGGAGCAAGCTCCCTCGCCACAAGTTTGGGTTTGATCAGGCGGACTGTATAGCCCTTCAGGCCCAGGCAACCGTCAACAATCCTGCCCCGAGCACCACGCACAACGGCGAATAGACCCAGGTGTCGAGCTTCGCGAATGTCGACCCCTTGACCTCCTTGAAGAAGCCCACCAGGTTCGATTCGCCAATCGCCCGGGCGAACATCAGCAAGGCGACCGCACTGATCAGCCATTGCAACGCCCGATGAGTGACCGGCGGCGCCAGCAGGCCAACCCGCAGGCATACCAGAACCGCAATCATCAACAGCGCCAGGGCCACCAGCAGGGTTAACAATCCCGATGGGTTGAACGCCGGACGCAGCGCGCCCCCCTGCCTCACCGGAACCTGCGGCACTACCGCCAGAGCCGCCCATCGCCCGCCCAGGGCCCAATACAAATGAATAAAGCTGATGGTCGCAAATACTGCGACCAGCGTCCGTGCCAATAAAAATGTCATTCGCCAGCCTCCTGAAAAGGTTGAACAATCATCCTAGCTTGAATTTGGCATTTCGCTGGACGGGCGCAGACTGCCAGCTTCCAGCGAATGACTCATTGCTCAGGATCAAGAGTTCAAGCCACTAGAGGCCGGCGGACACCTTGTCTGCCACCTCCGTGGGCAGCCAGGCCTGCCAGACCTGCGGGTGAGCCTTGAGGAAAGCCTCGGCGGCTTCACGGGGCGGCGTGTGTTTTTCGCTCATCTCGGCCAGGGCTTTGTTCAACGGTTCGATGGGCAGGTCGACCTTGCTGAAGAACTCGACAATGTCCGGGTATTGCTTCTGGAAGGGTGCCGATACGCCAATCGACAACTTGGAGGCCAGTGAGCGGGTCGGTTTCGGATTGGGATTGTCCGCGTCGGTCAGGGTTTTCCAGGCCTCGGCATCAAAGGGTGGCTCTTGCAGCTGCACCAGTTTGAAACGCCCGAGCAGCGGCGTGGGTGACCAGTAATAAAACAGAATCGGCTTGCCTCGGCGGATCGACGAGCTGATTTCCGCATCCAGCGCCGCGCCCGAGCCGCTACGGAAATTCACATAGCTGTCGGCCAGGCCATACGCCTTGAGCTTCTGTTTGTTGACCACTTCGGACGTCCAGCCGATGGGGCTGTTGAGGAAGCGGCCCTTGTCTGGGCTTTCCGGGTCTTTGAACACCTGCTTGTAGCGCGCCAGGTCTTCGACGCTACGCAGGTCAGGCGCCAGGGGCTTGATGCCCTTGGCCGGGTCGCCCTTGATGACATATTCGGGCACCCACCAACCTTCGGTCGCGCCTTTGACCGTATCGCCCAGGGCGATCACCTTGCCTTCGGCCTCGGCCTTGACCCACACCGGACTGCGACCGGCCCACTCTTCAGCGATCACCTGGATGTCGTTATTGGCCAGGGCGGTTTCCAGGGTAATGGTGGTACCCGGCAATGTGTCGGTCGGCAGCCCGTAGCCCTTTTCGACGATGATCCGCAGGATATCGGTGATCAGGCTGCCGCTTTCCCAGTTCAGGTCAGCAAAGTGGATCGGCGCTGAAGCGGCCGACGCCGGGAGTGGCGACACCAACACCGCGAACGTGGCCCAGGCAACCAGCCACTGTCGAACTCGTTTCATGCGTTGCACCTCATGCCAGACACAGCCATGGCTGAACGGCCCTGCGTAATCGAACGCAAGCCTCTGAATAGTTCAGTCAACTGACTGTAGCCGAGGTTCCAGCGATATCAGGGTAAAACTGTTACCGGTTTGGGAAGGCCCGATAGTGTGCCAACCCGGTACTCACTCTGTTCACTGGCACTGCACGCATCACTCGCTGGCCTTGAACGTCACAAGTTCGCCCTTGCGCCACTTGGCGGCTTTGGCAGTGACCGCCTTCAGGGTCTTGGTCAAGCCTTCCTGCAGCTGCTCGTTGGCCGCGAACACGGTCACCACGCTGTGGCCTTCCTTGAACAGGATCGCATGGCCGTCGGTGGTGCTGACGAATGCGTAATCCCCAAGGCCATATACCGTCAGTTTGATTTCGCGGAACTTGATTTCGAACTTGCCGCCCTCACGGCTTGGCAATACCGCTGCACGAAAATGGTCACCGACCTTGAGTTCAAGCCTGGGCTTGTCATCGACCACAAGAGCCGACTCAGTGTCGATTTCGGCAACATAAATACCTTCGGCGGTCTGCTCAGTGATGTAGACGAAACGTGACTGGAATTGTTTGACCAGTTTTGCCCGCAGGTCACCAAGTACAAATAACGCATGCATGTCGAGATTACTTACTGCCAAGGAAACATCCCCATCTTTGAAAGCGGCCCACCCTCTGGAAAGGACGGACCACGAGAACCCGTGCCGACTGTAGTGTCGCAATGGACCTGTCACTGAATTTCGAAGTAAACGGTGCGCCCTGCCCCGGTGCGAGAGAAGACTAAAGGATTGCCGCTCTCGCCGTCTTTCCCGGGGGGCGTCAGAGGCTGAAGGAAAACACCACTCTGAGCATCGGAAAAGGTGGGACTACTAACTTTAGGGAAATTTCTCACTTAAAAAAGCATTTTTCTGACATCGAGCCCAAAAAAAATTGCTTTAGATAGGCACAACCGTCCCCACGGTGCTGCTGATTCTAGAGCAGTCGGAGGCGTGGAGGCTACTCAAAGTACTCGGCAATTCGTCGGTAAACCATAGAAAAGGAATTCACATGGGCACTTTCACAACCCTGACTCACCCTGTCACCCCTTGCATCGTTGATACTCATGACACGTTTGACGGGGCCGATCACCTGCCGATTTCGCTGATTCAACCGCGCTACCGGGTCGTCCTGGCCGGCAAATGTTTTTTTCATATTGAAGAAACATCGACTGGACGTGTAAGAGGTTTCCGAACCGATCATAACGAGGCCTGCTACCTGGCCAGACGCCTCGAACGCGGTGCCTGACCTCATATACGCCCCGTCCATGACTTAACTCAGCCGCCAACAGGCAACTGCTGCCATACTGCCCGCCCAGCGAAGACCGTCCCTATTGGCGGCTCGCGCACTAATAATATGAATTTTGAAGAGAAGGCGCGACGTGACGGAATTTGATATCGGCGAATTTTTTATCCGGGGTGAAGCCAGAGAGGTCGAAGGCGAATTCCAGGCCGTCATCGTGATGCGCACCAAACCTCCTCTGACCACTGTCAGTTGGCACCAAGTAGAAAAGGATCGTTGGTTCAAGACCCCAGAGATCGCCGCCGAGGCCGCCAGGGAGGCGGCCAAGGCCCTGAAGCTGGCAGTGGATGAAGGGGCCTTGAAAGCCTGAATCCGATCGAACTCCTGGCAACCGCTTGCCTCAGATAAAGGGAAGCAACCGAGGCGCCATCACGGCGCCCGCGCAAAGGAGAATCCCATGGAACAGCCTTCCCACGAACTCAAAACCCTGTTCGACCAACTAGGCCTGCCCTCGGACGGCGACGCCATCGACGATTTCGTGATGGAACACCCGCTGGACCCGGAGATTAAACTGGTAGAGGCCGATTTCTGGTCGGATCAGCAGAAGGACCTGCTCCGGGAATCACTGCTCGCCGACGGCGAAGAGGCGGTGCTGGTGGACCAGTTGAACGTACGTTTGCACGACGGTAAATAAGGGGGTTTATCCCCATTGTGGGAGCAAAGCTTGCTCCCACAGATAGATCCCCTCGCCACAAAGGCAACCTTGCCTAGTCTGGAGGTTTGTTCGAAGTGAACCTACCGCGGTTTCTCGGGTTTATAGCCCAGCCGCAAGCCGCCCCAATGACGCCCTTTGAGCATGATCGGCACCGATAGATCGTGCATCAGTTCGCCGGTATCACGGGTATAGGTCTGCAACAGCACGGGCTGCTGATGGCTGCCACAGCGAATCCCGGTGCGATCGGAGAATTTGCGCTTGGTACGGTTGTTCAGCGTGTCCACCTGAGGATCGCCGGTCAGCGGCTGGCTGAAGATGTTGTTGTGGGTCGGCACATAACCCTGCTGGGTGCAGGCGATCGCGAACACCAGGCCCTCATGACGGGCGAGCAACGGTTCCTGAATCGCCGGCAGCACCTGGTCGGTGTACCGGTCGAAGCGGGTCTGGTACTTGGCTGGCTGCGTATTGGGGATGGCCTGATAGTTACGGTCGAACAGGTCCTCCAGGCTGATACGGCCCTGGTCGATATCGGCCTCGAACTGCGTGGCGATCCGGCTCGCCCCTTCCCGCGCCAGGTCGTAGACCCGTTGGTGATAATCGTCGAGGCCAACCTCGGCCAGGCGTTCGCTGATGGTTTCGGCCTGGCCTTCCATCTGCACTGCCGCTTCGGCCAGGCGCTGGGTCTGCTGGTCGCTGATGGCCAGGTCGCTGCGCATCTGTTCGATAGCATGGAACAAGCTGTCGAGTTGTTCGCGATTAGTGTCGGTGCCCTGGGCGATGGCGCTGACCTGGGTTTCGACACCCGCCGCGAGCAGGGCAATGTTTTCCAGGTGCTGGCCCGTGTGCTCGACCTGTTGCACACCGCCGTCCAGGTCACCGGCCAGTTGACGGATCTGCTCCACCACCTGGGCGGTGCGCTGCTGGATGTCCGCCACCATCACCCCAACCTCGCCGGTCGCCGCGGCCGTACGCCCGGCCAGGCCACGAACCTCATCGGCCACCACGGCGAACCCGCGGCCATGTTCACCGGCCCGCGCTGCTTCGATGGCGGCGTTCAGCGCCAGCAGGTTGGTCTGGCTGGCAATCGACTGGATCACTAGGCTTACCCGCTGGATTTCATCGCTGCGCACGCTCAAGGCCTCGATCAACTCGCGGCTGTCGTTGGCGCGCTGACTGAGTTGGTGCATGCGGCTGATGGACTCCACCAGTTCGCTGCGTCCGGCAACGCTGCTGCGATGGGCCTCGCTGGCGGCGCTCAGGGCTTGCTGGCTGAGGTGCGAGGTGGCCTGTTCGGTGGCAATCATCGACTCGGCATTGCTGACGATTTGCGCCGCTGCATCGAGTTGGGATTGGACCTTGCCGGCCAATTGCTTGACCGAATAGGCGACGCCGGCCGCTGACAACGCGTTATGGCTGGTGGTGTAGGACAGATCACGGGTCAGCTCGGCCAGGCTGTGGGCCGCCGCCGGCTCAGGAACAGAAGCCATGCGCGAGCGCAGGCGTGGCAACCAGACAATCAGCATTGCAAGGGGCAGGCCCAGGTACAACGACCAACCACCCAGGGTCATGCCGCACAGCAGTATCGTCAGGGCGAGGCTTTGCAAGGTCGGTGTCAGCCAGCGTGCCAGGCCTTTTGTCACAGGCACCTGGGCCGGCACCGCAGCCGCCAGAGATCCGTCTGTCGCCATCTTCGTCACCCACGCTTCTCGTTGTTATGACCGCATTAAACGCCACTACCGGGCCATTATCCATGGTCCATTAGTCGTGTTCTTGCAGCAGGTCAATGGGAGTAGACAAACAGGTGGAGACGAAAATAAAAGATCGCAGCCTTCAGAGAAGGCTGCGATCTTTTTCTGAAACGGGACTCAGGCCTGACGCTGGTGCTTGTCGATCTGCTCGTGACGTTCCTGAGCTTCGATGCAGTACTTGGTGGTCGGGCTGATCAGCAGGCGCTTGAGGCCGATCGGCTCGCCGCTGTCGTCGCACCAGCCAAAGTTGTCGGCAGAGATGCGGTCCAGGGCCTGCTCCAGTTGAGGCAGCATGCGCTGGTCACGATCGATGGCGTTGACCAGCCAGGTACGCTCTTCTTCTACGGAAGCAGCGTCCGCCGGGTCAGCCGGGGTGTCCAGGCTCTCAATGGCGATTCGGTTCTGTTCGATGCGCTCGTGGGTTTCGACCTTCATGTTCTTCAACAGCTTGGTGAAGAAAGCCAGCTGCTCGGCGTTCATGTAGTCATCCGCCGGCATGGCCAGCAACTTTTCCTTTGTCATTGATTTCTCTATAAAAAAAACGTGCATTAAGGCGAATTATGGAGCGTCCCGCAGCGCAGCTGCCGCGCTCATCGGGAAGGCGCCGTTTATTCCAAGCGCCACCCGGCACTCAATTTACGAGGGGCGGCAGTCTAAGGCCGAGTCGAGGCCTCAGCAACTGAAAACATAGGGAAAATGCCCGACATCCCCTTCAAATGCTCTCTGACAGGCTTTTGGCGGTCATCGGAGTGCGTTTATAACAAGAAATTCGGTGTAATAGCTGTATTAAGAAGACAAATGGCAACGCCACGCGGTTCAGGCGTGGCGCATTGTCACTATAAAAGGACTTTCAGCGCTTGAGTTTGCGCTTGTTACGGTACTGGTCGATGACCACCGCCACCACAATGATCAGCCCCTTGATGATGTCCTGGATGTAGGCATCGACACCGATGAAAGTAAAACCGCTGGCCATCACCCCGAGGATCAGCGCCCCGATCACCGTCCCGCTGATGCGCCCTACTCCACCCGCCAGGCTGGTACCGCCGATGACAGCCGCCGCAATCGCGTCCAGCTCATAGGACATGCCCATACCGGCCTGCCCGGTCGCCGCCCGCGCCGATGCGACCACCCCGGCCAGCCCCGCCAACAGACCGGCGATGCTATAGACGATCACCAAGTGGCGCTTGACGTTGATGCCCGACGTACGCGCCGCCTGCATGTTGCCGCCAATGGCGTAGGTGTATTTTCCGTACTTGGTGTATCGCAGGGCGATGTGAAAGATCACCGCCACCACCAGGAAGATGATCACCGGCATCGCGCCATGGCCGATGGCGGTATAGGAGTCGGACAACATGCTCACCGGCTGGCCTTCGGTGTAGTAGCGCGCCAGACCACGGGCCGAGACCATCATGCCGAGGGTGGCAATAAAAGGCGGGATACCGGTGATAGCGATGATGCTGCCGTTGATTGCACCGGCCAGCAGTCCCACGCCGAGCCCCGCCACCACCGGGATCCAAACCGGCAGGTCCGTCAGGGAGGGGAACACCGCTCGGGCAAAGTCCGAGGTCTGGGCCAGGCTGGCGGCGATCATGGCTGACAGCGCCAGCACGGAGCCGGAGGACAGGTCAATACCGGTGGTGATGATCACTTGGGTCACGCCGATGGCCAGCAGGCCGATGATCGACACCTGCAGGATCATCAGCACCAGGCGCTGGGAATTCATCAGGAAACTCTGGTCGCGCATGATCCAGCCGAACATTTCAAACACCAGGCCGATGCCGATCAGCACCAGGAAGATACTCAGCTCCGTCGGCAGCCGCCGGCGCGTCCTGGCCGGTGCGGCCGCGGGTTTGTTTTCCAGTATCGCGTTCATAGCCACTTACCTTTTTTATTTGAACTGACTGGCATTCAGGACAGGCCCGAGGCCAGTTGCATAACCCGCTCCTGGGTCGCCTCGCTGCGATCGAGGGTGCCCATCAGGTCGCCTTCGTGCATCACCAGGACCCGGTCGCTCATACCCAGCACTTCCGGCAACTCCGAAGAAATCATGATGACCGCCATGCCTTCGCTGGCGAGGTAGGAAATGAGTCGATAGATCTCGGCCTTGGCGCCAACATCGATGCCACGGGTTGGCTCGTCGAGGATCAGGATGCGCGGGTTGGTCATCAGCCAGCGGGCCAGCAGCGCCTTCTGTTGATTACCACCGGACAAAGTGTCGATGCACTGTTCAAGGGACGGCGTCTTGACCCGCAGCTTCTTGCACATGTCTTCGCACAAGACGCGCAGGGCTTTCTGCTGGATGAAGCCGTTGCCCACGTAATGAGGCAGCACGGCCATCTCCATGTTTTCCAGCACCGACAGGCACGGGAACAGGCCACTGAGCTTGCGGTCCTCGGTCAACAGGGCAAAACCCTTTTCGATGGCCATGTGCGGGTCGCTGATGCGCACCGGTTGGCCGTCCAGCCGGATTTCACCGCCGGTACTCGGGGTTACGCCGAAGATCGCCTCGGCCACGTTGGTCCGACCCGAGCCCATCAGCCCGGCGATGCCCAGGATCTCCCCGGCATGCAGGTCGAAGGACACGCCTTTGAAGATCCCGTCCAGGCTCAGGTCGCGGACCGACAGCACCAAATCACCGATGGGTTTGTCCCGCACCGGGAACAACTGGCTCAATTGGCGCCCGACCATCATCGAAATCAGGCTGTCGCCGTCCATGCTGTCGGCCCGTTGCAGACCGATGTAGGCACCGTCGCGAAACACCGCCACTTCATCGGCGATGGCAAACACTTCGTTCATTTTATGGGTGATGTAAATAATGCCCTTACCCTGAGACTTGAGGTCGGCAATGATCGAAAACAGGTGGGCAACTTCCGTCTCGGTGATGGCCGATGTGGGTTCATCCATGATCAGGATGTCCGAGTCATAGGACACAGCCTTGGCGATCTCCACCATCTGCCGCTCGGCAATGCTCAGGTTGCCCACTTGCTCCTCGGGGTCGAGGTTGATGCGCAGCCGCTCCAACAGCCTGGCGGTGCAGCGGTGCATTTCGCCATGGTCGATCATGTGCAGGCCGTTGAGTTGCTCGCGACCGATCCAGATGTTTTCGGCGACGCTCATATGAGGCATCAGGTTCAGTTCCTGATGGATCATCGCAATGCCGGCCTGCAATGCCGCCAAAGGCGTGTCGAACACCACCGGTTTGCCCCGCAGGCGCAGTTCACCAGCGTCCGGCTGGTAGATACCGGCGATGATTTTCATCAGTGTGGATTTACCCGCGCCGTTTTCCCCCATCAGGGCCAGCACCGAGCCGGGGCGTACCCGCAACTGCACGTCGGACAGGGCGATCACACCGGGAAACCCTTTGCTGACATTGACGACTTCCAGCAGGTACGAATCATCAGGTATGACATCTGGCTGGGCAGTCATCGCCGGGGCGCTCGAAGCAGTCGCTGAAGCGAACATGGTCAGGTACTCCCTCGGCAAGGTCGACGTTGCGACCTTGCCTGCTTATTGTTGTGGTGAGACCGATGGGGCGTTGAACGTCACTTGAACTGATCGACGTTTTGCGGTGTGATCAGGCGATACGGCACCCACACGGTTTGCTCGACCGGCTGCTTCTTGACCATTTTCACCGCCGTATCGATAGAGCCATCGGCCTGGCCCTTGGCGTCCTGGAACACCGAGACTGCCATCTCGCCTTTCTTGATGGCGTTCAAGCCGTCCGGCGTGCCATCGACCCCGGCAATCAATACACTGCCTTTCTTAGTGCCTGCTTGTTTGAGTGCCATGGCGGCGCCGATGGCCATTTCGTCATTATTGGCTACCACGGCCTGGAACTCGCGACCCTGGGTCAGCCAGTCGTTGACCAGGGTCATGCCCTTGTCCCTTAACCACGTGCCGGTCTGCTCCTGCTCGATCTTGATGTTGGGGTATTTGGCCAGCACTTCCTTGACGCCCTTGGTGCGGTTAGTCGTGGAGTTGTTCGCCAGGTCACCCAGCAAGATCACGATGTCGCCCTTGCCGCCCATCTTGTCGGCCAGGTATTGCATCTGCATCCGGCCGGCTTCCAGGTCGTCCGAGGCGACGGTCACCACGCCGACGGGCAGTTTCAGGTCATCGGGACGACGATTGACGTAGACCAGCGGGATACCGGCGGCCACGGCGGCCTTGGTGATTCGCTGTGTCGCGGCGGTGTCCACCGGGTTGACGATGATCGCGTCGACCTTCTGGCTGATGAAGCTTTCCACCTGGCTCAGTTGCTTGACCACATCACTGCGTGCGTCTTCAAACTGCAGGGTGACGCCGTCCGGCAGGGACTTGGCTTTCTTGTCCATGGATTCACGCAGGTAGGTCAACCAGGTGTCATCGAACTGAGACATGCTGACGCCGATCTTCAGGTCCGCCAGGGCAGCGCCGCTGGTGAGCATCAACGACAGGGCCAGCGAGGCGATACGGGTCTTGGTCTTCATGAACGGTCTTTCTCCACTTTTTTGTTGGTTTTATGGATAAGGCGTGGCGGATCTCAGGAACGGGGCAAGCGCACGATGGGCGCGCCGGGCATGCAACACACCACGGCGCCCTTGCGTTGGATGCACAGGGATTCGAACAGAGGAAGGACTACGGACAGGCGTAGCAGGTGAAACGCAGAGCGGCTGAAGGTTTTCATCGACGGTACCTAGCTGTGTTTCTTGTTTTTGTTTCGTCTGTCATCCGTGCAAGGCTGGCTTGGCAGGAAGCGGACAGGGTGTCGGTAACCTGGAATCGACTTTATTGGAAAATATTTTCCATATCAACTGATTTTAGAATTTTATTCGTTTTCTATTCCATGACCGACGGGCGTCGACAAGACCCCTGCTTCGTCCAGTGTGCAGAAGAGCACAGCCGATACATTCCAGCCCCTCTATCGAGCCCTCGATAGCGTCGGATTTAACCGAAGAACTTCTATCTGAGCAGTACGGGACACGTTGCCGCTTAGGCATGGTGCCACTGCTGTCGACATCCAAGCCTGACACCAGCGCCGCAAGACCGTAGTCGGGGAGCCTCATTTTTCTGCACAAGATGAAGAAAAAAGCGCCTGGAAAAATAATGTGATAAATGCACCTATTTTCCTTCCGGAGGGTGCTTGAAGATGCCTTCTCAACGGCGCTGCCGTTGCAATCAACCCATTAGAAGCTTGTAAACCGTCGTGGAAGTAATGACCCGGTTATCTGCGAGGACTACATCCAGCACGATCCGAATGCGCCAGGCAACGGCCGTGAACTGTTGAGCATTTGCGCCGCCTCCTGATGAAGGCCCTACGCCAGCCCCCCACCACGCTGGCCAGATGTATGACTGGTACATGACCACCACTTTTCGGGCTCGAGAGGGAACTCATTGGACGCTGAAGTACGTTCAAAAAATTTCGGACCCGTGTCTAGAGAAAAATACCTGAGGTTGCCATGAGTAAAGATTTCCCTACACCACCGAAGGACTTTCCAATGCCACCGAAGCTAAGATTTCCGGAATCGCCCTATCTGAGCGAAGTCGGCAAAAAGATGCGCGATGAGCTGATCCAGAAGTTCGATCTGCTGCGCGCCAATGTTCGCGAAGGAGATGAACTCGGAGTACTTGTACCTACGACAGTACAGGCTTTGCACGAAGCCGGTGCCTTCAAGATCACGCTTCCCATCGAACTTGGCGGCTACGCGCTCGGCGTGCGAGACACCGCCGAGATCGTCCATACCCTAGGCCAAGTGGACGCGTCCGCCGCATGGACGGTGATTGTTAGCAGTGCCGCTCGCGTCACGCTGGCCTTCCCGGAGCGCGCACGCAACGAAGTATTCAGCGACGTGGACAGCTGGGTCGGTCCACTCATGTTTGGCGCAACGATCCTGGCCCCCCACGCGGGCCAAGGCCGCAAGGTCGAAGGCGGCTTCATGGTCAAGGGCAAATGGCCTTTCGGCAGCGGGTGCCGCATCGCAGCCTGGGGCTCGGTCGGCATCAGCTATGCCGATCCCGAAACTGGGGCGCAACGCCGCGCAATGGCAATACTGTCACAAGACCAATACCAGATCCTTGATGACTGGAAGGTCATGGGTCTGCAGGCAACGTCGAGCAACAGCGTTGAAGCTACCGAAGAAGTCTTCGTTCCCGACCATCGTGTCGTTCATATGGACCAACTGGTCGGACTCATTGGCGCGCTTCGCGGTAAATACAAGGGAGTCGGATACATGCACGGCCCCGTCGGCTCGATGGTGTCAGCGTCGGTCTCCTTCGCGGCGCTCGCCTGCGGCATGGCCAAGGGCGCGCTGGAGGCATTCATCGAGCAGGCGAAGAAGCGACCTCCGTTCAACGTCCCGTATACCACCATGTCTGAAATGGCCAGCATCCAGGTCGTCGCAGGCAAGGCGCGAGCGATAGTGAATGCCGCCGAGGCCGTGATCTTCGGGCATGCCGACGAGATCGATCGTCGCGCCCTGGCAGGAGAGGATTTCTCGCCCCAGGACGAGCCGCAGATCGGCATGGACCTTGTGTACCAGATCCATGAATGCGTGAAGGTAGTCGACAGCCTTCAGCTCGCGCTGGGCTCTTCGACAGTGAGCCTGAGCAATCCTATCCAGCGGTTCATGCGCGACATTCATGTCCTGGCCTCCCATGGCACCTTCCGCATCGATCCGATGGCCGAGATCAACGGTCGGAACATGTTCGGACTGCCGCCGTTTCCAATGTTCGCAGCCTTGACCTCGGCACCTGGCACACCGCCAGGCCCTGCGAAGCAATAACGCCCATCGAACCAAAAGTCGTACTGCGTGCGGCCAAATAAAAAGAGGGTAGGGATTACCCCCCTACCCTCAAGATATTGGAGAGATAACATTGGCACACATCATTGATCACTCCTCACTGCCCGAGCCAATCTCGACCAAAGCATCGTGGGGAAGCTATGTCCTGGATTGGCTACAGGCATCTCCTCGCGCTAAAGCTGCGCTTGTTGGCTGTGTCATCTTGATGACGCTCAGCCCGGCAGGCCTCTCGGCAATGATGCCCTTCATCACGGCGTCGTTTTCAGCTCAAACCGGAAGGCCCATGCCAGAGGCCATTTTACTGTTCGTGGCCATGCCACTGCTAATCTCACCCATTTTTCTGCCGATCGCGGGCGCTTGGGTAGATAGGTGGGGCGCAAAAAGAGTCGCCATCCCGTCATCAATCTTGTACGCCGCGGTAACCGCGCTGGTGCCGCTCTGCAGCTCGATTTCCTGGATTCTTGGCCTCATGATCGCGCTTGCGTCCGTATTCGGCTTCATGGCAAGTTTCGCTGTGGTCTTCAAAGTGATCACAGGATGGTTCCCTCGCCATCGCGGTATAGGTTTCGCCCTGATCGGCGCCGCGTCTAGCCTTGCAGGCGCGTTTCTCTCGCCTGTGTTTCTTTGGATGATTGGTTCCCCCCACTCCGCCCCGGGCAGCGGTCTCGGCTGGGATGGCACTTATTACGTCATTGCCGGCTGTATTTTGGCCTTGGGAGTTCCAGCTGCGCTGTTCCTCCTCTCGGAACCTGACTATGTAAAGGCAGGCTCCACATTCCCCAAGCCCCCCACCAAGGCTGATCTGAAGGAGATTCCCGGCCTCACATTGAGGAGTGCAATCAAGAATCGGACCTGGTTTTTAATCGTTCTCTCATTGTCATTGACGGCGACCGGCCCCATGGCGGTGCGGCAAAACGCAGTAGGTTTTTTTGGCGAGCGAGGATTCGATCCTTCGACCATCGCACTGTCGCAATCTGTGCTGTTCATTGCGTCGATCGTCGGTCTGTTCTGTGGCGGCATGATCCTGGACCGCTCGCGCCGACCATGGGTCGTTTTCCCGCTCCTCGCGGCGGTGCCTGCTGGCCTGTTACTGTCTTATGTCAATCACGGCAACGTAACCCTGCTGTTCGTCGCCAACGCGCTTCTGGGCTTTGCGATGGGTTCCGAGTCATCCCTTGGTCCGTTCCTCATTGCTCGCTACTTCGGTTTGAAATGCTTCGCCCAACTGCAAGGGCTGAGCATGGCCATCTCGACTATTTTCCTGGGCCTTTCTCCATTTGTCGTAAGCGCCATGCAAACCGCCTCCGGCAGCTATGCCGTGCCGCTTACCGCTCTGATTGCCCTCGGGGGATTAGCCACGCTACTGGCGCTTTTCCTGCCCAATTATCCGGCCGAATGGGGTCATCGCCCCAGCAGCGCCGATCAGGCAGTGCATCAGTAACGAATTGGGGAGCAATCAGATACTTTGCCGGGCGCTACGGGGGACGGTATGGATACAGGGTTTTCCTGGTCTCACGGCTGAGCTCATCAGCCGTGACCGCCCTTACCGTAGCCTATTAAAGGTCCGTGTAAATCACTGCTAAAGATCGTAGAAACGCGGGCGCTCGGGCAAGTCGACCTTCACAATCTGTCCACTCTGCTGCGCTTCGATACAGGCATCCGCCGCCACTGCCGCAGCGAAGCCGTCCCAGGTCGACGGCCCGCCTATCTGCCCGGCCCGCACGCCATCGATGAAAGCCTGCAATTCAACGTCGTAGGCCGCAATGAACCGGTCCTTCCAGTCCATCAGAATGGCGTTGGACAACTTGGCGCCACTGCGCAATTGCACTTGGGACGGTTCCGGGAGCCGGGCGATTCCGGTCTCCCCCACCACTTCGCACTGGATGTCGTAGCCGTACTGGCAGTTGACGAACACTTCCACATCGATGCGCGTGCCCTTAGCGGTTTCCAGCAGGACGATCTGCGGGTCCCGCAAGTGGGCCAGGGCCTTGCTGGTCTTGCGTGGAAACACCACCTGCACCGAAACGTAGTCATCGGCCAGCAGCCAGCGCAACACATCCAGTTCATGGATCAACGTGTCGGTGATCGCCATGTCGGTCTTATAGTTTTCGCCCACGCTCGGGTTGCGGTGGGCGCAATGCAGCATCAGCGGTTCGCCGATCTGGCCGCTGTCGATTACCGCCTTGAGTGCGCGATAACCCTCATCGTATGGGCGCATGAAACCTACCTGCACCAGCCGCTTGCCGTGGGCCACTTCGGCTTCAACGATCCGGCGGCAGCCTTGGGCCGTGACAGCCAGGGGCTTTTCACAGAACACCGGTTTGCCGGCCGCAATCGCCGCCAGCACAAACTCTTCATGGCTCGGGCCCCAGGAGGTGACCAGGATCGCCTCCACGTCCGGCGCCTTGATCAACGCATGCCCATCGGAATAGACCTCGGCGCTCAGTTTCAGGTCGGCCACCACTTTCGCCGCCTGAGCCAGATTGATGTCGGTCACCGCGACCACCTGGCTGTTGAGCAAGGTCTGGCTGCAACGACGGATATGGTCCTGGCCGATGGCCCCGGTACCGATGACGCCCAGCTTCAAAGACATGTAGAACTCCTTCAGTAGGGTTGGCGCAGTTAATACTGACGGGCCTGGGCCAGTCGTTCGTTGAGGGACTGGACGAGTGCATCGGTGCGGGCACTGGCGGAGACTTGCGCCACGCCGACCCGCCACCATGACAGGTAGCTGTGGATCATGGTCTTGGGCAGGACCTTGATATCGATCAGGGTCGATACCGTTTGCAACCGCGCATCGGCCAGGGCTGCGTGGAGTTCATCGAGGGTCTTCACCTTGTAGGTCTTGCACCCGTAGGCCGCCGCACTCATGGCGAAGTCCACCGGTACAAACGCGCCGTCGAGCTTGCCGGTGTCCGGGTTGCGGAAGCGGAACTCGGTGCCGAAGCTGTCCATGCCGTTTCCCATTTGCAGGTTGTTGATGCAACCGAACGTCATGTTGTCCAGCAGCACCACGTTGATCTTGCGTCGCTCCTGGATCGAGGTCGCCAACTCCGAGTGCAGCATCATGTAGGAGCCGTCGCCCACCAGGGCATACACCTCTTTGTCGGGCTCGGCGAGCTTCACGCCCAGCGCCGCATTCACCTCGTAACCCATGCACGAATAACCGTACTCGACGTGATAGGTGTTCACACCCTTGCTGCGCCAGCTGCGCTGCAAATCGCCGGGCAGGCTGCCGGCGGCGGCAACGATGATCGCCTCGTCCGCCAGGGTCTCGTTGAGGGTGCCCAATACACGGCTCTGGGTCAGGCAGGAACCGGTGAGTTCGATGAACTCGCGAAACACCGCCGGGTCCATGCGATCGTTGATTTCCGGGACGAAATCCTCGGCTCGATAATCGGCCTGGTACACCCGGTCGACCTCGGCGTCCAACTGGCCCTTGGCATCGGCGATCAGCGCACCCCATTCGGCGCGGTAGTCCCCCATCGCGGCGGACAACGCCTCCAAGCCCGAACGGGCGTCGGCCAGCAATTGCACACCGTCGAGTTTCAAGGCGTCACACGGACTGATATTGAGATTGAGAAACTGCACATCGGGGTGCTGGAACAGCCATTTGGACCCCGTGGTGAAGTCGCTGTAGCGGGTGCCGATGCCGATGATCAGGTCAGCTTTCCTGGCCAGCAGGTTCGCCGCCAGACAACCGGTTTCGCCGACGCCTCCGACGTTCAGCCGGTGGCTGGAGACCACGGCGCTCTTGCCGGCCTGGGTCTCGGCGAAGGGGATTTCAAAACGTTCGGCAAAGGCCAGCAGCGCCGCGTTGGCCCCGGAATACTTCACGCCGCCGCCACAGATGATCAACGGTTTGCACTTGCCCTTGAGCAGCGCCAAGGCATCGCCAAGCATCGCTTCGGTGGCCGGGCGGCGATCGATACGGTGGACTCGCTTTTGCAGAAAGTAATCCGGGTAATCGTAGGCTTCGGCCTGTACGTCCTGGGGCAGTGCCAGGGTCACCGCGCCAGTTTCGGCCGGGTCGGTGAGCACCCGCATGGCATGGATCGCGGCAGTCATCAGTTGCTCGGGGCGATTGATGCGATCCCAGTATTTGCTCACGGCCTTGAACGCATCGTTGGTGCTGATGCTCAAGTCATGAAACTGCTCAATCTGTTGCAGCACCGGGTCCGGCTGGCGGCTGGCGTAGACATCGCCGGGCAACAGCAGCAACGGGATACGATTGGCCGTCGCCGTGGCGGCGGCGGTCAGCATATTCGCCGCACCGGGGCCAACCGATGAGCTGCAAGCGTAGATTTTTCGGCGCAGATGCTGCTTGGCAAAACCAATGGCGGCGTGGGCCATGCCCTGCTCGTTGCGGCCCTGATGCACCACCAGGTCGCCACTGTCCTGCTCCAGCGCCTGGCCAAGGCCTAGCACATTGCCGTGGCCGAAAATGGTAAAGACCCCGGCGACGAACTTGCTCTGGACGCCATCGACCTCGACGTACTGGTTATCGAGGAATTTCACCAGGGCCTGGGCCATGGTCAGTCGTGTTGTGGTCATGCTTGCACCTTGTCTGGAATGCAAATTGGGTGGCTGGCCCAATCCCCTGTGGGATCTTCATCAGACCAACCATCGTGTCAGGCTTGGGGGTTCTGAAGGTGGTTCATACTCGCCCCCAGCGCCTGGCGAATGTCGGCCAACTCGTGGATGCTCTCGGCAAACGGCTCGAAGGACAGGTAGCCCTCATAACCACCGGTGCGCAACGCCTCGATCTGCGCGGCATTGCCGAGGATGTCATCCTCGCCCACCAGCACCCGATGGCCGTCGCGGATCGTCGCTAACGGTGCATGGGCATCCTCGACGCCGGAGATGTGCACCAGCCCGGTCAGTTCGGGAAAGAATTCCTGCTCGCCCGCCAGGTGATGGTGAAAGGTGTCATGCACCAGGCGAAACACATCCAGCCCATCGACAGCCTTGATCGCTTCCACCGCCACGCGCTTGCGGCGCAGCGAACAGGCCACAAAACCCAGAGGCTCGATGAAACCATAGATGCCGAAGGCCCGCAGGATCGGTGCCAATTCACTGAGCGCCGTACGCAGCCCCGCGGCGCGCTCGGCTTCGCTGCGCAGGTCGGCGCGGTCGTTGAGCGGGCACATCACCAGCCCCTCGGCGCCGCATTCGCGGGCGTAGTCGGCCAGTCTTACGGCCTGGGCACGGCGCTCGTCGCTCCACACGTCGAAGGGGTACAGGGCGTTGATCGACAGCACCTTGATGCCCCGCTCCTCGCACAACTGGCGCACGCGGGCGGGCGGCATGCCGTTCTCGATCTCGACGCCTTGCAGATCGTTGCGGATCTCGATGGCATCGGTTTTCAATGCCAACGCCAGGTCAATGAATTCGGGCAGTGACAGGCGCGGAGCGACCATTCGGTTCAGGGCAAAACGCAGGGGCTTGTTCATTGTTGTCATCCCTCCGGCTTTCATACGAACAGGTTATTGGGCAGTTGGCATGCTGAACTCGGGGCCCTTGGTGATGCTGTCGGGCCAGCGCTGCATCACGCTTTTGTAGCGGCTGTAGAAACGCAGGCCCTCCTCACCATAGGCATGGTGATCACCGAACAGCGAGCGTTTCCAGCCGCCAAAGGAATGCCAGGCCATGGGCACCGGGATCGGTACATTGATCCCCACCATGCCGACCTTGATGCTGCGGGCAAACGCCCGGGCGATGCCGCCGTCACGGGTAAAGCACGACACACCGTTGCCAAACTCATGGGCGTTGATCAAGGCCACGGCCGTGGCGAAATCCGGCACGCGGACGATCCCCAGCACCGGGCCGAAGATTTCCTGCTGATAGATGCTCATGTCAGCAGTAACCTGGTCGAACAGCGTCGCCCCGACGAAAAAACCCTGCTCGGCCCCCGGCACTGTGAAGCCACGGCCATCGACAATCAGTCGCGCGCCCTCGGCCACGCCGGCGTCGATGAAACCTTCCACCTTGGCCTTGTGCTCGGCGGTGACCAAGGGCCCCATGTCGGTATCGTGTTGCTGGCCGTTGCCGACCTTCAACTGATCGATGCGAGGCAGCAGACGGGCGATCAGCTCATCGCCCACGTCTCCCACCGCCACGGCAATGGAAATCGCCATGCAGCGTTCGCCGGCCGAGCCGTAGGCCGCACCGATCAAGGCATCCGCCGCCTGGTCGAGGTCGGCGTCGGGCATGACGATCATGTGGTTCTTGGCCCCGCCCAGGGCTTGCACGCGTTTGCCGCTCGCCGTGCCCTGCTGATGGATGTATTCGGCGATGGGCGTTGACCCGACAAAGGAAATCGCCTCGATGTCCGGGTGCTGCAACAGCGCGTCCACTGCCACTTTGTCACCCTGGACCACGTTGAACACACCGTCGGGCAAGCCGGCTTCCGTCAGTAGCCGGGCCATGAGCAAACTGGCGGACGGATCGCGCTCCGAAGGCTTGAGGATGAAGCAGTTACCGGCGACCAGCGCCAGGGGGATCATCCACAGCGGCACCATGACCGGGAAATTGAACGGCGTGACGCCGGCGCACACACCCAGGGGCTGGCGCAGGTTCCAGTTGTCGATGCCGCCGCCGATGTTGTCGCTGAAGTCGGTCTTGAGCAGGCTGGGTGCACCGCAGGCATACTCGACGATCTCGATGCCGCGGGTGACCTCGCCGTGGGCGTCGGACAACACTTTGCCGTGTTCGCGGCTGATGATTTGCGCCAGCTCGTCGTGATGCCGATCCAGCAGCTCCTTGAACTTGAACATCACCCGCGAACGGCGCAAGGACGATTGCTCGGACCAGGCCGGGAACGCCACCAGCGCCGAAGTCACCGCCGCATCGACGGTACCCGGCTCGGCCAGGGCCACCCGGGCCTGCACCGCGCCGGTGGCCGGGTTGAAGACCTTGCTGAACCGCGCATTGTCACTGTCCAGCACCCGACCGTTGATGTAATGACCTACTACCGGGGCGTCGCTCATTGTTCTTGTTCTCCGTGCGGATGGTGAAATTCAAAGGTCCAGCAGCCAACTGTGCTGCGGGTCGTTATGGAACTGCCAGACCCGCTTCGGCCCGGCCATGACGTTCAGGTAATACGACTCGTACCCGTAGGGCACACTGACCGGGTGGTAACCCTTGGGCACCACCACCAGGTCGCTGTTTTCCACGGCCATGGCCTGGTCAATGCTGCGGTCGTCGGTGTAGACCCGCTGGAACACGAAGCCCTGGGACGGGTTGATCTGGTGGTAGTAGGTTTCTTCCAGAAAACTCTGGTGCGGCAGGTCGTCGGTGTCGTGCTTGTGGGGTGGGTAGCTCGACGAATGACCCGACGGCGTGCGCACTTCCACCACCAGCAGTGAATGGGCCGGCTCGCTGTCCGGCAGGATGTCGCAGACATACCGAGTGTTGGCGCCCTTGCCGCGCACGCTGCGCTTCATGCTGTCCGGACGGATCAACCGCGGACCGTAATGGCGTTGGGTCGAACCCGGCGCGGCACACACGGCGACCTGCACGTCGCTCAGGGCGGTGACCTGGGCCTGGCTGCCGGGCGGCAGGTAAGCGGCATAGGGCGATTTGTCCTCGAACACCGACTGGCGATCACCGAGGTTGTCCCAGTCGAAGGCACCCTGCCCCGGCGCTTCGCCCTTGAGGCTGATGCGACCGTTGAGCAACACCAGGCAAAGCTCCTTGTCACCGGCGGCCACTGGCAGGGTTTCACCGAGGCTCAAACGGTAGGCAGCGAAGCCGACGTATTCCAATTCGCCAGGGGGCAGTTGGACCATCGTCTGACCGCTGGAATGGCTTTTGATCAACAGGCTCATGACCGGGTCCTCTCTTGCAGCAAGGCGCGCAGGGTCTCGTAGCCTTTCTTGGCGTACACATAACTCGGCGCCACGGCCGGGTCCTGCTCGGCTTCCACCACCAGCCAGCCTTGGTAATCGGCGGCCAGCAGGACGTCCAGCAACGCCGCAAAGTCGATGTCACCATCCCCCGGCACGGTGAAGGTGCCATTGATGATGCAGTCGGGAAAGCTCCAGAGGTTGTTGCGCGCCAGTTGCACCACCGGTTTGCGCACGTCCTTGAAGTGCACATGGCAGACGCGTTCGATGTGTTTGCGCAAGACCTGCAGCGGTTCGCCGCCGCCCATGCAGCAGTGGCCCGAATCGAACAGCAGGCCGACCTCGCTGCCGGTCAAGGCCATCAGTTTGTCGATGTCCGAAGGCGATTCGACGTAGGCGCCCATGTGGTGGTGATAGGCCAGGCGCACGCCTTGAGACAAGGTGAAGCGCGCCAGCTCGGTCAGTTTTTCGGCGTAGGTTTGCCAGGCTTCGTCGGTGTGAAAACGCGGCCGTTCGATCAGTGGAATGCGCTGGCCTTGAATGGAGTCAGCCACTTCGCCATACACCAGCACCTTGGCACCGTTCTGCGCCAGCAGCTCGACGTGGCTGGCGATGGCATCGATTTCCTCGGCCGCCGAACGCCGGGCCAGGCGGCTGGAATACCAGCCGGAGACCAGCGCCAGGTCATACGGGCGTAGCACATCGCCAACCCCCTTGGCGTCCTTGGGGAATTTGCCGTTGAGTTCAAACCCTTCGTAGCCGATTTCCTTGCCCTCGCTCAGCGCCGTATTCAACGGCGTCTCGCCGCCCAACGATGGCAAGTCGTCGTTGCTCCAGGAAATCGGGTTGATGCCAATTCGAATAGCGGGCATGGCTGCACCTTTTATTGTTTTTACATAACCATTGAAGACGGCGACAGACCCTGTGGGAGTGAGCCTGCTCGCTCCCACAGGGTCAGTGTTCACAACTTTTAACTTCGGGCGGCACGCCACGCCTCAATCAATTCCACAAATGTACCCTGCACCTGCTGGATCAGCGTTTGATCATCGATTTCCCCGGCCAACCAGGCCCGGCTCGGCTCCTGAAAGATCGTGCGACCAACGGCAAACCCCCGGCAGGTGGTGCTCTGGCTGGCCTGCCGGAAACCTTCGGCCAGCGCGGCGGCCGGGGCGTTGAGGCCCAGCAGTACCACGCCCCGGCAATACGGATCGCGCTGTTGGATCAGCTCATCGAGTTGCTTCCATTGCTCGAAGGTCTGGGCTTCGATCTTCCACCACGCCGGGAAGATCCCCAGGTTGTAGAGGCGCTTGAGGGCGCGGTACAGCACGTCCGGGTGCGGCGATGGATGATCCTTGGGTGGAATGATTTCCAGCAGTAATTCATGGCCGCTGACCTGGGACGCCTTGTACAGACTCATCAATTGCGCCTCCTGCTCCAGGCGCAACAGCGGTTCGTCGTCAGGGTGAAATTGCACCAGGCATTTGATGATCTGCTCTTGCGGCCAGGCGATCAGATTGCTACCGATGGAACGCCCGTGTTCGAACGCCAGCGGCCGTGAACCCTGTACTTCAACGGGTCGCGCCACCCACCAGCCGCGCCCGGTGGCGGCGTTCAGCGAGTTCTGGCCAAAACGTTGATCGGCCAACAGACCGACATCGGCCTCAACACCCTGGTGCTGCAGATCGGCTTCGACCCGCTCCACCGCCTGGATGAACAGTTGCTTGAGTTCGCTAATGCAACTCAGGTCGCGACCGCCCTTCTGGGCCAGCTCCACCAGTTGCCAGCGATGGTCAAAAGCGAAAATGAACAGTTGTTTCCAGGCCTTGCGGGGCACGCTGACCTGATGCAGCCGTTGCAACACGTCGTCCTGATCCGGCCGGGTGATCGGCACCGGGCTGTTGAACAAGTAGTCGAGTTCAGCCCGGGTCGGCATCGCCGGGGCACAGGCGTGGCGCGACACCACCAGGCCACCGCAGGCATTGGCCAACTGGCAGCAGCGCTCATCACTGGCGTCCTCCAGCCAACCGGCGAGAAAACCCGACATGAACGCATCACCGGCGCCCAATACATTCAGGACCTCGACCCGCACCCCTGGATAAATGGCGCCGTCTTCAAGTCGGGTTGCAATGGCGCCGTGGATCACCGTGCAACCCTGCGGGCCGAGCTTGACCACCAACGTCGCCGCCGTCAGCGAGCGCACGGTGCGCAATGCGATCAGCAAGTCTTCGCCGCCGCCGGCGATCAGGAATTCTTCTTCGGTGCCGACGATCAGGTCAAAACGCGGCAGGATGCTTTGCACGTGCTGGCTGACTTTCTGGTCGGCCACGAAGCGGGTTTCCCCATCGGCCTTGCCCGCCAGCCCCCAGAGCACCGGCCGATAATCGATGTCGAGAATGCGTTTGACCTGATGCTTTTGCGCATAGTCCAGCGCCTGGATACTGGCCTTGTAGACGCTTTCGGTAGAGAAATGAGTGCCGGTGATCAGCAGCGCCTTGCTGGAGGCAATGAAGGCTTCGTCGATGTCTTCGGCGCGCAGCGCCATGTCGGCGCAATTTTCCCGGTAGAACACCAGGGGAAAGGTTTCCCGATCCTTGATACCCAGCAAGACCATGGCCGTCAGCCGTTCAGGGTCGACCTTGATACCACTGACATCGCAGCCTTCTCGCGCCAGGGATTGCACCAGGAAGCGGCCCATGTGGTCGTCCCCTACCCGGCTCAGCATCGCCGATTTGAGCCCCAACCGCGCCGTACCGAAAGCGATGTTGGCAGACGAACCGCCCAGGTATTTGGCGAAGCTCGAGACATCTTCCAGGCGCGCTCCGACTTGCTGCGCGTAAAGGTCGACGCCCAGGCGTCCCAGGCAGATCACATCCAATTGACGCCCACTGGCAAAACGAGTCTGGCCCATGCTGGCTCCTGTTATTTTTATCAGCCTGCGCTTGTCGCCGGAACCGACGCCAACGCTCTTGGTGAATGCAGACTAAAACGAGCAGCGACCAACAATCAATAATTATTCTATAATCTTTTAACGTGGAATATTTTTTCCAATAAACCATAACCGAAACCGGGCCAGACGTGGTGCAACGTTTCAGCATGCACAGCAACTTTTTCCGCCCATGATTTTCCACGCGCCTACGCTGTAGACTGCAATCAGCCAACCTATTGTCGAGGGCCGGCTTTTTTATCGGGCCGTCCTGTAAGAACAAGCCATAAGGATTTTCTATGACCCGTCCCGATCTGACGGCGCCGTCCGAGAGCGCGTCCGAACCCGCGAGCTCAAGCCCACCGATCAATGCCGAGCGTCTGCTGCAACTGATTACCGACGAATACGAAAGCCTGCCGCGCCAGCTCAAACGCATCGCCAGCTACATGAGCCAGCAAAGCGACCGGATCATGGTCGACCGCATCAGCGACATCGCACGGGAGTGTGAAGTGCACCCGTCGGCCATCGTGCGCTTTTCCCAACGCTTCGGCTTCAGTGGGTTCAGCGAAATGCAGGCTTTGTTCCGCGAGGCTTACACCCACAAGACCACACCGGTGCAGAACTACCAGCAGCGCATACGCAGCATGATCGTCAACAAGTCGCAGAAAGCCAGCGGCGGCGACCTGGCACGCGAGTGCGTCAACGCTACCTTGTCGGGCATCGAGCGTCTGGGGCTGGAGCTGGACGACCAGGCTTTCGACAAAGCCGTAGACTTGGTGGTCAATGCCGACAACATCTATGTGGTGGGCGTACGGCGCTCGTTCGCGGTGGCCGATTACCTGGTCTACAACCTGCAACACACCAACAAACGCATTCACCTGGTTTCCGGCCTGGGGGGCAGCTATCGCGAGCAGATGCGCAGCGTGCGGGCCAACGACCTGGTCATCGCCATCAGCTTCACGCCCTACGGCAAGGAAACCCAGCACTGCCTGCGCATCGCCCAGCTTCATCAGGCCAAGACGCTGATCATCACCGACAGCACCCTGTCACCCCTGGCCAAGCGGGCCAATGCCGTGCTGCTAGTGAACGAAGGCAGCTCGTTCGCCTTCCGTTCGTTGAGTGCCACACTTTGCCTGTGCCAGGCGCTGTTCATTGCCGTGGCTTACCGGCTGGAGCTCAAGGTCGACGAAATCCATGAACAGGTTGGGTTCGAGGATTAACGTCAGCCAACATTGATATTGATGTTGGCTGATCCGACGTCATCGCGAGAAGGCTCGCTCCCACACAGGATTTCTTTAGGCCAGCTCCACTGCCTTCGATTCGTTAACTGGCGCGACCTCGAACCGATCCGCCAGGAACGGTGTGATGTCCAGCGGCAAGGGCTCGTTGTTCACCAGTTTGTCCAGCAGCACCCCGGTGATGGCTGAGGTCAGGATGCCGGTGCGAAAATGCCCGCAGGCGTTGAGGTAGCCCTGCACGCCGCGCATCGGCCCCAGGATCGGCAATTCATCGGGAGAGCCCGGGCGCAAACCGGCCCAGGTCCGTTTCAGGTTGATGTCGGCCAGCTTCGGGATACAACGCATCGCGCCCTGCACCAGCCCTTCGATCTCAGGGTAGGTGGTGGTCACGTCGAACCCTTTGTCTTCGGTGGTGCTGCCGATGAGGATTTCGCCGTTGTCCTTCTGCGCCACGTAGCAGTCGCTGGTGGTCAGGCATCCATTGAGGATTTTCGGCATGCGTTCGGTCAGCAGGATTTGCCCTTTTACCGGTTTGACCGGAATCCGCACGCCGGTGGCCTGCTCGCTCAGGTCCGCCGACCAGGCACCGGCAGCATTGATCAGGGTCCGGCAGTTGAAGCTCCCCGCCTCGGCGGTTTTCACACCCGTCACCCGCGCCCCGTCGCGCAGGACTTCAGTCACGTGGGTGTTAAAGAACATATCGACGCCGTTCTGACGGGCACCTTCGGTGTAGGCATCGGCCAGCCGGAACGGGCTGACCTGGTGGTCGCACAGAAACTCCAGCGCGCCCAGGGCTTCATGGCTGACGTTCGGCTCAGCCTCGCGCAGGGCGGCCTGGTCGAGCCAGCGCACCTGATCGGCCAGGTGGGGAATGCAGGCGACGATGTGTTCTGCGTACAAACGGTCTTCGTCGTCGTAGATCACGAACTTGAGCCCGGTCTCCTCGAACTTGAAATCCATGCCATGGTTGTCCATCAATTCGCGGTGCAGCTGGGGGTACATCGCGTTGGACTGCAAGGCGAAATCGAAGAACGACTGGGGCAGGATATGTGGCGTGCTGGCATCCACCGCCACAGCGGCGCCCTGGGTCTCGCGCTTTCGATTGGCCGACATCATGCGAAAGAAAATCACCCCGCAGCCCAGGCCAACGGACTCGCCGATGGCCCACAGGCCGCCAGCCGAAGCACGAGTAGCGTTACCAGGGCGCTTGGCATCGATCAGGGCGATTTTCAGGTGTTTGCGCTTGGACAGTTGATAGGCGCAGGAGGCCCCGATCACGCCGCCACCGGCGATGACAACGTCGTAGTCCTTGAGGTCTGGATGCTTAATCATGCTGGATGGCCTCCGTGCCGGCGGTCTGGAACGCTGAAAAAGGAATCGGATCGATGGGAAAACGTGGCCGCAGCCAGCCCACATCGGACCGACCGGTGGCTTCGCGCAATCGATCAGTGCAATAGCCGACGCACATCCGCCCCTGGCAGTCGCCCATGCTCACGCGGGTGCGCATTTTCAGGCTGGCCATGTCTTGCACGCCCTGATCCAGAGCCCGGTCGATGTCGGCGCGGGTGGCGTGTTCGCAGCGGCAAATCACCGTGTCGGCAGCCGGCAATGCCGTTTGCCCGGCGCCGCGCTCGGTGTAGCGGTCCACCGCGGCGCGAAAGCGAATGATCCGATCAAGTTGCACCTGGTAGCGCTCGCGATACGCGAGGGCGGTGGACGAATCCAGCACATTGCATTGCATCAGGATCGACAGCGCGGCAATGCGCCCGCTCAGCATGGCGGCTTCACCGCCGCGAATGCCGCCCATGTCGCCGGCCAGATGAACGTGCGCTTCGCTGCTTTGTTGCCAGGCATCGGACACGGCCCGCAAGTAGCCGTCATCGCTGAAGCCGTGCTCCAGGCCCATCTGCTGGCTCAATTGGGTACGCGGGATGAAACCGTAGCCGACCGCCAGCGTGTGGGCCGACACCTGTTCGGCGCGTTTCAAGTCAGGCTCCCAGGTACTGGAGTACGGCGCGACGGTGACGCTGCTCAATTCGCCCTCGCCCTGGGCCTGCACCACGCCCCATCCGTAGCGCACGGAGATACGATTCAGCTTGAGATAGGCCAGCATGCTCAAGCCATCGAGGAACAGTTGCGGCTTGTTCAGCAATGCCAGGCTTTGCTTGGCGATCTTGCCGAATGCACAGGCTTCATAAACACCGGCTACGGTCACGCCAGCAGCGTGCAACTGACAGGCCACCAGCGGCAGCAACGGCCCCGTGCCGGCGATCACCACAGGGCTCGGCGGCTTGACCACCCCGCTCTTGATCTGGAGCTGCAGGCCACCGAGCATCATCACTCCCGGCAGGGTCCAGCCGGGAAACGGCACACTGCGCTCGTGGCAACCCGCCGCCAGGACCAGGTGGGAATAAACGACCTCGCCCAAGCGTTCGTCGGCGTCCAGCAGCATCAGCGCCCGGAACCCTTCGGCGCCGATGACGCGGCTGCTCAATCTCACGTCGATCAGCCCGGCGTGGCATTGGAATTCAGCGTGGAGTTTCTCCAGGGCTTCACTGTAGCGCGGCCCCAGGTACTCCAGCCCGACGCCATCGCGCAGCGGCCCGCGGTACACCACGCCCCCCAGGCGCGGCGCCTCTTCGAGCAAGGTGCAGCGCACCCCGTGCGAGGCCAGTTCAATGGCCGCTGCCATACCGGCCGGCCCACCACCGACAATCACCGGATTGAGGTTCATGGCGCCTCCGTTTCGGTGATGCGGTTGGCCCGGGTTTCGATCTGCATGCCAGGGCGCACCTGGGTCTGGCAGGCGCGGCGCTTGTGACGGCCGTCGATCTTGACCAGACAGCACTGACACACGCCCATGCCGCAATACGCGCCGCTGATCTGGCCGTGATCATTGCGGGCCACCTGACGTTGCCCCAGGGACTGGATCACGGTGAGGACGGTTTCACCTTTGGCGGCGCTGACAGTCTGCCCGTCCAGGCGAACCGTCATATCGGCCTGTTTCAGCGGCTGGATATCAAATTTTCGTTGTAGAAGGTCTTGAGGTTGCATCATGCTGCTCTTCCTTGAAGGTTGAGTGAGGTCTCGGCTCCTTGCGGCACACCAATCACTGGTTCGCGTCAGTACCCGGCAGCGACAACGCGCCAAAGCAGGGCAACAGATGCAACATAATAGTGCGCACGAAATTGATGTTAGGGATTAGTTTGTGACCAAGTATTGATCCAGACCAGTGAATCGGCTTGTCGCTCCCATGAACTTTTTTTCAGAAAGCAGACAGGTATTTTTTGGCAGAATGCTGCGCAATGGCTTCAATTTCCCAACTCGGTACCGCCCATGAACCGCATTCTGACCATCGAAGATGACGCCGTGACCGCCCGTGAAATCGTCGCCGAGCTGACCCGCAACGGCCTGAACGTCGACTGGGTCGACAACGGCCGTGAAGGCCTGGAACGGGCGGTGAGCGGCGATTACGACCTGATCACCCTCGACCGCATGCTGCCCGAGCTCGACGGCCTGGTGATCGTCACCACGCTGCGCACCATGGGCGTGGCTACGCCGATACTGATGATCAGCGCCCTCTCCGATGTGGATGAGCGAGTTCGCGGCTTGCGGGCCGGCGGCGACGATTACCTGACCAAGCCGTTCGCCACCGATGAAATGGCCGCCCGGGTCGAAGTGCTGCTGCGGCGTAACAATGGGGCTCGTGAGCCGGAAACCGTGCTGCGGGTCGCCGATCTGGAACTGAACCTGATCAGCCGCGAAGCCAGCCGCAATGAGCAATTGCTCAGCCTGCTGCCCACCGAATACAAGTTGCTGGAATTCTTGATGCGCAACAGTGGGCAGATCCTGTCGCGCATGATGATTTTCGAAGAAGTCTGGGGCTATCACTTCGACCCCGGAACCAACCTGATCGACGTTCACATCGGCCGCCTGCGCAAGAAGATCGACCCTCCGGGCCTCGAACCGCTGATTCGCACGGTACGGGGTTCCGGCTATGTCATTGCTGAACCCCGCTAAGGGCTGGCGCTCCTCCAGCAGCCGCCTGCTGGCGCTGTACAGTTCACTGTTCGTGATCTGGAGCGCGATCCTGATGGGGGTGATGTATTACGAAGTATTCGGCTACCTCGACAGTCTGGCCAAGCACTCCCTGATGCAGCGCCAGCATCTGTTCGCGCGGATCCACGGCGAACAGTTGGAAGACGCCCTAATGGCCAGCCTGACGCTGGACGAACGCGGCGTCGACGCCTACGGCCTGTTCGATCCGCACTTGCAGCACTTGAGCGGACCGATCCAGCAGATTCCGGCCGAACTGCCGCTGGACGGCAAAATCCATATGCTCGACGGCTGTGTCGATTCCAACGATCCCAGCGTACCTCCCGACAGTTGCGATGCGGTGGCGAGCCGGACCCAGGACGGACGGTGGCTGGTGCTGGCGCGGGACAACGGCTCGCTGTTTGCCGTGACACGCATCATCTTGCATGCGCTGTTCTGGGGCGTGTCGTTGACCATCCTGCCAGGCATTGCCGGTTGGCATCTGCTACGCCGCCGACCGCTGCAGCGTATTCGTAAACTGCAAGCCAGTGCCGAGGCCATTGTCGCAGGCGACCTGACCCACCGCCTGCCGCTATCGAGCCGTCGCGATGAACTGGACATGCTGGCGGCGATCGTCAATGCCATGCTCGACCGCATCGAACGCTTGATGAACGAGGTCAAGGGCGTGTGCGACAACATCGCCCATGACCTGCGCACTCCGCTGACGCGCCTGCGCGCCCAGCTGTATCGCATCCAGCAGCAAGCCCAGGACGGTTCGCCCGAGGCTTTGCAGATGGATCAGGTGATTGCCGAGACCGATACCCTGATGGCCAGGTTTCGTGGTTTGTTGAGGATTTCCGAACTGGAAGACCAACAGCGACGCTCGGGGTTCGTGCGCCTCGATCCGTTGCAGTTATTGCAGGAACTGCACGACTTTTACCTGCCCTTGGCCGAGGAAGGCGAACTGACCTTCACCCTCGAAGTGCCCGACACCCTGCCCCTGCTCAACGGCGACCGGGCGTTGCTGTTCGAGGCCGTGTCGAACCTGCTGAGCAACTCCATCAAATTCACCCCGACGGGGGGCGCAGTCATCCTGCGGGGGGTCGATCAGGGCGACAGCACCCGCATCGAAGTGCTCGACTCCGGCCCCGGCATACCCGAAGCCGAGCGCAAGGCGGTGTTCCGGCGTTTCTATCGCGCTGAGGGCAGTAGCCAGCACGGCGGGTTTGGCCTGGGCCTGTCAATTGTCGCGGCGATCGTCAGTTTGCACGGCTTCACGCTGGAAGTGGGTAGCAGCGAGCGCGGTGGCGCACGGTTGGCGCTCGATTGCCGGGCGACGCTGCTATAGAAGCGTGGTGGATCAGCTCACGTTTTCGCGATGCAGGGGCGCGTGCTGCAGCTCATATCGCAGTTCATCGACCAGCTTCGCCAGGCTTTCTTCCGAGCGGACGCTGTCCAGGCTCAGACCGCTCACCACCAGGTCCACTTCTCCACTTTTGCGGTGATAGAGACGTACGGTGAGGGTGCCGTCGCCATTGAGGCTGCATTCGCAGGCCAGTGGCGTGAAGCTTTCTTCCAGGCGGGCGCGCAGAGGTGCCAGGTGGGTCATACGTTGCACCTCGGCATCAAGCCTGCAAAAAACGGGTAGATAGCGCCGAGCTCCTGGCTCCTGCAGACATCCTGTCGATTGCACGTTTGATTCGTTCACTGCGCATTGTGGCGTGTTCCTTGGCTGTTTCGTGGGGGACGCGACATAGACAATGCCGCACCCTCACAGCCTAAGCAGCCAACGGTGCGCTTAAAACCCGAATTTGCACCATCATTACCAGTGCATTTGCACTGGCCATCACGGTGCCTTCATCCGCCATTCATTGGCGAACAAGCCCCGTGCCCGTGCCCAGACAATCGCTTCGCTGCGACTGTGAACGTCCAGTTTCGAATACAGCGTCGCCACGTGATTGCGCACGGTATTGGGGGCCAGCTTCAAGCGCGCCGCGATTTCCTTGTCCGCCAAGCCCTGGCAAATCAGCCCCAGCACATCACGCTCCCGGGCCGTCAGCTCGGTGAATGACACTGCGGGCATCTGCGTGTTGATGCTCTTCACATTGGCCAGTTTTTCGATCAGGGTCCGGCTGAACCAGGAAGCGTCTTTCATGACCTCCTCGATGGCCGTGACCAGCTCCAGCTCCGAGCGCTTGCGCTCGGTGATGTTCATCAATACCAGCAGGTAGCACGGTTTGTCCTGAATAACCACGGTGTCGGCCGCCACCTCGCAGTCGATCTGCTCCCCCCCTTTTTTATGAACCTTGACGTCGACACTGGACACATTCGCGGTCTTCTCCAGCGTGGCAAACAGCGCCGCGCTGGCTTCTTTGCCGAGGAAGCCAATCTCCTCCACGGTTTTACCCAGCACTTCTTCGCTGGCGTAACCGGTGGTGTGGAGAAAGGCTTCGTTGATTTCCACCAACTGCTGTTCGGCGCTGCACACCAGCGTCGGCACAGGGGTGAGGCGAAACGACTTGGCAAAACGCTCCTCGCTCTGGCGCAGCGACGTTTCGGCCTTGCGTCGCGGCTCCATGTCCATGAAGGAAAACAGCATGCAGTCTTCGTCGTGCAGGTCCAGTGGCTGGCCTGCGACGACCACTTGCTTGCTGCCGCCACCCGGCAATTTCAGCTCGGCCTGCATCTGCGGAATGGTCGAGCCCTGCCCCAGGCGTTCGACGGCCAGATCACGCCTCTCGGCGGCCTCGAGCACGTCCAGCTCATACACCGAACGCCCGATCACTTGCTCGCGGCTGTAGCCGGTCATCTCCAGAAAGCCCTGGTTGACCTTGATGTAGCGCAAGTCACTGAGACGACAGATCACCGCCGGCGCCGGGTTGGCACCAAAGGTTTTCTCGAAGCGCTGTTCGGCGCTGGCCCATTCGGTGGCGTCGCTGATAATCAGTACAAGCAGTTCCGGCTCACCGTTGCGGTCGGTCAGCAACATGCTGCGGATCCGGTGCACCCAGGTGCGCTCGGGATCGGCCTCAGCCGTGACCTCCACCAGCACGTCGCTGAACTCATCGCCACGGGCGACCCGGGCGATGGGGTAGTTTTCTTCGGTCAGCGGGTGGTTGTTGCGATAGCGCAAATTGAAACGCTGGGCGTATTCCTCGGCGTTAGCCCCCAGCGCCTTGAGGTCAGTGACCCCGTGCATGGTCAACGCCGCTTCGTTGGCCCAGGCGATGGTCTGATCGACTTCGATCAACATCACCCCGTCAGACAGCCCGGCGATGATTTGCAGCAATTGACGACGATTGGTATCGGTAGTCGGGACGTCCTGGCTCATCGGTTCTCCATGTGGTCAGAGGCGCATGAACGTTACGACCCTTCTGGATGACCGAGCGTTCCCACGTAGGAGCTGCCGAAGGCTGCGATCTTTCCAATACCAAGCGATCTTTTGTCCTTAAGCCGCCATGCGTCCCTCGGCAATGGCCTGTGAAGCGGCCAGCATCGCGCGCAGCAGCACCGCGCAGCCGGCGGCGAGGTCGTCCGGGGCGGCGTTTTCGATTTCGTTGTGGCTGATGCCGCCTTCGCACGGCACGAAGATCATTCCGGCCGGGCCCAGTTCGGCGAGGAAGATCGCGTCATGGCCGGCGCCGCTGACGATGTCCATGTGGGACAAACCCAACCCCTGGGCAGCGCCGCGCACGGCTTCGACGCAGCCCTTGTCGAAGTACAGCGGGGGGAAGTCGGCCGTGGGTTTCAACTCATAGATCAGGCCGTGCTGCCGGCAAGTGTCTTCGATCACCTGCTTGACCTCGGCGATCATCGAATCCAGTCGCGCCGGTTCCAAGTGACGGAAATCCAGGGTCATGCGTACTTCGCCGGGGATGACATTGCGCGACCCCGGGTAGGCTTGCAGGCAACCGACCGTGCCGCAGGCATGGGGTTGATGGCCAAGGGCGGCGCGGTTGACGGCGCCGACGATGATCGAGGCACCCACCAGGGCATCCTTGCGCAGGTGCATCGGAGTCGGGCCGGCGTGGGCTTCGACGCCCCGCAACGTGAGGTCGAACCACTTCTGCCCCAGTGCGCCCATCACGATGCCGATGGTCTTGTGTTCATCTTCCAGGATCGGCCCCTGTTCGATGTGCGCCTCGAAATACGCCCCCACCGGATGACCACTGACCTGGCGCCGGCCGGCGTAGCCGATGGCGCTCAACGCCTGGCCCACGGTGATGCCTTCGGCGTCGGTCTTGGCGAGGGTTTCCTCGAGGGTGAATTTTTCGGCGAACACGCCGGAGCCCATCATGCACGGGGCGAAGCGCGAACCTTCTTCGTTGGTCCACACCACCACTTCCAGCGGTGCCTCGGTTTCGATGTTGAGGTCATTGAGGGTACGCAGCACCTCCAAGCCGGACAGCACGCCAAAGCAGCCATCGAACTTGCCGCCGGTGGGTTGGGTATCGATGTGACTGCCGGTCATGACCGGGGGCAGGTTCGGATTACGCCCAGGGCGGCGGGCGAAGATATTGCCCACGGCATCGATGCTGACGCTGCAACCGGCCGCTTCGGTCCACTGCACAAACAGATCCCGGGCCTGGCGGTCCAGATCGGTCAGGGCCAACCGACACACGCCGCCCTTGACCGTGGCACCGAGTCGGGCCAGGTCCATGAGCGATTGCCACAGGCGGTCGCGGTTGATGTGCTGATGGGTGGATTGCAGAACGTCGACGGCAGCGTTCATGGGGGATCTCCAGTTTTTCAGGCATTTTTCGGTAAGTTTGAGGCCGTTATCGCGAGCAGGTTCGCTCCCACAGGGGAATGCATTTCAAATGTGGGAGCGAGCCTGCTCGCGATGGGCCCTCGCTCACACCGCAGATTTGGCGACTGATGGGCTCGCACGCATACTGCACAACCCGTAATAAATCACCCCGCCCAGCGCCGAGCCGGTGAACCAGCCGTAGCTGTAGAACCAATTGAACGCGTCGCTGCCCAGGGACAACAGCGTCAGCGCCACCGGCACGCCAAAGGCGATGAAGCCGTTCCAGTTCCACGCCGGATAAACGTCGTCGCGGTACAGCCCGGCCAGGTCGAGTTGCTGTTTCTTGATCAGGAAATAATCCACCACCATGATCCCGGCAATCGGCCCCAGCAGGCTCGAATAGCCCAGCAGCCAGTTGGAATAGACCGACTCAAGGCTGACCTCGGAAACAATCCAACCGAGCTTTTTCAGCAGTTCATGGGCCATCAGCGCCAGCCCCACCAGCCCGGTGAGCAGCACCGCCTTGGTCCGGCCGATCAATTTGGGCGCCAGGTTCTGGAAGTCGTTGGTGGGCGAGACGATGTTGGCAGCTGTGTTGGTCGAGAGCGTGGCGACGATGATCAGCACCATCGCCAGCGCTACCCACACCGGGCTCTGAATGTGCCCGATCAAAGTCACAGGGTCGGAGACGGTGACACCCACCAGTTTCTCCGAAGCCGCGGTCATGACCACGCCGAGCGAGGCGAACAGGAACATGGTCAACGGCAGGCCGATGATCTGGCCCACGATCTGGTCTTTCTGGCTCTTGGCATAACGGCTGAAATCGGGAATGTTCAACGACAGGGTGGCCCAAAAACCGACCATGGCCGTGAGCCCGGCGAGGAAGTAACTGGTCACGCCGGCACCCTCGGGCCGTTTGGCCGGCACCGCCATCAGTTCGGTCAGGGACACGTTGGGCAATGCCCACACCAGCAGGCCGGCGCCCACCAGCACCAGCAGCGGCGCGGACAAGGTTTCCAGCCACTTGATCGACTCGGCACCGCGCAGCACCACCCACAGGTTCAAGACCCAGAACACCATGAAACCGATCACTTCGCCGGTACCGCCCAGGCTCTTCCAGCCTTCGGATACCGAGCCGAGAAACAGGTGAATCGCCAGACCGCCGAACATCGTCTGGATCCCGAACCAGCCACACGCCACCAAGGCGCGAATCAGGCAGGGTACGTTGGAGCCGATGACACCGAAGGACGAGCGCAACAGCACCGGAAACGGAATGCCGTACTTGGTCCCGGCAAAGGCGTTCAGGGTCAAGGGAATCAACACAATGATGTTGGCGAACAGAATCGCCAGCAGCGCCTCGCCCACCGTCAAGCCGAAATAGGCGGTGAGCACGCCGCCGAGGGTGTAGGTCGGTACGCAGATCGCCATACCCACCCACAGCGCGGTGATATGCCACTTGTTCCAGGTTCGCTCGTGCACCTTGGTCGGCGCGATGTCGTGGTTGTAACGGGGGCTGTCGAGAACGTCGCTGCCGGCTTCAAGCTCGAACAACCCGTCGCGCTCAGTCACTGTTGATCTGGTCATGTCCGCTCCACTGTTTTCATTATTTTTGCTCATCGACAGGCGACGGCCGGAGTACTTGCATGTTAAGGCACGCGTGCTACTGACGGCCCAGCCTGTCAGCGACGGCACTCAATATCCGTGCCGATTGTTGCGCCGAGTTGACCGGACGGTCGATATAACCTTTACAACCCGTTGATCTTAAACGCCTTAATTCAAACCAATGGCTCTGCTGCGCGCTGAGGGGTCGTCCTTTAGGCTAGATGACCTGCACGTTCTGTCGAGTTCGAGATTCAAAGTGGTGCACCGCGAATTAACGCGACGTGTCTAAACCGTACTTTAACGGCTTTCAAGCCGCTGATTTACCATGATAAATCTCTCTCAAATACCGATCCTGTCAAGTGCGTCAAAATGGTGAGGCAGCTCACCATTTTGGTGATTTATATAATTAACTTTTATTTTTCAATAGGTTATACAAACTTTTAACTGGTTAAAAATAATCTTGCTCAATTCAACAACTCCAGCTAGCGTCTAATCCTGACAACCGTGACAGGAATATCATCCTGCACGCCTTCATCACTTATTCATCGTGATCTATAAAATATAAAGAACCGGCAACAGTCGGTCATGCCTGCGAGGAGCTCGGAATGTCTCTGTTGATCCGTGGTGCCACTGTAATAACCCATGATGAAAGTTATCGCGCCGATGTGTTTTGTGCCGACGGTGTGATCAAGGCCATCGGTGAAAACCTGGATGTTCCGGCCGATGTCGAAGTGCTCGATGGCAGCGGCCAATACCTGATGCCCGGCGGCATCGATCCGCATACCCACATGCAGTTGCCGTTCATGGGCACGGTCGCCAGCGAGGACTTCTTCAGCGGCACGGCGGCAGGCCTGGCCGGGGGCACCACCTCGATCATCGACTTCGTGATTCCCAATCCCCAGCAGTCGCTGATGGAGGCATTTCACCAATGGCGTGGCTGGGCCGAGAAAAGCGCCAGCGACTACGGTTTTCACGTGGCAATCACCTGGTGGAGCGAGCAGGTGCGCGAAGAAATGGCCGAGCTGGTCAACCAGCACGGCGTGAACAGCTTCAAGCATTTCATGGCTTACAAGAACGCAATCATGGCGGCCGACGACACCTTGGTGGCGAGCTTCGAGCGGTGCCTGGAATTGGGCGCGGTGCCCACCGTGCACGCGGAGAACGGCGAGCTGGTGTATCACCTGCAACGCAAGCTGCTGGCCCAGGGCTTCACCGGGCCCGAAGCCCATCCGTTGTCGCGGCCATCGCAAGTGGAAGGCGAAGCCGCGAGCCGGGCCATTCGTATCGCCCAAACCCTTGGTACACCGCTGTACCTGGTGCACGTGTCCACCAAAGAGGCACTGGACGAAATCACCTACGCCCGCAGCCAGGGCCAGCCGGTCTACGGAGAAGTGCTGGCTGGGCATCTGTTGCTGGACGACAGCGTCTATCGCCACCCGGACTGGCAGACCGCCGCCGGTTACGTGATGAGCCCGCCCTTCCGGCCCCGCGGGCATCAGGAGGCACTGTGGCACGGTTTGCAGTCGGGCAACCTGCACACTACCGCCACCGACCACTGCTGTTTCTGTGCTGAGCAGAAGGCCGCCGGCCGCGAGGACTTCAGCAAGATTCCCAACGGCACCGCCGGTATCGAAGACCGCATGGCCGTGCTCTGGGATGAAGGGGTCAACAGCGGCAAATTGTCGATGCACGACTTCGTCGCGCTCACCTCCACCAACACCGCGAAAATCTTCAACCTCTACCCGCGCAAAGGGGCGATCCGCGTCGGTGCCGACGCCGATCTGGTGCTCTGGGATCCCCAGGGCAGCCGCACGATTTCAGCCAAGACCCACCACCAGCAAGTGGACTTCAACATCTTCGAAGGCAAGACCGTGCGCGGCGTGCCCAGCCACACCATCAGCCAGGGGCGGTTGGTCTGGGCCGATGGCGACCTGCGCGCCGAACGCGGGGCCGGTCGCTACATCGAACGGCCGGCGTACCCGGCGGTGTTCGACTTGCTGAGCAAGCGGGCTGAGTTGCACAGGCCGGTTGCCGTGAAACGCTGAAAGCGGCCTTCGGCCTATCGCGAGCAGGCTCGCTCCCACATTGGATTTTGGGTGGATACAAAATCTGTGTGCGCAGCTGATTCCTGTGGGAGCGAGCCTGCTCGCGATGAGGTCAGCCCAGACAACAAAGAACAATGCCCATCAGAGGCAGCACCTCAAACACCGTGAGGCCAATTCCATGATCCAGCCCTTGAGCCACCTCCCCCATTCCCTAGAAGACCCGGCTACCCTCGCCGCCCGCTTCAGCGACCTGGCGCCGCCGCTCAACGCGCGCCAGGCCCACCTGCAAGCGTCCCGTTGCCTGTACTGCTACGACGCGCCGTGCGTGAACGCCTGTCCGAGCGAGATCGATATCCCTTCGTTCATTCGCAACATCCATCAAGACAACGTCCAAGGTGCAGCGCAGAAGATTCTCTCGGCCAATATCCTGGGCGGCAGTTGCGCCCGGGTCTGTCCCACCGAGATCCTTTGCCAGCAAGCTTGCGTTCGCAACAACGCCCGGGAATGCGCGCCAGTGCTGATCGGCCTGTTGCAGCGCTACGCCGTGGACAACGCCCACTTCACCGAGCACCCGTTCAAACGCGACGCCGCCACAGGCAAGCGCATCGCCGTGGTCGGTGCAGGTCCAGCCGGGTTGTCCTGTGCTCACCGCAGCGCGATGCATGGTCATGACGTGGTGATTTTCGAAGCCCGGGACAAGGCCGGCGGACTCAACGAATACGGCATCGCCAAATACAAACTGGTGGACGACTACGCTCAGCGCGAACTGGATTTTTTGCTGGACATCGGCGGCATCGAAATCCGCCATGGCCACACGCTTGGCGAAAACCTGAGCCTGAGCGACCTGCACCAGCAATTCGATGCCGTGTTCCTTGGCATTGGCCTGGCCGCCAGCAAACAATTGGGTCTGAGCGATGAAGAAGCGCCGGGGCTGCTGGCCGCCACTGCGTTCATCCGCGAACTGCGCCAGGCCGAAGACCTCAGCCAGCTACCGCTGGCTGACCGCTGCATCGTCCTCGGCGCCGGCAACACCGCCATCGACATGGCCGTGCAAATGGCTCGCCTCGGCGCCCGGGACGTCAGCCTCGTATACCGTCGAGGCCTTGAGGACATGAGCGCCACCGAGCATGAGCAAGACATCGCCAAGGCCAATCAGGTGCGCCTGCTGACCTGGGCCCAGCCGCAACAAGTGCTGCTCGACGAGGCCGGGAATGTACGGGGCATGCGTTTCTCGCGCACTCATCTGGAGAACGGTCGGCTGGTCATCGGCGCCGAGACGTTCGAGCTGCCCGCCGACGCAATTTTCAAAGCCATCGGCCAGGCCTTCGACGCCGCCGCGCTGGTGGACCCACTGGCCCGGGAACTCAAGCGCCAGGATGGGCGGATCCTGGTGGACGAGCAACTGCGCACCAGCATTCCCGGCGTGTACGCCGGCGGCGACTGCACCAGCCTGGACCAGGACCTTACTGTGCAGGCCGTGCAGCACGGCAAGCTCGCCGCCGAGGCGATCAACGCTCAACTGATGCTCAACGTGGAGGCTGCGTAAATGGCCGATCTGTCGATTGTCTTCGCCGGCATCAAAGCCCCCAATCCGTTCTGGCTGGCCTCCGCGCCGCCCACCGACAAGGCCTACAACGTAGTCCGCGCTTTTGAGGCCGGCTGGGGTGGCGTGGTCTGGAAAACCCTCGGGGAAGACCCGGCGGCCGTGAACGTGTCATCGCGCTATTCGGCCCACTTCGGCGCCAATCGAGAGGTGTTGGGCATCAATAACATCGAGCTGATCACCGACCGTTCGCTGGAGATCAACCTGCGGGAAATCACCCAGGTGAAAAAAGACTGGCCGGACCGGGCGTTGATCGTGTCGCTGATGGTGCCGTGCGTCGAAGAGTCGTGGAAGCGCATCCTGCCGCTGGTGGAGGCCACGGGTGCCGACGGCATCGAGCTGAATTTCGGCTGCCCCCACGGCATGCCGGAACGGGGCATGGGGGCTGCGGTCGGCCAGGTGCCGGAGTACGTCGAACAAGTGACGCGCTGGTGCAAGACCTATTGCTCGCTGCCGGTGATCGTCAAGCTCACCCCCAACATCACCGACATCCGCGTCGCCGCCCGGGCGGCCCATCGGGGTGGCGCGGATGCGGTGTCGTTGATCAACACCATCAACTCTATCACCAGCGTCGACCTGGACCGCATGGTCGCCCTGCCCTCCGTCGGCAGCCAGAGCACCCACGGCGGCTATTGCGGCTCGGCGGTCAAGCCCATCGCGCTGAACATGGTCGCGGAAATCGCCCGCGACCCACAGACCCAGGGCTTGCCAATTTGCGGTATCGGTGGCATCGGCAGTTGGCGCGACGCCGCGGAATTCATTGCCCTGGGCAGCGGCGCGGTGCAGGTGTGCACGGCGGCAATGCTGCATGGTTTTCGCATCGTGGATGAGATGAAGGACGGCCTGTCACGCTGGATGGACGATCACGGACACGCCAATCTGCAGGCATTCTCCGGTCGCGCGGTGGGCAACACCACCGATTGGAAGTACCTGGACATCAACTATCAGGTCATCGCGAAGATCGACCAGGAGGCCTGCATCGGCTGCGGCCGCTGCCACATTGCCTGTGAAGACACTTCGCACCAGGCCATCGCCAGCCTCAAGCAGGTTGATGGAACGCGCAAATATGAAGTGATCGATGAGGAGTGCGTGGGTTGCAACCTGTGCCAGATCACCTGCCCGGTGCAAGACTGCATCGAGATGGTGACGGTGGACACGGGCAAGCCGTTTCTGGACTGGAACCATGATCCGCGTAATCCCTATCATGTAGCGGTTTGAATTTGAGGTGTCTGGGCTGCCGTCATCGCGGGCAGGCTCGCTCCCACAGGGATCGGTTGTGAACACAGGATTTGTGTTCGTCGCAAATCCTGTGTGGGAGCGAGCCTGCTCGCGACGAGGCCATCAGATGCGCCAAAAATCTCAAGGCTCCAACCCAATCCCCCGCAAAATCACACTGGTCACCGTCTGCACCGCCCGTTCGAACTGCATGTCGGAAAGCGGCTGATGGTCGTTGAGAATGTTGATCTGGTGGTCGAAGTCGGCGTAGTGCTGGGTCGAGGCCCAGATCATGTAGAGCAGGCTTGAAGGTTCCACCGCGAGGATGCGTTTGTCCTCTACCCACTGGCGGATTTTCGCTTCTTTCATCTTGGCCCAGTCATAGAGGCTGGCATCCAGCGCCTGCCCCAGTGTCGGGGCGCCGTGGATCACTTCGTTGGCCCAGACCTTGGAGCCGTACGGCCGACTGCGGGAGTGATTCATCTTGGCGCGGATGTAGCTGCTGAGCACCACCCGCGGGTCGTCGAACATCTCGAAGCACAAGGCGTCCTGCTTCCAGACTTCCAGCAGGTCGAACAGCACGGCGCTGTACAGCTCGCTCTTGGTGCTGAAGTAATAATGCAGATTGGAACGGGGCAGTTGCACTTCGGCGGCGATGTCGGCCATGGCGGTACTGCCAAAGCCTTTCTCGGCGAAGACCTTCTCGGCGGCCAGCAGGATTTTCTCGACGTTACTGCGACGAATCTCGATCTTGTGATTGCCCATGAGGGCTCCCTGGAAACAGCGTTGGTCAAGACTAGCATTCACCCACTGTCGAAAACACTGGGGATCCTTGTGGGAGCGAGCAAGCTCGCTCCCACAATGTGACTGTGTTTCTGTTCAGACAGATGTGTACGCAGAGGCTCTTGTGGCGAGGGAGCTTGCTCCCGCTCGGCTGCGCAGCAGTCATAAAACCGGTCGATGCGGTCTGTCTGAAAGAGCGCGCCGGCCCATTGGGGCTGCTTCGCAGCCCAGCGGGAGCAAGCTCCCTCGCCACAGGGTTTTGTGCCGAGTCGGCTAGCGTGGTTCGACGTTGTCCAGCGCGCGGTTCGCCAGCAGTCCGCCCAGTTCGATCAACTGCTGGATGCCCAGGGCAACGTGTCGCCTGGAACCTTCCAGGTCAAAGGCCAGGTCGCTGGCCATGGCATTGGCCGAGGCCAGGGTTTCGCTGAGGTTGGCGAGCAGGCTTTCGGTGTCGATGCCGTTGACGACGGTGAAGAGTTGGCCGGCCGCCGCATCGGCTTCGGGTTTGTCCGGTTTGGGGTTCAGGTAATAGTTGAGGGCGCGGTCGGCGGCTTCGTCGAGTTTTTGGGTCTTGGTTTTTTTACGCGGTGGAGTCGGATCGGTGTCCGGTGGGTTGGGGGTTACTTTGAACATAGATGGAACCTCATGTGGAATTGGAGGAGCCATCACCCTCGCTACCAAACGAAGGGCGGTGGCCATACGAAGGTTGGTAGACCGGTCCACATGAACACCGGCGCGCCCGAGAGCGCCCTACGCATGGCCACCATTAGTACAAATGCTGAGATGCACCTGTAAAAAGTGAAGCTGTGCGTCATGTAGAGAGTCCGGGCTACCAAACCCGATCGCTGATTCCTCAACGACCCGGAAACGATAAAACCCGGACCACAAGCGCACAAGCCGGCGGATTCTGGCGCAGTTGTAGGCAACGGCGCAAGACAACGTAGCCCGATCCAGAACGATCCTACATCTGGATAAACACAGGCCTGTTTGGACTGGGAATAGGGTGAACAACACACCCTCGCCACAAGCCACAAGCCACAAGCCACAAGCCACAAGCCACAAGCCACAAGGGACTTTCTAGACCATTAGATCTCGATCATTCGACTAATGTCTTAGACCAGTCATCGCACAACCAAAAGCACGCACCGCTATTCTCAGATCACCGATTTGCCCGGCGTCAAGGCCTGCGATCTTGACCTCAGTCGGTGACAACCATTGAAATGCCTAATTTTGAAGCACCCGCGAGTTGGATAATTCCGATAATGGCCAGTTGACAACGAGCAACGCCCCACAAATAATCTCCTCCATGTTGTACGACGACGTATGACAAATAAAAACAACAAAAAAGTAGGGAGCGTCATAGTGAGCACACGTGTCCGTTTTTCGCCCGACAACCATCAAACCCGCCGTACCCTCCTCAATTCCAGCCCAGCCCTGACCCTGCTCGGTTGCAGCAGCCTGGCGCTGTTCATGCCGATGACCGCCAGCGCCGAAGGTTTTGTCGATGACGCCAAAGTCACGCTGAACCTGCGCAACGCCTATTTCAATCGCAACTTCACCAACCCAAGCGCCACCCAGGGCAAAGCCGAGGAATGGACCCAGAGCTTCATCCTCGACGCCAAGTCCGGCTTCACCCAGGGCGTGGTCGGTTTCGGTGTGGACGTGCTGGGGCTGTACTCGGTCAAGCTCGATGGCGGCCGAGGTACCGCGGGTACGCAACTGCTGCCGGTGCACGATGACGGTCGTCCGGCCGATGACTTCGGTCGCCTGGGTGTCGCCCTCAAGGCCAAAGTGTCGAAAACCGAACTGAAGGTCGGTGAATGGATGCCGGTGCTGCCAATCCTGCGCTCTGACGATGGCCGCTCCCTGCCGCAAACGTTCCGCGGCGGCCAGGTCACGTCCACCGAGATCAACGGCCTGACCCTTTATGGCGGTCAGTTCCGCGCCAACAGCCCGCGCAACGACGCGAGCATGGAAGACATGTCGATGAACGGCCGCAGTGCCTTCACCTCCGACCGTTTCAACTTCGGCGGCGGCGAATACGCCTTCAACGATAAACGCACCCAGGTCGGCGTCTGGTACTCGGAACTGTCCGACATCTACCAGCAGCAGTATTTCAACCTGACCCACAGCCAGCCCATCGGCGACTGGACCCTGGGCGCCAACCTCGGCTACTTCATCGGCAAGGAAGACGGCAGCGCCCTGGCGGGCGACCTGGACAACAAAACCGCGTTCGCCATGCTCTCGGCCAAATACGGCGGCAGCACCTTCTATGTCGGCCTGCAAAAACTCAGCGGCGACGATGCCTGGATGCGCGTCAACGGCACCAGCGGCGGCACCCTGGCCAACGACAGCTACAACTCCAGCTACGACAACGCCCGGGAAAAATCCTGGCAAGTGCGCCACGACTTCAACTTCGCTGCCGTCGGCGTGCCGGGCCTGACCCTGATGAACCGCTACATCAGCGGCGACAATGTGCACACCTCCACCGTCGACAACGGCAAGGAATGGGGCCGTGAAAGCGAACTCGCCTACACCGTGCAGAGCGGCGCGCTGAAAAGCCTCAATGTGAAATGGCGTAACGCGACGATTCGTCGGGATTTCAGCACCAACGAATTCGACGAGAACCGCATTTTCATCAGTTACCCGATTTCGCTTCTTTAAGCACAGGATCCGCTGCCATGGGCCGTCTTCATGGGGTCATGGCAGCGCAGCAACGAACGGCAAGGAGGCCGGTTTAGAGCGATTCGTCGATCAAACGTTGACAAGGTAGCGGAAGGATAAGGATATTCCCAACGGTCGTACGACAACTTATAACAACTGATACCTCTCACTGTTTGCTCAGGTAATTCCATGACTACGACACATATTCGCCCCCCCTTCAATCGCCTGCTGCTGACCGGCGCCGCCGGCGGCCTGGGCAAAGTCTTGCGCGAGCGCCTCAAGCCTTTCGCCCGCCACATTCGTCTGTCGGACATCGCCAACATGGCCCCGGCCATCGATGAAAGCGAAGAAGTGGTGCCGTGCGACCTGTCCGATAAACAGGCGGTGCATCAACTGGTGGAAGGCGTCGATGCCATTCTGCATTTCGGTGGTGTTTCGGTTGAGCGTCCGTTCGAAGAAATCCTCGGCGCCAACATCAGCGGCGTGTTCCACATCTATGAAGCCGCGCGCAAGCACGGGGTCAAGCGAGTGATTTTCGCCAGCTCCAACCACGTCATCGGCTTCTACAAACAGGACGAAGCCCTCGACGCCCTCTCCCCTCGTCGCCCCGATGGCTACTACGGCCTGTCCAAGTCCTACGGCGAAGACATGGCCAGCTTCTACTTCGATCGCTACGGCATCGAGACGGTGAGCATCCGCATCGGCTCGTCGTTCGCCGAACCGCAGAATCGCCGGATGATGAGCACCTGGTTGAGCTTCGACGACCTCACTCAACTGATCGAATGCTCGCTCTACACCCCGAAGGTCGGCCACACCGTGGTGTACGGCATGTCCGCCAACCGCGACGTCTGGTGGGACAACAGCCACGCCGCGCACCTGGGCTACCAACCCAAGGACAGCTCCGAAGTCTTCCGCGCCAAGGTCGAAGCGCAGCCGATGCCGGCCGCCGATGACCCGGCCAGGATCTACCAGGGCGGCGCCTTTGTAGCCGCCGGTCCGTTCGACGACTGATTCGCCTGTTTCTCATGGGATACGAACGCACAAAGGAATCGCCATGCAAGCCGAATTGATTGTCGATGCACGCAACGCCGTCGGTGAGAGCCCGGTGTGGGTCCCCGAGGAAAATGCCCTGTACTGGGTGGACATCCCCAGCGGTGGCCTACAGCGCTGGAACGCCGGGACCGGACAAATCAAGGGTTGGAAAGCGCCCGAAATGCTCGCCTGCCTTGCCCGCCATCAGGACGGCGGTTGGATCGCCGGCATGGAGAGCGGGTTCTTTCGCCTGCACGCCTTTGATGACGGCAGCCTGGACAGCAAACTGTGCGCGAACGTCAAGCACAGCCGCGCCGACATGCGCCTCAACGATGGCCGTTGCGACCGCCAGGGGCGCTTCTGGGCCGGCAGCATGGTGCTAAACATGGGCGCCAACGCGGACGTAGGGCGGATGTATCGCTACGAGGCAGGCCAACTCAGCCCGGTCGAGGCGCAACTGAGCAGTTTCATCGTGCCCAACGGCCTGGGCTTCAGCCCTGACGGACGGACGATGTACCTCTCTGACTCACACCCGCTGATCCAACAGATCTGGGCCTTCGACTACGACATCGACAGCGGTACGCCCTCCAACCGGCGGCTGTTCGTCGACATGATGCCCCTGGCCGGGCGCCCGGACGGCGCAGCGGTGGACGCCGAGGGTTGCTACTGGATCTGCGCCAACGACGCCGGCTTGATCCATCGCTTCACCCCGGACGGCCGGCTGGATCGTTCGCTGTCTGTGCCGGTGAAGAAACCGACGATGTGTGCCTTTGGCGGCAGCCGTCTGGACACCCTGTTCGTCACGTCGATCCGCCCCGGTGACGACACTGATCCGCAGTCCCTGGCCGGCGGCGTGTTCGCCCTCAACCCTGGCGTCAAGGGCCTGGTTGAACCTGCTTTCGGAGGGCTGAAACACTCCGCGAACTGACCTGCTTTGCCGCGTCGCTGGATGAGCACATAAAAACAACAAGACTGGAGATTGACCATGAATTTCAAACGCACACTTCTGATCGCAGCCCTCCCCCTGGCCTTCCTGGCCCAGGCGGCGCACGCCCTGGAAATCAAGATCGCCGACATCCACCCCAAGGGCTACCCCACCGTGGTCGCCGAGGAAAACATGGGGAAAACCCTGGCCCAGGAGAGCAAAGGTGAACTGACCTTCAAGTTCTTCCCGGGCGGTGTACTGGGTTCAGAAAAGGAAGTCATCGAGCAGATGCAGGCCGGTGCGATACAGATGTCCCGCGTGAGCCTGGGTATCGTTGGCCCGGTGGTGCCGGATGTGAACGTATTCAACATGCCGTTCATCTTTCGCGACCAGGCCCACATGCGCGCCGTGATTGACGGTGAAGTCGGCGATGCGATCCTCGACCGGATCACCAACTCCGAATTCGGCCTGGTGGCCTTGGCCTGGATGGATGGCGGCACGCGCAACCTCTACACCAAGAAACCGGTGCGCAAACTCGAAGACATGAAGGGCATGAAGATTCGCGTGCAGGGCAACCCGATGTTCATCGAGACCATCAACGCCATGGGCGGCAATGGTATCGCCATGGACACCGGCGAGATTTTCAGCGCCTTGCAGACCGGTGTGATCGACGGCGCGGAAAACAACCCGCCGACCATGCTGGAGCACAACCACTATCAGAACGCCAAGTTCTACAGCCTGACCGGCCACCTGATCCTGCCTGAGCCAATCGTGATGTCAAAAATCACTTGGAACAAGCTCACGCCAGAGCAGCAAGACATGGTGAAGAAAGCCGCCAAGGCGGCCCAGGCTGAAGAGCGCGTGCTGTGGGACAAGAAGTCCACCACCAGCGAAGAGAAACTCAAGGCCGCCGGCGTCGAGTTCATCACTGTCGACAAAAAACCCTTCTATGACGCCACCGCTCCGATCCGGGCCAAATACGGCGCGCCGTATGCCGACCTGATCAAGCGTATCGAAGCCGTTCAGTAAGCCCTCTCAATCTGTACTCATGAAAAGGCTGGGCGCGCCTGCGGTTAAAAGGCGCGCCCGGTTAGGGTGGAACCCGATGAAGAATTTACTGCTGCGTATCAACGACAAGATTTACATGACTTGCATCTGGGTGGCCGGCCTTTCTGTCCTGGCAGTTGCACTGATGATTCCCTGGGGTGTGTTTGCCCGCTACGTGCTGGGCTCAGGCTCAAGCTGGCCGGAGCCTACCGCCATCCTGCTGATGATCGTGTTCACCTTCATCGGTGCCGCCGCCAGCTACCGCTCCGGCTCACACATGGCCGTGGACATGATCACCAACCGCTTGCCGCCCCACTTGAAAACCGCAGCTTCGGTTTTCTCCCAGTTGTTGATGGCTGCGGTCTGCATTTTCATGACCGTCTGGGGCACCAAGCTGTGCATGACCACTTGGAATCAATTCATGAGTGCCATACCCACCCTGCGCGTGGGCATCACCTACATGCCGATTCCGGCCGGAGGTTTCCTGACATTGATTTTTGTCCTGGAAAAACTCTTTCTGGGTGATCAAAGCCAGCGTCGGGTCGTGCAGTTCGACCTGATTGAAGAAAGCGAAGGTGCCGTTTAATGGACGCTCTGATTCTACTGGGCAGTTTTTTCCTGTTGATCCTGATCGGCATGCCGGTCGCCTATGCCCTCGGCGCTGCCGCACTGATCGGTGCATGGTGGATCGATATCCCCTTCCAGGCCATGATGATCCAGGTGGTGGGTGGGGTGAACAAATTCTCGCTGCTGGCCATTCCGTTCTTCGTGCTGGCCGGCGCGATCATGGCCGAGGGCGGCATGTCCCGCCGGCTGGTGGCATTCGCCAGCGTGCTGGTGGGGTTCGTGCGTGGGGGCCTGTCACTGGTCAACCTCATGGCCTCGAGTTTCTTTGGCGCAATCTCCGGTTCCTCGGTCGCCGACACCGCCTCGGTCGGCTCGGTGCTGATCCCGGAAATGGAACGCCGCGGCTATCCACGTGAATTCGCCACTGCCGTGACTGTCAGCGGCTCGGTCCAAGCCCTGCTGACGCCGCCAAGCCATAACGCGGTGCTGTACTCGCTCGCGGCCGGCGGTACCGTATCGATCGGTTCGCTGTTCATGGCCGGCATCGTGCCCGGCATCCTGATGAACGCCTGCCTGATGGTGCTGTGCCTGATTTTCGCGAAAAAGCGCAACTACCCTAAAGGCGAGGTGATTGCGCTCAAGCAAGCGCTGAAAATCTGCAAGGAAGCCATGTGGGGCATGATGACCATGTTCATCATCCTTGGCGGCATTCTCTCGGGTATTTTCACCGCCACCGAATCGGCCGCCATTGCCGTGGTGTGGGCGTTCTTCGTGACCATGTGCATCTATCGCGACTACAAGTGGAGCGAACTGCCGAAACTGATGCACCGCACGGTACGCACCATCTCCATCGTGATGATTCTGATCGGCTTCGCCGCCAGCTTCGGCTACATCATGACGCTGATGGAGATCCCGGCGAAGATCACCACTGCGTTCCTGACACTGTCGGACAACCGCTACGTGATCCTGATGTGCATCAACGTGATGCTGCTGATCCTCGGCATGGTGATGGACATGGCGCCGCTGATCCTGATCCTGACGCCGATCCTGATGCCGGTGATCATGGGCATCGGCGTGGACCCGGTGCAATTCGGCATGATCATGCTGGTGAACCTGGGCATCGGGCTGATCACACCACCTGTTGGGGCGGTGTTGTTCGTCGGTTCCGCCATCGGCAAGGTCAGTATCGAAAGCACCGTCAAGGCCCTGTTGCCGTTCTACGGCATGCTGTTCCTGGTACTGCTGCTCGTGACCTACATCCCCGCCATCTCGCTGTGGCTGCCGCATCTGGTGTTGTAACCCTATAAACGAGCAAGCCCCTTGTGGCGAGGGAGCTTGCTCCCTCGCCACAAAAGCATTCACACAAGAATCGTCCCGAAGTTTTTTCCAACCCAGCAGACAAGACCAACATGACGCCGCCTCTTCTCCAACTCGAAGACGAACAGACTCGCCTCACTCTGGCCCCGCATCTGGGCGCCAGCCTCGTTGACTGGACCCTACGCGGTAACGGCGCGCCGCTGTTACGCCCTCCCGCCCCGCAAGCCCTGGAAAACGGCCTGCCTGGCAAGCTCGGCGGCTTCCCGTTGATCCCATGGTCGAACCGAATCGCCAATGGCGGCTTCGATTGCCCGGCGGGTTGGCTCGCCCTGGAGGCCAACAGCCCCAACGATCCGTTTCCGATCCACGGCAGCGCCTGGCAACAGCCGTGGCAGGTGACCGAACAGAGTGCCCAAGAGGTGTTGTTACAACTCGACAGTCAGCACCCATTCGCCTACTGCGCCAGCCTGCGAATCCGTTTGAGCGGCGGTCAGTTGCAAGTCGCAATGCACGTCACCCACATGGCCGAACAGGCCGCCTGGCACGGGCTGGGCTTGCATCCGTACTTTCCGCGCACCGCTGGCACGCGCCTGCAAACTCGCGCCAGCGAAGTCTGGCTGTGCGACGAGACCAAACTACCGACAGCACTGAGGAACGTTCCTGCACACTGGGACTTCCAGCAACCCCGCTTGCTGCCGGACACCCTCGTGGACAACGGCTTCGGCGGTTGGGATGGGCATTGCCTGATCCAGCAACCGGACCTGGGTTATGAGCTGCAATGCCGGGCCAGCGGCAGCGAATACTTCCTGCTCTACTGCCCCGTGGGCCTGGATTTCTTTTGCATCGAACCGGTCAGCCATCCAGTCAATGCCCACCACCTGCCGGGGCGACCGGGGTTGCGCTTGCTGGAGCAAGGCCAATCAATCGCGCTGGGGTTTTCAATGCAGTGCCGACTGCTGTAACACCACACTCCTGTGGCGAGGGGATTTATCCCCGCTGGACTGCGAAGCAGGCCCGAAAGTGCCGAAGGTTGCGATCTTTTGATCGTCAGGTCCCCAAGGTCAACCCGTTCGCGGGCAACGGCAACGCCGTCTTATATCGCACCTGCTTGAGCGCAAAGCTTGAGCGGATGTTCGCCACGCCCGGGACCTTGGTCAAAAAGTCCATCATGAAGCGCTCTAACGACTGGATGGTCGGCACCAACACACGGATCAGGTAGTCCGGATCGCCGGCCATCAGGTAGCACTCCATCACCTCCGGCCGGTCGGAGATCGCCTCTTCAAAGTGCTGCAGCGCCTCCTCCACCTGTTTTTCCAGGCTGACGTGGATGAACACGTTGACGTGCAGGCCCAGCAAGTCTGCGTCCAGCAGCGTGACCTGCTCGCGGATCACCCCCAGTTCCTCCATGGCGCGCACCCGGTTGAAGCACGGCGTGGGCGAAAGGTTGACCGAACGGGCAAGGTCGGCGTTGGTGATGCGGGCGTTTTCCTGAAGGCTGTTCAGAATGCCGATGTCAGTGCGATCCAGTTTACGCATGAGACAAATAATCCTGTTTTTTATCGTTGTGCAGATTTTTTATCTGCAAATGATCTGAACAGCAAGCCAACAGAGAAAAATATTCTTCTTCGTCGAGCCTATGATTGTTGTAGGACAATTTCCCCTACCCGGGGAAATTCGTCAGCTAGCGCGCCCACTACAAGAAATTCACAAGATCGAGCGTAGAAAGCCATGAACCAAGCGTACGAACCGCTACGCCTGCACGTCCCCGAACCCTCGGGCCGTCCCGGCTGCAAGACCGACTTTTCCTACCTGCGCCTGACCGATGCCGGCACGGTGCGCAAACCACCCATTGACGTCGAACCCGCCGACACCGCCGACCTGGCCCGGGGCCTGATTCGCGTGCTCGACGACCAGGGCAATGCCTTGGGTGAATGGGCCGAGAACATCCCCGTCGAGATCCTGCGCAAAGGCATGCGCGCCATGCTCAAGACGCGGATCTACGACAACCGCATGGTGATCGCCCAGCGTCAGAAAAAAATGTCGTTCTACATGCAGAGCCTTGGCGAGGAAGCCATCGGCAGCGCCCAGGCCCTGGCGCTGAACATCGATGACATGTGCTTCCCCACTTACCGCCAGCAAAGCATCCTGATGGCCCGGGATGTGCCGCTGGTGGACCTGATCTGCCAACTGTTGTCCAACGAGCGCGATCCGCTCAAGGGGCGTCAGTTGCCGATCATGTACTCGGTCAAGGAAGCCGGTTTCTTCACCATTTCCGGCAACCTCGCCACCCAATTCATTCAGGGCGTGGGCTGGGGCATGGCCTCGGCGATCAAGGGCGACACCAAAATCGCATCGGCCTGGATCGGCGACGGCGCCACCGCCGAATCGGACTTCCACACCGCCCTCACCTTCGCCCACGTCTACCGGGCGCCGGTGATCCTCAACGTGGTCAACAACCAGTGGGCAATCTCCACCTTTCAGGCCATCGCTGGCGGTGAGGCCACCACCTTCGCCGGACGCGGCGTCGGCTGCGGCATCGCCTCGCTGCGGGTCGACGGCAACGACTTCATGGCCGTCTACGCCGCTTCTCGCTGGGCCGCCGAACGCGCCCGACGCAACCTCGGCCCGACCCTGATCGAATGGGTCACCTACCGCGCCGGCCCGCACTCCACTTCCGACGATCCATCGAAGTACCGCCCCGCCGACGACTGGAGCCACTTCCCGTTGGGCGACCCGATTGCGCGCCTCAAACAGCACATGATCCGTATCGGCCAGTGGTCGGAAGAGGAACACGCCGCCGTCAGCGCCGAGCTGGAAGCCGACATCATCGCGGCCCAGAAAGAAGCCGAGGCATACGGCACCCTCGCCGGCGGCCAAGTACCCAGCGCCGCCACGATGTTCGAAGACGTCTACAAAGAGATGCCGGAGCACTTGAAGCGCCAGCGTCAGCAGTTGGGGATCTGACATGAACGATCACAACAACAATATTGCGTTGGACACCGCCATGACCACGACCACCATGACCATGATCCAGGCCCTGCGATCGGCCATGGACGTGATGCTCGAACGCGATGACAACGTCGTGGTGTTCGGCCAGGACGTGGGTTACTTCGGTGGCGTGTTCCGTTGCACCGAAGGCCTGCAGAACAAATACGGCACCTCCCGGGTGTTCGACGCGCCGATTTCCGAAAGCGGGATCGTCGGCGTCGCCGTGGGCATGGGCGCCTACGGGCTGCGGCCAGTGGCCGAGATCCAGTTTGCCGACTACGTCTATCCAGCCTCGGACCAGATCATTTCCGAAGCCGCGCGCCTGCGCTATCGCTCGGCCGGCGAGTTCACCGCACCAATGACCCTGCGCATGCCCTGCGGCGGCGGCATCTACGGTGGCCAGACCCACAGCCAGAGCATCGAGGCGATGTTCACCCAGGTCTGTGGCCTGCGCACGGTGATGCCATCGAACCCCTACGACGCCAAGGGCCTGCTGATCGCCTCCATCGAAAACGATGACCCGGTGATCTTCCTTGAACCCAAGCGCCTGTATAACGGCCCGTTCGACGGTCACCACGATCGCCCGGTAACACCCTGGTCGAAACACCCGACGGCGCAGGTGCCGGACGGTTACTACACCGTGCCACTGGATCTGGCCGCCATCACCCGTCCAGGCAAGGACGTGACCATCCTCACCTACGGCACCACGGTTTATGTGTCCCAGGCCGCTGCCGAAGAAACCGGCATCGACGCCGAAGTCATCGACCTGCGCAGCCTGTGGCCCCTGGACCTGGACACCATTGTCAAGTCGGTGAAGAAAACCGGCCGCTGCGTGATCGTCCACGAAGCCACCCGCACCTGCGGCTTCGGCGCCGAGCTGGTGTCGTTGGTACAAGAACATTGCTTCCACCACCTGGAAGCGCCCATCGAGCGTGTTACCGGTTGGGACACCCCCTACCCGCATGCGCAGGAGTGGGCGTATTTCCCAGGGCCGTCCCGTGTGGGTGCGGCGTTGAAACGGGTCATGGAGGTCTGAATGGGCACGCACGTTATCAAGATGCCGGACATTGGCGAAGGCATCGCAGAAGTTGAATTGTCGGTGTGGCACGTCAAGGTTGGCGACCTGGTGGTCGAAGACCAGGTGTTGGCCGATGTCATGACCGACAAGGCCATGGTGGACATCCCCTCGCCGGTGCATGGCCGGGTCATCGCCCTGGGCGGCGAGCCAGGTGAAGTCTTGGCGGTGGGCAGCGAACTGATCCGCATCGAAGTGGAAGGCGCAGGCAACTTGAAGGAGAGCCTGGAGGAATCGCCACATCCGGCTGCGGCTGTACAAGCACCGAAGCCTGCATCGGTGGCGACGCCTGGAGCCGTGGTGGAAAAACCAGCCGCCGCGTCCTGTCCGGCCCCGCAAACCCCGGTAGCTCGTGAACCCGACGAGCGCCCGTTGGCTTCCCCGGCCGTACGCAAACACGCCTTGGACCTGGGCATTCAATTGCGCCTGGTGCAGGGCAGCGGCCCGGCCGGACGGATTCTGCATGAAGATCTGCAAGCCTATCTGGCCCAAGGCCCATCGATCCAGGCCAAGGGTGGTTCGGGCTACGCCGAACGCCACGACGAGCAGCAAATCCCGGTGATCGGCATGCGCCGCAAGATTGCCCAGCGCATGCAGGAGGCCACCCAACGCGCCGCCCATTTCAGCTACGTCGAGGAAATCGACGTCACTGCCCTGGAAGAGCTGCGGGTGCATCTGAACGAAAAACACGGCGTCAGTCGCGGCAAGCTCACCCTGCTGCCGTTCCTGGTCCGGGCGCTGGTCGTGGCTGTGCGGGACTTCCCGCAAATGAATGCCCGCTACGACGACGAAGCCCAGGTGATCAATCGCTCAGGCGCTGTGCATGTGGGTGTCGCCACTCAGAGCGATGTCGGCCTGATGGTGCCGGTGGTGCGTCACGCCGAAGCCCGCAGCCTGTGGGACAGCGCGACGCAAATCTCGCGCCTGGCAACGGCGGCCCGCAATGGCAAGGCCAGCCGCGATGAACTGTCCGGCTCGACCATTACCCTGACCAGCCTCGGCGCCCTTGGCGGCATCGTCAGTACGCCGGTGCTGAACCTGCCTGAAGTGGCGATTGTCGGCGTGAATAAAATCGTCGAACGGCCCGTGGTGATCAAAGGCCAGATCGTGATCCGCAAGATGATGAACCTCTCCAGCTCCTTCGACCACCGGGTGGTCGACGGCATGGACGCGGCGCAATTCATCCAGGCCCTGCGCGGCCTGCTCGAACAACCCGCCACCTTGTTCGTCGACCAATAATAGGAGCCGGCATGCAACAGACTTTGAACACCACGCTGCTGATCATCGGCGGCGGCCCTGGCGGCTACGTGGCGGCGATTCGCGCCGGTCAATTGGGCATCTCGACCATTCTGGTAGAAGGCCAGGCGTTGGGCGGAACGTGCCTGAACATCGGCTGCATTCCATCCAAGGCGTTGATTCATGTGGCCGAGCAGTTCCACCAGACGCGGCACCACAGCCAGGGCTCGGCCTTGGGCATCACCGTGTCGGCACCCACCCTGGACATCGGTAAAAGTGTGGAATGGAAGGACGGCATCGTCGATCGCCTGACCACCGGCGTCGCCGCGCTTCTGAAGAAGCACAAGGTCCAGGTCATTCACGGCTGGGCCAAGGTGGTCGACGGCAAGACCATTGACGTCGGCGACACCCGCATCCAGTGCGAACACCTGCTGCTGGCCACCGGCTCGAAAAGCGTCAACCTGCCGATACTGCCGATTGGAGGGCCGATCATTTCCTCCACCGAAGCCCTCGCCCCGACCTCGGTGCCCAAGCACCTGGTGGTCGTCGGTGGTGGCTACATAGGCCTGGAGCTGGGCATTGCCTACCGCAAGCTTGGCGCCGAGGTCAGTGTGGTCGAAGCCCAGGAGCGGATCCTGCCGGCCTATGACGGCGAGCTGACCCAACCGGTGCATGAGGCGCTCAAACAATTGGGGGTGAAGCTGTACCTCAAGCACAGCGTCGAGGGTTTCGATGCCCAGGCCAGCACCTTGCAAGTGCGTGATCCCAGTGGCGACACACTGAACCTGGACACCGACCGGGTGCTGGTGGCCGTCGGGCGCAAGCCCAACACCCAGGGCTGGAACCTCGAAGCGCTGAACCTGGCGATGAACGGTTCGGCCGTGAGCATCGATCAGCGCTGCCAGACCAGCATGCGCAACGTCTGGGCCATCGGCGACCTGAGTGGCGAACCGATGCTCGCCCACCGGGCCATGGCCCAAGGGGAAATGGTCGCCGAGCTGATCGCAGGTGAGCACCGTGAGTTCAACCCTACGGCCATCGCTGCGGTGTGCTTCACCGACCCGGAACTGGTGGTGGTGGGCAAGACCCCGGACGACGCCAAGGCTGCAGGGCTGGACTGCATCGTCTCAAGCTTCCCGTTCGCCGCCAATGGCCGGGCCATGACCCTGGAATCGAAAAGCGGCTTCGTGCGGGTCGTGGCGCGACGGGATAATCACCTGATCGTGGGCTGGCAAGCGGTCGGCGTCGGCGTATCGGAGTTGTCCACGGCGTTCGGTCAGTCCCTGGAAATGGGCGCACGCCTGGAAGATATCGCCGGCACCATCCACGCCCACCCGACGCTCGGCGAGGCCGTGCAGGAAGCGGCACTGCGGGCGCTGGGGCATGCGTTGCATCTGTAACCATACCTGTGGGGGCAAGGATTGCATTCCAGGCTGCGAAACAGCCCCGGAATGAAGTATTGTTGTCCCCATCCAAAAAACGTCAGAAGCCTTGAACCGTTTCGACGGTTGTTAAGAAATAGAGGGTGTCATGGGTAACGAGAGCATCAATTGGGACAAACTGGGCTTTGACTACATCAAGACCGACAAGCGCTACCTGTCGCACTGGCGCGACGGCGCGTGGGACGCCGGCACCCTGACCGACGACAACGTGCTGCACATCAGCGAGGGCTCCACCGCCCTGCACTACGGTCAGCAATGCTTCGAAGGCCTGAAGGCCTATCGCTGCAAGGACGGTTCGATCAACCTGTTCCGCCCGGACCAGAACGCCGCCCGCATGCAGCGCAGTTGCGCCCGCCTGCTGATGCCGCACGTCGAGACCGAACAGTTCGTCGAAGCCTGCAAGCAAGTGGTCCGCGCCAACGAGCGCTTCATCCCGCCTTACGGCACCGGCGGCGCGCTGTACCTGCGCCCCTTCGTGATCGGCGTGGGTGACAACATCGGCGTGCGCACCGCACCCGAATTCATCTTCTCGATCTTCTGCATCCCGGTCGGCGCGTACTTCAAGGGCGGCCTGACCCCGCACAATTTCCTGATCTCCAGCTTCGACCGCGCCGCGCCACAAGGCACCGGTGCGGCCAAGGTCGGTGGCAACTACGCTGCCAGCCTGATGCCCGGTTCCCAGGCCAAGAAGGCGAGCTTCGCCGACTGTATCTACCTGGACCCGATGACTCACTCGAAAATCGAGGAAGTCGGCTCGGCGAACTTCTTCGGCATCACCCACGACAACAAATTCGTCACGCCCAACTCGCCTTCGGTACTGCCGGGCATCACCCGCCTGTCGCTGATCGAACTGGCCAAATCGCGCCTGGGCCTGGAAGTGATCGAAGGTGACGTGTTCATCGACAAGCTGTCGGACTTCAAGGAAGCCGGCGCCTGCGGTACCGCTGCGGTGATCACCCCGATTGGCGGCATCAGCTACAAAGACAAGCTGCACGTGTTCCACAGCGAAACCGAAGTCGGCCCGATCACCCAGAAGCTCTACAAAGAGCTGACCGGCGTACAGACCGGCGACGTGGAAGCGCCGGCGGGCTGGGTCGTCAAGGTCTAACTCGCCACAGAAACATCCACTGTTCCACAAAAAAGCCCACCCCTGCCTCGGCACGGGTGGGCTTTATGCATGGGCTCACCGCAGCTCGCTTGTGGAAGCGAGCTTGCTTGCGATAGGGCTGGCAGGCGCAGCATCAATTTCTGTACTCACACCCAACCGCACCGCAATTTCCCTGCGACCGCTGGCCGTCAACCCCAGCGCCCGGCTATCCAGATCCTGGATCACCCACTTGCGCTTGATCGCCGCTTGCAACAACGCCGCCCCCAAGGCACCGCCCAGATGCGGACGGCGCATGCTCCAGTCCAGGCATGGACAGGCAAATCGGCGGCGCTGAGTGGCGAGGGCCTGGACGTCAACGCCCAACCCTTCGAACAGCGCCTCGCCGGATTCGCTCAACCGATAACCCTTCCCCTCCACCTCCACCAGCCAGCCGGCCTCGAGCATTCGATCATGCAGCCGCACCGCCAAGGTACCGGCCATGTGGTCGTAGCAGGTGCGGGAAAATTGCAGGCGATCCGGGGTACGTGGCGTGAAGGTTGGCGCGGTGTTCTGGCCAATCACCATCAACGCTTCGAGGGCCTGGGCAACGCGTTGGTCCGCCAGGCTGTAGTAACGATGACGGCCCTGGACGTGCAGCCGCACCAAGGCCAGGTCCTTGAGCTTGGCCAGGTGGGCGCTGGCTGTCGAGGCGCTGACATCGGCGATGCTCGCCAATTCCGTACTGGTTCGGGCATGGCCGTCCATCAACGAGCACAGCATTCGGGTGCGAGCCGGTTCGGCAATGGCCGCGGCCACCTGGGACACGCCAAGATCATGTTGCTCTGCGTTCATATTTTGCTCCCGGACGAATCAAGCCATGTCTCGACTGAAGATAGTAGCAACACTTTCCCCACTGCGAACAAGGCAGCGCTTCATGGACCCGATCACCGAGCACGAAAGCTCCAGGGCTCGTGCTTGAGGGATTCAATCGTCCCGAGTCAGCACTTGCAGCAACTCGATTTCGAAGATGAGATTGGCGTTGGGCTTGATGTGCGCGCCCATGGACCGTTCGCCGTAGGCCAGGTGGGCCGGCACCAGCAGCTTGCGCTTGCCACCGACCTTCATGCCCATCAGGCCCTGGTCCCAACCCTTGATGACACGGCCGGTACCGATCACGCACTGAAAGGGTTTACCGCGACTGTAGGACGAATCGAATTCAGTGCCGTCTTCGAGGGTACCTCGGTACTGGGTGGTAATCAGCGCACCTTTGACCGCCGCCTTGCCGTCGCCGGCGATGAGGTCGATGATTTGCAGTTCTTCGTTCATGGGGCATTCCCGTGTGGTTCAGGCGCGGGGTTTTCGCAGAATTGCGCGCATCTGGCAATTTTTTTGTGGCGAGGGGATTTATCCCCGTTGGGTGCTGTAGGCGCTGGCAAAGCCTGCGATCTTTTGATCTTGATCTTTCGCTCCAGACTCAATTGGCAGAGAAAAGATCGCAGCCTCGTATTCCATACAGGAGGGAACCGCAGCGGTTGCTTCGGTTCACATGGGTATTGACCCTTCATTTCAGATAAGGACTTTCTGATGATCGACTCTCGCCCGTTCCACGGTTTCATTCCTCCCTATATTCTCAATCGCATCATCGCCAACGGCTCCGAACAGCAACGTTCGGTTGCCCTCGGCACCCTGACCCACGTGAACAACCTGCGGCACAATCCCGGGCCACCCGGCAAATCTCCCGCCGCCGCGAAGCTGCCCAAGCCTGGCAAGGCCGGGCAGCCACAACGCAGCGTGCATGACGCACAAAACACCATGGAACTGCCCGGCCAGCCGGTGCGCCTGGAAGGCCAGCCGGCCACTGGCGATGCGGCCGTGGACGAGGCCTACGACGCCCTCGGCGCCACCTATGAATTTTTCTGGAAGATCCTGGGTCGTGACTCCATCGACAACAAAGGCCTCGCCCTGGCGGGCAGCGTGCATTATGGCCAGGGCTACGAAAACGCCTTCTGGAACGGCGCGCAGATGGTATTCGGCGATGGCGATGGCGAAATCTTCCAACGCTTCACCCGCTCCCTGGACGTAGTGGCCCATGAGCTGGCCCATGGCGTCACCGAAAGCGAAGCCGGGTTGATCTACGCCAATCAGTCCGGCGCGTTGAACGAGTCGATCTCCGATGTGTTCGGCGTGCTGGTCAAGCAATTCGTGCTGGAGCAGACCGCCGACCAGGCAGACTGGCTGATCGGCACCGACCTGCTCACCGACAAGATCAATGGCGATGGCCTGCGCAGCATGGCCAACCCAGGCACCGCCTACGATGACCCGTTGCTGGGCAAGGACCCGCAACCGGCGCACATGCGCGAATTCGTCATCACCCGCGAGGACAACGGCGGCGTGCATATCAATTCCGGCATTCCCAATCGGGCTTTTTATCTGGTGGCCACTACGCTGGGCGGATTTGCCTGGGAAAAGGCCGGCAGGATCTGGTATGAAACCTTGTGTGACAGAAGACTGGCCAACGACGCAACCTTTAGCGCCTTCGCCCGTCTGACCGTCGAGCACGCCCGCCAGCGCTTTGGTACGCGGGAAGTGCAGGCGGTGCAGAACGGCTGGATCCAGGTCGGCGTCGATCTGACAAAGGAGAACTGATGAAAACCCTTCCAGACCTCGACGATAAAGCCGTGGTGCGGCTGTCACGCCAGGGTGGCGTGGCGGCCATCCCTACCTTGGCCTACCCCCGGGAAATCGAGTTCGCCCAATGCGACCTTGATCAGCGTACCCGCATCTGCTCGGTGCTGGAGGGCTGCCTGCCCCTGGCTTCCGACACGTCAGGGCGTGGCGACCAACGTTTTTTCCAGATCGAAGTGCGCTATCGCACCAACGACCAGGACGACGAAATGGTGTTGCAGGTGCCTGAAGACCAGGCACCCGGCGAGTTGGTTCGTCTGTGGAACAAGGGGCTTAACGCGTGGCGGGAGTGATTTTGAGAATCCGACCGGAGGCAATCACAACCATCACGTACTTATCATTGATCTGCACCCATTGCGCGCCTTCCTCGGGCGCTTCGAGCCCCTTCTGCCGCCAGTTTTCCAGGGCATTATCCGCGCGCTGATATTGCGCCGGGGTTCGGTCGGCTTCTACCAATCTGCGGCCGTTGTTGGGCGAGTGCTCCACAGCATCTCCGGTGGGCTCGACCGCTTGCGCCACGGGGCCGAGGGCTGCGAGACCGGCGATCAGGACCAGGCTGGCGATCAGGGTTGGTTTGCGCATAGAAAAACTCCAGTTATTCGGGGTACTGGATCTCCGACTTCAACGACGGCAAATCATTCCTTTTTACTGTAGCGACGAATCTGCCGCCGACTGTACGGGGCGGGCCTATCTGGAACAGGCGTAGGCTGACGAAAAAACCACCCAAAATAAACCGGGGCTCGCCATGCACATCGCCATTTTGACCTTCGACGGCTTCAACGAACTGGACTCGCTGATTGCCTATGGCATGCTCAGCCGTATTTCGCTGGTGGGCGACAAGGATTGGCGCGTGAGCATCGCTTCACCCACCCCGCGGGTCACCTCCATGAATGGCTTGACCATTGACGCCCAGATCGACCTGGAAGAGGCGTGCGAGGCCGATGCGGTGCTGTTCGGAAGCGGCATGAAGACCCGGGAGGTCGCCGATGACCCGGCCATCATGAGCCGGTTGCGCTTAGACCCGGCCCGACAACTGCTCGGTTCCCAGTGCTCCGGCACATTCCTGCTGGCGCGCCTGGGCTTGCTCGGCCAGGCACCGGCCTGCACCGACACCACCAGCAAACCCTGGGTCGTGGCGGCGGGCGTCAACGTGGTCAACCAGGCGTTCCACGCCAACGGCAACATCGCCACCGCCGGTGGCTGTTTCTCTGCCCAGTACCTGTCGGCCTGGGTGCTCGCCCGGCTCAAGGGGCTGGAAACCGCGCGCGAAGTGCTGCACTACTTTGCCCCGGTGGGCGAGAAAGAGGCGTACGTGGAGCGTGGGCTGGGGCATATCCGCCAGTATGTGAATGAGGCGGTGGTTGCCTGATACTGGGGTGTGCAACTCGTGGCGAGGGAGCTTGCTCCCGCGCCACGGTCACATCCCCATAAAGCGGACTCAGGCCACTGCCACCCGTTGCGCCTGGCGGATGTCGTGCAGAAAACGCTCGGCCGGCAGCGGATGGCCCAGCAGGTAACCCTGCAGCGAATCGCAACCCAACTGGGTCAGGAAGTTTTGTTGCACATCGGTTTCCACCCCTTCGGCGACGATGCGCAAGCCCAGGGCCTGGCCGAGGGCAACGATGGCCGAGACGATAGCCGCGTCATCGCTGTCGTGCTCCAGGTCGCGGACGAAGCCGCGATCGATCTTCAGCTCGTTGGCCGGCAGGCGCTTGAGGTACATCAGGCTCGAATAGCCGGTGCCAAAGTCATCGATGGACAGATCCACGCCCATGTCCGAGAGCTGCTGCAGCACTGTCATGCTCGCGTCCGCATCGCTCATGGCGGTGGTTTCGGTGATTTCCAGGGTCAGGCTGTTGGCCGACAGATGATGGGTAGCCAGCGCCGTGGCCACACTCTGCACCAGGCCCACATGGCAGAACTGCAAGGCTGACAGGTTCACCGCAATGCGCCAGTCGGTATAACCCAGCACGTACCATTCGCGCATCTGGCGACAGGCTTCGTTCAGCACCCATTCGCCAATGGGAATGATCAACCCGGTCTTTTCCGCCAGGTCAATGAAGGCGTCGGGCATCAGCATGCCCTGGGTCGGATGCGTCCAGCGCAACAAGGCCTCGGCCCCGACTGGGCGACCGTTGGCGGCGTCGAACTTGGGCTGGTAATACAAGCTGAACTGCCGCTGCTCGACGGCCATGCGCAGGTCTTGCAGCAACTGCAACTGCTTGCGGGCGTTGCTGTTCATCGAGGCATCGAAAAAGCTGTAGCCGTTTTTGCCAGCGCCTTTGGCGTGGTACATCGCCGCGTCGGCATTCATCAGCAGTTCTTCGGCGCTCTGGCCGTTGCCCGGGTAAACCGCGATGCCGACGCTGGCGGAAATCTGCAAATCATGATCCGCGACCCGGAACGTGCGGCCGATCAGCCCGACCTGACGCGCTGCCAGTCGCAACGCATCGTCGGGCTCGGCCAGTTGCACCAGTAGCACGAACTCATCACCGCCGATCCGTGCCAGGGTGTCCTGGCTGCGCAAGTCTTCACGCAGGCGCAGGGCCACGTCCCGCAGCAACAAGTCGCCCATGTGGTGACCAAAGGCGTCGTTGACCGGTTTGAAGCCGTCCAGGTCGATGAACATCAAGGCGAAACAACCGCCCTGCTCTTGCACCAGATGCATGGCCTGGTCGATACGATCAGCCAGCAGAACGCGATTGGGCAGCCCGGTGAGAGGGTCATGCAAGGCCAACTGAGTCAGTTCCCGGTTAGCCAGGGTCAGCGATTGAGCCAGTCCGGCCGTACGGGCTTCCAGGCGCGCGTCGAGAATTGAAGTCAGCAAGGCAATGGCCAGCACCGCCAGGGTGGTGATCAGCACCAAATTGTCCAGACCCTTGCCGCTCAAGCCGTCCAGGGCACCGCAAAAACTGCCTTCGCTGAACCGCGCCCCAGCCATGCCGGTGTAATGCATGCCGACAATGGCGACGCCCATCACCACCGCGGCGCCGGCACGCGCCAGGCGCACGTGGGGGGTGTTCTGGCGCAGGCGAAAGGCAATCCACAATGCCGCCGCTGAGGCCCCGACCGCAATCACCAGCGAAGCCCCGAACAACGTCGGGTCATAATCGATACCCGGCTGCATTCGCAGCGCTGCCATGCCGGTGTAATGCATGGCACTGATGCCCGCGCCCATGATCAGCGCGCCGAAAGCCAGTTGCCACGCTGGCAATCGCGGCTGGCTGGCAAGCCACAGGGCAAAACCGCAGGAAAGGATGGCGATCAGCAGCGACAGCGCGGTGATCGGCGCATCATAGCCAAGCTCCACCGGCAAGGTGAACGCCAGCATGCCGATAAAATGCATGGACCAGACGCCCACTCCCATCGCCAGCGCGCCACCGGCCATCCACAGATGCGCCGCGCGCCCCTGGGTGGTGGCAATACGCCCGGCCAAGTCCAGCGCGGTGTAGGACGCCAATACCGCAACAAACAAAGAAATCGAAACAAGGGCGGGGGAATAACTGCCGATGAGCATGGGTTTTCTCGTGACTGGAAAGCCGAACTGCTTCCATGCCTGGTTGAAAGGCGGCGATTGTACTTAATCGTACCGAGGACGCACGAACCAAATGTCAAAAAGCCATCAACCCTGAGATATTTTCGACGAACGACATTTCGCCTGCTGAATAAATAAAGACAACCCAATCTTCTGTGGGAGCCGAGCCTGCTCGCGATAGCGGCGTGTCGTTTTGTGAAGATGTTGGATACAAACACCTGGGCCTCAGGCTGTTCGGCTAAGCTGTGGTGGGGCATTTTCAGGAGATCCCTCCATGACCACTCCAACCACCGCGTTAGTGGTAATAGACGTCCAGAACGACTTCATCCCCGGTGGCCAATTGGCCGTGCCAGGAGGCGATGAGATCGTGCCGTTGATCAACCAACTGGGCCGTTCATTCAGGCACGTCATCCTCGCACAGGACTGGCATCCGGCCGGGCATGCTTCGTTTGCGTCCAGTCATCCGGGCAAGCAGCCTTTCGAGATCATCCCGTTGCCGTACGGCGAGCAAAAGCTTTGGCCCGACCACTGCGTACAGGGCAGCGACGGCGCCGCGCTGCACCCGGCGCTGGACCTGGCCCATGCCCAACTGATCATTCGCAAGGGCTGCAACCCGGACATCGACAGCTATTCGGCCTTCATGGAAGCCGACCGCCAGACCCCCACCGGGTTGACGGGTTATCTCAAAGAGCGCGGCATCGACACGGTGTACCTGGTGGGCCTGGCCCTGGATTTTTGTGTGATGTTCTCGGCCCTGGACGCCCGGGTGGCAGGGTTCAATGCGTTTGTGCTGCTCGACGCGTGCCGGGGCATTGATAGCGAGGGTTCGGAGGTGGCGATCAGACGGATGCAGGAAGCGGGTGTGCAATTGATTCAGTCCACTGCAATAGCAGGCCAATCCTTCGCCTGATCGCTCATACTGTGTGCCCCTTTCCCGGACAATGAGCCCCCATGCCCTTCCTTGCCCGCACTCACCCGCGTCTTTCCAGCGCTACGGTCATTGGCCTGGCGGTGGGTCTTCTGGTTCCCGTGGATTCAATCATCAGCAAAATCCTGATCGGCTGGAATTCCGGGGTCTGGACGTACCTGGTGCTGATGTTCTGGCTGACCGTGCGGGCCAAGGCGCCCGACGTCAAACGCATCGCCGAAATCGAAGACGAAAATGCCGGGCTGGTCTTGCTGGTGGTCTGTATCGCGGCGTTGGCCAGCCTGGCAACCATCACCTTTGAACTGGCTGGCAGCCGCGACTTGCAAGCCGCTAGCAAGCTGCTGCATTACGGTTTCACGGCGATGACAGTGATCGGTTCATGGTTGCTGATCGGGATGATTTTCAGCGTTCACTACGCGCGGCTGTATTACACCTGGGAAGGCAAGGAACCGGCCCTGCGGTTTGCCGAGGGGCTGACCACGCCCAACTATTGGGATTTTCTTTATTTTTCTTTCACCATCGGGGTGGCGGTGCAAACGTCGGACGTGGGCGTCGCCACGCGACAGTTGCGCAAGATCGTGTTGGCGCAATCGTTGATCGGGTTTGTGTTCAACACGGCGATTCTTGGGTTCTCGATCAATATTGCGGCGGGGTTGTTTGGTTGATGCTGTTTGCTGACAACCATGGGGCCGCTTCGCGGCCCAGCGGGAGCAAGCTCCCTCGCCACAGGGACCGCATGAGGTTCAGGGCGGTGTTGGCAGCCATAGCCTGAACCGCGCCCCACCCAGCGGCGAGGCCTCGACCGCCAGCGTGCCGCCCTGGGCTTCCAGGGCACGGCGGCTGATGGCCAGGCCGAGGCCGAAACCGCCCGTGGCGCGATCGCGGCTGCGGTCCAGGCGGTAGAACGGCTCGAACACCCGCTCGCGTTCGCTGTCGGGAATACCGATGCCGTCGTCGTCGACCCAGATCTCACAGCCCCTTTCGCCGACCAACACACCAATCTGTATCCGCTTCTCGCAGTAACGCATGGCATTGCGCAGCAGGTTCTGCAAGGCACGGGCCGTCAGGCGCGGGTCCAGCGCAAAACGCTCCAGTGCCCCGTGCAGCAGCACATCGATCACCACGTCCGGCGCCGCCAGGTCCTCGTCGACGCTGCCCAAAATGCTGTCGATGAACTCGTCCAACGGCACTTCGACCCGTTCGGGCAAACGCTCGGGGTTCTGCAAACGGCTGTAGGACAGCAGTTCCAGCACCAGTTCATCCAGCTCGCGAATGTGTGCCACCAACCCTTGCAGACGCTCGCGACTGGCCGGCGGCAGGTCTTCGGACAACGCCAGGGCCAGGCCGAAGTCGAGCCGGGTCAATGGCGTGCGCAATTCATGGGACACCGCGTTGAGCAAATCCCGCTGCTGGTTGAGCAGGTTCTCAATGTCGCCAGCCATGGTGTCGAACACATGAGCCAGGCTGCCGATGTTCGAACTGGAGGCAATGTGCGTGCGCTCGCGCAGGTGGCCTTTACCGAAACGTTCAGCGGTGCGTTTGAGGCGTTCCAGATCGCGCCAGTGGGGCCGCAGCCACAGCAGCAGGCACGCGAGCAGCGTCGCGCCGACCAGCACGTTGATGCTCCAGTACAACCAACTGACGTCAGTCGGGTCGGGGGGCACGATCATCTTGACCGCTGTGTGCTCATCCAACGGCGCGGCCGCCAGGGTTCGCCAGGCCCAATCGCCGATGCGCACCACGTTCTCACCACGCTTGAGACGCGCCTGCTCATCGACGCTGAAACCTTCATCATCGATAGCCGCCAGTTCGATGTGCAGCGGCTCGAACTCCTTATCCATCTGCACCGCCAGCGCCGGCCATTGCTCGCTGGACACGGTGCGGAACTGCTTGACCATCAAGGTTTGCAGACCACGGGAAGAATCGAGGTTGTAGGTCATAAAACGCTCATGGAACAGACGGATCACCAGTTCCGGCATCAGGTACATGGCCGCGCTGTAGGAGACGATGGTGACCAGATAAAGGCGAATCAGCAGCTTCCACATCGGTTCAGCATTCCCACTCGGAACGGCTGAACAGATAACCCTTGCCCCACACGGTCTTGATCTTTCGCGCTTCCCCAGCGTTGTCGTCGAACTTGCGCCGCAGCTTGGAAATCGCCACATCCACCGAGCGATCGGTACCGTTGAACTCGATGCCCCGCAGGCGCTGCAGGATCTGGTCGCGGCTCAGCACTTCGCCGGAGTGACGGGCCAGCACCACCAGCAGGTTGTATTCGCCGCTGGACAGCTCCACCGCCTGCCCGCGCCAGATCACGGTGCGCTCGCTTAGGTCGATGCACAGATTGCCCATGAGAATCCGGTCGTTGGCCGTCTGCGGCTCGGTGAGGCTGCTGCGACGCAGCAAGGTTCGCACCCGCGCCAGCAACACCCGGGGCTCGCACGGTTTGGTGACGTAGTCATCGGCGCCCATTTCCAGGCCCAACACCTGGTCGTGGCTGTCGTCCCGGGCAGTGAGCATCAGGATCGGCAAGGTCGCCGAATTGGCCCGCAGCAAACGGCAGACCTGCAAGCCGTCCAGACCCGGCAGCATCAGGTCGAGGATCACCAGGTCCGGCGGATTGACCCGCGCCCGTTCAGGCACATGATCACCACGACTGAGCACACTGACCTGATAGCCGTTGCGCTCCAGGTAACTGGCGATCAGTTCGCAGAGGGAGGTGTCGTCTTCCACCAGGAGAATGTTGGGCATGGTGTTTCCAGAAAGTGCTGTGGCACCGGGCACGCCGCTATCGCGAGCAGGCTCGCTCCCACATTTGGTCTTCAGTGCGGCATAAAACCAGTGTGGGAGCGAGCCTGCTCGCGATGAGGCCCTGCCAGACGCAGAAAATCTCAAGCCACCAAGGATATACGCCCTCACCCACCCACGAGCAAAACCCTTACACAATTTCACACAGCCGCTACAAAGCTTCACGGCTGGGCCTGTCGCTGCGGACCTGGTCGAGAAGGCAAAAAAAATGCCCCGGCATTACCTGGGGCATTTTTTGTCATTCAGCTAAAGCGAAGATCAGAAGAAATAGCTCAACCTTAAGCTACCGCTCCAGTCCTGGCTGACCGTCGTGCCTTTACTGCCGCCGACCTGGCCGGAAACCTGCCAGTTGCGTTGGGCCGGCGTCCACTTCAGACCCGCTCCGTATTCGAACGCAGTGCTGGCACGGTCATCCTTGAAGCTGTCGTCGTTGATCTTGACTTCATTGGTCTTCACAAATTCGTGATTAACCCCCGCCGACAAACTTGGCTCCAGCAGACTGCCGTTTTCAAGAGTAATCACCCGGCCGCCCCTGACGCCCACATTGCCTTGTAATGAACGCATGGTGTCGGCTTTTACCTCAAGACCATTGTCGAGGCTATAGCTGTCACTTTGAGTGACGCCGGCCGAGACCCGAACCTGGGGCTCAATAAAGTAGTTGTCCTTCAGACGAATATGCTTGCCTACCGCCACCGAGCCGCTGGCGCCCAATGCCTTGTAGTCACCCTTGGCTCGCGTGCCGTCGCTCATGGTGACTTTGGCCTTGTTGTCAAACTGGTTGATCTTGGCCAGGACGTTGACGAAAACTCCACTTTGGGCATCGAACGTGCTGCCATAAACACCGGCATTCACACTATCGACGGTCGCGCTGGAACCGTACCTGAGGTCCATGTTGGTACGACTGGTGCCAACGAACCCACCCAGTACCCATGAACGACCGCCAAGATCCGCCAACGTATCGGCACCGCCTGTGATCCCGGTCTGGGTTTGCGAGTAACCGTCGCCATAGGCGTTATCGACGCTGTATTGATTGCCATAAGTGCGCACCCAGACGCTATTGCTCAGCTTCGTGGTGTCACTGTCGTTGGCCGAGCGCATCGCAGCATCGGGCCGGGCGCTGAGCCCACGATCGCCGATCTGGTCATTGAGCATGTTCATTTCCGCATTCAATACACTGCGCGCGCTACCGGCCAGCGCCAACGCGGTATTGCTGGAGGTACTGACCGTGTCATCGTCAGGATTGAGGTACAAGCCCTCCCCGTCCTGCTTCAACCGATAGACGAACGTACCGGCATCGACGGTATCGCGACCCGCGAGCGAGAAGCTCGCATCACCGGCAGCGATGTTCCCGACCTTCACCGCCTCGGCGGTATCCGGTGTGGTACCGGTCGCGGCAACTTGCAGTTGATATTGCCCGCTCGCAGTGCCGGTGACGTTCAGGTAGTCCGTGGCCCCGGTACCCAGGTCGGTGCCCATCACGAAGGTACCGTTCCCGGAAAGGTCACCCACGTTCAGTTGCAGGAACTGTTCGTCGGTGCCCATGCGAACCACGCCATTGCTCAGGCCAAGACTTTGCACCGTACTGTCGCCGGTCATCACCCATTGGGCACCGTTGTTGATATTCACGCTGCCCGAGTTGCCGATCTGGCCGGTCAGCACCGAGTTGTTATCCAGCAGTACGCTGCCATTGGTGTCGGTGAGCACGTCGCCAGTCAGGCTGCTGCCATTGTTCAACGACAGGTCAACCACGTTTTCTACGTTGCCAGTGATCGACGAACCGTTGTTGACGTTGACCGTAGCATTAGTACCTGCAACCGCCAGCACGTCGCCATTCAGGGTGCTGTTCGAATTGAGGCTGACCGTGGAGACGTTTTGCAGATTGCCATCAAGCGAGGAGGCATTTTGCATCAACAACGAAACAGTGCTGCCGGTATCGGCAATGACATTGCCGCTCAAAGAACTGGCATCAACAGTGAGGCTGGCCGTGGAGCCATTGGTGGCCAGCATCAGTGTTCCATTGCCGCTGTTCAGTTGCGAGCCATTGCGCACAGTGATATTCGCGACCGCGCCGGTACCGCCGAACGAACCCAGCACAATCGCCGAGCCTGTACCGCCCGTTACGCTGGTATTGTCCAAAGTCACCGAGCTGTTCGTGACGCCGGTGTTATCGACGCCGATTCGCAGGCCGTCCTGCCCACCGGAAATCGTGCTACCCGTTGCAGAGAGCGTTGCTCCTTCCAACTGGATGCCATAGCTGGTGGCTGCGGTGCCACGAAGGGTCGAATCGCTGACATTCAGGACGCTATGGCCGGTGAGATTGGCGCCGCCGGTGAGCCCGGTGATCGTGCTATTTCCTGTAACCGTCGCACTGGAGGCTGTCGTGGTACTGATGTAACGCCCCATCAAAAGCCCAACACTGTTGGCGCTGGTAATGGTACTGGCATCGATCGTGGCAGTGCTTTCTAGTAATTGGATCCCACCTCGTCCCGACGCGCTGTCAACCGTGGCGCCCGAGAGGTTTAATAAAGAGGAAGTGGCATCGATGCGTTGACTCTGACCACCATTGAAAACAACGTTGGCGTTTTGTGCACTGATGGTCAGCGAGGTACCGTTATCGATTGTGAGCGTTCCGCCTGCCGATACCCCCCAGCTTTCAACGGGGGATGTGCTATCGACCGTACCATCCTGCCCCGGTTGGAGTATGGCGGCGAACGTCTGGGAAGAAACTAAAAAAACTGAACCGAGCAAATAAAAGCTTGCTCTTTCACCTATTGAACCTGACATGCGAGACATAGTGCTTTCCTGACATTAGACATAACCGCAAAAATGATTTTCCAATAGAGCGAAAAACCATCTCCCGAATGCGCCCGACAGAATAGGGATCGTTTACCTAGCCGAATGTAGGAAAAGTCCGCCAATGACTAGGGATAATTCCGAAGTAACATGCACGATTTTATTCCTCTGCATCAACGAAAAAGCTTTATGCCAAGGGGGAAATCCCCTTGGCATAAACTCTCCTTGGCCAGAGACCTCAATTACTAAGGTGCAGGTGCAGTCATCCGATCGCAGTACTCAAAACTGGTATTGATAATGTCGAACGATTTGATGATCGGCGCAGAGCTTTGCATACCGCCAATATCCGCCTCATACCAGTATTTGCCGAAAGCCACCGCACCACGCGTAGGCTGGTTCAATTTAAACTTGTCAGCCGTGCCAACATGGGCAATGTCTTCAACGCCGGCAGCCTTGATCGTGTAAGGCTGCGAATCCGCAGTTCCCGACACTTCTGTCGCGCCGATCATGTCGGTCACACCGACGAAATGAACCGTGATGTCTTTCCCCACTGGCAAATACGTCGGATCTTTCGGTATCCCAATGGCCAACGTCCAGTTAGTCAGGGTGTCATCCATTGCATAGCAAGCTATTTCGTCACGACTACGGATTCTGATGGTGGGTGGTAATAGATCAATTTTCTTGGCATTGACAGTGACATCCCGCTCGGGCGACTTAATAATATTGTGGTCACTGCCCACATACTTGACCGTCCAATACGCCTTTACGATGCCAGTTGGCAATGCCGTGATGAATGCGGCTGTAACATCAGCTTTAAATTCTATTTCACCACCAAATGGCTGAAACTCACCGGCATGTTTGCCATCGATATAAAAGTCTATTTGCTCCCCCCCACCACGGCTGGCAAACCGAACCAGGCCGGCACACTGACTGTGCCAGCCTTGTCTCGATCGTCAGGTGTAATGATGTTGGCCGTACCAGAACGACCCGTCACCGTTACGGTGTCCAGGTTAGGATTGGTCAGATCGGGTAAGTCAGGGTTCGTCGGACCCGCGTGTACAAAATCCACATAAATGTAAATCACAGGGCTGTCTAGTATTGTTCCGGCTCGCTCGTGTTCATACCAGACTTTAACTTCCAGGGGATCTGTCGCGTCGGCAAACAGGCTTGCAAGGCTGGCGTAGTCGAGGGTGAATTCGAGATCAGTCGTACCGAGCGGTAGCGGACCAAATGGGACGCTCCTTGACTGATCGGCGGCATCTTCAACGTACAGTGTGATTTGATCCGTAGCGATGCCGTGCTCAGGCAATTTGACCACCGCAAGCACAGGGGGCGCCCCGGTCGCAAAGTCATCGAGCACAAGAGGAACGGTTTGGCCCGGATTGGTCTTGGGCACCTCAGGAGCGAGCAGGACGGGATCCTGTGCAAGCCGAAGGTCAAAGACAGTCGTGGCATCAGATTGCAGGCTCAGATTGCCTGGCAAATCCCTCCATTGATAAGAATGAGAGATTCGCGTCCCGTTGGGCAATCGGCGTAGCTCAGCACTGTCAACCTCGAACTCCCCAGCAGTCGTAACCGTGCCTTCATAGACCGTTAGAACAACGCTGGGGGACGCCGAAGACAGAAAGTAGCTCAGTACGTCATCATCACGCCGCAATGCGTAATTCACGGGTACTTCGCAAATCAATTTGGGGTTGGCTGTGATCCAGGCCTCATCCAAGATATAGCTCGGAGCTACGGGCCGATTGGTGATATTCACCGCAGGCGTGGGTTTACTTTTTTTCTTCGCTGGAGTTTTAACTTCAAACGGAGCCGTACGGTCGATGGAGAACTCAACAATATTTGACGCATCGGCGTTGCCACCGCCAGCTTTATATATCTCATAGTCGACTTCATAACGGGTGGGTGTAGCAGGTGTTTGCTCTTCGGGAAACCAGCTTGTTTCCACTTCTATTCGAAACGGGTCGTCACGTCCGGTAGCGGCTCCCATCTCAACGGTGCCTATTATCTTTCTTGTACCACCCGCCACCCTGTAATAGAGATCGAGTTCGTCATTATCCTGAGGATCGGCGAAATTTGTAGCAGTAAAAATCAAATTGCCCGAATCCAGAATACTGATCGAAATCGACTCGTCAGCGAGTTTTCCTTCTACGTCGGCATCGACTGTAACGACTCCTGAACGCACGGTACTGATACGTGTTTTGGGAGGTTGAAGTTTTGCGACCATTTCAAAATCTCCTATTGCATTCATTGAATTTGTATCCAGGCCGGACGGCCCGCTTTCTCCCGGTGTCACTCTGTCTATCCTCACCAACCCCTTCTTTGACTCAGCAATTAAACCTCCACCTCTGTAAAGACGACAAAACACCAGTGCCGAGTCGTTATCAATTAACGGTCGAATATGTGGTTCAAATGGAACAACCAACGAATATCCATTATTCACGTCATCCAGAGACAAGGTTCGGGACCATGTGCCATGCGCTTCCTGCACCGGTGCTCCACTACCGTTCAAACTGCGGTAGCCCGTCCAGTGCACCTCATTACGATCACCGGCAAGAGCAATACCCGCATCTACTGTGGCTCCATCAGTTAACGGCGGTACCGTATTGTTATTCAAATACCCCCACAACGTGGCGTCAGGAAAACTAGGTTCTTCCAATACCAACAACGCGGCATGGTTAATCGTTAATTTACGTCGTGGTGAATCATCCGAATTTCCGCCGCCACCTTTCCAGACCCGATAATAAATAAATGCCTCCCCGTCCATGGACATGTGTGCAGCTGTCAAGTCCACGTATATGAAAGGGTCGGTTACCGCCGTTGGATAAGTGTTGTCAAATATCGGGGCTTCCACACTATTTTGTAGCCATGACACCAGGAGTTGATCACCGGCCCCCGGATCTGCCCAGCGAGGAATGACCACGCGGGTACCTCGTTGCAATATATCCAGAGGCACATACCCATCGGGGTCATTGTCATTCACTCCTTCAACGGACAGCGGCTCAGCCGTTATCCCTGAAGAACTGCGCGTCGATACATTCAATAGGACCCCAGTCATAATTCAGCGCCTCAACGACGTTAACGTCATGGGGAAATTAGGCGCTGACATTTAATGGTTGCCTACTGTCAAATCTGACAGGTTTTATGACCATTCGTCGGTTTTTGAAGGACCATCGCTTGCTAGAACTTTAAACAGCGCACGACTTGAGCGAACTTAACGTGGAGGGTGTCGGGTTATTTTGAATTGGTATTTGAGGAGCCGCGGGATGTTCATTATCGGAACCTTGCCACGGCTGATCACACAGTTGAATAAGTAGACCGAGGTCACGCTGTTGGAGACCTCGCCGCCCGAAAGCGGATTTAGCGTTTGTCAGGCTCTGCGCATCTGAAGTAACTGCGCCGCACACAAGGCAATCCGCTGACACGCGTCCGCCAGTTTCACCCGGTCCACCACCAACCCGATGCGAATGTGCCCCGCAGCGCTCGGCCCGAACGCCTCGCCCGCCAGCACCGATACGCCATACCCTTCCAGTAGGCGCTCGGCAAATGCCTGGGCGCTGAGGCCGGTATGACGCACGTCGACCATCACGAACATGCCGCCATCGGGCCGCACGGGCTTGAGGCCCGGGCAGTCATCCAGCGCTGCACACACCAGGTCTCGGCGCTGGCGATACTCCTCGTACATATGCGCCACTTCCGGCAGATCCTCCTCCAGCGCAACCTGGGCCGCCCGCTGCACGAAATCCGGCAGGCCGAACAGCATGCACAACGACAGGTTCGCCAGATGCTCGGCCAAGGGTTCGGGGCCGATGACCCAGCCGATACGCCAACCGGTCATGGCGTGGGACTTGGACAGGCTGTTGATGGTGGCGGTGCGCTCGGCCATGCCCGGCAGGCTGGCCGGGCTGATGTGTTCGCCTTCGTACAGCAGATCGCTGTAGACCTCATCACTGATCAACCACAGGTCATGTTCGATGCACAACCGCGCCAGTGCTTGCCAGGTAGGCCGTGACAGGCTGGCGCCAGAAGGGTTGTTAGGGCTGTTGAGCAACAAGGCGCGGGTACGCGGCGTAATCAGGCGGGCCACGTCGGCCGGCTCGACCCGAAAACCGTTTTCCGAGCGCACCGCCACTGGCACCACCTTTGCGCCGCAGGCACCGAACACCGCTTCGTAGGTGACATACATCGGCTCGGCGACGATCACTTCATCACCGGGGTTGAGCAGGCACTGCGCCACCGCATACACCGCGCACTGCGCCCCCGGCAGCACGGTGACATGGCCAGCGCCCACCGGCTGACCGCAACGCTGGCGATGGCGTCGGGCAATGCTGGCGCGCAAGGTGTGCAGGCCACGGACGTCCGAATAGTGGGTATCGCCGGCCCGCAGGCTGCCCACGGCGGCGTCGACAATAGCGCGCGGTGTGTCGAAGTCCGGATCGCCCACCGAAAGCAGCAGCACGTCCATGCCCTGCTCGCGCATGGCCAGCGCCCGGTCGTGTATTTGCCAGGCGGCAGAGCCGTCGCCGGTGATACGTTGAGTTAAGGCTGAATAGCGCATGGTTTCTCCTGATTGCGCGGTGTCCAGCCCCAACCCTATCTCAAATCACAAATCGCGCCACCATCGCATTCAAACCCACCGCCAGGCGCGACAGTTCGTGGGTCGCGTCGCTGGTCTGTTTCGCGCCGCTGGCCGATTGGGTGGCCAGGTCGCGGATGTTCACCAGGTTGCGGTCCACTTCACGGGAGACCTGGGCCTGTTCTTCCGAAGCGCTGGCGATGACCAGGTTGCGTTCGTTGATCTGGTGGATCGACTGGGTGATCTGCTCCAGGGCCACGCCGGCGGCACGGGCCAGTTCCAGGGTGCTGTGAGTGCGCTGGTTGCTTTGTTGCATCGATTGCACAGCCTGACCCGTACCGTTCTGGATGCCAGCGACCATTTTTTCGATTTCCTGGGTCGATTGCGCAGTGCGATGGGCCAGGGCCCGGACTTCGTCGGCCACCACCGCGAAACCGCGTCCGGCCTCCCCGGCGCGGGCGGCTTCGATGGCGGCGTTGAGGGCCAGCAGGTTGGTCTGTTCGGCGATGGCACGGATCACATCCAGCACCTTGCCGATGTCGCGACCCTGGACAGCCAGGCCTTCGATCATCGAGGCAGTGGTTTGCACGTCGTGGGTCATGGTCTGGATCGCATCGACGGTTTCCACCACGCGCGAGCGGCCTTCCCGGGCGGCCTGGGTCGACTGGCTCGAGGCTTCGGAGGTGGACACCGCGTTACGGGCAACCTCTTCGACGGCGGCGGTCATTTCATTGACGGCAGTGGCGGCCTGTTCGATTTCGTTGTGCTGCTGTTGCAGGCCACGGGAAGATTCCTGGGTCACTGCGCTCAGTTCCTCCGCCGCAGCCCCTAGCTGAGTGGCGGAACCGGCGATCTGCTCGATGGTTTGACGCAGGCTGCCCTGCATCGCGGCCAAGGCCTGGAGCAACCGCGCGGGTTCGTCCTTGCCCTCGTCTGCGATGACCTGGACCAAGTTCCCACCGGCAATAGTCCGAGCGGCCTCCAGCGCCCGGTTGAGCGGCGTGACGATGCTGCGGGTCAACAACCACGCCAGCACCACAGTGGCCAGCGCGGCAATGATCGAGACAACAATGATGCCAGTGATGGCGCTGTTGTAGTTTTCGCCCGCCTTGTTCGATGCCTGATGGCCAGCGGCCACGTTCATCGCGATGAGCTTGTTGAGCTGCTCGCCCATCAGGTCGGTGCCTTCCTTGATCCGCGTATTGATATGGGTACGCAGTTGGTCGGCCTTGTCCTGTCGTGACAGCTCGAGCATTTCCTGCTGGGCTTGCAGGTATTTTTCGAGGGTCGCCGAAAAGGTCTTGTACAGCTCGATCTCTTCCGGGTCGGTCGGCAGCTTAGCGTAACTGTTATTAGCCTTGTGCAGCTTTTCCACCAGCACGCCGATGCGGGTCTCGGCTTCTTTCAGGCTGGCCGGGTCTCGGTTGACCAATATGCGAAACGAGAGGATACGCATGCGCAGCACGTTTTCCATCACGTTGGCCAGGTACCCGAGACTGGGTACTTGGGACTGCTCCATTTCCAGCGAGGCCTGGCGGATAACGGACATGCGACTGGCGGCGAACACGCCGAGGGCAACCACCAGTAAGGCAATGACGGCAAAGCCAAGAAAGGCTCGGGGCGCAATATTCAAGCGACGAAGAGACATGGGAGGACCTCGATGTGAGACGGTCGAGCATCCATGCAGTAACAGCGTATCGGTTGGGATAATTGTGTATACGCCTCCTCCTTATCGGCAGGGCTTGAGGCTTTTAACAGGGGGATGGTGAAATATATTTCGCGCAGTCCTTACCGGGCAGCCACTTGCCAAAACCGTGCAATGTCTTGGGCCCGCTCGCACAGCAGGCGTGGCGCATCGGCGCAGGCCTCTTGCAGCGTCACTGGCCCGTTGGCCAAGCAAGCCCGCTCCACATTTGATTCGGGATGTTCGATAAATCTGTTTGATCCGTGCGGTTGTTCTGGTATTTGATTGAGCCTTTCCCCTCGATAAAAGGATTTTGTCCATGAGCTACCGCACGCTAGGCCATTCCGGGTTGCAAGTCTCGACGTTGACCCTGGGCACCATGATGTTCGGCGAACAGACCAGCACCGAAGACTCGCTGCGGATCATCGACAAAGCCTGGGACCAGGGCGTCAATTTCATCGACACCGCAGACGTCTACACCAACGGTCGTTCCGAAGAGATCGTTGGCGAGGCGATTGCCCGTCACCGTCACGAATGGGTGCTGGCCACCAAGGTCGGCTTCGGCCCGCCGGACGGCGTGCCCAACCGCAGCGGTCTGAGCCGCAAGCACCTCTTCAATGGCATCGAGGCCAGCCTGACGCGCCTGGGCACCGACTACCTGGACATCTATTACCTGCACCGCGAAGACCACAACACGCCGCTGCAGGTGACGGTGTCAGCCATCGGCGACTTGATCCGCCAAGGCAAGATCCGCTACTGGGGCTTGTCGAACTACCGTGGCTGGCGCATTGCCGAGGTGATTCGGATCGCCGACAGCCTGGGCATCGACCGGCCGGTGATCAGCCAGCCCCTGTACAACATCGTCAATCGCCAGGCCGAAACCGAGCAGATCACCGCTGCACAGAACTATGGCCTCGGCGTGGTGCCCTTCAGCCCCCTCGCCCGGGGGGTCCTCAGCGGCAAGTACGCACCCGACGCCGCACCGGACGCCAACAGCCGCGCCGGTCGCCAGGACAAACGCATCCTGGAAACCGAATGGCGGGTCGAATCCCTGCGCATCGCCCAGCAGATCCAGCAATACACCCAGGGCCGCGGTGTGGGCATCGTCGAGTTCGCCATTGCCTGGGTACTGAACAACCGCGCCGTCACCTCGGCCATCGTCGGGCCGCGCACCGAGGAGCAATGGGACGCGTACACCAAGGCGCAGGCGGTGAAGATCACGGCGGACGATGAAGCCTTTATCGATTCGCTGGTCACACCGGGCCATGCCTCGACGCCGGGGTTCAATGACGTCGGCCATTTCGTGTCGGGGCGTGTGCCGCGTACATCTTAAGATCGTTGACCCCAGCCAAACACCATTGTGGCGAGGAGATTTACCTGTGGGAGCATGGCTTGCTCCCACAGGTAAATCCCCTCGCCACAGGTTGGTATTGATCGCTATCAAGAGAATCACTGTGTCCAAAGGCATCGCTCTATCGGTCTCGGCCTCTACGCTGTTCGCCGTCATGTACTACTACACCTCATTGCTTGCGCCGCTTACCGGCGTGGAAATTTTCGGCTGGCGCATGCTGTTGACGATGCCGTGCATGACGGTGTTCATGCTGGTAGCAAAGGAATGGAAACGGGTGACGGAGCTTGGCCGACGCCTGATCGCCACACCATGGCTGTTGATCGGCGCGATGGCCTCTTCGGCGCTGATGGGCGCGCAGTTGTGGCTGTTCATGTGGGCGCCGCTCAACGGCTACAGCCTGGACGTGTCGCTGGGGTATTTTCTGTTGCCGTTGTCGATGGTCCTGACCGGTCGCATCGTCTACGGCGAACGCCTGTCCTACCTGCAGAAAATCGCCGTGTTCTTCGCCACACTCGGCGTGCTCAATGAGTTGTACCAAGTGGGTGGTTTTTCCTGGGCGACCCTGCTGGTGGTGCTGGGCTATCCCCTCTACTTCATCCTGCGCAAACGCCTCGGGACCGACAACCTGGGCGGGCTCTGGCTGGACATGACGCTGATGCTGCCACTGGCACTCTGGTTCGTGCAGAGCGGTGAACAGGGTTTCAATGTGTTCGATCAATACCCAAGGCTGTCACTGCTGATCCCGCTGCTCGGCGTGATCAGTGCTTCGGCACTGGTGGCTTACATCATCGCCAGCCGGTTGCTGCCGTTCAGCCTGTTCGGGCTGTTGAGCTATGTCGAACCGGTGTTGCTGCTGGGGGTTGCGCTGTTGTTGGGGGAAAGCATCAAGACCGGTGAGTGGCTGACCTACATACCCATCTGGATGGCCGTGACAGTGCTGGTGTTCGAAGGGTTCAAGCACCTGATGCGGCAGCGGCGCAGAACCTGAGGCTCACACCGCTCCCACATTCAGATTGGGTCAGGCTTTACTCGGTAGCCAGCACGCCACGACGCACCTGGTCTCGCTCGATGGATTCGAACAGGGCCTTGAAGTTGCCTTCGCCAAAGCCATCGTCACCCTTGCGCTGGATGAATTCGAAGAACACCGGCCCCATGAGGGTTTCCGAGAAAATTTGCAGCAACAGACGCCTGTCGCCCTGCTCGGAAGCACCGTCCAACAGAATGCCCCGCGATTGCAATTCATCCACCGGTTCGCCGTGGTTCGGCAGGCGGCCTTCGAGCATTTCGTAATAAGTGTCCGGCGGCGCGGTCATGAAGCGCATGCCAATGCTTTTGAGCTGGTCCCAGGTTTTGACCAGGTCATCAGTGAGGAACGCCACGTGCTGGATGCCTTCACCGTTGAACTGCATCAAAAACTCTTCGATCTGCCCGGCGCCCTTGGACGACTCTTCGTTCAGCGGGATGCGGATCATGCCGTCCGGAGCAGTCATGGCCTTGGAGGTCAGGCCGGTGTATTCGCCCTTGATGTCGAAGTAACGGATCTCGCGAAAGTTGAACAGCTTCTCGTAGAAGCCGGCCCAGTAGGCCATGCGCCCGCGATAGACGTTGTGGGTCAGGTGGTCGATGATCTTCAGGCCCGCGCCCACCGGGTTGCGGTCAACGCCTTCCAGAAACACGAAATCGATGTCGTAGATCGAGCTGCCTTCGCCAAAACGGTCGATCAGGTACAGCGGCGCACCACCAATGCCTTTGATCGCCGGCAGGTTCAGCTCCATCGGACCGGTCTCGATGTGAATCGGCTGGGCGCCGAGTTCCAGGGCACGCTTGTAGGCCTGTTGCGAATCCTTGACGCGGAACGCCATGCCGCACACTGACGGACCATGCTCGGCCGCAAAATACGATGCCACGCTGTGGGGTTCGTTATTGAGGATCAGGTTGATCGCGCCCTGGCGATACAGGTGCACGTCCTTGGAGCGGTGTGTGGCCACCTTGGTGAAGCCCATGATCTCGAAGATCGGCTCCAGGGTGTTGGGTGTTGGGGATGCGAATTCGATGAATTCAAAGCCCATCAGGCCCATCGGGTTTTCGTATAGATCTGCCATGTCGGCGCCTCATCATGCTTATCAATTAACGGAACGTTAGTTGCTGGCCATGCTGAGGGCGTGCGGTGGCGCGCAGGAAATGCCGCGAACGCTGCGGGCGAGAAAATCGCCATAGATCAGTTGAAACCCAAGTATCTTCATTGTCGACCCAAGGCTCTTGCGGGCGAGGCTTCTGCTGCCAGAAGACGTTATTCTTATATGCGTAAATCGATTCTACACAGCGTAACCCGGTTTGTCCGTCTTCTGTATCAAATCGCCTTTTTCGCCGACCGCGCAAGGGGTTTGTTGCACAGGAAAATGCCCGTCAGGATCAAGCCGCCGCCTACACACATCCAGACACTGAGCCGTTCATCCAGCAGCAGCGCCCCCAACAACACCGCCGTCAGCGGATTGAGTGCAATGAACACACCGGAACGGGTCGCGCCAATCCGACGAATGCCGTCGTACCAGGCAATGTAGGCCAGAGCCGAACCCAGCACACCGAGGTACAACAGGCTCAACCATTGCCGGATGTCCAGCCCGCGCAATGTTTCGAAGCGAACCTCGCCCCCGGTCGCGCACGCCACCCACAACATCAACGTGCCCAGCAGAATCGACCAGGTCACAGTCTGCAAAGGGCCGAGGCTTTCATTCAGGCTTCTGGAAAACAGTGAGTAGATGCCCCACCCCAGCACACAGCCAAAAATCAGCACGTCGCCGATCCAGCCCTGCGCTGCGTTCTGTAGCAAGGACGGATTGCGACTGACGATCACCAGCCCCGCCCCGCCGAGGCACAGCACGATGCCCGCCACTTTCAACCGGCTCAGCCGTTCCTTGAACAGCCACCAGGAGGCCAGCCCGATCACCGCCGGATTCAAGGCCACGATCAACGAGGCCCGCGATGCATTGATGTACTGCAAGCCATAGAAGAAACACAGGTTATAGAAAAAGATGCCAAAGAACCCCAGCACGGCCAGTTGCAGCCCCTGTTTCACGCTGGGCCTGGCCAGGGGGATCCTGGCCAGCCCGAGAAACAGCAGCAGCGCGAGACTCGCCAGCAGAAAGCGCAGGCTTGCGGCGAGCATGGGCGCCAGGGCATCGGAAAGGATCCTGCCGGCCACGAAGGTACCGCCCCAGATCATGGTGACCATGGCCAGTTTCAGGTAGACCGGCAAGTCCGAGGGGGTTGGGACAGATTGTTCGAGGGTTTTCATGGTTCACCATTTGAAATCAATCGGATACCCGTGGCGAGGGAGCTTGCTCCCGCTGGACCGCGCAGCGGGCCCATTGCTGATTGAGCCGCAGGGGGCTGCTTCACGCCCTGAGTTCCAGCTCCCTCGCCACAGAAAGCGTCTCAGCCACAGTTCATGCGTGCTTGAGATAGCGCATTGTTTACCTCATGCTTGATCATCGTAAAATGAGTAATCCCTCATGACCCTCACCCAACTCGAAATCTTCTCCCTGGTCGCTGAACTGCGTGGTTTCACTGCGGCGGCGACGCGGTTGGGCATCAGCCAGTCGGCGGTGTCCCACGCCATCAAATCGCTGGAGCAAGAGTTGGGTGTGGAATTGCTCAGGCGTCATCAGTCTCTGGTGGAGCTCAGCGACATTGGCCAGCAACTGCTGCTGCGGGCCCGGGCCATGCTCGGGCTGGCCAACACCTTGCGCCAGGAAGCCGCCGATGCCCGTGGCATGCGCCGTGGCACCTTGCGCATCGGCTCGTTCGGGCCGACGTCGTCGATGAAATTGTTGCCCGCCATCCTGCAACGCTACCGCGCTTTGCATCCGGGGATCGAAGTGCACGTCGACGAAGGGCCGGACCGTCAAGTCATCCAATGGCTGGATGAACGGCGGATCGACATCGGCTTCGTGGTACTGCCCGAGGACCGTTTCGATACGTTCGCACTGCTGGAAGACCAGATGGTCGCCCTGCTGCCCACCGCCCACCCTCTCGCCGCCCAGGCCAGCCTGAGCCTCCAGGATCTGTGCAACGACCCTTTCGTGCTCACCGAGGCCGGATCGTCGGAGCTGGTCACGCGACTGTTCAACGCCGCCCGGCTCACACCGAACGTTCGCTATCGTTGCTCGCAACTGCTCAGCACCCTGGACGTGGTCAGCCGCGGCGAGGCCGTGACCTTGGTGTCCGAAGGCTCGCTGCCGGCCAGTGAAAACCCCGGCTTCGTCACCCGGCCATTGTCGCCGCGCGTCCCGCGCCAGATCGGCCTGGCGGTCCTGGACAACCGCCAGGCGTCACCCGCCACCCTGGCGTTTATCGAACTGGCCCGCCAGTTATGACACCGAACCTGTGGGAGCGGGCAAGAAAGCGGAAGGCCATCTATCATGGCCGGTACTTGTTGCCGAAGGCGCCGAAACTGTCGACCAAAAGCAATTACCTTACCGCCCATGGGGGTGAACTATTTACAAAGTTATCTATTTGGCCGACCGATTAGCGGGCGGGACTTCATTGCAACCCTGACCGTAGTTAACGGCAATTAACTGCCGCCAGCCTATTGACAGCGATGGGCCAATTGATAAAACGCGTGCTCTTGTTACATAACGAAAAAGTTACGATTTACACTTTTCAGATTAACTACTACAATTTTTTGTACCTGTGCTAATAGCAGGAGGTTCATTGTCACCAAGTCGCTACAAGGCGCTTGGCTTATAGCTTTTGTTGCGGTTGGTATCAGCCAAATATTCTGATTGGAGTAACGATTTTGTCCAGACTTGCTGAATTTCGTGCAGCCGAAAAGGCCCTTCAGGAACAGCTCAAGCAGCTGGAATCGCTGAAGAATGACGCCGGGCTCAAGAAAGAAATCGAATTCGAAGAAAAGCTCCAGGGACTGATGAAGACCTACGGTAAGAGTCTGCGCGACATCATCGCCATTCTCGACCCGACCCCGTCCAAGGCAGGCCTGCACTCCGCCAAGCCTGTTAAAACCCGCCGTGCGCGAGTGGTGAAGGTTTACCAGAACCCGCACACAGGCGAACTAATCGAAACCAAGGGCGGCAACCATCGCGGTCTGAAAGCCTGGAAGGAACAATACGGTGCAAGCACCGTTGATTCCTGGTTGCGTGGCTGACACTCACCTAGATGAAAAAGCCCTGAGTACATTCAGGGCTTTTTTATGGGCTAAACTTTTTGGATCACGCCCGTGGCCTATTACGTTGACGGCCTTATAGTTTCAGGCTGTTTCGTACCGACTGTATTTCATCCTGGCTTTCAACAAACACCTGCGCCTGTCCCGCATAGGACAGCACATAAGCCCTGCCCTCATTTAGTGCCGCGACAAGCGTTTGAGACAACACATGTCGGCCGTTCTGCGTGATCGTGCAAGTGGTCTCCAGTGCTGTTACCCCGCCCAACAAAGAAGAATGAATCTTATTGCAGACACTTTGATAACCGCCCTGAAAAAAATCTTTCTGAATTGATTTGCGCATTTCCAGTAGCACGCCTTGCAAGTTGACCTGATGATCGGGTTCGACGGCAGTTGTAGTCAGTTCCATGACCATCACCGCATTGCCCGCAGAATCACTCTTGGTCGCACGTTGTCGGGAGGTCTTCGGCGCCGGCGTCGAGGCAGGTGCATCGGAGGGCAGCGGCTCGATGACCCAACCCTGCGGCCATGCGACCTGCGGTTCTGCCGACTGAACACCAGCACTCGCAACGGTGGCCAACAGCAGGACAAACAGCGAAAGGAGCGGTCGAATCATGGTGTAGCACTCAAGGACGAATCGTAAAGTCTGAAGCCCGCCGCAGAACCAGGCAATAGCCACACACGGTTTGGCGATGCCGCCGCCCTTGCGTATCATGGATGCATCACATTCAGCACAAGCCCAGAACCGTCGCAGTAACGTTTGCGACGCCGTTTGCCCCACTTATTTTCCGGAGGGCCCATGAGCCTGCACGAACTCAATACGTTCCCTGGCGTCACCGCACACCCCGACAACGCCACAGCCAAATTCGTCTTCAACCACACCATGCTGCGGGTCAAGGACATTACCAAGTCCCTGGATTTCTACACCCGTGTGCTGGGTTTCTCGCTGTTGGAAAAGCGCGACTTCCCGGAAGCCGAATTCAGCCTGTATTTCCTGGGCCTGGTGGACAAGAGCCAGATCCCAGCAGACGCTGCGGCGCGTACCGAATGGATGAAGTCGATCCCGGGCATTCTGGAACTGACCCACAACCACGGCACTGAAAGCGATCCGGCGTTCGCCTACCACAACGGCAACACCGACCCGCGCGGGTTCGGCCATATCTGCATCTCGGTACCGGACGTTGTCGCGGCCTGCGAGCGCTTTGAAGCGCTGGGCTGCGACTTCCAGAAACGCCTGACCGATGGCCGCATGAAAAGCCTGGCCTTCATCAAGGACCCGGATGGCTACTGGGTCGAAATCATCCAGCCTGCGCCGCTCTAAGCTCCACTTTCATCCATTGTGGGAGCGAGCCTGCTCGCGATGACGGCGGCACATTCAGCATAGATGCAGGCTGACCCACCGCCCATCGCGAGCAGGCTCGCCCCCACAGAATTAAGCGCAACCCATAAAAAACCCCCATGAGCCAAGCCCATGGGGGTTTGTTTTCCAGCTATAGGCCGATTATGCCGGCGCAGAGGTACGGATCAAGTGGTCGAAGGCGCTCAACGAAGCCTTGGCCCCCTCGCCCACGGCGATCACGATCTGCTTGTACGGCACGGTGGTCACGTCACCGGCGGCGAACACGCCCGGGATCGAGGTTTCACCGCGGGCATCGACGATGATCTCGCCACGCGGTGACAGCTCGACGGTGCCTTTGAGCCAATCGGTGTTGGGCAACAGGCCGATCTGCACGAAGATACCTTCCAGCGCCACGTCCCGCACTTCACCGCTTGGACGGTCCTTGTAACGCAAGCCGTTGACCTTCTGGCCATCCCCCGTCACTTCAGTGGTCTGGGCGTTGGTGATCACCGTCACGTTCGGCAGGCTGTGCAGTTTGCGCTGTAACACCGCGTCGGCACGCAGTTGCACATCGAACTCCAGCAAAGTGACATGGGCCACAATACCGGCCAGGTCGATGGCCGCTTCGACGCCGGAGTTACCACCGCCGATCACCGCCACGCGCTTGCCTTTGAACAGCGGGCCGTCGCAGTGCGGGCAGTACGCCACGCCCTTGTTGCGATATTGCTGCTCGCCCGGCACGTTCATTTCGCGCCAGCGGGCACCGGTCGCCAGGATTACGGTCTTGGCCTTGAGGCTTGCACCACTGGCGAATTTCACCTCGTGCAGTGCGCCATCCTTACCCGGTACCAGCGCATCGGCCCGTTGCAGGTTCATGATGTCCACGTCGTACTGCTTGACGTGTTCTTCCAGGGCAACGGCCAGTTTCGGGCCTTCGGTTTCCTGGACCGAGATGAAGTTCTCGATGGCCATGGTGTCGAGCACCTGACCACCGAAACGCTCGGCCGCCACACCGGTGCGAATGCCTTTACGGGCCGCGTAGATCGCCGCCGAAGCGCCGGCCGGGCCACCGCCGACCACCAGCACATCGAAGGCATCCTTGGCACTGATCTTCTCGGCCTGGCGCTCAATGCCGCTGGTGTCGATCTTGGCCAGGATTTCTTCCAGGCCCATGCGGCCCTGGCCGAAGTTCACACCGTTCAAATAAACGCTCGGCACGGCCATGATCTGGCGTTCATCGACTTCAGCCTGGAACAGCGCACCGTCGATGGCAACGTGGCGGATGTTCGGGTTGAGCACCGCCATCAGGTTCAGCGCCTGGACCACGTCCGGGCAGTTCTGGCACGACAGCGAGAAATAAGTTTCGAAATTGAACTCGCCTTTAAGGGAACGGATCTGTTCAATCACGTCACTACTGGCCTTCGAAGGGTGACCGCCGACTTGCAGCAAGGCCAACACCAGCGAAGTGAATTCGTGGCCCATGGGGATACCGGCAAAACGCAGGCTGATATCGGCTCCCGGGCGATTCAACGAGAACGAAGGCTTGCGCGCATCGGTGCCGTTGTCGAGCAAAGTAATCTGGTGAGAAAGACTGGCAACGTCTTGGAGTAACGCAAGCATTTCCTGGGATTTCGCACCGTCGTCGAGGGATGCGACGATCTCGATCGGCTGGGTGACCCGTTCCAGGTATGACTTCAACTGAGCTTTAAGATTGGCGTCCAACATACGGGCGATTTCCATTTTTTTGAATTTCAGAAAAAACAACGCCCGGGCGAATCTCGCCCGGGCGTTTTTTGGGGCGAAGCGGCTTACCTGATTAAGAGCGGATCGCCCTCGGATGACTCACAGACTTAGATCTTGCCAACCAGATCCAGGGACGGAGCCAGCGTGGCCTCGCCTTCTTTCCACTTGGCTGGGCAGACTTGGCCCGGGTGAGCGGCAACGTACTGAGCGGCCTTGATCTTGCGCAGCAGCTCGGAAGCGTCACGGCCTACACCGCCGTCGTTGATTTCAACGATTTTGATCTGGCCTTCTGGGTTGATCACGAAAGTACCGCGGTCAGCCAGGCCAACTTCTTCGATCAGCACGTCGAAGTTGCGGGAGATAGCGTGGGTCGGGTCGCCGATCATGGTGTATTGGATTTTGCCGATGGCTGGCGAAGTGTTGTGCCAGGCAGCGTGGGCAAAGTGGGTGTCGGTCGACACGCTGTAGACCTCGACGCCCAGTTTTTGGAATTCGGCGTAGTTGTCGGCCAGGTCTTCCAGCTCGGTTGGGCAAACGAAGGTGAAGTCAGCTGGGTAGAAGAACACGACAGACCACTTGCCTTTCAGGTCGGCGTCCGATACTTCGACGAATGCGCCGTTTTTGAAAGCGGTAGCGTTGAACGGTTTAACTTGGCTGTTGATGATAGGCATCGATGACTCTCCGTCAGGGGTTGAAAAGTTGATGGAGGGAATCTTAACCACTCATCCCCTGGCTGGCTCATTGGCAAACCTCATGTGAATGATTGGTTTTGGCTATCAGGAATCGATATAGATAGAAGAAATCTGTAGGAGCCGCCGAAGGCTGCGATCTGTTGATCTTCGCTCAAGACTCAATTGGCTGGGGAAAGATCGCAGCCTCGTTGCACTCCTCAGCGCCTACAGACGGCGTCAGGCGGTGGGCGTGCGCATTGTGACAAATTCCTCGGCGGCAGTAGGATGCACACCGATAGTCTCGTCGAAATCACGCTTGGTGGCGCCAGCCTTGAGAGCAATGGCCAGCCCCTGGACAATTTCCCCAGCGTCCGGCCCGACCATGTGGCAACCCAGCACTTTGTCGGTCCGGGCATCCACCACCAGCTTCATCAACGTGCGCTCTTGGCATTCGGTCAAGCTCAGCTTCATCGGCCGGAAACGGCTTTCGAAAATCTGCACCTCATGGCCCTCTTCCCGGGCCTGTTCTTCGGTCAGGCCAACCGTGCCGATATTTGGCAGGCTGAACACGGCCGTGGGAATCATTCGGTAATCCACCAGGCGATACTGTTCGGGCTTGAACAAACGCCGCGCCACGGCCATGCCTTCCGCCAGGGCAACGGGTGTGAGCTGGACGCGACCGATCACATCGCCGATGGCGAGGATCGACGGTTCGGCGGTTTCATACTTCTCGTTGACCTGGACAAAACCCTTCTCGTCCAGCGTGACGCCGGTGTTTTCCAGGCCGAGGTTATCGAGCATCGGCCGTCGGCCTGTGGCGTAGAACACACAATCGGTGAGCAACGTGCAACCATCCTTGAGGACCACCCTCAAACTGCCGTCGTCCAGCTTATCGATACGTTCGATGTCAGCGTTAAATTGCAAATCCAGGCCACGGCGAGTCAGTTCTTCCGCCAGATGCTTGCGCACTGAACCGTCAAAGCCGCGCAGGAACAGCTCGCCGCGATACAGCAAGGAAGTCTTCGCCCCCATGCCGTGGAAAATCCCCGCGAACTCCACCGCAATGTAGCCGCCGCCCACCACCAGCACACGCTTGGGCAGTTGCTTGAGGAAAAATGCCTCGTTGGAGCTGATGGCGTGCTCACGCCCTGGGATATCCGGGATCACCGGCCAGCCGCCGGTGGCGATCATGATGTGCTCGGCGGTGTAACGCTGGCCGTTGATTTCGACCTCATGGGGCCCGGTGAGCTTGGCGTGACCTTCGTGCAGTACTACGCCGCTGTTGACCAGCAGGTTGCGATAGATCCCGTTGAGGCGATGGATTTCCCGGTCCTTGTTGGCGATCAGCGTGGCCCAGTCGAAACTCGCCTCGCCTGCCGTCCAGCCATAGGCCGACGCCTGCTCGAAGTCCTCGGCGTAATGCGCGCCATAGACCAGCAGTTTTTTCGGCACACAGCCCACGTTCACGCAGGTACCGCCCAGGTAACGACTTTCCGCCACGGCCACCTTGGCCCCGAAGCCGGCCGCGAACCGCGCAGCCCGCACACCACCGGAACCGGCACCAATCACATACAAGTCAAAATCGTAGGCCATTTCTATCTCCTTCGGCAGGCCATCAGCATACCCGCTGTTTTCACCTGAGGCAGCGATGCTGTTGGTTATGGGGGCGGAAAATGAAAAGCCAACCGCAAGCCCAAAACCGGTGGGGACAAATCCCCTCGCCACAGGTTTTTGTGAATGCTCGATAACTTTTTTCAGCATAAAAAAAACGCCCCGAACCAGTCGGGGCGTTTTTCAAGGCGTGGCGCAGGCTATCAGTAAGCCTTACCCGTCTTGTAGAAGTTCTCGAAGCAGAAGTTGGTCGCGTCAATGTAGCCTTCGGCGCCACCGCAGTCGAAACGCTTGCCTTTGAACTTGTAGGCCATGACGCAGCCGTTCTGGGCCTGCTTCATCAGGGCGTCGGTGATCTGGATTTCGCCGCCCTTGCCTGGCTCGGTCTGTTCGATCAGGTCGAAGATGTCCGGGGTCAGGATGTAGCGACCGATGATCGCCAGGTTCGACGGTGCGTCTTCAGGCTTTGGTTTTTCAACCATGCTGTGAACGCGGTAGATGTCGTCACGGATCATCTCGCCGGCGATCACGCCGTATTTGTTGGTTTCCTGTGGGTCGACTTCCTGGATCGCCACGATGGAGCAACGGAACTGCTTGTACAGCTTGACCATCTGGGTCAGCACGCCGTCGCCTTCGAGGTTGACGCACAGGTCGTCCGCCAGGACCACGGCGAACGGTTCGTCACCAATCAGCGGGCGGCCGGTCAGGATCGCGTGGCCCAGGCCTTTCATTTCGGTCTGGCGGGTGTAGGAGAACGAGCATTCGTCCAGCAGTTTGCGGATGCCGACCAGGTATTTTTCCTTGTCGGTGCCCTTGATCTGGTTTTCCAACTCGTAGCTGATGTCGAAATGGTCTTCCAGGGCACGCTTGCCACGGCCAGTCACGATGGAGATTTCCGTCAGGCCTGCATCGAGGGCTTCTTCAACGCCATACTGGATCAGTGGCTTGTTCACCACCGGCAGCATTTCTTTGGGCATGGCTTTAGTCGCTGGCAGGAAGCGAGTACCGTAACCGGCTGCTGGGAACAAGCATTTCTTGATCATATAAGTCCTTGAAAAGGCGGTGTGTACAAGTTTCGGCGCAGTCTAATCAGGCGGCAGGAACCTTACAATGCCTGCACTGGCCAACCGATGCCATCATAGAGAAATAAACCGGCGGATAGTTCAATTGCCTTTCGTTTCGCTGGGTTCAGCGGTCCCACTCTACGCCCATGAGCACTGTTTGCGAGCATTTGACGTATCATGGCGCCTTGATCCCGCCAACGAGGCAGCTAGATGTCGGCAACACAAAACGCAAACGGTTATTCGGTCAACCAAGACAAGGACGGCCAATGGTGGATTACCAACTACCACGGCGAGCAAGTCGCCGGCCCATTGCCCAGCAAAGCGATGGCCGTGGAAGTCGCCGCCGTGTTCCAGGATGAGCGTGCTCCTGCGGTACGGGAACGTGAACCTGCCCAGGCCCGAAGCCCTCGCCGCAAGAAGTAAACAGACAAGCCTCAAGTAAATGACGTTCGGCATTGAACGAGGCTTTGTTTATCTGTACCAGAATGGCCATTCGCTATAACCTCGCGCCTGCCCCTCCCTTCTTGATGACGATCCCATGAAAACACCTCTGGCGCTGTTAGCAGTCCTGGCCTTGGCAGGCTGTGCCTCGGCCGAAAAAACCTACATGAACAACGGCGAACAAGGCCTGACCATCGACTGCTCAGGTGAAGCCAACTCCTGGGCCACGTGTTATGAAAAGGCTGATGCGTCCTGTGCCGGCACCGGCTACCGCATCGTCGGCACCGATGGCACGCCGCAGGCCAAGGAAAGCGAAAAAACCCTGGGTGTCGATGTCGGCAACTACACCAGCCGCAGCGTTCTGGTGGTGTGCAAGTAAAGACTAAATGTGGATCTCGGCGAACTTGATTCCCAGCCCGCGTATGGTCTCGACCAGGTCGTCGAGACGGCTGAAGGACTCGATTTCGTCCTGGTCATCCACCAGAAAATAGCTGCGTCCAGCGCTTTTCTTGAAGAAGACGATCCATTCGCCTGGGTTCGCCGGGTTCTGAATCACATGAGTGACATGGATAAGACCTTCTGCTTGGCGCTCACGCACCTGCTCGCGCTTCATCAACTAGCTCCATAAATGACAATGCCGCCAACGTTGACCGTAGCGGCATTTTTTGTCGAGGACGTCAGTTTATCCGATGCCCGGCCTGCTCGTCAGGCCGCAAGCGTATTCAGCCGGAAATGCAGGCGTTGGCCGCCTCCCGCACATCGCCCGGGCGCACAGGGACGTTGGACAGGCTTTCGTGCAGCTTGATGCTGCTGCCACTGGAGCGCTCGTCTATGTCGAACACCGCCGCCGGCAGGGAGGACAGCTTGCCTGGGACAATCAACCGCATGCCGTTCTTGTGGGGTTCCATCTGCAGCGAACCACGGGTTTTGGCCAGCTTGTCAGCGACGCATTTGGCATATTCGTGAGGTTTCTTTCCGGAGATGACGCTCATGGTGGGCGGCGTCTGGTTGATGTCCGATACCGATGCACATCCACTCAAGGCCAATGCCAACACCCACACGCTGCGCTTCATATGATTCCTCCAATAAAGATCCTCCGACAGTGCAAACGTTGTTTTTCTCCAGCGCCCGTCACCTTTTTTTTCGCGCGTCCTGCGATAAATAAACAAAGCCTGGGGCGCGGGGCCGGATATTAACCCTAGGTGCTGATAAACTGCGCGCCATTATTGCTGCCCCTTGCTACCGTTTTGATTTGTAGAAAAAGCCCTTCTGGAGGCGCCCTTGAAATTCATCCACCAGCGCGAGCACCTCAACGAAGACGATATCGTCGTCATCGAATGCTCCCAAATGTGCAACATCCGCTTGATGAACGACGCCAATTTCCGCAGTTTCAAGAACGGCGGCCGGCACACCTATCATGGCGGCGCGTTCGACACGTTCCCGGCCAGGATCACCGCACCGAGCACCGGTTTCTGGAACATCACCATCGACACCGTCAGCCATCGTGCCATCAGCGTCACGCGCAAGCCGACCCTGACCCACAAGATCAAAATCATCCGGCGTTCCAGCTCGAAACTGAGCTAAACATCGCCCATTGTTCAAGACAGGCATACCCATGGCCCAGACGACAAAATACGTCATCAAGTACAAGCTCAACGACAAGCGCCGCTTCGAATTCGCGCAACTGGAAACCGGCACCGAGGAAGAAGCCAAGACAGCGCTGCAGGCGCTGCACGGCCAGACCGATGATGAGATTACCGACGTAAAGGTCAGCAAAGCGTTGTAACGCTGTGGGAGCAAGGCTTGCTCCCACAGATAAATCCCCTCGCCACAGGGTGATGTGGTGTGTCAGCTCGGGATGGGTGAGCGCTCGGATATTGACGCACCGCAAGATCCGGGGTGCCAGCCGTCGAAGCCCTCCCCAGACTGACCAATCCTTTCTACCAAGGATTGTAGGCATGTCCCTGCCCTCACTGACCCAACGAATCAACACCCTTGACTGGCCCGCCCTGGAACAAAGCCTTGAGCAGGACGGCAGCGCCGTCATCCGCAACCTGCTACCGGCCACGCAGTGCCGGATGCTCAGTGGCTTGTACGCCGAACCCGGGCTTTTTCGTTCCAGGGTGGTGATGGCCCGGCATGGATTCGGCCGCGGTGAGTATCAGTATTTTCGTTATCCGCTGCCCGATATCGTCCAGCAACTGCGCCAGTCGTTGTACCCGGCGTTGGTACCATTGGCCAATCGCTGGAACGAATGCATGGGCATTGAGGTGCGATATCCTGACGAACACCCGGCCTTTATTCAGCGCTGCCATGGCGCTGGGCAACAGCGTCCTACCCCCTTGCTGCTGCAATACGACCCGCAGGACTACAACTGTCTGCATCAGGATTTGTACGGCGAGCAGGTGTTCCCATTGCAGGTAGCGATTCTGTTGGCGGAGCCGGGCCAGGACTTTAGCGGCGGTGAATTCGTGCTTACCGAACAACGCCCGCGCATGCAATCGCGGCCCCAGGTCATCGATCTGAAACAGGGCGATGCCGTGGTGTTCGCCGTGCATCAACGCCCCGTCAAAGGCGTTCGCGGTTATTATCGAGTGAACTTGCGCCATGGCGTAAGCCGCGTGCACAGCGGCAGGCGGCACACCCTAGGAATCATTTTTCATGATGCGCAGTGATGACCCCTCGATCATGCTGGACTTGTTCGCCGACCAGGCGCCCATCCCGCCCGGCCAGACCGAACAGATAGGCCAGCAGGCGTTCGTGCTGCGCGGCTTCGCCCTGCCCTGGCTGGACCGTTTGCTGCCAGCCTTGGAAACGGTCTTGCAGGCTGCGCCGTTTCGGCAAATGGTGACGCCCGGCGGCTTCACCATGTCGGTCGCCTTGAGCAGTTGCGGTGCGCTGGGCTGGACCACCGACCGCAGCGGCTATCGCTATACGGCCCATGATCCACAAACCGGCCAACCCTGGCCCGACATGCCAACCGTGTTCCGCGAACTGGCGCAGGCGGCCGCCCAGCAGGCGCAGTTCGAGCACTTCGAACCCGACGCTTGCCTGATCAACCGCTATGTACCCGGCGCACGGATGTCGCTGCACCAGGACAAGAACGAACGCACCCTCACGGCGCCCATCGTCTCAATGTCCCTGGGCCTGCCAGCGGTGTTCCAGTTCGGCGGGTTCGAGCGCAGCGACAAGAGCCTTCGCGTTCCGTTGTTCCATAGCGACATCGTGGTCTGGGGCGGCGTGGACCGGTTGCGTTACCACGGTGTGCTGCCGCTCAAGCAAGGACAGCATCCGCAGCTGGGTGCCCAGCGGATCAACCTGACGTTTCGCACCGCCGGGTGAAGGTGCAGAATTCAACCGCAAGACCCGGAGTGTTGCCACCTCGCAGGCTCGCTACTGTAGGCAAAACGGGCCAATGGACAGAACGACCATGAACAACACTTCGAACACTCTCGCCCCTGAACTGGACCCTCGCTGGGCCGCCGTGCTCGCTCGCGATCCGCGCGCCGACGGGCAATTCGTCTATGGCGTGAAAACCACCGGTATCTATTGCCACCCCAGCAGCCTCTCGCGTCTGCCCAACCCGCGTAACGTTGAATTTTTCGACACCCCGGAGCAAGCCCAGGCAGCGGGCTACCGTCCCAGCAAGCGCGTGGCCAGGGACCAGACCCAGATTGCCGCCCAACAAACGGCCCGGGTCGCGGCCGCCTGCCGGCAGATCGAGGCGGCCGACGAGTTGCCAGGGCTCAATGAACTGGCACACAGCGCCGGCTTGAGCCCCTTCCATTTTCATCGGGTATTCAAGGCCGTTACCGGCCTGACACCCAAGGGCTACGCCGCCGCCCACCGCTCGCGCAAGGTGCGCGAACGTCTGGCCGATGGCGGGACAATCACCGAAGCGCTGTACGACGCAGGTTTCAATTCCAACAGCCGCTTTTATGAAGCCGCCGACAAAGTGCTGGGCATGAAACCCACCGACTACCGCGCCGCCGGGCAGAACACCGACATCCGGTTCGCCGTCGGGCAATGCTCCCTCGGGGCGATCCTGGTGGCGCAAAGCGAACGTGGCGTGTGTGCGATCCTGCTGGGGGACGACCCGGACGCGCTGGTGCGGGACCTGCAGGACAAGTTCCGCCGCGCCAACCTCATCGGCGCCGACCGGGAGTTCGAGCAATTGATCGCCCAGGTGGTCGGCTTTATCGAAGCGCCGGCATTGGGCCTGGACCTGCCCTTGGATCTGCGGGGCACGGCGTTCCAGGAACGGGTCTGGCAGGCCCTGCGGGACATTCCGTCGGGCAGCACCGCCAGCTACGCCGAGATCGCCCAGCGTATCGGTCTGCCCAAAGCCGTGCGCGCCGTGGCCCAGGCCTGCGGCGCCAACAGCCTGGCCGTGGCGATCCCTTGCCACCGGGTGGTGCGCAGCGACGGCAACTTGTCGGGCTATCGCTGGGGCGTGGAGCGCAAACGTCAGTTGCTGGCGCTGGAACGCTCGTCCGGGGACTGAACGCCGATGTAGATCGCGACCGAATCGGGGCCGCTATAAACCTCGAAATCAGTGGTGAAGCGGCGCAGGGTCTGCGGGTTGTCGGCGAAATATTCCCAGATCAGACCCCAGGTCTGGATCACGCAATCGGGCATCGGCCCTTTCGCTGAGAACACCAGGTAATCCCCGCCCTCGATGTTAACGGCGGGGTAGCCTGCGCTCGTGGCATCCACTTCCACGCCGGCCGTCACATCGAAGTGGCCGGTGGCGTCGGACTCGTAATTGGAATAGACCCCATAGACGAACGACTCCGACTGCCTGGCCGGGACCTTGTCGAACAGCCCTTCGGTGAAAAACTGCTGCCACATCGGGCCGATCTTTGCCGTGTCGGGCCGCTGCTCGTCGGAGTTGCGGGTGTGCACCTGTAAACCGGCCACGCTGAAGGGCTCGACTGCCTTGAGTTTAACGTCCATGGTTCATGGCTCCTTGATAAGTGAAGCCGCATGGTAACCCTCCCCCCGCCGGGATCAAGCTGCAGCGCTCGATTGAAAAACTCGACTGGCCCTGACTGGGCCACACCTGCTAAAAACGCTGTTTCCTTCTGCCGTCGAGACCCCACACATGAGTCAGTGGCCAGACACCCGCATTCTTGACCTGCTCGGTATCGAACTGCCCATCATCCAGGGGCCACTGGCCGGGGTGACCGGTCCGGCCATGGTGATAGCCACTTGCAATGCCGGCGGGCTGGGCTCGATGCCGGCGGCGATGCTCGACGTCGAACAATTGCGCCAAGCGCTGGCGACGATCAGCGAACAAACCGACAAACCATTCAATGTGAATTTTTTCTGTCACCAGCCACCGGTGCTCGATGAGCAGCGGGCCGAGGCCTGGAAGCAACGGCTAAAGCCTTATTACCAGGAACTGGGCGCCGATTTCGACGCGCCGACGCCGGTGTCCAACCGCACACCATTCGATGATGCGGCCTGCCGCGTGCTGGAAGAAATGCGCCCCAAAGTGGTCAGTTTCCACTTCGGCCTGCCGGAAAAATCCCTGTTGGATCGGGTAAAAGCTACTGGCGCGAAAATCCTCTCTTCGGCCACCACCGTCGAGGAAGCCATCTGGCTGGAACAGCGAGGTTGCGACGCGATTATTGCCATGGGCTATGAAGCCGGCGGCCATCGCGGGATGTTCCTCAGTGACGACGTCAACACCCAGGTCGGCCTGTTTGCCTTGCTGCCCCAGGTGGTGGATGCGGTGAAGGTGCCGGTTATCGCCACGGGCGGCATCGGCGATGCGCGGGGGATCGTTGCGGCGTTTGCCCTCGGCGCATCGGCGGTGCAACTGGGCAGTGCCTATTTGTTCACCCCTGAGGCCAAGATCAGCCCGTCCCATCACCGGGCGCTGCGCACGGCCAAGGAAAGCCAGACCGCCGTCACCAACCTTTTCACTGGCCGCCCAGCTCGAGGTATCGTCAACCGGGTGATGCGCGAAGTCGGCCCAATGAGCCCGATGGCGCCGGCATTTCCGCTGGCCGGTGGTGCGTTGATGCCGTTGCGCGCCAAGGATGAAGCCGACTTCAGCAACCTCTGGGCCGGCCAGGCGTTTCCCATGGGCCGGGAGCTGTCGACCGCCGAACTGACACGGTGCCTGGCCGAAGAGGCACTGGCCCGACTCAACAACCGTGGCCGGTCCTGATGATCATCATCGCCTGTTAGGCCGTCATCGCGAGCAGGCTCGCTCCCACAATGAATCTGTGGCAACCATCACATCCGGGTAGACCGCCGGACCTGTGGGAGCCTGCTCGCGATGGCGGCTGCCCATTCACCATCGCTCACCGCTGATCCCCTGGCAAAATGTCGCGTTCCGTTTGTCAGCCATTCGCTATATATTTCTATATATAGCGAACCTGATCCTACGGAGCTTCACTTATGCACCTCACCCGCTTCGCGCCGTTGCTGCTGATCACGCTCTTTACCGTTGGTGCCGTTCAGGCCGATGAGGTGCAGGTGGCCGTGGCCGCCAACTTCACCGCGCCGATCCAGGCCATTGCCGCCGACTTCGAAAAAGACACCGGCCACAAACTGGTGACGGCCTATGGCGCGACCGGACAGTTTTACACCCAGATCAAGAACGGCGCGCCGTTCGAGGTCTTCCTCGCCGCCGACGACTCCACCCCGGCCAAGCTGGAAAGCGAAGGCGACACCGTCAAAGGTTCGCGTTTCACCTACGCCGTCGGCACGCTGGCGCTGTGGTCAGCCAAGGACGGTTATGTCGACAGCCAGGGGCAGGTACTCAAGAACAACGATTTCCAGCACCTGTCCATCGCTAACCCGAAAGCCGCGCCCTACGGCCTGGCCGCGACCCAAGTGTTGGACAAACTGGGGTTGACCGCGCAGGTCAAAAGCAAGATTGTCGAAGGCCAGAACATTACCCAGGCCTATCAGTTCGTCTCCACCGGCAACGCCGAACTCGGCTTCGTAGCCTTGTCCCAGATTTACAAGGACGGCAAAGTGGCCAGCGGTTCGGCATGGATCGTCCCAGGTGAACTGCATGACCCGATCAAACAGGACGCGGTTATCCTCAGCAAAGGCCGGGATAACCCCGCTGCCGTGGCACTGATGGATTACCTCAAGGGCCCGAAAGCCGCCGCCATCATCCAAGCCTACGGTTATCAACGCTAAATGCCGCTGACCAGTGCCGACTTCGCCGCCATTTGGCTGACCCTGAAACTGGCGTCGTTGACCACAGTGATCCTGCTGCTCATCGGCACGCCCATTGCCCTGTGGCTGTCGCGCACCCAGTCTTGGTTGCGCGGGCCAGTGGGTGCGGTGGTGGCCCTGCCGTTGGTGCTGCCGCCCACCGTGATCGGCTTTTACCTGCTGCTGGCCCTCGGGCCCAATGGGTGGATCGGCCAGTTCACCCAGGCCCTCGGGCTGGGCACCCTCACCTTCAGCTTTACCGGGTTGGTGATCGGCTCGGTGATTTATTCCATGCCGTTTGTGGTGCAGCCGCTGCAGAACGCTTTTTACGCCATCGGCAGCCGCCCCCTGGAAGTCGCCGCCACCCTGCGAGCCGGTCCCTGGGATACTTTTTTCAGCGTCATCCTGCCCCTGGCCCGGCCCGGTTTCATCACCGCCGCGATTCTCGGCTTCGCCCACACCGTCGGCGAATTCGGCGTGGTGCTGATGATCGGCGGCAATATCCCTGAGAAGACCCGGGTGGTTTCAGTGCAGATCTACGACCACGTTGAAGCGCTGGAATACGCCCAGGCCCACTGGCTGGCGGCGGCGATGCTGGTGTTTTCATTCTTTGTGCTGCTGGCGCTGTATTCCAGCCGCAGAACCCGGGCCGGCTGGAGCTGATCGATGATTAAGGCGCGTTTTCAGCTCGACCACGGGGATTTTTCCCTGGACCTGGATGTGCAATTGCCGGGCCGGGGCGTGACCGCGCTTTATGGTCAGTCCGGCTCCGGCAAGACCACCTGCCTGCGCTGCATCGCCGGGTTGGAACGGCCAGCGCACGGCTTTATCGAGGTCAATGGTCAGGTATGGCAAGACAGTGATCGCGGCGTGTTCGTGCCGCCCCATCAACGGGCGCTGGGGTATGTGTTTCAGGAGGCAAGTCTGTTCGCGCACCTGTCGGTGCGGGCCAACCTGGCGTTCGGTCTCAAGCGCATTGCGCCAGCGCAACGGCGTGTGAATATGGACCAAGCAACCGAGCTGCTGGGCATCGGCCACCTGCTTGATCGACAGCCACACAACTTGTCCGGCGGCGAACGCCAGCGAGTGGGCATCGCCCGAGCCTTGTTGACCAGCCCACAACTGTTGCTAATGGATGAGCCGCTGGCCTCCCTCGATACGCGGCGCAAAAACGAGATCCTGCCGTACCTGCAACGGCTCCACGATGAGCTGGATATCCCGGTACTGTACGTCAGCCATTCCCAGGATGAAGTGGCGCGCCTGGCCGACCATCTCGTGCTGCTCGACGCCGGCCGCGTGCTGGCCAGCGGCCCCATCGGCGAGACCCTGGCCCGGCTCGACCTGCCGCTGGCTTTGGGGGATGACGCGGGTGTGGTGGTCCAAGGCAAGGTCAGCGGTTATGACGCCAACTATCAACTGCTGACCCTGAATCTGCCCGACAGCCAGTTGAGCGTGCGCGTGGCCCACACGCCACTGGCCATCGGGCAGCCACTGCGCATCAAGGTCCAGGCTCGGGACGTCAGCCTCAGCCTCAGCCTGGCGGGCGATGCCCAGACCAGCATCCTCAACCGCCTGCCGGTCACAGTGGTCAGCGAACTGGCCGCCGACAACGCCGCCCATGTGCTGATCCGCCTGGAAGCCGCCGGCACACCGCTGCTGGCGCGCATCACTCGCTACTCCCGCGATCAGCTGCAGCTCCATCCGGGGCAGTTGCTGTGGGCGCAGATCAAGGCGGTGGCGGTGTTGGCGTAGGCCTCGAAGTCTTTAGATGGAACCAATGTGGGAGCGGAGCACCCTCAAAATCTTGGCACGTCCGCAACGGCCTGTGGTCAATAAATCACAGGCATCCGGATTCGCTGCCAAGGATTTTTTTATGCCCGACACCCTGCCGCCGGATGCATTACCGGCCGACCTGCATTACGTCGACGACACCGCCCCTGGCATCACCCGCAGGAAGCTGCGGGGCAAGTTCTGTTATTTCGACCCGCAGGGCCTACGCATTACCGATGCAGCTGAAATCCAGCGCATCAACGCCCTGGCGGTACCGCCGGCTTACACCGATGTCTGGATCTGTCGCGATCCGCGCGGCCATCTCCAGGCCACGGGCCGTGATGCCCGTGGGCGCAAACAATACCGCTACCATTCGCGCTGGCGGGAAGTGCGCGATGCGGACAAGTATTCGCGAATACTGGAGTTCGGACGCACCCTGCCCCGCCTGCGCAAACGCCTGGAGGCGATCCTGGCCACGCCCGGTTTCAGCCGCGACAAGGTCATGGCCACGGTCATCACCCTGCTGGACATGACCTTGATCCGGGTCGGCAATACCCAATACGCCCGCGCCAATCGCTCCTACGGCCTGACCACCCTGCGCAGCAAACATGTCGAGGTCAACGGCAGCGCCATCGCGTTCCAGTTCCGCGGCAAGAGCGGCGTCGAACATCAGATCACGGTGAAAGACCGGCGCCTGGCGCGAATCATCAAGCGCTGCCAGGAAATCCCCGGGCAGAACCTGTTCCAATACCTGGACGAAAACGGCGAGCGCCACGCCATCAGTTCTTCGGACATCAACAGTTACCTGAAAACCCTCACCGGCGCCGACTTCACCGCCAAGGACTACCGCACCTGGGCCGGCAGCGCGGCGGCGTTGGCCGGGCTGCGAATGCTGTGCTGGGAAACCGAGACCGAGGCCAAAAAACACGTCGCAGAGATGGTCAGGCAGGTCGCCCGGCAACTGGGCAATACGCCCGCCGTCTGTCGTAAATGCTACATTCATCCTGCAGTGGTCGAGGCTTTTCTGCTCGGTGCCCTGAGGGAACTGCCCAAACCCCGGGTACGCAAAGGCCTGAGCGCAGAAGAAGCCGCACTGGCGATGTTCTTGCAGCGCATGGCGCAAGCCGCCGAAGCGTGCTGACCGGGGCGATGGATTTTACGCGTTCACGAAGGTGGGGCTTAGGCGAGGAGCATGGCGCGCTACTGCCAAAGCGAGTCAATCAACGCTCGACATAGGCCCTTTTCACTGCCTCGATCCAGGCCGGGTCCAACTTCGGCTGTTCGGTGTCCAGGTTCAGCGCCTGCATCTTATCCAGGTGCTCGTCGATCTCCCGGGTCAGTGAGCCCTGGGCGCTGGAGTTGGCGTCCAGCTGATGCATCTGCGCCAACCCCAGGTGATAGAAGCGCAGCAGCTTCATGGCCGTCGGGTCCTGGACCTGCACACCGGCCGTCACCTGGTGCATCACGTTGGTAACGCTCATCAGGCTGCGCTTGAGCTGCCAGCCGTATACCGCCGCGGCCATCCACGGCTGCGACCAGAAGTACAGGCGCATCAGCGCGATCATCACCAGTACCGCAGCAATCACTCCACCCAGATTGAAGCGAAAGTTATCGCCCCCAGGCGTGCCGAACAGGATCACGGCCAGGCTGGACAGCAGCATCGCCAGCGCCACGAACGCCACCACGACGATGAGGGTGCTGCGGCGCGTCTGCTGTCGGTAGGTGTTGGCATCCCACGGTTTGATCTCGAACATCGCGATGCAATTTCCTTGTACGGCATAAAAAGAGTCACGCATTATCGCCTCCCCGGTCGATTTAGCTATGCTGGGGCTCGTTTTGTGTTGCAACCGACCCGAAGGATTCGGATCAAAGTCCGTGGCGATACCGCATGGATCGTGCGATCTTTCTGCGTGGACGTTTTTTTCAAGATGCCGTCGTCGTGTGTACGGCATCGTTTTCAAGGAAAGCTGAATGACTCAAAGACATGTAATCAACGCCTCTGTGAGCCCCAAGGGCAGCCTGGAGACCCTGTCCCAGCGCGAAGTCCAACAACTGAGCGAAGCCGGTTCCGGCAGTATCTACACTCTTTTCCGCCAGTGCGCCCTGGCTATCCTCAACACTGGCGCCCATGTTGATAACGCCAAGACCATCCTGGAAGCCTACAAGGACTTCGAGATCCGCATTCACCAGCAGGACCGGGGCGTACGCCTGGAGCTGCTGAACGCGCCGGCCGACGCCTTCGTCGACGGCGAGATGATCGCCAGCACCCGGGAAATGCTGTTCAGCGCCCTGCGCGACATCGTCTACACCGAGAACGAACTGGACAGCCAGCGCATCGACCTCGCCTCGTCCCAGGGCATCAGCGACTACGTGTTCCACCTGCTGCGCAACGCCCGCACATTGCGCCCCGGCGTGGAGCCGAAAATCGTCGTGTGCTGGGGCGGTCACTCGATCAACACCGAAGAATACAAGTACACCAAGAAAGTCGGCCACGAACTGGGCCTGCGCAGCCTGGACATCTGCACTGGCTGCGGCCCGGGCGTGATGAAAGGCCCGATGAAGGGCGCCACCATTGCCCACGCCAAGCAGCGGATCCAAGGCGGCCGTTATCTGGGTCTGACGGAGCCGGGCATCATCGCCGCCGAAGCACCGAACCCGATCGTCAACGAGCTGGTGATCCTGCCGGACATCGAGAAGCGCCTGGAAGCCTTCGTGCGCGTCGGCCACGGCATCATCATTTTCCCGGGCGGTGCCGGTACGGCGGAAGAGTTCCTGTACCTGCTGGGTATCCTGATGCACCCGGCCAACCAGGACTTGCCATTCCCAGTGATCCTCACCGGACCGAAAAACGCGGCGCCGTACCTCGATCAGTTGCACGCGTTTGTCGGTGCGACCTTGGGCGAGGCAGCGCAGAAGCATTACCAGATCATCATCGACAACCCGGCCGAAGTGGCGCGGCAGATGACCAACGGGCTTAAAGAGGTCAAACAGTTCCGTCGCGAGCGCAACGACGCTTTCCATTTCAACTGGCTGTTGAAAATCGACGAAGGCTTCCAGCGCCCGTTCGACCCGACCCACGCCAACATGGCCAGCCTGGGCCTGAGCCGCGGCCTGCCCCCCCACGAACTGGCCGCCAACCTGCGCCGCGCGTTCTCGGGGATCGTGGCCGGTAACGTCAAGGACAAAGGCATCCGCCTGATCGAGGAGCGCGGCCCTTACGAAATCCACGGCGACGCCGCCATCATGGAACCCCTCGACCGCCTGCTCCAAGCCTTCGTCGCCCAACACCGCATGAAACTGCCGGGCGGCGCAGCGTATGTGCCGTGCTATCGCGTCGTGACCTGACCGGTTCAAGGAACCACAGATAAAAATGTGGGAGCAAGGCTTGCCCGCGATGGCATCGGCACATTCAACACGAATGCAAGCTGACCCACCGCTATCGCTAGCAAGCCCGCTCCCACAGGGGATTTGTGTGGTTACAGAATTCGCATCAATCCAGCTTCATTCATCTCAACTGCAAGCCCAAGGTAATCCTTGATTTGCGGATGGCGGGTGTCCACTGGATGCGTGTGCGTCGCCGTCACCACCCTTACATCCGCTCCCACCGCTTCGCCGGCCTTGATTCCCGCGTCGGCGTCTTCAAAAACCAGGCACTCCTGGGGCGGCACTTGCAACCGCTCGGCGGCCAGTCGATAGCAGGCGGGGTTTGGCTTGCCGTCGCTCACATCCTCGGCAGTGACCATCACCCCGGGGCGTGGAATTCCAGCCGCTTCCATACGGCGCAAGGCCAACGCCATGGGCGCCGAGGTGACAATCGCCCATTGGGCTGGCGGCAGGTTTTTCAGAAACGCCACCGCACCGGGCACTTGCACCACGCCTTCCACATCCTCGATTTCCTCCCGGGTAATCTGCTCGGCCTCGGCCTGGGCATCCACCCCCGGCAGACACTGGCGAGCAATGGTGTCGATGGCGCGCACGCCATGGATGGTCGGCAGAAACGTCGCCACGTCCACGCCTTGGCGTATTGCCCAGCGCGTCCAGATCCGCTCGGCGGCGGCGATGGAATTGAGCAGCGTGCCATCCATGTCGAAGAGAAAGGCGCGGTAAGCGGTGACAGAAGGGGAAAGTACAGGCATCAGGGTCCTCGAGTGATCGCACGGCAGACGAAACTCACTGTAACATCGCCCCTCTTGACACTGCACCGCCCGAACAGACATCTGACTCAGTATCGCCATGGGGGCGCCGCGCCCTATCATCCAAAGGATTGCCGATGATCCACTACGACTGGCTTGCCCATCACATGCATCACTGCCAGACCTATGCCGCCTGGCTGTACCGTCAGTTCCAGTACGAATATGCCACCCAATCCCTGGCCGAATGGCAGATCGAGTTCGCCGAAGGCCAGTTCAATGGACAGTGGCCGTGCCTGATTGCCCTGGATGGCGACCAATTGCTCGGCGGCGCAGCGCTCGCCAAAGATGACCTGCCCGAGCGCCCTGAACCTGGCCCCTGGCTGGCGTGTGTACTGGTGACGCCCCAGGCCCGAGGCCAGGGCATTGCGCAGCAATTGATCGAAGGGATTTGCGCCCGAGCCAAAGACAACGGCGTCGAGCATGTGTACTTGCACACCCACGACCGCAGTGACTACTACGCCCAGCGCGGCTGGCACGTGCGGGAACACTTCATGGCCTGGGGCGAGCAACAAACCTTGATGACCAAGCCACTGTGAATCACCTCACCTAAACCAACCGCTCGATTGGCTGATGCTGCCAGACCAGTTTGTAGTACAGCGTCTGCAACAGCAGCATGCTCAAGTAAGCCACCGGAAACGCCATCCACACCCCTTGCAGTCCGAGACGGGCATCCAGCAGGTAGGCCACCGGCACTTGCACAGCGATGATGCAGAAGATCGAGATGGCCACCGGTATCAGCACCGTGCCGCTGGCGCGCATGATGCCGCCGACGATCGCCTGGAAGCCGAACACCAGCAGGCTCCAGAGCATGATGTGCAGCAGATGTTCGGCCTGCACCCGCGCCGCCGGGTCGGTGATAAACAGCCCCAGCAGCCAGTGGGACAACAGATACCCAAGCAACACCAGCCCACCGGTGAGCCAGACGTTGATCACCAGCCCCGTGCGCAGGATCGGCCCCAGACGCTCCTGCCGACCGGCGCCTATGGCCTGGGCGCCGAGGATCGAGGCGGTGATGGCAATCGACAGCGCCGGGAACTGCACGTAATTGACGATCTGCGTCACCGCGCCGTAGGCCGCCGTGGCTTGGGAACCGTGACGGTTGACCAGCGCCAGGATCACCAACTCCGACAGCGAGATCACCACCATCTGCAACCCCGTGGGCAGGCCGATGCGCAGTACCTTGCCGAGAATGTCCATGTCCAGGCGCATCGCCGCGAACAGCGCCCGATCCGGTGCCAGGGCATGCTCGCGACGGTTCAGGCGCCACGCCAGCATCGCCATGGACGACGCGGCACCCACCAGCCCCGCCAATGCCGCGCTCTGGATGCCCATTTGCGGCAGCCCCAGCCAGCCGCGAATCAGCGCTGGCGTGAGCATCAACCCGACGATGGTAGACACCAACAATGCGAGCAGCGGTGACACCGTATCGCTCACCCCACGCAACAACTGGGTGAACAGCACGAACACCAGCAGTATCGGCAGAATCCACATCATGACCCGGGCATACGAAACAGCGTCCTCCAGCACATCGGCCGGGGTGCCCAGCCCCTGCAAGGCCTGACGCGCAAAGACACTGCCGAGTACCGCTGCCACCAGCCCGATGATCGCCCCCAGAAGCAGCGTTGTGCCAGCAATTGCCTTCACCGTACTGGTTTCTCCGGCGCCGTAGGCCTGCCCGATCAACACCCCCGCTCCCACGCCGAGTCCAATCACCAACGCGATGAAGAAAAACACGATGGGAAACATGCCCGACACCGCCGCCAATGCCTGGGTGCCCAGCATCTGGCCGATATAGATGCTATTGAGCGTGCCGGACATGGCCTGCAGGAAATTGGACAGGACCATGGGGGTCAGGAACAGGAGATAGGTTTTCCAGAGGGGCAGATGGGTTTGGGTGGACATGGGGGCTCGTGGCAGAAGGTGGAGGATCCAGGATCAGTAATCTAGCTCAATCTGTGCATCGGGTTAATGACAGGTTCATTGGACCAATTGCCGAACCCCCAGCAGCCCGATCAACCCCCCACACAACCGGTCGATGAATTTCTTACTGCGCCGATAGCCCGAAGAAATCCGCGGCTTTGACAGGGCAAGCGTCACCAGGGTGTACCAGGTCGATGACACCACCCCCACCACCGCCAGCATTGCCAGGAACGTCGCGCTGGAGACGTGGGTCGGTGTCGCAGCGGAAAAAACCGCCGCAAAGAACGCCATGGATTTCGGATTGCCGATGTTTGTCACCACACCTTGCATGAAAGCCTGCCGAAAACTGCCAGCCCCGCTCTGAGTACCCGACACCGGACTGGCTCCGGCCTGACGCCACAGACGCCAACCGAACCAGATCAGATATCCGGCACCCAACACCTTGACCACCAACGCCGCCCAAGGGAATGCGGCGAAGACCACGCCGATACCGGCGATGGCACACGTGGCCCAGAACAGATTGACCAACACGATACCGGTCACCAGGGCCAGCGCCTCCAGGCGCGTCGCCGCCACAGCCTTGTGGACCACCGCGACAAAGTTGGGCCCGGGAATGATCACCCCAGCGATATAAACCACTAGCACCGTGAGAATGGCGGGACCGTCGATCATGAGCGTTCCTTTGCGTAGGCAGGCAGACGAAGCTATACCAAAACGAACCTTCAATACAGGACAGAGCGGCACAAATACCGAATGAGTGCGAGCGGATGATCTCGACATTTTGCAGACTGCGTCTAATTTTTGCTGGCGCAGTGCCACTGTCCGAGCAGGCCAACGCCTACGGCAATGCCAGAATCGGACGATCGGTCTTAAAGTCCGAGTGGGGGGCGCAGATAACCAGTTATTCGCAAATAACCTGTTTGCAACACTGTTCAAGGACCGAACCATGACGTCGTACCCACACGGTCATTCCCTTGCCCCAACCCCGCCACGCATCCTCTGGGGTGCAGTGCTTGTGGCCATGGGTGCAAGCGTCGGCACGCTGGCACTCAACGGTCCGAGTGCACAAAACATCGGTTTAAGTGCTGCGCTCCTGGCCCTTGGCCTGGGTGCTGGCGTGTGGGGCGCACGGTCTCAGCGTCGTCAGCTCGACAGCGCCGTCGCCGCAGCCACTGCCCGCCACGAGCTACACGCCGCCGAACACCTCACCCATAAAACCAACGCACAACTCAACGAAGTCATCCTCGGGGCCATGCCGATCTGGGCCAAGCAGGTGGAAAGCTCCCGGCAGCAGACCGAAACCGCCATCGTCTCGCTGACCAGCCGCTTCACCGGCATATCTTCACGCCTGGAAGACACCGTGCAAGCCTCGCAACTGGCGGCCGGTGAACTGGCCGGCAAAAGCAGTGGCGGTGCCGTGCAGGTGCTGGCCCAGAGCGAAAGCGAACTGGTCCAACTCATCGATTCCTTGAAGGCCACCCAAACCAGCCGCGATGAAACCCTGGCTCAGGTGCGTAACCTGACCGCCTACACCGGTGAACTGCGGACCATGGCCGCCGATGTCGCAGCGATTGCCGCACAGACCAACCTACTGGCCCTCAACGCCGCCATCGAAGCCGCCCGCGCGGGCGAAGCCGGACGTGGTTTTGCCGTGGTGGCCGACGCCGTGCGCAGCCTGTCGAGCAAATCCAGCGAGACCGGCCAACAGATGTCGGCCAAGGTCGACATCATCAATACCGCCATCACTCAACTGGTCCAGGCCGCCTCCAGCGGCGCGGACCAGGACAGCCATTCGGTGACCCACTCCGAAGAGAGCATCCAGCGCGTGCTGGAACGCTTCAAGAGCGTCACCGGGCGGCTCGCCGATTCGGCCGCCATGCTGCAACAGGAAAGCTTCGGTATTCGCGACGAACTCACCGAAGTGCTGGTAAGCCTTCAATTCCAGGATCGGGTCAGCCAGATCCTCAGCCACGTGCGCGACAACATCGAGGACCTGCATGTGCACATGCAGCAGGCCAGTCAGTCGCTCGATCAGGCTGTCGCCATCGATGCCCGTCAATGGCTGGCACGCATGGAAACCACTTATGCCACCGACGAGCAACGCCGCAATCACCACGGCAACTCGGGCGCGCAACAGATTTCACAGGAAATAACCTTCTTCTAGGAGAGCCTTCATGGCTAAAAGTGTATTGGTTGTCGACGACTCCGCGAGCGTTCGGCAGGTGGTCGGCATTGCGTTGAAAAGTGCGGGATACGACGTGATCGAGGCCAGCGACGGCAAGGATGCACTGGGCAAGCTCAATGGCCAGAAAGTGCACCTGATCATCAGCGACGTGAACATGCCCAACATGGACGGCATCACCTTCGTCAAGGAGGTCAAGAAGCTGGCCAGCTACAAGTTCACGCCGATCATCATGCTCACCACCGAATCCCAGGAGTCGAAAAAGCTCGAGGGCCAGGCCGCGGGCGCCAAGGCCTGGGTGGTCAAGCCGTTCCAGCCGGCGCAGATGCTGGCGGCGGTTTCCAAGCTGATTCTTCCTTGATCGTCGGAGGCTGCGATGCCCTTGCTGTATGAAGCACAAGGCGACACCGCGCAGGTGCAGATCGACGGCGAGCTGACGATCTACACCGCAGCCGACCTGGCAGCGCAGCTGCTGCCATGCCTGGGGAATACGCCTCGCATGGCACTGGACCTGTCACAAATTACCGAAATGGACGGCGCCGGCCTGCAACTGCTGCTGATGGTGTTGCGTGAGGCGCCGAAGACCGGCACTCACCTGACGCTGACCGGGCGCAGCAAGGCCGTCACCGAAACGCTGGAGTTGTGCAATCTAGTGGCCTAACCCACTGCACCGCCGGCCCGACACGACAAAGGATATGCGCGTGAGCATCAATCTCGATCAGGCACAACAAACGTTCATCGTCGAGGCACGGGAGTTGTTGCAGGCGATGGAAGAGTCGCTGTTGCAACTGGAAACCGACCCTGGCGACGATGATGCCGTCGGCGCGATCTTCCGGGCAGCCCACACCATCAAGGGCTCGGCCGGGCTGTTCGGCCTGGAACCCATCGTCAGCTTCACCCATATCGTCGAAGACGTGCTCGATCGCCTGCGCAACGGCAGCGTTGAAGTGGATGCCGGCCTGATCGCCGTGTTGCTCAAGTCCAGTGATCACATGCTGGAATTGATCAACGTGGTGGCCAACCAAGGCTCAACCCTGCAGCCACCGGCCCTGAAACGGGAAATGGAATTGTGCCAGATCCTGCAGGAGTACCAGTTGCCCGCGCCTGCCGTCGACCCGACACCGACGAGTGAAGCCCAAACAGACGAGCCATCCGAAACGAGGCTCTGGCACATTTCCCTGCACTTTGGCCTGGACGTATTCCGCAACGGCATGGACCCGCTGTCGTTCCTGCGCTACCTGCAAACCCTCGGTGAAATCGTCCACATCGCCACGCTGACAGACACAATGCCAGCCGCCGAAGCCTGGGATGCCGAGTCCTGCTACCTGGGCTTCGACATCGAGTTTCGCTCGGCCGCCAGCCACGGGGCGATCAACGAAGTCTTCGATTTCGTCCGCGAAGACTGCGAGATCGAGATCGTTGTCGTTGATGACGCCCTACCCCAGGCGAACACCGGCCTGGTTGCAACGGCTCAGGAGCAGCCCGACGAAAACACAGGGCTGGTCACCACCGGCGAGTTGATGCCAGACCAACGCAAGACGCCACGCATGCCTGCCCAGGTCTGCGCCGACAAACAGACCGTGACGAGCGACAGCAAAGCCAAGGACGGTACCTATGTGCGGGTCAATGCCGACAAGCTGGACGAGTTGATCAACCTGGTGGGCGAACTGGTCATCGCCAGTGCCGGTGCCAGCCTGCTGGCCCGCACCTGCCAGAACGCGCCGTTGCAGGAGTCCACCTCGACAGTGTCCGGGCTGGTGGAAGAAATCCTCGACGGCGCCCTGCGCCTGCGCATGATCCCCATCGGCGAAACCTTCAACCGCTTCCGCCGGGTGGTGCGCGATGTCAGCCAGGAACTGGGCAAGGACATCGACCTGATCATCAGCGGCGCGGAAACCGAGCTGGACAAGACCGTGGTGGAGAAAATCGGCGACCCGCTCATGCACCTGTTGCGCAACGCCATGGACCACGGCATCGAAACCGCCGAAGCACGACTGGCGGCCGGCAAGCCGGTCAAGGGGCATCTGCACCTCAACGCCTACCACGACTCGGGCAGCATCGTGCTGGAAATCGCCGACGACGGCGCCGGCCTGAACCGCGACCGGATCCTGGAAAAAGCCCAGGAACGTGGCTTGGTCGCCGCAGGCGCCAGCCCCACCGACCAGGAGATCTACAACCTGATCTTCGAACCCGGTTTTTCCACTGCCCAAGCCGTCACCAACCTTTCGGGACGGGGCGTGGGCATGGACGTGGTCAAGCGCAACATCACCCTGCTGCGCGGCACGGTCGACCTGGACAGCCAGCCAGGCAAGGGCACCGTGGTGCGCATCCGCCTGCCGCTGACCCTGGCGATCATCAATGGTTTTCTGGTGGGCATCGGCCAGTCCACTTACGTCATTCCGCTGGACATGGTCCAGGAATGCATCGAACTGAGCGAAGACGATGGGCTGACCAGCCGCGAACAAGGCTACCTCGACCTGCGCGGTGAAGTCCTGCCCCTGGTGTACCTGCGTGATCACTTCGACCATGAAGGCCCGGCCTCGCGCCGGCAGAACGTGGTGGTGGTGCGCTACGCCGAACTCAAGGCCGGGCTGGTGGTGGATGACTTGCTGGGTGAATTCCAGACCGTCATCAAACCCCTTGGCAAGCTGTTCGGCGCACTGCGCGGCATCAGCGGCTCGACCATCCTGGGCAGCGGCGCCGTGGCGTTGATTCTCGACGTACCGGCACTGCTCGCCCAAATCGCCCAAATAGAACCCCGTTACACCTCACCCCTATTACAACAAGCCAATGCTCGCTGACGCTTTAGCAACTCCATGGAGAGGTACTTCCCAATGAAATGGTTCTACGATCTTAGAATCGCCACGAAACTGATCACCTCATTTGTTGTGGTGCTGGCCCTGACCACCGTCATGGGGGTGTTCTCGATCATCCAGCTAGGCCAGGTGAACGGCACCACCATCGAGATGCGTGAAAACTGGATGCCTTCCATGCGTGCGGCCTCAGGCATGCGCTTCTTCGGGGCGAACTATCGCCTCAAGGAAAACCGCCACATTGCCGCCGATTCGGCACAGGAACGCACCACCATCGAGCAAGAAGCGGAAGACGCCAAAAAGGCCTTCGAAACGCGCCTGGCAACCTATGAAAAGCTGCTCTCCAACGCAGAAGACCGCCAGCTGTTCGAAACCACTCGCAATGACTGGACCGCCTATCTGGCGATCAGCAAGGACCTGTTTGCACTGTCCCGGCAAAATCTGACCGACGAAGCCCACGCGCTGCTCAAGGGCGAGTCCAAGCGTCAGTTCGACCTGGTGACCACCGACCTGCAAAAACTGGTTGAATTCAATGACGCCGGGGCCGGCGCAGCCAGCGAACACGGCACGCAGCTGTATGAACAAGCGCGCCTTTCAATTATTGCCGTGCTGATTGCTGCCCTGCTGGTGGGCCTGGGCCTGGCGCTGTTCATTTCGCGAATCATCTCCCGCCCCTTGAAGCAGGCCGCAGCCGTCGCCGAACAATTGGCCGAAGGCAACCTGAACGCGAAAATCGAAAGCGGCTCCAAAGACGAAACCGGCATGGTGCTCAACGCCATGCAAAACATGGTGGGCAAACTGTCCCATATCATCAGTGAAGTGCGTAACGCAGCAGATAACCTGGCCAGCGCCTCTGAAGAAGTCAGCGCCACCGCACAATCGATGAGCCAGGCCACCAGCGAACAGGCCGCCAGCGTCGAGGAAACCAGTGCTTCCATCGAGCAGATGAGCGCCAGCATCAATCAGAACACCGAGAATGCCAAGGTCACCGACGGCATGGCCAGCAAGGCCGCCAAGGAAGCCACCGACGGCGGCGAATCGGTGCAGCAGACCGTGGTGGCGATGAAGAAAATCGCCCAGCGCATCAGCATCATCGACGACATCGCCTACCAGACCAACCTGCTGGCGCTCAACGCGGCGATCGAAGCAGCTCGCGCCGGTGAACATGGCAAAGGTTTCGCCGTCGTCGCCGCCGAAGTGCGCAAGCTGGCCGAACGCAGCCAAGTGGCGGCCCAGGAGATCGGCGAACTGTCCTCCAGCAGCGTCGACATGGCCGAGAAGGCCGGGCATCTGCTCAACGAGATGGTCCCTTCCATCAACAAGACCTCGGACCTGGTGCAGGAAATCAGCGCCGCCTCCGAAGAACAGGCCGCCGGCGTGGCGCAGATCAACACCGCCATGACCCAGCTCAACCAGGTCACCCAGCAGAACGCCTCCAGCAGCGAAGAACTGGCCGCCACCGCCGAGGAAATGAGCAGCCAGGCCGAACAACTGCAACAGGCCATGAGCTTCTTCACCCTGGACACGCCGCCCAAATCGGCCGCCCAGTCTTTGAGGGTGGACAACACACCTGGCCCGTCCAGCCGCAAGCCGGCCCGGACCTCCGTGACCGTGTTGCCCAAAGCGTTTGCCTACAACATGGCCAGCGCACCAGACGAATCCGAATTCACCCGGTTCTGACCGTCCGTTCCCACAGGCTCGCTTAAAGGAGAAAAAGGCATGGGCGCCATCGCTACCACACGTCAAACCGCACTGGCGGTCGAGGAAGAAGCGCAATACCTGACGTTTATGCTCGGCACGGAGATGTTTGCCATCGGCATCCTGTGCATCAAGGAAATCATCGAATACGGCAACCTGACGGTGGTACCGATGATGCCGTCCTTCGTGCGCGGAGTGATCAACCTGCGCGGCGCGGTCGTGCCAGTGGTGGACCTGTCGGCGCGTTTCGGCCGGCAGAACTCGGCGATCACTCGGCGCAGCTGCGTGGTGATCATCGAGGCCAACACCGAGGACGGGCACGCACAGGATATCGGCCTGCTGGTGGACACGGTGTCGGCGGTGCTGGAAATCCCGGCGTCGCAAATCGAACCACCCCCGAGTTTCGGGGCAAAGATCCGCGCCGACTTCATCAGCGGCATGGCCAAGGTCGATGGCAAATTCGTGATCGTGCTGGAGGTGGGCCGGGTGCTGTCCATCGACGAGATGTCCCAGCTCGCCCAGTCCAGCCCCGCCGCGCAGGAAGTTGAAGCCCAGTGAGTACTGAAACCTGCAAGGACCGCACGGTGAACGCACTGGCGCTCAACGATCATGAATTCAGCCAGTTTCAATCCTGGCTGTACCAGGCCGCGGGCATCAACCTGTCGCCGGCCAAGAAGGCCCTCGTGGCCGGGCGATTGTTCAAACGCCTCAAACACTATGAGCTGGGCAGCTACGGCGAGTATTTCAAGCTGATCATGAACGGCCAGCGCACCGACGAATTGCAGGTGGCGCTGGACCTGCTCACCACCAACGAAACCTACTTTTTCCGCGAGCCCAAGCATTTCGATTTTCTGCGTCAGCATGTGCTGCCCAACGCGGCGCCGGGCAAGACCTTTCGCCTGTGGAGCGCAGCCAGTTCGTCGGGAGAGGAACCCTACAGCCTGGCCATGACCCTGGCCGAAGGGTTGGGCACCACGCCCTGGGAAGTCATTGGCTCAGACATCAGCAGCCAGGTGCTGGCCAAGGCTCGTGCCGGGCATTACCCGATGGAACGCGCTCGCACCCTGCCCCAACCGCTGCTGGTGAAATATTGCCTCAAGGGCACCGGCAGCCAGCAAGGCACGTTTCTCATCGACCGGGCGCTGCGCAACCGGGTCAACTTCATCCAGGTCAACCTCAACGACACCTTGCCGGAGCTGGGGGAGTTCGATGTGATTTTCCTGCGCAACGTCATGATTTATTTCGACCAACCCACCAAAAGCAAAGTGGTCGCCCGATTGATCCCTCGGCTCAAGCCTGGCGGGTATTTCATCGTGAGCCATTCGGAAAGCCTCAACGGCGTGTCCGATGCGTTGAAACTGGTGGCGCCATCGATTTATCGCAAACCATGAGCGCCGTGATGAGGGAAGTGGCCGAGGTTTACCTGGCACCGGGGGAGTTTCGCTTTGCCACTTGCCCGACCCGGCTGCGCACCATTCTCGGCTCCTGTGTGGCGATTACCCTGTGGCATCCCGAGCGCAAGATCGGCGGCATGTGCCACTTCATGTTGCCCAGCCGGGTGCGCTGCAGCACCGCCCTCAACGGCATGTACGCCGACGAAGCCATCGAGCTGTTCATCCGCCAGGCGCGGTCCCATCACACCGAGCCCGAGGAGTACCAGCTCAAGTTGTTCGGCGGCGGCGAGATGTTCCCCGAGCTGCAACGCCACGTGCCCTACGGCGATGTGGCGCGGATGAATGTCAACGCAGCGCTGGAGATGGCCGCCCTCTATCGCCTGGACCTGATCGCCCATGACATGGGCAGCACCGGCCACAGAAGCATCATCTTCGACCTTTGCAACGGCGACGTATGGGTCAGGCACCAACCAATAAGGACCCGGCATTAACCATGTCAAAAAAGATAAATGTATTGCTGGTGGATGACTCCGCCGTGGTCCGCCAGGTGTTGCTGGCGATCCTCAGCGACACGCCGGACATCCACGTCATGGGCGCCGCCTCCGACCCGATCTTCGCCATGGACAAACTGGCCCGCGAGTGGCCCGACGTGATCGTGCTCGACGTGGAGATGCCGCGCATGGATGGCATCACTTTCCTGAAAAAAATCATGAACGAACGCCCCACGCCGGTGGTGATCTGCTCGTCCCTGACGCCCAAAGGCGCGGAAACCACTTTGCAGGCCATGGCCGCCGGTGCGGTGGAAATCATCACCAAGCCCACCAGCGGTTTGAAGAACTTCTTGCTGGAGTCAGCGCCAGAGCTTGTATCGGCCATTCGGGCCGCCGCCCAGGTCAACGTCCGGAACCTGGGCAAGCGCCCTGCGCCGCTGACGCCTGCCGCCAAACTCACCGCCGACGCCATGCTGCCCGCCGCCAACGGCCACGCCATGGCGCAGACCACCGAACGCATCGTCGCCCTGGGCACCTCCACCGGCGGCACCCAGGCGTTGGAAGCAGTGCTGAGCGCCCTGCCGCGGGTATGCCCGGGCATCGTCATCGTCCAGCACATGCCGGAAAAATTCACCGCCTCGTTCGCCGCCAGGCTCAACAGCCTGTGCCAGATCGAAGTGCGTGAAGCCCGCAACAACGACCGTATCCACCCGGGCCTGGCGCTCATTGCCCCCGGCGGCAAACACATGATGGTGACCCGCAGCGGTGCGTTCTACCACGTGCAAGTGGTAGACGGCCCGCTGGTCAACCGCCATCGCCCTTCGGTGGACGTCCTGTTTCGCTCAGTGGCCAAATTCGCCGGCCGAAATGCCACCGGCATCATCATGACCGGCATGGGCGACGACGGCGCCCGGGGCCTGAAGGAAATGCTCGACGCCGGCGGCAGCACCGTGGCCCAGGACGAAGCCAGCTGCGTGGTCTTCGGCATGCCCAAGGAAGCAATCAAACTCAACGCCGCACAACGGGTGATGGGGTTGCAGGAGATTGCGCAGGTGATTTTGCACAGGTAGGCAGCAAGGACTGATCACTGCCACCCTGACCAACACAAAACCCGTGGCAAGGGAGCTTGCTCCCGCTGGGACGCGCAGCGGCCCCAAGATGTTGAGGTGATCGACCGGTAGATCGAGGTGTGAGCTTAGGGCTGCTTCGCCGCCCAGCGGGGATAAATCCCCTCGCCACAGGTTTCCCGCAACCTGCAGCTACACCGGAGAAATCGTCGCAAGCACTCCAATCAAAAGGGTCAACGCCAAAAAACCACCCAAAAAAATCGCCATCTTTGCCATGAGCACCCCTGGACAAAAAAATTGCAGTACATGGATCGCCTGGCAGGCAAACCGTGTACTTATTCTGGGGTGGAGAGTGGGTTCGTTACAGAGGCACCTGCCGCAAGAAAGTGCGGATCAGATGAAGCACTTCCAACCCATCGAACATGAGTACGCCCCTCGGTATACCAAAGTATATTTTCTTGTCCCTAGTCATTCTGGCCCTCCGCAACAGCAAAGCTTAATCTTGCCGGGTGTTAAACGTCGTCAATTAAAAGCGCTTTAACTTCATGTTTGCCAATGACCCTTGGCGAGCCCGTACCCCTGACTTTGAATCCTGTAAAAGAGGTGATCAATGCGCACTTCATTCCCAGCACCTGCATTGACTTCTTTCAAGAACAGGCAACACGTCGCCACCACTTCCTGGTGGGCCGATGTCGCCCTCTTTAGCCTTGCAGTGCTCTTGGCGGCCTTTATATTTTATGGCCTGGATCAAATGAGCCAGCCGCTCGGCGTCCTTGATTCATCGCCGTTATCGCTGGACCTGGCCTACCTGCCGGAATATACGCTGCGCACCACATTGCGCATGTTCATCGCGTTGTTTGCTTCATTTCTTTTTACGGTGGTCATCGCCACATTGGCAGCGAAAAGTCGCAAGGCCGCCATGATTATTCTGCCAGCACTGGATATTCTCCAATCCGTACCGGTACTTGGATTCCTCACCTTTACCGTTGTTTTTTTCATGGGCTTATTTCCAGGCAAACAATTGGGCGTGGAGTGTGCAGCGATTTTCGCCATTTTCACCAGCCAAGTCTGGAACATGACGTTCAGTTTTTATCAATCGCTCAGGACAATGCCTAACGATCTTTACGATGTCAGCCGACAGTTCGCGTTTTCACCGTGGCAACGGTTCGTCAGGCTGGAGTTGCCTTTCGCAACGCCGGGCCTGGTGTGGAACATGATGATGTCTATGTCGGGCGGCTGGTTTTTTGTGGTGGCTTCCGAGGCCATCACCGTAGGCAACACGACCGTCAGCTTGCCAGGTATCGGTTCATGGCTGGCACTGGCGATCGAACAGAAAAATATTGCCGCCATCGCTTGGGCAGTGTTGGCCATGGTCGGGGTAATCATCCTGTATGACCTGTTGTTTTTCCGGCCGATAGTGGCGTGGGCGGACAAATTTCGATTCGAACAGACCGCCTCCCAGAAGCGCCCAAGGTCCAGGGTTTACGATTTGCTGAGGTCGACTCGTCTGGTGCCGTTGGTGTTGCTGGCGCTGGAAGAGATAAAGACCTGGTTGTTTCTGGACAAAATCCCGAAGCTGCCTCGAATCCGATTCAAAACCAGCGCCCGTTTCAGCCGTGCGGCCGACTGGGTCTGGATAGCCCTGGTAGCCATTGTGTGCATGGTCGGCATTGTTCAACTATCGCGCTTCATTGGCAGCACATTAGGTTTAGAGGACGTCATCAGTGTATTTGGCTTGGGACTGACCACGATGTTGCGCGTCGGCGTGCTCATCGTTCTTGCCAGCGTGTTTTGGGTGCCCATCGGCGTCTGGATCGGCTTGAATCCACGCTGGGCCGAACGCTTGCAACCCGTCGCCCAGTTGCTGGCGGCATTCCCGGCCAACGTTTTGTTTCCGTTTGCGGTTGTTACCATCGTTGCCCTGAAGTTGAACCCCGATATATGGCTATCGCCGTTAATGATACTGGGCACTCAGTGGTACATCCTGTTCAACGTTATTGCAGGTGCCAGTGCTTTGCCGACCGATTTGCGCGAGGCAGCACGCAGCTTCCATGTGAGCGGTTGGCAGTGGTGGCGCCAAGTCGCGCTGCCGGGGATTTTCCCTTATTACGTCACCGGTGCCCTCACGGCAGCAGGAGGGTCGTGGAATGCCAGCATCGTCGCCGAGGCGGTTTCCTGGGGCAATGACCATTTGTACGCATCCGGGCTGGGTTCCTTTATCGCTCTGGCCACCTCGGCCGGGGACTTCCAGCGAGTAGCGCTGGGTGTTTCGGTCATGTCGATTTTTGTTGTGGGTTTCAACCGCCTGTTGTGGCGTCCCCTGTACGGTTTTGCCGAACGCCGGCTTCGAATTGATTGAGGGTGATCCAATGGAAGTAATAGACAAACGTTGTCTGGTCGACGTGCAGCAATTAGGGCATGTCTATGGCACTGCAGGCGGCGCCGAGCGAGTTGTATTGGACAATGTCTGCATGCGCCTGAACGATGGGGAAATCGTTGGCCTGTTGGGTCGTTCGGGGTCTGGAAAGTCGACCTTGCTACGCTCTATAGCGGGGCTGATTTCGCCCACCTCGGGCATGGTTGATTTTCCTGTCGATGCCCAAGGGGTATCGAGCTCGGTTCGCATGGTATTCCAGAGCTTTGCCCTGTTCCCCTGGCTGACCGTGCTGCAGAACGTGGAGATAGGCCTCGAGGCCTTGAACGTGGCGGTGCCTGAACGGCGGCGGCGTGCTTTGGCAGCCATCGACATGATCGGGCTCGATGGTTTCGAAAGCGCCTTCCCGAAAGAGTTGTCGGGCGGCATGCGCCAGCGCGTTGGCCTGGCGCGCGCCTTGGTGGTTGCCCCGGATATTTTGTTGATGGACGAGCCGTTCTCGGCATTGGACGTGCTGACGGCCGAAACGCTGCGCACCGATCTGCTGGAGCTGTGGTCTGAAGGGCGGATGCCGATCCGATCAATATTAATGGTCACCCATAACATCGAAGAAGCCGTCTTGATGTGTGACCGCATCTTGATTTTCTCCTCCAATCCGGGGCGAATCATGAGCGAAATCCCGGTCAATCTCAGTCAGCCACGCAATCGTGCGGATCCGGCTTTCCAAGCGTTGGTCGAGCACATTTATGTGCAAATGGCCGGGGGGGCAAATGCCGATTCTCCCCGCCAGGGCATGTTTGCCGGAACCGGGGTGGGAATGGTTTTACCGTTGATTTCCACCAACGCCGTGGCCGGGTTGATCGAAGCGGTACAGGACCATCCTTATGACGGTCAGGCGGATTTGCGTGAACTTGCAATGGGATTGCGGTACACCGCCAGTGATCTTTTTCCTGTCGCTGAGGTGCTGCAATTAATGCGCTTCGCCGAAATGCAGGACGGCGACATCTCGCTGCTGCCAGCCGGGCGACGTTACGCACATTCGGATGTAGATGAGCGCAAGCAGCTGTTTGCCCAGCACTTGCTTAAGTATGTGCCGTTGGTGGGTCATATCCGAAGGGTGCTGGATGACCGCCCTACCCGCACGGCACCCGCCAGACGTTTCCGTGATGAGTTGGAAGACTTCATGTCGGAACACGACGCCGCCAACACGCTGGACTGTGTCACTCAATGGGGACGCTACGCTGAGTTGTTTGCCTACGACGAGGTGGCGGATCAGTTCAGCCTGGACAACCCGTCCTGAGGTATAAAGTGCAGGGTTAAAGCCCTTGATAAATGGAGCGATGCGAGATGAACATTCAGTGAGAAGAACTCAGTTGGCATTGCGCCTGATGCTTTTGCTGGGGTTGGCGCTGGGCATTGCAGCGATCGACACCATTACCGATCTTGAAATTGCGGTTGGGGTATTTCAGATCGTGGTGGTGCTGATCGCAGTGAGGGTCTTGCCAACGCGCGCAGTGGCAGGCGTATCGATCATATGCATGGTATTGACGATCCTGAGTTATCGGCTCACACGCTTTGGTGATTCAGAAGCGGGATTGATCAATGTTTTGATCAGCCTCGCTGCCATCGCCGGCACCACGTATCTGGCGCTGCGTTTATCGGCAGCGATTCGCACAGTGCATCAAACCCGAGCGCACCTGGCGCACATTGCCCGAGTCAACATGCTGGGTGAGCTGGCCGCCTCTATTGCCCACGAAGTGAATCAGCCACTGGCTGCGGTTGCCGCCAGCAGCGGTGCCTGCCTGCGCTGGATGGCAACCGAACCACCCAACCTGCCCAAAGCCCATCAGGCCGTGGAGCGAATCATCGCCGATACGCACCGCGCCAGTGACATCATTGCCCGGTTGCGCGGCATGGCACAGCATCAAGCGCCGACCAAGCAGTGGCTGAACGTCGCCGACACGGTTAACACGGCGCTGCGACTGTTGGCCGGAGAGCTGAACGAGCAGAGCATCACGTTGCGCGTACATGTCCAGGAAGGGCTGCCCCCCATGCTGGTAGATGAGGTGCAAATCCAACAAGTGATACTGAACCTGGCAATGAATGGTGTCGACGCGATGCGCCAGGTTGAACTTGACCGCCGGATCCTGGAGGTTCAAGTAACGCTTGAGTCACGCCATCAACTGCACTTTTTTGTTTCCGATCAAGGCAGCGGTCTGTTATCAAGCGACTGTGAGCGGGTGTTCGACGCCTTTTACAGTACCAAACATGAAGGGATGGGAATGGGCCTGGCCATCAGCCGTTCAATCATTGAGGCACATGACGGGCGTATCTGGGCCTCGAGCAATCCACAGTCTGGCGCTACCTTCCATTTCACTTTGCCTGCCGTTGTAAGGGAATCCGATGAACGAAACTGACGTCGATGATCTTGCCGAATCGATGATCTACATCGTCGACGATGACAGCTCGGTGCGTGCATCGCTGCAAGACCTGCTGGCATCGGTAGGCTTGGCGAGCCTGGCATTTGGTTCTGCGCGTGAGTTCATGGACGCCGACCTGCCGGATACTCCAGCGTGCCTCATCCTGGACGTGCGGATGCCGGGCTTGAGTGGGCTGGACTTCCAGCAGGAAATGGCACGCTTGAATATCTTGATTCCGGTGGTATTCATCACCGCCCACGGCGATATCCCCATGTCAGTGAAAGCCATGAAGGCCGGGGCACTGGAATTTTTGACCAAACCTTTGCGTGAACAGGATCTGCTTGATGCCATCAGCCTGGGCCTGAGCCGTGACAAGCAAAGGCGTAAAGCGGCGGGGATGGTGGATGAGTTGAAGCGCCGTCATTGCACGCTGACTGACGGAGAGCGCGAGGTCATGGATTTAGTCGTGTCGGGGCTGCTGAATAAACAAGTCGCGGCTCAGTTGGGTTTGAGTGAAGTTACGGTGAAGGTGAGACGCGGCGCCTTGATGCGCAAAATGAATGCGGATTCATTGGCGACGCTGGTCAAGATGTCGGAGCGGCTCAAGGCTTCTCCAACTGCTTCAAGGTAGCTCAGCGCCAGTTTTCGTTTCGCTTACCCACTCGGCAGCCGCGAGCTTTTTCAAGCGGTGCTCTAATGCGCAGACTTGATGTTTATCGGCACAATGGTTAGCAACAAGTTGTGCAATGGCTGCGCATTCGAACGCCGTGATGAGCGTTGCAGAGGCATGTTTCTCCAGGCTAATCAGCCTTGAGAGAAGATCCCTGATCTGATCATAAGTTTGTGCCTGAGCACGTAAGCCAGGTGCATTCGACATCTTCAGTGCCAGGCGCGCGATACCCTTGGACAGTCGTTTGCGTTGGGAGCCGGGCGATGAAGGAACAAGCCATCTGTAGGTCAGTACGGCGGTGAACACCCCGCCAAGAATCGCGGCCATCTGCAGGAGGGAATGTTCGAAGGAGGTGTCCGTATGCAATCCAGGTTGAGCTATCAACAAAAAGGTCATATTCAGATCGATTGCCAATTTCGCTGTACCGGGGCGAGCCATCAGCAGCGCACCGATCATCAAGAATGGAGCGATAACGAGGGCCAGCTCCCAAACTACGTCAACCTCAGGCAACAGCCAGAAGCGGCAGACCACACCAAGAATTGCGCCAGCGATCGAACCAATAAGCACATCTTTTAGGGCTGCATTGGCGTGGTTATGACTGGAGAACAACGAGGCGAACAACACCGCCGTCATCACCATCAGAGGGCCGTCTGACCAATCCAATCCCCACCACACTGCGGTGGTGATACATATCGCGATCAGGGGTCTGGACGCGGCTAGACAAGTAGCGCGCCAATCGAGCTGTTTAAGTCGCTGCAACCCATCACTGCTTGGGGTTTGGACAGCATCCAATGAGAAAAAAACACGCTGTAGCTTTTTAACGAACAGCCTTTCTGCGGGCACGTTGTCAGCGAGTTTATGCACCTCAATGCTCACGGCGAGCGCCATCTCAGACGCCGACTTTGCATCAGTCACTTGCGACAGATCAGAGAAAACCCGGAGTGAGCCGCAAACATCGAAGTGCCTGCTTACGAGCAAATCGACAATCGCGTCCAGCGTGTCGCGAGCACGACGGGCGCGTAAACGCATCGTTCGCGAACCTGCAGCAACTTCGTCCAGAAAAAGATCAAGTGCGGCTATTTCCTGTAACAACGCACTTAAATCTTTCCCGTCGTGTGCGGTACGTGCCTGAAGGCTATTGAGACTGTAGTGAACACCTGAAACGGCCAACGCTTCGAGTCGGCTGTCCAAGAACTTCGGCGATGCGGACGCATCTGTAAATGCCCATGAAAAAAGAACTGAAGCCAGCACTCCGATGACCGTGCAATAGACTCTGCCAAGGGCGAGGTCTACATCAAGCACTGGGTCTAGCACACCAAATAACGCCACGATCGCTGCGGTATATCCCGCAAGCACAAAACCGTAATTTCGAAAATGTCGAAATTGGTTGCCTACCCCGGCGCACGCCGTGATCCAACCTGTCAATGCCAGCATCAGCCAGAGGTGATGATCAAAAAACACCGTCAGCAAAAGCCCACCCGCTAAAGCACCCACCGCTGTACCGATCAGTCGGGCGCCAATGCGCTCGATCAGGAGGCCTCGCGTGGGTTGCGCTACCAACCAGACCGTCATCGCGGCCCACCAAGGATGGTGCAGGTCGCAAACTTGCGCAAAGACCAGTGCCAAGAGGGCCGCCGTGGTGGTACGCAGACTGAACAGCTGTGCCGAACGCGAAGGCCACTGAAACCAAGACGGCGTAACAAACCGGCCAGCCAGCCGACGACATGATTGATTTATCCGTTTACTCATTTATGGCGCGACATCCCGCAGCTGACTTGAGAAAAATGTAGACACGCACGACTCATCACCTTGAATACGCTGACTGCTGCTCAATCGGGTTTCACGCAGGCTGGCCCCATCTTCCCGGACTCATTGAGGCACGCCGACTTCAAGCCTAAAAATAGCATAATTCCGATATTTTGGGATTTTGTATTATTTCCGCTTTACAGGATTTTCTCTTCGCAATAGATTTGACCTCAGTCAAGGGCACCGGCGTGCCCCAGACAACAAAAACAATAAGAGGTACATGCCATGCACGCTCCTACGTCTAACAACATCCTCTGCGACGTCGTGGATGCTCGCCCTATCTCCCGATTGCAATGGGAAGTCCTTGCCCTGTGCGTACTGGTCGCCGTACTTGATGGGTTTGACACGCAGATCGTCGGATTCCTGGTGACGGCCATGGCCTCCACCCTGGACGTGACCCCACAGGCCCTGGCCCCAGTGTTCGCGGCGGGTTTATTTGGCTTGATGCTCGGCGCGCTGCTGCTGGCGCCGATTGCAGATCGCTTGGGACGTAAAAAAATCCTGGTGTTGTCGATTCTGCTGTTTGGCACATTTGCGTTGCTGACCGCATTTGTGACGACCGTCTCGCAATTGCTCGTCGTGCGTTTCCTGACCGGAATAGGCCTCGGCGGGGCGATCCCTAATCTCGTTGCGCTGATCTCTGAATACAGCCCGCGGCGTTATTCGCGCAGTGCGGTCACGCTGCTGTTCTGTGGCATGCCACTGGGTGCCATGCTGGCTGGCTTGACCGTCAACCAACTCCTGGCGTCCTGGGGGTGGCAGAGCCTTTTCCTGATTGGTGGCGCACTGCCCTTGATGGTCGCCGTCGTCGTCATGTGGCGCCTTCCTGAGTCAGTGGAGTTCCTCAGCCGAAACCCCGGCAATCGCAATACCCTGCGCGCTATCATCAAACGGCTCGCACCAGACCTCGCCGAACTGCCCGCCAATCTCGGCCAAGTGCGCACACAGGCAGCCTCCTCGACTTCCCTGAGCAACCTTTTCAAAGCTGGCATGTGGCGCCGCACGCTGCTGCTCTGGCTACCATATGCCATGAATTTGCTGATTTTGTACTTCATCATGAGTTGGATCCCGACGCTGCTGGTCGCAGCCCATGCCCCCCTGAGCATGGGCATACACGCCATTATTCTCTTCAGTCTGGGGGGCGTGATCGGCTCGGTCATACAAGGCTGGCTGATGAACCGTTGGGGTTCGGTGAACGTGTTGACCATCGAGTTTATGGGCTACCTGACTATCGTGCTGGCCCTCAGCCAATCACCTATCTCGCTTTATTCGCTGTTCCCCGCGATGTTGGTTCTGGGTGTTTTGGTGCAGGGGGCACAGGCGGGTCTTAACGCGCTGGCCGCCGAGCTGTACCCACAGGAAATACGCTCTACCGGCGTCGGCTGGGCGCTCGGCGTCGGGCGCGTGGGCTCCATTGCAGGGCCTGTGTGCGGCGGCTTAATGCTGGCAGCGGGCTGGGTTTTGGCAGAAATCCTCAGCGCAGCACTGATACCAGGAGTCATCGCGCTGACGGCAATTACCCTGCTGCGCCTTGACCCCTCCAGCAAGCAAAAGCCAACACCTTCTCAGCCTGCGCCTCATCATTGATGTAATCAGCGGCGTGCCATGGAGGGTCACCCGCGATGAGATCGTCGAAATTGAAGTCGAGCGCTTTGGTATCCTGCGCAACAGTATTGTAGACGAGCGCTGACATGCCAAGACCGTTTGATTCCGATGACAACGCCGAGTACCTGGCTGACCCCAAAGGCTCCAGCCTGGAGCGGATGCTGCGAATCCTCGACCTGTTCACCGAGCGCCATCCCATCTGGACGATCGATGGGATGGGAAATGCGCTGGGGTTCACCCGTTCCACTGCCTACCGTTACGTACGCGAACTGACTGAAGCCAACTTGCTGTTTCAGGTAGATGCCGGTCGCTATGCCCTCGGTGCGAGAATCATTACCTGGGATCGCCAACTGCGCGTCAGTGACCCCTTGGTACGTGCTGCGCACGCCCTGGAGTCTACCTTTCCACAATGGGGTGCCGAGCAAATCTGGTTGGTGTGTCGACTGTTCAAGGATCAAGTGGTCTGCGTCCATCAGACCGGTAACCTGGCCAATGAGGTGAGCTATTCACGAGGGTCGCCAAGACCTCTGTTCATGGGTGCTACCTCCAAGGCGATCCTGGCCAACATGGGCTCGCGACGCCAAAGCCAACTGTTTCTGGAAAACCCGAGCGACGTCGAATCCAGCAACCTTGGCAAGACGTGGGAGCAGTTCCGGCGCTCGCTCCAACGCTTGCGCCGTCAAGGCTATGTGCTCAGTATCAGCGAAGTGGATGCTGGCGTCTTCGGCCTGGCGGCCCCGATATTCGACGGCGACGGCAAAGTCGTGGGCAGCGTTAGTTGCGTGCGTCCGACTTCACAACACGACAGCGAACAAGATGAAGTGCAAGGCCAGCAAATCCTCGCCCTTGCCGACAATCTTTCACAACTCACGAACACGCTGGCGCATAGACCAGAATAACTGGACTGATCAGCCCGGCAGTCAAGGAGGGAACAAACGCCGGGCGGATTGGCTTTTATGCCAACAAGGTTCTTGGAATTATTCGTCGCTGCCTAAGGCCGCTACCTGAGCCTCAATAGACCTGATGCTTTGTTTATCGGTAGCATTTTGGGGTGTAACGCCGTCGCCCAACGTCGCATGGAAAGGACAACCCATAAATTTCGGATCATTCTTATACATTTCGATGTAATGCTTGGGAAAATCCTTGTCCAGCTCCTGAATGTTCATTCGCACTTCAGCTTTTTCTTCACCGGACATGTTCATCCGCGCCTCGATATAGCTTTCAGTTGGATCGTCGGAGTTCATTTCCATCATGCCCAAAATGTAACCGGCTAATTGCGGTAGAAGCTCAGCTGCAACCGGGTCAGGGCGATCGACCTGCAGGGTGTCAAGCGTGGTGGTCAGTGACATGGCGCGTAGCAATTGATGGCCAAACCAATGCAATTCTTTGGGGAAGAAGCGGAAGACAAACTGTTCATGAATTGCCGTAATAATAAGGTTGCCGCGTTCCAGCTTAGGTTTTGGAGCGTTCTCGAAGGCTTCACAAAATTCGACCAACCCGTCAAAGTTATCAGGGTAGCCAGTGATTGGCTGATCGTTTTCAGCACGAAACAGGTTGCACATGTCACGCCAGAACAGGTGCGCCGCAATCTTCTCGTTCTCAGTGAGCCCCGGCGCGCCTATCTTCAACTTCAGACGGTGCATGGTGAGGGCGGTGAACGCGCACACGTACACGTAATCGTCGTTATAGGAGAAGGCACCGGGATACTTTTTGGCCCAATGCGCATGAAGATTATTGATACCTTCAACTGACTTGATCGTGCGGCTATCTTCAGGACCGTAGAACCACCACAGGGCATTGGCACTGCCGGTTTGCTCCACGCGTGATGTCGAACGGGAAACAACTTTACCCCCGTCTTCACGCCAAACAGTCTTCGATCCCCAGTCGGTGACGACAAAATTCGGGAAGGTCAAAGCGTAGATGAAGTTCTGCATGAAATCGTTCAGCCCGTAGCTGTTCGATAAACGCCAGATTTCAATGTAATCCTTGTGTGGGTCGAGGCTTTGGATTTTGGCTTGAATCCACTTTTTAGGGACGGACATGTTGATCCTCTCATTTTTAGCGACAAACAGTAGTTACGAAAAAGGGACCTTCGACTAGCGGCCTTTAGTTGCCAGACAAAAGCGGTCACACCGCAACGTCTGGGTCACCTTCATAGGGAGGTAACGCTGCTAACGATAGGACGTCGTCCCAGATGAGTCTCCAGTCTGTCGATCCAAATTCGAAAGGGGTTTTGGTACTGCAGTATTATGTCGACGCTATACTGCAATCACACGTTGCTCTGACATGCCACGTACCATTACATAAATAACTATTGCGATATGCAGGGAGTACGACTTGACCTGTGACCTCTATCATCACCTAAAGCCTAAAGCCTCAATTGAGGACGCTTTTTCTAATGCAGTAATCCAGCAACAACAGCTGAAATACGCGGTATTGAAAATGGGTGAAGGTGCGGTGGCTTGGGCGCTTGAGGAGGCGGTCAATTCCCTCAAGCGTCTACAGAGTGAATTTCAAATGGTGCCCGACTTGCCAGCTTCAGAAATACGTCTCAACCTTGAAACACTCATCCTCGATGTATTCATGAGCCCGCTATCGAGAAATAGTGAGCCTCTCACGCTGAAATTGATCCCTTCGATAGCGCGTCAAGCTACACGTCGTGAAGTCCCATTCAGCAACATCGTTAAAAATATGCGCGCCAATCAGATTATCTGGATCAATAATTTCTTCGCCGCGTCGGCGTTCAAGGTATTCGCACCGTCAACTGTTCAACGGTTAGTGACCAGCGGCGCAAGCGTGGTCGATGAGCTCATCGAGCACTTTGTACTTTGCTACCTGGACGAGCGCCAGCAGCTCATGGAAAGTCAAATTGCGAGACGGCGCGCCCTCGTGGAAAAGTTGATCGGCAATGCCGTCATTCTTCAACCATTCGATCTAGAGCAGATCAAAAATGACCATGATCTGGACCTTAACCATTACCATATCGGTATCATTATTTCTGATCTCGACCCCCAGCACAGCTCAGACTTGGGCAAATTACAACGCAATTTACAAGAGGCCATCAGCGGCGCCTCCCCATTGGTGGTTTCTTCTACTCAACACGTGACATGGGCCTGGATCAGTACGCCGCATCCCCCGACGTCGGCCCAATTAAAACGACTTGAAGAAACATTGGGGCTTTTAAGTGGGACTTACTGTGCGCTGGGCGAGCCTGCGAAAGGACCCGCTGGATTCAGACGGACCCATCTTCAAGCAAGAGATGTCAGCAGCGTTGCAACGACCTCGTCCATTAGGGGGGTTACGCGCTGGGCTGATCATGTTTTAACGATTCTGATTGGCCAGGATCTTGAAAAGGCCGCCTGGTATGTCGATTCCGTCCTCGGCCCTCTGGCGGACAAATCCCAGAAAGCCGCGGGCTACCGCCACACTCTCGGCGCCTACTTGCAATCAGGCAATAGCTTGCTCCATGGTGCCGAAGCGCTAGGAATTCACCGAAATACACTGGTGTACCGACTGCAACAGATCGAGCTGCTGTTGGACTACCCTATCAAGCAACGAGAACTCGAAATACGCTGCGCCTTACTCTTGGTCACACAGTACGACTTCCAGGTGCTTAAGGATTAAGCGCACCAGCAGGCGAAGGTTGACTCGTGACCACAGAGCCGGATTCACTGTGGCGAGGGTATAAATCCCCTCGCCGCAGGTTCCACGCGACGCGCATATAAGCGTATTGATGGAAAATGTCACATAGTTGAAGAAGTGACCATTATCGACAGGGAGTCCACTTTGGAGTTACCGCCGCAGTTCATCATCCATGAAACCACCCACTGGGTAATCAACCATCACATGGCATCCGCCCTGCCGGGTTATTTGATGCTCGGGGCCAAGGCCCACGTTAATTCCTTAGCGCAATTATCCGGACCAGCGCTTGCGGAGTTAGGTGGGCTAATGGCCGAAATCCAGAATGCTCTTGAAACGCAACTGAACCCCAAATGGCTTTACATCAGCCGATTCGGCCATGACCCCCGCTACCCCATCCACTTCCATTTCATTCCGGTGTACCACTGGGTCGAAGAACTGTTTTGGCAAGATGCGCGGTACAGGCTACTGGAAACCTTCGGGACTCCCGAAAATGCTCAGACACTGACCGATGGCGCGGAGCTGACGTTGTTCATTTGGCGCGAGTTTGGCGAAAGCCCCATGCCACCGGCCATTCAAGGGCCCTCGATCAGCCAGGTTATTGAATGTCTGCGCACGTCATTCAACTAATGGCACTGTCGCATGCGCAAGCTGCCTTGCAAAAAATCGGTAACGCCGCAGGGGTCCTACCAGCTAGCATAGCGGCCAGATTTTGCGTCACGCGCAAACGGCCATCACCTACGACAGGGAATGTCGCAACATGAAAACCATTGATCGGGCCTTGCTGGGGCTTGGCATACTGATTCCGTTCTGGCTATTTTTCGGTGTTGCTCTGACTGCACGGGCCTATCCAGGCTATAGCCACTTAGATCAAGCCATGAGCCAACTCGGCGCCGTGGGTGCGCCCACTCACAACGTCTCTGCCTGGGTGAACAATTTCCCGCTGGGCTTGATGTTCGTGCTCTTCGCAATAGGCGTGGCGAGACGGTTCAAGGCATCGCGGCTGGCCTTACTTAGCGCCGCACTGATCCTGGTTCATGGTTTGGCAAGCTTCGCGACCGGCTACTTTTCCTGTGACCAGGGCTGCGCCCCGGTCCAGGCGTCGAGCTCACAGCAAAACCACAATCTTGCGGGGCTGCTAATGTTCCTCTCACTCACCCTGGCGGCAGCGCTGTGGACGCTTCTCGGCAAACAACTGCTTTCGTCGTTCAGGTTCGGAATATTCTCGGCGATCTGCGTAATCCTGGCCATCGTGACGGTTACGCTGATGGCGACGGCATTGGCCGACGGTCACCTGTTCGGTCTGTACCAGCGGCTCAATTATGGGGTTTCGGTCGTCTGGGTTGCGTCATTGGCCATAGTTTCCTTACGTGAAGAAGCCGATGCCTATGTGCCAAGCGAGGCACTGAGATAACGCCAGATCATAAGTGTGGTGCTTCCTAAGGCCAACCTTAAAAAGTTGTCAGTGATTTCTTCGATTTTCCCCAAAGCGATCACCTGCCGTAGGACAGTGTTCCGTGGCACTCCATGTGGCTACAACACCCAACGTCATTGCCTACACTCGCTACAGAATCGACCGGCTTTTTGCTACTGTTGCCGGTTCAAGATTCAACGCAAGTACGCTCGTCAACACGATAACTGCCCCAACAATGACCATCGCCGACGGGCGTTCGGCCAGAACCAAAGAAGCCATAAACATGGCCGTGGGCGGTATCAGGTAAAGCGCCATGGAGGCACGGCTCACGTTGCTGTGCGCCAGCACGTAAGCCCAAGCGAGGTACGCAAGCGCGCTGGGGAAAATGCCTAAAATAAACACCGCCAGATTCACCGAAACCGAAGCGTGTTGCGCCGCGTTCAATATTCCCGGCGCGAAAATGAACAACGCAACGGTGCCCGACCAGACGGTGTAACAAACAATGGTCAATCCGTCGTAGCGATGGGAATGGCGCTTTTGCAAAGAGAAATACAAGCTCCAAGACACCGCTGCCAACAGGATCAGTAGTCCGTGCGCGTCGAGGTCACCAAGGCCACGATCACCCGTGACTACCACGGCAGCGCCAAGCAAGCCGCTCAGTACACAGATCCATTGCCAACCATTGACTCTATCCTTGAAGACAAAATGCGCCAGTAACGCGCTGAACAACGGCGTGGACTGAGCCAGAACACTGGCCGCCCCGGCACTGACGCCCCGCTGACCGTAGTTGAGGGCGATGTGGTGCAGACTCACTGCAAAGAAACCCAGCACCGCCAACAATGGCAGGTCCCTAAGTCGCGGCCGGGAAATGCCCTTCACCAACGCGACGAGGGCCATGAACACCGAGGCAATGAGAAACCGCATCAGCGCCAAGTGACCGGGCTCGTAAGCCTGCAAGCCGATGCGAATGCCAATTGGAGAATAGGCCCAGCAAAGAATCACAAACATCGTCGCCAGGATAATTTTCACGCTGGGTCTGCTGGGGTTCTTCAAGCCTTCAAACAGCACACAACGCGTTTTCATTAGAGTTCCTGCTCATTGAGCATCTGGCCGACTTGCCTCGAAGTATCAAAACCACCCCACTTCAGCACAAGTGACTTAAACTCAAACAACCATTCACTTTTGGTGAGCTATGGAACTGTCCCAACTGCGCATGCTCAGGACGGTCTACGACACCGGCAGCATCGCCCGCGCCGCCGAAGTGCTGCACTGCGTACCGTCCAACATCACTGCACGCCTCAAGTCCTTGGAGCGGGAGCTCGGCACGCCGTTGTTTTTCCGCGAGGGTCGTGGGCTGCGGATCAGCCCGGCGGGCGAGGTGTTTCTGAAGTACGCGACAAAAATACTGAACCTGACGGAAGAAGCCCGCCGCGCAGTAGCCCCCAACAGCGCGCCGAGCGGCCCACTGCGCATTGGCGCTATCGAGTCCAGCGCCACGGGCCGCCTGCCTCAGTTATTAGCCAAATATCACGCGCAGTACCCGCAGGTGTCCTTGGAATTGAGCACGGGGACTTGGACTCAATTGCTGGACGATATCCAGCATCACCGGCTCGATGGCGTGATCGTAGCGGTGGACATAGAGCGGCCCGGACTCAAGCGGGCCGTGATGTACCGTGAAGATCTGGTGCTCATCGCGTCCGAGTCCCACGGACCGTTACGCGGCGCGGCAGATCTGCAAGGCAAGGCGATCTTCATGTGGCCCACGGGCTGTCCGTATCGCTTTGCGCTGGAGCAGTGGTTACTGCGTCATGACCAAGTGCAACCGATCATCAGCATCGCCAGTTACGGTGCCATCGTCGGCTGTGTCAGCGCCGGCGCCGGTGTCTCGCTTGTGCCCCGGGGGATCTATGAACAGTACCGCCAGGGTGCGGGCTGGACAGGGTATGAATTCCCCGAGCTAACGGGTATCAATAACCTTTTCTACTGGCATGAAAACGCCGGCCGGCATCCTGCCAGAGAGGCGTTTTTAGCCATGTTGCAGACGGAGTTTGAGGGGTAGCGTTCAAACATTCCTCTGTGACGAATGGATAAATCCCCTCGCCATAGGTCCCTCATACCCGCGCCTGCAAGCGCACCGATGGAACATTTCACATCGTTGAAGGATCGACCCTGACCGCGGTATCGACAGGCCGCGCTCAGGTTTGCCTTTGCAAGAGCGCAAGGGCTACAGTTTGCGCTACGTGAGGCTGGACGCCTCGATCACGCTCAAGGAGAAACACCGTGTTTCCACTCGATATCTGGCTTGCCTACACCGCTGCGTGCCTGCTTTTGGTAATCGCGCCTGGTCCAGACAATCTGTTGGCCGTGGGTCGCGGCCTCAGCCAGGGGAAAACGGCCGCGATATTATCGGGATTGGCATCCGGCGCAGGAATTCTCTTTCATGTGACGGCCGCTTCGTTAGGCCTGACGCTGCTGATGCAGACCTCCGCAACAGCGTTCTGGATCGTCAAGTTTATCGGTGCCGGCTACTTGCTCTGGCTAGGTATCAAGGTGCTGCGCTCGCGTAGCCTACTTAGCTTTCATCCGGCAACTCGACAATCCCTGCCGAGCATTTTTCTGACTGGCTTCTTCTCCGCAGCATTGAACCCCAAGCCGGGCTTTTTCGTGTTGGCATTCATCCCGCAGTTTGTCGACCCGCAACGCGGCTCAGTGAGTATCCAAATGCTGGTGTATGGCGTGTGGTTTGCCGTACTTACGGCAGCTGGATTCGCACTCATGGGCGTCTTCGCCACTGCACTCTCCGGTTTTTTACGCCAGCGGCCACGGCTCGTGAATGGTCTGAACGTGGGAGCAGGACTGACCTTTGTGGCATCGGGGGTATCGATCGCGACCCTCAGCCAAAAATAGAGCATGGGCTCGCGGGGCGAGGGTCTTGCCCCGCGGAGTAAACAACCGTCAGCGGGCTTTCGCCGGTTCCGCGCTTTTTTGCCCGATAGCTTGCTCGTACCGACGCTGGATTCGCTCCAACTCGCCAGAGCGGCGCAGCTGTTCCAGGGCGCGGGCCCACGCGGCTACCCGTTCGTCTTCACTGTCGAGGCTGAAGGCGATGTACAGCGATGAGCGGTAGAGTTCGATGGGAATTTTTCGCAGCGTGCCGGGGGCGATGTTCAACTGGCGGCTGTAGTAAGCCACCCCCGCGTCAGTGTCACCTACGATGATGTTGGTGCGCCCGGCGAGCAACATGCGGTAGAGCTGCCGGCTCTCGGTTGCACTTTTGTCCAGGTTGTTGAAGCCCAGCGACTGCAGCATCTGAGGCACCAGGCCGGCATGCCGCGTGGTGATCTGCGGGGCGCGCAGCAGTTGCTCCAGGGAGTTCACCGGCGATGCATTGGCCAACTGATAGGGGTGAATGGACTCTTCCACGATCGGTCCGACCCACTTGTATAACGGCTCGCGTTCCGCCGTGCGGAACATGGAGTACATGATGGTCTTGTGTCGGCTCTTCAATATCTGGGTGGCTCGCATACTGGGCTTCAGCAGCACCTCAAAATCGTCCCCGGTCAGCGCCATGATGGCCCGAACGATCTCCGTGGTCATGCCGGTAAGCTGATTGTTCTCTTGGTAGTTGTACGGTGCCCATTCTTCAGTGACGACTTGATACTCCTCGGCCCTGGCAACAGTGCCGAGCAATAGACAGAGCAGCACTGCAGCAGGTGTCGAATGTTTCACGTGTTCTCCTGGTGGGCGGTTCGGTGCCGCAAGATAAGCATAGACCCAAAAACGCGTCTAACGCCCCCCGCTGGGCTGCGTAGGCAGCTTCCTCAAACTTGCCACGTCAATCAACCAGACTTTTCGCAGCCGGCATTTGGGCTGCTGCGCAACCCAGCGGGGATAAATCCCCTCGCCACAAATAGCCCCAACCCACGTCTGCAGTGATACCGTTGAGCGATGGATGAGATCTGCTCTAAGCAGGGGCTGAATAAATGAAAACCACTATCGATCACCTTGTCATCGTGGCACCGGACCTCGATACCGGCTGCGCGTTCGTGACTGGCGCATTGGGAGTCGACCTTCAACCGGGCGGCGCCCATTCGCGCATGGGCACCCATAACAGGCTGCTCCACCTTGGCCCTGCGCTCTACCTTGAAGTGATCGCCGTGGACCCCGGCGCTAAACGCCCGGATCGGGCCCGCTGGTTCGGCCTTGATCAACTCGGCCCCCATTCGCCCGCGTGCCTGGCGACATGGGTTGCACGGACCGATGATATCCATGCAGCTCGTCACGCTTGCCCCGACCTTGTCGGGGATGTTGAACCCATGACGAGAGGAACCTTGGACTGGCAAATAACCATACCGGCTGACGGAAACCTTCCCTTGGCCGGATCAGCACCCACCCTGATTCAATGGGCGCATGGACCTCATCCCGCGAGCACGCTTCAGGACAAAGGCTGCTCGCTGTTGGCATTGGACGTCTTCCATACTGATCCGGAAAAAATCAAAGCGATTTTGACGGCCATGAATTTTTCTGGTCCGGTTCATCTTCATGCACTTGAGGATGCTTCAACACCCTATCTGCTTGCGCATATTCAAACGCCAAGTGGCCTGAAGATATTGCCGCTTTCAGGCGCTTGATCAGCGCCTGGCAGACGGGGCCCATCTCAATGGGCCAATGCAAACGCCGAAGATGCCTGGCCTTTTCCATAGAGGCTCAATTTCGCAACAATGCTCAGAAGCGCCAGCGCGGCAAAAATGATGCTACTCCATACCAGATTTTGCGTACCCAGACTCGCGATGACCCAGCCCGCCAACGACGCACCTATCGTGATACCCAGGTTCGAGAATGAGATATAGAGGCTATTGGCAAACTCTGGCTGATGACCAGGCCCACGGAATGCAGCAGCCCCCACAAGACGGTCAATATAACCATTGCCGAGAATGATCCTCCGAGGAAGTAAACCAGTCCGTAGATACCGATATAAAGCACCGGATAGATGACCGTGGTACGTATTGCATTCTTTTGCAGCCAAGCGCTGAACAAAAAGTTACCAAACAAGCCGAACACACCAAACGCCATCAACAACAGATCACCGTCACCAAGCTCGGGCCTTACGCGGATCTCCTGATCTTCGAGACCCTTTTCCCCTTTCAGCAACCAGGTGGCGCGCGGCCTTTTCGCCATCCGATAATGCAATCGTGCTCCAGAAGATCGGTTTTGCTGTTGATCGACGGCCGGCCGCGCAGGTAGTCGGGATATGCACAAATCACGAGCTGTTGCTCCCCCAGTCTTCGCGCGATCAATTCAGGATCATCTTTCAGGTCACCAATTCTCACGACCAGATCAATGCCTTCGGCGACCATATCGACAGTGCGTTCTGCGAAAGTGATGCTCAGGTCCAACTGCGCATACTGACGCGAAAGTTCGATCAGCATCGGAGCGATAGCCGTCGGCCAAAAGCGGCCGGAAGGTCAATGCGCAGCCTCCCCCGCGGTTCGACTAGCCCCGTAGTGCAACACTCCTCTTTCAGGGGTATTTGAGGCAGACCACGCGAAGAAGCACAGAACACCGGCTGACCGCCCGAGAGCGGCCAGGGACTTCTTCATCGCTTCACAAAGTCAGATCGAATGGCCCGGAAATCAACTTCAACCAGCTGTCCAAACGCTGTTCGGTCAAACCGCCCTGGTTATCCAAGTCCAATGCCAGACCGACAAATTGCCCATCCACCACCGATTCGGAATGCTCGAACTCATAGCCGTCAACGGGCCATCTGCCCACCAGACGCGCACCACGGCTGGCGAAGAAGCTGTGCAGTTCGATCATCGCGTCAAGAAACTCCTCACCGTAGCCCACCTGGTCGCCCAGGCCATAGAGGGCGATGGTTTTACCCGTGAAATCGGCATCGCCTAGTTTGGGCAGGAACTCTTCCCAGCTCTCGTTCTCGCAATCGGCCGAAAGCCCCGGCAGCACACCGTCGCCCAGCGTTGGCGTCCCCAGGATCAGGTATGAATACTGGAGAAAATCTTCGGGGGTGGTGCGATTGACGTTCAGCGGGTCCGCCATGGTGTCATCGTCGAAGCGTTTTTTGATCAGTTTGGCGACCTTACGGGATTTACCTGTGTTGGTGCCGAAGAAAACTCCAATCCTGGCCATTGTTCACCTCTTGATTCAACTGTGGGTTAGCATTTTTAGAGCGTATCCAGCACCAGCTTCACAGCAGGTTGCGGCTCCCTGTCCGGTGAGGAGCGCGACTCGGTAAAGGCCTCCCCCTCTTCCATCAGTTCCTCGGTCACGATCAGGCTTTCGACGCCCTGCTCGTCCAGGTGCAATTGCAGGGTGCAGCGGCACAACCGCGGTTGCGAAGGCATGCTGAACATGACCGGCTGCAGGGCGTTTTCCAGTACCGTCCGCAGCCCGCGAGCACCGTTCTTGCGAGTCAGGGCCTGGGCGGCGATGAACGATAACGCATCGCTGGTGACGTCCAGCGTCACGCCCTGATAGGCAAACAGCTGCTGGTATTGCTTGATTAGCGCGTTGCGCGGTTCGGTGAGGATCCGCAGCAGCGTGGCGTGGTCCAGTTCCTGGAGGAACGTGATGATCGGAAAGCGGCCGATGAATTCCGGGATCAGGCCGAACGCCTGCAGGTCGTCAGGCAGCACAGAGGCGAGCAATTCGTCGATCGGCGGGCGCGCACGCTGAGTGACCGCCTGAAAACCGATACCGGAGCCCTTAGGCTGGACGCGGTTGGCCACCCACTCTTCCAGCCCGGAAAAAGCCCCACCGGCGATGAACAGGATATGGCTGGTATCCACCACCTGCTCTTCACTCTGATCACCGCGTCGAGATGATTTGCCCAGCCGAACTTCACTGCCCTCGATCATTTTCAACAGGGCCTGCTGCACGCCCTCACCGGAAATATCGCGCACGGTACTGCCCCCGCCGCTGCGCCGAGCCAGCTTGTCCACTTCGTCGATATAAACGATGCCCCATTGCGCCTGCTGCACATCACCACCCGCGGCGTCGAGCAGGCGGGAAATGATGCTGTCCACATCATCCCCCACGTAACCTGCTTGAGTCAGGGTGGTGGCATCGGCGGTAGCGAACGGTACGCCCAGGGTCCGCGCCAACGTGCGCACCAGCAGGGTCTTGCCAGTGCCCGATGGCCCGGCCATAAGGATGTTGGATTTTTCCAGCTCGACCGGCGAACCCAGTTGACAGGTCTCTTCGCCACCGCGGTTGAGCAGGCGCAGGTAGTGGTTGTATACCGCCACCGCCAGCGTCTGCTTGGCAGCTTGCTGGCCGATCACCGACTCGTCCAGATGCGCTTTGTAAGCCGCCGGGGTACGCAGTTTCGGCGCCAGTTGCTGGTTCTTGCGATGCTGCCCCCAACTGCTGATCACTTGATGGGCCAAGGTTACACAGGCCGCGCAGATGTGCCCTTCATTACCGGCAATCAACGGTACGCTGGGGGATTTTTCCGCGTCGCAAAATGAGCAACGAAGAGTCTCTATCTTAGCCATGGGAAATGCCCTGCCAAGCGTGATCGGACTGCAGCAGACGCTCCAGCCACTGGCGCTGATGGATCGAACGCCGGTGACTGCACAATTGTTCACGCAGCCTCGGCAATATGTCTTCCAAAGGGATCTGCACCGCTGGATGGATAGCCTCGCAGAACAACAGATGCAATCCCAACGGGCTTTCTACCGGCGGGCCGATTTCCCCGGCTTCGAGGGAGAACAGACAGGCATCCAACGTTGGATACAGGCCACCGGGCAGCACATGGCCCAGGCGTCCTTCCTGTAATGACGTCGGGCATTCCGAATACTTGAGTGCCTGTTCCCCGAAGCGCCCAGAGTCACGCTGCAGTCGCCGGGCAATCGCCTCGATTCGCTGCAAGGCAGCCTGCCGGGTGTTTTCCTTGAACTGCTGGTTGATCGTGACCAGGATGTGCCGGGCTTCCCGGGTCGCCGGACGCTTAAACTTGTCCAAATGGCTGAAGTAATAAAGGCTCGCCTCGGTGTCGCTGATGTCAGCGAGCGCTTTGCAGACCCGTTCCATAATCGCTTCGACTTTCAGCTCCCGGGCCAGTATCAGCCGTGCTTGTGCCTCATCGAGGGTGCTGTCCTCAAGAGCCATGGAAAGCGAATCGAGACGCTCATAACGGTTAACGATAAGGTTCCAGGCTTCGTCCACGATTGACGGTGCGATCACCACGCCTTGAGCTTCCTGGCTGTGCAGCACCGCATCTTCGATCAGTAGCTGGCGACTGACAATCCGGCGGGCCTCGCGCAACTGCTCGGCATCCAGTCTCGAAGCGGTGCAACCGAAATGCTCATGGGCGACCTTCAGCAGGTGATAGTGGCTGCCAACAGCGTCACGTATGTAGTCACTGCCCATCGCACGACTCCTCCCTTGTATCGATGATTGCCGGGCAATACGCACCAAGGCTTCTCTCGGGCACTTGCAGGGTGCGGCCGCTGCTGAACCAAACGTGATACTCGATACCCTTCGGCCCATCGCGCAGGACTTTTTCGACACTGCCCATCTCGCCTCTATCGACGACCACCTCACCTCCGATCGCCAGCGCACAGAGGGCGACCACTTCGTCGCGGAACTCGAACAGGTTCGGTATCCAGAACAGCGATGCCAGAATCAGTTCTTCCTCGCGACAACCGACAATCTTGCCGTCGTCAATAAAGTGCACGCGATAGATCAACTGATCCTGCAGGTAAGTGCCCACGTCATACACGCATCCGACCGCCCCCCGGCGCAGCAGCAGCGTGCCGGTTTCCTCGCCGGGGTAAGTGCCATCGTTGCGCACGTTGCGAATCACCCGCACGGTATCGCCATATTCGTAGAGCGGCAGGCTCATGGGATCGCCCTCTTCAGCTCAACAGATCGTCGATGGAAACGAAGGTGACTTGCGGTTCGTTCATCTTGAAAACCTTGAACACCTTCTCGGTCTGCGCATCGGAAGCGACAAAGTCGGTGTAGGCGCGGCCGAGCAACTGGCTGTAGATCGCCCGGCGCAATAGGTCCGGCTGATCTTGCAGGTCACCAGCGCTGGTCAGGTAATCGTGGTAGCGCTGCATGATGTGCAGACGGTTGACCTGCACCACCCCAGACTCGAATGGCACTTTGAAAAATTCCAGGAAGTCCTCGGCCGAAACCAGCTCCGCCATGGCCTCATCGAGGGTTTCGTCGTCCACCGCAACGATTGACTGCAGATTCATTGGTCGTATCTCCGCGTTGGATAAATGGATGGGTAGCGGCCGCTCACACACCGATATTCTTGTTGCGACGCAAGGTGCTATTCACCAGGGCAATGGCGCCACCGGGACAATCGGTCTCGCAGAACTGGTTGTCCGGCTCGCAGCTTTCATAGGGATTGGGCGCATACCTGGAGACCCGTACCTCCCGGGATTCGACCTTGCGTTCGAGCACGTCGATCCGCGCCAGCAGACAAGCGATGGCCTTGCCCACCGGATCGGGAATCAGGTGGTGATCCAGGTCGATGCCGTAAGGATTCAGTTGGCCTTGGCGCAGCCTCACGACCTTTCCGGGAATGCCTACCACCGTGCAGTCGGCAGGCACGTCTTCGACCACCACCGAATTGGCGCCGACCCGGACGTGATCGCCCAGGGTTATCGGTCCGAGAACCTTTGCCCCGGCGCCGACCATCACGCCGTCGCCCAAGGTCGGATGGCGCTTGCCCTTGCGCCAGCTAGTGCCGCCCAGGGTCACACCGTGATAGAGCGTCACGTCGCAGCCGATTTCAGCTGTTTCGCCAATCACCACGCACGCGCCATGGTCAATGAACAGCCGCGCACCGATGCGGGCACCCGGATGGATATCGACGTTGCTCAGCAGGCGGGCGAAGAATGCCAGCAGACGCGCCGGGTAACGCCACTCCCGCCGCCACAGACGATGACTGATGCGATACAACATCACCGCATGCACACCCGGATAGGTCGTCAATACTTCAAGACGCGAGCGCGCCGCCGGGTCGCGCTGGAACACGCACCCCAAGTCTTCGCGCCACTCGCTCAGCAGGCTCATGACAACCCCACGGCCAGCGGTGCGCTATCGGCGCACATCTGGCTGTAGAACGCATGCAGGTCCCGGGGTTGGGGGCTGCGCTTGGTCTGGGTAGAGAAACGGCGAATCCGCGCCAACAACACCGAGGTCTGCCAGTCCAGTAACGTGATGCCCAACTCCTGGTAGCTGAGCTGCACCATGTGCGCACCGGAATGCTTGCCCAAAACCATGCTGTGACTGCGGCCGACCTCATCGGGATTGAGCCCTTCGTAGTTGCTTCGATGTTTAAGCAGGCCGTCGACATGGATGCCGGCCTCATGGGTGAAGACGCCTTCGCCGACAATACTTTTATGCCACGACACTGCTCGCCCGGAGGCCTTGGCCACCACTTCGGAAATCACTGGCAGGCGCCGCAGATCGATACCGGTGTCGATGCCGTGCAGATGTTTGAGCGCCAGGGCGCATTCTTCCAGTGCGGCATTGCCGGCGCGTTCGCCCAGACCGTTGACGGTGGTATTGATATGGGTGGCTCCGCCCTTCACTGCCGCGAGGGTATTGGCCGTGGCCAAGCCGAAATCATCGTGGGCATGAACTTCAAGCTCCATATCCAGGCGCTTGGACAGAAAACGAAACTGCTCGTACATCATGAACGGCTCCATTACCCCCACCGTGTCGGCAAAGCGCAGCCGGATCGCGCCGGCCTGCTGTGCCACTTCACCGATGCGCACGATGAAATCCAGATCAGCCCGAGAGGCGTCTTCGCAACCCAGGCACACGTCCAGCCCGGCCATGCGCGCCTGCTCCACCAGGCGCCGGACCTCACCCAGCGCCCAGTTGCGATCCCGACCCAGCTTGTGTTTGAGCATCAGGTCCGAGACCGGCAGCGACAGGTCCACCATGCCCACGCCACTGTCCAGGGCGGCCAACAAATCGCTGTCACACATCCGGCACCAGGCCAGCAGGCGCGCGGGCAACCCCAGACTGGCAATGGCGCGCATCACTTCACGCTCCTCCTCGCCCATACTGGGGATGCCGATTTCAAGTTCCGGCACGCCCAACTCACAGAGGCCTCGGGCAATGGCGATTTTCTCTTCGGCATTGAATGCCACACCTGCGCTTTGTTCACCATCTCGCAAGGTGGTGTCATCAACGATCACCGTGTTCATGCGTACCTCCACGGATAAAGCGATGCTGTCCGAATCTCAGGCATAAACGGGGGCGAAACCTTGATCGTTTTCCACCGCAGGACCGTTGCCACTCCAATAAGGGGAAAGCTTGCGCAGTTTCGCGACAATGGCCGGCACCTCACGGATCACATGGTCGATCTCCGCTTCGGTGGTGTAGCGCGATAACGAGAAACGCACCGTGCCGTGGGCGGCGGTATACGGGATGTCCATGGCGCGCATCACATGGGAAGGTTCCAACGAACCCGAGGTGCAGGCCGAGCCACTGGACGCAGCGATGCCAACTTTGTTCAACAGCAGCAGGATGGCTTCGCCCTCGATGTACTCGAAGGCGATGTTGGCAGTGTTGGGCAAGCGGTTGCCGGGGTCGCCGGTGACGAACGAATAAGGCACCGCAGCGAGCACCGCCGCTTCGAGTTTGTCCCGCAGCCGGCGCACTTCAGTGTTTTCGTGGTCCATGAAAGCCAGTGCGCGTTCGGCGGCCACACCCAGGCCGACGATGGATGCAGCATTCTCGGTACCGGCACGCCGACCTCGCTCCTGATGACCGCCGCGCAGCAGCGGACGAAACCGTGTGCCGCGACGCAGATACAACACACCTATGCCCTTGGGCGCATGCAGCTTGTGACCGGACAGCGACAACATATGGATCGAGGAGTGTTGTAGATCCAGCGGGATCTTGCCGACTGCCTGGACCGCATCGGTATGGAACATGACCCCGGCTTCGTCGGCCATCAGCGCCATTTCCTCCACCGGGAAGAACGTTCCGGTTTCATTGTTGGCCCACATCACCGAAACGATCGCCACATCATCGCTGAGCAGGCTGGCATATTCGTCAAGGCTCAGACGTCCGCGCTTGTCGACCTTGAGTTTGTGCACGGCATAGCCTTCGATTGCCAGGTGATCACAGAGGCCCAACACCGCCGGATGTTCCACGGTGGTGGTAATGATGGTCTTGCGTTCCGGCTGGGCGCGGATCGCGGAGAGTATCGCCGTGGTGTCGGACTCGGTACCGCAAGAGGTGAAGATGATCTCCGAGTCATGCTCGGCACCGATCAGTTTCTGTATGCTCTGCCGAGCCGTCTTCAGAGCCAGGCCGACCTGGTTGCCAAAACTGTGCATCGACGAAGGGTTACCGAACTGTTCAGTGAAGTACGGCAGCATGGCTTGCACCACTTCGTCGTCGACGCGGGTGGTAGCGTTGTTGTCCAGATAGACACTATTCATCTCACACCTCTTGCGCGTTGAGTGAGTCTGCCGAACTCATTGGCACCACCTTGATGAACTCACCGAGCTCTTCCATCAGCCGCTGCTGGATGCCACTCAAGGTCATACTCGCCAGCTGGCAACCGGTGCAGGCACCACTGAGCTTGACGTAGACGTTCTTGCCATCGATATCCAGCAACTCGACGTCGCCGTTATCCCGTTGCAGGTTGGGGCGGATCGCTTCCAGCACGGCCTCAATGCGCCGCACACGCTGCAACGTACCCAGCTTGGGGGCTGCCGTGCCAGCAACCGGTGCGGGAGTCGCTTCGGCAGGGGCCGCCGGCGCGACTTCGGGCATTTCCAGGGGCACGATCTGCAGTTTCTTACCAGTCTTGGCACGGGTCGGCGCGGCGACGAAGCTCTCACCGCGGGCGGCCAGTTCTTCCACCAGAATCCGTTCGATGCCTTCATGACAGGAGGAGCAGCCGCCACCGGCCTTGGTGTAGTTGGTAACATCTTCGACGCTGGACAGATTGTTGGCGCGTATGGTGTCACGCACCATCACTTCATCCACGGCAAAGCATTTGCAAATCAGTGCGCCCTCTTCGTGGTCGTCTTCCAGCGCTTCGCCACGAAAATCGGCCACCGCTGCGCGCAAGGCTTCACGGCCCATGACCGAGCAATGCATCTTTTCCGGTGGCAGACCATCGAGGTAATCGGCGATGTCCTGGTTGCTGATCTTCAGAGCATCGTCGAGGGTCAGGCCCTTGACCATTTCGGTCAGGGCCGAGGACGAGGCAATCGCCGAGCCGCAACCGAAGGTCTGGAAACCTGCATCAAGGATGATGTCGGTTTTCACATCGACCTTGAGGGTCAAGCGCAGCGCATCGCCGCAACTGAGGGAACCGACATCGCCGGTGGCATTGGAGCTTTCCACCGCGCCGGCATTTCTCGGGTTGTAGAAGTGTTCCTTTACTTTCTCTGAGTAGTCCCACATGACGGCTGATCTCCCGATGAATCCAGGGTTGCCGACAATGCCGGCAATTGCGTGGTTGCCTAGCAGGCGAAAGATTTACCGCAGCCGCAACTGCTGGTGGCATTCGGGTTGGCGAAGGTAAAGCCACTACCTTCCATGCCTTCGACGAAATCCATGGTCACGCCACCGAGCAATGGTGCGCTGGCTTCATCGATCAACAAGGTAATGCCGTGGCAGTCGACAGTCTGGTCATCGGCATTACCGCTCTGCTCCAGCTTCAGACTGTATTTGAGGCCCGAGCAGCCACCGCTTTCGACCCGGATTCGCAGCCCGGCCACGGGCTTTTCGGTGCCGCTCATAAAGCGGTTCAACGCCGCCATCGCGCTTTCTGTCATGGTGATCATTGGCATCTCTCCTCGGCCGCAGCCGTTGCATGTTCCGACTTTGCAAAGGTTCCGGTGCAAGCCCGATGCCAGCGCATACCAACGATTTTTCATGCTTAAAATCAATAAGATAGAAACCACCACTGACACAAGCCGGGTGTCGTGAACAAGACCATCGGCCGCTCTTGTCGGGTTCACGACACAGCTTCGCCTTGGCCTGCGACAGCACGGCACAGCGGGCTGGCCCGTGCCTTGCACACAGGTCTTGAGGGTTCCTTGCGGGGTCAACCGCTCTGAGCCTTATGTTTTTGTCGGACGGACAAAATCAAGGGACGAAGACCGTTGCTCCTGCATGAATTCACATCCAATCAGATAACGGTGTTCGGGTTTATGCGAGGAAAATGAGATGTTTCGACATATGTTCCGCGCATTGGGCCAGCCTGATTACCGACGCTACTTCATCGGCCAGGGCATCTCCCAGATCGGCAACTGGATGCAGCAGATGGTCTTGTCATGGCTGGCCTGGTCCCAGACCGGTTCGACCTGGGCGCTGACACTGGTGGTCGCTTTCGGCCAGTTGCCTCTGCTGTTAATCGGCCCTCTGGCTGGCGTTTGGGCGGACAGCCATGCTCGGCACCCGTTGCTGCTGGTCTGTCAGACCCTCGGCGCGCTGCTGGCCGCAGGCTTGGCGCTGCTGACGGCCTGGCATGTCTGGCACATCGAAGTGCTGTTGAGCGCGGCATTGGCGCTTGGCCTGCTCAATGCGGTGGAAATACCAGTGCGCCAGGCTCTGCTCGGCAGTCTCCTGCAAGCCAGGGACATGCAGGGCAATGCACTGGCGCTGAACTCACTGTCCTTCAATGCCGCGCGCCTGATTGGGCCGCCATTGGCCGGGGTGGTGTTTGCGCAGTTCGGGGCGCAGATGTGTTTTGCCCTCAACGCCCTGAGTTATCTACCAGCGCTGTACAGCCTGTGGCGTATGCCCCAATTGCCAACACCTCGTATGCCGGAGATCGGCATTCGACAGGCCAGGCAGTGGATCCGACAGACGCCGGCGGCCCGTTGGCTGTTTGTGTGCGGCGCGGGCAGCAGCCTGGGATTGGCACCGTTCATGTCACTGTTGCCGGTCTATGCACAGAATGTGTTCGGCATGGGGCCTGTCGGGCTGGGTCAACTGCTCGGCGCTTCCGGGCTGGGCGCGTTGCTGGCCACCCTACTGCTGGCGGCGCGACGCAGCCATTGGCGGTTGGAGAACATCATCGGCGGCGGCGCACTGATCTTCGGTCTGTGCTGTCTGGGGTTTGCCGGCAATCATCGGATCGAACTGGCCTGGCCGCTGTTGATCGCAGCCGGCGCGAGTCTGGTGGCCTGCGTCACCACCAACGGCATCCTCTTGCAAAGCCTGCTGCCTGATGCTCTGCGCGGTCGGGTCATGGCCTTGTACAGCGTTGGCTATGTCGGTTGCATGCCCATCGGCAGTGCCTTGACCGGTGCTCTGGCAAGTGGCACCTCGGTACAAGGCGCCTTCAGCGCCGCCGGAGTCGGCATGCTGGCGCTGGGTCTGATCGTGGGCTATAAACTGCGCCCGGCCACAGACGCCAAACCTCAGCTCGGCTCCAGTTCGGTATCGCTGAAATAATGATTGAGATGCAGGTTGGCCGAACTGTAACGAGCGATCAGGCAACTGCGGCTGTCCAGGCTCGGCGCGTTGACCAGCAACCCTTGCTGCTGAATCAAGACATCGCCTTTGTTCAGCGCCAACAGCCGCGGAGCCTGGTCGACCAGGTGCTTTTGCAGCGTACGGGCGCCCTCCAGCAGGCGGATTTCCAACGCCTGCCAAGCCTCAAGGCTGGCACCCTCTTCGCGCATCTGCTGCAAGGTGGCGGCGAGCTGTGAATCCGCGGCCAACAGGCGCTGCAAGCACTGACGATTATTGGTGTGGCTGCCGGGAAACACGCTGAGCCCAGCCTCCAGCGGAATCGCCCGCAAAGCAATCCAGGCGCTGATGTGCGGCGTCGCATCGGGGTCGCACGCGTGGCAGGTGCGCAATTGCTGGGTGCTTTCCGGCGAGCCGATGCCTACCGGATAGCTGCGCTCCCCCGCCAGCATGTTGAGAATGCCCAATAATCTGTCGTGATGCACAAGCGTCATGATTGCGCTGCTGGCCTGACATTCATAGGCCTGGCGGCGACGCATGATTTGCGGGTGGATACGCCCGCCCACTCCCTGCTGGGGATTGGCTCGCAACAGGTAGGCCGCAACCGCTCCGGTCTGCTGGTCGATCAGCCCCGGCGCCAAACATTGACGCTGCACAACGAAGCCGTCGCGAGCGAAAGCGAAACTGTCCAACAGTGACACTGAAGCATTCTGGAGCTGGGGCATGATCGTTGACCTACTGTGACGGGACGAAGAAAGCTCAAACGAGAATACTTGTCATTACTACAAAGACAAAGGGTTATCTGTTTGCGTTTTCCGACTCAATTATTCGCTATATAGATTTATATATAGCCATAGCCCGAAGCAGTATGTGTGCCAGCATCAAATCTTGTAGAAACCCTGCAAGACCTGGACGCCCCGATGTCGGGATCAAGACGATCAGGGCAACAACAGCATTTTTTTGTAGGCTTTATGACACTGGTGAGGGCGTTCCAGTGGCGATCGCCTGTTCACCGTCATCGTCACCAGACGACGCTACGCATTGAGCACCGCTGCCGACTGTACGCAATGCGTCGCTGCGGCTTGTCGCAATCCCGACAATGCTATAAATACAACAACGCAACATATTGATTAAAAAAGATTAGTTCAGGCATCCAAGTTGCAATGGAGCCAGTGTAAGGCGCTGTCGCCTTGCTCCTCCAACCGCAACAGAGAGAGAACAACAGCATGCCTGTCAAAGTCATCAAATCTTTTTCGCAGAAGGCCCGCGCCGATCAGGCCCTGGGCGAGAAACTGAAATCCTGCGAAAAAATTCGCGAAGTGCTCGCGCTCGGTAAAGAGAACGGCTTCAACATCGACGAAGCATCGCTCTATCCGCCGAACGAACCACAGTTCACGGAAGATCAATTATCGGAAAAAATGGTCAAGGCGCTGCTGCGCGCGTGATCCCGACGCGCGTGGGGCACGGCTCCACGCGCCGCTACGAGTGAGCTGTTTCTTCAGGCATCGAGTGCCAACAGCGCGTATTGCACCGGCCCGCTGAACAAACGGGTGCCACCGCCTTCGGCGGCGACCCGCAGTGCTGCTTGAGCATCGAGCACGCGAACGCCCGCCAGATAGTTAACACCGAACTGCTGCCATTCCCGCAACCAGGGCAGGCTCGGCCCCATCAGTACCACTTGGGCATGACAGCTCAACTCCAGCAACCGCGGCAGGGTTTTGTTGGCGATACTACTGGCGCTGATAAATACCCAGTCAGCAGTGGGCAGCAGGTACTCGGCGGCGCTGTCCGGCAGGTCGCCCTCCTGCTGCTGCCGCTCAAGGCAGGTATAAGGGAAGCCCTGCCAGAGCGTTTCAAGACCCGGGTAATGACCAATGACCACGACCTTGCGGCCCAGCAGTTGCGGACGAAAGTGAGCGAAAACCCGCAGATGACCGGGCACATCCTCAAGAATCAGCTGCGCCTGGCTCGCGCAACCAAGCGGGGTGTTGATACAGGCATTGAGCACCGCCAAGCCGACCGCCGCTTCGGCATCATTCCAGGACAACAACCACCGACGCAGGGTCTGGCTCGGCTGGTCCTTGAGGGTGCCGGCCCAGCTCAGCGTGCGCGGCACTTGACGTGGGCTGAACGCGAAGCCGAGACTGCCCTCGACTTGGGCGATGGTCCAGTTGAGGCCCAGACACACTTGCTGCACAGCGGTGGCGTCATTCACGCCCCCCAGCAGCCAGTCGTAAAGGCGCGACTCACCGAGGGCTATCACAGCGCCGCCGGGGTCAGTTTTTCGTTCCAGGGCTCAGCGTCGAGCAAGTGTGCCTGAACAACGAATATAGGGAAGTCGGATGTGACCATGGCTCCTTCCTTAAATCGCAAGTGCTTCATGGGTATGACACTGCTTGGGGCAGACCCGGGCGCAGGACATGCAGCCGATACAATCCATGCCGTCCTGTACGCTCATGACCTGCATTTCGTCGTCCTCGTCATAATCGTCCTCATCCTCAAGCACGCTACTGCGCTCAATCAATGCAAAGACATTTCGCGGACAAACCTTGTAGCAGCGTCCACAGCCGATGCACTTCTTCGCATCCACTGATATCACAAAATGCGGCGTCCACTCACCGCCTCCCCGGGTCAGCCCGGTCACCACTGCCTGTTCCATACTGATCTCCTTCAGCCCGCCTGTTCCAGCCGTTTGCGCGCTTGGGCCCAGTCTTCACAGGCCTGATGGGTTTGCATCGCCAGTTGCGGCAACTGGCTGTAGTCAATCAGCAGACGATCCTCTACCAGGTCGTGAATCTGCGCCGCCCACTCGGTGGCGATGCGTTTTTTCTGGCTGACTTCTTTCTGCAGGGCCTTGAGTTGTTCATCAGTCATCGTCACCGTCCTCCTCTTTCCATCCGACGACAGCCACGGTACGGCGCCGCGGTAAACATCGCCTTGCTACGGGTGTTAAAGCTCGGCCACCGTGCGGTGTTCTGCAATCAACAGGGTCGCCTTACCCAGCACCTTTTCCGACTCCTCGATCAACGCGTCCAGAGAGTCGAAGCCGAAGCGGTGCACATCGCGCAAGGTCTTGTCCAAAGCAACCAGCTTTCCGACTACGATCATTGCCCGGCCAAACCCTTCGTGGCTGATGTTGATGAATGGCACCGCCAGCAAGCCGGTTTCACGCTCCATCATCTGGGCGATGGCGTTGTAGTACGCCTTGACCCGGGACAAGGTGGTTTCGTCCGGGTCGCCAACGATGGGAATGTTGCGGCGGCGTTCCTTGGTCAGCACCAGCGGGTCCACCACCCGCACGTCGCTCCAAGTGTCATAGGTGCCGTAGCTGTCCATGGAGCGCAGTTGCACGACCATCTGTCGAATGATCGGCTGCTGCAGAGCGGGGTCGTTTTCCGAAACCAGTTGATGCTGCTCGTTTATGTCATGCATGCCAGTGTCCTCGTAGCGAATGTTCTGGGCTATTCATCCCAGGCCTGATCGGCCATGGCCTGGAAACGCTGACCGTTTGCCCCCTCGATACGCTTGATCGCCCGCGCTAGCCAAGCCGAAGGTCCTTCGCGTAATTCGATCTGGAGAATCTCGATCAGCTCTTGAATATCAGTGGTCTGGGAAACCTTGACCGGTTGTACGCCAACGCTCAGCAACTGACGTATCGCCGATGCCCCACAGGCCCGGCAATACACAGCGATGCAGCCGTCGAGCAGATTCAGCTTGCTGACCAGCTTGTCCTCGTTGCCGTCCTGCTCCTGTTCCTGCTCGGCGAACTCGGCCACAGAAAGCACCTTGGCCCGGTCCTGATTGACGCCGTAGATCACAAAAGCTCGGGAGGAACCAAAGTGCTGGTCGACCTGCACTCGGTCCGCTGAGGCGAACGCCACTTTGAGCAACGTACCATCGTCTTCACCATCGACTATCTGCAACTTCCGCGTCGGCCCTTTCATGTCTCAGTGCCCCCTTGATGGATGTTCACAGTCGGTTTCTGTGCGTAGATAGAGTGGTAGGCGACGATCCCCGGATGATGCTCGACCACCAGGTTGGCGATATCGAACAGCACCTGACTGGTACCGCGATAACCCAGCCAGCAACGCTGAAACCCACCCAGCAGGTCGTATTGCGGAAACCCCATGCGCAACAGCGGGATGCCCAGGCGTTGCGCACAATCCAAGGCATGGCTGTTGCCCAGCAGCAATTGCGCCTGCGCGTCACGGGCACTGTGCTCCAGGTCTTGGAGATCGCCGACCTGAATCCGCTCCAGCGGTGAATTCGCCAGGCTCGGCGCACGCGCGGGAACCACCGCGCTCACCGTGTGTGCGCCCATGCCGCGCAGCAGGCGATCGAAACCCAGCAATAGATCAGGTTCGGCAGCAATCGCCACCCGGGCATCCCCGAGCATGAAATGGGTATCGAGCATACAATCCTGCAACTGACGCCGTTGACGCTGCCAGCGTTCCGGAACCGGATTGGCGCTGATATCGGCCAGCACCATCAACCAGGCGTCCACGGCGTCCAACCCCAGCAATAGGCCAAATCGGTAATCGGGCACGCTGCTCAAAGCCCGCAACGCATCGGCGGCGCCGTTCAGACTTTCCCCTACGACCAGGGTGGCGATGCTCTGGGACGCGCTCGCCAGCTCATCCACGCTCAGGCCGCCGGTGGTCAATGGGTTGAACGAAGCGGCGTCCAGGTGACCATCCAGCGAGCCCGACACGTCAGGAATCAACAGGGCGTGCAAGCCGAAGCTCTCGATGCTGTCGCTGATGAACTCCAGGTCGCTGGGTGTCAGGTTGGCTGAGCTCAGCACGTTGACTTGGCGCGGCCGCTGGCCCACGCGGCTGTGATCGTGAGGGATCAGGGTTTCGATGATGGCCTTGACTGCCAGCGCAAATCCGCTTTCGAAACAACCGGAGAAATCCGGGGTATTGACCGCCACCACGGCCACCTCGTTGAATTCATCGAAGGCCTGGCGAAACTCACGGACCGCCCGGTTCAGGTCGCAACCCTGAGTTTCCGCCAGACCGGTGCTGACCAGACCGATAAGCCGTGGGTGCTGTTTCTCGCAAATGGTTTGCAGCGCCTGGACGATATTTTCGTCGGCGCCCATCACCGACGAAGCCTGGTCCATGGCTGTGGTTTGCAAGGGTACCGGCTCGCGAAAATGCCGGACGAAAAACACCTTGGCGAACGCGGTGCAACCGGCAGCGCCGTGCATCAATGGCATGCTGCCCTGTATCCCGAGAAAGGCCAGCGCGGCGCCCATGGTCTGACTGGCCTTGAGCGGGCTGATGGCCAGGGCTTTGTTGCGATTGACGATCTCAGTCATGGTGATCTCCTCAGGCGCTGATGACGCTCATCGCAACGGTACTTTCGCGTATCCCGGCCCACGGCGCGGGACGACGTACCGATTCCCATACCGGGCTTTCCAGGGTCAGGCAGAGCTGGCGGACCAGTTCGAGCATGCCGATGTAACCGGCGTAGCCGAATTCACGCTCCTGGTTGATATCCAGAAACGGAATCCGCGCCTTGAGTGCCGTGTACATGTTGCGGCCACCCGCGATGAGGATGTCGGCGCGGTACTCCTCTACCGTGCGCAACAAGGCCCGGGGGTTGCCCTCCTCGAGCATCTTCACGTCATCGCCCATCAGCTCGCGAATGCGCGCCTTGTCTTCTTCGGTGGATTTCTTGGTGCCGGTGGCCACCACTTTCATGCCCAGATCCTGTAAGGCAGAAACCACCGACCAGGACTTCACACCTCCGGTGTAAAGCAACACCCGCTTGCCCTGAAGTCGTGCACGCCAGGGCTCCAGCGCCCGGTGAATCTTCGCTTCCTCGCGCTCGATCAGCGCTTCGGTGCGTGCGGTGAGGTCGTCGTCGCCGATCAGCCGGGCAAAATCGCGCAGGGATTGTGAGGTATCGGTAATACCGTAGAAACTGCCTTCGAACCACGGCGTACCGAAGCGTTCCTGCAGTTTTCGGGCGACGTTGAGCATGGCCTTGGAGCAGACCATCATGTTCACTTCGGCCGCATGCATGCTCTGCACTTCACGAAACCGTGCATCACCGGACAGCGTACACAACACCCGCAGTCCCAACTCATCGAGCAACGGCAGTACATGCCAGAACTCGCCAGCAATGTTGTATTCGCCAATCAAGTTCACATCATGCACCCGAACACCGTCTCGCTGGCTTTGCTCGGGTAATGGGTCGGGCTCACGGGTGCCGATCACATACTTGACCATCGCTTCTCCGGCGATGCGGTTGCCAAGGTTCTTGGTGCCGTAAAAACCGGCGGCATCCACCGGCACCACCGGGGTATTGAACTGTTCGCTGGCCGCCTTGCACACCGCATCCACGTCATCGCCAATCAGTGCCGGTACGCAGGTGTTGTAAACGAACACTGCCGCCGGGGCATGGCTCTTCACGACCTGACCTATGGCGTGGAACAGACGTTTTTCGCCGCGCCCCATAATCACATCTTGCTCGTTCAAATCCGTGGTCATGCCGACACGATACAACTGCGGCCCGCTGGAACGCGTGCCACGGTTATCCCAGGAGCTCCCGGCGCAGGCGATGGGCCCGTGGACGATATGCGCCACGTCGGCAATCGGTAGCAACGCGATCTGCGCGCCATCGAAGGCGCAGCCACCATCGGTCGCACCCGGCGCGGATTTGGCACAACCGGATTTCTCCTTCTTGTCATGGGCGCAAGCAGGCTCATTGAGCAACTCGGAAATGTCTTTGGCTTTCATCGCCTATCCTCAGGGTTGTCACATCGCACGCACCGGGCCCCATGCCCACCCATTCGTGAGAGCAAAGCCTGTACCAATCAATAAGCCATTGTTTTAAAAGTTCTTTATTACTTAAGTGCTTGTCGCAAAGCAGACGGTTGTCGGGTATGCAACACGCTGCTTTGCTCCATACATCGTCAAGACAGGCGCTCGGCAATCGCCGCCTGAACTTCAGGATCCTGCTCATCCAAGTCACGCAAGGCACTGAGTGGCGCGTTTTCAACAGCGGCCAGGCGCACGCTCCAGTCACAATCGTGAAGCAAGTCCAGCAAGTCTTCGCCGACCAGACGCGAAGCAACCAGGCGGCGTACTTCCGGTTCCGGGTCGTTGCTCATCAGGCCCAGGCTTTCCACTGGCAGACGGCGGGCGACAAATTTGCGCACCTGGCGGTCTTCGTCGCGCATGAAACGGAACAAACGGCCAGGGGCTATGCGCTGCACGACGTAGGCGCGAACCAGGTAATCGATGTCGGTGGCCATTCGTTCGAGCTGGTCCAGGGGCAAGCGGTCGGCGACGGTGATACGCACTTCCCGATCCGGGTCGTGAATCAGCTCGACCAACTGTTCCCGCGGTAGCCGATAGGCCACGGCGCGGCGTACGGCTTCGTCAGGGTCGTGGATCAAGGGTCCCAAAGATTCCAAAGGGGCATAACGCACGGCGATGGCCCGGCGCTCCCAAAAAGAGTCGCCCAGATAATTGACGGCCTGCTGGGGGTTGTTACGCAAGAAGCGGTCGATCTGTCGCCCGCTATGGGCCGCGATACAGATGTCGGCAGGTATGCACTGCCCCTGGACCAGTAACGTGTCACGAAAACAGCACGCACGACAGTCGCCGGTGGGCATCAGGCTCTGGCTTTCATCGTCTGCCATAGCGCCGTTCAAGCCTCTGTCACGTAGGCCAGGACGATCCCCGACGCAGTGCCCGGATCGTTGGTCAATACCGAGCAATGGCTGCTGGAGTTGACCAGATATACGTTGAACGCCTCGCGCTCGGCCACGGCACGGGCATTGGCGGCGATGTCGTCGTCGCTGCAATACGTGAAATGCACGCCAGGATAATTTCCGCGCAGGCGGGCGATCAATGCCTCATCCAGGCCACTTTTCTCGGTGGCGAGGATGACACTGTTCAACAACGACTGATCGATCATGGCTATCTCCTGAAGGGTGGTCGAGTGATGTTCAGTGGCCGTTGCGCAAGCGAACCCGCTGATCCGGTCGTGCGCCCATGGCCTTGGCAAGCCAGGGCGGAGCGCCTTGGGCCAGTACCCGTTGCAGTTTCTCGATGACCTCGCGTGTAGCGACCGGCTCGCGGACCTTGATCGGATGCATGCCGGCACGAATCACTCGGGCACTGGCCGCTCCACCGATGCTCAGGGTGTAGAGCAGATCGCAATCCGCCAGCAGTTCGGCACGGCGGGCGTGGCGCTGTTGCTCTTGCGCGATCGGCTCCGGGGTCCGTACGCCAATCAGGCGGCTGGCAATGGGTGAGACTTGATAGATAAGAAAACGCGTACAGCCGGAAAAATCTGCATCCAGGCGTTCGCCATGCTCCGAAGCGCAGGCGATACGCACCGAATCAGGCAGGTCGCCTTCGTGATAAGCCTGCGGGATTGGCAGCACGGGGTCTGGCATCTGCACCCCTCGCCCGCGCAGCAGGCTGATCGCCCGCTGCAACTGGCGCTCACTCAGTAGTAGCGTTGACCCACTGTCCTCACCCAAGACGCTCAGCAGACTGGCCCGCAGGCGCGAGACGCGCACCCGGCACAATCGCGCATCGGTCAATGGCTCGCCAGTAACGGCTAACAACGCCCGCACCATCCGCGCCGTATCGACCCCCGTCAGCTCACGCGCCGCCAGGGCAATGCGCAACGCCAAGTGCTCGGGTAAACGAGACCGATGCATGGCTGGCAACATGTCTTCAATCCTCGCTGGCACGTGTGGCACGCAACGTGATGGGCAGGTGCGGCGGCGTCGACAGCGGCTCCAAATAATAGGCGGTGCCGTCTGCCAAGGTGATTTTTCCGCCCCAGCAATCGGGACTGTCGTGTTCCAGGCCGACCACGATTTCCTCCAGATCCCTCTTGGCGACATAAAGGGTCAACTGACCTTGCGGGGTACGGCGGATCATGACACTCGGCATGCGTTGCTCCATGAAACCTGAGAGACGCTACCGGCCAAACCCGAGAGCTCGCCGGTGGCGTGGGAAGAAGAATGACCGGGGCTAAACCGCCCCGGCCATCGATAACCAAGAATCAGCGAATCAGGTCGTAGTTGAAGTCCGTGAGCTGCATGACACGCGTTTCTTCGTCCAGGCGTTCGAGCACCGCGTTGACCAGCGTGGTCAGCATTTGCATGGCGCCTTCATAGCCCAGGGTGGTCTGGCGATGCAGGTGATGGCGATCGAAGATCGGGAAACCGATGCGAATCAACGGCACCTCGAACGCCTTGCCTTTATGCAGCGTGTCGCGCTGGATGAACTTGCCGTAACTGTTGCCGATCATGAAATCCGGTTTATCGGTGAACACTAGCGAGCGCATGTGCCACAGATCCTTCCCGGCATACACGGTGCAGCCCTTGCCGTACGGCGAAGAAGCCAGCAGTGCGTCCATGGCTTTTTTCCAGCGCTTGTTGCTGTTGTTGCACAGGATATGAATGGGCTCAGCACCCAGTTCCAGCAGGAACTTGACCATGCCCAGCAAGTAATCCGGGTCGCCCCACAGCGCGAAGCGCTTACCGTGCAGCCAGGCATGGGAGTCGGTCATCATGTCCACCAGGCGACCGCGTTCGGTAGCCAGACTTTCCGGGATCGGCTGACCGGTGATTTCGCTGACTTTCATCAGGAACTCATCGGTCCAGTCCAGGCCCATGGGAATGTTCAGCTTGGGCACCGAGTGGTTCCAGGTTCCTTCGAGGAACTTGCGGGTCTTTTCCAGTTGCAGCGGCTGCAGCAGCAGGGTGTCGAAGGCGTTGGGCGCGTCCTTGATTTCAGCCTGGGTGGTGCCGCCCGAATACATGCGAAAGGTACCGTCGGCCGGGGTATCGAGCACCTCAGACGGGTCGGAAAGCAGCGTGCACTCCACGTCCATGTCCTTGAGCATGCGCTTGATCACCCGAAAGTTGCCCAAATAGGTTTCGAAGCCCGGCACGATATTGAGCTTGTGATTGCTGCCGACAATCTTGTCTTGCATGTGGTTGAGGGTGAAGTAGCGCAAGATCCCCTCGAACATGTTGTCCCAGCCGGTGATGTGGCTGCCGACGAAGCTTGGAGTATGGGCAAACGGCACCGGATAATCGTCCGGTAGAAAACCGCCCTGCCTGGCATTGCCGATGAAGGCGTTGAGGTCATCGCCGATGACTTCGGCCATGCAGGTGGTAGAGACGGCGATCATGTCCGGCTTGTAGGTTTCGCGACAGTTTTGCAGACCATCCTTCATGTTCTGCTGGCCACCGAATACCGCGGCGTCTTCAGTCATGGAGTCGGAAACGCAGGAGACCGGCTCCTTGAAGTGACGATTGAAGTACGAGCGGAAGTACGCCACGCACCCCTGGGAACCGTGCACATACGGCATGGTCTTTTCGAAGCCCAAGGCGCAGAGCACGGCACCGAGTGGCTGGCAAGCCTTGGCTGGGTTGATGGTCAGGGCTTCACGCTTGAAGTTCAGCTCCTGATATTCAAGGCTGGTGGTCCAGGTGAACACCTCGTCGACTTTGGCCTGGGAGTAACCCTCTTCAAAATCCCCACGCTTGCGGGCAAGCATGTCCTGATAATCGTCTTCGCGAAACAGCGGGTAGCTGGGTTTGATATTGTCGACTTGCTGGCTCATGACGCTCTCCTTCGCCTCACTCATCTGTGACGGCGATCACGGATATCGGCTGCGGGCAACCCCGCAGCGGATGAATACTCAAACAGGCAATCAGGCGCTGGCGGCGATCTTCTCGTCGGCTTCGGCGGACTTGTGCCATGGCGCGTGGATTTTCTTCCAGCACGGATTGTTCAGGGTCATGTCCATATCCTTGGCGAAAATGGCGAAGCCATCAAAGCCGTGGTAAGGGCCCGAATAATCCCAGGAGTGCATTTGCCGGAACGGCACGCCCATTTTCTGAAAGATGTACTTTTCCTTGATCCCGGCGCCGATCAGGTCCGGCTTGACGCGTTTGACAAACTCTTCGAATTCGTAGCCGGTCACATCGTCGTAGATCAGGGTCGCGTTGCCCATTTCCTTGAGGGTGCGGTCGTAGTCATCGCTATGACCGAACTCGTAGCCGGTACCGACCACTTCCATGCCCAAGTCCTCATAGGCCCCGATCACGTGGCGCGGACGCAGGCCGCCGACATACAGCATCACGCGTTTGCCTTCCAGGCGTGGACGGAAACGGTCGATGACCGCTTGCCACTCGGGCTGGTACTTGGCGATCACCTCTTCGCACTTGGCCTTGATACTGTCATCGAAGAACGCGGCGATGGCACGCAACGACTCCATGGTTTTAGTCGGGCCGAAGAAGTTGTATTCCAACCATGGAATGCCGTATTTCTCCTCCATGTGCCGGGAGATATAGTTCATGGAGCGGTAGCAATGCAGCAGGTTGAGTTTGACCTTGGGGGTCAACTCCATTTCCGACAACGTTCCATCACCGGACCACTGGGCCACGACCCGCAGGCCCATTTCTTCCAGCAGGATCCGCGACGACCAGGCGTCACCGCCGATGTTGTAGTCACCCAGGACGCAGACGTCATACGGGGTGGACTGGAAGGTGTCGTCGTTGTCGCGTTTGTCCAGCACCCAGTCACGGATCGAGTCGTTGGCAACGTGGTGCCCCAGCGATTGCGAGACGCCCCGGAAACCTTCGCAGCGCACTGGAACAACGGTAGTTCCGTACTCGGCGGCCTTCTTCTTGGACACCGCTTCGATGTCATCGCCGATCAAGCCGATGGGGCATTCGGACTGTACCGAAATACCCTGATTGAGCGGGAACAGCGTCTCAATTTCGTCAATCAAAGTGGCCAGCTTCTTGTCGCCGCCGAACACGATGTCCTTCTCCTGGAAGTCAGAGGTGAAGTTCATGGTGACGAAGGCATTCACACCGGTGGTGCCGATGTAGTAATTGCGCCGACCGGCACGGGAATATTGGCCGCAGCCCACCGGGCCGTGGGAAATATGAATCATGTCCTTGACCGGCCCCCAGACCACCCCTTTGGAGCCGGCGTAGGCGCAACCGCGGATGCTCATCAACCCTGGCAGGGATTTCTTGTTCGAGGTCAGGCATTTTTTGGATTGTTCGACCGTCGGGTCGTTAGGCACCAGGTGTTTGGCGCGGTCCTTACGAGCCTTTTCGGGGTAAACCTCCAGGACTTCCTGGATGAGGGATTCAACCTCTTCGCGTGACATACCAGACATGGTATGACCTCCTCTTGCCTTGCGTTCATATGCGGGTAACGGAGGGCCCGCACGGCGCAATACGCCATGCGAACCTCCGGCAGGGCCCATCTGCCCTGCCCCGTCCGATGAACCCTCACGGCCTGCCAGGCGTGGCTGGCATCAGACCAAGGGTTCCTAAGCAGAGCTATCAGGCAACGATTTCGTCGACCGCGGTTTTGCCGATAATGCTGACGTCCTCTTCATCCATGATCCCGAACTCCATCAACAATGCCTCAAGCTCGTCCATGGTGATCGGGGTTGGAATGACCATCTTCTTGTTGTTGACGATCTTGTTGGCCAACGAACGGTATTCGTCGGCCTGTTTGGCCTTCGGGTCGTACTCGATAACGGTCATGCGGCGGATTTCAGCGCGTTGCACGACGTTGTCACGAGGCACGAAGTGAATCATCTGGGTGCCCAGCTTCTCGGCCAGGGCGATGATCAATTCGTCCTCGCGATCGGTCTCACGGCTGTTGCAAATCAAGCCCGCCAGGCGAACGCTGCCAGAGTTGGCGTACTTCACGATGCCTTTGGAGATGTTGTTGGCCGCATACATCGCCATCATTTCGCCGGAGCAGACGATGTAGATTTCCTGAGCCTTGTTCTCGCGGATCGGCATTGCGAAACCACCGCACACAACGTCACCCAGTACGTCGTAGAACACGAAGTCCAGGTTCTCGTCATAGGCGCCTTCCTCTTCAAGGAAGTTGATCGCCGTAATCACACCGCGACCGGCACAACCGACGCCTGGCTCAGGCCCGCCCGACTCGACACACTTGATGCCCAGGTAGCCGACCTTGAGCACATCTTCAAGCTCCAGGTCTTCCACGGTGCCCGCTTCGGCCGCCATCTCCATGATGGTGTTCTGGGCCTTGGAATGGAGAATCAAGCGAGTGGAGTCGGCTTTCGGGTCACAGCCGACAATCATCACTTTCTTGCCGCTTTCGGCCATGGCAGCCACGAGATTCTGGGTCGTCGTGGACTTCCCGATCCCACCCTTGCCGTAAATAGCGCATTGACGCATTGCCATAATTAAATCCTCAGGTTTCGTTTCCACATGACTGTGGGCTGTAGGCACGAACAAGCCTGCGCAAAATGGACAAGTGCAGTGTTTGTGCCAGTCACTGAAGACAAACTTAATGGATTGTTTTTTAAAGAATTTATGATCTAAATAAAAGCTCATGGAACCGTGGCATACATAACAAAACACCGCCCCTGTAGGTCGCAATGGCAACAATCCAACAAAGTATTAATGCGCCGACGCGACAACTTTCCCGGGTGGCTGAAAGTGTGGCAATGACGACAATTTGTCTTGAACGCAACAGCGCTTGGCGGTGCTGATCGGACAGCATTATTCGCCATATCAAACAGTTGCCCGTGTACTTGCATGTGGTGCGCATATTGCGAGGTGCCTGCTCGAATGTCTGCACACCTACAGCGGGTAATCATCATGAACAATGGCGTTATAAAAGATATCGTTGCCGATCTCGGCAGCGGTACCCTGGCTCCCTATCTGGGTCCGGGCGTGCTGCACGGCGTAGTGGATCGAGTCTCCGGGCAGCCGATCCCGGCCGACAGCGACAGCCTGATCCTGGCCATGACCGCAGGCCAAGCCATGGCACCGCGCTTGATGTATGAGTTTTCCCGGGCGGCCATGCACATGGAGAATAAGAAAGGCCGTAGTTTCATTGAGCGTTTCCTGACACAAACCTACAGCGGCGACAACTGGACGCCATCGCCAGTGCATCGCTGGCTCGCCAGTCTGAACCTGCGTTATGTAATCGACAGCAATCGCGATACCCAACTGCAACTGGCTTATGTCGACCGTCCGCATACATTGATCGTCGGCGCCGCACGCATCGCTGCTACACCTTATCGCTTCGACCTCTTTGAGTTCGACGGCGAACATTACCGCCCCACCGACCTAAGTGAGGTCGATACCGACCTGCCGGTGTTGTTCAAACCACTGGGCACACCGTTACCCAAGCCGAACTACGTGGCCAGCGATGCCGATTTCGTCGACTACATCACTGAGCTGATGGGCGGCTTCGCCATTCCGCCCTGGATCAAGCTGCAACGTCGCAACAAGCGCTATCTGTTTCTGGGCATGCGCTTCAACCATGACACCGAACGCATGGTCATGAGCGACATGATCCATGACGCCGCACCGGACGCCGGCTGGGTACTGATCGCTGACCCTACCCCAAAAGAACGCAAGCTCTGCGAGCGCAAGCAATTGCAGTTGATAGAGGCCGACTGGAGCGAGTTGTTCACCTCGGCCATGAGTCCGCTCATCGAAACCGCCTGAGCGCTCACCGCGCCTCCCATCCCTTAGCTTGACCCAAGAGAGAAAAACCATGCTGCTGAAAAACTACGAATCCAAGAACCTGCTGTGCAATCTCAGTGTGCTGGGCGCAACTTCGACGCCGGACACCTTCGCCTATCGGGGAGACCTGGTGCTCGAAGAGGGTGATGTGGCGGACAACGCCGGCCGCCGCCATCCGCCGAAAACCGTAATCAAGCAGGCGATCCTGCTGACCCGCGCCGACAAACTGGAGATGGTCACGGGAGCCCTGGTGGAACTGAGCGACCTGCCGATGTTCATCGAACGCTACCAGGCCGATCTGTCCCCCCAAGCGGCGGTGATGTTCTACGTAGAGAACCTCGACAAGGCGCTCAAGGTCAATCTCGACGGCATGAATATCACCCTGCTGCCCCACGATGGCGGCGCGGTCTGGAACACCTTGATGGATGACCTGAAACTGGACAAAGACGACTTCAAGGGCCGCAGCATCGAGGAGAAAGTATGGGTCATGTACCAGGCGCTGCTGGGGTTCGCGCCCCGACTCGATACCTTGAGTTATGAAAATGCCCTGTCCCACGTGGTCACTCATCAACGAGAAGCCCGCGGCGCGATCTAGCCAGACCGCAGCGCAGGCTCCGGCAACAGGCTATCGCTCAGGTAGCCTCTTGCGAACGCTCGAAGCGCACCCGTTGTTCAGCACTGGCACCGAGCAACTTGGCCAGCCAGGGTGGCGGCGACTGACGCATGACCTGTTGCAGTTGGGCGAGAATGTCGGCCGCCGTAGCGCCTTCGTTTTTCTTGATCGGATATAGCCCGAACTTGATCACCTTGGCCGCTGCCGGGCCGCCGATAGACACCACGTAAAGCACCTGGCAATCCTGGATCAGCTCCGTGCGCCACTTGTTGCGGTCTTCGGCGAACTCGGCGTCGAGTGTCGAACGAACATCCACCAACTGGAAGCTGTCGGTACTGACCTGATAAATCAGAAAGCGCAGGCAAGAACCAAAATGGCCGTCGAGCCGCTCGCCGTTGTTGGAAGCGATGGCCACACGAATCGAATGCTCGGGTATCACCTCAAGCGGCGTCGCCACCGGCAAATGCTGGCTATCACCCTCCCCCCAGAGAATGCGCACCGCCTCCTTGATGCCCGGCATCTCGATGCCGATATCCTCGCCGTCCTCCTCACCCTCCAGATTAGCCAACCCGGTCTTGATGTCGGTCACCGTCACCGTCTGCAAACTGGTTTCGGTGAGCTCACCGGGCACCCGCTGATGCAGCACATCGAGCAAGCGTGCGACACTGACGCCGGGCATGGCCCGGGCCGCCAGGGCTATGCGTAAAGCGGTTTCACGGTTCATGTTCACGGTTGCATTCATTTCAGACCTCCTGGGGCTGGGTGCAAACAGTTGAACGCCCGATGGTTTGGCCCCGGGCGCGCACTGTCACTCTTCGTCGTCATCCTCATCGTCTTCGTCCAGCACCCGGGTAATGCGCTGGTAGATCTCCACCCGATCCCCCTCCTTGAGGGGGCTGTCGAGCTTCACGAATTTGCCGAACACTCCGACCTTTTGCGCATCCAGGTTGATCTCCGGGCAACAGCACAGCACCCCGGACTGTTCGATGACCTGCGCCACTGTGGCGTCGTCGTTGACCTGGCAAGTGAGCAACAACGGTGGCGAGGGCACGGCATACACCACATCGACTTTCATGGTTTTCTCCTCGGTGAATGACTCATCGCAGGACGATCAATTCACCATGGGTGATGATCCGCCGCTGGGCGCGTTTTTGATCGAAGACGCGTTTGGCGGCCAGTAAAAAGCCAAGCACGATGAACGCCCCTGGCGGCAGGACCACCACCAGGATGCCCTGGTAATCCGGGATGATGGTCATCTCCAGCCATTTGAAATGTGGGCCCAGCAACAGCGAGGCCTGGGAGAACAACGTGCCGCTGCCGATGACTTCTCGGATCCCGCCGATCACCGTCAAGAACCAGGTGAAGCCGAGGCCGATGCCCGCCCCGTCTAGGAATGATGGAAATATCGAGTGTTTGAGGGAGAACGATTCGGCGCGACCGAGGATCGCGCAGTTGGTGACAATCAGCGCGATAAACAGCCCCAGTACTTTGTACAGTTCATGCATCCAGGCGTTCATGGCCATGTCGATGATGGTCACCACCCCGGCGATGATCCCGATCATCAGTGGATTACGCACTTGCGGGGAAATGGTGTTGCGCATCATCGAAATGATCACGTTGGTACACACCAGCACCGCCGTGGTGGCAAGTCCCATGCCCAGGCCATTGGTGGCCGTGGAGGTGACGGCCAGGGTCGGACACAAGGCGAGGAGTTGCACCAGCGTGACGTTGTATTCCCACAGCGCAGCGGTAAAGAAACGCCAGACCGACTTGTGCTCGACAGCAGTGCTGCTGCCGCTGGCGGTGGCATCGGGTGAACAATGACTCATGATCAGGACTCCTTGGGGGGTTCGACAGAGGTTTGCTTGAGGCGCTCCAGATGGCGCTGCTGGAACTTCAGCGCCTGAAGAATTCCCTTGACCACCGCCCGGGGGGTGATGGTGGCGCCGCTGAACTGATCGAACTGCCCACCATCTTTCTTCACCGCCCAAGCCTTGAGTGGGGTATTACTCAAGGACAGGCCGTCGAAACGCGTGATCCAGTCGCTTTTGGCGACGTCGATGCGATCGGCCAGACCGGGGGTTTCCTTGTGCGTCAGAACCCGCACGCCGAGGATCCGACCGTCGCTGGCAATCGCGATCAACTGCACGATCGGCCCACCGTAACCGATGGTATTGACGCTCAGGGCCACGGCGGTCAACTCGCCCTTGAGCCGCGCCGGGAACACCTCCACATCGCCCAGCACCTCATCAGTCACATGAAAGGCATCGCCCAGTGGGTTGTTGTCATAGAGATCAGCGGGCAGTACCTGACGCAGTACGGCCAGACGGTCTTCCAACTGTTCACCGGTGATGGAATTCCGGGTTGAGACATCGGTGATCAGCAAGGCCAAGGCCACCAGGGCGCAGACCACTGCCAGGGAAACCCCTTGATAGGCCAGCTGCGTACGCCACCGCTCCAGTCGCGTGGGGGATGGAGGGGTCGATTCAATCTGTTCGGCACTCATACCTTGTCCACCTCTTTGACTTGTCGGGTCCAATTGGCAACAGCCAGAGGCTTGCCACGCACGTTACGACCGTAGGCACGCGGACGGCAGTAGCGGTCGATCAGGGGTGTCAGGGCGTTCATGAACAGCACAGCGAAGGCCACCGCTTCGGGGAAGTTGCCCCAGGTGCGAATCACATAAATCAGAACGCCGCTCCCGGTGCCAAAAATCAACCGCCCCTTGCGCCCCACCGGTGACGTAACCGGATCGGTGGCGATAAACAACGCGCCCATCATCAAGCCGCCAGAGGTCAGGTGATACAGCGCTCCGGGGTAACGCAACGGGTCAATCTGCTGAGCCAGGGCAGCCAGCAGCGCCACGCTGAGCAACATGGTCAGGGGGATCTCCCAGTGAATGATGCGCAGCGCCATCAGCCAGGCTGCGCCCAGGATCAGCAGCAGTTCCGAGGTTTCCCCCAGGCTGCCGCCGCTATGACCGAGAAATGCCGACAACGGCGAGAAGTCCTGGTCGAGGATTTCACTGACGGTGTGGTGCAGGGTCATCTGGGTCTTGAGATTGCCCAAGGCCGTGGCACTGGAAAAACCATCGGTTTGCGGCATGCCGATGAAGGTGATCCGCAGGCCTTCGAGCAAGTCCGGCGAGCCCGAGATCAATAGCGGATGTGGCAATACCCAATGAGTCATCTGCAACGGAAACGAAATCAGCAACGCCACTCGGGCCAGCATCGCCGGGTTGAACAGGTTCTGGCCGATGCCGCCGTAGACCTGCTTGCCCAGGCCGATGGCGAACAGGCTGCCACCGGCGCCTATCCACCACGGCGCCCACGGTGGTAGGCACAGCGCCAACAGCCAGCCAGTAAGCAGTGCAGAGCCATCCCACAAACGGGTCATGGGTTGCTTGAGTAAATACAGGCAGGCGGCTTCCACCACAACCGCGCTGAGGCAAGTCAGCACAAACAGGTTGATGGCCGGCCAGCCGAACAGATAGCAACCGAACACCGTGGTCGGTAACAACGCCAGGCAAACGTGAAACATAATGCGGTTGACCGACGAACGATCATGGGCGAAAGGTCCTGCGGCGGGATTACTCATGGCAGAACCTCTTCATTGCTCTGGACGGTTTTGTTGCGATTGGCCTTGGCCGCTTTCGCCGCTTTGCGCTCGGCCTCTTCACTGGCCGTGCGCAGGGCGCGGGCTTCGGTAGCCTGCTTGATGTAATCGCTTTTGCGCATTGCCTCGCGGCGTTCGTCCTGTTGCCCCATGCCGTATTGGAAGAACTGCACCAACGGGATGTGCGACGGACAGACGTAGGAGCAGCATCCGCAGAGGATGCAGTCGCGCAGCCCATATTGGCTGGCGGTGTCGAAATCGTCGTTGCGGGTATGGGCGACCATCTCCATGGGCATCAGGCCCATCGGGCAAGCATCCATGCAGCGCGAACAACGGATGCACGGCGAGGCTTCGCTGCGCGGGACTTCGCTGCTGGTCAGCGCCAGCACTCCCGTCGCGCCCTTGATGACGGGGACCTGGGTCGACGGCAAAACCACCCCCATCATCGGACCGCCGAGCAACAGACGCCGGGGATCCTGGGTCAGACCGCCACAGGCGTCGATCAGCGCCTGTACCGGGGTGCCAATGGGCACTTCGAGATTCTGCGCGGTGGCGATACAACCACCGGCCACGGTCAGAACCCTTGAGATCAAAGGTCGACCGAAACGTAGCGCCTGCTGGATCGCATAGACCGTGCCGACGTTGTGCACCAAGACGCCGACTTGGGTGCTGCGTCCGCCTGCCGGCACTTCGCGACCGGTGATTTCCTGGATCAATTGCTTGGCCGATCCCATGGGATAGCGCGCTGGCACCGGAACCACTTCGATGGAGCCATAAGGCGCGCTGGCCAGGTACATCGCCGCTAATGCCTCAGGCTTGTTGTCTTCAATGGCGATCACGATGCTATAGGCGCGCAGGATGTGCTGGATCAACCGCGCGCCGTCGACGATATCGACAGCCCGTTCACGCATCAGGCGATCGTCGGTGGTCAGGTACGGCTCGCACTCGCTGCCATTGACCAGCACCGTCTTGATCTCGTGCCGGGTGCCCTGCTTGAGCTTCACCGCCGCCGGAAAAATTGCCCCACCCAACCCGACGATGCCGGCCGCCGCGACTCTGTCAGCCAGCACCAACGGATCTTCGTCAAAGGGATTGGCCGAGACGTCCAGGTCGATCCAGCGGTCCTGGCCGTCACACTCCAGCACGATGCCGTTGGTTTCCAGGCCCGAAGGATGCGGGGCCAGAATAGAACCGATACGCAAGATCTTCCCCGAACTGGGCGCGTGCACGGGCGCCGACAGCTCAGACGGTGAACGGGCCAGCAGTTGCCCCTTGAGCACGTAGTCACCGACCTTGACCAACGGCAGCCCCTCGGTCCCCGCATGCTGGCGCAACGGCAAGGACAGACGGGGCGACAGCGGTACGCTGCCGATGGGTAGCAAGGCCGAATGCGCCTTGTTGGACATGGGGTGAATACCGCCGCGTACACGAGCGAAATTGAACATAGCTAACTCCGTCAGTCGACTCAGGCAAGCTGGGGCTTGGCCCAGTGCCAGGTGTCCAGAGAGACATTTTGCGGACTCAAGGAAACGCAATTTTCCGGGCAAGCCTGTTGGCATTTGCCGCAGCCGGTGCAGGCGCTCTGCAGGACACTGTGGATCTGCCCATTGGCGCCGACGATGGCGTCGGTCGGACAGACTTTGTAGCAGCGGGTGCAGCCAGTGCATTGGGCCTTATCGATGCTGGCTATCAACGGCGCACTCATCTCTCCATCAAGGGGCACGCCCAGCAACTCGGCCAATTGTCCGGCCAGAGCCATGCCGCCCGGCGGACAGCAAGTGACCGGCGAGCGCCCTTCCACCAGCGCAACAGCCGCTGCGCTACAGCCGGGAAAACCGCACTGGCCGCATTGGCTGCCCGGCATCAAGTCTTGCACCTCCTTGAGCAGCGGATTCTCATCACCCACCGCAAAGATCCTCGCCGCAACACCCAGCCCTCCCCCCAGCAGCAGGCCGATCAACGCGAACACCAAGATTGCAACCATATGCCCTCCTCACCGACCACTGCCGGTCGTAGTGATCAGATCAACCCGCCAAACCCCATAAAAATCAGCGCCAACATGCCCGCAGTGACAAAGGCAATCGGCGGACCGCTGAAGGCAGCAGGAATGTTCGAAACCGTCATGCGCTCACGCAGGCCGGCAAAAATAATCATGATCAGGGAGAAACCCAGCGACGAGCCGAAGCCGAACAGCCCGGCCTGCAGCAAAGAGTGGCCTTCACGCACACTGATGAGAGGTACGCCGAGCACCGCGCAGTTGGTGGTGATCAGCGGCAGATAGATGCCCAGGGAGCGATACAGTTTGGGGCTGGTCTTGCGCACAGCCAGTTCGATCAGTTGAACCACCGCGGCAATGATCACGATATAGGCCAGGATCCGCAGAAAGCCGATCCCCAGTGGGTGCAGCACCCAGTGTTCGACCATCCAGCTGGAAACGCTGCCCAGGGTGATAACGATCGTCGTCGCCACCCCCATCCCCAGGGAAGATTCCAGCTTGCCGGACACGCCCATGAACGGACACAGGCCCAGGAACCGCACCAATACCACGTTGTTGACCAGCACGGTGCTGATAAGAAACAGCAAATAGTCCATGACACTTACCCATCTCTTCGCGAATCACTGTCCAGGCGCCATATCGGCTCGGGTTTGCGAAGGGGGGTTTTGCATCAAATATGCCATGGATCGACTGGCGCGTTTTTTCAGGGAAAAGGCCACCTCTGACTGACCTGGATCAATAGACACTCAGAAAAAACGCTCATAGATGTAGATAAAAATTGGCTGCATGTAGGTTTTGCGACAGAAGAGTTCGACTAAGGCAACGCCTCTGTGGGCTTTCGGACAAAAGGCCCTACACAAAGTCCATCAAAGCTGTGCGCCTGCTCCACAACCACAACCAATCCATTGATAAATCTAGATTTTAATGCACGGCACAGTGCTTGCAGACTAGCCAGGTGACGTTGCTTCAGACGCTGACCCCGGCATTGATAAGCGCAGGTCGCGTCCCTGCATCCAGGCATATTGATGAGGTTGAGCGCATGACCCAAGCCAAATTGACACCTGATAACTCGCTTCCGCCTGACAACACCGCTCCCGCCGGCCTGACGCCGCAAGTGTTCCAGCAAGCCGTGGAACATGCGCCTATCGCGATCTCGATCACCGACCTGCGGGCGAACATCCTTTATGCCAACAGAGCATTCACTAGCATCACCGGCTACAGCGCCAGCGACATCATCGGCAAAAATGAATCGCTGCTGTCCAACGGCACCACGCCCAAGCTGGTCTATCAGGCGCTGTGGAGTCGGCTGGCGCAGAAAAAATCCTGGTCCGGCGTGCTGATCAACCGCCGCAAGGACGATCATCTCTACCTGGCCGAGCTGACCGTGGCGCCAGTGCTGGACCAGGATGGCGAGACCATCTACTACTTGGGCATGCATCGCGACACCAGCGACCTGCACGAACTCGAACAACGGGTCAGCAACCAACGGCTGTTGATCGATGCGGTAGTCAATTCCGCCCCGGCAGCCATCGCGGTGCTCAATCATCAGCATCGGGTACTGTTGTTCAATCCGAGCTTCAGCCGCCTGGCCCGGGATCTCACCAGCGACGGCTCGCCGGAAAACCTCGTGGCCTTGCTGCGCGACAACCTGCCGGAACCTTTCGAAGGATTGGAAAAACACGGCAAGAACTTCGCGGGCAAGGAAATCTCTTTTGACCTGGGCGCACGCTCGCCGCGCTGGTTGTCCTGCCATGGCACGGCCGTGTGCATTGAGGACGAGCGAGCCGACGTGTTTTTCGCCCCCGGTGAGGAACGCCACCTACTGCTGACTCTCAACGACATCTCCGAACTGCGCCAAAAACAACAGGACTCCCATCTCAACGCCCTGAAAGCGTTGATGGCCGAAGAAGAATTGTTGGACGGCATGCGCGAAACCTTCAATGGCGCGATCCATCGCCTTCAAGGGCCGGTCAATCTGATTGCCGCAGCGGCGCACATGCTCGAGCGACGGCTGGGTGACGAAGGCAAGAACGACGCAGTGCTCAAGGCGATGCTCGAAGCCAGCGCGGCGGGCATGGAGGCGCTGGAAAGCCTGGTTGGTTCGATCCCGGTGCGGGTGGCCGACAGCAAGATGCCGGTGAACATCAATCAACTGATCCGGGAAGTCATCACCCTGTGCACCGACCGGCTACTGGCCCAGGGCATCGTCGTCGACTGGCAGCCCGCCCTGCGCCTGCCATGGGTGATGGGGGGTGAAAGTAGCCTGCGCAGCATGATCAAGCACTTGGTGGACAACGCCATAGATGCCATGAGCCAGAACCATTGCAGCCGCGAATTGCTGATCAGGACCCGGGTAGAGAACCAGCAGGTGGTACGCCTGGAAATCAACGACAGCGGCCCCGGTATTGCGCCGGAGTTGATGTTCAAGGTCTTCCAGCCGTTCTTCAGTACCAAGCCGCCGCACAAGGCCGGACGCGGCATGGGCCTGGCCATGGTGCAGGAAATCGTCAATGAGCATGCTGGCATGGTGCATATCGACAGCAGCTACCAGCAAGGCTGCCGGGTCGTGGTTGAACTGCCCTTCTCGATAGCTCGTTGACCAGGAGGCCTTGCCGATGAATACCCACCTCGCCCAACGTCCTGTCCTGCCGACGCGGCTGGAGCTCTACGACGGCCAGCTGCAAGCCCTTTCGGGCATCGCCCGGATTCTGTACCGCGAACAACAGATCGAGGTGGTGCTGACTCAGATCCTGGCGATCATGCACAACGACCTGGGCCTGCTGCACGGCCTGGTTTCCATCTGCGACCCGGCCCAAGGCACGCTGCAAATCGGCGCCATCCACAGCGACGCCGAAACCGTGATGCATGCCAGCGAAAGCGTGCGTTACCGGATTGGCGAAGGTGTACTCGGCAACATTGTCAAGAACGGCAGCAGTGTGGTGCTAGGCCGCATCTCCTCGGAACCGCGCTTTCTCGACCGGCTGGCCCTGTACGATCTGGAGATGCCGTTCATTGCCGTGCCGATTAAATCCCAGGACGGCAGCACCATCGGCGTGCTCGCCGCGCAACCGGACAGCCGCGCCGACAGCCTGATGGCCGACCGCACTCGCTTCATGGAGATCATCGCCTGCCTGCTTTCACAATCGGTACGCCTAGTGGTGAATCAGGAGGATGGCCGGCAGGTCAAGAACGAGCGCGATGAACTGCGCCGGGAAGTGCGCGCCAAATATGGCTTCGAGAACATGGTGGTGGGCCATACCGCAATCATGCGCCGCATATTCGACCAGGTCCGGCGAGTCGCCAAATGGGACAGCACAGTATTGATTCTTGGCGAATCAGGCACCGGTAAAGAATTGATCGCCAGCGCCATTCACTACAATTCGCCCCGCGCGCACCACCCACTGGTCAAACTCAACTGCGCGGCACTGCCCGAATCACTGCTGGAATCGGAGCTGTTCGGCCACGAGAAAGGCGCGTTCACTGGGGCGGTGAAGCAGCGCAAGGGACGCTTCGAACAGGCCGACGGCGGTACGCTGTTCCTCGATGAAATCGGGGAAATCTCGCCGATGTTCCAAGCCAAACTGCTGCGCGTTTTGCAGGAAGGCGAACTGGAGCGCGTAGGCGGTAGCCAGACTGTACGGGTCAACGTGCGCATCGTCACCGCGACCAACCGCGACCTGGAAAACGAGGTGGAAAAAGGCAAGTTTCGCGAAGATCTTTACTACCGTCTCAACGTCATGGCCATCCGTGTGCCGCCGCTGCGCGAGCGTATTGCCGACCTGCCGGAGCTGGCTGAGTTCCTGATCGCCAAGATCGCCCGGCAACAAGGGCGCAAGCTGACGCTCACCGACAGCGCCATACGCCTGCTGATCAGCTACCGCTGGCCGGGCAACGTGCGAGAACTGGAGAACTGCCTGGAGCGCTCATCGATCATGAGCGAAGACGGCACCATCACTCGCGACGTGATTTCCCTGACCGGCCTGGACAATGACACCCAACCCCTGACTCCGCTGCCGGACATCGACCTGAGTGACGACTCCATGGACGACCGGGAACGGGTGGTCGCCGCGCTGGAACAGGCCGGCTGGGTACAAGCCAAGGCCGCTCGCCTGCTGGGCATGACGCCGCGGCAGATCGCCTATCGAATCCAGACCCTCAACATTCACATGCGCAAATTATGAGGCCGTTGCCTCTGAGCTTGCCGGTCCATTGGACAAGGAAGCAATCTCATGACCGATACCGACAACATCCTGTGGCTGCAACTGTGGCGCGAACATCGCATTGCGTTCCATCAACACGTCGTCAACCCACTGCTGGCACGGTTCTGGCCGGCGCTGGGACTGACCACTGACAATCGGGTCTTCGTGCCCTTGTGCGGCAAAAGCCTGGACATGCTCTGGCTCGCCAAGCGCGGTCATGAGGTCATCGGCATCGAACTGAGCCCTTTAGCGGTGCGGGCTTTTTTCAACGAAAACCATCTGCATCCGACACGCTGCCAAACCGAGCATTTCACCCTGTGGCAAGCCGGTCGGATCAGCATCTTGTGCGGCGATTACTTCGCCCTCAGGCCTAGCGACCTGGGGCACATCGATACGGTCTACGACCGAGCCTCCCTGACTGCCCTGCCCCCCAGCATTCGCGCCGAGTACATCGCGCAGTTGCGGCGGATCGTCCCGAACACCGCCAATGTGTTCCTGCTGACCGTGGAAGACGCTGATGCCGCAGACAGCCGGCAACAGGCCATGGGCATCGACCGGGAGCTCAGCGCGCTTTACGCCGCAGATTTCGAGATCGAACTGGCCCATGTCGAAAGCCTGTACGAAACGCACCCGGACGTTTTGGACAGCGAAGCAGCACCGGTCCAGTACAAGGTCTATCGGCTCAAAGGCAGAACCCCCGAGGCATAACGGGGCTTGTCAGTTGTGCGACACGCCCCACTCATTAGCCCCGCGACATTGTGGGATGCCGGACAAACAGCATTTAAAAATCCATGAAATATTATTTTAAATCAAAGCATTGAAAAACAGGCACGACACTTGCTGATACCTCTTTAGACAAAGGCGCCTATCCGGAGAATCAGCATGGAACTCAGCGTACTTGGGCAAGACAACAACGAACATCCTGCCGCGACCGGATGCACCTCGGGTTCCTGCGGCAGCACGGACGATCAGCTCTCGCATCTGCCGGACAGCATCCGTCAGAAGGTGCAGAATCATCCGTGTTACTCCGAAGAAGCTCACCATTATTTCGCCCGCATGCACGTGGCGGTGGCGCCGGCCTGCAACATCCAGTGCCACTACTGCAACCGCAAGTACGACTGCGCCAACGAGTCGCGGCCGGGAGTGGTTTCAGAAGTACTCGACCCGATACAGGCGGTGAAAAAGGTCAAGGCCGTGGCCGCGACCATTCCACAGATGACCGTGCTCGGCATCGCCGGGCCGGGCGACCCGCTGGCCAACCCGCAGCGCACTTTCGAGACCTTCCGCCTGCTCAGCGAACAGGCGCCAGACATCAAACTTTGCGTCTCCACCAATGGCCTGGCCCTGCCAGAACTGGTGGACGAACTGGCCCAGTACAACATCGACCATGTGACCATCACCATCAACTGCGTAGACCCGGAAGTCGGCGCGCGGATCTATCCGTGGATCTTCTGGAACAACAAGCGCATCCGCGGCAAGAAAGCCGCGAAGATTCTCATCGAGCAACAACAAAAAGGCCTGGAAATGCTGGTGGCGCGGGGGATTTTGGTCAAGGTCAACTCGGTGCTGATCCCTGGCGTCAACGACGAACACCTCAAGGAAGTCAGCCGCGTGATCAAGGCCAAGGGCGCTTTCCTGCATAACGTCATGCCGCTGATCTCCGAAGCCGAGCACGGCACCTTCTTCGGCATCATGGGCCAGCGCGGCCCAGAGCCTGAAGAGTTGCAGGACCTGCAAGATGCCTGTGTCGGCGATATGAACATGATGCGCCACTGCCGCCAATGCCGGGCCGATGCCGTGGGGCTGCTGGGCGAGGACCGCGGTGACGAGTTCACTCTCGACAAGATCGAGGAAATGGACATTGATTATGAAGCGGCCATGGTCAAGCGCGCCGCCATCCACGCGGCAATCATCGAAGAGCTGGACGAGAAAGCCAGCAAGAAGGCCCGCCTTGCGGCCATGTCGGTGCCTACTGTCGCCACCCGCCAATATCGCCCGGTACTGATGGCCGTGGCCACCAGCGGCGCGGGCCTGATCAATCAACACTTCGGCCATGCCCGGGAGTTTCTGGTCTATGAAGCATCGGCTGGCGGAGTGCGATTCATCGGTCATCGCAAGGTCGAGCAGTACTGCATCGGCGACGACAGCTGCGGCGAAAAGGAAAGCGCCCTGATCGGCAGCCTGCGAGCCTTGAGGGGCTGCGAAGCAGTGCTGTGTTCGAAGATCGGTTTCGAACCCTGGAGTGCGCTGGAAGCAGCGGGTATCCAGCCCAACGGCGAACACGCCATGGAACCTATCGAAGAGGCGGTGCTGGCGGTCTACCAGGAACTGATCAGCAGCGGGCGGTTGGATACTCAGGCCTCGGTGCTGCAGGCCAAAGCCTGATCCCCCCTGAGAACGTCACGTGATACGAGGAGGTGGAACATGGCGCTGAAAATAGTCGAGTCATGTGTCAGTTGTTGGGCTTGCATTGACGTTTGTCCAAGCGAAGCGATCAACTCGGCACCGACGCAGTTCCTGATCGATGCCCGCAAATGCACCGAATGCGAGGGCCACTTCAGCGAGCAGCAATGCGCGAGTATCTGCCCGATAGAAGGTGCGATCCTGCTCGCAGACGGCAGCGAGGCCAATCCGCCCGGGTCCCTGACGGGCATACCGCCGGAACGCATGCTTGAAGCGATGCGCGAAATCCAGGCGCGCTAAGGAGGTCATCATGTCGTGTATCGTTTTTTTTGAAAAACCCGGCTGTGCCACCAATGAGCTGCAAAAGCAGTTGCTGCGCTCCAACGGTATGGAAGTCAAGGTGCTCAACCTGTTCAGCCAGGTTTGGACCCGGGAAACCCTGCTGCCCTACTTCGGCGAGCGGCCGGTGGTGGAGTGGTTCAACACCTCGGCACCGGCCATCAAGTACGGCGACCTTAACCCCAGCACGCTCGACCGTGAAACAGCATTGTCCCTGATACTCGCCAACCCGCTGCTGATCCACCGCCCATTGATCCGCGTCGGTGAGCATTACATGGTCGGTTTCGACCTGGTGAAACTCAACGCCATGCTGCCCTGCCATGGCACTTTTCCCATCAACAGCGCCGTCTCGCTGGAGGGTTGCAGCCATGGCCGGGACTCCCATATGGGTTGCGTGCCACTGGCCGAAGTGACGCCATGAACATCGCCGCCGGTCGTATCCTCGAGCCAGACGTTCACGCGCCGCCCAAATCCGCGTCGCAATCCAACCATGCCTGGCTGAAGCAGATCATCCTGGCCCAACGAGCACACCGCTCCTGCCTGCCACGGCACCTGGGCCTCTGTCCTGAAGTCTACGAGACGATGATCAAGCTGCACTTCGCCGAGTCACCCAAGCTGCAAAACCTCGGCGATATGCCCAGGGATGAGCAAAACGAAATCCGCGAGGAGCTGCTTGAACTGCGCCGTGACGAATGGCTGGAGCTTTCCCTGCTGCTGCTTGACGGCCGACGCGGTCGCGAGCAGGAAGAAGTATGGCTAGCCGATATCGTCGCGGCCGCCTGCCTGGGCGGCAATCACCTATGGAGGGACCTGGGCCTGGCATCGCGCCAGCACCTGCGCGAACTGCTGAACCAGAATTTCCCGCGGCTGGCCAAGCGCAATGTCCAGGACATGCGCTGGAAAAAGTTTCTCTACAAGCAATTGTGTGAACGGGACGGCGGCTACGTCTGCCGTGCGCCCTCCTGCGGAGTCTGCCCAACTTACGATGAATGCTATGGGGAGGAGTCATGACCGACGACTGCACACATATGAGCATCGATGAGGCACAAACCCTAAGGGCCAGTAAACCCCGCCAAATGATTGCCACCCATTTGGGCTGGGCATTGCTGGCTACGCTGCTGGTCGGCTGTGGCGAGCGCCTCGAAACCTTCGGCGGACCGACCATGGGGAGCCGCTATACCATCAAGTACGTGCGCACGTCCTCCGGCCCATCCCCCTCCGAAGTCCAGAGCAGGGTCGAGGCGGTGTTGCGCGAGGTCGATGAACAGATGTCGACCTATCGCAAGGACTCGCTGGTGTCGCGTTTCAACCAGTTGCCGGCGCAAAGCTGCATGCCCCTTCCCGCCCAGATGCTCAGCCTGGTCAGCTACGCCAGCGAGCTTTCCGAAGGCAGCCAGGGCGCCTACGACCTGACCGTCGAGCCGCTGATGAACCTCTGGAGCTTTGGCCCCGATGCACAGGGTGAACGTGTACCGAGCGCCGCCGAAATCGCCGAAGTGCAGCAGAACATCGGCTATCGACACCTGCGCATCGTCGATCAGCAGTTGTGCAAAGACACCGACGTCAAACTGGACTTCGACAGCATCGCCGCCGGGTTCACCGTGGATCAGGTCTCGGCACTGCTGGAACAGATGGGCGTGCACAGCTACCTCACGCAAATCACCGGCGAACTCAAGGCCGCCGGCCACAAGCCCGACGGCAGCCCTTGGCGCATTGCCATCGAAGCGCCGCGTAACGACAAACAGGTCGCGCAAATCAGCCTGGACCTGGACGGCTACGGGGTCTCCACCTCGGGCGACTATCGCAACTACTTCGAAGCCAGCGGCCACCACTACTCGCATATCATCGACCCGGCAACAGGTGCGCCCATCACTCACAACCTCACCTCGGTCACGGTGGTCGATCCCTCAGCCCGCAACGCCGATGGCCTGTCCACCCTGCTCATCGTAATGGGCCCGGAGCGAGGCTACCAATACGCCCTGGCCCACCAGATTGCCGCGTTGTTCATCACCCGCGACTCGAAGGGTTTTGTCAGTCGCAATACGCCGGCGTTTGAGGGATTACTGGCGGGAAAGAGCACGAATTGAGCTCCTGTTCAACGCTCCTCTTCCAGGGAATATTCGAGGCGGACCAACGAAGAGGCAAGGTTCCTGGGCGTCGACCGCCATCAATGACGCAAGAGTTTACGCAGCGGGATCTCGTCTTTTCGTACAGGCGACTTGATGACGATGTAGCTGAAATACTTGGAGATGCCGATGTTCTTGTCCAGCAGGCTTTCCATCACGTCCTGGTAGTCCTGGATGCTGCGGGTCATAAAGCGCACCAGGTAATCGTAGCCCCCGCTGATCAGGTGACATTCGAGCACTTCATCGACCAGACGGATATTGGATTCGAACTTGGCAAAGTCCTCGCGCTTGTGGTCGCTCAAGGTGATCTCGGTGAATACCGTCACCGAATCAGTAATCTTGGCCAGATTCAGATGGGCCTTGTAGCTGGAGATATACCCCAACGACTCAAGCCGCTTCACTCGCTGCAAACATGGGCTGGCGGACAAGCCCACGGCATCGGCCAGGCTGACGTTGGTCATGCGGCCGTCTTTTTGTAGCTCTACCAAAATGCTGATGTCGATCCGGTCCAGTTTCGCTAAACCTTCCATCGCCTACCTCTTGCCTACCGTTGTAAGACAATCTTCTAACAAAATCAGCGTCGTAAAGACAGCTGATGCTGAGCGACCAGATCAGCCATGCTGTTGATGCAATAGTCGGCCGCGCACGGCTTCGAGGGTTTGCCATGGCTGCGACAGATCAGACAAACAGCGCCAACCTCCCGCGGGCGGGCGCCAGGGCGGGTCACTTGGAGAATAGCCTGGGCATCAAGATCATTGGCCACCAACCAATCGTGATCTTGCAGGGGGTCACTGGCCAGGGAAATAAAATCGTCGGGCTCAATGCCCAGACGCTCGCACAGCACACCGCGATCCTCCGCATCACGATCGCCCTGCACCAGCAGACGATAGAACTTGCGCAGGTAGAGCATCGCGCCCGGCGCATCCTCGAACAGCGACCAACTGGCGGCCGACCGGGCGAAGCTCATGCCCTCCTCCCAACTGACGTTGAGCTTCCAGCGTTCAGCCAATTGACGGTGGGCGAAACACAGTAAACCGCTGAAGCCCAGCTCGCCGAAGCGTGGATACAGGGCTTGCAGTACTTCATCAAATTCAGCCAGCACCTGTGCCTTGTCCGGCGGCTCGCCATGGTTTTCCAGCAGCGGCTGCAATGCCGTCCAGACACCGGAGTCTCGATCCACCAGGACCTCATCGCAGTCGATCAACAACGCCCGATATTCAGTCAGCCTCATGGGTAAAGCCTCCGATGATGTCCCATCAATCCACGCTCCATTTATTGCCATTGACGCTTGCCTCGGCAAACGTCACCAACGGATGGCGTTCACTTCAAGACGCGTGCCAACGCCGCCTCGAGAATCTGCAATGCTTCGTCAATCTGCGCTTCACTGGTCACCAGTGGCGCAAGGAAACGCAATACGTTGCGGTATACCCCGCACTTGATCACCAGCAACCCACCCGCCCGGGCTTCGTCGATCAGACGCTGATTAAGGTCGGCATCGGGGGTGCGCGCCTCGTCATCCTTGATCAGTTCGATTGCCAACATGAAACCGCTGCCGCGCACGTCGCCAATACGCGGGTAACGGGCTTGCAAGCGCAACAGGCCCTGACGCAGACGCGCGCCCAACACTTCGCCACGCGCCAGCAACTGTTCTTGCTCATAGGCTTGGATCACCGCCAACGCCGCGGCGCACGACAGTGCATTCCCGCCGTACGTGCCGCCCAGGCCGCCGGGGAGTGGTGCGTCCATGATCTCGGCCTTGCCGACCACACCTGACAGTGGCAAGCCACCGGCGAGGCTTTTGGCGACCGTGACCAGATCCGGTTGAATACCCGAATGCTGGAAACCGAACCATTTGCCAGTACGCCCAAAACCAGTCTGGATTTCATCGAGGATCAACACGATGCCGTGTTTTTCAGTCAGTGCGCGCAGGCCCTGAAGGAACTCAGTGGGTGCCGAGAGGAAACCGCCGTCGCCCTGCACCGGTTCGATGATGATCGCAGCGACCCGCTCAGGCGCCACTTGCGTGGCCAACAATTCGTCCAGCGCCTGGAGCGCCATCTCGCTCGTGACACCACGATAGGCATTGGGATAAGGCGTGTGAAAGACCTCTGGTGCAAACGGCCCGAAATTCTGTTTATACGGCTGGCTCATCCCGGTCAGCGTGGTGCCGAGCAAGGTCCGGCCATGGAACCCGCCGCGAAAGGCGATCACCGCCGAGCGGTTGGTGTGGGCACGGGCGATTTTCACGGCGTTTTCCACCGCTTCGGCGCCAGAGGTGAAAAATGCCGCTTTATAGGCGTGCTGGCCACCGATCATTTCGCACAGGCGCTGGGCCAGGTCCAGGTAAGGTTTGTAGGCCACCACCTGGAAGCAGGCATGGGAAACTTTTTGCAACTGGGCCTGCACCGCCGCGACCACTTTGGGGTGATTGTGACCGATGTTCAGCACACCGATGCCGCCGACGAAATCCAGGTAGCGCTTGCCGTCCACGTCCCATAATTCCGAGCCTTGGGCCCGATCGATCACCAGCGGGTGTGCGGTGACCAAACCACGTGGCACGAATTGATCACGCTGACGGAGCAAACTTGGGGTTTCTTCGACTTTACTGTTCATGGCATTTCCCATCGTGAGCCTCGCAACCAGAAAGCGGCTGCGGTGTGTTCACAGGTTAAGCGTTCGACGCGATTGTCTAAGCCGAACTTGGTCACTGAGAAATTCGGATCGACTGTTTACACCCCGACAAACAGCAGAATCCTCCAGCGGCATCTCGCCCCATGGAATCTGCCGAGATGGGCACTCTACAACGCAGCGTGGTGCTTCTACGCGGGCCCTTTCGACAGATCCTGCTCTGGCGTTGAGGCATGCTGGATACTTTCCTATTTCATGCGAGAAGTGATCCATGGCCCTGCTTTACAAAGCTGACCCGGTACGCGGCGAACAATGGCAGCGCCTGTTCGCCGAACACGCTCCGGATATCGAATGGCGTGCCTGGCCGGACATCGGCGATCCGCGGGATATTCGTTACCTGGCGGCTTGGCAGGCACCGGACGAAATCGAAGCAGCTTTACCGAACCTGGAGGTTCTGTTTGCCCTGTCGGCCGGAGTGGATCAACTCGACCTCGGCCGTTTGCCCGCGACACTGCCGGTGGTGCGCCTACTCGACCCCGGCATCAGCCAAGGCATGTGCGAATACGCCAGTTTTGCCGTGCTCAGCTTGCACCGGGACATGTTGCGCTACCGCCAGCAACAGGCCGAACGGCGCTGGCAGGCACACCGGCTGGTTCCCGCACAGCAGCGCCGGGTCGGGGTCATGGGCCTGGGTTTGCAGGCCAGGCACATACTCGCCACCCTGAGCACCTTTGGTTTCGCCCTGTCGGGCTGGGCCCGCAGCGAGCATCAGATTGCCGGCGTGGACTGCTTTGCCGGCACCGAGCAACTGCCGGCCTTCCTCGCCCAGTGCGACATCGTGCTGTGCGTCCTGCCGCTGACCGAGCAGACCAAAGGGATCCTCAACCGCCAGCTGTTCCAACACCTGCCCACAGGCGCGGCGTTGGTCAACATGGGCCGCGGTGGGCACCTGGTAGAAGACGATCTGCTTGAAGCGCTCGCCAGCGGCCAACTCAGCGCGGCGGTACTCGACGTCCTCGAACAGGAACCGGCGCAGCCGGACCATCCGTTCTGGAACCATCGGCAGATACTGCTGACTCCGCATATTGCGGCGATGACGCAACCCGAGAGCGCATTTGGCGTGTTGCTGGAGAATATCCGTCGGCATCAACGGGGAGAATCGATGCAGGGTTTGGTTGATCGCGAGCGAAGCTATTGACGGCTTGAATGGCGTGGCACCTGTCACGCCTCAGCAAAATCGTGTCCAACTGCTGTCTTTTTTATAAAAAACAGCAGCTATGTAGACGCCCATCAAAGTGATAGCATTTAGCCTTCAATCATCTGAAGGACCAGCATGCATGAATCAAAATACAAGGGCACAACGACTGGATAAGCTTCATAAGCTTGTGACTGCCTACACCCGCGAAGCTCATGAGGAAAAACTCCTATCCAAGGATCACGTTGCGCTCGCTTGGTTCACCCAATTTAAATATCTGAATCCGGTTGGCTGGGCCATCGATCCAAATAAAATTCCTTACATAGCCGCCACTGCGCTGGTTGACAGTTATTCCTGCCTCCCGCGAAGACCAGACATGGCATTTACCTATCTGTGGACCGCTATCAACAGTTGTTACAACGATCTCTATATGAAGTCTTCTGCCAATGCGGAAAGCTTAGGAGATTCGAAAGCCATTGAAAAATCCCTGACTGAAATCAACAAATTCATGCAATCCCAAATTGCATTGCCATCTGAGACCCCACAGCCCTCCGCTTTCATCACACCTCAAGAAATAACACTGGATTTCATAAGCCACATACCGGACAAGACATTACATTTCGTTGCGTCTTACATCCTGAAAGGCATGGCTATCGAGAGACACAATGCGCGTGCCACAAAAAAGACAGACGAGATAAGAAAAATCCACATCTCCTCATCCTACAAATCTTTTAAAAGCAAATTCCAGGCAATGTCTAACCATTTCTACTGGACATACGGCAAGGCCTATTCCGCGCTATGCACCATTACTGAGACCCCAGACAGAACGGACGTAAACTTTGGAATAAGCGACGACGAAAAATCTCGAAAAATTACGCATGCGCTTGGAAAAGAGATAAGAAAAATACTCACCCAGGCACCTGCTATTGAGCAGTTTGATGATCTTGGCAAGCCAAAAGCAAAATCGCCCTCTCTTTCCTCAGACGCTCAAAAATTAGAGTTTCTAGTCTTTTGCCTTCTATACGCTGCTAGAAACAACAGCGCTCACGGCAATGTAGCCTCCCGGGTGAATAGCATATTCTCAGACAGTAAAAGCATTGTGGCCGCCACGTGGATGTTCTTATTCGGCTATTTCTACCTTTCATTGATTCTCCTATGCTTAGGTTCCATTGAACCAGACGACTTGTATATTCATCCCTTCAACGTTTCCTTATTAGATCAAAAATGATAACACCCGAACTTAAAGCATTGAATGGTGAGCGCTTTGACTTCGACAATCTCGCTGACCAAAATGACTTCATGCGAAGCGAGGTAGAATTTTGGAAACCCAAAATCAAAAGCCTCCAAAAAAACGGTAAATCCGATGCCCATCAGGCCCTAAAAAACATAGAAAGCTCGGTAGCAATTTTTGAATATTACCTCGCTATGGAAGAGCATTATTTTCTCGACGAGGAACAACCAGAAGAGGAACTCTCTGATGTCTGGATTTATAGCAACTCCCCCGCCACACTCAAATGGCTAGAAATTTATTCGAACGACCCCGCTGTTGCCGGAGGTTTCTACGATGCAATCTTCCTTGGAAAAAGTGATCACTTAGATTCATTTAACGACCTCACCGGATACTTGGCCGCTTACGAGTTCAAACTCCCCCTACAGAACTCTTTCGCAAAACGTTCTGCGTCAGAAGCTGCGGTTATTCGTGGCATTCATTCAAATTTTTTCAAAATAAAATCCAAACTTGTAAAAAAAGCAAGAAAGGAAATGAGTCAGTTTGCCGAGTGGCAGAAAAAGGAAGAGGATGCCTGGGCAACGCGTCTTGAAACGCTTGAGTCCACTTATCAGGAAAAGCTTCGCCTGGAAGGCCCTGCTACATATTGGGCAAAAAAAGCAAGTGAACACCAAGCACGCGGCTATGTCTGGACTGGCGTGCTCGGCGTAACCTTGTTTTTCTCCATCATTGGCTTATGGACATCCTTCAATCTATGGTTAAGTGGCGACCGCACACCAATTGCTCTCAATCAGATTGAAGGCGCGCTCATTTTCGTAGCACTTCTCTCAACATTGGCTTTTACCGCCAAGACACTTTCCAAGTTGGTTTTCAGCGCATTCCACCTTCAACGTGACGCAGAAGAACGAGAGCAGCTCACGCACTTATATCTGACGCTAAGCAAAGACACACACGTTGACGAAGAATCGAGAAAAATCATTCTCCAGTCCTTGTTCAGTCGCTCGGAGACAGGACTTATCTCTAATGAATCCGGGCCGACCATGCCCGGGCTGAGTGACCTGCTGTCCGCCTTCAAAAAATAACTAATAGCCAACTGAAAGGGCGTCCTGCATTTGCTTACGGCGCCTTTCACTTTTGGCCCACCTGTGAACCCCGGCTCAGTATTTACTGCCGACCTGGCGGCTCATTTGAGCAAAAAATGTGGCCGGCAGTGCCGTTGCTTACGGAACATACCGAATCAGTTTTCGACCCTTGTCAGGCCTTGTTGCAGGTGAGATACAAGCACTTTCAGCGGATAAAAATCCATCCGACTACGTGCTTTTTCAATGGGATCTGCCATGTCCATTTCGCAACGCCCTACCTACTTCTATCGGCCCATGACCGCGGCCGATGTACCCTCGGCGCACGCTTTGTCTGTGCAGTTGAAATGGCCTCATCGCCTGGAGGACTGGGCGATGTTGCAGCGCGTCGCCCAGGGTTTTGTCGTGGATGACCAAAAGCGCTTGATCGGTACCGCATTTGCCTGTGCGCAGGGGCGCTACGCCACCATTGGCCTGGTGATTGTCGATGATGAGTACCAGGGCCAGGGAATCGGTCGCAGGCTGATGGAGTTGGCGCTTGAGGCCTGCGGATCACGGACCGCCATACTCAATGCGACGCTGGCCGGCGCCCCACTGTATGCCAGCCAAGGCTTCGTTGATTTTGGGCATATCCAACAACATCAGGGGCAAGCGCTGGCGCTCGCACCCCAGGACCTGACGGCTGGCGAGCGCTGCCGCCCGCTGACCGAAGCCGATCAGGCCGAGCTGATCAAACTGGCCAATGCCGGCAGTGGCCTGGACCGACAGGCCGTGCTGAATGACCTGTTCGATGTCGTTGAACATTCAGTGGGCATAGAACAGGACGGCCAATTGTGCGCCTTTGCACTGCTGCGCCCCTTCGGCCGAGGTCGCTGCATCGGCCCGGTCATTGCCCAAAACCCGGAGCAGGCCAGGCACTTGATCGCGGTGCTGCTGGCTCGGGTACCGGACGCGTTCGTTCGCATTGACATCCCTTCTAACAGCGGCCTGGCCCCTTGGCTGGAAGAGGCCGGGCTCAAGCACGTCGACACCGTCGCCCAAATGGCTCGCGGCACTCCCCCGCAGGCTAGCGGCGCAGTGCAACAGTTCGCGCTGGTAACCCAGGCCATTGGCTAAAAAATCCTGAGCTTTATCAACGTTTTGCTGGAGAATCACCTTCATGCTCGAACCCACTGCAGTGCTGTTGGCTCACGCCGACGGCAGCCTCGCCTCAACCGCATTCACCCCCGGATCGTTGTCGGCCAACGATCCGTTCGACAGACTCATCGCTTATGCCGGGACACAGGGTATGGCTGCCGGTGTGGTCCGGGCGGGCGGTCGATTCAGCGTCGATCAATACCCTTTCAGCGAAACGATCGTGGTGCATGCCGGTGGCGTTACGCTGCGCAGCCAGGCGCAAACGCTGCAGCTCAAGCCAGGAGAAAGCGCAGTGATCGCCCGCGGCACGTCGCTGCTGGTCGAAGCGCAACCCGAGTCTCTCTGGGCATTCTGTGCCGATACCCAGCTCGCTGAAACAAGCAATCCCGGGCTCACAGCGCTCCCTGCACACACCCTGCTTTCGCCATCAGCGGCACCTGATGAAGCCATTCTGCTCAGCCCGACGCCGCAATGTCGCTCGCACAATCTGTTTGTCGAAGAGGCGACCAACCTACGCATCGGTGTCTGGGATTCGACGCCCTACACCCGCCAATCCCGGCCACACAAACTGCATGAACTGATGCACCTGCTCGAAGGCCGCGTCACCCTACAGACAGCCGACGGGAGCGATCTGACGATAAACACCGGCGATACGGTGTTCGTGCCCCTGGATGCACCTTGTGCCTGGAAAAGCAGCGTCTATGTGCGCAAGGTCTACGTCGTTAAATAGTAGCGCCGACGCCATCGCGAGCAGGCTCGCTCCCACAGGGGATTTTTGGTGGATGTGAATCCTGCGGCCAACCCCAGAACAAAAAAAGCCCGCAGTGTGAGCGGGCAAAAGGTGTCGCAGGTTAGTCAGGTTTCCCAGCCGCGTGAAGCGTCAAAGCGCTGCGGCGATGGCCATGCCGACATCCTGGGTTGAGCCCTGCCCGCCCAGGTCGGGGGTGATTGGCCCTTGGGCAATGACCTGCTCGATGGCCTTGAGAATCCCGTCATGGGCTGCGCGATAACGCTCATCACCGTTACCCAGGAAATCGAGCATCAACGCGCCGGACCAGATCATCGCAATCGGGTTGGCGATGTTCTGCCCATAGATGTCAGGCGCCGAGCCGTGCACCGGTTCGAACAGCGACGGGAAGCGCCGTTGCGGATCAAGGTTGGCCGACGGTGCAATGCCGATAGTGCCGGCGCAGGCTGGGCCCAGGTCGGACAGGATGTCGCCGAACAGGTTTGACGCCACCACCACATCGAAGCGGTCCGGCTGCAAAACGAAGCGCGCGCACAAAATATCGATGTGCTGTTTGTCCCACTTCACATCGGGGTATTGCTCAGCCATCAACGCCGTGCGCTCGTCCCAATACGGCATGCTGATGGAGATCCCGTTGGACTTGGTCGCCGCCGTCAGGCGTTTGCGCGGCCGGGTTTGGGCCAGGTCGAAGGCGAACTTGAGAATCCTGTCGACACCACGCCGGGTAAACACCGACTCCTGAAGCACGAATTCGTGCTCGGTGCCTTCGAACATCTTGCCCCCGACGGAGGAATATTCGCCCTCGGTGTTTTCGCGGATCACGACGAAATCGATGTCCCCCGGCTCGCGCCCGGCCAAAGGGCACGGCACGCCTGGAAACAGGCGCACCGGGCGGATGTTCACGTACTGATCGAAGTCGCGACGGAACTTGAGCAGCGAACCCCACAGGGAAATATGGTCCGGGACCTTGTCCGGCCAGCCCACGGCACCGAAGTAAATCGCATCAAAGCCTTTGAGCTGCTCGAACCAGTCGCTGGGCATCATCTGCCCATGCTCCAGGTAGTAGTCGCAGTTGGCCCAATCGAGCACTTCGATACTCAGCGCCAACTGCCACTTTTTCGCAGCCTGCTCCAATACCCGCAGCCCTTCAGGCAGGACCTCCTTGCCAATGCCGTCGCCGGCGATAGCGGCGATTCGAAATGCTCTGCTCATCAATCGTGGTTCCCTAGTGTCTGTTCAAACGCTGACCGCATCACAGCCCACCGATGTGGAAGGCTTTGACTTCAAGGTATTCATCCAGGCCGTATTTACTGCCCTCACGACCCAGCCCCGATTGTTTGATGCCACCAAATGGCGCGACTTCCATGGAGATGATCCCGGTATTGAGGCCAACCATGCCAAATTCCAACGCCTCGCCGAATCGCCATGAACGGCGCAGATCCTGGGTGAAGTAATAAGCCCCCAGGCCATACGGTGTGGCATTGGCCAGGGCCAGCGCCTGCTCCTCGGTGGTAAAGCGCATCAGCGGGGCAACCGGGCCAAAGGTTTCCTCGCTGGCCAGCAACATGCCGGCGTGGGCGTCGCCAAGCACCGTTGGCTGGACGAACTGGCTGTCGCCTGAGGGAACACCACCACAGAGCAGGCGCGCGCCCTGACTCAACGCATCGTCGATATGCCGGGCGACTTTGTTCACCGCCGCCAGGTTGATCAGCGGGCCGATCATGACGTCTGCGTCCAGACCATTGCCGACCTTGAGCTTGCCCACCTCCTCCACCAGGCGCTCGGCGAAACGTTCGTAAATACCGTCCTGCACCAGAATGCGGTTGGCGCACACACACGTTTGGCCGGCGTTGCGAAACTTGCTGAGCATGATGCCGGCCACGGCCTGCTCCAGGTCCGCGTCGTCGAACACAATGAACGGTGCGTTGCCGCCCAGTTCCAGGCTCAAGCGCTTGATGTGTTCGGCGCTCTGACGCATCAGCAGTCGCCCGACCGCCGTGGAGCCGGTAAAGGAAATTTTGCGCACTGTCGGGTTACCGGTCAGTTCTTCGCCAATGCCGGCGGGCATGCCGGTCACGACGTTGAACACCCCGGCCGGAATCCCGACCCGCTCGGCCAGCACCGCCAGTGCCAGCGCCGACAAGGGCGTCAGGTCCGAGGGCTTGACGATGACCGGGCAACCCGCCGCCAAGGCCGGTGCGCATTTGCGGGTGATCATCGCATTGGGGAAATTCCACGGCGTAATGGCCGCGCAAACACCGACCGGTTGCTTGAGTGTAAACAGGCGACGGTCGCCGCTGGGCGCCGGTATGGTCTCGCCATAAACCCGCCGGGCCTCTTCGGCAAACCATTTGACGAAACCGGCTCCGTAGCGAATTTCACCCTTAGCTTCGCTCAACGGCTTGCCCTGTTCATAGGTCATGATCAGCGCCAGGTCGTCGAGATTGTCGACCATGGCTTGATACCAACGGTCCAACAGCGCAGCACGTTCTGCCGCAGGCCGCGCGCGCCATGCCGGCCAGGCACGCTCGGCGGCTTCGATGGCACGCCGGGTTTCCACGCCCTGCATGGCCGGCACACGGACGAGCACTTCGCCGGTCGCCGGATCGATGACGTCCAGGGTCGTGCCGCTGTCAGCAGCGATCCACTGCCCATCGACGTAGGCCAGGTCTGCTAAGAGGCTGGGGTCTTTCAATTGGTTCTTGAGCATGGTCGTGTCCTGTTCCGAGGTATTTCCAGTCTAAGGAGATGCCGCGGAGCAGGATGCTGAAAGCGGATTTTGGGCAGTGTTGGATGCTGTAATTCATGGCGAGACGGCAGGCTCTACCGAAGACCGAACCCTGTGAGAGCAAAGCTTGCTCGCGATTGCGGTGGATCAGGCAACACTAAAACCGTGTCATCGTTCATCGCGAGCAAGCTTTGCTCCCACAGGGGTGCTCACACATTAATTCGGTGTATGGCTCAGAGTTTCAAGGAGCCGAGCAACCCCTCCAGAAACCGCTCCCCCGCTTCCATCTGGCTGATTTCGATGAACTCGTCAGGCTTGTGCGCCTGTTCGATGGAGCCCGGGCCGCAGACCACTACTGGCACATCCAGGCGCTGTTTGAATAAGCCGCCCTCAGTGCCGAAAGACACCTTGGCGGTGCCGGTGTCTGGGGCGGCGAAGTTTTTCAGGAAGCGCACGGCTTCGACGCTCGGGTGGGTATCGAGGCCCGGATAGACGTTGAGGGTCTGGATTTCGATATCTGCGACGCTGGAGAGCTTTTTGGCCTCGCGTACGATCACTTCGGCGCGCTCGCGCAGTTGCTCCAGGAACTGATCCAGATCGTCGGCCGGCAGGTTGCGCACTTCGAAATCCAGGGTGCACAGGTTCGGCACGATGTTCAGCGCCTTACCGCCGACAATCTGCCCGACATGCACGGTGCTGTAGGGCACGTCGTAGTCCGTATCCTGGGCGCCCTGCTCTTGCAACTGCTGCTGGCTCTGGCGCAACGCGGCGATGAAATCGCAGGCCACGTGGATCGCGTTGACCGAACGCGGCGCCAGCGACGAGTGCGCCTCCAGGCCACGGCAGTAGGTACGATAAGAGCCCTTGCCCTTGTGTCCGAGCACGAATTGCATGTTGGTCGGCTCGCCGATCACGCACAAAAACGGCCGCACTGGCGCCAGGTGAAGCACGTCGAGCAGACGGCGGACACCCACGCAGCCGATCTCTTCGTCGTGGGAAAGTGCCAGTTGCAGCGGTCGGCTCAACGAATGGTCAGCGGCATCAAGCAGGGTGTCGATGGCCAGCGCGATAAACCCTTTCATGTCACAGCTGCCACGACCGTAGACCCGGCCATCCCGCAGCGTCGCCTGGAACGCGGGGACAGTCCAGGCCTGCCCCGCCGCCGGCACCACGTCGGTGTGCCCGGAGAGCAAAATCCCCGGCAACTCCCGCGGACCAGTGCTGGCGAAAAGATTGGCCTTCTTGCCGCTTTCGTCCTTGACGATCAGCGACTCGATGCCCTTGCTCAGCAACAGATCGCGCACGTACTCGATCAGGGCCATGTTCGACTCTGAAGAGACCGTTTCAAACGCCAGCAGGCGTTCGAAAATGGCTAAAACCCGGGGTTTCATGAGGCCTTGCTCCGTTGCTCGGCTGAAAGGGCGAACCGGCGGATAGAGAACGGCTCGATCGACGTGCTGGTGCTGCCGGTGCCGATCAGTTCAGCCATGACGTCGCCGACGCCCGGGCCGAGCTGGAAGCCATGACCGCAGAAACCGAAAGCATAAAACAACCCATCGACAGTGCCACTGGGCCCCATCACCGGCAGGGAGTCAGGCAGATAACCTTCGATGCCGCTCCACACGCGAATGATGTTCAGATTGCCGACACCTGGCAGCAGGCGCCGCATCTGGTCCAGTTGGTTGAGAATGCTGCGCGGCTCGACATAGGCCCGGCGGTTGAGCATGTCCGGCTTGCTGCGATAGCCGCCGCCGATGACGATGTTGCCCCGTGGAATTTGACGGAAATAGATCACTTCTTCAGGAATCTTGGTGAAGACGCCAATCACTGTCGGCAAGGCATAAGGGACCGGTTCGGTGACGGCCATTTGTGGGCCGTGGGTGTCCAACGGCACCGGCTCGCCGAACTGCGCCGAGAGTTTCTGGCCCCAGGCGCCCGCGGTAATCAACAGCTGCTCGGCGCTGAACTGGCGGCCATCGGTGGTGGTGACGCTGAATCCGTCACCGATCTTCTGCACCTCGGCCACTTCGGTCCGCTCTTCGATGCGTGCGCCGAGTCGCCGGGCGGCCCTGGCAAACGCCGGGGCCGCCAGACGTGGGTTGGCGTGCCCATCGTGAGGGGCATAAGAGCCGCCTTTGACGTCCTTGCCCAGGAATGGGAAACGCGCGTGCAGTTCGCTGCCACGATAGATCTTCAAGTCCAGCTGTGCCGCTTCGGGCGCTGCCGCGTAGGCCTCGAGTTCAGGGATTTCATCTTCGCGATAGCACACACGCATGTGCCCGCTGGCAATGAACTCCAGGTCGTCGTCGATCAGCTCCGGCAGGCGCTTCCACAGTGCCCAGGAACGGTTCGCCAATTCCAGCTGACCGAGATAACGCCCCTGGCGCCGCACGTTGCCGAAGTTCACGCCGCTGGCGTACTGACCGATCTGGTCACGTTCCAGCAAGATCACCGACCGGCCCCTTTGACGCAGAAAAAACGCCGCCGCCGACCCCATCAGCCCGCCGCCGACGATCACCACATCAGCTTTGTGTGCCGTCATGAGGTCACCTCCCGGGTGAGCATCGAAAGCGGTTTGACCGGTGCCTGGCCACGTTGCCGGCCCACCTCTTGCACGTTGACGCCGGCTGCTGCGGCAATCACTTCAGCCCCGGCCTGGGAGCAATAACGTCCCTGGCAGCGGCCCATGCCGACCCGGCTGAAAGCCTTGGCGCGGTTGACTTCACAGGCGCCCTTTTCGCTGACAGTGCGGCGCAACTCGCCGGCACTGATCATTTCGCAACGGCAGACGATGGCTTCGTCCGGCAGTGCCTTGGCTTGCGCCGCAGGCCAGGGAAACGCCTGGGCCAGACCGAGACGAAAATCATCCATGACTTTGAGCGCCCGGTGCTGCTCGGCGACGTGCGCGGCGTCCACCGGCTGGTGCAGATCGCTCAACAACGCCATGGCGACCAGGCACCCGGCGTGTTCGGCCGCATCAGCGCCACGGATCTTCGAACCATCGCCCGCGGCATAGACACCGCTGACCGAAGTCCGGCCCTCTTCGTCCGTGTCCAGCAACCATTGGCCTGACGCCTCGTCGAAGCGCAGAAGGCAGCCCGCCAGGTCGGCCAGTTGGGTTTCCGGGCGCAAGTGATAACCCAGCGCCACCGCGTCGCACGCCACCGTCAAGGTCTCACCGCCGGCCGTGCGTACGCGCACGCCACTGACCCCGGTGGCCGCCTCGCCCAGCACTTGCAGCGGTGAGATGCCCAGGTGCACCCTGACTTTCGCCCGATACAACTGCGCCAACAGTTTCATGCCGGTGAACAGCAGTCCTGGGCGCGCCATGAGTTTGGGCAACGCTTTGATGCGCTTGCTCAACGGCGACGTGTCCAGCACTGCCGCCACGTTGGCGCCGGCCTTGAGGTATTGGCTGGCGACCAGATACAACAGCGGTCCGCTGCCCATGAACACCACGCGATGGCCAATGGAGACGGCCTGGGATTTGAGCGCAATCTGCGCCCCGCCGAGGCTGTAAGTACCACCCAATTGCCAACCCTCAATCGGCATCAAACGGTCGGTGGCGCCGGTACAGAGGATCAGCGCGTCGTAATCCACCGTCGAATATATGCCCTGGCTGACGCAGCACAGTTGCCCGGGCGTCAGGTTCCACACCAGGGTGTCCGGGCGATAGTCGATCTGTGGGCGCAGGCGGTCGAAGCTTTCGTGCAGGTCCAGGGCTTTGCCCGCCTCGGTGCCATACAGCGTGGCGTAGTTGCGCGTGAACCCTTCAGGCTGACGACGGTAGATCTGCCCGCCATCGCGACGGTTCTCGTCGATAAGGATCGGTTTGATGCCCGCCGCGACCAGGGTCTGGGCACACCGTATGCCGGCAGGGCCGGCGCCGACGATGACGACTCGATGAGTGCTCAGCCGCGCAGTGGCCATATCGCCTCCGGTTGTGTGGTGATGATGTCCAGCCCTTCGCGCACTTCATTGGAGCAAGCACGCAGGCGTTCGCCGCTGCGGGTCCAGACCCAGCAATCCTGGCAGGCGCCCATCAAACAGAAACCGGCACGACTGCCCGGATCGAATTCCGATTGGCGCAACGCCCGGCCCTGGGTCAGCAAGGCGACCATCAGCGTGTCGCCCTGCAACGCCTCGATAGGTGCACCATCCACTTTCAATTTGACGATGGGCCGGCCCTGTTCGGCCAACCTCACGAAACGACCGTTCATGCGTAGGCTCCCACGATCATGCTGTTTGAATCCTGTTGGGTCTTGAGCAACTCGCCACTGTCGTGATGACAGAGAACTTCACTGCCGCCGTCGATGACTCGCCGAGGCGGCGCGGTGTGGTTACACAGGCCGTCGACCCGCACCGGACACCGATTGAGGAAGGTGCACAGCCCCGGCGCATTGGCCCTTGCGCTCAAGGGCGGGAGGGTGCCGCACGTCGTGGCGCCACACGTTTCCAGCCAGCCTTGGCGCAACTCCGGCACCGAATGGATCAACAGGTCGGTGTAGGGATGAAATGGCGCCTGGGCGAACGATTGCCGTGTGCCCGCCTGAACCTTGTGGCCGCTGTACATCACCACAATGTCATCGCACAGCGCTCGCACCGTGGAGATGTCGTGGCTGATGAACAGGTACGAAACCCCCAGCTGCTGGCGCAGGTCGCGCAGCAGTTCGAGAATCGCCGCGCCGACCACGGTATCGAGCGCCGAGGTCACCTCATCACACAAAATCAAATCCGGCTTGGCCGCCAGCGCCCGAGCCAGGTTGACCCGCTGCTTTTGCCCGCCGGAGAGTTCGCTCGGGCGGCGTTCAGCCATCGCGCGCGGCAAACGAACGAGATCCAGCAGCTCACCGATGCGCTCACGCAGCGCCGCGCCCTTGAGGCCGAAATACATCTTCAACGGCCGGCTCAGGATGGTGCTGACGCTGTGCATCGGGTTGAGCGCGGTGTCGGCGTTCTGGAAGACCATCTGGATGCGTCGGAACTGCTCGTCGGTGCGTTCGGACAGGCTGCCGCCCAGCAGCTGGCCATCAAACGTCAACCCGCCGAGGGCCGGGGTCAGCAACCCGGCGACCACCCGGGCCAGGGTTGATTTACCCGAGCCCGATTCACCAATCACACCGATGGCCTGGCCTCTGCGCACGGTCAGGTCGATCTCTTCAAGTACCCGGATCGACGGCATGCCGTGCTGATTCTTGTTGCCGTAGCCGGCGGTCAAGCCTTTGATGGTCAGCAGCGGCGTGTCCTCGGCCACACCGCTGGGCGGACGAATCGTCGCATCCGGCCGCGCCGCCGCCAGCAAGCTGCGGGTGTAGGCATGAGCCGGCCCCTTGAGTAACGGCGCGGTGGCGCTCTGTTCAAAGATCTGCCCACCGTTGAGCACCACGATCTGATCGGCCATTTGCGCCACGACTGCAAGGTCGTGGGACACGTAGACCGCCGTCGCGCCCCGCTCATGCACCACCCGTTTGAAGGCGCGCAACACGTCGATCTGGGTCGTCACATCAAGGGCCGTGGTCGGCTCATCGAGCACCACCAGCAGCGGGTCACTGATCAGCGCCATGGCCGCCATCACCCGCTGCAGTTGCCCGCCGGACACTTGATGGGGGTAACGCTGACCAATGCGGTCGGGGTCTGGCAATGCCAAATCGCGGAACAATTCGATGGCCTTGGCTTCGAGCGTGGCCCGGCTGCCCAAGCCATGAATCAATGCACCTTCCACCACTTGGTCGATAAGTTTTTTGGCCGGGTTGAACGCCGCGGCGGCACTTTGGGCGATGTACGACACACGATTGCCGCGCAGGCCTTGCAGCTCACGCTCATTGAGGGCCAGCATGTCGTGCTCGCCGATCTGCACCACGCCGCCAGCCAAGCGGCAACCGCGCCGGGCATAACCGAGCAGCGCCAGGGCGATTGTGGTTTTGCCGGAGCCGGATTCGCCAATCAGCGCCAGCACTTCACCTTTTTCCAGGGAAAAACTCACGCCCTTGACGATCTCCACCTCACCGCGCTCGCCACAAGCGACCACGCGCAGGTTCTCGACTCGGATCAATTCGCTCATATCAATGGCCTCCCGTACGTCGATTGCGCCGTGAAGACAGTCGGTCGATAAACAGATTGACGCCAATGGTCAGGGTGCCGATGGCCAAGGCCGGAATCACAATGGCCGGTGCGCCCTGGTTGAGGCCGCCGATGTTTTCACGCACCAGCGAGCCAAGATCCGCATCCGGGGGCTGCACGCCCAGACCGAGAAAACTCATGCCGCTGAGCAGCAGCACAATGAAGCCGAAGCGCAAGCCCAGGTCAGTCAGCACCGGGTTGAGCATGTTGGGCAGGATTTCCACGCAAGCGATGTACAGCCGTCGCTCGCCACGGGTACGGGCCACTTGCACGTATTCCAGGGCCTCGATGTTCACTGCCATGCTGCGGGCGATACGGAACGCGCCCGGGGTGAAACTCAGCACCGCCGTGCAAATCAGCAGGGTCACCGACGAGCCGAACGCCGAAACCATGATCAGCGCCAGCATCTTGCTCGGGATCGAAATGAAAGCGTCCATCAGGCGACTGATCAGCTCATCCAGCCACTTCGGCGAAACCACCGACAGCAGCGCGCAACCGGTGCCCAGCCCGCTGGCCAGCACCGCCGCCACCAACGCCAGGCCAACGGTGAAGCGTGCCCCCACCAGGATCCGGCTGAGCATGTCACGCCCCAGGTAATCGGTGCCTAACAGATGAGCAGCGCTGAAGCTGTCGAATACGTTGTCAGAGACCACTTCCCCCACCGGGTGCGGTGCCAGCCACGGCCCAAAAATGGCCACCAACAACCAGAACACACACATCGCGGCCCCAATCAGGCCCAGCCAGGACGTTCTATGGGAGACCTTGCCCAAGCCCAGCTCGGGCGCCGCAGGCGGCGATTTCACCATGAGATTGTTCATTGGTTTCTCAGCCTCGGATTGGAAAGGATCGCGCACAAATCAGCAATCAGCACCAATGTCAGGTACGCCGTGCAGAACAACATGGTGCAGGCCTGGACCAACGCCATGTCGCGGTTGGTCACGGCATCGACCATCAGGCTGGCGATGCCGGGATAGTTGAAAATGGTCTCGACGATCACCACTCCGCCCAGCAGGTAGGACAGGCTCAAGGCGATGGCATTGGCAATAGGCCCGATGGCGTTGGGCAAGGCATGGCGCAGGACCACCCGCACCGCACTCACGCCTTTGAGACGGGCCATTTCCACATAGGCACTGTCGAGCTGATCGATCACCGCCGCCCGGGTCATGCGCGCCATCTGCGCGACGATCACGCAACACAGCGTCATGACCGGCAAGGCGTAGGTGCGCATGAATTGCAGCGGTGAGGTGATCTCACTGGAATAGGACAGCGCTGAAAGCCAGCCCAGGTTCACTGCGAAAATCAGCACCGCCAGGGTGGCGACCAGGAACTCCGGCACCGCCACCATCGTCAAGGTGAAAAAGCTCAGGAAGCCGTCGATGCGACCACCGCGGCCCATCGCCGAGCCGATGCCCAGGATCAAGGCCACCGGCACCGACACCAGCGCCGTGGCGGCCGCCAGCATCAGGGTGTTGGGCACCCGTCCAGCCATCAGCTCACTGACCGGCGTGGCGTTGGATACCGACACGCCCATGTCGCCGCTGAGCAGGTTCATCAACCAGTGCAGGTAACGCAACACTCCAGGCTGATCGAGGCCCATTTTCACGCGCAGCGCCGCCACCTGTTCAGGCGTGGCGAATTGTCCGAGGGACTGTTGCGCCGCGTCTCCGGGTAAAACCGCCGTGATGGCGAACACCACCATCGATACGATCAACAGGGTCACGAGCGCAGCGCCCAGGCGCCGGCCGATCAGCCACAGTGTGTTGCTATTCATCACCCTACCCCTCGTGCCATGTCACGCAGCCAAACAACGCTCATCAAGCGTCCAGCCAGACTTGCTCGGCGAACATGTAGCCCATGAAACCACCCAGCGGGTTGGTGCCATAGCCTTTGACACGCTGGTCGACGCCATCGATGTTGCTGATGAACACGGGGATGCCGATGCCGCTGTGGTCATGCACCAGGGTCTGCATGTCGGCGTACAGCTTGCCGCGCTTGGCCTCGTCGGTTTCTCCCCGAGCCTGGACCAACAACTGGTCGAACTGCGGGTTTTTCCAGCCGGATTCATTCCACGGCGCGGTCGACTGGAAGAATTGCGAGAAGATCATGTCGGCGTTGGGCCGTGGGTTGATATTGCCGAAACTCAGTGGGTGCTTGGCCCAGTGGTTGGACCAGTAACCATCGCTCGGCAGGCGGTTGACGTCGAGCTTGAGCCCGGCCTCCTTGGCCGATTGCTGCAGCAGCACGGCAACGTCCACCGAACCGGTGGCGGCCGGCGAGCACATCAGCGGCATGCTGATATTTTCCATACCCGCCTTCTTCAGCAGAAAGCGCGCCTTCTCCGGATCGTAAGTGCGTTGTGGCAAGTCGGCATTGTAGAAACGTGAGCCGGGCGCAATCGGATGATCGTTGCCGACCCGGGCGAAACCACGGAATATCGCCGACTTGACCTGTTCCCGGTCCAGCAGCAATTTCATGGCCTGGGTGAACTCCGGGCTTTGGCCTGGCATCTGGTCCTGACGAATGATCAAGTCAGTGTAGTTACCCGACGGCGAGTCTACGACCCGATGGGTGCTGCTAGCCTTGATGCGAACCGTGGAGCGCGGGTTGACCTCGTTGATGATCTGCACATCGCCTGACAACAGCGCGTTGACCCGGGACGGTTCGTCGGCAATGCCGATGAATTCGATCTCGTCCAGGTACGGCAAACCCGGTTTCCAGTAGTTGGCGTTGCGCACACCAATCGAACGCACCCCCGGCTTGAATTCCTTGACCTTGAACGGACCGGTACCGACGCCCTGGCTGAAGTCGCTGGTGCCCTCAGGGACGATCAGCATATGGGAAACGGCAAGAATCGACGGCAGTTCAGCGTTCGGGCCGCTCAATTGTATTTGCACTTCATGGGTGCCAGTGGCTTTGACTTCGGAAAACTGTTCTGCCAGCGGCAGGACCTTGGAGCCGGTGATCGGGTCCTTGTGCCGCAGCAAGGAAAACACCACGTCAGCGGCGGTCAGCCCCTTGCCGTTGTGGAAGGTCACCTCCTTGCGCAGGGTAATCACCCAGAGCGTCGCGTCGGTGGTGTCGATGCGTTCGGCCAGCTCCAGTTGCGGCACCATGTGGCTGTCGAAACGTGTCAGACCGTTGTAGAACATGTAATGGCGTACGTAGTCCGTGGACGATGAGCCTTTGGCCGGGTCCAGGGTATCGGCGGTGGAACTGGAGATGCCGGCGACACGGATGCGCCCACCAGGCTTGCCTTTGCCAGGGCTTGCCTCTTCATCGGCAAACAGCTTGCCGGCGGCGCCGAACAAGCTGCCGGCGCCCGCCACGGCTACGCCCGCCAGCCCCAACATCTGCAATGCATTGCGGCGTGACATGCCGCGATTGAGCCCTTCGAAAACACGCAGACTTTCTGTGCCAGTAATCAACTGGCCGTCGATGCTGTTTTTCTTGTCAGTCATGTCGGTTCTACCTTTCGCAAATGATAAGGGCTCGGTTGCGCACGATTAACGCAACGTAGATGAAACGCCAAACAACGCCATGAAACTCAGTGTAGGTAGTCCTGCAGACGGTAATACGCGCCTACCAGCGGCAGGAACCAGGGCTTGCCGAAATGCCCGGGGATAGCCGGCCAGTCGAGTTCGCGCCAAGGGTTGGCCTCGACCTTGCCGGCCATGACCTCGGCCATGACCTGCCCCATGTGCACCGACATCTGCACACCGTGGCCGCTGTAGCCCATGGAGTGATAAACCCCTCCATGCTGACCGGCCCGGGGTAAACGGTCGGACGTCATGTCCACCAACCCGCCCCAGCAGTAGTCGATTTTCGTTTTGGCCAACTGCGGGAACATCTGCACCATCGCCGCTTGCAGCACCTTGCCGCTCTTGGCGTCGGAAACGCTGTCAGACATCGCAAACCGCGCACGGCCGCCAAACAGCAGACGGTTGTCCGGGGTCAGGCGAAAGTAGTTACCGATCATGCGGCTGGTGACATAGGAGCGCCGTTCCGGCAGCAGGACGTCGATCAGCGTCTTGGGGAGCACCTCGGTGGCGACTACGAAACTGCCCACCGGAACGATTCGGCGCCGATACCAACCCAAGCCGCCCTGCTGGCATGCGCCGGTCGCCAGCAAAATTTGCGAAGCGTGCAGCGCACCCTTGTTGGTGTTGACTTGATAGCCGCTGGCGCTGGCCTTCCAGTCCTTTACCGCCACACCCTGGAAGATCAACGCGCCGTGACGGGCTGCCGCCTCGGCCAGGCCGACACCGAAGCGCCCGACATGCATTTGCACGCCGTTGCGTTGCAGCAGGCCACCGTGGAACTGGGCCGAATTGACCTCCGCCCGGGTCTCTTGCGCTGACAGCAACTCGACGTCGGCGTCGACCTCCTTGCGGATCAGTTCACAGGTGCGCGCCAGTCCTTCGTAGTGCATCGGCTTGGCGGCCAGTTTGAGCTTGCCGTTGCGCTTGAGGTCGCAGGCAATCTGCTCTTGTTCCACCAGCGAGACGACGCTCTGCACGGCGCTTTCATAGGCCTGGTAATAGGCACGCGCTCTGTCTGCGCCGAGGCTGGCGGTGAGTGCCACGTAATCCTGGGCAACGCCGGTACTGCAATGCCCACCGTTGCGCCCCGACGCCTCGCCAATCACCCTTCCCGCTTCCAGCACTGCCACACTGGCCCCCTTCAAGGCCAGGGCCCGGGCCGCGGCCAGACCGGTGAAACCACCACCGACGATGGCGACATCGACCTGCGCGGGCAACCCGCCGAGCTGAGCACCCATGAAGGCCGGTGCGGTATCGAGCCAATACGACTCACTGCCCATGTCTAACCCCTTTCACCTTGAAGAGTGCGCTGAACTCAGAGCCCGACCAGGCCGGCCAATCCGCCGATGTCCGGGATCTGGTGGTAGCCATACACGGCATTGGCCGGTTGTTCATGACCACGGGCCACGAAAGCCTTGTTCTTGATTTTCATGTCATGAGCCGGCATCAGGTCATAACGGAAGCTCGACGACACATGCAGGACGTCTTCCGGCCCACAGCCGAGGTTATCGAGCATGAACTCGAAGGCTGCCAGGCGCGGCTTGTAGGCCTGAGCCTGCTGGGCGGTGAAGACTTTATGGAAAGGCGCGCCGAGCTTGGCCACGTTGGACATGATCTGCTCGTCCATCGCGTTGGAAAAAATCACCAGGGGAATCTTGTCGGCGATTTTCGAAAGACCAGCCGGCACATCGGCATGCGGGCCCCAGGTGGGTACGGCGTCGTAATAGAGCTGGCCTTCACCCCGATATTCAACACCCCAACGCTTGCAGACACGCATCAGGGAAGTCTTGATGATTTCATCGTACGGCCGCCAGTCGCCCATCACCTGATCCAGACGATAAGCGGAGAAATCCTTGACGAACTGGTCCATCTGCCCGGCATCGACACGATCGGCGAACAGCTCGCGCGTCATGGTGCCCATCTGGAAATTGGTCAACGTGCCGTAGCAGTCGAAGGTGATGTACTTGGGTCGAAGAAAGCTCATGAGTACGGTCCTGGATTGTTGTTGAAGGCATGACGAGGCAAACATTGACGCCGCTCGTGAAGCATCGGTGCAACGCTGCAGCACGTTTTTATTACAACACCATGAGACCGTGGATAAACGGTTAAAAATACCGGCCGCTTGGTACAAACCACCGTTTTGCAGGGTTCGCTCAGCAGACTTTGCGGGATGCTCCAGACACGGGCGCTGCGCCCGTATTTCTGTGCCTTTGCGGGCAGTTATGGTGCGAAAACCACCCCCGTAAAGGCCTCCCTGCGGCAGAATCTACGCCCGGAACCGGGCCGCTTCAGCATTTGCTGTGGGATGTACCACCGTCATCGCGAGCAGGCTCGCTCCCACACTGTTTCTGGAGTGAACGCAGGATTGGTGCCCACCGCAAATCCCCTGTGTGCGGGCTTGCTAGCGATAGCGGTGGGTCAGCTTGCATTCGTGTTGAATGTGCCGATGCCATCGCGGGCAAGCCTTGCTCCCACATGGGTTCTTGGGTGTTCGCAGATCCGGCGTTCACCACAAATCCCCTGTGGGAGCTGAGCTTGCTCGCGATTGCGGTGGGTCAGCTTGCATCGATATTGGATGTGCCGCCGTCTTCGCGAGCAAGCCCGCTCCCACACTGTTTCTGGGGTGAACGCAGGATCAGTGCCCACTGGGGCCGACGTACCTTTTATTCAGGCTTTCAATTCAGCCTCTAGAAAGCTCACCAGGGCCTGCACCCGTGCGCTGCGAAGTTTGCGCGAGGGCACCAGCAGATTGATCGGGGCACTGTCGAATTGCCAATCCGCGAGCACCCGTACCAGGCTGCCATCCGCGATGGCTTTACTGACGTCCCATTGCGAACGCAGCACCAACCCCAGGCCTTGCTCTGCCCAGCGCCGGGCCACACTGCCATCGTTGCTCAGCAGCGCAGGCTTGATGCGCAGTGTTTTGCGCCCCTGCTCATTACGCAGATGCCACAGCGTGACATCCTCATCGTTTTCGCGAATGCAAATGCAGCGGTGTTCGGCGAGCTGGTCTGGCGATGAGGGCGTGCCGTACTGCTCCAGATAGGTGGGACTCGCGCATAACCAGCGGTTGTTTTGCGTCAGGGGCCGGGCGACCCACAGGCTGTCGTTGAGAGTGCCAATGTGAATCACCGCATCGCTGTCGTGACGATCGGGCCAGGGCGTTTCCCGCAGATCCAGCTGCAGGCACAGCTGTGGATGCAACCTGGCAAAACGCGCCAGCAACGGCGCGATGCGTTGGCGTCCATACCCAAACGGCGCCGCCAGCCTGAGGGTGCCGACCAGTTGATCGTCCTGCTGCTTGAAGGACTCGGGGAGCGCCTCCAGCTGTTCCAGCAGCAGCGCGCCCTGACGGGAGAAACGCTCGCCGTCGGCGGTGAGACTCAGGCGCCGGGCATCGCGGTTGGCCAAGGTCACGCCAAGCAGTGTCTCCAGTTTGCGCAAGCGCATGGACAGCGCCGGTGGCGAAACGTTGAGCGCCCTGGCGGCGGCACTCAAAGATTCGGAGCGCGCCAGTGTCACGGCCATACGCAGGTCTTCGATGGTGATCATTCAGTTCAACTTAATGATTGATGACACTGCATTGAACCACAGCTTCACGCCGGCTGAGTAGAGTCGAGCCTGTTCCCAGCCATCCGAGCCCTGTTCATGCCAGCCTCCATTGCCTCCCTCGATACCCCCGTCGCGCTCATTGACGTGCCGCGAATGCAGCGCAATATCCGCCGCATGCAGCAGCGCATGGATGCTTTGGGCGTGCGTTTGCGTCCCCACATCAAAACCAGCAAATGCCTGCCAGTGGTTCAGGCGCAGCTCGCGGCGGGCGCCAGCGGTGTCACCGTTTCCACCTTGAAGGAAGCGCAGCATTGTTTCGCCGAAGGCATCCAGGACATCTTTTATGCCGTGGCCATCGCACCCGGCAAACTGGCTCAGGCCCTGGCGCTCAGGCGCCAAGGGTGCCGCCTGAGCATCCTGACGGACAGCATGACGGCGGCGCAGGCCATCGTCGATTTCGGTCAACAACACGACGAAGGTTTCGACGTCTGGATCGAAATCGATTGCGACGGCCATCGGTCCGGCCTGCGGGTCGAAGACGACTCGCTCGTCGACATCGCGCGGATACTCAGCGAGGGGGGCATGCAGCTGTGCGGCGTGATGACCCATGCCGGATCCAGCTACGAACTCGACACGCCCCAAGCGCTGCAAGCCTTGGCCGAACAGGAACGCTACGTCTGCGTCAGCGCTGCCCAACGCATCCGCGAAGCCGGGCTGGCCTGCCCGCAGGTCAGCATCGGCTCGACGCCCACGGCATTGTCGGCGCTGAGCCTGGAAGGCGTCACCGAGGTTCGGGCAGGTGTCTATGTGTTCTTCGATCTGGTGATGCACAACATTGGCGTCTGCCAAGCGCACGAGTTGGCGCTGAGTGTGCTGACCACCGTCATCGGTCATCAGAAAGACAAAGACTGGATCATCACTGATGCGGGCTGGATGGCCATGAGTCGTGATCGGGGTACACAGCGCCAGCAACGCGACTTCGGCTACGGGCAGGTGTGCACCGAGGCCGGCGACTGGATCGAGGGCGCGTTGCTCACCAGCGCCAACCAGGAGCACGGCATCATCACCCTTGAAAACGCCGAGGATGTCGATATCACAGTGCGCTTCCCGATTGGCAGCCGCCTGCGCATCCTGCCCAATCATGCCTGTGCGACGGGCGCGCAATTTCCTCATTACTGCGCCTGTGACGCCACGGGCGAAATACACACGTGGAGTCGTCTGCATGGCTGGTGAGTTCGAGTTGATTCACACCCCCCACGCCGCCGCTCCGGGCGGGCATTACGCCCAAGCGGTGTCGCACCAGGGGGTTTTGTATGTGTCCGGACAACTGCCAGTACGCGCCGACGGCAGCCACAGTGTCGACCAACCCTTCGAGGTGCAGGCCTCCATCGCCCTGGAGAATCTGATGGCGATTCTCCGAGAGGCTGGCCGGGGTCCGAACGACCTTTTGAAGGTGACGGTCTATGTCGCCGGCATCGAACACTGGCCCGCTTTCGACCGGATCTACGCCCGCTATTTGGGTGAACACCGGCCAGCACGCGCGGTGGTGCCAGTCCCGGCCCTGCATCATGGATACCTGATCGAAATCCAAGCGCTGGCGTGTGCGGACGCTATTCCTTAGGGCATCAAATGAACCTGTGGCGAGGGAGCTTGCTCCCGCTTGAGTGCGAAGCGCTCACAAGAAGGGCCTGCTGCGCAGTCCAGCGGGAGCAAGCTCCCTCGCCACAATGAATCAGTTTCACAATCGGCCACTGAGGTCCATCGAGAGAACATCATGAAGCCACAGAAAAGCGATGTACTGATTATCGGCGGCGGCATCATGGGGTCGGCGTCGGCGTTTTTCCTGCGCCAGCGCGGACACTCGGTGACTTTGCTCGAACGCGACCTGGTCGGCCAGTACGCCAGCGGCGTGAACTTTGGCAACGTGAGGCGCCAAGGCCGATTCCTCGGTCAACTGGAACTGTCCAACCGTTCATACGGGTTATGGAAACGGCTTCCCGAGTTGATCGGCGATGACCTGGAATTCATCCCCAGCGGTCATATGCGCGTCTGTTATCGTGAGGACGAGATCGCCGAACTTGAAGCCTACGCGGCCGCCCCCGAGGCCCGCGAACTGGACTTGCAGATCATCACGGGCAAGGCCTTGCACGAGCGTTTCCCGTTCCTCGGCCCGGAGGTCAAGGGTGGCTCCTACGCACCTCACGACGGCCACGCCAACCCGCGCCTGGCGGCACCGGCATTTGCCCGCGCGGCAACCCGCGCCGGGGCGAGCATCCGAGAACGTACCGAAGTCGCCCAAGTGCAAAAGGTGAATGGTGAATTCCAAGTGACCACCACCGATGGCCAGCTTTTCATCGCGCAGCAACTGCTTATCACCGCGGGCGCCTGGGGGGCAAAGCTGTCCGAACAATTTGGCGAAGCCGTGCCACTGCAAGCCAATGGTCCCCAGATGTCGGTCACGGAGCCAGTGCCCTACGCCTTGCCGACGGTGATCGGGGTTTTTACCAAAATAAAGGAAGAGGTGATTTATTTCCGGCAGATCCCCCGGGGCAACATCATCATCGGCGGTGGCAACCGTTGCAAACCGGACATGATCAACCGTCGCGCCTACTTCAAACCGGAAAGTCTGCTCAACCAAATGCAGCAAATGAGTCGCCTGCTACCAGGGGCCGGGAATCTCAACATCATCCGTGTGTGGAGCGGTATCGAGAGCTATACGCCGGACTCGCTGCCGATCATGGGCCCAAGCGGCAAGGTGGACGGTCTGTTCTATGCCTTTGGTTTCTGTGGGCATGGCTTCCAACTCGGCCCAGGGGTCGGCGATGTCATGGCCGAATTGATCAGCACCGGCAGCACCCGAACCTTGATCAGCCCCTTCGATATTCGCCGTTTTACCGAACCGGATAACCCTGCAGCGTCTCAATTTGCAAGCATTCCAAGCACCGGAAAACTTGTCTGAACCCTTCATTACCTGCGAGCAAGCGCCATGTCTGTCTATCAATATCGCCCTGTCACCGCCGCCGACATCCCCGCTGCCCACGCCCTCTGCGTGCACCTGAAATGGCCCCATCGCGAGGAAGACTGGGCCATGGTGCAACGCACGTCCGAAGGTTTTGTCGCGCAATACGAGGGTCGACTGGTGGGTGTGGCATTCGCCTGCCACCAGGGTGCTTATTCCTCCATCGGGCTGGTGATCGTCAGTGATGAACACCAGGGCAAAGGCATCGGTCGTCGTCTGATGAACCTGTGCCTGGATGCCGTCGGCTCACGTACGCCGATCCTCAATGCCACCGTCTCTGGCGCGCCGCTCTACGCAAGCCTGGGGTTCGTAGACTTCGCTCGCATCCAGCAGCATCAGGGCATTGCGCAGCTACCGGCGCCCTCCTCCTCGGTTTGTCGGATCTTGACCCCGGATGATTACCCGAGGTTGATCGAACTGGCCAATGCCGGCAGCGGACTGGACCGCACCGTCGTCCTCAATGACCTGCTCCCGGTCGCCCAATACAGGGTCGGAATCGACGTCGATGGGCAGCTACAAGGCATTGCGCTGCTCCGGCATTTTGGCCGTGGCCATGTCATCGGCCCGGTGGTCGCACAGAACCTCGAACAGGCCCAGGACATGATTACCCACCTGCTGCGCTTGATACCCGACGCATTCGTGCGCATTGACGTTCCGGCCGATTGCGGGCTGGTCCCCTGGGTGGAAAGCCTGGGTTTGCAGTGCGTCGATAAAGCACCACGCATGGTCCGTGGCACACCTGCGCAATCGAGCGGTGGCATCCAGCAGTTTGCCCTGGTGACTCAAGCCATCGGTTAACAAGTGGACGTTTTTGTGCCCTGAAACGGATGCAGATGTTTTGCAACGTTAGCTCGGCAGATACAGCAGATTATCCTTTGCCGAGGTCAAGAACGGCACATGCCATTCGGGCCGCTTTGTTAGTTTATTGAGCAGATACGGCACACCGATCTACCGCCGGTTGCGCCATTACCGCTCCAGGGAGCCCGTTGGATGACCACCCAATCTTCGAACAGCTACAGCGTCGACCCGCAAACCTCCCAGCAGTTTTATATCAATGGCCGCTGGTCGTCCCCGACGCATCCGGCAACGCTGCCGGTGGTCAACCCGGCCACCGAAGAGGTTGTCGCCGAGGTCGCCCGAGGCTCCAGCGAGGACGTCGACCGGGCGGTTGCGGCGGCGCGTGCAGCGTTTCCCGGCTGGTCCGCGACCCCGGCAGCCTCCCGCGCCTTGGTCCTTGGGAAAATCCACGAGCTGATCCTCGAGCGCAAAGAAACGCTTGCCCAGGCGCTGTCTATGGAAATGGGCGCGGCCATCGGCTTCGCACGGGCCATGCAAGTGCCGCTCGCGGCCGAACACGTGCGGGTGGCCCGTGACCTGCTGTCCACCTATGCTTTTCGCAAGGTCGAGAACGGCACTGCCATTGACCGCGAACCCATCGGCGTCTGCGGCCTCATCACGCCGTGGAATTGGCCGCTGTATCAGATCACCGCCAAAGTCGCCCCGGCGATTGCCGCCGGCTGCACCGTGGTTTTGAAACCGAGTGAACTGTCACCGCTGAGCGCCCTTCTCTTCGCCCAACTGGTGCATGACGCAGGTCTTCCAGCGGGCGTCTTCAACCTGGTGAACGGCAGCGGTGCCGAAGTCGGCGCGGCCATGGCGGCGCATCCCGACATCGACATGATCTCCATCACCGGCTCAAACCGCGCGGGCGCGCTGGTAGCCCAGGCCGCCGCCCCTACGGTGAAGCGCGTCACCCAGGAATTGGGCGGCAAATCGCCGAACGTGCTGCTGCCCGACGCCGATTTCGCCAAAGCCGTGCCGCCGGGGGTGATGTCGGCGTTCCGCAACGTCGGCCAGTCCTGTAGCGCACCGACCCGAATGATCGTGCCCAGGAACCGCTTGGCGGAAGTCGAAGCGTTGGCTGGCGCAACCGCCAGCGCGATCATCGTGGGTGACCCACAATCGGAAGCAACGATACTCGGCCCCATCGCCAATGAGGCCCAGTTCAATCGGGTGCAAACCATGATCGAGGTGGGCCTGAGCGAGGGCGCAAAACTTGTTTGTGGCGGCCCCGGACGTGTGCCGGGCTTCGAAAAAGGCTTCTACACCCGACCGACTGTTTTCTCCCAGGTGGACAGCGCCATGCGCATCGCCCAGGAAGAAATCTTCGGCCCGGTGCTGTGCATCATCCCCTATGACACGGTGGACGAAGCGGTCGCCATCGCCAACGACACCGTCTATGGGCTCGGCGCCCATGTACAGGGCCAGGACCTTGAGCTTGCACGCGCCGTTGCCTCGCGCATCCGCGCCGGGCAAGTGCTTTTGAATTACCCGGCGTGGAACCCAATGGCACCGTTTGGTGGGTACAAGCGCTCAGGGAATGGGCGTGAGTACGGTGTGCATGGGTTTGAGGAGTTTCTCGAGATCAAGGCGATTGTCGGGTTTGGTTGATTGCATGAATTGCTTTTGAGATCGAATGGTTGTTAGATCCAGGATCGTTTCAGCAAACAGCCAAGGAGGCGCTCATGGGCGTTCGAGGTAAAGACCTTCAAATCGACAACATCGAGTTCAACGTCAACGACATTGCCAGAAGCAAGGCTTTTTATGGCAACGCGTTCGGCTGGACTTTCATCGATTACGGCCCGACCTACACCGAGTTCAGCGATGGTCGAATGACAGGTGGGTTTACCACGGGAGAACCTGTCCGACCGGGCGGGCCGTTGGTCATCCTATACGCCGATGATCTTGCCCAGACCCAGCGCAAACTCAAAGCTGCAGGCGCCACCATCAGCCGGGAGACCTTCTCATTCCCCGGCGGTCGGCGCTTCCACTTCATCGACCCCGATGGTTATGAGTTGGCTGTATGGTCGGCTAGCGAATCGCCTGAGTAACATCGCGGATAGCCGAGTGCGCCCTACTCCTCAAAGCGCCCCGTGGCCTCGCGATCATGCTCATATCGTTTCTTGAGTGGAAACGGTGGCAACCAGGACTCGCGGCGCACGACCCAGCTTTCGTAGGTGGGCATCAGTTGATCAGGGGCGTCCAACGATCCCAGGTTCACTTCGATTTCGTCGCCGGTGCGGGCGAATACCGATGAGCCGCAGCGAGGGCAGAAAAACCGCCCGGCGTAGTCCTGTGTTTCGCCCATGATCGTCACCGCATCCTGGGGGAACACGGCAGCGGCGTAAAACAAGGCCCCATGATGCTTGCGGCAGTCGAGACAGTGACAGAGCCCGACACGGTAGGGGCGCCCCGAGGCTTCAAGTCGAACGTTGCCGCACAGGCAACCGCCGGTGAATCGGTCCATGCTGCATCTCCTCTGCAATCGAGCGGCCGGGTATAGCCTCCGACCGACCATGCCGGTGCTGGTTTAACTCAAAAATACCCGGCCATCGGCACTGCGATCAGCAATATCGCGGTTCCATGAGTCGCCGTCGACGCCACCACCCCGTAGCGCATGCGAATGAGCCCGCAGGCCACACCTTCAATCAGCGTGAAGAGCAAGATCGGCCAACCGAGTTGGGTGACGCTCAAGGCGAGAAAGGCATGGAGCGCCGAGAACGCCACGGCACTGATCAACACCGCTCGCAGCGCGCTGACGTGCAGCTCGAAGTAACCCTGCAGGAAACCACGAAACAGCACTTCTTCCAGTGCGTTGGCCCCATAGGCGAGCACCGCCATACCCAGCAACCAAGTCCAGTAATCCGCAATCGCAGCCGTTTCAATGCCTTGAAAAAACCGCAGTGGCAAACCGATCAAACATCCCGCGCCGATGCCCAGGGCCAACCCAGCCAATCGATTACCTTTGAACACAACAACCAGCTGCCACAAGTCTGGCAACAGGCGAGCGATCAGCATGACCAACACCAGCGACACACCACCCAGCATGGCCAGCACAAACGGGTTGGCCAGAAAACCGATCTGCAAATCGCCACTGAGCGACCACATGCGCAGCGGCGTCATCACGTCGCGCATCAGCACAAACGCCGACACCAGAATCACGATGCGCAAGCCTGTCTGGGTCTTTGGCGTTAAACCGAACCAGAGGCCGAACAGCACAAGGCCCGGTGTCAGGTAAATTGCGTAGTCCAGCAGTACGGCGATTGCTTCGGCAATCATTGGGCTCTTCCCTTAGTCTCAACAGGCGCATGTTGCGCCATCAGCTGCGCAACCCATTCGATGAACACTCGCAACTTGGCGCTAATGTGCCGGTTTGGAGGATAGGCCACGTAGAGCGGCATCGGGTCGAGGCGCCAGTCTTCGAATAGGGGCACTAAGTCCCCCAGAGCTTCGTGAGCCCTGGACATGTACTTGGGTAGCCAGATAACGCCCAGGCCAGCCAGGCCAGCCGCGAGGTAGGCGTTGCCATCGTCGACGGCCAGCACGTAGCGCCCCTTGACCTGGAGTTGCTCGCCGCTGTTGCGCATGGCATAGGGCAACGCTTTGCCAGTGCGCGCCCACAAAAAACCAACAATGCGATGCTGCGAATCTTCCAGCTCCAGCGGATGCGAAGGAACGCCCATACGGGCCAGGTAGCTCGGCGCGGCAAAGACGCCTAGGGCCAGGTCGCCGACGCGTCGGGCGATCAGCGACTGATCCACCAACTCGCCGCCGCGCACCACGCAATCGACGTTTTCATCGATCATGTCCACGATGCGGTCGCTGACGCCCATGTCGATCTGGATGTCCGGGTATCGCTCATAAAACGCCGGTAAGGCCGGCACCAGGATCATGGCCGCCAGCGGGCTCGGCACGTCCACCCGCAGCCGCCCTCGGGGCAGCGCTTGAGCGCCGGACAAGCTGGTCTCGGCATCGTCCATGTCGGCCAGCAGTCGAATCACCCGCTCGTAATAGACGGCGCCGTCAGCGGTGACGTTGACCTTGCGCGTCGTGCGGTTGAGCAACTTGACGCGCAACCGTGCCTCCAACTGCTGCACCAGTTGGGTCACGGTGGTCTTGCTCATGTGCAAAGTTTCGGCCGCCTTGGTGAAGCTGCCCGCCTCCACCACTCGAGCGAACGCCTGCATCGCATCAAAACGATCCATTTGTGCCTCGTATCGATCAGATTGTTTGGTGTTCACAAACAGTGATCACCAAGGTTGCTCGTTTATCGCCTGGGTACAAGCCCCTAGAGTGCTTTCATCGTTGGTTTCGGGTCGATCTTGACCCTTTGATAGAGGCACCTATGACGCAGCGTGATGTTGTTTTTCCAGCCGGACGCCAGGCGCTTTATGAGCGCAATCGCTATTCTCCGGCTATTCGCTCCAATGGCTTTTTATTCGTGTCGGGGCAAGTCGGCAGCACCGAAGACGGCTCGCCAGAACTCGATCTGGAGACCCAGGTCCGCAAAGCGTTCAATAATCTGAAGGCGATTCTCGCCGCTGCCGATTGCACCTTCGACGATGTCATTGACGTCACCGTCTTCATCGTCGATCCCGAGTCGACATTCGAGACAATCTGGAAAGTGGTGCCCGAATTCTGGGGCAGCGCACCGCATCCGACACTGACGGGAGTGGGCGTGACGTGGTTGTATGGTTTTCAGTTTGAGATCAAGGTGATTGCCAGGTTGCCTGAAACTGCCAAAAGGGTGAGCTGACCTGCGGTGGGTCAGCTGACGGCGATGTTGGCTGTGCCGGCGTTTTCGCGAGCAGGCTCGCTCCCACAGGTGATTGACAGTGACCACGGTTAACCTTTCAACGCCGCCTCAATCGCGGCAATGTCGATCTTGGTCATTTGCATCATGGCGTCGAAGGCGCGCTTGGCGGCTGCTCGATCGGGATTGGCTATCGCAGTGGTCAGAATACGCGGGGTGATCTGCCAGGAAATGCCCCATTTGTCCTTGCACCAGCCACAGGCACTCGCCTCGCCGCCGTTGCCGATAATCGCGTTCCACAAGCGGTCCGTTTCGGCCTGGTCATCGGTTGCTACCTGGAACGAAAAGGCTTCGTTGTGCTTGAACATCGGGCCGCCGTTCAGCCCGAGGCAAGGAATCCCCAACACCGTGAATTCCACCGTCAACTCATCGCCCTGCTTGCCCGCCGGATAGTCGCCAGGCGCGTAATGGACGGCTTGCACCGCACTGTCGGGGAATGTCGCGGCATAGAAATTCGCAGCGTCCAGCGCGGTGCCGTCATACCAGAGACAAATCGTGTTTTTGTTATTCATCCGGGTTCTCCGAGGGGGGGACTGGACGATAAAGTCTAGCAGCGCTCCTGAAAGCCTAGCGAAATGACCGACAGCCCGAGGATGTTCACCCAGCCCCCCGCTCCCCGTTATTGACCATCCAGCGAATCATGTTCGCCAGCGGCACCCGATGATGCTGGATGACGCACCAACTGACTTGCTCATGGCGGTACAGCTCGACGTAGCGACTGAGCAATACGTGACGGCCATCCTCGGCCAGCCGTAGTTCAACTTCGCGGCAATGCAATGCACCTTGGCCGGACGTTCTCATTCGCCGATGCAATACCAGCGTCTCGTTACTCATCAACAGCCTCTGCACCCTGGCAGTGCGAGGTTTCGTGGACGACCGCGCCCAACTTCCCCTGCGCGACAAAATCGGCGCGCCGCTGTGCCACCGCATCTCGCAGCGCCGTGTAGTAATCGGTTTGGGTCTGCAACTCGTCTGTCAGCGGGAACGCCTGTGCACGACCATCGACGATGCCACCTGCGGTGTTGATCGTGCCCAGCGTGTCAACGGTATCGCTATTACTGCCAAACGGATCGACTGCAAAACTCACCACTTTGCCCGTCACATCCCTCAGGTTGGCGGTCCCCAGCAGCGGCAGTTCAACAATCGGCCCAGGGGCGATGTTCCAGACACCGAACGTCTGGCCGAAATCGGCCTCGTGGCGCTCGATGCCAAGCTTGCCCGATACATCGATCAGCCCAACGATGCCCACGGTCGTATTGATAGCGAACCGCCCCAAGGTATTGACCGAGCGTTGTACATTGCCTTGTAGCAAGTCATTGATGAACACCTTGGGCTCGCCGAAGTTTTCGACGAAGTTGTGAACGCCAGTCTGCACGACTTGCGGAAGTTTGAGATAACCACGGGCAACGGGAGCCAGGGCGTAGTCATCCACTGTCCGGTTGAAGGCAAAGATGCCTCGATTGATGGGCTCTGCAGGATCATGAACGGTATAGGTCGCGCGCTCACAACTGCCCGCAGATGCAGCGGGCGTACTCGTGCAGCCGCTGGCGAATGCCGCCAACACAACGACTAAAGAGGATTGAACAAGTAACGGCGAGGATTTGATGATCGGCATACATGGCGCTCTCGGCAAAGGAATGGAGTGATCCTGCCTCTGTTTTTTTGCCTGAAGATTTCCAGAACATTGCTCGCCGGCAACTTTATTACCGGATTGAAATATATGACGCAGGCCATGGATTGCCCCTAGTATCCCCTCCTGTATTCATTGCCCAGCGTGCCCACCGTGAGCCATTTATTACTAGTGGACGATGACCTCGAAGTCCTCGCCCTCTTGCGCAAATTCCTTGAGCAACATGGCTATAGCGTGGAAGTGGCCGCCGACGGTGCCGCCCTGTGGCAAGCGGTAGAACGACAGTTGCCGGACCTGATCATCCTCGACGTCATGCTGCCGGGAGACAGTGGACTGGTCCTCTGCCAGCGACTGCGGGCCGAGCATACGGTCGGCATCATCATGCTCACGGCCATGGGCGAGTTGAGTGACCGTGTCGTTGGCCTGGAGCTGGGGGCGGACGATTACCTGACCAAACCCTTCGACGCGCGAGAACTCTTGGCCAGGGTCCGTGCCGTACTCAGGCGCACCGGCGAAGCCAAGGGCACATTGAACGACGCCTCCCGGCTGATTCTGGAATTCGAAAACTGGCAACTGGATGTCACCCGTCGCGAGTTGCGCTCACCGGAAAAAGTCATGATCCCGCTGTCTACCGGGGAGTTCGAACTGTTGTTGGTATTTGCCGAACACCCGCGCCGGGTGCTCACCCGCCAGCAACTGTTGGACATGGCCCGCGGCGAGACGTACGACGCGTTTGACCGAAGCATCGACGTCCAAGTCAGCCGGCTGCGCCGCAAGCTGGAGACTGATATCACCGGCGCGTCCATGATCCGCACCGTTCGCAACAGCGGCTACCTCTTCAGCCCCCACGTGATGAAACGATGAAGCCGTCTCGCTCAGGCCCTCATCGCCCACGGGACACGGTGGCGCGCTGGATCGCCCTGACCACCATGGTTGCCATGCTGACATTGCTGGCCCTGAACGAGCTGTTCAGCCTCTTGGCCGGGGCCTGGGCGCGTCCGCCCCTGATGGAAACCGGCCTGATGGAAAAGGTTGCGGCCATCACCCGCATCATCGACTCAGTCGCGCCCCAACAACGGCCCGATATTGCCAGGGCGGCCAGTGACCAGGCGTTCAGCGCGCAATGGTTACAGCGGTATGAAGAGGCACGGTTGCCGCTGATTGACGATCCAGAGTTCAGTGAGGGCTCGGTGCTCTTGCACCAACTGCTGGGCAGACCCAACGCCAGGATAGAGGCCTACGAGCCGGGCGACTGGCCGGGCAATCAACCGGCCAGACGCTACGCCGTGGTGATTGAGTTAACCGACCATTCGTGGGTGATATTTTCCGTCCCCTCGCGCAGTTGGGGGCTAGGGGAATGGGCACGCAACCTGATCATAATCTCGCTGATTCTGCTATCGACTTTCATCGTGGCCCTGATTGCCACGCGGCATCTGGCAACGCCGCTGGAACGCTTTGCCGAAGGCGCCAGGCGCTTTGGCGTGGATCACAAGGCGCCCCCCATCCCCGTCATCGGGCCGCACGAAATCCGCCAGGCGATCCTCGCCTTCAACGCCATGCAAGCCCAGCTCAAACACTTCCTTCAGGACCGCACGCAAATGCTTGCCGCCATCTCCCACGATCTGCGAGCGCCGTTGACTCGCATGCGCCTGCGCGGGGAATTCATCGAAGATGCCGAGCAGCAATCCAAACTGTTCAGGGACGTGGATGAAATGCAGGCAATGGTCAATTCTGCGCTGGAATTCTTCCGCGACGACGCACGACTTGAACATGCCACCGCGTTCGACCTGGCTGAACTGCTGCACACCGTCGTCGACGATCTCAAGGATGCCGGCACCGACGTTTCATTCGACGGTGCCCCTCGGTTTGTTTATGTAGGCCGGCCCATCGGGATCAAACGGGCCTTGGTCAACTTGATCGACAACGCGATCAAATATGGAAGCGAACCGAGTGTTCAACTCAAGGCCGGGACCGAACAGGTTGAAATTCGCATCCTGGACCGAGGGCCAGGCATCGCGCTGCAATACCATGAGCAGGTGTTCGCGCCCTTCTTCCGCCTCGAGGGTTCACGCAACAAAAACACCGGCGGCGTCGGGCTGGGCCTGTCGGCAGCACGGGCGACGGTTCTTGAGCATGGAGGGACACTGACCCTGAGGAATCGACGGGGTGGCGGGCTGGAGGTCAAGGTCTCGCTGCCACTGAATTGAATAGAGGTGGGCAGCACTACGTCGCTGAAGCGCTGTCTTGCGAAGTCGCGTCATTATCGCCGCTGGCTGCCGTTTCAGATGTCTGCTGCTGCTTGAGCTTATAGCCAATCCGGGCGATTTCATCGATTGCCGGAAGCAGCTCCTGACCCAACGGGGACAGGCTGTACTCGGCTGAAGGCGGCGAAGTCGCCATGACCGTGCGGATAACGACGCCCTTCTCTTCCATATCCTTGAGTCGGCCTGACAGCATCTTCGCTGAGATGCCGGGAATGTCCGCGCGTAACTCACCGAAGCGACGAGGGCCGCCGCTCAGGTTCCAAAGCACGCTCGGGGTCCAAGCACCACCCAGCAGCCACATGCAAGCACCCACCGCACAGTCCGGCATTGGCTTGGCTACTTTGCTTTTGCGCATTTTCAAAGACATTTTTCCACTCGCCCTGTCGATTCAGATTTCCGAACTATCACTACGTTACCGAATGGAAACCGGAGAATGAAGGTAACATTAAGTTACTAGCTATACAAAGGTAACCTCGGTGATAGCATGAGGACCTCCCCCACCAGAGAATCCTTATCACCATGAAACTTTATTATTCGCCCGGCTCCTGCTCGTTAGCGACCCACATCGTCCTTCGCGAAGCAGCGGTACCCTGCGAGCTGGTGAAAGTCGATTTGTGGCAACACCAGACCGAGTCCGGCGAGGACTATTACACAATCAACCCCAAAGGCGCGGTCCCAGCCCTGGTATTCGATGACGCAGCGGTGCTAACAGAAGGCGTTGCGGTCTTGCAATACTTGGGCGATCACTATGCCCCGTCACTGCTCCCAGCAAACGGAACACTGGAACGTGCGCGCCTGCAGGAGATACTCAATTACCTGGCTTCTGAATATCACAAAGCCTGGACCCCATTGTTCTACCTCGCTGCGCACGCGGATCCATCAGAAGCCCAGCGCCCAGTCATCGCCAAGCAGACTTACCTGAACGCAATACTGGCCGATGGTCGCGCTTATCTCCTGGGCGAAACCTTCAGCGTTGCCGATGCCTATCTTTTTGCTGTCACGCGTTGGTCTACCAACTTCGGCATTTCACTCGACGCTCAACCAGCGTTGAAAGCGTTCATGGCACGCGTCGAAGCGCGTCCCACCGTCAAGGCCGCGCTTCAAGCCGAAGGGCTGACCGAGCTGTTCACCCAGGCTTGATTCAGGCCCATCGCAGATCCCTTTTTGGAGAATGAAATGTCGAACAAAATCCTTGTTCTCGGTGCAACAGGTACGGTCGGTAGGCCACTCGTCAACGGCCTGATCGCCAGGGGCGAAAAAGTGAAAGCCGCCTCTCGCGGTGGACAGCCAGTGGAAGGTGCTGAAGGTGTGGTTTTTGATTTCAGCGAGCTGGCTACCATCGCTGCCGCCCTGGAAGATGCGGACCGCGCGTATGTGCTGTTGCCCTCCGGTTATTTGGATGTGCAGGACCTTCTGCTGCCTTTCATCGAAGCCGCAGCCCAGCGTAACGTTAAAATCGTCTTCCAGAGTGTCATCGGTGTCGACGCTGACGACTCCATCCCCTACCGCCAAGTCGAAATCGCGCTGAGCAACAGCGGGACGCCCTTTGTCATCTTGCGTCCCAACTGGTTCAGCGACAACTTCCACACGTTTTGGAAAGCGGGTATCGACCACGGTCAGATCGCACTTCCCGCCGGTAACGGCAAGTCGAGCTTCATCGACGCGCGGGACATTGCGGCCAGCGCCATCGCCGCACTGACCTCCACTGCTTTCGATGGCCAGGCGTTCAACCTGACAGGTCCGCAGGGCCTGTCCTACGCCGAAGCGGCTGCGGTACTTTCCAACATCGTGGGCAGAACGATTCGCTATGACGCCATCTCGGACGAAGCTTTTATTGAACTTCTGAAGGGGTCTGGCGTGCCGGCGGACTATGCAGCTTTCATGGCGTCCATCTTCTATCCGGTACGTGAAGGCTGGACCGAGGCTGCAACCGACGATGTAAAGACCCTGACGGGTGTAGCGCCTCGTACATTGGAAACCTATGCACACGATCATGCAGCGCGGCTGAAAGCGTAATCACCTGGTGCACAACGGCGGCCTATGTGCCGCCGATTAAGACGTGTTGAGCACACAAACCGGCGAATAATGCTCTAAACAATCAGCGCCTTCCTCGATAGGATGTCCGGCCGGTAGGCTTGGACCCTGTTCCAGGAAGGCGCTCTTGTTTGTATCACTCGGCTGAAATAGTCGAGAGCAATCGTTCCCCATCGCTCGCGCTAACCACAGGCAAGGATCGACGGAGCCAACTGAACACCAAGGATTTCACCGATGATTCTTATCATTTACGCGCACCCCTATCCCGAAAAATCACGGGTCAACAAAGAGATGCTCAAGCGAGTGTCGAGCAATCCGGACGTGGTCATACGTTCCCTGTACGACTTGTATCCAAACTTCGATATCGACGTCGAGGCGGAACAGCGAGCGGTCGAACAGGCACAACTTGTCGTACTTCAACACCCGATGTACTGGTACAGCTCCCCGCCCCTTTTGAAATTGTGGATCGATAAAGTGTTCACTCAAGGTTGGGCATACGGTAGAGGTGCCGTCGCCCTCAAAAGCAAGAGCCTGCTGTGGGCCGTCACGACAGGTGGCGAGCACGATCATTTCCAGATAGGTGACTACCCAGGTTTTTCGGCGTTGGCCCAACCCCTCCACGCAACGACCCTCTATTGCAACATGCGCTGGCTGGAACCGGTGGTGGTCCACGGCGCCTATGCCGATGCCTGCGACTCCCAACACGCCCAAATCGAGCACTATTGCGCACGCCTGGCCTCCTGGAAGGAAGATTGATATGGAGACTCACAGTCTGATTGAAATGCTCATTTACCTGGGCTCGGCGGCGTTGATCGTGCCTATCGCCGTCAGGTTGGGACTGGGTCCGGTATTGGGCTATCTGCTTGCCGGTTGTGTGATCGGCCCGTGGGGCCTGAAGCTTGTGACAGACGTCAAGGCCATCCTGGAATTTGCGGAAATCGGTGTCGTCCTGATGCTGGGCTAGAACTCGATCCAAAACGGTTGTGGGCGCTGCGCAAAATGGTGTTTGGCGGAGGCTCTCTGCAGATGCTCGCCTGTGGCGCGGCTATCGCTCTGTTTTGCGTTGCGCTTGGGCTGGACTGGACCGCAGCACTGTTGGTAGGCCTGACACTGAGCCTGTCCTCCACGGCAATCGCCATGCAGGCGATGAACGAACGCAACCTGACCGCCACCGCCGTTGGGCGCAGCAGCTTTGCGGTGCTGCTGTTCCAGGACATCGCAGCCATTCCCCTGGTGGCCATGATTCCTTTGTTGGCGGCCCATGGTGGTACTCCTTCAGGCATCGACCTGGCGATATCCATCGCCAAAATCGTCGCTGCAATCAGTATCGTCGTACTGTTGGGGCGATACGTTTCTCGACCGGCCCTGCGCTTCGTTGCACGATCAGGCTTGCGGGAGATTTTCAGTGCCGTAGCGCTGTTTCTGGTGTTCGGCTTCGGTTTGCTCCTGGAAGAAGCCGGCCTGTCGATGGCCATGGGCGCATTCCTCGCCGGGGTATTACTGGCCAGCTCTGAATACCGACACGCCCTGGAAAGCGACATTGAACCCTTCAAAGGCCTGCTGCTGGGCCTGTTCTTCATCGGCGTCGGCATGTCGATTGATTTCGGCACCCTGATCAATGCGCCGTTGAAGGTCATCACCCTGACCTTTGGTTTCATCCTGATCAAGCTGCTGGTGATCAAGTCAGTGGGTCGATTCCTGAATGTTCCAGCAGGCCAGCGCTCATGGCAGGCGGTGTTGCTGGGCCAGGGAAGCGAGTTTGCCTTTGTGGTTTTCGGCGCTGCGACGGTCGCCGGACTATTGACCGATCAATGGGGAAAAAGCCTGACCCTGGCGGTGGCCCTGTCCATGTGCCTGACGCCCTTGCTCATCCTGCTGCTCGGTCGAATAGAGTCCGCCACCAAGAAAGACAGCCAGGAATCGGACCTCATCGACCAGCAGAATCCGCGGATAATCATCGCGGGGTTCGGCCGCTTTGGGCAAATCGCCGGGCGCCTCCTGATGTCCTGCGGCGTCGACGTGGTGGTACTGGATCACGACCCTGACAACATTGAAACGCTACGTAAATTCGGCGTGAAAGTATTTTATGGCGATGCCACGCGCCTTGACTTGCTGCAAGCGGCCGGCGCGGCCCAGGCGGTTGTGCTGATCAACGCAATAGACGATCAGGAAGACAACTTGAAGCTGACCCGGTTGGCTAAAGAGCACTTTCCAGCGTTGAAGTTGGTCGTGCGCGCGCGGGACATGGGACACATCATCAGCCTTCGGCAGATGGGGGTGGATGCGGCCGAGCGGGAGACCTTCGAAAGCGCACTGTCATTGGGTCGAAGTGCGCTGGTGCAGATGGGTGTAGGACATTACGAAGCCCGTGAAAGAGCAGACCAGTTCCGACGACTGAATCTGCAAATGCTGGATGAAATTGTTGCCCAGCCGGCCGATGACCTTAACTTCAGACACGACGCTTATCGGCGCGCGAATGCGCTGCTGACGGAAATGTTCAACGAAGATCGTGCTCGCCCGCTCAACAACTGGTCTGAAAAGCATCGGCCCGAGGTGGATGAACGCCACAGCTAAACGGCGCCCTTCAGCCTGCCGGGACCAACCCATCCAACTCATCCAACATCTGCGGCGGGATCGCCAGCTCACTTGCCGTGAGGTTTTCCCGCAGATGCGCCAGCGACGACGTACCCGGTATGAGCAGGATATTGGGCGCGCGTTGCAGCAACCACGCCAGCGCGACACACAGGGGCGACGCCTCCAGGCGCGCCGCGACGCTGGAGAGGGTTTGCGATTGCAGCGGTGTAAAGCCGCCCAGCGGGAAGAATGGCACGTAGGCGATGCCCTGCTGGCCCAGTTCGGCAATGAGTTGCTCGTCATCCCGATGGGTCAGGTTGTAGTGGTTCTGTACGCAGGCCACCTTGGCGATGCCCTGGGCCTGCTTGACCTGCGAGGCGGTGACGTTGCTCAGCCCCAAGTGCCGGATGAGGCCCTGGCGCTGCAGTTCGGCCAGTGTCGTGAACGATTGCTCGATGGACTCTTCCGTAGGCGAATGCAGGTCTCCCCACACCCGCAGGTTGACCACGTCCAGTACCTCCACGCCCAGGTTACGCAGGTTATCGTGGACGGCACGGGTCAACTCGGCGGGGCTGTAGGCCGGGTCCCAGGAGGCGTCGGAGCCGCGAACGGCACCGACCTTGGTCACAATGACCAGGTCCTTGGCGTAAGGGTGCAACGCTTCGCGGATCAGCCGGTTGGTGACATAAGGTCCATAGAAGTCGGCGGTATCAATGTGGTTAACCCCCGCAGCCAGGGCTTCGCGCAACACAGCAATCGCCGCTGCCGGGTCTTTGGGAGGCCCGAACACATTGGGCCCCGCCAACTGCATCGCGCCATAGCCCATGCGATTGACCCTGCGCTGGCCGAGTAAAAAAGTGCCTGCTTTGCCTGCAATACTCATTTCGTGCCCCTCGAATCAATGTGAGTGAGTCGACTATAGGCGTTGACTACTCCATTGATAATCAGGTGCAATCGGCACGGGCTGTACGGTGGAGAGAACAATGGTGACGGATATTCAAGACTTGCTGTCCTTTGTGACGGTGGTTAATGCCGGGGGCTTTCGCGAAGGTGCGCGGGTAAGCGGCAAGTCCGCCTCGAGCCTGAGCGATGCGGTAAGGCGGATGGAAAACCGGCTCGGGGTGCGTCTGCTCAACCGCACCACTCGCAGCGTGGCGCCGACCGAAGCCGGGGCCAGGTTGATGGAGCGCATCGTGCCGGCCCTGGGTGAAGTCGAGTCGGCGATGGATGTGGTCAACGACTTTCGCGACCGCCCCTCGGGCACCCTCAAGTTGAACGTGCCGGTCAGCGCCGCCAGGCTGGTGTTGCCCTCGATCATCACGCCGTTCCTGAAAAGCCACCCCGACATCCGCCTTGAAGTGGTCGCCGAAGAGAGCTTCGTCGACATGCTCGCGGCCGGTTGTGACGCAGGCATTCGCTATGACGAGCGCCTTGAGCAGGACATGATCGCCATCCCCATCGGCCCACGGTTCCAACGCTTCGCAACAGCCGCCTCACCGGCGTACCTCGACGCCAGGGGCCGGCCCGAACATCCACGGGACCTGCTCACACACGCCTGTCTACGGGGCAAGTTCCCCAGCGGCGCGATGCCGCCCTGGGAATATGAACGTGACGGCGAAACCGTGCGCGTCGACCCCAGCGGCCCGTTGATTGTCCGTATCGGCGGCGCGGTTGACCTGTCGGTACAAGCCGCAGTGGATGGGTTGGGCATCGTCTACCTGTTCGAGGACTGGCTACGGCCCTACCTGGACAGCGGCGTGCTGGAACCCGTCCTTGAACCCTGGTGGCAGCGTTTTACCGGGCCGTTTCTCTACTATCCCGGTCGCCGTTACCTGCCCTCTCCATTGAGGGCTTTTGTGGACTTTATCCATGCAGACCGGAATTCGCGCTAAGACCTGGCTTTTGGAAACACGACAGCATTTTTCCGTGGGTCGCGCCAAGGCAAGCCCCCTGGTTCAACAGTGAGCGGTAAACTGCCCCCGACACCATCAGGCCGGTCGCTTGCGATGCGAGCGCCCAATATTTCTTTCGAGCAAGAGACTTCCATGGCGAACCAAGACATCACGTTCATCCCTGATCCGGACGCGGACTCTATTTCCTCCGACGTCGCCGGCTTCGGCGGCCTACTGGTCTCCACCCAAATTCCCACTCGTGCCGACGGCAGCCTGGAGCTGGGCGACATCACCCAGCAGAGCGAGTGCACGTTGCAGGCGCTCAAGACTGCACTGGAGGGCGCCGGCAGTTCCATGGATCGGGTGCTGCACTTGACCATCTACCTGACCGACATGGCTGACCGCGCCGCATTCAATGAGGTTTACCAACGCTTCTTCGCCAAGCCGTGGCCGGTTCGCGCTGCGGTGGGCGTGGCGGCGCTGGCAGTTGAGGGCATGCGCGTGGAAGTGACTGCGATGGCGGCCAAGGGCTGAAGCCTGCGAGTTCCTCTTGTGCGAGAGGTTACGTGGGAGCAAGGCTTGCCCGCGACGAAGCTGACGCGGTCTCTCGCTGGAACCGAGGTGCCTGCGTCGCGAGCAAGCTTTGCTCCCACCAAACTCCCTCGCCACAGGCTCTTGGTGAGCCTCGAACCGCAAGACATGCCCCAAAAGCGCGTTTTCCAGGAAAACAGTCATTTGCACACCTAGCCCAGGCCACGCCACACGTCTAAAGTGCGGCGTTTTCTACCCTCGCGGCGTATCTATGAATCTCTGGTTCCGACTGTTGCTGATGCTGTTTCGTCGTCCCTGGCGCAAGCCAGCGGCTCCCCTGGACACCACCGTAGTACGCATGCGCGTATGGCCGTTGGACCTGGACCTCAATCGCCACGTCACCAACGGGCGCTATTTCACCCTGGCCGATGTCGGCCGCATGGATTACGTGCTGCGCAGCGGCGCCTACAAAGTGGCGTTGCGCAACCGTGCGGTGCCGATCGTGGGGGACGTCTGGGGCAAGTTTCGGCGGGAGTTGAAGCTGTTCGAAGCGTTCGAGGTCCACACCCGGATACTGGGCTGGGACGAAAAGTGGACCTTCATGGAACACCGCTTCGTAAGCCAGGGGCGCGTGGTGGGTGTGGTGGTGATGCGCGGCCTGTTTCGCTCGGCCCGGGGCACGATTGCACCAGGGGAGTTTGTTCGGGCGCTGGGACTGGCCGAACAGTCACCGGCCATGGCGCAATGGCTCAGCGCCTGGTCGCAAAGCTGCGATGGCTTGAGCCTTGAGCTTCGAGCGCAGGAAGGTGAGCGCGCCGATCCGCGCTAGCCGGCACCACCTGCCCCAATCCCTGCCCCAAACCCCACCTATACTCTTCTGCCAATCCCCCAGGGGTCTGCACTTCCAACAATAAAAAGCAGAGGTGGAACATGGTCTGGCAACAAGTCTACGATCCCTTCGGTAATGCGGTGCTGTCGACGCTCCTGGCGGCGGTTCCGGTGGTGGTGATGCTGGCGTCTCTGGCGTTCTTTCATATCAAGGCGCACCTGGCGGCGTTGTTGGCCCTGGCCTCAGCCTTGCTGATCGCGATTTTCGCCTTCGGCATGCCGGCCGGCATGGCCGGTTCGGCGGCGCTCTATGGCGCGGCGAACGGGTTACTGCCCATTGGCTGGATTGTGCTCAACATTATTTTCCTGCATCGGCTGACCACCGAGAACGGTTCGTTCAAGGTCCTGCAGGATTCCCTGGCGCGCATCACCGACGACCGGCGCCTGCAATTGCTGCTGATCGCCTTCTGCTTCGGCGCGTTCTTCGAGGGCGCGGCCGGTTTCGGTACGCCGGTGGCAGTGACCGGGGCGATCCTGATAGGCCTGGGCTTTTCGCCCCTCGCCGCCTCGGGCCTGGCACTGATCGCCAATACCGCGCCGGTGGCATTTGGCGCCTTGGGTACACCCATCATCACCCTGGCCAAGGTCACCGGGCTGGATGAAATGGAACTGTCGATGATGGTGGGCCGGCAGTTGCCGTTTTTTTCGGTGATCGTACCGTTCTGGCTGATCTGGGCCTTCGCCGGGTGGCGCAAGATGCTGGAAATCTGGCCCGCCATTCTGGTGGCCGGTGTCAGCTTCGCCGTCCCGCAATTCCTGGTGTCCAACTTCCACGGGCCGATGCTGGTGGATGTGATTGCCGCACTGATTTCCATGGCCTGCCTCACCGGCTTTCTCAAGGTCTGGAAACCGGCCACGGTGCACACTTCCGCCGCGTTGTCGGGAAGGGTCGATGACTCGAAAATCGAGGCGAGCGAGGATGAAAAACCGCTCGCCAGCGGCGCTTTTGCCAGCGATGCACGTCCGGCGGTGCTGCGAGCCTGGATGCCGTGGATCATCCTCACGGTGTTCGTGTTCGCCTGGGGCACCCAGGGCTTCAAGAACCTGTTCGATACTCGCCCGGCGATGGACCCGCAAACCCAATCGGCCAGGCTCGACCCGCAGGGCAAGCCACTGCGCGAAGCGAATCCGATTTTCTCGCCCATGGTCACCTTCGGTACCATCCACCAGCAGATCGAAAAAGTCCCGCCCGTGGTGCCCCAGCCTAAAACCGAAGAAGCGATCTACAAGTTCAACTGGTTCACCGCCACCGGCAGCGGCATCTTCCTGGCGGCCATTCTCGGCGGCTTGTTGATGGGTTATTCCATCCCGCAGCTGGTGCACCAGTACCTGCGAACGCTATGGGTGGTGCGTTATTCGCTGATCACCATCGTGGCGATGCTGGCGCTTGGATTTCTTACCCGCTATTCAGGCCTGGACGCCACCATGGGCCTGGCCTTCGCCGCCACGGGTATTTTCTATCCCATGTTCGGCACGCTGTTGGGTTGGCTCGGCGTAGCGCTGACCGGCTCGGACACCGCATCCAACGTGCTGTTCGGTGGCTTGCAACGAGTGACGGCGGAGCAGTTGGGAATCAGCCCGGTGTTGATGGCCGCGGCCAACAGTTCCGGTGGGGTCATGGGCAAGATGGTCGATGCCCAATCGATCGTGGTGGCCTCCACCGCTACCCGCTGGTACGGCCACGAAGGGGAAATTCTACGCTACGTGTTTTTCCACTCAGTGGTGCTGGCGATTCTGGTGGGGGGGCTGGTGACGTTGCAGGCGTATGTGGCGCCGTTCAGTCATATGGTGGTGGGAGGACGTTGATGGGCTGAGAAGAAAAGGCTCATCGATGATTGAGGTTTTGTGGCGAGGGAGCTTGCTCCCGCTGGGCTGCGTAGCAGTCCTGATTTTGCGATTGTTGCACAATCGAGCGGGAGCCAAGCTCCCTCGCCACAACAGCGGTGTCTTACTGAACGTTTTTCAGCTTGACCACATCGCCGGACACCGAGGTGGTGTAACCGGTCAGGACCCAAGCCCAGAACCAGTTTTCCTGCACCTGGGTGTTGATCATGGCGTCGCCGCCCTTGGCCTTGATCGCCGCGTTCTGAGCGCGCACGAAACGGTTGTTCTGCTGGATCGGGATCACGCCGAACAGCAGCAGGCCAGTGGCCTTCGCTTCACTGTGGCCAACCACGGTGTATTGGCTGCTGTCGTATTGCTGGGTCTTCATCGGGGTGCCGGTGCAACCCGCCAGGGCCAGACCGAGCAGTGCGCAGGCGGCAACTTTGCTGAGGTGTTTCATTGAATACTCCATGAGAAAACGCCCGGGATCCATCTCTCGGGCGGCGAGTACTCTAACCGATTGTAACAAAATTGACATTATCCACGCACAACCTGAAAAACCGCCTGAGAGGCTCAAGGCAGAGCCACCCGTCAGGTACCTGTGGCACGGCCCCACTGCTTGTTTTTTCTCTCTCAGCCAGACAGTTAGCAAATATCCAGCCCGAGACGGAACCTGTGGCGAGGGGATTTATCCCTTCACCACAAAAAACCTTCGTAACGGCCTAACTCGCCACCGCCCGAGTTTCGACTACAGTGGAAAGACTCTGCATAAAGCCATAACAAGACGGAGAGTTCCCCATGCGAGTCAACAAACGCTGCATCCTTCTGGTCGCCGTCGCTGCCCTGGTGGTCACGACCACCGTCCAGGCCGCCCCGGTGTACATCAACATTCTGACAGGGGGCACCAGCGGCGTTTATTACCCGATCGGGGTTGGGCTGTCGCAGATCTACAGCAGCGCAATCGAGGGATCCAAGACTTCGGTGCAAGCCACCAAGGCCTCGGTTGAAAATCTGAACCTGCTACAAGCCGGGCGCGGGGAACTGGCATTGGCCTTGGGCGACTCAGTGGCGGATGCCAAGAATGGCGTGGAAGACGCTGGCTTCAAGGCACCACTGACCAAGCTTCGAGCCATCGCCGGCGCCTACCCCAACTACATCCAGATCGTCGCCAGCCAGGAGTCCGGCATCAAGACCCTGGAGGACCTCAAAGGCAAGAGCGTTTCGGTCGGCGCGGCGAAATCCGGCACCGAGCTCAACGCCCGGGCGATCTTCAAGGCAGCGGGGCTGGCCTACACGGACATGAAGGTCCAGTACCTACCGTTCGCCGAATCGGTGGACCTGATCAAGAACCGCCAGTTGGACGCCACGCTGCAGTCCTCCGGTCTGGGGATGGCGGCCATTCGTGACCTGGCTTCAACCATGGCGCTGAATTACGTGTCGATTCCCACCGATGTCGTGGAGAAAATCGGCAACCCGGCGTATCAGAGCGCAATGATTCCGGCCAACACCTACGACGGTCAGACCAACGCCGTGCCGACCGTGGCCATTACCAACATTCTGGTCACCCGAGAGGATGTCTCGGACGAGGTGGCCTATCAGATGACCAAGCTTCTGTTTGAAAACCTCAACCGCCTGGGCACTTCCCATTCGGCGGCCAAAGATATCACCCTGCAAAACGCCGCGAAGAATCTGCCGATCGCGCTCCACCCCGGGGCCGAGCGCTACTACAAGGAAGTTGGCGCGCTGTAACCCATACGAGGCAACGGCGCTGGCCACCGTTGCCCCGTCGTGCTCCCCCGCGGATGTGAACAGAAGGCACGCACCTGATGAATGAAGACCAACACGGCATCGCCACGGACCCGCGGGACTGGCCAAAGACACTGTTTTACGTGGCCTTACTGTTTTCAGTATTTCAAATTGTCACCGCCGCGTTTTCCCCCGTCTCCAGCATCGTCCTGCGGGCAGTGCATGTCGGTTTTCTGCTGTGGGTGGTCTTCCTCTGCTACCCGGCCTATGGCAAGAATCGCCCCTGGCAACCCCTGGCTTGGCTCTTGAGCCTGGCAGGCGTCGCAACAGCCCTTTATCAATGGGTGTTCGAGGCTGACCTGATCCAGCGTTCCGGCGACCTGACCACTACAGACATGGTCATAGGCATTATCCTCATCGTGCTGGTGTTCGAGGCGGCGCGGCGGGTAATGGGCATAGCGTTACCGATCATTTGCGGCCTGTTCCTGGCCTATGGCCTGTTCGGCGAATACCTGCCGGGCGACCTGGCCCATCGCGGCTATGGCTTCGATCAAATCGTCAACCAGTTGTCCTTCGGCACTGAAGGGCTGTACGGCACGCCAACCTACGTGTCGGCCACTTATATATTCCTGTTCATTCTGTTCGGTTCTTTTCTTGAAAAAGCCGGAATGATCAAGCTGTTTACCGACTTCGCCATGGGTCTGTTCGGTCACAAGCTGGGCGGGCCGGCGAAAGTGGCCGTGGTGTCATCGGCACTGATGGGCACCATCACCGGCTCGGGCATCGCCAACGTGGTGACCACTGGGCAATTCACCATCCCGCTGATGAAACGCTTCGGTTACAAGGCGGCATTTGCCGGTGGCGTGGAAGCCACCTCCAGCATGGGCAGCCAGATCATGCCGCCGGTGATGGGCGCGGTGGCATTCATCATGGCCGAAACCATAAATGTGCCGTTCGTTGAAATCGCCAAGGCTGCGTTGATACCCGCATGCCTGTACTTCGGCTCAGTGTTCTGGATGGTTCATCTGGAGGCCAAGCGCTCCGACCTCAAGGGATTACCCAAGGACCAGTGCCCCAGCGCCTGGGGCGCGGTCAAGGAAAACTGGTACCTACTGATCCCGCTTGGAGTGCTGGTCTACCTGCTCTTTTCCGGGCGCACACCGCTGTTCTCCGGCATGGTGGGGCTCGCGTTGACAGCCATCGTGATTCTCGGCTCGGCGATCATTCTCAAAGTCTCAAACTACGCCCTGCGCTGCGCATTCTGGATCGCACTGGGTGTGCTCTGCGTCGGCTTTTTCCGGCTGGGCATCGGTATCGTCTTTGCGGTGATCGGAGTGCTGGTGGTGACCTGCTGGTTCATGAAAGGCACACGGGAAACCCTCACCGTCTGCCTACACGCCCTGGTGGACGGAGCGCGTCATGCCGTTCCGGTGGGGATCGCTTGTACCTTGGTGGGTAGCATCATCGCGGTAGTCTCGTTGACCGGCGTAGCCTCTACCTTTGCCGGTTACATCCTGGCCATCGGCAGGGACAACCTGTTGCTGTCGCTGATCCTGACCATGCTCACCTGCCTGGTGCTGGGCATGGGCATACCGACCATTCCCAACTACATCATCACCAGCTCGATCGCTGCGCCCGCCCTGCTGGAATTAGGCGTGCCGTTGATCGTGTCACACATGTTCGTGTTCTATTTCGGCATCCTCGCGGACCTGACGCCGCCAGTGGCGCTGGCCTGTTTTGCCGCCGCTCCTATCGCAAGGGAAAGCGGCCTGAAGATCAGCTTCTGGGCAGTGCGCATCGCCCTCGCCGGCTTCGTCATTCCATTCATGGCGGTTTATAACCCGGCGCTGATGCTTCAGGACGACAACTTGTGGATGACGGCGTACATGCTGATCAAGACATTGCTAGCCGTCGGGCTCTGGGGAATGGCGTCCACCGGATTCCTGCAACAGAAAATGCCCATTTGGGAACGCCTGATGTGTTTTGCCGCCGGCGCGTTGCTGGTGGTGGCGCTGCCACTGACTGATGAGATCGGCTTCGTGCTGGGTGGGCTACTGATCTTCCAGCACATCTGGCGCTCGCGCCGCGTCGGGTTGGCCAAGGCGTGATCGGTTTGTGCCTGGGCCTGTCCGGTGTGGTTTGGGCCCAGCTTCCAATTGCCGATTTCACGCTGGCGTGGAACCACACCATCGAGAAAATCCGCTGGGAGGAAGACTACCGCGTCACCGGGCAGGGTCTGGTCCTGGGCGAGGCCAGGGTCAGGGGTAATGGCGCCGGCATGGAGATTCCCGAAGGCGCCCAACTGAAAAACGGCAGTTGGCACTATCAACGCCAGTTGCCGCCCCTGCAACCACTGAAACTGGGGCGTACCCCTCAAGCCGGTGACTACCAGTTGTGCTTCGATGGCAATTGCCGGCCGATGAGCCATTGGTTGGGGCCGCCTACAGCACGTCAGCCGACTGTGGAGCTATGGAGTTGCGGATAGTCTGACAAGTCGATCAAGACAACACACCATCAATCCGCGTGGAGCGGAATCCGAACGGTAAAAGTGGTGCCCACTCGCGCTTTTGAATGAACTTCGATGGTGCCCTTATGGGCCGATACGATCGCCGAGGCGATATACAGGCCAAGCCCCAGCCCGGCCGTAGAACCGTACTGCATGTCACCGCTGCGCAGATGCCGGATCATCGGGTTGAAGATACTGGCGATGGCGTCTTTCTCGATCGTCTTGCCCTGGTTGTTGATCGCAATGACCGCCGTATCCCCGTCGCTGCTCAACGAAACAGTAATCGGCGCACCGTCAGTACCGTGCTGGACAGCATTGCCAATCAGGTTGGCGAACACCTGTTCGATGCGTGCCTGATCAAAAAAACCTTCCAGGGGACCGGTCGTTTCAAAGACGATTCTGCTTTCCGGATGATAGGCCCGCGCCTCCTCCACCATGCCTTCGCAGGCCTCCACCAGGTCACCGTTGAAGCGCTGCACCGGAATGCCCGACCCCAGCTGGGTACGGGTGAAATCCAGCAGATCGCCGACGATCTTGGTGGCCCGCTTGACGCTGGTGTAGATGCGTGAAGAAATCTTGGTGGCTTTGGCGGGCAGGTCTCCAGCCCGCAGCAGCACCTCGGAGCTCAACAGGATCGCACCCAAGGGGCTTCGCAGGTCATGCCCCAGAATCCCGAGAAAGATGTTGCGCGCCGCATCGACGGCGCCCGAATAACTGACGACGGACTCAGCCAAGGCCTGATCCACGGCCTCGTTGAACCGAATCACGTCGGACATGACCTGTTTGTCGACCACCTTCGTGTGGGGCATCCAAAGCATGAGCACGCTGGTGCGCAGCGCCCGATACTCCGAGACCATCTGCTCCACCGTAAAACCCGAAGACTGGCGAATGACCGCATGGGTTTCGGCAGCGGTTTCGATGTCTGCCGCCGGGGCGTCACCGTGAGATTTGGCCACCTGCTCCTTGACCGTCTGCGAGGTGCGCAGGTCGGCGGCGATGGTTCGCAACATCTGCTCGGCGTGGTCGCGCAGAGCCACAGAATCCATACCAATGGATGCCGGCGTGATGGTCTTGGCGAAGTCTTCCCACGCCTGAAGGATCGGCTCGATATTGTCGACAATGAAATCAGCCAGGCGCATGGATTGCTCCGCAAGAAGGGGTAAATCAAAGGGTGCGGTGCTGGAACAACGCAACAGTCAGGTTGTTGTACAGCAAACCGGGGGGACAATGTGCGCGGTCTTCTGAAGGATCGCGATGCGCAGGTAAAAGGTCGTCGCAATTTGGGTACTTGTCTCTTTGAACCCTATACGGTACAAATCCAATCAAGTTGTACGACAACCTATAACTATAATAACCGTCCGAGACGTCTTACTTCGGCGGTCCGCCTTTGAGACATCCTGCCATGACCCGCCCCACCGCTGTACACAACACCCCCACCCCGTTACCACGCCACCTCGCGGTGCTCGTTCTGCTGTGCATGGGGTGTGCCTTCGCCGGTAACCATGTCGCCGCGCGGGCGGCATTCGATGACGGTGCCGGTGTGTTACTGGCGATCCTGCTGCGCTCGGGCGGGACCTTGCTGGTATTGGCCGCAATGGTGCTGTGGCAACGCCAGAACCTGCGCCTGCCAACGGGAGCCTGGCGTTGGCAGTTGACACTGGGACTGTTGATCGCCGCCCAGAGCCTGTGCCTGTACTCAGCCGTGGCCCGAGTGCCAGTGGCGCTGGCGCTTTTGGTGGGTAACGTCTTTCCGATCCTGCTGGCGTTGCTGACCTGGGCGCTCGGCGGGCCACGCCCCACCGCACGCACCGCCGCGTTGATGGCGATGATTCTGCTGGGGCTGGTGTTCGTGCTGGAAGTACCGGCCCGGCTATCGTCGGGACAAAGCGTCGGCCCGCAGTGGCTGATGGGTGTTGGCCTGGCCTTCTGCGCCGCCTGTGTGTTCGCTTGCGCGCTGTGGATCACCGACCACAAGCTGTCCCAGGTGCGCGGCTCGGTGCGCAGCCTGCTGACGATCTTTATCGTCTTCAGCAGCGTCAACCTCGCTGGCCTGACCGGCGCCCTCCCCGGCGGCTTCGACCTGCCGGCCACCAGCACCGGCTGGTTCGCCCTGGCGACCCTGGTGGTGCTCTACGGCACCGGGTTTATCGTACTGTTCATTTCCGTGCCCCGCCTGGACATGCCACGCAACGCCCCGGTGATGAACATCGAACCACTGGCGACCCTGCTGATCGGCTGGCTGGTGCTGGACCAGATGCTCAACCCGGGCCAGGTGATCGGCGGCGCGATCGTGGTCACCGGCATCGTGCTGCTGACCTATCGCAAGGTTGAACGGGTTAAAGCGCCTGTGGCTGAATCGGCTGGACGCAGCTAGTCCATCTGTTGGCCACAATGGTCTTGCACACGCCCACAGATAAGTCCCCGCCCCCCTGAAACTTGTTTTCAAACCCACAGTCCTACCCCAGCCCTGAAAACGTCGCGAACCCACAGCGAGGCATTTCCCAGGGTTGATCCGCTCCAGGCTTGCAGCTTCAAGCTTGGCGCTTAAAGCTGCTCCTCCCCTTCCGAGCCGTTCGTCCCATGCGCCACACTGTTCGCTCTCGCCGCTTCGCTTCGCTTTGCCTCTTAACCCTGCTTCCTCTATTCGCTAACTGCGCCCATGCCCGGGGCGAAGGGCAATTGGTGCACGCCATCAACGACTACCGTAGCCAGTCCCAGCGTTGTGAGTGGCGTACGTTGCGCGCCGCGCCGCCACTGATGCTGCGCTCGAACCTGGCCTTGCCGATCGCCTTTCGCGGTGCCCTGCGGGAAAGTTTGAAAGGTGCCGGCTATCTGGCCATGACCGTGCGCAGCATCCGCCTGACTGACGCACGGGACGCCGAAGAAGCGTTCGACATGTTGGCGGACGAGCACTGCGCAGCGCTGCTGGATAATCAGTACACCGACATCGGCGTCAACCGTGTCGGTGATGAATGGCGAGTGGTCCTGGCGCAGCCCATGGGTGGCGCCCGGGTGAGCGACGCGGCTTCAGCAGACAAGACGTGGCTGGCCCAGGTCAACGCGGCGCGGGCCAAGCCTCGGCTGTGTGGTCGTCAGCGCTTCGCCGCGGCCCGACCGCTGAGCTGGAACGCCGCACTCGGGACTGCCGCCCAGGGGCACAGTCGGGCGATGGCCCGTGACAACTATTTTGCCCATCGCGACCCGGACGGCCGTTCCGCCGCTGACCGCGCCAAAGGCGCTGGCTTTCGTGGCCGCCAGATCGGCGAGAACATCGCTGCTGGACAAGGCTCACCCAGCCAGGCCATGCAAGATTGGCTGGCCAGCCCCGGGCACTGCGCCAACCTGATGAATCCGATGTTCACCCAGGTTGGCGCGGCCTACGCCAGCGACTCACGCAGTGATGCGGGGATTTACTGGACGATGATGTTTGGCGCGCCTTGAGGGTGACGTGAACCATTAAGCCATTGCCCTGCGAACACAGGAGTGGCGAGCAGACCGTCGGCCACCCGCAGAAAATTAATAACCCAACGATAACCCCGTGTTGCGGCGTGGGTCGTTGGCGCCATAGAAGCGGTTCTTGCCCACCGGTTTGCCGCCCAAGGACGGCGCGCCTACCAGGATCGCGGCAATGTGGTTGGGGTCCTGTGGGCCGGCGAACTTATGCCCCCAGCTTTCCAGGATCTTTTGCGTGTCGGGGCTGGCAGCGAAGGTTTCCAGATTGGTTTGCTCCGGCATCCACTGCTGGTGGAAACGTGGCGCGTCGACGGCTTCCTGAAGGTTCATGCCGTAGTCGATCACGTTGAGGATGGTCAGCAATGTCGCGGTAATGATGCGGCTACCGCCCGGCGTCCCCACCACCATCACGGTCTTGCCGTCCTTGGTGACGATGGTCGGGCTCATGGACGACAGCGGTGCCTTGCCCGGCGCGATGGCGTTGGCTTCCCCTTGCACCAGGCCGTACATGTTAGGTACGCCGACCTTGGCGGTGAAGTCGTCCATTTCATCGTTGAGAATCACCCCGGTCTTGCTCGCCATCACGCCAGCGCCAAACCAGTCGTTGAGGGTGTAGGTGACGGAAACGGCGTTGCCCCACTGGTCGACAATGGAGTAATGAGTGGTGTTGCTGCCTTCGTGGGGTGCCACGCCGGGTTTGATTTTCTGCGAGTCGCCGGCCTTTTGCGGGTCGATCGCGGCCCGCAGTTTGGCGGCGTAGTTTTTGTCCAGCAGATGGTCGATGGGGTTCTTCACAAAGTCCGGATCACCCAGGTAGCTGTTGCGGTCCACGTAGGCGTGGCGCATGGCTTCGATCTGATAGTGCATGCCCTGGGCCGAATGGAAACCCAGATCCTTCATCGGGTAACCGTCGAGGATGTTCATGATCTGGCACAGCACCACCCCACCGGAACTGGGCGGCGGCGCCGAGACGATGTGATAGCCGCGGTAGTCGCATTCCACCGGGGCCAGTTCGCGGGTCTTGTATTTGTCCAGGTCGGCCTGGGTGATGATGCCTTTGTTGGCCTGGCTGGAAGTGACAAGGGCATCGGCGACCCAGCCTTTATAGAAGCCATCGGCGCCCTTGGCGGAGATTTCCCGCAGGGTCTTGGCGAGGTCTTTTTGTACCAGTTTCTGGCCAACCTGCATCGGCTCGCCGTTGTGCAGGAAGATGGCGCCTGAGTCGCGCATGTCTTTCTTGAAAACGTCGGTAGCGGTGTCCAGCAGATCGACATCACCCTGCTCCAGGGTGAAGCCTTCATCGGCGAACCGGATGGCCGGGGCGATCAGTTCGGCGCGGGGTTTGCTGCCGTACTTCTGCAACGCCAGCTCCATGCCGGATACGGTGCCGGGCACGCCCACCGCCAGGTGCCCACGGGTGCTGAGATCGGGAACGACGTTGCCGTCCTTGTCCAGGTACATGTCAGCCGTGGCGGCCAGAGGGGCCTTTTCGCGGAAATCCAGGAACGTCTTGCGACCATCGGCCAGTTGGAGGGTCATGAACCCGCCACCGCCCAGGTTACCCGCCGCGGGATACACCACCGCCAAGGCATAGCCCACCGCCACCGCCGCATCCACGGCATTGCCACCGCTCTTGAGCACGTCGACGCCTACGTGAGTCGCCAGATGCTGGGCAGTGACCACCATGCCGTTCTCGGCAGCGACCGGGGCCTGGGAGGCGGCCTGCGCGTACAGACAGCTGAGGGTCAGCGACGTGGCAACGAGCGTCCGGGCAAAGGATTCGAACTTCATGAGTCGGTTTCTTCTTGGCTTAAAGGTCGGGGATCGCGTCAAGAGCATTAGGCAGTATGGCCCGGTTTGCGTAATGCGCCTGTTCCCCGTCGGCCGGGTTACGCCACGGCCTCCTTTGGGATAGGCTCGTGCAGCTCATCTTTTACTGCAAAAGGACATCGCCGATGACGCTACGAATCGAACGCACGGACACCCCTACCGACGAAGAACGCCAAGCCATCCTCGCCCCGCTACGGGCCTACAACACGGCCAAGACCGGCGGATCGGCGCCCGAACTCGTCGCCTGGCTGGTGCGCGACGAACACAGCGACGCCATAGTAGGCGGGCTCTACGGACGCGTGTTTTTCCGCTGGCTTTATATCGAACTGCTGGTGGTGCCGGACCAGGCCCGTGGCCAAGGCACGGGTTCGGCATTGATGCAGATGGCCGAAGACCTGGCCAGGGAGAAGAACTGCGTGGGCATCTGGCTGGACACCTTCGACTTTCAGGCGCCGGAGTTCTACAGGAAACACGGTTTCACCGAAATCGGTGAGATCAGCGATTACCCACCGGGCCACAAGCGTTTCTTCTTCCAGAAACGCCTGGCTAATGCCGATTGAAACGCAAACCCTGTGGGAGCGAGCCTGCTCGCGATGGCAGGCACCTCGGTCTAGCCGCTTACAGACAAGTCGCCAACGCCGCCAACCGGCGCTTGGCCACAAAATCGTCATGCTGGGCGTAGTAGCTCAACGCCGTGCCAGTGCCGTTGGTTTCCACATCGACAAACGATTCAGCCGAGCGGGTGTACACCGTCGAGCCACCTTTCTTGCCAGGTTGCAGGTAAGCGCCGGCATCGACGCCGAACACCGCTTCGTCCTGCCAGGAAAATTGCACGCACTGAGCCACGACCTGCTCCGGCTTGTCCGAAGTCAGCGTCTTGTAAGGAGCCTGGGTCCGGGCCTGGTTCATTGCCGAACTTACGCAGCCGGCCAGCACGGTTGCGGCCACGGCCACCATCAACATTCGCATTGCGTTCACTCATCGAGAAAAAAATCGAACTGTAGCACTGCGGCCCAAGCCTTCGTGCTGCTTTACTGAAATTTACACGCGACATCGGCCGACGATTCGCGCAACCTGTCGCGCCATTGCCACCTGCCATCGCGGAACAACCCATGACACCTAACGCAGAGTTCTACAAACCCACCGCCGAATACGCTGACAAACTGATCAGCCAGATCGGCCAGACACCGGCCTGGATCGCCAAGCGAATCGGCGTCACCGACAAGCGGATTCGCTACATCCTCGACGGCGAACGCACCGTCAAGGGCGAAACCACACCGATCCAGATGACCTACACCGAACAGTTTGCCCTTGAGTGCCTGGCGGCTGCGGCCAAGGCCAGCAAGAAACAGTCTTCATCAGCCAAGGAGTGACCATGGCGGCAACCGAACAGCAATATGAACGAGCCCTGGAAAAATTTCTCGATGAGCGCCCCGAGCTGCGCGTCGAACTGGACAACCTCAACCCGCTGCTGGCCCAGGCCAAAGGCGAGACAGCCGCGCAGTATCGCGCTGAGCGGTTGCATGAGGCGTTCGAAGCCGAGGCCGAGCGCCTGGGCCTGTTCGCCTGGGAGCTGACCCTGCAACTGACCGCTACCTCGCCCCTGGACTACCAGGCCCAGCGCATGGAAGTGCACAAGGAAGTGGCAGAGATGGCGGGAATGGAATGGGCAGAATATTGCGAGTTGCACGGACTCAAAAACGAACATTGAGCCCCTGTGGCGAGGAAGAAAGCTCCCTCGCCATAGGGTCTCGACCCTTTCCTGGCAATCGCCCCCCCGCCCATAAAGCTTTATTATGGCCGCAGTTTTGCTGATCGAGTCTGTCATGAAGTTCGCCATCGCGCTGTTTTCCGCCGCCCATGCGCCCTCCTCGCGCCGGGCCTTGCTGTTTGCCCAAGCCGCGCTGGCGGGCGGGCATGAAATCGTGCGGCTGTTTTTCTATCAGGACGGCGTCTATAACGCCGCCAGCAGCGTCGTCACGCCTCAGGACGAACAGGACCTGCCGCAGCAATGGCGCGCTTTTGTCAGCGACAACCGGCTCGACGGCGTGGTTTGCATCGCAGCGGCGTTGCGGCGTGGCGCGTTGAACGCTGAAGAAGCCCAGCGCTACCAACGTTCGGCGGTCAGCGTCGAGGCACCCTGGGCCTTGTCCGGCCTGGGTCAGCTGCACGATGCGATCCAGGACGCCGACCGTCTGATCTGTTTTGGAGGCGCGTAATGGCCAAGTCGTTATTGCTCATCAGCCGCCAGGCCCCATGGTCGGGTCCCGGCGCCCGTGAAGCGCTGGACATCGTGCTGGCCGGCGGCGCGTTCGATCTGCCCATCGGCCTGTTGTTTCTCGATGACGGTGTGTTTCAGCTCGCCGTCGGACAGAACGCCAAGGCTGTCCAGCAAAAGGACCTGAGCGCGAATTTGCAGGCGTTGCCGATGTTCAGCGTCGAAGACCTTTTCGTCTGCGCCGACAGTGCCGCCGAACGCGGTGTCGCCACCGATGCCCTGGCCCTGGGCGACATGAAAGTGCTGAGCGCACCGGACATCGCCGCGCTCATTGACCGTTACGACCAAGTGATCACCCTCTGATGTCGACTTTGCATGTGTTGTCTCATTCACCCTTCAGCGATAACCGCCTCGCCAGTTGCCTGCGGGTACTGGGGGCCCAGGATGCACTGCTGCTGTGCGGCGACGCGACTTACGCGTTGCAACCAGGCACTGTTCCATTTGAAGCGTTGCAGGTCAGTGGCCTGAAGCTGTTCGTTCTCACCGAAGACGTTCAGGCCCGAGCCTTGCAAGTGCCTAAATGGGCCGAGGCCATCGACTACCCGGCCTTCGTCGAGCTGTCGATTGAGCATGACAAGGTCAACACCTGGCTATGAACGTGCTGAACGTGGGCGAACGCGCCATTGCGCTGGACAAGGACGGCTACCTGGCCGACCTTAACGACTGGTCCGCCGACGTGGCCACTGCCCTGGCGGGTGCCGAAGACATCGAGTTGAGCCCCGAGCACTGGGAGATCCTCCAACTGCTGCGCGGCTTCTACGATGAATTCCAGCTCTCTCCCGCTACTCGGCCGCTGATCAAGTACACGGCGCTGAAACTGGGCGCGGACAAGGGCAACAGCCTGCACCTGAACCGATTGTTCAAAGGCACTCCCGCCAAACTCGCCGCCAAGCTGGCGGGCCTGCCCAAACCGACGAATTGCTTATGACCGACTTCCCATCGCTGACCCTTGAAACCCCGGCCGAACATCCGTTCGCTCAATTCGTGCGCATCCTTGGCAAAGGCAAGCGCGGCGCCCGCAACCTGACCCGCGAAGAAGCCCGTGAGGCCATGGGCATGGTGCTGGACGACAAGGTCGAGGACACCCAGCTCGGTGCCTTCCTGATGCTGTTGCGGCACAAGGAAGAAAGCGCCGAGGAAATGGCCGGCTTCACCGAAGCCCTGCGTGAACGCCTGGACGTCCCGGCGTTGACGGTGGATCTCGACTGGCCGACTTACGCCGGCAAGAAGCGTCACCTGCCCTGGTACCTGCTGGCAGCCAAGTGCCTTGGGCAGAACGGCATGCGGATCTTCATGCACGGCGGCGGCGCTCATACGGCGGGCCGGCTCTATACCGAGCAGTTGCTAGGTTTTTTGAACATCCCGTTGTGCCGCGACTGGCAGCAGGTCGGCACCGCACTGGACAACGGCGGCCTGGCCTTCATGCCGCTGGTGGACTGGGCGCCGCAAATGCAACGCATGATCGACCTGCGCAACACCCTGGGCCTGCGCTCGCCGATCCATTCCCTGGCGCGGATTCTCAACCCACTGGGAGCCCGTTGCGGGCTGCAAAGTATTTTCCACCCTGGCTATCAGGCGGTACATCGCGATGCCAGCGGGTTGTTGGGTGACACCACCATCGTGATCAAGGGCGACGGTGGCGAGATCGAGATCAACCCGGACGCCGACAGCCACTTGTACGGCACCACTGCCGGCGCCAGTTGGGACGAAGAATGGTCGCGCCTGGCCGAGCAGCGCCACGTCAAACCGGACAACCTCGACCCCGAGCACTTGAAAGCCATCTGGCGCGGCGACGTGGAAGACAGCTACCCGCAACTTGCGTTGATCGCCACCATGGCCCTGGCCTTGCGCGGCCTGGGTTTGGCCCGCGAGGAAGCGTTCGACAAGGCCCGGCAATATTGGGATGCCCGGGACCGTTCGATTTAACCGATCATTAACGCCCAACCTTTGCGCTTTTTGTTCGAACCTATCGGAATAGACTCGTCTCCAACGTTTGTTGGCCGAGGAGATCGAGATGGGTTTGTTAGTCGAAGGCCGCTGGCAGGATCAGTGGTATGAAAGCAAGGACGGCACGTTCCAGCGCGAACAGGCGCAACGCCGCCACTGGATCACCACCGACGGCAGCGCCGGCCCCACGGGCGACAGCGGGTTTGCCGCCGAGGCCGGGCGCTACCATTTGTATGTGTCCCTGGCCTGCCCCTGGGCCCATCGCACGCTGATCTTTCGCAAGCTCAAGGGTCTGGAAGCGCTGATCGATGTCTCGGTGGTCAGCTACCTGATGCTGGAAAACGGCTGGACGTTCGACAAGACTCACGGCTCCACCGGTGACAAGCTGAATAACCTGAGCTTCCTGCACCAGCGCTACACCGCCGACACGCTGGATTACACCGGCCGCGTCACCGTGCCGGCGCTGTGGGACAAACAGCAACAGCTCATCGTCAACAACGAATCAGCGGAAATCATCCGCATGTTCAACAGCGCCTTCGACGGGCTGACCGGCAATGGGTTGGATCTCTGTCCCGAGCATTTGCGCCACGATATCGATGCGCTGAACGAGCGCATCTACCCAGCAGTGAACAATGGCGTCTACCGCGCCGGATTCGCCACCGCCCAAGCGGCCTATGAAGAAGCGTTCGACGCACTGTTTGCCGAACTGGACCGACTGGAGGCGTTGCTAGGGACCAAGCGTTACCTGGTCGGCGAATACCTGACCGAGGCCGATATCCGGCTGTTCACCACGATCATCCGCTTCGATGCGGTGTATTTCGGCCATTTCAAATGCAACCTGCGGCGCATCGCCGACTACCCGAACCTGTCGAACTGGTTGCGGGAGTTGTATCAGTGGCCGGGGATTGCAGAGACGGTGGACTTCACCCACATCCAGGGTCATTACTACGGCAGCCACAAGACCATCAATCCCAATGGGATCGTACCCAAGGGGCCGAAGCAGGACTTCATGGTTGCCCATGATCGGGAGAGGTTGAGTGGGAAAGGGATTTGGCTTGGAGACCGGGGCTGATCCTACTTCTTCGTTGCAGCTGAAGGCCCCATCGCGAGCAGGCTCGCGATTGGGGGCGACTCGGTCTTAGACCTGCCCTTGAGCCCCTTCAAACCACGCCAGTTTTTCGCGCAGTTGCACCACTTCTCCAACGATCACCAGCGTCGGCGCATGCACTTCGTGTTCGGCCACCAGCCGCGGCAAGTCCGCCAGGGTGCCGGTGAACACCCGCTGGTTAGACGTCGTGCCTTGCTGGATCAACGCCGCTGGCGTATCCGCAGCGCGACCGTGTTTGATCAGCTCGTCGCAGATCATCGGCAGCCCCACCAACCCCATGTAGAACACCAGTGTCTGGGCCGGGGATACCAGGTCTGCCCACGGTAGGTCACTGGTGCCGTCCTTGAGGTGGCCGGTGATGAAACGCACAGACTGAGCATAGTCGCGATGGGTCAGCGGGATCCCGGCGTAAGCCGCGCAACCACTGGCGGCGGTGATGCCCGGAACGACCTGGAACGGGATGCCATGGGCCGCCAGTTCTTCGATCTCTTCACCGCCGCGACCGAAGATGAAGGGGTCGCCACCCTTCAACCGCACCACGCGCTTGCCTTGTCGGGCCAGGTCCACCAATTGCTGGTTGATCTGATCCTGAGGCACGGCGTGCTCGGAGCGACGCTTGCCAACATAAACCCGCTCGGCGTCACGCCGGCACAGTTCCAGAATCGCCGGAGCCACCAGGCGATCGTATAGCACCACGTCCGCCTGCTGCATAAGGCGCAGGGCGCGGAAGGTCAGCAGGTCCGGATCACCCGGCCCGGCGCCCACCAGATAGACTTCGCCCGGCGCGTTCGGCGCCTGGCCATTGATCTTCTCGCGCAGCAAGCGCTCGGCCTCGGCGCCCTGCCCGGCCAGTTGCCGGTCGGCAATCGGGCCCTGGAACACCTCTTCCCAGAACGCCCGACGTTGTTGCACGTCCGGAAACAGGCCTTTGACCTGGCTGCGAAAACGCGCCGCCAGCCCGGCCAGTTGCCCATAAGTCGAAGGAATCCAGGTTTCCAGCTTGGCCCGGATCAGCCGCGCCAGCACCGGCGCATCGCCGCCGCTGGAGACCGCGATCACCAACGGTGAGCGGTCGACAATCGCCGGGAAGATCACGCTGCATAAAGCCGGCGCGTCCACCACGTTGACCGGCACGCAACGCTTATGGGCATCGGCCGAGACCTGAGCGTTGAGCGGCTCGTCGTCGGTGGCGGCGATGATCAGGCCGCAGCCGTCCAGGTCCGCCTCAAGGTAACCGCGCAGGACACATTCACCACCGCTGCCACTGACCAGTTCCCGCAACTGCGGTTCGATCTCGGGTGCGACCACCCGCAGCAGCGCACCGGCATCGGCCAGCAGACGGGACTTGCGCAAGGCAATCTCCCCGCCGCCAACCACCAGCACGCGGCTGCCGCGCAGGTTGTGGAACAGTGGCAAATAGTCCATTTAACCGATGACCTCGATGCCGCCCATGTACGGTTTCAGCACTTCGGGCACACGGATCGAGCCGTCGGCCTGCTGGTAGTTTTCCAGCACCGCCACCAGGGTACGACCCACCGCCAGGCCGGAGCCATTGAGGGTATGGACCAGTTCCGGCTTGCCGGTTTCCGGGTTACGGAAACGCGCCTGCATGCGACGGGCCTGGAAGTCACCGCAGTTGGAACACGACGAAATCTCGCGGTACTTGTCCTGGCTCGGGATCCAGACTTCCAGGTCGTAAGTCTTGACCGCGCTAAAGCCCATGTCGCCGGTGCACAGCGCCAAGGTGCGATACGGCAGTTCCAGCAGTTGCAGAACCTTCTCGGCGTTGGCGGTCAGGCCTTCCAGCGCTTCCATGGACACCGACGGCTCGACGATCTGCACCATCTCGACCTTGTCGAACTGGTGCTGGCGGATCATGCCGCGGGTATCACGGCCCGACGCCCCGGCTTCGCTGCGAAAGCACGGCGTGTGGGCAACGAACTTGATCGGCAGTTGCTTGGCGTCGATGATCTCGCCCGCCACGATGTTGGTCAGCGACACTTCGGCGGTCGGGATCAGGTACAGGTCGGCTTCGCCTTCGCGGCTGATCTTGAACAGGTCTTCTTCGAACTTCGGCAACTGACCCGTGCCCTGCAAGGCTGGCGCCTGGACCAGGTACGGGGTGTAGGCTTCTTCATAGCCGTGCTCGGTGACGTGCAGGTTGATCATGAACTGCGCCAGGGCGCGATGCAGACGGGCAATCGGCCCGCGCAACAGGGCAAAACGGGCACCCGACAGCTTGGCGGCGGTTTCGAAGTCCAGCCAGCCGAACTTCTCGCCCAGGGCCACGTGGTCCTGCACCGGGAAATCGAACGCTTTGGGCGTACCCCAGCGGCGCACCTCGACGTTGCCCTCTTCGTCTTCACCCACCGGCACCGATTCGTGAGGCAGGTTCGGGATGCCCAACAGGATCGAATCGAGTTCGGTCTGGATCGAATCCAACTCGACCTTGCCGGCATTCAACTCGCCCGCCATGCGCTCGACATCAGCCATCAGCGGCGCGATGTCTTCGCCGCGCTGCTTGGCCTGACCGATGGACTTGGAGCGCGCGTTACGTTCAGCCTGCAGGGCTTCGGTGCGGGTCTGGACGGTCTTGCGCTGTTCTTCCAGCGCTTCGATGCGCGCGACGTCCAGGGCAAAGCCACGGGATGCCAGGCGGTCCGCTACGTCCTGAAGGTTGCTACGTAACAGTTTGGAATCGAGCATGTCGGTCTCTCGTTATCAAAGTTTGGTCAGGGACAGGCCGGCCCAGGTGGCGAGCAGCCCGCCGAATACGCTGATGGCCGCGTAGCCCAGGGCCAGCGGCACCTGCCCGCTTTCGAGCAGGCGCACCGTATCCAGTGAAAAGGATGAAAAAGTCGTCAGGCCGCCAAGAAAGCCGACCATCAGCCCCGCGCGCACCTCGATGGGCACTTCCGGGCGAATCAAAAACAGACCGTATAGAACGCCGATCAGCAGACAGCCCACGATATTAACGGCCAGCGTCGCGGTATAGAAGTGCCGAGGCCAATTTGCGTTGACCCAGTTGCCGGTCGCGAAGCGCAACAACGTACCAGCGATACCGCCAGCGGAGACTGCAAGAATCAAGGGGATCAAGGTTTTCTCCGCTGCCGTGGACTCATCCGGTCCAGTTGCGCCAAGTGATTGAGCTTCTCGCCGATCTTCAGCTCAAGGCCACGGGGCACTGGCTGATAGAACGGCTGGGGCTCGAGTTCTTCGGGAAAATAGTCTTCACCGGCGGCATAAGCGTCCGGTTCGTCATGGGCGTAACGGTATTCATCGCCGTAGCCCAGCTGTTTCATGAGCTTGGTCGGCGCGTTACGCAGGTGCAACGGCACTTCAAGGGAACCGTGCTCGGTGGCGCTGCGCATCGCCGCCTTGAAGCCCATGTACACCGCATTGCTTTTCGGCGCGCAGGCCAGGTAAGTGATGGCCTGGGCCACGGCCAGCTCGCCTTCAGGGCTGCCGAGGCGCTCCTGCACATCCCAGGCCGCCAGGCACAGGCTCAGGGCCCGCGGATCGGCATTCCCGATGTCCTCACTGGCCATGCGCACCACTCGTCGCGCCAGGTACAACGGATCGCAACCGCCGTCGATCATTCGCGCAAACCAGTACAAGGCAGCGTCGGGATTGGAGCCACGTATGGATTTGTGCAGCGCCGAAATCTGGTCGTAAAACGCTTCGCCGCCCTTGTCGAAGCGTCGGCGGGTATCGCCCAGCAGGCTTTGCAGCAGCTCGACGCCGATCTCGCTATTGTCTTCGGCCAGGTCCGAGGCGTTTTCCAGCAGATTGAGCAACCGCCGGCCATCGCCATCGGCGGCAGAAAACAGCATCTGGAAGCCTTCATCGCTGAGGCTCAGCTGGCGCTTGCCCAAGCCACGCTCTTCGGTCAGCGCCCGGTGCACCAGCTTGCGCATCGCCGCCTCGTCGAGGCTCTTGAGCACATAGACCCGAGCCCGGGACAGCAAGGCGTTGTTGAGTTCGAACGAGGGGTTTTCGGTGGTTGCACCGATGAAAATCAGCGTGCCGTCTTCGACGTAGGGCAGGAACGCGTCCTGTTGCGACTTATTGAAACGGTGCACTTCGTCGACGAACAGGATGGTGCGCTTGCCGTACTGCCCGGCCTGCTGCTTGGCCACTTCCACCGCCTGGCGGATTTCCTTGACCCCGGCCAGCACCGCCGAAACCGTTTCGAAATGAGCGTCCGAGACTTCTGCCAGCAGCCGAGCCAGGGTGGTCTTGCCCACACCCGGCGGCCCCCAGAAAATCATCGAATGCAGCGCGCCCTGCTCCAGCGCTTCGCGCAGGGGCTTGCCACGGGCGAGCACATGCTCCTGGCCGACGTACTCATCCAGGTTGGCCGCGCGCAGGCGAGCGGCCAATGGCTGGGCAATCGGAGCGCTTCGAAACAGGTCCATCACTGCTTATGCAACCTCCACTGGGTCCTGTTGCCGATCAATCAAACAATTGAACACCGCCGCCCCCTTGTGGGAGCGAGCCTGCTCCCACAAGGGCTCTGCGTTTATTCCTGGATCACGTCCGCACCCTTGGGGATGTCGAACTTGAACTTGGACGCAGCGATCGGCTCGTTGGCCTTGACCCCGGTGAACAGGATATTGGTGCGCTGGCCGACGCTGTCGATCAGTTGCATGTCATTGACCAGGCCGTTGCGGAACGACAGGCGCAGGCTGTCAAACAGGCTGTCCTTGGTCTTGGGCTTGAGGGTGAAGTCAATCACGCCACCCGCTTCTTTGGAGCTGATGTCGAAGCTCTGGCTGATTTTGGAAATATCACCCGAAAGCAACAGCGCCGGGGTCTGGGTCAGACGCTGGTCGAGGGTCTTGATGGTGACCTGCTCCAGGTCCGGGTCCCACAAGGAAACTTTCTTGCCATCGGACACCATCAGTTGTTCAGCCGGCGCATCGGTGTGCCAGTAGAACAGGCCCGGACGCTGCAGGGCCATGTCGCCGGCGGTTTCCTGCAACTGGGTGCCGCTGCCGTCGAGGGTCAGTTGGGAGAAGCGCGCGGTCAGCGTCTGGGAACGTTCCAGCAACTGGGTCAGGCGAGCCACGTCCTTTTCATCGGCATGGGCCGACAAGGTGGTCAGGGCCAGTACGGGCAACAGCAACATGCGAATCAGGCGCATGGGAGTCCTCATGAAGGGTGGAAGGTCGAGCGGCGTGTCGCCAGGCCGCTCAGGTCGTTAATCGCGCATCGGGCCCGGCGCCAGTACTTCGCGCGAGCCGTTGGTGTTCATGGCCGTCACGACCCCGGCCATTTCCATGGCTTCGATCATGCGTGCGGCGCGGTTGTAGCCGATCTTCAGCTTGCGCTGAACGGCGGAAATCGAGGCCCGGCGGCTTTCGAGGACGAACTGCACCGCTTCGTCATAGAGCGCATCGGTTTCAGCATCATCGTCGCCACCGCCACTGCCGCCCTCGAAACCGCTGCCGGCTTCTTCGACACCGGCGAGGATGTCGTTGTTGTATTCAGGGGCGCCACGCAACTTCCAGGCCTCCACCACGCGATGCACTTCGTCATCGGACACGAACGCGCCGTGAACACGGATCGGCAGGCTGGTGCCCGGCGGCATGTAAAGCATGTCACCGTGCCCAAGCAACTGCTCGGCACCGCCCTGGTCGATGATGGTCCGGGAGTCGATCTTGCTCGATACCTGGAATGCCATGCGGGTCGGAATGTTGGCCTTGATCAGACCGGTAATCACATCCACCGAAGGCCGCTGGGTGGCAAGAATCAGGTGGATACCGGCCGCCCGGGCTTTCTGGGCGATACGGGCGATCAGTTCTTCAACCTTCTTGCCGACGATCATCATCATGTCGGCGAATTCGTCCACCACCACCACGATGGTCGGCAGCTTGTGCAACAGCGGCGCTTCATCGTGGATGTTTTCGCGGTGGTACAGCGGGTCGGTCAGCGGCGTGCCGGCTTCTTCGGCCTCCTTGACCTTGGCGTTGAAGCCGGACAGGTTACGCACGCCCATCTTCGCCATCAGTTTGTAGCGGCGTTCCATCTCGGCGACGCTCCAGCGCAAGGCGTTGGCGGCGTCCTTCATGTCGGTGACCACCGGGCACAGCAGGTGCGGGATGCCTTCGTAGATCGACAGCTCAAGCATTTTCGGGTCGATCATGATCAGCTTGGCGTCTTCCGGGCCGGACTTGAACAGAATCGACAGGATCATCGCGTTCACACCCACCGACTTACCGGAACCGGTAGTACCGGCCACCAGCAGGTGGGGCATTTTCGCAAGGTCGGTGATGACCGGCTTGCCGCCGATGTCGTGGCCCAGGGCCAGGGTGACCGGCGATTTGTGGTTGTCATACTCAGGCGTCGACAGCACTTCGGAAAAACGCACGATCTGCCGGTCTTCGTTGGGAATCTCGATGCCTACGGTGGTCTTGCCGGGAATCACTTCCACCACCCGCACGCTGGTCACCGCCAGGGAGCGCGCCAAGTCCTTGGCCAGGTTGGAGATACGGCTGACCTTCACGCCAGCGGCCGGCTGAATTTCGTAACGAGTGATGACCGGGCCCGGGTGAATCGAATCCACCGAAACCTCGACACCGAATTCCTTGAGCTTGATTTCCAGCAGATGGCCGACGGCCGCCAGGGATTCGGGGGAATAGTTGAGCTGTTTCTTTTCGGCCGGGTCCAGGATCGAGATCGGCGGCAAGGTGCCCTCCACCGCGCTGTCGACGAACAGCGGCGCCTGTTTCTCTTTCTGTACGCGCTTGCTCTGCTCCGGCGCCTTGGTCGGCGCCATGGTAATGACCGGTGGCACCTGTTTTTCACGCTCGGACATGTGCTTGCTCAGGGCCTGCTCACGCTCGATCAGACGCTCCTTGACCTTGGCCTGCTCGCGCTTGTCCGGGACCGTCGGGGCCACCACGTCGTGGACCCGATCGTCCACTTCACGCAGTTGCGCCACCAATTGCTTGCGTTCGGTGCGCGCCGCCCACCAGCGATTCATGGCGCCCTGGATCAGTTCGATCAGGTCGAGGGTGATCTTGCCGGTGACGTCCATGACCTTGAACCACGACAGGTCGGTGAACACGGTCAGGCCAAATAGGAACAGGGCAATGAACAGCAGTGTGCTGCCTTGGATGTTCAGGGCATTTTTGGCCAGATCGCCGAGGCTTTCCCCCAGCGCACCGCCCGCCCCGGCCGGCAGACCGGTGGGCGCATGAAAATGGATATGGGCCAGCGCGGCCCCGGACAGCACCAGGAACACCAGGCCGATCAGGCGCCAGGAAAACAGCCAACCGCTCCATTCCCACTGCTCGTGGCGCTGGCGGAAGATCTGATACGCCTTGATCGCCAGCAGCAACGGGAAGATGTAGGCGAAATAGCCCAGCACCATGAACAGGATGTCGGCGCTGTAGGAACCGGCCGGACCGCCGAAATTCTGCACGTCGTCGATCTTGCTGTTATGGCTCCAGCCCGGGTCGTCCTTGCCGTAGGTCAGCAGGGCCATCATCAGGAACAGGCACAAGGCACCGATGGCGATCAACGCACCTTCCTTGAGCCGGTAGTGCAGTTGCTGGCGCCAGAGCGGAACGACTGTTTTGGGTGCTGCGGTGGATTTCTTCAAAACGCTTCTTTTCCTGCGCCAATGGCGCGTCCATCTGTTGAATGACTAAAAAAACTGCTCATGACAAGCAGGTAAAAAAAGTGAATGTGCACAACCGGTACTACTTTTACCACTGTGACCTGCATCCAGAAAACCACAGGGTGTTGCCGAAGATTCGATCTTTAGCCCATCCTGCGTTCAAAACTCAAGCATTGTACGGGTTTGTCAGCCCCAAGGCATTGCCCGCACGCATGGTTACGGCATAGCCAGAAATAGGGTGCACAGGTGTCAATTGGAGCATGCATTCTCTTTTGTGACAAAGGCTTATGAGGTGTTTTTTATGAGCGAAGTGAAGCATTCACGCTTGATCATCCCGGCTCCGGCCCGGCGATGCCGAAGACCTGGCCAGCCCAGTGCTGACGGAACGCATGCAGCGGCACGCCGAGCGCTTCGACACACAGATTGTCTACGACCCTATCCACACCGCCAAGTTGCAACACAGCCCATCGGCGACGGCGGCACCCTACACCTGCGACCGACATTGAAAGCGCGTTCGATGCGCAGAAGTATCTCGATGACATCCCTGCCGTTTGACGGTTAACCTTTAGGCGGGCTCGCTTGTATGTATGTAGGCCCTCTGCGCCCTCCCCTTCTGCAAGCTGGATAACAATGCTGACCTGGTTACAACGCAACTCTTTCGATTTCCCACCTCTGGAAAAAGCCATGCGCGACCCGAACGGGCTGCTGGCCGCCGGAGGCGATCTGTCCGCAGATCGGCTGATCCAGGCCTATCGCCACGGCTGCTTCCCGTGGTTCTCCGAGGGTCAACCCATCTTGTGGTGGTCACCGGATCCACGCACGGTGCTATTTCCCGACGAATTGCATGTATCCCGCAGCCTGAGCAAACTTCTGCGCAAGCAGCGCTACAAAGTGACGTTCGACAAAGACTTTGCGGCAGTCATCAACGCCTGCGCCGCGCCGCGGGACTATGCTGAAGGCACCTGGATCACCGAGGCCATGCAAGCCGCCTATCTGGAACTGCATCGGCGTGGCTTCGCCCATTCGGTGGAGGTCTGGGACCAAGGCCTGCTGGTGGGCGGCCTGTACGGCCTGGCCATGGGGCAGCTGTTTTTTGGCGAATCGATGTTCAGCCGCGCCGACAACGCATCGAAATTCGGCTTCGCGACTTTGGTCCAACACCTCAAGGCAGCCGGTTTTGTGCTTATAGACTGCCAGATGCCCACTGAGCACCTGCACAGCCTGGGCGCCCGCTCGATCCCCCGCGCGACGTTCGCTGGCTATCTCAAGGCGCATCTGGACCAACCCAACCACGCAACCTGGGTTTGCTGAGCGACATTCGCGCTCCTGGCTTACACTTAGATTTACAGCTTATCCGAGGGTTGATCATGACCGAGTTGGCGCGCTTGAAGTTCTATGCCACTCAGCCCCACTCTTGCAGTTACCTGCCAGAGGAGCAGGCCACGACGCTATTCCTCGACCCTAGCCAGCCCATGGATGTGCACGTCTACGCAGACCTGTCGGAGATGGGCTTTCGTCGCAGTGGCGATCACCTCTACCGCCCCCATTGCCAGCATTGCAATGCATGCGTACCGGCACGCATTCCCGTGGCGCAATTTACGCCCAATCGCCAGCAGAAACGTATTTTCAAGCGCAACGCCGATCTTCAGGTCCGGCCGGCCAAGCCGCAGTTCAGCGAGGAATATTTCGACCTGTACCAACGCTATATCGAGCAGCGCCACGCCGACGGCGACATGTACCCGCCCAGTCGAGATCAGTTTTCGACCTTTCTGGTGCGCGATCTGCCGTTTTCGCGCTTCTATGAATTCCGCCTTGAAGGACGACTGCTGGGCATTGCCGTTACCGACTTGCTGCCCAACGGGCTTTCAGCGGTGTACACCTTCTATGAGCCGGACGAAGAACGACGCAGCCTGGGACGTTTCGCCATTCTCTGGCAAATCAACGAAGCGCGGCGCCTGGGGCTCGAAGCGGTGTACCTGGGATACTGGATCAAGAACTGCAAAAAAATGAATTACAAGACCCAATATCGGCCCATCGAACTGCTGATTAACCAGCGATGGGTTGTCCTTAGTTAGAACCCCTTGGCTTGCCCCCCCTTTTTCGGGCACAATGCACGCCGCTTTTGCCTGGCGCAGTTGCACCGGGCCATTCACTGGATACCGAGGGCTTTACTGCATGTCGAAAGAAGACAGCTTCGAAATGGAAGGCACTGTCGTCGACACCCTGCCCAACACCATGTTTCGTGTGGAGTTGGAAAATGGGCACGTCGTAACCGCGCATATCTCCGGCAAGATGCGCAAGAACTACATTCGTATTCTTACCGGTGACAAAGTGCGCGTCGAGCTGACGCCCTATGACTTGAGCAAAGGGCGCATCACTTACCGCGCTCGCTAACAAGTCAATACAAAACGCCCGGCTGATGCCGGGCGTTTTTGTTTGTCCGCGCTAATAATCACCTCACCACCCTGTGGGAGCGAGCCTGCTCGCGATGAGGCCGGCACATTCGACATTAATGCAAGCTGACCCACCGCTATCGCGAGCAGGCTCGCTCCCACAGGAGATTTGTGGTGGATGCAAATCCTGCAGCCACCCCAGCACCTACAGGGCTGGGTGTTTTCTGAAGTTAGCAAAAAGGCGCCTTTGGGCGCCTTTTGCTTTATTGCTTCTAGCGATCAGGCCATTTCGGCCGTGGTTTCGAAGTCGAAGGTCAGTTCACCGTCCTTGATGTCGATGTGAACCACACCGCCATGCTCGGCCAGTTCGCCAAAGAGGATTTCCTCGGCCAGCGGACGCTTGATCTTGTCCTGGATCAGGCGTGCCATCGGCCGTGCCCCCATCGTCACATCGTAACCCCCCGCCGCCAGCCAGCTGCGGGCCGCATCGGTGACCTCCAGCAGCACACGCTTGTCTTCGAGCTGCGCCTGAAGTTCGGTAAGGAACTTGTCCACCACGCTTTTGATGACCTCATGGCTGAGGCGACCAAACTGGATAATGGTGTCCAGGCGATTGCGGAATTCAGGCGTGAAGCTCTTCTTGATCACTTCCATCGCATCAGACGAGTGGTCCTGATGGGTGAAACCGATCGAAGCGCGGGCTGCAGTTTCGGCACCGGCGTTCGTGGTCATGATGATGATCACGTTGCGAAAGTCTGCCTTGCGCCCGTTGTTGTCGGTCAGCGTACCGTGGTCCATGACCTGCAGCAGCAGGTTGAAGACTTCCGGATGCGCCTTCTCGATTTCATCGAGCAACAGCACGCAGTGGGGCTGCTTGGTGACGGCCTCGGTCAGCAGGCCGCCCTGATCGAAACCGACATAGCCCGGAGGCGCACCGATCAGACGCGAAACGGTGTGACGCTCCATGTACTCGGACATGTCGAAACGAACCAGCTCGATGCCCAGTGCCTTGGCCAGTTGCCGCGCGGCCTCGGTCTTGCCCACACCGGTAGGCCCGGCGAACAGGAAGGAACCCACCGGCTTGTCCGGAGACTTGAGACCGGCGCGGGACAGTTTGATGGCGGTCGACAGCGAGTCGATGGCCGCATCCTGACCGAACACCGTCAACTTCAGGTCGCGTTCCAGGTTACGCAGCAGCTCCTTGTCGGAACTGGTGACGTGCTTGGGCGGAATCCGCGCGATTTTCGCCACGATGTCCTCGACCTGAGGCACTTCGATGCGTTTGACGCGCTTCTCGACCGGTTGCAGGCGCTGATAAGCACCCGCCTCGTCGATGACATCGATGGCCTTGTCCGGCATGTGCCGGTCATTGATATAACGCGAGGCCAGCTCAGCGGCGGCGCGCAGGGCTTCGTCACTGTACTCAATGTTGTGGTGCAGCTCGAAACGCCCCTTCAGGCCCCGCAGGATGCCAATGGTGTCTTCCACCGAAGGCTCCGACACATCGACCTTCTGGAAACGCCGGGCCAAGGCTCGGTCTTTCTCGAAGATCCCGCGAAACTCTTGGAACGTAGTCGACCCGATGCAACGGATATCGCCCGAGGACAGCAGCGGCTTGAGCAGGTTCGAGGCATCCATGACGCCACCGGACGCAGCCCCTGCACCGATGATGGTGTGGATTTCGTCGATGAACAGGATCGCCTGCGGACGTTTTTTCAGTTCGCCGAGCAACGCCTTGAAGCGCTTCTCGAAATCGCCGCGGTACTTGGTACCAGCCAGCAAGGCACCCAGGTCGAGGGAATACACCACGCTGTTGGCCAGCAGGTCTGGCACTTGGTTGTCGACGATGCGCTTGGCCAGGCCTTCGGCAATAGCGGTTTTACCCACGCCCGCCTCGCCCACCAGCAACGGGTTATTCTTGCGACGCCGAGCCAGGATCTGTGCGACGCGCTCGACTTCGGCCTCACGTCCGACGAGCGGATCAATACGACCCTGACGCGCCAGCTCATTCAGATTACTGGCATAGGCATCCAGCGGATTGCCTGAAGAAGAAGACTCGCCGCCCTCGTCGTCCTGCATATCCTGCTCACCCTCGGAATGATCGCCATGCCCCGGCACCTTGGAGATGCCATGGGCGATGTAGTTGACCACATCGATACGTGCAACGCTCTGCTGCTTGAGCAGGAAAACCGCCTGGCTTTCCTGTTCGCTGAAGATAGCAACCAGTACGTTGGCACCGGTCACTTCACGCTTGCCCGAGCTCTGGACATGAAAGACAGCACGCTGCAGGACACGCTGGAAGCCCAGGGTTGGCTGGGTTTCCCGATCTTCGTCATGAACGGGGATCAGTGGCGTGGTGGAGTCGATGAACTCCTGCAGATCATGCTTGAGTTTATCGAGGTTCGCGCCGCAGGCACGCAAAACGGTGGCGGCAGCCTCGTTATCCAATAGGGCCAACAGCAGGTGTTCGACGGTCATGAATTCATGACGCTTCGAACGAGCCTCCTTGAAGGCAAGATTGAGGGTGACTTCGAGCTCGCGGTTTAACATAGCTTCACCTCATACCCAAGTGGTCGGCGTTAACCGTCCTTCTCGATTTCACAGAGTAGCGGATGCTGGCTTTCCCGGGCGTACTGGTTGACCTGCATGGCCTTCGTCTCGGCGATGTCGCGGGTAAACACTCCACATACTGCCCGTCCCTCTGTATGGACGGCCAGCATGACCTTGGTCGCCAGCTCGCGATTCAGGTTAAAAAACACCTCGAGCACTTCGACGACGAAATCCATCGGTGTGTAGTCATCGTTGAACAAAACCACCTTGTACATCGGCGGCGCCTGTAATGCAGGCTTTGCTTCCTGAACAGCAATGCCTGCGGAATCGTCGTCGTGTAGATCCGGGCGATCCTGATTGAATGTTAGTCGAATCTGGCTGACTGCATGCATGGAAAGAAAGGTTCGTTTAGTTGGCGAATACAGTGATGGGGGCGCCTAGGGGCGATTTCAACCGCGACCACCCGGTCACCTTGACTATCGGGAAAACGGTGTTACAACCAATAGAGCCCACCGTGGGTTAAAAAGGTCCGTGGAATCTATCCTGTTTGCAAGATTAGACTGCGGATGAACTGGATGATACTCCAGTGATGGGGTGCGTTGCAGAGGGATATGGGTTATGTCGGTCGTCAAGATGAGTGGCAAGGTGAAATGGTTCAACAATGCCAAAGGCTACGGCTTTATCCTCGAAACCGGCAGGGAAGAGGACCTTTTCGCCCATTACTCGGCAATCAACATGGAAGGCTATAAAACCCTGAAGGCCGGGCAGCCTGTGACATTTGAAGTCATCCAGGGTCCCAAGGGCCTACACGCGGTCAATATTGCACCGATCAAAGAAGACGCCCCCCTCGTCCCCGTCAAGGTCAGGATCACTGAGACCCACTGACCGACGGTCACTGCCCAGATAAAATAAAAATGCCCGACTCGATCACTCGAGCCGGGCATTTGTGCTGAGCGCCGATTCGCTTACATGTGCGAGATCATTGCATCGCCGAAGCCCGAGGAGGACATCAGCTTGGCGCCTTCCATCAGGCGTTCGAAGTCATAGGTCACGGTCTTGGCCGAAATTGCGCCGTTGGTGCCCTTGATGATCAGGTCGGCCGCTTCGATCCAACCCATGTGACGCAGCATCATTTCCGCCGACAGGATCAGCGACCCCGGGTTGACCTGGTCCTTGCCGGCATACTTGGGCGCGGTACCGTGGGTGGCCTCGAACATCGCCACGGTGTCGGACAGGTTGGCGCCCGGCGCGATACCGATACCGCCCACTTCCGCCGCCAAGGCATCGGAGAGGTAGTCACCGTTGAGGTTCAGGGTCGCGATCACGTCATATTCGGCCGGACGCAGCAGGATCTGCTGCAGCATCGCATCGGCGATGGCGTCCTTGACGATGACATTTTTGCCGGTTCTCGGGTTCTTGAACTGCATCCACGGCCCGCCGTCGAGCAGGGTCGCGCCGAACTCCTCGGCCGCCACTTCGTAGGCCCATTCCTTGAAGGCACCTTCGGTGAACTTCATGATGTTGCCTTTATGCACGATCGTCAGCGAATCGCGGTCGTTGTCGACAACATACTGCAAGGCCTTGCGGGCCAGACGCTGGGTGCCCTGCTTGGAAACCGGCTTGATGCCGATGCCGCAGTTTTCGTCGAAACGGATCTTGGTCACACCCATTTCTTCTTTCAGGAACTTGATGACCTTGGTGGCTTCGGCCGAACCGGCCTTCCACTCGATGCCAGCGTAGATGTCTTCGGAGTTCTCGCGAAAGATCGTCATGTCCACGTCGCCAGGCTTCTTGACCGGGCTCGGCACACCTTCGAACCAGCGCACCGGACGCAGGCACACATACAGGTCAAGCTGCTGACGCAGGGCCACGTTCAGCGAACGGATGCCACCACCGACCGGCGTGGTCAGCGGGCCCTTGATGGAAACCACGTAGTCCTTGACCGCGTCCAGGGTTTCCTGGGGCAGCCAGGTATCCTGATCGTAAACCTGAGTCGCTTTCTCACCGGCATAGACTTCCATCCAGGAAATCTTGCGCTTGCCGCCATAGGCCTTCTGAACCGCAGCGTCCACAACCTTGATCATGACCGGACTGATATCAACGCCAATGCCGTCGCCTTCGATGAAGGGGATGATCGGGTTGTCGGGAACATTAAGAGAATGGTCTGCATTGACGGTGATTTTGTCACCGACGGCCGGAACCTGAATCTTTTGATACCCCATGCTGAACTCCATTGCTTGGATTGAACATCTGGCTGCGTTCGAGCGTACCCCAGTTGAATCGGCGCGCAAACCCTACGTTCGACTCATCTGGCACAAAGCGGTGCAGTTCGCCGCGTACAAGCCTGAAAACCAAGGGAAAAGCGCCAAACATGAGCATAGCTCGCCTGCCCCGTCCTGCGACGTTTAGACCAATGGACGAGTACGGAAGTATATGAACCATCGGCAGATTGCCAGCTACCTATGTATAATGCCGCCGCTGACCATCGGGTCACGCCGGCTGACCGCTCTATCATAGGAGTTTTGGCCCGTTTAAAGCCGGTCCGCTACCGCGGCCCGACCGCTTGACGCTCGACTGATGCACCCAACATCACCGCGAAGAAAACTCGACATTCGGCTCATGGATGACTTTGAACGAACGCGCTTACCCGGCGCCCCTCGAGTTTCTGCGCATGCTTTAGCAAAGAAGAGAGTTAATCCGAATATGCCCACCCGCTCGAAGATCATCTATACCTTCACCGACGAAGCTCCCGCCCTCGCCACCTATTCGCTGCTGCCGATCGTCGAGGCCTTTACCGCTTCGGCCGATATCGCCGTGGAAACCCGCGATATCTCCCTCGCAGGGCGCATCCTGGCCAGCTTCCCCGAGCAACTGGGTGACAAAGCCGTAGCCGACCACCTCGCCGAGCTGGGCGACCTGGCCGTCACGCCTGAAGCCAACATCGTCAAGCTGCCGAACATCAGCGCCTCGGCACCGCAACTGCAGGCCGCGATCAAGGAATTGCAGGCCCAGGGCTACGCACTGCCGGACTACCCGGAAACCGTAACCAGCGACGCCGACAAAGAAGCCAAGGCCCGTTACGACAAGATCAAGGGCAGCGCCGTGAACCCGGTCCTGCGCGAAGGCAACTCCGATCGTCGCGCCCCGCTGTCGGTCAAGAACTATGCCCGCAAGCACCCGCACAAAATGGGCGCCTGGGCTGCCGACTCCAAGTCCCACGTGGCCCACATGAGCGCCGGTGATTTCTACGGCAGCGAAAAAGCCGCCCTGATCGACGCCGCGGGCAGCGTGAAGATCGAGCTGATCGCTCAGGATGGCACTGCCACTGTCCTGAAGGAAAAAACCACCGTACAAGCCGGTGAGATCCTCGACTGCGCCGTGATGAGCAAAAAAGCCCTGCGCAACTTCATCGCCGCTGAAATCGAAGACGCCAAGCAAAAAGGCGTGCTGCTGTCGGTTCACCTCAAGGCCACCATGATGAAGGTCTCCGACCCGATCATGTTCGGTCAGATCGTGGCCGAGTTCTACAAAGATGCCCTGGCCAAGCACGCAGAAGTGCTGGAGCAGATCGGCTTCAACCTGAACAACGGCATTGGCGACCTGTACGCCCGCATCAAGGCCCTGCCGGCCGAGCAGCAGGCGCAGATCGAAGCTGACATCCAGGCGGTCTACGCTGAGCGCCCATCCCTGGCAATGGTCAACTCCGACAAAGGCATCACCAACCTGCACGTGCCGAGCGACGTCATTGTCGACGCCTCGATGCCGGCCATGATCCGTGACTCCGGCAAAATGTGGGGCACCGATGGCCAACTGCACGACACCAAGGCGGTGATCCCGGATCGCTGCTACGCCACCATCTACCAGGCGACAATCGAAGACTGCAAGCAACACGGCGCCTTCGATCCGACCACCATGGGCAGCGTGCCGAACGTTGGCCTGATGGCCAAGAAAGCCGAAGAATACGGCTCCCACGACAAGACCTTCCAGATCAAGGCCGACGGCGTGGTGCGTGTTTCGGACAGCAACGGTCTCACCCTGCTGGAGCAGAGCGTCGAGGCTGGCGACATCTTCCGCATGTGCCAGACCAAAGACGCACCGATCCAGGATTGGGTCAAACTGGCCGTCAACCGTGCTCGCGCCAGCAGCACCCCGGCGATTTTCTGGCTGGACCCGATGCGCGCCCATGACGGCGTGATGATCGAGAAAGTTCAGGCTTACCTGAAAGGGCTCGACACCACTGGCCTGGACATCCGCATCATGGCGCCAGTCGACGCGATGAAGTTCACCCTGGCCCGCACCCGCGAAGGCAAGGACACCATCTCGGTGACCGGCAACGTACTGCGCGACTACCTGACCGACCTGTTCCCGATCATGGAACTGGGCACCAGCGCCAAGATGCTGTCGATCGTGCCGCTGATGAACGGCGGTGGCCTGTTCGAAACCGGCGCTGGCGGTTCGGCGCCCAAGCACGTTCAGCAACTGTTAGAAGAAAACTTCCTGCGCTGGGATTCCCTGGGCGAGTTCCTGGCCCTGGCCGCGTCCCTCGAGCATCTGGGTGTGACGTACAACAACCCTAAAGCCCTGGTGCTGGCCAAGACCCTGGACCAGGCCACCGGCCAGTTCCTGGACAACAACAAGTCGCCATCGCGCAAAGTCGGCAACATCGACAACCGCGGCAGCCACTTCTACCTGGCGCTGTACTGGGCCCAGGCCCTGGCCGCCCAGAGCGAAGACACAGCCCTGCAAGCACAGTTCAGCCCGCTGGCCAAGACCCTGACCGAGAACGAAGCGACCATCGTCGCCGAACTCAACGCTGTACAGGGCAAGCCAGTGGACATCGGTGGCTACTACCACGCCGACGCCGAGCTGATCAGCAAGGCCATGCGCCCAAGCAACACCTTCAACGCGGCGATTGCTGCGCTGGTCTAAGGTTGTAAGGGAACATCACAAACCCCGGCCTGGTGCCGGGGTTTGTGTTTCTGGCCTTCACACATTTCCCCTGTGGGAGCGAGCCTGCTCGCTCCCACATTTGACCGTGTTTGAATATTGAATCGAGGACGCTTCATGGACTGGAAACCCCACATCACCGTCGCCACCATCGTCGAAGACAACGGCCGCTTCCTGATGGTGGAAGAATCAAAAGGCGGACGAGCGGTGCTCAACCAGCCCGCCGGCCACCTGGACCCAAACGAAACCCTGATCGAAGCCGCCGTGCGCGAAACCCTGGAAGAAACCGGCTGGGACGTCGAACCCACCAGCGTGGTGGGCATTTATCTGTACACCGCCCCGAGCAATGGCGTGACCTACCAGCGGGTCTGTTTCGCTGCCAAGGCCTTGAGCCACCACCCCGGCTATCAACTGGACGACGGCATCCTGGGCGCCAAATGGCTGACCCGCAACGAACTGCTCGAACAGCGCGACCACTGGCGCAGCGAGCTGATCATCCGCTGTATCGACGATTATCTGGCCGGCCATCGCCACAGCCTGACGCTGATCCGTCCTTCTCTTTAGCCTTGCGCGCCCGGGCCTGATAGAATCGCGTCCTTTTTCAAGACACTCATTGAATTCCTATGCGTGATCCAGCCCCTTCTGACACACCAAAGAAGCGCGTCATTGTCGGCATGTCCGGCGGCGTGGACTCTTCCGTTTCCGCCCTACTGCTGATCGAGCAGGGTTATGAGGTGGAAGGCCTGTTCATGAAGAACTGGGAAGAAGACGACGGAACCGAATACTGCACCGCCATGGACGACCTCGCGGACGCCCAGGCCGTTTGCGACAAGATCGGCATCAAGCTGCACACCGCCAACTTCGCCGCCGAATACTGGGACAATGTGTTCGAGCACTTCCTGGCCGAATACAAGGCCGGCCGCACGCCGAACCCGGACATCCTCTGCAACCGTGAAATCAAGTTCAAGGCGTTCCTCGACTACGCCATGATGCTGGGTGCCGACCTGATCGCCACCGGCCACTATGTGCGCCGCCGCGACGTCGATGGCCGCACTGAACTGCTCAAGGGCCTGGATCCGAACAAGGACCAGAGCTACTTCCTGCATGCCGTGGGCGGCGAACAGATCGCCAAGACCCTGTTCCCGGTGGGCGAACTGGAAAAGCCCGCAGTGCGCGCGATTGCCGAAAAGCACGACCTCGCCACCGCCAAGAAGAAGGATTCCACCGGAATCTGCTTCATCGGCGAGCGGCGCTTCAGCGACTTTCTCAAGCAATACCTGCCGGCCCAGCCGGGCGAAATCAAGACCTCCTCAGGCGAGGTCATCGGCCGTCACCACGGCCTGATGTACCACACCATCGGCCAGCGTCAGGGCCTGGGCATCGGCGGGCTGAAAGATGCCGGCGAGGAGCCGTGGTACGTTCTGATCAAGGACCTGGAGCACAATGAGCTGATCGTCGGCCAGGGCAACGACCATCCGTGGCTGTTTTCCCGCGCCCTGCTCGCCTCCGACATCTATTGGGTCAACCCGATCGACCTCAGCGCGCCGCGCCGCCTGACGGCCAAGGTACGTTATCGCCAGAGCGACCAGCCCTGCACCCTGGAAAAAACCGCCACTGGCTACCGCGCCACCTTCGATGACCCGCAGCGAGCGGTCACACCCGGCCAGTCCGTGGTGTTCTACGACGGCGAAATCTGCCTGGGCGGCGGCGTGATAGAAGTCGCAGAGCCCTGGAGCAGCAAGGCATGACCCCGACCCAGGAGCAACTGACGGCGTTGGGCGGTGTGTTTCTCGCCGCCGTACTGGTGGACAGAATCGCCAGGACCGGCCAGGCCACCGAAGCGGGCCTGGGCTGCATGCTTGGCAGCCTGCTGGTTCGCGACCCCAAGGACACCCTGGAAGTCTACGGCGGCGACGACCTGAACCTGCGTGAAGGCTACCGTGCGCTGGTCGGTGCCCTGGAGCGCGACCCCAGCGCCCTGCAACGCGAGCCGCTGCGCTACGCCCTGTCGATGCTGGGCCTTGAGCGCCAGCTGGCCAAACGCGACGACCTGCTGGACACCATCGGCAAGCGCCTGCCGCAGATTCAGTCCCAGGTCGAACACTTCGGCCCGTCTCACGAAAACGTCATCGCCGCCTGCGGTGCGCTGTACCAGGACACCCTGAGCACCATGCGCCAGCGCATCCAGGTGCATGGCGACATGCGCAACCTGCAGCAACCCAGCAATGCTTCGAAGATCCGCGCCCTGTTGCTGGCCGGGATTCGCTCGGCACGGCTGTGGCGGCAGTTGGGCGGCCATCGCTGGCAGCTGGTGATCAGCCGACGCAAATTGCTTAAAGAGCTTTACCCGTTGATGCGCAACGAATAAGTCGCCTCAACCCACTTTTTGTACATCGTTACGCGTAATACGCCGGTCAGTTGGCGACGGACCGGCGATTGTTTTCATGTATGATACGCGCCCCATTTCGTTGCCCGACTGCCCGAGAACACCCCATGCAGCTCTCTTCGCTCACTGCGGTTTCCCCTGTTGACGGCCGCTACGCCGGCAAAACCCAGGCCCTGCGCCCAATTTTCAGCGAGTACGGCTTAATCCGTGCCCGCGTCCTGGTTGAAGTGCGCTGGCTCCAGCGCCTGGCCGCCCACCCTGCCATCGGCGAAGTCCCGGCGTTTTCCGCCGAAGCCAACGCGGTGCTGAACACCCTGGCAGACAACTTCGCGCTGGAGCACGCCGAGCGCGTCAAAGAGATCGAGCGCACCACCAACCACGACGTCAAAGCCATCGAATACCTGCTCAAGGAGCAGGCGGCCAAGCTGCCGGAGCTGGCCAACGTCAGCGAGTTCATCCACTTTGCCTGCACCAGCGAGGACATCAACAACCTGTCCCACGCCCTGATGCTGCGCGAAGGCCGTGATGAGGTGATGCTGCCGCTGATGCGCCAGACCGCCCAAGCCATCCGTGAGCTGGCGATCCGCTTCGCCGACGTACCGATGCTGTCGCGCACCCACGGTCAACCGGCTTCGCCGACCACCCTGGGCAAGGAACTGGCGAACGTGGTGTACCGCCTGGAGCGCCAGATCGCTCAAGTCACCGCCGTGCCACTGCTGGGCAAGATCAACGGCGCCGTGGGCAACTACAACGCCCACCTGTCGGCCTACCCGGACATCGACTGGGAAGCCAACGCCCGCGCCTTCATCGAAGACGAGCTGGGCCTGAGCTTCAACCCGTACACCACCCAGATCGAACCGCACGACTACATCGCCGAGCTGTTCGATGCCATCGCGCGTTTCAACACCATCCTGATCGACTTCGACCGTGATATCTGGGGCTACATTTCCCTGGGTTACTTCAAGCAGCGCACCATTGCCGGTGAAATCGGTTCGTCGACCATGCCGCACAAGGTCAACCCGATCGACTTCGAAAACTCCGAAGGTAACCTGGGCATCGCCAACGCGCTGTTCCAGCACCTGGCGAGCAAACTGCCGATCTCCCGCTGGCAGCGCGACCTGACCGACTCCACCGTGCTGCGCAACCTGGGCGTGGGTTTTGCCCACAGCGTCATCGCCTACGAAGCCAGTCTCAAGGGCATCAGCAAGCTGGAACTGAACGAACAGAAAATCGCCGCCGACCTGGACGCCTGCTGGGAAGTCCTGGCCGAGCCGATCCAGACCGTGATGCGTCGCTACAACATCGAAAACCCGTACGAAAAACTGAAAGAGCTGACCCGCGGCAAGGGCATCAGCCCTGAAGCGTTGCAGACTTTCATTGATGGCCTGGACATGCCTGCCCAAGCCCGCGACGAGCTGAAGAAGCTCACGCCGGCCAACTACATCGGCAACGCAGCGGCACAAGCCAAGCGCATCTGATCCACCGCTAGGTCCTGAGACGCCCGGCCGCGCCGGGCGTTTTTATTCGCATCTGAAAAGTAATTTTTTCAATAGGTTACACATGAATCCTGATATTCCTCTGCAACTCCTCGGCGGCATCACGGCACGGGAGTTCCTGCGTGACTACTGGCAGAAAAAACCGCTGCTGATCCGTCAGGCGATTCCTGACTTCGAAAGCCCGATCGATGCCGATGAACTGGCCGGCCTGGCCCTGGAAGAAGAAGTCGAATCGCGCCTGGTGATCGAGCACGGCGAGCGCCCTTGGGAATTGCGTCGCGGCCCGTTCGCCGAAGACGAATTCAGCAAACTGCCGGAGCGCGAATGGACCCTGCTCGTGCAAGCCGTCGATCAGTTCGTACCGGAGGTCAGCGAACTGCTGGAACACTTCCGCTTCCTGCCGAGCTGGCGCATCGACGATGTGATGATCAGCTTCGCCGCCCCGGGTGGCAGCGTTGGTCCGCACTTCGACAACTACGACGTGTTCCTGCTGCAGGGCCATGGCAAGCGCAACTGGAAAATCGGCCAGATGTGCGACTCCGAAAGCCCGCTGCTGCCCCACGCCGACCTGCGCATCCTCGCCGACTTCGAGGCCACCGACGAGTGGACCCTGGAACCGGGCGACATGCTTTACCTGCCGCCGCGCCTGGCTCACTGCGGCGTGGCCGTGGATGACTGCATGACTTACTCGGTGGGCTTCCGTGCGCCGAGCGCCGCTGAAGTGCTGACTCACTTCACCGACTTCCTCGCCCAGTTCCTGCCGGACGAAGAGCGCTACACCGATGCCAATGCGCAGCCCGTGGCCGACCCGCATCAGATCCAGCACGACGCCCTGGACCGCCTCAAAGGCCTGCTGGCCGAGCACATGAGCGACGAGCGCCTGCTGTTGACCTGGTTCGGCCAGTTCATGACCGAGCCGCGCTACCCGGAACTGGTGGTAGGCCCGGAGCTGGAAGAAGACGACCTGCTGGCCGGCTTGGAACAAGGTGCGGTAATCATCCGCAACCCGAGCGCCCGCCTGGCCTGGTCGGAAGTCGACGACGACTTGCTGCTGTTCGCCAGTGGCCAGAGCCGTTATCTGCCAGGCAAGCTGCGGGACCTGCTGAAAATGATCTGCGCCGCCGACGCACTGCACATCGAAAACCTCGGCCCATGGCTGGCCGATGAGGACGGTCGCGGCCTGATCTGCGAGCTGGTCAAGCAGGGCAGCCTGGGGTTCGCCGATGAATAAAATTCACGTTCGTGTCGCAGACTGGCAAAAGGATAACGCCGAGATCCGGCGCATTCGTGAGACCGTGTTCATTGCCGAGCAATCCGTGCCACCTGAGCTGGAATGGGATGCCGACGACCAGAGCGCGGTGCATTTCTTGGCATTCGAAGGCGACTTCCCCATCGGCACCGCTCGCCTTTTGACCGACGGCCATATCGGTCGTGTCTCGGTGCTCAAGGACTGGCGCGGCTTGAGGGTGGGCGATGCGCTGATGCACGCGGCGATCACAGAAGCCGAGAAGCGTGGGCTCAAGCAGCAGATGCTCAGCGCCCAGGTGCAGGCCACGTCGTTCTACGAGCGGCTTGGTTTCGTGGTAGTCAGTGAAGAGTTCCTGGAAGCAGGGATTCCCCATGTGGACATGGTGCGGCATTCGGCCTGACACCTTGTGGCGAGGGAGCTTACTCCCTCGCCACAAGAGCATGATGCAACACCCCAAAACGCCCCGCCATCACCCGATGCCGGGGCGTTTTGCCGTCTAACATTCAACTTGCCCCATCCGGGGCCGACAAACTGGCAATATCAAGCCTTTGTCTTGCGGAGAAATGGACATGTCCCTACGCACCCTGCTCACCACCCTGCTGCTCGGCTGCAGCTTGTCGGTCATGGCCGCCACGCAAATCGTGCCGCTGAACTACCGCACCAGCGCCGACCTGCTGCCGGTGGCGCAGAACTTTATCGGCAAGGACGGCCAGGTCAGTGCCTATGGCAATCAACTGATCGTCAACGCCGAGCCTGGCAAAATCGAAGAGCTCAAGCAATTCCTCGCCCAGCTCGACACCGCCCCCAAGCGGTTGCTGATCACCGTCGACACCAACGAAAACAACCTGCAAGGCGACCAGGGCTACTCGATTAACGGCGCCGCCCCCAGCCAGACCCGCATCATCAACCGCAGCACAGCCAGCCGTGAAGGCGGTGTGCAGCAGGTGCAAGCCAGTGAAGGCCAGCCAGCGCTGATCCAGGTAGGCCAAAGCGTGCCGTTCACCAGCACCCAGACCGACACCTATGGCCGCCTGCAAAGCCAGACCGAGTACCGCAATGTCACCCAGGGTTTTTACGTCACGGCCAGCGTCACCGGCGAGACCGTTCATCTGAGCATTAGCACCAATCGTGACCGAATGAGCCAGGAACGTCCCGATGTAGTGAACGTTCAAAGTACCGACACAACTGTCAGCGGCCGCCTGGGTGAATGGATCACCCTGGCGGGTGTGAATCGTCAGACTCAGGCCGACAAACAGGGCGTGACCCGCAGCTACTCGACTCAGGGCCGCGACGACATGATTCTGCGGGTCAAGGTCGACACCCTGAACTGAAGCACCAAAAACTGACTGATGAGTCGTATTAGACTAAAGATGTAGTGCTACAAAAAAAGCACTACAAAACGTTTGACGAGCCAAAAAACCGAAGGCATGATGGCCTCGCTCCCGCTAATCAGGGGCCCTGGCAAGGGCCTTCGGGTCGATGCTTGCAACTACCCTGCGAGCCGATTCGTGTCTGTACCGCCCACAAGGTGTGTTTGACGAGGTTGCGACTGGAACGAAGTTGTCCCGAGGGACGGAAGCGTAACTAGGTAACCCGGCATCACTCTGAGTTCGTATAAAGGCCCACGACGCCCGAATGCGCCCGCAGTCCGCCTCTACCTGCTCACTTTCCCCTCGAGCCTATCGTTCATCCCGTCGCCTCCCCGCCTGAACCGACTTGACCGTCCAACCCCTGGTCGGCAGGAGCAGGAATTTTCCACCCCAGACCTATGCGACGAGGTTTATCTCCATGGCACTGACACGCGAACAGCAAATTGCAGCCCTTGAAAAAGACTGGGCTGAAAACCCGCGCTGGAAAGGCGTGAAGCGCAATTATTCCGCTGCTGACGTCGTCCGTCTGCGTGGCTCGGTTCAACCTGAGCACACCTTTGCGAAAATGGGCGCCGAGAAGCTGTGGAACCTGGTCACCCAGGGCGCCAAGCCAGCCTTCCGTCCCGAGAAAGATTTCGTCAACTGCATGGGCGCCCTGACCGGCGGCCAGGCCGTACAGCAAGTCAAGGCCGGTATCCAGGCGATCTACCTGTCGGGCTGGCAAGTGGCTGCGGACAACAACTCCGCCGAGTCGATGTACCCAGACCAGTCGCTGTACCCGGTGGATTCGGTTCCAACCGTGGTCAAGCGCATCAACAACTCGTTCCGTCGCGCCGACCAGATCCAGTGGAAAGCCGGCAAGAACCCGGGCAACGAAGGTTACATCGACTACTTCGCACCGATCGTGGCTGACGCTGAAGCGGGTTTCGGCGGCGTACTGAACGCCTACGAACTGATGAAAAGCATGATCGAGGCAGGCGCCGCCGGCGTTCACTTCGAAGACCAACTGGCTTCGGTGAAGAAATGCGGCCACATGGGCGGCAAAGTATTGGTACCGACCCAGGAAGCCGTGCAGAAACTGACCGCAGCCCGTCTGGCCGCCGACGTTGCCGGTACGCCGACCATCATTTTGGCGCGTACCGACGCTAACGCGGCTGACCTGCTGACGTCCGATTGCGACCCGTACGACCAACCGTTCGTGACCGGCACCCGCACCCAGGAAGGCTTCTACAAAGTGCGCGCCGGTCTTGACCAGGCGATTTCCCGCGGCCTGGCCTACGCGCCGTACGCCGACCTGATCTGGTGCGAAACCGCCAAGCCGGACCTGGACGAAGCGCGTCGCTTTGCTGAAGCGATCAAGAAGGAATACCCGGACCAACTGCTGTCGTACAACTGCTCGCCTTCCTTCAACTGGAAGAAAAACCTGGATGACGCGACCATCGCCAAGTTCCAGCGCGAACTGTCCGCCATGGGCTACAAGCACCAGTTCATCACCCTGGCTGGTATTCACAACATGTGGCACAGCATGTTCAACCTGGCGCACGACTACGCCCGCAACGACATGACCGCCTACGTGAAACTGCAAGAGCAAGAGTTCGCTGACGCCGCCAAGGGCTACACCTTCGTGGCTCACCAGCAGGAAGTGGGCACTGGCTACTTCGACGACATGACCACCGTGATCCAGGGTGGCACCTCGTCGGTGACTGCACTGACCGGCTCCACCGAAGAAGAACAGTTCCACTGATCCACACGCTGCCTTGAGTAAGCGGCCCTTGCGGACCGAATAAAAGCTAACCGCAAAGCCGACGATCTGACGCCCCGACTGGTTCGGGGCTTTTTTTCGTCGGTTTTCAGCGCTTAATCCTCAGACGATAAAATTCACCAGACGTTAGGCACCACAATCCTGCGCGCCCCTTGCAGGGGATTGTGCCCTTCTTGACAGATAGCGTTGGCAGGGAAATACTTGGCCGCAAATTCATATAGATGACCATATAACAAGGAAAATAACGTCGATGAATCCACTATCCAGTGATGTTCGTCTGCCGCTCTACCAGCGCCTGCGTGATCAATTGGCTGAACAGATTGCCAATAATCGTTGGCGCCCTGGCGAGGCCATTCCCACCGAAGCCGCGCTTTCAGCGGAATACCAACTCTCCACCGGCACCGTGCGAAAAGCGATCGACGCGTTAGTCAGCGAGGGGATTCTGGAGCGCCAGCAAGGTCGCGGTACTTTTATTCGTCGACCTCAATTTCAATCATCGCTATTTCGCTTTTTCCGCTTCCAGACCGTTGCGGGCGAGCGCCGGGTTCCAGAAAGTCGCATTTTGTCTATCGAGACAGTGGCTGCCCCCTCTGCGGTGGCCCAAGCATTAGGGCTGCCAGTCGATGCGCCGGTGATTCGTATTGTCCGTGTGCGTCTGCTCGATGATCACCCAGTGCTTGCCGAAGATATCTGGCTGCCGCGCGACCGCTTTCAACTGCTGCTGGAAGTCGACCTGAATCGCAAAGGGCCACTGCTTTATCCAATCTACGAAGAAACCTGCGGTCAGGTGGTCGCTTATGCCGAAGAATCCCTCACTGCCGAATCGGTCAGCGACGTGCACGCGCGATTGCTGCAAGTGCCGGTCAACAGCCCGGTGGTGGTGATCGAGCGCCTGGCGCGGGACTACGCCGGCAATCCCTTGGAGTGGCGTCGTTCTCGCGGGCACGCCGCGCATTTCCGTTACAGCGTGGAAATCCGCTGACCCCATAGGTTGAGCGGCGAGTCCCTCGCCGCTGCCTTTAGTGTTTTGTTTGCCATGACTGGCCCTGTAGCGGCGCGGTTCGCTCTCGGCTGCCTCACGTTTCACTTATAAGGACAAAATCATGTTCAGTTGGTATCGCCAAGTCACTGCGCGGGAGCGTAAAACGTTTTGGGCCTGTTTCGGCGGTTGGTCGCTCGATGCGCTGGAAGTACAGATGTTCGGCCTGGCGATACCGGCGTTGATCGCCGCGTTCGCCTTGACCAAGGGTGATGCGGGGCTGATCAGCGGCGTGACACTGGTCACCTCGGCCATCGGCGGCTGGGTCGGCGGGACGCTGTCAGACCGCTACGGTCGGGTGCGCACGCTGCAATGGATGATCTTGTGGTTCTCGTTCTTCACCTTCCTGTCCGCCTTTGTCACCGGTTTTCACCAACTGCTGATGGTTAAGGCGTTGCAGGGTTTCGGGATTGGCGGGGAGTGGGCCGCCGGCGCAGTATTAATGGCCGAGACCATCAACCCCAAGTACCGCGGCAAGGTCATGGGCACCGTACAAAGTGCCTGGGCGGTGGGTTGGGGGCTGGCGGTCGGCGTCTTCACGCTGATCTATTCGTTCGTGCCCCAGGACATGGCCTGGCGGGTGATGTTCATCGTCGGGCTGTTGCCGTCGTTCCTGATCATCTGGGTGCGGCGCAACGTCGAAGAGCCCGACAGCTTCCAGCGCCTGCAAAAAGAACAAGTGATACCGCAGAGCTTCTTCAAGTCCCTGGCCGGGATCTTTCGCCCGGAACTGATCCGAGTGACGTTGTTTGGCGGGCTATTGGGGCTGGGCGCGCACGGCGGTTATCACGCGGTGATGACCTGGCTGCCGACCTTTCTCAAGACCGAGCGCAACCTGTCGGTGCTCAACTCTGGTGGCTACCTGGCGGTGATCATCTTTGCCTTCTGGTGTGGCTGCGTGGTCAGTGGCTTGTTGATCGACCGCATTGGCCGGCGTAAAAACATCGTGCTGTTTGCGCTGTGCTGTGTGGTTACGGTTCAGTGCTACGTGTTCCTGCCGCTGACCAATACCCAGATGCTGTTCCTGGGGTTCCCGCTTGGTTTCTTCGCAGCAGGTATTCCGGCCAGCCTCGGGGCCCTGTTCAACGAGCTGTATCCAGCAGACGTGCGCGGCGCCGGTGTGGGGTTCTGCTACAACTTTGGCCGGGTGCTCTCTGCGGTGTTCCCGTTCCTGGTCGGCCACATGAGCGACTCCATGTCCTTGGGTTCGGCGATCGGCATTGATGCGGGGATTGCCTATGGCGTGGCGGTGATCGCGGCACTTTGCCTGCCGGAAACCCGTGGTCGCTCCCTCGAAGCCTCGAATGAGTCGGTGAAAACCACGGTCAATGGCGACGAGCGCGCCCGAGCCTGATGATCCTTACTTTCGAAAGACGAAACCATGCTTGATACCTGTTCTACGCCGATCACCGGCATTGATAGCCATGCTCACGTGTTTAGTCGTGAGCTGAATTGGGCCGCTGCTCGGCGCTATACCCCGGGCTACGACGCCACGCTTGTACGGTACCTCAAACACTTGCTTGCCCATGGACTGAGTCATGGCGTGTTGGTGCAGCCGAGCTTTCTGGGCACCGACAACAGCTACCTGCTGGCTGCGCTGCGGCAAGCTCCTGAGCAGTTGCGAGGCGTTGTGGTGCTAGAGCGAGACGTCAGCCGGGTCATGTTGGACGACATGGCTCGGCTGGGGGTGGTTGGCGTTCGCTTGAACCTGATGGGCAAGGCTCTACCTGAGTTTCGAGAAACTGCCTGGAGACACTTCTTCGGCCATCTCGCCGAGCTCGGCTGGCATGTTGAACTGCACCGACAGGTTGCGGATGTGCCGGGATTGATTCGTCAACTGATGCCGTTCGGCGTCAAACTCGTGATTGACCACTTTGGTCGTCCCGATGGGCGTTTGGGCCTTGATCAGCCAGGCTTTCCCGAGATGCTGGAACTGGGACTCACCGGGCAGATCTGGATGAAGGTTTCCGGTATCTATCGTTTGGCAGGTACGCCGCAACAGAATCTGGAATTTGCTAAGAAGGCATTGCCACTGCTGGAACAGAGCTTCGGTCGTCAGTTGGTGTGGGGCAGCGATTGGCCCCATACGCAACATGAAGAGAGTAATAATTTCGGTACGGTGGTGGAGCAGCTTCAAGCGCTGGAGTGCTCGACTGAGCTTGTGCGGTCGCTGCTAGTTGACGCCCCCCAAGCGTTATTTGGGTTCAACGGCAATGAGCGATCAACATGACACGAGCCCGACAGGACTAGCCAGCCAGGTGGTGAGTCCTGCGGGAGTCTTGATTGAACAATAGTCAGATTTCCAAGCGATGCAACCTGGGTGTGCCAACCGGGGATCGGGACGACCGTTGCCTAAATTGTCAGTTAGAGCACGGCCGCCAGAACGCCCCGTTTTCACACCTTGAAGTGACTGACCAGCTGCTGCAACTGGTTACCCAGACGCGCCAGTTCGATGCTGGAGGCAGCGGTTTCTTCGCTGGCTGAGGCGGTCTGTTCGGATACATCGCGCACATTCAGGATACTGCGGCTGATTTCCTCGGCCACCGAGCTTTGTTGTACCGCCGCGGCGGCAATCTGTTGGTTCATGGCCTGGATGCCAGAAACCGTCTGGGTGATGTTGCCCAGGGATGCGCCGGCTTTGCATGCCAATTCCACACTGCTGTCGGTCAGTTCGCGGCTACTTCGCATGATACTCGATACCTGGCGCGTGCCGTTCTGCAAGCCCGCCACCAGGCTTTCAATCTCTTCGGTGGATTGCTGGGTACGCTGGGCCAGCCCACGTACTTCGTCGGCGACCACGGCAAAACCGCGCCCGGCGTCACCCGCGCGAGCGGCCTCGATGGCGGCGTTAAGGGCCAGCAAGTTGGTCTGCTCGGCCACCGCCCTGATCACGTCCATGATCTTGCCGATGCGCCCGCTTTCTTGCTCCAGCTCGTTCATCGCGTCGGCTGAGCGCCCGACTTCGCTGGCCAAGCGCTCAATCTGAACGATGGCTTGCGCGACCACTTGGTCGCCGATACGGGCCTGTGCATCGGCCTCTGATGCGGCTGCGCAAGCTTGTTCGGCATTACGCGCGACTTCATGCACGGTGGCCGACATTTCGTGCATGGCGGTAGCCACCTGGTCGGTCTCGGTCTTCTGACTATTGACCCCGGCACTGGTCTGCTCGGTGACAGCCGATAGCTCTTCGGCGGCACTGGCGATCTGGGTGACGCCATCACGGATGCCACCGATCAGGTCGCGCAAGGTGCTGCCCATGCGCTGAATACCTTGCTGCAAGACACCCAGCTCATCACTACGAGTCACGACCATGTGTTGCGTGAGGTCGCCTGCTGCAATGCGATCGACCACCGCCAATGTGTCCTGCAACGGCCGTGTAATCTGGCGGGTGATGATCAGGGCGGCAAAAATCCCCAACAACATCGCCAAGGCAGTACAGCTCAGTTGCAGGATGCGGGCCTGGGCGCTGTCTTCGTCACGGGAGACCAGTTGGCTGGCATACATTTCGTCAGACAGACGGGTGATGGTTTCACCCAAATCGACAGTGTCCTGCACGGCCTTGCCAATGGCCTGATTGCTGGCAGTGAAGTCCTGCACCGAACGGCGGTAAGCAATCAGCGCGGTTTCCAGCTGCTTGATGGTGTCGGCATAGGTCGGGCCGAAAGCGCTGTTGAGGGTTTCGATGCCCTTGAGCGCATTTTCGAGCTGGCGGGTGGCGGCTTGTTCGGTGGTGCTATTGGGGTTGCCGGTATAGCCACGCACTTCATAACGCACCAGCGCCACGTCCTCTTTGGCCTTGAGGATGATCCTGTACAGCTCAAAACGGCGCTCATCCGAGGCAGGCATTGCTTGTACGTCATTGATGACCTTGGCGATCAGCGCGGCACCCTTGACCGCATTGACGCCCATCTCCTTGCGCATGGCTGCGTCATTGCGATAAGCCTCGCGCATCGTATTCAGTGCCACTTGATACTGCGTACTGGCCTGCTCGATCAGCGCAAGTTTTTTCAGATTTTCAGGTTTCTTCAACTCGTTTGCGAGGCTTTTTTGCTTGGCGACAAACTGCTCCAGCGACGCCTGGATCAATGCACCCTTTTGTTCATCGCCCTTGTCCACCTGGTATTGCAAGCGAGCCCTGCGCAGGTGATCAAGACGGTTGCCGAGCTCGGTAATGCTGGTCATTCGATCAGTACGCTCGATCATCTTCCCCAGGCTGAACCAGCCGGTCGCGGCCAGGATAGCGGTCAGAAGCAGCACAACGGCAAAGCCCAAAGCCAGCTTGAGCATAACGCTCATATTCGCGATCCAAGAGTTCATGACATTCCTTTGGTAATCAGCCGCGAACGATGAAAACTGGCGCGGTTATCTAAGAAGGGGCCGGTAGTCTAACCAGTATTGATATAGATGATTAGATGAATAAGGCATAAAGATAGCCATTTGATATCAATCCTTCAAGGGAAAGTCGACGATAGCTAGATTGGGCGAGCGCTAGCGAGCAAAAATCGGCACGAGGCCGGGCTTAAGGCACTAAAGCAGTGTCGCTTAAACGCGGAAATCCCCAGGCCACAGGTTTTGTGCTGGCTCAACTGATCGATCTGACGGACCCGGTTTTTTTTCACCCGGTTTTTCTGAAGCAACCTACTCTGTAAAAGCAAGCCTGCATCTGTGGGAGCCAAGCTTGCCCGCGATGAACGATAACGCAGTCTGCCTCGGGACAGCGTTGCCGGAATCGCGAGCAAGCTTGGCTCTCACAGGAGCAGTCTCCATGCAGATCCAGCGCTCACCGAAACCCTACCTCGCAAAACTTCGGCGCACTGTCAGAAAAATTGATCGAACGCAGCATTGGGCAGTCCGAAAAGGAGTAAAACGTCCAGCGCTGACAATTGCAGTAGCGGCGATGTAAGACAGCCGCTCAGGCATAACACTAAGTGCATCGTGAAAAGGTCACCACAAACAATAACAATTATCATTTGGAAGTCATTATCATTGTTACAACCCGCACAAAATATTATTGATGAATAGACGGCCAGCGCCCGCCGGGCCGGGGCCGCAGGGTCCTGGAGGCGTGCTATGTCCTTATTCCAATAAATAATTTCGCTATAGGAATTTTACTTGCCCGGTGTTTAGCCATAAAATCACCGCGATTGATTGCTGCGACATATCGTCACTGCGTTATTTCATTCAAGCTCAGAGACCTTTGCTCTCTGTTAAGGATTTCCAGCATGTCCGAAGCGACAGGACTCATGGCCCACAACTGGGGCTTTGCCATTTTCCTTCTGGGCGTTGTTGGCCTGTGTGCTTTCATGCTCGGCGTATCGAGCCTGCTTGGGTCAAAAGCCTGGGGCCGCAGCAAAAATGAACCGTTCGAGTCCGGCATGCTGCCTACCGGTGGCGCCCGCTTACGGCTCTCAGCCAAATTCTATCTGGTCGCGATGCTCTTCGTGATCTTCGATATCGAAGCCCTCTTTCTCTTTGCATGGTCTGTGTCCGTCCGCGAAAGCGGCTGGACCGGATTCGTCGAAGCTCTCGTTTTCATAGCAATTCTGTTGGCAGGTCTTGTCTACCTTTACCGGGTGGGGGCGCTTGATTGGGCTCCGGAAGCTCGGCGCAAGCGGCAAGCGAAGCTGAAACAATGAGGCTTTGGCAATGCAATACAATCTCACCAGGATCGACCCCGATGCTCCTAACGAGCAGTATCCGATTGGCGAGCGGGAAACCGTCGCTGATCCGTTAGAAGATCAAGTCCACAAAAACATCTTCATGGGCAAGCTCGAAGACGTGCTGAACAGCACGGTCAACTGGGGTCGCAAGAACTCCCTGTGGCCGTACAACTTCGGTCTTTCGTGCTGCTACGTGGAAATGACCACCGCCTTCACGGCGCCCCACGACATCGCGCGCTTTGGCGCCGAGGTGATCCGGGCATCGCCGCGCCAGGCGGATTTCATGGTTATCGCCGGTACCTGCTTCATCAAGATGGCGCCGATCATCCAGCGTCTCTACGAGCAAATGCTCGAACCGAAGTGGGTTATCTCCATGGGTTCGTGCGCCAACTCCGGTGGCATGTACGACATCTACTCCGTCGTTCAAGGGGTGGACAAGTTCCTGCCCGTGGACGTCTACGTGCCTGGCTGCCCGCCTCGCCCTGAAGCTTTCCTGCAAGGCTTGATGCTGTTGCAGGAGTCGATTGGCCAAGAGCGACGCCCGCTTTCCTGGGTCGTTGGTGATCAAGGCGTCTATCGCGCCGAGATGCCATCGCAAAAGGAACAGCGCCGCGAACAGCGAATCGCAGTCACTCACCTGCGCAGCCCCGACGAAGTCTGATCCAGCTCTGTTCCTGAACAAGTAACGAGAACCTGGCTTCATTCTTTACGTGACCGAAAGCGATAAATAACCATGACTACAGGCAGTGCTCTGTACATCCCGCCTTACAAGGCAGACGACCAGGATGTGGTTGTCGAACTCAGTAACCGTTTTGGCCCCGAGGCGTTCACCGCCCAGCCGACCCGCACCGGCATGCCGGTGCTTTGGGTTGCCCGCGCCAAACTCGTCGAAGTCCTGACCTTCCTGCGCAACCTGCCCAAGCCGTACGTCATGCTCTATGACCTGCACGGCGTGGACGAGCGTCTGCGCACCAAGCGTCAAGGGCTGCCCGACGGCGTCGACTTCACCGTGTTCTACCACCTGCTGTCGATCGAGCGTAATAGTGACGTGATGATCAAGGTCGCCTTGTCCGAGAGCGACCTCAGCGTGCCGACCGTGACCGGGATCTGGCCGAACGCCAACTGGTACGAACGCGAAGTGTGGGACATGTTCGGGATCGATTTCCCCGGCCATCCACACCTGACGCGCATCATGATGCCGCCGACCTGGGAAGGTCACCCGCTGCGCAAGGACTTCCCGGCCCGAGCCACCGAGTTCGACCCGTTCAGCCTGTCCCTGGCCAAGCAACAGCTCGAGGAAGAATCCGCGCGTTTCAAACCCGAAGACTGGGGCATGAAGCGTTCCGGGGCGAATGAGGACTACATGTTCCTCAACCTCGGCCCGAACCACCCTTCGGCCCACGGTGCGTTCCGCATCATCCTGCAACTGGACGGCGAAGAGATCGTCGACTGCGTGCCGGACATCGGTTACCACCACCGTGGCGCCGAGAAGATGGGTGAGCGTCAATCCTGGCACAGCTACATTCCGTACACCGACCGCATCGATTACCTCGGCGGCGTGATGAACAACCTGCCGTACGTGCTGTCGGTCGAGAAACTGGCCGGGATCAAAGTACCGGAGAAGGTCGACGTCATCCGCATCATGATGGCCGAGTTCTTCCGCATCACCAGCCACCTGCTGTTCCTGGGAACCTACATCCAGGACGTGGGCGCCATGACCCCGGTGTTCTTCACCTTCACCGACCGCCAGAAGGCCTACACGGTGATCGAAGCCATTACCGGTTTCCGCCTGCACCCGGCCTGGTACCGCATCGGTGGCGTTGCCCACGATCTGCCGCGGGGCTGGGAAAAACTGGTCAAGGACTTCGTCGAGTGGATGCCCAAGCGCCTGGACGAATACACCAAGGCCGCCCTGCAGAACAGCATCCTCAAGGGCCGTACCATCGGGGTGGCCGCCTACAACACCAAAGAGGCCCTGGAATGGGGCGTCACCGGTGCAGGCCTGCGCTCCACTGGCTGCGACTTCGACCTGCGTAAGGCACGTCCTTACTCCGGCTACGAAAACTTCGAATTCGAAGTCCCACTGGCCGTCAATGGCGATGCCTACGACCGCTGCATGGTTCGCGTCGAAGAAATGCGCCAGAGCATCAAGATTATCGACCAATGCATGCGCAACATGCCGGAGGGCCCGTACAAGGCGGATCACCCGCTGACCACGCCGCCGCCCAAAGAGCGCACGCTGCAGCACATCGAGACCTTGATCACGCACTTCCTGCAGGTTTCGTGGGGCCCGGTCATGCCGGCCAACGAATCCTTCCAGATGATCGAAGCGACCAAGGGCATCAACAGTTATTACCTGACGAGCGACGGCGGCACCATGAGCTACCGCACCCGGATTCGCACCCCAAGCTACCCGCACCTGCAGCAGATCCCTTCGGTGATCAAAGGCAGCATGGTCGCGGACTTGATCGCGTACCTGGGTAGTATCGATTTCGTTATGGCCGACGTGGACCGCTAAGCATGAACAGCACGCTTATCCAGACAGACCGTTTCGCCCTGAGCGAAACCGAGCGCTCGGCCATCGAGCACGAGCTGCATCACTACGAAGACCCGCGCGCGGCGTCGATCGAAGCCCTGAAGATCGTTCAGAAGGAACGTGGCTGGGTGCCTGATGGCGCGCTCTACGCCATCGGCGAAATCCTCGGCATCCCGGCCAGCGACGTCGAAGGCGTCGCCACCTTCTACAGCCAGATCTTCCGCCAGCCAGTGGGCCGCCACATCATTCGCGTCTGCGACAGCATGGTCTGCTACATCGGCGGCCATGAGTCCGTGGTCGACGAGATCCAGAGCAAGCTGGGCATCGGCCTGGGCCAGACCACCGCCGACGGTCGCTTTACCCTGCTGCCGGTGTGCTGCCTGGGCAATTGCGACAAGGCCCCGGCACTGATGATCGACGACGACACCTTCGGTGACGTCCAGCCAGAAGGTGTCGCCAAACTGCTGGAGGGCTACGTATGACCCTGACTTCCTTCGGGCCCGCCAACCGCATCCAGCGTTCGGCCGAGACCCATCCTCTGACCTGGCGTCTGCGTGACGACGGCGAAGCGGTATGGCTGGACGAATACCAGGCCAAGAACGGCTACGCCGCTGCACGCAAGGCGTTCACCGACATGGCCCAGGACGACATCGTCCAGACCGTGAAAGACTCCGGCCTCAAGGGTCGTGGCGGCGCGGGCTTCCCCACTGGCGTGAAGTGGGGCCTGATGCCCAAGGACGAATCCATCAACATCCGCTACCTGCTGTGCAACGCGGATGAAATGGAACCCAACACCTGGAAGGACCGCATGCTGATGGAGCAACTGCCCCATCTGCTGATCGAAGGCATGCTGATCAGCGCCCGTGCGCTGAAAACCTACCGCGGCTATATCTTCCTGCGCGGCGAATACACCACCGCCGCCAAGCACCTGAACCGTGCCGTGGAAGAAGCCAAGGCCGCCGGCCTGTTGGGCAAGAACATCCTGGGCAGCGGTTTCGATTTCGAGCTGTTCGTGCACACCGGTGCCGGGCGTTATATCTGCGGTGAAGAAACCGCGTTGATCAACTCCCTGGAAGGCCGCCGTGCCAACCCGCGCTCCAAGCCGCCCTTCCCTGCCGCCGTTGGCGTGTGGGGCAAGCCGACCTGCGTGAACAACGTCGAAACCCTGTGCAACGTGCCGGCGATCATTGCCGACGGCGTGGACTGGTACAAATCCCTGGCCCGCGATGGCAGCGAAGACATGGGCACCAAGCTCATGGGCTTCTCTGGCAAGGTCAAGAACCCTGGCCTGTGGGAACTGCCGTTTGGCGTCACCGGCCGCGAGTTGTTCGAAGACTACGCAGGCGGCATGCGCGACGGCTACAAGCTCAAGTGCTGGCAGCCTGGCGGTGCCGGTACCGGTTTCCTGTTGCCCGAACACCTGGACGCACAAATGTACGCCGGCGGCATCGCCAAGGTGGGCACCCGCATGGGTACCGGCCTGGCCATGGCGGTGGACGACAGCGTCAATATGGTGTCCTTGCTGCGCAACATGGAGCAGTTTTTCGCTCGCGAATCCTGCGGCTTCTGCACCCCTTGCCGTGATGGCTTGCCATGGAGCGTCAAGCTCTTGATGGCCATCGAGAACGGCGAAGGTCAGCCCGGCGACATCGAGACCCTGCTGGGTCTGGTGGGCTTCCTCGGCCCAGGCAAGACTTTCTGTGCTCACGCACCGGGCGCCATTGAGCCGTTGGGCAGCGCGATCAAATATTTCCGCCCTGAATTCGAGGCCGGTATCGCGCCAACCCGCGCCGGTGATCTCAATCAGGTGGTCACGCCGACCATGGTCGGCGCGTAACAACGCTTTAAAAGGCGAAGGGTCCGTGCCCTTCGCCTTTCGTCCGATGACGCCTTTGAAGGCTGTTTGGATTCGGACGAATAACAAGATTCCATTAGCCACGCCCGCTGACACCGGGCCAACGAAGAACTTTGAACCATGGCCACTATCCACGTAGACGGCAAAGAGCTCGAAGTCGATGGCGCAGACAACCTGTTACAGGCGTGTCTGTCGCTGGGCCTCGACATTCCTTATTTCTGCTGGCACCCCGCCCTTGGCAGCGTTGGCGCCTGTCGCCAGTGCGCGGTCAAGCAGTACACCGACGAAAACGACAAACGTGGTCGGATCGTCATGTCCTGCATGACCCCCGCCACTGACGGCAGCTGGATCTCCATCGACGACGAAGAAGCGAAAGTGTTTCGCGCCAGCGTCGTCGAATGGCTGATGACCAACCACCCTCACGACTGCCCGGTCTGTGAGGAAGGCGGCCACTGCCACCTGCAAGACATGACCGTGATGACCGGCCACAACGAGCGCCGTTATCGCTTCACCAAACGCACCCACCAGAACCAGCAGTTGGGCCCGTTCATCTCCCACGAAATGAACCGCTGCATCGCCTGCTACCGCTGCGTGCGTTTCTACAAGGACTACGCCGGCGGCACCGACCTGGGCGTATTCGGCGCCCACGACAACGTGTACTTCGGTCGTGTTGAAGACGGCACCCTGGAAAGCGAGTTCTCCGGCAACCTCACCGAGGTCTGCCCGACCGGTGTGTTCACCGACAAGACTCACTCCGAGCGCTACAACCGCAAGTGGGACATGCAGTTCTCGCCGAGCATCTGCCATGGCTGCTCCAGCGGCTGCAACATCTCCCCGGGCGAGCGCTACGGTGAACTGCGTCGTATCGAAAACCGCTTCAACGGTTCGGTCAACCAGTACTTCCTGTGTGACCGTGGCCGTTTCGGCTATGGCTACGTCAACCGCCCGGACCGCCCTCGCCAGCCGCTGCTGGCCAACGGCGCCAAGCTGAGCCTGGACGAAGCCCTGGACAAGGCCGCCGAACTGCTGCGCGGTCGCAACATCGTCGGCATCGGCTCGCCACGGGCCAGCCTGGAAAGCAACTACGCCCTGCGTGAACTGGTCGGTGCCGAGCACTTCTACAGCGGTATCGAAGCCGGTGAACTGGAGCGCATCCGCCTGGTGCTGCAAGTGCTCAAGGACAGCCCGCTGCCCGTACCGACGATGCGCGACATCGAAGACCACGACGCCGTGTTCGTCCTTGGCGAAGACCTGACCCAGACTGCCGCCCGCATGGCCCTGGCCTTGCGTCAGTCGGTCAAGGGCAAGGCCGAAGACATGGCCGACGCCATGCGCGTCCAGCCGTGGCTCGACGCCGCCGTGAAGAACATCGGCCAGCACGCACTGAACCCTTTGTTCATCGCAAGCCTGGCTGAAACCAAGCTCGACGACGTGGCCGAGGAATGCGTCCACGCCGCCCCCGACGACCTGGCACGCATCGGTTTTGCCGTGGCCCACGCCCTGGACGCCAGCGCCCCGGCCGTCGACGGCCTGGACAGCGAAGCGGCCGCACTGGCCCAGCGCATTGCCGCTGCCCTGCTGGCCGCCAAGCGCCCATTGATCATCGCTGGCACCTCCCTGGGTTCCAAGGCGCTGATCGAAGCGGCCGCCAACATCGCCAAGGCATTGAAGCTGCGGGAGAAGAACGGCTCCATCAGCCTGATCGTGCCCGAAGCCAACAGCCTCGGCCTGGCCATGCTCGGTGGCGAATCGGTTGATGCGGCCCTGCAAGCGGTGATCGACGGCAGCGCCGACGCCATCGTGGTGCTGGAAAACGACCTGTACACCCGCACTGACAACGCCCGAGTGGACGCCGCCCTGAACGCCGCGAAAGTGGTGATCGTCGCCGACCATCAGAAAACCGCCACCGCCGACCGCGCCCACCTGGTGCTGCCGGCGGCGAGCTTCGCCGAAGGCGACGGTACGCTGGTCAGCCAAGAAGGCCGCGCCCAGCGCTTCTTCCAAGTGTTCGACCCGCAATATCTGGACGCCAGCATCCTGGTACACGAAGGCTGGCGCTGGTTGCACGCCCTGCGCGCCACCCTGCTGAACCAGCCGATCGACTGGACGCAACTGGACCACGTCACCGCAGCCTGCGCTTCGAGCTCCGCGCAACTGGCGGCAATCGTCGACGCTGCACCGTCCGCCGCGTTCCGTATCAAAGGCCTGAAACTGGCCCGTGAACCGCTGCGCTACAGCGGCCGCACCGCCATGCGCGCGAACATCAGCGTTCACGAACCGCGTACCCCGCAAGACCAGGACACCGCGTTCTCGTTCTCCATGGAAGGTTACTCGGGCTCCGCCGAACCGCGCTCACAAGTGCCGTTCGCCTGGTCGCCGGGCTGGAACTCGCCGCAAGCCTGGAACAAGTTCCAGGACGAAGTCGGCGGTCACCTGCGTGCCGGTGACCCGGGCACTCGCCTGATCGAAAGCCAGGGCGACGGCCTCAACTGGTTCGCCAGTGTGCCGCGTGCCTTCAACCCGGCACCGGGCACTTGGCAGGTCGTGCCGTTCCATCACCTGTTCGGCAGCGAAGAGAACTCTTCCAAAGCCGCGCCGGTGCAGGAACGCATCCCGGCCGCCTACGTATCGCTGGCCAAGTCCGAAGCCGATCGACTGGGCGTCAACGACGGTGCCCTGCTGAGCCTGAACGTTGCCGGCCAGACCCTGCGTCTGCCGCTGCGCATCAGTGAAGAACTGGGCGCCGGCCTGGTGGCCCTGCCAGCCGGTCTGGCGGGTATTCCACCGGCGGTATTCGGCAAAACCGTTGACGGTCTGCAGGAGGCAGCGCAATGAGCTGGTTCACCCCTGAAGTGATCGATGTGATCCTGACGGTCCTCAAGGCCATCGTGATCCTGCTGGCCGTGGTGGTCGCAGGCGCCTTGCTGAGCTTCGTCGAACGTCGCCTGCTGGGCTGGTGGCAAGACCGCTACGGTCCGAACCGTGTTGGCCCGTTCGGCATGTTCCAGATCGCCGCCGACATGATCAAGATGTTCTTCAAGGAAGACTGGACGCCGCCGTTTGCCGACAAGGTGATCTTCACCCTGGCACCGGTGGTGGCCATGAGCGCCTTGCTGATCGCCTTCGCGATCATCCCCATCACCCCGACCTGGGGCGTGGCGGACCTGAACATCGGCCTGCTGTTCTTCTTCGCCATGGCCGGCCTGTCGGTGTATGCGGTGCTGTTCGCCGGTTGGTCGAGTAACAACAAGTTCGCCCTGCTGGGCAGCCTGCGGGCCTCGGCCCAGACCGTGTCCTACGAGGTGTTCATGGGCCTGTCGCTCATGGGCATCGTGATCCAGGCCGGTTCGTTCAACATGCGCGAGATCGTCGAGTACCAGGCCCAGAACCTGTGGTTCATCATTCCTCAGTTCTTCGGGTTCTGTACGTTCTTCATCGCCGGCGTGGCCGTGACTCACCGTCACCCCTTCGACCAGCCAGAAGCGGAACAGGAACTGGCCGACGGTTACCACATTGAATATGCCGGCATGAAATGGGGCATGTTCTTCGTCGGTGAATACATCGGCATCATCCTGATCTCGGCGCTGCTGGTGACGTTGTTCTTTGGTGGCTGGCACGGTCCGTTCGGCATCTTGCCGCAACTGTCCTTCGTCTGGTTCGCCCTCAAGACCGCGTTCTTCATCATGCTGTTCGTCCTGCTGCGCGCCTCGATCCCGCGCCCACGCTACGACCAGGTGATGGACTTCAGCTGGAAATTCTGCCTGCCGCTGACCCTGATCAACATGCTGGTGACCGCTGCGATCGTTTTGATGAACGCGCCTGCGGCCGCGGTTCAGTGAGGATTTGACCCATGTTCAAATATATTGGCGACATCGTTAAGGGTACCGGTACCCAACTACGAAGCCTGGTCATGATCTTCGGCCATGGCTTTCGCAAGCGCGACACCCTGCAATACCCTGAAGAGCCGGTCTACCTGGCGCCGCGTTATCGCGGCCGCATCGTCCTGACCCGCGACCCCGACGGCGAGGAGCGCTGCGTGGCCTGCAACCTGTGCGCCGTGGCGTGCCCGGTGGGCTGCATCTCCCTGCAGAAAGCTGAAACCGAAGACGGTCGCTGGTACCCGGACTTCTTCCGCATCAACTTCTCGCGCTGCATTTTCTGCGGCCTCTGCGAGGAAGCCTGCCCGACCACCGCGATCCAGCTCACGCCGGATTTCGAAATGGCCGAGTTCAAACGTCAGGACCTGGTGTACGAGAAAGAAGATCTGTTGATTTCCGGTCCCGGTAAAAACCCTGATTACAACTTCTATCGTGTTGCAGGTATGGCCATTGCCGGTAAGCCCAAAGGCGCCGCGCAGAATGAAGCCGAACCGATCAACGTGAAGAGCTTGCTGCCTTAAGGAAGAAAGATGGAATTCGCTTTCTATTTCGCATCGGGTATCGCGGTGGTGTCCACGCTTCGTGTGGTCACCAACACCAACCCTGTGCACGCCCTGCTCTACCTGATCATTTCGCTGATCGCCGTGGCCATGACCTTCTTCGCCCTCGGCGCGCCGTTTGCCGGTGCCTTGGAAGTGATCGCCTACGCTGGCGCCATCATGGTGCTGTTCGTGTTCGTGGTGATGATGCTGAACCTGGGCCCGGCCGCGGTCCAGCAAGAACGCTCCTGGCTCAAGCCCGGCATCTGGGCAGGACCGGTGATCCTCGCCGCCCTGCTGCTGGGTGAACTGCTGTATGTGCTGTTCGCTCACCAGAGCGGCCAGGCCATCGGCCACACCACCGTAGGCGCCAAGGCCGTGGGCATCAGCCTGTTCGGCCCGTACCTGCTGGCGGTCGAACTCGCCTCGATGCTGCTGCTTGCCGCAGCCGTCACGGCGTTCCATTTAGGCCGTAACGAGGCGAAGGAGTAATCACATGCCTGCTATCCCTCTCGAGCATGGTCTGGCGGTTGCCGGCATCCTGTTCTGTCTCGGTCTGGTTGGCCTGATGGTCCGCCGTAACATTCTGTTCGTGCTGATGAGCCTGGAGGTCATGATGAATGCCTCCGCCCTGGCCTTCATCGTCGCGGGCGCTCGCTGGGCCCAGCCGGATGGACAGATCATGTTCATCCTGGTGATCAGCCTGGCAGCCGCCGAGGCCAGTATTGGCCTGGCGATTCTGTTGCAGCTGTATCGCCGCTTCCACACTCTCGATATCGACGCTGCCAGCGAGATGCGCGGATGAACCTGATCTTTCTGACTTTCGTATTTCCCCTCATGGGTTTCCTGCTGCTGTCGTTTTCACGCGGCCGCCTCTCGGAAAACCTTTCGGCGCTGATTGGCGTGGGTTCCATTGGCCTGTCTGCCATCGTCACGGCCTACGTGATCTGGCAATTCAACGTCGCTCCACCCGAGGGTGGTGTGTACGTGCAGGTGCTGTGGCGGTGGATGGCGGTGGAAGGCTTCACGCCAAACTTCGCCCTATACCTGGACGGCCTGTCGGTGACCATGCTCGGCGTGGTGGTCGGCGTGGGTTTCCTGATCCACCTGTTCGCCTCCTGGTACATGCGCGGTGAAGCCGGTTACTCGCGCTTCTTCGCCTACACCAACCTGTTCATCGCCAGCATGCTGTTCCTGGTGCTGGGCGATAACCTGTTGTTCCTGTATTTCGGCTGGGAAGGCGTGGGCCTGTGCTCGTACCTGTTGATCGGTTTCTACTACAGCAACCGCAACAACGGTAACGCCGCGCTCAAGGCGTTCATCGTGACCCGGATCGGCGACGTGTTCATGGCCATCGGCCTGTTCATCCTGTTCCAGCAACTGGGCACGCTGAATATCCAGGAACTGCTGGTCAAGGCACCGGAACACTTCAAGGTCGGTGACTTCTGGATTGTCCTGGCGACCCTGATGCTGCTGGGCGGTGCCGTCGGTAAGTCCGCGCAACTGCCGCTGCAAACCTGGCTGGCGGACGCAATGGCCGGTCCTACCCCGGTGTCGGCCCTGATCCACGCCGCCACCATGGTGACCGCCGGTGTCTACCTGATCGCCCGTACCCACGGCCTGTTTGCCCTGGCGCCAGACATCCTGCACCTGGTCGGCATCGTTGGTGGCGTGACCCTGGTGCTGGCCGGTTTTGCCGCGCTGGTACAGACCGACATCAAGCGCATCCTCGCCTACTCGACCATGAGCCAGATCGGCTACATGTTCCTGGCGCTGGGCGTCGGCGCCTGGGAGGGCGCGATCTTCCACTTGATGACCCACGCCTTCTTCAAGGCCCTGCTGTTCCTTGCTTCCGGTGCGGTGATCGTTGCCTGCCACCACGAGCAGAACATCTTCAAGATGGGCGGCCTGTGGAAGAAACTGCCGTTGGCCTACACCAGTTTCATCGTCGGCGGCGCAGCCCTGTCGGCCTTGCCACTGGTCACCGCCGGCTTCTACTCCAAGGACGAGATCCTCTGGGAAGCGTTCGCCAGCGGTAACCAGGGTCTGCTCTATGCCGGCCTGGTGGGTGCATTCATGACCTCTCTGTACACCTTCCGCCTGATCTTCATCGCGTTCCACGGTGAAGCCAAGACCGACGCCCACGCCGGCCACGGCATTGCCCACTGGCTGCCGCTGTCGGTGCTGATCGTGCTGTCGACCTTCGTCGGCGCCATGATCACGCCACCGCTGGCCGATGTGCTGCCACAAAGCGTCGGCCACGCCGGCGGCGAAGCCAAGCACAGCCTGGAAATCGCCTCGGGTGCCATCGCCCTGGCCGGTATCCTGCTGGCTGCCCTGCTGTTCCTGGGCAAGCGTCGTTTCGTCACGGCGATCGCCAACAGCGGCATCGGGCGTTTCCTTTCGGCCTGGTGGTTCGCCGCCTGGGGCTTCGACTGGATCTACGACAAACTGTTCGTCAAGCCATACCTTGCGATCAGCCACATTCTGCGCAAAGACCCGCTCGACCAGACCATTGGCCTGATCCCGCGCATGGCCAAGGGCGGCCACACTGCCCTGAGCCGTACCGAGACCGGTCAACTGCGTTGGTATGCGGCTTCCATGGCGGCTGGCGCCGTGCTGGTTATCGGCGCCATCGTGCTGGTAGCGGTCTGATATGAACCTTGCGAACTTGCGAAAGGAAACGAGCCCGTCATGATTCTGCCCTGGCTAATCCTGATCCCCTTTATCGGCGGCCTGCTGTGCTGGATTGCGGAGCGTTCCAGCTCCACCCTCCCGCGCTGGATTGCGCTGCTGACCATGTCCCTGGAACTCGCGCTCGGCCTCTGGCTGTGGGCGACCGGCGACTATTCATTCGCTCCGGCCCCTGGCGCCGATCCGACCTGGGCGCTTGAATTCAAGCACGTCTGGATCGCACGCTTCGGCATCAGCGTGCACCTGGCCCTCGACGGCCTGTCGCTGCTGATGATCCTGCTGACCGGCCTGCTGGGTATCCTTTCGGTACTCTGCTCCTGGAAAGAGATCCAGCGTCACGTCGGCTTCTTCCACCTGAACCTGATGTGGATCCTGGGCGGTGTCATCGGCGTGTTCCTGGCGCTGGACCTGTTCATGTTCTTCTTCTTCTGGGAAATGATGCTGGTGCCGATGTACTTCCTCATCGCGCTCTGGGGTCACAGTTCTTCGGACGGCAAGAAAACCCGGATCTACGCCGCGACCAAGTTCTTCATCTTCACCCAGGCTTCCGGCCTGATCATGTTGGTGGCGATCCTCGGTCTGGTGCTGGTCAACTTCAACAACACCGGCGTGATTACCTTCAACTACGCCGATCTGTTGAAAGTGCAGATGTCCAAGACCACCGAGTACGTGCTGATGCTGGGCTTCTTCATCGCTTTCGCGGTGAAGCTGCCCGTGGTGCCGTTCCACTCCTGGCTGCCGGACGCCCACGCCCAGGCACCGACCGCTGGTTCCGTGGACCTGGCCGGTATCCTGCTCAAGACTGCGGCCTATGGCCTGCTGCGCTTCGCGTTGCCGTTGTTCCCCAATGCCTCGGCCGAGTTCGCGCCGATCGCCATGACCCTGGGTCTGATCGGGATTTTCTACGGTGCGTTCCTGGCCTTCGCCCAGACCGACATCAAGCGCCTGATCGCCTTCTCCAGCGTTTCGCACATGGGCTTCGTGCTGATCGGGATCTACTCCGGCAGCCAGCTCGCCCTGCAAGGCGCGGTGATCCAGATGCTGGCCCACGGTCTGTCGGCCGCAGCGCTGTTTATCCTCAGCGGCCAGTTGTACGAACGCCTGCACACCCGGGACATGCGTGAGATGGGTGGCCTGTGGTCGCGCATCGCTTACCTGCCGGCCATCAGCCTGTTCTTCGCAGCCGCGTCCCTGGGCCTGCCGGGCACCGGTAACTTCGTCGGCGAGTTCCTGATCCTGATCGGCACCTTCGTCAGTGCGCCGTGGATCACTGCCATCGCCACGTCCGGCCTGGTGTTCGGTTCGGTCTACTCGCTGATCATGATCCACCGCGCCTACTTCGGCCCGTCCAAGTCGGACGAAGCGCTGCGCGGCATGGACGGTCGCGAACTGATCATGGTGCTCGGCCTTGCGGTGCTGCTGGTTTACCTCGGCGTTTCCCCGCAACCGTTCCTCGACACCTCTGCCGCCACGATGCATGGCGTGCAGCAGTGGCTCGGCACCGCCTTCTCTCAACTCGCTTCGGCCCGGTAAGAGCGCTATGGAATTCACGATTCAACACTTTATCGCGCTTGCGCCGCTGTTGATCACCAGCGCCACGATCATCGTGGTGATGCTGGCGATCGCCTGGCGGCGCAATCACTCACAGACCTTCCTGCTGTCGGTGGCGGGGCTGAACCTGGCCCTGCTGTCGATTCTGCCGGCGCTTAAAGTCGCGCCATTGGCGGTGACGCCTCTGCTGCAGATCGACAGCTTCGCCTGCCTGTACATGGCGCTGATCCTGGTCGCCACCCTGGCCTGTGTCACCCTCGCCCACGCCTACCTCGGCGACGGCGGTTCGGGTTACCCGGGCAACCGCGAAGAACTGTACCTGCTGATCCTGATGGCCGCCGCCGGTGGCTTGGTGCTGGTCAGCGCGCAGCACCTGGCCAGCCTGTTCATCGGCCTGGAACTGCTGTCGGTGCCGGTCTACGGCCTGGTGGCCTACGCCTTCTTCAACAAGCGCTCCCTGGAAGCTGGCATCAAGTACATGGTGCTGTCGGCAGCCGGTTCGGCGTTCCTGTTGTTTGGTATGGCCCTGCTCTACGCCGAGGCTGGCACCCTGAACTTCAACGGCATCGGCCAGGCCTTGGCGGCCACCGGCCTGCCTAGCCCGATCGCGCAACTGGGCCTGGGCATGATGCTGATCGGTTTGGCCTTCAAGCTGTCGCTGGTGCCCTTCCACCTCTGGACCCCGGACGTCTACGAAGGCGCCCCGGCGCCAGTGGCGGCGTTCCTCGCCACCGCCTCGAAAGTGGCAGTGTTCGCGGTGATGGTGCGTCTGTTCCAGATCTCGCCAGTGGCCAGCAGCGGTGTGCTGAGCAACGTGCTGACCATTATCGCCATCGCGTCGATCCTGTTCGGTAACCTGCTGGCTCTGACCCAGAGCAACCTCAAGCGTCTGCTGGGTTACTCGTCCATCGCCCACTTCGGTTACCTGCTGATCGCGTTGATCGCCAGCAAGGGCCTGGCCGTGGAAGCCATCGGCGTGTACCTGGTCACCTACGTGATCACCAGCCTCGGCGCGTTCGGCGTGATCACCCTGATGTCCTCGCCGTACAACGGCCGCGACGCTGACGCCCTGTACGAATACCGCGGCCTGTTCTGGCGCCGTCCGTACCTGACTGCCGTGCTGACCGTGATGATGCTGTCCCTGGCCGGCATCCCGCTGACCGCGGGTTTCATCGGCAAGTTCTACATCATCGCCACCGGCGTCGAGGCTCACCAATGGTGGCTGGTCGGCTCCCTGGTGCTGGGCAGTGCCATCGGCGTGTTCTACTACCTGCGCGTGATGGTCACCCTGTACCTGATGGAACCGAACCTGCGTCGCCACGATGCCGAGTTGCACTGGGAACAGAAGGCAGGCGGCGTGATGCTGCTGGCCATCGCCCTGTTGGCGTTCTTCCTCGGCGTGTACCCGCAGCCGTTGCTGACCCTGGTTCAGCAGGCGGGTTTGACTGGCTGATCGGCTAAGTGTCGTAGCCATGAAAAATGCCCGTATCGTGAGATACGGGCATTTTTTTTGGGGGATGTAGAAGCGGCCGACGCCGGGCTATCCTGAGTCGGTTGACCATCAACGTCACGAAGGGGAAAGGGTTTGGGCATCGACATCGACTGCGTGGTGGTGGGCGCGGGCGTCATCGGCCTCGCCGTGGCCCGGGAAATGGCCCTGGCCGGTCACGAAGTGCTGCTGATCGAGGCCAGTGAGGCCATTGGCATGGGCACCAGTTCACGAAACTCCGAAGTCATCCACGCTGGCATCTATTACCCACCGGGCAGTCTCAAGGCGCAGTTGTGCGTCGAAGGCCGACAAAGGCTGTATGACTATTGTGAAAGCCACGGGGTCGCGACCCGCAGGCTCGGCAAGTTGATCGTCGCCAAGGATCAGGCGCAGGTGGCCGGGCTCGAGGCGTTATTGAAACGCGGTTTGACCAATGGTGTGGACGACCTGCGCCTGCTCGATCAACAGCAGGCACTGGACCTGGAGCCGGCACTGGCGTGTGTCGCCGCGCTGTATTCGCCCTCCACCGGTATCGTCGACTCCCATGCCCTGATGCTGGCCTTGCAGGGCGATGCTGAATCGGCCGGCGCGAACATCGCATTCCACACGCCTTTGCTAAGGGCTCGGATCATCGACGAGGGCTTGCTGCTGGAGTTGGGCGGCACGGCGCAGATGAGTGTGTCTTGCCGGCGACTGATCAACGCCGCCGGCCTGCAGGCGCCTACCCTCGCCCGCCGCATCGAGGGCCTGCCGCCACAATCGGTGCCCGATGATTATTTGTGCAAGGGCAACTACTTCAGCCTGGCCGCACGCGCGCCCTTCCGACATCTGGTCTACCCCGCTCCGGAGGCCGCCGGCCTGGGCATCCACATGACCTTGGACCTGGCGGGCCAGGCCCGCTTCGGCCCTGACATCGAATGGGTCGAGGGCGAAGACTACCGGGTCGATCCGGCCCGGGCCGAGGCTTTTTACCCTGCGATTCGCAATTACTGGCCCGGCTTGCCGGACCAGAGCCTGCAAGCGGGCTACAGCGGCATCCGCCCGAAAATCTGCGCTCCGGGCGAGCCTGCCCGCGACTTTCTCATCAGCGGCAAAGCCGAGCATCAGGTGCCGGGGCTGATCAACCTGTTCGGGATTGAATCGCCGGGGCTGACGTCTTGCCTGGCGATTGCCGGTCGGGTCCGGCAACTGATCGAAAGCGTTTAGCCATCAGCGCAAAGTGCAAGGCATTTTCCCCGCTCTCATGCAGCTTGCACGAACATAAAAAAAAGAGTCAACACAACTAACTGTTTTTAAACGGTTTTTTATTACACTTCGGCTGGCACGGCTGATGCAATTTACCTTTTACGCGGCGTCGGCGCTTGAAGCTGACCCGCATCCGTGATGAATTGCCAGGAGCTACTTATGAACGCCATCGACCTGTTGAAAGCCGACCATGAACGCGTCAAAGCCATTCTGACCCAACTGAGCGAATCCACTGATCGCGCCGTCAAGAAGCGCACCGATCTGTTGGCAAAATTGGAAATGGAAATTTCCATCCACACCCGTCTGGAAGAAGAGATTCTTTATCCGGCTTTCAAGCAAGCAGGCAGCAAGGACGAGGCCGAAATGTATTACGAGGCCAAGGAAGAACACCGCACCGTCGATTCGCTGGTCCTGCCGGACCTGAAAACCACCGATCCGACCCAGCCGGAATTTGCCGGCCGCGTGAAAGTGGTCAAGGAACTGCTTGAGCACCACATCGAAGAAGAAGAGAAGGAGATGTTCCCTCAAGCAAAAAAACTGCTGGGCAAAGCAAAACTGGATGCCCTGGGTGAAGAAATGGAAACCATGAAAGCGCAGTACAAAAAAGAACTGAGCAGCGCTAACCTCGCTGCCTGATCAAAGCGCCGTGGATGCTTCAGCCGTCATATGACGGCTGAATGCGTTACGGCGCTTTATTGCATCTGTTCGCGCAAGAATTCCACCAGCGCCTGCACCTGGCGTGAACTTTGACGATGTTGCGGGTAAACCGCCGACAGCGTCAGCGGCTCGGTCTCAAAGCCCTCCAGCACCTTGATCAATCGACCGTCCTTGAGTGCCTCCCCGAGGATAAAAGTTGGCAGGTAGGTAATGCCCATTGCGGCGATGGCCGCATCCCTGAGCAAATCGCCGTTGTTGGCGCGCATGCGTCCCGTGACCTCCAGCGTCAACGGTTTGCCGACACCCGCGAATCGCCACTGGACCTGGCGGCTGTGTCCATAGGGTAGGCAGTCATGATTGCGCAAGTCTTCAGGTCGCATGGGTGTGCCCCGTTGCGCCAGGTAGGCCGGGCTGGCGCAGTACACCCGTTCGATGGTCGCGATGCGTCGCGCGATCAAGGTCGAATCTTCCAGCACGCCGATCCGCAGCGCCAGGTCATAGCCCTCCCCCAGCAGGTCCACCGAGCGGTCGCTGAGGTCTACCTCTACGCTGACGTCTTGATAGCGCTGCAGAAACAGCGGCAACAGGCTGCTCAGGTGCGTCACGCCAAAGGACAGCGGTGCGCTGAGACGAATGGTGCCGCGGGGCTCGTTGGTCTGGCCGCTGATGCCCTGCTCCACCTGTTCGACTTCGCTGAGCAGGCGCAGCGCCGCTTCGTGATAGCGCTGGCCCAGGGGCGTGACGTCCAGCCGTCGCGTCGAGCGATTGAGCAGGCGTACGCCCAGGCGCTGCTCCAGTTCCATGAGCTTGCGGCTGACAAACTGCTTGGACAGCCCCAACTTGTCCGCCGCAGCAGTGAAACTGCCCGACTCCATGACCTGGGCAAAGATGCGCATTTCTTCGAAGGGGTTCATTGTCATTCCAGGGTGGACAGTCCGGATGTTCTGTTGGGCATTGTGGTCGGGTTGAGGCAGGTTGGGAAGGTGTTGGATGTGCCGCCGTCATCGCGCAGCCGCAAGACCTGTGGGAGCAAAGCTTGCTCGCGATAGCGGTGGATCAGCCTGAAAGAAGTGGATGCCAAGCGCAAAAAAACGCCCGCACAAGGCGGGCGTCGTCCAGCAGCAATCACTCAGCTTACTTGGCAGCCATCGCCGAATAGCTGTTCATCAGGTTGCGGTAGTTCGGGATGCGCGGCGACAGCAGGTTCGCCAGGCCTTCCATGTCGTTACGCCAGTCACCCTGAAGCTCACACGCTACCGAGAACCAGTTCACCAGCTGCGCACCCGCGGCCGCCATGCGCGCCCAGGCCGCTTGCTGCACGGTTTCGTTGAAGGTGCCCGAGGCGTCGGTGACCACGAAAACTTCAAAGCCTTCAGCCAGCGCCGACAAGGTTGGGAACGTCACGCAAACGTCGGTCACCACACCGGCGATGATCAACTGCTTACGGCCGGTAGCCTTTACAGCGTTGACGAAATCTTCGTTGTCCCAGGCGTTGATCTGGCCTGGACGTGGAATGTACGGCGCATCCGGGAACAGCTCTTTCAACTCCGGCACCATTGGGCCGTTCGGACCATTTTCGAAACTGGTGGTCAGGATGGTCGGCAGTTTGAAGAACTTCGCCAGGTCCGCCAGGGCCAGGACGTTGTTCTTGAACTCGTTGGGCGAGAAGTCCTGGACCAGGGAAATCAGGCCGGTCTGGTGATCGACCAGCAGGACGACCGCGTCGTCCTTGTTCAGGCGTTGGATAGCGGAAACGTTGCTCATGGGATGACTCCTTTGGATGGGTACTTCAAAAACTGTGGGAGCGAGCCTGCTCGCGATAGCGCAGTGTCAGCTTGCGAAGACGTCGGATGCGCCGACGCCTTCGCGAGCAAGCCCGCTCCCACAGGGGGATATCTGTGTGTCAGTCAGAAGGCGAAGCAGGAGCAGCCAAACGCGCCCCAGAAACCTTGGAAATCGCTAACCGGAACGTTCGACAGCCGCGCCCGCTCATGGCTATGGGAGTGCACCGTGCACGGACCGCTGCACTGGTGAACGTGCGCCTGCAACGGTGAAGTCGGGCGCCAGTGACCCGGGACCTTGACCACCGGCGACCAGTCCGGCAGTACCGGGACGCTGGCCGGCCCAAGTTTTTCGAAGTCGCCGGCGGCATACACCACCTTGCCGCCCACCACGGTCAGCACGGACTCGATCCACTTGATGGCTTCTTCCTCGACGCTGAAGAAATCCGCGCTCAAGGCCACCACGTCCGCCAGTTGGCCGACCTTGATCTGGCCTTTCTTGCCCTGCTCCGACGAGAACCAGGCGCTGCCATGGGTAAACAGCTCCAACGCGGTCAGGCGCGGCAGGCCTTCTTCGTGCAACGACAGGCCACCCACCGTGCGGCCACTGACCATCCAGTACAGCGAGGTCCAGGGGTTGTAGCTCGACACTCGGGTGGCGTCGGTGCCAGCACCTACCGGCACGCCTTCGGCCAGCATGCGCTTGATCGGCGGCGTGGCTTCGGCGGCCTTGGCACCGTAGCGGTCGACGAAGTATTCACCCTGGAAGGCCATGCGATCCTGGATCGCGATACCGCCGCCCAGCGCCCGGACCCGTTCGATGTTCTGCGGCGTGATGGTCTCGGCGTGGTCGAAAAACCAGGGCAGGCCGTTGAACGGAATGTCACGGTTGACCTTCTCGAACACATCGAGCATGCGGCTGATGGATTCGTCATAGGTGGCATGCAGGCGGAACGGCCAGCGTTGCTCCACCAGGTGACGGACCACCGGCTCCAGATCCTGCTCCATGCCGGGCGGCAGGTCCGGACGCGGCTCCAGGAAGTCCTCGAAATCTGCCGCCGAGAACACCAGCATTTCACCGGCGCCGTTATGCCGCAGGAAATCATCGCCCTGGTGCAACTTGACGCTACCGGTCCAGTTCTTGAAGTCAGAGAGTTCTTCCTTGGGCTTCTGGGTGAACAGGTTGTAGGCGATGCGCACCGTCAACTGCTGCTCCCGCGCCAACTGTTCGATCACCGCATAATCGTCCGGGTAATTCTGGAAGCCACCGCCAGCATCAATGGCGCTGGTCAGCCCCAGTCGATTGAGTTCACGCATGAACTGGCGCGTGGAGTTGACCTGGTACTCCAGGGGCAACTTCGGCCCCTTGGCCAGGGTCGAGTAAAGGATCATTGCATTGGGCCGTGCCACCAACATGCCGGTGGGCTCGCCCTTGCTGTCGCGGACAATCTCGCCGCCCGGCGGGTTCGGTGTGTCACGGGTGTAGCCGGCCACCCGCAGCGCCGCGCGGTTGAGCAAGGCACGGTCATACAGGTGCAACACGAACACCGGGGTGTCGGGGGCGGCCTGGTTGAGTTCTTCCAGGGTCGGCATGCGTTTTTCGGCAAACTGAAATTCGTTCCAACCACCCACTACCCGAACCCACTGCGGTGTCGGCGTGCGATCGGCCTGGTCCTTGAGCATGCGCAAGGCATCGGCCAGGGACGGGACCCCTTCCCAACGCAGCTCCAGGTTGTAGTTCAGGCCGCCGCGGATCAGGTGCAAGTGCGAGTCGTTGAGCCCGGGAATGACGGTGCGGCCCTTGAGGTCGATGACCTGGGTGCCGCTGCCGCGCAAGGCCATGGCCTGGGCGTCGGTGCCCACGGCAACGAACGTGCCCTGGCTGATGGCCACGGCACTGGCCCGTGGATTTTCCCGGTCTACGGTGTGGAATTGACCATTGAACAGAATCAGATCGGCGTTCATCGGATTTCCCTTCGACAATGGATGTGCGGACACATCAAGATAAATACAGTCCGTGGCGAGGGAGCTTGCTCCCGGTGGGCTGCGAAGCGGCCCCAAAAAGAGCGGACGCTACGCGCCCGAGCGGGAGCAAGCTCCCTCGCCACAACAGTGCTTGGCACAACAATGTTTGGCACAACAGCTCGGCAATGCTTATTCCAGGTGTTCGTGGGCCTTTGAGGCTTGGAGCCAGGGCGCGAACAGCCGGGTCGCCAGGGGCATGCACACGTACACCACCGAGATCACGATGGTCAGGGTGATCAGGAACGTGGCGACCAGGTAGTTGGAGAGAAACCCATTGAGCTTCAACAATGGCCCCCAGATCAGTGGCACCAGCAAGGTGTGCGGCAAGATGACCAGCAGCGACACCACGGCCTGTTTCCAGCGCGGCGGCGGTGTGGAGGCATCCGCCAAGGGGGCGAACCAGAATTCCTTGTGCGGCGCGATTTCGGTCTGGTCACCGTCGGCCAGCAAGGGAGTGGCCTCCTCCACCAGTTCGCGGCGCTCGGGCGAATCCAGCCAGCGTTGCATGGCCTCGGTGGAGCAGAAACGCAGTACGCAGGTGAACAGCGACAAGCCACCCTGCTTGCCCCGGACCACATCCACTCCCAGGTGCCCCGGCCGTTGACCGGCCACGCGTACGATGCGTCGCAACCAGACCTCGTAGGCCGCGTCCTGACCGGCCTTGATCCGGTGCTTGACCACCAGGGTCACTATTTCGTCGAAGCCAGGTTTGGCAGGGCTCGCAATGGGTTCAACGGTTTGAGATTCAGACATGGCGAAGCACTCCAACAAAACGGGTGTTCAGCGCCAGGCGTCCAGGCCCGGCGATGAATACGCTGGTAAATACAATCAGCAGCAACCAGCCGAACTGCCCTTCTTCCAGGCTCCACTGTGTGTGCACCACCAGCAGCGCCACGGCCAGCAGAAACAGGATAGGCAGGCACGCCAGGCGCACCAGGACACCGGTCATGATCAGCAACGGACACAGCACCTCGGCAAAAATCGCCAGGATCAGGGTGGGCGCCGCGCCAAGGTGAAACGGGTCTTCGATACGGGTCAGTTCAACGCTGTAATGCAGCAGCTTCGGCAGCCCATGGACCCACAGCAAAAACAGCGCGCCGCTCAGGCGCAGGCATAACAAGCCCAGATCCTGCAGGGGGCGTTCGTCAGAGAGGTTCATCGGTGAGCGCCGTGCGGGTCCGTCGCGGCCGTTGTCGGCAACGGTTGGGACATGTGGGTGGCAATGCGCGAACGCAGCCAGCGCTCGGCCGGGTCGTTGTCATGCACACCGCTCCAGACCATCGACAGCTCGGCGGCATTGATCTCGAACGGCGGATCCTCGGCGCGCAGCGCACAGCCTTCCACCAGCGCGCAGGCCGCGTAGTCGGGCACGGTGGCGATCAGTTCGGTGCCGGCCAGCAAGGCCCGCAGCCCACTGAATTGCGGCACCGCCAGCACCACTTTGCGGGCCCGGCCGATACGGGCCAGGTCCAGGTCGATGTTGCCGCTCAGATCGCCCGAGAACGAAACCATGGCATGAGGCCGCGAGCAGTATTCGTCGAGGGTCATCGGCCCCGGGCGCTTGTCGCCGCGCAGGATCTTGCAGGGGATGTCGCGCAGTTTCTTGCGCTTGGCGTTGGCCGGCAAATCCGTGGTGTAACTGACACCGACGCTGATTTCGCCGCTGGCCAGCAGCGACGACATCAACAGAAAATTAGCCCGACGCACGACCACTATGATGCCGGGCGCTTCTTCGCGCAGTTGGGTCAGCAAGGGTGGAAACAGCCCGAATTCGGCATCGTCGGATAGACCGATGCGAAACACGTCAGAACTGGTGGACGGATCGAAAGCCTTGGCCCGGCTGACGGCGCCGGAAATGGTATCCATAGCAGGCTGCAGCTCCTGCAGAATCGACAGGGCCCGCGGGGTCGGTTCCATGCCGCGACCGTGGCGTATCAGCAGCGGATCATCGAACAGATCCCGTAGCCGCCCCAGCGCCGCGCTCACCGCCGGCTGGCCCATGAACAGCTTTTCGGCGACGCGGGTCAGGTTCTTCTCGAACATCAGCGCCTCGAAGATCACCAGCAGGTTCATGTCGAGACGGCGTAGATCGTTGCGATTCATGGGTTTCGATCCTTTGAATACAAGGTACCGGCGCGGGTGTCAGCCCGCGCCGGCACACTTCAGCCCTGGATGAACGCCAGCAGGTCCGCGTTCAGCCGGTCCTTGTGGGTATCGGTCAGGCCGTGGGGTGCGCCTGGGTAAACCAGCAGCTGTGAGTTTTTGAGCAACTTGGCGGCCGCGATGCCGGCGGTTTCGATCGGCACCACTTGGTCGTCATCGCCGTGAACCACGAGGGTCGGCACGTCGATATTGCGCAGGTCTTCGGAAAGGTCCGTCTCCGAGAACGCCTTGATGCAGTCGTAAGTGTTTTTGTGACCGGCGAGCATGCCCTGCATCCAGAACCAATCGATCATGCCCTGGGACACTTTGGCACCCGGCCGATTGGCGCCGAAAAACGCGCTGGCCACATCTTTGTATAGCTGAGAACGGTCAGCCAGAGAGGCTTGGCGGAAACCGTCGAACACTTCGACGGGCAAGCCACCAGGGTTGGACGGGGTCTTGACCATCAGCGGCGTCACTGCCGAGATCAGCCCGAGCTTGGCGACGCGAGCGGCGCCGTGGCGGCCGAGGTAGCGTGCCACTTCGCCACCGCCGGTGGAGAAGCCCAGCAACACCGCTCCGTTCAGGTCCAGCCGCTCGATCAGCTCGGCCAGGTCATCGGCGTAGGTGTCCATGTCGTTGCCGTCCCAAGGCTGGCTGGAACGCCCGTGCCCGCGGCGGTCATGGGCGATCACCCGGTAACCGTTGGACGCCAGGAACATCATCTGCGCCTCCCAACTGTCCGAGTTCAACGGCCAGCCGTGGCTGAAAACCACCGGTTGACCAGTGCCCCAGTCCTTGTAGTAAATCTCGGTGCCGTCGCGGGTGATGAAAGTGCTCATGACATGACTCCTTGAGGTGGGTGGATCGTTCAATGGTCCGGCCACAGGCGTCATCTGCGTGAGTTAAACGTTGTTAATTTTTTCGGGACTGCGGTGTTAAAAAACCGCTTTCGTGGCGAGGGAGCTTGCTCCCGCTGGACTGCGCAGCAGCCCTCAAACTGACACCTCGGCGTGTCAGATTTATTGGGGATTGGGCTTTTGGGGCCGCTTCGCGGCCCAGCGGGAGCAAGCTCCCTCGCCACAGGTTCTTCTGTTGGCAACCACAGGGGTCTGTGGCTGGCACGCAGCCCCGGGAAGCCTCGTCGCCGTTGCGCTTGAAGCCAAACCTGAGGAATATGCTCGGGTAAAGCCCCTGCACCGGGATCAGAACATTGAGAGCAACATGAGCCAATTCCTCAGCCTGCCCGTCGAAAAGACTGTGCATTTCGGCCCTTACCGGGTCCATCCGCGCCAACGCCTGGTGCTGGAAGCCGGGCAACCGTTGCGACTGGGGCGGCGGGCGGTGGAGATTCTGCTGGTGCTGCTCGAACACGCCGGGCAGGTGGTGAGCAAACAACAATTGATCGCCCGTGTCTGGCCCAAGAGTGTCGTGGAAGACACCAACCTGCGGGTGCACGTCGCGGCACTGCGCAAGGCGCTAGGCGATGGCCAGGCCGGCCAGCGTTACATCGTCACCGTGGCGCAACGCGGCTACAGTTTTGTCGCGCCAGTGTCACTTGAGCCACTCGAGCAACTGGCGCGCATCCCTCACCCTTCACTGGCCTGTAACCTGCCGCTGCCCTGCACCCGAATGATCGGACGCCAGGCATTGGTGCAAAGCCTGGTGGACCAGTTACCGCGCAAACGCTTCATCACCCTGGTCGGTACCGGAGGCATCGGCAAGACCACTGTCGCCCTGCGGGTTGCCGAACGGCTGATCGGCCACTACCACGATGGCACTTATCTGCTGGACCTGGCGGCGCTCAGCGACCCGACCATGATCGCCCCCAACCTGTGTGCGCTGCTGGACCTGCCGCTGCATGACGGCGACCCGCTGGACGCCATCGCCCGGCAGGTCAAGGAGCGGCATCTGTTGCTGCTGATCGACAACTGCGAACACCTGATCGATACCGTCGCCCAGCTCAGCGAAACCTTGCTGCGCGGTGCCCCTCACCTGCATATCCTGGCCACCAGCCGCGAAAGCCTGCGGGCCGAAGGCGAACACGTGCAGCGTCTGGATTCCTTGGCGTTCCCGCCGAGGGAGATGCCCATCGAGGGATATCCGGCCCTGGAGTACCCGGCGTTGCAATTGTTCGCCGAGCGGGCGCTGGCCAGCCATGACGGCTTCGAACTGACCGACCGCGAGGTGCCGTTGGTGGTCGACATCTGCCAGCGGCTGGACGGCATTCCCCTGGCAATCGAATTGGCCGCTGCTCAGATCGGCCCCTTCGGGCTGGTGGAGCTTCACCGGCAACTGCAGAGCAGCGTCGCCCTGCTCCACCACGACACCGCCACACCGCGTCAACAAACCCTGCGCGCCACGCTGGACTGGAGCTTCGCGCTGCTCACCCCGTGCGAGCAGACCTGCCTGCGGCGGCTGGCGGTGTTCATGGGCAGTTTCAACCTGGCGTCGGCGGCGGCGGTGATCGTCGGCCAGCATGTCGCGCCCGACCAGGTGCTGGTGTCGGTCAGCCAACTGGTCGCCAAATCGTTGCTCAACGTAGAAATTGGCGATGAAGAAGTGCGTTATCGCCTGCTGGACACCACCCGCAGCTACGCCTTGGAAAAACTCGCCGAAGCCGGGGAACTGCCTACCAGCCGGGAGCGCCACGCCGAGCGCTGCCTGACGCTCATGGAACAGGCCGAAAACGACTGGAAGAACACCCCCACGCGGCTGTGGATCGACCGCTATGCAGCCTATCGCGACGACATTCGTGCAGCACTCGACCGGGGGTTGGCCCCCCAGGGCTCCCACACCATAGCGATCCGCCTGACCGCCCGTACCCTGCCCCTCTGGCAGGAGCTGTCGCTGCTCAAGGAGCACGGGCTGTATGTCAGAAAAGCGCTGAAATTATTACGGGCCAGCCCCACGCCGTGCCCAAAGCTGACCCTCGCCCTGGAACTGGCCCGCGGCAGTTTCAACTACCACACCGAGGGGGGTACGCCGACCACCATCAGCGCCTTTGTCACTGCCCGGCAACTGGCGCAGCAATGCCAGGACCTGACCGGCGAGCTGCGGGCCGTGTCGGGGCACATGACCGTCAACCTCAGTTGCGGCAACTACCAACAGGCGCTTGAACAAAGCCAGGATTTCGACCGACTGGGCCTGCACGCAGACCCGATCCTCTCCTTGAGCACCCAACGCCTGCGCGTGCTGGCGCTACATTTTGCCGGCGACCAGAGCGCGGCGCGACGCGATGCCGAGCAAGTGATCCAGCGTCTGGCCCAGAGCGGTCACCTCAGTCATTTCACCCACGGCTTCGGCGTGCAATACGATCAGAGCGTGGCCGCGCTGACGATTCTGGCGCGCATCCTCTGGCTGCAAGGGTTTGCCGAGAAAGCCCGGCGCACCGCCAACCTCGCGCTGCAGATCGCCTTGCAGATCAACCACGGCACTTCGATCTGCTACACCCTGGCGATGAGCGGTTGCGTGATCGCGCGCTACAACGGTGACCATTTAATTGCCCGGCAAAGGCTCGAATTGTTGCACCACCAGGCCAAAAAACATTCAGTGATGTTGTTCAACGACTGGGCTCGCCATTACGCCTGTGCATTCGATGGCGAAACCCTGGAGGCAAGCCCGACCACGGCCGGGCTGATCCAGGACATCGTTGTCACACTGCGCGCCGACTTCGTCAGCCCGGCGCAAATCGAGCGTGCCCACAGTGGTGCCGCAGGCTGGTGCTCGGCGGAAATCCTGCGGGCCAGCGCCGAAGCCTTGCTCGCGCAGAACGACCGATCGCTGGAGGCGCGCGCCGAAGACCAGCTGCTGGCCGCCCTGGCCGTGGCCCGCCGCCACAATGCCCTGGCCTGGGAACTGCGCAGCGCCCTGTCCCTGGCCCGGTTATGGCAACGGCGGGGTCAGGCGCACGCCGCGCTGGATCTGCTTGGGCCAGTCTATCGGCGTTTCAACGAAGGCTTCGATACCCCCGACCTACAGGAAGCCGACGCGCTGCTCCAGCAGTTGACTCGACGGCTCGGGCCTTGAACGGCGCTTGCCCCACGCTTCTTGCAGCACGTACTGCCGATGGAACAAATGCCATTGGCCACAGCGCCGCAGTTTTTCCCGGGCATAGGCGCGGGTGGTCTGAAGCAGGTGATAGCGCTCCCCTTCGGGACCCTGCTCCACCATCAGCAGGGATTGACTGACCAGCCGTGCCAGCAGTTCGGGCAGTTGGTCCATGCCCAGCTCAGCGCAACTGATCACGGCCATCGCGGCCTTTAGGGTAAACGGCGCATCGAACACCGCCAGACGCTGGAATGCCGCTTGTTCGTCGCCACTCAAGCGTTCGAAACTCCAGTCCAGCGTAGCTTCCAGGCTTTGGTGCCGGGCCTGCGCGGTACGCCTTCCGTGACTCAAGAGTGATAGGCCATGGACCAACTGCTCCAAGACGCCGGACACGCCCAAGGTGCCGACCTGGGCCGCCGCCAGCTCCAGCGCCAGCGGCAACCCGTCCAGGCGCTGGCAGATCTGAGCAATGGTCACCAGATCGCGGCCACTTGGCTTGGAGCCTTGCTGCAGGGCGCCGACCCGATCAATCAACAACTGCACCGCCGGGCACGCCACTATCTGGTGCTCAGCTTCAAGGGGGGACGCCACTGCCAAGCCGGGCAGTGGCACGACCCGTTCATCAGTGAGGTTCAGGGGTTCGCGGCTGCTGAGCAGCAGCGACACCCCTGGTGCCAAGGCACGCAGCGCCAGGGCAAGTTGGCGGCACGCATCGAGCACATGCTCACAGCCATCGAGCACCAACAACATCCGACACGGCGTTAGCTGCTGGCCCAAAGGTCCGCACGCCAGACCGAGGGTGCGAGCAACCTGCGCCGACACCTGCGAGGGGTCGCTGATGGCGGACAGATCAACAAACCAGGCACCGTCGTCAAAGTGTTCCAGCAACAGCTCCGCCACCCGCAACACCACGGTGGTTTTGCCGACGCCGCCCGGGCCGGTCACGGTGGTCAGGGGTTGACGGGGCACTTCGCCCAGCAACCGTCCCAACACTTTATCGCGACCGATCAACGGGCTCAGGCGTGCGGGCAGGTTATGTCGCTCGGGCAGTCTGGCGACAGGCCGTTCGACGTCCCCTTGCGCAACCAAAGGCGCCGTAAAGCAATAGCCTTGCCGGGGATGATTGAGGATGTAGCAACAACCGTCCCGTCCGTTACCGAAGGCCCGCCGTAGCGCCGCGATATGCACCCGCAGGTTGATCTCTTCCACGACCCTGTCAGGCCAGACGCGCGCGATGAGCGCCTGCTTGCTGACGAAGGTGCCGGCGTGTTCAACCAGCACCTGGAAAATGTCCAGGGCGCGTCCGCCCAGCGCCAAGGGCTTGCCGTCACGGGTGACCAGTCGCTGCTGCCGGTAGAAGGTAAACGGACCGAAGCCCACCGCCGGCTCGGTATCGGGTTTGACGAAACTGTTCATGGGCGATCCAGCGCCGGATAACCGGTCCGGGCATGGCGTTGCGGATCACCGAACGCGTCTGCCCTGGCTCCTGCGCATCCTTTCCAGAGGGTTCGCCTTTATCTTGGCAGCCACCAGCCAGAGGACAATGCTGGCGCAGGGAGCGTCACGGACATCGCGGTGCCCTGGACGGACACCAGGGCTCAACTGAACTGCTGGCGATACTGCACCGGGGTCAGGCCGAGCTTTTCACTGAACAGAAAACGCATGTGCCGCACACTGCCGAACCCACTGCGAAATGCCACGGTCTTGAGGGGCAAGTCCGTGGTTTCCAGCAACTGACGGGCCCGGTCGATGCGCGCGCCTTGCAGGAATTCCATGGGCGTCATTTTCACTTCACGGGCGAATACCCGGGCGAAATGCCGCGAGCTCATGGCGGCCAGTGCTGCCATGCGTTCGATGGTGAAGGGTTCCTCCAGATGCTCCATCACATGATTCTGCACCCGGGTGATGGCCGACTCCTGCGTCGCCACCGCCGCCACCAGAGGGCTGAACTGCGCTTGCCCACCCTGGCGTTTCATCACCACCAGCAACACCTTGGCCACATCCAGCGCCACTTTGCGCCCGTGGTCTTGCGCGACGATCGACAGTGCCAGGTCGATACCGGCGGTGACGCCGCCGGAGGTGATCAGGCGCCGGTCCTGCAGGAAAATCTTGTCGGTTTCTACCAATGCCTTGGGAAAACGCCGGATCAGGCGTTCGGTGTAATGCCAGTGAGTGGTGACGCGGTAACCGTCGAGCAACCCAGCCTCACCCAGCACAAAAGCCCCGGTGCAAATAGAGCCGTAGCGCGTGGCCCGTTGCGCCGCGGCCCGCAGCCAGGTGTGCAGCCCCGGATGCGGGTCGTTATAGGCCCCCGGCCCGCCCGGCACCAGCAACACGTCATAGGCGGCCCAGGCCTGGTCAATGTGAATATCGGTCTGTACCACCACACCGTTGGACGCCCGCAAGGGCCCGCGCTCGGAGCCCAGGGTCAGTATCTGATAACGGTGATCCGGCTCAAGATAACGATTGGCGATGGAAAACACTTCAAGCGGCCCGGCCATGTCGAGCAGCAAAAAATCCGGAAACAGCACCATTGCGACGGTTTTCATCGGGAATACGCCAAAAAATCCAGGGAAGCACAGCAGAGCCTAACGACCGCCAGATGAACCTTGTGGGAGCGAGCAGGCTCGCTCCCACAGGGTTTGTATCGTTTATCAGGCCAGGTCCCAACATTATGGCCAAGCGAAGCGTCTGCTGACGAGAGCCGTCTATTGTCCACTCAAAACGGACAGTATTTCGTTTTCCATCTACTTATTGAACAATCCGATAACCATTAACCTTCTTCTGAACCCGGCGAACGGCCAGAGCCACCGCCCACAGAAATCAGGAGAACTACCATGCTGACTCTTCGCAAAGCTTCGGACCGCGGCATCGCCCGCCACGGCTGGCTGACTTCGTTCCACACGTTTTCCTTCGCCAGCTACCGTAACGTCAACGAACAAGGCTTCTCCGACCTGCTGGTCATCAATGACGACCGGGTCGCCGCCGCCAAAGGTTTCGGCCAGCACCCTCACCGCGACATGGAGATTTTTTCCTATGTGCTCGAGGGCGCCCTGGAGCATAAGGACACCCTGGGGACGGGCTCGGTCATCCGTCCGGGCGACGTGCAACTGATGAGCGCCGGCAGCGGCGTGGCCCACAGCGAGTTCAATCACAGCGCAGACGAGCGGGTGCACTTCCTGCAAATCTGGATCGTGCCCAACGTCAGTGGCGCCACGCCACGCTATCAACAGGAGCACTTCAGCAGCGAACAGAAACGCGGACGCCTGCAATTGATCATTTCCCCGGACGGCGCCGATGGCTCGCTCCACGTGCGCCAGGACGCACGGGTCTACGCCGGGCTGTTCGATGGGACAGAAAGCGCCACCCTGACCCTGGCAGCTGATCGCTACGCCTATGTGCATGTGGCCCGAGGCAACGTCGAACTTAATGGTGTTCCATTACAGGAAGGTGATGGCGTGCGGGTGCGTGCGGAGCAGCTGCTGACATTGGGCAACGGCCAGGATGCCGAAGTCTTGGTGTTTGATCTGCGGCCGCAGGAATTGCCGCAAATGCCATGAGTTTAGAATCCGCTGCCCATAAAAAACCGGTGCCTTTACAGGCACCGGTTTTTCCGTTCCAAGCGCTGCGACTCACTCTATTTGCGCGTAAACGTCGCACGATAGCTACCGGGCGGAACACCGAAAAAATCCCGAAAGCGACGCTGAAAGTGCGGGGAGCTGACGAAGCCCGTAGCCACCGCAATTTCTGTCACTGACCGATTGGTTTGCTGGATGAGTTGGCGAGCGCGTGTCAGGCGCAGTTCCAGGTAGTAACGCGTTGGGGTCGCGCCGAGAAAGCTGCAAAACCGCCGCTCCAACTGACGCTTGGAAATCTTGACGCACACCGCCAGCTCATCAATGGTCAAGGGCTCCTCTACGTTTTGCCACATCAGTTCCAAAGCCAGCTTGAGACTTTCCGGCAACGTCGGGTCCGTCTCGATGAAGACCGCAGGCAAGTCCGTCGCATCATCGCCAGACTCATCACACCGAAGAATTTCCTCGATTGCGCTCACCAGCGCCTGCCCTCCCGTCTGGCGGATCAACTGGAGCATCATGCGCAGCGAACTGTTCGCACCGGCGCAACTGACCCGCTGCCGGTCAACGACATAGGCACGGCCGCAAACCTTCACGTGAGGAAACATCTCCGCCATCGTGGCGCGACTCTCCGGGTGAACAGCGCATTCAAATCCATCAAGCAGGTTGGCATCGGCCACAAAAAAAACGCCGTTCCAGAGCCCACCCAATATCGCCCCGGACGCCGCATTGGCGCGCAACTTGCGGCGCAGCAACGCAGAGCTTTGCAACTTCACGCGAAAGCCCCCGGCGACGATCAGAACGTCTTGATTATCCGGCAGCTGCGCCAACTCGGTGTCGGTAGAAATGACAATCCCCAGATCACTCGTCACCTGGCACCCCGACGCCCCTACCGTCAGCACCTCGTAGAGGGGCATGTCGCTCATCAGGTTGGCGGTCACCAACGCGTCCACCGCACCGGTAAAGGACATCATCGAGAAATTGTCCATCAATACAAACGCGACGCGAATCGGAACCTGGCTGGCAGGTGACGACCCGAGCGGCCGATAAGCCATGTTCTTGTTTTTAAGTACGCTTTCGAATGCGCTGGGCATAGGGCCTCGTTGATACATGAAGGCGATCGGGACTTGTTTCACGCTCGCGCCTTGAGCAACAGCTCAAGGCGTATCGAGCCGCTGGCACCATCTTCCAGATTAGCGACGCTGACGGCAATCACCTCGCTACACCGGGCGCCGACCGCTCTAAAGTGCGTACATTTTCAGCCGATAGGTTGGGAGTAAGCATGGGCGCTATCCCCCTTTTCAGCACTTGCGACCCTCACCGCTACTGTTTGCGCCATACCAACACTTATAAACACCTGCGGGAGAAGACATGAATATCAAACAGAAGCTGACCTGGGCGTTCGCGGCCATCGCCTGCCTCCCGGTTATCCTGGTGGCGGTGCTTGTCGTGTTGAACCTGCGCGACGCCGCAAAAGCCAACTTCCTGGACAGCAGCGGCCGTGAAATCCGCCAGATCGATAACGGGATGAAGCAGTTTTTCGACGGTATCAGCCAGAACGTCGAATTCTTCGCCAAAGACCCGCGAATCGTCTCGAGCAAGGATTTGAAAAACTACGCCGGTGCCGACGCTGCACAAATTCCTCTCCCTGAGAACAACAAACAGCTTTTGGAGATCTTCGACAGATTCGCCAAGAGCCATCCGACCACCGCCTATCTTTCCCTGGGGCTGGCCGATGGTGGTTATGCCAGTTGGCCCGACGACCCCAAAATTTCCAATTACGACCCGCGCGTGCGCCCTTGGTACAAGGCCGCCATCGCCGCACCCGGCACCACCGTGCGCACAGACGCCTATTACTGGGCGCCGGACGATGTGTCGCTGATCGGCATCGTACACACCGTCGCCGACGCCACCGGCAAGCTGGTTGGCGTTGTCGGCCTGGACGTGTCGCTCAAGCAACTGACCGAACTGGTCAAAAACATCAAGTTGGGTGACAGCGGCTACCTGATGCTGATCGAAGCCAGCGGCAACGTTCTGGTTGATCCCAGCGATGCCAAGCACAACTTCAAGCCCCTGGCTGACCTGGGTCCCAACTACGCCGCACTTGCCAAGAGCAGCGATGGCGTGACCCAGATCGAGATTGATGGCGTGTCTTACATGGCCAACGTGGTCAGTTCCAAAGGCTTGGGCTGGCGCTTCATTGGCCTGATCAAACGCGACGAAGTGATGGCCCAGGCCTCAAGCCTGACTTGGTTGATAGCCGCCATTGCTGCCGCGCTGGCGGTGGTCTTCGCCATCGTCGGTGCCAGTTTCGCCAGCATGATCGTGCGACCGATTCGCGGCGTTGCAAACGGCCTGCAGGAAATCGCCGAAGGTGAAGGCGACCTCACCCGCCAACTCACTGTGCAGGGCAAGGACGAAACCGCCACCCTGGCGAGCTGGTTCAACCAGTTCCTGGGCATGATCGCGCAACTGGTGCAACGCATCGGCAGCGCGTCTTCGGACCTGCAAAGCGCGGCGGCCGACACCAGTGAAGTAGCCCAGAACATGAACGAAGCCGCAGGGCGCCAGCGCCAGGCGGTGGAATTGGTCAGCACCGCGTTCAACGAGATGGTCGCCACCGCCAACGAAGTGGCGCGTTCCTGCAGCCAGGCCGCCTCCAGTGCGGACGCGGGTTACCGTGATGTGAACGATGGGCAGCATCACATCGGCGAAGCCACCGGCAGCGTGCTGAAACTGAGCGAGGACCTGCAACAGTCGACCCAGACCATGCAGGCGCTTGAACAGGACAGCAAGAACATCAACACCATCCTCGACACCATTCGCTCGATCGCCGAACAGACCAACCTGTTGGCCCTCAACGCTGCCATCGAAGCAGCACGCGCAGGTGATCAGGGCCGCGGGTTTGCCGTGGTCGCCGACGAAGTTCGCGCCCTGGCACGGCGCACCGCCGATTCCACCGGTGAGATCGACAGCCTGCTCGGCAACCTCGCGCGGCGCACCCAGGAAGTGACCCAACAAATGCAGGGCAGCCTGCAAGTGTCACAAACCAGCGTTGAACGCATCCAGCAGGCTCGCGACAGTTTCGAAAAGATCCGCACCTCGGTGGACTCGATTCGCGACCAGAACACTCAGATCGCCACGGCGGCAGAGGAACAACACCAGGTGGCCGAAGACATCAACCGGCACATCGCGCAGATCCATGCCGATGCGCAGTTGGTCGAGGAGTTTGCCCACTCGGCGCAGACCGGATCGGGGCGTTTGACGGATATTTCCGGGCAGCTCAAGGGCTTGGTTGGGCGCTTCAAGTTCTAACCTGTCGTTAGCTCAGAGCCAAGGACGGCTCGATGTAATCGAATCCCCCCGCGATACAACACGCCATGTAAAGCACTGGCCCGCTCAAGAAAGCTCCCCTCTCCGCCGTTCAGGCAGCACCGGGAGATTAACCCCATCGCCGTCCCGCATGATGGCACTCCCAGTCAACTCTGGCCGCTGCGCTCAAGCATCACGTACATCCAGGCACTAAAGTCCAAGTGCCAGGGGAAAATACCCCGCTCACAATACCAATAATAGAGCCACTTCGATGAGTCTGACTAAATCCTTGCCAGCGTGCCTGGCACTCAGCTTCGCCTCATTTGCCGCCCATGCAGCAGATGGCCCACCACCACCTTCGGTAAGTCAGCCCAGCGGTATCAACCTGGGTGGCACCAGCTTTTATGACGGTTTCGCCGGACCACCCGGGCTGACGCATCAGACCTATCTGAAGTTCAGCACCGCTAGCAGCATCAGGACCAACGGAGGCAAGAACAGCGGCTCCTTTGATGATCCAAAGATCAACGTCATCACGATGATCAACCAACTGAGCTATTACTCACCCGACACCATCGGAGGGGGGGCGCACTTGGGCTGGAGTTTGTTGGTGCCTGTCGTGTCCCTGGACGGTGACTTTGGTGACAACGGTGCCAAGCTCAAGGATAACGCCACCGGCCTCGGTGATGTCACCGTTGGGCCGCAGATCCAGTTCGATCCGATCGTCGACGCCACCGGCAGGCCGGTTTTTGTGCAGCGTGTGGCCTTCGATACCATCCTTCCGACGGGCAAGTACGACAAACATAAAGACCTGAACCCAGGCTCCAATTACTTCTCCCTGAACCCCTACTGGGCAGCGACCTGGATGCCTGCGCCTCGTTGGGAGGTGAGCTGGCGGTTGAACTACCTGTACAACTTCAAGAACGACGATCCGGCGAGCAGTTCGGCGCAATATTTCGAAGGGCAATCGGTACGCGACACCCAGTCAGGGCAGTCGGCGTGGAGCAACTTCACCGTCTCGTATGAGGTATACCCAAAGGTCTCGGTCGGCATCAACGGCTACTACTTCAGGCAAATCTCGGATGACAAGGTCAACGGAAACACAATGACCGACTCCCGGGAAAAGGTATTGGGCTTTGGCCCGGGCCTGTTCTGGAAAATCACCGAAGACAAAGCCTTTTGGCTGAACACCTATAAAGAGACCGGCGTCGAAAACCGCTCCCGAGCGGATTACCAAGTGCAGGTTCGCTACGTTCACAAGTTCTGACTGATGTGTGCGCCCGCTCCTGCATGAGGGGCGGGCCCTTTACCCGAGGTGATGCTCCATGAACGCGCTCGACTCCATCGACAGCAAAAAATCATTGGGCGCTATCTGCCTGATGATGGTGATTTCCCTAGGGACGCTGCAAATCCAGCCTATTCTGGGTGGCGCGTTTATCGACCAACTCGGTTTACCGCTCAACGCCATAGGCGCCATTTTCGCAGCAGAACTTATTGCGATGGCCATCGCTTGCGGCGTTTGCGCCATGTTCATGGTGACCGTCGACCGGCGCCGCTTCGCCCTGGTTGCCTTGCTGATCCTGGCACTGGGCAATCTGGCCAGCACGCAACTCCACAGCCAGACCGGCTTACTCATTTGCAGAATGATCTGCGGTGCAAGCGGCGGCGCCGTTATGGCGGTCGTTTACGCCACAGCAGCGCTGCGCACCTCTAAAGATGCAACGTTCGCGGTCATCAATATCGGCAACCTACTTTGGGGCATGTTGCTGGTGACCTCCATGCCCATGATCCTGAAGTTATTCGGCGTCAACGGTGCATTTTCCCTATTGGCTATCACCAGCGTGCTCGCGGTGTTGGGTTGCTGGCGGGTGCCTAAGCACTACCCCGAAGCACATCGCTCGGCCAACATCGCGACTCCGCCCTTTGGTCTCACGTCCATCTTGTTGATCATGCTGTTTGCGCTGCTGTTTTTCGGACATTCCGCCCTGTGGGTTTACCAAGAGCGCATTGGCAAGAGCATTGGCCTGGAGCCGCAGCAGATTGGTGGCATTCTTGGCGGCAGCATCCTGGCCGGGGCCCTGGGAGCGGGGCTCGCCGGGCTGATCGGACGTCGCCTGGGTCTATTGTTCCCGCAACTGTTGAGCTTCGGCACAGCGTTGCTGGCGACCTTGGTCATGGTTTATGGCGACAGTACCGTTGCGTTTGCCGCCACGGCTTGCCTGATCCATATGGTGTGGTTTTTCAGCCTGCCTTACCTGCTTTCCATGGCAGCCGAACTGGATCCTTCCGGTCGACTGGCCGGCCTGGGCAACGCTGCAATTTTTGTCGGCCAAGGGCTTGGCCCGTTTGGTGCGGCACTTGTCGTCGGTGAGGGACATTTCCGAGCGGTCGGATGGCTGGCCGCCTCAGCCTATTTGATCGCCTTGGTTATCTCTTGCCTGGTCGTTGCACGCTTTCGTCGAGGCGTGAAGCCTTCCGGACCGGCAATGTCCCCTCAATCGGCCTGAGCTTGCACCCTGAACATCAACGAATCGCACATTAATGAGATTGCCTGATGAGTACTCCATTTCCCAAAACACCTGAATTTTCCGGTGCTCTTTATACGCCCAGCCGTGTAGAAGCAGAGGTGTTCGACCTCGAGATTGAAGGTGACCTTCCCGCTGCGATCCGCGGGGCCTTTTATCAGGTCTCGCCAGACCCGCAGTACCCTCCGATGTTGGGCACCGATATGTTTTTCAACGGTGACGGCGTGGTCAGCGGCTTCTACTTTGCCGACGGCAAGGTCTCGATGCGACGTCGTTATGTGAAGACGGATCGTTTAATGGCTCAACGCCGCGAAGGTCGCTCGCTCAACGGCGTCTATCGAAACATCTACACCAATGACCCGCTCGCGGCGAAGAACAACACCACCGCCAATACGACCGTCATCCCACACAACGGCGTCCTCCTTGCGCTCAAAGAAGATGCCATGCCCTGGGCGATGGATCTCGAAACACTGGAGACCCTCGGCGAATACACGTTTGACGGGCAGATCAAATCAGCGACGTTCACCGCACATCCCAAGCTCGATCCGGTATCAGGGAACCTCTTGGCAAACAGTTATGAAGCCAAAGGGGACGGCACGCCAGACCTGGCGTATTTTGAAATTTCGCCTGACGGAAAGTTGCTGCATGAGATCTGGTTCCAGGCACCTTATGCGGCCATGGTCCATGATTTTGCGGTGACCGAACGGTATGTCGTATTCCCGCTGATTCCATTGACGGTTGACCTCGACCGCATGAAAAACGGGGGACCGCATTTCGAATGGCAACCCGATCTTCCTCAGCTTTTCGCGGTCGTGCCACGCTATGGACGCGCGGAGGATGTTCGCTGGTTCAAGGGCCCCAAGGAAGGTTTCCAGGGCCATACGCTCAATGCGTTCGATGAAGACGGCAAGATTTACATCGACATGCCGGTCACTGGCGGGAACATCTTCTACTTCTTCCCCCAGGCGGACGGCTATGTCCCGCCACCTGAAACGCTGTCTTCAAGCCTGATGCGCTGGACCTTTGACCTGAACAGCTCGCAGGACGACATTCAACCGCAGCCACTGACTGACTACCGCTGCGAGTTTCCAAGGTGCGATGACCGCTACATCGGCCGAAAGTACGAGCACGGCTTCCTGCTCGCCTTTGATCCACAGCGCCCCTACAACCCTGCGAATGGACCGATGCCGTTTCAGTTCTTCAACCTGCTGGCTCACATCAATCTGAAAACAAACACCACCGACGCCTGGTTTCCCGGTGACAGCGGATGCTTCCAGGAGCCTATTTTCATTCCGCGCTCTCCAGAGGCAGAGGAAGGAGACGGCTACGTCGTTGCCCTGCTCAATCTCATCGCACAAGCCCGTAGCGAACTCGTAGTGCTGGACTCTCGCGACATGGCAAGCGGCCCCATTGCACGCATAAAAATGCCGTTCCGGATGCGCATGTCGCTGCATGGATGCTGGGTACCGAGTTGAGCTGACGCATGCTGTGTAGCCGTTGTCGAACACAGGCTTGGGCAACGGCTACAGCTTCCACCAGGGCTTAACTGAAGGGTTATTGGCCCACCTCCCCTTTTCTACTGCGCACAACACCGTTGCCATCCGTACACCACGGATGGCACGCGTTGCTGTACCTCCTCCCTTTTACCCCCCAATGGTTCACAAAAAACCAAAACAGACAAATATTCCATATTCTAGGATTTATGTATAAATCCTACTTTACAGGATTTGTTTGCAAGACTAGATTAATCCTCATTGACCCCGTGCCCATGCACCCCCTTTCTACCAAGGAGACTCCATGAAATTCGCGAGCTTTGTTGTTCAAGGTCGTAGCACCTTCGGCGTTGTCGAGGGCGATCAGGTGATTGACCTGGAATCGGTCAAGCCAACCTTCGGCACCGATCTCAAGCAAGCCATCGCCAATAACCGCCTGGGCGAGCTGACCAGCGCCGTCCTGGCGGGTCTGCCACGTATTCCTCTGGCTGAAGTGACTTTCCTGCCCGTTATTCCGAACCCGGGCAAAGTGCTGTGCATTGGCATCAACTACGCCACTCATGTGCGCGAAACCGGTCGTGATATGCCGACCTACCCAATGATCTTTACTCGCTTCGCCGACAGCCAGACCGCCCACCTGCAACCCATCGTTCGCCCAAAAGCCTCGCACAAGCTCGATTTTGAGGGTGAGCTGGCGGTGGTGATCGGTAAAGCGGCGCGTCACGTCAAGCAAGCCGACGCACTGGACTATGTAGCCGGTTATGCCTGCTACAACGATGGCAGTGTCCGCGACTGGCAGAAGCACACCATTCAGTTCGTACCCGGCAAGAACTTCCCGAACACCGGCGGTTTCGGCCCTTGGTTGGTGACCAGCGATGAAATCGGCGATCCACAGAACCTGGAGCTGACCACCCGCCTCAATGGCGAAGTGATGCAGCACACCAGCACCAGCGACATGATTTTCGATGTGCGCAAGCTGATCGAATACTGCTCCACCTTCACCGAACTGGCCCCAGGCGACGTGATTGTCAGCGGTACCACCGGTGGCGTCGGCGCGTTCCGTGAGCCGCCGGTGTGGATGAAGCCAGGTGATGAAGTCGAGATCGAGATCTCTCGAATCGGCATCCTGCGCAACAGCATCGCTGACGAGCAGTAAACCATGGTCAAACTACAGCCCTTGGAGCGACTGCCAGAACAGGAGGCCGACACCAAAGGCTCGAGCCTGGAGCGCATGCTGCGGGTACTCGACCTGTTCACCGAAGAGAGCCCGATCTGGGCTGTGGACGACATGGGCGGCGCATTGGGTTTTACCCGTTCGACGATCTACCGCTACGTGCGCGAGCTGGCCGAGGCTAACTTGTTGTTCCAGGTCGAGGCCGGCCGTTACGCGCTGGGCGCCCGGATCATTACCTGGGATCGTCAGCTGCGCTTAAGCGATCCCCTCGTGCGCTCCGCACAAGCGCTGGAGCCGAGTTTTCCACGGTGGAGCGAGCAACAGGTCTGGCTGATCTGCCGGCTGTTCAAGGACCAGGTCGTCTGCATACATCAGCACGGCAAATTGTTCAGTGAGGTCAGCTACTCCCGCGGCTCACCCAGACCCTTGTTCCTGGGAGCGACGTCCAAGGCCATCCTCGCCAACATGACCTCGCGCCAACACAGTCAGCTATTTCTGGACAACCCCGAGGAGTTGCGCGTCAGCCACCTTGGCCAAACCTGGGAGCAGTTTCGCCGTTCGCTGCAGCAATTACGTCGCCAGGGATATGTGGCCAGCGCAGGAGAGGTTGACGATGGCGTCTATGGCCTCGCTGCACCGATCTTCGACGCAGATGGCAAGGTCGTCGGCAGCATCAGCTGTATTCGCCCCATTCAAGAACGTGACAGTGCTCAGGAAGAAGGACAAGGACAGCAGATCCTCGCCCTGGCACAGAACCTGTCGCAGCACATGGCTGCGCTCGCCCACAGCCCCAAGCAACTGGACTGAGCCACCCGGAAGGGAATAACAATGACAACCCTCAAAAGTTTCACCACCCAGGTACTGATCATCGGTGCCGGTCCTACCGGACTGACCCTGGCCAACCTGCTTGGCCAGGCCGATGTGGATACCTGGATCATCGATCGCAAGCCGGGCACCGTGACCGAACCACGGGCCGTTTCGATCGATGACGAGTCCTTGCGCACCATGCAGGCCATCGGGCTGGATGAAGCCGTGCTGCGTGATGTGGTGCCTGGCTACGGCGTGCATTATTTCACCCGGCCCGGCGGTCGCTGCTTCGGCAAGGTCGAGCCAACAGGCAAGCTGTATGGGTTCCCCAAGCGCAACGCATTTCGCCAACCCCTTTTCGAAGGTACCCTCAAGGTTGGCCTGGAGCGTTTTACCAGCCTGAAGGCACGATTCAGCCATGATCTGGTGGAGTTCAGCCAGGGCCCTCACGGCGTGCGTGCGCTGATTCGTGACGCCGATGGCCAGATGATAGAAGTCAACGCGGCCTATCTGGTGGCCTGCGACGGCGGCCGTAGCCCAGTACGCAAACAGCTCGGGATTCAGATGGTTGGCTCGAGCTTCTCGTCGCGCTGGCTGGTGGTCGACACCGATCAGGATGACGACCCGTTCTGGCAAACCCGCGTGTATTGCGATGCAAGGCGTCCTGTCGTTGAAGTGCCAGGCCCGCACCGTACTCGCCGATTCGAGTTTCTCCTCAAACCGGAGGAAACGGATGAACAAGCACTCAACGAAACGTACCTGCAGGCGTTACTTCGCCCATTCAAGGGTGACGCCCCGGTTTCCATCGTGCGCAAGACTGTTTATACCTTCCATGCCCGGGTCGCCGAGCGCTGGCAGGTAGACCGCGTGTTTCTCGCCGGCGACGCCGCGCATCTGACCCCGCCCTATGCCGGACAAGGCATGAACAGCGGTGTTCGCGATGCCCATAACCTGGGCTGGAAGCTGATCAGCGTCCTGAAAGGAAAAATGTCTGAAACCGCCCTGCTGTCTTACGAAAGCGAGCGCCGCGATCATGCATGGGCCTTGATCAAGCTGGCCTTGAACCTCGGCGTGGTCATGGCACCGGCAACCGTCCTTCGCGCTCGCCTGATAAGCGGTGCATTCGCCCTGATCGGTCTGTTGCCACCGTTGCGGGACTATTTCCTGCAGATGCGCTTCAAGCCTAAACCGCGATTCACTAAAGGTCTGGTATTGACCGAGGGCGACGCTGGAGCACTGTCCTGCGGACAGATGTTCCCTCAGCCGATGCTCACCGACACCCAGGGCCACGAACGTCTACTGGACGAAGCCATCGGCGCCGGCTTCGCCTTGATTCAATACGGCGACCATACCCTGCAACGTATCGATGAACTCAAGCATGGCTTCTGGAACCATTTGGATGCCAAACGCATCCTGATCCTTCCCGAAGACGTCAAGACCATCCCTTCGATTCCTGGCTGCACGGTGCTACAGGACCGTGAGGGCTTGCTCAAAGGAATACTGGGCGACTCAAACAGGTTTTTGCTACTGCGCCCTGATCGCTATATCGCCGCCATCTTCGATAAGGCCACAGAGACAAAAGCTGCCGAATCGTTGCAGTCGCTGTTTGGCATCGCCATGGCGAGAAGCAGCGAAATCGAGTCGGGCATCGCCCCCGTCTTTCACTGAACCTTCAGCACAGAGGTGTTTATGCAAACACTCCAGACTTGCACACCCGCCCGCCTTTGCTACTTGCACCTGGCGAGCAAAGAACCGCAACAGCAAATCGATTTCTATCAGCGGATGCTAGATATGGACAGCCTGGCGCAGGCCGATGGCAGCTGGATACTCAGCGGCCCGCAGCGTGCCATGCTTGTGTCCCCTGCCGACCACAGTGGTCTGCTCGCCGCAGCTTATGACCTGGGTAACCAGACTCGACTGGGAGAGCTACGGGTTCGCCTGATCGAGCACGATTGTGCTGTCGAAGACATCGATTCGCCGTTGCTCGAACCGGGTGCCTTTCTGATCCGAGACCCTCAGGGCCGGCAAACGATATTTGGCGTCTCTCGCGCCGCTGCCCAGGCTGATCGGCAAGGCATGCCTGGTCGCCTGCAGCACGTGGTATTCCAGACCACTGAACTGGAAGCCATGATCGATTTCTACGTCAATACGGTGGGGTTTACCATCTCCGACAATGTGGTCGATGAGCAGACCGGCCAGCTCACGACGTGCTTCCTGCGCTCGGACGATGAGCATCATTCCCTGGCGTTCTTTCGCGGTTCCAAAAACGAGTGGGATCACCACTGCTACGAAACCAACGAATGGAATGACATCCGCGACTGGGGCGATCGCTTCGCCAAGGAACGTATCACCCTCTTCTTTGGCCCCGGCCGGCATGGGCCGGGCAACAATCTGTTCTTCATGGTGGTCGATGCCGATCGCAACCGCCTGGAGTTCTCGGCCGAACTCGAAGTAACCGATGCCTCCCGCCAGCCCGGTGTCTGGCCGCAGGAGGAATACACGCTCAATTCCTGGGGTCGCGCCTGGATCAGGACTTGAGCACTTTTCTACGTACGACGTTTCGCCTAATCGTCCTTAATGGACGCGGCCACCTGCCTAAAAGGTAAGACTATGACAACTCAACATTTCACCCCCTATGCCATCAATGGCGACCAATACATCGACGGCGCCTGGCGTGCAGGTCGTTCCTCACGACGCCTGGATGACCGCAACCCCTTCAATGGCGAACAACTGCTGGAAATGCCTCTGGCGTCAATTGCCGATCTGGATGACGCCTATCAGGCTGCACAGCGTGCGCAAAAGCCGTGGGCGCAACTGCATCCAACGCAGCGTGGCGCACAACTTGAAAAACTGGCCCACGTCATCCAGAACCGCAGCGAAGAAATCATCGACTGGCTGATTCGTGAGTCCGGTAGCACCCGTATCAAGGCGAGCATGGAATGGCAATTCACGCTGAACCTTGTTCGTGAATGCACAACGATGCCGATGCAGGTTGAAGGACGGATCCTGACGAGCTTCAAGCCCGGCGAGCAGAGTTTTGTCTTTCGTGAACCCTTGGGTGTGGTCGGTGTGATCAGCCCGTGGAACTTTCCGCTGTACCTGAGTATGCGTTCGGTAGTACCGGCACTGGCGCTGGGTAACACCATCGTGCTCAAGCCGGCCAGCGACACCGCCGTGACCGGCGGCCTTCTGATTGCCCACTTGTTTGAAGAAGCAGGCTTCCCGAAGGGTGCGCTCAATGTCGTGGTCGGCGCCGGTTCGGAGATTGGCGATGCCTTCGTCGAGCACCCTGTCCCAAGCCTGATTTCCTTCACCGGTTCCACGGATGTGGGTCGCAATGTCGGCCGGATCGCCACCGGCGGCAAACACATCAAGCGCGTAGCGCTGGAGCTGGGCGGTAACGCTCCGCTGGTGGTGCTGGATGACGCGGACATTGAAATAGCGGCGCACGCCGCAGTGGTCGGGCGCTTCCTGCACCAAGGCCAGATCTGCATGAGCGTCAACCGGGTGATCGTCGACCGCTCGCTCTACGCCGACTTCTCGGCGCTGGTCGTGGAACGCGTGCGCAATCTCAAGACCGGCGACCCCGCCAAGGCAGACACCGTGATTGGTCCGGTGGTCAATCAAAGCCAGCTCGATGGCCTGCTGCGTAAAATCGAAGCAGCCGGGAGCGCCGGCCTCAAGCAGCTTTTAGGTGGCCAGGCGTCCGGGCTGGTGCTGCCTGCCCATGTATACGGTGACGTAGGGGCCGATCAGGAACTGGCGCGCGATGAAACGTTCGGGCCGGTGCTGCCGTTGATGGTCGCTGAAAACGAAGCCCATGCCCTGGAGTTGGCTAACGCCAGCGAGTATGGCTTGTCCAGCGCGGTCTTCACCCGGGACATGGCCCGCGGCTTGAATTTTGCCCGTGGCATCGTGGTCGGGATGACCCATATCAACGACATCACTATCGATGATCAGCCCAATGCGCCCTTCGGTGGTGAAAAGAACTCCGGCCTCGGACGCTTCAATGGTCACTACGCCCTGGATGAGTTCACCCGCGCCCATTGGGTGACCTGGCAGCCCGGGAGCCATAACTACCCGTTCTGATTATTTGCCAGTCCTGAGTTGCCAAGATTGGGCAAGTGTTGATCCCGTTGCCCAATCAGCAGAACAATAAAAAATAGAGGCGAAAAATGAACAATTTAGCCTGTGTGTCCACCGATCAAGTTGTTCGCTCCGACCGACTGATGAAGTGGAAAGAGTTCATGAGCGATCACCTGGGTCGCACGCCGGACTATATAAAGCGTCTGGAGTCGACGCTCATCGACCCGTTGCACAACAGCGACTTTCAGGGACGACTGGAGTATGGAGACCTGGGCCAACTGCGCTTCTGTCGAATGACCGCCAGCGCCCATCGATATTCACGCCATCTGAGCAAAGCGGTCGACTCACTCGACACCACGCGTATGTTGATCATGCAGATCGCGGGCGTCAGTCATTTCGAGCAAGGTCAACAGAACAGTGTATTGGCACCTGACGAGATGCTATTGGTCGACTGTGGCAAACCTTTCAGCGTTACCAGCACCCAAGGCTGCGAGCACTTCATCGTGCTGCTCCAGGGGAAACCTGGACAGCCCGTGCAAACAGGCGATATGCACCTTAACGGTCGCAACGGGCTGGGCCGGATGATGATGCATCTGGTCAGTGATGCTTACAACCAATACCCCCTGCTCAACAGCAACTCGGCCGCGCTGATCGGCGACAGTATCGCCGCGCTTCTGGATAACGTGCTGAGGAATAAACAGGAAGAAAAGCAACTCGAGCACGACTTCCGCTTCTTCAAGCAAAACCGCCTCAAGGCGTATATCGAGCGCCACCTGGCCGACCGCGACCTGACCATCGAACGCATCGCCAACGCCGAACAGTGTTCGGTGCGCAGCTTGCACCGAGCCTTCCAGGATGAGTTGGGGTGCAGTGTCAGCGAATACATCTGGCAACGGCGTCTGTCGCGCTGCGCCGAAGACCTGCGCAACCGGGAACATGCCCATCGCTCGCTCACCGAGATCGCCTATGCCTGGGGCTATGGCAGCAGTTCTCACTTCAGCAGGCATTTCAAATCGACGTTCGGCATGTCACCTCGGCTATTCCGAGATACCGCAAGCGATAGCAGAGAGAAGTCGACGGCTGCATAAAGTCTGCTTCAAAAAAACGCTCCCATCATAAAAAAAAGAGATCGAGCATGAAACAGTCGCTAGCGGGCAAAATGATGATGACGCTTACCTTGGTCATGCTCTGCGTTTCAATCACCGTCGCAACGCTCAACTATCAATTCACCCGCACAGAGTTGAGCAATCAGCAGCGCAAGCAGGCCACTACATTGCTTGAGCTTGCGGCCCAGTCCTTGAGCGAACCGCTCGCAACAGGCAATCAGGCGCAGATCAGCAATCTGTTGGACGAACTCCTGCGCGCGCCCGGCGTTACACGGCTGACGGTGAACGATTCGCGCACCCATCGTTTAACCTCGGCCCAACAGAACATCACGACCCACGTCGCCATTACGCTGAACACACCGGTGATTTATCAGGGCCAGTCGCTGGCTACGCTGGAGGTCGATTTCAACGACCAGGCACTCAGAACGACCTTGAACACGGTATTGCTGCAGAATCTGGTGGTGACCACGATCGTGCTATTGGCCACCCTGGTAACCGTATGGCTACTGACACGGCGCCACATCCTGCGACCGGTCAAGGAGGTCAGCCAAAGCCTGGCACAGATCGCTCGAGGGGAAGCTGACTTGAGCAAACGCCTGGATGCGGGTTCTCACGATGAAATTGGTGAATTGGCTGCCAACTTCAACCTGGTGCTTGAACGGCTGGCGAACCTGGTTGCAGATGTCGGGTTTGTCTCCCAGGTGCTCGATCAGCATGCCAGTGAAATGGACAGGACCACCGGCCACACTGCACAGGCTACGGCCCAGCAAGTGCAACAGGTCGAATCCGTGGCGGCGTCGGTACAGCAACTCGCTCAATCAGCCAGCCAAGTGGCCAGACACGCCTCGAGCACCAGCGAACAGACGCGCGAGTCAGCTGCCCATGTCCGGGAAGGAAACGTCATGATGGACGCCAGCCAGCAAATGGTTGAGCGCCTCGGGACACAGATAACCCATACGGCCGGGAAACTGGGGGATTTGATGCGAGACAGCGAGGGGATTGGTGCGATGGTCGTCACTATTCGCGCAATCGCCGAGCAGACCAACCTCCTGGCCCTCAATGCCGCCATCGAAGCCGCACGGGCGGGTGAGCAGGGACGAGGTTTTGCCGTGGTCGCCGACGAGGTGCGGGCCCTGGCGCTAAAAACTCGCCAGTCGACTGAGGTGATTGAAACTATCGTCACCCAACTGCAAGGCGCGGCACATCATGCACGCGATGCCATGGACGGTTGCCAGCAGGCGCTGAAGGATGCGGTGGATACCTCACGGCAAGTCGGTGAGTTTCTGACGCGGATCAGCGAGAGCATTCAGGGCATCAATGAAATGAACGAACACATTGCCTTGGCTGCCGTGGAACAGAGTGCTGTCGCGGAAACGGTGAACGAAAACATCATCACCATTCACCGTTTGAGTGATGGCGTCTGCCACTATGTCACCGAGTTGGCCGAGGGTGCACGCGGCCTGAACAAGCAAAGCCAGTTACTGCACCACAAGGTCAGTTCTTTCAAGGTGTAGCCAGTGATGCCTGTTGGCGTGGAGCAACCCGCAATCCGGGTACTTGAGGGGTCAAAGACGCGCCCCTCAAGCATTCATCCCCAGCACTTTAGCGCCGGCCCATTCACCGTGGCCGGCACTGGCCGTCAATTCCAGCCGCCACCCATCACCTTGTACAACGTCACGCGGTTGCTCTGTTCAGTCAGGCGCAGACTGATGAGGTCCTGCTCCGCGCTGTACAGTGAACGCTGGGCGTCCAAGGCGTCGAGATAGCTATCCGAACCGGCACGGTATAGAGCGTCGGACAGTTCGAAGCTTTTGCGGCTGGCGTCGGTCAATGCTTGCTGGGCCTCGATGCGGCGGTCCAGTGTGCTGCGCACGGCCAAGGCGTTGGCCACTTCCTTGAAAGCGCTTTGCAGTGTTTGCTGGTAGGTCTGCACCTGAATCTCGCGCTCGGTCTTGGCCTTGTCCAGGGTCGCACGGTTACTGCCGCCATCGAAGATCGGCACGCTGATGCTCGGGGCAAACGTCCAGGCGCCACTGCCGGACTTGAACAGACTGGACAAGGCCGCGCTCGAGGAACCGGCGCTCGCCGTCAGGCTGATGGTCGGAAAGAATGCCGCACGGGCCACACCGATGTCGATATTGGCAGCCTTGAGCGTGTGTTCGGCGGCCAATACATCCGGACGCCGTTGCAACAGGCTGGACGGAAGCCCCGCCGGCACTTGAACCAACGCCGCAGCAGACGCCAGACTGTCGCCCGGCATCAGCTCATTGGGAATATCACTGCCCACCAGCAGACGCAGGGCATTTATATCCTGGAGAACCTGGCTTTCATACTCAGCCACGTCGTCCCGGGCCGACTCCACAGAAGTTTGCGTCTGCGCCACAGACAGAGCAGAAGAACCACCCAAGTCGAAGCTGCCCTTGGTCAACTCGTAGGTCTTGAGCTGACTGTCCAAGGTCTCCTGGGCCAGGCGCAACAGTTCTTTGTCCGACGCCAGGGTCAACCAGGCCGTCGCCGTTTCGGCCACCAGGGTGATCTGCGTGCTGCGCCGGGTTTCAGTCAGTTCAAGGTAGTCCTCCAGCGCTTCGCCCTCGAGGTTGCGTACCCTCCCGTACAGATCCAATTCATAACTGCTCACCCCCAATTCCGCGCTGTAGTCATGACTGGTAGTCGCCGAGCCAGTGGTGGACAACGAGCCGGGCGTGCGGCTGTGGGTGCCACTGACGCTGGCATCGATCGTAGGCAAGGTGTCGGCTCGCTTGATACGGTATTGGGCCTGTGCTTTTTCGACGTTCAGGATGGCCAGACGCAGGTCGCGATTGTTCTCCAGAGCCAGGGATAGCAAGCGCTTCAGACGGCTATCAGTGAAAAAGTTTTTCCACTCGATATCAGCGGCGACCTCCCCCTTTGGTGTGTTGGTAGGCGGCAGCCATTGTTCGGAGACCGGTGCTTCAGGACGCTCATACTTCGGCACCAGATTGATACAGCCACCGAGTAGCGCAAGGACGGCCACCAGTGGCCAGCGAAACTTGATCATGCATCACCTGACTGGGCGGATGGGACAGAGGTCGAAGCCGGGGAAACGCGGCTAAAACGACGGCGAATCTGCAAGAAGAACAATGGTACGAAGAAGATCCCCAGCACTGTGGCGGTGAACATGCCGCCCAGCACGCCGGTACCGATGGCCTGGCGTCCGGCGGAACCGGCGCCGGAACTCAGGGCCAGAGGCAGCACACCAAACATGAACGCCAGGGACGTCATGAGAATGGGTCGCAGGCGTTGCCGCACGGCGATCAGTGTCGCCTCGCGCAAACTGTGGCCCTGCTCCTGCAGGTGTTTGGCGAATTCGACGATCAGAATCGCGTTTTTGGCCGACAACCCCACGGTGGTCAATAGCCCGACCTGGAAGTACACGTCGTTGCTCAAACCCGTGAAACGGGTTGCCAGCACCGCACCAACCACGCCCAACGGCACCACCAGCATCACCGAGAATGGCACCGACCAGCTCTCATAAAGCGCGGCCAGGCAGAGGAACACAAACAACACGGATATTGTATAAAGCAACGGTGCTTGCGAACCGGAAAGGCGCAACTGATAAGACTGCCCGGTCCACTCGTAACCGACGCCTTCTGGCAACTCTTTGATAATCGCTTCCACAGCATTCATGGCGTCACCGGAACTGACCCCCGGTGCCGGATCACCGACGACCTCCAGTGAAGCGTTGCCGTTGTAGCGTTCCAGCAACGGTGAGCCATAGCTCCACGAACTGCTGGCGAACGAAGAAAACGGCACCATGTCATCGTTGCTGTTGCGCACGAACCAATGATCCAGGTCGGCCTCCTGCATCCGCGACGAAGCCACGCCCTGAACGTAGACTTTCTTCACCCGACCCTGGTTGAGGAAGTCATTGACGTAACTGCCGCCCAACGCCGCGGACAAGGTGTCATTGATGTCACTGGTGGTCAGGCTCAAGGCCCCGGCCTTGCGATCATCGATGCTGATCTTGAGCTGCGGTGCATCGTCCTGACCATTGCTGCGCACACCCAGCAGTCGAGAGTCTTTGTTGGCCAGCTCGATTAACTTCTCCCGCGCCGCGACCAACGCATCATGCCCCACGCCACCGAGATCCTTGAGTTGCACGTCGAAGCCGGACGTCTGTCCCAGCCCCCGAACGGCCGGCGGTTGCATGACGAACACACTGGCATCGCCGATGCTCGACAGCGCTATGGTCGCCCGCTGCGCAAAGGACGCCGCATCCTGCCCTTTGCCCTTGCGCTCACTCCAGTCCTTGAGCCGGATAAAAGCACGGGCAGAGTTCTGGCTATTGCCGTTCATGCCCAGGCCGGAAATGGTGATCAGAGCCTCGACTTCCGGTTGTTCGAGCAAGTAGTCTTCGAACTGCTTCACCACCGCTTGAGTGCGGCTCTCCGTGGCGCCCACTGGCAACTGCACCTGCCCCATGAGCATGCCCTGGTCTTCATCAGGCAGAAACGAAGTTGGCAGGCTGACATAACCGACCACCGCTACCAGTAGCAACACCCCGTAGACCAGCCAACTGAGGCGCCCACGCTCAAAAATAGCGTCCACCCGTTTTTTATAGGCCTCGGCACTGCGTTCGAAAGTACGGTTGAACCAGCCGAAGAACCCGCGTTGAGCACCATGGCCCTCGGCATCGGTCGGTTTGAGCAGTGTTGCGCATAGCGCCGGCGTCAGCGTCATGGCCACCAGCACCGAAAGCACCATGGCCGAGACAATGGTCACCGAAAACTGCCGGTAGATGATCCCTGTAGAGCCGCCAAAAAAAGCCATGGGAATAAACACGGCACTGAGGACCATGGCGATGCCGACCAGGGCGCTGGTGATTTCATCCATCGATTGGCGCGTGGCGTCCAAGGCTGACAGCCCCTTCTCGCCCATCACCCGCTCAACGTTCTCTACCACCACAATCGCATCGTCCACCAACAGGCCGATGGCCAGGACCATGGCAAACATGGTCAGGGTGTTAATCGAATAGCCGAACAGCGCCAGCACACCGAACGTACCCAGCAGCACCACTGGCACGGTGATCGCCGGGATCAAGGTGGCCCGCAGGTTCTGCAAGAACAGGAACATGATCAACACGACCAGGAGGATGGCCTCGCCCAAGGACTTGACCACTTCTTCGATGGACAGGCTGACAAAGGGCGTGGTGTCGTAGGCAATCACATTTTTGAGCTGCATTTGCGTCGGATAGAACGGTTCCAGCTCCTTGAGCTTGGCCTTCACCGCTTCGCCGACGTTCAGCGCATTGGCGCCAGCGGCCAACTTAATACCCATGGCGGCGGCCGGCTTGCCGTTGAGGGCGGTACTGATGTCATAGCTTTCACTGCCCAGCTCGATCGTCGCGACATCACTCAGCAATACCACAGAACCATCACTGGAAGACTTAACCACAACATTGCGAAATTCTTCGACGGTTTGCAGCTTGCTGCGAGCGCTGATCGTGGCGTTCAACTGCTGCCCTTTCACCGACGGCAAGCCACCGAGCTGACCGGCGGACACTTCTGTATTCTGCGCCTCCAGGGCACTGCTGATATCCGAGGGCATCAGCGAGTATTTTTCCATAAGGGCGGGGTCCAGCCAGACGCGCATGGCATAACCCGATCCCAATGTCGTTACATCACCGACACCATTGATACGACTGATGGAGTCGAGCAAGGTGCTGGAAATGTAGTCACCGATCTGGGTGCCGGTAACGGTTGCATTGTCGGAGGTCAGGGCAACAATCATCAGGAAGTCCGTCCCGCCCTTGGTCACCGTCAGACCTTCGCTTTGCACCGTTTGCGGCAGTCTCGACTCGGCCTGTTGCAGCTTGTTCTGCACCTGCATCTGAGCCACATCCGGGTTTGTGCCGGCGGTGAAGGTCAGTTTGATGGTGGAACTGCCGTCCGAGCTGCTGCTGGCTGACATGTAGGTCAGGTTATCCACGCCTTTCATCTGCTGTTCGATAACCTGGGTCACCGAATCTTCCACGGTCTTGGCCGAGGCACCGGTGTAGGTAGCAGAAATCTGAACCGTCGGCGGCGCGATGTCCGGGTACTGCTCCAGCGGTAACTGACTGATCGACATGGCCCCGGCGAGCATGATGACGATGGCGATGACCCAGGCAAAAATCGGCCTATCAATAAAGAAGCGCGCCATGTTCAACCCTCCTTCGCGATGGCAACAGGCGCTGATTTCGGCGTACCGCTGCCAGTGGTGGAGTTCTGCGCCTCAACTGAATCACCGACTCGGACTTTCTGCCCGCCCTCGACAATCACCTGGTCACCCGCATTCAGGCCAGCCGTGACCCACCACTGGTTGTCCACGGCGCGGTTGATGGTCAACACGCGCTGCTCAACCTTGCCATTGACCACCACCAGCACCGAGGTCACGCCACTGGCGGCGCGGTTCACTGCCCGTTGTGGAATCAAAATCGCTTTGTCGTCCCGAGCCTGCTCCAGCACCGCCCGCACGTACATGCCCGGCATCAACAGCCGGTCCGGGTTGGCGATTTCAGCCCGCAAGGTCACCGTGCCCGTGCCTTCGTCGACACTGAGCCCGCTGAACTTCAAGCGACCTTTTTGAGAGTAAGTGCTGCCGTCATCGAGCTTGAGGCTGATCGGCGCCTCGCCTTCGCCGTTACTTTGGAGCGCACCGCTGGCCAGGTCGCGCTTGAGGCGCAACAGCTCGCTGGTCGATTGAGTGACGTCAACGTAGATCGGGTCCAACTGCTGCACAGTCGTCAGTTCGCTGTCCTGATTGGCAACCACCAACGCACCGGGAGTGACCGTCGAGGTTTCGATTCGCCCGCTGATGGGTGAGGTGATGCGGGTATACGCCAGGTTGATGCGCGCGGTATCCACATTGGCCTGCCCCTCCAGCACTTCAGCTTCGGAGGTAGCCACATTGGCCTGGGCATCCTCGTTGTCCTGCTGGCTGATGGCATTGATCTTCACCAACTCCGCATCACGCTTGGCAGTGACCTGGTAGGATTTCAACGTGGCGCGAGCCTTGGCCAGGGCCGCCAGCTCTTGAGCCAACGAGGCTTTGTAGGACGCTGGGTCCAATTGATACAGCGCCTGCCCGGCCTTGACCTCGGCACCTTCGACAAACAGCCGCTGCTGGACGATACCGTCAACCTGTGGGCGAATCTCGGCAACCTTGAACGCCTTGGTACGCCCAGCCAACTCTGTGGTCAGCATCTGACTTTGAGGCTGTACGGTGATGACTGACACCTTGGCCGGCGCTGTCGCGGGCGGCGATTCGCCGCCGGAGCAACCACTCAAGACGAACAGAACGATCAGGGACAGTAACGCGGCGGCGGTCACCAAGGATTTGGTGAATAATTTTGTCGACATAAATGCCTCTGCAAGACGGGATGGCGCAAGCTAGCCGCCATACTGCGAGGCAAATGTGCAGGAAAATTGAAGATTGCCCGCCACCCTTGAATCTTCGCCGCACCAGGGCCTAAATGGACGGGCCATTCACCGACCTGCCCGAGCCTATGAAACTGAGCATTTCCACCAAGCTGTTTATTGCGGTATCGGCCAGCGTGCTGCTCGTCACCCTGAGCATGGGCATGGCCAACGGCTGGAGCTTTGGCAAAGGCTTTCTCGACTACCTCAACGAACAGGCCCTGTTACGCATGACGCCAGTGCTGCCACGCCTGGCGAGCGCCTACGAGCGCGAAGGCAGCTGGGAATTCCTGCGCAACCAGCCGGAACGCTGGTTCGAACTCATGCGCCTGCCAAGCGACAGCCCCACCGCCCCACTGCGACCCGTCCTGCCCATGTCCGACCTGACCGGCGCGGTGCTTCGCATCGCCCTGCTGGACCAGCAAAAGAAACTCGTCATGGGCTACTCGGCGATTGCCGATGACGCCTTGATGCGCCCGATCGAGGTCGCCGGTAAAACCGTCGGCTGGCTGGCGGTGACGCCGTTCCAGAACGTGACCGAAGCCGGTGGCGAACGCTTTCGCCTGTACCTGGTGCGCATCAGCCTCGTCGTGGGCCTGCTCTCGTTATTGCTGGCGATGCTGATCGCCTGGTGGATCGCCCGCACCCTGCTTGACCCGGTCAAGCGGGTGGCCGCCGCCACGCACCGACTCGCCGCCGGGGAATACAGCAACCGGGTGTCAGTGTCCTCCAATGACGAAGTGGGCCAGTTGGCGCGTGACTTCAATCAGCTTGCGTATACGCTGGAGCGCAACGAAAAAATGCGCCGGGAGTTCATGGCCGATGTATCCCATGAACTGCGCACGCCGTTGTCGGTATTGCGCGGTGAACTGGAAGCCATCGAGGACGGTGTGCGCACCCTCGATCAGTCCTCGATGAAATCGCTGCAAGGCGAAGTCGGCATGCTCAGCAAACTGGTGGACGATCTGTATGAGCTGTCCCTGGCCGATGTGGGCGCGCTGACTTATCGCAAGAGCGAATGCGATCTCAACGAACTGCTGGATGTTTGCGTGGCGATGTTCCAGGAGCGCTACAACACCCGACGCCTGCGCCTGGAGTTGGAGCTGCCGGCTCTGCCGTTAAAGGTGGAGGCCGACCCCAAGCGCTTGCAGCAACTGTTTGGCAACCTGCTGGAAAACGCCGTGCGCTATACCGATGAAGGCGGCCTGCTGCGCATTCGTGCGGCCAGCGATGGCAATGTCGCGCGCATCGATTTCCTTGATTCCGGCCCTGGGGTCGACGCAGAACAATTACCGCGGCTGTTCGAGCGCTTTTACCGCGGCGAAACCTCACGCAATCGCGCCAGTGGCGGCGCCGGCCTGGGGCTGGCCATCTGTCGCAGCATCGCCCTGGCCCACGGCGGCAGCCTCAGTGCCGATCACTCTCCTTTGGGCGGCCTTTGGCTGACCCTGTGCCTGCCACGGAACGCCTGAACCATGGTCAACGATAGCCCGATCCTCATCGTCGAAGACGAACCCAAGCTGGCCGCATTGATGCGCGACTATTTGATCGCCGCTGGCTATGCAACCCAATGCCTGGACAATGGCCTGCAGGTGGTGCCGGCAGTACGCGCTTGCGAGCCGCGCCTGATTCTTCTGGACCTGATGTTGCCTGGGTGCGACGGTCTACAGGTGTGCAAGGAACTGCGCAGTTTCAGTGCCGTGCCGATCATCATGATCACCGCTCGCGTCGAGGAAGTGGATCGCCTGCTCGGGCTGGATCTAGGCGCCGACGATTACATCTGCAAACCCTTCAGCCCCCGCGAAGTGGTGGCCAGGATCAAAGCCATTCTGCGGCGCAGTCCGCATTTAGTGACGTCTGCCGCTGCGCGCCTGCACATTGATGAAGAGCAGTATCAGGCCTCCCTCGACGGCATCGCAATGGACCTGACACCCTCGGAACTGCGCCTGCTCAGCACCCTCGCCCGCTCTCCGGGACGGGTGTTTTCCCGGGATCAGTTGCTCGACAGGATCTACTCTGATCACCGGGTGGTCACCGATCGCACGGTCGACAGCCATATCCGTAATCTGCGGCGCAAGCTCGAACAAGCCTGCCCTGGAGAGCACCCTATCGAGTCATTGTATGGGGTGGGTTATCGGTTTCAGCTCGTCGACGCTTGAAGCGTCGCTGAGCCTGACACTTATTTATTGATCGGCCGCGTAGATGACGGTTTGCGCGCTGACGGATGCATCAGGGCGGCGGGTGAAGTAGGTGTCGCCTTCGTCTGTCTGGATCTCGTAGTCAACCTTGCTGGCGATACGGCCCGTAGCATGGGCATGCTTGATGATTTTCAGCACCCGCTGAAACTTCACGCTCTGGGTGCCATTCTGGACAGGCCCCGTGAGCACATTGACTGTTTGAAACCAACCTTCATCTTTCTTGTTCGACACAAGGCTGTCGGTCAGTGCCTCAAAGCGTTCCAGACGGGTAAAGCCCCAGAGCGTCTGCTCCTCGACGGTTTTGCCTTTGGCGATGGAACCCGTGAATACAAAAAGGTTGATGGCCGGATTGTCTTCGCAAAAGAAGTCATAAGGCACCAGTCCGTCAACCATTTTCTTGCCGGAAACGAAGCCCTTTTTATGAACCAGAAACATGACCACCTCCACGCTAAAACATCAGCAAACGCTGAGTAAGTTTGAGCGGAAAGTCTACTTAGGCAGGGCGTACAGAGCCGTCAAGCCAATGTAATATCGTGTAAAGATCATGCCCGATGGGGCAAGCTGATTTCCACGGTCAGCCCACCGAATGGCTCATTGCGCGCCATGATCGTGCCACCGTGTATTTGCGCGGCCCTTGAAGCGATCGCCAGGCCCAGCCCGAAACCGGCACTGGCCTCGTTCAGGCCACGCTCGAACGGGTGGAAAATCTCCTGCAGCCGCTCGCTTTCAACACCCGGCCCATGATCGGTAATCTGCACCGTCAGACAACTTGTCTCGGGATTGACCTCAGCCACGACAACAACAGCCGTGTTCGGCGTGGTATAGCGCACCGCGTTTCGAATGACGTTCTCGAAACACCGATACAGCAACTCGCCGCTGGCCCGGCTGACAAAGGCCGAGCACGTTTTCAGGCTGACCCGGCATCCTTTCATTTGCGCCTCGAATTGAGCGTCCTCGACGATCACCGACAGCAACTCGATGATATCGATTGGCTCGCGCTCGATACTCTCGGGCCGACCCTGCATGCGTGCCAGGGTCAACAACGCCTCGATCAGCGTATCCATGCGCACCGACTCACGATCGATGCGCTCCACCATTTCCAGGCGTGCCGGATCTTGCTGCAGCAGTCCGATGGCTGCTTGCATGCGCGTCAACGGTGAGCGCAGTTCGTGAGAGATGTCGTGCAACAAGTGTTGCTGAGCCTCCACCAGCAGCCTCAACTGGTTGGCCATCCGGTCGCAATCCTCGGCCAGATCGACGATTTCATCGCGGCGCCTGCCCATCATCGGCTTAACCCGGGTTTCAAAGCGCCCCTGGGCCACGTCGCTCATCGCCCGACGAAGATAGGCCAACGGCCATGCCAGGTAGTACGCCAGATACCCGCTGAACAGTGCACTCATGACCGTGCCGACGATCAACGGAGTCCAGTGCCCTGGCCCTCTGTCACCGTCCATATCCACGGTATGTGAAGCCCTGAGCGATAGCACAGCGCCGTCCTTGCTGATGACCGCCCGCTCATAGGCTGGCTGCGGAACCGGAGACCCTAACAGCAATTGACCGGCACTGTCATACACGCCAATGGCCTGGTCATCGGGATGCTTCCACACCGCCAAAAGCTGCCGGCCCGACTCGATACCAAACTCTCGCAGCAGCTGTTCTTCACTGAAAACGATCGTCTCCAGATGAGGACCTCCGGGCCTGGAAGTGCCCAGCACCAGAAACCCCAGCCCGACCAAAAACGTCAGGGTGGTGGCCAGCCAAAACGCCAGGAACAGCTTCCAGAACAGCCGGCTGGGTTTCATCATTCAGCGATCAACAGGTAACCGAGGCCACGCACGCTCTGGATCCAACCCTTGGCGTCGGGTCGCGGACCCAGCTTCTGACGAATGCTGCTGATGTGCACATCGATACGCCGGTCGTAGCGGGTCAAGGGGCACCCCAACGCATTCAGCGACAGGTCCTGTTTGCTCACCACCTGCCCGGCACAGCGGGCCAGTTCTTCGAGCAGGCTGAACTCGGTGCTAGTCACCCCCAACTCGCGCCCATGCCATTGAGCCTGGCGCTTGCCGGGCCACAAGACCAACGGGCCGGTTCTGATCACTTCGGTGGTTGGCTGGTCCGCCGGCTGCACCCGACGCATGATTGCCCGCAATCGCGCCACCAGTTCCCCCGGCGAGCTGGGCTTGGGCACATAATCATCGGCGCCCAGTTCCAGGCCGGTGATCTTGTCTATGTTGTCGCCACGGGCCGTGAGCAACACGACCGGGACCTGGCTCACGGCCCGAATGCGCCGGAGCACCTCGATACCCGACAGCCTCGGCAACATTACGTCCAGCACCACAATGCTGTAACGACCGGACAGCGCTTGAATCTCGCCCTCCTCGCCGGTGTGCACCGCTGTCGCCTCAAAGCCTTCACGCTCCAGGTATTGGCTGAGCATACCTGTCAGTTCCTGGTCATCATCGACTAGCAATACGGAGGTCATGGCGAGCTCTTGAGTGGGTGTCGGCGCATTATCGCCCCTGCGCCGTACACCGTCACGCGCCGGGCCAACCTTTACCTAACTTGACACTTGGTTAACCGCACCAAACGCACCGAACTTTTATGCTGCACCTCCACCAGCCTGCTCGCTCCGCGGTGATTCGTCTTGCTGTGATCTTGCTGTGAGATACCCGCGTCCACCTACGCTGCTTGACGATGTGTTCTGGAATAAGATCTTGATGAATTTTTCGCGCCTGTTCTGCTCGGCTGCACTTCTACTCAATGTCACACTTGCGCACGCCCAAGACTTCAAAATTTCCGATATTCGCATTGATGGCCTCCAACGCGTTTCCGCAGGCAGTGTGTTCGGTGCCTTGCCATTGAACGTCGGTGATGAGGCGGACGATCGCCGCCTGCTGGAGTCCACTCGCGCGCTGTTCAAAACCGGCTTCTTTCAGGACATCCAGTTAAGTCGCGACGGTGATGTTTTGATCATCAAGGTCGTCGAACGTCCGTCGATCGCCAGCATCGAGATCGAAGGCAACAAGGCGATCTCCACCGAAGACCTGATGAAAGGTCTCAAGCAATCCGGGCTGTCCGAAGGCGAAATCTTCCAGCGCGCCACTCTCGAAGGGGTTCGCAACGAGCTGCAACGGCAGTATGTTGGGCAGGGTCGCTACTCGGCCGCGGTCGATACCGAAGTGATTGCACAACCGCGCAATCGTGTGACCGTGAAAATCAAGATAGACGAAGGCTCTGTAGCCGCGATCCAGCACATCAACGTGGTGGGCAATACCGTCTTCACCACAGAAGAATTGACCGACCAATTCACCCTCAAGACCAGCAACTGGCTGTCGTTCTTCAGGAACGACGACAAGTACGCCCGTGAAAAGCTCTCCGGTGACCTGGAGCGCCTGCGTTCCTATTACCTGGATCGCGGTTACATCAACATGGACATCACATCGACCCAGGTGTCCATCACCCCGGACAAGAAACACGTCTTCATCACTGTCAACGTCAACGAAGGCGAGAAGTACACCGTTCGTGACGTCAAGCTCAGTGGTGACCTGAAAGTGCCTGAAGACCAGGTCAGGTCGCTGTTGCTGGTTCAAAAAGGCCAGGTGTTCTCGCGCAAGCTGATGACCACCACCTCGGACCTGATCACCCGTCGCCTCGGTAACGAGGGTTACACCTTCGCCAACATCAGCGCCGTGCCGATCCCGAACAATGCAGACCACACCGTCGATATCACCTTCGCCGTGGATCCGGGCAAGCGTGCCTACGTCAACCGCCTCAATTTCCGGGGCAACACCAAGACCGACGACAAGGTACTGCGCCGTGAAATGCGTCAGTGGGAAGGTGGTTGGGCATCGACCTACCTGATCGACCAATCCAAGACCCGCCTGGAACGCTTGGGCTACTTCAAGGAGGTCAACGTTGAAACGCCAGCGGTAGCGGGTGTCGATGACCAGGTCGATGTGAACTACAGCGTTGAAGAACAGCCGTCCGGCTCGATTACTGCCAGCATCGGCTTCTCCCAGAGCTCCGGCCTGATCCTCGGGGGTTCGATCACCCAGAACAACTTCCTGGGCACCGGCGATACCGCCAGCCTGGGCCTTACCCGCTCGTCTTACCAAAGCAAGTACAACATCGGTTTTACCGACCCCTACTTTACGCCGGACGGCGTAAGCCTGGGCTATAACGCGTTCTACAGCGCCACCGACTACAACGATTATTACGATGACGATAACTCGTACTATTCCATCAACAGCTACGGCGCCGGCACCACAATCGGCTACCCGATCAATGAAACCTCACGGCTGAGCTTCGGCGTGACGGTGCAACATGACAGCATCGAAGCAGGCACCTACAGCGCCGATGAGATCTACGATTTCATCCAACGCGAGGGCAGCGAGTTCACCAACCTCAAGGCCAATATCGGTTGGTCGGAATCGACCCTGAACCGCGGCGTGCTGGCCACCCGCGGGCACTCGCAAAACCTGAACCTGATGATGACGGTCCCCGGCAGTGACCTGAGCTTCTACAAACTCGATTACACGGGGCAAACCTTCCTGCCAGTGACCGACACCACCTCACTGCGGTTCCATACCAAGCTCGGCTATGGCAACAGCTACGGTTCAACGGACGGCCTGCCGTTCTATGAGAACTACACCGCCGGTGGCGAGGGTTCGGTACGCGGCTTTGAAAGCGGCACCCTTGGCCCGCACAGCACCCCGGCCACAGGTAACTATGCCAGTGAAGGACAGAAGTATTATTCCGATCGGGACACCGAATCACTGGGCGGCAACATCCTCATCACCGGGGGTGTGGAATACCTGTTCCCGATGCCGTTCATCAAAGACAATAAATCCTTGCGCACCTCGGTGTTCTGGGACGTCGGCAGCGTCTACTCCAACAAGTGTTACCTGAGCACCACCCAGGACTGCGATGGGATCGATCTCGCCCAGATGGCCAGTTCCGTGGGCGTTGGCGTTACTTGGTACAGCCCGCTGGGCCCCTTGAGCTTCAACCTGGCACTTCCGGTTCGAACGCCTGATAACGCGGATACACAGGTGTTCCAGTTCTCCATGGGGCAGACGTTTTAAGCCGGGGAACAAGGGCATAGGGGACGACCTTCATAGGCCGCTCCCCTACCATACCCGGCATGCGGATCTGCACCGGGCGGTTCGAATGTTCGATGAAAATGGATCCGAGCCTTTGGTCGAGAAGACCGTCGAAACTAGCCCAACAATGCGTGCTTGAGCACTGAATCGGTCGTGATTTGATAGTGGTTCGAGAGCAACTCGCACGCCAGGTCGATGTCTTTCGCCAGCGCTGCATCCATCAATTGACGGTGTTCGTGGGGCACATCACGTACGGCACTTTCAACGTAGTGCATCGATAGAAACCGATAGCGCGAGGTCTGGTCGCGCAGGGACGAGCACAGGCGCAGCAGTGTTGGAGAATGGCAGCTGGAGATCAGCGCCTGATGGAACACCTCGTGAGCATTTTCCCATTCCGGTTTTAGCAGCCGCTCAGGTCCTTCGACAATGGTCAGGCGATCCATCCGGTGGTGCGCGGCAAGGACGCGGCTCTCCCACTCTACATCGCCCTGGCGAATTGAATCGGCCAACGCCTTGCATTCAATGTGCAATCGAGCGGCAGTGATGTCGGCGATTTCTGCTGCAGAGATCCGGCCGACGCTAAAACCTTTCTGATCGGCCGCGCAGACAAAGCCACTGCTAGCCAAGCGCGACAACGCTTCGCGCAAAGGAATCACCCCCACCTCGTAGGCTTCAGCCAACTCCTTAAGGCGCAGTCGACTGCCTGGGGCCAATTGGCCATTGATGATGTCCTGGCGAATCCGGGCTTCCAGCTGCGAGGCCATGGTGCGCTTTTCAGTGGGTTCGGCCGGTTGCCAGTTAATCAGTGGGGAATTCACGTTCAACTCCATTTTTTGCTTATCTGCACGAATCATACACAGAATGGATAATTTCTCACATTCACAAAAATATATATTTTTCTGTTGACGGCATATTTTTTTGACTTTAGCTTTGGGGTCACGCAGTCGGTAATCCCCCTTCACTGCCGACGCTCATTCAAACCAACAAGAGAAACCTGCCATGCGTTACGTCCACTTCCTCAATCAAGGTCAACCTGTCCTGGGTGTCGTCAATGCCGAAGGCGTGCGCGTACTGGGTTGTGAATCTCTTGAGTCGCTGCTGGCACGAGGCGTCGACCTGACCACTTACGGTGCCGACGCCAAAGGTGAGTTGGTAACCATCGACGAAAATGCTTACCTGCCGCTCATGCAGCGTCCGACCAAAATTGTCTGTGTGGGTTTGAACTATGCCGACCACACCAAAGAGTCCCCTTACGCTCAGCCGAGCTACCCGACCCTGTTCCCCCGCTTTAACTCGAGCCTGACGGCCCATAACAAACCGCTGATTCGTCCACGCATCTCCGACACCCTCGACTATGAGGGTGAAATGGCGGTGGTTTTGAAAAGCGGTGGCCGTCACATCAAGAAGGAGGATGCACTCAATCACGTCGCCGGTTACGCGCTGTTCAACGAAGGTTCGGTACGTGACTACCAATTCATCTCGCCCCAATGGACCGTCGGCAAAAACTTCGATAATACCGGCGCGTTTGGTCCGGTCCTCGTGACGGCAGATGAGTTGCCAGCGGGAGGTAAAGGTTTGCTGCTTGAGACGCGTGTGAACGGCAAGGTCGTCCAATCGGCCAACACCAACGACATGCTGTTCGACGTGGCGACTATTATTTCTACGCTGAGTGAAGCCGTGACGCTGGAAGCCGGGGACGTAATTGTCAGCGGTACCCCGGCCGGCGTGGGTTTTGGCATGAATCCAAAGGTCTATCTGAAAGCGGGTGATGTGGTCGAAGTGTCGATCGAGGGCATCGGCAAACTGGTCAACCCGGTTGTCGACGAAGTCTGATAACGAACAGGCTTCAACTCGACGCAGGGCCGCCCCCGCCCCTGCGTCACCACAACAAAAATAATCAAATGGTGGCAATCATGAGCGTGTCGCATGGTGTGCATTCAATCGATCATTACGCGCTGAACGTTCCGTCCCTGGACGAAGCCTGGCAGTTTTTCGACAGTTTTGGCCTTGACGTTCAACGTGAACCTAATCAGCTCCTCTTGCGAGCAACCGACGGCCATGTCTGGGCCAAAGTCTTCCCTGCCGCCTCCAAGTCGCTCGCTTATCTGAGTTTTAACTGCTACGAGCAGGATTACGCAGCCTTGCGCCAGCAGATCGAAGCCGCGGGGGGACGTTTTGAAGACCGTCCCGAAGCCGGAATCTGGTTCCGCGACCCGGACGGCAACCTACTGCAGGTAAAGGTCGGCGATAAAACCATGCCCGACCAAAAATCAGCTTCTCACAAAAGCACTACTGCGCCCGACAGCCGCGGTGCGACGACCCGCGATGCCATGGCGAAGGTGCACCCTCGTCGCCTATCACATGTCATGTTGTTCACCCCAGACGTACTGGGTGCATTGGATTTTTACGGACAGGCCCTGGGCCTGAAGCTCTCCGACAAGTCGTTGGATCTTATCGCCTTCAGTCACGCTCCCCACGGTTGCGACCATCATCTGGTGGCGTTCGCCAAGAGCAGCGCCAAGGGCTGGCATCACGCCGCATGGGAAGTCGACAGCATCGATGAAGTCGGCACGGGTGCTTCGCAAATGGCCGCGGCGGGACACGCAAAAGGCTGGGGTATCGGCCGTCACTGCCTGGGCTCCAACTACTTCCACTACGTACAGGATCCGTGGGGTTCGTTCTGCGAATACTCGGCAGACATAGATTACATTTGCGAAGGCAGCCAATGGCCGGCCGGCGATTACCCGACAGAAAATTCTCTGTACCTATGGGGCCCGGACGTGCCGAGCAACTTCATTTTCAATACCGAAGCGGATACCCCTGCCCCCGCCTGAGGTGCACAGCCGCAGAGTGTTTAAACAACCTGAAGACGCCTGAACTGCGCGAGCCTCCTGTCTTGCGCAACAGGCCCGGCTATGCCCGGAAATCATTGCGAAGTACACGAGGCACAGATCATGAATCAGCAAACCACAGTCGATGTAGCCATCGCCGGTTACGGTCCTGTAGGCCAGACCCTGGCCATTCTGTTAGGCCAGATGGGGTACTCGGTCGCCGTGTTCGAACGCTGGCCACAGCTTTACCTGCTCCCACGTGCAGTATTTTACGATCATGAGATTCGCCGAATATTTCTCGCCATGGGCCTTGGCGAAGAACTCGCGAAAATCTCCCAGCCATCGGCACGCTACCAGTGGTTCAACGCGGACTGGAAAGTCCTGGTAGAGATCGATTGGTCGGCTGAATCCATCAGCGATGGACCGTTCGGTTATCTGTTCAACCAGCCGTTATTGGAAGCGGCCCTGGACCGCAAGGCAAAAAGCATTGGGAACGTGCAGATCCATCAGGGCTGGGAAGCTACAGCACTGAATCAGGATGCCGATGGTTGTGACATGGTCCTCAATCGGGTCATTCGCGAAGACGGCAAGTTCTCACTCGGTCAAGAGCAGCAAAGTGTCCGCGCTCGCTACGTGATCGGAGCCGACGGCGCCAACAGTTTCGTGCGCCGGTCGTTGGGCGTTGAGTGGCAGGATTTGGGCTTTCAGGAAGACTGGCTGGTGGTCGATTTGCAGCCTAAACCCGGTGTGCAACTGGATGTGCCGGACATCGGTCAGTGGTGCAACCCCAAGCGCCCCACCACCATGGTTCCTGGTGGCCCCGGTTATCGCCGCTGGGAATTCATGCGCCTGCCTCACGAAACCATCGAAGACTTGCAGGACACCGACAAGGTCTGGTCACTGCTGTCGCGCTGGGTCACGCCAGACACCGCTGACCTGGTGCGCCACGCGGTCTATCAGTTCCGCTCGCGCATTGCCTCGAACTGGCACTGCGGTCGAGTGATGTTGGCCGGTGATGCGGCCCATGTGATGCCACCGTTCATGGGGCAAGGCATGTGCTCGGGGATACGGGATGCATGGAATTTGTCCTGGCGCCTGGATTTGCTGTTGCGCGGTTTAGCTGACGACTCCTTGTTGGACAGCTACACACCGGAGCGCAAACCGCAGATCCGCGCCGTGATCGAAGCATCCATGGCCATGGGCAAAGTCGTCTGCGTGTCCGATCCAGTCAAGGCGGCCGAGCGCGACGCAGCGTACTTGAGCGGCAACGTTGCGCCAGTGCCACCGTTCCCGGGTTTAACCGATGGTCTACTGCAGAAGGATGGCCCAATACGCGGCATGCTCGGGGTCCACGGGTCGATCGAAATGGATGGCAAGGTCAGTCGCTACGACGATGTCATCGGGCGCGGCTTCCACTTGGTGGTGATAGGCGATCAGGACCCTATGGCAGTGCTCGCCCCTGAGCAATTGGCGTTCCTCCACGACTTCGACTTTAAAGTCGTTCGACTCGCAGAATCGGCGGACCGCGCCAAGGGCATTTACCGAGACGTCTCCGGTAAATACTTGCAGTTCATGTCTGAGGCCGGTCTCAAAGCGCTCATCGTGCGACCCGATTATTACTGCTATGGCGCAGTCGCAGAGCTGTCTGCCCTGCCCAAACTGCTCAATTCACTGCGCGAGCAGCTACAAAAAAGCCACCACCAAAACCTCGCCACCGACAGCGCTAAGACTTGCCGCGCTTGACGCTGGAGGCATGAGGGCACGGACGCCCCGCCGTTAGAAATCTGCCAACAATAACAAGAGACAGATCATGAAAAACATCAAAGTGAAAACGCTTGGTGCGGTTTTGGCCGCCTTCGCAACGCTCAATACCCACGCCGCCGAGCCCCCTGAAACGGGTGAAGGCTCGCTGTTTCGTAGCCTGTTTGGTGACACGCTGGAGAAGGATTACGGGATTCAGGTCTCCGGTCTGTTCGACATTGGATACTCTCGTAACAATCGATCAACACACGATGAGCGCCAAGACGGTTTGAGCAATTTGCCGCTGGTGGGGCTAGCGGATGAAGGCTTGGAATGGGGCGGCCTGCACCTGTTCGTCGACAAGGCCCTCAAGGGTGACATGGTGCCACGTGTCACGCCGCTGCCCGGCCCTGCGCCGAGCGAAGCATCCTTCGGTTTCACCTTCGAAATGAACTACGGCCGTAACGCTCAATTCGCCGGCACCCAAGGTTGGGACGCGCATTGGGGCGTCAATTCACCGGGCGATGATGATTCGACCAAGGCTAAGCGCAACAAACAGAAATTCCTTGCTGTTCCCAATATCGCCGCGATGGCCTACTTGCCCTACGGCCCTGGAGTGACGGCCATGGCCGGGGTGTTCGGCCCGGCGATCGGTTACGAGATCCCACCCAACGTCCGAGCCGCGCGCAACACCTTTGCCAGCAAGACCTACGCCTTTGTCAGCGAGCCCGGCACCGTGGCCGGGGGCTTGCTGGGTACACGGTTGTACAACGGCGAATCATCGATTCTGGGCACGGAAATGGGGCTGGTTCAAGGCTGGAACAATCTACGGGACAACAACGACAAGAAGTCACTGATAGGCGCTTTGCGTTGGCGTACCGCAGATATGCAGACCTGGATCGACTATGAATTTATCCTCGGCGATGAACAAAACGACAGCTACAGCGACGTGCAGTCACCGACCTCGCGCCTGGTATCGCCAAACAACCAGTTCAAACAACAGCACTCACTCAACGGCTGGCATCGCTTCGACTCGAACTGGTCGATGGGCGCAGAAGTCGTCTACGGCCACCAGGACGGGGATGGCAAAGCCACGACTGTCGACGTCATCAACGGCCCTGGTTTCGACGGGGCTCATTGGTGGGGGGCCAACGCAGTGCTCACCTATCAGCAGCGCCCGGACCTTGCCTACTCAGTGCGGGCCGAACATTTCGCCGACCCCGATGGTTTCATTTTGCTGCCGACGTCCACCGCTCGCGGCAACTTCAACGCCCTCACTGTCGGCCTGCGGTACGACCTGAACAAGTACATCTCGCTACGTCCTGAAGTGCGCTACGACGCGTTCGATGGCAATGCCGACGATCACCCGTTCGGTTCCGGTCGTGACCGCACGCAGTTGACCGGCCTGGTTGAAGCGTTGGTCTATTTCTAAAACCCCAGGCGGCCGGGTACTCCTACGGTCGTCACACCTAAACTCCATCCGAGTAACAACCATGAATAACAATAACCACGCGTGGGATGTGCGCTACGAGTTTAAAGCCGTATCCCTGCTGGCCCTGGGCTTCGGGCTGGTGGGCCTGGACCGCTTCATCATCCTGCCGCTGTTCCCGGTGATGATGAAAGACCTCGGCTTGAATTATCAGGACCTGGGCAACGTGACGGCGATCCTGGGCTTGGCCTGGGGGATCTCTTCAATCTTCATGGGCAGGCTTTCCGATCGAATCGGTCGACGCAAAGTGCTGATTCCAGCGGTGCTGGTGTTCTCACTGCTTGCAGGCCTTTCCGGTCTGGCGACCGGCATTGGTGGGTTAATGTTGATCCGGGCGATTATGGGCATCTCCGAAGGCGCCTTCACGCCAACCGCGCTGGCGGCTACCGCCGAGTCGTCTCATCCGCGTCGCCGGGGCATGAACATTGGCATCCAGCAGGCGTTTTTCCCCATCCTGGGGCTTGGCCTTGCGCCCATTCTCGCCACACAACTGTTGCTCGTCGTGCCATCGTGGCGCTGGGTGTTCGTCATCGTTTCGCTGCCAGGCTTCTTGCTGGCATTGGCGATGTACCGTTATCTACGGGAAACGCGCGAAGTCACGCCGGAAAAAACCGAAACCCATACTGCAGTGGATCACCCACGCTGGCTGGATGCCTTGCGCTATCGCAACGTACTGCTGAACATCGTCGGAATGTTCTGCATGCTGACCTGCCTGTTCGTGATCAGCGTGATGATGCCCAACTACCTGATGGACCATTTGCACCTTGAAGTGCAGCAGATGGGCTTCGTCATGTCGGCTATCGGACTGGGTGGTTTTCTCGGGCAATTGATCATGCCTGCCGTGTCAGACCGTATCGGTCGTAAACCTGTGGTGCTCATATCGTTCGTCGCCACCGGCGTGTTTCTTTGGTTGCTGATAGGTACCGGCGCCGAACCGATAAAGTTGTTCGCACTGCTGTTTCTGACGATTTTTTTCAACTTCAGCATGATTTGCATGACGGTCGGGCCACTCACCAGTGAATCCGTTCCAGGCGCTCTGACGTCGACAGCTACCGGGTTGGTGGTGGGCATCGGTGAGATTTTTGGCGGCGGTGTCGCTCCCGCTATCGCGGGTTACATCGCACAGCATCACGGCATCGAAAACACCCTGTACCTGGCACTCGGTGCGGTGCTGGTGGGGTTGTTGGTCGCGACCTGCCTACGGGAAACGGCACCGGCCAGAGTGGCCGCACCTGTAGTCCCAGGAATAGACCGCGTGTAAAAACTCACTGCAAAGCGGACTGGGTCAGCCCAGTCCGCACGCTATCAGGGATGGTGAAGCTTGAATTCCTGGCTCAGACCGCCATAGCCATACGCGCTGGCCCTGCAATCGATGACATGGATGTTTGAGTGTGGATGCAGATTGCCGATTTCCTCGGCCAATAGCGCGAAAGCCTCATGCTGGAAGCGCGCTTTCTGCGCTTTGGTATTCGTCTCATCAGTGATGGTGACTTCCAGGCGAAACGAGTTGCGACCCAGCTCTGACAGCGAGCGGCTGTTGATGAACCACAACTCATGGGGTACGAACTGCACCATGACCATGGTTTGGTCAGGGCGTTTTTCCAGTACATCACAGGTGAGTGCGGTGAGCTGAGGGACGATGCTCTGGACGAGCGCCGTGTCCGGCGGGCCAGAAATTTTGAGGGTGATACCCGGCATGTTGGATTCCTTTGCAGAACGTAGATGTCTGGTTCAGATTAGGAAGTTGATTAAGTCCTGAAAAGCCGGAAGATACGATTACATCTATCGGAAAAACAGCAGGATAAACATGCGCCCCTTCGACCTTGAGCTGTTGCAGTCCTTCGTGGTTGCTATGGAGTCGGGCAGCCTTTCAGCAGCCGCGCCCAAAGTGTGCCGTTCACAATCGGCATTAAGCGAGCAACTGCGCAAACTGGAGGCCTTCGCCGGGGTGACGTTGTTGGAGCGCGGGAAAAAAGGCGTGTGGCCAACGCCGGCTGGCGAACGCTTATTAGTGCATGCACACGAAATGCTGGCCTTGAGTGATCGCGCGCTTGAAGACGTGCGCGGCGTGACCTTTACCGGTGAGTTGCGACTCGCCATTACCGACTACTTTCTGCCGAGCTCGATTGCCGAGCTGCTGAAGAAACTGCGCATGCGCTACCCACGCCTTCGCCTGCATGTGTCGGTGCGCAAGAGTATGCAAATCGAAAGTGGCGCGGATTCAGGCGATTTCGATATCGGCCTTTCAATGCGAATTCTCGACGGGCGCAGCCTTTGCAAGGGCATACCGGTTCGACGAGAGGCGTTGCATTGGGTCTCGGTCATGGGGTTCGAGCCTGAGAAAGAGGAAAACTCCCCACTGCCACTTTTGGTCCTGCCCCAGGGATGCAGCCTGCAACGCTTCACCAGAGAGACGCTGGAGGCCCACGACGTGCCTTATGTGGTTGCTCATTCCGCGTCCGGCGTTGCGGGGCTGCAATCAGCCCTGATGGCCGGGCTGGGCGTGGCTTGTTTGAATGCATCCGCTGTACCGATGGGGGCAGAGGTCTGCCGCTCAGCGTCCCTTTTACCGGCATTGCCGGATGTTGAGTTCAGTCTGTTACCCCCTCGTCCTGGCGAATCTCAGCTGGTGGGCGCCGTACGGGAAATGCTTGCCGGTCAGTTCTGTTAACCGGTTGTTATTAAAAGTACTTCTAACAATAGGTATTAACTTTTTCCAATCGCGGCCGATGGACTACTGATAGAAACCCGGGAGCGAGACAAATGAGAAATAATCAACCCGTCACACAGCGCGAGATTGCACTCGCTCCTCAGCAAAAACTCATCTCTACAACAGATGCCCGAGGCGTGATCACTTATTGCAATGACGCCTTCGTTGAGATCAGCGGCTTTGATAAAGCCGATCTGATTGGCGCTCCGCAAAACATCGTTCGCCATCCCGACGTGCCCCCGGCTGTTTTTGCCCATATGTGGGCTGCGCTCAAGCAGGGCCAACCGTGGATGGGTATCGTCAAGAACCGCTCCAGAAACGGCGATCATTATTGGGTCAATGCGTACGTCACAGCGATATATGAAGGTAACCAGGTCGTTGGCTTTGAGTCGGTCAGAGTCAAACCGACGGCGGATCAGATCCGCCGGGCTGAATCCCTCTATAAGCGCATCAGTCAGGGAAAACCGGCCATTCCCCGCCGGGACACCTGGCAACCGGCCCTGGTGAATGGCCTGCCTTACCTCGCAATGGGGCTGACGGGCACCGTGAGCGGACTGTTCTTGAGCACGCCGTTGGCAGTTGCAGTGACCGTAGGTGTAGCCGCGTCTATCGGCCTGCTTTCCTCGCGCTGGCGAAATCAAGGAGCCCTGCGCTTGTTGCAACAGGTTGAACCCTCGACTTCTGATTCATTGATCGCGCAGATGTACAGCGATGAAAGCGGCCCCCAGGCTCGCCTGGAGACCGCCTTCCTCAGCCAGAACGCACGTCTCAAGACTTGCCTGACGCGCCTGCAGGATACTGCCGAACAACTCAGCGCACTGGCCAGACAATCCGACCTGTTGGCCACTGAGAGTTCAAAAGGTCTTGATCGCCAGCGCGTCGAAACCGAGCAGGTATCGGCTGCGGTCAACCAGATGGCCGCAACCACTCAAGAAGTCGCCAGCCATGTCCAGCGCACCGCAGATGCCACTCAGCAAGCCAATTTGCTGACCGGGCGTGGTCGCGATGTGGCCCGAGACACCCGCGAATCCATTGAACGCCTTTCCGCCGTCGTCGGGGAGACAGGTCAGACGGTTGCGCAACTGGCCAAGGACAGCAACGAAATCGGCACCGTCGTTGACGTGATCAAAGGCATCGCCGACCAGACCAACTTGCTCGCACTCAATGCCGCCATTGAAGCAGCGCGCGCCGGCGACATGGGCCGGGGCTTCGCCGTGGTAGCCGATGAGGTTCGTCAACTGGCACAACGCACCTCGCAATCCACCACTCAGATTCATACGCTGATCACCAAGCTCCAGGCATCGTCCAACAACGCCGTGCAAAGCATGGAGAGCGGCTACCGTCAGGCTGAAGAAGGCGTAGCCTGGGTACTTGAGGCCGATAAGGCCTTGGTGGGCATCAGCGAAGCGGTCTCTCACATCACCAACATGACCACCCAGATTGCTGCCGCCACTGAAGAGCAAACCGCCGTCGCCGAGGAGATCAGCCGCAACATCGTCACCATCGCTCACCTGGCCGATCAAACGTCGGAACAGGCCCACCAATCTACGAACCTGAGCAAAGAATTGGCCAAAACCGCGTCGACCCAGTACTCATTGGTCGAGCGATTTAATCGATGATCAGCTGAAGTCTATGGGTTCTCGTTGAAGCTGCCCAACGACTTTTTCAGACAGTAGAACAGGCACGCAGCTCAACCGCTGCCGAGCAAATCCTTAAGCTTGGCAGCCGCCGCGCTTCCCTCGGGTGGCTCATCCTGCCAGCAACACAATACCCGCTCCCGCCGAGGCAAGGCCGACAACACGAATCAGCCATGCAGCCCCCCTTGGTGCCCAACGCGCCAGCGCATAGCCTGCCGCATGAAGAGCCGACGTGGCGGCAACGAATCCGATGGCATAACCCGCCGGGCTGCTCATTTCCGGTAACTCAAGGCCATGGGCGATACCATGAGCCAGGCCGAACAGTCCGGTGATCGCGATGGACAAGGCCACGGGCGGACGTGCCACGACAGCTATCAACAAGCCAAACGCGAGCACAGAAGCAGCAATGCTGGTTTCCAAATAGGGCACGGCAAACCCATCGAAACCCAACAGTCCACCCAGCAACATGCAACCGACGAAGGTCATTGGCAGCATCCAACGCGCACTGCCCTTTTGCTGAGCAGCCCAAAGCCCTACCGCAAACATCGCCAGCAGGTGATCGACTCCCGTCAGAGGATGGGCCACACCGGCCAACAACCCCGACCCGTCATGCCCGGGATGGGCAAATGCCAATACCGGCAGCACACACAACACCACGCCAAGAGACAGCCGTATAGATCGAGTCAACAGCATGGAACGCTCCTTGATTCTGATGAAGGCAAGGCGCCGACGATCAAGTCGCCAGCGCCCCGAAAGGATTCCTTCAAACCCGCGGCGGTTTAGGGAATGCACCACGAGCCTGCTCATAGGCCTGGGCCACCCGCAGCGCCAAGGCATCCTGGAAACGCGGCGCGACAATCATCATCGCCACCGGCAAGCCGTCGGCCAGACCCGCCGGAATCGAGGTTGCCGGGTGTCCCGTGAGGTCGAACGGTGCGGTATTGGTGAGCATGTTCAGCGCGCTGTGGACGTACTCCTCGATGGGCGCGTCCGCCGGGGTCAGCTTCGTCGCCACGAACGGCATGGTCGGCATCACCAGCACGTCGAAATCCTTGAAGGCCTCGTCGTATTGACGCGTCAGCTCCGGCACCAGCATCCGTGCCTTGGCGTAGTAAGCGCCGTGCAGGTTTTTCAGGCTGTAATGGCCCGTCAACGCCACAGCCTTGACGCTGCTGGACAATGCATCGGCGTGCTCGCGGCGCTTGGTACCGAAGTAGCTCATGATGGCCGGGTCGTAATAACCGTCGACGTTCATGCCATAGCCGTTGCCCTGCAGCATCTGATACGCCGCGCCATCGGTGGCAATTACGTTCCACATGTCCAGCGCTACACCCGAATGCCATGGCGCGCTGGCTTCGCCCACCGTGGCGCCGAGACTTTCCAATTGCGCGACTGCCGCCTTGACCATCGCATCCACTTGCTCTTCGGAGACACCGGGGATCGCAAAACCTTCGCGCAGCAGACCGATTCTCAGACCCGCCACGCCTTGATCCAGGGTCGCAACGCAAGCGACTGCCAAAGGGTTTTTCTGCCGCGAATCAAGGCCATCGGCACCAGCGATGACATCGAGCATGAGTGCCACATCGCGCACGTTGTTGGCCATCGGGCCGACATGGTCGATGGTCCGTTCGATGGGGAAAGCCCCCGTGTAAGGCACCAGGCCGTAGGTGGGTTTGTGTCCGACGATCCCGCTCCAAGCCGAAGGCATTCGAATCGAACCGCCCTGATCACCGCCAATCGCCATGTCTACTTCTTCAAGCACCACCAGCACCGCGCTGCCGCTGGATGAGCCGCCGGCATTACGCGTCAGGTCCCAAGGGTTTTTCACCGGGCCACTGGCGCTGGTGAAACTAGCGCCGGAAAAGCACAGATCCTCGCAGACCGACTTACCCACCACCGTCGCCCCAGCCGCCAGCAGGCGTTTGACCACGGTGGCATCCTCTGATGGAACATAGCCGTCCAGACTCAGAGAGCCGTTGGCCATCGGCACCCCGGCGACGGAAACGTTATCCTTGATAACCACCGTCCTGCCGGCCAAAGGCCCTTGTGCTGCCCCGGCGATGTGGGTCTTCACATACCAGGCGCCGTACAGGTTCTCGGCGTCCGGCGCTTTGCTGTATTCGCGGGTTGGCGGTTGCTGCGCCACCGTTGCGGCGTAAAGCTTGTCGATGGCTTCGTAGGAGCCAAGGGTTTCGTCCGCCAGGTTGAGGAAGGACGTCATCTGGCTGTCGCTCAGGTGATAACCGTGGTCTTGGGCGGCGATCAGGAAGTCGGCTTTGCTTGGGCGTTTTACGGACATTGGTGTTCTCCAGATATCAGTTAAGAGCTGCCCGAAATAAGGCAGTCATTGACTCGAACCGGCTGCGCTCATGGGCAGGTTGCGGCTCGCTCCGGAGGACTCCGTTGTCCACGCCGGTCGCCACGCGGTGATCCATACCTGCCGAGTTAGGGCGTATGGCAAACCTCCGCGCAGAAGAGGGTCAGGCCCGTTGGGCCGACACTCAGGAACAGGCTTGTTGAAATAACTCGTGGGCTTTGACCAGCGCCTCGGCGATCTTTTCCACGGGTTCGCGTTTGGCCATCGCCTGATCGCGCAAGGCGTTGTAGGCGTCGATTTCCGACATTCCCTTGGTTTCGATCAGGATGATTTTGGCCTGCTGTACGGTGCGCATCACCGCCATGCGGCCTTCCAGGCGCTTGACGTGTTTCTCCCGTTCCCGGGCCTTTCGCGACTGACTCAGGGTCAGCGCCAGCGCCGTGAGCAGGCCGAAAGACCGCACCGGCGAAGGGATCACCGAACAGGCATTGAGCTGCACCAGCGCCTCGACAATAATCGGGTTTTCGTAGGCGATCACCGGAATGATCGGAGGCGTGCTCGCATGCAGCAACCAAGGGATGTTGGTCGACAGACTTTCCGGCGAAACCGCCAGCACGATGACGTCGGCCTCGGTATTGAGACGCTCCGGGATCGGCCACTGCACGCGCACCTGACAGCCGATGCGCTGCAACTGCGCGATCAGATTGCGACCATCGTCATCGTCCGGATGCACCACCAGCACGCTGATGTCGCGCAGGTCCTTGATGCTGGCGGTACTGTCGTTGCGTTGGCGCTTTTTTGCCGCGCGCAGGGTCATAGCGGCCTCCCGGCGGAACTCGACCAGTCATTCAAGCGCGGTGCGATGGCATAGGGATCGGGTTTGAGGGCGCTTTGGCTCTCATAGAGAATGTCGAACTGCCCCTCGGCGTTGGCCCGGCCAATCCGGGAAAAAAGATACGTATGATGGTTGTGCGCATCCACTCGCACACGTCCCTGAGGCGCCTCGAACTCCAGACCACGCATGGCCTGCCGCACCTCGTCCACCTCGGTGCTGCCTGCGCTGACAATGGCCTTGGCCAGTAAGTGCACCTGGAAATACGCCGCCTCCCAGCAACGGTCGGTGACTTGCTCCTGCCCGAACAGCTCGCGGTACTGGGCGATGCACTGACGGTTGAACGGTGTGTCCACCGACTGAAAATAGGTCGCTGCCGAAATGTGCCCGACCCCCAAATGAACCCCCATCTGCTTGATGTCGGTTTCACTGGTGGTCAGACTGGCGATCGGCATGATGGCCGGATCAAAACCGGCGTCGGCGTAGGCCTGATACAAGTGCGCCATCGTCTCCCCCACTACGGTGGAGAAGATGAAGGAGGGTTTGAGTTCCTTTGCCTTGACCATGAGTTTGGCGAAATCTTCCGGCCGGGCGTTCTTCAGCGGCAGGTAGTACTCGCCCAGTTTGGTGCCGCCCCGCTCGTACAGCAGATCGCTCATCAACCGGTTGGTTTCGTAGGGATAAACGTATTCGGAGCCGATCATCAAAACCCGGTTGCCGAAGTTATCCAGCATGTAATTACCCAGTGGCACAGCGTTGTGGTTGGGCGTGGCACCGGTGTAGATGATGTTGCGCGAGTATTCAAAACCTTCGTAATACACCGGATACAGCAACAGCGCGTCATAGCGCTCCACGATCGGCAGCGCGGCCTTGCGCGCGGCGGAGGTGTAGCAGCCGAAGAAAAACCGCAGGTTCTCCTCGCGAATCAGCGACTCGATGTGCATGGCATACAACGCAGGGGTCGAATCGGGATTGCGCGTGATCAACTCCAGAAGCCGCCCCCCCACGCCACCTGCGGCGTTAATCTGCTGAATGGCGAATTGCGCGCCGCGCATTGTCGAGCCCTCGGCGGCAGCGGTGACACCGGTATCGGAAAAAAGACCGCCTATGCGGATCGCCTGGTCAACCATGCCTATTAACCTTGTTCAACGTGAGATGAGACGCCTGGCATCCGTCAGGGTCTGCAATTGTGCAAAGAGTCAGTGAGCGAAAGGCCGTCGGCTCGACGGTTGCTCTCAGGCGGCTTGTGCCTGAAGCTGGCGCGACAACGCTGTCGGGCCAGTCATGCGAGGGACCTTCCACACCTGCCGGAAATGGGCGTGTGACAAGGGACCCTGCGGGGGTATTGCTTTGCTGTCATGCAGATTACGGGCCACTCGCCATACAGCCGTGCGACGACTGAGTCGGCCAAGGCATCCACCCGCGACCATGGCTTAAATCCGCTAAAACCCACTGCGCCAGATCTTCACGCTTTTGGTGCGCATGCCCTGCTCTCGCGCCAAACCGGCGCAGCTTCGATCCAGCGTGCAATTAATGCAGGGAACACTGTTTCAGTGTCCTGCGAACGCTGGATTTCGCCAGCGTCGGCAATTGGCACCACCCTTGCAAATACACTCTTGAGACATCGCGCCAGCTGTTTGCCCTACGCCCCTTGGCAGGTAGGGAAACACCTCGCGTACGACTGGATCGGACACAGTAGTCCCGCCAGATTCGGCACAAGAAGCCTGACCTCCCGATTATTGATTTAACCGGGACGTTGGGCTTTTTTTATTCCTGGGGAGAAATGAGATGCACAACGACAAGCGCCGTTTGATCAAGCATGCCCTGTTGCTGGGGGCCTTTAGCCTGTTGCCGTTTTCCCTGGTCAGCCAGGTACAGGCTGCGGACACCGTGAAAGTGGGGATCATCCATTCCCTGACCGGGACCATGGCCATGAGCGAAGCATCAGTGGTGGATGCGGAAAAGCTGGCCATCGACGAAATCAACGCCAGCGGTGGCGTGCTCGGCAAGACCATCGAACCGATTGTCGAAGATGGCGCCAGCGACTGGCCGACCTTCGCCGAGAAAGCCCGCAAACTGCTGGAAAACGACCATGTGGCTGCTACTTTTGGCGCCTATACATCGGCGTCACGCAAAGCCGTATTGCCGGTGTTCGAACGTGACAAGGGCCTGCTCTACTACCCGACCTTCTACGAAGGTCTGGAAAAATCCCCGGCCATCATCTACACCGGCGCCGAAGCCTCGCAGCAAACCCTGGCCGCCATCAGTTGGTTGATGGCCAACAAGGGCAAGAGCGTCTATCTGGTGGGCTCGGACTACATCTGGCCGCGCACCACCAACAAGCTCGCCCGGGCCTCGGTGACCAAGCAAGGCGGTTCGATTGTCGGTGAGGATTACCTGCCGCTGGGTAGCATTGAATTCTCCTCGGTGATCAACAAAATCAGGGCGGCCAAGCCCGATATCGTCCTGTCGACCATCGTTGGCGGCTCCAACGTGGCGTTCTACAAACAGCTCAAGGCTGCGGGCATCGACAGCAGCAACCAAACCTTGATGGCGTTGGCTGTCACCGAAGAAGAAGTCACCGGCATCGGCGCAGAAAACCTCACTGGTTTCCTGACCTGCATGAGCTACTTCCAAAGCCTGAAAAACCCGGTCAACGAGAAGTTCGTCGCTGCCTTCAAGGCCCGCTATGGCGACAAGCGCGTGGTCGGCGACCCGATGGCAGCCGCGTATACAGCGGTTTACCTGTGGAAGAAAGCGGTGGAGAAAGCCGGCAGTTTCGAGGTTCCAGCCGTAATTGCCGCGTCCTCCGAGCTGACCCTCGATGCGCCTGAAGGCGAGATCAAGGTGCACAAGGATAACCACCACCTGTGGAAACGTGCGCGCATCGGCACCATCAACGCCCAGGGCCAGGTCGACGTGATCTACGAGTCCGCACCGATCGAACCCAATCCATTTCCAAAACTGTAATGCAGGGTCGGGCGCGACTCGCTTCGCGCCCTTGTCCACCAACATGCCCCTCCACTTGGCCCGCCAATGTGCAGCGACAGGTAGCGACTAAATGACTTTCGATATTCTGGTAATGCAGGTCTTCAGCGGCTTCTCGCTGTTCTCGGTGCTGGTACTGATGGCGATGGGACTGACCATCGCCTTTGGCCTGATGGGCGTGATCAACATGGCTCACGGCGAATTGATGGCGATGGGTTCGTACATGACCTACGTCACTTCGCTGGTGTTTCAGCGTTATTGCCCCGAGTTGATGGGCTGGTATTTCATTGTCGGCATCGGCGTCGCCTTCGTGGTGACGTTTGCCTTCGGTTTCCTGCTCGAACGCTGCTTCATTCGCTTCATGTACAACCGACCACTGGATACGTTGCTGGCGACCTGGGGCCTGTCACTGGTGCTGCAGCAAGTGTTTCGTCAAGTGTTTGGCCCCAAGGAAGTCAGCGTGCCAACCGTGCAGTGGCTACAAGGCGCCTGGAAAATCAGCGAAGGATTGGAGTTGCCGCTCAACAGGATTTTCATCATCGGCCTGACCTTCATCATCGCCGGTGCCGTGTTCCTGTTTCTCTACCGCAGCCGCTGGGGCCTGCGCATTCGCGCCGTGACCCAGAACCGGGCAATGGCCGGCGCTGCCGGGATCAACACCGCTCGCGTGGATGCCGTGACGTTCGCGCTGGGCTGCGGCCTGGCTGGAATCGCCGGCAGCTCCTTCACCATGCTGGCCTCGACCGGCCCCGTGAGTGGCCAGCAGTACCTGGTGGATACCTTCATCGTCGTGGTGTTCGGTGGCGTCGAGAGTCTGCTCGGGACTTTCCTTTCAGCCTTCGCCATCGGCCAGACGCAGATTTCGCTGGAGTACCTGACCACCGGATCCATGGCCAAGGCCATCACCCTGATGGTGGTGATCGTGTTGCTGTTCTTCCGCCCCAACGGCCTGTTTGCCGCGAAAGTGAGACGCTGAGATGAATGACATGACTGAAAAGCCCCCGACCCGGTCGCCGGCCCCGGCCCGCGTTCAGCGCTGGCTCAGCGATGGCTGGTTGCCGATGATCGAACGTCACAGCCTGAGCTGGCTGTCGATCCTGTTACTGATTGTGCTGCCCTTGAGCCTCGGTGACTTTCGCTTGGGGCTGGCCGGTAAATACCTGAGCCTGGCGTTCTGCGCCCTGGGCATGGTGCTCATCTGGGGCTATGGCGGGATTCTCAGCCTCGGCCAGGGCATCTTCTTTGGCTTGGGCAGCTACATGATGGCGATGTACCTGAAGCTGGAAGCCACCGCCACCGATGAAGCCGCCAGCGCGCTGGCAGCCTTCTATGGCTCGGCCCTGCCGGACTTCATGATCTGGAACAGCGTCGAAGCCCTGCCGTGGTGGTGGAAACCGTTCGAGTCGGCGACCTTCACCATCGCCGCAATCCTCATCATCCCGACGCTGCTGGCCTTCCTGCTCAGCTACGCCTACTTCAAGAAGCGCGTCGGCGGTGTCTACTTCTCGATCATCACCCTGTCCCTGGCGGCGATCATGTCGATCATGATCATCGGCCAACAAGGCTATACCGGAGGCGTCAACGGCCTGACCGATTTCAAAACCGCTTTCGGCCTGAGCCTGCAAACTCCGCAGACGCCGTGGATTCTGTATCTGATCACCACGCTGTTACTGCTCGCCTGCGTGGCGCTGTGCGGTTTCATCCTGCGCAGCCGCTTGGGCAAAGTGATCGTCGCCATCCGCGATCGCGAAGACCGGGTGCGCTTTTCTGGATACAACACAGCGCTGTTCAAGGCCTTCATCTTCGCCGTCGCGGCGCTGATTTCCGCTTTGGGTGGGGTGATGTTCACGCTGCAGGTAGGCCTCGCTTCGCCCTCTCTCGTGGGAATCATCCCTTCCACCGAAATCGTCATCTACGCCGCACTTGGCGGGCGTCTTTCGCTGGTCGGCGCGGTGTACGGCACATTGCTGATCGGCGTGGCGAAAACCTATCTGTCGGAAAACTTCGTCAATTTCTGGCAGTACTTCATCGGCTTCCTGTTCATGGGCGTCGTGCTGTTCCTGCCGTCGGGTCTTGCAGGACTACTGCAACGCCTGAGCAAAAAGGAGGTGCAGTCATGAGCGCGATGTTACTGAGTGTCGAGGACCTGACCGTTTCCTTCGACGGTTTCAAAGCGGTGGACAGCCTCAACTTCTACGTCGAGGAAAACCAGGTGCACGTGGTAATCGGTCCCAACGGCGCCGGCAAGACCACCCTGCTCGACATGATCTGCGGCAAGACCCGACCCAGCGCCGGCAGTATCCGTTTCAAGGATCTGCAACTGGCCAACATGATCGAGTATCAAATCACTCGAGCAGGCGTCGGCCGCAAATTCCAAAACCCTTCGGTCTACGAAGACTTGACCGTGCGCGAAAACCTGGACATTTCATCGCCCGACAAACGCGGCATTTTCAACTGCCTGTTCGCCCGCAAGGACATGGCCCTTCAGGCAGAAATCGAACAGACCGCCGAAATGATTTTCTTGCACGATCAGTTGGGCCTCAAGGCCGGACTGCTGTCCCATGGCCAGAAGCAGTGGCTGGAGATCGGCATGCTGCTGATGCAACGCCCCGAGCTGCTGTTGCTCGACGAGCCGGTGGCAGGCATGAGCGCGGGAGAACGGGAGAAGACCGCCGGCCTGCTCAAGCGCATCGCCAAGGGCCGGGCCATGGTGATCATCGAGCATGATATGCAATTCGTTAAATCGGTCGCCGACAAGGTCACCGTTCTGCATCAGGGCAAGACCCTGGCCTACGGCTCGATGGATCAGGTGCAAAACGATCCTCGCGTCATCGACGTCTACCTGGGGCACTGAGCATGCTGACCGTCAATAATCTCAACGTGTACTACGGCGACAGCCATGTGCTACGCAACCTCGACCTGAATCTGGCAGCCGCCGAGTCTCTGGCGATCATGGGGCGCAACGGCATGGGCAAGACCACGCTGCTCAAAAGCCTGGTGGGCATGCTGCCAGCGCGAAGTGGCAGCATCAAACTGGCGGGCGAAGAACTGACCGCACGCAAGAGCTATGACCGCGTCGCCGCCGGGGTCGGCTTCGTGCCCCAGGGGCGAATGATCTTCCCTTACCTGAGCGTTGAAGAAAACATCCTCACCGGGATGCAGGGCGTAGCGGCTGCCCCCATCCCCGACTACATCTACGAGTATTTTCCTGTGCTATTTGAAATGCGTCGGCGCAAGGGCGGCAACCTTTCCGGCGGGCAGCAGCAACAGCTGGCGATCGCTCGGGCGCTGGTTTCCAACCCCAAGGTATTGATCCTCGACGAACCCACCGAAGGCATCCAGCCGTCGATCATCAAGGACATCGCCCGGGCGCTGAACCTGCTGAAGAAAGAGCGTGGTTTCTCGTTGATCGTCTCCGAACAAGTGCTGTCGTTCGCCATGGCAGTGGCCGACCGCTACCTGATCATCGAAAAAGGCGAGTTCGTTCACAGCGAGGTCCGCGAGACCGTCGACCGCGAGCGCATCCTGCGCTACCTGACCATCTGAATCCTTCACAGGAGACAACGCCATGTTGATACTCGACCGCATTGTCGGCCAGGCCAGTGACCCTGAGCTCGCTGACCGCCTGCATGACTTGAACCACACCGGTCAGGTCGAGACTTTGAGTCTTTCGGCCAGCGACATTCAGCGTCATCGCCTGCGCCTGGCCAGTGACCGCGGCACTGATTGCGCCATTCGCCTGGAGCGCCATCAGCAACTGCGCAACGGCTCGGTACTGATGCTCGACGGCCAGCGCGCCATCGTTGTGCAAATGCAGGATCAACAATATCTGGAGCTGCAACCGCGTGATGCTGCCGCGGCACTGGAACTGGGTTACTTCGCCGGCAACATGCACTGGAAAGTGCGCTTTGCCGGGGACATATTGCAGATCCCACTCAACGGGCCCGAAGCCGACTATCTGGAGCGCCTGGCACCGATGTTGGCGAGCGGCCAGGTCTCACGCTCATGAGTGTGCTGGGCAGCAGCCTGCTGGCCTTGCAACAAGCCGACAGCTTCTTTCCGGGTGGCGCGGTCGCCTGGTCCTGGGGGCTGGAGACGCTGGTTGCCGATGGCCGTCTGGGCGCAGTCGAGGCAATACCCGTCAGGCGTCGTCAACGTGGGGTACATCGGGATCGCAGCGTGCAGATGCGCGGATTCGTCGAAGGCCAGTTGCGCCACCGCTGGGCCAGTTTCGACCGAGCTTTTTTGTTCGCTGCCTGGCACGCCGCCGAAGACGTTCAGGCGCTGCTGGAGCTTGACTCGCAGATCGAGGCATTCACGCTGGCCGAAGAACTGCGCCAAGGCTCACGCCGCATCGGTCTGTCGCTGCTGGACGTGCACGTTGCGTTGGGTACACCGGGCGCCGAGTCGTATCAACGCTACGTGCTGGCCGGCGAAACGCCTGGTCATCTACCCGTGGTGCAAGGTCTGCTCTGGCAACGCCTGGGGATGGATTGCGATCACTGTCAGCTCGCTGCCGCCCACGGACTGTGCACCGGACTTGTCAGCGCTGCCGTTCGCCTGGGTGTCATGGGCCACATCGACGCGCAAAGGGTACTCACTGACATCCAGCCGTTACTGCTGGAATTGCTGGCCAATGCGCCCCCAGGACTCAATGACGTTAGCAGTTTCACGCCCATGGCCGAGATCGCGGTGATGCGCCATGAGACTCAGGATCTTCGACTTTTCGCCAATTAAGGCGACGGGCCAGGGCCTGCCGCCGACACAGGAGCTTGAACATGCTGCTGACCCCTACCGAGCTTGAGCGGCTGACGCTGTACACCGCCGCCGAGCTGTCACGCAAACGGCGCGCCAAAGGTCTGCGCCTGAACTTTCCGGAAGCCTCGGCCCTGATCGCCGACGAAATTCTCGAAGGTGCTCGCGAAGGACGCAGCGTCGCGCAGCTGATCGGTTTCGGCTCGACGATCCTCAATACCGACGACGTCATGCCAGGCGTTGCCGAGTTGCTGCCAGTGCTGCAGGTAGAAGGTACCTTCCCGGACGGCACCAAACTGGTCACGGTGCATCAACCTATCCGCCCTGGCCGGTTACCGCTGGCCACGATGCCCACGCCCGGAGAAATAATCGTTGCACCGGGCGATATTCAACTGAACAGCGGCCGCCCCACCGCCACACTTCGGGCGGTCAATACGGGTGATCGTCCGGTACAGATCGGCAGCCACTATCACTTTTTCGAGGTCAACAAAGCCCTGGATTTCCCTCGCGAAATAGCCTTCGGCATGCACCTCGATATTCCAGCGGGAACAGCTGTGCGTTTCGAGCCCGGCGAACTGCGCGAAGTGCAGTTGGTGCAATTTGGCGGCAGCGGCGACATCCAGGGTTTCAGCGGTTTGACTAATGGCAACCTGCACGATCCGGCCTGCAAGGCAGCGGCCCTGGAACGCGCACGTGCCCAACACTTCAAGGGGGCCTGAACCATGGCAACGATGACACGCAAGGAATACGCCGCGATGTACGGCCCTACCGTCGGCGATGCCGTGCGCCTGGGCGACACCTCGCTGCTGGCCGAAGTCGAATTCGACCATTCAGTACCCGGCGATGAATGCCTGCACGGAGGGGGCAAAACCCTGCGCGACGGCATGGGCCTGATGCCCGGCCATGACAGCAATGACGGAGCGCTGGACATGTTGATCTGCAATGCGCTGATCATCGATCCGGTGATCGGTATCGTCAAAGGCGACCTCGGCATTAAGGACGGCAAAATCATCGCTATCGGCAAGGCCGGCAATCCGCAGGTCATGGACGGCGTGCACCCGCAACTGATCTGCGGCGTGGCAACCACGGTACGTGACGCCGAAGGGATGATCGTCACCCCCGGTGGTATCGATGTGCATGTGCATTTCGACTCGGCGCAGCTGTGCGAGCACGCGCTGGCAGCTGGGTTGACCACGCTGATCGGCGGCTCCCTCGGCCCGATTACCGTGGGTATCGACTGCGGCGGCGAATGGAACGTGGGCAAGATGCTGCAAGCCTGCGAAGCCTGGCCGATCAACTTTGGCTTCCTCGGACGGGGCAACTCCAGTAAGCCCGAATCGCTGCTCGGACAGCTGCGTGGGGGCTGCCTGGGCTTGAAGATTCACGAAGACTGGGGCGCCATGCCGGCAGTGATCGACACTTGCCTGAAAGTCGCCGACGAATATGACTTCCAGGTGCAACTGCACACCGACACGCTCAATGAATCAGGGTTTCTCGAAGATACCCTGGCGGCGATTGGCGACCGAACCATTCACATGTATCACACCGAGGGTGCAGGCGGAGGACACGCCCCGGACATCATCAGCGTGGCCGGTAAATCCAACTGCATCCCCTCCTCCACCAACCCGACAAACCCCTACACCGTGAACACGTTCGACGAGCATCTGGACATGATCATGGTCTGTCATCACCTCAATCCGGACGTGCCGGAAGACGTCGCCTTCGCCGAATCACGGGTGCGTCCGCAAACCATCGCCGCCGAAGACATTCTCCACGACACCGGGGCGATCTCGATTCTGGGCTCCGACAGCCAGGGCATGGGGCGCATCAACGAGGTGATCTGTCGCACCTGGCAACTGGCGTCGAAAATGAAGGAGCAACGCGGCCGCCTGCCAGAGGAAAGTACCGCGCTGGGTGATAACGAGCGGATCAAGCGCTACATCGCCAAATACACGATCAATGCAGCACGGGTGTTCGGCATCGACCGTTATATCGGTTCTCTGGAGCCGGGCAAGATCGCCGACCTGGTCTTCTGGCGGCCGGCCTTTTTCGGCATCAAGCCGGAACTGGTCGTCAAAGGCGGCTTCATCGTGCATGGGGTGATGGGCGACTCGGCCGCGTCGCTCTACACCTGCGAGCCATTGGTGATGCGCCCGCAATGGGGCGCGTTCGGCGAGGCCAAACAGGCGCTGTCGGTGAACTTCGTCAACCGCCTGGCCGTGGAGGCTGGCACTGCTGCAAAGCTGGGCCTGAAAAAAGCCCTGCTGCCAGCCATCGGTACCCGCACTCTGCGCAAATCCGACATGTTGCACAACGACGCCTGCCCAGAAATTCGCGTCGACCCCCAGACTTTTGATGTTTACGCCGATGGCGAGCGCCTGACCTGTGAGCCGGTCAGCGAAGTGCCGTTGGCCCAGCGCTACATGCTGCGCTGACCCCTATTTGCCTGATGGAGCCCGATGATGAACACGCCGCTCAATGCAATGCCCGTGGCCGATCTACAACCCCACCCCGGCGCCGCACGCGTGGGCATCGGCGGCCCGGTCGGTTCTGGCAAGACCCGACTATTGGAGCAACTGATTCCACGTTTCATTGCCCGCGGCACCGAACTGGCGGTGATCACCAACGACCTGGCCACCCGCGAAGACGCCGAGCGGGTTCGGCGTAGCGGCCTGATCGATCCGCAACGGGTTCGTGCGGTGGAAACCGGCGCTTGCCCGCATACGGCTATCCGCGAAGACCCGACCCTGAATCTGCAAATGGCGAACGAGCTGGAAGCGCGTTTCGAAAACCTCGATCTGGTGCTGATCGAGTCCGGTGGCGATAACCTGGCCTCGACCTTTTCCCTCGACCTGGTGGACTACTGGATCTTCGTCATCGATGTCGCAGGGGGCGACGACATCCCACGCAAACGCGGTCCGGGGGTATTGAGCTGCGACCTGTTGGTGGTCAACAAATACGATTTGGCGCCCTATGTAGGTGTCGATCTGCTGCGGATGCGTCGCGAGTCCGACGAGGCGCGCAACGGCAAACCGGTGCTGTTCACCAATTGCGCCACGGGCGAAGGCGTCGACGCGGTCGTCGAAGCCATCAGCCGCGCCGTGCTGTTCGACCGACCATGAACGCGCCACAAGAGTTGTTTCCTCCCCTGACTGAAACCGTGCAGCCACAGGCGCGGATTACCTTCAGCCAGACCCAGGCCGGCATCAGTTACATTGGCGCTCAGCAGGTGGGTTATCCGTTTCATCTGGGGCGCACGCTGAAGCTGCCGGATGACCCGCCAGGCATGGCCGCGGTGTATCTACAATCCTGTTCAGGGGGAATTTTCGCTGGAGAAAACCTGCATGTGCAGCTGCATGCCGAACCCGGCAGCCAGGTGCACCTCAGCACCGGCGCCGCGACCGTCGCCCACAGCATGCTGGAGCAACCCGCGCGACAGGTTGTCAGTTTGGTCGCCGAAATCGACGCTTTGCTGGAATACCTGCCGATGGCGACGATTCTGTTCCCCCAGGCAAAACTGCACAGCCAAGTGAAGGTGACCCTGCATCCAGGAGCCAGGGTGATGCTTTGCGATGCATTCTGTCTGCACGCGCCCCAGGGAAACGATGGCGTGTTCGACTTCTATCGTGCGGACCTTGAGGTGCGCAGCCCTGGCGGACAGCTGTTGGCCGCAGATCGCCTGGCCCTGACCGGACGCGACATGCGCCGACAATTGCCAGGCGTCAGTGAGCATATGCAAGCGCTGGCAACTTTTATGCTGGTGGGACAAACCCTGCCTGTCGACGAGCTGAAACGGATACTGCGCAACGCCCTGTGCGTCCTCCCCGCCTGCTACCTTGGCATCAGCGCACTACCCAATGATTGCGGGGTTAGCGTGCGCATCATGACCGTCGACACGGTGGCACTGCGCGCCGCGCAGCACACTGCGTGGGCATGCGTGCGCGAACACTTGACCGGCGTAGCACCACGCATGCGTCGTAAATAGGGGTTGGCTAGGTCATTGCTGGGTTCAGAAGATGCAATTGAACAGGCATCCACGACATCATTCTCTGTTCGAGAACGATCCGTGGGAACCCGTCAGGGCTTGGCCAAATGGAACTGCACCGCCGCCCATCGACCGCATGCCAAGCGTTTTTGAGTCAACAGATCTCCGTCAATGCCAAAGGATGCGGTGACTACTTGAAGATCGGTCGCGACGGGGGTTTGCGCCCGCCAGGTAGCCGCGGGCGGCTCATCAGCATCCGGGTGTAGCGCATTGCGTTCAGCTTCTGCCAGGCGCCATCATAGTTGGCGCTGTCGTATCTCCAGGCCCCGACCCAACTCTGTTTCTGCACACACGCCTTACAGATCGCGAACTGTTCCTGAGGTTCGATCCCCCCGATTCCTTTCAGCATATCCAGCACTTGGCCCATCGCGACGGCAAGCAACTCCACCTCCTTGGGTCTGATTTCTTCGTAACTGCTACTCGTGAAATCGTACTCGTCATCATTATCGGTAAAAAAAGCCGCAGCGCATTTTTGCAGATCGTTCACGAGTAGTTGCTTAAGCACCAGGCCGCTGCTGTCCAGTTCTCGAACCTTGTGCGCCACGATCATCTCGCCAAAGCCCACCATGGCCGACGTCAGCAAGTGACTAAGGCCGAACAGAGGCAGGAACGGCACGTCGTAGCCGTTGAGCGCATTGGAAATCAGCAATCCTTGTGGGAAGACGTGCGGCAAAGCGCTCTGATAACTCACGCTCGAGTCGGTACCCGCCAGATCTTTCACAAAAAAAACGTGGCATTTGAAATTGTCATTGCCAGAGAGAAATACCTCTAGCGACGTTCGCAGGAAAAGAAGGCGTCTGGTCGATCCGCCGAACGTGAATCGGTAAGCCAGCATCGGGCACTGCATGGTGATGCCCAGTTCCGTGGCGAGCTCTGCCGCTTCTATCTCTTCGGGGGTGGAGCTTTCGGGAAGCTTGCCGCGCAGGCAAGTGGCGATTGAGGAAGTCGGCGCCTGCGCGCCAGGCCCCTGCCAGTTGTCCACAAACACGAAGGTTTCAATCCGGCTGGCAGCCGCAAACAAGGGGTTGGCGATATCGTCACCGGAGCCGGGATAGAGCAACGTGCCTGTCCTTCCGGCGCTTGTACAGTAGCCTTCGACCTGTAGGTCGATGGTCTTGAGGATGTCCTTGCGGCCGAATGCCAGCCCCCAATCGCACATGGGTCTGTTCCTTTAGAAAGATTCCTGAAAGGCGAGCGGTGTCGTTTTGAGCATCAGCGTAGTTCAATGTGGCGACGCGTGAAGGCATGTTTTGTTTCAGTGCGCCCTGCCCGTGCGCCCATAACGTGGATCTCCCACCGACGATGCGTCGTACACCGACCTCTCCCAGTGCCTCCTTGGCAGCATAGACGCCTTACCAATGTGAAATTTTTGTTAACCAACTGACCCGCGCGCCTTTATTCAAATAGTCCGATCTGACACACTAATGATAATAATTCTTACAATCATTCGTATTTGATTTGTTTTGGTATCGCTTGGGGAATCAGATTGATGTTATTTCACACCACTCACCGCCGTTCGAACCTTTCACCTAACCTGCTGGCCCTCACCCTCTGCATAGCAGGCATCGCACCTGCCTCGGCAGACGACGCACCGTCCGAAACACCGGTAGAAAACGCTGCGCCCAGCACGCTGGAACTCGGCGCAACCGAAATCAGTGCCAGTCAGCTGGGCAGCACCACCGAAGGTTCTGGCTCCTACACCACTGGCCCCATGCAGACCGCAACCAAACTGCCGCTGACCATTCGTGAAACGCCTCAGGCAGTGACCGTCATCACTCGTCAGCGCATGGACGATCAGGCGATGACCAGCATTAACGATGTCGTGAAGGCTACGCCAGGGTTGTTCCTCAGCCAGTCGAGCGGTCCGGGGCGCCAGACTTACAGCTCCCGCGGCTTCGACATCGACAACATCATGTATGACGGGTTGCCCAGCACTTACCAGCCTTACTCGATAGCTGTGCAACCCAACCTGGCGATGTTCGACCGGGTCGAAATCATTCGTGGTGCAACCGGCCTGGTTACCGGGGCCGGCAACCCTTCGGCAGCAATCAACATGGTGCGCAAACGCCCCACGGCCGACCAACAAGTAACACTCACCGGCGCAGCCGGCAGCTGGGATAATTATCGCGGCGAGGTCGATGCCTCCAGTCCGCTTAACGAGAGTGGGACGCTGCGTGGACGTGTGGTGGGTTCGTACCAGGGGGCCAACAGCTTTCGCGATAAAGAAGAAAACGACCACGGTCTGTTCTACGCAATCGGTGAAGCCGACCTGAGCGAAAGCACCACGGCGACCTTGGGCTTTTCCCGCCAACAGGAGCAGACCAACTATTTCTGGGGTGGTTTGCCTATCGGAACCGACGGCCACCATTTGGATCTGCCTCGCTCCACCTACCCAGGCACAGATTGGGAAAACAGGAAGCTGCAAATCGACACCGCGTTCGGCGAAGTGGAGCACCGCTTCGATAACGATTGGAAACTGCATGTAGCGGGCTCGTTTTCAACGCTAGACGGCGAGTTCTCCGGCACTTACCTGTCGCGTTACGCCGGCCCGCTGGAGACCACGGCCTATCAATCGCATCACACCGATAAGCAGACCGCTTTCGACGCATTTACCAGCGGCCCGATCGAAGCTTTCGGCCGCACGCACGAAGTGGTCGTCGGGGCCAGCAACCGCACCTACGATGCGACCACCAAAGAGTACAGCCCGTACACCACAACGTGGCCGATCGGTGCGCCAAAGCCGGACTTCGTTCGGGACGGTAAAACCCGCAACGTCACCACCCAGGATGCCGTTTACCTCACCACCCGCCTGAGCCTGGCCGATCCGCTTACGCTGATCCTCGGTGGCCGCCTCGACTGGTATGACTACGATGACCGCACTGGCGACGGCGACTACAAAGTCACCCGTAATCTAACGCGTTATGCCGGCCTGATTTACAAGCTGGACGACCATCACTCCGTTTACGCCAGCTACACCGACATCTTCACCCCACAAACCTCGAAGCAGATCTCCGGCAAACTGATTGATCCGATCGTTGGCGAAAACTATGAAGCCGGCATCAAGGGTGAGTACTTCGACGGCGCTCTCAACGCCAGCCTGGCCGTGTTCCAGATTGACCAGAAAAACCGCGCCACCCTGGCACAAAGTCAGCTCGGCTGCCCCGTCATGACCTGCTACGAGGCGTCCGGCAAGGTTCGCAGCCAGGGCCTGGACATCGAACTGCAAGGCGCACTGACTGAGCACTGGCAAGTCGGCGCCGGCTATACCTACGCCCGCGCCCACTACATCAAGGACGAAAACCCAGACAACGAGAATCAGCGCTTCAAGACCGACACGCCTGAGCATCTGTTCAAAGTCTCGACGATGTATCGCCTCCAGGGTCCTCTGGAAAAACTCCGGGTCGGCGGTAACGTCTACTGGCAGAGTCGGATGTATAACGATGTGCCGCTCACCAATGGCAGCTATCGCATCGAACAGGGCAGCTACGCCGTCACCGACTTGATGGCCGGATACGAAGTCAATAAACACCTCGATCTGCAAGTAAACGCCAACAATATCTTCGACCGCGTCTACTACTCCTCGATCGGCTACAACACCACATGGGGCTCCACCGACAACTACGGCGATCCACGCAGCTACACGATGACCGCCAAGTACAGATTTTGAGTAGGTGAAACGCGGCGCCTGCAACACGCACAATGCCGTTGTTCAAGAAGTGATACCCGCTTCTTTATGGCGGCATTGGGCGCTGCGGGCTCTTGGCCCCTACGCTAAGCCAAAAGAGGTTGCCATCGTCGACCGCGAGCGCATCTTTCACCCAACAAACTCATGGCCTGAGTTCTGCGTCGCTCGCGAAAGACTCAGCAAAATAGTTCATGACGGCACGCACTATGGGTGAGCGCTTCATATCGCGGTGAATGACCAGCCATATGTCGCGTGAGAAGGATGATTTGCCGTGCTCCAGCTTGACGAGCGCTGGATCTGCATCACCCAGAAAGCAAGGCAAGCCGGAGACTCCAACGCCCGAACGGGCGGCAACCAAATGGCCGCTGATGTCGCTGAGTTCGCACGCAACAGAACGGTTATCTGCAATCCCAAGCAGCCACTGTTGCTGGGGCATATCGGCAAATTCTCTTTCGTATGCAATAAAAGCCCAATGCTCTGGTGTGGCGAGATCGGGATAGGTACGGCTCGCATATAGATCAAACAACATCGTTCCAACACGGCGTGCGACGTTGCTTGGTTCCCTTGGCCGTACATGACGCATGGCGATATCCGCTTCACCGCGACTTAGAGAGATGTGATGCGCCTGCGCGCTGATCGATAACTGAATTTCAGGATACTTCTGACGGAAATCCAACAAGCGCGGTGCGATGAAATGCGTTGCCAGTACAGGGGACGCACTTAGGGTAACGCGCCCACTCAACGACACCTGCTGGGACTTCACCTGCCGCGCGATATCGAAAGCCGCACTCTCCATGCGACGTGCCTGCTCGACAACTAGAACACCTGCGGCCGTCAGACGGCAGGATCGTGGCAGACGCTCGACTAAAGGCGTTTGCATTTCAGTTTCAAGCACCGCGACCCGTCGACCGACTGTAGCGTGGTCCACGCCCAACTCACGTGCCGCGCCGGACAGCGTTCCAGCCTTCGCCACCGCTAAAAGATAACGCATGTTCTCCCAATCGAACATCGGTGCAAATTCTCACATTAGCTTTGGCCATCTGCGGAATTTACACCATATACGTCCGGGTCATAGGCTTCTACCTGTGTATATGCGCACCAAAGAAAAGGGAGAGAATTATGAGTCTTGCCATAGCGATGACGCAGGTTGGGGGCCCGGATGTATTGCAACCGATTGACGTCAAGGTTGGCAGTCCTGGACCACGTGAGGTACTCGTTACTCAATCGGTGATTGGCGTCAATTTCGTCGACACCTACTTTCGCAGCGGCCTTTATCCGGTCGCGACGCTGCCAACCGTGCTCGGCTTCGAGGGTGCCGGCGTGGTCGTCGAGATAGGCAAGGATGTGAGCCATCTGCGGGTCGGCGACCGCGTTGCCTACGCAGGGGCACCGCTCGGAGCGTACGCTGAATCGCGCCTTCTCCCAGAGACCCGGCTCGTCAAGATACCTGGCACTCTCTCCTTCGAGACGGCTGGCAGCTCGATGCTCCGCGGACTCACCGCACATATGCTTTTAAACAAGGTCCATGCAACGAAGCGCGGCGACTGGATTCTCGTGCACGCGGCGGCAGGCGGGCTGGGACAGATAGTCGTTCGTTGGGCGAAACGGCTTGGCGCGAACGTTATTGCCACGGTCGGCTCGGCAGCAAAGGTGGAATTGGCGCGAGCGGCGGGAGCCGACTTTGTCTTGTTACATACGAATGCGAGCTGGGCCGAAGACACTGTTCGCCTATCAGATGGAAAAGGGGTCCATCTCGCAATCGACGGTATCGGCGGCGCTATGGTTTTCCATTCGTTGAGTGTCGTGCGCCCCTTTGGGGTTGTCGCAAGCTTGGGGCAGCCTGCGGGTCCAATTGCGCCTGTACGAGTCGAAGATTTGGGTTTTACCCGTTCGATCTCGCTGACACGACCCAGCTCGCTTTTGTATGCAAATGACCCTGAGCTATATAGGTCCGGGACCGCCGAGCTAATGGAGATGCTGGTGGATGGTATGGCCGCGCCTATCGGCGCGCGCTATCCATTCATAGAGGCTACACGGGCCCACGCCGACCTCGAATCAGGAAGGACGACGGGAAGCGTAATCCTCACTGTTTGACGGCAGCGTAGGCGCTTTGATTTGTCCTGTTCCGATCTGCCGACTGTGCCGTTGCGCGCCAGACTGTCTTGGAAGCCATGACCATGAAAATCAATCTGACGCTTGCTCCCAGCGCCTCGTCGGCAGGGCTTACCGTATCTGGTACAGCACAGCAGCCCCCGGCTTGGGTTCGAAAGCCGGCACGGTGCGCTGCTCGAGGGGGGTGCCCTTGGCGTCCCACACCAGGGTGTCCGGTGGGTACTCGTCCTTGCGGGTCATGACGTCGATCTGCTTGGCGATCACCTCCGAGCTTGCTTCCACTTCGGGGTTCCATTCGAACACGCCAACTCTGCCGTAGAACACGGCCGGCGCGTCAACATCAAGGCGCCGGTCGGGACACATGACCAGGCCGCGATCAAGCATGACCCGCAACGCGCCGACAGGCACCGCCTTCACGGTGGGCGTGGTGCGCTCGATGCTGTGGCCCGGGCAGACATTGGCCGAGCGGGTCACCATGTCCTCGACCACTTGACGATCGGATTGGGCCTGCGCCGAAAAGGCGGCGGCAGACAGGGCGAGCAGTGCGAGATTTGACTTCCAGAGCATGCGAAACCTCCTATGGACGAATACTTCAACGTTGGGACCGCTCACAGACAAGAACGATCCGTTGCCAAGGGCGCATGGATGCTACCACGACGATAAATGGCAGATTGCAACCGGGGCTTTACAGACCTCGACTTGCCAGCGGACCTCCAGGAACCCACCTTCCGCCGGGGATCAGTGCCCCCCGGTCCAGGAGCCGCCCAGGGCTGCTTGCAGCTGGACGCTGGTCACCAACTGCGTGGCCACCAGGCTAAGCAAGCTCTGGCGTTCACTGAGGCTGGTGGCTTGGGTGGTGGCGACATCGAGGTAGTCGATAACCCCGGCTTCATATTGGTCGCGGCTGACCGACGCCGACTCCTCGGCCGATTGCGCAGAATTACGCCGAGCTTCCAATTCCGGCTGCAAGGTACGCAGCTCCACCAGGTAATCCTCGACCTCACCCAATGCTGTCAATACCGTCTGACGATAGGTCGCGACCTTGGCGTCGTAGGCATAGCGGGCCTGCTCCACCTCGGCCTTGGTGGCGCCAAAGTCGAAGATCGTGCCCGTCAGGCTCGGACCAATGGACCAAAAGCGGTTGGGCAACGAGAACAGGTTGCTCATGCTCGAGCCCTCATAGCCGCCACTAGCGCTCAGGGTCAGATCCGGGTAGTACGCGGCCGTCGACACTCCGACGGCGGCGTTGGCGGCAGCCATGTCGCGTTCTGCCGCGGCGATGTCCGGGCGGCGCTCCAACAGGCGGCTGGGCACGCCCAGTGGCACGGTGGGCACGTGGTACTGCCAGGCCGGGTCCGCCGCCAGCGCGAAATCTGCCGGAGCCTTGCCGATCAGCAAAGCAATGGCATGCTCGTACTGAGCGCGCTGCCACTGTAGGTCGAGCATTGAAGCCTGGGCGCTCTGCAGCTGGGTCTTACCGGTGGCCAAATCAGCCCGCGAGGAGATCTGCTCGTCGTATTTGTTCTGGATGACTTGCAGGTAGCGTTCGTAACCGGCAATGGTCTCCCGATACAGGGCGATACGCTGATCGAGAATGCGCAACTGGAAATAATCCTGAGCCAGGGACGACTGTGCGCTCAGGGTGGCGTTGGCCAGGTCAGCGGCGCTGACCTGCGCGCTGGCGCGATTTTCCTCGACGGTGCGACGCAGCTTGCCCCAGATATCTGCTTCCCAACTCAGGCTAAGGGTCGCCGAGTAATCCTTGCTCACCCCGCTACTGGTAGTGCTGCTGGACGAAGAACCAGTGGCAGACTCGCTACGGGTATTCTCCACCGTGCCGCTCAGGCTCGGTAACTGGTCGGCTCGGGACTCACGCACCAGCGCCAGGGCCTTACGGTACTGGGCAGCGTAGAGCGCAACGTTCTGGTTATTGAGTTGCACCTGGGCCGCCAGCGTGTTCAGTTGCGGGTCCTGGTACAGCTCCCACCATGGCCCCTTGGGCAGCTCGTCCTGGGGGTTCGCCGCCTTCCAGCCTTCGGCTTCCTTGAAGGTGGTGGAGATCGGCGCAGTCGGTTTGTGGTAGTCGGGGCCGACCGTGCAACCGCCCAGCAGGCTGCTGGCCAGCAACACGGCAATACAGAGGCGCGAAGGCACTAGAGCGTTCATTCATTAACCCTTGTCAGTCAGCCGCGCACGTGAGTACGGCGTATACGCGTGTGCCAGAAACGCCGAGAAGCATGGCTCAGGCGGTCAAGATAGAGGTACACCACAGGCGTGGTGAACAGCGTCAGCAATTGGCTTACCACCAGGCCACCGGCAATGGCCACGCCCAGCGGCTTGCGCAAGTCGGCATCGCCGCCGCTGGCCAAGGCCAGGGGCAAGGCGCCGAAAAAGGCCGCAAGGGTGGTCATCATGATGGGACGGAAGCGCATGCGGCAGGCCTCAATGATGGCTTGCTCGGGCGTCAGCTTACGGTCGCGCTCGGCCATCAGGGCGAAGTCGATCATCATGATTGCGTTCTTCTTTACGATACCAATCAGCAACAGAATGCCGATCAGGGCGATCACCGTCAGCTGCATGTTCATCACATTGAGCAGCAACAGCGCCCCCACGCCCGCCGAGGGTAAGGTCGACAGAATGGTCAGCGGGTGGATGTAACTCTCGTACAGCACCCCCAGCACGATGTACACCGCCAGCAACGCCGCTGCGATCAACCACGGCATGCTCGCCGCCAGCGACGCGTAAGCCTGGGCGGTACCGGCGAAGCCGGACTGGATGTCCCGTGGCAGGCCGACTTTGTCGACGGCGCTGTTGATGGCCGCCGTGGCCTGTCCCAGCGACACCCCGTCCTGCAGGTTGAAGGCAATCGTGGTGGTGGCCGATTGACCTTGGTGGGCCACTTGCAGTGGCGCGTTGCCCGGGCTGAAGGTAGCGAGCGCGGCCAGGGGCACCTGCTGGTTATCGCTGTTGATCACGTACATGCGATCGAGCATGGTCGAGTCACTGGTGTACACCGGGTCCAGGCCCATGACGACATGGTATTGGTTGAGCGTCTTGTACAGAGTCGCCACTTGGCGCTGGCTATAGGCGTTGTTCAGCAGGTTGTCGATGTCGCTGACGCTCACCCCCAAACGGCTGGCGGCGGCGCGGTCGATGTGCAGTTTGAGTTCCTGGCCACCTGTCTGGGAGTCGGAGTCGATGCCAGTCAATTCCGGCAACGCACGCAGCGCAGCCTCGACCTTGGGCGCCCACAACCGCAACTGGTCCAAGTCGTCCGCCTGCAGGCTGAACTGGTAGCTGGCGTTGGCGCTGCGGCCACCCACGCGAAGGTCCTCAGCCGGCATCAGGAATACCTGGATGCCCGCCACCTTGTTGTTCGCCCTGGTCAGCCGGTTCGCCACCGCTGCCGCACTGCCGGTGCGCTGTTTGTAGTCCTTGAGGCGGATGAAGAATTCAGCGGTGTTACGCGAGCCGGCGCGGCCGCTGCCAGTGGACGACATCACCGCCTCCACGTCGGGGTCGGCGGCCAGGTCGTGGGCAATCTGCATCAGGTGCGGTTTGAGTGCCTGGAACGAGATGTTCTGGTCGGCGCGCACGGCGCCCATCAGCAGCCCTGTGTCCTGGGCCGGAAAGAAGCCTTTCTGCACAGTGGCATACAGGTAGACGTTGAAAGCGACAGTCAGCAACAGGCTGAACAGCGTCAGCAAACGGTGGCGCATGACCCAGGTTAGCGCTATCAAATACGCCGCCTGCAAGCGCGCCAGGCCGGCTTCGATCCACTGGTACAGGCGCGGTTCCCTGGCGTCGTGAACCGGCTGGCGCAACAGCATGACGCACAGCACCGGCGTCAGGCTCAGGGACACGAGCATCGACAAGCCCAGGGCGATGCTCAAGGTCACCGCAAATTCGCGGAACAGCCGGCCAACAATGTCCCCCATCAGCAAAATGGGGATGAACACGGCGATCAGCGACAAGGTCATGGACAGCACCGTGAAGCCGACCTCGCGGGTGCCCATCAGCGCCGCCCGCAGAGGACGCATACCCTGCTCCTGATAGCGAGCGATGTTCTCGAGCACGACGATGGCGTCGTCCACCACGAAACCGGTGCAGATGATCAGCGCCATCAGTGACAAGTTGTCGAGGCTGTAGCCCAGCAGGTACATGATCGAACAGGTGCCGATCAGCGAGACCGGCAGCACCACCGCCGGAATCAACGTGGCGCGCAGGTTGCGCAGGAACACGAAGACCACGGCAATCACCAGCAAAGTGGCGATCAACAGGGTTTCTTCAGTGTCATGCAGCGACGAGCGCACCGTAGGGCTACGGTCGATGACGCTGATCAACTGCACGTCGCCGGGGATCTCGCGTTGTAGCTCCGGGATCAGCGCTTTGATTCTGTCGATGGTCTCCAGCATGTTGGCGCCGGCCTGGCGGGTCACCCCCAGGGTCACCGAGGGCTGGCCGTTGTAGTAACCGCCCACGAAGGTGTCTTCCACCGAGTCGTAAACGTTGGCGACATCGCGCAGGCGCACGGCGGCGCCGTTTTTATAGGTAATGACCAGGGCCTGGTAGTCGCTGGCCTTGTCAATCTGGTCGTTGCCGTCGATCACCCAGCTCTGACCCTCGCCCTGCAGAATGCCCTTGGGCTTGGCCTTGGTGGCGTTGGCGATGGCTTCGCGCACGGTCTCAAGCGAGATACCGGCATGGTTCAGCAGGTTGGGCTGCACGTCAATGCGTACGGCGGGCAAGGCGCCGCCGCGCACCGACACTTCACCCACGCCATTCACTTGGGCGATTTTCTGCTGCAACTTGCTGTAGGCCAGGTCGTACAGCTCGCCCGGGCTGCGGGTCGGCGATACCAACGCCAGCATCAGCACCGGCGCCTCGGACGGGTTGGCCTTGCGGTACGTAGGCAGCGATGCCATGGCGCTGGGCAACAAGCTGCGTGAGGCGTTGATGGCCGCCTGCACGTCACGGGCGGCGCCATTGATATCGCGCGCCAGCTCAAATTGCAGGATCAGCGTGGTGGAGCCCTGGCTGCTGGTTGACGTCATCTCGGTGATGCCGGCGATCAGCCCCAGGTTGCGCTCAAGTGGCGTCGCGACCGTGGCCGCCATGGTCTCGGGGCTCGCCCCGGCCAGGGTGGCGCTGACCATGATGGTAGGAAAATCCACTTGGGGCAGCGGCGCCACCGGCAGCAGTGTATAGCCCAGAATGCCCGCCAGGGTGATGCTCAGGCTCAGCAGCAGGGTCGCTACCGGGCGACGGATGAACAGCCGTGAAAGGTTCATGCCTGCGCCCTGCCCCGGTTCATACGAGCCTTCGCGCGCTCGGACAGGCGATCAAACATCAGGTAGATCACCGGTGTGGTGAACAGCGTCAGTACCTGACTCAGCATCAGCCCGCCGACAATCACCAGGCCCAGTGGCCGGCGCAGTTCGGCACCGGCACCAGTGGCGAGCATCAGCGGCAAGGCGCCAAACAGCGCCGCCAGGGTGGTCATCAGGATCGGTCGCAACCGCAGCAACGCCGCCCGGTGGATGGCGTCCCGCGCATTGAGGCGCTGGTGCTGGCGACCTTCCAGGGCAAAGTCGATCATCATGATGGCGTTTTTCTTGACGATACCGATCAACAGAATCACCCCGATCAACGCGATCAGGCTGAACTCGGTGCCTGTCAGTAACAGCGCCAGTAAGGCACCGATGGCCGCTGACGGCAGCGTCGAGAGGATGGTCACCGGGTGGATGAAGCTCTCGTAGAGCATGCCCAGCACGATATACATGGTCACCACCGCCGCCAGAATCAACCATAGGGTGTTGCCGGTGGCGGTCTGGAAGGCATCGGCTGCGCCCTGATAACGCAGCGTGATGCTGCTGGGCGCGTCCAGTTCGGTCATGACTTGGCTAATGGCTTGCTGCGCCTGCTCCAAGGAATAGCCGTCAGCCAGGTTGAACGACAGGGTCACGGCCGGGAACTGGTCCAAGCGGCCGAGCGACAGCGAACCGGTGCGCTGGCCAACCTTGGCGATCTCGGTCAGGCGCACCATCTGCGCCGTTGTGCTAGTGCTGCTGGTCGAACTGGTCGAACTGGTGGTGCTCGACGACGTGCTGCTGCCGGTTGATGTTCCAGTACTGCTCGTCGTGGTGCTGCTGTTATTGCCGGTGGTGCTGCTAGTGGCCGCCGCCAGGTAGATGTTGTCGAAGGCTGCCAGCGATTGCTGGAACTTGCCCGGCACCTGCAGCACCACGCGGTACTGGTTGGACTGGGTGAAGATGGTGGAAATCAAGCGCTGGCCGAAGGCGTTGTACAACGCCGTATCGACGTCCGAGGCGCTGATGCCGTAACGCATGGCGGCGGCACGGTCCAGCTCGACGTAGGCCACCAGACCTTGGTCTTGCAGGTTGTCGATGACGTCACGCATTTCCGGGCGGTGTTGCAACTTATTCACCAGCTTGGGTATCAGCGCCGACAGGTTGGCACTTTCCGAGTCGTCCAGGGTGAACTGGTACTGGCTCGGGGTCAGCTGGTCGTCGACGGTGAGGTCCTGGGACGCCACCAGATTCAGCTGAATACCGGCCACGGCACTGGCGGATTTCTCCAGGCGGGTGATGACCTGGGTCGCGGTGTCGTCACGGTCTTCGAACGGCTTGAGCTCGATCTGCAGGCGGCCGTTGTTCAGGGCGTTGTTGGTGCCGTCGACACCGATGGTGGACGACACCGACTCCACGGCCGGGTCCTGCAGCACCACGTCGAGCAGCGCCTGCTGACGGCGGCCCATTTCGGCGAATGACACGTCTTGGGAGGCGCGAGTGAAACCCTGGATCAAGCCAGTGTCCTGGGTCGGGAAGAAGCCCTTTGGCACCATCAGATAGAGCAAGCCGGTCAGTGCCACGGTGCCGACCGCCACCAGCAGGGTCAAGCGTTGGTGATCCAGCACCCACACCAGGGCGCGGTCGTAAGCGTTCAGCACCTTCTGATACTGGCGATCGCCCCAGGCGGCGAAGCGCCCCTGCCCGCCTTCAGGCACGTGGCGCAAGAGGTGGGCGCAGAGCATCGGCGTCAGGGTCAGGGAAACGATCATCGACACCAGGATCGCCACCGCCAGGGTGATGGCGAACTCGCGAAACAACCGCCCGACAACGTCGCCCATGAACAGCAACGGAATGAGCACGGCGATCAACGAGAAGGTCAGCGAAATAATGGTGAAGCCGATTTCCTGGGAGCCCTTGAGGGCCGCCGCCATCGGTTCTTCGCCCTCCTCCAGGTGCCGGGAAATGTTCTCCACGACCACGATGGCGTCGTCGATGACGAAACCGGTGGCGATGGTCAGCGCCATCAGCGTCAGGTTGTTGATGCTGAAGCCGGCCAGGTAAATCACGGCGAAAGTACCCACCAGCGACAGCGGCACCGCCAGGCTGGGGATCAGGGTGGCGGTGAAGTTGCCGAGGAAGGCAAAGGTCACCAGCACCACCAGGCCGATGGACAGCAGCAACTCGATCTGCACGTCCTTGATCGAGGCGCGGATGGTCTGTGTACGGTCGCTGATCACGGTGAGCTTGACCGAGTCAGGCAACGCCGATTGCAGGGTCGGCAGCTTTTTCTTGATGCTGTCGACCACTTCGATAACGTTGGCGCCGGGCTGGCGTTGCACGGTGATGACGATTGCCGGTTGCCCGTTGGCCGTGGCAGCCAGGTACTGGTTCTGGGGGGCTTCGGTGGTGGTAGCGACGTCCTTGAGGCGCAGGGCCGCACCGTTTTCGTAGGCCAGCACCAGCTCGCCGTACTCCACCGCATCGCGCAATTGGTCGTTGGCGTCGATGGTGATGGAGTGCGAAGGGCCATCGAAACCGCCCTTGGAGCCGTTGACGTTGGCGGCGTTAACCTTGTTGTAGACGTCTTCCAGGGTCAAGCCGTGGGCCGCCAGGCTGGTGGGGTTGGCCTCGATTTTCACCGCTGGCTGCTGGCCGCCGGCCAGGCTGACCATACCCACGCCGGAAATTTGCGAGAGTTTGAGAGCCACGCGAGTGTTGATCAGGTCTTGCACCCTGGTCAGCGGCAGGCTGTCGGAAGTGGCGGCCAGGGTCAGCACGGCGGTATCGGCAGGGTTGACCTTTTTATAGGTCGGCGGGTTCGGCAGATCGCTGGGCAGCAGGCTGTCGGCGGCGTTAATGGCCGCCTGCACTTCTTGCTCGGCGACATCCAGGGAGAGGTCCAGGGAGAACTTGAGGGTAATCACCGAGGCCCCGGCCGAACTGGTCGAGTACATTTGCGACAGGCCCGACATCTGCCCCAACTGACGTTCCAGCGGTGCGGTGACGGCCGAGACCAGCACGTTGGAACTGGCACCCGGGTACAACGTACTGACCTGGATGGTCGGGTAGTCGACTTGCGGCAGCGCCGAGGTGGACAGCAAGCGGTAGGCGAAAATGCCCGCCAGCATCACTGCCAGCATCAGCAGCACGGTGGCGACCGGGCGCTGGATAAACAGCCGAGACGGGTTCATCGGGTCTTGTCGCCAATGACCGGCTTCGCGGTTTTAGCCGAGGCCGTATCGGTTCTGGCCGGTTTCTCGACCTCGACCTTGCTGCCTTCGCGCAAATGGTCAATGCCGCGGGTGACGACCTGTTCGCCTTGGACCACGCCCTCTCTGATCACCGTCTGGTCGCCCATGACCGGACCGACCTTGATGATACGGCGGGTGACCTTGCCGTCCTTGACCACGTACAGAAATTCACCCTCGCCGCCCAGTTGCACGGCGGCCGACGGCACCACCACGGCGTTGCGCAGGGTGTCGGTGGTCAGCTTCACGTTGACGAACTGGTTGGGGTAGAGCTTCTCGTCAGGGTTGTCGAACAACGCCTTGAGCTTGATGCTCCCGGTGCTGGTGTCAATTTCGTTGCTGATGAATTTCAGCGTGCCATTAGCCAGCGGCGTGTTACCCAACTGATCCAGAGCCTGCACGTTGAGCGCTTCACCTTTGCGTATCTTGGGCAGCAGGGTCGCCAACTGGGCCTGGGGCACGCTGAAGGTCACGGCGATGGGGTTGGTCTGGGTCACGGTGACGATGCCGGTCGTGCTGCTGGACGCCACAATGTTGCCCGGGTCCACCAGGCGCAGGCCGACGTAGCCATCAATGGGCGAAGCGATCTTGGCGTAGATCAGGTTGAGCTTGGCGGCATCGATCTGCGCCTGGTCGCTCTTCACCGCACCGGCGTACTCGCCGACAGTGGCGATCTGGGTGTCCAGGTCCTGCTTGGCGATAGAGTCTTTGGCGAACAGACGCTTGTAGCGCTCAGCGGTCAACTGCGCACTCTTGAGCAGCGCCTGGTTCTGCGCCAGGTCGCCCTGGTACTGATCTAAGGTGGCCTGGTAAGAGCGCGGGTCGATCTGCGCCAGTAACTGGCCCTTCTTTACGTATTGCCCTTCGGTGAAGTACACAGCCATGAGTTCGCCGTCGACGCGGCTGGTGACGGTGACCGAGTAGTTGGCAATGACCGTGCCCAGCGCCTGCTGGATCACTGGCACATCCGCGGTGCCAGCGGTGCCGACGGCAACACTGACCGCCGCATTGGGGTCCATCATCCCCGGCCCGCCGTGACGGCCCCCAGGTCCTCCTGGTCCTCCTGGTCCTCCTGGTCCTCCTGGTCCTCCTGGTCCTCCCGGGGCTGGCATGCCAGCGTCAGCCCCGGGCGCGGTGGACGGTGAGTGCTTGACGTAGACAACGGCAGCGCCAATGGCTGCGGCTATCAGGAGCGCGAGTAAGAGGCGCTTGTGTGAGCGGGCTGCCGGAGTTTGGGTCATTGGGAACTTCTGCTGGGCAAGGGACAAGGAGCACAACGCTCAACGGCGTAAGGCCGGCAAATCACTGGTCAGCACAGCGAGCCAATGTGCAAACAATATGCAGATGGGCCACCGAGCATATTCAAACAGGCCCTGGGTTCGAGGGATCGGCCCGCTTGAGTTCATGGGCGCATTTAGCCCTGCGCGATTGCGCCCAAACAAGCGCAAGGGGCGACCTTTGCACATTATTTACACTGCCAGGCCCTACTGAGGCGCGGCCGACCCCATTGGCGCTTTTGCGTCGGTAGGCGATATACAAAGCCCGTCGTTCCTGACCATCACAAACTCTCAACCATCTGCCACAACGACGCCCCCACCCCGGTAATGCTTTCCCCGGCAATCAACCCCGCCGCCGCGGTGATGGCGAAGCGTTCTGTGAGGGTCGACCAGCGACACCGAGGCCGGCAAGACGAAGGCCAAATCCAAGGCAGCCCCTTGAAGTCGTTCATCAAGTCCGTGCATTGCCCGGCCGAGCCGCCGGCGGTGTTGGCGCTCATCAAGTTGATCGGCACCTGCCCCGGTGCGACGATGCCGAAGCTCAACTGGGACAATTGTCCGACGGCCCCGATGGGCGGAATGCCCGTGGCGCCGACCACCCGGGCGGCCACGGCAGCCAGGCAGATCGCCAAGGGGATGGTCAATAATGCCATCCACAGGTTGATGCCGAACAACAGCGCCTGCAGGCTCACCACCAATATGATCGACAGCACGAACCCGGCGGCAGGCCCAGCCTTGGGTACCGCCCAGGTCGATCCGCCGCCCGCCTTGGTGGACTTGTGCAATGCCCACAAACGAATCGCCAGAGAGGCCAGGGTCGAGCAGACCATCAGACTCACGCCCGGCCATAGCAACCACTCCACCAGCGGTCTGGGCCAGAAGTGAGCATCCGAATTTCTACGAATTCAGTATCGACGCAAGACCACCAACAATGCCAACGGGGCATTGTTGGGCATCCGGACTCTGCTGTGTTCGCGGCGCTATCCAAATAGCAATTTCATACTTTCAAGGGAATATTTCGCATAGTAACCAGAGCGGTGGCGCAGAGGGTTTCCTTACCTTGTTTCACGGCAAACAAATCAGCCGCCGCAACCGTGGTGTTGTTCGATGCATTGATGACTCTCCCCCTGGCTAGTAACTTTTCACCATCAGCAGGGGCAATTAGTTTTACAGTAAAATCTGTAGTCATATTTATCCAGCCTGGAGGCAGCAGGGTTCCAGCAGCCGAACCCCCGGCAAAATCTGCCAACGCTCCGACGATACCACCTTGAAAGTAGCCACTATGTTGAGTGAGTTCTTTGCGAGCTGGCTGTTCGATTTCACAATATCCGGGTTTAAGGTAGTTATAATGAAACCCCAGCAACTTTGCTGCTGGCATACTGAGTACTGCACCTCGGACGTGCTTGTCAAAGTCGGGATTGCTTGCAGCGAAATCTTCCATGGTATTCATCCTTATTAATCTGGATTTGTGAACGATACTAACCAAGCCATCGCTCGAGTTTTTTTTCGATGTACTGAGTACGTATTGCATTGCGCATGACTTTACCACTACTGGTTTTCAGTAGTTTTCCTGGCATCAATAAAACAATGTCGTGGGGAGTAATCTCATTGTTTATAACCACTGCCTGCCGGATGATCGAAATGATTTCGTTCCCCTCGATTTTCTTTCTCCACTCTCTTCGCACTTCTTGAACGATAATTAGTTTGTCTTCAGCGTCCGGGAGCGAAAATACCGCGCACGCCGAATTCTCTAGACTATGGTGAGCCGCTGAAACAGCGTGCTCGATATCATGCGGGTAATAATTCTTACCACGGATAATGACCATGTCTTTTATTCGGCCCGTCACATATAACTCCCCTTGGTGAACAAATCCAAGGTCTCCGGTACTTAAATAAGGCTGTTGAATGTCCCCTGATAATCGATTTGCGAAGGTGTCAGCGGTGAGAGGTTCCTGGTTCCAGTAACCTCGTGCAATATGGGGACCCGCTATCCAGATCTCTCCAATTTCGAGTGATGTGCGGGCTTTCCGGGTTGCCGGATCAACTATTTCTATACGTGTACCCGGCAATGCTTTACCCGAACCCACCAATATTTGGCAGGGAGCCGTATTCGTCAGCAGAATTTTTCCATCACGCAGCGCCTGCTTGTCAACGTTCAGTGTTATCAAGCCTGCTCCCTTGACACCTCCTGCCGCTTGTAACGTGCATTCAGCCAAGCCATAACAGGGATAAACAGCTTTTCTGCTGAAACCGAATCGCTTGAAAGCAGCCTGAAACTCACTCATTGTATCGTTACGAATTGGCTCGGCACCATTGAACGCGACTTGCCAAGTGCTCAGATCCAGATCGATATCTGGTTCTCGCTCAAGGGCTTTAACACAGGCACCAAAAGCAAAATTTGGTCCACCGCTTGTATGGGCTTGATAGAGAGATATTGCTTGAAGCCAGCGCAATGGCCAGCGCATGAATGTTACTGGCGACATCAGAATACTTGTTGCGCCGACAAACATCGGTTGAAAAATGTTTCCGATAAGACCCTGGTCGTGATAATGCGGAACCCACCCTATGACGGTAGAAGCTTCGTCATGACCGAACGCATCGCGAATCATTGCCTGATTCGCAACAATGTTCGCATGCGTCACCATGACGCCTTTAGGAGTGGATGTCGAACCTGACGTATATTGAATAAACGCCAGGTCCTCAGCGTTGACTGCAAAATAGTCAAGGGGAAACGTAGACTGTTGGCGTCCCCCTGGGTCGTCCACCTCAAGCCATGACAACGATTCTCGATGGTCTTGATCCTGAAGGGAGTTGCTTAGGGCCTTGAGTGTAATAATAAGACGTGGGGCGCAGTCGTCGATGATGCCCTGCAGGGTGCGTTGTGATCGTTTTTTATTGGGTGGACAGAGAGGTACAGCAACCACTCCTGCGTACAGGCAGCCAAAAAAAGCGATGATGAAATCTAATCCCGCCGGGAATATCAATAACGCTCTATCGCCACGTTGGACTGTCTCTAACAGACGACCGGCAAACTGCCTCGCCTCGATTCTCAACTGTGCGAAAGTCAGCTCTTTTTCCGTCACCAATTTTTCAGAAAGAAAAATATAGGCCGGTTTTTCCGGGTGGCGCTCGCTATGGTTGTCCAGGCAATCGGTCATCAAACGAAATTTTTGCATTCAACCCTCCCAGTGCTTTGTGCGCTCAATGAGTGATGAATGATGTCGATTATCCCTTGAGGCCGTGACGAGTGGAAAAAGTGGTTGCCACTCAACTCATGGAAACTGAAGTCCCCGGTCGTTCTCTCCTGCCACGCCATTAGTTCGTCGGTCTCAACCACAGGATCATGGACGGCATAGAGGGCGCTGATAGGACATTTCAATGTATGCGTGGGATTAAACTGGTAAGTTTCTACCAGAGCCAAGTCATTACGGATGATCGGCATAAGTGTATTCAACAGTCGACTGCTGGTACCGAGGGCGTCCGGAACACCGCCATAGGCTATCAACTCATTCAGGAACGCTTGGTCCGGCAGGTCGTGAATCGGCGCCAATCGTGCTGCCAACTGTGGTGCGCGTCTACCCGAGACAAATAGATGCACTATTTGAACAGCGCTGCAAATAGAAAGCTTGCGGGCGACTTCATAAGCCAATACTGCACCCATGCTATGACCGTATAACGCGAGTGGCTGACTCTCCCGAATGAGCTGTTCAGCGATATGAGTAGACAAGCTGTCGACATCAGTAAACGTGGCTCTTTGGGCAGGCCCGTCGAAGCATTCCGGTTTGATTCTTCGAATGTTTTCCGAGAGAAGGGATCCCCACCCGTTATAAGTCGCGTTACTGCCACCTGCGTGAGGAAAACAGATGAGGGAGATGTTTTGTGTGTGCATTTCACCTTATCCCGGGAGAGTCAGACAAACTGAACATCGAGAGACGACAAGCTTCGAACGATGAAGCTGCCCGCCTGCCACGTCGGTTTGCTGTGACGGCGTATCAAGCCAGGCCCTTCCAACAATCTGGAAAGTACAGCCTGCATCTGGCGCTCGGCTAACAATGCACCTAAGCAACCGTGCATACCGTAGCCAAATGCTAAATGCCCCTTTGTCTTACGTTGAATATCAAAGCGGTCAGCAGCAGGAAAAACGCGCTCATCCCTATTGGCCGAACCCAGGCACAGTAGAATCTGATCCCCTGCGTTGATAACGTGCCCATCCAGGATCAACTCTTTTGTCGCGAAGCGTTTGGTATGTTGCAGAGGTGTCTCGAACCGCAAAACCTCTTGTACACAGCAGGGAATTAGCTGCGGCCTCTCCTGGAGTAAGCGGTATTGCTCAGGATGCTCCAGCAAGGCATTTATGCCGTTACCAATCAGGCTTTTGGTGGTTTCGTTTCCGGCAACAAAGCACATGATGCAGACGAAGATCAGTTCCTCATCAGTCAAGCGATCACCATCGATTTGCAGACCAAGCAGTTGGCTGATCAAGTCCTGCTTTGGATTTTTCTTACGTTCGGCAATGACATTGGAGAGATACTCCATATATTCATCAAGAACCGTGCTGACTTTTTCAAAATCGTCCTTGACCATCAATCCAGGCTCCAACAGAAAGCGGATGGCATGGGTCCAGGCATCGATGGTCGAGTGCATTTCGTCGGGTAGTCCGATCCATTCGCACATCACTCGTAACGGCGTGGGTTGGGCTAGGCCAGATATGATGTCCATCCCCCCTTGCTGATAGGCGTCCCGCAGCAGGTCTTGGATAATGCTTTCTATAGAGCTTTGCAATTGATCTATCGCCGACTGCGAAAACGCGATGTTCATCAATTTTCTCAAACGATGGTGGTCGGGATTCTCGGTGAATACGATTGATTTGTAGGCCAACCGCTGAAACGGTGCGTTATCGCGACCAAACTTAGCGGCTTGATTATCAACCTGTTTCGGAATAATGCTTGCATTGCAACTACGATCGCGCAAAACACTCATGACATCGGCATGTCGGGTGACCACCCACATACCCAACACTTTATGCAGAGGGTTCAGCTCACGTAACTGACGGTAAACACCATACGGTGTCTCACGAAATTCAGCGGAAAAAGGGTTGAATCGGGGTAAATTCATGAATTTACCGGGTGGCAATATATGACCCTGAGCACCATCAGACATCGTGAGGTTCCCTTCCATCAGATTGATTATCGGATAGCTTGAAGTTGGAGTCTCAACAACTGAATTTTTCCGAACTGAAAACCATAAGCTGACATTTTCAGGTAGCGGAGATAACGGGTAACGACTGCATCGCCGACACGTTCCACAGCAACTGCCCTATTGGCGGACAACCGGCGATACCACTCTTCACACGTTTTCGCATAATCCAGCCGGCCATTATCGACACGTTGAATTTCGAAAATCCCCTCCGTCGCTTGAACTATTTCTGCCAACGTGGGCAGGTCCGCATTGGGAAATATTTGCTCGTTGAAGAAAGTACTTGCCTGTTCTCGTGACATGGAACCATAGGCAATTGTTTGCAACGAAAGCCGCCCCCCGGGCTTCAACCACTTTCGACAGGAAGTAAAAAAACTTCGGTAGATGGCTATTTTCTCTTCAACACTATCTGAAGGAGATGCGAAGTGTTCAAAGGCACCAATGGAAATGATCCCATCAAATGGTGTTGCGGGGACGAATTCCTGCCAATTTTTTACTTCTATGGCCACCTTCGAATATAACTGCCTTTGTATATAAGCCGCTTGTTGATCACTCAGCGTCAGTCCTACCGCGCGGTTTATGTTTGGCATATTCTCCAACGCATCAAGGACACCCCCCCACCCGCAGCCAATATCAAGCACCGACTGTACATTTCTCGCATCAATCGCCTCAAGGTGATACGCTATTTTTTTGACTTGTGCACTCTCCAGGGTCTCGCTACCGGCCCATACAGCGCAAGAGTAAGAAAGTGTTGGATCTAGCCACAACTCATAAAAATCGTTACCCACATCATAATGATGGCGTATCGCTTTCGATTCCTCTTCCAGTCGATGCTCAGTTGTTAAAGCGTTCATTTTTCCGACTTCCTGTCCCTACCCATGATCAACCCAGTCACGGCCCTGATATTGGGATTATCGAATAACTCTTCTGCCGAGATCTCTACGCCATATTTTTGTTCGATTTCGATTAACAAAGACACTGCCAACGAGGAGTCCAACCCCAACTCACTGAAATCTTTATTTTCATCGATGCTGACTCCGGGAGCATTCAGCAGCTCGCCTATCTGGTCTTTACACCATTGGACAATGGTGTCTTTTTCTATCGAGACAGATTCATATGCAGTCATGATTGAGTTTTCCTTTAGAGGGACTATACGTTTCTTTTTTTACGGCTGGTCCTTCGTTGCAATGTGGGGACTCGTAAATCCCACGCCATCCCAATCAAGCACAAGCCCCGGATAAACCAGTAACCAGGATCGAATACTGACCATTGCAACCCGAATGAAGGGGACTCGGGGAATGCATGGTGGTTGTTGTGCCATGACTCTCCGAAGGTGACTAAACCGAATAAACCACCATTGCGGCTGTAATCTTTGGATTGATAAGGTCGCGTACCGAATCGATGAAGTATGGAGTTGATGGACCAAATGATGTGCCCCACAACGAACATGCGGACAGCCCCTCCCCAAAGGAAGCCGCTCAACGCGCCCCATAAAGATTGGCTAAGCAGTCCGCCCAGTAATGCCGGCGCTAGCAGGCCAAGATAGACCCACGTGTAGTAATAACGCGCCGTTTTGGCGATGAGTGGATCTCGAATCAAATCTGGAGCGTAGTAGGCAACGTTGGGGTAATCGTGCTCCTTCATCCACATGAAGTGTGAGTGCGCCAGCCCCTTGATGATGCCTGCTAATCCGGAGCCATGCAGATTGGGTGAATGCGGGTCGCCTGGTTGATCACTCAACTCGTGGTGACGCCGATGCATGGCCACCCAAGACAGCAGGGCCCCCTGCCCGGCCATGGAACCCAGTATCGTTAAGGCAACACCAACTGCCGGCTTGGCCTTAAACGAGCGGTGAGTAAAGTATCGATGATAGCCGACACTGACGCCGATCCCAGTCAACGCCCAAAAGGCAATGAACAAACCAATATCCAATGCGCTTACGGGTATATAAAATGCCAACAACCCCGCCAGAACAACGCCAAATACAGGGAGAATATCAAAGAGCAGAAAATGCTTGCGCTGAAGTCGATGAAAGTACGGACTGCTTATCGCTTTGCGCTTCACTATCTTACGTTCGTTTTTTTCTTCGGAAATTTGATCTACTTCGGGTGAGCGCGCAGCACTGTCCATCGTCAATCACTCCGTGACATATCGTTAATTTGGCTATACGTGGCGCTTATTTATTGCCTAGCATAATAATCGCCATCCGCGCTTCAGCTAACCACTAGAAAAGAAGCGCTGGCGCGAACCACTCGCTCATCTCCAACGCTGATATAACTGTTCGCAAAAACTAATCGACTTCCGGTTTTCTGAACATCCACCACGGCTTCCAACCAATCACCTATCTTGGCGGAACCGGCAAAATCGGTTGTCAGTGCAGTGGTCACCAGTTTGAGAGGTGGGTCTTTCGCAAAAGCTGCGCTGTAGCCTAGGGCGACATCTGCCAGCGCCATGAATAAGCCTCCGTGGGCGAGTCCACGCGCATTGGCGTGTTTCTCCTGTACACGAATCCCAATAGTGAAACCTTCAGTATTTTCCCGGTAATAGAAGGGACCTAAAAGATCAAGAAAAGGGCTGCTTCTAAATAACGGCTTGAAATCCTGCGGAACATCCATTTCGCGCTCCTTTTTCTTATTTTAATAAATGCGTGGAACTCTGTAGCTCAATTATGAAAGCGCGTCAGCTAAAAACGTCTTGATTTCCGCGTTGACTATGTCGGCGTGGGTCATGTTGACCGAATGCGCGGCGCCAACAACTTCCATGAATCGGCTATGAATAATTCCTGCCTCTAGCTGCCTGGCCTGTTCACTACTGATCGCAGCGTCTTCATTGCCCCATATGACGAGTGCTGGCATCTGCAATTTGCTCAACGCAGGAGAAAGGTCATCGCGGTCTGCCAGCGCCTTAAAATTCAAACATAATGTGCTGTCGTCAATGGCTTGCCATTTTTTGATCCAAGGTACAGCCAGTTCTTTATCCGCTCCCAAGATAAATCCCGACACACGTTGTGCAATTTCATCAGTCAGGGAGTTTTCAAGCCATGCACTCAGAAGCTGTGTATATACGGCTTTCTGGCCTTCTTCTTCCACGCCAGCGTGTGTGGCGATCAAAACCAGTGCTTGAACCTTTTCGGGGTAACGCAGTGCAGCCCTCAGACTAACGTAGCCACCTTGCGACATGCCCAATAAAACGGCCTTATCGATATTGAGGTGGTCCAGTAGAGCGGAGAGGTCGTCTGCACTATCCCAGAGGCTGAAAGGCTCAGTGACGGAAGCATCTTGTCCATGCCCTCGTTGATCCCAAGTGATGATTCGATAGTGCTCACGTAACGCGCGAACCTGAGCATCGAACATGCTTTGGTCCATGAATAGACCATGAGAAAGTACTATTGCTACGTCGCCATCCAGAGTATCTGTAAAGCTAATCGGCCTTCCGTTGATCAGTACGGCGGTCATTTTATCTTCCATGATATTAGGCATATTGGCTGACGGTAGCCTAGAAATCGTCCTTGTCAAATTTGGTGGCTTGCTTCTTTCCTGAGGAAGCTAATGACAGGTACACCTCAAACGGCGCGTAGCGCGAGGTGAACGATTTCACTTGGCAGCTACTACCTGATACGACTGACAGCTATGGGTCGTTTGCAGCCTCTCACGAAAGTCAGCTATCGGCCAAAAGCCGCCGATCGGTTGAATCCACAGCCAGAAGCGGTCAATCACGAAGCACCTGCCGAACTTGATGGGATCGCTTCGCTCCCTGCTTACAACTCACCCCGAGGCGAACAAATGAAACCAACATGAAGAATTCCCTGGCATGCTTGAAAAGCAACTTTACGCGGCACTACCCTTACACGTTCGCTTGCCCCCCCTGAAAATTAATCAGGACACTATAGACATGGAATTCGTCCCTCGCATGGCATCCGCTCCACTGATCACTCTCAACGACGGCGTACAAATTCCGCAACTGGGCTTCGGCGTCTGGAAACTGGATGATGCACAGGCTTACGAGTCTTCCAAAGCCGCACTGGCAGCCGGTTACCGGCATATTGATACGGCGGTGAGTTACAGCAACGAAGCTGGGGTCGGCCGCGCTGTCGCTGAAAGCGAACTGGCCCGCGAACAGATTTTCATTACCACCAAACTATGGAATGCCGACCAGGGCTTCGACAGCACCCTGCGAGCATTCGACGCCAGCATGCAGCGCCTGGGGCTCGAAACCTTGGATCTGTACCTCATTCACTGGGCCATCCCGAAGAAAGGTGCGTATCGCGACACCTGGAAAGCCTTCGTGAGGCTGAAGCAGGAAGGTCGAGTGCGCTCCATTGGTGTGTCTAACTTCAATGTCGAGCACCTGACCCACATCATTGATGACACCGGCGTGGTGCCGTCAGTCAACCAGATCGAAATCCATCCTGACTTCAACCAGGCCGAGCTAAGCAAGTGGTGCCGCGAGCAAGGAATCAAAACCGCGTCCTGGAGCCCATTGGGCCAAGGCGGCGAGCTGCTGAAAATGCCGCTGTTCGCCGAGATCGCCCAGCACCACGGCAAAACACCTGCCCATGTCATCCTGCGCTGGCACCTGCAAAACGGCCATGTGCCGATCCCGCGCTCTAGCAATGCCCAGCGCATGGCTGCCAACCTCGATGTATTCGACTTTGAGCTGAGCAGCCACGAGCTTGAGGCGATTGCCCAGCTCAAGCAAACCGGCCGCCTGGGACCGGACCCGGAAACCATCGAAATAGGCATCTGAGTCCGAACCTCAGATAGGGCTGAACCAACGCCCTCGGAAACACTAAACTACGAAACGCCCGCTGAACGATTTAGCCAATCTGTTGCGTCGATCGGTTGAATCCACAACCCAAAGCGGTCATCCGGCGAATCATGAGGCCGATGCCAAAAAGACTTAGACGCCTTCAGCCCCCCTGCCGCAGAATTTGCATCAGCTGTCCAACAACGATGGCTTCGACGGCACCTTCACTGGCGCCCGCCTCAAAAGCAGCGCAACAAGCCGATGCGTCGCCGTCGCAAATACGGTAGACAGCAATGACACTGCCTGGCCCGCAGCCTGTGTGCCCGCATAGGGAATATCCGCCATCAATCGACCCCTGCATCACACCAAGGCCATAGCCCGGCTTGATCCATGGGCGCCCGGGAATCGGGCCGCCCAATATTCGTGCTGTCTGCATTTCCTGGAGCAAGGCCGTGGAGAGCAGGTCTGCGCAGAGGAGTCGATCCAGAAATAGCGCTGCTTGCGAAATTGGGCCGATTAACAGGCCGTGATAAACCCAGGCGGGGTCATAATTTGAGGTGCTTCCAAGATGGGTCGTTTGTAAGTCTGCTCGCGTTTTAGCAAAGCGAACGTTCGACAGGCCCAGAGGGGAAAGTGCCCGTTGAATCACCGCTTCATCAAGCGTCAGATCAGTTAGCCGTTCAATTAGCCTGCCGATGAGCAAGTAGCCCACATTCGAGTAACGCCAACCGGTTCCGGGACTGTATCGAAGTCGAGTACCATCAAGGCGTTGCATCATTTCATTTGCCGACCAGGCGGGCTCACTGTTCGTAACGGCAGCGTGATACTCCGCAAGTTCGCCGTAATCAGCCAGACCTGCCTCATGCCGCAGTAGCTGGCGTAACGTGAAAGGCTGATCAAGAATTGGGTCGTCCAATCTGATCAGCCCGTCACGTACCAACGATAAGGCTGTCGCAGCCAAGACTGTTTTCGTAAAACTCCACCAGGGGGCCATCAGTTCTAATCGGTCAGGCGTTTGTGGCTGACCATTTGATACGAGTGAACTGAGCATTGGCTTCCTTGGAATGTTGAGCGGATCTACAACTCGACAAGATATCTCATTCACTCTTCTTCATCAGAGTGAAAAGTCAGCCGTTTGTACTGTCCTGAACGACTGCTATTGGCCCAGAGTGTGTAAAAACGCGCTGATGCACCGTCGGCGCGCAGCGCTGACGGTTGTTAGCTGAGTGATTGCTCGCAACAAGTCCTGCGGATCATCACGAGGGCCTGGGAGCCCCTAGCACCGCTTCTACCTTGCTGGGTGGCCAAAATACAGACCTCTTCAGGCCGACAGCGCCTTCATTAAACCGCTGGTACCGAGAATTTTCATGACCCGCTTCAAGTTGTAGGCGAGGACGTTCAAGCTCATCTCCGCACTCACTCCGTTCAGCTTTCGTGTCAGGAAATGCGTGGCGCCCATCCATTGTTTGAGTGTCCCGAAGGGATGCTCGACCGTACGTTTGCGGACTCGCATCATGTCCGGCGCGTTGCTCAGCCTGTTCTGCATTTCCTCCAGTACGGCTTCATGCTCCCAGCGTCGAACCCGCCGTTCCGTGCTCGGTGTGCACTGCGGTTTCATTGCGCAGCCCTTGCATTTCGAACTCCAGTAACGGTGCAGCGTCAGGCCTTTTTCAACGTTGGTATAGCGCCAGATCAGTGCTTCTCCCGCCGGGCAAATGTATTCGTTTTTTGCCGCGTCGTAGATGAAAGCATCGTTATTGAAACGCCCGTCCGCTTTGGCTCCAGAGGTCATCGGCTTGGGCACATAGGCAGTGATGCCTGCATCGTGACAAGCCAGGATCTCTTCGCTTTTGAAGTAACCTCGATCAGCCACTACCGACAACGTTTCTGACGCCATAGCCTCGCAGGCCTGCTTGGCCATCGAGCTGAGTTGATCGCGGTCGGAACCGACGTTGGTAACCTCATGTGCAACGATCAAATGGTGCTGGGTATCGACCGCTGTCTGCACGTTGTAACCGACGATTCCAGTGCCGCGCGTCATCATGGAGCGGGCGTCTGGATCGGTCAGTGAGACCTGTTTATCCGGTGATTCGTTGAGTTGAGTTTCAATGACCTGTAACTCTTTCATCTGAGCTTTGAGCTTGTCGATTTTCTCTTGCAGACGAGTAGCCTTAGGCTGGGCGATCGAGGGTTCTTGCCGATCGGCTTCGTCGAGCGCAGTCAGGTACCGATTGATACCCGATTCAATTTCTTCCATTCGCCGCTTGAGTTTGGCGCTGGTGAAATTGCGGTCGCGGTTGTTGACCGCCTTGAATTTGCTGCCGTCGATGGCGACCAGATTTTCTCCGAACAGTCCCAGCTGCTGGCACAGCACCACGAACTGGCGGCAGACACCTCGGATGGCCTTGCTGTTGTCTTTTCGGAAGTTGGCGATGGTCTTGAAATCGGGCATCAAACGCCCGGTCAGCCACATCAGCTCGACGTTGCGTTGGACCTCTCGTTCAAGACGCCGGCTCGATGGAATGCGGTTCAGATAGCCGTAGATGTAGATCTTCAGCAGGATCGCGGGATGGTAAGCCGGCCGGCCAGTATCAGCCGGTATGGCGCCCTCGAAACCCAGTTTGACCAGGTCGAGTTCGTCGACAAAGACGTCGACTACGCGCACCGGATTGGTATCCGTGACGTAATCGTCGAGGCTCGCCGGAAGGAAGGTGCCTTGGCCTCGATGTTCACCTTGGATAAAGCGCTTCATGGGCGATCCCTGCGATGAAATCCTCAGAAATCATAGCAAGGGTTTGCGAAAGCGTTTTTACACACTCTGGGCCGCCTGCATACTCAACACCGCACCGGCGGCGACCACCCCCAGCAATAAAACAAACAGACTCATATTCAACCTCGAGCAATCAGGACAAGGGCCACGACGATCAGCGCCAACGCCAGCCAGCGCTCGCCGTTGAACCGCTTGCGGGTCGCGCCGAACCAACCGAAATGGTCAATCAATACACTTTTGCCAACCTGGCCGGAGAGGATCGCGATCATGGTCATGGCAATGCCGATGTGGGGCGTGGCGATCGTCAGGACCACCACGTAGATCGGCCCCAGGAAACCGCCGATCAATTGCCAACGTGGCAATTCATTCAGGGCGGGGCCTTGCTGACGACCGCTCAACAGCAACAGTAGAAACAAAATCGCCGAACCAACGCCGAAGATGCTCAGGGTGGCCCACAAATGACCGACCTGGACCCCGAGCGGCCCCAGCAGGCCGGCTTCGACCGACAACCCCATGCCGGCCAGGATCACCAAGGGCAGCAATAACCAGCGCAACAGTGGCCGGGATGAGGACGCAGTCACCGTCGGTGCAGCCTCATTGAGAGAAGGCGCTTGCATAAAACAAAACCTGTCGAGGAAAGAATGTCCGGCATTATCGGCTGGCACTGCTGTGCGATAAATGGGAGCATCCCGATAACACTTTTGCGCAATGCGCACAGCGGAGCAGTCCATGTACGGCCTCAACGAATTTGGCTTCAAGGCGCTCCGCTTGTTTGTCGCGGTGCTCGACCATGGCAGTTTTTCGGAGGTGGCCAGGCGTGAGGGCCTGGCCCCGTCATCGATTTCCCGGCAGATTCAGTTGATGGAGCAGGCCCTGAACCAGCAGTTGCTCTATCGTCATACCCGCGCCGTTTCCCCCACCGAAGCCGGCCGCCTGCTGGGGCATCACGCACGGCTGCTGCTGGAGCAGTTGGAGGAGGCTGAACAGGCCTTGCAGGAACAGCACAGCGAACCAGCCGGACGGGTGCGGATCAACGCGCCTGTGGTGTTCGGCCAGCGTCACCTGACGCCATGGCTGGGACAGTTGTGCGAGCGCTACCCGAAGCTGCAACTGGATATCCAGCAGACCGACAGCTATGTCGACCCGCTGCAGGAAGGTGCCGACCTGCTGTTTCGCATCGGTCCGCTGCCCGACTCCGGCATGCAGGCGCGGATCCTCGCCCCCCATCGCTTTCAGATCGCGGCCAGCCCCGCCTACCTGGCCCGTCATGGCGCGCCGCTTAAACCCCAGGAGCTGGCGGCCCACCAGTGCCTGGCCTACAAAGGCGTGAGCGGCCAGCAGCGCTGGTTCTTCCGTCGCCCGGGCCAGGCCTGGACGCCCTACAGCGTCCGAGGACCGATCACCGGCAACCACGCCGACACCCTGACCCAAGCCGCCGAGCAAGGCCTGGGGCTGGTGATGTTTCCGTCGTGGCTGATCGGTGAAGCCGTGCGCAACGGCACGCTGATACCGGTGCTGCGCGATTACGAAGCGTCCAATAGCCTCGAACCCCAGCAGATCGCCATCCTCTGGCCAGGCAGCCGACGCCTGTCGGTAAAAGTGCGCACGGTGATCGATTTCTTTCTGGAGTGTTTTGGTGAAGTGCCCTACTGGGATCGCTGATCGTTGCGCCATCGCGAGCAGGCTCGCTCCCACATTTTAATCTGTGATGGACTTGGATTCTGGGTCCACTGCAATCCACTGTGGGGGCGGGCTTGCTCGCGAAAGCGGTGTATCAGCCGACATCAATACTGAATGTGCCGGCCTCTTCGCGAGCAAGCCCGCTCCCACAGGGGTGTGATCGACCACGATCTGAGGTGGAGGCCCGTCGCCGGCTCGGGGCAAAATGATGAGCCCCGGTCGTGACTGGCGCTGGAGTCAAGTGCGACGCCCGTGGGATGATCGGCCTTCAAGCGCGACCCTTTGTGGAGAGTTTCAATGTCATTGCTGAGTAAACACGCCGCCGCCCTGCTGCTGACAGCCGTCGCCAGTCTGGTCGTGGTGCCGACCCATGCCGCACAGCCCAAAACCGTCGGCGATGCAGCGGCACAGAAAGTTTCGATGCTGGGTGGCAAGTTCGCCTTCACCCTGCCCAAGGGCTTCACGGCGACACCGCTGCCCGCAGGTGATGCCGCCCAAGGCACCGCCGGGGCGACGGGTACGATGTACAGCAATGCCACCAGTAGAACCGTGGTGATTGCGGCTGAAAACACCATCGTCGACGGCTCGAATGTGAAAGACGACGACAGTGCGTTCCTCGACACGACCATGGCCGACTTCGCCGCCCAGCGAATCAAAGCCCTGCCGGATGCCAAGATCCTGAGCGAAAAAAGCCTGACCCAAAAAGGCACCGGCCTGGGTCTGCGTCAGCTCGACACCAGCGCCACCCAGGGCGGCGGACCAACCCTCGATACCACATTGCTGAGTGCCTCCGGCACGCGCATGGCGGTGGTGCAGATCATTTCCCGGGCCAGTGACAAGGCCGGTCATGAGGCGTTGGTAAAACAGATCGTCAGCGGTAAGTGATCTGCCCCGAAAAAAGTGGGAGCGGGCTTGCTCGCGATGACGTCGACACATTCAACGAAGCCCCTAGGGATTGAGCCGCTCCAGCCAGGCCCGCAGGTCCTGCACTTCCAGGTCACTGATGGTGTGACCAACGCCTGGGTAGGCATGGAATTCGGGTTCCAGGGCCAGGGTCTTCAGGAACGTGTCGGCTTCGGTGCCGTCGTGATAGGGAATGACCGGGTCTGCCGTGCCGTGGCCGATGAACACGGCCAGTGTCCGGCGCGACTGGTCGGGTGTCAGTTCAGCCCGCAGCACTGACAGGACTCGCCCACCCATCGCGGCAATGCCGCCGACGGCGTCGGGGTGTCGCAAGGCTACTTCGTAGCTCATCATCGCGCCCTGGCTGAAGCCCACCAGGTACACGTTGCTCGCGTCGGTCTGGTATTTGGCCCGCGCCTTCTCGATGAAATCCAGCAACACCTGGCCGCTGGCCTTCAGGTCTGTCGTGTCACCGTCATAGGCACCCTCGCCCTTCTTGGCAAACCACTGGTAATGCCCCGGCTCCATGGTTTTCGGCGCCCGCACCGAGAGGTAGTTGTAGTCTTGGGGCAGCTCATCCTTGAGTTCGAACAGGTCCTGTTCGTTACTGCCGGAGCCGTGCAAAAAGATCACCAGCGGCCGGTTTTTGGCCTGCTCATCGGCGTGGGCAAGGTAGTTGAGCGGTAAGTCCGTGTGCAACGAAGGTTGGGCCTGCAACCCGGACGACACCAGCAACAGCAACAGGGCGAGCGCTTTAAACATCGATCTTCCTCCATCATTTGATAGCCGCACGGCAACGACCGTGCGCTGAGGTAGACAGCACTTATCAGTCGTTGCTCAATTTGCCCGAACGAATGGGTTCACGCCCGGCGACTTTCGCCTGCCAGATCCCTGGCTGGGTGTAGCGCCCACGGTCCAGGGCGAACAGCACGCCGCTGGTGCCGGCCGGTACGGTGGTGACCCGATCACTCAACGGGTCGACCACCTCGAACAAAGGATCGCCCCGCTCCACCCACTCACCGGCTTCGCGCAGGAAGCTCACCACGCCGTGGTGCGGCGCGAACAGGTATTCAGTGCCTTCGAACGGTAAGCCTTCGCAGCATTCGGTGGGCGCGGGCGGCCAATCACCGCTAATAAATCCCTGCTCGGCCAGAAACCCGAGAATGGCCTCGCAATTGGCCTGGGCCTGCTCCACCCGGGTGTCACCCATGCTGCCCAGCTCCAGCGTGGTTGCCAGGTTGGCCAGCGGGATTGCGGCCTCGGGAAAAGCCCTGGCCAAGCGCAACCAGGGCGTGGAGCAGGACTCGTCGAACGAACTGCCGCCAGAATCTTCGCACAGCAACGCCACCCCGGCGTTCAACCGTGCGGCCAGCGAGCGCCACTGCGGCCAGTGCTGCGGTAAGGCGTACAAGTGGATCGCGGCCTCGAAATCGCAATGCAAATCCAGGGTGACGTCCGCGTCGCAGGCGTGACTCAGCAACAGACGATGCAGCGCTTCAAGTTGCGAAGGTGGCGCCGGCAAATCCTCCAGGACCTGGGCCATGGTCTGGCGGATCAGCGTGATATTGGCGGCCGGGTCGTCGCCCAGGCGATCACCAATGCGCTGCGCCACTGGCGCGCTGAGCTCCACGAAGGATCGATTGAAGTTCTTGCCGCTGCCCAGTTCGAAACGTCCCATGTGAGCGCTCTGCAGATGTTGATCCAGACCGATCGGGTTGGCCACCGGCACCAATTCGATTACCCCCTTGAGCAGGCCCTGGGCCTCGAGTGTGTTGAGCCGCTGCTTCAACTCCCAGGCGGTACGCATGCCCGGCAATTCATCGGCGTGCAGGCTGGCCTGGATGTACGCCTTGCGCGGGCCGTGGCCGTAACGAAACACACTGAGCCGGCGCTCGGTGCCCAGTTGGCTCCATGGCAGGGTATGGTCGATGCGTTGCATGAGGAACTCCGGATGGCGGTATCTCGATAGGCTCAGGGTAAAACAATCGCCCATGAAAAAGGTGGCCGGCCGGGTCAACGGCGGGCCACCTGGACACTACGTCTCAGCAATTAATGCCCGTAGACGTCAAAGGCAAAGTATTTATCCTGCACCTTCTTGTACGTGCCGTTGGCGCGGATTTCAGTGATGGCGGCGTTGAATTTCTCGGCCAGCGCCTTATCGCCCTTGCGCACCGCAATGCCGGCGCCGCCACCGAAGTATTTCGGGTCTTCGTAGGTCGGGCCCACGAAGGCGAAGCCTTTGCCGGCGTCGGTTTTCAGGAAACCGTCGTCGAGGTTGACCGAGTCGGCCAGCATGGCGTCTAGGCGCCCGGCGACCATGTCCAGGTTGGCTTCCTGCTGGGAGCCGTAGCGCACCAGGTTAATGCCCGCCGGCACCAGCACTTCAGTGGCGAAACGGTCGTGGGTACTGGCGCGCAGCACACCGACTTTTTTGCCTTTGAGTTCGGTCAGTGGGTCCTTGACCTCGCTGCCTTCCTTCATCACGAAACGCGCTGGGGTGTGGTAGTACTTGATGGTGAAATCGACGTTTTTCTTGCGATCATCGGTGATGGTCATGGACGATAGGATTGCGTCGATTTTCTTCACTTTCAGCGCCGGGATCAGGCCGTCGAACTCCTGCTCGACCCAGGTGCACTTAACCTTCATCTGTTCACACAGCGCGTCGCCGATATCGACATCGAAGCCGGTCAATTTGCCGTCGGGGGTTTTCATCGAAAAGGGTGGATAACCGGCTTCGATCCCGAGACGGATCGGCTTAGCGTCTTCGGCCACGGCCGACAGAGACAACACGGACAGTGCCAGGGCACCGAATATCGCTAGCTTCTTCATTCTTTCTCCTGAGTGCGCAGGTTCTTTATTAGCAGATTATTGGCAGATTCGTAGGCCGCGTTCGGTCAGTAAAAACCGAAGTGGCCGGAGTCTAGAGGGGCACTCAGGGGGCGAATTGTGTTCAGGCGACAAATATTTATAGAAAAACCCAGGATTGCTTAACGACTACGACGTTTGCAAAAAAATCTGTCAGACAACGCACCGTGGCGAGGGAGCAAGCTCCCTCGCCACGGTGGTCATGCAACGGCTTGCAAAAGAGGCCTCAGCAATCGCAGCCGATAGCTTTGTCCTCCACGCGTTCCACGAAGCCGATCAAGTGAAAACCTTCGTCGAGCCAGCCCATGACACCGCCGATCATTTCCTTGACCGGGTAACCCAAGGTCGCCAGCCGCACTGCCGCCTTGTTCGCACCGTTGCAATGCGGACCTGCGCAATACACCACAAACAGGGTCGTCTTGGGATAGGCCGCCAGCGCCTGGGCGGTGAGCGTCCGAGTTGGAAGGTTGATCGCCCCGGGAACATGGCCGCGTTCGTAAGCCAGCGGCCCGCGTACATCCACCAACACAAAATCGACATCGCCGGCCTGTTGGCTGGCATGAACATCGGAACAATCAGTTTCGAATGTCAGACGCCGGCTGAAATGCTCCAAGGCGATTTCGGACGGGGCAGCAGGCACTTGGCGAACCAGGCTGTTCATCGGTGTACTCCAGAGTAGATGAGGGCGTGAGCAGACTTTATCCGCCCGAGGCTTACCGCTACAGTGGCGCACAAGACACTCTGTGGGAATTTTCCGCCAAATGCAGCCTACCCCTGGTCTGGTCGCGATCCTTGCCTATGACGGCCTGTGCACCTTCGAATTCGGCATTGCCGTCGAGATCTTCGGCTTGGCTCGACCCGAATTCGATTTTTCCTGGTACGAACACCGGATCGTCGCCGTCGATGACGGCCCGATGCGCGCCATGGGCGGCTTTCAGGTATTGGCCGATGGCGGCATGGAACTGCTCGAAACCGCTCGAACCATTATCGTGCCGGGCTGGCGCAGCCGCAGCGAGCCACCGTCCGAAGCCTTGCTTGAGGCACTGCGCCGCGCCCATGACCGAGGCGCACGCCTGCTGTCGATCTGCTCCGGGGCGTTCGTGCTGGCGGCCGCCGGGCTGCTCGACGGGCTGGGGGCCACCACCCACTGGCGTTACACCGATGAACTGGCCAAAAGCTTCCCCGCGGTCCTGGTGGACCCGGACGTGCTGTACGTGGACTCAGGGCAAGTCATCACCTCGGCCGGCAGCGCCGCAGGCATCGATGCCTGCCTGCACCTGGTGGCGCGGGACTTCGGCGCCCAGGTCGCCAATGCCGTGGCGCGCCGGTTGGTGATGTCGCCGCAACGCACGGGCGGTCAGGCGCAGTTCATTCCGTCGCCGGTCAGTCGCACGCCACGCAGTGACCTGTCAGGCGTCATGCAATGGGCCCGCGAACGCCTCCATGAACCCCTCGGCGTGCGCGAACTGGCCAGTCAGGCGGCCATGAGCGAACGAACCTTCCTGCGACACTTCACCCAGGCCTGCGGGCTGTCACCCAAGGCCTGGCTGCAACATGAGCGCCTGGCCCGGGCCCGTGAGTTGCTGGAAAGCACCGATGACAACACCGACAACATTGCCCAACTGTGTGGCTACCGTTCGGTGGAGAGCTTTCGCGTGGCGTTTCGCAGCGTGGTGGGGTTGGCGCCGTCGGTGTATCGCGAGCGGTTTGGGCGGGGGTGAATCCGGCTAGCTCAATAAGCGAATGGGGTTGTGGCGAGGGGATTTAACCCCTCGCCACAAGGTTAGTGTTCAGACACAAACCTCGGGTATCAAGGCTTGCGCAACAAATAAGTATCCATAATCCAGCCATTAGCCTGCCGCGCGGCCTTGCGCGTGCGCTCGATGTCATCGGCCACGTCCCCCAACCGACCGGCGATGAGGATCTCATCCGGCGTCCCCACGTAGGCGCCCCAGTAGATGTGCGTATCCGGATCGCTCACCTGGCGGTACGCATCCTCGGCATCGAGCATCACCACCACGCTCGCCGCCTCCCCCACCTGCCCCGCCGCCAACCGGCGGCCGGTGGTGATTTCCAGCGAACCACCGATGCTGTTCAATGGCACTTTATGTCGCGCCGCGAGGGCCTGGACGCTGGTGATACCGGGTATCACCTCGAACTCGAAGGCACAGCGACCCGCGTCGAGAATCGCTTGCAGGATGCGCACGGTGCTGTCGTACAACGACGGATCGCCCCACACCAGAAAACCACCGCACTGCCCATCAGACAGTTCTTCATCGATCAATCTTTCGAAGGTGGCCTGCTTCGCACGGTTCAAATCCTCGACACTGGCGGTGTAGCCCAGGTCGCCGCGTTGACGCTCAGGGCTGTAGGCTTCAACGAAGCGGTACGTACGATCAACGATGTAGCGCCGACAGATTTCGCGTCGCAGGTCCAACAGCTTGTTCTTGGCGGATCCTTTGTCCATGAGAAAGAACACGTCTACCCGATTCAAGGCTTTCACCGCCTGCATCGTCAGGTAATCCGGATCGCCCGCACCGATGCCGATGATGGATAACTTCTTCATTACGGTGACTCCTGGCCAGACCCCTGGGTGCGCAATCGCCACACCCCGTTGAAGCGCAACTCGATGGCGGACAGCGGTTCGATGTCGATCCGGTTGAACGTGGCGGGCGGGCAATGCAATACATTCAGCAGGGCCGCGCGGATCACGAACGGATGGGTGACCGCCAGCAACTGTCCCGGTTGGGCTTCCAGGCTTGCCAGCCAGGCCCCGACACGGCGACACAACCGGGCGACAGATTCGCCGCCATGGGGCGCGGCCTCGCAATCGTCGAGCCAGGCTTGCAGTGCTTGCGGTTCGGTCTTGAGCAACTCATCGATGGAGAGCCCGCGCCAGCGTCCAAAATCGCAATCGGCCAAAGCCTGAACCACGCGGGGCTCGTCGCCGAACAGCGCGGCCGTCTGGCGCGTGCGCAATTCCGGCCCGCAGAGCAATTGCCGGACGTTCCGGTAGCCGTGGCCGGCATCCGGGCGCTGCGCCAGCCAGTCGGCGTCCAGCGGCTCCTCCAGCCCGAAGCGCGCGTGTTTCTGAGCGACGGTGCGGGCATGACAGATCAGGGTCAGACGGGTTGTTTGCACGCAGGGTTCTCAGGCAATTGGAAGGGTTTATGGGCGCAATGCTCACACTTTTCCTTGTACAGCACCTTATATGAAATCAAATAACCGAGACAAAAAGGCGTTATGTCTGACACTGCCAGAAGCCTTGACTGACGTACCTGACCCATGCAGCTAAGGCCCATTCCTACAAGGGTTTCGCACCATTTACGGGTATTTTAAACGGAACGTAAAAAGCGCTGGACATGTAGCACCAGCTACATAAATACTATTTTCATCAGTTATGAAAGAAATCCAACACCCATCCAGGCAAGGAGCACGGATGCCGCCTCTCAGAGACCTGATTACCGATCCCGGCCTGGTTTTGACGCCGTCGGAACGCAAGGTCGTACGTGCACTGCTTGATCACTATCCGCGCAATGGCCTGGGCCCGATGTCGCGCCTGGCGGACCATGCCGGTGTAAGCGACCCGACCATCGTACGGTTGGTGAAAAAACTCGGATTTGGTGGTTATGCCGAATTCCAGGAGGCGCTGCTCAGTGACATGGACCATCGCCTGCGCTCCCCCCGCACCCTGTTACAACCACGGGCCAAATTGCAGCAAGGTGACACCTGGAGCCAATACCTGGCGGCCAGTCAACGTGCGCTCATCGACACCCAGGCCCTGACCCAACCCGAAGACGTGCGCATTCTTGTGCAATGGTTGCTCGACAGTCGACATCAGGTGCATTGCTTCGGCGGGCGCTTCAGCAGCTTCCTGGCCGACTACCTGCTCAACCACTTGCGCCTGCTGCGCGCCGGCTGTTTTGCCTTGGAAGACAACGCCCAGTTGCCCGACCGGCTGTTCGACGTACAGCGCCAGGACCTGGTGCTGATCTTCGATTATCGTCGCTACCAGGCCCAAGCCTTGCGCGTGGCCAGCGCGGCCAAGGAACGTCACGCCCGGGTCGTGCTGTTCAGCGACGTCTACGCTTCGCCGTTGCGAGAGCTGGCTGACCTGATCATCAGCGCCCCGGTGGAATCGGTCTCGGCCTTCGACAGCCTGGTACCGGCGCTGGCCCAGGTCGAGGCACTGATCGCCTGCCTGACCCTGCAATGCCCTGACCTGGCCGAACGCCTGGAAGGTATCGACGCCTTGCGTACGGAATTCAACACGCACCTGTTGGAGGAAAAATAAGGATGTTCTCACTCCCCCACCGTTCCCCCCGGGATTTGCCGTTCACCTGCGACCACACGGCATTGCTGCTGGTGGACATGCAACGCGCCTGGCTGGAACCGCAATTCGATGCCCATCTGGACGCGCCCGAGGCCGAGTATTTCATCCGTCGGGCCCGCCAGCAGGTGATTCCCAATCAGCAGCGCTTGCTCAACGCGATGCGAGTGGCGCAGCAAAATGTGCTGCACACCCACATCGAAAGCCTCACCGCCGATGGCCGCGACCGCTCCTTGGACCACAAGCTGTCGGATATGCACCTGCCCAAGGGCAGCCCCGAGGCGCAGATCATCGCCGAGCTGGCGCCGCTGGAAAACGAAATCGTGCTGCCCAAGACGTCCTCGGGGGTCTTTAATTCCACCAACATCGACTATGTGCTGCGCAACCTGCAGACCCGCCACCTGATCATCGCTGGCATCGTCACCGACCAATGCGTCGACATGGCCGTGCGCGACGCCGCCGACCGCGGCTATCTGGTCACGCTGGTGGAAGATGCCTGCGCCACTTACACCGAACAACGGCATCTGGCCTGCCTGAACGCGATCAAGGGTTATTGCTGGATCACCGATACCGACAGCGTACTCGGTCGTTTGCAGGAGATGCAGCCGTGAGCCACCTTGATACCGCAGCGCCCCTGGCACCGCTGCCCGTCACCACCCTGGCCTGTACCGACCTGATCGGTGTGACCCGCGGGCGCTCGTTTCCCAGCGATGAACTGCCCCACTACCTCATCGCCGGTTGCGGCTGGGTGCCGGCCAACAGCGCGCTGACGCCCCAGGACATCATCGCGTCGACCAACCCCTGGGGGGCTTATGGCGATCTGCGGCTGGTGCCCGACCTGTCCAGCCGGGTGACCGTCAGCAACGGCCCCGACGCTCAGGCCCCGGCCCTGGATTTCATCCATTGCGACGTGCGAGAAACCGACGGCCGGCCCTGGGGCGCTTGCCCGCGCACGCTATTACACGACGAAGTGGAACGTTATCGCGCCGAGCTGGGCTTGCAGGTCTTCGCCGCGTTTGAACATGAGTTCAGCCTCAATACCTCCCTGCCCCAACCCGATCGCCTGGCTTTTAGCCTCCAGGCCCAGCGCCAGCAGGCCGGGTTCGCCGGATGGTTACTCAGCGCCCTGCGTGCCGGCGGCGTCGAACCGGAGATGTTCCTGCCTGAATACGGCAAGCATCAGTACGAAATCACCTGCCGCCCGACCCTGGGCGTGGCCGCCGCCGACCGTGCGGTGAACGTGCGGGAAATCACCCGCGAGATCGCCCGGCAAATGGACCTGGAGGTGAGCTTCGCCCCCAAGACCTCGGAACATGCCGTGTGCAACGGTGTGCATCTGCACCTGAGCCTGCAAGACCTGAGCGGTGAGCCCGTGCTCCACGACGCCGCAAGCGTCAACGGCTTGTCTAGCCTCGGCCGGCACTGGGCCGCCGGTGTCCTGCATTATCTGCCCGCGCTGTGTGCGCTGACCGCGCCGACGCCGGTGTCCTACGAGCGCCTGCAACCCCATCACTGGAGCGCCTCCTACGCCTGCCTCGGGCAGCGAAACCGCGAAGCGGCGCTGCGTATCTGCCCGACGGTGAGCCTGGGAGGGAAACCAATAGCAAACCAGTACAACCTGGAGTTCCGCGCCATGGACGCCACCGCCTCGCCGCACCTGGCGATGGCTGCGCTGCTGATCGCCGGGCGACTGGGCATCGAACAACGGCTGGCGCTCAATGCTGTCACCGATGAAATACCCGACGAATTGAATGAAGAGCAACGCAGGGCCCGTGGCATTATCGCCCTGCCGACGACCCTCACCCAGGCACTGGATTGCCTGCGCCACAGCGGCGCGCTGCTCGAAGCGCTGCCCGGGCCACTGGTCGAAACCTACTTCGCCCTCAAGGCCCAGGAGCTGGCCTTGACCCAGGCACTGTCACCGGCCCAATGGTGTGAGCACTATGCGCGAATCTATTGAGTGTGCTGAAGCGGGTCTTTACACCGAACCGGCCTATCGGTTGGTCCGGAAAGACTCCGAGCACCCGTTGCTGCTGGTGTGCGAACACGCCAGCCGGCTCATTCCCGACGTGCTGAACGACCTGGGGCTGGATGAGACAGCGGCCCACGAACACATTGCCTGGGACATCGGTGCGCGGGACCTGGCCGAACGCCTGTCCGAAACCCTCGGCGCGACCTTACTGTTGGCCAATTATTCACGGCTGCTGATCGACCTGAACCGCCCGCTACACGTGTCGGACAGCATCCCGTTGCAGAGCGAGATTTACCAGATCCCGGGTAACCAGACCCTGAACGAGGCCACGCGTGAATATCGTCGGCAGTGCCTGTTCCACCCCTTCCATGACCAACTGCGGGCGTTGATCGACCAGCGCCTGGCCGCCAACCGGCCGGTGCGAGTGGTGGGCATCCACAGTTTCACGCCAGTGTTCTACGGCCAGCCGCGCGCCCTGGAGGCCGGCGTGCTGTTCGGCGAGGCCAAGGATTATGCCCAGCGCATCGTCGACGGGCTGAGCCGGCATTCACTACGAGTGGCGGGCAACCAACCCTACAAGATCAACCCGTTGAGCGACATGACGGTCCCGGTGCACGGCGATGCACGCGGCCTCGACTCGGTGTTGGTCGAAGTACGCAACGACCTGCTGTGCAGCCCCGAGGCGGTGCGGACCTGGAGCGCTTATCTGGCCCCATTGTTGTAGGAATCAACAGCAAGTTTTTAGCCACAAGCGGCAAGCAAGAGCAACCAACACACAGCTGAGAAGGAGAACGGCTTATGAGTATCGAGGCATTTGGCTACAAACAGGAGTTGAAGCGCAGCCTGTCGCTGACGGATCTGGTGGTGTACGGGATGATTTTCATGATCCCCATCGCACCGTTCGGCGTGTATGGCTACGTCAACGCCGAGGCGCCGGGGATGGTACCGCTGGCGTATATCATCGGCATGGTGGCGATGCTGTTCACCGCATTGAGCTATGGCAGCATGGCCCGGGCGTTCCCCGTGGCGGGTTCCGTCTATTCCTACGCGCAACGGGGTCTTAACCCACACGTAGGGTTCATCGCCGGCTGGCTGATGTTGCTAGACTACCTGCTGATCCCGCCGCTGCTGTATGTCTACGCGGCCATGGCGCTGAATCATTTGTACCCGGACATTCCCAAGGTCGGTTTCATCCTCGCGTTTCTGGTAAGTGCGACCTTCGTCAACCTGCGTGGCATCACCTTCACCGCGCGAATGAACATTATCTTTCTGCTGGCGCAATTGGTGGTGCTGGGGATCTTCCTGTTCTACGCCTGGAATGCCCTGCACGGCGGTGCCGGTAACGGCCAACTGACCCTGGCCCCGCTGTACAGCCCGGAGCACTTCAACTTCGCCCTGTTGATGCAAGCCGTGTCGATCGCCGTGTTGTCGTTTTTGGGGTTCGATGCCATTTCCACCCTGGCCGAAGAAATCAAGGGCGACCCGGGCCGCAGCGTCGGCAAAGCGGCGCTGGTGACCTTGCTGGTCATGGGCGCGATTTTCGTGGTGCAGACCTGGATCGCCACTGACCTGGCGGCCGGCATGGGCTTCAAGTCCGCCGACACCGCTTTCTATGAAATCGCCGAATTGGCGGCCGGCAGTTGGTTGGCGACCTTGACCGCTGTTGCCACGGCCCTGGCGTGGGGCGTGGCCGTGGCGATCACCTCGCAAGCCGCCGTGTCGCGCCTGTTGTTCGGCATGGCCCGGGACGGCAAGTTGCCCAAGGTGCTGGCCAAGGTCCATCCGAAACACAACACCCCGTACTTGAGCATTTATCTGGTGGCGGTGCTGTCGCTGCTGATTTGCTACCTGTTCATTAATGCCGTGGACACCCTGACCTCTCTGGTCAATTTCGGTGCCTTGAGCGGTTTCATGCTGTTGCACATCACCGTGATCAATCATTACTGGCGCCGCCAGCGGTCCGGTCAGGTGATTCGCCATCTGCTCTGCCCGCTGGTCGGATTCGTTATCGTCGCGGCGATCATGTACAACATGGGCGTGGATGCGCAGAAACTCGGCCTGATCTGGGTTGCCGCCGGCGTGGTTTATCTGTGCGTGCTCAATAAATTCGGCACCCGTACTGCCTTGCCTGAGCCGTCCGGTCAATGAGGTCCGGTGGTCGAAGGGTTCGGCCGGCCGCGGTTACAACGCGTGGACATCGACAGTGATCGTCAAGCCCGGTGCCTGCCACCGGGCCCTCTGGAACAGGAGTGCAATCCATGCTGGCCTTACGTCCAGTCCAATTAACCGATCTGCCGCAGTTGCAGCAACTGGCCCGTGACAGCCTGGTGGGTGTCACGTCGCTTCCAGACGATGCCGAGCGGCTGCGGAAAAAAATCCTCGACTCGTGCGCCTCGTTCGAGGCCGACGTGCAAAGTCCCGGCGGGGAAAACTATTTTTTCGTCCTGCAAGACCTGGCATCCGGGCGCCTGACAGGCTGTTCCGAGATTCTCTCGAGCACCGGTTGCAACGAGCCGTTCTACAGCCTGCGCAACCGGCCGTTCTCCAGTGAATCCCGGGAGCTGAACATCCAGCACGGCGTGCCGGCGCTGTCGCTGTGCCAGGACCTCAACGGCCAGACGTTGCTGCGCGGCTTTCACATCGACGCCGAACGGGTGCGCACGCCGGAGTCGGAGCTGCTGTCCCGGGCCCGGCTGATGTTTATCGCCGCTCACCCCCAACGTTTTGCCGAATCGGTGATCACTGAAATCGTCGGTTTCAGCAGCGATGAGGGCCAGTCGCCGTTCTGGGACGCCATCGGCCAGCATTTCTTCGACCTGCCCTACGCCGAAGCCGAACGGCTGTGTGGCCTGCAGAGCCGTACCTTTCTCGCCGAGCTGATGCCGCAATACCCGATCTATGTGCCCATGCTGCCGCAGGCGGCCCAGGCCTGTATCGGTCGGGTGCATCCCGACGGCCAGGAGGCCTTCGACATCCTGGAGCGCGAGGGTTTCGAAACCAACAGCTACGTGGACATCTTCGATGGCGGGCCGACGTTGCATGCCCGTATCGCGGGCATTCGCTCGATCACCCAAAGCCGTATAGCCACTGCCCGGCAAAGCCCGCTGGTTGAAGCCCGTGGCCGTTATCTGGTGAGCAATGATGGCCTGGGCGATTACCGGGCCATCGTGGCCGAGCTGGACATCGATCCGCTGGGTACCGCTGGCCTGACGCCTGACAGTCTGGCAGCACTGGGCGTCGCCGATGGCGAGCGAATCCGGGTGGTTGCCTTATGAACCTCACGCCAGCCCGTGTCCCGCATCAGCACATCGGCCGACCCGATGAAGGAGCTGCATCATGATTGTCCGCCCGGTCGCCATTACTGACCTGCCCGCGTTGCTGGACCTGGCCCGCAGTGCAGGCCCTGGGTTCACCAGCCTGCCGGCCAACGAAGAGCGCCTGGCCCATCGCGTTCGCTGGGCCCAGCGGACCTTTGCCGGCCAAGTCGAGCGGGCCGATGCCGATTACCTGTTCGTGCTCGAAGACGATGACCGGCAAGTGGTCGGTATCAGCGCCCTGACCGGTGCGGTCGGGCTGCGCGAGCCCTGGTACAACTATCGGGTCGGGGTCACCGTCAGCTCGGCACCCGAGCTGGGCATCCAGCGGCAGATCCCGACGCTGTTCCTCAACAATGAGATGACCGGGCAGTCGGAAATCTGCTCGTTGTTCCTGCATCCCGAACAGCGTCGCGGTGACAATGGACGCCTGTTGTCCCTGGCGCGCTTGCTGTTCGTTGCCGAATTTTCAGCGCTATTCGGTGAAAAGATGATCGCCGAATTGCGCGGCCACGCCGACGAGCAAGGTTGTTCACCGTTCTGGGACAGTCTGGGACGGCACTTTTTCAAGAAAGATTTCAGCTACGCCGATCAGTTGTCCGGCATGGGCAGCAAGTCGTTCATTGCCGAGCTGATGCCGCGCCAGCCGCTGTATACCTGCCTGCTTACCCAACAGGCCCAGGCCGTGATCGGCAAGGCCCACCCGAATACCGAGCCGGCCCTGAAAATTCTTGGCGCCGAGGGCTTCAGCCATAAGGGCTATATCGACATTTTCGACGCTGGCCCGGTGATCGAGGCACCGGTTTCGAAGATCCGCACCGTGCGCGACAGCCAGTCGTTGACTGTGGCCATCGGCACGCCGGACGAACAGGCACCGGTCTGGCTGATCCATAATCGGCGCCTTGAGAACTGCCGCGTGACCAGCGCGCGAGCGCATTTGCACGGCCGCAGCCTGCTGGTCGACCGTCACACCGCCAAACGCCTGCAAGTGCAACTGGGTGACACGGTGCGCGCCGTGCCGTTGCTCAGGCAGGGGCAACAGGCGGTGGCGGTGGCGGCGTAAGCTTCAGGCTTTACGCTTGCCGCCGCTTGCCAAGCTTCGTGGGATCGACTTCGGCCAGTCTGTCCCTGTAAATTCGTCATCATCCTCGGTCGTTCCGCGTGGTAGCTTTCCATCCTTCGGCGTTGACACTTTTGCTCAAGCCTTTCCATTCCATTGGTGGAACTCATATGTCCAGGCTTTCCCATCAAGATTTGCGCAGTAACTTCCGTCAACTGCTGGCTTCCAAAACCTGCTACCACACCGCCTCGGTGTTTGACCCGATGTCGGCGCGCATCGCGGCCGACCTGGGTTTTGAAGTTGGGATCCTGGGAGGCTCGGTCGCGTCGTTGCAAGTGTTGGGCGCGCCGGACTTCGCCCTGATCACCCTCAGCGAATTCGCCGAACAGGCCACCCGCATCGGCCGCGTGGCCCAACTGCCGGTGATTGCCGACGCCGACCACGGCTATGGCAATGCCCTGAACGTGATGCGCACCATCATCGAACTCGAACGCGCCGGCGTGGCTGCGCTGACCATCGAGGACACCCTGCTACCGGCTCAGTTCGGCCGTAAATCCACCGACCTGATCGGCGTGGCCGAAGGCGTCGGCAAGATTCGCGCAGCGTTGGAAGCCCGGGTCGATCCGGAAATGGCGATCATTGCCCGTACCAACGCCGGGATTTTGCCGGTCCAGGAAATCATCAGCCGCACCCAGCAATACGAACGTGCCGGGGCAGACGGGATTTGCATGGTGGGTGTGCAAGACTTCGAGCACCTGGAGCAGATCAGCGAAAAACTGAATGTGCCGCTCATGCTGGTGACCTATGGCAACCCGCTGCTGCGTGACGACAAACGCTTGGCCGAGTTGGGCGTGCGGGTCACCATCGACGGCCACGGCGCCTATTTCGCCGCGATCAAGGCCACCTACGACAGCCTGCGTGAACAGCGGCAGATCTTCACCCAGGCGTCGGACCTCAGCGCCACCGAACTGACCCACACCTACACCCAGCCCGAGGACTACATCCGTTGGGCTGAGGAGTACATGAGCGTCAAGGAATGAGCTGACTCGCCCCATAGGATTTGCGTGTGGGAGCAAAGCTTGCTCCCACAGAGGCTCGTGGTGGGCCACATCTTAGCGCTCGCTACGCAGCATCTCCTTGGGCACGTACTTGCCAATCTCGAACTTGCCAATGGCAGCCCGGTGGACTTCATCCGGGCCGTCGGCCAGCCGCAGGGTGCGTTGCATGGCGTACATGTAGGCCAGCGGGAAATCGTTGGAAACCCCGGCCCCACCATGAATCTGGATCGCCCGGTCGATGACCTTCAAGGCCACGTTTGGCGCAACCACCTTGATCTGGGCGATTTCGCTCTTCGCCACTTTATTGCCAACGGTGTCCATCATGTACGCCGCTTTCAAGGTCAGCAGGCGGGCCATGTCGATTTCCATCCGCGAGTCGGCGATCTTGTCGACGTTACCGCCCAAGCGCGCCAGCGGCTTGCCGAATGCGGTGCGGCTGATGGCACGTTTGCACATCAACTCCAATGCGCGTTCGGCCATGCCAATGGACCGCATGCAGTGGTGAATCCGGCCTGGGCCGAGGCGTCCTTGAGCAATTTCAAAACCACGCCCTTCGCCCAGCAGGACGTTTTCGTACGGCACCCGCACGTTATCGAACAGCACTTCGGCGTGACCGTGAGGCGCATCGTCGTAGCCGAACACCGGCAACGGTCGTACGATTTTTACCCCGGGCGTGTCCACCGGCACCAGAATCATCGAGTGCTGGGCATGGCGTGGCGCGTCGGGGTTGCTCAGGCCCATGAAGATCAGGATCTTGCAGCGCGGATCGCACGCGCCTGAGGTCCACCACTTCTTGCCGTTGATTACCCACTGGTCGCCATCGCGTTCGGCGCGGGCGGCCATGTTGGTAGCATCCGAAGAGGCGACGTCCGGCTCGGTCATGGCGAAGGCCGAGCGGATCTCGCCTCGCAGCAGCGGTTCGAGCCAGCGCTGTTTTTGTTCTTCATTGGCGTAACGCACCAGCACTTCCATATTGCCGGTGTCCGGCGCCGAGCAGTTGAACGGCTCCGGCCCCAGCAACGAACGGCCCATGATCTCGGCCAAAGGCGCGTATTCCAGGTTGGTCAGCCCTGCACCCAGCTCGGACTCAGGCAGGAACAGGTTCCACAGGCCTTCAGCTTTGGCCTTGGCCTTGAGCTCTTCCATGATGGCCGTGGGCTGCCAGCGGTCACCTTCGGCCACTTGCCGCTCGAACACCGCTTCGGCCGGGTACACGTAGGCATCCATGAACGCGGTGACACGTTCACGCAGTTCCTGAACCTTGGGGGAATACGCAAAATCCATGAGCAGCACCTTCTTTGGCAGAGGTTGTTTAGGTCATGAAATCGATGCTAGATCAGCTACGAAAATTTACCTAACCTATTCTCGGCGTGTATTAACATTCATCACCGATATATGTTTCACTGATTTCCATCGCCACCCGGCACCTCACAACAAGCCCAAGAATAAGAGTGCAGCGCCATGAATCTGAGCAAGGTCGACCTCAACCTTTTCATCGTCTTTGACGCGATCTACACCGAAGCCAACCTGACCCGCGCCGGGCAGATCGTCGGCATCACTCAGCCGGCCGTCTCCAACGCCCTGGCACGCCTGCGGGAAACCTTCAACGACCCGCTATTCGTGCGCACGGCTCAAGGCATGGTGCCCACGCCCATGGCCCAGAACATCATCGGCCCAGTACGCAATGCCTTGTCGCTGCTGAGGGTGTCGGTGCAGGAAAGCCGGATTTTCAACCCGTTGCAGGCCGTCAAGACCTACCGCATCAGCATGACCGACCTCACCGAAGGCGTGATCCTGCCGCTGCTGTTCCAGCGCCTGCGGCGCCTGGCGCCGACCGTGGCCATTGAGAGCTTCCTGTCCAAGCGCCGTGAAACCACCAAGGAACTGGCCGCCGGCCGCCTCGACTTCGCCGTCGATGCCCCGCTCAACACCGACCCGCAGGTGCGCCATGTCAAGCTGATGGAAGACCGTTACGTGTGCGCCATGCGCAAGGGACATCCGCTGGCGGGCAAGGACAAAATCAGCCTCGATGATTACCTGTCCCAAACCCATGTGCATATTTCCAGCCGTCGCAACGGGCTGGGTTATGTCGACCTCGCGTTGGGCAAGATGGGCATCCAACGCAAGATCGCCCTGCGTTCCCAGCATTACTTGATGGCGTCCCAGGTATTGCAGCAGACCGACATGGTCATGACCGTCCCCGAGCGCTTTGCACGTCGTCACGATTTGCACGCCTTCCTGCTGCCGGTCAACGATGTGCCGCCGGTCGAAACCCACTTGTACTGGCACGAAAGCACCGACCAGGACCCGGCCAACCGCTGGATGCGCGAGCAGATGATCGAGCTGTGCCAGCAGGTGACGGCGCATGAGAAGAAGCTTGATAAGGTTTAGCCGATCAAAACTGTGGGAGCGAGCCTGCTCGCGATGGCGTTGGGTCAGTCAACATTGATATTGGCTGGTCCAGCCCTATCGCGAGCATGCTCGCTCCCACAGGTTTTGTGTCCCCAGTCCGAGACCTCACTGCTTGACGCGAACGTCAACCTGCCATTAGCTTAGCGCCAGCCCCTTTCGTTTCGAGCCCCTCCATGAGCAGCCAGACCTACAGCATCTCCGACCTCGCCCGCGAATTGGATATCACCACCCGGGCCATCCGCTTCTATGAAGAGCAAGGCCTGTTGAGCCCGGAGCGACGCGGCCAGGAACGTATCTATTCGCCGCGGGACAAGGTCAGCTTGAAGCTGATCCTGCGGGGCAAGCGCATTGGGTTTTCCCTGGCCGAGTGCCGCGAGCTGATCCAGCTCTACGATCCCTCCAGCGGCAATCAGAAACAACTGCACAGCATGCTGGCGAAAATCACCGAACGGCGGGAACAACTCGAACAGCAACTGCTGGACATCGAACAGATGAAGCTGGAGCTCGACACCGCCGAAGAACGCTGCATCCAGGCCCTGGAGCAGACGATCAAGGGCCAGGAAACCATCCAATAACGACGCGCCCCCTATCACTACAGGTCAATCCCATGTCCCTCCCCTCCTTTGTACGCCTGATCGAAGTCGGCCCCCGCGACGGTCTGCAGAATGAAGCGCAGCCCATCAGCGTCGCCGACAAGGTGCGCCTGGTGGATGCCCTGAGCGCCGCCGGCCTGGGTTACATCGAAGTCGGCAGTTTTGTCTCGCCCAAGTGGGTGCCGCAAATGGCTGGCTCCGCCGAGGTTTTCGCACAGATCCAGCGCAAACCCGGTGTCACTTATGGCGCCCTGGCGCCAAACCTGCGGGGGTTTGAAGACGCGCTGGCAGCCGGCGTAAAAGAGGTCGCGGTGTTCGCCGCCGCGTCTGAAGCGTTCTCCCAGCGCAACATCAATTGCTCCATCAAGGAAAGCCTGGAGCGCTTCGCGCCGATCATGGAAGCGGCCAGGCAGCACGGCGTCAGCGTGCGCGGTTACGTGTCCTGCGTGCTGGGCTGCCCATACGAAGGCGCGGTCAAGCCCGAGCAAGTGGCCTGGATCGCTCGCGAGCTATACGCAATGGGCTGTTACGAGGTTTCCCTGGGTGACACCATCGGCACGGGCACCGCTGGCGCCACGCGCAAGATGTTCGAGGTGGTTTCGGCTGACGTACCTCGGGACAAGCTTGCCGGACACTTCCACGACACCTACGGCCAAGCCATGGCCAACGTGTATGCCAGCCTGCTGGAAGGCATCGCGGTGTTCGACAGTTCCATCGCCGGCCTCGGTGGCTGCCCGTATGCCAAGGGCGCCAGCGGTAACGTCGCCACCGAAGACGTGCTGTACCTGCTCAATGGCTTGGGCATTGAAACCGGTATCGACCTGGACGCGCTGATCGCCGCCGGCCGGCAGATCTGTGACGTGCTCGGCCGCCCTAACGGTTCGCGCGTCGCCAAGGCCCGCGCCGCACAGTGAGGTGTTACCGCTCCCCTTGTAACAGCGGAAAAACGAGTAACACGGAAACAATTTGTCAGGCTTGGTCCGCTTGGTTTCTTGACCTAAAAATACAAGATATTGATTTATATAGATTTTTAAAAGTTGGCACGGCACCTGCTATATCTCTGACATAACAAGAATAAAAAAAAGCAGCAAACCCAATAAAAACAAGACGAAACGACTCTGACATAACAAAAACAACACGGCAGAGACGCAGCTAACAGATTTTTTTGGAGAGGATGTGCTTTTCAGGGTGCTTTCAGGAGCAACCCGCAACCGGGCAGAGAACAATAAAACTACCTTCAGGTAGCTCCCGAATCGGTTGGATCGCCAGGCGAAAAAGCAGATCAGCGCTCAAAAAAATACGTTTGCTCTTGATCCCGGATGGGGATCGCCAAAAACAGCGGTAAAGGGTCACGGCTACCAAAAACAACAACAGGCCGCCCCTCAATAATAAAAAAAGAGCACGCGACGACAAAATTAAAGGGGAGCTTCGGCTCCCCTTTGTGCTGTCTGATATTCGGGTTTTTTCTCGGTCGTTTTTGTGAAGGCGGTATGTCAGCCGCAGCAGTCTTGATCGATATACCGCATTCGCGAGCAGGCTCGCGCCCACAAAGGGCTGTGGTCAGTCTTGCTTATCGCGCAGTTCTTTGATGCTGATTTCGCGCATGCGGAATTTCTGGATCTTGCCGGTCACGGTCATCGGGAATTCCTCGACGAATTTGAAATGGTGCGGTGTCTTGAAGTGGGCAATGCGTTCCTTGCACCAAGCCTGCAACTCCAGCTCGGTGGCGCTGTGACCGAGGTGGAACTTGATCCAGGCGACGATTTCTTCGCCATAGCGTGAGCATGGAATCCCGATCACCTGCACGTCCGCCACCGCTGGGTGAGTAAAGAAGAACTCCTCCAACTCACGCGGGTAAACATTCTCGCCGCCCCGGATGATCATGTCCTTGTTACGCCCGACGATGCAGATGTAGCCCTGCTCGTTCATGGTCGCCAGGTCGCCGGTGTGTATCCAGCTGTCCTGGTCGATGGCGTCGGCAGTGCCCTTGGGGTTGTTCCAGTAACCCAGCATCACGCTGTAGCCGCGGGTACACAACTCGCCGATGGTGTCGCGAGGGACGATATTGCCGGCCTCATCGACGATTTTACTTTCCAGTTGTGGCTGGGTTCGACCTACGGTGGTAACGCGCAATTCCAGGTCGTCTGAAGGACCGGTCTGCAATGACACCGGACTGGTTTCCGTCATGCCGTAGGCAATTTGCACTTCGGCCATGTGCATCTCACTGATGACCCGCCGCATCACTTCGATCGGGCAAGTGGCCCCGGCCATGATCCCGGTGCGTAGGCTGGACAAGTCGAACTCGCCCCGCTGCGGCTGATCCAGCATGGCAATGAACATGGTGGGCACGCCATACAGCGCCGTGGCTTTCTCTTCGGCCACGGTGCTCAGGGTCAGCAACGGATCGAAGGCATCGTTGGGGTAGATCATGGTGCTGCCGTGGGTCATGCAGCCCAGGTTACCCATGACCATGCCGAAACAATGGTAGAGCGGCACCGGGATCACCAACCGGTCGCTGGCGGTCAGGCCCAGGCTTTCGCCAACCATGTAGCCGTTGTTGAGAATATTTCGATGGCTGAGAGTCGCGCCCTTGGGGAAACCGGTGGTGCCTGAGGTGTACTGGATATTCACCGGTTGATCGAAATGCAGACTGGCCTGGCGCTCGGCCAGTTGCTCAACTGACACCACTGCGCCAAGGGTTGCCAGTTGCGACCAGGGTAAAAAACCTGACGGTGGTTGAGGATCAAGGCTGACAACGCCTCGCAGATCCGGCAAGCGCTCACTGCGCAACTGGCCGATCGATTGCTCCGCCAATTCCGGCGCAAGCGCTTGCAGCATCGCGTGATAGTCCGAGGTCTTGAAAGACCCGGCACACACCAGCCACTGGCACCCGGATTGTTTAAGCACGTATTCCAGTTCAGAGCCGCGATAGGCCGGGTTTTGATGTTGACCAGGATCACACCGATCTTCGCACTGGCGAACTGGCTGATGCACCACTGAGCACAATTGGGGGCCCAAACACCGAGACGGTCGCCGGCTTTCAGGCCCAACGCCAGCAAGGCCCGGGCGTACACATCAACGGCTTCGGCCAGTTGTCGCCAGGTGTAGCGCAACGACTGATGACGAACCACCAGCGCCTCGCCATCCGGATGCCGGGCCACTGTCTGGTCGAAAGACTGGCCGATGGTCTGCGCCAGTAAAGCCTTGGCCTGTGAGCCTCGGGTGTAGCTGAGCTGCGAATGCGAACCGGGTTGATCCATGACGCCCCCTCTTGTCTTTATTAGTGGGTGTACCGGTGAACCTTAAAGGCTTTCTTTTGTGGTGAGGGAGTAAGCCCCCTCACCACAGAGTTCACTTACTCTGGCCCAAGCTGACGTTAACGTAAAGGGTGATTGACAGCCATCGGCCGCAGGCTTACGTTAACGTAAAGGTGAGAGCCATTCCGCCTCCTTTCACACCCGATAAAAAAGCCAAAGGTGTCCCATGAGCTACCCATCCCTGAATTTTGCCCTCGGCGAAACCATCGACATGTTGCGCGACCAGGTTCAGTCGTTCGTCGCCAAGGAAATCGCCCCTCGGGCGGCTCAGATCGACATCGATAACCTGTTCCCCGCTGATATGTGGCGCAAGTTTGGCGACATGGGCCTGCTAGGCATTACCGTACCGGAAGAATACGGCGGCGCTGGTCTGGGCTATCTGGCCCACGTGGTGACGATGGAAGAAATCAGCCGCGGTTCGGCCTCGGTCGCCCTTTCCTACGGCGCCCACTCCAACCTCTGCGTCAACCAGATCAACCGCAACGGCAACCACGAACAGAAGACCAAGTACCTGCCCAAGCTCATCAGCGGCGAACACATCGGCGCATTGGCCATGAGCGAACCCAACGCCGGTTCCGACGTGGTTTCGATGAAGCTGCGGGCCGACAAGCGTGGCGACCGTTACGTGCTCAACGGCAGCAAAACCTGGATCACCAATGGTCCCGACGCCAACACCTACGTGATCTACGCCAAGACCGATCTGGAAAAAGGTCCCCACGGCATCACCGCGTTCATCGTCGAACGGGACTGGAAAGGCTTCAGCCGCAGCAACAAGTTCGACAAGCTCGGCATGCGTGGCTCCAACACCTGCGAGTTGTTTTTCGATGACGTCGAAGTGCCGCAAGAGAACATCCTTGGTGTGCTCAACGGCGGCGTCAAAGTCCTGATGAGCGGCCTCGACTACGAGCGCGTGGTGCTGTCCGGCGGCCCCACCGGGATCATGCAGGCCTGCATGGACCTGATCGTGCCCTACATCCACGACCGCAAACAGTTCGGCCAGAGCATCGGCGAATTTCAGCTGATCCAGGGCAAAGTGGCCGACATGTACACCCAGCTCAACGCCAGCCGCGCCTACCTGTATGCCGTGGCCCAGGCTTGCGAGCGCGGCGAAACCACCCGCAAGGATGCCGCCGGGGTGATCCTCTACAGTGCCGAACGCGCCACGCAAATGGCCCTCGACGCCATCCAGATCCTGGGCGGCAATGGCTACATCAATGAATTCCCGGCCGGTCGTCTGCTGCGTGACGCCAAGCTGTACGAAATCGGCGCCGGCACCAGTGAGATTCGTCGGATGCTGATCGGCCGCGAACTGTTCAACGAAACCCGCTAACGGAGCTGACCATGGCCACGCTGCACACCCAGCTCAACCCGCGTTCGCCGGAGTTCATCGCCAACCGCGACGCGATGCTCGAACAAGTCGAGGCCCTGCGAACCTTGCTCGCTCAAGTCCAGCAAGGCGGTGGCCCCAAGGCCCAGGAACGCCACACATCACGTGGCAAATTGCTGCCCCGTGAACGCATCAATCGGTTGCTGGATCCTGGCTCGCCATTCCTGGAGATCAGCCCGCTCGCCGCTCACCAGGTTTATGGTGAGGACGTTCCCGCCGCCGGGGTGATTGCCGGTATCGGCCGCGTGGAAGGCGTCGAATGCATGATTGTCGCCAACGACGCGACAGTCAAAGGCGGCTCCTATTATCCGCTGACGGTGAAGAAACACCTGCGCGCCCAGACCATCGCCCAGCAGAATCGCCTGCCCTGCATTTATCTGGTGGATTCCGGCGGCGCCAACCTGCCACGCCAGGACGAAGTGTTTCCGGACCGCGAGCACTTCGGGCGGATCTTCTTCAACCAAGCCAACATGAGCGCCCAGGGCATCCCGCAGATCGCCGTGGTCATGGGCTCCTGCACAGCCGGGGGTGCCTACGTGCCGGCGATGGCCGACGAGGCGATCATGGTGCGCCAGCAGGCAACGATTTTCCTCGCCGGTCCGCCGCTGGTGAAAGCCGCCACCGGCGAGGTGGTCAGTGCCGAGGAACTGGGCGGTGCCGACGTGCACTGCAAGATTTCCGGGGTGGCCGACCACTACGCCGACAGCGACGAACACGCCCTGGCACTGGCCCGACGCAGCGTGGCCAACCTCAACTGGCGCAAACTCGGCGATGTGCAACAACGCATGCCCATCGCCCCCCGGTATTCGAGTGACGAGCTGTACGGCGTGGTTTCGGCCGACGCCAAGCAACCGTTCGATGTGCGCGAGGTGATTGCGCGACTGGTGGACGGCTCGGTGTTCGACGAGTTCAAGGCGTTGTTCGGTACGACACTGGTGTGCGGTTTTGCCCACTTGCACGGCTACCCAATCGCGATCCTGGCCAACAACGGCATTCTGTTTGCCGAATCGGCGCAGAAAGGCGCGCACTTCATCGAACTGGCCTGTCAGCGTGGTATCCCACTGCTGTTTCTGCAGAACATCACAGGCTTCATGGTGGGCCAAAAATACGAAGCCGGCGGCATCGCCAAGCACGGCGCGAAACTGGTCACCGCGGTGGCTTGCGCCCGAGTGCCGAAATTCACCGTCATTATAGGCGGCAGTTTTGGCGCCGGTAACTACGGCATGTGCGGTCGGGCTTACGACCCGCGCTTCCTGTGGATGTGGCCGAATGCGCGGATTGGCGTAATGGGTGCCGAGCAGGCGGCCGGCGTGCTGGTTCAGGTCAAGCGCGAACAGGCCGAACGCAGCGGCCATCCTTTCAGCGCCGCCCAGGAAGCTGAAATCAAACAACCGATTCTCGATCAGTACGAAGAGCAGGGTCACCCCTACTATTCCAGCGCGAGGCTGTGGGACGACGGCGTCATCGACCCCGCCCAGACCCGTGATGTGCTGGGCCTGGCCTTGTCCGCGTCGCTGAACGCACCCATCGAACCGAGCCGCTTCGGCGTGTTCCGGATGTAACCTTGGAGTGCTCATGGATAATTTCAACACCCTCGAATTGCTCACCGACCCGCGTGGCGTCGCCACCCTGTGGCTGAGCCGCGAGTCGAAAAACAACGCGTTCAACGCCCAAATGATCCGCGAACTGATCCTCGCCCTGGATCAGGTCAGCAGCAATCCGAACCTGCGTTTTCTGCTGATCCGTGGTCGCGGCAAACACTTCAGCGCCGGCGCCGACCTGGCCTGGATGCAGCAATCGGCCAAACTCGACTACCACACCAACCTTGACGACGCCCGGGAACTGGCGGAGCTGATGTACAACCTCGCCAAGCTGAAAATCCCCACGCTGGCAGTCGTCCAGGGCGCGGCGTTTGGCGGTGCGCTGGGGCTGATCAGCGCCTGCGACATGGCCATTGGCGCCGATGAAGCGCAATTCTGCCTGTCGGAAGTACGCATTGGCCTGGCACCGGCGGTGATCAGCCCGTTCGTGGTGCAAGCCATCGGCGAACGAGCGGCTCGGCGTTACGCCCTGACCGCTGAACGCTTCGGCGGGCAACGTGCGAAAGAAATCGGTTTGCTGTCGGAAAGTTACCCATCCGAGACACTGGATGATCAGCTCGAACAATGGATCGACAACCTGCTGCTCAACAGCCCGGCAGCCATGCGCGCCAGCAAGGAACTGCTGCGTGAGGTCGGTAACGGCGCCCTCACCCCAGCGCTGCGACGCTACACCGAAAATGCCATCGCCCGCATTCGCGTCAGCCCGGAGGGCCAGGAAGGTTTGCGGGCCTTCCTGCAAAAGCGGCCGCCAAACTGGCAAGCCGAGTCGAACCCTAAGGAGCCGCGTCGATGAGCGCCCCTGTCCTCACCACTTTACTGGTGGCCAACCGCGGTGAAATTGCCTGCCGCGTGATGCGCACCGCCAAGGTCATGGGCCTAACCACTGTTGCCGTGCACAGCGCCACCGACAGGGATGCCCGCCACAGCCGCGAAGCCGACATCCGCGTCGACCTGGGCGGTAGCAAAGCCGCCGACAGCTACCTGCAAATCGACAAACTGATCGCCGCAGCCCTGGCCAGCGGCGCCCAGGCCATCCACCCCGGTTATGGCTTTCTGTCTGAAAATGCCGGGTTCGCCCGGGCGATAGAGAACGCCGGGCTGATCTTCCTCGGCCCGCCCGCCACGGCCATCGATGCCATGGGCAGCAAGTCCGCGGCCAAGGCCCTGATGGAAACGGCGGGCGTGCCCCTGGTGCCCGGTTATCACGGTGAAGCCCAGGACCTGGACACCTTTCGCGACGCCGCCGAGCGCATTGGCTACCCGGTACTGCTCAAGGCCACCGCCGGCGGTGGTGGCAAGGGCATGAAGGTCGTCGAGGACGACAGCCAACTGGCCGACGCCCTAGCCTCGGCCCAGCGTGAGGCACAATCCTCGTTCGGCGACTCGCGGATGCTGGTGGAAAAATACCTGCTCCAGCCGCGCCACGTTGAGATTCAGGTGTTCGCCGACCAACACGGCCACTGCCTGTACCTCAACGAACGCGATTGCTCGATCCAGCGCCGCCATCAAAAAGTGGTGGAGGAAGCCCCCGCCCCCGGCCTGACCCCACAACTGCGTCGGGCGATGGGTGAAGCGGCCGTGCGTGCGGCCCAGGCAATTGGTTATGTCGGTGCGGGCACGGTGGAATTCCTGCTGGACTCGCGGGGCGAGTTTTTCTTCATGGAAATGAACACCCGGTTGCAGGTCGAGCACCCGGTCACCGAAGCGATCACCGGGCTGGACCTGGTGGCTTGGCAGATCCGCGTTGCCCAGGGTGAGCCCCTGCCGATCACTCAGGAGCAAGTTCCGCTGCTGGGCCACGCCATTGAAGTGCGGCTGTACGCCGAAGACCCGGCCAACGATTTCCTGCCGGCCACCGGACACCTGGCGTTGTACCGCGAATCTGCCGAAGGTTCGGGGCGGCGGGTCGACAGTGGGGTTGAAGAAGGCGACGAGATCTCGCCGTTCTACGATCCTATGCTTGGCAAACTGATCGCCTGGGGCGAAGACCGTGAACAGGCACGGTTGCGGCTGTTGAGCATGCTCGACGAATTTGCCATTGGCGGGCTGAAAACCAACATCGGCTTTCTGCGACGCATCGTGGCCCACCCAGCCTTTGCGGCGGCGGAACTGGACACCGGATTTATCCCACGTTACCAGACGCAGTTACTGCCAGAGCCTGGCGAATTGGATGACGACTTCTGGTTCGCAGCGGCTCATGGTTACGCCTTGAGTCTGACGCCTCGCGTACGCTGCGACGACGCCAATTCGCCTTGGGCCAATACCGCCGGGCTGCGTCTGGGGCGGCCAAGTGAAACCACCTTGCACTTGAGCTGCGAGGGCCAGGAGCGCGCAATAACGCTGGACGTTACAGCCCGTTGTGCAGATCTCAAGGGCGAGCAACTGGTGATCGAACACAACGGCCTGCGCCGCCGCCATCGCGCCATCCGCCAGGGCGACAGCCTGTATCTGCAATGGGAAGGCGACTTGCACCGAGTCGACGTGCATGACCCGCTGGCCGCCGCCGAAGCCAGTCACAGTCATCAGGGCGGCCTGACGGCTCCCATGAACGGCAGCATCGTGCGGGTCCTGGTGAGCGTCGGCCAAACGGTGGAAGCCGGGGCACAACTGGTGGTGTTGGAAGCGATGAAAATGGAGCACAGCATTCGTGCGCCCAAGGCCGGCGTAATCAAGGCGCTGTATTGCCAGGAAGGCGAAATGGTCAGTGAGGGCAGCGCGCTGGTGGCGTTCGAAGAATAGGCATCGGCCCGTTCCCAGGGCCGATCCAGTTAGAATCTGATGGTGGCCTGCACAACCACGCCGATGATTCGGCATTGCTCGGTATACAGGTTTTTCGGGTAGGTCGGATTGAGCGGAATCAGGTAACGCTGCCCGCTCTCTTCGATCAATTTACGAAAGGTCGCATCGCTGCTGCCGGGTAATTGGGCGACCACCAGTTTGCCGGGCACCGCTTCAATCGCTGGATCAACCAGAATCGACATACCCTCAGGGATGCTCAAGCCGGTCGGTGCGGTCATCGCATCACCCACTACCACCAGCCAGAACGCATCCCCCAGGGCGTGGTAATCCGTCAGCTCAAAGCGCGCCTGGCTGTAGGAACCAGGATCGCCTTCGCGGACTTCGCCCACCTCGTGCCAGTCACTCACCGGGTAGCGGAAGTACGGGTTGTACTTCTGTGCCAGGGCCATGCCTTCGGCGGTCGAGGTGTCCGGCTCGCGAATCACCATCGCCACTTCAAGAAACTCCAGCCCCAGTTCCTGCAGGACCCGGTTCATGTCTTCGACACTGGGCTGCCGGCGCTTGGTCAGCCAATGGCCGACGCCGCCCTGGGACATCCCCAAACGTTCTGCGAGCACCACTTGCGTGACGCGCAGCTCCTTCATCTTGGCCTTGACCAACTCTATCCATTTATCCATGTGCGGCACGATACGTGGGTGGCTCCGACCATCAAAACACAAATTGTAGTATTTAAATTATCGTCACAATTACGATAGGTACTATTCTGGATTCAGGAATTCAGACCCCACACGGAGAATCTCGACACCATGGACCTACCCAATAAAGCTGAGCCCGGCACGCCTTTCGACGGCACGTACCCTTCGCTGCAGGATTGCCCGGCGGCCCAACGGGCCCTGGACTATTACTTGAAACCGAGTGTTTCGGATGAACAGGCAGAACATCGTTTCTTCGACGTCAATCGCAACATCAGCGGGGAAGAAGCCCTGGTGCATGCTTGCGACCTGCTGCGCTGTGCAGCAGCCACCGCCCACGAATCCGCCAACCGGCTACAAGGTCCGAACCGTGACCTGGCGTTTTCAGTGGTGCATATGATTGATCTGGTCAAGGTGATGATTGACCGATCACTGGATGGCTACCCTACTCGCTAGGTAACGCAATGGGAATGTCACCGCGAATGCGGGCGACAGGAAATATTTTCCAATCGATGCGATAAAAACATTTGACTTGCAAATGATAATGATTATTATTGCATCAGCTGGTCGCGAGATCAGTCGATAGACCAGAAGACCTTAGGTCGGACTTCTGGAATATCTCCTCATCAGGCTAATCACGGTTTTTGACCCGGCTTTTTGCCGGGTCTTTTTTTGCCGATTTTCGGCTTATGGCTTCAGGCTAATGAAGTCTTTGAGTGTTGCTAATTCGGTGGCGGCGATGATAGCAAATGAATATCCATTTACAAGAGTCCCTGCGCCACACCGGCAGAACTATCGACAGGCAGCACTTGAGAATCAATCACTGACTCTCTAAGCTGCTTTAGCGTCCAGGGAGGGCGCCCCCTTCTTCACTTGCCGCAAATCATCCGATTTTTCCTTTCTTGCGTGTAAAGTAACGGCCATGAAAATCCTTTCTGGGAATCGTGACCGTGGCTAAATCTTCTTTTGATATCAGCGCCAATTTCGACAGCGGTAACATCCAGGTCGTCGACATCAGCAACCCGTTGCAATCACTGCTGAAAATCAGACCCGACACCCGCAGCGCCCACTTTCAATGGTTCCACTTCAAGGCCAGCGGCTTGCACGTTGGTCAGGAACATTCCTTCCGCCTGCTCAATGCCAGTCAATCGTCCTACAACAAGGCGTGGACGGGCTACCAGACCGTGGCCTCCTACGATCACGTCAACTGGTTCCGAATTCCTACCCAGTTCGAAGGCGATGCCCTGCGCTTTCACTTCGAGGCTGAACAGCCTCACGCCTGGTTTGCCTACTTCGAACCCTACAGCCGCGGCCGTCACGACTGGCTGATCGAACAGGTGCTGCACAAGGCCAGTACGGAACTGTTGGCCACCGGTAAAAGCGTTGAAGGCCGAGACATTCAACTGCTTCGCAAGGGCAGTGGCGTCGAAGGTCGGCGCAACGTCTGGATCATCGCCCAGCAACACCCCGGCGAGCACATGGCCGAGTGGTTCATGGAAGGTGTGATCGAACGCCTCCAGCATCAGGACGACGCGCAGCTCAACGAATTGTTGGATAAGGCCGATTTCTACCTGGTGCCAAACATGAACCCGGACGGTGCGTTCCACGGCCATCTGCGGACCAACGCCATGGGCCAGGATCTCAACCGTGCGTGGCAGAACGCCAGTCCGGAAATCAGCCCTGAGGTATTTTTCGTACAGCAGCAAATGGAAAAATACGGCGTCGATCTGTTCATCGACGTTCACGGCGATGAAGAAATTCCCCACGTCTTCACCGCTGCTTGCGAAGGCAACCCGGGCTACACACCACGCCTTGCCAAACTCGAAGAGCGCTTTCGCAACCACCTCAAGCACCAGACCAAAGACTTCCAGACCACCCACGGCTACACCCGCGACGAACCGGGCCAGGCCAACATGACCCTGGCCTGTAACGCGGTCGGCCAGAAATATGACTGCCTGTCCCTGACCCTGGAAATGCCGTTCAAGGACCATGACGATCACCCGAACCCGCTCACCGGTTGGTCCGGCAAACGCTCGATGCAATTGGGCAAGGATGTGTTGAGCACTATCGCGGACATGGTCGACGAATTGCGCTGATACTCAACCCAAGACCTGTACATGCCTTGTGGCGAGGGATCTTGCTCCCTCGCCACAAGGCTTCAGCCCCTGCCTCGCAACATACTGTCCAACACCTCATCCCGCCGTACCCAACCGTGAAACAGCGCCGCCGCCAGATGCACCAGCACCGTCAGAAACAACAGATAAGCCAGATAGCCATGGGCCTTGCGCAACAGTGCGAAGGTCTGGGCATCCGCCGGCAGAATGGATGGCAGTTGCAGCGAACTGCTAAGCATCACGGGGTCTCCCGCCGCCGAAATCATGCCCCAGCCCAACAGCGGCAGGATGAGCATCAAGACGTACAACAGAACATGCGAGGCTTTTGCCGCCAACACCTGCCAGCCCGGCAGATCAGCCGGCAATGACGGCTGGCGTGTGGTAAAACGCACCGCCAGGCGCACGATCACCAGCAGCAGAATCGCGATGCCCAAGGGTTTGTGCAATTGGAGCAGCCATTCATGGCGTTCGGACACCGAGGCGACCATGCCCGCGCCGATAAACAGCATGGCGATGATCATCAATGCCATCAGCCAGTGCAGCAGCCGAGCCAGCGGTGCAAAGTGATGAGGGGCGCTCATGGGCGGGACTCCTGGGTGGCGGGCAATTGGCTGACTTCGCTGGTACGGCGCAGATAGGAACTGGCATACGCGGCAGAACGCGCGGCCAGCAGCGGATCTTCAGAGCCCTCGATACCGCTGGGCAGGATCAGCGGGTCATAGTTGATGTCGCGGCATTCGCCGTTGTCCTGCGCCTGGGTGCGCTCCAGCACCAACGTGCCGGCGTTGAGCACCTTGCGATCCCCGGGCCAGACCTTGGTGGCGTCATTCACCGGATCACCCGGATTGGCCAGGGCAATGTTCAACTGCCAGCGCAGCGGCCCGGCGGCAAGACGCTTCACCAGGTCTTGCTCCAAAAAGTCGGCGCCCTGGGGTGGTGGCGCATCCGCAGCGTCCCGGCTCAGCGGCACCACACCCCAGCGCACCGCCTGGCGTTGCCCAGCGGGGTTAACCAGATAAAACGCATTGATGCCGTTGTAGGTTTCGGTGGCATAGCTGGCCGACGGTTTGGCAGTCTTGATCCATTGCAGAAATGGCGCAGCTTCCGGGTGAGCGGCAAAGAACGCCGGCACGGCCGCAGGGTTCGGTTTCCCCGTGGCCGGATCCGGCGATTGGGCCTGTTGCAACTGGTAGAACGCTTCGGGCGTGCCCACCGGGAACACCGGCATGCTGTTCATACCGGTGCGCCACTGCTGGCCGTTGGCCTGGGTAAAACGCAGCGCCAGGCTGCGAATCGGCACGCTGCCATCCGGCGCATAGGGGTTGCCGCTGGGCAAGGCAAAACGGCCGACCACCGGCGTTCGCGCGTCCATGAACACTTGAGCGCTGGAATAGACGCGGGCCTCGCCACTGCTTTCGAAATAGCCCGCGACGCAGACACCTTTTGAGTGATTGCGCCGAAATCCTGGGTGTACCCCGTTGTTCTTTTCCAGCACGTTGACCAGCGCATTGGGCGTCAGGCGTTGTGGGTCGAGGGTGCCATGGACGTAGGCAAAAGCCCCGGCCAACGCGGCAACAATCACCGCAATGCCGGTCAGGCGCAGCGTCAGGCTGGCGGTACTCAACGGCGGCCGACTCGGTTCAGAAGAAGGATCAACCATGAGGAAGCTCCAGGGCTCAAGGCCATTTGTGGAAAGGACCCGTCAGACGAAAGCCTGAAGGGTTTATTCCCACACCTCGTATTTATTTTTCCTGCGCTGGAATAATCTCGTTCGCGGATCGTCTTTCCAGTCCCGGCGCAATGACTGCCCAAGAAGCCACACTCCCATGAACGAACTCGACGAACAGTTGCGCGTGCTCATTCCCAGGCTACGGCGTTTTGCCGTGTCGCTGACCCGCAACCCCAGCAATGCCGATGATCTGGTGCAAGCGTGCCTGGAGCGGGCGTTGTCAAAATGGGACAACAAGCGCCCGGAGGGCGATCTGCGGGCCTGGCTGTTTTCGATTCTTTATCGACAGTTTCTCGATGCCCATCGCCGTTCCCGACGTTATGCCCGCATGCTGGAGTTTTTCACCGGCCGCGACGATGCCCACCCTTCGGCCGAGCGCAGCGTGATCGCGCAATCGTCCCTCCAGGCTTTCAATCAACTCACCACTGAACAACGTGCGCTTTTGCTGTGGGTGTCGGTGGAAGGCTTGAGTTACCAACAAGTGGCCGACATCCTCGGTGTGCCGACCGGCACCGTGATGTCACGCCTATCCCGTGCCCGCCAGGCTTTGCGTCAACTCAGCGACGGCGAAATCACCCGCCCTACCCTGCGGATACTCAAATGATCAGCATGCCCCCCAACGACAGTGACCTGCACGCCTACATCGACCGCCAACTGAGCGAGGACGACCGACAGTTGATGGAGACTTACCTGCACAACCACCCAGAAGTCGCCGCCCGGGTCCGGGCCTGGCAACAGGACGCGCAACACCTGCGCGCCACCCTGAGCGCAGGCCTGCAACAAGCCCCCAACCCGGATCTCGACCCGACACTGATTCGCCAGCGCGTGAAACACCGATCCCGCCGTCATTTGGCCAGCGCCGCGGTGTTGCTGCTGGCCGTCAGTGTCGGCGGGTTCAGCGGCTGGCAGGCGCGGGAAATGACCCTCCTCAGCGCCGCAGCCCCCATGACTGATGCCCTGCAGGCCTATCGATTGTTCGCCCAGCAAGGCATCCTGCCCGCCGATTACCAAACGGGTGACGAGCACAGCATGCAAGGCTGGCTCGACCGTTACTTCACCCAGGCCAACCGGCTGCCAGACCTGTCGGGCGCAGGCTTCAAACCGGTCAGCGCACGGTTGCTCAGCACCGAGCAAGGGGCGGCGGCGATGGTGGTGTATCAGGACCCGAGCGGCCAAAAGATCAGTTTTTACGTGCGCCCACCGGGCCCGAAAAACTTCCTGCTGCCCCGTGGCAGCCGTCGCGACGGTGAGTTGCAGGCCGAGTACTGGTCTGGGGCGGGATACAACTATGCGATGGTCATACCGAGCGATATGCCGGCGGCGCAGATGCTCAAGCAGACACTGAACTTTTGATCACTTGCGCCCACTGTAGAGGGCTTCAAGGTGTGTTCACCCCTGCCCAAACACCTGCGAAGGCCTACGCAACAGCGGGTCAAACGGGTTGATCCGCGGCCCGATCAGGGCCGCTTCGCGCTTGAGCATTTCCACCACCGTTGGCAGCCGATCCGGCCCCAGCCGATCGGTCACCGTCCCCACACTCAAGGCCGCCACGGCACGGCCTTCCCGATCCAGGATCGGCACGGCGACACCGGCCATGCCGGGCAGCACGCCGGTGTTGCGCCCGGCGTAGCCCAGTGTGCGAACGTTCTCCACCTCCGAGCGCAGGAAGACTTCGTCGTACAAATGAAAATCCTTGAGACGCGGCAGGTTGTAATGAATCACCGTGTCGCGCTCTTCCTCGGGCAGAAACGCCAGGATCGCCAGGCTGCCCTGCCCCACGCCCAACGCCACTCGGCCGCCAATGTCGCCGGTGAACGTGCGGATCGGGAACGGCCCTTCACTGCGGTCCAGACAGATCGCATCGAAACCGCTGCGCGCCAGCAAAAATAACGAATCCCCCAGCGAAGCCGACAGCCGCAGCATGGCCGGGCGTACCAGTTCACGCAGGTTACCGGTGTTCCCGGCACGGGCGGCCAAGGCAAAAAAGTCCAGGCTCAGGCGATAGCGTTTGCTACGCGCGTCCTGCTCGACCATGCCCTCGTCCATCAGGCTGCGCAGCAAGCGGTGTGTGGTCGGCTGGGACAGACCGATGCGCTGGGCCAGTTGCGTCACCCGCTCCGCGCCCTCGACGGTGTCACCCAGGCTGCGCAACACGGCAAATAACCTGGCGACTGCGCCAACCCCAACTTCACCCTTCTCAATATTCCGATCAGTGGAATTTTTCATGTTATTTCCAATCAATAAATTTACTCACTGAATGAAACTGAAAATAGTCATCACCTCAGTGAAATACTCCATTGAGCCCATCCTATTCTTCGTCCTACTCTGCGTCCACACAGGGGCGATTCGAACAACAGCGGCAGCCGACCCACTCAAGTCGAGCGCCAACGCCCCCCCGCAGCATCCTTTCGTATCTGCCCATAAAAAAGCGCGCCTCACAGCGACGCATAACAATCTCAGGTGGAGCGCAGCTATGGCTTTTGTGCAACTTGAAGGACTTGGTAAACGTTACGGCGACATCGACGCCGTGGTGGCCACCAACCTCTCGGTGGAGAAAGGCGAGTTCGTCTCCCTGCTGGGGCCCTCCGGCTGCGGCAAAACCACCACCTTGCAAATGATCGCCGGCTTCGTCGAAGTCAGCAGCGGACGCATCCTGCTGGACGGTCGCGACATCACCCACGCCAAGCCCGCCAGCCGTGGCCTGGGCGTGGTGTTCCAGAGTTACGCGCTGTTTCCCCACATGACCGTCAAGGACAACGTCGCCTTCGGCCTGCGCATGCGCAAAGTGGCCAACGCAGAGCTGCAGCAACGGGTCGATCGGGTGCTGAAACTGGTGCGCCTGGACCTGCACGCCGAACGCTACCCACGGGAACTCTCGGGCGGCCAGCGCCAGCGTGTCGCGCTGGCCCGGGCGCTGGTGATCGAACCGCCGGTGCTGTTGCTCGACGAACCGCTGTCCAACCTCGACGCCAACTTGCGCGAGGAGATGCAGTACGAAATCCGCCGTATCCAGCGAGAAGTCGGGATCACCACGTTGATGGTCACCCACGATCAGTGCGAAGCACTGTCCATCAGTGATCGAGTGGTGGTGATGCAGGCCGGGCGCATCACTCAAATCGACGCGCCTTACACACTTTACGAACACCCACGCACCGAATTCATTTCCGGCTTCGTCGGCAAAGCCAACCTGCTACCCGGCGAGCGCGACAGCGCAGGCGTCGTTCAAGCCTGTAGCCAGGGCAATGGGGAACTGACCCTGAGCCTGCGCCCGGAAAAAATCGATCTGTGCGACGTGGGTTCGGGGCGACTGCAAGGCACCATCGTCAGCCGCTTCTTCCTCGGCAGCCAATGGCTGTACGGCGTCTCGACCAGCCTGGGCGAGCTCTGCGTGGTGCGCCGCAACGACGGTTGCGCGCCCCTGACCGAAGGCACAGCGGTGGGCCTTGACTGGGACCCGGCGCTGCTGCGGGTGCTGAGTGTCGACGAGGTGTCGGCATGAAGCTGATCGACGGGATGCGCCGGGGCCGGCAAGGCTATCTGATGTCCGCACCGGCCCTGGCCTTGTACCTGGGTCTGCTGGTCATTCCCCTGGGCCTGACGCTGGTGCTGTCGTTCAACGTCTTCGACTACAGCTCGGGCATCAAGAGCGACGCCTACACCCTCGACCATTACGCCAGCCTGCTGGGCGACCCGTACTTCTACGAGATCTTTCTGCGCACATTCTGGATCAGCGCCCTGACCACCCTGTTGTGCGTGGTGATCGGCGTGCCCGAGGCGTACATCCTCAGCCGCATGCGGGCGCCGTGGCGCTCGATTTTCCTGATCCTGATTCTCACGCCGTTGCTGATTTCCGTGGTGGTACGGGCCTTTGGCTGGAGCCTGTTGCTCGGCGCCGACGGCCTGGTCAACCAGGCACTGCAAGCCTTCGGCGGCTCCCCAATGAAGCTGCTCTACACCCCGTTCGCCGTGGTCATCGCCCTGGTCCATGTGATGTTGCCATTCATGATCATTCCGGTCTGGACCTCGCTGCAAAAGCTCGACCCGGCCGCCGAACAGGCCGCGCTGTCTCTGGGGGCGAGCCAGTTCACGGTGATACGCAAGGTCGTGCTGCCGCAGATCATGCCGGGCGTGCTGTCCGGCACCCTGATCGTGTTCGGCCTCGCCGCGAGTTCATTCGCCATTCCCGGCCTGCTCGGCGGGCGCCGTTTGAAGATGGTCGCCACGCTGATCTACGACCAGTACCTGTCGGAGCTCAACTGGCCCATGGGCGCGGCCATTGCTGTCGCGCTGCTGCTGCTCAACCTGCTGATCATGCTGTCGTGGAACCGGATGATCGAAGGCCGCTATAAGAAGTCATTGGGGTAACTCGTCATGTCCAGGAACGGTCCTTTCGCTCTGTTGTTTCATACCCTGGTGGTGGTGTTCATGCTGGCGCCGCTGGTGGTGGTCTGTCTGGTGGCCTTCACCCCGGAAAACACCCTGAGCCTGCCGACCACGGCGTTTTCCCTGCGCTGGTTCCGTGCCGTGTTCGAGCGCGCGGACTTTGTCGATGCGTTCTACAACAGCCTGATCCTGGCGTTCTGCGCAGCCTCGCTGGCGACGTTGGTCGCGGTCCCGGCGGCCCTGGCGATCACTCGGCTCGAGTTCCCTGGCCGGGACTTTTTCAACGGCCTGTTTCTGTCGCCGATCATCATTCCGCACTTGGTACTGGGGGTGGCGCTGCTGCGGTTGTTTGCGCTGATGGGCGTGAACGGCAGCTTCGCCTGGCTGATCTTCGCCCATGTGCTGGTGATTACCCCGTATGTGCTGCGCCTGGTGCTGGCCTCGGCCATTGGCCTGGACCGCAGCGCCGAGCAGGCCGCGCAGTCGCTCGGGGCGGGGCGGTTCACGCTGTTTCGGCAAATCACCTTGCCGATGATTCTGCCGGGAGTGGCCGGGGGCTGGTTGCTGGCGTTCATCAACAGTTTCGATGAAGTCACGTTGTCGATCTTTGTCACTTCACCGGCCACGCAAACACTGCCGGTGCGCATGTATGTCTACGCCACCGAATCCATCGATCCGATGATGGCGGCGGTGTCGGCACTGGTCATTGCGCTGACGGCAGTGACCATGATTCTGCTCGACCGGGTCTACGGCCTGGATCGGGTTCTGGTAGGCAAACAATGAGGGCGCCATGGCTCTGCTGAAACGACTGGCCGAAGGCGACCGCCCGGCCCTGGACTTTACCCTCGACGGCAAACCTGCCACCGGCCTGCTGGGTGACACACTGCTGACCGCCGTGCTGACTTGCAGCGAACACCTGCGCGGCAGTGACTTCAGCGCCGAACCCCGGGCCGGTTTCTGCCTGATGGGCGCCTGCCAGGACTGCTGGGTCCGCCTGGGCGACGGCCGCCGCGTACGCGCCTGCTCGACCCTGCTCGAAGCCGGCCAGCAAGTCAGCCGCGAACCGGGACGCCAACCATGAACCATGCCTACCGCATCGCCAACGAGGTGGCCATGAAACCCATCGCCATTATCGGTGCCGGGCCGGCCGGTATCCGCGCCGCGCAGACGCTGGTCGCCCAAGGCCTATATCCGGTCCTGCTGGACGAAGCTGCGCACGGTGGCGGGCAGATCTATCGGCGGCAACCGGTCAACTTCAAGCGCTCGCCGGCCACGCTGTATGGCTTCGAAGCACGCAAGGCCTGCGCCATCCACCAGACCCTCGACGCACTGCGCGAGCAGCTCGATTACCGCCCCGAAACACTGGTGTGGAACGCCGAGGCCGGTTTGCTGGATACCCTGCATGGCGGCCGCGCCGCTCGCGTGGAGTGGTCCAGCGTGATCGTCGCAACGGGCGCCACCGACCGGATCCTGCCGGTACCTGGCTGGACGCTGCCTGGGGTTTACAGCCTCGGTGCGGCGCAAATCGCCCTGAAATTCCAAGGCTGTGCCATCGGTGAACGGGTGGTGTTCGCCGGCAGCGGTCCGTTGCTTTATCTGGTGGCTTATCAATACGCCAAGGCCGGCGCCAACGTCGTCGCGGTACTCGACAGTTCGCCCTTGAGCACCCAGGCCCGAGCCCTGCCCGGCCTGCTAGTGCAACCGGCCACCCTCGCCAAGGGTCTCTACTACCGCGCCTGGCTGGCCGCCCACGGCATTGCCGTGCATCAGGGCGCGAGCCTCTGGCGTATCGACGGAGAACGCCAGGTGCAGTCGCTGAAATGGCGCAATCCAAAGGGTGAGCACTCCCTCGATTGCGACGCGGTGGCCTTCGCCCATGGGTTGCGCAGCGAGACCCAACTGGCCGACCTGCTGGGCTGCGAATTCACCTGGAACCCCCTCAACCGCGCCTGGCTGCCGCAACGCGACCGCGCCGGGCGCAGCAGTGTGCCAGGGGTTTACCTGGCGGGTGACGGTGCCGCCATCATGGGCGCCGACGCGGCCGAAAGCGCCGGCGAACGGGCGGCCCTGGCCTTGCTCGAAGACATCGGTTACTCGATCGACCCGCAACGTTGCGCCCAGCTGGAACAAACCCTGGAGCGCATCGGCCATTTCCGACAGGGCCTGGAGCGGGCCTTTGCCTTTCCCGAAGATTGGGCAGCCCACGCCACCGACGATTTGGTGATTTGCCGCTGCGAAGAAGTCCGCGTCGGCGACATCCGCCAAGTGGTGGGTGAAGGCCACTGGGAGATCAACCGGGTCAAGGCCCATTGCCGGGTCGGCATGGGGCGTTGCCAGGGCAGAATGTGCGGCGCCGCCGCAGCGGAAATCATCGCCCGCGAGAGTGGACGCCCCCTCGGCGGCATCGGCCGTTTGCGGGCCCAGGCCCCAGTCAAACCCGTGCCATTTGGCCTGGAGGTCGAGCCATGATCGAAGTCGATGTAGTGATCATTGGTGGCGGCATCGTTGGTGCCTCGGCCGCGCTGTTCCTGAGCAAGGCCGGACGTCGGGTGGCACTGCTGGAGCGCGACTTCTGTGGCTCGCACTCCAGTGGTGTGAACTACGGCGGTGTGCGCCGCCAAGGGCGACCGCTGTCGCAACTGCCATTGTCGCAGCGGGCTCATGAAATCTGGAGCCAGTTGCCACAGTTGATCGGCATCGACGGTGAATATCAGCGCAGCGGCCATCTGAAACTGGCCCGCAGCCTTGACGACCTGCGCGCTCTGCACGACTACGCCGCCAGCAGCCAAGGCTTCGGCCTCGATTTGCAGCTGCTGGATCGCGATGAGTTGCGCGCCCGCTTCCCCTGGGTCGGCACAGTCGCGGTGGGGGCTTCCCTGTGCCCGGATGACGGACACGCCAATCCACGGCTGGTGTCCCCGGCATTTGCCCAGGCGGCCCGCAGGCATGGTGCCCAGATCCATGAGCAATGCACCGTCAACACCGTGGAGCACGACGGCCAGTGCTTTGAAGTACGCACCGAAACAGGCCTTGAGCTTCACGCACCCTGGCTGCTGAACTGCGCCGGCGCCTGGGCAAGCCATTTTGCCGCGCAGTTCGGCGAGGCGGTGCCGATGTACGCCGGGCACCCGGCGATGCTGGTCACCGAGCCGTTGCCATGGGTGATGAACGCCAGCACCGGCGTGGAGGGCGGCGGTATTTACGCGCGCCAGGTCGCCCGCGGCAATTGCGTGCTGGGGGGCGGCCAAGGTTTCGCCCTGGACGAGGCGCGCGCCCGACCCGGTCAGAACGCGGTGCTCGAGATCCTGCGCCAAGCCGTCGAGCTCTACCCATTCCTTGAGGGCGCCCAGGCCATTCGTACCTGGAGCGGCACCGAAGGTTACCTGCCCGATCGCCAGCCGGTGATCGGCCACAGCAGCACGCAACCGGGTCTGTTGCATGCGTTCGGCTTTGCCGGCGCGGGTTTTCAGATCGGCCCCGCGGTGGGCCAGGCGCTCACCGAGATCATCTGCAGCGGCGCATCAAACACGCCGCTGGATGCGTTTTCCATCACCCGGTTTCACTCCATCTCCGTTGCTTGATAGAGGAAGGTCGCGCCAATGAATAACGTCAAACGCAGTGCACTGTTCGGTTTCTGCTCGCTGGGTTTCTCTTGCCTGGGCACCCTGCTCCCGGTCACCCAGGCGTTGGCCGAGCCGACGCTTTATCTGGGCATGAACGGCGGAACCATGGAGCGGCTCTACGCCGACAAGGTTTTGCCGGCCTTCGAGAAAGCCAACAACGTCAAGGTGGTGATCGTGCCCGGTACCTCGGCCGATATCCTGGCCAAAGTTCAGGCCAGCAAAGGCAACCCGCAGATGCACGTGATGTTCCTCGATGACGGCATCATGTACCGCGCCATCGCCATGGGGCTGTGCGACAAGCTTGAGGACAGCCCGCCCCTGGCGCAGATTCCGGCCAAGGGCCGCATCAAGGAACAGGCGGTGGCGGTCAGCCTCGGCGTGACGGGGCTGGCCTACAACACGCGGATATTCAAGGAAAAAGGCTGGAACCCGCCGACCTCCTGGATGGACATGGCCGATCCGCGCTTCAAGGACAAAGTGGTGTTCCAGTCGATGGCCTCGTCGACCTTCGGCCTGCACGGTTTCTTGATGTTCAACCGGATCCAGGGTGGCAGCGAGACCGACGTCGAGCCGGGTTTCAAGGCCTGGCCAAACACCGTCGGACGTAACGTGCTGGAGTACATCCCGAGCTCGGCGAAAATCTCCGAAATGCTGCAGACCGACGAAGCCGCGCTGTTCCCGCTGACGCCCACCCAGGTGACCGCGCTGAAACTCAAAGGCATGCCGGTCGAGTATGCGCAACCGAAGGAAGGCGCCGTGGTGCTCAACGTCGCCGAATGCGCCATCGCCCAGAACACCCAACCTGAACTGGCGCAGAAGCTCGCCGCCTTCCTGCTGACCCCTGAAGCCCAGGCCATTGCCCTTGAAGAAGGCGACCAGATCCCGTCCAATCCCAACACCCCAACCACCGACAAAACCCGTGGCCAGGTAGAGGCGATGAAGCGCTATCTGGAAACGGCGATCGCCGTGGATTGGGACCAGGTCAACGAACAGCGCCCGGCCTGGAACGCACGCTGGAACCGCAGCATCGAACGCTAGAACGATCGACAGTGGCGAGGGGAACACCGTTGTGGGAGCAAGGCTTGCCCGCGATGAAGGCAACACAGTCTCTGAGAAAACGAGGCGCCTGAATCGCGGGCAGCCTTGCTCTCACAGATAAATCCCTCGCCACAGGGGTTTTGTGTTGGGCTTATTATTGGTTAACTGTCTGGCTTCGGGCTTTGCGCCCGCCCCTTGATCAACAGCGAACCCCTCCATGGATACCCTCGCCCAACTCCGTGCAGGCCAGCTCTCGGGCATCACCCGGCTGGACCTGGCCTGTGGCCTGACGCAGTTTCCCCGGGAAATCTTCGACCTGGCCGACTCCCTCGAAGTCCTCAACCTCAGCGGTAACTCGCTGGACACGCTGCCAGACGACCTGCATCGCCTGACTCGCCTGCGGGTGCTGTTCTGTTCGGACAACCGCTTCACTGAACTGCCCGAATGCCTGGGCCGTTGTGCCGCGCTGACCATGGTGGGTTTCAAGGCCAACCGCATCGAGCGTGTGACGGGCGCCGCCCTGCCGCCACTGCTGCGCTGGCTGATCCTGACAGACAACTGCGTCAGCCAATTGCCGGATGAGCTGGGCCAACGCCCTCATTTGCAAAAACTGATGCTGGCCGGCAACCGTTTGCAGCAGTTGCCAGCCAGCCTGGGCCAGTGCCATCGCCTCGAATTGCTGCGCATCGCCGCCAACCAACTGGCCGAGCTGCCGCAGTGGTTGCTGGAACTGCCAAGCCTGAGCTGGCTGGCCTACGCCGGCAACCCGCTGGAAACCCAAGACGAAGCCGCCGCCCTGAATACCACGACGCCCATCGATTGGTCGCAACTGAGCTTGCAACAACAGTTGGGCGAAGGAGCGTCAGGGGTGATTCATCAGGCGCTGTGGCAGCCGCCGGGCCAAGGTGCGCGAAAGGTCGCAGTGAAGGTGTACAAAGGCCACATGACCAGCGACGGCTCGCCACGGCATGAAATGCACGCTTGCATCACCGCAGGTCGGCATCCGAACCTGATTGACGTGCTGGGCCAGATCGTCGGGCATCCCGAGGAACAGGCTGGCTTGGTGATGGCGTTGATCGAGCCCAGTTACCGCAACCTGGCCGGGCTGCCGAGCCTGGCGTCGTGCACCCGCGACGTGTATGCCGACGAACTGCGCTTGAGCGCCCCCGTAGCCTTGCGCATTGCCCATGGCATCGCTTCGGTGGCCGCGCACCTGCATCGCCAGGGCATCACCCATGGGGACCTGTACGGGCACAACATTCTTTGCAATGACCAGGGTGACAGCCTGCTGGGGGACTTTGGCGCAGCGTCTTTCCACGCCACCACGGACACCTTGCAAACCCGCGCATTACAACGCATCGAAGTGCGGGCCTTCGGGATTCTGCTGGGGGAATTGCTGGCGCGGATCGAGCCGGGGCTTAACGCTGTGGGCGTTGCGAAGCTGCACGAACTGCAGGCGCGCTGCTGCCAGCCAGAAGTACTGGCACGGCCAGGGTTTGATGAGATTGAAGAACTGCTGGGTGAATCACAACACTGACCGTGGCGAGGGAGCTTGCTCCCTCGCCACAGGAGAGTGTGTTCGCTTAACCGGCCAACCCGACAAACATGTCCTGCACATCATCGTGGTTGTCGAGGCCTTCGAGGAACGCTTCGACTTCGGCCATTTGCTCATCGGTCAGACCGCTGACCGGGTTTTTCGGCTGATAGCCCAGCTTGGCCGACAACACGGTAAAGCCCTGCTCCGGCAGCGCCTTTTGCACGGCATCAAGGTCAGCTGGATCGGTGAGGAACAGCGTCGCGCCCTCTTCGCCCTGCTCGAAATCCTGTGCACCGGCCTCGATGGCGGCCATTTCCGGATCGGCATCCGGGCTGTCCGGGGCGGCCTCAATCATGCCGACATGGTTGAAGTCCCACGCGACCGAACCCGAGGCGCCCAACTGGCCCTTGCGAAACGCAACGCGAATTTCGGCAACGGTGCGGTTGATGTTATCGGTCACGCATTCAACGATCAGCGGCACCTGATGCGGTGCGAATCCTTCGTAGGTGACGCGGTGGTATTGCACGGTTTCGCCGAGCTGGCCAGAGCCTTTCTTGATCGCACGCTCCAGGGTCTCGCGGGGCATCGAGGCCTTCTTCGCCTGCTCGACCACCAGCCGCAAGTGCGCATTGGTGGCGGTATCGGCGCCGTTGCGCGCGGCAATGGTGATTTCTTTCACCAGTTTGCCGAAGATCTTGCCTTTGGCGTTGGCAGCCGCTTCTTTGTGTTTAACCTTCCACTGTGCGCCCATTACTCACTCTCTTGTCTGACGCGCCGAGACATCTGCCGGCCGGCGCTGTGGCGCAAGTTTATACGGCCTAAACCGGCTGATCGACCAAAAAATTCACCCTGTTGAATCGACATTTTCACAATATGTTGTAGGGGGTTTCTGAAATAGCGATTCGCAAGCACCGTTGCACCCTGGGGTTTCGTACCCTCTGCGCCTCTCTCCCTGCAAGTAAGAACCGCGATGCGCAACGACATGGAAAGTCCCTTCAGCCTGACACTCACGCAAAGCGACTTGCGCCTGCAAGTACTGCGGTTCAACGGTCGGGAAGCCCTCAACCAGCCGTACCGATTTGACCTCGAACTGGTCGGCCTGGCGCCGCCAATAAACCCCGACGCGCTGCTAGGGCAACCGGCCTTTCTGCGTCTGGACGGCGAATCGGGCGTGCATGGGATTGTGCACAGCGTCAGCCTGAGCGCTCATGCACCGCACCGCATTGGCTACCGCTTGACGCTGGTGCCTTCCCTCCAGCACTTGGAACAAGGCCCGCGGCGACGGGTTTTCTATCGACTCAGCGTTGTGCAGGTGCTGCAACGTCTGCTGGAAGACAACGCACTGCCCGTCCACAGTTACCGTTTCGAGCTGCCGCATGGCCAGTACCCGCGCCGCCCGTTCTGCATCCAGTACGAGGAAAGCGATCTGGAGCTGTTGCAACGGTTGTGCGAAGAAGAAGGCATCCATTATCACTTCGAGCACACCCCCCTGGGGCATGTCCTGGTGTTTGCCGAAGACCCGAAAAGCTTCCCGGCGCGGCCGGTCGAACTGCCCCTGCGTGCGGACGCTGACCTGCAACCGGCTATCAAGCGGTTGTACCAGCGTCACCACTCAATGACGCCTGGCTTGCCTGCCGGGTTCAGTGACCGGGCGATGACCGAAGCCGGGGCAACGGCGGCGAATCACGCCTTCGAAGGTACTGATCACGAGACGATGCGGGGCAATCCGGCGCTCGCTCACCATGACCAGGCCGGTCGCCGGCGTCTTGAGCGGTTGCGCTGTCGGCAACGGGAGATCCACGGCCACAGCACCCAACCGGCCCTGCGCAGCGGCCATATTGTGCAGATCTGCGAGCACCCGGTATCAACCTTCAATGACCAATGGCTGATCACCGAGGTTCACCATCGAGGGCGGCAGTTTTCGATCCTTGAGACGAATCTGTCACCCACACCGCCGGCCCGGGACTACCGCAACCGATTCTCAGCCATTCCATGGTCCACCGTGTTCAGGCCGGCCCTCAAGCATCCCAAGCCCTGCATCCCCGGTTATCACCTCGCTCACGTGCTCGGCCCTGCCGGCCAACCGGCCAGGCCCAATGAGCGCGGCCAGATCAACGTCAGCCTGTGGACCCCGGATGACGAAGGCATCCCCCTGCCCGTATCGCGACTGACGCTGAATAACAGCCCCGTCCTGATGGCCGGCAGCGAAGTACTGGTGAGTTTTCTCGACGGCGACCCCGACCGTCCGGTGCTGTGCCCAGGGGGTGTCGATACCGGCGGTGGGCAGGCCGCTGCGCCGCCGAAACCGGCGCCGGGAAACAAAGACGCAGGGTTGCTGTTCGACTGGCTCCTGAACCCGCCGGATACAACACCCTGACGGATCGCCACTGAGGACCGCAGCACTGACCAGACTGCCATCGACCAGAGAAGTTGTTCCATCGCAGTCCAGAACACTCGGGTTTGATGCTGACAAAAGCTGATCTGGCTCATGCAAACCCAGCGAAACGGGCTTACAGTAAACGCACAACGCCGCTCAAGACGGCGCTTTACCCTGATTGTTGGAGATATCTGCAATGCCCTGGAAAAACTCCGAAAGCCGCTACAGTACCGTCACGGTGACCTTGCATTGGCTGATGCTGGTTTTGCTGGCGGTGGTTTATGCCTGCATCGAGTTCCGAGGGATTTTCCCCAAGGGCAGTGGCGGCCGGACCCTGATCAAAGAAGCGCACTTCATGCTCGGCCTGACGGTGTTTGTGTTGGTCTGGCTGCGCCTGTTCGCCCGTAGCGTGGGTAAGGCACCGGCCATTTTTCCGGCGTCGCCTGCGTGGCAAACCCTCCTTGCACGCCTGATGCACTGGGCGTTGTACCTGTTCATGATCGCCATGCCGCTGCTGGGCTGGCTGATTACCAGTGCCGAAGGGCATCAGGTGATGTTCTACGGTTTCGATTTGCCGCTGCTGATCGATCAGAACAAGGATTTTGCCAAGCAGCTGGAAGGCTGGCATGTGCTGGGCGGTACCATCGGCTACTGGTTGATTGGCCTGCACGCCTTGGCTGGGCTGTATCACCACTACGTGGTGCGCGATAACACGCTGCTGCGGATGATGCCCAAACGCGGTTGATGACCGGTTATTCGAACCCTCGGCGGCCTTGCAGGCCGCCGGTGTGAACGAAGATCAAACGGGTCCCTGAGGCAAACTGTCCAGCCTCGACCCGCGCTTTGAGCAACATCAACGCCTTGCCGGTGTACAGCGGCTCCAGTTCGATTGCGCCAGTGGTTTGGATGAAGGCGGTGAGTTCGGTATCAACCCGGGCGAAACCGCCACGGCTGGCGTCGAACAATTCATACAGCGGGTTCAAAAGGCCCGCCTCCCGCACGATGCCTTCGACCTGCTGCGTCACGCCGTGGCCTGGAGGCACCGCCAGCGCACCGTAAACCGGACGCTCCCCCGCTTCGGCGAGCACCAGCCCCGCCAGAGACGTCCCGGTGCCGCAGGCCAGCCACCAGCCGTGATAATCCGCCCACCCCAACGCCGCCAGTTGTTCACAGACACCGGTCACCCAGGTCATGCAACCTTGCGCGCCGGGCAACCCTGAACCGCCTTCGGGCACCGGATGCAAATGCGGGTATTGCGCCTGCCAGGGCAGCCAAAAATCAGTGGCGTGCCGTGCTCGGTATCCGCCGTAACCCAACCAGTGCAGATGCATGCCGAACGCTTTCAGGTCGAGCACCGTCGGCGTTTCCTGGGGATGGCCACGCAGCAGCCCGACCGTTGGAAACCCGAAGCGCTTGCCTGCCGCGGCCAGCGCATGCAAATGGTTGGAGTAGGCACCGCCCAGGCTCATGACACCCTCGGCCCCGGCCTCATGGGCGGCGCGCAAATGGTGGACCAGCTTGAACCACTTGTTGCCGCTGATCAGCGGATCGATCCGGTCCAGACGCAACACCGCCACTTCAATACCGGCACGGGCAAGCCAGTCCAGTTGAAGGGGTTCGAGTCGGGGTTGGGGGTGCCAGTGGAGGCAAGAAAGCAGCATTGCAGCAGGCCGATGCGGAACGAGCTGAAATCTTAACAGCTCGGTCGCAAATGGCCTCAGGATCGGTGCTCACTGAAAAACCCATGTGGGAGCAACCTAGCTCCCACAAGCCCTGTGCCTTACAACTGCGCCGCCAAACGCGAACCCTGGTTGATCGCCCGCTTGGCATCGAGCTCCGCCGCCACGTCGGCACCGCCGATGAGGTGCACGTTCTGCCCTGCCGCTTCCAGGCCTTCCTGCAACTCGCGCAGCGGATCCTGGCCGGCGCAGATCACGATGTTGTCCACAGCCAACACTTGCGGCTCGCCGGTTTCGCCGATGCGAACGTGCAAGCCTTCGTCGTCGATCTTCAGGTATTGAACGCTGTTAAGCATCTGCACCTGCTTGTTCTTCAGGCCCGTGCGGTGAATCCAGCCGGTGGTCTTGCCCAGGCCGTCGCCGACCTTGGATGCCTTGCGCTGCAGCAGGAACACCTGACGCGCCGGCGCATGGGGCTCGGCCTTGATCCCGGCCACACCACCGCGAGCCTGGAGCTGGGTGTCGATCCCCCATTCCTTCCAGAACGCGTCACGGTCCTGGCTGGTGGCGACGCCCTGATGAACCAGAAACTCCGACACGTCGAAGCCAATACCACCGGCCCCGATCACCGCTACGCTGCGGCCCACCGATTTACGCTCCAGGATCACATCCAGGTAGCTCAGCACCTTGGCATGCTCTACACCGAGAATCGCCGGCACTCGCGGTGCAATGCCGGTGGCGAGGATGATCTCGTCGTAACCGCCCGCCACCAACTGCGCCACATCCACCCGGGTGTTGAGGCAAAGTTCGACGTGGGTGGTCTGCAATTTGCGATTGAAGTAGCGCAGGGTTTCGAAGAACTCTTCCTTGCCCGGCACACGCTTGGCGATGTTGAATTGACCGCCGATTTCGCTGGCCGAATCGAACAGCGTCACCTGGTGACCCCGCTGCGCCGCCACGGTGGCTGCGGACAACCCGGCCGGGCCGGCACCGACCACGGCAATTTTCTTCACCTGGGTTACCGGCAGGTAGTTGAGCTCGGTTTCATGGCACGCTCGCGGGTTCACTAGGCAACTGGTGAGCTTGCCGCCAAAGGTATGGTCGAGGCAGGCCTGGTTACAGCCGATGCAGGTATTGATTTCATCCCCACGACCCGCGGCAGCCTTGTTGACGAACTCCGGATCCGCCAGGAAGGGCCGCGCCATGGACACCATGTCGGCATCGCCTTCGGCGAGGATCTGCTCGGCCACCTCCGGGGTGTTGATACGATTGGTGGTGATCAGCGGAATACTCACCGAACCGCGCAGTTTTGCCGTGACTTTGCTGAACGCCGCCCGCGGGACCTTGGTGGCGATGGTCGGGATCCGAGCCTCATGCCAGCCGATACCGGTGTTGATAATGGTCGCGCCGGCCTGCTCGATGGCCTTGGCCAACTGGACGATTTCGTCCCAGGAGCTGCCGCCTTCCACCAGATCGAGCATCGACAGGCGAAAGATGATGATGAAGTTCGGGCCGACCGCTTCGCGCACCCGACGCACGATTTCCACCGGCAGGCGCATGCGGTTTTCATAGCTGCCACCCCAGCGGTCGGTACGGTGGTTGGTGTGGGCCGCCAGGAACTGGTTAATGAAATAACCTTCCGAGCCCATGATCTCGACACCGTCGTACTCGGCCTTCTGGGCCAGTACCGAACAGGTGACGAAATCGCTGATCTGCTTCTCGATACCTTCCTCGTCCAGCTCTTTGGGCTTGAATGGGTTGATCGGCGCCTGGATCGCGCTCGGCGCCACCTGCTTGGGGCTGTAGGCATAGCGCCCGGCATGGAGAATTTGCATGCAGATCTTGCCGCCGGCCTCGTGTACGGCCTGGGTAACGATCTGATGCTTGAGGGCCTCTTCTTCAGTGGTCAGCTTGGCAGCGCCGGAATACACGCCCCCCTCGTCGTTCGGCCCGATCCCGCCGGTCACCATCAGGCCCACACCGCCCCGGGCCCGCTCGGCAAAATACGCAGCCATGCGTTCGAAACCACCGGGTTTTTCTTCAAGACCGGTGTGCATCGACCCCATCAGGGTACGGTTGCGCAACGTAGTAAAACCCAGGTCCAACGGGGCCAGCAGCTGCGGGTAATGAGGGGCTGTCATCGGTAACTCCACAACGGGCGATCACGGAAAATGCGGAAGCTCTGCGGCTTCCATCAGTCATGTCGACAGCCTAAGAGCCGGGATGCGGGCGCTCAATGACCGTAACTGACAACTTATTGATCCAAACGCGCAGCGCCCCTTGGCAACACCCATCGTGGGCCCTACCCTAGTCAGTGAATCCGCACACGGCCGCTGACTGTCCCCATGCGCAAATTTCTGTACCTGCTGTTCTCACTGGCCTTGATCGCCGTCCTGATCACCTATGCATTATGGACGGCAGATCGTCCGGCGGGTCATTACCTGTCAGACCTTCGCATCAACCTGGCCGTCGACCAAGGCACTCCCGCCGGTCGAGGCAATCTGCTGGGCATCCAGCCCGAATTATTTCCCACCGACTACCAGAGCCCCGAGCGCCTGCATCGCAAACTGGCGGCCTATTTGCAGACCGCTCGCGACGAGGGCCTTCTCAATGACAAGACCATCGTGGTCTTGCCCGAGCACATTGGCACCTGGTTGATGGTCAGCGGTGAAAAAGACGAGTTGTATCAGGCCGCTACGTTGAAGGAAGCCATGAACTGGCTGGCGGTCAGCAACCCGCTGGCGTTTATCCGGGCGCTGGTCAATGCCAAAGGCGACGACCGACTGGACGATGCCTACCTGCGCATGAAGGCCGACACCATGGCCCACGACTATCAGGCGCTGTTTGGTGGGCTGGCCAAGGAGTTCAGCGTAACCCTGGTGGCCGGCTCCATCGTGCTGCCCGAACCCAGCGTCAGCGAAGGTGAACTGAAGATTGGCCGTGGCGCGCTGTACAACAGCAGCCTGGTGTTTGGCAGCGATGGCCGGCCGATCGGCCAACCCCAGCGCCAACACCATCCGGTGTTCGAGCAGCGGGACGTGCTGGGGGCTGACCGCCCGGACGCGGCCCGCGTCATCGACACCCCCGCCGGGCGCCTGGGTGTGCTGATTGGCAGCGACAGTTGGTACCCGATCCATTATCGGCAGCTCAACGAGCAAGGCGCGCAACTGATCGTGGTGCCCGCCTTCATCACCGGGCACGACACCTGGGACAAACCCTGGAATGGCTATAAAGGCCTGTCCACGCCGAGCGAAGTGAGCCTCAAGCCGGGTGAGGTGACTGAAGGCCAGGCCTGGCATCGCCTGACCCTGACCAGTCGGTTGCCCATCAGCCAGGCCACGGGCGGCGTCAGCGTGTTCCTGCGCGGCCAGTTCTGGGACAGCGGCAGCGCAGGCCAGAGTTTCATCAGCCACAACGGCCAGCACTTCCCTGATAGCGACGCCCGTGGCGCTCTCCTGCTGAACCTGTGGTTATGAACATGAAACCGCAACCGATGCGCCTGGGGGACCTGTCAGTGGGTTTTGTCCATAGCCTGGCCGATGCGGTTGCCAGCCATGGGCAGGACCCCCAACCCTTGCTTGAACAGTTCGGCCTCGATGCCGCACGCCTGGCCGAGCCCGGGGCTCGACTGTCGATCCCGCGTTACATGCGCATGGGCCACGCCGCGATCCAACAGACCCAGGATCCGGCCCTGGGCCTGCGCATGGGCCAGCTCAGCCGCTTGAGCCAGGCCGGGCTGGCTGGCGTCACCGCTGCCCAGGCGCCGACAGTACGCGAAGCCGCGCGCTGCATAATCCGCTTCGAGCCGCTGTATGGCTCCAACTATCGCGGCCAATCGAGTTTCCATGAGGACGCCCGGGGCGCGTGGCTGCGGTTCTATTCCATCAGCCCGTATAACGCCTACAACCGCTTCGTCGTGGATTCGATCATTGCCGGCTGGCTTGCGCAGCTATCGAGCGTGAGCGGCGTTGCACTGCGGGCCGAACGCATAGAAATCGAATTCCCGGAACCGGCATACCTGGAGGCCTACCACGCGCTTGGTGATTGCCCGATCCAGTTTGGCGCCGAACAGAATCAGCTGCGCCTGAGCCTGGACAGCCTCGCCCAGCGCAACCGACAGCATTGCCCCAGTACCTGGCGACACCTGGTTCAGTTGTGTGAACGGGAACTGGAGCAGTTGACCCGCACCCGCAGCTTGCGAGAGCGCATCATCCAACTGTTGGGACCGTTGCTCAACGGCGGCCGGGAGCCCGACCTGGAAGAAGTGGCGGCACGCCTGAAACTGCCGACCTGGACCCTGCGCCGCAAACTGGCGGAAGAAGGCACGCAATTTCGCGCCATCCTCAACGACACCCGCCGCGACCTGGCCATGACGTACATCCGCGATACCGAACTGGCCTTTGGCGAAATCGCCTACCTGCTGGGATTCGCCTCAGCCGAGGCGTTTCAACGCGCCTTCAAGCGCTGGAATGATCAGACGCCGGGAGAGTTTCGTCGCAGCCATAGGCTTAATTGAGCTTCAAGCTTGCCGCTTATGAGTTGTAGCTTGCCGCTGCCTTAAAGCTCCGTCGCATCTTCGGCAGGCTCCAGCGGGTCCAGTTCATACGCCTGGTATTCCAGCAGCTCTTCCTGATAATCATCCATTGCGAGTCCTTCCCCTGTCGTTGAAACCAATGCCTGATGGCGCTGATATCAGCATAAAGCTGCTTTATGAACAAAACATGAAGCAAAGGCTTCATGAATTAAACGTAGCACAGCGTCGAGAAATTACCGTGTGGAGGTGTGGCAAGAGATTTCTCCCCCACCACTGGCTCTCAGGAAGCGGAAAGCGGCTGAATCGGCTCGCTCGGAGCCGGTAACTCACTGGCCGGTGGGGGTGTGACTGTTTCCGTCGACGATGACGGCTCTACCGACGGCGCAACTTCACTGGGCGCGATCGGTGCCGGCTCGGCGGGTGGCGCGACCGGCTCTGATGCCGCCGGTGCGGCTTCGACAGGCGCTGGCGCAGTAGGCGTCACAGGCTCCGGTGTCGGGGCCGGCGTCAAAGCAGCCGGTTCGACCTTGGTTTCCGGAACGCCCAGCTCGGTTTTTGGTTTTTCGGCTTTCTCAGCGGCTTTCTTCGCTTCAGGAGGCAGAAACAGCTCCACCAGTGCAAAGAAACGATCATAGAACTTGGCCGCCGATACGGTTTCGCTGGCCACCTTGACCATCGAATCATCTGACGAACCGATCGGCATCGACACCGACCCCAGCACCCCCACGCCCAGGCTGGCGGAGTTGTTGGTTTTCTTCAGGGCATAACGGTCTTGCAAGGCGTTGGCGAACATGGTCGCGCGGTGTCCGGAACCGCCGTCTTCGGCACAGACCAGGTTGAAACTGATCTCCATGTGGGTCTCGCCGGTCTGCTGAAAGCTCTTGTGGCCGCTGACCAGCTTCGGATCACTGCTGGTGATGATATAGCCCTGACTGAGCAATGCCCGGCGCCCGGCTTCGCAGGTCGCCGCATCACTCACTGGGTAAGTACGCGAAAACGTCCCGGAGTCATCGAAATTTTCATGCTCGTAAATGGCGGCCTTCTTGGACGAGCATCCGGCTGCGGCGGCCAGCGCCAATGCAAGCCCGACGGTACAAATGTGAAATGGTCTGAACATTGAACATCCTGAGAAAAACGGTCCGGGGCGTATTGTGCAACAGAACGCTGCTTGGCAGCGCGGTAATCGTACCTAAAGAGTTACAAGTCTACTGGGGGTTGTTTGCGGGAAAAAGACGCGAATTCAAATGGATCGACGAACACCCTGTGCTGGGCAATCAGCACAAATAAAAAGACCCCGGCCTTTCGGCCGGGGTCTTTTGCCTAGCAAGCCGTCAGAACATCAAAAACGCTTGATGTCCGCCTGGCTCTCCAACTGCTTGCGGTAAGCCGCGAAGTCCTGCTGGCCAATACGGGACGCGAGATAGCGGCGGTACTCGGCCTTTTCTTCGTCGGTCGGTGCGGCCGCTTCGTTCACGCCGTTCAGACGCACAAGTACCAGACTGCCGTCGGGCAAGGTCACGCTGCTAAACGTCGGCTTGTCCTTAGAATCAGGCTTGGGCATACGGAACAGAGCCTGCAGTACAGCCGGGTCGATACCTTCCTGACTGCGGGTCACCGCTGCGGTGACTTTCCAGCTTTGACCGTCGACAGGTTTATCCAGCGCAGTCTTGCCTTCGCGCAGGCTGACGATCAACTCATCGGCCCGGGTCTTGGCTGCCGCACTGGCGTGTTCCTTGGTCAACTGAGTACGAATGGGCCCTGCCACGCTTTCCAGCGGCATTTGCTCAGGCTTGCGGTGCTCTTTGGCGCGCAGCACCACAACGGTTTCCGGGTCCAGCTCGATGGCAGTGCTGTTGGCACCCTCATCCAACACTTCCGGGCTGAACGCTGCGGTGACCACGGCACGGTTAGCCGCGACCCCTTCGCCACCTTCACGGCCGAACGGCGCCGACGTGTGAACGGTCAGTTTCAGGTCCTGGGCCGGCTGCGCCAGATCGGAGGCTTCAAAAGAGGCGTCTTCCAGTTGCTTGGTCGCCTCGACGAAACGCTGTTCCACCTGCTGGGTTTTCAGCTCGCGGGTCAGCTTGTCCTTGAGGCTGGCAAGCGTAGGTACTTCAGGCGCTTCGACACCCAGCAGCTTGATCAGGTGGAAACCGAAATCAGTGCGCACCGGTGCCGAGACCTGGTCCTTGCTCAAGGCGTACAGCGCCTTTTCGAATTCCGGATCATAGACACCAGGACCGGCATAACCGAGATCACCGCCGTTGTTCGCCGAACCCGGGTCCTGAGAGAACTCCTTCGCCAAGGCTTCAAACGACTCGCCTTTGGCCAGGCGCGCCTGGATGTCTTCAATCTTCGCCTTGGCCTGGGCTTCGGTAACCTTATCGTTCACTTCAATCAGAATGTGCGCAGCCCGACGCTGTTCGGACAGGTTCGCAATTTCTTTCTGATAGGCCGCCTGCAGGTCTTCATCCTTCACGCTGACCTGATCGAAGAAGGAGGCTTTCTTCAGCTCGAGGTAATCGATGACCACCTGATCAGGCGTCATGAATTCCTTGGCGTGTTTATCGTAGTAAGCCTTGACCTCGTCATCGGTCAGCTTCACGGCGGAGGAATCGGCCTTGATATTCAAGGTAGCGAAATCACGGGTCTGTTTTTCCAGGCGGGCGAACGCCAGCACCTGGGCATCGGTGACAAAACCGCTGCCAGCCAGACCTGCACGCAACTGACCAATCAGCATTTCCTGAGCCAGCATCTGGCGGAATTGCATGCGGTTGTAACCCAACTGACGGATCACCTGATCGAAACGCTCGGCACTGAACTTGCCGTCGACCTGGAACTCAGGCGTTTGCAGGATGACTTGATCCAACGCGGCTTCGGAGAACGCGAATTTCGCTTCGTGCGCACCTTGCAGCAACAGCTTGCGATCGATCAGGCCCTTGAGCGCCGAGTCGCGCAGCATCTTTTCATCCAGCAACGAGGCATCGAAATCCTTGCCCAGCTGTTGCATGAGCTGACGACGTTGCATGTCGACCGCCTGGCTCAGCTCGTTCTGACTGATTTCTTCGCCGTTGACCTTGGCCGCGTCATTGCTATTGGTGGTGGCTTTGAAAATGGCATCGAAACCGGTCAACGCCATCAATGCGACGATGACTCCGATGATGGTTTTGGCAATCCAGCCTTGTGAATTGTCCCTGATATTCTGCAGCATGCGTCCCCCAGAAACGGTTGAACTTCAAAATTAGGCAACCGTGGAGTGTGGGTAGAATCCGGATAGAAGAAAGGCGCATCCGAGGATGCGCCTTCTCGTAACTGGCGGAGCGGACCGGGTTCGAACCCGCGAGCCCTGGCGTGACTGACCGGTGTCAACCGGCCGTATTACCGCCCCGCTGCCAAGCCAGGCATGACCCCGACCCGGATAAACTCAACGAAACCTTAGTTAACGGCTTCTTTCAGTGCTTTACCAGCTTTGAAGCCTGGCTTTTTGGCAGCAGCGATTTCCAGTGTCTTACCGGTCTGCGGGTTGCGACCGATACGGGCTGGACGATCAGTCACGGAGAAGGTGCCGAAACCAACCAGAACAACGGAGTCGCCAGCCTTGAGAGCGCCAGTGACGGATTCGATTACAGCGTCCAGCGCACGGCCAGCAGCAGCTTTCGGGATATCAGCGGATGCAGCGATAGCATCAATCAGTTCCGACTTGTTCACTCTAAGTCCCCTTATATCTATTTGAGATGATTCTAAGTTTTTTTGGTGAAAACAAAAACGAGTGCTGAATGGCCTGCAGACACTTAAGAGCCGCTTTATAACAAGGGCTCTAAAAAACTGTCAAGGAAAGCCCCCCCAGACAAATACGCATTAATGCGTACTAATTCTTTCCTTAGAGTCAGACTCTCGCTTTTCGTCCTTCGCGACAATCTCCGGAGCCACATCCGGCAAGGGCTCCGGCGCGTATTGCAGCGCAATTTGCAGGACTTCGTCAATCCATTTAACCGGTTTGATCTGAAGATCTTGCTTGATGTTGTCAGGAATTTCCTTCAGGTCGCGGACATTCTCTTCTGGAATGATCACCACCTTGATGCCGCCACGGTGAGCCGCCAACAGTTTTTCCTTCAGGCCACCAATGGCCAAGACCTGGCCACGCAGCGTGATTTCACCCGTCATGGCGACATCGGCGCGCACCGGAATGCCGGTCAACGCTGATACCAGGGCCGTGCACATGCCTACGCCAGCGCTCGGGCCATCTTTGGGCGTAGCCCCTTCAGGCATGTGGATATGCGTGTCGCGCTTCTCGTGGAAGTCCAGGGGGATGCCCAGGCTGCGGGCTCGACTGCGAACCACGGTCAGCGCTGCTGTGATCGACTCGACCATCACGTCACCCAGGGAACCGGTCTTGATCAGTTGCCCTTTGCCAGGCACCACGGCCGCTTCGATGGTCAGCAACTCACCACCGACCTGAGTCCAAGCAAGGCCGGTCACCTGACCGATCTGATCTTGCTGTTCGGCAAGGCCGTAGCGGAATTTGCGCACACCCAGGAAGTGCTCCAGCAGGTCTGCAGTGACCTTGACCGCGAAGCGTTTTTCCAGCGCATGCTCCTTGACCGCCTTGCGGCAGACCTTGGCAATTTGCCGCTCCAGGCCACGCACACCGGCTTCGCGGGTGTAGTACCGGATGATGTCGCGAATCGCTTCCTCGTCGAATTCCAATTCGCCTTTCTTCAGGCCATTGGCCTGGATCTGCTTAGGCGAAAGGTATTTGACGGCGATGTTGATCTTCTCGTCTTCGGTGTAGCCCGGCAGACGAATCACCTCCATCCGGTCCAGCAATGCCGGCGGAATGTTCATGGAGTTGGAGGTGCAGAGGAACATCACATCCGACAGGTCGTAGTCGACCTCCAGATAGTGGTCGTTGAAATTGTGATTCTGCTCAGGATCGAGCACTTCGAGCAACGCAGATGCGGGATCGCCACGCATGTCGCTGCCCATCTTGTCGATTTCGTCCAAAAGGAACAGCGGGTTGCGCACGCCAACCTTTGTCATCTTTTGAATCAATCTTCCTGGCATCGATCCGATGTAAGTACGGCGATGCCCACGGATTTCAGCCTCGTCGCGCACGCCACCGAGGGCCATGCGTACGAATTTACGGTTGGTAGCGTGGGCAATCGACTCTGCCAGGGATGTTTTACCCACCCCGGGAGGACCGACCAGGCACAGAACCGGACCACGAATCTTTTTCACGCGCTTTTGCACGGCGAGGTATTCGAGGATGCGTTCCTTGACTTCTTCCAGACCGTAATGGTCGGCATCCAGGATGTCTTCGGCACGCGCCAAATCCAGACGCACCTTGCTCTGGGCCTTCCACGGCACCTGCACCAGCCAGTCGATGTAGGAGCGCACGACGGTGGCTTCTGCAGACATCGGCGACATTTGCTTGAGCTTGTTCAGCTCGGCCTGGGCCTTGGTCAGCGCATCTTTGGGCAGACCAGCGGCATCGATACGCTTTTTCAGCTCTTCGATTTCGTTGTGGCCTTCGTCGCCATCGCCAAGCTCCTTCTGGATGGCCTTCATCTGCTCATTCAGGTAGTACTCGCGCTGGCTACGCTCCATCTGCTTCTTGACGCGACCGCGAATGCGTTTCTCGACCTGCAGCAAATCGATTTCGCCGTCGAGCAATGCCAGCACGTGTTCGACACGGGCCGACAAATCAATGATTTCGAGAATTTCCTGCTTCTGCTCGATCTTGAGCGCCATGTGGGCGGCCATCGTATCGACCAACCGCCCTGGCTCGTCGATGCTGTTAAGCGACGACAGGACCTCGGCAGGCACCTTCTTGCCCAGTTGCACGTATTGTTCGAACTGAGACAGCAGGCTGCGGACAAACACCTCTGATTCACGCTCAGGCGCATCGACCTCTTCGATCAGCGACACTTCAGCCCGGCAATGGCCGTCCACTTCGCTGAAACGCTCGACTGCACCGCGTTGCTCGCCTTCGACCAGAACCTTGACGGTGCCGTCAGGCAGCTTGAGCAGTTGCAAAACCGTTGCAATCGTACCTACGCGATAAAGTGCGTCTTCGCCGGGATCATCATCGGCCGGATTTCTCTGAGCAAGCAGAAGAATCTGCTTGTCACCCGTCATCGCAGCCTCGAGGGCCTCGATGGACTTCTCGCGCCCCACGAACAGCGGGATAACCATGTGCGGATACACCACGACATCGCGCAATGGCAGGAGAGGCAATTCGATGGTTGTCTTCATGATTTTGCCTCTACGGCGGCCCTAAGGCCGGAAACAGATGGAAGTAAGCTTGAAACCAAGATGGGGGCAGCCTTGAAAAAAAACAAGCGCAAAGACACGTCTAAAACACGCTAAAAGCAAAGGGGCCCGAAGGCCCCTTCTTTGTTCCGGCAGCAGGACGCTTATGCGTCCGGTGCGGCCTTGGCAGCCGGCTCATTGTTTTCGTAGATATACAATGGCTTGGACTTGCCTTCGATAACGCTTTCGTCGATCACGACTTTACTCACCTCGGACTGCGAGGGGATCTCATACATCGTATCGAGCAATACGCCTTCGAGGATCGAGCGCAACCCACGGGCACCGGTTTTACGTTCCAGGGCACGTTTAGCGACCGATTTCAGTGCGTCGGAACGGAACTCCAGGTCGACACCTTCCATCTCGAACAGCTTGGCGTACTGTTTGGTCAGAGCGTTCTTCGGCTCGGTCAGGATCTGCATCAACGCTGCTTCATCCAACTCGTCCAGCGTCGCCAGAACCGGCAGACGACCGACGAACTCAGGGATCAGACCGAACTTGACCAGGTCGTCAGGCTCGACTTCACGCAGGGATTCACCGACCTTCTTGCCCTCTTCCTTGCTGCGAACTTCAGCATTGAAACCAATGCCGCCACGGGTGGAACGGTTTTGAATAACCTTTTCCAGACCGGAGAACGCACCGCCGCAGATGAACAGGATGTTACGGGTGTCGACCTGCAGGAATTCCTGCTGCGGATGCTTGCGGCCACCTTGAGGCGGAACGGAAGCGACCGTACCTTCGATCAACTTGAGCAAGGCCTGCTGCACGCCTTCACCGGAAACATCCCGGGTGATGGACGGGTTGTCGGACTTGCGGGAAATCTTGTCGATTTCGTCGATATAGACAATGCCCATCTGGGCCTTTTCCACATCGTAATCGCACTTCTGCAACAACTTCTGAATAATGTTCTCGACATCTTCACCTACATAACCAGCCTCGGTAAGGGTGGTTGCGTCGGCGATGGTGAACGGAACGTTCAGCAAGCGGGCCAAGGTTTCGGCAAGCAAGGTTTTACCCGAGCCTGTCGGGCCGATCAGCAAAATGTTGCTCTTGCCGAGTTCGACGTCGTCATTCTTTTTGTCACGCTGGTTCAGGCGCTTGTAGTGGTTATACACCGCTACGGCCAGTACCTTTTTCGCACGTTCCTGACCAATCACATACTGATCAAGGATGCCGCTGATTTCTTTAGGCGAAGGCAATTTATGCGCGCTGCTTTCGGCCTGGGCTTCCTGCACCTCCTCGCGGATGATGTCATTGCACAGGTCGACGCACTCGTCGCAAATGAAGACCGAGGGGCCGGCAATCAATTTGCGTACTTCATGCTGGCTTTTGCCACAGAAGGAGCAATAAAGCAGTTTGCCGTTGTCCTCGCCGTTGCGGGTGTCAGTCATTCGATCGATCCAAATCCGATAGGCTTGCAACACAAGATGAAGGCAATTGCGGGCTTTTTCAAGCCCGCAGGCGGCCGGTCATCCCAACCACCTGCATATTGAGCGGCTTAGGCAGGCATTTGACGCTTGTTGATCACAGAGTCGATCAGACCGTATTCGGCTGCACGCTCAGCGCTCATGAAATTGTCACGCTCGGTATCACGCTCAATGGTTTCGAGACTTTGACCGGTGTGATGGGCCAGCAGCGAGTTCAGGCGCGAACGAATATGAAGGATTTCCTTGGCATGGATGTCGATATCCGACGCCTGACCCTGGAAACCGCCCAATGGCTGGTGAATCATCATGCGCGAGTTAGGCAGGCAGTGACGCTTGCCCGCTGCGCCACCGGCGAGCAGGAACGCGCCCATGCTGCACGCTTGGCCGATGCAGATGGTGGAAACGTCCGGCTTGATGAATTGCATGGTGTCGTAGATCGACATACCTGCAGTCACCGAACCGCCGGGTGAGTTGATGTACAGATGGATATCCTTGTCCGGGTTTTCCGCTTCAAGGAACAGCAATTGCGCCGCGACCAGGTTGGCCATGTAGTCTTCAACGGGGCCAATCAGGAAAATGACGCGTTCCTTGAGCAGACGCGAGTAGATGTCATAGGCACGTTCGCCGCGGGCGGACTGCTCGATAACCATCGGGACCAGGCCGCCTGCGGCCTGGATGTCAGAGCTCTGCTGATAAAAAGAATTGCGGGACATGTCTCGCAGTCACTCCCAAATAGTTATGTCTTGAATACGCATAAGCCAGCACGAAGGCTGGCTTATGGGTGTGTATTTCTTACCGCAGAACGATCAATCGGCTTGTGGAGCTTCCACCGGCTTGACTGCTTCTTCGTAAGAGACCGCTTTATCGGTCACGCTAGCTTTCTGCAGAACAGTATCCACAACTTGCTCTTCCAGCACAACCGAACGGACTTCGTTCAGCTGCTGGTCGTTCTTGTAGTACCAGGACACGACTTGCTCAGGCTCTTGGTAGGCCGACGCCATTTCCTGGATCAGCTCGCGAACGCGGGCTTCGTCAGGCTTGAGCTCGAACTGCTTGACCACTTCGGCGACGATCAGGCCCAGCACAACGCGGCGCTTGGCTTGTTCTTCAAACAGCTCGGCCGGCAACTGGTCCGGCTTGATGTTGCCACCGAACTGCTGAACGGCCTGCACGCGCAGACGGTTCACTTCGTTGTCCAGCAAAGCCTTTGGCACTTCGATCGGGTTGGAAGCCAGCAGACCGTCCATGACCTGATTCTTGACCTTGGACTTGATGGCCTGACGCAGCTCACGCTCCATGTTCTTGCGAACTTCGGTGCGGAAACCTTCCAGACCTGTTTCCTTGATGCCGAACTGAGTGAAGAACTCTTCGTTCAGCTCAGGCAGTTTCGGCTCGGAAACACTGTTGACGGTCACGGTGAACTCGGCGGCTTTGCCAGCCAGGTCCAGGTTCTGGTAATCCTCAGGGAAGGTTAGGTTCAGCACGCGCTCTTCACCGGCTTTCGCGCCAACCAGGCCTTCTTCGAAACCAGGGATCATGCGACCGGAGCCCAGCACCAGCTGGGTAGCCTTGGCGGAACCGCCCGCGAACACTTCACCGTCGACCTTGCCGACGAAATCGATGTTCAGTTGATCTTCGTTCTGGGCAGCGCGATCGGCCACTTCAAAACGGGTGTTCTGCTTACGCAAGATGTCCAGCATCTTGTCCAGGTCGGCATCCGAAACGTCAGCGCTCAGGCGCTCGACGGCGATGGACTCGAAACCGGCAACAGTGAACTCAGGGAACACTTCGAACGTGGCAACGAATTCCAGGTCTTTGCCTTTTTCCAGCACTTTAGGCTCGACGGACGGAGCACCAGCCGGGTTCAGCTTCTGCTCGACAACCGCTTCGTAGAACGAAGACTGGATCACGTCGCCCACTGCTTCCTGACGCGCATCAGCTTCGTAACGCTGACGGATCACGCTCATAGGCACTTTGCCTGGACGGAAACCTGGGATTTTGGCCTTTTGGGCAGTCTGCTGCAGACGCTTGTTGACCTGAGTCTCGATGCGCTCAGCCGGCACGGTGATGCTCATGCGGCGCTCAAGAGCAGTAGTATTTTCAACAGAAACTTGCATGGATATTCCTCGTTGCACAGACGTTGGCCGGGCGTTTCCGACCCCAGAATCAAGGGCATGCATTCTAGTAGGTCAAACTCAAGAAGTCACCCTACTGAAAAAGGCAGGAAACAGGCGCCGATTTAGGAGCGGGACAAGCGGTCATGCCTCGCCCGGATTGCAAATACAGTCGATCATCCCAGGGCTGCGCCCCAACGCTTCTATATATAGAAGCATGACAGTTACGCACCTGGCTGGCCCCACAAGGAGACCGACGGGCATGCCGTGCATCATCACGAAACACAATCGCGACAAGCGGCCGCCCCGCACAACCCCGAAACCGGGCTGGCGATGGACCCAAAACCATTGAAAACAAAAACGGCGCAGCCCTCTTCAGGTACTGCGCCGTTTTCTGCTATTTAAATAGCGACTTGTATGGTGCGGACGGAGAGACTCGAACTCTCACACCTTGCGGCGCTGGAACCTAAATCCAGTGTGTCTACCAATTCCACCACATCCGCGTATCAAGCTTTTAAAGCAAAGGCGCCAGATTATTAAATCTGGCGCCTTTCTAGAATATGGGGTGGACGATGGGGATCGAACCCACGACAACGGGAGTCACAATCCCGTGCTCTACCAACTGAGCTACGCCCACCATATTGCCTTGTTGCCTTACTTGTGCCAAAGCTGCCTAATGGCGCACCCGGCAGGACTCGAACCTGCGACCATCCGCTTAGAAGGCGGATGCTCTATCCAGCTGAGCTACGGGCGCCTTTTTAATCTGTATTCTTGGACGATTACAAACTAAGTGCTTTCAGTTTTGCCGAGTTGAAACAACCAACTCCGCTCCACCTTCTTAACCAGTGCTAGGCTGTGCCCGACAAGTGCGACGAATGTTATAGACGGCCCGATAGGTCGTCAACTCTTTTTTAAAAAAAATTCATTTAATTAAAGGGGTTAGGGGAATTTGCAGACCAAGCGCCTTTGCCCTCACGCCTCGGCATGCGAGAATGCGTTCTCTTTTTTTCCCCTCTCGATGGTTAACCACGCGCAATGACTGCACAACTTATCGACGGCAAATCGATCGCCGCCAGCCTGCGCCAGCAGATCGCCCAACGAGTCACCGAGCGCCGCCAACAAGGCCTGCGCACGCCCGGCCTTGCGGTGATTCTGGTCGGCAGCGATCCTGCCTCTCAGGTTTATGTCTCGCACAAGCGTAAAGACTGTGAAGAGGTCGGCTTCCTTTCCCAGGCCTACGACCTACCTTCCGAAACCACTCAGCAAGCGTTGGCCGATCTGATCGATCGCCTGAACGATGACTCGAACATCGACGGCGTTCTGCTCCAACTGCCGCTGCCTGAACACCTCGATGCCTCCCAGTTGCTGGAGCGTATCCGCCCGGACAAAGACGTCGACGGTTTCCATCCTTATAACGTCGGCCGCCTGGCACAGCGCATCCCGCTGCTGCGTCCCTGCACCCCCAAAGGCATCATGACGCTGCTGGAAAGCACCGGCGTGGACCTTTATGGTCTTGATGCCGTGGTCGTGGGCGCGTCCAACATCGTTGGCCGTCCGATGGCCATGGAGCTGCTGCTGGCCGGCTGCACCGTCACCGTGACCCACCGCTTCACCAAGGACCTGGCCGGCCACGTCGGGCGTGCCGACCTGGTAGTCGTGGCCGCCGGCAAACCTGGCCTGGTGAAAGGCGAGTGGATCAAGGAAGGCGCCATCGTCATCGACGTGGGCATCAACCGCCAGGAAGATGGCAAGCTGGTGGGTGACGTGGTCTACGAGACCGCCCTGCCCCGCGCCGGCTGGATCACCCCGGTGCCGGGCGGTGTCGGTCCAATGACCCGCGCCTGCCTGCTGGAAAACACACTGTATGCGGCAGAGACGCTGCACAGCTGATACGTATCCGGCAATAAATCATAAAAGCCACAAAACCTGTGGGAGCGAGCCTGCTCGCGATAGCTGGATCAGCCAACATCAATGTTGACTGACACACCACTGTCGCGAACAGGCTCGCTCCCACAGGAGTTTTTGTCGCTTGCTCCTTAACCGACAAGCGTTGGCCGTGCTGTTTTTTTATGGAAGCCGCGCAAACTACAAATTTTTCAGATTCGATTCGCCAGAATCACGCTTTCATTAAACTTTATTTATTCACAAGCCCAAGCGGTGCAGGCATATAGCGCTGTCATCGCCCATACTCATAAAATGCAACGTTTTTTTTAAATCATTGCCAATGGCACCTTTAACTCTATCGAGCCTACTCGCGTGAAAATCCGTCTTTCGATCCTTAGCCTGTTCATCGCTTTCACAGGCACCTTTATCACGCAAAATGTCGACGCGCAGGAAACCATCGCGGCCCCACGAGACACGTCAAAACTGCAAGTCGCCTCGGGCAGCGCGATTCTGTTGGACCTGCAGACGGATAAAGTCGTTTATGCGAGCAATCCGGACGTGGTGGTGCCGATCGCTTCGGTGACCAAATTGATGACCGGCCTGATCGTGCTGGATGCCAAACAGAACCTGGATGAATACATTTCCATCACCATCGCCAACACTCCCGAGATGAAAGGCGTATTTTCCCGGGTCAAGCTCAACAGCGAACTGTCGCGCCGTGACGTGCTGCTGATCGCCCTGATGTCCTCGGAAAACCGCGCCGCCGCCAGCCTCGCCCACCATTACCCCGGCGGTTACGCGGCATTCATCGCCGCCATGAACGCCAAGGCCAAGGCGCTGGGCATGAGCAGCACCCATTATGTCGAGCCCACCGGCCTATCGATCCACAACGTTTCCACCGCCCGCGACCTGACCAAGCTGCTGATCGCCGCCCGCAAGTATCCGCTGCTGAGCGAACTGAGCACCACCAAGGAAAAGACCGTAACCTTCCGCAAACCGGTGTATAGCCTGGGCTTTCGCAACACCGACCACCTGATCCACAAGGACAACTGGGACATCCAGCTGACCAAGACCGGCTTCACCAACCAGGCCGGCCATTGCCTGGTGCTGGTGACCAAGATGAGCAATCGTCCAATGGCGCTGGTGATTCTCGACGCCTTCGGCAAATACACCCACTTCGCCGATGCCAGCCGGATTCGCAGCTGGGTGGAAACCGGTAAAAGCGCCAGCGTGCCAGCCGTGGCCCTTCAATACAAAGCGGCGAAGAACCTCAAGAACCGCCAGAGTGGTGTGGTGGAAGCGTCCCAGTAAGCCGCTTCATAAAAAAGCCCCGATTGATCAGGGCTTTTTTGTTCAAGGCTTCAGATCACCCAGCGGATCATAGGCCTTGGACTTCTCCTGCTCATCCTTCTCGTCCAGGGGCGCCTTGGCTGGCCCTACCGGATCGACTTGTGGATCGTCCAGATCCGGCGAATCCGGATCGAACCCCAGATCATTACCGGATGAATGTTCGGAAGAATGTGGCCCCGTAGGGGTATCTGACTGCGCCATACCTGCCTCCTCGAATCACGGCCCGGAAAACTCCGGACCCTGACGATAAGAGCCTCAGGCGTGCCGGGTCGTGCCCGACAAGTGACGAACGGGGCTGGCGATCAGTGCGCGGTGCTCAAGGCCTTGGTCGCTCGCGCCGCCGCTTGCTCCTGCCCTGCGCCAGCCAGCTCATCCGCCGCTTTCAGCCAGCGCTGCGAGTCGACACTGGCCGGAAGTTGCGTAGGACGCTGGGCCAGTACTGCCCAGCCGCCAGCGCCCTTGAAAGCCGATTCGAACGCACTGAAGCTCATCAACGTGCGCCGGTTCATGCCCGAGCGCAGCAAGACCGTTCGCTTCTGGCGGTTATAGCCGACGAGAATCCCGTACCGCGATTCGGACCAGAACGAACCCTCGTTATAACGCAGCAATACGGGATAGCCCGCCGCGACCTGCTCCAACAGCGCAGGCAACTCACTGTCGAGGGGATACACCACCAACCCATACTCTCGCGCCAGGGTTTGCATCGTTTGCTGCAAGCGGGCTTCGCCTCCGGGCAGGTGCAAAGGTTTCTCCAGCAACCCGGGCGTAATCACCGTGCCCTGCAACGTCAGCAGGGCGGCCAGGGATTGCGGTGCGCCCTGGTACATTTCACCACGAAAGAACGGCACACTGTTGAGCTCCACCCGTTCGGGCAGGCGTTGGATCTGCGGTGACACACTGCCCGCACAACCCGCCAGGGCCGCCAGGCAAGCCGTCGCCAGTACCAGTGATCGAAAAGAGGAAATTACCGGCAACATTATGACTCTCTTGTTCAGGCACCCGATTTCGGGCCGGACTTGGGCCGTCGATCATAAGGCGCCCACAAGCCTGGGTATAGCCTTAAACAACAGTCGCGTGGTCTCGATAGAACGAACCTGTCCGTCCTCGACGCCATCGATCGACTGCCTGCAACACTTGAGCGACTAGACTGTCCATTGTACTGAGTGCGTTGCCCCAGACGGGGCAGTAGGAGGCACAGATGAGCCTGACAGCGACAATTCTGATGCTGATATTCGGTTGGCTGAGCGTAGCGACAGCCATGTTGTGGGGTGTGCTACGGATCACCCGGCGCCATCATCACGCCCCCTCAGCGCAACCGGAAAAAACCGAAAAAGCCACCAGGCGCCATGCCGCCGCACACTGATCGCTCGCAGTTCAAAAGCGCATAAAAAAGCCGCCCGGGTCTGGACCCGGGCGGCTTCTGTCTGCCTGGAGTCAGGCTTTTTCAGCGACAGCCCTTTGTCGCGCGCGACGGGACATCATATTCAACGCCTCAATCGTCGCCGAGAAGGCCATGGCCGCATAGATGTAGCCTTTAGGCACATGTGCACCGAAGCCTTCGGCGATCAGCGTCATGCCGATCATGATCAGGAAGCCCAGCGCCAGCATGACCACTGTCGGGTTGTGATTGATGAATTTGGCCAGGGGCTCGGCCGCCAGCAACATCACCAATACCGACACCACCACGGCGATGATCATGATTGGCAGGTGTTCGGTCATGCCTACGGCCGTGATGATGCTGTCGATGGAAAACACCAGGTCCAGCATCAGGATCTGACCAATCGCGGCAGCAAAACCCAGGGTCACACCGGACGAGGCCGACTTGGGATCATCCGGCGCGGGGTCCATGCTGTGGTGGATCTCGGTGGTGGCCTTCCACAGCAGGAACAGGCCGCCAGCGATCAGGATCATGTCCTTCCAGGAGAACGCCTGCCCCAGGATTTCGATGACCGGCTCAGTCAACTGCACGATGAAGGCAATGGTGCTCAACAAGCCCAGGCGCAGGATCAACGCCATGCCGATGCCGACCCGCCGAGCCTTGGCACGATGCTGCTCGGGCAGCTTGTTGGTCAGAATCGAAATGAAGATCAGGTTATCGATGCCGAGCACGATTTCCATGACCACCAGTGTCGCCAGGGCGATCCAGGCGGTGGGGCTGGCGGCAAGTTGTAAAAGATAATCCATGGGGCAGTCCTGGCTCGATGTGACGGGTTAGATGGTTTGGGTGGCAGATTTGGTTTCGTCAGCGGTATCCGCCGGTTTTTGTTTGGGGCTGATCAATCCGCCGGTGGCCTCGCTGATAGCCTGCTCGGCGGCCTTATGAGTGTCTTCGATTGCCTGTTTGGCGGTTTCTGCGGCCTGCCCCATCAGTTGCTGGGCGCTTTTTTCGGCCTGTTCGCAGCCCACGAGTGCCATTGAAGACATCGTTAGCAAGGCTGCAAGACCCAAGGATTGATATGTCATGAATAAATGCCTCTCAGAGAATAGACAGAGCACGAAGATGGCTCACCGATGGTCGGCATTCTAGAGAGGTGAATACTTCAGGAAAATTCGTATTTTCAGCGGTTATACTTCGGTTTTTACGAATCGGCGTACCCCATGCTCAATTATCGTCAGTTGCATTACTTTTGGGTGGTGGCCAAGACCGGCAGCATCGTGCGGGCCTGTGAGCAACTGAACCTGACCCCACAAACCATCAGCGGACAGATTTCCCTGCTGGAGCAGACCTATAACATCAAGTTGTTCCGCCGCGTCGGGCGGCAGCTGGAATTGACCGAAGCGGGCCGCCAGACGCTGCCCTATGCCGAACACATGTTCCAGCTGGGCGGTGAACTGGAGCTGATGCTGCGGGCCCAGCCCAACGAACAGCAGACCCTGTTCCGGGTTGGGGTGGCGGATGTGGTGCCCAAGTCCATCGTCTATCGGCTGCTGGCACCGACCATGGAACTGAGCGAGCCACTGCGCATTACCTGTCGCGAGGACAAGCTCGAACGGCTGCTGGCGGACCTGGCAATCCAGCGCCTGGACCTGGTGATTTCCGACAGCCCGATGCCCACCCACCTGGACATCAAGGGCTACAGCCAGAAGTTGGGGGAATGCGGGATCAGCTTTTTCGCCACCGCCGCGCTGGCCGAACGCTACGGGCAGGATTTCCCCCGCAGCCTGCACGACGCCCCGCTGCTGATTCCCGGTCCGGAAACCGTGGTGCGCAGCCGCCTGCAACGCTGGTTTGCCGAGCAACAGATCCAGCCACGCATCGTCGGCGAGTTCGACGACAGCGCGTTGATGCAGGCCTTCGGCCAGTCAGGCAGCGGGATCTTTATTGGCCCGAGCGTGATCGCCGAAGAGGTGAAGCGCCAGTATGGCGTGCAGGTGATTGGCCAGACCGACGCGGTGAGCGAGTCGTTCTACGCCATTTCCGTGGAGCGCAAGGTCAGCCATCCGGGTATCGTCGCGATCGCCGAAGGAGCACGCCGCGAGCTGTTCAGCGCTTAGCCCACGCAGGTGGCGCGGGGCTTGAAGGTCATCAGCAACAACGCCAGCAGGATCGACACAAGGATGAACCCGGCCGCGGCAAAACCGACACTGCCAAGCCCCAATGTATCAATGACTCGCCCACCAACCATCGCCCCCAGCCCGATCCCCAGGTTGGCACCGGCGATGTTCAGCGAGGCGGCAAAAGCCGGCGCTTCGGGCGCGGCCTTCATCAACCGCACGTGGCTAACCAGGAATAATGCCGCCTGGGTCAGGCCCCAGACTCCCATCGCCGCCGCCAGCCCGAGGGTCGAATGAATATTCGGCACCAACGCCACCATGCCGCCAATCATGAACAAACAGAACACCATCGACGCGATCAACGGATGCCGGTCCACCGCGCGGCCGCCCAGGGAGTTGCCCAGCAACCCCACGGCCCCGAAGCCCATCAGGCACCAGCCCACCAGCGTGCCGTCGAATCCGGCCAGACGTTCGAGGATATCTGCCAGGTAGGTATAAGCGGTGAACATGCCGCTGAACACCAGGATCGACAGCAGTACATGCCCCTGCATCAACGGGCTGCGCAGGATCTTGAATTGCGAGCGAAAGCTCACCTGATGCTGATGCAGGTTGGTTTTCGGCAAGTAGATAAACAGCAGCAAAGCCTTGGCGAAGGCGATAACCGCCAGGATGGCAAAAGCGCTGCGCCAGCCGAACGCATCGCTGATCAGCGTGCCGACCGGAATGCCGAACACCGTGGCGCAGACGATGCCGAACCCGATCCGGGCGATGGCCCGCCCGGCGTACTGCGGCCCGACAATGTCCACCGCCGTTTCGCTGGCCAGTGCCCAGAACACCGGCAGACCCAGGGCCGGGATCAACCGGGCGATGGCCATCACCCAAATATTGGGGGCCAGGGCCGCCAGTGTGTTGGCCAGGCCGAACATCACCAGCACGCTGATAAACAGCTTGCGCCGCTCGAAGCGGGCGAACCAGGCGGTCAAAAACGGCCCGAATGCCGCCACCGTAAAGGCGAACAACGTCACCAGTAAGCCGGCTTGGGGAATGCTGACTTGCAGATCGCGGGCGATGGAGGGCAGCAAGCCAACGATGATGAATTCCGTGGTCAGCACCGTAAAACCGGCAGCCGATAACAGGAAAATAGGTAACAACATGCAGAACTCCAACAAAACGACGACACCAGCGTTAGCCCGAAGGCCCGCTGGCGGAATAGAAGATGAGAAGGACAAAGCCTAACAGAATGGGGCCGTCAGACAAACGCGCTTAAACACCCAGGTGACGGATCGTCACAGGTCCGTCAGATTTATCAGTGGGCTGTGCTAAAGTCCGCGCCCTGCAAACGCCGTACTTCCTTTCGGTCCCGATCATGTGGCCTGCCCGCTTGTTGCCCTGATTCGTCGACCGTTGCACACAAAAAAAATCAGAGATGCCGTTATGACTGCTTTGTCTCCTTCCCTTTTGCAACGCCTCAAACGCACCGGCCTGGTGACGCAAATCGTCATCGGCCTGATCGCCGGTATTATCCTGGCGTCGCTGGCGCCAGACCTGGCGAAGTCCACCGCATTCATCGGCAAGGTCTTCGTGTCCGCACTCAAGGCTGTGGCGCCGATCCTGGTGTTCGTGCTGGTCATGGCTTCGATCGCCAACCACAAGCACGGTCAGGAAACCCATATCCGGCCGATTCTGTTTCTGTATCTGCTGGGCACGTTCGCGGCCGCCGTGGTCGCGGTCGTGGCCAGTACGCTGTTTCCGTCCAACCTGGTGCTCTCGACCCATGATGTCGCCGTCACTGCTCCCGGGGGCATCAGCGAGGTGCTGCAGAGCCTGTTGCTCAGCGTGGTGGACAACCCGGTCAGGGCGCTGATCGACGGCAACTTCATCGGCATTTTGGCCTGGGCCATTGGTATGGGCGTCGCCATTCGCCATGCTGGCGAAACTACACGCACCGTGCTCGAAGACCTGTCCAATGGCGTGACCGTGATCGTGCGCCTGGTGATCCGCTTCGCCCCGCTGGGGATCTTCGGCCTGGTGTCCTCCACCCTCGCCACTTCCGGTTTCGGTGCCCTGCTCGGTTACCTGCAACTGCTGAGCGTACTGATCGGCTGCATGCTGTTCGTGGCCTTGGTGGTCAACCCGCTCATCGTGTTCTGGAAACTGCGTCGCAACCCCTACCCGCTGGTGTTCACCTGCCTGCGCGAGAGCGGCATCACCGCGTTCTTCACCCGCAGTTCGGCGGCGAATATTCCAGTGAACCTGGAGTTGAGCAAACGCCTGGGCCTGCACGAAGACACTTACTCGGTATCAATCCCACTGGGCGCGACCATCAACATGGCCGGCGCCGCCATCACCATTACCGTACTGACCCTGGCAGCCGTGCATACCCTGGGTATCGTGGTGGATGTGCCGACGGCCGTGCTGCTGAGCGTCGTCGCGGCCATCTGCGCCTGTGGCGCGTCCGGGGTGGCCGGCGGCTCGCTGTTGCTGATTCCCCTGGCGTGCAGCCTGTTCGGCATTCCCAGCGAAATCGCCATGCAAGTGGTCGCAGTGGGGTTCATCATCGGTGTCCTGCAGGATTCGGCAGAAACTGCGTTGAATTCCTCCACTGACGTGCTGTTCACGGCGGCGGCTTGCCTGGGCGAGGAAGAGAAGCTCGCGCGTAAGGCGTAACAACCGCGGTACATCCGTCGACGATGTGACAGACAGCCACAAAAAAGCCCGGAACGGCCCACACCGTTCCGGGCTTTTTTATACCTGCGGGTTTTAGAACGCGCCCATGTAGTCGCGTTTGCCCACTTCTACACCGTTGTGGCGCAGCAATGCGTAAGTGGTGGTGACGTGGAAGAAGAACTGCGGCAGGCCATAGGTCAGCAGGTAGTTCTGACCGGTGAAGCGTTTTTCCTTCGGTGTGCCCGCACGGGTGACAATTTCGATGCCTTCCTTGCCGTCGATCTGCTCAGGGCTAATGCCTTCGATGAAGGCCAGTACCTTGGTGATCAGCGCTTGCAGCTCGGCGAAGGTGGTTTCGCTGTCGTCATATTTCGGCACTTCAATCTCGGCCAGACGTGCAGATACGCCTTTGGCAAAGTCCACGGCAATCTGCACCTGACGCACCAACGGGAACATGTCCGGGTACAGGCGGGCTTGCAAGAAGGCGTTCGGGTCGATGTTTTTTGCGCTGGCGTGGGCTTCGGCCTTGCTCAGGACATCGCTCAGGGCGTTGAGCATCTGCTTGAAAACCGGGACGGAGGCGGCGTACAGGGAAATAGTCATGGCAATCTCATGCAGGTAATAGAACGGGACAAATCAAACGTGGTGCGATTATAGCCACGGCTGTTACACGGCTTGTCTTTTATTGCGCAAGGATTACGCTAGGCGGCTTCCACAGCATAGGGAACGCGCGATGAGCATCGAAGAACAAAGCCAGGCCGAAGAACCACGGCTCAACAGCACGGAAATCCGCATCCTCGGTGCGCTGGTCGAGAAACAGGCCACCAATCCTGAGACCTACCCGTTGACCCTCAATGCTCTGGTACTGGCCTGCAACCAGAAGACCAGCCGTGAACCGGTGATGAACCTCAACCCGGGCCAGGTCGGCCAGAGCCTGCGTGCGCTGGAAGGACGCGGCTTTACCAGGCTGGTGATGGGCAGCCGCGCCGACCGCTGGGAGCATCGGGTCGAGAAGGCTTTGGAACTGGTGCCGGCCCAGGTGATTCTGATAGGTTTGCTGTTCCTGCGCGGCCCACAAACGGTCAATGAGCTGTTGACCCGCAGTGGTCGGATGCACGACTTCGAAGACGCCGAACAAGTGGTGCATCAACTTGAACGCCTGATCGCCCGTGGGCTGGCGCTGCTAGTACCGCGCCAGGCCGGCCAGCGCGAAGATCGCTATGTGCACGCCATGGGCGACCCGGCAGACATCGAAGCGATCCTCGCCGCCCGCCACCAACCGGCAGAACGCAGTGTGGTTAACGGCGTATCGCTGGAGCGCATCGAGGAACTCGAAGCCCGGATCGCAGCGCTGGAGGAGCGTCTGGCACGGCTGGAATAACAGCGCCTACAGAGCCCTGGCGAACGCCACGGCTTTTTCGAACTGTTCCTGGCTTGGCCGCACGCCTGTGTACAGCACGAACTGCTCCAGGGCCTGGATCGCAATGACCTCCAGCCCGGTGATGACCTGTTTGCCCTCAGCCTGGGCACGTACGATCAGTGGCGTCTGCGACGGGATCGCCACGACATCGAACACAATTCGCGCCGCTGCGATGGTGTCGGGGGCGAACGCCAGTTGATCGGCTTCCGGGCCGCCGGTCATGCCGATCGGCGTGACGTTGATCAGCATCTGCGGCCGTTGTTCACCCAGCTCAGCTTGCCACACGTAACCCAGGGACTCCGCCAGGGCTCGTCCAGCGGTTTCATTGCGGGCAACGATCAAACCCTGCTTATAGCCCCCGTCGTGCAAGGCGCTGGCCACCGCTTTGGCCATGCCGCCGCTGCCGCGCAGGGCAAAAGTCGAGTCCTTGGGCACGGCATGGCTTTTCAGCAATTGGGCGATGGCGATGTAGTCGGTGTTGTAGGCCTTCAGATGGCCATTGGTGTTGACGATGGTGTTGATGGACTGGATCGCTACGGCGGAAGGATCCAGCTCATCGACCAGGGCGATACAGGCTTCCTTGAACGGCATCGACACCCCGCACCCGCGGATGCCCAGCGCGCGGATACCGGCAACGGCACCGGGCAGGTCCTGGCTACTGAATGCCTTGTAGTAGAAGTTCAGGCCCAGTTGCTCATACAGGTGATTATGAAAGCGCAGGCCGAAATTCCCGGGGCGCCCCGATAGCGACATACACAGCTGGGTGTCTTTGTTGGGATTGATCTGCATGCTTGTCTCCTTGCAGTCACTTTTCGGATAGACGGAAGCACCGTTCCGACCGGTTTTATTCGATGATGATGCGCCAGCCAATGCGGCCTCAGGCCCAGCTAATTCGGGTGCGCAAAGAAAACAGGCACGAACCTTACACAATATTTACCCAACGGCGTCGCAAATTCTGAGAAAATCGCTGTCAGAGCAAGTATCCCCGCGCCCTTACTCGGGTCTGTTACAGACCACAGGCGCCGGGGCCGAAACGAGGAAAAGCCATGAATCGTAAACTCCCCATAATCGCCCTGCTGCTGGGGGCACTCGCAGTCACCGGCCAGGCATCCGCCAATGGTCGCGGTGGTTGGGAGGGTCCCGCATTATTTGGCGCGATCGTCGGCTCGGCCATTGTTGGCTCGGCGATTATCAACCGAGACCGGCCGGTCTATGTGGAACAACCGGTCTACGTCCAGCCGCAACCGGTCTATGTGCAGCAACCACCACCGGTCTACTACGAACCACAGCCGGTGTATGTGGAACGACCTGTCTACTATCGTCGCCCGGCGCCGGTGTATTACGGGCCACCACGGGGCTACTACGGTCCACCCCCAGGTTATTGAGTCGCTCGGGTTGGTAATCAACCTCTGAGGCAAAACACAAAAAGCAGCCTGTGATCGACGATCACAGGCTGCTTTTTTATGGGGCCGACGTCAGTTTGAGCGATCAGACGTGCTCACTGCCTTTCAGCCGTACCGGGCCATGCTCTACCGGCCCGTGAGAAGGCTCCGTCACCACGGGGATCTGGTTGCCATCACAGTCGTGCAGCTTGCCGTCACTGAAGTAATCGCCTTCACGCAGCGCCGTCAGGTCCTGGTAACGCAACACCCGTTCGGTGCCGGCGGCAAAGACTGACTGCTGGTCGGAATTGCCCGTGGTGAAGTGGTTGAACGCCAGGTTCAGCACAATCGCCATGATCGCCGAAGAACTGATGCCCGAATGGAAGATCGTCGCGAACCAGCTTGGGAAATGATCGTAGAAATTCGGTGCGGCGATGGGGATCATGCCGAATCCGATGGAGGTGGCGACGATGATCAGGTTCACGTTGTTGCGGTAATCGACTTTCGACAAGGTCCGAATGCCGCTGGCCGCGACGGTGCCAAACAGCACGATGCCGGCGCCCCCCAGCACGGAAGTTGGCACCGCGGCGATCACCCGGCCCATGAACGGCAACAGGCCGAGCACCACCAGGAACACCCCGCCGGTCGCCACCACGAAACGGCTCTTGATCCCGGTCACCGCCACCAACCCGACGTTCTGGGCAAAGGCACTCTGGGTGAAGGAACCGAAGATCGGCGCGATCATGCTCGACAGCATGTCTGCCCGCAAGCCGTTGCCCAGGCGCCGGGAGTCGACCTTGGTGTCGATGATCTCACCCACGGCCAGGATGTCGGCAGAGGTTTCCACCAGCGTGACCATGACCACGATGCACATCGACAGGATCGCAGCGATATGAAAGGTCGGCATGCCGAAGTGGAACGGTGTTGGAAAGCCAAACATCGGGCCCTCACTGACGGATGAAAAGTCCGCCATGCCGAGCGACACCGCGATGATCGTACCGATAACCATCGCCAGCAGAATCGACAGTCGGGAGATGGTCGCGCTGCCCATTTTGCTCAACAACAGCACCAGCGCCAGCGTCACGGCGGCCAGGCCGATATTCGCCATGCTGCCGAAATCGGCGGCGTGGCTGTTGCCGCCCATCGCCCAGCGCGCCGCGACGGGCATCAGGGTCAGGCCGATGGTGGTAATCACGATGCCAGTGACCAGTGGCGGAAAGAAACGGGTGATTCGCGAGAACACCGGGGTGATCAGCAAGCCGATCAAGGATGCGGCGATCACCGCCCCCAAAATGGCTTGAAAGCCCCCTTCTCCACCGCTGCCGACAATCGCCACCATGGTCGCGACGCCCGAAAACGATACGCCCTGAACCAGAGGCAGTTGGCAGCCAAAAAACGGCAGGCCAAGTGTTTGCAGCAATGTCGCCAGCCCCCCCGCGAACAATGACGCCGCAATCAACAGACCGATGTCCGCCGGTGAAAGCCCGGCCGCCTGGCCGATGATCAATGGCACCGCGACGATGCCGCCGTACATGGTCAACACATGTTGCAGGCCGTAAGCCATATTCGCGCCGACGCCGAGGTTTTCGTCCTCGGGCCGTGGGAGTGAAACATGGGGCGTTTTCATGGTTCGGGGGTTCCCTGTTTTTTGCTATGCGCACACTGTATTCAAAACTCCGAACAAATGTCCATAGAGCTGTATACAACTTGTTGCGCGTCACATCATGAACAGCTCCGACACCGCAGGCCGCAAGAGCTCCCTTGGTGGTACGCACAGGTCGAATTCATGTTCCAGCAGGTCGATCAACTCATCGGCATCGGTGATCGACCGACGTTCACTCTCCTGCCCCATCCGGTGCAAGGCATAGCTGTTGCCGTTAAGGGTCTTGCGCCACCCATCACCGGTGCGAGCCACCATCAGCCGGCCCATGAATGGAGACTCCGGGTGGCTGCAGACGTACCAATTGCCAAGGGTGTAGTCGATGTCTTCCTGGCGTTGCAGGTCGAACAGGTACATCTGTCGCCATTCGCCGACGACGTTGGCGCGCAGCAGGTAGCCATCTTCGTGGGCCTCGATGCGGTACGGTTCGTGGGGGGTGAGCTGGGTATCACGGCTGTCCAGCAGCAAAGGCGCGGTGGGCACCATGCCACCGAAGCCGACGTCAGTGATGTAGCGCACACCGTCGAACGTCACCAGGCTGAGACGGTGAGTTCGCGCAGCCCAGGTCCCCTCGATGGCATTCATCACCACCCGTCCGGTGATACCTCTGGCGTCGAAGCCCAGTTCCTGCAACAGCGCCAGGAACAGTTGATTGAGTTCATAGCAATAGCCGCCGCGCCCTTGTTCGAAGACTTTTCGCTCGACCGATTCGAGGTCGATGGGCACCGGTTGGCGCAGCAGGGTCGAGAGGGTTTCGAAGGGGAATTCGGCCGTGTGGCGCCATTGAAGCTGACGCAACGTGTCAAGGGTCGGGGCTGGTGGTGTGTCGAAACCCAGCCGTTGCAGATAACGGCCCGTATCGCTCAGTCGGGGGTGGCTCATGAGGGTGTCCTTTCCTGGTCCGGCGCAGGGCTTACACCAAGCACGCTGCTGTTGGGCGCCAGGTATAAGGTATTCCCCTTTCAGAGACAATAACCGGCCTGGGTGCTGCGCCCCCCTCAGCGCCGCTTTCGCGAAACCAGCCGGATCCAGGTGGGGGCATGGTCGCTGGGGTGCGGTTGGTTCCTGACCCAGGCGTCCACGCCCGCCTCGCTCAGGTACGGGCTTGCCGCCGGGTTGAGCAGCAGGTGATCGATGCGCAGCCCGGAGTTTTTTTGCCAGTGTTGGCGCCAATAATCCCAGAAGGTATAGATGCGTTCGTCTGGATACAGATGACGCAACGAATCGGTCCAACCCTGGTCCAGCAGGCGCTGATAGCACTCACGACTTTCGGGCTGCAACAACGCGTCCTTGAACCAGGAACGCGGGTTGTAGATGTCCATGTCGGTGGGCACCACGTTGTAATCACCGGCCAGCACCACGGGATGATCGCTGGCCTGCAGCCCTTGGGCGTATTCGATCAACCGTTCGAACCACGCCAGCTTGTAGTCGAACTTGGGCCCCGGCTGCGGATTGCCGTTGGGCAGGTAAAGGCACCCTACCAGTACGCCATGCACCGCCGCTTCCAAGTAGCGACTGTGGCTGTCGTCTTCCCCACCGGGCAGGCCACGTCGGCTTTCCAGCGGTTGTGCATCCCTGGCCAGGATTGCGACGCCGTTCCAGGACGTCTGGCCGTGCCAGATCGAGCCATACCCTACCGACTCCAGCTCCGCTGCCGGGAAATCCTTGTCGGCGGCCTTGAGTTCCTGCAGGCAGACAATGTCGGGTTTCTCCCGCTCCAGCCATTCCAGCAGGTTGGGCAGCCGGGCTCGGATGCCGTTGATATTGAAGGTCGCGATCCGCAGGTTCTTCATGGGCCAGAACTCGAAGTGCCAAGACACTAGTTGTGACCGACAACAGACCGCGGTGGTTGCAACGGGTCCCTGGCCAGACCGTTATCAGCCGTCGAGGTTGCAGCCCATCTCAACGATCCGAGCGCTCCAGCACATCGAGCCCGCCTTCCGTCGACAACGCCGCCACACGGTTGCGGCCGCTGTGCTTGGCCTGATAAAGGGCCGCATCGGCCCGCTGGATGAAGACTTCGATGCTGTCCAGGTTACTGGGCACAAAAGCGTAGCAGCCCAAGCTCACCGTCAGGTAACCGATGGGGGAACCGGAATGGGTGATGTGTTTGTCGATGAGGTTGCGACGGATCTGCTCGGCCAGCGTCATGGCCCCGTGCAGGTCCGTGTCGGGCAGCAGCACCGCGAATTCTTCGCCGCCATAACGCACCGCAAGGTCGGCCTTGCGATGGCAGCAGCCCTTGAGCACCTTCGCCACTTCCGCCAGGCAATGGTCCCCGGCCACGTGCCCATAAGTGTCGTTGTAGTGCTTGAAGAAATCGATATCGAGCATGATCAGGCTCAATGGGCTGCGCTGGCGGGCGCCGCGACCAAATTCGACGTCCAGGGCCCGTTCGAACAGCCGCCGGTTCGCCAGCCCGGTCAGGCTGTCATGGGTAGCAATCAGCTCCAGCGCTTCCTGGGCCTTGCGCAGGTCTGCTTCGACCCGCTCGCTGTTACGCACCTGATGCACGAACACCCAGCCGAACAAACAAATACCCATGACCACCAGGCCCACGATAAGACTGGATTGGAACGCCCTGTCGTGCCAACCCGCCAGGATCGCTTCTTCGGACATCGCGGCGCTGACCACCAGCGGATAGGCCTGCAAATGTCGGTGCCCATAAAGCCTGATGACGCCATCGGCAGCGGAATGGATCAATACATCGCCGGACACCCCGCGGCCCGGGTCGTCCTTGAAAATATGTTCCTCGGCCAAAGGGTGACCGATCCGCGCCTCATCGAAGGGCCGGCGGGCCAGCAGCGTCCCGTCAGACAAGGCCAAGGCCATTTCGCCCTTGTCGTCGAGGCTGAAGCTTTTGAAGAATTGATCGAAGTACGACATTTTAATCCCGGCCAACAGCACGCCTTGGAAGTTGCCATCCTTATCATTCAAGCGCCGCGATACCGGGATGACCCACTCGCCATTTTGCCGACTGCGGATCGCCGGCCCGATATGTGCAATCAGGGACGCGTTCTGTTGGTGGAAAGCAAAATAATCCCGGTCCGCCACCCCTGGCCCTCGGCGCAGATGTTCAAAGGAGGTGATGACCCACTGACCGTTCTTGTCGAACAGGAACAAGCCGTGCAATTGCTCCAGCGATTGCACTCGCCGGGCGAACGTCTGTTGCAAGCGCGGTTGCAGCGCCGGGGCGAAACCGTCGACCTGCATCCAGTCCGCCAGGCTGTCCAGGACCAGATCAGTCTGCAGGAAGGTGTCCTGGGCCTGCTGAGCCATGGCTTGGGTAAGGTTGGCCGAGGCAACACGGGCCGACTCCAGGTCGTGGCGACGGGATTGCTCCAGTTGCAGGTAAAGCAAACCGCAGAGGCACAGGCACACCGCCGCGATAAACGCTACCGCTGCCTTGAGCAACGGCAGGCGCTTGGGGGCACCGCCGGGGGCATAGAACGGATCGAAGATGGGGATAGGCAAGCGAATTCCTGAGGAGGGCACAGCATGAGCGAATTCGCTCAAAGCCCACAATAACCATGAGCTTAGCCTACCGCTTGTGAGGCGGCAATTTGCCGGTGTGGCGAAGCCGATGGGTGGCTGGAGCTGAGCAAAAAAACCAGCCATCGTCCTGCAAAAAATGACCCTGCCCATTGTGAAGGAATACAGCCCGTGGCGAGGGAGCTTGCGCCCTCGCCTCAATGTTTTACCGCACCGGTGGCACCCTGATCTCCCCGGCCCGGCACTGTGTCTTGACGCCCTTGCCGCAAGCGGCGAACGCCAGATCCTTGTCCATGCACACGCGCACCTCCGACAGCTGCGGACCGCTGCATATCACCGCGATGCCGTCAGCCGCGATACCAGGGTTGCTTTGGCGAAATAGCCGGACAATTTCCTTGGCCTCGAAATAGTGCGAAGAGCTGAAAGGTTGTAGCGGCGGCGGGATCTTCACCGCGCCGACGGCCTTGTCGGCAACGGCCAGATAGTCCATGGCGTCGAGGCCGCTGCAAGTGCCGTGCTTGGACCATTCATGTTCCAGCAACTTGCGGGTTGCAAACAGCGTCAGGCCCTTCTCCCGCTCTGCCATCGTCAACGGCACCCTGGGCGCACAGGATTGCGGCCAGCCGCCCTTGGCGTATTGCGGCCAGAGGCCATGAAGCACAAAACCGTAGCCTTTGCCGGAGCATTGGGCATCGTTCTGGTGGGTCAAACAGAACGTCGGTGACCAGGACAGCGACAGCAAGTAGTAATCGAACACCCCCGCTACAGATTCTGCCCGTGCGTTACGGGGTTCGCGGGCATTGCCCACACCGATGGAGGCTAACGTCAGGGCGATCAGCACGACCCATGCAAAACGTTGTTTCATTAACCCACCCCCTAGGGAAATACAGGTAAAAAAAAGCATGACAATCCAACCGGTAATTGTTTGAGCGTTGTGTTTCAAACCCATGAAAGGGTGTGTCTTTTACAAGCAAACCTTGCAGGGGGCTATCTAAATTGCGTAACGCCCCATAACGTAGATCGCCTTTGACTTTTAAGCACCCCGCCGACCATGAGCAAACCGACCCCAGCCGTCGACGAAACCTTGGCCAGACCCTCGGCCATCAGCCTGCGTGAAGCCTTCTGGTTCTGGCTCAAGCTGGGTTTCATCAGCTTCGGCGGACCCGCTGGGCAGATCTCGATCATGCATCAGGAACTGGTGGAGCGCCGACGCTGGATTTCCGAGCGACGCTTTCTGCACGCCCTGAACTACTGCATGTTGCTGCCGGGGCCGGAAGCCCAACAGTTGGCGACGTACCTGGGTTGGCTGATGCACCGCAGCTGGGGCGGGGTCATCGCCGGGGCGCTGTTCGTGCTGCCTTCGCTGTTCATCCTCATTGCCTTGTCCTGGTTGTATGTCGCGTTTGGCGAAGTGCCGGTGATGGCGGGGATTTTTTATGGCATCAAGCCGGCCGTGACAGCAATCGTGGTGCATGCCGCCCACCGGATAGGCTCCCGCGCGCTCAAGAACCATTGGCTGTGGGCGATCGCGGCCGCGTCGTTCACCGCGATTTTTGCCTTCAACGTGCCCTTCCCGCTGATCGTGCTGGGTGCAGCGGTCATCGGCTACTTCGGCGGCCGCTGGGCACCGGGAAAGTTCAGCCTGGGCGGTCATGATGCCAAGCATCGATCCTTCGGCCCGGCATTGATCGACGACGACACCCCGACCCCGGACCATGCCCGCTTTAGCGCCTTCAGACTCGCCCGGCTGGCGATCATTGGCGCTTTGCTGTGGGCATTGCCGATGGGGCTGCTGGCCGTGGTGTTCGGCTGGGAAGGCACCCTGACGCAAATGGCCTGGTTCTTCACCAAAGCCGCATTGCTGACCTTCGGTGGCGCCTATGCGGTGTTGCCCTACGTTTATCAGGGCGCCGTCGGACACTTCGGCTGGCTGACGCCGACACAAATGATCGATGGCCTGGCCCTGGGTGAAACCACCCCCGGGCCGCTGATCATGGTGGTGGCCTTCGTCGGTTTCGTTGGCGGCTACGTGATGCAAGTATTCGGCCCCGAACAGGCCTTTCTCGCCGGCGCCGTCGCGGCCACACTGGTGACCTGGTTTACGTTCCTGCCCTCATTCCTGTTCATCCTGGCCGGCGGTCCGTTGGTGGAATCGACCCACAACGCGTTGAAATTCACCGCACCGTTGACGGCGATTACCGCAGCAGTGGTCGGGGTAATCCTCAACCTGGCCTGCTTTTTCGGTTACCACGTACTCTGGCCCAACGGCTTTGCCGGCGCACTGGATTGGCCGTCTGCAATCATCGCAATCGGGGCGGCCGTTGCGCTGTTTCGCTACAAGCGTGGGGTGATCCAGGTGTTAATGGCGTGCGGGCTGGCCGGGCTCGCGGTGCATTTGCTGCGCTAGACGAGGCACTTGCTCAGATAAGTCGCCGAGGCCGAGCACAAGGTCTTGAATTGGGCCGTTGCGCTGATCGAAGCTGGCGCCAGCGAGCGATCCTCCTTCTGATAGCCCTGGGCGATAAAGAATGCGGCGGCGCTGTCAGTCAGCAGATGAAGCCTCACTACCCCCTCGTTTTTCGCAAACGCTTCAAGATCGGCCAGCACCATCGCGCCAGTACCTCGCCCCCGCTGGCCCTCAAAGACAACCAGCGAGCGCAGCAACCGGTCGGCGCCATCCCCCTCGATTCCACCAAACGCCACACCGACGCCTTGGCTGAAGCTGAAGCTGAAGCTGAAAAATCGTCGACCGGGATGGTTCAGGTCATCCACGGGTAGACCGGCCAAGGTGAGCGCGTCGCGCAACGGCCCCAGATCGTCATTGCTCAGTATTGTCATGTGCATGGTTATTGTTTTCCCCCGTAGACTTCTCAGTGAATGCTCGTCCTCACCGATACTCAATAGCACATCACCTCATGACCCAGCGCAAGGCGAACACCATCGTCCTTCAGCTAAGCTCAACCCAATCATCACGACAGGGAAAATCGACATGAGCAAGGCAGACGAACTGGCGGCCAAACTGAGACACGCCCAGCGAACCCCGGCCGACACCGATCATTGCGCAGACCTGGCAATCGAGCATTGGCCCGCCCAGGTCTACGAGTTGTATCGTCAGATCGAAACCTGGCTGGCCCCGGTCTGCGAGGCCGGCCTGGACATCCGGCGCAATCCCACCCACGTGTTCGAAAGCCACTCCAGCGGTTCGACTTACAACTACGCCATTGATCAACTGGCGATAGAAGGCAACCATCGCCGCATCGAACTCGACCCAATCGCCCGCTTCTCCTCCAGAGGAGAGGGGTGCATTGAAATCCACATGAAGGGACAAGAACGCTGCATTGTGCGGACCCTCGGCGAGCATGGCGAATCGCTGTGGCATGTCCAGCCGCTTCGGGCGCCCGGCCTGCAACGCCCTGAACCGGTGGCGCTGGACGAAGACGTCCTGCTCACGCTGATAGAAGAAGGTCTTGGGCTTTAACGAAAATGGGCGACCCCTTGAGGTCGCCCACTATGCACCGAATAGAAACGGCTACCCGCGGATTGGACCTGCTGATTCGAGCAATGGATCGGTGGCAACTCCAAGCTCCGGCGGCAACAGCTCTACCGCCTGCCTTCCCATCAAAATGCTCAAGGCATTGTCGATTTCGTCGGCCGCGCCTTGTGCGTAGTGGGCATTTGCCCAGCGCCAGTAGCGCTTATACATCAGTCCGCCCACCGCCTGCGCGCACAGCTCGTCGCTGCTGACGCCCATTTTCCCCGCAGCAGCAATCACGGCCATAAGGGCTTGCTCCAACTGGGAAATTCGTTCGGTAGACACAGCTAACCAACTCGATAGGTCATTAATGTGGAGCTTACCAAGATACCAATGTGCTACCAACCGCAGGTGCTCAACGGTCACCCATTCAACGTCCGCTGAGGCGCGCTGAAGCGGTTTTCTGATCAACCTGCCGCGCTGCATGTCGCCGCGCTCGAAGACGGTGAAGACGCCCGAACCGCTGCGCGTGCAGCCAGGACAGTCAGCACAGCGGCTATGCCCAGCACGGCCGCGCTGGTTTCGAAGGTTGCCTGATAGCCGCTCAGATCAAACAGGATGCCACCTACCGTTGCGCCCACCGCAATGGCGAGCTGGATGATCGCCACCATCAAGCCGCCGCCTGCTTCGGCATTTTCCGGCAGCGTTCGCGCCAGCCAGGTCCACCAGCCAACGGGCGCCGCAGTGGCCACCAGGCCCCATATACCAAGCAGAACGGTCGTGATCGTCACCGACGCACCAAACCACACCAATGCGAGGGCAATCCCGGCCATCAACAGCGGGATGACAATGAGTGTCCGATACAGGCCGTTTTTCAAAAATGTGCCGATCAAAAAGGTGCCCAGAAACCCTGCCACACCGATCACCAACAACACGAACGAAAGCTGGGGCACGCTCACTTGCGTTACCGCTTCAAGGAACGGTCGCAGATAGGTGAACAGCATGAACTGGCCCATGAAGAAGGTACTGACAGCCAACATGCCCAATGCCACCGGCGCGCGGGTCATCAACGTGAAGACATTACCCGGGCCCTCTTTCGTTTGCGCTTGCATGGACGGCAGCCGTAACAGCAGCCAGACCAAAGCGAGCGCTGCAACAGGCACGACGCAAAAGAACGCGCCACGCCAACCGATGATCGCCCCCAGAAAACTGCCCAGCGGTGCCGCCACCACGGTCGCCAAGGCATTGCCGCCATTGACGATGGCCAAGGCGCGCGGGACTTGATCATCCGGCACCAGCCGCATGGCCGTGGCCGCCGACAGCGACCAGAAGCCGCCAATTGCAACGCCGATCAATGCGCGACCCGCCATGAATGTCGCGTAATTGGGTGCCAGTGCGACCACTGTTCCGGAAACGATCATCAGCAGTGTCAGCCCCGATAGCAGCCACTTACGGTCGACCCGGGCTGCAACCGATGCAATGAACAGGCTGGTGATCAGGGCAAAGGCGCCAGAGATGGCAATGCCTTGACCGGCCTGCCCTTCGCTGACATGAAGATCGGCCGCTATCGGCGTCAGCAGGCTGACCGGCATGAATTCCGACGCAACCAGCGCGAACGCGGCGAGCGACATGGCGAGCACCGCACTCCATGCAGGTTGGCCTTGTGGTTTCGACAAAGAGGTATCAGTCATTAGGAGGATTACTTCAGGTTGTTGCGGAAGAACTCGGTCAACTTGGCAAACGGAATCACGTTAACCCGGTCGTAGAGGTCCACATGGTTGGCACCGGGGATGACGACCAGTTCCTTGGGCTGCGCAGCCCGCTTGTAGGCATCTTCACTGTACTCACGGGAGTGCGCCTCAGAGCCGGTGATGAACAGCAAGGGGCGCGGCGAGATGCTTTCAATGTCATCGAACGGGTAGAAATTCATGAATTTGACGTTGCTGGACAGCGTCGGCATGGTCGTGGTCTGCGGCGAAGCACCAGCAGGCGTCACTTCGCCACGCGCAGTCCGGTAAAAGTCATAGAATTCATCTGCGATTGCATTGCCCGTCAGCTTCAGTGGTGAGCCGGAGGTGTACTGGGTTTTCCCACCGGTAAACTCCACATAGCGCTGCTCGGCTGCCGTGGCGAGGAACTGCTTTTTCTGTGCTGCCGTGGCCGAATTGCCCAGGCCTTTGCGGTACAAGTCACCATGGTTGTACATGCTGATCGTCGCGATTGCCTTGAGCCGCGGGTCTATCTTGGCCGCACTGATGACGAAGGCGCCGCTGCCGCAGATACCGATGATGCCGATGCGCTCGCGATCCACGAATGGCCGGGTTCCGAGGAAATCCACCGCGGCGCTGTAATCCTCCGCGTACATATCCGGCAACACCGCGTTGCGCGGCGTGCCCTCACTCTCCCCCCAAAAGGACAAATCCAGGGAGAGCGTAACAAAACCCTGCTCGGCCATTTTGGTCGCGTACAGATTGGAACTCTGCTCCTTCACCGCGCCCATCGGATGACCCACGATGATGGCGGCGCTCTTCTCCTTGCGCTCCAGGCCCTTTGGGATGAACAGGTTGCCCGCTACCTTCATCCCGTATTGATTCTTGAAGGTGACTTTTTCCACGGTCACCTTGTCGCTTTTGTAGAAGTTGTCAGCACCGTTCGACATGTCAGCCCCCATGGATGAGAAAGAGACGATGAGCAGCCCGAGGGCAAGCAGAATTCTTTTCACTGGATAGTCCTTCTGTTGGAAAGGGGTTCGAGGGGGTTGTCGCCCACACAGGCTCGAACGCGCATTGAGTAACGCTCTCCCGAGTCAGGTTGGATGGCATTTTCAGGGGGCAGCCTAGGTGACCGGTAGCGCATTTCACTGTGGTTCTTGCCCAATCCTATGAGCTCGCTTATTTCGTGTAGGCAGCGCTTCGCTTGGCAAGTTATTGTTCTGCCCATAGCTATTAACCCGACATGACAGCCGAACCCGACATGGCCACCCAACGCAGATCCTTACAAGAAACGCTCGCCGACATCATTGGCACCCGGACCACACAACCGGGTGACGTTGAAATGCCTATCGCCGGCCTCAGCTTCTTTCGGCGCGAAGCCCCGGCCGCGCCCGTCATTTGCATGATCGAACCGAGCATCGTGCTCGTGGCCCAAGGCGTGAAGCAGGTATGGGTAGGTGGCAAGGCCTATGGGTACGACACCGAGCGGTTCCTCATCACCTCACTGGACATCCCCGCCAATTCCGAAGTGCTGGTGGCAAGCCCGGAACAGCCGTGCCTGGGCCTGGTCTTGAAACTCGACTTGCGCGTGGTGGCCGATCTGGTCGCCCAGGGTGGCCTGGCTCCGAGTCGCGACCGTCCCGCCGGTGTTGGTGCGGGTATTGGCACCGCAACGCCGGACCTTCTGGCACCGTTCGCGCGTCTGCTGGCCTTGCTGGATGAACCCGAAGCGATCCCGGTGCTGGCGCCGCTGATCCAAAGAGAAATTCACTACCGACTGTTGATGAGCGACCAGGCTGCTCGGCTACGACAGATCGCCTCCGTCGACAGCCAGGGTTACCGGATCGCAAAAGCCATCGACTGGCTGAAATTGAACTACACCGAGCAAATTCGCGTGGAGGACCTCGCGGCACGCGTGCAGATGAGCGCCCCCACGTTTCACCACCACTTCCGCCAGCTCACTGCGATGAGCCCGCTGCAATACCAGAAGTGGCTACGATTGAACGAAGCGAAGCGCTTGATGCTCAACGAGCATCTGGACGTGGCGAGTGCAGCCTTCAAGGTGGGCTATGAAAGCCCTTCTCAGTTCAGCCGCGAATATGGTCGCTTGTTTGGCGTGCCACCCAAGCGAGACATTGCGGCGTTGCGGGGGCAGACCAGCGGCATCAAGACTGGGTGATTTCACGGTGGCGAGGTGGAGGGTGCTTCGCTGCATCGGCCTGGCAGCACACCTGCTGCATCAGAAGGTGCGAACTGATTAATGATCTCTGGCGGGGCTACGCATTCAGGCCGATCCAACCGTGGATACCCACGTACAGACCGACACCGATAATCAACACGCAGGACAGATAAGGCGCGCGACGCGCAACGCTGCCCAACCAGGGCCAGCGGTTGGAAGCCTGCCTTGCACCGATGGCCGCCGCAGCCCCCACGGTAACCAGAGTGATCGCCAGGCCGATGCTGAAGCACAGGACAAGCATCCCGCCCAGCGCGACTTCTTTGACCTGAAGGCAAAGCAGCAGAACGGTGATGGCCGCAGGACAAGGAATCAAACCGCCAGTCAGACCGAACACGACGATCTGGCCCGTGGTGACCTCTCGGTTGCTGAAGCGCTTGCGGATGTCGTTGGCATGCGCCCGTTCATGCGCATCCTGATAGCCCTCAAGCGATAGCGCCAGGCCTTCGAGCTCGCAATGCCCATGGTCATGCCCATCGTGGTGGTGCTCATGCTCACCAGGGTGATGGTGGTGATGGCCGTGCTCGGACTTGAACACCTGCTCGCCGCGCCAGGTGCGCCACAACATCCACAGCGCGATCGCAATGATCAGCACAGACGACGCGAGTTGGAAGTAAGGCTCTGTGGTCTCGGCATCCAGGCCCTGGCCCAGGTACATGCCACCGATAGCGACCAGCCACACCACGGCAGTGTGGGAAAGCGTGGCGGCCAAGCCCAGCAAAACGGCTTGTTTGACCGAGCCACGGATGGCCACGATAAACGCAGCCATCATGGTTTTTGAATGTCCGGGTTCAAGACCATGCAAGGCGCCCAGCAAGATCGCGCTCGGGAAGTATAGCCAGGCGTGAGCGCCTCCCTGTTGCAGCAGTTCAGCAAAGTTGAGCATGTCAGCCTAGAGGTACTTGGTGATTTGTTTGAACGCTTCCAGTGGAGCGCGCTCGCCCTTGTTCAGCGCCGAAACGGTGTCTTCCAGACAGTGGTCGATGTGATCCTGAATCAATGTGCGCTTGGCCTGGCACACCGCTTTTTCCACCGCATGCAACTGCTGGGCGATATCCACGCACTCACGACCTTCTTCGATCATGGTAATGATGCTGCGCAAATGGCCGTCCGCCCGTTTGAGGCGCTTGATGATCGCCTCATGGCTTTGGTGGAGATGGGGATGTTCGTGTTCGAGCTCACTCATGGCAGGACGTCTCGATGAATCAGGCCGACATCCTATCCTCCTGGGGGGGATGGGAGCAAATACTTCGAAGCCCTGAATAATGAGTCGAACCAGGCCTGTCTACACAATCAGGCCTTACCTTGGTAGTACTGCGCCATGTAATCAACAAACATCCGAACCTTGGCAGGCAGATTCCGGGTGTGAGGATAAAGTGCGTAGTAATGCCGTACCCCAAGGGTGTACTCCGGCAGAATCCGCACCAGCCTTCCCGTCAGCAAATCATCCTGCACCGTCGCCAAGGTAAATGCCGCAATGCCCCCGCCCGCCAACGCGCAGGCGTGCAAGGCAGTGATGGTGTCCGTATGGAAGGTGCTCTCACAACCCAAAGTGATCGACTCCCCTCCTTCACTGACCAACGACCACTGAGTAATCGATGCATACGTCAGAAGCCGATGGTCGTTGAGCTCAACAACACGGCGAGGCAGGCCGCACTTGAATATATAAGCCGGTGCCGCCACCAGAACCAGCGGCGAAACGCTGAGCAAGCGCGCGACAAGACTGCTATCGGCCAACGGCCCACAGATCCTTAACGCCACATCGAACCCATCGGCCACCAGATCGACAAGCGGATCCGAGCAGGACAGATCGACCTGGATATCCGGATAACGCTCCTGGAACGCCGGCAGCCAACCGGCCAGCTCTAACGTGCCTACCACCAGCGGAGCGCTAATTCGAAGCAGTCCGGAAGGGCGTTCTTGCTCAAGGCTGGCGGCTCGGGATGCTGCATCCACGCGATCCAGAATATCCACGCAAGCTGCGTAATACCGTTCGCCAGCCGCTGTAAGGCTCATACGCCGGGTATTGCGATTAATCAGACGCACGCCCAGCGCAGACTCCAGTTGCTGCAAGTGCCGCGACACCGAAGAATGCGTGGTGCCCAACCGCTCGGCCGCGGCTGAAAAACCCTGCGCCTCCACGATGCAGCGAAACACGCGCATGGCGAGCATCTGATTCATATCTTTTTAGCGCACCGGCAGTTTGATGATCTGGGCCGTGGTCATCACATCACCGAACGTATCCTCGACTTCGGCCAATGCGGCCCTGTGCAAGGCATCCTTGTCGATCGAGTCGCCATTGACCCGGGTAATCGCGCGGGTGGCCGATGCATCGGAGGCGACTAATACCTTGTAACCCAGAGGCGTCGCATCACGGGCGGCACCTGCGACACAGGCATGGGTCATGAGACCGGAGATGATCAGGTTTTCGATACCGGCGCTCTTCAAACGCTGGTCCAGATCGGTACTGCCGAAGACGCTGACGGTGGTTTTCTGCAGCACCGCATCCTGAGCCCTGGGTTGCATGTCTGGATGGAATTTCACGGTCTGGCCGCCCTCAGCAAACACCGGCGAACCTTTCGGCGCGATGTGCTGGACATGGTAGACCGGCATTTTATGTTCATCGGCGAATGTCATCAGCTCACGGGCATTGGCTAGCGCAGCAGCGCCATCGGGGATCGGCATCTTACCGGTGAAGTATTCGTTCTGAAAATCGATCACCAGTAACGCGGTTTTACCGGCGGGTAATTGGTTGATCGGCTCTGCGCCTGACATGGCCCGGATCGTTGGATGAGCTTCAGCCAGCGCGCCAGTACTGGCGACAATGCCGGAGAATGCACAGGCGACGAGAAAACGACGGGTGAAACGCTGCATGGGGGGATTCCTTCTTTGGTGGTTTAGGGAAGGAATACTAGGGAGGTAACTCAGGCTGGAACACAGTGCGGATGGAACAGAGCTTGTTTGGGTTTTGCACAAATAAACCCGTCTGCAATGGGATCGCCAGCACCTGGGCGAAGTCATGGAGCACTACGGCGTCGGTGCTGATATCTGAACGCATTGCGAGGTTTTCCAGCAGCTGCGTGACGGCGGCGATTCGATAAGCGGCGGTGTCGTGCAGCACGTCCAGCGGCGCTTCTCGGTTGATTGGCAGGGGGTGGAACTCGATGGACTGGTGGATGGGTTGCGTGACGCTAGACGAAGCCGATTTGGATTGGCTGCGTTTTTTGGAGGGTTGGGGGTAGGCTTTTCACTGGCTGATCTCCTGGATCTGAAAAGGAAGCTGCCAGCATCACTTCCACATGACGGGGTGGCAGCTGTACGCGGGTGTGGAAGACCGAGATCCAGGAACCGGCGCACCCGAAGGTGCCCCGCGTACAGCCGCCGAAATGTAACAGCAGACATAAGAAAAGTGCCTGCTTTTAATTTAACGGCGCTACGCGCCTGGAGTCATGAGGGCTGTGTGTGTGTGTGTGTGAACGAGCCCCCAATCTGTGCTGCTTCCTCTCTCAACGACCGATTATGCCTAGGTGGGTAAAAGTGAAACCTTGTGGCAACTTAAGACCGTAGCCAAGCATTCGATCAAAGCCCGAATGTGCGAGCCATAGAGCACCTATAGCGGCGAGATCAGGGATCGACCATATCACCCCGGCCGCGAGCAAAGCAGCACCGGATGCATACAAATGAAGGGGGTTATAACAATAAGCTCCAACTCTCGGGCCTAATGCATAGCCCAGAATACTCAAGTCAGGCGTGAAAAAAGTCACCAGTGCCTCCCACCATGTGAAGTCATAACCGGCCTGCCAGAACAGCAGAATACCGGTCGCGAATAGAAGCCCCCCCTCTACACGTTGCCATAGAACGGTATGCGGTGCCGATGGCGCTAAATTGAACATGAAAGCTCTCCAGGGATTGAGCATTCTATTCTGTTCGATACACCTATAAAGCGTGATCGTCTAAGATCGCATACCTACCATACAAAAATGGATAGCCTTGTGATTCAACACGAGCCAAGCTGGGAATGGTATCGGACTTTTCTTGCCGTGCTTGAGACCGGCTCATTGTCGGCGGCGGGGCGTGCGATGGGCATCAGTCAACCAACAGCGGGACGCCACATTGACGGCCTTGAGTCCGCATTGGCCCTGAAACTTTTTACCCGTTCATCAGATGGATTTAGTCCCACCAGTGCTGCTTATGAAATCGCGCCCTATGCCGTCAATTTGGCGGCAATGTCGGCCGCATTGTTGCGAAAGGCAAGTGAAGGCAACACTTATGTCCGTGGGACAGTGCGTCTGACAGTCAGCGAGGTGATCGGCGTTGAAGTCTTGCCGCCGATTCTGTCGGCATTGCGCAACCAACACCCCGAACTTGTTGTAGAAATGATTCTTTCTAACCAGGTTGATGACCTGCTGCGTCGGGACGCGGACATCGCGGTTCGGATGCATAGGCCAACGCAAAATGCGCTAATCGCAAGACATGTCGGCGGTATAGAGGTCGGGCTGTATGCCCATCGCAGTTATTTGGCAACGCATGGCAGTCCCAATTCACTGGAAGATCTGGTCAGCCATACCCTTATTGGCTTCGACCGAGAGAGCGCCTTTATCCGTGGATTCCTGAAGCAGTTCCCGGTATTTGCGCGCGTGGGCCTGGCGTTTCGCGCCGATAGTGAACTTGCTCAGCTGGCAGTCATGCGAGCCGGTTTTGGAATTGGTGGGTGCCAGTCGGCAGTTGCAGCTCGCGATTCAGCGTTGATTCGGGTACTTCCATCCGCGTTCTCGGTGCATATGGACACATGGGTCGCTATGCATGAAGACCTACGTAACAGCGCTCGCTGCCAGGTTGTATTCAATGCCATAGCGGAAGGGTTACGCGAGCATTCGCAGAACAGCCAGGTACTTCGCTAAATGCTTACAGATACGGCTGCGTAATTCAGGAAACGCTATTCCGCAAGGCGTGATCGCCGTACACATACGTCCCATCTACTGCATTGCAGGCATGGAGCATTGCAAATTCAGGGTCTCCATTGGACCAATCATCAATCGCTTTTCTAACCGAAGCTCCAACGCTCGCCACAAACTGCTCCTTGAGAGGCTCAATAGTTGTGTCCTGAGTTATACCGTTTTTGGGGGCGCGCTTGAGTGGTTTGCCATACATGTTTTTGTGGCAGTGGTACGGAAATGGTACGAAGCAAAAAGAGCTGCTCTACAGGCCAGGGTTTTCACGGTGCTACACCTTAGTAGCTCCAATCCATCATCTGGCAGGTAACACCAGACATCGTTGCCGATCTTCTGGCCTGGGTTCTTCATGTCGCGCACCAGCACCCGATGGCCAAGTTCGTCGAGATCCTCCCAGCGAATCCGGGTAATTTCATCGAGCCGACGCGTCGAGAACAGTGCGAAGCCCACGACCTTCAACATATTGGTGACGCTCTTACGCCGAGCCTGCATTTCCCGGTAATGCGTCAGGACCTTCCCCAACTCGTCCAGCGTAGGACGACGATCACGCTCCCGACTTTTCAAGTTGTAACCGAGCTTGCGCAAGACGCGCCGTGCACCACCCATGGCCAGGGGACTTACTTCATAGCCCCAAGCGTCCTTTCCAATGGAAAGTACCGCTCCGAGGTGGGCCAAGTCGTTACCGGCCGTCTGCGGCTGGACCCCTCCCCCTCAGGGCTCATCCGCCATAGCGCGAAGTCCACCAAGCATTGAGTGTTGATGTCGGTATCGTCCAATTTGCCCAGGTATGACTCACTGATAGCAGTCAGCGTCGCACGTTTGGTCTTACCCAGCGGTCGGGCTTTCTCCACCTCAACCAGATAGCGAGTAATCATATCTTTGAGTGTGACGCCCTTGCGGCTCGCCCGCTCAATCGCGCCAGGCTCATCCAGCTCCGATTCACGCTTGCGTGCCCAAGCCTGCGCCGCCTGTTTACGGGCGAAGGTCAGGCTCTCTTGATAGACTTGCACTCCGTCGCGCTTGATGCGGATCTGAGCCGTGTAGCTAACAGACCCATCCGCCAGTTTTCTTGCCCTGATAGTCGCCATGTCAAAAGTGGTACGCGTCAGTTTTGAAGTGGTACATCGTACCACCGAGCCCCAAAAAACGCCTGAAAACGCCTTAAAATACGCCCAGAACACGTTGAGTAAAATGCTAGAAAAACAGAGCTTTAGCCCAGTAAATACAAGGCCTACGCTGTCTCGGCGCTTTAGTGTTGCACCCATGATGGATTGGACAGACGCCCATTGCCGCTTCTTCCTACGTATCCTCTCCAAACACGCCCTGCTCTACACCGAAATGGTCACCACAGGTGCCTTACTCAACGGCGATCACGAACGTTTCCTACGCCACCACGAAACCGAGCATCCCCTCGCGCTTCAGCTGGGCGGTAGTGTCCCGGCCGATTTGGCCGCCTGCGCGCGGATGGCCCAGGAACACGGCTACGACGAGGTAAACCTCAACGTTGGCTGTCCAAGCGACCGGGTACAGAACAATATGATCGGCGCGTGCCTGATGGGGCATCCGGGGTTGGTGGCCGATTGTGTGAAGGCGATGCGTGATGCGGTGTCGATTCCGGTGACGGTCAAGCATCGGATCGGGATCAACGGGCGGGACAGTTACGAGCAGTTGTGTGAGTTCGTCGGGACAGTGCGTGAGGCCGGGTGCACGAGTTTTACCGTGCATGCGCGGATTGCGATTCTGGAGGGGTTGTCGCCGAAGGAGAATCGCGACATCCCGCCGCTGCGTTATGACGTGGCGGCGCGGTTGAAGGCGGATTTTCCAGAGTTGGAAATCGTGCTCAACGGCGGGATCAAGACGCTGGAGGCCTGTCATGAGCATTTGCAGACCTTCGACGGTGTAATGCTGGGGCGCGAGGCGTATCACAACCCCTATCTGCTGGCCGAGGTGGATCAACAGCTGTTCGGCAGTACCGCGCCGATCATCACCCGGGCCGAGGCGCTGGCGCAGTTGCGGCCTTACATCGCCAATCACCTGGCCGCCGGTGGTGCAATGCATCACATCACCCGGCACGTGCTGGGGCTGGGCACCGGGTTCCCGGGGGCGCGGCGGTTTCGGCAGTTGTTGTCAGTGGACATCCATAAAGCCAAGGAGCCGTTGGCCTTGCTGGACCAGGCGGCGGGATTGCTGGAGGGGCGTTAACCGTCACTTGCTTTGAACCTGCGTCCTGTTTTGGCATCGTATCTAGCGATACCCGCCCCAGCCTTTCAAACAGCCGTTTTCAGGTTGTTGCCGCTGGGGCCGTCGATACTTCTACACGCCCTTGAGTGGCTGCCGGCCCTCGGGTAATGTCAACAGACCCATAGGACAGAGCACGCTCATGACTTCCAAGCTGGAACAACTCAAACAGTTCACTACCGTAGTGGCCGATACCGGCGACTTCGAAGCCATCGCACGCGTTAAACCCGTGGATGCCACCACCAACCCTTCCCTGCTGCTCAAGGCTTCGGCCATCCACGGCTATGCCGAACTGCTGAACGCTTGCGTTGCCGACTGCAAGGGCGATGTGGGCCTGGCCAGCGACCGTTTTGGTGTGGCGGTTGGGCAAGAGATTCTGAAAGTGATTCCGGGGCGTATTTCCACTGAAGTGGATGCGCGCCTGTCGTTCGACACCGAGGCCATGTTGAAGCGTGCGCATCGTCTGATCGATCTGTACGAAAAGGCCGGCGTTGGCCGTGATCGCGTGCTGATCAAGATCGCTTCAACCTGGGAAGGCATTCGCGCCGCCGAAAAGCTGGAGCGTGAAGGCATCCAGTGCAACCTGACCCTGCTGTTCTCCTTCGCCCAGGCCGCCGCCTGTGCCGATGCCGGGGTGTTTCTGATTTCGCCGTTCGTGGGCCGTATCTACGACTGGTACAAGAAAGCCAATGGCAGCGACTACACCGGTGCCGATGATCCGGGCGTGCAGTCGGTAACGCGTATTTACAACTACTACAAGGCCAACGACTACAAGACCGTGGTCATGGGCGCGAGCTTCCGCAACCTGAATCAGATCGAGCAATTGGCGGGTTGCGACCGCTTGACCATCAGCCCGGAACTGCTGGAGAAACTGGCGGCCGACACGGGCAAGCTGGAACGCAAGCTGGCGCCAGGGCAAACCGGGGAAGCACGTTTGAGCCTCAATGAAGCGCAGTTCCGCTGGTTGTCGAACGAGGATGCCATGGCGACCGAGAAACTGGCCGAAGGTATTCGTCAGTTTGCTCGGGACCAGGAAAAGCTGGAGGCGTTGCTGCAAGCCAAGCTTTGAGCTGATTCAGAGGCATGCAAAAGGGCGAACCTTGATGGGTTCGCCCTTTTTTATGCGGTTTGGCGGTGGGAATATAGCTACTGGATGGGCCTGCTCGCGATAGGGCCCGTTCAGCCTACGCAAAACTCAAGAGTCAGGGCCGCTCCAGCGCATTCACCAGATCATGGAACGCTTCACGATTGGAATCGTTCAGCCCCATGAGGATCTTGTGGGCTTCGAGCACCTTGACCCGCACTTCCTCTTCCGACTGGTCTTGGTCAGGCAGGTCGTCCAGGCACTCCGGGCATGGCACAGGATCGCCCACGATGTTGAACACCTGATCGAAGCCCATCGATTGCAGAAGACGGGTGATGTCGTTGTGGGTGGTGACGACAGTCGGCAGCAAGCCGACCTTTTGCCGCGACAGGATCGACAGTTTGGCCAGCAGGCCCAGGGTGGTGCTGTCGATGCTGCGGGTTTCAGTCAAGTCGATCACGATCGCGCTGAAGTTCAGCGCGGTGAAGATCCGCTCAATAGTCGCATCCAACGCCGAACACAGGGTCAGGCGCACTTCACCGACAAACTTCAGGACAAATGTGCCGTCCTGCTCGGCGAACTGGATTCTACCGGTACTCATTAAAGATTCCTGCTCAACACTAACAGGGCGATATCATCCGGCATCTCCCCTAGCGTGGCTAATCCAAACACTTGCCGCAAGCCTTCCAGGCTGCCGCCCGCTGCACTCACCCGTTCAGGCAAGGCCGCTTCTTTCTCTTTGAGTGTAGGTTCTGTCAAAAGGTCCAAAATGCCATCGGACATCAGCGTCAGGCTGAATACCGGCGGCAGTTCCAGCACGCGGTCTTCGTAGGTGGCCTCATTGAACAGGCCCACCGGCAAACCACGCCCTTCCAGATAACGAACACTGTCTGGCGTATACAACACTGGCAACGGCAGATGACCGCCGATGCTATAGGTCAACAAACCAGTCTCCTCGTCGATGACTCCACCGACCATTGTGACGTGTTTGCCCAGCTTACAACTGATCAGGCCTCGGTTGATATGCCCAAGGACCTCTGAAGGCTTGAACTCTGGCAATGTGCCATTGCGCTTGGACTCAAAAAGTAGCCGCGTGGTCATGAACTTCAACAGGACCGTCACGAAGGCCGACGAAGCGCCGTGGCCGGAAACGTCCGCCAGGTAAAACGCCACTCGTCGCTCATCGACCCGGAAATAGTCCACGAAATCCCCCGACAGGTACAACGAAGGGATGATCTGGTGGGCAAAACGGAAACCGTCGACGGTCCAGGGGCTGACCGGCAGCATGTTCATTTGTACTTGACGACCGGCGTTCTGGTCTTCCTGCAACAGGTTCAAGCTGGCTTCCAGCTCGCGGTTGGCGGTTTCCAGTTTTTCGCGGTAACGCTGGTTTTCCACCAACAGGCGTGAACGGTCCAATGCCCGACGCACCGAGTGCTCGAGCACAGCCAGGTCTTCGAGGGGCTTGATCAGGTAGTCCGCCGCGCCCAGGCGCAACGCCTCGACCGCATCGTTCATCACGCCCGCGCCCGAGACCACGATGACCGGGGTCTGCGACGAAAGCTCGGTGATCTGGCGAATGAGTTCGAGTCCGCCCATCTGCGGCATACGCAGGTCGCAGATGACCAGGTCGGGCTTGTCTTGCTCGAATACCTGAAGACCCTGTTGGCCATTGCTGGCCTGCAGGACGCTGAAACCACTGTCTTCCAAGTAGGCCGCGAGGCTGGCTCGCACCACTTCGTCATCATCGATTATCAGCAGCGTGGCACTGGTTTTTGGCATGTGGGCAAACGGCGCCAGAATTAGGTTGGCGTAGCGGGCTGGGCAGTTTGACCTGGCACGCACTACTGGATTCGCTTTCTAGCCTCTCTGTCGTACCGGCTTCAGGCCTTTGCCCTACGCGCAACTACATCAGAGGTGCCCTTCTAAGGCGCAGACGGTACTCCCATCCGCGGGGCGTTTCAAGCTCAGGCAGATAGCCGCTTGCCGTCTCTATTTGTCAAAGTACAGAGAGTTATAAGAACCGAGCAAAGCGTAACTCAATGGAAGGATCAAACCCCACTCAAACCCAGCGTAAAAGCAAAAAAGACGGCCTTTCGGGCCGCCCTTCTTGTTTTTATCGGTCGAAATTAAAAATCGTCCTTGACCTCGCCGTCCTTGACCTTGAATTCGCGGTTTTGCAGGTAGGCGTTGCGGATGAACACGTACTTATCGCCAGTCACCAGCTTCTCGGCAGACAACAGGCTGGCGCGGCCATCTACGATGCCCAGGCCGTAGAGAGAGTTACGTACCGGGACGTCGTCAATATAGGTAATCGGGTTGGTGTAGCTATCGACAAACTTGGCCGGCGCGTCACGCAGGGTGCTTGGGCCCAACAGTGGCAGCATGACGTAAGGGCCGCTGCCCAAGCCCCAATACCCCAGGGTCTGGCCAAAATCTTCATCGTTGCGATGCAGGCCCATCTGGGTCCCCACGTCGAAGAAGCCCAGCAGGCCGAAGGTGGTGTTGAAGATCAACCGGGCAGTGTCGACCCCGGCAGAGGCCGGTTTGGCTTGCAGCACATCGTTGGCCAGGTTGCCAATGTCACCAGCGTTGCGGAACATATTATGGATGCCATCTTCAAGGAATTGCGGCATCACGTATTGATAACCCTGGGCCAATGGCTTGAGCGCATAGGTATCGAGCTTGTCGTTGAAGGTAAAGATCGGACGGTTAATACTTTCCCAAGGATCCTCTTCCGTGGCGGCATGGGTGGCGAACGGAACCAGCAGAACGCTGGCAGAGAGACACAGCTGAGCTAGACGATGGCTCCAGCGCATATGAGAAAACTCCAATGGGATTATTCAGGCAAGGGCGCCGAGCCCAGGCGGTGAGGTGGTTAGTATAAAGCGGAAAACGTGGATAGGCAGCACTGAGAAAAGCAGGTCTATATAGCACGCCTGTGTCACCTGACGCCTTCATTTCACAGTCACGTAACTGTTACCCAACTGTCACTGAACTGATACTTGCGCCCGTTAGGCTGCTGGTTATTTCAAGGACGTTCCCATGCCCCGCGCCGAAACCCTGCCCCTCCCCGCGCCCAGCCTGACCGCCGTATTGTTTGGCCTGAGCGGATGCTTGGTGGATTTCGGGGCGCGCATTCGCCAGCCCGGGGCATCACCGACCGACCACACACAGCCAACACCCGGCGCCCTCGAGAGCTTGCACCGTCTGCAGCTTCAGGAGATTCCCTGCACCTGGCTCGACGAACTGCCACCTGCCGTCAGCCATGGCCTGGCAGCGTCGTTACCGGGGTGGGTAAAACCGCCGCAACTTCCTGCAACAAATAATCCGTGGCCCGCTCCCCATGCCTGCTGGCAGGCCCTGATGACCCTGAACGTCCAGCAACTGGACGGCTGCGTATTGGTCAGTGGCGAGCCAAGGCTGTTGCAGTCGGGGCTCAACGCTGGTTTGTGGACCATCGGGCTGGCGTCATGCGGCTCGCTGTGCGGCCTGACGCCTGGCGAGTGGCAGGCCATGAGCCAACAGGAACGGGAAACCAAACGCGCCAAAGCCACCGTACAACTGTTCGGCCTGGGTGTGCACTCGGTGATTGATCACTTGGGAGAACTCGACACCTGCCTGGCCGATATCAGCCTGCGACGGCTCAAAGGCGAGAAGCCATGACCAAGATCATGCAGGGCGCGTAAGGGTGGATTACTCTTAGGCAAGCCATGGACTTTTGACGCACCATAGTGGTCCATGGCTGTGCCTATTAATAAAGGGAGTACGCCAATGCCTGCCCGCGAACTGCAGATACAACTCAACAAACTGCGCGAGCAATTGGAGCAGAATCCACCGCTGTCCGAAGCCGAGCGCGATGACCTGCATGCGCTGATGGAACAGATCCAACTTGAGCTTGAGCTGGAAACCAAAACCCAGGATACCAACGTCGCCGACAACGTGAACCTGGCCGTCGAACGCTTCGAACTGGAACACCCTACCCTTGCAGGGACCTTGCGCAACATCGTGCAAGCCTTGGGTAATATGGGGATTTGAAACCACCAAATACAAAAAGCCCCGCTATCGATAGCGGGGCTTTTTAATGTCTGCTGAAATGCACATGGGTTATTTATTGACGGACCAGGCGATGGTTCGGCAATTGCACCGCTTCAGTGCTGCGATACGGGTTGATGTCCAACCCACCACGGCGTACGTAACGGGCATACACCGTCAATTTCTCTGGCTTGAGCAACCGCTGCAGGTCGAGAAAGATTCGCTCCACGCATTGCTCATGGAAATCCGAATGCTGGCGGAAGCTGACGATGTAGGCCAACAGGCTGGCAGGGTCCAGCGCCGCGCCACGATATTGCACCGCCACGCTGCCCCAGTCCGGCTGGCTGGTCACCGGGCAGTTGGACTTGAGCAGGTGGCTGTGCAGGCTTTCTTCGACGATGCGCGACGCATCGCAACGCAGCAGTTCCGGGCGCGGGTGCGCGTACGAGTCGACGCTGATGTCCAGGTCGTCGATGCACACACCGGGCAACGCCACGACGCCTTCGCTTTCCACGTCCTTGAGACTGCGTATCCGCACGCCCACCGGCTTGCCGGCAGCCGCTGACAGGTCCTGGCGCAGGGTTGCTTCCAGACTGGCGGTATCGGCGAACGGGGTCTGGTTCAAGGAGTTGAGGTACAGCTTGAAGGATTTTGACTCAATGATGTTTGGCGAGTCCGCCGGGATCGCGAATTCACCGATGGCCACCACCGGCTTGCCGGACGGCAACAGCCAGGACAGCTCGAAACAGTTCCAGAAATCCACGCCCTTGTACGGCAGGGTATCGGCCGTCAGGCCCAGTTCCGCCCATTTCGCGGTGCGCGGGATCGGGAACAGCAGTGACGGCGTGTACGTGGCGATGTATTCGCTGGATTTGCCCAGCGGCGAATGTTCGGCTGCGGGATGCATGACGGAAACCTGACTGAAGAATCAGCGGATTCTATCAGCCTTTGCCGCAGCCTTTGAGTGCTTACTGACTGACTGTCAGCTCGCCCTTCATCCCGGCCTGGTAATGGCCGGGGATATTACAGGCGAACTCCAGGCGAGTGGCTTTGGTGAAGGTCCAGGTAAGCTCCGCGGTTTTGCCTGGTTCCACCAGCACGCTGTTGGGGTCATCGTGGCCCATGCCTGCCTGGCCGTGCCCCATGGTTGCGTGGTCCATGCCGGGCATCATCGCGGTCGGCATCAACTGTCCGCGCTGTTGCATCTTGAGCATTTGCTGCTGGTGTTCGACATGCATGGCCGCGCTGCCCAAGTTGAACTCGTGCAGCAACTGACCTTTATTGACGAGCACGAACCGAACGGTCTCCCCGGCCTTGATATCCAGCACCTTGGGATCGAACGTCATGTCCCCCATCACCACATCGATGCTGCGATTGGCCTTGGCCGCCGGTGCAGGTTCACCGAAATCAAAATGCAGGCCTGGCGACGCCCACGACGACGCACTGAGCACCAGTGCACAAGCGGCCAGGATCAAGCGGTTTCCCATCAACATGTCCATACTCCAACCGAATAAGGTTCAGCTTGTGGGAAACTCTATCCGTGTGTAGCTGCCAATCGGCTGACGGCTTGATTACAACTTTGTCAGCTTGCACCACCGCCGCACCTGCCACGGTATAACGCCCACGTTCAAACCACGCCTTGAGCTGCCCATGAAACTGCTGATCGTCGAAGACCAAACGAAAACCGGCCAATACCTGCGCCAGGGCCTGGGCGAAGCAGGGTTCAACGCCGACCTGGTGACCGATGGCATCACTGGCCAACAATTGGCCTTGAGCGGCGAATACGCCTTGCTGATCCTCGACGTGATGTTGCCCGGCCGCGATGGTTGGCAAATTCTGCAAGCGGTCCGTGGGGCTGGCCTGGATACCCCCGTGCTGTTCCTCACGGCGCGGGATGCAATAGAGGATCGGGTACACGGCCTGGAATTGGGCGCCGATGATTACTTGGTCAAACCTTTCGCTTTTTCCGAGTTGCTGGCGCGGGTGCGCAGCCTGTTGCGCCGTGGCAGTTCGACACCCCAGGAAACCAGCCTGCAACTGGCAGACCTGCGCCTGGACCTGATCCGCCGTCGCGTCGAACGCAACGGCCGACGCATCGACCTCACCGCCAAGGAATTCGCTTTGCTGGAAATGTTTCTGCGCCGCCAAGGCGAAGTGCTGCCCAAATCCTTGATCGCTTCCCAAGTCTGGGACATGAATTTCGACAGCGACACCAACGTCATCGAAGTGGCCATCCGGCGCCTGCGGATCAAGATTGACGATGACTTCCCCAGCAAGCTGATCCACACCGTGCGGGGCATGGGGTATGTCCTTGAAGAGCGCAGCCTGTGAGGGGCCAGTGGTCGCTGAGCAGCCGGCTGGCGCTGCTGTTCGCCGCCTGCACCACCGTGGTGTCGTTATTTGCCGGGGTGTTGTTCAGCCGGGGCAGCGAGGCGCACTTCATCGAGCTGGATCAGCAACTGCTGGAAGGTAAGCTGATCGGTCTTCGCCGCGCCCTGCAAGACCTCGACGCCGAGCAGACCAAGGGCCGCCTGGAAGATGAACTGAGCCGTCAGGCCGACCTGGCCTTGCGCATCAAAGGCAGCGATGGTGTGCGCTGGTACGACAGCTCGATCCGGATTCCGGCTCAACTGCCAGACCGTCCAGGCCTGTCTACCCTCAGCGATACCGACACCGATTACCGCGTGTTGAATGCACCGCTGTACCCTGACCGCCCAGATTCGCCGCAACTGACACTGCTGCTGGACATCACCCACCACCAGCACTTTTTGCAACGCATGCAGCGCCTGATCTGGCTGACCGTCGGCCTCTCGGCCCTGGCCACTGCCCTGCTCGGCGCCTGGGCCGCTCGGCGCGGCTTGCGCCCATTGCAACGCATGGGGGCAATCGCCGGCAGCGTTTCGGCTCGATCCCTCAACGCCCGACTGCCAGAAGAGCAAATGCCCGCCGAACTGGCAGAATTGGCCCACAGCATCAACGCCATGCTTGCACGCCTTGATGATGCGTTTCAGCGGCTCTCGGGGTTCTCCGCCGACATCGCCCATGAGCTGCGCACCCCGTTGTCGAACCTGCTGACCCACACCCAGGTCACCCTCACCCGCGAGCGCTCGCTGGAGGATTACCGCGAAGCGTTGCACAGCAATCTCGAAGAGCTGCAATGGATGGCGCAACTGGTCAACGACATGCTGTATCTGGCCAAGGCCGATCACGGTTTGCTGGCCCCCAACCGCGAACCGCTGGAATTGGCGAAAGAAGTGGACCTGCTGCTGGAGTTTTTCGCGCCACTGGCCGAAGACGCCAATGTGCGCTTGAGCCACGATGGCAACGGCCGCCTCAAGGGTGACCGCAGCATGTTGCGCCGGGCGTTGTCCAACCTGCTCGACAACGCTCTGCGCTTCACCCCCGACGGCGGCGAAGTACGAGTGCGGATCGTCGATACAGCTCAAGCGTTGAGCGTGAGTGTCGAGAACAGTGGCGAGGGTATTTCAGCGACCTTGCTGCCGCGCCTTTTCGACCGTTTCTACCGCGCCGATCCGGCCCGCCAGGAAGGCAGCAACGAACACGCCGGGCTGGGACTGGCCATCACCCGCTCGATCATCCACGCCCATGGCGGGCAGATCCGGTGCGAATCGGCCAATGGCTGGACGCGGTTTCTGATTGAGTTGCCGAAGGGAAATTAGGCCTGACACAAAACCTGTGGCGAGGGGCTTCAGCAAGCCTTTCTGCCACAGAGGTCTGTGCAATATCAGGAATAACGCAACGCCTGCGCCGGCTCGATCTTCGCCGCGCGCCACGCCGGGTATACGGTGGCGAGGAAGCTCAGGATGAACCCGGCAGAGCAGATCAGGATCACATCGCCGCGCTGAAGCTCCGACGGCAGGTTACTGACGAAGTACACATCGGAACTGAAGATGTGCTGGCCACTGACCCTTTCCAGCCAGCCCACCAGCTCACTGACATTCAACGCTGCAATCACCCCCAGCACGCCGCCGATCAGCGTGCCGACAATGCCGATCACCGTGCCCTGGACCATGAAGATCGCCATGATCTGCCGTGGTGTGGCGCCGATGGTACGCAGGATCGCGATATCCGCGCCCTTATCGTTCACCACCATGATCAGGGTCGCGATGATGTTGAACGCCGCCACCGCGACGATCATCAACAGCAGCAAACCAATCATGGTTTTTTCCATCTTCATGGCGCTGAACAGACTGCCCTGGGTGTGGGTCCAGTCGTCGGCCTTATAGTTCGCGCCCAGCCCCGTAGCGATGTCGCCGGAGACTTTCGGCGCGGCGTACAGGTCTTTCACCGCCAGGCGCACGCTTTGCACCTGGTTCGGCTCCCAGTGTTGCATCTGCGCGGCATCGGCCAGGTGAATCAGGGCCATGGAACCGTCCAGCTCAGCGCCCACCTTGAACACACCCACCACGTTCAGTCGTTGCATCCGCGGGGTGATACCGCCCGGCGCGTTGCTGACTTCCGGCACGATCAGGGTCAGTTTGTCGCCGACGTTCAGGCGAAAGCGCCGGGCGGTGATTTCACCGATCACCACGCCATATTCGCCCGGTTTCAGGGCATCGAGACGCCCTTGGACGATATGCTGGGCCACGATGGACACCTTGCCTTCCTGGGCAGGATCGACGCCACTGATCTGAATCGGCTGCATCGAACCTTTGTAGCTCAGCATGCCTTCCATCTCAGTGAACGGCACGGCGGCGATCACTTCGGGATTTTTCAGCGCCGCGGCGGCCACCGGCCGCCAGTCGTCGATCGGATTGACACCGACGATGGTGGCGTGAGGCACCATACCGAGGATGCGCGAACTCATTTCGCGCTGGAAGCCGTTCATCACCGACAGCACCACGATCATCGCCAGCACACCCAGGGCGAGGCCGATCATCGAGGTCATGGAGATGAACGAAACAAAGCGATTGCGGCGCTTGGCGCGGGTATAGCGCGTGCCGATAAAGATCGATAACGGTCTGAACATTCGCGGGGCACCGTATAAAAATAAAAGACCCGGCATTTGCATCAAATGCCGGGTTTCGGTCGGTCAGATGGGCGTCAGGCAACCTTCCTGCAAGTGCAGGACGCGGTCCATCTGCCGGGCCAGGTTCATGTCGTGGGTCACCACCAGGAACGCGGTGCGCATCGAGGTGCTGAGCTCCAGCATCAGGTCCTGAATGCCTTGGGCGGTGTGGGAGTCGAGGTTGCCGGTCGGCTCATCGAGCATCACCAGGCCAGGCTTGTTGACCAGCGCCCGGGCAATCGCCACGCGCTGACGCTCGCCACCAGACAGTTCGGCCGGTTTATGCTCCAGACGATGCCCCAGCCCTACCCGCTCCAGCAACGCCGTGGCCCGCTGGCGGGCTTCGGGAATCGCGGTGCGACCTATCAACAGCGGCATGCAGACGTTTTCCAGCGCGGTGAACTCAGGCAGCAGATGGTGGAACTGGTAAACGAAGCCCAGGGAACGGTTGCGCAGCAGGCCACGGGCCTTTTCGTTCAGCGCCGAAAGCTCTTCGCCCGCCAGCCAGACGCTGCCAGCGGTCGGCGTATCGAGGCCGCCCAGCAGGTTGAGCAAGGTACTCTTGCCCGACCCGGAGGTGCCGACAATCGCCACGCGCTCACCGGGGTGCAGCTCCAGTTGCAGGCCCGACAACACCACCACCGACTCCGGACCTTCCTCGTAGGATTTGCCCAGGTTGCGGCAGCTCAAGATTGCTTTTTCACTCATGCCCGACTCACTCATAACGTAACGCCTCCGCAGGCTGTGTGCGCGCGGCACGCCAGGCTGGATACAGGGTGGCGAGGAAACTCAAGACCAACGCAGCGCCGCAGACCATCAACACGTCATCCGCCTGCAGTTGCGACGGCAGGTAGTCGATGAAATACACATCGGCGTTGAGAAACTTGTGCCCGATCAGGCCTTCGAGGGCGGAAATCGCCGCGCTCACATTCAGCGCAGCGAACATCCCGACCAAGGCGCCGACGGCCGTACCAATCACGCCGATAACCGTGCCCTGGACCATGAAGATCCGCATGATCTGCCCCGGCGTGGCGCCAAGGGTGCGCAGAATGGCGATATCGCCTTTCTTGTCATTGACCACCATCACCAGCGTGGAAATGATGTTGAACGCAGCGACGGCGACGATCAGCAGCAACAGCAAGCCGATCATGGCTTTTTCCATGCGGATCGCCTGGTACAGGTTGCCATGGGTGCGCGTCCAGTCCCGGGCGTAGTAACGGTCTTCACCGAGCTGCTGAGCGATGGTCCACGCAACACGCGGCGCCTGGAACAGGTCGTCGAACTTCAACCGCAGGCCCTGGACCTGATCCGGCTTCCAGCGATGCAGGCGAGCCAGGTCCTGAAGGTTGGTGACACCCAGGTAACCGTCCAGCTCGCCGGCGCCGACATGGAAAATGCCAACCACGGTAAAGCGTTTCATGCGCGGGAACATTCCGCCCGGCGTCACAGTGACTTCCGGCGCGACGAAGGTGAGCTTGTCGCCGATGGACGCACCGAGCTTGGCGGCGGCCTTGTCGCCGATGACGATGCCGAAGCTACCGGGCGCCAGGTCGTCGAGTTTGCCCTGCTGCATGAAGTTGTCGATGATCGACACCTGCCGTTCCAGCGCGGGGTCGATACCATTGAGCAACACCTTGGAGACCTTGCCGTTGTTGGTCAGCAGCCCCTGCATTTGGGTGAAGGGCGCAACGGCCAGCACCTGCGGGTTCTGCTTGACCTTGGCGGCCAGGCTCGGCCAGTCGCTGATGGCTTCGCCAGATTCGAGGGTCGCGTGGGGCACCATGCCCAGCACGCGGGTGCGCATTTCATGATCGAAACCGTTCATCACCGACAGCACGACGATCATCACGACCACGCCAAGGGCCAGTCCGATGATGGAAGTCAGGGAAATGAACGATACAAAATGATTGCGACGCTTTGCACGGGTATAACGCGTGCCGATAAATACGAAGAGAGGTCTGAACATGTCGGGGCTTGTTCGGAGGGAAAAGGAACGTCCTTGTGGCGGGGGTCACAAACCAGCTTTACACTCAGACCACCGCCGCTACCATGGGTTCGCCATGTCGACATTAGATGAAGAAGATCGCCGCGAATACTACCGTATCGAGGACACGATCGCACTGGAAATTCGGCCCCTCTCTATTCCTGAAGCTGCTGGCCAGGAAGTGTTGCAGGATGCTTCTCCACTGTTCAATCTGCTCAGTGAACTGCACCTGAGCGAATTCGAGTCACAGCACCTGCTGCGCCAGATCAGCGAGCGCGAACGCGGCATCGCGGCGTACCTCAAAGCGATGAACAAACGCATCGACCTGCTCAGCCAGGTCATCGCCGTGACCGTACTCGGAGAAATCGGCGAACCGCAGCCGGTGATCATTTCCGAAGGCGGCATCGACTTCCAGAACCCCACACCCATTGCCGTTGGCACGCACCTGTCGATCAAACTGGTGCTGATGCCACAGGCTCTGGGACTGTTGCTCCGGGCACGGGTCACTCATTGCGCTCCCAAGGGCGACGGCCATAATGTGACCACCGAGTTCGAGCGCCCGACCGACGCCCAGCGTCAGTTGCTGGCCCGCTACATCCTGCAGAAACAGGCGCAAGAACGGCGCCAGGCACGCGAACTGAACGAATCAGGTATCAATAAGGAACAACCGTGACCCTCATTTATGGCCACCGCGGCGCCAAGGGCGAAGCACCGGAAAATACCCTGACCGGTTTTCAGGAGTGTCTCAAGCACGGCGTGCGCCGTTGCGAGTTGGACCTGCACCTGTCCATGGACGGCGAGTTGATGGTGATCCACGACCCGACCCTCAAGCGCACCACCGATCGCCGGGGCAAGGTAGTGGAGCATTCCGCCGCCGAGCTGGTGACCTACGATGCGCGCAAGGGTGGCCCGGGCTGGATCAAGCCGTGCCCGATTCCGCGCCTGGAGGAGTTGTTCGAAAAGTGTGATTTCGAGCATTGGCAACTGGAGGTCAAGAGCGCCTCACGCACCCGCGCCGCCGCCACCGTGCTGGGGATCCGCGAAATGGCCCAGCGTTTCGGACTGCTGGACAAAATCACCATCACCTCCAGCTCCCGGGAAGTGCTCAAGGCCGCTCTGGACTTGACCCCGGACATCTCCCGCGGCCTGGTGGCCGAATACGCTTGGCTCGACCCGCTGAAGGTGGCCCAGAGTTACGGTTGTGAGATTCTGGCGCTGAACTGGACACTGTGCACGCCCGAACGCTTGGTCAAGGCGCAACGTCAGGGGCTGCATGTGTCGGTGTGGACCGTCAACGAGCCCGCGCTGATGCGCAGGCTCGCCGACTTTGGCGCTGACAGCCTAATTACAGACTTTCCCGGTTTGGCCACTGCCACCCTCGAGAATTGCTGAAATCGGTCTCCCCGGCCGGCTCAGGCCACCGGCCGGAGCCGCTCAAAAAAGCCGGTTGAGCCCGTCATAGGCCGCTACCCGATAGGCTTCGGCCATGGTCGGGTAGTTGAACGTGGTGTTGACGAAGTACTTCAGCGTGTTCAGCTCGCCCGGCTGGTTCATGATCGCCTGGCCGATGTGAACGATCTCCGAAGCCTGGTAACCGAAGCAGTGCACGCCCAGCACTTCCAGCGTCTCGCGGTGGAACAGGATCTTCAGCATGCCTTGCGGCTCACCGGCAATCTGCGCCCGCGCCATGCTCTTGAAGAAGGCCTTGCCCACTTCATAGGGCACCTTGGCCTGAGTCAGTTCCTGCTCGTTCTTGCCGATAGAGCTGATTTCCGGAATGGTGTAGATGCCGGTCGGCACGTCGTTGACGAAGCGCCAGCTACCGTTGTCGACGATGCTGCCGGCAGCCGAACGACCTTGGTCGTGGGCCGCACTGGCCAGGCTCGGCCAGCCAATCACGTCACCGGCACCATAGATGTTAGGCACGCAGGTGCGGTAGTTCTCGTCGACTTCGATCTGGCCACGGCTGTTGACCTTCACGCCGATGTTTTCCAGGCCCAGGGCGTCAGTGTTGCCGGTACGGCCGTTGCACCAGAGCAAGGCGTCGGCCTTGATCTTCTTGCCCGACTTGAGGTGCAGGATCACGCCGTTGTCCACGCCTTCGACGCGCTCGTAGTCTTCGTTGTGGCGAACCGTGATGTTGTTGTTGCTGAAGTGATAGCTCAGGGCCTGGGAAATTTCCGAGTCCAGGAAGCTCAGCAACTGACCCCGGTTATCCACCAGCTCCACCAATACACCCAGGCCGCTGAAGATCGAGGCGTATTCACAACCGATCACGCCGGCGCCGTAGACAATGAGTTTACGTGGGGTGTGGCCCAGGCTCAGGATGGTGTCGCTATCGTAGATACGCGCATGGTTGAAATCGATGTCGGCCGGGCGATACGGGCGCGAGCCGGTGGCGATGATGATGTGCTTGGCCACCAGTTTTTCGACCACGCCATTGCCGCAGACCACTTCGACGGTCTGCTCATCGGCAAAACTGCCGGTGCCAAAGAACACGTCAACACGGTTGCGAGCGTAGTAGCCAGTACGCGAGGCCACCTGCTTGGAGATGACCTTCTCGGCGCTCTTGAGCACGTCCGGAAAGGAGAACCAGCGTGGCTCGCCGATGGCCCGGAACATCGGGTTGGTGTTGAATTGCATGATCTGCCGGACCGAGTGACGCAAGGCCTTGGACGGGATGGTACCCAAGTGGGTGCAGTTGCCGCCAACCTGACGACGGCTGTCGACCATCGCCACCTTGCGCCCTGCCTTGGCGGCGTTCATTGCTGCGCCTTCTCCTGCTGGGCCGGAACCCAGTACCACCACGTCGTAGTTGTAGACAGCCATGCGTACTCCTCAGAACAGGCCGCGGCGCCACACTTGGCACCAACGGCTAAATCATGCCGGCCTGCGGCATGAAGGAACAATTTGGGGCCGGTTCACGCGCCCGGCCACAGTCTATAGAAGCGTCAACGCCGCGCACATTACCCCTTGGTCGCGCCGTAGGCTAGGGGGCGTTCTCAATTAGTTTCCCCACCGCGTTGTGCCTTAAAGCGGGCCAGGCAAGGCGCAGGCCGCAGGGAATGGTGTTCCCTTTCCAAGGCCTGCAACGCAGCATGGCCCGCTTTAAGGCGCAACCCGGAGGGCCGGGCCTGCTGTTGTGCAGGGCTGCGTTGCTCGAAGCTTATTTGGAATGACCAAACCACGCTTCTCGCGCCTTGCCCTGCACAACAGCAGACCCGGCGCGGTGGGGAAACTAATTGAGAACGCCCCCTTTGCCTACGCTATTTCGCCACAGGCAACCTTTCATTGCGCTGTCATCATTGCATTACTCTTATTTCAGGCTTGCCTAAATCATTGTGGCGAGGGAGCTTGCTCCCGCTTGAGTGCGAAGCGCTCACAAAAGAGGGCTGCTGCGCAACCCAGCGGGAGCAAGCTCCCTCGCCACGGATTATTTACGTCCTAAGCGAACAACATCGCTGACATCACTGGGGTTTTCCACGACTGATCCGTTCAAACATATCGTTGGTACGGGTTTCAAAACGATTGCCATCGCGCAACACGAAAAATACCCCGATGCCATGTTTTTCGGCATAGTCCCAACCCCGTTCAGGACCGAGAATCAGCAACAGCGTCGATAGTCCATCGGCCATTAACGCAGAAGGATGAATCACCGTGACTGACGCCAGGTTGTGTAGGACCGGAGCACCGGTGCGCGCATCAAAGGTGTGGGAGTAACGCGCCCCGTCCTGCTCGAAATAACGACGGTAGTCACCGGACGTCGAAACCCCATAGCCGTTGACCTCAATGACGCGTTCAGCCACTTGCCGGTCGTCCCGGGGCTCTTCCAGGGCGATACGCCAGGCCGAACCATCGGGTTTACGCCCGGCAGCCTTGAGTTCGCCGGTGGCTTCGGCCAGGTAGCTGTCGATGCCCAGGGCCTGGAGCCGGGCTGCGATCCGGTCGACGGCGTAGCCAGCGGCGATGCTGTTGAAGTCGACTTCCACCGGGGCGTCCTTGCACAACCGGTCACCGTCGATGCGCAAGTGATCATGCCCAACGCGTTGTCGCGCCAGGGCCAGCGCCTCTGCGGTCGGCACTTTTTCTTCCCGGGACTGGGGACCGAAGCCCCACAGGTTCAGCAGTGGCTCCACGGTCAAGTCGAAGGAACCTTCACTTTCGGATGACAATTGCTCGCCCACCCGAATCAATTCCAGAACCGGTCCAGGCATGACCTGGCAACTGTCGGCAGGCAACGCATTGAAGCGTTCGATGTCCGAGTCGCTGCGGTAAGTCGAGAAGTGCCGATCCACTTCGGCGAGGATATTTTCCACCTCGGTCTGCACCGCTTTCGGACCCGGCGTGAAGGAATGCCTGACGTATTGAATGGAATAATGACTGCCCATGGTCGGGCCGTCGAAGCGTTCCAGGGTGTCGCCGTTGCCGCAACCGGACAAAACGCCGATCAAGACCACAACCCCACCCCATCGTCCAGTTAACAAATCTTCATCTCCCCTCAAAACCGCGCCCGCCATTATGGGCTACAACGCACGCAAAAACCTGTGGGCGCGAGCCTGTGGGTGCACAGCTTGCTCGCGAAGAACGATGACGCGGTCTTGCAGGTGAACCGTGTCGCCCGCATCGCGAGCAAGCTGTGCTCCCACAGGCTTTGCTCTCACAGGCGTGGCGCTTTCATACAAGATTTACCAGAGTGAGTACCTACAAATGCCTTCCAACACGAGCAACGGCAAAGCGATTTTTCGCGTTGTCAGCGGCAATTTCCTGGAGATGTTCGACTTCATGGTCTATGGCTTCTACGCCACGGCCATCGCCAAGACATTCTTCCCCACCGACAGTGCATTCGCCTCGCTGATGCTGTCCCTGGCCACGTTCGGCGCCGGGTTCCTGATGCGTCCACTGGGGGCGATTTTTCTCGGCGCCTATATTGACCGCCACGGCCGCCGCAAAGGTTTGATCATCACCCTGGCGATGATGGCCGCCGGCACTGTGCTGATCGCCGGTGTGCCGGGCTACGCCACCCTGGGTGTGGCGGCACCGCTGCTGGTGCTGCTGGGCCGATTGCTGCAAGGTTTCTCCGCCGGGGTCGAACTGGGTGGTGTGTCGGTGTACCTGGCGGAAATCTCCACGCCGGGGAACAAGGGTTTCTTCGTCAGTTGGCAATCCGCCAGTCAACAGGCTGCCGTGGTATTCGCCGGTCTGCTGGGGGTTGGTCTCAATCACTGGTTGAGCCCACAGGAGATGGGCGAATGGGGCTGGCGCGTACCGTTCCTGGTGGGGTGCATGATCGTGCCCGCGATATTCGTGATCCGTCGTTCACTGGAAGAAACACCTGAGTTCCAGGCAAGAAAACATCACCCTACCCTGTCGGAAATCATCCGCTCAATCGGCCAGAACTTCGGCATCGTATTGGGTGGCATGGCGCTGGTGGTGATGACCACCGTGTCGTTCTACCTGATCACCGCTTACACACCGACCTTCGGCAAAGCCGAATTGAACCTGTCAGACCTGGATGCGTTGCTGGTCACGGTGTGTATCGGCTTATCAAACTTCTTCTGGCTGCCCGTGATGGGAGCGGTTTCCGACAAGATCGGACGCAAACCCCTGCTGCTGAGTGCGACTATTCTGGCGATCCTGACGGCTTATCCGGCGTTGTCCTGGTTGGTAGCGAACCCCAGCTTCAGCCATTTGCTGATCGTCGAACTGTGGTTGTCGTTCCTGTACGGATCGTACAACGGTGCGATGGTAGTGGCCTTGACGGAAATCATGCCGGTTGAAGTGCGCACCACCGGCTTCTCCCTGGCCTACAGCCTGGCGACAGCGACCTTCGGCGGGTTTACGCCAGCGGCCTGTACTTATCTGATTCATGTGCTGGGTAACAAGGCAGCGCCGGGGATCTGGCTTAGCGGTGCGGCGGTGTTGGGGTTGATTGCTACCCTGGTGTTGTTCAAGGGCAATCGTCATGAACTGCGGACCGCGCAAGCCTCTGTAGTGGGTGGTGCCTGATAGATCGCTATCGCGAGCAGGCTCGTTCCCACATCAGACCGCATACATCAGCAACAACTCGGTCAACTGTGGGAGCGAGCCTGCTCGCGAAGAGGCCGGCCCAGCCAACACAAAACCTCCAGATAAAAAAACGCCCCGACAAGTCGGGGCGCTTTCATATGCAGCTAAGGCTTAGCGCGGGAATGCTGGCGGGTTCACACCGGCCATGTCTTCCATCACGCGAACCACCTGGCAGCTGTAACCGAATTCGTTGTCGTACCAGACGTACAACACAACGCGGTTATCGTTGCAGATGGTTGCCTCGGCATCGACCACACCGGCGTGACGCGAGCCCACGAAGTCGGTGGACACCACTTCCTGCGAATTGACGAAGTCGATCTGCTTGTGCAGATCGGAGTGCAGCGCCATGTAGCGCAGGTACTCGTTCATCTCTTCGCGGCTGGTAGCTTTCTCAAGGTTCAGATTGAGGATGGCCATCGACACGTTTGGCGTCGGCACACGGATCGCGTTACCGGTCAGCTTGCCGGCCAGCTCAGGCAGGGCCTTGGCAGCGGCGGTGGCAGCACCGGTCTCGGTGATCACCATGTTCAGCGCGGCGCTGCGGCCACGGCGGTCGCCCTTGTGGAAGTTGTCGATCAGGTTCTGGTCGTTGGTGTACGAGTGAACCGTTTCAACGTGACCGTTGACGATGCCGAACTTGTCGTTCACAGCCTTGAGCACCGGCACGATGGCGTTGGTGGTGCAGGAGGCGGCGGAGACAATCTTGTCGTCAGCGGTGATTTCGCCGTGGTTGATGCCGTGAACGATGTTCTTCAGCTTGCCTTTACCAGGCGCGGTCAGCACAACGCGGTCGATGCCCGGGCAGGTCAGGTGCTGGCCCAGGCCGTCGGCGTCACGCCATACACCGGTGTTGTCCACCAGCAGTGCGTTCTTGATGCCGTACTGGGTGTAATCCACCTCGGTCGGGTTCTTCGCGTAGATCACCTGGATCAGGTTGCCGTTGGCGAGGATGGTGTTGTTTTCTTCATCGATGATGATGGTGCCGTTGAACGAACCGTGGACCGAATCGCGGCGCAGCAGGCTGGCACGCTTGGTCAGGTCATTCTCGGCGCCTTTGCGCACCACGATGGCCCGCAGGCGCAGGCCGTCGCCACCACCGGTTTTCTCGATCAGGATGCGCGCCAGCAGACGGCCGATACGACCGAAGCCGTACAGCACCACGTCGGTGCCTTTACGCGCCGAAACGTTCTGCTGACCGACCACATCGGCCAGCTCTTCGCGAACGAATTGCTCGGCCGTGCGGCCATTGCCCTGGGACTTGAACTTGACGGCCAGCTTGCCCAGGTCCACCGAAGCGGCGCCGAGCTTGAGCTCGCTCATCGCCTTGAGCAGAGGGAAAGTTTCGTGGACGGACAATTCGCTGTCGTCGGACTGACGGTGGCGAGCAAAGCGGTGGGCTTTGAGAATCGCGATGACAGACTGGTTGATCAGGCTGCGGCCATAGATCGAGCTCACCACGTTGTTATTGCGGTAGAGCTGACCGATGAGAGGGATCATCGCTTCTGCGAGTGCTTCACGATCGATCCATTCACCAAGACACTGGTCGGGCTTCTGAGTCACGGGAACCTTCCACATGTAGGGACTGAAAAAAGGGGCTACATTATGCCGCCGAGTCCTGCGCGGAGCAATGCGCGCCTGTCGCACCGTGGTTTTCCTGTTTGCCAGGGTAGTCTGCGACTGACAGCCGGCCCCTTCCCCCGCTACAATTGCCGACTTTGTCGCAACGCTTGGAGCTCAACCTTCCGTGCCCGTTCTGCGTCTTCCGCATCTCCCTGCCGCGGCAGGTAAACAGCACTGGGGCAACCTGCCCGGTGCCGCCCTGAGCCTGGCCATCGCCGAGGCTGCCAGCGCTGCAAAGCGCTTCACCCTGCTACTGACCGCCGACAGCCAAAGCGCCGAGCGGCTGGAACAGGAGCTGAGTTTCTTCGCCCCGGGTTTGCCAGTGCTGCATTTCCCGGACTGGGAAACCCTGCCCTACGATCTGTTTTCGCCCCATCAGGACATCATTTCCCAGCGAATCGCCAGCCTTTATCGGCTGCCGGAGCTCAGTCATGGCGTTTTGGTAGTGCCGATCACCACGGCCCTACATCGCCTGGCACCAACCCAGTTTCTGCTCGGCAGCAGCCTGGTGCTGGACATCGGCCAGAAGCTTGATGTCGAGCAAATGCGCACCCGGCTGGAGGCCAGCGGCTATCGCTGCGTCGACACGGTGTACGAGCACGGTGAGTTCGCGGTACGCGGCGCGTTGATCGACCTGTTCCCGATGGGCAGCAAACTGCCTTATCGCATCGACCTGTTCGATGACGAAATCGAGACCCTGCGCACTTTCGACCCGGAAAACCAGCGCTCCATCGACAAGGTGCAGTCGGTCCGCCTGCTGCCAGCCAAGGAATTCCCGCTGCAAAAAGATGCCGTGACCCGCTTCAAGGCGCGGTTTCGCGAGCGTTTCGATGTGGATTTCCGGCGCTGCCCGATCTTCCAGGACCTGAGCAGTGGCATTACCCCCGCCGGTATCGAGTACTACCTGCCGCTGTTTTTCGAAGAAACGTCCACCCTGTTCGATTACCTGCCCCAGGACACCCAAGTGTTTTCCCTGCCGGGCATCGAACAGGCGGCGGAAAATTTCTGGAACGACGTGCGCAACCGTTACGAAGAACGTCGTGTCGACCCTTCCCGTCCTTTATTGCCACCGGCCGAGTTGTTCCTGCCGGTGGAAGACTGTTTTGCCCGCCTCAAAAACTGGCCGCGGGTGGTAGCGAGCCAGCAGGACGTGGAGACGGGCGTGGGTCGTGAACGCTTCCCGGCCAAGGCATTGCCGGACCTGGCCATTGAAGCCAAAGCGAGCCAGCCACTGGCAGCGCTTGCCGGCTTCCTCGACCAGTTCCCCGGCCGCGTGCTGTTCACCGCCGAATCCGCCGGGCGTCGCGAAGTGCTGTTGGAGCTGCTTGAACGCCTGAAACTGCGACCGAAGACGGTCGACAGCTGGCCGGATTTCGTCGCAGGCAAAGATCGGCTGGCAATTACTATCGCGCCACTGAACGACGGCATGGTCCTTGATGACCCATCCCTTGCATTGGTAGCCGAAAGCCCGCTGTTCGGCCAGCGCGTCATGCAGCGCCGACGTCGCGAGAAGCGCGCCGACGCCGCCAACGACGCGGTCATCAAGAACCTCACCGAGCTTCGCGAAGGCGCGCCGGTGGTGCACATCGACCACGGCGTAGGCCGCTACCTGGGCCTGGCGACCCTGGAAATCGATAGCCAGGCGGCCGAATTCCTGACCCTGGAATACGCCGAGGGTGCCAAGCTCTACGTACCAGTGGCGAACCTGCACCTGATCGCGCGCTACACCGGCAGCGACGACGCCCTGGCCCCGCTGCATCGCCTGGGCTCGGAAACCTGGCAGAAAGCCAAGCGCAAGGCCGCCGAACAAGTGCGCGACGTGGCCGCCGAGCTGCTGGACATTTACGCCCGTCGCGCCGCACGCGAGGGTTATGCCTTCGCCGACCCGAAAGCCGACTACGAAACCTTCAGCGCCGGTTTTCCGTTCGAAGAAACCGTCGACCAGCAGACCACCATCGACGCCGTGCGCGCCGACATGCTCGCGCCCAAACCGATGGACCGGCTGGTGTGTGGCGACGTGGGCTTCGGCAAGACCGAAGTGGCGATGCGCGCCGCATTCATTGCCGTGCACGGCGGCAAACAGGTCGCGATCCTGGTGCCGACCACCCTGCTCGCCCAGCAGCACTACAACAGTTTCCGCGACCGCTTCGCCGACTGGCCGGTGACCGTGGAAGTGATGAGCCGGTTCAAATCCACCAAGGAAGTGAACGCCGCCGTGGCCGACCTGGCCGAGGGCAAGATCGACATCGTCATCGGCACGCACAAACTGCTGCAAGACGATGTGAAGATCAAAAACCTGGGGCTTGTGATCATCGACGAAGAGCACCGCTTTGGTGTGCGCCAGAAAGAACAGCTCAAGGCCCTGCGCAGCGAAGTCGACATCCTGACCCTGACCGCCACACCGATTCCGCGCACGTTGAACATGGCGGTGTCGGGCATGCGCGACCTGTCGATCATCGCCACGCCGCCGGCCCGTCGCCTGTCGGTGCGCACGTTCGTCATGGAGCAGAACAAAAGTACGGTCAAGGAAGCCTTGCTGCGTGAGCTGTTGCGTGGCGGCCAGGTCTATTACCTGCACAACGACGTGAAGACCATCGACAAATGTGCCGCCGACCTGGCCGAGCTGGTGCCGGAAGCCCGTATCGGCATCGGCCACGGGCAAATGCGCGAGCGTGAACTCGAACAAGTGATGAGCGACTTCTACCACAAGCGCTTCAACGTGCTGATCGCCTCGACCATCATCGAGACCGGCATCGACGTGCCGAGCGCCAACACCATCATCATCGAGCGCGCCGACAAGTTCGGCCTGGCCCAGTTGCACCAGTTGCGCGGCCGGGTCGGGCGCAGCCACCACCAGGCCTACGCCTACCTGTTGACGCCGCCGCGCCAGCAGATCACACCGGACGCGGAAAAACGCCTGGAGGCCATCGCCAACACCCAGGACCTGGGCGCCGGTTTCGTGCTGGCCACCAACGACCTGGAAATCCGCGGCGCCGGCGAGTTGCTGGGCGACGGTCAGAGCGGCCAGATCCAGGCCGTCGGCTTCACCCTTTATATGGAAATGCTCGAACGGGCGGTCAAGTCGATCCGCAAGGGCGAACAGCCGAACCTCGATCAGCCCCTGGGCGGCGGGCCGGAAATCAACCTGCGGGTGCCGGCACTGATCCCGGAAGATTACTTGCCGGATGTCCACGCGCGGCTGATTCTCTACAAGCGCATCGCCTCGGCCAGCGACGAGGAAGGCCTCAAGGACCTGCAAGTGGAGATGATCGACCGCTTCGGCTTGCTGCCGGAACCGACCAAGAACCTGGTACGCACCACATTGCTCAAGCTCAAGGCCGAACAACTGGGCATCAAGAAAGTCGACGGCGGCCCCAACGGCGGCCGTATCGAGTTCGAAGCCCAGACCCCGGTCGATCCGCTGGTGCTGATCAAGCTGATCCAGGGCCAGCCCAAACGCTACAAGTTCGAAGGTGCCACGATGTTCAAGTTCTTGGTGCCCATGGAACGCCCGGAAGAGCGTTTCAATACCGTAGAAGCGCTGTTCGAGCGCCTCACTCCGACCACTGCTTGAAGGACGCCCCATGCGCCTGTTTCGCTCACTGACCTTGTTGATGACCCTGGTCGCCCCCCTGGCGCTTGCCGACGACCTGTATCAGGTTGAAATGATTTTGGTACGCCAGAATGCGGAACCGGCGATTGTCAGCCGTGCCGCACCGGAAGACTGGGACGCCGGCGCGCAGCGCCTGGGTGCGGACAGTCAGCGCACGCCAGCACTGGGCAACATCGTCGAGAAACTCAACGCCAGCGGCCAATACACGGTGTTGATGCACAAGGCCTGGCAGCAAACCCTGGGTGAACAGGGCAGCAAAGTCGCCATCAGCGACGGCGCCGAACAATTCGGGCAATTTCCCATCGAGGGCACTCTGGAACTGAAACTCGGCCGTTTCACCGACGTGGGTGCCGACTTCTGGATCAACCAGATCGATGCCAACGGCCTGGTGACTTCCAGCGAACGCCTCAAACAGGAAAGCCACACCAAAAATGGCCAGTTGAACTTCCTCGACAATGGCCACCTCGGCCTGCTGATCAAAATCACCTCGCTGACCGCGCCCGCGCCACGGCAGGCACCTGACGTCATTCCGGACTGATCGGCGCGCCTATGCCCTCGCCCCTAAGCAAACCCCTGGCACCTTCCTGGGTCAATCGATTCAAGGAACAGAGCCTGGAGCGCGGGCGCCGTTATGCGCTGGAAAACCGCGTCAGGATCGTCGAGGCCGGCGACAGCACCATCACCGCCAGTTGCGAAGGTTCTGGCGGCAGCATCTACCGCCAGACCATTCGCCTCAAAGAGTCCGCCAAGGGCACGTTGATTCTGCTCGAAGCCGCTTGCTCCTGCCCGGTGCGCATCAACTGCAAGCACTGCGCAGCGGTGTTGCTGCAGGTCCAGGAAACCCTGGCCTACCCTGCCGCCGAGAAAGACGCCCAACTGTTGGAGAAACTCCAGACGGTGCTGGACAACCGCAGCCCCAAGGCCCCTCCACAAGTGTTGGTGGACAACGTACAACCAATGCCGCGCCTGTGGCTGGCAAGCATCGAGTTCAGCGCGTTCGAACCACGCAACGGCAAAATGCAGCGCTACATCCAGCACCGCGCCGCCCTGTCCTTCAGCTATCTGGACGAATACGTCAGTGGCCAGCGCAACACTGACGTGCTGATTCGCCAGGACACACAGACGCTGCGGATAAAACGCCAGACCGATGTGGAACAGTCCTACCGCGAACAGCTGCGAATCCTCGGTTTCAAGATCGCGACCCGGCAAAGCAAGGCCCTGCCGGAAAGCGCCGGCGAACTGTACGAGATGGTCAATGACAGCGCCTGGCTGACGTTCACCCTCAATGACCTGCCAAAGCTGCGTGAGCAGGGCTGGGAATTGCAGATCGACGAAGATTTCGGCTTCGACCTGACCGCCGTGGACGACTGGTACGCCACGGTGGAGGAAGCACCGGAGCGGGACTGGTTCGACCTGGAACTGGGGATCATCGTCAACGGCGAGCGCCTGAGCCTGCTGCCGATCCTGTTGAACCTAATGCGTTCGCACATCGAATTGTTCAACCCGGAACGCCTGGCCAGGCGCCGCGACGATGAGCTCATTCTGGTCAACTTGCCCAACCGCCCGAATTCTGAATTCGGCCCGCAGCAAGTGGCCCTGCCCTACGGCCGGCTGAAACCGGTGCTGGCGACCCTGGGCGAGTTTTATCTGCAAGAGCCCGGCACCACCAAACTACGCCTCAACAGCGCCGACGCCTTGCGCCTGAACCCGCTGCAAGACATGCCCCTGAGCTGGGAAGGTGGCGAACACATTCGTGGCCTGGCCCAACGCCTGCGGGACATCAAGGACTACACCACCACCGCGCCAGAAGGCCTGAACGCGACGCTGCGGCCGTATCAACTTGAAGGCTTGAGCTGGATGCAATCGCTGCGACAGTTGGAAGTCGGCGGAATCCTTGCGGATGACATGGGCCTGGGCAAAACCCTACAAACCCTGGCGCATATTCTCAGCGAAAAAAACGCCGGACGCCTCGACCGACCGTGCATGGTGGTGATGCCCACGAGCCTGATTCCCAATTGGCTCGACGAGGCAGCCCACTTCACGCCGCAGCTCAAGGTGCTGGCCTTGTATGGCGCCGGGCGCAAGAAGTATTTCGAACGGCTGGCCGATTACGACCTGGTCCTCACCACCTATGCGCTACTTCCCAAGGATGTCGAGCGCCTCGCCGCGCAACCGCTGCACGTGCTGATTCTCGATGAAGCCCAATACATCAAGAACCCCACCAGCAAAGCCGCCCAGGCTGCCCGTGAACTCAACGCCCGGCAGCGGCTGTGCCTGTCCGGCACACCCCTGGAAAACCACCTGGGGGAATTGTGGTCGCTGTTTCACTTCCTGCTGCCGGGGTGGCTTGGGGACGTCAAGAGCTTCAACCGCGATTACCGTGTGCCGATCGAAAAGCGTGGCAGCGACGTACGACTGCAGCACCTCAACGGTCGGATAAAACCTTTCCTGCTGCGCAGGACCAAGGAGCAAGTGGCGACCGAGTTGCCGCCCAAGACCGAAATCATCCACTGGGTTGAACTCAGCGATGCCCAGCGGGACGTCTACGAAGCCATGCGCCTGGCGATGGACAAGAAAGTCCGCGACGAAATCACCCGCAAAGGCGTGGCCCGCAGCCAGATCATCATTCTCGAAGCGCTGCTCAAGCTTCGCCAGGTGTGCTGCGATTTACGCCTGATCAACGACGCCACCCTACCCGCCCGGGGCAGTACCTCGGGCAAGCTCGACAGCCTGATGGAGATGCTCGAGGAGCTGTTTGAAGAGGGCCGCCGGGTTCTGCTGTTCTCCCAGTTCACGTCCATGTTGTCGCTGATCGAAGACGAGCTGAAAAAACGCGGGGTGGATTACGCGATACTGACCGGCCAGACCCGGGACCGACGCACGCCCGTCAAAGATTTCCAGAGCGGTAAGCGTCAGATCTTTCTGATCAGCCTGAAGGCCGGCGGCGTAGGCCTGAACCTGACCGAGGCCGACACGGTGATCCACTACGACCCGTGGTGGAACCCGGCAACCGAAAACCAGGCGACCGACCGCGCCTATCGCATCGGTCAAAACAAGCCCGTGTTCGTCTACAAACTGATTGCTCGAGGCACGGTGGAAGAGAAAATTCAGCTACTGCAGAAGGAAAAGTCCGATTTGGCAGCCGGCGTATTGGACGGGCGCGTGGCCGGAGACTGGAAACTGCAGAGCGACGATATCGAGGCGCTGTTTGCGCCGTTGCCGGATAAGCTGGCAAAGCTGGAAAAGCACTGATACACCCCTATCCCTGTGGGAGCGGGCTTGCTCCCACAGTTCTTTGTGCAGGCTGGTTGGGTAGGCTCAGCGATCAGCCATCAACACCCGCGCCAACGTCGACTTCACCTTCCCCATCCCGTCATGCAACGCCTGCTCGATTTCGGCCATGGTGATCACTGCCGTGGACTTGCCCGCCGCCGGGTTGACCACCAGTGCCAGGCAGGCGTAATCCAGCTCCAATTCACGGGCCAGCGCCGCTTCCGGCATGCCGGTCATGCCAACGATGTCGCAACCGTCGCGCTCCAGCCGTGCTATTTCGGCCACGGTTTCCAGACGCGGCCCCTGAGTGCAGGCGTATACGCCGTGGCTGCTGTAGCCACAGCCCTCGGCGGCCAGGGCAGCGATCAGTTGCTGACGCAGCGACTCGCTGTAGGGGTAGCTGAAATCGATGTGGGTGACCGCGTCCAGGTCATCGGCAAAATAGGTGTGCTGACGACCGCTGGTGTAATCGATCAACTGATGGGGCACGCAGAAATGTCCAGTCCCCATCGCGGCATGAATCCCGCCCACAGCGTTGACCGCCAGAATCGCCTCGGCGCCGGCCTGCTTGAGGGCCCAGAGATTGGCGCGATAGTTCACCTGATGGGGCGGCAAGCGATGAGGATGGCCATGGCGGGCCAGAAACAGCACTTCACGCCCGGCATAGTCGCCAATTTGCACCTCAGCTGATGGCGCGCCATAGGGAGTTTCTACCGCTAGAGACTGGCGAATGGTCAGGCCTTCGAGCTGGGTCAGGCCAGTGCCGCCGATAATTGCGTAAACGGTCATGACAAAATGTCCTTAATCGATCAATTGGGCGGCTTTCAGCGCGCCGACTGCCGTGAGCCAGCGTGGATCCTGGCGATACTCGGTGCAGGCAAAGGCCTGGCCACGCATGCGGGCGATCCGCGCCGATGGCTTGACCTTCAAGCGCTGGGCAGCACTCAACGCCAGCTCTGCGGCGGCGCGGTCATTGCACACCAGGCCCATGTCGCAACCGGCTGACAACGCAGCCTCGATACGACTGGCGGCATCACCCACCACATGAGCACCGGCCATCGACAGGTCATCGCTGAAGATCACGCCATCGAATTGCAACTCGCCTCGCAGGATGTCTTGCAACCAGCGCCGGGAAAAACCCGCCGGATTGGCGTCAACCTGCGGATAAATGACATGGGCCGGCATGACCGCCGCCAGTTGCTTGCTCAGTTTGGCAAACGGTACCAGGTCGTTGGCGCGGATCTGTTCGAGACTGCGCTCATCGTTGGGAATTGCTACGTGAGAATCCGCCTCGGCCCAGCCGTGCCCGGGGAAATGCTTGCCGGTGGCAGCCATTCCGGCGGTGTTCATGCCGCGAATGAATGCACCGGCCAGCAACGCGGCGCGTTCGGGGTCGCCTTCGAAGGAGCGACTGCCAACGACGGCGCTGCGCTGATAATCGAGATCCAGCACCGGGGCAAAGCTCAAGTCGAGACCGACCGCCAGCACTTCAGTGGCCATGATCCAGCCACATTGTTCAGCCAGGTATTCGGCGTTCGGATTGTCAGCAATCGCCCGCATCGCCGGCAAGCGCACAAACCCCTGGCGCAGGCGCTGAACGCGGCCGCCTTCCTGATCAACCGCAAGCAAAAGATCAGGACGGATGGCGCGGATCGAGGCGCTCAGCTCACGCACCTGGCGTGGGTGCTCGATGTTGCGAGCAAAAATGATCAGGCCGCCCACTTCGGGCTGGCGCAACAAGTGGCGATCTTCGGCCGTCAGCCAGGTACCGGCGACGTCCACCATCAACGAGCCTTGCAGGCCAGCAGTCATAGCATTTCCTTAATAACGATGAACCCGCACGCAGGCACACGCACGAGCGCGCCGCCAGGCTCCAGGCCTGACAGATCGCGGCTGTGCGATGAAATATAAAACGGGTTCGAAACGAGAGTCGGCATGGCGGCTAGCTTAGCGGATGTAAGCAGCCGCGCCCACCCGTGTACTCAAGCCTTGGCGAGCGCCGGGGTCGATTTGCTGCGGGGACGCAACTGTGCGGCGGCCATGATCTCATCGGTGACACCACTTTCGGCACGCATGCCTGCAGCCAGGAACGGCACCATCAGGCGCATCACCTGCTCAATGGAGGTATTCACGCCGAAATCGGTTTCAGCAATGGCGCGCAGCGCCTTGATGCCAGACATGCTGAACGCAGCGGCACCGAGCATGAAATGCACGCGCCAGAACAGCTCGATCGGCGGAATGCGCGGCGCGGCCTCATTGACCAGCAACATGTAGCGGCGGAACACCTTGCCGTACATGTCTTCCAGATAACGCCGCAGGTGACCCTGGCTCTGGCTGAATGCAAGACCTAACAGGCGCATGAAAATGGAAAGGTCGTTACCGCTGCGCGGTTGCACGACAAGGGCTTGCTCGACCAGGATTTCCAGCAGTTCTTCCAGGGTTGGCTTGACGTCAGGCTTTGCCTGGCGACGCTCCAGCTCACGATCGAGGCTGAGGCAGAAAGGACCGAGGAACCGCGAGAAAACCGCCTGGATCAGCGCTTTTTTCGAACCAAAGTGGTAATTCACCGCGGCCAGGTTTACCCCGGCCTTGCTGGTGATCAGACGCAATGAGGTTTCGGCGAAACCTTTTTCCGCGAACAATTGCTCGGCAGCATCGAGAATGCGTTCAACGGTTTCCGACTGGGCCATGGCTACTCCGCCTGACAAACACTTGTTTGAAACATACGTTTCAGCCTTGGGGTTGTCAAGCCTGCCGGGACGTTTTGCGAACGCTCGGTCAGTTATTTAACCACACCTTCTAACTGGCTGTAGCCATGTCGCTTCCGGCAGCCCGACCGACCGTCCAGCGGCCTGTGAAAAAAGGAGGATTGCCAAGCGCCGTTCACTGTATATAATCCCAGTCACTGTATAAAAAGACAGAGCGATCATTATGCTAAAGCTGACGCCACGCCAAGCAGAGATTCTGGCCTTCATCAAACGCTGCCTAGAAGACAACGGCTACCCGCCGACCCGCGCGGAAATCGCTCAGGAGCTGGGCTTCAAGTCGCCCAACGCGGCTGAGGAACACTTAAAGGCGCTAGCCCGCAAGGGCGCGATCGAAATGACGCCGGGCGCATCCCGCGGCATTCGCATCCCTGGTTTCGAAGCCAAGGCCGACGAAACCACCCTGCCGATCATCGGTCGGGTAGCGGCAGGCGCCCCGATCCTCGCCCAACAGCATGTCGAGGAGTCCTGCAACATCAACCCTTCGTTCTTCCATCCACGGGCTGATTATCTGCTTCGCGTGCACGGCATGAGCATGAAGGACATCGGCATCTTCGACGGTGACCTCCTGGCCGTCCACACCACTCGCGAAGCCCGCAACGGCCAGATCGTGGTGGCGCGAATCGGTGATGAAGTGACCGTCAAGCGCTTCAAGCGCGACGGCAGCAAAGTCTGGCTGATTGCCGAAAACCCCGAGTTCGCCCCCATCGAAGTGAACCTGAAAGATCAGGATCTGGTCATCGAAGGCTTGAGTGTCGGCGTCATTCGCCGCTAAAGGAGGCTTTATGCAGTTCCCACACACACCACAGCACACGCAACTTCCGCTGTTCGAGGCATTCATGGCCCAACCGCTGGTTCCTGTCCTCAAAGAGGTCATCGAGTCGCCTTGGGGCGTCGAGCCCGAGGCCTTCAGCGAACTGTCGTTGCGTGGTGCGGCCGGGAACTGCCTGAACCTGCTGGCGCCGATCCTGCGAGAGCTGAGCCAGGACCAGGACGCTCGCTGGTTGACGCTGATCGCACCACCGGCCAGCGTCACCCAGGCCTGGCTGCGTGACGCCGGCCTGAACCGTGAACGCATCCTGCTGCTGCAACCACGGGGCACTCAAAGCGCCCAAGAGCTGACGCGTGAAGCTTTGCGCCTGGGTCGCAGCCATACAGTGGTCAGCTGGCTCAATCCGTTGACCGCGACCGCACGGCAACAGCTGATCAGCGCCGCTCGCATCGGGGACGCGCAAAGCCTGAATATTCGGTTGGGCTAAGACAAACGCAGGGCTTCTCCAGGACAGAGAAGCCGACCAGTAACACTATCTTCCAAAAAGCCGACAGATGGGATCAATGAAGAACCCGCGGCCCCTCTTCCTTGTTGAATTCGCCTTCAACCAGGCGGCCTGCCATCTGAACGCCCACGCTCAGCATCGCCTTGGCGACTTCGACGTGTTGGCCTTGGAGGAACACCTTGGCATCTTCGGAGAAACTCAGGGTTACCAGAGAACCCTCGTCCTCAGCCCTGCGCAGCTCGATGCGGCCATCAGGAAGTTCGACAATTTCTAGAAAGGACGTTGGCATAAAAGTCTGTTCTCCACGAAAGGCGAGGATTATATAGTCATCGGCCAGGCTTCGCTCGGGATCTTGACCAAGCGTTATCAACAAGCATTACAGGCTGGAAGAAATACTCAACACTCGTTCAATCCTTCGCGAAAGCGGATCGCCAGGCTTTTGAGGTTTTGGCGCCAGCTCTCCAGCTCCTCCTGGCTCAGCTCCTGCTCGGGGTCCTGCTCGTCCAGGTTGACTGCAACGATCAACGGCTGGGTCACATCGCCCTTGGGTTTGCGAGGGGCCCGCGGTGGCTGGAACAACGCCGCGTGGGCCGCCAACAGCTTAGCCAGCCAGGTTTCCGGGTTATGGGCCAGCTCAACCATTTCGGCCAGCTCGGGGATAGCGATGCTTTCCAACACTTCGCGGGTCAACAGCAGCTCGGCCCGCGGCGCATTCGCCTGTGGCAGGCGATAGAAACCCGCAATTTCATGGCACAGCCCCAACAATGCACCGTACAGGTGAAACAGCGCAGATTCGCGCCCTGCCTGGATCAGCGCAGGGGAATTCATCGCCCGCCCATCCTCGGCCCTAGCAAGTGCTTCAAGCGACAGGCCGGCGAAGTAAATTTTCTGATTGGTGCGGGTATAGAGTTCGTGGGCCATGTCGGCATTCTCCACAACGAAATAAAAACTTCACGCAAGTGCGACAGTGTCATGGATCAACCAAGGCCACTGCAAGCCAAAAACAAAGAGGCCGCACGATAACCCCTGGGGTTATCGTGCGGCCTCTTGTTTACTTGGGGCTTGTTGGGGACGGCTACGCCGTCCAGCGGGAGCAAGCTCCCTCGCCACAAGAAAGCACCCTAACCATCAGCGCTTGTCTTCAACGGTCCATTTTCCGCCGTCGTAGTATGCCTTCCAACCGGTAGGCTTGCCATCGACTTCGGTCTGTACGTACTGCTCCTTAGTCTTGCGGCTGTAGCGAATCACTGCCGGACGCCCTTCCGGATCCTTCTGCGGCGCTTCGCAGAGGAAATGGTACTTCGGATCGATCTCGTCCTTATGCGGCACAATCTCCATCACCAACGGCGCGCGAGTCTCGCGGTTTTTCGGGAACTGGCTGGCCGCCAGGAACAGGCCAGACGCGCCGTCGCGCAGGATGTAGGTGTCGTTGACCTTCTCGCACTTGAGCTCAGGCATCTTCACCGGATCCATCTTCGGCGGCGCTGCATCACCGCTCTTGAGCAGTTTGCGAGTGTTTTTGCAGGTCGGGTTGGTGCAACCGAAGAACTTGCCAAAACGGCCGGTCTTGAGCTGCATCTCGCTGCCACACTTGTCGCATTCCAGGCTCGGGCCTTCGTAGCCCTTGATGCGATAGGTGCCCTCTTCGATCTCGTAGCCGGCACAGTCCGGGTTGTTACCGCAAATGTGCAGCTTGCGCTTTTCATCCAGCAGGTAAGCATCCATCGCCGTGCTGCAGATCGGGCAACGATGCTTGCCGCGCAGCACCAGGGATTCCGATTCACCCTCGTCGTCCGCGGCGATTTCGTCGCCCGGCACCAGGTTGACCGTCGCCTTGCAGCGCTCCTTGGGTGGCAGGCTGTAGCCTGAGCAACCGAGGAATACGCCAGTCGAGGCCGTGCGGATCTGCATAGGACGACCACAGGTCAGGCACGGGATGTCGGTCATGACCGGCTGGTTGGCCCGCATGCCGTTGTCAGGGCTTTCGGCCACTTCGAGTTTTTTCTTGAAGTCACCGTAAAACTCGTCGAGGACGTTTTTCCAGTCCCGTTCGCCCTGGGCCACATCATCGAGGTTCTCTTCCATCCCAGCGGTAAAGCCGTAGTCCATCAGGTTAGAGAAGCTCTCGGACAAACGTTCGGTAACAATGTCACCCATCTTTTCCGAATAGAAACGACGGTTGTGCAGCGCCACGTAACCGCGGTCCTGGATGGTGGAAATGATCGCCGCGTAGGTCGAAGGACGACCGATGCCGCGTTTTTCCATTTCCTTGACCAGGCTGGCTTCCGAATAACGGGCCGGCGGCTTGGTGAAGTGCTGTGTCGGGTCAAGCTCGATCAGCTTCATCACGTCGCCCTGGGCCATGTCCGGCAGGACGTCGTCGTCCCCAGGCTTGGCGATTTGCGGCATGACGCGGGTGTAGCCGTCGAACTTCAGGATGCGGCCCTTGGCACGCAGCTCGAAGTCGCCAGCACCCACGCTGACCGTGGTCGACAGGTATTGCGCCGGCAGCATCTGGCAGGCCAGGAACTGGCGCCAGATCAGCTCGTAGAGGCGCTCGGCATCGCGCTCCATGCCCGACAGCTTGCTTGGCTCAGTGTTGGCGTCAGACGGACGAATCGCTTCGTGGGCCTCTTGTGCGCCTTCCTTGCTGCTGTAGACGTTCGGCGTGTCCGGCAGGTATTTCTTGCCGAACTCGCTTTCTATATAAGTGCGCGCCATCGCCACGGCATCGACCGAGAGGTTGGTCGAGTCGGTACGCATATAAGTGATGTAGCCGGCTTCGTACAGACGCTGGGCCATCATCATGGTTTTCTTCACACCAAAGCCCAGGCGGTTGCTCGCCGCCTGTTGCAGTGTGGAAGTGATAAACGGTGCCGACGGCTTGCTGCTGGTCGGTTTGTCTTCGCGCTTGACGATGCTGTAGCTGGAAGCCTTGAGCTTCTCCAGCGCAGCCATGGCCTGGGCTTCGTTGAGCGGCTTGAAGGCTTCACCCTTCTCGCGGGCCACGTCGAAGCGCACGGTAGCGCCCTTGGTGGTGCCGAGGTCAGCGTGAATCTCCCAGTACTCTTCAGGGATGAACGCACGGATCTCGCGCTCGCGCTCCACCACCAGTTTCACCGCGACCGACTGCACCCGACCGGCGGACAAGCCGCGGGCAATCTTGGCCCACAGCAGCGGTGAGACCATGTAGCCCACTACGCGATCAAGAAAGCGACGCGCCTGTTGGGCGTTGACCCGATCGATGTCCAGCTCGCCTGGCTGGGAGAAGGCTTCCTGGATGGCCTTCTTGGTAATTTCGTTGAACACCACACGCTTGTAGCGGCTGTCATCCCCACCAATGGCTTCGCGCAGGTGCCAGGCAATGGCTTCCCCTTCGCGGTCCAAGTCCGTCGCGAGATAGATGGTGTCGGCATCTTTGGCGAGCCGACGCAGCTCTTCGATGACCTTTTCCTTGCCCGGGAGGATCTCGTACTTGGCTTTCCAGCCGTGTTCCGGATCGACACCCATGCGTGAGACCAGCTGCTTGCGCGCCTTGTCTTTTGGCGACAGCGCCGGCGCTTCACCGGCAGCAGCCTTGCCGCGCTTGGCGGCTGGCTCCTTGCTGGCGCTAGCCGAACCGCTGGTGGGCAGGTCTCGGATATGGCCGATACTCGACTTCACCACGTATTGGTTGCCCAGATACTTGTTGATGGTCTTGGCCTTAGCCGGGGATTCCACAATGACCAGCGATTTGCCCATGGATCAGAAAATTCCTGAATTCTAAAAAGTGAAAGGCGGTTGGCGCCTGACGCGGCACCGCTATATATAGTGGCTGCAAGGTGAGGTCAAGCGCAGGGTTACCCGCATACCGGCCTCAAGGCTTGGAAAAAAGGCTCACCTCGGCCTGCACCAAAGCAAAGCGCGGCACCTGTTCGCCGTCAACCTCAACGGACTCCTCGAACATGCTCAACGGGCGCACCCAAAAGCCGTAATCGCCATACAGGGCTTGGTAGAAGACCACTTCTTCCTCGGTCTCGGAATGCCGCGCGATGCTGAATACGCGGTACTGCGGACCTTTGTAATGTTGGTAGAGCCCAGGTTGTATCGGCATGCTTTGGCCCTCACTCAAATCTTTTCAAAATAAAAACAAAATAAATCTGGAAAAAACAAAAACCGGGGCACGTGGCCCCGGCTTCCATCAACGCAACGCTTAGACGCGTTCGAAGACAGTGGCAATGCCCTGGCCGAGGCCAATGCACATGGTGGACACGCCAAGGGTGCCGCCATTCTGCTTCATGACATTGAGCAGGGTGCCGGAGATACGCGCACCGGAGCAACCGAACGGATGACCCAAGGCGATCGCGCCGCCGTGCAGGTTAACCTTCTCGTTCATCTTGTCGAGCACTTTCAAATCTTTCAGCACTGGCAGGGCCTGTGCGGCGAAAGCTTCGTTGAGTTCGAAGAAGTCGATATCGGAAATGCTCAGGCCTGCACGCTTCAAGGCTTTCTGCGTCGCCGGTACTGGACCATAGCCCATGATCGCCGGATCCACACCCGCCACGGCCATCGAACGAATCACCGCCATTGGCTGGATGCCCAGGTCCTGGGCGCGCTGGGCCGACATCACGATCATGCACGAAGCACCGTCGGTGATCTGCGACGAAGTACCGGCTGTCACGGTGCCGCCCTTCGGATTGAATGCCGGCTTGAGGGCCGCCAGGCTTTCCAGGGTGGTTTCCGGACGAATGGTTTCGTCGTAGTCAAACAGCTTCAGGAAGCCGTTCTCGTCGTAGCCCTGCATTGGGATGATCTCGTCCTTGAACTTGCCTTCCACGGTCGCCTTGTGGGCGAGCTGGTGGGAGCGCACGCCAAAGGCGTCCTGCTGCTCGCGGGTGATGCCGTGCATTTTGCCGAGCATTTCCGCAGTAAGGCCCATCATGCCCGAGGCTTTTGCCGCGTACAGCGACATGTGCGGGTTCGGATCGACGCCGTGCATCATGCTCACGTGGCCCATGTGCTCGACACCACCAACGACGAACACGTCACCGTTGCCGGTCATGATCGCTTGAGCTGCGGTATGCAGCGCGCTCATGGACGAACCGCACAGGCGGCTGACGGTCTGGCCGGCCGCGGTGTGAGGGATCTGGGTCATCAGCGACGCCATACGGGCGATGTTCCAGCCCTGCTCCAGGGTCTGGTTCACACAGCCCCAGATCACGTCCTCGACTTCATTAGGGTCGACCTTGACGTTGCGTTCCAGCAGCTTGCTGATCAGGTGCGCCGACATGTCCTCGGCGCGGGTGTTGCGGTGCATGCCGCCCTTGGAGCGGCCCATCGGCGTACGACCGAAGTCGACAATCACGACGTCTCTAGGATTCAAGCTCATAAAATGTTCTCTCGCTCTAGTCGTTGGGCGCTTAACCGAAGAAGCTCTGGCCGTTCTTGGCCATTTCACGCAGCTTCGCGGTCGGGTGGTACAGCGCGCCCAGATCAGCGTACTGGTCAGCCAGGGCAACGAACTCGGCCACACCGATCGAATCGATGTAGCGCAGCGCACCGCCACGGAATGGAGGGAAACCGATGCCGTAGACCAGACCCATGTCGGCTTCGGCGGCGGTTTCAACAATGCCGTCTTCCAGGCAACGCACGGTTTCGAGGCACAGCGGGATCATCATCCAGTTGATGATGTCCTCGTCGGTGACTTCGCGCTGCTCGTAGACAATCGGCTTAAGCACTTCCAGCACCGACGAATCGGCCACTTTCTTCTGCTTGCCGCGCTTGTCGGTCTCGTAGGCGTAGAAGCCCTTGCCGTTCTTCTGGCCCAGGCGCTTGGCTTCGTAGAGCACGTCGACGGCCGACCGGCGGTCGTCCTTCATGCGGTCCGGGAAGCCTTCAGCCATGACATCGCGACCGTGGTGGCCGGTGTCGATGCCGACCACGTCCATCAGGTACGCCGGGCCCATGGGCCAGCCGAATTTTTCCATGATCTTGTCGATGCGCACGAAGTCCACACCGGCGCTGACCAGCTTGGCGAAACCGCCAAAGTACGGGAATAGCACGCGGTTGACCAAAAAGCCCGGGCAATCATTGACGACGATCGGGTTCTTGCCCATTTTCTTGGCGTAGGCCACGGTGGTGGCAACGGCCTGCTCGCTGGACTTCTCGCCACGGATCACTTCCACCAGCGGCATCATGTGCACCGGGTTGAAGAAGTGCATGCCGACGAAGTTTTCCGGACGCTTGAGGGCCTTGGCCAGCAGCGAAATGGAAATGGTCGAGGTGTTCGAAGCCAGGATAGTGTCTTCTTTGACCTTGTCTTCGACTTCAGCCAGTACCGCTTGCTTAACCTTGGGATTCTCGACAACCGCTTCGACCACCAGGTCGACATGGCCGAAATCGCCGTAGGACAGGGTCGGACGAATGCCGTTGAGCACTTCGGCCATCTTCGCAGCGGTCATGCGACCTTTATCGACGCGACCGACCAGCAGCTTGGCGGCTTCGGCCAGGCCCTGCTCGATGCCGTGTTCGTTGATGTCTTTCATCAAGATCGGCGTGCCTTTGGACGCCGACTGGTAGGCGATACCGCCACCCATGATACCGGCGCCCAATACGGCGGCCTGCTTCACGTCACGGGCGATTTCGTCGTAGGCCTTGGCCTTTTTCTTCAGTTCCTGGTCGTTGAGGAACAGACCGATCAGGCTTTGTGCAGCCGAGGTCTTGGCCAGTTTGACGAAACCGGCGGCTTCGACTTCCAGGGCCTTGTCGCGACCGAAGTTCGCGGCCTTCTGGATGGTTTTGATCGCTTCGACCGGCGCCGGGTAGTTCGGGCCTGCCTGACCGGCCACGAAACCCTTGGCGGTTTCGAAAGCCATCATTTGTTCGATAGCGTTGAGCTTGAGCTTTTCCAGCTTCGGCTGACGCTTGGCCTTGTAGTCGAACTCGCCGCTGATGGCGCGCTTGACCAGTTCAAGAGCCGCTTCCTGGAGTTTGCCCGGCTCGACCACGGCATCCACGGCGCCGACTTTCAGCGCGTCTTCAGCACGGTTTTCCTTGCCGGCGGCAATCCACTCGATGGCGTTGTCGGCACCGATGAGGCGCGGCAGACGCACGGTACCGCCGAAGCCTGGGTAGATGCCCAGCTTGACTTCCGGCAGGCCGATCTTGGCCACGGTGGACATGACGCGGTAATCCGCTGCCAGGCACATTTCCAGGCCGCCACCCAGGGCGATGCCGTTGATGGCCGCGACGGTCGGTACGTTGAGGTCTTCGAAGTCGCTGAAGATACGGTTGGCTTCGAGATTGCCAGCGATCAGTTCGGCATCGGGCAGCTTGAAGTTGTCGACGAATTCGGTGATGTCGGCGCCGACGATGAACACGTCCTTGCCGCTGCTGACGATCACACCCTTGATCGAAGCATCTGCCTTGATAGTGTCCACAGCCTGACGCAATTCATTCAGGGTTAGACGGTTGAACTTGTTGACGGACTCACCCTTGAGATCGAACTTCAGTTCGACGATGCCACTTTCAAGAGCCTTAACCGTGATGGCTTTACCTTCGTAAATCATCAACTGATCTCCACGATATGGAAGCTGAACAGTACACGTTGAACGCTGACCACTGGTTGGGCATTGACGTTACCGTCGATGCTACGCCAATCCGCCAAACACACCCGTCAACGCGATAGTCGGGGTTCTGTAGGAACGCTCTGAAAATACAAACGCTCAATTCATACGCCCGTTTGATTTGGGTACGTCACCTTCACGGAATTTCCGACAATTGTCAATCGCCCTAAACAGGGGCTTGAACGCGACTTTGCAGTCATTTCCGTACCGCACAGATATGCAACACCGTGCTGCATGCCAAGCCATTCATAGAATCAATAATTAGAAAAGTCGCCCTAATTCCAAGCGCGATGGGTCCAACCGACTACGCTACCGGGAACGCTATTGATTTAAGATTAGGCGGACGCTACGAACGAGCGCCCGGACATGAAATTGATTACCGGCCTGCCTGGCCAACCCGCCCGACGAGACTGTCGGGCTTTTTTATGCCGCAGGATTGTGTTTCAAGCCAGCGCCTTGAGCACAGCGCAGATGTCCTGCAAGACACTGGCTTCGCCCTTCTCGCCCCAATACAAGGCGATCATCTGCCGATCGGCTTCAACCTTGTAGACATTGGCTGGCAATTTTTCGAAATGATTGAGCAACGCCTCATCCTCGCAGACTTCCCGCCACTGGTTGACCCACACGCCTGGCGCGGTTTGCCAGTAACACCAACTGGCCGGCTGCTTGCCCCGCCGGGGCCGGTGGTACTGGGCACAAGGGTTTGGCGGCTGTTGGCCGAGCCAATGCGGCCACTCCTGTGGTGCCAGTTGCATGGCCAGCCCGAGGCGTCGCGCCTCCATGCGCAGGGCCATGCGACCGCTCTGAACACGGGACGGCCGCAACCATGCCAGGGGGCTTAACACCACTAACAGGATTGACACCACTATCCAGACCGTCATATGTGTACTCCCGAATTCTGATGAGCCCATTGACCCGCGTCGCCGTCAATGCGCCTGAAAACCAGCCATACTTACCGTATCGCAATTCTCTGGAGTGCCTTCCATGTACTACAAACACGCCCTGGTCGCCGTCGACCTCACTGAAGAATGCGATCCCGTCGTCAAGCGCGCGCTTGCCCTTTGCGAAGGCCGGGACACCAAACTGTCGCTGGTGCACATCGTCGAGCCGATGGCGATGGCCTTCGGCGGTGACGTACCGATGGACCTTTCCCAGTTGCAGCAACAGCAATTCGATCAGGCCAAGGAACGTCTTGACCGACTGATCGTGAAATACCCGGCCCTGAAGAAGGAATTCAGTCACCTGACCTACGGCCAACCGCGCCAGGAGATCCATCACCTGGCCAAGGAGCAGGGTTGCGACTTGATCGTCGTCGGCAGCCATGGCCGCCACGGCCTGGCGCTGCTGCTGGGCTCTACTGCCAACGACGTGCTGCATGGCGCGCCTTGCGATGTGCTGGCGGTGCACCTGGTTAAACGTACATAAACCTGTGTGGGGATGGCACTTCAAATAGAAATCCCGGCGTTCATTGCTGAGCGCCGGGATTTTTTATGGCAGTGGATCAAGCGTCCAGTTCAGCCCAGCGCTCGACCAGCACATCCAGCTCGGCCTGCAACTGCTCCAGGTGCGCGATCACCTTGGCGGTTTCGGCGGCGGGCCGCTGATAGAAGCCAGCGTCAGCCATATCGGCCTCCACCGCTGCGATCTGCTTTTCCTTCGCGTCGATATCACCCGGCAGCGCTTCCAGCTCGCGCTGCAGCTTGTAGCTGAGTTTTTTCTTCGCGGGTGCCGCCGCCGCAGCAACCGAAGCAGGCTCGGCCTTGACCACAGCCGAATTCAGGTCGGCTTTGCCGGACTTGCTCTCGGTCACGCCCAGAAGGCGCGGCGAGCCGCCCTGACGCAGCCAGTCCTGATAACCGCCAACGTATTCGCGCACCAGGCCCTCGCCTTCGAACACCAGGGTGCTGGTGACCACGTTGTCGAGGAATGCCCGGTCGTGGCTGACCATCAGCACAGTGCCGTTGAAGGTCAGCAGCACCTCTTCCAGCAACTCGAGGGTTTCCACGTCCAGGTCGTTGGTCGGTTCGTCGAGTACCAGCAGGTTCGCCGGCTTGCTGAACAGCTTGGCCAGCAACAGACGGGCGCGCTCACCGCCGGACAGCGCCTTGACCGGCGTACGGGCACGCTGGGGGCTGAACAGGAAATCGCCGAGGTAGCTCAGCACATGGCGGCTCTGACCATCGATATCGATGAAGTCGCGGCCTTCGGCCACGTTGTCGATCACGGTCTTTTCCAGGTCCAACTGATGGCGCAACTGGTCAAAGTAGGCGACGTCGATCTTCGTGCCCTCCTCCACCTTGCCGTTGGTCGGCACCAGGCCACCAAGCATCAGCTTGAGCAACGTGGTCTTGCCGGTGCCGTTGGCGCCCAGCAGGCCAATGCGGTCACCGCGCTGCAGGACCATGGAGAAGTCCTTGATCAGGAACGGGCCGCCAGGGTGCGCGAAACTCACGTTCTCAAGAACCATCACCTGCTTGCCGGACTTGTCAGCAGTATCCAACTGAATGTTGGCCTTGCCGGTGCGCTCGCGACGTTCACTGCGCTCCATGCGCAAGGCCTTGAGCGCCCGCACACGACCTTCATTGCGGGTGCGACGAGCCTTGATACCCTGGCGAATCCAGACTTCTTCCTGTGCCAGCTTCTTATCGAACAGCGCGTTAGCCGTTTCTTCCGCCGCCAGCGCCGCTTCCTTGTGCACCAGGAAACTGGCGTAGTCGCCGTTCCAGTCGATCAGGCCGCCGCGATCCAGTTCGAGGATGCGGGTCGCCAGGTTTTGCAGGAAAGAACGGTCGTGCGTGATGAATAGCACCGCGCCCTGGAAGTCCTTCAGGGCTTCTTCAAGCCAGGCGATGGCGCCGATATCCAAGTGGTTGGTCGGTTCGTCGAGCAGCAGCAAATCGGGTTCAGACACCAAGGCCTGGGCCAGCAGGACGCGGCGACGCCAGCCGCCGGACAACTCGGCGAGGGTCTTGTCGGCCGGCAGTTGCAGGCGGCTGAGGGTGCTGTCGACCAGTTGCTGCAGACGCCAGCCATCGCGGGCTTCAAGGTCGTGCTGCACGTGCATCAACTTGTCCAGGTCGGCATCGGTGACGATGTTCTGGCTCAGGTGGTGATACTCGGCCAGCAGCGCGCCGACACCGTCCAGGCCTTCGGCAACCACGTCGAATACGGTCCGCTCGTCGGCCACCGGCAGTTCCTGGGGCAATTCGCCGATTTTCAGGCCTGGCGCGCGCCAGACTGAGCCGTCATCGGGCTTCTGATCGCCCTTGACCAGCTTCATCATGCTGGACTTGCCAGTGCCGTTGCGGCCGATGATGCACACCCGCTCACCACGGGCGATCTGCCAGGACACCTTGTCCAACAACGGCATAGCGCCGAAAGCAAGGGACACATCGCTGAATTTGAGCAGGGTCATGAGCTTCTCCAAAAACCGGGCGCGCATTCTACCTGAGATGAGGCCTCAAGAGTCCGCCAATTTCGTTGCTGAAGCACTCTGCACAACAAATGTTGCGAACTTGCGCCGACGGCTCTGCAAAGCTTTCGCCGGTTGCTGGCAAAAGGCTAAGCTACAGGCAGTTACCCTGGGTTATCCCTTGGGCTTGTCATGTTTTTTTATGCCCGGACGTCTCATGCGCAGTCGCCTTTTTAGTGTTTTGTCTTGTCTTTTCGTGTGTGCCACTGCCGTTCAATCCGCCCAGGCGGTGGATATCTCCACCCAGCGCCAGTATTACGATGAGGCCAAGCGTGCCTTGGCCAAGGGTGATTCCGGCCCTTATTTTCGCTACAGCCAGGCCCTGCACGATTATCCGCTGGAGCCGTACCTGGCCTACGACGAGCTGACTGCCCGCCTCAAGAGCGCCAGCAACGTCGAGATCGAGCAATTCCTCGCCGAGCACGGTGACCTGCCCCAAGCCAACTGGATGAAGCTACGCTGGTTGCGCTGGCTGACCGAGCGTGGCGATTGGGAGACTTTCGTCAAGTATTACGATCCCAAGCTCAATTTCACCGAGCTGGACTGCCTCAACGCTCAGTACCAGCTCAACCATGGCTTGAAGGCCGAAGGCTACGCCAACACCGAAAAGCTGTGGCTCACCGGTAAATCCCAGCCACAGGCCTGCGATGCGTTGTTCGGCCTGTGGGCTGCCCAAGGTCAGTTGACCGAACAAAAACGCTGGGAGCGGACCAAGCTGGCCGCCCAGGCCCGTAATTATCCGCTGGCCAACAGTCTGGTCAGCGGTCTGACCACCCTCGCCCCGCGCGGCAAATTGCTGGTGGACGTCGCGCAAAAGCCTGAACTGCTCAACCAGCCGTCGCGCTTTACCCCGGCCGATGAGCCGATGTCCGATATCGTCAGCCTTGGCCTGCGGCGTCTGGCCCGGCAGGATCCGGACAAAGCCATGGCGATGCTGGACGGCTACGCCAGCACCATGCATTTCTCCCGGGATGAAAAAGTCGCCATTGCCCGGGAAATCGGCCTGACCCTGGCCAAGCGCTTTGACAGCCGCGCCTTGGACGTAATGACAAAATATGACCCGGAACTGCGGGACGACACCGTTTCGGAATGGCGTTTGCGCCTGCTGCTGCGCCTGGCGCGCTGGGACGACGCCTATCAGTTGACCCGTCGCCTGCCCGAGTCGCTGGCCGATACCAACCGCTGGCGCTACTGGCAAGCCCGCACCCTGGAGCTGGCACAACCGCAGAACCCCGAGGCGCTGACGCTTTACAAGCAACTGGCCCGCGAGCGGGACTTCTATGGTTTCCTGGCCGCCGACCGCTCCCAGTCACCGTATTCGCTGGTTAACAAACCACTGGTGATGAGCCAGGCGCTGATCAACAAGGTACGCAACACGCCGGGTGTGCGTCGGGCGCTGGAATTTCATGCCCGCGGCGACATCGTCGATGGCCGCCGCGAGTGGTATCACGTCAGCCGCCATTTCAACCGGGACGAAATGGTTGCCCAGGCGAAGCTGGCCTATGACCTGAAGTGGTATTTTCCAGCCATCCGCACCATCAGCCAGGCCAAGTACTGGGATGACCTGGACATCCGCTTCCCAATGGCCCACCGGGAAACGCTGGTGCGTGAAGCCAAGGTTCGTGGCCTGCATTCGAGCTGGGTGTTCGCCATCACTCGCCAGGAAAGTGCTTTCATGGACGACGCCCGCTCCGGCGTCGGCGCCGCTGGCCTGATGCAGTTGATGCCCGGCACCGCAAAGGAAACCGCGCGCAAATTCAGCATTCCCCTGGCCTCGCCGCAGCAAGTGCTAAACCCGGACAAGAACATCCAGCTTGGCGCGGCTTACCTGAGCCAGGTCCACAGCCAATTCAACGGCAACCGCGTCCTCGCCTCCGCCGCCTACAACGCCGGCCCGGGTCGCGTACGCCAGTGGCTGCGCGGTGCCGACCACCTGAGCTTCGACGTCTGGGTCGAAAGCATCCCATTCGATGAAACCCGCCAATACGTGCAGAACGTGTTGTCGTACTCGGTGATCTACGGCCAGAAACTTAACTCACCGCAACCGCTGGTGGACTGGCATGAGCGGTATTTTGATGATCAGTAAATGGGCCAGCGGCGAGCTTTAAGCTTCAAGCGGCAAGCTGTTCCTGAAAAGCAAAAAAAATGCCCGTATCGAAAGATACGGGCATTTTTTTGGTCGGTTACCTGGTCGGTTGCTGGACCTTGTGGGCGCGGTTCTTAGTCGGTTGCCAGCTCCCGGCCCGTATTGAACTGCAACGCCGCCAGCCGCGCATACAGCGCATTGCTGGCGACCAGTTCCTGGTGGGTGCCTACGGCAACCACTTTGCCCTGGTCCATCACCGCGATCCGGTCGGCGTTTTTCACCGTGGCCAGGCGGTGAGCGATGACCAGCGTGGTGCGGTTTTTCATCAGGCTGGGCAAGGCTTGCTGGATCAGGTGTTCGCTTTGCGCGTCGAGGGCGCTGGTGGCTTCGTCCAGCAGCAGGATCGGGGCGTCCACCAACAACGCCCGGGCGATGGCCAGGCGTTGGCGCTGGCCGCCGGATAGCCCCTGGCCGCCGTCGCCCAGGTGGGTCTGGTAGCCGTCGGGCATTTTTTCGATGAAGTCGTGGGCGTGGGCGATCTGCGCCGCTTCACGCACCTGCTCGGACGTCGCTTCGGGGTTGCCGTAGCGGATGTTTTCCTCGACCGTGCCAAAAAACAGCGCCGGGTTTTGCGAAACCAGGGCGAAATGGCGGCGCAGGTCCAGCGGATCGAGTTGGGTCAGTGGCACATCGTCAATGAGAATCTGCCCTTGCACCGGGTCGTAGAAACGCAACAGCAGGTCATACACCGTTGATTTGCCAGCACCGGACGGCCCGACAAGAGCAAGGGTTTCGCCAGCGTTGATGGTCAGGTCCAGGCCGTCGACCGCATAGCTGTCTGGCCGGGACGGGTAGGAAAAGCGCACGCCTTCGAGGCGCAAATCGCCCCGAACCCGCGCAGGCAACGTAACGAGACCTGAGGCCGGCGGCTGGATGATGTTTTCCGAGCGCAGCAACTCGGCAATGCGCTCGGCCGCACCGGCGGCCCGTTGCAGTTCACCGATCACCTCGCTCAAGGTGCCGAAGGCGCTGCCGACGATCAGGCTGTAGAACACGAAAGCCGCCAACTCACCGCTGGAAATCCGCCCGGCGATCACATCCATGCCGCCCACCCAGAGCATCACCCCCACTGCCCCCAGCACCAGCACGATCACCAGGGTGATCAGCCAGGCGCGCTGGGCGATGCGCTTGCGGGCGGTGTCGAAGGCCTGCTCCACGGTGACGGCAAAACGCTGCTCATCCTGGACCTGATGGTTGTAGGCCTGCACGGTTTTGATCTGGCCGAGGGTTTCTGAGACGTAACTGCCCACATCAGCAATGCGGTCCTGGCTCTGGCGCGACAGGCCGCGCACCCGACGTCCGAACACCAGGATCGGTGCCAACACCAGCGGCAGGGCGATTACCACGATGCTGGTGAGTTTGGGGTTGGTAATGAACAGCAATACAATGCCGCCGACCACCATCAAAACGTTGCGCAAGAACAGCGACAGCGACGAACCGATCACCGACTGCAACAAGGTTGTATCGGCGGTCAGGCGCGACTGGATCTCCGAGCTGCGGTTGTTTTCATAGAACCCGGGGTGCAAGTACACCAAATGGTTGAAGACCTGCCGCCGGATATCGGCGACCACCCGCTCGCCGATCCATGACACCAGGTAGAAACGGGCAAAGGTACCAATCGCCAGCCCCACCACCAGCACCATGAACAGGGCGATGGACTGATTGAGCAGATGCGGTGAGCGGGTCATGAAGCCCTCGTCCACCAACAACCGGATGCCTTGCCCCATGGACAGGGTGATTGCGGCGGTGACAATCAGCGCCATTAAAGCGCCGACAACCTGCTTGCGATAAGGGGCGATGAAGCCGCTGGCCAGGCGTATGGCCCGCCGTTGTTGGGAAGAAAGCATCAGTAGCATCCAAAAAAACAACAGGAAAAGGGCTGACCAGGGCACCGAAACGAAGCGCAACCCACTTGAATCAGAATGAGTCAGGTTAAATATGACCGCAGCGACTAGCGGCTAGATGTTATCGATCTAAAGTCTGACTGGAAACGCATCATTGTTTCTGGTTGAGTGGAGCTGTCGCCAAGAACCTACACGGAGTGTCATGGCTCGGTCACTTGGCGATACTAAAGTAGGTACACAACCTGATGAGGAGACAGGCCATGTCCTTGCAACACAGCAGCGACGACAAGATTCAAGTGATCCGCACGCAACCGGACCAGTCTCTGGGGTGCTCGTTCATCGATGCCCAAGGGCGCGAAGTGCCGATCACTGAAGACATGATCCAGAAAGCCTGCAGCGAGCTGGAAAAACGACTGGTCAAACCTGCCGAACAAGAGTGATACAGCCCGTCTTCAATTGAACCCGACCTTGATGTCGGGTTTTTTATGTCTGAAAGAACAAGGCTGCCATTGACCTTTGGCCTGACACAAAGCTGTGGCGAGGGGATTTATCCCCGCTTTGTGGGACCAAGGCTGTGGGAGCAAGGCTTACCCGCGATGCAGGCACCTCGGTCTCCTGACCGCGTCATCGTTCATCGCGAGCAAGCTCTGCTCCCACAGCCCAGTGCCGTCACGATCTGTTGCAAGGCCGGGGACTGCCCGTCGATACGAACGCTCAAGCCGTCGATCTCCCGGCGCGGTGGATAGTGTTTGCGCAGGGCATCGAAAGCGCTGCGTTGCTCGCTGACCGTTCCCACCAGGCTGCGGCGAAAGTCCGCATCGTCGCGGCGTGGGTCGTACACGCCACGGCACAGCGCCGCCAGGGCCCAGGCCGGGTCGGTTTCGGCGTCCAGGGTAATGCCGCCCAGCCAGGGCCGAGGCAGCAAGTCGCTCAGGCTGACTTGAACCGGTTGTTCGAGGAACGCACACAGGGCTTCGTAGATTTGCGCCGTGCCGCGCTGGCGACCATCAAGGCTGTAGCCGGCGATGTGCGGGGTGGCGATCACGCACAGATCGGCCAGGTCCACGTCCACGGTTGGTTCCTGCTCCCAGACATCCAGCACCGCTTGCAGGTCTTCGCGTTCCAGCAACACTTCGCGCAGCGCCGCGTTATCGATCACCGGCCCACGGGCAGCGTTGATCAGCCAGGTACCGGGCTTGAGCCGGTTCAGGCGATCTTCGTCGAACAGGTGCCAGGTCGGTTGCTCGCCATCGCGAGTCAGGGGGGTATGAAGGCTGATTACATCGCACTGTTCAATGATCTGCTCCAGGCTCACGTAGTCACCCCCCTCATCAGCCTGACGAGGCGGATCACAGACTTTCACCGCCCAGCCAAGCCCCTTGAGCACCTCGATCAACCGCCCGCCCACCTGACCGGCACCGACCACGCCGTAAGTGCGCTGCTTAAGGTCCGCGCCTTCGATTTCAGCCAGGGTCATCAGGCTGCCCAGCACATAATCCACCACGCCACGGGCATTGCAGCCCGGCGCACTGGCCCAGCGGATGCCGGCCTCGGCGAAATAATCCAGGTCCAGGTGATCGGTGCCGATGGTGCAAGTGCCGACGAAGCGCACGTTGCTGCCTTCCAACAGCGCCCGGTTGACCTGGCTGACGGAGCGCACCAGCAGCACGTCGGCCTGCTCGACCATCGCCCGGTCGATGCCCCGCCCCGGTACCCGGCGAATCTCACCGAAACCTTGGAAAAACGCATCAAGCAGAGGAATGTTTTCGTCAGCGACGATCAGCATGGCAGAGCTCCTTTGGCGGGGTTGGCAGTGTAGGCGTTCCTCGCCTCGATGGGCCAGCGCATTACTTCAGTGAACGTATATTGTGGCGAGGGAGCAGGTGGCGATTACAAATCCCCAACACAGGTTTTTTCCTGACCATTGCGTCAAGGCGTAGAATGCGCCGCCTTGCGCTTATTCTTTTCGGACGCTTGCCCTGTGAATCCTGTGATCGACAACCCCGCCGCCCTCTCCCGCCCAGCCCGGGTTCGACTGGAGCTCAGAACGCTGCTGACCCTGGCATTGCCGATCATGGTGGCGCAACTGGCGACCACCGCCATGGGCTTCGTCGATGCGGTGATGGCGGGTCGTGTCGGCCCACGGGACCTGGCGGCGGTGGCATTGGGCAACTCGATTTGGGTGCCGGTGTTCCTGCTGATGACCGGCACGCTACTGGCCACCACCCCGAAAGTCGCCCAGCGCTTTGGTGCCGGTACGTTTGATGAGATCGGCCCACTGGTGCGTCAGGCACTGTGGCTGGCCCTGGTGGTGGGATTGATCGCGACGCTGGCGCTGTTCAGTGCCGAGCCGATTCTGCACATCATGAAGGTCGACCCCGAACTGATCGGCCCGTGCATGGAATACCTGCGAGGCATTGGCACAGGCCTGCCAGCGGTGGCGCTGTATCACGTGCTGCGCTGCTTCAGCGACGGCCTGGGTCGTACACGTCCGGCGATGGTGCTGGGGTTATGCGGGCTGGCGCTGAACATTCCGCTCAATTACATCTTCATTTACGGGCACCTCGGCGTGCCAGCCATGGGCGGCGTCGGTTGCGGCTGGGCCACGGCCATCGTGATGTGGGTCATGGCCCTGGGCATGGCCGGTTGGGCCCGGTGGGCACCGGTCTATCAGTCGAGTCGGTTGTTCGGCCGTTTCGACTGGCCACAATGGGCGGTCATCAAGCGCCTGCTGGGCATCGGCCTGCCGATTGGCATCGCCGTGTTTGCCGAGTCGAGCATTTTTGCGGTGATTGCGCTGCTGATCGGCAGCCTCGGCGCCACCGTCGTGGCCGGGCACCAGATCGCGCTGAACTTCAGTTCCCTGGTGTTCATGATCCCCTACTCCCTGGGCATGGCCGTGACGGTGCGGGTCGGCCAAACCCTGGGACGTGGCCAGCCTCGCGAAGCGCGCTTCGCGGCCGGGGTTGGCATGGGCACGGCCCTGGCGTACGCCTGCCTGTCGGCGAGCCTGATGTTCGGCCTGCGCGGGCCAATTGCCGCGATCTATACCGCCGACCCGGTGGTGATCGAAGTGGCGTCGATGCTGATCGTGTATGCGGCGCTGTTTCAGTTTTCCGATGCGATCCAGGTCACGGCGGCGGGCGCGTTGCGCGGCTATCAGGACACCCGGGTGACGATGATCCTGACGCTGTTCGCTTACTGGGGCATCGGCTTGCCGGTGGGTTACGCCTTGGGCCTGACCAACTGGCTCGGCGCGGCCAGCGGCCCGAGCGGGTTGTGGCAGGGCCTGATCGTGGGCTTGAGCTGCGCGGCGCTGATGCTGTCGATCCGACTGACACGCAGCGCACGCAAGCAGATCCGCATCAGCCGCGCGACGGGTTAAGCGAGTTTCTTGCGGATCCAGTAGCGGTAGGTGCCATCCACCTCGTCCTGGGCCACCAGTTCGTGGTCGAGAAACACACAGAACTTGGGGATGTCGCGGCGGGTCGAGGGGTCGGTGGCAATCACCTTCAGCAGCCCGCCGGGCGCCAGGTCACGGATGTGCTGGTGCAGCATCATCACCGGTTCCGGGCAATTGAGGCCGGTGGCGTCGAGCGTGCCGTCGACGGGCGTGTCGTTTATTTCACTCATGTTCTACTCCTGAAACTGGCCGGCATTGTCGCGCAATGCCGGCGTTCGGTCACCTCTGGCTGACACTGTACCCTGTGGGAGCGGGCTTGCTCGCGAAGGCGATCTGTCTGTTATTCAAGTGTTGACTGATACACCGCTTTCGCGAGCAAGCCCGCTCCCACAAGGACTTCATTGCCTTTAGCTGGCTAGCGGGACTTGGGCTTTTTGCTATCCAGCCGCCGCAAATGGCAAGTCACTTCTTCGCGGTCGTGGTACAGCTGCTTGCAGCCGATCTCGACCTTGATGCCACGGGCCTTGAAGCCGTCGGCGATGCGTTCGAGCAGGCGTTTGACTTCGGCATAACGCTGCTTCATCGGCAGCTTGAGATTGACCACCGCCTCGCGACAGTGCCCCTCGCCGATCCACTCTTCCAGCATCGCGGCGTTGCGCGCCGGTTTCTCAACGATGTCGCAGACCATCCAATCCACCGGTTGCTTGGGCTTGAAGGTAAAGCCGTCCGCCATCAGGTGTTGCACCAGGCCGGTGTCCATCAGGCTTTCGGCCATCGGGCCGTTGTCGATGGCGGTCACCAACATCCCGCGGTTGACCAGTTGCCAGGTCCAGCCGCCCGGAGCGGCGCCGAGGTCCACGCCGGTCATGTCGCTGTGCAGGCGCTCGTCCCACTGGTCTCGGGGAATGAAGTGGTGCCAGGCCTCTTCGAGCTTGAGGGTGGACCGGCTAGGCGCTTGCCGAGGGAACTTCAGGCGTGGAATGCCCATCGGCCACATTGCCGAATTGTCAGCCTGCGCCAAGCCCAGAAACACTTCGCGGCCGCTCTTGAAGGTCAGCAGCAGACGCGGCTTGCGCGGGTCGTCCACCAGCTTGCCGGCACCGGTCAGCGCCTTGCGCAGCGGCCCTTCGAATTTTTTGCAGAAGTTCGACAGCTCTTTGCCGTCGTTGGTGTCCACCACTTCCAGCCACAGACTGCCGCAGGTCGGGAACTGCGCCATGTGGGCCAGAATGACACTGATACGGTCGGTTTCCGGCAAGTCAATGAAGGTGCCGCGCGCCCACTGGCGCGGAAAAATCAGCTCGGCAAAACGCTGGCCGCGCATCAACCGTTCGGCGCCGTCGTCTTCGGTGCAGACAAATTCGGCGCAGGCACTGGCCGGTTTGGCCTTGGCGTAGCCGGCCACGTTGAGCCGTGCGGCGTGTTCGGCGATCTCGGAACAGACCTCGCCTTCGAAGCCCGGTCGGCAGTGCATGAAAAGCGTGTTCATTGAAACTCCGTAGCAAAGCCTGTCACGAAAACCGGCGCATGATAGCGGAGTTCGGAACCCCGGACCTGCCCTTGGTGTCCCGTGATTAGTCATAAGCTCAAAACAGGGCTAGGTTACAGGCTCTGTCCGTCCCGTCAGTCCGTAGCCGTGCGGACTCAAAGGAGTCATTTCAATGCCGTCCCTCGATAGCCTGAAAACCCTGAAAACACTGCAAGTCGACGCCAGAACCTACCACTATTTCAGCCTGCCGGACGCCGCCCGAAGCCTGGGCGACCTGGATAAACTGCCAATGTCCCTCAAAGTGCTGCTGGAAAACCTGCTGCGCTGGGAAGATGAAAAAACTGTCACCGGCACCGATCTCAAGGCCCTGGCCGGCTGGCTGAAGGAGCGTCGCTCCGACCGAGAGATTCAATACCGCCCGGCCCGGGTGTTGATGCAGGACTTTACTGGCGTCCCGGCCGTGGTCGACCTGGCCGCCATGCGCGCCGCCGTGGAAAAGGCCGGCGGCGATCCCCAGCGGATCAACCCGCTGTCGCCGGTGGACCTGGTGATCGACCATTCGGTGATGGTGGACAAATTCGCTACCAGCCAGGCGTTCGAGCAGAACGTCGACATCGAAATGCAGCGCAACGGTGAACGCTACGCCTTCCTGCGCTGGGGCCAGAGCGCCTTCGACAACTTCAGCGTGGTGCCGCCGGGCACCGGCATCTGCCACCAGGTCAACCTCGAGTACCTGGGCCGCACCGTGTGGACCACGGAGGAAGACGACCGCACTTATGCATTCCCGGACACCTTGGTGGGTACCGACTCCCACACCACCATGATCAACGGCCTCGGCGTGCTTGGCTGGGGCGTCGGCGGCATCGAGGCGGAAGCGGCGATGCTCGGCCAGCCCGTGTCGATGCTGATCCCCGAGGTCATCGGTTTCAAACTCACCGGCAAGCTGCGCGAAGGCATCACCGCCACCGACCTGGTGCTGACGGTTACGCAAATGCTGCGTAAGAAAGGCGTGGTGGGGAAATTCGTCGAGTTTTATGGCGACGGTCTCGCCGACCTGCCCCTGGCCGACCGCGCCACCATCGCCAACATGGCCCCCGAATACGGTGCCACCTGTGGTTTCTTCCCGGTGGACGACGTGACCCTGGACTACCTGCGTCTGTCGGGTCGCCCGACGGAAACCGTGAAATTGGTAGAAGCCTATTGCAAGGCCCAGGGCCTGTGGCGATTGCCCGGCCAGGAACCGGTGTTCACCGACACCCTGGCGTTGGACATGAGCAGCGTCGAAGCCAGCCTCGCCGGACCTAAACGACCTCAGGACCGTGTCTCGCTGCCTAATGTCGGCCAGGCCTTCAGTGACTTCCTGGGGCTGCAACTCAAACCTACCAGCAAAGAAGAAGGCCGCCTGGAAAGCGAAGGCGGCGGTGGCGTCGCAGTGGGCAACGCCGATCAGGTGGGCGAAACCGAGTACGAGTTCGAAGGCCACACCCATCGCCTGAAGAACGGCGCGGTGGTGATTGCGGCCATTACTTCCTGCACCAATACCTCCAACCCCAGCGTGATGATGGCCGCCGGGTTGCTGGCGAAAAAAGCCGTGGAAAAAGGCCTGACCCGCAAGCCTTGGGTCAAGAGTTCCCTGGCGCCGGGCTCCAAGGTGGTCACCGATTACTACAAGGCCGCGGGGCTGACCGAATACCTGGACAAACTGGGCTTCGCCCTGGTCGGTTACGGTTGCACGACGTGCATCGGTAACTCCGGACCGTTGCCGGAGCCGATCGAAAAAGCCATCCAGGCCGTCGACCTGACGGTGGCATCGGTGCTGTCGGGCAACCGTAACTTCGAAGGCCGGGTGCACCCGCTGGTGAAGACCAACTGGCTGGCTTCACCACCGCTGGTGGTGGCCTATGCCTTGGCCGGCACCGTGCGCATCGACATCAGCAGCGAGCCGCTGGGAAATGACCGAGACGGCAACCCGGTGTACCTGCGGGACATCTGGCCCAGCAGTCAGGAAGTGGCCGACGCCGTGGCCAAAGTGAACACCAGCATGTTCCACAAGGAATACGCCGCCGTGTTTGCCGGTGATGAGCAATGGCAAGCCATCGAGGTGCCCCAGGCGGCAACTTACGTCTGGCAACCGGACTCGACCTACATCCAGCATCCGCCGTTCTTCGACGACATTGCCGGACCGCCACCGGCCGTCAAAAACGTCGAGGGCGCCCGGGTCCTGGCCCTGCTGGGAGACTCGGTGACCACCGACCACATTTCCCCGGCCGGCAACATCAAGACTGACAGCCCGGCCGGCCGCTACCTGCGCGAACAGGGCGTGGCGCCACGGGACTTCAACTCCTACGGTTCAAGACGCGGTAACCATCAGGTGATGATGCGCGGCACCTTTGCCAACATCCGCATTCGCAACGAAATGCTTGGCGGCGAAGAAGGCGGCAATACGATCTACATCCCCAGCGGTGAAAGAATGCCGATCTATGACGCTGCCATGTTGTATCAGGCCTCGGGCACGCCGCTGGTGGTGATCGCCGGGCAGGAATACGGCACCGGGTCGAGTCGGGATTGGGCAGCCAAGGGCACGAACCTGCTGGGGGTCAAGGCGGTAATCGCTGAAAGCTTCGAGCGTATCCATCGCTCCAACCTGGTGGGCATGGGCGTACTGCCATTGCAATTCAAGCTCGACCAGAATCGCAAGAGCCTGAACCTCACTGGCAAGGAAACCCTGGACATCCTGGGGCTGAGCGACGTCGAACTGAGGCCGCGCATGAACCTGCCACTGCTCATCACCCGCGAGGACGGCCGCCAGGAGCGGATTGAAGTGTTATGTCGGATCGACACCTTGAATGAAGTGGAGTATTTCAAGGCCGGAGGAATCCTTCACTATGTCCTACGGCAATTGATTGCAGCTTAAAAAGACCCGTCCTACGAAAACACCGCCACTTATCGGCGGTGTTTTTGTTTCAGCCTGCCTATAATCCCGCCGGCCCCTGCTAGCCCCCCTCGCCACAACAGTTCTACTCAGGCTCAAGGATGTGATATGCCCGCCCTACCCTGGCCGTACCTGGCCTTTCTTTCTATCGGCTATGGCTTGGCTCTGGCCTACGGCCATCTGGCCTGGACCGCTGTCATCTCGGTCGCGTTGCTGCTGTTCGCCGGGTATGCGGTTCGCCAACGGCAGATGCCCATCGGCCAGTTTCTCGGGCACGTTCTGTTCGTGGTGCTGGCCCTGGCGCTGGCCCTGCACTGGATGCCGGGCTTTTTCAATGGACGGGCGATTGCGGCGCAACGCTTCACCGATGATGCCGCGCCGTTTGCCATGTACTTGAACCAGGACAAGCCGCTGATCGGCTTCTGGCTACTGCTGGTCTGCCCATGGATTATCGGCCGGCGCTCGTTGCGCCTGTCGGTCTATGCCACGGCCATGGGCCTGGCCCTGAGCGCGGTCATGGCCCTCGGTGGGGCGATCCTGCTAGGCATGATCCAATGGGCCCCGAAGTGGCCGGACCACGCCTGGCTGTGGGTATTCAATAACCTTTTGTTGGTGACGCTGGTGGAGGAAGCGCTGTTTCGCGGCTACATTCAGGGAGGCCTGAGCCGGCGCTTCAAACATCTGAGCTACGGCGACAATCTGGCGTTGCTCCTGGCCTCGTTGCTGTTTGGCTTGGTGCATGCTGGTGCGGGTTGGCAATGGGTGCTGCTGTCGGGCCTGGCGGGTGTCGGTTACGGTCTGGCGTATCGTTTTGGCGGCCTGGGCGCGGCGATTGCCACCCATTTCGGCCTCAATCTGCTTCATTTCGCCCTATTTACCTACCCGATGCTGGCGTGATAGCGACAGGTAAAAATAACTTCAATTAAAACCTGACGGCGCCGACAACCTTTCAAAGCCTTGCGGATCTACACACCATGCGTAACAACCAACCCGTAACACAACGTGAAAGGACCTTTGCGGCCCAGCAACGATTGATCTCCACCACCGATACCAAGGGTGTGATCACCTACTGCAATGACGCGTTCGTTGAGATCAGCGGGTTTTCGAAGGAAGAACTGATCCGTTCGCCTCACAACCTGGTGCGTCATCCCGATGTCCCGCCAGCCGTGTTCGCGCACATGTGGGACACGCTGAAACAAGGCTTGCCATGGATGGGCATCGTCAAGAATCGCTGCAAGAGCGGTGACCATTACTGGGTCAACGCCTACGTCACGCCCGTATTCGAAGGCAACCAGGTAGTCGGCTACGAATCGGTGCGGGTCAAACCCACCGCCGAGCAGATTGCCCGGGCCGAAGCACTCTATCAACGCATCAACCGGGGCAAGTCCGCAGTCCCGAGCAGCGATAAATGGGTGCCGATACTGCAGGACTGGCTGCCGTTTATCCTGGTCAGCCAATTGAGCTTCGTCGTGGGCGCGTTCCTCAATTCCTCCTGGGGCTTTGCCCTGGCCGCCGCGTTGTCGGTGCCCTTGGGGCTGATGGGCCTGCAATGGCAGCAACGCGGGCTCAAACGCCTGCTGCGCCTGGCCGGGCAAACCACTTCCGACCCGCTGATCGCCCAGATGTACACCGACAGCCGTGGTGCCCAGGCGCGCCTGGAGATGTCGATCCTCAGCCAGGAAGCTCGCCTGAAAACCTGCCTGACCCGTCTGCAGGACACCGCCGAACACCTCAACGATCAGGCGCGCCAGTCCAGCACCCTGGCCCACAGCAGCTCCAGCGGTCTGGAGCGCCAGCGGGTGGAAACCGAACAGGTCGCCACTGCGGTCAATCAGATGGCCGCGACAACCCAGGAAGTCGCCAGCCACGTGCAACGCACCGCCGATGCCACTCAGGAAGCCAATCGCCTGACCCGTCGCGGCCGCGACATCGCCGGAGAAACCCGCGAAGCCATCGAGCGCCTGTCGGTCGTGGTGGGTGAAACCGGGCAGACCGTGACCCAACTGGCCAAGGACAGCGACGAGATCGGTGGCGTGGTGGACGTGATCAAAGGTATCGCCGACCAGACCAACCTGCTGGCCCTCAACGCCGCCATCGAAGCGGCCCGTGCCGGGGAGATGGGCCGCGGCTTTGCCGTAGTGGCCGACGAAGTACGGCAACTGGCGCAACGGACCAGCGAATCCACCGGGCAGATCCACGCCCTGATTGCCAAACTCCAGCAGACCGCCACCAACGCCGTGCACATCATGGACGCCGGCCACCGTCAGGCCGAAGAAGGCGTGGCGCGGGTGATGGAAGCGGACCAGGCGCTGGTGGGGATCAGCGAAGCGGTGGCCAACATCACCGACATGACCACCCAGATCGCGGCCGCCACCGAGGAACAAAGCGCAGTGGCCGAAGAAATCAGCCGCAACATCAGCAACATCTCGGAACTGGCCGACCAGACCTCGGGCCAAGCCCAAAGCTCGGCGCTGCTCAGCGAAGAACTGACCCGTACGGCTAACACACAGTATTCGCTGGTGGAGCGGTTTAACCGCTGACAGATGTCTGCTTCATAAAAACCGGGGAAGTGATGTTTCCCGGTTTTTTTATTGCCAACTCAAAAGTGACGTCGCACGACAAACCGTCTTCGCGAGCAAGCCCGTTCCCACAAGGGATTGCAGTTGTTCATGCGAATGCATTCCAAAATGTGGGAGCGGGCTTGCTCGCGAAGAGGCCGGGACAACCACTATCACTTCTGAAGAAGAAACCCGGCCACTCTCTGCGCCGCAGCCTCCAGATGCTGTTCATGACTAAACCCCGAAGCCTTTAACGGTTTCAAATCATGATCCCCCGCCACCAGCCACAACACCTCGATGCTCGGTGACAAGGCATAGCCCTGCACCGCCTCACGACTGCCCAATGCATCGCGCTCGCCCTGGACGATCAAGGTGCGGGTCTTCAGTGCCGCCAGGTGCTCGACCCGCGGTTTCTCCGGTTTGCCCACCGCATAAAAGGGATACCCCAGGCACACCAACGCGTCAGCGCCCAACTCATCGGCCAGCAGACTCGCCATGCGCCCGCCCATGGACTTGCCACCAACGGCCAGCCGCCCAGCGACATAAGGCCGCACCGTGGCGTAGACCTCACGCCAGCATTCCAGCAGTTTGGGTGCAGGGTTTGGTGGACGCTTACCACCATCCTGACGCCGCTGGGCCATGTAGGGAAACTCGAAGCGCAACACGTTGACGCCATGCGCGGCAAGGCGCGCGGCCATGTCGTTCATGAACCCGCTGTCCATTGGTGCACCGGCGCCGTGGGCCAGGATCAGGGTCGGCGGCTCGGCGCTGACGCCCGGTTGCGCCCCCGTCCACAGCCAGCCATGTTCGGCCACACACCGCGCCCATTGATCCCCGTCAATACTGGCCTTGTGCTGTTTGTCCATGCTTACCTCGCTTTTAGTCTGCCTATAACTCCAGGCGAAGGATGCAGCGCTGCCTTGCGCAGGTATTCACTTCGGCTGAACCGTGGATGGGGAACCATGAACACATCTATCAGTACCGCCTACAACTACAAGGTGGTCCGCCAATTCGCCATTATGACGGTGGTATGGGGCATCGTCGGCATGGGGCTCGGGGTTTTTCTCGCTGCCCAATTGGTCTGGCCACAGCTCAACTTCGATTTGCCGTGGACCAGCTTCGGCCGCCTGCGCCCGCTGCACACCAACGCGGTGATCTTCGCCTTCGGCGGCTGCGCCCTGTTCGCCAGTTCGTTCTATTCGGTGCAGCGCACCTGCCAAACCCAGCTGTTCGCGCCGAAAATCGCTGCGTTCTGCTTCTGGGGCTGGCAAACGGTGATCCTGCTGGCGGCCATTAGCCTGCCACTGGGCTACACCAGTTCCAAGGAATACGCCGAGCTGGAATGGCCGATCGACATCCTGATCACCATTGTCTGGGTCGCCTACGCCATCGTGTTCTTCGGCACCGTGGCCAAGCGCAACACCAAGCACATCTACGTCGGTAACTGGTTCTTCGGCGCGTTCATCCTGACCGTGGCGATCCTGCACATCGTCAACAACCTGGAACTGCCGGTGAGTTTCACCAAATCCTACTCGGTGTACGCCGGGGCCACCGATGCGATGGTGCAATGGTGGTACGGCCACAACGCCGTAGGCTTTTTCCTCACTGCGGGCTTTTTGGGGATGATGTACTACTTCGTGCCGAAACAGGCCGAGCGCCCGGTGTATTCCTATCGCCTGTCCATCGTGCACTTCTGGGCGCTGATCACCCTGTACATCTGGGCCGGCCCGCACCACCTGCACTACACCGCGCTGCCGGACTGGGCGCAGTCGCTGGGCATGGTGATGTCACTGATCCTGCTGGCGCCAAGCTGGGGCGGCATGATCAACGGCATGATGACCCTGTCGGGCGCCTGGCATAAGTTGCGCAGCGACCCGATCCTGCGCTTTTTGGTGGTTTCCCTGGCGTTCTACGGCATGTCGACCTTTGAAGGTCCGATGATGGCGATCAAGACCGTCAACGCCCTCTCCCACTACACCGACTGGACCATCGGCCACGTACACGCAGGCGCCCTCGGCTGGGTGGCGATGATTTCCATCGGTGCGCTGTATCACATGATCCCGAAAGTCTTCGGCCGGCCACAGATGCACAGCATCGGCCTGATCAACGCGCACTTCTGGCTCGCAACCATCGGCACTGTGCTCTACATCGCCTCGATGTGGGTCAACGGCATCGCCCAGGGCCTGATGTGGCGTGCGGTGAACGAGGACGGCACGCTCACCTATTCCTTCGTCGAAACCCTGGTGGCCAGCCACCCCGGCTTCGTCGTGCGGCTGGCGGGCGGGTCGATCTTCCTCCTCGGCATGCTGCTGATGGCCTACAACACCTGGCGCACCGTGCGGGCCTATCAGCCTGCCGAAGCCGCCGCTGCCGCGCAGATGGCCTGAGGAGTCCACCATGAAACACGAAACAATCGAAAAAAACGTCGGCCTGTTGATGCTGTTGATGGTCCTGGCCGTGAGCATCGGCGGCCTGACCCAGATCGTGCCGCTGTTCTTCCAGGACGTGACCAATAAACCGGTGGACGGCATGAAGCCCTACACCGCCCTGCAACTGGAAGGCCGCGACATCTACATCCGCGAAGGCTGCGTCGGTTGCCATTCGCAGATGATCCGTCCGTTCCGCGCCGAGACCGAACGCTACGGCCACTATTCGGTGGCCGGTGAAAGCGTCTGGGATCACCCGTTCCTGTGGGGTTCCAAGCGTACCGGTCCGGACCTGGCACGGGTCGGCGCGCGCTACTCCGATGATTGGCATCGCGCCCACTTGTACAACCCGCGCAACGTAGTGCCCGAGTCGAAAATGCCGGCCTACCCATGGTTGGTGACCCAAGCGGTGGACAGCAGCCACACCGAAACGAAGCTGCGCGCCATGCGCACCCTCGGCGTGCCTTACACCGATGACGATATCGCAGGCAGCGTGGCCTCGCTCAAGGGCAAAACCGAAATGGACGCCTTGGTGGCCTACCTGCAAGTGCTCGGCACTGCCATCAAGAGCAAGAGGTAATCGCCATGTTTCTTGAAATGAGCACTGGAATGATCCGCGGCCTGGGCACGGTGGTGGTGTTCGTGGCCTTCATCGGCCTGACCCTGTGGGTATTCAGCAGCAAACGCAGCCCGGAATTCGCCGAAGCCCGCCTGCTGCCGTTCGCCGACGAGCCACCCGCCGACATCGCCAACCCTCAAGACCCTGCAACAAGGAGCACCCGGCCATGACCACCTTCTGGAGTACATGGATCTGCGTACTGACCATCGGCAGCCTGATCGGCCTGACCTGGCTGCTGATCGGCACCCGCAAGGGCGAGACCAAGGGCAGCGTCGATCAGACCATGGGCCACAGCTTCGACGGCATCGAGGAATACGACAACCCGCTGCCACAGTGGTGGTTCCTGTTGTTCGCCGGCACCTTGGTGTTTTCCGTCGGCTACCTGGTCCTCTATCCGGGCCTGGGCAACTGGAAAGGCATCCTGCCCGGCTACGAAAATGGCTGGACCGGCGCCCATGAATGGGAGAAGGAAATGGCCAAGGCCGACGCCAAGTTCGGGCCGATCTTCGCCAAATTCGCCGCCATGCCAGTGGCAGAAGTCGCCAAGGATCCACAAGCGTTAAAGATGGGCGGCCGCTTGTTCGCCTCCAACTGCTCGGTCTGCCACGGCTCGGACGCCAAGGGCGCCTTCGGCTTCCCGAACCTGGCCGACACCAACTGGCGCTGGGGCGGCTCCGCCGACACCATCAAGGCCACCATCATGGGCGGCCGCATGGCCGCGATGCCAGCCTGGGGCGAAGTGCTGGGGGACGCCGGGGTCAAGAACGTGGCCGCGTATGTACGCCATGACCTGGCCGGCCTGCCTCTGCCAGCAGACAGCGGTGCCGACCTGCAAGCCGGCCAGCAGGCGTTCAGCACCACCTGCGTCGCCTGCCACGGCGCCAACGGCCAGGGCACCGAAGCCATGGGCGCGCCAAACCTGACGCAACCGGCCGGTTTCATCTACGGCACCAGCCTGGCGCAACTGCAGCAGACCATTCGCCATGGCCGCCAAGGCCAGATGCCCGCGCAGAATGAACTGCTCGGCAATGACAAGGTGCAACTGCTTGCTGCTTACGTGTACAGCCTTTCGAAGAGTAATGAGCAGTTGAGCGCCAAGCCGCAAGCTGTGAGCTACAAGTAAAGGCAAAAGCAAAAGCTGCAAGCGACGAGTATCCACTTGAAGCTTGCAGCTTAAAACCTGCAGCTGCTTCTTTTTGTCGCACCCTCTCCTCTCGCACCTTTCGGTTCACCACAATCGGGTCTACGCTTGCCTCTGTGTGCACTGGCGACTGCCGGTTTCAGGTCGACCCGACCCGATGTGTTCGACAATCGTTCGACAAAAAAAAGGCCGTAAGAGCCGGTGAATACCGGCTGTTGCGACAATTGCCTGACATCACCCGAACGCAGTGTTTGAACACACCCCGTTACAACCGACCCGACCCCCTCGCCTCTTTCCTTCGTTGCGACATTTTGCCGGGGGCCAATTTTGTCCCTACACGGAACATGGAAAGGCCGCAGAATCAGCTTTGGAAAGCATTGACCCAGGTCATGGCGCGTTGCAATGACCCCCCGCTTTCTCCATACTTGCGACCGATTTTTATCCTAATAAAACACCCAAACCGTGGAACCTTAGAATGAGCACAGCAATCAGTCCGACTGCTTATAACTATAAGGTAGTCCGCCAGTTCGCCATCATGACGGTGGTCTGGGGGATCCTTGGCATGGGGCTCGGTGTCTTCATCGCCTCGCAACTGGTCTGGCCGGAGTTGAACTTCGATCTGCCATGGACGACATTTGGACGCCTGCGCCCGCTGCACACCAACCTGGTGATTTTCGCCTTCGGTGGTTGTGCGTTGTTTGCCACTTCTTACTACGTCGTGCAGCGAACCTGCCAAACACGACTGATCTCCGACAGCCTCGCCGCCTTCACCTTCTGGGGTTGGCAAGCGGTCATCGTCGGCGCGATCGTGACCTTGCCGCTGGGTTACACCACCACCAAGGAATACGCGGAGCTGGAATGGCCCCTGGCTATTCTGCTGGCCATTGTCTGGGTGACCTACGCGCTGGTGTTCTTCGGCACCATCGTCAAGCGCAACACCAAGCACATTTATGTCGGTAACTGGTTCTACGGCGCCTTCATCCTCGTGACGGCCATGCTGCACATCGTCAACCACGCCTCCCTGCCGGTCAGCTTCTTCAAGTCGTACTCGGCCTACTCGGGTGCCACCGACGCGATGATCCAGTGGTGGTACGGCCACAACGCCGTGGGTTTCTTCCTGACCACCGGTTTCCTGGGGATGATGTACTACTTCGTGCCGAAACAGGCCGAGCGTCCGATCTATTCCTATCGCCTGTCCATCGTCCACTTCTGGGCGCTGATCACCCTGTACATCTGGGCCGGTCCGCACCACTTGCACTACACCGCGCTGCCGGATTGGGCACAGTCCCTGGGCATGGCGATGTCGATCATCCTGCTGGCACCAAGCTGGGGCGGCATGATCAACGGCATGATGACCCTGTCGGGCGCCTGGCATAAGCTGCGCACCGACCCGATCCTGCGCTTCTTGGTCGTTTCCCTGGCGTTCTACGGCATGTCGACCTTCGAAGGCCCGATGATGGCCATCAAGACCGTCAACTCCCTGAGCCACTACACCGACTGGACCATCGGCCACGTACACGCCGGCGCGCTCGGCTGGGTAGCGATGATTTCCATCGGCGCCATCTACCACATGATCCCGAAACTGTTCGGTCGTGCGCAGATGCACAGCACCAGCCTGATCAACGCGCACTTCTGGCTCGCGACCATCGGTACCGTGCTCTACATCGCCTCGATGTGGGTCAACGGCATCACCCAGGGCCTGATGTGGCGTGCAATCAACGACGACGGCACCCTGACCTACTCGTTCGTCGAAGCGCTGCAAGCCAGCCACCCTGGTTTCATCGTGCGTGCCTTGGGCGGCGCGTTCTTCGCCAGTGGCATGCTGTTCATGGCCTACAACGTGTATCGCACCGTTCGTGCCTCTGACCCGGCTGAAGCTGAAGCCGCCGCCAAGATCGCCGTAGTTGGAGCTCACTGATGAAGCACGAAGCAGTAGAGAAGAATATCGGCCTGCTGGCCTTCTTCATGGTCATTGCCGTGAGCATCGGCGGCCTGACCCAGATCGTTCCGCTGTTTTTCCAGGACGTGACCAACAAGCCGGTCGAAGGCATGAAGCCGCGCACCGCCCTTGAACTGGAAGGTCGCGACGTCTACATCGCCAACGGCTGTGTCGGCTGCCACTCGCAGATGATCCGTCCGTTCCGCGCCGAAACCGAACGCTACGGTCACTACTCGGTCGCCGGTGAAAGCGTCTGGGACCACCCGTTCCTGTGGGGCTCCAAGCGTACCGGTCCGGACCTGGCCCGCGTTGGCGGCCGCTACTCCGATGACTGGCAGCGTGCGCACTTGTACAACCCGCGCAACGTAGTGCCTGAGTCGAAAATGCCGGCCTACCCGTTCCTCGTAGAAAACAAGCTCGACGGCAAAGACACCGCCAAGAAAATGGAAGTCTTGCGCACCCTGGGCGTGCCTTACACCGACGAAGACATCGCCGGTGCCAAGGATGCCGTGAAGGGCAAGACTGAAATGGACGCGCTGGTGGCCTATCTGCAAGGCCTGGGCACCATCATCAAAAGCAAACGGTGATCTGGATGGATATCGGGATGATTCGTGGCCTGGGTACCGTCGTCGTGATGGTGGCCTTTATCGGTCTGGCCCTGTGGGTGTTCAGCCCCAAGCGCAAGTCGGAGTTTGAGGACGCGACCTTGCTGCCGTTCGCGGATGATCCCGAAGCCATCAAGCACGTCGAGCAAGCTTCTAGGAGTAACAAAGAATGACTACGTTCTGGAGTCTGTACGTCACAGTCCTCAGCCTGGGTACGATCTTCGCCCTGACCTGGCTGCTGCTGTCGACCCGCAAGGGCCAGCGCGCCGAACAAACGGACGAGACCGTTGGTCACTCGTTCGATGGCATCGAGGAATACGACAACCCGCTGCCTAAATGGTGGTTCATGCTGTTCGTGGGCACCATCGTGTTCGCCCTCGGTTACCTGGTGCTCTACCCTGGCCTGGGCAACTGGAAAGGCCTGCTGCCAGGCTATAACTACCTGGACACCGACAAGCAGACCGCCTTCGCCAACGGCCAGACCGGCTGGACCGGCGTTCACGAGTGGGAAAAGGAAATGGCTCGCTCGGACGCCAAGTTCGGTCCGATCTTCGCCAAATTCGCCTCTATGCCGATCGAAGAAGTCGCCAAGGACCCGCAAGCCCTGAAGATGGGCGGTCGCCTGTTCGCCTCCAACTGCTCGGTCTGCCACGGTTCCGACGCCAAGGGTGCCTACGGCTTCCCTAACCTGACTGACGCCGACTGGCGCTGGGGCGGTGAGCCGGAAACCATCAAGACCACCATCATGGGCGGTCGTCACGCCGTGATGCCGGGCTGGGCTGCCGTGGTGGGCGAACAAGGTGTCGCCGACGTGGCTGCCTACCTGGTGAGCAGCCTGCATGGCCGCAAACTGCCCGAAGGCGCCAAGGCCGATCCAGCCAACGGCCAGAAGCTGTTCGCGGCCAACTGCGTGGCCTGCCACGGCCCAGCCGGCAAAGGCACGCCCGCCATGGGCGCACCTGACCTGACGCATCCGGCCGCGTTCATCTACGGTTCGAGCTTCGCCCAGCTGCAGCAGACCATCCGTTATGGTCGTCAGGGCCAGATGCCTGCCCAAGCCGACCTGCAGGGCAACGACAAGGTCCACTTGCTGGCCGCCTACGTCTACAGCCTGTCTCACGGCGAGAAGGCTCCGGCCGCCGACGCCCAGTAAGGCAAGCGCCTGATACACGAAAGGCCCCGTCAACGAACGTTGACGGGGCCTTTTTTGTTTATCGGCGCGACATAACGAACCCGTTCACCTTGCTTCCAACCAGCACGAGTAGTAACGTTCCTACATTCAGATTTCATGAGGACGCCGCCATGTCCATCACCACTATTTCCAGCCGCGAATTCAACCACGACACAAGTGGTGCCAAAAAAGCCACCCGTCAGGGACCTGTCATCATCACCGACCGTGGCAAGCCGGCCCATGTACTGCTAAGCATTGAGGAGTACCAGAAACTGACAGGCATCGGCGCAAGCATTGTCGAGTTGCTGGTCATGCCCGATGCCCCGGATATCGATTTCGATACCGAACGCGCCGTCATCACTCCCCGGTCGGTGGACCTGTCCTGATGTTTTTACTCGACACAAATGTCATTTCCGAACTGCGCAAACCGCAGGCAGATAAAAACGTGCAGGCCTGGGCGCGTAGCGTGCCCGCCCCCAGCCTGTACGTCTCGGCGATTACCGTATTGGAACTGGAAACCGGTGTGATGCGCTTCGAACGCAAGGATCCGGCGCAAGGCAGCCGTCTGCGTGCGTGGCTGGATAACCACGTCATGCCCGCGTTTGCCGGTAGGATCCTGGCGGTCGACCGCGCCGTTGCACTACGTTGCGCTCGCTTGCACGTACCGGATCGCAGCAATGAATGCGATGCGCTGATAGCCGCCACCGCGCTGGTCCATGGCATGACCGTGGTCACCCGTAACGTGAGCGATTTCCAGGCCAGCGGCGTGGCGTTGTTCAATCCATGGGTTGGCTAATGCCATCGAGTGTCTATAGTCAATTGATCTGGATCATGACTTGTTACATCCGCTACACCATTCCACCCCTCTCCCCAACGCGACCAAAGGTCGCACCCTTGAGTTAGAGCGACAGGCGTATCATTGCGCCACTGCAATACCCTTTCTGACCGTGGCCGGCACGTACTGGCTTCGGCACTTTTCCACTGCCGTGGGATGCATTTGATGAGTAACCAGATTCCGGTACATGACGTCACCCCGCCTGCCAAGGACGCGAACAAAAGCGTCGATCTGTATGCCTCTCGGGAAAAAATCTACACCCGAGCCTTCACCGGCCTGTTCCGCAACTTGCGGATGGTTGGCGGTGCAGCATTGTTTCTGCTGTATTTCGGCACGGTCTGGTTGAACTGGGGCGGCCATCAGGCCGTCTGGTGGAACCTGCCGGAACGCAAATTCTTTATTTTCGGCGCGACCTTCTGGCCCCAGGACTTCATTCTGCTGTCCGGGCTGCTGATCATCGCGGCCTTCGGCCTGTTTTTCATTACGGTGTATGCCGGGCGCGTGTGGTGCGGCTACACCTGCCCGCAGAGCGTGTGGACCTGGATCTTCATGTGGTGCGAAAAGGTCACCGAAGGCGACCGTAACCAGCGCATCAAGCTCGACAAGGCGCCCATGAGCGGAAACAAGCTCCTGCGCAAGCTGGCCAAGCACAGTCTGTGGCTGCTGATCGGTTTCGTCACCGGCATGACCTTCGTCGGTTACTTCACGCCCATCCGCGAACTGGTGTTCGAGTTCTTTACCGGCCAAGCCGATGGCTGGTCGTATTTCTGGGTCGGGTTCTTCACCCTTGCCACCTACGGCAACGCCGGCTGGCTGCGTGAGCAAGTGTGCATCTACATGTGTCCTTATGCCCGCTTCCAGAGCGTGATGTTCGACAAGGATACGCTGATCGTTTCCTACGACCCGCGTCGCGGCGAAAGCCGTGGCCCGCGCAAGAAAGGCGTCGACTACAAGGCGTTGGGCCTGGGGGATTGCATCGACTGCACCATGTGCGTCCAGGTCTGCCCTACCGGCATCGACATTCGCGACGGCCTGCAGATCGAATGCATTGGCTGTGCCGCCTGCATCGACGCCTGCGACAACATCATGGACAAAATGGATTACCCTCGCGGCCTGATCAGCTACACCACCGAACACAACCTGTCGGGGCAAAAAACCCATAAACTGCGCCCACGCCTGATCGGCTATGCCTTGGTGCTGCTGGCAATGATCAGCCTATTGGTGACGGCGTTCTTCATGCGTTCGCTGGTGGGTTTCGACGTCAGCAAGGACCGCGTGCTGTACCGCGAAAACGCCGAAGGCCGGATCGAGAACGTCTACAGCCTCAAGATCATGAACAAGGACCAGCGCGACCATACCTACGTGCTGGAGGCCAGCGGCCTGCCGGACCTCAAGCTGCAAGGTCGACGGGAAATCAAAGTCGCGGCAGGCGAGATCTTCAGCCAGCCGGTTGAACTGTCCAGCGCACCGGAGCAACTGCCATCGAGCACCAACGAGGTGACCTTTACCCTCAAGGATGCCGATGACGACAGCGTTCACGTTGAAGCCAAGAGCCGGTTCATCGGCCCACAAACTCGTTGAGAGAAATGAACATGCCTGCAGCAACCGCCACCAGCCCTTGGTACAAGCATCTCTGGCCGTGGATCATCATCGCCATCCTGACCTGCTCGGTGACACTGAGCCTGACGATGGTGACCATCGCGGTAAAGAACCCGGACAATCTGGTCAACGACAATTATTACGAGGCCGGCAAGGGCATCAACCGCTCCCTGGAGCGCGAACTGCTGGGCCAGACCCTGCAGCAGCATGCCAGCGTGCAACTGGACGAGGTCACCGGTGAAGTGAACCTGCGCTTGAGCGGCAACAGCCGGCCCCAGACCCTGGAATTGAGCCTGATCTCGCCGACCCAGCCGGAGAAAGACCGCAAGATCGTCCTCACCCGCAACGACAGCGAACCGGGCCGGTACGTCGGCCAATTGACGGACAAAGTCGAAGGCCGGCGCTTTATCGAATTGCTGGGGGTCGAGAACGACAAGACCTGGCGTCTGTTCGAAGAAGAACAGATCAACCCTGGCCAGGACATATTGCTCGGCGATGAACCGCTGCAAGGCGCTGAAGACCTGAAAAAATAAGCCGTTCACGGCCCTGTAGGAGCTGCCGAAGGCTGCGATCTTTTGATCTTTCGCTTGAGATTCAAGTGCCAAGGGAAAGATCGCAGCCTTCGGCAGCTCCTACAGTTCGTGTACCTCTTTGCAAGCCCACTGTGCCAGGCCTTCACAGCGACAACCATGACCACTCCCCAGCCCTGCTACCACTGCGCCCTGCCCGTTCCTTCTGGCAGTCGCTTCACCGCCGTTGTTCTCGGTGAAACCCGCGAGCTGTGCTGCCCGGGCTGCCAGGCGGTGGCCGAGGCCATTGTGGCCGCAGGCCTGGAGAGCTATTACCAGCATCGCAGCGAAGCGTCGGCCAACCCCGAAACCCTGCCCGTCCAGCTGATCGATGAACTTGCGCTATACGACCGTCCTGACGTGCAGCAATCGTTTGTGCGCCATGAAGGCGAGCTGGCCGAAACCACCCTGCTGATGGAAGGCATCAGTTGCGCCGCCTGCGGCTGGTTGATCGAAAAACAATTGCGCAGCTTGCCGGCAGTGGCCGAGGCGCGGTTGAACCTGTCCAATCACCGCTTGCATGTGCGTTGGGCCGACGCTCAATTGCCGCTGAGCGCGCTGCTCGCCGAATTGCGCCACATCGGCTATGCCGCCCATCCCTATCAGGCCGACCAGGCCTGCGAGCAACTCGCCGCGCAAAACCGCCTGGCCCTGCGCCAGTTGGGCGTGGCCGGGTTGCTGTGGTTCCAGGCAATGATGGCGACCATGGCCACCTGGCCGGAATTCAACATCGACCTGAGCCCCGAGATGCACACCATCCTGCGCTGGGTCGCGCTGTTCCTCACCACGCCCATTGTGTTCTACAGCTGCGCACCCTTCTTCAAAGGCGCGATGCGCGACCTGCGAACCCGACACCTGACCATGGACGTTTCGGTGTCCCTGGCCATTGGCAGCGCCTACATCGCGGGGATCTGGACGTCGATCACCGGCGTAGGCGAGCTGTATTTCGATGCCGTGGGCATGTTCGCGCTGTTTCTGTTGGCCGGCCGTTACCTGGAGCGCCGGGCCCGGGAGCGCACTGCGGCCGCCACCGCTCAACTGGTCAACCTCCTGCCGGCCTCGTGCCTGCGCCTGGAGGATAACGGCCAGAGCGAACGCATCCTGCTCAGCGAATTGCGCACCGGCGACCGGGTGCTGGTGCATCCAGGGGCTATCCTGCCCGCCGATGGCAAGATCCTCGACGGTCAGTCCAGCATCGACGAGTCGCTGCTGACCGGCGAATACCTGCCTCAACCCCGTCAGGTGGGCGACGCGGTCACCGCAGGCACGCTTAACGTCGAGGGCGCCTTGACGGTCGAAGTGCTGGCGCTGGGGCAAGACACCCGGTTGTCAGCCATCGTGCGGCTGCTGGAACGGGCCCAGGCCGAGAAACCGCGACTGGCGGAAATCGCCGATCGCGCGGCCCAATGGTTCCTGCTGTTTTCTTTGGTCGCCGCTGCTGCCATCGGCTTGCTGTGGTGGCAACTGGATGCCTCACGCGCCTTCTGGATCGTCCTGGCGATGCTGGTCGCCACCTGCCCTTGCGCGCTGTCCCTGGCCACGCCGACCGCCCTCACCGCCGCTACCGGCACACTGCACAAGCTCGGCCTGCTGTTGACTCGCGGCCATGTGCTGGAGGGCCTGAATCAGATCGACACGGTGATTTTCGACAAGACCGGCACCCTGACCGAAGGCCGCCTGGCGTTGCGCGCGATCCGGCCATTGGCGGCCCTGAACAGCGATCAATGCCTGGGGCTGGCCGCGGCCCTGGAAAATCGCTCCGAGCACCCCATCGCCCGCGCCTTCGGCCGTGCGCCATTGGCCGCCGAACACGTACAAAGCACCCCTGGGCTGGGGCTGGAAGGTTTGGTAGGCGAACAGCGCCTGCGCATCGGTCATCCCGGTTTTGTCTGCGAGCTGAGTGGCGCAACGGTACCGGTGATCCCGGACGAACCCGGACAATGGCTGCTGCTGGGCGATGCTAGCGGGCCGCTGGCCTGGCTCGTCCTCGACGACCGTTTGCGCGTCGATGCCCCAGCGCTGTTGGCAGCCTGCAAGGCCCGGGGTTGGCGCACGCTGCTGCTGTCGGGCGACAGTTCGCCGATGGTTGCCAGCGTCGCCGCCGAACTGGGCATCGATGAAGCCCGGGGCGGTTTGCGCCCGGACGACAAGCTGGCCGTGTTGCAGCAGTTGCACCAACAGGGCCGTAAGGTGTTGATGCTCGGCGACGGGGTAAATGACGTGCCGGTGCTCGCGGCGGCGGACATCAGTGTCGCCATGGGCTCGGCCACCGATCTGGCCAAGACCAGCGCCGACGCGGTGTTGCTGTCCAACCGCCTGGATGCGCTGATACAAGCCTTCAGCCTGGCCCGACGCACGCGTCGGGTGATCATCGAGAACCTGGTGTGGGCAGCGCTGTACAATGGCCTCATGTTGCCGTTCGCCGCCCTCGGCTGGATCACGCCGGTGTGGGCGGCGGTCGGCATGTCCATCAGTTCGTTGACCGTGGTATTGAATGCGTTGAGGCTGACTCGTCAGCCCAAAGCGCAGGTTTTCGACGCCACGCCCGATACCCGTCCGCTGCCGGCCTGAGCCGCGCGGGCCTGGAGTTCCAACATGCCAGCTCTTTACGTGATGATCCCGGCCGCGCTGCTGATCGTGGCCATTGCCGTGTATATTTTCTTCTGGGCCGTGGACAGCGGGCAGTACGACGACCTCGATGGTCCGGCCCACAGCATTTTGTTCGATGATCAGGACCCCAACCACAAGGCTGCGGTGGACGAAGCCAGTGGCGAAGTCGGTAAACCGGACGACAAGGCGCCGCCCCATGCTTGATCTGGCGCCACTGCTGGTGTCGGCAGTCATCCTTGGTCTATTGGGCGGCGGGCATTGCCTGGGCATGTGTGGCGGCCTGATGGGCGCCCTGACCCTGGCGATTCCCAAGGAACAGCGCAGCCGACGCTTTCGGCTGCTGTTGGCGTACAACCTGGGACGGATTCTGAGCTACGCCACCGCCGGACTGCTGATTGGCCTGGCCGGCTGGGCCGTGGCCAACAGCCCGGCGGCGATGATCATGCGGGTGGCGGCCGGTTTGCTGCTGATCGCCATGGGCCTGTACCTGGCGGGCTGGTGGAGCGGCCTGACCCGCATCGAAAGCGTCGGCCGTGGTTTGTGGCGGCATATCCAGCCCGTCGCCAACCGCTTGCTGCCGGTATCGAGCCTGCCCCGGGCCTTGCTGCTCGGCGCGCTGTGGGGCTGGCTGCCGTGCGGACTGGTCTACAGCACCCTGTTGTGGGCTGCCAGCCAGGGCAATGCACTGGACAGCGCCTTGCTGATGCTTGCCTTCGGCCTGGGCACCTGGCCGGTGCTGCTCGCCACCGGACTGGCAGCCGAGCGCGTCACCGCCTTGCTGCGCAAACGCAGCGTGCGCATGGCCGGAGGTGTTCTGGTGATTATCTTTGGTCTCTGGACACTGCCCGGGCCGCACCAACATTGGCTCATGGGGCATTGAACGAGTAGACCGCCATCGCTCCCACAGGAGATTTGTGGCGGGCACCACATTTTTGAACACCCCAGATCAAATGTGGGAGCCGAGCTTGCTCGCGATGGCGGTGGGTCAGTTGGCATCCCTATTGGATGTGCCGCCGTCATCGCGAGCAAGCTCGGCTCCCACAGGTCATGCGTCGTCCCCCAAAACCATGAACCCCTCCTTCGCAGCGAGCCCGTTGACGCAAATCAAAACAGCCCCGCCCTCGCCGCCCTAGACTCGCGTCCATGCCAGCCTATTCGGGGAACGCCCGCATGCTCGACACTATTCGTTGGGACTCAGACCTGATCCGCCGTTACGACCTGGCGGGACCACGCTACACCTCGTACCCGACCGCGGCGCAATTCGGCAGCCAGGTGGGCACCTTCGACCTGCTCCATGCCCTGCGCGACAGCCGCAAGGCCTTGCGCCCACTGTCGCTGTATGTGCACGTGCCGTTCTGCGCGAACATTTGCTATTACTGCGCCTGCAATAAAGTGATCACCAAGGACCGCGGCCGCGCCCACGCTTATCTGCAACGCCTGGAGCAGGAAATCCAATTGATCGGCTGCCACCTGGACCCCGCCCAACGCGTGGAACAGTTGCACTTGGGCGGCGGCACCCCGACCTTCCTCTGCCACGACGAGCTGCGCCAGTTGATGGCCCAACTGCGCAAACACCTGAATCTGCTGGACGACGATTCCGGCGACTACGGTATCGAAATCGACCCCCGGGAAGCCGACTGGTCGACCATGGGCCTGCTGCGCGAACTTGGCTTCAATCGAGTCAGCATTGGCCTGCAGGACCTTGACCCGGCCGTGCAGCTTGCCGTCAATCGCCTGCAAAGCCTGGAAGAAACCCGCGCCGTGATCGAAGCCGCCCGGACCTTGCAGTTTCGCTCGATCAACATCGACCTGATCTACGGCCTGCCCAAGCAGACCCCGGAAAACTTCGCCCGGACCGTCCAGGAAGTCATCAATCTGCAACCGGACCGTCTTTCGGTGTTCAACTACGCCCACCTGCCGGAACGCTTCATGCCCCAACGGCGTATCAACAGCCAGGACCTGCCGAACCCGGTGCAGAAACTGGCGATGTTGCAAGGCACCATCGAACAACTCACCGCCGCCGGTTATCGTTACATCGGCATGGACCACTTCGCCCTGCCCGACGACGAACTGGCGATCGCCCAGGAAGAAGCCACCTTGCAACGCAATTTCCAGGGATACACCACCCATGGTCATTGCGACCTGATTGGCCTCGGCGTGTCGGCCATCAGTCAGATCGGCGATTTGTACTGCCAGAACAGCAGCGACCTGAACCATTACCAGAACACCCTCGCCGACGGGCAACTGGCGACCAGTCGCGGGCTGATCTGCAACGCCGACGACCGCCTGCGGCGTGCGGTGATCCAGCAGTTGATCTGTCATTTCAACCTGGCCTTCGCGGAGATCGAGCAAACTTTCAATATCGATTTTCGTGGCTATTTCGCGCCGTTATGGCCGCAATTGCAGGCCATGGCCGAAGACGGTCTGATCGAGCTCGACAACACGCACATCAAAGTCCTGCCCGCCGGGCGCCTGCTCGTACGCTCAGTGTGCATGGTGTTCGATGCGTATTTGGAGCAACACAACCGGAAACGCTTCTCCAGAGTCATCTGAGCGCGACAATTTGACGGCGAAACCGCACTGGCCGGAGTGCCTGCGCTGGGGTACCCTTACGCCTTATGCGTGTTTTCCCACAAGGATTGAAGAAATGTCCGAGCCAGTCAAGCTGCGCGCCCACAACCAGGCCCATTGCAAGGATTGCAGCCTGGCCCCCCTCTGCCTGCCACTTTCGTTGAATCTGGAGGACATGGACGCGCTGGACGAAATCGTTAAACGGGGCCGCCCGTTGAAAAAAGGTGAATTCCTGTTTCGCCAGGGCGACACCTTCGATTCCGTCTATGCCGTGCGCTCGGGTGCTTTGAAAACCTTCAACCTGAGTGACGGTGGCGAAGAGCAGCTCACTGGTTTCCACCTGCCCAGCGAGCTGGTAGGCCTGTCGGGCATGGACACCGAGACCCATCCGGTCTCGGCCCAGGCGCTGGAAACCACCTCGGTGTGCGAAATCCCCTTCGAGCGTCTTGACGAACTGGCGCTGCAGCTGCCGCAATTGCGCCGCCAGCTAATGCGGGTGATGAGCCGGGAGATCCGCGACGATCAGCAAATGATGCTGCTGCTCTCGAAAAAAACCGCCGACGAGCGCATCGCCACGTTCCTGGTCAACCTCTCGGCACGCTTCCGCGCCCGCGGGTTCTCGGCCAACCAGTTCCGCTTGAGCATGTCGCGCAACGAAATCGGCAACTACCTGGGCCTGGCGGTAGAAACCGTTTCCAGGGTGTTCACCCGTTTCCAGCAGAATGAGTTGATCGCCGCCGAAGGCAAGGAAATCCACATTCTCGACCCGATCCAGCTCTGCGCCCTGGCCGGCGGCTCGATCGAAGGCTGATGAACGAGCGCGGCTGAGGGATTCGCCCGGCCGCGCTATACTGCCGCGTTTGTAGCCCTGCCAGGACACCTCGACGATGGTCTTCGACTCCTTCGACATCAAATCCCTGATCCGCCCCGTGATCGATTTTCCCAAGCCGGGCGTGATTTTTCGCGACATTACTCCGTTGTTCCAGTCCCCTACCGCCCTACGGCTGGTGATGGACAGCTTCGCCCACCGTTATGTCGAGGCCGAGTTCACTCACATCGGCGCGATGGATGCGCGAGGTTTCCTGATCGGTTCGATCCTGGCCTATCAGCTGAACAAGCCGCTGGTGCTGTTCCGCAAGCAAGGCAAGCTGCCGGCGGATGTACTGGCCGAGGGTTACCAGACCGAATACGGCGAAGCCTTCCTTGAAGTGCATGCCGACAGCCTGTGCGAGGGCGATTCAGTGGTGATGTTCGATGACCTGATCGCCACCGGCGGCACGCTGATCGCCGCCGCCAACCTGATCCGCCGCATGGGCGCCAAGGTCCACGAAGCCGCGGCGATCATCGACTTGCCGGAACTGCTCGGCTCCCAGCGCCTGGAAGATATGGGCATCCCAACGTTCTGCCTGACACAGTTTTCCCTGAACGAAAGGTAAACTGTGGGAGCGAGCCTGCTCGCGATAGCGTGTGTCAGTCAACATCAATGCTGGCTATCTATCTCTATCGCGAGCAGGCTCGCTCCCACAGTTTTTTGGGGTGGTCGTTATAAAGCGATCGGCTTGCGCCCGGCAAACGAATGCGCCAGCGTCCCGCCATCCACCAATTCAAGCTCCCCACCCAGTGGCACGCCATGGGCGATGCGGGAGGCGATCAGGCCTTTGTTGCTGAGCAATTGGGCGATGTAATGGGCGGTAGCTTCGCCTTCAACCGTTGGGTTGGTGGCGAGGATGACTTCCGTGAAAGTGCCCGCCTCCTCTATCCGTGCGATCAACTGTGGAATGCCAATGGCTTCCGGCCCCAGGCCATCGAGCGGTGACAAATGCCCCTTGAGTACGAAATAGCGTCCGCGAAAACCGGTCTGCTCCACGGCGTACACGTCCATCGGCCCTTCCACGACGCACAGCAGGCTGTCGTCCCGGCGCGAGTCGGCGCATTGCGGGCAGAGGTCGTCTTCAGTGAGGGTACGGCATAAACGGCAATGCCCGACCCCCTCCATGGCCTGGCTCAAGGCCTGGGCCAATCGTGAACCGCCGCTGCGATCACGCTCAAGCAATTGCAACGCCATGCGCTGGGCAGTTTTCTGACCCACACCCGGCAAAGTTCGCAGGGCATCGATCAGTTGGCGAATCAAAGGGCTGAAGCTCATGGAGGAAATGTCCGACATAACAACGAGACGCGGTTTATACCCGCGCCTCCGATTAGCGTCAAATACTCAATCCTGCGCCACCCGTACCACCAACTTGCCAAAGTTGCGCCCTTCCAGCAGACCGATAAGGGCCTGCGGCGCATTATCAAGACCGTCGACGACGTCTTCGCGGAACTTGACCTTGCCCTCACGCACCCAGGGCGCCATGGCGCTGATGAATTCCGGCTGACGGTCAGCGTAATCGTCGAACACGATGAACCCCTGGATCCGCACTCGTTTAGTCAGCAATGTGAGCTGCAATTGTGGCAAGCGATCCGGGCCGCTCGGCGCTTCATGCTCGTTGTAGGAGGCGATCAGGCCACAGAGCGGAATTCGTGCCTTGGCGTTGAGCAGCGGGACCACGGCGTCAAAGACCTTGCCGCCGACGTTTTCGTAATAGATGTCGATGCCCTTGTCGCAGGCCCGGGCCAGCTCCTCGGCAAAATGCTCGCTCTTGTGATCGATACAGGCGTCGAACCCCAACTCATCGACCACGTACTTGCATTTTTCGCTGCCGCCGGCCACGCCGACCACCCGCAGCCCCTTGATCTTCGCCACCTGGCCGACCACCGACCCGACGGCGCCCGAGGCCGCCGCGACCACCAGGGTTTCCCCGGCCTTGGGCTGGCCGATGTCCATCAGCCCCATGTAAGCGGTCATGCCCGGCATGCCCAACACACCCAGGGCCATCGACGGGCTGGGCAGCCCGGACGGGATGGGAACGATGTTACGGCCATCGCTGATGCTGTGACTCTGCCAACCCGTAGCACCCACCACCAGGTCGCCTTCCTGGAATTTCGGGTGCATCGAGCGCTCCACGCGACTGACAGCTCCGCCAGTCATCACCTCGCCGATTTCTACCGGTGCGGCGTAAGAAGGTGCGTCGCTCATTCGTCCACGCATGTAGGGGTCCAAGGACAGAAACAGCGTCTTGAGCAAAATCTGCCCCTGCACCAAATCCGGCAGCGCCACCTGCTCAAGACGGAAATTGTCCGAAGTAGGTGCACCTATGGGACGGGAAGCGAGGACGATGCGCTGATTGGAGGTCGATGCTTGAGACATGGAAGCGTTCTCCTTGATCGTTGAGTGGCATGTATAGGGAGCAGACCTTTTTGAAGGGGGTTGCGTTCGATGTTCTTGCCGTTGGACCGCGGTGCCTGCTTTCGCGAGCAAGCCCGCTCCCACAGGGAACTGTGGCGGACCCAGATGCTGATCTCACCTCGATACATTGTGGGAGCGGGCTTGCTCGCGAAAGCAGTCGAACAGACACCACATTTCTCGGCCAGAAACAAAAATGCCAGGCGCGATGCCTGGCATTGTGTGTAGCCCATCCCGACCGGGATGGCGAATCAGAACGGCAGTTTCATGCCCGGCGGCAGTTGCATGCCGGCGGTCATGCCAGACATTTTGTCCTGGCTGTTGGCTTCGATCTTGCGCACCGCGTCGTTGACGGCGGCTGCGAACAGGGCTTCGAGCATTTCCTTGTCGTCTTCGCTCAGACCTTCGACCACGCTCGGGTCGATGCTGACGCGCTTGACGTCGTGGCGACCGGTCATGACCACGGTCACCATGTCACCGCCGGACTTGCCGGTGACTTCGGCGTTGGCCAGCTCTTCCTGCATCTTGGCCATTTTTTCCTGCATCTGCTGCGCCTGCTTCATCAGGCCGGCCATGCCACCTTTCATCATGGGAATCACCTCGACAGTACTTGGATAAACACCGCGCCCGACCCATTCGGCCAGGCGCTTACAGTTATGAGCCCTGGGTGACCGGGGCCTCGACAGGTTCGATAGTATCTTGACGGACCACAGCACCGAACTGTTGCATCATTTGCTGGATGAACGGATCGCCATGGATCGACTCCTCGGCTTCGCGCTGACGGTTGACGCGACGGCGGGACGCAGCCTGGGCCGGGGTCTCCTGCTCGGGCTTGATCAGCTCGATACTCAGCGTCAGCGTGCGCTGGTGGTACTGGTTCAGCGCATCGTTGAGGCGGCGCTGTTGAGTCGCGTTGAACAGCGCACTGTGGGCCGGGTCCAGGTGCAGCAGCCAGTGGTCGCCCTCCACGGAGATCAGCGTGCAGTTGGCGGCGATGCTGCCGGTCATGCCGGTAATCGGCAGTTTCGGGAACAGCTCCAACCATTGCAGGGCCAGCCCGGTGGCCGGCATCGCCGCCGGCTCAGGCTCGGGCTCCGGTGCCGGCTCGGCGGTGTGCTCGCTGGCCAGGTCGTCCAGATAGCTGTAGGCCGAATCCGTGTCCGGTTCGATGTAATCCTCGTCCAGCGGCGGCTCGTCGTCCAGGTCGACGCCCGGCGTGGCGACATCGACGTCGGCCACTGTCGGCTCAGGCACTGGGGCCACGACCCACTCGGGCGCATCGAGCACCACGCTATCGGGCGTTGGCAACGGCATCGGCGGCAGCTCGGGCTGCTCGGCAATGATTTCCAGCACCGGCTCCACGGCAGGCTGCTGAACGATCTCGGGCTCGACCGGGTCGTTCCAGGGCAGGTCGATAACCGCTTCGGCGACCGGCTCGGGCAATGCCTCGACGACCGGTTCCGGCGCTGGTTCGGCTCGCGCGATGACGGGCGCCGGGGCCGGTTCCGCCACCGCGACCGGAGCTGAAGCCACTGCCGGCGCAACGACGGGCGCGGCAGCCACTGGCTTGGCGGAATCAGCTGTGGCCTGGCTGATCCCCACTGGCTTTAGCGTCTGCCTCGGGGCGTCCGCCGTATCGGCCGGTCGGAACGCGAGCATTCGCAACAGCACCATTTCAAAGCCGCCTCGCGGATCTGGCGCCAAGGGCAGGTCGCGACGGCCAATCAGGCCCATCTGGTAATAAAACTGCACGTCTTCGGCCGGCAGCGCCTGGGCCAGGGCCAATACGCGATCACGGTCGCCATGGCCGTTGTCGACGCCGTCAGGCAAGGCCTGGGCGATGGCGACACGGTGCAGCACGTTGAGGATCTCCGAGAGCACGCCGTTCCAGTCCGGCCCCTGCTCGGCCAGATGACGCACCGCTTCGAGCAACGCCTTGGCGTCACCTTCGATCAGCGCATGCAACACGTCATAGACCTGGCCGTGATCGAGGGTACCGAGCATGGCCCGCACATCGGCGGCCATGACCTTGCCCTCACCAAAGGCGATGGCCTGGTCGGTTAGGCTCATGGCGTCACGCATCGAACCATCGGCGGCGCGGCCCAGCAGCCACAGCGCATCGTCTTCGAACGGTACGTTCTCGACGCCTAGCACGTGGGTCAGATGCTCGACGACCCGTTCCGGCGTCATGTTCTTCAGGGAAAACTGCAGGCACCGAGACAAAATCGTTGCGGGAAGTTTCTGCGGATCAGTGGTCGCCAGGATGAACTTGACGTAGGGCGGTGGCTCTTCGAGGGTCTTGAGCAGCGCATTGAAGGAATGGCTGGAGAGCATGTGCACTTCGTCGATCAGGTAGACCTTGAAGCGCCCACGGCTCGGGGCGTACTGCACGTTGTCGAGCAGTTCGCGGGTGTCTTCGACCTTGGTGCGGCTGGCGGCGTCGATCTCGATCAGGTCGACAAACCGACCTTCATCGATTTCCCGGCAGACCGAACACTCGCCGCAGGGCGTCGAGGTAATGCCGGTTTCACAGTTCAGGCACTTGGCGATGATCCGCGCAATGGTGGTCTTGCCCACCCCACGCGTACCGGTGAACAGGTAGGCGTGGTGCAGCCGCTGGCTGTCCAAGGCATTGATCAGAGCCTTGAGCACATGGGTCTGGCCGACCATTTCGCGGAACGAGCGCGGACGCCATTTACGTGCAAGAACCTGATAACTCATCGAAAACCGTCGCAACTAAGGAACAGAAGCGGCTAATGCTAGCGGAGCAGGGGCGAAATTGCATCCAGTGTGCTCGTCTAATCTGACTAAGCTGAGGTCGCAGGTCTCGGTCGTCGACACGGTTTTGCACTGTCAGGAGAGTTTATGCGCTCAGCCATGGGGGCTTTGGTGTTGTTAAGTGCTGGTTGTTTTGCTGACGAAGTACCCTTGCGTTTCGCCATTACCGACGGCTGGGGCATGCCCATGGTGCAAATCGAACGAGGCCACCCGACCCAGGGCATACTGCCGGACATAATGATCAGCCTGGCGACCCAGGTGGGGATGCCGGTGCAATTTCACGTCCTGGCCCGCGCCCGACTGGACAGCGCAATGAAACACGGCGAAATCGACATGCGCTGTTACACCACACCCGATTGGATGAATGACAAGGATGGCGATTATCTATGGAGTGTCCCGCTGTTTTTCCAGCGTGACTTGCTCGTCGGCATCGAAAACACGCCTCCAGCGGTGGTACCCGCGATGCTGCCGCACCAGGCCATCGGCACCGTACTCAGCTATACCTACCCGACCTTGCAACCCCTGTTCGACAGCGGCCACCTGAGGCGCGACGATGCACGCAGCCAGGAACAGGTGCTGGCGAAATTGCTGGCCGGCCGCTATCGCTATGCGGTGAGCAATCAGTGGACGCTGAACTGGTTCAACCAACGGCATACCGCTGACCGGCAACTGCATGAGGTGGCTGTTCTCCAGGAACAGGAACTGAGTTGTTATGTGCGCAATGACCCAAAGATTCCGGCGCAACGCATTATGCGCACCTTGATGGCAATGAAAATGTCAGGGGAAATTGACGCAATCATCCAGCTCTACACCGGCGCCAGCGAGTCACCGACCAATGGCCCGGGCTCTCCCTGAACGCCTGGCCGCTGCTGCCATTGAGGCGGCGGAACAAACCCCCTCACCCACCCTGGGACCTGCTCGGGGGGCATGGGTCGGGCGATGAAATAACCCTGAGCCACCTCGCAGCCCAGGCGTAGCAGGAGCTGTCCATGTTCGAGACTGTCCAGCCCTTCGGCAACCACCTGACGACCAAACGCCCGGGCCAGGCCGATGATTGCCTGGGTCAGTGCCAGGTCGTCCCGGTCAACGAGTATGTCGCGAACAAAGGTCTTGTCGATCTTGATGGTCTGCGTGCGCAGGTGCTTGAGGTCATTGAGGGAGCAATGGCCAGTACCGAAGCGGCCCAGTGAAAATCCCACGCCCAGAGCCTGGCACGCCTGAAGGCACGCGCTGACGTGCTGGAGATTTTCCACGGCGACCGATTCAACGATCTGCAAATCCAGCATGCACGGCGACACCGCCGGGTGTCGCTCCAGCACTTGCCGTAGCTGCTCGACGAAGTCCGCCCGCTGGAAATGTCGTGCAGAGATATTGATGCTCACCGGCCAGCCCTGGCCTGTTTGTTGCCATTGCTGCAGCTGGATCAAGACCTGCTCCATGACCCACTCGCCGATTTCGACGATCAGGTCGGTCTCCTCCACCACCGGCAGAAACTCCCGGGGCGGCATCAGGCCCCGTTGCGGATGCTCCCAGCGCAGCAGCGCCTCGAGGCCAACCACGATGCCATTGCGCATATTGACCTTGGGCTGGAAATACAGCCGCAACTCGTTGCCAGCCAGCGCCTGTCGAACCCGCTCGACGGTTTGATAAGTGGCCCGCACCTCCTTGTCCCGGGACACATCGAATAAATGAAAACGATTGCGGCCACTTTGTTTGGCCACGTACATCGCCTGGTCGGCGTGGCGCAACAAGGTCTCGGCGTCTTCGTTGTCCCAGGGAAACAGCGTGACACCAATGCTGGCGAATACTTTGATGCCCTTGCCGTCAATGGCATACGGCATGGAAACGGCGATCAATACCCGGTGCAACGCCGCATACAACTCCTCCATCCCACGCACATGACGCAGCACCAGCACGAACTCATCCCCGGCCAGCCGCGCCACCACGTCCTCGCCGCGCACAATGCTGCGCAGTCGCCTGGCAACCTCCACCAGCAACCGATCGCCACTGGCATGGCCATAGCCGTCGTTGACGGCCTTGAAGCCATCAAGGTCGAGCATGCACACCGCCAGGGGCAAATTTTCCACCCGGGAAAACTCCAGGGCCTGATCCAGCAGATCGGACAGGTAGGTGCGGTTGGGCAACCCGGTCAGCACGTCGTGCCCGACCCGCCATTGCAGCGAATGCAGCAGCCGACGCTTTTCGCTGACGTCAAAGCGAATCGCCAGGTAGCGTTCGATTTGTCCTGTCACATCGTCGATCATGGGTACCAGGGTTGTATCAACCCAGTGCAGCGTACCGTCCTTGGCCCGGTTGCAGATTTCCCCTTTCCAGATCTGCCCCTGAACAATGGTGCGCCACAGGGTGTCGAAGAACTCGCCAGAGTGCTGGCCGGAATTGAGCAGGCGATGGTTCGCCCCCAGCAGCTCATCGCGCCGGTAGCCAAAAAGGTTACAGAATTGGTCGTTGACGTAAGTAATGCGCCCGCTCAGATCGGTTTCGGAAAAAATCGCGGCGGCATCAACGGCTCTGCGGTACTTCTTATCCATCGAAGCAGTCATCCATGAGTCATGGCTCATTGTCGCGCGCGGTTGCACCGCCTCCGGACAGGCGAAATTCAACTAGGCTCAAATACCTTGAGATAAGCTGGAGCACGGGCCCTGGCGGTGCTACCTGAAGGTTCAGGTTTCTGCTTTGTGTCGCACCAAGAACGCAAAGCCCACTTTCTTTCAAATATCCCGTCTTCTGAACCAGGTCACCAAATGCCCGTGCCAAAGGCCGATTCTACGAAACACATCACACTTTGCAAAGCAAGGTGATGGATCATGCAGTTGCCTAATGCGAAAATCTATCGTTAAGTTCTTGATTATAAATGGGAATTAAGCGATGCAAATTTCAAGTTTGGGTCCAGCCATCAGACGCTATCGCAAAGTAGCGGGGCTTACTCAGGCTGAACTTGGCGAAAAAGCTGGTTTTGACCCCAAAACCATCAGCCGCTTCGAAACCGGCACCTACACCCCCAGCATCGAAACCTTAGCCCTGCTTGCCGCCGTGCTGGATGTGCAGCTCAAGGCCTTTTTTGCCGACCTGGCCGATGAAGACGAACAGCGGGCGTATCTATTCGGTGTCATACACAAAGCCACCCCGAAGGATCTGGGAAAGCTGATCGCAGCGGTTGACCAGGCCTTGTCCAAGCCTTGATGCAGGCATGAAAAAAGAGGAGCCCGGTCTGTCGATGTGCGACGGACCTGGCTCCTCTTTGGCTTCAATTGCCCAATTGGCAATCTGAATGCAACACCACTTCCCTGGATTCCATACGCGATACAAACAATGTCACGTTGACATCGAATGACGCGAGCCCCGACTATCAGCGCGCTGATCCTGCATCTAGCTGATGCCTGCTATCGCTGACGCCAATAGAATTCCAAAGGGCATACCGTGCATAAACTCTCGATCATTCTTGTTTCGATACTCGCCACCGGCTGTACCGCCAAATATACACAACAGGATGTATCCACCCACCTGGCAAAGCTTGATCGGCAAATGCCGGTCGCCATCGCCACGCCGCTCGACGGTCGTTATGAAACAACACCCTACCCAGCATCGGGTGACATGACGGCCGCCGCCGTTAAAACGGCTTTCTCTCATTACGCCAACCACGTGACGGTAGTGGACTCGTGCCGTGAACTGGTCTGCCTGAGACAACAAAGCCCTGCCGGCTATTACGTCATCCCAGAAATCCTCCATTGGGAAGATCGCGCCACAGAATGGTCGGGCATTCCCGACAAGATTGAGGTGAAGCTAGCCATTTATGGTCCGACGGGAGCGGAACCGCTGGGGTCTACGATTCTGTCTGGCAAAAGCAAATGGGCCACGTTTGGCGGTGACCATCCGCAAGACCTGCTGCATGAGCCGATTGCTGAGTATGTGAAGACTCAATACTGATCGGTGAATGGCGAGCAGTCGTTAAAAAGAGGAGCCCGGTCTGTCGATGACAGACCGGGCTCCTCTTTTTGGTATTCGATGGCCCTGCTCCGGCCAAAATCCGGACAGCAGAAAACACCGACCGAGATCGATCAGTAGACAAAAGAAATATTAGGAATTTGGCAAACCTTGCGAACGAAGGCCTGGGCGTTATGGAGGCAACCCCACCAGCCACACCCCGGCACACAATGTTCCCGCTGTGGCTGCTTCCTTCCGGATCTGACCAGGTTCACGGGTAATCGTTGCGGGGGGACCGATGGGGTCACCATAACGACGCTCACCTGACGGCGAGCCGCGCCATTGTACCTATCTGACGAGAAGATACAACCGTTCGCGCCGGATAAAAAAACTGAAGATGTTCAAGCACTTGCTGTGGGGGCAAAGCTTGCTCGCAGTGACGGCGGCTTAACGACATTGATGCTGGCGGACCTACCGCCATCGCGAGCAGGCTCGCTCACAGGAACCTGTCGTGAAGTCGTAATAGATTGAATCTTTCAAACAATGACTTATGACCCACTACGGCCTTGAATCATTGCCAATGTTAAATGGCCGGTCACGATGAGGTATTACAGACTACCACCGGGCAAAACGGCCCATACTCGCCATTGAGTGCCTGAGCCCGAACTTGAACATTGAAAGATACAGGTCGAGCGCCCCCGCTGACGCCTATCTCATGCCGGTACCAACCAAGGCTGTCCGGGCGCACTGTGGTTGCAGGGACAAACTGCACCTGCCCCGTTACCACTGCAGTCACTTTGAACGTGTGAGCCGCAACCTGCTCGGGTCGGACATTATCCGAGATTTGCCAAGCCAATATAATGGTGTATCGACTTTGTCCGGCCTGGGAAAGCCTGCGGGGTGCATTGGGAATTGTCGTCGCGTTGTCCATCTCATCATTTTTCATAGCATCTTCCATAATAAATATAGCCATCATCCATGGCGGCTCTATGCTAGAAGAAAGCTCGAATATAAAACCATTATCAAAACAAATCGCATCACTTTAACTTCGCCCAGCCTCTTATCGAAACCAGGCAATGCAAGCATTTGCTGGGGGAGCAAAGCTACAACAAAACCTCATCCGCCCGGCCGCCTTCTTCCTGGATCACCAGATGGATGAAATGCAGCTTGGTGATGACGGCAGCCGGTACGACGAACGGGTAGAAATCCGGCTGACCCATGCTGCGGGACAATTCGTTGAGCATGCCGGCCAGTTCGATCCAGGCGTTGACGAATGACAGAAAGGCCACGCCGCCGGTGTGCTCGGGGTCGTATAAGGTCTCGGGCGGGAACGGCTGGTAGTCGAAATCCATTTCCCGGGCGCTCATGCCGAAGCCCAGCGCCGTGTCCACCGCGTCCATCATGTGCAGGTAATGGGCCCAGGTTTCGGCCCAGTCTTCCCAAGGATGCATGGTGGCGTAGGCGCTGACGTAATGGGTTTGCCAGTCCAACGGCGCCCCTTGCTGGTAGTGCCGCTCCAAGGCTTCAGAATAGCTGGCGCGCTCGTCGCCGAACTGCTCGCGAAAGGCCTCGAGCCAGTGGCTGTTGGCGATCAGCCGATCCCAGTAGTAGTGCCCCACTTCATGACGAAAATGCCCAAGCAAGGTGCGATACGGCTCGCGCATCTGCTGGCGTATGTATTCGCGATGGACATCGTCAGCCTCTTTGATGTCGAGGGTGACCAACCCACTGGCGTGGCCGGTGGTCGGCGGAGTGCCGTTGGGATCGACACCGATGAAATCGAAGGCCAGGCCCTGATTTTCATCGATGGTTTTTGGAATGACCCGCAAACCGAGGGTAATCAGTTGCGCCACCAGACGGCGCTTGGCGGTCTCGACTTTGCGCCAGCGCTCAGGGTTTTCCGGGATCGACAGATCTGGAATGGTGCGGTTCAGGCTGCAGGCGATGCACAGGGTATCGTGCCCATTGGCCGGCAACAGCCAGTTGCAGGCCGCCGGCGTATCGAGGTTGGCGCAGCGCCGAAACAGCCCGGCCTGCGGGTCGGCATCCAGCGTCCAGGTGTCGGGTTGCTCGCCGGGTTGCAGGGACGACAGGCGACTCTGCTCTGGCTGATAGCCCAGCGCCGCCAGGCAGGCCAGGCATTGGCTGTTGCGAAAAAACAAGGACTGGCCGCAGCGACACGGCCAGATCTTGCTGTTACGCGAGCGATCGCCCATGAAAGGTGCGGCGATGCGTGAACTCAGTTGTTCGAAGAAGCGGTACATGGCGATCTCCTGGAGCCTGAAAGACTAGATCCTCCTGCGCACATGATCGTTCCCACGCTCTGCGTCACTTGCAAAGCGGACGCGGAGCGTGGGAACGATCACCGTCTCAGACCTCGATACCGTGCTGGCCGAGAAACGCCACGAACGCCTCTTCGTCCAACACCTTGAGCCCCAGTTCGTTGGCCTTGGTCAGCTTCGAGCCCGCGCCCGGCCCGGCCACCACGCAATGGGTTTTCGCCGACACGGAACCTGCGACCTTGGCCCCCAGGCTCTCCAATTTGTCCTTGGCGACATCGCGACTCATCAGCTCCAGAGAACCGGTCAGCACCCACGTGTGACCCGCCTCAGGCAGGCCTTCGACGACTTTTTTCTCGCTCTGCCAGTGCATGCCGAAATCTTGCAATTGTTTCTCAGCGGCTTCGGCCTGCTGGCGATGAGCGACGATGGCGAAAAATTCCCGCACAGCGTTGGCCTGTTTTTCCGGTAGCGCCTGACGCATGTCCAGCCAGTCGGCGTTCATGACCGCTTCAAGTGAGCCAAACTTGTCCGCCAGTTTCTGCGCCCCGCCCGGGCCGACCGAGGGGATGTGCAGCTTGTCGAGGAAACCACCCAGGGTGGTGCTGGCGCAGAACTCGGCGCCCAGCTCACCCTGGCCCTGAATATCGAGGCCATGGCGCAGCAGGTCCTTGATTACCTGGCGGTTGTGCGGGTCTTCGAAGAAGCTGTGGATCTCGTGGGCCACTTCCAGGCCCACGTCCGGCAAGTACGTGAGCACCTGAGGCAAGGCCGCCTGCACACGCTCCAGCGAACCGAGGGAACGCGCCAGGACCTTGGCGGTTTCCTCGCCCACATCCGGAATACCGAGGGCGTAGATGAAGCGCGCCAGGCTCGGTTTTTTGCTGTCGACAATGGCCGCCAGCAGGTTCTTGCTCGACAGTTCGGCGAAGCCTTCCAGGTCGACCACTTGCTCGAAGGTCAGGGCATACAGGTCGGCAGGTGAACCCACCAGGCCTTCGTCCACCAGTTGTTCGACGCTCTTCTCGCCCAGACCTTCAATGTCCATGGCCCGGCGCGACACGAAGTGGATGATCGCCTGCTTGAGCTGCGCCCCACAGGCCAGGCGCCCGACGCAGCGGTACACCGCGCCTTCGCTGATGGTCTCTCGACCCTTGCTGCGCTTGATCAGCTGCGTGCGCTCCACATGGGAACCGCAGACCGGGCATTGTTGGGGGATTTCCACGGGCCGGGCATTCTCCGGCCGGCGCTCGGTGATCACCTGCACCACCTGCGGGATCACATCCCCGGCGCGACGGATAATCACCGTATCGCCGATCATCAGCCCCAGGCGCGCCACTTCGTCCATGTTGTGCAGCGTAGCGTTGGCCACGGTCACACCGGCGACCTTGACCGGTTTGAGCCGCGCGACGGGCGTGACAGCCCCGGTGCGACCGACCTGGAATTCTACGTCCAACAGCTCTGTGAGTTCTTCAGTGGCCGGGAATTTATGGGCAATCGCCCAGCGCGGCTCTCGGGCGCGGAAACCCAGCTCGCGCTGGGAGGCAATGCTGTTGACCTTGAACACCACACCGTCGATTTCATAGGGCAACGCATTGCGTCGTTCGCCGATGTCGCGGTAGTAATCCAGGCATTCGTCGATGCCGTGGGCCAGCTTCAATTCGCGGCTGATGGGCATGCCCCAGGCCTTGAGTTGCTTGAGATTGCCAACGTGGGTATCGGCAATGTCCGCCGTCACCTGGCCGATGCCATAGCAGCAGAATTCCAGAGGACGGTTGGCAGTGATACGAGAGTCCAACTGGCGCAAACTGCCCGCCGCCGCATTACGCGGGTTGGCGAAGGTCTTGCCGCCCGCTTCCAGTTGCGTGGCGTTGAGGCGCTCGAAACCGGCCTTGGACATGTACACCTCGCCGCGCACTTCCAGCACCGGCGGCCAACCGCTGCCCTGCAGCTTGAGGGGGATGTTGCGCACGGTGCGCACGTTGACACTGATGTCTTCACCCGTTGTGCCGTCACCGCGGGTGGCACCGCGCACCAGCATGCCATCCTGATACAGCAGACTGACCGCCAGGCCGTCGAGCTTCGGCTCGCAGCTGTATTCCACCGCCGCGCCATCGCCCAACAGATCGCCCGTAGGCAGGTCGAGACCTTCGGTCACGCGACGGTCGAATTCGCGCATCGTGGTTTCGTCGAAGGCGTTGCCCAGGCTGAGCATGGGGATCTCGTGACGCACCTGACTGAACGCCGACAACGCCACGCTGCCGACCCGTTGGGTCGGGGAATCGCTGGTCACCAACTCCGGGTGCTGCTCTTCCAACGCCTTGAGTTCGTGGAACAGGCGGTCGTACTCGGCGTCCGGGATGCTCGGTTCATCGAGGACGTGGTAGCGGTAGTTGTGCTGGTCCAGCTCTGTGCGTAGCTGTTGGATGCGGGTTTCGACAGCATTCATGGGTGTTCTCTCATAAAGCAAAAGAGCAGCCGAGGCTGCTCATTCTCAATACTTCGATCGCCTGTAGGAGCCGGCGAAGCCTGCGATCTTTTGATCTTGATCTTCCGCTTGGGACTCAAGCGGCAGTGGAAAGATCGCAGCCTGCGGCAGCTTCTACAGGGACGCGCGATCTTGCGCTTCAGCGCTTCTGGGTCAGCGCCCGACGTTCGAATTCGACGATGCGCTGGCGGTAATGCTCAATGGTCTGGGCAGTCAGTACGCTGCGCTGGTCATCCTTCAATTCGCCGTTGAGTTCCTGGGACAGCTTGCGAGCCGCGGCCACCATCACATCGAAGGCCTGCTTGGGATGACGCGGGCCTGGCAGGCCGAGGAAGAAGCTCACCGCCGGCGTGCTGAAGTGGTCGATGTCGTCCAGGTCGAACACGCCAGGCTTGACCGCGTTGGCCATGGAGAACAGCACCTCGCCGTTACCGGCCATGCTTTCATGACGGTGGAAAATGTCCATCTCGCCAAATCGCAGGCCGCTTTCCAGGATGTTCTGCAACAGCGCCGGGCCCTTGAAGCCGGCCGGGTCGCGGCAGATCACGCTGATCACCAGCACTTCTTCGGCCTGGGCCTGATCTCTGTCGCTGCTCGAGGGTTTGCTCTCGTCCGGGAAGTCGTCACGGCTGCTGAAGCTCGGGCCACCGTCCAGGTCCAAGTTGAGGTTCAGGTCACCCTGGGACGGCTCGCTGTTGCGCTTGCCGCGCTTGGAACCCGACTCACGCGGCTCACGCGCCGGGGCGCTCATCGATGGCAGGTCGTGCTCATCCAGTTGCGGCTCCTTATGGGTATCCAGCACCCGAGGCGGGCCCAGTAACTCGGCATTGCCCTCATCGTCCGGCAGGTTCGACAGGCTGCGATCAAGGCGAAACTTCAGTTTCCCCTTGCCACCGCGCATGCGGCGCCAGCCGTCGAAAAGAATACCGGCAATGACTATGATGCCGATGACGATCAGCCACTCGCGCAGACCGATTTCCATGTAATCCCGTGCCTCTATAAAAATGCTGAAAAATAAGGGGTTTAGCTATTTGCAAACCGCTTTAAAACGTGGCGCCAACTCTATGTTCTGAATGGCGTTTTGCCCACGCATACGAAAAATTGACATTAAACTAGCACGACCAAAGATAACTTTACACCGTCTGTCGCATAGGCTTGTGCCAATCTGTGAATTGCACAACAAGCCTCAAGGGTAAAAAAGACCTACATCATCCTGAGTAGATGCCCTACAACCAGTGTTTCAAGCATCCACCATCGCCATGGCCTCCTCCACATCCACCGCCACCAGTCGTGAGCAACCCGGCTCATGCATGGTTACGCCCATCAACTGATCGGCCATTTCCATGGCGATCTTGTTGTGAGTGATGTAGATGAACTGCACCGTTTCAGACATCTCTTTTACCAGCCGTGCGTAACGACCCACGTTAGCGTCGTCCAGCGGTGCATCGACCTCATCGAGCATGCAGAACGGCGCCGGATTCAATTTGAAAATGGCAAATACCAGGGCCAGGGCGGTCAGCGCCTTTTCGCCACCGGAGAGCAAATGGATGGTGCTGTTCTTCTTGCCAGGAGGACGCGCCATGATTGTCACCCCTGTATCGAGTAAATCTTCGCCGGTCAGTTCCAAATAGGCGCTGCCGCCACCGAAAACTTTCGGGAAAAGTGCCTGCAAACCGCCGTTGATCTGATCAAAGGTATCCTTGAAGCGATTGCGGGTTTCCTTGTCGATCTTGCGGATGACGTTTTCCAGGGTCTCCAGCGCTTCCACCAGGTCGTCATTCTGGGCATCCAGGTAGCGCTTGCGCTCGGACTGCTGCTGGTACTCGTCAATGGCTGCCAGGTTGATGGCACCCAGGCGCTGGATGCGCACGGCGATGCGTTCCAGCTCCTCCTCGGCGTCTTTCTCATTGGCCCCGGCCACCAAGGTGGCGAGCACGCCGTTGAGGTCGTAGCCGTCTTCCAGCAGTTGGTCCTGCAGGGCTTTGCGCCGCACTGTCAGGGCTTGCCATTCCATGCGTTGCTGTTCCATCTGGCCGCGGATCAGCTGGGATTGCTGCTCGGCCTGGCTGCGGCGCTTCTCGGCATCGCGCAGTTCACGGTCGGCATCTTCCAGGGCAATTTGCGCAGTCTTGAGTTCTTCGTCGACGCTCATGCGCTTGTCGAGCAACTCTTCAAGCTTGAGGCGCAGCTCCTCCAACGGGGCTTCGCCCTCCTCCAGATTGAGGCTCAACTGCTCGCGCTTTTCGGTCAGGCGTTCGGACTGCATTTCCAGCCGTTCGAGGGCCTGGCGCGTGGAATCGTACTGGGCCTTGAGCGAGCCCAGGCGCACCGCCAACTGATGGGCATGGTCTTTATGCTGACGCGCTTCCTGGCGCACCCGGTCGAGGCGTTCACGCAGGCTGTCGCGCTGGGCCAGCAACAGCTCGCGCTGCTCGGTATCCAGCGCCATGGCATCGAGGGCTTCCTGCAATTGCAGGCGCGCCTCGCCGATCTGTTCATGTTCCAGCGCCCGTTGCTCGCCCAGTTCGGCGATCTCTTCTTCGAGGCGGGTGCGGCGCAGGGCCAATTGTTCGACCTTGGCCTTGCCGGCCGACAACTGAGCCTTGAGTTCGCCCTGCTGGCGCGCTTCGTCCTGCAGCAATCGACGCAGATGCTCGCGGCCGTTTTCCTGTTGACGCTGTTGCGCTCGCAGGTTTTGCAGTTCGGTTTCCAGGGCTTCGACACTGGCCTCGCGCTCTTCACGCTCAGCACTCAGGCGCTGGATTTCCTGGCCCCGGGCGAGCATGCCGCTTTCGGCTTCACTGGCCCGGCGCACCCGCAGAAAATGCCGACCGACCCAATACCCGTCACGGCTGATCAGGCTCTCAGCAGGCGCCAGTTGCCCGCGCAGGGCCAACGCCTGTTCCAGGTTTTCCACCGGCTTGACCTGCCCCAGCCAGGGCGACAGATCGACCTTGGCCTCAACTTTGTCCAGCAAGCTGCCGGGCACGCGCACACCGTCGCCGACCGGGCTGAGCAAGCGCAGATCGCCCTGGGTGAAACCCGACAGGTCGAAGCCGCCGAAGTCATCCACCAGCACCGCTTGCAGATCGGCACCCAGCACGGTTTCCACTGCCAACTCCCAACCGGCATCGACCTTCAGGCCTTCGGCCAGGCGCGGACGCTCGGCCAGATGCTGGTCGCGCAGCCATTCGGCGGTGCCGGTGCCCGGGTCGAGCGCGGCTTGCTGCAAAGCCTCCAGTGAAGCAAGGCGCCCGTTGAGCCGCTGCAACTCGCCCTGGGCCTGCTGCTGGTTTTGCAAGGCCAATTGCAAGGCCTGGCGCAGTTGCTCAAGCCGTTCGACCTGGGCGTCTTCGCTGGCCTGCAAGTCTTCGAGGGTGGCTTCGCTGGCGGCCAGTTGTTCGCCCAGATCAAGGATCGCTGCATCTTCCGGGTCCGCCGCGAGCAAGGCTCGTTCTTCGGCCAGGCGGCGCTGACGCTCGGCCAGGCGCTCCATGCTGGTGTCCAACTGCTGGATACGCGACTGCTGGACCTCAGCCTGACGCCGCGGCTCGGCAGAGGTCAGGTTGAAACTGTCCCACTGCTCCTGCCAGCCGTGCATGGTCAGCTCGGCTTCTTCCAGGGCGGCGGCGGCCTCTTCGGCGGCGGCGCTGGTGAGTTCCTGTTCCGGCGTGAGCCTGTCCAGTTCTTCGCCGAGGGTCAGCAGCAAAGTCCGATCGTGGCCCAGGTGGGATTCGGTTTCCAGGCGTGCCCGTTCGGCTTCCTTCAAATCATCCTGCAACTGACGCAGCCGTTGCTGGCCATGCTGGATGCTTTGTTCGACCCGGGCGATGTCGCCGCCCACCGAATAGAAGCGCCCTTGCACCAGGTTGAAGCGTTCGGACAGGTCGTGGTGCCCGTCCCGCAGGCGCTCGATGGCGGCATCGGCGTTGCGTTGCTCGGCCACCAGGGCTTCGAAGCTGACTTCCTGGTTGCCGATGACCGCCTCACGCTGGCCAACCTGCTCGTTCAACGCCTGCCAGCGCAGGGCCGACAACTGGGCCTTGAGCTGGCGCTCCTCGCCCTTGTATTCCTGATACTTCTTGGCGGCCTCGGCCTGACGGTGCAGACGCTCGAGCTGACGCTCGAGTTCATCGCGCAGGTCGGTCAGGCGAGCGAGGTTTTCGTGGGTGCGGCGAATGCGGTTTTCGGTCTCGCGCCGCCGTTCCTTGTATTTGGAGATGCCTGCGGCTTCTTCAATGAAGTTACGCAGATCTTCGGGCTTGGCCTCGATCAGCTTGGAGATCATGCCCTGCTCGATGATCGAGTAGCTGCGCGGGCCCAGGCCGGTGCCAAGGAAAATATCGGTGATGTCGCGACGCCGACATTTGGTGCCGTTGAGGAAATAGCTGTTCTGGCTGTCGCGGGTCACTTTGCGGCGAATGGAGATTTCCGCATAGGCCGCGTACTCGCCGACCAGGGTGCCATCGGAGTTGTCGAACACCAGCTCGATGCTCGCCTGGCTCACCGGTTTGCGGCTGGTGGAACCGTTGAAGATGACGTCGGTCATCGACTCGCCGCGAAGGTTCTTGGCCGAGCTCTCGCCCATCACCCAGCGCACAGCATCGATGATGTTCGATTTGCCGCAACCATTGGGCCCGACCACCGCCGACATGTTACTGGGGAAGTTCACCGTGGTCGGGTCGACGAAGGATTTGAACCCCGCCAGCTTGATGCACTTGAGCCGCACGTTCAGGCCTTCGTCAGGGCAGAAACCACCAGATCGCAACTGCGCTGGGCATAGGCCGCCAGCACAATGCGGATCTGCGGAAAATCACGGGCCAGCACGGCAACGAGCAAGCGCTGAAACAGGTCGAGGAACTCGCTCATTTCGGCCTTGCGCTGTTCCAGGGCCAGGAAATAGGCACGGCTCATGGCCGGTTGCAGGTTCTCGACGGTTTCCTGCAAGTAGGGGTTATTGGCAAAGGGGTAAGCGGCGCGCATCACGCTGAAGCTTTCATCGACGAAGGTGCGGATGTCCTGGCGCTCGAAGGCGTCCTTGAGGCGCTGCTGGATCTGCAGGAACGGCACCATGTCGGCCGAGTCCTGCCAGCCATGGGCCACGGCATTGCCCAGCAGAATGTACAGCTCGCTCATCAGCGTACAGAGGCTGCGCACATTATGTTCGGTGAGTTCGGTGACGTGGGCGCCACGGCGCGGCAGGATGGCGATCAGATGACGCCGCTCCAGAATCAGCAGGGCCTCGCGGACCGAGCCGCGGCTGACGTTGAGCGCCAGAGTGACCTTCTGCTCCTGGATGCGCTCCCCCGGCTTCATTTCGCCACGAATGATGCGCTCGGCAAGATGATGGGCGATTTGCTCGGCGAGGCTGTCCGGGGCCTTGAACGTCATGGTTGTCCTTCAAACTCTTCGATTTGCACAAGCGGCGCAGTGTAGCGCACTCAATACGTCATGGCGCAGGGCCTGTACCGGGTTTTTGGCACGATATAAGCAAAAAAGCAGGGCGTTCGCCCTGAAAGGAACCCTGTGGGAGCCGAGCTTGTTCGCGATAGCGGTATGTCAGCTTGCATCCATACTGAATGTACCGCCGTCATCGCGAGCAAGCTCGGCTCCACAGGGTTCTCCAGTGCCTACAGATTCGGTGTTCACCCACAAAACGGATTTTCCTGACCTTTAAGTCAGAAAATCATTGACCGAAAAGTCAGAACTGCTAAATTCAGCTCACGTCGATACAACAACAATGAGTCTGCGAGGCCTTCCGTGATCCAGTTTTTACTCAACCAGGAACTCCGTAGCGAGCACGCCCTGGACCCGAACCTGACCGTGCTCAACTACTTGCGCGAGCACGTCGGTAAGTCCGGTACCAAAGAAGGCTGCGCCAGCGGCGACTGCGGCGCGTGCACCGTGGTGGTGGGCCAATTGCACACGGACGAGAACGGCCGCGAACGCATTCGCTATCGCAGCCTCAATTCGTGCCTGACCTTCGTCTCGTCCCTGCACGGCAAGCAACTGATCAGCGTCGAAGACCTCAAGCACCAGGGCCAGTTGCACAGCGTCCAGCAAGCAATGGTCGATTGCCACGGTTCGCAATGCGGCTTCTGCACACCAGGCTTCGTCATGTCGCTGTTTGCCCTGCAAAAGAACAGTGAGCAACCCGACGCCCACAAGGCCCACGAAGCCTTGGCCGGCAACCTGTGCCGCTGCACCGGCTACCGGCCGATCCTGGCCGCGGCCGAGCAGGTCTGCTGCGGTAAACAGCCGGACCAATTCGACGCCCGCGAGGCCGAGACCATTGTTCGCCTCAAAGCCATCGCGCCCACGCAAACCGGCGAACTCAACAGCGGCGACAAGCGCTGCCTGGTGCCGCTGACCGTGGCCGACCTGGCCGACCTCTACGACGCTTATCCCCAGGCACGCCTGCTGGCCGGCGGCACCGACCTGGCGCTGGAAGTCACTCAGTTGCACCGCACCCTGCCGGTGATGATCTACGTGGGCAACGTGGCCGAACTCAAGCGCATCGAACGCTTTGATGATCGCCTGGAGATCGGCGCCGCCACCGCGCTCTCTGATTGCTACGAGGCCTTGCAGGCCGAATACCCCGACTTCGGCGAACTGCTCCAGCGCTTCGCCTCACTGCAGATCCGCAACCAGGGCACCCTGGGCGGTAACATTGGCAACGCCTCGCCGATTGGCGACTCCCCGCCCCTGCTGATCGCCCTCGGCGCGCAGATCGTGCTGTGCAAGGGCCAGAGCCGCCGCACCCTGGCGCTGGAAGACTACTTCATCGACTACCGGGTCACCGCCCGCCAGGAAAGCGAGTTCATCGAAAAAATCATCGTGCCCCGGGCCAGCGCCGAGCAGGCATTCCGCGCTTATAAGGTCTCCAAGCGTCTGGACGATGACATTTGCGCCGTATGCGCGGCGTTCAACCTGCGGATCGACAACGGCGTGGTCCGCGACGCCCGCGTGGCCTTCGGCGGCATGGCCGCGACGCCCAAACGCGCCAAGCATTGTGAAGCCACCTTGATCGGCGCCCCGTGGAACGACGGCACGGTCGAACGCGCCTGCGCCGCCCTGGCCGAAGACTTCACGCCATTGTCGGACTTTCGCGCCAGCAAGGAATACCGCCTACTCAGCGCCCGCAACCTGTTGCGCAAATACTTCATCGAATTGCAAACGCCGCACATCGAGACTCGGGTGACCGCTTATGTCTAACCATCACACCGTAGAGAAGACTCAAGCCGAACTGGCCGAGCTGTTCGCCCGCGACCTGACCACCGGCGTGGGCCGCAGCGTCAAGCATGACAGCGCCGCCAAGCATGTGTCCGGCGAAGCCCAGTACATCGATGATCGCCTGGAATTTCCCAACCAGTTGCACGTGTACGCCCGGCTGTCGGACCGCGCCCACGCCCGAATCATCCGCATCGACACGGCGCCTTGCTATGCCTTCGAAGGCGTGCGCATCGCCATCACCCATGAAGACGTGCCGGGCCTCAAGGACATCGGCCCGCTGCTGCCGGGTGATCCGCTGTTGGCCATCGACGATGTGCAGTTCGTCGGCCAACCGGTGCTGGCCGTCGCCGCCAAAGACCTGGAAACCGCACGCAAGGCAGCGATGGCGGCCATCGTCGAATATGAGGATCTGGAACCGGTGCTGGACGTGGTCCAAGCCCTGCGCAAACGGCATTTCGTGCTCGACAGCCACACCCACCGGCGCGGTGATTCGGCCACGGCACTGGCGAGCGCCGAGCATCGCATCCAGGGTTCACTGCACATCGGTGGCCAGGAACATTTCTACCTGGAAACCCAGATTTCCTCGGTAATGCCCACCGAAGACGGCGGCATGATCGTCTACAGCTCGACCCAGAACCCCACCGAAGTGCAAAAACTGGTGGCCGAAGTGCTGGGCGTGTCGATGAATAAGGTCGTGGTAGACATGCGCCGCATGGGTGGCGGGTTCGGCGGCAAGGAAACCCAGGCCGCCAGCCCGGCGTGCCTGTGCGCAGTCATCGCGCACCTCACCGGCCAGCCAACCAAGATGCGCCTGCCTCGGGTCGAAGACATGCTGATGACCGGTAAGCGCCACCCCTTCTACATCGAATACGACGTGGGCTTCGACAGCACCGGGCGCCTGCACGGCATCGCCCTGGAACTGGCCGGCAACTGCGGTTGCTCGCCGGACCTGTCGGCCTCGATTGTCGACCGGGCGATGTTCCACGCCGACAACGCCTACTACCTGGGCGATGCGACCATCAACGGCCACCGCTGCAAGACCAATACCGCGTCGAACACTGCTTATCGTGGTTTCGGCGGACCGCAAGGCATGGTCGCCATCGAAGAGGTGATGGACGCCATCGCCCGGCACTTGGGGCTTGATCCGCTGGCGGTGCGCAAGGCCAACTACTACGGCAAGACCGAGCGCAACGTCACCCACTACTACCAGACCGTCGAGCACAACATGCTCGAGGAAATGACCGCGGAACTTGAAGAAAGCAGCCAGTACGCCGAGCGCCGCGAAGCGATCCGCTGCTACAACGCCAATAGCCCGATCCTGAAAAAGGGCCTGGCACTGACACCGGTGAAATTCGGCATTTCGTTCACCGCCAGTTTCCTCAACCAGGCAGGTGCCTTGATCCACGTCTACACCGATGGCAGCATCCACCTGAACCATGGCGGCACCGAAATGGGCCAAGGCCTGAACACCAAAGTCGCCCAAGTCGTGGCCGAGGTGTTCCAGGTGGAAATGGACCGGGTGCACATCACCGCGACCAACACCGACAAGGTGCCGAACACCTCGCCAACCGCCGCCTCCAGCGGCGCCGACCTGAACGGCAAGGCTGCGCAAAATGCCGCCGAAATCATCAAGCAGCGCTTGGTCGAGTTCGCGGCGCGGCAATACAAGGTCAGCGAAGAAGACGTGCAATTCCACAACGGCCATGTGCGGGTGCGCGATCATATCCTGACGTTCGAGGCGTTGATCCAGCAGGCGTATTTTGCCCAGGTTTCGCTGTCGAGCACCGGCTTCTACAAGACCCCGAAAATTTACTACGACCGCAGTCAGGCCCGTGGCCGGCCGTTCTACTACTACGCCTATGGCGCGGCGTGTGCCGAGGTCATCGTCGATACCCTCACTGGCGAATACAAGATGCTGCGCACCGACATCCTTCACGACGTCGGCGCCTCGCTGAACCCGGCCATCGACATCGGCCAGGTCGAGGGCGGATTTATCCAGGGCATGGGCTGGCTGACCATGGAGGAACTGGTGTGGAACGACAAGGGCAAGCTTGAGACCTGCGGCCCCGCCAGCTACAAGATCCCGGCCGTGGCCGACATGCCGCTGGATCTGCGGGTCAGGCTGGTGGAAAACCGCAAGAACCCCGAAGACACGGTGTTCCATTCCAAGGCCGTGGGCGAGCCACCGTTCATGCTCGGCATCGCCGCGTGGTGCGCCATCAAGGACGCCGTGGCGAGCCTGGGGGATTACAAACACCAGCCGAAAATCGACGCCCCGGCGACACCGGAGCGGGTGTTGTGGGGGTGTGAGCAGATGCGAGGGTTGAGGGCAGTGGAAGCTGTCGAAGCTGAAACCGAGTTGGCTTCGCTCTAAGACCGCGGCGCGGTCAATCGCTAGCAGGCTCGCTCCCACAGGGGGTTATGAACACAGATCCAATGTGGGAGCGAGCCTGCTCTCGATGAGGCCCGAACAGACAACAGAAATGTTGAGGTGAATTATGTACAACTGGATCAGCGCCCTCGCCGACCTGCAAACCCGCGGCGAACCCTGCGTGCTGGTGACGATCATCGAAGAGCTCGGCTCGACCCCGCGCAACGCCGGTTCGAAGATGGTCATCAGCGCCAGCCAGACATTCGACACCATCGGTGGCGGACACTTGGAATACAAGGCCATGGAGCTTGCCCGGCAAATGCTCGCCAGCGGCCAGCAGGGCACCCATCTGGAGCGCTTCAGCCTCGGCGCCAGCCTGGGGCAGTGCTGCGGCGGCGTGACCGTGCTGTTGTTCGAACCCATGGGCCAGGTGCAAGCGCAGATCGCCGTGTTCGGCGCCGGCCATGTCGGCCGCGCCCTGGTGCCGCTGCTGGCCGGGCTGCCCTGCAAGGTGCGCTGGATCGACGCTCGGGAAGCCGAATTCCCCGAGCAGGTCCCTCAAGGCGTGCGCAAAATTGTTGCCGAAGACCCGCTGGATGAAGTCGACGAACTGCCCGCCGGCAGTTACTGCATCGTCATGACTCACAACCACCAGCTCGACCTGGCGTTGAGCGCCGCGATCCTCAAGCGCAACGACTTTGCCTACTTCGGCCTGATCGGCTCGAAGACCAAACGGGTCAAGTTTGAACATCGCCTGCGTGATCGCGGCTTCGACAGCAGCACCTTGCAACGCATGCGTTGCCCGATGGGCATCAGCGAAGTCAAAGGCAAGTTGCCTGTGGAAATCGCCATCTCCATCGCCGGCGAAATCATCGCCACCTATAACGCGGATTTCGGCCAGCACACCGCACGCGCCGAACCCATTGCCAAACTGCTGCCGGCCTCACGCCGCAGCCAGGCCATTCGTTAATTCATGCTTGAGATGTTCCCATGCCCCTGACACGCAAAGCCTACCGCGCCGCCCTGCTCCACAGCCTCGCCGACCCCGCCGATGTTGGCATCGAAGCGTCTTATGAATATTTCGAGGACGGTTTGCTGGTGGTGGAAAACGGCCAGATCAGCGCCATCGGCCACGCCAGCGACCTGCTGCCAACCCTGGCGGCGGAGATCGAGATCACCCATTACCAAGATGCACTGATCACCCCCGGCTTCATCGACACCCACATCCACCTGCCGCAGACCGGCATGGTAGGCGCCTACGGCGAGCAATTGCTGGACTGGCTCAACACCTACACCTTCCCCTGCGAAAGCCAGTTCGCCGACAAGGCCCACGCCGACGCCGTGGCCGATATTTTCGTCAAGGAACTGCTGCGCAATGGCACCACCACAGCCCTGGTGTTCGGCAGTGTGCACCCGCAATCGGTTGACGCGTTTTTCGAAGTGGCCCAGAAACTCGACCTGCGCATGATCGCCGGCAAAGTCATGATGGATCGCAACGCCCCGGACTACCTGACCGATACCGCCGAATCCGGCTACACCCAGAGCAAGGCGCTGATCGAGCGTTGGCACGGCAAGGGCCGCCTGCATTACGCCGTGACCCCACGCTTCGCCCCCACCAGCACGCCGGAACAACTGGCCCTGGCGGGCCAATTGCTGGGCGAATATCCGGACCTGTACATGCAGACTCACATCAGTGAAAACCTGCAGGAAGTGCAATGGGTCAAGGAGCTGTTCCCTGATCGCAAAGGTTATCTGGACGTCTACGACCACTACCAACTGCTCGGCGAGCGGTCGGTGTTCGCCCACGGCGTGCATTTGTGCGATGAAGAATGCGCACGCCTGGCCGAAACCGGTTCGGCCATCGCGTTCTGCCCGACCTCGAACTTTTTCCTGGGCAGCGGCCTGTTCAACCTGCCAATGGCCGAAAAGCACAAAGTGAACGTGGGCTTGGGCACCGATGTGGGAGGCGGTACCAGTTTTTCGTTGCTGCAAACCCTGAACGAAGCCTACAAGGTGATGCAACTGCAGGGCGCGCGACTGAGCCCGTTCAAGTCCTTGTACCTGGCCACCCTCGGCGGCGCCCGGGCCCTGCGCCTGGAAGACAAGATCGGCACCTTGCAGCCGGGCACGGACGCGGATTTTTTGGTACTGGACTACAACGCCACGCCGCTTTTGGGCTATCGCCTGAAGCAGGCCCGGGACATTGCCGAGCGGTTGTTTGTGTTGATGACGCTGGGGGATGACCGGACGGTGGCGCAGACCTATGCGGCTGGCAGGTTGGTGCATCAGCGCTAGGTTTTTATCGCCTGCCAGATCGCCAATCGCGAGCAGGCGACTCGGTATGACTGATTCAACCCATCAAAGCTTGGCAGTCGAGCGCCCTGGCTTTTTGCTCTGCAACAAATGCGAAAACACCGCGTGCAAATCATCCGACGCGCTTTCTTCGTCGAGGTTGAGCTTGCTGTCGATGTGGTCCATGTGGTGCATCATCAGATCCACCGCCAGGGTGGCATCGCGAGCCTCGATGGCGTCGATCAACTGGGTATGTTCGTCGTAGGAACAGTGGGAACGGTTGCCACTTTCGTACTGGGCAATGATCAGCGAAGTCTGGGACACGAGGCTGCGCTGGAAGCTGATCAGCGGAGCGTTCTTCGCCGCTTCGGCCAGCTTGAGATGGAACTCGCCCGACAGGCGGATGCCGGCACCCCGGTCGCCACGGGAAAAACTGTCGCGCTCGTCGCTGACCATCTGCCGCAATTCAGCCAGTTGCTCGGCGGTGGCGTGCTGCACCGCCAATTCGGTGATCGCCCGCTCCACCAGACGCCGGGCCATGAATACCTGACGGGCCTCTTCGACACTCGGGCTGGCCACTACGGCGCCACGATTGGGCCGCAACAGAACCACGCCCTCGTGGGCCAGGCGCGACAACGCACGACGAATGATGGTGCGGCTGACCCCAAAAATCTCCCCCAGCGCCTCTTCACTCAACTTTGTACCGGGCGCCAGGCGCTGTTCGAGGATCGCCTCGAAAATATGCGCATAGACAATGTCGTCCTGGGTTCCGCTGCGGCCAGCTTTACCTGCTCGCGGTTGTTTCTTGAGGGGCTGCAACTGTTCGTTCATGGGCACTCGAGTCGAGAAAACTGCGGCGAATTAACCGTAACTGTAATACGGCACAGCAGGTCGCTGGTAAGTATCGCGTAAATAACACGGCGATTGTACACAACCTCTGATGGCAACACGACTGTACGGCTGTTTGCGGGCATGGCTGTATTGCACTCGGCAACTGCGTTGAGTTTAGGCTTAAACCAGAAACCTGTGGCTCCTCCAAGCCAGTCAATCTACAACAAGGACCACCGCCCACCATGACCGAAGTCACGACCGCGCCACTTCGCCCGCTAGCCGACACGTCGCCCTCGGCCATCGTCGCCGGGTTCATCGCCATGATGACCGGCTACACCAGTTCCCTGGTGCTGATGTTCCAGGCCGGGCAGGCGGCAGGGCTGACCAGCGGACAGATTTCATCGTGGATCTGGGCGATTTCCATCGGCATGGCGGTGTGCTCCATCGGGCTGTCGCTGCGTTATCGCACGCCGATCACCATCGCCTGGTCGACACCCGGCGCGGCGTTGCTGATCACCAGCCTGGGCGGCGTGAGTTATGGCGAGGCCATCGGCGCCTACATCACCTGCGCAGTGCTGGTGACCCTCTGCGGCCTGACCGGTAGCTTCGAACGCCTGGTCAAGCGTATTCCGGCATCGCTGGCGGCGGCGTTGCTGGCGGGAATCCTGTTCAAAATCGGCAGCGAAATTTTCGTCGCCGCCCAGCATCGCACCGGCCTGGTGCTAGGGATGTTTTTTACCTACCTGATCGTCAAGCGCCTGTCGCCACGCTACGCAGTGCTGGCGGCGCTGCTGATCGGTACGGCGTTGTCCGGACTTTTGGGGCTGCTGGACTTCAGCGGTTTTGCCTTGGAAGTTGCGACGCCAGTCTGGACGACTCCGCACTTTTCCCTGGCGGCCACCATCAGCATTGGCATTCCGCTGTTCGTGGTGGCGATGACCTCGCAGAACATGCCGGGCATCGCCGTGCTGCGGGCCGACGGCTACAACGTGCCAGCGTCACCACTGATCACCAGCACCGGCATCGCCTCGCTGCTGCTGGCGCCGTTCGGCTCCCATGGCATAAACCTGGCGGCCATCAGCGCGGCAATCTGTACCGGGCCGCACGCCCACGAAGATCGCAACAAGCGTTACACGGCAGCGGTCTGGTGCGGGATTTTCTATGGGATTGCCGGGGTGTTCGGCGCGACGCTGGCGGCGTTGTTCGCGGCGCTGCCCAAGGAGCTGGTGCTGTCCATCGCGGCGTTGGCGCTGTTCGGGTCGATCATCAATGGTTTGAGCATCGCCATGAGCGAAGCCAGGGAACGGGAAGCGGCGCTGGTCACCTTCATGGTCACGGCGTCGGGACTGACGCTGTTTTCCATTGGTTCGGCGTTCTGGGGGATTGTGGCGGGGGTGCTGACCTTGCTGATCCTGAACTGGCGCAATGCCTGACAGTTAAAAGCTTGCTCGCGAAGGCGGCCTGACAGACAACCGATAAATGACAGGCACAAAAAAACCGGCGCCCAAACGGGCTGCCGGTTTTTGAACATCAAGCGACCGGATTAATCGGCTTTTCCGGGTACCAGACGTCCATCAGCGGGCTGACTTCAACGCTGGTCAGCTCAGGACGCGCCTTGAGCCAGGCTTCAACGGCAGCACGCTGCTCTTGGGTCACCGAGCCACGCTTCTGCAGGCAAACCAGGCCGTAGTCGTCACCGCCGACATAGCCCAGGCCATTGGCTTCCATGGCTTCTTTGAGAAAAGCGTCGAGGAAAGCGTCAATAGCCTCATCGGCCAGATCTTCTTTAAAATCCAGGTTCAGTTCGAAACCCAGCTCTTGAAATTCATCCACGCACAGTTTTTTGCGCAGACGCTGGGAACGGTTAGTCGCCATTGGAACAATCCTCATAAGTAATAACGGCCGGCACTTTACCAGTTTGGTGCATCGATTGCCCGACTGATCGGGTGCGTTGACCTACCATCGGTAAAAAAATAGCGTCTGGAAGGGCTCAGGCACGGCACAAGCCGTTGCGGCTTGGGGCATAATGCCGACACTTTCGTGACCGTTGAGGGCGTTCATTTTCATGTCCTCGTCTTTTCCCCCCTCGCCCGTAGGGTTTTATTTCACATGATCAAATCTTTGCGCCCACTGCTTCTGGCCAGCCTTCTTCTTCCTTTGGCCCTCCCCTCCACCACCAGCGCCGCTACCATCAACACTGCTCTGTCGCCCAACGTGCAAAAGGCCCTCAGGGCCAGCAAACTGCAAGACAACGCGCTCTCCCTGGTGATGGTGCCGCTCAACGGCCCCGGCACTCCAACCCTGTTCAACGCCGATGTTTCGGTGAACCCGGCTTCCACCATGAAATTGGTGACCACCTATGCGGCCCTGGAAATGCTGGGCCCCAATCACCAGTGGAAAACCGAGTTCTACACCGACGGCACACTCAGCGGCGGGATTCTCAACGGCAACCTGTACCTCAAGGGCGGCGGCGACCCCAAGCTGAACATGGAAAAGCTCTGGCTGCTGATGCGCGACCTGCGGGCCAACGGCGTGCAGCAAATCACCGGCGACCTGGTGCTGGACCGCAGTTTCTTCATCCAACCGCAATTGCCCGAATTCAACGACGACGGCAACGACGAGAACAAACCGTTCCTGGTCAAGCCCGATTCGCTGCTGGTCAATCTCAAGGCCCTGCGCTTCGTCGCCCGCAATGATGCCGGCCGGGTACTGGTGTCGGTGGAGCCGCCGATTGCCAGCATTCGCATCGAAAACCAGGTCAAGGCGGTCAACTCCAAGCAATGCACCGGCGGCGTGCGCTACAACCCGGTGCCACAGGCGGACGGCAGCGTGACCGTGACTGTCGGCGGCCAGCTCGGTGATGGTTGCAGCTCCCAGACTTACCTGTCGCTGCTGGATCATCCAACCTACACCGCCGGTGCAGTGCGGGCGATCTGGAAGGAACTGGGCGGCAGCATCCAGGGCAAGGACCGTCTGGCTCCGACCCCGAGCAGCGCCAAGGTGCTGGCCCGGGCGTTCTCACCAGACCTGGCAGAGATCATCCGCGACATCAACAAGTACAGTAACAACACCATGGCCCAGCAATTGTTCTTGAGCCTCGGCGCGCAGTTCCGCAACGAAGCCGATGGCGACGATGCCAAGGCCGCACAACGGGTGGTGCGCCAGTGGCTGGCCAAGAAAGGCATCACCGCGCCGCACCTGGTGATGGAGAACGGCTCTGGCCTGTCCCGCGCCGAACGGGTCAGCGCGCGGGAAATGGCCGCGATGCTGCAGGCCGCCTGGCGTAGCCCATATGCGGCGGAGTACATCAGTTCGATGCCGATTGCCGGCACCGACGGCACCATGCGCAAACGCCTCAAGACCACCGCCATGGCCGGCGAAGCCCACGTCAAGACGGGCACCCTGAACACGGTCCGCGCCATCGCCGGCTTCAGCCGTGACATCAACGGCAACACGTGGGTAGTGGTGGCGATCCTCAACGATCCGAAGCCGTGGGGTGCTTCGTCGGTGCTGGACCAGGTGCTGCTGGACCTGTACCGCCAGCCGAAACTGCCGCAGACGGCTTCGGTACTCTGAGTTCTCGATTCGCCGCAGTTTCATCGACGACCAGAAAACCAATGTGGGGCGGGCTTGCTCGCGAAGGCGGTGTGTCAATCAACGGAGGTGTTGAATGTAACACCGCCTTCGCGAGCAAGCCCGCTCCCACAATTGACCGAGTATGCTCAACACAGCTTACTACCCCAACTGCGCCTCAACCTGATCCCGCCCGGCCTGTTTGGCTGCGTACACCCCCGAGTCGGCCCGCAACAGCAACGCATCCGCGCCCTCCCCGGGCCGCCAACTGGCAATACCGAAGCTGGCGGTGACGATGCCCACGTTCTCGATTGGCGCACCGCGCAGGCCTTCCCATAGCCCCAACGCCAGGGAATAGGCGCTTTCGCCGTCGGTGTCCGAGCACAACACCACGAATTCTTCCCCGCCCAGCCGACAGAAAACGTCGGCACGCCGCAGCCGCTGGGCGATGCGTTGGCAAACCGCCTGCAACACCCGATCGCCCACCGCATGGCCGTGCTGGTCGTTGATGCGCTTGAAGTGGTCGATGTCGAGCATGATGACCGCCAGGTCCCCGGAACCGCGTTCGACCCGGGCCATCTCAGTGGTCAGGCGCTCCTGGAAATAACGCCGGTTGCGAATACCCGTCAGGGCGTCGGTCACGGAGAGGGCTCGCAGCTCTTCTTCCACGCGCTTGAGGTCGGAAATATCCGAGACATAGCCGTGCCACAACACCCCGCCACCGGGTAACTGCTCGGGCGTCGCCTCGCCACGTACCCAGCGCAGACCGCGCAAGGGCAGTTGTACTCGATACTCTTCGCGCCAAGGGCTCAGGGTGTCGGCCGAAGCGCGGATCGAAGCGCGGACCCGCGCGCTGTCCAACGGGTGAATACGCGAGAACATCGCTTCGGCGTCCTGGACCAGTACATCGGGCTCGAGCTCGTAGATATCTCGGATACCGTCACTGGCATAAATCACGCTGAAACCGCCATTGAAATCCATTTTGAACTGGTAGATACCACCGGGAACGTGGGCGCTGAGCTTTTTCAGCAACAGGTCGCGGGCGGCCAGGGCCTCGTAGACGCGCTTGCGTTCGGTGATGTCGATGCAGATCGCCAGGTGCCCGACCCACAACCCTTGGTCATCGAGCACCGGCGTGGACAGCATGTTCACCGTCAGGTGGCTACCGTCACGGCGCACCAGAGTCCATTCCCGCGCCTGTTGACCGCCCTCCTCACCGCCCTCGAGCAGCATCGCGTGGCACGTGGAAATGGGTTTACCCAAGCGTGCACCGAGCTGTGCTGCCCGGGCCTGGAGCTCGCGCGGAACATGCAGGCTCTCAAGGGTCATGCTCTGCAAGACCTCGCAGCTCTGGTAGCCGAGCATCTGTTCGGCGCCGGCATTGAACGTGGTAATGACACCCCGCAGGTCCGTGGCAATGATCGCGACCTGGGTCGCGGCATCCAGCACACCGCGCAACTGCCCGTGGGTACCGCGCAGTTCCTGCTCCCGGGCGCGCAGTTCCTGGGTACGTTGCTCCACCAGTTTCAGGGCCCGCTGCCGCTGGCTGACCAACACATAAAGCAAGACGCTCAGCAGCAGGCTAAGCAAACCGCCCAGCACCACCACGCTCGCCACCGAAGAATGATTGGTCGACAGAAACATGCGGCTGGGCCACAACTCTACCCGGTAGTCGCGATCTGCCAGGTGCAACAGACGGGTCGCCGACAAATCGCTGTGCTCGGGTGGGTTATGGGATTCGAGCAGCGCTTCCTCCCGGTCGCCAGTAGACAGATCCACGACACGCATCGAGAGATTGTCATGACCGGACGCCGGCAGGCCATCGCCCACCAATTGGCGCATGCTGAGGGCAGCCACTACGTAACCGAACGGCTCCTTGGTCGACGCCCTGGTGACCGGCGCAACCAGCAATACCCCACGCGTCAGGGCCGGGTCGACGCCCACCAGATCCAATGGCTGCGAAACCACCAGAGCATCACGCTGGCGAGCCCGCTCGAGCGTGGCACGGCGCAATGGATCGGAAAGCAGATCCAAACCCAGGGGTGAACCATAGGAAGCCTGGCTCTGGAGGTAGAGCACCGGCGCGTATTCGTCCCGCTCGGCGGCCTGTCGCAAGCCACCGCTGCCGTCCGCCTCGCGGATGGTAAAGTCGTCTGGTCCGTCAAACCGCGCCTGCTGTTCGAACATTTGCCGTTCGTCCCGAAGCACCCGTGGCGCCCAGGCGAAGGCCCGGGTGCGCCGCAATAAAGCTTCGGCATAGCCGTGGAATTCGTTGTCGGAAACCCCTGCCGAATTGGCAAAGAAACGTCTCAGGCTGTCCAGGCGTTGCTCCTGGTCCTGGAAACGTTCCTCGATACGGCTAAAGCGCTCCTCGGCTTGCAGCTCAAAGCGCTGGTGCAACTGCTGGTCGAACAGGTTCATCATCGCCCAGGTCAGCAAACCGGTCAGGAACGTACCGCCCAACAAGACGAGCAAAGCCACCAGCCAGGCCGATACATCTTCGCTGATAAAGCCCAGGATTCTGGGGCGCACCTGCTGCAATGCCATAAATACAACTCAGAAAGGAGCCAGGCTTAGGCACAGCCCTGGACACAGGCTAAGTTATAGCTATTCGCCATCACTTTGACCAGTCCAAAGAGCGGCCAGAAGCCTTGAATTACAAGGCTTCATGGATCCAAATCACCTAAGGTCAACGTGCCATGATTTTCCAGGCACGGTGGATTTTGCTATTGCGGGCAAAATCCGGGTCAATGGTCTTGGCGGTGATCTCCTCCACCGCGTAACGCTCGACGAGGTTGTCCTCGAGCTGGAACTTGCGGAAGTTGTTGGAGAAGTACAGCACGCCGCCCGGTGCCAGGCGAGCCATGGCCAGGTCCAGCAGCTGGACATGGTCGCGCTGCACATCGAACACACCTTCCATACGCTTGGAATTGGAGAAGGTCGGGGGGTCGATGAAGATCAGGTCGTACTCGTCACGGCAGTCTTGGAGCCAAGCCGTCACATCGCCCTGCTCCAGGCGGTTCTTGTCCGAGAACCCATTGAGCGACAAATTGCGCCGCGCCCAATCCAGGTAGGTTTTCGACAGATCGACGCTGGTGGTGCTGCGAGCACCGCCCTTGGCGGCGTGGACGCTGGCGGTCGCGGTGTAGCAGAACAGGTTGAGGAAGCGCTTGCCGGCCGCCTCTTTCTGGATCCGCAAGCGCATCGACCGGTGGTCGAGAAACAGCCCGGTGTCCAAGTAGTCGGTGAGGTTGACCAGCAGCTTCACACCGCCTTCGTTGACCTCGGTGAACTTGCCCTGGGCGCTCTGGCGCTCGTACTGCTTGGTGCCGCTCTGACGCTCGCGACGCTTGATCACCACACGGCTCTTGTCGACGTTCAGCGCCTGGGGAATGGCTGCCAGGGCATCGAACAACCGGGCCGAGGCTTTTTCTGGGTCGATGGATTTTGGCGCAACGTATTCCTGGACGTGTACCCAATCGTGGTACAGGTCAATGGCCATGGAGTATTCCGGCATGTCGGCATCGTAGACCCGGTAGCAATCCACACCTTCACGCTTGGCCCATTTGCTCAGTTGCTTGAGGTTTTTTTGCAGGCGATTGGCAAACATCTGCCCGCCTTCGCTCAAACGTGCCTGCTCGACCACCGGGGCCGGGGCCGGTACCGGTTTGATCGGGTTGCCGTTCTTGTTGTACTGGCGCTCTTGCGGTACTTCAGACGCTTGATCCCGCTCTTCTTGGTCAAGGCGGGCCTGCTCGCGCTCGGCCTGACGCTGTTCCGGGGTACGACGCTCGCCGGTGACGAACTGATCGGGCAGCACCTTGATCAGCAGCAACTTGCACGGCAATGCACCGTTCCAGAACGAATACTGCTTGTGGCTGCGAATGCCCATGCGCTTACCCAGGTCCGGCGCGCCGGTGAACACCGCTGCCTCCCAGTTCAGGCACGCCTGACGCAGACGTTCGCCCAGGTTCTGGTAGAGATAAAGCAAGCTGGCTTCGTCGCCCAGACGTTCGCCGTACGGCGGGTTGCAGATCACCAGGCCTTTCTGGTTCTGGTCTGGACGTGGTTCGAAGGTGGCGACTTCGCCCTGATAAATCTTGATCCACTCGCTCAGGCCCGCACGCTCGACGTTGTTGCGGCCCGGCTGGATCAGCCGTGGGTCGGCTTCGTAACCGCGAATCCACAAGGGCGGCTTGGCCAGCCCGGCGTCGGCGCGGGCGGTGGCCTCTTCGTGGAGCTTCTTCCACAGCGCCGGCACGTGGCCCAGCCAGGCGGTAAAGCCCCACTGCTGGCGACGCAGGTTCGGCGCCATGTCGGCAGCGATCATCCCGGCTTCCACCAGGAACGTCCCCACACCGCACATCGGGTCGGCCAGTGCCCCGCCTTCAGCGGCAATGCGCGGCCAGCCGGCGCGGATCAGGATGGCGGCGGCGAGGTTTTCCTTCAACGGCGCGGCACCTTGCTGCAGGCGATAACCGCGCTGGTGCAAGCTGTGGCCGGAAAGGTCCAGGGAGAGGATCGCTTCGCCACGGTCCAGGCGCAGATGGATGCGCAGGTCCGGGTTGAGCTTGTCGATGGACGGCCGCTCGCCCGACGGGGTGCGCAGCTTGTCGACGATGGCGTCCTTGACCTTCAAGGCGCCGAAGTGGGTGTTGTCGATGCCCGAACCGTGGCCACTGAACTCCACCGCCAGGGTGCCATCGGCAAGCATGTGGTCTTGCCACTCGACATCCAGCACGCCGTGGTACAGGTCCTCGGCGTCCTTCATCGCAAAGCGCTTGAGCACCAGCAATACGCGGTTGGCCAGGCGCGACCACAGGCACAGGCGATAAGCCGTTTCCATGTCGGCCATGCCGCGCACGGCCGAGGTGTGCTCACGCGCCTCTTCAAGGCCAAGCCCGACGGCTTCCTCGAGAAGCAGGCCTTCGAGGCCTTTGGGGCAAGTGAGGAAGAGTTCGAAACGATCGGACATGGGATTTCCAGAGCCTTTGGCTAAGTGGGCCGGGCAACGCATTGCCGGGCCGGGTTCAATCAGGCGCTTTTCTCAAGAGCACCCGTGTGGCACGAGAGTGTGCCGTCCCGCCCTCGCCGCTCAGGCTAAAGAGCTTAGCTGCGAGGGCAGATAAAAAAATCTGTGCAACAAATTGTGAAGAACTCGACCCTTTCGTCGAATAGTACCCGAGTGCAACGGGGGGACATTCTCATTCGAGCGAGGGCAGCACCCTTCGGCGCAGAGCCGATCATACAGGGGTCTTGCTCATTAGCGGGCGACGAACATCATGTTACTTATCGCCCTAACATCTTTAATGTTACCTGCTTATGACAAAACGATCATTCCATCCATGTGACGCTTTGGTTAGAACTCAACACAGGTTGACGTCGCAACGGCGTCAACATCTCGGCTCGTCACGCCGGCAACGAGCCACCAACGGCAGAATGATTCTGCCCCGGCCTCGATAGAGGTCGACGCTAAGCAACAGTCAACAAGTGAGGGCAACACCCTATGAGAAGACTTAAGCGTGATCCGTTGGAAAGAGCATTTTTACGCGGTTACCAATATGGCGTTGGTGGTAAATCCCGTGAGCTTTGCCCCTTTACTCTACCGTCGGTACGTCAAGCCTGGATCAATGGCTGGCGAGAAGGACGCGGCGACAACTGGGACGGTATGACCGGCACTGCGGGTATCCATAGACTCAACGAACTTCACGCCGTCGGCTGATACAGGGCTTAACACTCAAGACACGACAATTTGACTTGATACACAACGATTAACCACGCACGTCCCATCCGGACGGCGGGCTTCGGCCCAGGGGCTCCTTCGAGGAGCCCTTTTTAATGCCTGAATTTTATGAATACCGGAACCTGAGCTGCAAACACTGTTGTGGCGAGGCTCTTCGTCCTGTGGGAGCAAGCTTTGCTCCCACAAAAAACGTGTTCGCCAAAATAGAGCGACCAATCCTCGAATCAGCCCAACGCCGCAATAGCATCCACCGACTCACGAATCAGCGCCGGCCCCTTATAGATAAAGCCCGAATAAATCTGCACCAGGCTCGCCCCTGCGGTGATTTTCTCGGCCGCATGCCGCCCTTCGGTGATCCCGCCCGCTGCGATGATCGGTAGGCGACCTGCCAGTTCGGCGGCCAGCACCTTCACCGTGTGGGTGCTCTTTTCACGCACCGGCGCGCCAGACAAGCCTCCCGCCTCGTCACCGTGTTCCAGCCCCTCGACACCTTCGCGGCCCAGCGTCGTGTTGGTGGCGATTACCGCGTCCATTCCGGTCTCGATCAGGGCCTGGGCTACCTGAGTGGTCTCTTCGTCGGTCATGTCCGGGGCGATCTTGATGGCCAGCGGGACATGCCGGCCATGAATCAGGGCCAGTTCCGCGCGACGTCGCGCCAGGTCGGCCAGCAGTTGCTTGAGGGAATCACCGAATTGCAGGCTGCGCAGCCCCGGGGTATTCGGGGAACTGACGTTGACGGTCACGTAGCTGGCGTGGGCGTAAACCTTGTCCAGGCAGATCAGGTAGTCGTCGACCGCGCGCTCCACCGGGGTGTCGAAATTCTTGCCGATGTTGATGCCCAGCACGCCCTTGTACTTGGCCGCAGCCACGCGGGCCAGCAAATGGTCGACGCCCAGGTTGTTGAAGCCCATGCGATTGATGATCGCCTCGGCTTGCGGCAGGCGGAAGATCCGTGGCTTGGGATTGCCCGGCTGCGGACGCGGGGTGACGGTGCCGATTTCCACGAAACCGAAACCGAGCTGGGCGAACCCGTCGATGGCCGCGCCATTCTTGTCCAGGCCCGCTGCCAGCCCGACCGGGTTAGGAAATTCGAGCCCCATCACCTTTACCGGCAGTTTCGCCGGTGCCTTGCACAGCAGGCCATTGAGGCCCAAACGCCCGCCCGCACCGATCAGGTCCAGGGACAAATCGTGGGAGACTTCCGGGGAAAGTTTGAACAGCAGTTCACGGGCCAGGTTATACATGGGCGGCTTTGACTCGGACGACGAAAAGAGGCGGCGATTATAGCCGGGCAACGGCAACTCAAGCGAGGCGCCAGCGCAAAACAGCGCCGATGGCATATGCCTTGCACCCTTTGCGTTCATCGGCCCCCCTACCAAAGGCGGAATGGGTGCCACACTGTTTGAAGGACAACGGCGTCGTCATCCGGCCTTGCTCTGGCAGCCGTCCGGGTACGGCGCCTTTTTTGTGGAAGGTGATGCTCGATGAATGAAATTCCAGCCAACCCCCTGGCCTGGGTCAATGGCAGCGATGCCCCGGAAAAGAGCGCGATCAATCTCGGGTTCATGGCCTTGAGTGACTGCGCCCCGGTGGTGGTGGCCGCCACCCAGGGTTTCGCCCAGCCCTACGGCCTGACCCTGAACCTCAAGCGTCAGACGTCCTGGGCCAGCCTGCGAGACAAACTGGTCAGCGGTGAAATCGATGCCGCCCACAGCCTGTACGGCCTGATCTACGCCGTGCACCTGGGTATCGGTGGTGTCGCGCCGACCGACATGGCCGTGCTGATGGGCCTGAACCAGAACGGTCAGAGCATCAACCTGTCCCATGGCCTACAGGCCCAAGGCGTGACCAGTCCTGAGGCACTGGAACAGCATGTGCACCAAACTCGACCGAAACTGACCTTCGCCCAAACTTTCCCCACCGGCACCCACGCCATGTGGCTCTATTACTGGCTGGCCGCCCAGGGCATTCATCCATTGTCGGATGTCGACAGCGTGGTGGTCCCGCCGCCGCAAATGATCGCGCACCTCCAGGCTGGGCGTATCGACGGCTTCTGCGTCGGCGAGCCCTGGTCCGCCAGCGCGGTGAAGCAAAACCTGGGCTTCACCCTGGCGACCACCCAGACCATCTGGCCTGATCACCCGGAAAAAGTCCTGGGTTGCACCCGCGCCTTCGTCGAGCAATACCCCAATACAGCCCGGGCTCTGGTGATGGCGATCCTCGAAGCCAGTCGTTTTATCGAAGAAAGCACCGAAAACCGCCGCAGCACCGCACAACTATTGAGTGCGCCCGAATACCTCGACGCACCGCTGGACTGCATCGAACCACGACTGCTGGGCATCTACGCCGACGGGTTGGGCAACAGCTGGCAGGACCCCCACGCCATGCGGTTTCATGGCGGCGGCGAGGTGAACTTGCCGTACCTGTCCGACGGCATGTGGTTCATGACCCAGTTCCGCCGCTGGGGCCTGTTGCGCGAAGACCCGGACTACCTGGCCGTGGCGCAGGAGGTCCAGCAACTCAAGCTGTACCGCCAAGCGTGCACGGCGCTGGATATCTCACCTCCTCGCCAGGACATGCGCAGCAGCCAGTTGATCGACGGCATCATCTGGGACGGCTCGGATCCGGCCAAGTACGCCCGCAGCTTCAAACTGCACGCCTTGAGCGATGCGGCTCCCCTTCTCGCCAGCCGCTGACAGGAGCCTCGACATGCTGCGTATCCTGCTGATCAACGACACCGCGAAAAAAGTCGGTCGCCTCAAAGCCGCCCTGATTGAAGCCGGGTTCGAAGTCATCGACGAATCCGGATTGATCATCGACCTGCCGGCGCGCGTCGAAACGGTGCGTCCGGACGTGATCCTGATCGATACCGAGTCACCCGGACGCGATGTGATGGAGCAAGTGGTGCTGGTCAGTCGCGACCAGCCACGACCGATCGTCATGTTTACCGATGAGCACGACCCGGATGTGATGCGCCAGGCAATCAAGTCGGGCGTAAGCGCCTATATCGTCGAAGGCATCCACGCCGCACGCCTGCAACCGATCCTCGACGTGGCCATGGCCCGCTTCGAAAGCGACCAGGCCCTGCGCGCCCAGCTCGTGGCCCGGGACCAGCAACTGGCCGAACGCAAACGCATCGAACTGGCCAAGGGCATGCTGATGAAGATGAAAGAATGCAACGAAGAACAGGCCTACACCCTCATGCGCCGCCAGGCCATGAGCCGCCAGCAGAAGCTGATCCAGGTGGCAGAGCAGATCATTGCGATGAATGAGTTGCTGGGCTGAAAAGGCCTTGTAGCGCCTGGCCTGACGTCATCGCGAGCAGGCTCGCTCCCACACCGGTTTCGGGATGAACGCGGCATCTGCGAACACCGTCAATCAAGTGTGGAAGCGAGCCTGCTCGCGATTGGCCTCCCTCCGATCTCCCCTGTTGGCACAGTTCTCGCTTAAGCAAACCCACAGGTAACCAACGGCGGTTGCCCCACCTACGACAAAGACGTCGCATACCCTCCTCGCCCCCTGGCGATTCGGGTTGCGGCGTTTTTTTGTTTTGGCCCCACAGTCCGGGGTCGGTGGTGCGGCCGCAGTGGCGCACTGCCTCAAAGCACTGACTCATTTTTTTCGAGACTTTTGACAGCTGAGGTGCGCGATGAATTCAAGCTTCTGGAAATCCGGCCATACCCCGACCCTGTTCGCAGCCTTCCTCTATTTCGACCTGAGTTTCATGGTCTGGTACCTGCTCGGCCCGATGGCGGTGCAAATTGCCGCCGACCTGCAACTGACCACCCAACAGCGTGGCCTGATGGTGGCCACGCCGATCCTGGCCGGCGCTGTGCTGCGCTTGTTCATGGGCCTGCTGGCCGATCGGATTTCTCCTAAAACCGCCGGCATGTTCGGTCAGGTCGTTGTCATCGGTGCGCTGTTCTGTGCCTGGAAGCTGGGCATTCACAGCTACGAGCAAGCCCTGCTGCTGGGCCTGTTCCTGGGCATGGCCGGCGCCTCGTTCGCCGTGGCCCTGCCGCTGGCGTCCCAGTGGTATCCGCCACAGCACCAAGGCAAAGCCATGGGCATTGCCGGTGCCGGCAACTCGGGCACCGTGCTGGCTGCGCTGATCGCGCCGATCCTGGCGGTCTCGTATGGCTGGAGCAACGTGTTCGGTTTCGCACTGATCCCGCTGGTGCTTACCCTGATAGCCTTCAGCATGATGGCCAAAAACGCCCCCGAGCGCCCAAAAGCCAAATCCATGGCCGACTACCTCAAGGCACTTGGCGACCGTGACAGCTGGTGGTTCATGTTCTTCTACAGCGTGACCTTCGGCGGCTTCATCGGCCTGGCCAGCGCCCTGCCTGGCTACTTCAATGACCAATACGGCCTGAACCCCGTGACCGCCGGCTACTACACCGCCGCCTGCGTCTTCGGTGGCAGCCTGATGCGGCCATTGGGCGGCGCCCTGGCGGACCGTTTCGGCGGCATCCGCACCTTGCTGGGCATGTACACCGTCGCGGCGGTCTGCATCGCAGCAGTGGGCTTTAACCTGCCGAGCTCCTACGCGGCACTGGCACTGTTCGTCTGCACCATGCTCGGTCTCGGCGCGGGCAACGGCGCAGTGTTCCAACTGGTGCCACAACGCTTCCGTCGTGAAATCGGCGTGATGACCGGGTTGATCGGCATGGCCGGCGGCATCGGTGGCTTCCTCCTGGCGGCGGGCATGGGCGCGATCAAGCAAAACACCGGCAGCTATCAACTGGCACTGTGGTTGTTCGCAAGCCTCGGTGTGCTGGCCTGGTTCGGCCTGTACGGCGTGAAACGTCGCTGGAGAACCACTTGGGGTTCGGCGGCCGTTACCGCAGCTCGGGTCTAAAAAACAGCCATGAGCCTGCGACTGAGTTTCGCCGAAGCCAGTGCCATCGGCCCACGGGAAGAGAACCAGGACGCCTTGCGCCTGGTCACCCCGGCCCCGGCCCTGGCCGCCAGCAAGGGATACCTGTTCGCCATCGCCGACGGCGTGAGCCAATGCGCCGATGGCGGGCTGGCCGCCCGTTCGACCTTGCAGGCCCTGGCCCTGGATTACTACTCCACGCCGCAAACCTGGGGCGTGGCCCAGGCGCTGGATCGACTATTGCTGGCACAGAATCGCTGGTTGCAAGCCAACGGTGGCGGGCAACCCCTGCTCACCACCGTCAGCGCCCTGGTTCTTCGGGGGCGGCGTTTCACCCTCGCCCACGTTGGCGATTGCCGGGTCTACCGCTGGCACGCCGATCATCTGCAACGCGTCAGCGAAGACCACGTCTGGGAACAACAGGGCATGCAACATGTGCTCAAGCGTGCCCTGGGGCTGGATCAGCACCTGGTCCTGGACTTCCTCGATGGAGAACTGCGCACCGACGAGACTTTCGTACTGCTCAGCGACGGTGTCTGGGCAGTGCTGGGGGACACGGCCATCGCCGGCATCCTTCGAGACCAGCCGGACCTGAATCTCGCGGCCCAGACGCTGGTCAACGCCGCGCATCTGGCCGGCAGCCAGGACAACGCCAGTGCCCTGCTGGTGCGGGTCGACGCGGTGGGCGAAGCGAGCATCGGCGATGCGCTGATCCAGTTACAGCAATGGCCCCTGCCCCCGGCGCTGAAACCGGGCCAGGTGTTCGAGGGCTGGCAGATCGAATGCCTGCTCGGCCAGAGCCAGCAATCGTTGCTCTACCGGGTACACGACGGCCAAGGCCAGCCATGGCTGTTGAAAACCTTGCCGGGGCACCTGCGCGATGACACACGGGCCGGGCAGGCATTGCTGTCAGAAGAATGGTTTCTCAAACGGGTTGCAGGAAGGCAATTTCCAGAGGTTCATGGCGTTCCCCAGCGTCAGCATTTGTACTACGTGATGCGGGAATATTCGGGAATGACCCTGGCCGAGCTGTTCAACCAGGGCGGCCCGCTGCCCCTGGCTCAATGGCAGGACCTGGCGCAACGGCTGGTGCGGGCGGTAGGCCTGTTGCATCGAAGGCAGATCTACCACCGCGACATCAAGCCGGAAAACCTGCACCTGGGCGATGACGGGGAATTGCGCTTGCTGGATTTCGGGTTGGCGTACTGCCCGGGGTTGTCCGAAGACCAGGCCAATGTGCTGCCCGGCACGCCCAGCTACATCGCCCCGGAAGCCTTCGCAGGTACCGCGCCGACGGCGCAACAAGACTTGTATGCCGTTGGCGTGACCTTGTATTTCCTGCTGACCGGGCATTATCCCTACGGCGAAATCGAGGCGTTCCAGCGGCCGCGCTTTGGCGTGCCGATCAGTGCCAACCGCTATCGGCCGGACCTGGCCGAATGGCTTGGGCAAAGCCTGGAGCGCGCCGTTGCGGCAGATCCGGGCCAGCGCTTTGAAACCGCCGAAGAATGGCTATTGCTGCTGGAACAGGGCGAGCGCCGCAGCTTGAGCGTAAGGCCCCGGCCGCTGCTGGAGCGCGAGCCACTGAAGGTCTGGCGAACGTTGGCGCTGGTGTCGTTACTGGTGAATATTGTGCTGCTGTTTTTGGTGTTTCATGGCTGAGATCCAGTCGCGCCCATCGCGAGCTCACTGCCCATACAAATCTGCGAACCTGCGCTCCATAACCGGGCAACACGCGTTGATTCGGTGCAATAAATCCGCCGCCGACTCGTGCAACCAGCCTATCCCTCAATAAATCCGCGCCCTCAAGCCACTTGGCACAACCACTGCATAACCTCTCTCACCATACATAAAGCAACGCCTCCAACGATGAAGGCGGTGCTTCCCGAGAGAACGGGACCAGGACAAAGGCGTCCTCGCTAGGTAACCACTAGCGGGACGCCTTTTTTTGTTTTCGTAAAAATTACCGAGCCAGTCTGATCGCCGTGATGAAACGGACCTGAGCTTGCGGAGAACCCTGATGAAAAAACTCAAACTGGTGATGATCGGCAACGGCATGGCCGGGGTTCGAACCCTCGAGGAACTGCTCAAGCTGAGCAACGAGCTGTACGACATCACGGTGTTCGGCGCCGAGCCCCACACCAACTACAACCGCATCCTGCTTTCGCCCGTACTCGCTGGCGAACAGACCTTCGAAGAAATCGTGCTCAACGACCTGAGCTGGTACCTGGACAACAACATCAAGTTGCTGCTCAACCGCAAGGTGGTGGAGATCGACCGGATCAAGCGCCGGGTCATCGCCGAAGACGGTAGCGAAGCCGAGTACGACCGCCTGCTGATCGCCACCGGCTCCACGCCGTTCATCCTGCCGATCCCCGGTAATACCCTGGAAGGCGTGATCGGCTACCGCGACATTGCCGACACCCAGGCCATGATCAACACCGCCAAGACCCACAAACACGCCGTGGTCATCGGCGGTGGCTTGCTGGGCCTGGAAGCCGCCAATGGCCTGAAGCTGCGGGGCATGGACGTGACCGTGGTGCACATCGGCGAATGGCTGCTGGAACGGCAACTGGACAAGACCAGCGGCCAGTTGCTGCAAACCGCCCTGGAAAGCCGTGGCCTGAAATTCCGCCTCAGCGAACAAACCCAGGCCCTGCACGACGCCGGCAACGGCCGGGTTGGCTCGGTACAGTTCAAGAACGGCGAAATCATCCCCGCCGACCTGGTAGTAATGGCTGCCGGCATTCGCCCGAACACCGAACTGGCGGAAAAATCCGGCATCCCATGCAACCGCGGGATCCTGGTCAACGACACGATGCAAACCTACGACCCGCGCATCTATGCCATCGGTGAATGCGCCAGCCACCGCGGGATCGCCTATGGCCTCGTGGCGCCGCTGTTCGAACAGGCCAAAGTCTGCGCCAACCACCTCGCTCAACTGGGCTTCGCCACTTACAAAGGCTCGGTGACCTCGACCAAGCTCAAGGTCACCGGCATCGACCTGTTCTCCGCCGGGGACTTCATGGGCGGCGAAGGCACCGAGACCATCACCCTTTCCGACCCGATTGGCGGCGTCTACAAAAAACTGGTGATCAAGGATGACGTGCTGGTCGGCGCCTGTCTGTACGGCGATACGGCAGACGGTGGTTGGTATTTCCGCCAGATCCGTGAGAACCACGCCATCAGTGAGATCCGCGACCACCTAATGTTCGGCGAAAACGCCTTGGGCGACGTAGGACACCAGGGCCAGGACAAAGCCATGAGCATGGCCGACACTGCCGAAGTCTGCGGCTGCAACGGCGTATGCAAGGGCACCATCGTCAAGGCGATCCAGGAACACGGGCTGTTCAGCGTCGATGACGTAAAAAAACACACCAAGGCGGCCAGCTCCTGCGGCTCCTGCGCCGGCTTGGTGGAGCAGATCCTGATCAACACCGTGGGCGGTGCGGCGGACGTCAAACCCAAAAGCGAAAAAGCCATCTGCGGTTGCTGCGACCTCAATCACGGCCAGATTCGCCAGGCGATTCGCGACCAGCACCTGCTGACCATCGCCGGGGCCATGAGTTACCTGAACTGGCGCACCCCGAACGGCTGCGCCACCTGTCGCCCGGCGTTGAACTACTACCTGATTTCCAGCTGGCCCGGCGAAGCCCAGGACGACCCGCAGTCGCGCCTGATCAACGAGCGCGCCCACGCCAACATCCAAAAAGACGGCACCTACTCTGTCGTCCCACGGATGTGGGGTGGCGTGACCAATCCTTCGGAGCTGCGACGCATTGCCGACGTGGCCGACAAATACAACGTCCCCATGGTCAAGGTCACCGGGGGTCAGCGCATCGACTTGCTGGGCATCAAAAAGCAGGACCTGCCCGGTGTCTGGAAAGATCTGGACATGCCGTCCGGCCACGCCTACGGCAAGTCCATCCGCACCGTAAAAACGTGCGTGGGCAGTGAGTTCTGCCGCTTCGGCACCCAGAACTCCACCCAACTGGGGATCGAGCTGGAACACGATCTTTTCAACATGTGGTCGCCCCACAAGGTGAAGCTGGCCGTCTCCGGTTGCCCACGCAACTGCTCGGAAGCGGGCATCAAAGACGTAGGCATTATCGGTGTCGATTCCGGCTGGGAGATGTACATCGGCGGCAATGGCGGGATCAAGACCGAGGTCGCCGAGTTCTTCGTCAAACTCAAGACCGCCGAAGAAGTGCGCGAATACAACGGCGCTTTCCTGCAGCTGTACCGCGAAGAGGCCTTCTACCTCGAGCGCACCGTGCACTACATGCAGCGGGTCGGCATGGAGCACATCAAGAAAGCCGTGCTCGAAGACCCGGAACGGCGCAAAGCTCTCCATGAACGTCTGAAATTTTCCCTGTCGCTGGAACAAGACCCATGGAAAGAGCGCCTGGAGCAGCCCCTGCTGAAAAAAGAATTTGAAGTCATCCCCGTGAAAAACCTGGAGGTGCAGGTATGAACTGGCTGGATATCTGCGCACTGGAAGAGATCAACGCCCTGGGCTCGCGCATCATCAGTGGCCCAAAAGGCGATATCGCGATTTTTCGCACCAGCGACGATGAGGTTTTCGCATTGGATGACCGTTGCCCTCACAAGAATGGCCCGCTGTCACAAGGCTTGATTTACGGCAAGCGCGTGGCCTGCCCGCTGCACAACTGGCAGATCGACCTGGAAACCGGCCAGGCCCAGGCCCCCGATGTGGGCTGCGCCCATCATCATTCGGCTCGGGTCGAGAACGGCCGGGTCATGCTGGCGCTGCGGGACGCAAGCTGATGAGCCACCAGACCACTGCCTCGACCTGCTGTTATTGCGGGGTCGGTTGCGGCGTGCTGATCGAGCATGACGACGAGCGCATCCTCGGCGTCAGTGGCGATCCCACCCACCCGGCCAACTTCGGCAAACTGTGCAGCAAGGGTTCGACCCTGCACCTGACCGGCGACCTCACCGCACGTGCCCTGTACCCCGAACTGCGCCTGGGTAAAGGCCTGGCCCGGGCCCGCACCGATTGGGACAGCGCCCTGGACCACGCCACCAGTGTCTTCGCCGATACCATCGCCGAGCACGGGCCCGACAGCGTGGCGTTTTACATCTCCGGACAATTGCTGACCGAGGACTACTACGCCTTCAACAAACTCGCCCGGGCGTTGGTGGGCACCAACAACATCGATAGCAACTCGCGGCTGTGCATGTCGTCGGCCGTGGTGGGCTACAAGCGTAGCCTCGGCGCCGACGCCCCACCCTGCAGCTATGAAGACTTGGAGCTGAGCGACTGTGTGATGATCGTCGGCAGTAACATGGCCTACGCTCATCCGATCTTGTTTCGCCGCCTCGAAGAAGCAAAATCCCGCCGGCCACAGATGAAAATCATCGTCATCGACCCCCGGCGCACCGATACCTGCGACCTGGCGGACCTGCACCTGGCGATCCTTCCGGGTACCGATGTCGCATTGTTCCATGGGATTTTGCATCTGCTGTTGTGGGAAGACTGGGTCGACCGCAATTTCATCAAGGCCCACACCGAAGGCCTGGCGGACCTGAAAAACCTGGTGCGCGACTACACGCCGAGCATGGTTGCGCAACTGTGTGGCATCAGCGTCGAGCAACTGCACCAATGCGCCGAATGGGTCGGCACTTCGCCAAGCTTCCTTTCGCTGTGGTGCATGGGCTTGAACCAGTCCACCGCTGGCAGCGCAAAGAACAGTGCGTTGATCAACCTGCACCTGGCCACCGGGCAAATCGGCCGTCCGGGTGCAGGTCCCTTTTCACTGACCGGGCAACCCAATGCCATGGGCGGTCGGGAAACCGGCAGCCTGTCGAACCTGCTGCCAGGCCATCGCGAGGCCGCCAACCCTGAGCATCGCGCCGAAGTCGCCAGCTATTGGGGCGTTGAGCAATTGCCCGCGACCACAGGGTTGAGCGCCATCGAACTGTTCGAACAGGTTCGCAATGGCAAGATCAAGGCCTTGTGGATCGCCTGCACCAACCCCGCCCAATCGATGCCAGACCAGACAGCAGTGCGGGAAGCCCTGCAAGCCTGTCCGTTTGTGGTGTTGCAGGAGGCCTTTCGGACCACCGAAACCGCCGCGTTTGCCGACCTGCTGCTGCCAGCGGCCAGTTGGGGCGAGAAAGAAGGTTCGGTGACCAACTCTGAACGGCGGATTTCCCACGTCCGCCGCGCGATTAGCGCACCGGGTGAAACACGACCGGATTGGGCGATTACAGTAGATTTCGCACAACGCTTGGAGAAACGTCTGCGGCCGGGCCAACCCAGCCTGTTCGCCTTTGAAACCCCGGCACAGTTGTTCGATGAATACAAACAACTGACCCGTGGCCGCGACCTGGACTTGTCCGGTCTCAGCCATGCGCTGATCGATCAACTCGGCCCTCAGCAATGGCCCTTCCCGGAGGGTGCCACTGTCGGAACTGCTCGCTTGTATATGGACGGGATTTTTCCTACCGACAGCGGCCGTGCCCGGTTTTTGGCCGAACCGTATCGCGCCGCCAAGGAACTGCGTGACGCACGCTTCCCGTTGACCCTGAACACCGGTCGACTGCGGGACCAATGGCACGGCATGAGCCGTACCGGCACCGCGGCGCAATTGTTTGGTCATGTGAACGAAGCCGTACTCAGCCTGCATCCCGACGAACTGGCTCGCCATCGCCTGCAAGCCGGCGACCTGGTCAGCCTCAAAAGCCGTCGTGGCGCCGTAATCGTGGCCGTGGACAGCGACGAAAGCGTGCGCCCCGGCCAGGCGTTTCTGCCCATGCACTGGGGCGACCGGTTCCTCAAGGGTGGGGTCAACACGCTGACTCAACCGGCCTTCGACCCTTTGTCGAAACAACCGGAACTCAAACACAGCGGCGTGCGCCTGGAACCGGTGAACCTGCCCTGGCAGCTTTTCGCCTTGATCGAGGGCGATGTTCAACAGCATCTGGAGACATTGCGACCGCTGTGTGAGGCGTTTGCCTACGTCAGCCTGAGTTTGACCGGTCGTGAACGTCCGGCATTGCTGATTCGCGCTGCCAGCGCCATTGCACCCGAACCGCAGTTGTTACAGGCGATCGACGAGCAACTAGGGCTGATCGAGGGGCCGGTGCTGGCCTATGACGATCCGCGCCGCTCCATCGGTAAACGAGTGCGAATCGAAAACGGCCGTATCACCGCCATTCGCCTGGCCGGCGAAACCCTGGCCCGGCACTGGCTGCAAAATTTGTGGCTGGAAGGTCGTGCCGATGAGCAATTGCGACGCTGGCTGCTGGCGCCTTTGAGCGCACCGCCGGGCAACGTCGGCGCTGCGCTTGGCGGCAGTAAAACACTGTGCAACTGCATGAACGTCAGCCAACGCGCGATCTGCGCAGGCATTGAACGTGGCCTGGACTTGCAGGGGCTGAAACAGGAACTGGGCTGCGGTACGCAATGCGGTTCCTGTGTTCCGGAAATCAAGCGCCTGCTGGTTGCCACTGCGCAACCGGTGGCCGTTATCTCGTGAGGAAAACACTATGAACGCAAAAGTCTGGCTGGTGGGTGCGGGTCCTGGCGACCCTGAATTACTGACCCTCAAAGCCGTGCGCGCCCTGAGCGAAGCCGACGTGGTGCTGATCGACGATCTGGTCAACGACGCCGTGCTGGAGCATTGCCCCGGTGCACGCATCATTGCCGTGGGCAAGCGCGGCGGATGCCGTTCCACACCACAGGCCTTTATCCACAGGCTGATGCTGCGTTATGCCCGCCAAGGCAAATGCGTGGTGCGCCTCAAGGGTGGCGACCCGTGCATCTTCGGCCGAGGCGGTGAAGAAGCACAGTGGCTGCGCGAACACGGGGTCGAAGTGGAGCTGGTCAACGGCATCACAGCCGGTCTTGCAGGCGCCACCCAGTGCGATATACCGCTGACCCTGCGCGGAGTTGCACGTGGCGTGACGCTGGTCACTGCCCACACCCAGGACGGCAGCAGCCTGAACTGGCAAGCCCTGGCGCAAAGCGGGACCACCCTGGTGGTGTACATGGGTGTGGCGAAACTGAGCGAGATCCGCGAGCAACTGCTGGCCGGTGGCCTGGCGGCGGACACCCCGGTAGCCATGATTGAAAACGCTTCCCTGCCTCATCAGCGTGACTGTCGCAGCGACCTGGCCGCGATGGAAGCCGATGCAACCGCGTTCCAACTCAAGAGCCCGGCGATTCTGGTCATTGGCGCGGTGGCGGCCGCGGCCGAACTTGCAGGATCGCAGCCTGTGTGGGCCCAGGCTTCAGCGCTGTAGCCAATAGCCAAGCAACACCGAACCTGTGGGGGCAAGCGTGCTCCCACAGGTTTTTTTTGTTTTAAGCAGGCGCATTGTGGCAATGCCCATAACTTTTTCTTCATAAATCGCAGGCAAAAAAAAGCCCGGCCTAAGCCGGGCTTTTCTAAAGCTGTGGGCTAATTACTTAGCTTGAGCTTCAACCTGCGCTTCTACGCGACGGTTAACTGCACGACCAGCTTCAGTGGCGTTGTCAGCAACTGGGCGGGATTCGCCGTAGCCAACAGACTGAACGCGGGACGATTCAACACCGTACTGGTTGGTCAGAACTTGCTTAACGGCGTTTGCACGACGCTCAGACAGTTTCTGGTTGTAAGCGTCAGGACCGACGGAGTCAGTGTGACCTTCAACAGTAGTGCTGGTGGATGGGTACTGCTTCATGAAGTCAGCCAGGTTTTTGATGTCGCCGTAGCTGTTAGGCTTGACTACCGACTTGTCGAAGTCGAATTTCACGTCCAGCTCAACACGAACAACTTCAGCAACTGCCGGGCAGCCATCAGCGTCAACAGTTACGTTGGCTGGGGTGTCAGGGCACTTGTCAACGTTGTCGCACACGCCATCGTTGTCGCTGTCGGAGCAGACTTCAGCTGGTGCTGGAACTGGAGCAGCAGCAGGCTTGGAGCCGCCACCGAAGTTCACACCGATACCGACGCTTGGAGCCCACTCGGTGTTGCCCTGGTCGATGTTGTACTGAGCTTCAACGCCGGCACGGGCGTAGAAGTTCTCGGTGAAATACAGCTTGGCGCCGCCACCAACGTTGGCGAAGGTGGAACGGTCACGACCGTTGCTGCCATTCTGGTCGATGCTCTGGTCGGAGAAACCGGCAGAGAGGTAAGGACGCAGCATGTCACCTGGATTGTTGAAATGGTACAGAGCGTCCAGAGCGGTGTTAGCGCCCTTGACGTTCGTGCCGTCGTCGGAACGTACGTTGTGCACTTCGTCGTAGGCCAGACGCAGTTCAACGTCGTCGGTCAGGAAGTAACCGACCGAACCGCCGAACAGGTTGCCGTTGTTCTTGAAGTTACGAGAGCTGTCGAATTGCTCTTTCTTGGCGAAGCCTTCGATTTCAACTGCGCCTTGGCCTTGTGCCAGAGCGCCGAACGAAGTGGCAGCAATAAGAGAACCAATGGCAAAGCCCAAGGTGTTTTTCAGTTTCATCCGTTAAATCCCCATCTGGTGATTGTGAAGCAGTCCCGCAAACCGGGGGACAACTCGGCGGCAAGTCTATCAGAACTTGCCTACACGTAAGAGACATTTGCGCCGAACTAAGTTTCAGCAATGCCTGCAAATTTCTCACGCAATTTGTCAAGAGCGCGCTTGTAACGCATTTTAGTCGCGCTCAAACCCATGTGCATTATGTCTGCGATCTCCTGGAATTCCAGCTCTGCGACAAATCGTAGCACCAGAATCTCCCGATCGATCGGGTTTACATAGACCAGCCAGCGATCGAGTCCACCCTTTTCCTCGGGTTTGGGCGCCTTTTCTTCTGACGCTTCCTCGAGAGGGTCCAAGCTCAAAGCGTCCATCAAGCGACGCTTTCGCCGTTCCTTACGATACTGCGTGATGCATTCGTTGTACGTGATGCTATAGAGCCATGTCTTGAACTTCGATTTCCCCTCGAAGTTCTTCAGGCCGTACAGCACCTTCAGCATCACCTCCTGACAGACATCGTCAGCATCGCGATCGTTCCCAAGATATCGTGCACAAACGTTAAATAATGTTCTCTGGTAACGGCGCATCAGTTCTTCGTAAGCGCGCGTTACGTGAAACAGCTCCGTGTGCGCGCGCGCGACCAACTCCTCATCGGAGAGATCACGGGGGTCGTAGCGCGTGGATAGCGATTGGGGTTTGTTCAAAACAAGTCGGGCCGACAGTCTAGGTCAATGTGCGCCGCAGCCTGTGGTAACGGGCATTTTGCGGCGGCATACATTAGCAGGGTTTGCCGGGTTAGCGGCTACTCACATGCTCTTCCAGCAAGATCCGATTGGAGAGCGACACCAACTCACCCTCATCGGTCAGCAATGTGGTCTTCACCGTGCCAATCTCTTCAATCTGGCCTTCGACCTCGCCAACACGCACTTGTTGCCCAACCTCATACAACTCACGCACATAGATTCCCGCAAGAATCTGACCGGCAATTTCCCGGCTTCCCAACCCCATGGCCAGCGCAACCGCCAGACCAACGGTAATCAATACGATCACAATCACATGGTTGAGCAGGTCAGTCTTGACCTCCAACTGGCTGATCGCGACCGAAATACTGATGATAATGACCAGGCCTTGGGCGATTCGACCCAAACCCTGGGCGTAATCGAGCCCTACGCCTTCGGCTGCACCGCGCACCAGCCCGTTGGCCAGTTGCGCCAGCAGAACGCCGACCAGCAACACCAGCGCAGCACCAAAAACCTTCGGCAAATACAGTGCAAGCATATCGAGCGTAGCTGAAACTCGCTCAAGCCCCAGGGATTCAGCCGCAGAAACCAGGAAAATAAGCAGCACGAACCAGTAGACGATCTTGCCGACCAGGGTCGAAATCGGCACCTGGATACCGCCACGGGACAACAGTTTGGTCAGGCCGGTGCCGCCCATCAGGCGATCGAGCCCCAGTTTGGCGAGCAGTTTGGAGAGCAGCGTGTCCAACAGCTTGGCCACGACAAAACCCAATAACAGCACCACCAGCGCGCCGAAAAGGTTCGGGATGAAGTTAGCTACTTTGGTCCACAACGCAGTCATTGCCGTGACGAGGCTCTGGGTCCAGAGATCAAGTTCCATATTCAATCAGCCTTATCAGCGGTGCGAGTAACAGGTTTACGACGCGAAACCGGCGAGACGTGGGCCGAGCCGTTATTCAAGGCGATCATCAGCGCGGGCAACCAACGGCCCAGCAGGCTGAACAGATCGCCGGCGCCGACCTGGCGGTTGGCGGTTTTCAGTACACGTCCCAGGCATGCATCGTCGTCCCGGCTGGACGGCGAAGCCTTGAGCATGTCGCGCAAAGACTGTTCAAACGGATCGTGCATACGCACCTCTCGTGATGTCTGTGGAAGACGTGATCAAATTTCGTCGGGTCACATGAAACCCCATCACACCCAGCGCAAACGACGGAATAACCACCACTGACCGAGGGCCACGCAGACCATCAACAGGCAGGCGACCAGGAAGCCGTACGGGCTTGCGGAAAACGGAATGCCGCCAACATTGATGCCCAGGAGCCCCGTGAGAAAACTCATCGGCAGGAAAATCCCGGTGATGATGCCGAAGCGGTACATGGTGCGGTTCATACGCACCGAAAGACGCCGGTCCTCGGCCTCCAGCACAAGCCCCACGCGCTCTCTGGTCAATTCCAGCTCTTCGAGATAGCGGGTCAGGCTGTTGTTCAATTCGTTCCAGTAGTCGCCGTCATCGTCGACAAACCAAGGCAATTTGAACCGCGTCATCTGCCCGAAGATATCCCGCTGTGGCGCCAGGAACCGCTTCAGTCCAGCCGCCCTTCGACGGATATGCAAAATGGCATCGTGCTCGGGGGTATACCGTTCGTCGGTATCGATCTTTTCTTCCTCGCCATCGACGATTTCCGAGAGGCAGGTGACCAGTTCCTGTACTTTGTTGGTCAGGTATTGCGCCATATAAAGGATGAGTTCTGACGCGGTTTTCGGCCCCTTGCCCTCGGCCAGGTGCTCCAGCAGTTCATCGGTGGCGCGCAACGGGCGCAGCCGCAGCGAGATCACCCGCTGGGCGGAAGCAAAAATACGCACCGAAACCATGTCTTCCGGCTCGGCACCCGGGTTGAGATTGATCCCCCTGAGAAACAACAGCAGCTCGGCGTTTGGCAGTGGCAAAAGGCGTGGTCGGGTGTTCTCTTCGAGCAGCAGGTCGCAGTTGAATTCGCTCAGGCCGCTGGACTTGCGCAACCAGGTTTGGGTTTGCGGATGACTGCGATCCCAGTGCAGCCACAGGCTTTCGTGCGCCTGCAACTGCAAATCGTCGAGTTCGGTCCGGGCTATCGAACGCGCGCCGCCTTTACCATCCAACACAAGGGCATGCACCAGCCCCCATTGCGCGTTTTCTTCCTCAAACATCCTCATACCTTATAACTGCGACGCTTCATTCAGGCATTTTCAGCGGGCTGGGCGAGACGATTACGCCGTTGTTGTCCGCATAGACATATTCGCCCGGACGAAACGTCACACCGGCAAAAGTCACCGCCACATTGAGTTCGCCGATGCCGCGCCGGTCGGTTTTCATCGGATGGCTGGCCAGGGCCTGCACCCCGAGGTCCGTCTGGGCAATGATGTCGACATCGCGGATGCAACCGTAGATCACCAACCCTTCCCAGCCATTTTTTGCCGCTTTTTCGGCCAGCATGTCGCCCAGCAGTGCCCGACGCAGAGAGCCGCCGCCGTCGACCACCAACACCTTGCCGTTGCCCTTGAGTTCAACCTGCTCCTTGACCCGCGAGTTGTCCTCGAAACATTTGATGGTCACGATTTCGCCGCCGAAGGAATCGCGGCCGCCGAAATTGCTGAACATCGGCTCCAACACCTGCACCAATTGCGGGTAGGCATCGCACAGATCGGGCGTAAGGTAATGGTTCATCGAACAACTCCTGTAGAGGCTGGAACGTCAGACTGAATGAACAACCGTTTGTGACCGGAGCAGCGGAACGCGTCATATCTTAGCCGCAAGCCAACCAGAGCGAAATGCCCTTGTCAGAGCCTTCGCTTCAAACCACTTCGGCCAGCCTGGGTTGATCTGCCAGCAACGGTGCATGCTGATCCGCCAGCCAGCTAGCCACCAACGGCCACACTTGAGCATGGGCGGCTTTGCTGACCAGCATTTCGACGTGACCGAAATCGTCAGTGAAGCCCTGCGCCCGGCCCAGGCAGACAAACTGCTTGTGCTCGGAACCGATCTGGTCGAAAAGTTTTCGACAGGCCCAGGTGGGGTCCTGATGGTCGCCCGCGGCACTCACCGCCAGCACCGGCAGTTGCACATCGGCAAGGCCAGCCCACCAGTTCTTCTCGGCATCACCAAAACGCCCGAACAGGCCATACCAACGCATGCTCTCCAGGGCCAGGCCGATGGGCTCGTCCTCCGGGCCGCGCCTGAGCCTTGAACCGGACAACTGGGCAAACCGCTTGAGGATGAGTCGTCCGCTCCACTCCACCGGTGGAATTTTCAGCGGCCAGTAGGTGCGGCTGACCTGGGTGCCAAAAAACGCCGCCGAAGCCACCGCCGGCTCGCCCAGGTAGTGGCCGCCCAACGCTGCCGCCAGGGTGATGCCACCCAGGGAATGGCCGATCCAGTGCGGTACCTGCCCGCTCTGCTCACGCACGAAGGCGCCAATGGCTGGCAGGTCGTAACGCGCGTAGTCGGCCACGCGGTTGTTGCGGTAACCCTGATTGCGCTGGGACAGCCCATGCCCACGCATCTCGGGGATCCAGACATCGAACCCCAGGCGTGCCAGGTACGCCCCCAGGCCCAGGCCCTTGGGCGAATACCAGAAGCGTCGGTTGGAAAAGCTGCCGTGCAACAGGATTACGGGAACGCCGCGGGCATCACTGCCGTCGGCCATGCCTAACCGGGTGACGGCCAGTTCAACGCTGTAATCCGGACTGTTGCCGGGTTTCAGACGATAGACGTCTTCGCTCAGATCACCACGCCGCTCGGCGCTGATCAAGGCGACAGGAAAAAGGTTGCTGCTGCTTTGCATAATGTTCTTGCACAAAAAAGGGCGGCTGTGGGAGCGAGCCTGCTCGCTCCCACAAGGAATTACCCGGCTGACATTACCGGTGAGACCCCCTCACTCAATCAGACCGCAGCCTGACCTTCAGCCAGGAAGAACCAGGTTTCCAGTACGGAGTCCGGGTTCAACGAAACGCTTTCGATACCCTGTTCCATCAGCCATTTGGCCAGGTCCGGGTGGTCCGAAGGGCCCTGACCGCAGATGCCGATGTACTTGCCGGCCTTGTTGCAGGCAGCAATGGCGTTGGCCAGCAGCTTCTTGACCGCGGGGTTCCGCTCGTCGAACAGGTGCGCGATGATCCCGGAGTCACGGTCCAGGCCCAGGGTCAGCTGGGTCAGGTCGTTGGAACCGATGGAGAAGCCGTCGAAGAACTCAAGGAATTCTTCAGCCAGGATCGCGTTGGACGGCAGCTCGCACATCATGATCACGCGCAGGCCGTTTTCACCACGGGTCAGGCCGTTCTCCGCCAGCAGATCGACGACCTGGCTCGCTTCACCCAGGGTACGCACGAACGGCACCATGATCTCGACGTTGGTCAGGCCCATTTCGTTACGCACGCGCTTGAGGGCGCGGCACTCGAGCTCGAAACAGTCACGGAACGATTCGCTGATGTAGCGAGAAGCACCCCGGAAGCCCAGCATCGGGTTTTCTTCTTCCGGCTCGTAGAGCTTGCCACCGATCAGGTTGGCGTATTCGTTGGACTTGAAGTCCGACAGGCGCACGATGACTTTCTTCGGCCAGAACGCTGCCGCCAGGGTGCTGATGCCTTCCACCAGTTTCTCGACGTAGAAACCGACGGGATCGTTGTAGCCGGCAATGCGCTTGTCGACGCTGTCCTTGATCTCCGACGGCAGGCCGTCGTAGTTCAGCAACGCCTTGGGGTGCACGCCGATCATGCGGTTGATGATGAACTCCAGGCGGGCCAGGCCCACACCGGCGTTCGGCAACTGCGCGAAGTCAAAGGCACGGTCCGGGTTGCCAACGTTCATCATGATCTTGAACGGCAGGTCCGGCATGGCGTCCACGGAATTCTTCTTGATATCGAAGCCCAGCTCGCCCTCGAAGATGTAGCCAGTATCGCCCTCGGCGCAGGAAACGGTCACGCCCTGGCCGTCCTTGAGCAGTTGGGTGGCGTTGCCGCAACCAACCACTGCCGGGATACCCAGCTCACGGGCGATGATTGCCGCGTGGCACGTGCGCCCGCCACGGTTGGTGACGATGGCGCTGGCGCGTTTCATCACCGGCTCCCAGTCTGGGTCGGTCATGTCGGAAACCAGCACGTCGCCGGCCTGGACCTTGTCCATCTCCGAGACGTCCTTGATGATCCGCACCTTGCCAGCGCCAATGCGCTGGCCGATGGCACGGCCTTCCACCAGCACGGTGCCGGTTTCCTTGAGCAGGTAGCGCTCCATGACGTTGGCCTGGGTGCGGCTCTTCACGGTTTCCGGACGGGCCTGCACGATGTACAGCTTGCCGTCGTCACCGTCCTTGGCCCATTCGATGTCCATCGGGCACTTGTAGTGCTTCTCGATGATCATCGCCTGCTTGGCCAGCTCACTGACTTCGGCGTCGCTCAGGCAGAAACGCGCGCGCTCAGCCTTGTCCACATCGACGGTTTTCACCGAACGACCGGCCTTGGCTTCGTCGCCGTAAATCATCTTGATGGCCTTGCTGCCCAGATTGCGGCGCAGAATGGCCGGACGGCCGGCTTCCAGCGTACCTTTATGGACGTAGAACTCGTCCGGGTTCACGGCGCCCTGGACCACGGTTTCACCCAGGCCATAGGCGCCGGTGATGAACACCACGTCACGGAAACCCGACTCAGTATCGAGGGTGAACATCACGCCAGCGGTGCCGGTTTCGGAGCGGACCATACGCTGCACACCGGCAGACAGGGCAACCAGCTTGTGGTCGAAGCCCTGGTGCACGCGGTAGGAAATGGCCCGGTCGTTGAAGAGGGAAGCAAAAACTTCCTTGGCGGCACGGATAACGTTTTCCACACCACGGATGTTCAGGAAGGTTTCCTGCTGGCCAGCGAAGGAGGCGTCTGGCAGGTCTTCGGCGGTCGCCGAGGAACGCACGGCAACGGCGACGTCGGGATTACCCTCGGACAGCTTGGCGAAGGCGGTGCGGATTTCGGCGTTGAGCTTCTCGGGGAATTCGGCGTCCATGATCCATTGACGGATCTGGGCACCGGTCTTGGCCAGGGCATTGACGTCATCGACGTCCAGGGCATCGAGCGCATCGTGGATCTGCTGGTTCAAGCCACTCAGGTCCAGGAAATCACGATAAGCCTGAGCTGTCGTGGCGAAGCCACCTGGCACCGATACACCGGCACCGGCGAGGTTACTGATCATCTCGCCGAGGGATGCGTTCTTGCCCCCCACATGCTCTACATCATGGACGCCGAGCTTATCGAGGGAAACTACGTACTCTACCAAGGTGATCTCTCCACTAACTGTGTTGGAAAAGCTCAGGGCACCGACGGCTCCAGGGGAGCGATTGCCGGCGATATGGCCTGGACCTGGAAAATAAGTGAGAATGCGAGCCACTGGCGGCCAGCAAATCGCGCCTATCATAACCAAGAATCGTCACTAGCTTAAGGCCCAAGGCGCAAATGAAACGATCTGCTTTCTTTATCTCCGACGGCACCGGCATCACGGCCGAAACCCTGGGCCAAAGCCTGTTGGCACAGTTTGAAAACATAACCTTCACAAAAATGACACGCCCGTACATCGACAACATCGACAAGGCGCGGGCCATGGTACAGCAAATCAATAAAGCCGCCGAAACCGACGGTTTCCGTCCGATTATCTTCGATACCATCGTCAATCAGGACATCCGTGAGATTCTCGCGACGTCCAATGGTTTCATGATCGACATTTTTTCCACCTTCCTGGCGCCCCTGGAACAGGAGTTGAGCGAGCATTCTTCCTACTCGGTCGGCAAATCCCACTCCATAGGCCACAACTCCAATTACATGGAGCGGATCGAGGCGGTCAACTTCGCGCTGGACAACGATGACGGCGCCCGCACGCACTATTACGACAAGGCCGACCTGATTCTGGTGGGTGTGTCGCGCTGCGGCAAGACGCCGACCTGCCTGTACATGGCCATGCAATTCGGCATCCGCGCGGCCAATTACCCGCTGACCGAAGACGACATGGAACGCCTGCAACTGCCCAGCGCCCTGCGCGCCCACCATCACAAGCTGTTCGGGCTGACCATCGACCCGGACCGCCTCACCGCGATCCGCAACGAGCGCAAGCCCAACAGCCGTTATTCGAGCTACGCCCAGTGCGAATTCGAAGTGCGCGAGGTGGAAAACCTGTTCCGGCGGGAGAATATTCCCCACATCAACTCCACGCATTTTTCCGTGGAAGAGATTTCGGCGAAGATTCTGGTGGAGAAAGGGGTGGAGCGGCGGTTCAAGTGAGGTAGTGGCCAACCACAAAACCTGTGGGAGCGAGCCCGCTCCCACAAGGGGATGGTGGTGTTTCTGATTGAAGCTTAAGCGCCCTTATTGCCCAGCCGCTTGACCAGCTCTCGCCCCACTTCCTGTGCCGATGCCGGGTTCTGGCCAGTGATCAACTCCCGATCCATCACCACATGTGATGTCCAAGGCGCGGTGTTGCTGCTGTATCGCCCGCCAGCGCCAGCGCGGTTTGCGGGTAGAATTTCATCGCGCCGCCGCCCAACAGCCCTTTGGCCAGTTCTTCTTCCTGATTACTGATTACTGTCATTTTATAACCGGCGTAAATCCAGTCGGCCTTGGCCGGCGCCTGTCCCTTGGCCGCCAACTGGCCGACGAAGCCCTGGGCATCGGGCAGGGTCGACAGCAACGCGATCGGCCCGTGGCAGACCAACGCTGTGGTTTTGCCTTTAGCGTGGAAGTGCGTCAGCACCCGACCCAATGGGGCGCTGGTGAGCAAATCCTGCATCGGCGCATGGCCGCCGGGGATGTACAGGGCATCGAACTGTTCCAGGCCAATCTGCTCGACACGGGCCAGGCTGACCACCGGTGAATCCTTGACCGACGTGATTTTCAGCTGCGCCAGCAACGCCTGATAGCGCTCAAGCTCGGCCTCGTCATTGTTGAAATACATCTTGTCCACCGAGGACCGGTCCAGCGTTGGCGCCTTGCCCTCAGGGGTGGCGAACGTCACCTGGTGACCGGCGTCCAGTAACAGCTTGACCGGTTGCAGCAGTTCATTGAGGTAGAACCCGGTGGAGAAGACCTTGCCGTCTTGCAGGTCCAAGTGATCGGCGTCCGACAGGACCACCAGCACATTGTCGGCATGGGCCGCGATGCTGGTGGCCGCCAGTGCCACAGACATTGCCAGGGTAGTGAGCTTTTTCATGATGACTCCAAGAGGCTTGGGTAGAAGATGCGCTCACTGTATTGATACCGTTATCGGCGATAAACTCGCCCGCAAGAACATCACTTGGCCTCTGGAGGTAATAATGCCCCGTCGATTCGATTACCTGGCCGACGTGGAAGCTTTCGTCACTGTCGTCGAAAAAGGCACCCTCAGCGCTGGGGCCGTGGCGCTGGGCACCACGCCTTCGGTCCTGAGCCGGGCCATCTCACGTCTTGAAGCCCGGCTCGGGGTGCAACTGTTGCGGCGCACCACTCGGCGGCTGAACCTGACCGATGCCGGCACCGTGTACCTGGAACAATCGCGCTCGGCGTTTGCCCTGATCGACGACGCCGAGCGCCGGATCCAGGGCCAGGACGGTGTCTTGACCGGTCGCGTGCGCCTGAGTGTGCCGACCACCTATGGCCATTACCGCCTGCCACCGCTACTGTCACGCTTCGCCCAGGCCTGCCCGCAAGTGCAGGTCGAGCTGAGCATCACCAATCGCAATGTCGATTTAGTAGCTGAGGGGTATGACCTGGCGATCCGTCTCGGTCAGTTGCCAGACAGCGGCCTGGTCGGTCGCAAGCTTGAAGATGCCCGCCTCTGCCTGGTGGCCGCGCCGCACTACCTGGGTCGCGCCGGTATGCCCATGCACTTCAACGAGCTGGCCGCCCACGCGTGCCTGCCCTTTGTGATGCCCAGCAGTGGACGCATCGCGCCCTGGCTGTTTCGCGAGAACAGTGAAGATCGGGAATGGTTGCCTGTGGCCAATGTTCAGGTGTCCGACGATGTGCTGGGCGTCGTGTCCCTGGCCCAGGCCGGGCTGGGAATTTGCCAGACTTATGACTTCATCGTCCGAGAGCGAATCGAGCGCGGGGAGTTGGTGGAAGTGCTGGAAGAATTTGGCGGGCGCAGCCGACCGTTTTCAGTGATCTACCCGCCCCACCGGCAACTACCGGCGGCGGCACGGGCATTGATTGATTGTCTGGTGGAGCAGCGTTGAAGGCGAAACAATTGCGGGCTTGCTCGCGAAGGCGATGTGTCAGTCAATACTTGATTGACAGACAGATCGCCTTCGCGCGCAAGCCCGCTCCCACAACGACGGGACGCGCTAAGTTCTACACTTAGAAATTAGGACTCGGCGACGGCACTCTGCAAGGCGCGACCGAAAATCTCGGCGACCCGGTCGATTTCTGCCGCTGTAATGATCAGCGGCGGCAGGAAGCGCACCACGCCACCCTGCCGGCCACCCAACTCCAGGATCAGCCCACGCTTGAGGCACTCACGCTGCAGCCGTGGTGCCAGCCGTGCGTTTACCGGCGGATGCCCCAGGGTGTCCAGCGTACCGGTCGGGTCCACCAGTTCGATGCCGAGCATCAACCCACGACCGCGGATGTCGCCCAACTGCGGGAAGTCCCGCTGCAGGATGTGCAGGTGCTTGCTCAAACGCTCGCCCATGGCGGCGGCATGGGCCGGCAGATTGTGCTCCACCAGATAGCGCATTACCGCAGAGCCGGCGGCCATGGCCATTTGATTGCCACGGAAGGTCCCGGCATGGGCACCCGGCAACCAGGTGTCGAGCCAGTCGCGATAGACCACAACCGCCAGCGGCAGGCTGCCACCGATGGCCTTGGACAAAACAACCACGTCTGGAATGATCCCGGCATGCTCGAACGCGAACATTTTGCCGGTGCGACCAAAGCCGCTCTGGATTTCGTCGACGATCAGCGCCACGCCAGCCTGCTCGGTGATCCGCCGCAAACCGCGCAACCAATCAAGATCGGCCGGTATGACCCCGCCCTCGCCCTGCACCACCTCGACGATCACCGCCGCCGGCAATTGCACGCCGGCCTCGGGATCGTTTAGCAAGTTCTCCAGATAATGCAGATTGGCCTTCACCCCCTCCGCACCGCCCAGCCCGAATGGGCAGCGGTAATCATAGGGGTATGGCATGAATTGCACGCCGTTGCTGAGCAAGGCGCCAAAGGGCTTCTTCGGCCCCAGGCTACCCATCAGGCTCAACGCCCCCTGGCTCATGCCGTGATAACCGCCCTGGAACGACAGCACGGTGCTGCGGCCGGTGGCGGTGCGCACCAGCTTGAGCGCTGCTTCCACCGCATCGGTACCCGTGGGGCCGCAGAACTGGATCTTCGCCTCGGCGGCCAGCTCCGTCGGCAACAGGCCGAACAAGTCCTGGACGAAGCGGTCCTTGACCGGCGTGGTCAGGTCCAGGGTATGCAACGGCAGCTCATCGGCCAGCACTTGCTGGATTGCATCGATAACCACCGGGTGGTTATGCCCAAGCGCCAGCGTGCCAGCACCGGCCAGGCAGTCGATGAAAGTGCGACCTTCAACGTCTTCCACATACAGCCCCTTGGCACGCTTGAGGGCCAGGGGAATGCGCCGCGGATAGCTGCGGGCGTTGGATTCCTGCCGGCTCTGGCGGGCCAGCAGCGGCGATTCATTGAACTGGTAGAGCGTCTCGACCGGCGCAGAGCTGACCCGCACCGGCTGTGCTTCGATAAAGCTGTTGGCGACTGACATTTCTCGACCCCGCAATACGCTGAAGTAGTGACCCAAATGACACACCGGGCAGGTGCGCATCCGGTCGGGGCGCACGTGCAGGTTTCCTGTTGTGGAAACGCATCAGCGAGACAAGGATTTACTCTCGGGCCAAACTTTCCTCGCGGGCTCGACCAGTGGCTTGTGCATCGCAATGGCGGTGACGCCGCCGATGACGAAGGCCTCGGCGCTTTGCTCGAACCCCAGCTGCCGATAGAACGCATGGCTGGTGCGCGCGTGCTGTTGAGGCGCACCTGGACCACCCCGCGGCTGCGTAACCACGCCTCGATGTCCCGCACCAGCGCCTGCCCGGCACCGCGGCGAAACCATTCCGGCTGCACGTAGCAGAACGCGATCCGGCCATTGACCGAAGCCATGGCGGCTCCGACCGGCCGTCCCTGCAAACGCGCCAGGGTCAGGCGTAACCGTGGGCTGGCCAGCCAGGGCTGTATCTGGGCGAGGGTGTTGTTGCGGGTCCAGGCTGCCACGATGCGCGGGTCGTTACGGTGTTCGGCGGCACAACCGACCCGAATGGAGCGCTCGGCGATGCGGCTGATGATGCCGGCATCGCTGGGCATGGCTGTGCTGATTTCGATGAGAGCTTCCATGGCGCTGTGTTCCTCAGTCCGTTGAGTCGAGCTGAAAAAACATAGACCCGGATGAGGTGGGTGCGCCAATGGGAAGTTGTAGCTTCAAGCTTCAAGCTTACAGCCGCCCGCTAGCGGGCCTTCACCGGCATCGTCAATTCGACCCGCAGCCCGTCCGCACGGCTGTCGAAATGCAGGCTGCAGCCGCAACGCTGGACGATGGCCTGGACGATCGCCAACCCCAGCCCGCAGCCGGTGCTCTGGCCGTTGCGCCAGAAGCGCTGGGTCAGGTGCGGGAGATCGTCGGCGGCAATGCCGGGGCCGTGGTCACGGACCTGGAAACGCACTCGCTGGCCGATCATTTCCAGGCTCAGCTCCACATGGGTATCGTGCGGGGTATGGCGCAGGGCGTTATCCAGCAAATTGCGCAATGCGGCGATGGAGAGCACCGCCGGCATCTGCACCGGTGCGTCGGACAAACCCCGGGATACCTGCAGCTTGATCCGCTGTGGATCGCCGCTGGCTGCGTCCTGGATCGCCAGTCGGGCGACCTGCTCGGCGTTGCACTGCACGCCGTCGTCGAACGACAGGCTGCCTTCGACCCGAGCCAACAGCAGCAACTGTTCGAGCGTACGGTGCAACCGGTCGGCGCCCTCCTCGGCCCGGGCCAGGGATTGGTCGCGAGCAACGCCTTCGGTCATGCGCGCCACTTGCAGGTGAGTCTTGATGGCCGTCAGGGGGCTGCGCAGTTCGTGGGCGGCATCGCCGGTCAGCCGTCGCTCGCGCTCGATGGTCTTGCCGATGCGCTGGAACAGCTGGTTCTGGGTTTCCAGCAATGGCCGCAGCTCACTGGGCAGCGGGTGAATCTGTAAGGGTTCCAGAGAGTCGGCGTTGCGCCGCATCAGCGCATCGCGCATGCGATTGAGTGGCGCCAGGCCCTGGCCGATGCCCAGCCACAACAGGCACAGGCAACCAAGCAACGCCACGCCCACCGGCACCGAGGCCGCCAGCAGCACCGACATATTCAAGGCTTCGCGCTCGATCTGGCGATCGGCGGTGGTAATGCGCAAATCGCCCCGGGCCAGGGTGAAGCTTCGCCAGGGCGCGCCGTCGATCATCTGGTCGTGGAAGCCCACTTTCTCGGCTTCCAGGGCCTGTTCCGGGGTGCTGTGGCTGCGGGCCAGGATCTCCCCGCGCAAGGAGCTGACCTGGCAGGCCATGCCGCCCGGAATGCTCAATTGCTCAGCGCTCAAATGCGTGCCGTCACCCTTGCTGGACAACGGCGGCAGCTGTTCCAGCAGGCCGGCGACCATCCGCGCCGAGGCCACCAGGCGCTGGTCGAGGGAGAACATCATCTGGTTGCGCAGGTCGCTGAGCATCCACGCCGCGGCCAGGGCCCAGATCAGGGCGAAGGCCGCGCCGAGTGTCAGGCTCAGGCGCAGTCGCAGGCTCATCACTTGGAGGATTCCCCGTCGGCCGGCCCCAGGCGATACCCCAGCCCGCGCACTGTCTCGACAATCCCGTTGCCGAGTTTGCGCCGCAGGTGATGGATATGGACGTTGAGGGCATTGCTTTCCAGCTCGTCATTGAACCCGTAGACGCTGTCCTTGAGTTGCTCGGTGGACAGCACCCTGCCGCGGTTGTGCAGCAGCGCTTGCAGCAGTGACTGCTCTCGACGGGATAAGTCCACCGGCTGGCCATCCAGGGTGGTTTCCCGGCTGCTGGGGTCGTACGTCAGGCGGCCGTGTTCAATCAGATTGACGCTGCGTCCCGCCACGCGCCGCAACAACGTGTGCAGGCGCGCTGCCAGTTCGCGCAGGTCGAACGGTTTGAGCAAATAGTCATCGGCGCCAGCCTGCAAGCCATCGACCCGATCGGTCACCGAGTCCCGGGCGGTGAGGATCAGCACCGGAATCTCCAGACCTTGCTGGCGCAATTGCTTGAGCAGTTTAAGGCCGTCCTCATCGGGCAGCCCCAAGTCCAGCACCATGACATCGAACTCGGCCACGCCGACCATCGCCCGCGCCGCCGACGCCGTGGCGACGTGCTCGACGGTCAGGCCCTGGGCCGTGAGGCCGGCGACGATCCCGCTGGCGATCAACTCATCGTCTTCGCAGACCAGTACGTGCATGGTAAGCCCCGTGGAAAAAGGTACATTAGGCCGCCGGCCGATTAAGCCGACATTATGCGACGAGTACGGCAAACATGGGCGATCATTGCCGCCTGCCGGTCGTCGCGGGGTTAATCGACGGTTAATCGCCAGCCGCCATTGTGCTTTCCACTTGCTCCGTTCTAAGGCTTTGTCCATGCGTCGATTGTTTTTGCTGTGGCTGTTCCTGATCTCGGGCCTGGCCCAGGCCGCCAATCCCTTCGAAACCAAACCCGATTTCCTGCCGGTAGAAAAAGCATTCGTGTTTACCTCCGAACGCCTTGATTCCGGTGAAACCCAACTGTTCTGGCAGATCGCCGACGGGTATTACCTTTACCAGCAGCGGCTCAAGTTCGACGGTCTTGACCAAGCGCAGAAGCCGAAGCTGCCAGAGGGTGAAGCCCACAGCGACGAGTTTTTCGGCGATCAGCAAGTCTATCGCCAGGCGCTGGAGTTGAAGATTCCGGCCGGCGCCACCGGCAAAATCAAGGTCGGCTTCCAGGGCTGTGCCGACGCTGGCTTGTGCTATCCACCCCAGACCCAAGTGGTAGACCTGGGCGGCCATGTTCCTGCGACAGCCAATAGCGAGGCGCCGGACCAGGCCCTGGCCAGCGGCCTGCAACAACGAGCGTTGGGCTGGAGCCTGCTGGTGTTCTTCGGCCTGGGCCTGTTGCTGGCGTTTACGCCGTGTTCCCTGCCCATGCTGCCCATTTTGGCCGGGCTGGTGGTGGGCAGCGGCGCCGGGCCCCGGCGCGGCCTGGCATTGGCCGGCAGCTACGTCATCAGCATGGCATTGGTGTATGCGGCCATGGGCGTGCTCGCCGCGTTGCTGGGGGCCAACCTTCAGGCGCTGCTGCAGCAACCGTGGCTGTTAGGCAGCTTCGCGGCGGTATTCGTGCTCCTGGCGCTGCCGATGTTCGGTTTCTTCGAATTGCAATTGCCCGCCGCCCTGCGGGATCGACTGGAAAACGCCGGGCGCCAGCGCCGAGGCGGCAGTCTGGTGGGCGCCAGCATTCTCGGAGCGCTGTCCGGCCTGTTGGTGGGGCCGTGCATGACCGCCCCGCTGGCCGGCGCGCTGCTGTACATCGCCCAGAGCGGCAATGCGCTGCACGGCGGGCTGATTCTGTTTGCCATGGGTGTCGGCATTGGTCTGCCGCTGTTGCTATTGGTGACCGTGGGCAATCGTTTCCTGCCCAAGCCCGGCGCCTGGATGAACCTGCTCAAGGGCGTGTTCGGCTTTCTGTTCCTGGGCACCGCGCTGCTGATGATTCGCCCGATCGTTGACAGCTCGCTGTGGATCGGACTGTGGGGTGCGCTGCTGCTGATTGCCGCCTACAGCGCCTGGCGCCAGACCGAAGGTTTCGGCCGCGCTGCCTATGTGTGCGGCAGCGCGTCGCTGCTGTTCGGCCTGTGGGGCAGCGTGTTGGTGATCGGCGCAGCAGGCGGCGGCGATGACTTCTTCCAGCCCCTGAAGACTTACACCGGTGCCTCGGGCAGCGCAGCCGTCACTGCCCATGATGCCTTCGTCACGGTCAGCGAGCCCGCCGCCCTGCAACAGGAACTGGACACCGCCAAGGCCAAAGGCCAGTGGGTGCTGCTGGACTACTACGCCGACTGGTGCGTGTCCTGCAAAATCATGGAAAAACAGGTGTTCGGTCGCGCCGAAGTGCTCGATGCCCTCAAAGACGTACGCCTGGTGCGTCTCGACGTCACCGCCGACAACCCCGCCAGCCGCGAACTGTTGAGCCGTTACCAGGTGCCGGGGCCGCCAAGCCTGCTGTGGATCGGCACGGACGGTGAAGAGCGCCGCAGCCAGCGGATCACCGGGGAAGTCGACGCCAAGGTTTTCCTGGAACGCTGGAACATCACCCGGGACGCGCGCTGATGCTGACGTTTACCCTGGGCACCTTTGCCATTGCCCTTAACCATCTGTTGCTGATCAGCGCCCTGGCACTGGCCACCTTCGTGGGCTGGCGGGTGGCCAAGCGCGGTGGCGAGAACCCCGAATCGGTGTTGTTCATGCTGTTTTTGCTCGGGCTATTCGCCGCGCGGATCGGTTTTGTCGCCGCCTACTGGAACTACTACCAAGACGATCTGCGGCAGATCATCGATCTGCGCGACGGCGGCTTCCTGGCCTGGCCGGGCATCGTCGCGCTGGTGATCGGCGCGCTGCTCTGGACCCGGCGCCGACCGGCGCTGCGCCGGCCGTTAGGCTTGGGCGTTGGCAGCGGTCTGCTGTTCTGGCTAGTGGCGACGATGTCGTTGACGATCTATGAACAAGGCACACGGCTGCCAGAGATCGACCTGCGCAACGCCGATGGCGAGACCGTGAAACTCACTGATTATCAGGGTGGCCCGCTGGTGATCAACCTGTGGGCCACCTGGTGCCCGCCTTGCCGGCGTGAAATGCCCGTGCTGGAGCAAGCCCAACAACAGCGCCCGGACCTGACCTTTTTGTTCGTCAACCAGGCCGAAAGCATGCAAAGCGTCAGCACCTACCTCGCCACCCAAGGCTTGAGCCTGACCAATGTGCTGTTCGATGGCAGCGGTCGCCTCGGCCAGGCCGTCGGCTCCATGGCACTGCCGACGACACTGTTCTACAGCGCCGACGGCCGCCTGCTGGGCAGCCACCTGGGCGAATTGTCGGAAGCAAGCCTGGCCCGCGCCCTGGAAAACTTTGAAACGCCGGATCCGACCACGGTACCCCACCCTGCCACAAGGAAACCGCCATGTCCCGCCTCCACCACCTGCTGACGCTGGCCTTCACCGGCGCACTGTTGCAGGCACCGCTGCTACAGGCCGAAGAATTGCCTGCGGCCATCAAGAAAATCGAAGCCAAGGGCGCAAAAATCGTCGGCACCTTCGAGGCACCGGACGGGCTTCGCGGTTACGCGGCGCAATACCAGAACCGTGGCATGGCGCTGTACCTGACGCCCGATGGCCAGCACGTCCTGCTGGGCAACCTGTACGACGCCGACGGCAAGGAGCTGAGCGCCGAGCCGCTGCAAAAGCTGGTTTATGCACCGATGGCCAAGGAGGTCTGGGCGAAGATGGAAGCCAGCAACTGGATCGCCGACGGTAGCAAGGATGCACCACGCACCGTGTACCTGTTCAGCGACCCAAACTGCCCGTACTGCAACATGTTCTGGGAACAGGCACGACCATGGGTCAACGCCGGCAAGGTGCAGTTACGCCACATCATGGTGGGCATCATCCGCGACGACAGCCCAGGAAAATCCGCCGCATTGCTGTCGGCCAAAGACCCGGAGAAAGCGCTGCAAGCCCATGAAAAAGCCGGTAAAGGCAGCGCGCTCAAGCCCCTCAAGGACATACCGCCGGCCATTCAGGCAAAACTGGACGCCAACCAGCAGTTGATGGACGCGCTGGAATTGTCTGCCACCCCGGCGATTTTCTATCTGGATGACAAGGGCGAACTGCAACAACAGCAAGGTGCACCATCCCCGGACAAACTGGTGAGTATTCTCGGGCCGAAGTGACTGGCATCCACTGCAAACTCCCTGTGGAAGCAGGCTTGCTCGCGATGGCGGTGGGTCAGCTACGCAGAAACTCCAACAACGCCCGGGTCACGAATTCCGGGTTTTCCAAGTTGGAGATGTGCCCCGCCTCCGGGATCAGCACATGGGGACAGCCCATCAATTCGGCCATTTCCAGCGCCTCCGAAGGCGGGCGCGGTTTGTCCTGGTCGCCGCACATCACCAGCGTGCTCTTGGCATCCAGCTCACGCAGGCGCGACAGGCTATCGTCCCGACCGAAAATGACCCGACCCAGCGGTACGATGCTGTCGCGCAAGCGGTCGGCCGGCAGCGCGGCCAGTGCGGCGCGCAACTGCTGGTAAAGCGGCGATTGCGGATCGATGCCTGGCCGGAAAAAAATCGGCACGACGATGTCCAGCAACGGCTCGGGGATGCTGCCACTGGCTACGATTTTGTCGAACAGCGAGAAGTAATACTGACGGGTCGGCTCCGGCTCGACGCCAACGTAAGTGTCCATCAACACCAATGCCTTGAGCCGTTTCGGCGCCGCCAGCGCCAGCCGTACGCCCCACATCCCACCCACTGAAAGCCCCACCAGGCTGAAGCAGTCAACGTTCAGATGATCCATCAACGCCAGTGCCTGGCGGGCCAGGTCGTCCAGTGAAGTCGTGCCCTCGGGCAACCGCCCGGACTGGCCGTGGCCCCACAGGTCCGGGGCGATCACCCGGTAATGTTGGGACAACGCCTCAATCTGCGGCGCCCACATGGCGTGATCCCACAGATAGCTGCTGCCCAGCAGCACCACCTGGCCCTGGCCTTGATCGAGGTAATGCAGGGGTTGTCCGTCGAGGGTTACAAAGGGCATCGATGACCTCCTTGAATGTGGAAAGCCTGGCCAGACTGACGTGGTGTACGGCAGGTCGTCAATCGCCAACAGTTCCCGCACCGCACTGCACTCGAACATCGTCCGTAGCGGCACGTTGCGTTCGACTTTGTCACATTAATAATTCACCCTCTCAATTGACAATAATTATCATTCAGCATAATTTGTCGCTCGATGTGTAGGACGAGTCCGGCAATCCGTCGTCCTGCTAACTTTATTGCAGCAAGGTGAATTCCATGATGGAACAAGTATCCACAAGCAGGTGCGACTCACCGTTACTTCAGGCGTTCGTCGATAACCGAATGATCCTGGTCAAGATTGCAGCGCGTATCACCGGGTGCCGGTCTCGCGCAGAAGATGTGGTGCAGGATGCGTTTTTCCGGCTGCAATCGGCGCCCCAGATCACCTCCTCGTTCAAGGCTCAGCTCAGCTATCTGTTCCAGATCGTGCGCAACCTGGCGATCGACCACTACCGCAAGCAGGCGCTGGAACAGAAGTATTCGGGGCCGGAAGAGGAAGGACTGAACGTGGTAATCCAGGGTGCCTCGCCAGAAACTTCTCACATCAACTTTTCCACGCTGGAGCGCATCGCCGACGCGCTGACCGAACTGCCCAGCCGCACCCGCTATGCCTTCGAGATGTACCGCCTGCACGGCGTGCCACAGAAGGACATCGCCAAGGAACTGGGCGTCTCGCCGACCCTGGTGAACTTCATGATCCGCGACGCCCTGGTGCATTGCCGCAAAGTGTCCGGGGTTCGCGGGGATACCTTCGCTCGGCGGTGATATCGCGGTGGTTTTGCCGACCTCATCGCGAGCAGGCTCGCTCCCACAGGGATTTGCAGTGAACGACAAGTTCGTGAACACCCAAATCCATTGTGGGAGCGAGCGCTGCTCGCGAAAGGGCCCTGAGGATCTACAACCTCACATCAACACACACCGATCAAAAAATCGCTCACGCCCCAGAATCATCAGTGCCGCCCGCTTGTGGGGGAAATCGAATTCCTTCTCACAATGAAAGCACTGGTTGTGCAGGTACCCGATCATTCGGGCGTTGTCGGCCCGAGGTTCGGCCACTACGCGCTGGGTGCGCGGGTCGTCCAGAAACAGGTAATGCACCAGCGCCGACAGCCAGCTCGCCACCTTGTGCGGGCCTCGGTGTTGCTCTTCGCCCACCAGCATGTGAATGCCACGATCGTAGTTCTGGGCCTCATAGAACGGTGCGATTCGATCTTCCTTGGCCCAATAGGCTTCAAAATAAGCGAACGGCTGGTCATCGAAACAGCCAATCAAGGTCAAGACTCGCGGATCGCTCTGCAACTTGCTCAAATACTCGCGATGCTGTTCCAGGCTGCCCTCCTCCTGCCAGAAACTCGCCACCCGGGGGCTGTTCTGCCAGCGATTGAACCGTGTCAGGTCCTGCTCAATCTCCAGGGTGCGCAGAGACACCCACGCCCCCAACCGCGCATCGAAACGCCGATACACTTCACCTTGCGGCTTGATGGGCCGACGCGGATGGCGCTTGCCATCGGTGATGATCATCTGTTGCGGGTAACTGCCGCTGAACGACTCCCCCAGCCATGGCTGTGGCAGTTGCCAGAACATCGTGCGCTCGCAGACGTATTGGTCCGTACCCTCGCTGCCCATCAGCAAGCCGCTGAGCAAAGCTTCGCCAGGGCGCTCGTTGAGGTGCCAGGTCAGGCGCTGGCAGTCGGGATCGCGGGCAAACAGCCAATAGCAGGCCGCCCATAGCGCCGGGCCAACCGGCCGGTCGTTGATTTCCTGCAAATGCACATGCAATTCGGGACTGCGCTCCAGGCGCAGCCGGATCAGCGGTGCGCCTTCAAGCATCAGACTCAGGTGGCGCTCGGTTTCATCGGCGCCGAGTCGACGACCACCGGGCAAGGCCAGCGTCGTCAGGGGGGTGAGATTGGACATGGGAGGGGCTCACGTATTCGTCGGTATTCAACGTGTGACGTGAACCGGGAGCGGAAATTTAGTGCCGCATTCAATGATCGTGCACTGGCACCAGAGATATCTGGTAGGGCCTGAAAATCGTCATCAGTTGACCGTCGTCACGTAGCTTTTGCAGCAACTGCCCAAACGCTTCGGCTGAGATCGGCGCCTGCGGGCGGATCAGCGCGTAATGGTGGTAAACCTGATCGATACGTTCGGACACCAGCAATTGCGGGCCGACGCCGGGATTGCGCAGCACGTAGTCGCTGAGATACGAACGGGTCACCAGCGCGATGTCCGCTCGCCCACGCAGCACCATCAGCAGGTTGCTGTCGTGGGAATAAGTCAGCGTGGCATTGTATTGGCCAGCCAGGAATTTGGGGTCGGCGTTGAATTCGGCAAAGGCGTAGTGGTAACCGCTGAACAGGGCCAGGCGCTTGCTTCTGAGGTCCGCGAAATAGCTTTGCTGGCGATCCGGCAAACGCTGGGTGACAAAGATTTCGGCATCTTCCAAACCCATGTCGACCGCCGTATGGGGCACGTCTTTCCAACCCCAGTCCGGGTTCTCGAAAATCGCCATATCGACCCGACCTTGCTTGAAATCATTGAATCGGCGCGGAATCGAAGTCGGCACCAGCACGAACTGGTAATCGGTTTGCGACCGATTCAAGGCTTCCACCATTTGTGGCAGCAGACCGGTGTCGGCGCCGTTCTCGGGGCGCACGGTATAGGGCGGGAAATGGGCTGCGCCGATCCGGACCAACTGCGCCGCCGAGGCGGGCAACGTCAAGAAAATGGCCAGTGCAGCCAGCAGAACACGCGAGGTCATCCCCATCGGCGAAAACGTCAAGATAACCCACTCCCCAAAAGTACCCATCAATACAATCAAGCTAGGCGGTTTCAGCCGCTTAGCCAGCCACACGGCCATCAAGGCACCGATCGATTATTGTTTTTCTTCAAGCACCAGAATCAGGGCTTGCTCGGCCAGCTCATTGAGGCTCAGGCTGCCTTCGGCGCGAAACCAGGTGGTGGTCCAGGACAACGCGCCAGTGAGGAAGCGTCGGGTAATGAACACGTCCCCTCGAATATACCCGGCATCCTTGGCCTGGCCCAGAACCTCGATCCATAAGTTTTCATAAATATCACGCAGGGCCAGCACGTGCCTTTGCCCTTCCTGGGATAACGAGCGCCATTCATAGACCAGCACCGCCATCGCCTCGCCGCTGCCGCCCATGATCGATTGCAACTCGCAACGGATCAGCGCCAACACCCGTTCACGCACGCTGCCCGCCTCGGTCAGGTCCGCGCGCATCAACGCGGTGTTGTAGCGGATGGTTTCTTCCATCACCGCCCGCAGGATCTCGTCCTTGCTCTTGAAGTGGTGAAAGATGCTGCCTGATTGAATGCCCACGGTGCTCGCCAGGTCGCGCACCGTGGTGCGTTCGAAGCCCTTGTTGCGAAACAGGTGAGCAGCGGTCTGGAGCAGTTTGCCGCGCGCGCTGTCCGGGTCGGTCAATTGCCCGTTGTCGACCAGCTCACGCATCACCCTCAGGGCTTTTTGCTCGTCCACCCGTTCTCTCCTGCAGTGGCTCTATCAAGGTGCGGCCATTTCACCGAAGCGGCGAGGTGGCGCGGGCAATTTAAGCTGGCCGGGGCAACCAAGCAAGCGCTCGGGCAGAAGAACGAGCGGCCGCTTACAAACCAAGCGCTCGCTTGATCGTCTCGAGCGTGGGCATCGATGCAGTGATCAGGCAATTAGAGGGCAAGCAGGATGATCAGGTAAAAAATCGGCAGGTTTGTTGCAGGTCGAAACAGGCCACTAGGCGGATGCGCCGGGTTTGACTACGCTCAAACCCATCAGCACGCCGATAACCGGGAACCCTGCAATGCCTCACTGGCTGGTGATTGATCTGGAAGCCACCACTGATGAAGGTGGCTGGCCGGTAACCGAAATGGAAATTATCGAAATCGGCGCCACGCTGGTGAATCGTGACGGCCGTGAAGTGGATCATTTCCAGCGCTTTGTTCGGCCCCTGAGGCGGCCGCTGCTCACGCCTTTCTGTCGTGAACTGACCCACATCACCCAGGCCAATATCGACAACGCCGCGCCCTTGACCGAGGTCTGGCCGGTGTTCGAACGCTGGCTGGCGCCGTATCACTCGAACCTGGAAGGCTGGATCAGTTGGGGCGATTACGACCGCAAGCAGTTGCTTCAGGAATGGCAGCACCAACAATTGAGCAGTTTCCTCGGCCAGGTACCGCACATGAACCTCAAACAGCGCTTTGCCAAGGCCCGTCGACTGGAACGACCGCTGGGGCTCAATGCAGCACTGCAACTGGCTGGCCTGCAATTCTGCGGTCAGCAGCATCGCGCGCTGGAGGATGCGCGCAATACTGCGCGGTTATTACCCCTGGTACTGCCTGGATGAGCAACGAGCCACAACCCGGCGTGGCAGATGACGAGTGTTGAAGCCTTGTGCATACTGGCCGGCCTTTTTCAGCCCTTTTCGAGGAATCGCCCATGTTTAAAGTCAACGAGTACTTCGACGGCACCGTCAAGTCGATCGCTTTTGGCACTGCCGAAGGCCCCGCGACCATCGGCGTCATGGCACCGGGCGAATACGAATTCGGCACGGCCCAGCGGGAAATCATGCACGTCGTCTCCGGCGCCTTGACCGTGAAACTGCCCGACAGCACCCACTGGGAAACCTTCGAGGCCGGCAGCCAGTTCAATGTACCGGCCAACAGCAAGTTCCAGCTCAAGGTGGCCGTCGACACTGCCTACCTGTGCGAATACCGCGGCTGAGTTTCAACCGCAAACACTGTTTTTGAAACGAAAAATGCCCGTGTCACTGGACACGGGCATTTTTCGTTTCAAGAACCGTTTGCAAAGTGGTGGCTATTCGAGCACTTCGACCGGCATGCCAACTTCAAGCCGACCGTTGCTGTCGTTGACCAGATTCTGGCCGAACATCGCACCGTCCGGTGTCGAACGATACTGCTGCAATGTCGCGAAGGGCTCACGGTTCGGATCGCGTTCGCCGGTTTGCGGATCGACCGTGGTCATGATGCAGCGTGAGCAGGGCTTGACCACTCGAAACGCTACATCGCCAATACGAATGCGCTTCCAGCCATCCTCGGCAAACGCCTCGCTGCCCTCGATCACCAGGTTGGGACGAAAGCGCAGCATTTCCAACGGACGACCGACCCGATTCGACAGGTCCTGCAATGAAGCCTGGCCGATCAGCAACAACGGAAAACCATCCGCGAAGGCGACCTTGTCGTCGTCCTTGCCGTAACCGGCTGCGGTGGTGCGCGCCAGTTCCACCGGCACATGCACCAGCCGGGTGGGGTTGCCGATAAACTCGCTGACCCAGGCGGCCGCCTCGTCACCGGCATCCGGCACACGCAAGGTGTCGCGCCAGATGATCACCCCGCGCCGTTGCTCTTCGAGGACAGGCGGCAGCGGCACGTCGATGGCGCCATGGCCCGGCGCGCTGAGCGTCAGGCCACCCGCCTCGTTCCACAACGCCGAGAGCTGGCTCAGCTTCGCCACGGCCCGCTGAGTCAGGAAGCGCCCACTGCCCTCATCCACCAGCATCCAGCGCCGGTCACCGTCCAGCCCAAGCTTGTCCAGGCCAATCCCTTGCAGAGGCTGGCCCTTGCCGGACTTCAACGGATAACGATAGAGCGCGCTCAGCCGCAACATGGTCAGCTTTCCTAGTGGCGAAAAAATGCCACCTTATACGAGCCGGCCATTGAAACAAACCACGATCAGCCTCAGTCGAGCATTAGCCGCTGGCGCACCACGTCGACCAGTTTGTCCGGTTGAAATTTGGAGAGGAAATTGTCGCAACCGACCTTCTTGACCATCGAATCGTTGAAACTGCCGGACAGCGAGGTATGCAGCACCACGTAGAGCCCACGCAGACGCGGGTCGTTGCGGATTTCGGTGGTCAGGCGGTAACCGTCCATTTCCGGCATTTCCGCGTCGGTGAAAATCATCAGCAATTTGTCGGTCATCACTTCGCCGGTATCGGCCCAAGCCTTGAGCATGTTCAGGGCTTTCAGACCGTCGCTGGCGATGTGCATTTTCACACCCAGTTGCCCCAGGGTGTCGCGCAGCTGCGAGAGCGCGACGTTGGAGTCATCCACCAACAGCACCTCACGTCCGCGGGCCCGCTCCAGCACCGGGTCTTCGAGTTTTTCGCGCGAGACCTTGGCGTTGTACGGCACGATTTCGGCCAGGACTTTTTCCACGTCGATGATTTCCACCAACTGATCGTCCACCTTGCTGATGGCTGTCAGGTAATGTTCGCGGCCGGCGCTGGTCGGAGGCGGCAGAATAGCTTCCCAGTTCATGTTGACGATGCGGTCCACGCCGCCCACCAGGAACGCCTGAACCGAGCGGTTGTATTCGGTGACGATGATGGTGCTGTTAGGCCCCGGCACCAGCGGACGCATGCCGATGGCCTGGGACAGGTCAATCACCGGCAGCGTCTGGCCCCGTAGATTGACCACGCCGCACACGAATGGATGGCGCTGTGGCATCAAGGTCAGTTTCGGCAGTTGCAGCACTTCCTGGACCTTGAACACGTTAATGGCGAACAACTGTCGCCCCGCCAGGCGGAACATGAGAATTTCCAGGCGATTCTCACCCACCAGTTGGGTTCGTTGATCTACTGTGTCGAGAATGCCGGCCATCGATGACTCCTGGGCTTGTTCGGATGAATCCAATAAACAAGATATCGGCTGCATGAGCCGGATCTTGACCCCTGCATAAAATGCAGCGCGGGGCATTGATGTCACATTAACATCATGCTTTACTGGCTTCATGATTTCATCTGCAATTTTCCCCCGCTGCGCGACCTCGGTTTGCGTACAAGGTTCCCTTGCCTAAGGGATTCCCCTAGGCACAATCAGGTCTAACCTGATGTTCCCGCTATCCAATAGCCATTAATGTGACGCTATTCTCATTGCTGAATGGAGTCAGGCTTTTGTGCGCGACCGCAGGACATCGGACTTCCAGCCTTTCGGTCGATCCAGCCAGAGCAATGTTAGTGAGTTTGTCATTGCCGAACGGCAAGGATGTGCCGGCGTGCCTTCGTGCATTGCCGGCCGTGCGGCCCAGCCATTCGCCACACGCGATTTTCTTTCGCCTGACATGATGTTGTGGAGATAAGCATGCCGAACGATCGTAAAAACTGGAGTCAGCGCCTTCCTGAGTTTCTGATTGAAGCCGAGACGCTTCTGGCCAAGTCGGAGGAGTGTCTGAGCCATTTGCAACTGATCAGCAACGACAAGGACGCCATCGACTGCATGCTCAGCACCTTGCTGAAACTGGCCAACAAGGCCGATGCCCTGGCGCTGGAAGCCGTGTCAGAGTTTTCGCTGCATATCCACGGCTTGCTCAGCCACGCGCAAAGCCAGATGGAACTGCATGATCAAGCCCTGGGCGCACTGAAGGATTGTTTCACCCTGATGGCCTGGCAACTTGAACTGGTCGATCACGCCACCGGCCAACTCGGCCTGGACAGTAGCGAGCAGACCTCGTTGATCGAAGCATTTGCGTTTCAGGTAGGCCAGACTCCCTGCCAGGCATTGCCAGCGTCGCGTCCGCTGGCGTTGGTGCCTTACCCTCAGAAACAAGCCTGATACCGATGATGCCGGCTCAACGCGACGAGCCTGGCTTCATAGCGTTTTCAAGCCCCATGCCGAGCGCGACCAACGATTTATGAAGTGGTACTATCGCCCGCGTCAGTCGTTTCAGACCGCGGCGCCAGAAGCCGCCCACTGAAGCCGCCTTCGACCTGAAACGTTTACCCGACCCGGCTTGTCAGATGCGCTGACCAGCCTGCCCGCAGCGAACATTCATTGGCTCCATCCGCTATGTACGCCAGCCTCAAGTCATTCACCACCTGGCCGCCCTCCCGAGAAAACGCCCGCCGGTTCACATTATTGTTGTGCATCTGCTCGACCCTCGGCTGCCTGCTGACTTACCTGTTCGCCCATACGGTGCCACTGAGCCTGGTGGTGCTCAATACCGCGGCCATGAGCTGTGTCTGGATCCGGCATCGACTGTCGCGCAAATCCATCAAGTTCCAGCCTCAGGAACTGGCCGACCGGTTGCTTGAGGTCCAGGAAAACGAGCGCCATCGACTCAGCCGCGAATTGCACGACGACATCGGCCAGTTGTTGACTGCGGCGAAACTGCAAAGCGAATGGCTCAAGCGCCGGATGCCGGAAGAATTGCACGACCAATGCACGACACTCTGCGAAACACTGGGCGAAACCCTCGACAAGGTCCGCGATGTATCGGCGATCCTCAACCCGAGGCAACTGACCAGCCTTGGGCTTGAAGCCAGCCTGCGCGCGCACCTGCTCAAGACGCTGGTCAACACCCCAGTGAAATGGAGCCTAGATTGCCAACAGCGCATGACTGGCATTCCGGAGGAAATGACGGTCGCGGCCTTTCGAATTACCCAGGAAGCGGTCACCAATATCTTGCGCCATGCCCAGGCGAAGAATCTGCTCGTGCGCCTGGAACGCCTGCCCGAAGGTCTGACCCTGCTGATCAGCGACGACGGCCAGGGATTTGTCCCCGCCGCCCACCCCGCTCGCGAAGGACAACGCGGCATGGCTGGCATGTCAGAGCGGGTCGAACAACTGGGCGGCACCCTCAAAGTCATCAGCGAAGCCGGAAAAGGCACGCATATCGAAGCACGCTTTCCCTGGGCGCCTCGTGCCCTGGAGCGAGCCAGTAAGAATAAGGTTCTCCATTGACTTGTAATTTGCTTCTGGTAGATGACCATTCGCTGATCAGGGCCGGCGTGCGCGCCCTGGTCATGGACATCCCCGGCTACGCCGTCATCGGCGAAGCCAATGATGGCGCGCAATTGCTGGAGTTGGTAGAACGGCTGAATCCGGATATCGTGCTGCTGGACATCTCCATGAAGAACACCAGCGGCCTGGACGCCTTGCAGCAGCTCAAAAAGGTACGCCCGCATAGCAAGGTGCTGATCCTGTCGATGCACACCGATCCGGCGTTGATCATGCAGGCGCTGGAGTCCGGCGCCCATGGCTATCTGCTCAAGGACACCACCCCCACCGAGCTGGAGCACGCTCTGGAGGCGTTGCGCAACAATGAACGCTACCTGAGCCCGGCCATCGCCCACACCGTGATCAACCAGGCGCTGACCCGCGTCCAGAAGCACCAGCCCGACCCTGCCCAGGCCCACAATCTGACAGCACGCCAGCTGGAAATTCTGCGGCTGATCGTACGCGGCAAGTCCACCCGGGAAATCGCCAATGGCCTGAGCCTGAGCATCAAGACCGTGGAAACCCACCGGGCGCAAATCATGAAGCGCCTGCAGATCCATGACGTGGCCGGACTGGTGCTGTTCGCGGTGCGCGAGCAAATCATCAGTCTGGACGATTGAGCGCCGCCGAGCCGCCCAGCACAGGTGAATCGGGGGGCAAATGCAAACGCAACGCCTTGGGGCGTACAGTGAAACGCAGACTGTCGACCTGTAACGGTTCGCCATCAAGATTGATATCCAGGCCTTGGGCAACCTTGATCTCCACCCACGGCAAGCGTGCGCGCACAAACATGTTGTCGATGCCCAAACCACCGGCCAGCAAGTCCTTCAACGTGCTGACCACTTCCTGAGGCGCCGGCAGGATGCTGATGTCCAGTAAACCGTCGTCGGCTAGTGCCTCCGGGCACAACACATGGCCACCCCCCGCCTGCCGACCGTTGCCGATGCCCAGTGCCAGCAAATCGCCCCGCCAGTGAAAATCGGGGCCCTGTAGTTCGCCATAAGCCGCACTCAGCTCACTGAATCGCGATAAGCCGGTGAACAGGTAGGCCGCGCCCCCCAGGACTTTTTTAAGGTCTTCGGAAGTGTTCGCCGTCACCTGGCTACCGAAACCACCCGTAGCCATGTTCAGGAAAACCTGGCCGCCGACTTCGCCCACGTCAACGGCCTGCGGCGCAACATCCAGCAAATCCAGGGCCTGGGTCGGTTCCAGCGGGACACCGGCCGCCCGGGCAAAATCATTGGCAGTGCCCAGCGGCAGCAGCACCAGGCTGGCATCGCTCGAATTCAGGGCGATAGCCTCGGCAATGTCACGCAAGGTCCCGTCACCGCCGCCGGCGATCAATCGCGTATAACCGGCATCCAGCGCTTCATCGACACACCGTCGGGCATCGCCGGCCTCCCAGGTCAATCGTACCGCCAGGTCCCAGCCCTGCTTGCGCTTGAGCATCACTGCCGCGCGAACCTCTTCGTTGAGCGCTTGCTTGCCATGCAAAATCAACAGCGCCTTGCCTTTGTTCATCGTTATCTCCGTCATTGGATGGTTCTGGAAATGGGACCGCTCATTCGGTCGAAAAAGCCCGGGTCGCTTCGATTTAATAAAAAAAGTACGACTTCCTGCCCAAAGGTAGGCACGGCAGAGCAGCCCCCTGACCGAGACTTCTCCATTCGAAGATTTTTCTTACAAGACTTGGCGAATCAGCTCAATTGACCCTCTAGCGGTATTGAGACACCTTGGCATTGTGTTGTGCTGGACCGGTAAAACGCCCATTAAACAAGGATGTGCTAACCCATGGATGGATACGTCACGGCCCGCAAGGGCCGTATCAGTGGCTCGAACAGTTATGGCCAAAGGGATGAAGCATCCCATGCATAGCCACAAATACAAGCGCTCGCCCCGGCAGCTCGCTTCTTTTGAAAGCGAACGGGCCGACACTCAAAACGAATGCAAAAGTTGCAGTAATCCCGCTGGAGGAATTGATTTGGAACCGCGCGTCGTTGAACTGGAAACCCACCTTAAATACATCCGCAGAGACATGGATGAAATCCGCACCGACGTAAAGGTGATCCGCCACAGGCTAGCCTATTCAGCCGGCGCGGCGGCAGTGGTCCTCGGCCTGCTGGGCTGGATTGCGAACAGTCGTTTCGATCAGTTGGTGATGCTGCTCTCGCGGTAAGGCAAAGGATGTAAAGGCCCGAGGACTCGACTCGGGCCGGAGCACGCCACCTGCAGCAGTGCTAGCCCAGGACTTCGCTCAAGGGAATAAAGCCTACTTCGTCGCCCTCGACCAGCGTCTGCTCCTCGAGTACTTCGACCAACCCTTCAGCCCAGGCCGCGCTGCGCAGAACACCGGAGCTTTGATTCCGGTAGATGATCGCCCGACCATTCTCCAGGCGGCCTCGCAAGTACTCTCGTCGGCTGCCTGCCTTCGGCCAGACGAAACCGGCCGGCACTTTGAACTTGAGCGGCGCCACTGACTGAACGCCCTGGCGTCGTAGCAGATAAGGCCGCGCCAGCAGTGCGAACGTCACCAGTGTCGAGGCGGGGTTTCCCGGCAGGCCTATCACAGGCACGCCACGGAAGTGCCCGAACGTCAGCGGCTTCCCAGGTTTGATGGCGAGTTTCCAAAGCGCCAACTCACCGTCCTCGCGCAACGCGATCCCCAGAAAGTCGGCCTCCCCCACCGAAACGCCGCCAGTGGACAGAATCAGATCGACATCCAACAGCTGCGCCAGGCGTTTGCGGGTGGCCGGCAAGTCGTCGGGCAGGATACCCGCATCAACCACTTCACAGCCCAGGCGCTGCAGCCAGCCACAGAGCAGCACGCGGTTACTGTTATAGATCTGTCCCGGGCCCAACACCTGGCCGGGCTCGACCAGTTCGTCGCCGGTGGACAGAACTGCAACGCGTACCTTGCGCACCACTTCCAGCGATGCACAGCCCAAGGATGCCGCCAGGCCCAGCTCGATCGGCCCCAAGCGAGTACCGGCAGAGAGGACCTGCTCCCCAACGGTCGTTTCCTGTCCTTGAGGACGGATGTTTTGCCCGCTGACCATCGGTTCGGTAAACCGTACCCGCTGATCGCTTTCAACCACGGCGTTTTCCTGCATCTCGACGCAATCGGCGCCGGCTGGGACTGGCGCCCCCGTGAAGATCCGTGCACAGGTTCCAATGGCCAGCGGAAGCGGGGCCTGCCCGGCAAAAATCCGCTGGCTGACCACCAGCGGCTCACCGTTCCAGTCAGCCCGCCGCAGGGCATAGCCATCCATGGCGCTGTTGGGCCATGGCGGCAAATCAAGGGTCGACACCAAATCCTCGGCGAGCACCCGCCCTTGTGCCGCGGCCAAAGGCAAACGCTCACGCTGAACAATCGGCGTGGCCGCCGCCATTTCGAGCAATCGCTGCAACGCGACCTCGACAGCCATCAAGGCGCCGGCCTTACCCGGTTTACCCACGGGATTCACAAGGGGCTGCCTGCTTCAGATGGGCCACGAAATTACACGGGCGATGCCGCACATCCAGCTGCTCGGCAAGGATCCCGTCCCACCCGGTACGTACCGCATTGGTGGAGCCCGGCAGGCAGCACACCAACGTGCCATTGGCCAGGCCTGCCAGCGCCCGGGACTGAACGGTGGAAGTGCCGATGTCCGCCACGGAAATCTGCCGGAACAACTCACCGAAACCGTCCACCTGCTTGTCCAGCAGGCACGCGACCGCTTCCGGGGTACTGTCACGACCGGTGAAACCGGTGCCGCCGGTGATCAGCACCACTTGCACCACCTCGTCGGCAATCCAGGTCGCGACTTGCGCCCGGATCTTGTACAAATCATCTTTGAGCAGGACCCGCGCCGCCAGATTGTGGCCGGCCGCCGTGAGCCGATCGACGAAGACCTGGCCGGAGGTGTCGGTTTCCAGGGTGCGGGTATCACTGACAGTCAGCACCGCAATATTGAGCGGCACGAAAGGTACATCAGCCTTGGCTTGCATAGGCTCGTCCAGTTGTAGGGGAAACAGCCCGGTGTTATATCACAGCGTTTGATTTTTTCGCCTGTGCGGAGACACGCCATGACCTCGAACACTCCCCTGCCATCATGCTCCATTCTGCTACTGGCGGGCGGGCGCGGACAACGCATGGGTGGGCAAGACAAAGGCCTGCTGGAGTGGCAAGGCGAACCACTGATTGCCCATCTCCATCGCCAGACCCGGGCGTTGAGCGATGACCTGATTATCTCTTGCAACCGCAACCCGGAACGTTATGCGCTGTACGCCGATAAATTGGTGCATGACGACGAAGGCGACTTTCCCGGCCCGCTGGCAGGCATCCGGGCCGGCCTCAAGGCAGCAAGGCATTCGTATTTGCTGGTGCTGCCGTGCGACGTACCGCAAATCGACTCAAGCCTGCTCAACAGCATGCGCGAAACAGCAAGCCAGCATCCCCACAGGCCACTGATGGTGCGCCACGGCGAGCATTGGGAGCCACTGCTGTGCGTCATTCCGCTGGCTCTGGCGCCGGCCTTCGATCAGGCTTGGAGCGAAGGCGAACGCAGCCCTGGCCGTATCATGCGCACGCTGCACGCCGTGGCATTGCAATGCCCTGCCAACGATCCTCGGTTAGCAAATCTGAACACGCCACAACTGCTGGCTGAACACAAAGGCGTGTCAGATTGACACTAGCCAGGAACTTGCGCGCAATGTATACGTCTGAAGGTCAGTAACTTGAAGAATCCATTTCGGAGAAACACCATGACTCAGCGGACCCTCGCCACTTTCATGCTCGCACTGGGCCTCGCCACTCTCGCCGGGTGCGCATCGCCAACTGTGATCACCTTGAATGACGGTCGCGAAATCCAGGCCGTCGACACGCCCAAGTACGACGAAGACAGCGGCTTCTACGAATTCGAGCAACTGGACGGCAAGCACACTCGCGTGAACAAGGATCAGGTTCGTACCGTTAAAGATTTGTAATCTTCAACGTCACAGCCAGAGACAGAAAAGCCCGCAATATTTGCGGGCTTTTTTATGCCTGTCAGAAAGCCAAACCGGCTACCACTGCAGCGTAATGCCGCTTTCAAACACACGCTCCTGGCCGGTGACCGGATCGATAAAGCGCAGTCCCTGAGCCAGTAACTTAAGCGGATTGGCGTAATCGTCCTCCGCGTCCCGGAGCACGTCGGGATAAAACGGATCGTTACAGATACCCGCGCCAAGGGCGCTCATATGAACCCGCAACTGATGCTTCTTGCCCGTGACCGGATACAGGCCGTAGCGCCACAACTCACCGTTTCTTTCCAGTACCTCGATGGCCGTTTCGGTATTGGGCTCGCCCGGCCCTTCCTGCATCCGGAAGAACGGTTCGCCATCGATCATTCGGCTTTTATGCACTCGCGGGAAGGTCAATTCAGGCAACCCGCGGGCGATGGCCTGGTAGCGTTTCTCGATCTGCCGCGTCGGAAACAGCGACTGATACGCCGAGCGGGTGTGCGGGTTAGCCGAAAACAACACCAGGCCGGCCGTGTGTCGGTCGATACGGTGCAAGGGCACCAGATGGGGATTGTCCAGCCGCCGGATCAGCCGTCGCAACAGGGTTTGCTCGACATACTCGCCCGCTGGAGTGACAGGCAGAAAATGCGGTTTGTCTGCCACCACCAGATGCTCGTCGGCATACAGAATCGACTCCACCACCGGGATCGGCTTCTCATCGGGCACTTCACGAAAGTAGTGGATGCGCAAACCTTCACGGTAAGGCAAGTCGATACGGATCGCCTTACCCTCGCCGTCCAGCACCCGCCCCCGGGCGATTCGATCCAGCCACTGCTCGCGGCTGATGGCGCTGAAGTGCTCACACAGACACTCCAACACCGTCTGCCAGGAGCCGGGCGGCAGATACAACGTGCTGGCCTGATGGTGTGCGGCGGAAAACGATGAACCGGACATTAAAAACTCTTAACTTTTTGCAGGACGGCATTATCCGACAGTCGCGCAGGCTAACCCAGCAATGATTGCTTCACGCCGGGATCGATGTCGGTTTTGCCGCCGCGTCAGTGAATTCTTTCAACCAGCGCAGCACCTCCACCGCCTCCCAGCGCCCCGGATCGTATAACGCGTACAAGAGGCCTTGATAACCCACCACATCCAGCTGTTTGTGATAACCGGCACGCTGGAACAGCGCTTCGATCTCAGCGAAACAGGTGTTGAAATGCAGTTTATTGAAGGGCGTCTTGCCTTCGGTAACCAGCCCGTCCAGGCGCAACTCCAGGACCGCCTCGCGCACAACGTCCGCGGACATCCGGTTCACGCTGTTTTTCAGTTGTTCGACATTGACCAAGGGACGCACTCCAGATAGCTGTATGGGCATACAGTAACCGAAGAATGCGATTATCGCCAATGGCAGCGTGTGGATACGATGAATGGAAAAGCTATCAACGCAGAAACGCGACAACCTGTTCGGCATCAAAAGGCCAGTCCAGCTCTGCGCCAGTATCGATTCTGCGCAGGACCGGGATACGTAACCCATAGTCTTCAGCTAAAGCTTCGCTTTCGGTGATATCCACCACCTCCACCAACAATCCATGTTCAACCAAAGACATCAACTCAGCTTCGGCCATTTCACAGAGATGGCAACCCAGGGTGCCTAACAGCTGGCATTCAGGAGGCATGACGGTAGACCCACAAAAGATAGGCGGTCATTCTAGGCCCGCCCCGTGAAACCGTCGAGCCGGCTACCCTGCCTCAAGATATTTCGGTAAAACGCTGATGCAAATCACTGAGTGCTAACGCTTTTCCGGCAATGCTTGTCGCTTTTTCCTCCTCTACGCTGTATGTCAGAACCTTGAACCGGAGTGCCCCTTGTTTGCCAATCTGCTGATCATTCTTGCCTCGTCCCTGGTGGTCATCGCCTTGTTCAGGCGGCTGCGCCTGCCACCGGTGCTGGGCTACCTCTGTGTCGGATTGGTGGTAGGACCGACCGCGCTGGGCTGGGTGAACGACAGTGAAGAACTGCCAGACCTGGCCGAGTTCGGGGTGGTTTTCCTGTTGTTTTCGTTGGGGCTGGAGTTTTCCCTGTCCAGGATGCTCGAATTGCGCCGGGTCGTGTTCGGCCTCGGCAGCCTGCAGGTGTTGTGTTCAGGTGCTCTCCTGGGTGCTCTGCTGCTGATCAGCGGCGCGCCGGTGTTGGCGGCGCTGCTACTGGGCGCCGGGCTGGCCTTGTCGTCCACTGCCATTGTCAGCAAGGAGTTGACGAGTCTGGGGGAAATCTTCAGCAGCCATGGCCAGAACGCCATCGGGGTGCTGCTGTTCCAGGACGTCGTCGCGGTACTGCTATTGACCCTAGTGCCTGTGTTCGCCGGCAGTAGCGAGCATGCGTGGTACTGGGCGCTGCCCCTGACATTGGGCAAAACGCTGGTCCTGTTCGGCGGCCTACTGTTGACCAGCCGCCTGCTGTTGCCCCGGCTGTTCCATGAAGTGGCCGCGTCCCGCTCCGCTGAACTGTTCGTGCTGCTGGCCTTGGTGATCGTGCTGCTGACGGCATGGCTGACGCATCTGCTTGGCCTGTCACCGGCGCTGGGGGCGTTCCTGGCGGGCATGTTGCTGGGGGAAAGCCACTACCGGCATCAGATCGAAGCCGATATACGCCCATTCCGCGACATCCTGCTGGGGCTGTTTTTCGTCAGCATCGGGATGTTGATCGATCTGCAGCTGTTCGTGGATGACGGCTTGCTGATCCTTGGGTTGACCCTGGGGTTGATGCTCATCAAGGGCTGCGTGGTCGCCGCGCTGGTGAAATGGCACGGCAGCGACGGCGAAACCGCCTGGCGCAGTGGCCTGGCCCTGGCCCAGGGCGGCGAATTCTGCTTTGCCCTGATGGCGCTGATGCAGCAGAACCGCCTCATGCCCGCCGACATCAGTGGCCTGCTGATGGCAGCGACCTTCTGCTCGATGCTACTGACACCGCTATTGCTGCGCGCCGCGCCACGCGTCGCCAAACACCTGCATCGCAAACCCAACGAAGCCGCGCAACTGGACCAGATCAGCGCGCTCAATGCCGGTTTGTCGGGTCATGTGGTTATTTGCGGATACGGGCGCGTCGGCCAATCCATCGGGCGGTTTCTGCGCCGCGAAGGCCAGGCGTTCGTCGCCCTGGATGACGACCCGGTCATCATCCAGGAAGCCACCGTCGGGGAAAAATGCGTGCATTACGGGGACTCACGACGAGCAGACCTGCTTGCGGCCGTCGGCCTGAACCGCGCCCGATTGCTGGTCATCGCGGTCGACAAGACGGACATCGCCATCACCGTGCTCAAGGAAGCCCGCCGGCTCAACCCACAGGTGCCGATCCTGGTGCGCACCCGCGACGACAGCCAGTTGGCCGAGTTGCAGGCTGCCGGGGCCAACGAAGTGGTCCCGGAGCTTTTGGAGTCAAGCCTGATGCTGGCCTCCCACGCCCTGATCATGCTCGGGCTGCCAGAACAGCAGGTCCGGCGTCATGTGGATCAGGTCCGTCACGACCGCTATCGCTTGCTGCATGGTTTTTATCCTGGCAATCAGGACAAAGAACCTTAGGGCAATGGTCAGTCCTGGCTGACCGCTCCGATTTTGTGAATCGACAGGTCGGCGCCGTAATACTCCTCTTCCTGCGTCAACCGCAGACCCAGCACAATCTTGATCAGGCCATAGACCGCGAACCCGCCGGCCAGGGCGATGACAACGCCCAGCGCTGTGCCGATCAACTGACTGATCAGGCTGACCCCACCCAGACCGCCCAAGGCGCTCTGACCGAAGATGCCGCAGGCGATGCCGCCCCAGACACCGCACAGCCCATGCAGAGGCCAGACGCCGAGCACGTCGTCGATCTTCCATTTGCCTTGGGCCGCGGTGAAACACCAGACAAACAAGGCACCGGCAATGGCACCGGTCGCCAGCGCGCCTACCGGGTGCATCAAGTCGGAACCGGCACAGACCGCCACCAGCCCGGCCAGTGGGCCGTTGTGCAGAAAGCCGGGGTCGTTGCGCCCGACGATCAATGCCGCTACGGTGCCACCCACCATGGCCATCAATGAATTGACCGCCACCAGTCCGCTCACCCCAGGCAGGGTCTGGGCACTCATCACGTTGAAACCGAACCAGCCGACAATCAGGATCCACGAACCCAGGGCCAGAAACGGAATGCTCGAGGGCGCGAACGCCACCAGGCGACCGTCCCGGTAGCGGCCATTACGCGCCCCGAGCAAGAGCACGGCGGCCAATGCCAGCCAGCCGCCCATGGCATGCACCACCACCGAACCTGCAAAGTCGTGGAAACTGGCACCAAACATGGCCTGCAGCCAAGCTTGCAGGCCAAAATTGCCGTTCCAGATCAAACCTTCGAAGAAGGGATAAACAAATGCCACGATCAGTACCGTGGCGCACAACTGCGGTGCAAATCGGGCTCGCTCGGCAATCCCGCCGGAGATGATGGCCGGGATCGCGGCGGCAAAGGTCAGCAGGAAGAAAAACTTCACCAGGCTGTAGCCATGATCGGTACTAAGTACCGCGGCCGGTTGCAGAAAGGACACGCCGTAGGAAATCCAATAGCCTATAAAGAAATAAGCCAGGGTCGAGACAGCGAAGTCACTGAGGATTTTTGACAGCGCGTTGACTTGGTTCTTTTGCCGGACGGTTCCCACTTCAAGGAACGCAAAACCGGCATGCATTGCCAGAACCATGACGGCACCGAGCAGAATGAACAACGTGTTGGAGCTGTGGACCAGACTGTCCACAGCGCTTTGCATATTTTCCATGGAGTTGGCAGACCTGAAAAAGTTGAAAAAAGCACCAAGCCGGTTCGCCCGCCTTGCCGACGCACCAAGTTGAAACGACTCGCCTACCTACCGAAGGATGACGAACCGCTTTGGTGCACGAAAACTGGCAGCACGATGTCCCGCTTCAAGGTGCTTCGCGGGTTTTGATTATTTGGGTTAAGGTTTTGCGGGCTTACGCCCAGCTTCAGCGCACCGGCGCAAGCAAACGCACCAGTACATGGCAAAAACCTGAGCAAAAGTTGTACCAGTCACTTTCACTGAACCTTCCGGCAAGGCTCATACTCGAACGCTTCAGACGTCACTTACGGAGATTCACCCCATGGCCAGAACCCAGGCAAAGACTGCTCAAGAAATCCTGATGGAAGATTTTCAGACGCTGGTCAGCGACACCGAACGGCTGCTGGATCACACCGCGACACTGGCAGGCGATCAGGCTGATGAAGTGCGCAGCCAGATCCACGAAACCCTCTTGCGCGCCCGTGAAACCCTCAAATTGACCGAAGACTCCGTACGCGAACGCGGCCAGGCTGCAGTGATCGCCACCGAAGAATACGTGCAGGCCAACCCTTGGCAATCCGTCGGCATCGCCGCAGGCGTGGGCTTCTTGATCGGTCTGCTGGCGACACGGCGCTAATGATGGGCATTGACGAATCCGGCTCGTCCGAAGCGGGCACACAACCTACAGCGCGTCGCCTCGGCGCAGCGTTTCTCGGTTTGCTGCACAGCCATGTCGAATTGTTCGGCATTGAACTGCAGGAACAAAAGGCGCGCACCGTCAGCCTGCTGCTGTTCGCCGGCCTTGCGCTGGTATTTGGTTTGCTGCTGCTGGTCGGTCTTTCGGCGCTGGTTTTGATCCTGGTATGGGATACCTATCGCCTGGCGGGAATTATCGGCCTGTGTCTGTTTTATCTGTTGGCGGCGCTGTTCTGCGGCCTGCGGCTCAAGGCAGCGATCTACGACGAGTCCTCCCCCTTCCACGCCACCCTCGAAGAATTGGCCAATGATCGGGAGCGCCTGCTGCCATGAGCCTGCCTGATATTCCTCAAGCCCGGACACGACAGGAAATGCGCAAGGCACTGGTGCGTCTGCGTATGGAGATGCATCGCCAGGAAATCCGTCAGGAAACGCGCCAACTGCTGCAGCCTCTGCAACGGGTGCGCGGTTTCACACAGAGCTGGCACGAAGGTTTCGGCATCAAGCATGCGCCGCTTTGGGGCGTGGCAGCGGTGTCTTTGCTCGGTTTCCTCACCGGCAAACGGACCCGCAGCGGCCGCACCAGTGGCATAACAAGCCTGATCCGGCTGGCAACGACGTTGTTGCCACTGATCAAGCTGGCCAAGAGCGTAGGCAAACCCTGAAAACTACAGGCTTGTACTGACCTTGAACGAGCCCCTCCCTGGAGGGGCTTGTTTCTGTCTGTCTGGATGAAACCCCGGCCATTCCAATTGATATAGACGCCACGCACCCATAGGCCTTGCAGGCCGCCCCACGAACCGGGAAGCTAGGGCATCGACATTATCAAACGGAGTAACCGGCCTTGGATTGGCACACCCTGCTGACTCGCGAACGCCTCGGAAAACCGCTGCACAGCCCGCAAGAGCTGGGTCGCAGCCCTTTCCACAAAGACCACGACCGCATCATCTTTTCCGGCGCCTTCCGTCGCCTCGGGCGCAAGACGCAGGTGCATCCGGTGTCCAGCAACGACCACATCCACACGCGCCTGACCCATTCGCTGGAAGTCAGTTGCGTCGGGCGTTCCCTGGGCATGCGCGTGGGAGAGACCATCCGCAGCGCCCTGCCTGAGTGGTGCGAGCCAAGCGACCTGGGCATGGTCGTGCAATCGGCCTGCCTGGCTCACGACATCGGCAACCCGCCGTTCGGTCACTCCGGTGAGGACGCTATTCGCTACTGGTTCCAGCAAGCCGCAGGCCGTGGTTGGCTTGACGCGATGAGCGAAGCCGAGCGCAACGACTTTCTGAATTTCGAAGGCAACGCCCAGGGATTCCGGGTGCTGACGCAGCTTGAATATCATCAGTTCGACGGGGGTACCCGGTTGACCTATGCCACCCTCGGCACTTACCTGAAATACCCCTGGACCGCCCGCCACGCCGACTCCTTGGGCTATAAGAAACACAAGTTCGGTTGCTACCAGAGCGAACTGCCATTGCTGGAGCAGATCGCCCACAAGCTCGGCCTGCCGCAGATCGAAGACCAGCGCTGGGCACGGCATCCACTGGTGTACCTGATGGAGGCGGCCGACGACATCTGCTACGCGCTGATCGACCTCGAAGACGGCGTGGAGATGGAGCTTCTGGAATACCCAGAGGTGGAATCGCTGCTCCTGGACCTGGTGGGCGACGATCTTCCGGACACCTACCGTCAGCTTGGGCCCCTGGATTCACGTCGACGTAAACTGGCGATCCTGCGGGGCAAGGCCATCGAACACCTGACCAACGCCGCCGCCAGGGCTTTCGTCGAGCAGCAGGAGGCATTGCTGGCCGGCACACTGCCAGGGGATCTGGTGGAGCATATGCACGGGCCCGCCAAGCGCTGCGTGTTGAATGCCAAGGACATGGCGCGCAAAAAAATATTCCAGGACAAGCGCAAGACCCTGCATGAAATCGGCGCCTACACCACCCTGGAAATCCTGCTCAATGGATTTTGCGGAGCCGCTTTGGAACAGCACGGTGGCCGTACGCCTTCGTTCAAGAATCGCCGCATCCTCGACCTGCTGGGCAACAACGCACCCGACCCCAGCGGGCCTTTGCATGCTGCGTTCCTGAGAATGATCGATTTCATCGCCGGGATGACAGACAGCTATGCCAGCGAAATGGCACAGGAGATGACCGGCCGCACCCGTCAATGAGAGGTCGGCCACGCCCCGAACCCTGTGGGAGCAGGCTCGCTCCCACAACAGGCCCGTCGCAAGTTGCACATGAGCGCTTCAAAAGAAACTTGTGATCGGCCAGCCAATATTTTAATAGAGATGCCCCTTCCAACTTAACTTTATAAACAACACGCTTAAAGAAACACCCCCATCACCTATAGCCTGGCCATAAGAAACAAAACTGATCATTCCACCTGCTTTACCAAAAGCCCAATTACGCGGTAGTACCCTGCCTCTTTTTTTGTAGGAAACTTCTGAAATTGAAGATGTATGCCTGTCTCTTCGTACGACCCCGGCTTTAACTGGGCTAAGGTGCGCGCTTTATTTAAGCTCGTAGGGGACTTTATTCATGAACTCCGTTTTCATTGTCGACGATCATCCGGTCATCCGCCTCGCCGTTCGAATGCTCCTGGAGCATGAGGGCTATAAAGTCGTAGGGGAAACTGACAACGGCGTCGACGCGATGCAAATGGTGCGCGAATGCATGCCGGACCTGGTCATCCTGGACATCAGCATTCCCAAACTTGACGGGTTGGAAATCCTCTCGCGCTTTAACGCCATGACCACGCCGCTTAAAACGCTGGTGCTCACGGCACAATCCCCAACGCTCTTCGGCATCCGCTGCATGCAGTCCGGTGCTTCCGGCTACGTGTGCAAACAGGAGGACCTCAGCGAACTTGTCAGCGCCATCAAGGCCGTATTGTCCGGCTACAACTATTTCCCCAGCCAGGCGCTGAACCCGGTGCGCCAAGATGATCCACGCAGTATAGAGTTGGACCTTTTCAAGAGTGTCAATGACCGGGAGTTGATGGTATTGCAACTTTTTGCCCAAGGCCGTACCAACAAGGAAATCGCCAAAGGTATGTTTCTAAGTAATAAAACCGTCAGCACCTACAAAAAACGGCTGATGCAGAAACTCAAAGTCAAATCCTTGGTAGAACTGATTGAAATGGCGAAGCGCAACGCGCTGGTATGAGAACAAACAGGATGCTCACATGCATAAAGGAATGTCTCCTGCTATTAAGCGCAGGGTTATATGCAGGAGTCCTCGCGGCGGCACCGGGTCCCGAGCACTACACGCTTCTGGCTCGTTCGACTGCGGCCCATGTCGAAGTCAGACTGGATGACGCCCGCCGCGCCTGGCTACAAGACCGGCAGGAATTGGTTCTGGGAACCTCTGCACCGGATTATCCACCCTTCGATCTCTCCACCAGCGGACGCGACTACGAGGGCATGACCGCCGACTACGCCGGCGTCATCGCCAAAGCGACCGGCCTGCCCATGAGGGTCCTGCGCTTCGGGTCCCGTGACGCGGCCATTGCTGCGCTCAAGAATGGGCAAATCGACATACTGGGGACCGCCAACGGTTTCGAAGCCCGCACCCCCGGCATTGTCCTGTCCACACCTTATGCGGTAGACCAACCCGTTCTCGTCACCCGAACCAATGAAAGCCGATCCTTGACTGACGATCTCAAGGGGCTGCGGCTAAGCATGGTCTATCACTATCTGCCGCTGCAGGAAATCGAAAAGCTGTACCCCAAGGCGCTCATCACCACCTACCCCTCCTACCAGAACGCCGTAAACGCCGTTGCCTTCGGCCAGGCCGATGTATTTCTCGGCGATACCATTTCCACCCATTACATGATCAGCAAGGGTTACTTGAGCAACATTCGCATGGCCAGCTTCGGGAAACATGAATCCTACGGGTTCGGCTTCGCGGTACGCCGTAACGATACCCAGCTACTGGAGGTCATCAACGCCACGCTGAACCAGATCTCCATCGCCGAACAAACGGCCATCGCCAAGCGCTGGAGTGCAGGCAGCGACCTGTACCTCACGGACCACAGGATACAACTGACCGACCGGGAACAACGCTGGCTGACAAGGCATCCAGTGGTTCGGGTGGCGGTGAACGAAACGTTCGCCCCCTTCACGTTCTTCGATTCGGATGGCGATTTTCGCGGGATCAGTGCCGACCTGCTGGAGCTGATCCGGCTGCGTACCGGCCTGCGCCTGGACATCCAGCGCCACCATAGCGACAGCGAAATGATTGCCGCGGTCCGCAATGATCAGGCCGACATGATCGCGGCGCTTTTGCCGAGCAGCGAGCGGCAACAGCAATTGAAATTCAGCCGCCCCTACGTCGATAGCTCATTCGTCCTGCTGACCCGCAAGCCATCCGACACACCGGCGACACTCGACCAGTTCGGGGCCAGAAGCCTGGCGATCGTCAAAGGTAATCCGCTCATTGAATGGTTACGAAGCCAGTATCCGAGCATCAACACAATCGAAACCGCCGACGCCTTGCACACCGTTGAAATGCTCGCCCAGGGCCAGGTCGATGGCGGCGTGAATTCGCTGGTCATGGCCAACTACTTCATCTCCTCCCACTTGTGGCGGGACCGGTTGCAAATCAGCAGCACCGTAGGGACTCAGCAGGCCATGTTCTCGTTGGCCACCGCAAAAAGTGCCACAGAGCTCAATGCCATCCTCGACAAGGCCCTGACCAGCATCGACCCCGACGAATTGGGCGTCATCAACAACCGCTGGCGCGGTTACGTCTCGGCCTCGGAACACACGTGGCGTACCTATAACCGCCTGTTCTTCCAGATCGCCGCAGGCGTCGGCCTGTTACTACTGCTTTCCCTGGCATGGAATGCCTACATGCAGCGGCAGATCAGGCAACGACAACGGGCAGAACTGGCCCTCAATGACCAGATCGAGTTCATGCACTCACTGCTCAACGGAACCCCTCACCCCATCTATGTGAGAGATCGCAACGGCTTCCTGCAAAGCTGCAACGACAGCTACCTGCAAACCTTCGACGCAAAACGCGAAGACGTCATTGGCAAGAACGTGATGCCCGGGTCCATGAGCAATGCTTTCGAAGCGCAGGAGTACCAGGCGGACTATCAGCGCGTCATGGCCGAAGGCACCGCCCTGATCGTGGATCGGCCGCTGCACATCGGGGACAAAAAGCTGACGATCTATCACTGGATCCTCCCCTACCGTAACTCTGCCGCGCAAGTGCAAGGCATTATCGGTGGCTGGATCGACATCAGCGAGCGGCGGCAGCTTTTCGAGGACCTGCGCGCCGCCAAGGAACGGGCAGACAGCGCCAACCGGGCCAAAAGTACGTTCCTGGCGACCATGAGCCACGAAATCCGCACCCCCATGAACGCGGTGATCGGCATGCTTGAACTGGCCTTGAAACATGCCGACAAGGGCCATGTGGACCGCTCGACAATAGAAGTCGCCTACGAATCGGCCTCCGGCATGCTGGAGTTGATAGGCGATATCCTGGACATCGCACGGATCGAATCGGGTCATCTGAGCCTGGCGCCCGAACGGGTCAATCTGAGGAACATGCTGCAATCGCTCATACGGGTATTCGAAGGCTTGGCCCGGCAGAAGAATCTGGCGTTGTCGCTGCAATTCGATCCTGGCGAAGGCAGCCCCGACGTGTTGATCGACCCATTGCGATTCAAACAGGTGCTCTCGAACCTGATCAGCAATGCCCTCAAATTTACCGAACAGGGTTGGGTACAGATCAAGGTCCAGCTGTCTCGAACCACCCAGGACAACGTCCTGCAAATGCAGCTTGAGGTCAGCGACAGCGGCATCGGCATCGGGCCGGCGGACCTGCAGCGTTTGTTCGAGCCTTTTGCCCAGGTTGACAATACCGGCCGGATGGCCCGAAAAGGTGCAGGGCTGGGCCTGGTGATCAGTCGCAACCTGTGCCAGATGATGGGCGGTAGCCTGCACATGAGCAGCCAGCCGGGTGCCGGCACCCAGGTCCGGGTGTGCCTGCAACTGACCGTGCTGCCAACGACAACCGCTTGCGAACCCTGCGAGCCGGTGATCGACACAACCGTGGCCGCTTTAAACGTTCTGGTCGTGGACGATCATCCGGCCAATCGCCTGTTGATGTCGCAGCAACTGGAATATCTCGGTCATCACTACCAAGTCGCCCACGATGGCGCACAAGGGCTCAAGGCTTGGCATGAAGGGGATTTCGACCTGGTCATTGCCGATTGCAACATGCCCATCATGAGCGGTTACGAACTGGCCAGATCGATTCGGCGCCACGAGTCCGAACAGAACCTGCCACCCTGCACCATCCTGGGGTTCACCGCCAATGCTCAGCCGGAGGAAAAACTACGCTGCCAGGACGCCGGAATGGACGAATGCCTGTTCAAACCGATCAGCCTGAGCGTCCTGAGCCAATGGATGAAGACCGTCAAACCCGCCAGCCGGCCACGTGTTTTCAATGTGCAAAACCTGCAGGCATTGACCGGCGGCGATCCTGCCTCCAACCGGCGACTGCTGGCAGAACTGCTCAGCAGCAACCGTTCGGACCGTCAGGAGTTGCTCGGCGTCGCCCGACGCGGTAACCGCCAAGCACTGACCGAAATCGCGCACAAGATAAAAGGCGTTGCCCGAATTGTGCAGGCGACCTCGCTGATCCAGCGGTGCGAGGCACTGGAGCACGCCTGTCATCAAGCACACGCGCCTGAACGAATTATCGAATGCGCCGAAGCCCTCGACCACGCCATGACGGACCTGGAGCGAGCCCTGGAAACGGAGATCGCCAAGGCAAAATAATCCAGTGTTTACTATGCTGTTTGCAGCAGTGCGTACCGGGGGGCGTTCTCAATTGGTTTGCCCACCGCGTTGTGGGGAACCCAATTGAGAACGCCCCTAACACTTGGAGTGACTGTAATGCTCAGCGCACCGCGTCCGGAAAAACGCCGGTTTCCCCTGCACGTCCACATCAGCGTGATGTTTACACTGCTTCTGCTGCTGACCGGTGTGGTGCTGGGCATTTTCCATTATCGACAAACCACGCAAATCATCATGTCCAGCAGTGAAAAACTGTTCAACCGCATTGAGCAGGACGTGCGCCTGGACTTGTACGACACCTACGAACCGATCCGCCATCTGCTGGGCCTGCTGGCCGACTACCCGGCGACACGCACGCCGCAGATGGCTCAACGCCGGGCCCTGCTGGTGCCCTTCAGCCAGGCGTTGCGGGACAACCCAAACCTGGCGTCGTTGTACCTGGCCAATCGCAACGGCGACTTTCTGATGGTCCGGCCGTTGCGTACCGAAGCCCTGAAAACCACCCTGAAGGCCCCAGCTGATGCGGTCTATCAGGTCTGGACCGTGGAGCGGGCAAACAATGAGGGCCCCGTGCGCTCCCAATCGCTGTTTTACGACGATGCCCTGACGCTCATCGGCCGCCAGGACATTGCTGACGAAACTTATGATCCGCGCAGCCGCAGCTGGTTTCGCAGTGCATTGGAGAACGCCGACCAGATCACTACCGAACCCTACGTGTTCTTCTCCACCCACAACATCGGCACCACCCTCGCCCGGCGCAGCGGTGAGCAGGCGGTCATCGGTGCCGACCTGACGCTGGCGTCCCTGTCCCAGACCCTGGCCAAGCACAAGGTGACCGCCGGCACCGAGATCGTGTTACTCGATCCCCAAGGCAATGCCGTGGGTTACCCGGACAGCAGCCGACTGATTGCCGACACCCGGTCGGCACGCCTGATCAAGGCCCGCGACCTCAGCCCGGCCATCGCCGCCGCACTCGACAACAGCACTGACACCCCACGCCTGGAGGCGGCCGGCCGCCAGTGGATCGTTTCTCGCAGCCACATGCAGGAAGGCGGGCCGCAGGGCCTGGAACTGGCGTTGCTGGTCCCTGAAGACGAGTTGCTGGTCGATGCCTATCGCATGCGCTGGCAAGGCGCGCTCATCACCCTCACCACCTTGCTGCTGTGCCTGCCCCTGGGCTGGCTGACCTCCAGAGTTCTGGTCAAGCCCCTGCGTGCCCTGGTACAGGAGGCCGATGCCATTCGCAGCTTCGATTTCAACTACCCGGTGTCGCGCCGCTCCCCCGTGCTGGAGGTCGATCAGTTGGGCGTCTCGATGGCTCGAATGAAAGAGACTTTGGCCAGCTTCTTTGAAATCACCGCCAGCCTGAGCGCCGAAACCCGCTTCGCACCATTGCTGGAACGGGTGCTGTTCGAGACCGTGAAAATCGGCGAGGCCCAGGCCGGCCTGATCTACCTGCGCGAGAACGACGACAATCGGGTCAAGCCGTACGGGCTGGTGATCGATGGAACCCCTCGGGATCTGGATGCCTTCAAACTGCAGGGTTATGACCTCCAGGCTGGCGACAGCCCGCAATGGCTCCAGCAACTGGCTGCCTCGGAAAATCTCGTGACCTCCCTGGGTTTCGAACAGGCCGCCGACCTGCAAAGCGTCTTGCGGGCACTGGACTCTCCACGGGTTCACCTGATCGGCATCCGCCTGCGCAATCGTCACCAGGAAACCGTTGGGATCCTGGTGCTGCTGATCACTGACAGCGGCGCCGAAGCCGACCTGGAAAAACTCCAGCCGGACCGCATCGCCTTCCTGCAGGCCGTGTCCGGTACCGCCACCGTAAGCATTGAAGGCCAGCGCCTGCAAGCCAGGCAAAAGCTATTGCTGGATTCATTCATCCAATTGCTGGCCGGCGCGATCGATGCCAAAAGCCCCTACACCGGCGGACATTGCCAGCGGGTGCCCGCCCTGACGCTGATGCTCGCCCAAGCCGCTGCCGCCAGCCAGGCACCGGCCTTCGACGCCTACAGGCCAACGGAAGACGAGTGGGAGGCCCTGCACATCGCCGCCTGGCTGCATGATTGTGGCAAGGTCACCACCCCCGAATACGTGGTGGACAAAGCCACCAAACTGGAAACCCTGAACGACCGGATCCACGAAATCCGTACCCGCTTCGAGGTGCTCAAGCGCGACGCCTGGGTCGATTACTGGCAGGCCGTGGCAACGGGCGGCGAGCCGCCAGCCCTGGCGCAGCGGCGCGACACGACATTGGCGGGCCTCGATGACGACTTTGCCTTTGTCGCCCGTTGCAATCTGGGCTCCGAAGCCATGGCCGACGCCGATCTGCAACGCTTGCAACGCATCGCCGAACACCCGTGGACCCGGACCCTCGATGATCGCCAGGGGGTTTCCTGGGAAGAGAACCGACGGCAGGCGCGCACGCCCAAACCCACGCTGCCGGTCACTGAACCATTGCTGGCGGACAAGCCCGAGCACCTGTTGGAGCGGCACGAAGCCGAACTGATCCCGGCGGACAACCCGTGGGGCTTCCAACTCGATGTACCGCCCTGGAAATACAACCGCGGCGAACTCTACAACCTCAGCATTACCCGGGGCACGCTGACCCGTGAGGAGCGCTATGTCATCAACCATCACATGGTGCAAACGATCCTGATGCTCAGCCAGTTGCCCTTCCCCAGCCACCTGGACAACGTTGCAGAGATCGCCGGCGGTCATCACGAGAAGATGGACGGCAGCGGCTACCCCAAGCGGCTCAAACGCGAGGAGATGAGCCTGCCGGCGCGCATGATGGCGATTGCGGACATTTTCGAAGCGCTGACGGCGGCCGATCGTCCTTACAAGAAAGCGAAGAAACTCAGTGAAGCCCTGGGCATCATGGCCACCATGTGCCGTGACGCCCACATCGATCCCGAGCTGTTCGGGTTGTTCATCGATGAGCAGATCTACCTCAATTACGCCAACCAGTTTCTCGACCCGAACCAGATCGACGACGTCGACCCCGACAGCCTGCGGGTCAAAGCGGGGTTGAAGGCATGAAAGCTATCCCTGTAGAAGCTGCCGAGCGAAGCGAGGCTGCGATCTTTCCCCTGACGCTTGAATCTCAAGCGAAAGATCAAAAGATCGCAGGCTGCGCCAGCGCCTACGCAAAGCCGGGTCAGCAATCAGTCAGGCGCAGGAAAATCGCGGCCAATTGTTCAATGCCAACCTGATCATGTTCGCTAAAACGCGCCAGTTTCGGACTGTCCAGGTCGAGCACACCGATCAGGCGTCCATCCTTGACCAGCGGCACCACCAGCTCGCTGTTCGACGCGCTGTCGCAGGCGATATGCCCGGCGAAGGCATGGACATCCTCGACGCGCTGGGTCTGGCGGGTCGCGGCCGCCGTGCCGCACACGCCGCGGCCGAAGGGAATCCGCACGCAAGCGATCTGGCCTTGGAACGGGCCCAGGACCAGCTCTTCGTGGCGATTGAGGTAAAAACCGGCCCAATTCAGGTCGTCCAGCTGGCTGAACAGGAAAGCCGAGAACTGTGCGGCATTGGCAATGAAGTCCCGCTCTTGCGCCAGCAAGGATTCAAGCTGTGCCGATAACAAGCCGTAGCCGTCGAGGCCTTCGCCCGTGCCATTCAAATCGATCATGCCTTGTGCTCCAGCAGTTTCAGTCCCACCCAATAACGGGCAAACTGATAGGCGCAACGTCCGTTGCGGTTGCCGCGTCCAGTGGCCCAGCGCACCGCCAGCACATCCAGCGCCTCGTCGCGCTGCCAGGCCAGCCCGGCCTTGGCCGCCAGCTCGCCGATCCAGTGCTCCACCACGTTGAGGAAATGCTCCTGGGTAAACGGATAAAACGACAGCCACAACCCGAAGCGGTCGGACAACGCGATCTTGTCCTCCACGGCTTCGCTGGGGTGAAGCTCGCCGTCAACCCGCTTCCAGTTCTCGTTGTCGCTTTCCTTTTCCGGCACCAGATGGCGGCGGTTGGAGGTGGCATACAACAGAACGTTGTCCGGCGCCTGCTCAAGGGAACCGTCCAACACGCTTTTAAGTACGCGGTAATCGCCTTCACCGGATTCGAACGACAGGTCATCGCAGAACAGCACGAAGCGCTGTGGCAATTTGGCGACCAGCTCGACCACCCGGGGCAGATCAGCCAAGTGATCGCGCTCGATCTCGATCAGCCGCAGGCCATGCTGGGCATGTTCGGCCAGCAACGCGCGCACCAGGGACGACTTGCCGGTGCCGCGCGAACCCCAGAGCAACGCATGGTTGGCAGGCATGCCGTCGATGAATTGCCGGGTGTTACGGCCCAGTTGTTCAACCTGGCGGTCCACGCCGATCAGGTCCGACAGGCGCATGTCGAGGCTGACCTGAAGCGGCAGCAGATAACCGCTGCGTCCGTCACGTTGCCAGCGAGCAGCCAGGGTCTGGGTCCAATCGAGGGTGGGCCGGGGGGCAGGCAGCAAGGGTTCGATACGGGCCAGCACGGCATCGGCGCGCTCAAGAAAAGCATTCAATCGCGAGTCCACGTCTTCTCCTCGGACAGGTTCATGGTAATGATGGCGCTACAGCGACGAAACGCCGTATTCAATGGCCGGTCTATCTCATACAGCACAAACCGGCTGGGCCGATATTCAGAGATCATCAGCTATGCTTGACCGGCGAAGGGAAACGTAAGTGGTTCATCATTCCATGGACATCAGATTCACCCAGCGGCTGTCCTACAAACAGGCCCGATTGACCGTCCTGGTGGGTTTCTTGCTGGGCACCTTGCTCAGTCTGATGCAGATAGGCATCGATTATGCCAGCGAAGACGCTTCGATCAACCGTGAAATCCTGTCGTTGCTGGAAATCAGCCACAACCCGGCCTCACGCATCGCCTACAACATCGATGCCGAGCTCGCCCAGGAACTGTCCATGGGCTTGTTGCGCTCACCGGCCATCATCGGTGCCGAACTGCTCGACAATAACAACACGGTACTGGCCAGCGTCAAACGACCCGAACTGCAAAGCAGTTACCGATTCATCAGCGACTTTCTGTTCGGCGCCCAGCGTCAGTTCGAAGACCGACTCTACCTCGATCACCTGCCCGGCGAATCCCTGGGCGTACTGCGACTGGACGTCGACACCTACGCTTTCGGCAGCCGCTTCCTGCGTCGGGCCGAGGTTACGTTGCTCAACGGGTTCGCCCGCAGTCTGATCCTGACCGGCCTGCTGTTGGCGCTGTTCTACGTGATGCTGACCAAACCCCTGGTACGGGTCATCCGCGAGCTGAGCAGTCGCGACCCGAGCAGCAGCGAACAGAACCGCCTGGAATGCCCTACCGGCCACCAGTCCGATGAAATCGGCGTACTGGTATCGGTCGCCAACCAGCAGTTCGAGAATATCTCCACCGAAATCCAGCAGCGGCGCACGGCTGAAAATCGCCTCACCGAATACCTGGCGCAGCTGGAAAACATCGTCTCGGCACGCACCGCCGAACTCAAGGCCATCAATGCCCGCCTCAGCCAGTCCAACGAGGAGCTGGAGGTGGCCCGGCGCACCGCCCTGGACATGGCCGAAGCCCGCTCCACCTTCCTGGCCAACATGAGCCATGAAATCCGAACCCCGCTCAACGGTTTGCTGGGCATGATCGCCCTGTCCCTGGATGGCCCGCTGACGGCCGAACAACAGCAACAGCTGTCGATTGCCCATGACTCAGGCAAGGTATTGGTCGAACTGCTCAACGACATTCTCGACCTGTCGAAATTCGACGCTGGCCAGCTGGAACTCGAACGTATCCCGTTCGACCTCGGCTCCCTGGTCGAAGACACCGCCAACCTGCTTTCCCAGAATGCCGCACCCAGCGTCGAGCTGGCCTGCCTGATCGATCCGAAGTTTCCAACGCAAGTACTTGGCGACCCGACCCGGGTGCGTCAGATAGTCAGCAACCTGTTGTCCAACGCGCTGAAGTTCACTCGCTTCGGCCGGGTCGATGTGCGATTGAGTCACTACGAAGGCGGCGTGCGGATCGAGGTCTGCGACACCGGCATCGGCATCCCCCAAGAGGCTCAAGCGAGAATTTTGCAGCCATTCACCCAGGCCGGCGCCGGTATTACCCGACAGTTTGGTGGCACCGGGCTGGGCCTGGCACTGACCTATAACCTTTGCGAAGTCATGCAGGGCCGGTTGACGATCAGTTCCGAAGCCGGTTTCGGCAGTCAGTTCTGCGCTGACCTGCCCCTGCCCAGCCATACCCCGGCGGCGCCTATCGAACCCTTGCACGGCAATGTCGTCGCCATTACTGCCGCCAGCAGCGGGCTGGCCGAGTTGCTGAACATGCTGCTGCCGGGCTGGGGGCTGGATTACATAAGACGCTCGGTGGATGACGGGCTGCTGGGGCTCAAGCCCGATGTCCTGATTACCGATTGCCCGGAATGCCTGTTCAACTTGCGGCCAACCTTCGATGCCCCGATCCTGCTGGTGACCGCTTACGGCAGTTTCATGCCCAGCGAAGAAGCCGCCGCCCTCGCGCCCCTGATACAACAGGCCCGGCCCCTGGCACGCCATGCGCTGCTGCAGATTTTACGTCGATCCTTGCAAAGCGAAGCGAGCACCATCCATGACGCGCATATCGAAACCCTGGCGCCGACCAAATGCGCCCGGGTGTTGCTGGTGGAGGACAATCCGGTCAACCAATTGGTGGCCAAGGGCATGCTGGTGAAACTGGGCTGCGAAGTCACCGTCGCGTCCCACGGCGTCGAGGCGCTGGATCAGCTCGAACAGCGGGCTTTCGACCTGGTGCTGATGGACTGCAACATGCCGGTGATGGATGGTTATGAGGCCAGCCGGCAGATTCGCCGCAGCGGGCGTTGGTCGGATCTGCCGATTGTCGCACTGACGGCCAACGCCATGCCCGAGGAACGTGAACGCTGCCGGGCTGCCGGCATGAACGATTACCTGTCCAAGCCGTTTCGCCGCGAAGAACTGGCGGCGCTGCTGGATCAGTGGGTGCCCATTACGTCAGCGCTTTGATCTGCCCCAGCAAATGATCGAGACCGTCGCGCAAATCACCCAGGCGGTCCAGATCAACCCCGCTGTCACACAACAGGCGGGCCTTGAGCGGGCCGACCTGCTCACGCAAGGCCCGACCTGCATCCGACAGGCTCAAGTGCACCTCTCGCTCATCGCGAGCCGAACGCTGGCGCTGGACCAGGTTCAGTTGTTCCAGGCGCTTGAGCAGTGGCGTCAGCGTGCCGGAATCCAGCAGCAACCGTTCGCCCAAGGCCTTGACCGTCGGCTGTTGCGGCGCGGTGTCCTGCCATTCCCACAGCACCAGCATCGCCAGGTATTGCGGGTAGGTCAGGCCGAGCTGATCGAGCATCGGCTTGTAACCGCGGATCACCGCCCGGGATGCGGCGTACAGCTTGAAACACAACTGGCTGTCGAGCTTCAGCGAATCGACTGACATGTCATTCATTTGAGCAGTGCTTCGATCTCGCCAGTCAGATCCTGGGGTTTGGTGGTCGGGGCAAAACGCTTGACCACCTGGCCGTCCTTGCCGACCAGGAACTTGGTGAAATTCCACTTGATCCCTTTGGACCCCAGCACGCCGGGCGCCCGCTGCTTTAACTGGACGAACAGAGGATGGGCATTGGCGCCGTTGACATCGATTTTCTTGAACAGCGGAAAACTCACGCCGAAGTTCAGCTCGCAGAACTCGGAAATCGCCCCCTCGTTTCCCGGCTCCTGCTTGCCGAACTGATTGCACGGAAAGCCCAACACCACCAGCCCCTGGTCCTTGTAGGTCTGCCACAGCGCCTCGAGGCCCTTGTACTGCGGGGTGAACCCACACTGGCTGGCGGTGTTGACCACCAGCACAGCCTTGCCGGCGAAATCGGCGAGGGTCTTTTGCTCACCCTTGATGGTGGTGCACGGAATGCTTAGCAGATTGTCGCTCATGGCAAGGCTCCAGATGAATGAAAGGAGGTTGAAGATAGCGAGCAATTAAATTGCATGCAATTTAATTGTCAAAGCTCCCACACCGCAAACTGTGGAAGCAAGGTTTGCCCGCGATGAGGGCGACGCGGCCTTTCAGAGATCGAGGTGCCTGTATCGCGAGCAGCTTTGCTCCCACAGACTTACTCGCGGGGCACGAGATCCAGGCACACCGAGTTAATGCAGTAACGCAGGCCCGTGGGCGGTGGGCCGTCGGGGAAGACGTGGCCCAGGTGGGCGTCGCATTGGGCGCAGACCACCTCGGTGCGGATCATGCCGTGGCTGACATCCCGCACTTCCACCACCGCGCTGCCTTCGATCGGCGCGGAGAAACTCGGCCAGCCGCAGCCGGAATCAAATTTGGTCCGTGAATCGAACAGCGGCTCGGCGCAGCAGATGCAGTGGTACACACCGTCGGTCTTGGTGTCGTTGTATTTACCGGAGAATGGCCGTTCGGTGCCCTTCAGCCGACAGACGTTGTACTGCTCCGGGTCAAGCATGGAGCGCCATTCTTCAAGGGTTTTTTCCAACTTTTCCATCGTCCTACCTCGGCAATTGAAAAAGCCCGATCCGACGCTTTTCCGCAGATCGGGCGGCACGTATGATTGCGCCTCGTCAGACGCCAGTCTGGCAGTCACATCATGCGCATTCAAACGGATTGTGATGCATGTACCGCGTCAGGCCTGGGCACAGACGCAGGATCCCCAGTACGGTAGTTCACACACCGCCTGGATCGTTCATTTTCGGGAACACATCGCCATGCAGGTCAGCAAATCGAACAAGCTCGCCAACGTCTGCTACGACATTCGCGGCCCGGTGCTCAAGCACGCCAAGCGCCTGGAAGAGGAAGGCCATCGCATCCTCAAGCTGAACATCGGCAACCCGGCGCCCTTTGGTTTCGAGGCGCCCGATGAAATCCTCCAGGACGTCATCCGCAACCTGCCGACCGCCCAGGGCTACAGCGACTCCAAGGGCCTGTTCAGCGCCCGCAAGGCCGTGATGCAGTACTACCAGCAGAAGCAGGTCGAAGGCATCGGCATCGAGGACATTTACCTGGGCAACGGCGTGTCCGAGCTGATCGTGATGTCGATGCAGGCCCTGCTCAACAACGGCGACGAAGTGCTGGTGCCAGCGCCGGATTATCCATTGTGGACCGCCGCTGTGAGCCTGTCCGGCGGTAACCCGGTGCATTACCTGTGCGACGAACAGGCCAACTGGTTCCCTGACCTGGCGGACATCAAGGCCAAGATCACGCCGAACACCAAGGCGCTGGTGATCATCAACCCGAACAACCCGACTGGCGCCGTATACTCCAAAGAAGTGCTGCTGGGCATGCTGGAGCTGGCACGCCAGCACAACCTGGTGGTGTTTTCCGACGAGATCTACGACAAGATCCTGTACGACGATGCCGTGCACATCTGCACCGCATCCCTGGCTCCAGACCTGCTGTGCCTGACCTTCAACGGCCTGTCCAAATCCTATCGGGTGGCGGGTTTCCGCTCCGGCTGGATCGCCATCTCCGGGCCCAAGCATCACGCCCAGAGCTACATCGAAGGCATCGACATGCTGGCCAACATGCGCCTGTGTGCCAACGTCCCGAGCCAGCACGCGATCCAGACAGCGCTGGGCGGCTACCAGAGCATCAATGACCTGGTCCTGCCCCAGGGCCGATTGCTGGAACAGCGAAATCGCACCTGGGAACTGCTCAACGACATTCCCGGCGTCAGTTGCGTCAAGCCGATGGGCGCGCTGTATGCCTTCCCGCGGATCGACCCGAAGGTCTGCCCGATCCACAACGATGAAAAATTCGTACTCGACCTGCTGCTGTCCGAGAAACTGCTGGTGGTCCAGGGCACGGCGTTCAACTGGCCATGGCCGGATCACTTCCGCGTCGTAACCCTGCCGCGGGTCGACGACCTCGACCAGGCCATTGGCCGGATCGGCAACTTCCTCAAGTCCTACCGCCAATAAGCAGAACAGCGTGCGAGGGCCCCTCACCTCGCACGCTGTTTGATTCAGCAACATATCCGTTCCAGCGGTTCCGGCAGGCCTTCTACACTAGGGGCCCAGCAGGCGATGGGGGCTGAAGCTCAACGTTCACGGGGTACGGGCGCCCTATTTCTTTTCCGTCGTCACTTTCAGAAAAGTCTTTCAATCATTTGGGACGCCTGTAGGACACAGTTTGAAATAGTCGGCGAGTTGAATAGCCTGCGGCAGCACCTTATATACCCCGCATAACGCTACATCTTTAGCATGAGGAGTTCTCCACAACCATGATGCGCATCCTGCTGTTTTTGGCCACTAACCTGGCGGTCGTGCTGATTGCCAGCATCACCCTGAGCCTTTTTGGCTTCAACGGGTTCATGGCGGCCAACGGGGTTGACCTCAACCTCAATCAGCTGCTGATCTTCTGTGCGGTGTTCGGTTTCGCCGGTTCCCTGTTCTCGCTGTTCATCTCCAAGTGGATGGCGAAGATGAGCACCAGCACCCAGATCATCAGCCAGCCGCGCACTCGCCACGAACAATGGCTGCTGCAAACCGTCGAGCAGCTGTCCCGCGAAGCGGGTATCAAGATGCCGGAAGTCGGTATTTTCCCGGCTTACGAGGCCAACGCTTTCGCCACCGGCTGGAACAAGAACGACGCACTGGTCGCCGTCAGCCAGGGCTTGCTCGAACGGTTCTCGCCGGATGAAGTCAAGGCCGTGCTGGCCCACGAGATCGGCCACGTCGCCAACGGCGACATGGTGACCCTGGCGTTGATCCAGGGCGTGGTGAACACCTTCGTGATGTTCTTTGCCCGCATCATCGGCAATTTCGTCGACAAGGTGATCTTCAAGAATGAAGAAGGCCAGGGCATCGCCTACTACGTGGCGACCATCTTCGCCGAGCTGGTACTGGGCATCCTCGCCAGCGCCATCGTCATGTGGTTCTCGCGCAAGCGCGAGTTCCGCGCCGACGACGCCGGTGCACGCCTGGCTGGCACCAGCGCCATGATCGGCGCCCTGCAACGCCTGCGTGCCGAGCAAGGTTTGCCGGTCCACATGCCCGACACCCTGAATGCCTTTGGCATCAACGGTGGCATCAAGCAGGGCCTAGCTCGCATGTTCATGAGCCACCCGCCGCTGGAAGAGCGTATCGACGCATTGCGTCGTCGCGGCTGACAGGTTCGAGCTTCAAAAAAGCCCGCAGTGATGCGGGCTTTTTCTTGTTTGATTTATGGGTTGTTGATCAGGCCCGGCAAACACACCACATCAACGACTGGAAACCCGATACACCCGCTCATCCAGCCGCTTCACCCCAGCCTGCAAGAACTTCCCGCTTTCACCCAGCACATCCTGTTCCTGCAAGACCTCCAGCTGCCAGGCTTTCCCCAGGAGCCGCCGCACCTCGTCATCACTTACGCAAAACGGTGGGCCAGGCATTTCAGCCTGGTTGTAATCGAGCGTTATCAACAGCCCAGTGCACTGCGGCAAGATCTTCTGCAAATGGGCCGCATACCGATCTCGCATCGGCTCAGGCAAGGCGATCAACGCAGCCCGATCGTACAGCACCGTGCAATTGGCCACATCCTGCGCAGCCAAGGCAAAGAAATCCCCGCAGCGGATTTCGATATTTGCGGCACGAAAGACCTTGAATGCACCTTCTTCACTCACGCTCGGCTCAAGCTGATGCTCAAGGAAAAAATCAGCGGAGGCTTTTTCCGACAGTTCCACGCCCAGTACTGAATGTCCCTGATGGGCGAGCCATAGCAAATCCAGGCTTTTCCCGCACAGCGGCACCAGCACCCGGCTCCCCTGCTCCAACCTCAATTGCGGCCAGAAACGTTGCAGATAAGGGTTCACTTCGCACGAGTGAAAACCGATCTGACTCGATGACCATCGTTTGTGCCAAAACTCGGGTTCCATGATTCGCTCCAAAAATTCGATCAAAACGGGCTAAAACTTATATTAGATTTAGATCATTGCCTGGCCGAAGATGACAACATCTTAACGCTCAGGAGTCTGTTCATGCTGCCCAGCTTGTTTATCTCCCATGGCTCACCGATGCTCGCCCTGGAGCCCGGTGACAGCGGCCCGGCACTGGCTCGCCTGGCCGCGCAGCTGCCCAGGCCGAAAGCCATCGTCATCGTGTCTGCCCACTGGGAAAGCGATGAACTGTTGGTCAGCGCCAATGCGCAGCCACGCACCTGGCATGACTTCGGCGGCTTCCCGCCGGCCCTGTACGCGGTGCAATACCCCGCGTCGGGCGACCCCCAACTGGCAGCACAAGTGGCCGACCTGCTCAACGCCGCGCACCTGCCGGCACGCCTTGACGCGCAGCGGCCATCCGACCATGGCGTCTGGGTGCCGTTGTCCTTGATGTACCCCGAGGCCGACATCCCAGTGGTACAAGTCTCCCTGCCCAGCCGCCAAGGGCCGGCGTTGCAGACACAGGTTGGCCACGCCCTGGCGAGTCTGCGCCAGCACGGCGTCTTGCTGATCGGCTCCGGCAGCATCACCCATAACCTGCGCGACCTGGATTGGAACGCCGGCCCTGAAAGCATTGAGCCCTGGGCCAGGGCCTTTCGCGACTGGATAGTTGAGAAACTGACGGCCGACGACGAGGTCGCGCTGCATGATTACCGTCGCCAGGCGCCTAATGCCGTGCGCAGCCATCCCAGCGACGAACACTTATTGCCGCTGTATTTTGCTCGGGGTGCGGGTGGCGAGTTCAACATTGCCCACCAAGGGTTCACGATGGGGACGTTGGGCATGGACATTTATCGGTTCGATTGACCGTTGGACCGAGTCGCTTCAATCGCGAGCGGGCTCGCTCCCACATTGGATTGGCATTTACCCTGTGGGAGCGAGCCTGCTCACGTTTGGCCTCTACGCACCTTTCCCTGAAGGAGCACCAACCAACAGGCAAAAAAAATCCCCGAACCAGTCGGGGATTTTTTATGCTCGATCAATCAGCCCGAGAGCCGATCAATCTTCGCGATAGCGACGCAGCTTGAGCTGCTTGCCAGCCACGCGAGTGTCCTTGAGCTTGGTCAGCAGACGCTCCAGACCATCTTCCGGCAGTTCCACCAGACTGAAGCTGTCACGCACCTGGATGCGACCGATGGCTTCACGAGCCAAGCCGCCTTCGTTGAGAATGGCGCCCAGCAGGTTCTTGGCAGCGATGCCGTCACGGGCACCCAGCGCGGTACGGCAGCGAGCACGGCCTTCGGCCAGCGGGATCGGCGCACGACGCTCACGATCAGCACGGTCCGGACGATCACCGGTACGCTCAGGACGATCGCCACGCGGTGCGTTGTTCGGCACCAGTGGACGTTCCTTCTCAATCGCAGCCAGGGTCAGCGCCTGGCCATTGGTGGCCTTGCGCAGCAGTGCAGCGGCCAGGGCACGTGGGGTGCAACCGATGTCGGCGGTCAGGCGATCGAGCAGATCACCGTGGGTCGATTCAGCGTCAGCCACCAGCGGCGACAGGCTGTTGGTCAGTTTCTTGATGCGCGCATCGAGAACGGCCTGGGCGTCCGGCAGGCGAACTTCAGCCACTTTCTGACCGGTCACACGCTCGATCACTTGCAGCATGCGGCGCTCACGCGGGGTAACCAGCAGCAGTGCCCGACCTTCGCGACCAGCACGGCCGGTACGGCCGATACGGTGAACGTAGGATTCCGGATCGTACGGCATGTCCACGTTGAACACGTGGGTGATGCGCGGAACGTCCAGGCCACGGGCGGCAACGTCGGTCGCCACAACGATGTCCAGACGGCCATCCTTGAGGGAATCGATCACGCGCTCACGCTGGTTCTGGGCAATGTCACCGTTCAGCGCAGCGGCTTTGTAGCCTTTGGCTTCGAGGGCGCTGGCCAGGTCCAGGGTCGCTTGCTTGGTGCGGACGAACATGATCAGGGCGTCGAAGTCTTCGACTTCCAGCAGGCTCAATACAGCCGAGGTCTTCTGGTCAGCGTGAACCAACAGGTGAGCCTGTTCGATCGCGGTAACGGTCTGAGTCTTGGTCTGGATCTTCACGTGTTGCGGATCGCGCAGGTGGCGCTCTGCAATGGCACGGATCGACTGCGGCAGGGTGGCCGAGAACAATACCGTCTGACGGGTAGCTGGCAGGGCCTTGAAGATGGCTTCCAAGTCATCCATGAAACCCAGCTTGAGCATTTCGTCAGCTTCGTCGAGAACCAGGTGGTTCACGGTAGCCAGTACTTTTTCGTCACGACGCAGGTGGTCGCACAGACGACCCGGAGTGGCAACAACGATCTGTGCGCCATTACGGATAGCTTTCAGTTGTGGGCCCATCGGGGCGCCGCCGTAAACGGCCACAACGGTAACGCCAGGCATTTGCTTGGCGTAGGTTTCGAAAGCGGTTGCTACTTGCAGCGCCAACTCACGGGTTGGCGCCAGGATCAGGGCTTGCGGTTCGCGCTTAGCAGGATCGATGCGATGCAGGATCGGCAGGGCGAACGCAGCGGTTTTACCCGTACCGGTTTGCGCCTGACCAATCATGTCGTGACCGGCCATGATGATCGGGATCGATTGCTGCTGAATCGCCGAAGGTTCTTCGTAGCCGGTCGCAATGACGGCAGCAAGAATGTTCGGGTTAAGATTAAAAGCGGCGAAGCCGCCGGTTTCCTGGGTCATGGGTCTGCCTCTAAGTGCATCCGCAAAGACCCATGCTCCAAAGCTGCGCGTGCCGTGTTGAGACTCAAGAGTCGCCCTGGCTGCTTTGTCGGCGGGGATTTGCGAAAACGAATGAATGAAAAAGAACATCATGGAAGCATCCGTTGTGCGGACATGCAACCGAAGCTGGCTTCGGGGAATTGCGCTACCTTGACGCGGCCCGGCTAAAGGCCGGCGCGCACTATACCGGAATTCGCCCGAAAAGGGAGCTTTTTTTATCGCAGAGTCCTGATAAGTGGCTCTCTGCCATAGGTTTTGGGAATCATCGCAACACCGTCTGTTTCGCAAAGGGCCGAGCCTGTGGGGGCGGGATGCTAAAACGATTCATCTTTACCTGTGGGAGCAAAGCTTGCTGGCGATTCAGACACCGCGATTCCCGCAGACACCGAGTTGTGTTCATCGCGAGCAAGCTTTGCTCCCACAGGGGGTTGTCACCCTGAACTTGGGTCAGGTCGCCGGCCGGATCGCCTTGATCAACGACTGCAACGAATAACCCAATCGCGGTGCCAGCCCTTCGGCTCGCTCGACCAGCCCTTCCATGTCCAGCGCCTGCTCCAGGTCCGACGGCACGAGCAGGATCACGTTGCCCTCCTTCACCGGCAGTTCCCAATAGTGCCGATGGTACAAGCCGCGCAACAGAGCCGCGCCCAATGGCTTGCCGTCGTCGGTGGCCCATTGGTTGATCACCAGCCAGCCGCCGGGGTTGAGGCGCTTCTGGCAGTTTTCCAGAAAGCCCCAGGCCAGGTGCCCGACGCCAGGGCCCACATCGGTATAGAGGTCGACGAAGATCAGGTCCGCAGGCTCGGCGGTTTCAAGCAGTTCCAAGGCATCGCCGACACGGATATACAGCCGCGGATCGTCGTCCAGCCCCAGGTATTCAATCGCCAGGCGCGGCACATCGGGACGCAGTTCGATGGCCTCGACGTCTTCCAGCGGCAGGAACTTGAGGCAGGCCTGGGTCAGCGTACCGGCGCCCAACCCCAGGAACAGCGCGCTCTCCGGCTGCTCGTGGCACAACGCACCGATCAACATGGCGCGGGTGTAATCGTATTCGAGCCAGCTCGGATCGGCCGTAAACACGCAGCTCTGCTCGATGGCATCGCCGAACTCAAGAAACCGGTAATCGGCCACTTCGAATACTCGGATCATGCCGAACTCGTCGTGCACCTCGGCGAGCAAATGCTCGACGCGCTCCTCTGTCATTTCATCTCCTGGTGGTTGTCGGACGGGCTGCGACAACGCGCTGAACCTATGCGCAAACTGAGCAAAGGCGCAATTGTCCGCGAAGCGACGCAAACAGGTCACGCACTAATTTGCTGATAACATGGCGGTCCGAGCGTAAACCACCTAGAGATCATGATGAGCCAACCCTGGAGCCCTGACAGCTGGCGCACCCTGCCGATCCAGCAGCAACCCCGTTATCCCGACGCGGCGCATCTGCTGCAGGTGGAGCAGACCCTGGCCAGTTATCCGCCACTGGTGTTTGCCGGTGAAGCCCGGGAGTTGCGCCGTCAGTTCGCCGAGGTGACCCAGGGCCGGGCCTTCTTGCTGCAGGGTGGCGACTGCGCCGAAAGCTTTGCCGAGTTCTCGGCGGCGAAGATCCGCGACACCTTCAAGGTGTTGCTGCAAATGGCGATCGTCATGACCTTTGCCGCCGGTTGCCCGGTGGTCAAGGTCGGGCGCATGGCCGGGCAATTCGCCAAGCCGCGCTCGGCCTTTGATGAAACCATCGACGGCGTGACCCTGCCAGCCTACCGGGGCGACATCGTCAATGGCATCGGCTTCGACGAGAAAAGCCGCGTTCCGGACCCTGAACGGTTGTTGCAGTCTTACCACCAGTCCACCGCCACATTGAACCTGTTGCGAGCCTTCGCCCAGGGCGGGTTCGCCGATCTGCACCAGGTGCACAAGTGGAACCTGGATTTCATCGCCAACTCGGCCCTGGCGCAAAAGTACAGCCACCTGGCCGACCGTATCGACGAAACCCTGGCGTTCATGCGCGCCTGCGGCATGGACAGTTCGCCGCAACTGCGCGAGACCAGTTTCTTCACGGCCCACGAAGCACTGCTGCTCAATTACGAAGAAGCCTTCGTGCGCCGTGACAGCCTGACCAACGATTACTACGACTGTTCGGCCCACATGCTGTGGATCGGCGACCGCACCCGTCAGTTGGACGGTGCCCATGTCGAATTCCTGCGCGGGGTGAACAATCCGATCGGGGTCAAGGTGGGCCCGAGCATGAACCCGGACGATCTGATCCGCCTGATCGACGTGCTCAACCCGGACAACGACCCGGGCCGACTGAACCTGATTGCGCGGATGGGCGCGAACAAGGTCGGCGATCACTTGCCGCCGCTGCTGCGCGCCGTGCAGCGTGAAGGTAAACAGGTGCTGTGGAGCTCCGACCCGATGCACGGCAACACCATCAAGGCCAGCAGCGGCTACAAGACCCGGGATTTCGCGCAGATCCTCGGCGAAGTGAAGCAATTCTTCCAGGTCCACGAAGCCGAAGGCACCTATGCCGGCGGCATTCACATCGAAATGACCGGGCAAAACGTCACCGAGTGTATTGGCGGTGCGCGACCGATCACCGAGGACAGGCTATCGGACCGCTACCACACCCACTGCGACCCGCGGATGAATGCCGATCAATCGCTGGAACTGGCGTTCTTGATTGCCGAGACGTTGAAGCAGGTTCGGCGGTGAGTCAGTAGGCTCTTCATCGCCTGTTAAATTGTCATCGCGAGCAGGCTCGCTCCCACTGTTGATCTCTGGTGAACACAACATTTGTGAACACCACGGTCAATGTGGGAGCGAGCCTGCTCGCGATAGCGGTGCATCAGTCACCACCGATCTCAGCCAATGCCACCGCCAACCGAGCCCCACCCACCCGCTGGCAATTAAGCTGTACCCGCGCCAACCCCAGCCAGTCGGCCATGCGCCGCAGGTTCATCGCCAAGGCGTGCATCCCCTCCTCGTCCAGCCCCGGTTCTTCCTCGTGCACGGCATGCACCGCCAGTCGGCCCAAGGCCCGCTCCGCCCGCAGATCCACGCGAGCCGCGATGCGTTCGTTGTGCAGAAACGGCAACACGTAGTAGCCATACACCCGCTTGGGGGCAGGCGTGTAGATCTCCAATCGATAACGGAAATCGAACAGCCGCTCGGTACGGCTGCGCTCCCAGACCAGCGAATCGAACGGCGACAGTAAGGCGCTGGCCGCCACTTTGCGCGGGATTTTCACGGTGGGTCGGCACCAGGCCGGTTGCTTCCAGCCTTGCACCTGGCAGCGCAACAATTCACCGGCCTCCTCCAACTCGACCAGTCGCCCACGGCTGTCGGCCGGATCGAGGCGAAAGTAGTCGCGCAAGTCTTTCTCGGTAGCGACTCCCAAGGCCTCGGCAGCATGCAGCAGCAAGGCACGCTGCGCCTGGGCCTCGTCTGGCAGCGGTTGTTGCAGGATTGAAGCCGGGAGCACCCGCTGCGGCAAGTCGTAGAGCCGCTCGAAGCCACGCCGCCCCGCCACCGTGACTTCCCCCGCGGCGAACAGCCATTCCAGCGCATGCTTTTCGGCGCTCCAGTCCCACCAGGGCCCGGCCTTTTCCTGGCGCGTGGACAAGCTGCCCGCGCCAATGGCGCCCTGCTCCCGGACCGAAGCCAGGACGCGGCGAATGACGTCCTGGCGCTCATGACCGAAACGCGCCAACTGCTGGTAAATACCCTCGCCACGGGACGCACGGATCATGCGCCAGCGCATCAGCGGATACATCGATATCGGCAGCAACGACGCTTCATGGCCCCAATATTCAAACAGCGTTCGACGTCGACCCTGGCTCCAGGCCGCTTGATCGAGCAAATCGGGATTGTAGTGACCGAGGCGGGAAAATAGCGGGAGGTAGTGCGAGCGCACAAGCGCATTGACTGAGTCGATCTGCAAGACGCCGAGGCGTTCGATCAGACGGTTGAGGCGCGCAGGTTGTACCGAAGCCAGCGGCAGCCGCCCATCGAATCCTTGGGCGGCCAACGCCAGACGCCGGGCCTGTTTGAGGGTAAAGGACACAGTCGCGGGCATGGAGATCTCCTTGTCTGCTCGCAACCTACCTCACCATTAAGGGGTTTGTGTAGGAAAGAATGGCTCATTTGTGCATTGGGTCATCCCAGAATGGCCGAACCACTTCTTGCTCCACATCAGCACGGGTGACACCGATATCTTTGAGCGCCTCGTCGCTCATTCCGGCGAGCAATTCGCGCTCGTGGTGCAATTCGTACCAGCGGCTAAACTTGTGTAGCAGAGCACCGATCGAAAACCCGTGGGACGAGAGTTTCTCTATCAGTAAATATCCTTTTTGACCTTTCATCGTGTTGTCCTCCGTTGGGGATGGTTGAAGTCTCGCGCTAACGATAAGATCAATCCAACGAATGTTTCTTATGCAATACATCTCGGAGATTGATCAATTGTCGAGTTACCCGAGCATCGATACGGAAGTGCTGCGTACCTTTGTCGCCATCGCCGACCAGGGCGGTTTCACCCGGGCCGGTGAACTGGTCAATCGCACCCAGTCCGCCGTCAGCATGCAGATGAAGCGGCTGGAGGAAGATGTATTGCAGCGGCGGCTGTTCGAGCGTGACGGGCGCCAGGTCAAGCTCACCGCCGAAGGCCAGGTGTTGCTGGGTTACGCCCGGCGGATCCTCAAGCTGCACAGCGAGGTGTTCAATACCCTGCGCGAGCCGCACATGGTCGGCACGGTACGCATCGGCACGCCGGATGATTATGTGATGCGGTTCCTACCGGGGATCCTGCAGCGCTTCGCCCAGTTCTATCCGCTGATCGAGATTGAAGTGCACTGTGAATCGTCCAAGCAGTTGCTGCAGCGCCAGGACATGGACCTGTCCATCGTCACCCGAAAACCGGGGGACGAAATCGGCCAGTTGCTGCGCAAAGAACGCTTTGTCTGGGCCGAAGCCGCGTGCTTCAACACTCATGAACAAACGCCACTGCCGCTGGCGATGTTCAACAGTGACTGCTTCTGCCGGCAATGGGCCTGTAATGCACTGGATGCCATGGGCCGCGATTATCGCGTGGCGTACAACAGCTCCAGCCTGTCGGCGATCATGGCGGTGGTGGGCGCGGGCCTGGCGATCACCGCGCAACTGGAAAGCCTGCTGACCCCGGACATGCGCGTGCTGGGCGCGGCGCAAAATCTGCCGGAACTGCCCGAGGCCAGCATCATGCTGATTCGAAATCTGCATAATCCATCGCCGATCACCGAATGCATGGCCGAGCACATCGTCGAAGGCTTCAAACTTTAAAGGCGAGCAACACCGCGCACAGCACCAGGAAGCCGCAGAACAGCCCGCGCAGCAGCCGTTCCGGCAGGGCGTGGGCGACTTTAACCCCCCAGCTGATACTCATCAGGCCACCGGCGGCCAGCGGTAGACCGATACTCCAGTCCACCTCATGGTGAAACGCATAGGTGGCAAGGGTCACGCCGGTACTGGGCAAGGCCAGCGCGAGGGACAGCCCTTGAGCAACCACCTGGGTGGTGCCGAACAGACTGGTCAGGATCGGCGTCGCGACGACGGCCCCGCCGACACCGAACAGACCGCCCATGGTCCCTGACACCGCCCCCAACACGCCGAGCCATGGCCAGCCATAACGCATCTGCGCCGAAGGCGGTGCAGTGGCAGCGAACATTCGGACAAGGTTGTAGGCTGTCAGCGCGATCAGGAACGCCACGAAGCCGATTCGCATGCTTTGCGCGTCGATGCCAACGGCCCAGACCGAGCCAAGCCAGGCAAAGCAAAAACCCATGGACGCCAGCGGCAGGACATGGCGCAATTCGATGCGATTGCGCTGGTGATAGCGCCACAACGCGAGCATGACATTGGGAACCACCATCACCAGGGCCGTACCTTGGGCGAGTTGCTGGTCAAGACCAAACCACACGCCTAACACCGGAATCGCGATCAGCCCGCCACCGATCCCAAACAATCCCCCCAAGGTCCCCAACACGACACCGAACACCAGAAACATCACAGTTTCGATCACAAACGATTCCCCCTTTCTCAGGGCGCTTATCCTACGCAGTCGGCGCCAGCGGGGGAACGTAACATCTGATCAGAACGTCAGAATTATCTGGCGCATTAAAGGTTCGCCCGCTAGATTCGTCACGATCATTGATTGAAGGTTTTACCATGAGCCCCCAGCGCGACACCCCCGAAGCCTGCGAAACCCTGTTGCTCGACAATCAGCTCTGCTTCGCCCTGCACTCCACGTCGCTGCTGATGACCAAAGTCTACAAGCCATTGCTGCAAGCCCTGGGCCTGACTTATCCGCAATATCTGGCGATGATGGTGTTGTGGGAAAAGGACGGATTGACCGTCGGTGAAATCAGCACTCGGCTGCTCACCGACCCCGGCTCGCTGACCCCCCTGCTCAAGCGCCTGGAGGCCGAAGGCCTGCTGAGTCGCACCCGCAGCCGTGAGGATGAACGCGTGGTGATTGTCGAACTCACCGAACAAGGCCGCGCCCTGCGGGGAAAGGCCATCGACATCCCCCAATGCATCCTCGCCGCCAGCGGCCAGACCCTGGAACAGCTGAAGAAGCTGCAACTGGACCTGCAAGCACTGCGCAGCCACTTGCAAGACAACCTCTGATTCCAGCCACACCGAAAACTTTCTGTGGGAGCGGGCGTGCTCGCGATAGCGGCAGCCCTGCCACCCTCTAATCCCCAACTCGCCCATCGCTCAACAAATTTTCACACTCTAGAAAGGCTCTAACTCAGGGGTATTACGCCCTTTCAGCCTCTTTCATCAAATTCGCCTCAAATTTATATTGCGCGCTAAATATTTGCTAGCTAAATTCAGCTCACAACTACTTAGCGCGCAAACATTTTGCGCAATAACCCCCACCCAGAAACGAGGCTCTCTCCATGCAAACTCTCTACACCGCAATCGCAACCTCCACCGGCGGCCGTGATGGTCGTGCGATTTCCAGCGACAACATCCTCGACGTCAAACTCTCCACGCCCAAGGAACTCGGCGGTGCAGGCGGTGCAGCGACCAACCCTGAACAACTGTTTGCGGCTGGCTACTCGGCCTGCTTCATCGGTGCCCTGAAATTCGTCGCCAGCCAGAGCAAACGCAAAATCCCGGACGACGCCTCGATTACCGCTCATGTCGGCATCGGCCAGATCCCCGGCGGTTTTGGCCTCGACATTGACCTGCACATCCGTCTGCCAGGCCTGGACCAGGCCGACGCGAAAAGCCTAGTGGATGCGGCGCACCAGGTCTGCCCGTACTCCAACGCCACCCGCGGTAACGTCGATGTGCGCCTGCACGTGACTGTTTAATCACCGACTCTGGACTGCACTTAGGAGATGCACATGAACACACTCAGCAATGGTTTACTCAACGTGGTGAGTCAAGTGCCAACGGTGCGTTCGGCAATGCTGCAGGTGTCTGAAGAGCTTAAGCAGCACCTGAAATAAAACTCAGGACCAAGCTGATCGTTCCCACTCGGGAGCGTGGAGCCGTGGATACGATCAGCCTTCCTCCTGCCCACAAAAAAGCCCGACTCAATGGTCGGGCTTTTTCATACACAAGACTTCGCTTATTTAGCGCGGCCTTTGTAGGAACCGCCTTCGCGGGTATCGATCTCGATCATGTCGCCGATTTCGATGAAGTCAGCAACCGACAGTTCGGTACCGTTCTTCAGTTTGGCAGGCTTCATGACCTTGCCGGAAGTGTCGCCGCGAGCAGAACCTTCGGTGTAGTCAACCTGACGCACGATGGTGGTCGGCAGTTCCACGGAAACCAGACGCTCTTCGAAGAAGATCGCTTCGCAAACATCGGTCATACCTTCTTCAACGAAAGGCAGAACGCTTTCGATGTCTTCGGCGTTCAGCTCGTACATGGTGTAGTCAGTGGTGTCCATGAACGTGTAGGTGTCGCCGCTGATGAAGGACAGGGTCGCTTCTTTGCGGTCGAGGATCACGTCATCCAATTTGTCGTCGGCGCTGTAGACGATCTCGGTCTTGTAACCGGTCAGCAGGTTCTTCAGCTTGGTCTTCATGATCGCGCTGTTACGACCCGACTTGGTGAACTCAGCTTTCTGAACCAGCCAAGGATCGTTTTCGAGACGGATCACGGTCCCGGGTTTCAGTTCTTTACCAGTTTTCATTGCGAATATCCGAATTTGGATGGGATTTACAAAAATCTAGGCCGCGTATCATATCCAATTTACATAAAACTTCACCAGCGCTGCGGCAAGATCGGATCGAGAGGCCTGTTCCAGACACCACGCCTGGGCATGCTCGGCCAGTTCCTGCTGCTGTTCGCTGCTCGCTTTCCAGTGTTCGCTCATGTCTTGGCCGGCATTCCACGCCCGCCAAAGACCGCTGATCGCTTTTTGCGCCGCCTCTGAAAGACCCTGGGTGTACAGCCTGAGAAACGCCTCGAGTTTTTCCAGGTGAACGTCTTCTTCCTGCTGGTAGATGTGCCAGAGCAACGGCCGGCCGGCCCATTGGGCACGCACGAAAGAATCTTCGCCGCGCACCGCGTTGAAATCGCAGCACCATAACAGTTGATCGTACTGGTCCTGCCGGATGAACGGCAGCACCTGCACCGTCAGGGCGCCGCGTCGATACACGTCACCCACCTTCAGGCCATCGACCCCGAACCAACGCCCGACATCGCCCAGCACCCGCCCTTCGGGAACCAGCACATGAAACGCCTGGGCATCGGTTGCCATTGCGTCGAACCAACTCGCCAACCCGGCGTTTTCATAGGCAAAGAGCGAGATCAGACGCGCATCCGGTGTCCGATCGACGCCCAATCCTTGCAGGAAAATGCGTTGCGCCGCGCCATCCTGTTGAAATTGCCGACGTCGCTCCTGAAGACCGGCCTCACGCAGCAAGCCGCCTGTGCCCTCCTGAAAGCCGGGGAAAAAGAAATACTTCTGCACGTGCTTATATTTGACCGACGGTAATCCGTGGCAACCGACCACCCAATCCTCGGCGCTCAGGTAATCGAGGTTCATCCACAACGGCGGTGTCTGGCGCTCGGCCATCGCATCCATGTAGGCGCTCGGCAACTGGCAGGCAAACGCGGCGATCACCACATCGGCGGCCTCGGTGGACGGCCAATCCTTGGGCCAGTGGCAAACGTGCACACCCTGCTGCCATTGCTCGCAAAGCGCGATGTCGATTTCGGGACACAGCCGTTCGAAAGCCCGCAGGTCATCCACCCATAACCGCACCGCACATCGGTGCTCGGCCACCAATTGCCGAGCCAGGCGCCAAGTGACGCCGATGTCGCCAAAGTTATCAACGACGGTGCAAAAAATATCCCAGCGCACGGTCATTCCCGACTCCCTGTGGCAAAAGCCTGATTGTCCCGCATTAAACCAATGATGCAGAAGAGCCGACGGCGATTAATCTTCATGCGACAATCACTGCCTACCCATGACTCTGCCAGGAAGCAGCCATGCCTGATCACTCGCCTGCCCCGCGCCTTTCAGCCCTGCAATTGACCGTCAGCATTGCCTTGGGCCTGTGGCTGGGGTTCCTCGCTATCGTTCTGACCGGCTGGCTGCTGTCAAAATTCCTGCTTAATGAACCACTGGCCCCAGTGGCCGCAGCGATCCATCAGCTGGCGCAACCACCGGCGGTGCAACCGGCGATGCAACCGCCCCCCGAGCCGCCAACCCCCATGTTCGAGCAGTATCAGCAGAATCTGCAAAAGCACGAACAGCGGCAGGCCCTCGATCAGGCCCGCAGCAACCCTCGCAACCAGTCCAACCCCAAGTGCCAGTTCTGGCTGCAACAGGACCAGAACGCGCCCAGCGAAAAAAGCCGCGCCAATGTTTTGCAATTCTGCGATTGATCATGAACAAACAGACCGTCCACCAGTTGATTCTCGACAAGCTCAAGATTGATCTCGACATCGCCGAACGCGCCGCGCAGACCGCCTACGAAACGGCGACCCACGAAGAAAACATTGCCGAGAACAAATACGACACCCTGGGCCTTGAAGCCTCTTACCTAGCCGCCGGGCAAGCCAGGCGCGTGGAGGAAATTCGCCAGGCCCTCGCCCTCTGTCAAAACCTGACGCTAAGGCCATACGACGAACAGCGCGGCATTCAGGTCGGCACGCTGATCGGCCTGGAGGATGAGGACGGTCGCCAGCAATGGCTGTTTCTAGGGCCGGATGCGGCGGGGTTGAAGGTCTCACTGGTGGGGCAACCGATCACCGTCATCACCCCTCGCTCGCCACTGGGCCGAGGCCTGCTGGGCAAATTCGAAGGGGATGAGGTGGAGATCGTCGTGGCGGGCGCCCGGCAACAGTTCGCTGTTACCGAGGCGATCTAGAAAGGCTGTCAGTGCACCGGCAGTTCGACACCGTCGAACAGCTCTTCGAGTTCCTGCTTGTTGTGGCACTGGATGGCCTTGGCCATCACTTCCCGAGTCAAGTGCGGGGCGAACTTCTCGATGAAATCGCACATGAAACCACGCAGGAAGGTGCCGCGACGGAAGCCGATCTTGGTCACGCTGGACTCGAACAACTCGCTGGCATCCAGCACCACCAAATCATTGTCGAGCTTGGTATCGACGGCCATTTTCGCGACGATGCCCACGCCCAGGCCGAGGCGAACATAGGTCTTGATCACGTCGGCGTCAGCGGCGGTGAACACCACTTTCGGGGTCAAGCCGCGATGGCTGAAGGCCTCGTCGAGTTTTGAGCGGCCCGTGAAACCGAACACGTACGTCACGATCGGGTATTCGGCCAGGGCTTCGAGGGTCAGCTTCGGCACTTTGGTCAACGGATGCCCCTGGGGCACGACCACACAACGGTTCCAGCGATAACACGGCATCATCACCAGATCCCCGAACAATTCCAGGGCCTCGGTGGCAATGGCGAAGTCGACGGTGCCGTCGGCGGCCATTTCGGCGATCTGCATCGGCGAGCCTTGGTGCATGTGCAGCGCCACGTCCGGGTATTGCTTGATGAAGTTACTGATTACCGGAGGCAACGCATAACGGGCCTGGGTGTGGGTGGTGGCGATCGACAGGGTGCCTTTTTTCTCGTTGGAGAATTCCTGGGCGATCTGCTTGATGCTCTCGACCTTGCGCAGAATCTCGCCAGCCGTGGTGATGATGCGCTCACCGGCCGGGGTGACGCGGGTCAGGTGCTTGCCGCTGCGGGCGAAGACTTCGACACCCAGCTCATCCTCCAACAGGCGGATCTGCTTACTGATGCCAGGTTGCGACGTGTAGAGACTTTGGGCAGTAGCGGAAACGTTGAGGTCGTGGTGCGCCACTTCCCAGATGTAGCGCAGTTGTTGAAGCTTCATATGTATCCCTCAAAGCAGTTGGACGCCACGGGCATCAGCGACGGTATATAACTATATGAATGGTTGTATTGATAAATCTAGAACTTTTTATAAAAAGCCATCATTTAGCCTCAAGCCTCCCCCTGGCGCCGACGCTGTACCAGCGGCACCAGGTAAACCGGCACCCGAGATAACTGCAATACCCGTGCGGCGGTTCTGCCCAAGGGGGTTACACCGTTTGCCCCTTGGCAATGACTCCCTACGATCAGCAAGTCGACAGAGAGTTTCGCAGCCTGTTCGAGAATGACTTGGGAAGGGTCGCCCTGGTAAACCCTGACAGACTTGATCAGTTTCAAGTCTTGCTGACCCTCCCCCAGCTCCTCGCGAAAGCTGTCGAGTACCCGTTGTTCGATATTGGCCATCACCGTATTCAGACCCTGGCGATGAAATTCGTTCAGCGTCTGTTCGTCGAGATAGCTTTGCAACACCGACTCGGCAAACAGCCCCATCGGTTCTACCGCATGCACTACATACAACTCGGCTTCGAACGTCCGTGCCAGCGCCAAGGCATGCTGCATCACATAAGGGGCGTAGAGTCCCAAGTCTGTGGCGTACAGCATCGAACGAATCATGTGACCTCCTCGTGTGCCAAAATGGCGGAGATTGATTCAGCTTAGCAGTGCCTTGAGGAGCGCGACGTGCAGCTTAACGCCCCGAACAACAGGCAGTTAGGGCTTCACTTCGTTACTGATACCGTGGGGCACGTGCCCCGTAGCGACTACCTCGCGAGCCAGTTCGCAGTGGCCGGTCTGGTCATCGAAAAACACGTCGGCGGCGAAGGCTTCGAGGAATGCCGATTTGGTCAGGCCGCCGAGAAACAGCGACTCGTCCAGACGAATATCCCATTCGCGCAACGTGCGGATAACCCGCTCGTGGGCCGGTGCCGAACGGGCAGTGACCAGCGCCGTACGAATCGGACAGGCGTCTTCGGGAAACTCACGCTGCAGCGCATTGAGCGCCGCCAGGAACCCCTTGAACGGCCCGCCTCGCAGCGGCTCGCGTGCGGCCTGTCGCTCGCTGGCCTGGAACGCTTCCAGGCCATCCGCCTGATAGACACGCTCCGACTCATCGGAAAACAGCACCGCATCGCCGTCGAAGGCAATGCGCAATTCTTCGCTGGCGGCGCGGCTGGCACCGCCCGACAAAATGGTCGCCGCTGCAAATCCGGCGTCCAGCGCGCTGCGCACGTCTTCGGCATGGGTGGACAGAAAAAGATCACAGCCGAACGCCTTGAGATAGGGGTAAGGACTGCGACCGCCGACGAACGCTGCACGGGAAATCGCCAGGCCATAATGATGAATCGAGTTGAACACTCGCAGACCGGTGTCGGCACTGTTGCGTGAAACCAGAATCACCTCGACCCGGGCACGCCCCAGATGCTCGTTGAGGTTCAGCAGTTTTTGCACGAGGGCGAACGCGTCCCCGGGTTCAAGGACTTCGTCTTCATGCTCGATCTGGTATTGCCGATAGGCCTCGACGCCGCTCGACAGATACACCTTGTGGCTTTCACGCAAGTCGAACAGCGCCCGCGACGAAATCGCCAGCACCAGTTTGTCGTCGATGTTGTTTGCCATGTCGCCCCCCCTTTGCCCGTTCAGCGGTTACGTCGGTCCATAAACGCCAACGCCTGATACAAGGCTTCGATTTTCGGCAGCTCACACCCCGCCGCCTTCGCCGCCGCCAATGGCCGGCCGTAGATCGCGTCCAGCTCCAGCGCACGCTTGTGGGAATGATCGTGATACATGCTCGGCCAGTAGTCGGGCATTTTTTCGGTCATCGCAAACAGATAGTCGGCGTAGCCTGGCGCAATGTGATGCCCGCAGGCCTGAGCGCCGCGCACCACTTCCCCCATCAGCGCCTGGATCAAACCACGGCTGTGGCTGTCGGCCATCAACGGCGTGGTGCTGGCACCCAGCAGCACCGAAAGGCCGTTGTACGGCACATTCCACACCAGCTTCTGCCAGCGTGCCTGCTGCAGGTCAGGCATGGCCTGGGAGTCGATACCTGCGGTGCGGAACAACCCCGCCCCCTCCTCGACAATCGCCATGCACTGCGCCTGATCACTGCAAGGACCACTGTGGTAACCCATATTGACCGACCCCAAGGCCTGGTGGGCAATGACGCCAGGGCCGACACGATGCACGCAGATCAGGCACAGGCCGCCTAACAGGTGCAGCGAATCGGGCAGCAACGGTCGAAGGTCGTCTTCGACATCGAGGCCGTTCTGCAGCAACAGGACTTTTGCACCGTCGGCAGCAGCCTGGATGATGGCCGGGGCAAGATCGGCATTGCTGGTGGCCTTGGCACCGACCAGCAGCCAGTCGCAAGGCGGCATATCGCCAGCCGAGCGATACGCCTGGACCGGGTTGAGGGTCAGCGCGCCGTGAACCGCGCTGTCGACCTGCAAACCGCCTTCGGCCACGGCACCAAATTCGCTGCGCAACAAAAAAAAGTGCACATCAAAACCGGCGCGAGCCAGCATCACGCCGTAGAATCCGCCGATCGCCCCGGTGCCGATCATCCCGATCCGCGGTTTAACGCCTGCCTGCATAATCGAAACTCCTCTGGTAGACAGCCCCCGCACACTATCAACGTGGGCGGCATGTCATGCAATCTTGATTGCATAGGATCACAAACCTGTGGCGAGAGAGCTTGCCCTCTTTTGTGAGCGCTGCGTACTCAAGCGCGAGCAAGCTCCCTCGCCACAATTAAACCCGTACCTGCCCATTGTCGAGCAGCCTCGTAACGCGATAAGGTTCGGCTCCCCGACGCGCTTAATATCCGCTGTGCACCGCCGCGCGGGGATCGCTGGCGGCCGGCACCCGTGACCTGACGAGTAACACGATGGCTGATTTACCGATCAATGACCTTAACGTCGCCTCCAACGAGACCCTCATCACGCCTGACCAGCTCAAGCGCGATATCCCCCTGAGCGACGCTGCCCTGCGCACCGTGACCAAGGGCCGGGAAGTCATTCGCAACATTCTCGACGGCACCGACCATCGCCTATTCGTGGTCATAGGGCCTTGCTCGATCCATGACATCAAGGCTGCCCACGAATATGCCGAGCGCCTGAAAGTGCTGGCGGCGGAAGTCTGCGATACCTTGTATCTGGTGATGCGGGTGTATTTCGAAAAGCCTCGGACCACCGTTGGTTGGAAAGGCCTGATCAACGACCCGTACCTGGACGACTCCTTCAAGATCCAGGACGGTCTGCACATTGGTCGCCAGTTGCTGCTCGACCTGGCCGAAATGGGCCTGCCCACCGCCACCGAAGCCCTGGACCCGATCTCCCCGCAATACTTGCAGGACCTGATCAGTTGGTCGGCCATCGGCGCGCGCACTACCGAATCCCAGACTCACCGTGAAATGGCCTCTGGTCTGTCTTCGGCCGTGGGCTTCAAGAACGGCACCGACGGCGGCCTCACCGTGGCGATCAACGCCTTGCAGTCGGTTTCCAGCCCTCACCGCTTCCTGGGCATCAACCAGGAAGGCGGCGTGTCGATCGTCACCACCAAGGGCAACGCCTATGGTCACGTGGTGCTGCGCGGTGGCAACGGCAAGCCGAACTACGACTCGGTCAGCGTCGCGCTGTGTGAACAGGCGCTGGACAAGGCCAAGATCAAGCCGAACATCATGGTCGATTGCAGCCACGCCAACTCCAACAAGGACCCGGCACTGCAACCGCTGGTGATGGAGAACGTGGCCAACCAGATCCTGGAAGGCAACCAGTCAATTATCGGCCTGATGGTCGAAAGCCATCTGAACTGGGGCTGCCAGGCGATCCCGAAAGACCTCGCCGACTTGCAGTACGGCGTGTCCATCACCGATGCCTGCATCGACTGGAGCGCGACCGAGAACACCCTGCGCAGCATGCACGCCAAACTCAAGGACGTGCTGCCAAAGCGTCAGCGCAGCTGATCGGCCTTCTTCAGCGCATAACAAAGTCAACGCATAAAAAAACGCCGGGCTTTTCAGTCCGGCGTTTTTTATTGGGGAATCCGTGGTGTCAGAGCTTCGCCGCGTGCCGCTGGTGACGCTCCATGTAGCGCTCCACGTAGGAGCAGGACGGGATTACCGTGTAGCCCATTTCTTCGGCGTACTGCAGCGCCCTTTCGGTCAACGCCGCCGCAATGCCCCTGCCGCGCAAGGCGTTGGGCACGAAAGTGCGATAAATATCCAGGGTCTGTTTGCCCAAGTCCATATAGGTCAGATACGCACGATGACCGTCCACATTGGTCTCGAACTGATGACCAGCCTGGTCATGGTGGATGGACAACGCCTCGCTCATCACTACTCCTCGCGGGTCTGAATGCTGACCCCTACCTTACCGATGTTTTTCCGGCGAAGGAACATCTACGCCACCCCGTGCCTGCCTGGCCACCGAGCGCCAAAAATTCAACCGCTCAAACCCGAGCACGTCGTGAATAGTAGGCACCAATGACGCAAATGCTCAAGGCATGCCTGTCATTAGAGAGGTCAACCCTGTCGGATTTATCGATTGAGCGCCACCGTCGCGCTGTAATCGGCCAAGGCGCAATAGCTGAACATCGCCAGTTGTTGAGTCTTGAGACGAGCGCTCCATATTAAAGTCACCGCCAATACCAATAAAGATACGTGAGCGGCTGCACAAATTTTGTACAAAAGTGTAGACGAATCAATAAACAGCGACTTTAGCGCAGCCTGGAAGTGTTCATGCGCGAGCGGAACTTTTCTTCATCAGCACCCTCCTACCATGGGCTTGAGGCTGTATATTTTTTAAACAACACCCAAAAAAGTTGCTCGAAAAAGAATCACCGCCTACAATTTTTTTGCTTCTTGCGCTACGTCAGTTTACTTACTACAAGTAATGGGTAGTATGTACGCCGGCTAACTCCTCACTCTGAGGAGACAGTCATTAAATAGAAAGTCCTTGAAGGGGAACACGATGAACAACGTTCTGAAATTCTCTGCTCTGGCCCTGGCCGCAGTTCTGGCTACCGGTTGCAGCAGCGCATCGAAAGAAACCGAAGCACGTCTGACTGCTACCGAAGACGCAGCAGCTCGCTCCCAGGCTCGTGCAGACGAAGCTTACCGTAAAGCTGATGAAGCTCTGGCTGCTGCTCAAAAAGCACAACAGACTGCTGACGAAGCTAACGAGCGTGCTCTGCGCATGCTGGACAAAGCTAGCCGCAAATAATAATCCTTCGGGATTGTTATCGAGCCGACCCATTTTTTGGGTCGGCTTTTTTATTGCCTAGTGCTTGCCCAGGCGATAAAAAACCCGCCGACATCGCGAAACGTCGACGGGTTCTAATGAGTGTCGTTATTGCTGCAGGTCGATCGGCGCGCTCGAGACCATCGGTGCCGAAGTATTCGGAACAGCGATCTCGACCGGCAGGCCGTCTTCGGCAGCCACCACATCACGCACCACATTCCAGTCCATGCGCAGGTTGCTGGTGATGTCTTCACGCTTGAGCATCGCGTTGATCACTGCGGTGTGCTTGTCCACCACCGACGGGTTGCCATTGTCGTCCAGCGGTGTATGGGCTTCCAGGTAAACCTTGCCGCCGCTCAAACCAAGCTTGTACGGGTCGTTGATAATACGCACCGACGTGCCCACCGGCACCATGCCGGCCATTTCCAGGACGTTGTTGTTGAACATCCGGAAGCAGCCGTGGCTGGTGCGCATGCCGATACCGAATTTTTTGTTCGAACCATGGATCAGGTAGCCCGGGGTACCCAAGGTGAACTTGAACGGACCCAGTGGGTTATCGGGGCCGGCCGGCACCACATTCGGCAGTGGGTCACCGTCGGCGGCATGTTCGGCCTTGATCGAGGCCGGCGGGGTCCAGGTCGGGTTCGGTGTCTTGGCAATGATGCTGGTGTGGGCAATCGGCGATCCCCAACCTTCACGGCCAATCCCCAAGGGGAAGGTGTAGACCACGTTCCGATCTTTGGGGAAGTAGTAGAGACGGTACTCGGCGAGGTTGATCACAATGCCCTCGCGCGGGCCCGGGGGCAGGATGAAACGGGTTGGCAGCACGATCTCGGTGCCAGCCCCCGGCAACCAGGGATCGACCCCAGGGTTGGCGGCGACCATCTCGCTGTAGCCCAGGTCGTAGGTCGTGCCCAGGTCGGCGAAGGTGTCTTCGTATTTGGCCTTGATGACCTGCACCTGGCCAATGATGTCTTCACCCGGCGGTGGCAGGGGCAGCTCCAGTGCAGCAACGGGGCCCGCCATACACAGGGCGGCAAGAGACAAGCAGCGGGCGACGGCAGGCAAGCGCGGCAACATCCAGAAATCCTTCGCAGATCGAACAGAGGGTATGAAAAAGGCGATTGTACACCGCCACCCGTTATTTCGGGGAGGGTGGCAATGATACGTCCGATGCACAGTATTTTGGAGGGCTGAACGTTTATCTGGAGCGTTCACAGAATTGGCATCCACCGCAAACACCCCTTGCGGGAGCTGGCCCATGGTCATGCTTGGCATCTGAGCGATTACAACTCGAACCGCAGCTCTGGCCAGATTGGCGAAGTGCCGCGTTTCTGGGACTCCAGAATCGCCCGACACAATGAACACAGGCGGTGATCCTGGAATATCTTGCGATCAACACCCGACCAGCGCGGCTGGGCCGGTAGCAGGCTGCCGCAGAGGGTACGGTCAGCCGAGCCTCCGAGTTCCAACTGCCGGGTCACCAGATGCACCCGCACTTCCTGACAGGCGAACAGGTCCAGCTGTTCGTCAGGCTCGATCAGTTGGTAGGCAAACAGGGACCAGGCGGGACGCGGCATCAGTGGCTCCAAATCGGGGGCGCCACATTAGCCGAAAGACCGCCTGTAGAAAAGCGTCAAAGCAGCGGTTTTAGCGTCGGCCAGACATTTTCCAGCAACTTGCCCTGGGCCGCGACGGACGGGTGCAACCCATCGCCTTGCATCATGCCGGGAACACCACCGATGTCCTTGAGGAAAAACGGCACCAGCGGCACTTTTTTCTCCTCTGCCAGGGTGCTGTAGACCTGGGCGAAGGCATCGGTGTATCGCCGTCCGTAATTGGGCGGCAGTTGCATGCCCAGCAATAGCACCCTGGCACCGCTGGCGCGAGAGCTGTCGATCATCGCTGCAAGGTTTTGTTGCAATTGTGTTGGCAGCTGTCCGCGCAAGCCATCGTTACCACCGAGCTCCAGTATCACCAGCTCCGGTTTATGGGCTGCAAGCAGCGCCGGCAGGCGCGCCTGGCCTCCTGCGCTGGTGTCGCCACTGATAGAAGCATTGACCACCTTATCGTCGAAACCCTCGGCCTTGAGCCGTTGTTCGAGCAACGACACCCAACCTTGGCGGGTATCCAGGCCGAAAGCCGCGCTGATACTATCGCCAACGATCAGGACTGTACCCGCCGCTGCGTTCTGGGCCATGCACATCATGGCCAGGCCAGCACTCAAAAACCACACACGCATCGGATTCTCCATGGGCTCAAGCATTCTCACCGCGACGGACCTTAGCAAAGTGGTCCCCAGCGCGGAAGGTGAACTGACCATCCTGCACGAACTCAGCCTGGAACTGAACAAAGGCGATAGCCTGGCCATCGTCGGCGCGTCCGGTTCCGGTAAATCCACCCTCCTGGGCCTGCTGGCCGGCCTTGACCTGCCCAGCAGCGGTGAAGTGACGCTCGCCGGCCAAGCCCTCAGCGCGCTGGATGAAGACCAACGTGCGCGGATCCGCGCCGAACATGTCGGTTTTGTCTTCCAGTCGTTCCAGTTGCTCGACAGCCTCAATGCACTGGAAAACGTCATGCTGCCGCTGGAACTGGACGGTCGCAAGGATGCCCGCGAACGCGCCACGGAATTACTGCAGCGGGTCGGCCTGGGGCAGCGCCTGACCCACTCGCCCCGCCAGCTCTCCGGCGGCGAACAACAACGCGTGGCAATTGCCCGCGCCTTTGCCGCCGAGCCCGACGTGCTGTTTGCCGACGAACCCACCGGCAACCTCGACAGCCACACCGGCGAGCGCATCAGCGATCTACTGTTCGAACTGAACAAGGAAAGCGGCACGACCCTGGTGCTGGTCACCCATGATGAACGCCTGGCCCATCGTTGCCGGCGCCTGATCCGACTTGAAGCCGGCCAAATGGTCGCGTCCCTGGAGCCTTGATGGCACGCTTGCCGCTGTTGCGCCTGTTCAGTCTCGCCGCCCGCCAATTGTTGCGCGACGCCCGCGCCGGCGAGCTGCGCGTGTTGTTCTTTGCCCTGCTGGTGGCGGTGGCGGCGAGTACCGCCATCGGTTACTTCGGCGCCCGCCTCAACGGCGCGATGATGATGCGCGCCACCGAATTCCTCGGCGCCGACCTGCTGCTCGAAGGCAGCTCGCCTGCCCGCTCCGAGCAGATCCGCAGTGGTACCGAACTGGGCCTGGACCATGCCCAGGTGGTGGAATTCTCCAGCGTTGTCGCCACCGACAATGGCATTCAGCTTTCCAGCGTCAAGGCTGCCGATGACACCTACCCATTGCGCGGCGAGCTGAAAAGCGCCCCCGCACCATTCGCCCCGGAAGAAACCGGCGGGCGACCGAACCCTGGCGAGGCCTGGGTCGAAGCACGGCTGCTGACGGCACTGGACCTGAAAATCGGGGACAGCATCGACGTAGGCAACAAGACCTTGCGCCTGAGCCGTGTCTTGACCTATGAGCCGGATCGCGCCGGCAATTTCTACAGTCTCACGCCTCGGGTTCTGATCAACCTCAAGGACCTGGACGCCACCGGCGTGGTGCAGCCCGGCAGCCGCGTCAGCTATCGCGACTTGTGGCGCGGTCCGGCGCCAGCACTGCAAACCTACCGCGACCTGATCAAACCGGGCCTTGAGGCCAACCAGCGTTTGCAGGATGCCCGCGACGGCAACCGGCAGATCGGTGGCGCCCTGGGCAAGGCCGAGCGTTACCTGAACATGGCCAGCCTGGTAGCCGTGTTGTTATCCGGCGTCGCCGTCGCGCTCTCGGCCAATCGCTTTGCTACCCGACGTTTCGATGCCAGCGCCCTGCTGCGCTGCCTGGGTCTGTCACGCCGGGAAACCATGGTGCTGTTCAGCTTGCAATTGACGGTGCTGGGCCTGCTGGCCAGCGTCAGTGGCGCCCTGCTCGGCTGGATCGCCCAGTTGGGACTGTTCGCACTGCTGCATGACCTGTTGCCCACCACCGTACCGCCGGGTGGCCTGCTGCCGGCGATTGCCGGGATCGGCACCGGGCTGGTGGCGCTGGCGGGGTTCGCCTTGCCGCCGCTGGCCGCGCTGGGACGGGTGCCGCCATTGCGCGTGCTGCGTCGGGACATGCTGCCGATCCCCTCCAGCACCTGGGTAGTCTACGGCACGGCACTGGGGGCCCTTGGCCTGATCATGTGGCGCCTGAGCCTGGACCTGGTGCTGACCTTCGCCCTGCTCGGTGGTGGCGTCGTTGCAGCGCTGGTACTCGGCGGCCTGCTGTTGCTACTGCTCCAGAGCCTGCGCCGGATGCTCGCCCGTGCCTCGCTGCCCTGGCGGCTCGGGCTCGGCCAGTTGCTGCGCCATCCCTTGGCGGCGGCCGGCCAGGCGCTGGCATTCGGCCTGATTCTGTTGTCCATGGCGTTGATCGCGCTGTTGCGCGGCGAGTTGCTGGACACCTGGCAAAACCAGTTGCCAAAAAACGCCCCAAACTATTTCGCCCTGAACATCCTGCCCAACGACAAACAGGCCTTCACCGACAAACTGCTGGCGTTGTCGGCGCAATCGGCCCCGCTCTACCCGGTTGTACCGGGGCGGCTGATCAGCATCAACGGCGAGCCGGCCAGGGAGTTTGTCACCAAGGACTCGGCCGGCGACCGGGCGCTGCAGCGCGACCTGAGCCTGACTTGGGCTGCGGACCTGCCGGCGGGTAACGTCGTCACTGCCGGGACCTGGTGGTCGCAGCAGCCACCAGACGATATTCCGGGGGTTTCGGTGGAAGGCAAAGTGGCCGACAACCTCAAGATCAAACTGGGGGACCGCCTGGTTTTCAGCGTAGGCGGTGCAAACCGTGAGGCGAAGGTCACCAGCCTGCGGGAGATCAACTGGGACAACTTCCAGCCGAACTTCTTCATGATCTTCCAGCCCGGCACGCTGAAGGATCTACCGGCCACCTACCTCACCAGCTTCTACCTGGCAGCCGGCCACGATCAACAGATTGTCGACCTGGCCCGAGCCTTCCCGGCGGTGACGATCCTGCAAGTCGAAGCCCTTCTCGAACAACTGCGCAGCATCCTGGCCCAGGTCACCCTGGCCGTGGAGTATGTGTTGTTGTTTGTGTTGGCGGCAGGGATGGCCGTGCTGTTCTCCGGGCTGCAAGCCACCCTGGACGAACGGATTCGCCAAGGCGCGCTGCTGCGAGCCCTGGGCGCCGAACGGCCGCTGCTGGTCAAGGCCCGGCGCATCGAGTTCGGCCTGCTGGGCGCGGTCAGTGGCCTGCTCGCGGCCCTGGGTTCGGAACTGGTGAGCCTGGTGCTCTACCGTTACGCCTTCGACCTGCCTTGGCATCCGCATCCATGGCTGCTGGTGTTGCCGCTGGTGGGTGCCTTGTTGATCGGCGCTGCCGGCGTGTTTGGCACCCGTCGTGCGCTCAATGCCAGCCCGCTGACAGTCTTGCGCGAGGGTTGATAGACTCTGGGCTTCGCCCTTACAAGAAATTGCCATGAGCCGTTATCGTCCACCCCGCACCGCCGGCACCGCGCTGATCACCCCCGAGGGTGAAGCGCGGATGCGTGCTGAATTCCATGAACTGTGGCATGTACGCCGCCCTCAAGTGACCCAGTCGGTCAGCGAGGCGGCGGCCCAGGGTGATCGTTCGGAAAATGCCGAATACACCTACGGCAAGAAAATGCTGCGGGAAATCGACAGTCGCGTGCGCTTCCTCACCAAGCGCCTCGAAGCACTCAAAGTGGTCAGTGAAAAACCCAGCGATCCAAACAAGGTGTATTTCGGCGCCTGGGTCACTGTGGAAGATGAGGATGGCAAGGAATCACGCTATCGCATCGTCGGCCCGGACGAGCTCAATTTGAAGCAGAACCTGATCAGTATTGACTCACCGCTGGCACGGGCGCTGATTGGTAAAGCGCTGGACGCTGAAGTCACCGTTCAAACTCCAGCTGGGGAGCAACTGCTGTATATCACCCATATTGAATATTTATAAAGACCACACCCTCCACGACTCAAACTTCCTTCTTGATAATATCCCGACATAGGATATTAACCTCTGCGATTTGACACAAACTCTCTTTTCCAAGAAATTAAAAGCACGCCAACGAGGCGCACTTTAACTTTCGAATAAAATATTCAAGGATGAATAGCATGAGCACTCATTATCACCCTCACTGGATGGACAACACACCTGGCATATACAAACTTCGTATTGATGAACTGATACTCCCTGGCACCCACAACTCCGGTTGTGATAGAGAGGCTCCCAAATTTTTAGCGCCCAATGAAATCGCTCAGGACGTGCCTATCCGCGATCAGCTCAATAGAGGATTCAGGGTGTTCGATCTGCGGGTAGAACTATTTGCCAACCAGCCCGTCGGCCACCCCCGACGCTTCCAGCTGTATCACCTGACTTCATCGGGCCGAACCGTTGCTGGCGATGTTTTGGAGGTGCTTAACGCTTTTTATACCGACCCTGCCCGAAAGAACGAAATTATTATCTTGAATTTTCACCAGTTCAAAAATTTTACCAGTTCTTCGCACGGGGAACTTCAACAGCTCATCGATCAAATGATCGGCCCACGCCTGATCCCTTACTCCTTGAGCTATTTAACACTGGAGCAACTTCGGCAGAAAACCCCAGGGCGTACCGTGGTCATTTCCTATAACAGCGGTCGTGGCGACCCCGATGACTGGCCCGGCGTCGAACAACAATGGATCGGCGAAAACTACCTCTCCACTTCGAAGTTGAAAACCTTCATGGATGAAGCCAGCATGAGACCCAAAAGACCTTACGCGCTTCGCGCTATTCAATGCGCTAAATACACTGGCCTGTTCGTCCCCGACGACTTCAGCGACAAAGTGGATGCCTGGTTCCAATCCAAGGACATCGACAGTTATATCCAGCGCTTTCACATCATCAATACCGATTGGTCGACCCGCAGCGACATCGTGCTCAATTGCATGCATGCCAACCAGTTCAGGGCTCGCGCCAAAGGCTGAACACCTCAACGACGAGTGATCAAGCCCTGCCGTGCCACACGGGTCAGTTGCCGGATCATTTCAGGTGCGTCCGCCGCACTGGGGGACTGGATGACGGCCAGGTCGAAACTGTCGTCGGCGAAACGCGCCAGGGACTCACCGTCTTCGACAAACTGGATCAGGAAAGCCGCAGGCCCGTGACTGCGTCGCGGCCAGCCATCGAGATAACGCAACAGCGTTGGCTGGTGGGTGCCGCCCAGGAGAATTTTTGGATTGCGCTGCAAAAGGTTCGCCGTGATCGGCGCAAGACGTACTAGGGGGCTGGGTGCGTTCATCGTGTCGTGTCTCTGCCTCAAAAGTCTGCATGGCAGGTGAGAGGCAACACCGAACCAGCGCTTTAGCGGTATTTCGAAGCCTGTTTTCCGGCTTCTGTCGGCAACTGAGTGAGTCACCTGGCGCCCCGCAAGTAGCTGTTTAAATCGGCGCATGAGCGGCATCCTAGAGAAGCTGACCGGCCAGTGTCAAGAATCTGCGCGCACAAAAAAGGCCCGTACAAGACGGGCCTTGATGATCGAATCGGGCAATCAACCAGCGATGGCGCGATCGACCGACAGCTTGCCGGCACCTTCGATCAGCACCGCAATGCTGCCCGCCAGCAAGGCCAGGGCAAACTCATAACCGTTGTTGGCCATGAACAGACCGTTGCCGATGTGCACGGAGAAAATCGCCACCAGCGACAGGAAGGCCAGGCCCAGTGCAGCCGGACGGGCCAGCAGGCCGATGATCAGCGCCAACCCGGCAAAAAACTCAGTACCGCCCGCCAGCGTCGCCATCAGATAACCCGGGGTCAGGCCGATGCTTTCCATCCATTGCGCCGTACCCGCCAGGCCGTAGCCACCGAACAGGCCGAAAAGTTTCTGCGAACCGTGAGCGGCGAAAATGATCCCGACAGCGATGCGCAGAACAGTCAGGCCGTAGCCAGCGCGGGTAAACAGGACTTTGTTGATCAACGAGCTCATGCGGGTTCATCCCTTGGTGTGTGGTTGTTGGTCGCCATATTAATCAAAAAAACTTGTTATAAAAGCGCAAAAATTTCGACATACCAATCAATTTAATCGATCACTTTCGCAGGGCGACCTTTTGCTCCTCCGGTTCCAGCGACTCCCGCTCCCGATCAAATGCCAGATAATATTTGTTTACGCTATTAACGTAGCTGACGGCGCCCATTCCCACCTGCTCCATGGCAATGCGCTCGACCTGGAAGAACCACTGATTGGGGTTCAGCCCACGCCGCTGGGCCTCGGCCCGCATGCCTTGGACGCGCTCAGGCCCGATGTTATAGGCCGCCAATACGAAGGCCATGCGCTCGCGCTCGTTGAGCTTGGGGCTGGCGAAAAACTTGCGGCGAATCAAAGCCAGGTATTTGGCGCCGGCCAGCACGTTGGCGTCCAGGTTCTGGATGTTATTGACCCCGACCCGCTGCGCCGCCGACGGGGTAATCTGCATCAGGCCGGTGGGGCCGCTGCCGCTGCGGGCGCTGGGTTGCAAGGCGGATTCCTTGAATGCCAGGGCCGCCAGGTTGAGCCAGTCCATGCCTTGGGCCTCGGCATGTTTTTGCAACACAGGGCGCAGCTTCTCCAAGCGCTGGCGATCAGCCCGGGCGAGCGGATAGTGAACCTGGTACAAGCGGCGGTAGATGCGCAGGAACGCAGCGTCCTCGTTGGCCGGCACCTTGTAGGTCACCAGGAACTGGTCAATGCTCGCCCGTAGCATGGAGGCATCGCGACGGACGAACCAATACTCGTCACCCGGCTTGCCGATCAGCAACTGACGGTCGAGGCGCAGCTTGGGAAGGATCTTGCCCCAGCGCTCGGCGATGGGCTGCTCGACAATGGTCAGGTGGAAAATCCCGCCCTGAACCATTTCCAGCACATCTTCGACTGCCAGGGTGGGGTCGACCCATTCAATCTTCACCGGTGACAATTTGAGCAGCGCCAGCTTCTGGTTGATCTGGCTCACCGCATCCCCTGCCGCGCTGCCGTTGGGCAGCGCGAGAGTCTTGCCGGACAGTTGCTCCACACGGGTGTAGCGCTTCTCGCCCTTGATGCCCACCAGCACTAAGGGCACGTCGGTACGGATCGGATCGCTGGCGCTGACTGCATGACCGGCCTGGGGCTCGAGCAACTCCCCGGGCGCCACAAGATCGCCCTCCCCGCGCTGCAAGGCGCCAAGCAACTGGTCCTTGGCCTTGGGAATGATCTTGAGGGTGATTTCCTGGCCGTCCCGGGCGTGGCCATTAAGGTATTGCTCGAAGGCGCGCAACCGATGGTATTCGACGCCGATGGGCTGGCCCTGGACTTCACCGGAACTGTTGCGGCTCTGGTTGACCAGTACCTTCAACACCCGGCTACTGCGGATTTGCGCCAAGTCGCGCACCGTGCCCGGCGCCACGGCCTGCACCGGTCCGGGCAGCCGCGCTTCGGCCGGCATCGGCAGCAACAGCGAACAACACAACAGTAGCAACACCTGGGGACGTGTCATCCACTCTCCGGAAGGATACTGTGGACCGCCTCCTTGAAAAATCGAGGCTGGGTCGACAGAAACAGAGCGCCTTGGCGCTGAAAAAGTGCGAAAGACTGGCACAGTGATGGCGTTTATACCAACCCGACTTGTCTCGCGGCCTTAACAGACAGCCTCAACTCGTTGTAGTTCTTGGCTTTTCTTATAAATCTACAGCTCTGATATGCTTTCCGGCCTTTGGGCCGAGGTAGCACCATGCAACTCATCGATATCGGCGTCAACCTGACCAACCCCAGTTTCGCCGACAAACACCAGGCAGTGCTTGAACGCGCCTATGAAGCCGGGGTCTGCCAACTGGTCCTGACCGGCACCAGCGTCGAGGGCAGCGAACAGGCCCTGGAGCTGTGCCAGCGCCTCGACGACAGCGGGCAGCGGCTATTTTCCACCGCCGGCATTCACCCCCACAGCGCCAGCGACTGGACCGCCGATAGCGCCAGGCACCTCAAGGATTTGCTGATACAAAGCCGAGTCCGCGCGGTGGGTGAATGTGGGCTGGATTTCAACCGGGACTTCTCCCCCCGTGCGCAGCAGGAAAAAGTCCTGGAAGAACATCTCGCTCTCGCGGTGGAATTGCAACTGCCGGTCTTCCTTCATGAACGGGACGCCGATCAGCGGATGCTGGAAATCCTGCGGGACTTTCGCGATCAGTTGCCCGCCGCCGTGGTGCATTGTTTTACCGGTGAGAAAAAGGCGCTGTTCAGCTACCTCGACCTGGACTTGCACATCGGTATCACCGGCTGGATCTGCGATGAACGCCGGGGCACGCATTTACACCCGTTGGTGCGCGAAATCCCTCGCGGCCGGCTAATGCTCGAAAGCGACGCACCGTACCTGCTGCCCCGCACACTGCGACCCAAACCCAAGAACGGTCGCAACGAGCCGGCCTACCTGACGGAGGTCTTGCGCGAAATTGCCCTGCATCGGGACGAAACGCAGGAAGACCTGGCGGCCCACAGCACGGCATGCTCGCGGGCATTTTTTGGGTTGCCCTCAATTTCCTGACCCATTAGATCCTCTGTTGACCCACATCAAAACCAGCCCCCTGAATAGCGGCACAATAATGGCACCTTGCCAAAACTGTTTCCGCTATCAGAGAAGACCTTCCATGGGTGCCTGGCTTAGCAATATCTCGCTGAAGTACAAATTCTGGGCGGTCAATGCGGTCGCTTTTTTTACCACCTTGCTACTGGTGCTCTACGCGGTGCACCTCGAACAACAGGCGCGAAACCACACCGCTCAGGCGAACGCCCAAGCCAAGGCGCAATTGCTCGATGCCTGGCCTGCCGGGCAGCCACTGCCCAAGGCTGATGACCTGCTGAGCTACCATCGCGGCCAGATCCCCATTTTCAATGAGCAATCGCTGCCTTCACTGACGCAGGCCGATGGCTGGGTCGAATTCAACGCTGGACCACTGTTCGGCGACCATCCGCTGCTGGGGGCCGAAGTGATCCGCCGAGGAGACGACCAACGGCTCGCCGTACTGGCCAAGGGCGCAAGCCTCAGCCAAGTGTTCAGCGAACGCTTCAGTCAATACGCCGTGGCGGTGTTCGTGCTGATGTTGGCGATGCTGGGCGCATCGCAGTTGTTGATCCGTTTCTTGCTCAGCCAACTCAACACCCTGAAGGACGTGATGCTGCACGTGGAAAAAACCGGTGACCTGTCCGCCCGCGTGCCCCTGGCCTGCAAGGACGAAGTGGGTCAGATGGCCGCGGCGTTCAACGCCATGCAGGCCGGTTATCAACGGGTGGTCGATACGGTTGCCAGCACCGCCCGGCAACTGGACAGTGGTGCAGCGCGCCTGGCGTCGAGCATGAACGATGTACGTCACGGCATGCTCGGCCAGCAGAGCGAAACCGACCAGGCGGCCACAGCGATCAACGAGATGTCCGCCACGGTTTATCACATCGCCCAACATGCCGGCGCCACCCGCGACCTGTCGAAAACCGCCGACACCCTGGCCGGCAACGGTCGCGAAGTGGTCAGCCGTGTACAACAGTCGATCACCGGGCTGTCCTCGGGCGTGCAGCAGACCGCCGAAATGATCCAGCGCCTGGCCGAAGACAGCCAGAAGATCAACAGCGTGGTCAGCGTCATTCATAGCATTGCCGAACAGACCAACCTGCTGGCCCTCAATGCGGCCATCGAAGCCGCGCGGGCCGGGGAAATGGGCCGGGGCTTTGCCGTGGTGGCCGATGAGGTGCGCAACCTGGCCAAGCGCGTACAAACCTCAACGGATGAGATCACCACCATGGTGTCAGCCTTGCAGGCCGGCACCCGGGACGCAGTGGATTTCATGCAGGAGAGTTCGTGCAAAGCCGACGATTGCGTGCAACAGGCCCGTGAGGCCGGCGAGGCGCTGGCGCAAATCACCAGTGCGGTGGCGCAGATGCGCGAGAGCAACACCCAGATAGCTGTCGCGGCCGAGCAGCAAAGCCACGTGGCCGAGGAAATGAACCGGGCGGTGGTGAGTATTCGCGACGTGACCGAAAACACTGTGCGCCAGACGGTGGACTCAGCCACCACCAGCCATGAACTGGCGACGCTGGCGGGCGAGTTGAGCAAGGCAATCGGGCAACTCAAGCTCTAGAGCGTTGTGCCCGTGGGCCTGTGAGGTGAAACGCTATGGCCGCCTATCACTTCGATAGCCAACTGCGATTCGCCGTCCCGCTCGGCCAGGCTTATTCTTGGGTTATTCGGTTTCATGAACTCAAGGAACAGCATCATGGGCAAACGTCACCCCAACCTTGCGGCCTGGCAATGGCGCGCCTACCCTGACAACCATCGCCACCCAACCAACCTGGTGCTGCACCTGATTGCGGTACCGCTGTTCATCATCGCGTTTCTGCTGATTGTGTCGGGGGTGTTCAGCCTGAGCCTGGCCAACGTCGCCATCGGCATCGTCGGTCTGCTCGCTGCACTCGGCTTGCAGGGCCACGGTCATAGTCTGGAGGCCCAGGCCTCCGAACCCTTCAGTGATCGCAAAGATGCAATATCGCGCTTGGTGGTGGAGCAGTTCCTGACCTTTCCCCGATTCTTTCTCAGCGGTGGCTGGTGGCGCGCCTGGCGAGATCGCCACCGTCACTGAGTCGCCGAAAGCCTCAGGCGAAAATCGTCACCGTCTGCCGGCTCATGGCGATCAAGCGGCCATCGGCACTCCAGAATTTCGCGGCGACATGGCCATAGCCGTCCTCGGCGTGTTCGATCTCGGCCAGGTATTTGCACCAGTCCAGTGTCGTGAGCTCCAGCAGCGGCTGGACGAACTCAATGGTCCAGGTGAGCGTGCTGCCCGGGGCCATGTGGGTCAGGTGGGGCAACAACGCCGGAGGCCAGGCATCTACCAACGCCAGGATATGGCCCTCGTTCAACGGTTCTTCTTTCACATCACCGCGCAAGCGCACCCAGCCCCCCATGCTGCGGGACTTATTGCCCGTGAACGGCAAACCACCGACACTCCACGACATCGCCAGGTGACGCATGAATTCCGGCGTACCGCCTTTGATGTAGGGCAGCTCCTGGCATTGTTCCACGCTTTTGAATTCCGGCGCGGGGTCAGCCTGCACCGCCACCACGGAGGAGCGCGATGCGCCGAAACTGCCTTGCACCACGGTCACCACCTGGCCGTTCTGCACCGCTCGCCCCAATACCTGGCTGACCGCCTTGCCTTCACGCAACACGTCGACCTCGAAGCTGACCGGCACATCCGGTTCGACCGGGCCGACAAAGGTGATCGCCAGCGAACGCACCAGGCGATCCGCCGGCACCTGCGCACGCATTGCTTCGTATTGCAGCGCCGCTACCAACCCGCCAAAAGTGGCGCGGCCCTGACCCCATTCAGGCGCGATGATCACGGCGTCTGGCTGACGACGCACCGCATCGATCAAATCGGAAAAGCGCATGACAACCTCGCAAACGTGGGCAAAAGATGAAGGGATCTTAACCAGCCCAGGCAAGCGGCACAGCGCTCATTCCGGCCAAAGAGACTGACAGAAAAGCCGCACCACCTGAATCCATCCCCATTGTGGAATATGTGCAGGACTCAGGATTTTTTGAAGCAACTGGCGATAAGTTTATCAAGCACCTTATCGGCCCGGGCCTCGGCCTTTTCCATGGTGCCCAGCCAAACCGGCACACAGGGTTGCAGATCGGTTTCCTGCTCGGCCCTGGCCAGCCATTGCCAGCAATCGTGCCAGTCGCCCAGCGCGCCCTGAGCGGACTTGAGCCGTGGCATGGCTGCTTCGGGCAGGCGGTCGAGTTCAGGGTAGGCTTCGATGGCGTAGCGCACGCGCTTGATCAGCAGACGTAAACGGTGGCGGTCATGGGTCGGGTCGCGCAAGGCTTCGCCGAGTTTCTCCCACTGTTTATCCAGACGCTTTTCGATGCGTTTGCGCAACCCCTTGAGCAGGCCCTGGCGCTGGGCTGCGCGAATGAAGCGCGGGAAGGCGTCGAGGATCATCAGCAATTGCGCCAGCTCCGAGCTGCCGGCCACAGCGGGATAAGCGTTGGCCATTTGCACCTGACGCCGCTGCGCCGCTTCAGGCTTGCCGTGCTGTTCAAGGTAAGCCGCCAACACTTCCCGGTCACGCAAGGGTGTGGTCAGGGTGCCGACCGCCGAAGCAGCCGTCTCCAGCTGTTCGACACCGGGCAACCCGCGTAACGGGCGAAGCAGACTGCGCAAACGGCGAACCGTGGTTCGCAGGTCGTGCAATGCTTCGCTGTCGGTATGGGCATTCAAGCGGGCCTGACAGGCCAACAGACGGATTTCCAGGCCCAGAACTTGGGCCACCAGCCGATCGATCATGGGGACGTACTCCGTACGCAGCTTTGAGCGTCAAGCTGCAAGCTTCAAGTGAGGAGCGCTGTGCGCCCGATACTTGTAACTTGCAGCTGACGGCTTGTCGCTGCTTTTAGCGTCCTGCGCGGGACTCGCGGATGTAGAAGCGCGCCTTCTCGGCTTTCTTGGCACAGCCCTCGAAAGCTTCGAATTGCTGTTGGGTCTTGGCGCCGGTCAACAGCGACAGGGCCTTGGAGTAGCTGACAGTGCCGGCAAAACCTTCGGCCTTGGCCAGGTCCAGCTCATGCCAGGCGCTGTCGAGCTGGCTACCGCAGCTGTCGCGGTAAGCGGTTTTGCCTGCACAACCGGCCAGGGCCAAAACCATCAAAGATGCCACCAGGGGCAGGCAGATCCGGGCTTTCATCGATTACACCTCAAGTCAGGTCAACAGTCGTGCTGGTAAGACGGTGGCCAAGGCGAAAAGTGCCTTGGCTTGGCCGCAGAAATTCAAGTGTGGCGAGAATACGCAAATGCCGCCCCGACGTGTCAAAAAACGATGCCTGCACCACAACGATTGAGCCTGGCCGTGGATGGGTGCATTGTTGACGCCTGTTCGACAAGAGGCCGGGTCATGACAAAACGTGTCGCATTGGTATTGGGCTCGGGCGGCGCCCGAGGCTACGCCCATATCGGGGTGATCGAAGAAATCGAACGCCGTGGCTATGACATTGCCTGCATCGCCGGTTGTTCGATGGGCGCCGTCGTGGGTGGCATCTATGCTGCGGGCAAGCTCAAGGATTACCGCAACTGGATCGAAAGCCTCGATTATCTGGATGTCCTGCGGCTGGTGGACGTCAGCTTTCGCCTGGGGGCGATTCGCGGCGAGAAAGTCTTCGGGCAAATCCGCAAGATTGTTGGCGAACTCAACATTGAAGACCTGCGCATTCCCTACACCGCCGTGGCCACCGACCTGACCAACCAGCAGGAAATCTGGTTCCAGGAAGGTTGCCTGCATCAGGCGATGCGCGCCTCGGCGGCGATTCCCAGCCTGTTCACGCCGGTGATGCAAGGCAACCGCATGCTGGTGGATGGCGGCCTGCTCAATCCGTTGCCGATCGTGCCGGTGGTGTCGAGTCATTGCGACCTGATCATCGCGGTCAACCTCAACTCCACCAACCAGAACCACTACAAACTGCCAGTGATCCAACGTCCCCCGGCGTTCAGGAGCCGCTTCGACAACCTCATCAGTTCCCTGGGTTCGCACCTGCCGTTTCGCCGCAAACAGGCCGAGCAATTGTTGCTGCTGGAGCAGGAAGCGTTAAAGGCCGAGGCGGCCGACATCAACCCATGGCTCGAGTCCGCCGAGCCCGAAGGCCAGCAACCGGCCGCCGCGCCTGAAACCGAAGGCGCGCCGAAATCCGCTACCGGTTCATTCATCATCGATAACGTCGGCCCGGCCTCGTTGCTGGACTTGATCAACCAGAGCTTCGAGGTGATGCAGACCTCGCTGGCCCAGTACAAGATTGCCGGTTATCCGCCGGATGTGCTGATCAACGTGCCGAAGCGGGTGTGTCGTTTTTTCGAGTTCTACAAGGCGCCGGAGCTGATCGCTTTGGGGCGGGAGATTGCCCGGGATACGCTGGATCGGTATGAGAATGATCAGAGATGAAGGATCTCGAGTGGCTGTGAGGGCCTCATCGTGATCAGGCTCGCTCCCACATTGGTCCTGCTGAGTTCACAAAATTTGTTTCAGCTCGCAATGGCGGCAGCCCAGGCAATGAAAAACTAAACTCCACCCTCCCCCAACAACCGATATCCCACTCCGGCCTCGGTCGCAATGAATCTCGGCCGGGTCGGGTCGTCGGCCAGTTTCTGACGCAGATGGCCGACCACGATCCGCAGGTAATGGCTGTCTTCGGTGTGAGTCGGACCCCAGATGTCCTTGAGCAGTTGCTGCTGGGTGATGACCCGCCCCGGGTGCCGCGCCAGTTGTGCCAGTACGGCATATTCCTTACGGGTCAGGGCCACTTCGGCGCCGTCCAGCAGCACCCGGCGATAAGCCAGGTCCACCGTCAGTGGGCCGAACGTCAGCGCCGCCTCCCGTGCTTCGCCTGCCGGGGCCTGGCGCAGCAGGGCACGGACGCGGGCCAGGAACTCCTGGATGCCGAACGGCTTGGTCACATAATCGTTGGCGCCGTTGTCCAGTGCCTCGACCTTCTGCGCTTCGCTGGCCCGCACCGAAAGCACCAGCACCGGCACCGTCGACCATTGGCGAAACTCGCGCAGCACCTGTTGGCCGTCCATGTCCGGCAGCCCCAGGTCGAGCACCAGCAGGTCGGGTTTGTTCAACGCCGCCTGGGCCAGGCCTTCGGTACCGGTGCCGGCTTCCAGCACCTTGTAGCCTTGGGAGGTCAGGCTGATGCGCAGGAATTTGCGGATCTGCGGTTCGTCATCGATGACCAAAAGGGTCGCGGTCTGGCTCATGGGAGTCCGTTCGTGCAATCAAGTAGCTAGTGGCCTGGTGGCTAGAGAGTAACGCAACGCCGCTCAGGCTTCATCGTCCATGCCCGGTTGCGCCTGCAATGGCAGGTGCAGGGTGATGCAGGTGCCGCGCCCGTCGAGGCCGTCGTCCACGCTAATGCGCCCGCCATGGGCGCCGACCATGCCCTGACAGATCGCCAAGCCCAGCCCCGTGCCCTGCCCGCCCCGATCGCCGCGCGCAGCAGTGTAGAACATGTCGAAGATTTTCTGCCGATCTTCTTCAGGGATCCCGGGGCCTTCATCGGCCACAGAAAAAAACACTTCGCTGTCCGTCGCGTCGGCGCTCAACAGCAGCCGCCCGTGGGCCGGCGAAAATCGCGCGGCGTTCTCCAGCACGTTCACCAGAGCCTGTTCGATCAGTGCCGCATGGACATACAGCAACGGCAACTCGGCGGGCACCTCGATACTGACCGCCAGCGGTGCCAGCACCGCCCGCAGGCGGTTCAGCGCGCTGCCGACGATATCAGCCGGCGACACCCAGTCCCGCGCCAGCTTCAGGGCGCCGTGGCCCAGGCGAGTCATGTCCAGCAAGTTCTGGATGTAGCGATCCAGCCGCTCGGCTTCATCGCGAGTGCCTTCGAGCAGTTCACGACGATCTGCCAGCGGGATCGCTTCTCCCAGCGCCAGCAAGCTGTCGATGCTGCCGCGCATGGACGTCAGCGGCGTGCGCAAGTCGTGGGACACTGAAGCCAGCAAAGCGCTGCGCAGCTGCTCGGTTTCGCCGTGCAGGCGCGCCGCTTCCAGGTCCTGGGCCAGTTGCGCCCGAGCCAGCGCCTGGGCCAATGGTTGACTGAGGGCCGACAGCAAACGACGACGCTGGCCGCTCAGGGGCTTGCCTTCTTTCGGACACACACCCAGCAATGCCAACGGCCCACCTTCTGCCGACAATGGCCACCACCACCAGCGCCCGGACGGCAGCGTCCCGGTGCCGGCGCCGGCCGGTTGATCATGTTGCCAAGCCCAGTCGGCCGCTGCGCGCTCGGCTTCGGTGAAGTCCAGATGTTCACCGGTCTCGACCTTCCAGCCGCCCTGGCCGTCGCGGTTCAGCAGGCACAGTTGCAAGTCGTGCCAGCCATTGAGGTGCTGCGCAGCAGCGGTGACCACCGCCTGGCGGTCAGTGGCGGCAGTGAGTTTGCGCGACAGGTCGAGCAATTCACCGGTTTCTTGCTGGGTGTCGCGCAGGGCTTGCAATTGCCGGCGCTGGCGGGCTGCGAGGTTGCCGGTCAGCGTAGCCATCAGCAGGAAGAACACCAGCGTCAGCACGTCTTCTTCGCGCTGGATGGTGAGGGAAAAATTCGGCGGAATGAACAGAAAGTCATAAGCCAGGAACGATAACGCCGAGCAGGCCAGCGCCGGACCGAGGCTGCTGCGTACCGCCACCAGCAACACCGCCATCAGAAACACCAGGGAAATATTGGGCAACGCCAAAAGCCCCGAAATCCCCCAGGCCAATGCACTGGCCGCCACCGTTGCTACCAGCGCCAGCACGTAGTCGAACCCGGTCTGGACGGCGCTTGAACGCACACGGGCAGGACGGGGCTGTTCATCGCTGTCCAGCACGTTGATTTCCAATCCCCGGGCATCACGCAGCAAACGTGAAGCCAGGCCACCACCGAACAGTCGCCGACGCAGACTCGGTCGGGACTGGCCCACCAACACCAGTGTGGCGCGACGTTCGGTGGCATGCTGGATCAGGGTTTTGGCGACTTCGCCGGCCCGCAGCAGCACCACTTCCCCGCCGAGGCGTTCAGCCAGTTGCTGGGCGTTTTGCAAGTGCTGGCGTGATGGTTCGTTCCCTGCACTGCCGTTGTCCACGTGCACCAGGCTCCAGGGCAGATGCCGGCGCTGGGCCACGCGGCTGGCATGGCGCACCAGACGTTCAGCCTGAGCGTCACCGCCCACCCCCACCAGCAATCGACCCCGCACCGCCGGCGCCGCCTGGCCCAGCTGTCGATACCCCTGGGCCAGGTCGTTATCCACCTGCGCAGCAGCGGTCTGCATGGCCAGTTCGCGCAACGCGGTCAGGTTGGTCTGGGTGAAAAACGCATCGATCGCCGCCCGGGCCTGTTCCGGCACGTAGACCTTGCCATCGCGCAGGCGCTCCAGCAGTTCGCGCGGCGGCAGGTCAATCAGCAGCAGTTCATCGGCTTCCTGCAGGACCCAGTCCGGCAGTGTCTCGCGAACCTGCACGCCGGTGATGCCACGGACCTGATCGTTGAGGCTTTCCAGGTGTTGGACGTTGACGGTGGTGTAGACATCGATGCCGGCGGCGAGCAGTTCCTGGATGTCTTGCCAGCGTTTGGCATGACGGCTGCCCGGCGCATTGCTGTGAGCGAGTTCGTCCACCAGTACCAAGGTCGGCCGGGCGACGAGCAGGCCGTCGAGGTCCATTTCTTCGAGCATCACACCGCGATATTCCGAGCGCACCAACGGCTGTTGCGCCAGTCCACCGAGCAGCGCTTCGGTTTCGCTGCGACCGTGGGTTTCCACCACGCCGGCAATGACCTTCACGCCTTGGCGTAGCTGAGTATGGGCCGCTTGCAGCATGGCGTAGGTCTTGCCAACACCCGGGGCCGCGCCAAGGAAGACCTTGAGCCGGCCACGGTCGTTGCGAGGTAAATTGGCTAACAGTGCGTCGGCGCGGCCGGAGTCGCTCATGCTGTGGGGTTCTCTTGTCATCCGCTCTACAGTTTTTCCAGGGCCAGGTTCAACGCCAGCACATTTACCACCGGCGGCCCCACCAAAGGTTGCTCAATGTGAGCGTCGAGCAGTCGCTGCAATGTCGACACCGGCAGGTTGCGCGCCGTGGCGACACGCGCCAGTTGATAGGCAATCGCGGCCGGTGGCAAGTGCGGGTCCAACCCGCTGCCGGAGGTCGTCAGCAGCGCCAACGGCACCGGGCCCTGGCCGGGCACTTGCAGTTTGTGAGCGTCATCGATGACCCGCGCGGCCAGAGCCGGGTTGCTCGGGGAAAAGTTGCTGGCGCCACTGGCTACCGTGGCGAAAGCACCGGCCGACGGACGTGGATGAAACCAGGCATCGCCGGCAAAATCCTGGGCGATCAGCATCGAGCCACGGACTTTGCCGTTGGCATCAAAGACCAGGCTGCCGTTGGCCTGCGCGGGAAAAGCGACTTGCGCCACGCCTGTGACCAGCAGCGGGTAAGCGATGCCGGTGAGCAGGGTCATCAGAAGCAATAGGCTCAAGGCCGGACGAACTAATGTGGACATCCAAAAATCCTCAGTTAAAAGCACATCTGTGGTCAGCCCTTAACGGGCTCAAACCAGATTCAACGCCGTCAGCAACATATCGATCGCCTTGATCCCCACGAACGGCACCACGATCCCACCCAGGCCATAGATCAACAGATTGCGCCGCAGCAGCGCCGCCGCGCTCGCCGCCTGTACCCGCACGCCGCGCAGAGCCAGGGGGATCAGCACCACGATGATCAATGCGTTGAACACAATGGCCGACAGAATCGCGCTCTGCGGACTGCTCAGGTGCATCACGTTCAACACGCCGAGTTGTGGATAAATCGAGGCGAACAGCGCTGGCAGGATCGCGAAGTACTTGGCGATGTCATTGGCGATGGAAAAGGTTGTCAGTGCACCACGGGTCACCAACAACTCCTTGCCGATCTGCACCACGTCCAGCAACTTGGTCGGGTCGCTGTCAAGATCGACCATGTTGGCCGCCTCCCGCGCCGCCTGCGTGCCGTCGTTCATCGCCATGCCGACATCGGCCTGGGCCAGGGCCGGGGCGTCGTTGGCGCCGTCGCCACACATCGCCACCAGACGACCGTCATTCTGTTCATGACGGATACGCGCCAGTTTTTTCTCCGGCGTGGCCTCGGCCAGCACGTCGTCAACACCCGCCTCGGCGGCAATCGCAGCGGCGGTCAGCGGGTTGTCGCCGGTGACCATCACAGTGCGAATCCCCAGCTTGCGCAGCTCGGCAAAACGCTCGCGGATGCCGGGCTTGACGACGTCCTTGAGGTGAATTGCTCCCAGTAGTTTGCCGTCGGCACAGACCAGTAAGGGAGTACCGCCGCTTTGGGCAATCTTGTCGACTTCCCGGGCCAGCGCCGTCGGTAATCCATCGCGGGGCAGACCAATAAAACCCAGCAGCGAATCCACGGCGCCCTTGCGGTAAATGCGCCCTTGGTAGTCGACGCCGGACAAGCGGGTTTCGGCGCTGAACGGCACAGCAGTCAACCGTTCAGTGCCGGGCTCTGGCTGCGGATGCAAACCTCGCAGGTATTCGACGATGGACTTGCCTTCGGCCGTGTCGTCGGCCAACGAGGCCAACAACGCACCTTCGGCCAGCTCTTTGGTGCCGACACCGGGGGCGGCATGGACCGCTGTACAGCGGCGATTACCAAAGGTGATGGTGCCGGTCTTGTCCAGCATCAGCACATGCACATCGCCCGCTGCTTCCACCGCGCGACCAGACTTGGCGATCACGTTCAGGCGCACCAGCCGATCCATCCCGGCGATGCCGATGGCTGACAGCAGCCCGCCGATGGTGGTTGGAATCAGTGTGACCAGCAGCGCCACCAGAAACACCAGCGGCAGGTTGCCGTTGGCGAAGTGGGCGAACGGCTGCAGCGTCACCACCACCAGCAGGAAGATCAGCGTCAGGCCGATCAGCAAAATATCCAGCGCCACTTCGTTCGGCGTCTTCTGGCGCTTGGCGCCTTCGACCAGGGCGATCATGCGGTCCAGCGTGGACTCGCCGGGATTGCTGGTGATGCGCACCATCAGCCAGTCGGAGACCAGGCGCGTGTTGCCGGTGACGGCCGAACGATCACCGCCGGATTCGCGGATGACCGGGGCCGATTCGCCCGTAATAGCCGCCTCGTTGACTGCGGCGATGCCTTCGATCACTTCACCGTCGCCGGGGATCATCTCCCCGGCTTCGACGCGCACCACATCGCCCTTGCGCAGGCGGGTGGCGGGTACCACTTCAAAACCGTTGGCGGTCTGGCGGCGTGCACTCAGGCCTTCGCTGCCGGCCTTGAGGCTATCGGCCCGGGCTTTGCCGCGACCTTCGGCCAAAGCTTCGGCGAAGTTGGCGAACAGCACGGTGAACCACAGCCACAGTGCGATTTGCGCGGCGACGAAGGTCGGCACAGCGTTGTCCGGAATGAAGCACAACACAGTGGTGAGGATCGCGGTCAGTTCCACCACCAGCATCACCGGGGCGCGGTGCAATTGGCGCGGGTCGAGCTTGACGAACGCTTGCACCAGCGCCGGCCGCCATAGGGCCGACATGTTGGTTTTCGGTTGCTCCGACGCCTTGGCGACGACGGTTTTGCTCATCGGCATATTCATCATCAGATCCTCAGAAGCCCATGCTCAGGTGTTCGGCAATCGGCCCCAGGGCCAGGGTCGGCAGGAAGGTCAAACCGCCCACCAGCAGGATGGTCACGGTCAATAAGGTCACGAACAGCGGGCCATGGGTGGGGAAGCTGTTCTGGCCAATCGGGGCGGTTTTCTTCAGGGCCAGGCTGCCGGCTAATGCCAGTACGGGCAGGATGTAGCCGAAGCGACCGATCAACATGCCCAGGCCCAGCATCAGGTTGTGAAATGGCGTGTTGGCGCCGAACCCGGCGAATGCCGAGCCGTTGTTCGCCCCTGCCGAGGTGTAGGCGTAGAGCAACTGGCTGAAACCGTGGGCGCCGGGGTTGCTCACCGCTGCTGCAGGCCCAGGCAGGCTTGCGGCGACGGCGCCTAGCACCAGCACGCTCACGGGCATTACCAGCAAGGTCACCACCAGCAGTTGCACTTCCCTGGCGCCCAGCTTCTTGCCCAGGTATTCCGGGGTGCGGCCGATCATCAACCCGGCCAGGAATACGGCGATCAGTACGTTCAGCAGCATCCCGTAGAGCCCGGCCCCGACGCCCCCGAAAATCACTTCGCCGACCATCATGTTCACCAGCGAGACCATGCCGCTCAGCGGATTGAGGCTGTCGTGCATGGCGTTGACCGAACCATTGGACGCCGCCGTGGTGGTCACTGACCACAGCACCGAGGCGGTGGTGCCGAAGCGCGCTTCCTTGCCTTCCAGCGGCGCGGTCTGTTCCACGGCAGCGTTGTTCAGGGCCGGATTAGGTTGGTACTCGGCCCATAGCGAAGTAGCGCCGCCGATCAAAAACAGCGCGAGCATGCAAGCGATGATCGCCCGGCTCTGGCGCAGGTCCTTGACGTAATGGCCGAAGGTGAACACCAGCGCGGCGGGAATAAGGATGATCGAAGCAAGTTCAAACAGATTGCTCCAGGCCGTCGGGTTCTCGAATGGATGCGCCGAGTTGACGCCGAAGAAGCCGCCGCCGTTGGTACCCAATTGCTTGATCGCGATCTGGCTGGCGGCCGGGCCCAATGGGATGACCTGGTCGGCGCCCTGCATTGTCACCCCGTGCACATAGTGCGCGAAGGTTTGTGGCACGCCCTGCCACACCAGGAACAGCGCCAGCAGCAAGCACAGTGGCAGCAGGCCGTAGAGCGTCGCGCGGGTCATGTCGACCCAGAAGTTACCCAGCGTCGCGGCGGATTTACGCCCGATTCCGCGACACAGCGCCACCAGCACAGCCAGGCCGGTCGCGGCGCTGACAAAGTTCTGCACGGTCAGGCCAATCATCTGGCTCAGGTAGCTCAGAGAAGCTTCACCGCTGTAGGACTGCCAGTTGGTGTTGGTCATGAAACTGACGGCGGTGTTGAAGGCCTGGGTCCATTCCATGCCGGGCAATTGCTCGGTATTGAGCGGCAGATAACCCTGCAGCAGCAGGATCGTGAACAGCAGCGCAAAACCAGCCAGGTTGAAGGCGAGCAAGGCCAGGGTATATTTCTGCCAGCTCTGTTCAGCAGCGGGATCGACACCGGCCAGGCGATAGCAACCACGCTCCACCGGGCCAAGGATCGGTGAAAGCCAAGTGCGCTGGCCTTCCATCACCCGGTAGTAAAAACGCCCCAGGAAGGGTGCCGGAATCAGCACCAGCGCGAAAAAGGCGAGGATCAGCCCATAGTCATAACCGTGCATAGCCGCTCCTAGTTCCGGTCCGCGCGCAACAGCGCAGTCAGCAGATAGATGAACAGCGCCACTGCCAGCAGCAGCGACACCCCGTCCAGAACACTCATGGGATTTCTCCGTGATACGGCGTCGTGCCGTGTGTGGAGTGATTGTCGGCAGGGAGGCTGTAAAGGAACGAGATCGAGAGGGGGCTTGGGGGATAAAGAATGTGTAAAGAATGGGGTTTCCGGCTGGCTGGGCTGGCCTCATCGCGAGCAGGCTCGCTCCCACATTTGTTCTGTTGTGCATAGAGAACTTGCGTCCACTGAAGATTCCCTGTGGGAGCGAGCCTGCTCGCGATGAGGCCAGCCCATGCACTGACGCTCTGAACTGGGGCACAAAATCCAGATATTGGGCGGCGAACATCCCCGATACGACACGATTTAGCCCATTACGACCGCACACACCACACTGGCACGCCCACTGCACTGCCCTCTCCCAGCGCTTTTGCTATTTATCGAGGGGAGCCACCGATGAACACACAACTAAAACCCACCCTGGGCACCCTGCATTTATGGGGCATTGCCGTCGGGCTGGTGATTTCCGGCGAATATTTTGGCTGGAGCTACGGCTGGGGTGTTGCCGGGACGCTGGGCTTTCTGGTGACCTCGTTCATGGTGGCGGCCATGTACACCTGCTTCATCTTCAGTTTCACCGAACTGACCACCGCCATTCCCCACGCTGGCGGGCCGTTTGCCTACAGCCGCCGAGCCTTCGGCGAGAAAGGCGGGTTGATCGCCGGGCTGGCAACGCTGATCGAATTCGTCTTCGCACCGCCGGCCATTGCCCTGGCCATTGGCGCCTACCTGAACGTGCAATTCCCCGCCCTGGACCCGAAACATGCAGCAGTCGGTGCCTACATCGTGTTCATGGGCCTGAACATCCTCGGGGTGAAACTGGCGGCGACGTTCGAGCTGATCGTCTGCGTGCTGGCAGTGGCCGAACTGCTGGTGTTCATGGGCGTAGTGGCCCCGGCGTTCAGCTTCAGCAATTTCGCCCTGAACGGCTGGGCCGGTTCCGATGTGTTCAGCGTGCCGGCCATTGCCGGGATGTTCGCCGCGATCCCCTTCGCCATCTGGTTCTTCCTGGCCATCGAAGGTGCGGCCATGGCCGCCGAAGAAGCCAAGGACCCGAAACGCACAATCCCCAAGGCCTATATCAGCGGCATCCTGACCCTGGTGGTGCTGGCCATGGGCGTGATGTTCTTTGCCGGTGGCGTGGGCGACTGGCGCACCCTGTCGAACATCAACGATCCGCTGCCCCAAGCCATGAAAACCGTTGTCGGCGAAAGCTCCGGTTGGTTGCACATGCTGGTGTGGATCGGCCTGTTCGGCCTGGTGGCGAGTTTCCACGGCATCATTCTTGGCTACTCGCGGCAGTTCTTCGCCCTGGCTCGAGCCGGATACCTGCCCACCTCCCTCGCCAAGCTGTCACGTTTCCAGACGCCGCACCGGGCCATCATCGCCGGTGGGCTGATCGGCATCGCCGCGATCTACAGCGACGGCCTGATCAACCTTGGTGGCATGACCCTGACCGCAGCAATGATCACCATGGCCGTGTTCGGCGCCATCGTCATGTACATCATGAGCATGCTCAGCCTGTTCAAACTGCGCAAAACCGAACCCAACCTGGAACGCACTTTTCGCGCACCCGGCTATCCGATCATCCCGGGCATTGCCCTGGTGCTGGCGGTGGTGTGCCTGGTGGCAATGGCCTGGTTCAACGCGTTGATCGGGCTGATCTTCCTCGGCTTCATGGCGGTGGGTTTCGTGTACTTCATCCTGACCGCACAACTGCGCGCAGACGCCCCGGCCGACGCGATGCTGACCGGGCTTTGAGGTGAAGCCGGCCGAACGGGCGTAGTATTGAACCACTGCGAACATCCTTCGCTCATAAGTGGTAGGCGCGGCAGATTGGCGAAAGACGCCCACTGGCCGCGCCCTCAAGGAGAGCCCTATGCCCTGGTATGCCTGGTTGATACTGATCGTTGCAATCGGCTCGATCGTTGGTGGTCTGATGATGCTGCGCGACACCGCCAACAAGGTCGAGCTGACGGATGAACAGCGCAAGCGTGTTGCCGAGCGCAATGCAGAAATGGATGCGAAGGAGGCCAAGGACCGCTGACCGTGGAGTACGACTGTCTCTGTGGCGAGGGAGCTTGCTCCCTGGCCACAAAAGCAAGCGCATGACAGCGCCCACAGCGTTACTTTTCCCAATCCGCCTTGGCAATGTGCAAGCCATGCAACCCCTTGTACGCTGCTCGCTCAGGCTGGCTCCAGCCCTCCAGCAATGAAGCCTCCAACTGATAGATCTCCACCCCGAGCGGACGACAGACGCTGAGAGGATCCTGCGCATCCGGCCCCCACATCGCCAGCGATAGGTCACCGCCGGGGCAGGTGGACAAGGCACACAGCAGATCAATTTCGGCAAAAAACTCCAGATAATCGCCCTTCTGCGCCGGACAGGCCTTCATGAAGTACATGTCGTCATGATTGAGCCCGGTGCACTGAAAGATATTCAGCACATCGTGCACGTCGAATTCCGTCAAGCCATGGGGTAGCACCGCACGGGTCAAGTTCGAGTGACAGTGATGATGGAAGTCCTCGCCGGTCAGCATCCTGTTCACATACGGATCACAGCGTGTGCCCAGCAGATCGTGCAGCCGTCCACCATGCTCGTCGATGCCGTAACCGGCCAGGCTGTCATCGGTGATGGTCACCAATGGCCGCAAAAATGGCAGGTTCGACCACAGCCGATCATGGGTGCTGACGTGGGCGCCCTGAAGCTGGCGAGTGCGCGCCGCCCACAGGCGTTCCCGCGGATCGTGGGCATTCCAGACATTGAAATCCCCCACCTGCGGGCCCACCGGGGTCGTAACGCGAAACACATGACCGGCCGGCACATGCCAGGCGCGGCCGGTGCGGATCGGCACTTCGAACTGCTCGATCAACGTGCGCTTGTCCTGCTGCATGCGGATCCGCTCGTAAAATGCCTTGTCCACCTGCAGGGCCGAGCCTTTGCTGACCTGGTAGGCCGCCGGATAATCTTTGTACATGGCACACATCCTCGAACAGTGATGGGTCGCTGGGGTCAGGAATTGCAAAAGCAGTTGCTCGGAGTCCTCGAGATAATGTGATCAGCCGGGGAAAGTCCGTTGTCCATGCTCAAAGCCTCCAGATTGTTCAACAATCAGTTTTCAATGAGCAGTCACGTTTTGTGCCAGGTGCATCCCGGAACGCAAAAAGGCCAGTCATCACGACCGGCCTCTTTCACTATTTCACCTCAGTTCACTTCCAGCTTGTCGCGATTCCTGTCCAGGATCGCCTTGCCAATTCCCTTGACCTCCAGCAATTCCTCTACCGACGAGAAGGCCCCATTACTCTCACGGTATGCAACAATCGCCTTGGCCTTGGCCTCGCCTATCCCCGACAACTCGCGTTGCAGCGTAGCGGCATCCGCCCCGTTAAGATCCACCTTGGCGCTTTGCGGTTTTGCCGACACGTCCATTGCCTGCGGCGCCGCCGTTGTCTCGGGTTTGACCGCGGGCGCAGCGATGACAGCTATAGAGGCGCTGGTCAGAAGGGCAAAAACCAGAGAGTAGAAATAGCCTGTACGCATAAGTGACGCTCCATGACATCGTTAAGAAAGAAGCAGCTTTTGCGAAGCTGCCTCTCAAACTTAGGCGATGCTGGGGCACTGTCAAAAATGTGTACGTTACAGACTGTGTAACAATCAGGGCTCCAAGCGGCGCTGCTGGTAGATCCAGTCGACAATCTCCCCGTCGGGCGAATAGCCATTGACCGTTTCGCGCAAGAGCTGGCGCACTCGCCCGTAATCATCCCCCTCAACGGCGTTGAGCAGGTCACTCAACTTCAGCTTCAACACATCCCAGGGCAAATGGTCCTCATTGGCTGTCATGATCATCGGGTGCTCGGTCGCCGCGACGTTATCGCCGATCAACAGCTCTTCATACAGCTTCTCACCAGGCCGCAGGCCAGTGAACTTGATGGAAATATCGCCCTGGGGATTGCGCTCTGAACGAATGCTCAAGCCCGACAGGTGGATCATCTTCTTCGCCAACTCGACGATCTTCACCGGCTCGCCCATATCCAGCACGAACACATCCCCGCCTTGCCCCATGGAACCGGCCTGAATCACCAATTGCGCAGCTTCGGGTATGGTCATGAAGTAGCGGGTGATCTTCGGGTGAGTGACCGTCAGCGGGCCACCAGACTTGATCTGGCCATGGAACAAAGGAATGACGGAGCCCGACGAGCCCAGGACATTGCCGAAACGAACCATTGTGAAGCGGGTTTTGTTAACCCGCGACACATTGGCCTTATCGCCAAACAGCACGGGGGCAACCTCACGGCTGAGGGCTTGAAGCGTCAACTCAGCCAAACGCTTGGTGCTGCCCATGACATTAGTCGGGCGCACCGCCTTGTCGGTGGAAATCAGCACAAAGCTGGACACTCCCGACTGCAACGCCGCTTGAGCGGTGTTGAGCGTACCGATGACATTGTTCAACACACCTTCGGCAATGTTGTGCTCAACCATCGGAACATGCTTGTAGGCGGCAGCGTGATAGACCGTATCCACTTTCCAAGTTTTCATCACATCCAGCAGTTTGTCCTGATGACGGATGGAACCAAGAATGGGCAACAACTTGACCGACACCGACTTGCGAGAGGTGCGCTCCTCAAGCTCCGTAAGAATCTTGTAGAGGTTGAACTCACTGTGCTCGAACAGTAGAAGCGTGGTCGGCTCCAAGGAAAAAATCTGCCGGCACAACTCCGCCCCAATCGACCCACCCGCCCCCGTCACCATCACCGTCTTGCCCTTGATACAGCGCTCGAGCAAATCGGCCTGGGCAGGTACCGCATCCCGACCAAGCAGGTCAGCGATGTCGACTTCCTGGATGTCATCGACCTTCACCCGGCCACTGGCCAGATCGGTGAAGTTCGGGACGCTTCGCACGTGAAGCGGATAATCTTCCAGCAGATTGAGAATTTCCCTGCGTCGTGCGCGGGTGGATGACGGCAATGCCAGGAGAATTTCCTGGGCACCCGTGACGTCGATCATCTGTTGGATGTGTTTGGGTTTGTAGACCTGAAGGCCCGAAATGGAACGATCGATGATGCTCAGATCATCATCGATGAAGGCCACTGGACGCATCACACGCCCCATGCGCAAAGCCGCCACCAACTGATTGCCTGCCACACCCGCTCCATAGATGGCGACCTTGGTCAACCCATCGTCACGACTGGTAAACGGCACATGCTGGGCCGCCGTGAACCAGTCGCCCATGAAGTATTGGCGCATGCACAGGCGCAGGCCGCCAATGATGACGAGGCTCAGCCACCAGTAGTTGAAAATGATTGATCGCGGGACGACGGTCTGGTGATTGCTGTACCAGTAGACGACGACCGCCAGGATTAGCGAAGAAAGACTAACGGCCTTGATGATAGCTATCAGGGCATCGTTGCCAAAATAGCGCATGACGGCTCGATACATGCCGAACCGGATAAATAAAGGAATGGCTATAACAGGCGCACAAGCAAAGAGCCAGAGATGGGCTCTCAATGGATTGTACATGTCGTCGATGCCAAGGCGGACGATAAAGGCGAGCCACAGGGCTGCCCAAACAAGTACTACGTCTGTAGCGACCTGAATGAAGCGTTTTTTCCTACGCGGCAAGCCTACAAGGAAAGTCCTGAGTCTCTCCATAATGTGATCGAACACTATCATCCACTCCCTTACCTAAATGCGCGATTGGATTGTACTGTCAGAGCAGTTTTAGCACATCATATAAGCGACTGATCCGGAAGCATAAATTAACAAATCAGATTTCATGAAGGCTATCACCACGCCATCACCTTCAAGAGGCCGGCGAACATTCAAATCAAGAAAATATAGCCTCAGGCCACCGCATCTACCTCAACACATGATGAAAAATCGATTGGCCCAGCATAGCTTCGGATCTGATGCAGCACAGACCTCGCCCGTCAAATCGCAGGTCTCGATGCTCGACGTCGTCCTTCACTCTCCTGCCTAGGAACACTTTTCCCCAACGAAGTGCCGCTCTCGAACAGACTTTTCGAGAGATCCACCTTAAAATGCCGCCCGGGTGCGCTCCGTAGACATTTTTCCGAGCACAGACTCCGTGCTCCACCCCCCGAAGCCCTGTCCCAATTTGCGCACTCCTTGAGCGCTTGGACCTACAGTTGACCGCGGGTACGGCAATCTATTTGGCAATGTTTGAGATGAACGAATGAACACGCAGCCCCCACCATCCGAGCAGAACGCGCGCACCACGGAAAGCGCCGTCGTGACGGCCACGAGCGCCAAAGTTGCTATTTTACTTTGCACTTATAACGGCTCGGCGTTTATCAGCGAACAGCTGGATTCATTCGCGATGCAAACCCACAAAAACTGGGTGGTCTATGCATCGGATGATGGCTCAAGTGATGAAACCCTCAAGCACCTGAAGAACTTTCAAACCCAACAGGGAGAAGAGCGCTTAATTATCCTGGATGGCCCGCGCCAGGGCTTCGCAAAGAACTTTCTCTCGCTGATAAAAAACCCCTCCATTGACGCTGATTATTTTGCCTTTAGTGATCAGGATGACATCTGGTTCCCGGACAAGCTGGAACGAAGCATTGCCCACCTCACAGCGGTACAAAACATTCCAGCGCTTTATTGCTCCAGGACTCGACTCATTTCCGCTGACCGACAGGTGATCGGTTTCTCCCCGCACTTTTTGGCCCCTCCTCACTTTCGCAATGCGTTAGTTCAAAGTATTGCAGGAGCCAATACAATGCTCATCAATCGCCACACAAGGGCATTACTCGCGCAGACACCTGACGACGCAACTGTCGTCGCCCACGACTGGCTGACTTATCTTCTGGTCAGCGGATGCGGTGGCAAAGTGATTTTCGATCAAGCCCCCACGCTCGACTACCGACAGCACGGTGGAAACCTGATTGGTGCGAACTCAGGGTTTAAAGAACGGCTGATTCGCCTGGGCAAGATGTGTTCGGGGCGGTTTAGCGAATGGAGCAATCAAAACCTGCTCGTGCTGGCCAGTTTCAAGCCAAGGTTGACACCCGAAAACCGACTGACTCTTGGCCAATTTGAGCAAGCTCGACAAAGCGCCCTGCTGCACAGGCTTTACCTGATGAAAGAGTCTGGAATCTATCGCCAGACTGGCAAAGGTAATCTCAGCCTATTCGTTGCCGCTTGCCTGAACAAAATTTGAAGTAACGCCGCCGCCCTACTGGAAAATCAGTATTGCGAGACACAATCTCAACGCCTGATCCGGCGGGCTTCGCAGCGCCGTGGATGCCTCCAAGTAGCATATATGATAAGGTGCAGCCCGCCCAACGGCGAAGGATAGCTGTCCAATAGCCATCAAATAATAGCACTTCAGTCAACACCGCTGAGTGCAAGCGCTGAACGTTTGAAGCTTGGCCTGACGTTTTTCAGTAGATACGCCAAGGGTAATTTTTCAGGCTCTGGGAAACCAATGGCTACGGTGATGATCGACAGTCAGCCCGTAGCATTTTGCAGGCAGTCGCCCAAAGCGGCCGAAGTAGCATGGGGCCAGTACCGAAACTGAAGGAACGAAATGAAGCAAGGTGGAATGCTCCCTCACCACGTGATCGGAAACGCCTCAAGCAATGAGTGAATTCACCCACTTCAGCGTCGCCTCAGTCAATAAAACGGGTATGACCCGCCTGACCTGTATGAATATTGTCCGCAACCAACGCCGGACACACAGCCCATTTTTCGACGGCTTTGCCTCCTTGCCACTACGTCAGGGCCACGGCAAAGACCTCACCTCGTTTCTGGTGGAGACTTTAAAACGATGAAAGCCACACTTCTTGCCATCCCGGAAGTCATTCTGTTCGAGCCAAAAATTTTTGGGGACGACCGCGGATTTTTCTACGAAAGCTTCAATCAGAAAGCTTTTGAAGAGGCCATAGGACGTTCCGTCCAGTTTGTGCAGGACAACCATTCGCGATCGGCAAAGGGTGTGCTCAGAGGCTTGCATTACCAGATCCAAAACACTCAGGGCAAGCTGGTGCGTGTAACACAAGGCGAGGTATTCGACGTCGCGGTGGATTTGCGCAAAAGCTCTGCGACATTCGGCAAATGGGTAGGCGCCCATTTGAGTGCTGAAAACAAACACCAGCTATGGGTTCCTGAAGGTTTCGCCCACGGCTTCGTGGTGTTGTCCGAGAGCGCCGAGTTCTTGTACAAGACAACTGACTACTACGCTCCCGCCCACGAACGTAGCCTGGCGTGGAACGACCCGAGCATCGGAATTGATTGGCCAATAGAGGCTGCGCCAGCGCTGTCCACGAAAGACCAAGCGGCCGTCTTGCTGCAAGACGCCGAGGTATTCGCCTAGTGAACCCACATGTCTCCCCGGCAGGTGGCCCCCTTAGCCTGCTGCGAAGCCTCTGGCACCACCGACAACTGATCGCTCAAATGACCAGGCGCGAAGTGATTGGCCGCTATCGAGGTTCGGTAATGGGACTGGCCTGGTCGTTCTTCAACCCGATCCTGATGTTGGCGGTATACACCTTCGTCTTCTCCGAGATTTTCAAGGCTCGATGGGTCGGCCAGGACGCGGGTAAAGGTGAGTTCGCGATTCTGCTGTTCGTTGGCATGATTGTGCATGGCCTGTTCGCCGAATGTGCCAACCGGGCACCGTCCCTGATTCTGTCGAACAGTAACTACGTAAAGAAAGTCGTGTTCCCGCTGGAGATTCTGCCGCTGATCACGCTAGGGTCGGCGCTGTTCCATACCTGCATAAGCTTGATCGTCCTGGTCCTCGCGCAGCTGCTTTTGACCCACGCTGTTCCATGGACTGCGATCCTGCTTCCGCTGGTATTAATGCCCTTGGTTCTGGGAACCCTGGGGGTCAGCTGGCTGTTGGCGTCGCTTGGTGTATTCCTACGCGATGTCAGCCATGTCATTGGTGTCCTGACCACCGTCCTGTTATTTCTTTCACCGGTGTTGTACCCAGTGGCGGCTCTGCCCGCCGCCTATCAGCCATGGCTGAAGCTGAACCCGCTCACCTATATCATTGAAGAAAGCCGCAACATTTTACTGTTCGGGCACCTACCTCAATGGAGCGATCTTCTAGTGGCAACGGTCATCGGAACGCTGATGGCTGCTGCTGGCTACTGGGTGTTCCAAAAAACACGTAAAGGATTTGCTGATGTCCTCTGATGACTTTGCAATCAGCGTAAGCAACGTCTCCAAATGCTTCTATACCTACGAAAAACCTCAAGATCGACTCAAGCAAGCCTTCGTGCCCAAATTGCAGCGATTGATCGGTCGCCCCGCTACCACCTACGGTAAAGAGTTCTGGGCCCTGCGGGACATCAATTTCACCGTTCAGAAAGGCGAAACCGTCGGTATCGTCGGTCGAAACGGTTCCGGAAAATCGACCCTGCTGCAGATCATCAGTGGCACGCTGACGCCAACAACAGGCGTCGTAGAAACCCGAGGCAGAATTGCAGCCCTCCTTGAGCTCGGTTCAGGTTTCAACCCTGAGTTCTCAGGACGAGAAAACATCTATCTGAACGCAGCCGTTCTCGGGCTTAGCCGCGATGAAGTGGATCAACGATTCGATGCAATCGCCAGCTTCGCGGACATTGGCGAATTCATCGATCAGCCGGTAAAAGCCTATTCGAGCGGGATGGCTGTACGATTGGCGTTTGCGGTACAAGCGCAAGTGGACCCCGACATCCTGATCGTCGATGAAGCGCTTTCCGTAGGGGATGCCAGATTTCAGGCCAAGTGCTTTGAACGCCTGCGCCAACTGAAAGACAATGGCACCAGTATTCTTTTGGTGACTCACGCGAGCGAGCAAGTGGTTACGCATTGTTCGCGTGCAATTCTGCTGGAGCGAAGCCGAGTCGAGTTGATTGATAAATCTCGTCCAGTCATCAATCGATACCTTGATATCTTGTTCGGTAGGGATAAGCGCCAAGACGGTGGGACCGAGCAGCCGCTGAATCAAGCGCCTTCCCAGGAAGTCATGCCTTCATTGGCAGACGCCGAACTTAGTTTCAGTGAAGACAAGTACTCCACCAAGATCGGCTACAACCCTCACGAGTACCGATGGGGCGACGGGGCGGCAACGCTGTTGGACTTCCACCTGAGCGCAGGCGGTCGTGAATACCCGAATACGATTGATGCGGGCGAACAGATTACCCTCTCTCTGGCCGTCAAGTTCAACCATCTCGTCGTCAACCCGATCCTTGGATTCACAATCAAAACCAAAGAAGGAGTCACCCTTTATGGCACTAACTCCTATTTGCTCGATTGCGACGACATGAGCCAGCTGGGAGCCCCTGGTACTCAGGCCACAGCGCGCCTGAGTTTTCAAAACAAGCTGGCTTGCGGTGACTATTTCATATCGGTTGGCCTGGCCTCTCGTCAAGGCGAAGAAATCATCCCACACGATCGTCGATATGACTCCATCCACTTCATCGTCTCACCCACACCTCGCCTTCATGGCTTGATAGATTTGGCTGTTTCCATGGATTTTGATCAGGTAAATAACAATGCTCGAGCTTGAGCGCAACGGATACTCCCGTAGCCCAGAGACAGGCGTATGGTTACGCTCCGACTATCAGGGCATTGCCTATAGCGACGGTGATCATGCAGAAAATCACCTGGCTCAAATTGTCCGTAATGCCAAAGACATATCCGTGTTGTCGGTGGAGCTTTCCGAGCACTGCCACGACTGGGCGAGCCTTTATCACCTCAGCTCAGCTCGTGGGAACATCCTTCGCCCTTTTGAGACTCACCTCAAGGGTCGCATTCTTGAGATCGGCGCAGGCTGCGGCGCAATCAGCCGTTATCTGGGCGAATGCGGTGGCGACGTTTTGAGCTTGGAGGGCAGCCCTCGCCGCGCAGCTATCGCCGCCAGCCGGACCCGAGATCTGGACAACGTCACGGTCCTTTCCGAACGATTTGACGACTTCAAAACCGAAGAGCGTTTCGACGCGATTACCCTAATTGGGGTGCTCGAATATGCCAGCATGTTCAGCTCGGACCCAGATCCGGCATACGCGATGCTCAAACGTATTCGCGAACTGCTGAAACCTAATGGCCGACTGTTCATTGCGATCGAAAACCAGCTGGGCCTGAAGTATTTCGCCGGTGCCCCCGAAGACCATGTCGGCATCAAGATGTATGGCATCGAAGGTCGCTACGCACCCGGGCAACCGCAAACGTATGGCCGCAAAGAACTGGCAGACCTGATCGCACGCGCTGGCTACAAGCGATCGGAATTCCTTTCGCCAAGTCCAGATTACAAAATTCCGAACTCCATCTTTACGGAACGCGGCATCGCCGCAAAAAACTTCGACTCAGGCAGCTTGAACGTTCAAAACGTTAAAAAAGACCCACAGTTGCCGCCCGACACCCATTTCAACCTTGAGAAAGCATGGCCTGTCGTTGTCGACAACCACTTGGGAATAGAGCTGGCGAACTCCTTCCTGATCGCTGCGTCGTGCGAAGACGACAAAGCCATCGCCGACGACGTGCTGGCCTATCACTTCAGCACCGGCCGAAAAGCGGCGTACTGCAAACAGGCACTGTTCGTAGAAACTGCCGAAGGCATCACCGTTCAATACACTCGACTTAACGCTGACAAGCCTGCGGCCGATGACAGCGGCTTCAACTATATCCTTCCTGAAACTGATCGCTACGTTCAGGGACGCATACTGAGCCTGGATTTCCTCTCCATTGCCAGCAGTTCGACCTGGTCGATGGAGCAGTTTGCAGCGTTCATGAAAAGCTATGTGGACCACCTGCGAACCCTACTTGCCGATCAAGGATTCAACCTTCCACTGGCCAGTGCAGATGAGCGCTTACCCGGGAGGTTTATCGATGCAGTGCCTCAAAATGTCGTGCTACAACGCGACGGCACGCCAAAGCTAATCGATATTGAGTGGGAAGACGTCGGGGGTGTCGAGCTTGGACACCTATTGATGCGTGGGCTGCTGTTGCTCTTGGCCAGCGCCGGTCCTTTGCCGGAAGGTCAGCGAGCGTTGACTCGTCGGGAGTTCATAGCTGGGGCCTTCGACGCTGTAGGCTTGTCTGTCACTTGCGAACAGCTGGACAAATACGTCCTCGAAGAGTCCCGCTTCCAGGAGCAGGTAACCGGTCGAGCGCGTGATACCTTCATCGACTGGCGGCCAGAGGAGCCGGTCAATCCGCAAGCGCCAGATGCAAGCGTTCCGCTATGTGCATCGCTCTACTACGCGGAAACGGAAGATGGCTTTAACGAACAAGCCGTCATTCATCGCGAGATCACACTCGGTCAACAGACCTTAACGTTCCCATTGGGCGGGATTCCGGCATCGTCGACAGTCTTGCGACTGGATCCGGTAAACCGACGGGCCTGCTTCTCCATTGCGTCGTTGCGCGTCCTTAAAGACAACAACGTCGAGTGGGAATGGTCCGGCCATCTTGAAGATCTATCCCATTGCTCGGAAGTCTTACAGCTGCTCAATGGAGTCGGGAAGAGTGGGTTGCTTCTCAGCACGACTGAAGATGCGTTTTTTATCCTTCCGATCAAGCTGGAGAACCTGTCGGGGCGGGAAGACTCGGTATTGGAGTTAAAAATCCATCACCACGATAACCGTGATGCCTTTGAAAAGCTGGGCTTGTCCATTCAACCAGGGTTGGGCAAAAAGCAACTCCAAGAGCAGGACCCCATGCCGCTGCTGATTGGCATAAACGCCAAACTCTGGCAAGACGCAGCTGCTGAAACAGCTAATCGCATTCCCGAGATAGCTATGCTCAATGACGAAATAGCTATGCTCTCTCAGGAAATGGCTAAGACCGCCCGCGAAAAAGATACACATATACATAACCTGAACCTCACCATACAAGCATTGCAGGGATCGACAAGCTGGCTCGTTACGGCCCCCCTGCGCAAATCCGTCGTGCTTGCCAGACGCCTGAAAAAAGGGCTGCAACTAATCTCCCTGATAATCAAACGGGGCGGTGGCTTGCAAAAGGCCCTGAAAAAAACACATAGCATCTGGAAAAAGCAGGGGGTAGCTGGGATTCTCGCTCGCCTTCGTTGGCTGAGTCGGCAAGAAAATCTCGCCTTCGTCGGCCAGGAAACTCGAGCGGTGCCAGATCGCCACGACTACGCATTGTGGGTGAAGTATTACGACACCATCGACGCGAGCGCACGAGCGCACATGATGGAGGAAATGAGTCATTGGAACAGCGCCCCACTGATCTCCATAATCATGCCAGTATACAATCCGCCACTCGACCTATTGCGCGAAGCCATCGACAGTGTCAAAGGCCAGCTATACCCAAACTGGCAATTGTGTCTTGCAGACGACGCCTCAACAAATCCAGAAGTACTCACCTACCTGAAAGCACTATCTATTGCAGACCCGCGAATTGACGTGGTTTTCAGACCTGAGAATGGCCATATATCCCGTGCTAGCAACTCTGCATTGGAAATAGCTAAGGGCCAGTATATTGCACTCATGGACAATGATGACCTGCTGCCAGGACATGCCCTGTACTGGGTCGCTCGCACCGTCCTGGAAAACCCGGGAGTAGGCTTGATCTATTCCGACGAAGACAAAATCGATACCCAAGGTCAGCGAAGCTCACCTTATTTCAAGTCCGACTGGAACGAATATCTGTTCCGCTCTCAGAACATGATTTGTCATTTAGGGGTCTACCGTCGAGACCTCGTCAATGAAGTAGGTCAATTCCGTGTAGGGTTCGAAGGTGCGCAAGACTACGATCTGGCATTGCGTTGCGTAGAAAAACTTAACCGTGATGAAATCGTTCATATCCCGCGAGTGCTTTACCACTGGCGCATGCACAGTGGCAGTACCGCAATGGCTGGCGACGAAAAGCCCTATGCAGCATTGGCGGGAGTGAAGGCTCTTGACGAGCACCTCCAGCGAAAAGGAAACATCGGCACAACAGAATTACTGCCTATGGGCATGTACCGTGTGCACTATCGACTGCCTGCTGTTCTTCCTATGGTCAGCTTGATAATTCCTACGCGTAATGCCCATGCATTGGTTAAGCAATGTATCGATAGCATCAAGCAGCTCACGTCCTACTCCAATTACGAGATCATTCTCGTTGACAACGGTTCAGACGAACCTGAGTCCTTAAAATATTTTGAAGAGATAAATCAGGAAAAAAATATAACCGTACTGCGCGATGACAGCCCCTTCAATTATTCCGCCCTGAATAATAAAGCTGTAAAAATAGCGCGCGGAGAGCTTGTAGGCCTGATCAATAACGACATCGAAGTTATCAGCGAGAATTGGCTCGGTGAAATGGTATCCATCGCACTACAGCCCAATGTCGGGGCCATAGGCGCGCGTTTGTGGTATCCAGATGACCGCTTGCAGCACGGCGGCGTACTCGTAGGGATTGGCGGCGTCGCCGGACATTCGCATAAATATTTACCTAAAGGCGATTATGGCTATTTTTGCAGGGCTGCGTTAACGCAAGAGTTTTCAGCCGTAACAGCTGCCTGTTTAATCATACGAAAAAACATTTTTGAACAAGTATCTGGTTTAGACGAAACAAACCTGAAAGTTGCATTCAACGATGTTGATTTCTGCCTCAGGGTTCAAGAAGCTGGCTATATAAACGTATGGACGCCCTATTCAGAGATGTACCATCACGAATCAGCCACACGCGGCACTGAAGACACACCAGAGAAAAAAGAGCGTTTTGAAACCGAGGTCATGCACATGAAGTCGCGCTGGCCGGATATCCAGAACGATTATGCGTACAATCCGAACTTGACGCTTGATCATGAGGACTTTGGGCTTGCTTGGCCTCCTAGGATTAAGATTTGACTCTCATTTGGCGGACACCTCTATCCCTTTATTCGACGGCATATAAACAATGATTTCAAATCAAAAAATCGCGACTGTAATCCCTTGCTACAAGGTAAAAAAACATATCCTGAAAGTAATCAGCGATATGATTTCAGACGTAGATAAAATATATGTTGTCGATGATTGCTGCCCTGAGGGTACGGGAGACTTCGTAATCGCCAACTGCTCCGACCCGCGAGTTGTCGTTGTAAGGTGCGAAGAAAATCAAGGCGTGGGTGGCGCAGTAATGACCGGCTACAGTGCCGCAATCCAAGATGACATGGATATTATCGTAAAGGTCGATGGCGATGGGCAGATGGATCCGTCACTAATACCCGCGTTCATCACGCCAATTCTTAACGGCGAAGCTGATTACACTAAGGGTAACCGTTTTTTTGATCTGGAAGAAATCCAGCAAATGCCAAAAATGCGCCTTTTCGGTAATGCCGCACTATCTTTCATGACAAAACTATCATCTGGGTACTGGGACTTATTTGACCCAACCAACGGTTTCACTGCAATACACAGCGATGTGGCAAAGCATTTACCCATGAAAAAAATCAGTCGCCGTTATTTTTTTGAAACCGATATGTTATTTCGACTAAATACATTACGCGCCGTGGTAGTGGATATCCCTATGGACGCAAAATATGCTGATGAAGTGAGCAATCTTAAAATCTCAAAAGTGGTTGGGGAGTTTTTCTTTAAGCATCTGAGAAATATGGGGAAACGCATATTTTATAATTACTACCTCAGGGATATGTCTCTAGCCTCCATTGAGCTACCGTTGGGGCTGCTGATGGTGACCCTTGGGGGAGTATTTGGTCTGTCGCACTGGATCAGCTCAATACAATCAGGCGTAGCCACATCCGCAGGAACCGTGATGCTATCTGCGTTACCTTTAATCCTAGGCACCCAGTTCATTCTTGCGTTCATCGGGCACGACGTTCAATCTATTCCGAAGAGGCCTTTTCACTTGCAAAATAGAAAACTTTCTAACAATATCAAAAGGTAACCACGTGACATACTTGATTGCTTTTATTTGCGTACTGGGAATAGCTGCGGGCCAGATTCTTTTTAAGCTAAGCGCGGCATCGCTTCAAAAAAGCGGAAGCTTTTTTGATCCCAATACACTTCTCACACTCTTTAGCGCCTTTGCTCTATACGGTATTACAACAATCGCTTGGGTCTGGGTTCTTCAAAAAATCGAATTAGGGAAAGTATACCCCCTGATGGCGTTGGCCTTTGTTATTGTCCCCATTGGAAGCCATCTGTTTTTTGGAGAAAAATTTCAACCTCAATACTTCCTCGGGGTAGCGATAATAATTATTGGCATTGTTCTCGCTGTTAAAGCCTAACCATCGCTAACTTTTATCGCTAACGAGGAGCTCATGGCGCCCAACATGATACCTACTAATCAGTTATTACAAAAAACAAAAAACCTCCTTCTTTCAACACTGTTATTTTTGACTTTTATCGGTTTCGCTGCAAACGAAGCGTACTCATCGGAACAGCTGGGTGAAGGAACGATTGATGTTATAAAGCAAGAAAATAATAAAATACTTGCTGAAGGCTGGGTGGGTGCTAGTAAACCCTCTCAACAGGTAACGTCACTATCGGTTTGGCTCGCTGATAAAAAAATATATGACGGGCAGTTCGAGCGATATGAACGTCCAGATGTCGTCAAAGTGAAAAACCGCAGCGATTGGTTACGATCAGGATGGCGTTTAAGGTTCTCGGTACCTGATGAGATAAAAACAGGTGACTACCCCGTAAAAATCATTGCAACACTCGACACTGGAAAAGAAATAACACTCTTCACAAATCAAACGACTCACACTGTTGCAATAGACGGATCGATTAATGAAAACAACAAACATGCTAGAGTCATCAAGCGAATCATCGCGATCACCCTAGCATCATTAGCAATATTATTTCTTTACACAGACAACATACATTCTTGGATCAAAGCCAAGACCCAATTCATTTTCGGCCAACCGCTGCTATTTGGAGCCGGTTTAATCGCCTCGTTTCTTCTGTTCGTCGGCATAGGCCTTACTGGTTCTTCGTTTAACATTGGCCTTTCTCAGTCCCCTTTTGTAAAAGCAAACATTGGCAACGTCATGGGACAGAATCAGGCAATTCGAAGTGATGAATGGCTGGTCCTCACGCCTTTAGCCATTGCTCAATTCAATCATGTTCCAGCCAATCCCGTGAAAAATACTAATCACGGTGAAGACGGTCAGAATATGCTAATTGTAGGTATGACTGGTGTTCCAGTATGGCACCTATCCGCCATCGCCAAACCTGCGACCTGGGGATATTTTTTCTTTGATCTAAAAAGAGCATTAGCCTGGAACTGGTTATTCCCTATTTTTTCCTGCTTAATCGCACTATGGGCCGCAGTCGCCATAATGTTACCTGGAAACTGGAAGGCCAGCTTCCTTATTTCATTACTATTTAGCTCAGCGCCTTATGTTGTAGCCTGGTCAAACTGGCCAGCTTACGCCGTTTTCTTTCCAAGCCTTATTTTCGTCTGCGCCAACTCCATTCTTCGCACAAACAGCCCCTTGAAAAAAATAGCACTTGGGGTCCTGCTGGGGATTACTTTCGCGGGTTTCGTATTTATTCTTTATCCGCCATGGCAAGTCTCTCTAGCTTATATCTTCATGGCACTGACAATCGGCGTAGTGATCCGAGATAAGCTCTATAAAAATTTTAATCCGACCGTTATTTACAGCCTCATTATCGCGCTTGGGATCGCTATTACTATATTGCTATTCTGGTGGCTTGATGCGAGAACGGCCATTCAGGCCATGGAGGAGACCGTATACCCTGGCCAACGGACTACCGTTGTCGGGGGGACAATGTCAATACCGACTTTGCTACGCGGCTTCACTAACATCATAACACTTCAACAATTAGACAGCCCATTCAGCAATCAAAGTGAAATTGCGTCCTTCCCATATCTGTTCTTACCTCTGGCGCTTCTTTTCATTTTAAGGGCTGTGCAAAAATCCCTCACCGCGCTGGAAATTTCATTAGCCGTAGCTATTTTATTTATAATCTTCTTTATGTTTATCGGCATCCCCTCTGATATTGCAAAATACTCACTATGGGGTCGCGTTCCACCGAACAGAGCGGACTTAGCACTTGGTTTATCCTCACTACTACTGTCAGGATTGCTTCTAACGAGTGAGCACAAACGCATCCCCTATGAGAACACGGTAAAATTATTCTCCGCAGCCGCATCCATCCTATGGGCTTATATAGTTTATAAAGCGCTCGGTGATTTGAATGATACGATACTGGCTGGCTTCAACAGCAACTTAATGCTGGCACTCATTATCGTAATCGCAATGCTTGGATATTTCTTAGCCACCGGAAACTTTAAGGCATTTGCCTATCTGAGCTTAGGACTGTCGACATCCACTACGTTTGCATTCAATCCAATCAACATCGCTCCGCACGACGTCACAAGTACGTTTGATAAAAATCCACCTGTACCGTTTGACAATCAGCGCGTGTTGGTTCTCGAAAACATGACACCTGCAATGTATTTGGTTGCCAGTGGCATGCCCATAGCCAATGGGATATTTTATTATCCTCAGAAATCCCTATGGACTCGTCTCGACCCTAACGGCAAGCAGTCAGATATTTATAATCGCTACCAACACTTATCTTATTCAGGAGTAGATGCCGTATCTCTCGGGTACTTCAGCTTAGAAACCCCAAGACCCGACGTAGTTAACATAAAGGTAGACTTGGAAAATTTTGACTTCGTTCTTAGTGGAGCTGGCCTGATAACGGCGCCAGCCAGTAGTCAGTCGATGCTGGAGAAAAATAAAAGCCTGACATTTATCAAGAGCGCCGATGGCTGGGTGTGGTACTCCGTAAACAGATAGTGTCAATGCAGCCTAAGAAGCCTCTTTAACGAGGCTTTTTGGTCTAAGCTTTCAGGATCCGCAAACGTGGAACGCTTCCATTGCATCTGGTGATCTCGACTTAGCGCCTCAATTTATATATCGCTGCGACCAGAGGAACATATGCAACCAGCAATCCGACAGCACCTTGAACAAGGTTCATTCCGACTAGCACAGCAATCGGCAATAACCAAATAGCATTAAGAAAAACCACAGCACTTGTCACCAAAGAATGACTACTATATTTCCTCGCTGCGTATTGGTAAGCATGGGTTCGATGAGCCTCGTATATCCTGGCCCCTTCTATCATTCGTGCCAGCAGCGTAAAAGTCGCGTCAACAACAAACACCCCAAGTAAAATAAGCCAGCACCACAACAGCACCGACTTAGTCGAGGATGAGAGAAGTGCTATCGCGCCAATGACAAGCCCAAGAAACCCACTCCCCGCATCCCCCATAAAAATCTTCGCTGGTGGAAAGTTCCACCAAAGAAACCCAGCCACGGCCGCCGTCAGAATCAACGGTGCCCAGATCAGCTCGACATTGCCGCTGACCCAATAAACCACACACATCCCCAAACACACGCTGATCGCCTCAGCACTGGCCAAACCATCTATGCCGTCCATAAAGTTATAGAGGTTGAGCATCCATACCAAGTACACCAATGCCAGGATATTACCGAACCAGCCCATATCAACGGTCAGGCCAAACAGCTCGATGGGTGCAAGACCGTTCAACCAGAACAGCGCCCAGGCCGCCGCAACGAAATGCCCCAACAATCGCCATCTGGCAGCTATATGCCCATGATCGTCGGCGAATCCTATAATCGCGACGAGCAGCCCGGCACCAAACAAGCCGTACAAAGCCGCCGGGCTTAGGAGATCAAGCCCGGAAAGTACAGGTAGTGCCAGCAGAAAGGAAATCACGATGGCCACCCCTCCCCCGCGCGGCGTCGGGATCGAGTGAGAGCTGCGCTCATTAGGTATGTCCATCAAACTCTTTGCCAAGGCATAACGACGCAAGATGAGCGTCAATGCCCACGAAACAGCGAATACCGCGAGCAGCAGCCACCAAACAATCATTTCGTTTGTTTTTCCAGATAATGGCCTGCGGTCTGGCGCATGGCGTTGTCCATGTTAATGGGGGGCGTCCATCCCAATAATTCATGATTTTTTGTGATATCGACTTGCAGCGAACCGCATATGCGTTGAGCAACCGCTTGCTTGCCCAGTGCCGAAGCCGCCAGTTTCAACAGCCATTCAGGTACAGGCAAGAGTCGGGCAGGCTTGCCTAACGCCTGGGACAGGCGACGCAGCAGTTGAGTGGTAGAGACGTCTTCTCCGTCGCTGACCAGAAAGACCTGGTTGGCCGCGGCGCGATGGTCAATACACGTGACAATGAGGCTTCCCAGATTGTCGATGGCGACCAGACTTCGCTGATTTCGAATGGCCCCCAGGGGCAACGGAATGCCTTTATTGAGCCAGTTCATCATGCTCAAGAAATTCGCTTTGACCCCCGGGCCATATACCAGGGTCGGACGGATGATCACGATTTCCATCCCCGTATCGCGGCCCAATTGCTTCAACGCCTCTTCAGCTTCGTACTTGGACACGCCATAAGGATCCAGCGGGCGCGGATGATCATCAGCCTTGAATGGTTTACCCAGCAGCGTACTTTCACCGTTGACCTTTATCGAGCTGATGAAGATAAAGCGCTTCACCCCTGATTCGGCGGCACGCTTTGCAAGCCTGAGTGTTCCTTCCACGTTGACCTTACGAAACTCGGCCAAAGCATCGACGCAGGTTTCATTCATGACGTGCACCCGGGCAGCGGCATGAACGACCACCTGGACATCATCGAGTGCGGGTAAAAGCTCGGCGTGGGTAAGATCGAAGGGCACCACGGGACACAATCCATGCAACCGCGTCGCGCCCCGAGCAGCAGCAATCGGGCTGAATTTCATGTCCGCCAACAACCTGAAAACCAGCGCCTCGCCAACAAAACCGCTTGCCCCTGTGATCAATACCTTCGGGGCTGTCATTGGGGTTTTTTTCCTATCAATGCCGTGACCCAGCAAATACAAAAGAAGAACACCTTATCCCGGACTCGCCGACGACAACGCCAGGCGCTGAAGGAAAGCTTGATGAGTTGTATACGGCGCAAACTCAGCCACGTTTGCACAAAAGGATTGGCGCCCTGCCCCACCAACAGCGCAATCAACTGAACCTGATTGAACCACCAACCATCATGAATGGTTTTATAACGGGAAATCAGCGGGCTCAAGCCCTTATTGGCGCCTACCTGGTTACGCTCATGCTGGCGATAGTCCATGGACGGCTCAGGGTCGATATACCAGAGGTAACCGTGGCTACGAGCAAAGGCGTAGAAATACCAGTCATGCAGGCTGACATTTTGCAGTTGCTGCCAATTGGCGAGTATCGAAGCCTTTAGCGAGTCCGCCAGTTTTTTGCTCATCACATAAGTGCAACCAGGACCGGCCGCTTCGAACAGGAAGTCCCAGGCGACCTGAGGTTGTGCCTTGTCCAACACGTGAGTGCTGCCGTTGGCCCAGAAGGCTGTGACATTACTGGAATAGGCATCTACGCGATGGGCCTGGATGGCTTCGCAGGCACGCTGGAGTTTATTCGAATGCCAAACATCATCCTGGTCGGCAAAGGCAACTAAATCGTAGCCTTCGAAGTCGACATCGCGGATGAGGCGGAAAAAGTTACGGGAGGCACCGCCAAATGTACCCGCAGCGGGCAAGGCCAGCACCTCAGGATGTTCAGCCGCATAAGCCGCACACCAGGCTTCGGTACCGTCAGTGGAAGGATCGATACTGATATAAACGGTTACGTCGACAGCTGACTGGCCGAGGATCGAGCTCAACTGCTGCTCGATCCACTGCATGCCGTTGTAGGCAGCCAGCAAAACCAAAACCTTGGGAAGTTTTACTGGCATGCCATTCCTGCCTGGACCAATTAAACACTACTGTTCGAAAGGACTGCGCCTTCGAATCAGAGGGAAGGTGAGTCCAGAAGCTTCTGCAGGTACTGACCATAGCCAGTCTTCTTCAGAGCATTGGCCTGAGCACCCAACTGCTCGGCAGTGATCCAGCCATTGTGGTAGGCAATCTCTTCCAGGCAAGCCACTTTCAGGCCTTGGCGCTGTTCGATGGTGTGCACAAAGTGACTGGCTTCCAACAATGAATCATGGGTACCCGTATCCAGCCAAGCGAAGCCACGGCCGAGCATTTCCACGTTGAGGGTCTTTTGCTCAAGGTACGCTAGGTTAACGTCTGTGATTTCCAGCTCGCCACGCGCCGATGGCTTGATATTCTTGGCAATCTCGACGACCTGATTGTCATAGAAGTACAGGCCAGTCACTGCGTAGCTGGATTTTGGTTTAAGCGGCTTTTCTTCGATGCTCAAGGCACGACCGGCAGCGTCGAACTCGACCACACCAAAGCGCTCGGGATCGGATACGTGATAACCGAATACGGTCGCGCCGAGCTCTTGAGTGCTGGCAGAGCGCAGGTTTTCCGTAAAGTGCTGACCGTAGAAGATATTGTCACCCAGGATCAGGCAGCAAGGGTCCTTGCCGATAAACTCTTCACCAATAATGAAAGCTTGGGCCAGACCGTCCGGGCTAGGTTGTTCAGCGTAGCTCAGCTTAATACCGTACAGGCTGCCGTCCCCCAACAACTTGCGAAAGCAGGGCAGATCTTCAGGGGTGGAGATAATCAGGATTTCACGCATGCCGGCGAGCATCAGCACCGACAGCGGATAGAAGATCATTGGCTTGTCGTAGATTGGCAGCATCTGTTTGGATACGCCAAGGGTCAACGGGTGCAGTCGTGTGCCCGAGCCGCCGGCGAGGATGATGCCTTTACGATTTGTCGTGGTCATTTATTCAGAACTTCCCTAAGCATTCGAGTTACGCCACTTTGCCAATCCGGCAAGTGTAGAGAAAAATTATCGCGCAGTTTCTGAGTGTTCAGTCGGGAATTCAGAGGACGGCGCGCCGGTGTTGGATAGTCGGCTGTGTCTATCGGATTAATTGAGGTAACGGCGAGTTCTTCGCCATTGGCCTTGGCAAAACCGATCACATGACTGGCGTAACCATGCCAGGACACCTCGCCAGCGGCCGCCAAATGATACAGGCCCGCCAGTTCAGGACGCCTCAAGACTTGCTGGATAACCAGAGCGGTCACATCGGCAATCAAATCTGCACCGGTCGGGGCGCCAATCTGGTCGGCGACGACACTCAAGGTGTCGCGATCCTTGGCCAGACACAGCATGCTCTTGGCAAAATTATCGCCGCGAGCACCGTATACCCAACTGGTGCGCAAGATCAGGTGCTTGCAACCCGAGGCAATGATCGCTTGCTCACCGATCAGTTTGCTGGCGCCGTAGTGATTCACCGGGGCGACAGCATCGGTCTCTTGCCAGGGTTTCAGGCCTTCGCCGCTGAAAACGTAGTCGGTCGAGTAGTGAATCAGCCAGGCATCCAGAGACACAGCCTCTTCAGCGATGACTTGGCAGGCTTGGCCATTCACACGGTCGGCCAGTTCGGCCTCGGGTTCAGCATTATCGACCGCAGTATAGGCCGCAGCGTTGACGATGACATCCGGCTTGACCTGTCGGATCGTCGCACGCAATCCGTCGAGGTCAGACAGGTCGCCCCTCAAACCATCGACCGGGTGACGATCCAGGGCGATCAACTCGCCAAGCGGCGCAAGGGAGCGTTGTAGCTCCCAGCCTACCTGGCCGTTTTTCCCCAGCAAGAGGATTTTCATACCGTGCCCGAACGACCCGCATAATTCTGGTCAATCCATTGCTGGTAGCTGCCGCTTCTCACGTGAGCCACCCACTCAGAGTTGTTCAGATACCATTCGACGGTCTTGCGGATACCGGTTTCAAAGGTTTCCTCAGGCGACCAGCCCAACTCGCGCTGGATTTTGCTGGCGTCGATGGCGTAACGCTGATCGTGGCCCGGACGATCCTGAACATAGGTAATCAGGCTGGCGTGCGGACGATGAGCGGAGTCTGGACGCAGTTCGTCGAGCAGTGCGCAAAGGGTATGCACTACTTCGATGTTCTGCTTCTCATTATGGCCGCCAATGTTGTAGGTCTCGCCGATGATGCCTTCTGTCACGACTTTGTAGAGCGCGCGGGCATGGTCTTCGACATAGAGCCAATCGCGAACCTGGTCACCCTTACCGTAGACGGGTAGAGGCTTGCCTTCCAGCACGTTGAGAATGATCAGCGGAATCAGCTTCTCTGGGAAATGGCACGGACCGTAGTTGTTCGAGCAGTTGGTGACCAGGGTCGGCAGACCATAAGTGCGGGCCCATGCGCGAACCAGGTGGTCGGAGCTGGCCTTGCTGGCCGAATACGGCGAGCTTGGCTGATAGGGCGTGGTTTCGGTGAAGAGGTCTTCCGGACCTTCGAGGTCTCCGTAGACTTCGTCGGTGGAGATATGGTGGAAGCGAAAGTTGCTTTTACGCACATCGTCCAGCGCAGCCCAGTAGTGGCGTGCAGCTTCCAGCAAGGTGTAGGTGCCGATGATGTTGGTCTGGATGAACTCAGACGGACCGGAGATCGAGCGATCAACGTGCGACTCTGCGGCCAGATGCATGATGGCATCTGGTTGATGCTCACGCAGCACTCGGTCGATCTGGTCGCGGTCGCAGATATCGACGCGCTCGAACACATAACGGGAGTTCAGGCTCACTTCGGCCAATGACTCCAGATTACCAGCGTAAGTAAGCTTATCGACGTTAACGACAGAGTCGGTGGTATTGGAAATGATATGGCGGATGACTGCCGAACCGATAAACCCGGCGCCGCCGGTTACTAGAATTTTCACTCGAAACCATACCCTTGAGTTGCTGACAGGGCCGCCAACAGAGCGCTGTCTAATCCATGAATGCAAAAACCACCTAAGTTAGCCGGGGCTTTCGACGGAAACCATCTGAACCGATACAGAAGTACCCCCTGATCGGGCAGGCGCAGTATTTTACAGCTTAGTGAGGGTTTTACTAATGGATATAGACAAACTGTAACGGAAATTCGACATGTTTCTTAAGGATGTCGCTCTCAGGCCAACCGCTTGCTTGACGCTTTGGACCTGCGCCCCAGGAACCAACCCAGAATCGGCCCGATTGCCATACCGATCAGCAGCGCCAGAACCATGAGCAGCGAGACTGGCAATTGTGGCCCCGCCCAGCCAAGGAACAGCAATGAAACCGATTGCTGATTCTCGAGAACAAACGCCAGGATCGCCAAAACAACCAAGAGGGCGAACACGGCAAGAAGCACGCGTTTTAGGTTACGCATGAGCGATCCCTTGACGTGAGACGACTGTCAAAACCCCTCCTCCTCGTCTTCGTTCACACGATCACGCAGCTCTTTACCTGGCTTGAAATGCGGAACGAATTTTCCATCGAGGCTGACGGACTGTCCGGTTTTTGGATTGCGACCAACACGCGGCGCGCGATAGTGCAGGGAGAAGCTGCCAAAGCCACGGATCTCAATACGATCGCCGGTAGCCAGACACTGCGACATCTGCTCAAGCATGGTCTTGATGGCCAACTCCACATCCTTGGATGAGAGCAGCCCTTGATGGGTGACAATTCGTTCGATCAACTCCGACTTCGTCATATTTTCCCCTTCTTTTTCAAGCAGCTAGGCCAGCGCTTCAAAGGTTTTAGCATGCTCTGAAGTTTTTGAACAGCTTGAGTCTTGACTTATTCCTGTGCAATTTCGTGACAGCGCGCCCGCGCATTCACTGAAGGACTAAGCCGACATCCTCCAGCATCGACAATACGATGCTTTGCGGAGCAGACATGCCAAAAAGCACTGCTCGCCAAGAGGTGGCAGGTGGGATTGCGCCTGAATGGAAAATCCTCTGCGCCGCCATGAAGGTCGCTCACTCCCGACCCTCCCGTACATCGGAAATAAAAACGATACATGTCAATTTGTTTCGTAAAATTTCATAAATTTGACAATTTATAACAAGCGAATTCGCCCTGCCTGCCTGCCTTTTCCCCGAAAATCTGTACCAGATCTGACACGCAACCCCCCTTTTTGGAAGACGAATCAGCCCCGGCCCGGGCAATCCAGCCAATGGCTTCAGGGGAAATATGTGTCTATTATCTGTTCCGCGTAGGAAGAATCTGCGCCCTAGGCTGGAATAACCTGCATGTAGCCTAGGAAAAGTTACCGATTACAGGTAGCGCGCGCTGACATCGCACCCCACGGTGTCTGGCGTCAAAAGTACGCATTAAATATTTGGCTTCTGACACATACGAACCTGCTTTGAGCATCAAAAACTGCCCCTACCGAAATACGAGCCATTGTCCATTTCCGCTCATTTGCTGAATGTCCGACATAACCCGCGCGCTATGGAGTGTTATGGCAGTTTTCCTGGAAGCGCTCTAACACGGGCGTTTCGCGGGAATTTTGACTGTCGCATGTGAAAAAGTTCCCTGTTGTTCAAATCGAGATACGGAGATCGCCTGTCGACCCCTTAGTTTCCTCCAGCTGGACTGGTCAGCGTGCCACAAAAAAATAGAGCTTGAGTATCGACGGTCATCGTCGGACGCAAAGCCATCCACCCAACATTTGCATAACACCCGATTGGTATGTACAGCGCCTTCAAGCTTTGGCCAAACCTACCTATAAGGATATTCCCATGTCGATTCAGCTGTTCGTCCCAAAATTCCGTATTGATGAATGCCTCGCCGCGATTCGCGAATGCCTCGAAAAAGGCTGGACCGGGCTAGGTTTCAAAACGGCTACCATGGAAGAGGAATGGAAAACCTACACCGGTTTGCCGCACGCTCACTTCCTGAGCTCCAATACAGTGGGCCTGCATTTGGCCATCGAGCTGTTCAAGACCAAGTTCGGCTGGGCCAATGATGACGAAGTTATCACCACCCCTCTGACATTCATCTCCACCAACCACGCCATTCTGTATGCCGGCATGAAGCCGGTGTTCGCGGACGTCGACGAATCCTTGTGCCTGGATCCGGAGAGCGTGGTAGAGCGTATTACCTCGAAGACCAAAGCGCTGATTTTTGTCGGTATTGGCGGCAACATCGGTCAATATCAGAAGATCGTTGAGATCTGCAAAGAGCGCGGTATCAAACTGATCCTCGATGCGGCCCACATGGCTGGCACTCGACTCAACGGCAAGCATGTCGGCCAAGAAGCAGACAGCGTTGTGTTCAGTTTCCAGGCGGTCAAAAACCTGCCGACCGCCGACTCCGGCATGATCTGCTTCAAGGATCAGCAAGACGATGAGCGCGTTCGCAAGCTGACCTGGCTGGGCATCAACAAGGACACCTTTGCACGTACCGCAGCACAAGGCGCCTACAAGTGGATGTATGACGTCGAAGAGCTGGGCTACAAGTATCACGGCAACTCGATCATGGCTGCGATGGGCCTGGTACAACTCAAGTACCTGGATCAGGACAACGCTTATCGCCGTCAGCTCGCTGCCTGGTACCGCCAGAACCTGGCTGGTCAAAACAAGATCAGCATCATTGACGTTACACCAGGTTGTGAATCGTCGACTCACTTGCTGCAGATCCGTGTCAAGGATCGCGATGCGTTGATGCTGGCTCTGAACGAACACCAGATTTATCCTGGCGTACACTACCGCGACAACACTGAGTACTCCCTGTACTCGTTCGGCGCCGGCACCTGCCCGAAAGCGGCAAAAGCCAGCCAGGAAATCCTGTCACTGCCGATGCACCTCGGGCTCACCCGCGCGGACGTCGATACTGTGTGCGAACTGCTGATCCGCTACGCAAAATGAAGCGCGCACTCCCCTCGTTTGGAGACGACGCATTGCGTCTTCGCTTAATCGAAGAGAGTGACCTGCATGAGACCTTGTCCTGGAGAAACCGGGACGAGGCTCGTGTCTGGTTCAAGACTTCGGCCCCGCTGACCTATGAGCAGCACTCCAACTGGTTCCACAAACACTACCAGCCCAAGGACAATGACTTTCTGTTTGTTGTCGAGGCGCAGGGCTCTTTGGTGGGGCAAGCATCTGTCTACGCAATCGACTGGCAGACGCGCTCGGCTGAAGTCGGCCGATTTCTAGCTGATCCCGATCACTCGGGGCGCGGCTATATCAGTCGTGCCTGCGCGGTGCTCCTGGATATCTGTTGGGACGCACTCGACTTGGAGTATGTGTTTCTCGAGGTTATCGAGAGCAACGACCGCGCAATCCGTCTTTACCTCAAGCATGGTTTTTGTGAAGAGCAACGTTACGAGGGACTGATTAGAATGGGCCTTCGAAAAGACCAGGCGGGAATTGAATGACGAGCGTCACAAGACTACTTATCGATAGCACCCGCGCACTGAAAATGTGGCGCGTGTGGACCTATCTGGGCGTGCAGGATATCAAGGCAAGGTTTCACCGGTCATTCTTCGGTCCCCTGTGGATCGTATTGACAACCGGCTTTTTTGTGACCGGTGTCGGCCTGATCTACGGACTGCTATTCGGTCAACCTGTGCATGAATTTCTGCCTTATCTGGCATGCGGTTTCGCGTTGTGGGCGTTTATCGTCGCGTCGATAACCGACGCCAGTGCGACCTTCATCAGGGCAGAGGGGTACATAAAGCAATTCTCCTATCCCAAGCAGATTTACCTGCTGAGAACCCTGATATCAAGCGTCATCGTGCTACTTATTGGCATTGCCGTGGTGATACCGGTCCAGCTGGTTTTCAATGAAATGGATGCTCTCGGCTGGTTGTACGCAATCCCTGGTTTGTTACTGCTGATGATGGCTGCCCTGGGGCATATCACAATCAGCGCCTACCTGGGTGCGCGGTTTCGAGATTTCCCCCATGCAATGGCCGTGATGCTGCAGATGATGTTTTTCATCACGCCGATCATGTTTCCGATAAAGATGTTGCATGAAAAAGGGCTTGGATTCATCTACCAACTCAATCCGCTTTATTACCTCATTGATGTGGTACGGCACCCTATCATTCAGGGTGAATTGGCGTTGCCGGAAAACTATATGTGGGCAGGCGTGTATGTCTTGTCCTGCTGGTTAGTGGCACTGCTCGTTGCCTTGAAACTCGATTCTCGCGTGGTTTTCCTCTTATGACTCATGCATCGCTTGTCCTGAAGAATGTCGACATTACCTTCGAAGGCGCATTGAGCAGTGAAGAAGGATTAAAGAGCTGGTTCAGGCGTAAATTGCTCAACCGCAACGCAGCGACTGCTACCAACTACCGTATTGCTGCGCTGCAAGGCATCAACCTGGAAATCAACCACGGGGAACGCGTCGGCCTGATAGGGCTCAATGGCGCGGGCAAGAGCACCTTACTCAAAGTCATGGCGGATATTTATCCTCCGACATCGGGAACGGTCTCGATCCAGGGCCACGTCTGCCCGATGTTCGAATTCGCCACCGGCTTCGAAATGAATCAGTCGGGTTGGGACAACATTCGTATTCGCGGGCTATTGCTGGGTATGTCTCCAGACGCGATCGAAGAGAAACTTCCCGAAATCGCCAAGTTCACCGAGTTGGGCGATTTCCTAGACTATCCGGTGCGTACCTATTCTTCCGGTATGTTCATTCGCCTGGCGTTCGCCGTCTCGACCAGCATCAACCCGGAAATCCTGCTGATCGATGAGGTCATGGGGGCCGGCGACATTTCCTTTGCGGAAAAAGCCAAGCGCCGGATGTTCGAATTTATGGAACAGGGGAAAATCCTGGTATTCACCACCCATAACTTCAATCTCCTGAATGACTTCTGTAGCAGGACGATATGGTTGCACAAAGGCCAGATAGTTGCTGATGGCCCTACCAATGAAATCGTCAAGCAATACAACGACGCGCACACTGCCAGCCTGTAATTCCAAGCCTGTAGCGTCAAAATACGCAAGGAAGAAAAATGGAAAGGACATCAACATTAAGGCATCCCCAATCATCACGTTTGTTCGCCGCAGCTCGGCGGCCTGCGCCAGCTTTTCCACCTCGCAGCTGATGACGAGGGTGGCCTTGCCAATTTCCATCGCTTTCGGCAAATTCGAAAACTGGTTTTATCAACAGAAAATTCGACCATTGGTTGATCGCTTTCTGTCCCGTAGCACCACGCCTCAACTCAAGCAGCCCTTGGAACAGCCATGAAATTTAGCGACTTTTCTACTGACCTGAAGATCCACGCCAGTACCAGGGCTCCGTCGAACCCCAAAGTTACCGTAATCCTGCCGACCTATTCCCGTGGACATGGCCCGCTGCAGGAATCCATCGATAGCGTGCTGGCCCAGAGCTATAGAAATTTCGAACTGATTATTGTCGATGATGGCTCCCGGGACGGCTCTGCAGCCGTACTGCAGGAATACCTGAAGAAAGACACGCGGATCATTGTTCATTCCTATCACAAAAACAGTGGCCTTCCGGCGTTACGGGTCAATCAGGCCGCGCTACGGGCAAAGGGCAAGTACATCGCCTATCAGTTCGATGATGACTTGTGGACGGAACACAGCCTGCAAGTACGCGTAGAGCGACTGGAAAAATGCAGCAAACCCACAGTGGTATATGCAAATGCCAGCGTTGATATTGTCCTTGCCGATGGAACGATAACCGCCAGAACGCTGGGTGGCCCTTTCAACTACGGTCTGTTGATGAATGGCAATTACATTGCCAACAACACCGTGATGCACCACAAAGCCTTGTTCGATATTGCCGGCATGTACGACTCGCACGTGATGATGCGCCGTTTCTCGGATTACGACTTGTGGCTGCGATTTGCCAAGCACGCCGACTTTATCTGGGTCGACGATGTCACCTCGCATGTGCGCGCCAACCTGGTCGACTCGCTGGGCAAGGAAATCCCGCTGTTCTTCACGCGATACAGAAAGAGTCTGTCCATACCGCGAGACCAACTGTTAAAACCGACGACCATCAACAACTATGACGTTATTGATCTCTCGCAGTTTTCCGACTCATTCACCGATACAGAAATCAACGAGTATCGCCGCTTGGAGGCTGTGCCCTTCCTGACGAAGTTCAACGACTATTGCAGCGATAGCGAGATGGCCGTGGCGGCAAGCGCCCGAGGCCGCAAGTTGCATCTGTTGACGGTCAAGCCTGACTATTCCACATCGGTCGATGTCACGATCAATAACTTCACATTGTTACCGGGTCAACGCGCAGTCACCAGCACATTTGTCAAAGAAAACGATCTGCCCACCATCGACTTGACCGGCATCGACGTGGCGGTGCTCTACCGCACTGTGGGTGCCCCGAGCAGTCAGTTCATCAATAGCCAAAAGGGCAAGACGCCCATGGCTTACTTGATGGACGACAATATGCTCCACTTCCATTCGGTTGGCCCGCAGCACAGTTTCCTGGCACCGGGTACGCCTGCTTATCAGCAGATTGTTCATCAAATCAAGACCGTGGATACCTGCATCGGCTACAGCGATGCGATCAATGAAGACTTGCGTGGGCTCAACAGCAAGACCGCGCGGCTCAACACCAATATCCATGCGCGATTCGTTCAGAAGCGCACGTACAATCGCGACAAACGCCTGAAAGTCGCCATTATGTCCGGGGCCGTGCGCGAAGATATTCTGCGAGAACTTTGGCAAGCGCTTTCAAACTTTGCCAGCCAATATTCGAAATCCGTAGAGTTCCACTTCTGGGGCCTGGACCCGGAGAAATTCGGCCCTCTGGATTGTCCCGTCTATTTCAAGCCGTTCACCCACGTTTACGAAGCCTACATTGGTGACCTGAGCAGAAGCAGCTTCGACGTGGCGCTGGTCCCTCTGGATTTCAGCACCCGAGCAGCCCGCAGCAAAAGTCCTGTGAAACTTTTGGAGTCGGTCGCTGCCGGCGCGATATGCATTTTTACCGACACCGTCCCCTATTCCGATATTCCTGACGCCTGCTGTATCAAGGTCGATAACACTGTCCAGGCATGGGAGCGAGCGCTGACCACCGCCTACACCATGGGCCAGCAAGAGCGTACTCAAATGCTCGAAAACGCTCGTAAATTAGTGCTGTCGCGGTACACCACCGAGTCGCAGTTCTACGACTTCCTGGCAACGTTCGAATCCGTTCGTTTGCATTCACGGCTGGGCGATAGAGCCATCGCCTATGCGTTTCACGAAACAGCCCTTGGTGGCGCAACGCTTCATTTGATAAGGCACGCGGGCCTGGTCGCATCCCTTGGTTTTCGCGTCGTGGGGGTCGTTCCCAAAGATGCAAACTACAGCGCCGCGTTCAAATCGCGTTGGGATGCTGCCACTGATGGAGCGAGCCTGATCGAAGAGTCCTGGCCTTCAGGCTACATTGACTCCCCAACGCCCCAGCGTCCATTCCAACCGCAGGATGAGTTGGCGGCGGATCATCTTGCCCGTCGCCTGGCACACGAAAGGATAGGCTTCCTGCATTTTACGACCTGGTCACCGACTATGAGTCTGCTGGCCAAACGCTTGGGCGTTCCGTGTACAGCAAGTGTCCACCAGCACTATGAAGGCGCCGCAAACTCCATCGTGCGCTTTGCCGATTCGATCCATTGCTCGTCGCTGACTCATGGATTCAAGTGGGCAAGCCTGTCCAAAAGTCCGGCCAGACGAATTGTATGCCCAGTGTCTTCCGATTATTTCGACGCGTTCGAGGTGAATCGGGAGCGGGTGGCAAACACTCAGCGCTCATTGCGCATACTCGTGTCTGGCACACTCCAGCCAAGAAAAAATCAGCTCGGTGCAATTCAGGCCGCGATACTGTTAAACGAAGCCGGATTCGATGTTTCACTAGACCTTATTGGTTATGACGTATTTCACGACCGGTACGTTGGTGAATGCACATCATTGATTGAAAGCAGTGGTTTGAAAGACAAATTCACGATCCATGGTTTTATCGACGATCCGAAGCCCTTTTATGACAACGCCGATCTGCTGCTGATATCGGCAACTGATGAATCAATGCCGCAAACCATGCTGCAAGCGATGGCCATGGGCATACCCGTGGTGTCGACGATCGTCGGCGGTGTGGGGGAGATTATCAAACATCGCTACAGTGGCTTTCTGTCCAAGGACGATAGCCCTGAAGCGATGGCCGCCGCGATTTCGCAATACATGCTGCTTACGCGAAACCAGCGTCTGGAGATCATCGACCGCGCGCAAAGATCCATGCTATTTCTCGCCCGGCCGACTTACGTTCGATCCGAGTTGGTGGATTTATACAATCAAGCGTTCGACGAGTTCTCCAAACATCAAGACGCTGTGCTGGCTTCAAAAATCGCGGAGCAAGCGCCATCGACGCCCTCGTATGAACATATGCTGCTCGAAACTCTTTTAACAACGCGCAGTCAGATCAGCCAAATGAGCAGAGCGCTGGATAAATGAAACTTGAGAATGAACCTGTAAGAATTGACCTGGGCTGTGGCAAACGCAAGCAGGAAGGGTTCCTCGGAATCGATCGCTTCCCCATGCCGGAAGTCGATATTTTGGCCGATATCGACAGCGTTCTGCCCTTGGAAGATGATTCGGTCGATATATTGTTTTCATCGCACGCCCTGGAACACACCAAGGATCTGATGTTCACGATGCGCGAGATCTATCGCGTGTGTAAGCACGGTGCGCAGGTATGCATCATCGCGCCCTACTACGAACAGAAGCTGAACGTCGCCAATCCTTACCACCTCATGGTTTTCAATGAGCACACGCCTCGCTTCTGGACGGACCATCCCGAGACACCGGTAGACGCGCTTGATTATGCCGACCCGGTACAACGTCCATGGGGCCTTTCAAAGTCGGACAACTCCAACCCTGGTCTCGATATTCGATTGATCAACGTTGAGTTTTTCTACTTCCCTGAATACCGTCATCTACCTCTCGAACAAAAGAGAAAGTTTCGTAACGAGCGATTCAACATATGTGAACAAATCATGTACCAGTTGATCGTTTGGAAAGGAGATGAATGTTCGCCTGACGCCAGTTTTGCGGATCACGTCAGCGCTTTCGTACCCTATGAACCTTATTACATCAGGCACCTCAAGATGCATGAGCAAGAAGAAATCATCCAAAAGTTCACTCAAACTGAAACAGCGCTTCGTCAGCGCATTGAAGACTTGAAACTGGAACTTGCCGAAAAAACGGTGCCCTCCCCGCCTCAGCCCGCTGTTCCTGATTTGGCCCTTGAGCGGCGAATCAGCGAGCTGACCGAAGACCGTATACAGACCGAACGCCTGCTTCATGAAGCAAGAACTGAAAACCATCAGCTTCGCTTGCAAGTAATGGGTTTGTTTGAAAGAACAGAACTGCTTAATAACCAGCTGCATGATATCAATATTAAACTGATGAAATCTGAGCAGCAGTATCAGCTGCTCAATGAGAAAGCGTTAAGCCTCAACGAGCAGAACATGCAGCTTCGCGACGAGGCTGTACAAGCGTCCGAGCGGTTTAACAAGCAGAGTATTCAGCTTCGCGATGAGGCCGCACAAGCGATCGAGCGACTTAACGAGCAGAATATGCAGCTTCACGATGAAGCCGCACAAGCGTCCGCCCAGTTTAACGACCTGCTGGAGCACCTGACTCAAGCTCAATCGCATACCGCAGAAGCCAATCAGGAAGTACTGGCCCTGGTAAGGAAAAACCAGGAACTGCGTGACAAGTTGGAAACCCTGGCGACAATCGATGCAAAAGTAGCCTTGCTCAAGGCCGAACTGCTAACTGCCAATGGCATCATCGATTGGTATCGCGCGAAGGAAGGCTCCTGGAAAAGCGAGCAGGATCGACTAAGCCAGGAGTTGTCGTCCGTTCGACAGATCTCGCAGATTCAATCGCCACTGGTGCAAGAGGTACAGCATCTGAAGTTGGCGCTGAGCAATGCGCAGAAACATGCGAACCACTCGCGCCATGAAGCCCTGCAGGTGATCGATAACCTTCAGACTGAAGTGAGCGGATATCGCGCCTCGCGCTCCTTGCAATTGGTCTCGCTGTACAAGAGCAAAGGCTCATTGTGGGATTCGATTTCACCGGCATTTGCGTCCCTCAGAAGTTTTACGGAGAAGCACCTTCTTAATACTTCTCGCCCTCTGCTGGCTTTGGGTGATGATTTGAGAAACATCCCGTATCGGGAATACCTGATGCCGATCAAACAAGACAAACTTTGCGGCGTAACGCTGGCCATCCGTCCGCTGATGCGCGGAGTCCAGGGACTGATCGGCATTGAAATCGTCTCCAGCGCCAAGGAAGTCGTCGCACAGGTCGTCCTGCCGCTGGCCAGCGTCAACCCGGATGAACCTACCCATTTCGAGCTGCCGGTACCGACCGCACTTGAGCAGAACTGGTACCTGCGTATTTTCGTGAAGGACTCTGACGTCCCCGTTGGTCTTTATGAAGTCAGCGAGTACTCCATGATTAGGAAGCGCTACAAATACTTCCCTTTTGCTGCACTACAGTAATGGTTAAAGGTCGCAGCTTGAAGCCGCAAATAGACATCCTGTTGGTCATTGAAGGGGAGATAGCCACGACTCATTTGATTGAGCATATGCTGTCTGCCTGCCAGCCTTACGGGATTGTTTACCGTAAAATATTTCTCTCCGCGCTGACACCTTCGGATATTCGCAAGACTACTATTCCGCTTTTTGTGCGCAGCGGTGATCCGTCCCTGCGGCTTTGGATTGACAGGCTGCACAACGCCCATCACCCGTACATCTATTACATTGACGATAATTTCTGGAAAATCGAAGGCGACTCACCCATTGCCCGGTATTACCAGCATCCGCTCATCCGTCACACCCTGGAAGCCGCCGTTTCCGGGGCTTACCGGGTGTTGACCAACTCTGACTTGTTGGCGGAATTCCTTTATCAGTTCAATGAAAAAATCGAAGTACTGCCGTCATTTTTCGAGTTCTCACTGTTGAAGCCCGTGCAGGCCAACGCCCATGGAGAGCTGCGCATAGGTTTTGCAGGGAGCCCTTCCAGGGTCCACGATCTGGATATCATCAAACCGGTCATTCAACCCATTCTTGATGCCTATCCGCAGGTGGTTTTCGAGTTCATCGGTGCAACGCTGACAGACGTTGCACCGAATAGCCGCATCCGCAGCTTCCCGCACAACACGGATTACGAAGGTTTCATCCACTTCAAACAGGAACGACAGTGGTCGATCGGCCTGGCGCCCTTGATCGACAACTATTCGAACCGCTGCAAAACAAACAACAAATACCGTGAATATTCCGCCTGTGGAATCGCCGGAATTTATTCGGATATGCCGCCGTATCGGCGTTCAATCATCGACGGCGAAACCGGGTTGCTGACCAAACACACGCCTGAGGCATGGTTTTCAGCCATCAGTCGGCTGATTTCCGATCAGGTGTTGCGAGACAAAATTGCGGCCAATGCCCATGAAGACGTCTTCAAGAAACACAGTGTCGAACGAGTGGCGACGATCTGGTCCGAGCATTTCACTCAGGTGCAGCGGCACATGAAGCGCACCAGGATCAAACCGTTCAGGATCAACAAGCTGAGATCCTACGTCATCACCCGCTTTCTTAAATTTGAGTCACTCTGGGTGCGTACCTCTACCGTCTATGCCGAAGGCGGGATACGCTTACTCGCCACCAAGCTCGTCAACCGCATCAAATTTCGCCTTGGCATGCAATAAACCTTTTTAAGAAAGCCTCTCGATAGTGGCTCCCCATATTTATCAGGATCGTAAATTATGAGAGTTACAATTTTCGGCACCGGTTATGTCGGCCTTGTCACCGGCGCCTGTCTTGCGGATGCCGGCCATGAAGTGATGTGCGTCGATATCGACAACGCCAAAATCGAAGGCCTGAAGCGCGGTATTGTCCCGATTTATGAGCCAGGGCTAGACGCACTGATCGAGCAGAACCAGCAGCAGGGGCGATTGCACTTTACGACGAACTCGTACGAAGGCGTCGACTTCAGTGATTTGCAGATCATTGCTGTGGGAACACCACCCAACGAGGATGGCTCGGCAGATCTGCAACACGTCCTGGCCGTTGCCCGTACCATCGGCCAGCACATGAGCAATCGCAAGATCATCGTCAACAAATCGACCGTTCCGGTGGGAACCGCCGATAAGGTAACGCAGGCGATCAAGCAAACCCTGCAAGCCAGGCAGGTTGAGCTTGAGTTCGCTGTGTGCTCCAACCCGGAGTTCCTTAAAGAAGGTTCTGCAATCGAAGACTTCTCCAAAGCTGCGCGCATCATCGTCGGCACCGACTCCGAAGAGGTCAGGACGGTCATGCGCGAATGTTACGTCCCGTACAGTCGTAATCGCGACAAATTGATTTTCATGGACGTGCGTTCCGCCGAACTGACCAAATACGCAGCCAATGCGATGCTCGCGACAAAGATCAGTTTCATGAACGAAATCGCGCAAATGGCAGAGCGTTTAGGAGCAGATATTGAAGACGTCAGGCTGGGTATCGGTTCAGATCCGCGAATCGGTTTCCAGTTCATCTACCCGGGTTGCGGTTATGGCGGCTCGTGCTTTCCCAAAGACGTTCAGGCACTGGCTCGCACTGCGCAGGAAATCGGCTATGAAGCCGAATTGCTCAACGCCGTGGAATCGGTGAACAACCGGCAAAAGAATGTACTGTTCCAAAAGCTCTCCAATGCTTTCGACCATGACTTGGCCAACAAAACCATTGCAGTTTGGGGGCTTTCCTTCAAACCCAATACGGATGATATGCGCGCAGCCCCAAGCCGCAATCTGATTGAAGCCATCTGGGCGGCGGGCGGCAAAGTTCAGGCGTTCGATCCTGCCGCAATGGATGAAACATCCCGCATTTACGGTGAGCGCAGCGACCTCAAACTGGTGAGCAATCGTGAGCAGGCGCTGGAAGGCGCCGATGCGCTGGTAATCTGTACGGAATGGAAGCAGTTCCGTACCGTGAACTTCAAATGGCTCAAGACCTGCCTTAATTTTCCGGTGCTGATCGACGGACGTAACTTGTTCGATCCGGCCGCCGCCAAAGAAGCCGGGTTCATGTATTACGCCATAGGTCGCGGTGACGCGCTCATGCCGGTGCCGCAAAAGGAAGGAACTCTGCTGTGAAGGTACTCGTGACGGGCGCAGCCGGGTTTATCGGCTTCCATGTCAGTCAGTCGCTGCTTGCCCGCGGCGATGAAGTGGTCGGCATCGATAATTTGAATGACTACTATGAAGTCTCCCTCAAAGAAGCCCGACTCGCTCTGCTGACTCCGCACCAGGCCTTTCGCTTCATACGCATGGATATTGGCGACCGTAATGCGATGGCGGCTCTTTTTGCCGAAGAAGGTTTCGACAAGGTCGTCCATCTTGCTGCACAAGCAGGCGTTCGCTATTCGCTGGAAAATCCCCACGCGTATGCCGACAGTAACCTTGTAGGCTTTTTGAATGTGCTTGAAGGCTGTCGCCATGGCCAAATCAAGCATCTGGTCTATGCCTCGTCCAGCTCTGTCTATGGAGCAAACGAGAGTATGCCGTTCTCCGTACACGACAACGTCGATCATCCCGTATCGCTTTACGCCGCGACCAAAAAAGCCAATGAGCTGATGGCCCATTCCTATAGTCATCTCTATGGATTGCCGACCACGGGGTTGCGCTTTTTCACGGTATACGGACCTTGGGGAAGACCGGACATGTCCCCGTTCCTGTTTGTCAGGGCAATTCTTGAGGGCAAACCGTTAAAGATTTTCAACTACGGAAAACACCGTCGCGACTTTACGTATATCGACGACATTGTCGAAGGCGTAGTGCAGGTTCTCGACCAGGTTGCAGCGCCCAATACCCAATGGTCGGGACTGACGCCTGATCCTGCATCCAGTCGAGCCCCATGGAAGATCTACAACATTGGGAATAGCCAACCTGTCGAATTGCTCACCTACATCAGTCATATCGAAGATGCCCTGGGCAAAACCACTCACAAGGAGCTATTGCCGTTGCAGCCAGGGGACGTTGAAGATACTTACGCGGATGTCGACCAGCTGAAGGCTGATACCGGCTACGCCCCCAGCACGTCAATAGAAAGCGGTATTCATCAGTTCGTGAGTTGGTACAAGGACTTCTACAACATCACGGACTGAGGAGCTCGGGGACTCCCCTGCCGCCCCATCAGTTGCAACGTCCAGTCCCGGGATAGGTTTACAACCTGTTCAGGACTGGACACAGGCAGCGCAAATATCCCCCGCTATCGACACATGACCAACATCGTACGGGTCAGATAACCCGCCGGATTAAACCCGAAAGGGTATTGGTCTTCATCTTTCGCGTCGTCGGATCGGGTAATCACCTTGTAGCCCGCCCCCTTGCACTCTCTCACAGCCCGCTTGCGACACTTCTCCCAGCCTGAACCCAACCCTGAGCAGTCGATCTCGATGCCGCTGACGCCACGCACTGCGTGGGTCTTGGCGCTTGTGGTACAACCCGCCAGTGCCAGCAAGGCCAATACAAGGAAAAGTCTGTTCATTCATATCCTTTAGGCAAGAGGTGCGGCCGATAACTTACTTCAAGCCCAAGCCTACCCTTTAAATAGGCAATCGATCTGCTTAACAAAGAAGACAGTTTGGTTAAGCTATGGTTTCACAGCGAATACGTGCTGCCGTCGATAGCTCCGCCCACTGAGGGAGGGAAACGCAGTAAATCGCAGGCACAAAAAAGGGCGACCGAAGTCGCCCTTTTTCTATGGTCTGACAGAACTTAGTTCTGTTTTTCCATTTGTGCACGCAACAGGTCGCCCAGAGTGGTAGGACCAGCAGCGATGTTATCCGAAGCAGCTGGCTTGTCGCGCAGGCTCTGGATAGCTTCTTTCTCGTCTTCAACGTCTTTCGACTTGATCGAGAGCTGGATTACGCGGCTCTTGCGGTCAACGCTGATGATCTTGGCTTCTACTTCTTCGCCTTCTTTCAGAACGTTGCGCGCGTCTTCAACGCGGTCACGGCTGATTTCGGAGGCTTTCAGAGTCGCTTCGATATCGTCGGCCAGAGTGATGATGGCGCCTTTAGCGTCAACTTCTTTCACGATGCCCTTAACGATTGCGCCTTTGTCGTTCTCTTGAACGTACTCGGAGAACGGATCGCTTTCCAGTTGCTTGATACCCAGGGAGATGCGCTCGCGCTCTGGGTCAACCGACAGGATAACGGTGTCCAGCTCGTCGCCCTTCTTGAAACGGCGTACGGCTTCTTCGCCCACTTCGTTCCAGGAGATGTCGGACAGGTGAACCAGGCCGTCGATGCCGCCGTCCAGACCAATGAAGATACCGAAATCGGTGATCGACTTGATGGTGCCGGAGATTTTATCGCCCTTGTTGAACTGGCCAGAGAAATCTTCCCATGGGTTAGATTTGCACTGCTTGATGCCCAGGGAGATACGACGACGCTCTTCGTCGATGTCCAGAACCATAACTTCCACTTCGTCGCCGACTTGTACGACTTTCGAAGGGTGGATGTTTTTGTTGGTCCAGTCCATTTCGGAAACGTGTACCAGGCCTTCAACGCCTTCTTCCAGCTCAGCGAAGCAGCCGTAGTCGGTGAGGTTGGTAACACGAGCGGTGACGCGGGTGCTTTCTGGGTAACGGGCTTTGATAGCAACCCATGGATCTTCGCCCAGTTGCTTGAGGCCCAGGGAAACACGATTGCGCTCGCGATCGTACTTCAGAACCTTGACATCGATCTCGTCGCCAACGTTGACGATTTCCGAAGGATGCTTGATACGCTTCCAGGCCATGTCGGTGATGTGCAGCAGGCCATCGACGCCACCCAGATCGACGAATGCGCCGTAATCGGTGAGGTTCTTGACGATACCTTTGACCTGTTGGCCTTCCTGCAGCGATTCCAGCAGAGCTTCACGCTCGGCGGAGTTCTCGGCTTCCAGGACACTGCGACGGGAAACGACAACGTTGTTGCGCTTCTGGTCCAGCTTGATGACCTTGAATTCCAGCTCTTTGCCTTCCAGGTGCGTGGTGTCGCGCACTGGACGGACGTCAACCAGGGAACCTGGCAGGAACGCACGGATGCCGTTAACGTCGACAGTGAAGCCGCCTTTAACCTTACCGTTGATAACGCCCTTGACCACTTCCTCAGCTGCGAAAGCCGCTTCCAGAACGATCCAGCATTCAGCGCGCTTGGCTTTTTCACGGGACAGCTTGGTTTCACCAAAGCCATCTTCAACCGAGTCCAGCGCAACGTGAACTTCGTCACCGACGTTGATGTTCAGTTCGCCAGCGTCGTTGTAGAACTGCTCAAGCGGGATGAGTGCTTCAGACTTCAGACCAGCGTGAACGGTTACCCAACGAGCTTGGTAATCGATATCAACGATAACACCGGTGATGATGGAGCCTGCCTGAAGGTTCAGGGTTTTCAGGCTTTCTTCAAAGAGTTCCGCAAAGCTTTCGCTCATTTTAATTCCTGTTGATTAGGGCGAAGAATACGCCCGCCTCCACACCCCAGACGGTGTGGGTTAGTTTCATATAAAAGAAGCGCCGCAGGACTATGACTGGTCCCCTGCGCAGCTTCCTGGTCACCCGGCGATATCGCGAATGGCGATCTCGCTCATGATGCGTTGCAACACCTGATCGATGGACAACTCCGTGGAATCCAGCTGTATCGCGTCAGCCGCCGGCTTGAGCGGGGCTACTGCGCGCTGGGTATCACGCTCATCGCGTGTACGGATCTCATCTAGCAGACTCGACAGACTAACATCCTCGCCTTTGCCCTTCAACTGCAAATATCGGCGGCGAGCCCGCTCCTCCGCGCTGGCGGTGAGAAAGATCTTCAGTGGCGCATCGGGAAACACCACCGTGCCCATGTCGCGACCATCGGCCACCAGCCCCGGCGGCTCCTGAAATGCCCGCTGACGCTGGAGCAACGCCTCGCGCACCGCTGGCAGCGCGGCAACCTGGGAAGCCCCGGCGCCAACACTTTCGGTGCGGATGACATCGCTGACTTCGTCACCTTCGAGAATGATGCGCTGCAGCTGACCGTCGGTCGCCGCAATGAATTGTACGTCCAAGTGCGCGGCCAGCGCCTTGAGCAGCTCTTCGTTGGTCAGATCGACGCCATGATTGGCGGCGGCGAACGCCAGCAAACGATACAAGGCGCCGGAATCAAGCAGGTTCCAGCCCAGTTGCTTGGCCAGAATCCCGGCGACGGTGCCCTTGCCCGAGCCGCTCGGGCCATCGATGGTGATGACCGGTGCCTTGATGTTCACGACTGTGCCTCTTGTGCTACTCGAATACCGACCTGCGCGCACAGCGCGAGGAAGTTCGGGAACGACGTCGCGACGTTGGCGCAATCATGGATGCGAATCGGCGCACTGGCGCGCAAAGACGCAACACTGAAGGCCATGGCGATGCGGTGGTCACCGTGGCCATGGACTTCACCGCCGCCGATCTGGCCGCCGTCGATGATGATGCCGTCCGGCGTCGGCTGGCATTTGACGCCCAGCGCCAACAGGCCGTCCGCCATCACCTGGATGCGGTCCGACTCCTTGACCCGCAGCTCTTCGGCGCCAGTCAACACGGTGCGTCCCTCTGCACATGCAGCGGCCACGAACAGCACCGGGAACTCGTCGATGGCCAGCGGAACCAGCGCCTCGGGAATGTCGATACCCTTGAGCTTAGCCGCTCGTACGCGCAGGTCTGCCACCGGCTCGCCGCCCACTTCACGCTGGTTTTCCAAGGTGATATCAGCGCCCATCAGACGCAGGATGTCGATCACGCCGGTACGGGTCGGGTTGATGCCGACATGCTCGAGCACCAGGTCGGAGCCTTCGGCGATCGACGCGGCCACCAGGAAGAACGCCGAGGATGAGATATCACCCGGCACTTCGATGTGGGTCGCGGTCAATTTACTGCCGGACTCGACGGCGGCCGTCGCGCCATTGACCGTGACCGGGTAGCCGAAGCCGCGCAGCATGCGCTCGGTGTGGTCACGGGTCGGGGCCGGCTCGGTGACAGTGGTCTTGCCTTCGGCATAGAGGCCGGCCAGCAGCAGGCAGGATTTCACCTGGGCGCTGGCCATTGGCATGGTGTAAGTCAGGCCCTTGAGCTTGTTACCACCGCGAATGACCATCGGCGGGCGACCGTCGGCGGCGGTCTCGATGACCGCGCCCATTTCCCGCAGCGGGGTGGCCACGCGATTCATCGGGCGCTTGGACAGCGACGCGTCACCGGTCAGGGTGCTGTCGAAGTCTTGGGCGGCCAGCAGGCCGGACAACAGGCGCATCGAGGTGCCGGAGTTGCCCAGGTAGATCGGGCCCGGGGCGGGTTTGAGGCCGTGCAGGCCGACGCCATGGATGGTCACGCGACCGTGGTGCGGGCCTTCGATGACCACCCCCATGTCGCGAAACGCTTGCAGCGTCGCCAGGGCGTCTTCGCCCTCAAGGAAACCTTCCACCTCGGTCACGCCTTCGGCCAAAGAGCCGAGCATGATCGAGCGGTGGGAAATCGATTTATCGCCCGGTACACGAATACGCCCACTCAGGGAGCCACCAGGTTGTGCCAGGAAAATCAGATCGTTGGAGTTCATAGCGTCCACATAGGCCCGACGGGCCAGGATTTTACTGAAATGCTCGCGGGCAACCCTGGCGCGCGTGAAAACGCCCAGCAATTGGTGCCCGTCCCCTGCATCGACCGCGTCGCGCAAGGCGTCGAGGTCGCTGCGAAATGTATCGAGTGTGCGCAGGACAGCTTCGCGGTTGGCGAGGAAGATGTCGTGCCACATGACCGGGTCGCTACCGGCGATTCTCGTGAAATCGCGGAAACCGCCGGCAGCGTAACGGAAGATCTCAAGATTTTCATTGCGTTTGGCCAATGAATCCACCAAGCCGAACGCCAACAGGTGTGGCAAATGGCTGGTGGCGGCCAATACTTCATCGTGACGCTCGACCTGCATGTGCTCGACATCGGCGCCCAGTTCGCGCCACAGACGGTCCACCACCGCCAGCGCAGCGGGGTCGGTCTGCTCCAGCGGCGTCAATATCACTTTGTGGCGACGAAACAGTTCGGCGTTGGAGGCTTCCACCCCGCTCTGCTCGGAGCCGGCAATCGGATGACCGGGCACAAAGCGCGCCGGCATTCCACCAAAAGCCTGGACGGCCGCGCGCACGACATTGCCCTTGGCACTGCCGACATCCGTGAGAATCGCTTGCCCCAAGTTCATGGTCGCCAGGCGCGCCAGCAGTTTTTCCATGGCCAGGATCGGCACCGCCAGTTGGATCACGTCCGCGCCCTGGCAAGCGATAGCCAGGTCATCTTCGCAGCGATCCACCACGCCCAGCTCCACCGCCAGCTTGCGCGACTGCGGATCCAGATCGATGCCAACCACCTCACGACACAGACCGCTTTCGCGCAGGCCCTTGGCAAACGAACCACCGATCAGTCCCAGGCCGACCACCACCAGGCGACCGATCATAGGCGCGGCAGGTTGCAGCGAAGTGACATCAACCACGAGCCAGAACCTTGCTCAACGCCTCCAGGAAACGGCTGTTTTCCGATGGCAGACCAATGGTGATGCGCAGGTGGTTCGGCATGCCGTAATTAGCCACTGGACGCACGATCATGCCTTCGCGCAGCAAGCCCTGGAACACCGGCGCCGCGACACGCCCGATGTCGACGCAGATGAAATTGCCTTTCGACGGGATCCAGCCCAGGCCCAACTCACGGAACCCGGCTTCCAGCTGCTGCATGCCGGCCTCGTTCAAGCGACGACTTTCAGCCAGGTAGGCGTCATCCTGCAACGCGGCGCAGGCGGCGGCCAGGGCGAAGCTGTTGACATTGAACGGCTGACGCACGCGGTTCAGCACATCGGCCACCACGGCGCTGGACAAGCCGTAACCGACCCGCAGCGACGCCAGGCCATAGGCCTTGGAGAAGGTGCGCGAAACCAGCAGGTTTGGATAGGCTGCGAGGAAGTCCAGGCCATCGGGCAAGTCGCTGCCTTCGGCGTACTCGATGTACGCCTCGTCCAGCACCACCAGCACGTGCGCAGGCACGTCCTGCAGGAAGTCGTCCAGCGCCTGGGCGCCGAACCAGGTGCCGGTCGGGTTGTTCGGGTTGGCGATAAAGACCACGCGGGTGTTGGCGTCGATGGCGGCCAACATGGCCGGTAGATCGTGCCCCCAGTCCTTGGCCGGGACCACACGGGCGTCGGCTCCGACGGCCTGAGTGGCGATCGGGTAGACCGCAAACGCGTGTTCGCTGAACACGGCGTTGAGGCCCGGCGCCAGGTAGGCACGCGCCACCAACTCGAGAATGTCGTTGGAGCCGTTGCCCAGGGTGACCTGGCTCAGCTCGACGCCACAGCGCTCGGCCAGCAAGCTCTTGAGCGCAAAACCGTTGCCGTCGGGATAACGGGTCAGCTCTGCCAACTCATCACGAATCGCCGCCAGCGCCTTGGGGCTCGCACCCAGCGGGTTTTCATTGCTCGCCAGCTTGACGATGCTGGCCGGGTCCAGGTCCAGCTCACGGGCCAGTTCGTCCACGGGCTTGCCCGGAACGTAAGGCGAGAGTTGTTGCACGCCCGGCTGTGCCAGAGCGAGGAAGTTGCCACTCATTTGCTATCCGCCCTTAAAGAACTGCTTTGGGGTAGGAACCCAGCACCTTGAGTGCCACTGCTTCCTGACTGATTTTCTCCAGCACACCTTTTACCAACGGATCGCGGTGGTGGCCGACGAAATCGATGAAGAACACGTAGGTCCATTTACCGCTGCGCGACGGACGGGTCTCGATCCGTGTCAGATCGATACCGTTATCGTGGAACGGCACCAGCAGCTCATGGAGCGCACCGGGCTTGTTGCTCATGGAGACGATGATCGAGGTCTTGTCGTCGCCGGTCGGCGGTGCTTCCTGGCTGCCGATGATCAGGAACCGCGTGGAGTTGTCCGGGCGATCTTCGATTTTCTCGGCCAGGCGAGTCAGCCCGTAGAGGCCGGCCGCCATGTCACCAGCAATCGCCGCCGAGTTCCACTCACCCTTGACCCGCTTGGCCGCTTCGGCGTTGCTCGACACCGCCACGCGCTCGACATTCGGGTAATGCGCATCCAGCCACTTACGGCACTGGGCCAGGGACTGGGCATGGGAATAGATCCGGCTGATGCTGTCGGTCTTGGTGCTCTCGCCCACCAGCAAGTGATGGTGGATACGCAGCTCGACTTCACCGCAGATCACCATGTCATGCTCAAGGAAACTGTCCAACGTGTGGTTGACCGCGCCTTCGGTGGAGTTTTCCACCGGCACCACGCCAAAATTCACCGCGCCGGCCACCACTTCGCGGAAAACTTCGTCGATGGCCGCCATCGGCTTGCTGATCACGGCATGGCCAAAATGCTTCATGGCGGCGGCCTGGGTGAAGGTACCTTCCGGCCCCAGGTAGGCGACTTTCAGCGGCTGCTCGAGGGCCAGGCATGAAGACATGATTTCGCGGAACAGCCGCGCCATCTCTTCATTGCCCAGCGGCCCCTTGTTGCGTTCCATGACACGCTTGAGTACCTGCGCCTCACGCTCAGGGCGATAGAACACCGGCACTTCGCCTTCGGCCAGGGAGGACATTTTCACCCGTGCCACTTCCTGAGCGCAGCGCGCACGCTCACTGATCAGTTCCAGGACCTTTTCGTCCAGGGCGTCGATGCGCAGGCGCAGTGCCTTGAGTTCTTGCTCAGCCATCAGCCATGTTCCTTCTCGAACTCTGCCATGTAGGAAATCAGCGCGTTGACCGCGTTGATGTCGACGGCGTTGTAGATGGAAGCACGCATGCCGCCTACCGAACGGTGCCCCTTGAGGTTCAGCAGCCCACGCTCGTCGGCACCGGCCAGGAATGGCTTGTCGAGACGGTCGTCGGCCAGGCGGAACGGCACGTTCATCCACGAACGGTCGGACTTGTTGATCGGGTTGCTGTAAAGGCCGCTGGCGTCGATGAAGTCATAGAGCGTGCGCTGCTTCACGTCATTGAGCTTGCCAATGGCTTCGACACCGCCCTGCTCCTTGAGCCATTCGAACACGAGGCCAGACAGGTACCAGGCCAGGGTCGGCGGGGTGTTGTACATCGAGCCGTTGTCGGCCGCGACCTTGTAGTTGAGCATGGTCGGGCACAGGGAACGGGCGCGACCCAGCAAGTCTTCACGAATGATGTTGACCAGGATGCCGCTCGGGCCGATGTTCTTCTGGGCGCCGGCGTAGATCATGCCGAAACGGGAGATATCCACCGGGCGCGAGAGGATGTCCGAGGACATGTCGGCCACCAATGGCACGTCGCCGGTTTCCGGGATCCAGTTGAATTCCAGGCCGCCGATGGTTTCGTTCGGCGCGTAGTGAACGTAGGCCGCGTCCTTGGACAGGCTCCATTCGTTCTGGCCGGGAATGGCAAAATAATCGTAGGGCTTGGCGGTGGCGGCAACGTTGACGTGGCCATAACGCGAGGCTTCTTCGATGGCTTTCTGCGACCAGATGCCGGTGTCGATGTAATCGGCCTTGCCGCTTTCCGGCAGCAGGTTCAGCGGGATCTGGGCGAATTGCTGGCTGGCGCCGCCCTGCAGGAACAGCACCTTGTAATTGGACGGAATGTTCAGCAGATCACGCAGGTCCTGCTCGGCCTTGGTGGCAATGGACACGAACTCATCGCTGCGATGGCTCATTTCCATGACGGACAGGCCCTTGCCATGCCAGTCGAGAAGTTCACCTTGGGCACGCTTCAGGACCGCTTCAGGAAGCGCCGCCGGGCCGGCACAGAAGTTATAGGCTCTCTTGCTCACATCCAATCTCGCTCTGATCTGGGGGTTCACGCAATTAATACGGTATCAGGTGGTGCGCACTGTGGACCTAGGGTGTGGGAGCAAGGCTTGCTCCCACACAAGCCTTGCTCTCACAAAGCTGCAATTTGATACGAAATTTCAAAAGGGACAAACAACAAGGGGGCGAATCTTCATCCGCCCCCTGCGTGTCCGCTTAGTCCTGCGGTTCTTCTTCGTCTGCGGCGGCGTCAAGCGGTTGGTCGCCGGTCATGTCGTCGACATCAGCACCGAGGGTGCCGTCGAACGCCTCGCCTTCCTCACCTTCCAGCTCCTCGCCTTCGACTTCCGATGGCTCCTGGACCCGCTCAAGCCCCACCAGCGTTTCGTCGCTGGCCAGTTTGATCAGGGTCACACCCTGGGTGTTACGGCCCAGGCTCGACACTTCGTCGACCCGCGTACGTACCAGGGTGCCCTGGTCGGAGATCAGCATGATCTCTTCGCCATCGAGCACCTGGACAGCGCCAACCAGACGACCGTTACGGTCGTTGCTGACCATGGCGATCACGCCCTGGCCGCCACGCTTGTACTCAGGGAACTCGCTGATGGCCGTGCGCTTGCCATAACCACGCGCCGAAGCGGTGAGGATCTGGCTGCCTTCTTCGGGGATCAGCATGGAAATCAGCTTCTGGCCTTCCGGCAGACGCATGCCGCGCACACCGCGGGCGGTACGGCCCATGGCGCGAACGTCGGATTCCTTGAAGCGGGTGACCTTGCCGCCGTCGGAGAACAGCATGACTTCACGCTCGCCATCGGTGATGGCGGCCGAAATCAGCACGTCGCCTTCGTCCAGTTCCAGGGCAATCAGGCCGACGCTGCGCTGACGACTGAAGGATTCCAGCGGGGTCTTCTTCACGGTGCCATTGGCAGTCGCCATGAAGATGTAGTGACCTTCGGTGTATTCCTCCACCGGCAGCATGGTGGTGATGTATTCACCATCGTCCAGCGGCAGCAGGTTGACCAGCGGACGACCGCGGGCGGCACGGGACGCTTCGGGGATTTCATAGGTCTTGAGCCAGTACACCTTGCCTTTGCTGGAGAACAGCAACAGCGTGGTGTGACTGTTGGCGACCAGCAGGTGAGCGATGTAGTCCTCGTCCTTGACGCCTGTAGCCGACTTGCCTTTGCCGCCGCGACGCTGCGCCTGGTAGGCCGCCAGCGGCTGGGTCTTGGCGTAGCCGCCGTGGGAAATGGTCACCACGCGCTCTTCTTCCGGGATCATGTCACCCAGGGTCAGGTCCAGGCGTGCGTCGAGGATCTCGGTACGGCGCACGTCGCCGTATTCGGCACGGATGACTTCCAGTTCTTCGCGGATCACTTCCATCAGGCGCGTGGCGCTGTTGAGGATGCGGATCAGCTCGCCGATCTGGTTGAGGATCTCCTGGTACTCGGCCAGCAGCTTCTCGTGTTCCAGGCCGGTCAGACGGTGCAGACGCAGTTCCAGGATGGCTTGCGCCTGTTCCGGGGACAGGAAGTACTTGCCCTCGCGCAGGCCGTATTGCGGGTCGAGGTTTTCCGGACGGCACGAGTCGGCGCCGGCACGTTCGACCATCGCCACCACCGCGGTGGATTCCCAAGGCGTGCTGATCAGCGCTTCCTTGGCTTCCGACGGCGTTGGCGAGGCCTTGATCAGGGCGATGACCGGGTCGATGTTCGACAGGGCAACGGCCTGACCTTCAAGGATGTGGCCACGCTCGCGCGCCTTGCGCAGCTCGAATACGGTGCGACGGGTAACCACTTCGCGACGGTGACGCACGAAGGCTTCCAGCAGGTCCTTGAGGTTCAGGATCCGCGGACGACCGTCGATCAGCGCCACGATGTTGATGCCGAACACCGCTTGCAACTGGGTCTGGGCGTAGAGGTTGTTGAGGATCACCTCGGGCACTTCGCCACGGCGCAGCTCGATCACGACGCGCATGCCGTCCTTGTCGGACTCGTCCCGCAGCTCGGTGATGCCTTCGAGCTTCTTCTCCTTGACCAGCTCGGCGATCTTCTCGATCAGACGGGCCTTGTTCAGCTGGTACGGAAGTTCGGTGATGACGATCTGCTGGCGGCCACCGACCTTGTCGATGTCTTCGATGGTCGAACGGGCGCGCATATAAATACGGCCACGGCCAGTGCGGTAGGCTTCGATGATACCGGCGCGACCGTTGATGATCGCGGCAGTCGGGAAGTCCGGGCCCGGGATGTACTGCATCAGCTCATCGACGGTCAGCTCGGGATTGTCGATGAGGGCCAGGCAACCGTCGATGACTTCACCGAGGTTGTGCGGCGGGATGTTGGTCGCCATGCCCACGGCGATACCGCTGGAGCCGTTGACCAGCAGGTTCGGGATACGGGTCGGCATGACCGCCGGGATCATTTCGGTGCCGTCGTAGTTCGGCACCCAATCCACGGTTTCTTTATGCAAGTCGGCCAGCAGTTCGTGGGCCAGCTTGGTCATGCGCACTTCGGTGTATCGCATGGCCGCGGCGTTGTCGCCGTCCACCGAACCGAAGTTGCCCTGGCCATCTACCAGCAGGTAGCGCAGGGAGAATGGCTGCGCCATCCGCACAATGGTGTCGTACACGGCGGTGTCACCGTGGGGGTGATACTTACCGATCACGTCGCCGACGACACGGGCGGATTTCTTGTACGGCTTGTTGAAGTCGTTGCCCAGCTCGCTCATCGCGAACAGCACGCGCCGGTGCACGGGCTTCAAGCCATCGCGCGCATCCGGCAGCGCCCGCCCGACGATTACGCTCATTGCGTAGTCGAGGTAGGACTGTTTCAGCTCGTCTTCGATATTGACCGGGAGGATTTCTTTGGCCAGTTCGCCCATGAGAAGCCTGATTCCTTTTTCTGGTGAAACCTCGTCACATCCAGATGGGACGAACGAAGCTCGCCGCTGCAGAACAAATGCCGTGCAGCGACTTACGACAAATCAACGAGTTATGCCTTGGATCTGCGCAGTAAAGGCCACCTCGCGAGGCGGCCTTGGAAACCGCCGGATGTTATCACAAGAGCCGCCACGCACCTATCCCCCTGATGCGCATGGTGCGTAGTTAGTTGACCGGTGACAGGCTGATATTGGACCAGAGGGGCTCAGAGGCGCTGCGAATGAAGAATTGGGTGGAAAATGCAAGGTCTTTGTTGACTTTTCGGACCTAATCGCGAGCAGGCTCGCACCCACAGGGGATTTTTGTATGCCTGAGATTTAGGACACAACACCGATCCAATGTGGGAGCGAGCCTGCTCGCGATAGCGATATATCTGACGACAACTGTCTCAATGCAACCGCTTGCGGCACATCAACTGCGCCAGCTTCGCGGTATCCGGGCGCTCGACGATGCCCTTTTCCGTGACGATGACGTCGATCAGGTCCGCCGGAGTGACGTCGAACACCGGGTTGAAGGCGTCTACATCCGCTCCGACCCGTTTGCCGCCAACTTCCAGCAGCTCGCGTCCGTCGCGCTCTTCAATCGGGATGTCGTCACCGCTGGCCAGGCTCATGTCGATGGTCGAACTCGGCGCCACCACCATGAAGCGTACGCCGTGGTGCATGGCGCAGACCGCCAGTTGATAGGTGCCGATCTTATTCGCCACGTCGCCATTGGCAGTGATGCGGTCGGCACCCACGATCACCCAGGTCACACCCTTGGTTTTCATGATGTGGGCCGCGGCGGAATCGGCGTTGAGGGTTACCGGAATGCCTTCGTTGGCCAGCTCCCACGCGGTCAGGCGCGACCCCTGCAGCCACGGACGGGTTTCATCGGCATAAACCCGTTCGACCATGCCTTCGAGGAACGCACCGCGGATCACCCCCAGGGCCGTACCGAAGCCGCCGGTGGCCAGGGCGCCGGTATTGCAGTGGGTCAGGATAGCCTGGGCGTTGCCCTGATGCTTGCGGATCAGGTCGACGCCGAGCTGGGCCATGGTCAGGTTGGCCTCTCGGTCGCTTTCATGGATTGCGACAGCTTCAGCCTCAAGGACAGCCAGCGGCTCGGCATGTTCTTTCAAACGCCCCAGCCGGTCGCGCATCCTGTCCAGCGCCCAGAACAGGTTCACCGCTGTCGGCCGGGAATCGGCCAATAAAGCAAAATCGGCTTCCAGGGCCGCTTGCCAGTCACCGCCCTCGGCCACCCTCGCCCGCGCTGCCAGCACCACGCCATAGGCCGCACTGATGCCGATGGCCGGTGCGCCACGTACCACCATCGAGCGAATAGCCTCGGCCACACCAGCGGCACTGGTGTAGGCGATCCAGTTTTCCTCGAACGGCAAAATACGCTGATCCAGCAGATACAGGGCGCCATCCCGCCAATCGATGGCTTTCACTTTCTCCGCAGCCAACAGTCGATCGCGCATCCCACACCCCGCACTCATGAACAAAGCCGCCGATTATAGCGATCCCTCCGCGAAGACGCTCGGGTATACTTCGCCATCCCTTATAACCCATGGAACCGTTCCACGATGCCCAAGCCTGCCGTTGCGCTCGACTTATTATTGCTGCCGACCTGGTTGGTGCCTGTCGAACCCGCCGGCGTGGTGCTCAAGGATCATGGCCTGGGCATTCGCGACGGTTGCATCGTCTTCATCGGCCCGCGGGCAGAAGCCCTGAAGTGTGACGCCACCCAGGTCCGCGAATTGCCGGGCATGCTGCTCAGCCCAGGCCTGGTCAACGCCCACGGCCATGCGGCAATGACGCTGTTCCGTGGCCTGGCCGACGATCTGCCCTTGATGACCTGGCTCGAGCAACACATCTGGCCGGCCGAAGCCAAGTGGGTCGATGAAGATTTCGTACGCGACGGCACCGACCTGGCGATCGCCGAGCAGATCAAGGGCGGCATCACGTGTTTCTCTGACATGTATTTCTACCCCAAGGTTGCCAGCGAACGCGTCCATAACAGCGGCATTCGCGCGCAAATCGCCATTCCAATCCTGGATTTCCCGATCCCCGGTGCCGCCAGTGCTGACGAAGCCATTCGTCAGGGCATCGAATTGTTTGGCGACCTCAAGCACCATCCACGGATCAAAGTTGCATTCGGCCCGCATGCGCCCTACACCGTGGGCGACGAGAACCTGGAGAAAATCCGTGTGATCGCCGAGGAGCTCGACGCCGCCATTCATATGCATGTTCACGAAACCGCCTTCGAAGTGCAGCAGGCTGTGGATAACACCGGTGAGCGGCCAATGGCCCGATTGGGGCGGCTGGGTCTTCTGGGGCCGCGCTTTCAGGCCGTGCACATGACCCAAGTCAGCGATGAAGACCAGGCTTTGCTGGTAGAAAGCAATTGCAGCGTGATCCATTGCCCGGAATCGAATCTGAAGCTGGCCAGCGGTTTCTGCCCGGTAGAGCGCTTGTGGCAGGCTGGGGTCAATGTGGCGATCGGCACCGATGGCGCGGCGAGCAACAACGACCTAGACCTGCTCGGTGAAACCCGCACCGCCGCGCTGCTGGCCAAGGCCGTCGCCGGTTCGGCCACGGCCCTGGACGCTCACCGTGCGTTGCGCATGGCCACGCTCAATGGCGCCCGCGCGCTGGGCATCGAAGCGACGATCGGCTCGCTGGAAGTCGGCAAGGCCGCCGACCTGGTGGCCTTTGACCTGTCGGGCCTGGCGCAGCAGCCGGTCTACGACCCAGTGTCGCAACTGATCTACGCCACGGGCCGCGATTGCGTGAAGCACCTGTGGGTGGCCGGCAAGCCGTTGCTGGAAGATGGCCGGCTGACCCGCCTGGACGAGTCGCACCTGACCACCACAGCCCAGGCCTGGGGTCGCCGCATCAGCGGCCACAACGAATAACCACACCCCTGGAGCCACGGCTCGGGGTACACGATTTTTCAAGTTTTTCGAGGATCTGCACATGAGCAACGTCGACCACGCCGAAATCGCCAAATTCGAAGCCCTGGCCCATCGCTGGTGGGACCGTGAAAGCGAATTCAAACCGCTGCATGACATCAACCCGCTGCGGGTCAACTGGATTGACGAACGGGTCAACCTGGCCGGCAAGAAGGTGCTCGACGTCGGCTGTGGCGGCGGCATCCTCAGCGAAGCCATGGCGCAGCGCGGCGCGACGGTGATGGGCATCGACATGGGCGAGGCGCCGCTGGCGGTTGCGCAACTGCATCAATTGGAATCCGGCGTCAGCGTGGAATACCGGCAGATCACCGCCGAAGCCCTGGCCGAGGAAATGCCTGAGCAATTCGACGTGGTCACTTGCCTGGAAATGCTCGAACACGTGCCGGATCCGTCATCGGTCATCCGCGCCTGCTTCCACATGGTCAAGCCTGGCGGCCAGGTGTTCTTCTCCACCATCAACCGCAACCCCAAGGCGTACCTGTTCGCCATCATCGGCGCCGAATACATCATGAAGCTGCTGCCGCGCGGCACCCATGACTTCAAGAAATTCATCCGGCCTTCGGAGCTGGGCGCCTGGAGCCGCATGGCCGGGCTGACCGTCAAGGACATCATCGGCCTGACCTACAACCCGCTGACCAAGCACTACAAGCTGGCCGCCGACGTTGACGTCAACTACATGATCCAGACCCTGCGCGAGGAGTAAGTCGATGCGTCTCAAGGCGATTCTATTCGACATGGACGGCACGCTGCTCGACACCGCGCCGGACTTCATCGCCATCTGCCAGGCCATGCGCGCTGACCGTGGCTTGCCACCGATGAACACACAGCACATTCGCGACGAGATTTCCGGCGGAGCCCGGGCAATGGTCGCGGTAACCTTTTCCATGGACCCGGAATCACCGGGCTTCGAGGAACTGCGCCTGGAGTTCCTCGACCGCTACCTCAAGGGTTGCGCGGTCCACAGCCACCTGTTCGACGGCATGGCCCAAGTGCTGGCCGACATTGAGGCGGCCAACCTGATCTGGGGCGTGGTCACCAACAAACCGCTGCGCTTCGCCGAGCCGATCATGCAGCAGTTGGGCCTGGCCGAGCGTTCGAAGGTGCTGATCTGCCCTGACCATGTGAAAAACAGCAAGCCGGACCCGGAGCCGCTGACCCTGGCATGCAAGATGCTCGACCTGGACCCGGCCAGCGTACTGTTCGTGGGAGACGACCTGCGAGACATCGCGTCTGGTCGCAGCGCCGGCACCAAGACCTGCGCGGTGACCTACGGCTACATCCACCCGGACGACAACCCCAGGCATTGGGGTGCGGATGTGGTCATCGATCATCCCTCGGAGCTGCGCAAAGTGCTGGATAACGCGTTATGCGGTTGCTGAGCTGACCGAATCGGCGCTAACGCTCTTGTGGCGAGGGAGCTTGCTCCCGCTCGGCGGCGAAGCCGTCGCCTGCTGACTCAGGGACCGCTTCGCGATCCAGCGGGAGCAAGCTCCCTCGCCACAAAAAGCTCACTTGCCATGACAGCCCTGTGCCACAGGTACTGTGCTGCTTTAATTGTTGAGGTTTTTTATGTTTGATTATTCCGCCCGTCCCGACCTGCTCAACGGCCGGGTCATTCTGATCACCGGCGCCGGTCGCGGGATTGGTGCCGCTGCGGCCAAAGCCTACGCCGCCCATGGTGCAACCGTGTTGCTGCTAGGCAAGACCGAAGCCAACCTGACACAGGTCTATGACGAGATCGAAGCGGCTGGCCATCCCCAGCCGGCGGTGATTCCGTTCAACCTCGAAACCGCCCTGCCCCATCAATACGATGAGCTGGCGGCCATGATCGAAACCGAATTCGGTCATCTGGACGGGCTGCTGCACAACGCCTCGATCATCGGCCCACGCACGCCGCTGGAACAGTTGTCCGGCGAGAATTTCATGCGGGTGATGCAAGTAAACGTCAACGCCATGTTCATGCTCACCAGCACCTTGCTGCCGCTGCTCAAGCTGTCCAAGGATGCGAGCGTGGTGTTCACCTCCAGCAGCGTCGGGCGCAAGGGCCGGGCCTACTGGGGCGCTTACGGCGTGTCCAAGTTCGCCACCGAGGGGCTGATGCAGACGCTGGCCGACGAAGTCGACACCGTCGCACCGGTACGTGCCAACAGCATCAACCCCGGCGCGACCCGCACCAGCATGCGCGCCCAGGCCTATCCGGGGGAAAACCCGCTCAACAATCCGACGCCTGAAGAAATCATGCCGGTCTACCTGTACCTCATGGGGCCGGACAGCACCGGCATCAACGGCCAAGCCTTCAACGCACAATAATTGCGCTGCCCCACGCCGCGACGATTTACCGTCGCGACGCCGCCTTCTGCGGCGCCCAACCAGACAAACCGCCAAGCCCATGTCGCCCAAAAAGACCACAGGACACTCACAATTTACTGTCAATTCATTGATTCCTAACCTGTTTTTATTCTAATGAACTGAATGGCACGACTTTCGCTCTAAATACCCTCAAACACGCCATGTTCGGCGGGAACGGGACGCTGGGACGAGATTTACGCCTGACAGGGAAGCGGACTAAACTCAAATCAGATGTCCTACGGGACTGAAGGAACAGTACGACGCGCAGCCTAAAGCCGCCTCACCCAGCCTGTCAGGACAGATTTAGCTTAGGGGCTCACGCCATATGAAAACGCCCACCCAGATGAACGCGATTGACTTCGACAGCGCCAAACTGCAGCGCCTGGGCTTCGGCCAGGCGATGCCGCTCGTGGTGCGGTCCGTCAACCTTTCGCAATTGCGTCAGCACCTGGGCCAACAATTGCAGACCAGCCTGGAGCCGCAACGAATCCTGGGTCTGTTTTTCCGGGAAGTTCAGCGACTGGTGCCCCTGGATGCGTTGGCTTATCAGCACAAACCCAGCGATCTGCGTCTGGAGTTCGGGCAGCGTGGGCATCACATCCTCAGCTACACCCTCAGCCATGACGGCGAACACTTGGGCGAAGTGGTATTCCGTCGCAATCAACGCTTCGCCGAGTCGGAACAGAGCGACCTCGAGTCGCTACTCTCGACGCTGTTGTACCCGCTGCGCAATGCCCTGCTCTACCGTGCCGCTACACAGAGCGCCCTGCGCGACCCGCTGACCGGCACCGGTAACCGCATCGCCATGGACCAGACCCTGGTGCGCGAAATCGACATGGCCAGGCGTCATTTGCATCCATTGTCGCTCCTGATGCTCGACATCGATCATTTCAAGCACATCAACGACAACCATGGGCACGGTGTCGGCGACGAGGTGCTCAAAGCCGTTGCCGAGTCGATCAAGAGTCAACTGCGCAATGTGGACATGGTGTTCAGGTTCGGCGGAGAAGAGTTTCTGATCCTGCTCTCCAACACCAGCCGGGACGCCGCGGCCATGATCGGTGAACGACTGCGCTATGCCGCTCAGGTGCAGGATTATTTTGCCGAAGGCGCAAGGATTGAACTGACGGTGAGCTTGGGTTGCGCAACATTGCTGCCGGGCGAATCAGCTGAAAGCCTGCTGCGTCGGGCCGACAGCGCGCTGTACGTGGCCAAGCGCGAAGGACGAAATCGGCTGGCGATGGCGGGTTGAAACAAACCAAGCGAGCGCAGCACATTCAACATCTTCACAAGCTGAACCACCGCTATCGCGAGCAGGCTCGCTCCCACAGGGGGTTGGTGGGGGGTATGAATATCGAAGCCAACAAAAAAGTGAGAGCGAGCCCACTCGCGATGATGATCTGGCAGTCAACCTCTGCGTTGACTGTCCAGACCTCTTCGCGGGCAGACTGGCTCCCACATTGTTGGCTATGTGTAGCAGCAGAAATCAGCTTTCGGCCAGCGCCAAGCGCTCACGGGCAGATGAAGATTTCTCGACAGACTCCGAATGTTCCAGTTGCATGCAGCGTTCCAGGAACAGGTACATGTAGTCGTAGCTCTTGCACACGGCCTGACGCAGCTCCGCTTGCAGGGCCTTGCTCGGATTCATGCCCGCCAGGGTACAGATGATTTCCAAGGCTTCCCAAGGGTGGGCATCGTCGTACTGGGCGTGCATCTTCAGCCATTTCATGGCCCGTTTGCGGTCTTCCTCGGCAAAAGCTGCCGCGTAGACGCCGCTGGAACACACCAACGCCGACCACTCCCCGGTCGCCCCCTCGATGGCATAGTTGGTCGCCGCGATTGCCACGATCAGCGAGTCCGACGAGCTGGTGTGCCAGCACCAGTGGCTCAATGCATGGAGCTCGGGCGGCACATGCTGCGCTTGCAGATCTTCCAGAGTCACGCCATGGGCGGCGCTCCAGTTCACCCAGTAATCGGCATGATTGAGTTCTACACGAATGTTGCGCATCAGCCAGCGACGCGCCATGTCCTCACCGGGATGGCGGGCAAAGCGGGTCTTGGTGAGGTTTTGCCCCATGTATAAGGCGAACTGTTCAACGACCGGCCAACCACCGATGAGGTAGTGGCGCATGGTTTTGGCGCTGAGCTTGTTGTCACGCATTCGTTGATACAGCTCATGTTCGACAACCCGGCGTTTGCTCTCGCTGCAATCGGTAATGAGCTGTTGTGCCCATTGCGGATAGCTTTGAGCGTCCATGAGCGGGCCTGTTCGGTTGAATGTGTCGATCACTGTCGGGGCTCCTTTTGATTGTGATTTTCTGGATCAACAAGAGGTTCAGCGGAACGTGCCGGGGGCCTTGAATAACAGCGGCCGGGGCCGGGCCGGCCTACATTGCAAAGTCTCACAGGTAAACAATTGCGGGCGTTCGATCTCATACCCTTGAGCGTAATCCACGCCGATTTCCAGCAATGCCTGCTCGATCTGGGCGGTCTCAACAAACTCGGCAATAGTACGCTTACCCATGACGTGGCCGATATGATTGATCACTTCGACCATTGCACGGTTAATCGGGTCGTCCAGCATATCCTTTACGAAACTCCCATCGATCTTCAGGAAGTCTACAGGTAAATGTTTCAGGTAAGCGAATGAAGACATTCCGGCGCAAAAGTCATCCAGCGAGAAATAACAACCCAAGCTCTTGAGTTCGTTGATAAACCGGATCGCACTGCCTAAATTCGAAATAGCGCTGGTTTCTGTAATTTCAAAACAAATCATTTCCGGAGGAATCGAGTAGGCGACGAACTGTTTACGCAGGAAGTCGAGGAATGCCTGATCTCCTATAGTAGTGCCTGACAGATTAATCGCACACATGGCCATGGGCCCCTTTCGCGACTCATTCAGGCATTGACGGATGATTTTGAAGACATTTTCCACTACCCAGCGGTCCAGGGAGGTCATCAGGCCATAGCGTTCCGCTGCGGGAATGAAGCTGTCCGGCAGGATCATCCGCCCGGCTTCGTCATGCAGACGCAGCAGGATTTCTATATGCCCGCCGCCATGATCACCCGGGCCCAGCGCAGCGATTTCCTGGGCGTAGAGACAGAAGCGGTTTTCCTCCAGGGCCATATGCAAGCGCTGGACCCAGGCCATTTCCCCAAAGCGCAGAGACAGCTCCGAGTCATCCGCGTGATAAACCTGGACCCGGTTACGCCCCTTCTCCTTGGCCATGTAGCAGGCCATATCGGCGGCGCGCAGGGACGCCTCCAGAGTCGTCGGGCTCTGGGCGATATGCACCAGGCCGATGCTCACGGTGGTCACGAAGGGCCGCCCCTTCCAGACAAAGTGCAGGTTCTGCACCGTCTGGCGCAGCCCTTCGGCAATTTTTTCCGCTGCCTCCGGCGAACAGTTCTCCAGCAAAATACCGAACTCATCCCCGCCCAGTCGTGCCAGGGTGTCACTTTCCCGCAGGCCCGATTGCAGCAAGGCGCAAATATGACGCAACAACTCGTCACCCGCTGCATGGCCGCAGGTGTCATTGACCAGCTTGAACTGGTCCAGGTCGAGAAACATCAAGGCATGACGCCCGGCTTGGCGGGTTAGGTTGTGCAAGGCCTGCTCGAGGCGATATTCGAATTCCCGGCGGTTCGCCAGACCAGTCAGGGCGTCATGGGTGGCCTGCCACGACAGGTTGGCAATGTATTGGCGCTCCTGGGTCATATCGTGCAGCACCAGTACGGCCCCACTGACCTTGCCGGCATGACGGATCGGCGCGCCCACCAGGGTGACCGACACGGTGCTGCCGTCCAGTCGCTGGATGAGTTTGGAGTGCTCGCTGCCGCCGCTGAGCCGACCGCTGAGGATGTGCTCGATCAGGGTCAGCCCTTCGGCCTGGGCGTTGTCGTCGAGCAAATTGAACAGTGCAGCCAGGGGCAGCCCCGTGGCGTGTTCGGATTTCCAGTGGGTCATCGCTTCGGCAGCGGGGTTCATGTAGGCGATGGCGCCTTCTACGTCGGTGGTGATCACCCCATCGCCGATGGATTGCAGGGTGATCTGGGCCCGCTCCTTCTCCAGTTGCAGCGCATTGGCAAAGACCTGTCGCTGGGCCAGCAGTTTATGGGTACGCAACAACGCCAGGACGATCAAGCCCAGGGCAGTGGCGAAGTTGGTCACCAGCAACAGACGCAGGATAAAGCGCGACCCCTCGCCCAACGCATCGCTGAACGCTTTGGCTGCCGGCGTGACGGAATCGTTGATCGCATAGATTTGTGCCTTCCAGCCGCGAATATCGGCGTCCGACGCCTCGCCTGCGGTAATGCCCTCGTGCATCTGCCGGGCAACGTTGTCCAGCTCGATCAAATAGCCGTCGCCCACCGTCCAGAGATCGATGGCTTCTTCCAGGTAACTGAAGTGACGAAAGTTGAGATAGAGCCAGATCACACTGGACACGTCATCCGGGTGATTGCCGCCCTTGAGGATTCCAGCCCTTGCCGCTTCCAGATCCGGCGGTTGATGATCCAGCGCCACCCGCAGTTCATGACCGCCCTCGGGTACGGCGATGGCTTGCTGATACTTTTGGAAAATCACCTCATCACGGCTGTCGCCATAGAGATTGAGGTAATAAATGGCGTCTTTCTGGCCCTTGGACCAGAGGCTTTCGCCCGCCACGTAGCCGCGAACCGCAGACAATACATAAAGGCTGACGCCTCCGAGCAATGCTTGAAATAGCACAACGGCAATAAAGGGCCAGACGATGCCCAGCAGCCGTGGTGTTCCGAGAGTCTGCTTTTGCTTCATGAGGTCCCTTGCACAGGTACTGCCGGATGAACATCCGCGAGAATTCGATCCTGATTTCACAGCCTAGGCTAGTTTTCGACCCATGGAATGACTCGATGACGGGTCGACGGGCTTTGGATGGAAATTCGGATAAGTCAGGGAGTTTCCCTGATTTTTTTCAGATACTAAGCGCAGAAAAGCGCTAGAAACTCAAGGCTGCTGTATCTGTTGCAAGTGACCATAAAGCCGGGCGTACAGACCACCGTCGGCAATCAACTGCAAATGGTCACCGTCTTCGGCGATTTGCCCGCCGTCAAATACCAGTACCCGATCGGCCTGTTTCACGGCTGATAACCGGTGGGCGATGATCAGCGTGGTACGCCCGCTCAGGAAACGCGCCAACGCCTGATGGAGATTGTATTCAGTGGCGGCGTCCAGTGCTGAAGTCGCTTCGTCGAGAATCACCACCCGAGGGTCGGCCAATACCATGCGGGCGATAGCCAGCCGCTGACGCTGGCCGCCAGACAGCCGCACCCCGGAGCGCCCGACGACACTCTCCAGCCCTAGGGGCAACGCCCGCACGGTGACGTCGAGCTGGGCAATTTCCAGCGCCCGCCAGCAGGCTTCGTCGCTGCACTCGCGGCCCATGGAGAGGTTGGCGCGCACCGTGTCGTTGAACAGCGCCGGGTGTTGCAGCACCACCGCGACGTTCTCCCGAATGGTTTCCAGGCCGATCTCCTGCAGCGTAGCGCCGCCGAACCGGATACTGCCCGACTGTGGCGTGTAGAGCCCCAATAACAGTTGCACCAGGGTGCTTTTACCGCCGCCGCTGGCGCCGACGATGGCCACCTTCTCACCCGGTGATATGGACAGTTTCAACTGGTCTAGCACCAGTTCTTCGCCATAACCGAAGCTTAACCCTTGAATGTCGATGCCCACGGTGTCGCGCCCCTTGAACGGATCGACACCACCGGCATATTGCGGTTCGTCGGCACGGGACAGCAACTCGTTGATCCGCGACAGCGCACCGCCGGCGGCATAAAAGGCGTACTGCAGATTGAGCAGCTGCTCCACCGGACCGATCATGAACCACAAGTAGCTGAACACCGCCAGCATCTGGCCGATGGACAGGTCGGAAAACAGCACGGTGAGCATGGCCGCGGCGCGAAAAATATCGATACCAAACTGAAACAGCAAACCGCTGGCACGGTTCGAGGCGTCGGTTTTCCACTGCGAATTGATTGCGTAATCGCGTACTTCCTTGGCGCGTATCCCCAAACGCCCGAGGAAAAAGCCCTGACGGTTACCGGCGCGCACTTCCTGGATGGCATCCAGGGTTTCAGTCAAGGCCTGGGTGAAACGCGAGGTGCTGTCGTTTTCCAGCTTCTTGAGATGCTTGACCCGTTTGCCCAGCTGCACCGTGGCATAGATCACCAGCGGATTGAACAACAGGATCAGCAACGCCAGCTTCCAGTGCATCCACACCAGGATGCTGGCGGTGCCCACCAGGGTCAGGTGCGCCACCAGGAAACGGCTGAGGGTTTCGCCGATGAATTTGTCGAGGGTGTCCAGGTCGGTGACCAGGTGGGCCGCCACGGTGCCGCTGCCCAAGCTCTCGTATTCGCTCAGGGAAATGCGCTTGAGACGTTCGATCAACCGGATGCGAATGCGATAGACGATGTCTTTGGCCAGCCGTGCGAACAATCGCGCCTGCAGCACGTTGAACAGCAAAGCGCCGCACCGCAGGACCAGGGTCACCGCCAGCATCAGCCCGATATAGCCGGCCGCGCTCTGCCAACCCGTGGGCAACGCATGATTCATGACCTTCAATGCCGCATCGCCCTTGCCCAGCAGCACTTCGTCCACCAAAAGAGGCAACAGCAACGGGATCGGTACGCTGCACAGCGTCGCCAGCACGGCCACGCCGTTGGCGATCCACAGGGCTTTCTTGTGTTTGAACGCCAGGCGGCGGATTTCTGCCCAGCTCAATCGATCGATGCGCTGTGGCGCCGATGCGCCATCTGGCAGGTCAGGCACAGGCCGCGCGCTCCAGCCAGCGACCCAGTAACGCAGACAACTGGTTCAGGGGCTGATAGCCGTTGGTGAGCAAGGCCAATTGGCCGTCACGTTCGGCCAATAGCGTGGGGAACCCGGCGATACCAAGGTCTTGCACCCAGGTGAAGTCCGCCGCAGTGGCCGCATGCTGATCGGCGCGGTCGAATGCCGCGGCGAATTCAATGCGTGGCAGCCCGGCCTGTTCGGCCAGTTCTACCAGGACGCTGGCGTGGGTCACGTCGCGGCCTTGCACATAAAAAGCCTGCTGGATCAGCCTCACCAGCTTCCAGGCCAGGTCCGGCGCCAGGCCGCGGGCCGTCACCACTGCCCGGCAGGCCGGTTCGGTGTCGTAGACAAAACCGTCCGGCAACGCACCTTCGAGCTTGAACGGCTGGCCGGTGGCCTGGGTGACGGCCTGCCAGTGTTCAAGAATGTAGCGCCGGGTAGTCGGCTCCAGGGCCGAACCGCTGCCGGTGCGCAAACCGCCCATCACCAGGTGCAATTGCACGCCAGAGGCCTGCGCCTGCTCTACCAGTGCCTCGGCCACCGGTGCGAAACCCCAGCACCAGGAACACATCGGGTCCATCACGTAGAGCAGGCGTGGTGCCATGGTTCAAGCCTCGGAAGATGACTGCTTGTAGTTGTAACCGATCGGGTGCGGCATGTTGCGGGCCTTGGCCAGTTCGATCTGTTTTTGCCGGTCGATGGCGCTGCGACGGGTTTTCTCGCTCAGCTTATCCCAGCAATGAGGGCAACTGATGCCTGGCACGTAGTGCTCCGAGGCGCGGTCTTCTGTGCTTATCGGTGTACGACAGGCGTGACATTGATCGTAGTCCCCTTCACTGAGGTCGTGGCGAACCGTCACACGGTTATCGAACACGAAGCAGTCGCCGCGCCATTTGGTTTCTTCCTGGGGCACCTCTTCGAGGTATTTCAGGATTCCACCCTTGAGGTGATAAACCTCGTCAAACCCTTGGCTGAGCATGTAGCTGGAGGCTTTTTCGCAACGAATGCCGCCGGTGCAGAACATCGCGACTTTCTTATGCTTGGCCGGATCGAAGTGGGCTTTGATGTACTCCGGGAATTCGCGAAAGCTGGCGGTCTTGGGGTCAATCGCGCCCTCAAAGGTCCCGATGGACACTTCGTAGTCGTTACGGGTGTCGATCAACAGCACTTGCGGATCGCTGATCAGCGCGTTCCAGTCCTGCGGTTCGACATAAGTGCCGACCTGCTTGTTCGGGTCCACGCCTTCAACGCCAAGGGTGACGATTTCTTTCTTGAGCTTGACCTTGGTGCGGTAGAACGGTTGCTCATCGCAGTACGACTCTTTGTGGTCGATGTCGATCATGCGCGGATCGTTCTTGAGCCAGGCCAGCAATCCGTCGATGCCTTCGCGGGTGCCAGAGACCGTGCCGTTGATGCCTTCCTGGGCGATCAGAAGCGTGCCTTTGATGCCGTTGTCGATCATGGCCTTGAGCAATGGCTCGCGCAGTTCAACGTAATCTTCAAGGGTGACGAACTTATACAGTGCCGCCACGACAATGGATGGTGTCATGGGTATTTCTCCAGGTGGCTACCCTCGTAAAGGGTGAACCGGATGCGAAAAAAAACGCGCCCTGTGAGGCGCGTTGCGGATTCTAGCAAATACGCTGTGGCTTTAGGAGCAGCACGCTCCCTGGAGCCAGATGAATTGTGGTGAGCAAGCTCACCACAAACAGCGTTCTTAATGCTTGCTGCCACCGGCACAAGTCGGCGAAGCCGGGGCTGCGTCGATTTGCGCCCATTCTTCGGGGGTGTAGGTGTGCAGCGCCAACGCATGGAATTCGCCCATCAGCTCGCCCAGCGTGCCGTAGACCTTCTGGTGACGCTTGACGCGATTGAGGCCCTCGAACTGCCGGCTGACCACCACGGCCTTGAAGTGGGTCTGTAACCCACGGCTGTGCATGTGGCTTTCATCCAGCACTTGCAGGTGCTCGGGCTGCAAGAGCCCGAGCGTCGATTCGATGCGTTGTTGCATGCTCATACCGGGCTCCGCTTACGGCTTTTTCTTGGCTGGGGCAGGGGCGGCGGCTTTTGGCTCAAGCTCAGCGGTCATGTCCGCCAGCAGCTTGTTGACCACCGGCACCGCGCTTTCAAGCTTGGCCTGGGTCAGTTGGGCCGATTGCTGGGTCAGCTGTGGCATTTTCTCCAGGACTTTCTTGCCCAGGGGAGACTGATAGAAAGCCACCAGATCCTTGAGCTCCGACTCGCTGAAGTTGCTGGTGTAGAGCTTGACCATATCCGGCTTGAGCTTGTTCCAGCCAATGGCTTGGTCCAGGGCGGCATTGGCCTTGGCCTGATAGGTTTCCAGGGTGGCTTTTTTCGACTCAGGGGCCTTGGTCTGCTCAAAGCGCTGGGCAAACATCTGCTGCACTTGCATGTACACCGGGGTGCCCAGTTTGTCAGCGTGAGCCAGGGTCAGGAACGCTTCGGCACTGGCGTTGTGGCTGGCGGTATCGGCAAAAACAGGGCCGCTGGCACACACCAGAGCAACTGCGGTACAGATGGCACGAAGACGGGTCATCGAGTTTCCTTTCATTACAGGCGAGGTAAAACCCCAAGGGCGACCATTCTGCGCCTAAAAAACGCCGGGCCTCAACCCCGATGCTTGGCGGGTCCGATTGACGGGCCGAACCGACCGACCCTAGATTGAGGGAACCGGTGCCGCCCATCAGGGCCTAAACTGCGCATTCAGCCCTACAGGAGTTTGACCCAATGAGCCGTATCGAAACCGACAGCCTTGGCCAGGTTGAAGTCCCGGATGACGCCTACTGGGGCGCCCAGACGCAGCGCTCCATGATCAACTTTGCCATTGGCAACGAACGCATGCCGCTGTCGGTGCTGCATGCCCTGGCGCTGATCAAGAAAGCCGCTGCGCGAGTCAATGACCGTAATGGAGATTTGCCCGCCGACATCGCCCGCCTGATCGAACAGGCCGCCGACGAAGTGCTGGCCGGCCAACATGACGACCAATTCCCGCTGGTGGTCTGGCAGACCGGCAGCGGAACCCAAAGCAACATGAACGTCAACGAAGTGATCGCCGGGCGCGCCAACGAGCTGGCGGGCAACCCGCGCGGCGGCAAGAGCCCGGTGCACCCCAACGACCACGTCAACCGTTCCCAGAGCTCCAACGACTGCTTCCCCACCGCCATGCACATCGCCGCCGTCCAGGCCGTCCAGCAGCAATTGCTGCCGGCCATCGGCGAGTTGTCCGGCGGGTTGGCGGAACTGGCGGCGCGCCACATGAAACTGGTCAAGACCGGCCGCACCCACATGATGGATGCCACGCCAATCACATTTGGCCAGGAACTGTCAGCCTTCATTGCCCAGCTCGATTACGCCGAGCGGGCGATCCGTGCCGCATTGCCGGCGGTCTGCGAGCTGGCCCAGGGTGGCACCGCGGTGGGCACCGGGCTTAATTCACCCCACGGTTTTGGCGAAGCCATTGCCGCCGAATTGGCGGCGTTGTCCGGCCTGCCGTTCGTCACCGCACCGAACAAATTCGCCGCGCTGGCGGGTCATGAACCTTTGACCGCCCTGTCCGGCGCGCTGAAAACCCTTGCCGTGACCCTGATGAAGATCGCCAACGACCTGCGCCTGCTGGGTTCCGGGCCACGGGCCGGGTTCGCCGAGGTGAAATTGCCGGCCAACGAACCGGGCAGTTCCATCATGCCCGGCAAGGTCAACCCAACCCAGTGCGAAGCCTTGTCGATGCTGGCCTGTCAGGTAATGGGCAACGATGTGACCATTGGTTTTGCCGCCAGCCAGGGCCACTTGCAGTTGAACGTGTTCAAACCGGTGATCATCCACAATCTGCTGCAATCGATCCGTCTGCTGGCCGATGGCTGCAGCAACTTCCAGCAGCACTGCATCGCCGGGCTCGAACCGGACGCCGAGCAGATGGCCGCGCATTTGGAACGTGGGTTGATGCTGGTGACCGCGCTGAACCCGCATATCGGCTACGACAAGTCCGCCGAAATCGCCAAGAAAGCCTACGGCGAAGGGCTGACACTGCGCGAGGCGGCGTTGCAATTAGGGTATCTGACCGATGAAGAGTTCGATGCCTGGGTGAGGCCGGAAAATATGCTTGAGGCCGGTAGTCAGGGCTGAAAGCTGAGATCGTTCCCACGCTCAGCGTGGGAACGATCATTAGCTTGCCGTGAGTCGCGCGCGCCGAGCCCTGAGCCCGGCCATCAGCGAAGGCCCGAGCGCAACCAGTGCCGACCCCAGCACCACCAACACCGCCCCGCCATACCCCAACAGATTGATCTGCTCGGCATGGACGTAGTCAGGCCACCACCAGGCGGCCATCGCCACCGCAGCGAAGGTCACCAACGGTGTGATCGCCAGGGTCGCGCTGACCCGCGAAGCTTCCCAATGGGCCAATGCCTCGGCAAACGCACCGTAGGCAATCAAGGTATTGAGGCAGCAGGCGAGCAATAGCCAGCCTTGCAGAGGGCTCAGTCGCAACGCCTCCAACGGATGCACCCAGGGTGTGAGCAGCAACGCGCAGAACAGGTAGATCACCATCATCACCTGCAACGAATTCCACACCGTCAACAGTTGCTTCTGGCCCAGGGCATAGAACGTCCAGACCGTCGACGCCAGCAACACCATCAGCACCCCGGCGGTGTAGTCGCTCAGGGACGTCAGCAACTCGCCGAGGCGCTGGTTGAAAAACAGTGCGAAACCGATCAGCAACACCGCCAAGCCGATGCCCTGCCCCACGCTGAAACGCTCCTTGAATACAAACAGACTGGCGACCAGCAACATGATCGGTCCCATCTGCACCACCAGTTGCGCGGTGCCGGGGCTCAAGCGGTTCAGGCCCATCAGGTACAGCACGTAATTGCCCACCAAACCCAGCACTGCCATCGCCACCAACCAGCCGCCACGGGGGCCAAGCACCTTTCGGCTGGGCAAGCGCCGGGTGGCTGCCAGGTAAATGAACAGCAAGCCGCCAGACACCAACAAGCGAAACCAGGTCACGGTGACCGGGTCCATCACTTGCAGCACTTGCTTGAGCTTGATCGGCAGAATTCCCCACAGCAGAGCGGTCAACAGGGCAAGGAACAGACCATAGACCCAGCGACCGGACGATATGTGCATGTAACCCTCGAAGCTCAAGACGTGGACGGCCATTCTAGGTGTGGATTGCCCGGCAACACAGGGACAGTTGGGCAGAGGCCGCTCATAGGATTGTATGGGTCGTAGCCGTCGATCGGCTGGCCGGGCGAGAATCAGGGACTGGACATAAGCTCAAGTAAAACCGACCGCACTGCCCGATGGAGAGCAATATGCTTGGCGAACGTGCACAGGATCCCGCCGTTACAACCTTTTTTCGCAGTGACCGAATTTGCCGGGTAAACGGCGAGTTTTATTTCAATACCCGCGAAGGCACTCAGGAGGGTCCGTTCGCCAATCGCGAGGTGGCAGAGCGCGAGATAAAGGCTTATATCGCACGGATGCAGCACCTGACCCAAGTCGCCAGTTGAACGTGGTTCATCGGTCGGCGCATCAGCTCTGTGGCGAGGGAGCTTGCTCCCTCGCCACAAAAGCCCTCCAGGCTTGCGATTATCTAATTGCCTCAAACAACCCCGTCGCCCCCATCCCGCCACCCACGCACATAGTCACGACCCCATAGCGCAGATTGCGCCGTTGCAGCTCGCGTACCAGGTGCCCCACTTGCCGCGAGCCGGTCATGCCGAACGGGTGGCCGATGGAAATCGAGCCGCCGTTGACGTTGTATTTCTCGTTATCGATTTCCAAACGATTGCGGCTGTACAGGCACTGGGACGCGAACGCTTCATTGAGTTCCCACAGGTCAATATCAGCGACCTGCAAGCCCTTGGCCTTGAGCAGTTTCGGCACCGAGAACACCGGGCCGATGCCCATCTCGTCCGGCTCGCAACCGGCCACGGTAAAGCCACGGAAAAACGCTTTGGGCTTGAGTCCCAGCGCCAAGGCTTTTTCCAGGCTCATCACCAGGGTCATCGAGGCCCCGTCGGACAACTGCGAAGAGTTGCCCGCCGTCACCGAACCGTCTTCGGCGAACACCGGCTTCAGGCCGGCCAGGCTTTCATAGGTGGTGTCCGGACGGTTGCAGTCGTCGCGATCGACCACGCCCTCGAGGATCTGCACCGCACCGGTGTTCTTGTCCTCGACTTTGTACTTGACCGCCATCGGCACGATTTCATCATCGAACAACCCGGCCGCCTGGGCCCGGGCGGTGCGTTGCTGGCTTTGCAAGGCGTAGCGGTCCTGTTCTTCGCGGCTGACCTGGTAACGGCGGGCGACGATTTCCGCCGTCTGGCCCATGGGGAAATAAATCCCGGGCATCTGCTCCTTGAGCAGTGGGTTGACCAGGTTGTCGGTGTTGACGCTTTTCATCGTCAGGCTGATGGACTCCACGCCACCGGCAACGATGATCTCGCTACAACCGGAGGCTATCTGGTTGGCGGCAATGGCAATGGCTTGCAGGCCCGAGGAACAGAAACGGTTGAGGGTCATGCCGGCGGTGCCGGTGCCCAGTTTCGAGAGCACCGCCACGTTGCGGCCGATGTTGTAGCCCTGGGCGCCTTCGTTGGAGCCGGCGCCGACGATGCAATCCTCGACGCTGGCCGGGTTGATGTCATTGCGAGCCAACAATGCATCGACACAATGCGCCGCCATGTCGTCCGGACGGGTCATGTTGAACTTGCCGCGAAAAGACTTGGCCAGGCCGGTCCGTACGCTGTCGACGATCACCACTTCACGCATGGCTGTACCTCATTGTTGTAGTCGGTTAGGAGTGAATCGAGCATAAATCCACTGCATAACCGACCGCGACAATCATTCACCCCGCGTATGCACCCCCATCGCCTACTTCTTGCCCTTCTTTTTGCGCGCCTGTTTCTCGGTGCGCTCGAAAGCCTCCTCCAGCGCCTGGTTCAGGGTGCGCAACACCTTGACCCGCGCCCAGCGCTTATCGTTGGCCTCCACCAAGGTCCAAGGGGAGATCTCGGTGCTGGTGCGGTCCACCATGTCGCACACCGCCGCCCGGTAGGCATCCCACTTGTCGCGATTGCGCCAATCGTCCTCGGTGATCTTGAAGCGCTTGAAGGGGATCTCCTCGCGCGCCTGGAAACGCTCCAGCTGAGTCTCTTTGTCGATGGCCAGCCAAAACTTGACCACCACCACACCGGCATCGGCAATCTGCTCCTCGAAGTCGTTGATTTCGCCGTAGGCCCGCAACCAGTCGGCCCGGCTGCAAAAACCTTCGACCCGCTCCACCAGCACCCGGCCGTACCAGGAGCGGTCGAACACGGTGAACTTACCCCGCGCCGGGATATGCCGCCAGAACCGCCACAGGTAGGGATGGGCGCGCTCTTCTTCGGTGGGTGCGGCAATCGGCACGATGCTGTACTGACGCGGGTCGAGGGCCGCCGCGACCCGCCGGATCGCCCCGCCCTTGCCCGCCGCATCGTTGCCTTCGAACACCGCCACCAGGGCGTGCTGGCGCATGCGCTTGTCCCGCAGCAAGCCGGCAAACCGCGCCTGCTCGGTGATCAGTTGTTCTTCGTAATCGGCCTTGTCCAGGCTCAGGGTCATGTCCAGGCTACCGATCAGCGTGACTTGATCGTCCAGCACAGGCAGTGGCGCCACGCTAACCTTTTGCGCCTTGACCTTCGGCCGATCCAGGGCCTGGCGCAGCCCCTCGAGCAGGATCCTGCCGACCGTGAGGCTGCGATAACAGGTATCCACGCCTTCGATCACATGCCACGGCGCGTAATCGCGGCTGGTGCGGCGCAGCACCCGCTCACCGTATTTGACGAATTTGTCGTAGGTCTCGGACTGCTGCCAATCCAACGGGCTGATGCGCCAGCTGTGCAGCGGGTCGTCCTGGAGCCCCTTGAGCCGGGCTTTCATCTGCTTCTTGGACAGGTGGAACCAGAACTTGAAAATCAGCGTGCCTTCATCACACAGCATCTTTTCAAGCCGCTCGGCGGCGTTGATCGCCTGGTCGAGTCGAGGGTCCTTGATCTCGCCATGGACCCGCCCCTGCAGCATCTGGCTGTACCAGTTACCGAAGAAAATCCCCATGCGCCCCTTGGCCGGCAGCATCCGCCAATAACGCCAGACCGGTGGCCGGGCCAGTTCTTCGTCGGTCTGCTGGTCGAAGGTGCGCACTTCAATCAGTCGCGGGTCCATCCACTCGTTGAGCAGTTTCACCGTCTCGCCCTTGCCCGCGCCTTCGACGCCGTTGATCAGCACAATGACCGGGAAATGGCCCTGCTGCTGCAATTCGAACTGGGCCTCGAGCAGCGCTTCACGCAGCGCTGGCACTTCAGCCTCGAAGGTGTCTTTGTCGATGACGTGACCGATTTCAGCGGATTCAAACATGGGCAGCTCCTTCCAGGGATTGGGCCAAGACTAGCGGATTGGACGCGGCCTTGGACACTGATCGGCTAGAATAGCGACCTTTGTTTTCACCGAGCCTGCCATGACGCCCATCCAGTACCACGCCCAACTCGACTGGGATGACCAGGGTCGCCCGCGCTCGCGGGTGTTCGACGATGTGTATTTTTCCGACCAGTCGGGCCTGGAAGAAACCCGTTACGTGTTCCTTGAGCAGAACAACCTGGCCGAGCGCTTTGCAGCGCTGCCGGATGACGGGCGACTGGTGATCGGCGAAACCGGGTTCGGCACCGGCTTGAACTTCCTCTGCGCCTGGCAGTTGTTCGAACAATGCGCCCCGGCAGGCGCCCGGCTGCATTTTGTCAGCGTCGAGAAATATCCCTTGAGCCCGCAGGACCTGCGCCGTGCACTGGAACTGTGGCCGCAACTCAAGCTTCAGGCGGATCAATTGCTTGGCCAGTACGTGGCGATCCACCAGGGTTTCCAACGCCTGACATTGGCGGATGGGCGAGTGACGCTGACCTTGTTGATCGGCGATGCCCTGGAGCAATTGCCGCAGCTGGATGCGCAAATCGACGCCTGGTTCCTCGACGGTTTTGCCCCGGCGAAGAACCCCGAGATGTGGACCGCCGAGCTGTTCGCCGAACTGGCTCGACTGGCGGCGCCCAATGCGACCATCAGCACCTTCACCAGCACCGGTTGGGTACGGCGGCTGTTGAACGCGGCGGGCTTCAAGATGAAGCGCACGCCAGGCATCGGGCACAAATGGGAGATTCTTCGTGGGGTATTCCTCGGCTGGCCCGAGCAGACTCCAGCACCGGCCCCGGCAAAACCCTGGTACGCCCGCCCCGCCCCGCTGACCAGCGAGCGCCGGGCACTGGTGATCGGCGGCGGCCTGGCCGGTTGTGCCAGCGCGGCCAGCCTCGCCGACCGTGGCTGGCAGGTAACGCTGCTGGAACGTCACGCCGGCTTGGCCGAGGAAGCGTCCGGCAACCCGCAGGGCGTGTTGTACCTCAAGCTGTCGGCTCACGGCACGGCGTTGTCGCAGATGATTCTCAGTGGTTTTGGCTACACCCGGCGCGTGCTGGAGCATCTGCAACGCGGCGTCGACTGGGACGGCTGCGGGGTCTTGCAACTGGCGTTCAACAACAAGGAAGCCGAGCGCCAGGCGCAACTGGCCGAGGCCTTCCCAGAGGACTTGCTGCATTCGCTCGATCAGGCACAGGCCGAGTCACGGTCCGGCATCGGCCTGGCCTGTGGCGGTTTGTTTTATCCCGAAGGCGGCTGGGTGCATCCGCCAGCGCTGTGTCGCTGGCAGGCCTCTGGCGCAATGATTGCCGTGCAGCCTCACCAAGAGGTGCTGGAACTGCGCCGCGTAGAAGGTCAGTGGCAGGCGTGGGACGGCGAACGTTGCCTGGCCAGCGCGCCGGTGGTGATCCTCGCCAGCGCCGCCGAGATCAAACGCTTCGAACCGGCCGCCGACTTGCCCCTCAAGCGCATCCGCGGGCAAATCACCCGGCTGCCACAGACCGCCCGCAGCCAGGACCTGGCCACGGTGGTCTGCGCCGAAGGCTACGTGGCCCCGCCGCGACTGGGCGAACACACCCTGGGCGCCAGTTTTGACTTCAAGAGCGACGACCTGACACCCACGGCGGCCGAACACGCCGGCAACCTGCAGATGCTGGAAGAAATCTCTGCGGACCTGGTGGATCGCCTGGATGCCAGCGCCCTGGATCCGCAACACCTGGAAGGTCGTGCGGCGTTCCGTTGCACCAGCCCCGACTACCTGCCGATTGTCGGCCCGTTGGCTGACAGTCGGGTATTCACCGAAGCGTATTGCGCCCTGAGCAAGGATGCCCGGCAGGTGCCGGACCATCCTTGCCCGTGGCTCGATGGCCTGTACATCAACAGCGGCCACGGCTCTCGGGGCCTGATCACTGCACCGCTGTCGGGCGAGCTGATCGCCGCCTGGCTGGGCAATGAACCCCTGCCACTGCCCCGAAGCGTGGCCGAGGCCTGCCATCCGAATCGGTTTGCCTTGCGGACGTTGATTCGGGGTAAGGCCTAGCGCAGATCGCTGGCCCACCAAAAACCCTGTGGGAGCCGAGCTTGCTCGCGATAGCGGCGTGTCAGCCTACTAAGATGCTGGCTGAACTACCGCAATCGCGAGCAAGCTCAGCTCCCACAGGTTCCTCTTATCTTTGAATCGCTCGGCAGACCAAGCGCCCCCACCCGTCGGCTTATAACGCATCGATCTAAAACTCACAGCAATCCCCCCGGTCAGTTTCAGAGTACCCGCCATTTCGGCGCGTGTTGTTTGCCCCCTCCCCAACGGAAAAACCGGTAAGGACTTATGTGCGGATTAGCTGGAGAGTTACGTTTCGATCAACAACCTGCGGACCTTGCGGCCGTAGAGCGGATTACCCATCACTTGGCCCCTCGCGGTCCTGACGCCTGGGGTTTCCATAGCCAGGGGCCGATTGCCCTGGGCCATCGGCGCCTGAAAATCATGGACCTGTCCGACGGCTCGGCCCAGCCGATGGTCGACAATCAACTGGGCCTGTCCCTGGCCTTCAACGGCGCGATCTACAACTACCCGGAACTGCGAGCCGAGCTCGAAGGCTTGGGCTACGCCTTTTATTCCGGTGGCGACACCGAAGTGCTGCTCAAGGGCTACCACGCCTGGGGCGAAGCACTGCTGCCCAAGCTCAACGGCATGTTTGCTTTCGCCATCTGGGAACGCGACGCCAAGCGCCTGTTCATCGCCCGCGACCGCCTCGGCGTCAAGCCGCTGTACCTGTCGCGTACCGGCCAGCGTTTGCGCTTTGCCTCGGCGTTGCCGGCACTGCTCAAGGGCGGTGACATCAGCCCCATGCTCGACCCGGTGGCCCTCAATCATTACCTGAATTTCCATGCGGTGGTCCCGGCGCCGCGCACCTTGCTGGCCGGTGTTGAAAAACTGCCGCCAGCCACGTGGATGCGCATCGAAGCCGACGGCACCACCGAGCAGAAAACCTGGTGGACCCTGCCCTACGGCCCCCGGACCGATGAACAGAACCTGAACCTGGAAGACTGGATCGATCGTGTACTCGACAGCACCCGCGAAGCCGTGGCCATTCGTCAACGAGCCGCCGTGGATGTCGGCGTGCTGCTGTCCGGCGGCGTCGATTCAAGCATGCTCGTGGGCCTGCTGCGGGAGGTGGGCGTAGAAGAGCTGTCCACTTTCTCCATCGGCTTCCAGGATGCCGGCGGCGAGCGCGGTGACGAATTCCAGTATTCGGACCTGATCGCCAAGCACTACGGCACCCGTCACCACCAATTGCGCATCGACGAAAAAGAGATCATCGAACAACTGCCCGCCGCGTTCCGCGCCATGAGCGAACCGATGGTCAGCCACGACTGCATCGCCTTTTATCTGCTGTCGCGGGAAGTGGCCAAGCATTGCAAAGTGGTGCAAAGCGGCCAGGGCGCCGACGAACTGTTCGCCGGTTACCACTGGTATCCGCAAGTGGACGGCGCCAGCGATCCGTACGCGGCCTATCGCGCCGCCTTTTTCGATCGCAGCTACGAAGAATATGCCGCCACCGTGCAGCCTGAATGGCTGACCGCCAACGACGCGGCCGGTGACTACGTCAAAGAGCATTTCGCACAACCGGGCGCCGATGCCGCGGTGGACAAAGCCCTGCGCCTGGACAGCACCGTGATGCTGGTGGACGACCCGGTCAAGCGCGTCGACAACATGACCATGGCCTGGGGCCTGGAGGCACGCACGCCGTTTCTGGATTACCGGCTGGTGGAGCTCTCGGCGCGAGTCCCGGCGAAATTCAAACTGCCCGACGGCGGCAAGCAAGTGCTCAAGGAAGCCGCCCGGCGGGTGATCCCCAGCGAGGTGATCGACCGCAAGAAAGGCTACTTCCCGGTACCGGGCCTCAAGCATCTGGAAGGCGACACCTTGGCCTGGGTCCGCGAACTGTTGCTTGATCCGAGCCAGGATCGCGGCCTGTTCAACCCGGCCATGCTCGACCGCCTGCTCACCGACCCCAACGGCCAGCTCACCCCATTGCGTGGTTCGAGGCTGTGGCAACTGGCGGCGCTGAACCTGTGGCTCAGCGAGCAAGGACTCTGATCGATGAAACCCAACCCTACCGTTCACAACCAACGCCTTTTACGCGGCCAGGCGCCTTCCTACGAACGCCTGCAGGCACGCCTGGCCGAAGACGGCAGCGAGCTGGGCGGCGACCCCATCGCCGTGCATTGCGGCTGGGGCCGATTGCTGATCGGCCACACCTTCCCGGATCCGGCGAGCCTGGCCCAAGAGCTGCTCAACGAACAACCCGGCGAGCGCGACATCGCCTTGTACGTTGCCGCCCCCCAGCAAGTGCTCGGGTTGGAGCCGGCGCAACTGTTCCTCGATCCGTCCGACACATTGCGCCTGTGGTTCAGCGACTATCGGCAGGCCACACGAGTGTTTCGTGGCTTCCGGATTCGTCGGGCCCAGAACGATGCTGACTGGCAGGCCATCAACCAGCTCTACCAGGCTCGCGGCATGCTGCCCATCGATCCGCAGCGGCTGACCCCGCGCCATGAGGGCGGCCCGGTGTATTGGCTGGCTGAAGACGACGACACCGGTGCGGTGATCGGCAGCGTCATGGGCCTCAATCACCAGAAAGCCTTCAACGATCCGGAAAACGGCAGCAGCCTCTGGTGCCTGGCCGTGGACCCGCAATGTTCGCGCCCCGGGGTTGGCGAAGTGCTGGTACGCCATCTCATCGAGCATTTCATGAGCCGTGGCTTGAGTTACCTCGACCTGTCGGTCTTGCACGACAATCGCCTGGCGAAAAACCTCTACGCCAAACTCGGCTTCCGAAACCTGTCGACCTTTGCCATCAAACGCAAGAACGGCATCAACCAGCCACTGTTCCTGGGGCCTGGCCCGCAAGCGCAGTTCAATCCCTATGCACGAATCATTGTCGAAGAGGCTCACCGTCGGGGCATCGAAGTGCAGGTCGACGACGCCGAGGCCGGGCTATTCACCCTGGTCCACGGCAGCCGCCGGGTTCGTTGCCGCGAATCCTTGAGCGACCTGACCAGCGCCATCAGCATGACCTTGTGCCAGAACAAAAGCCTGACCCATAAGGTGCTGAAAAACGCCGGTCTGAACATGCCAACCCAACAGTTGGCAGGCAATGCCGATGACAACCTGGCGTTTCTCGATGAGCACGAACGGGTGGTGGTCAAACCACTGGACGGTGAACAGGGCCAAGGCGTGGCGGTGGATCTGTGCACCATCGAGCAAGTGCAAGGCGCGATTGAAACAGCCCGCCAGTTCGACAGCCGGGTGCTGCTGGAAAGCTTCCACGAAGGGCTGGACCTACGGATCCTGGTGATCGGTTTTGAAGTGGTGGCAGCGGCGATCCGGCGGCCGGCGGAGGTGATCGGCGACGGTCGGCATTCCATCGGTGCGCTGATCGAAGCCCAGAGCCGCCGCCGGCAAGCCGCCACGGGCGGTGAAAGCAAGATCCCGATGGACGCCGAGACCCAGCGCACGCTGAGCGCAGCGGGGTTTGACTACGACAGCGTGCTGGCGGCCGGTGAACACCTGTTCGTACGGCGTACGGCAAATCTTCATACGGGCGGCGTTCTGGAGGATGTCACTGGGATCCTTCATCCAACCCTCGCCGATGCGGCGATCCGCGCCGCGCGGGCGCTGGACATCCCCATGGTCGGCCTCGACCTGCTGGTGCCGGCGGCCGATCAGCCCGAGTACGTGTTCATCGAAGCCAACGAACGTGCCGGCCTGGCCAACCACGAACCGCAACCCACCGCCGAACGCTTTGTGGATTTGTTGTTTCCCCATAGCCAGGCAGTGGCCTAGCTCTTTCCCTGTGGCGAGGGAGCTTGCTCCCGCTGGGCTGCGAAGCGGCCCTCTTCTTTGTGTACTGTACAGAGAGCTGAAAGGCGACCGCTTCGCGCTCGAGCGGGAGCAAGCTCCCTCGCCACAGGTATCGCATCCCCCGCTACTTATCTTTCCGTGAGGAGTTTCCATGATCAGCAAAATTCCCGAACCGGATCTCGAGTACCTGCAAAAGGTCCTGCTGGAAATGCTCGCCATTCCCAGCCCTACCGGCTTCACCGATACCATCGTGCGCTATGTCGCCGAGCGGCTCGAAGAGTTGGGTATTCCTTTTGAACTGACCCGCCGTGGCACGATCCGCGCCACGCTCAAAGGCCGCAAGAGCAGCCCCGACCGGGCTGTGTCGGCACACTTGGACACCATCGGCGCGTCCGTGCGGGCCATCAAGGACAACGGTCGCCTGACCCTGGCCCCGGTCGGTTGCTGGTCCAGCCGGTTTGCTGAAGGCAGCCGAGTCAGCCTGTTTACCGACACCGGCGTGATCCGCGGCAGTGTGCTGCCGTTAATGGCATCCGGGCATGCGTTCAACACCGCGGTAGATGAAATGCCCATCAGTTGGGACCACGTCGAACTGCGCCTGGACGCCTACTGCGCCACCCGCGCCGATTGCGAAACCCTGGGGGTCGGCATCGGCGACTACGTGGCCTTCGATCCCCTGCCGGAGTTCACCGAGAGCGGCCACATCAGCGCCCGGCACCTGGATGACAAGGCCGGGGTTGCAGCACTGCTGGCGGCGCTCAAGGCAATTGTCGACAGCGGCGAAGAGCTGCTTATCGACTGCCACCCGCTGTTCACCATCACCGAGGAAACCGGCAGTGGGGCGGCGGCCGCGCTGCCCTGGGATGTCAGCGAATTCGTCGGGATCGACATTGCCCCGGTCGCGCCGGGCCAGCACTCAAGCGAACACGCGGTCAGCGTAGCAATGCAGGATTCCGGGGGCCCTTACGACTATCACCTGTCGCGGCACTTGCTGAAATTGGCCCGGGAGAACGAACTGCCGGCACGCCGTGATCTCTTCCGCTACTACTTCAGCGACGCCCATTCGGCCGTGACCGCCGGGCACGACATCCGCACCGCCCTCCTCGCCTTCGGTTGCGACGCCACCCATGGCTACGAACGTACCCACATCGACAGCCTGGCCGCCCTCAGCCGCCTGCTCGGCGCCTACATCCTCAGCCCCCCGGTGTTCGCCAGCGACGCACAACCAGCCCAGGGTTCACTGGACCGCTTCAGTCATCAGATCGAACACGATACGCAGATGGAAAGCGATACCCGAGTGCCGTCGGTGGACAGCCTGGTGGGGCAACGTTCGGATAACTGATTCAGAAACTCAGTGTCTGGGGTATTGCCATCGCGAGCAGGCTCGCTCCCACAGGTTGATCTTCATTGAGCATGAACTTTGTGCTCGACGCAGATCCCTTGTGAGAGCGAGCCTGCTCGCGATGAGGCCCGAACAAATACCGCAAGCCCCAAGGCTAGCCGCAAAAGCCCATTGGCCGTAGCATCGCGATAATGTCTAGCCGAGGTACAACATGCTGATTCCCTACGACCAACTCGAAGTCGACACGCTCACTCGCCTGATCGAGGACTTCGTGACCCGCGACGGCACCGACAATGGCGACGATACCCCCTTGGAGACTCGTGTATTGCGAGTCAGGCAGGCCTTGACCAAAGGCCAGGCAATGATCGTTTTCGACCCTGAAAGCGAACAGTGTCAACTGATGCTCAAGCACGACGTGCCCAAGCATCTATTCGACTGAACACGCCTTGCGAGCCGCCTGGGCCTTCTTTTTCTGAATCTTTTCGTAAATTTCGGAGCGGTGAACGTCTATGTGCCGTGGCGCTTCCACGCCAAAACGCACGGTGCTGCCGCTGACCGACAGCACACGAACGGAAATATCGTCGCCAATGGAAATCAACTCACCCACAGCGCGGCTTAGTACGAGCATGGTTCTTGTCCTTAAGAATGTCTGGACCTTGACCATGCCCGGCCTGTTTCCGGTTCTCAAGGCATCAGCGAGAATTCAGTAAGTCCCTACACACAAGGCTCTGGCGACTGACGGAAACTTCCTGCAAAACCTCGTCAAACCGAGTTTTTTTCAAGAAGCCGACAATCGCGGGCCGAACAGAATCACGCTGGCCCCCAACACACAGAGCGCCACGCCGATCCAGTCGGAACCCAGCGGACGCACTCGCTCCACCACGGCCAGCCAGCCGATCGAAGCAATTATATAGATGCCGCCATAGGCCGCGTAGGCGCGACCGGCGTAGGTCGCTTCAATGCGGGTCAGCAACAGGGCGAACAACGTGAGGCTGAGCAGCGCCGGCGCGACCCACCAGACACTCTTGCCCTGCCGCAGCCACATCCAGAAGGCATAGCAGCCGGCGATTTCAAACAGCGCGGCGAGAAAAAACCACAAGTAATTGAGCATGCAAGTGTCCGTCAGGAGGGCCTAATGGCGCCATCCTGAGGACACGGGGCATCCAGGTCAACTCGGGTTCTGTCGGGCCTTGGCGCGCATCTTATCGGCCATGACCGTCATTTCGTCGTAGAGCAACTGCGGATTTTTCTGCTTGATGGCCCAGGCCATCCGGCCCTGTTCGTGGGGCAGGATCATGAACTGGCCCTGGGCGACGTGCTCGTAGATGTAATCGGCGATGTCGGCGGCGGTGATCGGTGAGCTTTCCAGCAATTTTCCAACCTGGGCTTTCATGGCCGGAGTCGGGCCGCGGAAGGAGTCCAGCAGGTTGGTCTGGAAGAACGACGGGCACACCACGTGTACGCCGATTTCCTGCTGCGCCAGTTCGACCAACAGGCTTTCCGACAGCGCCACCACGCCGGCCTTGGCGACGTTGTAGTTGCTCATGGCCGGCCCCTGCATCAGCGCCGCCATGGAGGCGATGTTGATGATTTTGCCGCGGCTTTTTTCCAGTAACGGCAGGAACGCCTTGCAGCCCTTGACCACGCCCATCAGGTTGATCGCGATCTGCCAGTCCCAGTCTTCCAGGGACAGCTCGCTGAAGAACCCGCCCGAGGCCACGCCGGCGTTGTTGACGATGACGTCGATGCCGCCGAGCTTCTCCTCGCAGGCCTGGGCGAACGCAGTCAGTTGGCTGTAATCGCGTACATCGCAACGCTGGACGAAACCGTCACCGCCCGCGGCCCTCACTAATTTGAGGGTTTCCTGAAGGCCGGGCTCGCTGACATCCGACAAGGCCAGGTGCCAGCCTTCACGGGCCCAGCGCAGCGCGATTTCGCGACCCAGGCCAGAGCCGGCACCGGTGATCATCATGCGATTTTGCATAGGAAACAGCCTTGTTGTTCCGGGAGAGATGGGCCGAGTGTAGCGAAGGAGTTTGCCGGACCCACGCTCCATCAGATTGCTGAATGGCGAGGTCAAACCGTGACACGTCATGCCACAAGGACGTGCCAAATTTTCACCCGCCCAAACCGCGATAAGCCGGGGGGTTTCAAGCACTAAAAAACATTGAATTTTTTACAGAACGTAACGGTCGGACTTATTAAGCCGCCCGGATTTATGCATGCGTGCTGGCAGTTAACAGTTGTATCACCCCAGAACTGACCAATAAGGAAATCAACATGGGCACAATTCTTATCATTATCCTGATCCTCCTGCTGATCGGTGGTCTGCCGGTCTTCCCGCACTCCAGAAGTTGGGGTTACGGCCCGTCCGGTATCATCGGTGTAGTGTTGGTGGTGTTGTTGGTCCTGCTATTACTGGGCAAGATATAAACCACTAAGCGCAAAAAAAAAGAGGCCTTTTCAGGCCTCTTTTTTATGCTCGCTGATCATCAGTCCGGCTTGCCGTTCACCACCCCCGCGGTGTTATCCAGCAGGCTCTTGGTGGCAGTCTGCAAGAACGACTCAAGCTTGAGTTTCATCTGCGCGGTGTCCGGTGCATCCGGGATGATTTCCGCATGTGGGTTGGCACCCAATTCATAGCGGTACATCTTCGGCGCCATTTCCTTTTCCTTCGGCAGCACCAGAATCTTGTCGTCGTGAATGATCGCGGTGGTCTGCTCACTGCCCGACGGTTTGATCACACCGAAACCGGTATCGCCTTCAGGCAGGTTCAACAGGTCGCGGCCCCAGCACTGGTTACGCACTTGCCCGCCGATCCGGCCCATGATGGTCGGGACGATATCAACCTGGGTGCCCACGGTGTGGCTACGCTGGCCAAATTTTTCCTGGATACCCGGGCCGATCAACAGCATCGGCACGTTGAAGCGGCCCAGGTCCATTTCGGTGATCTGGCGCTCGTTGCCGAAGCCATGGTCGCCGACCACGACAAACAGGGTTTCCTTGAAGTAAGGCTCCTTGCGTGCCTTCTCGAAGAACTGGCCCAGCGCCCAGTCGGCGTAGCGCATGGCGGTCAGGTGTTCGTTCAGGCTGCCACGGTCGGTGACCGGCTCCACCGGCAATGGTGTCGGCAGTGCATACGGCGTGTGGTTGGACAGGGTTTGCAGCAAGGCATAGAACGGCTTGCCGTTTTCCCGGGCCTTGAGCTCGACCAGACCACGGTCGAACATGTCCTGGTCGGACACACCCCAGGTCGGATCGGAGAACACCGGGTTCACGAAATCGTTACGCCCGATGAAAGTGGTCATGCCCTGGTTGCTGAAGAAGCCCGACTGGTTGTCCCAGGCGAAATCGCCGTTGTAGACATACACGTCGTCGTAGTCACGGACACTAAGCAGTTGCGGCAGGCCCGACAGCTTGTGGCTGCCTTCGGGAGTCTGCATCAGGTACTCGAAGCCCGGCAGGTTCGGGAAGCACGCCATGGTGGCGAACATCCCCTGGTGGGTGTGCGTACCGTTGGAGAAGAAGCGGTCGAACAACAGGCCTTCCTTGGACAGTTTGTCCAGGTACGGCGTGATGTTGCCCGGCGCGCCCAGGGCGCCCACCGAGTGACCGGCCATGCTTTCCATGAGGATCACGACCACGTTCTTGATCGGCAGTGTCTTGTCGGCCGGCGGCGTGTAGTCGCGGCGCACGGCGGCAATGTCGGTATCGACCAGCTTGTCGTCGGGCATCACCAGCATGTCACGCACGGTCTGCTGTGCCAGCGGCTGCTCGAGGGTGGCTTTCCAGATGTTGTCACGGTCTTCGGACATCCGGCTCTTGGCCGCCGCCACCAGCGACAGCGTGCCATTGAGGCCCAGCTGGTTGGCGAAGTTCGAATCGGTGGTGTAGACGTCACCCCAACGCAGGGGTGGGCCCTGGCGCAGGGTGCCACGGGCAGCGGTCACTGCCACCAACAGGCAGACCACGAACACCGCGATACGCCCGTACCATGGGGCGATCTGGCGCGTGCCGATGCTGCCACCACTGAATGGCCCACGCGGACGGGTGGCGCGGTCGGCGCCCTTGAACGCCAGGCTCAGGATCACGGTGCCACCGACCCAGGCCAGCAGGTAACGCACCACCGGGAAACCGTACCAGAGCATGCTCATCACGGTTTTCGGGTCTTCCTTTACATACTGGAAGACCAGCCCGTTGAGGCGCTGGTGAAACTCACGGTAGAAGTCCATCTCCATCAAGCCCAGGAACAGCGCGATGCTGGAGGTGACGGTCAGCCAGAAACGAAAGAACCCACGTGCCGCCATGGCCCGCGCGCTGAACAGCGCCAGCAGCAGCGGAATGATGAGGTAGACCACCAGCCGCAAGTCGAAACGCAGTCCATTGGCGAACGCTTCAATGAAAGTCGAGGCTGGGGTGTCGAGGATCATCTCGCGGTTATAAACCAGCAGCGCCACGCGCAGCAGGCTGAACATGACCATCATCACCAGGGCACAAAGCAACGTGTAGGCCAGGTGCGATTTGACGGTCGGTTGCAGCAGGCGATGCTTAGTGCGCTGCTGACTCAGGGCGTCCGGAATTGCCATGTCGTTTAAGGACCTATTGGAGTTGAAGTGACAAAAAAATAACGGCGCGCCCTCTGTTGGCCAGTGCCTGGCCCCGGGGCTTGCGCGAGTGCGCAAATGTTGCACGAACGGCTATGGCATTACCATTAAATAACCGGTCGCGATAAGGCGCGGGGGATTGTCCGCAAGATTTTGTGAAAATTTCGTTCAATGAATATCTAGAAACACAAAAGTCGAGCCGATCGTTGTTGTGCGAGGGAGCTTGCTCCCTCGTCACATAAGCTTCCTGGCCCCAACAGCCACAACAACTTGTCAGTCGTTACTTGGCTTGTTAATCGCCTGCAACACATATTGCGGCATGGCGAATGCGCCAATGTGCACGTCGGGGTTGTAGTAGCGGGTGACAATGCCGCTGCCAATGAACCGCTCGCGCAGGGTTTCGCGGGACAACTTGCGATAGGCCGTGTCGGTCGAGCCCCAGGCAAAGGTCATGGCGCCACCGATGTAGGTCGGCACGGCGGCCTGGTAGAAATGCCAGTCGGCAAACAGGCTACGCAGGCGCCCGGCGGTGGTCTGCACTTCGCCCAGTTGCATGAACGGCGTGCCGTTCTGGGTCACCAGGATGCCGCCTTCGTTGAGACAGCGATGGCAGGCTTGATAGAAGTTCTGCGAGAACAGCACTTCACCCGGGCCGATCGGGTCGGTGGAGTCAGAAATGATGACGTCGAATTTCTCCTGGGTGGTGGAGACGAACCGCATGCCGTCGTCGATCACCAGGTTCAGGCGCGGGTCGTCGTAGGCACCCTTGGAGTGGTTGGGCAGGAACTCTTTGCACATGTCCACCACAGTCCCGTCGATTTCCACCATGGTGATGTGCTCGACACCCAGGTGCTTGGTCACCTCACGCAACATGCCGCCGTCGCCGCCACCGATGATCAGCACGCGCTTGGCCGCGCCATGGGCGAGGATCGGCACATGGGTGAGCATCTCGTGGTAGATGAACTCGTCGGCTTCGGTCGTCTGGATCACGCCGTCCAGCGCCATCACACGACCCATGCGCGGGTTCTCGAAGATCACCAGGTGCTGGTGCTCGGTGCGCACTTCGTGCAGCAGCTTGTCCATCCGAAAACGCTGGCCGTAGCCTTCGTAGAGGGTTTCCAGGTAGTCGCCGGTCGGGGTAGTCGTCATGGTCAGGTGCTCCGATAAATACGCGGTTGGCCGATGAAGGCTCGCAAAGGCGCGCATTCTACGACGCCGGACATGACAGGTCGAACCTTGTAGGAGCTGCCGAGTGAAGCGAGGCTGCGATCTTCGCCCTGACAGTTGAATCTCAAGCGAAAGATCAAGATCAAGATCAAAAGATCGCAGGCTTCGCCAGCGCCTACAGAGCCCAGCAGAAGCAAGCTCCCTCGCCACAGGGCAATCTCCAACCCTTAGTGGAATTGACGCCCCAACCCCGCCGGCACGCCTTCGATGGTGGTGTCTTCCCACGGCCCGTTCGGGCTGACGGAGCGGCTCCAGCCGTTGTTCCAGCGGTAGTAGGTGCGCTGGCGATAGAAGGTGTTGGTCTGGTTATCCAGCACATAGACCCCAAGCTTGGCGTCCCAATGGCTGTTACCGCCCGGCGGCGGGGCGAAACTGGCGGAGGTGCGCGGCAACGGTTTGGCCGGTTTGTTCGGGGTAACAGGCTTGCCCGGGACGGTCGACGGGGCCGGCTTGGTGGTCGGGCCCGAAGGTGGAATGGGGGGCAGCGGTGTCGAAGGCTCCGGCGGACGCTGGACCGCACAAGCGCTCAAGCCCAGAACGAGCGTGAGCAGGGTGATACGAGCGATGGCCGTCATGGTGCGAATTCCTGTTATTGGTCCGGACTGTCGATGGTCAGTTGTTGCGGCGCCGTGGTGCTGCTCGCCAGGGGTTGGCTGCGGCCGATCCACTCGCCAGCGGTCGGTTGACCGGCCCGCGAGATGCGCGCCACCAGTTGGACTTCAGGGAAGTTCGACAGTTTCAGCTGCGGCATCATCGCGTCCGCGTCACCCAGCTCAACGCTGACCGGAAGGTCGGCGACAGTCAGGCGCTTGACCGCCAGCGGTGCCGGCGGGCCGGAGGTGGCACGAGCGAAGATGAACACGCTGTCGCCCGGCTGCACTTTGGCCTTGAGTGCCGGCGCCAGGTCGACGCGCACCTTGAGCAATGCCGCTGCCTTGGCAACCGGGGCCTGGGCCTGGGCAACCTTGCCACCACTGGCCTGAAGCTTCTCGGTGGCGCGGGTGATGCCGCCCTGCAGCGCATCACGGGATTTGTCGCCCTCCGGCAACTGCGCCAGCAGACGCCCCCAATAATCAATCGCCTCCTGATAGCGTTCGCCCTCAAACGCGGCGATGCCCAGCAGCCCCAGGCTGGTGACTTCTTTCGGATCAAGCTTGAGCGCTTCGTCGGTCAGGGCCTGGACCTTGTCCGACCATTTCTTGCCATCGGCGAAATACTGCGCCTGGGCCCATTGCCCCAACAACTCGGGTTGCCGGCCGGCCACCACCACGGTGCGTTCGAAGATCTTCGCCGCATCCGCCGGCCGATCCTGCGCCATGTAGGTACGGCCGAGGAAATACAAACCCTCGGCGGAGTCTGGTTGTGCGGCCACGGCACGTTCCAGGCGCTGGGTCATTTCTTCCATCGACTGCGGCGCCTGGGCGAATTCGCGGGTCAGTTCGACCTTGTCGCTGGCGCCGAAATGCAGATACAGCCCCAGGCCCAGTAACGGCACCAGTACAGCGGCGAGCAACGGCAACGGTTTGCCCAACCGGGATTCCCGTGGCGCCTCGGCGCCCTCGGTGTCAGCGAGCAGTTCACGGGCGGCTTCGGCGCGCCCGGTGTCCAGTTGCGCGGCGTTGAGCACGCCCTCCTCCTGCTCGGCCTGCAACTCAGCAACGCGCTCTTGGTACAGCGCCACGTTGAGCGCGGTGCGGTCCTCTTCCAACTGGGCGCGGCGACCGCGCAGAACGGGGATCAACAGAAAACTCAGGGCAATCAGAAGAAGCAGACCTGCGGCGAGCCAGAAATCAATCATGCTTGGTTTTATCCAACAGTTGGTCGAGGCGCTGGCGCTCTTCGACAGAAAGCGTGTCCGGGCTGGCGGTACGCTGGACCCGGCGGCGGCGCACGATTACCGCGATGACCACGAAGCCACCGAGCAATAGCCCGGCGGGGCCGAACCAGAGCAGCGCGGTTTTGGAGGACAGGGCCGGGTTGTAGCGCACGAACTCACCGTAGCGATCCACCATGAAGTCGATGATCTGCTGGTTGTCCTTGCCCTCACCGAGCATGCGAAAGATTTCCTTGCGCAGATCGGCGGCAATCGGTGCGTTGGAGTCGGCGATGTCCTGGTTCTGGCACTTGGGGCAGCGCAGTTCCTTGGTCAGTTCGCGAAACCGCTCGCGGTCGCCGTCGTTGGCGAATTCGTAGGTATCGATGGCGGCGTGGGCCACGCCAGCGAGGCTCAACCCGAGGATGGCAGCGGCTAACCAGCGCTTCATGGCTTGGCCTCGTCCACCAGTGCCTGATACTTGGCGGCCAGTTTCTCGCGCCAGACCTGTTCATCGATCACGCCGACGAACTTGTCGCGGATCACGCCCTTGGCGTCGATGAAGAACGTTTCCGGCGCCCCGTAGACACCCAGGTTCAAGCCCAGGGAGCCTTCTTCGTCGCGAATGTCCAGTTGATACGGGTTGTGGAACTCGGCGAGCCACTTCAAGGCATCGGCGTTGACGTCCTTGTAGTTGACGCCGTAAATCACCACGCCGTTCTGGGCCAGTTTATTCAGCACCGGGTGCTCGACCCGGCAGGAAATGCACCAAGTGCCCCACACGTTGACCAGCGCCGGCTTGCCCAGCAGATCGGCGCGGGTCAGGGTCTTGTCGCCCTGCACCGAGGGCAGCGAAAACTCCGGGAACGGCTTGCCGATCATTGCCGACGGCAGCTCGGCCGGGTTCAGGAAAAGCCCCCGGTACAGAAAGACCGCCACCACCAGAAACAGCACCAGCGGCAACAGCATCAACCAACGTTTCATGCAGTGGCTCCCGTCATGCCCAGGGTCTCACGCACCCGGGTTTTCACCTTGACTCGATAACGACGATCCAACGCCGCCAGCACGCCGCCCAGGCCGGTGAGCAGGCCACCGAACCAGATCCAGCGTACGAACGGCTTGACGTGCACCCGCACCGCCCACGCCCCGTCGCCCAGGGATTCGCCCAGCGCCACATAGAGGTCGCGGGTGAAACCGGCATCGATCCCGGCTTCGGTCATCATCGAGCTCTGTACGGTGTAGAGGCGTTTTTCCGGATGCAGCACCGTCACTTCCTGACCGTTGCGAATGACCCGCACGGTGCCTTTGTCGGACGTGAAGTTCGGGCCTTCGTAATGTTTGGCGCCCTCGAAAACAAACTGATAGCCGGCAAGGTCCATGGACTCCCCGGGCGCCAGACGCAGATCGCGCTCGGCGCTGTTCTGGCTGGAAAGCACCACGCCCAGGGCGCAGACGGCGATCCCCAGGTGGGCGATCTGCATGCCCCAATAACTGCGGGTCAGGGTTGGCAGCCCCTTGATCAGGCCCTTGTGGCGAGTTTTATCAAAGATGTCCCGCACGCCCGCCAGCAACACCCAGGCCGCCAGCATGAACGTCGCCAGCACTGCCCAGTTGAAGTCGCCATAGGCGATGCCCGCCACCACAGCCAGGCCAGCAGCGCCCAGCAGCACCGGCGTCAACATGCCCAGCAGCCACTTCACCGGCGTGTCTTTCCAGCGCACCAGCATGCCGATGGCCATCACCACCATCAGGATCGCCATCAGTGGGATGAACAGCGCGTTGAAGTACGGCGGCCCGACCGACAGCTTGGCGCCGGACAGCGCATCGAGCACCAGCGGGTAAAGAGTCCCCAGCAGGATCATCGACGCGGCTACCACCAGCACCAGGTTATTGCCCAGCAGCAGGGTTTCCCGGGACCAGAGGTTGAAGCCGACCTGGCTTTTCACCACGGGCGCACGCAACGCGAACAACGTCAGCGAGCCGCCGACCACGAACAGCAGGAACATCAGGATGAACACGCCACGCTCGGGGTCCGAGGCAAAGGCATGCACCGACGTCAGGACACCGGAACGCACCAGGAAAGTCCCCAGCAGGCTCAGCGAGAACGCGGCGATGGCCAGCAGCACGGTCCAGCTCTTGAACACGCCACGTTTTTCCGTGACGGCCAGGGAGTGAATCAGCGCAGTGCCCACCAACCATGGCATGAAAGAGGCGTTTTCTACCGGGTCCCAGAACCACCAGCCGCCCCAACCAAGTTCGTAGTAGGCCCACCAGGAGCCGAGGGTAATGCCGATGCCGAGGAACGCCCAGGCGACGATAGTCCACGGGCGCGACCAACGTGCCCACGCGGCATCGAGGCGGCCACCCAGCAACGCGGCAATGGCGAACGCGAAGGCCACGGAGAAACCGACATAGCCCATGTAGAGCATCGGTGGGTGAACGATCAGGCCGATATCCTGCAACAACGGATTAAGGTCACGGCCGTCCATCGGCACCTGAGGCAAAATGCGCTCGAACGGGTTGGAAGTGACGATCAGGAACAGCAGGAAACCGGTGCTGATCATGCCCATTACCGCCAGCACCCGGGCCAGCATCACCTGTGGCAACTGCCGGGAGAACACCGAGACCGCGAAGGTCCAGCCGCTGAGAATCAACGCCCAGAGCAACAACGAGCCTTCATGGGCGCCCCACACCGCACTGAACTTGTAGTACCAGGGCAAGGCACTGTTGGAGTTGCTGGCGACGTAGGCCACGGAAAAATCGTCGGCCATGAAGGCGTAGGTCAGGCAACCGAAGGCAAACACCATAAAAGTGAACTGCCCCCACGCCGCCGGCTGGGCCAGGCTCATCCACAGGCGGTCGCCACGCCAGGCACCGAGCAACGGCACCACGGCCTGCACCAGAGCAAAACACAGGGCCAGGATCATTGCCAGGTGGCCCAACTCGGGAATAAAGAGACCCATCATCGATCAACCCTCCTTCACGGGAGCGGGCGCCGTCTGGCCGCTGTCTTTCAGGGCCTTGGTCACTTCCGGCGGCATGTATTTTTCGTCGTGCTTGGCCAGCACTTCATCGGCCACCACCACGCCGTCGGCGTTGAGCTTGCCCAGGGCGACGATGCCCTGCCCTTCGCGGAACAGGTCCGGCAGGATGCCGCGATAGGTAATGGTCACGGTCTTGTTGAAATCGGTGACGTTGAATTTCACGTCCAGCGAATCCCCGGAACGCACCAGCGAGCCCTTCTCCACCATGCCACCGGCACGGATGCGCGTGTCCTTGGGCGCTTCGCCATTGGCGATCTGGGTCGGGGTGTAAAACAGGTTGATGTTCTGCTGCAGGGCGCTCAGGGCCAGGCCGACTGCGGCGCCGACCCCCACCAGGATCGCAAGAATGATGACAAGACGTTTTTTGCGCAGCGGATTCACTGACCGTTCTCCCGGCGCAGACGACGCGCCTCTTGTTGCAGATACCGCTTGCGGGCCAGGATCGGCACCGCCACGTTGAGGACCAGCACCGCCAGGCAGATGCCATAGGCTGACCAGACATACAGGCCATGATGACCCATGGCGAGGAAATCGCCGAATGAAGCGAAACTCATCGAGCGGCCTCCAGGCTGTTCTGTACTTCGGCCTTCACCCAACTGGCCCGGGATTCGCGCTTGAGCACTTCCAGGCGCATGCGCAGCAACAGCACCGCGCCGAAGAAACAGTAGAAACCCAGCACGGTGAGCAACAGCGGCAGCCACATTTCGACGGGCATCGCCGGTTTTTCGGTGAGGGTGAAGGTCGCGCCCTGGTGCAGGGTGTTCCACCACTCCACCGAGTACTTGATGATCGGGATGTTGATCACACCGACAATCGCCAGCACTGCGCAGGCCTTGGCGGCACTGTCACGATTGCTGATGGCGTTGCCCAGCGCAATAAGACCGAAGTACAGAAACAGCAGGATCAGCATCGACGTCAGTCGGGCATCCCAGACCCACCAAGAACCCCAGGTCGGCTTGCCCCAGATCGCTCCGGTGACCAGCGCTACGGCGGTCATCCAGGCGCCGATGGGCGCGGCGCATTGCAGGGCCACGTCGGCCAGCTTCATCTTCCACACCAGCCCGACCACACCGCACACCGCCAGCATCACGTAGACGGACTGGGCCAGCATCGCCGTCGGCACATGGATATAAATGATGCGAAAGCTGTTGCCTTGCTGGTAGTCCGGCGGCGCGAAAGCCAGGCCCCAAATCACGCCGATGCCGATCAGCAGCAGTGCTGCGATGCTCAACCAGGGCAGCAATTTGCCGCTGATGCCGTAGAACCACTTAGGTGAGCCGAGCTTATGAAACCAGGTCCAGTTCATTGCTGTTTCCATCACGGTTGCGGCTCGCCATCACGAACCGCCAGGTCTGCCTTTACTTCAAAAGAAGTGGTCAGTTTTTGACCAGGCGTCATTATTATTCGCCGACGCTGATTTTCAGGCCAGCGGCTATTGCAAAGGGTGTCAGGGTTATCGCCAGGGCGGTCAGGCTACCAAGCCACAGCAGATAACCGGTTGCCGGCATGCCTTGCAGCGCGGCTTGCAAGGCGCCACTGCCCAGGATCAACACCGGGATATACAGCGGCAGGATCAGCAGGGCCAGCAACAGGCCGCCGCGCTTCAACCCCACCGTCAACGCCGCGCCCACCGCACCGAGCAGGCTCAGCACCGGTGTGCCCAGCAGCAGTGACACTAGCAGCACCGACATGCATGAGGCGGGCAATCCCAGCATCATCGCCAGCAGCGGCGAGAGCAGCACCAGCGCCAGGCCGGAAAACACCCAGTGTGCCAGTACCTTGGCCAAAACCAGAAGGGCCAGAGGGTGCGGCGAAAGGACCCACTGTTCCAGGGAACCGTCTTCGAAATCACTGCGGAAAAGCCCGTCCAGCGAGAGCAGGACCGATAAAAGTGCCGCTACCCAGACCAGCCCCGGCGACAAGGTTTGCAACAATTGAGTCTCCGGGCCGACCGCCAACGGGAACAACGCAATGACGATCGCGAAGAACACCAGCGGGTTGGCCAATTCGGCCGGGCGACGGAACAGCAGGCGCGCCTCGCGGGCCAGCAACAGGCCAAACACACTCATACGGCCCAGTTCCCCAGATCAATGCTGCGATAACCGGACGGCATCCGGACCAATGTGTGGTGGGTGGTCAATAGCACCATGCCGCCGTTTTCACAGTGCCGGGCCAGGTGCTCCTCAAGCTGCGCCACACCTTGCTTATCCAGGGCGGTGAACGGTTCGTCGAGAATCCACAGCGGCGGGCTGTCCAGGTACAGCCGGGCCAGGGCCACGCGGCGCTGCTGGCCAGCGGACAGTGTGTGGCACGGCACGTCTTCGAAGCCGCGCAACCCCACTGTCGCCAACGCCTGCCAGATCGCCTCGCGCCCGGCCGGTCGATGCAGCGCGCAGAGCCAACTGAGGTTTTCTTCGGGGGTCAGCAAATCCTTGATGCCGGCGGCATGGCCGATCCAGAGCAGGTTGCGGGCCAGTTCGCTGCGCTGGCTCTGCAGGGGCTGGCCATTGAGCAGCACCTGGCCTGCGGTCGGCTGCATCAGCCCGGCCACCAGGCGCAACAGGCTGGTCTTGCCGCTGCCATTGGGGCCGCTGATTTGCACCATGTCGCCAGGCGAGAGTCTCAATTCGAGATTTTCGAAAAGCAGCCGCAAATCTCGCTCACAGGCGAGGCCAACGGTTTGCAAGAGAGGACTGGTCAAGGGATCGCGGGCCTTATACGGTTCAAGTCGGCAGAGCAGCGGCCGTTAAAGAGAGCAGCATAGATGCATTGATGGCCTGTTCCACAGCGCTGCGTCAAACAATTGCAAGGTTTTCGCCACTCCCTGTAAGACGGGCGGCATTATACATGCCATGCCCTACTCTAAAGAGGGCTTATTTACCCAAGGTAAGACCGCAGATGACAGGCGACATGAACATCCTGCCGCTGCCTCAGGCCACGGCAACAACGCGTATGCCGGTGGTCAGTGGCGAGCTGCTCAAACTGCTGACGCCGGTCGAAGGACTGATCGGCACCGGCCAGACCGCCCAGGCCGAAGTGCTGTCGCTCAAGCAGGCGGATCAGACTTTTCAGCTGTTGCTCAAGGTCACCCTGGAGAGCGGCCGCCAGACCACGGTGCAGGCCACCAGTACCCAGCCGTTGCCACAGGGCACCAGCCTGGCCGTGACCCAGCCGTCCGCCAGCAACCTGGCCATTACCGTGCAACAGGCCCTCGCCTCCAGCGTTGCCACCCTGACCCGTATCGACACCGCGCAGTTGCCGGTCGGCACCCTGCTGCAAGGCAAAGTGCTTACCAGCCAGGCATTGCCACAATTGCCGGGGCAGCCGGCGGTGTATCGCTCATTGGTGGGCCTGCTCAACACCGCCCAGGCCGGCAGCACCCTGGACATCGACAGCCCCCGACCGCTGCGCATCGGCACGCTGTTGAGTGCTCAGGTGCAAGATGCCCAGACGTTGAAATTCATTCCACTGAGCAATCGCCAGGAACAACTGGCGGTAAGCCAGCAACTGGTCACACAGGTGAGCCGTCAAGGCTCGCTGGACGGCCTGATCACCGTCCTGCAAAACCTTCCTCCGGCCACTGACGACACCGGCACCGAACTGCGCGCCGCGGTAACACGCCTGTTGGCGGGTCTGCCGGATGTCCAGCAACTGAGCACACCCAAGGGACTGGCACAAGCCATGGTCGCCAGTGGCGTGTTCCTGGAAAGCAAATTGCTGACCGGGCAACCGCCGAGCCTGGCGCCGGACCTCAAAGGCGATCTGCTGAAACTGATCGCCCAGCTGACCCCGAGCCTGCCCGCCTCTACCAATCTCACGGCCATCATCGCCGCCAACACGTTGGCCCAGGTGTTGCCCAGCTTTGTGCGCAGCGCCCTCGGAACCCTCGGCCAGGTCAGCGCCAAGCCGCTACCCACCAGCTTCCCCCTGCCCTCTCGCCTATTGAAAGACCAGGACGAAGAAGGCGATCTGGAGCACCTGCTGCGCCTGGCGGCCGCCGCCGTGTCGCGCCTGCAAAGCCATCAGTTGTCCAGTCTGGAACAGACCGGCCTGACCGACGACGGTCGACTGATGAGTACCTGGCAGTTGGAAATCCCGATGCGCAACCTGCAGGACATCGTGCCCTTGCAGGTCAAGTTCCAGCGTGAGGAAACCCCACCCCGGGAGGAGCCGCAGGAGCGCCGGGAAGAACGCGAACCGAAACAGCAACTCTGGCGGGTTGAGCTGGCGTTCGACATGGAACCGTTGGGGCCGCTACAGATTCAGGCGCAGTTGCTCAGCGGCAGCCTGTCGAGCCAGTTGTGGGCAGAACGACCGTACACCGCGAGCCTGATCGAGAATAACCTGACAGCGCTGCGTGAGCGCCTGGTGACCTGCGGCCTGAACGTCGGCGACCTGGACTGCCACCTCGGCACCCCGCCCCAGGGTCCCAAGACCCGACTCGAACAACGTTGGGTGGACGAAACCGCATGACAACCCACACCGAACCCCGCCAGGCCATTGCCCTCAAGTACGATGGCCAGCATGCCCCGACCCTCACCGCCAAGGGCGACGAAGCCCTGGCCGAGGAAATCCTGCGGATCGCCCGCGAAAGCGAGGTGCCGATCTATGAAAATGCCGAGTTGGTGAAACTGCTGGCACGGATGGAGTTGGGGGACAGCATCCCGGAAGAGCTATACCGCACGATTGCCGAGATCATCGCCTTCGCCTGGAACCTCAAGGGCAAATTCCCCCAGGGCTACGACCCGAACGCACAGGGTGTCGAGAAGGATGTGACGGAGCGTGGGGAGGATTACTGAGCTCAAAATCCAGCAAAGGCCGCTCTTGTGCTGAAGATTGGTGGGCGCTCGTCAAAAAAAAATCGCAGCCTTCGGCAGCTCCTACACGGGAATGTGAACCTCTGTAGGAGTTGCCGAAGGCTGCGATCTCTTGATCTCGCTAGTAGCTTGCCGCTTAAAACTATCAGCCGCCCTTATGCAGCTTGCTCATCAACTCGGCCTCGGCCTGGGTCAAGCCGCAGGCCTGGGTCAGTTCGTCGATGCTGGCGCCCATGCCCACCAGGCGGGCGGCCTGGGCGAAGGACAGGCTGGAGGGGTCGCGCTGTTCCAACTGGGCCAGTTTCTCCGGCAACGGCGCGACCACGGCACGCAGCTCATGGATGGCTTCGCCCATGCGCACGGTGCCGTTCTGATAATCGTCGATGCGCTTGACCAGGGCCTTGATGCGCTGATCACGCAGCGCATCGCCTTGGGCCTGCTGAGCGGCGATCTGCCGCTGACCGCGTATATACGCCAAAAACATCGCCAGCGTGCCTGCCCAAAAAAGGAACAGGACAATGACTGCTACCTCAAGAATCAATCAGATACTCTCCAGTTCCGACCACTCTTCTTCGCTCATCATCTTGTCCAGCTCAACCAGGATCAGCAACTCGTTGTTCTTGTTGCACACGCCTTGAATGAACTTGGCGGATTCTTCGTTACCCACGTTCGGCGCGGTCTCGATTTCCGACTGACGCAGGTAAACCACTTCGGCGACGCTGTCGACCATGATGCCAACCACTTGCTTGTCGGCTTCGATAATGACGATCCGGGTGTTGTCGCTGATCTCGGCGTTCTCCAGGCCGAAACGCTGGCGGGTGTCGATCACCGTGACCACGTTGCCACGCAGGTTGATGATGCCCAGCACGTAGCTTGGTGCACCCGGTACCGGAGCGATCTCGGTATAGCGAAGCACTTCCTGAACGCGCATCACGTTGATGCCATAGGTTTCGTTATCGAGTTTGAAGGTCACCCATTGCAAAATCGGATCTTCGGAACCCTTTTGAGACGACGCCTTATCATTCATACCCTGACCCCTCGAAAAACCGCCTGTGGCGGCGTGTGTTCTGTCCGGCGACGCTGTGCGCCACCGGTTGTCTTATTTCGGTTTCTGGACCGGCTTGGTGCCGCCCAGGTGTTTTGCCCCACCGCTGGCGATCAGCTCGGCCAGCTCGGAAACGTCCAGCAAGGCGCACATGTGCTCGATCACCGTACCGGCCAGCCATGGCCGTTGTCCTCTATGGCTGCGCCACTTGATCTCGTTCGGGTCCAGGCGCAGTGAGCGACTGACCTGATGCACCGCCAACCCCCACTCGTAACCTTGCACCGAAATCACGTACTGCAGGCCCTGGCGAAAGTCATCGCGATAACGGTCCGGCATCACCCAGCGCGCGGTGTCCAGCACCTTCAGGTTGCCGGCCTGGCTCGGCAGGATCCCGAGGAACCATTCCGGCTGGCCGAACAACGGCGTCAATTCCTGCCCGGCCAGGGAATAAATCGATCCCAGGCATACCAGCGGCACCGCCAGGGTCAACCCGGCCACATCAAACAACAAACACTCGAACGGCTCGGCAGCCCAGGCTGGACGGTCATCGGGCCGCGCCGGCGGCGTGTTGCTCGGCGGCAGGTGAACTTCTACCACCGGCGTTACCAAATTCTGCAGCAACGGTGCAACCGTCGAGACCGGTGCCAGGATCGGTGCAGGCGCATCAATCACCGCCACCTGTGGCTTGATCAACGTCGCCTCGACCACCGCCGCCTTCACTGACGTCTGCGCGTCACGGGCCTGCTCTTCGAGCACGGCCGCCTGAAACTCATCCAGCACACCTTCGGCTGCGACGATCTCGGGCAACGCCTCGATCGCGCTCGTTACCGGTGGCAGTTCTTCGGTCGCTTCCTGCAACAGCCCGTCCAGGTAAGACTGCAAGGCCATTTGCGGACGCGAGATTGTCTTTATTGGGCGGCTCATAGGAAAAGTGCGCCACTTAAAGAGGTTATCGGCATGAATGCGCTAGGACTTGAGCGCTCGCGAGCGAACGCAGTACCTGTAGGAAACCTTGCCACCTTAAGCCACCTGCTGCGAAACAAGCTGTTGGGTCAGCAGGTGCTTGAGCAGCGCCCGGTAAGCCAGTACACCACGGCTTTTGCCGTCGAATTGCGAAGGGGTCACACCGGCGCGGCTGGCGTCCCGCAAGCGGGTATCGACGGGGATGTAACCTTGCCAGATGTCATCCGGGTACTTATCCCTCAACACCCGCAGGGTGCCCAAGGACGCCTGGGTACGACGGTCGAACAGGGTCGGCACAATATTGAACGCCAGCGACTGCTTGCGTGAGCGGTTGACCATCGCCAGGGTATTGACCATGCGTTCCAGGCCCTTGACCGCCAAGTGCTCGGTCTGCACCGGGATCACCAACTGCTGGCTGGCCGCCAAGGCGTTGACCATCAGCAACCCGAGCAGCGGCGGGCTGTCGATGATCGCGTAATCGAAATCCTGCCACAGCTGCGCCAGACTCTTGGCGATCACCAGGCCCAAGCCGCTCTGTCCCGGCGACTGCCGTTCCAGGGTTGCCAGGGCGGTGCTTGATGGCAACAGCGAAATCCGCTCGTCACTGGTGGACAACAGCAACTGCCCCGGCAAGCCTTCGGGCACGACGCCCTTGTGCAGGAACAGGTCGTAGTTACTGTGTTCCAGGGTATCGGGATCGTAGCCAAAGTAGCTGGTCATCGAGCCGTGCGGGTCCAGATCGACAATGACCACGCGTTTGCCCGCCTCGGCCAGCAATCCGGCTAAAGCGATGGAAGAGGTGGTTTTACCCACACCACCTTTTTGATTGGCGACTGCCCAGACTCTCATTCGGATCGTTCCTCCCGGCCGAAACAGGCTCGACCGAGAAATAGCTCGTTATAAAGCGGGTGACGGAGAATTGACGGCGCTCTGTCGTCCCGGCGACTTGACCGGGGTCGGTGCAGTTTGTGTGCCAGCACGCTTCAATGCCGCATCCGGCGTTGCGTTAGCCGTGCCGGTACTGGTCAGGCTGCGGCGCACGTCGAGGTTGCGCGACACCACCAGCACCACGCGCCGATTGCGCGCACGGCCTTCGGCGGTGGCATTGTTGGCCACGGGCTGGAACTCACCATAGCCCACCGACGCCAGGCGACCGGGGTTCACGCCCTGCATGGCGAGCATGCGCACGATGCTCGCCGAGCGGGCCGAGGACAGTTCCCAGTTGGTCGGGTACTGCGCGGTACGGATCGGCTGGTCGTCCGTGAAGCCTTCAACGTGGATCGGGTTGTCGAACGGCTTCAGGACCGCCGCCACTTTATCGATGATGTTGAACGCCATGTCGCTGGGCATTGCGTCGCCGCTGCCGAACAACAGGCTGGAATTGAGCTCGATCTCGACCCACAACTCATTGCCGCGCACGGTCATCTGGTTGGAGCTGATCAGGTCGCCGAACGCCGCGCTGATGTCGTCGGCAATGCTTTTCAACGGATCGCTGCCGCCAGCGATACCGGCATCGACCTGCTCGGAATCCTTGACCAACGGCTTGGCCGGGGTCGTGGTCTGGGGGCGTTCATCGCCAATGGGGATGGGCTTGAGGGCGCGATCCGAGTCGGTAAAGACCCCGATCAACGCCTCGGAAATGACTTTGTACTTGCCCTCGTTGACCGACGAGATCGAATACATGACCACGAAAAAGGCGAACAGCAGCGTGATGAAGTCGGCATAGGAGACGAGCCAGCGTTCGTGGTTGACGTGTTCTTCACGATGCCTGCGACGTGCCATGATCTCTGCCCCCTAGTCCATGAAGCCCTGAAGCTTCAACTCAATGGAACGCGGATTTTCACCTTCGGCGATCGACAGGATCCCTTCCAGCAACATTTCGCGATAACGCGACTGACGCAACGCGATGGACTTGAGCTTGGCGGAGATCGGCAGAAGCACCAGGTTGGCACTCGCTACGCCATAAATAGTGGCGACAAAGGCCACGGCGATACCGCTGCCCAGTTGCGACGGATCGGCCAGGTTGCCCATGACATGGATCAGGCCCATCACCGCACCGATGATGCCGATGGTCGGCGCATAGCCGCCCATGCTTTCGAAAACCTTGGCTGCTTCAACGTCGCGGCTTTCCTGGGTGTAGAAATCCACTTCCAGGATGCTGCGAATGGCTTCCGGCTCAGCGCCGTCCACCAGCAATTGCAGGCCCTTGCGCGAGTAGCTGTCGGGTTCGGCATCGGCCACCCCTTCCAGCCCCAGCAGACCTTCCTTGCGAGCGGTCAGGCTCCAGCTCACCACGCGATCAATACCGCCGGCCAGGTCGACCCGAGGCGGGAACAGAATCCAGATCAGCACCTGCATGGCACGCTTGAAGGCGCTCATGGGCGACTGCAACAGCGCAGCGCCGATGGTGCCACCCAGCACGATCAACGCGGCCGGGCCGTTGGCCAATGCCCCCAGGTGACCGCCTTCCAGGTAATTGCCGCCAATGATGGCGACAAATGCCATGACGATGCCGATCAGGCTGAGTACATCCATTACAGGCACGCCTCGACCAGGTGTCTACCGATGTCGTCCAACCCGTACACCGCGTCGGCGAGGTCCGCCTTCACGATGGCCATCGGCATGCCGTAGATCACGCAACTGGCTTCGTCCTGGGCCCAGATCGCACTGCCGCCCTGCTTGAGCAGACGTGCGCCTTCGCGACCGTCGGCGCCCATGCCAGTGAGTACCACCGCCAGAACTTTGTCGCCGTAGGACTTGGCCGCAGAACCGAACGTGATGTCCACGCAAGGTTTGTAGTTCAAACGCTCATCGCCCGGCAGGATTTTCACCGCGCCACGGCCATCGATCATCATTTGCTTGCCACCCGGCGCCAACAGCGCAAGGCCCGGACGCAGGATGTCGCCATCCTCGGCTTCCTTGACGCTGATGTTGCACAGCTTGTCCAAGCGCTCGGCGAAGGCCTTGGTGAAGGCCGCGGGCATATGCTGGATCAGCACGATGGGAGCAGGGAAATTGGCCGGCAACTGGGTCAGGACCCGTTGCAGCGCCACCGGACCACCCGTGGACGTACCAATGGCCACCAGCTTGTAGGCTTTGCGCTTGGGTGCCGGCGACGACGCACTGACTGGCGCCGGGCGAGCTGGAGCACTGCGCACCGGTGCCGGATTGAAGCTGCTCGACGATGAAGCCGGTGCTGGCGTGGGGCTTGGCGCGGCAACAGGTGCCGGCGCGCTGTAGGCACCGACACGCCGGTTGCTGCGGGAAATACTGTGGACCTTCTCGCACAGCAACTGCCGAACCTTGTCGGGGTTGCGCGAGATGTCTTCGAAGTTTTTCGGCAGGAAATCCACCGCCCCGGCGTCCAGCGCATCGAGGGTAACCCGGGCGCCTTCATGGGTCAGGGACGAGAACATCAAAACGGGGGTCGGGCAGCGCTGCATGATATGCCGCACGGCCGTGATGCCATCCATCATTGGCATCTCATAGTCCATGGTGATCACGTCTGGCTTGAGTGCCAGCGCCTGATCGATTGCCTCTTTGCCGTTGGTCGCCGTACCGACGACTTGAATACTCGAGTCCGCCGAAAGAATTTCCGAGACGCGGCGGCGGAAAAACCCCGAATCGTCCACCACCAGGACTTTAACTACCATAAACACTCCGTTAGACGAGGCGCGGCTCCGGGCCACGCCCCTCCAGAATCAAATACGCCGTGCGGCGTAACGCTTGAGCATGCTTGGCACATCGAGAATCAGCGCGATGCGGCCGTCGCCGGTGATGGTGGCGCCGGACATACCCGGGGTGCCCTGGAGCATCTTGCCCAGCGGCTTGATGACCACTTCTTCCTGGCCCACAAGCTGGTCGACGACGAAGCCGATCCGCTGGGTGCCCACCGAAAGGATCACCACATGGCCTTCGCCCTGCTCCACATGAGCCGCAGAGCTGACCAGCCAGCGCTTGAGGTAGAACAGCGGCAGTGCCTTGTCCCGTACGATCACCACTTCCTGGCCGTCCACCACGTTGGTGCGCGACAGGTCGAGGTGGAAGATCTCGTTGACGTTGACCAGCGGGAAGGCGAACGCCTGGTTGCCCAGCATCACCATCAGGGTCGGCATGATCGCCAGGGTCAACGGGACCTTGATGACGATCTTCGAGCCCTGGCCCTTGGTCGAGTAAATGTTGATCGAACCGTTGAGCTGGGAAATCTTGGTTTTCACCACGTCCATGCCGACGCCACGGCCCGACACGTCGGAAATCTCGGTCTTGGTCGAGAAGCCCGGGGCGAAGATCAGGTTGTAGCACTCGGTGTCGCTCAGGCGGTCGGCGGCATCCTTGTCCATCACACCGCGTTTCACCGCGATGGAACGCAGCACATTCGGGTCCATGCCTTTGCCGTCATCGGAGATCGACAGCAGGATGTGGTCGCCCTCCTGCTCGGCGGCCAGCACGACCTTACCGCTACGGACCTTGCCCGATTCTTCACGTTCTTGCGGCGACTCGATACCGTGGTCGACCGCGTTGCGCACCAAGTGGACCAGCGGGTCGGCCAGAGCCTCGACAAGGTTCTTGTCCAGGTCGGTCTCTTCGCCCATCAGTTCCAGGTTGATTTCTTTCTTGAGCTGGCGAGCCAGGTCACGAACCAGACGCGGGAAGCGCCCGAAGACTTTCTTGATCGGCTGCATGCGGGTCTTCATGACCGCCGTCTGCAGATCGGCCGTAACCACGTCGAGGTTCGACACGGCCTTGGACATGGCTTCGTCCTGGCTGTTGAGGCCCAAGCGCACCAGACGGTTACGCACCAGCACCAGTTCGCCGACCATGTTCATGATCTCGTCCAGGCGTGCGGTGTCGACTCGAACGGTGGTCTCGGCTTCGCTGGCCGGTTTTTCGGCGGGCGCGGCAGCCGGTGCACGGGCTGGCGCCGGGGCAGCCGCTGCGGCAGGCTTGGGTGTCTCGGCTTTCGGTTCCGGTGCCTTGGCAGCGGGTTTAGGCGCAGCTTTGGCCGCCGGCGCAGCGGCCGTTGCGGCAGCAGGAACAGCAGAAGCTGTACCGACTTCGCTGAACTTGCCCTTGCCGTGCAGTTCGTCGAGCAGCGATTCGAATTCGTGGTCGCTGATCAGGTCGCCGCCAGCCGCAGCAGCTGCTGCTGCAGGCTTGGCCGGAGCCGCTGCGGAAACCGTGGCCGGTTCCAGCGCGTCAACGGCAAAGGTGCCCTTGCCGTGCAACTGATCGAGCAAGGCTTCGAATTCATCGTCGGTGATGTCAGAGCTGTCGCCCGCCGCTTTCGCGGCAACCGGGGTCGCCTCAGGGACGACGGCATCAGGAGCGAACTGGCCCTTGCCGTGGAGTTGATCAAGCAGCGACTCAAACTCGTCGTCGGTGATTTCATCGCTGGCAGCGGCATTGCCCGCCGGTGCGGCCGGTGCAGCGGTCGCCGCCGGAGCCTGGGCTTGGGCCTTGACGGCGTTCAGCGAGTCCAGCAATTGTTCAAATTCGTTATCGGTAATGTCGCCCGCTTCCTCGGCGACCGGCTCCTCGACTACATGTTCGGCAACGGGCGCAACCTCGTCGGCCGATTGCGGCTCGGCCAGGCGCGCCAGTGCGGCGAGCAGCTCAGGCGTAGCCGCCGTGACCGGCGAGCGCTCGCGCACTTCGCTGAACATGCTGTTGACCGCATCGAGCGCTTCGAGCACTACGTCCATCAATTCCGAGTCAACGCGACGCTCACCCTTGCGCAGGATGTCGAACACGTTTTCGGCAATGTGGCAGCACTCCACCAGCTCGTTGAGCTGGAGGAAGCCGGCGCCTCCTTTTACAGTGTGGAAACCGCGAAAAATTGCATTGAGCAGATCCGCATCATCAGGTCGGCTTTCCAGCTCGACCAGTTGCTCGGACAGTTGCTCTAGAATCTCGCCGGCCTCAACCAGGAAATCCTGAAGGATCTCTTCATCGGCGCCGAAGCTCATTAATGGCTGCTCCTAAAACAGGGCTAAAACTCAGAATCCAAGGCTGGACAGCAAATCGTCCACATCGTCCTGACCGGACATAACGTCTTCTCTTTTATCGGCATGAATTTGCGGACCTTCACCCTGAGAGAGATGTTTTTGTGGATCTTTTTCAGCAAGCATCGCTTCACGGTCGTGTTCGATGCCTGCAAAGCGGTCAACCTGGCTGGCCATCAACACCAGTTTGAGCAGATTGCTTTCTACTTCGGTGACCAATTGGGTCACGCGCTTGATCACCTGGCCGGTCAGGTCTTGATAGTCCTGAGCCAGCAGAATGTCGTTGAGGTTGCTTGCCACCGCGCGGTTTTCAGTGCTGCTGCGCGTCAGGAAACCGTCGACCCGACGGGCCAGCTCCCGAAACTCTTCAGCGCCGACTTCGCGCCGCATGAACCGGCCCCAGTCGGTGCTCAAGGCCTGGGCTTCGTCACTCAGGCCATTGACCAGAGGCGTGGCGCTTTCCACCAGGTCCATGGTGCGGTTGGCCGCAGCCTCGGTCAGCTTGACCACATAGCCCAGACGCTCAGTGGCGTCGGTGATCTGTGAGACTTCCTCAGCCTGCGGCATATGCGGGTCGATCTGGAAATTGACAATCGCGCTGTGCAATTCACGCGTGAGCTTGCCCACTTCCTGATACAGACCGCGGTCACGGGTCTGGTTGAGCTCATGGATCATTTGAACCGCATCGCCAAAGCGGCCTTTTTCAAGGCTGTCGACCAGTTCGCGGGCATGTTTTTTCAGGGTCGATTCAAAATCACCCATTGAAGATTCGTTATCCATAGCTCCCCCGTGGCGCCGTTAACCGATGCGTTCGAAGATTTTTTCGATCTTCTCTTTCAACGCCTGGGCCGTGAAGGGTTTGACCACATAGCCGTTCACACCGGCTTGAGCCGCTTCGATGATCTGCTCGCGCTTGGCTTCAGCAGTCACCATCAGCACCGGAAGGTGCTTGAGTTTTTCGTCGGCGCGCACATGGCGCAGCAAGTCGATACCGGTCATGCCAGGCATGTTCCAGTCTGTCACCAGAAAGTCGATGCTCCCGCTGTTGAGAACCGGAATGGCAGTGGTGCCATCGTCGGCCTCAACCGTGTTGGTGAACCCAAGGTCACGCAACAGGTTTTTTATGATCCGCCTCATCGTTGAGAAGTCATCAACGATGAGGATTTTCATGTTCTTGTCCAATTCGACCTCCAAACAGTCTTAAACGCGCCCAGCACCTGAACACGCCATTTCAATCAATCCGGCACAACACTCGACAACGGCCTGGAGCACCCGGATGGAGACTGGCGCAGTGCATGCCAGGCCAATCTCGTTCGCAGTGTCCCCACACTGCCTGTCAGCGCGCTCGCCACTCCCCCAAACGCCCCCGCAAACGGGCCGCGCACTGGCTGTGTAACTGACTGACCCGCGATTCGCTGACCCCCAGGACCTCACCGATTTCCTTGAGGTTCAGCTCTTCGTCGTAGTACAGCGCCAAGACCAGTCGCTCACGCTCCGGCAAATTGGCAATCGCCTCCGCCAGCGCGCTTTGGAAACGTTCATCTTCCAAGTCGCGCGACGGCTCCATGTAAGCACTCGCGCCGTCCTCATGCAGCCCTTCGTGTTCGCCGTCCTGCAGCAGGTCGTCGAAACTGAACAGGCGACTGCCCAAGGTATCGTTCAAAATCCCGTAATAATCATCGAGACTCAATTGGAGTTCGGCCGCAACCTCGTGATCTTTAGCGTCACGCCCGGTTTTAGCTTCAATAGAGCGGATTGCATCACTGACCATCCGGGTATTGCGGTGCACCGAACGCGGCGCCCAATCGCCCTTGCGGACCTCATCGAGCATCGCCCCGCGAATGCGAATACCGGCATACGTTTCGAAACTGGCACCCTTGCTCGCGTCGTATTTGTTCGACACTTCGAGCAAACCGATCATGCCCGCCTGGATCAAGTCCTCGACCTGGACACTGGCCGGCAACCGCGCCAGCAAGTGATAGGCAATACGCTTGACCAGCGGTGCGTAACGCTCGATCAGTTCGTATTGAGCGTCCCGTGCTGATTTTTTATAGAGATGGTTGTAACCGCTGGCTGTCATAGCACGGGCCCTGCTGTTTGTTGCACAAGACGCTCGACGAAAAACTCCAGATGCCCGCGCGGGTTGGCCGGCAGTGGCCAGGTATCGACCTTCTGGGCGATTGCCTTGAACGCCAGCGCGCATTTGGAACGAGGAAAGGCTTCATAAACGGCACGTTGCTTCTGGACTGCCTTGCGTACGCTTTCGTCGTAGGGCACTGCGCCGACGTATTGTAGGGCGACGTCCAGGAAGCGATCCGTGACCTTCGTCAACTTGGCGAACAGGTTGCGTCCTTCCTGCGGGCTCTGGGCCATGTTGGCCAGGACGCGGAAGCGGTTCATGCCGTAGTCGCGGTTCAGTAATTTTATCAGGGCATAGGCGTCGGTGATGGACGTCGGTTCGTCGCAGACCACCAGCAGCACTTCCTGGGCTGCGCGGACGAAACTGACCACCGAGTCGCCGATACCGGCAGCGGTATCGATCACCAGCACATCGAGGTTGTCACCGATGTCGCTGAATGCCTGAATCAGGCCCGCGTGCTGGGCCGGGGTCAGATGAACCATGCTCTGGGTGCCGGAGGCAGCCGGCACGATGCGAATCCCGCCGGGCCCCTGCAGCAGCACGTCGCGTAGTTCGCAGCGGCCTTCGATCACGTCCGCCAGCGTGCGTTTGGGTGTGAGCCCCAGTAACACGTCGACGTTCGCCAGGCCCAGGTCGGCGTCCAGAAGCATGACCCGTCGGCCAAGCTCTGCCAGAGCCAGGGACAAGTTCACTGACACGTTAGTCTTCCCGACGCCACCTTTGCCGCCGGTCACCGCGATCACCTGTACGGGATGCATGCTGCCCATGTTCGTTTTTTACCTTGTCTTACTTAGACGGAGGCCACATTACTGGCTGCGCGTTCACATACGGAACAATGCATGGCAGACCATCGATGTAGGTACAAAAAATATTCATGATTACCTCAGCCGACCTGCTTGGTCGGACTGTGGTAGATATCAGCGAACATATCAGCCATGGCTTCTTCGCTGGGTTCTTCCTGCATTTGCACACTTACGGCACGACTGACCAATTGATGACGGCGCGGCAGATGTAAATCATCCGGGATCCGCGGCCCGTCAGTCAGGTAGGCGATCGGCAGTTCATGACCGATCGCCAGGCTCAACACCTCGCCCAGGCTTGCCGTTTCGTCCAGCTTAGTCAGGATACAACCGGCCAGCCCGCAGCGTTTGTAGCTGTGGTAGGCGGCGGTTAGAACCTGTTTCTGGCTGGTGGTTGCCAACACGAGATAATTTTTTGACCGGATACCGCGCCCGGCCAGGCTTTCGAGCTGCAGACGCAAGGCCGGATCGCTGGCTTGCAGGCCGGCGGTATCGATCAGCACGACGCGCTTGCGCAGCAATGGCTCCAGCGCCTGGGCCAGGGACTGGCCCGGATCCACGTGGGTCACCGACACATTGAGGATCCGACCCAGGGTCTTGAGTTGCTCCTGGGCGCCGATGCGGTAACTGTCCATGCTCACCAGCGCAATGCTCTGGGCGCCATACTTGAGTACATAACGGGCAGCGAGCTTGGCCAGGGTGGTGGTCTTGCCCATGCCGGCAGGGCCGACCATGGCAATCACCCCGCCCTCTTCCAGCGGCTCGACTTCCGGTGTAGCGATCATTCGCGCCAGGTGCGCCAGCAACATGCGCCAGGCCTGACGAGGCTCTTCGATACCGTTGATCAGCGCCAACAGGTCCCGGGACAACGGGCCGGACAGACCGATGCGTTGCAGGCGACGCCACAGATTGGCCTGGGCCGGACGGCTGCCTTGCAGCTGGTTCCAGGCCAGGGAGCCGAGCTGAACTTCCATCAGTTCACGCAGGCTATTGAGTTCGAAGCGCATCGAGTCCAGGGCACGCGAGTCGACACCCTTGGCTGGCGCTGCCTGCGCCGGTGCCGGACGACGCGGCTCGGCCTGGGCCTGCTCGATCAGCGGTTCGGCAGCGGTCAAGGGCAGGCCGGCGGTCAGTGGCTGACCGGCGAACAATTGACGATTGCTGCCCGCGACAGCCTCGCCTTCGGTGCTGCGCAGGCTCAATTCGGCCTGGGCGCTGGCGATGCGGGACTGGGTCTTGCGCAGCTCATCCTCGAGCTCCATGTTGGGAACCCGCGGGGCCAGCGCCGATAATTTGTAATCCAGAGCCGCCGTCAGCTCGACACCGCCGGCGATCCGACGGTTACCGATAATGGCGGCTTCAGCGCCCAGCTCGTCACGAACCAGCTTCATGGCCTGACGCATATCGGCGGCGAAAAAACGCTTCACTTGCATAAACCACTACCTCAGCCGTTGGGCCCTACTGTCGCAACGATGGTCACTTGCTTGTTGTCCGGTATTTCCTGGTACGCCAGCACATGCAGCCCCGGGACCGCGAGGCGTCCGAATCGCGAGAGCATCGCGCGAACCGGACCGGCCACCAGCAGGATCACCGGTTGGCCTTGCATCTCTTGCCGCTGGGCTGCTTCGATCAACGAACGCTGCAGCTTCTCGGCCATGCTTGGCTCCAGCAGAACACCCTCTTCCGAGCCTTGTCCTGCCTTCTGCAGACTATTGAGCAATATCTGTTCCAACCTGGGCTCCAGAGTGATCACAGGCAGCTCAGCCTCAGTGCCTACAATGCTTTGGACGATTGCGCGGGATACGCCGACCCGCACCGCGGCCACCAGGGCGGCGGTATCTTGACTCTTGGAAGCGTTGTTGGCTATGGCCTCGGCAATACTGCGAATATCGCGCACCGGCACTTGTTCAGCCAACAGCGCCTGCAACACCTTGAGCAACTGCGACAGCGAAACCACACCTGGCACCAACTCTTCGGCCAGCTTCGGCGAGCCTTTGGCCAGTACTTGCAGGAGTTGCTGGACTTCTTCGTGGCCAATCAGCTCGCTGGAGTGCTTGTACAGAATCTGGTTCAAGTGGGTCGCCACCACGGTACTGGCGTCCACCACGGTGTAGCCGAGGGACTGGGCCTGGGCCCGCTGGCTGATTTCGATCCACACCGCTTCCAGGCCGAAAGCCGGATCCTTGGCGGTGATGCCGTTGAGCGAGCCATAGACCTGCCCCGGGTTGATCGCCAGCTCGCGGTCCGGGTAGATCTCGGCTTCAGCCAGGATCACGCCCATCAGCGTCAGGCGATAGGCGCTGGGCGCCAGGTCGAGGTTGTCACGAATATGCACGGTGGGCATCAGGAAACCCAGGTCCTGGGACAGCTTCTTGCGCACGCCTTTAATTCGCGCCAGCAACTGGCCACCCTGGTTGCGGTCGACCAATGGAATCAGGCGATAACCGACTTCCAGGCCAATCATGTCGATGGGCGTCACGTCGTCCCAACCCAGTTCCTTGGTTTCCATGGCCCGGGCCGGCGATGGCAGCATTTCCTGCTGACGCTTGACCTCTTGCAGCGCCTGGACTTGCTGCACGCTCTGCTTCTTCCAGAACAGGTAGGCACCACCCGCCGCCAGGGCCGCCATGCTCAGGAACGAGAAGTGTGGCATCCCGGGCACCAGGCCCATCACCGCCATCAGGCCGGCGGCCACGGCCAGAGCCTTGGGCGAGGCGAACATTTGCCGGCCGATCTGCTTGCCCATGTCTTCGGAGCCCGAAGCGCGGGTCACCATGATCGCGGCGGCTGTGGATAACAACAGTGATGGCAATTGCGCCACCAAACCGTCACCGATGGTCAACAGGGCGTAAACCTTGCCGGCGTCGCCGAAGGACATGCCGTGCTGGAAGATACCGACGGCCATGCCGCCGATCAGGTTGATGAACAGAATCAGCAGGCCGGCGACGGCGTCACCGCGCACAAACTTACTGGCACCGTCCATGGAACCGTAGAACTCGGCTTCCTGGGCCACTTCCAGACGACGCAGCTTGGCCTGGCTCTGGTCGATCAGACCGGCGTTGAGGTCGGCGTCGATCGCCATTTGCTTGCCGGGCATCGCATCGAGGGTGAAACGCGCGCTCACCTCGGAAATCCGCCCGGCACCCTTGGTCACCACGACGAAGTTGATGATCATCAAAATGGCGAAGACCACGATACCGACCACGTAGTTACCGCCGATCACCACTTCACCGAAGGCCTGGATCACCTTACCGGCGGCCGCGTGTCCATCCTGGCCGTGGAGCATCACCACGCGGGTCGACGCCACGTTCAGCGCCAGGCGCATCAGCGTCGCCACCAGCAGAATGGTCGGGAAGACGGCGAAATCCAGCGGCCGCAGGGCATACACACACACCAGCAGCACCACGATGGACAACGCGATGTTGAACGTGAAGAACACGTCCAGCAGGAACGGCGGCACCGGCAGCATCATCATGGCGAGCATGACCAGCAGCAACAGCGGCACGCCCAGATTACCCCGGCTGAGGTCTACGACATTGCTGCGCGCGGTGCTGAATAACTGAGAGCGATCCACCAATAATCCCCGTTCCTGTGAAGCAAACTTTTGACGCCCGGAACGGGCGCAAACGGGGTATTGCAAGAAGCCTTCCAACTTTTGTCAGCGGCTGAAATAGAAGGTTTCTGTGGGGCGGGCTTGCTTGCACAGGATAGGTGATCTTCGTGGCGAGGGAGCTTGCTCCCGCTCGGTTGCGCAGCAACCGCCAAAGAGCAGGGGCCGCTACGCGGCCCAGCGGGAGCAAGCTCCCTCGCCACAGAGGTTTGGATTGGCCTGCACTGCCAATGCAACCATCAGGAATCGCGCCGCAAATCCGGCGGAATCGGCAGATCCTTGAGAGGCTCGGGGCGCTTGCCCTTGCCAGTGCGGTGCTGTCGGATCTGGTAGACATAGGCCAGCACCTGGGCCACGGCCAAGTACAGGCCACCGGGGATTTCGTGGTCGAGTTCAGTGGAGTAGTAAATCGACCGCGCCAGGGCCGGAGACTCGAGCAGCATCACTTCATTGGCCACGGCGATCTCACGGATCTTCAACGCCAGGAAATCGCTGCCCTTGGCCAGCAACACCGGCGCGTTGCCTTTTTCAGGATCGTACTTGAGCGCCACGGCGTAGTGGGTCGGGTTGGTGATGACCACGTCGGCGTCGGGGATCGCCGCCATCATTCGCCGCTGAGACACCTCGTGTTGCAACTGGCGAATCCGTTGCTTGACCTCCGGCTTGCCCTCCGAATCCTTGTGCTCGTCGCGCACTTCCTGCTTGGTCATCATCAGCTTCTGCTTGCTCTGATACAGCTGGATCGGCACGTCGATGACGGCGATCAGAATCAGGCCGCAGGCCATCCACAACGCACTCCAGCCCACCAGCTGCACGCTGTGGATAATAGCCTGCTCCAGCGGCTCGTGGGCAATGCGCAGCAGATCGTCGATGTCGGACTGCAGCACCGCCAACGCTACTGACAGGATCATCAGGAATTTTCCAAAGGCCTTGAGCAGCTCCATCAGCGCCGAGGTAGAAAACATGCGCTTGAGGCCAGAGGCCGGATTCATCCGACTGAATTTGGGGGCCAGGCTCCCACCAGCGAACAGCCAGCCACCCAGGGAAATCGGACCGACAAAAGCGGCAAACAGCAAGAACATCAGAATCGGCTGTACCGCCACAATCGCGATCTTGCCCGAGTGCAGCAGGTACTGCGTCATGGAGCCCGGCGTGAGCAGCACTTCGCGGGGCAGGGAAAAATTCAGACGCATGATTTCCAGCAGGTCCAAGGCGAGCCCACCGCCGTAAATCAGCAGACCGCCCGCCCCGGCCAGCATCACCGCCAGGGTGTTGAGCTCCTTGGAGCGCGCGATCTCACCCTTCTCCCGGGACTCACGCCTGCGCTTGTCCGTGGGGTCTTCTGTCTTGTCTTGACCACTCTCGCTTTCGGCCATGGTTCAGCGTGCCTGTGCCATGTCGCGCAGCAACTGCAAGGCCTGGGTGGCCAGCGGCTGATACTGGTTGAGAATATCCCCCAGGCTGACCCAGAAAATCACCATGCCCAGCACAAGGGTCAGCGGGAAACCGATGGAGAAAATGTTCAGCTGCGGCGCCGCCCGGGTCATCACGCCAAACGCGATGTTGACGATAAGCAGCGCGGTGATCGCGGGTAATACCAGCACCATCGCCGCCCCCAGCACCCAACCGAGCTTGCCGGCGATCTCCCAGAAATGATTGATCAGCATGGCACTGCCCACCGGCAACGTGGTAAAGCTTTCAGTCAACACTTCAAATACCACCAGATGCCCGTTCATGCCCAGAAACAGCAAGGTCACGAGCATCGTCAGGAACTGCCCGATCACCGCCGTCGTCACGCCGTTGGTAGGGTCGACCATGGACGCGAAGGCCATGCCCATCTGGATCGAGATGATTTGCCCGGCGACCACGAACGCCTGGAAAAACAGCTGCAGCGAGAAGCCCATCAAGGTGCCAATAAGGATCTGCTCGGCCACCAGCATCAACGCGCTGAGGTCCAGCGCGTGGATTGGCGGCATCGGCGGCAGCCCTGGCGCGATGACCACCGTGATCGCCAGGGCGAAATACATACGCACGCGGCGCGGCACCAGGGTCGTGCCGAAGACCGGCATGCTCATCAACACCGCGGTGACGCGAAACAGTGGCAGGACGAACGATGCCACCCAGGAACTGATCTGGGTGTCCGTCAGCGCGAGCAAGGACATCAGGTCAGCCGATCAACTGCGGAATACTGCCGTACAAATGCAGGATGTATTCCATGAAGGTTTGTACCATCCAGGGACCGGCGACGATCAGCGTCACCAGCATTACCAGAAGGCGCGGCAGGAAGCTCAGGGTCTGTTCGTTGATCTGGGTCGCGGCCTGGAACATCGCCACCAGCAGCCCCACCAACAGACTGGGAATCACCAGCACCGCGACCATCATGGTCGTCAGCCAGAGCGCTTCGCGGAACAGGTCTACCGCCACTTCAGGAGTCATATCGCCCTACCTGCAAAAGGTCTAAACACCGCCGAAACTGCTCGCCAGGGTGCCGATAATCAACGCCCAGCCATCCACCAGCACGAACAACATGATTTTGAACGGCAGGGAAATGATCAGCGGCGACAGCATCATCATACCCATGGCCATCAGCACGCTGGCGACCACCAGGTCGATGATCAGGAACGGGATGAAAATCATGAAACCGATCTGGAACGCGGTTTTCAGCTCGGACGTCACGAACGCTGGCACCAGGATGGTCAAGGGTGCCTGATCAGGACTGGCGATGTCGGTGCGCTTGGACAGGCGCATGAACAGCTCCAGGTCGCTGCTGCGGGTCTGGGCCAGCATGAAATCCTTGATCGGCACTTCGGCCTTGGCCACGGCATCCTGAGCGCTGAGTTTTTCCGCCAGGTAAGGTTGCAGCGCATCCTGGTTCACCCGATCGAACACCGGAGCCATGATAAACATGGTCAAGAACAGCGCCATACCGGTGAGAATCTGGTTCGACGGCGTCTGTTGCAGGCCCAGGGCTTGGCGCAGGATCGAAAAGACGATGATGATCCGGGTAAAACTGGTCATCAGCATGACGAACGCCGGGATGAAGCTCAGCGCCGTCATGATCAGCAGAATCTGCAGGCTGACCGAGTACTCCTGAACCCCTTGGGCATTGGTACCCAGCGTGATGGCTGGGATCGACAGCGGGTCGGCGGCGAACGCCAACGGCGCGGCCAGCAGCAGGGCCAGCGCCAACAGAATGCGCAACGGCATTACTTTTTATCCTTCTGATCTTTACCCAGCAACTCCATGAGCCGCTGAGCAAATTCGGGGGCGGCCTGCTCGGTGGGAGACACCTGCACCGGCTCCTTGAGCACATGCAGCGCAGTAATGGAGCCTGGGCTCAGGCCCAGCAAAATCTGCTCGTTGCCGACCTGCACCAGCACCAGCCGGTCCCGCGGGCCGAGCGCACGGGACCCGACGATGTCGATCACCTGCCCCTTGCCGACCGGCCCCGCCTGCTGCACACGCCGCAACAGCCAGGCGAGGAAGAAGATCAACCCCAGCACCAGCAGCAGGCCGAGCACCAGTTGCGCCAATTGCCCGGCCACGCCACTGCCAACCGCCGGCGCGACGGTCGCAGTGGCCACCGGTTCGGCCGCCAGTACGCTGAACGGCAGCATCAAGGCTGCTGCGAAGAGACCTTTCACTCAGCGCAGCTTCTTGATGCGTTCGCTCGGGCTGATCACGTCCGTCAGGCGAATGCCGAACTTCTCGTTGACCACCACCACTTCGCCATGGGCGATCAGTGTGCCGTTGACCAGCACGTCCAGCGGCTCGCCAGCCAGGCGGTCCAGCTCGATCACCGAGCCCTGGTTGAGCTGCAGCAGGTTGCGGATGTTGATGTCGGTGCTGCCCACTTCCATGGAAATCGACACCGGGATGTCGAGGATCACGTCGAGGTTCGGTCCGTCCAACGTCACTTGTTCGTTACTTCTGGGCACGCTGCCAAACTCTTCCATCGGCAGGCGGTTGGAAGCGTGAGCGCCGGTATCGGCCGCCAGCAAGGCGTCGATGTCGGCCTGCCCGGCGTCGCCGGTTTCTTCCAGGGCCGCAGCCCATTCGTCGGCCAGCGCCTGGTCATCCTGGGTATTCATATCGTCAGCCATCATTTGTCCTCGGCGGGCAAAAATCAGTTAAAAACGTAAGGGTTCGACACCGCTCAGCGGCGTCCGATTGGCTCGATCACCTGCAACGCCAGGTTGCCCTTGTGAGAGCCCATCTTGACCTTGAAGGCCGGTACGCCATTAGCGCGCATGATCATGCTTTCAGGCATTTCGACGGGGATGATGTCCCCCGGCTGCATGTGCAGGATGTCCCGCAGGCGCAGTTGACGCCGGGCGACCGTTGCGCCGATCGGCACATCGACATCCAGTACGTCCTGGCGCAGAGCGCCGATCCAGCGCTCGTCCTGGTCGTCGAGGTCCGACTGGAAACCGGCGTCGAGCATTTCGCGCACCGGCTCGATCATCGAGTACGGCATGGTCACGTGCAGGTCGCCGCCGCCGCCGTCGAGTTCGATGTGGAAGGTCGAGACCACAATGGCTTCGCTCGGGCCGACGATGTTGGCCATGGCCGGGTTCACTTCCGAGTTGATGTACTCGAAGTTCACTTCCATGATCGCCTGCCAGGCCTCCTTCAGATCGATGAAGGCCTGCTCCAGCACCATGCGCACCACCCGCAGCTCGGTCGGGGTGAACTCACGCCCTTCGATCTTGGCGTGACGGCCGTCGCCGCCGAAGAAATTATCCACCAGCTTGAACACCAGTTTGGCGTCGAGGATGAACAACGCCGTGCCGCGCAACGGTTTGATCTTCACCAGGTTGAGGCTGGTGGGCACGTACAGAGAGTGCACGTATTCACCGAATTTCATCACCTGCACACCACCGACCGCCACGTCGGCCGAACGACGCAGCATGTTGAACATGCTGATGCGGGTGTATCGGGCGAAACGCTCGTTGATCATCTCCAGGGTCGGCATCCGTCCGCGAACGATGCGATCCTGGCTGGTCAGGTCGTAGCTTTTGACGCTGCCCGGTTCAGCAGCGTTTTCGGTTTGCACCAGGCCGTCGTCGACACCATGCAACAGCGCGTCGATTTCGTCCTGGGACAACAGGTCCTGCACGGCCATGTCGTGTTCCTACTGCAATACGAAGTTAGTGAAGAGCAACTGTTCGATCACCACTTTGCCGAGCTCTTTCTGAGCGACTTCCTGCACGCTGGCCGTGGCTTTCTGACGCAGCATTTCCTGGCCGACGGGTGTGGCCAGCGTGTCGAAATTCTGTCCGGAAAACAGCATCACCAGGTTATTGCGGATCAGCGGCATGTGCATTCGCAGCGCTTCCAGGTCGGCCTGGTTGCGCCCCACCAAGGTAATGCTGACCTGCATGTAGCGTTGACGACCGTTTTGGGTGTAGTTAGCCACGAAGGCTGGCGCCATGGGCTCGAAAATCGCCGGCTGCTTGCCCACCGGCGCGACTTCGGCCGCCACCGCAGGCTTGCTTTGAGCACTGTGCATGAAATACCAGGTCGCCCCCACGGACACACCGATCGCCAGGAGCACACCCACCACGATCATGATGATCAGCTTGAGCTTGCCTTTGGTTGCAGGGTCTTTTACAGGGTCTTTTACAGCTGCCTCTTCACTCTTCGCCATGCCAATAATCCGTCACTAATCGGGGTTTTCACTGTTGCATGACAAGGCAGGAGCAAGTGTTATGCCAGAAGTGGCGGGAGGGAGGGCGATGGTGAGTGATCGGGCGAACGCCAATCAATGTGGGAGCGGGCTTGCTCGCGAATGCGGTGTGACAGCCAACATAAGTGTTTAATGTTACATCGCATTCGCGAGCAAGCCCGCTCCCACAAGGTTTGTGCTGTGTCTGATCAGGCGTAGTAGTCGACCGCGCTCGAGCCGATCACACTGACGGTATTGGCCGCCACTTCAGCGATGCTGGCCGGCAGGTTTTCATCTGCCGAATCCACACGCCCACCACCGGACGTCATACGGCCGGCCTGGGCCTGCTGCTGCGCTTGCTGATTCTGGTCCTGCGAGCCGCGAGACTGATCGGACACGCTGACGTCGACCTGGCCCATGCCCTGCTGGGTAAAACCGTCCCGCAGACGCTGCATCTGGCCTTCGAGGGCTTCGCGAACGCCGGAATGGGCGCTCATGAACGTGATCTGAGTCTGCTGATCAGGAACCATGCTCACTCGAATATCCAGGCGCCCGAGCTCGGCGGGTTGCAACTGGATGTCGGCCGCCTTGAGATTGGCGCTGGACAGGTACATCACCCGGTTGACCACCTCTTCGGTCCAACCACTCTGATTCATCGCGATAGGCTGGTTGACCGGCATCGCGTTGGCGGTTTTTGGCGTGGCGGCCTGGGTGAGCGCTGCCAGACGGTTGGCGAAATCATCCACGCGGGTATCGCTGGTAGCGGCGGTCAGATCCTTGAGACCTTCACTGATCAAGCCGCTGAACGCCTTGTCACCGCCCTGGCTGCCAGAGTCGGTACTGTTCTGATCGGCTTGAACGGTGAGCATGCTCGCCATGCCCGCAGCGAAGGTCTGAGCCGAAGTCGGCTCACCGTCGAGCGATGCCGCAGCGGCGGTTTTGGACTGCGCCTGGCTGGAAGCGGAAACATGACCGCCCTGCTCCATCGCCAGCCGCAAGGCCGGCAATGCATCGAGTGGATCGGCCTGCGGGTCAAATTCCGGATCGACCGCGGGGACCGCAGCCTGGGCCGGCGTGGTCAGCGGGACAACCGGAGCCAACACCGCAGCGGTGACTGGCGCCTCAGTCGTGACGACGACAGGCGCAGGTTCAGGCTCCGCGGTAACGACCGGCACAACCATGCCAGGCAGCACTGTCGGATCAACAGGGGCAGCCTCCGCTACCGGGGTTTGAGCCGTGTCGGCGCTGTCGTCACTGGCTGTCTTGTCGTCGGCAGTGTCCGGCTTGTCGGCGGGCAAGGGTTTGCCGCTATCGGCAACCGTCGGTTCCCGGGCGGCAGCGGTGTCGTCGCTGACGTCCTTTTTGACGGTGTTGTCAGAAGTCTTGTCGCGTACCGATTTCACCGCTGGCTCAGGAGCCGCCGACGACTTGAGGGGCGCCTGCCGGGCAAAGACCTGCGCGAAGTTGGAGGCTTTATCCCCGCGTTCCGGGGCCGCTGCCGGTGAATTGACGGCGGCTTGGGGCTTGGCCTGAGGCTTTGCCTGGGCAGCGGCCTGAAGCAGTGTATTGGAGGTAACGGGCATATTAAAGTCTCCGCTGCACTGGAATCATAGGTGCAGTCGAGACAAGCAATGCAAGGGGCGAGCCAACGTCTGCACGACGGTCAAACTTCAGCAGTGGAAGCCTTCGCGCTCTTCCCTGCAAAGATTTCGAACATGGGCAAATTCGTTGTCGATTTCGCTGACCAGCTTCTCGATGCCGCCCAACGACGGTTGTTTGGCACGCTGCTCCAGCTCACCACACAGCTCGGCCAGGCGGATGGCGCCCATATTGCTGCTGCTGCCTTTGAAGCTGTGGGCCGTGGCGCTCAGTTTTTCAGCGTCCCGGGCCTCATGCAATACACGCAGGCGTGCTTCGGAATCGTTGAGAAATGTATCCAGCAACTCCAGATACCCTTCCTCCATGACTTCTTTCAATGTGCTAAGCACATCGCGGTCCAGATGAATTTCACTCACTTGTTCGCTCCCTGATCAAGAATGGCGCCGATTATGCCAGAGCCTCCCAAAAAAACTCCACGCGGACACTACGACCATCGTCGGACCAGTTGGCCTGATGGCTCAACTGACGAACCAGACTCACGCCGCGCCCCGACAGCCGATCACTCTCCAGCGGCTGTGACAGTACCCGAGCGACATCGAAGCCCTGGCCGCTGTCTTCGACTTCGATGACCAGGCGACCACCGTCGCCGTGGGGCGTGACGTGCAAATGCACCCGCACGTGACCGGCACTCAGTTCATCCAGGCGTGCGCTGCGCTGCGTGTAGTACCGGGCAAAACCCGACGCATCGCGCTTGATGCTCGAATCGAGCCCCAGCACCCCGTGCTCCAGGGCATTGGAGTAGAGCTCCGAGAGCACGCTGTAAAGCGCGCCACTCTGAGCTCTGAGCCCATGAACCTCAAGCAGCAACTGCATCAGGTACGGCATCGGGTTGAACCGCTTGAGGGTCTGCGCCCGAAACTCGAAGCTCACCGACCAGTCCAGCGGGCTGGACTGGCCGCTATCGGAATAGACCGGCGGTGGCGGGTTGAGTTGCGTCGGCGCGACCAACCGCACCTCGACCATGCTGAAGTCGTCCCGAGCCTCGCCGCGAAAGTCCCGCAGGGCCTGCTGAATGTCCTCGAAAAGAAGGTCGGGTTCACGGTTTGCCGCGAACACCTGTTGCAACCGCGCCACGCCGAACAGTTGTTCATTGTCGTCACTGGTGTCGATCACGCCATCGGACAACAGGAACACCCGGTCGCCCAGCGCCATGGGGTGCACTTCGGTGCGGTCATCGAATAACTGAGGCGTAAGCACGCCCAACGGCAGGTGCCGCGCCGGCAATGGCGTGCGCACGCCGCTGAGGCTGTCATGCAGGTAACCATCGGGCATGCCACCGTTCCAGACCTCCACCGTGCAGCGCTGGAAGCTCAGGCATAACAGGGTCGCGCAACAGAACATGTCTACCGGCAGGATGCGTTTGAGCTTGGCATTCATCTCCCGCAGGATCTGCGCCAGGCCGTAGCCTTTGGCGGTCATCCCGTAGAACACTTCCGCCAGCGGCATCGCGCCGACCGCCGCCGGCAAACCATGCCCGGTGAAATCCCCCAGCAGGACATGCATGTCGCCGGCCGGGTTGAACGCAGCCAGCAGCAGATCACCATTGAACAAGGCATAAGGCGATTGCAGGTAACGGATGTTCGGCGCACTCAGGCAGCCGGAATGGGCGATCTTGTCGAACACGGCCTTGGCGACCCGCTGCTCGTTAAGCAGGTAGTGATGGTGCCGGGCGATCTGGTCGCGCTGCTCCACGACCGTGGCTTGCAACCGACGCAAGCGGTCCATGGCCTTGATCTTGGCGGCCAGGATCACCTGGTTATAGGGCTTGGCCAGAAAGTCGTCACCACCGGCTTCCAGGCAACGGGCCAGCGCTTCGCTTTCGGTCAACGAGGTGAGAAAAATGATCGGGACCAGCTGGTCCCCAGCCAATTGCTTGATCTTTTGCGCCGCCTCGAAGCCATCCATCACCGGCATCATCGCGTCCATCAACACCAGATGCGGACGCTGTTCCAGATAGACCTCGACCGCCTCGGCACCATCGGCCGCGGTGAGCACATGATGACCCTGACGGCGAACGATGGTCGACAACAGCAGTCGGTCAGCGGCACTGTCTTCGGCAATCAGGACCGTCAGCGGCTCCGATGACGATTGCATGGCGATCAACTGATATCGAACAGTTTGTCGAAGTTGGAGATCGCGAGGATTTTCTTGACGTCACTGTTGCTGTTGACGACACGGATATCCGACTCGTCGCCACCGGCATGATCGCGTAACAGCAAGAGCATGCCCAAGGCAGAACTGTCGAGATAAGTAGCGTCTTTGAGATCCACCACAATGGACTCGGGCTTCGTGTTGAGCCTTTCATAAGACTCACGAAACTCCTGATGCCGCCCGAAATCGAATCGACCCTTGATCGAAATCGTCAGCTTTTGCCCATCGGGGGATACTTCTGTTTCAACTGACATGTTCGGCTTCCTTGTCATGGACATACGTGTACAAGGTGTAGCATCTGGTAGAGGTCTGAGCAAGGTTCGAGATCATTCATCCGACAAAACTCCGGGTTTCATAATTAATATGGATCCTGACGCGGCAGACGCTGGGACAGTTCATCCAGCAGTTTTTGCTCGCGCTTGTCCTCCAATCGCCGTGCCTCGTCGATATAACGCTGCACCAGTTTGCGCAGCCCTTCGACCCGGGCGAAGGCTTCCTGCCAACTCTGGCGGGCCTTCTCCAGATTGTTCTGGTGCCAGATCAAGCTCTGGCGCTGCTGGTCGATAGCGGTGCCCAACTGCGCCAGAAACCCTTGGTAACCCAGCAGCCACTGTCCGGAAACACCATGGCTGCCACGGGCGATCCACTGTTCCTGATATTCGAGGCGAAAGTTTTCCAGGTCCGCCAGTTTACTTTCGGCGACGACCACCTGGCCCCGAAAATACGTCAGCCGCTGGATGGCGGCTTTCTCGGCTTTTTCCGCCATGTCCACCACCGGCGCCAGGCGCGCCGCACGACTCGTGGCCATGACCGGTTACCCGCCGGCAATCGGGGTAAAGATGCTCTGCAGGTGCGCCTCGCTGGCGCCCATGCCGATGTTGTCGTTCAGGCTCTGGCGCAGATAAACGGCCATTGCCGGATAAAGGTTGATGGCGGTATCGGTCTCGCGGTCACCGCCGGGCACGTAGGCGCCGACGCTGATCAGGTCACGGCTTTGCTGATAGCGCGACCAGTATTGCTTGAACTGTTGAGCACGTTTCATGTGCTCGGCACTGACAACCGACGGCATGACCCGGCTGATGGACGCCTCGATGTCGATGGCCGGGTAATGACCTTCTTCAGCCAGGCGCCGAGACAGCACGATGTGACCGTCGAGCACGCCCCGTGCCGAGTCGGCGATGGGGTCTTGCTGGTCGTCACCTTCGGACAGCACGGTATAGAACGCGGTGATCGAACCTCCGCCCTTTTCCGCATTACCGGCGCGCTCCACCAGTTTGGGCAGTTTGGCAAACACCGAGGGCGGATAACCCTTGGTGGCCGGCGGCTCGCCAATGGCCAGGGCGATTTCCCGCTGGGCCTGGGCGAAACGGGTCAGTGAATCCATCAGCAACAGGACGTTCTTGCCCTTGTCACGGAAATACTCGGCAATGCGCGTGCAATACATGGCAGCCCGCAGGCGCATCAGCGGTGCGTCGTCCGCCGGCGAAGCCACTACAACCGAACGCTTGAGCCCTTCTTCGCCGAGGATGTGCTCGATGAATTCCTTCACCTCGCGGCCCCGCTCGCCGATCAGCCCTACCACGATGATGTCGGCCTCGGTGAAGCGGGTCATCATGCCCAGCAGCACACTCTTGCCCACCCCGGTACCGGCGAACAGGCCAAGACGCTGCCCGCGCCCAACCGTCAATAAACCGTTGATGCAGCGAATGCCCACGTCCAGCGGTACGCTGATGGGGTCGCGGTTAAGAGGGTTGATCGTCGGGCCGTCCATCGGCACCCAATCTTCGGCCTTCATGCCGCCCTTGCCGTCCAGGGCACGCCCGGCGCCGTCAAGCACTCGCCCGAGCATCGCCATGCCCATGGGCAGCCGACCGGTGTCGGCCAGGGGCACTACCCGTGCGCCAGGCGCGATGCCGGCCACGCTGCCCACCGGCATCAAAAATACTTTGCTGCCGGAAAAGCCCATCACTTCAGCTTCGACCTGCACCGGGTGATAGCTGTCGTCGTTGATCACCATGCAGCGACTGCCCATGGCGGCACGCAGGCCTTCGGCTTCAAGGGTCAGGCCGACCATGCGCAGCAGACGCCCCTCCAGGACCGGCTGGCCGGCCAGTTCGGTAACCTCGGCGTAGCTGCCCAGGCGCTTGCCGAAGCTGGTTCGCTCAAGGCGCATCGCGGCCGTCCAATTTAGACGTATTCAATGGCGAGAGATCCGGCTCCGCGCCGTCCGGATCAATACTGGCCGCAACCTTGGGCTCGTCCGGCAATTCCAGGCTCAAATCAGCGGCTGTCGGGTGCATGGCGTGATCGTGCAGTTGGTCGAACAGCTTGGCCATGATCTGGCTGATGCGGGTTTCGACTGTTGCATCGATGCGGCTGTGCTCGGTTTCCACACGGCAACCGCCCGGCAGCAACGATTCATCTTCCACGATGCGCCAGGTTTCCTCATGGCGCTCGCGCAGGGCTTTGACCAGTTCGAAATCCTGGGGATTGATGTACAGCCGCACGTTGCCGACACCCAGCGGCAATAGCTTGAGGGCTTCGCGCATGACGTGTTCGATCTGGCTCGAATCGATGGCCAGTTCACGCTGGATCACTTGCCGGGCGACGTGTTGCACCAACCCGACCAGGGACTTTTCGATCTGGGTATCCTGCTCGGCGATGGGATCGAACAGGTTGAGCATCAGCGACTCCAACGCCCGCAGCTTGGCCGTCAGCGCCACGTCGGCTTCCTGACGGACCTTGAGCGTAGTGCTGTGGAAGCCTTCCTTCTCGCCAATGGCGAAGCCTTCGTTGTAGGCCTCCTGGCGAATGCTCTCGACTTCTTCGAGGGTCAGCGGCTGGACTTCCTCCAGCGGCACTTCCTCCATTTCCGGCAGCGCTTCAACAGCCGCAGGCTCAGGCACCGGCACGTGGGGGTCGAAGCTGGGCAGCGACCAGATGTCGAAACCGCCGACATCCCGGGCGCGGATCAGGTCGCTGGGCGAATCATCACTCTTGGCAGACATAACGACCTTAGATCATCTCTTCGCCGCCCTTGCCACCGAGAACGATCTCTCCGGCTTCGGCCATACGGCGGGCGATGGTGAGGATTTCCTTCTGTGCGGTTTCCACATCGCTGACGCGCACCGGGCCCTTGGCCTCGAGGTCGTCGCGCAACAGTTCGGCCGCCCGTTTGGACATGTTCTTGAAGATCTTCTCCTTGACGCCTTCGTCCGAACCCTTGAGGGCCAACACCAGCACATCGGAGGACACTTCGCGCAACAGCGCCTGAATACCGCGGTCGTCGACATCGGACAGGTTGTTGAACACGAACATGAGGTCTTCGATCTGACCGGACAGGTCTTCGTCGAACTCGCGAATCGAGTCCATCAACTGACCTTCGATCGAACTGTCGAGGAAGTTCATGATGTCGGCCGCACGCTTGATACCACCCAGGGTGGTGCGCGAGGCATTGGAGTTGCCCGAGAACTGCTTCTCGAGAATCTGGTTCAATTCTTTCAGGGCCGCTGGCTGCACGGTGTTCAGTGAAGACACCCGCAGAATGATGTCCAGCCGCACCTTATGGTCGAAGTTGCCCAGCACTTCACCGGCCTGGTCCGGGTCGAGGTAAGCCACCACGATCGCCTGGATCTGCGGGTGCTCGTAACGGATCACGTCGGCAACCGCGCGCGGCTCCATCCACTTGAGGCTGTCCAGGCCGCTGGTATTGCCACCCAGCAGAATCCGGTCGATGAGGCCGTTGGCCTTATCCTCGCCCAGGGCCTGGGTGAGCATTTTGCGCACGTAGTCGTCGGAACCGACGCCCAGGCTGGTCTGATCGCCGACGATGTCGACGAACTCACTCATCACCTGCTCGACCTGCTCACGGTGCACGTTGCCCATCTGCGCCATGGCCACGCCCACACGTTGCACCTCCTTGGGCCCCATGTGGCGCAGTACTTGAGCGGCATCGGTCGACCCCAGGGACAGCAGCAAAATCGCGGCTTTGTCGACCCGGGATAATTTGGCAACAGCGGCTCGATTATCACTCATCTGCGTTAATCCACTCTTTCACGACCTGGGCCACACGACCCGGGTCTTCTGCCACCAGACTCTTGATGGCGTTCAACTGAGCGTCATAGCCTTCGCTCGGGCTTGGCAGCAGAATGCTCTGCGGCCCGCCGAGGCTGACGCGATCGTTGGCCAATTCGCCATCCAGGCCGCCCATGCCTCCCAGCTCTACATCACCCAAACCTGCCAACTGCTTGCTCTTGCCGCCACCGGTGATGTTGTTGAGCACCGGACGCAGCACGCCAAACACCAGTATCAGGATGAACAGCACACCCAATACTTGCTTGACCACATCCCAAAACCAGGGTTGCGAATAAAACGGAATATCGGCGACCACTTCAGCACGCTCAGTGGAGAACGGCACGTTGATCACGCTGACGCTGTCGCCACGACTGGCGTCGAAACCGACGGCGTCCTGTACCAGGCGAGTGAAGCGCGCCAATTCGTCGGTGCTCCACGGCGCCCGGCTGGTTTCGCCGTTGGCCGCGTTGACCTTGACCTGATCGTCCACCACCACGGCTACCGACAGGCGAGTCAAACGGCCCTGCTGTTGCTTGGTGTGGCTGATGGAACGGTCGAGCTCGAAGTTCTTGGTCGACTGCTGACGCTTGTCAGCCGGGTACGGCGCCAACATCGGCTGGCCGGTGGCCGGATCCATGATTTGCTGGCCATTGGCATCGATCAGCGGTTGGCCTGGCTGCACCATGCCGGCGGCTGCGGAGGCACCACCGGTGGTTTGTGGCGCGCTGGCGGCCGACGGCGGCTGGTTGCTCAGGGCACCGGGTACGCCTTGCGGGCCATTGCTGGCGGTGCGCTGCTCGTTCACCGACTGTTCGCTGCGCAGCGCCGGTTGATCCGGGTTGAACTGCTCGGACGTCGACTCGACGGCACTGAAATCCAGATCGGCCGACACTTCGGCCTTGTAGCGATCGTTCCCCAGGATCGGTTGCAGGATGTTGTGCACCCGTTGGGTCAGCATGCCTTCCATGCGACGGCTGTAATCGAATTGCTTGCCGGCCATGGTCAGTTCGGAGTTTTCCGCCTGATCGGACAACAGGTTGCCTTTCTGGTCGACCACAGTGATCTGCGATTTGCTCAACTCAGGCACGCTGGTCGCCACCAGATTGATGATGGCAAGGACTTGGCCTGGCTCCAGGGAGCGGCCCGAATACAGCTCTACCAGAATCGAAGCACTCGGCTTGCGTTCGTCGCGCACAAACACCGAGCTTTTCGGAATCGCCAGGTGCACACGGGCACCCTTGACGTTGTTCAGGCTGGAAATGGTGCGCGCCAACTCACCTTCCAGGCCGCGACGATAACGGGTCGCTTCCATGAACTGACTGGTGCCCAAGCCCTGATCCTTGTCGAGGATCTCAAAACCAATGTTGCCATCGGTTGGGGTCACGCCGGCGGCGGCGAGCTTGAGGCGTGCACGAGCCACGTCGTCGGCCTTGACCAGCAGGGCACCGGAATTGGGTTCGACGGTATAAGGAATGTCGGCGGAAGCCAGGGTTTCCATGACTTGCTTGGCGTCCATGCCCGCCAGGCTACCGTACAACGGACGGTAGTCTGGCTGCTGGGACCACAGCACCACGGCGAAACCAATCGCCACGCTGGCAGCCAGGCCGACCAACAGGCCGACCTGACGCAACATGGTCATCTCGGAGAGATTTTCCAGGAAGGACAGACCGAACAGCGGCGGCTTGCCGTCTGGCGGAGTACCCTTGGCCGGAACGTTATCTACGGCTGCTTCTGCCATGACTCAATAGTTTCCTTAGACCGGCATCTGCATGATGTCTTGGTAGGCTTGAACCAGTTTGTTGCGAACCTGGGTCAACGCCTGAAACGAGACAGTGGCTTTCTGCGAAGAGATCATTACGTCCGTCAGGTCGACACCACTTTTGCCAATCTCGAAAGCACTGGCCAACTGGTTTGATGCCTGCTGGGTATCATTCACTTTATTGACAGCCTGACCGAGCATGTCGGAAAAGCTGCTGCCGCCCACTTCAGGGACCGCGACCGATTTGGGCTGCGCCATGGCGTCCATTTGCATGGCCCGCATGTCCAGCATCAACCGATTAAATTCAATACCTTGGCTCATGGTCTACTCTCTCTGGCGGCCCGCATTTTTTTGACACTTACTCAGCGGGTATCTAGGTGTTAGCAACAAGGGTGCCAGCTCCATGGCCACGAGAAACAAATGCGCGCGCGGGCGCATCCGACGCCACGCGGTGTAGCTACTACGTTGGCGATAGCTTCGCGCTCAAGCGCGAACCAGCTCCCTCGCCACAAGGTTCAACTGGCGAACAGATAGGCCTCGACGTCCATTCCGGCGTCACGCATTTGCGCCAGCTTGTAACGCAGGGTGCGAGGGCTGATCCCCAGGCGTTCGGCCGCCTCCTTGCGACGACCGCGCTCGGCCCGCAGGGTGTCGATGATCATCTGGAATTCGCGCCGACGCAGGTCGTCTCCCAACGCGCCGGCCGACTCGCCCTCCACTTCCACCGGGGGCGCGAACGCCGGTGCCGGTGACGGCACAGGCAATGGCGCACAGGCCACCGGGCCAGTCAGGCAGAAATCCTCTGGCTGGATCACACCGCCCTGCTGCAGGATCAACGCTCGTTGAATCGCGTTATCCAGCTCCCGTACATTGCCGGGCCAGGGGTAGGCAATCAGAAAGGCCTGGGCCTGCGGCGACAACTTGGCCGCCGCATGCTTCATTTTATTGACGTGCTTGGTCAGCAGACGCTCGGCCAGCGGCAGGATATCGGCGGTGCGCTCGCGCAACGGACGCCAGGCCAGCGGGAACACCGACAAACGGTAGTAAAGGTCTTCACGGAAGCGCCCCGCCGCCACTTCGCCGGCCAGGTCGCGGTTGGTGGTCGCCACCACGCGAATGTCCAGGCTGATGGGCTTGCGCGCACCGACCCGCTCCACTTCTCGCTCCTGCAACACACGCAATAGCTTGGCCTGCAGGCCCAGGGGCATTTCGGAAATTTCATCGAGCAAAATGGTGCCGCCGTCGGCTTGTTCGAACTTGCCGGCCTGGGCCGCGATGGCGCCGGTGAACGACCCCTTTTCATGACCGAACAGCGTGGCCTCGAGCATGTTGTCGGGAATCGCCGCACAGTTAATGGCAATGAACGGTTCACTGGCGCGCCGGGATTGCTGGTGAATGTAGCGCGCCAGCACTTCCTTGCCGGTGCCGGACTCGCCGGAAATCAACACCGTGGAATCGCTGCGAGCGACCCGCGCAGCCAATTCCAGCAACTGCGCGCTGGCCGGCTCGAGCGCCACCGGCCCCTCCCCTTCAACGGCTGGGCTGCCCAGGGCATGGCGAGCCACCAAGTCCAACAGCGCCTTGGGCTCGAACGGCTTGACCAGATAATCCGCCGCCCCTTGGCGCATGGCGTCCACCGCCCGCTCGACGGCGCCATGGGCCGTCATCAGCAATACCGGCAGTTGTGGCTGGCGCATGCGCAACAGCGCGAGCAATTGATGACCGTCCATGCCTGGCATGTTGACGTCACTGACGACCAGGCCGAACGCTTCCCGCCCCACCGCCAGCAATGCATCTTCTGCCGAACCAACGGCGACGTAATCGTGCCCGGCCAGCACCAGCGTATCGGCCAGCGCTTCGCGCAGGGCCCGGTCATCCTCAACCAGTAACACCTTGATCGCCATTGCCTTTACTCCACACTCGGCGCATTGGAAAACAGCGGCAAGAGCATCAACGCACAGGTCCCACGCCCCAGCCGCGAGCGCAATTGCAATTCTCCCTGGTGAGCGCGGGCCACGGCCTTGACCACGGTCAGGCCAAGGCCGGTTCCGTTGGTCTTGGTGGTAAAAAATGGCTCGCCCAGACGCGCCAACACGGCCGGCCCGATGCCGTCGCCACTGTCACTGACACACAAGCGCAGAGCGTTGTCGCGCGTGTATAAGTGCACCTTCAACCGGACATCGCGACCGCCGGCCTGGATCGCGTTTTCAATGAGGTTCAACACCGCGCCCACCAGGGTGTCGCGGTTACACAGCACTTCACCGGCATGGCTGTCGCACTGCCAGCGGATCGGCAAATCGCGCACATGGGTCAACGCAGCGGCCTGTAACGACTGCAGCAAAGCCTTGGGGGTTATGCGGTCCGTCAATGGCAACTCGCCACGGGCGAATACCAGCATGTCGCGCACCTGATGTTCCAACTCGTGCAGGCGTTCTTTCAGGCGTGTGGCGAATCGCTGCTGGGTTTCCACCGGCAGTTGCTGTTCGGCCAGATGACTGGCGTACAACAGGGCGGCAGACAATGGCGTGCGAATCTGGTGAGCCAGCGACGCCACCATGCGCCCCAGGGAAGACAGCCGTTCATGGCGGGCCAGCTGGTCTTGCAGGTGACGGGTTTCAGTCAGATCGTTGAGCAGCACCAATTGACCAGGCTCGGCATCCAGCGAGCGCGTCGAGATGGACAGGCGCCGACCATCCTTGAGGGACACTTCATGGCCGTCGTCTTCGCGGGGGGCGAAGCAGCGGGCGATGACAAGCCGCCACAGCTCACCTTCAAGCGGCAAGCCCAGCAGCTCGCAGGCCGCCGGGTTGGCTTCGCGCACGCGACCGTGCGCGTCGATGACAATGACGCCGCCAGGCAACAGGTCGAGGAGATTCTGCAGCCGATTGGCCAGGCGCTCCTTTTCCGCCAGCTCCTGCATGCGCTGGGCACTGACCACGGCCAACTCACCCTTGAGCTCGGTGACCCGGGCTTCGAGCAGGCTGTAGGAATCAGTCAGTTGGCTGGACATCTGGTTAAACAGCGAAAATGCCTGCTCAAGTCCAAGCCGGCTTGCCTGCTCGGCGGACGGCATGTGCTCCGATTCGGGGACAGGAGACATCTGGGCGACTTGGGTCATCGTGCTCTCTCGCTTGGCTGACCGTCAGTTAAACGGAACGTTGCGAGGGCTATAGCAATACCCGTGCCGAAAAAAAACCGCCTGAAAATCAGGCGGTTGCAAAACAGGCGTCAATCATCCGCCTGTTCATCTCCTTCGCGACGGCTCATGCCGTACTTGCGCATCTTCTCCACCAGGGTGGTACGACGGATGCGCAGGCGTTCCGCTGCACGGGCCACGATACCGTTGGCATCGTCCAGGGCCTGCTGGATAAGCCCCTGTTCCAGGCCTCCCAGGTAATCCTTGAGGTCCAGGCCTTCCGGTGGCAGCAAGGCATTGGCGGCGAAATCCGGCGTGTGGCCGTTGATGGCCACCCGCTCTTCCAGATCGCTGCGCAGGCTGTCGACCATTTGCTCGTCTTCGTCATCGACGTAGCGGAATTTCTTCGGCAACTCGACCACGCCAATCACCCCATAGGGGTGCATGATCGCCATGCGCTCCACCAGGTTGGCCAGCTCACGGACGTTGCCCGGCCAGCCATGACGGCACAGCGACATGATCGCCGCCGAATTGAAACGAATCGAGCCGCGTTTTTCGTGCTCCATGCGCGAAATCAACTCGTTCATCAGCAGCGGGATGTCTTCGACCCGCTCACGCAGCGGCGCCATTTCAATCGGGAATACGTTGAGGCGGTAATAAAGGTCTTCGCGGAAGCTGCCGACCTCGATCATGGTCTCGAGGTTCTTGTGGGTCGCGGCAATGATTCGCACATCGACGCTTTGGGTCTTGTTGCTGCCCACGCGTTCGAAGGTGCGCTCTTGCAAGACCCGCAGCAGCTTGACCTGCATCGGCAGTGGCATGTCGCCGATTTCATCGAGAAACAGCGTGCCGCCGTTGGCCAGTTCGAAACGCCCGGCCCGGCTGGTGATCGCGCCAGTGAAGGCGCCCTTCTCGTGGCCAAACAGTTCGCTCTCCAGCAACTCGGCCGGAATCGCGCCACAGTTGACTGGCACGAACGGCGCTTCGCGGCGCTTGGAGTGGTAATGCAGATTGCGCGCAACCACTTCCTTGCCGGTACCCGACTCACCCAGGATCAGTACGCTGGCGTCGGTGTCGGCCACCTGCTGCATCATCTGGCGCACATGCTGGATCGCCCGGCTGGTGCCGACAAGGCTACGGAAAAGATTGGGTTCGCGATGCCTGCCACGTTCACGGGCCTGGTCGTACATCTCGCGATAAACCTGGGCGCGATGCAACGAATCGAGCAATTTGCTGTAGCTGGGCGGCATTTCGAGGGTCGAAAGTACCCGGCGGCGCTGGTCTTCAGGCAGGTCAATGGAAGAATTTTCGCCCATTAACAAAACCGGAAGGAACTCATCCCAAGTGGAGAGTGTCTTTAGCAAGCCCAAGAGAGTTATGGGAGCATTTACGGTCCCGATCAGGACACAAATGACTTCACGACTGGACGACAAAGAGCCGACGGCCTGCTGCCAGTCATGACTTGCGCAAGGTAAATTTTCTTCGCCAAGAAAATTTAAGATCACCGCCAGGTCGCGGCGGCGGACGCTATCGTCATCGATCAAGAGAATTTTGGTTTCACGCCACATGCAATAGCAACTTCCCTAGTCAACTCAATGCCCGGAATCAGGGGGCAAGCTGGACGCTTGCAGACTTGTCATGCCTGTAGACGCCTTCAATCTGGATACAGCTACTAGTTAAGTCAAAAAACCGTGCACAGTCAAATTTATGGCGCACTTGGTTCGGATTAACTCAGCATTAACCGAACAGATGGTAAACCTTTGCCGCGTTCTGTGCTTGGTGGATCTGCGACATCTCATCGACGATCGCCTGGCGCTCTCCCGTCGCCGCCTCCAGCAATAGCCGGTACACCCCTAGCAACTCCTCAAGATTGCTACGCAACGCCGCCGCGTCCACCTCGGACTCGCTCAGGGCATCTTCCATGCAGGAACGACACGTCATGTCCAATTGACCGATGGCTTCCCAGTTACGCTCGGCCAGAGCACCGACCAGGGCATCACGGGTTTGTTCGATTCGCTGCAAAACAAGACTCATGAGCGTACTCCTTAGAATTGCAAGCCAGGCACGGCGATGGCATCCCAGCCTTCCTTGACCGTGCAAAGCAGATCGGCGACTTCGTCGAGGATCTTCGGATCGGTCTTGACGTTGGCCTCGGTCAGACGCTTCATCATGTAGGTGTAGAGGTTATCCAGCTCCGTCACCGACTCGGCCTGATTTTCCAGATCCAGGCCTTCACGCAAGCCGCCGATGATGCCAATGGCCTTGCTGATCAATATGCCTTTGTTGGCAATGTCCTTGCGCTCCATCGCGCCCTTGGCCTGAGCAATGCGATCGAGCCCGCCCTCCATGAGCATCTGCACCAGACGATGGGGACTTGCTTCGGAGGTTTGCGCCTGGGCACCAATTTTCTGGTATTGGCGAAGGGCTAACATCGGATTCATGTTCTACCTCATCAAAAAAATTTCAGTTCGTATAAACAACGTATCGACGTCGTGTCAAAAAACTTTAGATCGAAAAAAACAAAAGCCCGGAGCGTCTTAAAACGCCTCCGGGCTTTTTTGCATCGATTGGAAATCAGCTGTTTTTTTGTTGCGCCGTCATCGCTTCGAACATCGACGTGATGTTGCTGGCAGTGGCTTTCAGCTTGCCGACCAGGCTGTCCATGTCGTTGTACTTCTTGGTCAGTACGGAGGTCAGGGTCTCGACCCGACGATCCAGCGCCTCCTGATCTTTCGTCAGCCGGCTCTGGGTCTTGTTCAGCGAAGTGGTCCGCTGGTCAAGGATCCCACCCGTCTTCGTGTAAGGGTCGATAGCCTTGCCCATGCGCTCCAAGAGACCGTTGTCTCCCGTGAACAAGGTCTGGACCTCACCGCTGAGCTTCTTGTCGTTCATCGCCGCGGTGAACTTGGTGGTATCGAAGTCCAGGCCACCGGTTTTCTGGTTGGTGGTGATCCCCAACTGCGCCAGTACGGTGAGCTTGTCGCCGGAACCGCTTTCCGACAATGGACCACGAATCGATGCCAGGATCGAACGTGGCAATGCGTCACCGGTCAATTTCGCCGCAACGGTCGGGTTGCCATCATCGTCGAGCGACGCCTTGGTCAGCGAGGTAACGCCGTTGGCGATTGCATTATAGGCATCGACAAATTTCTGGATCGACGTTTTCAGGCCGTCATTGTTCGACGCGACGGTCACGGTTGAAGTCGCCCCCCCACCGGAGACCAGGTTCAATTTCAACCCGGAAATTGCCGAGTCGACAGTATTGCTTTTGCTGGTCAGCGCCATGCCATCGATAGAGAACTTGGCATCCGACGCGACGGCGCCGATGGCACCGGCCGAGCTGGCCGTCAACGCAGCGCCGCCGGCACCCACAACGTTAGTCCCATCGATCTCAAGCCCTGCAATACCGCTGACCGAGATGTCGGAACCGGCGCCGGTGGTGCTCGAACCCAGCACCAGACGCGAGCCGAACGAGTCAGTCACGATGTTGGCACTGAAACCCGCCGCCTTGAGCGAAGCGTCAGCATTGATCGAGTCGCGCACCGATTGCAGGGTCGAATCGGCCGGCACATCAAGGTTGTAGTCGACACCGTTCTGATTGATGGTCAGCGTACCGGTGGGAATGGCACTGGTGGTACCACCGGAAAAAGCTGCAGTGGTGACCTTGGACGACGTGGCGATGTTATCGACTTTGATTGCATAAGTGCCGGCGACTGCCGAGTTGCCAGCTGTGGCCGTGACGACACCGACGGAGGAAGAGGTTGCAGCAAAACCCGAGAATTGCGGGTTGGTTTTGCTGGACAGGTCCGTCATGGTGGTCTTGAAGGCGGCCAGCAGGGACTTCAGGGATCCGATCCCGGAAATACTGTTGGTGGTGGTGGTCGTCGCACGAGTGATCTGACTTTGCTTGGCCGATTTGTCAGCGTCCACCAAAGCTTTGACAATAGCTACTGTGTCCAGACCGGAGCCTAGCCCCGTGGTAGTTTGAATTGGACTTGCCATGTGAAAACTCCCTTCAGTGTGTCGCCGGCCTTTTGACCATTACAACGCCCAAAAGAACATAGCAACAAAATTCGTGCCAGTTGTCAGGCTTCCGCGCTGAACAGCAGGCTATTTGCATCAGTCAAACTGTTGGCCAGCTTTAGAACTTCTTCGTTCGGGATCTGGCGAATCACTTCACCGGAGTCACTGGCAATGACCTTCACTACTACTTTGCCTGAAGGCTCGTCAATAGAAAACTCCAGATTACGCTGGACCGACTGAACGAACTTCTCGATGTCCTGAACGGCTTTCTTGAGCTTGTCCTGCTCGGTAGTATTGTCTTTAGGGGTTTCTTTGACCGGCGCTGCGGTAGCAGCAACGGCTCGAGGCTTCTCCACTGGCTTGTCGACCACCGTGGGTGCCGGCTTCGCCGCTGGATAAGACAAGTTCAGCTTCACGCTCATATCCATGTCCATCACCTCTGGAACGGAAAAAGCGAGAGAGTACGCAAGCGCACTCCCCCGCTAAAACTCATCCAGCTATTACTGAAGCAGCTTCAGTACAGCGGATGGCAATTGGTTGGCCTGAGCCAGCACCGAGGTAGACGCTTGCTGCAGAGTCTGCTGCTTGGTCAGTTGTGCAGTTTCAGAAGCGAAGTCGGTATCTTGTACGCGACCCAGTGCAGCACTGGCGTTTTCGTTAATGTTCTGCAGGTTAGAGATGGTGCTGGTGAAACGGTTTTGTGCAGCACCGAGGTCAGCACGCGAGGTGTTGATGGTCTGCAGTGCAGCGTCGATTGCAACGATAGCAGCCGAGAAGTTGGTTTCAGCAATGGCACTGGTGGAACCAGCGATAGTGATTGCAGAACCTACACCCATGGTGTCAGCGTCGAAGCTGGCGCTCAGGGTCAGGGTGATCTGGTTGGAAGTACCAGTGTTGGAGCCGACCTGGAAGGTCATGGTGCTGGCGCTACCGTCGAGCAGGTTCTTGCCGTTCAGGTTGGTGCTGTTGGCGATACGAGTCAGCTCGTCACTCATCTGAGTGAATTCTTTGTTCAGAGCGTCACGATCTGTTGAGCTGTTGCTATCGTTACGGGACTGAACAGCCAGTTCACGCATACGTTGCAGGATGTTGGTTTGTTCCTGCATCGCGCCTTCAGCGGTCTGCGCCATGGAGATACCGTCGTTGGCGTTTTTGATTGCCATGGTCTGACCGCGGATTTGCGAGGTCATACGGGTGGCGATCTGCAGGCCAGCGGCGTCGTCTTTGGCGCTGTTGATTTTCAGGCCGGAAGACAGACGGGTCATCGAAGTGGACAGAGCGTCGGAAGCCTTGTTCAGGTTCTTCTGAACGTTCAACGATGTGACGTTAGTGTTTACTGTTAAAGCCATGACGAATTCCTCGTTGGTTGGGTACTGCGGCTTCCGGCCCTGGCAACCGCCGGGTGTGGCCTAGAGAACCTTCGTAATAGTTATCGTCGGATTAGGAACTTGCTTGAGGGCTTTTTTCAAAAAATTTGCTAGCAGACTGCCACCCTCATGGAAAACAAGAGGTTAGCCTTTGAGGAAGGCTTGAAAAATGGCGTCAAGAACCCGCAGGCAAAGGGCTCGGGCAAAAAAATAGCGCTGCAGGCTGAGCCCGGAGCGCTATATATAGAAGTGCCTGGATCAGTTTCGGTAAAGAATCGCCGAACCCCACGACAAGCCGACACCAAAACCGCTGATTGCCACGCGCTTCCAGTCGGCATCCAGAACGTGCTTTTCCAGCAGCAGTGGAATGCTCGACGACACGGTATTCCCGGTCTCGACCATGTCCTTGATGAACTTCTCCGGTTCGCCCTCGAAACGGCGCGCCACGGCATCGACAATCGCCGCACTGCCCTGGTGAATGCAGAACGCATCGATATCGCTGGCTTGCAATGACGATTCGTCCAGCAGTTCGTGCAAATGTGCTGGCACTTTCAGCAAGGCGAAGTTGAACACCTGGCGTCCGTTCATGAAAAACACACCGTCGCTGACCTTGAGGTGCGGCGCGCCGGAACCATCGGTCCCGAACTTGGCCTTGCCCAATTGCCAGGTGGCATCATCGGCCATCCAGGTCGCAGTGGCGGCGTCGCCAAACAGCATGGTGGTGTTGCGATCTTCAGGGTCGACGATTTTCGAATAAGGATCGGCCGTCACCAACAGGCCGTTCTTCAGACCCGCGGCCTCCATGAAGCCTTTCATGGCGTAGATGCCGTACACGTAGCCCGAGCAGCCCAAGGAGATGTCAAAAGCCGCGACATGAGTCGGCAAACCCAGTTTGTCCTGCACGATGGCCGCGGTATGGGGCAAGCCCTCTTCGTCGCCGTTTTGAGTGACGACGATCAGCGCATCGATTGATTCACGCGTAAGTTCAGGGTTATTGGCGAACAAGGCGTTCACCGCTTCGACACACAGGTCCGAAGTTTCCTGGTCAGCGTTTTTGCGCGGCAGAAACGCCGAACCGATCTTTCCAAGGATGAATTCTTCATCCTTCTCGAATTTGGCACCCTGAGCGTAGTTATCCACACCAGCGGTCGGCACGTAACTCGCTATGCTTTTTATGCCAATCATCATGGCTTCCCGATCATAAATAGCTACTGAATATGTACCCCAAAAACGCGGTGGGGGTGCTTCACAACGATTGAACCGCAGACATGAACACGACGTTCGATGAACTGAACGCGCCTTCGGTCCGGAGAACACAATACATTGAAGATGCACTTTATGACCTATGCGTCACGCCGTTTTCTACTGGAAAACAATTTATCCTTGCGCGGCCATGCAACAACGTCACAGTTTTCATATTCAATCGGGCAGCCATATATCGCGCGCAGCCAACAACGCTGGGCCTGTCAGCGTCCAGTTACGGCCCACACGTTCGCGCAGGGCATCCCCCACCTGAGCCGCCGCATCAAGATCACTCAGAAAAGCCCGAATGCCCTCCATCCACGCTTCATAGCTGTTGTTCACACGCATGATCGGCAAATCGATTCGATAAGCCTCAAGGTCGCTGCAAATGACCGGATAGCCACACGCCCCATATTCCAATAGTCGCAGAGGGGTCTTGAAGCGGTTGGATGGGTTGTCACCCAGCGGCGCCAATGCCAGATCAAGGTTCAGCGATGCCAGCTTCTTCGGATAGGAAGACATGTCGACATTGCCATGACATTCATGCACGAAGGGGCGCAGATGATCTGGGCACGGGCCAAAAACCACCCATTGGACCTCGGCAGCAAGGTCCTTCACCACGTTGGCAAGCATATCAAACTCACTGGCATCGCCCATGCCACCAGCCCAACCGATTCGCGGCCGATCTGCGCAACGGCGCTTACTGTCCAAGCTGCCCCAGTCTCCCAGGGACAGGTGGGGACCAAAGACCCGGATATCGGGATGGACCCCTTTGAATGCCTGCGCCATTGCCTCGCTGTTCACCACCAGCCGATCCATATAAGACAGGCCCTGACGTAACATCGCGAGCGCCGGCTCGGACAATGATGGGTATTCACCCATGTCGTAGACTTTAAATGCCCGGGAAAAAGCCCCCATGTGCTGCATCGCTTCAAGGTTGCTATCGCTGACCGGCTGTGCAAGCACAATTACATCTGCGGCGTAGCGCTCCAATTCCACCACCGAAAGCAAGGTGGGTGAAAGACGGCCGTCGATCAATCCTGCCTCATGCAGCGCGTTGAAGGATTGGATAATTCGACGCCCGCCAATATCACCTGGCGTACGGGGGTGAGCTAAAACAGTTGGCAGAGCCTTACAGGCTGCCAGGGGACGCCAGGACATTTTCGAGTCCGCAAGGGTGAACGCCGCACCGCCAGCAAGCGAAAAATTGGGGTTGTATGCCGGATCTCGAGCCAACTGAGGCAACCATCGCTCATATAAGCGGTGGCGCTGTTGCGGCGTGGCCTCGAGAGTTTCCGACTCGCTCACCAGCAACTGCACGCGCGGCGTCCACACGTTCAAATAACCGGCTTGTTGGGCCTTTAGACAAAGATCCACATCCGCCCAAGGCGCGAGCTCTTCATCAAAGCCCCCCAACCCCAGGAACAGCTCCTGACGCAGCATCAGGCACTGGCCACTCACAGCGCTATAGTTCTGATCCACTTGTCCACGGAGCATATAACCTGCCGTGTCGGCGCTCTGACCTGCCAATGGCCTGCCCAGGGTACCGCCCAGGCCCATCACCAGCCCGGCATGACGCAGCTTACCCTGCGCATCAATCAACTTCGCCCCGACACACCCCACTTCCGGGCGCATGGCATGGTTAAGCAATTGCTGCAGCCAGCCCTGCTCGATGACACCGATGGCGCAGTCGAGGAACAAAAGGACGTCGCCCCTTGCTTCACTGGCGGCCTGGTTGCGAATGGCCTCAGCCGATGCATGGGACGAGAAACGCAGCACCCGGATATGCTCGGCACCCAATTGCTCAATACCCGACAACCAGTCGCATACAGTCGATTCTTCATTGCCACGATCCAGCAACAATAATTCGTAGCGACTGTATTGGGTCTGTCCCAACAGGCTATCGACGCATCGTTGCGCGTGAGGTAACTGGCCATCGATCACAATCAGAATACTGACCGCCGGCGTATCGGCATGGTTGTAGTTCAGCTCATAACAGCCCGCCAGTTGCGAATCAACCTGCGCCGCCAGGAAGCCCCGTGCATGCAGATGCTGCTCGATAAGTGCCCGCTCTTGCGGGTTATCCTGCAACGTCAAAAGATCGCTGATCACCAAGGGCTCGCTGATATGCCCCAACCCTTCGAGCCCGGCTGTTTCGATCAGGCGAAGAATGAATTCCAGTTCGAAGGCATCCGGACAGTCGGTCACGAAACCGCCCATCCCCTGCCAGACATCACGACGGTACAACCAGTGCCCAACCAGGGTGGCAGGCAGGCTGAGTAACAAATCAAGATTGAAATCCGGACGCAGCATCAAGTCCAGATTGCCGTTGGCATTGCGCATGACTTCATCGGCATAAACCGCCCGCAGCGCGGGCGCATCGATCAGGTCCAGAGCGGCTGTCAAGAAACCGCTGGCAGTCAATTCATCCCCGGCCCTGAGTACCATGAACCATGTGGCACTCGACTCGAAAAGCCGCTGATTGATGAGTTCCATACTTTGCGATCCTGCCGCAACCTGGAACGCTTCGAGATTGGCTTGGGGAGCGATTCTGGCCACATCGGGCGCCAGCACGGTCACGCGAATCGAGGCGTAGTCCTCATCAAGCGCCCTGATGCTGTCGAGCGTGCAAGTCAACTTATCCGGCTCGCCCTTGCCGTCAAGCACCAACAACTCGAATGCCGGCACGGTTTTGTCGCTCAAACATGCCTTGAGCACGTTTTTTTGCACATCGCTCAGCACTCGCGAAGCCAGCCACCGGCCGCCTTCGCCGCCCTTGCTCTGCGCTTGCCAGGCACGCCCTGCTTGCTGGGTCACGTCGATAAAATGGTCCAGCGCAGACCAGAATTTCGCCTGATGCTCAAGCTGAGTCTGGCGCAACAATGGCAGAGTCTGTCGGGCACGCTCAATGGTCTCGGGGGTGTTTCCCCAAGCCGTTCCGTAATTTTTATTCTCGAACTCAGACAACTGAGCCTGCGCATACTGTCCTGGCAAGACAATACTGATACACCCACAAAGCGCCGCTTCGGCTGCCAGCCCCGAGCGCTCGGCAAGGTAAAAATACTCACACTGCTGAAACAGATCTGCCAGCCCTTCCCAGGAATCTGGAAACTCAGGGGTGATCTCCGTCGCGTCGGGCGGCAGCAATTGAGGATCGATTTTCGCCTGTGCTGCCCTCCCCTGGTAGTAACAGACTTTGCCCGGTATCCGTTTGGCTGGATTGACTGGCGGGCAAAAGATACTCAGGTCAATAGGTGGCAGATGGAGAATATTTTCCTCCGGCATGCCAGGCTGCAGCAGCCCCCGCGAATAGGCAAACAGCACGTCATCCTGGTCAAAGATACCGCTGCCCCCCAGATACCCTGGCTGGTTCAGGAGGTAACGTACTACGACTCCCGCCCCGAGTGGATTGCCGTCGACGATTTCCGGATAGACCACAATAGGCTCCAGGCCCTGGGACCTGTGCAACGCTTTGACCTCACCGCTCAAATAGGGTGTCATCAGATTCGGATCAAACACCCGGGCGGCGATATAGGCTTCATAGCCCGAACGGTTAAGTGCGTCACACAGCATGTGCAGGACCCGAATGCCGGCGGAACTGCGGCGATAGTTCGGCGCATAGATGTAGTAAGGCTGTGGCCGCTTGGAAAACAATTTGCGCATCAAGACTAATTTCCCGTCGAATGGGGTGTGGTATCAAGCCCGGTCAGCGGGCGCCGAATGTCGATCCGTTATCCAGGCCCCGGGCCCAGTCCGCCATGCTGTCTATTGAGGCATCCAGGGACGTCCAGACATCCAGCCCAAGCCCTCTGGCCCGAGTGATGTCGGGGACGTAGAACGAGCGCCCCGCGTCGTCGGAGCGCCCCAGTACCGTCACCGGCTTTTGCGGTGCTATGCGCGCAACCACTCGCCTGGCGAGGTCTGCAATGCTGATCGCGTCGTCCGAGCCCACGTTGTAGGCAACACCGGGCTCACCACGCACAAGCAAGGTCATCAGCCAAGCTGCAAGGTCGGCCCCGTAAAGATAGCTGCGTAGGGCCTGACCGCTGGAGTTGAGTACAATTTCGTCGCCAAACAGGGCGTCGCGAACGAAGTTGCCGATGGCAAAATGTCCATCCAGCGGCAGCCCAGGCCCCGCAAAAGCGAAGCAGCGAGCCATCACCACCTTGATCCCGTAGCGTTGCGCATACAGCGCACCCAGCGTCTCCTGGGCCCGTTTGCCTTCGGCATAGGCACTGGCAACTGCATTACTTGCACAAGCTCCGCTATACGACTCACAGACGCCGGCAGCAAAAGGCAGGCTTCCATACTGGGCACCCGAACCGGTTAGCAGCACTCGCGAAGAAGGGTTACGTGCGGCAAGTTCAAAAACCCGTCGAGCACCGTCGACGAGGGTATTGAACAACTCCAGCGGATGCGCATTCGCCGCTGCCGAGGTATCCGCGGCGGCGTGCAAAATGAAATCGGGCACACGCCCAGGCAGATCAACGAGATCGCGGATATCACCCGTGAACCAGTCGATCCAGCCACACTCGCGATATTCGGGATTGGCCGTCAGAAAACGCGACGGGTTGCGCGAAGTGATCGTCACCGTGATTGCCGCGCCCCGGTCATTGAGGTCGCACAACAATGCCAATAGCCAGCGGCCAAAGAACCCCGTCCCACCCGTCAACAGAAGGTGAGCCCCGGCCAATTCATTCTGCAGGTTCAATCCGGCCAGAATTGAAGGCAGACCGTCAGGCATTCTGAATGCCGCAGAAGGAAGGGAAGCATGCATGTTCTTCAGAAAACCGACCTCGAAGTCTCTCGGTAACCTGACTCCTGCATCGGATAGTCAGCCAGGGTGACATCCTGTTTCGGTGCCTGCCAATTGCCGTAAACGTACGTCAGATAAGCGGGAACATCATGTGGAGTGAAAAACTGCCTGCTCAGGAAGCGGGTTGTATCGGCCGAACGGAAATGAACCTGCGGGGCGATAAACTCTGGACCGGATGACTTGGTCACCGACTTCCCATCTTCAAAAATGCGACGCATGAAACCCAGTTCAAACGGGACGATCACGTCGTAATCAGCCGCGTTCTCGAAGGTAACCGATACACCCGTGACGAAATCATCCGACTTGAGAATGATGATCTCGATGCAAACGCCCTCTCGATGCGGAAGAAGGGCCTTGAGGTCTGACAGACGCTCCAGTAGCAGGGGGAATTCGTCGTCATTGATAGAGAAGTCGACATCGTCATCCCACGGGATCAGGTCACCATCGCGGGTCGCCCCCAGAAGCGTGCCGAAATCCAGCAGAATGGGGATGTTGAACGTCTCTGCAAAATCACCGACCCGTTGAATGGCATCCACGGCCAGCGCTTTGGTGAAATCATGCGAAAACGGTTTGGCGCCACTGTTGACCGCCAGCATACTTTTCGGAGGCAGTACGACCTTTTCTGCCGGAACCCCCAGTTCCTGCAGTTGAGCGGTAATACTTTCCCACCAACCGGTGCTGATAACGACCAGATCGTAATCCAGGGAATGCAAGGTCGACGGCAGAACGACCGGCACTCGGCCGACGTAGGTTCCCTCCTTAAGCGGATCGTTGTCAGCGAACGCAACCACGTTCAACTCGGGAAACCGCGCAAACATCAGCCGTGCCACTCGCCCGGCACCAAACAGCACCAAACGTTTTTCTTTTAATTGTTCAGGCAGCATGTTCACCCCTTGACCGCAACGCAGCGTCCGACCAGAGCATCTTCATCGCGGTATTTTGCAAAGCCACGACCCTGTATCTGGTAGGCAATTGAAAATCCCGCCCCCTGCAATGTATCGATCAATGCGTCATGATCAATGTAGCGGCGGTAGTGTTGACCAAACCTTTTCGCCCCACTTTCATCTTCTTTGGTTCTGTATTCCAGGAAAACCAAACTGCCCGATGGAAGCGCATTTTCCAGCATGTCAAAGAACGTCTTTTCTACCTCGGCGTCGATCGCATGCAAAAAGAAGCGGGCGTACACCGCCACACGATGTTTGCCTTGCAGAAATTCCTGAAGATGTTCCGCACTGCCTTCGGCATTACTTAACAGGTACTGAACCTGTACGCTTTTTGTGCGCTGCCGGCATAAGGCAATGGCTTCTGAAGAGGCATCGAAGGCCAACACCTGGAAGCCATTGAGCGCAAAAAACTCACTGTCTCGCCCATTACCGCAGCCAAACTCAACGACCGCATCCACGCCAATGAACTCACCTGCCGAGAACACTGAAAACTGAGAAGGCAATTGCGGTACCGAGGTGTCTTGGCGACTATAAAAGCCGTTCCAGTACTCCAAGCGATCAGCAAGGGTGGGATTAAAACTCATAGACATACATCCCTTAAAATTCTCTTTAATCAACCGTGAAGTCTCCCTCACGCGCCGGAGTATCAATAAAAATACAGCGTGGTGTCGTCGACAATGTCCGAATAATGGCGAACACCCACTTTATAATCGCCTCGAATGGAAAGAACGGTATCGATCAACTTCCACAAATCATCACTGCGATGATAAGCACACACGCACAGTTTCGGACGCGCACGTTGTATGACCTGACGGGCGCCACGAAGAGCGCCCTGTTCCGCACCTTCGATATCGAGTTTGATAAGGGTCACGTCCCCAGACATGATCTCATCCAGAGGGATACCGGGCACATGCGCAGGCGCCGTCGGCGACTGTTCGCAAGACAATGCGCCGAGCACATCACAACTATTGGATTCGGGAGCCGACAGTTGGCAGGCCACTTCGGTCATGGCGGCCTGAAGCACCACCACTTCGGGGCGCCCACTGAACGTTCTCTGACACTCCAGGAATGCCAGTTGCTCCGGCTCAAAAAGACAAGCGCTTTGCACTGGGCCGAAACGTGATTCGATTTTGCTCAAGGTATCGCCGTTGTAGGCACCGGCATCGACATAATGTCGAAGGTCCTGGGCGCTGACGAATGCCGGCTCAAGGTATTCGTCCATGAAATCCGAACGGATCTTCGCATCAGCATGGCCGAGATCAAGGCGCTGGGTCATCAAACCATCGAAGACCTCTCGCGAGCGTTCATCGTCCAGGCACAAGAACGCCGATATAAACGCCCGGCGCTCATCGACAACTTTAGACCTGTAGTGGCGGAAACTTGTCTCGGTGATATATGGGGCATCCATCGCAGCAAGGAACTGCTGCATGGTCATGAAGTTGTTCCAACCCTGGGCTTGCAGGTCACGCTGGATAACCGCGCTGTAGCGACCGCTACCCAGAACAATAAGTGCATTGCCAGGAAGGCTGGAGGGGTCAAACGCCTGTACTTTAATTCCGTCGAGCGTTGTAGTGTGCTTGTTTACATCGTTGTCGAAGAACGCCTGAACACGACCGCCCGTGTTGGCAAACAAACGCGCCAACAGCACACCCACCTGATGGGCGCCGAAGATATAGACGGGCGCGTCGAGCTGCCTTTCCAGCGCCTCATAAGAAAAGTCGGACGAGTCCATGGAAAGCAACCTGGCCATACCCGGATAGGTGCCAAGTCGTCTCAGAACATTCAACTGATGGCGTGATCGCAGCACCACTTCCTGTTCGGGAACAATGCGCGCCTGCGGATCGAAGCGAAACTTCAAGACCGAGGGTTCCCCACCCAGAGAAATAGCGCACTGATAGGTGTGCCCCTCCGTCAGCTCGTCACCTTGTAGCAAATCAGCATTCTCATGGTTACGCATGCGTCGCTACCCCGTTGCAGCGTTCATTGGGCGCGACCGCGTAAAGCACCGTGTCAAACGAGCTATAGGCGTGGCAGCGCAGAAAAAATCGATAACCCAGACCGTACCCGTCTATCTGCTCAAAAATGCTCCACAGATGTTCGGCGCGGTGGTAAATACTGATGGCCAGGCTGGGGCGGTATTGATGCAAGAGTTGAAGAGCCCCCGCCAACGCCGCGGGCTCTTCACCTTCAATATCCATTTTGATCAAGGTCGGAGCGAACTCAGGAAGGGCGTCATCCAATCGAACGCAGGTCACCGTCTCGCCACCCGATTCAACAAGATGGCCACCAGCGCCCAAAGCACCGTCGAAGCCGACCCGTCGATTACCATCGGAAACGCCACACGGAAAATTCACAGCGTTGAGATCGCTCAGGCTCTTGACGAGCAAGGCGTAGTTTTCAAGGTTGGGCTCGAAGGTAGCCACCGCCTCGAAGGTCAGTCCGGCAGCACGCATCTCTTCAACGGTGTCGCCGGTGTAGGCACCACAGTCAATGAAGCGCAACGGTTGCGGCCAGGTTGGTAGATCCTCAGGAAAATACTGCCTAGGCGTCGGCGCAGGCAGCCGCAGATAGTCACCGGTCATTCTGAAATCAACGATGCGATCCAACAGTTCGCGACTGGCCTCGTCCGCCAGTTGCTCTCGCATGTGGGCGATACGATCGGCATGCGCCTCGTAATAGCTCGGTTCAACCAACCAGTAGCGGAAGGGCTGCCCCTTGGGATAATGACGAACGAACTCGACAAGACTGACAACGCGCCCATAGCCCAGTTGCTGCAATTGGGTCACAACTTCGGCGACATCCACATAGTTGTTGAACAGGCCAATGATGACGCAAGCACTTGCCGGGTCATGCTTTGCTGCCCAATCCGATGCGGTGGCAACGCAGATCCCGTCGACCTCTTTGAGCGAAGTGTCGCGATCCAGAAACGCACTGACCTCAACCCCCTCACCGGCCAGATAGTTGCGAACCCGCTGGCCGGCCAACCGTGCACCGTAGACCAGCACATGCTTGAAGTTCTGTCCGTTAAACATGGCTGGCTCCCGAAGCAACCCGTACCAGTACCGCATGACCGTTGAGATTGTGAAGAAAGCGGAAGTCCTGGTTGGCGGCGGTGAACTCGTTTACCAGCCGGGTCACGCCTTCGCAGCCGAAGAATCCATAGTCGTCGAAAACCACGACGGCACCGGTAACCAGACGTGGCATTGCCCACTCCAACACACTGCGCGCGGACTCATACACATCCACATCAATGTGCAGAAAGGCCAGCCGTGGACCGACGTGTTCGGCGTTACGTTCTGGAAACATGCCCTCAAGCAGATGAACACGATCGGTCACGCCACAACGCGCAGCGAGTGCCTCCACCAGTTGAATGTCCGTGTCGCTGTGTTCACCGCCCTCGTAACGGGTATCAAGGCTGCCAGCCTTGACCACGCCGGTGAACGTATCGGCGAGGAACACCTTGCGTCCGGGCCGCTGACTGGCCAACGCCAACAGGCAACCCGAACCGCCACGCCATACGCCCACTTCAAGGAAGTCGCCGTCGACCCCGTCCAATTGCCGGGCCAGCGACCACAGCTCATACAACCGGTATTTATCCACCAGCGTATTGCGCTCGACCAACGCCAGCGCTTGCTCAAAAGGCCGGTCCCCACACCACGGCGCATAGCTGGAGTATGGCAACAGCCGCTCATGGCGAATCTCGGGGGATTTGGCGTGCGCCCATGAAACCGTACCGCGCAAATAGCGGTAGCTCAGGCCGGTCAGTTTTCGCTTCAGCCAGGCCATTTCAGTGGTGCTCCGAAATCGCCATCTGCGCGTTGAATTCATCGCGCGGCAGGAACGGATACAGGTCTTCCAACGCGCCGGTTTCCGGCTTGCCCTGTTCATTGATACGGGTCATGACCCGTGGCACGCGTGCCTCTTCGACCTGAACCAACACTTCGCAGATCACCGGGCCACTGCGCCCGAGCACCTCGGTCAGTGCCGCATCCAGCCCCTTGTGAGCATCGATACGGGCGTAACCGACGCCATAGGCAGCGGACAATTGCTGCAGATCAGGCAATTTCAGGCCGCTGGTGTCATCGGCGCCGACCAGCAATTTGAAGTGCATGTTCTGCGAGGTACGGATCGAGGCATAGCCCTGGTTGTTGATCACAAAGCACTTGATCGGCAGATTCTGCGCCGCCAGGGTAGCCAGCTCCTGAATATTGAGCTGCACGCCGCCATCGCCCTCCACACAAATCGTCTGCTTGCGACCAGAGGCAAGGCAGGCACCGATGGCCGACGGCACACCGAAGCCCATCGAGCCGGTGCCGCGGTTGTGGAAGCAGCGCTGGTCTTTCTTCAAGCGCAGATTGAGCAGGAACAGTTCGGAGGCGAACCCGGAACTGCCGGGAGCAATCACATCACCTTCACTCAACAGGTCCGACAGGCGATCGGTGAAGTGATACATGCTCACGCCGTCACTGTCATCGGCGTGCTCAGGCTGCAGCAGCGGATAACGTTGGCGCCAGGCGGCGATCTGCGACAGCCAACTGTCGTACGCCGGCAAAGGTGCAGCCTTGATCCCTGCCACCAGGCCTTCGATGAACGGCTTGACGTCAGCCACCACCGCCACTTCAACCGGCATCTGCAATTTGGCGATTTCCGCCGCATCGATATCGACCACGACTTTCTTCGCATAAGGGGCGAAATGTGCATGGTTGTAAGCGGTGAGCGCCATGTCCAGGCGCGAGCCGAGCACGATCAGCAGATCGCAGTTTTGCAAGGTGAAGTTGGCCCAGCGCGGTGCAATCGAACCGGGGCGACCGCCAAACAGCGGATGCTCGTCCTCGATCACGTCCATCGCCAGCCAGGTCGGCATGATCGGGACGCCAGCACTTTCAACCAGCGCATTGAACGCGTCGATGGCGCCGGCCATGCGGATGCCGCTGCCAGCAATAATCCCTGGACGCTTGGCGGTTTTCAGCAACTCCAGGGTGCGGGCCAACGGCTCGGCAATGTCGACGGCCGCGGCCACCGGCGGCAATTTGGCACGGCGTAGCTGCGCAGGGTCGATCTGCACGGCCTGCACATCCAGAGGCACGTCGAGCCAGACAGGACCGCGACGGCCGGTCAGCGCGGCATGCTCGAGTTCGTCGAACACTTCGGCGACCGCCAATGGGTCGGTCAGGGTCACGGCGCGCTTGGTAATCGAGGAGACGATAGAAACGATGTCGGCCTCCTGCACACCCAGCATGCGCAAACCGGTGCCGGCCTTCAAATCGGCGGTCTTGACCTGACCCGAGATAAAAAACACCGGCGTGGAGTCGAGCCAGGCGCCAAGGGTCGCGGTGACCGCGTTGGTGGCGCCCGGACCACAGGTGGTCATGCAAGCACTCGGCCCACCGGTGAGTTTGCCCGCCGATTCGGCCGCGATGCCGGCGGCCTGTTCATGCAGGCACAGGATCGGCTCAAGGTCGGGATGACGGCCCAGGGCATCGTTCAAATGCATGGCGCCGCCACCTGGCAGGAAATACACCTGCTTGATGCCCAGTTCCGCCAGTCGATTCATGATGTAGTCAGCTACACGCATTTTGGTACTCATCGTTCAAAACCCCAGTTCGCCAAGCGCTCGGCTCAATTCAATTCGTTCAGAAACTCAAGCGCCGACCAGAACCCGGCACCGTGATCTTTGTGGCCCTGCCACACTTCGGGAATAAAACTCACCTGTGGATAATCCTTGAGCTGCGCCCAGGTGGCTGGCCAGTCCACGTCTCCGGTGCCCATCAGGACACCTTCACCGTTGCTGCCCTTGGCATCGGCCACGTGCAGGTGCGCCGAATGCGGCAGCAGCATGGCCAGGGCGGACTGGAAGTCCAGGTCGAAGTGGAAGCAGGCCATTTGCAGGTGCGAGAGATCCAGGCAAAGACGCATGTTCATGGCCTTGGCCTGCTCGGCCAGTTCCTGCGGCATCATGAAAATGTTTTGGTGACGCTGGCCGCCGAAGTGCCAGGGGAACGGCGCCATGTTCTGTGGAATCAGCTCGGTACGACCGAAGTCGACCTGGGCGCAAGACTCACGGAAGCGTCGGTACAGTTCGGCCCGGTGGCTGACCGGGAAGGGTTCGTCGGCCGAGAAGCCGCCGACGTTCGCCACGATCAGCAACGAATCGGCGTTGGGGAAAAACTCGGCGATCTGCAAGGTCGCATCCACCACCCGCTGCAGGTTGGCGATCGAACGCTGGCGGTACTCCAGATCGTCCGCCGCCAGGTCCAGCAGCTCGCTGTTCTCGAACAACTCGGGCGCGTGAACCACCAGGCGCGAACATTGCACCGTGCGCAGGTACGCGTGCGGCGCCACGCTCAGGTCGCGGTAGGACAAATGGAATTCGAACAGGTCGGGCTTGATCCACTGGTCGTATTGCAGAAAATCGTGATACCGGACCGGCACGCCCCAGAGAATCGGCATGGCGTATTCGCGAAGGATCTCTTGCTGGGCGACCAGGTCACTGTCGAACAGGAAGTCGCCCTGGGCAACGGCGCGCCCGGCCTGTTTGCCCAGCAGCTCGGCCAGCCGATACGGTGGCAAACCCTGACCGGGGCTGGCGACGCGCAGCATGTCCTGGGTGAACGTTTCGCCAGGTTCGATGGCCCGGGCCGCGATCACGCTTTTGCCGAGGTTTTCGCGGTTGAGCAATTCGCCCTGGCTGGCGTGGCGCCCCGGTCCGGTCCACGGCAGGGCTTTTTCGACCTGACGGATGCCGTCGACCAGTTGCCGAAACTCTTCGGGTTCCAGGCTCGCCAGGTGGTCGGGCCCTTCCATGCCGCGATCCAGGGTGATGTGGCGTTCGATCAGCTTGGCGCCGAGCGCCACCGCAGCAATGCTGATGGCCGTGCCACGCTCATGGCCCGAGTAGCCCACCAGGCCATGCAACTGGCCCAGACGCGCCAGGTAACCGAGCTGGATATCGGTTTCCGGGGCCGGGTAGGTGCTGTTGCAATGCAGCAGCGCGAACGGTACGCCCAGGCCATTGAGTTGTTCGATGGCCCGGACGATTTCGTGCTCCAGGGACATCCCGGTCGACAGAATCAACGGCTTGCCCAGGGAAGCGGCCTTGGCGATCAGGTACGGGTTGCACAGGTCGGCGGAGGCGATTTTCAGCGCCGGCACGTCGAAACCGGCCAGTACCTCGACACTCGGCTCGTCCCAGGGGGTGCAGATGTAGCTGATGCCTTTCTGCGCGCAGTAGTCGCGGATCAGTCGATGTTCATCCACGCTCAGTTCGACTTTATCCAGCAGGTCCTGAATGTATTCCACGCCCAGGTCTTCGGCCCGCGACCCATCGGCCTTGCGCCGATACAGGGCCTCGCGGTTGCGCAACTGGAACTTCACGCAGTCGGCGCCCGCGTCGATGGACGCGTCCACCAGTTGCCGGGCCAGCGCCACGGAGCCGTTGTGGTTGTTACCCACTTCGGCGATGACAAAAATGTGGTCCCCACCGACGGTGATCCCATCGATGCTGAATATCTGCTTACTCATTGAATTTTGGTCCGCCAGGAAGTGACACCGCTGGATTCAAAACGGAAATCGGTGGTTCGGCAGCCAAGCGCTCTGACCTTTTCGGTCACGGCCTGACGGTGCTGGGGTTGTACGAAAAACAGGAAAAAGCCGCCGCCGCCGGCGCCCAATAACTTGCCGCCCAGGGCCCCTGCGTCCAGGGCGCATTCATAGATCTGGTCGAGCACACCGTCGCTCACCGCCAGGGAAAATTGCTTTTTGAGCATCCAGCCGTCGTGCAGGCAGCGGCCGAAATCATGCAACTCGCCCCGAATCAAATGGTGGTGCATGCGGCGGCACAGCGACACGCTTTCTGTCAGCAGCAGGCTTTGCTCGCCCTTGCTGCTCATTTCTTCGCGCTGTTGCACATGGAGCTTGCCGGAGTCGTGGGAGATGCGGGTATCGCAGAGCACCAGGCACTCTTCCAGCTCGTTGCAGATCGAATCTTCAAGACGAATCGGGTGTACCAGGTTGCGGCCTTCCTTGAACTCGATCAGGTTGAAGCCGCCGAACGCCGACGCGTACTGATCCTGCCAGCCACCGGCGATGCCAAAGCACAGGCGCTCGGCCTGGAACGCCAGCTCGGCCACTTCATAAGTGCTCCAGCGATCGCGGCGCAATTCATTGAAGGCGGCAATGACCGCCGTGGCGACCGCCGACGAGCCCCCCAGGCCCGAACCCACCGGAAAATCGGAACGCATGTACAGGTCCAGCCCGTAGCTGGGCTGGATGACCGAAACGATGGTCGCCAGCAGGCCTTTGTCGGCGCGGTCCATCAGGTCGTCCAGGGTGGCGTAGGACTCGCGGGTGCCCAGGTCTTCGGAGAAGATCCGGATCACGCTGTCGGTACGCGGAATCAAAGTGGCGTGGGAATACAGCCCGACCGTGCAACTGAGCACCGCGGCAGGGTTTTCGACGAAGTAATACGTCAGGTCGGAACCACCGCCACTGAAGCTCATGCGCACCGGCGCCCTCGCCCGGGCCAGCACCGGCACTTCCTGATTGGCGGCCAGCCGTGCGGGCGTGACGACATCCACCAGGCAGCCGGATGCATCCACCACCGGAATCGCGTTGTAGCTCAGGTCGAAGATCTTGAGCATTTCCTCGCGCGAGGCACCGACTTTTACCGAACGGTAAGCGGTGTTCATGCACTCGGTGACCGGCACGCTGGTTTCGCCGCCCTGGAGCAGGTAACGGCGCAAGTCGCCGTTGGTCAACACACCTTCAAGATGCCACTGTTCGTTGACCACGAAGACGATTTGCAAGTCGCCCGTCTCGATGCACTCAACGGCGTCGAGAATGGTCTGGTTCATGTAGACCGTTTGTGTTCTGGCCAGTTGGTTCATGGGTGGACGGCCTCCTCGAACTGCGACTTGAACGCACTCAAGGCGTCAGGCGTTCCGATATCAATAAAAGGCCCGGTGTAGGCACAGACCTTGAGCGACTGACGCTGGATAAGCATCGGCAGAATGTCCTGTTCCATCGAGCAGACCTGAACGACGCACGCTTGCAGCGAGTCGGCGGCGAATGCATAGACGCCGGCATTGACCCTGCCCGGTCCGCAACGACCCTTTTCATTCAGCCCCAGCAATTGCAGGTTTTCGGAGCAATCCAGGCTGCCGTAACGGGACCGATCCTCGACCTCCACGCCCACCAGCACGTTGCCGGTGGCGGCCATGGCCAATCGATAGGCCCGGCGGTCAAGCCAGGTGTCGGCGTTCAGCACCAGGAAACGACCTTCGGGCGGCACTTGTTGCAAGGCGTACAAAATCGCTCCGCCGGTGCCCATGGGTTGCTCTTCGACCACCAGCTCCAGCGCCAGGCCGGTTTCGGCCATCAGCGACGGCAGCAGTTCGGCCAACTGATCGGCCCGGTAATGCGCGCACAGGACGGCACGCTCTACGCCCGCTTGCTTAAGCTCAGCCAGCACCAGCGCGAGAAACGGCCGGCCGTGAATATCCACGACTGCTTTCTGCGAGCCCTGGAGCACGGTACTCAGACGGGTACCGAAACCACCGCAAAGGACGTAGGCGCGCATCAGCGATCCAGCCCGAAAAAATGTTCCAGGCAACGTGCCGCATGCCCCAGGTGCTCTTCGCCCAGGCCTGGCCAGACGCCGATCCAGAAGGTGTCGTTCATGATTTTGTCGGTCACCGTCAGCTCGCCACTGACGCGGAAGTTGCGGCCCAGCATGTAGGGCTGACGCACCAGGTTGCCGGCGAACAGCAACCGCGTACCGACGTTCTGGCTATCCAGGTAGCGCAGCAGCTCGACACGCTGGATGCCGCATCCGTCACGCAGGGTCACGGGGAAGCCGAACCACGACGGATCGCTGTGCGCAGTGGCCTCGGGCAGGATGAGGAAATCGGCGCAACTGGCCAGGCGTTCGCTGAGCCAGCGGAAGTTGCGCTTGCGCGCGACGGTGAAATCCTCCACGCGGTCCATCTGTGCCAGGGCACAGGCTGCCTGCATGTCGGTAATTTTCAGGTTATAGCCCAGGTGCGAATAGGTGTACTTGTGGTCGTAACCTTCCGGCAATTCGCCCATCTGCTTGCAAAAGCGCTGCTTGCAGGTGTTGTCCTTGCCTGGCTCGCAATAGCAGTCGCGGCCCCAGTCGCGGAACGACTCCATGATGCGCTTGAGCAACGGACTGTCCGTGAACACAGCGCCGCCCTCGCCCATGGTGATGTGGTGCGCCGGGTAGAAACTCAACGTGCCAATGTCGCCGAAGGTGCCGACCATCTGGCCTTTGTAGGTCGAGCCCAGGGCATCGCAGCAGTCTTCGATCAGCCACAATTTGTATTTGTCGCACAGCGCCCGCACGACACTCAGGTCATAAGGGTTGCCCAAGGTGTGAGCCAGCATGATGGCCTTGGTCTTCGGCCCGATGGCTGCTTCGATCTTGGTCGGGTCGATGTTGTAGGTACCCATTTGTACATCGACGAACACCGGGACCGCACCGAACTGCAGGATCGGGTTGACGGTGGTTGGGAAGCCGGCGGCAACGCCGATCACTTCATCGCCAGGCTTGATCGCACGGTCGCCCAGGCGTGGCGAGGTCAGCGCGGAAAATGCCAGCAGGTTGGCCGACGAACCCGAGTTGGTGGTTAGCACACAGCGCCGCCCCAGGTATTTGCCCAGGCGTTTTTCGAAAGCCTCGTTGAACCGGCCAGTGGTCAGCCAGCCGTCCAGCACCGCCTCGGTCATCGATTGCAGTTCAGCAGCGCCGATTACCTTGCCCGCCGGCGGTACGCTGCTCTGGCCGGCAACGAATACCTGCGGAGCGAGCGCCGCTTGTGCGTAGCGCCCCACTAACTCGACAATTTGTTGGCGCAACTGCGTAGTACTTTCACTCATGGGTATCGCCTTGGTAATCCGCGATCTGCTTGCGGGTAAAGTTGTGCATGTCTTGGCCGTTCTGCCAGGCCAGGTGCCAGGCCAGCGTGCGTTCAAGACTGGTCGCCAGGGACCAGCGCGGCGTCCAGCCGAGTTCTTCGCGCGCCTTGCTGGAGTCGAGCGCCAGTAAACCGGCCTCGTGAGGTTGTGCTTGAGGGGCCACCGACCAGCGCACCGGCGTCGGCCATTGTTCGGCAAGCAGGCCGACGATGGTTTCGACCGTGGCGACGTTGCCGCTCTCGGGACCGAAGTTCCAGGCACCCACGTGACGCTCGCCATCCTCCACCAGTCCACGGGCCAGCATCAGGTAGCCCATCAACGGTTCGAGGGCGTGTTGCCATGGACGGGTCGCTTGTGGATAACGCAGGACCACTTCTTCATCGTTTTGCCAGGCGCGGAAAATGTCCGGCACCAGCCGTTCCGGCGACCAATCGCCACCGCCGATGACATTGCCGGCCCGGGCGGTTGCCAGTGCTACACCAGCGTCCTGCAGGAACGAATTTCGGTAAGAGGCGCAGAGCAACTCAACGCAAGCCTTGCTATTGCTGTACGGGTCGAAACCGCCGAGGGCGTCGTACTCGCGATAGGGCAAGACCCACTCGCGGTTCTCGTAGCATTTGTCGGTCGTCACCACGACCACTGCCCGCACGCTGGGACAATGGCGAACGGCTTCAAGCAGATTGACCGTGCCCATGACGTTGGTGGCATAGGTCTGGACGGGGTTGCGATAGGCCTCTCGCACCAGCGCTTGCGCAGCCAGGTGCAGGACCACGTCCGGCTCGAATGCCTGAAGCGCCGACGCCAGCACCGCGCCTTCGCAAATGTCGGCCAGGTCGCCGGGAATCAAGCGGTCCAGGCCCGCGACGGACCACAAGGCTGGCGTGGTATCGGCCGGCAAGGCAAAGCCGTGGACCTCGGCACCCAGCTGGCGCAGCCACAGCGCCAGCCAGCCACCCTTGAAGCCCGTGTGGCCGGTCAGGAAGACCTTTTTACCCGTCCAGAATGTGTTCAAGGCCAGAGTTTCCATTCAGCCTGGCCGCTGTTCCAGCGCTCTTCGAGGAAGACGCGATCACGCAACGTGTCCATCGGCTGCCAGAAGCCATGGTGCAGGTGGCTCATCAACTGCCCCTGCCGCGCCAGGTTGCGCATCGGCTCGTATTCCCAGGTCGTGGTGTCGTCTTCAATGCCATCGAGCGCAGCGGGTTCCAGCACGAAAAAGCCGCCGTTGATCCAGCCGCCATCGCCCTGGGGTTTTTCCTGGAAACCTCTGACGCAAGCACCTTCAAGCTCCATCGCGCCAAAGCGGCCCGGAGGCTGGACGCTCGTGACCGTCGCCAGTTTGCCGTGCTGGCGATGGAACTCGACCAGCTCGTTAACGTTGACGTTGGAAACGCCGTCGCCATAGGTGAGGCAGAACGTCTCGTCGCCCAAATAGTCACGCACGCGCTTGAGGCGCCCGCCGGTACCGGTGACTTCACCGGTGTCCACCAGCGTGACGCGCCACGGCTCGACCTTGCCCTGGTGGATGTGCATGCTGTTTTCAGCCATGTCGAACGTCACGTCCGACATGTGCAGGAAGTAGTTGGCGAAATACTCTTTGATGACGTAGCCCTTGTAGCCCAGGCAGACCACAAAGTCGTTGATGCCATAGTGAGAGTAGATTTTCATGATGTGCCAGATGATTGGCTTGCCACCAATTTCAATCATCGGCTTGGGCTTGAGATGCGACTCCTCACTGATACGGGTGCCCAGTCCTCCAGCCAAAATTACTGCCTTCATATGCTTCTCTCAAGATGAACCGTATCAGCGTCAAGACGCACGGACTACTCACAAGAGACGCCAATTATTCGGCGTCCCTGCCAGTAAAAACCGGCGCTAAAAGCTAGAAAGCAATTATGGTGCCACTGGCTGGAAGCCCTTATTTACGGGGCCTTGAAGAAAAAACGGCGCTTTTCCCGGGAAGGGAAAGCGCCGTTTTTTTGGGCTTCGTTTCGGGGGCTTAATATCCGCTCGTCTTTACGGACGGGATTTCAGAGTGGGTGTATGTATCCGTTTCTGCGGTAATGGCGGCTGGCGGAACCGCCAGCCGCCATTACCGCAGAAACGGATACACACCATCCCTAAAGATGCTTATGCCTCAAGCCCTACGCGCTCGCCTGGCCAATGAGTGTCAGCCAAGGCACCTGCGCCACCGGCCCGAGGGTAAAACCAGGACCGGTCGAGGCCAGGTTGGCGTTGTAGCAAGGGTCATGGGACAGGGTCGCCTGCCATTTCCCGGCCAATACCTGGCGGGCTTCAGGTGATGACGACAAGTTGCCCGGATTGACGACCTGGACGTACGGCGTCCATACCGTCAGGTAACCGGCCTGTGCGACACGCAGGCACAGGTCCACGTCACCCAGCCCCTCGGCAAACAAGACGTCGTCCACACCATCGGCGGCCTGGAACAGTTGCGTGGAAATCATCAGACAGGCGAAAGACACAGCCGAGCAATTCTGCTCGGCCACCAGCCGGTTCGTGTAGCCCCGCGCATCTGCAGATTCGCCGATGAACGCCGAGCCGACCACACCGTTGAACCCAAGCATCAGGCCGGCCTGTGTGATACGTCCCTGCCGGTCGATCAGCCTGGCACCGACCACACCGACTTCCGGACGCTGGGCGTGGTTGAGCAGAATTTCAATCCAGTTGACGTTGACCACTTCGCTGTCCACCGCCAGGGTGAGCAGGTATTCACCCTTGGCCTGCTGGCTGGCTTGGTTGATCAGCACCGCCGTGGCAAGCCCAGGCTCAACATCGATGAACCGTACGCGGCTGGCCTGGTGTCCCTGGCTGCGGAGCCACTCCTGCAATGCCGCGCCGTGGACCGGGTGTTCGGCCACCAGCAGCTCGAAGCGCTGGTAGCGGGTACGTTGCAGTACGTTGACGATGCAACGTTGCAGGGTGAGCAGGTCACCGTCGCCATGGAGGATGATCGACACCAGTGGACGTTCGATAAAGCGGTAATCGATTTTGTAGACACCCGGCACCACCGAGCTGACGTCGGCTTTGTAGCCCCGCGCAGCGAGGTGACGAAGCAAGGCTTTGCGCTCGTCGGCGTTGTCGCCGTCCGGTTGCGCCTGGCAAATCAGCAGCGGTTCGTCCAGATGCGCCAGGCCGCCCATACCGCCCTGTTCGATCAGCCGCAGGAGCAATTCGAATTCCAATGCATGCTTGAAGTCGCGCGAGTAGCCACCGGCCTGCACCAGCACCTCACGCCGAACCAGCCAGTGCCGCGCCATCAGCGACGGCACGCTTAACAGCAGATCGAGATTGAAACCGGGACGGAATACATCGGTCAGGGTTTCGTCGGGCTGGCGCTGGAACTCATCCATGGCCACCGCCCGGCATTGCGGCGCGTCGAGCAATTCCAGGCTGGCATGCAGCAGACCGGACGGCGTCAGTTCATCCCCTGCTTCGGCCAGGACCATCCAGTCGCAATCGCTCTGGCTGACGACCTGGTTGATCTTGTCGACGTAGTTGCTTTCGTTGACTTTGACGAAATGCAGGGTGTTCTGCACGGTGGTTTCGGCCGGCAAGTCGCCAGTGGTGAACACAATGATCTTGAACGCCCGGCAAGCGCCGTTGATCACGCTGTCAAAGGTGGCCTGCAAGCGGATGAAATCGGCTTCCAGATCCAGCAGCAGGATGCCGAACGTCGGCCCACCCTTATGGCGAGCCAGATACCGGGTGATGTCCTTGACTTGGTGCTCGCTCGGCTCACGCCCATCGAGCCAGCGTAGCAACTGACCGGACTGCATGGTTTCGAAAAGGCTGGCATGGTCCTGTAGCATCGCGCCCTCGATACGCTGTGCCCATTCGTTCAACCTCTGGGCCACCACCTCGGCCCCGCCTTCCTCGAGCAGGGCCGCCAACTGCTGCACCACATCGAGGTTGAAAGCGTTGAGTTCGAAGGCCTTGAGCAGCCGCTCATTGAGCGGCTCGGCACTGGTGTTGCGCTGTGGCCGCGCCAGCTCTTTTTGCTTGAGCAACACGGCTTCCAGCTCTTGCAATTGCACGCGCCCCGCAGGCACCGCGTGCATCAGGAATTCAAGTTTGGACAGGCATTCGAAAAATGGCTGGTTGTAAAACGGCAGTTCGACATATTGCGTTGGTTCAAAACGGCAAATCGGCCCTTCCAGCTGCGAATGCCAGGCTGACTCGAACAGCTTGGCCCGGGCGAAAGCGGCGCGCTGGCTCAAGTAGTTGCCGATGCCCGCCAGGCTCTCCGCCACTTGGGATGGCTCGCCCTCGCCCATCTCGAAAACCGAACCCAGCGTCGTCGCCAGGCGCTCACGGACCGCTGCGGTAGCCGCATCGCGATAACTCAGCAGCGCCGCCAGCTGACCGGCCTCAAGGGTCGAGGGGCTTTCCAGGGCATGCAGCGCATAGGGAATCGGCAAGATACGGACCTTCGCCGCCGCCATCAACGCACAACCATGGCCGAGTTCCTGCCAGGCCGAATCGAAATCCGCGGGCAACGCGGCGTACCAACGCTGAATGATCTCGGTCCGGGCAACAGCATTGATCAACGACAGGGAATGGCTGGCATACGTGGCCAAACGCTCCTGGGCGCACGGTTCGGCGAAATCCTCAACGCCCTTGCGGTCCCGGCGGTAATAATCGACACGCGCCGCGTGGGCCTCGAAGGTCAGGGCATAGCCCTGGCATGCAGAGTAGTCACCATGGCCGGCCAAAAATTCCAGCGCCTGATCGAGCGCTTCCGGCAGCAGGAACGCATCGACATCAACCATCGCCAGATAAGGCGTCGCCACGCACTCAAGCCCGTGGCGCAGCTTGTTGGCGAAGTGACCGGTTTCGGGCCGATGCACATAACGCACACCGGCCAATGCCGCCACGCTGTCAGCATCCGATTCGGCGGACGAATCGAGGACAACCAGGCTGTACGGATAAGCCGCGTAGTAACGCAACGCCCGGCGCAAGGCTTCAGGTTGCTCATGAGCTAAAAGCACCAGGGTGAAACGCTCGTTCAACGGAGCGGATGAATCATGGGCAGTACTGCGTTGCATATGAATTCCTATAACGAGCGCGTCGCCGAATCGGCGGCATTATGTTCTTGGCATCCCGGCTCCAAACACCGGTCGTCGTTCTGTCGATCAGACTAGGACGTACCTCGTCACTGTCAATCAATCTGGCAACCAGCCATCGGCCCAGTAGCGCAGGTTATCGCCGCGCAGCATGAAATCGCGCAGCACCACTTCACGTAGCTGATCACCCATTCGATAACTGGCCTCAGGGTCCGACAGGTGCATGCGAATCGCGTCCAGCCACTCTTGCGTGCTGTTGGTCTTCACCCGAGTACAGGGTAGATGACCGCGATAGGCTTCGGTCTCGGTACAAATGACCGGATAACCGCAAACGCCGTATTCCAACAATCTGAGGTTGCTCTTGCAGTCATTGAAAATATGAAGCTCCAGCGGGGCCAGGGCCAGGTCGAGGTTCAGGCTCGCCAGCTTGGCCGGATACGACGAGAGCGCGACGCCGGCATGGTATTCATGCACATAAGGCCGAAGCGCATCCGGACACATGCCGAAGAAAACCCATTCGACTTCGTCGGCCAGCTCACGCACCACCTCGGCAATGATCTCCAGATCGCCCCGGTGGCTGGTGCCGCCGCCCCAACCAACCCGAGGCTTGATCGAGGTTCGGCGCTGGCTGGTGATACGGTTCCACAGATAGGGCGCCAGCATGTTTGGCACCACACGAATATCGTGATGAAGCTTGGATAACGCATCAGCCAGAGGAAACGTCGAAACCACCACCCGATCACACAAGGCGATGCCGCGCTCCAGCAGAGCCTGGATGTTTTCGGGCATGTTGCGGGTGTGATCGTTCTTTTCAGGGATCCGCGCAACATAGTCATCGAGTTCGTAAATGCGCATGGCATTCGAATAGGTTTTCACCTGGATGATGTCGTTGAACTTGCCGGTGTTGTAGCGCCCCTGAAGCACAATCACATCCGGCGATTGGCGCTCGATTTCGATGATCGAAGGCATTTCATAGGACACCCGCCCGACGATCCGTCCGGCGGCCTGCAATTCAATCAATGGCTGGCTGACGCGATAATGGCCGATGGCTGAACTGTTGAGGGCCAGACCCAGGATCGACGGCAACGGCTGGCTGCACAACGGGTTCCATCCCATGCGCTGGCCCGGCGCCAGGCCGAAGCTGTTACCGGCCAGGCTCAGGTTGCGGTTGTAGGCCGGGTCATTGGCGATCTTGGGTAGCCAGCGCTGATAAAACGACTCCTGCTCCTGCTCCAGACGCTGCTTCCAGGACGCCTCTCGGGCCACCCCGGCGGACGGTTTCAAGACCACGCTCGCATAGGGCGTCGTCACCACCAGATAACCTTGTTTGCCGACCTCCAGGCACAATTCAAGGACGTTGATGCCTGGGGTGTCGATCGCAGGCGGCAGGCCTCCAACGCTATCGAACACGGCCCTGCGCACCAGCAGGCAATGGCCACTCACGGCGCTCCAGTTCTGCACGACCTGCAAGCGCTGCATGTAGCCGCCGGCGGTGGGTTGCTCGTTCGCAAAGGGCCGACCGGCCAGGCCATCGAGCCCGAGCACCAGGCCGGCGTCAATGACCTGGCCCTGCAAATTCAGGGTTCGCGGGCCAACGATCGCCACTTCAGGGCGCTGGCCATGGTTGAGCAATTCGTCCAGCCAGGCCGCGTCATGGATTACACAGAACGGACTGAGCAGCAGCAGGTAATCACCACGAGCCTGCCGGGCGGCAAAGTTCCTGACCTGCGCCTCGTTGCCCGGTTCGGCAGACGTCAGGATTTGCAACTTATCGCTGCCCAGCTCGGCCATGGCCGCCAGCCAGTTGCGCATTTCGGCGGTTTCGCTGCCGTTGTCGACGATGATGACTTCGTAATGCCCATAGGCCGTGGTGGTCAACAAACTGTTGATGCAGCTTTCCAGCGCCGCCAATTGATCCTTGACGCTGATGATGATCGAAACCAACGGACGCCCGGAATGCAGGTATTCGATCCGAGGGATCAACGGCAATGGCCCCGGATGCAGCTGATGCTCCACGCCGATACGCTGCAAATGGGTCGTCAGCAACCTGGGGCTCTGCTCGATCACCTGCGGCAGCGAAAGCCATTGGGCGAACGCCAGTGTCGATTCCACCTGGATTTGCGCCAGATGCTCGATGACCTGCGGGCCATCGGTTTCCACCAGGCGCCAGATCAGGTCATGGGGCGCCAATTCCCCCTGGCCCGCGTCAAAACCGCCCAGCTCCAGCACACGCTGGCGCGAAAAGGCCAGGGCCCTGCCCACATAAGGGTAGGCGCGCATCAGGTCGAGATTGAAATCAGGCTTGAAGATCGGCTCCAGCGATTTGCCATCCTCCAGCGCCCCTTCGTCGCTGTAGACACAGGCAATGCCAGGCATCGCATTGATCCGCTCGGCCAATACCAGTAACGCCGATTCCCTGAGTCGATCACCGGCACGCAGCAGATAAAACCAATGCCCCCCCTCCAGGCGTGGCAACAGCTCATTGAACGCACGAACCCAGTCGGGCTGCAGCGCCACGCGCATCACATTGCCATCGATCGCGCCCCGGCCATTGGAGAACAACACCACCGGTTCGCTGGTGTAGATCTGCGCAGCGATGCTGTCCAGCGTCAGCGCCACCGCCTCGGCGTCCGTATCGAAATCGAACACCACCGGCACAATGCCCGGGCGCGGCGTCCAGAGTTCGACTTGCCGCAAGATGACCCGTTGACGCGTCTTGTCGAACTGCCTGCACTCCAGCCACTGGCTATAGAGTTCGTCGTAGCTCTCGGCAGCGGTGCCGACCTGATAAGCGACAATGGCCTGCCGACTGGCCATCAACGAATACAGGTTCAGCTCTTCCCATTCGTGGGGTTGGTCCGGCTTGACCTGATCAAGGGCCATGTAGCGTACCCAGCCCCACGCCGGCGCCTGCTCGCCGCTGCGCTGGGCCAGCATCTCAGCCAGCCACGTCCACTCGACAATCGACGCATCGACGATGTCGGGGCGTTGAGACAGTCTTTGCGGGTACAACCGCTCGAGGCTGCCAAGGCTGCACAACTCCACCAGGTTGCCGCGGCGCAGCAGACAAATGAACAAAGCCAGATCGAGCAACGCGACAAAACCCTGGCCAACCTGAGCCAACGCTGGCAGCAAGGATACGATGTCGGCCCGACGCATCAGGGCGCCGGTGAAACCACCAAAGATATTACGCGGCGTGTCCTCGATGGACGCCAGCAGGTCTTCGCCCTTGTACAAGGCTTCGAACAAGGCGATGCCTACGTTCTCCAGGCGAATCGGCAAGACATAACCGTCGGCATCGATAAAGTGGCGCTTACTGATGACCAACTGAACGTCGGCGTGCTCGCCGAGGACCTGAGCTTGTTGACGCACGCATGACGTGAGTAACTTATCGTCATCACACAGGAACTTGATGAACTCACCGCCCTCCTCTTCCAGGCAGCGCAGCAGGTTTTGCTGGAAACCCAGCCGCTCGGGGTTACGCAGGTAACGCACGACAACGTTCGAATCATCCTGCAACGCGTCGACGATCTGGCGGATCTCGTCACCGGGGCTGTCATCGCAAACGACGACTTCCAGATTTTCGTAATCCTGATCCAGGGCACTCTTGAGCGCCTCACGAAAAAAGCGAGGGTTGAACGCGGGGATGACGATGCTGACAAGAGGAGTTGGTTTCACGCGAAAGACTCTCGGCTGGCCGGTGCCGCCTCCCACGAGAGGCGACCTCCTGAGCCGTAAAAAAACGAAGGCTGGGGGCTACCTCATTGCACCATAACCCCCACGCCCATCAGATCTTGTTGAACAGGCCCAACTGAGCGATCTTGCTGAACGCCAGTTGCGACGCCTCCAGCATAGTCTGCTGCAGTGTCAGACGCGTCATTACCTCGGCCGAGTCAGAATCGCGGATTGCCGACTGAGTCTGGGTGTTGGCCGAGACCAGGCTCTGGTTAGTGTCGGACTGGGTATCGAGCGACTGACCGCGCCCGCCGACCGAACTCAACGAACTGGTCAATTGGTCAATGCCGCTGGCCAGGTTACTGTTACCCGAGGCCAGTGCCGCATTCAGTTTTTGGCCAGCGATGGCGCTGCCATCGACCGGTGTATTCAAAGCCGCCTTCAACTGGCTCACGGTGTCCAGAACGTTCTGGGTCTGGTGGGTATTGACCGAGATGCTGAATTGATCATCGGCGGCCGGTGCGCCATTGAGCGTGAAACTCACACCTGATGCCGTCGCAACGTTGCCCGCCAGGGTGCCGCTGGACACCGGTTTGCTGTCAGCGGTCAGGGGAGCGGCGTACAGGTCGAAATCGGTGGCGCTGGTGAACTTCAGCACCGCCGAACCCGTCGGGAAACTGGCGTGGTAAGCCGCCGAGTCAGTCACTGTGCTACCGGTGACCTGAGTCGCGGTAGAGTTGCCCGGGCTACGAGCCACGGAAAACGTATCGGGTTTGGCGGCCAGGGTGAAGGTGTGGCCGGGCAATACCGTGCCCGCGGCGTCACCGGTTTTCAGGTTGACGTTCAAGGTCAGGTCGACCCCGCGAAAGTTCACGTTCTGCCCGGCCTGGGTGTTAGGGTCAATTACACCGCCCTGGCTGGCTTCGGAGGTCACGTCGTTGCCACTCGAATCGGTGATTTTCAGCTGGGTGCCGCTGGCAAATTCCACGGTGTACGGCTCGCCACTGCGGAATTGGCTGTTGTAGGTGATGCTGGACGACACTTGGCCGTTAGTCAGCACCACTCGATTGTCGTCCACCGCCGGCGCGGTCATGGTGACCTGGCTACGACTGGTGTTGACGGCCTGCTGGAACACTTCCCAGCCGGTGCTGTTGGTGGCCATCGACATGGTGTCGCCGATTGGCAGGTCGAGGGTGGTCTGGTCACCGTTGTAGCTGTAGGTGCCATCACTGTTGCGAGTGAACGGTACAACATCACCTTTGGAGCCGGCGAAAATGTACTTGCCGTTTTCATCCTTGGTGTTCATCAGACTCAGCAACTGTTCTTCGATCGATCCCAACTCCGACGCAACGGATTTACGGTCATCGTCGGTGTAACTAGCGTTACCGGCGCTCACGGCCAGTTCCTTGGCGCGTTGCAGCACGTTGCCAATGCTGGTCATCACCGCCTCGGTCGTACCCAGGGTCGCCTTGATGGTGCTGACGTTGGCTTCGTACTGAGTCAGCATGGAAGCCTGGGTGCCCAATTGCAGCAGGCGCGAGGCACCGACTGGATCATCGGCGGCAGTATTCACGCGCACCAGGCTGCTGGCTTCTTCGCTGGTCTTGACCACCTTGGCGAAGTTTTTCTGGTAGTTCGCAGCCGTGCTTTCGTAAAACTGGGCGGTAGAAATGCGCATGGGTTACGACTCCTTAAAGACTGCTGATCAATGTGCTGAAAATTTGCTGCGCCGCCTTGATGATCTGCGAAGACGCGGTGTAGTACTGCTGATACTTGACCAGGTTGCCGCTTTCTTCATCCAGATCCACGCCCGACAGCGAGTCGCGAGCGGTCTTGGCGTTGTTCAGGATTGCCTCGGTGGCGGCGCTGTCGAGCTTGCCCTGGGCGGCCTTGGCGCCCACGCTTTCCACCAGCTTGCCGTAGGCATCGTTCAGGGAAATACCCTTGCTGGCAGAGCCGGTGTCCACGGTCTTGGCGGTCTGCAAGGCCGCCAGGGCCGTACCGTTACGGTTATCCATGCTGCCGGCCTGGCTGAGGCTGACACTGATGGAGGCACCATTGGACGGCGAGCCGGCGAAAGACATGTCGAAGGCGACGGTGCGCTGCACGGGCGGCACCGACGAATCCATGATCGGGTTGCCACTGGCGTCCTTGAGCGGAACACTCAGGCTCAAGGTGTTGCTTTCGCCGGGTTTGATCGTGCCATTGCTGATCTGGACGCCTTTGGCATCGAGCAACTGATAAGCCTGGCTGGTGCCATCGGAGGACGTCGCGCCAAACACCACTTTGACCGGCATCGAGTTCTTGATGCCGTTCTGGACGATGGTCGTGGTGGCTTCGTCGTAGATGTCCAGGTCCGACGTAATGGTCGGCTGGCCGCTGGCCGGAATGGTCAGCGTACCGCTGCCGCCTGGCACAATGGCCGCACCCAGCGGCGCGGCAATCGCCAGCCGCTTGGAGTCGGTCATCTCGGTCTTGATGCTGGTCGCCGCGTTGCGGGTCGGGGTGATCTTGAACGAGTCGCCGGCAGCAGCGGTGCCATTGGCGAAGGTCATCGAGAAACCGTCGATGACCGGCGGCGGCGTGGTCGCGGTGTTGAACGTGCCCATCGAAGTGTTGTCGGGCAGGCGCTGGACGACGTAGTCGGTGCCGCTGGTGAACGTCACTTTGTAATCGTTGGTGGTCAGCTTGCCGCTGTCGTCAATGGCAATGTTGAAGTTGCCGGAACCGGCACTGTTGTCCAGCGCGGCAATGCTGCGCTGGCTCATTTGCGCGGTGCTGTTGATGTTGGTGAACAGGTTGGCGCCAAAGTCACCGTTCAGGTCGATGCCCGAGGCCTGGATGGTGTTCATCTGGTCCGCGACCACCAAGGCCACGCGGCCCAGCTCATTCATGGCCGGGTCCAGCACGGTGCTGCGGTAGCGCATCAGGCCACCGATCTCGCCGCCGGACATCACAGAGGTGAGGTCCATGGTACTGGAACCGCTATTGAGCTGGATCCCCATGCGCGACGGGTCGTTCTTGTCCGGCACGGTTTCCAGGGTATTGACGGTAGTGCCCATCACCAACGGCTGGCCGGAACCCAGGTAGATGTCCAGGCTGCTGCCGTTCTCCACGACCTGAGTGCCGGTGAAGGTCGAGATCTGGCGAATGGTCTCGCCACGGGCATCGAGCAGGTCGTTGGGTGCACCGCCGGAGTTGGAGACTTCGGCGATTTTCTTGTTCAACTGGGCGACGGTGGCGGCGAGGTTGTTGACCTGTTCGACCATGCTCGTCAGGTTGCCGTTGATGTTCGAGTTCTGCTCGGTCAACTGGCTGGAGACCGAATTGAAACGGCTGCTCAACGCTTGGGCATCGCTGAGCAGCAACTGACGGGATGCATCGTCCCCCGGCTTGGCATTGACGTTCTGCACCGACGTAAAAAACTTCGTCAGTGCGCCGTTGAGGCCAGTGCCGCTGTCCGACAGCAGGGTATCGAGCGGGGTGATCTGCCCCTGATAAGCCGCCGCGTCGCTGTTGAGCGAGGTCGTGGTTTTCAACTGCGCTTCGAGGTAGGCGTTATACACCCGGCGCACATCGGCCAGGGTTGTGCCGGAACCGATGAACACGTTGCCGTACTGGTTCGACGCCTTGGTCGTCTGCACGGTCTGCTGACGCGAATAACCATCGGTATCGACGTTGGCAATGTTGTTACCCGTGGTCACCAGCGCGGACTGACTTGCGGACAGACCCGACATCCCTATATTGAGCAAACTCATGGTTCAGACCTTATAAAGTCGTGGTGGCGCCTGCAGAAGCGTAAGTTTGGGAACTGGTCATCTGCCGGGCTATATGCGAAATCTTGCGGGCGTAGTTCGGGTCGGTGGCGTAACCGGCCTTCTGCAACTCGCGTACAAACTGTTCCGGGTTATCGGCCGACTTCAACACATCTTGATAGCGACTGTTGCTTTGCAGCAGATTGACCAAGTCATGGAAACTGTCGCGGTACGAGGCGTAGGAACGGAACTCGGCCGTCTCCTTGACCATCTCGCCATTGCGGAATTCGCTGGTGATCGCCCGGGCCGAATCGCCTTTCCAGTTCTGGCTGGCTTTGATGCCGAACAGGTTGTGGCTGCTGCTGCCATCGGGCTGGCGCATGACCGATTTGCCCCAACCGGTTTCCAGGGCGGCCTGAGCCACCAGGTAACGTGGGTCGACACCAATGCGGTCGGCTGCTTCCTTGGCCATCGGCAACATGGCGTCGACAAATTCATCGGCATCGCGGAAGGCTTTGCGGGCCGGCGCCAGGGGTGGCTGTGCCACGGCGCGTCCATAAACCTGCATATCGCCGCTCGGTTGCGAAGCCTTGAGCGCAGCCAGCCAGTCGCCATTGGCCAGTTCGCCGCTGGCAGACTTGGTGGCGGTAACGGCGCGGTCTGGCAAGACGTTTTGCGCAGGGACCTCGGCATTGGCCGACGCCGAAGGCACCAGCCCGGCGAGCAGGCGGTCCGCCAGTTTCGGCGGCAAGGCCAGGCGGCGCTGGTTGATCAATTCCATATCGTTGCGGTGATCGCCCTCCCCTTGCGGCGCGCTCACTGCCCGCGAAGCCCACAGCGGGCGCTGGCCGTTGCTACGCGACAGAGGCCCGCCGGTGGGCTGCGTCCCGGCAGCTATCGGCGTCGGCACCGCAGCCTTGGCGACCTTGTCCAGCGCCTCTTGTTGCTTGGCGGCCGACAACGTTGCCGCCTCACCTGGTGCAAGGGGTTTGTTCTTGGACATCTGGCGCAGCAACACATCGGCCAGACCGATACCGCCGCCCTCGCGGGACATGGAAACGGCCAACTGCTGGTCGTACATTTCCTGGTACTGCTTGGCTTCAGGCGTATTGAGAGGGTTGTCCTTACCCAGGACCTCGGTGGCCGAACGCATGGACTTGAGCATTTCGCCGAGGAACAGCGACTCGAATTCCTGAGCCACTTTACGCAGGTTGCCGTCGCTGTTCTTGTCGCCGACCTTGAGCTGGTTCAGGCGGTTCAGGTCCGAGTAGGACCCTGAATCCACGCTGATCGAAGCCCCCTTGCGCATGTCCATGGCTCGCTCCTCAAATCACGATCAGGTCGGCTTGCAACGCGCCGGCCTGCTTCAAGGCTTCGAGAATCGCCATCAAGTCACCCGGCGCCGCGCCGACCTGGTTCACCGCCCGGACGATTTCATCCAGGGTAGTGCCCGGGCCGAACTTGAACATCGGCTTGGCTTCTTGTTCGGCATTGACCCGCGAACGGGGCACCACGGCGGTCTGGCCGTTGGACAACGGACCCGGCTGGCTGACGATCGGGTCTTCGGTGATGGTCACGGTCAGGCTGCCATGGGTCACGGCGGCCGGTGAAACCTTGACGTTCTGGCCGATCACGATAGTGCCGGTGCGCGAGTTGATGATGACTTTCGCCACCGCCTGGCCCGGGTCGACTTCGAGGTTTTCCAGGATCGACAAATAGTCGACCCGCTGGCTCGGATCCAGGGGCGCGGTGACACGGATCGAGCCACCGTCGATGGCCTGGGCCACGCCTGGGCCGAGCATGTCATTGATCTTGTCGACGATGCGCTTGGCGGTGGTAAAGTCGGAACGGTTGAGGTTCAGCGTCAGGCTGTTGCCCTGGTTGAAACCGCTCGGCACCGCACGCTCCACCGACGCACCGCCAGGGATGCGACCGGCCGACGGAACGTTGACAGTGATCTTCGAACCGTCACGCCCCTCGGCATCGAAACCACCGACCACCAGGTTGCCCTGGGCGATGGCGTAGACGTTACCGTCGATACCCTTGAGCGGCGTCATGAGCAGTGTGCCGCCGCGCAGGCTCTTGGAATTGCCGATGGACGAAACGGTGATATCCACCTGCTGCCCGGGCTTGGCGAACGCCGGCAGATCGGCACTGATCGACACCGCCGCCACGTTCTTCAACTGTACGCTGCCCGAGCTGTCCGGAACCTTGATGCCGAACTGCGACAACATGTTGTTGAAGGTCTGCAGGGTGAACGGAGTCTGGGTGGTCTGGTCACCAGTGCCGTTGAGGCCCACGACCAGGCCGTAGCCGATCAACTGGTTGGAACGCACGCCGGAAATGCTGGCGATGTCCTTCAGGCGCTCGGCTTGAGCGGTGAAGGCTGCCGACATCACCAGGGCACCGATCAACAGCTGTTTAAGATTCAACCGTTTAAGATTCAACTGGGCCACCTAGAAGGGGAACTTCGCGCTGAGGAAGAAACGGTCGAACCAGCCTGGCTGACTCGCATCGGCGAAAGCACCGGTGCCCGAGTAGGTGATGCGCGCATCGGCCACACGAGTCGACGAAACGGTGTTGTCGGTGGCGATGTCATCGGCGCGAACCATGCCGGAGATGCGCACCAGCTCGTCACCGGAGTTGAGAGTCAGCCACTTCTCGCCACGCACGGCGATGATGCCGTTAGGCAACACGTCGGCGACGGTCACGGTGATCGAACCGGTCAGGCTGTTGCTCTGGTTAGCCTTGCTATCGCCCTTGGTGGCCCGGTCGGAGTTGTAACCGGCGTTGAGGCTCAGGTCGCTGCCACCGAGTGGGTTATTGGTAGTGAGGCTGGAGCCGAACAACGACGTCAGGCCGACGCTGGTATCGCTGGTCTTGTCGATCTCCGACTTGGCGGCCTTGCTGGCCTTGGTGCTCTCGTTCAGGGTGATGGTGATGATGTCACCGACCCGGTATGCCTTGCGGTCGCTGTACAGATTCTGCTCGAAACCGGCCTGGTAGATCGAACCGTTGTTGGCGGCAGCCGGCAACGGCGTGCGCGGCAACACCGGAGCGTAATACGGGTCATTGGGCTTGGCCGTTGGCGCAACACAGCCCGCGAGCGCGGTGATCCCACTCAGTGCCAGAACAGATACGAAGCGATTCATGACCCTACCTCTTGGTGTTGCAGGCGACCTCAGGCCGCCTTACTAGACGTGATTACAGATTCTGCGTAACGAACGAGAGCATCTGGTCGGCGGTGGAGATCACCTTGGAGTTCATTTCGTAGGCGCGCTGGGTGGTGATCATGTTGACCATCTCCTCCACGGTGCTCACGTTGGAGGTTTCCAGGGTGTTCTGCAGCGTGGTACCGAAACCGTTCAGGCCTGGCGTGCCAACTTGCGGCGCGCCGCTGGAGGCGGTTTCCAGGAACAAGTTGTTGCCTGCCGCTTGCAGGCCGCCCGGGTTGATGAAGTCAGCGGTCTGCAGGTTGCCGATCACTTGCGACGCCGCATTGCCCGCCACAGTAACGGACACCGTGCCGTCGCGACCCACGGTGAAGGTCTGGGCGTCGTTCGGGATGACGATGGCCGGCTCCAGGGCGAAACCGCTGGCATTGACGATCTGGCCGGTGGAGTCGAGGTGGAACGTACCGTCACGGGTGTAGGCCGTGGTGCCATCGGGCTGCAGGATCTGGAAGAAACCGCGACCGTCGACGGCCATGTCCAGCGGCTGCTCAGTGGTTTGCAGGCTGCCGGAGTTGAAGTTTTTCTGGGTGCCGACAATGCGCACACCCGTACCCACTTGCAGGCCCGATGGCAATTCGCTGTCCTGGGTCGACTGGGCACCTGGCTGACGCTTGATCTGGTACAGCAGGTCCTGGAATTCAGCGCGATCACGTTTGAAACCCGTGGTCGAGACGTTCGCCAGGTTGTTGGAAATGGTGGTCAGGTTGGTGTCCTGGGCGGACAAACCTGTTTTGGCAACCCATAGAGCCGGAAGCATTCGATTCTCCTCGTACGCCTGTTTTTCGGCGCGACGCTGTAATTAATGATTAGATCTGCAAGACCCGAGCCATGGCTTCGTCGCCTTCTTTAGCGGTGTTCATCATCTTGATGTGAAGCTCGAACTGCTTGGAGAGGGCCAGCACCGACGTCATCTCATCCACCGCATTGACGTTGCTCGCTTCCTGGAAGCCCGACACCAACTGCACGTTGGCGTCGACCGGAGCGGCCTGGCCGTCTTTGGTACGGATCGAGCCGTCCAGGCCCTTGGTCATGTTCTTGAGGTCCGGGTTGACCAGCTTGATGCGGTCAACTTGAGCGACGACGCTCGGGCCTTCGCCCATGGAGCGGATGCTGATGGTGCCGTCCTGGCCGATTTCGATTTTCTGCTCTGGCGGCACGGCGATCGGACCACCGTTGCCCATCACTGCCATGCCGTTACCGGCGCGCAGCACGCCCAGGGCGTCAACGTTGAGGCTGCCGGTGCGCACATAACTTTCACCGCCCTCGGGATTCTGCACAGCCATCCAGCCCGGCCCGCTGACCGCCACGTCGAGGTCACGACCGGTTTCAATCAGCGCACCCGGACTGAAGTCGGTGGCTGGACGCTCGGACATGGCAAATGCCCGCGCCGGAAAGCTGTCGCCAAACACCGGCATCGAGCGCGCCTGCTCCAGGTCTTTCTGAAAACCGTTGGTGGAAATGTTCGCCAGGTTGTTGGCATGAGCCCGTTGCGCCAGTGCGTTCTGGCTGGCACCGGTCATTGCCACATAAAGGTACTTGTCCACTGTCGTTCCTCTGCATGCCGGACGTTTGCCGTCCACTGCTGTACTGCTGAGCCATAAGCAATTTGCAGACCAACTTTTTTCTGGCGCCGCAGGGCCTTGTAAACAAAGGACTTAAGGGATCTGGAGGGATTTTTGAAATGTATCGAAGACGAAAAACCGGCGGTGTTGTGCCGCTTACGGCAAGTACCGGCCTATGACACCTGGCACGATCCCCTGTGGCGAGGGAGCACCACGGCGACAGCTCAGGCGGGGTCCTTGCCCACTTCATACTCGCGCAACTTGTTGGCAATGGTGGTATGGGAAACCCCCAATCGCTTGCCCAGTTGCCGGCTGCTGGGGTGTTCGGAGTACAGGCGCTCCAGCACCGCTTTCTCGAAACGCCCGACGATTTCGTCCAGTCCACCCTCAAGGGAAAAATCGCCAAGGGGTTGGCGCACGCCGTAGTCTGGCAGGCGAATGTGCTCGGCCTTCACCGTCCCGCCGTCGCACAGGGAAACGGCCTGGAACAGCACGTTTTCCAGTTGTCGGACGTTGCCCGGCCAGTGGTAGTGACTGAGGCGGTCCATCGCCGCCGGGGCCAGTTTCGGCAGTGGACAGCCAATCTGGCGACTGGCCTGGTCAAGAAAATGCTCCACCAACGGCGTCAGGCCATCGAGGCATTCGCGCAACGGCGGTATGTGCAGGGAAAGCACGTTCAGGCGGTGGTACAAATCCTGACGGAATTCCCCCCGGGCGCAGAGCTCGGACAAGTCGACCTGGGTTGCGCAAATCACCCGGACGTCCAGGTACACCTCTTCATCACTGCCTACACGACGGAAGCAACCGTCCTGCAAAAAGCGCAGCAGTTTCACCTGCAAGCGCGGGCTCATTTCCCCGACTCCGTCGAGAAACAGCGTTCCCCCGGACGTCAACTCCAGCAGACCGAGCTTACCTTCCGCACGAGCGCCTTCGAACGCTCCGGGGCCGTAGCCAAACAGTTCGGTCTCGGCCATGGACTCCGGCAGCCCGGCACAGTTGAGCGCCATCAGCGGTGATTGCCCCCGCGGGCTCGCCAGGTGACAGGCGCGGGCCAGCAATTCCTTGCCGGTGCCGGTTTCGCCTTCTATCAACAGCGGCGCATCCAGCGGCGCCATGCGCCGGGCCTCCCGAACCACCGCCGCCATCACCTTCGAACTCTGGAAAATACTGTCGAAACCACGCAGTTCCTGCTTGCGCACGTTATAGATACGCTCGCCCACCCGGTCAGCCCGATGCAGCGTCAGTACCGCCCCGGCCATGGCCTCGCTGTCGTCGTGCTCCGATTGCAGCGGGGCGATATCGGCCAAAAACACATCACCCTTGACCTTGACCCTTAGCCCGTTGATGCGCGACTGGTTGGCGCGAACCAGTTCCGGCAGGTCGAAATCCTCGGCATACCGGGACAGGGGAATCCCCGGCACCTCGTCCACCCGCACCCCGAGCAACTGCGCCGCCGCCCGATTGGCCGCGACGATGGAGCCGCCCATGTCGATGGACAACACCGGAAACTCCAGGGCGCCGAGCAGCGCATTGAGCTCCATATGCCGACGTTCGCTGGGCATCAGCCCTACGCGCTTGACGCCGAACACCCCGGCAATGCCTTCGAATTTCGGACGCAACGCCTGAAACTGAATATTGATCAGGTTCGGGCAGTGCAGGTAAATCGCATTGCCATGCTCGCCACCCACTTCGCCGCGGGCGACGTTGATGCCGTATTCCATGAGCAGGTTGAGGATGTCTCGCAGGATGCCGATGCGGTTCTGGCAATGGACTTTGATGCGCATAAAAAGGCCCGATGCGTATTAAAGAGAGAGGCACGTCCGGCGTTTTTCTGCCTGAGCGCATAAATAATCGTCAAGATTATGTGACAGCTGTAGGCCGATTCCCACCTGAAAATCGCTACAGCGCGGGATAGCCACCCAATCCGTAACGAAAACTTTACGAAACTCCGATCCGTCGGCCTTATGGAACACCGCTTGTCTACTGCGCACACGCCTGCCTCGGGTTATCTCTAATGCATCGCTGGACATAACAACAACACGCCTTCCCTTGAGGGAAATCAGCAGGAGAGCAGCATGAAGCAGACGCAGTACGTGGCCCGCGAGCCCGATGCGCAAGGTTTTATCCACTACCCCGCCGAAGAACATGCGGTGTGGAATACGCTGATCACCCGCCAGCTGAAAGTCATCGAAGGCCGTGCTTGCCAGGAATACCTGGACGGCATCGACAAGCTTGGCCTGCCCCACGACCGCATCCCGCAGTTGGGTGAGATCAACAAAGTGCTCGGCGAGACCACGGGCTGGCAAGTCGCCCGGGTACCGGCGCTGATTCCCTTCCAGACCTTCTTCGAATTACTCGCCAGCAAACAGTTTCCAGTCGCGACCTTCATTCGTACCCGTGAAGAACTGGATTACCTGCAAGAGCCGGATATTTTCCACGAGATCTTCGGCCACTGTCCGCTGCTGACCAATCCCTGGTTTGCCGAATTCACCCACACCTACGGCAAACTCGGCCTACAGGCTTCCAAGGAAGAACGCGTCTACCTGGCGCGCCTGTACTGGATGACCATCGAGTTCGGCCTGGTGGACACCCCTCAAGGCCGGCGCATCTACGGTGGCGGCATCCTGTCTTCGCCCAAGGAAACCGTGTACTGCCTGTCCGACGAACCGGAGCATCAAGCCTTCGATCCGCTGGAAGCCATGCGCACGCCGTATCGCATCGACATCCTGCAGCCCTTGTATTTCGTGCTGCCCGAACTCAAACGCCTGTTCGACCTGGCCCACGAAGACATCATGGGCATGGTCAAGCGCGGTCGCGAACTGGGCTTGCACGCACCGAAATTTCCGCCAAAAGCTGCGTGAACCGCGACTTTTGACCTTAATTGAGTCTGTTGCACAGCGCAGCTTTGCTTTAGCGTGGGTGCATCGACGTTTTCACCTATTCGATCCAGGAACACACCATGAACACTCTGAACCAAGCCCATTGCGAAGCCTGCCGCGCCGACGCCCCGCAAGTCAGCGACGAAGAACTGCCAGTACTGATCAAGCAGATCCCGGACTGGAACATCGAAGTGCGCGACGGCGTGATGCAGCTGGAAAAAGTTTTCCTGTTCAAGAATTTCAAGCACGCCCTGGCGTTCACCAACGCGGTCGGTGAAATCTCCGAGGCCGAAGGTCACCACCCTGGCCTGCTCACCGAATGGGGCAAAGTCACCGTGACCTGGTGGAGCCACTCCATCAAGGGCCTGCACCGCAACGACTTCATCATGGCCGCCCGCACCGATGACGTGGCCAAGACCGCCGAGGGCCGCAAATAATGCATTTCGATGCCATCGGCCGGGTGCCCGGCGACCCGATCCTCGGCCTGATGGACGCCTACCGGGTGGACAGTAATCCGAGCAAGTTCGACCTGGGCGTGGGCGTCTATAAAGACGCCCAGGGCCTGACGCCGATTCTTCAGTCGGTAAAACAGGCCGAGCAGCGTCTGGTGGATCGCCAGACCACCAAGACCTACATTGGCGGTCATGGCGACGCCGCTTTCGGCCAGTTGATCAATGAGCTGGTGCTGGGCGCCGACTCAACGCTGATTGCAGAAAAACGCGCCGGCGCCACCCAGACCCCGGGCGGCACCGGCGCCCTGCGCCTGAGTGCCGACTTCATCGCCCAGTGCCTGCCGGGCCGTGGCGTATGGTTGAGCAACCCGACCTGGCCAATTCACGAAACCATCTTCGCCGCTGCCGGCGTCAAGGCCAGTCATTACCCCTACGTGGGCGCCGACAATCGCCTGGACTTCGAGGCAATGCTGGCAACCCTGAGCCAGGCGCCCAAAGGCGACGTGGTGCTGCTGCACGCCTGCTGCCACAACCCCACCGGTTTCGACCTGTCCCATGATCAATGGCGCCAGGTGTTGGAGGTGGTGCGCAGCCGCGACCTGTTGCCGTTGATCGACTTCGCTTATCAAGGCTTCGGGGATGGGCTGGAGCAGGACGCTTGGGCGGTTCGACTGTTTGCCCAGGCATTGCCTGAAGTGCTGGTCACCAGTTCCTGCTCGAAGAACTTCGGTCTGTATTGCGACCGCACCGGTGCGCTGATCGTCTGCGCCCGCGATGCCGACAAGCTGCTGGACATTCGCAGCCAACTGGCAAACATCGCCCGCAACCTGTGGTCGACGCCGCCAGACCATGGCGCGGCAGTGGTGGCGACGATCCTGGGCAACCCGGAACTCAAAAGCCTGTGGGCCGACGAAGTACAGACCATGCGCCTGCGCATCGCCCAATTGCGCAGCGGCCTGCTGGAAGCCCTCGAACCCCATGGCTTGCGAGAGCGCTTCGCCCACATCGGCGTGCAACGCGGGATGTTCTCCTACACCGGCCTGACGCCGGATCAGGTCAAGCACCTGCGCGAGCGCCACAGCGTGTACATGGTGGGCACGGGGCGGGCTAACGTGGCGGGCATCGATGCCACGCGCCTGGACCTGCTGGCGGAGGCGATTGCTGAGGTTTGCAGATAAATGTGTGGCGAGGGGATTTATCCCCTCGCCACAAAAGCTGCGCCAGACCTATTCCTACAGGCCTGTCCACTCGCTGACAAACTCCGCGGCTTGTACCTTCGCAGCCGTACGCGCTTCTTTCTGCGGTGTGCCCAGGTAGAGGAAGCCAATCACCTCTTCCCCTTCCTCAAGACCAAGCCCCTTGGCCACATGAGGCGAGTACGACAGTTCACCCGTACGCCACACCCCGCCAATGCCCTGTGCATAAGCCGCCAACAGAATCCCGTGGGCCGCGCAGCCGGCCGCCAACAGTTGCTCGGCTTTCGGGACTTTGAAATGGTCCTGCAAGCGAGCAATCACCACCACGACCAGAGGCGCGCGCAACGGACCATTGAGGGCCTTTTCCACGACCGCGTCGGGCACCTGCGGGTCATTGAGCCGGGCCGCTTCGGCCAGGAGTTCGCCCATGCGATGACGCGCTTGCCCTTCGACCGTCAGAAAACGCCATGGCCGCAACTGGCCGTGATCCGGAGCCCGCATCGCAGCGGCGAACATAACCTCGCGCTGTTCAGCGGTGGGCGCCGGCTCCACCAGGCGCGGAACGGAAACACGGTTGAGCAAAGCGTCGAGAGCCTGCATCGGCCACCTCCTGAAAAAATGTTTGGCTATTCTAACGGGAAGCGCCGCCGGCTGCCGGTTTACATGCCGAGTGTCGCGGGTAGAATGGCGCCCTTCCCTTTCAGCCCGAGCGGACTTCATGGCGTTGCCGACCCTGCGAATCATTGGTTTCATCATCGGCATCTTCCTGATCACCCTGGCGATCTTCATGGTCGTGCCCATGGTCACCTTGCTGATCTTCGAGCGCACCCGCGACCTGCCGTCGTTCCTCTGGTCGAGCATGATCACTTTCGTCGCCGGTCTGGCCCTGATTCTTCCCGGGCGCCCGGAACACGTGAATCTGCGCCCGCGAGACATGTACCTGCTGACCGTCAGCAGTTGGCTGGTGGTGTGTATCTTTGCCGCGTTGCCTTTTTTGCTGACCCAGCGCATCAGCTATACGGATTCGTTTTTTGAAAGCATGTCGGGGATCACGGCCACCGGCGCCACGGTCCTGAGCGGCCTGGACACCATGTCCCCCGGCATCCTGATGTGGCGTTCGCTGCTGCACTGGCTCGGCGGTATCGGGTTCATCGCCATGGCGGTGGCGATCCTGCCGCTGTTGCGCATCGGTGGCATGCGGCTGTTCCAGACCGAATCATCGGACCGCTCGGAAAAAGTCATGCCCCGCTCCCACATGGTGGCGCGGCTGATCGTGGCGTCCTACGTGGGCATCACCATTCTCGGCACCCTGGCGCTCTGGTGGGCCGGGATGAGCCCGTTCGATGCCATCAATCACTCGATGTCGGCGATCTCCACCGGCGGTTTTTCCACCTCGGACCTGTCCCTGGCCAAATGGCCTGAACCGGCGGTGCATTGGGTCGCCATCGTGATCATGATCCTTGGCAGCCTGCCGTTTGCCCTGTACGTCTCGATGTTGCGGGGCAATCGTCGGGCGCTGATCAAGGACCAACAGGTTCAAGGGTTTATAGCGGTGCTGTTGGTGACCTGGCTGGTGCTCGGCACCTGGTATTGGGCGACCACCGACCTGCATTGGCTGGACGCGCTGCGGCACGTGGCGCTGAACGTGACGTCGATCGTTACCACCACCGGTTTTGCCCTGGGGGACTACAGCCTGTGGGGCAATTTCTCACTGATGCTGTTCTTTTATCTGGGGTTCGTCGGCGGCTGTTCGGGCTCCACGGCCGGCGGGATCAAGATCTTCCGCTTCCAGGTCGCTTACATCCTGCTCAGGGCCAACCTCAATCAATTGATCCACCCACGCGCGGTGATCAAGCAGAAATACAACGGTCACCGCCTCGACGAAGAAATCGTGCGCTCGATTCTGACGTTCTCATTCTTCTTCGCCATCACCATCTGCGTGATCGCCCTGTTGCTGTCGCTGCTGGGCGTGGAATGGATGACTGCGCTGACCGGCGCGGCCAGTACCGTGTCCGGCGTCGGCCCGGGGCTGGGGGAGACCATCGGCCCGGCCGGCAACTTTGCACCGCTGCCGGATGCGGCCAAGTGGATCCTCTCGGCTGGCATGCTGCTGGGCCGACTGGAGATCATCACGGTGTTCGTGTTGTGTATCCCGGCGTTCTGGCGTCACTGACCGGTTTGGCTGCACTCGCCCGTGCCCGGTACTCGCCGGGCGTGGTGTCGAACCAGCGGCGAAAGGCCCGGAAAAAATTGCTCGGGTCGGCAAAACCCAACAGATAGGCGATTTCCAGCAACGTCATGGCCGGCTGCGTCAGGTACTGCTCGGCCAGTTCACGACGGGTGTCGTCCAACAGGCTCTGGAAACTGGTGCCCTCTTCCTGCAGGCGCCGCTGCAAGGTGCGTTGGGACAGGTGCAGCCTCTGCGCCACCACGTCCCGCTTGGGCTCGCCCTGAGGCAGCAGCCGGCACAGCACCTGTCGCGCCTTGTGGGTCACACGGCTTTCCGAAAAACGCGCCAGGTACTCACCGGCAAATCGGTCGTGGAGCAGCGCCATCGCCTCGTTGGCCGTGGGCAGCGGTGCTTCCATGTCGGCCCGTTCGAAGATCAGCGCGTCATAGGGAGCACCGAATTGCAAAGGCGCAGCGAACACTTGTTGATAAGGTGCCAGGTCCGCAGGTTCGGCGCCTTGCAACAACACTTTCACCGGGTGCAGGGTGCGCCCGGTCAGCCAATTGGACATGGCCAGCGCACAGGCCAGGGACGCTTCGGCACTTTGCCGTGTGGGTGGGATATGGTCGCCATGCACCGTCAGAATCAGCCCGTAGCCATCGTCCAGCAGGCGAAAGCTCAAGTCGGCGCTTTCGGCAATGATCCGCTGATACCGCACCAGCCGCTGGAAACCTTCCACCAGCGTACGGCTGGACATCAACGCGTAACCCACCACATGGAACGACGCTGGGCGCACCACTTTGCCCATGTTCAGGCCGATGGCGGGGTTGCCCGACAACTCTACCGCCCGTTGCCAGAGCAGCGTCATCGAATCCTGGGGGAAGCGCGCATCAGGATCATCCAACGCATCAAAGTCCAGCCCCAACTGCTTGAACAACACCCGACAATCCAGGCCGTCCATTTCCAACGCCTTGACGATCCCCATCGCCCAGCTTGAAGAAGTCGTTCGTTCGTTCATGACGTTTTACTTGCATGACGAGCCGCAGGGTGCGGCTGGATTTGCGAAGGATACTAAAGTGGCGCCCATTGTCACTGGCCGTTACAAATGATCCCTCTAGACTTCAATCAAACCGTTGTACACAACAATAACCACAACAATAACCGCAGAGCCCGAAGTCGTGGAAAACACCAAACGATTCAACACGTTCGCTGAGTTCTACCCGTATTACCTCAACGAACACAACAACAGCACCTGCCGACGATTGCACTTCATCGGCACTTCCCTGGTTATTCTTATTTTCGCCCTGGCGCTCGTCGCCGGTACTTGGTCGTGGTTCATCGCCCTGCCTGTCGCCGGTTACGGCTTCGCCTGGGTCGGGCACTTCTTCTTCGAAAAGAACCGTCCCGCCACCTTCCAGCATCCGTTCTACAGCTTGCTCGGTGATTTCGTCATGTACCGCGACATGATGCTGGGCAAGGTTGCGTTCTAGGTATTGAAAAAAGCGTGGCGAGGGAGCTTGCTCCCGTTGGGCGAGAAGCGGCCCTGATTTGGGCTGCTGCGCAGTCAGCGGGAGCAAGCTCCCTCGCCACGGTATGTGTGTTTCCTTAAGAGGGTGTCAGACCGGCCTACACCGGCTCAGTCACTTTCAACTCAGCCTTGATCAATGCCTCCCGCGCCTGAGCCTCCGCCAACCGATACAACTCGATCGACCCATCCCAATGCTCGATCAACGCCGTGCACGACTCAACCCAATCGCCACAATTGAGGTACTCCACCTCGCCCACCTTGCGGATCTCGGCGTGGTGAATATGCCCGCACACCACACCGTGCAGCTCGCGCTTCACGCATTCATGGGCGATGGCTTCTTCGAAATCACTGATGAAACTGACGGCGGTTTTGACTTTGTGCTTGAGGTACGCCGATAGCGACCAGTAACCGTAGCCATAACGGGCCCGCCAATGGTTGAGCCAGCGGTTCAGCGTGAGGGTGAACTCGTAGGCCGAGTCCCCGAGGAACGCCAGCCAGCGGTGATAACGGGTGATGACGTCGAACTGATCGCCATGGATCACCAACAGGTGCCGACCGTCGGCGGTGACGTGCACCGCCTCATCCACCAACTGGATATTGCCCAGGATCAGCTTCGAATAACGCCGCAGGAATTCGTCATGATTGCCGGTGACGTAGATCACCTCGGTGCCGCGCTTGCTCATGGTCAGCAAGCGGCGAATGACGTTGGTGTGCGCCTGGGGCCAATACATGCCGCTGCGCAGCTTCCAGCCGTCGATGATGTCGCCCACCAAGTAGATCTTGTCGGCGTGGTAGCCCTTGAGAAATTGCGACAAGTGCTCCGCCTGGCAATCCCGGGTGCCCAGATGCACATCGGAAATCCACAGGGTACGAACACGCTGTTTGCGGTTGGGTCTGGCGAGCTCGGCGCTGGTCATGGGCAACCCCCTCTGATCGTTTTTCCCACTGTGCACCCCAGCGGTTAATGGCCCATGACAAACACAAGTCGATTACATGACAACGCGAGCCGCCGCGCCCTCGGTGTAGACCGGTGTAGACTGAGGGCCTGCCCCGGGAGACCGCGATGAGACCGATCCTCACGCTACGCCACTACAGCCACGACTTGATCGTCCACAGCCATGACCATGCCCAACTGGTGTTCGGCTTGTCCGGCTTGCTGGATTTCGAGGTCGAAGGTTACGGCAGCCAGGTGGTGCAGCAGAGTTTCGTGGTGGTGCCGTCCGGTGCCCATCACGCCTGCGGTAGCCCCCATGGCAGCCGGTGCCTGGTGCTGGATGTGCCGAGCGATGACTGGGTCGGGCAATGCCTGGGCGATCACGCTGACACCAGTCGCCGATTGCTGGACAACGCCGCTCGCCTGCCCCTGGATGCCGGGCAAAGCCAGTTGGTCAGTTGGCTGGCGGGCAGCCCGGTGGACGACCCGGTGATCGCCCAGCAAGGCGCGGTGCTGCTTCTGGCCAGCCTCAATGGCGCTCGCCACGAAACGGTCGGCGGCCGGCGCCTGCCCTACGCCGCGCTCAACGCCCACATCGACCAGTACGCCGCCTATCCCCTGCAAGTGGCGGACCTGGCGCAGGTCGCCGGGCTCTCCAGCGCCCGCCTGCATGCACGCTTCGTCACCGAATGTGGGCAAACCCCGATGGATTACATCCGCAGCCGCCGCTTGCACAAAGCCGTAGCGCTACTGCGCGATTCGGAGCTGCCCATTGGTGAGATCGCCCATCGGGTCGGCTACAGTTCCCAGAGCGCCTTCGCCGCCGCGGTGCTGCGCGAATTCGGCACCTCACCGGGCAAGCTGCGGCGTCAACGCTAGACTCGCGCTAGAAATCGCTAGGATCGCGACAGACAAAAACGGCCGACAAGGGGTTCAATACCCTGATGCTCAACCGTTGAACAAGGACCGCAATGACTCCCCGTACTGCCTTGGGCGCCCTGCACATTGGCGCACTCATGTTTGGTCTGACCGGTGTATTCGGCAAGCTCGCCGCCGCCTCGCCGACGGTCATCGTGTTCGGTCGCGCCGTATTCGCCGTGCTGGCCCTGGCGTTTTTTGCCCGGTTCGCCAGCAAAACCCGCTGGCAGAAACTGCGGGCGCAGGACGGCCGGCGTTTACTGCTCGGTGGATTGTTGTTGACCGGGCACTGGGTGAGCTTCTTCATTTCGGTGAAAATCGCCGGGGTCGCGATCGCCACCCTGGGGTTCGCCAGTTTCCCGGCCTTCACGGTGTTGCTCGAGGGGCTGATTTTCCGCGAGCGGATTCGCGCCAATGAAATCCTGTTGGTGCTGCTGGTGAGCATCGGCCTGGTGCTGGTTACGCCGGACTTCGACCTGGCCAGCGGCGCCACCACCGGCCTGCTGTGGGCTGTGGCTTCGGGGCTGCTGTTTTCCCTGCTGTCACTGACCAACCGCGCCGGCTCCGCGCACGTGCCACCGGTGCAGGCCGCGCTGTGCCAAAACGTGGTGGTGGGGTTGTGCCTGCTGCCAATGGCCGCGCCGCAACTGAGCGCCGTGCGCCCTATCGACTGGCTATGGATCGGCCTGCTGGGGGTGTTCTGCACCGGCCTGGCCCACAGCCTGTTCGTCGCCAGCCTGGCGGTGATCAAGGCCCGCACCGCCGCGGTGGTCTTCACCCTGGAGCCGGTCTACGGCATTACCATGGCCTGGCTGCTGTTCGATGAAAACCCAACCCCGCGCATGCTCCTGGGCGGCGTGGTGATCATCGTTGCGATCGTAGTGTCGAGCCAACTGGGCGGCGGCTCGAAGAAACCGGGTGTGGCCGTCGAAGCCGCGTCTCACTGAGTCCGGTCGTTGTGGCCCAGGTCCCGCTCCGGGTCGATCCGGTCGCGGACCCGCTGCTTGAGGACCTTGGCCTCTGGAAAACCGCCATCGGCCTTGCGCTCCCAGATCTGCGTACCGTCGCAACTGATATGAAACACCCCGCCGGTGCCGGGTACCAAAGACACTTTGCCCAGGTCGTCGCTGAAGGTGCTGAGCAGTTCCTGGGCCAGCCAGGCGGCGCGCAGCAGCCATTGGCACTGGGTGCAATACGTGATGACGACTTCCGGTTTGTGCTCGGTCATTTGCGGGTGAACTCCTGGGTTCGAAGGCATCGCTATAATACCCGCCTTTGACTGCCCACCCCGAGATTGACGATGCGCCGCCTGCTGCCCTGTCTGTTTGTGTTGCTATTGCCCCTGTTCGCCCACGCCATCGAAGCACCGCGCCCGAAAATCGGCCTGGTGTTGTCCGGTGGCGCGGCACGAGGCCTGGCCCACATTGGCGTGCTCAAGGCCCTGGAAGAACAAGGCATCAAGATCGACGCCATTGCCGGCACCAGCATGGGCGCCGTGATCGGCGGGCTGTATGCCTCGGGCTACAAGATCGACGAACTGGAAAAACTCGCCCTGGGCATCGACTGGCAACAGGCGTTGTCCGACGCCCCGCCACGCGAGGACGTGCCATTTCGGCGTAAGCAGGATGACCGGGACTTTCTGGTGAAACAGAAACTGAGCTTTCGCGACGACGGCAGCCTCGGCCTCCCGTTGGGCGTCATTCAGGGGCAGAACCTGGCCCTGCTGCTCGAAAGCCTGCTGGCCCACGTCAGCGACACCCGGGACTTCGACAAATTGCCGATCCCTTTCCGCGCCGTGGCGACCGACATCGCCAGCGGTGAAAAAGTGGTGTTCAGCAAGGGCCACTTGCCCAAGGTCATCCGCGCCAGCATGTCGATCCCGGCGGTCTTCGCCCCAGTGGAACTGGACGGCCGGTTGCTGGTGGACGGCGGCATGAGCGACAACATCCCGCTGGACGTGGCCCGGCAAATGGGCGTGGACGTCGCCATCGTAGTCGACATCGGCACGCCACTGCGCAACCGTAAACAACTGGTCACGGTGATCGACGTGTTGAACCAGTCGACAACGCTGATGACCCGGCGCAACTCCGAAGAACAACTGGCGACACTGGGCAAGGACGACCTGCTGATCCAACCGGCCCTGGCCAGCTTCGGCGCCACCGACTTCGGCCGGGCCCGGGAAATGATCGACGCCGGTTACCGTGCCACGCAGATCCTTGAGGCCCGACTGGCGCGCCTGCGTCCCGCCGAACCGGTCGACCCCGAACTGATGGCCGCGCGCACCCCGGGCGAGCGCACGCCTGTCATCACGGCCATTCGCGTGGAGAACGACTCGAAAGTCGGCGACGACGTGATTCACTATTACATTCGCCAGCAAATCGGCAAACCGCTGGACCTGGGTCGCTTGCAGACCGACATGGGCACGCTGTACGGCCTGGACTACTTCGAACAAGTGCAATACCGCGTGGTGCACAAGGGCCCGGACCACACGTTGGTGATCAGCGCCCGAGGCAAACGTACCGGCACCGACTACCTGCGGCTGGGGCTGAGCCTGTCGGACGACATGCGCGGCGACAGCGCTTTCAACCTCGGCGCCAGTTACCGGGTCAACGGCATCAATCGCCTGGGCGCCGAATGGCTGACCCGCGCGCAGATCGGTGGCAAGCAGGAACTGTACAGCGAGTTCTATCAGCCGCTGGACGTCGGTTCGCGCTACTTCATCGCACCCTATGGGCAATTCGAGTCGCGCAACGTGGAGTCCATCCTGGACAGCGACCCGGTGGCCCAGTATCGCGTCGAGCGCTATGGTTTTGGCCTGAACGTGGGCCGCCAGATCGGCAACAACGGCGAAATCCGTTTCGGTGTCGGCCAGGACTGGGGCAAGGCGGATGTGCGCATTGGCGATCACGACCAGCCCAGCGAGGACTTCAATGAGAGCTTCTACGAGCTCAAATACTCGTTTGACGCCTTCGACAGCGTGTATTTTCCCCATGAAGGAGAAGACATTAGTGTGTACTGGCGCCAGTACGAACCGGGGTTGGGTTCCGACCAGCGTTATCGCCAGTGGGAACTCAAACTGGACAAGGCCCTGAGCAGCGGCCCGGATACGCTCATTCTGGGCGGGCACTACGGCCGCACCCTCGACACGGCCGAGGTCGTGACTTCAAGTTTTGTACTCGGCGGTGCGCAGCAGTTGTCGGGCTTTCGCGAAGACGGGATATCCGGGCAGAACATAGGCCTGATGCGCGCGGTGTATTACCGCCGGCTCACGCCGCGGGCCTACCTGCCGCTGGACTTTCCGCTGTACATCGGCGGCTCGCTGGAACGCGGCCGGGCCTGGAACAACGACAACGAGTTCGACAGCGGCTACATCAACGCCGCCAGCATTTTCCTGGGGTTTGATACGCCGCTGGGGCCACTGAAATTCAGCTATGGCTTTAACGATGATGATGAGCAGGCGGTGTATCTGAATTTGGGGCAGACGTTTTGATCGGGCATGACGAACGCAACTTGTGCCCGCCGCAGTTCGACTGTGTGTGCGGGCTTGCTCGCGAAGAGGCCAGCAGGCTCAGCGAATCGCGGCCAGCAGTACCCGGGCGGTCTGCTTGAGGGGCTCGTCACCCTCTTGGAGCAGTTCTTCAAGCAGCGCGACGGCGGTCTTCAGGTCGCCATCATCGATGCAACTCTGCGCCTGCTCCAGTTTGACCGAGTGTTCCGGTGTCTTGGGTTCCAGTGAGATAGGCTCGAGGGACATGGCGTCGAGGGACATCGGTTCAAGGGGCAGCGACTCCAGCTCCAGCGACTGCTCTTCATCGGCAAACCCGTCAAGGAAGGCATCGTCCAGCGATTCGGTTTCCAATGGCGCGCCCCATTGCAGATCCGGCTCGTCGAACCCCGAGAGCGACAAGCCCTCAGCAGCGTTGATCGCAGGCGATGGGGCAGCGCTTTTTTCAGTGGTGGGGTTCTGGACGTCGGTCAAATCCCAACTGGTTTCCAGGTTCAGCTCGAATTCGTCGCTGGGCACAGGCTCGGGTTCCGGGACCGGCGCCAGGGGCTCTGCCGACGCCACCACGGGAGCGGTAATCGCAACCCTGGGGTAGCGCCCGCGGACCTCCTCCAGCATCCAGGCATCGACGCCCTGCGCCAGCAAATGATGTTCCTGGGCCTGGAAACCGATGACATCGCCCTGCTTGCCCAATACTTCCAACAACTTGAGGCCCAGGTCGGTGCGTTCCGGCTCCGCCAGCAATGCGGCGCGCAGCAGCCCCGCAGCCTCGGTGAAACGACCATAGGTCAGGTAAATCCCGACCCCTTCCAGCACATCCCCCAAGGGAGCGTCACCGTTATTGAACGACGTGGCGGCTTCGGGCTGCTCCGTGCCGGCTGTCGGTGCATAGGGCTCATTGCCGTCTTCCAACACCGGCTCAGGACGTTCGGGCATCGGCTCTGAGGCGGCCTGCTCGTGCTGCCGACGACGAATGAACAGTAACAGCGCGAGCAGCCCCAGCAGGCTCACCAACCCCGTCACCCACAGCCAGTTGATGCCCTCTGGCTCTGTGACCGGTTCTGTCGCTGGCTCGGCATCAACCGTCGGTGCGGGTGCGGGTGGCTCCGATTGCGCCTGGGCCGACGCAACGGGCGCTGGCGTGACGGCGACCAGTTGCGTCTGCAATTGGCTGATCTGCTTGCGCTGGCTGGCGATCTCTTCGTCCTGGGCCTGGAGCCGGGCCTGCAGTTCGTCGATGGTCTTCTGTTGCTGCTGGTTTTGCAGCACGCTGGCGGCCAATTGCTCGTCAGACCCGATAGACGCCGGGGCTGCAGCGGTTTCAGCAGGCGCCGGCAGCACGGCCGAATCGGGCAATAACAAGCGCTGACCGATGGAGAGCCGGTCGCTGCCGGGGTTCAGGGCCTGGATCCCTTGCATCAGTTCATTGGCCGAAGCGTTGCTGCCAGCGTCGTGCAGACGTTTGGCGATGACCCAGGGGTTGTCCCCCCGCACGACGGTATAACGCTTACCTTGTACAGCCGGGGGTGGCTTGATGGCAGGTGTTGCCTGGGTCGACATCGAAGACTGGGGGGCGGTGGAAGGTTCATCACGGGCGGGCACGATGCCCGGCGTGCCCGGCGGGTCGATCAGCACGGTGTATTCGCGCAGCAGGCGCCCGTTGGGTTGATTGAGCTGTACCAGGAAATTGAGGAACGGTTCCTCCACCGGTTTGCTGGAGGTCACCCGAATGAAACTGCGCTCGCCACGCAACACCGGCGTAAAGCGCAGGTTACTGAGAAAGAACACCCGCTCTACACCGGCACGATTGAAATCGCCCAAGGTCGCCAGGCTGGCCGACAGATCGCCCTCGCTGATCCCGGCCACGTCGACCAGAGCGATATCGGCACGCAATGGCTGGTTCAGGGCGGAGTGCAGCGTGATCTCCCCCAACCCCAGCGCAGACGCCACAGCCGAATACCCCAAGGCACCCAAGACGACCGACACGTTGACCCAACTGCGCAACGTGGACTGCAAACTTTCAAGCATGGGCATCCCTTTGATCACCAGACTGAGCGTAAACGCATCCAATACGAACGCTTAGTACTGGTTATAGTTCGCGAACCGCCGAATCTCAAAAGTCTGACACCGGGGATATGCCTCAGGATTTTTCCAGGTTGGCCAGGATCGTGCCGTGAACCCGCATGCACACCCGCATGTCGGCTTCATTGATGCCCTGGAACAACTCCCGGCGCAGTTGCTCAGCAATGGTTTCGATTTGCTCGATCAGTGGTCGGGCCGGTGCGCAGAGCACGATTTTCTTGGCCCGGCGGTCTTCGGCTACGGCCTGACGCTGCACCAGCCCCTGGGTTTCCAGGCTGTCGAGCAACCGGGCCAGGGTCGGGCCTTCGACGCCGACGCTCTGGGCCAGTTCACGCTGGGTCGGCGCCTGTTCGAAACGGGCCAGGTGCAGCAGCACCAACCAGCGCGCCTGGGACAGGCCCAGCCCGGCCAGACGGCGATCCAGCTCAGCACGCCAGCCTCGGGACATTTGCGCCAGCTGCATGCCAAAACGGTGTTGATCGGTTAAAGGCATAAAAAAACTCATCAGATCTGAAATAGAAAAAACTAATTATTAGTCAGCTAAGCATGAGCTTCGGATTCAAGCAAGGTTTGCCCTGTACTGAATCGTTAAAGGAACGTAACTCACTGATCAGACTTCGAATTCCGACTGCAACGCAGCCCTGACGCAATACAGAACGCCTTCAGGTACCCGACCGACAAACAACGCGGCGATTTCCGACACCGGAGGCAGCTCGCCTTCGCCATCCAGAAACGCGTCCTGCACCTCCCCCATCAGCTCCTCGGGCAGGTCCAGAGCCTGTTCCAACGACAATTGCTGCTTGGCGATGGCCTCGGCCAGCATCGTATAGACGTTCTTTTCCGAGCACTGCAATTGCCCGGCGATCTGCAATGGCGTCATACCGGCCCGGGCCAGGGTGATCAATTCGTGGCGTACATCGGCCACCACTTTCGGCGCCTCTGCCTCGCCGCCCAGCACCTGGAGGAAGGCCTCGCCATAACGTTCCAGCTTGCGCGCGCCCACGCCACTGACCCGGGCCATTTCCGCCAGGGACGTCGGCTGGCTGCGGAGCATTTCCAGCAACGTCGAGTCGGGAAAAATGACGTACGGCGGCACGCCATGCTCCTCGGCCAGCTTGCGACGCAAGGCGCGCAAGGCTTCCCACTGATCGCGCTCTTCGCCGCGCACCAGTTGGCTGGCCTGGCTCTTGCTGCTCTTGACCGCCGTTGCCGGCTTGAGGTCGCGGCGCAGTTCGAGGGAGACCTCGCCTTTGAGCAAGGGCCGGCAGCTCGCACTCAAGCGCAGGCCGCCGTAGCCTTCCAGGTCGATGTCCGCCAGGCCGCGCGCCACGAGCTGGCGGAACAATGACCGCCACTCGCTCTCGGAGCGGGCCTTGCCGACCCCGAACACCGCAAGATGCTGATGGCCGAAGCTGCGGACCTTCTCGTTGTCCTTGCCCAGCAACACGTCCACCAGATGCCCCACGCCATAGCGCTGGCCGGTGCGATAAATGGCCGACAACGCCTGGCGGGCCGGCTCGGTGGCGTCCCAGGTCTCCACGCCGTCGACGCAGTTGTCGCAATGCCCGCAAGGCTGGGGCATGTCTTCGTCGAAGTAGGCCAGCAAGGTCTGGCGACGGCAGCGGGTTTCTTCGCACAGCGAGAGCATGGCGTCGAGCTTGTGCTGCTCCAGGCGCTTGTGGCGCTCGTCACCTTCAGAGTTCTGCAGCATCTGCTTGAGCATCACCACGTCCTGCAGGCCGTAGGCCATCCAGGCATCGGCCGGCAAGCCATCACGGCCGCCACGACCGGTTTCCTGGTAATACGCCTCGAGGGATTTGGGCAGGTCCAGGTGAGCGACGAAGCGTACGTTGGGCTTGTCGATGCCCATGCCGAACGCCACGGTGGCCACCATGATCAGGCCTTCTTCGTTGAGGAAGCGCTTCTGGTGATAGGCCCGCAGGTCGTTGGGCAGGCCGGCGTGATAGGGCAATGCCGGAAAACCCTGCTCGCAGAGAAACGCCGCCACTTCATCGACCTTTTTGCGCGACAGGCAATAGACAATGCCGGCGTCGCTGCGCCGCTCGGCAAGGAACGCCAGCAACTGCTTGCGCGGCTGCTCCTTGGGCACGATGCGGTAGAAAATGTTCGGCCGGTCGAAGCTGGAAAGGAACCGCTCGGCGTTCTGCAAGTGCAGGCGCTCGACGATTTCTTCGCGGGTCCGTTTGTCGGCGGTGGCGGTCAGGGCGATACGCGGCACGTCGGGGAACAGTTCTGCCAGTTGCCCCAGTTGCAGGTATTCGCGACGGAAATCGTGACCCCATTGGGACACGCAGTGGGCTTCGTCGATGGCGAACAGGGCGATTTCCAGGCTCTGCAAGAACGCCAGCATGCGCGGCTGCACCAGGCGTTCGGGCGCCAGGTACAACATCTTCACTTCACCGCGCTTGATTCGCGCCGCCAGGTCTCGCTGCTGCTCGGCGCTCAAGGTGGAGTTCAACGCAGCGGCGGCAACGCCCAGTTCCTCGAGGGTGGCGACCTGGTCGTCCATCAATGCGATCAACGGCGAAACCACCACCGCCAGGCCGTTGCGCAACAGCGCCGGCACCTGGAAGCACAAGGACTTGCCGCCGCCGGTGGGCATGAGCACCAGGGCATCGCCACCGCTGGCCACGCGCTCAATAATGGCACCCTGACGGCCACGGAAACTGTCGTAGCCGAAGATGTCCTTGAGGACGCGTTGAGCCTGTTCGAGCATAAAAACTCCAAAAATCACCGAAACATCCCTGCAAGGCTGGTTCAGAATCACAAACGCTGCACCGGCAAATCGTAAGTGCGCGTTTCGAACCGGCGAGACGCCGCAGGGCATCACAAAACGCGGCAGTATACCCGAGGCCTTCCCTGCAAAGGGCCCTGCTGACAAGAGGTGTTGAGGCGAGCGCTGGATGAAAACCTCGCCACGGGTTGTATACCTTGGCATTTGGGGCAAACCCGCCGCCACAAAAAGGCAAATACGCCACGCGGCTGGCCTGGGCGCTCAAGAAGGCCTAGAATTCCCGCATTGTTTATTCCCCAAGGTAGCCCGTAATGTCCTTCGCTGAGCAACTGACCCGCCTGCAAGTCTTCCTCGACGCCGATGAGCTGCACGAAGAAGCGCTGGATTACGTGGCCGCTCACGGCTATCTGACCGCCCTGTCGATCTGCTCCGAAACGGTGCCGGAGCGTGAGTGGATAGACGCCCTGTTCGCCGAAGAGCCGCATTACGCCGACGAAGCCCAGCGCGCCGAAATCGAAGCGACGCTGGTAGGCCTCAAAGCCCACATCGCCCGTCAACTGGCCGCCGACGAAGAATTCGAGCTGCCGTGCGAACTGGACCTGGGCGATGACCCGGACGATTCGGAACTGCGCGGCTGGTGCATCGGCTTCATGGAAGGCGTGTTCCTGCGCGAAGCGGCCTGGTTCGAAACCGCCGAAGAAGAAGTCAGCGAAATGCTGCTGCCAATCATGGTCGGTTCGGGCCTGTTCGACGAGCAACCGGAGTTTTGCGACATCGCCGCCGACGCGAACCTGATGGACGACATGATCGTGCAGATCCCGGAAGCCCTCACCGCCCTGTACTTGCTGTGCAACGCACCGGACGAGAAACCGGCGATCCTCAAGCCTCGCCACCACTGAGTGGCCGGGTGCGCGCGCCCATTGGCAACCGCTCACTGATCCTGCGTTACGCTCTACTGGCCGTCGGCTGGCTGAGCGTAGTGCTGGGGGTCATCGGCATCTTCCTGCCGGTATTGCCCACCACCCCTTTCCTGCTGCTGGCCGCCGCCTGCTTCGCCCGCAGCTCGCCCCGTTTCTACCAATGGCTGGTAAAGCATCCCCGCCTCGGCCCGTGGATCAGCGACTATCTCAATGGCAACGGCATCCCGCTTAAAGGCAAGGTCTACGCCATCGGGCTGATGTGGACGAGCATCTTGTTGTCTTGCTACCTGGTGCCCCTGCCGTGGGCGCGGGGGTTCATGTTGACCAGCGCAGTGCTGGTGACGGTTTATATCCTTAAGCAGAAAACACTGCAAAAGCCCTGAATGTGGGCGAGAGCCTCTTCGCGATGGCCTCTAACCCCACCGCTTGTCAGATAACGATACCCACCTGTTATTTCTGACAGTAGTTGCCCGACGCTCGCCGTCACCGGTATTTGTTTCGGTGTAGGACGTTGCAGGACTGGGCTACGTTGCCTTGCTCCGTTGCCTACAACTACGCCAGAATCCGCCGGCTTGTGCGCCTTGGGGTCGGGTTCTATCGTTTGCGGGGCGCTGACGAATCAGCGATCGGGTTTGGTAGCCCGGGGTTTCGGTGCATAGCGTCACCTCTTGCAAGTGCAGTCATACGCTTCGCTTTTTGGTGGCCATGCGCAGGGCCCTTTCGGAGGCGCCGGTTCCGATACCCGGTCTACCAACCTTCGTATGGCCACCACCCATCGTTTGGTCGCGAAGGGGTGATGGCTCCTTTCCAAATGTATCGGAGCTTCAACTACGTTCAAAGTAACCCCCAACCCGCCGGACACCGATCCGACATCCCCAGGCGCCCCCTTCAATTCGAAAGAATTCGATAAAGCCACCGAGCGCCCTCGACTTTTACCTCAAGCCCAAACCGACCGAGCCCGAGGCTGATCTGCCTTTAAGAAGCCAGATTTTCAACGTAGTGAACGGTGTCGATACCTAATGTCTGCTGGCAAACCGCGCGCTGGACAACGTCGACCCACGCTAGCCGGCACGCCCCCCTCACCACAAAGGATCTGAGTGGCCTCAGAAAGTTGCTCGTTCCCATGCTCCGCGTCACGCTTCAAAAACGGAACGCGGAGCGTCCCTGGCGGCATTCCCACGTGGGAGAGTGGGAACGATCAGGCACGAACATCCCGCGCTCACCGACACAGCCCCCCGTGGCGAGGGAGCTTGCTCCCGCTGGGTGGCGAAGCCGCCCCAAATGGAATAATGCGGTCTTCCAGGCAGACCGCGTCAGCCGGCTTTACGACGGCTGCGCCGCCGAGCGGGAGCAAGCTCCCTCGCCACTGGACTCTGAGTGTCTCCTAGAGAGCACGAACCTCACCTCACACCGTATCCACTTTCAACGAATGGTCGTTCAACATCCCGTTGATGATGGTCGCCGTGTCCGTGCCTGCAATCATCCCATCCACGCCCGGCGTGACGCCGTAGTGGCTGGCCAGGTTGACGCCGGCCAGGTCAATGGTCTGAGTGGTCGCCGCGCCAGCGGTGGTGCTGACGTCGATGCTGGTGATGACCGAAGCGCCGCTGCCGGTGACGGTGAAGTGCAGGTAGTCGTCCAGTGACGCGGTGCTGCCGTTTTCCCCAAGCAGGAGTTGGGACAGGTCGAGTTTGTCGGTGCCTGATGTGAAGTCCGTGATCACGTCGTGGCCGCTGTTGTCGGTCAGCCACTGGAAGGTATCGGCGCCGCTGCCGCCAGTGAGGGTGTTGTTGCCCAGGCCGCCGATCAGGACATCATCGCCGCCACCGCCATTGAGCACGTCATGGCCCAGCCCGCCGTTGATGCGGTTGCTGGCGCTATCACCCGTGAGGGTGTCGTTGAAGTTCGAGCCGATGAGGTTTTCGATGCTGGCCAGTGTGTCGGTACCGGCGCCCTGGGTGTTCTGCGCCGCCAGCAGGCCCAGGTTCACCGTGACTGCGGCGCTGGCGTGGGCGTAGCTGGCGGTGTCGTTGCCCGTGCCGCCGTCGAGCAGGTCGTTGCCCGTGCCGCTGTAGAGCAAGTCATTGCCCGCCCCGCCGTGCAGGGTGTTGTTGCCCGAGTCTGCACTCAGTATGTCGTTGCCGTCGCCAGCATTGAGAACGTTGTCGCCGGTGCCGGCCAGCAGCACATCGTCCCCCGCCGTGCCGGTGAGCGTGTGGCCGGCCTGGTAGCTGATGCCCACCGCCGCGCTGTCGCTGCCGCCGTGGTTGTCGCTGGCGGTATAGCTACCGTGGTAATCCGAGGTGCTGTCTTGCCCCCCGGCGTAGTTGACGGTCATGGTCAGTTGGTAGTTTTCCGAGCCCTTGGGGTTGCCGCCGCTGGGATTGGCGATGTTGGTGACGTGGATCTGGTAGTTACCATCCGCCGCTGCGGTGAACGAGGCACCGTCGGTGATCGCAATGAAAGGCCCACCGTTGAGGGAGTATTCCAAGGTGATGTGACCGGCCGCCAGGTTGTGGTCCAGGGTGAGGGTTTCGCCCTGTTTGAGGCTGATGTTGAGCCGATCCTCATCGTTAGCGTTGTTGTTGGAAACCGCCCCCAGCGCGCCGCTGACCACCAGCACCGCGGTCATGGTCGCGGCATTGGCGACGAAGGCGCTGCGGTTGAGGTTGATCGACTGCACGTTGTTGCCGGTGAAGCTGACCGTGCCGGTGCTACCGGTGAAGTCCGCGCCCCTGGCGGCCCAGCCGGTATTGAAGCTGGTGGGTGAAGCGGTGAGCGGATCGCCGTTGGCGTCGCTGTCGTTGCCCAGCAACAACTCCCCCGGGACCACGATATTGCCCGACAGCACGTTGGTGATGATGTTGTCGTCGACCGCCACGGGCGGGCTGTTGGGAACGACTTTGATCACCAGGCTGGAACTGGCCAGGTCGCCGTCGTTGTCGCTGACGGTGTAGCCGATGTTCTCGGTGATCAACGTGCTGGTGGCGGTCTGGGACGTGTAGCTGTACTCGCCGGTGTCGAAATTCACCACCAAGGTGCCATTGTGACTGGTGGCGATGCTCACCGTATTGTTGGTGGTGTTGAAAGTGCCATGGTTGGCGCCGCCGCTGGCGGTCAGCGCACCCTGGCCACCGTTGGCGGTCGGGCTGTAGCTGTACGTGGTGCCATCGACCACCAGGCTTTTGACAAACCCGCCGTCGGCACCGAACGAGCCGCCCTCGCCCAGCAAACTGCCGGTCACCGGTATGCCTTGCACGGTACCGGAGAGCACCGAGTTGAGCTGGTTCAGGTCGGTGACCACCACCGCGTTGGTGTTGGTGTGGGTACTGCCGTCATAGGCCAGCGGGTCAAGGTTGGCGTTGCTGACGCCGCTGCCCAGGCCGATGGCGTAGTTCTTGATGCCGTTGGCGTCGAGGAACGCTTTCCACGCGGCCTCGTCTGCCGAGCCGGTTTCCTGGCCCGAAGTAGGTTTGCCGTCGGAGAAGAAATAGCCAATGTTCTGCGCCCCGGTCAGTTGCCCGGAAGTGACAAACGCGGTCTTGGCCGCCGCCAACGCTGCGTCGTAGTTGGTCCCGCCGTCTGCCGTCAAGCTGGTGAGGAGCGACTTGGCAGTCGCCACGTCTACCCATACCGACGTCTGGTTGGTGGCGCTGCTGCTGAACGTCACCAGCTGGACTTTCACATCCCCCAGGGCATCGTATTTGTCGAGCAAGGCACTGATGGCCTGTTTCGCCAGGTCCAGCCGCGAGAGCCCCGGCACGCCAGAGGGATCGACCATACTGCCGGAGATATCGAGCACGATCAGCAGGTTCGAATCGATCTCCACCGCCGTCACCGAACGCTCGAACGCGACGGCTTTGGGCACGTCGTCGACGATGCTTACCACCAGGCTACCGGTGACGCTATTGCCCAGGGCATCGGTGGCTTTATAGGTGAAGCTTTCGCTCAACACGTTCGAGCCATCGTTGGCGTTGGGCGTCGTCGTGGCTGGCGAAGTCAGGGTGTAGGTGTACGAGCCATCGGCATTGAGCGATAACTGACCATAAGAACCAGTGGCGCTGCCGACCAAAGCGAAGGTCACGGCGCCGGTGGTACCGGTGACCGAGTCGACGAGGCTGCCGGTGGCGGTTTCGCTGGTGGCGCTTGGGTTGCTGCCGGTGACGGTGCCGGGGGCCAGGTCTTGACCATCCTGATTCAGGTCGAGGGCCTTTTCGTAGACGGTGATGTCCTGGTCGGTTTTGGCGGTGAGGCAGCTGTTGTCGACGTCGATGGTGATGGTCGTGGTGCTTTCATCGCCGTCGGCATCGCGTACGGTGTAGGTGAATACATCGGTCGCGCCCGCTGCGCCGACGGCGTTCGGGTTGCTGTGGTAAACGGCGTTGCCGTTGGCGTCCAGGGTGAGATAGCCGTAGGTGCCGTTGATTTGGGTGTTGAGGCCGCCGATGGCCGAGGTCGAGGTGTCGTTGCCGGCGCGCACGCCGATGATTGCACCACCGTCGGCGCCAAGTACGTCGTTGTTCAGCACATTGCCACTGATCGTCCCGCCCTCTTTCACCGAATCAGAATCGGCATGAGCCTTGGGCACGTCGTCGACGATGTTGATGACGATGGTGCTGGTGACGGTGTTGCCCAAGGAATCCGTGGCTTGGTAGGTGAAGCTTTCACTCAACACGTTAGCGCCATCGTTGGCGTTGGGCGTCGTCGTGGCTGGCGAAGTCAGGGTGTAGGTGTACGAGCCATCGGCATTGAGCGATAACTGACCATAAGAGCCAGTGGCGCTGCCCACCAAAGCGAAGGTCACGGCGCCGGTGGTACCGGTGACCGAGCCGACAAGGCTGCCGGTGGCGGTTTCGCTGGTGGCGCTTGGGTTGCTGCCGGTGACGGTGCCGGGGGCCAGGTCCTGGCCATCCTGATTCAGGTCGAGGGCCTTTTCGTAGACGGTGATGTCCTGGTCGGTTTTGGCGGTGAGGCAGCTGTTGTCGACGTCGATGGTGATGGTCGTGGTGCTTTCATCGCCGTCGGCATCGCGTACGGTGTAGGTGAATACATCGGTCGCGCCCGCTGCGCCGACGGCGTTCGGGTTGCTGTGGTAAACGGCGTTGCCGTTGGCGTCCAGGGTAAGATAGCCGTAGGTGCCGTTGATTTGGGTGTTGAGGCCGCCGATGGCCGAGGTCGAGGTGTCGTTGCCGGCGCGCACGCCGATGATTGCACCACCGTCGGCGCCAAGTACGTCGTTGTTCAGCACATTGCCACTGATCGTCCCGCCCTCTTTCACCGAATCAGAATCGGCATGAGCCTTGGGCACGTCGTCGACGATGTTAATGACGATGGTGCTGGTGACGGTGTTGCCCAAGGAATCCGTGGCTTGGTAGGTGAAGCTTTCACTCAACACGTTAGCGCCATCGTTGGCGTTGGGCGTCGTCGTGGCTGGCGAAGTCAGGGTGTAGGTGTACGAGCCATCGGCATTGAGCGATAACTGACCATAAGAGCCAGTGGCGCTGCCCACCAAAGCGAAGGTCACGGCGCCGGTGGTACCGGTGACCGAGCCGACAAGGCTGCCGGTGGCGGTTTCGCTGGTGGCGCTTGGGTTGCTGCCGGTGACGGTGCCGGGGGCCAGGTCTTGACCATCCTGATTCAGGTCGAGGGCCTTTTCGTAGACGGTGATGTCCTGGTCGGTTTTGGCGGTGAGGCAGCTGTTGTCGACGTCGATGGTGATGGTCGTGGTGCTTTCGTCGCCGTCGGCATCGCGCACAGTGTAGGTAAATACATCGGTCGCGCCCGCTGCGCCGACGGCGTTCGGGTTGCTGTGGTAAACGGCGTTGCCGTTGGCGTCCAGGGTGAGATAGCCGTAGGTGCCGTTGATTTGAGTATTGAGGCCGCCGATGGCCGAGGTCGAGGTGTCGTTGCCGGCGCGCACGCCGATCACGGCGCCGCTCGCGGCTGGCCCGTCGGCACCGCCCACATCGTTGTTCAGCACGTTGCCACTGATTGTCCCGCCCTCTTCCACCGAGTCTGCATCGGCATGAGCCTTGGGCAAGTCATCGACGATGTTCACATCCAAATTGCCGTTGGCCGTGGTGCCGTTGTCATCGGTGACGACTACGGCAAATTGTTCGCTGAGGCTGTTAGCACCGTTGGCATTTGGATGAGCTTCGTTGTCCAGCAAGGTGTAGCTGTAACTCACCACGCCTGTGGTGGAATCAAAGCCAGTGATGGTCAACGTATTGCCCAGTGCAGTTGTGACGGACTGTGGGAAACCCGCTGCAACGCCGCCCGTCACCACGTTGATGCCGCCGACGCTCAAGGTCTGCACACCATCCAATGCGCTAATCGTAAAACTGCCGCTCTGAGTCAGCGCCGGGGCATTCGGACTGCTGCCATCGCTGAGGTTTTTCTCCTGAACCGTCAGTTCTCCGCCCTCGGCGTCCAGGCCACTGATGACCACCGGGTCGTCGTTGTTATGCACTTGCAGCACAAGGTTGGCAGTGCTGGTGTCGCCGTCGGCGTCGGTCAGGGTGTAGGTGAAGGTTTCGCTGCCATTGCCGCCGCCGTGCAAACCTTTGAAGTCTGTGTCAGCCGTGTTGAGCGTGTAGGTGTAAGAACCGTCGGCGTTGAGCACCAATGTGCCGTAGGTGCCGGTGAAGGTGCCCGGCGTGACGGGGCCCGAAGTCACGCGATCCGCACCTTCGGTATCGTTGGTCAACACGCTGCCGGTCAGGGCCAGGTGGGTTTCTGAAGAGGTCCCGGCGTTGCTGTCGTCCACGGCCTTGGGCAGGTCATCGACGATGTTCACATCCAAATTGCCGTTGGCCGTAGTGCCGTTGTCATCGGTGACGACTACGGCAAATTGTTCGCTGAGGCTGTTAGCACCGTTGGCATTTGGATGAGCTTCGTTGTCCAGCAAGGTGTAGCTGTAACTCACCACGCCTGTGGTGGGTTCGTAGCCAATGATGGTCAACGTGTTGCCCAGTGCAGTTGTGACGGACTGTGGGAAACCGGCTGCAACGCCGCCCGTCACCACGTTGATGCCGCCAACGCTCAAGGTCTGCACACCATCCAATGCGCTAATCGTAAAACTGCCGCTCTGAGTCAGCGCCGGTGCATTCGGGCTGCTGCCATCGCTGAGGTTTTTCTCCTGAACCGTCAGTTCTCCGCCCTCGGCGTCCAGGCCACTGATGACCACCGGGTCGTCGTTGTTATGCACTTGCAGCACAAGGTTGGCAGTGCTGGTGTCGCCGTCGGCGTCGGTCAGGGTGTAAGTGAAGGTTTCGGTGCCGCTTCCGCCGCCGTGCAACGCGACGAATTGCGGGTCGCTGGTGTTCAGGGTGTAGGTGTATGTGCCGTTGGGGTTGAGCACCAGGGTGCCGTAGGTTCCGGTGAAAGTCCCGCCAATGATCGGCCCACTGTCCGTGCCCGTGGGGATACGGTCGGCGCCCTGGTGGTCGTTGGGCAAGACGTTGCCGGCGAGGGTAACCAGGGTTTCCGATGCCGTGCTGGCGTGACTGTCGTCGATAGCCTGGGGCACGTCGTCGGTGATGTTGACGTCCAGGGTCCCGGTGGCTGTGTCGCCGTCGGTATCGACGGCCACGACCGCAAACTGTTCGGTGATGCTGTTGGCACCGCCGCCGGCAGGATGGGTTTGATTGTCCGTCAGGGTGTAGCTGTAACTGACCACGCCCGTGGCGGGATCGTAGCCAATGATGGTCAACGTGTTGCCCAGCGCCGAGGTAATGGATTGGGGAAAGCCTGCGGGCACACCGCCGGCGATCACGCTGATACCACCGATGTTCAGGCTGCTTAGCCCGTCGGGAGCGGAAAGGGTGAAGGTGCCGCTTTGTACCAGCGCCGCCGCATTACTGGCCGAACCGTCGGCCAGGTTGGCCTCGTTGGTGGTCAGCTCGCCGCCGTCTACCGTCACGCCGTCGAGGGTCACGGGGTTGTCTGGCGTTTCGGGGGGCACCGGTGGCACGGTCCCATCGTTGCCGTTGTTATCCGGATCACCGGCCAGACGTTCAAGAGGAAACTCGGGAATCGCGTTGAACCCGGCAGTGGGAAAGCCGATCTGCGGATCGACCTCGTCGCCCACTTCCTCCAGCAATACAAAGCTGTGCCCACCCCCCAGACCGCCCACCGCGTTACCGGCACCGGGACCAGCAGCCGTGGCTTCGCCGGCCTGCGTCGGGTCGGCACCGGCGGCGATGGCTTGTTGCAGTTTTTGTACATCGGTCAGTTGCGCATCACTCGGTGCCGACGCTTCAGGCGTGTCGACATGGGGCGCGTGGTTGGCAAGCAGCTGCGGGGTCAGGGTCAGGTTGCTTTCACGGCCCAGGGTCAACGCCTGACCGTTCTGCAAATGCACGGCCACAGCCGCTTCGGCACCGGTAATCAGATGCTCACCGGCATAGAGCCGATCGCCTTCGACCAAAGGCCGCCGCAGGCCACCGGCCGTTTCTGCGAAAACCTGCCCTACTACCTTGCTGACGGTACCGATGAGCGCTGCCATGTGCATTTCCTCCGTTGCCAACCGTGGTCGGCACCTGTCTGGGTGAAGAATTCGTGCTCAGGTTGCAACCAAAAAAACTGGAAAATTTGCCAGCTTTTGCAGAGCCAGAAGCGCTAGCCATTCGCCATAATGACAAAAAACCGTCACTCAAAACGGCCCTGCTTTTTTCCCTTTTGACACTTCTTCACATCGTTTAAAAATTTTCATGGAACTTTTATTGACGCCTAAAAGCCGTCAGAGCCCGCATATTCAAAGGCTTTCGCTCTGAACAATGTGACGTTTTTTTCCAAGCACATAAGTTTTTTTCGGAATAATAATTATGAAAAATTCTTCTTAGGTTTTTCGTAGGATGTTCTTAGCTGTGTTGTTACAAGGTTGAAACGGTTTTGATCTTAAATACGCCAATATTTTGGCGACAGCCCAGCATTACAGACTTCAGGAGATGTACCCATGCGCGTTCTCCCCCCCTTCTACAGCGCGATTTTCCTGGCCATTGCCTGCTCCTCTCAGGCGCAGGCAATGTCGTTGACCGAAGCAATCCAGAGCACCATTGCTACTCACCCAGAACTGGCACAACGGGTGGACAGTCGTTTGTCGGCCAATGAAGAGGTCAAGGTCGCCAGGGGGGGCTTTTTCCCGTCGGTGGATTTAAATGCCGCCTACGGTCGCGGCTACAGCGACAACACCAACACCCGGGCGCTGGGTAATCACCACACCAACATCCTGAACTACACCCAGTCGGAGCTGCGTCTGCGGCAGATGCTCTTCGACGGGTTCAACACCGCCAATGAAGTGGAACGTACCAAGGGCGTGGTCAACTCCCGGGCCTATTACGCCCAGGGCACCGCCCAGGACTTGGCCCTGCGCACCATCGAGGTCTACCTGGAAGTACTCAAGCGTCGGGAACTGGTAACCCTGGCCAAGAACAATATGCAAGCGCACTTGCGGGTCAACGACCAGATCGGCCTACGCACCCAGCGCGGGGTGGGCAGCGCGGCCGACTCCGACCAGTCCAATGCCCGCCGGGCCCTCGCGGAAAACAACTACGACACCGCCGAGGTGGACCTGGCCGACGCCGAGGCGAACTTCTACAGCGTGGTCGGGCGCATGCCCGATGAACTGGAAACGCCACCCTCGACCAAAGGTGAGATACCCGCCGACCTGCGCGAAGCCCAGCAAAGCATGATAGATAACCACCCCTACCTGAAATCGGCCCAGGCTGACGTGCAGTCTGCCGAGAGCCAATATGAAGTGGCCAAGTCGCCGTTCTACCCGCGTTTCGACGCCGAAGCGGCGGTGGGTGCCAATAACAACATCGCCGGCGAAGAAGGCCACGACAACAGCTGGCGGGTCGGTGTGGTGATGAACTACAACCTGTTTCGCGGTGGCAGCGACAAGGCCCGGCTGGCCTCCAACGCCCACCAGATCAATCAGGCCATGGATATCCGCAACAACGCCCTGCGCCAGCTCAACGAAGACACGCGCCTGGCCTGGAACGCGATGATCAACGCCCGCAAACAGACCCCCACCGCCCGCGAATATGCCGACACCACCGCCCGTGTGCGTGCCGCGTATCAGGATCAGTTCGGCCTCGGCCAGCGGACCTTGCTCGACCTGCTCGACAGCGAAAACGAGCTGTACAACGCCAACCGTCGCTACACCGAAGTGCGCTACACCGAGGAGTACTCGATGTACCGGGTGCTGGCGAACATGGGCCAGTTGTTGAGCAAGCAACGGGTGGTGCTGCCGGCCGATGCGGTCGCCCAGATCGACGTCAAAAACGAAGCACGGCTGCCTGAACTGAAGTAGCTCATGGGAGCGATCACTGTGACCAGCATGGAACCCGCAACCCCCGGCGCCGATCCGCGCCTGAACTTCGATGATCCGCTGCTGGACGGTCTGTTGATCCTCTGCAAACTCCATGGTGCGACGGTCAGCCGCGCCAGCCTCAGCGCCGGGCTCCCTATGGCGCACCAACGCCTGAGCCTGGACCTGCTCCCTCGCGCAGCGGCCCGGGCGAGTTTGCAGGCGCGCTTGCTGCGCCGCGACCTGGCCGACATCTCGGCACTGAACCTGCCGGTGATGCTGATTCTGGCCGGTGGTCGCTGTGCGGTGCTACGGCGTTGGAGCGAAGACGGCCAGGCGCTGATCCTGCCCAGCGAAGCCGATGGTGGCGAGCAATGGGTCAGCCGCGAGGAGCTGACCGGCGACTACAGCGGCCAGGCGCTGTTCGCCCGGCCGCGTCATGAACTCGAAGACCTGCGCGCGCCTCTGGTGCCACGGGTCGAGGCCTGGTTTCGCGACACCTTGAAACTGTCGCGCTGGCTGTATAGCGACGCAATCCTGGCCAGTTTTTTGATCAACCTGTTGGGGTTGATGGTGCCGTTGTTCGTCATGCAAACCTACGACCGCGTGGTGCCAAACCAGGCCACCTCCACGTTGTGGGTGCTGGCCGTGGGGCTGTTGATCGGCACCGGGTTCGAGCTGGTGCTGCGGGTGGTGCGCGCCCATCTGCTGGACACCGCCGGCAAGAAAACCGACGTAATTCTCTCCGCCACCCTGTTCGAACGCATCACCGGCATGGCCATGAAGGCCAAACCGGTGACCATCGGCGGGTTCGCCCAGAGCATCCATGACTTCCAGGGCCTGCGGGAATTTCTCACCGCCGTGACCCTCACCAGCCTGATCGACCTGCCCTTCGCCGTACTGATGCTGGTGGTGATCGGCCTGCTGGGTGGCTGGCTGGTGGTGATCCCGGTGGTGGCTTTTCCAATCACCATTGTCTTCGCGATGATCATCCAGGTGCGGCTGCGCGACACCGTACAAAAGAGTCTGGCCCTGGGCGCCCAACGCCAGGCGCTGCTGATCGAAACCCTCGGTGGCCTGGAAACCCTCAAGGCCTGCAACGCCGAAAGCGAGCGCCAGCATCAATGGGAAAGTACCCACGGTGCCCTCACCCGCCTGGACAGCCATGCCCGCAACCTCTCGGCACTGGCGACCAACGGCACGTTGTTCCTGCAACAACTGGCCGGCATGGCGACCATCGTCGCCGGGGTCTACAGCATCATTGCCGGCAACCTCAGCGTCGGCGCGCTGGTGGCGACCTACATGCTCGGCAGCCGAGTGCTGGCGCCGCTGGGGCAAATCGCCGGGCTGATCACCCGCTACCAGCAGGCCCAGCTCACCATGCGCAGCACCGATGCCTTGATGGCATTACCCCAGGAGCGCGATGCCAGGCAACGACCGCTGGACCGTACCCAATTGCAGGGCGCACTGGACGTCAACGGCGTGACGTTCCATTACGACGGTCAGAACGCCCCAGCGCTGGCGAACGTGAGTTTCAGCCTCAAGCCCGGCGAACGGGTCGGGATCATCGGCCGCAGCGGCTCGGGTAAAAGCACCCTGGCGCGCCTGGTGATGGGGTTCTATGCACCGCAGGAAGGCCAGTTGCTGCTCGATGGGCTGGACCTGCGGCAACTGGACGTCGCCGACCTGCGCCAGCAAATCGGTTACGTCGCCCATGACCTGCCGTTGCTGGCCGGCAGCCTGCGAGACAACCTCACGCTTGGGGCCCGCTACATCAGCGATGCCCGCATGCTGGAAGTGGCGGATTTAACCGGTGTCACTGAACTGGCCCGCCAGCATCCCCAAGGCTTCGATCGCCCGGTGGGCGAGCGCGGGCAGTTGCTTTCCGGCGGTCAGCGTCAGACCGTGCTGCTGGCCCGGGCCTTGCTGCTCGACCCGCCGATCCTGTTGCTGGACGAACCCACCAGCGCCATGGACAACAGCAGCGAAGACGTTTTGCGGCAAAAACTCCACACCCGGATCCAGGGCAAGACCGTGCTGCTGGTCACCCACCGCACCTCGATGTTGAGCCTGGTGGACCGGCTGGTGGTTTTGGACAACGGACGGATCGTTGCCGATGGGCCGAAAGAAACGGTGATTGATGCACTGCGCAAAGGGCGGGTGGGGTCTGCGGCGGTGTAAGCCGCTCTAACTGTCAACACAACACCTGTGGGAGCAAGGCTTGCCCCCACAGATAACTCTTTCAAACCACAGGTTATGTGTTCGGCCTTATCTCCTTTAACTGACGGGTATCGCCCATGTCTGCTCAAACACCCGATTCAGCCGCCCGAAGCTACTTCGGCAGTTTCAGCAAAAGTGCCGAAAGCGAATTCATGTCCGAAACCGCCGGCGCCGCTTTGCAGGATTCGCCCCGGCGCTCGCGCGTCACCGTTTGGCTGGCCGCCGGGCTGATCATCACCGGGTTGGTCTGGGCCAAGCTGGCGGTCTTGCAGGAAGTCACCACCGGCGAAGGCAAGGCGATTCCGTCGAGCAAGATCCAGGTGATCCAGAACCTGGAGGGCGGCATCGTCACCGAGATTTTTGTGCGCGAAGGCCAAATGGTGAACAAGGGCGACACCCTGCTGCGCCTGGATGACACGCGGTTTCTGTCGAACAAGGGCGAGAGCGAAGCCGACCGTTATGCATTGACTGCCCAAGTCGAGCGCCTGTCGGCCGAGGCCGAGGGCCGGCCATTCACGCTTTCAGCAGAGGTGACCACCAAAGCTGCGCAAGTGGCCGAGGACGAGCGCTCGCTGTACGAACAACGGCAACGGCGCCTGGCCAGCGAGCAACGGACGCTGACCGAACAACTGCGCCAGAAAACCCAGGAGCTGGCGGAATTTCGCTCCAAGCAGGGCCAGTTCAGCTCCGCCCTGGCGTTGCTGCAAGAGGAAATGAACATGTCTGCGCCGCTAGTGAGCACCGGGGCGGTATCGCCGGTGGAGATGCTGCGGCTCAAACGCAGCGCCGTGGAAATCCGTGGCTCGCTCAACGCCACCACCCTGGCGATTCCCCGGGCCGAATCGGCGATCAACGAAATCAAGAGCAAGATCGACGAATCGGAGCAGTCCTTCCGCTCCGACGCGGCCAAGGACCTCAACGAGAAACGCACCGAGCTGTCGAAAATCACCGCCTCGAGCATTGCCATCGACGACCGCGTGTCACGCACCACCGTGGTCTCGCCGGTGCACGGGGTGATCAAGCAGTTGAAGGTCAACACCATCGGCGGCGTGGTGCAGCCAGGCAGTGACATGGTGGAAATCGTGCCCCTGGAAGACAACCTGCTGATCGAAGCCAAGGTCCGCCCGCAGGACGTGGCCTTCCTGCATCCGGGCCAGAAAGCCATGGTCAAATTCAGCGCCTACGACTACACGATCTACGGCGGGCTCAGCGCCAAGCTCGAACTGATCGGCGCCGACACCATCACCGATGACAAAGGCAACAGCTTCTACCTGATCCAGGTGCGCACGGATAAAAACCACTTGGGCGGGGACGCCAAACCGTTGCTGATCATTCCGGGGATGGTGGCGACGGTGGACATCATTACCGGAGAGAAAAGTGTCTTGGATTACTTGCTCAAACCGGTGTTGAAAGCCCGGACTGAGGCGATGCGCGAGCGGTAGGCCTTGAGCTGAGACGTTCTTTGATTGTCCTACCGCTATCGCGAGCACAGACACTACTTATTCCTGAGCATGGTTACGCTGGAAAGTCTGCTCCCCCATCGCCGCAATCTGCCCCTCGATCAACGCCTCGAACGGCCTCAGCAACGGCTCGAAGCTCGTCGGCGCTTCGAGGGTCTGCAGCGCCTGGACAATCGCCTCCACCGTCGACAACGCCCCCGGCCCCGGGGCCTTGCGCAAGCGGTAACGAGACACGGCGCCTGCAGCCAACGTCACCCTCGGCAGCGCCGCCAGCAGCGGGTTGAGGTGCAGCAACTTGCGCGCCTTGCGCCAGGTGCCGTCGGGCACGACCAACAGCAGCGGATCATCGGATAGAGCATAGGTTTGCATCGGCTGCGCATCGTCGCCGGGAAACAACAACCGCGCCTGATAACCCGGCCGGTTGAGCAACCCAGGCAAGCCCTCGAATACCTCCCCCACGATCAACTCCGCATTGTTGAGCCCCAGCGCTGCCAGGCGGGCGGTGTTCAAGGCATGGTTCACTTCACTCGGGTGCTGCAACAGCAAGACCCGGGTGCGGCTGTCGAGGCTGGGGATCAGCGGGCACAGGCAATGGCTTTGTGGTCGCTGACAGCGCGGGCAATGGACTCTGGACATGACGGCACCTCAGGCCTGGTTGAGTTGCGCCTTGAGCAGGTCGCGGAAAGTCTGGATCAGCGGCTCGCGGCTGCGGCCACGGCGCACGATCATCGAAAACGGAGCCTGATAGCCGAAGGTGGCCGGCAGCAGCACCCGCAAATCACCCTTGTCGGCCCAGGCCTGGGCGTAGTGCTCGGGCAAGTAACCGATGTAGGCACCGGACAATACCAAAATCAGCTGCGCTTCCATGCTTTCCACCGTCGCCGCACTGTGCTTGAAGCCGTGGCGAGCCAGTTCAGCCTGGCTCCAGTAACCGCGACCGACCATGCGCTGCTGGGTAATGACTTGCTCGGGGATGCGCCGCTCGTTGAACAAGGGGTGACGGTTGCTGCAGTACAACCAGTGTTGCTCGCGGTACAGCGGCATGTAGACCAGCCCACTCATGCGTGTGGAAAACGCACCGATGGCCAGGTCCAGGCGGTTGTCCTGCACGCCGAGTTGTAATTCGTAAGGGCTCATGACCGACAAATGCAGGTGCACCGCCGGGTGCTCCTGGCTGTAGGCGCCGATGGCTTCGGCGAACGGCAGGGCCTTGTCGCTGACGGTGGAATCGATCACCCCAAGGTTCAGCGTGCCGCGCAATTCGCCCTTGAGCGCTGCGGCGTATTGCTCGAACCCTTCGAGCTCAGCTAACAGACGCAGGGTTTCCTGATGGAACAACTCGCCCTTGCTGGTCAGGCTGAACCCACCCCGCCCGCGATGGCACAGCACCAGGCCCAAGGCCGATTCAAGCTGGCTCATGTAGGTGCTGATGGCCGACGTGGAGAGGTTGAGTTCGTGCTGAGCATTGGCGAACCCCTGGTGCCGGACCACACTGACGAAAATGCGCAGCAGCTTCAGGTCGGGTAAAGCGTTGGCCATGGTTCTCTCCATACAGGCGGGTCACTGCGAGCTTTTGTGGCAAAGGGATTTATCTGTGGGAGCAAAGCTTGCTCGCGATACAGGCGCCTCGGTTCCAGAGGAAACCGCATGAACTTCATCGCGGGCAAGCCTTGCTCCCACAGGCTTCCCACCATTTCACTTCAACAGATCAATCGCGAGTCTATCGCCCCGCCAGCCATTAGTTTAGAAAAACCTGAACTAAGTATTTGCCAACAGAGATTCTTCCCGGCATCGGCTTTTCGCAGAATCGGCCCCTGATAAATAAAACAACGATGAGGCCTACCCGTGGACAAGATTCTTCACCAGCCACTGGGCGGCAATGAAATGCCGCGCTTCGGCGGCATCGCCACCATGATGCGTCTCCCCCACTTGCCCACCGCCGCAGGCCTGGACGCTGCCTTCGTCGGCGTGCCGCTGGACATCGGCACCTCCCTGCGCGCCGGTACCCGTTTCGGGCCCCGCGAGATCCGCGCCGAATCCGTGATGATCCGCCCCTACAACATGGCCACCGGTGCCGCGCCGTTTGACTCGCTGTCAGTGGCCGACATCGGTGACGTGGCGATCAACACCTTCAACCTGCTGGACGCGGTGCGGATCATCGAAGCGTCGTACCACAAGATTCTGGAACACAACGTCATCCCCCTGACCCTGGGCGGCGATCACACCATCACCCTGCCGATCCTGCGGGCCATCCACAAGAAACATGGCAAGGTCGGCCTGGTGCATATCGACGCCCACGCCGATGTGAACGACCACATGTTCGGCGAGAAAATCGCCCACGGCACCACCTTCCGCCGCGCCGTGGAAGAAGGCCTGCTCGATTGCGACCGCGTGGTGCAAATTGGCCTGCGCGCCCAGGGCTACACCGCCGATGACTTCAACTGGAGCCGCCGGCAGGGTTTCCGAGTGGTCCAGGCCGAAGAGTGCTGGCACAAATCCCTGACACCGCTGATGGCCCAAGTGCGCGAGAAAGTCGGCGGTGGCCCGGTGTACCTGAGCTTCGACATCGACGGCATCGACCCCGCCTGGGCCCCTGGCACCGGCACCCCGGAAATCGGCGGCCTGACCACCATCCAGGCGATCGAGATCGTGCGTGGCTGCCAGGGCCTCGACCTGGTCGGTTGCGATCTGGTAGAAATTTCGCCGCCGTATGACACCACCGGCAACACCTCGCTGCTGGGCGCCAACCTGCTGTACGAGATGCTCTGCGTACTGCCCGGCGTGGTTCATCGCTGAGGCGCGGTCATGAACGAACAGGATCAAGTGCTCAAGGCCGCCGCGCAACTGGTGTCGGCTTTCGCTCGCAATGACCGCGACGCCTATTTCGGCGCGTTCACCCCCGACGCGAGTTTCGTGTTCTACACCCTCAAACAGCCACTGCTGTCACGCGATGCCTACCAGGCGTTGTGGGGCCGCTGGCGGTCCGAGGATGGCTTCGAAGTGCTGTCGTGTGCTTCGAGCAACGCCTTCGTCAGCCTGCAACGGGACGTGGCGATTTTCATCCATGACGTGACCACCGAGTTGCGCATGCAAGGGGAGCAACACTTTAGCCAGGAGCGCGAAACCATCCTGTTCCGCAAGCAGGAAGGACGCACACAAGAACAACAAGGCCTATGGCTGGCCTGCCATGAACATTTGTCCGCAATGCCGGAAGGGCTGCCACCCCCTTAGCCAAAAACAGGCGACGTTCAGATCGATGAACGCGCTTCGATATCGGAGCAGATCATGAATAACAATAACGACAACAGCCTTACGCAAATCGAAACCTTCGGGGTCGAACAGATCCCGGAGCTCGAACGAACCGCCAGCCCAATCGATCTGTTTCGGCTGATCTTTGGCGGCGCCAATACCTTTGCCACCGCCGTGCTCGGCAGTTTCCCGGTGCTGTTCGGCCTCTCGTTCCAGGCCGGGGTCTGGGCGATTGTGCTGGGGGTGTTGGTGGGTTCGATCATCCTCGCCCCCATGGGCCTGTTCGGCCCGCTCAACGGCACCAACAACGCCGTGTCCTCGGGGGCGCATTTTGGCGTACATGGGCGGGTCGTCGGCTCGTTCCTGTCGCTGCTGACCGCCATCGCGTTCTTCTCGCTGTCGGTATGGAGCTCGGGGGATGCGTTGATCGGTGGCGCCAAGCGGCTGATCGGCTTGCCGGAAACCGACCTGAGCCTGGGCCTGGCCTACGGCCTGTTCGCCCTGCTGGTATTGACGGTGTGCATCTACGGCTTTCGCTTCATGCTGTGGGTCAATCGCATCGCCGTGTGGGCCGCCAGCCTGCTGTTTTTGCTGGGCATCTTCGCCTTCGCCCCGACCTTCGACAGCCAGTTCGCCGGCACCGTCGGCCTCGGCCAGCCAGGCTTCTGGGCGGCGTTCATCGGCGCGGCGCTGGTGGCCATGAGCAACCCGATTTCCTTCGGCGCGTTCCTGGGTGACTGGTCGCGCTACATCCCACGCAACACGCCCAAGCGCCGCATCATGCTGGCGGTGATCATTGCGCAATTGGCGACGCTGATCCCGTTCCTGTTTGGCCTCGCCACTGCCACCATCGTGGCGATCAAGGCGCCGGACTACATCGCGGCCAATAACTACGTGGGTGGCCTATTGGCGGTATCGCCGAGCTGGTTTTTCCTGCCGGTGTGCCTGATTGCAGTGATCGGCGGCATGTCCACCGGTACCACTTCGCTGTATGGCACCGGGCTGGACATGTCCAGCGTGTTCCCACGGGTGCTTTCGCGAGTCAAGGCGACGCTGCTGATCGGCGTACTGTCGATTGCCTTCATCTTCATCGGGCGCTTCGCCGCGAACCTGGTGCAGAGTGTGTCGACCTTCGCCGTGCTGATCATCACCTGCACCACCCCATGGATGGTGATCATGATCATCGGCCTGCTGGTGCGGCGCGGCTTCTATTGCCCGGATGACCTGCAAGTGTTCACCCGGGGCGAAACCGGCGGACGCTACTGGTTCAGCCACGGCTGGAACTGGCGTGGCCTGGGAGCGTGGATCCCCAGCGCACTGGTGGGGCTATGCTTCGTCAATCTGCCGGGGCAGTTCGTCGGACCGCTGGGCGAGCTGGCCGGCGGCATCGACATCAGCCTGCCGGTGACCCTCGGCCTGGCCTCGGTGATATACCTGGGACTTCTTGGACTGTTTGCGGAGCCGGCGACGGTGTATGGGCCCGATGACCCGCGCAGCAAGGGCTCGAACTCCCCCGTTGCTCAGCCGAGCGCTGAACCTGTGACGAGGGGGATTTAGCGCCCAAAAAAAGATCGCAGTCTTCGGCCGTCTCGTCTAAAACGGTCGAAGACTGCGATCTCTCCAATATTCTGCGGTGTTTTACCGGCGCCGCGGCTGGCGGCGGCGTTGCTCGTCATCGGTGCGGATCGGTATCGGTTGCATGGGCGGCTCGATCAAGCCAAGCGCGACACCCAGGTCGTGAAGCCAGTTCTGGATTTTCTCTTTCATCGTGGTGCCCCCTCAGGGTGGTACGAGCGGCAGAATTCTGTGGGCCCTTCGCACTGATAATAGTCCGAAGTCCTACGCAATGCTCGTCAGACATTGCAATGATCTGTTACTGAATTGATCCCAATCCAAAGCCGGGCGTTCAAACCGGTTGTGCCGTCATCAGAGGGGATCTCGGACAGATCAACTGCTGCTGCTCGATCCAGGCGTTGAGGTTGGCCCCGACCAGCCCGGCCGCTTCGCCCTTATGCCCCTGTTACCTCACTTAATCGGCGAAGGTCAGCTCGACTTGACCACCGCTGGTCTGATCAAGCCTGGCCGGCCGGGCTCAATGACTTATTCAAAAGCGTCGCCGATTCGCGCCGCGCCAAGGCAAAATACAGCACCCCACCCAGGAAGCAACCGGTGAACCAGGCGAAGTTGGCCATCGGTTGCAGCAGCGGCGTGAAGGTGATCGCCACACCCATCAACGTCGCCGGAATCAGCGCCTTGACCGCCGTCCAATTGATGCCGCCACTGTAGTAATAACGCCCGCTCGGCCCGTCGTTGAACAAGGCGTCGACGTCAATCTGCTGCTTTTTGATCAAGTAGTAATCCACCAGCAGAATCCCGAACAGCGGGCCAATGAACGCCGCCAGCACGTCCAGGGTGTAGTGGATGACTTCGGGGTTGTTGAACAGGTTCCAGGGTGTGATGAAAATCGATGCGACTGCCGCGATCATACCGCCGGCACGCCAGCTGATCTTGCTGGGCGCGACGTTGGCGAAGTCGAACGCCGGGGATACGAAGTTGGCGACAATGTTGATGCCGACGGTGGCGGTCACGAAGGCAAAGGCCCCCAGCAGCACCGCTACATTGTTGTCGATGCGCGCCACGGTGGCGATCGGGTCATGGAGCATTTCGCCAAACACCGGCAGGGTCCCGGAAACAATCACCACCGTCACCAGGGAGAACGCCAGAAAATTCACCGGTAGCCCCCAGAAATTGCCTCGGCGCACGTCAGCCATACTCCGGCAGTAACGGCTGAAATCACCGAAGTTCAGGGTTGGGCCGGAAAAGTACGACACCACCAGTGCCGTCGCCACGATCACCTGGCCAAACGCCTGCCAGCCAGACAAGGACTTTTCCGCCAGGGAGAAGCTGATGTTGCTCCAACCCGCCTTCCACACGATCCAGCCGGCCAACAGGAACATCACGGCGTATACCACCGGTCCGGCCCAGTCGATGAAGCGGCGGATCGAGTCCATGCCGGTCCAGAACACCAGCGCCTGGACGAACCAGAGGCTGAGAAAACCGAACCAGCCCAGGTAGGACAAACCGGCGAAATGCGGCGTGGCGTAGGCTTCCATGGAAGGGAAAAACCGCAGCACAACGATAATTAATGCACTGGAGGCCAGGTACGTCTGAATGCCGTACCACGCCACAGCGATCAAGCCGCGGATCACCGCCGGAATATTCGCACCGAACACCCCGAACGCCAGCCGGCAGATCACCGGATACGGCACCGCCGCTTGCTGGCTGGGTTTGGCGACCAGGTTGGCAATCAGTTGCACAATGCAGATCCCGCCCAACAAGGCGATCAACACCTGCCAACTCGCCAGCCCCAACGCGAAGAGACTCGCGGCAAATACATAACCGCCAACGCTGTGCACGTCGCTCATCCAGAACGCGAAGATGTTGTACCAGCTCCACTTCTGCGGCAGCGGGCCCAGGTCTTCGTTATAGAGACGGGGGCTGTAGCCGTTGGGCATTTGCTCGGACATTGCGGGGCTCCTTTTGAGTACCGCCGTGCCCCCGAATCAACCTGCTCACCATACTGCGCACGGGAGCCGGCATGGTTTGTATACGCGTTGCTACGCAGAATGCGTGCCACAGGAGGGAAATGTGAGACAAACTGCGGTGTACGGTGGGGAGTAAAGCGCAAAGAAACAGGAGAAGCGCCCATGAACAGGGCGTAGCTGCATGCTAACGGTGCAGAATTTTGTATACAGCGATATATCACCCGTGGTGAGGGAGCTGCTCCCTCGCCACAGGTTTATGCTCGGCTGATAAAGATCAGCTCAACTCAATCCGGTCAGCATGAATAACAATCTGCCCATTCTTGTACAGCGCACCAATGGCCTTCTTGAAGTTGCCCTTGCTCACGCCAAACAAGCTGCTGATCAACGCAGGATCGCTCTTGTCGCTGACCGGTAGCGTGCCATCGTTCTCCCGCAACTTGGCGAGGATCTTGGCATTCAGGCTGGTGGCGGCCTCCTGGCCCACCGGCTGCAGGCTCAGGCTGATCTTGCCGTCCGGGCGGATTTCCTTGATGAAACCTTTTTCCTGTTTGCCGGCACGCATGAACTTGAAGATTTCGTTCTTGTGGATCAAGCCCCAGTGCTTGTTATTGATGATCGCCTTGAACCCCATGTCCGTGGCTTCGGCGACCAGTAAATCAACTTCCTGCCCCGGCGTGTAGTGGGCCGGTGTCTTGTCCAGATAACGATCCAGGCGCGCCGTGGCAGTAATGCGGCGAGTGTGCTTGTCGAGGTAGACGTGCACCACGCAGTATTCGCCGGCGGTCATCTGGCGCTTTTCTTCGGAATACGGCAGCAGCAAATCCTTGGGCAGGCCCCAGTCCAGGAACACGCCGATGCTGTTGACTTCAACCACTTTCAGACTGGCAAATTCACCGACCTGAACTTTAGGCTTTTCAGTGGTAGCGATCAGTTTGTCGTCGCTGTCCAGATAAATAAAAACATTGAGCCAGTCTTCATCTTCGCTCGGAATATCCTTGGGGATATAACGGTTGGGCAGCAGGATTTCGCCGTCCGCACCGCCGTCCAGATATAAACCGAAGTTAGTGTGTTTAACCACTTGCAAACTGTTGTAGCGCCCGACTAAAGCCATTTCCAATACCCTCATTGCGTGGGCGGCATTCTACCCGGTTTTGCGGCGCGATTCGTGGCCGCAGGCAAGGTTTGCCGGCAAAGGTCCTGCGCAGCCGTTGATTTTCCTGCATTTGCGCCGAAGGTTCGGCCATTCGTCAGGCGGGCAACGGCCCGTGCAGCCCATTTAGCCAGCGCCACAGGCGTTATGTTTTTCAGACGGTTGTTATTTAAAACAGTGGCTTAGGGCAATAAGTAGCGCATAAACCGGCCCGTATTCCAGCGCCACGGAGATCCTTCAGAAGGATATTTACCAAGCAATTGTCAAGTATTTCCTGTACGATGCCTGGCCCAATTAATTATTTACAGGTTAATGGCCGTCATGCGCGTAAAAGCATCCAACAGCAAAGCAAAGCCAGCTCCAGCCGTTGAAACCAGCGAGTCGATCAACGACCAGATCGCTGCGTTCCTCAAGTCCGGCGGCGAAATCCAGCAAATTGCCAAAGGCGTCAGCGGCCAGACATTCGGCCCGTCCAAGCAGATCAGCCTGGGCAAGAAGTAACCTTCGCGTCACCTGGTCCCAAAGCGCTTTGAGCTTCGAAGCGCTTGGACTGGAACCCCTCCGCACTCTCCATCCTGCATAAATCGACGAACGGCCATCGCTGCCGGGTATTCGCCGGTATGCTTTCACCTCTCTAGCTCAAGCGTTTCAGCTTGGTTACCGTTCCTGCTCCTCGCTATCCATGGAGTGAAGCATGCGCATTTCTATTGTTCCGCTGACGATCAGCCTGCTAACGTGTTCCCCAGCCCACGGGCAGGTGTTCCAGCGCGAGCTCGGCGAGTTCGACCTTAAACTCGGCACCACCCCCAGCCGCAGCATGGCCCAGGGCCTGGTCACCCCGTCGAGCAGCGGCTCGTTTCATGGCGGCCTGGACCTGAGCCACGACAGCGGCTGGTACATCGGCCAGTGGTCACCCAGCGCCGGCCTGAGCACGTCCGACGACCTTGAAATCGATTCCTACATGGGCTTTAAACACCCCTTCGACCAGACCCTGGGCTACGAAGTCGGCCTGATCCACTACAGCTATCCCACGGTCGATACGCTCGACAGCCAGGAATTCTACGGCGGCCTGACCGTGCTCGGCAGCCGTTTTGGCGCGGCCCTGAGCAACGACCCGGACAAACAGAACAGCACGCTGTTTGCCGACCTGGGTGGCAACGTGCCGTTCGGCATTGGCATCAGCGCCAAATACACCACCCACCAGCTCAACACGCCAGTGTCGGTGGAGAACGGCTATGTAGGCAGTTTTAGCGACTGGTCGTTGAAAATTTCCCGGCCCTGGAAAGGTATCGACCTTGACCTGATCTACAGCGACTCAAGCCTCAGCGGCAGCCGTTGCTCGGCCTATTCCGGCCACAATAGCGAATGCGACAGCCTGCTTACCCTCAAGATGGCCCATCCTTTTTACTAAACGTTACTTATTTAATCGGCTGAACTGCCGCGCACCTGCGATGCTCAAACAGGACACCTACGCCTTCGCAAGGACTCGCTCATGTCGCGCTGGTTAACACGCATCGCCATGTTCATCGCCCTGTTCCTGACGCTCACCGCCTGTAGCCGAGTAGGCCTGGCCTACCGCAACCTCGACCTCATCATCCCCTGGACCCTCAACGATTACCTGGACATCAAGGGCGAGCAAAAAGACTGGTTCAACGAACGCCTCAAGGACCACCTGACCTGGCACTGCACCACCCAATTACCTGGCTACCTCGACTGGCTGGACCGCTTGAAAACCATGGTGCAAACCAATCAGGTGACCGACGAAGCCCTGCAACAGCGCACCCAGGAAGCCAAGGCCGCCATCGCCGAAACCGCCCGGGCAATCACCCCGTCGGCCATCGAATTGCTGCAAGGATTGAGCGACGAACAAGTCGCGGACATGGATGCTGCTTTCGTCAAAGACCAGCGCAAACGCCAGCAGCAATACCTCAAGCCGACGTTGCAGGAGCAGATCCAGGAACGCAGCGAACGCATGGAAAAACGCCTGAACGACTGGCTCGGCCCGCTCAACGAAGCCCAACGTCAACGTGTGATGGCCTGGTCCACCGCCCTGGGCGAGCAGAATCAGCAATGGATCGCCAACCGCGCCCACTGGCAAAACCAGTTCAGCGAAGCCGTGGCCCAGCGCCACAGCCCCAACTTCGCGAAACGCATCGAGCAATTGCTGGTGGACCGCGAAAGCCTATGGACCCCCGCCTACCGCGAGGCCTTCAGCAAAACCGAAGCTCAGGCCCGCAGCCTGCTGGTGGACCTGATGGCCGACAGCACCGCACCCCAGCGCGAACGGCTGCTGAAGAAAATCGACGGGGTGAAGAAGGATTTCAGTGACTTGAAGTGCCTGAAAGCGGCACGCACCTAACTGAGATCCAATGTGGGAGCGAGCAGGCTCGCTCCCACATTAGACGTCGGCATATATCCGTCAGGCAATCTGCGCCTTCGAAGCCAAATCATCAAACGTAAACTCATCCAGCGCATCGCCCTGATCATCCAGCACCTGGCGCGGATGATCATTGCCCGGGATGCTGCTGTCGATCAGGCTCAACAACCGCGAGCCACGCACCGTCAGCACAAAGTTCTCACCATTACCACCCTCTTCCTCCGGACGGGGCTCAATATAGCCACGCTCCAGCAGCAACTTTTCGTATTCCCCGGCGACCTTTTTCAGATGATCGAGATTCCCGATCTCCTCGCCTGCAACCGCTTTCTCCGCTGCGTGCTGCTCCGCATAAGGCCGAGGGGTAAAGCTGTGGCCGGCGCCGTTCTGCACTTCGTGCAACAACCGTTCGATCAAGTCCCAGTTATAAGTCGTCATCCTGATCCATCCTCCAAAGAGTGAGATGCCTACTTAAGGTGTGACCGAGGGGGTTCGCCACCGTTCAGCCGGGTTTACCGGTGGCTCGTTTCACAAGCCGACCAACACCGGGCCCACCATGATGTGGCCGTGGTGGCAGTGTCCCGCGCGCCATTCGCCGAATTCCAGCCATTCAAACGCCGCATGGGCTGGGCGTTCGACTGGGTCTCGTCGGAAGGCTGCGACTTCAACCATGACTTCGGCGTCAGCTTCAAAGCCGAAGACGTCACCGCCCCTTCTTCAAATGAAATGTGCCTATTGCTTATCTCCCTCCTGTTTCTCGACTGCATCCTGACTCTGAAAGCCCAAAGAGTATTTCTGGGCCCGCGCCTTCATGGTGCGAGGATCTGGCAAACCTACGGTTTCAGGGTTCGAAAAGCCGGTGGCGCGAGCGGAGCTACCAATATTGATCGCATCAAACAGGAAACTGAAGCCTTGTTTCAATTGGCTCTGGGCGATGCCGTGACACCCCATGCAACCGCCCATGGTCAGGCTTTGAGTGCCGTGATCATAATCCGGCACCCTGATGTTCTTAAAGTCGCGGGTATTGGTCAGGATGCTGTCCTCTGGAATGGGGAATGAGTTGCCTCCGCGAAACAGCTGGATCCCCGGCTGGCTGCTCTCGACCATGATATTGGCCAGGTAATAATCCGGATCGGTTTCAGTGCTCGACGGGATGGCCTGCACCCCTTTAAGCCGGTAGTGCTTCCAGACCGAATTGGTAAATTCGCTGCTCTCGTTCATCAGCGCCTGGACCTGATTGTTGACCACAGTGACTTCAGAAAAGATGGTTAGCGGTTGCACCACAGGGATCGGGCCGGCTTGCCCCTGAGGGATCCCCTTGGTACCGGAGTAAATTTGCGGATTCAACTCAACGAAATTGCTTCTGGGCAAGTCAACCTTATGGGTGGTGTTGCCGTCGGAGAAAGTAGCGACCGGTGGGTTACGCGCCAATGCGGAGGTGGTGGGATAGGCAATCCTGTTGTAGTTGGCGATGTAGTAGAGACCGGTCGGCGACTTGCCATCAGGTAATGTCAGGGCATCTTCGTGCTCGAACGTGGCGAAGATGAAGGTTGGGTAGTTGGGCGTCTTATGGATGATGTGCAAGGCGACCAAAGCGTAGTCTTCGTTGTGCGCCAACGGCGCAGCATCGGTGCCCTGATAGGTCACCACGGTTGCCGTGTGGTAACGCGCGCGTTGCGATAGCGGAATGTCTGCCAACTTGCGCCATGCCGCCTTGACCTCCACCGCGCCGTCAGGCAGGACGATATTTGTACTGGGATAGCGGCTCAGGTTTTTCGCATAGTCGTAAATCATACGATTCGCCTTGGCCTCAAACAGAATCTGGCTGTCGTTTGAAGGGGCATAGGCAGTCCCGGTCGGAGTCGATATCGTTGCTACTTGCGGAGGGGTGACCGGGAAAAATATAGCGTTCTGCCCGATCTGGGTCGCCTCATCCAGATTGTTGTAGTGAGCATAGGTGGCGCCTAGGGCTAAAGGCGCACCGTCGGGAAACTCGATATAGCTGTACTGCGGGTCAGAATCAAATGGACGCATAGGCCCGCCTGCGGAGTTTTTTCCTTTCGCCGGAAACAACTCAGTGCGGTGGGCGAAGGTTTGCCACAGCAAGGGAGTGGATAAGGGGCTGGAAGTTTGTGACACCCTACCCGAATCGGCAAAGCTGCTGGCGGGATTGCCGACGCCGCGGTTAGCCGGCAACGGCGCCTGGGCCGTATTGTTCAGTGCGATAAAGCTCCGCCAAGCGAAGGTTGCATAGTCGGTATGGCTAAGGCCCGTCGCCAGATCAGCAGGCAGTTGTGGATTGTCTGCGGTTAGATCGCTTTCGGTGATGGCATAGGAAACGCCCAATGCCGATGAGAAATTGTTAAGCCCACTCTTGGAGAAGTACGGATTCCAGCTCAGCCCATCGGTTGAATAAAAGGTATTCGTGTTGTTGCTGATAAACACACGCTCGTTGATCATCGTTGCACTGTTCAGGAAAAGCGCACTTTTTATACCTGCCAGCTCTTTCCTCCCTCCCCATTGGCCGGCACGGTCGTAGGTGCGTGCGTACATGAGACGATTCTCCAACGTGTAGTAGGCCCATAATTTACCGTTATAGACGACAGGCACCACTTTGATCAGAGGCGTGGCTGTGCTTTCCTGGAACGCTAGAGTTTCCCGGCTCCACAGAAGACCATCATTTGAAGTGACGTAATAAACAGCTTTAGCTGCACCGTCGTCTTTGTGATACAAGACAAACAATTGACCGTTATACACGACGGGATTGTTAACGCCGACCACAGGCGTGGTGGGGATAGTTTTAATATCGGACCAAGTGATACCGTCTCCGGAACTGGTGGTCTTTAAGTGACGCTGGGGATCGGCAAAGGTCAGCACTAGCTTTTGATTAAATACGGTCACTGAAATATCACCAGCCCACCTGTAGCCGTCTACCAGGATAGGTTGTGGAACGGACCAGTTTTTCCCATCTGCTGAATTGGAAAAATAGATATGACTTGAATCATAATTATTGGACCAAAACATATAAATCTTTCCCTTGAACGACTGCACCGCGGGTGTAAATCCCGCCGGGAGGGTGAATCGCACCATGCTCGTCGAAGAAGGATTACCGCTCGAGGCACCTGGACTGTCGAAGACATCGACTTTGATCCCTACACCTTGTTGCGGTGTGGCAACGATCAGACTCTCCGCATAGGCCGATGAGAGCGCAAACAAACCACACAGGCACAACATTAACCGACTGAGTATCACTTTAAAATTCATCTATTTCATTCCTTTGAATTAATCACTACTACAGGCCGTGGGCGTGTTCTGACAAGCGTAGTTATTCCATAAATTTACGTCCTCTGTTAAGCAGCGACCCAGCATCTTGCAGGCACCGATGTACCCGTCGCCTCTTCCATGGTAGACGACTGTTTAATATCGGCTAGGGAGCCACTGAAAAAGACTTCAACTCGTGGTTGTCCTTTAAGGTGAGCTCTACAACTATTCCTTTAAAATCAAATGCCCCCGAACGAAGATCCTGTGCAAAGAGGTTACACCTGCAAAAACGGCAGCCAAGACGACGGTTAATGAACTTTCCACCCAACCCCGGCCTCAACCGATTACCTGCCCAACAAGGAACAAGAGGCCCCTGCCATGAAAACCCTCATGAAAATCACCCTCGCCACCGCCCTCACTTGCGCCCTGCCCGCCTGGGCCTGCACGCCCGAGGAAGCCACCGCCAAGCGTGAACAACTGGCCCAGGAAGTGAGCAAACTCACCGAACAGAACCCAGACAAGGCCAAGGAGATCAATGACGAGTTGCAGGCCATGGACCTGGAAACCGCTAGCAAGGACCAGCCGGACAAGTGCCAGTTGATTGATAAGCGTCTGGAAGAGTTGAAGGCTGCGGGGAAGAAGGCTGGGTGATTGCCCAAGCCGAGCGCAACCAGCTTTTGTGACGAGGGATTTAGCGAAACGTCGCACCGCCTCGCTGTGGGAGCAAGGCTTGCCCGCGATGAAGGCGATACGGTCTTTCATAAATCGAGGCGTCTGTGTCGCCAGCAAGCTTTGCTCCCACAACTCCCCTCGCCACAGGGTTCTGCGTCGAAATCTGAGTATCCACCCATAAAAAAACCGGACCCAAGGTCCGGTTTTTTTATGAAGCGCTATGGCCGTTTCACTCAGCCGCTGGCGCTTCTGGCTTGCGACGCTTGAGTGGGGCCATGCCGTCCTTGCTGACCAGCGACAAGGCGTCGGTCTTCGGGCGGTTGGCGATTTTGCGTTTGGTCGGGGCCTTGGCGCCGGTTTTCTTTTTGTCGCCCTTGGCGTCGACCTTTTTCTTCTTCACGCCAACGGCCTTGCCCGAGGCCTTGACCTTTTTCGGTCCGCCGTAGGTGCCTTTGACTTCCTTGATGGTGCGGCGCTCGAAGCTCTGTTTGAGGTAGCGCTCGACGCTCGACATCAAGTTCCAGTCGCCGTGGCAGATCAACGAGATCGCCAGGCCATCGTTACCGGCGCGACCGGTACGACCGATGCGGTGCACGTATTCGTCGCCGCTGCGGGGCATGTCGAAGTTGATCACCATGTCCAGACCTTCCACGTCGAGGCCGCGGGCAGCAACGTCGGTGGCGACAAGGATTTTCACGCCGCCCTGCTTGAGGCGGTCGATGGCCAGCTTGCGGTCTTTCTGGTCTTTCTCGCCGTGCAGCACGAACGCCTTGTATTCCTGGGCCACGAGGCGGCCGTAGATGCGGTCGGCCATGGCCCGGGTGTTGGTGAAGACGATGGCTTTCTGGTAGGTCTCGTTGGCCAGCAACCAGTTCACGATCTGTTCTTTGTGCTGATTGTGGTCGGCGGTGATGATTTGCTGGCGGGTGGTGGAGTTCAGCTGGCTGACCGCGTTGAGCTGCAAGTGCTCGGGGTTGTTCAGCACCTTGGCGATCATCTCCCGCAGGCCCGAGCCGCCGGTGGTGGCGGAGAACAGCATGGTCTGCTGGCGGTTGACGCATTCGTCCACCAGGCGCTGCACGTCTTCGGCAAACCCCATGTCCAGCATGCGGTCGGCTTCGTCCAGCACCAGCACTTCGACTTCCTTGAGGTCCAGGTTGCCGGCGTTCAGTTGCTCGATCATCCGCCCCGGCGTGCCGATCAGGATGTCCGGCACCTTGCGCAGCATGGCGGCCTGGACCTTGAAGTCTTCACCGCCGGTGATCAGGCCGGACTTGATGAAGGTGAACTGCGAGAAGCGCTCCACTTCCTTCAAGGTCTGCTGGGCCAGCTCACGGGTTGGCAGCAAAATCAGGGTCTTGATGCTGACGCGGACCTTGGCCGGGCCGATCAGGCGGTTGAGGATCGGCAGCACGAACGCAGCGGTCTTGCCGCTACCGGTTTGCGCCGTCACCCGCAGGTCACGCCCCTGGAGCGCGAGCGGAATAGCCGCTGCCTGCACCGGCGTTGGCTCGACAAATTTAAGCTCGGCCACGGCTTTGAGCAGGCGTTCGTGCAGGGCGAATTGGGAAAACACGGGTGCTACCTCGAAGAAATGCAAAAAAACAGCTGCATAGGGTAACGGTTTCGAGCGCGAAGGCCGAGTTTCTTTATGCAAACGGCGACAATCAGTCGCTTTTTTTGCCGCCGATTTACCATCAACGGTCACTTGGACAGGCTTAAATGCTCTAATCGGCCCATCGCGTATTTATAGAAGAACCGTTTCGTCCATGGATATCAAACAGCTCTGGGTCAACATGCAAGACCTCTGGGGTGCCCTTGACCAGCACCCGCTCCTGCATTCCAGCCTCGCCCTGATGTTGCTGCTGGTCATTGCCTTGGTGCTCGGACGCGTGGCGCGCTACTTGATCCTGCACGGCGCCAAGTTGCTCGCTCGTCAACCGGCCCTGCATTGGATTAACGACCTGCGTCAGAACAAAGTCCTCCATCGCCTGGCGCAGACGACGCCGTCGCTGATCATCCAGTTCGGCCTGCACCTGGTGCCGGAGCTCAGCAAGACCAGCCTGATTTTCCTGGGCAATGTCGCCCTGGCGTTCACCATTCTGTTCATGGTGCTGACCTTCAGTGCCCTGCTCAGCGCCCTGCTGGATGTCTACGCCCGCACCGAGCACGCGCGCACCCGCTCGATCAAAGGCTATGTGCAACTGACGAAGATGGTGCTGTACGTATTCGGCGCAATCATCATCGTCGCCACCCTGATCGACCGCTCGCCATTGCTGCTGCTCTCGGGCCTAGGTGCGATGTCGGCGGTGATCCTGTTGGTCTACAAGGACACCTTGCTGTCGTTCGTCGCCAGCGTGCAGCTGACCAGCAACGACATGCTGCGGGTCGGCGACTGGATCGAGATGCCCCAGGTGGGCGCCGACGGTGACGTGGTGGACATCACGCTGCACACGGTCAAGGTGCAGAATTTCGACAAGACCATAGTCTCGATCCCCACCTGGCGCCTGATGTCCGAGTCGTTCAAGAACTGGCGCGGCATGCAGCAGTCCGGCGGGCGACGGATCAAGCGCAGCCTGTTCATCGACGCCAGCGGCGTGCGTTTCTTGCATGACGAAGAAGAACAGCGCCTGACCCAGGTTCATCTGTTGACCGACTACATCAGCCGCAAACAGGCCGAACTCAAGGCCTGGAACGAGGCCCAGGGCAATGTCGCGGCGATGTCGGCCAACCGCCGGCGGATGACTAACCTGGGCACCTTCCGCGCCTATGCCCTGGCGTATTTGAAGAGCCACCCGGATATCCAGCCGAACATGACCTGCATGGTCCGCCAGATGCAAACCACGGCCCAGGGCATTCCGCTGGAAATCTACTGCTTCACCCGCACCACCGCGTGGACCGACTACGAGCGCATCCAGGGGGATATTTTCGATTACCTGCTGGCGGTGATGCCGGAGTTCGGGTTGAACCTGTATCAGCAGCCAAGCGGCATGGATTTGCGTTCAGGGTTATTACCGGCGGTGCTGGGGGCGAGTCATATTCCGGAGCCGCAGAAGCGGGTGGTTTAACCCTCACAGGGGTCAGAGTGAAGACACGGGCTGGCGCACACCCAACCGGCTGATCCACACCGCCGCCAATATCACCGCCCCACCCAACAGCAACCGCCCCAGTTCCTCGTGCTGGTTCCAGATCAGCAGATTGACCAGCAGCCCCACCGGCACGTGCAGGTTGTTCATCACCGCCAGTGTCCCGCCGTTGACCAGGCACGCGCCTTTGTTCCACCAGTACAGCCCCAGCGCAGTGGAGACCAGGCCGAGGAACACCAGCACACCCCATTGCAGCGGTGCTTCGGGCCAGAAGTTGGCCTTGCCGAACAGCAGGAAGGCCGGCAACGCCACCGCCAACGCGCCGAGGTAGAAATAGCCGAAACGCCGGTAGTGCGGCAGATCGCTGGGGTGGCGGGCCACCAAGTGTTTGTACAACACCTGCCCGGCCGCGTAGGTGAAGTTGGCCAGTTGCAGTAGCAAGAAGCCCATGAAGAAGTCCGGGTTGATCCGGTCGTAGCGAATCACCGCGGCACCGGCCACAGCCACCAGCGCCGCAATCAGCGCCCAAGGGTTGAAGCGACGGTTCAACGCGTCTTCGATCAAGGTCACGTGCAGCGGCGTCAGGATGGTGAAAAGCAATACCTCGGGCACTGTCAGCACCCGGAAACTCAGGTAAAGGCACACGTAGGTCACGCCGAACTGCAAGGCCCCGATCAAGAGCATGCCGCGCATGAACGACGGCTCCACCTGACGCCAGCGAGTCAGCGGAATGAACACCAGCCCGGCCAGCAGCACCCGCACCAGCACCGCGAAGTAACTGTCCACATGCCCGGCCAGGTATTCGCCGATCAGGCTGAAGGAAAACGCCTGAATCAATGTCACAAACAGTAAATAGCCCATACACCCCTCGTTTCGAATGGCGGCGAAGATAGCGGTTTTAAACTGTGGGAGCGAGCCTGCTCGCTCCCACAAGGTCCTCCAGTGTCGTGATTAAATCCCAGGCAAAAAAAAGCCCGATCTCGCTAAAGCGTTCAATCGGGCTACTGCACTCAGGAGCAACAAGTGCCAAGGGAGGTTCGATGCGCAAAACGGTTTGAAGGGTAGCGCCAAGTCACTAGACCACCTGGCGATTACCCGAGGATTAACGGATCAGGCGACCTGGGACAGTTTGGCGTTGGCCTGATTCAACCCCTTCTCCTGGAAGTCGCCGCCCAGGTTCATGCCTTCGGCATGGATGAAGGTCACGTCGTGGATACCGATGAAGCCCATGACCTGACGCAGGTAGGGTTCCTGATGATCGGTACTGCCACCGGCATGGATGCCACCGCGAGCGGTCAGCACGAAGGCACGCTTGCCCGTCAGCAGGCCTTGAGGGCCAGTGGGGGTGTACTTGAAGGTCACACCAGCGCGCAGCACGTGATCGAGCCAGGCTTTCAAGGTGCTGGGGATGGCGAAGTTGTACATCGGCGCAGCCATCACCAACACGTCAGCGGCCAGCAATTCATCGGTCAACTGGTTGGAACGCTCCAGCGAGGCGTTTTCGATGTCGTTGCGCTGCTCGACGGGTTTCATCCAGCCACCCAGCAGATTGACGTCCAGATGCGGCACCGGGTTGATCGCCAGATCGCGAACGCTGATTTCATCGGCCGGGTGCGAGGTTTTCCACTGGCTGATGAAGGTTTGGGTCAGTTGGCGGGAAACCGAGTCTTGCTGGCGGGCACTGCTTTCGATGATCAGAACGCGGGACATGGGATGTAGCCTCCATCGGAAAATGTTGTCAGTCGATGGAGTGAAGATTAAACAGGGCCATATCGATGAAAAAGCGCAAATAATTGCTGTAAAGCATCGATAATTTCGTTTATAAGCGGAGCAAGCGTTATTTTACTGCTCCGCCCTTGGACTATTTCGGCTTACAGGTCAGCTCGACGCGCAGCTTGATGACGTTGCGATTGAACTTGGCCGTGACGTTCTTGAACTTGCCGGCGGCGACTTCAATCTTGCGGGTACGAGGCGCTTCGGGGCCGCTGCGAAACACCACAGTACAGGCCGCATCGGTGGTGCCGTAGTTATTGACCTGGATGGAGCCGATGTCGGTGTCTGTGTCATAGGCGGTGTAGTCGATGCTCAGGCCGTTAAGGTGTTTTTCCACATCGATCGGGTACGCAAACGCAGTCAGCGGCAGCAGGGCCAGCACCGCACAACAGATTTTCTTCATTCGGCAATCTCCACCAAGGGGCTGCCAGCTTAGGACAAGAGGAGCTCAATATGAAAGCGCCCCGCGTGACCCTTGATCAATGGCGAACCTTGCAGGCCGTGGTGGACCACGGCGGTTTCGCCCAGGCCGCCGACGTGCTGCATCGCTCCCAGTCGTCGGTGAGTTATACCGTGGCCCGCATGCAGGATCAGCTCGGCGTGCCGTTGCTGCGCATCGACGGGCGCAAGGCCGTGCTGACCGAAGCCGGCGGCGTGTTGCTGCGTCGCTCCCGGCAATTGGTGAAACAGGCCAGCCAACTGGAAGACCTGGCTCATCACATGGAGCAAGGCTGGGAAGCGGAGGTGCGCCTGGTGGTCGACGCGGCCTACCCCACCGCCCGCCTCGTGCGGGCCCTGACGGCGTTCATGCCGCAAAGCCGCGGCTGTCGGGTGCGGCTGCGCGAAGAAGTGCTGTCGGGTGTCGAAGAAGTGCTGCTCGAAGGCGTGGCGGACCTGGCCATCAGCGGCTTCAGCATTCCCGGTTACCTGGGCACGGAATTGAGCGACGTGGAATTCATCGCGGTGGCCCACCCCGAACACGCCTTGCATCGGCTCAATCGCGAACTGAATTTCCAGGACCTGGAAAGCCAGCTGCAAGTGGTCATCCGTGACTCCGGTCGCCAGCAACCCCGGGACGTTGGCTGGCTCGGCGCCGAGCAGCGCTGGACCGTCGGCAGCCTGGCTACCGCCGCGACCTTCGTCGGCAACGGCCTGGGCTTTGCCTGGCTGCCACGGCACATGATCGATCGGGAGCTGAGAGAAGGCACGCTTAAACGTCTACCCTTGGATAAGGGTGGAAGCCGCAACCCGAGCTTCTATTTGTATTCGAACAAGGAAAAACCCCTGGGCCCGGCCACGCAAATCCTTATCGAACTGCTGCGCACCTTCGACACCGCGCCGCTGGACGCGCCGTTCGCCGCCCCAGAACAAGCCTGACAAGGACTTAGCAGATGGCCTATTTCGAACACGAAGGTTGCAACCTGCACTACGAGGAGTACGGCCATGGCGCGCCCTTGCTGCTGGTCCACGGGCTGGGTTCCAGCACGCAGGATTGGGAAGAACAGATCCCGGTGTTGTCTGCCCACTACCACCTGATCGTCGTGGACGTACGGGGCCACGGCCGCTCCGACAAGCCCCGCGGGCGCTACAGCATCGAAGGCTTCAGCGCCGATTTGATCGCCCTGATCGAATACCTGAACCTGGGCCCGGTGCATCTGGTCGGTTGGTCCATGGGCGGTATGATCGCCTTTCAACTGGCGGTGGATGAACCCGGGCTGGTCAAGAGCCTGTGCATCGTCAACAGCGCACCCGAAGTCAAAATCCGCCGCCCCGACGATGTTTGGCAATGGTTCAAGCGTTGGAGTCTGATGCGCATCCTCAGCCTGGAAAGCGTTGGCAAAGCCTTGGGCGCCAAGTTGTTCCCCAAGCCTGAACATAGCGAGTTACGACGGGAAATGGCCCGGCGCTGGGCAAAAAACGACAAACATGCTTATCTCGCCAGTTTCGATGCCGTCGTGGGGTGGGGCGTTCAGGAACGACTGTCACAGGTCGCCTGTCCTACCCTCGTCATTTGCGCCGACCATGACTACACCCCGGTGGCGCTGAAAGAAGCCTATGTAAAACTGCTGCCTGATGCACGGCTGGTAGTCATCGCCGATTCACGGCACGCTACCCCGCTGGATCAACCCGAACGCTTCAATCAAACCCTGCTCCAATTTTTGACCGCAACCGACTCCACCACTCAGGATCACTGAACCCATGCTGAAAAAAATCGCCCTCGTCGCCGGCTCCGTCCTGTTTGCCGCCAACCTGATGGCCGCGCAGCCGACCAAAGCGCCACACGTCCTGCTGGACACCACCAACGGCCAGATCGAAATCGAACTGGACCCGGTCAAGGCCCCCATCAGTACCAAGAATTTTCTTGAATACGTGGACAGCGGCTTCTACAACAACACGATTTTCCATCGCGTGATCCCAGGCTTCATGGCCCAGGGCGGCGGCTTTACCCAGCAAATGCAACAGAAAGAAACCAAGGCACCGATCAAGAACGAAGCCAGCAACGGCCTGCGCAACGTTCGCGGCACCTTGTCGATGGCACGCACGTCCAATCCGGACTCGGCCACCAGCCAGTTCTTCATCAACGTGGCCGACAATGCGTTCCTCGACCCGGGTCGTGACGCCGGTTACGCGGTCTTCGCCAAAGTGGTCAAGGGCATGGACGTGGTGGACATCATCGTCAACTCCCAGACCACCACCAAACAAGGCATGCAAAACGTGCCGATCGACCCTGTGCTCATCAAGTCGGCCAAGCGCATCGACTGAAGAGGCACACGGCAAGCCTGAGCGGCGCCGGTGATCCCGCGCCGCTCATAGCAAAAAGGAGAGCCCCTGCCAGGGGCATTTACAGATGGTTTATCGCCGCTTCGAAACACTGATCGATATCTTCCGCGACGCCCCCACCTCGGCACCCCCGAACCGCGTCCTGCCCTTCTACACTTATTACCTGAAACAGGTCTGGCCAAGCTTCGCCGCCCTGCTGGTGGTGGGCCTGATCGGCGCGCTGATCGAGGTGGCGCTGTTCAGTTACCTGAGCCGCATCATCGACCTGACCCAGGGCACGCCAAATGTGGATTTCTTCAAGGTCCACGGCGTGGAGTTGGCGTGGATGGCGATGGTGGCGCTGATCCTGCGGCCCATATTCGTGGCCCTGCATGACCTGCTGGTGCATCAGACCCTGAGCCCCGGCATGACCAGCCTGATCCGTTGGCAGAACCACAGTTACGTGCTCAAGCAGAGCCTGAATTTCTTCCAGAACGACTTCGCCGGGCGCATTGCCCAGCGCATCATGCAAACCGGCAACTCCCTGCGCGACTCGGCGGTGCAAGCCGTGGACGCGTTGTGGCACGTACTGATCTACGCCATCAGCTCGCTGGTGCTATTCGCCGAAGCCGACTGGCACCTAATGATCCCGCTGCTGATCTGGATCGCCGCCTACATCGGCGCGCTCTATTATTTCGTGCCACGGGTCAAGGAACGCTCGGTGGTGTCGTCCGATGCCCGCTCCAAACTCATGGGGCGGATCGTCGACGGCTACACCAACATCACCACCCTGAAGCTGTTTGCCCACACCCAGTTCGAACAGCAATACGCTCGCGAAGCGATCCAGGAACAGACCGAAAAAGCCCAACTGGCCGGCCGCGTGGTGACCAGCATGGACGTGGTCATCACCAGCATGAACGGGCTGCTGATCGTCGGTACCACCGCGCTGGCACTGTGGCTGTGGACCCAGTCGATGATCAGCGTTGGCGCGATTGCCCTGGCGACCGGGCTGGTAATTCGTATCGTCAACATGTCCGGCTGGATCATGTGGGTGGTCAACGGCATTTTCGAAAACATTGGCATGGTCCAGGACGGCCTGCAAACCATCGCCCAACCGGTCAGCGTGACCGACCGCGACCAGGCCAAGCCTCTGGCAGTGGCCCGTGGTGAAGTGCGCTTCGAGCATGTGGATTTCCACTATGGCAAGAAAAGCGGTGTGATCGGCGACCTGAACCTGACCATCAAGCCTGGGGAAAAAATCGGCCTGATCGGCCCTTCCGGCGCGGGCAAATCCACCCTGGTCAACCTGCTGCTGCGCCTCTATGACGTGCAAGGTGGGCGCATTCTCATCGACGGCCAGGACATTGCCCAAGTGAGCCAGGAAAGCCTGCGCGAGCGAATCGGCATGATCACCCAGGACACATCGCTGCTGCATCGTTCGATTCGCGACAACCTGCTTTACGGCAAGCCCGACGCCACCGATGCGCAGCTTTGGGAAGCCGTGCACAAGGCCCGGGCCGATGAGTTCATCCCACTGCTCTCCGACTCCGAAGGCCGCAGCGGTTTCGATGCCCATGTGGGTGAGCGTGGCGTGAAACTGTCCGGCGGCCAGCGCCAGCGCGTTGCTATCGCGCGGGTGCTGCTCAAGGATGCGCCGATCCTGATCATGGACGAAGCGACGTCAGCGCTGGACTCGGAAGTCGAGGCGGCCATCCAGGAAAGCCTTGAGACCCTGATGCAAGGCAAGACTGTGATCGCCATCGCCCACCGTCTCTCGACCATTGCCCGGATGGACCGGCTGGTGGTGCTGGAAAACGGCCGCATCGCCGAGACCGGCAGCCACTCCGAACTGCTGGCCCATGGCGGGCTGTATGCGCGCCTGTGGCAGCATCAGACGGGTGGGTTTGTGGGGATCGACTGATCTCTACCTGACACCGCTGAACCTGTGGCGAGGGAGCTTGCTCCCTCGCCACAGGGGTCCGGGTTTGAACAGCAGGGTCAGTGCAGCCCCACGGCCTTTCTGAAAAAATCTGTCCAGGCGCCATTGAGCTCGCCCCACAGCGGCATACTCCCCCGTCGACGTCCGCCCAGAACCGCCACAGTCTCACGACTCTGGCGGTTTTTCGTGGCCGCTGGATTTGTCACGACACTACGCTGTACTCAGCCCAGGTTCTGGAGATGAACCTGTCGTAAATCTGCAGGATGCATAAACCGACTTACCACGACTGGTTTTTATTAAGGATGCCTATGTCTCTAATCAAACGTTCAGCGACTGAATTGTTGGGCACGTTCTGGCTGGTGTTGGGCGGCTGCGGCAGCGCTGTATTGGCCGCTTCCGGGATTGGTGTGCTGGGGGTTGCCCTGGCGTTCGGCCTGACGGTGTTGACCATGGCGTTCGCTATCGGCCATATCTCGGGTTGCCACCTGAACCCGGCCGTCTCGGTGGGCTTGTACGTGGGCGGGCGGTTTCCGGCCAAAGAGTTACCGGCCTACATCATCGCCCAGGTCATTGGCGGTGTGCTGGCCGCCGCGTTGATCTACTTCATCGCCAGCGGCAAGGAAGGCTTCGACCTGGCCGCTTCCGGCCTGGCATCGAACGGTTACGGTGAACATTCGCCCGGTCGGTATTCAATGGCGGCCGGTTTTGTGACCGAGTTGGTCATGACGGCGATGTTCATCCTGATCATCCTCGGCGCCACCGATAAACGTGCTCCGGCCGGGCTGGCACCGATTGCCATCGGCCTGGCCCTGACGCTCATTCACCTGATCTCGATTCCGGTCACCAACACCTCCGTCAACCCGGCCCGCAGTACCGGTCCGGCGCTGATCGTCGGTGGCTGGGCCATCGAGCAACTGTGGCTGTTCTGGGTGGCGCCGCTGCTAGGCGCCGCCATCGGCGGTATCGCGTACCGCTGGTTGGGCAAGGACAATCACTGAGTCGCGCCTGCGGGGATCAGCACTGTCGATAAGGCAGTGCTGTTTTCGCCTCTTCGGCATAAGCCAGCACACCCTCATGTTCGCGGGCAAGGAAATCTTCAACCGCCGCTTTCAGGCCCGGATGGCGCAAGTAGTGCCATGAGCGCGTAATCACCGGCTCGAAACCGCGTATCAATTTATGCTCGCCCTGGGCACCGGCATCGAAACGCTGCAAGCGGTGGGCAATCGCGTAATCCATGCCTTGATAGAAACAGGTCTCGAAGTGCAAGCGGTCGAACTCCGCCAGGCAGCCCCAGTAACGGCCATAGAAACTGTCGCCCCCCACCAGGCTGAACGCCATCGCCACCGGTCTTGAACCTTGCTTGGCCAGGACCACGCGAATGGCCTCGGGCATGCGTTCGGCCAACAGGCTGAAAAACGTCCGGGTCAGGTACGGCGTCTGTCGACGCACGGCGTAAGTGTTGGCGTAACAGGCGTAGACAAAATCCCACTGTGCCTGGTCCAGTTGATGACCTTCAAGCCATTGGAACTCGATGCCCTGCCCCGCCACTTGTTCACGCTCCTTGCGCATCTGCTTGCGCTTGCGGGAACTGAGCACGTCGAGAAAATCCTGAAAGTCTCGATAACCGCGATTCTGCCAGTGGTACTGGCAGCCGATGCGCTGCAACCAGCCCGGTTGCCCGGCCAGCGCTGCATCGGTGAAGGTGTCTGTGAAGTTAATGTGGGCGCTGGAAAGCGCTTCGATTTCCAGGTAACCCGGCAGGCTGCCGAGCAGCTCCAGGCCGTCCTCCACGCGAGCGGCCAGCAGCCGCGGCCCACTGACCGGACTGAACGGCACTGCCGTCAGCAGCTTGGGGTAATAGTCGATCCCGGCCCGGGCACAGGCGTCGGCCCAGCCGTGATCGAACACGTATTCGCCGTAGGAGTGCCACTTGCGGTAACTGGGCAATGCCGCCAGTAAACGGCCTTCTTCAATGTGCAGCAAATGTTCGGGCTGCCAGCCGGAATGCGGGCCCAGGCTGGCGCTGTCTTCCAGGCTGCTCAGGAAGGCATGGCGCAGGAAAGGTTGATTGGCGGGCACCAGCGCGTCCCACTCTTGAGGCGCGATGGCGGACAGGCTGTCCAAAACATGAAGCGGCATGCAGTTCCCCGATATCCAGAATGTGGATGGTGCGAGTATCGCCGATCCTGACCGGGCAGGCATAAAAAAACCCCGCCGGTGGCGGGGTTAAAAAGGAGCTTTAACGGATGAAGGAAAAGCTATGTATCAATTCAGCGCGATTTAGAACACGTACTGGGCGCGAACAACAAAACCATCACCCTCGTCGTCACCGTTCGCGTTGGTCACGTTTTTGGTCGTGGTCTTGACGTACGTGCCGGAGATTTTCACCGCTTCGTTGGCGTACCAGTTCACGCCCAGGTTGTGCACCTTGGCTTCGGCATCGCCCACCTGACGGGTCGAAGTGGAACTGGTGACGTTGTCGTCTTCGACGGTGAGGTTGTCGAAGCGATAGAACAGTTCCCAGGCGCCGATGGATTTGTTCTGAGGTTTGATCGCGTCAAACTTGCCGATTTTATAGCCACGGGACTCACCGGTGAGGGTGTAGGCACCTTGGATGTAGTAGCCGTAGCCCTTGATGTCTTCGTAGTCGGCGTCATCAGCCTTGGTTTCGCGGAGGAGGTATTCACCCTGGATCGAGGCTGGCCCCATGGCGAAAGCAGCTTCCAGGCCGTACGCGGTGTCACTTTTGTACGAGCCGGCTGGTGAAGTGGAGCTGCCGCCCATCACCGGACGGTTGCCGTTGGAGCCGGCGTCGTTGCCGCCGCCGGTTTCAACGCCACGCATGCCCAGGCGGGTGCGGTAGCGCGAATCGAACGCAGTGTCGGACACATCACGGTAAGCCACGTTCACACCGAAGTGCAGGACATTGCCAGAGTCGTGCATCGGTGCGAATACGAAGCGACCGTTGAATTGCTTGACGCTGTCGCCGTCGGTGTCGTCGGTGTCCTTGCTGAACACGCCGCCCGAAGCATAGAACGAATCGGCGAAGGTGCTCGAAGCTTGCAGGCCCAGGCCGTTTTGGTGGCTGTTGGCCCAATCCATGATGTCGTAGACGGAGTTACGCTCAGGAGCCGTGACCCACTTGGAGCTGGTGGCTTTTTCCAGGCCGAACTCAGGGTCGAAACGACCCACCTTGATCGACACCGGCTTGAAGCCGTTATAGGCCAGGGACGCTTCGTCGAAGTAACCGTTATCGGCGTCGCCGCTGTTGTGAGCAAAATCGTAGTTGAGGGTGTAGGCCCAATCCGTGTACAGCACGCCGGACAGTTCCAGGAAGGCACGGCGGAGGTAAGCGGCGTCGGCCGTTTTACCATTGTCGGTGTAGATGCCGTCGAACTGGCTGTAGTCCATCTGCACACGACCGCCGAGCTTGAAGCTGAACTCTTTGTCAGTGGTAGCGACCTCCAGGCCGCCCTTGGTTTTGACCACGATATCGGCGCCGTCGGTGGTGACGGTGCCGGCGAAAGCCTGGGCGGTTACTGCCATCGCCAGCGCGCTAGCAGCAAAACCTGCGAAGTGCTTACGGATCATCGAAGAATTCCCCTGTTGGTAGTCTATGCCGTTAGAAAACACGCGGAACTGGGCCCGCTAGTGTTGGGAGGGGATCTTGGCGATGGCGTGTGTCAGAGGGGTTGCTGTCAGATAAAGATTTTATGACAACGGAACTTTTTGCTTCGAAAGAGAATAACCGAGGAAAAGCTTCAAGGGGGGAGCTACAAGCGGCCAGCTGGAGCAGCCAAGGCTGCTTACCGGGGTTTACTGACTGAGTTTTTTCGCTCGGCAGTGAGTTTCTCGGCGAGGTGATCCAGATCGGGAATGGGCGGTTCCGGGAGTTTTTTCAGGGTCGCCTGCATCAGGCGCATCTGGCGGATGAAACGCCGGCAATTGGGGCAGAACATCAAGTGATGACGCATCATCAGGCGCTCACGAAAGCTCAGTTGCCCGTCAAGATAATCGCTGGAACGCGCCACTTGCTCCTTACAGGTCAGCATTCGCCGGTCTCCTCGAAATGTTCAACGGTCGCGAAAACCTTCAGCCGGGCGCGATGCAGCAGTACTCGCACATTGGAGAGCGAGATACCCAGAAGATTACAGATGTCTTCCAGCTCCAGGCCCTGGCGTTCACGCAGCGTCAACACGCTACTTTGCAGTTGCGACAGGTTGAGCAGGGTGTGTTCAAGGCAATCGCGCAGCTCGCTTTCGGTGAGCAGCGCCTCCGGTGTGTCCTGGTGCCAGGCGAACGGCGCCAGCAGCCAATGGCCATCGGCGGCGAAGCGATCATCGCCCAACGTGCCGTGGGGTGACGGGAGATCATCGAGCAGCACCTCCCGACGGTTCTGCTTGTAGCGACCCTTGGCGGCGTTGGCGGTGATGGTCAGCAGCCAGGTCTTGAGACTGGAGCGCCCCTGGAAACCACCGAGATTGCGCACCACAGACAGCCACGCGTCCTGCACCACTTCGTCGGCATGGCGACTGCCGACAATGGCATAGGCCACCGCGCGCATCGGCCCCTGGTAGGTGCTGACCAGTTGCTTATAGGCTTGCTGCTCCCCGGCCAAGAGGCGTTGGAGCAGTTGTGCGTCGTCGTTGACGGTCATTCAACGCCCTATTGCCTGGTGGACGGGTGATGCCGTTGTGGCGAGGGAGCTTGCTCCCTCGCCACAACAAGCTGAACCAGGCTCGATCAGTGCTTGCGCAAAATCACGCTGCCAATCGAATACCCGGCGCCAAACGAGCTGAGTACCGCCACCGAGCCGCTGGGCAAGTCGTCCTGGTATTTGTGGAACGCGATCACCGAACCGGCCGAACTGGTGTTGGCGTAGCTGTCGAGGATGACCGGGGCTTCCGCTTCGGTGGCTTCACGCCCCAGCAGCTTGCGCACGATCAGATGGTTCATGCTCAGGTTGGCCTGGTGCAACCAGAAGCGCTTCACGTCGCCGACGTTCAGCTGGTTTTCTTCCAGGTGAGCACCGATCAGCTCGGCCACCATTGGGCAGACATCGCGGAATACCTTGCGGCCTTCCTGGACAAACAGCTTGTCCCGCGCGCCGATACCCTCTTGCGCAGCGCGGTTGAGGAAGCCGAAATTATTGCGGATGTTGTTGGAGAACTTGGTGAGCAGCTTGGTGCTGACCACGTCGAACTGATACGGCGAAGTCGCCAGGTCAGCCCGTTCGATGATCACGGCAGTGGCCGCATCGCCGAAGATGAAGTGGCTGTCGCGGTCGCGGAAGTTCAGATGGCCGGTGCACACTTCGGGGTTGACCATCAGGATCGCCCGGGCCTGGCCCAACTGCACGCTGTTGGCCGCCGCCTGGATGCCGAAAGTCGCCGAAGAACAGGCCACGTTCATGTCGAAACCGAAGCCTTCGATCCCCAGGGCTTCCTGGACCTCGATGGCAACGGCCGGATACGGGCGCTGCAGGTTGGAACAGGCGACGATCACGCCGTCGATGTCGGCGGCGGTCCGGCCAGCGCGTTCCAGCGCCTGTTTCGCGGCGCCGATGGCCATTTCGCAGAGCACCGACCACTCTTCATTGGAGCGCTCGGGTAGGCGCGGTGTCATGCGTTGCGGGTCGAGGATGCCGTCCTTGTCCATGACAAAGCGGCTCTTGATGCCGGAGGCTTTTTCGATGAACGCCACACTGGATTCGGTCAATGCCTCGACTTCACCGCGCTCGATGGCCTCGGCGTTGTCGGCATTGAACTGTGCGACGTAGGCATTGAAAGACTGCACCAGCTCTTCGTTGGAGATGCTGTTGGCCGGGGTGTACAGGCCGGTGCCGCTGATGACGACGTTATGCATGGTCGTGTCTCTGATCTGTTCAGGCAGAAAGCATTGGCACCGACGTACCAACACACAAAGGTCTTTTCCCATCCCGGGAAAGCAGACCTGGCATCGCTTTATTCCGATCCGCCCGAGGCAGTGAAGCTCAAAACCACGGGGCCGGCATTTATAGGCGCGAAGTTTGCCATAAACGCTGGCGTTTGGCCCATTCTCAGTGAGTTACAACACAAAACCCTGTGGGAACGGGCTTGTGCATCAAGCCTCCACCAGACTCCACTGCTTGCTCAAACGCTTATCCGAGATCGGCACCTTGGTGCCCAGTTGCTGGGCAAACAGCGACACCCGGTATTCTTCCAGCCACCAGCGGTACAGCTCCAGTTGCGGATCACGCTTGCCTTCCTGGACGTGCTTGCTGGCGCGGGTCTGGTATTGGGCCCAGAGATTCGACAGTTCGCCGCTCCAGACCCGGTCCTTCTGCACCTGGCTGCCCAGCTTCTCGAAGCGCTGTTCGATGGCCTTGAGGTAGCGCGGCAGCTCCTTGAGCCATTGATGTGGGGTTTCGCGCACGAAGCCCGGGTACACCAGATGGCCGAGTTGCTGCTTGATGTCGTTCAGGGCCACGGCCTGGGCCAGATCGATCTTGCCCTTGAAGCGTTTTTGCAGGCTGTGCCAGAGCTTGAGGATGTCCAGGGTCAGCTTCGCCAGACGCTCGGCGTGTTCGGTCCAGGCGCCGCGCTTGCGCTCGGCCAGTGAAGCCAGCGCCGCGCCGTCGCGGGGCAGGCTCGCCTCACTTTCCAGCACACAACTGTCGAGGCTGGCCAGCAGGATGTCTTCCACCAGGCTGTCGATGCGCCCCAGTTCGCGGTACAGCAGGCCCAATTCCGTCAGCCCCGGCAGCTTGCCGCGCAGGAATTTGGCCGACTCAGCCAGTTGCTGCATCAACAACCGCTGCAAAGCGCGGCGATGATGGAACTCGGCTTCGGCCGGCGTCGGGAAACGCCCTTCCTTGACCACACCGCCCTCTTCCACCAGCGCCGGGTAGACCGTCATCGACAGCCCGGCGATCTTCTGTTGGGTTTTCTCAGCCACCGGCGCGAAAATCTTCGCCTCTACTGGATCCTGGCTTTTCGCGGTCTGCGGCACGGCCAAGGCGGCCTGGCTGGCTTCGGCAAACCGCGCAGTGAGCTCGGCCAGGTCACGCCCCTCGCCGAGGAACTTGCCCTGACCGTCGACGATTTCCAGGTTCATGCGCAGATGGCTTTCCACCTGTTGCGCGGCTTCGGCCCACGCTTCGTCGCTGACCCGCGCCCCGGTCATACGCAGCAGTTCGCGGCCCAACGATTGTGGCAAGGAGCCCTCGGCGAAAGTGATGCGTTGCAGCGCGGCCTTGACGAAGTCCGGCACCGGCACGAAGTTTTTGCGCAGGGCCTTGGGCAGGTTGCGCACCAGGGCGATGCACTTAGCCTCGATCATCCCGGGCACCAGCCATTCCAGGCGCTCCGGCGGTAGCATCGGCAACAACGGCGCCGGAACCCGCAAGGTCACACCGTCACGAGGGTGGTTGGGCTCGAAGTGGTAGCTCAACGGCAAGGTCAGGTCGCCGACACGCAACGTGTCAGGATAGTACGCTGCGGTGACTTCACTGGCCTCGCGGACCAGCACATCTTCTTCGCGCATGATCAGCAGTTGCGGGTCTTTCTGGCTGTTGATCCGGTACCAACTGTCGAACGTCGCAGTCTGGTGGATCTCGGCCGGCAAGCGCGCATCGTAGAACGCGAACAGGGTTTGCTCATCCGCCAGAATGTCTCGGCGGCGAGCCTTGGCTTCCAACTCGTCGAGTTGTTCCAGCAGCTTGGTATTGGCGCTCAGGCATTTGGCCTTGGACTGGATCTCGCCACGCACCAGTGCCTCGCGGATGAACAGCTCCCGCGACACCACCGGATCGACCGGCCCGTAATGCACCGGCCGGCGACCGACCACAATCAGCCCGAACAGGGTGATCTGCTCATACGCCACCACTTGCCCGCGCTTCTTCTCCCAATGGGGTTCGAAGTGGTTTTTCTTGATCAGGTGCCCGGCCAGCGGTTCGATCCAGTCCGGTTCGATCTTGGCGACCATGCGCGCGTACAGCTTGGTGGTTTCCACCAGTTCGGCGGCCATCAACCACTGCGGACGCTTCTTGCCCAGGCCCGACGACGGGTGAACCCAGAACCGTCGTTGACGGGCGCCAAGGTAGTCGCCATCTTCGGTTTTCTGGCCGATCTGGCTCAGCAGGCCCGAGAGCACCGCTTTGTGCAGCTTGGGGAAATCGGCGGGCTCTTTATTGAGGCTCAGTTGCATGTCTCGGCAGATCAAGCTCAACTGGCGATGAGAATCGCGCCATTCGCGCAGCCGCAGGTAGTTGAGGAAATGCTTGCGGCACCAATTGCGCAGCGGGCTGGCGGTCAGGGCCTGGCGCTGCTCTTCGAACCCGCGCCACAGGTTGACCAGCCCGGCGAAATCCGAGTCCGGATCCTTCCATTGGGCGTGGGCCTGGTCGGCGGCCTGTTGGCGTTCTGGCGGCCGCTCGCGCGGGTCCTGGATCGACATGGCGCTGGCGACAATCAACACTTCCTGCAGGCTGCCCAGCTTCGCCGCTTCCAGCAGCATGCGCCCCATGCGCGGGTCCACCGGCAAGCGCGCCAACTGGCGACCCAGCGGGGTCAGCTGACTGTTGCGGTCCACCGCCGACAACTCTTGCAGCAGGTTGAAACCGTCGCTGATCGCCTTGCCATCCGGCGGTTCGATGAACGGAAAGTCGGTGATCTCCCCCAGGCGAAGGTGCAACATCTGCAAAATCACCGCCGCCAGGTTGGTGCGCAGGATCTCTGGGTCGGTGAATTCCGGCCGGCCGAGGAAATCCTCTTCGCTGTACAAGCGCACGCAAATCCCCGGCTCGACCCGCCCACATCGACCCTTGCGCTGGTTGGCGCTGGCCTGGGAAATGGCTTCGATGGGCAGGCGCTGGACCTTGGCGCGATAGCTGTAGCGGCTGATGCGCGCGGTGCCGCTGTCGATCACGTAGCGGATGCCCGGCACGGTGAGCGAGGTTTCGGCGACGTTGGTCGCCAGCACCACGCGACGGCCTGGGTGGGACTGGAAGATCCGCTGCTGTTCGGCCGGCGACAGGCGCGCATACAGCGGCAAAATTTCGGTGTGCTTGAGCTGGGCCTTGCGCAGCATCTCCGCCGCGTCGCGAATCTCCCGCTCGCCCGGCAGGAACACCAGCACATCGCCAGGGCTGCGGCGCTCGCTGCGCTCAAAGGCGGCTATTTCATCGAGGGTCGCGAGGATCGCCTGGTCGACGGTCAGATCGTCCTCGACCCGGTTGCCCTCCTCGTCCTGCTCCAGGGTCAGCGGGCGATACCAGGTTTCTACTGGAAAAGTGCGGCCCGAGACTTCCACGATCGGCGCGTCATCGAAGTGTTTGGAGAAGCGCTCCAGGTCGATGGTCGCCGAGGTGATGATGACTTTGAGGTCCGGGCGACGCGGCAGCAGGGTCTTGAGGTAGCCGAGCAGGAAGTCGATGTTCAGGCTGCGCTCGTGGGCTTCGTCGACGATGATCGTGTCGTAGCGCTCGAGGTAGCGGTCGTTCTGGGTCTCGGCCAGCAGGATGCCGTCGGTCATGAGTTTGATCAGGGTGTTGGCGTCGCTCTGATCCTCGAAGCGCACCTGATAACCCACCAGCGCCCCCAACGGCGTCGCCAGTTCGTCGGCCACACGGCTGGCCACGCTGCGAGCGGCGATCCGGCGCGGCTGGGTATGGCCGATCAACCCATGCTGGCCGCGACCGATTTCCAGGCAGATTTTCGGCAATTGTGTGGTTTTACCCGAACCGGTTTCACCGGCAATGATCAGCACCTGATGCTTGAGCAACGCCTCCTTGATTTCGTCGCGCTTGGCGGCGATCGGCAAATTGTCGTCGTACCGAATCACCGGTAGGCTGGCCTTGCGCGCCAGCACCTGATCGCACGAGGCCTGCATGCGCGTCACCCACTGGCCCAGCTTGGCCTCGTCGGGTTTCTTGCGCAGCTCGAGCAACTGACGCCGCAACCGGTGACGGTCGGCGAGCATGGCGTGATCGAGGTTTTTCAGCAGTTTGTCGATAGCGGGGAATTGGTCAGTCATCAGGTTACGCAAGGGTCGTCGGTTTGTGCAGGGGGCGATTGTCGCAGATTTGCGCACATGTGGGAGCAAGGCTTGCCCGCGATGAAGATGACGCGGTCTCCCGGGGAACCGAGGCGCCCGCATCGCGAGCAAGCTTTGCTCCCACTAAGCATTGCCCCGCTATTCGTTACCCAGGTCTTTGCGCCGATACGGGAACACGTCAATCACCTTGCCCGCCCGAATCACTTCTTGCAGCCCTTTCCAGTAATCGGCGTTGTACAACTCGCCGTGCAACTGGTCGAACAGCTTGCGCTGCCCCGCGTCGGCGAACAGGAACGGTGGAAACTCTTCGGGGAACACATCCAGCGGGCCGATGGAATACCAAGGCTCGGAGGCCATTTCGTCTTCCGGCGTGCGAGGTTGTGGGATGTGGCGGAAGTTGGCTTCGGTCAGGAAGCATATTTCGTCGTAATCGTAGAACACCACGCGGCCGTGGCGGGTCACGCCGAAGTTCTTGAGCAACATGTCGCCGGGGAAGATATTGGCCGCCGCCAGTTGTTTGATGGCCAGGCCATAGTCTTCCAGCGCCTCGCGCACCTGGGCTTCGTTGGCGTTTTCCAGGTAGAGGTTCAGCGGGGTCATGCGCCGTTCGGTCCAGCAGTGGCGGATCAGCACCGTATCGCCTTCCACCGACACCGTGGAGGACGCCACTTGCAGCAGTTCCTCCAGGCACGCCGGCTCGAACTTGCTCAGGGGAAAGCGGAAATCGGCGAATTCCTGGGTATCGGCCATGCGCCCGACCCGGTCGACACTTTTCACCAGGCGGTATTTTTCGATCACCGTGGCGCGGTCGACGTTTTTCGACGGTGAGAAACGGTCCTTGATGATCTTGAATACGGTGTTGAAACCCGGCAGCGTGAATACGCTCATGACCATGCCGCGCACGCCGGGGGCCATGATGAACTGGTCGTCGGTGTTCGCCAGGTGATTGATCAACGCCCGGTAGAACTCGGACTTGCCGTGCTTGTAGAAACCGATGGACGTGTACAGTTCGGCGATGTGCTTGCCCGGCAAAATGCGCTTGAGAAAGCCGATGAATTCCGCCGGCACCGGCACGTCCACCATGAAGTACGAGCGGGTAAACGAGAAGATGATCGACACCTGCGCCTCGTCGGTGATCAGCGCGTCGATCTGGATGCCCCGGCCTTCGCGGTGCAGCAGCGGAATCACCAGCGGCCATTGGTCGTCACGGGTGTAGATCCGGCCCACCAGGTAGGCGCCCTTGTTGCGATAGAGCACCGAAGAAAACAACTCCACGATCAGCTCCGGGTCCTTGCAGACCCAATCCGGCAGGTTCTCCCGCAGTTGGGCTTCGAGGCGCTGCAGGTCGCCCGGCAAGTCGGCGTAATCCTCACTGAAACGGTAATCGGCGAAGATGCTCGCCAGCATCCGGTCCAGCTGCCCCTGGGGTTTGTAGGTGCGGGTCTGGGCTGCGCGGGCCCGGCGCAGGCTGGGCCGGGTGGTGTGGATAAACATGCAGCCGTCGCTGATCAGGTCATGGCTGAACAGCCCACAGAAGATCGAGTTGTACCAGGTTTCCGACAGCTCATCGTCAAAGCGCAAGTCGATCAGGCTGATGTAGGCGCTTTTGACCAGCGGCCAGCAACTGACATCCATCAGCGACTCAGCGTCGAATGCCTCGCGCAAATGGCCGATGGTTTCGAAGACCTTTTCTTCATACAAATTGATGCGCGCTGCCGAAGCCACTTGCGCCTCCTGCCACAGGGCCTGCTCGAACCGGGCGCGGGCACCATCGGTGATCTGCCGGAAATGCTCACGATAATCGTCGAAACCTTCGAGGATCGAACGGGCGATATCGGTGGCGGGCCATGGTTGCGGCATAGGGTAAACCTCGGCGGGTCATGCTTGTTATTGGCGACTGAGCTTAGAGGCCAATCGCGCGGCAACGCAACCATTGCCATCGGTCTTTAAGGGCGGCGACACTTGCGACCCGATCCGTGCGGCAGTGCCGGTGTGGTCGCTGCTCAGCCCGGCGAAAGATAAATCAATGGTGAGTCGTTAAGACTCAAGGCTAAATTCTGCTCGTCGCTGTCCGACCTGTGACTAAAAAGATCGCTGTCGATTTTTCGGTGGAGCCGTCCCAGGCGTAGCTCTATGCTCAGCCCCATGCCGAGATAGTCCGCGCCATGCTCGAACGAGACACCGCCTACAGGGGGGCTTCACCGCGGACAAGACCAAAAGAAGGAAGCACTTGTGAAGCCCGTCGATATCCTGCGTATGCTGTCACTGGCCGCCATCTGGGGCGCGAGCTTCCTGTTCATGCGCATTATCGCCCCCGTCATTGGCACAATCCCCACTGCATTTTTTCGCGTGTCCATCGCCTTCGTCGGGCTTCTGGTGATTCTGACGCTGATGCGCGTCGACTGGAATTTTCGCGGCAAGCTGAAAGTCGTGATGGCGCTGGGTTTGATCAACTCCGGCATCCCGGCGACTTTTTACTCGCTGGCCGCCCAGGTATTGCCGGCCGGTTACTCGGCGATATTCAATGCCACGACACCGCTGATGGGGGTGTTGATCGGCGGGCTGTTTTTTAGCGAACAACTCACGGCGGCCAAGGTCTGCGGCGTATTCCTGGGGCTTTTAGGCGTCGGCATCCTGACCGGCGCCGGCCCGGTGGCCTTCGACCTGCAATTGCTGACGGGCGCCCTCGCCTGCCTGCTGGCCACCACGTGCTACGGCTTTGCCGGTTTCCTCACCCGCCGCTGGCTCGATCATCAGGGTGGGCTGGACAGCCGTCTCTCGGCCCTGGGCAGCATGTTCGGCGCTACGGTATTTCTGCTGCCGCTGTTCGGTTACAGCGCCATCAGCCAGCCGCCGGCCAGTTGGGGGGGTTGGAATGTGTGGCTGTCATTGCTGGGCTTGGGCCTGGTGTGTACCGCGCTGGCGTACATCCTTTATTTCCGCCTGCTCAGTTCCATCGGCCCGGTCAAATCCATGACCGTGACCTTCCTGATCCCGCCGTTCGGCGTGCTGTGGGGGGCGTTGCTGCTGGGTGAGCCGTTGGGGATGGCGCATCTGTATGGCGGGGTGTTGATTGCGGTGGCGCTGTGGCTGGTGTTGAAGCCTGGGACGGCGAAACCGGTTGCCGCGTCTGCCCGGTAGTCCATCGGCGCGGCGCCTTGCTCCCACAAGGACTGCACATAACCTGTGGGAGCAAGGCGTGCCCGCGATAGGTTGTTCAGTCAGCGAGCCCCTACCGGTCAGCCAATTTTACGAAACACGAACACCAGCCCAATGATGATCAGCGCTCGATGTTTCGCAATGCTTAACCGAACAACCAATAACCGAGCGCCGTCAGCACCGCCACCGCCAGCACTGGCCGCATCACTCGATACGCCTTGGGGTGCTTGCGTTTCCATTGCTTGACCCGACCGCTGATGCCGTCGCTGAATGACTTGCTCCAGGCGTAGGCCCGGTTGATGCCACCGACACGTTCGTCGTCAAGGTTCTGTGGAGCGGTGGCGCGGCCCAGGAAGGCGCTGATAGCGCGGTTGAGGCGAGTCATCATCTGGCCATTTAATGGCCGCTCGACGTCGCAGAACAGGATCACGCGGGTTTGTGGGGTTTCGTTCTTGACCCAATGCACATAGGTTTCATCGAACATCACGTCTTCACCGTCGCGCCAGGCATAGATCTGACCGTCGACGAAGATTCGGCAGTTGTCGGAATTGGGTGTAGACAGCCCCAGGTGATAGCGCAGGGAACCGGCGAACGGATCTCGATGGGGATTCAAGTGGCTGTCGCCCGGCAGCAGGGCAAACATCGCGCCCCGGACATTGGGAATCCCCTTGACCAGCGCGACGGTCCTGGGGCACAGCAATTCGGCCGACGGCAGCGGTTCGTCGTACCACTTTAGGTAGAAGCGCTTCCAGCCTTTCTTGAAGAACGAGCCGAAGCCGGCGTCATTGTTCTTTTCAGCCGCACGGATATACCCCTCGTCGAACAGATGCATGGCCTCGTCGCGAATGACTTGCCAGTTATCCTTCAGCACATCCAGTTCGGGGAACTTGCTGCGGTCCAGATAAGGTTTGGAGGGCACGCTGGAGAACAGGTACATCAAGGCGTTGTAGGGAGCGAACAATGCCGAATGGTTGACGAACTGGCGCAATACCGGCAAACGCGCCTTGCCACGCAAGTGCACATAAAGCGTGCTGCCTAGAAACAGCAGCACTACCGAGGCCTTGGCGACAAACGAAACGCTCATTTTCAACTCCTTGTCCAAAAGCAAATTTGCGCAGCGCCAACAGCCCGACATAGCGGCGGAATGTTAAATGTCTTCACCCAGGTAAAAAACCGCCAGGTACAACATTCACTGTTGAGAATTGCGCAACAATGCCCTTCTTAACATGCGTCAGCTGAACGTTGGCTGACGCGGGTCAAAGTCCTTTTCAAACCTGTTTAGCTGCTCTGTAGCGAGAGTGCTTGCTCCCTCGCCACAGCAGCGTTTGACTACAACAATCCATTCACCGTTACTGTTGAGTCTCCTGCTCGGTAAACAAATCACTGAACAACATGCTCGACAGATACCGCTCGCCCGAATCCGGCAGGATCACCACGATGGTCTTGCCCTGCATTTCCGGTTTTTCCGCCAGGCGAACGGCCACGGCCATTGCCGCACCACAGGAAATCCCGCAGAGAATTCCCTCCTCGTGCATCAAACGCAGGGCCATGGCCTTGGACTCTTCATCGGAGACCCGCTCGACCAGATCGACCATCGACAGATCGAGGTTTTTCGGCACAAAACCAGCGCCGATCCCCTGGATTTTATGAGGGCTTGGCTTGATCTCCTGCCCCGCCATCGCCTGGGTAATCACCGGTGAAACCTCAGGCTCCACCGCCACCGACAAGATCGGTTTGCCACAGGTGTTCTTGATATACCGCGAGACCCCGGTAATGGTTCCACCGGTGCCCACACCTGCCACCAGCACATCCACCGCGCCGTCGGTGTCGTTCCAGATTTCCGGGCCAGTGGTTTTTTCGTGGATAGCCGGGTTCGCCGGGTTATCGAACTGCTGCGGCATGAAGTATTTGGCGGGATCGCTGGCCAAAATCTCCGCGGCTTTTTCGATGGCCCCCTTCATACCCTTGGCCGGTTCAGTGAGCACCAGCTCCGCGCCCAGGGCCTTGAGCACCTTGCGCCGCTCGATGCTCATGGACGCCGGCATGGTCAGCATCAGCTTGTAGCCACGGGCGGCGGCCACGAACGCCAGGCCGATACCGGTGTTGCCCGAGGTCGGCTCGACGATGGTCATGCCGGGCTTGAGCTTGCCGGAGCTTTCAGCGTCCCAGATCATGTTCGCGCCGATCCGGCACTTGACCGAATACCCCGGGTTACGCCCCTCGATCTTGGCCAGGATGGTCACGCCACGCGGGGCGATTCGGTTGATCTGCACCAGTGGCGTATTGCCGATGGAATGGGCGTTGTCAGCGTAAATACGGCTCATGACTGGGTCCTTGATGCAGCGGGAATTTAGCGTTTAAAGGTATGCCTGTTGCCCTTGGGCGTCCAGTTGCAGCGAACGTTCCAGCTGTCGCAACAGTCAATGGCTTTATCAAGGTTGGAGACTGACTGACATGAAGCGTCGATACAGCTGGCCACTGTGGGTCTTCGCCGCCACCGTTGCGGTGCTGGTGGTCCTGCACTTCACCCTGCCCTACCTGGTACGCGATTACCTGAACGACAAACTGGCCGACATGGGCGACTACCGCGGCCAGATCGCCGATGTGGACCTGGCGCCCTGGCGCGGGGCCTACCGGATCAACGGCCTGAAAATCGTCAAGGTCGACGGCAAGGTCCCGGTGCCGTTCGTCGATGCGCCGTTGATCGACCTGTCCGTGAGCTGGCATTCGCTGTGGTACGACCATGCGGTGGTGGCCGAGGCGCAATTCACCCGTCCCGAAGTCAACTTCGTCGACGGTGGGGCCAACCGGCAGAACTCTCAGACCGGCCAGGGCACCAACTGGCGCGAGCAGCTGAGCAAGTTGTTGCCCATCACCCTCAACGAAGTGCGGATCAATGACGGCAAGGTCACCTTCCGTAATTTCAATTCAAAACCGCCGGTCAACCTGCGAGCTACCGACGTCAATGCCAGCGTCTATAACCTGACCAACGTGGTCGACACCAAAGGCAAGCGCGACGCCCGCTTCGAGGGCAAGGCCCTGGTGGCCGAACATGCCCCGCTGGAAATGCAGGCCACTTTCGATCCGCTGAGCAACTTTGAAGATTTCGACTTCCGCCTGCGCGCCACGAACATCGAACTCAAGCGCCTCAATGATTTCGCAGCGGCCTATGGCAAATTCGATTTCAATGCAGGCCATGGCGACCTGGTGATCGAGGCAGAAGCCGACAACGCCAAACTCAGCGGCTACATCAAACCGTTGCTGCGTGATGTGGATGTATTCGACTGGCAACAGGACGTGGAAAACAAGAACAAGAACATCTTCCGTTCGGTCTGGGAAGCGCTCGTCGGCACGGGCGAAATGGCCCTTAAAAATCAGCGCAAGAACCAGTTCGCCACGCGGGTAGAACTCAGCGGCAATGTCCATCAACAGGACATCGGGGCCTTCGAAGCCTTCCTGCAGATCTTGCGCAACGGTTTCGTCCAGGCCTTCAACGCCCGCTATGAGCAACCGGCGCCTTCGGCCGATTAGGGTTTACGCGTGACGGTATAGCGGCCCGTCTGTTCTGCCGCCGCTGTTGCCGTCGCGCGCTGCAGCGAGTCCCAGCCCAGGCACGCCAGGGCCAATGAACGCGGCACCGCCTCACGACCACTGCTGTAACGACTGATGCTGCGTGCGCTGACCCCCAATGCTTGCGCCGCCTTGTTCAACGGCAGGCCGGTGCGGGCGCGCCAGTCGATGAAGATACGGGTATTTTCATCCACGGCGTTCTGTGCCAACGCGTCCAGATACAAGGTATCGGCCCCGATCTGGATATCCAGTTCGGGCCACTCGACGCTCCAGCCATCGTCGCCCAGCGTTGCGCCCCCAAACGCACCCTCTTCAAGCAAAGGCTGCAAGCCCGGGTAACGTTGCACATCGGCGCTCAAGTCCAGCGTCAGTTGCTGCCCGTCAATAAACGTCAGTGCCAGACTGAATGGCAACAAGGCCTGCACGGACAAGAGCCTCGGCCGTTTCATGGGTAACATCGTTTCCAATCCTCCAACAGTTGCACTTGATGGGAGCTGACCCAGTCCAGCGCTTCCTTGATGATCAGCGGCGGCGCCCGACCCATCATCACTTCGACGGTTTCCAGGCTCAGCACCACGTCCAACCCGCCACCGGTAAGGTGGACATGGGGCGGCGGGTGATCCCTTTCGCGTAGCTGAATGCGGTATGTATCTCTGAATCGATATTTAGTCGACATATGCCAAACATATCGCCAAATTGGCGATATGCAATACTGGCAAGCGGCCCAGACTGAGTCAACATGTGACGCTCCATTCAGAGACTGAATACAGCGTCTGCGTTCACAGTCGGCGGGGCGTCGCGTTATAGTCGGGCACGACATTTATTTCGCGCGCCCTGCCTCATCCAGGCCGGCGGCACCGTTCGAGGAATTGCAGATGAAGTTCGAAGGCACCAGCGCCTACGTGGCCACCGATGACCTGAAGCTGGCCGTCAACGCCGCCATCACCCTGGAACGGCCGTTGCTGGTCAAGGGCGAGCCGGGCACCGGCAAGACCATGCTGGCCGAACAACTGGCCGAGTCCTTCGGCGCGCGCTTGATCACCTGGCACATCAAATCCACCACCAAAGCTCACCAGGGCCTGTACGAGTACGACGCGGTCAGCCGCCTGCGGGACTCGCAGTTGGGGGTGGACAAGGTCCATGACGTACGCAACTACCTGAAAAAGGGCAAGCTCTGGGAGGCATTCGAGTCCGAAGAGCGGGTGATTCTGCTGATCGACGAGATCGACAAGGCCGACATCGAGTTCCCCAATGACCTGCTGCAAGAACTCGACAAGATGGAGTTCTACGTTTACGAGACCGATGAAACCATCAAGGCCAAGCAGCGCCCGATCATCATCATTACCTCCAACAACGAAAAAGAACTGCCGGACGCGTTCCTGCGCCGCTGCTTCTTCCATTACATCGCCTTCCCCGACCGCACCACCCTGCAAAAAATCGTCGATGTGCATTACCCGGACATCAAGAAAGACCTGGTCAGCGAAGCGCTGGACGTGTTCTTCGATGTGCGCAAGGTGCCGGGCCTGAAGAAAAAGCCTTCCACTTCCGAACTGGTGGACTGGCTCAAGCTGCTGATGGCCGACAACATCGGCGAAGCGGTGCTGCGCGAGCGTGATCCGACCAAGGCCATCCCGCCGCTGGCCGGTGCCCTGGTCAAGAACGAACAGGACGTGCAATTGCTCGAGCGCCTGGCGTTCATGAGCCGTCGCGGCACACGCTGATCCTCTTCGTTTAACAAGAGCGAGGGCGATTGCCATGCTGCTTAACCTGTTCAATGAGATGCGCGCCGCCAAGGTGCCCGTGTCGGTGCGTGAACTGCTGGACCTGATCAACGCGCTGAAACAGCGGGTGATCTTCGCCGACATGGACGAGTTCTATTACCTGTCCCGGGCGATTCTGGTGAAGGACGAACGGCATTTCGACAAGTTCGACCGGGCGTTCGCCGCGTACTTCAATGGCCTGGAGAAACTCGATGATCATCTCCAGGCGCTGATTCCCGAAGACTGGTTGCGCAAGGAGTTCGAGCGCTCGCTGACTGACGAAGAGCGGGCGCAGATCCAGTCCTTGGGCGGCCTGGACAAATTGATCGAAGAATTCAAGAAGCGCCTGGAAGAACAGAAAGAACGCCATGCCGGCGGCAACAAGTGGATCGGCACCGGCGGCACCAGCCCGTTTGGCTCCGGCGGCTTCAACCCCGAAGGCATCCGCGTCGGCGACGCCGGCAAGCGCCAGGGCAAGGCTGTGAAGGTCTGGGACCAGCGCGAGTACAAGAACCTCGACGATCAGGTGGAACTGGGTACTCGCAACATCAAGATCGCCCTGCGCCGGCTGCGCAAGTTCGCTCGCCAGGGTGCGGCCGAAGAGTTGGACATCGACGGTACCATCGACCACACCGCCCGGGACGCAGGCCTTTTGAACATCCAGATGCGCCCGGAGCGACGCAACACCGTCAAGTTGTTGCTGCTGTTCGACATCGGCGGATCGATGGATGCCCACGTGAAAATCTGCGAAGAACTGTTCTCGGCCTGCAAGACCGAGTTCAAGCACCTGGAGTATTTCTACTTTCACAACTTCGTGTATGAGTCGGTGTGGAAAAACAACCTGCGCCGCACCTCGGAACGCACTTCGACCCAGGATCTGCTGCACAAGTACGGCGCCGACTACAAAGTCATCTTCATCGGCGACGCGGCCATGGCCCCTTATGAAATCACCCAGGCCGGCGGCAGCGTCGAACACTGGAATGAAGAGGCGGGTTATGTGTGGATGCAGCGCTTCATGGAAAAGTACAAGAAGCTCATCTGGATCAATCCTTACCCGAAAGACACCTGGGGCTACACCGCCTCGACCAACATCGTGCGCGAACTGGTGGAGGACCGGATGTTCCCGCTGACCTTGCGGGGGTTGGAGGAAGGAATGCGGTTTCTTTCCAAGTAAGATCTTTGGTGCCCTTTAGGGCCTCATCGCGAGCCTGCTCGCGATGCTTTTAGCCTTTCAAAAACACCTGCAGACACTCCACCTGCTGCCGATGCGCAACCTCCTGCACCACCGGCCGCAACCGCACCTGCGCACCTGGCAGGCATTGCGCCAGCCGGGCCAGGGCCAGCGGCGTCAAGGCACCCAGGCGCGGATAACCGCCGATGGTTTGCCGGTCGTTAAGCAGCACAATGGGCTGGCCGTCCGGCGGCACCTGCACGGCGCCCAAGGGAATGCCTTCGGAAATCATTGCCGGGCCCTGATATTCCAGCGCCTTGCCCAACAACCGAATGCCCATGCGATCGGCCCGACTGTCCAGTGTCCAAGGCGTATTGAACGCATCAAACAGGCTGCGCCCGCTGAACGCGCCATTCTGCGCACCGAGGATCAGATCCAGCACCAGCGCCTGTTGGAAATCCGGAATAAGCGTGTGCGGCATTGGCCGGGGCGTCGCCGAGCCTGAGTAGCTCAAGTGCGCGCCGCGGTTCAACGCCCGCCCCAGCCCGTCCAGGCCACCGAGTTCTTCGCGCACCACCGTCGACCGGCTCCCTAACACCCGGGGCCCATCAAAGCCGCCCGGGGCCGCCAGGTACGCCCGTGCACCCAGCACCGGTTGAGTGAAGGACAGGATATGCCCCTTGCGCAGGCCAAAGTAGCGCCATGACGCCACCGGCTGACCGTCTACCCGCGCGCCCAAATCCGCCCCTGCCAACGCCAGCACGCAATCATCTTCGGCCACCACCGTGAAACCACCGAGGGTGATCTCCACCACCGCCGCGTCCACGGCATTACCCAACATCCAGTTGGCCCAGGCCATCGACAGCCAATCCGCCGCGCCACCCTGGGTCACGCCCAAATGCCTTACGCCGAAACGGCCGGTGTCCTGCAACAGGCACAGCGGGGTGCTGGCCTCGATCAATAGACGGCTCATGCCAGAGCCTCCAGCGGTGTGTCGTCGCCACCCAGCGCGATGAATTCGGCGTGATCCACGGCGGCAAAGCGCACCGTGTCGCCGGGCTGCATCAGGCTGTAGCCGTCACGCTCGCGGTCGAACAGTTTGGCCGGGGTGCGACCGATCAGGTTCCAGCCGCCGGGGGACACCACCGGGTACGCCGCGGTCTGGCGCTCGGCAATGCCGACACTGCCCGCCGCCACCCGCTTGCGCGGGGTATCGAGGCGCGGTGCGGCCAGCACCTCCTCCACCAGCCCCATGAAAGCGAACCCTGGCGCAAAGCCCAGGGCAAACACCTGGTATTCACGTTCGCTGTGACGGCGGATCACCTGCTCCACCGTCAGCCCACTACGGCTCGACAGCAGGCGCAGCTCCGGGCCGACACTGGCGTCGTACCACACCGGCAGCACATGGCACTGGCCGACCGACCGGGCATCGGGCGAAAGATGGGTCAGCGCCTCGCGGATCAGATCCCGCGCCTGGGCCGGGTTCAACGCCAACATATCGTAATGCACCATCAACGTGGTGTAGGACGGCACCAGGTCGATCAGATATTCGGCGAATACCGTTTTCAGGCGCTCACTGGCGGCGAGCATCCACGGCATGTTGGACTCGGCGATTTCATCGAACAGGCGCACCATCAGGCAATCCACCGCCACCACTTCCAAGCGTGGCGTCATGGCGCACTCTGCCGGTCCAAAGCTTCGCGGATGCGTTGCACGGCGGCCACTGAGCTGGCGTTGTCACCGTGCACGCACAAGGTATTGGCCTTCAGGTGCAAGGCGCTGCCGTCGCTGGCGGTCAGCGCATCGCCGCGGGCGATGGTCAGGGCCTGCTCGATGATGACCTCGGGATCGTGATGCACCGCTCCCGGCGATTGCCGCGAAACCAGACGGCCGTCTCGGTCATAAGCACGGTCGGCGAAGGCTTCGAACCACAGGGTCAGGCCATATTCGTCGCCCAGGGCCTGTGCGGCGCTGTTGTCCCGGGTCGCCATCAACATCAGCGGCAACTGCCGGTCATAAGCGGCGACGGCCTGGATCACGGCACGCAATTGCGCCGGGTTGGCCATCATGTCGTTGTACATCGCGCCATGGGGTTTGACGTAGCTGACCTGCCCGCCCTGGGCCCGGCAGATGCCGTCGAGGGCGCCGATCTGGTAGTGCAGCAGGTCTTGCAATTCCTGGGCGCCGTAGGCCATGGAGCGCCGGCCGAAGCCCGCCAGGTCCTGATAGGCTGGGTGCGCGCCGATCCGTACGCCGTGGCTCAGGGCCAGGCTGACGGTCTTGCGCATGATGCTCGGGTCACCGGCGTGAAAGCCGCAGGCGATGTTGGCGCAATCGATGAAGGGCATCACCTCGGCGTCCAGACCCATGGTCCAGCTGCCGAAGCTTTCGCCGATGTCGCAGTTCAATAGCAGGCGGCTCACGGTGAACGCTCCTGTAGGTTCTTTCTTTGTTGACCATGGGACATAGGCCCCACAGGTTATCAGTTACTCGGCATCCAGCTGCTTGCCTTGGGTTTCCGGCAGGCTCAGGGCCGCCAGGATCACCACACCGTAGGACACCGCCGCGAACGCGCCGATGCCGACACTCAGCGGAACCCTCTGACTCAGCAGGCCGATCAACAGCGGGAACAACGCCGCCACCGCCCGGCCAATGTTGTAGCAGAAGCCCTGTCCCGAACCACGAATGCGCGTAGGAAACAGCTCGGTAAGGAACGAACCCATGCCGCTGAAAATACCCGAGGCAAAGAACCCCAGGGGAAAGCCCAGCCAGAGCATCACGTTATTGCTCACCGGCATCTGGGTGTAAAGCAGCACGATGGTGAACGAGCCGACGGCGAACAGGATGAAGTTCTTTTTGCGGCCCAGGATGTCGGTCAAATAGGCGCTGATGACATAACCCACGTAGGAACCGACGATCACCATCGCCAGATATCCACCGGTACCCAGTACGCTCAAGCCGCGTTCATTCTTCAGAAAAGTCGGCAGCCACGAGGTAATGGCGTAGTAACCGCCCAGGGCGCCGGTGGTCAGCAACGAGGCACGAAGGGTGGTGAAGAGGATGCCGGGGGCGAAGATCTCGTAAAACCTGGCGGGGTTGCTTGGGGTTTGCCGAGCCTTGGTCTGGTTATAGATTTCCGGATCCTTGACCAGCCGCCGGACAAATATCACGAACACCGCCGGGACGATGCCGAGGATGAACAAGGCGCGCCAGGCATCTTCCGGTGGCAGCACCGAAAACAGCAGCGCATACAGAATCGCCGTCATGCCCCAGCCCAGCGCCCAGCCCGATTGCACCATGCCAACCGCCTTGCCACGGTCCTTGGCGCGGATCACCTCCCCCATCAGCACCGCGCCGGCGGTCCACTCGCCGCCGAAACCAAAGCCCATCAGCGTGCGAGCAATCAACAGTTGTTCGTAGTTCTGGGCAAAGCCGCACAAGAAGGTGAAGAAGGCGAACCACAGCACCGTCAGTTGCAGGGTGCGCACCCGACCGATGCGGTCCGAGAGAATGCCCGCCGCCCAGCCGCCTATGGCCGAGGCGATCAGGGTGCTGGTATGAATCAACCCCGCCTGCCCGGTGGTGATGCCCCACATCGCGATCAGCGTCGGCACCACGAAACTGAGCATCTGCGTGTCCATGCCGTCCAGGCCGTAGCCGATCTTGCAGCTCCAGAACGTGCGACGCTCCTGCTGGTTGATGTTGCGATACCAATCGAACGGGCCGGGACGGGCCTGGGATTTGGGGGCGCCGAGGGTGTCGGGGGCACTCATGGTGGTTCTCCACGGTTTTATTGTTCTAAGCCTCGACGATACAAACGTGGAGACCGGATGCCCCGATTCTTGAGCGCGCACACCGTGGCGTCCAACTAATAAAACCTCGGCTGGGTCATAAGAAAAAGTTGATTGGTATGCAACATCGAAGAACTGGTTGTACGCCATTGTGGCGAGGGAGCTTGCTCCCGCTGGGCTGCGCAGCAGCCCCAAACCTGGCACTGCGCAGTGTCAGGTGGATGGTATTCAGCAGTTGTCGGGTCTGCTTCGCAGACCCGCGGGAGCAAGCTCCCTCGCCACAAAAAAGCCCTTTGACCGACGGTGTTACAGCCCGCGCAAATCCCGCTCTTCAATCGGCCGACTCTGGCGCAGGCGCTTGCCGCCCAGCACCACCCAGTCGATCAGGCGGAACAGACATTCCAGGCCGAACGACAGCAGCATGGCGCCACTGATGCCCCAGATCATGGCTTCGGGGGTCAGCAGGATCTGGTAGCTGTAGCCGTTCCAGGTTTCCTTGCGAATGTCCGGATCGGCAGCCAGCGCCACTTGCAGCAAGCGGATGTACCACGGGCCCTGCATCGCCTGGAATTGCTTGTCCAGGGCCTGCTGGCGCACGAGCAAGGTGTTCAGGCTGTCGGCATCGCTGCGAAAGATCGGGTCTTCGCTGGCGCGGTAATGGGCTACCAATGCCTGCATGTCACCCTTGAAAAACTGGTTGGCGGTACCCTGGAAACCTTGCAGGCCGGTCTGCGCTTCAATCAAGTGCGCCTCGACCCGCTTGGCGTAATCGCTGATGAAGCCCGGCACTTGGACCCCGACCAGCAGGCCCACTGCGAACAACACCAGCCGTAGATAGCTGAGCAACATAGCGTGACGTCCTTATTCGGTCTGGCCGTGACTGACGCATTCACCGCGTCGCCACAGGCTCCATTGGCCCGGTTCGTAGCGGGTCCAGGTTTCGTTTTCGGTCAAGGGTTCGGTGGCGATCACCGTGACCACGTCGTTGGGCGTGGTCTCGGCCTGGAAATCGACAATCACGTCCACATCCTTGAGCCGCGCCGGGCCGAACGGCGCACGACGAGTAATCTGGGCCAGTTTGGTCGAGCAATAGCAGAACAGCCAGTCGCCATCGCTGAGCAAACAATTGAACACGCCTTTGCTACGGTATTCGGCGCAGGCCTCGACCAAGGACGGCAACAATTGCTCCACTTCCACCGGTTCCGGGAAAGCCTGGCGCACGCGGTTGAGCAAATCGCAGAACGCCGCTTCGCTGTCGGTATCGCCCACCGGACGGTAGAAGCTCACGCCCGGCTGGAAATCGGCGAGTTGGCCATTGTGGGCGAAACACCAGTTGCGCCCCCACAACTCACGCACGAACGGGTGCGTGTTGGACAGGCAGACCTTGCCGACGTTGGCCTGGCGGATGTGCCCGATCACCACTTCGCTCTTGATCGGATAGCGCTGCACCAGGTTCGCCACTTCCGACTCGCAGCTGGCGGCAGGGTCCTGGAACAGACGCAGGCCACGGCCTTCATAGAAAGCGATGCCCCAGCCGTCCCGGTGCGGCCCGGTCTTGCCACCGCGCTGCATCAGCCCGGTGAAGCTGAACACGATGTCGGTCGGCACATTGGCGCTCATGCCCAATAACTCACACATGTTCGAACTCTCGCTTCAAAGGGCTGGCCTGTTTACAGACGCGGTTCGATACGCGAGCGCTGAGGGTTGCTCGGTACCGGCGGGCGACCGTAACGGTCATCGCCGGCCACACCGAACGGCTGCTCGTCTTGCGGTTCATCGGCCGCTGCGGCGGCCTTTGCGGCGGCGGCCCGCTCCTTGCGAGCGTTGGATGCACGCTCGATGGGGAAGCGGATCAGCACGACAATCAAGTAGAGGCCGAAGGCGATCATGCCGTACATGAGCAGATCGGACACCGCCCGCCAAGCGTTGTTGCCGACCTTGAACAGTACGTCCAGGGCGACAATGGCCAGGGCTGGAGCGACCTTATCTTTCACCGGGTCGACAATGGTGGGGCTGAACAGCAACACGGCCATCAACAGCCGCAGTGGCTCGCGCAACCAGCGCCACATCCAGCGGGTCATGCGCATCCATACCAGCAGGCAGCCCAAGGCGGCGAAGGCGTAGAGGCCCCAGGCGATCAGATAGTCGTTCTCGGTCATGGTGTCCATGGCAAGGCAGGCAAAGAGACGCTTATAGTAACGGCTTTTCGCTCGTCAGGCTGCCCCAGCGTCTGTCGAGTGGCTTGTGGCGTCAGTTCGTCAGTTCAACTTCGGATACCAGAAGATGACTAACAGAACTAATCACACAGGCCACTGGTCCCTTTTCGTACAACGTTCGAGAGCCTTTCATGCCCCTATCTGCCCACGTTCCCAACGCCCCGATTGCCCGCAGGGACGCCAGTGTTGACCCGTATGCCTGGCTGCAGGAACGCGACACCGACGCCGTGCTCGACTACCTCAAGGCAGAAAACAGCTACCAGCAAGCCCAACTCGCCGACCAGGCCGAACTGCGCGAAACCCTGTTCCAGGAAATCAAGGGCCGGATCCTCGAGACCGACCTATCCCTGCCCTCGCCCTGGGGCCCGTACCTGTATTACACCCGCACCACGGCGGGCGACGAATACCCGCGCCACTATCGCTGCCCGCGCCCGGCCGACGACAGCCTGACCGTGGATGAGAGCCGCGAACAACTGCTGCTGGACCCGAACGCGTTGGCCGGTGGCGGTTTCTTTTCCCTGGGCGCGTTCAGCATCAGCCCCGATCATCAGCGCCTGGCCTACAGCCTGGACACCACGGGCGAGGAGATTTACACCCTGTTCGTGAAGGAGTTGTCCAACGAGAAGGTCAGCGAACTGTCCTTCGAGCACTGCGACGGCAGCATGACTTGGGCCAATGACAGCCTGACGCTGTTTTTCGGCGAACTGGACGATACCCATCGCCCCCACAAGCTCTGGCGCTATCGCCTGGACGGCACCGCTGCCGAAGAAGTTTTCCATGAGCCGGACGGGCGTTTCTTCCTGCATTGCTACCGCTCAAGCTCCGAACGGCAGCTGATTCTGTCCTTGGGCAGCAAGACCACCAGCGAAGTCTGGGTGCTGGACGCTGCGCAACCGCAGCAGCCCTTCACCTGCCTGGCGCCACGGCTGGAACACCATGAATACGATGTCGATCACGGGCTGCTTGACGGCCAATGGACCTGGCTGATCCGCAGCAACCGCGATGGGATCAACTTCGCGCTGTACCAGGCCACGGACACGGGCGCAGCGCCGACCGAGGCCGACTGGCAGAACCTGATCCCTCACAGCGACACGGTGATGATCGATGGCTTGAGCCTGAACGCCAGCGCCATGACCCTGAGCCTGCGTGAAGGCGGCCTGCCGATCATCGAGGTTCACCCACAGGATTTGCCGGCGTATCGGGTGCAATTGCCAGACGCGGCCTACAGCCTGCATGTGCAAAACAGCCTGGAATTCGCCAGCGACCGCATTCGCCTGCGCTACGAGGCCCTGAACCGCCCAGCGCAGATCCGCCAGTTGGACCTGGCCAGCGGCGAACAGGTCGTACTCAAGCAAACCCCGGTGCTGGGCCCGTTCGACGCCGATGCCTACGTCAGCCAGCGGCTTTGGGCTACAGCACCGGACGGCACACACGTGCCCATCAGCCTGGTGGTCAAACGCGAAGCCCTCGGCCAACCGGTGCCGCTATACTTGTATGGCTACGGCGCCTATGGCGAAAGCCTCGACCCGTGGTTTTCCCATTCGCGGCTGAGCCTGCTCGATCGTGGCGTGGCGTTTGCCATTGCCCATGTGCGCGGGGGCGGTGAGCTGGGGGAAGCCTGGTATCGCGCCGGCAAGCAAGAGCACAAACACAACACCTTCAGCGATTTCATCGCCTGTGCCGAGCATTTGATCGCCAACGGTTTCACCACCGCCGATCAACTGGCGATCAGCGGCGGCAGTGCCGGTGGCCTGCTGATTGGCGCGGTGCTCAATCAACGCCCGGAGCTGTTCAAGGTTGCGATTGCCGAGGTGCCGTTCGTCGATGTGCTCAACACCATGCTCGACCCCGAGTTGCCATTGACCGTCACCGAATACGACGAATGGGGCAACCCGCAAGAACCAGACGTTTATGATCGAATCCGGGCCTATGCCCCATACGAAAACGTCAGCGCCCAGGCGTATCCGGCGCTGCTGGTCATCGCCGGCTACAACGACAGCCGCGTGCAATATTGGGAAGCAGCCAAGTGGGTCGCGAAGTTGCGGGCCACCAAGACCGATGACAACCCCTTGCTGCTCAAGACCGAACTGGACGCCGGCCACGGCGGAATGAGCGGGCGTTACCAGGGATTGCGTGACGTAGCGCTCGAATATGCATTCGTTTTGAAGGTTTTGGGGTTGGTCTGAGGAACTCTGTGTGACGGCTGGGTCTTAGCTCCATACGCCGGGCCCAGACGTGGCTCGATTCAAATGTGGGAGCGGGCTTGCTCGCGAAAGCGGACTGACATTCAACTTATATGTCGACTAACACACCGTCTTCGCGAGCAAGCCCGCTCCCACAGGGATCTTCTTACACCCCCCGAAACCGCAACAAACACAAGAAAAAGACCGTGACGACATGTCAGAACCTACCTTACTGAACAAAGAAATCCGTGACTGGCTGATGGACTGCGGTCTGTTCGACTCATTGCTGCCTGCCGACTTCGCCGCTGCATCGGGCTACTTCAGCATCAGCGCCATCGCCCAGGGCGAAGCGATTTTCCGTGAGGGCGATGCCGGCAGTTTCATGTGCATCATCCACACAGGCCAGGTGGCCGTGCAGAAAACCGGCCCCGACGGCCAGCCCGTGACCATTGCCACGCTGCGCAGTGGCCGGGCGTTCGGCGAAATGGCCGTGCTCGACGGTGAGCGGCGCTCGGCCAGTTGCATCGCGGCCAGTGATTGCCAATTGCTGAACCTGGGCAAGGATTCCCTGGAAAAAATGCTCAACGACGCCCCGAAGATCGCCGCCAAAATCATCCGCGCCCTGGCCGTCTCCCTGTCCAAACGACTGCGCATGGCCGATGGGCAACTGCTGTCGCAGCAGGTCTAGCCCCCCGGCGACTTGGCCTTCGGCGGTATCGGCTCCATGCCTGGTATCGGCTGGTCCTTGGGCGGTTTGGGCATTTCGATCCGTGGCAGCAACGGCGACCCTGCGCCTGCGGGCCCGGCCTTGGGCACACCGTTGGGCGTGACCACTGGGTACGGCATCGGTGTGGCCGTGCCGGGCGAGCCGGGAATGGACGCCGGACTCACCGGAATCGTCGGTTGCTGGGCCTGGACCCAACTTATCGAGAGCGCCGCCAGGGCAATGGCCGTTAGAATGGTGCGCTTCATCAATGGCTCCGTGGCTATTGTCTACCTTCAGGCTAGTCCTTAGCGCGCCGGTTTGCCCTCCCCTCATGAGACTTCCATGAAACGTTTCGTACTGCTCGACACCACACCCATCCCTGACAACGGCGGTGCCCTGTGCCTGTTCGAGTATGGCGAAGACTTCGTCATCAAGATCCAGGGCGGTGACGGTGGTCAGTTGATGAACACCCGCATGCACGGTTCCGAAGACGCCTTGGCAGAGATTCCCTGCCGCAAGGTCGCTGGCCGTCCCGGCTCGCGCGTATTGATCGGCGGCCTCGGCATGGGTTTCACCCTCGCCTCGGCCCTCAAGCACCTGGGCAAGAATGCCGAGGTGGTAGTGGCCGAGCTGGTGCCGGGGGTGGTGGACTGGAATCGTGGCCCACTGGGTGAAAAGGCCGGGCGGCCGCTGTCGGACCCGCGCACCGTGATCCGCATGGACGATGTGGCCAAGGTGCTGCAAGCCGAGCCTCAGGGTTTCGACGCGATCATGCTGGATGTCGACAACGGCCCTGAAGGCCTGACCCAGAAAGCCAACAGTTGGCTGTATTCGGCCGGTGGCCTGGCCGCCTGCGCCAAAGCCCTGCGGCCCAAGGGCGTGCTGGCGGTGTGGTCGGCCAGCGCTGACCGGCAATTTTCCGACAAGCTGAAAAAAGCCGGTTTCAAGGCCGAAGAGGTGCAAGTGTTCGCCCATGGCAACAAAGGCACCCGCCACACCATCTGGATTGCCGAGAAGCTCAAGGGCTGAGCTAAACTGCCTTCAACCGTCATCAGTCTTTTTTACAAAGGTGAACCCATGAGTTCGTCAACGCCACCGTCCAACACCGCCAAGCTGGACCGCATCCTCGCCGACGCCCAGCGTGATCGGGAAATGGGCTACCGCGACAAAGCCCTGAAAATGTACCCCCATGTCTGCGGCCGCTGCGCCCGTGAGTTTTCCGGCAAGCGCCTGAGCGAACTGACCGTGCACCACCGCGACCACAACCACGACAACAACCCGCAGGACGGTTCCAACTGGGAACTGCTGTGCCTGTACTGCCACGACAACGAGCATTCGCGCTACACCGACCAGCAATATTTCGGCGACGGCTCCCTGAGCACCCCGAAAATCGCCAAGGCCACCCACAACCCCTTCGCGGCGCTGGCCGGGCTGATGAAAAAAGACGAGTAGCCAGCCATTGTGGCGAGAGGATTTATGTGGGAGCAAGGCTTGCCCGCGGTAAAGCCGATGCGGTCTTTCAGAAACCGAGGCGCCTGTTTCGCGAGCAAGCTTGCTTTGCTCCCACAGGATTTTGTGAACAACACGAATCCACTGTGGGAGCGAGCCTGCTCGCGATGACGATCGAAGAAACATCGCTGATCTGGAAACTGACCACCCCCTCCCATTCCCCGTATAATCGCGCCTTTTCCCCAAAGGCACTCCGTCCGTGGCCAACAAACGCTACAGCTGCATCGGTCTGTTCAACCCCAAGTCCCCGGAAAACGTCGGTTCGGTCATGCGTGCCGCCGGCTGCTACGGCGTGGCATCGGTGTTCTACACCGGCAAGCGCTATGAGCGCGCCGCCGACTTCGTCACCGACACCAAGAAAGTCCACTACGATATCCCGCTGATCGGCATCGACGACCTGAAGAAAATCCTGCCCCTGGGCTGTGTGCCGGTGGCCGTGGAGCTGGTGGAAGGTGCTCGCCCGCTGCCCGAATACACTCACCCGGACCGGGCGCTTTACATCTTCGGCCCCGAAGACGGCTCGCTGGACAAGGACATTCGCGACTGGTGCGAAGACGTGGTGTACATCCCCACCACCGGCTGCATGAACCTGGCCGCTACAGTCAACGTCGTGCTGTACGACCGCATGGCCAAAGGCAACAACACACGCTCGGGGCCGCAATTCCGCTGACCGGTGCAAATCCGATTGAACGAGGGAATTGCTCTGGCAGTCAGTTTTATACAAATCCCCACACTGGAGACAGATCATGAGCGATAACAATCCGTTCGAGACGATTGAGGCCACCCCTTTCCAATCCCCAAGCCCGCAAAACGTGCACGGTTGGGAACGTATTGGCTCGCTGGCCGTCGGTGTGCTGATGATGGGCAAAGGCTTGCGCCGTGGCGGTGTGATCGGTCTGGCTCAACTGGCGATCGGCGGCGTGGCGCTGGCGCGGGGCATCACCGGGCATTGTTCGGCCAAGAGCCTGCTGGAAAAGAACCGCCAGAACTTGAACAGCGCCCGCGCCCGGATCGAACAGGCCGGTGATGAGCTGAGCCGCATGAAGGCCAATGCCGAAGCAGCGACCGGCACGGCTACGGTGACGGGGAATGATTCGCTGGTTTCGCCGTCGCCGAAAGCTGGATTCTAGATTTTTGTGGTGGAACTGATGGCCTCATCGCGGGCAAGCCTTGCTCCCACAGGATTGAGCCATACAAAATCCAATGTGGGAGCAAGGCTTGCCCGCAATAGCGATATCACTGAAGCAACCGGCTATCCAGCACGGTAGAGCTCCCCTCCAGGATGCTTTCACTGAGTTGCACAAACTCCTTGGTATCGACCGTCTCCAGCCGCATCGCCCCCTGCAGCACATCATCCAACGAGCGCTTGTTACGGGTTTTCAAACGAATCTCGCGGTCCAGCTCCTGCAACAGCAACACCGCCTTGGCCACCGTCGCGGGGCTGACCTGCTCGCCGCGCAAAGTCGTAACGCCCTTGCTGTCCCGGGCGAGGCGATCATTCAGGGTCTGGTAGCGCTCATCACTCATCCCTCCGGCGCGGCGCAGCAGTTCGATGGCGTAGTACTCGGTCAGCCCCTCGCTGATCCAGTCACTGCGATCATGATCATTGACGCGCGCCAGCACCTGCACCAGTTCCCGCAGCAATGGGCTAGTGCCCCGTTCGCTGATCAGCGGCGCACGGCTGTGCAGATAAATCGAGTCATGGCCAGCCTGGGCGCTGCGCCACAGTGGGTCACCCGCACCCACAATCAGCAGCTTGGCGCGATGGCGCGGCACCACCGATTGCACCTGCGGCCAAACGAACGTCAGCAGCGTCAGCACATCCATCCGGCGCATGCCCTGGCCTTGGGGCGAGGTCACCGTGACTTCGGTTTCTCCCAGGCGTGTGCGGCGGCTGCCGAGTTTGCCAGCGAGCATCCAGCCTGTCGGACGGTCGAACAGCCGCGAAGGGTTGTCGATGCGAAAGCGTTGCTTGCCGATGCGCGGCCAGGGGGTTTCGATGCTTTTCCAGCCGTCGGGCAACTCAACGTCCAGACGGGCCACCAGCTCGACGCCGTCCTGCTGATCGAGCTTGGCCGACGGCACCAGGTCATCGCCGCGCAACAAGGCCCAACTTGGGGTCATGCGGGTTTCGAAGGTGCCATTCTTGCGGGCATGACTGATTCGCACCCGGTAGCTCAGGCTCGCCTTGTCGGCGGTCGGGCGCCATAGGCCGCGCGCGGCTTTACCCGGCGTAAGCTGCCATTGACCGTCAGCCTTGAAGTCGCTGTAACGGCTGCCGTCGCCAAGGTCGAAATCCAGACTGCGCACCGCCGAACCCCGTGCCAGGGTCAGGCGCACTTGCGCCTGATCGCTCTGCGGCAACAGATGCACGTGATAATCCAGATCGACTTTCTGCGCCGCCCACAGCGGCCCGCACACCGCCAGCAGCCCGGCCGCCAACGTCCGTTTCAATCCTGCAGCCATGGGCTCCCCCGGTGAAGCGATGTCCGGCGTTTCAGCCGGCACGAAAAATCAGATGATCTTCCCAATCTTCTTCGGGCACGCTGCCTTCAGCCAGCATACGCCCGGACTGGGAAATGCGTTCATGGTGCACGGCATCGCGGTCGCCACAAACCAGATGGTGCCACAGCGGCAAATCCTTGCCCTCGCTGACCAACCGATAACCGCAGGTCGGCGGCAGCCATTTGAACTCATCGGCCTTGCCCGGCGTGAGCTGGATGCAGTCGGGAACGAACTCACGACGGTGGGGGTAGTCGGTGCACTGGCAAGTTTTCAGATCCAGCAGCTTGCAGGCGATGCGGGTGTAGTAGACGCTGTTGTCGTCTTCGTCCTCGAGTTTTTGCAGGCAGCACAGGCCACAGCCGTCGCACAGCGATTCCCATTCCTGCGGATCGAGCTGATCGAGGGTTTTGCGTATCCAGAACGGTTCGACTTTGGCGGCCATGGCTCAAGCATCAATGTCAGGTGGTGAAAAGGCCGACAGTCTAGTGCCAGGGCCTCTTCAGGCCAAGCACTGGCGACTGTCGGTATGGCGGGGCTTGCCAGGCTGCGCGCTTGGACGTAGCTTGCTTCATCCACTTCCCGAACCCAGTCAGGTAAGCCCATGAGCGCCAATCCCCGCGTTGCTGATTACGCCATTCATCCTCAGTTTACCGAACGCTGGTCGCCCCGAGCCTTCACCGGCGAGAGCATTGCCGAAGAAACCCTACTGGGATTTTTCGAAGCCGCACGCTGGGCACCGTCGGCGTACAACTCGCAGCCGTGGCGTTTCCTTTATGCACGCCGCGACACGCCAAACTGGGAGCGTTTTTTGGGCCTGCTCAATGAATTCAACCGCGGCTGGGCTCAGCATGCCTCGGCGCTGGTGATCATCGCTTCGAAAACCACCTTCGCGGCGCCCGGCGCCACTGAAGAAACCCCGGCGCTGTGCCACACCTTCGACACGGGTGCGGCCTGGGGCCATCTGGCTCTGCAAGCCAGCCTCAGCGGTTGGCACACCCACGGCATGGCCGGTTTCGACCAGGAACTGACCCGCAAGGAACTGAAAATCCCGGAAGGCTACGCGCTGCACGCAGCCGTGGCGATCGGCAAGCTGGGGGATAAATCCACCCTGGCCGACTTCCTCCAGGCCCGCGAAACCCCAAGCCCGCGCCGGCCGTTGAGCGAACTCGTTGCCGAAGGCGACTTCACCCTCTAACCCCACAAAGACCAAAAAAATGTGGGAGCGAGCCTGCTCGCTCCCACAATGGGTTTGGGGCGGCTTTAGTATCCCCGGTTGAAATCCACGTCCCCGCGCAAGGCTTCGCCAGTTTGATAGGCGCGCAGGTTTTCCAGGAACAGTTGCACCATCATCGTCGGTGATGTCGGTGCCGAGCTATGCCCGGTCAAGAGCAGGCCCCAGGCCGTCCAGAATGGATGACGCTGCGGCAGTGGCTCCTGGCGGCAAACGTCGATCACCGCACCGGCCAGGTGTCCTTCCTTCAAAGCTTCTACCAAATCCGCATCCACCACGGCCACGCCGCGTCCAACGTTGATGAACAGCCCGGTAGGCTTGAATTGCTTGAACAACGCCGCGTCGTACACATCATGGGTGTTGGGCGTATTGGGCAGCAGGTTGATGACGTAATCCACCTCGCCGACCAGACGCGGCAGATCCTTCAGCGCCCCGACCTCGATGAACGGCGCCTGCTCCCGCGCTTCGCTGGCAATGCCGTACAGTTGCACACCAAACGGCAGCAGAAACTGCGCCACGCACTGGCCAATATCGCCGGTCCCGACGATCAGTGCCTTGCGCCCGGCCAGCCCCTGCCCCTGGCGGTTGTCCCACTTGCGCTCTACCTGGCTGACCAGTCGCGCCAGCACCTCGCGCTCATGGCCGAGCAGGTAAGTGAGCACGTACTCGGCCATCACCTGGCCAAAAATCCCCACCGCCCGGGTCAGGCGGTAATCGCGCGTCAAGCCTTCGGCCAGCAGCGGCGTGATGCCCGCCCAGGTCGATTGCAGCCAGCGAGGTTGATGGCCTTGGCGTAGCAGGGTGGCCAGCAGATCAGGCTGGCCGAGCCAGACCGGACAATCGGCGGCCAGCCGCGACAGTTCGGCGGAGTCGCCGCTGGTCAGGACTTCGATATCGGGTGCAGCCTGACGCAGAAGCTGGGCATACACCGCGTGGTCGTGTTCGGCAATCAGAACGCGCATGAATCAAACCTTTCAAAAACAGTGCAGACGACCGCCGACAGAGTGTCGATCCATCCATGCGATCATCGCCAATAAACCATTCCAGTGTTTCAAGAGACCCCAGGACGGGTGCCTCAGGGTACCGTCAGACCGGGTCGTTGCGTCGCAGCAACTCTTCGGGCAAATGCTCGATGTACTCATCTTCGGCCGGAGGCATCTGCAAGTGATAACCCTGGGTGCCGAGGTTTTCCAGCACCTTGTTGATGTCTTCCCGGGACAGCTCCCGCTCGGGGCTCAGCACCAGGTCAAAGGCATGGATCGCCTTGCCAAAAGCCGCCATCAATGGCTCGGGCACACGCTTCAAGGCATCGCTCTTGAGCACATACAGGTACATCTCGCTTTTCTTCGAGCTTCGGTAGATAGAGCAGATACGTTTCAAGGCTGTTCTCCGGCAGTGGCCAGGCTGTCGAGCAGCGCCTGGCCCATCAATTCGCGGCGCCAGCCACGCAGCGAATCAGGCAATTGGTAAGGGCCCTCAGGGAAGCCGCTCTTGATCAGCGCTTCGAGGGTTTTCTTGCGCAGCATCAGCTCCGGGGCGATCTCCAGGCGCTCGGCTTCAGCCTGCCCCAGAGCCCGCAGACGCTTGACCAGCGCCGAGGCCTCGATGGGCAACGGCTCGGCCACTGCTGGTGGCCATTGCTCGGCCGGCACGCTGGCTGCGCGCTGAATCAGGTCCAGCAGAAATTCGCCGTCCTGACGCACCGTACGCGGGTGCATGTCTTCAATTTTCGCCAGCGCACCGAGGTTATCCGGCTGCGTGCGGGCCAGGGGCCACAGCGAATGCTCGCGGATAATGCGGTTGCGCGGCAGGTCACGGGCCCGCGCCTCTCGCTCGCGCCAGGCGCACAGTTCACGCAGCACGGCCAATTGGGCACGGGAAAGTTTCCAGGCCAGTTTGGCCTCACGGTACACCTCATAGGGGTCGACTTCGCGACGCAGGTTGGCCACCAGTTCGGCGCCGTCCTCCAGAACCCAGGCGTGTTTATCGTCGGAAAGCTTCGGGCTCAGTTGTACGAAAACTTCCGCAAGATGCACCGCATCTTCAGCCGCGTAGCTGATCTGCGTCTCGGACAGAGGCCGCTGTAACCAGTCGGAACGGGTCTCGCCCTTGGGCAACTCGATACCCAGCACTTCCTGTACCAGGCGCGAATAACCCATGGAGAAACCCAGGTTCAGGTAGGCGGCAGCCAATTGGGTATCGAACAGTGGCGCGGGCAGGCTCCCGGTCAAGCGCAGCAGCACTTCAAGGTCTTCGCTGCACGCGTGCAGCACCTTGAGCACGGCCGGATTTTCCAGCAGTGCGGCCAGGGGCTGCCAGTTGTCGATGGTCAAGGGGTCGATCAGGTAGGCACGTTTGCCGTCGCCGATCTGCAGCAAGCCGGCAATCGGGTAAAAGGTGTCGACCCGCATGAATTCGGTGTCAAGGGCGACGAATGGCAACTGCTGCCATTGGGCGCAAAATTGACCGAGGCTATCGTTGTCGCGAATCCAGTGAATATCGATGGCCACACGGCTCTCCCTTGAAGAATGGCGCGCAGTATATATCGCCGTCAGCGATTGCGAGCATCCATAGAGCAGGAGCCTGAGAGAAATCGCCTGCGCAAAGGCAAGAATAGTCCTACATCGGGGCTTACATCGGGGCTTAACCAGCCTTACGCAATACATAAACCCGCGTCAGCGCGAAACCGGGCAGGAAATCCTGATGCCACAGCACAGTAAAACCGGCTTGGCGGAACTCGGCTTCGACGTCAGCCTTGCCGGCCAGGCTGCGTTGCGGCGGCTGGCCTATTTTGAGGCGCCCCTCGATTTGAACCGACACGATCACCGTGTCGCGACTGACCCGATGAAATTCGCGCAGCAGCGCCAGGCGATGCTCGCTGGCGCTGATATGCCGAAACAGTTGCAGACAAAAAATACAGTCCACCGCGTTGACCGACAGCCCGATGGTGAACGCCGAACTGGGGAAAGTCTTGACCCGCTTGAGCAACGCGCCGCCATGGTGGGTGAGGGCGTGATCAAGCATGTCCGGCGAAGGGTCCGCCGCCAGGATGACCCGATTGGCATGCTCGGCCAGCACCGGCCAGAACCGCCCTGCCCCACACGCCACATCCAGCACCAGCCCTGGCTCACCCGCCGCTTTCAGGGCGCTGCGCACCATTTGCTCGTCACGCCAGAACGCCAGGCGCAACCGTCGAGGCGCCGGCTGACAGCAGACTTGCGCATGTTCCTGGTCGTGATGCCTGGCAAACTCAAGCTCGACGGTGGATGGGGGTTGCCCGGACATACGAACAGCTCTTGGTAGGATGGATAAACAACAGGTTAACCAGCGATGCGTGAAAAAAAGGTCGAGGCGTCATTCCTTGGCCAGCACACCGTCGATCACCGCACTGCGGCAACTGGCGAACAGGTCCAGGTCCGGGTTGTAGACCTTACTGTTGACCTCCAGCAGCCCGAGCATCGAGTGAAACAGGTTGTCCTGGCTCAGAGGTTTTTCCCGACTCAGTTGCAAGCAATGGGTGTCGACCAGGAAAGACTTCTGATAGCTGTCGGAAAACCAGGCCAGCATCGCCACGTGCTTTTGTTGTTCCGGGGCGAGCATGTAGGGCGTGCCATGGAGAAACAGGTTGTATTCGCCCAGGGATTCGCCGTGGTCAGACAGATACAGCATGGCTGTGTCGACCTTGTCCTGATTGGCCCGCAGCAGATCGATCAGCGTCGACAGCACATGGTCGGTGTACACCAGTGTGTTGTCATAGCCGTTGACGATGCTCTCAAGGCTGCAATTGTTCAGCGCGTTGCTTTCACACACCGGGGTGAAATGCTCGTATTCCTTGGGGTAGCGCTTGAAGTATTCCGGCCCGTGGCTGCCCATCTGGTGCAGCACCAGCACCGTGTCCTTGTCCAACGTGTCGATGAAATGCTGCAGCCCCTGGAGCAGGATCTCGTCGCGGCATTCGCTGTTGGCGCACAGGCTCGGATCCTTGAGATTGCTGACATCCTGCACCGTGACCCGGTCGCAGGTGCCTTTGCAGCCGGACTGATTGTCACGCCAGATCACCTCCAGCCCGGCGTGCTTGAGCACATCCAACAGACCTTCTTCATTCCTGGCCTTGCTGGCGTCGTAGTTCTTGCGCCCCATGTTGGAAAACATGCATGGCACCGACACGGCAGTTTCGGTACCGCAAGACTGCACATCGGTGAAGGCAATCAGGCCGGCCTCTTTCTCCAAGGTCGGCGTGGTGTCGCGGTTATAACCCAGGACGCCGAAGTTCTCGGCACGGGCGCTCTCCCCCACCACCAGAACGGTCAGGGACTTGCGGGCGTGGGTTTGCCAGACAGGATTGCGACTCGCATCCTCTCCCACCGGGATGAACGGTTGTTTGGCCGACGCGACCTGCTCGCGCAAGTACTCAAGCGAAGCACCGATGTAGTTGCTCGGCACGACCATCAAACGTAACTCGTGGTGGTTACGAAACAATGAAGACAACCCTTGGTAATTGACCAAGGCGACCCCGCCAATCACCGCCGCCGACGCCACACCGACTATCAACTTACTTAATAACTCTTTCGGCCAGCGACGATACTTGATCGGCGTCTTGAACAATAACCAGGACGGCAACACGCCTAATAAGCCGAGGTAGGCAAACAACTTCAGCGACAACAGATCACGGACTTCCGTAGCATTGGTTTCAGCGAAGTTGCGCAACATACCGGTGTCGATCAGCACACCGTACTGGGCCATGAAGTACGCCACGCCGGCACTGATCAAAAACAGCAGCATCAGCAAAGGCTTGAGCACCGGACGGAACGCCACGAGTGTCAGTACCAGATTGAACGCGCAGAACACCATCACGCCGAACGCCACGCCTATCAGCACACCCCGACCATCCGCAGACGTGATAGTCAGCAAGTGTTGCCAAAGAACGACGTTGAAGCCCACTAATAAAAAGGCACTGGCGACCAGCGTCACCCACTCGGGGCGCACGGCTTTAATAGTCAGCATGATGGTTGACGGTTTCCTGAAGTTGCTCTTTTAAAAAGAAGTGCCGGGAGAAGTGTGAAAAATTCGTTTCCTACGGCAGCACAAACTTTAGGTACCTCACCATCAATTTTTCGTGAAAAAGTTGCTATTAAATAATTTTTTAAGCAGCCGATTTTAAGCTGTCGTCAGGCCTGATGCAGATACCAACGCCAGTCCTGCTCACCCACTTCACCCATGAATTGACGGTATTCGGCGCGCTTGACCGCCAGGTAAACGCCGAGAAACTCACCACCGAAGGCCTCCCGCGCCCACGTCGAGGCCCCAAGGGCGCGCAGGGTGGTCAGCCAATCGGTGGGCAGCAACTCGCCCGCCTGGGCGTAGCCGTTGCCTTCGACAGGCGCCCCGGGATCGCACTGTTCCCGTATGCCGCGATGGATGCCGGCCAGTATCGCCGCGGCCGCCAGGTAGGGGTTGGCATCGGCGCCGCAAATGCGATGTTCGATGTGCCGCGAAAACGCCGGGCCGCCCGGTACCCTCAGGCTCACGGTGCGGTTATCCACACCCCAGGTCGCCGCCAGCGGCGCGTAGCTGTTGCTCTGGAACCGTCGATAGGAATTGGCGTTCGGGCAGAACATCAGCAGTGAATCGAGCAAGGTGTCGAGCATTCCGCCCACCGCGTGACGCAGCAGCGGCGTGCCGTCGGCGGCTTCGCTGGCAAACAGGTTGTGGCCAGCCTGGTCGGCCAGGCTGACGTGCATGTGCATGCCGGAACCCGCCAGATCCTCGAACGGCTTGGCCATGAAACACGCCACCATGCCGTGTTTATGCGCCACGCCCTTGACCAGCCGTTTGTAGCGCACCGCTTCATCCATGGCTTGCAGGGCATCGGTGCGGTGTTCGAGCGTGATCTCCACCTGGCCGGGGGCGTACTCGGAAATGGCTGTTCGGGCCGGAATGCCTTGCAGCTTGCACGCCGCATAGAGGTCCGCCAGGAACGGTTCGATCTGCTCCAGCTCACGCAAACCGTAGACCTGGGTGGCCCGCGGCCGGCCGCCGTCAGCGTCGCGCGCCGGTTGCGGTCGGCCTTGGCTGTCGCGCTGCGCATCCAGCAGATAAAACTCCAGCTCTGCCGCCATCACCGGATAATAACCGTCCGCCTGCAAGGCCTCGATCACCTGGCCGAGCAAATAGCGCGGATCGGCGATGGTCGCAGGCATGCCCTCTTGAGGATGCATGCTGACTTGCACGGCAGCCGTGGGGATCAGCCGCCACGGCATGCGCTGCAAGCTGCCACTGATGGGATAGGCCCGGCAATCGATGTCACCGACGTCCCACACCAGCCCGGAGTTTTCCACATCATCGCCATTGAGGGTCAGCCCAAGAATCGTACTGGGCAACGGCCGACCACCTTCGTAAACCGCCAGCAACTCGTTCCGATGCAACAGTTTTCCTCGAGGCACGCCATTGTTGTCGAGGATAAACAGCTCGAACAGCTCGATATCCGGGTGTTGTGCCAGAAACGCTTGGGCTTGTTGCACGGGTGCGAAAGTAAGGGTGGCAAGGCTCATGAGAATGCTCGTATTTGCGTGTCGGACGGGCGATAAGGCACCGTCAGTCTGTGCTCGCGTTCAACGCGGGCACCGTTTCATGATCAACAGGAAATACGGGTATCTGGAGGACGCGCATGGCGGCAATGCCAGAGTGCCCAAAAAGCCAACTCAGAGGGCAGCGCGCAGAGTGACGGAGTTACGACAGGCGTGAATCTGCCAACCGGAGCAAGGGCGGCGGATAACGGGTATTGGAATGTTGCGGGCCAACCGTCCATAAGCGCATCACAGGAAACACACCTTGAGAGCGTCCCACGACATTATGGGTCGTTAAACATTGATTTGATGGAGTTTGGATCGACGCGAGCTAAACAATCGCTAAACCGCGAAGAGAATGATCGATCCGTCGTGTTCGCTACATTATCTGTCCCACTGGCGACCGTGAAACGCCTCGCACGGCATTCTCTTGGGACGATCGTTCCGTTAGGATCATGGGCCTGATTTGCGCAAGATCCGCGCAAGGAGCACAGCGAGAGACAGAACGGATGCTGAACAGTAACTCCCTCAGAAAGCTCGACATGCAGGACCTCATGGTGTTTAACGCTGTGTACGAGCAAAGCAGCGTCACCGGCGTGTCCGAAGCATTGTGTGTCAGTCAGTCAACCGTCAGTTACTGCCTCAAGAAACTGCGGACCTGTTTCGAAGACGAGCTGTTTATCAACACCCGCACCGGCATGCGCCCCACCTATAAAGCCCAGGGCATGTATGACCATGTGCGCGCCATTCTGCAAAGCATCAACCTGTGTCATGCCGGCGCGTCAACGGTTGGCCCGACCCGCCCGGGTTTACCTTGAAGGTGCAGCGGGGCAGCACCAACGCCTGGCTACGCAAGGCCTGCCCCGGGCGAGACGCCTGATCTTTATTGGCCGATCAACGCCTTGGCATAGGGACCTCGATCGATGTCGAGAATCTCCACACACAGCTGCACGCAAACATCAGCCCGCCATTGGCACAACTCCTGGAGCACGGCCAGCAGGCTATCGGACAATTGTTTCTTGATTTCCGGCGAGCGGCCGCTCAGCAAGGCCAGCTTCACGTGCACGAAACCACGCTCGCCTAAACCGGTACCCACCCGGAAAGTCTCAACTTTCGAGGCCCGACTTTTGATGTCTGTCTCGGCTGCGAACTGACCGGACGCCACCAGCGCATTATTCAGGCGCAGCAGTGCAACATCGGCTTTCAAGTCGGGCAGGTTGGCGGTGTACTCCATGTGCAGGTGAGGCATGTGTTCGACTCCATTTCGAAAATATGACGATAGGTTTCCAGCGTCGCAACCATACCTCGACTTTCTGCTTTCACGCAGTTTTGTTTCGCGTGTCGTGTCAGGGTTTACCCGCTGCTGCGCGCTCGCTCATGAACGCCTCCAGCCGGGAGCGCAACCAGCGTTCGGCCGGGTCACTGTCGACATGGCTCAGCCAAACCATGGACAGATCCAGGGTCGGAGTCTTGAAAGGAAAGGGTTCGCTGAACAGTTGGCCCGAGGCGGCCATGGCGGCGGCGGTATAGTCTGGCAGGCTGGCGATCAGATCAGTGCCGGCCAGCAACGCCGGCAGCGCGCTGTATTGCGGCACGGACAGCACGACTTGGCGTTTGCGACCGATCTCGGCCAACCATTCGTCAGCAAAACCGGCGACGTTCGCGGTATGGGACACCAGCACATGAGGCCTTGAGCAATATTCGTCCAGAGTCAGCGGCGTGTCCGAGGCATCGGCCCGCAACACACTGGGCTGAATGTGCCGCAACAGTTTGCGCTTGGCATTGGCCGGCAGTCCGCGGGTCTGGCTGATCCCCACGGTGATGTCGCCCGAGGCCAGCAAATCGGGGATACGCCAGTAATCGACATGCTGGACCACAAACACGATTTGCGGCGCTTCCTGGCGCAGGCTGCGTAACAGCGGCGGCAACAGGCCGAACTCGACGTCATCCGACAGGCCGATGCGAAAGGTCATGGTGCTGCTGGTGGGGTCGAAATCGTGGGTCAGGCTCAGCGCCACCGACAGCGAATCCAGCGCCGGCGACAAATGCTGGATGATCTCCTCGGCTCGGGCGGTCGGCTCCATACGGTGGCCGACGCGAATAAACAGCGGGTCGTTGAACAGCGTCCGCAATCGATTGAGAGCCGAGCTGATGGTCGGCTGGCCCAGGAACAATTTCTCTGCCGCCCGCGTCACGTTGCGCTCAAGCATCAGCGTTTCGAAAACCACCATCAAATTGATGTCGGCCTTGCGCAATTCGTTGCGGTTCATCCACTGCCCCCGACCCCTAGACTGCATGCAGTGTAGAAACGCCAAGGGCCGCGCGTCTATGCGCAAAAAGTCGTGAAAGCCCCAATATCGGCAATATTTGATAACTAATGAAAACGAATTTCTCATAGCCAAAATTTTCAGCTTGGCTAGGCTTGCAACGACATGTTCAAAGCATGTCTTGAATGAGTTAATCGCATGGAGCGAACCGATGTATTTTGAAATCTACAGGCAGACCCGAGGCACCCCTAGCACCGGAAAAGGTCAATGGCGCTGGCGCTTGAGAGCCGGCAACAACGAAACAATCGCCAGCGGCGAATCCTACGTGAACAAAGCTGACTGCCTTCACGTCATCGGGCTGATCAAAAATGTTCAGGGCGAGACGCCTGTGAAGGAGATCTAGAACAGCACCTGCTGTATCGCCCCATAAGCTGCTCTGCAAGACGAGCAGCTTTCTGTGGCTTTACTTTTTTGCTGTGGCAAGGGATACCACGCAGGTATCGTAAGCAGACAAAAGCGAGAGGCCGGTCTCAATGCGTCAATCAATCCACAATCGCGACTGGCTGATGCGTGCGCCTGAATCAACAAAACTGGAACGCATCGAGGCCTACTTCAGCGGCCATGGCTACACCACCCACCGGCACGACACCTACGCCATCGGGATCACGCTTTCCGGTGTCCAGAGCTTCAATTACCGGCATAGCAAACGCCACAGTCAGCCCGGCGGCACCATCGTCCTGCACCCGGACGAGGTTCACGACGGTGAAGCGGGAACGAGCGACGGCTTTCGTTACCAGATGTTCTACATAGAACCGTCAATGATCCAACAAGTGCTGGGTGGCAAACCCTTGCCCTTCATCGAAGGGGGGTTGTCGAGCGATCCTCGCCTCAACATCGCCACCCGCAGGTTATTGAGCAGCATGGATCATCACCTCGATCCACTCGAGGAAGAGGACGCCATCTACGATGTGGCCCAGGCACTCGACATCGCCGCGGGCAACCGGCGCGGACGGCGACTGCTTGACTACCCGGCGGCTGAACGTGCGCGGCTGTTCATCCATGACGCCCTTGACCAGATGATCACTCTGGATGACCTGGTCCAGGCAAGTGGCCGGGACCGATGGAGCCTGTCTCGGGATTTTCGAGCGCTGTACGGCACCAGCCCCTATCGCTATATCACCCAGCGTCGGCTGAATGAAGCCCGTCGCCTGGTATTGCGCGGCATGCCATTGAGCGAAACAGCCCTGGCCTGTGGTTTTTTCGATCAGAGCCATATGACCCGGCTGCATACCCAGGCCTTCGGCATTTCGCCAGCACGCTGGCTGAAAATGCTGCGCTAAAGGCAACACCGCAAAAAAGCTGCACGATCATGCAATACCCACTCCGGCTCGGGGCAGTAAGGTCGCCCTCATACCCCTTACAGCACGAGGATACGTCGATGACCGTTAACTACTCTCCCATCAATTTCGCGCAGAAATACACACTGTTCCAGGAGCAGTGGACACCGAAAGTCGTGGCCGAAATGAACGACTACCAGTTCAAGATCGTCAGGCTGGAAGGTGAATTCATCTGGCACGCCCATGCCGATACCGATGAAACCTTCATCGTGCTGGAGGGCGAGCTTCGTATCGACCTTCGCGACGGCGCGGTGGCGATTGGCGCAGGCGAGATGTACGTCGTCAAAAAAGGCATCGAGCATAAGCCCAGTGCCGAACGGGAAGTGAAACTGCTGTTGATCGAACCTCGTGGCGTCATCAATACCGGCGATGAAACCCATGAGCGAACGGCGGTCAATGACGTCTGGATCTGAGGACGCACCTCGCACGCCGGCCCGGAAATGATTACGCCGGGGACGGGCATCAGGACGAAACCGCCCTGATGCCCGGCTGACTCAGGTGCGGAAGCGTCCGGTCAGTTCCGCCAGATTCCTCGACAGACCGGAAAGCTGCTGGCTGGCATGCATGCTCTGGGCAGAGTTCTCCGCCGCTTCGTTGGACAAGTCACGGATGTCAGAGATGTTGCGGGCGATCTCCTCAGTGACGCTGCTCTGCTCTTCACAGGCGTTGGCGATCTGCGCGGCCATGTCGTTGATCCGCTGTATTGAACCGCTGGTGCCACTGAGCACCTGATCGACTCCCGCAGCGCGCTCGACGCTGTCACGGGCCTTGCTGCTACCGACATGCATGGCTTGCACAGCCTTGGCAACACCGGCTTGCAGACGCTCGATACGAACCTGAATGTCCTTGGTCGAGTCCTGGGTGCGCGCCGCCAGAGCCCTGACTTCGTCGGCCACGACGGCAAAACCGCGACCTTGCTCACCCGCTCGCGCGGCTTCGATGGCGGCGTTCAGCGCGAGCAGGTTGGTCTGTTCGGCGATGCCACGGATCACCTCGAGTACGGCGCCAATACTGGAGGTTTCCTGGGCCAATGCCTCGATGGTTCCTGAGGCGCTTTCCACCTCATGGGCCAGTTGGCGGATCGACTCAATGGTGCTGCTGACCACCGCAGCACCATCGCGGGACTGGCTGGTGGCTTGCTGCGCGGCGTCCGAAGCATTCAATGCGTTATGTGCCACCTCATGCACGGCGGCGCTCATCTGGGTCGCGGCGGTGCTGACTTGATCGAGCGCCGCATGCTCGCTGCTGATCAGTTGGTCATTGGTCGCGGCCATACTGGCCATGGCACGCGCTGCGGCATCGACTTCACCGGTGACCCGGCCCACCTCGGCAATCAGCGGCTGCAGCTTGTCGAGAAAGCGGTTGAAGGCGCTGCCAAGCTGCCCCAACTCATCAGCCGAACGCACTTCCAGACGCCCCTTCAGATCGCCACCGCCCTCCGCAATTTGCTCGACTCGGTGCAGCAAACGACGCATTGGACGCAGCACCACCATTGGCAGGGCAAAAACCACCAGGACGCAACCGAGCAGCCCAATCAACAGAATGCCACCTTGCTGCACTCCCACGGCCTGGCCATGGTCGATTGCCGCCTGCCCCTCGCGAAGCGACGCCTCATCTTCCAGCTCGCCAAGCTTGTCGATGGCATCACGCATGGTATCGAACTTACTTTCACCGTCACCAAAACTCAGGGTGCTGGCCGCCTGCGGATTGCTCGCGGCCTGCTCGACGACCTGCCGCGAAACCTGCGACCACTGTGCAAAGCGGTCATTGAACTGACTGACCAGCGCCAGCGCATCGGCACCCGGCTGCATCGCGGCATATTTCTGCACACGATCATAAGCCTGCTTCATATTGTCCCTATGACTGGCACGCAGCGCCTCCATATGGTCGCCCGCATTACCACCAAGCAAGCTGCGCTCGGCAACAAAAGCCTGGTAGAGATCGCGATCGGCATTGAGCAGCAGGCTAATGGCCGGTAAATAACGCTTGGTCAGTTGCGTGCTGGACTCAGTCACCTGACCAATGCCACGCATGCCCGACCATCCCATCAGCACTAGCAGCAGTGCGAGGAAAGCAATTGGCAGGGTGATTTTCCAGCGGAAGCCCAGATCGGCAAAAAACCGCAACATGGGGTGTCACTCCTTTTTTTGGATATGTCTTAGCTATCGGCAGCGATGTCTTCTGCTAGAGACATTAGTTCAATTGCCACAAAGAGGTGACGTGCTAATAAGGATCACATGAGGAAAATTCTGACTGTGGCGAGGGGATTTATCCCCGCTCGGCTGCGTAGCAGTCGAAAACCGGCTGGACACGGCTCATCTGCCGCACCTCAGTGCCTGGTTTGGGGTGGCTAGAGCGGATGGACGTTTCGGAGGGTGACGCGGAGCGTCATAAGGTGATGGTTTTGCTCATCTACTGCCGCATAATTGGCAGATGTCTTCAGTTGATTTTTTCGCAAGACAGGAGACCAAGGGTGATCAAACGGATTCATATCAGCGGAGCTTCGGGGGCGGGAGTGAGCACGTTAGGAGCAGCAATGGCTGACAGGCTTCACGTACCTCATTTTGATGTCGATGATTACTATTGGTACCCGACAGATCCCCCTTTTGAAAAATCACGTCCGTCTGAAGAAAGACTTGTTCTGTTAAAACAAGCGCTGGCTGATCTTCCTTGGGTATTGTCTGGATCATTAGATGACTGGGGGACTGAGGTGATTCAAAGCGCTGATCTGGTGGTATTCATTGACACTCCAACTCCACTGCGCATAGAGCGTTTGAGATCACGCGAATCACAACGGTATGGCCAGCGCATTTTGCCTGGTGGCGATATGTATGCGAACCACCAAAAATTTCTCGCGTGGGCTGAAAGCTATGAAGTAGGAAGTCGAGCGGGCCGTAGTAGACCCAGACATGAGTTGTGGCTCAAGAAACTGACTAAACCAACCGTTAGATTGAACGGAGAGATCGCGGTCGCTGAGATGGTGATCAATGTAGTCGCAGCAATTTCAGATTTGACTCACCAGACATCAGCATCGTAGCGAGTCTTTTCGCCCTAAAAATGCCCTAACCGAAACGTCAGAAACGAAAAAGCCCCTGAAATCTTTAACAATTTCAGAGGCTTAGTCATACACAATAATGGCGGAGAGATAGGGATTTGAACCCTAGGTACTGTCGCCAGTACAACGGATTTCGAATCCGTTTTCATACTCAACAAACATTGGCGGCTCATCTCCAGGAACCCTATAGGGAATCGATTTCAACGTAAACCAACACAACACCATTCCACACCATTTGGGGGAATAACTCCCCCAAAATTCCCCCCTCCCCGGCGTCCTGCCGACCGATCACCATCCCCTATTTATGCAGCTCCCGCACGTATGTCTGGAACGCTGCCAGCTTGATCAGTCCCAGTCGACGTCGCCCGAGGAAGGCACCGAGCAGTCACCGAGCAGAGTGCGGCGAGCAAGTACTTCTGAATCGCGGCAAGGATTTAGGAGGGCGTCACAAAGTAGATTGTCTCTCTACGGTCTTGGTCGCACGACTCCAAGAGCTCTGACAAAATACCTTTCGAAAAGATGTCGCTGTGGCGCCGCCAACTTTATTCATGGGCAGCTCCACCAACTGATAAGTAATCACCGAAATCGCAACGGTTAAAGGAACAGAGATCGCCGCATAAATAGCTGCGTTTTCAATCATAGACATCTTGCCAAGCGGTATGCCCAGCTTGACGCAAAGCTGCCTGGTCAAAATCATGCCGGCCAGATGCATGAGGTAGAAGGAGAATGAAATTTTTCCAAGGAAGGATAGGACTGGACGATTAAGCCAGGTCATTGATTCAGACCGGCCAATACTCAGGATCAGAATTCCCGCGCAAGCGGTTTGAATGAGGATTGAGGCATCTGTCTTATATCCAAATACCATATCAGAAACAAGCATCAGAACTAATGCCGAATACGCCGCAAGCCTACCAACCGTTATCCCCCTGCTGACATAAACGATCATGCTTCCGACAAAAAACGCTGGTAGGTATTTTGCGAAAATAGGCGACATAAAGCCACCAAAGAAAAGGACCAATAACGCGCATCCTACGATTATTAATCCAGGCCACCAGATTCGTCGCGCCATGAAAGCCGAGAACACGACAAGGCAGCCAACTAGTTCAACTTTCAATGTCCAGGCCACGCTGTTAATGGACGTATCCATTAACAACATATTCTGAACCAACTTATCGGATGGGTAGCTGATCATGTAGCCCAAAATCAGAAGGCTACAAATTAAAGCCGGGAATATTCGATAAATACGCCGAATAACAAAAACGAAAAACTCGACCCCGTAGTTCACAGACGCAAGACGCTGCAAGGACAGGGTCAACACAAACCCACTAAGAACGAAAAATATTATCACTGCCGAGTGAGCGTTGAACACAAGTTGGATCAAACGAGCAAACACACCCTCGACATTGGAAAAATCCATCATCGCCCAAGTCTGGGCGTGGAATGGCTGGGTCGAAAAAGCCGTGAGGCAGTGCGCCACAGCGACGCAAAGCGCGGCCAAGAACCGCAATGAGTCGAGGCTGTTGTTACGGTCCATTTGAACCTCCCTGTAAAAAGGAGATTGTCGCTGAATGGCTTCCCAACGGCAAAGATATTCCGCCTCTTGGCGTCACAACAGAGCCCTTCACTCGTCCTCCGTCACCACTGATCGCCGCCCAGCTCTCGCACATACGCCTGGCACGCCGCCAGCTTGATCAGCCCCCGGTCGCCGTCGTCGGTGATGGCGATAATTCGTTGAGCATGCGCTGGGTCAAGTTGGGCTCTTGCTCTTCCATGAACCACGCCGCCGGCGCTGGTGGCGGCAGGCACTGCGTTGCTACCGGCTGAATCCTCGTCGAGGAGGACTGACAGCCGCAAATCAGAAGTGGCAAGGCGATCGCGCAGGCGAGCCTGATAGTTTTGTGCATCGCTCATTTCCTTGTAGTGGGTTTGATCACTGGCCGACAGCCGCTGCTCCAGCGCCAGGCGCTTGCCCTGCTCCGCCTGGACCTGGGCGGCGGCCGCGCTGCTGATTTTGTCGAGGTCGGATTGGTGCAGGCCGGCCTGCTCTGCCAACTGCTTGCCGTATCGCCAGTCCTGGACCTTCCAGGTCACGCCCACGGCGAGCAGCAGGAGCACCAGCACACCAACGGCCAGCGCCTTCAGCGCCGCGGGACTCATGGCACATCCTTGAAGAAGACGTGATTGCCAAGGCGCAGGATTTGCGTGGCTTTCGCCGCCCAGGCCGGCGGCTTCGGCATGGTGGTCGCGTAATAGTGGGTCGCCCCGCGAGTCATATCAGGCTCGACGCCAGAGATAACCAAGTCGGCAGCGCGCTGAGCCTGGGCGAACTGCTTTGGCGGGATTTCCTTTGCGCCACTCAGGTAGGGATAGTTCGGGTCGTTCTTGTTCCAGCAGCTGAACTGGTACGGCTTCAGGCAGACGCCGGCGTAACCCTCACCCCACCAGGACTTATCCTTGCCATCGAACACACGGTTGCGGATGGTCCAGGCTGCGGCAATCTGGCCGGCCAGACCCTCCCCTCTTGCTTCGCCCCACAGCGTACGCGCGAGGATGTCGCGGTCCTTTTCGGTTGCAGTCATAACTTTTCTCCAGGCATAAAAAAACCGCACTCGGCGGGTTATGGGGGGGTGCGCTTCGGCGCTATCTACAGGTTGACGACCTTGACCGGCTTGGCCTCTTTCTTCTTTTTCTTACCCTTGGCATTGGCCTTGCCCTTCTTGCCGCCGTTGCACTCGACGGTGGTGGTCCAGCCGCTGGCGGTAAACATTTGCTCCACCGCATCCGCCAGGTACTCACCATCGAGCCCGGGTTTGATGCCCTGGATGATGATGGGCCGTTCGGCAAACACATCAGCACGCCCAGCCATTTCCAATCGCACCCCGGCGGTACTGCGGTTAAACGCGGCCAGGCGCGCCTTGGCGGCCTGCTCAGCGGCGGATTTGTTCGGGTAGATATGCCGGTCGGTGTGCACCGCCGGCAGTCCGTCGGGCAAATCGTCGTTGTCCAGCTCGACCACCTGCAAGGCGCCCGTCTTCTTGTCTTGGTGCCTAGTGCGCACGGCCTTCTGCGTGTTGCGGTCGCCGAGACGGAATTGGTACCGGCTCAGATCAGCACGGCTCAGGGTCACCGGGCTCAAGTTCTTGCCACTCGCGGTCTGCCCGCCCTGCCGGGGCATGACCAACAGCTTGCCGTCGGCCAGCTTGGCCGTGCAGTCGTATTGCTTGGCCAGGCGGGTGATGAAGTTGTAATCCGACTCGTTGAGCTGGTCGACGCGGGGCACCTTGGTTTGTACCGGGCACACCGGCTGCCAGCCATTGCGCGCGGCCACGTCGCGTACGATCTGCTGCAGCGGCACGTTTTCCCAGGAACAGCTGCGCACAGTCTTGCCGCTGCCGCGCATGTCGCTCGCCTTGCCTCGGATCACCAACGTATCGGGCGGCCCGGATACCTCGACCTCGTCGACGGTGTAGCGACCCAGGCGAGTGAGGGCCTGGCCGGTGTAACCCAGGTAGACCTCAATGCGGGCACCGCGTGAGGGCAACGAGACCGCCTGATCCCGGTCATCAATGCGCAACTCAAACTCATCCGACTCCATGCCCTGCTTGTCCGAGGTGCGCAGACTCAACAAACGATCATTGATCAGCGTGGTGATGTCCTTGCCGTCCGCGACAATGCGAAAGGTCGGCGTCATGGTGACACTCCAGAAAGAAGAAACCCCGCACAGGGCGGGGTTTCGTGACGCGTAACGCCAAGGGCTAATCCCATAGCAGGACATCCTCCAGCGTCTGCGCCGGCAGATCCGGCAACAGAATGATCACGCCGACACGAAAAGGCTGCGGCTCGTCAGCTAAACCTTGATTGGCGGACAGCACAGCCTCCACCGTGCCGTTGAGGTGCCCGTAGTAGTGGTGACACACGGTGTCCAACAGATCCCCGTCAGACGTTCTGCAGGTCGTCGCCATAGCTCACAAACTCCAGTGAAAAGGATTGCTTACGCGGAATGCCACCGGCGAGCAGGTGGCTTTGGTCTTCCTCGATGTTGACCAGGCACCAGGTGCCGAGCACTTCGCCATAACCTGTGGTCAGGTTCACCGGCTGCAGGCGGCGGCCGATAGTGCGTAGGGTGTCCAACTGCTTAAGCCCACCCTTGAAACCCGGAAAGATCGCACCTTTGAGGCTGATCTTGTCTTCTCCCAGACCGACCGCCTGCTGAGCGATGCTGCGCGTCAGGCGCTCCTGGCCCGCCCAGCGGAACGACGTCTGCCGGCGCAGTTCTTCAAAAGCGGCCGTATCAAGGTTGAAGTAGTACGCCTGGGCGTTTGGCTCCTGGGGTTGCATGATCAGCAAGTGCGGGAACGGCTTCACCGCCTCGACCACTGGCGTTGCCTGCGGGGCAAATGACCCCGTGGGCACGATGTTGCTCAGCGACGGGCTCACCTTGCCGGCGATACGGTTGATCGCGGCGCCCGCCTTGCCCGACTGTTCCTTGAGCGAGCCCAGCCGTTCCTGCACCTGGCCGGCGGCGGTGACGGCTTGGTTGTACTTGGCCGCCACCTCGCCCACGGCGGACTGCGCCGCGTTGATCGCTCGCATGGTCCGCTGAACCTTGGCGCCGATGGTGGGCCCGATGAAGGGCACCCCCTCCAGCTCGGACGCCGCGCCCGTCATGTCGCTGATGGCGCCATTGAGCGGGCCCAGCATGCCGTCGAGGCTGGTACGGCCAGACTCGCCCGCCGCAATTAGAGACTTCAACACCGATTGCATTTGCTCCATGTAGGCCATGGCACCTCCTTAAACGTGGGGAGCATCGAACAGCTGGGTCGAAGCCTGACGGGCTGCAAGCTCCCGACTGAAAGCCTCCAGCTGTCGCTGAAAATGCGGCTCCAGCTCGCGAGCCAACTGCGCTGGGTCTTTTACGTCGCCTTGCACCGTGACTGGCATGCTCAAAGTAAAGGTAAAGGCCGGCTCAACCTTCGGCGGCACAGGCGCCGGCGCCGCCTTCTCCACCAACTTGGCGACCTCGGGCGGCTTGACCGGCCCCTCCATAGCCCGCACAGCATCACCAGGCACCAGCGGCTGAGCGGGTTTGTTGGGGTCAGTGAGCGATGGCGTTACGCGTAACGACTCGAGTGATGCACCAGACTTGTCGAGCTGAGCGGCTTCGGGCTTGTCGCGTTTGGCATCCTCGGCCTTGTCATCACTGCCAAACCAGGATTTACCCAACATTCCGCCGACAGCCTCACCGCCCATGCCACCCAACAAGGCACCAATGGCCCCACCGATAGCGGTACCGATGATTGGCACCACCGAACCAATAGCAGCACCTGCAGCAGCGCCGGTGAGCGAACCCGCCAGGCCGCCGGCGGCACCACCATAGCCCTCGGCTTTTTCGTCTTGGGTCGTGGCGTTGAGCGCGGTATCCAAAACCCCTACCCCCGCATCAATTACCGCCCCTCCCGGCACACGCTTGGAAACCTGAGTGACGCTCTTGAGCGACTTAACGACCTGCCCGAAAGAACCGCTAGGAACAGCCTCTGCCATGGTTTTCACAGGAAGGCCCGTCAGCGCCCGGGCATTGGGTATGACGGGCAGTGCAGGGGCAGACACAGCCGGGACGCTCGGCGCCCGAACGGTCATTCGCCGGCGCTGGGTCGCCCCCAATGCCACGCGACGACCACGACGGCCCCGCTGACGCTTGCCAGCAGCGCCGCCAGGGTCAGCACCTGGGCCAGGCGAACCCGCCCGCCCTATCGCATCAGCATTGACGACGAAAACGCGCTGGGGCTCGCTGCCAAGTTCTGCACCCGAGTCGCTGCTGCCGCCCAAGAACTTGCCGAGCATGCCCAGGCCCTTGTCGACCGTTTTGATACCGGTTTTAGGGGCTTTGGAAACAGCCTCGCCAAGGGCACCCGCGCCTCGCTCCATCGCCCGGCCGCGACTGATGTTGTACAAGCCTTTGCCAATCTTGACCGCTTTGGCAGTCGTCCGGAGGGCCATCAGGCCGGCGGTGATGGCGGCAATGCCGAGCACCACCGGTTGCGCACCGTCCGACAGCTTGGTCAGCCCACGTGCCATCCAGGTCAGGCCCTGAGCGACCGCGTCGGTTGCCGGGCGGATGGCATCCCCCACGCTACGCATGCCATCGCTGACCGCCTGGCCCAGCTCGTCCCACATCTGTTTCGACGTTTCGCGGCGCTCTGCCAGGTTTTTATCGAGGATCCCGCCGGAGGATTGCGAATCCTTTTTCAGCTGCTCATACAGCGCCTTGTTTTGCGAATAGGCCGTGAGCGCGGCCTTGACCTGCATGTCAGCGAACAGGTCGCCGGTACGCAGGGATTTTTCCAGGGCATCGAGCGCCGCCTTGGCCTTCTCGGGATCCGTCTCCTTGCTGATCTTCGCCTGGGCCTCGGCCATCTTCGCGGCTTTCGCCGGGTCGGTGGCCTGGATGTATTTCATGGCCAGGGCAAAGCTGGATTCCAGCGTCGACATGCCCTTCTGGATGCCGGTGTTCAGCGAGCCTTGATAGTCAATGCCGGCGTCCTTGTACGCCTTGACCACATCACCCGAACCGATTTTCTCAATCCAGTTTTTGAGGTTGTTGGCCGCTTCGTCCGAACCGCCGGCGGTTTTCATCTGGACTTGAAGCATGGCGCCCAGGGAGCTGACCGCCTCCATGCCGGTGCTGCCGTTCTTCTCCATGCTGGCCAGCAGCTGAGGGAACCACCGGGCCATGTCGCTGGCCTCGAAGCTGCCCGCCTGGCCTTGATAAGCAATGGCCTCCAGGGCCTGCTGCATCACCTTGGGGTCGGTGATCTTGGCGTTCTGCTGCAGCGCCATGATCATGCTGGCCGTGTCGACACCCGACGCGCCCTGGCCGATGGCGAACTTGGCCGCTGTCGGCGCGTAGGCCATGGCCTGCTTAAGGTCCATGCCGGCACCGACCAGCTGGTTAACCAGATCCGCCACATCGTTACGGGCCATGCCCGTGTCTTGCGAAGTCTGGATCACCGTCCGGCTAAGCTGGGCTTCCTGTGGCTTGTTGACCACGTCCGCCTTGATCGCGATGTCCCGGATGATCGCCTGATAATCCGCGCTAATCTTGGTAGGCACCGCCGCCAGGCCGGCACCGACGACCGCCTGGCCAACGCTCGACCTGAGCCCGGCCTTGCCGGCATCGAGCTGCTGACGCCCTTTCAGCTGCAGATCGGCCGCTTTGGCCGTGCGGCCGAGGCGCTGGTACTCCTGGCCCAGTTTGCCCACTTCCACACCCTGCTTGCGCAGGGCATCAAGGTTGCCATTGAGCTTGCGCAACAGGCCGTCAGCCGAAGCGGCGCCGCTGTCGTGCGCCCGCTTCCACTCATCACGCAGGCGGATGGTTTCGCCAATGGTGTTTTTGAGCACCTTGGCCTTGTTGCCTTTGTCCTCCAGCTTTTTGATACGGCCTTCAACCGTGTTGAAGGCTGCCCCAACCGTCGAACTGACGGCGCCGCCAATCACCAGCGCTAACGCCAGTTTGCTTGCCATCGACTACCCCCTGGCTCAATCCGAGAGCCACCAGACCATGTCGGAGAACGGCATGGCCTGGATTTCATTGGCGGAAAAATTCAGCTCGGCGGCCAGGCGCTTGGCCAGCCGCTTCAGCACGCTCAGGTCAAAGTTCGTTGTCCTTAACCACGCAAAAATATCCCTCCTGCAGGCGGCCGTAATTGATCACGCCCATGTTGTCGATGTCCGCCATGCTGATCTCGGCCAGGGCGGAAAACAGAACGATTTCCTCCTGCTCCCGATCACCACCACTGCTGGCCTTGGCCGTACGCAACTGACGAATCGTCGGCTCGCGCAGGGTCAGCACGTCGACCTTGACGCCATTGGCCTCGACCGGCTTGGCCAGCTTCACGGTGACGCCGGTTTCGGTGAGGGTGATAAAGCTCGGGATTTTGGCCTTGTCTTCGGTATTGCTCATGGTGTTATGTCCTTGTAAGAGGGGAAGCCGCCCAGGCGAAACGCTAGGCGGTCAGAAAAGGGGAAGTTAGAGGCCCAGGGCACTGCGCTGGGCGGCCAGTTGGTCAACGCCGTTGATCACGCGACGCATGCCGATTGGGTCGATTTCGTAGACGGCGCGGCCATCCACTTCCAGCTTGTAATAGGTCAGTGCGACGGCGTGCTTGATCTCGGCCTTGTCGCCAGGCTTCCAGTCGCCCATGTCGACCTCTTTCAAACTGCCACGCAGGGTGACGATCACCGGGGTGATCGTGCCCTTGAGGCCTTTGTAGGCCCCCCGGAACGTGCCGTTAAAAGCGCTGCCGTCGGCCAGGCCAAAGAACTTCAGCGACTCGCGGCGCACGCCGGTGGTGACAAAGTTGGCCTCCTGCTTTTCCATGCCCATGTCCATCTCGACCGGCGCGTCCATGCCGCCACCACGGTGTTCTTCCATCTTGAGCGTGAGCTTGGGCAGGGTCAGGCTCGGCACATCACCCTGAAAGCTGATGCCGTCGACGAACAGGTTAAGGTTGGCCAGGGTTTGGGGAATCATTGCCATTGTGGTCGCTCCTTAAGCGGCGGTGTCGAGGACTTCGGTCAACCATTGGTTGGTGACCTCTACGCGGAAAATGGGGTTTTCAGCCGGCGGAACGTCGGTAAAGCGGATGTTCCAATACACCTTGCCCTCTCCCAGCTCACTGGCCGTGTTCAACACAGGGTCCGCGTATACCTCAAAGTTGATGATTGCGCCCTGGTTCTTCAGGTCGCGCATGAACGCCTGTAGACCCTCGGTCACGTCCTTGACATAGGTCGCGGTAATGGAGCGGTCGACCGCCCATTTGTGACCGTAGAGGATCGAGTCCATGACGATATCCATCGTCCGCACGCGGGTGACGAACGCCCATTTAGGATCGCTCGACAGGGTGCGGTTGCCCCACAGGCGGAAACCGTCGTCACGGATGATCGTGGTGATGTTGGCGTTATTGAGCAGGTTGGCTCGGCAGGTTTCGTCACCGTCCAAGAACTCGACCGGGCGCGAGGCACCGGTGATGCCGGCGAACTCCTTGTTCGAAGGCGAGGCCCAGAAGCCGTATTCACTGTCGGTCCAGGCGAACAGACCAGCGACCCAGGCCGAAGCCGGCGCGTCGACCGTGGCGTCTGCCGTGGTGTCCCAATACTGCACACCGGGGTCGACCATAAAGGCCCGCTTGGCGCCGAAGTTCTCGGCGTAGGCCATGGCCGCCTCGTCGGTGGTGTTCGGGCCGTCGATGATGGCCAGCCCTCGCAACTTGTCGGCCAGCGCCACCAGGGCGGTACCGACGGCCAGGGTCGAACTGTGCTTAGGGGTCACCAGCAGCCGCGGCTGAGCGTTGAAACGGCTCTTGCCGTCCAGCAGTGCTTGCAGACCGGTACGTTTGCCGCCCGCCAGGACGCCGCCGATGATTGCCGAGGTCTGTTCGGCCGGATCCGCCAGCTTGGCCACGCCACAGGCGACAATCACCGCTTTGGCGCGGACATAGATCGCTTTGCAGGCTTTGGTCATCGCCGAGTCGGCACCGAAGGCGGCCACCGCTTCCTGCTCGCTGGTGATCAGCACCAGATCATTCGGTTGTGCGCTGTAGGCCGGTGCCGGCTCAAAGGTATCAACCAGGCCAATGATCGAGGTCGACGCCACGGCAACGCTGCGCGACCCGGTATCGACGTTCGTTGTGGTAACGCCGTGAAAGAAACCGCTCATAGATTCTCCAGAAACGAAAAAGCCCCGCAATGCAGGGCCTTGAGTGGGTGAAGCGGAAAGAAAACGCCCCGTCAGTGCGGGGCGTTTATTGGGTTTGCTGGCTTAACCAGGCCGGAGCAATTGGGCGGTGCTCGGCAAGCGGGAACTCAGTGCCTTGCGGCCAGTCGCGTAGCTGTCGGCGATAGGTTTGCAGCGAGGTGTACTGCTCGGCCGTGAGCGTTGGCGTAATGCCTTCCTCCAGTTCGTCACGGTGGCGGGACACGACGCCATCGGTAGCGGAAAGCTGAGCATCCCTCCAAGCGCGTTCAACCGCCTCGGCCTCTTCGCTCGACATGGGCGGCGGATCGGCCTCCATTGGCAAACCATCAGAACCAGCGACGATAATTTTGCTGCGCGACGGGGCCGATAACAGCGACTCGTAAAGCTCATCGGAGATCGCCACCGCGTCCGCCGGAATCAGGCAGGCCGGGTTGTCGACTTCGATCATGGGCGGTACGGCATCACCATCGGGCACGCCGTCTTTGATCGGACGTGACCACTCAGGATCGACAACCAAAATGCGGCGAGCGCCGTGGCTCTCGGTGTTGTAAAAGCCCGCAGGCAATGGGCTGTAATAGATCATGAGTCCCCCTTAGTAGCCTTCGGCAACCCAATAAACAGCTTCGGCTGTTCGTGTTCCCGATAGAAATGCCCCGACGCTGAAGCCAGCCAACGCGGATCCATCTGCGCGAACCATGACGTTCGTGTCGCGGGTTGCCCCGCCGTTGATGTAGGCAGTGGCCTGCAATGACACCAGGCGCGTAGTGAACGCCTCAGGAAACAGGACCGCCAAGTCTGCTGAAGCGCTGGTTGTCAGAAATCCCCATTGACGCAGCTTTCCGCTGGGCAGACGCTCTTTGCCATTGGCTGCCAGCGTCGTGGTGAACGACGCTGAGTACTTCAAGGCGACGGTTCCGCCGACCAATCGCCATTGCCCCCCTAGCTTGATAAATTCAGCCGTATCGCCCAAGCCAAGGACGATAGAGCCGACAACGCCGGAAGAAGTGTTAAGCGTGTCGCCACCTGCTGCCGGTACGATCGTCAGCAGTCCAGTGCCGGCACAGACAACAGCAACTGTTGCCGCTGCTGTGGAGGGGATGGTATTGGTCGCAGGCATAGTGCAGGTAAGCGGCGAAAAGCTGGAAAAGCTGACCAGCCCGCCTACCTCGTTAAGCGTCAATGCGGTGCTCACATCCAACGAAAGGAACGTTGAATATTGCAGCCCATGGCGTTTCAGAAAGAACGCATTCACGAGCAACTGCGAGCTGTCGAATTGCGGCGGGGTGTTAGCTGTTGGACTGATCAGCGCCGGCGCGTTTATCGTCGCAAACCCCTGGGTCACGTTCTGGAACGTCAGCGCCGTGGTACCCAGGACAATCGTCCCATCAGTGATTAACTGCCAACGGGTATCGGCCAAGGTGGCGCCTTGCTCAACCGACAAAATCATCGCCGAAGTAACCTCGGCATTGCTATCGGCATCTGGCGCACGCTGCCAACCTGCGGTACCAGCAATCCAAATACCATTGTCCCGGGCTACCGTCTGGTTTTTCACCAGCACGCGATCACCCGCGAGCAAGGTAACGCCGTCAATCGTCTGAAGACCCATCAGCGCGATATTGGATGTGGTGGCCAAGCGCACTGACTGCTTGTTGTCGAGCTTGTACAGCTCCTCAAGGATTCGCCTGTCCACGTATTCCCGGGATGCCAGCACCAATGACGGGTCAATTTTCAGCGTGATGTTGCCCGTACTGCTGACGATGAAGTTCATCCGTACGATTTGTGTTCGTCCGGAGCCCTGCGTCATAACCGGCTTATAGCTCGGTGGGCAGTTCGCGACCGCCACCAGATCCCCGTCGGCATCATAAATACCGATTTCACGAATCCAGTGCCCGCCCTCGTCGGCCGGAATAATCTGTTCGGCGATGATCACCGCCGAGTTGGTCGGGTCAATCTTGAGTTGATTCAGCGGACGGCGACGCCATTCGTTGATCAACGCCGTTTGGGCCGCATTAGGGATGGGATCGGTGCCGTTGGCATCGCCCACGCCCATCTCGGTTAGTTTCCAAGGAACGCCAAGCGCATCGGCGTTCGCCTGCTTCGCCGCTCCCACGTTCGTGAGGATGGCGAAAAACTGCGAAGTCTCATCAATCATTGGTAAACGTCCAGGGTGTCTATGGTGTGTTCGCGCCCTGCCACGCCAATGGAACCGGTGACTTCAATGTCACGCATGACAGGCGGGTACACGTCGATCTCGTCGCCCTCGTACAGGGCAACACCGATGTTTAAATGGCCTTGGGTTTCGAGGCTGATGGCCAATCCAGTCATGTGGCGACTAACCGGCCTGGCGTCGTCGATCAGCCACGTCAGTTCCTGATAGGTTTCTTCGCTGATGCCTTCATCAGAAACGCCGATCCTCAAGTCGAACGTTCCCGGCACACCCTTAGGCACGGTCTGCCACCACTCGACCACCTCAATCAGGTAGCCGAACGGCTCCACCACCCGGCGCAGAGCGCCGATGGTGCCTTTGTGGGCATGGACGTAGAACGACGAGCGGATCACCGAGCGCTTGACCTCTTCAGGCCACCGATCATCCCAACGGTCCACCGACCAGGCCCAAGCCAGTTGGTAAAGCAGATGGGCCGGGCAAGTATCCGGGTTGTACAGCGTCCTAAGGGGCACCTCGGTAACTTCGTCGGTGGCCACCTCAATCGCCCTTTCGAGCTGGGTGCTATTGAGCGGTAGCAGACTTTTCATCAGCTACCCCGCGTGACGGTAACGCCCGAGCACCAGGCCGCTTGGGCCTTGGTCGGACGGATGTCCGCCCATCCCGGGATTTCCACGCGAGCCACACCGCTGATATGAAGCTGCGCGTCGATGGCCGAGTGAGCCACCTCGACGCCCAAACGGCGGCGGGGATTAATCCAGGCTTTCAGCCGTGCGTCGCACTCGGCCAGCGTCGCCTCGGTTTCCGGGCCGGCACCGGCCAGGTACACCACCGCATCGACCCGATAGGGCAGGATCTGGGCGCTTTGCACGGTCAGCCGATCAGCCACCGGGCGTCGGTCGTCGTCATTGAGATGGGCGCCAACCTTGGCTAACAGCTCGGGGCTGGCCGTGCCGTCGCCTTCCAGCGACAACACCGTCACCACCACCTCGGCCGGTGCTGGGCTTTCGGCCGTGGCATCCGCGACCAAGCCCGAGGCATTGCGGGCATGCAAGATGTAGCTGTTTCGCGGGCCGGCCGTGGTCAGCCCTTCGTACACCAACTGGACCCGCTCGCGTAATGCGTCGTGCTCCTCCATCACCTCAGACACTGGCGGCACGGCGGCGAGGTCTTCGGCCTGAATCACCAGTCGCTTGAGGCCCACGTTGGCGGCCAATTGGTCAAGATCAGTACCCGTGGCATAAGCCAACAGCAATGCCTTGGCCCCGTCGTTGACCCTCGCCCGGTTCTGCATGCGGCGATAGGCCCCCAGCTCCAGCAGCTTGGTCACCGGGTCGCTTTCAAGGAGGGCTGTCCAGTTGTCGCCCATGTACTCGCGAAAAGCCGCCAGCTCGCCCTGATACAGCTCTTCAAAGTCCAGGCTTTCCAGCACCTGCGGCGCAGGTAGCGCCGAAAGGTCGATAGTGCTCATGCGCTTACCTCCAGCAGCACGCCATCATCGTCGTAGGAGCCCGTCAGTTGCAGGGTGATTTTGCCATCCACAACGGCAATGACCCTGACTCGCTCCAGCTTCAAACGGGGCTCCCAGCGCCCCAGGGCGCGAGCCACCTCGGCCTGCACGGCGCTTTTCCAGCCTTCGTTAACCGGCAAGTCGACATAGCGGCGCAATTTGCTGCCGTAATCCGGAAGCATTCGGCGGCTGCCCAGAGGCGTGCTAAGAATGTCCTCAATGGACTGCCGCAGATGCGCCGAACCTGACAGCAGCTGCCCCGTGCGGCGGTCCATTCCGATCATGGCGTTTACTCTGTCAGCGGTTGCAGATCCGGGTGGGCATTGAGGAAGGCGTATTGCTCATCGCCGCTCGCCGCAACCCGGCCAGCGATAACGGACAAGGTGCTGCCGTCCGACATGACCAGCGTGCGGGAGGTGTACCGCGTGTCGCGGAACACTCGCGCCGGGCCGATGGTTTCCGGCACATCAGGTGTGGCGGCTGCTTTCTTGGCGCTCATATTTGCTCCAGACAGAAAAAAGCCCGCACTGGCGGGCTGGAAAATTGATTAATTAATGCGAGTGGTGGTTGTCGCTCTGACCGGCCGCCATGATGTTCGCGGCGCCGGTGATGTTGCCCGTTACGAGTAACGTCCCGTCGATTTCCACCACCCCTTTCAGGGTGATGCTCGCGCCTTTCACGTCAACGGCGTTATCCGTAACGACGACCTCCGAGCCACCGACTTTGAGGGCCACGGTGCCGCTTGGCACGGTGATGGTGTAGCTGCTGGCCTGCCAGTCGTAGATCAGCGAGCCGCCATCATCGAAACGCCACACCTCGACATGATCGCGGTTGTCCGGGGGGGCGCCGGCATTGCCGTAAAGCCCAGGAATGAATGTGCCCTGCGCCACCTCCCCGCTGGCACTTATCAGGGTCCCCTGCTCGCCGAGGCTGGGCGCACGCCAATGGCGCGCCATGCCGGCGGCGATGCTGTGCCAACGCACCCAGGCGCTGACCCACTCTCCATCCGACACCCGGCATACAGGTGGCGAGGCGGCCAGATCCACCGCCACCACATAGCAATCCTTGATTAGTCCGGCCAGCATTCGGTCATGCTGCGCGCTTGCGTAGCTCATTCAATATCCCCCGGGCTGATGTAGTCATCCTCCTTGCCGGGGCCCGTGTCGGGATGGAAGGCAAACACCAGCGAACCCGGCGGTTCGTCAGGCCATAACCATTCGGTTTCGCCCAGGTAGACCGGTTGTCGCCACTGCACCGACCAGGCGGAACAGTGCTCAAGCGCGGGAATGGATTCCGTCGGCATCGCCTGCACGTCACGGACGTGGTCGACAAAGTCGAGTTCCCAATACTGGTTATGCAGCAGCTTGGCCAGCTTGCCTGCCAAAACGGCGGCCTGCAGCGGCGCCCGATCCCGGGACGACTCGACCAAAATGCAGGCTTCGAACGTCGCCAGCAGACACACCCGCCCATCCCCGGGATCATCCCCCGGTACCAAATTGGTCAGGGCGTAGAGCAGCGCCGGCAGTGGCATGCCCTCCTCAAGGACCGGATAGTCTTTGACATACACCACTTGCGGCATGGCTGCCGTGATAGCAGCCGTCATGACGTCATGCAGTTGAGTCAGCTCACTAGGTAATGTCTGCGGTTCGCTCACGCTCTACCTCCAGTACCAGGGCCACCATGCCGCTACCGTCCGGCTCAGGGCGCACTACCTTGTACCGTCCGCCGCCATCGGCGGCCGACAGTCCCACGATCAGGACCACACCCTTAACCAGGCCGACCGCGTCAGCGGCTGGCAAGGTAAAGGTGGGTTCGCGTACAGCATCAGCATTAACCGTAATGCCCAGGCGCCCATTACCGCCCCGAGCCCCCAACTGGGGATCAAGAAACGGGTTTTCGAAGGCGCCCAACAGCGGGGTGCCGTCTTCCAAAGTCGCGGGGTCACCCACGCGATTCAGAATCCGGCGATCCAGCTGGGCCATACGGTCGCGAAAGTTCGCGGCCGGCATTACTGCACGATCAGCACGTCAGCGAAGCCACCGACCGGATCGGACAACAGCTTGCCGTAGGGGGCTGAGTCGGCAGTACCGGCCGCTACCAGCGCGCCCGCCTTAACACTGGCTTTCATGCCGGCCTTAAGGGCGGCATCCGCTGGCACGCTCCAGCAACCGTTGGTGCGGTAGACGATCACCGTCCCTTTGGGGCCGCTTTGCAACGGCATCACCGCCAGGTCGTTGATCACCTGGGGAACGCCGGCAACGGAACCGCCGGTGGGGGCTGGCAGGGTTACGGTTTCGCCAGTACTTGCATAGTTTGTAGCCATAGCCTTTTTCTCCTATCCAGAAACAACAAACCCCGCATAGGCGGGGTGCATGGCATTGAGCGCGGGTTACGCGCCGGCGGACTTGTTCAGGCCGCGCGCATCGAGCGCGGAGACGCCGGCGTCAATCCGAACCTTGGTGGCGATACCGTCGCTTTTGAAGCCTTCCTGCTGATCGATGTACGGCGTATCAACGCCATCCAGATAGGCCACTTCGATGGTGTCGCTACCTTGCTTGGCGGCCAGATACCAGGCCGACGACGACGCGTCGTCCAGGCGCGGCTCTCCGATCACTTGGGCAAAGTTCTGGATCGGGTTGACTACGCCGGCGTTGACTTGCGCGGTAGGCACCGAGGACGAACGGATCAACTGATTGGCCTTGTCTTCCAGAGCGACCGGGCACAACAGATACGCAGGTCGCACATTCAGCGTGCGGGTTTTCTCGCCCTCTTTGGCAGGCTTGCCCCTCTGCAACGCCATGGCAGTTTTTGCCGCACTCATTGCTTCAATCGACAACGCCGAGCCGGCACCGGTGAACAGGTTTTTGCGCGAGCCGTCGAACAGCGGTTTACCGTCCTTCATCTTGCCGTTGTTGATCAGGGTGTCATACACCAGATCGCCGATCGTTGCGCGAGCGGCGACACCCATCAGTCGCGGAATCGCGATCAGAGCGTCGAGGTCGTCGTTGATGATCGCCTGACGGTTGATGCTGAAAATTTCACCGTAGGTGGCCAGACGGATCGTCTCGCCGGTGTCGCCAAGGGTGATGTACTTGTATTCAGCACCTGGGCGAACTTCACGCAGGGTCGACATCGAGCCCAAGCCGACGCGGTTGGCCACCTTGAAGTCGCTCAAACGGCCTTGGCGAGTCCACAGGTGATAGGTTTCCTCGGCATCTTCCCAGCCAGCCAGCAACGAACGGTGCGAGGCATCGAGCAGGATGTTGCCGAAGTCGCTGCTGTCATGGGTAAACGCCATGCCGACCATGTCCATTGGGCGCAGGGTCGCCACGCCAATGCCGCGATCAGCCAAGGACGCACGGGCCAACTCGCGCAAGGTCATGTGGTTGTATGCGTTATCCGCTTGGTTCTCTTCCATGCCGAGGCGGCCGAACAACGAAGCCCGCACCGAGTCGCCCACCAGATTGCCGTTGCTGATATGCCCCGGGTGTCGCGGACTGGCGGTCGGGGTGGTCTTTTCGCCGATTGCAGCCAGCAGCTTGGCGTTAGCCTGCTCCAGAGTGCAAGTGGTGTCGCCCAGGCAGGTTTCGCGCAACGCCTCGTGACCCGCGAACGCTGAAAACGCTGCACTGATCGCTGTACGACGGGACGCTTCGGCCGCCACACCTTGAGCCATGATTTGCTCTGGGGTCAACGCAGACGGCGCTGGAGTGTTTTGCGCCGGAGCAGCCGGTGCCGGAGGGGTCACCGAACCGCGGGGTTCGAACAGATTTTTGAAAGATTCTGGCATTTTATTGAAGTCCTGCATTCGTTGTGAATTGAGTTTGGCGAAGGTGTCCATCGACTCGACCATCTCGTCAGCGAAACCCAGCTCGACCGCTTCGGCGCCAGTCATCCAGGTTTCAGCGGCGAGCAAGGCCTTGACCTCGTCAACGGACTTGCCGGTTTTGTTGGTGTAGGCCGCCACCAGCGAATCCTCGACCTTGTCGAGCAAGTCGGCATAGCGGCGCATTTCGTCGGCGTCACCACCCTGAATCCCCCACGGCTTATGCACCATGATCATGGCGTTGGCCGGGATGCGGATCTTGTCGGCCGCCATCAGCACCACGCTTCCCATGGAAGCGGCCAGACCATCCACCGTGCCCTCCACGTAAGCCGGATGGTTCTTGAGCAAGTTGTACATGGCCATGCCTTCAAACACGTCCCCGCCAGGCGAATGGACGTGCAAATTGATCTGTGACACGTCACCGAGAGCTTTCAGATCACGGGCAAACTGGTTGGCTGATATGCCCCAGGCGCCAATGTCGCCATAGAGCATCAGGTCAACAACGCCACGCGCAGCGGCGCGGAGTTGATACCAGCTCTGCCCGCCGTTCGGCTCATCCTTCTTTGGGGTCGCCCCCCGTGGCCGCATCAGCGGCTCGTTGTTTTTCGTCATCATTGGGCTGATTCTTCCCGTAGATTTGGTGGTAGTAGTCCGAGCTGTACACCAGCCCGTTCTCTCGGTTCGCGGCGATTTCCGCCATACGCGACGCCTTGAGTTCTGAAGGGTTGCGCTGCCGCGACCGGGCCACTTCTGCCTCATCAGCAAAACCGGCTTCAACCAGAAGCTTCCAAGCCGTGGCCTCATGCACCGGATTGATCCAGGGCATCACCGGCCCTTGATAGAACGCCCCGTAGATCGTTCGCGGATCTACATCGACAGGCACGACCAGTTGGCCGCTCAGGACCGCCATTTGCAGCCATTGGCGGTAAACCGGACGACACCAGTAGTCGATGAATTCGTGCTGCAGCAGGTCATAGCCCAACTGCCCTTCGACCAGTTCCTGACGCTGCGCCGAATAGGTACCGTCATAGCTGCGCGCCACACTGGAATAAGTGCCGCGGGTACCTGCCGCGACCGCCTTGAGCTGACCATTACGGAACCCCTCAAGGAACGGGTTCGGTCGGTTGCTTTCGATCATCCCGACATCTTCACCGGGCAACAGCGTGTCGATCACGATGCCCGGCGCGATTGGGAACGTTCGCTCGGCGCGCGCCTGACCTTCCGCCGGCGGAATGTAGTCGTCGGGAAGCCCCTTCTTGATGTACATGGCCAACGCCGCACTGATACGCGCCGCGACCCGCTCGCTTTCTTCGTAGTCCTTGATATCCGCCAAGCGGATCAACACCGCGTGTAGTAACGGCTGGCCACGGTTCTGGCCAATGCGCTTGCGGTGCGCAATGTGAATCATCTGCTCAGCCGGGACGCGCTTGGTGTTCTGCGCGACAACGCCACGCAGATCACCCGGATGTATCTTTAGCAGGTGGTAAGCGCGCACCCGGCGCCACGCATTGCGCTCGACGCCCTGAACGATGTTCTTGGACAGATCGGTGTATTCAACGGGCAGGTAGTCTGGCTCCAGCAGCTCCAGGGCAAACGGCACACCGTGCAAATGGTCGTAACCGGGTACCTTGCCCATCAGCATCTGTGCCAAGGCCTCGCCATCGCGCAGCCAGGTGCGGCACACCAATCGTTCCATCTGCGGCCGACTTAGTTCTCCCGACGCCTCGGGCTTGAGCGACCATTCCCCCCACAGCGCCTTGATCTGCGCCGCAAACGCCACGTTTACGGTACCGTCGTAGCCCAGCGGAATCGGCTCCACCGCAATGCCAGGGCCGCCCACCACGCGCTCTTCCAGGCGATCAAACAGGCCGGTGACAATGTCGTGATCTTCGTCCAGCTTGCGGCACTGATCGCGCAGTGATTTCAGCGTGCGATTCAACGAAGCGTCGGCGCTGCGCGGCTGCTTTTTGGCCTTATGCGTGCGGGTAACCGTGGCAGCCTCAAAGGCCATGATCACGTTCCGCGCTCGCAGCCGCTCAGCCACCATGCCCGGAAAGAGCGGCGCCAGGGCTTTATCCAACAGGTTCATTCAAAGGCCGCCAGGGAGTATCCCGGGCGCCCCATTCTCTGCTCGGATTTGACACGCCGCTCCCATTCCAGCCGGCCGGTACGAATGCCCGGCAGATCCGCCATAACGACCCGGCGGCCGTTGAACTGCACGTCTTTACCGGCCAGCACGTCCGCTTCGGCCTGCAGGTATTTATCAAGCATTTCCTGAGCTGTCACAGCCATGCGTTTGCTCCTGTTTCAATCCAGCCGCCGGCGGCAGGCTGGTGGTCTGGTTGTGGTGCGGCCTGGGCCGGCTCAATGGCCAGGGCTTCTGGCTCGGTACGCGCTTCAGGTGCTGCCCCCTCTTCAGGCTCGTCCGGCTCGTCGGATTCATCCGGCACCTCCCACACGCCCGTTGCCGTGTTCAGGCTGGCCAGCAGGTCAAGGTCGAGGCCGAATTTCTCCTGACAGATACGCAGCGCCGCCAAGGCATACACAAAGCAGTCGAGCGCCTCGTTGCGCTTCTTGCTGGCATCCCAGCGAAGCACGCGGCGCCCTCGGGCCATGATCCATTTCTTGGTTTCACTGGTGAGCTGCTTTAGCTCGTCGCCGTCGCAGATTTGGTCGTCGGCAGGAAAATGCACCAGACCCGGCACCGGACGGTTGCCGTCCGGCTGTAGCTTGAGGCGGTTGTAGATCACCTCTTTGGCGTTGTCGGTACCGACCTCGGTTAGGTAGGTTTTTGATTTCTTTTCCTTACGACGCGGGAAGCTCGCAATCGGCTTGCCGTAGGTACTGGCCCCGAAAATCGGGATCACCCAATGCACGCCATGCTTGCGGCTCTCAGCCCGAACAGCGTCCGAGTGGTGGCCGCCGGAGTCCCAGCACCAACGCTCGACCCGCATCACCGCACCGTCAGCACGGATGAACATGCGGTGCAGCTCAAGCCCCACCTTGCGTTTGAGCACCGCACTGGACGGATCGCCGTACAGAATCTTGCGATAAATCAACCACGCTTCTTCGCCAGCGCCCCAGCCCCATACGCGCAACTCGTAACGGTCGTCTTGGGTATCAATCGAGCCGGTCAAGACCACCACGCGCGGCGGCACCTGGGCGGCGTAAACCTCACGCCGGGCGTGCAACAACTCCCAATCGACCTTCTCGGTCTGATCTTCTTCCCACGTCTCGCCCAACGTGGTGTTGGTAAACGTCTTGAGCTTGCCCCGATCCTTGCCAGCCTTAACCCGCTCGTCGGCGATCTTCACCCAGGTGGTGAACGTCGAATACACCGTCCAGATATGGAACGTGAGACGGCGCGGCGTGCGCATCGGCGCATCGTCCGCATCGAACCACTCCATGCTGTCGCGCGTCCAAATACCGGTTTTCTCGCAGATGTACCGGCCCGACTTTGACGCCTCGATCATGTCGTGATGTTCGAACGTGCAGCCGTGACCGGACTCACACAAATACCAAGCCTTGACGACTTCTCCGCGTTCATTCTTCAGCCATTTGATGCCAAACGGCTCATCCGACCCGCCCCACTTCAGCGTCTGCTCCGTGCGGCAATGCGGACAGCGAATGTGAAAGCGCATCAAATACGCCGACTCATTCGCCGCCCGGGTGATTTGGCAGGTGTCCGCTAGTTTTGGCGTGGAACCGCGAATTGACTTGGGGTAAGTCGCCCCTTCAAGTCGCTTATCGCCCAGGAAGGTCGGCGAACCCTCGCCCTCGATATCCTCATCGAAGTTCGACAGCTCGTCGTAGCCGACTTCATCCGGGCTTTTCTCCCGGTAGTTACCGCCCGCCGTGCCACCCAACCACCACAGCACTTTGCGGTTTTCAAAGACTTTGGAGTCTATCGTGTTGTCGCCGTGCTTCTTTCCGCACCAGGGCGCCAGGGCCTTGATCACCGGCACATCGCGAATCATCGGGTCGATGTGCTTTTTCATGATGTCTTTGGCGTCGTCGTCGGTCGGGCTCCACATGCAGACGCTGCGCTTTTTGTGCTCGATCTTGTAGGCGATGTTCGCCACCAACATCTTGGTGTAGCCAACCCGCGCTGACTTCAGAATGTTCAATTCTTCGATCAGGTCGTTGCCCATGGCGTTGAGCAAGGGCACTTGAAAGGCTTCGGTCGTCCACTTGCCTTCGCCGTAAGAGGACTCCGACGACATGTAAAAATACTCGTCTGCCCACTCGACCGCCGTCATCGGGGCATCTTTGTGCAGACTTTTCAGCCCGCGCCGGACAGCGTCAACCAGCGACCTCATCCAAGGTGGCGATGTACTCATCCAAAAGCTCCGGCACACGGTCAGCCAACCCGATAGCGGCGTTACGCGTAACGGCAATTTCGTTCTCGACGGCATCAAGGTGACGCACGGCAATATCGGGGTGCTTACGCTTCACGAGCTTAGGGATGGTGTTAAGGGTTGAAGCCAACTGCGCCGACAGACTGGATAGCGCGAAAATCATGAAACCAACCGGGACAAGCTCCTTGTCACCGATCTTGTTTTTGCGTGCCTGGGCGTCGGCCTGTTCTCGGGTCAGCCGCAGTCGCTCGCAATCAATCTTGTAGCCAATGAGCGGATCGACTTCTTCAGAGCCAGGTTGTTGTTTTCCGTCCTGATGTTTCAGCCGGTTATCCAGCACTGACCGGACGTCGTAAAAGGACTCGCGGCCGATCTTGGCAACGGCCGCGACGCCCCATTTATCGAAGGCCTGCGTCGTGATACCCAAGCTTTCAGCCATGCGGGATTTGTTTAGCCATTCAGGCTTACGAGTGATCGATGGATTAGCCATAACTACACAACAACCAACCTCTGAAAATGGGTCATACATAGCGAAGTAGCGGGGCCCGAATTACCCCCTATGCCCGGTACCCTCGGGAGGACCCATTGGATTCAGATCTGGAGGGGGTCGAGGGCCCGGGTGGGGGGTGTTCCCGCCCTCTTCGTGACCATCGACACCAGGCGCAGACATCACGACCGGGCCGTGGCAATGGCCTGACCAAGCGCCGCAGTGAGTTCGGTTGCACCGTGGGCGGTGATGATGTTTTCCCCGATCTTGTAGAACGGAAAGATCACCCGATAACCTGGCGCGCCATCGCTGTAGAGGAAGATCGGCCGCACCGCTTCACCAAAGGCCGAATCCTTGCGCTCCCACACGCCTTGCTGCCCGTCGACCGAGCCGACGAAGTAGCGCTTGGCATTGCCTTTGCGCTGGCTGCGTTTGCTGCCTGTGGCGTTGGCCTGATGCCCGCGACTGGACTCGGCTGCACCGAGGCCCGACAGGATGCGGGTCATGGTGCCGCGCGAGACGTTGCCGTACTGGTTGAGCAGATCCTTGGCCGGTAGCGCGAACTGTCCTGACGCCATCAGCCCTTGGGCGATCAGCGACTTTTCGAAACGCTTATGAGGTCGCTGGCCACCCTGCACGGCCTGCTGCAGGTAGGTGTCAGCAGGAATGCCAGTGGTCCATGCATCCTTGAAATACACCTTGGCCGGCCGGGACTTGGTAGCCGACTGGACGAAAAGGCTGTTCATGGTGGTCGGGGTAGGCCGATCCAGGCGCTGCCGCATGACCTTGAGAAGGCCCGGCTTAACCCTGTCCTTGGCCAAACGGGTCTGTGCCAGCACCAGGGCGAACGGAATTTGCTTACGCTGAATATCCGAGATTTCGCGATACAGAGGGACGCTGTTCACATCCAGTTTCATGTCAAACATGCATCCCCCTTCAACCCAGCCACACCAGCAACAATGGCCGGCGACTCACAGCGAATCCGTCTTTCGCTCAGCCCAACGGCGACCGAGCTGGCGAACCTGCTCAACGCCCAGGACACCAACAACACCGGCGACGGCATAAGACAGCCCGCCACCCATGCCAGCCTTTTCGGCACCGACACCAACAAGAAACACCAACACACCGCCCAGGGCGGCCTCCAATAACTGCCGATCCCAACGCGACTCTTTGCCGTCGTACAGAACCCGCAAATACGTGAGGACCGCTGCTAAAGCAGCAGCTAGACCATGATCGCGAAGGGCGGCAGCGACCATGACCCAGAAGGCCGGGTCTTTTTCTGGTGGCATGTTCGGCATCTCGGAATCCTCCCTTTCGGGGGGGCAAATAAATTCAGCTCCAACAGCACTCCCAGCTCGGGGCGATGGGTGTGGCGGAGCCGAAAACGAAAAAGCCCCAGCAAAATGCCGAGGCTCAAGGAAGTGTAGAAAGCAAAAAGCCCAACTCAGGGTCGGGCTTTGCTCGCGGAAAAACCGCAAAGTAACGAAGAATCTACACATTGGGACCGGGGCTGTCAACACCCGATTAAAGGTTATTTCCCCAAGGGCTGCCTCCGCATGGGGGCAGCTTTGAGCGGGCCAACACGAAGTAAATTCAAGGATCCCTTCACTGATTTAAGCTCGGCGAAACGGAAGCTTGGACCTACCTCATATCCATTCCGATCACCAATCAGGACTTGATCTCCATAAAAACCTAGAACCACACCGTCGTCTGATACCCAGTAAAAGTCTTGAGTGGCAGCTTCTCTTTTACCTAGAGCCGAGAAAATCAGAGCGAAAATGGCAATGCCAGACAAGATAAGAACATATCGCTTTATGATCGCGTAATGCCTCAAAGAGATGTGCAGCGGATCACTATCACTCTTGACTGCCTCGTTCCCAAAGTCAGGAACGTGACGATCTTTGCAGACCGCCACTACTACCCCCGCCATTGCTGCCAGTCCGAACACCCACCTCCAAAAAGGGGTAAGTGACACATAAAACAGGACGAGCGAAACATATGCCACAGCAGCTGCTACCAGCACTACTTGTTGCCCAGGAGCAGAAAAGCGAACGCCAGAGAGGAGGCTGAATACCATAAAAGTTACAAGCATCCATGGATATACAGTGATCACTACCGGAAGGATGCCGAATGAAGAAACTTGCATAAAGTCGGTTGGCGCACCGAAATAGCTCAGTCTACCCAGCTCATGAAATGCGAAGAGTATGTAAGCCAACGGCCCAAGCAGTGCAGCGGCCGAAACAATATATGCAGCAAGGTTTTTACCATCCGGCATCTTCATTTCCTTTTTTTGAAATGGAGGGTATGCGAACCCGCCCCCCCCCAAAAAACTCAAGCCGCTTGTCGCTTAGATTCTAGCGCGCCATCAATCCACGCGACACCAGCCTTCCAGAGCTGTCGCGTCTTCTCTTCGCCGAAACCCATCTTCTTACCGACTTCCATCAGCGATGTATCGCGGGATGTGTAGTACTTCTTTAATACCTCTCCGCACTCCGGGTATCGCTTGAGCAGTCGACCCATCAAACCATCGATCATGAGCGCGTCGTCGTCAGTGATCATCGGCGACAGCACAGTGTTCTCCCTGGACGCGCAGCAGGACACGCCAGAACCAAGTACCACCCAGCGGCCCCAGTGCTCCAGTAGGTCCTCGGCGGTGCGCTCGGTGAAGCTGATTGTTCTAGCCATGAATCAATCCCCTTTGTAAGACGAGCTGCCAGGCCCGCGGCGGTTGGGTTGCTGGTACTGGCGAGCATCACAGGCGATGGCCGACGCATTGCTCAACTGATGGCGTGATCGGCGGAACATTATCCCGAGCTGAATCACAAGTTCCTCCAGGGGAAGCGGCTCCAGCGTCTCAGCGTGAACGAACCCGGACGAGTGACAACCAAAGCACTCCAGCTGATGGAATACGCCACGAACCAGGCCGGCGCCGTGGCAGGACGGGCACTCGGTCAACGGTATGAGGCAGCGCCCAAAGGCGGGGCCATGCTGCTTTTTGATCATTTTTAAACCTCGCCCTTAACAAATTGTGGTTCTGGCTCGCAGGCCCCGCCGTTCAAGGCGTCTACGAGGTTTTGCGAATCTTCATATCTAACGCCTGTCTGCGAGTGAATCGCCTTGAAGCCGCGCGCATCTAACCAGTTGTGCCACTTCACCAAGGCCAGGCGGCGCTGCTCTTTGGCCTGGGTGTTGATGTAGGTTGAGGCGATCTTGCCCAACGAGTGGTTCAGCAACATCTCGCCGATGTGGCCGTCGACACCGAGGTCAGTCCAGGCGGTACGGGCGACCTTGCGTAGGTCGTGACTGGTCCAGGCGCCCTGCCCCAACCGAGTGAAGACGGCGCTCGCCTGGTTGTCGCTCAGCGGCTTGCCACGGCCTGACGGGAACAGGAAGGCACCTGCATATCCTTGGGCGGTCTGGCGGTCACGGTAGCGGCGCAGCAGTGCGACGACTTGGTCGGTCAGCGGCACCCGCAGCTCGGTCTTGGTCTTGGTGTGTTCGGCCGGCAGGAACCACTCGCGCTCCGGCAGCGTGATATCCGCCCAGCGCGACTGGCGGGTCTCACCGATGCGGGTGCCGTGGCAGAGCATCATCAAGGCCAGCATCGCGTCCGCTGGCGCACGCTCGAAACGCTCGGCCAGCAGCGTCACCAACTCGGGCACCTGCACATCGCGCAGTCGGGCGGGCTTTGGCTGGATTCGCGCCGATGTGAAGTTGCTGAACTTCAGTTCGGCCATGGGGTTGATGGGTATCAGATCGAGCTTGCGCGCCTGACGAAAGGCCATGGCGAGCAGCCGGTACAACTGCTGGACATACGACAGCGACAGCTCAGCCTGGGCCGGCCACATCAGCAGCTTGTCCAGGCTCTGCGCACTCACATCCCGAAGCAGCAGATCGTCCAGGCGCGGTTTGAGTTGGCAGCCGATCGCGGACTTGATGGCCGCGCGGCGCTTGTCGGACAGTGCCCGCGACCTGGCCATGCGGTCACCGAACCAATCGAGCAGCTCGCCGACAGTCAGCCAGCCCGACACGCTGGCCGCGCAGTCCGCCGACACGCGCAGGCGCACCGCCGGCAACGCCGCGATCACCTGCTTGGTGTTCAGGTCAGGAAAGGCGCCAATACGGTGCCACTGGCGCTTGTTGAGTAAGTACCAGGAGCCGCGCGCACGATTCTTGGCGAAACGAAAGTGCAGCGCCGGGTGACTGGCATCGCGCAGATCACGTACATGCTCAAGTTTGGCGTTTCGCGCAATCTCAGCATCCGACAGTTTCACCGTCAGGGTTTTGATTTGAGTGTTCACGCTGCCACCCCCTGGACCTTGAGCAAACCCTTGCCAATCCAGTGCAGCTGGGTCTCGGCCAGAGCGCGCAGCAGGTCAGCGACCTCAAACTCACCACGCTTGCGGCCGTCGATGATCGAATGGCAGTTGTCACAGGCAAAGCAGGCGATCACATCAGGGCCCTTCATGCCCATGCCCTTCTGTCCACACGGGATGTGCGCCAGAACAACCGTACCGTCATCATGTCCGCAACCACCCAGACGCAGGGTGCAGGACTGGCCGCGAGCAGAATCGCGCAACTTCTTGGATTCAACCCTCATTCGTGCTCCTTGGCGGTTTTCAGCTCCAACTCGATCAGCAGCTCCAGGAAGTGCCGCGCCTTTTCCAGATCGGCCAGGCCACCCTTGTCACGCCATCGAGTCACGTACTTGATGACGCTGCCCTCAGCAAAAGGAATGCTGTTTGCGTGGATGTATTCGATGGGCTGGATCTTCAAGGACTTGTAGTGATTGCCCGATACTTGCTTCTCAAGTGCGCTCATCAGGATTTATCCTTGCTGTAACGGCTAGCCATGCTGGTGACCTTCTGGGTTTTCTGCGGCTCAACCCAGCCAGCAGCGAGTTGTTCGAAACGGCTGTATTGACCGAGGAAGGCAGCGCGAACGGTGCCGCCCGCAATGTCTCGGCCCTTGCCAATGATGATTTCGGCAATGCCCTTCGCTTCCGAGTGCTCGTGATAAACCTCGTCTCGATACACGAAAAGGATGATGTCCGCGTCCTGCTCAATGGCGCCGGATTCGCGCAGGTCAGAACACAGCGGGCGCTTGTTAGGGCGCTCTTCGCATTTACGGGAAAGCTGACTGAGCAGGATCACCGGGATGCCCAGTTCACGAGCCATGAGCTTCGCGGTTCGGGTCATGTGACTCACTTCCTGCTCTCGACTGAACGTGCGTGAGTCGGAGTCGACCAACTGCAGATAGTCGATAACCATCAGATCCAGGCCGTATCGGCGCTTGTGACGACGCGCAGCAGCGCGCATCCGGTTCATCGACATCGATGCGCGGTCCGAAAGGTACAAGTTGGAATGTTTGAGTTTCGCGGCAGCGCTCATCAACTCGGCGCCGTATTCGTGCGGGGCTTTACCGTTCTTGATCAACTGGAGCGGTACTCGCCCTTCGGATGCCATGAAGCGATCCATCAGGCCGGTGTTATCCATTTCAAGACTGAACGCCATCACGCTCTTGCCCTCGCGAATAGCGGCATTGGACGCGATGTTCATGGCCAAAGTAGTTTTCCCCATGGCTGGACGGCCCGCGATGATGATCAACTGGCCGGGCTTCAACCCTTGGAGCTTCTCGTCCAAGTCGGCGATGCCGGTGGACAAGCCGTCGATACCCTCCCCCCGATCAGCCCTGGCCTGTAGCACCTCGATGTAATCGTCGAGGATGTCCTCGGCCTTGATCACCTCGGAAGTGGCCGACTGACTGTCGACGGCCTGGGCTTCGGCCTGCACAGCTGCAACCTTGTCCGCGGTGGGCTGGTCGCCGTAAGCGATATCGTTGATCCGAACACTCAATTCAATCAGCGATCTATCCAGGCTTCGCTCGCGGACGGTGCCTGCGTAGGAGGCAGCATTCGCAACGCTGGGGGTGTTGCGCGCGATCTCGGCGGCGTAAGCGAAGGCGGGGGAGCCGCAAGGCAGGTCACCGATTCGAGCGCCGATAGTCACGATATCGACCGGCTGGCCAGCACCGTGCAAGTCCAAAATGCCGCGATAGATTGCGGCGTTGTCCTCGTAGTAAAAATCCTCGACCGCCAGGTCGGCACTGAGCAAGTCGATCAATTCCGGGCGCAGGAACATCGCCCCCAACACACCGTGCTCGGCCTCAAGGCTGTATGGATCACGCATTGAAATTGCCCTCGATGACCTTCACGAAGTTGGTAGGCGCGATGAGCCAATCGAACGTCGCGCGGAACGGTTTTCCGTTTCGCCCTTCTGCCTGGCCCATCAGGAAGGCGCTCGCCGCGACCAACTTGAAGAAGTCAGACCAGAAATCGAGATCCTGGTGAACCACACTCTCGTTCCACCGGGCATTGATCTTGACTACACGGTCCTTGGTGATCATCACGACCTGAGGAAGTCCAGGAAGAGTTTCGTTGAACAGGTCGACGATGGCCTGAGTCGGGCATTTCGGCTTCGAGGCTTTCGACGAATCCTGAGCAGCACGAGAAGGTGATGGTTCACTTGATGGTTCTATTACGGTTCTGGGTGCGGCTGCTGCGGGGGGGGGGTGCTTCTCCTGCGGGGGTGGTGGTGCATCAGATGCGGGGCGCACCTCCTGCGGGGGTGCGTATGATGCGGGGGTCAGGGTGTACATAGTCGAGCGCCCCATGCGTTCGCGAAACGACAGAATCCCCGATGTCCCCAGCCACTTGATTGCCGACTGAACAGTGCGCTCACCCAAGCAAGTGCGCTCAGCGATACGAGCAATAGAAGGCCAGCAAACACCCTCGTCGTTTGCGTTGTCAGCCAGCGATATCAGAACAGCCTTCTGCGGGCCGCTCATGCCTTGCAACGGCCAGCACAGGCTCATGATGATGGTGCTCATGCGGAAACTTCCTGGGCAGGGGCCAGGGACGCCTTCAAGTGATTGAGGCATTCCCGGCGGTATTTGGTTTTTGACGCGAGCGAGTACTGACCGCCAATCATGAGGGCGGCATTCATCGCAGCAGATTGATTGGAGACTGCGTGTCGCGACACCTTTTCGGACTCGCTGTAAAGTGTCGCGATATCGCCTGAACTATTGACTGCTGGGGTGTTTTTGATCATTATCGACCTCGCTAAAAAGTTGTACTGAACCGCCCTGCCAGGCGGTTTTTTTATGCCTGCGATTCAGGCGACTTTTATTGATACCTTCAGCTGCGCCAGCGCCTCTTCGGCGTGAGCGATCTCTTTCAAGATCCGGGCGCGCTCTACCTGGTTAACGCGACCATCAACCATCGCGGCATGGGTCTCGACGGTTACTTCGGCAAACTCCAAAGTTGCGCGACCCAGCGCCTCATGAACGCCGAGGGCTGCTGGCTGGTCCTTTTTAAAGACCGAGTAACCGAACTCGCCAGCCAGTGCGGCCAGCGGGCGCATGTCTTGCGTGTGCAGGAGCAGTGCATACAGGTGCTTCACGTTGAACCAGGCGCCGTCGTAGTTCGCATTAGCGCGCTGAAGCAGGCTCACGGGCGGCATATTCATCAGCGTGGCCAGCTGCTTGGTATCGGCTTCATCAACCACGGTGTCGCAGGCCTTCAGAAAATCGTGCATCCGTAAAACCTCAATCTTGTTTATGTGGCTGCGCGCCATCACGCATTGCAAAATGCCTCCCAAGGTTTAAGCGGATTGCTTCATCACCTGGGCCGGGTCGTCGTCGCGTTTGGCGACCAATGCGCCGCCGGACTCCTTTTCAAGCACGCACTGCATTGGGTACGAGAATCCGCCCGCCGCACGGCATTGGGATACGCGACTACCGCTGACGCGGAGTGCGTCACCGATAGCGCGGCCAGTGCGGAAATGTTTCAGGGCTTCGTCGTAGGTCATGGGCATGTCTCCATTGTCTTCGGCGAGTTTAGAGTTCTTAACAATACAAGGCAAGTTATCTAAACAGCGAAATGTTTAGAATCCTAAATATGGACTTTAAAGACCGCGTTACCTCGCGCATGAAGGCGCTCAACCTCAGCGCTACCGACATCAGCAGATTGACTGGCGTATCAAAGGCGACGGTCAGCTTCTGGGTGAGCGGGACGAATGGGGCAAAGGGGAAGAATCTTCTGGCGCTGGCCAAGGCGTTAGAGTGCTCGCCGGATTGGTTATCCGACGGCGTTGGGACGGCTGATCTGGTCTCTACCGATGACACGAAGGCGGGCATGTCCACGGTGGAGCTTATGGCCAAAATGCTCGCGTCCAAGGCTGGCAAGAATCTGTCGGAAAAGGCTCGGGAAACGATGCTCGCTGCTGCGGAAGAAGCTGATAACCCGGTCGAGCAAGGCGGAAGCTATGTTCCAGGGCACCTCGCGAGTCTTCGTCCAACCAACGAAGAAATCGTAATCCCTCAGTACGACATTAGGGCGGCCATGGGTCACGGCCAGGTCCCGCCCGACTACACAGAGGTCGTTCGAAATTTGGTGGTGCGTGAGGAAATCCTGCGGGAAAAAGGGATTACTTACACCTCCGCTACCTCGCTTGGCATGATCAACGGTTGGGGCCAAAGCATGGAAGGCACCATCAACGACAAAGACCTGGTCATCGTCGATAAGGGTGTGCGGGATTTTGTCGGTGAGGGGATATACGTTCTAACTTGGCATGGCGAGCTATATCTCAAGCGGGTCATGCGCCTGGACGAAGAGTGCTACAGGTTGATCTCCGACAATAAACACTACGAAAATCAGACCGCTAGAATTGACGACGTGACGATCCACGCGAAGGTGTTGTTGATCTGGAACGCCCGAAAAGCATAATGAAAAGCCCGCCACCCTAGCGGGCTTTTTTGTACACATCAAAAAGGCGTCGCTTCTTCCACCGCGTTGAACTCCTCATGATCCTGGGCTCGAGGATCTTCGTCAGCCGCAGCCTCCCAACTCAAAGTCACCGAATCATCCTCGTCGTTGAACGTCATCTCAATCCCATCAACATCGGCAAGCACACCCATAACTTCATCCCACTCACGATCACCATCGCTATCGAGCCTGTGGATGGTCGCCCACTTCCGATCTTGTGCTATGGGATGGTTGATCATATTGGAAACCCTGAGCGTCAGACGCTCGACTCCGGACACTGGCTTTTGCTGTTGAGGTTTCTTCTGCGGGCTCACCATCAGCTTCTCCTTGATTGCTGTATATCCATACAGGTTTGTGCGCAGAATATCGGAACATTTCTACTTGCGTAAGTCTTGACGCTAACCCCGTTAAGGCGTATTCGGCCATCTCAACAGTTAAGATATCTAAAATAACTGTTGACGCTTTCTGTTTAGTTTTCTAAATTAAACCCATCGCCAACGACAACACGGCGACGGGCCAACCGGCTCAGCGGCGAAAGTCGCGCAGCTCTTTAACAGTCAGCGCAACACAGAAACACCAACAGACCGCATTGCCTCTACCGGCGACCGGCGATCAGACGGGTCAGATAGCCCGCCCACGACAGGAGAACCCTGTACGGCTGATAGATGGTGAAACGCCAGAACTGAGTGAATGACCCGGCAAGCAATGCGCCCCGCCCCTTCCGGCGGTAATAGGAGGGAAAGCATCACTTCTGCACCTTGGTAACAGGGTGCAGCGGGATGTCACCCAACCCAGAGGAATAACCATGTTAGGCAAATTGTTCGGCAAGAAATCCGGCCAGGCCCGTGCGGCAGTCGCCAAGCTGGCAAACCGCGACCTGATGGAAGCGGTGGTGTACGGCTCAATCTACGTGGCTGCCGCTGATGGCGACCTTGAAGACAGCGAGCTGCAAAAGGTTGAAACCATCCTCAGCAACAACCCGGCGCTCCAGGGCTTCGGTGCTGAGCTGTCCAACACCATCGACCGCGCCAAGACCGACTTCAAGTCAGGGGCTCGCATCCTGCGACAGAACGCCGAGAAAGAGCTGGGCGACCTGGCCCACTCCCCGGCCGAAGCGCTGACCGTACTCAACGTGATGCTCACCGTGGCTGAGGCCGATGGCGAGATCGAACCGGCCGAGCTGACCGCCCTCGAGCGCAGCGCCAAGCTGCTGGGGCTGAATCTGAAAGACCACCTGTAACCATGCTGGGCAGGCTCAGCAACAAGGCCCGCTCCCTGGCAGCCTACGGGCTCGCCGGCGGGGTTGTCTTCGTCGACTCGGCAAGCCGCATCTTCTCAATGGTTGGCGACCTGGTACTGGTCGCTCTGCTGCTGGTGGTGCTGATGGCCGGCAAACAGAAACCGTAAGCATCACTTCTGCCCATTCACTGAGTGGGCAGCGGGATGCGGACGAATTCCCGGCTTATACCGGCCACCTGCATTTTCAGAGCACGCGGAACGGAGGATTTGCAGCCATGTAACAGATATCGAAGTCCTTCCAACGAAGGCACTCAGCGCTCACATACGGAGGCGTTTGTGAAGCCAACCGAAAGCCCGGTCTAGATCGGGCTTTTTTACGCCTGCCTTTATCCGTCAGCACTCTCCACTTCGCCCAACGGCAACCGGCAGGCGGACAGAGTGCTGACGAATGAAAGCAACCCAACACCGAGGGACCAGCCATGCATCCATCATTTCAAGAGCGCATTGATGAACTCGGTGCACTACTCCGCAAAACCCACGCGGCCCGACTCGAGTTCTTCAACCGCATTGATCGCGTGATTCCGCCGAAGAAGGTGCGCTTTCAAGTCGCCGGTAAAAGCTGCGGGCTATTCCAGGTTATCGACCTGATCACCGGCAAGACCCGCGCCTTCCGCCAAGACTTCAAAGCAGCACATGACCTGGCCCTTCAATTCGAAGAGAAGGCCAATCGCCTGCCAAGAGGTGATCAGTGATCGGCGAGCCAATGCCCAACCCGCGGGACGCAATCATCCATGACCTGAACCAGAAGCTGGAACAGTTCTTAGGCAGCGGGAAGACCATCCAGCAGATCGGCCAGGGCGTCAGCGCCGAGGGCCCTTACATTGGCACCACCGGACACCACAACAAGCTCCGAGCTCAGCGAGACAAGATCGCGCCCCAGGTACGGGAGCTTGCCGAGGCTGGAAAGACAGTCAGCCAGATAGCCGTCGCCATGAATATGCACATCAAGCGCGTTCAACTGATTGGTCGGGAGAACGGCTTCAAGTTCGGCGAGTCGTCATGAGGCGAATCAACAACCAGGTACGCAAACGCCTTCGTCAATCGCAATTCAACCTTCCGCCAAGCGGCCTTAAAGCCATCCCGGAGAAACCGCCATGCCAATCGCAACAGATACCGCCGAGTTCCTTGAAGAACTGAACGGCGGTGCATTCGCCAGCCAAATCGGTCACGCCCTTTCCGAAGTCGCCGCCGGCGTCGTGGATCACGGCAAGGTCGGCAAGCTGGTGATTACCCTGGACTTCAGCCAGATCGGCGAATCCAGCCAGGTGAAGATCAAACACAAGCTCGACTACAAGGTGCCAACCAAACGCGGCACCCGCAGCGAGAACACCAGCCTCGACACACCGATGCACGTCGGCAGCGGCGGCAAGATTTCGCTGTTTGCTGAGAAGCACGACCAAATGTTCACCCGGGACGAGGCGCCTATCCCGCGCCGCACCTGATCCCCGCTGTACCCCTTCCCCATAGAGACCTGACGAATGTCCCTGACCAAAGAAGCAATTCAACTGATCACCGATACTGCGCTGGTTGCCACAGCCAAAGCGCTCGATACCGACATGCCTACTGTGGTGATTCCTGAAGGCGCAAAGGTGGTCAATCTGGAAGCCTACGGCGCGTTCCGCAGCCGCTTCCGGGGCACCTTCTCCACCAACTCTCTGCTGGACTTCGGCAAGTACGTCACCGACCGGGCGGTTGGGGATGCCCGAGGTTTCATCAATCAAGACGAGATGACCTGTTCCGTGCTGTTCAACCTCGGTACCGAAGAGGCACCGGGTCACGCTGATGATCGGGCGGTGCTCAAGCTGAAGGCAACGGCTGGTTACCAGGCAGTGCAGGCAATCAGCGGTCGCGCCATGTCGCAGAAGGACATGAGCGACTGGATTGAGGACTGGAACAGCACGCTGTCGGCCGTCGGCGAAGACAACCAGAACATCAGCCTGGTGAAAGCCATCGCTGCGGTGCGCACCATCACAGTGAAAGCATCTTCGGAAAGTGATCACACCGTCAGCGAAACCCGCGCCAGCCGCAGCGCAATGGACGCCATCGAGGCGACCAGTAAAGAAACGCTGCCGACGTCGCTGATCTTCTCGGTCGTACCGTTCGAAGGGCTGCAGTTGCGCGAGATCATTCTGCGCATCTCGGTCATCACCAGCGGTGCACAGCCGGCACTGAAACTGCGCTGGGTTGGTGAAGAGGTCCAGCGCGAAGAGATCGCGCAGGAGTTCAAGACCGTGCTGCAAGACAAGATTGGTGATGCTGCTTCGTTGTCTCTGGGCGCTTTCGATCCGAAATGATTCATTCGGCCGGGCAACCGGCCATTCTCACAACAATGCATATAAATAAAAAATTACAATGGAGCAAGACGCGCTAGAACCGCGCTCTGCAATAACGCACTTCTATGACGGGAAAAATAATCAGGAGTAGCTCCTTTAAAAAACTCCCCCAGTATTAAGTTCGTAAGAAAAATTTTCTCCTGCCGCGAAAAGATCATGACATAAAACAAAAGAAGCTTTTCATCGGCAGTCAACTGAGAAAACACGGCTCTGATGGCGAATCTTACATTATCTTCACCCTTCGCAGACTCAAGCGCATAGCTTATAAGGAATAATATAGACTCCATATAACTAGCGACCGCCGACCAGTATTTCTCCTTCCAGCCATTGAACTCAGGTGATAGCTTACCGTACATCAGACTACTTTCTCCGCTTGGAACCTTCATAAAATATTCCTCTTGTAACCGATTAAGCGCATAAGCTACTGCACGGTGCCCCTCGAACTCGACTGGCGGATTGGATGGACTCACTAATTTTATTGAAGATACAGCACTATGACTTAGAGCTAGCATTTGGAAGAATCTAGATTCAAATAGTTGCTCTAAATGCCGCTCAGACGCCACTTTACTTTCTGCATGGTGTGCCCTCAACGTAAACAGCAGCCCTAGAAGCGCAAAAAAAGATAAAATTGGATTCAACACCCCACCAAAGTAATCCCCAAACTGCCCCCACTTTTCCTGATCAACTACAACGCTTGCCGAAAACACTGATATATATCGAACAACCACACAAACAATTATCAAAAAAGCAACAGACGTCATTACAAACAACGTTCTATCAAAATCCTTGAGCTTCGCCATTATTTATATCCCTTATACGATAGCAATAACTTACCTGACTTACATCTAAAACGCCAACCGGCGAGGCCCCCCCTATGTCCGCACAACAGAAGAAACACCCCTTCGATTTCAAAACCCAATACGGACTCGGCTTCAACCCTCAGGACGATGAGATCGTTGTCGACTTCTTCTGTGGCGGGGGTGGTGCTGGTACCGGCCTGGAAATTGGCCTTGGCCGCGCGGTGAACGTGGCGAAGAACCACAGCCCTCAGGCGATCAGCATGCACACCGTGAATCACCCAGGCGCCAAGCACTTCACCACGGACGTGTTTGAGGGTGACCCAGACACCGAGTGCGGCGGCAAGGCCGTTGGCTGGTTCCACATGTCACCGGACTGCACGCATCACAGCCAGGCCGCCGGCGGCCAACCGCGCAAGCGCGAGATCCGGAACCTGTCTTGGATCGGCCTGAAGTGGGGCGGCAAGAAGAAGCCACGCGTCATCAGCTTGGAGAACGTGAAGCAGATCCTCCAATGGGGGCCCCTGATAGCCAAGCGCTGCAAGGTTACTGGCCGCGTCGTGAAACTGGGCGGCGGCATCGCTGAACCAGGCGAGGTGGTTCCGGTTCACCAGCAGTTTCTGGTGCCAGATCCGAAGCGCCGCGGGCAGACATGGGCTGTGTTCGTGGCTGAACTGAAGCGCCTGGGCTACGCCGTCGAGTGGCGCATCATCAAGGCTTGCGATTTCGGCGCACCGACCAGCCGCGAGCGCCTGTTTATGATCGCCCGGTGCGACGGGCAACCAATCGTGTGGCCGGAGCCAACCCATGCAAAGAATCCGGTCAAGGGTCAGCAAAAGTGGAAGACCGCCGCTGACTGCATCGACTTCAGCGACCTCGGCAAGAGCATCTTCGGCCGCAAGAAGGACCTGGCCCCGGCCACGCTGCGCCGTGTTGCCAAGGGCATGAAGAAATTCGTCATCGATAACCCGTCGCCGTTCATAGTCCCGATCGCGAATTGGTCTGGCGAGCTGGCGCAATCGTCAGCGGAGCCCTTACGCACTATCACCAGCTGGCCCCGCGGCGGTTCGTTCGCCATGGCCAGCCCCGTTATTGCCCCGGCCACCCACCAGGGTAGCGACCGGGTTAACGATCCGCTGGAGCCTTTGCCAACCGTGACGTGCGCGAACCGTGGTGAGCTGACACTTATCAGCCCGGTTATGGTCACTGCCGCCCACGGCGAAGGCAAGCCAGGCGGTGTGAAGCGCTGGGGCGGCGGAAGCAAAGCAGCCACAGACCCGCTGAATACAGTTACGGCCAGCGGCGGGCACTCTATTGCAGCCGCGCACCTGGTTAAGTTCAGGTTCGACGATGCGGGTAAAGCCCTGGACGAACCGGTTCCGACCATCACAAGTGGCGGCAACTACCAGCGCCCGGCCGGTGCCGCTCACGCCATGGGCATCTCAACGGTGTTCATGGCTCAGATGAATGGCGGATTCAACACCACCGACGCCAAGAGCATTGAAGACCCGATGACCACGGTAACAAACACCGGCAGCCAGCAGCAATTGGTGGCGGCAAACCTGGTACATCTGCGTGGCAACTGCGATGCCCGGGCAGTGGACGAGCCGCTGCGCACCATCAGCGCTGGTGGCGAACACCATGGCCTGGTCAGTGCATTCATGGAACGGGCCTTCGGCGCCAGCGTCGGCCAGGGCCTGGAAGAGCCCGCGCCAACAATCACAGCCGGTGGCGGCGGGAAAAGCTCGCTGGTTTCGCTGAAGCTGTCGCCAGAGCATGAAGCAGGAGCCCTGCGAGTGGCCGCGTTCCTGGTCAGCTACTACGGCACTGAGAACATCAGCGCTTGCGATGCGCCCGCGCCAACCATCACCACCAAGGATCGTTTGGCGATGGTCACCGTGATGGTCAAGGGCACACCGTACGTGATTGTCGACATCTGCCTTCGAATGCTGAAACCGGCCGAGCTGTACAAGGCCCAAGGCTTCCCCGCCGACTACGTCATCAGCCACGGAGCCGACGGCAAGCCGTTCACCAAGACCCAGCAGGTGCACATGTGCGGGAACAGTGTCAGCCCGCCGCCGATGGCAGCACTGGCCCGAGCCAACGATCCTTGGCCCTCTGTAGAGCAGCAGGCTGCCGCAGCCTGAGCTGTTGTGCTAACGACTATTCCAAAGTAATACCAACTTGGTAACCTTGGATACTCACTGCCGTCAGTTCGTTCCAAGACTTGCCGTCGGTAGAATAGGAAAGAGTCTGCTCATTACCTTTTAGGTAGTAACCCTCAAACTCCATGTCAATTCTTTCGATTGCTAGTGCGTGAGGAGGCATAACTCTAATCTGTAGGGCAATATCGCCTGGGCCTCGACAGATCGTAATGCGAGGTCCCTTCACTTCTATATCCCAATTTTCATCGCCTGCTGACCATTCGTTGTCTACGATTTTCAACGTGGTTGAACCTGTAACATCGGACAGATAGCCGGACAGCAAAACTGGAGTGCCTGGCTCTTCGGGGGGTCTAAAAGATAAAAGGTCAACTCCGCAAATTTGAATCAGCGTTTCGCAGTCAATGAAGCTGACCCCGGCAAATTTCACCTCTATTGGTTCTGGACCAAAGTCGAAGAGTTCCGAAGCAAATCCCTGCTGTTTACATTTTGGATTTTCATTTGCCCTAGCGACAGTTGCGGCAGAAAGAGTTCCTCGCGCTCGCTTCTGGTTGCACTGCATGCACAGAAGGGTCATTCCTTTAGGATTGTGCTCTTTGGCATCTTTGAAATCTGGATCGAAGTGCTCGTAATCGTAGTAAGCCAAACCACATAAAACGCATCCAAATCCGCAACGGCTACGAACTTCACGTCGCACATCCTGCGGCACGTATCGGCCAAGCCCGTACTGGTTTCGCTCAGCCATATGTAGCTCCATCTATTCCTTAGGAATCTGAAATATAGACCGGGAGGACGCCCCATGCCCACAGAAAACACACCGGCCGAGCCGAAACCGAGCTTGGCAACCGGCCATCCGCTCACACCTGATACCTGGGCCGACTTCGCCCAGCGCCTGCGTCATGACTGCGTCGGCGCCGGCGTGCACGAGCACTGCACCGCCGACGCAATCTTCATCGTCCAGGCCAAGCGCATCATCTACGGCATCGACACCGACTACAGCGACAACCGCGTCCTGATCGATCGCTGCAACGAGGGTGAATGGTTCTCGCCGAAAGAGTTCTGGGAGGACCAGGATCGCGATGAACGCACGGCCTTGAACAAGGCGATGCAGGATTGGGCGGGCTGCCAGTTCATGAAGGCCGACGAGGCGGAACAGTGGTACGTGCTGGGCGAGCTGGAGGGGCACAGCGTCGCCGGCTGGCAAGAGACCTGGGAGTACGTCAGCGCGCACTTCACCAAGGACGCCGCCGAAGCATTTATCAGGCGCAAGAAGCACGACTACCGCAAAGGCATGCGCGTTTACGTCGAGTCGCAGTACTACGCCTGGGAGTTCAATGCCATCAAGGAAGCGATCCTTGCGGGAACGCTCACCTATACGCAGAGTCGGCAGTGAATGCCCATGATCTGGTAAAAAACTTCTAATTAATCATTCATACCGGCAATTTTTTTTAGTTTACGGAAACCTATTGTATGAGTTAATCGGCCCATCACTTGAATACTTTGAACAACACGACTTATAGGTTCGCCAGGATTAAAAAAATATGGATCAGACTCTACTACCTGAATGATAGCTGCTCTTTGCTCTTGATAATTCTGATCGTTCACGCTCAGCCTGCATAATAGCTCTTGAGCGACGACCGCCTTAGCGTTGACAGTAGCCATAAAACACGACCTCATATCAACCCTCGCATCGCTTATTTCTGAACAAGCAAGGAAAAATTTGTTGAACGCGACTAGATCATCGGAAGATAGAGCAGATACAAAAAAATGCTTGTTTGCATCCCAATTTTTTGCTCCCTGGATATTCCCCATATACCTATCGAAAGTGTTTCGTTGTAGGACATCACCAATAACTCGCTCCGCATGGCGAATGTCCATAATCAATATTATCGCTGCACCTCGTCGCTCAGCTCGCCGCTGTAGGCCATATACGACTAATGCCACTAACCCAACCACGAGGGTTACTAATCCATTAACCCACAAACTAAAATCCATATCCCCTCCCGTCCGACGTCGCAAATGCTAACCATTACCGAAAAATTACAGGGTGGCAGGCTATCACCCTTAGGGTAATCGGAAACTTTAAAAAACTCTCGTACAAAATATTACTCCCTCCCCCTTTAAGTCAGCCGCTATAGCGGCAAGGAATTCTATGCGCCTGAAGAAAGCTGAGCGCGAACAAGTGCGGGCCAAATATGGCGGGCACTGCGCTTATTGCGGCGTTCTGCTGGGTGACCGGTGGCATGCCGACCACCTGGAGGCCGTGCACCGTAACTGGGGCAAGGAGGCGAAGCTTGTGCCGGCGCTGAATCCGGAAAACCACAACCTCGCCAACATGATGCCAGCCTGCATCCCCTGCAACCTGAGCAAGCATGCGATGCCTCTGGAGGCCTGGCGTGACTGGATTGCGGGCCATGTGAGCAGCCTCAATAACTATCACCCTATTTACCGCCTAGCCAAGTCCTACGGACTGATCGCCGAAACTGGTGCGCCGGTGGTGTTCTACTTCGAAAAGGTGACCATATGAGCAAAGTCCGCATGATCATCGCCATCGACTTCCGCGGTGAAGGCCAGGAGCGCGAACCACTACACCTGGATATGACGATTAACAAGGACAACCCGTCCGACGATCACATCGCCCAGGCCATCTACGACGAAGTGACAGATCACCTTCACCAGAACCCGTGGGAAGCAGAGGAGGCACAGCCATGATCCTCCCCCTGCTCTACATGGCTTGGCTGATCTATAGGGGGCCGAGGCCATGAGTGACGAACTGAGACCTTGCCCACAATGCGAAAGCGACAACTTGGAGCTAGACAGCAGCTCAAACGCCGGCCTCAGCTGGGTTATCTGTCGCGACTGTGACTTCACCCTTCAGAAAAAGGTGCCCGAGGAAAACATCTGGCGGCACTGGAACAAGATCAAGAAAGCACCCAAACCCTAACCCCAATCCACCTACAGCCTGCCGGTAAACGGCGGGTGAGGAATTCCTATGCCCGATCAAAAGTACCAGCTGCGCGAGGTGGCGATTGATGCCATCTCCGACATCGCCCAACACCTGCCGCTCGACTGTGAAATGTTTCTCATCGCTTGCCGCCCGGGCAAGGCCGACTTTGACCTGGTGCTGCCATCGCCCGAGGCAAACCTGAACAACGCGCTCGACGCCCTGCGCCGCCAGGGACTCAGCATCGACGGCGACAACGCCTACAAGCGCGACCTGTGCGACTTGGTTTTCGGGGCCCTGGCGCTCGGCGCGCAGAACACCAACCCGCCGCCGGCCGGGCACTGGGGTCAGCGGTTTTGGGACATCGGCCGAGAGGAACGCGCAATGCAGGAAGAACTGCTCGGAAGCCTCACCGGTCTTGTTGGCCTGGCAAAACTCGGCGCGGCGCGGCTCGACAAGTACCACGCAGCCCTTGCTCACGCCGAGGCGGTAATCGCCAAAGTCACTCGATAACCACCTTCTGCCGCCACGCGCGGCATGGAGCGCACCATGCTGTATGACATCCACGAAAGGCGCCCAGACGGCGGTGTTGGCCGGCTGCTGGACGTCATTGACCGCGTACCCGAACACCGAAAAACCGGTCTCTTCGTCGAGTACGACGGCGAGATGCACCCGGTGCTGACCGGAATTCGCAATTTCATCATCGTCACGACCGAGCGCTGGGCCCGGGTGTCGGCTGCATCCTGGAGGAAGGTATGACCACTTGCGGAGATCCTCGCGTCGACCTCGGCGCAAACATGTTTTCGGAGCTGGCCGAGCTGTTCGTAATGACCATGGAAAATCATGGATACACCACAGGGGAAGATAGGACCGTTGTCTACGCCGGTTTCCTTTCCGTGGTCGTGGGCCAGATGTGCCACACGGTAGGGGTTGAGAACACTCACACGGTTATCGATGCGGTGAAGAACGGTGCTACTGGAGCACTGCGCTCAAGACTGAAAGTGGTGAAGGTATGAGCGAAGAAAGCGAAGTGGTTTTTGTCGATGGGCTGGGGAAGATGCTCGGGCGAACCGAGGCATCGGTAAGGGAGGGAATCCGCCGCGGCGTCGATTGGCTGCCGAAGGGCTTCAAGATGGGCACCAGGCATTGCTGGCTCAAGGCGGATGTACGGGAGTTTCTGCGCGCCTGCCGGGATGGCGAGAACAAGGCGCCGAAGGTTGGTCGGAAGCGCCAGGCACCGCCGACGCTCCGAGGGGTGGCGTGATGCTACCCCAGCTTCTCGGCCAGGTCATTTGGGCAAAGGTGCGTGTAACGCTTGAGCATCGCCAGGGTCTTGTGACCGGTGATGCTCGCAACTTCCATCAGCGACAGGCCGCGTTCGAACAGACGGCTTGTGGCCTCATGCCGCATATCGTGAAGGCGCAGGTCTTTGATGCCGGCCTTCTCGCAAACGATCGGGAAATAATTGCTGACGCTGTCGGCCTTCAAATGGAAGAACCTGCCGCCATCAATCGGTGTCGGCAACCCCTCCAAGAGTTCCACCGCCCGCGATGACAGCGGGACGGCCCGGCGCTCGCCGTTTTTCGTGTCATCGAGGAACGCAACTCTCCCCCTGACTTGATCTTTCCTGAGCATCACCAGCTCAGACCGACGCATCGCCGTCTCGACTGCCAGCTCAATGATTACGCGCAGCTCAGCATTCATTTCGCCAGCATGCTTGTAGATAGCCTGCAGCTCTTTGGCCGTCGGTCGGCGCTCCCGCTGCTTGCTGCCCTTGGGCATGCGTATGGCCTGGCACGGGTTCTTCAGCCCCTCAATTCCCCAATCTTTCGAAGCGACTGTGTATAAGTGGCTGATCAGGGCGAGGTCGAGCCGGACGGTGGCCGTGGACTTTCCCTTCTTCAGCTCGGCATCGCGATAAGCTGCCATGTCACTTGAGCGGATAGATGCGAGCGACTTCTTGCTGTATTCGGAGTTCTTCCACTTCTCAGCCCTGACCTTTTCTTGCTTCTCGCCCTTCTTGGCCTTGCTGACCTCGTTCAGGTATCGGGTCAACGCATCGCTGAGCGTGGTGCTCTCCGCCTCCCTGGTATCAACAAATCGCGAGCGTGACATATCACCTTCGATCTCGGCCGCCCATCGCTGGGCTTCTGCCTTGGTATCAAAGGTAGATGAAAGTGTCGGGTATCCCTTGCGACGGATCTGGGCTCGCCAGGCGTCGCCGCGCTTTTCGTAGTAGGCCATGCGTCGATAATAGCGTGGGCCTGGGGGAATGACATCCGCACCCATTCCCCCAAAATTCCCCCAAATACAAAAAAGCCCCGAGGCTGTTAAGCGCTCAGGGCCTTTAAATATGGCGGAGAGATAGGGATTTGAACCCTAGGTACTGTCGCCAGTACAACGGATTTCGAATCCGTCCCGTTCGGCCACTCCGGCATCTCTCCAGTGGCGCGCATCATACCAGCACATTCGCCGGAAGCGAACCCCCGTGCGAATTTTTTTCCGTGCTATCAGATGCTTGCGTCGATTACAGCGGTACACCCAGACGCTGGGCGACTTCTTCGTAGGCTTCGATCACGTCACCGAGGCCCTGGCGGAAGCGGTCCTTGTCCATTTTCTTGCCGGTGGCTTTATCCCACAGGCGGCACCCGTCCGGGCTGAATTCGTCGCCCAGGACGATTTCGCCATGGAACACGCCGAATTCAAGCTTGAAGTCCACCAGCAGCAGGCCGGCGTCGTCGAACAGCTTGGTCAGCACTTCGTTGACCTTGAGCGACAGTTCCTTCATGCGAACCAGTTGCTCGGCCTTGCCCCAACCGAATGCCACGACGTGGGATTCGTTGATGAACGGGTCGCCCTTGGCGTCGTCCTTCAGGAACAGCTCGAAAGTGTAAGGGTTGAGCTTCATACCCTCTTCCACGCCCAGGCGCTTGACCAGGCTACCGGCAGCGTAGTTACGCACGACGCATTCAACCGGGATCATGTCCAGCTTCTTGACCAGGCATTCGTTGTCGCCCAGCAGCTTGTCGAACTGGGTCGGCACGCCGGCGGCTTCGAGTTTCTGCATGATGAAGGCGTTGAACTTGTTGTTCACCATGCCCTTGCGGTCCAGCTGTTCGATGCGCTTGCCGTCGAACGCCGAAGTGTCGTTGCGAAACAGCAGGATCAAGCGGTCAGCGTCGTCGGTCTTGTAAACCGATTTGGCTTTGCCGCGGTAGAGTTCTTCACGTTTTTCCATGATGGGCTCCGCTTGCTAAGTAGATGGGCTAGGCGATATGTCGCCAGTCGAGCCCTGAATCTTGATCGGCCAATTGCAGCCAGTCCGGGTCGCACCCGAGGGTGTCGACAAAACATTGCCGGGCCAGCTGCGGCAGGTTGTTCTTGCTGCTCAGATGGGCCAGGACCAGGTGTTGCAGGCCTTGCCAGCCCAACTCGGCCACCAGGAATGCCGCCTGGTGGTTGTTCAAATGTCCGTGCTCCCCGCCTACCCGCTGCTTGAGAAAGTACGGGTAGTACCCGCGCGCCAGCATGTCGCGGCAGTGGTTGGACTCGATCATCAACGCATCAAGGTCCCGGTAGCTGTCCATCACCCTGTCGCAATACGAACCCAGGTCGGTCAGCAACCCGAAACGCCGTTCACCGTCGCTGAATACATACTGCGTCGGTTCCCGGGCATCGTGCGCCACGCTGACCACGCTGACATCCAGGGCGCCAATGCGCAGTTGCTCGCCACCCGCCACGAAACCGGCGGGCTCGATGGGCTTGCGCAGGGCCCCCAGCGTTCCCCGGCTGAGGTAGACCGGCAGATTGTAGCGCCGAGACAGCAAACCCACGCCATGCACGTGATCGGCATGTTCGTGGGTCACGAGTATCGCGCTCAGTTGCGCTGGGTGTACACCCAGGCGCAACAGGCGTTTCTCGGTTTCCCGCAGGGAGAAACCACAATCAACCAGCACGTACGTGTCGGCGCTGGCTATCAGCGTGCCGTTCCCTTGGCTACCGCTGCCGAGAACGGCAAAACGCATCGGATCAGCCCAGGTTATCCTGAATCACGCCCAACACCTTGCGCGCCACATCGGCCGGCGCCACGGTATTGATGTTTTTCTCAACGGTCACCTGAACGTTTTCACCCACCTTGCTCAGGCGAACCTGATAACGCTCGGCGCGGGCTTCAATTTCTTCCTTGTTCGGCTTGCTGCCAAACAGGTTACTGAAGAAGCCGGGCTTCTCGTCCTTCCTCTCGGCTTTTTCGGCGAGGTTGATGTAGTACAGGCCCAGGCTGCGGTTGATGTCTTCAACCCGCCATTCGCCCTGCTCCAGCGCACGGCCAACGCTCGACCATGCGCGATCCAGGTCGGAGCCAACGTTGAGCACCGGGTTGCCGCTGCCGTCTTCGATCAGGCTGACGCGGCTCGGCGCGTCGAACTCCTTGGAAGCCAGCATCGAGACCGAGCCGCCCTGCTCTGCGGTACGGCTCATGCTGGCGAGCATGTCGTCCACCAGCGCAGCGTCGAGACCGGTATTGACCGAACGGTTGGTGAATGCCACGTCAGCGGTGCTGCCGGCAGGACGCTGGGCACTGACCACGTAGATTTCACTGGTGTTGCGCTGCACGCCTGGCTCGATCCGTACCCGCACGCGGCTTTCGCTGTCAGTGGCGACACCGGCGGCGCTCAGGCGCTTGGCCATGGTGGCGGACAGTTCATCAGCATGTTGCCAGGATGTAGTGAATTCGCCCGTCTGCGGGCGCTGTTCGTCCAAGCGAAAACCGTTGTCCTGGAAGAACTGGAGCGCCACGGGCCAGACTTCGGCCGGTGGATGCTGGGCCATGACCCAGCTGGAATCGCCACTCTTCTGCAGGGTGTAGTCGCTGGCATCGGCCATGGCCGACAGCGGTTGCGGACGTGGGACGACGTATTCGCCCTTGACGCTGTCGTCGGCTACGTTGCGCGGGATCGGCAGCAGCGGATCCAGACGCTTGGCGACGCTGACGTCGGGCGGCAGTTGCATGGGTACAGTCTGTTGCGCTTGCAGGTAATCGCTACCACGATCGCGGAAATAACCTTCCGGACCCCAAATCCATCCGCAGCCACTGGTGCTGGAGATAATCAAGGCAAGTGCGGAAAGTCCGGCCATTCGCTTCATGCGTTGTGCTTCCTCAATTAAACCAGGATGCCCGACTGGCTCAGGGCCTGCCGAAGCGGTTCGTGACAGGCTTCGCTGAGCCAGGTGAGCGGCAAACGGATGCCTTTATGCATCAGGCCCATTTCGACCAAAGCCCACTTCACCGGAATCGGATTGGCTTCGATGAACAGATCCTTATGCAACGGCATCAGTCTTTCGTTTATTGCTCGTGCGGTCTCGGCGTCGCCCTTGAGCGCGGCCTCGCACAAGTCGGCCATTTCGCGCGGAGCGACGTTGGCGGTGACGGAAATATTGCCCTTGCCACCCATCAGGATCAGCTCGACCGCCGTTGGATCATCGCCGGAGAGCACGAGGAAGTCCTCGCTCACACCATCGAGGATGGCTTTGGCACGCTTCAGGTCGCCAGTGGCTTCCTTGATGCCGATGATGTTCGGGACGGTGGACAGGCGAATCACGGTCTCGGCCTGCATGTCGCAGGAGGTGCGGCCGGGAACGTTATAGAGGATCTGCGGGATATCGACCGCTTCGGCGATGTACTTGAAGTGCTGGTACAAGCCTTCCTGGGTCGGCTTGTTGTAGTACGGAACGACCAGCAGGCAAGCGTCGGCGCCGGCTTCCTTGGCGTTGCGGGTCAGCTCGACGGCTTCGCGGGTCGAGTTGGCGCCGGTACCGGCGATGACCGGAATGCGACCGGCGACCTGCTTGACCACGGCACGGATAACTTCGATGTGCTCGTTGACGTCGAGGGTTGCCGACTCGCCGGTGGTACCGACGGCGACAATGGCATGGGTGCCGTTCTCAAGGTGGAAGTCCACGAGTTTGCTGAGGCTGGCCCAGTCAAGACGCCCTTGTGCATCCATGGGTGTGACCAGTGCCACCATACTGCCCGCAATCATGAAACCGCTCCTGCCGGAAAAAGAGAGCGGTAATGGTACTGGCGCCAAGATGCTTGCACAAGCGAACTACCATTCCCCTTGGCGATGGTTTTCGCTACCCTTCAGACTTTGATCGGTACTGATAAGCTCATACACCGGTTTCCAGCCTCCGTTTTCGTCGCCACAAGCCCCGATCCTGCGTTTGTCCTGGTGCATTCCCGCCCTTAACGGAATGCTGCGCAAACCCAGGCACAGGGCTTGAGCCGTTCGTTACCCGGGCCTGATGCCGTGTCGAGCCGCAGAAGTACCGACCGCTCATCGCTTTAGGAATGCTGCATGTCCACCCCCACAGTCCGCGAACAATTCCTTGTTATCAGTGCCCTTGGCGCCAACCCCATGGAGCTGACTAACGTCCTGTGCCGCGCCAGCCATGAAAATCGCTGCGCCGTCGTGACCTCCCGCCTGACCCGTCATGGCGAATGCAGTGCGCTCGTGCTCGAGATCTCCGGCAGCTGGGACGCCCTGGCCCGCCTGGAAGGCAGCCTGCCAATGCTGGCCAAGAAGCACTCGTTCACCGTCAATGTAGTGCGCAGCGCTGCCCTGGAGAACCGTCCCCAGGCCCTGCCCTACGTGGCCTACGTGAGTTCGGCCTACCGCCCGGACATCATCAACGAGCTGTGCCAGTTTTTCATGGACCACCACGTCGAGCTGGAAAACCTGACCTGCGACACCTATCAGGCCCCACAGACCGGCGGTACCATGCTCAACGCCACGTTCACCGTGACACTGCCGGCGGGCACCCAGATCAGCTGGCTGCGCGATCAGTTCCTGGATTTCGCCGACGCGATGAACCTGGATGCACTGATCGAACCGTGGCGCCCACAAAACCCAATGTAAGGAAGCGTTCATGGCCGTTGCCGTCGACCAGCCGGTTACCGATTTCCAGGCGCCCGCCACCAGTGGGCAGACCGTCAGCCTCGCTGCCCTGAAAGGCAAACAGGTGGTGATTTACTTCTACCCCAAGGACAGCACCCCGGGCTGCACCACCGAAGGCCAGGGTTTTCGTGACCAGTACGCGCAGTTCAAGGCCGCCAACACCGAAGTGTTCGGCGTCTCCCGGGACAGCCTAAAATCCCACGAGAACTTCAAGTGCAAGCAGGAATTTCCCTTCGAGCTGATCAGCGACAAGGACGAAGCCGTCTGCCAGTTGTTCGATGTGATCAAGCTGAAAAAACTGTATGGCAAGGAATACCTGGGCGTTGATCGCAGCACGTTCCTGATCGACAAGGACGGCGTGCTGCGCCAGGAATGGCGTGGCGTGAAAGTGCCAGGCCATGTGGATGCGGTACTGGCGGCGGCTCAGGCACTGAACAAGAAGGCCTGATTCAGAAAATCGCAGCTCTTACAGACGTGCACTCTGTAGGAGCTGCCGAAAGCTGCGATCTTTAATTGCCTACAGCAACGGCGCCACGGCCGACTCCTTGCTTGGCCACGCATCCAGCACTGCCTTGAACAGCGTCGCCAGGGGAATCGCAAAGAACACCCCCCAGAAGCCCCACAACCCGCCAAACAGCAACACTGCGCAGATAATCGCCACCGGATGCAGGTTCACCGCCTCGGAGAACAGCAGCGGCACCAGCACGTTGCCGTCCAGCGTCTGGATGATCCCGTAGACCGCCATCAAATAAATGAACTGGTCGCTCCAGCCCCACTGGAACAACGCAATCAACGCCACCGGCACGGTCACCACCACAGTGCCGACATAAGGCACCACCACCGAAATGCCCACCAGCAGTGCCAGCAGCGCGGCGTAATTGAGCCCCAGAGCCACGAAGCCGATATAGGTCACGCCGCCGCAGATGAAAATCTCGATGACTTTGCCGCGAATATAATTGGCGATCTGACGATTCATCTCCTGGGCCACCCGGGTGATCAGCGCTCGTTCTCGGGGCAGGTAGCCACGGACCCAGCGCCCGATCATTTCCCGATCCTTGAGAAAGAAAAACACCAGGATCGGCACCAGCACCAGGTAGATCATGATGTTCACCAGAAGCGGCAAACTGGACAGCGAAAACGTCAGCGCCCACTGGCCGAACTTGCCGATCTGGCCGCGCACCACTTCGATGGCCTGCAGCACCTGCTCATCAGACACCAAGTGCGGGTAGCGTTCGGGCAGCAACAACAATAGCGACTGCCATTTGGCGAGCATCCCGGGCAACTCGTTGAACAACGTCACCAACTGGTGCCAGAGCAACGGCACGATCACCACGATGAACACCACCAACACCCCCATGAACAGGGCGAACACCAGTCCCACCGCCACGGCGCCGGGTAGCCGCAGACGCTCCAGCGTCGAGACCAACCCTTGCATCAGATACGCCAGCACCATCCCCGCCAGCACCGGCGCCAGCATGCCACCCAGGGTGAGCACGGCGGTAAAGGCCAGAAACAGCAGCACTGCCAGCACCACCGCCTCTTCGTCGGAGAAGTAGCGCTGAATCCAGTCGCGTAACACTTTGAACATTAAAAATCCTTAAGAGACGCTGTCGGTATTTCAGGTTTTTTTCAGCCAGTAACGGTAGACGCCGTTATCGTCTTCTTCACGCAGCAGCGTATGACCGGCCAGCCGGGCGAAGGTGCGAAAATCCCGCTGCGAGCCCGCGTCCGTTGCGGTCACCTTGAGCACAGCGCCGCTGGCCAGGCGATTGAGCTCCAACTTGGCCTTGAGCAACGGCAACGGACAATTCAAACCGCTGGCGTCCAATTCGGCGTCGTGGGCTTCAGCATCGGTCATCGGTTCACTCCACAGCAGGTCGTTGAGCGGCTTAGAATATCTGGTCCCAGGCCTTGTGTCCGGCTACAGTAAGCTCTTTGTCGACTAAGGCTTAGTGCATGACATTTCTGCGCCCCACTCTGCTGACGCTCGCTTGCCTGCTCGCCTCACCGGGCTTCGCCGACGACCTGCCGTCACTTGGCGATGCCAGTTCTGCCATCGTCTCGCCGGAACAGGAACATCAGCTGGGCCGAGCCTGGCTAGCCCTGCTGCGCAGCCAGGTTGAGCAGCTCAACGATCCGCAACTCAAAGACTACGTCGAATCCAGCGTCTACAAGCTGGTGGAAACCAGCCAGGTCAACGACCGTCGCCTGGAGTTCATCCTGATCAACAGTCCACAGCTCAACGCTTTCGCCGCACCAGGCGGGATCGTCGGGGTCAACGGCGGCCTGTTTCTCAATGCCCAGACCGAAGGCGAATATGCCTCGGTCATGGCCCACGAACTGGCGCACTTGTCGCAACGCCACTTTGCCCGCGGCGTCGAAGCCCAACAACGCATGCAGGTACCGATGATGGCGGCGCTGCTGGCCGGCATCGTGATTGCCGCCGCCGGTGGCGGTGACGCCGGGATCGCGGCCATTGCCGGGACCCAGGCGGCAGCCATCCAGGAACAACGGCGCTTCTCCCGCCAGAACGAACAGGAAGCCGACCGCATCGGCATCCAGAACCTGGAAAAGGCCGGCTACGATCCGCGGTCCATGCCGACCATGTTCGAACGCCTGATGCGCCAGTACCGTTTCGACGCCAAGCCACCAGAATTCCTGTTGACTCACCCGGTGACGGAATCCCGGATCGCCGACACCCGTAACCGCGCCGAACAGGCCAAGCCGGGCGGCATTGAAGACAGCATGCGCTATCAACTGATTCGCGCACGGGTCCAGTTGATCTATGAAGAAACCCCGGGCCTGGGCGCCAAGCGCTTTCGCGCGCAACTGGACGAGAACCCGAAGAACGACGTGGCCCGCTATGGCCTGGCAATCGCGCAGATCAAGGGCGGCCAGTTGAATGAAGCCCGAGAAAACCTCAAGCCGCTGCTGGCCAAATCGCCCAACGAGATCATCTACAACCTGGCCCAGGTGGATCTGGACATCACCAGCAATAAGCTGCCGGACGCTCAGTCGCGCGTCGACCGAATGCTGACCCAATACCCGGGCAACTATCCGCTCAATCAGGTGCGCGTCGACCTGCTACTCAAGCAGAACCGCCCCGCCGACGCCGAGAAGTCCCTGGAGAACCTCCTCAAGACCCGCCCGGACGATCCGGACGTCTGGTACATGGTGGCCGAGACTCGCGGGCTGTCGGGCAATATCATCGGCTTGCACCAGGCGCGTGCCGAATACTTCGCATTGGTAGGCGACTATCGCCAGGCTATCCAGCAGCTGGACTTCGCCAAACGGCGCGCCGGTAGCAACTTCCCGCTGTCTTCACGCATTGATGCCCGGCAACGGGAACTCATGGAGCAGGAGCGCATGACCAAAGACATGATGGGTTGAGTATTCTCCAGCCACAAAAAAACCGCCTCTTTCGAGGCGGTTTTTTATTTGCCGCTAACCGGTCATTCGGCCAGCTTGAAGGTAATGAAGCTCGCACGCCCCTGACGCAGAACCCGCATCGAGACCGAACGATTCTTCGGCAGTGCCTTGGCGATATCGGTGAACTCCTTGGCGGAACCGATAGCCTGGTTGTTCAAGTGCGTGATGATGTCGCCTGGCTGCAGGCCGATCAGGGCAGCAGGACCATCCTGCACCTCCTTGATCACTACACCGCCCTGCAGTTCCAGGGTCCGCTTCTGCTCTTCAGTCAGCTCGGCCACAGCTACACCCAGGCGGTTGCTACTGCGCTCGACGCCCGACTTGGTTGAATCCAGCTCCTTGCCTTCTTCAGGGATGGCGCCGACGGTCAACTCGACATTTTTGCGCTTGCCTTCGCGAATCACTTCCAGATCAGCCTTGGCACCGGCCTTGAGGGCCCCCACAAGGTGCGGCAGGTCTGCGGACATGACGATCGGTTGACCGTTCATGCTCAGAATCACATCACCCACTTGCAGGCCACCCTTGGCAGCCGGACCACCTTCCTGAATCTGCGCCACCAACGCACCGGCCGGTTTCTCCAGCCCGAACGACTCAGCCAGGTCCTTGTTCACTTCCTGGATGACCACGCCCAACCAGCCACGGCTGACTTTGCCTTCGCTTTTCAGCTGGTTGGACACGTCCATGGCAACGTCGATCGGAATCGCGAAGGACACGCCCATGAAGCCACCCGAACGGGTGTAGATCTGGGAGTTGATGCCCACCACCTCACCGGCGAGGTTGAACAGCGGACCACCAGAGTTACCCGGGTTGATCGGCACGTCGGTCTGGATGAACGGCACGTAGTTTTCGTTCGGCAGACTGCGACCGATGGCACTGACGATGCCCTGGGTCACGGTATGGTCAAAGCCGAACGGCGAACCGATCGCCACCACCCATTGACCCGCTTTCAGGTCCTGGGATTTGCCCAGCTTGAGCACTGGCAAATCCTTGCCTTCGATTTTCAGCAGCGCCACGTCGGAACGCGGGTCAGTACCCACCAATTTGGCCTTGAGCTCACTGCGATCGGCCAGGCGCACCAGGATTTCATCGGCATCGGCGATCACATGGTTATTGGTCAGGATGTAACCGTCGGGAGAAATAATGAAGCCCGAGCCCAGGGACTGTGCTTCACGCTGGCGGCCACCGCCGGGCGAACGCGGCTGCTGCTGCGGCATCCCGCGCTCGAAGAACTCGCGCAACATCGGTGGCAAACCTTCCAGGTCCGGCATCTGCTGCTCCGATACGCGGCGTTCCGGCAGCTTCTGGGTCGTACTGATGTTCACCACCGCCGGCGAAGCCTGCTCGACCAGTTGAGTAAAGTCAGGCAACTCGACCGCCACCGCGGGAACGGCCTGACCGAGCACAAGCACGGTGGCAAAAATGGAGAGATAGGTTTTCAAGCGTGGTATCGACATACGGCTCCCGTTACGACGAGCATGGTTAAGCGATATGGAGCAAGAAATACCAGGGAAAGATACGCCGGTATTTTTGTTCCGGGAACAAACAAGGCCAGGGCCGAGCGGCTCTGACCTATAGAAAAAAACCTAAAATTTTGCAAATGAAAATGCTGACAGAAAGTTTCGGCATGTCGATCAAGCCCCGGCGTTATCAGCCTCTTGCGCAATCGAACCCTAGTGTCCTGTCTCACAAATACGCTCCTCTTCTGATGAGTGGCCGTTGTCGTCAGGCAAGGTGCCGCGACGAGTCATAGCCCCCACAGCATGACGGCAACAGACGCCGTCAAAAAGGAGCAGTATTTGTGAGCCCGGACACTAGCATCTTATTGAGTCGCCGCGACGTCGGAGCGCATGGAGAGCGCGATCCGTTCGGCTGTGCCGATAGGAATTTCGCCGACCACCGTGACCATCATTTCGCCCTGAGGGGTTGTGAGTCGACGAGAGACGGCAGCTGTCGGGCCAAGCTGCGTGCGAGTATCGGTGGCGTCAGCGCCGTTCAACGGCTCCAGGAACACCGAAAAGCGAGCCAGGCCGTCGTCGTACATCAAGCTGTTGACTTGGACGTTGGTGTCCGGATCCTTGCGCGCAGCGCTGCTGGTGAGCTCGAAGCCGGGCGGAAGCCAGTCCGAGTGCCAGGCGGTTTTCACTGCGACGGCTTTGGGCTCCTGTACTACCGCCTTGCATTCGGCACTGGCTTGCAGATCGCCCTCTGACGGTTCGGCAATGTTCAAGCGAGTGAACTGAAAGCGTTCGAGGAGTTGGCCCTTGTCATTGAGCAACAAGGACTTGAGCGGCAGGCCGGTCTCTTTGTCCAGATGCAGCTCGAAACCATAACGATGCTGGTCCTTGGGCGTCAAAGCAATAATGACCGCTTGGCGCCCAGCCACGCGCGAATTGCCAATGACGGCAAGGTCATACCAATTCTTGAGTTTTTGCGGATCGAACGCGCGTGCGGTGCCGTCGGGAGTATTCCCCAGCCCTGCGATCAGGGAGCCACTGACGCATTGAGTATACCCATCAATGCGTAGGACTTCCTGGGCCGAGCCGTCGAGCTGGAGTAACCGCTCGCGGACTTTACCACCCTGGACACGATGCCAGATGTTATGGGTAGAAAAACTACCGTTGCGCTCGTAAACGAAAGTGCCCTGAAAGCTTTGCTGTTGCTCGGCTTGGCTCAGACGATTCAACCAGTCTTGAGCCTCATCGGCGTAGGCTGGAACAACACACCAGCCACTAAGCAGAAGCGTGAATAGAGGTATGGCGCGCAATGGTCCTTCCTTAACGGTTTTCCAGACTGGCTGCACGGGCGTAAGGCAGCGCGCTCTCGGTTCCCTTCAAGGCAGCCTGCTGAGCATGCTGACGCAGGTAGTTGGGCAGACGCTGGTCATGCCAACCTGGCTGGCCTTGCAGAACACCGTTGACCATCGGGCCGGCGGCTTCCGAACTTTCGCTGTAGCCAGCGAGTACGGCTGGGCCCTTGACCTGTGGAGCGGCCAGACCTGGCTGATTGGACTGCTGCGCCATTTGCACGCCAGCAATTTCATCCTGGTTGTACAGACGCACGCCAGCCAGAACGGCGACGGTGACCGATGCGGCAACTGCCAGACGACCCAGGCTGCGCCATGGTCCGCGGGAAGCTTTTGCCGGGACGGCTTCGTCAGCCAAGGCAGCAGAAACGGCCGCAGCGATGTCCAGACGCGGAAGCAGCAAGTCCTTGTGCATGACAGCCCGGGCGATCTGGTAACGAGCCCAGGTCTCACGGGTTTCAACATCGTCAAAGGCATTCAATACCCGACGCAATTCCAGTTCGTCCGCTTCGTTATCCATCACTGCGGACAGCGATTCCTGCAGGGCTTCACGACTCATGGCGTTCCTCTCTTGGCTGTCGCCGCTGTCTCAGTTTTCCTGCAACAACGGTTGCAGGGCTTTATCGATGGCCTCCCGAGCGCGGAAAATCCGGGAGCGCACGGTACCCACCGGACATTGCATGACACTGGCAATGTCCTCGTAACTCAGACCGTCGAATTCACGTAAAGTTAAAGCCGTACGCAAATCTTCGGGCAATTGCTGGATGGTTCGATGGACGGTGCCTTCGATCTCATCCCGCAGCAACGCTCGTTCCGGTGACTCGAGATCCTTGAGGCCATGATCGCCATCATAGAACTCTGCATCTTCAGAACTTACATCGCTATCCGGCGGCCGGCGGCCGCGTGAAACCAGATAGTTTTTCGCCGTGTTAATGGCGATGCGGTAAAGCCACGTATAAAACGCGCTATCCCCGCGGAAATTACCAAGTGCACGGTAAGCCTTGATGAAGGCTTCCTGAGCGACATCCTGGGCTTCATGGGTGTCGTGCACGAAACGCACGATCAACCCGAGAATTTTGTGCTGGTATTTCAGCACTAGCAGATCGAAAGCCCGCTTGTCGCCGCGTTGGACGCGCTCGACCAGCTGCTGATCCTCTTCCTGGGTTAGCATGAACACTCCTCGATAAGCTCGAAGGAGGCTTGCATTACTAATTGACCGGGCTTGCAAACATAGACTCGGGCTTTTCGCAAAAGTTCTCCCCCTTCCAAGCAAGTTTCCGGCGTGCTCTGATCCGGCACGCACGAAAAACGCAGCACGAGATTCCCCGGCTGCGCGAATAATCTGTCGCCGGGTCTGTCGGCAGAGACTCGAATCGAAGTCTTGCACCAACCCGACGCTGTTCCCTTTTGCAGACAACCGTCTATTGAACGTAGAGGCCTGGCAAAAGTTCCCGCTGTTATAGCCCTTTGAACCGAACATTCAGCAACCATGACGAGATAAACAGCGTTCTATCCTCGAAACGGCTGCCTTGTCGCCGATCCACGAAAACCTTGATCCGACGAAGCGCCTAGCTTTTGTGTCACCTTGGTTCCACATTGCCATGAATGCCCGGCTATTGTGCCGATCCCCCCCTCTATATACTAGTGGGCTGCGTGGCTGCCTGACCCGTTAAAGCGGATGTCTTGCGCCAACCCCGACCCGGGTCGCCTTGAGCGGAAACCTTTCAAATGAGCCAACAGTTCCAACACGATGTTCTGGTAATCGGCAGCGGTGCCGCTGGATTGAGCCTCGCACTGACGTTGCCTGCGAATCTGCGCATTGCAGTCCTGAGCAAAGGCGATCTGGCCAATGGCTCGACATTCTGGGCCCAGGGCGGCGTCGCGGCCGTACTGGATGACACCGACACGATTGAATCCCACGTCGAAGACACCCTCAACGCCGGCGGCGGCCTGTGCAATCCGGCAGCGGTGCGTTTCACCGTCGCGCACAGCAGGGAAGCCATTCAGTGGCTGATCGACCAGGGCGTCCCTTTCACCCGTGACGAGCAGTCCGGCACCGAAGACGGTGGTTTCGAGTTTCATTTGACTCGCGAAGGCGGTCACAGTCATCGGCGCATCATTCATGCGGCCGATGCCACCGGCGCGGCGATTTTCAAGACGCTGCTGGCCCAGGCACGGCAGCGACCGAACATCGAATTGCTGGAACAGCGCGTCGCAGTCGACCTGATTACCGAAAAACGCCTGGGCCTGGAAGGTGATCGCTGCCTGGGTGCCTACGTGCTCAATCGCAGTACCGGCGAAGTCGACACCTATGGCGCACGCTTCGTGATCCTGGCTTCCGGTGGCGCAGCGAAGGTCTATCTTTATACCAGCAACCCCGACGGCGCCTGCGGTGACGGCATCGCCATGGCCTGGCGTTCGGGTTGCCGGGTGGCGAACCTGGAATTCAATCAGTTCCACCCCACCTGCCTTTATCACCCATTGGCCAAGAGTTTCCTGGTCACCGAAGCCCTGCGTGGCGAAGGTGCCCACCTGAAGCTTCCCAATGGCGAGCGCTTCATGCAGCGCTTCGATCCCCGCGCCGAACTGGCGCCACGGGACATCGTCGCCCGGGCCATCGACCATGAAATGAAGCGCCTGGGCATCGACTGCGTTTACCTGGACATCAGTCACAAGCCCGAAGCGTTCATCAAGAGCCATTTCCCGACGGTGTACGAGCGCTGCCTGGAGTTTTCCATCGACATCACCAAGCAACCCATTCCGGTGGTGCCGGCGGCGCATTACACCTGCGGTGGCGTGATGGTCGACCAGCAGGGCCGCACCGACGTACCCGGCCTGTACGCCATTGGCGAAACCAGCTTCACCGGCCTGCACGGCGCCAATCGCATGGCCAGCAACTCACTGCTGGAATGTTTCGTCTACGCCCGCTCGGCAGCGGCGGACATTCTGGAGCAGTTGCCGCAGATCGCCATTCCAGCCGCCCTGCCCTCGTGGGACGCCAGTCAGGTCACCGACTCGGACGAGGACGTGATCATTGCTCACAACTGGGACGAATTGCGGCGCTTCATGTGGGACTACGTTGGCATCGTTCGCACCAACAAACGCCTGCAAAGGGCGCAGCATCGGGTGCGCTTGTTGCTGGATGAAATCGATGAGTTCTACAGCAACTATAAAGTCAGCCGCGACCTGATCGAGTTGCGCAACCTGGCCCAGGTGGCCGAACTGATGATTCGCTCGGCCATGGAGCGCAAGGAAAGCCGAGGACTGCATTACACCCTCGACTACCCGAACCTGTTGCCCGAGGCGCTGGACACTATTCTGGTGCCGCCCACCTACGCCGGCTGAACCTGAGCTGCACCCGCAGGCGCCGATGTACATCCGGCGCCAGCGCGTCGCGGGGCACGCACAGCGATCGGACCCGCCGCTCACCCTGCAAACGAAAACGCAGCACGACGATCATCGGCAGTGCCAGGCTGTCGGGGCGCAACTGCGCCGGCTGCCAGCCACCGCCCCTGCTCCAGAGCTGCCAACCATCGACATCACGACGCAACCCGCAAAAAGCCTGACGATGGGTCAGCAATAGATGTCGCGGTATCACCCAGGCGCCATGGGCCAGGCACAGCGCGACGCCAAATGCTGCGAACCCGAATGGGACAGACAACACAAACACCGAACCCAGGGCGAACACCTGGGCCAGGAGATAGGCCGCCAGCAGTTGCCTGGAGGCCTGCCAGCGGCATTCGAAGCGGTTACTTGGGCTGGACACGGTCCAGAATCATCCGAACCATGCGTTGCAGTTCCGGGTCTTCGGATTCGTTGCGCTCCATGAACCAACCGAACATGTCCTGATCCTCGCACTCGAGCAGACGGACGTAGCACGCACGATCCACTTCATTAAGATGGGGGTAGACCTCTTTCACGAACGGTACCAGCAACACGTCCAGCTCAAGCATGCCGCGGCGGCTGTGCCAGTAGAGGCGATTCAGTTCAACATCTTCGACCATGGAGCGCTCCTCAAATAGAGCGCAAGTATACAGGCCCCGCCGCGGTGGAACAGACAGCTTTGGTCGGCCACTACCGTTCCTTTGTGAACTACCCATTTCAAGGGCGCCCCCTTATGATGTCCACCAGACTTTTTACCCTGCGATGACCCATGGCTGATTCCGCTTTTTTCTGCACCCTGTCCCACGAAGGCGTTCTCGCGGTCCGCGGCGTGGATGCCGGCAAATTCCTGCAAGGCCAATTGACCTGCAACCTCAATTACCTAAGCGACAGCCGGGCCAGCCTCGGCGCCCGGTGCACCCAGAAAGGCCGGATGCAATCGAGTTTTCGCATCCTGCTCGAAGGCGACGGTGTATTGATGGCAATGGCCACTCAATTGCTCGAGCCGCAACTGGCAGACCTGAAAAAATATGCCGTGTTCTCCAAATCCAAGCTCACCGATGAAAGCGCAGCCTGGGTTCGCTTCGGCCTGGAACACGCCGAGACGGCCCTCGCCGGCCTGGGCCTCGAGCTACCCGCCGATACCGATAGCGTGGTTCGCCATGAAGCCTTGATCGCCATCCGCGTCTCACCTGGCCGCGCCGAGCTGTGGGCCCCCGCCGCACAGGTGGACACACTGAAATCCCGACTGCGCGCAGAAGTGACCGAAGTGGACCTGAATCAGTGGCTGCTGGGCCAGATCCGAGCTGGGATCGGCCAGGTCATGCCGGCCACCCGCGAGCTGTTCATCCCGCAGATGCTCAACCTGCAAGCCGTCGGCGGTGTAAGCTTCAAGAAAGGTTGCTACACCGGCCAGGAAATCGTCGCTCGCATGCAGTACCTGGGCAAACTCAAGCGGCGCCTGTATCGCTTGAAACTGGACGCCAGTGAATTGCCGCAGCCCGGCACTGCACTGTTCTCCCCCACCCACGGCAGTTCCATCGGCGAAGTGGTGATGGCCGCTCGTGCCGAGCGAAACATTGAACTGCTGGCGGTATTGCAGGCCGAAGCAGCAGAGGATGGCAATCTGCACCTCGGCGCGCTGGAAGGCCCGGATCTGCAATTGCTCGACCTGCCTTACGAACTGGACCGCGACCGCGAAATCCAGCGTTGATCGCAGCATTTGTCGCAACACCCTAGAGAGTCGAAATGAGCGATTTGGCGGATAAGGTCCAACGGGATTTGGTGAAGGCCATCGATAACGATGACCTGGTTCTGCCAACATTACCGGAAGTGGCCCTGCAGATTCGCAAGGCCGCCGAAGACCCGGAAATCAGTGTCAGCAACCTGAGCAAAGTGATCGGCCGCGATACTGCGCTCTCGGCGCGCCTGATAAAAGTGGTCAACAGCCCACTGCTGCGCGCCACCCAGGAGGTCACTGACCTGCACACAGCCATCACGCGGCTAGGAGTCAACTACAGCAGCAACTTGGCCATCGGCCTGGTCATGGAACAGATTTTCCATGCCCGCTCCGAGGTGGTGGAACACAAGATGCGCGAGGTCTGGCTCAAAAGCCTGGAGATCGCCGGCGTCAGCTATGCACTGTGTCGTGGTTATACCCAACTCAAACCCGACCAGGCCGCGTTGGGGGGGCTGGTGCACCAGATCGGCGTGCTGCCGATCCTGACTTATGCGCAAGACAACAACGAACTGCTGTCGGATCCGGTCAGCCTCAACCATGTCATCGAAACGATTCACCCGATGCTGGGAGACAAATTGCTCAGCGTCTGGGAGTTTCCGGAGAGGCTGGTGAAGCTGCCGGGGTTGTATCTGGATTTCACCCGGGATTCGAAGCACATCGATTACGTCGACCTGGTGCAGATCGCTGCGTTGTATTGCTACAAGGACACCGACCACCCCCTCAGCGAAATTGATGTGTTCGGGGTTCCGGCCTTCAAAAAGCTGGGCATCGACCCGGACAACAAGGCCCGGTGCGCGGATATCGAAAACGCGCGGTCGATGTTTTATTAGAAAGACTTGAAGTCACAAAGCGCTTCTGTGGCGAGGGAGCTTGCTCCCTCGCCACAGGGGTCACCATATCCCCGGAGCAAACAGGGTTCTGCATTGCCCACTTTTTATCCTGCGATAAAACTCACCCGCACCTTCAACCCGCCTTCTTGCCCATCATGCAGAGTGATCTGCGCCAGGTGGGCGCGGCAGATTTCACCGACGATCGCCAACCCCAGGCCCGAACCGGCCACTTGCTGGTTGCGTCGATAGAAGCGCTCGAACACTCGTTCCCGTTCATGTAGCGGAATGCCTGGCCCGTCGTCCTCGACCTCCAGCACCGCCGGTGCGGTGACCCGCAGGATGACATTACCGCCCGGCGGCGTATGGGCCAGGGCATTATCCACCAGATTGCTCAACAGCTCGTTCAACAAGGTCGGCTCGCCCCGCAGCCATACCGGCTCGTCGGCTTCCAGGGCCAATGCCACGCCTCGGGCATGGGCCAGCGGGGCCATGGCCATGCCCAATTCACGGGCCAACTGGCTGAGATCAAGCAATTGCGCGCCGCCCTCGGCGATCGCCCGGGCGCCGTTTTCGACACGTGCCAGGGACAGCAACTGGTTGGCCAGGTGGGTCAGCCGGTCGGTCCCCTGGGCCGCGGTTTCCAGGGTTTCACGCCAGGTTGCCGGCTCACTGGCGCGCAAGCCCAATTCAAGGCGCGCCTTGAGTGCCGCCAGGGGCGTGCGCAGTTCATGGGCGGCGTCAGCGATGAATTGCGCCTGGCGCTCGAACTGCCCGCGCAGCCGCTCGGTGAAGTGGTTGAGGGCCCGAACCAGCGGCCATAATTCGTGCTGCACTTCCACCAACGGCAACGGCCGCAGATCGTCCGACTGGCGCTCCTCGACCGCTGTGCGCAAGCGCTCCAGCGGACGCAACGCGGCACTGACCGCGAACCACACCAACAACAGCGCGCCCACCGCCAGCATGCCCAGGCGCAACAATGTGTCGGCCATCAAGCTACGGGCCATGCGGACCCGCGCCTCTTGGGTTTCGGCCACGCGGATTTCCGCCATGCCATTCATGTTCGGCTCACTCACCGCCTTGAGCAGACTCACCACCCGCACGTTCTGGCCCTGATAACTGGCGTTGTAAAAGCGTGCCAGGGCCGGGTAATCGTCCGTGCGCGGCGTGCCGGGCGGCGGGCCGGGAAGGTTTTCGTAGCCGGAAATCAGCTTCTGATTGATGTCATTGACCTGGTAATAAATACGCCCGGCGCTGTCGTAGGCGAAAGTGTCCAGGGCCACGTAAGGCACATCCGCGCTGAGGCTGCCGTCGCGCTGCGAAAGGCCGGCGGCGATGGTCCGGGCCGAGGCCAGCAGCGTCCTGTCGTAAGCAGTATCCGCCGCCTCGCGCCCGTTCCAGTAGGCGCTCAGGCCACTGGCAAGCATCAGCACCACCAGCAACAGTGCCAGGTTCCAGAGCAGCCGCCAGCGCAGGCTGTCGGGCTTATGCATCGCGGGTTTCCAGCAGGTAGCCCAGGCCCCGGAACGTTACGATCACCACGGCATGGCCGTCGAGTTTCTTACGCAGGCGGTGGACGTAGATTTCGATCGCATCGGGGCTGGCCTCTTCGTCGAGGCCGAACACCTGGGCCGCCAGTTGTTCCTTGCTCATCACCCGCCCCGGCCGGGCGATCAGGGCTTCCAGCACGGCTTGCTCACGTGACGTCAGGGTCAGCAATTCGTCGTCGAGCGTGAAGCGGCGGGTGTCCAGGTCATAGATCAGCCCACCACAGCGCTGCTGACGCTCGCCGCCCAGCACGCTACGGCGCAACAGCGCCTTGACCCGGGCTTCAAGCTCAGTGAGTTCGAACGGCTTGGCCAGGTAATCGTCGGCGCCCAGGTTCAAGCCATGAACACGGTCCTTGACGTCGCTGCGGGCGGTCAGCATCAGCACCGGCAGGGTCTTGCCCCGGGCCCGCAGACGCGCCAGCACCTCGAAGCCGTCCATGCGTGGCAGCCCCACATCAAGGATCGCCACGGCGTATTCCTCGCTGCTCAACGCCAGGTCGGCCGCCACCCCATCGTGCAGCACATCCACGGTCAAACCGGTGCTCTTGAGCGCCTGGGCGACACTTTCGGCGAGCTGCAGATGGTCTTCGACGAGCAGAACACGCATGGAATTTTCCTCGATTCAGGGATGGTCGGCGCCATTCTTTGGCGCGGAGTTTACAGCCGCATCCGCCGCTGTGAAGCCAAAAAACATCCTGAAAGCTTTTGAAAGGTTAGCGAAAGGTTCGACCGTTAGAGTCCTCCCACGGACAGTTTCGACTGCCCGGCGCGACGCACATCGCGAACGAAAAACGCCTCGAAGCGTTTTCGCCAAATAAGAACAATAAAGCGGAGTACCCCCATGCTGTCCATGCAGCCCCAGGCCACAGCGCCTGCTCGCCTTTCCCGCTTCAACCAGACCGCCCTGGCCAGTGCCGCCGCCCTCGCCGGCTTTTCGCCGATGAGCCAGGCTGCTTTCTTCGAAGACAGTACGGCAACCTTTGAAACCCGCAACATGTATTTCAATCGCGACTTTCGCGACGGCACCAGCGCGCAGCAATCCAAGCGTGACGAATGGGCCCAGGGGTTCCTGCTCAACCTGCAATCGGGTTACACCGAAGGCACCGTAGGTTTTGGCATCGATGCATTGGGAATGCTCGGGGTCAAGCTCGACTCCAGCCCGGACCGCACCGGCACCGGCCTGTTGCCGACCCACGATGACGGCCGCGCCGCCGACGAATATTCCAAGCTCGGCCTGACGGGCAAGGTGAAGATCTCCGCCACCGAACTTAAAATCGGCAGCCTGATCCCGGAGCTGCCGACCCTCAAGCCCAACGACGGACGCATCCTGCCGCAGACCTTCGAAGGCGGCCTGCTGACCTCCAACGAGATCAAGAACCTGACCTTTACCGGCGGCCGCCTGGACAAAGCCAAGGACCGCGACGACACCAATTACGAGGACATCGCCCTCAATAACAAGAACAGCCGTTTCGCCGGCAGCGTGGCCGGTGAGCATTTCAGTTTCGGCGGCGCGGACTACAAGTTCACCGACAAGATCACCGCTCGTTATCACTTCGCCCAACTCAGCGAGGTCTACAACCAGCACTTCCTCGGCCTGGTCTCTTCCCACGCCTTCGGTCCCGGTACGCTCGGCACCGACCTGCGCCTGGCCATCAGTGACGACCAGGGCGCGGCCCGTGGCGGCAAGATCGACAACAAGGCCCTCAATGGCCTGGTGAGCTACGCGTTGAGCGGCCACAAGCTCAGCGCCGGTTATCAACGCATGTCCGGCGACAGCGCTTTCCCCTATGTCGATGGCAGCGACCCATACCTGGTGAACTTCGTCCAGATCAATGACTTTGCCGAGGCCGACGAACGCTCCTGGCAGGCCCGCTACGACTACGACTTCGGCAAGCTGGGAGTCCCGGGGCTGAGCTTCATGAGCCGCTACGTAAGCGGCGACAACATTTCGTTGCGCAACGGCGACACCGGCAAGGAATGGGAACGCAACAGCGAGATCAAGTACGTGGTGCAGAGCGGCACACTCAAAGACGTCACCGTACGCCTGCGCAACGCAACCTACCGTTCCAACTACTCGGCTCGCGACGCGGATGAAATGCGCCTGCTGGTCAGCTATAGCGTCAAGCTCTGGTAATCGATTCGTTGCCGGACCCGGAAGGTTGCGGCAACGCCCAATTTGCACCACACACAACAACAACTCCTGTGGAGACAATAATGAACCTAACACTGCGTAAAGTAGCCCTGGCCGCCGGATGCCTGATGTTCGCCGGGCAGTTGCTCGCCGAACCGAAGCGCCCCGAATGCATCGCCCCGGCCTCTCCTGGTGGCGGCTTCGACCTGACGTGCAAACTGGCGCAAAGCGCGCTGGTCAACCAAAAGCTGCTGACCAAACCGATGCGCGTCACCTATATGCCGGGCGGGGTTGGCGCGGTGGCCTACAACGCCGTGGTCGCTCAGCGCCCGGCCGACGGCGGCACGCTGGTGGCCTGGTCCAGCGGTTCGCTGTTGAACCTGGCCCAGGGCAAGTTCGGGCGTTTCGATGAAAGCGCCGTGCGCTGGCTGGCCGCCGTTGGCACCAGTTATGGCGCCATCGCCGTGAAAAGCGATTCGCCCTACAAGACCCTCGACGATCTGGTACAAGCCCTGAAGAAAGATCCAGGTTCGGTGGTGATCGGTTCCGGCGGCACCGTCGGCAGCCAGGACTGGATGCAAACCGCGCTCATCGCCAAGGCCGCCGGGATCAACCCTCGCGACCTGCGCTACGTGGCCCTGGAAGGCGGCGGCGAAATCGCCACCGCGCTACTCGGCGGCCACATTCAGGTCGGCAGTACCGACATCTCCGACTCCATGCCGCACATCCAGAGTGGCGACATGCGCCTGCTGGCCGTGTTTGCCGAGAAGCGTCTCGACGAGCCGGAAATGAAAGACATTCCGACCGCCAAGGAACAAGGCTACGACATCGTCTGGCCGGTGGTTCGCGGCTTCTACCTCGGGCCAAAGGTCAGCGACGAAGACTATGCCTGGTGGAAAGACGCCTTCGACAAGCTGCTGGCTTCCGAAGAGTTCGCCAAGCTGCGTGACCAGCGCGAGCTGTTCCCGTTCGCCATGACGGGCCCGGAACTGGACACCTATGTGAAGAAGCAAGTGGCCGATTACAAGGTGCTGGCCAAAGAGTTCGGCCTGATCCAGTAACCGTCTCTGTTCTCGCGGCGGCGCTGGCATCACCCCAGCGCCGCCCAGGAGTTAGTCATGCTCATCCAACGTATTTTTGCTTCGGTGCTGCTGCTGGCCTGCGTCGGCCTCGCGCTGATGGCCTGGCCGTATCAGGCAGCCTTTTCCTACGAACCGGTCGGTCCGCGCGCCTTTCCCTTGCTGATGCTCGGGCTGATGGGCCTGGCGCTGCTGTACATGGTGTTTCGCCCCACCCCCATCGTGCACAGCGACGAGGATCCGCAACTGGACCGTGAAACCCTGCAGAAAATCGGCATCTGCGTCGTGCTGCTGCTGATATTCGCCGGGACCTTCGAACCCCTGGGCTTCATCCTCTCCAGCATTCTGATCGGCGTGCCGATGGCGCGCCTGTATGGCGGCCGCTGGGTGCCGAGCGCGGTGATCATCAGCCTGATGGCCATCGGTCTTTATCTGTTGTTCGACAAGGTCATGGACGTGCCGCTGCCCCTGGGCCTGCTCAACGTTCTGGAGAATTGATATGGATACCCTGAATTATCTCGGCCAGGGTTTTGGCGTTGCACTGACGCCTTACAACCTCGTCACCGCACTGAGCGGCACCTTGATCGGCACCGTGGTCGGCCTGTTGCCGGGCCTGGGGCCGATCAACGGCGTGGCGCTGCTGATCCCGATTGCCTTTGCCTTGGGCCTGCCGCCGGAATCAGCACTGATCCTGCTGGCGGCGGTGTACCTGGGTTGCGAATACGGCGGACGGATCAGCTCGATCCTGCTCAACATCCCGGGTGAAGCCTCCACCGTAATGACCACCCTCGATGGTTACCCGATGGCCCGTCAGGGCCTGGCCGGCGTAGCGTTGTCGCTGTCGGCGTGGAGTTCGTTCATCGGCGCGTTCATCGCCACGTGTGGCATGGTGCTGTTTGCCCCGTTGCTGGCCAAATGGGCGATTGCCTTCGGCCCGGCGGAATATTTCGTACTGATGGTATTCGCCATCGTCTGCCTCGGCGGCATGGCCGGCGACCGACCGCTCAAGACGTTCATTGCGGCGCTGATCGGGCTGTTCTTGTCCAGCGTCGGGATCGATGCCAACAGCGGCGTGTACCGTTTTACCGGTGACAACATCCACTTGACCGACGGCATCCAGTTCGTCGTTTTGGTGCTGGGCCTGTTTTCCATCAGCGAAATTCTGTTGCTGCTGGAAAAAACCCATCGCGGCCAGGAGGCGGTGAAAGCCACCGGGCGGATGATGTTCAACTTCAAGGAAGCGGCGTCGGTCTTCACCGTGAACCTGCGTTGCGGCGTGCTCGGTTTCATCATGGGCGTATTGCCGGGTGCCGGTGCGACCCTGGCCAGTGCCGTGGCCTACATGACTGAAAAGCGTATCGCCGGTGCCAGTGGCACGTTCGGCCAGGGTGACAAGCGCGGCCTAGCCGCCCCGGAAACCGCCATCGGCGGTGCAGCCTGCGGTGCGCTGGTGCCGATGCTGACCCTCGGCGTTCCAGGCTCCGGCACCACGGCGGTGATGATCGGCGCGCTGTCGCTGTACAACATCACCCCCGGTCCCCTGCTGTTCCAGCAACAGCCAGACATCGTCTGGGGCCTGATCGCGTCGCTGTTCGTCGCCAATATCATGCTGGTGATCCTCAACATCCCGATGATCCGCATCTTCACTCGCATCCTGGCCGTACCGAACTGGGCACTGGTACCGGTCATCGCGATCATCACCGGGATCGGTGTCTACGCGGTGCACGCCACCACGTTCGACCTGTTCCTGATGATCGGCATCGGCATCTTCGGTTACATCCTGCGCAAACTGGACTTCCCACTGTCGCCGGTCCTGCTGGGCTTCATCCTCGGTGGCCTGATGGAGCAGAACCTGCGTCGTGCGCTGTCGATCTCCAACGGTGCGCTGGAAATCCTCTGGTCGAGCCCGATCACTTTCGGTTGCTGGGTGCTGACGGCGATCATGCTGTTCATGCCACTGCTGCGGATCTGGCGTCGCCGCTCGGCTCAACGTCGTGCCGTGGCCAATGTCTGAGGCAACATTCAGACATTGGTGGGGAACACCGCTGGTCGGTCTGGCCGGCGGTTATCTGGCCAGCCTGATCGGCTGGCCTTTGCCCTGGATGGTTGGCTCGCTGCTGGCGATCATCCTGGTGCGCTGCCTGACGCCGTGGCAACTGATGGAAATCCCCGGAGGCCGTAAATGCGGCCAATGGGTGGTGGGCATCGGCATCGGCCTGCACTTCACCCCGGTGGTGATGGAGCAGGTCTTGAGCCATTTCGGCCTGATCTTTTTCGGCGCGCTGATCACCAGCGCGTCCAGCGTGGTGAGTGTGTGGCTGATGCGCCGCACCGGCGAAGACCGCGCCACCGCTTTCTTCTCCAGCATGCCGGGCGGCTCCGGTGAAATGGTCAACCTCGGTGCCCGCAACGGCGCGGACCTCAGCCGCGTCGCTGCGGGCCAGAGCCTGCGGGTACTGGTGGTGGTGCTGTGCGTGCCGGCCGCTTTCAAATACCTGCTGGGCGAAGGTGCACTGGTGCAACACGCCACCACGGTGGACTGGCGGTGGCTGGCGATCCTGTTCCCGGCGGGCGCCCTGCTCGCCTGGGCCTGGGAACGCTTGCGCCAACCCAACCCGTGGTTGTTCGGGCCGTTGCTGGTGAGCGCGGCGGTGAGCATTGGTTGGGACCTGCACATCGGCCTGCCCAATGGCGGCAGTCAGATCGGCCAGTGGTTGATCGGCAGCGGATTGGGCTGCCATTTCAATCGGCAATTCTTCCGTCGGGCGCCGTCATTCATGGGGCGTACCCTGATCGGCACCTTGTTGACCATGCTGATCGCCACCCTCGCGGCCCTGGGCCTGAGCACCCTGACCCATCTGGATTTGCGCTCGCTGACCCTGGGCATGATGCCCGGTGGCATTGCGGAGATGAGCCTGACGGCCGAGACCTTGCAATTGTCGGTGCCACTGGTGACGGCGCTGCAAGTGATGCGGCTGTTGTTTGTGCTGTTTCTGGCGGAGCCGTTGTTCAGGTATTGGATTCGCAAGCCGGAGTCGGGTTTATAGACCGAGTTGCCTTCATCGCGAGCAGGCTCGCTCCCACAGGAGTTTCGGCGTACATGAGTCCCGCCGCCACCCTAAGGCCAATGTGGGAGCGAGCCTGCTCGCGATGAGGCCAGCCCGGTGAGCGCATTAAACCGGCGGCAACCGCCAATCGATCGGCGCCTCGCCCTGTTGTTCGAGAAACTTGTTGGTGCGACTGAAATGCCCGCAACCCAAAAAACCACGATAGGCCGACAGCGGCGACGGGTGGACCGAGGTCAGCACCAGATGCTTGGTGGCGTCGATCAGCTTCTGCTTGCCTTGGGCATGGGCGCCCCACAGCAGGAATACCAGGTGCGGCTGATGTTCACTGACCACTTCGATGATTCGGTCGGTGAAGTGCTGCCAGCCCTTGCCCGCATGGGCGTTAGCGTTGGCGCGTTCAACGGTCATGGTGGTGTTGAGCAGCAACACGCCCTGGTCGGCCCAGCTTTGCAGATAGCCGTGGTTGGGGATGTCGATGTTCAAATCACGCTTCAATTCCTTGAAAATATTCACCAAGGACGGCGGCGCCGGCACGCCCGGCTGTACCGAGAAACACAAACCGTGGGCCTGGCCCGGGCCGTGATACGGGTCCTGGCCGAGGATCACCACCTTGACCTTGTCCAGCGGCGTGGAATTGAGGGCATTGAAAATTAACGATGCCGGTGGATAAATCTCCTTGCCGGCTGCGTATTCCTGACGCAGGAATTCACGCAACTCTGCCATGTAAGGCTGGTCGAACTCGGCACGCAGTGCCTGCTTCCAGCTCGGTTCGAGTTTGATACGGTCGTCAGCAGTCATGGTTGCACCCGGTAAAAACAATGGGCGCACCCTAGGAAAGCCTACATGGCTTGTCAATTGATCTGACGCAGAACCGGCACTTTCCTACGCAGCGGTCATACTGAACATTCAAATTTCTGATCGAGGTCACGATGAATCTGCACTTCGAAGAACTCACAGGCACCACAGGCGCGCGCATTGGCGTCGCCACCCTGGATGCCGAAAAATCCCTGAACGCCCTTTCCTTGCCGATGATCAACGCTCTGCGTGATCGTCTCGATGCCTGGGCCAGAGAGCCGCAAATCGTTTGTGTGTTGTTGCGCGGCAATGGCGCCAAGGCATTCTGCGCCGGCGGTGAAGTGCGCAGCCTGGTGGAGGCTTGCCGTGCCCAACCCGGTGAGGTGCCGACCCTGGCTGCGCAATTCTTCGCGGCGGAATACCGGTTGGACTTCAACCTGCACACGTACCCCAAACCCTTGGTGTGCTGGGGCCACGGCTATGTCCTGGGCGGCGGCATGGGGCTGCTGCAAGGCGCAAGTACTCGGATCGTCACGCCGAGCAGCCGCTTGGCGATGCCGGAAATCAGCATCGGCCTGTACCCGGATGTCGGCGCCAGTTGGTTTCTGTCGCGCCTGCCGGGCAAGCTTGGCCTGTTTCTCGGCCTGACCGGCGCCCAAATGAACGCCCGGGACGCCATCGACCTGGGCCTGGCCGACCGCTTCCTGCTGGACGAACAACAGGACGACCTGATCGAAGGCCTGCTGCAACTCAACTGGCAGGAACAAACCGAGATGCAGCTCAACAGCTTGCTCAAGGCTTTGCAGCAGGAAGCGGTCGCCCAGTTACCCGAAGCCCAGTGGCTACCCCGTCGGCAGAAAATCGATGAATGGCTGGATGTCAGCGATGTGCGCTGCGCCTGGAAAGCCCTCAGTCTGCTGGTGGACCACCCAGACCCGCTGATCGCCCGAGCGGCCAAGACCATGACCGAAGGCTCGCCACTGACCGCTCACCTGGTCTGGGAGCAGATCGCCCGTGCCCGGCACTTGTCATTGGCCGGCGTGTTCCGGATGGAGTACACCTTGAGCCTCAACTGCTGCCGCCATCCTGAATTCAGCGAAGGCGTGCGGGCGCGGCTGATCGACAAAGACCACAAGCCCCGCTGGCACTGGCCGGACATCAACAATGTGCCCGAAGCGGCGGTCGAGGCGCATTTTCACAAGGCGTGGGAAGGTCGGCATCCGTTGGCGGACTTGTCCAATGAGTAAGAAGCACTTGGCGATCTGAATGGTGGGAGCAAGCTCGCTCCCAGAGGGTTTTATGACAGGCACAAAAAAAGCGGCGCTCAATGCGCCGCTTTTTGTTTGCCGATGGATCAGCGGTGGTTGCCCCGTCCATCACGATCGCCGCGTCCCCGATCATCACGATCCCCACGTCCCCGATGATCACGTCCGCCACGGCCACCACGGTCGTCATCCCAACCGCCCCGGTTTGGATAAGGCCGGTACGCTGCTCGCGGTGGCGCGTAATAGCGTGGGCCCGGTTGGTAATAGCGCGGCGGCGAATAATAGCGCGGCGCCGGTTGATAATACCGCGGGGCCGAGTAGTAACTCCCGCCGCCGTAATAGACCGGCGCCGGTGAGGTGTAGACCTCGGAACGGTAGTAGCTTGGGCCTCCGTCGTAATAAGGCACGCATGCCGAAAGAGTCAAACCGAGAAACGCAATGAGGAGCAGTCGTCGATACATGGCGGCCTCCTGGACCGCGAATGAGCCACATCAGCGACGCTGACAGGCGGCAGTCATCTATTGGGTGACTGACAATTAATCTGACAGCGAAATCGGAATCTGGTGCGACCTGGCAACAACTGGAAACATGTAACTCTTGCTCTATACCGGTGCGCGATGGCACCACAACTACGCACAAACCAGCGCTCGCAGAGCACTTTCCAACAGCCGTCCTCTCTGGCCCGGGCCTTTGGCGCACTTGGCACGGCTCTCGCTTTAACAAACCTTGTGCAGGAGTCATCACAGGTTCGCGGCACCACAATTTGCAATGGCTGACTAGGGTTCCGGCTCGCCTCTGGCGAGTGACTGGTCCGAGAGTTGGCGACCTCCAGTTGAGGTTACACGGCGGGACAAAAGCCCGGGAGACAAGCCACCGTTCGCGGTGCCGCGTTGCTCCTGTCCGCCCTTGATCAACTGGAGAACCACCCATGCTCAAGCTTCGTCTGTCCACCCTGCTCGTCGCTGCCTTTTCGGCCTTCGTCAGCCTCTCGTCCCCCGCCGCGCAAAAAGACCATTTCAGTGTCTGCTGGACCATTTACGCCGGCTGGATGCCCTGGGAATACGCCGGCAGCCAAGGCATCGTCGATAAATGGGCGAAAAAGTACGGCATCCAGATCGATGTCGTGCAGCTCAACGATTACGTCGAATCCATCAACCAGTACACCGCCGGTCAGTTCGATGGCTGCACCATGACTAACATGGACGCCCTGACCATTCCCGCCGCCGGTGGCGTGGACAGCACCGCGCTGATCGTCAGCGACTTTTCCAATGGCAACGACGGCATCGTCCTCAAGGGCCAAGGCAAGAAAGTTGCCGACCTCAAGGGCATGGACGTCAACCTGGTGGAGCTGTCGGTCTCCCATTACCTGCTGGCCCGCGCCCTGGACTCGGTTGGCCTCAGCGAGAAAGACCTGAAAGTCGTCAACACCTCCGACGCCGATATCTCCGCGGCCTTCAACACCGATCAGGTCAAGGCCGTCACCACCTGGAACCCGATGCTCTCGGACATCAAGGCCCAGCCCGGCGTGAGCGAAGTGTTCAACTCCAGCCAGATCCCCGGCGAGATCATGGACATGATGGTGGTCAACACCCAAACCCTTCAGGACAACCCGGCCCTGGGCAAAGCGCTGACCGGCGCCTGGTTTGAAGTGGTAGCGCTGATGAATGCGAAAAACGCAGCCAGCAAGGCAGCACTGGAGCACATGGCCAAAGCCTCGGGCACTGACCTCGCGGGCTTCCAGTCACAACTGGACACCACCAAGCTGTTCGCCACGCCCAAGCAAGCCCTCGACTTCGCCACCAGCGAGCAACTGCCCGCCACCATGCGCAAGGTAGCCGAGTTCTCGTTCCGCCATGGTTTGCTGGGCGAAGGCGCCAAGGACACCGACGCGGTCGGCATGGCGTTCGCCAATGGCGTGACCAGCGGCAACAAAGCCAACCTCAAGCTGCGCTTTGACCCGACCTACGTACAGCAGGCCGCCGACGCCAAGCTGTAAACCGGAGGAGCTGGCATGCGCCTGATCAACCGCTACCCGGATCGTCCCAGTCGCCTGTTGCTGGTGATCCTGCCCTTCGCGCTGGTGTTGTTCGCCTACTTCATGGGCTCGGCCGAACGGTTGACGGACAACCCCAACGACAAGCTACTGCCCAGCGCCGTGCAAATGGCCGATGCGGTCAAACGCCTGGCCTTCACCGCTGACGCGCGCAGCGGCGATTACCTGCTCTGGCAAGACACCGCGTCGAGCCTGCGGCGGCTGGCAATCGGCTTGGGCATCAGCGCCCTGGCCGGGCTGTGCCTGGGTATTGCCGCCGGCACGTTGCCGCTGTTCGGTGCGCCGTTATCGCCCTTGCTCACCGTGGTGTCGATGGTGCCGCCGCTGGCCATCCTGCCGATCCTGTTCATTGTCTTCGGCCTGGGGGAATTGTCGAAAGTGATGCTGATCGTCATTGGCATCACACCGTGCCTGGCCCGCGACCTGGAACACCGCGCCCGGGAAATTCCGCTCGAATTGCTGATCAAGGCCCAGACCCTCGGCGCTTCGACCTGGACCCTGATGCTGCGGGTGGTGCTGCCACAATTGCTGCCGCGGCTGCTGATTTCCCTGCGGCTGATGCTGGGTTCGGCCTGGCTGTTTCTGATCGCCGCCGAAGCCATCGCGTCCACCGATGGGCTGGGCTATCGGATTTTCCTGGTGCGTCGTTACTTGGCGATGGACGTGATTTTGCCCTACGTGGTGTGGATCACCCTGCTCGCCTGGCTGATGGACTGGGGCCTCAAGCGCCTGACCCAGCAAGCGTTCCCTTGGTATGAAGGGGCGAAGGCATGAGTTTCATTACCGTGAACAACGTCTGGCAACAGTATGGCGATCAGGTGGTGCTCGAACGTTTGAACCTGAGCGTCGCCGAGGGTGAATTCTGCACGTTGGTAGGGGCGTCGGGTTGCGGCAAGTCGACCTTCCTTCGGCTGCTGCTGGGCCAGGAGCGCGCCAGTCGCGGACAGATTCTCCTGGACGGCCAGCCGTTGGCCGGCGAGCCGGATGCCAGTCGGGGCGTGGTGTTCCAGCGTTATTCGGTGTTCCCACACCTGACCGTGCTAGACAACGTTGCCCTGGGCCTGGAACTGCCGCGATCGCCGCTGCTGGGACGGCTGTTCGGCAGCGCCAAACGCCAGGCCCGTGAACAGGCGACGCAACTGCTGGTCAAGGTCGGCCTCGGCCATGCACTGGACAAATACCCGGCGCAATTGTCCGGCGGCATGCAGCAGCGGCTGGCCATCGCCCAGGCGTTGATCATGACGCCCCGCGTCCTGCTGCTGGACGAACCCTTCGGCGCACTCGACCCGGGCATCCGCAAAGACATGCACACCCTGTTGCTGGAGCTGTGGCGCGAAACCCGGCTGACGGTGTTCATGGTCACCCATGACCTGTCCGAAGGTTTCAGCCTCGGCACGCGCCTGCTGGTGTTCGACAAGGTCCGTGTCGACCCCCACGCCCCTGGCGCCTATGGCGCGCGCATCACCTACGACATTCCACTGAACAGCGACCGCCGCACCGCCCGTGCCGCTGTCGACGCCCTGCCCGCCGCACTGGCCGGCACGTTGCGTATTGCTTGAAAGGAGTTTCCCGATGACCGATTCGACCCCATTGTTTCCCCCCTTTGCCGAAGAACTGCTTCCCGGTGGTGGTCACCGTTCCTTCGTGCTCAAGCGCGGCCAACTGCTGCGCCTGACCGACCTGCGCGGCGGAGCCAACGTCAGCCTCACGCTGCTCAATGCCAACGAGAAAACCGAACGCCTGAACCTGCCCGACAGCCTCAAATGCCAACACACCGCCAAACTCACCGCCGGGCATTGCCTGTACTCGGACATGGGTCGGGTACTGGCGGCGATCACCGCCGACACCTGCGGCTGGAGCGACAGCCTTGGCGGCGTGCTCTGCGCCGATGAGGTCGCCGAAAAATACGGTCAGGGCCGCTACCAGGAGCTGCGCAACGGCTTCTTTCGCAACGGCACCGACAACCTGTTGGTGGAGCTGGGCAAATGGGGGTTGGGCCTGTCCGATCTGCTGATGACCCTCAACCTGTTCAGCCGAGTCAATGTCGATGAGGCTGGAGGCTTTCACTTCGTCGAAGGCCATTCCAAGGCCGGCGATTACATCGAGCTGTACGCGCCGATGGACACCTTGGTGGTGCTGACCGCGCTGCAACATCCGATGGACCCGAACCCACAGTACGCCCCGCAACCGCTCAAGCTCAGTTGGATGAACGCCGACCCCAGCGTCGCCGAGCACTGCCGCCATTCGCGCCCGGAAAACCAGCGCGGTTTCATCAACACCGACCGCCTGTTCGCCTGAGGATCGCTGCCATGTCACTCGCCATCGCCACTGCACAAAAGCAGCCTGACACCGCCATCTACCGCGCCACCATTCCCGCCGGGGAACCGTGGCTGATGGAGGTCAAGGCTGGCCAGACCCTGCGCATCCTCGACTTGGAAGGCAACCAGGCGGTCGATACGCTGTTCTACAGCCTGGCCAATCCCAAGGAACGCTATGACGTGCAGCGCACCCTGCGCCGGCAGAACAGCGTCTATCTGAGCACCGGCAGCGTGCTGTATTCCAACCTCGGCCACCCGATGTTGACCATCGTTGAAGACACTTGCGGACGGCACGACACCCTCGGCGGCGCCTGCGCCCAGGAAAGCAACACCGTGCGCTACGCCCTGGAAAAACGCTACATGCACAGCTGCCGCGACAACTACTTGCGGGCCTGCGCCCACGACGGGCGACTGGGCAAAGGCGACATCGGGCCGAACATCAATTTCTTCATGAACGTGCCGGTCACCGCCGACGGTGGCCTGACCTTCGAAGACGGCATCTCGGCGCCGGGCAAATACGTCGATCTGCGGGCCGAGATGGACGTGATCGTCTTGATCTCCAACTGCCCGCAACTGAACAACCCGTGCAACGCCTACAACCCCACGCCCGCGGAGCTGCTGATATGGAACTGAAACTCACCCGCCTGCGGCGCTGGCTATTTGCGTTGTGCCAGAGCCGGTCGGGGCAGTGCATTAAATAAGCACAGTTTTTTATGAACACCCACAGGGAGAATGAGGTGTTTGGAGGTTTCGCCACCGGGGACGACCCCGGTAGCCATCGAAAACTGCGGGACGGCCCGCATCCCAGTTCAGGCTGACATTCATGCCTGAGGGGGTTATGCCATGTTCGAAAAAATCCTGATCGCTAACCGTGGCGCCATCGCCTGCCGCATCCTGCGGACCCTGCGCGAGCTGAAGGTCGAAGGCGTGGCGGTCTACTCCCAAGCCGATGCCGCCAGCCTGCATATTCTGCAGGCCGATGAAGCCCACTGCCTGGGCGAAGGCGCGGCGGCCGGTACTTATCTGGCGGTGGACAAGCTCCTGGCTATCGCCAAAAGCAGCGGCGCGACGGCGATCCATCCCGGCTACGGTTTTCTCTCGGAAAACGCTGCCTTTGCCGAAGCCTGCGAGGCCGCTGATATCGCCTTCATCGGCCCGACACCACAGCAACTGCGCGTGTTCGGCCTCAAGCACACGGCTCGCGATCTGGCTCGCCGGCACGGCGTGCCACTGCTCGAGGGCACCGAACTGCTCGACAGCCTCGACGCCGCGCTGCTGGCCGGGACACAGGTCGGTTATCCGGTGATGCTCAAAAGTACCGCCGGCGGCGGCGGCATCGGCATGCGCGTGTGTCGCAGTGCCGCCGAGTTGAGTGAGTCCTTCGAAGCGGTCAAGCGCCTGGGCCAGAACAACTTCAGCGACGCCGGGGTGTTCATCGAGAAGTACATCGAACGCGCGCGGCATCTTGAAGTTCAGGTATTTGGCGACGGCCAGGGCCAGGTGATCGCGCTGGGCGTGCGCGACTGCTCGGTGCAGCGGCGCAACCAGAAAGTCCTCGAAGAAACCCCGGCGCCAAACCTGCCCGAAGGCATGGCCGACGCGCTCTGCGCGGCGGCGATCCAACTGGCCCAGGCGGTGAACTACCGCAGTGCCGGCACCGTGGAATTCGTCTTCGACAGCGACGCCGGGCGCTTTTACTTTCTGGAAGTGAACACTCGCCTGCAAGTGGAGCACGGCGTCACCGAGCAAGTGTGGGGCGTGGACCTGGTGCGCTGGATGGTGCAATTGGCCGCCGGGGATCTGCCGCCATTGAGCGAGTTGAGCCAGGGTTTAAAAGCCTGGGGGCACGCAATCCAGGCGCGGTTGTATGCCGAAGATCCGGGCCGGGATTTCCAGCCAAGCCCGGGGCTGCTGACCGCTGTGCAATTCCCGCAGGCCGACGGCAAACAACTGCGCATCGACACCTGGGTCGAGGCCGGTTGCCAGATCCCGCCGTACTTCGACCCGATGATCGCCAAAGTCATTCGTTGGGCGCCGACCCGTGAGCAGGCACGCCTCGGCTTGCATCAAGCGTTGAATGAAAGCCTGCTGTACGGCGTGGAAACCAACCGCGAGTACCTGCAACAGATTCTCCTCGACGCACCCTTTGCCAACGGCCAACCCTGGACCCGTTGCCTGGAGGCGCTGGTCTATCGCGCCAACACCTTTGAAGTGCTCAGCCCCGGCACCCAGACCAGCATCCAGGACTATCCCGGCCGTCTCGGTTATTGGGCGGTGGGTGTGCCGCCGTCGGGGCCGATGGACAGTCGTTCACTACGCCTGGGCAATCGGCTGCTGGGTAATGAAGAAGGTGCGGCGGCGCTGGAAATCACCATGAGCGGGCCACTGCTGCGGTTCAACTGCGCTGCCCGAGTGGTCGTGACCGGCGCGGTGATTGCGCTGACCCTCGATGGCGAAGCCGTACCGATGAACACACCGCTGTCGATTTTTGCCGGCTCCACCCTCGCGATCGGCACCATCGCGGGCGCCGGGGCACGCAGTTACTTGTGCCTGCAGGGCGGCGTGCAAGTGCCGGATTACCTGGGCAGTAAAAGCACTTTCACCCTCGGCCAGTTTGGCGGTCATGGCGGGAGGGCGTTGTGCACCGGCGATGTGCTGCACCTGGCTGCGCTGGATGAACGCACCGCGCTGCCGCACACGAGCGAGGCGGTTCTGGAACTGCCGCCCGTGCGACAGATCCGCGTGATTTACGGCCCTCATGGCGCGCCGGAGTATTTCACCGAGCGCTACATCCAGACCTTCTTCGACACGTCATGGGAAGTGCATTTCAATTCCAGCCGCACCGGCGTTCGGCTGATCGGGCCGAAACCCGAGTGGGTGCGCGCCGACGGCGGCGAGGCCGGGCTGCATCCTTCCAACATCCATGACAACCCCTACGCCATCGGCGCCGTGGACTTCACCGGCGACATGCCCGTCATCCTCGGCCCCGACGGCCCAAGCCTGGGCGGGTTCGTCTGCCCGGTGACGGTGATCGAGGCGGATCTTTGGCAATTGGGGCAGCTCAAGGCCGGGGACAAGGTACGGTTTGTGCCGGTGGATGTATCGACCGCTCGATCTCTCGCCTTGAAATGGAATCCATGTGGGAGCGAGCCTGCTCGCGATGGGGCCAGGTCAGACACCGCGTCAACTTCATCGCGAGCAGGCTCGCTCCCACAGGGGGTCGGGTCGCCTGTGGTGTTGGATATCGGTCAGGACGATACCCGCCTGGTGGCAAGACTATCCGGCGACACCCATCTGCTGCTGGAAATCGGCGCCCCCGAACTGGACCTGGTGCTGCGCTTTCGCGCCCATGCCTTGATGCAGGCGCTGGAACACAAACAACTGCACGGCGTGATCGACCTCACCCCGGGCATTCGCTCGCTGCAAGTGCATTACCAACCCGAGCAAATGCCGCTGGCCGAGCTACTGGCCATCGTCGCCGGTGAATGGGACGCGGTGTGTGCCGCGCAAGATCTGCAAGTGCCGTCACGCATCGTGCACTTGCCGCTGTCCTGGGACGACCCGGCCTGCCAGCTCGCCATCGAAAAATACATGACCACGGTGCGTAAGGACGCTCCCTGGTGCCCGAGCAATCTGGAGTTCATCCGGCGCATCAACGACCTGCCCAACCTCGACGAAGTGCAACGCACGGTGTTCGACGCCAGCTACCTGGTGATGGGCCTTGGGGACGTCTACCTCGGCGCGCCGGTCGCCACGCCATTGGACCCACGGCATCGGCTGGTGACCACCAAATACAACCCAGCCCGTACCTGGACCGCGGAAAACTCAGTGGGCATCGGCGGCGCCTATATGTGCGTGTACGGCATGGAAGGCCCGGGTGGTTATCAGTTCGTCGGGCGCACGTTGCAGATGTGGAATCGCTATCGAGATGTCGCTGCATTCGACGGCAAGCCCTGGCTGCTGCGGTTCTTCGACCAGATCCGCTTCTACCCGGTCAGTGCCGATGAGCTACTGCGCATCCGGCGAGACTTCCCGTTGGGCCGCTTCGAGCTGAATATCGAACACAGCCAGCTCAACCTCGCGGATTACCAGCACTTCCTGGCGCAGGAGGCGCCGAGCATCGCCGCGTTCCGGCAGCAGCAACAAGGCGCCTTCAACGCCGAGCGCGAGCGCTGGATCACCAGTGGCCAGGCCCACTTCGACAGCGAAGAACCGGCACCCGCGCCAAGCGAAGATTCGATGCTGAGCGAGAATCAGCTGAGCGTCGACAGCCACATTGCCGGCAACCTCTGGCAGGTTCAGGTAGAGGTTGGCGCACGGGTCGCCGCCGGTGAGGTGTTGGTGATTCTGGAGTCGATGAAGATGGAAATCCCGGTGCTCGCGCCCATGGCCGGGGTGGTCCGGCAGATTCGCGTCCAACCCGGTTCGGCGGTGCGCGCCGGACAGCGCGTCGTGGTGCTGGAACGTGACTGAACTCAATCAAAGGATTAACGCCATGAACTTCTCTTTACGCTTGGACGACCTGCGCAACGCCTACCGCAGCGGCGAACTGACGCCTCGCACTTTGCTGTTGAACCTTCGGGAAAAAGCCGCATCGCTGAACCCGGACTATCACCTGTTCATCCACCTCTTGACCCTTGATGAGCTGGAACCCTACCTGGCTGCACTGGAAGGCCGCAACCTGGAAAGCCTGCCGCTGTACGGCGTGCCTTTCGCCATCAAGGACAACATCGACCTGGCAGGCATTCCCACCACTGCGGCCTGCCCGGCATTTGCCTACGTGCCGCAACGTTCGGCCACCATTGTCGAGCAGCTATTGGCCTTGGGAGCGATTCCCCTCGGCAAGACCAACCTCGACCAGTTCGCCACCGGGCTCAATGGCACCCGCTCGCCCTACGGTGCCTGCCGCAACAGCGTACTGCCCGACTATCCGGCGGGCGGTTCGAGTGCCGGCTCACCGCTGGCGGTGGCCTTGGGCGTGGCGAGTTTTGCCTTGGGCAGCGACACCGCGGGGTCGGGTCGGGTACCTGCCGCGCTGAATAATCTGGTGGGGTTGAAAGCCACCAAAGGCTTGATCTCCACGGCAGGCGTGGTCCCAGCCTGTCGCACGCTGGACTGCGTCACAACCTTCACCGCAACCGCGCACGAAGCCAGCCTGTTGTTGGCCCTGACGGCCCGTCTCGACCCACGCGATGAGTACAGCCGCAACAACCCGCAGTGGAACGACGGCTCCGCGTTCGGCGCGCCACGCCGCTTTCGCTTCGGCGTGCCTCGCCAGCAAGACCTGGAGTTTTTCGGCTGCAACGAAGGCCCGCGCTTGTTTCAAGACGCCATCGAGCGACTCGAACGCCTAGGCGGCGAAGCCGTGGAACTGGACCTGTCGCCGTTTCTGGAAGCCGCACACCTGCTTTATGAAGGACCTTGGGTAGCCGAGCGCTACAGCGTTGCCGGGGAACTGATGGAACGCGAGCCCGACGCCGTACTGCCGGTCATCCGCGCCGTATTGGCGAAAGCGCCTACCGTGAATGGCGTACAAACCTTCCGTGCCCAATACCGCTTGCAAGCGCTCAAAGCCCAATGCGACCGCGCCATGGAAGCGCTCGATTGCGTCCTCACGCCAACCATCGGCCGCCCGGTGACCCTCGCCGAGCTCGCCGCCGAACCGGTGTTGCGCAATTCGGAACTGGGTTACTACACCAACTTCATGAACCTGCTGGATTACGCTGCCGTCGCCGTTCCCTGCGCGTTCATGGCCAACGGCTTGCCGTGGGGCGTGACGCTGTTCGGCCGGGCCTTCACCGATCAATACCTGTTAAGCCTGGCCGACGCCTTGCAGCGTCAGCAGGACCCGGCCCGGCCAACGCCAGCCAACCCGGCGCGCCACGACCGGGCGCGGCTGGTGGTGTGCGGCGCGCACCTGGACGGGTTGGCGCTGAATGGGCAACTCCAGCAACGCGGTGCCCGTTTGATCGAGGCCACCCACAGTTCACCCGACTACCGCCTCTACGCCTTGGCCGGCGGCCCACCCTTACGCCCCGGCATGCTCCGGGTCAGCGAAGGCGGCGTGGCGGTTGAGGTCGAGGTCTGGGAACTGCCGAGCAGAGAGCTGGGCTCATTCCTGACCGGCATCCCCGCACCGCTCGGGCTGGGTAAGGTGCAACTGGCCGATGGTCGTTGGGAAAGCGGATTCATCTGCGAGTCGTATGGTTTGGAAGGGGCGCGGGACATCAGTCATTTGGGCGGATGGCGGGCTTATCTGCAGAGCTTGAAATAGCTGAGCGTTGCGTGGCGAGGGGAGCTTGCTCCCTCGCCACGGGTCATACAAACCTGCAAATCCGAGCACCTTTTCCTACAAGGCCACTAAACTGATTCCATTGGGTCACTGCCAAGGGAATCGCCATGTCGCTTCGCTCACCGTTGTATCCCCAACGTTCACCGGTATTAGTGCTGGCGATTTTGCTGGGTACCGGGTTCCTGCTGACCTCGTTGCTGGGTTATTACGCCGCGGGCACTTCGATGCGCGAGAACGTCGTCAAGGCGTTGTACCTGAACCTGCTGATCGGCCTGCTCGTGACGCTCGCCGTGCTGGCGCTCCTGTACCAAATGATCAGCAGCTACCAACGCCGCATCGACGCCCAGACCACTCTAGACAGCCTGACCGAACTGCCCAACCGCCGTGGTTTTGATCTGCTGGCGGTGCAAGCCCTGCACGAGGCCCAGCGAGAACCCAAACCCATGACCGCGCTGTTGCTGGAGCTCGACGATTTCAAACGGCTGGAGGCTACCCATGGTCACATCGCCAGCGATCAACTGCTGACCGGGTTCGCTCGCGATCTGACTGACAGCCTGCGGCAGTCGGACATTGTGTGTCGCTGGAGTGCCGAAGCCTTTGTCGTACTGCTCAAGGACACCGATGGACACGCCGGTCTGAAAATCGCTGAGAAAATTCGTCAGCGCATCGAAAAGCAACGCTATTACTGCAGTGGAAAACAATTGCTGGTGACCGTCAGCATCGGCCTCACCACCTTGCAGAACGAAGACCTCTTGCACAACCTACTGTCGCGGACCGATCATGCCCTGCAACGCGCCCGGCAGACCGGACGCAACCGAATCTGTGTGGAATTGCCTCACTCCAGCTATGAATAAACCTGACCTTTGCCCAGCCTGCGGCCACGCCAACGACTGCACCCTGGCCGATCCGAAGACCGTCGACCGAGCGTGCTGGTGTTTCAGCGTAAGTATCGACCCGGCCGTGCTTGAGGCATTGCCGGCCGAGCTGCGCGACACATCCTGCCTGTGCCCGCGCTGCGCCCAGGTCCAAGCCCAGATGCGGGCCAACCCCCAGCCAATCGCGTAAGATGCGCGCCCTGCGCTTTCTTTCCTGAACTGCCCATGCGTGTCGACCGCTTCCTCAGCAATCTGCCGCGTTTCAATCGCCAACAGGTCCGGCTGTTGCTGGTGGAGCGACGTGTGCGAATCGACGGCCAGGTTGTCAGCGACCCTCATGCGCAGGTCCGCGAATTCAGCCGGGTCGAAGTCGACGACGACGTGCTGCAAGCGGGCCGACCGGCGCGGTACTTCATGCTGCACAAACCACCCGGCTGCGTCAGCGCCACCCGCGATCCGCAGCACCCCACCGTGCTCGACTGGCTGGACGAACCGGACAAGAACGACCTGCACATCGCCGGACGCCTGGACTTCAATACCACCGGGCTGATGCTGATCACCAACGATGGCACTTGGTCGCGACGCCTGACCCAACCGCAGACCAAACTGCCCAAGGTCTATTACGTCGAAACCGAGCAAACCATCACTGCCGAATACGCCACCACCTTCGCTCGGGGCCTGTACTTCGCTTTCGAAGACCTGACCACTCAGCCGGCGGAGCTGACGTTGCTGGGGCCAACATCGGCGCGACTGAGCATCGTTGAAGGGCGTTATCACCAGGTCAAACGCATGTTCGGCCACTTCGATAACAAGGTGCTGCGCCTGCACCGCGAACGCATGGGGCCGTTGCTGCTCGATGCCAATCTGGCGCCAGGCCAATACCGCGCCTTGACTGCCGAAGAGATTCGCCTGATCTGAGCCGATGACCGCTGGGCAGAAGTGTCGAACAAAAATATAAAGAGCACTTGCGCTACGGCCCGTGCCCTGCTTGAATCAAACCGTCGGCCGAAATGTGACCGATGAGTCACAACATACTTCCAAGAAACTTTTTGCCGGCCAGAACCCTCAGGTTCCGCCTTACCCTCCGGCAAACTGCCCGCCTATAACAACACCCGTCGACCACCGTTTTTGGATCGACATGGGCCTTATCTTCCAGGCGTATGCCTACCTGTCACATTGCTCGTGCAATCTCATTGCGCGCATACCCGCTTGCCCAGGAGTCTTATGACATGAGGCCAGAAATCGCTGTGCTGGATATACAGGGTCAGTATCGGGTTTACACGGAGTTCTATCGCGCAGACGCCGCACAAAAGACCATTATTCTGGTCAACGGCTCGATGGCCACCACTGCGTCGTTTGCACAGACCGCCAAAAACCTCTACCCGCAATTCAACGTCGTGCTGTACGACCAGCCCTACGCAGGCAAGTCCAAACCCCACAATCGGCACGAGAAAATGCTGACGAAGGAAATCGAAGGCATGATCCTCCTGGAACTAATCGACCACTTCGCCGCCGAGCATGTGCTGTCGTTTTCCTGGGGCGGCGCCGCCACACTGAGCGCCTTGGCCCATCGCCCACGGCGCATCGAAAAAGCCGTGATCAGCTCGTTCTCGCCAGTGCTCAACGGGCCGATGCGCGACTACCTTGAACGCGGTGTGGATTACCTGGGCAGCTTGGACGGCGACCGTGTCGGGCACTTGGTCAACAGCACCATCGGCAAACACCTGCCGCCGCTGTTCAAGCGCTTCAACTATCGCCACGTCAGCAATCTGGCCGAGCATGAATACGGGCAGATGCATTTCCACATCAATGACGTGCTCCACAGCGACCGGATGTGCTACGTCAACGCGGCGAAAAAAATCAACGTGCCAGTGCTGTTCCTGAACGGTGAATGGGACGAATACACCGCGGCCGACGACGCCAGGCTCTTCGCTAACCACGTGCAGCAAAGTTCCTTCAGCACGCTGCAAGCCACTGGGCACTTCCTGGACATGGAACACAAAGCCGCCTGCAGGGACAGCCGCGACGCCTTGCTGGGCTTTCTCACACCGGCCCACCACGAAAGCCGCCCGCGCTACCGCTACGTGCAGGACCACCATGCACTGGCTATCTGAAACCGAGTCCTCGCGAGCAAGCCCCGCCCTGCGCCTTCAACAACGGGGCTTGCCCGCGAACGACCGCTCTGGTTCGAGGCTTGCGTAGCCAGGTAACCTCGCCGCAGGTAAAGAAAAACTTCAAATCCGCGCCCACATCTGGTACAAAGTCAGCCGCTCTGAGCGGGTGTCGTATAATGGCATTACTCCAGCTTCCCAAGCTGATAACGAGGGTTCGATTCCCTTCACCCGCTCCAATCGAATTCTGGTCTCACGTCGTGTGGTTTTGGCGGGGGATGTAAAAAAACCGGCTCTTGGTGGCCGGTTTTTTTTGGTCTGGCGTTTGTGGGGGGCTGGGATGTACTTTGGCAGATTGGATATGCCGGATCGTCCGGTCGCCGCCCGAATCCAGGAATTGCGCCTAGCACCTTGTGGTGCCTGCAAGGTCCCCAAGCGCGCTTTGATCCACCAATGGCTTTCGCATGGGTACGCACGCCAATTGAAGCCCGGAAGGAGAGTGATAAACACTCTGGATCGTTCCGGTGAAGCCACAACAACGATAGAAAGCTGCAGCGTTAAGAGTGGCTTCAAGATGGATCTCAGCAAGTCCTGCCTCACGGGCCAGATGCTCAAGATAGCGGACCATACTTTTACCGATACCCTGCCCCATGAACGCCGGCAGTACGAAGACTGCACCCAGTTCACCGCTTTGAAAATTGATCAGACCTGTCGCGGCAGGAACGCCATCGACCAGCGCCAAGTGATAGTCCTTCTCCACCCAGGCCCTGTAACTGTCTGTGAGCGGCACAGAAGTCCAGGCCATTACTTGTTCATTCGTGTAGGCAGCACCGCACTGGTGTCGTATTGCCTGAAGGCGGATATCGAAGGCAACCTGCGCCTCACCACGTTTGGCTGGACGAATTTGCAGCATCTTCATTCTCCCTGCACTGGTGTTTGGCAATGACGGCCGGCGTGGGGGGGTGGCAATGACAGCGAAAACACGGCCACTTTGACAGAAAATTCATGTTAAGGTCGGCGCTCTACATAGGCTTCAATTTGCATGGAAACTGGAAGGGAATGCGCGTGCTCCAAGGAGGTGAGTAAAAAATGAAAGAACAAACCAGCGTCTATCATTTGGAGGCATTTGGCGGGTTGGACCTGCTCCAGGCTCGGTATTACAAACAGAATTTTTCTCGACATGCCCATGAGACTTTTTGTATCGGTGTTATTGAGGAAGGGGCCCAGCGTTTCTATCGAACGGGGGGAAATCACGTTGCCCCTAAAGGCGATATCATTCTAGTCAATGCAGATGATGTTCATACCGGCTCGTCCGGAATGGACAGCGGTTGGTCATACAGAGCTATTTATCCTCACCCCCACCTGCTGTGTTCACTGTCACGTGACTTTAACAAGCCAGAAGGGAGCATTCCATGGTTTCCCGATGCGGTCATTCATGACCCTGGCTTAGCCACGCAGCTCCTGATGGTTTTCAACTTACTGACGCAAGAAGGCAATGGCCTGCTGAAGGAGACACTTCTGCTCTCTTCGCTTGCTTGGCTAACCATGCGACATGGAAAAACCAAAACGACAGGGAATGATCTTCAACGTACCGAAACCAATATAGCCACGCTAAAAGATTTTATCGACAGCTACCCGGAGCGTGATATTTCCTTGATGCAACTGGCGGACATGGCTCAATTGAGCCCGTGGCACTTTTTGAGGCAATTCAAAAAGACTGTTGGGATACCGCCGCATGCCTATTTGGTTCAGGCGCGCCTGAGAAAATCGAAAAAATTGTTGCTGCAAGGGCTGTCTATTTCAAACGTGGCAACGCTTTGCGGCTTTTCCGATCAAAGCCATTTCCATCGTCACTTCAAGAGCGCGATGGGCTTTACGCCTGGGGAATATGCGCACTCCACACGCAAACATAGGAAGTGATCCGGCCAACTTTTTTGAATACTGACAGTAAAGAACAGTGATGTACCGCCCAAATGGTACCCACCGAGGCAGATACCATTTTTGGCATTGAATGTCATCACTGAGAGCCCGTACTCCCCTAGTTTAGACGGTACTCCAAGTTCTCTGTGTCGACCTCTGCTGACGCACTGATCATCTCAAATACATAATCCAGGCAATTGTGCAGACCCCAAATATCGACATAGTCGTACTTTCCTTCGCGGAGTAATTTCTGTGCACTGGCCTCCCTCAATGCAGCATAGTCAAACCACTGGCGTACACTGCCGTGTCGGTGATGCCAGTCATGGCACACTAAGGAGCCTTGAACCACCAGCATTCGGACGGGCAAATGATAAAACAGATGAGCCACCGTCCATGTCAACCACTGGGGCGCTTTAGCGATCGTAAAACTCGATGGGCAGGGCGCTCCACAAAAACGGCCGTGGCAGTTTTTGATGTGGCTATCACGTACGGTTTCGCCTTCTTTCCTCAGTAACCATACATGTTCAGTCAGTAGGTGAAGCAAAGAGGCTGCTTGATAGACAAGCACCAGGGGCACGATAACCAGCAGGAAAAAAACACCCGCTCCATAACGCCACGCCATACCCGCCAAAAAGCCCATCCATAATACCGACATTGCAAAGCGATACAGGGGTACGCCCATCAGGTTTGATTTGATACGCCCGTACAGAAAAGACAGATGAAAAACGGGGCTAAACAATTTAACAAATAAGTTTAAGTACAGGGTTGATTTAGATTTTCCCGGCACAAAACCCAGCTTGTAAATTGCCGCCAGATCTTTGTCGTCGACGGTGGAAAATTTCTTTCCGTGATGCTCATACACATGGAACTGCCGGTAGGATGTGTAGGGTTGCACAATGAACAGCGTCGATAATATCTCACACACTGCCTTATTCAGCCGCGGCGACTTATACAGGTGCCCATGCACACCATGATGAATAATAGTCGCCACTACATATCTCGCGCCGGAGGCGCAAAACACCACACCCACGATGTAGCTCAACAGGCTCCAATAATTATTGGACAAGCCTGGCAATGCCAACATCATCATTGCCAAACCGCCAAAGACCCAACCCAGTGACCAGCAGATCATTTCTGTCGAATTTGAGCGCCACAGCGTTTTCCTTCCGGCTATTTCTTTCCCTGTCAACCAAGTCCATACACCTTGAAAAGGTAATGCGTTGTAGGTGTTACGTATACTCGTTGACTTTTCCCAATCCCTGATGACGCCTTTCATTACCACTCCTGTTAAAGAATATAGCACAGCAAATAGAACACAATCAGACTGCAGATAACCGAGAGCACCATGTTGCGCACATAAATAGCCATGATGACGCTTATGATGCTTCCCAATAAATAGGGGTTTCCAGAGACTGAACGCAGTACGCCATGCTCTAAAAAAATAATCGGGCCGCAAATGGCCGTCAGCAAACACGGCGCTGAATATTCGAGCGCCTCACTCAGAATCTTGGGAATTTTTAACGGAACGCTTGGTTCAAGGAAAACATACCGGTTAAAAAAAACCACCGCGGCCAAGGTCAGCAGTAACAACCAAGTCATGCAACGCTCCTATTCATTCTGGCGACCATCACTGAAACAAACATTCCAGAGACGCCAGCCATGACAATGGCGCCCTCTATGTTGAGCCAGGACAACAGCATGGACATAAACAGCGAATAAGCCACGCCCACCAGTACACTGGGCTTTTTTATCATCGGAACAACGATCGTAATGAAGGTGGCCACAATGGAAAAATCCAAATGATATTTGTCCAGGTCAGGCACTGCCGAGGCCATCAAAATACCCAGAAGGCTGAATATGTTCCAGGACAAGTAAAACGTCAGCCCGGCGCCGATTAAATAACCGGGCGTCAGCGGTTTTTTCTCTTTGTTTGCGCTGCTCAGTGCAAACAACTCGTCGGTCAGGAGAAAACCAATAGGGATGCGGTAGCGCGCCCGCATTTTAGCCACAGGCTCGCGCAGCGTTAGCCCATAGAGAAAGTGTTGTGCGGTTATAAAAAAAACCGACACAGCCACTGTAAAAAAACTTGCGCCCGACATCACCAGACTCAGACTAACCAACTGTGCTGCACCCGCAAAAACGATGGCGGACATGCCGATACTCTGCCCTATCGTTAAACCAGCCTGCACGGCCATGGACCCCGCTAAAATCCCCCATGGAAGAACAGAAAGACACAGCGGCAACATATTCAATACGCCCGTAAAAAAACCCTGCCAATGGGCAGGGTGACGCGGGCTGGATGTATTTAACTCATCGGCGGCGAGCTGTTCCATAATAAATATTCATCACAGGCTTTATCGATAGTGATGAATGCTAGTGATTTACTATCCGCCAGGTATTGCACGAAATTGCTGATAAAACAGGACGTTTTATCGCCGCCTATTGCGTTGGTATTGATGGCTGACGTGTGCCGGCGCCTGGTGCTCCGGCGCGATGTCGAAGAACCTGCGGTCCTCCAGGGAAAATATCGCCAGGCATTATTGGATAAAATTGCTGTTTAGTCGGTTGGGTAGGAATGGGACGGCCATTCAAGCCCCTGGCAAATGCCCCAACGGCAATGCCCCCGGCGTCTTCACGGTATGAATCGCAAAGTTACTCCGGATATCACTCACCCCCGGCAGTTTCAGCAGCCGCCCGGTTAGGAAGCGGTCGTAAGCCCGCAGGTCCGGCACAACCACCTGCAATAGAAAATCCGATTCGCCTGACACCAAAAACGCCGAAATCACCTCCGGCAACGCCGTGACCGCCAGGCGAAACGCCTCGGCTTGTTCATCGTTGTGCCGTTCAACCTTGACCCCGACAAATACCGTCAGCCCGAGCCCCACCTCGTCGCGATCGAGGTTGGCCTGGTAACCGCGAATCACACCGGCTTCTTCCAGCATCCGCACCCGGCGTAGGCACGGTGAGGCGGATAAGCCGATTTCTTCGGCCAGTTGCACATTGCTCAGGCGGCCGTCGCGTTGCAGCGCGGCGAGGATTTTGCGATCGAAGGCGTCCAGTTTCATGGATTGGTAGATTCCAATGTATTCACGCGAATATAAAGCAGGTTATGCCAATTTCCATGGCTTTAGAAGCTGACTTCGCAACCACCTGCCTCCCCTCTCAGCCCTAGACTGGCATGACCGAATAGTGGATGAAGGGGTATGGCATGGCGCAGCTCTGGTTGTTCTTGATGGCCTTGATGGTGGTGTATGTGTTGCCCGGGCCAGACATGATTTTGCTGCTGCAAACCGGTGCCCGTCAGGGCAAGGGCGCGGCGCTGGCGACGGCGGTGGGCCTGGGTGTCGCTCGGGGATGCCATGTCGCGTTGGCTGCGTTGGGGCTCTCGGCACTGTTCAAGACAGCACCCTGGACCTTTGATGTGGTACGCCTGGCTGGCGCGGCTTACTTGTTATGGATCGGTTTTCAATGCCTGCGGACCACGTTGTTGCCAAGCTTTGAGGGGGCCGGTGTCGAGGATGGAAAGCCGCGTTGGCGCCAGGCGATTCGGCGCGGGCTGCTGACGAACCTGCTCAACCCGAAGGCGCTGCTGTTTTGCTCGGTGTTGTTACCGCAGTTCATCGATCCACAGGGCGGGCCGGTGCTTGGACAGTTCGCCACGCTGGGGATCGTGTTGGTTGGCGTCGGCTTATTGTTTGATAGCACCTACGCGCTGGTGGGCGTGGCACTCGGGCGTTGGCTTCAACGTTCCCCCTCGGCTCAGCGCGTGCAGCAATGGTTGTTTGGGAGTCTTTTGATTGGGTTTGCGGTGCGGCTGACTTTTGTGCAGCAGTCGTAGTGCCTGCCGATTCACAAAGCGGGTCGCAAACCTGAGCAGTAAATCTGGGGCGGCTTCGCAGCCCAGCGCAAGCGAGCTCCCTCGCCACGGTCGCACTCTCACCTTCACATCCCGAAATAATCCCACCCGCCTCACCGCCGCCCTTGTGCAGTGCGGCTTCTAGACTTCGTTGCAACGACCCCAACCACCCGACAACGTCGCATGGGTGGTTATAGTGTTGATCATTCAATATCAGTAGGTATAGTAACCATCAAACACACCACATGGAGGTGATGTGAATAGCCGATTTTTGATAAGCCAAATCGTTGCAGACGGTTGGTATCTGGTGCGGGTTCGGGGCAGTCACCATCATTTCAAGCCCCCGACCAAACCGGGATTGGTCACAGTTCCTCACCCGAAGAAGGACCTGCTCAAAAAAACGGCCATCAGTATTTTGCAACAGGCTCTGCTTCAACCGGCCCGTTGCGCTACGTCTGCGGAGGACGATGAATATGCTTTACCCGATTGCGATTTCCATGGGTGATGAACACCATGCCTGGGGTGTTGAAGTGCCGGATATTCCCGGTTGTTTTTCCGCTGGCGATGACTTGGACGACGCCATGGCGATGGCGCGTGAGGCCATTGAGGGGCACTTTGAAATTCTGGCCGAAGACGGCTCGCCGATTCCGCCAGCCAATACAGTGACCTTGCATGCGGCCAATCCAAAATACGCCGGTTGCGCCTGGGCGCTGGTGGACATTGATGTGACCAAGTACCTGGGCAAGGCGCAGAAGCTCAACATCACGTTGCCCGGCTACCTGCTCAATCGCATTGATGAGTATGTGTTGCACCACCCTGAGGAAAAAAGCCGCTCAGGGTTCCTCGCTTCGGCGGCGCTGAAGGTGTTGCAGCAAGGGCGCTGAGAAAACAACGGCTGGGTGCAAACCCAGTGGGAGATTCTATGTTGCAGGGCAACCCTGCAACATGGGCGATAAAGCGTTCGCGTTAGTAGCGCCGTAAATGTAAGCAGAATTTTCACCGTTTCGTTGCTGTCACACCAGACAGGTGCATCCCAATAAGGACACAGCAATGAGCTTCGCAAAAATCGCACAAAAATTGGCCCTCTGGGCGGGGAGCCCCAAGACGTTCCTGGGGGCCCTCGTGTTGTTGGTGCTCTGGGCCGTCAGCGGGCCTTTTTTCCAGTTCAATGACACCTGGCAACTGATCATCAACACTTCAACGACGATCATCACTTTCCTGATGGTGTTCCTGATTCAGAACACGCAGAACCGCGATACAGACATCTTGCATCTGAAGATCGATGAGTTATTGCGAGCGACCAAAAATGCGCAAAATGCGATGCTCGGGCTTGAGGCACTGGACCTCAAGCAACTGGAGGCGCTGAGGAAGCACTACCAGGCCATGGGCGAAGACGAGGTCAAGGGCCTTGAAGGCCTGGAGGAAAAGAACAAAATCGACCTGAACCAGTGTTGAGGCAGGGGGGCGAGTGGTGGGGTGCCACTCGCACGACCCGGCTAAGCGTCAAGGCAGCGGATTGCCACCCGTCACGCCGAACACTTCCCCGGTGATATAACTCGATTCCTGGGACGCCAGCAGCACATAGAGCGGCGCGCATTCGGCCGGTTGGCCTGGGCGCTTCATCGGCACCTGGGAGCCAAATGTGGGAATTTTCTCCTGCGGTTGTCCGCCGCTGGGTTGCAGCACGGTCCAGATCGGCCCCGGTGCCACGGCGTTGACCCGAATACCCTTGCTGATCACCTGCCCGGCGAGCGCCTTGGTGAATGCCACGATGGCGGCCTTGGTGGTGGCGTAATCCAACAGCGTTGCGGACGGGTCATAGGATTGGATCGACGCCGTGTTGATCACCGTCGCCCCGGCTGGCATCAGCGGCACCGCGGCCTTGCAGAGCCAGAACATCGCATAGAGGTTGGTTTTCATGGTGTCGTCGAATTGTGCGGTGGTGATGTCGGCGATGTCTTTTTGCGCTTGCTGCTTGCCGGCGACGTTCGCCAGAATGTCCAGGCCACCCAGTTGCTCGTGGGCGGTTTTCACCAGTTGGAGGCAAAAGGCTTCGTCTTTGAGGTCACCGGGAATCGCAATGGCCCTGCGGCCTTCGGCTTCGATCAGTTCGATGACTTGTCGCGCATCACGCTCTTCGCTGGGCAAATAGTTGATCGCTACATCGGCCCCTTCCCGGGCGTAGGCGATGGCAGCGGCACGCCCGATACCCGAGTCGCCCCCCGTGACCAGAGCCTTGCGCCCTTCCAGGCGGCCGAAGCCTTGGTAACTTTTTTCACCGTGATCGGGCTTGGGCACCATGTCCTGGTCGAAGCCCGGTGGCGATTGCGGCTGATCGGGAAATGGCGGGCGAGGATATTGCGTCAGCGGGTTCTGCATCGCGTATTGGTTGGGTTCTCGGTGTGTAGACATCGAGTTTTCTCCTTGCGGCGGGCAAGATGAGCCGGGGCGCAAACGCCCCGGACCTGAATGTAAAAAGTGCTGCGAATCAGCGACTGGCTTGCAGCGCCTTGGCCATCTCGAGATGGGTCTGCAATTTAGGCAGGGTTTCATCGGCGAACGCTTTGATTTCCGGCACTTCGGTGGTCTGGGCCTCCTGCTGGATCTGCTCGATGGCTTCCTCGGTGGCCTTGACCTGGCTGGCGGCATAGGCAGCCTCGAACGACTCACCTTGCGCCACTTGCGGCATCAGCGCCTTGGCCTTGTCGGCCACTTCCTCCCTTGGCGCGACGGGCAGGTCGAGCTTTTTCGCGATCTTGGCCAAGTGTTGATTGGCGGTGGTGCGGTCGTTGATCACCATGATGGTGTAATCCTTGACCTCCCTGGATTCGGCTTTTGCGTGGGCCAGGCGACTGGCCTCGATGTCGGCCATGCCTTTGGCGGAAGCATCGTTGATGAATTCGGCAGGCGATTGGGCCCAGGCACTATTGGCACCCAGGCCCATCAGCACGACGAGACTGGTGGTGCGAAAAAAGGTGGCCATCCGACTCATGGTCGCGCCCTCCTCTGATAAAAGTTCTGGCAGATTTCTCTGCCTCTGAATCAGAACCACCTACGACGATTTAGCAAAACGTCTGACCCGGTTTGCGACCGATATCGGCTTTCAACGGGGACCTATCGACGGTCGTGATGGTGGTTCTCCCACTTTTGCGACCCACTTCAAACGCCTTCGTTCGATCGTGGGTGATGTTTCCGGCGAGCGGGATCCACCTTACATACGAAAGGGACAAGGCTTGAAAGGTTTGAATGAATGTCCTGCGCCGCGACGAACGGTGGTGCCCGGTCAGATGCCAGAGGCCTTGGGATTCTGGCGTTTAGCGGCATACATCGCTTCGTCAGCGTGGCGAAACAGCGCCAAGTCTTCGGTGCCATGGTCGAGGAAACAGGCGACGCCAATGCTCGGTTCGATGTTCAGGCACTGCCCCTCCAGGCGCAGTGGCTGCGCCAACATTTCGAGTACTCATGGAGCGCGAAGCCATCCGGATAGTGCAGCGGTGAGCGAACCGAAGGATCAGGGAACCGTAAAAAACGCCATTCCAGCATAAGGTGCCTGCCGGCAAGCCTTCAGCCGGGACGCCAGATCTCCCACATGAACTTCGAGTTTGTGCCCGTCCGGGTCGAGAAAGTAAAACGAGGCGCCTTCGCTGCGATTGTCTCGCCACGGCGTTACCCGAGCTGCGTTCAGCCGCGCCACCAGCACCGGGAAATCTTCGGCACGGGCGCTGAAGGCGTAATGGGTGTAGTCCAGCGCCGGCTCGGTTTTGCGCGACGGGTCGAGAGACAGGCATAGCCACAATCCTGGCAGCGACAAATAGGCGCCGCTGTCCCACTTGGCCTCCAGACGAAGCTGCAATAACGCGTGATAAAACCCCACGCTTCGGTCCAGGTCGGTGACGGCAAGGGTCAGATGATTGAGGCCTGAGAGCATGAACAAGCAACCTTTAGAAAGTATCGACATTAGGCCCGCCAACCGGGTGTCGGAAGGGTGCCGCAGGCAACACGAAACGCAGCGCGCCTGAGCGTAAAAGCCTAATTCCGCCGAGCTCCGACGCCGCAAACGGATTTCCCGCCCAAGCCCTTAGGCAAGATCCTACACAGAAGTCTCCAGTAACACTCAAACACGCCGGAAACAGCCGATTCAAAGCCCTGCACAACGATCTGTAAAGTCTGGAAACACACAGACATTGAAACAACCCACGGACCGCACCACTCACCAAGGAATGTAATCGCACTATGAACCAGACTGCACAGCCGACCCATCGCTTCACCAATTACCGTAAGGTCATTTCCCTGGCGGACCAGGACTGGCAGAGCGCCGAAGTCGGAAAAATTTCGGGGCTAAATGTCGACGTCAAGACACCCAATATCCTGGTCGACCAATACGGCCGGACCTTTTACCACTTCTGTACGACGTCCTACCTGGGGCTGGATTACCACCCCGCGTTGCTGGACGGTGCCATGACCGCCCTGTGGGAAACCGGAACCTTGCGTATCGCCAACTCAAAAAATCGCTGCAAGCTGGCGATCCTGGACCAGTACGAAACCCAATTATCGGAGTTGTTTGGCGCCAGTTGCCTCAGTGCCTTGTCTTGCAGCGCAGCAAGCGCCGGGATCCTGCCGCTGCTGGCCAGTGGTGTGCTGACGGGAAATCGGCCGCCGGTGATGGTGTTTGACAAACACGCCCATTACTCGATGAATCACATCAAGGCCGCCTGCGCCGATGAAACCCGGGTCATCACGTGTGCGCACAACGATATGAATTTCATCGAAGACTTGTGCAAACAACAGCGCAACGTGGCGTATGTGGCCGACGGCGCCTACAGCATGGGTGGGGTGGCGGATCTCGATAGCCTGCTGTATCTCAAGCAGCGTTATGGCCTGTTTCTCTATCTGGATGACTCCCACGCGCTGTCCACCGTGGGGGAATGCGGGGCTGGCCTGGTCCGTTCGCGTCTCCACACCGTGGATGAACGTACCCTGATTGTCGCCTCACTGGCCAAATCATTCGGGGCCAGTGGCGGGCTGGTTATGTTCGGCAGTGAACGGCACAAAGCGCTGGTGCAGCGTTACGGTGGACCGAGCAATTGGTCCCAGAGCCTGAACGCAGCGGCTATTGGCGCCGGCATGGCCTCGATCCGCCTGCACCGCAGCCGAGAATTCAGCGCCTTGCAAGAGCGTTTGCAGGCTAATATCCGCCTCTTCGACAGCCTCGTTCGTACCGAACAGCGCGCTAACCCCATGGCAATCCGCCTTGTGCCCTGCGGTAAAGCAGCCCTGGCCAACAGCCTGGCGGTCGAACTGGCCGAGCTGGGGTACTTCACTTCAGCGGTCTTTTTCCCCGTGGTGCCGCAAGACAAGGCCGCAATCCGCATCACCCTGCGCGCCGACATGGAGCCGAATGTGATTCGCTCGTTCTGCGAACGGATCACCGAGCTGCTGCTGGCCCATGGGCGTGACATCCGCCCTTGAAACGAGCCGTTTGATGAAGAACCGCACAACCCTGATCGTCACCTGCACCACCGTCTTCCTGGCACAACTGGGCATGAGCATCTACTTGCCGGCCCTGCCTGATATGGCTCGGGATCTTGGGGCCGATGCGTCCCAGATTTCCTGGGGTTTGTCGATGTACCTGATCGGTATGGCGCTGCCGATGTTGTCGTGGGGCAGCCTGGGCCAACGGCTGGGGCGCAAACCGGTTTTGCTGGCGGCATTGGCGCTGTACGGCCTGGCTAATCTGGCCCTGCCACTGGGTACTACAGCGCAGGCGTTCCTGGCGCTCAGGTTGATCCAGGGCATCGGCGCCAGCGGTATCTCAGTGATGACGCGGGTATTGATTCGCGACAGTTTCAGTGGCGACCTGCTGGCCAAGGCCCTGTCATGGATCTCGATCGCCTTCGTGATTGCCCTCGGCATCGGCCAATACCTGGGCTCGCTGATCCAGGCCACTTTCGGTTGGGAGGCGATCTTCTACGGGTTGGGCGCGGTCAGCCTGGCCATGGCAGCCGCAGTGTCCCGGGCCGCGTTCCCGGTACTGGCGCAGGGTCACAAGGGGCAATCGGCATGGCGCGTTTACGGGCAGATACTCGGTCACCGCAGTTTTCTACTGCCTGCATTGGTCGGGGGCCTGGGCTACGGGGTGATCGTTGCCTTCAACACCGCAGCGCCACTGATCTTGCAGGAAAGTTTTCACTGGTCGGCGATTGAGTACGGCCTGCTGGGCTGGCCGATCAGTGCGGCCTATCTGCTCGGCGCGCTGGCGGTGAACGCCTTTGTGCTGCGCACCGGCCAACGACGGATGATGGGCTGGGGCATCGCACTGGTGCTGGGCGGTTGCGCGACCATGCTGGCAGGCAGCCTCACCCTGGGCAACATCGCGTTGCTGTTCTGGCTGCCGTATTGCTTCGCGGTATTCGGTCAGTCGTTGAACTACCCCATCAGCCTGTCCCTGGCCAACGCGGGCTCACCGGTAGCCGGCGCTTATGCCATGGCGTTGAGCGGCTTTGTGCATCAACTGATGGCATCGGTAATCGGCGCCATGGCCAGCCTGTTGTTGAGCCAACAGGCCTGGCCGCTGGCCGCGTTGTGCACGCTGTTGGCGGTGGCGGCAATGTTGTGCGTAAGGTTCATGCCACCCCAGGCCGATTAAAACGCGCTGCGGAAAATTTCCTCGATCTGGCGTTGATCCGCCGCCCGTGGGTTGGTCAGGCCGCAAGCGTCTTTCAAAGCGTTGGTGGCCAGCACCGGCACGTCGTTGAGACGTACGCCCAACTCACGCAAACCAGCCGGAATGTCCACGTCATGGGCCAGCGTGCGGATGGCCGCAATGGCGGCCTGGGCCCCCTCCTCCGGGCTGACCCCGCGCGTCTCGGCACCCATGGCATGGGCCACGTCGGTCAGTCGAGCAGCGCACACCGAGGCGTTGAAGCTCTGCACATGCGGCAACAGCACCGCGTTGCATACGCCGTGAGGCAAGTCGTAGAAACCGCCCAACTGATGCGCCATGGCATGCACGAAGCCCAGCGAAGCATTGTTGAACGCCATCCCTGCGAGAAACTGTGCGTAGGCCATGTTCTCCCGCGCCGTCAGATCGGTGCCGTCGAGCACGGCCAGGCGCAGGTTATTGCTGATCAAAGTGATGGCTTTCAAGGCGCAGGCATCGGTAATCGGGCTGGCGGCGGTGGACACATAAGCCTCGATCGCGTGGGTCAGCGCATCCATGCCGGTGGCGGCAGTCAGGCTTTTGGGCATCGCCACCATCAGCGCCGGGTCGTTGACCGACAAGAGCGGGGTCACGTTGCGATCGACAATCGCCATTTTCACGTGGCGGGCCTCGTCGGTGATGATGCAAAACCGGGTCATCTCGCTGGCGGTACCTGCCGTGGTATTGATGGCGATCAGCGGCAATTGTGGCTTGCTCGAGCGGTCAACGCCCTCGTAGTCACGGATGTGCCCGCCGTTGGTCGCGCACAGGGCGATGCCCTTGGCGCAATCGTGGGGCGAACCGCCGCCCAACGAGACAACGAAGTCGCACCGACTCTCCTTCAGCAAGCCCAGCCCGAGCTCGACATTGGCAATGCTCGGGTTAGGCTTGGCGCCGTCGAAAATCACCGAGTCGATATCCTGTATCGCCAGCAGTTCGGCCACCTTGCTTGCAACGCCGGCCTTGGCCAGCCCCGCGTCGGTGACGATCAATGCCTTGCGAAAGCCGTAGTTGCGAATGGCGGTCATGGCCTCGTCGAGGCAACCCAGACCCATGATGTTCACGGCGGGAATGAAAAAAGTACTGCTCATGAGACACGCTCCTGGAAGAGGCCGGGATTGGCGAGGGCTTATAGGATGACCAAGTAGTCACGACGCATCTTGATCTGGCGCAAGACTAGGTCGTGATAAAGTCGCGCCCTGCCTTTTGCCACGTTTTGAGATGACCTTCGCAATGACCGATTTCCAGGAATATGACGCCCGGCTCGAAGATTGGGAGGCCTTGCGCGCCAACACCGACTTCAGCGGCCTGCTGGTGGGCAATGGCGCCAGCCGTGCCGTGTGGGACGATTTCGGCTATGACTCGCTGTTCGAAAACGCCCGCACCGTTGAGGAAAAACCTCTGAGCCCGTCGGAACTGAGCGTGTTCGACGCAATGCAGACCCGCAGTTTCGAACAGGTGCTCGGTGCGCTGAAAACCACCAGCCGGGTCAACAAGGCCCTGGCCGTCAGCTCCGCCGCCCCGCGCAATCGCTACTACGCGATCAAGGAAGCGCTGATCAACACGGTGCATGCCGTGCACATCCCCTGGCGGCTGGTGCAGCCGTCGACCCTGGCGGCGCTGAACCAGGAACTGAGCCGTTACCGCACGGTGTTCACCACCAACTACGATTTGCTCAACTACTGGGCGATCCAGCAGGCGCCCGAGAGCGTCACCGACCTGTTCTTCGGCACCGAGCACAGTTTTGATCTGCGCCAGGTAACCACGGACAAACCGCGCCTGCTGTACCTGCACGGCGGCCTGCACCTGGTGCGCAACCAGGACGGCACGGCGCGCAAGCTCACCTCCACCGAGGGCACGCTGTTGGGCAGTTTCGCCATCAACAACACCATCAAGACCCTCGACAACGTGCCGTTGTTCGTCAATGAAGGCCCGAGCCAGGACAAACTCAAGACCATCCGCAGTTCCGATTACCTGTCGTTCTGTTACGACCAGTTGCTGCACCACAGCGATAGCCTGTGCCTGTTCGGCCATGCCCTGGGCGACCAGGACAGCCACATTGTCCAGGCCCTGCGCCAGGCAAAGCCCAACACGGTGGCGATCTCGATCCTCCCCCGCAGCCAGGCGTTCATCCAGCATCAGAAACGGCATTACGCCAAGGTATTTCAGGGGTTGGATGTTCAATTGCGCTTCTTCGACGCCAAGAGCCATCCGCTAGGCGATCCGAAGCTGTCGGTGCCGGTGGAGGTTTAAAGGCAGGGTAAAAACTTGTGGCAAGGGCATTTATCTGTGGGAGCAAAGCTTGCTCCCACAGTTCCCCTCGCCGCGGGGCCATTTTGCGGCTCTGTTAAAGCGCCGCCAGGGTCTTGTCCTTGATCACCGTCGTCGGCCCGTTGGCCTTGACGCTGGCGATGCCCTTGTCTCGGGCGGCGTCCGATGAGTAGGCCTCGCTGCTGCCAATCACTTCGTGGTTGCCAGCCTTGAGGTTGAAATACGGATGGCCGTCCTTGGTGCTCTTGAGTTCGTAGCGTTCGGCCAACGGACTGTTTTTCTGTACCGAAGCGATGCCGCCGTCGGCACCGCTGCGGGTGGTGTAAAGCTCACTGGTCAAAATCGTCTCGGCGTTGGCCGCCTTGAGCACAAACCGAAACTGGCCGTTGCTGCTTTTGCTGATTTCGTACCATCCGGACATGATCGTTCTCCTGGGCGGTTAACATGCCCCGACAGTAAAGACCCGCTGCGCTTGTTCTGCCAGTCGGGCCCGCGGCGCCCTACAGGGTGATGGCCGTGCCCAGCAGCGTCAGGAACCCCGCCAACCAGTTCGGGTGCGCCGGCCAGGCCGGTGCGGTCGCCAGGTTGCCCTGGACGTGACCTTCGGTCACCGCAATGTCCATAAAAGTCCCGCCCGCCAGCCGCACTTCCGGGGCACACGCCGGGTAGGCGCTGCACTCGCGTCCATCCAGAATGCCCGCCGCCGCCAGCAATTGTGCGCCGTGGCACACCGCGGCAATCGGCTTACCCTCCAAATCGAAATCGCGCACCAATTGCAGGACTTTTTCATTCAGGCGCAGGTATTCCGGCGCACGACCGCCCGGCACCAGCAGCGCGTCGTAGTCGGCGGCCTCGACACTGGCGAAGTCTTGATTGAGGGCAAACAGATGCCCGGGTTTTTCGCTGTAGGTCTGGTCGCCCTCGAAGTCGTGGATCGCCGTGCGTACAGTCTGCCCGGCGGTCTTGTCCGGGCACACGGCGTGCACGGTGTGGCCGATCATCTGCAACGCCTGGAACGGCACCATCACTTCATAATCTTCGACGTAATCGCCGACCAGCATCAGAATTTTCTTTGCGGCCATGGGGTGGACTCCTTTGGGGATGCGTAAGTGGTCAACGCATTAAAGGTAGTCCGCAGTGTCGGCAGGCGAGCGATAACCCGCCATTACCTGACGGGCTGCATTAAATATAAGGTTGCGCAATATTCTGTGGGAGCGAGCCTGCTCGCGATTCAGGCGGCGCGGTGGTTCAGATACACCGTGTCATCGTTCAATCGCGAGCAGGCTCGCTCCCACAGGGGTTCGGTGCAGACAGTGCCACTGGCGCAGGTCAGGCGAGGTAACCGTCGGCCCGCAGCAGGGTTTCAAGGCAGTGCTCGGTGATATGGTAGAACGCCTTGAGCTCTTTGATCTTGGCCAGCAGCTCAGTCGGGTCGATCGGTTCGGCGCGTTTGACCGCCAGGATCATTTTGTTCTTGTTGGTGTGGTCCAGGGAGATGAACTCGAACACCTTGGTTTCGTAACCACACGCCTCCAGAAACAGCGCCCGCAGGCTGTCGGTGACCATTTCCGCCTGCTGGCCCAAGTGCAGACCGTATTGCAGCATCGGCTTGAGCAACGCCGGGCTCTGGATCTGCAGGCGGATCTGCTTGTGGCAGCACGGCGAGCACATGATGATCGAGGCGCCCGAGCGGATGCCCATATGAATCGCGTAATCGGTGGCGATGTCGCAGGCGTGCAAGGCGATCATCACATCCACCGCGCTCGGCGCCACGCTGCGTACGTCGCCGTGCTGGAAGCTCAAACCCGGATGCTCCAGCCGCGCAGCCGCTTCGTTGCACAGCTTGACCATGTCCTCGCGCAGCTCGACACCGGTTACCACACCTTCGGCCTGCAAGGTGTTGCGCAGGTAATCGTGGATGGCGAACGTCAAGTAGCCCTTGCCCGAACCGAAATCCGAGACCCGCACCGGTTTGTCCAGCGCCAGCGGCGAGGACGTCAGCGCATGGCTGAAGACTTCGATGAATTTGTTGATCTGCTTCCATTTGCGCGACATCGCCGCAATCAGCTCGTGCTTGTGGTTGGTCACACCCAGGTCGACCAGGAACGGCCGGCTCAGGTCAAGGAAACGGTTTTTTTCGCGGTTATGCTCGGCCGATGGCACTTCGCGCAATTGCTGGGGTTTGCTCTTGAACAGCGAACTCTTGCCCTTTTTGCTGTATTCGAGCTGTGCCTCGTCGGTGACCGCGAGCAAATGCGCATTCTTGAACGACGCCGGCAACAACGCGGCAATGGTTTGCACCCCTTCGGTCAACGGAAAATTCTTGGTGATGTCGCGGGTTTTGTAGCGATAAACGAAGGACAGGCATGGCTGGTCCTTGACCGTGAGCTGCTTGATGATCAGCCGCTGGAGGTCCGCTTCATCACCCGCGTACTTGGCCAGTACCAGTTTGATAAAAGCGTTCTGCTCGAGACTGGTTTGCAGCAGCTCAATGAACTGGGCGTGGTGATCCGGCACGGGACGGGCGGGAGTTGCGATTGCAGACATGGAAAAGCGGCCTCGGACGGGGCGGATCGGAAAAAAGGTATTTTAAGCTGCAAGCTGCAAGCTGCAAGCGGGACCTGTTGCCTGGCTTGTAGCTTGTAGCTTTCTCTACCCCAACACCACCAACCGATTTGGCAGCTCGTTGCGTTCGTGGGTCACCGGCACATGCACCTTGAGCAATTCGCCGCAGGCTTCGATGCAGCTCACAAAGCCCTGCAACGTCTGCCCCTGGCGAACCTGCTGGGTGAATGCCGCAACAATGGCATCCCAGCTCTTGTTGTCGAGTCGCTTGGAAATGCCTTCATCCACCAGGATTTCCACATACCGCTCGGCCTCGCAAACAAAGATCAACATCCCCGTGCTGCCGACGGTGTGGTGCAGGTTCTGTTCAAGAAACTGCCGGCGCGCCAGGTTGGAGGCCCGCCAGTGGCGCACGGAACGAGGGATCAGGCGGGTGGTGATTTGGGGAATGCGAAACACCAGGCACAGCACGATGAAGCTGGCCCATTGCACCAGCAGCAGGCTGTGCATGGTCAGCCAACCCGTGAGGTAATGCAGCACACCGGGCACCACCAGGGCCAGCAGGCTGGCCCACAGCAGCGGAATGTAGGCGTAGTCGTCAGCGCGGGCAGCAAGCACCGTGACCAGTTCGGCGTCGGTGTCCCGCTCGACCCGGGCGATGGCCTCGGCGACTTTGCGTTGTTCGTGTTCAGTCAGTAACGCCATGGTTAAAAGTACCTGCTCATTATTATTGTCACCAGCCGCCCGACGAACCGCCGCCCCCGAAACTGCCACCACCACCGCTGAAGCCGCCGCCGCTGGAACCACCGCCACCGCCGCCGCGAAAGCCTCCGCCGCCCGAGCCACTGGAACCGCCACTTCCCGACGGTAGGATACCGAGCATCTGACAAACGAATATCGTCAAAATAAACAGCATCACCAGGAATATGAACAGCCCTGGGTGGCGCTCGACGAAATCGCCCTGCTCCTGCCCGTCCGCACTGTACACCGGGGCCGGTTCGTCCAGCGGACTGCCGCCCAACACCACCAACATCGCCGCCACACCGTCGCTGATGCCTTTGTTGAAGTTGCCAGTCTTGAAGGCCGGGGTGATCACCTGATTGATGATCACCGAACTCTGGGCGTCGGTCAGGCGATCTTCCAGGCCATAACCCACTTCGATCCGCAGTTTGCGGTCATCCCGGGCCACGATCAGCAGCGCACCGTTGTTCTTATCCTTTTGCCCGATGCCCCAGTGGCGCCCCAGTTGATAGCCGAAGTCCTCGATGCTGGTGCCCTGCAGGTCCGCCAGCGTGACGACGACCACCTGTTCGCCGGTGGCCTGTTCGTGGGCCTTGAGCTGCGCATCCAGTTGCGCGCGCACCGAAGGTTCAAGCATCTGGGCGGTGTCCACCACCCGCCCGGTCAGTGCCGGGAAACTCAACTCGGCCTGGGCCGTGACTGCAAACACCCAGAGCAACAGCACCAGGCCAATTTTCAACACGCGCATTGGAACCTCATCCGTGGCAACCCCTTAGCTTGTGGAGCATTGATCAAAACTTCACTTCAGGCGCTTTTTCGGCGTTGGGGCTGGTGGCCTCGAAGGTTTCACGGACCGGCAGATCGCTGTACATCACGCTGTGCCACAGACGACCCGGGAAGGTGCGGATTTCGGTGTTGTACTTCTGCACCGCCAGGATGAAGTCGCGGCGGGCCACGGCGATGCGGTTCTCGGTACCTTCGAGTTGCGATTGCAACGCCAGGAAATTCTGGTTGGCCTTGAGGTCCGGGTAACGCTCGGACACCACCATCAGCCGGCTCAGCGCGCCGGTCAACTGGTCCTGGGCCTGTTGGAACTGCTTGAGTTTTTCCGGGTTATCCAGGGTCTTGGCATCGACCTGGATCGACGTGGCCTTGGCCCGCGCTTCAATCACTGCAGTCAGGGTTTCCTGCTCGTGCTGGGCATAGCCTTTGACGGTTTCCACCAGGTTGGGAATCAGGTCCGCGCGACGCTGGTATTGGTTCTGTACCTGGCCCCAAGCCGCCTTGGCCTGTTCGTCCAGGGTGGGAATGTTGTTGATACCGCAACCGGCCAGCAACGTGGTGAAAAGCATCAGGGCCAGCATTTTCAGGCGGGTGCGGTGATTCAGTCGTAGAGTCATCGGGTAAAGATCTCCTTTTGTATGACATTGGAAACATGGCCACCTATCTCACCGGCGTCTGGGGCATAATCTGCCGCGGCGTTGGATTGAATCGGATCGATGGGCTAAAAGATGCGCGGTGCGAAACTAAGTTCAGCCCCATGGGTTCGAAAGTGTGATGCATTTACCCAAACAACACCCGAACAACAATAGCTGCTCCACACATTTTGGCTGACCGGCGTGTACTGATCACCGCCCTTTAGGCTTGCGAGAAAACTATTCATGAAGAAGCTGTGTTTGCTGGGCCTGTTTGTCAGTCTGGCCAGTCAATGTGTATTAGCCGAAAACCTGCCAGCCCCCATAGAGAACAAGGACGCGTTCATCAGCAATCTGATGAAACAGATGACCCTCGAGGAAAAGATCGGCCAATTGCGCCTGATCAGCATCGGCCCGGAAATGCCCCGGGAGATGATCCGCAAGGAAATCGCCGCCGGTAACATCGGCGGCACGTTCAACTCCATCACCCGCGATGAAAACCGTCCGATGCAGGACGCGGCCATGCGCAGTCGGTTGAAGATCCCGATGTTCTTCGCCTATGACGTGATCCACGGCCACCGCACCATTTTCCCGATCCCCCTGGCCCTGGCTTCGAGCTGGGACATGGATGCGATCTACCATTCCGGCCGCATCGCCGCCCAGGAAGCCGCAGCCGACAGCCTGGACATCACCTTCGCGCCGATGGTCGATATTTCCCGTGACCCACGCTGGGGCCGGACTTCCGAAGGCTTTGGCGAGGACACCTACCTGGTGTCACGCATCGCCGGCGTGATGGTCAAGGCGTTCCAGGGCAACGGCGCCAACGCGGCCGACAGCATCATGGCCAGCGTCAAGCACTTCGCCCTGTACGGCGCGGTGGAAGGCGGCCGGGACTACAACACCGTGGACATGAGCCCGCTGAAAATGTACCAGGACTACCTGCCACCCTACCGCGCCGCCATCGACGCCGGCGCTGGCGGGGTGATGGTCGCGCTGAACTCCATCAACGGCGTGCCGGCCACCGCCAACACCTGGCTGATGAACGACCTGCTGCGCAAGGAATGGGGGTTCAAGGGCCTGGCGGTCAGTGACCACGGCGCCATCTTCGAACTGATCAAGCACGGCGTCGCCCGGGACGGTCGCGAAGCGGCGAAGCTGGCGATCAAGGCCGGTATCGACATGAGCATGAACGACTCGCTCTACGGCAAGGAGCTGCCTGGGCTGCTCAAATCCGGCGAGATCGAGCAGAGCGACATCGACAACGCCGTGCGGGAAGTGCTTGCGGCCAAATACGACATGGGCCTGTTCAAAGACCCGTACCTGCGCATCGGCAAGGCCCAGGACGACCCGGCCGACACCTACGCCGAAAGTCGCCTGCACCGCGCCGATGCCCGTGACGTGGCACGCCGAAGCCTGGTCTTGCTGGAAAACCACAACCAGACCCTGCCCCTGAAGAAGAGCGCAAAAATCGTCCTGGTCGGTCCGTTGGCCAAGGCACCGATTGACATGATGGGCAGTTGGGCCGCCGCCGGGCGTCCTGCGCAGTCGGTCACCTTGTTCGATGGCATGGCCCGCGCCCTGGGCGGCGAGTCGAAGCTGATCTACGCCCGTGGCGCCAACATCACCAGCGACAAGAAGGTACTTGATTACCTGAACTTCCTCAACTTCGACGCCCCGGAAGTAGTGGACGATCCACGCCCGGCCCAGGTGTTGATCGACGAAGCCGTGAAAGCCGCCAAGGAAGCCGATGTGGTGGTGGCCGCCGTGGGCGAATCCCGTGGCATGTCCCATGAATCATCGAGCCGTACCGAGCTGAACATCCCCTCCAGCCAGCGCGAGCTGATCAAGGCCTTGAAGGCCACCGGCAAACCGTTGGTGCTGGTGCTGATGAACGGCCGCCCACTGTCGCTGCTGGACGAAAAGCAGCAGGCCGACGCGATCCTGGAAACCTGGTTCAGCGGCACCGAAGGCGGCAACGCCATCGCCGACGTGCTGTTCGGCGACTACAACCCGTCGGGCAAACTGCCGATCACTTTCCCACGCTCGGTGGGGCAGATTCCGACCTACTACAACCACCTGAGCATCGGCCGGCCGTTCACGCCGGGCAAGCCGGGCAACTACACCTCGCAATACTTCGATGACACCACAGGCCCGCTCTACCCGTTCGGCTATGGCCTGAGCTATACCGAGTTCAGCCTGTCGGACATGGCCCTGTCGTCCACCACGCTGAACAAGACCGGCAAGCTCGACGCCAGCGTGACCGTGGAAAACACCGGCAAGCGTGACGGCGAAACCGTGGTGCAGTTGTACATCCAGGACGTGACTGGCTCGATCATTCGCCCGGTGAAAGAACTGAAAAATTTCAGCAAGGTGATGCTCAAGGCCGGCGAGAAGAAAGTCGTCCACTTCACCATCACCGAGGACGACCTGAAGTTCTTCAACGCCCAGCTCAAATACGCCGCTGAACCGGGCAAGTTCAACGTGCAGATCGGCCTGGATTCCCAGGATGTGAAGCAGCAGAGTTTTGAGTTGCTCTGACCCTCAAAAGATCGCAGCCTCGTTGCACTCGTCAGCTCCTGCAGGGAAAGGTGATCACCTGTAGGAGCTGCCGAAGGCTGCGATCTTTTTCAGCCCCGCCGATCCAACAAATTCACCACCAACCGATCCACCCACCCCCACAACCGCTGCTTGACCCGCTTCCACAGCGGCCGGCGCTGCCAGGCTTCGAGGCTGACTTGCAGGCTCTGGGCGAAGTCCCGTTCGAAACTCGCCGCCACCGCGCTGCTGAGCCCGGAATCGAGGGCTTCCAGGTTGGCTTCCAGGTTAAAGCGCAGGTTCCAGTGATCGAAATTGCAGGAGCCGATGCTGACCCATTCGTCCACCAGCACCATCTTCAGGTGCAGGAAACACGGTTGGTATTCGAATATCTTCACCCCGGCCTTGAGCAACCGCGGGTAATAACGGTGCCCGGCGTAGCGCACGGACGGGTGATCGGTGCGCGGGCCGGTCAGCAGCAGGCGTACGTCAATGCCCCGGGCCGCGGCCTTGCGCAAGGAACGGCGCACGTTCCAAGTCGGTAGGAAATACGGGGTCGCCATCCAGATCCGTTTCTGGCCGCTGTTCAGTGCCCGGGACAGCGATTGCAGAATGTCGCGATGCTGGCGGGAGTCGGCATAGGCCACTCGGGCCATGCCCTCGCCCACCGGCGGAACGCGAGGCAAGCGTGGCAAACCGAAGTTGGAAGCCGGCTTCCAGGCGCGGCGATGATGGTTGGCGAGCCACTGGCGATCAAACAGCAACTGCCAATCCAGCACCAGCGGGCCGACGATCTCCACCATCACTTCGTGCCACTCGCAGCTGTCATCGAGGGGGTTCCAGAATTCATCGGTCACCCCGGTGCCGCCGACCACCGCCAGGCGTTGGTCCACCAATAACAGCTTGCGGTGGTCACGGTAGAGATTGCGTACCCAGCGGCGCCAGCTCAGGCGATTGTAGAAGCGCAGTTCGACGCCGGCCTCGGTCAGGCGGTTGCGCAGGCTCAGGGTAAACGCCAGGCTGCCGTAGTCATCGAACAGGCAACGCACCCGAACACCGCGCTCGGCGGCCTGGACCAGTGCCAGGACCATCGCCTCGGCACAGGCCCCCGCCTCCACCAGGTACAGCTCCAGTTCGACCTGCTCCCGGGCGCGGGCAATTTCCACCAGCATGCGTGGGAAGAACTGCGGACCATCGATCAACAGCTCGAAGCGATTGCCTTCGCGCCAGGGAAATACCGGGCCGCTCATGTCAGCGCGCCGTAAAAATCAGCACCGCATTCACCGGCACCGAGAGGCTGATGGCCGACAACCCAGCCAGGTTTCGCAGCGTTTCCAACCCCGGCGCCAGATCGAAATCCGCCGCGTTGAGCACCACCGGCTCCAGGGTCACGACTTGAAAGCGGCGTTCATCCAGGCGGGTCGCCAGCAGTTCAACGTTGTATTCATGCTGCTTGCCGTGCAGGTTCACCGTCAGCGGCAGGCGCAATTCCAATTGCGCACCGCTGGCCAGGTCCTGGATGGGCGCCAGATCGATCTGCGCGCTGATGGTGGCTTCGGCAAACTGCTTGATCTCGAACAGCTCGGCCCGCATGCGTTCGTCCCGCAGGGGGATGCCGCTGTTAATCGAGTCCAGCTCCACTTCCAGGCGCGCCACCCCGTTGGGCTGGACTTGACCATGAAGCACCAGAAATCGCTGGACCTCGGAAACATTGCCGTTTTTGCTGCTGATGAACGACAGCCGTGACGATTCGCCGTCCAGGTACCAGTCGGCCTGGGCCGGCAGCGCAGCGCAGGCCAGCAGCAAGGTCGCAACAGCGTGAGAGAGAGACCGCTTGAACATACACACTCGGGGGAAGATAAACCTGTGGCGAACCTTAACCGCGCCGAGGGCGCTTGCAAACCTTCTGTTTCAACAGCAGCCCAGGAACACAAGATCCTGTGGCGAGGGGCCGCTTTCGGATTACGGCTCCAACCGACACCCCTGCCGCGTCCCCACCCATTGCGCGCTGTTGGTACGCCCCAACCCGGTGACGGTGATGCGTTTCGCTTCGGGGGTTTCGAAAAAATGGCTGATGGATACCGATTGCTTCACGTAACCGCGGCAATAGTCGGCCGGTTGCTGCATTACGTAGCGGCACGAGCAATATTCCTTGGCGGTGTAGGCACTGATGATGTCGGGGAAAGCCCGCAGCGCCACCCGTTCGAACCAGCCCCAGCTGAGCAGAGCGATAAAAAGCCCCAATAATAGGGTCAACAACAGTCTGCGCCTCATGGCTGTACCGTCCCGGCGAATGCCGCCACGGCTCGTTTGAGCAGTTCGTTGTGGCTATAGCTGCCGTCGCGGTCATCCCCGTAGCGCACGATCACCAGCCTGGCGCTGGGGATGATGTACAACGCCTGGCCCCAGTGGCCCAGCGCAGCGAACGTATCCGTCGGTGCATCGGGCCAGGGGCGGATGGCCGGATCGGCGGCGCGGTTGAGCCACCAATGGCCGCCAGGCACGGCTTCGTCCTGGCCGGCCTGGAACCGGGCGAAGGGCTCGCGATTGAACGCGACCCAGTCCTGGGGGATCAGTTGCCGATCGCCCCAGCGTCCGTCCCGTTGCATCAACAACCCCACGCGCGCCAGGTCCCGAGCCGTGAGATAGGCATAGGACGATCCAACGAAGGTCCCACTGGCATCGGTTTCCCAGGTGGCGTGACGGATGCCCAGCGGATCGAACAGGGCCGTCCAGGGGTAATCGGGATAACGCGCCGGGCCGACGATGTTTTTCAGCGCGGCGGCCAGCAGGTTGCTGTCGCCGCTGGAATAACGGAACGCCTGCCCCGGCGGGCTGTAGCTTTCATGCTGAGCGGTGAACGCCGCCATGTCGCGGCGTCCCCGGGTATAAAGCATCGCCACCACCGAGGAGTTGAGCGGTGCGTATTCGTAGTCCTCCTGCCAGTCCAGGCCCGAGGCCCAGTGGAAAAGATCGGCGAGGGTCATGCTCGGGTACTTGCTCAGGGCTGGGTAATACCTGACGACTGGATCCTGCAGCCCAAACAGCTTTTCACCGTAGGCCACGCCGAACACCGTCGCCATCAGGCTTTTGCTGATGGACCAGGTCAAGTGCGGGGTGTCGGCGGTGGTTGGCCCGGCGTAGCGTTCGTAGACCAGTCGACCGTCCTGGATCACCAGCAGCGCGTCGGTACGGATGCCTTGGCGGGTGGCATCGTCCCGAAGTGGGAAGGCGTATTGCTCCAGGGCTTCGATGGCCGGCCCGGTGGGGGTCGGGCCGGTTGGCCACTGCTCGCCGGGCCAGTCTTCAGCGTGGGCACTCAGGGTGAGCAGCAGGAGCGGGATCAGGAACCAGCCTTTGAACATGCTTGGGCCTCGCAGGATTGAACCTGCTGAGCTTAGGCAGGCTTGATGACAGTTTCAGTGCCTGTGTCGACAGTACCGACGCCATCGCGGGCAAGCCTTGCCCGCGATGAGGGCCCTCAAATCAATGAAGATCCCAACGCCTTGGCCAACCGCTTGGCCCGTGCCCCCGCCGCCATTTCCATCACGGTTTTATCCCGCGTCCACATTTCGCGCCACGACGCAGGCCCGGCCGCCAAGGCGCCGTTCAGTTCGTCTTCGAGCCCGTTGAGCTGGGCGAACAACCCGCCCAGCAGCACATGCCCGGCAGCGCTGGACGGGTTGTGGCGGCTCACTTCTGCGCAACCTGCCAGCAACGCCAGCAGGCGCAACTGCAAAGCCTGGGGCCAGTCGCATTCCTGCCCCACGCCATATAGCCATGCGGTCATGGCGCTGAGTACATAAAGGTCTTCCAGGGTACGGAACGGTTTGACATACGCATCCCAGCCATCCCCCGCCAGCAACTCGCACAGCGCGCCGTCGAGCAATACCCGGCCATGGCTGATGTCTGGCATCAAGGTAATGGCCGGCAGTTTTTCCAGGGTCACGCCGGGCTCGCCGGGATAGACCACCGCCAGGTTCAGCTGCGGCGTTTCCCCGGGCGCTTCGCTGCGGGCGGCGATCAACAGCCATTCAGCGGCGTCGCCGGCGGTGACGAAATCCTTACGCCCGCTCAGGCGCAAATCGATGAGGCGAGTCTGCATGTCCGCCGGGCGCAGGCTGCGTTGTTCGGTGGCACACAAGGCACCGAGGCTTTGAGGCGCGCTCGGCCAAAGCACCCGCAGCGCCGCCTGATACCCCACCAGAAACGCCAGCCCCGGCGTTGCCATTAAACGAGCCCCGGCCACGGCCAACTCGAATGGCGTGACCGGCCCCAGGCGTTGCAACAAGGTCGCATAACCCTCGGCCAGGTCCGGTTGGGCGGCTAGGCGTTCGCCGCGTTCGATCAGGGTTTGCCAGGGCATGGGAGGCTCCTTGTGGGCTGTCACATAAGCATCACCAAAGCTTCATGGCGATGACACCGGGGCTACATAGCCTGACTTTGCACAACATGGCTGCATAAAGAAAGTCGATTGGCTCACCCCAAGACGGGTGCACAGCCCGCACGGAGATTCGCTATGACTCAGATCGCCCGCATCAGCGACACCGGCAATGAACGCCGCCTGCAAGCCGAACGCCTGATTGGCGCCAACGCTCTGCAAGAAGCACAGGCCCTGCGCTTCAACGTCTTCAGCGGCGAATTCAACGCCAAGCTCAAAGGCGCGGAAGTGGGTCTGGACATGGATGATTATGATGTTCACTGCGCCCACATCGGCGTACGCGACCTGAACACCGGCCGTCTCGTAGCGACCACCCGCCTGCTCGACCACCAGGCCGCCAGCAGCCTGGGCCGGTTCTACAGCGAAGAAGAATTCAGCCTCCATGGCCTGGTCCATCTCAAGGGCCCGATCCTGGAAATCGGCCGCACCTGCGTCGACCCGGCCTACCGCAACGGCGGCACCATCGCGGTGCTCTGGGGCGAACTGGCCGAGGTATTAAACGAAGGCGGCTACAGCTACCTGATGGGTTGCGCAAGCATTCCGATGCAGGATGGCGGTATTCAGGCCCAGGCGATCATGCAGCGCCTGCGCGAACGCTACCTGTGCACCGAACACCTGCAAGCCGTGCCGAAAAAACCGTTGCCGAGCCTGGATGTGCCGTCCAACGTCATCGCCGAAATGCCGCCGCTGCTCAAGGCCTACATGCGCCTGGGGGCGAAGATTTGCGGCGAGCCGTGCTGGGACGAGGATTTCCAAGTGGCCGACGTGTTCATCCTGCTCAAGCGCGACGAGCTCTGCCCGCGCTACGCCCGCCACTTCAAGGCGGCAGTGTGATGAGTCGGTTGCGGGTGTACGCGCGTATCGCGCGAGTGCTGCTGGTGGTCGCGCTGGGCTTGAGCATGGCCTGCCTGTTCGGTCTGTTCGAACGCCTGGGCGTCGCCAACTCCATGGTGCGCCGCCAGCGCTGGTCGCGATTCTTCATGGCGCGGCTGAGCAATGCCCTGCCCTTTTGCGTGACCGTCCACGGCCAACTGCCGCAAAAGCCGATGCTGTGGGTCAGCAACCATGTGTCCTGGACCGACATCCCGCTGCTGGGCATGATCACGCCGCTGTCGTTCCTGTCCAAGGCCGAAGTGCGCACCTGGCCGGTGGCCGGATGGCTGGCGGCCAAGGCTGGCAGTTTGTTTATCCGTCGCGGCTCGGGTGATAGCCAGTTGATCCGCAAGCAGATGAGCCGCCATCTGGAACAGGCCCATTCGCTGCTGATGTTTCCCGAAGGGACCACCACCGATGGCCGCTCCCTGCGTACCTTTCATGGTCGCCTGTTGTCGGCCGCCATCGATGCTGATGTGGCGTTGCAGCCGGTGGCGATCCGTTACCTGCGCAATGGTGAGCCTGATTCGCTGGCACCGTTCATTGGCGATGATGACTTGCTGTCGCACCTGATGCGGCTGTTTGCCCACGACCGCGGTGACGTGCACATCTATATGCTGCAGCCGATCGCCTGCCACGGCCAGGAGCGCGCGGCCCTGGCGTTCCAGGCGCAACAGGCGGTGCACAAGGCGTTGTTCGGCAAAATCCCGGAAAAGCAGCAAGCCCCGATGCGACCTGCAATCGCGGCCTGACCCGTGTCTCTATGAGGCCCCCTGTGGGAGCGAGCCTGCTCGCGATAGCGGTTTGTCAGTCAGCTGATTCTTGACTGCCAGGCCCTCATCGCGAGCAGGCTCGCTCCCACATTTGATCTTCAGCAGCCACAAGATCCAGCCCTCACATCACCCCCGCCGTATTGTTTGGCTCAACGCAAAATCCTGGAGCTGCGGGTAGAACAACCGGAAGTCCTCGCTCAACGGTTCATAGAGTTTGATCAGCTCTTGCATCGCTCCGGCCAGTTCCTGTGGCCGGGACAGGCGTCGAGAAATGACTCGCAGCACTTGCCCAATCACTTCGAATTCCCGGTAGGAGCCGAGCCAGTCATCGGCGGCCATATAAGGTGCAATTTGCGCCAGGCGTCCCGGCAGCTGCGGTTCGGCCGCGAGCACCCGGTACACCTGGGAAGTGAACTCCACCAGCGGCCCTTCGCCGTACAGCGTCCAGTCCCGGGCCAGGCAGTGATCGAAAAACACGTCCAGCACGATCCCGGCATAGCGCCGCCGCACCGTGGAAAACCGCGACAGGGCGATGTCCACCAGCGGATGGCGGTCGGTGTACGTGTCGATGCGCCGATGCACGGCAATCGCCGCTTCGATCTGCGGATCGTACTGCCCTTGCAGCGGCCCTTTGACGAAGTCGCCGTAGAGGCTGCCGAGCAGTTGTTCCCGGCCAGGGCCGCCGAGGTGCAGGTGTGCGAGATAGTTCATGACGCGCAGCTTAGCACTGCAGCGCCAATATCGTTATAACCCGATATAGCGATTTGTTCGGCATTCAGATCAAATACATATTGGTATATCGCGAAATAACGATTTAAGGTTCGCCTCATCGCGATACAGCGTTTTACTCATCATGAGCTGCCCACCATGCCCCTCGACCTCGACGAAATAATAAAAGCCCTGGCGCACCCAGTAAGGCGAGACATCCTCAACTGGCTCAAAGACCCCAAGGTCCAGTTCCCCGAACAGTTGCACAACCATGAATTCGGCATTTGCGCCGGGCAGATCGACCAGCGTTGCGGCCTGTCGCAGTCCACGGTTTCGGCCCACCTGGCGGTGTTGCAACGAGCGGGGCTAATCAGCAGCCAGAAGGTCGGGCAATGGCACTTCTTCAAACGCAACGAGGAAGTGATTCAGCAGTTCCTCAAGCAAATGAGCCAAGAGCTCTGATCTGACAAGGACCTACCATGCCCCTCTCACTTCTCATCCTGGCCTTGAGTGCCTTCGCCATCGGCACCACCGAGTTCGTCATCATGGGGCTGTTGCCCGATGTGGCGGCCGACCTGGGTGTGTCGATACCCGGTGCCGGCTGGCTGGTGACCGGCTATGCCCTAGGCGTGGCCATTGGTGCACCGTTCATGGCCCTGGCCACCGCCCGGCTGCCGCGCAAGGCCGCCCTGGTGGCGCTGATGGGGATTTTCATCATCGGCAACCTGCTCTGCGCCATCGCCAGCGACTACAACGTGCTGATGTTCGCCCGGGTTGTCACCGCCCTGTGCCACGGGGCGTTCTTCGGCATCGGCTCGGTGGTGGCCGCCGGCCTGGTTGCGCCCAACAAGCGCGCCTCGGCCGTGGCCCTGATGTTCACCGGCCTGACCCTGGCCAACGTACTTGGCGTGCCTCTGGGCACCGCGCTGGGCCAGGAAGCCGGCTGGCGTTCGACGTTCTGGGCGGTGACCGTCATTGGCGTGATTGCCCTGATTGGCCTGATCCGCTTCTTGCCGGCCAAGCGCGATGAAGAAAAACTCGACATGCGTTCGGAACTGGTGGCGCTCAAGGGTGCAGGTTTGTGGCTGTCCCTGAGCATGACCGCGCTGTTCTCCGCCTCGGTGTTCACCCTGTTCACCTACGTCGCCCCACTGCTGGGGGAAGTCACCGGCGTGTCGCCCCGTGGCGTGACCTGGACCCTGGTGCTGATCGGCCTGGGCCTGACCCTGGGCAACATCATCGGCGGCAAGCTGGCGGACAAGAGCCTGGCGAATACGCTGATGGGCGTTTTCATCACCATGGCTGTGGTGTCCACCGTCCTGAGTTGGACCAGCGTTGCGTTGATTCCCACTGAAATCACCCTATTCCTCTGGGCCACCGCCTGCTTCGCCGCTGTGCCGGCCCTGCAAGTCAACGTGGTGACCTTCGGCAAAGCCGCGCCGAACCTGGTTTCCACCCTGAACATCGGCGCCTTCAACATCGGTAACGCCCTGGGCGCCTGGGTCGGCGGCAGCGTCATCGATCACGGCCTGGGCCTGACCACCGTGCCCCTGGCCGCCGGTGCATTGGCCGTACTGGCGCTGCTGGTCACCCTGATCACTTTCCGCCAGGGCGGCAATGCCGACCTGGCACCCGCCACTCACTGACTTTTAACCCTTCACTTTCGAGGTTGTAATTCATGACGACTATTTTCGATCCGATCAAACTGGGCGACATCGAGCTGAAAAACCGCATCATCATGGCTCCGCTCACCCGCTGCCGCGCCGACGCAGGTCGCGTGCCCAACGCGCTGATGGCCGAGTACTACGTGCAGCGCGCCTCCGCCGGCCTGATCCTCAGCGAAGCAACCTCGGTAACGCCGATGGGTGTGGGCTACCCGGACACCCCAGGCATCTGGTCCAACGATCAGGTGCGCGGCTGGAGCAACGTGACCAAGGCGGTCCACGGCGCCGGCGGCAAGATTTTCCTGCAACTGTGGCACGTGGGCCGGATCTCTCACCCTTCGTACCTGAACGGCGAAACGCCGGTGGCGCCGAGCGCCATCCAGCCCAAAGGTCACGTCAGCCTGGTGCGTCCGCTGGCCGATTACCCGACACCGCGCGCACTGGAAAGCGCTGAGATCGCCGACGTAATCGATGCCTACCGCGTCGGTGCCGAGAACGCCAAGGCAGCCGGTTTCGACGGCGTTGAAATCCACGGGGCCAACGGTTACCTGCTCGACCAGTTCCTGCAAAGCAGTACTAACCAGCGCACCGACAACTACGGCGGCTCCCTGGAAAACCGTGCGCGCCTGTTGCTGGAAGTGACCGACGCGGTCATCGAAATCTGGGGTGCCGGCCGGGTCGGCGTGCACCTGGCACCACGCGCCGACTCCCATGACATGGGCGACGAGAACTGCCTGGAAACCTTCAGCTACGTGGCTCGCGAGCTGGGCAAGCGTGGCATCGCCTTCATCTGCTCTCGCGAGAAAGAAGGCGACGACAGCATCGGCCCGCAACTCAAGCAAGCCTTCGGCGGCCCGTACATTGCCAACGAACGCTTCACCAAGGACAGCGCCAATGCCTGGCTGGCCGAGGGCAAGGCTGATGCAGTCGCCTTCGGTATCCCGTTCATTGCCAACCCGGACCTGCCAGCACGCTTGAAGGCCGACGCACCGCTGAACGCGCCTCACCCGGAAACGTTCTATGGAAAAGGGCCGGTGGGATACATCGACTACCCGGTACTTTGATACCCCATTGAAATAACAAAGCCCTGCCTTGAAAGAGCCAGGGCTTTTTTATTCGATTTAATATTCGGTCAAACATCCGAACTTCCTAAAACCCGTTCAACGGGTCATATTAAGTTCTACAACAAGACGGACCATCTTGTCGACCAACAACCAATGAAAGCATTATTTAAAAGGATTTAATAATGAACAACGTTACTGCGAACACTGATCAAGGCGACCAGAGTTTTTATGGAAAAATTCTTTCTCAATTCAATTACGCCCCCCTGACTGTCCTGTACAAATTCATGGAATCGCTCGACACGCAAGAATACATGGAGGTGCTCAGGGCCATGATGGAAAAGGCCAGGCGGAACGAAGATATCAACAAGCAGATTCACGCCTGGGAACAAGAGAGGCTTCGCCCAAACCGAACCCGCTTCGTTGTAAAGCTAATCAACCATACCGATAAGTCTTTTGCCGTGGGTAATAACAACCTCAACTTGAATACAGACGAACAGCATTTCATCAGCATCGTCCCTTGGGACATACAGACCTTGAAGTTCGATTTAACTTACGCCAGGCGATTAGGCAACCCAAGCAAAGATATATTCAAGCACTTTATTATGTTCGGCGACCAAGACCTCGGATTCCGCTTTGACTTCGGTTTGCGCGTCAATACTTCTTTCGGTGTTATTTCGCCGACGCTGACGCCCGTGCAAACACACAAAGTGACCTCTGTCGGCGCGACACCCATTAAATGCATAACCCGGATCACTCATGCGGCGAGTGAAGAACCCTACAGCTTTACCGTGGAAATCGTACTGAGCTGAAAATCGGCCCCGTCAGGTACGTCTGGCGGGGCACCTGCCTGCCCGTTCGGGTCACCTTGTCGGCCGGATTGCTCACACACCTTCACAAGCGCGAAACAAATTTCCTACAAAGTTCACCATCGATTGCCTATCAACCACGGCAGCGTCCGTTTATAAAAGCGCTCTTAGGCGCCTAGCGTGAGCGATTAGCCCTGCTACATTAATCTCACGTATTGACACAAACCGACGCAATTACGCATTTTGTTTCATTTGCGCAGACTAGGGCTCAGGTGCAGCATGTCCAGCCCGATATCCACCCAGCGCTCGGCCTCAGTGGCCAGTGCGAAGCTCTCGGGGGCCAGCAGCCACTGATACAAAATACCGTCGATGTAGGCGTGAATAGCGACCGCCGCTCTTTCGGGATCCAGATCATCCAGCAACTGGCCGCGCTTCATCGCATTGCGCAACGACAGCACGATACGTACATTGCAGTCGAGGCTGACCTCGCGCCGCTGCTGGCGCAGATCGCACATTTCATCGGTGAATTCGCACTTATGGAACAGAATCTCATTAATGCGTCGGGTTTTCGGGTCCAGGGTCACCTGTTGAAACAACTGCACCAGCAGCTTGCGAATACAGCCGAGCGGGTCAAGCTCCTCTTCACTCTCACTGGCGCGGGCCAGCTCATCGAGCGGCTCGTTCAGCGTATCAAGCAGGGCCTGGAGCAGATCCGCCTTGTTGCTAAAATGCCAGTAGATGGCGCCGCGCGTCACACCGGCCAGCGTCGCGATGTCGGCCAGCGTCGTTCGGGCCACGCCCCGTTCGAAAAAGGCTTTTTCGGCCGCTTCAAGTATCTGGCTGCGAGTCTCCAGGGCTTCCTCTTTGGTTCGACGGACCATGGCAGTAAACACCTCAATCAGGATGCATCAGCAGTGCTAAAGGAAATATGAGGCAACGTCTCTCGGACGCGTCCCCGACCTACAGGGGCCTTTATCTGGCTTTTGTAAACTCGGATGGTACGCAATTTGGCTGTTTACAAACAGCCATGAATGTAAGTATATTTCTTAGCAAGCTACTAATTGAATAAAGCCCCCTTTTTAACCTTCACCTTTTCGAGTGCGCCTGTTGCGCGCCTGCACCCGAGGACTTCCATGCAATTCAAGCCAGCTGTTACCGCCCTGGTTACCGCCATCGCCCTGGCATCGCTGCTCAGCGGATGCAAAAAGGAAGAAGCGGCACCGCCCCCCCCAACCCCTCAGGTCGGCGTCGTAACTCTCAAGACCCAGCCTTTCACCCTGACGTCAGAGCTTCCAGGCCGCACCACTGCGTTCCGTGTCGCGGAAGTTCGCCCACAGGTCGATGGCATTGTCCTCAAACGTCTGTTCAAGGAAGGCGCTGACGTCAAGGCCGGCCAGCAGCTGTACCAGATCGACCCGGCCGTGTACGAAGCGACCCTCAAAAGCGCCGAAGCCAGCCTGCGGTCCACCAAGTCGATTACCGATCGCTACAAGCAACTGGTGGACGAAGAGGCTATCAGTCGCCAGGAATACGACACCGCCGTGGCCAACCGCCTGGAGTCGGAAGCCAGCCTGCAATCCGCCCAGATCAATATGCGCTACACCAAGGTCTACGCGCCGATTTCCGGTCGTATCGGCCGCTCTTCGGTGACCGAAGGTGCGCTGGTGAGCAACGGCCAGTCCGACGCCATGGCGACCATCCAGCAACTGGACCCGATCTACATCGACGTGACGCAGAGTTCGGTCGAGCTGCTGCAACTGCGTCGCGAGCTGCAAAGCGGCCGCTTGCAGAAGGCCGGCGACAACGCCGCCATGGTCAAGCTGACCCTGGAAGACGGCAGCCAATACCCGCTCGAGGGTAAGCTGGAGTTCTCCGAAGTGTCAGTCGACCAGTCCACCGGTTCCGTGACCTTGCGCGCCGTGTTCCCCAACCCGGAACACACCCTGCTGCCGGGCATGTTTGTCCACGCGCAGTTGCAGGCAGGTGTGAACAGTGCGGCGATTCTCGCGCCGCAGCAAGGCGTGACCCGCGACCTTAAAGGCATGCCAACCGCCCTCGTCGTGGGCCCGGACAACAAGGTTGAACTGCGTCAGCTCAAGGCCAGCCGCACCGTCGGCAGCCAGTGGCTGATCGAAGACGGGCTCAAGGCCGGTGATCGCCTGATCACCGAAGGGCTGCAGTACGTACGGCCAGGGGCTGAAGTCAAAGCCACCGAGGCGACCAACGTTGATGCCAAAAACCCGGCCCCCGCTCAGGCAGCTGATAAAGCAGCCAGCGGCAAAGGGGAGTAAACCATGTCGAAATTTTTTATCGACCGTCCGATTTTCGCCTGGGTTATCGCCCTGGTGATCATGCTGGTCGGGGCTCTATCGATCCTTAAATTGCCGATCAACCAATACCCGAGCATTGCACCTCCGGCCATTGCCATCTCGGTGACCTACCCAGGCGCGTCCGCACAAACCGTGCAGGACACCGTGGTGCAGGTCATCGAGCAGCAGCTCAACGGTATCGACAACCTGCGTTATGTCTCCTCGGAAAGTAACTCCGACGGCAGCATGACCATCACCGCGACCTTCGAGCAAGGCACCAACTCCGATACCGCGCAGGTCCAGGTCCAGAACAAACTTAACCTGGCCACCCCGCTGCTGCCGCAAGAAGTGCAGCAACAGGGCATCCGCGTGACCAAGGCAGTGAAAAACTTCCTGATGGTGATCGGCGTGGTGTCGCGTGACGGCAGCATGTCCAAGGACGACCTGTCCAACTACATCGTGTCCAACATGCAGGACCCGATCTCGCGCACCGCCGGTGTCGGTGACTTCCAGGTCTTCGGTGCCCAGTACGCGATGCGGATCTGGCTCGACCCGGCCAAGCTGAACAACTACAGCCTGACCCCGTTGGACGTGGAAAACGCCATCACCGCGCAGAACGTTCAGGTTTCGTCCGGTCAGCTCGGCGGCCTGCCTGCGGTGCCCGGCCAGCAACTGAACGCGACCATCATCGGCAAGACCCGCCTGCAGACCGCCGAGCAATTCAAGGCGATTCTGCTCAAGGTCAACTCGGACGGCTCGCAAGTGCGCATCGGTGACGTGGCCGATGTGGCCCTGGGTGGTGAAAGCTACAGCACCAGCGCCCAGTTCAACGGCTCCCCAGCCTCGGGGCTGGCGGTAAAACTGGCCAACGGTGCCAACGCCCTCGACACCGCCAAGGCCCTGCGCAAGACCATCGACGACCTCAAGCCGTTCTTCCCGCAAGGTCTGGAAGTGGTGTTCCCGTATGACACCACCCCTGTGGTGAGCGAATCGATCAAGGGCGTGGTAGAAACCCTGGTCGAAGCGGTCGTGCTGGTGTTCCTGGTGATGTTCCTGTTCCTGCAGAACTTCCGCGCCACCATCATCACCACGATGACCGTGCCGGTGGTACTGCTCGGTACCTTTGGGATCCTCGCGGCATTCGGTTTCAGCATCAACACCCTGACCATGTTCGGCATGGTGTTGGCCATCGGCTTGTTGGTGGACGACGCCATCGTCGTGGTGGAAAACGTCGAACGGGTGATGAGCGAAGAAGGCCTGTCGCCCAAGGAAGCCACCAAGAAATCCATGGGCCAGATCCAGGGTGCCCTGGTGGGTATCGCCCTGGTGCTCTCGGCGGTACTGCTGCCGATGGCGTTCTTCAGCGGCTCCACCGGTGTGATCTACAAGCAGTTCTCCATCACCATCGTCTCGGCCATGGCCCTGTCGGTCATGGTTGCGCTGATCTTCACCCCGGCCCTGTGCGCCACCATGCTCAAGGCTATCCCGAAAGGCGAGCACGGCACGCCGAAACGCGGCTTCTTCGGCTGGTTCAACCGCAACTTCGACCGTGGCGTCAGAAGCTACGAGCGCGGTGTGGGCAACATGCTCAAGCACAAAGCCCCGTACCTGCTGGCCTACGTGATCATCTTGGTCGGCATGGTCTGGCTGTTCACCCGCATTCCTACGGCGTTCCTGCCGGAAGAAGACCAGGGCGTGTTGTTTGCCCAGGTTCAGACACCGGCCGGCTCCAGCGCCGAGCGTACCCAGGCGGTGGTGGACAAGATGCGTGAGTTCCTGCTGCGTCCGAGCAAGGACGGCGGCGAAGCCGATGCCGTGGCCTCGGTGTTCACCGTAAACGGCTTCAACTTCGCCGGTCGCGGCCAGAGCTCCGGCATGGCATTTATCATGCTCAAGCCGTGGGACGAGCGTAACGCCCACAACAGCGTTTCCCAGCTCGCGACTCGCGCCCAGCAGCACTTCTTCAGCTTCCGCGACGCGATGGTGTTCGCCTTCGCCCCGCCAGCGGTAATGGAGTTGGGTAACGCCACCGGTTTCGACGTGTACTTGCAGGACCGCGCCGGCCTCGGCCACGATCAGTTGATGCAAGCCCGTAACCAGTTCCTGGGCATGGCCTCTCAAAGCAAGATCCTGTCCCAAGTGCGTCCGAACGGCCTGAACGACGAACCGCAATACCAGCTGGAAATCGATGACGAGAAAGCCAGCGCGCTGGGCCTCACCCTCTCGGACATCAACGACACCCTGTCGATTGCCCTGGGCAGTAGCTATGTGAACGACTTCATCGACCGTGGTCGGGTGAAGAAGGTCTACATACAAGGCCAACCGAGTGCTCGCATGAGCCCGGAAGACCTGCAGAAGTGGTACGTACGCAACAGCGCCGGGACCATGGTGCCATTCAGCGCGTTCGCCAAGGGCGAGTGGATCTACGGCTCGCCAAAACTGGCCCGTTACGACGGCGTGGAGGCGATGGAAATCCTGGGTACCCCGGCGCCGGGTTACTCCACCGGCGAAGCCATGGCCGAAGTTGAAGCCATTGCCAAGAAACTGCCGGCCGGTGTGGGTATTTCCTGGACGGGCCTGTCCTACGAGGAACGTCTGTCAGGCTCCCAGGCGCCAGCGTTGTACGCCTTGTCGCTGCTGATGGTATTCCTGTGTCTGGCGGCGCTGTATGAAAGCTGGTCAATTCCGATCGCGGTCATGCTCGTGGTGCCGCTGGGGATCATCGGTGCCCTGCTGGCTACCAGCCTGCGTGGCCTGTCCAACGACGTGTACTTCCAGGTGGGCCTGTTGACAACCATCGGTCTGGCGGCGAAAAACGCCATTCTGATCGTGGAATTCGCCAAGGAACTTCACGAACAGGGCCGGACCCTGACGGAAGCCGCCATTGAAGCTTGTAGGATGCGTCTGAGGCCGATCATCATGACATCCCTGGCGTTCGTCCTCGGCGTGGTACCGCTGGCAATTTCCACCGGTGCCGGCTCGGGCAGCCAGCACGCCATCGGTACCGGTGTGATCGGCGGTATGTTGACCGCCACCATCCTGGCGATTTTCTGGGTGCCATTGTTCTTCGTGACCGTGTCGTCGATGGGCCGTCGCAAAAATGTCGACCAGGATGACACTACTGAAACTACTAAAGAGGCTGGCCAATGAGCAAGTCGCTACTTTCTCTGACCATCGCTGCCGTCGTGCTTAGCGGCTGCTCGCTGATCCCCGACTATCAGCGGCCCGAAGCGCCGGTGGCAGCGCAATACCCGCAAGGGCCGGCGTACGACCCGGCCAAGGCGGCCGAGCAGTCGGCCGCCGAGCAGGGCTGGAAACAGTTTTTCCATGATCCGGCGCTGCAACAGCTGATCCAGCTATCCCTGGAAAACAACCGCGACCTGCGTGTCGCGGTGCTGAACATCGATGCCTATGCCGCGCAATACCGCATCCAGCGGGCGGACCTGTTCCCGTCGGTCTCGGCCACCGGTTCCGGCAGCCGCCAGCGAACGCCGGCACGGTCTTCGCAGACTGGTGAAACAACCACCAGCGGTACCTACTCGGCGACTCTGGGCATCAGCTCCTATGAACTGGACCTGTTCGGCCGGGTTCGCAGCCTGACCGAGCAATCGCTGCAAAGCTACTTCGCCACAGAAGAAGCCCGCCGCAGCACTCAGATCAGCCTGGTGGCCAGCGTTGCCAATGCCTACCTGACCTGGCAGGCCGACAGGGAATTGCTCAAGCTGACCCAGGAAACCCTGGCCGCTTATGAGAAAAGCTTCAAGCTGACCTCCCGCAGCGCCGAAGTCGGCGTGTCCTCGGCCCTGGACCTGGCCCAGTCCCGCACCTCGGTGGAAAACGCCCGCGTGCAACTGGCGACCTACACCCGCCAGGTCGCCCAGGACGAAAACAGCCTGGTCTTGCTGCTGGGCACCGGTCTGCCGGCCAACCTGACCCCTCGACCGCTCAGCGATGACCTGCTGAGCGAAGTGCCGGCCGGGCTGCCGTCGGACCTGCTGCAACGTCGTCCCGACATTCTCGAGGCCGAACGCAACCTGCTGGCCGCCAACGCCAACATCGGCGCCGCGCGGGCCGCGTTCTTCCCGAGCATCAGCCTGACGGCCAACGCCGGTACCATGAGCCCGGACCTGTCCGGCTTGTTCAAGGGCGGCTCGGGCACCTGGACCTTTGCTCCGGAGATCAACATCCCGATTTTCAATGCCGGGAACCTGCGGGCAAGCCTCAATTACGCCAAAATCCAGAAAGACATCAATGTCGCGGATTACGAGAAGGCGATTCAGACGGCGTTCCAGGAAGTCTCCGATGGCTTGGCCGCGCGCCGGACCTACAACGAACAGTTGCAGGCCCAGACCGCCTACGTCGCCTCCAACCAGGACTACTACCGCCTGGCCGAGCGGCGCTACCGCATCGGCGTCGACAGCAACCTGACCTTCCTCGACGCCCAACGCCAGTTGTTCAGCGCCCAACAATCGCTGATCTCCGACCGCCTCTCGCAATTGACCAGCGAGGTCAATCTGTACAAGGCACTCGGCGGTGGCTGGAACACCAACACGGGCAAGAACGAACCGGTGAAAGACAAAGCGCCGGAGACAACACTGTTCTGATTACGCTTGAACGCTGAAACACGAAGCCCACCGAAAGGTGGGCTTTTTGTTTCTGAGCACCTTAACACCGGCCTTTGTGGGAGCAAGGCTTGCCCGCGATGAAGACGATGCGGTCTTTCAGAAATCGAGGCGCCTGTTTCGCGAGCAAGCTTTGCTCCCACAGCCCAGCATGGGATAAATCCCACTTGGCTAACGCGGGTCGACGATATCCAGTGCACGATTGGCCAGCAACTCACTCAACTCGATCATCTGCGCCACGCCCAGCGCGACATGCCGCCGGGAGCCTTCCAGGTCGAACGCCAGATCGCTGAGCATGGCATTGGCCGAGGCCAGGGTTTCGCTGAGATTGGCCAGCAAACACTCGGTGTCGATGGTATCGATGACGGTGAAGACTTGTGTGGATGAGGTCTTGGTTTGGGGATGGGTGCCGAGATGGAAATCGAGTGCTCGGTCTGCGGCCTCCTGGAGCTTGGCCGGGTCGGGGTCGTTGTAGGGGAAAGTGGATCCAGGCGCTGGGGGATTAGGTGTTTCTTTGATCATGATGGTGCTCCTAACGAAAATGAGAGTCGCCAGCATCACTTGCAGATGATAGGTGGCAGCTGTATGCGGGTCTGCAAGACCGAGTCGTTAGGCAACCTCGGCAGACCCGAAGGTCTCCCGCACACAGCCACCATAAAACGATGGCACCAAAAAGCGCCATGGATTATAGGGGCGCGGCTAGGCGCCTAACAAATTCGGCGGGCTTGCAGTCCCGGTCGCTGAATGGGCAGCGACCCGAACAAGCTAGAGATACCGCTTCCGAGCAGCAACCTTAAAACCTCGTCGGAAAATTCGCCGCGTCTGTCAGACCGTCCACGAATTCTGTGGGGAGCGAGCTTGCTCGCGATGGCGGCCTGACGGCCGGTCTGTCTCTGGCGGCTGTATTTCGATCCAACTGTGTGCGGGCGTACTAGCGAAGGCGGCACATTCAACATCTCTGCAGACTGACCCGACGTCTTCGCGAGCAAGCCCGCTCCCACAGGATTAACGCGATCATCAAAAAAACAGGTCGGCTATAAGGCCGCCTCGCGCCGGACGTTGATCTCGGCGCCCCGTTAACCACGATGGCCGAACGCAGGCATTGTGGAGTGGGCATCCCGGCATGGATGCCGGGATAGCCGCGCTGGGCCATGGATGACCCTTCGCGGCGGCCCACGGAGCAATGCCTTCGTTCGGGCACACCGAGCCTAGGCGAGGTGCCGAGTGGTGGGGCAGAAGCGCTTTGCTTACTTTCGCCTGGGCCGGCTTCCGGATTTTCGAAAGTGACCCGCCGTCAGGGCGAAACCATAAGTAGCCGTTACCGCAGCAATGGATATGTACTCGATCAACAACATCCTGGTCGGCTGCAACGCCGCTATCGCGAGCAGGCTCGCTCCCACAGGAATTACGTCCGTCCAACCGGCTCTTTTGCCGTTCGATAATCGCCCAAAACCCGAAAACGCCAATTGAAGCGATCCCGCCCCGCCCTTCACCATCGCTCGCACAAAACCAATAACAACAATAGGTTCGACGCTATGCCCACACTCCCCACCTCTCCCGGCTGACCTTCGATCCCCCTTAGCACCTACTACCGTCTGCAACCCAAGGTTGCGGCAACGGCTTACCTCGCCCACAAAAATTAGAGACACGCCCATGAAGCCAACACAGCATTTGTTCCCCAGCCTCATTGCCATCGCCCTGGCCAACACCGCCCTCCCCGTTTTGGCAGAGGAGTCGGGGTTTATCGAAGATGCCAAGGTCAACCTCAACCTGCGTAATTTTTACTTCAATCGCAACTTCACCAACCCAAGCGCCACCCAGGGCAAAGCCGAGGAATGGACCCAGAGCTTCATCCTCGACGCCAAGTCCGGCTTCACCCAGGGCGTGGTCGGTTTCGGTGTGGACGTGCTGGGGCTGTACTCGGTCAAGCTCGATGGCGGCCGAGGTACCGCGGGTACGCAACTGCTGCCGGTGCACGATGACGGTCGTCCGGCCGATGACTTCGGTCGCCTGGGTGTCGCCCTCAAGGCCAAAGTGTCGAAAACCGAGCTGAAGGTCGGTGAATGGATGCCGGTGCTGCCAATCCTGCGCTCTGACGATGGCCGCTCCCTGCCGCAAACGTTCCGCGGCGGCCAGGTCACGTCCACCGAGATCAACGGCCTGACCCTTTATGGCGGTCAGTTCCGCGCCAACAGCCCGCGCAACGACGCGAGCATGGAAGACATGTCGATGAACGGCCGCAGTGCCTTCACCTCCGACCGTTTCAACTTCGGCGGCGGCGAATACGCCTTCAACGATAAACGCACCCAGGTCGGCGTCTGGTACTCGGAACTGTCCGACATCTACCAGCAGCAGTATTTCAACCTGACCCACAGCCAGCCCATCGGCGACTGGACCCTGGGCGCCAACCTCGGCTACTTCATCGGCAAGGAAGACGGCAGCGCCCTGGCGGGCGACCTGGACAACAAAACCGCGTTCGCCATGCTCTCGGCCAAATACGGCGGCAGCACCTTCTATGTCGGCCTGCAAAAACTCAGCGGCGACGATGCCTGGATGCGCGTCAACGGCACCAGCGGCGGCACCCTGGCCAACGACAGCTACAACTCCAGCTACGACAACGCCCGGGAAAAATCCTGGCAAGTGCGCCACGACTTCAACTTCGCTGCCGTCGGCGTGCCGGGCCTGACCCTGATGAACCGCTACATCAGCGGCGACAATGTGCACACCTCCACCGTCGACAACGGCAAGGAATGGGGCCGTGAAAGCGAACTCGCCTACACCGTGCAGAGCGGCGCGCTGAAAAGCCTCAACGTGAAATGGCGTAACGCGACGATTCGTCGGGATTTCAGCACCAACGAATTCGACGAGAACCGGTTGATCGTCAGCTATCCGATCAGCTTGTTGTAAAAGCCAGCATGGGGGTGGCTGTGCCACCGTCATCGCGAGCAGGCTCGCTCCCACAAGGGATTTGCGGCGAACGCAGATTCAATGGCCACCAAAAATCAAGGTGGGAGCGAGCCTGCTCGCGAAGGCGTCGGCACATTCAACTTCTTCACAAGCTGAACCACCGCTTTCGCGAGCAAGCCCGCGCCCACAGGGCTGGCGGCGATGCTTAGGCGCGTGACTCGATGCCCAATTCATCCCACACCGACTCAGCCAGGTGGAAGGTGGCGTTGGCCGCCGGGATGCCGCAGTAGATGGCGCTCTGCATGATCACTTCCTTGATCTGGCTGCGGCTCACGCCATTGTTGGCGGCGGCGCGCAGGTGCAGTTTGAGTTCTTCGTTGCGGTTCATGCCGATCAGCATGGCAATGGTGATCAGGCTGCGGGTGTGGCGCGGCAGGCCCGGGCGAGTCCAGATGTCACCCCAGGCGTGGCGGGTGATCATTTCCTGGAACTCGCTGTTGAACTCGGTCAGGGCTGCAAGGCTGCGGTCGACATGCGCATCACCCAGCACCGCGCGGCGTACTTGCATGCCTTCGTCGTAACGTTGTTTCTCGTCCACAAAAAACTCCTCAGGCGCGGTTGGAATCAAGCAGGAAATCCAGCACCCGCTCGCTGAACGCGGCGCCGGCCTGAACGTTGGACAGGTGCGCGGCATAGAACTCGGCATACTCGGCGCCGCTGACGCGCTCCTGGATGAAGTGCCCACCCGACGGCGGCGTCACGGCATCTTCGGTGCCGGCGATCACCAGCAGTGGTACGCGGATCGACGACACCTGCTCGCGAAAATCAGCATCGCGCACGGCCGCACAGTTCGCCGCATAGCCCTTGGGCGAGGTGGCAGCGAGCATGTCGGTGATTTTCTGGACCTTCTCTGGCTGGGCCTCGGCGAAGTCCGAAGTGAACCAGCGGGCAATCGACGCATCCCGCAACGCCACCATCGCAACCTTGCCATCACGCAGCACGGTTTCGATGCGCGGGTTCCACACCGACGCGTCCGCTATCTTGGCGGAGGTGTTGCACACCACCAGTTTATGCAGCCGAGTACCGGCGTTGATCCCCAACCATTGGCCGATCAGGCCACCCATGGACAGCCCGCAGAAATGCACCTTGTCGATGCCCAGAGCATCGAGCATCGCCAGCACATCGCGGCCCAGTTGTTCGATGCTGTAGGGCCCTTCGGTGACCAGCGACTGGCCGTGGCCACGCGTGTCGAAGCGCAACACGCGAAAGTGTTCGCTGAAGGCCGCGACCTGCTCGTCCCACATGTGCAGGTCGGTGCCCAGGGAGTTGGAGAGCACCAGCACCGGGGCGTCTTGCGGCCCGTCGAAACGGTAGTTCAGTTCGCCGTCGGCGAGTTTGACGAATCCCACAACATTCTCCTTTCAGGCATTTAATGCAAGGTGTTCAGCCACTGCCCGGGCGACCCAGGTCTGGGCCTGGCCAAGGTAGTGGGCGGGGTTGAGCAAATGATCGAGCTCGGCAGCGGACAACTGCGCGGTGACCTGGGGTTCGTCCCCCAGCACATCGCGCAAATGCCGTTGTTCGGCCACGGCACGCTTGCAGCATTGCTCCAGCAGATGGTGCGCGGTGTCGCGCCCGACCCGCTGGGCCAGGACGATGCTCACCGCTTCGGCCAGCACCAGCCCCTGGGTCAGTTCGAGATTGTGGGCCATGCGCGCCGCGTCCACTTCCAGCCCTTCGGCCAGCAGCCGTGCCTGTTGCAGCGCGCCAGACACCAGGCAGCAAATGTCCGGCAGGGTTTCCCATTCGGCGTGCCACAGGCCCAGGCTGCGCTCGTGTTCCTGGGGCATGGCGCTGAACAGCGTCGACAACAAGCCAGGCACCCGCGTCGCCGCGCCGATCAGCACCGCCGCGCCCACCGGGTTGCGCTTGTGGGGCATGGTGGACGAACCGCCCTTGCCCGGCGCCGATGGCTCGAACACTTCACCGGCTTCGGTTTGCATCAACAGGCTGATGTCACGGCCCAGTTTGCCCAGGCTGCCGGCGATCAACCCCAGCACCGAACCGAACTCCACCAGACGATCGCGCTGGGTGTGCCAGGGTTGTTCCGGCAGGTTCAGTTGCAGCTCCGCGGCCAGGGCTTCGGCGATGGGCAAAGCGTGTTCACCCAACGCGGCGAGCGTCCCGGAGGCGCCGCCGAATTGCAGCACCAGCAAGCGCGGCTTGAGCTCACTCAGACGTTGACGATTACGGGTGATTGCCCCCAGCCAACCGGCGATTTTCATACCCAGGGTCACGGGGGTTGCGTGTTGCAGCCAAGTGCGCCCCGCCATCGGCGTGGCGGCGTAGCGTTCGGCTTGCCGGGCGAGAGTGCTGGCCAGTAGCGCCAATTCAGCTTCGATCAGCCCCAGCGCCTGACGCAGTTGCAACACCAGCCCGCTGTCCATCACATCCTGACTGGTAGCGCCCAAGTGCACATAGCGCTCGGCGTCGGCGCTCTCGGTTGCGATGCGCTTGCCCAACGCCTTGACCAGCGGGATCGCCGAGTTGCCGGCACTGGCAATCGCTTCGCTCAACGCCGAAAAGTCATACAGTTGGGCACGACAGGCCTTCTCAATCGGCGCCACGGCGCTCTGGGGGATCAACCCCACCCGCGCCTCGGCCCGGGCCAGTGCGGCCTCGACATCCAGCATGGCCTGCACCCGGCCCGCATCGCAAAACACCTCGCGCATGTCGCGGGCCGTGAAGTAGGCATCGAACAGCTGATTGCCCGGTCGTTCGCTCATAAACAGTCCTTGGGTGCGCAGGCTGCAAGGCCGGGCGCGGTTGGGTCAAAGGTCATGGTGCAAATACGCCGGCTGTTTGGGCAGGCGCAAGCTGAACAGGAACGCCACGACCATCATGACCGTGACATACCAATAAAAGGTGTTCTCCATGCCCTGCGCTTTCAGGCTCAAGGCGACGTACTCGGCCGAACCACCAAAAATCGCATTCGCCACCGCGTAGGCCAACCCTACGCCGAGCGCCCGCACTTCGGGTGGAAACATCTCAGCTTTTACCAGGCCGCTGATGGAGGTGTAAAAGCTGACAATCGCCAACGCCAACGTAATCAGAACAAACGCCAGGAACGGGCTGCTGATGCTTTTGAGGGTTAGCAGAATCGGCACGGTGCACAACGTTCCCAGGCCGGCAAACCAGAGCATGGAATTACGTCGACCGATCTTGTCCGCCACCATGCCGAACAATGGCTGCATGCACATATAAAGAAACAGCGCGCCGGTCATGATGTAACTGGCGGTCTTGGCGTGCAGGCCGGCAGTGTTCACCAGGTATTTCTGCATGTACGTGGTGAACGTGTAGAAAATCAGCGAGCCGCCCGCGGTGTAGCCCAGCACGGTGATGAACGCCACCTTGTGGTCGCGAAACAGCGCGACAATGCTGCCGGCGTCCTTGTTTTCACGCATTTCCTTGCTGCTGGTTTCTTTCAGGGAACGACGCAGAAACAGGGAAATCACCGCGGCCACGGCGCCCACCACGAACGGGATTCGCCAGCCGTAGGCACGCAGTTCTTCTTCGCTGAGAAACTGTTGCAGGACCACTACCAGCGACACCGCCAGCAGTTGCCCGCCGATCAGCGTCACGTATTGGAACGAGGCAAAAAAACCGCGCTGGCCCTTGAGGGCAACTTCACTCATGTAGGTGGCGGTGGTGCCGTACTCGCCGCCCACCGACAGGCCTTGCAGCAACCGGGCAAGCAACAGCAGCACCGGAGCCCAGACGCCAATGTCTTTGTAAGTAGGCAGGCAGGCAATGAGCAACGAGCCGAAACACATCATCAGCACCGAAATCATCATCGAGTTCTTGCGTCCGTGACGGTCCGCCACCCTGCCGAAAATCCAGCCGCCAATGGGGCGCATCAGGAATCCGGCAGCGAACACGCCCGCCGTATTGACCAGTTGAACCGTGGGGTTGTCGGACGGGAAAAACGCTGGGGCAAAATAAATCGCACAGAACGCGTAGACGTAAAAGTCGAACCATTCGACCAAGTTGCCGGAGGAGGCACCAACGATGGCGAAAATGCGCTTGCTGCGTTCTTCGCCGGTGTAATGGCTGACTGGGGTGGTCATCGTCATGGGTTATTCACTCATTGGGGACTGAACAGAGTCTAGACACACTTGGTAACAGCCCCGTTCCGCAGTTATTGCGTTACCTGTGCAGATGCCATCACGAGCAGGCCTTGACGAGGATCGTTCCTACGATGCGCGTGGGAACGATCATCAAACGGCCACTCAGTAATCGAAGAACACCGTTTCGGCATCCGTCCCCTGCAAGATCACATTCCACTGGTACACACCCGAAGCATCGGGTTTGCTCACGAGAGTGGCGCGGCGCTCCTCGGGCACGCAGGCCAGCAACGGGTCGGCTTCGTTGGCCTGTTCGCCATCGAAGTAAATGCGCGTCAGCAAGTGCTTGACCAAGCCGCGGGCAAACACCAGCACCACCAGGTGCGGTGCCTGGGTCGTACCGCCCAGCCCTGGCACGGTGCCTGGCTTGATGGTGGTAAAGCGAAAGCGCCCTTCGGCGTCCACCGGCACCCGGCCGAAACCTTCGAAGTTCGGGTCCAGGGGTTTGTCTTGTTCATCTTCCGGGTGAGCGTATTTGCCGGCGGCGTTGGCCTGCCAGACTTCCAGCATCGCATCGTTGACGAACTCGCCGTTGCCGTCGACCACCTGCCCGGTGATCGCCACCCGTTGGCCGAGGGTTTCGGCGACGGTCAGGTCTTCGCGGTTCAGCCAGGTCAGGCCGATGTGGTAGTAAGGGCCAACGGTGTGGGACGTGGTAGCGATGAGCGTCATCTTATTTCTCCATCGGCGTGGCATCGCGGCCGCGCAATACGATGTCCCAGCGATAACCGAGGGCGTAGGAAGGGATGGTTTTTTCCAGGTCGAAACTGGCGATCAGGCGTTCCTTGGCACGGGTGTCCGGCACACAGTTGTAGATCGGATCGTAGGCCAGCAGCGGGTCACCGGGGAAATACATCTGGGTCACCAGGCGCGTCAGAATGCTCGGCCCGAACAGTGAGAAATGAACATGCGCCGGGCGCCAGGCATTGTGGTGGTTGCCCCATGGGTAGGCGCCAGGTTTGATGGTCTGGAACTGATACCAGCCGTCGGCGTCGGTGACGGTACGACCGGTGCCCGTGAAGTTGGGGTCCAGCGGCGCATCATGCTTGTCGCGGTCATGGTTGTAGCGACCGGCGGCGTTGGCCTGCCAGATCTCCACCAGAATGCCCGGCACCGGCTGACCGTGCTCATCCAGCACACGTCCGTGAATGATGATCCGCTCGCCCTGCGGCTCGCCGGTATGCTGGGCGGTCAGGTCGTTGTCCTTCTCCTGCACGCGGTCGGCGCCTATGGTCGGGCCAGTAATTTCCGACAGCGAATGGGGCAGGTACACCAACGGCTTGGACGGCGAGCGCAGGTTGGTGGACTGGTACGGCGGGTGCAAGTACTCCGGCTGGGTGCCCGCTTGGGGGCGACGATAACCAGGCTTGTCAGTCATGAAGCATTCCTCGGTTTCTTATAAGTGGAACGACGTGTCAGACACGTTCGATCGCCAGCGCCAGCCCCTGGCCGACGCCGACACACATGGTCGCCAGGCCTTTCTTGCCGCCGGTTTTTTCCAAATGATGCAGCGCCGTCAACACCAACCGTGCGCCACTCATGCCCAGCGGATGGCCGAGGGCGATGGCGCCGCCGTTCGGGTTAACCTGCGGCGCATCGTCCGCCAGCCCCAAATCACGCAGCACCGCCAGGCCCTGGCTGGCAAAGGCTTCATTGAGCTCGATCACGTCAAAATCTTCGACGGCCACGCCCAGGCGCTCAATGAGCTTGCGCACCGCCGGCACCGGGCCAATGCCCATCACCCGTGGCGCCACACCGGCACTGGCCATGCCGAGCACTTTGCCTCGGGGAGTCAGGCCGTGCTTTTTCACGGCTTCGGCCGACGCCAGGATCAACGCCGCCGCCCCGTCGTTCACACCGGAGGCGTTGCCAGCGGTGACGGTCTTGTCCGGGCCGTTGACCGGTTTGAGTTTGCTTAAGGTTTCCAGCGTGGTGTCGGCACGAGGGTGCTCATCGTGCTCGACCACGGTTTCCCCTTTTTTGTGGGCAATGCGTACCGGAACGATTTCTTCGGCGAAAAATCCTGCAGCCTGGGCCGCCGCCGTGCGCTGTTGGCTGCGCAATGCGAAAGCATCCTGGTCGGCGCGGGACACCGCGTAATCATCAGCCACGTTGTCCGCCGTCTGCGGCATCGCGTCCACGCCGTACTGGGCTTTCATCAATGGATTGATAAAGCGCCAGCCGATGGTGGTGTCTTCCAGTTTCATGTTGCGAGAGAACGCCGCGTCGGCCTTGCCCATCACAAACGGCGCGCGGGACATCGACTCCACGCCGCCGGCAATGGCCAGCTCCATTTCGCCGCTGGCGATGGCGCGGAACGCCGTGCCAATGGCGTCCATGCCCGAAGCGCAAAGGCGATTGAGGGTCACGCCGGGAATGCTTTCTGGCAGGCCCGCCAGCAACAGCGCCATGCGCGCCACGTTGCGGTTGTCTTCACCGGCCTGGTTGGCGCAACCGAAGAACACCTCGTCCACCGCGGTCCAGTCCACTGAAGGGTTGCGCTCCATCAGCGCCTTGATCGGCACGGCCGCCAGGTCATCGGCGCGTACGGCGGACAAACCACCGCCGAACCGGCCGATGGGGGTTCGAATCGCATCACAGATATAAACGTCGCGCATCAGGCTTCTCCCGGTGCCTGGCCGTGGGCCGCGGCGGTACGAGCTTCCAGATCGCGCAGTGCGCGCAGCTCCACCTCAGTCGGCTCGGCCGTGGTTTGGACTTGGTCGGCGAAACGGATCGCCCATCCGGTAGCAGCGATGACTTGCTCGCGGGTCACGCCAGGGTGCAGCGAGGTGACCACGAATTCATGGCTGTCGGCTTCCGGTTCCATGATGCACAGGTCCGTGATGATGCCTACGGGTCCGGCGCCCGGCAGGCCCAGGCGTTTGCGCGAATCGCCCCCCTCGCCGTGACCGACCGAAGTGATGAAGTCCAGCTTGTCGACAAACGAACGCGCCGACTGCTTGAGGATGATCAACACACTCTTGGCCGAACCGGCGATTTCCGGCGCGCCACCGGCACCCGGCAGACGGACTTTGGGCCGATGGTAGTCGCCCACCACCGTGGTGTTGATGTTGCCGAAACGGTCGACCTGAGCCGCGCCCAGGAAACCGACGTCGATACGCCCGCCCTGCAGCCAGTAGCGAAAAATCTCACCGGTCGGTACGACGGTATCGGCGGTTTCAGCCAGTTCGCCGTCGCCGATGGACAGTGGCAATACGCTGGGCTTGGCACCGATCGGGCCGGATTCGTAAATCAGCACGACATCCGGCGACGAGGTGAGCCGCGCCAGGTTGGCCGCTTTTGACGGCAAGCCGATGCCAACGAAGCACACGGCGTTGTTCTTCAAGCGACGGGCCGCAGCGACGGTCATCATTTCGTTGGTGGAGTACGTCATTATTTCGCCTCCGAAGCGGCTGCCAGTCTGGCCTGGAATTCACTGAAATCTTTGGTGCCGTGGATGTATTCGTTGATCCATGCGGTAAACGTCTCACGGTCCCGGGCGATCGGATCCCACGCCTGATAGAAACGATTGTCACGTTCGGTGTAGCCCAAAGCGTAGGACGGATGGGCGCCGCCCGGTACGTGGCACACTGCGCTCAATGCCCAGGTTGGCAGTACGCAGGCATTCATCGGCGCATTCAGGTCGTCGACGATTTCTTCTACGGTGACGATGCAGCGCTTGGCGGCCAACGCGGCTTCTTTCTGCACGCCGAGGATACCCCACAGCAGCACATTGCCCTTGCGGTCGGCTTTCTGAGCATGGATCACCGTGATGTCCGGGCGCACGGAAGGTACGGCAGCGAGGACTTCCCCAGTGAAAGGACAGGTCACGCTTTTGATCAGCGGGTTGACCTTTGGCAGGTCAGAACCGGCGTAGGCCCGCAGCACCGCGAACGGCAGGCCAGAGGCGCCGGCAACGTAGGCGTTGGCCAGGTCGGCGTGGCTGTGTTCTTCGATCTCCAGCGGTTGCGGCCATTGCTTTTCTACGGCATCGCGCAGCCGGTGCAACGACCCTACGCCCGGGTTACCGCCCCAGGAGAAAATCAGCTTGCGAGCACAACCGGCGCCGATCAACTGGTCGTAGATCAGGTCAGGGGTCATCCGCACCAGAGTCAGATCTTTCTTGCCCTGACGAATGATTTCATGACCCGCTGCGGTCGGAATCAGGTGAGTGAAGCCTTCGAGCGCGACGGTATCGCCGTCGTTGACGAATTGCTTCACCGCGTCGTGCAGCGAAAGGATTTCAGCCATGGGCAGGCTCCCGTTTTTCAGTAGACCGACATGAAGAAAAAGGCGCGAGGTTAGCGCCGCAGTGACTGAAGATTAAGCTGCGGGCCAAAGCCAAACAATCCGATAATCGACTGAGTGTTCGTTTATCGAACAAATTGTTGCTTGGCTATCAATCTACCCGCCACCGCAATTCATGTGGGAGCGAGCCTGCTCGCGATGGCGGAGAATCAGTACCAAACGTATCGGCTGACACACCGCAAATCGCGAACAGGCTCGCTCCCACATTAGGGTTTAGCTGCCTGTCTCACGTCGCATCCGCATGGCTGACCATGCCCTTGACCACCACCGCGATGGTCGCCAGGGCGGCGGGAATGACCAGGGCGGTCAGGACCTGTTCGAAGTTCCACCCCAAGCCCAGCAGTGTTGCGCCCATCCAGGCGCCGAGGATTGCCCCGAAACGACCGATGCCCAGCATCCAGGAAACGCCGGTAGCCCGACCCTGGGTCGGATAGAAGCGCGCCGCCAGGGAAGGCATCGCCGATTGCGCGCCGTTGACGCACATGCCGGCCACCAGCACCAGTGTGGCAAGCAAGGTGATGTTGCCGAGGCTCTGCCCTACCGCGTAGGCAAATATCCCGGCCATCAGATAGAAAAGACCGATGACCTTGTGCGGATTGAACCGGTCCATCGCCCAACCCACGCCGACTGCGCTCAATACACCGCCGAACTGAAACAACGCGCCGATAAACGCCGCCTGCTCCATGCTCGCGCCACTGTCACGCATCAGGGTCGGCAACCAACTGGTCAGCAGGTACACAATCACCAGGCCCATGAAATAGGTGAGCCACAGCAGCAACGTGCCCGCGCTGTAGGTGCCGGAAAAGATCACCGCCAGCACATTGCGAGCCTTCACGGTTTTCTGTTCCGGCACGCTGAAACTTGCCGCCTGGGCCACGGCGTGCGGATCAATCGGCGCCAGGGCCTTGCGTACCTTATCGGTGCCGCGATTGCGCACCACCAGATAACGCGCCGACTCAGGCAGCCAGAACAACAGCACCACTGCCAGGATCAACGGCAGGATGCCGCCGATCATCAACAGGCTGTGCCAGCCGAACGCCGGTATCAACTTGGCCGAGATAAACCCACCGCCGGCCATGCCCAGGTTGAAGCCGCAGAACATACAAGTCACCAGCAAGGACTTCTTGCGCTCCGGGGTGTACTCCGACAGTAAGGTGGTGGCGTTTGGCATCCCGGCGCCCAATCCCAGGCCAGTGAGAAAACGCAGCACCAGCAACTGATCGATATTGCTGCTATAGGCCGACGCCAGGCTGAACGCGCCGAATAGCAGGACCGCCCCCACCAGTACGATTTTTCGCCCGAAGCGGTCAGCCAATGGCCCAGAGCCCAGTGCGCCGAACACCATGCCGATCAGCGCTGCACTCATCACCGGACCAAGGCTGGCGCGATCAATACCCCAATCCTGGGACAGGGCCGGGGCAATGAAGCCCATGGCCGCCGTGTCGAGGCCGTCGAGGAAGACAATCAGGAAGCAGAGAATCACTACCCGCCACTGATAGCGCGAGATGGGTTGAGCGTTGATGAAAGACTGCACATCGAGGCAGTTGCCTACGGAGGTCTGGGGCTGGTTCATCTTATTTTTATTCCACACAAGAAACGCAGGCGAGCAGAGATCGGCAAAAAAGGCCGGAAGATCATGAAGGAAGTATTGAGCTATCGGGCGACCGAGTCCGGACGCACCAGACGATCATCAAGGCGGAGGCTGAGGGAGCTATGCATGACAGGTGTGCCTCTCATTATTATTGGGTCGCCAACCCTCCAACCGAGCCAGACTCGGTCGGAGGGCGCTGCCGCGACATTAATGAGGCGCAGCGAATACCGTCAATTCGCCAGACGCGACTCTGTGCGTTTATCGAACAGCTTAAGTGAACAGTTGCGCGCTCAGGTCGCGGCTGGCTCCCAGCAGGCCTGGCAGGAAACGCTGTTCCAACTCATTGCGGCTGACTCGCCCGGCATGGGTACTGACATTCAGCGCCGCCACCACCTGGCCGGAGGCGTCGTAGACCGGCACGGCAATCGAACGCAGGCCCTGCTCCAGTTCCTGGTCGACGATGCACCAGCCCTGCTGCCGCACCTGTTGCAGGCATTCAAGCAGTGCCTCGGGTGTATGCAGGGTCCGGCTGGTCTTGGCCTGAAGATCGGCGTGGTCGAGGTAATCATGCAGCGAAGCGTCATCCAGGGCCGCCAGAAGAATCCTGCCCATTGAAGTGCAATAGGCTGGCAGACGCCCGCCAACGGACAGGTCCACGGAAATCAGCCGCTGGGTGGTGGCCGACCGAGCGATGTAGAGGATGTCGTCGCCTTCAAGCGTTGCCATGTTGCAGGCCTCGTGCAGCTGTTCGCTCATACGGTCCAGGTATGGCTGGGCAGAAACCGCCAGGGGCGTCGATGACAAATAGGCGTGACCGAGGGTCAATACTTTGGGTAACAGCGAATAGGTGCGTCCATCGGTAGTGGCGTAGCCAAGCTTGATCAAGGTATGCAGGCAACGTCTGACGGCGGCGCGAGGGATTTCCGTGCGGTGGCTGATCTGGGCGATGGTCAGGTGCCGCTTGCGCTCCTGGAATGCCTGGACCACGGCCAGCCCGCGAGCGAGAGACGTCATGAAGTCCGGATCGCCGGTAAGGGCCTGGATCCGCTTGGCCGGTGAGGCGACAATCGGTGGCGCTACTGAGGTGAAGGCGTTGCGCATTTGGTCGTTCATGTGTGCTCCTTCTCCAGGAATGACGGCTGTTACAAGCAACAGCCCCGCCAAGATCGTTCGATTATCGAACCTGCGACCGATAATCGCAATCAGGGAGGCCATCCAGGCAATCCGCCTCACCCGCCGGGCGAACTCGATAACAAGTTTGAAGGGCAGCGCCAAACGGTTCGAGGAACAGCGTCAAGCGCTTTAGACTTGAACAAGGCACCCAGGAATTGAACTTGTCGCTTTGAATGGCGTCAGCATACCGGCACTTGCTGTCAGGCCCTGACCCGTTGCAACAAGTTGCACATACAAACATTGATTCACATAACGCCAGACACTTTATAACTTTATTGATAGTGTTCTTCGGGTTGACCGCTATAATACAATTCAGTGACGGTACGGCCAATCGACCGATCCGTCCGCAGGCACCTCGGTTTTATACTGTGGTGCCGGCAACAGGTGCATGAAGCACCCCGTGGCCGCTTCCCCTGTATCGGCAACAACACGAACCCCTGATGCTACGTCAGCTGTCAGCTCTGGTGCCGTGGCCGTCTGCATGTTTTCATGCAGTGCGTATCACCAGATTCAATTTCAATTTATTAGGTAAAACTGTGACGAAAGACGAACTGCGCGCGGAACTTGAGCGCCAGGAACAACGTTACAAGGAAGTTTACGGCGGGGAAGTCACCACCTACGCTGCGCAACCTGAACCGGAACGCAAACCCTGGCGTAAACGCGCCACCGTTCAGGACCAGGCGTTTACCCAGGAACTTCAGAAAATGGAAAAAGAACTCAAAGCCGAGGAGCAATGACGCTCGGGGCTTGATGTTCTTGTGAAGCGGTATCCGGCCGACATCCAGGCCGGACACCGGCACTGGACGCCCGTCATGAGCGGGCGCATCTCCTATAGCCAATGGTTGAGGAGTGTCCATGGCCGACCCTCTTTTCAGATATTTCACACAATCGCTTGAGGCCCTTTCAGCTTCGAGGCGAACCTTGCCTGCTGCGCTTTCCACCCCGGAATCAATGGGTTGCGCAGCCCGGTGAACACCTCGCCCCCGGGGGCTTTCTAAAAATTATTTCGTTGAAGAATGTTACCGACGCGCAGGCAATGCATCGATTACCAAGGTTTTCTGGCATAATCGCGCCCCCTTACGACCGGGTCAGAAAACCTTCATGATCGATTTATTCAGCGGACTGGATGCTTGGGTGCTTGTGAGCCTCTTGCTCGCCCTGGCTTTTGTCCTCGCCTTCGAGTTCATCAACGGCTTTCATGACACCGCTAACGCGGTTGCCACTGTTATATACACCAAAGCCATGCCGCCTCATCTGGCCGTGTTTTTTTCCGGTGTGTTCAATTTCCTTGGCGTGCTGCTGGGCGGCGTGGGGGTGGCGTATGCCATCGTTCACCTGTTGCCCGTGGAACTGCTGATCAATGTGAACACCGGACACGGGCTGGCCATGGTGTTCTCGCTGCTCGCAGCGGCCATCACCTGGAACCTGGGTACCTGGTACTTCGGTATCCCGGCGTCCAGTTCCCACACGCTGATCGGCTCGATCCTCGGCGTGGGCCTGGCCAACGCGCTGATCAACGATATTCCGCTGGCCGACGGGGTGAACTGGCAGAAAGCGATCGATATCGGTGCCTCCCTGGTGTTCTCGCCCATGGCCGGTTTCCTGATCGCCGCCCTGGTATTGATTGTCCTGAAATGGTGGCGTCCGCTGTCAAAGATGCACAAGACGCCGGAACAGCGCCGCAAGCTCGACGACAAGAAACATCCACCGTTCTGGAACCGCCTGGTGCTGGTGATTTCGGCCATGGCCGTCAGCTTCGTCCACGGCTCCAACGATGGCCAGAAAGGCATCGGCCTGATCATGCTGGTGCTGATCGGTATCGTGCCTTCGCAGTTCGTACTCGACCTGAGCAGCACCACCTACCAGATCGAGCGAACCCGTGACGCGACCCTGCACCTGAGCCAGTTCTACAAGCGCAACAGCGAATCCCTGGGTGAATTCCTGGCACTGGGCAAAAGCGTGGAAGGCGATCTGCCGGAAAAATTCCGCTGCAACCCGCAGCAGACCGAACCCACCATCAACGCCCTGCTCGACACCCTCAAAGGCGTATCGGACTACCATTCGCTGCCGTCGGAAAGCCGTATCGAAGTGCGTCGCTACCTGCTCTGCCTGGATGACACGGCGAAGAAGGTTGGCAAGTTGCCAAACCTGGCGGCTCGCGAGAAAGACGACCTCAACAAGCTGCGCAAGGACCTGACCGGCACCACCGAATACGCCCCGTTCTGGGTGATTCTGGCGGTCGCCCTGGCTCTGGGCCTGGGCACCATGGTCGGCTGGAAACGTGTGGTGCTGACCATCGGCGAGAAGATCGGCAAGCAAGGCATGACCTATGCCCAGGGCATGTCGGCCCAGATCACCACCGCGTGCATGATCGGCATGGCGAACATCTTCAGCCTGCCGGTTTCCACCACCCATGTGCTGTCCTCGGGCGTGGCTGGCACCATGGTCGCCAACAAGAGCGGCCTGCAAGGTGGCACGGTGCGCAACATCCTGCTGGCCTGGGTGTTGACCCTGCCGGCGACGGTGACCCTGTCGGCCGGGTTGTTCTGGCTGGCGTCCAAGGCGCTGGGCAGCTGATTTCAGCGGCCCACAAAAAAGGTGCGATCCTTGCGGATTGCACCTTTTTTTATGCCTGTTCCCACAGCGGTTTGGTGAACCAAAAAAATCGCAAAAAAAAGGGCGACCGAAGTCGCCCAAAATGCCTTGCGTGCTCGTTGTAACCAGAAAGACCTACGGTTTTTTGCGCTTGTGTGCGTCTTTCCAGATGAATAATCCAAAACCTGCGAAAAATACGAACATGAGGCCGACCGTCGCCACCCCGGCAAACACCACATTATCGAAAAACATGACTGGCCTCCTGGTCTTGCCCCTGTTGCGATGGGTTCAAGTTAACCAATCAGGCCTGGATGAAAATTGACCGGGGTCAATAACGCCCGCAACGGGGCGCAAAGGTGGGGAAATAACTGATCTGCATCAATGGATCGAGGGGTCTTCAGCGCTTTTTCGGTTTGTTTTTCGTCTTTTTCTTGGGTTTGCCCAGAGGCATGGCTTGCTCGAAAGCCTGGCGGACTTCGTTGAGGCGTTTTTCATTGAGATCATGAACGCGCTTGGCGCGCTCGGCGCTGAGGTCGATCAGTTTGTCGTCTTGGCTCATGGCGTGTCGGCATCGTGCAGTGAATGGCGAATGCGCCCATGATGCGGGCTGTTGGCGGCGTTGACCAGCCTGCGTACGTCGGCAAAACCTGAATCAGATCTGGATATCGACCCACAGGCCCTGGCGCGACTCTTCTTCCATCAGCGGCACCACTGGCACGGTGTTATCGGCGTTCAGTTCGGTACCTGGTATGGCCAAGTGCTCTTCGGGGTCTTCATCGGCCTCGCGACGGCGCTTGTTGCGTTCCTGCTGGCGACGCTGTTCCTCACGCAGCAACAGCGCGGCTTCTTCCGGATCGCGATTTTGCAGGTCGATGGTGCTTTCGTTGGAGCTTTGCTGCACCGGGACCACGGGCGGTATGTCCGGTCGCTGGCGAATCGGATCCTGTTGAGCGGTGATGGGGACGGCGCTCAAAGGGAGCATGGGTGGCAACATAAAGGTCTCCTGTCTTCAGGTTGTCGGCTACGATGATGGCGACTTGAGCCGCCGGTCTGAAACTTGTGACCCGGTTCGCATTGCAACAATGCGTGGGGCCGAGCTTGTTTGATCGCTGAACACACTTAAGTTCCGCGCAGCCGGTTAACGCATCGGCCCTCATGACTGCTTACTGCGTACGTAAATCCTTTGGTCTGGAGGATCATTCCGTTAAGATAACCGGCTTTTTCAAGGCGGGAGTCAGGCAGCATGGCGCAGCAGTATCAACCGGGGCAACGCTGGATCAGTGACAGCGAAGCCGAGCTGGGTTTAGGCACCGTTCTGGCACAGGACGGCCGCTTGTTGACCGTGCTCTACCCGGCCACCGGCGACACTCGCCAGTACGCGCTACGGAATGCGCCCCTCACCCGTGTACGGTTTTCGCCGGGCGATGTGATCACTCACTTCGAAGGCTGGAAAATGACCGTGCGCGAAGTCGATGATGTCGACGGGCTGCTGGTTTATCACGGCCTCAACGGGCAGAACGAAGTCGTCACTCTGCCGGAAACCCAGCTGTCGAATTTTATCCAGTTCCGCTTGGCCAGCGACCGTCTGTTTGCCGGCCAGATCGACCCGCTGCCCTGGTTTTCCCTGCGCTACAACACCCTGGAACACACCAGCCGCCAGTTACAGTCCTCGCTCTGGGGCCTGGGCGGCGTACGTGCCCAGCCCATCGCCCACCAACTGCACATTGCCCGTGAAGTGGCCGACCGCATTGCACCGCGAGTGTTGCTGGCGGACGAAGTGGGCCTGGGCAAGACCATCGAAGCCGGCCTCATCATCCACCGTCAACTGCTTTCCGGCCGCGCCAGCCGCGTACTGATCCTGGTGCCGGAAAACCTTCAGCACCAGTGGCTGGTGGAAATGCGTCGACGCTTCAACCTGCAGGTCGCGCTGTTTGACGAAGAACGCTTCATCGAAAGCGATGCCAGCAACCCGTTCGAAGACACTCAGCTGGCCCTGGTGGCGCTGGAGTGGCTGGTGGACGACGAGAAGGCCCAGGACGCGCTGTTCGCCGCCGGCTGGGACCTGATGGTGGTCGACGAAGCTCACCACCTGGTGTGGCATGAAGATCAGGCCAGCCCGCAATACGCGCTGGTCGAACAGCTTGCTGAGACGATCCCGGGCGTGCTGCTGCTGACCGCGACCCCGGAACAACTGGGCCAGGACAGCCACTTCGCCCGTTTGCGCCTGCTGGACCCGAACCGCTTCCACGACCTCAAGGCCTTCCGCGCCGAGAGCGAGAATTATCGCCCGGTAGCCGAGGCCGTGCAGGAGCTGCTGGATAAGGGCCGTCTCTCGCCCGAAGCCCACAAGACCATCCACGGCTTTTTGGGTAACGAAGGCGAGGCGTTGCTGACCGCCGTCAATGATGGCGATGTCGAGGCCAGCGCCCGTCTGGTCCGCGAATTGCTGGACCGTCACGGCACCGGCCGCGTGCTGTTTCGCAACACCCGCGCCGCCGTGCAGGGCTTCCCGGAGCGCAAGTTGCACGCCTACCCGCTGCCGTGCCCGGACGAATACCTCGAGCTGCCGTTGGGCGATCATGCCGAGCTGTACCCGGAAGTCAGCTTCCAGGCCCAGCCGGACGCCAGCGAAGAAGAACGCTGGTGGCGTTTCGACCCACGGGTTGAGTGGCTGATCGACACCCTCAAGATGCTCAAGCGCACCAAAGTGCTCGTGATCTGCGCCCACGCCGAAACCGCCATGGACCTGGAAGACGCCCTGCGCGTGCGCTCCGGTATCCCGGCCACGGTATTCCACGAAGGCATGAACATTCTGGAGCGTGACCGCGCGGCGGCCTATTTCGCCGACGAAGAGTTCGGTGCCCAGGTGCTGATCTGCTCGGAAATCGGCAGTGAAGGTCGCAACTTCCAATTCGCCCATCATCTGGTGCTGTTCGACCTGCCGGCGCACCCGGACCTGCTGGAGCAGCGTATCGGGCGTCTGGACCGGATCGGCCAGAAGCACACCATCGAGCTGCATACGCCGTACCTGGAAACCAGCCCGCAAGCGCGCCTGTTCCAGTGGTATCACGAAGCCCTGAATGCGTTCCTCAACACCTGCCCGACCGGCAACGCCTTGCAGCATCAGTTCGGCCCGCGCCTGCTGCCCTTGCTAGAAGAAGCTGACGATGCCCAGTGGCAAGCGCTGATCGACGAGGCCCGCACCGAACGCGAACGCCTGGAAGCCGAGCTGCACACCGGCCGCGACCGTCTGCTGGAGCTCAATTCCGGCGGCGCTGGCGAAGGCGATGCGCTGGTGGAGGCCATTCTCGAGCAGGACGACCAGTTCACCCTGCCGATCTACATGGAAACCCTGTTCGACGCATTCGGCATCGACAGCGAGGACCACTCGGAAAACGCGCTGATCCTCAAGCCGAGCGAAAAAATGCTCGACGCCAGCTTCCCGCTCGGCGACGACGAAGGCGTGACCATCACCTACGACCGCAACCAGGCGCTGTCTCGCGAAGACATGCAGTTCATCACCTGGGAACACCCGATGGTGCAAGGCGGAATGGACCTGGTGCTGTCCGGCTCCATGGGCAACACCGCCGTGGCGCTGATCAAGAACAAGGCCCTCAAGCCCGGCACCGTGTTGCTGGAACTGCTCTACGTCAGCGAAGTGGTTGCCCCGCGCTCGCTACAACTGGGCCGGTACCTGCCGCCGGCCGCCCTGCGCTGCTTGCTGGACGCCAACGGCAACGACCTGGCCGCCCGGGTCTCGTTCGAGACCCTGAACGACCAGCTCGAAAGCGTGCCCCGTGCCAGCGCCAACAAGTTCATCCAGGCCCAGCGAGACCAGCTCACGCCACGGATCAACGCCGGTGAAGAGAAAATCGCCCCGCGTCACGCCGAACGCGTGGCCGAGGCCCAGCGCCGCTTGGCCGCCGATACCGACGAAGAACTGGCACGCCTGAGCGCCCTGCAAGCGGTCAACCCGACCGTGCGCGACAGCGAACTGGAGGCCCTGCGCCAACAGCGCGAACAAGGCCTGGCCATGCTTGAGAAGGCTGCGCTGCGGCTGGAAGCGATTCGGGTGCTGGTGGCGGGCTGAAAAACCCACGCGCCACCCGATTCATCGGTGGCGCAGAGCTTTTGTGGCGAGGGAGCAAGCTCCCTCGCCACAATGGCCAGCGCTTGAGCCTCAAGGGCTGTAATACCCCACCGCCACCAGGAAATGCCCGACCTTTTTCAGGTAGGCGTGTTTGTCCTCGATCTTGCCGGTCACCGGGTTCTTCCAGCGGTACTCATACTCCCCCACGTCCTGCTTGCCGATCAGCGCCAGGATCGGCTCGCCCACCGGTTTGCCATCCGGGTCCTTGACCTTGGCGAAATCGGTATTGATCAGCCGCAGGTTGGTGCCGTGACCAACATACCGTCGGGTGTTGAGGTCAACGACAAAGACATACAGATCATCCTGCAAGTAGCCGCCCTTGAGGGAGTTGATCGCCGTCAACGTGGTTTTCTCGTTCTTCAGCAGATCGCTCGAAGCCTTGTCCAGCAGCACCTTGGCCTGTTCGGCAGAGGCCCGTGGCAGGTAATAGCCGACGGCCAGGATCCGCTCACCGACCCGCTGGAAATACACATGCTTGAGCTCGACCTTGCCGTCCGCCCAGTTCTGCCAACGGTATTCGGCCTGCTGGATACCGCTGGCTTCGGGGGTTTTCAGAGCGTCCTTGAAGACCTTGCGCAAGTCCGGCCCCAACACGTCGGAAACGTCTCGCCCGATCAGCGCCGAGGAGGGACCGCCGCTGGCGAGCATCACGCCTTGGGTATCCACCACAAACACGTAGCGGTCCTTGTCGACGAATTCTCCTTGGCGGCTGAAGGCGGCAAACGCCTTGTCGCCGTTGTCGTGGTAATAGGCCAAGGCCTTTTCCAGCAGCGCCCGAGCCGCCTGGCCGTCGTCAGGCGTTGCGGCCTGAACCTGTGTCAGCCCCAGCACGAGCATTGCGCCCAGCCAAGCCATCCTGTGAAAAAAACCCATACGCGCGCCCTCGTTCCTGTTGGTGTTTCAAGAGCGTAGACGGCGTGGGGTGATGTAGGAGTATTCAGGACACTGCTGTGGGTGCGAAAGTGTTGGCGATAGTGGTGGGCCAGTCCGTATTGGATTGACTGTTACTAAGCCTTCGCGAGCAAGCCCGCACCCACAGGTTTTATCTTGCTAACCGGTGTTGAATCATTGAGCCCGGCTGCTGAGTTGCTGCTGCAGGTTCTGGATCTGCGCTTGCAGGGTATTGATATTGCGGGTGACCTGGCCGCGGAAGGCATCGAACTCGGCGGTGTTGGAACCACCGTTATCCTGCTGGCTTTTGAGCACAATCATGTCCTGCTCCAGGCGCTCGACGGCAGCGCTCGAGTTGTTTTTCTTCAGGGCTGTGATGTCGGCACCGATGCTCTTGAGCTGGGCATCGAGGGCGCCGCTCTCGCCCTGGCTTTTCAGGGTTGCCACTTCAGCCGCCAGCGCCTTGACCTGGGTCTGCAGCTGCGTGTTGGCGCTCTGCAATTGGGTGTTGGCATTCTGCTGCTCGGTGGCCTGGGCGGTGATCTGCGCCAGTCGTTTGTCCAGGTCGGTGGCCTGGCCGAGCACCCCTTGCTGTTGCTTGCTCTGATCCTGCAGCTTGCTTTCGAGCTGTTTGATCTGCAACTTCAAGGCTTCACTGTCGCTCATGACATTGGACTGGCCAGCGACGACCTTGCCGGAGATGTCCTGCAAGCGCCCCGCCGCGTCCTCACTGATCCGGGCGAAGCTTTCCTGGGTGGCCACCAGTTGCTGCTCCATCAAGGAAATCTGCTGGAAGCTCCACCATGCCAGGAAGGCGAAAGCACACAGCAGCGCGCCGACCAATGCCCACAACGGCCCGGTGCTCGGCCCCCTGACCTTGGCCGCCACAACGGGCGCCGGGCGTGCTTGCACGTGGGGCGGGCGGTTGGGCAGAAAGTCATCGTCATCGGGAATATCGGCCCGCATCCGCAGGCTCGGTACATCGTCGAAGTCGTCGTTGGCATCGTTACGCATGGGCATTGGTTCAACCTTTGAGAAACCGGTGATGGCTTGATGTGGCGAGTATAACTCCCTCGCCCACCGCTCCGATTGACCCCGAACCTGGTACTCGGTTCATGATGGGGCGATCAGTGGGCGTGCTGGGCCAGGTCAGTGGACCTCCTGGGCCTTCCACCAGGCGCAGAACTCATCGAGGGCCGTCCACAGGCTGACCTGCGGATCGTAATCGAGATAATGCCGCGCCCGGCCGATGTCCAGGGTGAAATTTTTGTTCATGACCTGCATGCCCAGGCGCGACAGCGTCGGTTCGGGTCGGCCCGGCCATAACTTGCAGAAACCTTCATTCAGAGCCGCGACGCTGTACGACAACCCGTAGGAACGATACCGCCAGACCTGTGGGACTTCCATCTGCCGCATCACATAATTGACCACATCCCACAGCGGAACCGGCGTTCCATTGCTGATGTTGTAGGCTTTGCCCAAGGCTGAGTCGGTGGCTAGCAAACTGCTGATCAGCGCTTCGTTGAGGTTCTGCACGCTGGTGAAGTCGACCTTGTTCAACCCGTTACCGACAATGGCCAGCCGCCCCTTGCGCTGCATTTTCAACAGGCGCGGAAAAATGCTCATGTCACCGGCACCGGTCACGAAACGTGGCCGCAGGGCCAGCACTTCAAGGCCGAACTCCTGGGCGCCGAAGACTTTCTGTTCGGCCAGGTACTTGGTGGCGGCGTAAGGATGCTTGAAGCGCTTGGGCACTTGTTCTTCGGTCAACCCGAGGTGGTCACGACCGTCAAAATAGATAGAAGGCGAGGACAGGTGAACCAGGCGCCGGACCTTCTGCTTGAGACAGGCCTCGACGACATTTTCCGTGACCTGGACGTTACCCTGGTGGAAATCCTGGTAGCGGCCCCAGAGCCCCACGGAACCGGCGCAATGCACCACGGCCTCGACGTCCTGGCACAGATCGCGGGCCAGCAGCGGGTCGCTCAGATCCCCTTGGATAAACTGCGCACCGCGACGCACCAGGTGCTCCACGCTCTCGGCCCGGCGACCGTTGACCCGCACATCCAGGCCTTGCTCCAGGGCGAAACGCGCAAAGCGTCCGCCAATGAAGCCGCTTGCGCCGGTGACCAGAATTTTCATGAATGCTCCTAAGAAGTGCAGTGCCGAGCCTCAAGCTACAAGCTGCAAATTAATCTGTGCGCCGCTTTTTACCTGCAACTTGACGTTTATTGCGGCTCCCAAGGCACCAGCCACTGCCTGGAGGAACGGACCAACTGTTCGGTCAACAAGCCGAGCAACTGCCCACCATTGCGCCAATGATGCCAGTACAGCGGCACATCGATCGGTTTATCTGCCAACAACTCCACCAACTGGCCCCGCTCCAGTTGTTCACGCATTTGCAACTCCGGCACCAGTCCCCAGCCAAGTCCGGCTTCGGTGAGGCGGATAAAGCCTTCGGACGATGGGCAGAGATGGTGTTCGAAACCGCCTTCGACGCCCAGGGAAGCGAGGTAGCGGTGCTGCAGGAAATCATCCGGGCCGAACACCAACGCCGGGGTACCGGCCAATTGATCGGCGCGCACCCCGTCGGGGAAGTGCCGGGCGATAAATGCCGGGCTGGCCAGCGCACGGTAACGCATGGCCCCCAGCAACACGCTGCGGGCACCGGCCACCGGGCGTTCGCTGGCACACAGACAGGCCGCCACTTCACCGGCGCGCATGCGCTTGAGGCCGACGTTCTGGTCTTCCACCACCAAGTCGAGCAACAGATGATGCTCGGCGCAGAAATCGCCCACGGCAGCCGCCCACCAAGTCGCCAGGCTGTCGGCATTCAGGGCGATGCGCAGGCGCTCGGGCAGGCCCTCCTCATCCAGCGCCGGCACCAGGCTTTGCAGGTCGCGCTCCAGCAGACGCACCTGCTGCACATGGTTGAGCAAGCGGCGGCCGATCTCGGTTGGCGCCGGAGGCGTGACGCGTACCAGCACGGGCTGGCCGACCCGCGCTTCCAGCAGTTTGATCCGCTGGGAAATCGCCGATTGCGACAGCCCCAGCACCTGGGCGGCACGCTCGAAACCGGCCTGCTCGACCACGGCAGCCAGGGCAGAAAGCAATTTATAATCGAACATCAGTTTTCCTAATGAGCAATCAGCAACATTGGTTTTTCTTATACAGCTTTCCACTGGAGAATGACCAGCATTCAAACCATTTTCTAGGGAGTAAACCTATGTGGCAAAGCTACATGAACGGGCTACTGGTGGCCTTCGGGCTGATCATGGCCATTGGCGCTCAGAACGCGTTCGTGCTGGCCCAGAGCCTGCGCCGTGAACATCACTTGCCGGTGGCCGCGCTGTGCGTCACCTGCGATGCGTTGCTGGTGGCAGCTGGAGTGTTCGGGCTCGCCACGCTGCTGGCCCAGAGCCCGACGTTGCTTTCGATTGCCCGCTGGGGCGGCGCGGTGTTCCTGCTCTGGTATGGTAGCCAGGCGTTGCGCCGGGCCTGCTCGAAGCAGAGCCTGCAACAGGGCGAAACCCAGGCCGTGCGCTCGCTACGAGCGGTGCTGCTCAGCGCACTGGCGGTGACACTCCTCAACCCCCACGTGTACCTTGACACCGTGCTGCTGATCGGCTCCCTCGGTGCCCAGCAGAGCGTGCCTGGCGCCTATGTCGTCGGCGCCGCCAGTGCCTCGCTGCTGTGGTTCTTCACCCTGGCCGTAGGTGCCGCGTGGCTGGCCCCTTGGCTGGCCCGGCCAAGCACCTGGCGGATACTGGACGTGCTGGTGGCGGTGATGATGTTTACCGTGGCGGTGCAATTGATAATCACAGGCTGATTATTCCAAACCGCTCTGGAACCTCTATTCCACACAGTTGTTGCGTGGTTATGCCGCACCCCCGGTGCTATGATCCGACTCCTGCGCCGCAAAGAGTACAAACTCCACGGCGCTTAGTCTGGCCGCCCGTGATCGGCCTTGCGCTCACCGCACCTGACCTGATTAGGAGAATCACCATGGCTTTCGAATTGCCGCCGCTGCCCTATCCACACGATGCACTGCAGCCGCACATCTCCAAAGAGACTCTGGAATATCACCACGACAAGCACCACAACACCTACGTCGTGAACCTGAACAACCTGGTGCCTGGCACCGAGTTCGAAGGCAAGACCCTGGAAGAAATCGTCAAGTCTTCCTCGGGCGGCATCTTCAACAACGCCGCTCAAGTCTGGAACCACACCTTCTACTGGAACTGCCTGGCGCCCAACGCTGGCGGCGAACCAACCGGCGCGCTGGCTGAAGCCATCAACAAGGCTTTCGGTTCGTTCGACAAGTTCAAGGAAGAGTTCAGCAAAACGTCCATCGGCACCTTCGGTTCCGGCTGGGGCTGGCTGGTGAAAAAGGCTGACGGTTCCCTAGCCCTGGCCAGCACCATCGGTGCCGGCAACCCGCTGACCAGCGGCGACACCCCGCTGCTGACCTGCGACGTATGGGAACACGCTTACTACATCGACTACCGCAACGTTCGCCCGAAATACGTCGAAGCGTTCTGGAACCTGGTCAACTGGAAATTCGTGGCCGAGCAGTTCGAAGGCAAAACCTTCACCGCTTAAGCCGTGATGCCAGACAAAGAACCCGGCGCTTTGCCGGGTTTTTTTCACCTTGCATAAATGATCGAACATCGACACCGGATGCATGGCCTCAGATCTGAAACGCAACAAAAAATCCCTTTCAGGCCTCAAGTTGCGACCTCTTTCAACCGACACAATGGCCATAGAGCAATCACTCTGAAAAAACTGCATATCGGCCAGGCTTCAGGCGAAAAACCTTGTGTTTGATTGTCCCTTTGACTGACATCACGGGATTGCCAATACTCATGGCAACTTGACGCTACCCGCACGGAACAAGGAACCACTCTTTGAAGCTGGAACTCAAGAACAGCTTGTCTGTGAAGTTGCTCCGAGTCGTGCTCCTCTCGGCATTGATCGTTGGCGTGGTCTTGAGCTGTGCCCAGATCGTGTTCGATGCCTACAAAACCAACCAAGCCGTCGCCAGCGATGCCCAGCGGATTCTCGATATGTTCCGGGATCCTTCGACCCAGGCCGTCTACAGCCTGGACCGGGAAATGGGCATGCAGGTGATCGAGGGGCTGTTTCAGGACGACGCCGTACGCATGGCCTCCATCGGTCACCCCCGGGAAACGATGCTCGCCGAAAAAACCCGACCCTTGCAGCACTCCGAAAGCCGCTGGCTGACCGACCTGATCCTTGGCAAGGAGCGTACCTTCACCACGCAGTTGGTGGGACGCGGGCCTTACAGCGAATATTACGGCGACCTGAGCATTACCCTTGACACCGCCACCTATGGCCAGGGCTTCATTGTCAGCTCCGTGGTGATCCTCATATCCGGAATGCTGCGAGCCCTGGCAATGGGCCTGGTGTTGTACCTGGTTTATCACTGGCTGTTGACCAAGCCGCTGTCGCGGATCATTGAGCACCTGACCGAAATCAACCCCGACCGTCCCAGCGAACACAAGATCCCGCAGTTGCGAGGCCACGAGCGAAACGAGCTGGGCCTCTGGATCAATACGGCCAACCAATTGCTCGAATCCATCGAGCGCAACACGCACCTGCGCCACGAAGCGGAAAACAGCCTGCTGCGGATGGCCGAATACGACTTCCTCACCGGCCTGCCAAACCGTCAGCAGCTTCAAAAGCAACTGGACAAGATTCTGGTGGACGCCGGGCGCCTGCAACGTCGAGTGGCGGTTCTGTGCGTGGGGCTGGATGATTTCAAGGGCATCAACGAACAGTTCAGCTATCAGACCGGCGACCAGTTGCTCCTGGCCCTGGCCGATCGGCTGCGGGCTCATAGCGGACGTCTTGGTGCCTTGGCTCGGCTGGGGGGCGACCAGTTCGCCCTGGTCCAGGCCGACATCGAACAGCCCTATGAAGCCGCCGAGCTGGCCCAGAGCATCCTCGATGACCTGGAAGCGCCGTTCGCCCTCGACGATCAGCAAATCCGCTTGCGGGCCACCATCGGCATCACCCTCTTCCCCGAAGACGGCGACAGCACCGAGAAGCTGTTGCAGAAAGCCGAGCAGACCATGACCCTGGCCAAGACTCGCTCACGCAATCGCTACCAGTTCTACATCGCCAGCGTCGACAGCGAAATGCGTCGCCGGCGCGAACTGGAGAAAGACCTGCGCGAGGCCCTGGCCCGCGAGCAGTTCAGCCTGGTGTACCAGCCGCAGATCAGCTACCGCGACCTTCGCGTGGTGGGCACCGAAGCCCTGATCCGCTGGCATCACCCCGAACACGGCCTCGTGCCGCCGGACCTGTTCATTCCCCTGGCCGAGCAGAACGGCACCATCATTGCTATCGGCGAGTGGGTACTGGACCAGGCCTGCAAACAATTGCGCGAATGGCACGACCAGGGCTTCGTCGACCTGCGCATGGCCGTCAACCTGTCGACGGTGCAACTGCACCACGCCGAACTGCCAAGGGTGGTGAACAATCTCTTGCAGATGTACCGTTTGCCGCCTCGCAGCCTGGAACTGGAAGTCACCGAAACCGGGCTGATGGAAGACATCACCACCGCTGCCCAGCACTTGCTGAGCCTGCGCCGTTCCGGTGCGCTGATTGCCATCGATGACTTCGGAACCGGCTATTCCTCCCTGAGTTACCTCAAGAGCCTGCCGCTGGACAAAATCAAGATCGACAAGAGCTTCGTCCAGGACCTGCTCGATGACGAGGACGACGCAACCATCGTCCGGGCCATCATCCAGTTGGGCAAAAGCCTGGGAATGCAGGTGATTGCCGAAGGCGTCGAGACGGTCGAGCAAGAGGCTTACATCATCGCCGAGGGCTGTCACGAAGGTCAGGGGTATTACTACAGCAAACCGCTGCCGGCACGGGAACTGGGCGTTTATCTGAAGCAGGCGGAGCGCAGCAAGGTCTCCATCATCTGATTCCTTCTCTGGTTTTCATATCTCTGTAGGAGCTGGCGAAGCCTGCGATCCTTTGATTTCGCTTGGGACTCAAGCGCCAGGGGAAAGATCGCAGCCTCGCTTCGCTCGGCAGCTCCTACGCAAGGTGGCGATCGCCACTCATTAAATAAGAAATATTTACAGCTACAACCCTTTACACATAATGCAAATCTTTCGCATTATGTCGCAGTTTTGCGCACCTAGCGCCTGTCCCATCCATCACCGAAGCAGGATGTTCGCCATGATTCGTATGCCTCTGGCTACCGCCAGTCTGCTGGCCATCGCTATTTCCCTCGCCGGTTGCGGCGAAGGCAAAGACAAGGCCGCCGCGCCGCAAGCGCCAACGCCTGCCGCCAGCACCGCGGCACCGGCTGCCCCTGCCGTCGCCGGCAAGATCGACGAAGCCGCCGCCAAGGCCGTTGTCGCGCATTACGCCGAGATGGTCTATGCCGTCTACAGCGATGCCGAATCCACCGCGAAAACCCTGCAAACCGCCGTCGACGCGTTCCTGGCCAAGCCGAACGCCGAAACCCTGAAAGCCGCCAGGGACGCCTGGATCGCCGCTCGCGTGCCTTACCTGCAGAGCGAAGTGTTCCGTTTCGGCAACACCATCGTCGACGACTGGGAAGGCCAAGTGAACGCATGGCCCCTGGACGAAGGCCTGATCGACTACGTCGACAAATCCTACGAGCACGCACTGGGTAACCCGGCCGCCACCGCCAACATCATCGCCAACACCGAAGTCCAGGTGGGTGAAGACAAGGTCGACGTGAAAGACATCACCCCGGAAAAACTCGCCAGCCTGAACGAGCTGGGCGGCTCCGAAGCCAACGTCGCCACCGGCTACCACGCCATCGAATTCCTGCTGTGGGGCCAAGACCTCAACGGCACCGGCCCTGGTGCTGGCAACCGTCCGGCTTCCGACTACCTGGAAGGCGCCGGCGCCACTGGCGGCCACAACGATCGTCGTCGTGCCTACCTCAAGTCCGTGACCCAACTGCTGGTCAGCGATCTGGAAGAGATGGTCGGCAACTGGAAGCCGAACGTGGCCGACAACTACCGCGCCACCCTGGAAGCCGAACCTGCCGAAACCGGCCTGCGCAAGATGCTGTTCGGCATGGGCAGCCTGTCTTTGGGTGAACTGGCGGGCGAGCGCATGAAAGTGTCCCTGGAAGCCAACTCGCCAGAAGACGAACAAGACTGCTTCAGCGACAACACCCACAACTCGCACTTCTACGATGCCAAAGGCGTGCGTAACGTGTACCTGGGCGAATACACCCGCGTAGACGGCACCAAAATGACCGGCGCCAGCCTGTCGTCCCTGGTGGCCAAGGCCGATCCGGCCGCCGACACCGCGCTCAAGGCCGACCTGGCCGACACCGAAGCCAAGATCCAGGTCATGGTCGATCACGCCAACAAGGGTGAGCACTACGACCAACTGATCGCCGCCGGTAACACCGCCGGCAACCAGATCGTGCGCGACGCCATCGCCGCGCTGGTCAAGCAAACTGGCTCGATCGAGCAGGCTGCGGGCAAACTGGGCATCAGCGACCTGAACCCGGACAACGCTGATCACGAGTTCTGATCAACACAAGCCACAAAACCTGTGGGAGCGAGCCTGCTCGCGATGGGGGAATGTCAGTCAACATCGATGTTGGCTGATACTCCGCTATCGCGAGCAGGCTCGCTCCCACAGTTGATTTCGGCTGTTCATAAATGCGATGCCAGCCACAGGCCCTGTGAGAGCGGGCTTGGTGGCTCAGTACTACAATCCCGCAAGCCGCCCTTCGATAAACCGGCGCTCCGGCAGTTGCCGGGTCAATTCCAGCGCCCGTCGATACGCCGCCCTCGCCTCGTCCAATCGCCCCAACTGTCGGCACAACTCTGCCCGCGCCGAGTGGGCCAGGTGATAGTCGAGCAGCTCGTCACGCCCCAGGATCGCATCGATCAAGCGCAGCCCCGCCAGCGGCCCGTCGCGTTTGGCCAAAGCGGCAGCACGGTTGAGTTCGATCACCGGCGACGGCATGACACGCAGCAGCACATCATAAAGCCCGACGATTTGCGGCCAATCGGTCTGCTCTGCCGTCGGCGCTTCGGCATGCACCGCCGCAATTGCGGCTTGCAGGCAATAAGGCCCGAACCGCCGGGTATTGAGCGCAGCTTCCACCAGGGCGCAGCCTTCGGCGATCAACTCGGTGTTCCACAAGGATCGGTCCTGTTCGTCCAACAGAATCAGCTCACCGGTCTGCGAAGTTCGCCCCGGCCGCCGGGACTCGTGCAGCAGCATCAACGCCAGCAACCCCATGACCTCTGCTTCGGGCAACAGCTCCATCAGCAAACGCCCGAGGCGGATGGCTTCGCGGGTCAAGTCTTCGCGGGTCAGCTCGGCGCCCATCGAGGCCGAATAACCTTCGTTGAACACCAGGTAAATCACCCGCAGCACGCTGTCCAGCCGCTCGGGCAGTTCTGTGCGCGAGGGCACCTGATAGGGAATCTTCGCATCGCGGATTTTCGCCTTGGCGCGCACGATGCGCTGGGCAATGGTCGCCGGGGCGGCGAGAAACGCCCGGGCGATTTCCTCGGTGGTCAGGTCGCAGACTTCCCGTAGGGTCAGCGGCACCTGGGCATCAGTGGCCAGGGCCGGGTGGCAACAGGTAAAAATCAGCCGCAGGCGGTCGTCTTCCACGTCTTCGTCACTCCAGACGACCTGCTCCAGTTCTTCGAGCTGGGCAATCAACAATGGCCGGGACGCCGCGAAACGTGCACGCCGGCGCAAACCGTCAATCGCCTTGAAGCGCCCGGCCGACACCAGCCAGGCCCGTGGGTTGTCCGGCACGCCGTCGCGCTGCCAGCGCTCGACCGCAATGAAGAAGGCCTCGTGCAAGGCCTCTTCGGCGAGATCGAAATCCCCCAGCAGGCGAATCAGCGTCGCCAGGATCCGCCGCGAGTCTTGCCGATAAACCTGCTCGACCCGCGCCGTAACCGCTTCGGTCGACATCAATCGGACAGGCCCTGGAGTTGGCGCACCGGGCGCACTTCAACGCAGCCGACCCGGGCCGCCGGGATGTTGCCGGCGACCTGGATGGCTTCGTTCAAATCCTTGGCGTCGATCAGATAGAAGCCCGCCAGTTGCTCCTTGGTTTCGGCAAACGGGCCGTCGGTGATCGACAGCTTGGCGCCACGCATGCGCACTGTGGTGGCGGTTTGCACCGACTCCAGGGCCTCGGCGGCGAGCATCCGGCCGCTGCCCTGGATCGATTCGGCATAGGCCATGCACTCGGCGTCCTCTGGGCTGTCGGGCGAGTTGTGCAGCGTCTGTTCGTTGCTATACACCAGGCATAAGTACTTCATGGAAAAGCTCCGTGATCGAACTGATCAACTATGGACGGCAGAAAGGCGCTTGGCGAAAAAACCGACGATCAGGGTTGCAGGTCGAACAGCGTCGTGCCGGCCATCGGGTCGAACGGTGCGGACCAGTGCTCATGAACGATCTTCCATTGCCCGGCCACACGCTGATAGCAAGCCGTCACGCGCATCCAGCAAGCCTGCTCTTCGCCTTTGTCGTTGGTGCCGCCGCAATAAGCCAGCCAGTGGGCGAAGGCGATGTTGTCGGCCGAGGTGATCTCGACTTGATGGAAGTCGAACTTGTGCGGCCCGGGGCACATCTCCATGCAGGCCTGCCAGTGGGCCCGGTAAGCGACCTTGCCTTTGAATTGCAGGGCCTGGATGGCATCGAACGAGACGATGCTCTCGTCATAGAGCGCCATGACCTTCTCCACATCCTTGGTCATGACGGCCTGGCGATAGGTGTCGATCAAGGCCTGGATTTCGGTTTTAGTGACGTGGGTATTCATGGTGATTCTCCGCAGGTTTTTGTTGAAGACACCCTTTGTCGTTTGGAGAAACTTCGAATCGACAACCCAACAAAAATAATTCAAAGAAAAAAATTCGCTAGAATCCCAGACCCATCCTGCCGGCAAACAATGGACGCTTTTGTGACCGCTCAGCTCGTACCTTACGAAGCCCTCACCCCACGCCAACGCGAACAGGTCGAAGCCATCGAAATCCACCCTGAACAGATCAAGTTCGCCGGCGACATCCACGGAGCGCTGCATACGCTGCTGTCCAAGCCCGGCCCGGGGGTGAAGGGGTTTGCGTTGTTGGCCGACGATGTGCCGGTGGCGTTCCTTCTGCTCAAGCGCCCGCCAGTACTGCCTTCCTGGGCCAACGAACACAGCGCTACCCTGCACGCCCTGCAAGTCGATCATCGGGTCCAAGGCAAGGGGTACGGAAAAGCCTGCCTGCAAGCGCTACCCGCCGTGGCACGCGCGGCGTGGCCGCAAATCAGAGGGCTGGAACTCTCGGTCGACGCCGACAATGACTCCGCCATTGCCCTGTACACTCGGCTGGGCTGGGTCGACAGTGGCGAGGCGTACAAGGGCCGCATCGGTTATGAGCGGCGGATGGAGCTGGTGTTCTGATTGCCTGGCCATCAGCAAGGAGGAGTTGAGCGATGTTGACGTCGATTGAACAGCTGGAAACCATTTATGGCCTGCCCCACGGTTGAGGCCGCGTTTTTCCATTGCTCCAAAGCTATTGTGCGCTCAGACCTGTGGAATCCGGATCGCCACCTCGAACGCTCGGCACTGCCCCGCGCCGGGGCGATTCACAAACGCTTGAACGATGGGCAATTCGATGCCGAGGCGTATGACCGTGAAGCGCCAGCACGCGTACAGGCCAGTCTGTACTGAAGCCGCACCTCGCCACTTTTTTATGCTCAGGACTTGAGCGGTATCCAGATGTCCAGGGTGCCTTCGCCAGTCTTGGGGTTGAAGTCTTCGCTGTAGCGCTCGAATACCGGGGCGTCCGCCGCTTCATGACCGGACTGCGGCAGCCAGACATCCCAGATGTAGCGGAACGTGTCCGGTATTTTATTCACCGGCCCTTTGTGTTCGAACACCGCGTAATGCCCGGGATGAAGTTCAATCCAGCGGTATTGTTCCGGCAAATCGTCGAGCCGGCTGATTTCCACGCCGGAGATGTATTCGAACCCACCCTTCGCGTCCTGGTTGCAGCACACACCGTAGGTCACCTCATCCTTCTGCCCTGGCACCTTACCGAGCCAGGGCAAAAACTTTTCCCAGAGCAAGGGAATATCTTGGGCTGTGTCCTGGGTAAAACGTTCGCCAAAACCGGCGATGAGCTGAAAGCGTCCCTGTTCAAAGCGTGGTTCGGCTGCGTTATCGCGTTTGTGCTTGTCCATGCGTCAACACTCCAGAAAAGGGTGAGGTCGAGCTTGGCAGTATAGAAGCCAAACCGCGATTGCCAGGCTGTTTCGTTTTTCAGAGTCCAGGAAGCACGGCCACGGAGGCTTTTCCTACAAACTCGTTGTAACCAGAAACAATCACATACACAGCGAAATAGCAGAAGATCGCGGCGGATGCCCAGTAGGAATAGCGCAACAGTTTATCGCCCAACAATTTGCCACCCTGGGTCGCCGCCAGGCACAAGGCCGCGCACCACAGCAGCCCGGCGCAGAGAAAACCGCTGAGAAACAGCGCCGAGCTGAGCAATGTTCCACCGCCTGAACGAGCGATCAGCGTACCGCCCACCGCCGCGAACCAAAGGATGGCACTGGGCGAGGACATGGCCAGGAAAATTCCGCGAAAAAATTCCTGGCGAGACGAATTGCCCCGCACCTCACCCGCCTGCGCCAGCACTGCGCTGTGGTAAATCGCCGAGTGGATCATCTTCGCCGCAAAATACAGCAGCAATACTGAGCCGCCGATCCACAGCACCCAGCGCACCGCTTCGTATTGCAGCAGTACGGTCATGCCGGCCAGGGCCAGGACCGCGTAGACCAGGTCGCCCACGCAGGTGCCCAGGCCCAGGGCGAAACCCTGAAAGTAGCCGCGCTGCATCGCCAGGGTGATCATTGCGATATTGGCCACGCCAATGTCCAGGCACAGGGAGAGGCTCAGCAAGAAACCGCTGGAAAATTCCATCATCATTCCGTTCGAATTTTGGTTATGGCGAGTTGAACAGCCCGCAGACGCCGTGATCGCCGCGCGGCCAGGTCGACAGTGTCGTCGAAAATAGTTCTGCGCCGCTACTGGACAATTGGCCATCAGCCACTTTATCTTGCGCCGCAGGCCACCGCAGTGGCCAACGTCGCTCGGACGGTTCCGGGCGCTCACGTATCTCGAGGCAACAATGGCCGAACAAGGTTCGCCGCGCCGCTTTGCGCGCATCGATCGACTCCCCCCGTATGTATTCAATATCACTGCCGAGCTGAAGATGGCTGCGCGTCGGCGCGGCGAAGACATCATCGACTTGAGCATGGGTAACCCCGACGGCGCCACGCCCCCGCACATTGTGGAAAAAATGGTCACCGTCGCCCAGCGTGAAGACACCCACGGCTATTCCACCTCCAAAGGCATCCCGCGCCTGCGCCGCGCCATTTCGCGCTGGTACAAGGACCGCTACGAGGTGGACATCGACCCGGAAACCGAAGCCATCGTCACCATCGGCTCCAAGGAAGGCCTGGCGCACTTGATGCTGGCGACCCTGGACCAGGGCGACACGGTGCTGGTGCCCAACCCCAGTTACCCGATCCACATCTACGGCGCAGTGATCGCCGGCGCCCAGGTGCGTTCGGTGCCGTTGGTGCCGGGGGTGGATTTCTTCGAGGAACTGGAGCGGGCCATTCGCGGTTCGATTCCAAAACCGAAAATGATGATTCTCGGTTTCCCGTCCAACCCTACCGCGCAATGCGTGGAGCTGGATTTCTTCGAACGGGTCATCGCCCTGGCCAAGCAGTACGACGTCCTGGTGATTCACGACCTGGCCTACGCCGACATCGTCTACGACGGCTGGAAAGCCCCGTCGATCATGCAGGTGCCCGGCGCGAAAGACATCGCGGTGGAATTCTTCACCCTGTCCAAAAGCTACAACATGGCCGGCTGGCGCATCGGTTTCATGGTGGGCAACCCGGAACTGGTCAACGCCCTGGCGCGGATCAAGAGCTACCACGACTACGGCACCTTCACCCCCTTGCAAGTGGCTGCCATCGCGGCCCTTGAAGGCGACCAGCAGTGTGTTCGTGACATCGCCGAGCAATACCGCCAGCGCCGCAATGTGCTGGTCAAGGGTCTGCATGAACTGGGCTGGATGGTGGAAAACCCCAAGGCGTCGATGTACGTCTGGGCCAAGATTCCCGAGACTTATGCACACCTGGGCTCACTGGAGTTTGCCAAGAAGCTGCTGGCCGAAGCCAAGGTCTGCGTCTCGCCGGGGGTGGGGTTCGGGGAATATGGGGATGATCATGTGCGCTTTGCGCTGATCGAAAACCAGGACCGGATTCGCCAGGCCGTACGCGGAATCCGCGGGATGTTTCGGGCGGATGGGTTGATAAACAAAACCAACGCCTGACACAAAACCCAAATGTGGGAGCGGGCTTGCTCGCGAAGGCGATATAACATTCAACATCCTTGTTGATGTCAGTGTCCCTTCGCGAGCAAGCCCGCTCCCACAGTTGTTATGGGCTGTTAGTTAGACCACCAGCGACAACAGCAGAATAAAGCCCAGCGCCACCACGGACAGAATGGTTTCCATCGCGGTCCAGGTCTTGAAGGTTTCGGCCACGGTCATGTTGAAGTACTGCTTGACCAGCCAGAAGCCTGCATCGTTGACGTGAGACAGGATCAACGAACCGGCGCCGGTCGCCAGGACCAGCAACTCGCGGTTCACACCCGGAATCATCCCCACCACCGGCACCACGATTCCGGCACCGGTAATGGTCGCCACTGTCGCCGAACCTGTGGCGATGCGGATCACCGCGGCCACCAGCCAGGCCAGCAGGATCGGTGAAATCTGCGCGCTCACCGCCATGTGGCCGATCACGTCACCCACACCACTGGTAACCAGCATCTGCTTGAAGCCACCACCGGCACCGATGATCAGGATGATCGCGGCAGTCGGCGCAAGGCTGGCGTCCAGCAGCTTGAGAATCTGTTTCGAACCGATGCCCTGCTTGTGGCCAAAGGTATAGAGCGACAGCAACAATGCCAGCAGCAACGCCGAGATCGGGTGGCCGATCATGTCCATCCAGGTGCGGAAGAAGTTACCGTCCGGCAGCGCCACGTCTGCGAAGGTCTTGAGCAGCATCAGAAACACCGGCAGCAGCACGGTGATCAGGGTGATGGTAAAGGTCGGCAAAACGGTGGAGCTCGTCTCACGCGCCAGTTGATCCACCAGTTCCTGATTCGGATGGCCGGGGATATGTTTGGCAATGAACGTACCGAAAATCGGCCCGGCAATAATGGCCGTTGGCAGCGCCACGATCAGACCATAGAGAATGGTTTTACCGATGTCGGCACCGAACACGCCAATCGCCAGCAGCGGCCCCGGGTGCGGTGGCACCAGGCCGTGGACTGCAGAAAGACCAGCCAGCAGCGGGATGCCGATCTTGATGATCGAGACGCCGGTGCGACGCGCAACGATGAACACCAGCGGGATCAGCAGCACGAAGCCGATTTCGAAGAACAGCGGGATGCCCACCAGGAACGCGGCGAACATCATGGCCCACTGCACCTTATCCTTGCCGAAGGCACGGATCAGGGTCTGTGCGATCTGATCGGCCCCGCCCGACTCAGCCATCATCTTGCCGAGCATCGTGCCCAGCGCCAGGATGATGCCGACAAAGCCCAATACGCCACCGAAGCCGTCCTGGAACGCCTTGAGGATGGTGCCAGTCGGCATGCCCGACGTCAGGCCGAGGAACGCAGCGGCAATGGTCAGCGCAATGAACGGGTGGAATTTGAATTGGGTGATGAGGACGATGAGTCCGATCACCGTGACCACTGCATCAAGCAGTAGAAACGTTTCGTGGGACATGCCAAACATGGGGGGTGTCTCCTGATTTGTTGTTGTTATTGAAGCAGTTATTTGTAAATCGTCGGGACAGCGCTATCTTTCTGACGCAAAATTTTTCAGGCTCAGCTGGCGAGCTTCAAACCGTGCGCCACCCACCAGTCATAGGCCTGATGGGCCAATTCATCGATGCTGTGGCTGGACGCGTCCAGAGCCAGGGTCAGGGGCTCGCCGACAGGGGATTGGAGGGTGGCAAACTGGCTGTCGATCAGGGTCGACGGCATGAAATGGCCGGGACGATGGGAAACACGGTCGGCGGCCACTTCGGGGGTCAACTCAAGAAATACGAAGCCCAGGCCTGGCAAGGCGCTACGCAGACGTTCGCGATAACTGTGCTTGAGGGCCGAACAAGTCAACACCGGGCGCTCGCCCGTGGCGTCGACACGGCGCAACTCGTCGCACAGGCTGTCGAGCCAGCCGGCACGGTCGTCGTCGTTCAAGGGAATACCGGCACTCATCTTCTGGATGTTGGCCGCAGGATGGAAAGTGTCGCCTTCGATGGCGGTGGCGCCGCTCAACTGGCACAGGGCCTGGCTGACGCACGTTTTGCCGCAACCGGCAACGCCCATGATGACCAGGGCGGTGATGGGATTGTTCATGAAACACCTCAGCGCGCAGACAGCGCTACCTTTGCCAGTTATGACACCAGAGCAAAAGCAGAAGTTGCCGACGCCTTCTTGTCATTTTTGTGGTTGCAGCATGTTCGTTCACGACACCAACGGGCAAGGCTCAGGCAAACCTCACTCTCGCATTTGCAGCCGCGTCGAGACAGCGCTACCTTAGTACCTTGATTTTTGTTTGGCAAGCCGCCCTGATGACTGTCCCTAAAAACGATAAAAATACTCGCACCACCGGTCGCCCTACGCTCAACGAAGTCGCACGCCTGGCCGGTGTCAGTCCCATCACCGCCTCCCGTGCCCTGCGTGGCGTCAGCACCGTAGCCGTCGACCTGGTGGAAAAAGTCCGCCAGGCCGCCGTGGAACTCAACTACGTCGTCAACCCCGCCGCCCGCGCCCTGGCTTCGGCCCAGAGCCATTCGGTGGTGGTACTGGTGCCGTCGTTGTCCAACCTGTTGTTCATCGACACCCTGGAAGCCATTCATCGCGTGCTGCGGCCCAAGGGCTTCGAAGTGGTGATCGGCAACTATCACTATTCCCGGGACGAAGAAGAAGACCTGCTGCGCAACTACATGGCCTACCAGCCGCGAGGGTTGCTGCTGACCGGTTTCGACCGTACCGAAAGTGCCCGACGCATGATCGAGGCCAGCAACATTCCTTGTGTGTACATGATGGAACTGGACCCCGGTGCGGGCCTTAATTGCGTTGGTTTTTCCCAACTCAAGGCCGGTGAAACGGCGGCTGAGCATCTGATCTCCCGAGGTCGCAAGCGCCTGGCCTACATCGGTGCGCAACTGGACCAGCGGACCCTGCTGCGCGGTGAAGGTTTTCGGGGTGCCCTGCAAAAGGCCGGGCTATACGACCCGGACCTGGAAATGCTGACGCCGCGCCCGTCATCGGTGGGCCTGGGCGGCGAATTGTTCCTGCAGTTGCTGGCCAGTCACCCAGACGTCGACGCGATCTTCTTTGGCAACGACGACCTGGCCCACGGCGCCCTGCTCGAAGCCCTGCGCTGTGGCATCAAGATCCCCGAACAGGTGTCGATCCTCGGCTTCAACGACCTACCGGCCTCGGCCCACATGGTGCCGCGCCTGAGCAGCATCAGCACCCCACGGGAAGCCATCGGCCGCCGCGCAGCCGAGCAGATGCTGACGTTGATGGCGGGTAATCGCATCACTGAGCCGGTGGTGGACATGGGCTTTGAACTCAAGGTTCGCGAAAGCACCTGAGCCCGCCTCTGCACGCGGAGGCGGTCGATCCGTGCCGTCTGGCGGCAAAGGTTGGCCGCCCGGCTCGCGGTCCTGCGCCTACAACCCTTGGAATCCTGGGCTTGCAGCAACGGCATGGGAATTGCTCCTGCCTATAGCTCAGCCATTCCCTACAGGTATTCATCATGTTGGTCAGTGCGAAGCAGCAATCGATGATTCTGCCGCTCAAACGTCCAGGCGAGGATCCAACCGCCGAAGCCGCCAGCGGCTTGCAAAGCGCAGCGTTACAAGCGTTACGCGACAACGTCCTGGCCCAGTCGAGCCTGGGCAGCGCCCAAGTCCGCGATTCGGCCACCCAGCAGGCCACACAACAGGTCAATGCGACGACCGCCATCAGCGACAACGTCGATGAGGCTTTCGCCAAGACCCGCGTGCAATTGCAGACTGTTGCCTCATCAACGTCCGAAGACGACTCCACGCTTGACAGCGCTGCAACGTCAGAATTCAAGGACTACATGAGCAAGACGCCCGAAGAGCGCCTGCGCGAGAGCATTCTCAAAGACATGGGCATTACTGAGGAAGCGTTCAAGGCGATGCCGCCCGAGAAACAACAGGCGGTCAGTCAGGAAATTGCCCAGCGTATGCAGGACAAATCAGCGGTGGCGCAAGTCGAAAAAGCCCAGGATAGCGGCACGAGCGACAACGACCCGGCCATGGAAACGTTCCTCGCCTCGCTGTAAGCCTTGGCGGCGTTACAACAAAGGGATTGCGGCGAGGTATGAGCTGAGGTTACGACCCCAGCTCATACCTGAGGCAAGCCGGGGTGGAAGCGGTTCAATGCCCGAACAGGTTCACCTTCTTGGTCTTTTTGTCGGCGCGTTTTTCATCGGCGGTTTTTGCCGGTTTTTTCTTTGCCGCTTTTTTTGAATCCATGCCTTTGGCCATGATACGTACTCCACTCATACGGGATGTGACGTCAGGTATACACCTATCGCCGCGCTCGCGTTCTTTTATAATCGCCCTCCCCTCAATCCCCATGACCGTGCCATGTCCGAAATCCATTACACACAGCTCGACGAACCGCTGTGGCCGCTGATGAACAAGTTCTATCGCGCCCACCAATCCTCGATGAAAGCGGTGCGTGAAGCGCAGCTGTGGGTAGCGCGGCGGGATGAAATCGTCGCAGCCCTGTGCCTGCGACCGGTGTCGGGTGGCCATTGGTTGACGGGATTGTTTGTCGACCCGGCGTACCGCGTACAAGGGATTGCGGCGCGGTTGATCGCCCAAGCGCTGGAAGGCGTGGACGGACCCGTGTGGTTGTTCTGCCATCCAGACTTGCGCGGCTTTTATGAGCGGCGCGGTTTCCGTTTCGACCCCGCCCTGCCCTATGCGATGGCCGAGCGCCTGAGCCGATATGCTCGCAGCAAGCCGATGATTGCGATGGGGTTGGAGCCGCAGACATCCGCCTGAAAAGTGCAATACAAGGTCTGTTCCCACAGTGTTTTTGTTGGATCAGTCGTCTGCCGTCGGGTCCAAATCCGGAAACATCACCTCAGTAAACCCGAACTTGCTGAAGTCGGTGATGCGCGACGGGTACAGACGACCGATCAGATGATCGCATTCATGCTGCACCACCCGCGCATGGAAGCCCGAGGCAGTGCGCACGACAGGCACGCCCTTGGGGTCGAAGCCTTCGTAGCGGATGTGCTGATAGCGATTGACCGCGCCGCGCAGGCCCGGCACCGACAGACAGCCTTCAAAACCCTCTTCCAGCAATGGGCTTAACGGGGTAATCAGCGGGTTGATCAGGATGGTCTGTGGCACCGCCTCGGCATCGGGGTAACGCTCGCTGTGCTCGAAGCCGAAGATCACCAGTTGCAGGTCGACACCAATCTGCGGCGCTGCCAGACCGACGCCGCCAACGCTTTCCATGGTCTGGAACATGTCGTCGATCAATTGCCACAGCAGCGGCGTGTCAAACATTTCCGGCGGAACCGGCGGGGCAATGCGCAGCAGGCGTTCGTCGCCCATTTTCAGGATGTCGCGAATCATGGTTGGGCTTCGTCAGTGGTCGTTTTGATGGAATGGTCGCGCCCCAGGCCCGACACATGCTGCTTTTCGCTGTGCTCGCCCGCGACTTTCTCGCCAGGGTCCTTGCCCTCGGCGGACATGTGCTCGATCACCGCATTCATCTCCGCGCCGAGCAACAGCACCGCCGCAGAAATATAGAAATACAGCAACAACACAATGATCGCGCCGATACTGCCATACATGGCGTTGTAGTTGGCGAAGGTCTTGACGTAAAACGCGAAGCCCAGGGACGCGATAATCCACACCACCACTGCCAGCACCGACCCCGGCGTGATGAAGCGAAACTCTTGTTTGACGTCGGGCATCACGTAATAGATCAGCGCCACGGCCACCATCAACAAAAACACGATCACCGGCCAGCGAACAATCGTCCAGAGCGTGACGATGAAATCCTCTAGCCCGACCTGGGCCGCGATCCAGCCCATCACCTGCGGCCCGAGCACCATCAGCGCCGCGGCGGCCAGCAGCATGCCAGCGATGCCGACCGTGTAGAAAATCGACAGCGGAAAGCGTTTCCAGGCTGGGCGACCCTCGACCACATCGTAGGCGGCGTTCATGGCGCTCATCATCAGCCGCACACCCGCCGAGGCGGTCCACAAGGCGATGACGATACCTACCGACAACAACCCACCCTTGGATTGCTGGAGCTGGTCAATCACCGGGTTGACCTGTTCCAGGGCCTGGGGCGGCAGCACCAGTTCCGATTGCAGGCGCAGCCAGGAGAAGAAATCCGGCAGGTGCAGGAAGCCGATCAGCGCGATCAGAAAGAGAATGAAGGGGAACAGCGAAAACAGCATCTGATAAGCCAACGCCGAGGCGTAGGTGGACATCTCGTCGTCGAGAAACTCGCTGACGGTGCGCATCATCACACGATGCAAAGGCAAGCCTTTCAAGGCCGGGAACATCATGTGCGTCTCCTTTCGCCGCAAAAAAGGAAGGTCGCCTGGCGACTCATGGGGTTGCTATCCAAGACAAAAGTAACCTGTTTGGCGACTTTGGAACAATTTCCCCGGTGCAAGTTCGAGCCGACATGAAAACGGCCACCTGCGGATGGCCGTTCCAATCGTTTTTTCAACAGGCCGGTTATGCCTCGTTAACGCCTTTCTTGACTGCATCCTTGGCCTTGCCCACGGTTTGCTGGACCTCACCTTTTTTCTCCTGGACCACGCCCTCGGCGCGCAGGCGGTCATTGTCGGTGGCCTTGCCGACGCCTTGCTTGATGTTGCCGACGGCTTCGTTGGCAACGCCCTTCACTTTATCGCTCGTGCTACCCATGATGTCTCTCCTGTGAACAACTGTACGAAAAGTCATTACATAAGGGTTGACCGAGGCCGTTTGCGAGGAGTTTCATTTTTTCAGCAGCGCATTTCATCGTCAGGTGCAGGTTGCGCTTTATGTTTGCCGATCCACCCCCGAGAATACCCCACGTATTCAGGCTGCGGCCTGAAGCTCCAATCCCGTAGGAACGTTATGAAACTCGATAAAAAGCAGGCCATCGCCCGCAGAAACCAGGAACTGGGCGGCGCCGTACTGGGCGTCAACAACTGCCACTTCAGCGAATTGAACCGCAACCGCAACATCTTCTGGTTCGACCTCCCGGTGGCGCGCCTGGCCATCGGTCAGTACGAATGGATCCACCTGCTGCTGCACACCCCGGCCACCGACGAGCTGCTGCACCTGAAGGTGCCAACCGTGTTTCTGCGCGAGAAGATGGAAGGCCTGGAAGTGCGCAACCAAGGCAAGCGCAAGGCCGCCCTGAGCCTGGAGCTGAGTGCCGACAAGGACTCCTATCTGCAAGACATGCGGCCCGGTGGCACTAATCTGGATTTTGCGCAGTTCAGGTTGTAGGCCTGACCTGTTAGCAGAGGAGCCTTTGTGGCAAGGGAGCTTGCTACCTCGCCACAAAGATTTTTCGCGTAACAAAAAGCCCCGCATCAGCGGGGCTTTTTGTTGGCTGCGATCTTACTTCTTCAGACCCAGCTTCTTGAGCTCTTCATCACGCAACTCGCGCCGCAGGATCTTGCCGACGTTGGTGGTTGGCAATGCGTCTCGGAACTCCACCGACTTGGGCACTTTGTAGCCGGTGACGTTGGCGCGCATGTGTTCCATGACCTGTTCCTTGGTCAGCGTGACACCCGGTCGAGCGACGATGAAGATCTTGATCGCCTCACCGGATTTCTCATCCGGGATGCCGATGGCTGCACATTGCAGCACGCCCGGCAGAGTCGCCAGCACGTCTTCCAGTTCGTTGGGGTACACGTTGAAACCAGAGATCAGGATCATGTCTTTCTTGCGATCGACGATGCGCATGTAACCGTCCGGCTGGATCAGCGCGATGTCACCGGTCTTGAGCCAGCCTTCGCTGTCGAGGATCTCATCGGTGGCGTCCTGGTGCTGCCAGTAGCCCTTCATGACTTGTGGACCTTTCACACACAGTTCGCCGATTTCGCCCAATGGCTGTTCAACGCCCGCGTCATTGATAATTTTGCACAACGTCGACGGCACCGGAATACCGATGGTGCCAATCTGGATGTTCTGGCTCGGGTTGACGGAGGCCACCGGGCTGGTTTCGGTCATGCCATAGCCTTCGCAGATCGGGCAGCCGGTGACTGCTTTCCAGCGCTCGGCCGCCGCCAGTTGCAGGGCCATGCCGCCGGACAAGGTGACTTTCAGTGCCGAGAAATCCAGCTTGCGGAAGGCTTCGTTGTTGCACAGGGCCACGAACAGCGTATTGAGGCCGACGAAACCGCTGAACTTCCACTTCGACAGTTCCTTGACCATCGCCGGGAGGTCGCGCGGGTTGCTGATCAGGATGTTGTGGTTGCCGATCAGCATCATCGCCATGCAATGGAAGGTGAAGGCATAGATGTGGTACAGCGGCAACGGCGTGATCAGCACTTCGCAGCCTTCACTGAGGTTTGCCCCCATCAGCGCCTTGCACTGCAGCATGTTCGCCACCAGGTTGCGGTGGGTCAGCATTGCCCCCTTGGCCACGCCGGTGGTGCCGCCGGTGTATTGCAGCACGGCCACATCGTCGTGGGCGGGGTTGGCTTCGCTCACGGGTTGGCCACGGCCCTTGCCCAGCACATCGTTGAACTTGATGGCCTTGGGTAAGTGATAGGCCGGGACCATCTTCTTGACGTACTTGATCACGCTGTTGATCAACAGGCGCTTGAGCGGCGGCAGCAGGTCCGCGACTTCAGTCACGATGACGTGCTTGACGCTCGTCTTGGGCACCACGGTTTCAGCCAGGTGCGCCATGTTCGCCAGGCACACCAGCGCCTTGGCGCCGGAGTCGTTGAACTGATGTTCCATTTCCCGCGCGGTGTACAGCGGGTTGGTGTTGACCACGATGAGGCCGGCGCGGATCGCACCGAACACCGCCACCGGGTATTGGAGAACGTTGGGCAGCTGCACGGCGATTCGATCGCCCGGCTGCAAATCGGTATGCTGTTGCAGATACGCGGCAAAGGCACCGGACAACTCGTAGAGTTCACCGTAGGTGATCGTCTTGCCGAGGTTGCTGAATGCCGGTTTGTTGGCAAAGCGTTGGCAGGACTGCTTCAACACCGCCTGAATATTCGGATACTCGTCTGGATTGATGTCGGCAGCAATCCCAGCTGGGTACTTATCCTTCCAAAAGTTTTCAATCATGGAAGCCCACTCCTCAGCAACGCGAATTCTCACCGCATTTGATGCGATTATTATTGGGTGTGTTTGTTGGTGAATCTGGCTTGAATCAAGGCCGAGAAGTCACAAAAGCGCGCCGAGAGTAGCAGCTTTGCCAAGGGTCGCCTAGAGCCAAAAGCAGCCCCTACAGTCACAAACATGACTCAAGAATATCTCATGGTCATTTTTAGAGTAAAAATTCTACACTTCTCTAAATCTCTCTGAGTCAAACAACTGTGGGTTTTTCGTCAGGACAGATATCTGGCGGACCTCAAGCAATATCCCGCAATTCCCGCCGCAGGATCTTGCCCACCGGCGTCATCGGCAACGACTCCCGCAAGACGATGTGCTTGGGTATTTTGTAGCCGGTGAAGTTTTCTTTGCAGTAGGCCTTGAGTTCTTCAAGGCTGATGCCCGCCTCGCGGGCCACCACGAACAGTTTCACCGCCTCCCCCGAGCGTTCGTCCGGCACGCCGATCACCGCGCAGTTGGCAACTTTCGGATGGGCCATCACCACGTCTTCGATCTCATTGGGGTACACGTTGAAACCCGAGACGATGATCATGTCCTTCTTGCGGTCGACAATGCGCACGAAACCGTCCGGGTCGATCACCGCGATATCACCGGACTTGAACCAGCCCTCGCTGTCCAACACCTCGGCGGTGGCTTCAGGCTTGTTCCAGTAGCCTTTCATGATCTGCGGGCCCTTGATGCACAGCTCGCCGCGCTCGCCAAAAGGCTGTTCGACGCCATCGTCGCTGATCACTTTCATGAGCGTGCCCGGCACCGGCATACCCACCGTGCCCAGTCGCGACTTCCCACCGTAAGGGTTGGCGCAGGCCACCGGCGAGGTTTCGGTCAGGCCATAGCCTTCGGTAATGCTGCAACCGGTGAGCTGCTCCCAGCGTTCGGCCGTGGCCTTGATCAGCGCGGTGCCGCCGGAGTTGGTGACCTTGAGGTTGGAGAAATCCAGCGTCTTGAAATCCGGGTGGTCCATCAACGCCACGAAAAGCGTGTTGAGCCCCAGCAGCGCCGAGAAACGCCAGTTTTTCAGCTCCTTGATGAAACCTGCGATGTCTCGCGGATTGGTGATCAGCACGTTGTGGTTGCCGGTGACCATCATGCCCATGCAATTGGCCGTGAAGGCATAGATGTGGTACAGCGGCAGTGGCGCGATCATCACTTCCTGGCCTTCGCGCAGCAGCGGATGGCCGTCGTCACCGAACTGCCCCAGGCACGCCCGGACCTGTTGCATGTTGGCCACCAGGTTGCCGTGAGTCAGCATCGCGCCCTTCGCCAACCCGGTGGTGCCACCGGTGTATTGCAGCACCGCGACGTCATCGAGGCTGACCTTCAGCGGCCTGATGCCGTGGCCGCGCCCCAGGCGCAAGGCGCTCTTGAAAGAAATGGCCTGGGGCAGCGAATAGCCCGGGACCATCTTCTTGACCTTGCTCACCACCGTGTTGACCAGCCAGCCCTTGGCAGTGGGCATCAGGTCGCCCATCTTCGCTTCGATCAGGTATTGCAGGTCCGTATCGGGCAGCACTTCCTGGACTTTCTGCCCGAACAGGTTCATGTACACCAGCGCTCGGGCACCGGAGTCCTGGAACTGATGACGCATTTCCCGTGGGGTGTACAACGGGTTGGTGTTGACCACGATCAGCCCGGCGCGCAGGGCCCCGAACACGGCAATCGGGTATTGCAGGACATTGGGCATCTGCACCGCGATACGATCGCCCGGGGCCAGGTCGGTATGGGCTTGCAGGTAACCGGCGAAGGCCGCGCTGTAGCGCTCGAGCTCGGCATAGGTGAGCGTCACCCCCATGTTGCTGAAGGCCGGACGATCGGCAAATTTCTTGCAGGAACGCTCGAACACCTCAATGACCGACTTGTAGGCCCCAAGATCAATATCCAGGGGCACGCCGGCCGGGCGTTTGTCATTCCAGAAATCAGGCTGCATTATTTTTTTCCTCTTTACCTGAGCGTATCCGGGCCGCTTCTGTATCGCTTGCAGAGGCGGAGCTCTTGGGACACTAGCAGCTATGGCCAATCAGGCAAATATGGCGACCTGCGTCATAGATTGTGTGAATCTTCCTGCCGCGGTGTAGCCTGATCAGGCGAGGCGCAACGGATGCGCTATACAATGCAGCGACACTGCGTATGCCTCTGTGCAAAGGAATCGCCATGATCCACCAAACGTTCATGCTGACCGCGACCGACCATAGCCGCCTGTTCGTCAATCAGTGGTTGCCCGAAACCGCGCCCAAGGCGGTGATCATGCTGGCCCACGGCATGGCCGAACACAGCGGCCGCTATGCTCGCCTGGCCCAGGCACTGTGCGATGAAGGTTACGGCGTGTACGCCCCGGACCTGCGCGGCCATGGCCATACTGCCGATGAAGCGACCCTCGGCCATTACGCAGATCAGGACGGCTGGGCCAAGGTGGTGGGCGATCTGGCCAGCCTTAACCATCACATCGTCCAGCAACATCCCGACACACCAATTGTGCTGCTGGGCCACAGCATGGGCAGCTACATCGCCCAGGGTTATCTGCTGCACCACAGCGCCAGCCTGCACGGGGCGATTCTCAGCGGTTCCAATTACCAGCCTGTGACGCTCTATCGCACCGCTCGCCTGATCGCCCGTTTCGAACGCCGACGCCAGGGTGCCAAGGGGCGCAGCGCCTTGATCGAGTGGCTGTCGTTCGGCAGCTTCAATAAGAAGTTCAAACCCACGCGCACCCCCTTCGACTGGCTCAGCCGCGACCCGGCCGAAGTCGATAAATACATCCACGACCCGCTGTGCGGCTTTCGCTGCACCAATCAGTTGTGGGTCGACCTGCTCGGCGGCTTGCAGCAAATCAGCAAAGCGTCCAATCTCGCCCAGATCGATCCGGGCTTGCCGCTGCTGGTGATCGGCGGCGAATGTGATCCGGTGAGCGACGGCAAGCGTCTGAAGGATCTGGCCGATGCCCTGCGCGACGCCGGCAACCAGCACCTGCAACTGACGATCTACCCGCAGGCCCGGCACGAACTGTTCAATGAAACCAACCGCGATGAAGTGACGAGCGACGTGCTGGCCTGGATTGCCCAGGCCCTGATCCACAAGCGGCCGCCACGAAGCGAGTAGGTTTGCAGCGTTTTCCTTTACCCGTCACAGGATTTGAGACAGATGACCCAGGTTACCAACATCCCTTACGAAGCCCTCGAAGTCGGCCAGACCGCCAGCTACAGCAAGACCGTCGAAGAGCGCGACATCCAGCTGTTCGCCGCGATGTCGGGCGATCACAACCCAGTGCACCTGGACGCCGAATTTGCAGCGGCGAGCATGTTCAAGGAGCGCATTGCCCACGGCATGTTCAGCGGTGCGCTGATCAGCGCGGCGGTGGCTTGCGAGTTGCCTGGGCCGGGCACCATTTATATCGGCCAGCAAATGAGCTTCCAGAAACCGGTAAAAATTGGCGACACCCTGACCGTACGCCTGGAAATCCTTGAGAAACTGCCGAAGTTTCGCGTACGCATCGCCACTCGCGTGTTCAACCAACGCGATGAACTGGTGGTGGACGGCGAGGCCGAAATTCTCGCTCCGCGCAAGCAGCAGACCGTGACTTTGCCGACGTTGCCGGCCATCAGCATCGGCTGATTAACACGCATCTACGGTGAAGGATTTGTGGCGAGGGGATTTGTGGGAGCAAAGCTTGCGCCCACACAGCAGGCCTTCGCCACAATGACGGTTGCGCAGCAAGTTATTGATTACCCTCGCGCACCTGCACGCTGGCCGTCATCCCGGCACTCAGGTTCACCCCCTCCGGCACCTTGTCCAGCTTGATCCGCACCGGAATCCGCTGGGCCAGGCGCACCCAGTTAAACGTCGGTTCGACCTCCGCCAGCAACTGCGCATCGGGGTTGGTATTGCGGTCGGTAATGCCACGGCTGATGCTTGCGACATGCCCCTCCAGCGCATGGCCGGCGCTCATCAGCCAGACTTTTACCGGATCGCCCACACGAATCCTCGGCAGTTTGGTTTCTTCGAAATAAGCCTGCACATAGAACGTCGAGTCGTCGATCAGCGCCATGACCGGTTGCCCGGCGTTCACGTAGTTGCCTTCGGCCAGGCGCAGGTTGGTAATGTGGCCGCTGCGTGGGGCCAGGACCTGGCTGCGGGCCAGGTTGAGTTCGGCGACCTTGGCCTCGGCCTGGGCTTCGCGCAGTTCGCCCCGGGCGATACCCGCGTTGATCTGGGCATTTTCCCGCAATTCGGCACTGATGGCCTGGGGCCCCAGGGCTGCGCGGCGACTGGCTTCGTGTTCGCGCAGGCTCAATTGCTGCTGACGGGTCTGAACCACCGCCCGCGCCTTCTCCACCGCGGCCTCGAAACGTTCGCGGTCGATGCTCAGCAATAAATCGCCGGCCTTGACCTGCTGGTTATCCACCGCCTTGAGCTCGCGCACCCAACCCGATACGTCGGGCGCGATCACCACCACGTCGGCGCGAATCCGCGCATCCCGGGTCCAGGGCGTGAGCATGTAGTACTGCCACAGATGAAAGCCGGCAAAGATCGCCACGGCTACCACGCACAGCGTGACGGCGACACGTACACAAGTACGCATGTTCAACTCCTATAGCGGCCCGAGGACCACGGTAATAACAGTCAGGACACAGACATACAGGGCGCAGTCGAATAAGGCTTCATGCCAGATCCAGCGCCCGGCCGGCACAAGGCTGAGCAACAGGCGCAGCGCACCGGTCACCAGCAAGGCCAGCACCACATAAATCAGGAACGGGCTGAGCAACACCCCGCCTATCGACCACTCACGCAAGCCCATGGCTGTGCTCCCGTTGTTCTGGTTCGTGTTGGCGGCACCAGGCGCGCCAGCTGTTTTGCAATTGCACCACGGCGCCCTGGGCCAGCTTCAATGCATCACCGGGCGGCTGCGTCGCCAACACCTTCAGGAATTCGGCGCTCGGCTGGGCCAAGGCCTCGACCTGATCACCGCCCGGACCGCGTTCGAGCACCTGCTCCAACGCTTCGAAATAACGGCGCTGTGCCACGGGGTCGGACACTTGCGCGACAGCCAGGCTCAGACGCAGATGCAGCAATTCATCGCCGACGTCCAGGCCCAGCAACCCGTCATCCCAACGGCTGCGTTGCGGTACCGGCAGCTCGGGATAATGCCGCGCCAGCTGCAACAGCCGGTCGGCCATGCGCCCGCCGAACCAGCTCTCGGCGCCGCGCAGGTTGCGACGGGTCAGGCGCACCAGATCATCCAGGGTCGCGGCCAGCAGACGATGGCTGTGCCAGGCCGGGTTGCGCAAAATCAGCAGATTGAACGCCAGCACTGCCGCGCCCACGCCAATCATCATCGCCTGAGCATTGTTGAAGAACGCCGCGACGTCATACTTCATCGCGTTGAGCGGCGATATCAGCACCACGAAATGCAGGCAGAACGAGGTGGCCGTGGCGCCGATCTGCGGCTTGGCCATGCCCAGCGCCCCCAGGAACAGCGGCACGCCCATGGCCATGCAAAGCATTGCGAAACTGCTCCATTGCGGCAGTAAGATCTCGCCGATCACAAACGCCGTCGGCACCGCCAACAGGATGCCCCGCAAAAAGCTCATGCCGATCTGCGCACCGTTTTCACGACTGGCAAACAGGCTGCACACCACACACGTGAGCACCAGCGCGCCCGAGGCGGCGGGCCAGGCGGTCGCCATCCAGAAACAGGCAACCGCCAAAAACGCCAGGGCACTGCGAGCACCGAATACCATGGCCAGGGACACATCACGATGAGGCGTCAAGGTTCGCGGAGGGTCCGCCGCTTCCCTGCCCTCTTGCACCGCCGCCAGCGCGGCGCAGGCGGCCAGGGCGGTATCGAGCAACAAGGCGAAACGGGCCAGGCAATAGCTTTGCGCCGAGCTGATCTGTGGGTCGTGAGACGCATCCAGTACCCGGGGCCGCAAAGCTTGCAACGTTGCGCTGTCGGCGTCGAGGGCTTGCTGCACTTCGCTCATCCACGGCTTGAGGGCCTCGGCTTCGTAGGGTTCGAGCTGTTTCCATTGCCGACGCACCGAGCGGGAAATGCGCAGCAGCATTAGCAGTTTCTGGCTCAAGCCGCTGATGGCCCGGGCCCGCTGCCGGCCAAGGCCGCCTTCGAACCAGGCGTGTTCGCGCTGGGCATCCACCGCGACGATCTTGCCGAGGATCTCTAGCAAGCCTTTACGGGCCTGGGCATCGCCGGCCAGGGTGGCGCGGGCTGCCTGCATGCCACTCTGCCAGGCGGCACGGGCCTGACCCGCCAATTGCCGCTCGACCCGCAACGGCCAGAGCAAGGCACTGGCCAGCGTAGCGCACACAATGCCCAGGCTGATTTCGGTGCAGCGCGCCACGGCCTGATCGAACACGCCCAGTGGATGAGAAATGGCTGGCAAGGCAATGATCGCCACCGTGTACCCGGCCAGTACGAATGAATAGGACCAGGCGCTGCGCAGCAGTGTGGAACAGGCCGTGCACAGGCCCAGCCATAACGCCAGCGCCAGCAAAAACAACCAGGGCGCCTGGGCGAACAAGCCCATGAACACCACCGACATGATGGTGCCCACCAACGTACCCACCAACCGCGCCAGCCCTTTGTGCACCACCATTCCGGACAGCGGCTGCGCGACGATGATCGCGGTCATCAGCGCCCATGACGGCTGCTCCAGCCCCCAGCGCAACGCCAGCCACAGCGCCAACCCGCCACCGAGCACGGTTTTGACGGCGAACTGCACAGCGAGGCGGTCGGGGGCGAATAAGGCCTGGAAGGTAATAGGCACGCAAAAAACTCTTCTGGGGACGCAGTAACGATAGATGCAACGGTGGGTGATGGATGGGTGCAATTATTAGCTAGCTAACTATCTGAGTCCAGAGTTGATTATTGAGGGATTTGACAAACACTGTTGCTGACATTGTGGCGAGGGGATTTGACCCCGCTCTGTGGGAGCAAGGCTTGCCCGCGATGAAGGCGATGCAGTCTTTCTGATCGAGGCGCCTGTTTCGCGAGCAAGCTTTGCTCCCACAGTCCAAGCGGGATAAATCCCCTCCCCACAACGGTGTTCACCTTCAACCTGATAGGCGCCCATAAAAAACGCCAGGCATGCCTGGCGTTCTTTTCTGGATCAGTCGCGTTTACGAGGCGGCACGCGCCTGGTTGCGCAGAGCCTTGACCTGGTCATGGTTACGTTGCACGCCATGGTACTGACGCTCAACCAGGTCACGAATGCCTACCAGGTTGTGCTTGTTGATCTTCTCGATGGCTTCCTTGTAAGCCTTGAGCGCATGATCTTCGCCACGCTCGGCTTCGTTGAGCACCGCTTCTTCGCCCTTGCCGGTGAATAAGGCTTTTACATCCACCCAGCGGCGATGCAGGTCACCGGCTACGCTGGTAGAAGTTTCCGGGTCGCCGCCCAGCGAGCGTACGGCAACTTGCAGTTCGGCTGCTGCAGTGGCGCAGTCGGCAGCACGCTGAACGAACAGCGACTTGAGTTCAGGGTGCTTGATGTCTTCAGCGCAAGTCTTGAACCCTTCCTGGCCATCCTTGCTGGTCTCGATCAGGTCGTTCAGGACGGAGATGGATTCTTTATTGATGTCAGTCATTTTTCAGTTCCTTTGCTGGTGAATAAACCTGCAAGGGATATTGCATCGGCCGTGCCAGCCTAGAAAACTTAATAATTTATTTATAAATCAATAAGTTAAAAATAAGGCCGAAATCTGTATCCGCGCTATTTGCATGATCTGTCATTTGGCCTGCATGCAGAATGCCTGTATTTTCCAGACTGTATGAATCAAGACGATTGCCATGAACCCGGAAAAGCTCGAACTGCTGGTCACCCGCCAAATGCCCTTCGGTAAATACAAGGGCCGAATCCTCGCCGACCTGCCCGGTCAATACCTGAACTGGTTCGCCCGCGAGGGTTTTCCCCATGGGGAACTGGGCGGTTTGCTGGCGTTGATGCAGGAGATCGACCACAACGGTCTGTCAGACCTGCTTGACCCGTTGCGCGCCAAACACGGCAAACCCAAGCCACGCCATTGACCGAGCCCGACCATGCCCGAGAACACCCTGCGCGCCCACGATGAAGCTTTCTGGCAGACCTTTATCGGCCGCTACGACGTCGACCCCAATGGCCCGCTCAATCTGGAAAACGGCTACTTCGGTCGCATGTCCCGCACGGTGGTCGAGGAATACCAGCGCAACATCGAATTCATCAACCGCAGCAACTCGGTGTACGTGCGCCAGCATTTCGACCGAGAACATGGCGAAGCGATTCGCCGCCAAGTGGCACAGCTGATCCACGTTCCTCCCCACACCGTGGCGATGGCCACCAGCGCGGTGGACGCCCTGCAATCGTTGATTCGCAACTACAACGGCCTGCAACCCGGCGACCAGGTACTGATCTGTGATCTGGAATACGCATCGGTCAAAAGCGCGATGCGCTGGCTGGCCCGACAGCGTGGCGTGGAGGTGATAGAACTCGTCCATCAGCACCCCGCCAATTTCGACAGGCTGGTAAACACTTATCGCGAAGCGTTTATTCGCTACCCACGCCTGAAGCTGATGGCACTGACCTACGTCAACCACCTCACCGGGTTGGTAATGCCGGTCCAGGCCATCGCCGAGGCCGCTCGCGAGTTTGAGGTGGATATCATTCTGGACGGCGCCCACGCCTTGGGCCAGATCGATTTCGACATCAAGAAACTCGGTATTCACTTCGCCGGGTTCAACCTGCAAAAGTGGATCGGCGGGCCTCTGGCCCTGGGCTTCTTATACATCGCCCCGCAGCGGTTGGCCGACATCGCCCCGGACATGGACGAAGGGCATTATCCAGCCACCGACGTCCGCTCACGCACGCCCCACAGCACACCGAACATCCCGGCCTTGCTGACCCTGCCCCTGGTGTTCGAAGAACACCGTTCCCTGGGCGGCGCTTCGGCCAAGGGGGCACGCCTCAATTATCTGCGCGACCTGTGGGTGAACGCCGTACGTGATGTGCCGGGTATCGAAGTCATGACCCCGGACGATCCGCGACTGTACTGCGGCATCACCTCCATGCGCTTCACCGCCCAAGCTGACCAGCAGGCGATGGCCGATCGATTGCTCAACGACTATGGGATCTTCACCGTGGTACGCGACACGAGCGTCGGGCCATGCATCCGCATTACGCCAGGGTTGATTACCTTGGCCAGTGATATTGAGCGGTTGACTGAAGCACTGATCGCCCTGAGCCGAACATAGGTTCGGTATTCGGAGCTAAAACCCAGGCAAAAAAAACGGCGCGCCGACCAAGCGCACCGTAAACCGTAGAACACCCAACGAGGTTCGGTAAAACAATCAGTCCAGCAGCGCCAATGCCTCGGCGGTGCATTCCTGAATGCGGGCCCAGTCGCCGTTCTTGATCCACTCCGGATCAAGCATCCAGCTTCCGCCCACGCACATCACGTTTTTCAACGCCATGTAGCTCTTGATGTTGGCCGGGCTCACGCCGCCGGTCGGGCAGAATTTCACTTCGCCGAACGGGCCACCCAGGGCCTTGAGGGCCGCGACGCCGCCGCTGACTTCCGCCGGGAACAGTTTGAAGCGGCGATAGCCCAGGCCGTAGCCTTCCATGATGCCGGACGCATTGCTGATGCCCGGCAACAACGGGATCGAACTCTGGACACTGGCCTCAAGCAGATCACGGGTGATACCCGGCGTGACGATGAACTGCGAACCGGCGGCCTCGGCGGCGGCCAGCATGTGGCGATCGAGCACCGTACCGGCGCCTGTCACCAGTTCCGGACGCTGCTCACGCAGCACCTGGATGGCCTTGAGGCCGTATTGGGAACGCAAGGTCACTTCCAGCGCCGTCAGGCCACCGGCGGCCAGGGCATCGGCCAGCGGCAGGATGTCCTGTTCACGGGCGATGGTGATCACCGGCAGGATCCGCGCCTTGGCGCAGAGGCTGTCGATCAAGGTAACTTTGTCCGCCATGGAAACGGTCGGGGATGGGGTTGTCATAGCGGCTGATCCTTGGTTCATGGGCACCAGTAAATCTCTAACGTAGGTTGCAAAAACGCGCGGATCGGCATTTCGGCGACGTCGTCACCGGCCAATGCAGCGTTTAGGGTGGTCAATTTCGACTGACCGGAAATCGACAGCACTTTGTGTTTCGCCGAGGCCAGCAAGGCGCGGCTCATGGTCAAGCGCTGGTGCGGCACGGTCGGCGCCAGCATTGGCCAGCAACGGCGAGCGCTCCTGGCATCCAAGGCTTCGGCCAGGTTCGGGCTGTCGGGAAACAGCGAAGCCGTGTGCCCGTCATCACCCATGCCCAATACCAGCACGTCGATGGGCGGCAGTTCGGCCAACAGACGATCGGCCTGCCCGGCAGCGGCTTCCAGGTTGGCGCTGGCGCTGTAAAGGCTCAGGAACTGGGCCTTGGCCGCGGCGCCTTGCAGCAGATACCGCTTGAGCAGGCCGGCGTTGCTGTCGGCATGCTCAACCGGTACCCAGCGCTCGTCGGCCAGGCTCACCACCACTTTCGACCAGTCCAGCGCCTGTTTGGCCAGGCTCTGGAAAAACGCCACCGGGCTGCGTCCGCCGGACACCACCAGGACCGCCGTGCCGCGGGCGTCGATTGCAGTGCGCAACTGTTCAGCCACTTTCAACGCCAAGCCTTCGGCCAGCAGCACCGGGCTTTTGAATTCAAGGACGCTGACGCCCTGTGGCAGTTTCAATTCAGATATCGCCATACCATGACCTCCCATCCCGCGTGATCAGTGCAATGGAGCTCATCGGCCCCCAGGACCCAGCCGCGTACGGCTTGGGCGCATCACCGGATTTCTTCCATCCGGCGATCAACTGGTCACACCACGTCCACGCGGCTTCAATTTCATCTTTACGGACAAACAGGTTCTGATTGCCGTTCATGACTTCCAGCAACAACCGCTCGTAGGCATCGGGAATCCGTGCGCTGCGATAGGTGTCGGAAAAGTTGAGTTGCAGAGGACCGCTGCGTAATTGCATGCCCTTGTCCAGGCCTTGCTCCTTGGTCATCACCCGCAAGGAAATCCCTTCGTCCGGTTGCAGGCGGATGATCAGCTTGTTGCTGATCTGCAGACGCTGCTCGGGGGCGAAGATGTAGTGGGACGGTTCCTTGAAGTGAATGACGATCTGCGACAGTTTCTGCGGCATGCGCTTACCGGTGCGCAGGTAAAACGGAACCCCGGCCCAGCGCCAGTTGCGAATGTCGGCGCGCAGGGCGACGAAGGTCTCGGTGTCGCTCTGGGTGTTGGAATTGGGTTCTTCCAGGTAGCCGGGCACTGCCTTGCCTTCGCTGTGGCCGGCAATGTACTGGCCGCGCACCACCTGGGTGGTCAGGCCTTCCGGGCTGATAGGCGCCAGGGCCTTAAGCACTTTGACCTTCTCGTCACGGATGCTGTCGGCGGACAGGTCGGCCGGCGGGTCCATGGCGATCAGGCACAGCAGCTGCAGCAGGTGGTTCTGAATCATGTCCCGTAGCTGGCCGGCCTTGTCGAAATAGCCCCAGCGGCCTTCGATACCGACCTTCTCGGCCACGGTGATTTCCACGTGGGAAATGTAATTCTGGTTCCACTGGGTTTCGAACAGGCTGTTGGCGAACCGCAGCGCGATCAGGTTCTGTACCGTCTCTTTGCCCAGGTAGTGGTCGATGCGATAGGTACGGTTTTCCGGGAAGAACTGCGCCACGGCGTCGTTGACCTTGCGCGACGACTCCAGGTCCGAACCGATGGGTTTCTCCAGCACAACCCGGGTGTTTTCACTCAAGCCGACTTTGGCCAGGTTCTCGCAGATCGCCCCATACACCGCCGCCGGGGTGGCAAAGTAAGCAATGAGCTGCTGGGCCGAACCGGCCCGCTCGGCCAAGGCGACATAATCGTCGGCCTTGAGGAAGTCCACGTGCAGATAAGTCAGTCGCGCCAGGAAGCGTTCGACCACGGTTTCGTCCAGGTCTTTGTCGTCCACGTAGCGACGCAGCTCAGCGGCGATGAACGCCAGATGCTGCTGCTCGCTGCCAGGCTCACGGGCCAGCGCGATGATCCGCGTATCCTCGTGCAGCAGGCCGGCGCCATCGAGCTGATAAAGAGCCGGAAACAGCTTGCGCAGAGCCAGATCGCCCAACGCGCCGAACAAGGCGAAAGTACACGGTTCAACCGTAATCGAATGCATGATGTTTGTTCTTTTATCAAGTTAAACTACAAATACCTTTTTTCAAGGTATCACTCAAGGAAAAATGTAGTAATAACCATAACATTTTCCAAAAATACCGATTCCGAGTGGTGGTCCGTCAGAGCCATCAGTAGGATAGGCCACCGCAAAGGGTCGTATCAAAGACCCGTCTTTCTAGGAATCTTGTATGGACCGCGTGCGAAATTTACTGGAGCAGATCCAGAGTCGCCTTGAAGACCTGAACAAGGCCGAACGCAAGGTGGCCGAAGTGATTCTGCTCAACCCACAGCAGGCCACCCGCTTCAGCATCGCCGCCCTCGCCCAGGCTGCGTCGGTCAGCGAACCTACCGTCAACCGTTTCTGCCGTTCATTCGGCGTCAGCGGTTACCCGGAACTCAAGCTGCAACTGGCCCAGAGCCTGGCCAGCGGCGCCGCTTATGTCAGCCGTGCGGTGGAGGCCGATGACAATCCTGAAGCTTACACCCGGAAAATCTTTGGCAGTGCCATTGCTTCGTTGGACAGCGCCTGCCAGGCCCTTGATCCCAATTTGATCAGTCGGGCCGTGGATTTGCTGATCCAGGCCCGGCAGATCCACTTCTTCGGCCTCGGTGCTTCGGCTCCGGTGGCACTGGATGCCCAACATAAGTTTTTCCGCTTCAATCTGGCGGTGACCGCCCACGCCGATGTGCTGATGCAGCGGATGATCGCGTCGGTGGCTCATACGGGCGAGCTGTTCGTTATCATTTCCTACACCGGCCGTACCCGTGAGCTGGTGGAAGTGGCACGCATCGCTCGGGAAAACGGCGCTTCGGTGCTCGGCCTGACCGCCGAAGGCTCGCCCCTGGCCAAGGCCAGTACCCTGAGCCTGAACATTCCGCTCCCCGAAGACACCGACATTTATATGCCAATGACCTCGCGGATCATCCAGCTCACCGTGCTGGATGTACTCGCCACCGGCATGACCCTGCGCCGGGGCGTGGATTTCCAGCCGCATCTGCGCAAGATCAAGGAAAGCCTGAATGCCAGTCGGTATCCGGTGGGGGATGAGTTCAACTGACCGGGCCTGAGTGTTTTATTGCCTGACAGGCCGTCATCGCGAGCAGGCTCGCGATGAGGCCAGCAGCAACACCCAAATCCTGACCTAAGCCCCCACCCGCGCCTGCAAACTCAAATGCGCCCGCTCCCCCGGTGCCAGGCTCAGGCTGTCGGTGCCGCCGCAGGCCGCTTCGACACAAACGAACTCGCTGATTTCGTCCCAACTCACCCCCAACAACGGTCGGGCACCGGGATGCCACACCACGGTGTCGGCGCTGTCGCCGGTGTCGATGCACAGCTTGCGCTGCCAGGCGTGGTCCTTGAGCTGCAATTCCCCCTCCTGCTGGAACACCCGCTGACAGCCGCCTTCGACCCGCAACTCGCCTTCCTGCTGGCAAACCGCACGGTTCAGTTGGTCGTAACCTTGCGCGCCGTCGAGCCCAGACAGCGCTACCTCACCGACATCACCAATACGCCAATACGCATGCAAGGCCTGGCTCAACTGGCAAGGCAGGCTGTCTTGATGCTCGGTGCTCAAGCGCAATTCCATGCGTTCGCCCAAGTCTGCGTGCAGGTCTACCTGCCAGTCACACAGTTGCAACTGCCAGTGCAGATGCACGCCGTCTTCATCGCTGCGGCTGTCGAGCAGCTTCCAGTCGATCAACCGCGCCCAACCATGGGACGGCCAGGCGTTTTCGCTCGGATGGCGGCCATACCACGGCCAGCACACCGGCACCCCACCGCGTATCGCACCGACTTGTGGCCACTTGGCCGCGCACCACAACCAGGGTTTCTGGCCCCGCGGCTGAAAGTGCAGCAACTGCGCGCCCTGGCGACTGAACACCGCCTGACACAGCGGATGATCGATCACCAGCACATCGCGCTGCTGATAGCGTTCCCACGCAAACACCGGGCGCTCGCGCAAGGATCTGAAAAAGCGTTGTAGCGGATGCTCATGCATGGGCCGCGGTCCTGGAAATCATTGAACTCTCAATTGATGCGACAGTTTTGTGGCGAGGGGATTTATCCCCGGTGGGCTGTGGGAGCAAAGCTTGCTCACGAAACAGGCGCCTCGATTCTGAAAGACCGCATCGCCCCATCGCGGGCAAGCCTTGCTCCCACAGAGTTTGCGTTCAACCATGGATGAGCGCTCCCCAAAAAAAAGCGGACAGCCTTGGCCGCCCGCAAATATGCGCACATAGAGAGGAGCTTATCGCAACAGCGTTAGAACACCGACTGAATTTTCAGACCGGCCACCAGCGCGTTGTCGACTTCATCCACACCACCTGGGTGAGTGATGTATTGCAGGTTAGGACGTACGGTCAACCAGTTGGTAACGTGGAAACCGTAGTTGACCTCGTAGTTGTACTCGGTGTCGCGCAATGGTGAATACAGCGGATCGTTGTAGTCGGTGACGCCATTGGCAGCGTTGAGCAGTTCGGCGTTTTCCTTCACATCTTTGTTGACATGGATACGGGAAAAACCGATCCCGACATCATCTTTAGGACGCGCATCAAACGGCCCTTTGTACACAAACATCAGCGACTGGTAGTTGTCGACGAGGTTGGTTTCCTTGTCGTGGAAGGTCGCGTTGGCCGCGATGTTCAGACCACGGGAAGCATCACCGTTGTGGGTGGTCAGTTGTTGCTGTGCCACGAACCAGTAGCCGTGCTTGCTGCTGTGACTGCGATAGGCGTTACCGGTTGTCGCGGCATTCTGGCCATTTTCATCTTCAATGACGTCATCAGCATCGGCCGTGCTTTTGTAGTAACCGACACGGTATTCACCCGGCAGGCTGTTGACCTTCGGCGACCAGACCAATTCGATCGGCAAGACGGTACCCTTGGTCCCACTGCCGCTGAGCTTGAAGCCGTTACCGTGCTCCAGTTGCGATGGGTTCTGGTTGTACGCGCCGATCTGCGCATAGAACTCAGGCGTGATGTTGTACTTCACGCGAATCGCCGCCTGCATGACTGGCCAGTTGTACCAGATACCAGTCGCCCAGTTACCCACCTGGGAACCGCAGAATGCCAGGTTCTGGAACTCGCAAGGGAAGGTGTTGAAGTCTTCGCCTTCGCCGAAGTAACCGGCTTTGACGTCCAGCTTACCGTCGAGGAACTGGTGCTTGATCCACAACTGGGTCAGACGGACCATGTGGCCACGGCCGTAGACTTCCTGGGAGGAACTCAAGGTGCCAGCACGCGGGTCGCCAACACGGTCATTGGAAATGTTTTCACCGTTACGGCTGGTGAGCTGGATCTTGGCCTGGGTGTTATTCCAACCCATCAGCTTTTCCAGGTCCAGCGCCACGCCCAGGCCAAACTGGTCGGCGTAACGTGCCGTCTTGTCGTTGTTGTAGCCACCATGCAGGTTGGCGCCCACTTCACCGACGTAGTCAGCCTTAATGTCGACGCCTTGCTCGATCAACTTGGTCCGTTCACCACCCCAGTCACCCGTCATCCACTGCGAATCGGCGCTGAACGCGTCGGCCGCCTGTACGCTACCAGCCAGCATCATCGCTGCAACAGCGGACAACTGGCAGATAAGCTGGGCGTTTTTGTTCTTTTTCATCCCTACATCCTCGTCTTTATTGTTATTAACTGCTTTTATCTAACGTGGTTTACAACGATTACGGCGGATGTCCCCATCCACCGCATACTCCTTCTTGGTGCAAGCGCGCTTCCCATAAGCGCGCTCCCACATGTGTTCCTATCGGCCCTTGAACTGGGCTACGTTGGCGGCTCGGCCTTCGGCTTGCGGCTCGGCGGCCAAGCCCAGGCGTTCACCGGACTTGGCGTCGAACAGCAGCACTTTCGAGGGGTCGAACTGCAGCGTCAGGTTTTCCCCTGGCTGCGGCGCCACGTCCGGCGCCAGACGGCAGCAGACCTTGGTGTCGTTAAGGTTGACGAACACCAGGGTGTCCGGGCCGGTGGGCTCGGTCACCTGGACTTCGGCGCGAATGGTTGGCAAACCGTTCGGCTCATTGCCCGCCAGCGCGATCTGTTCCGGACGCAGGCCGAGAATCACTTCGCGGTCTTCCAGACCGGCGTCCTGCATGCCCAGCGGCAGCTCGCAACGGGCCTGGCCGCTGTCGAGCAGCGCCAACAGGCGACCGTCCTTGCGCTGCAGGCGCAGCGGGATGAAGTTCATCGGCGGCGAACCGATGAAACTCGCCACGAACAGGTTGGCCGGGTTGTTGTAAATGTCCTTTGGCGTGCCGAACTGCTGGATGATCCCGTCCTTCATCACCGCCACTTTGTCGCCCAGGGTCATGGCTTCGATCTGGTCGTGGGTCACGTAGACCGTGGTGGTCTTGAGCCGCTGGTGCATCAGTTTCATTTCGGTACGCATCTCGACCCGCAGCTTGGCGTCGAGGTTGGACAGCGGTTCGTCGAACAGGTAGATCTTCGGCCGGCGCGCCAGTGCCCGGCCCATGGCCACGCGCTGTTGCTGCCCGCCAGAGAGTTGGCCGGGCTTGCGGTTGAGCAGGTGTTCGATCTGCAACAGCTTGGCCACCCGGGTGACTTCTTCGTCGATGGCGGACTGGCTCATCTTGCGGATTTTCAGACCGAACTCGATGTTCTCGCGCACGCTCATGGTCGGGTACAACGCGTAGGACTGGAACACCATGGCGATGTCGCGATCCTTCGGGCTCATGCCGCTGACATCCTGGTCACCGATCATGATCGCGCCGCCGGTAATGGTCTCAAGGCCGGCGATGCAGTTCATCAACGTCGATTTGCCGCAGCCCGAAGGTCCGACGAGGATCAGGAACTCACCGTCCTTGATCGACAACTCGATGTTCTTCAGGGTGTCCGGCAGGCCGGCACCATAGGTCTTGTTTACATTGCGAAGTTCAAGCGTTGCCATGATTACCCCTTGACTGCGCCGGCCGTCAGACCGCGCACGAAATACTTGCCTGCGACCACATAGACCAGCAGGGTCGGCAGCCCGGCGATCATCGCCGCTGCCATATCAACGTTGTATTCCTTTGCCCCGGTACTGGTGTTGACCAAGTTGTTCAACGCCACCGTGATGGGCTGCGAATCACCGCTGGAGAACACCACGCCGAACAGGAAGTCGTTCCAGATCTGAGTGAACTGCCAGATCAGGCAGACCATGATGATCGGGGTGGACATCGGCAGGATGATCCGCCGGAAGATCGTGAAGAAACCCGCACCGTCCAGTCGCGCAGCCTTCACCAGCGCATCGGGAATGCTGACGTAGTAGTTACGGAAGAACAGCGTGGTGAACGCCAGGCCGTAGACCACATGCACGAACACCAGGCCCGTGGTGGTACTGGCCAGGCCCATCTTGCCGAGGGTGAACGAGGCCGGCAGCAAGACGGTCTGGAACGGCAGGAAGCAGCCGAACAACAACAGGCCGAAGAACAACTGCGAACCGCGAAAGCGCCACATCGACAACACGTAGCCGTTCAATGCACCGATAGCGGTAGAGATCAGCACCGCCGGGACGGTGATCTTGATCGAGTTCCAGAAGTAGCCGTCGACCGTGGCCCAGGCCTTGATCCAGCCAATACCGGTGACCACGGTCGGCCAGCTCAGCAGGTTGCCGGTGCTGATGTCTTCCGGGGTCTTGAAGCTGGTCAACAGCATGACCACCAGCGGCACCAGGTAAAGCAATACAGCGAGGATCAGCACCGCGTAGATCGCGACGCGACTCAGGCTGATGGAAGGTTTGGCAGCGAGACTAGTCATGACGCTTGGTCCTCAGCTCGGAGTACAGGTAAGGCACGATGATTGCGAGAATCGCACCGAGCATCAGAATCGCACTGGCCGAGCCCATGCCCATCTGGCCGCGACTGAAGGTGAAGGAATACATGAACATGGCAGGCAGGTCGGAGGAATAACCCGGGCCGCCGGCCGTCATCGCCGCCACCAGGTCGAAACTCTTGATGGCGATGTGCGCCAGAATCATCACGGCGCTGAAGAACACCGGACGCAGGCTTGGCAGCACCACTTTCCAATAGATACGCGGCAGGCTCGCACCATCGATCTGCGCGGCACGGATGATCGATTGATCAACACCACGCAGGCCGGCCAGGAACATCGCCATGATGAAGCCAGAGGCCTGCCATACCGCTGCAATCACCAGGCAATACACCACGCGGTCCGGGTCGATCAGCCAATCCAGGCGGAAGCCTTCCCAGCCCCAGTCACGCAACAATTTGTCCAGGCCCATGCCCGGGTTGAGCAACCACTTCCAGGCCGTACCGGTGACGATCATCGAAAGCGCCATCGGGTACAGGTAAATGGTGCGAATGAAACCTTCGCGACGAATGCGCTGGTCAAGAAACACCGCCAGCAGTACGCCGATCACCAGGGTGATGCCGATGAACATGCCGCCAAAGAGCGCCAGGTTCTTGCTCGCCACCCACCAGCGGTCGTTTTCCATCAGCCGAGCGTATTGCGCCAGGCCAGCCCATTTGTAGTTCGGCAAGAAGGTCGAGGTGGTGAACGACAGAACGAACGTCCACAAGATATAGCCATAGAAGCCCACCAACACGATGAACATGCTCGGCGCCAGCACCAGTTTTGGGAGCCAGCGCTGCAATGCATCGAACGGCGAGACCTTGCTGAACACAGCAACAGAACTCATGGGAAGATCCAAAACAGAGAACAAGGATTGGGGCAGCTGCAAGCTGCAAGCTAAGCAGAGTGCCTGCTTGCAGCTCGTAGCCTTGTAGCTGCTTTACTTGGCCGACTGGACCGCTGCGCCAAGCTTCTTGGCAGCATCGGCAGGGTCGGCTTTCGGGTCGTTGATGAAGTTGGTCACGACATCAAAAAATGCACCCTGTACCGCCAGCGTGGTCGCCATGTTGTGCGCCATGCTCGGCTGCAGGCCACCGGACTTGGCGTCCGCCAGGAAGTCCTTGGCGGCGGTCTGGGCGCAGGAGTCGAAACCGTACTTGGCCATGTCGCCGAGCATGTCGTTGCGAACCGGGATCGAACCCTTGTTGATGCTGAAGACTTTCTGGAAGTTCTCACCCAGCACGACCCTGGCAATATCCTGCTGACCGGCCGCAGTGCCTTTGTCTTTCTGCTTGAACACCGCCAGGGAGTCGATGTTGTAGGTGAAGGCCTTGTCGGTGCCCGGGAAGGCTACGCACTCGTAGTCCTTGCCGGCGACTTTCTTCGCGGCAGTCCACTCGCTCTTGGCCCAGTCACCCATGATCTGCATGCCGGCCTTGCCGTTGATGACCTTGGCCGCTTCCAGGTTCCAGTCTTGTCCCTTGCCGTCGGCGTCCATGTAGGTCGCGACTTTCTTCAGCTCGGTCAACGCCTTGACCATTTGCGGACCGGTCAGAGTCGCGTTGTCCAGATCGACCAAGGCTTTCTTGTAGCCATCAGCGCCCATGACCGAGAGCACCACGGCTTCAAACACGGTACTGTCCTGCCAAGGCTGGCCACCGTGGGCGAGCGCAATAAAGCCCGCAGCCTTGAGCTTGTCGCCAGCGGCGTAGAATTCTTCGAGGGTGGTCGGTGGTTTTTCGATGCCCGCTTTCTTGAAGACTTCCGGGTTGATCCACAGCCAGTTGACGCGGTGAATGTTCACCGGCACGGCGACGTAATCACCTTCGTACTTCACGGTATCGGAGACTTTCTTGTCGAGCAGGCTGTCCCACTTCTCTGCTTTGGCAACGTCTTTCAGGACGTCGCTGTCGAGCAGTCCGGTGGACGCCCACTCCTGGATGTCCGGCCCCTTGATCTGGGCAACACCCGGTGGGTTACCGGCTACGGCGCGGCTCTTGAGCACGGTCATGGCGGTGGAACCGCCACCACCGGCGACAGCGCCGTCTTTCCAGGTAAAGCCGTCTTTCTCTACCTGGGCCTTGAGCACATCGACAGCCGCTTTTTCACCACCCGACGTCCACCAATGCACGACCTCCACTGAACCTTTCGATTCGGCGGCAAGCGCGCTGACAGGGAATGCTGCGACGGGAAGCAAGGAAGCAAGAGAAATGACAGTGGCGAGACGAGAAATCGCATTCATCGATGAAGTACCTTTCTTTTTGTTATGCATGCAAGTCTGGTGCTTGCGCTGCATGGATTCTAATCAGGGGGAATCCCTTCACAGGTAACGAAGGGACGCGCAAATGTCACGGCATGGTTACACAGGTGCAGGATTGGATACTTTCACCAGGGCCCAAGCCATGCTCGGCGCCAGGGGCAGGCGCGGAATCAGCACCGCCTGCCAGGCGTGATACAGGTCCGGCTTGCCCGGCCAGATGTCGGCGCTGGGGCGGTTTTGCGGATCGAGTTCGTGATGCCAACTGCCGTCGCAGCGGTCGATGAAGTGTTTGTCGCAAAACTCCCAGAATAGCCTGTACCAGGTTTCGTACTGCACCTCGTCGGTACGCTTGAGCAAGGCGCTGGCAGCGGCCGCCGCTTCGGCATGTACCCAGTGCAGGCGATGGCGAACCACGGCACGATTGTCCCAGTCCAGCGTGTAGACGATGCCTGGCGCGCCATCGACGTTCCAGCCGTGGCGGCAGTTCTGCTCAAAGAGTTTTTGCGCGTCCTGGGCCAGCCAACCCGGTGTCAGCATGCCGATCTGGACCCGCGCCGCTTCAAGATGCAGGAGCAGTCGGGCCCATTCGAAACCATGGCCGGGGGTGGTGCCATACGGGCGGAAACCGTCGGCTGGATTGTCGTGGTTGTATTCGCGCAGCGGCTGCCAGCGGCTGTCGAAATGCTCCACCACCAGGTAATCGTTGGCAGCGGCATGGCCGTGGATCACCCGTTCGACGATGCGCAGGGCGCGGACCAACCAACGGGGGTCGTCCGTGGCATCGGCCAGGGCCAGGAAAGCTTCGGTGGCGTGCATGTTGCTGTTGGCGCCGCGATAGGCCTCATCGAGGCTCCAATCACGATTGAAGGACTCGCGCAGGGCACCCTCCTCCTCACACCAGAAATGCTGGTCGATGACCCGTATCGCTTCTTCCAGCAACGCCTGGGCACCGGGACGCCGGGCCGCCACTGCGGAACTGGCGGCCAGGGCGACGAAGGCATGCAGGTAGGCGGCTTTGCCGGTGTCGTCTGCATGGGGTTGCACCGTGGCGAACCAGCCGCCGTATTCGGCGTCGCGCAGGGGGCCGCTGAGGGCCTGGACACCATGGTCCACCAACTCGGCAAAACCCGGCAGGCCCTGGATGTGGGCCATGGCGAAGCTGTGGGTCATGCGTGCGGTGTTCATGGTTTCGGCCCGGGCATCGACCGGTAGGCGGCCCTGGTCGTCCAGGTTGCCAAAGCCATCAGGCAGCTTCGACGCCTTGGCGAACGCCAGCAGCCGCAAGCCTTCGGCGGCGAGCCATTGCTGGTGGGCAGGCGCGTTCAGCCAACTGCTGAAGGCCGGTTGGAAGGTGTCCATCGGGAGGTACCTTTTTTGTTGTTTTGACGCAGGGAGTCTAAACAAGGGATGGCGAGGGGCAGGTAACGAAAGGGGCGAGTTATGTCACCGATCCGTGACATTCTTAAGGTAGGTGCTGAAGCGGCTGACGCCATCGCGAGCAGGCTCGCTCCCACAGGGTTCGATGATGGACAAAAAATGGTGAACACCATAGATCCAATGTGGGAGCAAGCCTGCTCGCGATGAACGATAACGCGGTCTCGCTAATCGACACTGCGGGGCAACTGCAACGTCACCCGCAACCCGCCCTCGCGCAGGTTTTGCAGGCTCACTTCCCCGCCATGGCTGTGGGCGATGTTGCGGGCGATGCCCAGCCCAAGCCCATACCCCTGCTGCTGCCCGGCCAGGCGAAAGTGCGGTTCGAAGACTTGCTCCAGACGCTGTTCCGGCACGCCCGGCCCTTCGTCATCGACGTGCAGGATGAACGCGGTTTCATCGTCGTCGATGTGCAGATGGGCGTTTTGCCCGTATTTCAAGGCGTTGTCGATCAGGTTGCCGATGCAACGCTTGAGGGCCAACGGCTTGCCCGGATAGGCCGCCAGCGCCCGGCCATCCTGGGTCACCCGGCCGTTGCCGTTGGGCGCCAGGTAGGGCTCGACCAGGCAATCGAGCACATGGTTGAGGTCCACTGGCTCGATGTTTTCGTGGATGTCGGTGTCTTTCACGCATTGCAGCGCGCCTTTGACCAACAGCTCCAGCTCGTCCAGATCCCGGCCGAACTTGATTTGCAGGTTTTCGTCTTCCAGTAGCTCGACCCGCAACCGCAACCGGGTGATCGGTGTGCGCAAATCGTGGGAAATCGCGCTGAACAACTGGCTGCGCTCGGTCAGGTAACGGCTGATGCGCTCCCGCATGGCGTTGAATGCCCGGCCCACCTCCACCACTTCGCTGCCGCCGCCCTCGGCGACCGGCTCGACCTCGGCGCCCAGCGACATGTCCCGCGCCGCGCGCGCCAAGCGCTTGAGGGGCCCGCTCTGCCAGTGCACCAGCAAGCCGATGAACAGCAGCAACAGGCTGCTGGTGAGTACGATGAAGCCAACTTGTTGCGCCGGCAGGCTCTGCTCTTCAAGGCTGGTGTAGGGTTCGGGCAGCAGCGAGGCGATGTACAACCACTCTCCCGGCGCCATCTGGATTTGCGTGACCAGCACCGGCGGGTTCACCGGCTCGAGCGTCAAGGCGTAGTGGGCCCACGAACGGGGCAGTTCGTCGAGTTTCAGCCCACCGTTGAAAATCCGCAGGTCTTCGGGGCTGACAAATTTTACCGAGATGTCGGCGTTATTGCCCAGGGACCGGCGCAGCACATCGTCCACGGCCTTGAGCACCGCCAGTTTGCGCGGTGTGACCGGTAATACGTCCATGCCCAGGGGCTTGTCGTTGAGCGTGACGACAAACCGCGTACCGCCCATGCTGCGCAATTGATCCAGCACCAATGGCCGGTAAGCCACCGGCAGCGAGCGCAGGTAGCTGACGCTGGCGGTCATCGAATGAGCGAGGCTACGGGCGCTGGTGACCAGGCCTTCGAGCTGGGTGGCGCGCAGTTGCGAGACCCAGATCAGGCTGGAGAGGGTCTGGGCGAACAGCACCACCAGTAAGGTCAGCAGCAGCATTCGCCCCAGCAACGAGCGCGGCACCGGCACGCGTCGGGCTATTTTCCTGGCCCAATCAATGCCCATTGCTGGCAACCACACTGGCCGCCAGTTGATATCCACTGCCGCGCACCGTGCGGATCAGCCGCGGCGGTTTGTCGGTGTCGCGCAGACGTTGGCGCAGGCGACTGACCGCCATGTCGACGATCCGGTCCAGGGGCATCAGCTCCCGGCCACGGGTGGCGTTGCCGATGGTGTCGCGGTCGAGGATTTCCTGGGGATGGTCGAGAAACAGTTTGAGCAAGGCGAAATCAGCACCCGAGAGGATGACTTCTTCGCCGTCGGTGTGAAACAGACGATGGCTGACCATGTCCAGCCGCCACTCATCGAAGGCCAGCACTTCGCCGCCGGAGCGTTCCTGGCCGAACTGTGCCCGGCGCAGCAACGCCTTGATACGCGCCTGTAGTTCACGAGGGCTGAAAGGCTTGCCCAGATAATCATCGGCCCCCAGCTCAAGGCCGATGACCCGGTCGGCTTCGTCGGAACTGGCGGTGAGCATGATGATCGGCACGTGGGCCTGGCGCGGGTGCTGGCGAATCCAGCGGCAAAGGCTGAACCCGTCTTCGTCCGGCAGCATCACGTCAAGGATCACCAGGTCGCTCGGCGCCTCGTTCAGCGCCTGGCGAAACCCGGCGCCGTCAGGGGTGGTACGCACCTGGAAACCCGCACGGCTGAGGTACGTGTCCAGCAGTTCGCGAATTTCTTGATCGTCGTCGACCAACAAAATCGATTTGTTTACAGAACTCACGGGGCATCGTCCTTGTTGTTTGGGTTGGGCGGATTATGCCTGATGGACGGAACCTACAAACACCACAGAACCTATGTGGGAGCGGGCTTGCTCGCGAAGGCGGTGTGCCAGTCACCAAAGATGCTGGACGACACTTCGCTTTCGCGAGCAAGCCCGCTCTCACAGGGTTTCATATTTCAACTTTAAACGGCGACCGATTGCTCCAACGCCACACCCGCGCCCATCAGGCCGGAATACGGCGCGGTCACTAACCAGACCGGAATGCCCTTGAAGTAATCGCTCATGCAGCCCTTGTCGGCGAAGCAGCGGGCGAAACCGCTTTCAAGGAAGAAATCAGCAAACCGCGGGATCACTCCGCCGACGATGTATACACCGCCTCGCCCACCCACCGTCAGCACATTGTTGCCGGCCACGCGACCCAGCCAGCGGCAGAACTGCTCGAGTACTTCCAGGGCGATGGGGTCGCCGGCAAGGCCGGCGGCGGTGATCGATTCGGGCGTGTCGAGCACCGGCGTATGGCCGTCCACCGCGCAGATGGCCCGGTACACCCGAGGCAGGCCGCTACCGCTCAGGGCGGTTTCGGCACTGACGTGACCGATTTCGTTGTAGATGTGTTGCCAGAGCTGGGTTTCCCGCGGACTGCTCATGGGCAGGTCGACATGGCCACCCTCCCCCGGCAATGCCGCGAAACGGCCGTCTCCCAGATCCAACAGCGTGCCGACGCCCAGCCCGGTGCCCGGGCCGATCACCACCGCCGGGCGCATCGGCTCCGGCGTGCCTGGGCAAACGACCCGGTATTCGTCGGGTTGCAAGCGGGTCATGCCCAGGGCCATGGCCGAGAAGTCGTTGACCAGCAGCAGCTTCTCCACCTGCAAGGTCTCGCAGAAGGCCAGGTTGCTCAGGTGCCAGTGGTTGTTGGTGAAGCGAAACGTGTCGCCGCCCACGGGGCCGGCCACCGACAGGCACACCGAGCCGATGGCCCCCGGCTTCATGCCCAAGCCGCTCAGGTACACCTTGATGGCATCTTCCGGGCAGGCGTAATCCGCCGTCGCCAACACCTGGATGTTTTCCAGGTTGTGGTTCTTCCACAACGCGAAACGTGCGTTGGTCCCACCGATGTCACCGACCAAAGCCAGTTTCAATTAAGCGTCTCCAGGGCAGAAGTGAAGGCGCTGGCGCCCTGCTCTGCCGAGCTGAAAGCCATGCGCATGAAACCGAACAGCTCGCGACCGGTGCCGATGTTGTTACCCAACAGGCCTTTGGCCGGTTCGCGCGCGGCGAATTCCTCGGCGTCCACCTTCAATTCCAAGGTGCCTTTGACGCCATCGACGCGGATGATATCGCCCTCCTGCACCCGGGCCAACGCGCCGCCGACATAAGCTTCGGGGCTGACGTGAATGGCCGCCGGGATTTTCCCCGACGCGCCGGACATGCGTCCGTCGGTTACCAACGCCACTTTGAAGCCGCGATCCTGCAGCACGCCAAGGAACGGCGTCATCTTGTGCAGCTCCGGCATGCCGTTGGAACGCGGGCCCTGGAAGCGCATCACCGCGACAAAGTCTTTCTCCAACAGGCCGGCCTTGAACGCATCGGCCAAGTCCTGTTGGTCCTGGAACACCATGGCCGGGGCTTCGACAATCTGGTTTTCCAGGGCCACGGCCGAAACCTTCATCACGCCACGTCCCAGATTGCCTTCCATCACCCGCAACCCGCCTTCTGGCGAGAACGCGCGTGCCACCGGGCGCAGGATGTTTTCGTCGAGGCTTTCGATCGGGCCGTCACGCCACACCAACTCACCGTCCTCAAGGAACGGCTCTTGGGTATAGCGGCTCAAGCCGTGGCCGAGCACGGTGTTGACGTTTTCGTGGAGCAAGCCGGCTTCCAGCAGTTCGCGGATCAGGAACGACATGCCGCCCGCCGCCTGGAAGTGGTTGATGTCGGCCTTGCCGTTCGGGTAGACGTGGCTCAGGGTCGGCACCACCTCGGAGAGGTCGGCCATGTCTTGCCAGGTCAGCTGGATGCCCGCCGCCATGGCGATGGCCGGCATGTGCAGCGTGTGGTTGGTGGAGCCGCCGGTGGCGTGGAGCGCGACGATGGAATTGACCAGCGACCGCTCGTCGACAATTTCGCCGATGGGCATGAAGTTGCCGCTCTGCTTGGTCAGGCGCGTGACCTGGAACGCCGCTTCGCGGGTCAGGGCGTCACGCAGCGGGGTGTTCGGGTTGACGAACGAGGCGCCCGGCAAGTGCAGACCCATCACTTCCATCAACAACTGGTTGGTGTTGGCGGTGCCGTAGAAGGTGCAGGTGCCGGGGCTGTGGTAAGACTTCATCTCCGATTCCAGCAGTTCTTCGCGAGTGGCCTTACCCTCGGCGTAGCGCTGGCGCACGTCGGCTTTTTGCTTGTTGGAAATGCCCGAGACCATCGGCCCACCGGGCACAAAAATCGTCGGCAGGTGACCGAAGCGCAGCGCGCCCATCATCAGGCCCGGGACAATCTTGTCGCAGATGCCGAGCATCAGCGCGCCGTCGAACATGTTGTGGGACAACGCCACCGCCGTGGACAACGCGATCACTTCGCGGCTCGGCAGGCTCAGTTCCATCCCCGCCTCACCCTGGGTCACGCCGTCGCACATGGCGGGCGTGCCACCGGCGAACTGGCCGACCGAACCGATCTCGCGCAGGGCTTTCTTGATCTGTTCCGGGAAGGTTTCGTAGGGCTGGTGGGCCGAAAGCATGTCGTTGTAGGAAGACACGATGGCGATGTTGGCGGCGTTCATCATCCGCAAGTGGTGTTTGTCTTCGGTGCCACAACCGGCCACGCCGTGGGCGAAGTTGGCGCATTGCAGCTTGCCGCGCATCGGACCGTCGCTGGCTGCACCGCGAATCAGTGCAAGGTATGCCTGGCGTGTGGCGCGGCTGCGGGCGATAAGCCGTTCGGTGACCTCAAGAACGCGGGGATGCATGTGTAGAACTCCAGGCTAACGGGTGTGGCGACCTGATTGTCTATGCTGGTCAAAAGACCGCTGCACGCTGCACGACAGGCGAGGCGACAGACGGTTTTTGACCAATCGGACCAGTTGATTCAGGTCACTCGTTGTAGATAAAACAAAATATTGCCACTAAAAAGGCTTGTTTTCTATTTTTATGCGAATAATCTTGTAATTCCAACAACAAATCGATGGCGGCGCAGTTAATGACTCTTAGAATCGCAATCAATGGTTTTGGCCGCATCGGCCGCAACGTCCTCCGCGCACTGTATACCCAAGGCTATCGTCGCGACTTGCAGATCGTCGCCATCAACGACCTGGGCGACAGTGCAATCAATGCTCATCTGCTCAAGTACGACACGGTCCACGGCACTTTCGATGCCGAGGTACAGCACGATCACGAAAGCCTGACGGTCAATGGTGACCGCATCTCGGTCAGCGCCATCCGCAACCCGGCCGAACTGCCCTGGGCCGCCGAGAAGATCGACGTCGTGTTCGAATGCACCGGCCTGTTCACCGACCGCGCCAAGGCCGCGGCCCATATCAGCGCTGGCGCCCGCAAGGTGATTATTTCGGCTCCGGCCAAGGGGGCCGATGCTACCGTGGTGTATGGCGTGAACCACGACATCCTGCGCCAGTCCCACCAGATCATTTCCAACGCCTCGTGCACCACCAACTGCCTGGCCCCAGTGGCCCAGGTGCTGCACCGCGAGCTGGGCATCGAAAGTGGCCTGATGACCACCATCCATGCCTACACCAACGACCAGAACCTGACCGACGTCTACCACACCGACCCGTACCGCGCCCGTTCGGCCACCCAGAACATGATCCCGAGCAAGACCGGCGCCGCCGAAGCGGTGGGCCTGGTGCTGCCGGAACTGGCGGGCAAGCTGACCGGCATGGCCGTGCGCGTGCCGGTGATCAACGTGTCCCTGGTGGACCTGACCGTGCAGCTCAAACGCGAAGCGTCGGCCGAAGAAGTCAACGAACTGCTGCGCCAAGCCAGCCAACATTCGAAGATCCTCGGCTACAACACCCTGCCGCTGGTTTCCAGCGACTTCAACCACAACCCGCTGTCGTCGATCTTCGACGCCAACCACACCAAAGCCAGCGGCAAGCTGCTCAAGGTACTGGCCTGGTATGACAACGAATGGGGCTTCTCCAACCGCATGCTCGATAACTGCCTGGCGTTGTGTAACGCCGAATAATGTTCGCAACCGTAGGAACTGCCGCAGGCTGCGATCTTTTCCGGCTCAATTGAGTCGCGAGCCAAACATCAAGATCAAAAGATCGCAGCCTTCTACATGAAATCAAGGCTTGACCGCAGAAGTAGATGATAAGCATTATCATCTACTCGAACCGGATCGGGCCTTACCGTGAGCCAATCGCGTTTTCACCACGTCTTCCTCGCCCAGCGCACGCCGCTGCTGCGCACCCTCGAGCGAATGGTCAACAACCCCAGCACCGCTGAAGACCTGCTTCAGGAAACCTACCTGCGCGTCACCCGCGCATTGAGTGAACGCACGGTCGAGCATCTCGAACCCTTCGTCTTCCAGACCGCCCGCAACCTGGCGCTGGATCATTTGCGTGCGCGGCGTATTCAGTCCCGGACCCTGCTGGACGATGTGCCACTGGAGGTCGTTCACAACGTGGTCGCCCCCCAGAGCAGTGCCGAGGATGCCGCCCACGCCGAGCGGATGCTCGAACGGTTGAACATCAGCCTGCAAGCCTTGAGCCCGCGTCAGCAGCAGATCTTCATCCTCAATCGTCTGCATGGCCACAGTTACCAGGACATCGCCGAACGGCTGGGCGTGTCATTGAGCACCGTGCAAAAGGAACTGAGGTTGATCATGGCGATCTGTGTAGGCGTGGCCGAACGCCTTAACACCGATTGAATTTGTAAGATTCGCTCTACAAGGCGGTCGTCGATTGCGTTGGCCTGCGGCCCTGCTAATCTGGCCCCCCTCATGATTCGAAACAGCCGTGCAAAGACACAGCCGAGGAACCACTGTGACGGACAATCATCGCGCCCCCGAACCCGCTACAGCGTCGGACACCGCCCATGCCATGGAGCAGGCGCTGGACTGGCTGATCCTGCTCGACAGCCCCAGCGAAGAACAGACCCGGCAGTTCCAGGCGTGGCTGGCGGCCGATCCGCGCCATGGCGAAGCATTCGTCAGGGCCCAAGCGATCTGGAACGGCCCGCAAGTGATCGAAAGTGCCCGGCGGCTCAAGGCCCAGCCGACAGTCACAGCCCTGTCGCGGCTGCGCGCCCACTGGAAACCCCTGGCCACCGCCGCCGTGCTGTTTCTGAGCCTGTTCAACTTCAGCGACTTGCCCCTGCATTTCCAGGCCGATCACCTGACCGTGGTCGGTGAACGCCAGCGCCTGCAATTGGCGGATGGTTCCAAGGTCCTGCTCAATACCGATTCGGCCTTTTCCAGTACGTTCAATGAGCGGCGGCACGTGGCCCGGTTGTACAAGGGCGAAGCGCTTTTCGAAGTGCCGGGCAATCACAACCTGCCGCTGGAAATCGACGCCGGCCCGGTGACCGCCAGCGTCAGCGACACCACGTTTGCGGTGCGCTACCTCGACGGCGTGGCCCTGGTCCAGGTGCAACGCGGCGATGTGGACCTGCGGGCCAACCGCAACGACACCCATGTCCGGCTGTCGGCCGGGGAAAGCATCCGCATCGGCCCCAACGGCTTCGACCACCCGGCCCGGCTCGATGCCGCGGACCTGGCCTGGGTCCAGGGTCGGCTGGTGTTCGAGAATCGGCCGTTGAGCCAGGTGTTGGCCGAACTGCGGCGCTACTACCCGGGCTGGATCATCAACAACAACGAGCAGTTGGCCAACGTCACGGTGACTGGCAACTACCGCCTCGACCAGCCGCTGGATGTGGTCCGTTCCCTGGCCCACATCACGTCTGCGCGCCTTCAGGAATTCCCGGCGGTGATGATCCTGAACTAAATGAGAATTATTTTTACTCGATAGCCTTCGCTGGTTCGTCTCGTTATAGCCAATGCAATTGATTCGCATCTTCAGATGCCGATCTGCACCTATAACAGATGCGACACGGAGCGCTATCGATGTCCTCTCGCCTTACTTGCCGGTTCCTTACCCCTTCTTGCACGCTGTCATTGCTGACCGCCGCCATCCTGATGGCCGGCACCGCGCCCGCCGCCCTGGCCGCCACCGATGCGCAACCACCTGCGCGCAACATGGGCGACTACACCTTTGCCATCGCCCAGCAGCCGCTGGTCTCAGCCCTGAATGCGTTCACTGCGGTCACGGGCTGGCAGGTCGGCCTGTCGGCGGAACTGGCCGACGGCGTCGCGTCGCCGGGCGTGAACGGCTCGCTGCCACCGGAAAAAGCCCTGGAGCGCCTGTTGGTGGGGACCAACCTGAGCTACCGCAAGCTGGGCAACAACAGCATCGTTCTGGAAAAGCGCAGCGCCGGCAGTGTATTGAACCTGCAACAGGTGACCATCAGCGCCACCCGTCAGGCACAGGACATCACCAGCGTACCGAGCACAGTCACCGTCCATGATCGCCAGGAACTGGATCGCAACAACGTCAATACCATCAAGGACCTGGTGCGCTACGAGCCCGGGGTTTCAGTGGGCGGTGCCGGCCAGCGCGGCGGCATCAGTGGCTACAACATCCGCGGTATCGACGGTAACCGGATCCTGACCCAGGTCGATGGCGTGGAAATTCCCGACAGTTTCTTCAATGGCCCCTACGCCAAGACCCAGCGCAACTACGTCGACCCGGAAATCGTCAAGCGCGTGGAAATCCTGCGCGGCCCGGCCTCGGTGCTCTATGGCAGCAACGCCATCGGCGGCGCCGTCAGCTACTTCACCCTGGATCCGGACGACATCATCAAGCCAGGCAAAGACGTTGGTGCGCGCCTGAAAACCGGCTACAACTCGGCCGACGAAAGCTGGCTCAAGTCCGCCACCATCGCAGGTCGCAGCGGGCAGTTTGACGGCCTGCTGCACTACAGCCAGCGCGACGGTCATGAAACCCAATCCTACGGCAACAATAATGGCACCGGCCTGGACCGGACCGCCGCCAACCCGGAAGACGTGCGCGCCAACAACGTGCTGGCCAAACTCGGCTGGAACTACAACGATGACTCGCGCCTGGGCCTGGTCTACGAGAAGTACAAGGACGACCGCGACAGCGATCTGAAAAGCGCCTATGGCGGCCCCTATTCCAACGGCCAGCCGGCCATTCCTGAATCCGTGCTGCCCGGCGGCATGTATCAGTGGCGCACCGGCAACGACACCATCACTCGCGAGCGCTTTGGCCTGGAGCACAACTTCGCCCTCGACAGCCTGCTGGCCGACCACGTGAAGTGGAGCCTGAACTACCAGATCGCCAAGACCGACCAGAGCACCGCCGAATTCTACTTCCCGATCACCCGCCAGGTGCTGCGCACCCGGGAAACCCTCTACGAAGAAAAACAGTGGGTCTTCGACGCGCAACTGGACAAAGCCTTCAGCATCGCCGACACCGATCACGCGCTGACCTATGGCACCACGATCAAGCAACAGAAAGTCACCGGCTCTCGCAGCGGCAATGGCGTGTGCCTGGCGGTGAGCCGCGGCTGCACCGCCGTGGGTGCCATCAGTTCTGCTGATGTGCTGGAAAAGGCCAGTGACTTCCCGGACCCGACCATCAACACCTACAGCCTGTTCGCCCAGGATCAGATCAGTTGGGACAAATGGACCTTCACGCCCGGCCTTCGCTACGACTACACCCAGCTCAAGCCGCACCTCACCCAGGCATTCCTCAACACCGTGGACCCTACCGACGGTGGCGAAGTCAGCGACGAGAACAAGACCTGGCATCGCGTCTCGCCCAAATTCGGCCTGACCTATGCCCTGACCGACCAGTACACCTGGTACGGCCAGTACGCCGAAGGCTTCCGCACTCCGACCGCCAAGTCCCTGTACGGTCGTTTCGACAACCCCAGTGCCGGCTACACCGTGAAACCCAACCCCGACCTGGAGCCGGAAAAAAGCAAAAGCTACGAGACGGGCCTGCGCGGCCGCTTCGACTCCGGTTCGTTCGATGTGGCGGTGTTCTACAACAAGTACCGCGATTTCATCAACGAAGACGCGATCACACCCGGGGCTGATGAGCTGACCTTCCAAAGCAACAACATCAAGCACGCCACCATCAAGGGCGCCGAGGTCAAGGGGCGCCTTGATCTGGACCTGTTCGGTGCGCCTCAAGGCCTGTACACCCAGGGTTCGGTGGCCTACGCCTACGGTCGTAACAACGACACCGGCGAGCCACTCAACAGCGTCAACCCGCTGACCGGCGTGTTCGGCCTGGGTTACGACCAGGACCAGTTTGGCACCTTGCTCAGTTGGACCCTGGTGAAGAAAAAGGATCGCGTCGACGACAGCAACTTCTACTCGCCGGACGGTGTGAGCACCCAGTTCAAGACCCCTGGCTTCGGCATCCTCGACCTGACCGGCTTCTACAAGGTGACCAGCGATATCACTGTCAGCGGCGGCCTCTACAACCTCACCGACAAGAAGTACTGGCTGTGGGATGACGTACGCGGCTACGACAGCGTCGGCGAAGCGGCGGTGCTGAGCCCCGCCAACCTCGATCGCCTGACCCAGCCAGGGCGTAACTTCGCGGTCAACCTGATTTGGGATATCTAAGAAATACATCCATACATTTTGAGACGAACCCATACCCCTGTGGCGAGGGAGCTTGCTCCCGCTGGACTGCGCAGCAGGCCCCAGATTTTACGGTCGCTACGCAACCGAGCGGGAGCAAGCTCCCTCGCCACAGTTTTTCACTGGACCTGTTTTCACTCGTAGGAATGCTCATGAATACCCAGCCTCCCGCTTTACGGTCCCAGCGCCTGAACCAGATCACCCACGAGCCCCACAGCAAGCTCGACGCGTTGGTCAAGGCATACGCCCCGTTCGAAACGCCGGCCAGCTTCGCCCGCTTCGTCGTCGCGCAGTACCTGTTCCAGTCGGAACTGGTGGCGCTGTACAACGACGTGCAACTGACCGCGCTGATTCCCGACCTGCCCGCCCGCTGCCGTGCCGATGCGGCCAAGGCCGACCTGGCGGACCTGGACACCGAAGTGCCGGCACCGGTGGCCGGCGCGGTGAAAAACCCGACCCAGGCCGAAGCCCTGGGCTGGCTCTTCGTTTCCGAAGGCTCCAAACTCGGCGCGGCGTTTTTGATCAAGCGCGCCGTGGGCCTGGGGCTGAGTGAAACCTTCGGCGCCCGTCACCTGGCAGAACCGGTGGGCGGCCGCGCTGAAGGCTGGAAAACCTTTACCCGTACCCTCGACGACCTGACCTTCACCGAACAGCAAGAAGCCGAAGCGGACAAAGGCGCGCTGGACGCCTTCAACCGGTTTACTGTGCTGCTGGAACAGGCCTATGTGGAGGACCTCGCCTGAACACCGTTTCCTGAGCGACCATTTTCCATTGTGGGAGCGAGCCTGCTCGCGATGACGGAGTGTCATTCATCTGGGTATTGACTGATACACCGCTATCGCGAGCAGGCTCGCTCCCACAGGGATAGCAATGGAAACAAAATCGATGGTACCTCTTGGGAAAACGCATGCCTGAACAAAAAACATGAACCGTCCCTCAAAAACCGCCCAACTGCTCTTCGGCCTGCTGGCCTACGTGAGCCTGGCCATCGGCCTGGTCGCCATCGTCGTGCCCGGCTTACCGACGACCGAGTTCATTCTGCTGGCCGCCTGGGCCGCGACCCGCAGTTCGCCACGCCTGAGCGCCTGGCTGGAGAACCATCGGCTATTCGGGCCGATGTTGCACAACTGGCGCAACGGCAAGGTCATCCCGCGTCGAGCCAAGGTCGGCGCCACAATCAGCATGCTGCTCTGCGCCGGGCTGATGCTGGCGACGCTCAACCACGGCTGGCCGGTTTACCTGGCCCTGGTCGGCATGGGCCTGGGCAACCTGTGGATCTGGTCACGCCCTGTGGCGAGGAAGCTTGCTCACGCTGGGTCGTGCAGCGGCCACGAATAAAACCCATTTGATCTATGCTCGTCCTCTCAAATCCGGAGGGCCCGCGATGACTGACCTGCTCACAACCGTTCAAGCCACCCTCGGCTTGCCCGCCACCCCACTCTCTTTCACCGGCAACGGCACCCTGCCCTCGGCGTTCGCCGTCACGGAGCTGGCCTGCGCCAGCATCGCCGCGGCAGGTCAGGCCACCGCCGAACTCATCCGCCAGCAAACCGGCCGCCTGCCGCCTCTTGAAGTCGACCAGCGCCTGGCCTCGTTCTGGTTCTCCACCTCCCTGCGACCCATCGGCTGGGCCGTGCCGCCCATGTGGGACCCGGTGGCCGGCGACTACGCCACCGCCGACGGCTGGATTCGCCTGCACACCAACGCCCCTCATCATCGACTTGCGGCGCAAAAAGTCCTCGGCACGTGCACCGACCGCGCCGGCATGACGACCAAGGTGGCGCGCTGGAACAAAGCCGAACTGGAACAAGCGCTGGTCGACGCCGGCGGTTGCGCCGCCCAAATGCGTTCGTGGCAAGCGTGGCAGGCTCACCCCCAAGGCATGGCGGTGAATGCCGAGCCGCTGGTGCAGCTGTCCAAAACCGCCGAAGAACCAGCCAAACCCTGGCTCGGCTCCATCGCCCAGCCACTGGCGGGCCTCAAGGTACTGGACCTGACCCGCGTGCTGGCCGGCCCGATCGCCAGCCGCTTCCTTGCAGGCCTGGGGGCCGACGTCATGCGTATCGACCCGCCAACCTGGGACGAACCCGGAGTGGTGCCCGAAGTCACCCTTGGCAAACGCTGCGCCCGCCTCGACCTGCATCAGCCTCACGACCGCGCCGCGTTCGAGGCGTTGCTCAAGGACGCTGACATCCTCCTGCACGGCTACCGCGCCGACGCACTGGAACGCCTGGGCTACGGCGCCGAACAACGCCAGAAAATCGCCCCGGGCCTGATCGATGTCAGCCTCAACGCCTACGGCTGGAGCGGCCCGTGGCAGAACCGTCGCGGCTTCGACAGCCTGGTACAGATGAGCAGCGGCATCGCCGAAGCTGGCATGACCTGGAAACAGACAGACAAACCGACGCCGCTGCCAGTGCAGGCGCTGGACCATGGCACCGGATACCTGATGGCGGCCAGCGCCATTGTGTTGTTGTCCAGGCGCCTGGAGAGCGGTCGCGGCGGCTCGGCACGCCTGTCACTGGCACGCACGGCGAAGCTGTTGATCGAGCATGGCGCCGGGGCCCAGACCGCGTTGCGGCCCGAGGACGACCACGATCAGGGATTGCTGGTCGAACAGACCCCATGGGGCCCGGCTCATCGGTTGAAAGTGCCGCTGAAAATCACCGGCACGCCATTGCAGTGGGCCTTGCCGGCCGCCGAACTGGGGGCTCATCGGGCACAGTGGTGATAGGCGGGCAAAGGCCTCAATGCCAGATAGAAACCGGAACCTGTGGCGAGGGAGCTTGCTCCCTCGCCACAATAACCGGGTCCATTGACCTTCGCCTCACAACGCCAGAACTCCACTGTACAACCCATAAGCCGCCATCCCCGCCCCCGCCACTACACAAGCAAAAATCCCCTTTTCCATATGAGTGAACAACGGCTGTCCCTGCTCACGCTTGGCCTGGGCAAACAGGACCACCCCCGGCGCATACAACAACGCCGACAACAGTAGGTATTTCACTCCGCCGGCATACAGCAGCCACACCGCATAACACAGGGCGACGCCGCCAACGCACAGGTCTTGCATGCGTCGGGCCGAGGCCTGTTCGTAGGTTTCGCCCCGCGCACAAAGCAGCACCGCATAGGCCGCTGACCACAGATACGGCACCAGGATCATCGACGAGGCAAGGTAGATCAGACTGGTATAGGTGCCAGCGGAAAACAGTGTGATCAGCAAAAAAATCTGGATCATCCCATTGGTCAGCCACAGCGCGTTGACCGGCGCGTGGTTGGCGTTCTCCTTGGTCAAAAACGCCGGCATGGTCTTGTCCCGGGCGGTGGCGTAAAGGATTTCCGCGCACAGCAACGCCCAGGACAGCAGCGCACCGAGCAGCGACACCGCCAAGCCCAGGCTGATCAGCAATGCGCCCCAAGGCCCAACAACGTGTTCCAGCACTCCGGCCAGAGACGGATTCTGCAGCTGCGCCAGTTCCGGCTGGCTCATGATTCCCAGCGACAACACGTTCACCAGCACCAGCAGCGCCAGCACCCCGATGAACCCGATGACCGTGGCCCGTCCGACGTCCGCGCGTTTTTCCGCCCGCGCCGAGTACACGCTGGCCCCTTCGATACCGATGAAGACGAACACCGTCACTAGCATCATGTGGCGCACCTGATCCATCACGCTGCCCAGGTCCGGGTTCATCGCCCCCCAGATATCACGGGTAAACACTTCGGCCTTGAACGCCACGGCGGCGATGACGATGAACATCACCAGCGGCACGACCTTGGCGACGGTGGTCACCAGATTAATGAAGGTCGCTTCCTTGATTCCCCGCAGCACCAGAAAATGCACCGCCCACAGCAGCAACGATGCACAAGCGATGGCCACCGGCGTGTTGCCTTGACCGAACACCGGAAAGAAATACCCCAGGGTGCTGAACAGCAACACGAAGTAGCCGACGTTGCCCAGCCACGCGCTGATCCAATAACCCCAGGCCGATGAAAAACCCATGTAGTCACCGAACCCGGCCTTGGCGTAGGCATACACACCCGAGTCCAGTTCCGGCTTGCGATTGGCCAGGGTCTGGAACACGAAGGCCAGGGTCAACATGCCCACCGCGGTAATTGCCCAACCGATCAGCACCGCACCGACGTCGGCCCGGGCCGCCATGTTTTGCGGCAGGGAAAAGATTCCGCCGCCAATCATCGAACCCACCACCAGTGCGATCAGTGCGCCGAGTCGTAGCTTTTGTAATGGCTGCGCCATATGGGTCTCGCGATTAATTAAGTCGATAAGGCGTCATAACATTTTAGAATAACGACACCCACTCAAAGTTTTTGAGTTTATTAACGCGGCCATGACCGAACGCATCAATGCAGCTGATTCATTCTGTCATGAAAACGCCCTACACCTATATTTGCCAGTCGGTAAAAACCAACTAGCGTGAACAGTCCCAACACAAGGGAATTAATACTGACCTCATCCTTGAGCAAGCGCTCTGAAACGGGCCTTCCCTGCCAACTTCAATTCCCCGGAATGGGTCGTTAAGTAATTCATTCACATGGCATTGTTGCCCTGCACTGATCTAGATCAGCTATCGAAGTTGCTAATCGACTTACGCTGATAACTCTCTTCTCCTGCATTGGAGTCATGTAATGTCTGACACCCCCGGAAAACTTCGTTTAGGTGCGCTAGTCGCGCTGGTAGTCGGCTCGATGATTGGCGGCGGAATCTTTTCCCTGCCACAAAACATGGCCGCCAGTGCTGATGTCGGGGCCGTATTGATCGGCTGGGCGATTACCGCCGTGGGCATGCTGACCCTGGCCTTCGTGTTTCAGACCCTGGCCAATCGTAAACCTGATCTGGATGGCGGCGTCTACGCCTACGCCAAGGCAGGGTTCGGCGATTACATGGGCTTTTCATCGGCCTGGGGCTACTGGATCAGCGCCTGGCTGGGCAACGTCGGCTACTTCGTGTTGCTGTTCAGCACCCTGGGCTACTTCTTCCCGGTTTTTGGTGAGGGTAATACCGTCGCGGCGGTGATCGGCGCGTCGGTCCTGCTGTGGGCCGTGCATTTCTTGGTACTGCGCGGCATCAAGGAGGCAGCGTTCATCAACCTGGTCACCACGGTCGCCAAAATCGTACCGCTGGTACTGTTTGTGCTGATCGCGGTGTTCGCCTTCAAGCTGGATATTTTCACCGCCGACATCTGGGGCCTGAAAAACCCGGACCTGGGCAGCGTGATGAACCAGGTGCGCCACATGATGCTGGTCACCGTGTGGGTGTTCATTGGCATTGAGGGCGCGAGTATTTTCTCGGCCCGCGCCGAAAAACGCTCGGACGTGGGCAAGGCCACCGTGATCGGTTTCATCACCGTGTTGCTGTTCCTGGTGCTGGTGAATGTGCTGTCCCTGGGGATCATGACCCAGCCGGAACTGGCGAAGCTGCAGAACCCCTCCATGGCCGCAGTGCTGGAGCACGTGGTCGGCCACTGGGGCGCGGTGCTGATCAGCGTTGGCCTGATCATTTCGCTGCTCGGCGCCCTGCTGTCCTGGGTACTGCTGTGCGCCGAGATCATGTTCGCCGCCGCCAAGGACCACACCATGCCGGCGTTCCTTCGCCGCGAAAACGCCAATCACGTACCGGCCAATGCCCTGTGGCTGACCAACGCGATGGTCCAGCTGTTTCTGATCATCACCCTGTTCTCGGCCAGCACTTACCTGTCGCTGATCTACCTCGCCACTTCGATGATCCTGGTGCCGTACCTGTGGTCGGCGGCCTACGCGCTGCTGCTGGCAGTGCGCGGCGAAACCTATGAGAACGCCCTGGCCGAGCGCCGCAAGGACCTGATCATCGGCGCCATCGCCCTGATCTATGCTGTGTGGCTGCTGTATGCCGGCGGGATCAAGTACCTGCTGCTCTCCGCCCTGCTCTACGCCCCCGGCGCGATCCTGTTCGCCAAGGCCAAGCACGAGTTGGGCAAACCGATTTTCACCGCTGTCGAGAAGCTGATTTTCGCCGCAGTGATCGCGGGCGCCCTGGTGGCTGCCTACGGGCTCTACGACGGCTTCCTGACTTTGTAACTGGCTGATTGTTTATCTGGAGGATTTGTAATGACCACGGAAAAAGTGAAGTACGGCGTTCATTCCGAAGCCGGTAAATTACGTAAAGTCTTGGTGTGTTCCCCAGGCTTGGCCCACCAGCGGTTGACCCCGAACAACTGCGATGAACTGCTGTTCGACGACGTGCTGTGGGTCAACCAGGCCAAGCGCGACCATTTCGATTTCGTCACCAAGATGCGCGAACGTGGCATCGACGTACTGGAAATGCACAACCTGTTGACCGACATCGTCGCCATCCCCGAGGCCCTGGACTGGATCCTGCACCGCAAGATCACTCCCAACTCGGTAGGTCTGGGCCTGGTGCATGAAGTCGACTCGTGGCTGCGCAGCCTGGAGCCACGCAAGATCGCCGAATTCCTGATCGGCGGCGTCTCGGCCGATGACCTGCCAGACAGCTTCGGTGGCAAGACCATCCAGATGTTCCGCGATTTCCTCGGGCATTCCAGCTTCATCCTGCCGCCGCTGCCCAACACCCAGTTCACCCGCGACACCACCTGCTGGATCTACGGCGGCGTAACGCTGAACCCGATGTACTGGCCGGCGCGACGCCAGGAAACCCTGCTGGCCAGCGCCATCTACAAATTCCACCCCGAGTTCACCAACGCTGACTTCCAGATCTGGTACGGCGACCCGGACCAGGACCACGGCAGCGCGACCCTCGAAGGCGGCGACGTGATGCCCATTGGCAACGGCGTGGTGCTGATCGGCATGGGCGAACGCTCGTCCCGCCAGGCCATCGGCCAATTGGCGCTGAACCTGTTCAAAAACAACGCCGTGGAGCAGGTGATCGTCGCCGGCCTGCCAAAATCCCGCGCGGCCATGCACCTGGACACCGTGTTCAGTTTCTGCGACCGCGACCTGGTGACGATTTTCCCGGAAGTGGTGAGCCAGATCGTCGCGTTCTCCCTGCGCCCTGACGAAAGCAAACCCGGCGGCATTGACGTACGCCGTGAAGAAAGCAGCTTCCTCGACACCGTGGCCGCCGCCCTCAAGCTGCCGGCGCTGCGCGTGGTGGAAACCGGTGGCAACAGCTTCGCCGCCGAGCGCGAGCAATGGGACGACGGCAACAACGTGGTGGCCCTGGAGCCGGGCGTGGTGATCGGCTACGACCGCAACACCTACACCAACACTCTGCTGCGCAAGGCCGGAGTGGAAGTCATTACCATCAGCGCCAGCGAACTGGGCCGAGGCCGTGGCGGCGGCCATTGCATGACCTGCCCGATCGTTCGCGACCCTATCGATTACTGACCTTAGAGCCAGGGCCGGCGTTTACCCAACTCCGGCCCTGGGGATAACCGAAACCCAAGGAGATCCACATCATGGCTTTCAACATGCGCAACCGCAGCCTGCTGAGTTTGATGCACCACACCAACCGCGAGCTGCACTACCTGCTGGACCTGTCCCGCGACCTCAAGCGTGCCAAATACACCGGCACCGAACAGGCGCACCTCAAGGGCAAGAACATCGCGCTGATCTTCGAGAAAACTTCGACTCGCACCCGCTGCGCCTTCGAGGTCGCGGCCCATGACCAGGGTGCCCACGTCACCTACATCGACCCGGTGTCGTCGCAGATCGGTCACAAAGAAAGCATGAAAGACACTGCCCGGGTGCTGGGTCGGATGTTCGATGCCATCGAGTACCGTGGCTTCGAACAGGAAATCGTCGAGGAACTGGCCAAATTTGCCGGGGTGCCGGTGTTCAACGGCCTGACCGCCGAATTCCACCCTACACAAATGATCGCCGACACCCTGACCATGCGCGAACACAGCGACAAACCGCTGCATGACATCAGCTACGCCTACCTGGGCGACGCTCGCTACAACATGGGCAACTCGCTGCTGATGATCGGCGCCAAGCTTGGCATGGACGTGCGCATCGGCGCGCCGAAAGCCCTGTGGCCGCACCAGGATTTCATCGATCAGTGCCAGGCCTTCGCCGTCGAAAGCGGTGCACGCATCACCATCACCGAAGACCCGAAAGAGGCGGTCAAGGGCGTGGACTTCATCCACACCGACATCTGGGTGTCCATGGGCGAGCCGGTGGAAGCCTGGGACGAGCGCATCGAGCAATTGCTGCCGTACCAGGTCAACGCGCAAATGATGAAAGCCTCGGGCAACCCCCGGGTGAAGTTCATGCACTGCCTGCCAGCATTCCACAACAGCGAAACCAAGGTCGGCCAGGACATCGCCGCCCGCTATCCGAACCTGGCCAACGGCGTGGAAGTGACCGAAGAGGTCTTCGAATCGCCGGCCAACATCGCCTTCGAGCAAGCGGAAAACCGCATGCACACCATCAAGGCGATCCTGGTGTCGGCGCTGGCAGATATCTAGAACCCAACACAGCTTGCTCTCTCTGTAGAAGCAGATATCTGGGAGTAAGGCCTTGCTCTCACAGGCCATCTCCCACAGGTGAGCAGGTTGCCCGTTACTTCTTTGTGAGAAGGACAACACCATGCGCATCGTCGTTGCCCTGGGCGGAAACGCCCTTCTGCGTCGGGGTGAACCCATGACCGCAGACAACCAACGCAGCAACATCCGCACCGCGACCGAACAGATCGCGAAAATCCACCCCGGCAACGAGCTGGTCATCGCCCACGGCAACGGCCCACAGGTCGGTCTGCTGTCGCTGCAGGCGGCGGCCTACACCTCGGTCACACCTTATCCGCTGGACGTGCTCGGCGCCGAAACCGAAGGCATGATCGGCTACATCATCGAACAGGAACTGGGCAACCTGCTGGACTTCGAAGTGCCGTTCGCAACGCTGTTGACCCAGGTTGAAGTGGACGCCAACGACCCGGCGTTCCAAAACCCCACCAAACCCATCGGCCCGGTCTACAGCCAGGAAGAAGCGCAGAAACTGGCCGCCGAAAAAGGCTGGGCCATCGCCCCGGACGGCGACAAGTTCCGCCGTGTGGTCGCCAGCCCACGGCCCAAGCGCATCTTTGAAATTCGCCCGATCAAGTGGCTGCTGGAAAAAGGCAGCATCGTGATCTGCGCCGGCGGTGGCGGCATTCCGACCAAGTACGACGCCAACGGCAAGTTGCAAGGCGTGGAAGCGGTGATCGACAAGGACCTCTGCTCGGCACTGCTGGCCGAGCAGCTTGAAAGCGATCTGCTGGTGATCGCCACCGACGTCAACGCCGCCTTCATCGACTTCGGCAAGCCGACCCAGAAAGCCATCGCCCAGGCCCACCCCGACGCCATGGAAAAACTCGGTTTCGCCGCTGGCTCCATGGGGCCAAAGGTGCAGGCAGCCTGTGAATTTGCCCGCAACACTGGCAAGGTCGCGGTGATTGGTTCACTCTCGGACATCAACGCTATCGTCCAGGGCACGGCCGGCACCCGCATCAGCACGGCGACACCTGGCATTACTTATCGATAACAGGAAACTTACCGGGCAGATCCACGGTCTGCCCTACTCCCATGCCTTCGAAGGAAAGTCGTTTATGGCCACGTTCGAACCCGGTCACCTGCATATGGAACGCCACGCGCTGAACAAGGATGATTTCAACTACAACCTGTGCATTGACTACGCGGTTGCCCAGGATCCCAAGGAAGGCCAAGGGATGTCGTTCCGGGTGCACGGCACGGTCGAGGACAACACTCTGGACGAGACCTTTTTCCTGGCCAAGGACCAGGCCTTCGACTTCGCTCGCCACGCCACGCGCATTGCACAGAAATATGGCCTGCCCAAGACTGCCAGCATCGGCTCGATGCACAAGTACTACGACGAAATGTTCGAAGACGTGCGCAAGCTACTGGGCGTGAAGTCGGGTGATCCGGTAAAGCCTGAGCATCTGGAATAACCCGCCCAACAGAACACCGTGATCCCCCTGTGGGAGCGAGCCTGCTCGCGATGGCGCAGGCTCAGCTTGCATTGATGCTGGATGTGCCGCCGTCATCGCGAGCAGGCTCGCTCCCACATTAGGGGTTATCAGTGTCCTGAATATCGGGTTACATCCCGTACCTGTTTGACTGGCAACTCATCGGCGCTGACCTATGCTCAATGTAGTACCCCCGGGTATTCGTTCAGAGGTCACCGCCATGAACATTAAAACAAGAAGACGCCTCGCCATTTTCGTCACCTGCACCGCCACGCTTGCGCTGTATGGCACCGCGGCCTACCGGGTCGAGCAGGCCAGGCAACTGCCCCGCGAATACGCCAGTTGCAACTTCGAACGTTGCATCCCCCACAACGCGACCCTGAACGCCTTGCGTTGAAGCGTACTCAGTCGTCCTGCTGATCGGCCTTGAGCCGGTCCCGGAACGCCTTGGGCGAGATACCGACGCGCCGGCGAAACAGCCGGGTGAAGTTGGTCGGGTCGGAAAACCCGAGCATTTCGGAAATCTCGTAAATGGTCATGCCGGTGTAGGTCAGCAGCCGCTTGGCTTCCAGCAATTGTCGCTCATGCATGATCTGCAACGCCGGTTGCCCCGCCAACTCGCGGCAGGTGCCGTTGAGGTGCGACACGGAAATACCCAGGCGATGGGCCAGGTCTTCGACCTTGACGTGCTGACGATAGGTTTCTTCCACCAACTGAATGAACCCGTTGAGGTATTCCCGGGCCCGTTGCGGGCGCTGGCTCGAGGTACGCCGTTGCATCACTTGGCGGCTGACCCAGACCATGATCACGCTGACCAACGCATGCATCAGCATTTCCCGGGCCGGTTGATGGCCGACGTACTCAGCCTGCAGAGCACTGAACAGGCTGTTGAGGTATACGGCGTTCTCACCAGCCGGGTAACTTTCGGCCTGGGCCAGGATGTTCACCGAATGGCCCAGCTGCGATTGCAGGTGCGTCACCAACGGCGCCGCCAGGGTCACCACGTAACCTTCCACATCTTCGGAAAAACGAAAGCCATGCACCGACAGTGGCGGCAGGATCTGCACCGTCGGCTCGTCGAGTTGCGTGCGCTGGCCTTCGATTTCCAGCTCTGCCTGGCCCTTGAAGACAAATAACAACTGGCAAAGATCAGCATGCCGATGGGGTTTTATTTCCCACTGGTGCTCGCGGCTGCGCTTGGAAATGGTTTCGCAGTGCAGCAGATCCGGAGTCGGCCAGTCCTGGCTTTCGCCGTAAAGCTTGAACACCGGGATCGGGGGCAGGTCAGGTTTTTTCATAACGTGGATCCGGGCCTGGGGTTGCGGGCGATAATCGCACCAATTGGCAGAAAGTACAGGTATCGGCTCAGTTTTCCCCTTCAATTGACAGGCCCGCAAGCGAAAAATGCAAGCACTCGGTCCATAACAATCAACACCGACTCTGGTCGTGTGCTTAGTGTGAGTCCTAACAACAATGAAAACGCTCAAAACTCAAGTTGCCATTATTGGTGCCGGCCCCTCCGGGTTGCTGCTTGGCCAGTTGCTGCACAACGCCGGAATCGACACTGTCATCCTCGAACGCCAGACCCCGGACTACGTGCTGAGCCGCATCCGCGCCGGTGTACTGGAGCAAGGTATGGTCCAATTGCTGCGCCAGGCCGGCGTCGGCCAGCGCATGGACGCCGAAGGCCTGCCCCATGACGGCTTTGAGCTGGCGCTCAACGGTCGCCGGGTGCACATCGACCTCAAGGGGCTGACCGGCGGTAAAAACGTCATGATCTACGGCCAGACCGAAGTGACCCGTGACTTGATGGCCGCTCGTGAAGCCGCCGGCGCCCGGACGTTTTACCTGGCCGGCAATGCCCAGCCCCACGACATGCAAACCGACCAACCCTTCGTGACCTTCGAGCACGAGGGTGAAACCTGGCGCCTGGACTGCGATTACATTGCCGGTTGTGACGGTTTCCACGGCGTGGCGCGACAGTCCATTCCCGCGGAAAAACTGAAGGTCTTCGAGCGGGTCTACCCGTTCGGCTGGCTCGGCGTCCTGGCCGACACCCCGCCCGTTCACGAAGAACTGGTCTACGCCCGGCACGAACGCGGTTTTGCCCTGTGCAGCATGCGCTCCAAGACCCGTACCCGTTATTACGTGCAAGTGCCTGCCGAGGAGCAAGTGGCCGACTGGCCAGACGAGCGCTTCTGGGACGAACTGAAAAACCGCCTGCCCGTTGATCTGGCCGAAGCGCTGGTGACCGGTCCATCCATCGAGAAGAGCATTGCGCCGCTGCGCAGCTTCGTGGTCGAGCCCATGCAGTACGGCCGGATGTTCCTGGTGGGCGACGCGGCCCACATCGTCCCGCCCACCGGTGCCAAGGGGTTGAACCTGGCGGCCAGCGACGTCAGTACGCTGTTCAACATTCTGCTCAAGGTCTATCGCGACGGCCGTGTGGATTTGCTGGAAAAATATTCAGCCATCTGCCTGCGGCGCGTTTGGAAAGCCGAGCGTTTCTCTTGGTGGATGACCTCGATGCTGCACCGCTTCGACGACAACGACGCCTTCAGCCAGCGCATCAGTGAAGCGGAACTGGAGTATTTCGTCGACTCTGAAGCCGGTCGAAAAACCATTGCAGAAAATTACGTCGGACTTCCTTATGAGGCTATCGAATAGCCGACTATCGACTTAAACTGCGGGCTCCGTCCCATTCGCCTCCTCGGCGTGATGCCCGCAGGTTCTGCCTTGACTCAGCTCAATACGCCTCAAACCCCGAAGCCGGCCATTCGCAGCGTGCTGGTGTCCCTGATGCTGGCGATTTTCCTCGGCGCGCTGGACCAGACCATCGTCGCCGTCTCGATGCCGGCCATCTCCGCACAGTTCAAGGACGTCAGCCTGTTGGCCTGGGTCATTTCCGGCTACATGGTCGCGATGACCGTGGCGGTGCCGATCTACGGCAAACTCGGCGACCTCTATGGCCGACGGCGGCTGATGTTGTTCGGCATGGGCCTGTTCACCCTGGCTTCGCTATTTTGTGGGCTGGCGCAAAGCATGGAGCAACTGGTGCTGGCGAGGATTCTCCAGGGCATCGGGGCCGGCGGGATGATTTCCGTGAGCCAGGCGATCATCGGCGACATCGTGCCGCCTCGCGAGCGCGGCCGCTATCAGGGGTATTTCAGCGGTATGTACGCACTGGCCAGCGTGGCCGGGCCAGTGCTGGGCGGCTACATGACCCAATACCTGTCGTGGCGCTGGGTGTTCTGGATCAACCTGCCGCTGGGCCTGGGCGCCTGGCTGGTGGCCCGGCGTGTCCTGGTGGGGTTGTCGGTGCCGCAACGCACGCCGATCATCGATTACCTGGGCACCGTGTTGCTGATCATCGGCCTGACCGCGCTGCTGCTGGGTATCACCCAGATCGGCCAGGGTCATGCCTGGCACAGCCGCGAAGTACTGGGGCTGCTGGGTGGCGCGGTGGTGGCGCTGGGGTTGTTCGTCTGGCATGAGCGCCGCGCCCCAGAGCCATTGTTGCCGATGCACCTGTTCGTCAACCGCAGCGCGGTGTTGTGCTGGTGCACGGTGTTCTTCACCAGCTTCCAGGCGATCTCCCTGACGGTGTTGGTGCCGTTACGCTTTCAGAGCGTCACCGGTGCCGGTGCCGACAGCGCGGCGTTGCACTTGTTGCCGTTGGCGATGGGGTTGCCCATAGGCGCTTATTTCGGCGGGCGCCGCACCTCGGTCACGGGTCGCTACAAACCGATCATCCTGAGCGGCGCCCTGCTTTTTCCGTTCGCCATCCTCGGCATGGCCTTCACCCCGCCCAGTGCATTCTGGCTCAGCAGCCTGTTCATGCTGCTCAGCGGCATCGCCTCGGGCCTGCAGTTTCCCACTTCATTGGTGGGTTCTCAGAACTCGGTGCAACAACGGGACATCGGCGTCGCCACCAGCACCACCAACCTGTTCCGCTCCCTTGGCGGCGCGGTGGGTGTGGCGCTGATGTCGGCGTTGCTGCTGGCCTTGCTACAGGATTCAAGCTTCGCTCAGCTCGCCGGTCCATCGCTGATCGGTGAGGGACATTCCGGCAATGTGCTGCTGGACGGCCTGAACGCCGCACCGGGCCCGGCGCAGAACGCTTTGCGCCAGGAATTGCAGACGACGTTCCGGCATCTGCTGCTGATCAGCGCAGCAGTGTCACTGCTGGGACTCGCGGCGGCAGCTGCGATGCCCGACCGCTTGCTTCGCGGGCGCGATGAAAAGATTCGATAGCCAGAATGCACAAAAAACCTGTGGTGAGGGATTTGTGGGAGCAAAGCTTGCTCCCACAGATTGCTATCAAGCCGTCGCAGCTACCGCACCCGGCTCCACCACCGCGCTCATCCCCTCCTTCATCCGCTTGGCATCGCGTACGAAACAGCGCGATGCCAGGAACAGGAACACCAGGGTCATGAACAGCGCCACCGGGATCAGGTACATCGCGTCGTGCAGGCCGATGGCCTTGAACGCTTCGCTCATCTGCGGGGCACCGGCTGCGACCATGGCCGTGCGGGCGAAGTAATCGGACAGGCCGCCCACCACCACCGGCCCCAGGCCGCCGCCGAGCAGGTACAGCCCCGCAAAGAACAACGCCATTGCCGTGGCCCGCAGGCGCGGTTCGACCACGTCCTGGATCGCCGTGTACACACAGGTATAGAAGGTATAGGCAAACAGCCAGCCGACACTGAACACCGCAACGAACACGCCGATTTCAATCCGCCCGGCATGCAACGCCCAAGCGGTGGTGGCCGTGGAGATGACCAGGCTGAACGCGGCAAACAGCAGACGACCGCTGGGCACCCGTTGATGAATCTTGTCGGCGATCCAGCCACCCAGGGTCAACCCAAACAACCCGGTCACACCCACCATGATCCCGGTGGCCACTGCCGCTTCGTGCAGCGGCATCAGGAAGTAACGCTGCAGCATCGGCACCAGAAATGAGTTGCAGGCATAGGTGGCGAAGTTGAAACACAGCCCGGCCAGCACCAGCCACAGAAAAGTCGGAATCGCCAGCACCCGACGAATAGGCCTGTCGACTTTTTCCTGGGACACTGGCACGGTTTCCGCCGCGCCGCGCTTGGGCTCCTTGATGAAAAACATGAACAACGCCAGGACCAGCCCCGGCACCGCCGCAATAAAGAACGGCGCGCGCCAGCTGTCAAAGGCCTTGACCATCGCACCGATGGTGAAGAACGCCAGCAGCAGCCCCAGCGGCAGGCCCAGCATGAAGATGCCCATGGCCCGCGCCCGACGATGGGCCGGGAACAGATCGCCGATCAGCGAGTTGGCCGCCGGCGCGTAACTGGCCTCACCGATCCCCACGCCCATGCGCACCACCAGAAACGCCCAGAAACTGCCCACCAGGCCATTGACCGCCGTCAGCGCGCTCCAAGTGGCCAGCCCCCAGCCCATCAATTTGCTGCGCGAACCGGTATCGGCCATGCGTCCCAGCGGCAGCCCGGCGATGGCGTAGACGATGGTGAAGGCAGTGCCGATGATGCCGATCTGGAAGTCGCTGAGGCTCCACTCCATGCGGATCGGCTCGATGATAATCGCCGGGATGGTGCGATCGAAGAAGTTGAACAGGTTGGCCAGAAACAGCAGGAACAGAATGCGCCAGGCATTCGCCGCTTGGGTCGAGTTCTGCATGGGTCCGTCTCTTATTGTTATGGGGCAACGGCGAAGCAACCGAGCCCTGCCTCTGCAATCTAGACAGCCGCGCGTGGGCTGTCTCCAATCATTCGCAAGGCTGATACCCGTCCATGGCGAGCGGCGTGCTTCTTGATGCCCGTCATTTTCCTGCAACAATTGCCATCATTTTGCCTGTTCTTGATTAAAGATCGTCGGACAATGGCCGACTCCAAATGATTAAGAAAGATTCTCCCGAGCGCTGCTCAGGCTGCTGCCCTGAACGCTTGGGCCGACATTCGCGCCTTCAAGGACGCGAGCTCCCATCCGCGATGGTTCGATGACAGCGATCATCGAGCCAACCAGTTCAGGCATATGGCGCACAATGACCTCAAAAAAAACAGCCACTGCAGTATCCGATCTGACCCTGAGCCCGGCCGCCAATGGCCCTCAAGCCCCGAAACCATCGAGCAACTCGCGACCCCTGTCGACTCAGCAATATCTGTATTTCACCGAAACCAACACCGACCGTATCCTCGACAACCTCGACGGCCTGCGCGACAGCGTGTTCCCGCGCCCGCCGCACTTGGTGGACGATGAAAGCGAACGAGACCAGCAGGAGTTTCCGTCGGTGTGCCTGATTGGCCTGGGGCGCTGCGGCTCCAACATCGCCCTGGACGTGGCGGAACTGGTGTACAACGCCCGCAAGTTCTACCTCAACGAGTTCAATGCCGAGGACAAAAACTACGGCGACAAGGGCTACAGCCCTGCGCAATGGATCCGCAATAACCTGCGCCTGGGCACCAACAAGGCCAGCAAACCGGTGTTCCTGGTGGAACCGCTGGTGATGCTCGGCGACTTGGACAAGGACATCGCCGGGCGCATCCGTTTCTCGCGCAAGGGCGAGAAAAGTGGCTTTTTGCGCGACTACAGCAAAATGAAAATCATGGACTTGTCGGAAGTCCACGCCGGTGGCGCCGGTAACGCGCCAATCCTGGGCCAGTACCTGGCCAAGATCATCCTGAACAAGGACACCCAGCGCTTCTCCAGCCCCGACTGGAAAATGATCCACTCGTACCTGATCGACAGCTGCGGCATCAAGGCCAACCAGTCACGCCTGTACTTCTCTATCTTCAGTGCCGGCGGCGGTACCGGTTCGGGCATGGCCTCGGAATTCGGCCTGGCCCAGCAGTACTCGTACATGAACAAGACATTCGACACCAAGCCGATGGACGAACACGACAGCAAGAGCGGTCACTCCTTCGTCTTCGAGCCGATCTTCACCAGCGGCATCTGCGTGCTGCCGAACATTTCCGATCACCGCAGCGAAATGTCCGAAGCGCTGCACATCAACGCCGGCCGCCTGCTGTGTAAATACTTGTCGGAAGAATGGGATTTCTCGTACAACTTCGCCAACGAAGACAGCAGCGAAGCCAGCGTCATGGGCCGTATCCGCCCCTGGAACGCAATGATGCTGATCTCCAACGACATCATGCGCTACGCCGAAGAAAGCGATGACGGCAACATCCAGAACATTGATGTCAATGCCATGGAAAAGCACGCCAACCAGTACATCTCCCAACAGATTTTCAACATCCTGACGGCCCAGGCCGTGACCACCGACTACGACCAGAACTATTTCCGTCGTGCCGGCATCGACATTGGCGAAACCATTCGCCTGGACGCCAACGACCTGTTCATGAGCCTGGCCGGCCCGGTAGCAATTGCCTACGCCGAGTCCGTGGTCCCGGAAACCCCGGCGCCCAGTGGCGACAAATTCAAGGTGTTCGAGAAAGAGCCGCCGCGCCTGAACATCGACGACCTGTTCTTCCGCTCCATCGACCTGCCGCACTTCAACAAAGTCACCCAGGCCATCGAAGGCATCAGCCTGCTGCCTATTGAATCCAAGCGCTATCGGGCCTCGCTGGAGCAGTACAAGAATTCCGGCTACGACGCCGCCGCGCTGCATGACCTGCACTTCTTCAAGAACTGCTCGTCGGTGGTGTCCATCGTCTCCCTGCCCAAGGACTACAAACTGTCCTACATGGACCTGAACCGGCTCAAGACCCACCTCAACAGCCTGTTCCCCAACACCACCCTCAAGCGTTACGCGCTGGTGATCGGCGCCTCGGCCAACCTGTCGCTGACCACCCTGATCGCCAAGAGCCCGTGCCTGTCGGATGACTTCCTGACCCTGATCGTGGCCTTTATCAAACGCTGCTTTGCGCGCACCCCGTACCGTTTCGACGACACCCTGGACAACTCGATCCTGGACTTCATCATCAATGAAGACTTCGACGAAGAACGGATCGACGACCTGCTCAACGAGTTCGAAAACCCGGCAAAAATCCTCGACACCAACTGGTATGCGATCAAGCCGATGTATGAGAAGAAGTACCGCGAGCTGATCAGCGACAAAGACAAGTTCGTCTCGATCAACGACATCCGCCTGTCACGCGACTGCGTGAAGAAGGCCATCAAGTACCTGCGCGAGATCTACCGTCACCGCATTGGCAAGACCAAGGTTATTTCTTTGAATAACCATACTGGCAAGACTTATTGAGGCAGGCGCAGCACCGCGTCGCCCCTAATAGCGAGCAGGCTCGCTCCCACATTTGATCGGGTTTTCCTGAAGAAACCCGGTCCACTGTGGGAGCGAACCTGCTCGCGATGGCGGTATCGAATACACCACAAAACAACATCCAGAAACAATTAAGCAGCCCCAAGGCTGCCCCATAAACTGTTCCCGTTACGTATACGTCACCCTACCTTGTGGCGTTTCACCACGGCAGGATGCCATCACGCTACTCACCTACACACTTTCGGCCGGCAAAAAAACACGAACCAACTTGGTGCTCGAATTAATTGGACGCCCTTTCCTGGACCATAATCCACGGAGAAACCACCACCGCCCAAAGCAGCGGATCACGCTCAAAAAAATCCAGCGCCCGCGTTTCAGACAGCTTGGTGACCTGGTCGGCGGCCAGCCACGCGGCCACTTTGTCACCTTCGTCCTGGGCGACGGCCTCGGCAGCGGCAATCAAATCCAGTGCCGGGTCGACCCACAATAGGGCACCCTTGGCGAAGAACGGCTCCAGCTCTTTCCAGGTGATGGATGCGGTTTCACCAAGCAGTTTGGCATAGAGGGTGCTAGGTTCTTGATTCATGGGACCTGTCCGGAAAAGAAAATCGGCGCGAATAATAACGTCGGTGGTCTGGCAGAAAAACCCAGTAGCAATTGAAGTACCGATTGAAAAGCGCAGGAAAGCCAAGGATTGCCGATATCACCGGACAACCTCCGCCGCCATTCTGACTTTTTCTTTCAATAAAGCGACACCCTCAGGTTTTGCCCCCAAGCGCCAGCTTCCCTTGCCAACAATCGGCGCTCTACACTGTACCGGTACAGTTGCCGGGGGCATTTTCCGCGAGGATATCCAAGATATCTGACCCGGTTCTGCTGCTACGGCGCCAGGACTATAAAAATTACAACAGCATGAGTGGAGCACTATGACTAAGGCTACTAAGCAGATTTCCAAACTGTTTGCCGCTATGGTTCTGGCTGGGGTTGCCAGCCATTCGTTCGCCGCCGACACCATCAAGATCGGCATCGCCGGCCCCAAGACCGGCCCTGTAGCCCAATACGGCGACATGCAGTTCAGCGGCGCCAAAATGGCCATTGAGCAAATCAACGCCAAGGGCGGCGTCGACGGCAAAAAGCTTGAAGCCGTTGAATACGATGACGCCTGTGATCCAAAACAAGCGGTCGCGGTCGCGAACAAGGTCGTCAACGACGGCGTCAAGTTCGTGGTCGGCCACCTGTGCTCCAGCTCCACCCAACCGGCTTCGGACATCTATGAAGACGAAGGCGTGGTCATGATCACTCCGGCTGCTACCAGCCCGGACATCACCGCTCGCGGCTACAAAATGATCTTCCGCACCATCGGCCTGGACAGCGCCCAAGGCCCTGCGGCCGGCAACTACATCGCCGACCACGTCAAGCCGAAAACCGTTGCGGTCCTGCACGACAAGCAGCAATACGGTGAAGGCATCGCCAGCGCCGTGAAGAAAACCCTCGAAGCCAAAGGCGTGAAAGTGGCCGTGTTCGAAGGCGTGAATGCCGGCGACAAGGACTTCTCCTCGATCATCGCCAAGCTCAAGCAGGCCAACGTCGACTTCGTCTACTACGGCGGCTACCACCCGGAACTGGGTCTGATCCTGCGTCAATCCCAGGAAAAAGGCCTGAAAGCCAAGTTCATGGGTCCGGAAGGCGTGGGTAACGACTCGATCTCCCAGATTGCCAAGGATGCTTCCGAAGGCCTGCTGGTGACCCTGCCGAAATCCTTCGACCAGGATCCGGCCAACATCGCCCTGGCTGACGCGTTCAAAGCCAAGAAAGAAGACCCGAGCGGTCCGTTCGTGTTCCCGTCCTACTCCGCTGTGGAAGTGATCGCCGAAGGCATCAAGGCCGCCAAGAGCGAAGACGCGGCCAAAGTGGCCGAAGCCATTCACGCCGGCACCTTCAAGACGCCGACCGGTGACCTGAGCTTCGACAAGAATGGCGACCTGAAAGACTTCAAGTTCGTGGTTTACGAATGGCATTTCGGCAAACCTAAAACCGAAGCTTCGCCTCAGTAAGGCCTGGCCTGACTGACTGCCAATAAAGCCCACGGCGTGCCGTGGGCTTTGTTTTAAATGTATTGGGCCGCGCTGGCGTGATCCGCCAGTCTCCCCACCTGAAAATCTCAAAACCGTCATCAGCGGTTCGCTGGCAAACCTGGTGTTCGAAGTGGATGCAGATCCACGGGGCCCAGGCGGGAAAATGACTCCACCAGTGAAATGCGTATCAGGTTTTTAGGAGCGCTGTAATGCCTGACCTCTATCACTTCTTCCAGCAGCTGGTTAACGGCCTGACCGTTGGCAGCACGTATGCCCTGATCGCCATCGGCTATACGATGGTTTACGGCATCATTGGAATGATCAACTTCGCCCACGGCGAGGTGTACATGATCGGCTCCTACGTGGCGTTCATCGCCATCGCCGGGCTGAGCATGATGGGACTCGACAGTGTCCCGCTATTGATGACCGCAGCGTTCATCGCGAGCATCGTGGTCACCAGTTCGTATGGCTACAGCATCGAACGGATCGCCTACCGCCCCCTGCGCGGCAGCAACCGTCTGATCCCGCTGATTTCGGCCATCGGTATGTCGATTTTCCTGCAAAACACGGTACTGCTTTCGCAAGACTCCAAGGACAAATCCATTCCCAACCTGATCCCGGGCAACTTTTCCATCGGGCCAGGCGGGGCACATGAAGTGATGATTTCCTACATGCAAATCGTGGTGTTCGTGGTGACCCTGGTCGCCATGCTCGGCCTCACACTGTTCATCTCTCGTTCCCGCCTGGGTCGCGCCTGCCGTGCCTGCGCCGAAGACATCAAGATGGCCAACCTGCTGGGCATCAACACCAACAACATCATCGCCCTGACCTTCGTCATCGGTGCGGCCCTGGCGGCCATCGCCGCGGTGCTGTTGAGCATGCAATACGGCGTGATCAACCCCAACGCCGGTTTCCTCGTGGGCCTCAAAGCCTTCACCGCCGCGGTATTGGGCGGCATCGGCAGCATCCCCGGAGCCATGCTCGGCGGGCTGGTGCTGGGCGTAGCGGAAGCCTTTGGCGCCGACATCTTCGGCGACCAGTACAAGGACGTCGTGGCATTCGGCTTGTTGGTTCTGGTTCTGTTATTCCGGCCGACCGGCATCCTGGGCCGCCCGGAGGTTGAGAAAGTATGACTAGGCATCTCAAATCGGCGCTCTTCAGCGCCCTGCTGGTCTGGGCCGTGGCCTATCCGGTACTCGGTCTTAAACTGACCATCGTCGGCATCAACCTCGAAGTGCACGGCACCAGCCCCGCCACCCTGGCGGCCATCGCCGTGTGTTCGGTACTGATGTTCCTGCGCGTGCTGTTCAGCACGCAGATCAGCGCAGTCTGGAAAGCTTCGCCCGGCCTGCCAGTGATCCCGGCCAAGGCCAGCAACTTCCTGACCCTGCCGACCACCCAGCGCTGGATCGTGCTGGCCCTGATCGTCGTGGCACTGGTGTGGCCGTTCTTCGGTTCTCGCGGTGCGGTGGACATCGCCACGCTGATCCTGATCTACGTGATGCTGGGCCTTGGCCTGAACATCGTGGTGGGCCTGGCCGGTCTGCTGGACCTGGGTTACGTCGGCTTCTACGCCGTCGGTGCCTACAGCTACGCGCTGCTGTCCCATTACTTCGGCCTGAGCTTCTGGATCTGCCTGCCGATCGCCGGGATGATGGCTGCAACCTTCGGCTTCCTGCTGGGCTTCCCGGTGCTGCGTTTGCGCGGCGACTACCTGGCAATCGTGACCCTGGGCTTTGGCGAAATCATCCGTTTGTTCCTGCGCAACCTGACCGACATCACCGGCGGCCCGAACGGCATCAGCAACATCGAGAAACCGACGTTCTTCGGCCTGACCTTCGAACGTAAAGCCGCTGAAGGCCTGCAGACCTTCCACGAGTACTTCGGCCTGGAATACAACTCGATCAACAAGGTGATTTTCCTCTACCTGGTTGCGCTGTTGCTGGCCCTGGCTGCGCTGTTCGTCATCAACCGCCTGCTGCGCATGCCTATTGGCCGCGCGTGGGAAGCACTGCGTGAGGACGAAATCGCCTGCCGTGCGCTGGGTCTCAATCCAACCATCATCAAGCTGTCGGCCTTCACCCTCGGTGCCGCGTTCGCTGGTTTTGCCGGCAGTTTCTTCGCTGCCCGTCAGGGTCTGGTAACGCCGGAATCGTTCACCTTCATCGAGTCGGCGATCATCCTTGCCATCGTGGTGCTGGGCGGGATGGGCTCGCAACTGGGTGTGATCCTGGCGGCGATCGTGATGATCCTGCTGCCGGAAATGATGCGTGAGTTCAGTGAATACCGCATGTTGATGTTCGGCGCCCTGATGGTGCTGATGATGATCTGGCGTCCTCAAGGTCTGCTGCCGATGCAACGCCCCGAACTTAAACTAAGAGCGGAGCTGCGCAAATGAGCCGCGAGATTCTCAAGGTTGAAAATTTAAGCATGCGCTTCGGCGGCTTGCTGGCGGTCAACGGCGTGGCCCTGACCGTAAAAGAGAAACAGGTGGTTGCATTGATCGGGCCGAACGGCGCGGGCAAGACCACCGTGTTCAACTGCCTGACCGGTTTCTATCAGCCCACTGGCGGCACCATCCTGCTGGACGGCGAGCCGATCCAGGGGCTGGCCGGCCATCACATCGCCCGCAAGGGTGTGGTGCGTACCTTCCAGAACGTGCGGCTGTTCAAGGACATGACGGCGGTCGAGAACCTGTTGATCGCCCAGCATCGTCACCTGAACACCAACTTCTTTGCCGGCCTGTTCAAGACCCCGGCGTTTCGCAAGAGCGAACGCGAGGCCATGGAGTACGCCGAGTACTGGCTGGAAAAGGTCAACCTCAAGGAGTTTGCCAACCGTACCGCCGGGACCCTGGCCTATGGTCAGCAGCGACGCCTGGAAATCGCCCGCTGCATGATGACCCGTCCACGGATCCTCATGCTCGACGAACCGGCCGCCGGCTTGAACCCGAAGGAAACCGAAGACCTGAAAGCCCTGATTGGCATGCTGCGTGAGGAGCACAACGTGACCGTGCTGCTGATCGAGCACGACATGAAACTGGTCATGAGCATTTCCGACCACATCGTCGTGATCAACCAGGGCACTCCCCTGGCCGACGGCTCGCCGGAACAGATCCGCGACAATCCTGAAGTGATCAAAGCCTACCTGGGGGAAGCGTAAATGCTGCAGTTCGAAAACGTTTCCACCTTCTACGGCAAGATCCAGGCCCTGCACAGCGTCAACGTCGAAGTCCGCCAGGGCGAAATCGTGACGCTGATCGGTGCCAACGGCGCCGGCAAATCCACCCTGCTGATGACCCTCTGCGGTTCGCCCCAGGCCCACAGCGGCAGCATCCGCTACATGGGTGAGGAACTGGTGGGGCAGGACTCGTCGCACATCATGCGCAAGAGCATCGCGGTGGTGCCGGAAGGCCGTCGGGTATTTGCCCGGCTGACCGTGGAGGAAAACCTCGCCATGGGCGGATTTTTCACCGACAAGGGCGACTATCAGGAACAGATGGATAAGGTGCTGCACCTTTTCCCACGCCTGAAGGAACGCTTTACCCAGCGCGGCGGCACCATGTCCGGCGGCGAACAGCAAATGCTTGCCATCGGCCGCGCGCTGATGAGCAAGCCCAAGCTGCTGCTGCTCGACGAGCCTTCCCTGGGCCTGGCGCCGATCATCATCCAGCAGATCTTCGACATCATCGAACAGCTGCGCAAGGATGGCGTGACGGTGTTCCTGGTGGAGCAGAACGCCAACCAGGCGCTGAAAATCGCTGACCGGGCGTACGTGCTGGAGAACGGTCGCGTGGTGATGCAAGGCACCGGTGAAGCGCTGCTGACCGATCCGAAAGTGCGCGAGGCGTATCTGGGCGGTTGAGTCTGTTGCAGTGAAAAAGAAACGGCCTTTGGGCCGTTTTTTTTGCCCTGATTTCAAGCGAACACATTTTGTGGCGAGGGAGCTTGCTCCCGCTCGGTTGCGCAGCGACCGTAAAGAAGTCGAGGGCCGCTACGCAGCCCAGCGGGAGCAAGCTCCCTCGCCACGGGTTTCGGTGTTGGTTATTGCTGGAGGCGATCCAGCGCCTCGCCGCTGCGCTTGAACCACGCGATCAAATAGTCAGCCAGCACCTGGGTGCGCTTGGGCAGGCCGCCCTGATACGGATGCACCAGGTACATCGGCATGCGACGGGTCTGGTAATCGCGCAGCAACCAGCGCAGGCGTCCGTCGGCCAATTCCTCGTTCAGCAAGTAAGACGGCAGTCGGGCGATTCCGGCGCCGGCCAATGCCGCTTTTTTCAACAGGCTGTAGTGGTTGCTGGCGAACGGCCCTGACACCCGGACCCGCAGCAGTTCATGTTGCTGGTGATAAAGCCATTCTTCCCGGCCGCTGTAATGGCTGTTGAGCAGGCAACGGTGCTCGGCCAGGGCCTGAGGGGTTTCAGGTGCGCCATAGCGTTCAAGGTAGGCCGGGCTGGCGCAGGTCATTTCGTGCCAGGCCAGCAGCGGCCGGGCCACCAATCGCTCATCGATGGCGGCGTCGGAGCGGATCGCCAGGTCGAAGCCATCGCGGGTCAGATCGCGGTAGCCGTTGTTGAGCTCCAGTTCGATCTGCACGTCGGGGTAAGTGCGCGCGAACTCCGTCAGCAGACCTTCAAAGAAGGTTTCACCCAACGATACCGGCACCGTCATACGCACCGGCCCGCAAATGTCGTCCTTCAACCGAGCCAACGCCTGACGCGCCCTTTCCACCTGCACCAGCAACGCCTGGGCCTGGGGCAACAACGCCGCCCCGGCCGTCGTAAGGCTCAGGCGCCGCGTGGTGCGTTGCAGCAACACCACGCCAAACCGGCTCTCCAACAGGCTGATGCGCTTGGACAACTGGCCCTTGCTGCACCCCAACTGCTGGGCCGCCAGGGTAAAACTGCCGGCCTCCATCAATACGGCAAACGCCGCCAGATCATCCATCTCACTCACTGGATTGTTTCCAAATGAAAACCAAAGGTTTCCTATTAGCACAATTATCAATGCAAAGAACCTCTCTAGACTGAAAACTCATTCACCCATTGAGGAACAGCCAATGAAAATCCTGTTGATCGGCGCCAACGGCACCGTCGGTTCGGCTATTGATAACGAACTGTCGCCCCGCCACGAAATCGTTCGGATCGGCCGCCACAGCGGTGAGTTGCAGGTGGATATCAGCGACAGCGCCTCGATCCGCGCCCTGTTCGAAAAGACCGGACGCTTCGATGCCCTGATCTGCGCGGCAGGCAATGTCACCTTTGCACCCCTGGGTGACATGACAGAAGAAAGCTTCGCCCTGGGCCTGAAAGACAAGCTGATGGGCCAGGTCAACCTGCTGCTGATCGGTCGTGAATTCGCCAACGACGGGGCGTCCTTCACCTTCACCACCGGCGTGCTCAGCCACGACCCGATCAAGAGTGGCGCGTCGGCAGCCCTGGTCAACGGGGCGCTGGACAGTTTCGTGCGCGCGGCGGCAATCGAGTTGCCACGGGGCCTGCGGGTCAACTCGGTGAGCCCGAACGTACTGCTGGAGGCCATGGACAAGTACGCCCCGTACTTCCGTGGTTTCAAACCGGTGCCGGCTGCCGATGTTGCATTGGCCTACGCCAAGAGCGTCGAAGGCCTGCAAACCGGTCAGACCTTTCACGTCGGTTAAACACCGTTTCGCTGCGTACTCTCCCTGTAGGAGCTGCCGAAGGCTGCGATCTTTTGATTTTGATCTTTCGCTCGCGACTCAATTGTCCGGGGCAAGATCGCAGCCTCGTTGCACTCGACAGCTCCTACGGGTTGTGGTGTGGGATCAGTCTGAGTAACGTGGCGGCACCTGTCTGGAGACTCAATGATGCGTGCCGCCCGCTCCCTGCTATTTATCGCCCTCCTGCCGCTCTTCGCCGGCTGCCAATTGCTCGACGCCCCGCGTCAGAGCGCTTCCCACGTCGGCCAGACGCGCATGCAGGGCGAGCTCACGGCGGCCGATGGCAAGCTGGTGTTCCAGCCGTGCCAGGAACAGCGCCGTTACATCGTCAACGACACCGGTGGTACCAGCGTGTTGCAGCAAGCCGCCACCCTGGCCGATGACCAGGGCAAGCTGTTTGCCGATGTCCGGGGCCGTATCGTCTCCAGCACAACGGCCGGTACCGATAGCCAATTGGACCTGGAACAGCTGTATCGCATGGAGCGCTCCGGCGCCGCGTGTAATGACAGTAATTTCAAACTGCTGGTTTTGCGCGCCGCCGGTCATGGCCCCGAGTGGAACCTCAAGGCCAGCGGCAAGGGCCTGGCGCTCGAACGCGAGGGCCAGCCGCCGCTGGCGGTGCCTTACGTTGAAGAGCAACTGGGCGACGGCCGCTTCAACCTCAGCACCGAAGCCAACGGCCAGGAGGTCGAGCTCTGGCTCGCCCCCCAGCGCTGCGTCGACACCGTTACCGGCAGCGTGCAGCACATGAGCGCCGAGCTGCGGGTCAATGGCCAGGTCCAGCGTGGCTGCGCTTACTTCGGTGGCGGGCGCAACGACTGATTCGACGTTTTTTGGCTTATAATCGCCGGTTCACGCCCTGGCGCAGTTGTGCGCCCCGCGAACCGGATCCCGTCATGTTACGAATCACCGAACTCAAGCTGCCGATCGACCATCCCGAAGAAGATCTGCGCCCTGCCATCGTGCAGCGCCTGGGCATCGCCAGCGATGACCTGCTCGACTTCACCTTGTTCAAGCGCAGCTACGACGCACGCAAAAAAACCTTTGAACTGTGTTTCATCTACACCGTCGACCTGACGGTGCGCGATGAAGCCAGCCTGCTGCGCAAGTTCGCCGATGACCGTAACGTCAACCAAGCACCGGATGTCAGCTACAAAGTGGTTGGCCAGGCGCCGGCTGACCTGGGCGAGCGGCCGATCGTGGTCGGCTTCGGCCCGTGCGGGATCTTCGCCGCGATGTTGCTGGCGCAGATGGGCTTCAAGCCAATCGTCCTTGAGCGCGGCCCGGAAGTGCGCCAGCGCACCAAGGACACCTGGGGCCTGTGGCGCAAAAGCGTGCTCAACCCCGAATCCAACGTGCAATTCGGCGAAGGCGGTGCAGGGACGTTTTCCGATGGCAAGCTCTACAGCCAGATCAAGGACCCGAAATTCCTTGGCCGCAAGGTGCTGCACGAGTTCGTCAAGGCCGGCGCGCCGGAAGAAATCCTCTACGTCAGCAAGCCACACATCGGTACGTTCCGTCTGACAGGCGTAGTGGAAAACATGCGTGAGCAGATTCGCGCGCTGGGCGGGGAAGTACGCTTCCAGCAGCGGGTCACGGATGTCCTGATAGAGGACGGCCAGCTGGTCGGCGTCGAGCTGGCCGGCGGCGAACGCATTCATTCGAAACATGTGATCCTGGCCCTGGGCCACAGCGCCCGGGACACATTCCGCATGCTCCACAGCCGCGGCGTGTACATGGAGGCCAAACCGTTCTCGGTGGGGTTTCGCATTGAACACCCGCAGTCACTGATCGACAGCGCACGGCTGGGCAAGTACGCCGGTCACCCGAAACTCGGCGCAGCCGACTACAAACTGGTGCACCACGCCAAGAATGGTCGCTCGGTGTACAGCTTCTGCATGTGCCCGGGCGGTACCGTAGTGGCGGCCACCTCCGAACCGAACCGCGTCGTGACCAACGGCATGAGCCAGTACTCGCGCAACGAGCGCAACGCTAACTCCGGCATCGTCGTCGGCATTACCCCGGAAGTGGATTACCCGGGCGGCCCACTGGCGGGGATCGAGCTGCAGGAGCGTCTGGAATCCCACGCCTTCGTGCTTGGCGGCAGTAACTACGAAGCCCCGGCGCAACTGGTCGGCGATTTCATCGCCGGCAAGCCGTCTACGGCATTGGGCAGCGTCGAACCGTCCTACAAGCCAGGGGTTTCGCTGGGCGACCTGGCCCTGGCCCTGCCGGACTTTGCCATCGAAGCCATCCGCGAAGCCCTGCCGGCGTTCGAGAAACAGATTCGTGGCTATTCGCTGCACGACGCCGTGCTCACCGGCATCGAAACCCGCACCTCGTCGCCGCTGCGCATTACCCGCAACGAATCGCTGCAGAGCCTGAACGTGAAGGGCCTCTTCCCGGCAGGCGAAGGTGCCGGTTACGCGGGCGGGATTCTGTCGGCGGGCGTGGACGGGATCCGGATTGCCGAGGCAGTGGCACGGGATATCCTCGGCCTCGAAGCCTGACACGCCCTCCAATGTGGGAGCAGGCTTGCTCCCACATTGGCCCCGGTGCTTCAAGTTTTCAGATATTGGCCCGCAGAACACTTTCCGGCAGCGCCTCACCGCGCTCGACACTCGCCGCTACGGCGTCCATCAGCCCACTCAACTCATACCCTTGGCCCTTGAGCCACGCCGGATCGTAATAGGTCGTGGCATAGCGCTCTCCGCCATCACACAAAATCGCCACGATCGACCCCGACTCCCCCGCTTCTACCATCTGCCGGGCCGCCATGAGTGCGCCGATCAGGTTGGTACCGCTGGAGCCGCCGACCCGTCGCCCCAAGCGCTGAGCCAGGTAGTGCATGGCCGCCAGCGACAAGGCGTCCGGCACCTTGACCATCGCGTCGATGACCTTGGGTAAAAACGATGCCTCGACCCGGGGCCGGCCGATGCCTTCGATTCGCGAACCGCAATCCAGGCGCAGGCTCGCATCGCCGCTGCGGTAGTAGTCGAAGAACACCGAACGCTCGGCATCGGCGCACAACACGCGGGTGCCGTGCTGGCGATAGCGTACGTAACGCCCCAGGGTGGCGGTGGTGCCGCCAGTGCCGGGGCTGGAAATCAACCAGCTTGGCTCCGGATGCCGCTCGAAGCGCATCTGCTGGAAGATCGACTCGGCAATGTTGTTATTGGCCCGCCAGTCCGTGGCGCGCTCGGCGTAGGTGAACTGGTCGATGAAATGCCCGTCATGCTCACGGGCCAGGCGTTCGGATTCGGCGTAGATCTGCGTAGGATCGTCCACCAGATGGCTCTGGCCACCGTAGAAGGCGATCTGTGCGATTTTTTCCCTGGAAGTGGTCGCCGGCATCACTGCAATAAATGGCAGGCCCAACAACCTTGCAAAGTAAGCCTCGGAAATCGCCGTCGAGCCGCTGGAGGCCTCGATCACCGGTGCACCGGGCTTGAGCCAGCCGTTACACAATGCGTAAAGGAACAGCGAGCGAGCCAGTCGATGCTTGAGGCTGCCGGTGGGGTGGCTGGACTCATCCTTGAAGTACAGCTCAATCCCCGACAAGCCCGGCAGTGGCAACGGAATCAGGTGGGTATCGGCGCTGCGCTGGAAGTCAGCCTCGATGATGCGGATCGCTTCACGCGCCCACTGGCGGTGGTCGTTCATGGTGTTTTCTCACTGGATCGGTTCGACGCGGGGGAAACCTGGCGGTCATGCAGGCACGACCTGGTATCGGAAAAGCCAGGCACAAGCTTAGGAAAAAACCGACATCGCGCACAGGTACAGCTAAGGTCCAATATGCCTGGTAACTGCCTGACCGCGCAGCGAAGGCGTTGTAACGTCATATAACAAAAAAGAATATAACTTTTGTTTTAACAACTAACAGTACGGGTTAGGGTGTGCCATCTTTTTGATTCGATGAATGGAGAGCGATCTTGCCTCTACGTAATTCTTTGACATGTTTTTTTCAGCTGGAAGCGGCCAGTGGCCTACTGCTGATCGCCGCCGCTGTGCTGGCGCTGGTCATCAATAACTCGTCGCTCTCCTGGCTGTACAACGGTTTGCTGGACACACCGGTGGTGGCCCAGGTCGGGGCGCTGAAAATCGCCAAGCCCTTGCTGTTGTGGATCAACGACGGCCTGATGGCGATGTTCTTTCTACTCATCGGCCTCGAAGTCAAACGTGAGGTGCTCGACGGGCAGTTGTCGAAACCCTCGCAAATCGTCTTGCCGGGTGCGGCAGCGATTGGCGGCATGGTGGTGCCGGCACTGGTCTACTGGTTCCTCAACCGCGACAATCCACCGGCCCTCGCCGGCTGGGCGATTCCGACGGCCACCGACATCGCGTTCGCCCTCGGCGTACTGGCCTTGCTGGGCAAGCGGGTGCCGGTGTCGCTCAAGCTGTTCCTGATGACCCTGGCAATCATCGACGACCTGGGCGCCATTATCATCATTGCCATCTTCTACTCTGGCGCCCTGTCCACCTTGTCATTGATGCTCGCAGCGGCCTGCATCGCCGTGCTGGTGGCCATGAACCGGATGGGTGTGGTCAAGCTCGGGCCCTACATGGTGGTCGGCCTGATTCTCTGGGTCTGTGTGCTCAAGAGCGGCGTCCATGCCACCCTGGCCGGGGTGACCCTGGCGTTCTGCATTCCACTGCGTACGAAAAACGCCGAAAGCTCGCCGCTGCTGACCCTGGAACATGCCCTGCATCCCTGGGTGGCCTACGGCATCCTGCCGCTGTTCGCGTTCGCCAATGCCGGCCTGTCCCTGAGCGGTGTCACCGTCGAGAGCTTCACCCATCCCGTACCGATGGGGATCGCGATCGGCCTGTTGCTGGGCAAGACCGTCGGCGTATTCGGCCTGACCTGGCTGGCCGTGAAAATCGGCATCGCCAGCCTGCCCGCTGGCGCCAATTGGGGTCAGGTACTGGGGGTGGCGATCCTGTGTGGCATCGGTTTCACCATGAGCCTGTTCGTCGGCTCCCTGGCCTTCGAGCCCGGCGTCAGCGACTACGCCGGCATGGACCGGATGGGAATTCTCACGGGTTCGATACTCGCAGCGCTGTTGGGCTACGCAGTGACAGCGGCAGCCAGTCGCAAGCGTGCTGCTTTGCCTTCCTGATTGCTGCCTGCAAGAAAGATCGCTACATCCCCGGGGTGCAGCGATCTTTCTTTAAATCGCTCTGCGCCCTCAATATCCGACCCTACAGGTATTGAGGAAAACGGAACGACCACATCAAGAAACCTCCTACACCCTAGCCATCTGTCCCTGCGTTAGCGTCTGTCCTGAATTTACTGGACGAGAATCGCTACTTCGTGACACGCACAAAAGACATTCCCAAGCTCCGAAACCCGCCTGGCGGTGACGGGCATCACGTCACCTATCGGGACATGACGCCCAGCGAACTGGCCGAGCGCGAAGCCCGGCAGCAGGCTCATGAAGCCACGCTCGCCCGGCAGGCAGCCTATGAAAAGGAGCGCTGGGCCACGGTCGATAAAAAGCCGCTGTCCGTGACCGGGAGTGTGTTCGCCAAAAGCTGCAAACTGCCCAACGCCATCATCGATTACAACAACCCCAACGGCTACGTACCGGCAGAGTTGGTCAAGCAGTACGGCGACCTGGTATGGCTTGGCGGCAGAAGCCTAGATGAGTCGGGGACGGTTCCCCTCAAGCGGATAGGCGCCAGTGCGATACCCGTCGCAGTGGGCGGACTCGCCCTAGGCGGTGCCGCGCTTGAGACGACCGGGGCCGCCGTCGGCAGCACGGTCGCTGCTGGCCTGTTGACCGGCCTGGTGGCACTGTTCTGGCCCTCCAGCCTGGGCGACAGTGCCCTCTACTCCGAAGAGCAATTGCGCAACCTGAAACAGGCCCGCAGCCGCATGCGCCTGAGCGTCGAGCAACAGGCCGACGGCAGCCTCAAGGGTTATGGTTTCTACACCGGCCAGAACCGCGACTGGGAAATGGTCGACGTCGTCCACCTCACCCCTCGCGCCGACCACTACATCGCCGACCTGGGCGACGGCATCGAACTGATCTGGACCCCGGCTACCAACCCATCCGACACCCTCGGCATCCCCGCCCTGGAAGCCGCGCCCCAGGCACCGCACATCTGGATCTACCCGCCGACGACTGTGGCCGACAGCATCATTGTCGACCCGATTTATCCGCCGCAGTACAAGGATTTCATTCTGGTGTTTCCGGCGGATTCAGGGGTTCGGCCGGTTTATGTGGTTCTGAGTTCCGGGGGATCATAAGTACCACAAGCCTCCGTCGCTGCTTCCAGCCTTTCCAGAGGCTAAGACTGCTCCATCCAAAACGTTCGTACGTGGCGGTGGCATTAAACGTCGACGATGGAAGGATCCCGCTGGGAGAATCTATGAATGGGACTCACAACACGGTGCTATCGAGCTATATACAAAACAAGGGAAACATCTTGGCGAATACAACCCAATAACTGGCGAACAAACTAAACCCGCCGACCCGACAAGGAAGGTAGAAAAATGAAGCCCATCGTTGAAATTTTTGACATGACGACCGAAGAATTATTACAGACTGTAGAAGTCCCCAGCGCTTATATGGACCAGTTGACCGCGCTTATGGGCTGGACAACACCTGAAGACTTTTGCTTTGTCTACGACCTGTTACCACAGCAGATAAAAACAATAGAAGAGTGGACCCATACGACCTTGAATGGTGATAACCGCATCATTCAAATCGTCTGCCTCGACTAAATAGGGATAGTCTCGTCATTTAGCCGACGGCCCCTCATCTGATCTACTATTAAACTCAGATAAACGACCAAAAAAAACCCCAACCAGTCACCTGATCGGGGTTCTCTTCTACCCATTCCCGCTTAGTGGGCTACGCGGCTCGTACCATCCACGGTGGCGATGCGAACCCGCTCGCCCACACGGAACACTTCGTTTTCCTGAACCTCTTGCACGTAGGCGCGCATGCTGCCGTCGTCTTCGCGCACGGTGATTTCCACGCCCTGGGTGCGGGTCAGGCCTTCTTCGGTGGCGGAGCCGATCAGGCCGCCGGCCACGGCGCCGATCACAGCGGCGACGACGCTGCCACGGCCACCACCGATGGCGCTGCCGCCTACACCACCCACCACCGCACCGGCCACACCGCCGATTGGGGTCTTGGTGCCTTCGATCTTGACCGGACGCAGGGCTTCGATGGTCCCCATGCGAATCGTCTGCACGCGACGCGCTTCGTCACGGGAGTAGGAATCACCGGTCAGGCTCGACTGACAGCCGGTTAGCAACATCGCCATCGTGGAAAAGGAAGCAACCAGCAAAACAGACTTACGCATAGCATCAACTCCAAAAGACAGGTATTCATTAAACTCCCCAGCTTGACGCCTGTCACGGCCTCGCCGGGATTAAATTGGTTTCATGTGGGATACAGTCGCGCTCGAAAAATTCATCTCAACAGTAGCGCCAATTTCCGATATCCGCGTCACGACCCAAGGATTTTCCATGGATTATTTCATCATAGCCGCGACCACCGTGGCCGGTTTGTACTTCCACTGGTGGCTGTACGCGCGCATCAAACGTTGGGTGGACCGCGACTTGGCGCTGTCATTGGCGGGGCAGGACGAGCAGAAAAAAAGCTACATGCTGCAACAATTGATCTGCGCCCGGGAGCAAGGCATCAAGCGCCGAGACCTGCCGCAATGGCTCCAGGCCGCTGCGGCAGGTTATCCCGACGCTAAGGCGCCAGACGTTCGCGAGTCCAGTCCGCCCCTTGCAGACGGTAATTGAGGCGATCATGCAGACGGCTCGGGCGACCCTGCCAGAATTCAATTCGCTCGGGCAGCAGACGATAGCCGCCCCAGTGCTCAGGACAATGAGGTTGGCTGTCGCTGAAGCGTTGCTCGGTAGCCTTGAGCAAGTCTTCCAGCTCACCGCGACCCGCAATAACCCGGCTCTGGGGTGAAGCCCAGGCGCCAAGGCGGCTGCCCAGCGGCCGCACTTGGTAATAGGCGTCCGACTCCTGCGCCGTCACCTTCACCACTTTGCCCTCGATGCGCACTTGGCGCTCCAGGGTCGGCCAGAAAAACGTCATGGCGGCGAACGGATTCGCTACCAGTTGCTGACCCTTGGCGCTGTCGTAGTTGGTGAAGAACGTGAAGCCCTGGGCATCCAGTCCCTTGAGCAACAGGATCCGGCAATGAGGGCGCCCGTCTGCATCTACCGTCGCCAGGGTCATGGCGTTGGCCTCCACCGGGGCCTGTTCGGTTTTCACCGCATCGGCGAACCATTGGTGGAATAGCGCGAACGGCTCGGCCGGGGCTTGCGCCTCGGTCAGGCCATCGCGGGTGTAGTCGCGGCGCATATCTGCCAGCGCTTGGGTCATGGCGCGTTCCTTGTGGTTAGCCCATCACTGCTTGGAGGTATCGGTAGCCGCGACTTTCTTGTCATCGGTAACGGCATTGGCCGGCTTGGATTTCGCCGCCGCAGTGGCTTTCTTGGCCGGGGCTTTCTTCGCAGGAGCCTTCGCAGGCGCCTTCGCTGCAGCTTTTTTGGCCGGGGCTTTTTTGACAGCAGGGGTCGTTGCTTTTTTAGCCGCAGGCGCTGAAGCCGGGGTCACAGGCTTCACGTCCTGGGCCGCCACCAGTGTCACCGGTGCCGGGGCCGGCATGTTGTATTTGCTCAGCAGCGCAACCATGGTGTTTTGCGGCGTGACCAGCAATTCCACACGACGGTTCAAGGCGCGACCTTCAACGCTGTCGTTGGCTGCACGAGGTGCCACCGCGCCCATACCGCGCAGCATCAGGCGATCACGTTGCAAGCCGCTGAGACGGAAAATCGCCGCCACGGACTGGGCACGTTCCTGGCTGAGTTTCAGGTTGGCCGGTGCAGCGCCCGAGGTGTCGGCGTGGCCGAGAATCAGAACGGCGGTTTTCGGGTCGGCTTCAAGCACTTTCGCCACGCGAGTGAACGGGCCGAGGGTCACTGGCAGCAGCATCGCAGGACGGTCCGGGTTGAAGGAACTGTCTACCGGCGCGGTGACCACCAGTACGTTGTCGCGGCGTTCCAGTTCGAGTTTGCTGTCCTTGATGGCCGTGCGCAATTTCGGCTCGTAGTCGTCAAGCCACGCCTGGGTGACTTTCGGGTCAGGCATCGGCACTACCTTGGCGGTTTCCTGTTCCTTGCCGCCGAACGGCCACCACCATTTGCCGTTGCTTTCGGCTTCGGCCTTGGCAACGGTAGCCGGTGTCTTGGCTTCAGGCTTAGCCTCAGCTTTTTTGGCGACGTCCGAAGCGGCATCGTCCGAAGAGAACGGCCACCACCAGTGAGTGGCGCTTTCGGCCTTGGCTTGCGGCGCGACGGCAGCCGGTTTCAGGGGAGCCGCTGGCGCCGCTTCTTTGGCCGCCACGTTGTTGGAAGAGCCGAACGGCCACCAGCCACTGCCGCCCTCGGCATCATTTTGTGGAGTTTGAGCGCAACCGGTGATAGCGAAGCACAGCGCCAGAGCGAGGGTTTTATTCGATGACATTGGATATCCACAAAATGATGTAAATGAAAAAACAAAGGCCAGGTTCAGGCCGCATAAACAGACGCTTGGAAACTGAAGAGGGCGCTAGGTTCCTGTGCCTGGCGCCTTCGATGACGTTTTATAGACAAGTGGCAAGCACCTTCACGAGGTTCTGCGCGCGCGGGTCCATCAAAACGTAAGGCCCGAGTGTGTTGGTCACGAAGCCAAACGCCACGTCATGCTCCGGGTCAGCAAAACCGATGGAGCCCCCTGCCCCCGGATGGCCGAATGCCCGTGGGCCGAGGCCGTAGGTCGCGTTCGGTACATCCGGCTGGTCGAGCATGCAACCCAGGCCGAAACGGGTCTGGGTCAATAAAGTCTTGTCCTCGCCGATGCTGTGCTGGCGAGTCAGCTCGTCGAGCATTTCGCTTTCCAGCAGGCTGCCGTCCAGCAGACCGGCGTAGAACCCGGCGAGGCTGCGCGCATTGCCGTGGCCGTTGGCCGCCGGCTGTTGCATGCGCCGCCACTCTGGTTTGTTGGTGCTGGTCATGATCGACGGCGGGTTGGTGAAGGCCCGGGTGGTCATGGCCGTAGGTTCGCGCATCGTCACTTGCAGCAGACGCTGGGCCGCTGCGTCGCCCACATTGCCTTTGCCGCGGGCGATGTGGGCCACGCGATAAAATTCCTCATCGTCCAGGCCGACATGGAAATCCAGGCCCAACGGCTTGGCAACCCGCGCCACGATGGACTCTCCTGGCCCACGACCGTCGGCCCTGCGCAGCAGCTCGCCAATCAGCCAGCCGTAGGTCATCGCGGCGTAACCATGGCCCTCGCCTGGCGTCCACCAAGGTGTTTCTGCGGCCAGGGCATCGACCATGGTTTGCCAGTTGTACAGCGCTTCGGGCGGAAGCAGTTCACGCAACGCCGGCAGACCGGCCTGATGGCAGAGCAATTGACGCAGGGTAATGGATTGCTTGTCGGCTGCGGCAAACTCAGGCCAGTAGCGGGCTACCGGAGCGTCCAATTGCAGTTTGCCTTCGGCCACCAGTTGCAGGGCAGTGACGGCGGCGAACGTCTTGGTGCAGGAGAACAGATTGGCGATGGTGTCGCTGTGCCAGGCTTCACTGCCATCCTTGTCGGCAGTGCCGGCCCACACATCGATCACGGTCCGGCCACCGACTTGGATGCACAACGCTGCGCCGCGCTCCTGAGGATCATCGAACAGCGCCGCGAACGCTTCACGCACCGCCTCGAATTGAAGCTCGTAATGGCCTTGAACTTGCACCCGCAACTCCTTTGAAACAAAGACTTTTTGAAGTGGCTTGTATTGTTTCAGCCATTAGGGCTTTTGGGAACCGCCACAAGACGGCTGGCTAGACTCGGCCCTTGTGGCGAGGGGATTTATCCCCTCGCCACAGAAAAGCTCCTCAATCACAAATCACGAGAGCCTAGGAAATCTCCCGCCGAAACGGTGGCAACGCGTTGAGAATCGCCTTGCCATAGCGCTGGGTCACCAGCCGGCGGTCGAGCAAGGTGATGGTGCCGCGGTCTTCTTCGGTACGCAGCAACCGACCGCAGGCCTGGACCAGTTTCAGCGAGGCATCCGGCACGGAGATTTCCATGAAGGGGTTGCCGCCGCGGGCTTCGATCCACTCGGCCAGCGCGGCTTCCACCGGGTCGTCCGGGACCGAGAACGGGATCTTGGCGATCACCACATGCTCACAATAGGCACCGGGCAAGTCGACGCCTTCGGCAAAACTCGCCAGGCCGAACAGCACGCTGGAATCGCCGCCATCGACCCGGGCCTTGTGCTTGTTCAGGGTTTCCTGTTTCGACAGGTTGCCCTGGATGAACACCTGCTTGCGCCAGTCGCGGTCCAGGCCATCGAACACGTCCTGCATCTGTTTGCGCGAGGAAAACAGCACCAGGGTGCCCCGCGATCCTTCTACCAGTTCGGGCAGGTCGCGGATGATCGCCGCAGTGTGGGCGGCGGCGTCCCGTGGATCGGCCTTGAGGTCCGGCACCCGCAGCACGCCGGCGTCGGCGTGATGGAATGGGCTCGGGACCACGGCGGTCACGGCTTTTTTCGGCAGGCCGGCGCGCATGCGGAAGCGGTCGAACGTGCCCAGGGCGGTCAGCGTGGCGGACGTCACCAGCGCGCCGTAGGCCACGTTCCACAAGTTGCGACGCAGCATTTCCGCCGCCAGGATCGGGCTGGCATTGACCTCGATGTCAAACAGCGAACCGCTTTCGGCCAGGGTCAGCCACCGCGCCATCGGCGGGTTGTCTTCCGGGTCTTCGGCGGTAAATGCCGTCCACAGTTCCCAGTTGCCCTGGGAGCGCGACAACAAGCTGCCAAACAGCGGGTACCACTCCTCGGCCTGGTTGCTGGCGATACCGATATTGACCTCACCATCCATGCCTTCCTTGAGCAGGTCGGTCAGGCGGGTAAACAGGTCGGTCAGGCGCGCGAAACCTTTCTTGAGCTCGACACCCATTTCACGCATGTGCTCAGGGATCATCCCGCCGACAAAACGATGGCGTGGCCGCTCGCGGCCTTCAACGTCTTCGCTGGGCTTGAAGTCGGCCACCTGTTCACAAGCGGTGAACATGAACTGCTGGTTCGTCTTGATCTCCCGCGCCAGCTCAGGCACCTGCTCGATGAACTTGCCCAGATCACCCGGCAACGGATGTTGGGCCAACAGTTTGGTGAGGTTCTTGGCGGTGGTTTCCAACCAGTCGGCGGTGGAGCGCAGACGGGTGTAATGGGCGAAATGGCCGATGGCCTTGTCCGGCAAGTGATGGCCTTCGTCGAACACGTAGATCGTGTCTCGCGGGTCCGGCAGCACCGCACCACCGCCCAGGGCCAGGTCGGCCAGGACCATGTCGTGGTTGGTGACGATCACGTCGACCTTACCCATGCCTTCGCGGGCCTTGTAGAAGGCGCACTGGCCGAAGTTCGGGCAATGGCGGTTGGTGCACTGGCTGTGATCGGTGGTCAGGCGGGACCAGTCGGCGTCTTCCAGGGCCGTGGACCAGCTGTCGCGGTCGCCGTCCCACTTATTGCCGGCCAGCTTCTCGATCATGCTGGTGAACAGCTTCTGGCTGGCCTCATCGACTTCGATCTTGAAGCCTTCTTCTTCGAACAGCTGGGCCGTGGCGGTCTGCGCCTGGCCTTCCTGGAGCAACATGTCGAGCTTGGACAGGCACATGTAGCGCCCACGGCCCTTGGCCAGGGCGAAGGTAAAACTCAGCCCGCTGTTACGCATCAGGTCGGGCAGGTCCTTGTAGACGATCTGCTCCTGCAGGGCGACCGTGGCCGTGGCAATCACCAGGCGTTTGCCGGCAGCCTTGGCGGTGGGGATCGCCGCCAGGCTGTAGGCCACGGTCTTGCCCGTACCGGTGCCGGCCTCCACCGCCACGATGGCGGGCTCGCCACTGCGCCGGCCTTCGTCGTCGGTGTCGATGTCACCCAGGACTTTTGCCACTTCGGCAATCATCAGGCGCTGGCCATATCGCGGCTTGAGGCTCTTGGCTTCGAGAAAACGCGAATAGGCGCCCTGGATCGTGGTTTTGAGTTCGGTGCTGATCATGAATGGTCGGGCGCTAAAAACGCTGGATAAATTTTCAGTGGTTCGGATCGGCGGCTATCATACCCCGCTAATGAATCCTGCGCAGAACGGAGTAACTCAATGACACCCTTTGCCCTCGTCTACACCCTGCATTTACTGGCGGCCCTGGTCTGGGTCGGCGGCATGTTCTTCGCCTGGATGATCCTGAGACCCGCCGCAATGACGGCCCTTGAGGGCCCTGCCAGGCTGACGTTGTGGGTAGAAGTGTTTCAACGTTTTTTCGTTTGGGTCTGGGTGGCGGTGGTGCTTTTGCCGATCAGCGGCGTAGGCCTGATCCACGTGCGCTTCGCCGGTTTCGAAACCGCGCCGCGTTATGTGCAGATCATGATGGGGTTGTATGTGGTGATGACCGCACTATTTATCCGCATTCAGGGATTGCAGTTACCGTCGTTGCGCAGTGCCGTAGCGGCGAAAAACTGGCCGCAGGGTGCGGCGGTGCTGGGGAAGATCCGGCGGTTGGTGGGGATCAACCTGTTGATCGGGTTGCTGGTGGTGGCGATTGGTGCCGCCCGGCCGATGTTCTAAAGATCGGCAGTTGTACCCATCCCCACAGTTCGTCACATACTTAAAACCGCTGCACCGTCACCGCCCCCGCCGCTCCGGCAGGTCCTGGCTGACCCTCGGCACCGGGGCGGCCGCTTTTGCCACCGTCGGTGGTATAGACGAAGCAGCCCTTGGCCTTGCCGCCAGCGCCGGGTTTGCCACCAGGCCCCGCTGCACCACCGGCTCCGCCGTCGACCGTCACGTTGATCTGCTGCGCTGGGTAGTCGCGGGGCAGCTCAAGGCGCACCAGCGCACCGGCCGCACCCGGCTGGCCATCGCTGCCATTGCTGCCATCGGCACCGCGACCGGCCGAACCCCACGTGCAACCCGGCGCCTGGCCGTTGGCGCCGTCGAGGCCCACGTAACCTGGCGCACCGGCGCCACCACGGGCATCCACCGACAACAACGGCGCGTTCAGTGTGTTGAAGCGCAGGTTGAGATTGCGCCCCGGCCGGGCCGCCTTCGTATAGGTGCCCGGCGCGCCACGGGAAGTGATCTGGCTGCCGTCGGCCAACTCAGCCCGGGCGACCTTCATCTCCAGCGCCTGTTGCGCAGGCACAATGGCGATCCGCGCTTCGCGACCCAGGTGCAGTTGGCCGATGGACAATTCAGTGACGTTGGAAGGCACCAGCAACGTGCCGTAATCGGCCACGTCCAGCCGTTCCAGGGTCAGGGTACTGGTGGTATTGGGCAGGCGCATCAACGAGTGGCTTTCTACCTGGACCACTTGGGCACAAGCCCATGGGCATACGAATGCGGCGAGCAGACACAATTTACGCATGGGAAGCCTCTGACGCAGTCGGGATGGTTTGCAGGTGGAAGATGCCGAACAGCAGCACTCTGAGGCGGTCGCGCCCAGGAGAGGGACGGCCACGAAAGCTGGCTCTGAACAGCAAAAGCTCCACCCCATGGAGCGCCAGCAACAGGCCCCCGGCGAGGTTGACCAGCAGATGCAGCGGATGGACGAACGGCATGATCAGGTTGACCAGCACCACCAGCCAGAACAGCAGGGTCAGCAAGCGCCCCAGCCCCCAAAACACCTTCATACGCCCCCCGATCAGAATTATTCTTTGGGCGCACAGTAACGGCTTGCGCGCAGGATAAGCCAGAGGGCGGGGCAAATTTAATTTAGCGCCGGCCTGTTATCGCTGGAGCGTTCTTGGTGAGTGCTCCTGTGTCACCGGCCATACCGGTCACACAGGAGCAAAGCCCCCATCCGCAACGCTACAAGCCACGGACGGCAAGGGGTTCAGCGGTTTATCTTGATTTCCGTGCGGCGGTTCATGGCACGTCCGTCGGCGGTTTTGTTGTCGGCCACCGGCTGACTTTCACCGGCACCGGCGACCGAGACGAAACTGGCGCGAGGTACGCCGCTTTCGACCAGGTATTGCACCACCGAATTAGCCCGTTTATCGGACAGTTTCTGGTTATAGGCATCACTGCCGACGCTGTCGGTGTGGCCGGTGACCCGCAGTTGCGCGGTGGACGCTTCCTGTTTGAGTCGGGTCGCAACGGTACTCAGCACCTCTTTATCGGCCGGGGTCAGCGTGGCTTTGTTGAATTCGAAATGCACATCACGGACCACAATGGTTTCTTCCCTGACGACCACCACCTCTTCAACCACCGGCACCGGGGCGGGTGGCGAGCAGCCGTCGGCATCAACCTGCACGCCTTTCGGCGTACCCGGGCACTTGTCGCGGCTGTCCGGTACACCGTCGCCATCTTCGTCGCCGTCGCCATGCACCCAGCAATAAGCCGCCGCCATGGAGCCGACCAGCAGCGCACCGCCGCCGGCCCAGGAGGTGCTTTCAGTGGCGCCCAATCCCGCGCCAACCACGCCGCCGACGGCCGCACAGGTCGGCCAGTCGGTTTTTTGCAAACCTGCGCAACCAGTCAACACACTGGTTAGCAGAACCAGGGGTAACGCTGTCCGAACTATGCTCATCGAGTTTTCTCCTTGAGGGATCGGCTAGGCGCCGATTCAGGGGAGTAAAGACCCGAGTTCGGATCTGCGCCAGCATCACGCTATCGCGGGTTTCGCCCCGTGATTGCGGCAGTTCGACACGTTTAAGCACAAACCCCTCTAGGCCATGATGTCCGCGCAGGCTATCGTGGTGGTTCTGACTGAGGAACTTCGATGACCGTTGCCATTTCTTCGCGTACGCCCCAGCAAGCCCTGGCCGCTGTGCTTGACCGTTATGCCCCGCAAAAACTGCTGTTGATCGGTGCCAGCAGTTTTCCCGCACTCGAGGCGTTCCAGCAGGCGCATCCCGATACCGAGGTGGTCCAGGCCGCCCCCGGCCCGCTGCCCGTGGATGTGGCGAAACAACGCTTTGATCTGGCCCTGGCGCTCGACTGCCTGGAGCACTTGCCCAAGCGCGACGGTCTGAACCTGTTAGGCGGCATCCGTAACCTCAACGCCAGCCGTATCGCTGTACTGGCGGACCTCAACGTCTGCGGCTGGCAAGAGACGGACTTCTTTTCCCTGGCCCTGCAAGCCAGCGAGCGATTCCAGCGCGACGAGCAGGTGCTGACCCTGTTTACCTACGATCTGCTTGAATACAAACAAGTCCCCGACTGGCTCAACTCGCGCTTTTGGGCCAACCCGGAAAATTTTGGAAAATATTGGTGGTAACCATGCACACAACCATTTGCCCCTGCGGCAGTGGCAACCCTCTGGACGCCTGCTGCGGCCATTACCACGACGGTCACCCGGCGCCTTGCGCCGAAGCCTTGATGCGCTCGCGTTATAGCGCCTATGTGCTGGGGCTGGTGGATTACCTGGTGAGCACCACCCTTCCCGCCCAACAGGCCGGCCTCGATCGCCAATCCATCAGCGAGTGGAGCGCCAAAAGCACCTGGCTGGGGCTGGAGGTGGAAAGCAGCGAAGTGTTCGGTGGCCAACCGGAACACGCCTTTGTCACCTTCACGGCACGCTGGCACGACGGCCAAGGGGAACATAGCCACCGTGAACAGTCATCGTTCGTACAGAATGGCGGACGCTGGTACTTCATCGACCCGACCGTACCGGTCAAGACCGGGCGCAACGACAGTTGCCCGTGCGGCAGCGGGCACAAATTCAAAAAGTGCTGTGCAGGCTACTTCACTCGCTGATATCCGAATCGTCCGACGCTCGTCCGCGCACCAGCAGGCTAGACTGGGATAAACCAGAGGCACGGACATGACTCACTTATCACGCTTGCTACGCATCATTTGCCTGCTGCTATTCGTTGGGCTCGGCAGCTGTGCGTCCTGGCGAGGTGATGAGGCCCCTGAGCCGCAGGTGCACTTGGTCAAGATCGAGGTGGTGCGGGCCCGGCTGCTGGAACAAAGGTTCATGTTGCACTTTCGCGTCGATAACCCCGGCAACAGCGACCTGACTGTGCGCGGCCTGACCTATCGCATCCATCTGGGTGACCTGCTGCTGACCGAAGGTGAGCATGAACACTGGTTCACGGTACGCCCCAAGCACAGCGCCTACTTCAAGGTACCGATTCGCACCAACCTATGGCCGCAAGTGCGGGAGGTGGTGAAATTGCTCGAGAAACCCCGGGAACAGATCCCCTATCGTCTGGAAGGTGAGCTGGAAACCGGATTATTCATCGCCCACTACGTGCACCTGGAACGCAATGGCGTGATAATCGCCGCCGATTTTATTGCGGAGTAACCCTGATGACCCAGCAACCCCACGTTCATGGCCCTGATTGCAACCACGATCATGATCATGACCATCACCACGATCATGATCACGGCCATGTCCACGGCCCGAACTGCGGCCACGCCCACCAGGAACCGGTGCGCAACGCCCTCAAGGACGTCGGCCGCAACGACCCTTGCCCATGCGGCAATGGCAAGAAATTCAAGAAGTGCCACGGGGCTTGATGGGCCAGGCGAAGATTCTCTTCGCCTGTTAGGCCGTCATCGCGAGCAGGCTCGCTCCCACAAGGGGTCGGCGGCGATCACTCAATATCGCCTCACCGCAAAATCCACTGTGGGAGCAACTGTCTTGGATGGTTTATTTAGCCATCCCTCTTCGCGAACAAACCCGCTCCCACAGCGGTAATCAGCCCGCCTCAAGAATCTGCCCCGCACTGACCACCGTCGCATACTCGCCATGCAAGTTGCCCAGCGACATGGCATGCACCTCTTCAGCCGAATGGGCATTGCCGAAATAATCGGCCTTGTCGAAGGTAAAGCAGGCGTCCTCGGCCACCCAGGTATCGAATCCAAGATTACCGGCCGTACGCGCCGTGGACTCCACCGAGTTGTTCGTCGCCACGCCGACGATCAGCAACTGCCCGATCCCGGCCCTGCGCAGGTCCTCCTCCAGGCGGGTGCCACTGAACGCATCCGGCACTTGCTTTTGAATCAGCCTTTCCCCGGCCACCGGTTCGAACCGCTGTTGAACCTCCACACCCGACTGCCCCGGCCAGAACACCGAGTCCGGCGAGCGGGACAGGTGGTGAACATGGATCACCGGCCGCGCCGAATGCCGCCAAAAGGCGAGCAGTTCCAACATGCGCAGCTCCGCCTCGGGGTTATTGCGAGGGCCGAGCCTGGGGTGAAGAATGCCTTTTTGTTGATCGATGAGGATCAGCGCTGCATTTTCTTGTAACTCCATGCCGGTTTCCTCTCGCTCAGTCATTGAATTTTCCACACTTGAGCATCACCTCCTCCTACAGGCAAGCCTTCGGGCAAAACAGGAAGACCTCCTGTCGTCGCTTGTTGTCCATCATCACGCTGTCTTATCTGGAGCCTTCCATGATCGACCTGTATTACTGGACCACCCCCAACGGCCACAAAATCTCATTGTTCTTTGAAGAAGCCGGGCTGCCTTATAAGGTGCACCCGATCAATATCGGCCAGGGCGAGCAGTTCAAACCCGACTTCCTGAAGATTGCCCCCAACAACCGCATCCCGGCCATCGTTGACCATACACCTGCCGACGGCGGCGAACCGATCTCGCTGTTCGAGTCGGGCGCGATCCTGCTGTACCTGGCGGAAAAAACCGGCCAGTTCATTCCCAAGGACTTGCGCGGTCGACAGGAAGTTTTGCAATGGCTGTTCTGGCAAATGGGCGGCCTGGGGCCCATGGCCGGGCAAAACCATCACTTCAGTCGGTTCGCGCCGGAAAAAATCCCCTACGCGATCAAGCGCTATGTCGATGAAACCGCTCGCCTGTATGGCGTGCTGGACCGACGCCTGGCGGACCGCGATTTTGTGGCGGGCAGCGAATACAGCATTGCCGACATGGCGATCTACCCCTGGACGGTGTCCCACCAATGGCAAAGCCAGCGGCTGGAAGACTTCCCCAACCTGCAGCGCTGGTTCAATCGCATCAAGGAACGCTCGGCGACGGTGAAGGCCTATGCACTGGTGGACAAGATCAACCCGCCCAAGACCTGATTCCCGCGAATAGCTAAATGCCCCACAAAACCCTGTGTGGGAGTTGATCCATGCTGTGTGGGAGCAAAGCTTGCTCGCGAAACAGGCACCTCGATCTCTGAAAGACCGCATCGCCTTCATCGCGGGCAAGCCTTGCTCCCACAGCGAGGCGGTGTGACGTTTCGCTAAATCCCCTCGCCACAAAAAGCACAATGCCTCGCCGGGGCCAGGGGTTTTATCGCCAAATCAACAAATAACCCTCGCCCCCGCTTGCGCGCCCCCCTCCTGCTCACTAACGTAGCGCCTTTATTGGTGCCACCCCCTCCCGCAGGAGCTTTGCCATGGCCTCGCCAGCCTCTATGTTTTCCCTCCCCCGGCTCGGTGTCGCCGCCGCAGCGGCCAGTGTGCTTGGTTTGAGCGGTTGCCAGACCTGGAATACCCAGGACACTGTCACACCCACGTCCGGTGTGCAGCCACTCAAGGGGCTGGCGCAGAGCGTATCGGTTCGGCGCAATGCCATGGGCATGCCGCTGATCGAGAGCAATAGCTTCCATGACGCCCTGTTCACCCTCGGCTACGTCCACGCCAGTGACCGCATCACCCAGATGGTGACCATGCGCCTGCTGGCCCAGGGCCGGTTGGCGGAAATGTCCGGCGCCGAGCGGTTGGATGTCGACCGCTATATGCGCGCGATCAATCTGAAGAAAAGCGCCGACGAGCTGTACAAGGCGTCTTCGCCGCGGCTTAAGCGCTTCTTCGAAGTCTATGCCCGCGGCGTCAACGCGTACCTGTTCCGCTACCGCGACAAGTTGCCGTCAGACCTGGCCGCCACCGGTTACAAACCCGAATACTGGAAACCGGAAGATTCAGCACTGATGTTCTGCCTGCTGAACTTCAGCCAGTCGGCCAACCTGCCGGAAGAAATCGCTGCGCTGGTGCTGGCCCAGACGGTCACCAATGACAAACTTGCCTGGCTGAACCCGTCCTATCCGGATGAACAACTGCCCATGGCCGAGGCCGACAAACTCCAAGGCGTCCGGCTCAATGGCCAGGTCCCGGGCCTGAACGAAATCAGTAAGGCCACCGCCCAAGTGGCCGAACTGGACCTGTTGAAGGTTGCCTCCTCGAACAACTGGGCCATCGCCCCACAACGCAGCCGCAGCGGCAAGAGCCTGCTGGCCAGCGACAGCCATGGGCCGCTGAGCGTACCGTCGCTGTGGCTCCCTGTGCAGATCCGTGCGCCCAAGTACCAGGCGGCTGGGGTTTCCGTGGCGGGCATTCCCATGATTCTGGCGGGCTTCAACGGCAAAGTAGCCTGGAGCATGACCAGCGTGCTGGGTGACAACCAGGACCTGTTCCTGGAAAAAATCCGACGCCAGGGCAATGGTTTGTCCTACGAGGTCAACGGCAAATGGCAGCCGGCGATGGTGCGTAACGAAACCTACTTCATCAAAGGTCAGCGGCCGCTTCGCGAAGCGGTGTACGAAACACGCCACGGCCCGTTGCTCAACAGCGCCCAGGGGCCGGCGATGGCCAACGGCTTTGGCCTGGCCTTGCAGACACCGAGCTTCACCGACGACAAAACCCTGGACGCGTTCTTCGACCTGTCTCGGGCGCAGAACGTCGAGAAAGCCTCCGACGCCAGCCGGGAAATCCGCGCCATGGCCGTGAACATGGTCTTCGCCGACGCCAGTAATATTGGCTGGCAAGTCACCGGTCGCTATCCGAACCGCCGCGAAGGCGAAGGCCTGTTGCCATCGCCGGGTTGGGAAGGTCGCTACGATTGGGACGGTTACGCTGACCCGATGCTGCATCCCTACGACCAGGACCCGGGCCAGGGCTGGCTCGGCACCGCCAACCAGCGAGTCATTCCCCACGGCTACGGCATGCAACTGTCTAACTCCTGGGCCGCCCCGGAGCGTGGCGAGCGCATGGCCGAGTTGGCCGGTGCAGGCAAGCACGACACCCGCAGCCTGACCGCCATGCAATATGACCAGACCACAACGTTCGCGGCCAAGCTCAAGAAAGTCTTCGAAGCCCCGGGCATGTCCCAGCCGCTCAAGCAGGCGATTGAAGCCCTGCCAGTGGCTGACCGGGCCAAGGCTCGCGAGGCCTATACCCGCCTGATGGCCTTCGATGGTCGGCTCAGTCCGACCTCCGCCGACGCGGCGATTTATGAGCTGTTTCTGCAGGAAAGCATGAAGCAGATTTTCCTCGACGAACTGGGCCCGGAAGGCAGCCCGGCGTGGAAAGCGCTGATCGCCAACGGTCAACTGTCCTACTCGGCCCAGGCCGATCACCTGCTCGGTCGCGAAGACAGCCCGTTCTGGGACGACGTGCGCACGCCGCAGAAGGAAGACAAGGCCGTTATCCTGGCCCGCAGCCTGGCAGCCACCATCAGTGCCGGTGACAGCCAGTTGGGCGGCGACCACAAGGCTTGGCAGTGGGGCAACTTGCATCGCTACGCATGGAAGAACAGCAGCGGTCAAACCGTACGCGGGCCGCTACCGGCCGGCGGCGACGCCACCACGCTCAACACCTCGGCGTTCGCCTGGGGCCAGGACTTCAACACCACCCTGGCGCCAGACATGCGTTTTATCGTCGACTTCAGCCAGCCTGAGCCATTGATGGTCCAGGGCGGCGCCGGTCAGTCCGGCAACCCGGCCAGCCCGAACTACCTCAACGGCATCGATCCGTGGATCAAGGGGCAGTATCAGAACCTGCCGCTGCAGCCGCAGAACTTTGATCGGGCGTATGGCAAGGCACGGTTGACGTTGGTGCCCGGCAAGTAGGAGCTGGCAAAGCCTGCGATCTTTTGATCTTTCACTTGGGACTCAAGTGTCAGGGGAAAGATCGCAGTCTCGCTTCGCTCGACAGCTCCTACGGGAGTGTGCAGGTCGGTCGCGGTAGGGACGGCAGTTACCTGCCGCCCCCCGCACAGATCCGTACGTGCGGAACTACCGCATACGGCTCCTGCCTCGGGTATGTGACGCGAAGCGATCCTCAGGGTAAGGATGTGCATTTCTGGGTCTAGATATGTAGAAGTCAGCAAGGCGTCCATAGCGTGACCATTGAAGCCGATTACGCTGGCTACGACGTTTGAGGGCTTGCCGCCATAGACGGCAGACCGCCGAACGAAAACCACCCAGACGTATCAGGTTTCCCGGCACCGCGTGGTAATTGAAGTAACCCCTCACCACCCGAGTGAGCCATTGCCCTTGAACCCGGATGGGTTCATGACGTCGACGTTTCAGCTCAATCCCGAATGGCCAGCAGCGTCGCACGCATTCGCTTCTTGACCGTCAGTCGCAGTATTTGAAAGCCACCGCTTCTGTTGGTACTACAACAGTGTGTGAAGCCCAGGAAGTCAAAGGCCTGCGGTTTACTTAAACCTCGCTTCCTACGATTTCTCGCAGCAAAACGACCGAACTCAATCAGTCGTGTTTTCGAGGCGTTGAGCGATAAACCGAACTTGGCCAACCGTTCCTGCAACTGCACCAGAAACTGCTGAGCCTGCACTTTCGTCCTGAAACCCACCACGCTGTCGTCCGCGTAACGCACAATAATTACATCACCACGGGCATGCCGCTGGCGCCACTGCCTTGCCCACAGATCCAACACGTAGTGAAGATAGATATTCGCCAGCAATGGCGATATCACTGCGCCTTGGGGCGTCCCCTTGGTCGCAGCCACCCTACGGCCATCTTCCATAACACCCGTCTGAAGCCATTTGCAGATAAGCCTGAGCAGGCGCCGGTCTGCAATCCGGTGTCCCAGAAACATCAGCATCCATTCATGGTCGATCTCATCAAAGAACGACGTGATATCCGCATCCAATATCCAGTTCACCTTCTGACCCTTCAACGCGACCGTCAACGCATCCAGCGCATCGTGCTGGCTACGTCCCGGCCGAAACCCGTACGAGAATCCCAGAAAGTCCTCTTCATAGATCGCATTCAGAACGGTAACGACTGCCTGCTGTACGATCTTGTCCTCCAGAGAGGCAATGCCCAACGGGCGTTGCCTGCCATCGGCTTTGGGAATGTAGACCCGCCGCGATGGCGTTGCTCGATAGGCTCCACCGTGGAGCCTTGCGTGCAAATCGGTTACCCGCTGGAGAAGACCTTCCTCGTATTCCCGCCACGACATGCCGTCCACCCCTACCGCTGCATCGCGGCGCAGGGCATAGAAACTCTGCGCCAATAACTGCGGTGTGATGTGGTGCAGCAAAACCGTGAACTGCATGCCCTTGTTCCTTCGGGCTGCTTCACGTACACCTTCAAGTCCCATCGACGCGCAACTGATCCGGCTCAGTGTCCGGGGCGCGGGAGGCTTGTTGGTGTTTCCCTTGGCTACGTCCCTTTCCTCCACTATCTCCGTAGGGCCAAACCCTTTGTTCGATGGCTTCTCAGGTACTACGGACGTATCCGACTTCTCGGCGGCGTAGACAGCAGGGTTACGGCTTTTGGCCTTTCCTGCTCCGCTTAACAGCATCGGCATCCCGAATTCCTGATTACGCGGCTCAATGGCTGGCCCATCGGTCTCCCCTGTCAACGCTTCACCCTGCACCTCACGGTGCAACATGCATGACTCGGGGCCTGGTTGATTCGCCATTTCTTACCAGTATCGAACTTTCATCGACTATCCTCCGCCAGCTTTAACTGGCGCACTAAGCGGCCGGTGAAGTCACTTACCTGATCCCAGCCATAAGGGCGATGTTCTCCACTTAAAAATACGTGGACACCATCGTCCTTATCGTTAGGATTGCCATGCGCCAACGAAGCTCTTATTCCAAATCTTTTAAAACCCAGGTCGTTCAGGAATGCCTGCAACCTGGCATCTCGATCGCCAGCATAGCCTTGCGGCACGGCATCAACGCCAACCTGGTTCGCAAATGGATACCTGTTTATCGGGATCATCCGGTACCGGCTTTACCCGCTTTCGTTCCGTTGAAGCTGGAGCCCGGCATCCAACCCAATCAGCAAATGCCTGTCAGCATTGAAGTCCCTTTTGGCCAGCAGACGCTCACAGTAAAGTGGCCATCCTCAAATCCCGAAGGGTGCGCCCGATTCATCCGTGGGCTCACTCGATGATCCGCATCGACTCCATCTGGCTCGCCACCGAACCCATGGACATGCGTGCCGGCACCGAGACTGCGCTGGCCCGGGTGATCGCGGTGTTCGGTGCGGCGAAGCCGCACTGCGCTTATCTGTTTGCCAATCGCCGCGCCACTCGAATGAAAGCGCTGGTGCATGATGGGTTTGGCATCTGGCTGGCGGCTCGCCGATTGAACCAAGGCAAGTTTCACTGGCCAGGCATTCGCCAAGGCCCTGAACTCGAGTTGGACGCCGAGCAACTTCAGGCCTTGGTGTTGGGTTTACCCTGGCAACGCATGGGCAGTGGCGGTGCGATCACGCTGCTTTAACGGCTGCCATTCGCCTATCGGTCTATCGCCGCGAACTGCCTGCTCTGGCAAAATCCAAGGCATGACTTTTTCTCCCGATCTCGACCAAATGTCCTCCGACCAACTGCGCGCCCTCGCGGCGCAGTTGCTGTCGCAAGTCGAGACCATGGGCAAGAAGATCAACCGCGACCAAACGGTTATCGAGAAGCTGACCCACGAGATCGCGCAGCTCAAGCATTTCAAGTTTGCCAAGCGCAGCGAGCAGCTGAATCCAGAGCAGGCCAGCCTGCTTGATGACCTGATCGATACCGATATCGCCGCGATTGAAGCTGAGCTTCAAGCCTTGCAAACGGCTCCAACGCAGCCTGAGAAAAAGCAAAAGCCTAAACGCGCGGCATTGCCGGCAGAGTTTCCACGCACGTTGATCCATCACGATTCAGTCGGCCAAACTCAACGGGCATGACCCATATGCTTACTTGAAAGACGTTCTGGCGCGACTGCCAACGCAGCGAGCAAGTGAGATCGCTGAGTTGTTGCCGCATAACTGGATGCCGTTGCGCAACCTTTGATCCCCGTTCGTTTACGCTGCGGTATCAGAACTTGTCTTTTCTTTTTCCTCGAGGACACTCAGCCCCGGTCGTATTCACTCTTTAGCCGCCCGAGTGGCAAATCGCCCTACGCTCGCGCTGGGGTGGATCAAAAGCTGCGGACTTCTATCATTCCTTTCAGCGCTTCGACGAAAACCCGAAGCTTTGCAGGCATTTTTGGAAAAGCTCGCAATAAATGGATGTCCATTTTCTGCTCGGATGGATCTTCGAAAAGAATTACTAGACGCCCCCTCACGATATCGTTGGCTACAACCCAGTTGGGTAGAAAAGCAATGCCTATACCACCGACTGCTGCTTCCCGTAGCGCCTCATAGTCGTCACAACGAAAAACAGTCTTCTCGAAACAGGTTGATTGCGGTGGGAGAATCTTCCGCCAACCTATCCCATTTGGATCGCGTCGTTTATCGAGCAAAAGATGTCCTTCCAGGTCGACCATCGAGCCGGGTCGGTCACGACCATCAAGATAGCTGGGGCTGGCGCAAACCAGCCAGCGCTGAGTGCCTAGACGTGTTGCGATCAGGGAGCTGTCCTTCAACTCGCCCATTCGTATCGCTGCGTCTAGCCGCTCGACAGTTGGATCGGTTGCCCGCTCGGTCAAGTCCAATTCAACCTGCACATCAGGATAGTTACGCATGAAAGCCGGCAGCAACGGCAATATGTACAGTCGGCCGAATGTAGGAAGACAACTAACACGCAACAGGCCACGAGGTGTCTGTACCAGGTTCGCTAATTCCGCCCGGGTATCGATCAGTGCATTAACGATGGCCAACGACCGCTCATAAAACATATCTCCGGCATCGGTAAGCCTGAGCCCCCGCGTAGAGCGTACGAAAAGTCGGACGTCGAGGCTCTGTTCAAGGGCATCGATCTGCCGTACGACCGAAGAAGGCACGACACCTCGCTGCCTCGCGACCGCCGAAAAGCTTTTGGCGCGGACCACCTCGACGAAAATTGCCAAGTGCTCTGAGTATTGGATGCTATTCATCTTTGCATTTTATGCAAAACGCTTTGGCGTGGCCACTGATTTCCAAAACATTTAGTTACATATTAAATTCCCCCTTCACTTCCACCATAAAAAGGAGGTCGCCATTTCAAGAATAAAAAAAGCGATTTATGGAAGAGCACAGCACCAAAGAAAAAGGAACTCTAGGAATGGCACGTTCACAATCGCAGAAAAAAATATTAATTACAGGCGCCACCGGATTCGTCGGAATCCATCTTCTTACTGACTTGATTGAAACACCGGAGGTGACAGCAATCTATGTACTGACACGTGCGCCTTCCGGGGATGATGAGTATGTCCCTTTACGTGACGCACTGCGTAAATTTGCGCTTGATCGTCCATTGTCTTCAGAGAAATTACGTATGGTCGGTGGTGATATCTGCCAGCCGCGACTCGGAATCAATGCCATGAATTATGAGGAAATCTGTGCGGAGGTGGATGTAATTTATCATGTCGCCGCGCGGGTCAACCACATCAGAAGCTACGATGCCTTGAAACCTGCGAACGTCGACAGTGTTAGTGAAATTCTAACTATCGCCTCGCGGATGAAGCCAAAAGTTGTCAATTTTGTTTCAACGCTCGGTTCGGCTGTTCGCAAAGATTCGCACGGGCGCTATGTAGAGGACTTTCCAGATGAGACAGAACTGAACTCCGACATGGGTTATCTGCTCTCTAAGTGGGAAGGTGAACGATTGATGGGGGATTTTGATCGCGCCGGGCGTCACGCTAATATTTTTCGCCTTGGCTACATTTCTGGCCACAGCAAAACTGGCGCGGCGCTCTGTCACGATAACCAGCTCATGTTGTTCATCAAAAGCTGCATCCAGATGGGCTTCGCCCCAACGCTGAATCGATTGGTCAACCTGACGCCCATTGACCTGACCACACAAGTAATGAATCTCCCACAGTTCCGTGAACAGGGCGGGCAAGTGATCAACCTTGTGAACTGCTCGGAATATATCTCCTGGAATGAGCTTGTCGAATGGCTGAATGTTCAAGGTCACCCCATCAAAATGATCAGCTTTCCCGAATGGCAACGCAAGCTCATCGCCGACGGTGAGGGCAACCCACTGTACCGTTTTCTTCCATTATATGGACAACCTGACGCTTATGAAAAAATACTGCGATTCGGTAAAGAGATACATAATTTCCGCACCGAAAAAATGGAAGAGCTCGACGCCAAGGGCCTCATTAAATTGCCCCCATTGAAATACTCCTTACTCGAATGCTATTTTGCCTACCTTTATACCGTCAACTTTATATCGCATCCCCAACTGGCAGTATAATCAGCCAAAATCGTCGTCGAGCGTGTCGCTACTCGGCGCGCTCAACGCTTCCGATTTTAATATCGTAAAAGGCCCTACCATGGCGACTGTTAGCCTTATCCACGAAACGCCCGTTATGTCCCGCCCATTCGTCTTCATACTAGCGACTCTTTGCGCCTTGGCGGTTGCTAATATTTACTATGCTCAGCCGCTACTGTTTCTAATCAACAATTCTTTACCTGGTAGTGCAGGCGACACCAGTCTGATATCGACTGTTGTACAGCTTGCCTATGCCGCTGGGTTAGTATTTTTCGTACCTGTTGGTGATCTAATGAATCGCCGAAAACTGTTAATTTTCCTCCTTGGGTGTAATGCGCTGGGTTCCGCGTGGGCGGCTTATGCCGGAAATTTCACTCTACTGATCGGGGCCAATGTTTTAATTGGACTGACTGCGGTCAGCGCCCAGATCATATTGCCTGCGGCTTCAACCTGGAGCTCAGAAGCCGATCGTGGCCGGACAATGGGCACTCTATTGAGCGGGCTTTTCGCAGGAGTGCTTTTCGGCCGAGCGCTGGCGGGCTTCGTGGGCGATCACTGGGGATGGCGAGCCATGTATAGCTTGGCTGCGTTGATCGATGTCAGCCTGCTGGCTGTTGTCTTCACTTACTTTCCTAATAATCGCCCAAATGCACAGTTGTCCTACGGTCGCTTACTTACATCACTTTGGGATCTACTTGTCAGTCAACCCGTACTGCGGAAGGCCTGTGTGGCTGGAGCGCTCATGTTTGGGGCTTTCAGCGCCCTATGGGGAGCACTGGCCAGTCTGTTGGCACAACAACCCTTTGGTTACAGCAGCGAGATCGTTGGCCTATTTGGTTTTACGGGGCTGGCGGGAATGTTCGCTTCACCCAAAATCGGCATGCTGGCAGATCGGATCGGTGCAACCCGCGTAGTCGGGTTGGGAGCGCTTGCCATTTCGCTTGGCTTTGGTCTGATAGCTCTGGCCGGGCATGGCCTTTGGTTGCTTATTCCGGGAATGTTATTGCTGGACATTGGTAGCCGGTCTGGCCTTCTGGGCAACCAACTGCGCATCTATACCCTAGCTCCCGCGATGAGAAGCCGTTTAAATACCGCATTTATGTGCGCGTATTTCTTGGGGGGGGCCGTAGGTACAAGGTTGGGCGGAATCATTGCACTAGATGCAGGATGGACGAGCTTAGCAGCTCTGGGGGCAAGCCTCGCAGTGATAGCCGGACTTTCGACTCTCGGTAGCCAAAAACATCAGAGTTCATAAGGGAAGATCCCTCGCGCAGGGCGCTCTCATTTGAGATAAATCGAGCCACTCGGTTCCCTTAAGGGGATGCGGGATAAAACGCTATTGGCTGCGCGATGATCAATGGGAGCGTCCAGGACCTCCATCTGCATGATTTTGAAATTGCCGATGAGAATTACGGCACTCCCGACCCTGATGGCTGGGGGCCGCCGGTGAACATGCCCAACGCGGCGGTCAGCCTTATCCGTTTTTCCTGGCCCATGCCTTGTCGCAACCGGTGGAGCAATTCGATGCTCTGCTGGGGCCGGCCAGCGATTGGCAAGTGGAGTGGAAGTGGGACGGGATCCGGTCCCAAGTGATCAAGCGCGACGGCCATTTGTGGGTCTGGTCCCGAGGCGAGGAATTGGTCACCGAACGTTTTCCCGAATTGCACTCGCTGGCGCAGGCATTGCCCGACGGCACGGTGATCGATGGCGAAATCGTGGTCTGGAAAACCTCGCGTCCGGTCACCGAGGACGCCTTCGATCCGGATACGCCGCTGCAACCAGCGGTGCAACCCTTTGCCCTGTTGCAGCAGCGCATCGGTCGCAAGACCTTGGGCAAGAAAATCCTCAAGGACGCCCCCGTCGTGGTGATGGCCTACGACCTGCTGGAATGGCAAGGCGAGGACTGGCGCAGCCGCCCCCAGGCCGAGCGCCGCGAGCAACTGGAAGCACTGATTGGCCGTACCCACAGCCCAGTGCTGTTACCGTCGCCGATTGTCACCGGCCAGGACTGGTTCGACCTCGCCCGGCAGCGCGAAGCGTCCCGCAGTCTCGGCGTCGAAGGCATGATGCTCAAGGCCCGCGATGCGCTGTACGGCGTCGGTCGCACCAAGGACATGGGCGTGTGGTGGAAATGGAAGATCGATCCGTTCAGTGTCGACGCGGTGCTGATCTACGCCCAACGCGGTCACGGCCGACGCGCCAGCCTGTATAGCGACTACACCTTCGCCGTGTGGGACAACCCGCCGGGCAGTCGCGAACGCAGCCTGGTGCCGTTCGCCAAGGCGTATTCCGGGCTGACCGATGAAGAAATGCGCCAGGTCGACAGCATCGTGCGCAAGACCACCGTGGAAAAATTCGGCCCGGTGAGCAGTGTCACGCCCTCACTGGTGTTTGAGTTGGGCTTCGAAGGCATCGCCCTGTCCAAGCGTCACAAGAGCGGGATCGCGGTGCGGTTTGCGCGAATGTTGCGCTGGCGCAAGGATAAAAGCGTCGACGAGGCTGACACGCTGGCAACACTTCAGGACCTGTTGAAATAAACCCGCAGTCATTGCTTGGTCATTCCCACGCGGAGCGATCATCTACCTACGCGACATACAAGTCTCGCTCCATCCTGGTGCGCCTTTTAATGTACGCTGCGCCCCGCGCACCATCGCATTCCACCGCCTGCCGCAGAAGCTTTTAAAACACCTGTTCGGCACTCTGGTTCGGAAATTGCTACCTTTATGACGTCATACCGTTCTCACCTTCACCGGTAACAATACTTACGCGCCACAAGCGCTCATATTGGTTTTAGGGATTGAATAATGAAAAAAGCACTGCTGACCCTTTCCGCACTGGCGTTGTGCATGGCCGCTGGCGTCGCCACAGCCAAGGAATACAAGGAACTGCGTTTTGGTGTCGACCCGTCCTATGCCCCGTTTGAATCCAAGGCCGCCGACGGCAGCCTGGTAGGTTTCGATATCGACCTGGGCAATGCGATCTGCGAAGAGCTGAAGGTCAAATGCAAATGGGTCGAAAGCGATTTCGACGGCATGATCCCGGGCCTCAAGGCCAATAAATTCGACGGTGTGATCTCCTCCATGACCGTTACTCCAGCCCGGGAAAAAGTCATCGACTTCTCCAACGAGCTGTTCTCCGGCCCGACGTCGTTTGTGTTCAAGAAGGGTTCGGGCCTGAGCGAAGACACCGCTTCGCTCAAAGGCAAAACCGTCGGCTACGAGCAAGGCACCATCCAGGAAGCCTACGCCAAAGCCGTGCTGGACAAGGCCGGCGTCAAGACCCAGGCCTATCAGAACCAGGACCAGGTCTACTCCGACCTGACCTCCGGCCGCCTCGACGCGTCGATCCAGGACATGCTGCAGGCCGAACTGGGCTTCCTGAAAACGCCACAAGGCGCTGACTATGAAGTTAGCAAGCCAGTGGACAGCCCGCTGCTGCCCGCCAAGACCGCCATCGGTATCAGCAAAGGTAACAAAGAGCTGAAGGCATTTTTGGATAAAGGTATCAAAGCGTTACACGACGACGGCAAGTACGCCGAGATCCAGAAAAAACACTTTGGCGATCTGAATCTGTACAGCGGCAAATAATGCGCTGCGCCCATCCGTCCTCGGATGGGCGCTTTTTTCCCGCCAAAGGCATCTTTCATGTTCGAACAACTCCTACAAAATCTGGGGCTCGCCGCCTTCAGCCTGAAGGGCTTTGGCCCGCTGCTGATGCAGGGCACCTGGATGACCATCAAACTGTCGGTCCTGTCTTTGTTGTTGAGCGTCTTGCTCGGCCTGCTGGGCGCCAGCGCCAAACTGTCCAGCGTCAAACTGCTGCGAATTCCAGCCCAGCTCTACACCACGCTGATTCGCGGCGTGCCAGACCTGGTGCTCATGCTGCTGATCTTCTACAGCCTGCAGACCTGGCTGACCTCCTTTACCGATTTCATGGAATGGGAATACATCGAGATCAACCCGTTCGGCGCCGGGGTGATCACCCTGGGCTTCATTTATGGCGCGTACTTCACCGAAACCTTTCGCGGCGCGATCCTCGCGGTGCCCCGGGGGCAGGTCGAAGCCGCTACGGCCTATGGCCTAAAACGTGGTCAACGTTTCCGCTTCGTGGTGTTTCCGCAAATGATGCGATTTGCCCTGCCGGGAATCGGCAACAACTGGATGGTGATGCTCAAGGCCACCGCCCTGGTGTCGATCATCGGCCTGGCCGACCTGGTCAAGGCTGCCCAGGATGCGGGTAAGAGCACCTATCAACTGTTTTACTTTCTGGTATTGGCGGCGCTGATTTATCTGCTGATCACCAGCGCGTCCAATTTCATCCTGCGCAGGCTCGAACGCCGCTACGCCGCCGGAGCCCGGGAGGCCGTGCGATGATCGAACTTCTGCAGGAATACTGGCGGCCGTTCCTTTACAGCGACGGCAACAACATCACTGGCCTGGCAATGACCCTGTGGCTGCTCAGCGCCTCGCTGCTGATCGGTTTTCTGGTGTCGATCCCGCTGTCCATCGCCCGGGTTTCGCCCAAGTTCTACGTACGCTGGCCGGTGCAGTTCTACACCTATCTGTTCCGCGGTACGCCGCTCTATATCCAGTTGCTGATCTGCTACACCGGCATCTACAGCATCGCGGCGGTGCGTGCCCAGCCACTGCTCGACAGTTTCTTTCGCGATGCGATGAACTGCACGATCCTGGCCTTCGCCCTGAACACCTGCGCCTACACCACGGAAATTTTCGCCGGGGCGATTCGCAGCATGAACCATGGTGAAGTCGAAGCGGCCAAGGCCTACGGCCTGACCGGCTGGAAGTTGTACACCTATGTGATCATGCCTTCAGCGTTGCGTCGCTCGCTGCCGTACTACAGCAATGAAGTGATTTTGATGCTGCACTCGACGACCGTGGCGTTCACCGCTACCGTTCCAGACGTGCTGAAAGTCGCCCGGGACGCCAACTCGGCCACCTTCCTGACGTTCCAGTCGTTCGGGATTGCCGCGTTGATCTACCTGACCGTCACCTTTGCACTGGTGGGCCTCTTCCGTCTCGCCGAACGCCGTTGGCTGGCCTTTCTCGGGCCGACTCACTAGGGCTTACGTTCAGGACACACAAGCAAATGCGCCACCAGATTCATGACCTGCTGGCCCCACTGCCGGGGACCGCACGCAAGATCCACAGCTTCCACTTCGGCCCGGAAAAAGCCGTCGGCAAAATCTATATCCAGTCGTCCCTGCACGCTGATGAGCTGCCCGGCATGCTGGTGGCCTGGCACCTCAAGCAGCGCCTGGCCGAGCTCGAAGCGTCCGGCCACCTGCGGTACGAGATCGTCCTGGTGCCCGTCGCCAACCCCATCGGCCTTGAACAAGTGCTGATGGACGTACCGCTGGGCCGCTACGAACTGGAGAGCGGGCAGAACTTCAATCGCCGGTTCGTCGACCTGAGCGCAGAGATCGGCAACGATATCGAAAACCTGCTCACCGACAATCCGCAGCACAACCTGATGCTAATCCGCGACAGCCTGCGCGATGCCCTCGCCCGGCAGACCGCCAGCACGCAATTGCAATCCCAGCGCCTGGTCCTGCAACGGCTGGCCTGCGACGCCGACATGGTGCTGGACCTGCATTGCGACTTCGAAGCCGTGGCCCACCTTTACACCACGCCCGAAGCCTGGCCGCAGGTCGAGCCGCTGGCACGCTACATCGGCGCCGAGGCCAGCCTGCTGGCCACCGATTCGGGCGGCCAGTCGTTCGATGAATGCTTCACTCTGCTCTGGTGGCAACTCAAGGAACGCTTTGGCGAACAGTTCGAGATTCCCTTGGGCAGCTTCTCGGTCACCGTGGAATTGCGCGGCCAGGGCGACGTCAACCACGGCCTGGCGAGCCTCGACTGCCAGGCCCTGATCCAATACCTGATTCGCTTCGGCGCTATCGACGGCGAACCGATGCCCTTGCCCGACCTGCCCTACCCGGCCACGCCGCTGGCCGGCGTGGAGCCGGTGGCGACGCCGGTCGGTGGCCTGCTGGTCTACAGCGCCCTGCCCGGTGAATACCTGGAGGCGGGCCAACTGGTGGCGCAAATCATCGACCCGGTCAACGACACCGTCACCCCCATTCATTGCCGTAATGCCGGGCTGCTGTACGCCCGCTCGCTGCGTCGCATGGCCACTGCCGGCATGGTGATCGCCCATGTCGCCGGCGCCGAAGCCTACCGCAGCGGCTACCTACTTTCGCCTTGAGGATGCATGTTCCATGTACAAACTGACCATCGAAGGCCTGCATAAAAGCTATGGCGAACATCAGGTGCTCAAAGGCGTTTCGCTCAAGGCCAAGACGGGCGACGTCATCAGCCTGATCGGCGCCAGCGGCTCGGGCAAAAGTACCTTTTTGCGCTGCATCAACTTTCTGGAACAACCCAACGACGGCGCCATGAGCCTGGATGGCCAGCAGATCCGCATGGTCAACGACCACCGCGGCATGCGCGTGGCCGACGAAGATGAACTGCAACGCATCCGCACGCGCCTGGCGATGGTGTTCCAGCACTTCAACCTGTGGAGCCACATGACCGTGCTGGAAAACATCACCATGGCACCGCGCCGGGTGTTGGGTATCAGCAAGAAGGAAGCCGATGACCGCGCCCGCCGCTACCTCGATAAGGTCGGCTTGCCGGCACGGGTCGCCGAGCAATACCCGGCGTTCCTCTCCGGCGGTCAGCAACAACGCGTGGCCATTGCCCGCGCCCTGGCGATGGAGCCGGAGGTCATGCTGTTCGACGAACCCACCTCGGCCCTGGACCCGGAGCTGGTGGGGGAAGTCTTGAAAGTGATCCAGGGCCTGGCGGAAGAAGGCCGGACCATGATCATGGTGACCCACGAAATGAGCTTCGCCCGCAAAGTCTCGAACCAAGTGCTCTTTCTGCATCAGGGCCTGGTGGAAGAAGAAGGCGCGCCGGAAGACGTGCTGGGCAACCCCAAGAGCGAGCGGCTCAAGCAGTTCCTTAGTGGCAATCTGAAATAACCTTTCATCTATCGCGGTGGTCACTGAAAGAGGACTTTCAGGGCGCACGCGGCAGGTATGGCGACATCCAACAACTTCGCAAATCAGTGGTTCAGCGCCTGCGGCTGGAAGCCGTTCGCCTTTCAGAAGCAGGTATGGGCCGCGGTCAAGCGTGGGGAGTCCGGGCTGTTGCATGCCAGCACCGGTGCCGGCAAGACCTACGCCGTGTGGTTCGCGGCCCTCAACCGTTTCGCCCGTTCGGTACCACCGCCGGATAAACCTCATAAACGCAAACCATCTGCCGAACCGCTGAGCGTCCTGTGGATCACGCCGATGCGAGCACTGGCCGCCGACACCGGCAAAGCCCTGGAAGCGCCGCTGGTGGATCTGCAAATCCCTTGGAGCGTCGGCCTGCGCACTGGCGATACCAGCGCCAGCGAACGTGCCCGCCAGGGCAGACGGCTGCCCACGGCCCTGATCACCACGCCCGAAAGCCTGACCCTGATGCTGGCCCGTGCCGATGCGCAAACAGCCACTTCGACATTGCGCATGGTGGTAGTGGATGAATGGCACGAGTTGATCGGCAACAAACGACCTTTTGCTGGCCCAGGCCGCAGAAGAAGTCCTGCGTGAAGAATTGGATATTCGTCGACTGGAGCAGACCTTGGAACGCCTCAATATCTTGACGCTGGACCTGCATGCGATCAAACGTCCCACCCCGCTCGGTTTCCCGTTGCTGGTGGAACGTTTCCGGGAAAGCATGAGTTCGGAAAAACTTGCCGATCGCATCCGGCGAATGGTCAGCGAACTGGAAAAAACCGCCGATCGCGGGGACGCCTGATGTCGGCGCCCTATCCCGTCAACCTGGCCGGCGAAGAACTCTGGCTGCTACCGGAAAAAGCCGTGTATTGGTCCGCCCAGGAAACCCTGCTGGTGGCCGATGTACATTTCGGCAAGGCCGCCGCTTACCGCAGCCTCGGCCAACCGGTGCCCCACGGCACGACCACCAGTAACATCGCCGTGCTGGATGCGTTACTGGCAAGCCTGCCGTGTCGACAGCTGATCTTTCTCGGGGACTTTCTCCACGGCCCCGGCGCCCACGCACCTGGCACCTGGCACCTTGGAGGCCCTTTGCGACTGGCGTGAACGCCATCGGCACCTGGCCATGACCCTGATTCGCGGTAACCACGACAAACGACAAACGCGCCGGCGACCCACCGCCAGCGCTGAACATTCGCGTCGTGCCAGAACCGTTGCTGCTGGGCCCGTACGCCGTGCAACACGAGCCCGACCCACACCCCAGCCGCCACGTGCTGGCCGGTCATGTACACCCGGTCTATCACCTGCGCGGCAAGGGCCGGCAACGCCTGCACCTGGCCTGCTTCCGGCTCGGCAGCGAGATCAGCCTGCTGCCGGCCTTCGGTGCGTTCACGGGCGGTTATCGGGTCGAGCAGGACAATGACTGCAGGATCTTTGTCTTCGGCGATAACGAAATATGGCCCGTTAGCTGAAGCAATCAGCTAACGGGCCATATTTCGATCAGGCAACAGGCGCAGGAGGCGGCTCGTCCGGCAGGGTCGGGACACCGGGTTCAGTGGGTTCGTTGGGCTGTTCGTTGGGGGTATCGGGATCGGGCTGACCGGGGATGCCGCCCGCTGCTTCGGCAGGCTGGGCCAGCAATGACCAGGCCATGACGCCAACCTGATTCGGCTCAAGCCTCGCCAGTTCGGCACTGATTCGCGGATCGATCTTCATAGAGCAACTCCTGAGCGAAGCCCGTTGCGCTGACGCAAAAACGGGCAGTACACGCAATAGAGTGTCCGCCCGCTCAGGAATTCCAACAGTTCGTCAGAATCAGGTACGCGGCAGCGTTACGCCGCGCTGGCCCTGGTATTTACCGCCACGGTCTTTGTAGGACACTTCGCATTCTTCATCGGATTCAAGGAAGAGCATCTGCGCCACACCCTCGTTGGCGTAGATTTTCGCCGGCAACGTCGTGGTGTTGGAGAATTCCAGGGTCACGTGGCCTTCCCACTCCGGTTCCAGCGGCGTGACGTTGACGATAATGCCGCAACGGGCGTAGGTGCTTTTACCCAGGCAAATGGTCAGTACGTTACGCGGGATGCGGAAGTACTCGACGGTGCGCGCCAGGGCGAAGGAGTTCGGCGGGATGATGCAAACGTCGCTCTTAATGTCGACGAAGCTCTTCTCGTCAAAATTTTTCGGGTCGACAGTGGCCGAGTTGATGTTGGTGAATACCTTGAATTCGTCGGCGCAGCGCACGTCGTAGCCGTAGCTGGAAACGCCGAAGGAGATCACCCGATCGGCGCCCTCGCCACGCATCTGGCGTTCTACGAAGGGCTCGATCATGCCGTGCTCTTGCGCCATGCGGCGAATCCACTTGTCCGATTTGATGCTCATGGCGGGTTTCCTGAATAGCGAGGTGGAAAAAATACGTCCGGCATCTTACCGGGGCGCGAGGCCGGGTTCAAAGCGCGGGACGCAAATCTCGCCGATACGCCTTGATTTCCTGCTCCTGACGGCAATACCGCACGCCGCCAGTCACCAAAATCGAGAAACCTTCGCAAAGACCATTGGCACATTCCGCAAAAAGGGTTAAGGTGACGTCACTGTGTTGCTTGTGTCACTGAGAATCTCTACACGATATGTTGAATTTCGATCCAACCATCTACAAGAATTTTTCCTGCTCTTTGCACTCAGTCTCGGCCAGGGTTCTTCCTGTGTCGCAGTTATCTTTGTTCAAGGAGTTACACCATGTCTAATCGCCAAACTGGTACCGTTAAGTGGTTCAACGATGAAAAAGGCTTCGGCTTCATCACCCCACAATCCGGTGACGACCTGTTTGTTCACTTCAAAGCTATCCAATCCGACGGCTTCAAAAGCCTGAAAGAAGGCCAACAGGTTTCTTTCATCGCTACCCGCGGTCAGAAAGGCATGCAAGCTGAAGAAGTTCAAGTTATCTAACTTGTCCTTGCTTTAGCAAAAGGCCCCGCCGTCAAAAGCGGGGCTTTTTTGTGCCTGTCTGTTTTTGAAAAGGCACAAAAAACTGTGGGAGCGAGCCTGCTCGCGATGGCGATGAGTCATGATGTAACTGATCCACCGCTATCGCGAGCAGGCTCGCTCCCACAGGAGTTTTCGGTAGCCTGGGATTACCAGGTCACGCCAAAACCAGCCGTGTAGCGCGTCTTGCTCAAGTCGCTGCCGTCGGTACCGTCGATGACGTCCTTCTCGGCCTTGAGGTTGAGCGACGCCCAGTCGGTGACCTTGTAGCGCAATCCAATCTCGGCGTCGTAGGTGTAATTCGCAACATCAGTCAGCGGCTTGCCTATTTCGCCATTGGTGAAGAACTCGACGCGCTTGCCAACCAGGAAGCGGTTGTAGTCCCACTTCACCGCCACGGAATAGAAATTGTCCTTGCCGCCGTCGCGATATTCAAAATCGTTGCGGTCGAGCAGCGAGCCCAGCGAGAAAGCACCCAGCTCATTATCCCAGAACTGATAACCCGGACCGGTACCCACCACGCGCTGGCGGGACAGATCCTCGACCTTGTCGCGCTTGTAATTCAGGCGGCCTTGCCAGAACCATTTGTCGGTAAAGAAGCGGTCCAGGGAATACTCCAACCGCCAGTTATCGGTCGAAACCACGTCATCCTGGAACTCACGGTTGTATTCACCTTCGGCGGTATGCCGCCATCTGCCGTGACGCGCCGTGGTTTTGAAGTCGACGTCGTAATCGTCGGTATCGTTTTCTGCGCGCTGATAATCCAGGGCGGCATCGATATTGCCCTTCCACACCAGATCCTCGACCACAGGCTTAGGCTTGAGGATTTGCTGGATACTGGCCAATTCGACGGTCTTGGGCGCCTCACCATTGGTCAGGGTCACCTTGCCATCCTCGGCCGCGTGCAGCGCCTTGGCTTTCTCGCCGGTATAGGCATCCTGCTTGACCAGCAGCTGCTGCTCACTCTCAAGGGTCTTGACCTGTTTCCAGTCGACGGAAACCGCGCCAGCGTAATCGGTCTGGATCAGCAACTTGCCGCCATCGAAAACGGTAATCTTACCGCTGAGCTTGTCGCCGTTCTTCAACCAGACGGTATCGGCGAGCAAGGGCATGGAGGCACTGGTAACAGCTAGGCATAGCAGGGTTCTAGACAACATAAGCGTATAAAGAGCTCAAGTTTGCAGTTAAAAGGCGGCATTATCCCCCGGGACGACACCTTAGCAAGGACTGACCGAAGTATTTGTAATCAGTTCACTTCTTAACCAGCCTTTACAAGAATTAACCTTCAACAAACATAACCCCCTCAGGACGCCTGAACGTGACTGACGCCCCAGCGGACACCGAGAACGCCGCCCAAATACGCCGCACCACCCTTTACCTGACCCTGGCGCAAGTGCCGGCCGGCAAGGTAGTCACTTATGGCCAGCTCGCCGAAATGGCCGGCCTGGGCCGCGCAGCACGCTGGGTGGGGCGCACCCTCAGCCAACTGCCGAACGATACGAAGCTGCCTTGGCATCGGGTATTGGGTGCCGGCGGTCGGATCAGTCTCCCGGCGGGCAGCGTCTCAGGGGATGAACAGCGCGCACGGCTGCGCATGGAAGGGATCGGAGTCCTGAATAATCGTGTTGATATTCAGCGTCATGGCTGGCGCCCGGTAGAGCACAGCGGTTAGAGTGCGCGCTTTGTTTTCGCAATTTTTGAGGCAGACTCCAGCCCATGCCCCGTAAAACCTGGCGCGCCGCCCTCGCCGCCTATGCCAGTCCCTCGACGCTCGTGCTGTTGCTGCTTGGCTTCGCCGCCGGCTTGCCGTACATGCTGGTGTTTTCCACACTATCGGTCTGGTTGCGCGAGGCCGGCGTGGCCCGCGAAACCATCGGTTACGCGAGCCTGATCGGCCTGGCGTATGCCTTCAAATGGGTCTGGTCGCCACTGCTCGACCAATGGCGCCTGCCGCTGCTGGGTAAACTCGGACGTCGGCGCTCATGGCTGGTGCTCTCCCAGGGTTTGGTGATCCTGGGCCTGATCGGCATGGGCTTCTGCGACCCACAAAAACACCTGTCATGGTTGATCGCCATCGCCGTGATCGTGGCCTTCGCCTCGGCCACCCAGGACATTGCGGTCGATGCCTATCGCCTGGAGATCGCCGACGACACCCGCCAGGCGGCTCTCGCCGCCAGTTACATGTCCGGTTACCGCATTGCCGCGCTACTGGCGACCGCTGGCGCCCTGTTCTTCGCCGAAGGTTTCGGCTCCACCGGCTTCAGCTACAAACACTCGGCCTGGGCAGGTACATACCTGCTGTTCGGTGTGCTGATGGTCCCAGCGCTGCTCACCTCGCTGTTCATGCGCGAACCGCCGGTGCCGCTGCGCACTCAGTTGCAGGCCGGGCGCTACACGTTCGCCCACCAACTGGCGTCGGTGTTTGTGCTGATCGTGCTGCTGGTGTCGGTCCCGGCGATGTTCACCCAGCTCTATAACACCGACTTCGCCAGCGTGCTGTTCGAAGGCGTGAGCCTGCTCGACCTGCTGCTCGAAGACCGCGCCTTCCTGCGGGCCATCCTCTATATCATCCTCACGGCCATGTGCCTGTCGGCCATGGGCCGCCGCGGGCTGGCGCCAGTACTGACACCCATCAACGATTTCATTCTGCGCTACCGCTGGCAGGCCCTGCTGCTGCTCGGCTTGATTGCGACGTACCGGATGTCCGATACGGTCATGGGCGTGATGGCCAACGTGTTCTACATCGACCAAGGCTTCACCAAGGATCAGATCGCCAGCGTCAGCAAGATTTTCGGGCTGATCATGACCCTCGTCGGCGCCGGTATGGGCGGCCTGTTGATCGTGCGTTTCGGCATCCTGCCGATTCTGTTCATCGGCGGCGTCTCCTCGGCCGCCACCAACATCCTCTTCCTGATGCTCACCGACATGGGCGCCGATCTGAAGATGCTGATTGTCACCATCTCCCTGGACAACTTCAGCTCCGGCCTGGCCACCTCGGCGTTCGTTGCGTACCTGTCGAGCCTGACCAACCTGAAATTCTCCGCCACCCAATACGCCCTGCTCAGCTCGATCATGCTGTTGCTACCACGCCTGATCGGCGGCTATTCAGGGGTGATGGTGGAGAAATTCGGCTACCACAACTTCTTCCTGATCACCGCACTGCTTGGCGTTCCGACCCTGATTCTGATCGCCGTGCACTGGTTCCAGGAGAACCGCCGCCAAGGCTCGGCCCCTACTCCGGAATCGACGCCAACCCGGCCAGCGGAAGAGTCGTAGGAAACTTCAGCAGACGCCAATGAAACAGGCGTCTGCATCCGGCAACAGGCCACGCGCCTGTACGCCAGGGCATCTCGCCCGTACAATGCTCCGTCACTTCTAGTCATTAGCAACCGACAACGGCCAACCATGCGCACCAGTCAATTTTTGCTCGCCACACAGAAAGAAACGCCTTCCGATGCCGTCGTGATCAGCCATCAGCTGATGCTGCGTGCCGGCATGATCCGCAAACTTGCCTCGGGCCTGTACACCTGGCTACCGATGGGTTTGCGGGTAATGCGCAAGGTGGAGGCCATCGTTCGCGAAGAGATGAACGCCGCCGGCTCTCTGGAAGTGTTGATGCCGAGCACCCAACCGGCCGAGCTGTGGCAGGAATCGGGGCGCTGGGAAGAATACGGCCCTGAGCTGCTGCGCATCAAAGACCGTCACGGTCGTGACTTCTGCGCCGGCCCGACTCACGAAGAAGTGATCACTGATCTGATGCGCAACGAGTTGAGCAGCTATAAACAGCTGCCCATCAACCTGTACCAGATCCAAACCAAATTCCGCGATGAAATCCGTCCACGCTTCGGCCTGATGCGCGGTCGCGAATTCATCATGAAGGACGCCTACTCGTTCCACGCCGACCAGGCTTCGCTGCAGGTCACCTACGACCGCATGCACCAGGCGTACTGCAACGTGTTCACGCGCCTGGGCCTGAAGTTCCGCCCGGTTGAGGCCGACAACGGCTCCATCGGCGGTGCCGGCTCCCACGAATTCCACGTCCTGGCCGAGTCCGGCGAAGATGACATCGTCTTCAGCAACGGCTCCGACTACGCCGCCAACATCGAGAAAGCCGAAGCCGTGCCACGGGAAACCTCCCGCGCTGCTCCGGCCGAAGAGTTGCGCCTGGTCGATACGCCAAACGCCAAGACCATCGCTCAGTTGGTGGAAGGCTACAACCTGCCGATAGAGCGCACCATCAAGACCCTGATCGTGCGCGCGGAAGAAGAAGGCAAGCTGATTGCCCTGATCATCCGTGGCGATCATGAGCTGAACGAAATCAAGGCTGCCAACCAGCCTGGCGTCGCCAGCCCACTGGTCATGGCCTCCGACGCCGAACTGCGCGACGCCATCGGCGCCGGCGCCGGCTCCCTTGGCCCGCTGAACCTGCCGCTACCGATCATCATCGACCGTTCGGTGGAATTGATGAGCGACTTCGCCATCGGCGCCAACATCGATGACAAGCACTATTTCGGCGTGAACTGGGAGCGCGACCTGCCGGTTCCAACCGTCGCAGACTTGCGCAACGTCGTGGCCGGCGATCCGAGCCCGGACGGCAAAGGCACCCTGGAAATCAAGCGCGGCATCGAAGTCGGCCACATTTTCCAGCTGGGCAACAAGTACAGCAAGGCGATGAAGTGCGAAGTGCTGGGTGAGAACGGCAAGCCGGTGACCCTGGAAATGGGCTGCTACGGTATTGGCGTGTCCCGCGTAGTGGCGGCAGCCATCGAGCAGAACAACGACGAGAAAGGGATCATCTGGAGCGACACACTGGCGCCGTTCCAAGTGGCCCTGGTACCGCTGCGCTACGAGACCGACCTGGTTCGCGAAGCGACCGACAAACTCTATGCCGAACTGACGGCCGCCGGCTTCGAAGTGCTGCTGGATGACCGCGACAAGAAAACCAGCCCCGGCATCAAGTTCGCGGACATGGAACTGGTCGGCATCCCGCACCGGGTCGTGATCAGCGACCGCGGCCTGGCCGAAGGTAACCTGGAATACAAGAGCCGCACCGAGGCCGAGCCGCAAGCGCTGCCGGTCGCCGACGTGCTGTCCTTCCTCCAGGCTCGTATCCGCCGCTGACACCAGATAGAGACGTCATGTTCAAGCGAAACACCTTAGGCCTCGGTGGTGCCGCCCTGTGCGGCACCCTGCTGGTCAGCGGCTGTGCCAACCAAATGTCGCAACGCAGCGAGCACGAGGAGCGGGTCGAGCGCAAACTGCTCGACCACAGCCTGCAAATTGATGTGGGCGAACCCAAGGTGCTCGACCTGCCGCAGCGTCGGGTACGGATCAATGAGCAGAAGACCTTCGAAGTCACCGAGTTCGAGGTGACCCGTCATTACGATCGCTACACGCCTTACCAGCCCTGGCGGGAGATTTACGAGATCCCGCTGGGTGCGGTGGCAGTGGTGGCCGGCGTCGGCGCGAACGTGGTCAATGTGTTCGCCCTGGGCAACCTGCCGGACACCGTGACCCGCGACTGGATAAGCTACGGTTTCGCCGGACTCAACCCGTTCATGAACGTGCCGTCCCATGGCCGGGCCCAGCAGAACCTGGCGGGCATTGAAGAAGTCCAGCGCGACAAGCGCACGGAACACTCGAGCCTGCCTTGGAGCGAACGCCCGGTGGAGATCAAGGCCGCTCGGCAGACCTTCGAACTGAGCACCGACCGCAACGGAGTGCTGCGCTTGAACCTGCTGGAAAGCCCGTTCGCCGAGCAGGACCTGAGCCAATTCGGCAAGTTGCAGATCAGCGTGACGGATGCCCAGGACGAGGTGCACACCGACTCATCCTTGAGCATCAGCAGCTCCTTGCGCAGCAAGCTGGTGGAAGCCCATGCGTTGATTTACGACGACCTGGAAGACGACGAAGTGAGCCAGTGGGTTCACCGGGTCAAGCGCCTGTCGGAGCTAGGGCTTGAAGAAGAGGCCAGTGAGCTGGAACAGAGCCTGATCGAACTGACCCGCAACGATCCAGAGTTGCAGACCGAGTTTCTGAAAGCACTGACCAAGGATGGCGGACGGTTGGTGGCAGATCCGGGCGCGCATTGAAATACCCCCCTGTGGCGAGGGGATTTATCCCCTCGCCACAGGGACCGCGTCGCGCACTCATCGCTCAAACAACTCCAACTGCTCAAACCCGCCCCGCAAATCCTCCAGCCGTACCCCTATCCCCAACAATCGCACCGGCTTGCCGCCACGGTTGAACGCCTGGGTCAATAACAACTGGTAACTGCCCAGGTCTCGCCCTGCCCCGGCCTGCTCCAGGGTGGTCTGGGTGAAGTCGTGGAATTTCACTTTGACGAACGGCTTGCCCGGGCGATAACTGCTGTCAATCCGCGCCATGCGCTCGCTCAGGGTTCGCATCAGTTCCGGCAGTTTGTCGAGGCAACTCACCAGGTCAGGCAGGTCGACATCGTAGGTGTTTTCCACACTGATGGACTGCCGTCGACTGTCGTTGTGCACCAGACGCTCATCGATCCCACGAGCCAGGCTCCAGAGTCGCTCACCAAAACTGCCAAATTCGCGCACCAGCGCCAGCTTGTCCCATTGCCGCAACTGCAGGCAATCAATGATGCCGAGCCTGTTCAGCTTGTCGGCGGTGACCTTGCCGACGCCGTGGAGCTTGCTCACCGGCAGGGCCGAGACGAAGTCCTCGACCTGGTCTGGAGTGATGACGAACAGGCCGTTGGGCTTTTTCCAGTCGCTGGCGATCTTGGCCAGAAACTTGTTCGGCGCGACACCGGCGGACACCGTGATGTGTAACTGATTGGAAACGCGCCGGCGAATATCCTGGGCGATACGGGTGGCGCTGCCACCAAAGTGCGCGCTGGCAGAGACATCCAGATAGGCCTCGTCCAGGGACAGCGGCTCGATCAGGTCAGTGTAATCGCTGAAAATCGTATGAATTTCCTTCGACGCCTCCCGGTAGGCGTCCATCCGTGGCTTGACGATGGTCAGGTCCGGACAGAGCTTCAAGGCATGGCCGGATGACATGGCCGAGCGCACACCGTAGGCCCGCGCCTCATAATTACAGGTCGCGATTACTCCGCGTCGATCCGCCGAGCCGCCGACCGCCAGGGGTTTGCCGGCCAGCCGCGGGTCATCGCGCATCTCGATAGCGGCATAGAAACAGTCACAGTCGACGTGGATGATTTTGCGTTGCGTCATAGAGAAGCAGAATGTGCGGCGAATCGGGTCGCCAGTATCGCACTGGCACCTGTATATAGCACCAGTAGTTTAAAAGATCCTTCTTTGAGGCCAGAAAAAGCCTACATGAATTTATTTCTTCAATCGCAGCGACCCACCCGATAGAGCGCCAGCCCTTGCCAGGCTTGCGTCACAGCCCAGTCACAATGCCTGTGAGCGAGGCTAAGCGCTTGAAGCGGAACAGATTTTTATACCACCAGGGTTGACACCAGCTCGATCCTCTGTAGAATGCCGCCACACAGACGCGGGATGGAGCAGTCTGGTAGCTCGTCGGGCTCATAACCCGAAGGTCGTCGGTTCAAATCCGGCTCCCGCAACCAAATATCAAAAAAGGCTACTCGAAAGAGTGGCCTTTTTTGTGCGCGTCTGTTTTTGCTAAATGGCGACGGTATCGCAGCCTGCGTGTGCCCCCCTACAAGCCAGAAGCTGTAGGACAATTCCTTTAAATTTCGTGTATTTAGCAAACGCTGGAGCCGATTGGCCGTTTATTTGACCCTGCGACCTTTTAACGGTTGACACTCTGGCGTTCGCCTGTAGAATGCCGCCACACAGACGCGGGATGGAGCAGTCTGGTAGCTCGTCGGGCTCATAACCCGAAGGTCGTCGGTTCAAATCCGGCTCCCGCAACCAAATACCAAGAAAGGCTACTCGAAAGAGTGGCCTTTTTTGTATGTGTCGAAAAAAACTACATTACAAAGATTTTGTAATTATTTTCATCCGCAGGGATTGGTAACTTGGCTGGATACCCCCATCCTGTCGCGCATAGCTCAAGAGGTGATTGATGCGCGCCCACTCGTCTGAACCGCAAGACCCTGTTACTGCGACACAACCGATCAAGGCTGAGCGATTGCGCTGGCTGGACCGGATCAGTCAGTACCGGCAGCCTATCGGCCTCGCCGTCACGCTGTTGCTGTTTGCGATTGCACTGATTGCCTGCCGCCACCTTCTGAGCGAACTCGATCTTTACGCCCTGCACGATTCTATTTTGGAAGTGCCGCGGCCTGCCCTGCTCGGTGCGATAGCGGCTACAGTGATCGGCTTCATCGTCCTGTTGGGCTATGAATGGTCCGCCAGCCGTTATGCCGGCGTGACGCTGCCGCCGCAGACCATGGTCCTGGGCGGGTTCACCGCGTTTGCCATCGGCAATGCCATCGGCCTGTCGCTGCTGTCGGGCGGTTCGGTTCGCTATCGCCTGTACGCCCGCCATGGCCTGGGGGCGTCGGATGTCGCCCACATGACGTTGTTCGCCAGCCTGTCCCTGGGCTGCGCGCTGCCGCCCCTGGCGGCCCTGGCAACACTCAGCAATTTGCCGGCCGCGTCTGCCGCGTTGCACCTGTCTGCCACCTTGTTGGGGACGATCTCCGTGGCGGTACTGCTGCTCACCAGCATGCTGGCCATCGGCATTTATCGTCGGCGTTTGCCGGAGCAGCCCTATCGGGACAGCCTTCTGGTCAAGGCCGGGCGGCGCACGCTGCGCATGCCGGGCCGCCGCTTGACCTTCCTGCAACTGGTCATCACCGCGCTGGATGTCGCGGCGGCTGCCACGGTGCTGTATCTGTTGCTGCCCGAAGCGCCACCGTTCGGCGCATTCCTTCTGGTGTACCTGCTGGCGCTGGCCGCGGGTGTGCTCAGTCATGTGCCGGGCGGGGTCGGGGTATTCGAAGCGGTCCTGCTGGCCGCGTTTGCCGACAAGCTGGGAGCCGCGCCACTTGCCGCCGCCCTGCTGCTGTATCGCTTGATCTACGTGCTACTGCCAATGCTGGTGGCCTGTGTGCTACTGCTGATCAATGAGGCGCAACGGCTGTTCCAGACCCGCCAGACCTTACGGGTGGCGTCGGGTTTCGCCGCGCCGATCCTGGCAGTGCTGGTGTTCCTGTCTGGCGTGGTGCTGCTGTTTTCCGGCGTGACACCGGAGATCGATACTCGCCTGGAACACATCGGTTTCCTGATCCCCCATCGACTGGTGGACGCATCGCACTTCGGCGCCAGCCTGGTGGGCGTGCTCTGCCTGTTGCTCGCCCAAGGCCTGCGCCGTCGCCTGTCCGCTGCCTGGATGCTGACCACCGTTTTGCTGCTGGTGGGCTCCCTGCTCTCGCTGCTCAAGGGTTTCGACTGGGAGGAAGCCACGCTGCTGACATTGACGGCCGCCCTGTTGGCGGTATTCCGGCGCTCCTTTTATCGTCCGAGTCGCCTGACTGAACTGCCCTTTTCCCCGCTGTTCCTGATCGCCAGCCTGTGCGTGCTCGGTGCCTCGATCTGGCTGCTGCTGTTTGCTTACCAGGATGTGCCCTACAGCCATCAACTGTGGTGGCAGTTCACCCTTGATGCCGACGCCCCTCGGGGCCTGCGCTCGCTGCTGGGCGCTGCGGTGCTGCTGGTGGTGGTGTCCCTGACCTGGCTGCTGCGCACCGCGCGACCGGTGATCCACTTGCCGGTGGCAGAAGAACTGGAGCGGGCCAAGGCCATTCTCATGGCGTCTTCGCAACCCGACGGCGGCCTGGCCCTGACCGGTGACAAGGCGTTGCTGTTTCACCCCAAAGACGAAGCGTTCCTGATGTACGCCCGCCGTGGCCGCAGCCTGGTGGCCTTGTACGACCCGATCGGCCCCACCCAGCAACGCGCCGAAATGATCTGGCAGTTCCGCGACCTGTGCGACATCTACCATGCCCGTCCGGTGTTCTATCAGGTGCGCGCCGAGAACCTGCCGTACTACATGGACATCGGCCTGACGGCGATCAAGCTGGGTGAAGAAGCGCGGGTCGACCTCAAGCGTTTCGATCTCGAGGCCAAAGGCAAAGAGATGAAGGATTTGCGCTACACCTGGAACCGCGGCACCCGCGATGGCCTGTCGCTGGAGATCCACGAACCGGGCCAGGCGCCGATGGATGAGCTCAAAGTCATTTCCGATGCCTGGCTGACCGGCAAGAACGTGCGCGAGAAAGGTTTTTCCCTGGGCCGCTTCAGCGATGATTACCTCAAGCATTTTCGCATCGCGGTGATTCGTTTCGAGGGCCGCCCGGTGGCGTTCGCCAATCTGCTGGAGACCCACAGCCATGAGCTGGCCAGCCTCGACCTGATGCGCGCCCACCCCGACGCCCCGAAACTGACCATGGAATTCATGATGGTCGGCCTGATCCAACATTACAAAAACCATGACTACGCCCGCTTCAGCCTCGGCATGGTCCCGTTGTCGGGCCTGCAACCACGACGCGGTGCGCCATTGACCCAACGCCTGGGCTCGATGGTGTTCCGTCGTGGCGAGCAGCTCTACAATTTCCAGGGGCTGCGCCGCTTCAAAGATAAATTCCAGCCTGACTGGGAACCTCGTTACATGGCCGTGCCCGCCGGACTTGATCCGCTGGTGGCACTGGCCGATACCGCCGCCCTGATTGCAGGCGGCCTGACTGGATTGGTGAAACGCTGATGATGCAACGCTCCTGGCGATACATAGTGGCCACCCTGCTGGTGCTGGCGGTGATTCTCGGTGGCGGTTACTGGTATTGGAACCGCCCGGCCCCACAACCGATCCTTGAACAACTGACGCCCACCGACGGCGCGTCGATGACCCGGGTCACCCCCGGCACCAAGCCTCGCGCCCAAGTGCTGGTGGCGGTCAATGAAGACCAGAAGCTCAACGACACTCAGTTGCAGACCCTCAGCCGCAGCGGTTCGGCGCTGATCGTCCAGGTGATCCTGCCCAAGGACTGCATGCTGCAAGGTCGCGCCCTGCAGGCCGGCCTCAGGCAGCTCCAGGGGCCGGCCACGCTGGTCAGCGGCATCGGCCCAGGCGCCGTGCTGGCCTGGCGTTGGCTGGCCGAGCAAAAGGACGACAAGGCCCAGGCCGTTTCGGTGGACCTGGCCCTGGAAAAACCCGGCTGCACGCACCTGCTGCCCAAAAGCGCGGCCCACGGCCACTGGCTCGTGGCCTGGAACGATAACCCCGACGACACCAGCGCCGGTTTCGTACGGGATCAGCCGAATGCCGAAACCAGCATCAGCGACTACGACATCAATCTGCCGCAAGTCCTGAACAACGAATTGCGCAAAATTCTGGTGGGTGCCGACAAAGGCAAGGGCGGCCTGAGCATTCCGGTAGTGGAAGTGCCGTCCAGCCAAGCCAAGGATACTGTGACCCTGTTCCTCTCGGGAGACGGCGGCTGGCGTGACCTGGACCGCGACGTGGCCGATGAAATGGTCAAGATCGGCTACCCAGTGGTCGGCATCGACACCCTGCGCTACTACTGGCAGCACAAGAGCCCGGAACAAAGTGCACTGGACCTGGCCGAACTGATGCAGCATTACCGCCAGATCTGGGGCACCAAGCACTTCATCCTGACCGGTTACTCCTTCGGAGCCGACGTACTGCCGGCCATCTACAACCGCTTGCCAGCCACCGAACAGCAGCGGATCGATGCAATCATCCTGCTGGCCTTCGCTCGCACCGGCAGTTTCGAGATCGAAGTCGAAGGCTGGCTCGGCAACGCCGGCACCGAAGCCGCCACCGGCCCGGAAATGGCCAAGCTGCCGGCCGATAAAGTGGTGTGCATTTACGGCGCAGAAGAAGCCGATGAAAGCGGCTGCACCGACAAGACCGCTGTGGGCGAAGCCGTCAAGCTGCCTGGTGGCCACCACTTCGACGAAAACTACCCGGCGCTGGCCAAGCGCCTGGTGGACGAGATCAACGAGCGCCAGAACAAGGTAGCCGAGCAGTGATCTGATGCTCGCATGACAAAAAGCCCCTGCAACCTCACGATTGCAGGGGCTTTTTTGTGAACGCTGCGAACCCATTGTGGCGAGGGGATTTATCCCTGCTCGAGTGCCAAGCACTCGCACAGCTCATGACCCCAGGAAAATCCAGAGGGTTGCTTCGCAACCCAACGGGGATAAATCCCCTCGCCACAAGTTTTGTCGTGGCTTACATCTCGACCTGCGTTCCCAACTCAATCACCCGGTTCAGCGGCAGATTGAAGAAGCGCAAATTGCCGTTGGCGTTCTTCAGCATGAAGGCGAACAACAATTCGCGCCAGCGGGCCATGCCTTCGAGCTTCGAGGCGATGACCGTTTCGCGGCTGAGGAAGTAGGTGGTACGCATCGGGCTGAAGTCCAGGTCATCCAGATGGCAGAGCTTGAGCGCCTGCGGGACGTCCGGCTCGTCGGTGAAGCCAAAATGCAGGATGACCCGGAAGAAGCCTTCGCCGTAGGCATCGACCTCGAAACGCCGTTGTAGCGGCACCCGGGGGATGTCTTCGTACACGACCGTCAGCAGCACCACTTGCTCATGCAGCACCTGATTGTGCAGCAGGTTGTGCAACAGCGCGTGAGGCACGGCGTCCGAGCGCGCGGTCAGAAACACAGCCGTGCCCTGCACGCGATGGGGCGGCTGCACGCGGATGCTGCTGATGAAGATCGGCAGCGGCAACGCGCCTTCGTCCAGACGTTCCACCAGCAATTGCTTGCCGCGCTTCCAAGTGGTCATCAGCACGAACAAGGCGATGCCGGCGATGACCGGGAACGCGCCGCCCTGAATGATCTTCGGCACGTTGGCGGCGAAGTACAGGCCATCCACCAGCAGAAACCCGATCAACACCGGCACCGCCAGCAGCGGCGGCCATTTCCACAACAGCAGCATTACCGCCGAGACCAGGATCGTGGTCATCAGCATCGTGCCGGTCACCGCCACGCCGTAGGCCGACGCCAGTGCGCCCGAGGATTCGAAACCCAGCACCAACAGCACAACACCGACCATCAGCGACCAATTCACCGCACCGATGTAGATCTGGCCCTGTTCGGCACTGGACGTGTGCTGAATGTACATGCGCGGGATATAACCGAGTTGGATCGCTTGACGCGTCAGGGAGAACGCGCCGGAGATCACCGCTTGCGAGGCGATCACCGTGGCCAGGGTCGACAGGCCCACCAACGGAATCAGCGCCCAGCTCGGCGCCAGCAGATAGAACGGGTTGCGCGCCGCTTCCGGGTCACCGAGCAGCAAAGCGCCCTGGCCGAAATAGTTGAGCACCAGTGCCGGCAACACCAGGATGAACCAGGCGCGAGCGATCGGTTTGCGGCCAAAGTGGCCCATGTCGGCGTACAGCGCTTCGGCGCCGGTCAGCGCCAGCACCACGGCACCGAGGATCGCCACGCCCATGCCCGTATGGACAACGAAGAAACGCACGGCCCAGGCCGGGTTCATCGCCTGCAACACTTCAGGATGCTGGCTGATGCCATACACACCGAGGGCGCCGAGCACCAGGAACCAGGCGACCATGATCGGACCGAACAGAATGCCGATCCGTGCAGTGCCACGACTCTGGATCAGAAACAGCCCCACCAGCACTACCAATGACAGCGGCACCACCCAATGGTCGATGCCGTCAAACGCCAGGCCGAGGCCTTCGATCGCAGAGAGCACGGAAATCGCCGGCGTAATCATGCTGTCGCCATAGAACAGCGCCGCACCGATCAAGCCACAGACCACCAGTAACGAACGCAGCCGCGCCCGCCCCGCAGCCGCCCGCCGCGCAAGCGCTGTAAGTGCCATGATCCCGCCCTCGCCCTGGTTGTCGGCGCGCAGGACGAACAGCATGTACTTGATCGACACGACCCAGATCAGCGACCAGAAGATCAGCGACAGAATCCCCAGCACCCCGTCGTGATTGACGGGCACACCATAGCCGCCAGAAAACACTTCCTTAAGGGTGTACAACGGGCTGGTGCCGATGTCGCCATAAACCACTCCGACTGCCGCGACCAGCATGCTCATCGGTTTTGCTGCCGAATGCTCGGCGCCCGCCGCATGACTACTTGCCTGCCCCATCCAACACTCCTGATTCTCAAACCTGTCTTCTTGAACGAAGCACGATGCTTTGTGATACAGCATGCGCTGTTTTACATATCGTTACAGGTGTTTAGTTGACTGTAAAAATCGGTAAAGCGCAAAGGCGCGAAGCATAGCGCAGCACTCGTCGTATTTCCCTGTATAAAGCTGGTCAAGTGCGTCGACCATGGATAGAATTGCGCACTTTTTGATCAGAGGCGCGTCAGGTGCCCTGTCTCCGCAAGAGACGATCCCCCTACACCGAGGTTAGACATGTCCACCACTACCGCGCCAGCCAACCCGAAGGTCGGCTTCGTATCCCTGGGTTGCCCAAAGGCTCTGGTCGACTCCGAGCGCATCCTGACCCAGCTGCGCATGGAGGGCTATGACGTCGTTTCCACGTACCAGGACGCCGACGTGGTAGTGGTCAACACCTGCGGCTTCATCGACTCGGCCAAGGCCGAATCCCTGGAAGTGATCGGCGAAGCCATCAAGGAAAACGGCAAGGTCATCGTCACCGGCTGCATGGGTGTGGAAGAGGGCAACATCCGCAACGTGCACCCCAGCGTGCTGGCCGTGACCGGTCCGCAGCAGTACGAGCAAGTGGTCAACGCCGTGCACGACGTGGTGCCGCCGCGTCAGGACCACAACCCACTGATTGACCTGGTGCCGCCACAAGGCATCAAGCTGACCCCGCGCCATTACGCTTACCTGAAGATTTCCGAAGGCTGCAACCACAGCTGCAGCTTCTGCATCATTCCGTCGATGCGCGGCAAACTGGTGAGCCGCCCGGTGGGCGATGTGCTCGACGAGGCCCAGCGCCTGGTCAAGGCGGGCGTCAAAGAGCTGCTGGTGATTTCCCAGGACACCAGCGCCTACGGCGTCGATGTGAAATACCGCACTGGCTTCTGGAACGGCGCACCGGTGAAAACCCGCATGACCGAACTGTGCCAAGCCCTCAGCTCCCTCGGCGTCTGGGTCCGTCTGCACTACGTCTACCCGTATCCGCATGTCGACGAACTGATCCCGCTGATGGCTGCCGGCAAGATCCTGCCGTACCTGGACATTCCGTTCCAGCACGCCAGCCCGAAAGTCCTCAAGGCCATGAAGCGTCCAGCTTTCGAAGACAAGACCCTGGCCCGTATCAAGAACTGGCGCGAAATCTGCCCGGACCTGATCATCCGTTCGACCTTCATCGTGGGCTTCCCCGGCGAAACCGAAGAAGACTTCCAGTACCTGCTGAACTGGCTGACCGAAGCCCAACTCGACCGCGTCGGCTGCTTCCAGTACTCGCCCGTCGAAGGTGCACCGGCCAACGACCTGGACCTGGACGTGGTGCCGGACGACGTCAAGCAGGACCGTTGGGAGCGTTTCATGGCGCACCAGCAGGCCATCAGCTCGGCGCGCCTGCAAATGCGCATCGGCCGTGAAATCGAAGTGCTGGTGGATGAAGTGGACGAACAAGGCGCCGTGGGCCGCTGCTTCTTCGATGCCCCGGAAATCGACGGCAACGTATTCATCGACAACGGCAGCCACCTCAAGCCGGGCGACAAGGTCTGGTGCAAGGTTACCGACGCCGATGAGTACGACTTGTGGGCCGAACAGATCAATTGATCAGTATCCAAGGCCACAGGTTCTGCGGGGCATTGCTTAACTGACTGACACTGGCCCCGCCCTGCATAAAAAAACTAAAAGCCCCGCATTCTTGATGAGATGCGGGGCTTTTTTGCGACTATCGTATGGAGACATCCAGCACAAGGAACAGGCGGGCATGCGTCAGCATTCGGTCATCCACACACCGAAACCGAGCGATTACCAGGAACTCACCCGGCTCTGGGAGGCTTCGGTGCGGGCCACCCATGATTTTCTGCCGGACAGCTACATCGAGCTGCTGAAAAACCTGGTGCTCACTCGTTACCTGGACGCGGTGATGCTCATTTGCACCCGGGACGCTCGCCAGCGGATCACCGGTTTCGCCGGCGTCGCGGCCGGCAAGATCGAGATGCTTTTCATCGATCCGCAGTACCGAGGCCAGGGCCTGGGCAAGCAATTGCTGCGCTATGCCATGGAACACCTCAACGCTGACCAACTGGACGTCAACGAACAGAACCCGCAAGCCTTGGGTTTTTATCTCAAGCAAGGGTTCGAAGTGGTTGGCCGTTCGGCCCGGGACGGCATGAACCAGCCTTACCCGCTGCTGCACATGCGCTACAAACAGCCCGACCTCAAGGCCCGACGCGGCTAAAACGCAAATGGACCCGCGATTAACCGGCGCCAGGCAGGTACAATGCCCACCCTCTTTTTGTTACGGCCCTGTCATGACTGACCCGATTCGTCTCTCCAAACGCCTCATCGAACTCGTCGGCTGTTCCCGTCGGGAGGCTGAGCTGTTCATTGAGGGCGGCTGGGTCACCGTGGATGGCGACGTGGTCGATGAGCCGCAATTCAAGGTCACCACCCAGAAAGTCGAACTCGACCCCGAGGCCAAGGCCACTGCGCCGGAACCGGTGACCATCCTGCTAAACATCCCGGTGGGCATGGATGTGGACACGGCAATGGCCTCCCTTGGCCCACAGACCCTGAGCGAAGAACACCGCTTCGGCAAACGCCCCCTCAAGGGCCACTTCCTGCGCCTGACCGCCAGCGCCGACCTGCAGGCCAACGCCAGCGGGCTGCTGGTGTTCACCCAGGATTGGAAGATTTTGCGCAAGCTCACCGCCGACGTCGCCAAGATCGAGCAGGAATACGTGGTGGAAGTCGAAGGCGAGATGGTTGCCCATGGCCTCAATCGCCTGAACCATGGCCTGACCTACAAGGGCAAGGAGCTGCCGGCGGTCAAGGCCAGTTGGCAGAACGAGAACCGCTTGCGCTTTGCCATGAAAAACCCGCAACCGGGCGTGATCGCGCTGTTTTGCCAGGCGGTCGGCCTCAAGGTGGTTGCCATTCGCCGCATCCGCATCGGCGGCGTGTCCATCGGCAAGGTGCCGCTGGGCCAGTGGCGCTACCTGTCTGCCAAAGAGAAATTCTGAGGCCTGCATTTTCTTTTTTCCGGCGCCGCACCGAGCTGGGGCGCCCACTGCCGATTGATCAGGATTGCACACATGATTCACAACGACGTACTGCGTAGCGTGCGCTACATGCTCGACATCAGCGACAAGAAAGTCATCGAGATCATCAAGCTTGGTGGCCTGGAAGTGTCCCTGACGGATCTGGCGGGCTACCTCAAGAAAGACGAGGAAGAAGGCTTCGTGTTCTGCCCTGACGACGTCATGGCGCATTTTCTCGATGGCCTGGTGATCTTCAAGCGTGGCAAGGACGAAAGCCGTCCGCCGCAACCGATCGAAGTACCGGTGACCAACAACATCATCCTCAAGAAACTGCGGGTGGCCTTCGAGCTGAAGGAAGACGACATGCACGCCATCCTCAAGGCCGCCGAGTTCCCGGTGTCCAAACCGGAACTGAGCGCGCTGTTCCGCAAATTCGGCCACACCAACTACCGCCCATGTGGCGACCAATTGCTGCGCAACTTCCTCAAGGGGCTGACGCTGCGCGTCAGAGCCTAAACAACAGCCATAAGCTTCAAGCGACAAGTTCAAAGCTTGCAGCTTGCAGCTTGCAACTCGAAGCTCCCAAAATGGCCTACAACGTCTCCCCCATCGGCTTCGTCCGTTCCTGTTTCAAGGAGAAGTTCGCCATCCCCCGCCAGCCGCAGCTAGCCCCGGCCGCGCGCGGCGTGCTGGAGCTGGTGGCGCCGTTCGATCAGGGCGATGCGGTGCAGGGCCTGGAGCAGGTCAGTCATGTCTGGCTGCTGTTCCTGTTCCACCAGGCCCTGGAAGACAAACCGCGGTTGAAGGTCCGCCCGCCACGCCTGGGCGGCAACAAGTCCATGGGGGTATTCGCCACCCGCGCTACCCATCGCCCCAACGGCATCGGCCAGTCGGTGGTGAAGCTGGAGCGGGTCGAAGCCGGTCGGCTGTGGATCTCGGGCATCGACTTGCTAGACGGCACGCCGGTGCTGGACATCAAGCCCTACGTGCCTTACGCCGACATCATCGGCTCGGCGTCCAACAACATCGCCAACGCGGCGCCTGAGCTGATTCCGGTGCAATGGTCGGAGTCAGCCCTGCTACAAGCCCGGGACCATGCCACGCGCCTGGAGGAGCCTTTGGTGGAACTGATCGAACAGTGCCTGGCCCAAGACCCACGTCCGGCGTACCAGGTTCCTACAGCCGAACGGGAATATGGCGCGCAGTTCTGGGATCTGGACGTCCGTTGGCATTACCCACAGCCGGGGTTGATCCGGGTGCTGGAAGTCATTCCTGCGATCAGATAAACGCCCGGAAACGAAAAAGCCCGCGTTGCCTTCATCAGGCAACACGGGCTTTTTTTTGTGGGGTAACTGTTGAGACCGAGTCGCTGCTATCGCGAGCAGGCTCGCTCCCACATTTGATCTGTGTTGTTCGCCAGATATGACTCAACACAAAACCCTGTGGGAGCGAGCCTGCTCGCGATGGCGATCCATCAGCCACCGCAACTGTGTGGCTTATTTCTCTACAAACGCCCGCTCGATCAGGTAATCCCCCGGCTCGCGCATGCGCGGCGAAACGGTCAGGCCGAAGCTGTTGAGCACTTCGCTGGTCTCGTCGAGCATGCTCGGGCTGCCGCACAACATGGCGCGGTCGTCCTGCGGGTTGATCGGTGGCAGGCCGATGTCGCGGAACAGCTTGCCGCTGCGCATCAGGTCGGTCAGACGGCCTTCGTTCTCGAACGGCTCGCGGGTCACGGTCGGGTAGTAGATCAGCTTGTCACGCAGTGCTTCGCCGAAGAACTCGTTCTGCGGCAGGTGCTCGGTGATGAACTCGCGGTAGGCGACTTCATTGACGTAACGCACGCCGTGGCACAGGATCACTTTTTCGAAACGCTCGTAGGTTTCCGGATCCTGGATGACGCTCATGAACGGCGCCAGACCGGTGCCGGTGCTGAGCAGGTACAAATGCTTGCCAGGCTTGAGATCATCCAGCACCAGGGTGCCGGTGGGCTTCTTGCTGATGATGATTTCGTCGCCTTCCTTCAGGTGCTGCAACTGGGAAGTCAGCGGACCATCAGGAACCTTGATGCTGAAAAATTCGAGATGCTCTTCCCAATTCGGGCTGGCAATCGAGTAAGCGCGCATAAGCGGACGGCCGTTGGGCTGCTGCAGGCCGATCATCACGAACTGACCGTTCTCGAAGCGCAGGCCCGGATCGCGGGTGCACTTGAAGCTGAACAGAGTGTCGTTCCAGTGATGAACACTGAGGACACGCTCGTGGTTCATGTTGCTCATGTACGGGGACTCCTGGGAATGATGCCTGCGTCGTTAATTTGCGCAATTGCATCGCATTCTAATGGCGGCGACAATATCTGTTAAATGGATTATTAAGATAAGGGTTATCGGTTATATAGATATGCGATTTACTCTACGTCAACTTCAAGTCTTCGTCGCCGTCGCCCAGCAAGAGAGCGTGTCCCGTGCTGCGGGCCTGCTCAATCTTTCACAGTCGGCCGCCAGCACCTCCATCACCGAACTGGAGCGCCAATCCAGCTGCCAATTGTTCGACCGCGCCGGCAAACGCCTGAGCCTCAATGCCCTGGGCAAACAGCTGTTGCCTCAGGCGGTGGCGCTGCTGGACCAGGCCAAGGAGATCGAAGACCTGCTCAATGGCAAGTCCGGTTTCGGCTCACTGGCGGTCGGCGCCACCCTGACCATCGGCAATTACCTGGCAACCCTGTTGATCGGCGGCTTCATGCAGCGCCATCCAGAAAGCCAGGTAAAGCTTCATGTGCAGAACACTGCCAATATCGTGCACCAGGTTGCCCATTATGAAATTGATCTGGGTCTAATCGAAGGCGATTGCAACCATCCGGACATCGAAGTCCAGAGCTGGGTCGAGGACGAACTGGTGGTGTTCTGCGCACCTCAACACCCGCTGGCCAAACGCGGCCAGGCGACCATGGAGGAGTTGACCCAGGAGGCGTGGATTCTGCGCGAACAGGGTTCTGGTACTCGACTGACCTTCGACCAAGCCATGCGCCACCACCGCAGCTCGCTGAACATCCGCCTGGAGCTGGAACACACCGAAGCGATCAAGCGAGCCGTGGAGTCCGGCCTGGGAATTGGCTGTATTTCGCGCCTGGCCCTGCGCGACGCCTTCCGCCGCGGCAGCCTCGTAGCGGTGGAAACCCCGGACATGGACCTGGCGCGGCAGTTTTATTTCATCTGGCATAAACAGAAATATCAGACGTCGGCCATGCGTGAATTCCTCGAACTGTGCCGAGCCTTCACCGCCGGAGTGCAGCGCAGCGACGAAATCGTCCTGCCGGCCATTGCCTGATGGATTAAAGCAGCACCAGGCCCCACACCAACGCGATCATCGCCAGGGCGACGAACTGGGCAGCGCTGCCCATGTCCTTGGCGTTTTTTGACAACGGGTGCAGCTCCAGGGAGATGCGGTCAATGGCCGCCTCCACCGCCGAATTGAGCAACTCCACGATCAATGCCAGCAGGCAGACCGCAATCAGCAGCGCCTGCTCGACACGGCTGACATTCAGAAAAAACGACAGCGGAATCAGAACGACGTTGAGCAAGACCAACTGACGGAACGCCGCTTCGCCGACAAACGCCGCACGCAGCCCGTCCAGGGAATAGCCGGAGGCGTTGAGGATACGTTTCAGGCCGGTTTGGCCTTTAAAAGGTGACATAGAGTAGGCAACTGATCGAAAGGAGGTGGAGAAGCTAATTCAAACACGGTCAAAAAAGCGTGAATAAAACACTATGGTTGCGGTGAAATTGACTCAAGTTGTTGCAGCAGCAAGGCCGCCTGGGTCCGTGTACGCACGTTCAACTTACGGAAGATCGCGGTGACGTGGGCCTTGATGGTGGCCTCCGACACGCTCAGCTCATAGGCAATCTGCTTGTTCAGCAGGCCTTCGCAGACCATGGTCAACACACGAAACTGCTGCGGCGTGAGGCTGGCCAGGCCTTCACTGGCCGCCTTGGCTTCGGCTGACACGCTTACCGCTTCGAACGCCTGGGGCGGCCAGGACACATCGCCATCCAGCACTGCCTTCACGGCCTTCTGAATCATCTCAAGCGAACTGGATTTGGGTATGAAGCCACTGGCGCCGAATTCACGGGCCTTGACCATCACCGAAGCTTCTTCCTGAGCCGACACCATCACCACGGGGATCTGCGGGTACTGGCCGCGCAACAGCACCAGCCCGGAAAAACCATACGCACCCGGCATGTTCAGATCCAACAGCACCAGATCCCAGTCGGACTTTTCAGTCAGCCGGGCCTCCAGTTCCGCGATACTGGCCACCTCCGTCAACCGGACATCCGAGCCAAGGCCCAGGGTCACTGCCTGATGCAACGCGCTGCGAAAGAGCGGGTGGTCATCGGCAATCAGGATTTCGTATGTGGCCATTTTTCAAATGATCCTGTTTTTAACGGCAGGCCCGATGCATTCGCGCCTCGCCAACACAACTCAAGACACCGCCATGCAGCGGCATCCACAGGGGCACGTTCAACGCCAATCACAGCGTTTAAAACTGCGGCCGCACCCTGGTCGGCGCCAAGCATGCCCAGCGAAGCCAGGGTGGTCAAGCAGCACGGCCGCTGCTGTGTTGAGTATGGGCCACTATTAGGCCAACACCGTTTGCACGGCACGGACGAAGGGCTGCAATTGAGCGTGGGCCGGCGTCGACACATTCACCGATTGCTGGCGTTTGGCGCCCAGGTAATGTTGGCTGAATACATCAAAATAGGCATCCAGGGCCGATGCCGCGTCATTGTCCCCTGCCAGTTCCAGACACATCGCCGCCACTTCGGCAGTGCATAGATGCTCGCTACGCGTCGAACGGCGCAAGTGGTAGCGCGACAGCTTGTCGGGCAGCAGGCTCAGGATCGGCAGCCGGTCAAAATACGGGCTTTTGCGGAAAATCTTGCGCGCCTCTGTCCAGGTGGCGTCCAACAGAATGAACAGCGGACGCTTGGAATGATCGAGATCAACCGTGTGGGTGACCCGCGATGGCTCGACGTACTCACCGGGAAACACCAGATACGGTTGCCATTGCGGGTCGTTGAGCAGCGCCAGCAATTGCTCGTCGACTTCGGTGCGCGACCAGATGAACGCGTGATTGTCGCGCACAACGTCGGCAATCAGCCAACCGGTGTTGCTCGGCTTGAACACTTCCTTGTTGGTCATGATCAGGCAAACCCCGGACCGGGTCTCGACGCTCGGACGCCAGGCGCACAGGCAATGGCTCTCGATCACCCGACAGGCGTTGCAACGGGGCGCGCGCCAGCCACGGGCCTGAATCGGCTTGATGCCCTCATCGATGCGCTGGTCGCGCAGGCGGGCTACGGCGTTAGGGGCATGATTCATCGTGGGCAACGCCGGCAGACAGGAAAACTCGACACGAACAACACTCGGCAAGGCAATAAAGGCCGGCAGTCTACCAGAGCGCACAAGCCTGTACCGTCCACCCGGGCTCCCCTATAATTCCCGGCCACTGAACGCACAGTCATGTGATCGGTCGAACCACCAGTCACTGAACCAGGAGAGTTTCATGCTGCGCCTTATCGTCCCTACCGTTGCCGTTCTGCTGGCAACGTCCTTCAGCGCTCAGGCCGCTTCGCTGAAAGAACTCGAACTGAACAAGATGCTACAGAACGTGGCCGCGCAAAGTAGCGTCGGCACGCCGCGGGCGATCAACGAAGACATTCTCGACCAGGGCTATACCGTCGAAGGCACCGAGCTGATCAATCACCTCAGCGTGCAAAGCAGCCATGCCGAGAAAATGCGCGCAGACCCCAAGGCCGTATATTTCCAGTTGGGCTCCACGGTGTGTACCAATCCAGGTTTCCGCAAGCTGATGGCCAAGGGCGCAACCATGCGCTACGAGTTCACCGAGGTTAAAACCAATCGCCCGGTGGCCACCGAACGCTTCCAGGAATCGGACTGCCCAAAACCGGCCAAGACGAAGAAGTAATCAATCCGAGCGTGCGCGCCGCTGCTCATCGTCGGCGCGCAGTTCCGCCACCAGCGCCTGCAAATAGCACGAGCGCCAAGCTCGACCTTCCAGCCGGCGGCAGCACTCCTCCTCAAGGCTCACCCGATTGGCCTGAGCCGCGTCCAACAGCGTCAGGTACAACTGCCTGTCGAGTTCCAGCGTCACTCTGGTCATCTCTTGCGCCTCCCTGCCCGATCCGCCTCAATCCATCGCGTGGCACCCAGCCATGAGCGTGGAACTTGCTATTGAGTAAATCAGAGCGGCACGCACCCGACCGGCAATCTGACGAGCGGCGTGGGACTTCAGCGCTTGTATCCAGCGGTTGCCAACGGTCACTTTTGAGCGCCATGATCAGGGCAGCCAAGATCAGCGTGAGGGTCTAGATTCAGAAGTATCTCTATTAGCTTTGGGCAGAACGAGGCTGCCCCGCCAGCGCCTTGCCGTGTGATTGCTTTTTCATCCAAGGGAAAAGCAGAACCCGCTGGATGGCTTGATCGCTTTGCTGCAGACCGCGTCGAGCCAGGTCGAACGTCCAGGCACAGGCCTGGGCTGACAACGACACACGGAGTGTCGTGGTCCTGACGAATCTCTCGTTCGGGCCGGGTTCTGTTAAAAAGGAGAAGTTGAATGCCTTATAAACCGAATGACCTGCTTAGTCGTCATTTTGAGAACCACGGCCACGACCTCACCCGCAAGGTCGAAGAGCAACTCAACCTGGTCTCACCCAACAGTCCGAACCTCCCTATCTACCGCGACATGATCCTGACCGTGCTGCGCATGGCCCAGGAAGATCACAACCGCTGGAATGCCAAGATCACTCTGCAGGCGCTGCGGGAACTGGAACATGCGTTCCGCACACTCGAACAGTTCAAGGGGCGACGCAAGGTCACGGTCTTCGGCTCGGCCCGAACGCCCATTGAACATCCGCTCTACGGCCTGGCCCGGGAGCTGGGGGCGGCGCTGGCCCGCTCGGACATGATGGTCATCACGGGTGCAGGCGGTGGCATCATGGCTGCCGCCCATGAAGGCGCGGGCCGGGAGCACAGCCTGGGATTCAACATCACCCTGCCTTTCGAACAGCATGCAAATCCGACCGTTGAAGGCACGCCGAATCTGCTGCCGTTCCATTTTTTCTTCACCCGCAAACTGTTCTTCGTCAAGGAAGCCGACGCACTGGTGCTATGCCCGGGCGGTTTCGGCACCCTGGATGAAGCACTGGAAGTCTTGACGCTGGTGCAGACCGGCAAAAGTCCACTGGTGCCGGTGGTGCTGCTGGACGTTCCAGGGGGCAAGTTCTGGCAGGGCGCCCTGAACTTCATCCGCGAGCAATTGGAGGAAAATCGCTACATCCTGCCGACCGACATGAAGCTGATGCACCTGGTGTACAACGCCGAAGAAGCCGTAGAAGAGATCAATCAGTTCTACCGCAACTTCCACTCCAGCCGCTGGCTCAAGCATCAATTCGTGATCCGCATGAATCACAAACTCAACGAGCAGGCACTGGAGCAGATGCAGGTGGAGTTTGCCGACCTGTGCCTCAACGACTGTTTTCATCAGCATGACTACAGCGGCGAAGAGCACGACGAGACACGGTTCAGTCATTTGACGCGACTGGCGTTTACCTTCAACGCCCGAGATCACGGACGTCTAAGGGAACTGGTGAATTACATCAACTTGCCGGAAAACTGGGCCCAGCCCGCCACCCAGGCCCACCCCCTCACCTGGGAGCCGATCAAGGAGACCTGAGCAAAAAAAACGGCCCGCTATCGAAATAGCGGGCCGTTTTTGTTTAATCATCCATTGCGCGACCGCTGAACAAGCGGTTGATCATTTCCATGGAATACCCTCGGTACGCCAGGAAGCGCCCTTGCTTGGCTCGTTCTCGTGCATCGATGGGCAAATGCCCTGAGAACTTGCGGCGCCAAGTGTCCGTTAGCTGCTCCTGCCAATCAATACCACTTTCGCGCAGGGCGAGTTCAACATCCGGGCGTTGCAAGCCGCGCTGGCCCAGTTCCTCACGAATTCGTAACGGACCATAGCCGGAGCGAGCGCGATAAGAGACAAAGCTTTCGAGATAGCGAGACTCCGACAACAGGCCCTCTTCCGTCAAACGGTCGAGGGCTGTGTCAATCATCTCATCGGGAGCACCGCGCTGACGCAGCTTACGCGTCAGCTCGACTCGACCGTGCTCGCGTCTAGCGAGCAGGTCCATCGCGGTTCGCCGCACCGCGACGAGGGTATCGAGTACGACGGTCATCGAATCGATCAGATATCAGCGTCGGCCAGGTCGGCAGCGGTCTCGCGGTTAGCCACAGCCTTAACGTCCGCAACTGGGCTGAGCAGTTTGTCACGCAGCTGCTTCTCGAGGGCTGCTGCAACTTCCGGGTTGTCCGCCAGGAACTTGGCCGAGTTGGCCTTGCCCTGACCGATCTTGGTGCCATTGTAGGCATACCAGGCGCCAGATTTTTCGACGAAACCGTGCAGCACACCCAGGTCGATCATCTCACCGTTGAGGTAGATGCCCTTGCCGTAAAGAATTTGGAACTCAGCCTGACGGAACGGCGAAGCCACTTTGTTCTTCACAACCTTGACGCGGGTTTCGCTGCCAACAACCTCATCACCTTCTTTCACCGCGCCAGTACGACGGATGTCCAAGCGAACCGAGGCGTAGAACTTCAGTGCGTTACCACCGGTGGTAGTTTCCGGGCTGCCGAACATCACGCCGATCTTCATACGGATCTGGTTGATGAAGATCACCAGGCAGTTGGCGTTCTTGATGTTACCGGTGATTTTGCGCAAGGCCTGGGACATCAGGCGAGCCTGGAGGCCCACGTGCATATCGCCCATTTCACCTTCGATTTCAGCTTTCGGTACCAGTGCTGCCACGGAGTCGACAATAATTACGTCGACCGCGTTGGAACGTACCAGCATGTCGGTGATTTCCAGGGCCTGCTCACCGGTGTCCGGCTGGGAAACCAGCAGGTCATCGACGTTGACGCCCAGTTTGCCAGCGTATTCCGGGTCCAGGGCGTGTTCGGCGTCGACGAAGGCGCAGGTCGCGCCGGCTTTTTGAGCCTGGGCGATCACGGACAGGGTCAGCGTGGTTTTACCGGAAGATTCAGGACCGTAGATTTCAACGATACGGCCTTTTGGCAGACCGCCGATGCCAAGCGCAATGTCCAGGCCCAGGGAGCCGGTGGAGATGGAAGGAATAGCCTGACGGTCCTGATCGCCCATACGCATTACGGCACCCTTGCCGAATTGACGTTCGATCTGACCCAAGGCCGCAGCCAAGGCTTTCTTCTTGTTGTCGTCCATTAAAGTCCTCACGTAATCAATAAGGCCTGACGGCCAACACCTGTATAAGTAGCCAGTATTATTCCACAGCGATTGAGGATCGCCTACCCCTGATTTGAGATTTCTGCGGCGGCATGTTGCAGCAGCCCCTCTAGCGCGGCCTTCACCGTTTGTCGGCGGACCTCGTCGCGGTTGCCTGGAAAGAATCGCTGCTCACTGAACACCGTTTCGCCGACGCCCCAGGCAAGCCATACGGTGCCCACCGGTTTGCTCGGCGAACCACCGTCCGGCCCGGCCACGCCGCTGACTGCTACGGCGAAACGCGCCAGGCTCTTGTGCTGGGCACCGCGCGCCATGGCCTCGACCACCTCGCGGCTGACCGCCCCCACCGTCCCGAACACATCCGCCGGCACATTCAACTGCTGGGTCTTCTGGCGATTGGAATAGGTGACATAGCCGGCCTCAAACCACGCCGAACTCCCGGGAATCCTGGTGATCGCCTCGGCAATCCCGCCACCGGTGCAGGACTCGGCCGTGGTGACATGGGCATTGAGCACCTGCAAGCGCCTGCCCAGTTCAGCGGCCAGTTCGGTAATGTCGTCCACGGTGCTCTCCTGAATTCGACGCAAGTGAGGTCTACCGTACACGAGCATTCGAAGCTTGCAAGGCTCGGCAGACTACTGACCCAGCGCTCTGACGTAGGCCTGGCACGCCTGCAAGGCGATCAATGCGCGATCACCTTCGTCGGTGATGGCGATAATTCGTTGAGCATGCGCCGGGTCAAGTCGGGCGCGTGGGGCGCCATGATCCACGCGGCCGGCGCCGGGGGCGGCAGGCACTGCACAACCGGCGGCAACATCGTCGGCGTCAAGGAGGACTGACAACCGGACATCGGCAGTAGCAAGGCGATCGCGCAGGCGATCCTGATCACGTTGGGCATCGCTCAAGGCTCGATAGTGGGTTTGTTCGCTGGCGGACAACTGCTGCTCCAGACCCATGCGTTTATCTATTTCGTTCTGCTGCGAAGTGGCAGCCGCCATGGTCAGCTGACTCAGGCTCTCGGCCTGTAGCCTGGCCTGCTCGGCCAATGCCTTGCCGTAGCGCCAGTCCTGAACTTTCCACGTCACACCGACTGTCAGCAGCAAAAGCGCCAGCACGACCGCCAGGGCGAACTTCAATCCGGCCGGGCTCATTCCAGCACCTTCAGCGCCAGCGCATACAAGGCCCGCCGATCCGCCGCGCCGTTCTGCCCACCGTTGATCCGCTGCGTGATCTTGTCGAAGTGTCCGGCATCAGCCAGGGTATTGAGCCCATGGGTCGCCCAGAACCAGGCCGCCGACTGCGAGGCCCACTGGGGCTGTTCCAGCAACCCGGGTTCATTAAGCAGGTCCAGGCCCAGCGCTTCGCCGCAGGCTTGATAATTAGCCCGGCCGGTAATCTGGATCAGCCCCCGGCCCCGATACTTCTGGCCGTCACCATCCGCGTCGAACGTATTACCCAGACGCAAGGCCAACTGGCCGGTATCATATTTCGATAGGTAGGCATCATTGCCCAGCTCTCGCACGTAACGTAGCTGACCGGACTCATGACCGATCTGGGCAATGAACGCTGCGACACGCTTCGGGCCGACGATCTGGTAACGGCCCATGGCGGTGTTCAGGGCAGGTGCAAAAACGCCGGCATTGGCACCGGCGTTCGGGAGGATACACAGTAGTTGAGCTTGTGTGATTGGCACGGCGTTCTCCTTAACGCAGTTAAAAGGACAGTTATTGAAAAAATCGGAAATGGGCTATCTTTTACTGAATAGCAGATTTAAAAATTGCACGCTGGCATAACAACGCAAACGCGATCATCTGACCGATGAAATGGAACCGCAAATGGGCACGTCGAAAATTTTAGAACAATCGTTCACTGAAGAACCATCTAGCGCCCCCCTCAAGCCAATGAGCTTCAGTGAATGCAAGAACATAAAAAGCGGCCCGGCTTTTATTATCGCCTCAGGTCAATCAGCAAAAGATTTCCCCATCCATGAGTTTTCAACCATTCCGATGATCACCATGAACGGGGCCATCTCCATGTTCACTGACACCGATATAAAACCTTTCTTTTATATCTGTTCAGACAATGAGTTCCCACGCCAACAACCGGATTTATTTGCAACCGCCATGCGGCTCAGTGAAAACGTTGCCCTGCGGGAAGATCAGTTTGAACTTATTGAATCCAAGCCAAGCGGGCGGGCCTTCAGCCTGAAAAAAGCGCCAAGAGCCTCAATCTTCACGAGCTTATTCAACCGAGAAAACGCCCTCATTAGAAAAACATCTCTGTTGAGTAAGCGAAGCAAAGATATCGGTTTCAGCAAAGACCTGGCCATTGGCTGCTTCGATGCTCGGACCGTCATGTATTTAGCATTACAGGCCGCCTACCACCTTGGATTCAACAAAGTTTTCCTTGTGGGTTTCGACTTGAACCAGACGGCAGGCCGGTTCTATGAAACGCCCCAAAGCAACCGATCGCCCTGCGGCCTGGATCAGCACTATCACACCCGAATCCTGCCGTCGTTGAAACTAATGTCCAAGCACGTCGTTGATGATAATTTTCAGGTTTATAACTTATCTGCCTCCTCTAGGGTTCCCGCTAATGTTATTAAGAAAATAGGTCTTGATGAAGTGAGGCACATGCTTGTGACTGAACAAGTAAGTTGTCACACCCAGTAGCGCCACGTTCCCGTGCATGGTTCACCAAAAACCACGACGGACATGTAATTGCAGGGAGCTACGGTTTAACCCGACGATCCCTGAGGTAGTGTGAGCGCCAATGACTTAGTTATTAAATCTACCTAGCCAGGTAGCGCGACCAGCGCGCCGCCCTGTCCTCGGGCAAAGTCAGGATTACATAGCCATCAACCTTTAATAGTTTCCGGATAATTTGAAAAATGATAAGCAGACGCTATCACCCACCACTCATACAACAAATTCAGAATCCAGAGATATTACAGAAAACGAGTAACTAGACAGCCCCGAGGTGACGGATGTCGCCTGTTGCGTAAGCCCAGTCTGGGTAACACTCAACGTGCCAATAGCGACATTTACACCCGCGCCAGTGCTAGTTGTTGCTATGGGGGTGGAGATCATTGAGGGATAAAAAAACACTCCATCCGAAATTCGCTGTGACGCAGCGGTGGCATTGCCAGAAACAAGCCAAACAGTATTCGGGCGAAAATAATATTTCTGACATATAAGCTCCTCTTGCTCGTCATTCGGAAAGTCAAATGACGTCGCAAAAGTCCCAAGCTCAAGCTGCGGACTGCTAAAAGTACCACTCGAAAAGCGAAGCGCAGCAATGGTATTGGCCGGCAGTGTGACTGTTGCACCATTGGCCACAGTTGTACCATTAACCGTCGCCACAGCAGTGCCGGTGTATGACAGCACGTACGATCCGCCAAACACATTTTGCGCCCGAATAGATTGCTCGACACCACCGGCAGGTGCCGTGAAAGTCCTTACACCGCCTGAGTCGGACCAACTGACGCTTTGACCAGAAGTAATGACATACCATCTATCAACACAGAACTGCTTCGCTCCAGTTGTAGCAGTCCCGCTTACATATGCACGTTTGTTAATCGTGCCGCGAGCGTTAATCAAGATATTACGACGCCCAGAATGACGGATGGTTTTCATCGTATATGAAGCCGTGTACCAGCTAATCCCATTACTCACGAGCGTTATTTGTTCGCCAGGGTTAATCTGGAGAGCATTGTTCGAGGCGCCTGTATCGTTGGCAATTTGCTCTGAACCACTCCCCTTTACTGTGCACGGCGCCCAAGCAGCAATCGTGATTGCCGTGCCCGGAACAAATCCAGAAACCGGCGGCAACGTTTGAGTGGTACCCGCAGCAGTGACAACAACAAGCTGACCCGTATTGTTGGCGCCAAGCGTTGTACTTGTGGCCGTCCCTAAAAGGTTGCTGAAGCTACCCAGCTGGGACAGGTTGACCGCCTGATTGATTTTGGTGCCCTTGGGAATTTGCAAGGCGCCGCCCAACGACGTAATGACGATCCAGGCCCCATTACCACCATTGATCCCAGCCTGTACCAAGTACATCAGAACGGCCACGCCAGCAGGCAATTCACCTCCCTGCAGCGGTTGCAGACCAAGCCCGTAAATGGGCTTTGCCGCGAGACCATCTGGCGCATAGGTCGCAGGGCCGGTGTTCGGGGTAGCGATTACGATTCGCTGCAAAAAGCCTTTCACCGGGAACGCCTTTAACGGCGGAGTGTTTGCAGCGGCATACGTGTTGGCGGCACCCGTGGAAGTCAGCAGCCCTGGCTGTTGGTTGATAAGGCGAATCGCGACTTCAAGCTGAGTATTGTCCAGCTCATCCGGTGAAAGACCAGCCGCAGAAAGGACATTCAACATTTCTTCGGTCACTGCGTTCCCCCACTGCGCGGGGATCAAAGAACCCGGTGTTCCCAGTAAGAGATCTTCGTCTACAAACTTGCCATCTACCAAGCCGATGCTCGGCACACTAATCGGATAATCCACGTTCTTACTCCTCAGTCATAATTGATATGTACAACGGTGTGCGCCGGCGCTAGCCGATGCATCAGGCATTCGATCGGGCTGCCCGGATTAACACCGAAGCGTTCCCCCCAATAACTGACGCCAAAGCGCCGGCCCTTGCGCTGACGACCACCGGTGTTGAGCGTCCATATGAACTGCGCATACCAGGTACCGAAATGCGCAGAACCAAAACGAGAACGCCCCATCCGAGGAGCGCGATGTTCGGTGATGGTCGCGTTCGGGTAGCCTTGGTTGATGGCCAGTTCGATGAAGTAAGCCCGGTCCTGGCCCCCCATCTCGATCAAGCGTCGACGCACGGCCAAGCGCCTGTCTTCAAAAAGAGGATTTAAACCAAGGCAAGGATCTGGCAGCCCCATGACTCGCTCCCAATCCGGCACCAGTTCGCTCACGCCAGACGGGTCCATTTCGTAGAGCAAGTCGACGGTGCGGGCGTCGAGGCGAGCCAGTTCCTGGGCGATGCCTTCGAGCACTGGCTCCAGCTCCGGCACTCGCTCCAGGTCCCATGCCGGGCCACTGGGTAGAAGACTGCGCAGTTGGGCGTGGTATTGCTCGGCGGTTCTTATTCCAGCCATACGCAACCTCCGAAGGTGAGCAGTTGATTGCTGGCGGCGACCACATCGGCGCTCGGCGCGGTGAGTTTGTGGTCGGTTTCACCGGTGGTGCTGCTGATGGCTTCGGCGATGTGGGTCAGCAACAAGGTTTCCCCAAGGCCGGCTTCACGGTTATGCAGGTCGCGCAACTGGGCCTCGATGGCGGCGCGTACGGCGCTGGTGTCCGGGGTAATGCGCAGCCTGTAGGTCACCGGCATCTGCATCGGTGCCATCACATGCACCTCGGCGGTTACCGGGCGCAGCGGCTCGATATAGGCCCGGACTACCTCCAGTTGCTCGGCATTGGGAATCGGCTGTAGATCGTCGTCACGCATGACGAACACGCCAACGGTGCCAGGCCCCAAGTAACTGCCGCGACACCAGGCGCGGGTGATGCCGGGGCACTCCAGCGCCCAGGTCTCATAATCCTGGGCCGAGCCGCCGTGGGGGATGATGCGGTAAGAGCGGATCACCCTCGCACGCAGGGATTCGAGGCTTTCCCGGGCGACACCGCCGGTCAGCCCCGGCGCCAGCACGGTGAAGCTGCTGCCGATACCGAGAACCGGCTGCACCGGCGTCAGCACGAGGCCGGCATCGGCATTCCCCAGGCTACCGGCGTCGAGTGCAGCAATAGTGGTGCTGTTCAGGCCATTGCTCGTGGTGCGGGCGGTAGTCACTTTGTAGGTGCGACCATCGGTGGATTGCAGCAGCGTGTCGATATCCAGCACCGCGCCAGAGGTGGCCGTGAAGCTGACGCTGCCGCTGGCCACCTGGGCTGCTTTGCGCGCCTGGTTCAGGCGCAGGGCGGCGATACGCTCCAGAGTGGATTCGTCGGCCTTGTCCGGCAGGATCTGCTCGGCGATCCAGTCCAGGTAGCCATACAGGCCATAGGCCGCGCCGCCGAGGGTGCGGGCCAGTACTTGGGCATCGGACTGGCGCAGCGAATCGCTGGCCAGGTCGCTTTGGGCGCGCTTGATCAGCACCGGCAGCGAAGGGGTTTCAAACGGCATAGGTCACCTGCCAACTGTTATCGGGGTTGATGTCCAGGCGCTCGCCGTCGGCCAGGGTCAGGACCGTGCGCAGGTTCAGGCGCTGGGCGTCGAGGCGTTCGCTGATGATGTCGATGGCGCTGCAATGGCCGTCGTCGATCAGCCATTGCAGGGCTTCGCGGGCATAGAACTCGGCGTCGAGTTGGGTCTGTCGGGTCAGCTTGACCCGCCGCAACAACCACAGCCGCGAGCCGATGCGGTCGTCGGCGACGGTAGGAAATGTGTCGCCCCACCAGCCGAAACGTTCCTCGTCATCGACGGCATCGTCGTCAGCAGCGCGGCGCCAGGAGAACAGGCTGATCAGGACCGAGCGGGTCAGCGCGGCGTTCATGTTCTGGCTGATGAACATCATTGGCCTCCCGCCGGCACGCCGGTCTGATCGTTGCCGGCCTGTACGCCGACATGCACATGCTTGATCTGGCTGATGCCGCCGGCGATCTGGTCGCCCTCGGAAACGATCTTGCCGGTGTGGTTAATGACGGGGCTGTCGACGTTCACCGCGTTGCTGGCGCGGATATTCAGGGTCGCGGTTTCGATGTCGATGACACGGCCGCGCTTGAAATGGATTTTGTCGCCCTCGTCGGTGTAGATCGCCACTTCGCCGGGGGCCAGGGCCGTGAGTCGAAAGCGACGATCGGCGACCACCAGCACCACAGCATGGGAGCGGTCGCCCCCCAGGAACGTGGCGATGCCCTCGGCGCCAGCGAGCGGATTGCTGGTGAAGCCGTAAGGTTCGAAGTGCTCCATGTCGTCGTTCACTTCGCCGGCGGTAAGGCGCATTTGCAACGATTGCAACTTGGTGGCCGAGTTGGCGAGCACGACAGTGCCGCGCGCCAGAAGGCGGGTCAGTAGGCTCATTGGGGGTTCCTTCGGAATCGGGTTGAACAGTAATTTGGCGACTCCCACAGGAATTCGGAGTGATGATCGTTCCCACGCTCTGCGTGGTAACGATCATGTGCTCAGGATTTTGGGGCCGTCGGATTCGCGTCGAAGGTATGGGGCGGGGCGACTTGCAGGGTAGTGACGGAGCCTTGTCCGGACAGCGAGTAGGTCACTTTGGAAATCAGCATGTCGCCGTCAAACCCCAGGATCGGGTCGATCACCCGCACCAAGGTGTTATGCCGCCACAAGTTGCCATTGGCCTGGCGCCAGCCTTGCACGCGATAGGTAGTGGTCAGGGCTTTGCCGGTGCGAATGGCGCTTTCCCAATCGGCCCGTTGCTGGGCCAGCTCGAAGGTCAGTTGGGTGCTTTCGCTGATCACCGTCACCCGTTTGCGTTTGAAGCTCAGGTCGGTGGCGGTGCCCGACACTTCACTCACCGCCGCCCCGCTCTGCTGATCATTGCCCTTATGCTGGCCGATGACCCGGTATTCGGAGAACACCTGGCTGTAGTCCATCGGCGCGTTGCCCGAGAGAATGTTCTTACCCAGCTCCAGTACATCCGTGGCCCGCCCGCCGCTGCCGGGCTTGGCCAGCAGAACGCGCCCTTCGGCGTCATCGGTGGAAAACACCCGGAACAACGTCAGCAAACGGTCGATGGATTGAAAAACTGTTTCACCCGGCACGATGCTGTGTTCGCTCAAACGAGCGGTTTCAGAGATTTCACTGACCACCCCCACGCTGTATTGCGACGCCAGGGCCTGGACAATGCTCAGCACCGTTTGCCCGCGCCATTGGGTCGGGCGATTAATCGCCGCGCAGTCCACCAAGTCCTGTGTCTTGGAACCACCCTCGATGCTCAGGCTGATCTGGCGACCGTCATAGTTGACCGGAGCCTTGAACACGTAGCCGCTGAGCACGAGGTCTGAACCAATGCGAACCTGGCATTCATCGCCCGGGCGGATCGGCACCGATTGAGTCTGCCCCGGCCATTGCCAAGTAATGTCGAGTTTGAAAGTGCGAAACTGGCGCTCCAGGTCCGCACTGATTTCCACACTTTTCCAGCCGCCGTAATCCAGCCCGCCGACAGTGAGCGTGACAGCGTTATCGAGTTCGTTCATGGCTTACTCCCCCGACACTTTCAAGTCATTGGGCGGCAGGAAACCAGGATGAGCCACGCCATTGCGCTGGGTCACTTCGGTCACTCGGGTGGCATCGGCAAATTGCTGATACGCCACCACCAGCGCCGGCAGACTTTGCTTGAACGACAGGTTGATCAGTCTTACACCGGACGACGCCACCGCCGTCAGATGCGCGGCCATTTGCTGACGCAGGTTGTTCATCGCCTGGTAATGATCCGGATCGGCCTTGAGGGAGGCCTGCCAGACGGCTTCGTTGAGGGCATCGCGCAGGGCCAGTACGTCGTCGGCCACCGGCACATCCCGACGCTGGATCGGTTGCACCGCCTGCTGCGCCACCGACGGAATGGCGCCCAACTTGATCACCGGCGTAGCCACTGGCATCGCCGCAATCCATTGCGCGGCCTGCACCAGCAGCGTGTCCTGCACCAGATCGGTCACAGCCTGAGCCGCCGCAGTGGTGTCTTTACCGGTGGTGAGCTTGGGGGCGTCTGCCTTGCGAATGGCTTCCACCTGTTGCGACACGCTGGCAATCACGCCGCGATAGCCGTCACGGGCAAAGTCCTTTAATTCCTGGATGTCACCCAGCAGTCCCTTGAACTCGACCGCCACTTCCTTGGGCAGCTCTTTCACCGCTTTGACCAGGTCGCTGAGTTGCCTATAGGTCTCGATCAACGGCTTGAGTTCCTGTTCGATGACGCCGTACACATCCTTGAGGCTGTTGCGCAGGTCAGCGACGCCGATCCGCGCGGCCTTGATCAACGTCATGGCGTCTTCGAAGCGCTGCACCGCCGAGCCCAGCATACTGTCGGCCGACACCAGCAGCAGTTTCTGGCTGTTGATCGTGGTCGAGGGGAATTGCAGTGGCTGGTCGGGGTAGAACTTCAGGGCAAACGTCACCAGCCCGCCGTCTTGGCGAGTATGGGTCATGTCGCACTCGCCCACCTTCACCTGCATGCGCCCCAGCCACGGATGCACCAGCTCACCGCTGCCTTGCTCCAGCGCCTTGAGCAACTTGTCGCGCTGTTCCAGGCAATCGGGCCCGACGATGAACGCGGTCAGCTCATGGAGCTTCGCCTGCTGGCCCAGCCCTTCGAAAAACGGCTGGTCACGCTGTGGATATTCGTGCAGCTGGCCTTTGTGACCGACCGGGGTTTTTGCCTGATCGACCCAGAATCCGACGCCACGAAACGACGCCGGCAACAAACGATCACGCCAGCTCATTGGAACCTCCTGCAGAAAGTGAGCGATAACCAATACGCGAACTCACCGCCAAGGCCGGTTGGTTGGTCTGTAGCGGATCAGCGCGTAACCCGGCCGGCGCGTTTTCGAAGCGCACGGTCAGGCCGCCTTCAAGCTGCGTTCGATTGTTTGCGGCGCTTTGTTGCACCAGGGCACTGGAGGTTTGCGGCAACGCGCCCGATAAAGTGCTCGCCGGCAGGTTGCCGGGTGCAGGCGCAAGGTTGGAAGACAGGTCCGGGCGCGATTCGCTGGCCCCGCCAAAAAACGCCGGTGCCAACTCGCCCTGGCCTTCGGCATTGGTCTTTTGTTGCGCCTCGGTCAGTCCTTCGACCTTGCCGGTGAACGTGGCGATGACATCGCCGAAGCCGCCGTTGAAGAACGCCTTGATCGGCGCAATGACGCCCTGCAGTTCGTCCCACCATTGGGTGAACCACTCGCCCACCGGCCCCCATTGTTTGGTGAGCCCCTCGATGGGCGACCAGTCGAACAAGCCGCTGAACACCGCCAGCATGATCGACACCTGGTTGCGGATGCCTTCCCAGATTCCGGCGAAGACATCACCTATCGTGCCCCAGTTGGCCATGATCAGACCCAGCGGCGTCCAGTCGAACAGCCCTTTCAAGGCGTCCATCACTGGCGCAGTCAGAGCCTTGAGCAAATCCCAGATCGCCGAGAACAACCCAGTCAAGGGCGTCCAGTTAGCCATGACCTGCCCCAAGGGTGACCACGCAAACAACGTCTGCATGAAACCAACGACAGGCATCGCCGCCGCCACGATCACATTCCAGATCGCGCTAAAAAAACTGCTGATCGGCTCCCAGTTGCTGATCACCTGTCCCATCGGGGTGAAGGCAAACATTGTCTTGAAGAACTCGACCATCGGCAGAACGATCGGAGAAAGCTTCTGCCACAGCCCGGCGAAAAACGCCGAGATCGGTTCCCAATTGGCGATGATCAACCCTGCCGCCAAGGCGATGCCCATGGCGATCAAGCCGATGGGGTTCATCTTCAAGGCCAGGTTGACCACTTCGAGCGCCTGGCTCGCACCACTGACCGCCGTCTGTATCGCGCTGAACGCCACGACGCCAGCGGCCAGGCCCTGCACCAGTTGCGGGTTGTCTTGCAGCATCTGGGCCACGCCGTTGACCATCGGCTGCAAACCGATTGCCACTGCGTTGACCGCTGGTACCAGCGCCGAACCGAACTGCACCGATACATTGCTGATGGAAGTCTTCAATCCATCCAGGTTTTGCGCCGCCACAAGGGTCGCCTCAGGTGCCTGGACAGTGCTGGCCGCCGCGTTCACCGCGCCGACTTCACCCTTGAATGCCACCGCCGACTTGATCCCTTCGACGAAGGGTCGAGCCAGGCCACCGCCCTGGAGCAGTCCGGAAATATCCAGGCTGCCCAGCCCGGTAGCGTCGAGGTTCTGTTTGAAGCTCTCGACCTTCGCACGAAGGCCGGCGAGCTTGGGTGACAGCTCATCGATACCGGTCAGCAGCACCGCTTTTTTCTCTACCTTTTGTGTGTCTGCCATCACTGCACCTGCTGCATCGCATTGATCCGTTGCGCGTGCTCCAGGGATTCGCGGAGCACATCCAGTGGCCTGGCCATCATCTGTTCGGGGTCAACCTTCCAGAACCAGGCCAGGTCATAGGCGGCTGCGATCAGGTCGCCGATGGCTGCGACGCCGCACTCATGAAAAAACTCGCGACGGCCCAGCTCAGCGCGTTGAGGTCAGCCAGGTCCAACTGGTTGACCGACGACGGCGGGATGCCGGCGCAGACCGCGATATATTTGGCCGCGACGTCCATGTCCAGGCTCACCTCCTCGCTCTTGTCGATCTTGTACGGCAGCGCCTTGATCACCCGGACCTCCTGCACCGTCGGACGGCGCAAGGTCAGTTCGCTCAGCGGCTCGCCATGGGCCTCGATGGCCACCCGCAACGTCACGACATCAGTCATTGCCAGGTCCCCTTGATGCCTTCGAATTTCAGCTCGATGCTGGCGTCGTCGCCCTTGGATGCCGGCTCTTCCACCAGGTAGGCGCCAGCCAGCACGTAGACCTTGCCGTTGTTGAATTCGCAGGTAACAGTCATGTCGGTGCCAGCGATCAGTTGTTTAAGCGGGAAGTCCGCAGTGTGCAGCGCCGTCACCTTGAAAGACGGGGCAATGTCGGTTTCCTTGTAAAAACCCGGCACGACGGTTTCGCGTTTTGTGGACATCAGCGGCGCTTCGCAGCCACCGTTGATGGTCAGTTGAGCGCCGTCCACTTTGACGTAGCAGGTGCCCGCAATCAGTTGACCCATGGTGTTTCTCCCTTCAAATAAAAAGCCCACACGGGGTGGGCTGAATTCATACGTTCAAACGCGACTTTCAGGCGGCGTCGTCGTATTGCAGGCGGAATTGGTTGAGCAGCGCGAACACTCGCAGACCGTTGATGTAATCCGGCGGGAACAACACATTGACCCGGCTCGGGTCCTGGCTGTCGCGCTCGACGACCAGGTGTTCGGCGAACAGCTCGGCGTTTTCCACATGGCCTTCCAACTCGAGCTTGGCGTACTGAGCGATCAGTTCGCCGCGAATGGTGCTCGGAGTCACGATGGGCTGGCCGGCGCCGAAACGGGTGCCGTCGGAGGCCAATTTGTGGCGACCGTACTTGCTGGTGATCACGCTTTGCAGACGACGCACGATGAACGCCGACTGATGCATGGTTTCGCTGTCCAGGTAGGAATTGTCAGCCTGGCCGAAGGCATTTTTCTGATAAGTGGTGATCGAACGCTGGATGCGTACGTAGCCACCTTCGTAATAAGCGGTCGCAATGCCGTAGTTGAGCAACGACTGACGCTCGGTCAGGGTGAACCGTTCGCTGGCCGGTGCCGGGTCCAGGCCTGGCAGACTACCGCTTTGGGTCGGACGGCTGGCGTCGGCTGAAATAAACACCGCAGTGCGTGCGGCCAGTGCCGCCGCCTGGACCCAGAACGGTTGCGGAACACTCGGCTCCAGGGCCTGGATGGTCATGTGCTGGTCGTTGCGCGCCTGACCAGCCGCCACCAGGGTGCCGATGGTGCCGCGCTTGGCGCTGTAGACATGGCCAAACAACTGCTTGGCCCAGGACCAGCGACCGGTGCTGTCATCCATGACCGCTTGCCAGGTGTTGAGACTCGACAAGTCGGACCACGGCATGGCGATGAACTCGAACGGCTCGTCGCCCAGGGCCGCAAGCGCAGCGGTCTGATCCGGTACACCGGCACCGCCGTTCATGGCAGTGATCGCGGTGGTCAGGCCGGCCGGGGTGTCTTCGCCGTTGCTTTTGCCCAGGCGATTGAACTGCAGGCTGATGTCGTTGCCGCTGGCACCGGTCCATTTGGCACTGAGCGTCACGACGCCTTCGACGGCCGTAGCGGCCACCGGCAAGTCAGCGGCCGCGTTGATTTTCAAGGCCAATGCAGTGGCTGCCTGAGCCGCTGTCGTGCCGGTAACGATGGCCCCCTGAACACGCACGCCGCCAACGTACAAGTTGAGCACGCCGCTTTCAGTGGCGGTGCCGGTGAGGGTCAGCACGCCCTGAGCAATGGCGCCGTCGACATTGTGCAGCGGCAAACACCAGATTTCTCCGAGCGGGTCGGTCTTGCGCCAGGTTTCGTACATGGACGCGAGCATCGAGCCCTGGCCGCCGATGCTCTTGGCCAAGGCTACGCTGGACACCAGCTCCAGTTTGCCAACTTCGGCCGCAGCGACGTTGTCGTTGACCTGGGCCACGATCAACCGGCGCATGGCCGACGACGCGCTATTGGCGGCCGAATTGTCCATTTCGGCGTAGAACAGCGGAACACGAATGTCCGCGGGAATGTTGCTAAATCCGATCGCCATTATTTGGCTCCCTGTGGTTTTTCCGCTTTCACGGCGTTGGTAGTGATATCGCCATCAGCCAGACGTCGACGCCACCAGGCGTTGTCCGGCACTTCACGGCCCTCGAGGGGCAACAGATCGCCCGCCTCCGGGTCCGGTACGGCACGGCCCGGGGCCGGCAGCACGGTGATGCGTTTGCTCATGGGGTTACGTCTCCAGAGAAAGTCAGTTCCAGGCGCCCGTCGGGGCCGGGACGTTTCAGGTTGGGGTCCGCCGGGTCGATGGCATCGACCCGCACAGTGGCCCCGGTAAAGGACGACAAGCCGTCCAATTCACGCTCGTGCCAACTTTCGGCAGGCTCGCTCGCCAGGTTGCGACCCAGCTGGAATTCGGCAAAAAAACGCAGCCGGAACAACACGCGGCTGCTGTTGATGGAAACCAGTTCGCTGCCGTCGTACTCGATACCGGTGTAGTCGCTTGCGGGCTTGAACCCCACCAGCGCCCGCCACAACTCGGCGCGCAGGTCGTGCAACAGATCCAGCGCTTCTGTCGCGTCAGTGGCGTCGAGCACCAGCACTGCGTCGAAACGGTCACGCACGGCTTGCAGCGTGGCATTCTGTGCGGCGTTTTTGCTTGCCACATCGGCAGCCGACAGGACATAGGCGCAGGGGGGTTGCAGTGGGGTGTCGGCTTGCAGAGCCGCCAGATCGAAACCCGACGCGACGCGATTGGCGAAGGTTGGGCAATACGTGCGTATCTGGGTTAACAAAGGGGTGATCTTCATGGGTTCACCGGGCAATAAAAAACCCGCTCGGGCGCGGGTTGGGAATAACTGGTTTCGAGACTATGGCCAGGAAGCCTGCTCCCGCTTGAGTACGAAGCACTCTTTGAGGGCTGCGCTAGCCACAAATCGCTAAACAAGGGGCCGGGTTATTGATCCGGGTCGGAATTACCTGTTCTTTCTGCGCAAACACCAATCCGCTTGGCGACCCAGCGCTCATAAAGACCAATGGCCACATCGGCACCCGCCATGGCGGTCAGGCAACCCAGGGCGCAGGCACTCCAGATCGACATGCCGAGGGCGTACAGCAGCATGATTGCCGAGACGCCGCAGATAATGCAGGCGCCGGAGCGCAAGGCCAGGCGACGCAGCAGCGACCAACCACGGGCGCCCTCCTTGTCGGCGCGCCACATCTCGCCGGACACCCCGCCCACCAGGGCGAGCACGATGACCAGCCAGATCGGCATGTCCAGCAACGCCTGTTGCTCGTTTGTCATGTCACGCCTCCTGGGGGTGATAGATTGAGGTTGAGGGGCCCAACCGCGCTTATCGGGTAATGAGCATGTCGAGACTGGTCGCGTCGCAGGAGTTGTTGGCTTTCCTATCGATAACCAGATAGAGCGAAGACGTCGGCGTGACCGCGATGTTGTTCAGCATGAACGTAGTGCTGCCGCCGTTTGCCAAGCTCCCGGACTGGAGCACGGTGTCGCCCAGGTTCAGCGACCAGCCAATACCATCTCCGCAGGCGTTATGCAGGTCATTGACCCGACCCAGCACGTTGATGTTGCCGGTAACAGGGCTCGCCCAGCGGAAGATGCTCTGACTGTTGGTCCCAGGGTGCGTGGCAACGTCGCCCTGCTTAAACACGAAGCTGGTGCCCGAGCCGGTGAAGGTGAAGCTTGCATTGGGAATGGAGATCCAGGCAGCCGTGGCATCGTCCCGCCAGCAGGTGGTTGGCTTGCCATTGCACTCCCCGGCGTGGAACGTCGGGAAGAGCGTGTAGTTGGCCGAGGCGTTCACCCCCGATTTGTTTTGCATGAAGGACCAGGGCGAACCGGCCGGCGCGGCTTCGGTCATCAGATACATGTCCCTGGCCAGGTTCCACGACATGGCCGTATCAGCCCTGGCGCCCAGGGACAGGAAGGACGACACGAAGGCAGTCGCCAGCAAAAGCTTTTTGAGTAGTTTCATTTTCTTACCTCGATGGATGTCATTGAGCACTGGGTGCGCGGCTTATTCCGCACGCTGTTCGCTCGACGGCGATCACTCGAGGCTCAAAGGCCTTCACATGATTCAACGTCCCGCACCGGGAACATTTGATCTGGAGTTCGGTGTTCTCGCCCATACGGGCCAGAAGTCGTTTGCAACTACCGCATCTGAAATCCTTCAGCATTGAAAGCCCTCCCATTGGCGGCGGCGGTGGTTTGAAGCGCCTCACGGCACAGGCATTCCAAAAAGCCCGGTCGCCCAGGCTTTTCAGTAATGCGCTTGATCTTTCGGCGCGACTGGCGCGGTACGGATCCATTCAAATTGTTTTTCCGACCGCGGTCCCTGCCCGCCGGATAACTGCTTCTGGTGCTTTACGCTGCACACCCGGGTCAGTTGCCAACCCTCTGAACCGTTAAGGCCGGTTCATCGCTGCCTGTTGATGGAACTAAAGAGCTTTGTTGCCAGCCGCTTTGTCGAGCGGCTTGGACACAGATTATGCATGTATGCATATACAGTCAATGCATAAATGCATTTATTTATGCGTTGCGTATGCATGAATGCACCGATGATCAGTGAACACAGGGGTTCGACGATTTTCTAGGGGCGAAAAAAAACCCGCACGGTGGCGGGTTTTATCTGACAACGCAGGGGTTAGCGGGCGTACATGCCCCACCAAAAGACGTGGCCGAGGATGACGATCTGCTCATCCTGCATTTCCTGGAAGGTGTAGTCCTCGTCCGGATGTTCGTCACGGTTGAAGCTGCGCAGGCGGATACCGGTGGGCAGGCGGTAAAGCTGCTTCACCCGCAACTGACCGTTGTGATTGATGGCATAGAGGTCACCGTCGACAATGTCGCCGATTCCGCATTTACCCGCATTCACCCCGACCGTGGCGCCGTCGCGCAGCACCGGCAACATGCTGTTGCCGCGCACCGTCACGCATTTGGCTTGGTCGAACTGCACGCCGTTATGGCGCAGGCTGCGCTTGCCGAAGCGCAGGCTGGAGCGCTCGCTTTCCTCGATGACGAATCTTCCTGATCCAGCAGCCAATTCAACCTCACGCAGAAAAGGGACCGACACCTCGTCTTCTTCGACAGGCGTATCGTCGTCCCACAGGCTTATGTCCTTGAGCTCGGAATGCGGCTCGTCACGGCGGCTCGTCGCGACAGGCGCAACGTCCGCGCGCCCGCGCAACTGGTCGGTGCTCACGGCAAAGTATTCGGCGATCTTCGAGATGTGTTTATCCGAAGGATCGACGATCTTGCCGCTGAGGATCCGCGAGAGGGTGGATTGAGGCACGCCGGTACGACGGTGAAGCTCCGTGGGGGAGATCCCGTGCTGATCGAGCAATGCCCTTAATACGGTCGAAACGTTGCGTTTTTGCATAACGCGCATGATGCTTGTTCTTTTTGCAGAAGACAAATGCTGATTTGCATAAACGTGCATATCGATGATGAAGTGCTTCCATCCAACATCAACGCAAGCTGACCCACCGCTTTCGCGAGCAAGCCCGCTCCCACAGGATGAACACCCTCGCCAAAAAACAGGCCGGCTGTCAGGCCGCCTCGCGGTGGACGTTGATCTCGGCGCCCCGTTAACCACGCTGGCTGAACGAAGGTATTGCGCAGTGGGCAACCCGGCATGGATACCGAGCCTAGGCGAGGCGCCGAGTGGTGGGGCAAAAGCGCTTTGCTTACTTTCGCCTGGGCCGGCATTCCGGCTCTTCGAAAGTGAGCCGCCGTAAGAGCGGAACCGTCAGCAGCCGTTACCGCAGCAACGGATATGCATACGATCCCATACACACAATCCCAAAAACCACTCACGTATGGGTCGCCCCCGACCGCCCATGTTAACCTTGCGCCCATCGCGCAAAAGCCAGGCCGCCGCCCTCCTTTTGCCCTACACCTTTCAACGAGTTTGTCTGACACCGATGAATACAGCCGTGAACGATCTGTCCTCCCACACGCCCATGATGCAGCAGTACTGGCGCCTGAAGAATCAGCACCCCGATCAGCTGATGTTCTATCGCATGGGCGACTTCTACGAGATCTTCTATGAGGATGCGAAGAAGGCCGCCAAGTTGTTGGACATCACCCTGACGGCTCGTGGGCAATCGGCTGGCATGGCGATTCCTATGTGTGGGATTCCTTACCACGCGGCGGAAGGTTACCTGGCGAAACTGGTCAAGCTTGGCGAGTCGGTGGTGATTTGCGAGCAGGTCGGCGACCCGGCCACCAGCAAAGGGCCGGTGGATCGCCAGGTGGTGCGGATCATCACGCCGGGTACGGTCAGCGATGAAGCATTGCTGGATGAGCGCCGGGACAACCTGATCGCCGCGGTGCTGGGCGATGAACGCCTGTTCGGCCTGGCCGTGCTGGACATCACCAGCGGCAACTTCTCGGTGCTGGAAATCAAGGGCTGGGAAAACCTGTTGGCGGAGTTGGAACGGGTCAACCCGGTAGAACTGCTGATTCCAGACGACTGGCCCAAAGACCTGCCGGCAGAAAAACGCCGTGGCGTGCGTCGTCGTGCGCCGTGGGATTTTGAGCGTGACTCGGCGCTGAAAAGTCTCTGCCAACAGTTTTCCACTCAGGACCTCAAAGGCTTCGGCTGCGAAAACCTGACCCTGGCCATCGGCGCTGCCGGCTGCCTGCTGGCCTACGCCAAGGAAACCCAACGCACCGCCCTGCCCCACTTGCGCAGCCTGCGTCATGAACGCCTGGATGATACGGTGGTGCTGGATGGCGCGAGCCGCCGCAACCTGGAGCTGGACACCAACCTGGCCGGCGGCCGCGACAATACCCTGCAATCGGTAGTCGATCGCTGCCAGACCGCCATGGGCAGCCGCCTGCTGACCCGTTGGCTGAACCGTCCATTGCGAGATTTGACGGTGCTGCTGGCCCGCCAGACCTCCATTACCTGCCTGCTGGATCGTTATCGCTTCGAGCCGTTGCAACCGCAGCTCAAGGAAATCGGGGACATCGAGCGGATCCTGGCGCGTATCGGCCTGCGCAACGCCCGTCCTCGCGACCTGGCGCGTCTGCGTGATGCCCTCGGCGCCTTGCCCGCCCTTCAGATGGCGATGACCGACCTCGAAGCGCCGCACCTGCAGCAACTGGCGCGCATCACCAACACCTACCCGGACCTGGCCGCGTTGCTGGAAAAAGCCATCATCGATAACCCACCGGCGGTCATCCGTGACGGCGGCGTGCTGAAAACCGGCTACGACGCCGAACTCGACGAGTTGCAATCGCTGAGCGAGAACGCCGGTCAGTTCCTGATCGATCTCGAAGCGCGGGAAAAAGCCCGTACCGGCCTGGCCAACCTCAAGGTCGGCTACAACCGTATTCATGGCTATTTCATCGAGCTGCCGAGTAAGCAGGCCGAACAAGCCCCGGCCGACTACATTCGCCGCCAGACCCTCAAGGGCGCCGAGCGTTTCATCACCCCGGAACTCAAGGCTTTCGAAGACAAGGCGCTGTCGGCCAAGAGCCGTGCCCTGGCCCGGGAAAAGATGCTCTACGAAGCGCTGCTCGAAGACTTGATCAGCCAACTGCCGCCCCTGCAGGACACCGCTGGCGCCCTGGCGGAACTGGACGTGCTGAGCAACCTGGCCGAACGCGCGCTGAACCTGGATCTCAACTGCCCGCGCTTCGTCAGTGAGCCGTGCATGCGCATCAGCCAGGGTCGTCACCCGGTGGTCGAGCAAGTATTGACCACGCCGTTCGTGGCCAACGACCTGAGCCTGGACGACAACACCCGCATGCTGGTGATCACCGGTCCGAACATGGGCGGTAAATCCACCTACATGCGCCAGACCGCCCTGATTGTGCTGCTGGCCCACATCGGTAGTTTCGTGCCAGCGGCCAGTTGCGAGTTGTCACTGGTGGACCGCATCTTCACCCGGATCGGTTCCAGCGATGACTTGGCCGGTGGGCGCTCGACCTTCATGGTGGAAATGAGCGAAACCGCGAACATCCTGCACAACGCCACCGAACGCAGCCTGGTGCTGATGGACGAAGTCGGACGCGGCACCAGTACCTTCGACGGCCTGTCCCTGGCGTGGGCGGCCGCCGAACGGCTGGCGCACCTGCGAGCCTACACACTGTTCGCCACCCACTATTTCGAGCTGACCGTATTGCCGGAAAACCAACCGCTGGTAGCCAACGTTCACCTCAATGCCACCGAGCACAACGAGCGCATCGTGTTCCTGCACCATGTGCTGCCCGGCCCGGCCAGCCAGAGCTATGGCCTGGCGGTGGCGCAACTGGCCGGCGTGCCAAGCGAAGTGATCAGCCGTGCCCGCGAGCACCTCAGCCGCCTGGAAACCGCCAGCCTGCCCCACGAAGCGCCGCGCCCGACCAAAGGCAAACTGGCCGCTCCGCAGCAAAGCGACCTGTTCGCCAGTCTGCCGCATCCGGTGCTCGATGAACTGGCCAAAGTGGATCTGGATGACCTGACACCACGACGGGCACTTGAATTGCTTTATACATTGAAGACACGGATCTAACGCACGAGCTTTCAAGCTGTTAGAATCTCGCGCGGTTTGGGATGCTGCGGGCTATTAGCCTGGTTCGCAGACTATCGCTCCCGAACCTGGCGACCCCACCGTGAAGGGGCTTCGCTGCCGCCGCCTGAGGAGAGAATTAGAAATGACCTTCGTCGTCACCGACAACTGCATCAAGTGCAAGTACACCGATTGCGTAGAAGTCTGTCCGGTGGACTGCTTTTACGAAGGGCCGAATTTCCTGGTCATTCACCCGGATGAGTGCATCGATTGCGCCCTGTGTGAACCGGAATGCCCGGCGAACGCCATTTTCTCGGAAGACGAAGTGCCGGCCGGCATGGAAAACTTCATCGAGCTGAACGCCGAACTGGCGGACATCTGGCCGAACATCACCGAAAAGAAAGATGCTTTGCCCGACGCCGAAGAGTGGGATGGCAAAACCGGCAAGATCGCAGACCTCGAACGCTGATCATTTCTGCGCTCGTAGAAAAGGCCCCTTGCGGGCCTTTTTGCTTTTCTCAAGGCAAAAAAAGGGGCGGTTTGACCCGCCCACATTTTTTTCCCTAATCCCTTTGATCCTTTTCATCGTCCTGATGAATCGCCTCCTGCGATGTCCTTCCTTCCCCATCATCCGTGACAGGTGTGTCTGTCCGTCGACACAGGACTGATACTAGTATCTTCCCAGGCAAGTGCAATTCAGCTGGCGCCGTCGACTTGCCTTGTCATGGTAAGTTCATCAAATAAAATTTATTTATAAATCAAAAAGTTAAGAAAATACGACAACCTTCATAGCCTTCTATCCCTTCGGCAGCAAACCAAACACTTACGCAACACTAGGCAAAGGCTTACAAGTCGAAACTACAAATAGAATGGGACTGGAAACAGCCACCGCACAAACGAAAAAGCCCCGAACCAGTCGGGGCTTCTCTCGCAGCACTTGCGTTCGTGTTATTGGAACAGCGACTCGCTCGACAGGCCGTTCTTCTCCAGGATTTCCCGGAGACGCTTAAGGCCCTCGACCTGAATCTGCCTGACCCGCTCACGGGTCAAACCAATCTCCAAGCCTACATCTTCCAGGGTGCTGCTTTCGTGACCGCGCAAGCCGAAGCGGCGAATGACCACTTCCCGTTGCTTGTCTGTGAGTTCCGAGAGCCACTGGTCGATGCTCTGGGACAGATCATCATCCTGGAGCAACTCGCACGGGTCGGTGGGGCGATCATCGGTGAGGGTGTCCAGCAAGGTTTTATCCGAGTCTGGCCCCAGCGAAACGTCCACCGAAGAAACCCGCTCGTTGAGCCCAAGCATGCGCTTGACCTCTCCTACCGGTTTTTCCAGCAGGTTGGCGATTTCTTCCGGTGAAGGTTCATGGTCGAGTTTTTGGGTCAACTCACGGGCAGCCCGCAGGTAGACATTCAGCTCCTTGACCACATGAATCGGCAACCGGATGGTCCGGGTCTGATTCATGATCGCCCGTTCAATGGTCTGACGAATCCACCAGGTGGCGTAGGTTGAAAAACGGAAGCCTCGCTCAGGGTCGAATTTCTCGACAGCGCGAATCAAGCCCAAGTTGCCCTCCTCGATCAGATCCAGCAGCGAAAGCCCGCGATTGACGTAGCGTCGGGCGATTTTCACCACCAGGCGCAAGTTGCTTTCAATCATGCGTTTTCGACCGGCCGGGTCGCCACTTTGCGACAGACGCGCAAAATGAACTTCTTCCTCGGGGGAGAGTAACGGCGAGAAACCGATTTCGTTGAGGTACAGCTGAGTGGCGTCCAGCGCCCGGGTGTAATCGATGTACTTATGTTGTTTAAGTGAAGCGGAGTGTCTGGATTTGGCACGAACGGAAGGTGGAGTCGCCCCTTCATCATTCGACATCGAATCCGTAGCGATGCCGGTCTCCATCAGGAGAACCTCATCGTCGATGTCAAACTCCGGCACTTCTTTACTGAGAGCCATTGTTATAGTCCTTTGGTGAGTTCGACCTCAAGCTCAAGCGACGCCTTTATCCTTGGCAACGCTGGAGCCTGTTCCCTCTACGTGACGGAACAGGCTGACAACCAATCAACGACGTGGCAGGAATTGCAGCGGATCTACAGGCTTACCTTGTCGGCGAATCTCAAAATGCAGTTTCACCCGGTCTGTTCCCGTTGATCCCATTTCGGCAATTGTCTGTCCGACCTTGACCTGCTGCCCCTCCCGAACCAACAGCCTGCGGTTGTGACCGTAGGCACTGACGTAGGTATCGCTGTGTTTGATGATGACGAGTTCGCCGTAGCCCCTCAAACCACTTCCGGCGTACACAACCGTGCCATCAGACGCAGCTAAAACAGGCTGTCCCAATTCTCCGGCGATATCAATTCCTTTATTCAAACTACCGTTTGAAGAGAATTTTCCAATGAGAACGCCATTAGAAGGCCATCCCCAGCCCGTCGGGGCGGGGCCTGCAGGAGGCATCGGCGCGGGTGCCGATTTGCCCGCGACGGACGGTACGGTCGCCGTTTCTGCCCCCGCCGGCCGGCGAATGACCGTGGTTTTACTCGACGACGAAGCCGTCGAACCCGACTGCGTGACGACTGCGGTAGGCGTTGAACCGTTGCGACCGTCAAAGCGAATCGTCTGACCTGGATGGATCGTATAGGGCGCAGGAATATTGTTGCGCGCCGCGAGGGCCTTGTAGTCCCAGCCGTAGCGAAAAGCGATGGAAAACAGCGTATCGCCGCGACGGACTACATACTGACCGGTCGTTACTGTAGGACGTTGGGGCGCTGCACTGTTGCGATCGACAACCCGGGCACTGCCCGACGGCGTACTGGAACAACCGACCAGCAAGGTACTCAAGACAAGGCCAGTCAACAGGCGCTGAAAGCTCGTGATACCCATACGCTGCGCAATGACTGTGAGACTCACCCGCCGCTCCCTTTGTGGTGGCTGAAAAATTGGAAACTGCCCGAGCAGGCAGAGGTATTGCAAATATAGCTGGCCATGACCGCACTTCTATTAATGAAGCGCGAAGGGCTGTCGCACACGTTTGCTCGACGCCGTTGAACGCTGTTTAACAAACCTGCGTTTAACGAATCAGTGCCGCTGTAAGACACAACCAACGCGACGGAATTCAGCGTCTGTTTATAAATGCTCAGGCCAACGGCCCATTGAGCAACGGCACAAACCGCACCGCCCCCAGGACGTGTCGCGAAAAACCGTGTTCTTCACGCACGATCAGCATCAACTGTTGGACTTCGCCTGCGCCCACCGGAATCACCAGTCGCCCGCCGGGAGCGAGCTGATCCAGCAAGGCCTGGGGTACATCGGTGGCCACGGCAGTCACAATGATGCCGTTATAAGGTGCCAGGGCCGGCCAGCCTTCCCAGCCATCGCCCCAGCGAAACACCACGTTGCGCAGGTTCAACTCCACCAGGCGTTCCTTGGCGCGATCCTGCAGTACCTTGATCCGCTCGACGGAAAACACCCGTTCCACCAGTTGCGACAACACTGCCGTCTGGTAACCCGAGCCGGTGCCGATCTCCAGCACCTTGTCCAGCGGCCCCGCCTCTAGCAGCAACTCGCTCATGCGGGCCACCATATAAGGCTGGGAAATGGTCTGGTTGTGGCCGATTGGCAACGCCGTGTCTTCATAGGCGCGATGGGCCAAGGCTTCATCGACGAATAAATGCCGCGGCGTGCGGCGAATCACTTCCAGCACCTGGGCGTTGGACAGGCCTTCTTCGTAAAGCCGCTGAATCAGTCGCTCGCGGGTACGCTGGGAGGTCATGCCGATCCCGCGGCGCAGCATATCGTCTTGCTCACGAGCCATTAGCGAAGCCCCTCCAGCCAGCCATCGAGACTTCGAAAGGCATCGTTGAAGGTGCGATCGAGCTGCAAGGGCGTGATCGAAACATAACCTTGCATCACCGCATGGAAATCAGTGCCCGGCCCGCCATCCTCAGCATCACCGGCGGCGGCGATCCAGTAACCGGCCTTGCCCCGCGGGTCAACTACCTGCATGGGCCTCGCGGCACGGGAACGATGGCCCAGGCGAGTGAGCTGGATGCCGCGGATATGATCGAGCGGCAGATTCGGGATGTTCACGTTCAGCACCGTGCGCGGCGGCAGGTCCAGCTCGCCATGGGCTTGTACCAATTTACGGGCGAAGTAGGCGGCGGTTGGCAAGTTATCAACCTGGCGTGAAACAAACGAAAAAGCGAATGACGGCAGCTCCAGGAAGCGACCTTCCAAAGCGGCCGCAACAGTGCCGGAATACAACACGTCATCGCCCAGGTTCGCGCCCAGGTTGATACCCGACACCACCATGTCCGGCGCGCGTTCCAGCAACCCGTTGATACCCAGGTGCACGCAGTCGGTTGGTGTCCCGTTGAGGCTGATGAAACCGTTTTCCAGATAGCAAGGGTGCAATGGACGGTCGAGCGTCAGCGAGCTGCTGGCGCCGCTTTTGTCTTGGTCCGGCGCGATTACCACGCACTCGGCAAAATCCGCCAGCGCAGCATAAAGCGCGGCAAGACCGGGGGCTGTTACCCCGTCATCATTAGAAATCAGAATACGCATGAGCTGTCCGTCTGCCCCACCGGCACTAGATCGACGAGTTCGCGCACCAAGACAGTGGCGAAACATCCAGCCGGCAAGACGAATTCCAGTTGCAGAATGTCAGACTCGGGATAATGCCACGACAGCCCGCCAATGGGCAGTCGCAGGATGCGACGTTCGTGACTCATTCCCGCGTTTATCAACCAGTCGCGCAAATCGGCTTCGCTCTCGGCGATGGCCTGTTCCAGCTCAAGGGTCGCGCCGGCGGCGGGCGAAGGTCCTTCGCCCCACTGCGGCCCGGTCGGGTGCAGATCGAGGATCGCCAGGCGTGGATCGCTGCATTCAGCTTCGCCAGCCGGGAAAAAGCTGCGGCTGTCGGTGAAGGCCAGCAAGTCGCCCACCTGCGCCTGTTGCCAGGTACCGTCGGCCACCCGGGCCGCCAACACTTGGTTGAACAGAAAACTGCGGGCCGTGGATAGCAGGCGCGAACGCACATTGCGCTGTTCCGGCAAGGCCTTGCGCGCCGCCCAGGCCCGGGCATCGACGACATTGCCACCGTCATGGCCAAACCGCTGGGCACCGAAGTAATTGGGGATACCCTGGCGGGCAATCAGTTGCAGGCGCGCATCAATAGCCGCCGTGTCGCCCTTGAACTGAGTCAGGCGCAAGGTGAAACCATTGGCCGAGTGCGCACCACGTTGCAGCTTGCGCTTGTGACGGCCGGTCTTGAGGATCTTCAGCGTGTCGTTCTCTGCCGCCGACAGGTCCGGATCGGCCTTGCCAGGCAACTGGACGCTGAACCATTGGCGAGTCAAGGCCTGACGGTCCTTGAGCCCGGCGTAGCTAACAGTGCGCAACGGTACGCCAGCGGCCTTGGCAATTCGCCGGGCAGCCTCTTCGGTGTTCAAGCCACGTTTTTCAACCCAGATCCACAAATGCTCGCCATCGCCAGTCAACGGGATATCAAGCACTTCATCGACCTGGAAATCTTCAGCGATAGCCTTGAGTACCGCCGTGCCGAGCGGCTCACCGTAGGCGCGCGGCCCCAACAGTTCCAGTTCAGTCATGAGCGCAGCAACAAGGCAACGCTGTGGACGGCAATGCCTTCTTCGCGGCCGACAAAGCCAAGCTTCTCGGTGGTGGTGGCTTTCACGTTCACTTGGTCCAACTCAACTTGAAGATCCTCGGCAATCAACTGGCGCATCGATTCGATGTGCGGCGCCATTTTGGGCGCCTGGGCGACAATGGTGTTATCGACATTGCCGACTTTCCAGCCCTTGGCGTGGATCAGCGAAACCACATGACGAAGCAGCACGCGGCTGTCGGCGCCCTTGAATTGCGGGTCGGTGTCCGGGAAATGTTTGCCGATGTCACCCAGGGCAGCCGCGCCGAGCAATGCATCGCTCAAGGCGTGCAGCAGGACATCACCGTCAGAATGCGCGAGCAGCCCGAAGCCGTGTGCAATACGCACGCCGCCCAGAGTAATGAAGTCGCCTTCAGCGAAACGGTGAACATCGTAGCCGTGGCCAATACGCATAAAAAAACGCCCCGATTTTTGTCAGGGCGTGATTCTACCTGCATTAAACGTTTAGAGCGCGCGCATGATGTTGCAAGTGATCATCAATGAAGCTGGCAATGAAAAAGTAGCTGTGGTCATAGCCCGGTTGCAGGCGCAACTCCAAGGGATGAGCCGCGGTTTTCGCCGCTTGCTGCAAGGCTTCGGGCTTGAGCTGGTTGGCCAGGAAATCATCGCGATCGCCCTGGTCCACCAGCAATGGCAGCTTTTCGTCAGCCTCGGCGATCAACGCACAGGCGTCCCACTCGCGCCATTTCGAGCGGTCTTCCCCCAGGTAACGAGAAAAGGCTTTTTGTCCCCATGGGCAATCCATCGGATTGTTGATCGGCGAAAATGCCGACACAGAACGGTAACGCCCCGGGTTGCGCAAGGCGCAGACCAATGCGCCGTGGCCGCCCATGGAATGACCACTGATGCCACGTTTATCCGAGGCCGGGAAATGAGCTTCGACGAGCGCCGGCAATTCCTGCACCACGTAGTCGTGCATCCGATAATGCCGCGCCCAAGGATCCTGCGTGGCGTTCAGATAAAAACCCGCACCCAGGCCAAAGTCCCAGGCGCCGTCCGGATCGCCCGGTACGTCGGCGCCACGGGGACTGGTGTCCGGCGCGATTATGATCAGTCCCAGCTCGGCGGCCATGCGCTGGGCGCCGGCCTTCTGCATGAAGTTTTCGTCGGTGCAGGTCAGCCCGGACAGCCAATACAGCACAGGCAACTTGCCGCCCTGCTCGGCTTGCGGCGGCAGGTACACGGCAAACACCATGTCACAACCGAGCACTTCGGAACGGTGCCGGTAACGCTTGTGCCAACCGCCGAAGCTTTTCTGGCAGGAAATGTTTTCAAGACTCATGGGCGTTTCAGCTGCAAGCGGCAAGCTTCAAGCTGCAAGTGGGCGGTGAACCGACTTGCAGCTTATGGCTTGAGGCTTATGGCTGCTCCTTAGAAATGAATGACGGTGCGGATGCTTTTGCCTTCATGCATCAGGTCGAACGCCTTGTTGATGTCTTCCAGCCCCATGGTGTGGGTGATGAAAGTATCCAGCGGAATTTCGCCCTTCTCGGCCATTTCCACGTAGCTGGGCAACTCGCTGCGACCGCGCACCCCGCCAAACGCCGAACCGCGCCAGACGCGACCCGTCACCAACTGGAACGGACGGGTGGCTATTTCCTGGCCGGCCCCGGCCACGCCGATGATCACCGACTCGCCCCAACCCTTGTGGCAGCACTCCAGCGCGGCACGCATCAGCTGGACATTGCCGATGCACTCGAAGGAAAAGTCCACGCCACCGTCCGTCATATCGACGATGACTTCCTGGATCGGACGGTCGAAGTCTTTCGGGTTGACGCAATCGGTGGCGCCCAGTTGCTTGGCGATTTCGAACTTGGCGGGGTTGATGTCGATGGCGATGATGCGCGACGCCTTGGCCTTCACGGCACCAATCACCGCCGACAGGCCAATGCCACCCAGGCCGAAAATTGCCACGGTGTCACCTGGCTGGACCTTGGCCGTGTTGATCACCGCGCCGATACCGGTAGTGACGCCACAACCCAGCAGGCAGACTTTTTCCAGTGGGGCTTCTTTCGGGATTTTTGCGACGGAAATTTCCGGCAACACCGTGTATTCGGAGAAAGTCGAGGTTCCCATATAGTGGAAAATCGTCTCGCCCTTGTAGGAAAAGCGTGAAGTACCATCCGGCATCAGGCCTTTGCCCTGGGTAGCGCGAATCGCCTGACACAGGTTGGTCTTGCCCGACTTACAGAATTTGCACTGGCCGCACTCCGGCGTATACAGCGGAATCACATGGTCGCCCACCGCAACGGATGTCACGCCTTCGCCGATGGCTTCGACAATGGCGCCGCCTTCATGGCCGAGGATCGACGGGAAGATCCCTTCCGGGTCGGCGCCCGACAAGGTGTAGGCATCGGTGTGGCAGACACCGGAAGCCACCACGCGCAACAGCACTTCGCCCGCCTTGGGCATGGCCACGTCGACTTCAACGATTTCCAGGGGTTTCTTGGCCTCGAAGGCAACGGCAGCGCGTGACTTGGTCATCCGGTCTCTCCAACAAATAAAAACAAGACCGGAAGTGTAATCCGCCACCGGACGATGAATAATCCAGCCAAAAGCAAAACATTATTGCTGTATAGGGATAATCGCTCATGTCCGATAACCGCTGGGAAGGGATCGACGAGTTCGTTGCCGTGGCCGAATGCAGCCAATTCACCGCCGCCGCCGAACGTCTCGGGGTTTCGTCTTCCCATATCAGTCGACAAATCGTACGGCTTGAGGAGCGTCTACAGACACGACTGCTGTATCGCAGTACCCGCCGTGTCACCCTGACCGAGGCCGGCCAGACCTTTTTGCAGCATTGCCAACGCCTGCAAGACGGACGCGAGGAAGCGCTGCGAGCGGTGGGCGACCTCACCAGCGAACCCAAGGGCATGTTGCGAATGACCTGTGCCGTGGCCTATGGCGAGCGGTTCATCGTGCCGCTGGTGACACGGTTCATGGGGCTCTATCCGCAACTGCGGGTGGACATTGAACTGAGCAACCGCCCCCTCGACCTGGTTCACGAAGGACTGGACCTGGCGATTCGCCTGGGCCGTTTGCAGGACTCACGCCTGGTTGCCACTCGCCTCGCACCGCGGCGCATGTACCTGTGCGCCTCACCGTCCTACCTTGAACGGTACGGTCGACCCCATAGCTTGTCGGAACTGAGCCGCCACAATTGCCTGATCGGCAGTTCTGACATCTGGCAACTGGAGCAAAACGGGCGGGAATTTTCCCAACGAGTACAGGGAAACTGGCGCTGCAACAGTGGGCAAGCGGTGCTGGACGCGGCGCTGCAAGGCGTGGGGTTGTGTCAGTTGCCGGATTATTACGTGCTGGAGCATTTGCACAGCGGCGCGTTGATATCGTTGCTGGAAGCTCATCAGCCACCCAATACGGCGGTGTGGGCGTTGTACCCACAGCAGCGGCATCTGTCGCCGAAGGTGCGTAAGTTGGTGGATTATTTGAAGGAAGGGTTGGCTGGGCGGCCGGAGTATCGGGGATGACACCCGTGTTTTAGGTTGTCTGAACGATTGCTATCGCGAGCAGGCTCGCTCCCACATTGGGTCTTCGGTGGACCAAAATCCCTTGTGGGAGCGAGCCTGCTCGCGATGGCGATTTCACTTAATGGCGATGCGCCCAGCGCTGGCGCAACCACTCCAGGTCTTCCGGCCGGGTGATCTTGATGTTATCCGACCGCCCTTCGATCAGTCGTGGCGCCTGTCCCGCCCATTCCATGGCGGACGCTTCATCGGTAATCACCGCATCCGCGACCAGGCTGTCGGCCAGGGCTCGGTGCAAGGCGCCGAGGCGGAACATCTGCGGGGTGTAGGCTTGCCAGATCACGCTGCGATCGATGGTTTCCAGCACGCGGCCATGCTTGTTGACTCGCTTGAGGGTATCGCGTGCCGGGACGGCCAGCAGGCCACCGACCGGATCGTTCGCCAACTCGCTAAGCAGTGTGTCCAGATCATCCCGGGCCAGGTTCGGTCGAGCGGCGTCGTGCACCAACACCCAATCGTGATCATCTGCGCCCTGCCCGTGCAGATGCAGCAAGGCATTGAGCACCGAATCCGAACGCTGTTCGCCACCGTCCACGCGCTGAATGCGTGCGTCGCTGGCGCAGGCCAGGGTCGGCCAGTAAGGATCATCGTGCGCGATGCAGACCACCACGCCTTTGGCAGTCGGATGATCGAGGAAACAGCCAAGGCTGTGTTCAAGAATTGTGCGCCCGCCCAGTTGCAGGTATTGCTTGGGACGGTCCGCGGCCATTCGGGCTCCGACGCCCGCGGCAGGAATCACGGCCCAGAAGGCCGGCAAACGAATACTCATTGGGCCAACTGGTAGAGGGTTTCACCCTCCTTCACCATGCCCAATTCATGGCGAGCCCGCTCTTCAACGGTCTCCATGCCCTTTTTCAATTCCATCACTTCGGCGTCCATTACCCGATTGCGCTCCAGCAACGCCTCGTTTTCGGCGTGCTGGTCGGCAATTTGCTGAGTCAGGTCGGCCACTTGCGCCAGGCTGCCATTACCCACCCACAGGCGGTACTGCAGGCCAGCCAGCAAGAGGAGTAAGACAAGAAACAACCAATTGGGACTGCGCATCGAATATCAGGTATCCAGTGAAAAAAGACCGCCATGCCAAACTTTGAAGCGTCTGATAGCACGAAGCCTGGAAAAACCAGGCTTGTGCTTGATAAGGCATCGGATTAGAGGCAAAACCGCCGCTACGGCGACTTTTCCCACACAACCCGCTGTCTTTTTACCACTTACTGCTTAACCGCGAAACTCGGCACGACCGTTGTACTTGGCCTTGCCGTTCAACTGCTCTTCGATACGCAGCAGTTGGTTGTACTTGGAAACACGGTCGGAGCGGCACAACGAGCCGGTCTTGATCTGGCCTGCTGCAGTGCCCACGGCCAGGTCGGCAATGGTCGAATCTTCGGTTTCGCCGGAGCGATGGGAGATCACGGCAGTGTAGCCGGCGGCCTTGGCCATCTGGATGGCTTCCAGGGTTTCGGTCAGGGTGCCGATCTGGTTGAACTTGATCAGGATCGAGTTGGCGATCTTCTTGTCGATGCCTTCTTTCAGGATCTTGGTGTTGGTCACGAACAGATCGTCGCCCACCAGCTGGGTTTTCTCGCCGATCTTGTCGGTGAGGATTTTCCAGCCGGCCCAGTCGGACTCGTCCAGACCGTCTTCGATGGAGATGATCGGGTAACGCTCGGTCAGGCCCTTGAGGTAGTCGGCGAAACCTTCGGCGGTGAACACCTGGCCTTCGCCGGACAGGTTGTACTTGCCGTCTTCGTAGAACTCACTGGCAGCGCAGTCCAGGGCCAGGGTCACGTCGGTGCCCAGCTTGTAACCGGCGTTGGCCACCGCTTCGGAGATCACTTTCAGCGCGTCTTCGTTGGAAGCCAGGTTCGGTGCGAAACCGCCTTCGTCGCCAACAGCAGTGCTCAGACCGCGGGCCTTCAGCACAGCCTTGAGGTGATGGAAAATCTCGGTGCCCATGCGCAGGCCTTCGGAAAAGCTCTTGGCGCCAACCGGCTGCACCATGAATTCCTGGATGTCGACGTTGTTATCGGCATGTTCGCCGCCGTTGATGATGTTCATCATCGGTACCGGCATCGAGTAGACACCCGGGGTACCGTTGAGGTTGGCGATGTGTGCGTACAGCGGCAGATCCTGGTCCTGGGCAGCAGCCTTGGCGGCGGCCAGGGAAACGGCGAGGATGGCGTTGGCGCCCAGGGTGGCTTTGTTTTCGGTACCGTCGAGCTTGATCATCGCGTGATCGAGGGCTTTCTGGTCGGCAGGATCCTTGCCCAGCAACAGGTCGCGGATCGGACCGTTGATGTTGGAGACGGCTTTCAGCACGCCTTTGCCCAGGTAACGGCTCTTGTCGCCATCACGCAGCTCCAGCGCTTCGCGCGAGCCAGTGGAAGCACCGGACGGCGCGCAGGCGCTGCCGATGATGCCGTTGTCGAGAAGCACGTCCGCTTCAACAGTGGGGTTGCCACGGGAGTCGAGAACTTCACGACCTTTGATGTCGACGATTTTTGCCATTGTTGTAAACACTCCAAAGTTGACGAAACGCTGTAGTAGCAAGACACGCAGACGATGGGCCCCGAAAGGGCGTCATCGCAGGCAGGCCATGCTCCCACGAGAGCAGTGCGGCCAGCGGGCCAGAGCGATAATCGAGCGGTACTTTACCGGAGAAAACCGCTTTACGCGGTTTCTATCGTCGGAAAACTCTTGACCAGTTCGTCCAACGCCTTGAGCTGAGACAGGAACGGCTCCAGCTTGTTCAAGCGCAAGGCACAAGGGCCGTCGCACTTGGCGTTGTCCGGGTCCGGGTGAGCCTCGAGGAACAGACCCGCCAGGGACTGGCTCATGCCAGCCTTGGCCAGGTCGGTTACCTGGGCGCGACGACCGCCGGCGGAGTCGGAACGACCGCCAGGCATTTGCAGCGCGTGCGTCACGTCGAAGAACACCGGGTATTCGAACTGCTTCATGATGCCGAAGCCGAGCATGTCCACCACCAGGTTGTTGTAGCCGAAGCTCGAACCACGCTCGCAGAGGATCAACTGGTCATTCCCAGCCTCTTGGCACTTGCTCAGGATGTGTTTCATTTCCTGGGGCGCGAGGAACTGGGCTTTCTTGATATTGATCACCGCGCCAGTCTTGGCCATCGCGACCACCAGGTCGGTTTGGCGCGACAGAAAGGCCGGCAACTGGATGATGTCGCAGACCTCGGCGACGACCGCAGCCTGGGCAGGCTCGTGGACGTCGGTGATGATCGGCACGCCGAAGGCTTGCTTGATGTCCTGGAAGATCCGCATGCCCTCTTCCAGGCCCGGGCCACGGTATGAGGTCACGGACGAGCGGTTGGCCTTGTCGAAGCTGGCCTTGAAGACGTAAGGGATACCCAGTTTCTGGGTGACCTTCACGTACTCCTCGCAGACCTGCATCGCCATGTCGCGGCTTTCCAGCACGTTCATGCCGCCGAACAGCACCATGGGCTTGTCGTTGGCAATCTCGATGTCGCCGACGCGGATGATCTTCTGGGCCATCGTTTTATGCCTTTTTCTGGTGTTGAGCCAAAGCGGCTTTCACGAAACCGCTGAACAGCGGGTGACCGTCCCGTGGCGTCGAGGTGAACTCGGGGTGGAACTGGCAGGCGACGAACCATGGGTGATCCGGAGCCTCGACCACTTCCACCAGCGCGCCGTCACCGGAACGACCGGAGATTTTCAGGCCGGCCTCGATCAGTTGCGGCAGCAGGTTGTTGTTCACTTCGTAGCGATGGCGGTGACGCTCGACGATCACGTCCTTGGCGTAGCAGTCGTGCACCAGGGAGCCAGCTTCGAGCAGGCAATCCTGGGCGCCAAGGCGCATGGTGCCGCCCAGGTCGGAGGCTTCGGTGCGAATTTCCACGGCACCGGTGGCGTCTTCCCACTCGGTGATCAGGCCCACGACCGGATGGCCGCTGGCGCGATCGAATTCGGTGGAGTTGGCGTCTTTCCAGCCCAGCACGTTACGCGCGAACTCGATGACCGCCACTTGCATGCCCAGGCAGATACCCAGGTAAGGCACCTTGTTTTCACGAGCGTATTGAACCGCAGTGATCTTGCCTTCCACGCCCCGCAGGCCGAAACCGCCCGGCACGAGGATCGCATCGGCGCCTTCGAGCAGGCCGGTACCCTGGTTCTCGATGTCTTCGGAATCGATGTAGCGCAGGTTGACCTTGGTACGGTTGCTGATGCCGGCATGACTCATCGCCTCGATCAGCGACTTGTAGGCGTCCAGCAGTTCCATGTACTTGCCGACCATGGCAATGGTGACTTCGTGTTCCGGGTTGAGCTTGGCATCGACCACCGCTTCCCACTCGGACAGGTCGGCACTGGCACACTGCAGGCCAAAGCGCTCGACGACGAAATCGTCCAGGCCCTGGGAGTGCAGGATGCCCGGGATCTTGTAGATGGTGTCAGCGTCTTCCAGACCGATGACCGCACGCTCTTCAACGTTGGTGAACTGAGCGATCTTGCGACGCGAAGAGATGTCGATCGGGTGATCGGAGCGGCAGATCAGCACGTCTGGCTGCAGGCCGATGGAACGCAGTTCCTTGACCGAGTGCTGGGTTGGCTTGGTCTTGGTTTCGCCGGCAGTGGCGATGTACGGGACCAGTGTCAGGTGCATCAGCATCGCGCGCTTGGCGCCGATTTCGAAACGCAACTGGCGGATGGCTTCGAGGAACGGCTGGGACTCGATGTCGCCCACGGTACCGCCGATTTCGACCATTGCCACGTCGGCATCGCCGGCACCCTTGATGATGCGGCGCTTGATTTCGTCGGTGATGTGCGGAATGACCTGGATGGTTGCGCCCAGGTAGTCACCACGGCGTTCCTTACGCAGCACGTGCTCGTAGACACGGCCGGTGGTGAAGTTGTTGTTCTGGGTCATGGTCGTGCGGATGAACCGCTCGTAGTGGCCCAGGTCCAGGTCGGTCTCGGCGCCGTCATGGGTGACGAATACTTCACCGTGCTGGAACGGGCTCATGGTGCCCGGGTCGACGTTGATGTACGGGTCCAGCTTGAGCATGGTGACCTTAAGTCCCCGCGCCTCCAGGATGGCCGCCAATGAAGCCGAGGCAATGCCTTTCCCCAATGAAGAAACAACACCGCCCGTGACGAATATGTAGCGCGTCATGAAAAACCCTAGAAGTCTGCGTTAAAGCGGTCCGAGCCGCCGGGGAAAGCGAAGGAAGGCCGAAGCCCCCGATCACCTGCATTAATCACAGTGCACCTTTCAAAAAAACCGCCGCGTTGGGACAGACCGGAGGTGAAATCACCGGTACGTTGCTCGCTACACATTTTTTGGAATCGCCCAGCAAAGACTGCTTGGTAATCGGCAACTCCTGCAATTCAGGTGAATCCACAGAAGTTGTATCAAGAAGGGAGCGTAGTCTACCGGAAAGCCCCTTTCAGCTCAAACCCCGTTCTTGCTCCGATGGCTGCCAGATCAATTGCCAGGGACTATCAATGCCCCCGCCGAGCCCGGGCAGACTGGCCGCTGCCAGCAATTGCTCGCCCCGATACAGCAGCGGCAATCGGCCGCGAACGAACGCCGGCACGCCACTTTCGTTGAGCAAACGCTTGAGATCCCGGTGACCGCGCCCCGGCAACTCCATCACTTCGCCTCCTTGACGATAGCGGACGCAGAGCGGCCCGGCAGGTATCTTGCCGCCGAGCAGGACCAAACCGTTGTCCGGCAAGCGTAACGGTACGGCGGGATCAGGCCATTGGACGGCGCCCGCAACCGGTCGCAACCAGTGGTCGGATAACCACCAGACTCGCCCACCGGCCCGGTGCAGCTCACCACCGGCCAGTCGCCAGATCGGCCGGGCATCGTTCCCCGCATCGCGCAGCGAGTCCCAGCCGGACCAGTGATCACTGTCGGGCAGCGTCGTCATCGAGGCCAGCCAGTGGCTCAATGCATTGCGCTGACGGGCCGCTGACAATGCCTGCAACGGCGCCAGCTCAAGAGATTGCAGCCCAAGCCAGTCGAACGTATCTGGGGTGGCGGCGCGGGCCAGATCGATCCGGGCCAGGTCATCGAGCAAGCCCTGGGCTTCACTCATGTGCGCAGCGCTGCGAGCCAGGGTCATGGAAGCCTGGGGCCACAGTTCGCTCAGCACCGGGAAAACCCGCTGGCGCAGGTAATTGCGAGCGTACCGGTGATCGTCGTTGGAAGGATCGTCGATCCAGCGCAAACCTTGCTGCGTTGCATAGGCTTGCAGCTCTGCACGGGACACATCGAGCAACGGCCGCAACAAATGCCCCTGGCCCAGCGGGCGCTGCCTAGGCATCGCCGAAAGCCCCCTCACCCCTGCTCCACGCAACAAACGAAACAACAGGGTTTCAGCCTGATCGTCGCGGTGCTGGGCGGTGAGCAGTACTTCATGACTCTGGATTACCGCGACAAAGGCGCCATACCGCGCCTCCCGGGCGGCACGCTCGATGCTGGCGCCGGGCTGGACCTGGACGTGAACCACCTGAAGCGGCACCCCAAGGGCCTCGCAGACCGCGCGACAATGATCCGGCCACGTGTCAGCCACAGGTTGCAGGCCATGGTGGACATGGATAGCGCTTAGCGCTGGCAAGGATTGGGTTTTTGAAAGGGACGCGAGCAGGTGCAGCAGAACGGTGGAATCGAGGCCACCGGAGAAGGCGATGCGCCAGGTGGCGGCGTTGCGCCAGGGGGACAGCTGTGTGAGGAGCCGGGTTGGCAGATCAATCTTGGGCTGATTCATAGGAACTGGCCTTCACACAAATCAAATGTGGGAGCGAGCCTGCTCGCGATAGCGGCGTATCAGTCAACTCATCCGTTGAATGTTAATCCGCTATCGCGAGCAGGCTCGCTCCCACATGGGGTATCGCAGTCAGTTACAGACCGTAGCTCATCAACCGCTCGTAGCGACGGGTCAGCAACGCGTCGTTGTCGAATTTCTTCAGCATCGACAGTTGCGAACTCAGCTCGGCGCGAATCAACGCCGCAGCCGCAGCCGGATCGCGGTGGGCGCCGCCCACTGGCTCGCTGATCACTTTATCCACAATACCCAGGCCTTTGAGACGCTCGGCAGTGATGCCCATGGCTTCAGCGGCATCCGGTGCTTTCTCGGCGGTTTTCCACAGAATCGAGGCACAGCCTTCCGGCGAGATCACCGCATAAGTGGAATATTGCAGCATGTTCAGCTGGTCGCAAACGCCAATGGCCAGTGCACCGCCGGAACCACCCTCACCGATCACGGTGGCGATGATCGGGGTTTTCAGCCGTGCCATCACCCGCAGGTTCCAGGCAATCGCTTCGCTCTGGTTACGCTCTTCAGCGTCGATGCCCGGGTAGGCCCCTGGGGTGTCGATGAAGGTCAGGATCGGCATCTTGAAGCGCTCGGCCATTTCCATCAGGCGGCACGCCTTGCGGTAGCCTTCCGGACGCGGCATGCCGAAGTTGCGTCGCACTTTCTCGCGCACTTCGCGGCCTTTCTGATGACCGATGATCATCACCGGCTGGTCGTCCAGACGGGCGACACCACCGACGATCGCGGCGTCGTCGGAGAAGTGACGATCGCCGTGCAGCTCATCGAACTCAGTGAAGATGTGTTCGATGTAGTCCAGGGTGTATGGACGACGCGGATGACGCGCCAGGCGTGCGATCTGCCAGCTGGTCAGCTTGCCGAAGATGTCTTCGGTCAGCGTGCGGCTTTTGTCCTGCAGACGAGAGATTTCATCGCCGATATTCAGCGAATTGTCATTACCGACCAAGCGCAACTCTTCGATCTTGGCTTGCAGGTCGGCGATCGGCTGTTCGAAATCTAGAAAATTCGGGTTCATAGGCGTCCGTCTTGGGTCGACGTCCAAGAGAGCTTGGGCCGGCCGGTTGTCTATTCGCGCCCTACCTTAAGGGAGAGGCGCGTTCAGGTCGAGATTAAAAATCCGAGTCGAGATCAGGGTCGCTCTATAGGTCAAGAGTGGCACCTGGCCGTCAACGGTATTGGAGGAAGACGTTGTCTTTGCCGAACTGGTCACGCAAGGCTTGAATCAACGCGTCCGCTGGATCGATCCGCCACCCTTCGCCGAACTGCAACACAGCCTTGGCGTCGGGGCGCACGTACTCCATGGTGATCGGGCAGGCACCGCGATGGCGCTTGAACAACTCGCCCAACCAGCGTAGCTGATCGCCTTTAAGATCCTGGGTCTGCAGCTTCAGCCGCAGGCTTTCAGCGAGGTTGGTACGGGCATCTTCCATGCTCATCACCCGCTTGACCCGCAGCCGCAGGCCACCGGAGAAGTCATCGTTGCTGACTTCGCCTTCCACCACCACCATCGCGTCGGTCTGCAACAATGACTGCGCCGAATGGAACGCCTCGGCAAACAAAGAGGCCTCGATGCGCCCGGAGCGATCGTCGAGGGTGATAAAGCCCATCTTGTCGCCCTTTTTGTTTTTCATCACCCGCAGGGCAATGATCATACCGGCGACGGTTTGCGTATCGCGAGCCGGCTTTAGATCGATAATGCGCTGGCGAGCGAACCGGCGAATTTCGCCTTCGTACTCGTCGATCGGGTGCCCGGTGAGGTACAGGCCCAAGGTGTCTTTCTCACCTTTGAGGCGCTCCTTGAGGGTCAACTCCTTGGCTTTGCGATGATTGCCGTAGACATCGGCATCTTCCTCGACGAACAGACCGCCGAACAGGTCGGCGTGGCCGCTGTCGTGGGTGCGGGCGGTCTGCTCGGCGGCCTTGATCGCTTCCTCCATCGCCGCCAGCAACACCGCGCGGTTGCGGTCGATGTTGGCCTGGTAGGCTTTGGGTTCGTCCTGGAAGTAAGGGCCCAGCCGGTCCAGGGCGCCGCTGCGGATCAAACCGTCGAGGGTGCGCTTATTGATGCGCTTGAGATCGACCCGGGCGCAGAAATCGAACAGGTCCTTGAACGGCCCGTCCTGACGCGCTTCGGTGATGGCCTCCACCGGCCCCTCACCCACGCCTTTGATGGCGCCCAGGCCGTAGATGATGCGGCCCTCGTCGTTCACCGTGAACTTGAACTCCGAAGCGTTCACGTCCGGTGCGTCGAGGCGCAGCTTCATGGTCCGCACTTCTTCGATCAAGGTCACGACCTTGTCGGTGTTGTGCATATCCGCCGACAGTACGGCGGCCATGAACGGCGCCGGGTAATGCGCCTTCAGCCACGCGGTCTGGTACGACACCAGGCCGTAGGCGGCAGAGTGGGATTTGTTGAAGCCGTAGCCGGCGAATTTTTCCACCAGGTCGAAAATGTTACCGGCCAGGTCAGGGTCGATGCCGTTGGTGGCGCAACCGTCAATGAAGCCGCCGCGCTGCTTGGCCATCTCCTCGGGCTTTTTCTTACCCATGGCCCGACGCAGCATGTCCGCGCCACCGAGGGTATAACCGGCCATGACCTGGGCAATCTGCATCACCTGTTCCTGATACAGGATGATGCCGTAGGTCGGTGCCAGCACCGGTTTCAAGCCTTCGTACTGATAATCCGAGTGCGGGTACGCCAGTTCGGCGCGCCCGTGCTTACGGTTGATGAAGTCGTCCACCATGCCCGATTGCAGCGGGCCCGGACGGAACAGGGCCACCAGTGCGATCAAGTCTTCGAGGCAGTCGGGCTTGAGCTTTTTGATCAGCTCTTTCATGCCCCGGGATTCAAGCTGGAACACCGCCGTGGTTTCGGCTTTTTGCAACAGGCTGTAGGTCGGCTTGTCGTCCAGCGGAATGAAAGCGATGTCCAGCGGCGCGTCGCCAACCTTGGCCCGCTCGCGATTGATGGTTTTCAGCGCCCAGTCGATGATGGTCAGGGTCCGCAGCCCCAGGAAGTCGAACTTCACCAGGCCCGCCGCCTCGACGTCGTCCTTGTCGAACTGGGTCACCAGGCCGTCGCCCTCTTCATCGCAATAGATCGGCGAGAAGTCAGTCAGCTTGGTCGGTGCGATCACCACACCACCGGCGTGTTTGCCGACGTTACGCACCACGCCTTCGAGCTTGCGGGCCATCTCCCAGATTTCGGCGGCCTCTTCATCGACCTTGATGAAGTCCCGCAGGATTTCTTCCTGCTCGTAGGCCTTTTCCAGGGTCATGCCGACTTCGAACGGAATCATCTTCGACAGACGATCCGCCAGGCCATAGGACTTGCCCTGCACCCGCGCCACGTCACGGACCACAGCCTTGGCGGCCATGGAACCGAAGGTGATGATCTGGCTCACGGCATTGCGACCGTACTTTTCGGCCACGTAGTCGATCACCCGGTCGCGGCCATCCATGCAGAAGTCGACGTCGAAGTCGGGCATGGAAACCCGTTCCGGGTTGAGGAAACGTTCGAACAGCAGGTCATATTCCAGCGGGTCGAGGTCGGTGATCTTCTGCACATAGGCCACCAGCGACCCGGCGCCCGACCCCCGGCCAGGGCCCACCGGCACACCGTTGCTCTTGGCCCACTGGATAAAGTCCATCACGATCAGGAAGTAACCGGGGAAGCCCATCTGGATGATGATATCCAGCTCGAAATTCAACCGGTCGACATAGACCTGGCGCTTGGCTTCGTAATCTTCGGTGGTGTCCTTGGGCAGCAGGACACTGAGGCGCTCGTCGAGGCCGTCGAAGGACACCTTGCGGAAATACTCGTCGATGGTCATGCCATCGGGGATCGGGAAGTTGGGCAGGAAGTGCTTGCCCAACTTCACGTCAATATTGCAGCGCTTGGCGATCTCGACGGTGTTTTCCAGCGCCTCGGGCAGGTCGCTGAACAACTCGGCCATTTCCTCGGCGCTTTTGAGGTATTGCTGATCGCTGTAATTTTTCGAACGACGAGGATCGTCGAGGGCCCGGCCCTCACCGATGCAGACGCGGGTTTCGTGAGCTTCGAAGTCTTCCTGCTTGATAAAGCGCACATCGTTGGTCGCCACCAGCGGTGCACCGATCCGGTCGGCCAGGGCCACGGCGGCATGCAGGTGCTCTTCGTCGTTGGGACGGTTGGTGCGTTGCACCTCGATATAGAAGCGATCGGGAAACACCGCCATCCAGTCGCGGGCCAGTACCTCGGCCTCTTCGGCATTGTCACTGAGCAGGGCCAGGCCGATTTCGCCCTCCTTGGCCGCCGACAGCATGATCAGCCCTTCGCTGGCCTCAGCCACCCACTCGCGCTCGATGATGATCGAACCGTTGCGCTGGCCATCGATAAAGCCGCGGGAGATCAGCTCGGTGAGGTTGCGATAACCCACCGCGTTCATCACCAACAGGCTGATACGGCTCAACGGCGCGTCCGGGTCCTTGTTCGACAGCCACAGGTCGGCGCCGCAGATCGGCTTGATCCCGGCACCCATGGAGGCCTTGTAGAACTTGACCAGCGAACACATGTTGTTCTGGTCGGTGACCGCCACGGCAGGCATGTTCATGCCCACCAGGGTCTTGACCAGGGGCTTGATCCGCACCAGACCGTCGACCAGGGAATATTCAGTGTGCAGGCGTAGATGAACGAATGAAGCCGGCATAGTGATCCTGCGTTAAGTCATGAAAACAACAAGGCCCGGATTGTACCGAGCCTTGGGTAAAACATCAGCCATGATTGCCTTGCCTGGCAAAGGCAGCGTTGATCTTTAAGAAACAGGGCTCTGACTGCTTATGATCAAGCCTTCGCGGGCTTCATAGGCCAGCCGTACCGGCGCGAACGAGCGCCGGTGGATCGGCGTTGGCCCAAGGCGCGCCAGGGCTTCCAGATGAACGGGCGTCGGGTAGCCCTTGTGGCCACCGATGCCGTAACCCGGGTAGATCAATTCGAAGGCGCTCATTTCCCGGTCACGGCTGACCTTGGCCAGGATCGATGCCGCCGCAATGGCCGGCACCTTGCCATCACCCTGGACGACCGCTTCGGCGCGCATCGACAGTTTCGGGCAACGATTGCCGTCGATCATCGCCAGTTTCGGCGTGATGTGCAGGCCCTCGACGGCACGCTGCATGGCAAGCATGGTGGCGTGCAGAATATTCAGTTCGTCGATCTCTTCGACTTCGGCCCGGGCGATGCACCAGCTCAGGGCCTTCTCGCAGATTTCGTCGTAGAGCTTTTCGCGACGGGCTTCGGTGAGTTTCTTGGAATCGTTGAGACCAAGGATCGGCCGGTTCGGGTCAAGGATCACCGCCGCCGTCACCACGGCACCGCACAATGGGCCGCGACCCACCTCGTCGACACCGGCTACCAGTTCTTCCACTTCGGCGACCAGGTTGAAATCCAGGCCCATTTGTAGCTTCACGTTACTCATTGTTTTGCGCCAATCAGGGTCAGCACCGCGTCTGCGGCCTGATTGGAGGCATCGCGACGCAAGGTACGGTGGATTTCGTCAAAGCCCCGGGTCTGTTCCTGGCCGCCGTCGATCAAGGGCGAAAGGGTTTTTGCCAGTGCATCGGCCGTCGCCTCGTCCTGCAGCAACTCAGGCACCAGCAAACGCTGGGCCAACAAGTTCGGCAAGGAGATGTAAGGGCTCTTGACCATACGCTTGAGAATCCAGAACGTCAGCGGCGCCAGGCGATAGGCGACCACCATCGGGCGCTTGTACAGCAACGCCTCAAGGGTAGCAGTGCCGGACGCAATCAACACCGCATCACACGCAGCCAGCGCCTGATGGGAGCGACCGTCAAGCAGGGTGACCGGCAAATCGCGACCGATCAAAAGCGCTTCAAGCTGTGCCCGGCGCTCTGGACTGGCACACGGCAGGACAAAACGCACACCAGGACGAAGCGCCCGAAGACGTTCGGCGGCATCGAAGAACAAGCCACCCAGACGACTCACTTCGCCACCTCGGCTGCCAGGCATCAACGCCACCAGCGGTCCATCAGGCAGGCCCAACGCCTGGCGAGCGCCATCGCGGTCGGCTTCCAGGGGGATGGTATCGGCCAGGGTATGCCCGACAAACCGCACCGGCACGCCCTTCTCTTCGTAGAATCTGGCTTCGAACGGCAGCAGCGTCAGCATGAGGTCGCAGCCTTCGCGGATCTTCAGCACGCGCTTCTGCCGCCAGGCCCAGACCGATGGGCTGACATAGTGCACCGTCTTGATACCAGCCTGGCGCAACTTGAGTTCGATATTGAGGGTGAAATCCGGTGCATCGATGCCGATGAACACATCCGGCTTTTCGTCGATCAGGGTCTGGATCAGCTTCTTGCGGCGGGCCAGCAACTCCCGCAGGCGACCGAGCACTTCCACCAGCCCCATCACCGACAGGCGTTCCATCGGAAAATAAGACGTCAGCCCTTCGGCTTGCATCAACGGCCCGCCGACCCCCATGAATTCGACCGCCGGATGCTGCGCCCTGAGCGCCCGCATCAGACCGGCGCCCAGAATGTCACCGGAAGCCTCTCCCGCCACCAGCGCGATGCGCAAATTAGCCATGGTTAGCGAGTGATGCCGCGGGTCGAAGACTGGATGGAATCACGGAATGTCGCGACTTCCGGGAACTGCACCGACGCTTCGGCCAGCTCGGCGAGCGCCTGCTCGACCGTCAGGCCCTGGCGGTACACAACCTTGTAGGCGCGACGCAACGCAGTAATCGCCTCTTCGCTGAAACCACGACGGCGCATGCCTTCGAAGTTCATGCTGCGGGCTTCGGCCGGGTTGCCAAACACCGTGACATAGGCCGGGACGTCCTTGCCGATGGCGGTGCCCATGCCAGAGAAGCTGTGGGCGCCGATATGGCAATACTGGTGGACCAGGGTGAAACCGGACAGGATCGCCCAGTCGTCAACGTGGACATGGCCAGCCAGCGCCGTGTTGTTGACCAGGATGCAATGGTTACCGATAACGCTGTCATGGCCGATGTGGGCGTAGGCCATGACCAGGTTGTGGTCGCCCAGGGTCGTTTCGCAACGATCCTGAACGGTGCCGCGGTGAATCGTCACGCCTTCGCGGATCACGTTGTGATCGCCAATGACCAGGCGGGTTTCTTCACCTTTGTACTTGAGATCGGGCGTGTCCTCGCCTACCGAAGAAAACTGGTAGATGCGATTGTGCCGGCCGATCCGGGTCGGCCCCTTGAGAATTACGTGGGGGCCGATCACCGTACCCTCGCCGATTTCCACACCTGCGCCGATGATCGACCACGGGCCGACCTCGACATCGGCGGCCAGGACGGCCGTCGGATCGATGATTGCGCGAGGGTCAATCAAACTCATAGTTTGCGTTCCGCACAGATGATTTCAGCGGAGCAGACCGGCTTGCCGTCGACCGAAGCCTGGCATTCGAACTTCCAGATCTGGCGCTTGCAACTGATGAACTTGGCTTCGAGGATCAACTGATCGCCCGGAGTGACCGGCTGGCGGAAACGCAGCTTGTCGGAGCCAACGAAGTAGTAAAGCGTGCCATCGGCAGGCTTCACGTCGAGCATTTTGAAACCAAGGATCCCGGCAGCCTGAGCCATCGCTTCGATGATCAGTACGCCTGGCATGATTGGATGCGCGGGGAAGTGACCATTGAAGAACGGCTCATTGATGCTGACATTCTTGTAGGCGCGAATGCGCTTGCCTTCAACGTCCAGGTCCACCACCCGATCCACCAGCAGGAACGGGTAGCGGTGAGGCAGGTATTCGCGAATCTCGTTGATGTCCATCATTTCGGGGGGAAGCCTATGTAAAGATTGGGAGCGCACGAGTGACGCGCACTCCGCTAGCAAATCAAGGATGCCCTAACGGCTGTGCACACTTGATATGGAAATGGTATCAGCCATCTGATGAAGCATTACCGTCAGGGGTCACGTCCCCTACACGCTTTTCCAACTGCCGCAGGCGTCGCGCGATGTCATCGAGCTGACGGAGACGGGCCGCACTCTTGCGCCATTCGGCTGCCGGCTGCATCGCCGTACCGGAAGAATAGGCACCGGGCTCGGTAATCGAGTGGGTCACCATGGTCATCCCGGTCAGGAATACGTTGTCACAGATATCGATATGTCCCACCAGCCCCACGCCACCGGCGAGCATGCAGTGCTTGCCAATCTTGGTGCTGCCGGAGATGCCCACGCACGCGGCCATGGCGGTGTGGTCACCGACCTGGACGTTGTGGGCGATCTGGATCTGGTTGTCGAGCTTGACGCCATTGCCAATGACCGTATCGGCCAGCGCACCCCGGTCAATCGCAGTGTTGACGCCGATCTCGACGTCGTCGCCGATGGTGACGCCGCCGATCTGAGCGATCTTTTGCCAGATGCCCTTCTCGTTGGCGAAACCGAACCCTTCACCGCCCAGCACCGCGCCAGACTGAATCACCACCCGCTTACCGATACGCACGTCGTGATACAGCGTGACCCGCGGCGCCAGCCAGCCCCCTTCACCGATCTCACTGCGCGCGCCGATGAAGCAATGGGCGCCCAACGTGACACCGGCGCCAATTCGGGCCGCGCTTTCGATGACAACAAAAGGACCGATGCTTGCCGAGGGATCAACCACGGCATCCGCCGCGATCACCGCGCTGGGGTGAATGCCAGCGGTTGATTTAGGCTTGGGGTCAAACAGATGGGAGATGCGCGCATACGCCAGGTACGGATCCGGCACGACCAGCGCATCGCCAGCAAACCCTTCGGCATCAGCAGCCTTGAGCAACAACGCGGCGGCCCGGCTATCGGCCAGGTACTTGCGGTATTGAGGATTTGCCAGAAAGCTCAACTGAGCTGGGCCAGCCTCTTGCAAAGTGGCTAGCCCAGTAATTGCCTTCTCCGGGTCGCCACGCAGGGTGGCGCCGAGGAACTCGGCCAACTGGCCGAGCTTGATAGTCGCTGTCATGGATTACTTCAGCTGATTCATGCGCTCGATGACCTGACGCGTGATGTCGTACTGAGGCTTGACATCAATCACTGCGCCACGCTCGAAGACCAGGTCAAAAGCACCTTTCTTGATGACTTCTTCCACTGCGCTGTCGAGTTTTGGCTTGAGCTGCTTGAGCATTTCACGGTCAGCAACGGCTTTCGCTTCGTTCAGCTCCTTGGACTGGAACTGGAAGTCACGGGCCTTTTGCTTGAACTCAAGCTCCAGACGCTCGCGCTCGCCCTGAGCCATCTTGTCGCCACCGGCTACCAGACGATCCTGAATACCCTTGGCGCTGCTTTCCAGGCTCTTGAGCTTGGTCAGTTGCGGACCAAATTTTTTCTCGGCATCCACGGCGTATTTCTTCGCCGCATCGGATTCCAGCAGGGCCATCTGATAGTTCAGCACGGCGATTTTCATGTCGGCAAAAGCCGGACCTGCGACCAGTACGGTCGCCAGGAGAACCAATTGAGTCAACTTACGCACGATGCACTCCTACAAAATCCATTGTCGTTATCTTGGGTCAGACGCTTAGAACGTCTGGCCGAGGGAAAATTGGAACACTTGAGTTTCAGCGTCATCCGGTTTCTTGATCGGCATCGCCAGCGCGAAGCTCAAAGGACCCAGCGCGGTGACCCAGGTCACGCCTACACCCACGGAACTGGCCAAGTTGCTCAGGCTGATGTCGTTGCACTGAGTGTTGGACTTGGTGCCGTTGGCGTTGGTGGTGTTTTCACACTTGGAATCGAAGACGTTACCCACGTCCCAGAATACCGAGGTACGCAGCGAGCGTTGATCCTTGACGAACGGCATCGGGAACAGGACTTCAACACCACCCTGAATCAGCACGTTACCACCGAACGGCAGTGGGTCCTGATCCGGGTCTTCCACAGTACCCGGATTGTTGCCTTTACTCGGGGTGCTGCGTGGACCAAGAGTACTGTCCTTGAAACCACGAACCGAGTTGAAACCACCGGCGTAGTAGTTCTCGTAGAACGGTAGGCCATCGGTCGACCCGTAGCCGTCACCATAGCCCAGTTCGGTGTGCAGGCGCATGGTGTAGGTGTCGGTCAACGGCTGGAACAGCTGACCGCGATAGTCGAGTTTGAAGAACGACAAGTCACTACCAGGCGTCGTAGTTTCCAAAACCAGGCTCTGGGAATGACCACGGGTCGCCAACACGCCTTTGTTCAGGGTCGACTCGGACCAGCCGGCAGACGCCTTGAAGTTCAGGTAGCTGTCGCCTTCTTTGTTAACGAAGTCAAAGATCTCGTCAACGGTGTACTTACCAGTGTTGATCTTGTCGTGCTGAGCGGTAATACCGAACGTCAGCCGCGAGGTCTCGCTGATCGGGTAACCCACGTTGGCACCGACACCGTAGCTGTCCACCGCATAGCTGGAAATGTCGGAATCGAGCTCGTCATAGTCAGTGGTGCGGTAGAAGGCGTTATAGCCCAGGCTCACGCCGTCAGCGGTCCAGTAGGGGTCCACGAAACCGAAGTTGTAGCGGGTCTGGTATTCGCTGCGGGTCAAGCCGATGCTGACCTTGTTACCGCTACCCAGGAAGTTGTTCTGGGTGATCGAGCCACCCAGGATCAGGCCGGCGCTCTGGGCGAAACCGACACTGGCGGTGATCGAGCCGGAAGCCTGCTCTTCAACGCTGTAGTTCACATCGACCTGGTCATCGACGCCCGGCACTGCCGGAGTCTCGACGTTGACTTCCTTGAAGAAGCCCAGGCGTTCCAGACGGGTCTTGGACTGGTCGATCAGGTAGGTCGAAGCCCAGCCACCTTCCATCTGGCGCATTTCACGACGCAGCACTTCGTCCTCGGACTTGGTGTTGCCACGGAAGTTGACACGGTTGACGTAGGCACGCTTGCCTGGGTCCACGGCGAAGGTGATGTCGACGGTATGGTCTTCATCATGCGGCTGCGGCACGCCATTGACGTTGGCGAAGGTATAACCCTCGTTACCCAGGCGACGGGTGATCAGCTCGGAGGTGGTGGTCATCAGCTTGCGCGAGAACACCTGGCCCTTCTGCACCAACAACAGCGACTTGACCTGGTCTTCAGGGACCTTCAGGTCACCGCTGAGCTTGACGTCACGAACGGTGTACTTCTCGCCTTCGTTGACGTTGACGGTGATGTAGACGTGCTTCTTGTCCGGGGTGATGGACACCTGGGTCGAAGCGATGTCCATGTTGATATAACCACGGTCCAGGTAATAGGAACGCAGGCGCTCCAGGTCACCGGAGAGTTTTTCACGGGCGTACTTGTCGTCGTTCTTGAAGAACGACAGCCAGTTGGTGGTCTTGAGTTCAAACAGGTCGATCAGGTCTTCATCAGGGAAAACCGAGTTGCCCACCACATTGATGTGCTGGATGGCCGCTACGGTGCCCTCGTTGATGTTGACCTTGAGACCTACGCGGTTACGCGGCTGCGGCACCACTTCGGTGTCGACGGTGGCCGAGTAGCGACCTTGCGCAACGTACTGGCGCTGCAGCTCGTTACGGACGCCCTCGAGGGTAGCGCGCTGAAAGATTTCGCCTTCGGCCAGACCGGACTGCTTGAGGCCTTTCATCAGGTCTTCAGTGGAGATCGCCTTGTTGCCTTCGATCTCGATACTGGCGACCGACGGGCGCTCGACAACAGTGATGACCAGGACATTGCCGTCACGACCCAGCTGGATATCTTGAAAGAAGCCGGTTTTGAACAGCGCACGAGTGGATTCCACCAGGCGCCGATCATCCGCCTGCTCGCCGACGTTTAACGGCAAGGCACCAAAGACGCTACCCGCGGAGACCCGCTGGAGGCCATTGACGCGAATATCAGAGATAGTGAAGGACTCGGCGTGAACTTCGGCGATCATCAATACGGTGAGAACCGCAGTTAGCAGCAGACGTTTCATGAAGTCCTTTCTTATTCCAACTGGCAATAAACAAACTGCCGCAAAATGCGGCAGATTCGCGATTCAGCGAGCGTTACAGACGACCCAGATCGTTGACCAGAGCAAGTAACATGACCCCGACCACCAAGCTGATACCGATCTGTATCCCCCAACCTTGCACCCGATCCGACAAGGGACGACCACGCGCCCACTCGATCAGATAGAACAACAAATGCCCTCCATCCAGTACCGGGATGGGCAGCAAATTCAAAACTCCCAGGCTAATGCTCAGATAAGCAAGGAAATTCAGGAAATCAGCGACGCCCGACTGGGCAGAAGCGCCCGCCACTTTAGCAATGGTTATCGGTCCACTCAAGTTTTTTACCGAGAGCTCGCCGAACAACATTTTCTTGAGCGAGTCGAGGGTCAGGACACTCATGGTCCAGGTACGACGCGCACCCTCGCCAATTGCCGCCACAGGGCCGAAGCTGATCTTGCGAATCATCTCCGGCGGCCACTCGACAGCCTTGACACCTGCCCCCAGGTAACCGGTCGGTGCCTTGCTCTCGCCACGGGCGGCCAGGGTTACCGGGACATCGATTGAAACACCATCGCGCTCGACGCGCAGGACAATTTTGGCATCAGGATGTAAACGAACCGAATCGACCACCTGCTGCCAGTCGCTGACCGGCTGGCCATCAAGCGCCAGCAACCGGTCGCCAGTCTTCAGGCCTGCGGTCTGGGCCGGGCCCTTCGGATCAAGCTCGGCGAGCACGGGTGGCAACGCGGGACGCCATGGACGGATACCCAGGGAGCGGATCGGGTCAGGCTCGTCGGCACCCTTGAGCCAGTTATCCAGCATCAGCTCCCGGGGCGAATCCGCGGTGGAGCCCTGCTCACGCACCATCAACTGCAACGAACCGCTCTCGCCCAGACGTCGAACCAACTGCAGGTTGACCGCCGCCCAGCCCGACGTCGGCTCGCCATCGATCGCGACGATTTCCTCACCTGCGCCCAGCCCGGCCCGAGCGGCAATGCTCCCGGCCTCGACCGCGCCAATGACAGGACGTACCTGCTCGCTGCCCAGCATGGCCAGCGCCCAGAAAAAAAACATGGCCAACAGAAAGTTGGCGATCGGCCCCGCCGCTACGATAGCGATACGCTGACGGACGGTTTTGCGATTGAAGGATTGGTCGAGCTGATCGGCAGGCACTTCACCTTCGCGCTCGTCGAGCATCTTCACGTAGCCGCCCAGGGGAATGGCCGCCACGACGAACTCAGTGCCTTTCTTGTCGTGCCAACGCAACAGAGGCATGCCGAAGCCCACAGAAAAACGCAGCACTTTGACGCCACAGCGACGCGCGACCCAGAAATGACCGAATTCGTGAAATGTGACCAACACCCCTAACGCAACCAGGGTGCCGACAACCATATAGAGCGCGCTCATCTGTTTTCTCCGCAATCCTGTCCAGGGTAACCCTGGCTAACGTACCGCAGCCTCAACGCCCGTGGCGCTTCAACCATTGGCTCGCCAGCCCGCGAGCCCTGGCGTCCGCCGTGAATACCGCGTCGAGATCGTCGACCGCAACCACAGCCTCGAGATTCAAGACCTCCTCGATGATACTCGCGATCTCGAGGTAACGGACACGTCCATCGAGAAACGCTGCCACCGCCACTTCGTTGGCGGCATTGAGCATGGCTGGGGCACTGTTGCCCGCCTCGGCCGCCTGCCGCGCCAGACGCAGGCACGGGAAGCGCTGCTCATCGGGCGCCTGGAAATCCAGGCGAGCGATGGTGAATAAGTCGAGCGGCGCTACACCCGAATCGATCCGCTCCGGCCAGGCCAGCGCATTGGCAATCGGCGTGCGCATGTCCGGATTGCCCAACTGGGCCAGCACCGAACCGTCTATATAGTCCACCAGGGAGTGAATCACGCTCTGCGGGTGGATCACCACCTCGACCTGGGACGGCTTGGCATCGAACAGCCAGCAGGCCTCGATCAGCTCCAACCCCTTGTTCATCATGCTGGCCGAATCCACGGAAATCTTGCGCCCCATGGACCAGTTCGGGTGAGCACAGGCCTGTTCAGGTGAAACATGCACCAATTCTTCCATTGGTGTCTGCAGGAACGGACCACCGGACGCTGTCAGCAAAATCCGCCGGACGCCCACCGCACCCAACCCACGGGAAAAATCCTGCGGCATGCATTGAAAAATCGCATTGTGCTCGCTGTCGATGGGCAGCAGTACCGAGCCGCTTTTGCGCACAGCCTGCATAAACAGCGCGCCGGACATCACTAGCGCTTCTTTATTGGCCAGCAAGATCTTCTTGCCGGCCTCCACCGCCGCCAGCGTCGGCCGCAAGCCCGCCGCACCAACGATAGCCGCCATCACCGCGTCGACTTCCGGGGCGGAGGCCACCTGACACAGGCCCTCCTCGCCCACCAATACGCGCGTAGGTAAACCGGCCGCTCGCAGGTCGTCCTGCAATGCCCGCGCCGCGCCGGCCTCAGGCACCACGGCAAATCGCGGCGTGTGGCGTATGCACAACGCCAGCAACTCACTCAGGCGCGTGAAGCCGCTGAGCGCGAACACTTGGTAGCGGTCCGGATGCCGACCGATAACGTCAAGCGTACTCAGCCCGATCGAACCGGTAGCCCCCAGGACGGTGATCTGTTGAGCACGACTCACGATGCCGCCATCCACAGGAGCACGGCGAAGATCGGGATCGCGGCAGTAAGGCTGTCGATGCGATCCAGCACGCCGCCGTGACCAGGCAACAGATTACTGCTGTCCTTGATCCCGGACTGACGCTTGAACATGCTCTCGGTCAGGTCCCCGACCACCGACACAAACACAATGAGGGCTGCGCCAAACAGGCTCACCAGCATTTGCCCGACAGTCCAGTCACGCACGAAGCCGACCACAGCCGTGATCACCAGGCTCAGGACCAGGCCACCATAGACGCCTTCCCAGCTCTTGCCGGGGCTGACTTTCGGTGCGAGCTTGCGCTTGCCGAAGGCCCGACCGGAGAAATAAGCCCCGATGTCGGCACCCCAGACCAGCACCATCACGGCCAAGATCTGCCAGTTACCCAGCTCGCCTTGCTTGATCCAGATCAGCCCTTGCCAGGCAGGCAACAGGATTAACAGGCCAATCATCAATTTGGTCGCTGCGTTGGCCCAATGATGTGCGGTCTGTGGATAGGTCAATACCAGGAAAGTCGCCGCCGCCCACCACAGCACCGACGCCCCCAACACCCAAGGCGCAATGCCCGGCACCAGATACATGACGAACAACATGGCGGCTACGGCCACGGCAAAGGCTACGCGCGCCGACTGCGCAGCAAAACCTGCCAGACGCGCCCACTCCCACGCCCCCAAGGTCACGACCAGCCCGATGAACAGCGCAAAGCCTGCACCGTCGAGCAAGAAAAACCCGCCCAGGGCAATAGGCAACAGGATGAGGGCTGTGATGATTCGTTGTTTTAGCATTAAAGCCGGGCTCCAGCTTCGATCTGCTCGCTCGTTTTACCGAAACGACGTTGACGGGAAGCGAAATCGGCCAGCGCAGTGCGCATGGCTTCGTGTTTGAAGTCCGGCCAGAACAGGTCGGAGAAGTACAGCTCGGCGTAGGCCAGCTGCCAGAGCAGGAAATTACTGATGCGGTGCTCGCCACCGGTGCGGATGCACAGGTCCGGCAACGGCAGGTCGCCGGTAGCCAGACAGGTCTGCAACAGCTCTGGCGTGATGTCTTCGGGCCGCAGATGCCCGGCCTGGACTTCCCGCGCCAGCCGCTGGGCAGCCTGGGCAATGTCCCACTGACCGCCATAGTTGGCGGCAATTTGCAGGACAAATCGATCAGGACCAGCCGTCGCGGTCTCGGCCTCTCGCATCGCGGCCTGCAACTCTGGATGAAAGCGCGAGCGATCTCCAATGATGCGCAGACTGATGCGGTTCTCGTTGAGCCGCTTGGCCTCACGCCGCAGAGCCTTGAGGAACAGATCCATCAAGGCGCTAACCTCATCGGCCGGACGCTGCCAGTTCTCGCTGGAGAACGCGAACAGGGTCAGCACCTCAACGCCCGCCTCGGCGCACACCTCGATGACCGCGCGAACCGCATCGACCCCCGCCTTATGCCCGGCAACACCAGGCATAAAGCGCTTCTTGGCCCAGCGGTTATTGCCATCCATGATGATCGCCACGTGGCGCGGCACCGCGAACGACATGGCCTGCTTGGTCTTATCCATAAAAACGAGACCCTTATACGGCCATCAGGTCTTTTTCTTTCTGTGCCAAATCCGCGTCAATTTTAGCCACGTACTTCTTGGTCAGATCATCAATCTCGCCAGTGGCGCGACGCTCTTCGTCTTCGCTGATTTCCTTTTCCTTGACCAGGTCCTTGAGCGAACTGTTGGCATCACGGCGAATGTTGCGCACCGCAACGCGGGCGTCTTCAGCCACATCACGAGCCTGCTTGGTGAAGCCCTTACGGGTTTCTTCGGTCAGGGCCGGCATGGAAATCAACAGCAACTCACCCAGGTTGGTCGGGTTCAGGTTCAGGCCGGCGCTGCCGATGGCCTTGTCGACCGCACCCAGCATGTTGCGCTCAAAGGCAACGACCTGCAGGGTACGAGCATCTTTGACAGTGATGTTGGCCACTTGCTTGATTGGGGTGTCGGAACCGTAGTACGGCACCATCACGCCTTCAAGGATGCTTGGGTGCGCCTGGCCGGTACGAATACGACCGAAGTTGTGCGCCAGGGACTCCAGGGACTTCTGCATGCGCTGTTCAGCGTCTTTCTTGATTTCGTTGATCATTATTGAGCTTCCTCGATCAGTGTTCCTTCGGCGCCGCCATGCACGATATTCAGCAGGGCGCCGGGCTTGTTCATGTTAAAGACGCGCAGCGGCATCTTGTGGTCGCGGCACAGGCAGATAGCCGTCAGATCCATTACACCCAGCTTGCGATCCAGCACTTCATCGTAGGTCAGATGATCGAACTTCTCGGCATGCGGGTCTTTGAACGGGTCGGCAGTGTAGACACCATCGACCTTGGTTGCCTTGAGCACGACATCGGCATCGATCTCGATCCCCCGCAGGCAAGCGGCCGAATCCGTGGTGAAGAACGGATTACCGGTACCGGCGGCAAAAATCACCACTTCCTTGGCATTGAGGTGGCGCATGGCTTTGCGACGGTCGTAGTGATCGGTCACGCCGACCATGGAAATGGCCGACATCACGATGGCCGAGATATTGGCACGCTCCAGCGCGTCGCGCATAGCCAGGGCGTTCATCACAGTGGCCAGCATGCCCATGTGGTCGCCCGTGACCCGATCCATGCCGGCCGCGCTCAGCGCTGCACCGCGGAACAGGTTGCCGCCGCCGATGACCAGGCCTACTTGCACGCCGATCCCGACCAACTGGCCGACTTCCAGCGCCATGCGATCCAGGACTTTCGGATCGATCCCGAACTCTTCCGAGCCCATCAGGGCCTCGCCGCTAAGCTTGAGTAGAATGCGTTTATAGCGAGCCTGATAACCACTGCCCTGCTGAGCCATTGCGAATCTCTCCTGCGGCGTATTTTCGAAAATTCTTTGCAAGCTGTTTACAGCCTGCGTTCACTCTAGCCTTTGCACGAAAGTGCCTGCGCGACTTTTCGTACAAAGCCAAGCTTGACGCTGACACAGCGCCATCGGAACACGGCTTTGTAAGCCAGTTCCGACAGGAAACCAATAAAAATCGGCATCCCCATCCGAAAAGAGGCTGCGCGCGTAAGCGGGCAGCCTCTTCAGGGCGACAGTTGAAAAACTGTCTTATTGCTTGCTGGCAGCCAGCTGAGCAGCAACTTCTTCAGCGAAGTTGTCTACTGGCTTCTCGATGCCTTCGCCCACTTTGAAGTAGGTGAAGGAAACGATTTCAGCGCAGGCTTTCTTAGCCAGTTCACCAACCTTGACTTCAGGGTTCTTGACGAACGCCTGCTCAACCAGGCTGGCTTCAGCCAGGAACTTGGTGATACGACCGGAAACCATTTTTTCAACGATTTCGGCTGGCTTGCCTTTGATCTTGTCTTCGTTGAGCTGCATGAACACGGCTTTTTCGCGCTCGATGGCATCAGCGGAAACTTCCGACGGCAGCAGGAACTCAGGGTTGCTGGCAGCGACGTGCATCGCGATGTCTTTGGCCAGTTCCACGTTGCCGCCTTTGAGAGCTACAACTACGCCGATCTTGTTGCCGTGCAGGTAAGAACCGACAACATCGCCTTCGATACGAACCAGACGACGGATATTGACGTTTTCGCCTACTTTGGCAACCAGTGCTTCACGAGCCGATTCCTGAGCGGCGATCAGCGGAGCTGCGTCGGTCAGTTTGTCGGCGAATGCTTTTTCTACGCTGGCAGCAACGAATGCTTTGAAGTCGTCTTGCAGAGCCAGAAAGTCAGTCTGCGAGTTGACTTCAATGATAACGGCAGCTTTACCGTCTTCCTTGATGCCAATCGCGCCTTCAGCGGCAATGTTGCCAGCTTTCTTGGCAGCCTTGATAGCGCCCGAAGCACGCATATCATCAATGGCTTTCTCGATGTCGCCGCCAGCCTTGGTCAAGGCTTTCTTGCAGTCCATCATGCCTTCGCCGGTACGCTCGCGCAGTTCTTTGACCAACGCTGCAGTAATCTCTGCCATTTCAAAATCCTCTTGGATAGGTTTTCAACCATTCCACCCGATTGAACGGGCGTTCAATTCTTCCCGAACCACCCTTGTTAGCCGCTGCACGTTACAGATGCTGTAGCTGCGCTGCTTACAAATGGTTTTCGAGGTGGCAAAAAGGGGGCCAAGCCCCCTTTTTGCTTACTGAGTCAACGCCAGGGCGTCAATTACTCAGCGGCTGCTGCCGGAGCTTCTTCAGCGAAAACTTCGGTGCCGCCATTAACATTGTTGCGACCACGGATAACAGCGTCAGCCATCGAACCCATGTACAGCTGGATGGCGCGGATGGCGTCATCGTTGCCTGGGATGATGTAGTCAACGCCTTCCGGGCTGCTGTTGGTATCGACAACGCCGATGACCGGGATACCCAGCTTGTTGGCTTCGGTGATCGCGATGCGCTCGTGGTCAACGTCGATCACGAACAGTGCGTCAGGCAGACCGCCCATGTCCTTGATACCGCCCAGGGAGCGGTCCAGCTTCTCAAGATCGCGAGTGCGCATCAGCGCTTCTTTCTTGGTGAGCTTGGCGAAAGTACCGTCTTCGGACTGGACTTCAAGGTCACGCAGACGCTTGATGGAAGCACGAATGGTCTTGAAGTTGGTCAGCATGCCGCCCAACCAGCGGTGATCGACGTACGGCGAACCGCAACGTGCTGCTTCTTCAGCAACGATCTTGCCAGCGGAACGCTTGGTGCCGACGAACAGAATCTTGTTTTTGCCCTGGGACAGGCGCTCTACGAAGGTCAGTGCTTCGTTGAACATCGGCAGGGTTTTTTCAAGGTTGATAATGTGGATCTTGTTACGCGCGCCGAAAATGTACTTGCCCATTTTCGGGTTCCAGTAACGGGTCTGGTGACCGAAGTGCACACCGGCCTTCAGCATATCGCGCATATTGACTTGGGACATGATAGTTCCTTGATAAGTCGGGTTTGGCCTCCACGTATCCCAATGACCAACCAGCGACTATAAAGCCGAAGGCACCCAGGTCATCGTGTCGACACGTGTGTGGATTTAAGCTTACGGGGTCATCCCCGGAAAGCGGCGCATTTTATACCACAGCAAGGGCGAAAACGGAACACGGATTCTGAAAACCTCTGCGGCGAGGGGATTTATCCCCGCAGGGCTGCATGCAGCCCCACACCAGACGACTCAATCGACCTGATACACCGCGCCGCCTGGTCTGGGGGCCGCTACGCGCCCCAGCGGGGATAAATCCCCTCGCCACAGAGTTCCAGGCTGGAGAGTTCTTTGTACTGATCGTCTGTTAGAATCGCGTCTTTCAGGGCTGCCCGGATCATCATCCGCTGCCCATTTCGTTTTGAACAGCGCCGCCGGGCGCAGAGAGAGCCTGTATGACCGTCACCCTCAAGACCCCCGAGGACATCGCAAAAATGCGTGTCGCGGGCAAACTCGCCGCCGACGTGCTGGAAATGATTGCCGAGCACGTCAAGCCGGGCGTTACCACCGAAGAGCTGGACCGCATCTGCCACGACTATATTGTCAACGAGCAGAAAGCCATCCCGGCTCCGCTCAACTACAAAGGCTTCCCGAAGTCGATCTGCACCTCGATCAACCACGTGGTCTGCCACGGCATCCCCAACGAAAAACCATTGAAGGATGGCGACACCGTGAATATCGACGTCACCGTCATCAAGGACGGCTACCACGGCGACACCAGCCGCATGTTCCATGTCGGCAACGTGCCGGAGTGGGCCCAGCGCCTGTCGAAAGTCACCCAGGAATGCATGTACATGGCCATTGAACTGGTGAAACCGGGCTGCCGCCTGGGGGACATCGGCGAAGTGATCCAGAAGCACGCGCAGAAGAACGGCTTCTCGGTGGTCCGCGAATTCTGCGGACACGGCATCGGCAAGGTCTTCCACGAAGAACCACAGATCCTGCACTACGGCCGTGCCGGCACCGGCATGGAGCTTCAGGCGGGCATGACCTTCACCATCGAACCGATGATCAACCAGGGTCGCGCCGACACCAAGGTACTGGGCGATGGCTGGACGGCCATCACCAAGGACCGCAAGCTATCGGCCCAGTGGGAACATACCTTGCTGGTCACCGAGACCGGGTACGAAATCTTTACCCTGCGCAACGACGACACTATCCCTCGCGTTTCCGCCTGACCCGAACTCAGCCTATAGCTATAGATAGAAAGGAAAGTCATTCGATGCCGCAGGTGGATCCCGAACTCTTCGACCGCGGCCAGTTCCAGGCTGAACTGGCCCTGAAGGCAAGCCCTATCGCGGCCTTCAAGAAGGCGATCCGCCAGGCCCACGAAGTGCTCGACCAGCGCTTTCGCAGCGGCCGGGATATTCGTCGGCTGATTGAGGATCGAGCCTGGTTCATCGACAACATCCTGCAAAAGGCCTGGGAGCAGTTCAACTGGAGCGAAGATGCCGACATCGCCCTGGTGGCGGTGGGTGGCTACGGGCGTGGTGAACTGCACCCCTACTCCGACATCGATCTGCTGATTCTGCTGGACAGCGCCGATCATGAGGTTTTCCGCGACTCCATCGAGCGTTTCCTGACGCTGCTGTGGGACATCGGCCTGGAAGTCGGCCAGAGCGTGCGCTCGGTACAGGAGTGCGCCGACGAGGCACGCGCCGACCTGACAGTGATCACCAACCTGATGGAAAGCCGCACCATCGCCGGCCCCGAGCGCCTGCGCCTGCGCATGCTCGACGTCACCAGCACGGCGCACATGTGGCCAAGCAAGGACTTTTTCCTGGCCAAGCACGCCGAGCAGAAGGCCCGCCATCACAAGTACAACGACACTGAATACAACCTGGAACCCAACGTCAAAGGCTCGCCCGGCGGGCTGCGGGACATCCAGACGATCCTGTGGGTTGCCCGTCGCCAGTACGGCACGCTGAACCTGCGGGCCTTGGCCGGTGAAGGCTTCCTGGTGGAAAGCGAAAACGCCCTGCTGGCCTCGTCCCAGGAATTCCTGTGGAAGGTCCGCTACGCCCTGCACATGCTGGCCGGGCGCTCCGAAGACCGCTTGTTGTTCGACCACCAGCGCTCCATTGCTGGCCTGCTGGGTTTCGAAGGGCAGGATGCCAAGCAGTCCATCGAAAACTTCATGCAGCAGTACTACCGGGTGGTGATGAGCATCGCCCAGCTCAGTGAATTGATCATCCAGCACTTCGAGGAAGTCATCCTGGCGCCCGAAGACGAAGCGCCGCCGCAACCGATCAACTCCCGATTCCAGCTGCACGACGGGTATATCGAAGCGCGCAACGCCAACGTATTCCGCCGCACGCCCTTCGCCATGCTCGAGATTTTCGTGCTCATGGCCCAGCAGCCGGAAATCAAGGGTGTTCGCGCCGACACCATTCGCCTGCTACGGGAAAACCGTCACCTGATCGATGACGATTTCCGCCACGACATCCGCAATACAAGCCTGTTTATTGAGCTGTTCAAGTGCAGGATCGGCGTGCACCGCAACCTGCGGCGCATGAACCGCTACGGGATTCTCGGGCGCTATCTGCCGGAATTCGGCTTCATCGTCGGGCAAATGCAGCACGACCTGTTCCACATCTATACGGTCGATGCTCACACCCTGAACCTGATCAAGCACCTGCGTAAGCTGCAATACACCCAGGTATCGGAAAAATTCCCGCTGGCCAGCAAGCTCATGGGCAAGCTGCCCAAGTCCGAACTGATCTACATCGCGGGGCTGTACCACGACATCGGCAAAGGCCGCCAAGGCGATCATTCCGAGATCGGTGCGGTGGACGCCGAGGCGTTCTGTCAGCGACACCAACTGCCCGTATGGGACAGCCGGCTGATCGTCTGGCTGGTGCAAAACCACTTGGTGATGTCGACCACCGCCCAGCGCAAGGACTTGTCCGATCCGCAGGTAATCCATGACTTCGCCCAGATCGTCGGTGATGAAACGCGCCTGGATTACCTCTACGTGCTGACCGTGGCCGATATCAACGCCACCAACCCGAGCCTGTGGAATTCCTGGCGCGCCAGCCTGCTGCGCCAGCTCTACACCGAGACCAAGCGCGCCTTGCGCCGCGGCCTGGAAAACCCGGTGGACCGCGAAGAGCAGATCCGCCGGACCCAAAGCGCCGCCCTGGACATCCTGGTGCGCGGCGGCACCGACCCGGACGATGTCGAGCAGCTCTGGTCGCAATTGGGCGATGACTATTTCCTGCGGCATACCGCTGGCGACGTGGCCTGGCACAGCGAGGCGATCCTGCAGCAGCCGGCTGATGGCGGGCCGCTGGTGTTGATCAAGGAAACCACCCAGCGCGAATTCGAGGGCGGCACGCAGATCTTCATCTATGCCCCGGACCAGCACGACTTCTTCGCCGTGACCGTGGCCGCGATGGACCAGCTCAACCTCAACATTCACGACGCCCGAGTCATTACGTCCAGCAGCCAGTTCACCCTCGACACCTACATCGTGCTCGACACCGACGGCGACTCGATTGGCGACAACCCGGCGCGGGTCAAGCAGATCCGCGACGGCCTCACCGAGGCCCTGCGCAACCCGGCGGACTACCCCACCATCATCCAGCGGCGGGTGCCTCGCCAGCTCAAACACTTCGCGTTCGCCCCCCAGGTCACGATCCACAACGACGCCCAACGCCAGGTCACGGTGTTGGAACTCAGCGCCCCGGACCGCCCGGGCCTGCTGGCGCGGGTCGGGCATATTTTCCTGGAGTTCGACCTGTCGTTGCAAAACGCCAAGATCGCCACCCTCGGCGAGCGGGTGGAAGACGTGTTTTTCATCACCGACGCTCACAACCAGCCGTTGTCCGATCCGCAGCTGTGCAGCCGCCTGCAGGAGGAAATGGAGCGGCACTTGAGCGTGAACCAGGAGCCCGATGCCAACCTGACGCGTATCAATATCTGAATCAACGAACTTCCCCTAATGTGGGAGCGAGCCTGCTCGCGATGGCGGCGCAACATCCAGCATTGATGTTGCCTGACCCACCGCTATCGCGAGCAGGCTCGCTCCCACAAGGACCGCGCCCACATTGACGAGGCCCCGATGAACAACGCCCTGAACCAGTTGCAGCCCTACCCGTTCGAAAAGCTCCGCGCCCTGCTGGGCAGCGTCACGCCAAACCCGGACAAGCGCCCGATTGCCCTGTCCATCGGCGAGCCCAAACACCGTTCGCCGAGCTTCGTGGCCGACGCCCTGTCCAGCAACCTGGACCAGATGGCTGTCTACCCGACCACACTGGGCATTGCGGCGCTACGCGAAGCCATCACCGGTTGGTGCGAGCGACGTTTCAACGTGCCGGCCGGCTGGCTTGACCCGGCGCGCCACGTGCTGCCGGTCAATGGCACCCGTGAAGCCCTGTTCGCCTTCACCCAGACCGTGGTCAACCGTGGCGACGATGCCCTGGTGGTCAGCCCGAACCCGTTCTATCAAATTTATGAAGGCGCGGCGTTCCTGGCCGGGGCCAAGCCGCATTACCTGCCCTGCCTGGACGAGAATGGCTTCAATCCGGATTTCGATGCCGTCTCGCCGGACATCTGGAAACGCTGCCAGATCCTGTTCCTGTGTTCCCCTGGCAACCCGACCGGCGCATTGATTCCGGTGGATGTGCTGAAGAAACTCATCGCCCTGGCCGATGAGCACGACTTCGTGATCGCCGCAGACGAGTGCTACAGCGAACTGTACTTCGACGAACAAACCCCGCCGCCGGGGCTGCTCAACGCCTGCGTCGAACTGGGGCGCAAGGATTTCAAGCGCTGCGTGGTGTTCCACAGCCTGTCCAAGCGCTCCAACCTGCCCGGCCTGCGTTCCGGTTTTGTGGCCGGCGATGCGGACATCCTCAAGGGCTTCTTGCTGTATCGCACCTACCACGGCTGCGCGATGCCGGTTCAGACCCAACTGGCGAGCATCGCTGCATGGAGCGACGAAGTGCATGTACGGGCCAACCGGGCGCTGTACCGGGAGAAATTCGACGCGGTGCTGGAGATCCTCAGCCCGGTGCTGGACGTGCAGCGCCCAGACGGCAGCTTCTATTTGTGGCCAAACGTGGCGGGCGACGATGCGGCGTTCTGTCGTGACCTGTTCGAACAGGAACACGTGACCGTGGTTCCGGGTTCCTACCTGTCCCGGGAAGTGGATGGCGTCAATCCGGGGGCCGGGCGTGTGCGCATGGCCCTGGTCGCGCCGTTGGCTGAATGCGTCGAAGCGGCGGAGCGGATCCGCGCATTCATTCAGCGTCGGGGTTGATGGCTGCACCAGGATTTGAGCGAACTGCTGTTGTGGCGAGGGGATTTATCCCCGCTGGGCTGCGCAGCAGCCCCAAGCAGTGCTCTGACACACCGCAATCTTGGGGCCCTGTACAAATTCTCAGTGACTCCTGGGTTGCGCAATGCACCTATTTCGGTACACTTCATTCATGATTGATATCGCCCCCATACTGAACGTACGTTTCTTCCGCACAGACGCCGGGAATGAACCCGTTCGCGAATGGCTGACTGACTTGCCTCGCGACCACAGACGGATGATCGGGACTGACATCAAAACCGTTCAGATTGGTTGGCCGATAGGTATGCCGGTGGTTCGCAAGCTGGACACTGGGCTATGGGAGGTCAGGATTGACCTCTGAGATACCATCGCCCGCGTTCTCTTCACCGTGGTGGGCTCTGACATGGTTCTACTCCACGCTTTCATAAAGAAAAGTCAAAAAACGCCAACCACCGACATGGCAACCGCCAAGCAGCGCAAAGCAAGACTATGAGGCACAGCAAATGAACAAGCACATCGGATCTGATTTTGACGACTTCCTCGCCGAGCAAGGTATCGCCGAAGAAGTTTCCGCAGCTGCGCTCAAACGCGTTATTGCCTGGCAGATTGCCGAAGCAATGAAGCTTCAGAAAGTGACCAAAAAAGCCTTGGCCCAGCGGATGCACACCAGTCGCACTGCTGTTGATCGCGCACTGGATCAGGACGATGCGGGAATGACGCTGGCAACGCTTGCCAGCGCAGCTCGTGCGTTGGGTCAGAGGGTAGAAGTGCGGCTGATTCCTGAGCAGGAAGAGGCCCACGCATAAGCGGTGTTGTGGCGAGGGAGCTTGCTCCCGCGGGGCTGCGTAGCAGCCCCAAAGCAGTCAACTCAATCTGCCTGATGTTCCGCGTTGTCCGGTTTTAGGGCCGCTTCGCGCCCCAGCGGGAGCAAGCTCCCTCGCCACAGGGTCTGGTGTCGATCACAAGCTTTACAAGCAACACAAATCCACTGTGGGAGCGAGCCTGCTCGCGATGAGGCCGGCACTTATTGCATCAAGTCCGAAGCTCTACCCGGTCCAAGGCCTTGTTCGCCAACAACGCCCCCAACTCAATCATCTGCGCCACCCCCAACGCCACATGCCGCCGCGAGCCATCCAGATCGAAGGCAAGGTCGCTGAGCATCGCATTGGCCGAGGCCAGGGTTTCGCTGAGGTTGGCTAGCAGGACTTCGGTATCGACAGTGTCCACCACGGTGAACAGCTGTGCCGGAGGTTTGGGTTCTGACTCGCTGTCGTCAGGCTTGAGGTAGAAATCCAGCGCACGATCAGCGGCCTCTTGCAGCTTTTCGGGGGCGTAGTCGCCGTAAGGGAAAGAGGACGCGGATTTTGGTGCGTTTGGGGATTCTTTGACCATCGAATTGCTCCCTAGAGCTGAAGTATGTAAAGCCCTGCGCCCAATGGTACAGAAGCCTGTGCTCCTAGAGGTTGTTCGGATTCTCACATCCGATCGCTGAATTGGCAGCGACACCCAGAGGCTAGAGCGCTCGCTTCCGACGGACAACCTTAAAAACTTGTCGGAAGCTTCGGCGCGTCTGTCAGACCGAAACCCCTGTGGCCTTGTGTCGGTTATATCCTACTTCGCCAACCTCAGATTCGCCTCAGCCAAATCCAGTTCCCCCAGCACTTCGCGCAGCACGTCGTCACCGATCTGGTGGTGACGGCTGAGGCGATACAACTCCAGACGCTGCGCCCGAAAGGCCTTCAAGCGCAGCCGTCGCTCCAGCAGGTCCATCTCGAATGCCAGTGCCTGGGCTTCGGCGGAATCGTTGAACACGTCCAGTTGATGACGGTATTCGGACATCAACCGAGCCTTGACCTCCGTTGCCAATGCCGCCTGCGCCGCATCCGGCGCGGTGACCGCTTCGGCCGGTTCTTCTACCTCCAAGGCATGAATCGCCGCTTCAGCGGTTTTGCGCCAGGCCTCGCGCACTTCGTTGCGACGTTTGTCGTCGGGGCTCTTCTCGATACCGCGCAGCAGCAGCGGCAACGCGATGCAGGCCGCGATCAACGACAGCAGAATCACCCCGGCGGCAATAAAGATCAGCAAGTCTCGCTCGGGAAACTCAGCACCCGCCCCCAACAGCAACGGCACCGACATCACACCCGCCAATGTCACCGCACCGCGTACCCCACCGAAGGTCAACAGCCAGCAAGAACGTGCGGTCGGCACCAGGGTCAGTTCGCCCTCGCCGCGCCAGTGGCGTAACAGCCCGGACAGGCGCCAGATGCTTTGCACCCAGATAAACCGCAGCATCAGCAGCACAAGGAAAATCACCATCACATCCAGGCATCTGTAAAACAGTGTCGGCCACAGCGTGGCTTCGTGGCGGGTCACAGCCTTGATGATGTCCGGCAATTGCAGGCCCAGCAGCAGGAAGATCAAGCCGTTGAAGGCAAACTCCAGCAGTGACCAGACACTGCGATTGAGCAGCCGCGTGCCGGTCTGGCGTGGCAGCAGGTCGAGCCAGCTTTGCATCATCCCCGCCGCCACCGCCGAGAGGATCCCTGATGCACCCAATCGCTCAGCCAGCACATAGGCGGCGAAGGGCAGCAGCAACATGAACACCACATGAGTGGCCGGGTCGTCCCAACCCCGGGCGATCATCCAGGCCCGCAGACGGCCCATCAGCCAACTCAGGAGCACACCGACCAACAGGCCGCCGACCGCCACCAGTACGAAGGTCAAGCTGGCATTGGCCAGGGAAAAGACCCCGGTGATGGCCGCCGCCAGGGCAAATTTGAAGGTCACCAGGCCCGTGGCATCATTCATCAGCGCTTCGCCCTGGAGCATATGCATCAGGGGAGCGGGCAAGCGGTCCCGGGCTATCGCCGACACCGCCACGGCGTCGGTCGGCGACAGGACCGCCGCCAGGGCGAAGGCCACCGGCAGTGGGATACTCGGCAACAGCCAGTGAATGAAATAACCGGCGCCCACCACCGTGAACAGCACCAGCCCCACCGCCAGCGTCAGGATCGGCCCGCGCAGGCGCCACAACTCGCGCTTGGGCATGCGCCAGCCGTCGGAGAACAGCAGCGGCGGCAGAAACAGAAACAGGAACAGTTCGGGATCAAGGGTGACGTGCAGCCCCAGGGACGGCCAGGCCAGCAAGGCACCTGCGCCGATTTGCACCAAGGGCAAGGGCAGAGGGATCAGCCGTCCGATCAGGCGCGAAACGCCCACCAACATCAACAGGATCAGGACGGTATAAGCGCTTTGCATAACGAGTTTCCAATGACAGCGACACACACATCCGGCAACAGCTTGCCGTTGAAGTGCCATATTAGCCGTTTAAGCTGTGCTGCTACCGTTACCCATTGGTCGCAGCGGGCGGTATCCGAACGCAACGGTTCCCCCACCGCAGCCGAAACCGCTCGGTCATGGCATAATCCTCTACCTTTTATTTCCAGTACCTGCAAAGGGGGCAGTTCCTTGACCGATTCAAGCAAAACGTTGCACCTTTTCGGCATCAAAGCCTGCGACACCATGAAAAAGGCGCGCACCTGGCTCGATGAACACGCTGTGCGCTACGACTTTCACGATTACAAAACCGTCGGCATCGACCGTGAGCACCTGACCCAATGGTGCAACGAGCATGGCTGGCAAGTGGTGTTGAACCGCGCAGGTACGACCTTTCGCAAACTCGACGACGAACGTAAAGCCGATCTCGACCAGACGAAAGCCATCGAACTGATGCTCGCCCAACCCTCGATGATCAAGCGCCCGGTGCTCGATCTCGGTGACCGAACCCTGATTGGCTTCAAGCCAGATATTTATGCGGCAGAGATCAAATAAGCCTGCCCAGTCCATTTTGTAGAGGTAATTTCATGTCCACTACCCTGTTCAGCCTGGCCTTCGGTGTCGGCACACAAAACCGTCAAGGCGCCTGGCTGGAAGTGTTCTACGCCCAGCCGTTGCTCAACCCCGCAGCCGACATCGTCGCTGCCATCGCGCCGGTTCTTGGCTACAGCGAAGGCAACCAGGCCATCACTTTCACCACCGCCCAGGCCTCGCAACTGGCTGAAGCGCTCAAGGGCGTCGATGCCGCACAAGCCGCGCTGCTGACTCGCCTGGCCGAAAGCCACAAACCACTGGTCGCCACGCTGCTGGCCGAAGACGCCCAGCTGACTTCCACGCCTGAGGCTTACCTCAAGCTGCATCTGCTGTCCCATCGCCTGGTCAAGCCCCACGGCCTGAACCTGGCCGGCATTTTCCCACTGCTGCCGAACGTCGCCTGGACGAGCCAGGGCGCGATCGACCTGAGCGAACTGGCCGAACACCAGCTCGAAGCCCGCCTGCGCGGCGAGTGGCTGGAAGTGTTCTCGGTGGACAAGTTCCCGAAAATGACTGACTACGTGGTCCCGGCCGGCGTGCGTATCGCCGATGCCGCGCGGATCCGCCTGGGCGCCTACGTGGGCGAAGGCACCACCGTCATGCACGAAGGTTTCGTCAACTTCAACGCCGGCACCGAAGGCCCGGGCATGATCGAAGGCCGTGTATCGGCCGGTGTGTTCGTCGGCAAGGGCTCGGACCTGGGCGGCGGTTGCTCCACCATGGGCACCCTGTCGGGTGGCGGCAACATCGTGATCAAGGTCGGCGAAGGCTGCCTGATCGGCGCCAACGCCGGCGTCGGTATTCCGCTGGGCGACCGCAACACCGTGGAGTCGGGCCTGTACGTGACCGCCGGCACCAAAGTGGCGTTGCTGGATGAGAACAACCAACTGGTCAAAGTGGTCAAGGCCCGCGACGTGGCCGGCCAGCCCGACCTGCTGTTCCGCCGCAACTCCGAGACTGGCGCTGTGGAATGCAAAACCCATAAATCGGCCATCGAGCTGAACGAAGCACTGCACGCACACAACTAAGCGGCGTGCCAATGGAGCGGCCGGGCGCGTATCATCGACGCCCGGCCCGCCCAAACGAGTCTTGACCACCATGCTTTTGCCCTCTCCCTGGCGCGCCGACTTCCCGGCCATCGCCGCCCTGCAACGGCAAGGCCAGACCTACCTGGACAACGCCGCCACCACGCAAAAACCCCAAGTCCTGCTGGATGCCCTGGCGCATTACTACGCCAATGGCGCCGCCAACGTGCACCGTGCGCAACATTTGCCGGGCGCTCACGCCACCCAGGCGTTCGAGGACAGCCGACTCAAGGTGTCGCAATGGCTCAACGCAGGAGATTGCGGGCAGATCGTCTTCACCCATGGCGCCACTTCTGCGTTGAACCTGTTGGCCTACGGGCTGGAACACCAGTTCAACCCGGGCGATGAAATCGTCATCAGCGCCCTGGAGCACCACGCCAACCTGTTGCCCTGGCAACAACTGGCCGAGCGCCGCTCGTTGACGCTGGTGGTGTTGCCGTTGGATGGCGACGGGGTGATCGATCCTGGCGCCGCCGCCGAACTGATCGGCCCGCGTACGTGCTTGCTGGCGGTGAGCCAGTTGTCCAACGTGCTGGGCGCCTGGCAGCCATTGCCGGCGCTGCTGGCGCTGGCCAAGGCCCAGGGTGCGCTGACGGTAATCGACGGCGCCCAGGGTGTGGTTCACGGCCGCCACGATGTGGAGGCGCTGGGCTGCGACTTCTACGTATTTTCCAGCCACAAGCTCTACGGCCCCGACGGGCTGGGCGTGCTGTTCGGCCGCACTGAAGCGCTTCGCGAACTGCGCCATTGGCAGTTCGGCGGTGAAATGGTGCAACAGGCCGACTACCACAGCGCCACGTTCCGCCCGGCGCCGCTGGGCTTTGAGGCCGGCACGCCGCCGATTGCCAGCGTGATCGGCCTGGGAGCGACCCTGGATTACCTGTCCGGCCTTGATGCGCAAGCCGTTATCGACCATGAAGCGGCGTTGCATGACTATCTGCTTCACGGGCTACTGGCGCGCAACGGTGTGCGCCTGGTGGGCAACCCGCGCTTGGCGCTGGTGAGCTTCGTGGTCGACGGCGTGCACAACGCCGACCTGGCCCACCTGCTCACCGAGCAAGGCATCGCCGTACGCGCCGGGCATCACTGCGCCATGCCGCTGTTCAAGCATCTGAAGCTTTCGGGGGCTATTCGGGTGTCGCTGTCGCTGTACAACGATTCCGCCGATATCGAGCGCTTCTTCGAAGCGTTGGACCAGGCCCTGGAGATGCTCCGATGAGCCTGCCGGCCGATGCCGCTGCGGCGCTGCACATTTTCCAGGACGCATCGGGCTGGGAACAGCGCGCCCGACTGCTGATGCAATGGGGCGAGCGCCTACCGCCGCTGAGCGATGCGGATAAATGCGACACCAACCTCGTCAATGGCTGTGAAAGTCAGGTGTGGTTGGTGGGACGGCTGGATGAGGGGCACTGGCAATTTTCCGCCAGCAGCGATGCGCGGTTGATCCGCGGGTTAGTGGCGTTGTTGCTGGCGAGGGTCAATGGGTTGTCCGCCACCGAGCTGCAACAGGTGGACTTGCCGGACTGGTTCAATCAGCTGGGATTGTCGCGACAGCTGTCGCCGTCGCGCAGTAATGGCTTGAATGCGGTGTTAAAGCGGATGTTTGAGCTGACACAATGACCGTGGCGAGGGAGCTTGCTCCCGCTCGGTTGCGAAGCAGCCGCCTTGTGTCGCGCCGCCAATGAGGGGCCTTGTGTCGCGCCCCAGCGGGAGCAAGCTCCCTCGCCACAAGAGCGATCACTGTCCGGGCTTAACCCTGTCAGCCGGCCGCCGCACACCCGCCACAATTTTATCCACAGCCTTGGTCGCTGCAACCATGCCGAACGTTGCCGTCACCATCATCACCGCGCCGAACCCGCCGGCGCAGTCGAGCTTCACGCCATCGCCGACAAAACTTTTCTGCAAGCAAATACTGCCGTCCGGTTTCGGGTAGCGCAGCTGTTCGGTGGAGAACACGCAAGGCACGCTGTAGTGGCGAGTCACGGTGCGGGAAAAGCCGTAATCGCGGCGCAGGGTAGAACGCACCTTCGAGGCCAACGGATCGTTGAAGGTGCGGTTCAGGTCGCAGACCTGGATCAGCGTCGGGTCGATCTGCCCGCCCGCGCCACCGGTGGTGATGATCTGGATCTTACGGCGCTTGCACCAGGCGATCAGCGCAGCCTTGGCGTTGACGCTGTCGATGCAGTCGATCACGCAGTCGATGTTCGGCGTGATGTATTCGGCCATGGTGTCGCGGGTGACGAAATCGGCTACGGCATGCACCGTGCAGTCGGGGTTAATCCCACGCAAGCGCTCGGCCATCACCTCGACCTTGGGCTTGCCGACGGTGCTGTCCAGGGCATGTAACTGCCGGTTGGCATTACTGACGCAGACATCGTCCAGGTCAAACAGCGAAATCTCACCCACGCCGCAACGGGCAATGGCTTCCGCCGCCCAGGAACCCACGCCGCCCACCCCGACAATCGCCACATGGGCCGCCCGCAGGCGCTCCAGGCCTTCGATACCATATAGACGGGCGATGCCGGCAAACCGTGGATCTTCTGTACTCATGACCATTACCCCAAAAACCGGCGCGCATTATAGGGCTTTGTCGTGGTAATTCGAGCATCGGGCGACCGGTCGCGACCAGAGTCGCACCAATGAGCCCGCGGCTGCGCTAAACGGAGGCCAAAGAGAATCGTTTTGCTATAAGATAACCGCCATTTTGTGAGCCTTGGCCAAGCATAATCCAACGGCCGAACTCAGGACCTGTGGGAGCGGGCTTGCTCGCGAAGGCGGTGTGTCAGTAGCGAAAGTATTGCCTGACACACCGCCTTCGCGAGCAAGCCCGCTCCCACACGAGTCTCGCCTTTATTCCATGTTTTCGGAGTTTTCCATGACGGCCCACGCCGACCTCTCGCCGACCCTGCAACTCGCCTGCGACCTGATCCGCCGTCCGTCCGTGACGCCGGTGGATGCCGATTGCCAGAAATTGATGATGCAGCGCCTGGGTAACGCGGGCTTCAAGCTCGAGCCAATGCGCATCGAGGATGTGGATAACTTCTGGGCCAGCCACGGCAAGCATGACGGCCCGGTGCTGTGCTTCGCCGGACACACCGACGTGGTGCCTACCGGCCCGGTGCAGGCTTGGCAGCTCGACCCGTTCGATGCGGTCATCGATGAACACGGCATGCTCTGTGGCCGTGGCGCAGCGGACATGAAAGGCAGCCTGGCGGCGATGGTGGTGGCGGCAGAACGGTTCGTCGCCGACTACCCGGACCACAAGGGCTCGGTGACCTTCCTGATCACCAGCGATGAAGAAGGCCCGGCCCACCACGGCACCAAAGCGGTGGTCGAGCGCCTCAAGGCCCGTCAGGAGCGGCTGGACTGGTGCATCGTCGGCGAGCCGTCGAGCACCACCCTGGTGGGTGACGTGGTCAAGAACGGCCGTCGCGGCTCCCTCGGCGCGAAACTCACTGTGCGAGGCAAGCAAGGCCACGTGGCCTATCCGCACCTGGCGAAGAACCCGATTCACCTGGCTGCTCCAGCCTTGGCAGAGCTGGCCGCCGAACATTGGGATCACGGCAACGACTTCTTCCCGCCCACCAGTTTCCAGATCTCCAACCTCAACTCCGGCACCGGCGCGACCAACGTGATCCCCGGTGACCTGGTGGCGGTGTTCAACTTCCGCTTCTCCACCGAGTCCACCGTCGAAGGCCTGCAACAGCGCGTCGCCGACATCCTCGACAAGCATCAGCTGGACTGGCACATCGATTGGGCGCTGTCCGGCCTGCCGTTCCTGACCGAGCCAGGTGCGCTGCTGGACGCCGTGTCTTCGAGCATCAAAGACATCACCGGTCGCCAAACCAAGGCATCCACCAGCGGTGGCACTTCCGATGGTCGTTTCATTGCCACCATGGGCACGCAAGTGGTGGAACTGGGGCCGGTCAACGCGACCATCCACCAGGTCAACGAACGCGTGCTGGCAGCCGATCTCGACGTGCTGACCGAGATCTACTACAAGACGCTGATCAAGTTGCTCGCCTGATGCTCGCCTGTCCAATCTGCAGTGAACCGCTGAACGCGGTGGACAACGGCGTGGTGTGCCCCGCCGGGCACCGTTTTGACCGCGCGCGGCAGGGTTACCTGAACCTCCTACCGGTGCAGCACAAGAACAGCCGCGACCCCGGCGACAACCTGGCCATGGTCGAAGCCCGTCGCGATTTTCTCAACGCAGGGCATTACGCCCCCGTCGCCCGTCGCCTGGCCGAACTTGCCGCCGAACGCGCGCCCGGGCGCTGGTTGGACATCGGCTGTGGCGAAGGCTATTACACCGCACAGATCGCCGACGCCCTGCCCGATGCCGATGGCTATGCCCTGGACATCTCCCGCGAGGCGGTCAAACGCGCCTGCAAACGCAACCCACAGCTGACCTGGTTGATCGCCAGCATGGCTCGGGTGCCGCTGGCGGACGGCTGCTGCCAGTTCCTGGCCAGCGTGTTCAGCCCGCTGGACTGGCAGGAGGCCAAACGCCTGCTCAGCCCCGGTGGCGGCCTGATGAAGGTCGGCCCGACCAGCGGCCATCTGATGGAATTGCGCGAACGCCTATACGACGAAGTACGCGAGTACACCGATGACAAGCACCTGGCCCTGGTGCCGTCAGGCATGACGCTGGATCACAGCGAAACCCTCGAGTTCAAGCTGACGCTGGTCAGCGGCCAGGACCGCGCCAATCTGCTGGCAATGACGCCTCACGGCTGGCGCGCCAGTGCCGAACACCGCACCAGCGTGATCGAGCAGGCCGAGCCATTCGAGGTCACCGTGTCGATGCGCTACGATTATTTCGTTCTTCAATAACCTTTTGATCCCGAGCCCCGGGCAACCGCCCGGGGCCCGTTAAATCCGCGAATGGATTTTTTAAAGACCGCAGTGAGGACATCCATGCGCCAACCCGATATCGAGATTTATCTCAAAGACACCGACGTCGACCACAAGGCCATCGCCGCCTGGCTCGGCCAGGCCCTCGGCCCGTGCAGCGAATGGGTCCAGAGAGGCCAGACCTACAAGTGCAAGGCCGGCGACATCCCAGTGACCTGGCTGCCCAAGGCCGTGGGCAAATGGAACAGCCTATACCTGGAAAGCGACCAGACCCCATGGGAAGACGACATCGCCTGCGCCCGCGCAGCCTTCACCGCGCTGAATGTCGAAGTGCGCTGCGCGCCGGGATCGTGGGTGGAAGAAGAAGGTGAGGAATTGGCCGATCGCTGGATGCGCATCAGCGCCGATGGGGAAGAAGAGATTACCTGGAAGACGGCGTGACATCTGAGGGCCTGCCGCAGATATAAAGGTAAAAGCAGAATCCATGTGGGAGCGAGCCTGCTCGCTCCCACACTGGTTTTTGTGTAGCCAGTGAATGCAGGTTACAACCCCACCACATCCTCAGCCTGCAAGCCCTTCTGCCCTTCCACGACCGCGTATTCGACCTTCTGGCCTTCGGTCAGCGAACGGTGGCCATCACCGCGGATCGCGCGATAGTGCACGAATACATCCGCCCCGCCTTCACGCTGTATAAAACCGTAGCCTTTGGCGTCGTTGAACCACTTCACATTGCCGGTTTCCCGTGCAGCCATGATGCTCACTCCCATTCTTGTTTTTAAGTCGGCTTTTCGATGGAAAGCCGTACGAGCTTTCGCCACCGTCCGGCCGTCCATAGGGAGGCTGGGGGCAGCAACAGGCCGAGTATATGACACACGGAAAAACTCTCAACTGACTTTACTTCGGCGCTTTTTTGCCGATTTTCGATGAATCCGGCACACTAGCGAACTCGAGCAACCGCTCGGTTTTATCCACTCATGCAGAAGCCGTATGACCCGCTCCCCGTTCCGCCGTCTTGTGTTTGGCACCCTGCGCCGACTGTTGTACCTCTGGGTTCGCTCCGAGACGATCAACCAGTCGTCCTTCACCCTCAACCTCGACCGCAGTCGTCCGGTGTTCTACGTTCTGCAAGATCCTTCGCTCACCGACCTGGCCGTGCTCGATACCGAGTGCACCAAAGCCGGCCTACCCCGTCCGATACTGCCGGTCTCGGTGGGCAACCTGCTGGAACCGGCGGCGTTTTTCTACCTGACACCGGCGCCGGACTGGCTCGGACGCCAGGACAAACGCGGTGCGCCGCCCGCCCTGACACGGCTGGTCAGCGCCCTGACCCAGAACGCCGCCGAAGACGCGCAGATCATTCCGGTCAGCGTGTTCTGGGGGCAGTCGCCCGACAGCGAATCCAGCCCGTGGAAGCTCTTGTTCGCCGACAGCTGGGCCGTCACCGGGCGCCTGCGCCGCTTGCTGAGCATCATGATCCTGGGGCGCAAGACCCGCGTGCAGTTCTCCGCGCCGATTCATCTACGCGAACTGATCGAGCACAACAAGGGTCACGAACGCACCGTGCGCATGGCCCAGCGGATCCTTCGGGTGCACTTCCGCAATCTGAAAGCGGCAGTCATCGGCCCCGACATTTCACACCGACGCAACCTGGTCAAGGGTCTGCTGAACCAGCCGCTGGTCAAGCAGGCAATTGCCGACGAAGCCGAGCGGGAAAAGATCTCCCCGGAAAAAGCCAAGGCCCAGGCCCTGCGCTATGGCAACGAAATCGCCTCGGACTACACCTACACCGCGATCCGCTTTCTGGAAGTGGTGCTGAGCTGGTTCTGGAACAAAATCTACGACGGCATCAAGGTCAACCACATCGAAGGCGTGCAGAACGTCGCCCAGGGCCACGAAGTCATCTACGTGCCGTGCCATCGCAGCCATATCGACTACCTGCTGCTGTCGTACCTGCTGTTTCGCAACGGCCTGACCCCACCGCACATCGCCGCCGGCATCAACCTCAACATGCCGGTGATCGGCGGCCTGTTGCGGCGCGGCGGGGCGTTCTTCATGCGCCGCACCTTCAAGGGCAACCCGCTCTACAGCGCCGTGTTCAACGAATACCTGCACACGCTGTTTACCAAAGGCTTCCCGGTGGAGTACTTCGTCGAGGGCGGACGCTCGCGCACCGGGCGCATGCTGCAACCCAAGACCGGCATGCTCGCCATCACCCTGCGCAGCTTCCTGCGCTCATCGCGCATGCCCATCGTGTTCGTGCCGGTCTACATCGGCTATGAGCGGGTGCTGGAAGGTCGCACTTACCTGGGCGAGTTGCGCGGGGCCAGCAAGAAGAAAGAGTCGATCTTCGACATCTTCAAGGTCATCGGCGCCCTCAAGCAGCGCTTCGGCCAAGTAGCGGTGAATTTCGGCGAGCCGATCAAGCTGGCGGAGTTCCTCGACAGCGAACAGCCTGGCTGGCGCCAGCAGGAACTGGGCCCGCAATTCAAACCGGCCTGGCTCAACGCGACCACCAACCGCCTCGGCGAACGTGTGGCCCGGCACCTGAACGAAGCCGCCGCCATCAACCCGGTCAACCTCGTGGCCCTGGCGCTGCTGTCCACCAGCCGCCTGGCCCTGGACGACCAAGCGATGGCCCGGGTGCTGGACCTGTACCTGGCGTTGCTGCGCAAAGTGCCATACTCGCCCCACACCACGCTGCCCGAAGGCGATGGCCGAGCGCTGATTGAGCACGTAAAAGGCATGGACCTGTTGTCTGAACAGAGCGATGCCCTGGGCAAGATTCTGTATCTGGATGAGCAGAATGCGGTGCTGATGACCTACTACCGCAACAATGTGCTGCACATCTTCGCCCTGCCGGCGTTGCTGGCGAGCTTCTTCCAAAGCACCTCGCGCATGAGCCGCGAGCAGATCCTGCGCTACACCCGCGCCCTCTACCCGTATCTGCAATCGGAGCTGTTCATCCGCTGGTCACTGGAAGAACTGGACGCGGTGGTCGACCAGTGGCTCGAAGCGTTCGTCGAACAGGGCCTGCTGCGTTTCGAAAATGACCTGTACCTGCGCCCGGCCCCAAGCTCTCGGCACTTCGTGCTGTTGACCCTGCTGTCCAAGAGCATCGCCCAGACCTTGCAGCGCTTCTACATGACCGTCTCGCTGCTGCTCAACAGCGGCCAGAACAGCATCAGCGCCGAAGAACTGGAAGACCTCTGCACCGTCATGGCCCAGCGCCTGTCGATCCTGCATGGCTTGAACGCCCCGGAGTTCTTCGACAAGAGCCTGTTCCGCCACTTCATCCAGACCCTGCTGGACCTGGACGTCTTGCGCCGCGACGACGCCGGCAAGCTAAGCTATCACGAGCTGCTGGGCGAACTGGCCGAAGGCGCGGCCAAGCGAGTGCTGCCGGCGGAGATTCGCCTGTCGATCCGCCAGGTGGCATTGCATCGCAGTGAAGATGCAGAGGACACTGCGCTCAGCCCTGAAGTTTGAAACTTTTCGATAACTAACCGTAAAACAAGGACCTTTTTCGGTTAGTTGATTCATGAATTAATAGGCATTCACTCAAACATTAACGATAGGGATATCGGAATGCACCTGTTAAACGAATCCACCCCAAGAGTCACTGTTACGTTCAGTTTACCGCCCGACTTTATCGCGCCAGCTGGGGGTAAGAATGAAACCGTTATCGACGTCCAGATCGTCAACACTCGGCAACCGATCACCGTCAAAGAATGGCGGCACCCTTCGGTCGTCGATGGCCGATGGAGTTTTTCATTCCCGCACCACTACAACGATGTCGGCGTGAAGTACCGGGTCCGCATCCAGCTGTTCCATAACCAGGAGCCGTTGCTGCTGAAACAGGATTACTTCGTCATCGTGAATCAGGCGCCTTACCACCAGACCGTGCATTTGAGCCCGATCGGGCAGCTATATGTTGAAGTCCAAGAGCCATTTTCCATCCCGACAGAACAAGCCGTGACCGTCAGCCTGCATGAAACCGGGCAGCCTGAAGTTGAACTCGTACGCGTTGACCACGATGAACAGACCGCCACATCGTTTTATCTGAAATATGATCCGGACAAAGTCCTGCCTGGCAAACGCTATTCATTGACCGGCATTGAAAACAGATACCGTCAACACCTTGTTGTTTCACCTGGGCATGTTCAACTTCTGCCGACATGACCTCTCTTTTTCAGATTTGAACCTGTGGGAGCAAGGCTTGCCCGTGATGAAGATAACGCGGTCTCTCTGGAACCGAGGCGTCTGTATAGTGGGCAATCCTCGCTCCCACACCCTTGCTCCCACGCTGACGTCACCGCAAAAATCCGCTAGATTTCACTAAGCGCCAGGCTTCATCCGGCGCTCAAGTTTCAGAGGTTCCGATGAAAAAAATAACTTTCTTGGCCGCAGCCGCCCTGTTAAGCGCTTGCCAGTCGACTTCAGCGCCCACCCAGACCAGCCTCGACGGCGAAGTGTTTTACCTGCAGCGCATCGCCCTGCCACCTGCCGCCACCTTGAACGTGAGCCTGCTGGACGTTTCCCTGGCCGATGCCCCGGCGGTGGTGCTCAATGAGCAGAGTGGCCCGGTCAAAGGCCAGGTCCCGCTGCCGTTCCACCTCAGTTATGATCCGGCCCAGATCAAGCCCGGCCATCGTTATGCCGTGAGCGCCCGCATCGAAGTGGACGGACAGTTGATGTTCATCACCACCGAGCAACACATCGTGCAACTCGATGGCAAAGATCCGCAGCCGTTGAAGATCCGCGTCAACGCCGCACACTGATTCCCTTCAAACTCTCTTCAAGGAAGCTGCCATGCTCCGCTCCACCCTTCGTTTTTCCGGCCTGTGCGCGGGCCTGTTGATCTGCGCCAATGCCATGGCCCTGTCTCTGAGTGACCTCTCGCAAAAGGATGCCACTGGCGGCCTCAAGGACGCACTGACCCAAGGCGCCCAGGTCGCGGTCAAGCAATTGGGCACACCCGGCGGTTTCAGCAACAACCCGGACGTGAAGATCGAGCTGCCGGGCAAGCTCGGTAAAGTCGCCAGCAAGATGAAAGCCTTCGGCATGGGCGACCAGGTCGATCAGCTGGAAACCAGCATGAACCAGGCCGCGGAAGCCGCCGTGGTCCAGGCCCAGCCAATTTTGGTCAATGCCGTGAAGAACATGAGCGTGGACGACGCCAAGGGCATCCTGAGCGGCGGTAACGATTCGGCGACGCAATACCTGAACAAGAGCAGCCGCGAGCAGATTCGCGCCAAGTTCCTGCCCATCGTCAAGCAAGCCACCGACAAGGTCGGCCTGGCCCAGAAATACAATGCCTTCGCCGGCCAGGCCGCGACCTTCGGCGTGCTGGACGCCAAAAGCGCCAACATCGAAAACTACGTGACCGAGCAGGCGCTGGACGGTTTGTTCGAAATGATCGGCAAGCAGGAAGCCACCATTCGCCAGAACCCGGCAGCTGCAGCCACCAGCCTGGCGAAGAAGGTCTTCGGAACCCTCTAAGTCAAGCGCAAAAAAACACTGTGGGAGCGAGCCTGCTCGCTCCCACATTAGGTCTGTGCTGGTCTCTGGATCGGGTTCAGGTCTTCTTGACCCCGAACCACGCCGCATACAACGCCGGCAGGAACAACAGCGTCAACGCCGTCGCCACGATTAGCCCGCCCATGATCGCTACCGCCATCGGGCCGAAGAACAGGCTGCGCGACAGCGGGATCATCGCCAGCACCGCCGCCAGCGCCGTGAGCACAATCGGACGGAAGCGCCGCACCGTCGCTTCGATAATCGCCTGCCAGGGCGCAAGCCCGGCCTTGATGTCCTGTTCGATCTGGTCCACTAGGATCACCGAGTTGCGCATGATCATCCCCGACAAGGCGATGGTGCCCAGCATGGCGACAAAACCGAACGGCTGGCGGAATACCAGCAGAAACAGCGTGACACCGATCAGCCCCAAGGGCGCCGTGAGAAACACCATGGCGGTGCGCGAGAAGCTGCGCAATTGCAGCATCAGCAACGTCAGCACCACCACGATAAACAACGGCACACCCGCAATCACTGATTTCTGGCCGCGGGCCGAGTCTTCTACCGTGCCGCCCACTTCCAGCAAATAATTGTCCGGCAGTTCTGCGCGAATCGGGTCCAGGGTCGGGAGAATCTGCTTCACCAGGGTCGCCGGTTGTTCCTTGCCGTAGATATCGGCCCGTACGGTCACACTCGGCTGGCGATTGCGGTGCCAGATCACGCCCTCTTCGAAGCCATACTCCAGCGTCGCGATCTGCGACAGCGCAACGCTTTTACCATTATCGGTGGGCACCGCCAGGCTCGGCAGCAACGACAGTTCGGTGCGCTCATGCACCGTGCCCCGAAGCAGAATCTCGATCAGTTCGTCGTCCTCCCGATATTGACTGACGCTGGACCCAGTGAGGGAGCTTTGCAGGAAGCTCGACAGGTTGGCCGTACTCACGCCCAAGGCCCGGGCCCGCTCCTGATCGACATTCAGGTACACCACCTTGCTGGGTTCTTCCCAATCCAGATGCACGTTGACCACGTAGGGATTTTCACGAACTTTCGTCGCCACTTTCCGCGCCAGGGCCCGGACCTCTTCGATGTGCTCACCGGTTACGCGAAACTGCACCGGATAGCCAACCGGCGGACCGTTTTCCAGGCGAGTGACCCGCGAGCGCAAGGCCGGGAATTGCTCGTCCAGGGTCGCGATCAGCCAATTGCGCAAGGGCTCGCGGTCTTCGATGGTCTTGGCCAACACCACGAACTGGGCGAAACTTGGCGCCGGCAGTTGTTGATCCAGCGGCAGGTAAAAGCGCGGTGAACCGGTGCCGACGTAAGCCACATAGTTGTCGATGCCCTCGTGGCCCTTGAGCAGCGCCTCAAGGCGCTCGACCTGCTCGGCGGTGTTACTCAGCGAGGCGCCTTCGGCCAGCTTCAGGTCGACCATCAGCTCCAGCCGCCCCGACGCCGGGAAAAACTGCTGCGGTACAAAACGGAACAGCATCAGCGAGCCCACAAACAGCAACACGGTCAGCACGATGACGGTTTTGCGCCAACGCACACACCACTCCACCAACCGCCGGACACGCTGATAAAACGGCGTGCCGTAAGGATCAGGCTGGCCGTCACCGGTGCCGTGTTTGGCCGCATGAATTTTCGCCAGGTCCGGCAGGAGTTTTTCCCCCAGGTACGGCACGAACACCACGGCAGCCACCCAGGACGCCAACAACGCCAGGGTCACGACCTGGAAAATCGAACGGGTGTATTCGCCGGTGCCCGACTGCGCAGTGGCGATCGGCAGGAACCCGGCCGCCGTGATCAACGTACCGGTGAGCATCGGGAACGCGGTGCTGGTCCAGGCATAACTGGCCGCCTTGATCCGGTCGAAGCCCTGTTCCATTTTGATCGCCATCATCTCCACCGCGATGATCGCGTCATCCACCAGCAACCCCAGCGCCAACACCAACGCGCCGAGGGAAATCTTGTGCAAGCCGATCCCCAGGTAATACATCGCGGCAAAGGTTATCGCCAGCACCAGCGGAATCGCCAGGGCCACCACCATCCCGGTCCGTAGCCCCAGGGAGAAAAAGCTCACCAGCAACACAATCGTCAGCGCTTCCACCAGCACCTGAACGAACTCACCGACGCCAGTCTTCACAGCCGCTGGCTGGTCCGAAACCTTGCGCAATTGCATGCCGGCCGGAAGGTTGTTCTGCAGACGGGCAAACTCGGTTTCCAGAGCCTTGCCCAGGATCAGGATGTCACCGCCCTGCTTCATTGCCACCGCCAGGCCGATGGCGTCTTCGCCCATGAAGCGCATGCGTGGCGACGGCGGATCGTTGAAACCGCGACGCACATCCGCCACATCGCTGATGCGGAAAGTGCGATCGGCGACGCGGATCGGAAAATTGCGGATTTCTTCTACTGTCTGAAAATTCCCTGAAACCCGTAGCTGCAACCGCTCGCTGGCGGTTTCGAAGAAGCCTGCGGTCGATACCGCATTCTGCTCTTCCAGGGCCTGCTGGACCGCCGCCAAGGGCAGGCCGAGGGTGGCCAGCTTCACATTCGACAGCTCGATCCAGATCTTCTCGTCCTGCAAACCGAGCAGCTCGACCTTGCCCACATCCTTGACCCGTTGCAGTTGGATCTGGATACGATCGGCGTAGTCCTTAAGCACGGCGTAGTCGAACCCGTCGCCGGTCAGCGCATAGATATTACCGAAGGTGGTGCCGAACTCATCGTTGAAGAACGGCCCCTGGATGCCCGGTGGCAGAGTGTGGCGGATATCACTGACCTTCTTGCGGATCTGGTACCACAGCTCGGGAATCTGCTCCGAATGCATGGAGTCGCGAGCGATGAAGGTCACCTGGGACTCACCCGGGCGGGAGAACGAGACGATTCTTTCGTAATCGCCGGTTTCCATCAGCTTCTTTTCAATGCGTTCAGTGACCTGGCGCGAAACCTCCTCGGCCGTGGCGCCCGGCCAATTGGTGCGAATGACCATGGCCTTGAAGGTGAACGGCGGGTCTTCGCTCTGGCCGAGCTTGGTGTAGGAAAGCGCGCCGACGATGGCCAGCAATAGCATCAGGAACAGTACGATCTGGCGGTTACGCAGCGCCCATTCGGAAAGATTGAAACCCATCGGGGATTACTCCTTGACCGCCAAGTTGACCACGCGGTTGGAGCGGTCCACCGGCCGCACCTGCTGGCCGTCGAGGAGCACATGCACACCGGCTGCCACGACCCAGTCATCGGGGCTCAGGCCCTCAAGCACCGGAACGGTTTTTTCGCCGAAGGCGCCGACGCGCACCGGGACTTTTTTCAGGGTGCTGTTGCTGTTGACCACCCAGACATACGTCGCGCCGTTCTCAGCAGCCAGGGCCGACAACGGCACCGACAGCGGCACCTTGTCGGCAACCTGGATAAACACCCGGGCACTCTGGCCCAGCTCAGCCGGGACGCTGCCGGCGGTGAAGGCGACACGAGCGGCGAAGGTGCGGGATTTGGGGTCGGCAGCCGGTGAGAGTTCGCGGATACGCCCACTGAAACGCTGATCGGGTTGGCTCCACAGTTCTACCGAGACCGGCTGGTCGATCTTGAACCGGCCGAAACTCTGTTCCGGCAGGCTGATCAGTACTTCACGCTCGCCGTCGGTGGCAAGGGTGAACACCGTTTGCCCGGCCGACACCACTTGCCCGACTTCCACCGAGCGCCGGGCAACCACGCCGTCCTGGGGTGCGCGTAACACTGAGTAGCTGGCCTGGTTGTTGGCGACGTCGAACTCGGCCTTGATCTGCTTGAGCCGCGCGGCGCCGGAGCGGTACAGGTTTTCGGCATTGTCGTACTGGGAGCGGCTGACCATCTGCCGTTCCATCAAGGTCTTGTAACGGTCACGCTCGGAGCGCACCAGGTTCAGGTTGGCCTCGGCCGCGGCGACCTGGGCATGGGAAGCCTCCAGTTGCAGGCGCACATCCTGAGGATCAAGTTCGGCCAACGGCTGATTGGCCTTGACCCGCTGGCCCTCTTCAACCAGCCGTCGGCTTACTTTGCCGCCAATGCGAAAGGCCAGGTCTGGCTCGAAACGGGCCCGCACTTCACCGGGGTAACTGTCCATCGCCTGGGTCGCTGGCTCTGGTTTCACCACCAGGGCGGGGCGCACGGCGACGGGTACCGGCTCGTCTTGACCACACGCAGACAATAAAAACGCCAGGCTGACTGGCACGGCGAGGGACAAGGCATAGCGGAACATGGCGAGTGACCTTTCGCTAATGGTGCTTGGAATAATTATACTAGCGAGTATGTTATTAATAGCAAACTCACCAGTCCAGTATTAAAAGCGAAAAATGTCGAACAATCTTTCACCTCCCAACGGCCCAGGTCGTCCGAAGGATCTGGCCAAACGCAAGGCCATTCTTGACGCGGCAAAGAGCCTGTTCGTGCGCCTTGGCTATGCCAGCACCAGCATGGACGCGGTCGCCACCGAAGCGGGCGTGTCGAAGCTGACGGTCTATAGCCATTTCAACGACAAGGAAACGCTGTTCTCCGCCGCTGTGAGCGCCAAGTGCGAAGAACAGCTGCCAACACTTTTTTTCGAATGGCCTGACGGCGTCCCGATCGAAAACGTGTTGTTGAACATTGCCCGCGGTTTTCATCAACTGATCAGCAGCGACGAATCGGTGAATTTGCACCGAGTGATCATGGCCCTGGGCAGCCAAGACCCAAAGCTCTCGAAAATTTTCTTCGAAGCCGGCCCGCAGCGGATGCTGTCAGGCATGGAGCGACTGTTGGCGAAGGTCAATCAGAGCGGCGCCCTGAACATCGACAAACCCCGCAACGCCGCTGAGCATTTTTTCTGCCTGATCAAGGGCGCGGCGAATTTCCGGTTGTTGTATGGCTGCGGCGCGCCGCTGGAACCCGAAGTAGCCGAGGCCCATGTGCAGGAAGTGGTGGGGTTGTTTATGCGGGCTTATCGGCCTTAAGCCAGCCATAGACGTTTCTGGCTGAGGTAGGCGAGTGGGAGCAAGGCTTGCTCCCACTGATCAGGGCTTGAGCGCTTTCTTGGGATAAATGTCGTACCGACTGGATTTGCCATCAAGCCCGTGGCTCGGCTTCGGCCCTTCGATGCACGGTGCCTTGCGCGGACGCTTGACCACCACCCGGTGAGTCGCCAGGGCCAGGGCCGCTGCCAGCAGCGCCGGGGCATCCGGGTCGTCGCCCACCAAAGGCCGGAACAGGCGCATTTCCTTCTTCACCAAGGCCGTTTTCTCACGATGGGGAAACATCGGGTCCAGGTAGATCACCTGGGGCGGCTCGCCTTCCCAATTGCGCATCACCTCGATGGAGTTGCCCTTGAGCAGGCGCATGCGGGCCACGATGGGCGCCACGTCAAAATCCTCCGCCCCACGGGCCAGGCCATCCTCCAGCAATGCGCCAATCAGTGGCTGGCGCTCGATCAGGCTCATGTCGCAGCCCAGGCTGGCCAACACGAACGCATCCTTGCCCAGGCCGGCCGTGGCATCGAGTACCCGCGGACGCACGCCTTGGGCGACACCCACAGCCTTGGCGATCATCTGACCGCTGCCGCCGCCGTACAACCGACGATGGGCCGCACCGCCCTCGACAAAGTCCACCCGCACCGGGCCCGGCGCATCCGGGCCCAGTTGCTGCAATTGCAGCCCCTGCTCGCCGACCTGCAAGGCAAACTCACCGCCGTCCACCAGCAAAGGCAGGCCAAGTCGCTCGGCCCAGCGTTCGGCCTGAGACTGGAAGGCCGGGGCCAGAGCCTCGACATGGATGCGGCAGGCCGCAGGTTGCTCACTCATGGGAAACACGCTCAAAAAATTAATGATCGGCAAAAACGGCCGATAACAACAGTGAACGGCATTTTGCCAGAGCTGAGCGTCGACCGAGAAAAATGTCAGACATTCAATCCACATCGATAGGCGTTATCTCCCCTTACGGCGATTACAGCCTGCGAAACACCCAAGCCCTGAGCGGCGTCAGTCACCTGTGGCAGGATTTTTTTGCCCGGGCCCTGGCCGATCAACTGGGTGATGCCGCACCGGCGCCTGGCAGCTACCAGCCAGTCGCCCTCGATGAAGCCGTTGAGCCGACCCTTGGCGCCGAACTGCTGGAGCACATCGTCAGCCAGCGTACCTGCGAAGTGAAAGAAACACCGGTCAAGCCGCCTGAGCCGTTGTTCCTGCCAATCGCCGAATTCGAACTCGACCTGCTGGACAAGCCTTTCCCACCCTTCCCGCCGGAAGAAATCGTCGCCCAGCAAAAACAGCAGAACTTCGAGAGCAACTGGGTCCGCCCGATCGTCCTCACCGCTGGCCAACCGCTGCCGGAACCCGGCCCGGCGCCGCAGCCGCGTCCATTGCACCTGCCGATTGCCGAGTTCGAACTCGACCTGTTGGACAAGCCCTTCCCGTCCTTCCCAGAGGAAGAGCTCGTGGCGCAGCAGAAACAACTGGACTTCGACACCCGTTGGGCACGTCCGATTGTGCTGCAGAACCTGCGCATCGCCGCCTGACCTCTAACGACAGATCCACCATGGCCCGACATCCAGATGGAAATGGTTGCGATGCGCCGCGTTGTAATCCGGGCTCAAGACCACATTGAACATGTCGCAGGCACCGTCGCGCACCTGCCGCAGGAATTGGCCGTCGGTGTTGTCCTTCGGCCAATCCTTGAGCACGCTGACCGTGCGGCCATCGGCCAAGCGAAACCCGGCGATGTCCAGCGCACTGGCCGTGGCGTGCTGACTGCGCGCTCCGCTTTCACGACCGTACATATTGCGACAGGCGAAACTGCCGAGGTGCTCAACCCGCGTCACTTTCTGCCCGTAGACCGCCGCTGCCACCGGCTGCAGCGCATGGCGTTCAAACAGCGCGAACGCCACCGCCAACGGGCAACTGGCGAGGAAACTGCTGCTCAGCGCCACCTCGCCGCCCTGCACCCTCAGCACATTGCTCAGCGGGCAGTTGGCGCTGGGGTTGCTGTCGGCCTGGCGAGCGACCCGTAGCCCCGAGGTGGCGAGGGCCTGATCGCACAGTTGCGGGTCATTGCGCAGGGCCATGAGCTTGTAGCGGGTCAGCAGGTTTGGCGGGACGTTGACGTCCAGGGGCGCCCAGGGATTCCATTGTGGCGGCAGCGTCAGCCAGCCGCGCCATACCGCCAGCAGGGCGGCACCAACGACCAGCACCAGTAACGTAAAACCTTTCAGAACCCGCACGCCCATGCCTCGGTCATCAACCCTTGAACAACTGGTTGGCCTGCTTGAACGGCATCGAGCGACGGGTAAAGGTGAACGTGCCCTGCTGCTGGATTTCCTCGGCGGCGCGCAAGAACTCGCCATACGCGGCCAGGGCCAGTGCCGAGCCGACACTGATGCGCTTGACGCCCAACTCGCTCAATTGCGTGAGCGTCAGGTCCAGTGCCCCGGACATCAGCACGTTCACCGGTTTCGGCGCCACGGCCTGCACCACCGCAAGCACTTGCTTGGCCGTGCTCAGCCCCGGGGCGTACAAGACGTCGGCACCGGCGTCGGCGAAGGCCTTCAGGCGACGAATCGTGTCATCCAGATCGGGATTGCCGTGCAGAAAATTTTCCGCCCGGGCGGTCAGCAGGAAGGGGTACGGCAAACCGCGCACCGCGTAAGCCGCGGCTTTGACCCGCGCCACGGCATGCTCGAAACAATAGATCGGGCTGTCTTCGCGCCCCGTGGCATCTTCGATAGAGCCACCCACCGCGCCGGCCTCTGCCGCACGGAGCAGGTTGCGGGCGCAATCCTCGGGGGCGTCGGCAAAACCGTTCTCCAGGTCCACCGCCACGGGCAGGTCAGTGGCAGCCACGATCGCCCGAACGTTGGCCAGGGTGTCATCCAACCCTAGCGCACCGTCGGGCCGCCCCAGAGAAAAAGCGTGACCGGCGCTGGTGGTCGCCAGCGCCTCGAAGCCGAGGCTGGCAAGCATCTTTGCGGAACCGGCATCCCACGGATTGGGAATGACAAAAGCCCCTTCGCGTTCATGCAGGGCCTTGAACGCCTGGGCTCGGCGGGTTTGCGCATCCATGAAATTCGCTCCTGAGCAGAGAAAGAGTTGGCCTCAGAGCAAACCCAGTTGCTCGGCGGCGGGCTCTCTGTATAGCTCAGGCAGGGCCGGCAAGCCAGGCAATCGGCTCATCAATCGGCTGTGAAAGTGCTGCGCGAGCTTTGCCGCCAGCAGGTTGTCGGCGGTGTGCAGGAAAATATAAGGCGTGCGCCCTTCTTCGATCCACCCGGCGATTTTCTCCACCCAGGGCGTCAGGAACCGCTCGTTGGCCTCCAGCACCGGATGGCCGATGAAGCGCACCTGCGGGCATTGGGTGAACGCCGTCGGCCGGGGCGGCACCCGGGGCTTTTTCGATTGCGCATGGAGCACGGCAGGATCGGTCGAGGTGCAACTGAACAATGCCCGAGGGTCGAGACAAATGCGTTCGACGCCACGGTCGAGCAGCAGGCGATTCAAGCGCCGTTCGGCATCGCCCTTGGCGAAGAACTCATCGTGACGAACTTCCACGGCCAATGGGCGTTCAAAGGCGTCGATGAAACCCGTCAGTTCTTGCAATCGATTGGGGGTGAAGGCCTTGGATAACTGCAGCCAGAATGGCGAAACCCGCTGGCCCAAGGGGCTGAGCAACTGCACAAAGGTTTCGGTGGCCGTCAGGTACTCACGCAAGTCGCCATTGTGGCTGATGTCACCGGGAAACTTGGCGGTGAAGCGAAAGTGCTCGGGCATGGTCTCGGCCCAGCGCTGCACGATGGCCGCAGACGGGCTGGCGTAGAAGGTCGTATTGCCCTCCACGGCATTGAACACTTGAGAATAGAGATTCAGGAAGTCGGAGCTTTTGGCGTCCTGGGGATAAAGGTAATCGCGCCAGGCGTTTTCGCTCCAGGACGGGCAGCCCAGGTAGTAAGGCAGCACCATCAGATGTAGAGGTCGAGTCCCAGCACTTCCATATCCCAATCGACGAAGCCGGCGGTGCTCAGGTAGCTGGCCAGGGCCATGGCAACACTGCGGCTCATGGATCGGTGATACAGCATGTCTTGCTGACGGGCGGGAAGGTTGCTCAGGCGTTGTGCGCTAGCTTTGGCGGCGCGGGCGGCCAGTTGCTCTTCAGACGGGAATTCCAGCTCGCCATCGATATCATCGAAGGACTCATCCGCAGCGACTTTGCCTGCACGAGGCCTGCGCTTGATGGGATAGGACTGGGATGAAACGCCGTCTATACGCATAACAGAATGCTCGGTATCGATAATGGCAATTTAGCGGCACTTTCACAACCGCGCAAACGCGCAAGTGATAACTAGAACACATAAAGCCAAAAAGGTTTAAAAACACCCCGGAAAAGTGACGACTGGCACCACGTAGGAGCTGCCGAGTGCAACGCTCTTACGGGTTTTACCGCTCTGCCTTGGGTGTCGCAACTTTGTCCCGCAGATACACCGGCTGCGCATTGTCGGCCGGGATGGCTTCGCCGCGTTCCCAGGCAAAGCGTGCCAGGGCGAGCAGGTCTTCGGCGTGAGGCAGCATCGTGGCGTCCTGGCCGCTGAGGTTGACGGCAATTCGCTCGCCGTATCCCCAACCGGTACCCGCGCCAAACCAATCGCCGTCGGCCCCGTCTGGCAAAGCCGCGACTTCGGGTGGCAGTACCGCTTCGGCCCCCTCCAGGCGCATCTCGCCGTCGATTTCACAGTAGCAGCCCCAATACACCTCGTCCATGCGTGCATCGATGGCCGCCGCGACCTGACGGGCACCGTGCTCACGCAACGCGCGCTGGGCCAGCACCGCCAGGTTGGAAACCGGCAACACCGGGCGCTCCAGTGCAAACGCCAGCCCCTGCACCACCCCAACGGCGATGCGCACCCCGGTGAACGCCCCTGGCCCGCGTCCAAAGGCAATCGCATCCACCGCCTGCAAGGTGGTTCCGGCATCGCTCAGCAACTGCTGGATCATCGGCAACAGCTTCTGGGCATGCAGGCGCGGAATCACCTCGTAATGGCTCGTGACCTTGCCGTCGTGCAGCAAGGCAACGGAGCAAGCTTCAGTCGCGGTGTCCAGGGCCAGCAAGGTGCTCATCGATGTATCCGTAAATCAGGTGGGAAAAAAGTGCGCCAGTATAAACAACTACGGCCCGCAAGCGGGCCGTAGTTGATACAGCGATCAGACTTTTCAGCTCAGCGCTTCGAGCACTTTGCCAGTGATCGAATCGACCGAGCCGACGCCCGGGATGTGGCTGTATTTTGGCTTGCCCTTGTCGGCGGACAGATTCTGGTAGAACGCCACCAGCGGCTTGGTCTGGGAATGGTAGACCGACAGGCGATGACGCACGGTTTCTTCGGTATCGTCCTTGCGCTGCACCAGCTCTTCACCGGTGATGTCGTCCTTTCCGGCGAGTTTCGGCGGATTGTAGACGGTGTGGTAGACACGGCCAGACGGCTCATGGACGCGACGACCGGCAATGCGCTGGACGATCTCTTCGTCGTCGACAGCGATTTCGACGACGTGATCGAGCTCAACGCCCGCTGTCACCAGGGCTTCGGCCTGAGGAATGGTGCGCGGGAAACCGTCGAACAGGAAGCCGTTGGCGCAGTCGGGTTGAGCGATGCGATCCTTGACCAGGGCGATGATCAAGTCATCCGACACCAGGCCGCCGGCATCCATGATGCTCTTGGCCTTGACGCCCAGCTCGGTGCCAGCCTTGACCGCGGCACGCAGCATGTCGCCGGTGGAGATTTGCGGGATACCGAATTTTTCGGTGATGAACTTTGCCTGAGTACCTTTACCGGCCCCGGGAGCTCCCAGCAGAATGACGCGCATCGATGTGCTCCTCAATTTTTTTATGTAAACGCTCGGATTCGCCTCGTGGGGCCAATCTCGGAAAACAGGATCGTGACCGCCCAAACGGCCAAAGGTTGATCAAGATACACAGCAGGCCCGACCCACACAAGCCGCCGAAAGTCGAAGAAACCCGCACCCGACGCGACCTTTGGACAAGGTGGCGAGAGTCGCAACCGGGCAACAAACTGTCGCCTGGCCGACCTCCTCCCTTGCCTCCAAGCGCCCGCCCGGGGACACCGGGCGAGCCGTTTCGAGGCGCTGGTTAACCTTAGCCGGTGTTGCGCAAACCGGCGGCAATTCCCGCTACAGACACCAGCAACGCTTGTTCCACGGGGCTACCCTGGGCGACATCCTGCTGCCGCGAGCGTGCCAGCAGTTCGGCTTGCAACAAATGCAACGGGTCAAGGTAAGTGTTGCGCAGCCGGATGAATTCCAGCGTGGCAGGGCTATGTGCCAGTAGCTGCGACTGACCGGTCAACCCCAGGACCACGGAACAGGCCTGCGACAATAGGTCGCGTAAATGCTCGCCCAAAGGTAGCAGCCCGGGCTCCACCAAACGCTCATCGTAGGAGCGCGCGATGTCGCTATCTGCCTTGGCCAGCACCATTTCCAGCATGTCGATGCGGGTACGGAAGAACGGCCACTGCTCGCGCATCTGTGCCAGCAGTTCGCCTTCACCCCGTTCCAGGGCCTTGACCAGGGCGGTTTCCCAGCCGAGCCAGGCCGGCAGCATTAAGCGGGTCTGGGTCCAGCCGAAGATCCACGGGATCGCCCGCAAGCTTTCGATACCGCCAGCCCGGCGCTTGGCTGGCCGGCTGCCCAAGGGCAGACGCCCCAGTTCCTGCTCCGGTGTGGACTGACGGAAATACTCGACGAACTGCGGGTTTTCCCGCACCACGGCGCGGTAGGCGCTGACGCCGTCGGCGGCCAGTTCGTCCATCAAGTGCCGCCATTGAGGCGTGGGCGGCGGCGGTGGCAATAAGGTCGCTTCGAGCACCGCCGCGAGGTACAGATTGAGGTTTTGTTCGGCGATGTCCGGCAGGCCGAATTTGAAACGAATCATTTCACCCTGTTCAGTGGTGCGGAAACGCCCGGCCACCGAGCCCGGCGGTTGAGACAGGATCGCCGCGTGAGCCGGGCCACCGCCACGGCCCACGGTGCCACCGCGGCCATGGAACAGCAGCAGTTCGACTTGCTGTTCGCGGCAGATGTCCACCAGCCGTTCCTGGGCCCGATACTGCGCCCAGGCCGCCGCCGTGGTCCCGGCATCCTTGGCCGAATCGGAATAGCCGATCATCACTTCCTGGGGCCCTTGCAGACGGGAGCGATAGCCCGGCAACAGCAACAGCTGCTCGATCACCGGGCCGGCGTTGTCCAGGTCGGCCAGGGTTTCGAACAGCGGCACCACCCGCATCGGTCGCAACACGCCGGCTTCTTTCAACAGCAGCTGCACGGCCAGCACATCGGAAGCCGCGCCAGCCATGGAGATCACGTACGAGCCCAGGGACGCCGCCGGCGCGGCAGCAACTTCCCGGCAAGTGGCCAGGACTTCCGCCGTGTCGGCCGACGGTTTGAAGTGGGCTGGCAGCAGCGGACGACGGTTATTCAATTCGCCCAGCAAAAAGCTGATGCGCTGCTCTTCGCTCCAGTCCTCGTAGCGACCCAGGCCCAGGTAATCGGTGATTTCGGTCATGGCGGCGGTATGGCGCGTCGAGTCCTGGCGCACATCGAGTCGCACCAGGAACAACCCGAAGGTCACGGCTCGGCGCAGGCAATCGAGCAGCGGCCCATCAGCGATCACCCCCATGCCACACTCGTGCAGGGACTGATAGCACAGCTCCAGGGGGTCCAGCAGTTCGCGGTTACTCTGCAACACATCGGCCGGAGCCGGCGTGGTGGTCTTCAAGGATGCCTGGGCCCAGTTGCGGGTGGCGCGCAGGCGTTCACGCAGTTGCTTGAGCACCGCGCGATAGGGCTCAGCGCTGTCGTCGGCCTGGGCGCGCAACGCAGCGCTGGCCTGCTGCATGGACAACTCGGCGGCCAGGTGATCGACGTCGCGCAGGTACAGATCCGCCGCCATCCAGCGTGCCAGCAACAGCACTTCGCGGGTCACTGCGGCGGTGACATTGGGGTTGCCGTCACGGTCACCGCCCATCCACGAAGCAAAGCGGATCGGCGCCGCTTCCAAGGGCAGGTGCAGCCCGGTGGCAGCATGCAGGGCCTGGTCGGCCTTGCGCAGGTAATTGGGAATGGCTTGCCACAGTGAATGCTCGATCACCGCAAAGCCCCACTTGGCCTCGTCCACCGGCGTCGGCCGGGTGCGGCGGATTTCTTCGGTGTGCCAGGCCTCGGCGATCAATCGTTGCAGGCGCTCCTGGATCTGCGCGCGCTCGGCACTGGTCAGGTCGCGGTGATCCTGGGCGGCCAGTTGCGCGGCGATGGCGTCGTATTTCTGGATCAGCGTGCGGCGGGCCACTTCCGTGGGGTGGGCCGTGAGAACCAGCTCAATCTCCAGCCGTCCCAACTGCCGCGCCAGAGACTCGGCGCCATGGCCCTCGGCCCGCAACCGGGCGAGCAACTCGGGCAACACGCGCGCCTCGAAGGGGGCCGGCTGCGCTTCCTCGCGGCGGTGGATAAGTTGGTACTGCTCGGCGATGTTGGCCAGGTTGAGGAACTGGTTGAACGCCCGCGCCACGGGCAGCAGTTCGTCCTCGCTCAACTGGTTGAGGCTGGCGCTGAGCTCAGCGTCCACGGACCCACGACGGTCGGCCTTGGCGCCCTTGCGGATCTGCTCGATCTTGTCGAGAAACGCATCCCCGTACTGTTCGCGGATGGTATTGCCCAGCAGCTCGCCGAGCAGGTGAACATCCTCGCGCAAGCGTGCATCGATATCGGTCATCAGAAGTTCTCCAGCAAAAAGGTCCGGACAGCGCTTGGCAGCTCTTGGGGAATAAGACGCGTGAGATAGAGAGTGCCGCTGCAAGTCGCTTATGACAAGCGACGAAGGGACTTTAAACCTTGTAGGACAAAGCTAGTCTCAACAGTAAGCCACACAACGGCTTGTCACTCACCACGCCTGCCACGAGCAGTCTTATCGAGGCCATCATGAAAATCCGTGAGCTTGTCCAGCATTGGGAAGAAAACGCCAAGGGTCGCCTGACCCAGACTGGCTACACGATTCATTTGGACGTGGAGGCGGCCGCGCGGCTGGCGGCGATCTGCGACATGTACCCCAAGCGCCACCCCGAAGAACTGCTGGGTGAACTGATTGGGGCGGCGTTGGAAGAGCTGGAAGCAAGCTTCCCGTATGTCAAGGGTGCGCAAGTGGTCGCCACCGATGAAGAAGGTGACCCGCTGTACGAAGACGTCGGGCCGACCCCGCGCTTTCTCGCTTTGTCCCGTCGCCATTTGCAGCAACTCTCCTCCCAGAGCGACAAGTCCAAGCACTGATTCCCTGTAGGAGCTGCCGAGCGAAGCGAGGCTGCGATCTTTCCCCTGACACTTGAGTCCCAAGCGAAAGATCAAAAGATCGCAGCCTTCGGCAGCGCCTACACGCGCCAAAAAAAAGCACGCCCCTACGTCTGGCATACCGCCGCACGCCTCGAAAGTTCATCTTTTTTCCGCTGACCGATCAGTCAGTAATTCTTTTGGCGATTGGCCATCCTCGCTGAACTTTTGAAAAACGCCTTGGGTCACACCGAGTAACCATACTGGAACAGTCGTTTAAATAAACGCGCCCTGGCGCCAGCGCCAAAACAGACGTCACGGCTTCGGTCCCAGCATGGATTTGTAGTTTTTTTCAGGAGTTTTCCAATGGAGTTGAAGCCTATGAATACCTGCACTGCCAAACCCTCATCCAGTGGCCTGCGAGGCCTGAAGTTGGCTGCCCTGGCTATCGGTAGCAGCTTCATTCTGGCCGGCTGCGCCGGCAATCCACCTTCCGAGCAATACGCGGTGACGCAATCGGCGGTCAACAGCGCCGTCAGCGCCGGCGGTACCGAATTCGCCGCGGTGGAAATGAAATCGGCCCAGGACAAGCTCAAGCAGGCCGAGATCGCCATGCACGACAAGAAGTACGACGAAGCCAAGCGTCTGGCTGAACAGGCCGAGTGGGATGCCCGCGTCGCCGAGCGTAAGGCCCAGGCCGCCAAGGTCGAACAAGCACTCAAGGATTCTCAGAAAGGGGTTCAGGAACTGCGTCAGGAAGGCATGAACAAGGTCCAGTAAACCGTTCACGCCACGACGTACTTCTCATTGATAAAAGGACGACAGACTATGATGCACAAACACTTGATGATGCCCGCCCTGCTTGCCGCCTGCGTAGCGCTGGCCGCTTGCTCCACCGACCCGAACGCCAACCTGGAACAGGCTCGCACCAACTACAACGGTCTGCAGGCTGACCCAGCCGCCAGCAAAGTCGCCGCCCTGGAGACCAAGGACGCTGCTGACTTCCTGGCCAAGGCCGACAAGGCCTACCAAGATAAGGAAGACGAAGCCAAAGTCGACCAACTGGCCTATCTGACCAACCAGCGCGTTGAAGTGGCCAAGCAAACCATCGCCCTGCGCAATGCCGAAGCCGAACTGAAAAACGCCGGCGACGAACGTGCGCGTGCCCTGCTCGATGCCCGCAATGCGCAGATCAAGCAACTGCAGGACAGCCTGAACGCCAAGCAGACTGAACGCGGTACGCTGGTGACCTTCGGCGACGTGCTGTTTGCCACCAACAAGTCCGACCTGCGCTCCGGCGGCTTGGTCAACGTCAACAAACTGGCCCAGTTCCTTCAGGAAAACCCCGACCGTAAGGTGATCATCGAAGGCTACACCGACAGCACCGGTTCGGATTCCTACAACCAATCGCTGTCCGAGCGCCGCGCCGGTTCCGTGCAACTCGCGCTGGTGAAAATGGGCGTCGACCCAGCCCGTATCGTAACCCAGGGTTACGGCAAGGAATTCCCGGTGGCTGACAACACCAGCGTCTCGGGCCGCGCCATGAACCGTCGGGTGGAAGTGACCATTTCCAACGACAACCAGCCAGTGGCCCCGCGTTCGAGCATGAGCGCCAACTGATCGGCTGACTGCAACGCAAAAGCCCCGCCTGATTTCGTCAGGCGGGGCTTTTTCATGCTGAACACATTAGGTTGAGTTACGGCTGAAGCTTCTGCGGCGTCTCCTGCGCCATGCACCGCACTGCGCGCTTCTTCTCGTTGATCAGCACGCCGGTCAGGCCTTTCTGTTCGGTGTCGAACAGCACCAGCACGCCGTCGATGCACTGGGCCACTTGAGGGGCCGGCTCCAGGGCGACTTTGTAGTCTTCGCCCGGCACGGTCTTGAGCATGGTGAATTCGCTGAGCAGCAACGCGTCCTCAGGCTTGGCGAAGTGCAGGTAGCCGTAGTACCACAGCGCCGCGACGGTGCCGAGGATGCTGCAGATACCGGTGATGATCAGGGGGATGGCGTTACGTTCTTCGCTCATTGCAGGCTCTCTGAAGATTCAACAGGTTTTGGATAATTCGGGACCTCGCCCAGGCGCCGCAGGCCGTCAAAGTGCTGCGGGTCGTCGAGGTAGCGCAGCATCACGGTTCGCCAGACCGGGTCGGCGAATGTCTGCACGTGCCCGCCGCGAGTCAATTGCAGGACCCGCGGCGGCGGCGCAGCTTGATACAGACGGATGCCATTGGAAAGGGGCACGATGGGGTCGTCCAGGCTGTGGTAGATCAATTTCGGCACGCCGGTCAATTGCGCCACGGAGGCGATTGCGCTGTCACCGTCGGGCACCAGCCACGACAGCGGGACTTGCAGCGGCCAGGTCAGCCAGGAAGTACTCAGGGCGAAACGCCCGACGTCGCGATAACTGGCGGGCACGCCATCGAGCACCAGGGCCTTGAGCTGCTGCTGGCGCTGCGGATGTTCCATCAGGTAATGCACCGCCAGCGCGCCACCCAAACTCTGGCCGAGCAACACCAGGGGTTTGCCCTGAACCTCGGGCGCCTCGTCGAGCCATTTGAACGCCGCGTCGATGTCCCGGTAGATCGCCGGCAGGCTTGGCTCACCTTCGGACAAGCCATAACCGCGGTAGTCGACCATCAACACCTGATACCCCTGCTCCGGCAACCACCAGCTTGCGCCCAGATGCCAGGCCAGGTTGCCGCCGTTGCCGTGCAAGTGCAGCACCGTGCCCTTGACCTCGACACCTGGTTTAACGGGCAACCACCAGCCGTGTAGTCTGAGCCCGTCGGACGTGGTCAGGGTAACGTCGCGGTAGTCGATCTTGGCCCGTTCCGGGGTGAAGGGCTGGCCGCGTTCGGGGTAGAACAGCAGGGAACTGCAGCCGCTCAGGGCCAGCAGCAGGCAAAAAATGCCGAGGGTTCGCATCCGGTGAAGCCTCGCAAAAATCAGAGTTGGAACACGGCTCGCTCCCACATTTTTTTGACCGTGTTGTTCTTAAAGGATATTGGAGTAATCCGCTTCGATCCGGTCCAGGCTCAGATGGTTCAGGAAGTTGGAGAAACACATCCAGGCCGACAGCGCGTTCATGTCGCGAAACTGCTCGGGCAGGTACTTGGGCGGCACGACCAGGCCTTCGTCCACCAGTTGCCGCAGGGTACGCATATCCTCAAGGGTGGTCTTGCCGCAGAACAGCAGCGGCACTTGCTCCAGCTTGCCTTTGCGCACGGCCAGCTGAATGTAGTTGTAAACCATGATGAAGCCCTTGAGGTAGGACAAGTCTTTGGTGAATGGCAGCCCGGTCGGCACCGAGCCACGGAAAACACGACTGGCGTTGCCGTAGCTTTCGCCCATCTCAAAGCCTTGCTCGCGGAAGAACTCGAATACCTGCAGGAAATCGGCCCCCTCCTCCACCATATGAATGGCGCGGGTGCGGTTGGTGAGTTTGCGCAGGCGACTCGGGTAGGAGGCGAAGGTGATGATCTCCATCAGGATCGCCAGGCCTTCCTGGGTTACGGTGGACGATGGTGGCCCCTTGGACAGAAAGGTGCAGATCGGCTGGTTCAACCCGTTGAGGGTGGTGCCAACGTGCACCAGCCCTTCATGGACTTCCAGGGCCCGCACGTCACGGTCGTTAAACATCGCATCGGTACGGATCTTGATGTAATCGGCACCTGCCGCTGCGTCAGCCACGATCCCGTCGGACTCGAACACCCGGATGGTTTCCTCGGCCTCACCGAAGACCCGGTTGAGACGATGTTGCAGCAAGCTGACGGCGTCCTTGGCGGTCAGAATCTTCGGCTCGTCCTTCAGGTCTCCACGGCCATCGATGTTGTTCAGGTAATCGGACAACATCAGGCCCAGGTCCGCCAGGGTCGGGTCACCGGCATGGAAAGCGTCGGAAGCGGCGCCATACAGTTCCTGGGAGATCAGCCCGAAATCCTCGGTGCCGCGCGCTTCGAGCATGCGCACCACCATGCGGTATTCCTTGCACATGCGACGCATGATCTGCCCGACCGGGTTGAACTGGCCGAGCTGGCGGGTGATGTCGCGCTCGATGTTCTGGAACTCCAGCTTCACCTTGCTGGAATCGAAGGACAACGGCCGATTGAGGTAATAGTCGCGGTCCACGGCGGGCATTTCCTTGCCCTTGGCCTTGAGAAACTCCTTGCGGATGCTCTCATCCCACTTCACCGCGTCGAGAATGCGGATCGGCGTCTGCGCCAGCACAATGCGATCGGACAAGGTGCGTATCGTCTGCTGGTAATCGTCCACCCGGAACTCCTGTGAAAAACATCCGCCTGCGGCGGTTATTGGGATTTGTCCAGCCGCTGGTACCGCACGGCCTCCGAGAACACATCGGAGTTGGCCGGGTCGTCGAGGTAACTGAAAACCTTGCTCATGTCGCTGTCCACCAGCACACCGTCACCTTCCTCGCTCTGGCTCGGCTGGCCGCTGAGGATCTTCTGGCCGATGGCCTGGTTGATCTGCTCCAGATCCAGGTTGTAGACCACCAATTCCTGCTTGTCGGTCAGTTCGAAACCGGCGATCACGAAATGTCCGCCATACCGGGCCGGCACCTTGGCCGACAGGTACCAGCGGCTGCCGTGGCGGGAAACGGTAAGAGGGATGGCTTCGCGCTCCTGAGGCCTGGCCTTGAAGTAGCTGATGGCCTGATAGCGGTGCTTGCCAATCTTGGTCAGCTCCAGGTTCAGTGGCTCGCCCCAGGCATTGGTGCTGGTCCAGTGGCCGAGCAGGCCCTTGGGCGCGACTTCGCTGTCAGGCAACGGTGCCTTGAAGGACACCAGACAACCACTGAGCAGCAGCAACGACACGGCCATTACAACGGCACGCCAGGCTTTCATTGGAACTCCCTATGGCACACAGCGCCTGGTCTTTTGTGGCGAGGGAGCTTGCTCCCGCTGGGCTGCGTAGCGGCCCTTTTTTGTGAGTGCTGCGCACTCAAGCGGGAGCAAGCTCCCTCGCCACAAGGACTGTGGTGGCCCCCAAAGGGATCACACCGACGCCAGTACCAGATGCATGTAGCGGGTCAGGATGCCGAGCATTTCTTCTGCAGCTACCGGCTCGGCGCCATTGAGCAAGCCCTGATATTCCATCCGTCCGATAATCGCCGTCAACACTTTGGCATCCTGTTGAGGCTCGCGCGAGCCTAATACCTGGAAAAACTGACAGGTGCCTTGCAACAAGATTTGCTGGTGGGAGCGTACCAGTTCCGCCAGGCGCGGGTTGAGCAACGCTTCCTGGCGAAATGCCTGTTCGGCCATCAGGTACTCGCGACGGCTGTGCAATTGACGCAGCACGTAGTCGGCGGTCAGTCGGGCAATATCGTCCGCCAGTTGTGAACGGGACTCGGTGCTGCCGTCCACGTAGGCGACCATTTCGCGCAGCAGCCCTTCATTGTTGGTCCACAGTTTGGCCATGAATGCCGCGCTGCGTTCCACGTACTGGGCGAAGGTATCGGTGAGCAGGTCATCGATGTCCTTGAAATAATAAGTGGTGGCTGACAGTGGCACGCTCGCCTCGGCAGCCACGGCGCGGTGCCGCACGGCCCGTACGCCATCGCGCACCACAATGCGCATGGCCGCGTCGAGAATATCCTGACGACGCTGCTCACTTCCCTGTCGGCTGGCCTTGCGGCCCTGGTACTGAACACTCTCAGCAACAGCAGTGGCGATACCCGCTGCACCTTCTGAAGCCATTGCACGATTCACGGCAGGTCCTTCCTCGCTATTTCAAAGTAACCAATTGATACGTTTGTACCAGACGGGCAATAAAAAGCCGCCCTTCCAGGCGGCTTTTTATTTGAAACACTTACGCTTGGGGCCGCATGTGCGGGAAGAGGATCACATCCCGGATCGACGGTGAGTTGGTCAACAACATCACCAGGCGATCGATACCGATGCCTTCGCCCGCAGTCGGTGGCATGCCGTACTCAAGTGCACGAACGAAGTCGGCATCGTAGTGCATGGCTTCGTCGTCACCCGCGTCCTTGTCGGCCACTTGGGCCATGAAACGCTCGGCCTGATCTTCGGCATCATTGAGCTCGGAGTAGGCGTTGGCGATTTCGCGACCACCGATGAACAGCTCGAAGCGGTCGGTGACACTGGGGTTCTCGTCGTTGCGACGGGCCAGCGGCGACACTTCGAACGGGTACTGAGTGATGAAGTGCGGCTGCTCCAGCTTGTGCTCGACCAGCTCTTCGAAAATCATCACTTGCAGCTTGCCCAGGCCTTCGAAGCCGAGCACCTTGGCGCCGGCCTTCTTGGCGATGGCGCGGGCCTTGTCGATGTCCTGCAGGTCGGCCGCGGTGAGGTCCGGGTTGTACTTGAGGATCGAGTCGAACACCGACAGACGCACGAACGGCTCGCCGAAATGGAACACTTTGTCGCCGTACGGCACGTCGGTACTGCCCAACACCAGCTGCGCCAGCTCGCGGAACAGTTCCTCGGTCAGGTCCATGTTGTCTTCGTAGTCGGCGTAGGCCTGGTAGAACTCGAGCATGGTGAACTCGGGGTTGTGCCGGGTCGAAACGCCTTCGTTACGGAAGTTTCGGTTGATCTCGAACACCTTTTCAAACCCACCAACAACAAGCCGCTTGAGGTACAGCTCCGGCGCAATGCGCAAGAACATTTCCATGTCCAGGGCATTGTGATGGGTTTCGAACGGCTTGGCCGCCGCACCACCGGGGATGGTCTGCAGCATCGGCGTTTCGACTTCCAGGAAGTCACGCTTCATCAGGAAGCTGCGGATGTGGGCAATGACTTGCGAGCGCACGCGGAACGTCTGGCGCACGTCTTCGTTGACGATCAGGTCGACGTAGCGCTGGCGATAACGCTGCTCGGTGTCGGTCAGGCCGTGGTGCTTGTCCGGCAGCGGGCGCAGGGATTTGGTCAGCAGGCGCACGCTGGTCATTTCGACGTACAGGTCGCCCTTGCCGGAACGGGCCAGGGTACCTTCGGTGGCGATGATGTCGCCCAAGTCCCAGGTCTTGACGGCGGCCAGGGTCTCTTCCGACAGCGTCTTGCGGTTGACGTAGACCTGGATGCGACCGGTCATGTCCTGGATCACCATGAACGAACCACGGTTGAGCATGATACGACCGGCAACCTTGACTGGAATCGCCGCCTCGGCCAGCTCTTCCTTGGTCTTGTCCGCATACTTCTTCTGCAGGGCGTCGCAGTAGGCGTCGCGGCGGAAGTCGTTGGGGAAGGCCTGGCCCTTGGCACGCTCGGCAGCAAGCTTGTCCTTGCGCAGGGCGATCAGGGAGTTTTCTTCCTGTTGCAGGGCTTGCGGGTCGAGTTCTAGGTCGCTCATGTCTTTAAGGATTCCATCACAGGTTCGTTGCCCCCGGCCCCAGGGCCGAAGTTTGCCGGCGAGCCGCGCTTTAAAGCGTGCCCTCCGGCCACATGGGTGTCGCGTTACAGCCCTTGTTTGAGGCTCGCAACCAGGTATTCGTCGATGTCGCCGTCAAGCACCTTGTCGCAGTCGCTGCGTTCGATGTTGGTGCGCAGGTCCTTGATTCGCGACGCGTCGAGCACGTACGAACGGATCTGGTGACCCCAGCCGATGTCCGACTTGGTGTCTTCCAGGGCCTGGGACGCCGCGTTGCGCTTCTGCACTTCCTGCTCGTACAAGCGGGCCCGCAGCATTTTCATCGCGGTGTCTTTGTTCGCGTGCTGGGAGCGCTCGTTCTGGCAACTGACCACGGTGTTGGTCGGTACGTGGGTAATCCGTACAGCCGAGTCGGTGGTGTTAACGTGCTGACCACCAGCGCCCGAAGAACGGTAGGTGTCGATGCGCAGGTCCGCCGGGTTGATCTCGATCTGGATGTTGTCATCGATTTCCGGGGAAACGAACACCGCCGAGAACGAGGTGTGGCGGCGGTTGCCGGAGTCGAACGGGCTCTTGCGCACAAGGCGGTGCACGCCGATCTCGGTACGCAGCCAGCCAAAGGCATATTCGCCCTTGATGTGCACGGTGGCGCCTTTGATGCCGGCGACTTCACCGGCCGACAGTTCCATGATCGTCGCATCGAAGCCGCGTTTGTCGGCCCAGCGCAGGTACATGCGCAGCAGGATGTTGGCCCAATCCTGGGCTTCGGTGCCGCCGGAACCGGCCTGGATGTCCAGGTAGGCGTTGTTCATGTCCATTTCGCCGCTGAACATGCGACGAAATTCCAGTTTGGCCAAGGCCTCGTCGAGGCGTGTCAGCTCGGCGACCACATCGCCGACCGCACCTTCATCTTCTTCTTCGACGGCCATTTCCAGCAGGTCGCGGCAATCGCCCAGGCCGCTGGACAACTCGTCCAGGGTCTCGACGATCTGCGCCAGCGCAGAACGCTCGCGGCCCAGTTCCTGGGCGTATTCAGGCTTGTTCCAGACATTCGGATCTTCAAGCTCGCGATTGACTTCGGTCAGACGCTCATGCTTTTGATCGTAGTCAAAGATACCCCCGAATAGTTTCGGAGCGCTCGGACAGGTCCTTGATGGTGTTAAGGATCGGGTTGATTTCCATGGCGGGCAGCACTCGTTGGCGAACTTTTGAAAGCCGGCGAGTATAACGTAATCAAGCGCCAGCGGCAGCCCGCCTGGCGGCTTTAGGGGCAATGAGATTCAAACCGATCCCTAGTCGAGCACATGCCCCTGTGGCGAGGGGATTTATCCCCGCTGGGTTGCGTAGCAGCCCCAAAACAGACAACTCAATTAATCTGACACACCGAGCTGCCTGGTTTCAGGACCGCTGCGCGGTCCAGCGGGGATAAATCCCCTCGCCACAAAAGCATTCCTGCCAGCCGAACGAACTATTCAACACCCACCCGATTACGCCCATTGTGCTTGGCGATGTACAACCCCTTGTCCGCCGCCGAAATCAACTGTCGGCAATCGCTACCCGGCTGCGGAATGAAGGTCGAGACACCGACGCTGACGGTCAGGTTTTCGCCGCCCTCAGGCGGGGTGTGGAGGATTTTCAGAGCAAGGACACTCTGGCGCAGTTTTTCGGCCATCAGCCGGGCGCCGCCAGGCGAGGTGCCGGGCAGTACCAGGGCGAACTCTTCACCGCCGTAGCGGGCCGGCAGGTCGGACGGTCGGCTGCACGCCTCACGGATCGCCGTGGCGACCTTGCGCAGAGCTTCGTCGCCTTCCAGGTGGCCGAAGTTATCGTTGTAGGACTTGAAGTAATCCACGTCGATCATCAACAACGACAATTGGCTCTGATCCCTTAGCGCCCTCCTCCACTCCAGTTCCAGATACTCATCGAAGTGCCGGCGGTTAGACAGCCCGGTCAGGCCGTCGGAATTCATCAATCGTTGCAGCACCAGGTTGGTGTCGAGCAGTTGCTGCTGGCTGATCCGCAGGGCGCGGTAGGCCGCATCGCGCTGCAACAGAGTCATGTAGGAGCGCGAGTGATAACGGATGCGCGCCACCAGCTCGATGTTGTCCGGCAACTTGACCAGGTAATCGTTGGCGCCAGCGGCAAACGCGGCGCTCTTGATCAGCGGGTCTTCCTTGGTGGACAGGACAATGATCGGAATATCGCGGGTGGCCGGATGGTTACGGTATTCGCGCACCAGGCTCAGGCCGTCGAGGCCGGGCATCACCAGGTCCTGGAGAATCACCGTCGGCTTGATGCGAACGGCATGGGCGATGGCTTGGTGAGGATCGGCGCAGAAGTGGACGTCGATGTTGTCTTCATTCGACAGCCCGCGCCGCACCGCCTCGCCGATCATCGCCTGGTCGTCGACGAGCAAGACCATGGCGGCGTTCTCATCGCTCTTGAAGTCATCGAGCTGTAAATCAATCATGGGGGCTCACCTGAATACGGCTTGGCCTGCTGGTTTTCTTCATTGGGTAAAAATCTCTAACAACCGTGGCGCTATTTTGTTCAGCGCAAGAATCTGTGCGGCCGCGTCGATAGCCGCCGCCGCTCTGGGCATGCCATACACCGCGCTACTCTGCTGGTCCTGGGCGATGGTCACACAGCCCTGCTGACGCATGAGTTTAAGCCCTTGTGCACCGTCGCGGCCCATGCCAGTGAGCAATACGCCCACCGCATCACCGCTCCAGAAATTGGCGACGCTCTCGAAAAACACGTCGATGGAGGGCCGATAGATCTCGTTGACCGGCTCTGCGGTGTAAGCCAGGGTACCGTCCTTCAACAACCGTAGATGGTGGTTGGTCCCGGCCAGCAACACCGTGCCGCTTTGCGGCGGTTCGCCGTGCAGCGCCAGGCGGACCTTGTGGCCCGACACACTGCTCAGCCACTCGGCCATGCCCGCGGCGAAGACCTCGTCCACATGCTGCACCAGCACAATGGCCGGGGCAAAGTGGCGTGGTAGTCCCTTGAGCAGGACCTCCAGCGCCGCCGGCCCGCCCGCCGACGAGCCGATGGCCACCAGGCTGTTGCGCGACACCGAAGCGCGCTGGGCAGCCGGCGCGGCGCGCTCACGGTTGCCGCGCTCGCCGATCAGCCAACCGATGTTGGTGATCTTGCGCAGCAACGGTGCCGCCGCCTCCTCGGGTCTACCAACACCCAGGGCTGGTGTATCGACCACATCCAACGCGCCATGGCCCATGGCCTCGAACACCCGGTGGACGTTCTGCCGGCTGTCGCCGGTGACGATCACAATGGCGCAGGGGGTTTCGGCCATGATCCTCCGGGTGGCCTCCACGCCGTCCATGATCGGCATGAACAGGTCCATCAGGATCAGGTCCGGGGTGTATTCGGCGCAACGCTGCACCGCTTCGGCCCCGTTGGCGGCTACCCAGACCACTTGATGCGCCGGTTCGAGCACCAGGGCACGGCGCAGGGCCTCGACCGCCAAAGGCATGTCATTGACGATGGCGATCTTCAAGCGCCTGCTCCTCCGATTAATTCGACCACGGCGTCGAGTAATGCGTCGTCATGGAAACTCGCCTTGGCTAAATAATAGTCGGCTCCGGCGTCCAGGCCACGGCGGCGATCTTCTTCGCGGTCCTTGTAGGACACCACCATCACCGGCAGCGATTGCAACCGGTTGTCGCGCCGCAACAGCGTCACCAGTTCGATGCCGTCCATGCGAGGCATGTCGATGTCGGTGATCAACAGGTCGAAATCCTCCGAGCGCAATGCGTTCCAGCCATCCATACCGTCCACGGCCACCGCCACATCGTAACCGCGATTGAGCAACAGCTTGCGTTGCAGCTCGCGCACGGTCAGGGAATCGTCCACCACCAGGATACGCTTGCGCGGGGCCTGGGTCTGGTTTTGACGGGCGATGCGCTCCAGGCGGCCGGTATCGAGCAACTTGTCCACCGAGCGCAGCAGGTCTTCGACATCGACGATCAACACCACCGAGCCGTCGTCCAGCAAGGCTCCGGCGGAAATGTCCTGGACCTTGCCCAGGCGTTCGTCCAGGGGCAGGACCACCAGGGTCCGTTCGCCGATGAATCGCTCCACCGCCACGCCGTAGATCGCCTCACGTTCGCGGATCACCACGACTTTTAGGGTCTGGCCACTGCTCTGTGTCGCCGGACGATTAAGCAACTGACTGGCGGCGACCAGCCCGACATGCCGGCCTTCGTGCCAGAAATGCTGGCGGCCTTCGACCTGCACGATATCTTCTGGGGCCAGGTCGCACATGCGTTCGATGTGAGCCAGGGGAAAGGCGTACGCTTCATCGCCAACTTCCACCACCAGGCTGCGCACCACCGAAAGCGTCAGCGGCACCTCGAGGTGGAAACGACTGCCCTCGCCCGCCGTCTGCTCCAATACCACTGCGCCGCGCAATTGCCGGACCATGTGCTGGACAGCGTCCAGGCCGACGCCGCGCCCGGACACTTCGGTGACTTTGTCCCGCAGACTGAAGCCGGGCAGGAACAGAAAAGTCAGCAGCTCCTCTTCGCTCAAGCTGGCGGCGGTTTGCTCAAGGGAAAGGCCGCGTTCGACGATGCTACGGCGCACCCGCTGCAGGTCTACACCGGCGCCGTCGTCCACCAACTCCAACACCAGCAGACCGGCCTGGTGGGAGACCCGCAGACGGATCAGGCCTTCGGCAGGCTTGCCGGCCAGCATGCGTTGCTCCGGGGTTTCGATGCCATGGTCCACGGCGTTGCGCAGCAGATGGGTCAGAGGCGCTTCGAGTTTTTCCAATACGTCGCGATCGACCTGGGTTTTCTCGCCCTCGATTTCCAGGCGCACCTGTTTGCCCAGGCTGCGTCCCAGGTCTCTCACCATCCGCGCCTGACCCGAAAGCACATCGGCAAACGGCCGCATGCGACAGGCCAGCGCCGTGTCGTACAGCACCTGCGCCCGTTGACTAGCCTGCCAGGCGAATTCGTCCAGCTCGGCGATTTTCTGCGCCAGCAGTTGTTGGGTTTCGGCCAGTAGACGTCGAGCATCGCCAAGAGCTTCCTGGGCTTGCAGGCTCAGGGCGTGGTCCTTGAGGTGCACGTTCAGCTCTTCCAGGGCACGCAAGCCGTTGCTTTGCTGGCGCTTGAGTCGTTGCATCGTCGCCAGCCAAGGCTTGAGGCGCTGGGTTTCCACCAGGGACTTGCTCGATAGGTCCAGCAAGCTGTTGAGGCGTTCGGCCGTGACCCGCAAGACCCGCTCGCCACCTTCGGTGACCCGCTTGGTCTTGGGCGCTGGTTCTGTTGCCGCGACCGGCTCCGGTTCGGGTAACTCTACACGGACGGGCTCGGCAGGCCTCTCGATGTTTGGCGGCGCTGCTGCGGGAGTCAGCGCACTGGAGGGGTCGAGCAACCGCCCCATCAGTGCCACATACGCATCGACGTCCGGGGCGCCGACACTGTTGCCCGGCGTAGCGATACGCGTCAGCAGGTCGGTGCCTTGCAGCAAGGCGTCGATGTGTTCGGCGCCCAGGATCAGGCGCTGCTCCTGGGCACTGACCAGACAATCTTCCATCACGTGGGCCACGCTGACCCCGGCGTCTACCCCGACGATCCGCGCCGCGCCCTTGAGGGAATGGGCCGCGCGCATGCACGACTCAAGATGATCGGCCTGGGTCGGGTCGCGCTCCAGGGCCAGAAGGCCAGCGCTCAGCACGTGGGTCTGGGCTTCGGCTTCCAGGCTGAACAGCTCCAGCAATGAGGCGTCGCGCATCTGATCAGGGGTCATGACAGGCTCCGGGTCACTGCGCACAGCAGCTGTTCTTCATCCAGCCAGCGCAGGCTGCGGCCGCCGTAATGCAACACGCCGCGGGTGTATTTGCCCGCCGATTGCGAAGCGCCCGCCAGGATACGTTCGTCGATGGCGTGAATACCGTCCACCTCATCCACCGGCATGACCACCGGCCCGCCCCGGGCCGCAACGATCAACATGCGCGGCATGACTCGCCCAGAGGAAATCACCGCCGCGGCGGGCTCCAGGTCCAACAGCTCCACCAGCGACAGACAGGCCACCAGTGCGCCACGCACATTTGCCACGCCCAGCAAGGCCCGCGAACGCTGATGGGGCAACGAATGGATCGGCTGCACCGGCGCCACTTCCACCAGGCTGCGGGTGGTCAGGCCCAGCCACTCTTCGCCCAGGCGAAACATCAGCAGCGAGCGAGTGACGATATCGGTTGGCGCCGGCGCCCGGACCAGGCCGTCGTGCTGCAGGGTATAGCGGTCGAGCAACCGCGTGGCGGCGGCCGAGTACACCGAGCAGTTGCGGCAATGGATATGCTCGTCCAGCAGCGGACACGATTTGTCGCCATGAACCCCGATGCGGTTCCAGCAGTCGTCGATTGCCTGGGCATCGTCGTGGGTGACGTTGTCAAAAGCCGAACCACTCATCGTTTACGCTCACTGTCAGCCGTACGCTCGCTGCGGGCGGCACGATCCTGCAATCGACGGGCTGCGGCCACGTCTCCCTGAGAAGCCAGCAGCGCCGCCAGATGCACCAAGGCCTCGGCGTGTTGTGGTTCAAGATAAAGCGCCTTGCGATAAAAACCCTGGGCTTCAAGCGTGTTGCCGGCCATGTCGCTGAGCAGTCCGAGCCAGTAGAACACCTGGGCCTTTGGCGCGTGGCTGCGCAAATACTGCTCACAGGCTGCACGGGCCTCGGCGCTTTTGCCACTGTTGGCCAGCGCCGCGATTTGGGCCAGCAACGTGGCGGCGTCGCTGCTTTTCGGTTCGGCAATCAGGGGCGCCGCCCCTGCAAACGGTCGGGGCCGAACCACAGGGGGGACGACGCGGGTCGGCTGACGAATGGGCAGCGGGGTCGGCATCAAGGCCGGCAACGGTTGTGGCTCGGGAGCACCCTGACGGCTGAAAGCGAACGACTGGGCAATCCCGATTGAGCGCATGCCCAGCCGCCCCAACAAGCTGCCCTCGGCGGGGCCGATAAACAGCACGCCGTCCTGGTGAGTCAGGCGCTTGAGCACCTCGAACACCTGCTGTTGGGTCGGCTGGTCGAAATAGATCAGCAAGTTGCGGCAGAACACAAAATCATAAGGTGCTTCGTTCGCCAGCAAGGCTGGATCCAGCAGGTTGCCCATTTGCAGGCGCACCTGTTCGCGCACCCGCTCACTGAGGCGATAGCCTTCATCTTCAGCGTTGAAATGCCGATCACGAAAAGCCAGGTCGGCGCCACGGAAGGAGTTTTTGCCGTAACGCGCTTCCTTGGCCCGCGCCACCGAAAGCGGGCTCACATCCAGCCCATCCACCTTGAACTGATGAGGCCCCAGCCCCGCGTCGAGCAAGGCCATGGCAATGGAATAAGGTTCTTCGCCGGTGGAGCACGGCAAGCTGAGAATGCGCAGCGCGCGCAGGTGCTTGATCTCGGCCAGGCGCTTGACGGCCAGTTTGGCGAGGGTCGTGAAGGATTCGGGATAACGCAAGAACCAGGTCTCCGGGACGATCACCGCTTCGATCAGCGCTTGCTGTTCCTGGGCCGATTGCTGCAGGCATTGCCAATACTCATCAGCGGTTCGCCCAGGCACAGCAATGACGCGCTGGCGCACGGCCCGCTCGATGATGGCAATGCCGACGGAGGTGACATCCAGGCCGATACGTTCCTTGAGGAAATCGAAAAAACGCTGGTCCTGGTTCATGGCCGGGCCTCGCGGTCATCGAGGTTCAGCGGCGGCGTGGGGAACAACACAGCGCGGACCGACTCATCGAGCAGGTCATTGACCCGCACCCATTGCAGCAGCCCTTGGGCGTCTTCACGCACGGGGCCCAAGTACGGCGCTTGCCGGTTGTCCAGGCCATACGGCTGAAAATCCGCCGGGTCGCAGCGCAAGGTGTCGGTGGCCTGTTCCAGAATCAGCCCCAGCACCTGCCCCGCTTGCTGCGCGTCAGGCCGGTAGTGCACCAGCACCAGCCGCGTACTGGTACGCGCCTCGGCGCTCTGGCCGAAGGTCAGGGTGCACAGGTCGATTACCGGCACCACCGCCCCGCGCCAGGCAAATACGCCAGCCACCCAGGACGGCGCCCGGGCAATCGGCTTGAGGGACAGGCACGGCAGCACTTCCACCACATCGATGGCCTGCAAGGCGTAGCGCTCGTTACCGATGCAAAACACCAGAAACAGCGTTTGACGGGCCACCGGTGCGGCGCCACGTCTGGCGTCGAACTCACTCATCAGACTTTGAAACGCGAGACGCCGCCGCGCAGCCCCACGGCCACCTGGCTCAACTCGTCGATGGCCGCACTGGCCTGGCGCAAGGACTCCACTGTCTGGCTGCTGGCATCCCCCAATTGCACCAACGCGTGGTTGATCTGCTCGGCACCGGTGGCCTGGGCCTGCATGCCCTCGTTAACCATCAGCACCCGCGGTGCCAGCGCCTGGACCTGATGGATGATCTGCGACAGCTGCTCGCCGATCTGCTGCACTTCGGCCATGCCGCGGCGCACCTCTTCAGAGAACTTGTCCATGCCCATGACACCGGCCGACACGGCGGACTGAATCTCGCGCACCATTTGTTCGATGTCGTAGGTGGCCACGGCCGTCTGATCGGCCAGGCGCCGCACCTCAGTGGCAACCACGGCAAAACCGCGACCGTACTCGCCGGCCTTTTCGGCCTCGATGGCGGCGTTGAGGGACAGCAGGTTGGTCTGGTCGGCCACTTTGACGATGGTCACCACCACTTGGTTGATGTTGCCGGCCTTCTCGTTGAGGATCGCCAGTTTGGCGTTCACCAGGTCGGCTGCACCCATCACCGAATGCATGGTTTCTTCCATGCGCGCCAGGCCTTGCTGGCCGGAGCCGGCGGCCACCGACGCCTGGTCGGCGGCAGTGGAGACTTCGATCATGGTGCGCACAAGGTCACGGGAGGTGGCGGCAATCTCTCTGGAAGTAGCGCCGATCTCGGTGGTGGTGGCGGCGGTTTCGGTGGCCGTGGCCTGTTGCTGTCGAGAGGTGGCGGCGATTTCAGTCACCGAGGTAGTGACCTGGACCGAAGAGCGCTGGGCCTGGGACACCAACGATGTCAGCTCGGCCATCATGTCGTTGAAACCGGTTTCCACGGCACCGAATTCGTCCTTGCGCGCCAGATTCAGGCGCCCGCTCAGATCGCCGCTGCGCATGATCTCAAGGATCTCCACGATGCGGTTCATCGGCGCCATGATCGCGCGCATCAGCAACAGGCCGCAGAGGACGGCGACGATCAACGCGACCAGAAACGACAGACCCATGGCGACCTTGGCCGCCGTCACCGCATCGCCAATGGTCCCGGTGGCTTTTTCCGCCAGCTCACGATTGCGCTCGATGATGCGATTCAAATGCCCGCGGCCGTCGATCCATACCGGCGTCAACTCTTTCTCCAAGGCCAGCCGCGCGCCTTCGTAATCCTTGCGCTGATACAGATCCAAGACCTTCGCCACGGCCTGATTGAACGCATGGTGATTGGTTTCGAACTCATCGAAAGAGGCCTGGTCGGCAGGGTCCTGGATCAGTTTTTGGTAGTTCTGGATTTCTTCGCGCAGATGCTTCTCAAAACCCTGGAAGCGGCTCTTGTCCTCGGACGTGATTTCCCCATTCCCCGAAAAGCCAACGATCTGTTGGGTCAGGACGTAACTGTCGACCCAGCCACCGCGAATCATGGAGCTGTAATACACCCCTGGCACCGCATCGACTCGCACTCTTTCTTCACTGTCCTGGATCTTGAACAACCGTGAATACGAGACAACTACCATCAGCAGCATGATGGCGATAATCATCGCAAAACTCGCCAGAATGCGTTGGCGCAACGTCCAGTTCTTCACAGTAAAACCTCAGGCACTTTGAAATACTGGGGAGTATAGCCGAGGGTGACGGTGCTTCTATAAGGCGGTGTAGGGGGTGTTTTGCAAGGGCTCACTGATTTTCAGAGGCCACAGGAATGCGTTGGAAGCAGGTCCGGTAGTAAACCCAAAACTAATGTGGGAGCAAGCCCGCCCCCACAAGGAGAGAGTTCGCCGAGGCTTCGTTAAGCCCCTTGGGCCAAGTTTAGAGAGCCGCCTGGCGCACCTGCTTCTCCAGCTCCACCTTCAACCCCGGTTCCAACTTGAGCTGGCGTGCCAGTTCATCGAGGTAGGATTTCTCCATGAAATTCTCCTCGTCCACCAGCATCACGCTGGCGATGTACATCTCTGCGGCCATTTCCGGCGTGCTTGCTGCGCGGGCGACGTCGGTGGGGTCCAGGGGTTTGTTGAGTTCGGCGTGCAGCCAGTGTTGCAGTTCCTGGTCGCTGTCGAGTTTGGTGAATTCGCCCTCGATCAACTGCCGCTCACGCTCGTCCACATGACCATCGGCCTTGGCCGCCGCCACCAACGCCTTGAGGATCGCCTGGCTGTGCTGCTCGACCTGCGCCGGGGGGACGCGGTCCAGGGTCTGCGGTTCGGTTTTCGGTGCGCTGCCCTGCTGGGCCTGCCAGTTGCCATAAGCCTTATAGGCAATCACGCCCAATGCGGCCAGGCCACCATAAGCCAAGGCCTTGCCACCAAAATTGCGGGCCTTTTTATTGCCCAGCAACAGGCCCATGGCCCCGGCTGCCAGTGCCCCGCCACCCGCGCCGGAAAGCATTCCGCCCAAGTTGCCGGAGCCGCCAAGCAACCCGCCCAAACCGCCGGACGACTTGCCTTGGGAACCGCCAGCCTTGTTTTGCAACATTTCCTGGCCGGACTTGAGTAGCTGATCGAGCAATCCACGGGTGTTCATTTGCGACCTCCACACATTCGGGTTAACCGGATCTTTAAGGCCACCAGCCTAGATCGAAAGTGCCCCAAGGCCCTCGGAGAGATTGCTTCGAAATGTTGCCTGACGCTTGCAGCCGACCTCGAAAAAAACGATATACACTCCAGAACTTCGATAAAACCGCCCACCGGGTATTCGTCCATGATGACCCTGCGTCAGATCCGCCATTTCATCGCCGTGGCCGAAACCGGCTCGATTTCCGCCGCCGCGCAAACGGCGTTTATTTCCCAGTCCACCTTGACTCTGGCCATCCAGCAACTGGAGCAGGAAATCGGCGTCAACCTGTTCCACCGGCACGCCAAAGGCATGACCCTGACCCATCAGGGGCATCAATTCCTGCGCCAGGCCCACCTGATCCTGGCCACCGTCGACAATGCCAAGCGCAGCCTGCAACAAAGCACCGACCAGGTGGCCGGCCAAGTCACCATCGGGGTCACCAGCCTGGTCGCCGGTTATTACCTGGCAGACCTATTGACCCGCTTCCAGCGCGCCTACCCCAATGTGGCGATCCGCGTGATGGAAGATGAACGTCCGTATATCGAGCATCTGCTGGTGAGCGGCGAAATCGACATTGGCGTACTGATCCTCTCCAACCTTGAAGACCGCCATGCCCTGCAGACCGAAGTGCTGACGCATTCGCCACACCGCTTGTGGCTGCCGGCCCAGCACCCGCTGCTGGAGCACGACAGCATCAACCTGGCCGACGTGGCCCGCGAGCCGCTGATCCAACTGAACGTCGATGAGATGGACCGCAATGCTCAGCGCCTGTGGCGCGGTGCCGGCCTGCAACCGAAGATCACGCTGCGCACCGCCTCGACCGAAGCGGTACGAAGCCTGGTGGCAGCGGGACTGGGGGTGTCGATCCAGCCAGACATGACTTACCGCCCATGGTCACTGGAAGGCGACATCATTGAGGCGCGCCCGATTGCCGACCTCAGCCAGACCCTCGACGTCGGCCTGGCCTGGCGTCGGGGCACCGCGCGGCCGGCGCTGGTAGACCCATTTCTGACCGTTGCCCGAGAGCAACCCCACGGCGGACGCAAGCCATCTATTTAATCGAATGCAGCCTTGAGTATTTAGAATTTGTTGTCCTCGGGGCCGCGCACTAGTCTCTTGCTGGTTCCCACAAGGTTATGTGGTTTAACTGCTGGCCGTACCTCTGGGCCACCGACAAAAGAGAACCCGAACATGGCTGGCGCGCAAACTCCGTTGTGTACCGCGTTGTTGATCGATGGGGAACTGGTTCCCGGCCAGGGCGTTGTCGAGCCGATCCTCAACCCGGCCACCGGCGAAGTATTGGTGCACATCGCCGAGGCCAGCACCGAGCAGGTCGAAGCGGCCATCCTGGCCGCCCACCGCGCCTTCGACGGATGGTCGCGCACCACGCCGCAACAACGCTCGAACCTGCTGCTGGACATCGCCAGCGCCATCGAAAAAAACGCCGACCACCTCGCCCGCCTCGAATCCCTGAACTGCGGTAAACCGTTGCACCTGGCGCGCCAGGATGACCTGAGCGCCACGGTGGACGTGTTCCGTTTCTTTGCTGGCGCGGTACGCTGCCAGACCGGCCAACTCAGCGGCGAATACTTGCCCGGCTACACCAGCATGGTGCGCCGCGACCCGATCGGCGTAGTGGCGTCCATTGCACCGTGGAATTACCCGATCATGATGGCCGCCTGGAAAATCGCTCCAGCCCTGGCTGCTGGCAATACGCTGGTGTTCAAGCCCTCGGAGCACACGCCGCTGTCCATCCTGGCCCTGGCACCGACACTGGCCGAAATCCTGCCGCGGGGTGTCATCAACGTCATCTGCGGGGGCGGCGAAGGTGTCGGCAGCCATCTGGTCAGCCATCCCAAAGTGCGCATGGTCTCGCTGACCGGCGATATCGTCACCGGGCAGAAGATCCTCCAGGCCGCCGCGAAAACCCTCAAGCGCACCCACCTGGAACTGGGCGGCAAGGCGCCGGTGATCGTGTGCAACGACGCCGATATTCAGGCCGTGGTCGAAGGCGTGCGCACCTACGGTTATTACAACGCCGGCCAGGACTGCACCGCCGCGTGCCGGATCTACGCCCAGGGCGACATCCACGACCGCCTGGTGGCCGAGCTCGGCGCGGCCGTCAGCAGCCTGCGCTTTGCCGGCAAGCGTGATGCCGACAATGAAATCGGCCCGCTGATCAGCACCCGCCAACGCGACCGCGTCGCCAGTTTCGTCGAGCGCGCCCTCGGCCAGCCCCATATCGAGCGCATCACCGGCGCGGCGGTGCATTCCGGTGCTGGCTTCTATTACCAGCCCACGCTGCTGGCCGGCTGCAAGCAAAGCGATGAAATTGTCCAGCGCGAGGTGTTTGGCCCGGTCGTCACCGTGACCCGCTTCGACGAACTCAGCCAGGCGGTGGACTGGGCCAACGATTCCGAATACGGCCTGGCCTCCTCAGTGTGGACCCAGAACCTGGACAAGGCGATGCAGGTGGCGGCGCGACTGCAGTACGGCTGCACCTGGATCAACAGCCACTTCATGCTGGTCAGCGAAATGCCCCACGGCGGGCTAAAACGCTCGGGCTATGGGAAAGATCTGTCCAGTGACTCGCTCCAGGACTACAGCGTGGTGCGCCACATCATGGCTCGGCACGGCCAGCATCTGTAAATAGCAGCACTACTCTAATAACAGGCCACTGACGGCGCTTTACCTCGTTCAACCACTGCCCCGACCATAATTAAAGCAAGAGGGATTTCCATGTACGCGCACAAGACCGTATTGCTCAGTGCAATCACCACGGCGCTGCTGACCAGCGTCAGCCTCCAGGCCGCCGAACCGCTCAAGGCCATTGGCGCCGGCGAAGGCCAACTGGATATCGTCGCCTGGCCGGGTTACATCGAACGAGGCGAAAGCGACAAGGCCTACGATTGGGTGACCGGCTTCGAGAAGGACACCGGCTGCAAGGTCAACGTGAAAACCGCCGCTACGTCCGACGAAATGGTCAGCCTGATGACCAAGGGCGGCTACGACCTGGTCACCGCCTCGGGCGATGCCTCGCTGCGGCTGATTGCCGGCAAGCGCGTGCAGCCGATCAACACCGCACTGATCCCCAACTGGAAAAACCTCGACCCGCGCCTCAAGGATGCGCCGTGGTACGTGGTCAACCAGCAGACTTACGGCACCCCGTATCAGTGGGGCCCGAACGTGCTGATGTACAACACCGACGTGTTCAAGCAGGCGCCCACCAGTTGGAGCGTGCTGTTCAGCGCCCAGGACTTGCCCGACGGCAAGGCGAACAAGGGCCGCGTGCAAGCCTACGATGGCCCGATCTACATCGCCGACGCGGCGCTGTACCTCAAGACCGCCAAGCCTGAGCTGGGCATCAAGGACCCGTACCAACTCGACGAAGCCCAGTACAAGGCTGTGCTGGAGCTGCTGCGGGCCCAGCAACCCCTGATCCATCGTTACTGGCACGACACCACTGTGCAAATGAGCGATTTCAAGAACGAAGGCGTGGTGGCGTCCGGCGCCTGGCCGTATCAGGTCAACGGCCTGATAAACGAAAAACAACCGATCGCCTCGACCATTCCAAAAGAAGGCGCCACAGGGTGGGCCGATACCACGATGCTCCACGCCGAGGCCAAGCACCCCAACTGCGCATACAAATGGATGGACTGGTCGCTGCAACCGAAAGTCCAGGGTGACGTAGCGGCGTGGTTCGGCTCCTTGCCGGCGGTGCCTGCGGCGTGCAAGAGCAGCGAACTGCTGGGCGCCGAGGGCTGCCAGACCAATGGCTTCGACCAGTTTGACAAAATCGCCTTCTGGAAAACCCCACAGGCCGAGGGCGGCAAGTTCGTGCCGTACAGCCGCTGGACCCAGGACTACATCGCGATCATGGGCGGGCGCTAAGCCCCCATGTGTGATCGTTCCCACGCAAAGCGTGGGAACGATCACAACCCACCAACGACTCAATAGAAGTCGCGCTTTTTGGAGCACCGCACCATGACGCTTGCAGTCCAGTTCACCCAGGTTTCCCGTCTGTTCGGCGAAGTGAAGGCCGTCGACCGGGTTTCAATCGACATTCAGGACGGCGAGTTCTTTTCCATGCTGGGCCCTTCCGGCTCAGGCAAAACCACCTGCCTGCGACTGATCGCAGGCTTTGAACAACCCAGTGCTGGCTCGATCCGCATCCACGGCGAGGAAGCCGCCGGGCTGCCGCCGTATCAGCGGGACGTCAACACGGTTTTCCAGGATTACGCCCTCTTCCCCCACATGAACGTGCGCGACAACGTGGCCTACGGGTTGAAAGTCAAAGGCGTCGCCAAGGCCGAGCGCATCAAGCGCGCCGATGAGGCCCTGGAGATGGTTGCCCTGGGCGGTTATGGCGAGCGCAAACCCGTACAGCTCTCCGGCGGCCAGCGCCAACGCGTAGCCCTGGCCCGCGCGCTGGTCAATCGCCCACGGGTGTTGCTGCTGGACGAACCCCTGGGCGCCCTCGACCTGAAACTGCGCGAACAGATGCAGGGCGAGTTGAAGAAACTGCAACGCCAGTTGGGTATCACGTTCATTTTCGTGACTCACGACCAGACCGAGGCGCTGTCGATGTCCGACCGCGTGGCGGTGTTTAACAAGGGCCGTATCGAACAGGTCGATACACCGCGCAATCTGTACATGAAACCGGCAACCACCTTCGTCGCCGAATTCGTCGGCACCTCCAACGTGATTCGCGGTGAGTTGGCTCAACAACTGAGCGGTTATCCACAGCCGTTTTCGATCCGCCCGGAACATGTGCGTTTTGCCGAAGGCCCGTTGGCCGGTCATGAAATCGAAGTCCACGGCCTGCTTCACGACATCCAGTACCAGGGCAGCGCCACACGCTATGAGTTGAAACTTGCGAACGGCCAGATCCTGAACCTCAGCCAGGCCAATACCCAGTGGATCGACAGCAGTGCCCAGCACCAGACCGGCCAGCGCCTCACTGTGCGCTGGGCCCGTGAGGCGATGATTGCGCTGCACGACACCGCCAACGGTGAGGTGTGAGATGAACACACTGGCCATCGCCCGGACACCGTCGCCGGGTTCGCTGCGACGCTTTTCCAACCTGCTGTACCGACGGCCCAACCTGTACCTGTCGATGCTGCTGGTGCCGCCGCTGATCTGGTTCGGCGCGATTTACCTGGGCTCGCTGCTGACCTTGCTGTGGCAGGGCTTCTATACCTTCGATGACTTCACCATGGCGGTCACACCGGACCTGACCCTGGCGAACTTCGCCGCGCTGTTCCAGCCCTCGAACTTCGACATCATCCTGCGCACCTTGAGCATGGCCATCGTGGTCTCCATCGCCAGCGCCATCGTCGCGTTCCCGATTGCCTACTACATGGCGCGCTACACCAGCGGCAAGACCAAGGCGTTTTTCTACATCGCCGTGATGCTGCCGATGTGGGCCAGCTATATCGTCAAGGCCTATGCCTGGACGCTGCTACTGGCCAAGGGTGGCGTGGCCCAGTGGTTCGTCCAGCATTTGGGCCTGGGACCGGTGTTGCAGTTTGTGCTGGGAATCCCCGGCGTGGGTGGCAGCACGCTGTCCACCTCCCACCTGGGACGTTTTCTGGTGTTCGTCTACATCTGGCTGCCGTTCATGATCCTGCCGATCCAGGCCTCCCTCGAGCGCCTGCCGCCATCGCTGCTGCAAGCCTCGGCAGACCTGGGCGCCAAGCCGCGTCAGACGTTCCTGCAGGTCATCTTGCCATTGTCGATTCCGGGCATTGCCGCCGGATCGATCTTCACGTTCTCGCTGACCCTGGGGGATTTCATCGTGCCCCAACTGGTGGGCCCGCCGGGCTACTTCGTCGGCAGCATGGTCTACGCCCAGCAAGGGGCCATCGGCAACATGCCGATGGCCGCGGCGTTCACCCTGGTGCCCATCGTGCTGATCGCCATTTACCTGTCTATCGTCAAGCGCCTGGGGGCTTTCGATGCACTCTGACTCTTCATCCCAAGGGCGCGCATCCTGGGGCTTGCGCATCGCGGCATGGGGCGGGCTGGTGTTCCTGCACTTCCCGATCATGATCATCGTCCTCTACGCCTTCAACACCGAAGACGCGGCGTTCAGCTTTCCGCCCAAGGGCCTGACCCTGAAGTGGTTCAGCGTCGCCTTCTCGCGCCCGGATGTGCTGGAGGCAATCAAACTGTCGTTGCAGATCGCAGCCATCGCCACGCTGATCGCGATGGTGCTCGGCACGCTGGCCTCGGCGGCGCTGTACCGCCGAGACTTCTTCGGCAAACAGGGCATTTCGCTGATGCTGATCCTGCCGATTGCCCTGCCGGGGATCATCACCGGCATTGCGCTGCTGGCCACCTTCAAGACCCTGGGGATCGAACCCGGGATGTTCACCATTATCGTGGGCCACGCGACCTTTTGCGTGGTGATCGTCTACAACAACGTCATCGCCCGCCTGCGACGCACGTCCCACAGCCTGATCGAGGCGTCGATGGACCTGGGTGCCGACGGCTGGCAGACCTTTCGCTACATCATCCTGCCCAACCTCGGCTCGGCGCTGCTGGCCGGCGGGATGCTGGCATTTGCGCTGTCGTTCGACGAAATCATCGTCACCACCTTCACCGCCGGCCACGAACGCACGCTGCCGCTTTGGCTGCTCAACCAACTCAGCCGCCCACGCGACGTGCCGGTGACCAATGTGGTGGCGATGCTGGTGATGATGGTGACCATGCTGCCGATACTGGGCGCCTATTACCTGACCCGCGGGGGCGAGAGCGTGGCGGGCAGTGGTGGGAAATAAATGTCACGGTGGAACAGTATCCCCTGTGATCACAAGCAAGATTCAAGAGGACATGGACATGCAAACCAAACTACTGATCAACGGCCAACTGGTGAACGGCGAAGGTCCCGGCCAGGCCGTGTTCAACCCGGCGCTGGGCCGAGTGCTGGTGGAAATCAATGAAGCCAGCGAAGCCCAGGTCGATGCTGCCGTGCGCGCAGCCGACAGTGCTTTCGAAAGCTGGTCGCAGGTTCCACCCAAGGACCGCTCCCTGCTGCTGCTCAAACTGGCCGACGCCATCGAAGCCCACGGCGAAGAACTGGCGAAGCTGGAATCGGACAACTGCGGCAAACCTTTGAGCGCCGCGCTGAACGACGAAATCCCGGCCATTGCCGATGTGTTCCGGTTCTTTGCCGGTGCCAGTCGCTGCATGAACGGCTCGGCGGGCGGCGAATACCTGCCGGGGCACACGTCGATGATTCGCCGCGACCCGGTGGGCGTAGTCGCCTCTATCGCGCCGTGGAACTACCCCTTGATGATGGTCGCCTGGAAAATCGCCCCGGCCCTGGCCGCCGGTAATACCGTGGTACTCAAGCCGTCGGAACAAACCCCTCTCACGGCGTTGCGCCTGGCAGAACTGGCGTCGGAGATTTTCCCGGCCGGCGTACTCAACGTAGTGGTCGGCCGTGGACAGACCGTCGGCAACCCGCTGGTTACCCACGCGAAAGTGCGCATGGTTTCGCTGACCGGCTCCATCGCCACCGGCTCGAACATCATTTCCAGCACCGCTGACAGTGTCAAACGCACACACATGGAACTGGGTGGCAAGGCCCCGGTGATCATTTTCGACGACGCCGACATCGACGCAGCCGTGGAAGGCATCCGCACCTTCGGTTTTTACAACGCCGGCCAGGACTGCACCGCCGCCTGCCGCATCTATGCCCAACAAGGTATCTACGACAGGTTTGTCGAGAAACTCGGCGCCGCGGTGAGCAGCATCAAGTACGGCCTGCAAACAGAACCAGGCACCGAGATGGGGCCGCTGATCACGGCCCAGCACCGCGACCGCGTGGCCGGTTTCGTCGAGCGGGCCATCGCCCAGCCGCATATCCGCCTGATCACCGGTGGAAAGACCGTGGACGGCAACGGGTTCTTCTTCGAACCAACGGTACTGGCCGACGCCCAGCAGGATGACGAAATCGTACGCCGGGAAGTGTTCGGGCCGGTGGTGTCCGTCACTCCGTTCCTCGACGAAGCGCAAGTGCTGACCTGGGCCAACGATTCGGACTACGGCCTGGCCTCATCGGTGTGGACCGCCGACATTGGCCGTGCTCATCGCCTGTCGGCACGCCTGCAATACGGCTGCACCTGGGTGAACACCCACTTCATGCTCGTCAGCGAAATGCCCCATGGCGGTCAGAAACGTTCCGGCTATGGCAAGGATATGTCGATGTATGGGCTGGAGGACTACACGGTGGTGCGGCATGTGATGTTCAAGCATTGAATACAAGACAACGTTAGCAACACCTGCTCGCGGCTGCCCTATGTGCGTCCTGCCATCACCACCACTGTCCTGGAGACGCTGCGCCAATTGCAGCGTTCCGGGCTCAGGCCGGCCTCCGTCGTTCCCGAGTGATATCGGCCGGTGCTCCCCCTGCCCCGGCCGTTCACCACCACGATTGATCAAAACCTTGAAACACTCCTCATTGCATCCACCAGATAGCGCATGGCGATCCGATCGCTTTCCGACAGCTCCCGATAACGCTCCACCAGTCTTAACTCCTCCACGCTGAGGCGTCGTGTCCTGCGGGCGTTGGTCAGGCATGGAAAGAGCCCCAGCATTTCGGTAATGCCCTGTATTTTCGTCATGAGTTGTCCTTCTGTACGTCGAATTGTCCTGATAGCGCCTGCTGAATCCTAGGGCTCAGCTGCCTATCAAAACTAAAGAATAGGGATGATTCATACCGTGAAAAGGGAGTTTTAGAGTAATTAGTCAAAAAATGCAGAGATCCTCATAAAAAAAGAAATATCTGTAAGAAAATTTGACTAAACCTCGCTTTCCGTTCTCTCAGCCCCTGTATATCCCCTATGATTTTGCGCCTTGGTGAACCGATCCAGCTCTCAGGCATCTGTTCTAACGTCCGTTGCGTTTGGCCAAAGGTATGTCCGAACTCCTTTACCAATCTTTGCTGCCAGGAACGGCTCGGGATTGTTTCGAGAAAGGTTGTATTTATGCACCGCAGGAATCTGCTCAAGGCCTCCATGGCCTTCGCCGCCTACACCGGGCTTTCGGCCTCCGGGCTCATGGCCGCACGCGCTTGGGCTGCTGATCAGACCGCCGATGGCGAAGCCCGCCCATTCGATTTCAACACCCTGAAAGATCAGGCCCTGCAATTGGCCTCGAGCCGCTACGTCGACACCAAGCAAGTGTTGCCGCCGACCCTGGCCCAGATGTCACCCTTGCAGTTCAACGCCATCCAGTACGACGCCAACCACTCGTTGTGGAATGACCTCAACGGGCAACTGGACGCGCAGTTCTTCCATGTCGGCATGGGTTTCAAGCAACCGGTGCGCATGTACAGCGTCGACCCGAAAACCCGCCTGGCCCGTGAAGTGCACTTTCGCCCGGAGCTGTTCAACTACGAAAAAACCACGGTCAACACCTCGCAGCTGACGGGTGACCTGGGGTTCTCGGGGTTCCGGGTGTTCAAGGCTCCGGAGCTGGACCGGCACGACATCGTTTCGTTTCTGGGGGCCAGTTATTTCCGCGCCGTGGACGCCAGCGGCCAGTACGGGCTGTCAGCCCGTGGCTTGGCCATCGACACGTACGCCAAGCAGCGTGAGGAATTCCCGGACTTCACCAAGTTCTGGTTCGAAACCCCGGACAAGAACAGCACCCGTTTTGTGGTCTATGCCCTGCTCGACTCCCCGAGTGCCACCGGTGCCTATCGTTTTGACATCGATTGCCAGCCCACTCGGGTCGTGATGGAGGTCGATGCGCATATCAATGCCCGTACCGCCATCGAACAACTGGGCATTGCACCGATGACCAGCATGTTCAGCTGCGGCACCGCCGAGCGGCGCATGTGCGACACCATTCACCCGCAAATTCACGATTCCGACCGGCTGGCCATGTGGCGCGGCAATGGCGAGTGGGTCTGCCGTCCGCTGAACAACCCCGCTACCCTGCAATTCAACGCCTTCGTCGACAAGAACCCGAAGGGCTTCGGGCTGGTGCAGACCGACCATGACTTTGCCAGCTACCAGGACACCGTGGACTGGTACAGCAAGCGCCCAAGCTTGTGGGTCGAACCTACAACGGCCTGGGGCGAAGGCTCTGTCGATCTGCTGGAAATTCCGACAACCGGCGAAACCCTGGATAACATCGTCGCATTCTGGACGCCGAAAAAACCGGTCGCCGCCGGTGATTCTCTGAACTATGGCTATAAGCTCTACTGGAGCGCCTTGCCCCCGGTGAGCACGGACTTGGCGCACGTCAACGCGACCCGTTCGGGCATGGGCGGCTTCATCGAAGGCTGGGCACCGGGCGAGCATTACCCAACCGTCTGGGCGCGCCGCTTTGCCGTGGACTTCAGCGGCGGCGGCCTCGACCAGCTGCCGCCGGGCACTGACATCGAACCGGTGGTGACCTGCTCCCACGGCGAGGTGAAGGACTTCAACGTGCTGGTACTCGATGCGATCAAGGGCTACCGCATCACCTTCGACTGGTACCCGACCGATGACCGCGTGGACCCGGTACAGATGCGCCTGTTCATTCGCACCAAGGACCAAACCTTGAGCGAGACCTGGCTGTATCAGTACTTCCCACCGGCGCCGGATAAGCGTAAGTATCCCTGAACCTGGACCGGCCCTATCGCGAGCAGCCTCGCTCCCACAAAGTACGGTGTGGGTCACAAACTCTGTGAACAACACCCATCCACTGTGGGAGCGAGCCTGCTCGCGATGAGGCCGGTAAAACCACCGAATATTCATCCAGACAAACAAAAGCCCCGGCCAAAACGACCGGGGCTTTTTTGTTTCAAACGGGCGCTCAGTCCCGTAAATCCGACTCACGAATCGGCTGCTCCCGATGCGTCGCCCGCTGGTACTGCGCCGGCCACACAGCCTTGCGTCCGCCCAAGTCATCATCGGCGTGCAGGGCCCAGTACGGATCACGCAACAATTCACGGGCCAGGAAAATAATGTCTGCCTGGCAGGTGCGCAGGATGTGCTCGGCCTGGGCCGGTTCGGTAATCATGCCGACAGTGCCGGTGGCGATTTCCGACTCCTTGCGCACCCGTTCGGCGAAGCGCGTCTGGTAACCCGGGCCGGTCGGAATTTCCGCATTGGCGGCAGTGCCACCCGATGACACATCGATCAGGTCCACCCCCAGCGCCCTGAATCGCCGCGCCAGCGCCACGGTTTCATCCGGGTTCCAGCCATCCTCGACCCAATCGGTGGCCGATACGCGAACGAACACCGGCAACTCTTCAGGCCACACGGCCCTGACCGCTTCGGTCACTTGCAGTACCAGCCGGATGCGGTTCTCGAACGAGCCGCCATATTGATCGCGACGCTGATTGCTCAAGGGAGACAAGAATTGATGCAGCAGATAGCCGTGGGCGGCGTGGACCTCGACCACTTTGAAACCGGCCGTCAGGGCGCGCTTGGCTGAATCCACAAACGCCTGGAGCACACCGGCGATCTGCCCTTCGTCCAACTGGGCCGGCGGGGTGTGCTGCGGGTCGAAGGCAATCGGCGACGGGCCAACCGGAACCCAGCCGCCATCTTCGGGCTTCACACTGCCATGTTTGCCCAGCCAGGGTCGCCAAGTGCTGGCCTTGCGTCCGGCGTGGGCCAATTGAATGCCCGGCACGGCGCCTTGAGCGGTGATGAAACGGGTGATGCGTTGCAGGGGCTCGATCTGTTCATCGTTCCACAGCCCCAGGTCCTGGGCGGTGATGCGACCGTCGGCGGTGACCGCGGTGGCTTCGGTGAACACCAGGCCGGCGCCGCCCACGGCGCGGCTGCCGAGGTGCACCAGGTGCCAGTCGTTGGCCAAGCCATCGACACTCGAATACTGGCACATCGGCGATACCGCGATGCGATTGGGCAGGATCAATTGGCGAAGGGTATAGGGTTCCAACAGCAGACTCATGGGGCACCTCTCGAATCAGTGGGCAGGCTCCAGGGTTCTGTTTGAAAAGTCGACGAGTGACAAAAGGTGCAACACCCGACCCCGCGGGCAAAGAAAATCGACAAGACGTCACAACGGCTATCAAGCAGTGCTTAGAGCCTAGTCGACAACCTGGGATGAGGGAGGGTTCAGAATTAAAAACCGGCCCTGGTTACTCTGTGGGAGCAAAGCTTGCTCGCGAAACTGGCATCTTGTTCTTTGAAAGACCGCATCGCCTTCAGCGCGGGCAAGCCTTACTCCCACACAAGGAGTCGCCATCCAGCAGATTAGTATTCGAGCCTACCGCGGTTCGATATGAGCAATCATCAACTGCACCGTTTCCTGGCCGCGGAACTCGTTGAGGTCGAGTTTGTAGGCCAATTCGACCCAGCGCACAGTGGGGTTTGGCCAAATCTCGCGGTCGATGCCGAAGGCAATGCCGTCGAGCTTCACCGAGCCGCATTCGCTCTTGAGCACCACCTTCAAGTGTCGTTCACCCACCACCCGCTGCTCCACCAATTGGAACACTCCGTGGAACATCGGCTCCGGAAAATGCTGGCCCCAAGGCCCGGCGTGGCGCAGTGCCCGGGCCAGCTCCAGGTGAAACTCTTCCACCGCCAGGGTACCGTCCGACAACAGGCGCCCGGTCAGGTCTTCTTCACGTAATTGCCTACGCACTTCAGCGTCGAAAGCCTCGGCGAACAACGGAAAATTCGCCTCCGGCAACGTCAGCCCCGCCGCCATGGCGTGACCTCCGTATTTGCTGATCAGGGTCGGATGCTGCGCCGCCACCACGCTCAGCGCATCGCGAATGTGAAAACCCGGTACCGAGCGGCCCGAGCCCTTGAGCAAGCCGTCTCCCGCATCGGCAAAGGCAATGGTCGGACGGAAATAGCGCTCTTTCATGCGCGAGGCAAGGATGCCGATGACCCCTTGGTGCCACTGTGGATCGAACAGGCACAAACCGAACGGCATCGACTCCACCGGCAGGTCCTTGAGCTGGGCCAGGGCTTCACGCTGCATGCCCTGCTCGATGGATTTTCGGTCCTGGTTCATGCCGTCCAGTTGCGCGGCCATCTCCCGGGCCAGCGCCGCGTCGTCGGTGAGCAGGCATTCGATGCCCAGGCTCATGTCGTCCAGCCGCCCTGCCGCATTCAGACGCGGGCCGAGGATAAATCCGAGGTCCGTGGAGGTAATACGCGAATGATCGCGCTTGGCCACTTCCAGGATGGCCTTGATACCGGGGCGGGCACGCCCGGCACGAATCCGTTCCAGGCCCTGGTGCACCAGGATCCGGTTATTGGCGTCCAGAGGCACCACGTCGGCCACACTGCCCAGGGCCACCAGGTCCAGCAATTCGCCAATGTTCGGCTGGGGTTTGCTGGCATACCAGCCCAGGCTGCGCAGACGAGCCCGTAAAGCCATCAACACATAAAAAATCACGCCGACACCGGCCAGTGCCTTGCTCGGGAATTCACAGCCCGGCTGGTTCGGGTTGACGATGGCATCGGCCGCCGGCAGTTCGAGGCCCGGCAAGTGGTGGTCGGTGACCAGCACCTTGAGCCCCGCCGCTTTCGCCGCCGCCACGCCTTCCACGCTGGAAATGCCGTTATCCACCGTGATCAGCAATTGCGGCTCGCGGGCCAGGGCGACTTCGACGATTTCCGGGGTCAGCCCGTAGCCGTATTCGAAGCGATTGGGCACCAGATAGTCGACATGGGCCGCACCGAGCAGGCGCAACCCCAACATGCCTACCGTGCTGGCCGTCGCGCCGTCGGCATCGAAGTCGCCGACGATCAGGATCCGCTGGCGTTGCTCCAGCGCCACCACCAGCAGGTCCACCGCTGCGTCGATGCCTTTGAGCTGCTGGTAGGGAATCAAGCGCGCCAGGCTCTTGTCCAGTTCAGCCTCGGACTGCACGCCACGCGCCGCATACAGGCGGGTCAACAGGGGCGGCAGGTCACCGAGAAACGGCAGGGTGTCGGGCAGCTGGCGGGGTTCTATTCGCATGGGGTGACGGACATTTCTCTACAAGTCGTGGGAATCGTGGCTAGGGAACGTGCTCCCTCGCCACAATGAACCTCAATACCGGGTCAATGGATCAACCACGTTCGCCCAGCAACCATTGCAACTGGACTTCATGCTGCCCACGGTCGTCGGTCACGAAAATCGTTCCTTCGCTGATCATCACATCCCACTTGATGACGCGGGGCATGTCTTGGGCCAGGGTTTCGAGCACTTCCTGAGGCACAGAGGCGATGTTGACGTTTTTCAGGTTTTTGACCGCCGGGATCACCTTGCCTTCCCAAACCCGCAGGCTGCCATAGGCCAGCAGGCTGGTGCGTTCGGTGCGACGCGAGCACCAGGTCAGGCGATCGGCGTCGGGCTGGCCGACTTCGATCCAGTGCAGCACACGGTCATCCAGGCTTTTTTCCCACAGCGCAGGTTCATCGACATCTGACAGACCACGACCAAACGCCAGCAGCTCGTTGTACCAGAAAGCATAAGCCAGCAGACGCACAGTCATGCGTTCCTCGGTTTCCGAAGGATGGCGGGCGATGGTCTGCTTCACGTTCTCGTACACATTGCGGTCGAGGTCGGTGAGGTTCAGTTCAAACTTATAGGTCGTGGACGGCTGGGCCATGAACGGGCTTCTTGATACGAGGAAAGGCGGCAAGTCTAACCGATGACGCGGGCAATCCACGAATTGCCGACCATCAACCTGCGGCGACTGACGCTGGCCTATGATAAAACGCTCTATTCGTTCTGCCTTTGTCCTACAGGATCCATCATGTCGCTTACTGCCAAACCCCTTGCGGGCGTCAAAGTCATCGAACTCGGCACCTTGATCGCCGGGCCTTTTGCCTCGCGGATCTGCGGTGAATTCGGTGCAGAGGTCATCAAGATCGAATCGCCCGACGGCGGCGATCCGTTACGCAAGTGGCGCAAGCTGTATGAAGGGACATCGTTGTGGTGGTTCGTGCAGGCACGCAACAAGAAATCCCTGACGCTAAACCTGAAGCACCCCGACGGCCTGACGATTCTGAAAAAACTGATCGGTGAAGCCGACATCCTGATCGAGAATTTTCGCCCCGGCGTGCTGGAAAAGCTCGGCCTGGGTTGGGATGTATTGCATGCCCTGAACCCGAAACTGGTGATGGTGCGGCTCTCAGGCTTCGGCCAGACCGGGCCGATGAAAGATCAGCCCGGGTTCGGCGCGGTGGGTGAGTCCATGGGCGGCCTGCGCTACATCACCGGGTTCGAGGACCGACCGCCGGTACGCACCGGGATTTCCATCGGCGACTCCATCGCCGCCCTCTGGGGCGTGATTGGCGCACTGATGGCCCTGCGTCACCGCGAGGTCAACGGCGGAACCGGACAAGTGGTCGATGTGGCGCTGTACGAAGCCATTTTCGCCATGATGGAAAGCATGGTGCCGGAGTTCGACGTGTTCGGTTTCATCCGCGAGCGCACCGGCAATATCATGCCCGGCATCACCCCGTCGTCTATCCACACCAGCGCCGACGGCAAGCACGTGCAAATTGGCGCCAACGGCGATGCGATCTTCAAGCGGTTCATGCAGATCATCGGCCGTGACGACCTGGCCAATGACCCGCAACTGGCCAGCAACGATGGTCGCGACAGCCGCCGTGACGAGTTGTACGGGGTCATTGATCGCTGGGTCAATTCACTGCCGCTCGATGCCGTTATCGAGCAGTTGAACCAGGCCGGGGTGCCGGCCAGCCGGATATTCAGCGCCGAGGATATGTTCAGCGACCCGCAGTTCCTGGCCCGTGAAATGTTTCTGCAGGCCAAGTTGCCGGACGGCAAGGCGTTCAAGATGCCGGGCATCGTACCGAAACTGTCCGACACACCGGGTACATCCGAATGGGTCGGACCAGGGCTGGGGGAACACAACGCACAGGTACTCGGAGAGCTGGGCTACGATGCGCAACAGATCACCCAATTGCGCACGGACGGGGCCATTTGAACTTCACAAAATACCCGCCGCAGCGTTAAACGCCAGGCAAAAGAAACCCCGAGAAGTGGGGAGACGACTCGGGGTTAAACGTGACCATTCAGGGTCCGTACAACAAGCGACAAGCACCGGAGCACAATGCTTGATCTTGTTGGTAAAAGATCTGACTCATCAGGACGTAGGAAGGTTCCCACAAAATATCGTTCAATTCGGGACGGCCATGACCTTGTCGCGCGCCAGATTACGCAGCGCCGCGATCACACAGGGCTCCAAGCGGCCCTCGGCAATCAGTACATCGCGATGCAGGCCATCGACCACGTCCGTCAGTTGGCGCTTATCGGTCAATTGGGCCTGATTGAATACGCGCTCGACCATAATGGCTCCCAAGGCATTCTTCAGCGTCACCAGGCATTTGCCCTTGGCGCCAGAGGGAGTCAGCGTGACCTGATACGGGCTCAAAGCCTCACCCAGCAATAGGCTGATACTTTCCATTCGCTCACCCTTCAATAGTCTGAAAACAACTGCGTGTTCACAGTAAGTGACCGTGAGCCGCAGCAGAAAGTTCGTCGGAGCGCCAGCCGGCGCTCTTCAAACCTGTTCGACCGAGCATGCGCGTCCAATATGACAGGTAAACAACAGACTTTACCTGAGCCAATGTTCGTTGCGAGCGTTCTGTATCAAGCCAGGAATTTGTCGCAACGGCGCCACCGACGCCCTACATCGATCCACCCCCCTAAAAGACCGCGCAGTTGCCCATCGGCCCCGTAGAAAGGCACCGACCAATGGTAGATATCCCGCAATCCGCTGCGGAACATCAATTGACGGTCGACGAATCGAGACTGGCCGGTTCGCAATTGCTCCATCATCTCCCCATGCAGCAACTCGGCAGTGGCTGGAGGAAACGCCGCGGAGTCCGTCAACCGCGTACCCCGCAGTTTTTCGAAGCGGGTTGCAAACTGGTCTTCGTAACTTTTGTTGCACATGATCAGGCGCCCTTCCAGATCACGGATAAAAATCGGATCGGGAATGGCATCCATCAAGGCTCTCTGAAGCATCAACTGGTCTTTGAGGACAGCCTCGGCCTTGAGGCGCTGATCGATCTGTATCTGCAGGCGGCGGCTCCATAGCAGGGACAGCAGAGCGAACACACTGACCCCGACCACACACCAGTAACCCCAGCGGGAAACGCGGCGCCAGATCGACGGCGCCTGGGCGGGCGCAACGCCCGCCAGCCACTTGGAGCGCAGCACCCGCATTTCTTCGGCCGGAAAGGCTTCCAGCGCTTTATTCAGAATACTCAACAACGGCAGAAGATCCTGGCGCACAGCCAGATAGTCCGGTTCCCACTTGCCCTCAAGGTTTCTTCCTACTTGCAACTGCCCCACCGGATAAAGATGCACCCCGGTTTCATTTTCGATGGTGGCATAGGCTTCCCGGCTCTCCACCAGTGCCCTCGCCTCCCCATACGTCTTGACCGTGCGCAACTCGATGGCCGGATAGTCACGCCTGATTTCCGCCTCCAACGCATGCCGAGCCGGCAAAGCCAGGACCTTGCCCTTGAGCTGTTCCAGCGAATGGAGCGCCTCCCCCCCGTCACGTCCGACAAATACCCAGCCGGAACCGCCAAATGCATGGCTGAAATTCAGGAAATTCCTACGTTCGTCGTTCATCGCCATGGTGGTTGTCATGTCGGCCTCGCCATTCTCCAGCATCGTCAGCAACTGACCGGGGGAGAATAACTCCCGATGCACGAACTCAAGACCCGTCATTTGCGCAATGCGCTGGAGAATGTCGTTGTTCAGCCCGTTCCACTGCCCGAGCTCGTTTTTGAACAGGAACAACGGAAATTGCATCGAGGCCACGATGACCCGCGGGTTCTCCTTGATCCACTTCAGTTCTTGCGCGTCCAGCAGCAGCCGCTCGCCGGGATCGAACGCAGGCCCTTCGAAGGCCGCCAACTGTGCCGCGCCGCCCCACTGCGCCCAGTACATCAGGCCCAGGCCTATCATCCAGCTCCACGCCGGTTTGTATCGGGTAAAAAACAACATCTGCAGTTCCTTCGAGATTACTCGCCCGTCCCTCCAAGGGCGAAAACCCGACCAGTTTGGCATGCAGAAACAAGAAAGCCCGTCAGGAGACGGGCTTCAAAATGTGACAGGTTTCAGCGGTCAGAGAGGCTTGCCGCGGTTGCCATGCTGACTGACAAAGGCCTGCACGGCTTTCAGGTCGTTAGGCAACACGGTGCAACGCTCATCTCGCTCAAACAAATCAGAAAGATGTGCAGGTAGCTCAAGCGCTTTTCCTACGCCCGCTTTCTCCACCGCTTCCGGAAACTTGACCGGGTGAGCGGTGCCCAGGATCACCATCGGGATGTCCAGGCTGCGACGGCACTCACGGGCGGCTCTCACGCCAATGGCCGTGTGCGGATCGAGCAATTCACCGCTTTGCTCGAACACCTCGGCAATGGTTTCACAGGTTTGCGCATCGTCCACCGCCAGCGAGTCGAACAGCTTGCGGGCTTCGGTCCAGCGCTCAGGCTCGACACTGAAACCACCGCCCTGCCTGAAACTGTCCATCAGACCGGCAATCGCCGCGCCATTGCGACCGTGCAGGTCGAACAGCAGGCGCTCGAAGTTCGACGACACCATGATGTCCATGGAAGGCGACAACGTGGCGTGCAGGGTTTCCTTGACGTACTGGTTACCGCTCATGAAGCGGTGCAGGATGTCGTTGCGATTGGTGGCGACGATCAATTGGTTGATCGGCAGCCCCATGTTGCGCGCCAGGTAACCGGCGAAAATATCGCCGAAGTTGCCGGTCGGCACCGAGAACGACACCGAACGCGCCGGGCCGCCCAGTTGCAGGGCCGCGTGGAAGTAATAAACGATCTGAGCCATGATCCGCGCCCAGTTGATCGAGTTCACCGCCACCAACCGTGTGCCCTTGAGGAAGCTCTGGTCGGCGAAACTGGCCTTGACCATCTCCTGGCAGTCATCGAAGTTGCCTTCGATGGCGATGTTGTGGATGTTTTCGCCGAAAATCGTCGTCATCTGCCGACGCTGCACTTCCGAAACACGGTTGTGCGGGTGCAGGATGAAAATGTCGACGTTCTCGCAATGCTTGCAGCCTTCGATGGCGGCCGAACCGGTGTCGCCAGAGGTGGCACCGACAATGACCACGCGCTCGCCACGCTTTTGCAGCACGTAGTCGAGCAGGCGACCGAGCAATTGCAGGGCGAAGTCCTTGAATGCCAGGGTCGGGCCGTGAAACAGCTCCATCACCCACTCGTTACCGTTGAGCTGACGCAACGGTGCGATGGCGTTGTGGGAAAAGACGCCATAGGTCTCTTCTAGAATTTTCTTGAAATCGGCGTCCGGGATGCTACCGGTGACGAACGGGCGCATCACCCGGAATGCCAGCTCGTGATACGGCAGGCCGGCCCAGGAGGCGATTTCTTCCTGGGTGAAGCGCGGCAGGCTTTCCGGCACATAAAGGCCGCCATCCGTGGCCAGACCGGCCAGCAGGACATCTTCGAAATTCAGGGCCGGTGCCTGGCCGCGGGTGCTGATATAGCGCATAAAGGCAAACCTTTGGTTTGGGCTTCAAGCTGCAAACCACAAGCTACAAGTAAAAGCGGGGCTGCTTTTAACTTGGAGCTTGCCGCTTGCCGCTTGGAGCTGCTTCAGTTCAAATGTTCAACGCGAATACGGACCACAGGGCCAACGACGTCCTGGAGAGCCTCCAACGCAGCGATTGCGTCGTTGATGCGCTGCTCGACCACACGGTGCGTCAGCAGAATCATCGGCACCAGGCCGTCATGCTCCTCGACTTCCTTCTGCATGATCGACTCGATGTTGATGCCGCGCTCCGAGAGGATACTCGCCACTTGGGCCAGCACGCCCGGATGGTCCTTGGCCTGGATGCGCAAGTAGTAGGCACTTTCGCACGCTTCGATCGGAAGAATCGGATGAGCCGACAGCGAGTCCGGCTGGAAGGCCAGGTGCGGCACACGGTTTTCCGGGTCGCAGGTCATGGCGCGCACCACATCCACCACGTCGGCCACCACCGAAGAAGCGGTTGGCTCCATGCCGGCGCCAGCACCGTAGAACAGCGTCGAGCCGCAGGCATCGCCGTTGACCATCACCGCGTTCATCACACCGTTGACGTTGGCGATCAGCCGGTCGGCCGGGATCAGCGTCGGGTGCACGCGCAGTTCAATGCCACTGGCGGTGCTGCGGGCCACGCCCAAGTGCTTGATGCGGTAGCCCAGGGCCTCAGCGTAGTTCACGTCAGCGGTGGTCAGCTTGGTGATGCCTTCGGTGTAGGCCTTGTCGAACTGCAGCGGAATACCAAAGGCGATGGACGCCAGGATCGTCAGCTTGTGCGCCGCGTCGATGCCTTCCACGTCGAAGGTTGGATCAGCTTCGGCGTAACCCAGGGCTTGGGCTTCGGCGAGTACGTCCTCAAAGGTGCGACCCTTCTCGCGCATCTCGGTGAGGATGAAGTTACCGGTGCCGTTGATAATCCCGGCGACCCAGTTGATACGGTTGGCCGACAGGCCCTCGCGGATGGCCTTGATCACCGGGATACCACCGGCCACGGCGGCTTCAAAAGCCACGATCACGCCCTTTTCACGGGCCTTGGCGAAAATCTCATTACCGTGAACAGCGATAAGCGCTTTGTTCGCGGTGACCACATGCTTGCCATTCTCGATGGCCTTGAGTACCAACTCGCGGGCAACGGTATAGCCGCCCACCAGCTCTATGACGATATCGATCTCAGGGTTCGTGGCCACTTCGAAGACATCGTTGGTAATCGCAATACCGGTCGTCTGGAACTGAGGCTTTGGCGTGCGCATGGCAATTTGTGCCACTTCGATTTCACGCCCGGCACGACGAGCAATTTCCTCGGCGTTGCGCTGAAGTACGTTGAAGGTGCCGCCACCGACGGTACCTAACCCACAGATGCCTACTTTGACCGGATTCACTCTTGACTCCCCATGAAACGGCCGACGCAAGGTCGGCCGTGAAATACAGCCGCGCAGCAACGCGACTTAGTGTTTAACGGCCCGACGAAAGTTTTCGCCGAGCCATGATCTTCAGGAACGGACCGCCCATGATCATTTCGCGCCAAGGGCCAGTTTGGCCACTTGTGGCGCCGGCTGGTAGCCCGGAATCACCTGGCCGTCTGCCAAGACGATGGCCGGCGTACCGTTCACACCGATGGACTGGCCGAGGGCGAACTGCTTGGAAACCGGGTTCTCGCACTTGGCGGCCTTGATTTCTTTGCCATCGACCATTTTGTCCATGGCCGCTTTCTTGTCCTTGGAGCACCAGACCGCCTGCAACTGCTCATCACCCGGCGAGCCCAGGCCCTGGCGCGGGAACGCAACATAGCGCACTTCGATACCGCGCTTGTTCAGCTCAGGCACTTCGGCATGCAGTTTGTGGCAATACGGGCAGGTGGTGTCGGTGAACACAGTGATGTGGGATTTGGTTTCGCCGACCGCCGGGTAGACCACGGTTTCAGCAACCGGAATCTCGTTGATCAGTTTGGAAATACCTTGGCGCTCGGTGATCTCGGTAAGATTGACCGGCTTGCCATCCTTGAGCTCGAACAGGTTGCCCTGGACGATGTACTGACCATCGGCGCTGGCGTAAAGCACCCGACTACCCTTGAGCTTGACTTCATACAGGCCAGACATGGGGCTGGCGGAGATGGCTTCGATCGGCACCTCGAGCTGAAGGTTTTCCAGGCTCTTGCGGATAGCCTTGTCGGCCGCGTCGTCGGCGATGGCAAAGGTACTGGCCAACGCGATGGCGGCGGCGGTAAACATCTGGATCAAACGCATGGGGACTCCTGAGGCGAACAAATGGGACGGGGAAACGCCGACCCGCAGATTCGGGTTCCGGCCGCCCACTGTGCAAACCGGCAAAGCCTACCACATAAGGCCAGCGAGGCCGAATGCCGGTGATACAAGGCGTTGGTGGATGCTTCTTTTGTGGAAGCAAGGCTTGCTCCCACGAGCTTTTTCATTCAACCACGCGGGTGATGTTTGGCGTGCAGGTCCTGCAACCGTGCCCGGGCAACATGCGTGTAGATCTGGGTAGTGGACAAATCGCTGTGACCCAGCAGCATCTGCACCACCCGCAGGTCAGCGCCGTGATTGAGCAGATGCGTGGCGAAGGCGTGGCGCAAGGTGTGGGGCGAGAGGGATTTACCGATCCCGGCCACTTTGGCCTGGTGCTTGATGCGATACCAGAAGGTCTGGCGGGTCATCTGCTCACCGCGCAGGCTCGGGAACAACACGTCGCTGGGGCGCCCAGCCAACAGTTCGTGGCGGGCATCACGCATGTAACGCTCGACCCAGACAATCGCCTCTTCGCCCATCGGTACCAGGCGCTCCTTGCTGCCCTTGCCCATCACCCGCAACACGCCCTGACGCAGGTTGACCTGCTCCAGCGTCAAGCTGATCAACTCGGTGACACGCAGGCCGCAAGCGTACAAGACCTCCAACATGGCCCGATCGCGTTGACCAATGGCTTCGCTGAGGTCCGGTGCCGCCAGCAGCGCCTCCACATCGGCTTCCGACAGGGATTTAGGCAGTGGTCGCCCCAGTTGCGGCATTTCCACGCGCAAGGTCGGATCGACCGCGATCAGTTTTTCCCGCAGCAAATAGCGATAAAACCCACGCAAACCGGAGAGAAACCGTGCCGTAGATCGCGGCTTGTAGTTCTGTTCCAAACGCCATGCCAGGTGATCGAGGATCAACTCCCTCCCGGCGTTGGCCAGTTCCAGGCCTTTTTCCTGCAACCAGCCGTTGAACAGTGCCAAGTCACTGCGATAGGCATCGCGGGTGTTATCGGACAGGCCCTTCTCCAGCCACAAGGCATCGAGAAACTGGTCAATCAGCGGGTGGTCGATGGCTGGCATAAAAACTCATGAAGGATGCGAATGTAGGCGGCATCGAAATGGAGGACTAAGGCATGCAGGGTGCGCAAAGACCAAATCGCAGGCAACAAAAAAGCAGCCCGCAGGCTGCTTTTTTTGCATCGGAAGCTGACTTAAGCCAGTTTTTCCTTGATGCGAGCTGCTTTACCGGACAGGTCACGCAGGTAGTACAGCTTGGCTTTACGCACGTCACCACGACGTTTCACGGCCATGCTGTCGATTTGCGGGCTGTAGGTCTGGAAAGTACGCTCTACGCCAACACCGTTGGAGATTTTACGAACGGTGAAAGCACTGTTCACGCCACGGTTACGCTTGGCGATAACGACGCCTTCGAACGCTTGCAGACGGGAACGGTCACCTTCCTTCACTTTCACCTGAACGACAATGGTGTCGCCCGGGGCAAAGGTAGGGATTTCTTTGGTCATCTGCTCTGCTTCGAGTGCAAGGATGATTTTGTTAGTCATGCTGTGCTCCTAAGGCAAGTCGTCGGACTTACCATCGATACGTTGTTAACTATCGTCCCGCTCGCGGATGTATTCCTCGAGCAGCTTCTTCTCTTCTCCAGAAAGCGAGCGGCTTTCCAGAAGATCGGCGCGTCGTTCATAGGTCCGACCAAGGGACTGCTGTAAACGCCAACGCCGGATGTGCGCGTGGTTGCCACTTAGCAACACGTCGGGAACACGCTGATCCGCATACACCTCCGGTCGGGTGTAGTGCGGGCAATCCAGCAGACCATCCGTAAAGGAATCTTCCTCAGCGGAATCTGCATGCCCTAAAGCTCCAGGCAGCAGTCGTGTAACCGCATCGATCAGGACCATCGCCGGCAGCTCGCCGCCAGACAGTACATAGTCGCCAATCGACCACTCTTCATCGACATGAGCTTCAATGAAACGCTCGTCAATGCCTTCATAACGGCCGGCAATGAGGATCAATGCATCCAAATTCGCCAGCTCGCGTACCGCCGACTGAGTCAGCTGACGGCCTTGGGGCGACAGGTAAATCACCTTCGCGCCCTCCCCGGCTGCGGTTCTGGCCTGAACCAGAGCGTCTTCCAGGGGCTTGATCTTCATCACCATGCCCGGACCACCGCCAAACGGGCGATCATCCACAGTGTGATGCCGATCCGTGGTGTAGTCCCGCGGATTCCAACAGGTGAGCTGCAACAGCTCCTGTTTCACCGCGCGGCTGGTTATGCCGTACTCGCTGATGGCGGAAAACATCTCGGGAAACAATGTGATGACTTCAACGCGCAAATTAGCCACGTTTAGAAATCCGCATCCCATTCCACCTTCATCTCGCCTGCCTCCAGGTCGACGGCCAACACGCATTGCTCGGTATAGGGCAACAGGCGTTCGCGATCATCCAGGCTGCCGACGCAAGGCTTGACCACCATGACATCGTTCGAACCGGTCTCGAGCAGATGATCGATTTTCCCGAGCAATTGCCCGAGTTGGTCGATGACCTTCAGACCCACCAGCTGGTACCAGTAGTACTCGCCGTCGGTCAGTTCAGGGAACAGGTTGCGTGGCACGCAGATCTCATAACCGGCCAGAAGACGCGCTTCTTCACGATCATCGAGACCCTTGAGCTTTGCGACCAGGAACTTGTCGTTCCCGCGTCCGCTGACCAGCTCAACCTGTTTCACGCTACCTTCGCGCTTGAGCGTCCAGGTTTTGTAGTCCAACAGGTTTTTGATCGGATCAGTAAAGGAATACACCTTCACTTCGCCGCGAACGCCATGAACAGAATAGATTTTGCCGATAACGATCAAATCATCAGCATCTTTTGGCGTCGCGTTCATATTGCTCAGGCCGCAGCCTTAGCCGATTCCTTCAACAACTGAGCAACGCGCTCAGAAGGTTGTGCACCAACGCTCAGCCAGTAGGCTACGCGCTCTTGGTTCACGGACAGACGAATTTCCTGACCACGGGCAACAGGGTTGAAGAAACCAACCTGCTCCTTGTGGGAACCGTCGCGCGGGTTGCGGCTGTCGGTTACGGTCAGGTGGTAAAACGGGCGCTTTTTGGAGCCGCCAAGGGCAAGACGGATTGTTAGCATGTGAACATCGTTCCTGTAGTCGGTGCTGCAAATCTAAATGCACAGCGGGCATAGGTGCCCGAAAGGCCGCATATTCTAAGGAATATCCGGACTTTTGCAAATGTCTTTTTCCGGCGCCTATCGGCATGCCATTCAGATCTGCCATGAAGCCGTCGTTGAAAACGGCCGGTCAGCGCCCGCCGAAGGCGGGTTGGCTGGAGATCCCACGTCCCCGTGGGCAGCACCGGCATGACTGCCGGCGCCTGGATTCTTTACATTTTGGGCATGCCACCGCCGGGCAACATACCGCCCATGCCGCGCATCATCTTGGCCATCCCGCCTTTGGCGGAGAATTTCTTCATCATCTTCTGCATCTGCTTGTGCTGCTTGATCAAGCGACCGATGTCCTGCACCTGAGTGCCGGAACCCATGGCGATGCGGCGCTTGCGCGAGCCGCTGATCAGTTCAGGGTCGCGGCGCTCGGCCGGGGTCATGGAGTTGATGATGGCTTCCATCTGCTTGAACTGCTTTTCAGCCGCGCCCTGGGCGTTGCCCATCTGCGCCAGGTTCACGCCACCGATGTTCGGCAGTTTGTCCATGAGGCCGCCGAGGCCGCCCATGTTCTTCATTTGTTGCAGCTGGTCGCGGAAGTCTTCGAGGTCGAAGCCCTTGCCCTTCTTCAGCTTCTTGGCCAGTTTTTCGGCCTTGTCCTTGTCGAGGGTCTGCTCGGCCTGCTCGATCAGGCTGAGCACGTCGCCCATGCCCAGGATGCGCGAAGCAATACGCTCGGGGTGGAACGGCTCGAGCGCTTCGCTCTTCTCGCCCATACCGATGAACTTGATCGGCTTGCCGGTGATGGCGCGCACCGACAGTGCGGCACCGCCACGGGCATCGCCGTCGACCTTGGTCAGGATCACGCCGGTCAGCGGCAGCGCGTCACCAAACGCCTTGGCGGTGTTGGCCGCGTCCTGGCCGGTCATGGCATCGACGACGAACAGGGTTTCCACCGGGTTGATCGCGGCATGCAGCGCCTTGATCTCGCCCATCATCTCTTCATCGATGTGCAGGCGACCAGCGGTGTCGACGATGACCACGTCGATAAACTTGAGTTTTGCTTCTTTAATAGCCGCCTGGGCGATGTCCACCGGCTTCTGGCTCAGGTCGGACGGGAAGAACGTCACGCCGATGTCGTTGGCCAGGGTTTCCAGCTGCTTGATCGCCGCCGGGCGGTAGATGTCCGCGGACACCACCATCACCGACTTCTTCTTGCGCTCTTTAAGGAAGCGCGCCAGCTTGCCGGCGGTAGTGGTCTTGCCCGCGCCCTGCAGACCGGCCATCAGCACCACCGCTGGCGGCACGGCGCTCAGGTTCAGGTCTTCGTTGGCGGCGCCCATCAGGCTTTCGAGCTCGGCCTGGACGATCTTCACGAACGCCTGACCCGGTGTGAGGCTGCGCGACACTTCGGTGCCGACGGCGCGTTCCTTGACCGAATTGACGAAGTCCTTGACCACCGGCAGGGCGACGTCGGCTTCGAGCAACGCCATGCGCACTTCGCGCAGGGTGTCTTTGATGTTGTCCTCGGTCAGCTTCGCCTTGCCGGTGACATGGCGCAGCGTCTGCGAGAGACGGTCGGTTAGGTTTTCAAACATGCGCGATCCTTTCAGGCCCAGATGAGGCCGGGATAATGGCGGCCCAGACCGTGAAAAATGTGCTCGGCGAGCCTGCGGCGTGGGCAGGTCGCGGATTATAGCGAAGAAGCGTGCGACGTACAGCTCGCTGTCGTCGCTATGGTCTTTCGTGCAGTGGGGGTTCTATGCCAAACTCAGCGCCTTTCGGGCTTGCCTAACAGGATTTATGCTCCCCTTGTCACCCAGCTTGCTTGCTACCCTCGCCGCCGCTTGTCTTTACGCCGCTGCGACCCTCTATCAAGGCACTCGCCTGGCCACCGGCGCCAAGGCGAATAAACGTCTGCTGGTCACGCTTGGCGTGCTGGCGGTGCTTGCCCATGCGGTCAGCCTTTATAGCCATCTGATGACGCCGATCGGCCTGGGCCTGGACTTTTTCAACGCCGCCAGCCTGATCGCCGTGGCCGTGATCGCCCTGACGCTGTCGGCCTGCTCGCGCATCCCGGTGGAAAACCTGCTGGTGCTGCTCTTCCCGCTAGGGCTGGCCACGGTACTGCTGGCGCAGTTCGCGCCGTCAGGCACGGTGCAGATCATCGACGAAGAGCCGGGCATCCTTGCCCACATCCTGCTGTCGATCCTTGCCTACGGCCTGTTCACTATTGCGGTGTTCCAGGCATTGCTGTTGCTGGTGCAGGATCACCAGCTCAAGCACAAGCACCCGTCCGGGCTGATCCGCAATTTCCCGCCGCTGCAAACCATGGAAAGCCTGCTGTTCGGCTTCCTCTGGGCCGGCTGGACCCTGCTGTCGCTGTCGCTGATCTCCGGCTGGTTGTTCGTCGAGAACCTGTTCGCCCAGCACCTGGTGCACAAGACCCTGCTGGCCTGCCTGGCATGGGTGGTGTTCAGCGTGTTGCTGTGGGGTCGCAACCGTCTCGGCTGGCGTGGACACAAAGCCATTCGCTGGACCCTGGCCGGTTTCTGCCTGCTGATGCTGGCGTATTTCGGCAGCAAGCTGGTCCGTGAATACATCCTGCATATCTGACGGACGGCTCTGATGGATACGTTGCCCGTGGCACCGCTGCTCGCCGTATTGGTCGTGCTGATCCTCTGGTCAGCGCTGTTCACCGCCATCGAAGCCGCCCAGCAGCACCTGCTGGCCCAACGCAAGGCCTCGCGCGCCGGCGATAAACCGCTGGCGACGCTGAGTTTCCCCTGGGAAAGCCTGCTTTTGTGCAATACCCTCTGCCGAGCCCTGGCGGTGGTGATCGGCACATTGCTGGCCATTTTTACCTGGCTGGAAAACGGCCCCTGGATCGCCTGGCTCGGCACCAGCGCGGGCCTGCTGGTTTTCGCCGATTACCTGCCGCGCACCCTGGCCACCCGCCAACCCGATGCAGTGCTGGCACTGGGCAACGCCTTGCTTGGCGTGCCATTGAAGATTCTTTACCCGTTTGCCTGGCTGCTGAATGCCATCAGTCAATTGCTGCTGCGCCCATTTGCCCGCAAGACCGGCGTGGTCCAGCAAAGCGACGACGAAATGCCCGCGCCACCGCGCAGCGAGCACGACCTTGAGCATAACAACGGCCGGTTGCACCCGATTTCCGGCATTCATGCCCTGGACAACATTACCGTCAACGACATCCTCGTACCCCGCAGCGAGGTCGATGGCATCAACCTCGACGACCCGATTGGCGACATCATTGAACAGTTGCGCCTGAACCGTCGTACCCGTCTGCCGGTGTTTCATAGCGACATCAACCAGGTCGAAGCGGTGCTCAACACCCGCCAGGTCCGCCATCTGCTGGCGGACGCGAGCCTGACCCAGGAAGTGCTGCTCAATGCCTGCCACGAACCTTACTTCGTGCCGGAGAGCACGCCATTGCAACTGCAATTGCTGAACTTCCACAAGCAGCAACGGCGTCTGGGCATGGTGGTGGACGAATACGGTGAAGTGCTGGGTATCGTTACCCTGGAAGACATCCTCGAAGAAATCGTCGGCGAGTTCGAAAGCGAGCACAGCCTCGACAACCCCCACGTTCATCCCCAGCCCGATGGGCGCCTGATGATCGATGGCGCGGCGTCGATTCGCGAACTGAACAGGACCCTGGGCTGGCATTTGCCCTGTGACGGCCCCAAGACCCTCAACGGGCTGGTGACCGAAGCGCTGGAAACCATCCCCGAGAGCCCGGTATGCCTGAAGATCGGCCGTTATCGGCTGGAAATCAGCGAAACCGTGGACAACCGAGTCAGCCAGGTGCTGGTGTGGCATAACAGTTCGGTGCCGACGGTTCTCTAACTCCCCTGTGGCGAGGGAGCTTGCTCCCGCTGGGGGTAGGAGCTGGCGAAGCCTGCGATCTTTTGATCTTGATCTTTCGCTCTCGACTCAATTGTCTGGAGCAAGATCGCAGCCTCGCTTCGCTCGACAGCTCCTACGCAGCGCAGTCCAACGGGGATAAATTCCCTCACCACAAAGGTTCAGCGCACGCTTCAATATCGTGTGTGGGCTCACTTGTCGAATCGTTAGCCCCCTTCCTATACTCAAGCCGCTTACCCAGCCCCGCCCAAACCCTGTGCTTACCCCGCACTTAAACGGTTGCGGCCAGACCATCAGCAAAATCCGCATCAGCCCTGCGACTGTTCCTACTTGAAACAGCGACAGGACACCGCCCACATCCCTGGGTGTTCGACCATAATAATTCGCTCCAACGGAGCACATGACTGTCAGGGATAACTGCATGACGACCACTACTTGCAATGATGCTGTGGCTACCCAGCCGACAAACTCCGCTACCCGCGTGGCGACCGCGAGTTTCATCGGCACCGCCATCGAGTTCTACGACTTCTACGTCTACGCCACGGCTGCCGCCCTGGTAATCGGGCCGGTGTTCTTCCCACAAACTTCAGGCACGGCACAGATGCTGTCGTCCTTCCTGACGTTCGGCATCGCCTTCCTCGCCCGTCCGCTGGGCTCGGCGCTGTTCGGCCACTTCGGTGACCGGATCGGGCGCAAGTCCACTCTGGTGGCGTCCCTGCTGCTGATGGGCGTGTGCACCACACTCATCGGCGTGCTGCCCGGTTACGCCAGCATTGGCGCCTGGGCACCGATACTGTTGTGCGTACTGCGCTTCGGCCAGGGCCTGGGGTTGGGGGGTGAATGGGGCGGCGCGGCGCTGCTGGCCACCGAAAACGCGCCCAAAGGCAAGCGTGCCTGGTTCGGCATGTTTCCCCAACTGGGGCCTTCCATCGGCTTCCTGGCGGCCAACGGGCTGTTCCTGACCCTGGCCATGACCCTGGACGACGAGCAGTTCCGCTCCTGGGGCTGGCGGATTCCGTTCCTGCTCAGCGCCGTGCTGGTGATCGTCGGCCTCTATGTGCGGCTCAAGCTCCATGAAACCCCGGTGTTCGCCAATGCCATGGCCCGTCAAGAGCGGGTGAAGATCCCGCTGGTCGAGCTGTTCAGCCAGTACTGGGCGCCGACGTTGCTGGGCGCGGCGGCGATGGTGGTGTGTTACGCGCTGTTCTACATCTCCACCGTGTTCTCCCTGAGCTACGGCGTGTCCACCCTCGGCTACAGCCGCGAGACCTTCCTTGGCCTGCTGTGCTTTGCCGTGCTGTTCATGGCTGCGGCTACGCCCCTGTCGGCCTGGGCCAGCGACCGTTTCGGCCGCAGACCGGTGCTGATCATCGGTGGTGTGCTGGCAATTGCCTCGGGTTTCGCCATGGAGCCGTTACTGACTCACGGTTCGACATGGGGCGTGGCGCTGTTTCTGTGCATCGAGCTGTTTCTGATGGGGGTGACCTTTGCCCCCATGGGCGCCTTGCTGCCAGAGCTGTTTCCGACCCACGTGCGCTATACCGGCGCGTCGGCGGCCTACAACCTGGGCGGCATCGTCGGCGCTTCAGCCGCCCCGTTCTTCGCCCAGAAACTGGTGGCAATGGGCGGTTTAAGCTATGTCGGCGGGTATGTATCAGGGGCTGCCGTGCTCAGCGTGATCGCCGTGCTGTGCCTGAAAGAAACGCGCCATAACGATTTGAACAGGGTCGCCTGACCTAAAGACTGACGCGAACCCGTAGGAGCTGCCGCAGGCTGCGATCTTTTGATCTTTCGCTTGAGACTCAAGCGTCAGGGGAAAGATCGCAGCCTCGCTTCGCTCGGCAGCTCCTACAGGGCAAAACCGGCCAATGAAATAGCAGCTAACAATCGCCCACCATTGAAACCACCCCTCACCTGCCCCATCTAAGACCCATACTCCATTGCGCAGGTGCCCCATGAGCGACCAGCACTCTACTGAAGCCACGAACGATTACGCTGACCCCGAACACATCGAACACACCGCCTCCGGCACCGGCCTGGCCCTGCCCGGCCAGAACCTGCCAGACAAGGTCTACATCATTCCAATCCACAATCGTCCGTTCTTCCCGGCCCAGGTGCTGCCGGTCATCGTCAATGAAGAACCGTGGGCCGAAACCCTGGAACTGGTGGCCAAGTCCGAACATCATTCCCTGGCGCTGTTTTTCATGGACACGCCCCAGGAAGACCCGCGCCATTTCGACACCTCCGCGCTGCCGCTGTACGGCACGCTGGTCAAGGTGCATCACGCCAGTCGCGAAGCCGGCAAACTGCAGTTCGTCGCCCAAGGCCTGACCCGCGTGCGCATCCGCACCTGGCTCAAGCACCATCGCCCACCGTACCTGGTGGAAGTCGAATACCCGCACCAGCCGAGCGAGCCGACCGACGAGGTCAAGGCCTATGGCATGGCGTTGATCAATGCGATCAAGGAACTGCTGCCGCTCAATCCGCTGTACAGCGAAGAGCTGAAGAACTACCTCAACCGCTTCAGCCCCAACGACCCTTCGCCCCTGACCGACTTCGCCGCGGCACTCACCTCCGCCACCGGTAGTGAATTGCAGGAAGTGCTCGACTGCGTGCCCATGCTCAAGCGCATGGAAAAAGTGCTGCCGATGCTGCGCAAGGAAGTCGAAGTGGCGCGCTTGCAGAAGGAAATTTCTGCCGAGGTCAACAACAAGATCGGTGAACATCAGCGCGAATTCTTTCTTAAGGAGCAACTCAAGGTCATCCAGCAGGAGCTGGGGCTGACCAAGGACGACCGCAGCGCCGATCTCGAACAATTTGAGCAACGGCTGGTAGGCAAAGCGCTGTCGGCCCAGGCGCACAAGCGCATAGAAGAGGAAATGAACAAGCTCTCCATCCTGGAGACCGGCTCGCCGGAATACGCCGTCACCCGCAATTACCTCGATTGGGCGACATCAGTACCGTGGGGCGTCTACGGTCAGGACAAGCTCGACCTCAAACATGCCCGCAAGGTGCTCGACCAACACCATGCCGGCCTGGACGACATCAAGGACCGCATCCTGGAGTTCCTCGCCGTCGGTGCCTACAAGGGTGAAATCAGCGGCTCCATCGTGCTGCTGGTGGGCCCGCCGGGCGTGGGCAAGACCAGCGTGGGTAAATCCATTGCCGAATCCCTGGGGCGGCCGTTCTACCGCTTCAGCGTCGGCGGCATGCGTGACGAAGCCGAGATCAAGGGCCATCGACGGACCTACATCGGCGCCCAGCCGGGCAAACTGGTGCAAGCGCTGAAGGACGTCGAAGTGATGAACCCGGTGATCATGCTCGACGAAATCGACAAGATGGGCCAAAGCTACCAGGGCGATCCGGCTTCAGCACTGCTCGAGACCCTGGACCCGGAGCAGAATATCGAGTTTCTCGATCACTACCTGGACCTGCGCCTGGACCTGTCGAAAGTGCTCTTCGTGTGCACCGCCAACACCTTGGATTCGATCCCCGGCCCACTGCTGGACCGGATGGAAGTGATTCGCCTGTCGGGCTACATCACCGAAGAAAAAGTCGCCATAGCCAAGCGCCACTTGTGGCCCAAGCAACTGGCCAAGGCAGGCGTGTCCAAGGGCAGCCTGAGCATTAACGACAGCGCCCTCAAGGCTCTGATCGACGGCTACGCCCGTGAAGCCGGCGTGCGGCAGCTGGAGAAACAACTGGGCAAACTGGTGCGCAAAGCCGTGATGAAGCTGCTCGACGACCCCAAAGCCGTGATCAAGCTCGGGGCGAAAGACCTTGAAGCGTCCCTGGGCAAACCGGTGTTCCGCAACGAGCAGGTGTTGTCTGGCATCGGCGTGATTACTGGCCTCGCCTGGACCAGCATGGGCGGTGCCACCCTGCCGATCGAAGCGACGCGCATCCACACCCTCAATCGCGGCTTCAAGCTCACCGGGCAACTGGGGGACGTGATGAAGGAATCCGCGGAAATCGCCCACAGCTACGTCAGCTCACATTTGAAACAATTCGGCGGCGACCCGAAGTTCTTTGACGAGGCCTTCGTTCACCTGCACGTACCGGAAGGCGCCACACCCAAGGACGGCCCGAGTGCCGGCGTGACCATGGCCAGCGCCTTGCTGTCCCTGGCCCGTAACCAGGCACCGAAAAAAGGCGTGGCCATGACCGGCGAACTGACCCTCACCGGGCATGTGCTGCCAATTGGCGGGGTGCGCGAGAAGGTAATCGCGGCGCGACGGCAGAAAATCAATGAACTGATCCTGCCGGAAGCCAACCGGGGCAACTTCGAAGAGCTGCCGGACTACCTCAAGGAAGGCGTCACGGTGCACTTTGCCAAGCGGTTTGCGGATGTGGCGAAGGTGTTGTTCTGATCATCTTTTAGCCTGTACCGGCCCCATCGCGGGCAAGCCTTGCTCCCACAATGGATCTTTGTTGCACACAAAATCTGTGAGCGACATTGATCCTGTGGGAGCAAGGCTTGCCCGCGATGGCGTCATCAGCACCAACACATTCCCCACCTGACACACCCCATAGCATCTTCGGTTATGCTCGCCGTTCGTCGTGAATGCCGGAGCCGTTGCCCTTATGTCCCTCACCCGCTTGCTCGTCCCCTTCAGCCTCGCCCTGCTGAGTGCCTGCGCCACGCAACCGAAACACAACGTGACCGTGGAAAAACTGAGCCAGTGCCCGGTGCGGCTCAATAATGGGCAGAACCTGATCCTGAGTTTGCCCAGCAACCCCAGCACCGGTTATCGCTGGGCGATCCAGGATTCGGCGGGCGGCGTGCTGAAGGCCCTGGGGCCTGAGGTTTACCGCAACCCGGAAGACGCCGGCATCGTCGGCGCCGCCGGTGTATCGACCTGGCGCTTCCAGGCGTTTACCGTCGGCACCGGCCGCTTGCGCCTGACCTATCAACAACCCTGGGCACCTGAAGTGCCTCCCGTGGAAACCTTCGACTGCGCCATTTCGGTGAATTGACCGTGGGTTGGCTGATCCTCGCCCTGATGGGTGCAGCCACCTACCTGTATGGCCTGAGCGTGCACGCCACGCTGCTGTGCCTACTGGTCAAGCCGATGCCAGTGCTGGCCCTGCTCGGTTGGTTGCACGATGCGCCGCCCAGCGAGTATCGGCGCTGGATCAGCCTGGGGCTGATGTGTTCGCTGGTGGGCGATGTGCTGCTGGCCTGGCCGGGGGATCTGTTCGTGTTCGGCCTCGGCGCGTTTCTGTTGGCGCACCTGGCCTACCTGAAAGCCTACTTCAGCGACTGTCGTCGCCCGGCGCTGTTGCCGCTGGCCCTGGCCTTGGGCATCGGCGCGGTGCTGTTGGGGGTCCTGGTGTCGAACGGCCTCGGGCCGTTGTTGATACCGGTGATCGTCTATGGCCTGGCCATCAGCGCCATGCTCTGGCGAGCGCTGGCGCGACTGGGCACCGAAGTGCCCAAGCGCTCGGCCTGGTTGGCCGCCGCCGGGGCGTTGGCCTTTGTGTTTTCCGACAGCGTGATTGGAATAAACCGGTTCGTGGCCCCCTTTCATGCCGCGCCTTATCTGATCATCGTCAGTTATTGGTTGGGCCAGTGGGGGATTACGGCGTCGGCATTCGATCAAAGATCACGCTTGGCCCATTAATTGGCTAAAATGCCGGCCTTTTCATTACCCATGCCGCTGGAACCGCCGTGAGCAAAGAGCCCGATCGCCTATTCGCCCAACCCCTGGCCCAAGTGCCTGACTTCGCCTTCAACGAGGACGTGGTGCGGGTGTTTCCGGACATGATCAAGCGTTCGGTACCGGGTTACCCGACCATTGTCGAAAACCTCGGTGTGCTCGCCGCACAATTTGCCCAGCCAAACAGCGTGCTCTATGACCTGGGCTCGTCCCTGGGTGCGGTGACCCAGGCGTTGCGCCGCCATGTGCGCACCGACGGTTGTCGGGTGATTGCGGTGGATAACTCGGCGGCCATGGTCGAGCGCTGCCGCGAATACCTCAACGGCCAGGACTCGATGTTCCAGGAGCTGCTGCCGGTGGAGGTGATTGAGGGCGACATCCTGGCCCTGGCGTTTCAGCCGGCCTCGGTGGTGGCGCTGAACTTCACCCTGCAATTCATCGCGCAAGATCAGCGCACCGCGTTATTGAGCCGCATCCGCCAGTCGCTGCTGCCCGGCGGCGCGCTGATCCTTTCGGAAAAGCTGCGCTTCAACGATGCGCAAGAGCACGCACTGCTCACCGACCTGCATGTGGCGTTCAAGCGCGCCAACGGTTACAGCGAACTGGAAATTGCCCAGAAACGCAGTGCCATCGAAAACGTCATGAAGCCCGACAGCCTCGAAGAACACCGCGAACGCCTGCTGGCGGCCGGGTTCTCGAAAGTCGTGCCGTGGTTCCAGTGTCTTAACTTCGCCTCGTTGATTGCCCTGCCATGATTGACCTGTCCCCCCTCGCCCGCCATCTGGCCGGCACGCCCCTGGCCGATTGGGCCGCGACGCTACAGACGCAACTCGACACCAAAATGGAAAAGGGCCACGGCGATCTCGAGCGCTGGCAAAGCGCCCTCGACGCCTTGCCAGCGTTGCAACCGACCGAAATCGACCTGCTGAACGGTCTGACACTCGACACCGATTGCTGCGACGAAACCCGCACACAGATGCGCACGGCACTGATGGGGCTGTCACCCTGGCGCAAGGGGCCGTTCGACCTGTTTGGCGTGCACGTGGACACCGAATGGCGCTCGGACTGGAAGTGGTCACGGGTGGCCCCGCACCTTGACCTCAAGGGCAAGCGCATCCTCGATGTCGGCTGCGGCAACGGTTATTACATGTGGCGGATGCTCGGCGCCGGGGCCGATACGGTGATCGGAGTCGACCCCAATTGGCTGTTCTTCTGCCAGTTCCAGGCCGTGCAGCGTTACCTCGCGCAGCCCAACGCCTGGCACCTGCCGTTTCCGTTCGAGGCCTTGCCGCCGGAGCTGGAAGGCTTCGACACGGTGTTTTCCATGGGCGTGTTCTACCACCGTCGCTCGCCGATCGAACATTTGCTGGCCCTCAAGGATTGCCTGGTCAAGGGCGGCGAGCTGGTGCTGGAAACCTTGGTGATCGAGGGCGACGAACATCAAGTGTTGGTGCCCGAGGACCGCTATGCACAGATGCGTAACGTGTGGTTCCTGCCCTCGGTGCCGGCCCTGGAGCGCTGGCTGCGCCGCGCCGGGTTCAGCGAGGTGCGTTGCGTGGACGTGAGCCTGACGACCGTGGAGGAACAACGCAGCACTGAGTGGATGAAGTATCAGTCGCTGGGTGACTTCCTGGATCCTGACGACCACAGCAAAACCGTGGAAGGGTTGCCGGCACCGATGCGAGCGGTGATTGTGGCGCGTAAATAAATAGCCCAAGCCCCGCAGGGGGACAGTGTCAGTCTGAAGACTTGGTCCTTCGAGCCTTGAAGAACTCACTCAACACCGCACTGCACTCTTCAGCCAGCACGCCACCCTCGAACATCACCCGATGATTCAGGAAGCCCTGGCTGAAAAACTGCCCCTGGCTCTGCACGATGCCGGCCTTGGGCTCCAGGGCGCCGTAGACGACCCGGGCGATGCGCGAGTGAACGATGAGGCCGGCGCACATGCTGCACGGTTCCAACGTCACATACAGCGTGCTGCCCGGCAGACGATAGTTGCTCACGGCTTGGGCGGCGGCGCGGATGGCGACCATTTCTGCGTGGGCGCTGGGGTCGTGACCGCTGATCGGGCAATTGAAGCCCCGCCCGATGATCTCGCCGTCCTGCACCAGCACCGCGCCCACCGGCACTTCGCCCAGGGCCGCGCCTTGTGCGGCGAGCACCAAAGCTTCGCGCATGAAGTCCTGGTCGCGGCTACGGTCGACGATCCGGACGGGACGAATCTGGCGCATCACACCACCTCGATGGCAGCCATCAGGCCGGTTTCCATGTGATCGATCACATGACAGTGGAACATCCACACCCCTGGGTTATCCGCCACCAGCGCCACCTGCGCCCGCTCGTTCTTGCCCAGCAGGTAGGTGTCGGTGAAATACGGAATGACCTTGTGCCGGTTGGACGCGATGACCTTGAAGCTCATGCCGTGCAAATGGACCGGATGCTGGTACTGAGTCATGTTCTTCAATTCGAAAATATAGCTCTGACCTTTTTTCAATGTCGCAATCGGCCGATCGGCGCAGGTCTTGTCGGTGATGTCCCAAGCCTTGCCGTTGATCTGCCACAGGCTCGGCGGCTTACCGTTGTCCACGTTGACGGACACCGAGCCCACCCATTCGAAATTGAAGTTGAGTTTCTCGGCATTGGCCAGGTCCGGTTCGGACACCGGGTTGGCTGGCAACGCGGGGGGCCATTGAGTTGGCGCCTCATTGTTGGCCACCGAGCGCAGGGTGCCCAGGCGTACCGGGCCATTGCGCAACGACAACGTTTCCCCGGCCGGCGGGGCCTTGATCGCCAGGCAAATGCGCATGCCCGGGCCAAGCCAGTATTCCTTGCCCAGCGGGCGCGGTTCGACGGGGTTGCCGTCCAGCGCGTAAATCTGCGCCTCGACGCCAGGGATGTTGATGCGGTAGGTCAGCGTGTTGTCCAGGTTCAGCAAGCGCACCCGGGTGATCTGCCCGGCCGGCAAGTCGATCACCGCTTCCGGCACGCCATTGATGGTCGCCAGTCGCCCGGCGGTCCCGCCACGGGCCGCTTCACGGGGAATACTGAAAGCCACGAATTCGCCCTGTTCATCCACATGCCAGCTCTTGAGGCTCAAGGTCTGTTCGTATTTGAAACCGGTGGGCTCACGCTCTTCGATGATCAGCGGCCCCACCAGGCCACGCCCGAGCTCTTCGCTGCTGTTGACATGGGGGTGATACCAATAGCTGCCAGCGTCCGGCACGCGGAATTTGTAATCGAAGTACTCACCCGGCAGCACCGGCAGTTGCGAGACATACGGCACGCCGTCCATCTCCAACGGCAGCCGAATACCGTGCCAGTGAATGGTGGTGGCCACCGGCAGGTGATTGATGAAGCGTACCCGCAGCCATTCGCCCTGGCGCACCCGCAGCTCGGTACCCGGCGCCGACGGACCGAAGGCCCAGGCCTGGGTCTTGTGCCCGGCCACCAGCTCGACGTCCAGGGGCGCCGCGATCAACTCATAGTCGTGACCGGCCTCGGCATCGGCCCTCCTGCCCAGCCAATACCGTGACGCGCCCCCCGCTCCAACACCAACGACAACAAGACCGGCCAGGCCACCGAGTATTTGGCGACGGGTAAAGGACATGAACGCGAGGACCTCTTGAATCTGCAGCGGACCGTTGGGCCCGCAAAAGGCGAATACGATACACCCGCAGATGAGAAACAGTAAGGGCAGCGTACGCCGGCCCGCTCAATTGCTGCGGCGAATTGTCCGCGCCCGACACTGAACAGCCCCTGACCAAAATGAAAAAAGCCCTGGGAAGGTTATCCACAGGGCTTTTCAGTACGCATCGACTCAAGCGTTCAAGGCTTCGGCCTCTCGAGGTGTTTAGGCGGTGCAATCTTGTTGATACCGCTCCAATGTTCGGCGAGCTTTCCATCGCGGACGCGGTAGGCATCGAACACGAAAAAGGGATAGGTCCGCGTTGGATCTTCCGGCTCGGGTTGAGGGAGTTCACCCGCAATCACCACCATATCGCCCTCGGCAACGAGGAGCGTCGGCGGCATGGAAAGCTCCGGCTTGACCGGCAGCGGCGGCAGGCCGCGAAACGCCTCGGCCACGAAAGCCTCCAGGCCGGCGCGGCCGCTGGGCAGATGAGGGCTATGCTGCTTATAGTCCTCGGTCACGAAATCCTTTACCGCCGCCGGGTTCCGAGCTTCGAATACATGTCTGTAGAAATCGATCACGAGCTGACGGTTGCGTGCGGCTTCGTCCGTCGATTGGAGCTGGTTGGTCATAGTCTTCATCTTCCGTGGCAGAACATCACATGAGTGCAGGCCCCTGCTGCTTCGGCGCGTCAGGATTCTGGCTGGAGAGTATGAGTGGCCACAAAAGGGGGACGGAAGTCACAGAGGGTCGCGTCACGCATCGTCCTGTCTATAAGGCCTAGGAAGCGTTCAGACGACCCGCGAATGAATTGAAATGTGGATGGGAGCGCAGGATGTCGTAGGCGGGCGATGTGAGTAGCAGCAATTCCTGGGTATGAGCGCGCGAAGTGAGGGCTTGATCCAGCCAATAAAAGGCCTGTTCCACCTCTTGCAAACCAACGTGAATCATCGTCATCGCCGCCGAGTTGGGGCCTTCCGGATTATCGCTGCTGTCCTGCAGGACATGGAGAATACGCCTGGCCTTGGTTTCCTGCCCGGTTTGGGCATAGGCGTAGCCCAGATGCCCCAAGGCGATAGGATGTTCATCCATTAGCCGGCAGGTTTCCTCCAATTGAGCGATGGCGGTGTTGGCGAGTCCGGCATAGAGGAAACAATCGCCCAGCATCAGTTTGACCGCGTCGAACTCGGGAGCCAAAGCCACGGATCGCTGGGCGAACATGATCGCACCGTCGAAGTCGCGCATATGCATGCAGATCGCGGCCAGCGAAGAAACCGCGAAGGCGGACCGAGGAGCCAGTTCTACCCCGCGCTCCGCAGCCTGGTACGCCTCCTTGAGGCGTCCTGATTGAAGATACCCCAACCCCATCGCGGTATGGGGCAAGCCGTCGGCTGGGCTGGCCATGATCGCCTGGTTGAACATCATCGTCGCTTCGGCGGCATAGCCGGACGTGAGACGCCCCACGCCGAGGGCGACCTGGTCACCTGCCGTTCGGTCCCGGATCGCACCGCGTAAATATTCGCGCAGCAACACGTTATCGCGCAGGACATAGCGCGGCGCCATCTCGTCCTCGCCAATCACGGCGCTGGGTCTGGAACTGAGCCAGGCATGAACGGAGGAAGCAACCTCGGTCGCAACCTTGCGTTGAAAGACGATCATGTCGTCCACCTGTTGCTCATGGCGTCCCGACCAGACGGTCACATCCAGGATTGGATCGATAACGCGCAGATTCAACCGATAGGTGCGCCCTTGCCGGAATAGACTTCCTTCCATGACGTAGGACACTTGTGACGCTCGAGCGACAAGCCGCAGATCCATCGCCGCTTGACCGAATTTCTGGCTGGACCCTTGGGAAAGTACGGCCACGCTCGGCAGATTGGCGAGGTACAGGCTGATCTCTTCATGGAATGAGGTGACCAGATCGGGTTCGTCAATGCTCAAGCCTGAGAAAGGCAAAATCAGCAGCCGTGGCCGAGGTTGCTCAAACGCGGGAGATCGCACCACCGTGCCCTCACTGCTCCTGGTCATGAACTGGAATCTTGGCGTGAACCCCCCTTTTGGTAATGAGATCCGCACCGGGTCCATCACACCCTCGGTCCGGTAGTAGAGTTCCAGCCGCGTTCTTAGCCGCCATGCTTCGGTCCGTACACTGGTGTCGACCCGCGGGTCAAAGCCCCCATCCCGACCGAAAGCATCCACGGCGATATTGAATTGTTTGAGTCGATCACCACGGCCGGCCAACGTTTCAGATACGAGGTATTGCAGCAACTCGCGCAGACGCTTCGTACGCCGGAAGGTTTCGCTTTGCAGCACCGCTTGAAGCGCTGCGACAACACGCTCCTGTTGCAGTTCGACGGTGGTGATGACACTTGAATTCATACTGTGCTCGTCCATCGTGCGGCAGATTGTCACATCCTATCCCTTTTTTCGCTTCATGCCGCATGGCACCGCGAGCGGATAGGTCACATCACGTCACAAATAGCCGTCGTAGCCAAAGCCTGAATCAGCGTAACCCTCTGAGACTTCGTTTCCCCGCGGGGTGGGCGCCACTATCGGCGCCATGTTCAACCCCCGACGAAAACGACAATAAAATGAATCCACTCAGCACGCTCAACCAACCGGCAGGCTCCGACGCCGGCCCCATCAATGCCCCTGGCCCAAGTCCCGAAGCTGTAAAGATGCGCGATGCGATCTTGGCGCTGACGCCGCTGCTGCGTGAAACCGCGTGGGAAAGCGAGAAAGCGACGGCGCTGGTGCCCGAGGCATTACGGGCGTTGGACCAGACCGGTTTTTTCCGCATCACCCTACCGGAAAAATTCGGCGGTTCGGCCTTCGGCGCCCGTGATCTGGTAGAAGTGATCGCCGCCGCGTCTTATGCCGACGGCTCGGCCGGCTGGAGCGGCTTCGCTGCGTCCGGCATCCGCATGGTCCTGGCTTTTAGTCCGCAGGCAGTCGACGAGTTTTCGACGCAGATCGCCGATTGGGTCGGTCCGGCCGCTGTGGGGGCTTCGATTTTTTCCAACATTGTCGGGCAGGCCAAGCGCACCGACGAAGGGTTCCTGGTCACCGGCAAGTGGATGTACGGCAGCGGCTGCAGTTATGCCGCATGGGCAGTCGTCGGTATCGAATGGCAAGAAGATGACAAGCCCGTTCGCGGCTTGGCACTGATCTCTCGAGATCAGTACGAGATCCTCGACGACTGGTATGTCATGGGCATGGGCGCGAGCTCAAGCAACAGCATCGTGGCCAAGAACGAGATCTTCGTTCCAGCGTATCGCGTGGTCCGCCATGCCGACCTGCCTGTCGCCTTGGGCGCTCTTGCACAGAAATATGAAGGGCTCACCTATCGGATGGGGCCCTTCTCGACCATGTTGTCCACGGCGCTCGCCAATATCGCCATTACCCTCGGGATGGCAAGGGGCTGTCTTGACTGCTTCGTCGAGCAGGCCAACAAGCGCCTGCCGTTCAACCTACCTTATGAAACAGTCGCGGCGACGCCATCGACCCAGGTCGTGGCAGGACTGGTGTACGCCAAGATCAAAGCCGCCGAGGCGTTGATCCTGCAGACGGCCGACGAAGTTGATGCACGCACCCGGCGCGGAGAAGACTTCACGCCTCGCGAGGAATCTCTCGCCACAATGAGTCTGGTCTACGCCGCGAATCTCTGCGGTGAAGCCATTGACGAGATGCAGCTTTGCATCGGTTCTTCGACCGTCAGCCTGCGCAACCCCATTCAACGCTTCGCCCGTGATGCACGGGTGATGCTGACCCACGGTGCCATCCGCCGGGATCCAGCGGCAGAAATCGCCGGACGCCATGTTCTTGGTCTTGCGCCCTTCAACATGTTCGCTGGCGGCTTGCTACAGCGCTAACACTTTCACACAGAGAAAACCCCATATGTCCAGTTCTTCCAACACTCGTACCTCGGCTTACCCCATCGATCCGATCTTTCTGGAGCGCTGGTCCCCACGTGCCTTTGATCGGGACGCTGTCATTTCCGACCAGGACCTGATGACCATCTTCGAAGCGGCGCATTGGGCACCGTCCTCTTTCAACTCGCAACCTTGGCGTTTCATCTATGCCCGTAAGGACACGCCACAATGGGCACGTCTGTTCGACCTTCTCGTGCCCATGAACCAAGGTTGGGCCTCCGGAGCCTCGGCGCTGGTCGTGCTGGTGTCCGCCAATACCGCGCAGATGCCAGGCGCCCCGGGACCAATGCCTTCCTACAGCCATTCGCTTGATGCCGGCGCAGCCTGGGCCTATCTCGCCTTGCAGGCAACGCGGCTTGGTTGGTACGCCCATGCGATGGCCGGCTTCGATGTCGAGCGCACCTACGAAGCGCTCGATGTGCCCAAGACCTTCCGGGTCGAAACAGTGATCGCCATCGGCAAGTTGGGCGATAAGAGCCAGTTGCCCCCACCCCTGCAGGAACGCGAGCAGCCAAACAGTCGGCTGCCGGTTGAGGAATTGGTTATGGAGGGAGGTTTCCGGTCATGAAAATGTCTTCGGACAAGCCCTTCATCGTCGGGATCGGCGGTACGAGCTCTAAAGGCTCGTCCACCGAACAGGCACTGATCCTTGCCCTCTCGGCCGCAGAAGCGGCGGGTGGCAGGACCCAACTCTTCGACGGCGAGGCGCTTCTGGCGCTCCCGCACTATGGCAGCGGCGCACTCAACAGCGGCGCAAAGGCACTGATCGAGGCTGTTCGCGCAGCGGATGGTCTCATCATCGCCAGCCCCGGATATCACGGCAGCATCTCGGGTCTCGTCAAGAACGCCATCGACTATTTCGAGGAAACGTCCAAGGACGAGAGGGTTTATCTGGATGGGCTGCCAATCGGGTTGATCGCTACCGCCTATGGCTGGCAAGCGACCGGCGGGACCCTCGGCGCGCTGCGCTCGATTGTCCACGCGCTGCGCGGCTGGCCGACGCCCATGGGGGCCGCAATCAACTCAAGCGGGAAAATCTTCGTCAACGGTGTCTGCCAGGACGAGGCGGCAACCAACCAGCTCAATTTGGTTGGCCGTCAGGTCGTCGAATTCGCAGGCCGGTCGGCACATTACACCGCACCGCTAAAGCCACTCAGAAACGTTAACTAGGAGAGGATTTCCTTCCCACGCAGGAACGGAGATCAACACAGATCTCCTTCACCAAATTCATGAATGTCTCGGGACAATCGACGGTTTCAAGCGTGCCCAGGGCTCTTCGACCGTGAGCCCTGGCAATCCGATCCAACGCTTGCTCCGCGACATCCATGTGCTGGCCGCCATGCCTTGCGAAGGCGGTAAAACCGACCACTGTCATACGAAAGGAACCACGACGCGCAGTCAAGCAAATGAACAGAAAGCTACCTCAACAAAAATAACAATAGGAGACGACCTTGGAACAGACTGCGGACCCATCCACTTTTCGCGGCCACCCTGCGCCCAAGGCGACGTGGCAGGCTTATCTTCACGATCTGCGACGAGCACCTGGCCGGGCGAAAGCCGCGCTCCTGGGCTGTGTCATCATGATGACACTCGGTCCCGTCGGCCTCTCGGCGATGCTGCCTTTCATCACGGCCTCATTCGCGGCTCATACAGCAAGGCCTATGTCGGAGGCGATTCTGCTGTTTGTGGCCATTCCACTTTTAATCACCCCCTTAGTCCTCCCGATCACAGGCGGCTGGGTGGACCGCTGGGGAGTAAGGCGGGTCGTCATCCCTGCAGCTATCTTGTACGCCGCGATGACCGCGCTGATACCGCTCAGCAGTACGCTCCCCTGGCTTTTCGGCACCGTCATCGTACTGACGACGATGTTCGGTTGCATGGCCAGCCTCGCGGTGGTCTTCAAGGTGGTCACGGGATGGTTCCCGCGTCATCGCGGTCTCGGCTTGGCCCTGATTGGCACAGTATCGAGCCTGGTGAGCGCCCTGCTCTCCCCTGTGTATCAATGGGTCATTGACGGCGACCAGTCAGGGTTCACTGGCCTCGGCTGGGATGGCACCTACTATGCCGTCGCCGCCGTGATCGCGATTCTCGCGATTCCGGCTGCGCTGTTCCTTTTCTCCGAACCTCCTTACACATTCACCGAGTCGGCCTTTCCCAAGCCCCCAACCGAAACCAACCTTAAAGAGGTTCCCGGTATCGCGCTACGAAAGGCACTTCGGACCCGCACGTGGATCTTCATCGTTGTGGCCTTGGCTCTGGCCGCCGCCGGCCCCATGGCGGTACGTCAGAATGCGGTCGGTTTTTTCGCTGAGCGCGGTTTCGATGCGGCGACCGTCGCGGTGTCGCAATCCGTGCTCTTCATCGCCTCGATCATCGGCTCGCTCTTCGGCGGCCTGACCCTGGACCGTGCGCATAGACCATGGGTCGTGGCCCCATTACTGGCGATCGTGCCCATCGGCCTGGTCCTTTGCTACACCAATCACGGCAACGTTCCCTTACTGTTCGTGGCCACCGCTTGTCTGGGCTTCACAACCGGAGCGGAGTCGTCCATGGGGCCGTTCCTTATCGCACGCTACTTCGGCCTGAAGTGCTTTGCCCAACTCCAGGGACTCACCCTGGGGATCGCCACGCTTTCGCTCGGCCTCGCGCCGTTCCTGGTGAGCGCGATGCAAACCGCCACAGGCAGCTATGCCGCTCCATTCATCGTGTTGACCTCGCTCACCGGATTGGCCGCACTTCTGGCGTTTTTCCTTCCGCAATATCCCGCCGAATGGACCGGCCCTGTCGAACACCCGCTGCCGAACCAGCACGGTTCACGCGTCCTGCAAAAACGGAGCAAGCCCCTGAATAGTCTGCAGCGATCACCCAAGAGGATGGAAAAGGTATAGGCACTTTGCCAGCGCTCGATCGAGCGTCAGCGTAACCAAACAATAAAAACAAGTGGAGACGTCATGAACTTTCCTGGTCTTAGGACTGAAGTCCGACGCGACTTCAGTGAACGCATTGTCAGTCCGAACAACAGATCGCATCAATTGGCGCATGAAATCGTGGCCGCGATGGAAGAAGATTTCTCCGCTCGCGGCTGGCCGGAAGGTCATCTGATCGGCTCGGTTTCAGACCTGCGGCAGCGCTTCGGGATGGGACGCAAAGTCTGCCAAGAGGTCATGGCCATCATGCAGGCACGCCGACTCATCGATGTCCGGCGAGGTGTCGGCGGGGGCCTGTATGTCTCACGTCCGGGATTGAACGACACAGTACAAGCGCTCATTCTGCATCTCGTCCTCAGCCGCACATCTCCGCGCGCCCTTCGTGATACGCGCGTCATTGTTTGTCAGCTTGCCATCCGGTCACTCGTCAGGCGCAACACGCCCTTTGTCCATCAGGACGCACCGCCCATTGGCGGCAAGGAGCTGGGAGCAAACTTTTACCGCCATTTAGCCCAGGCCTGCGGCGACCCGGCGATCGCTTTCCTGATGGACCTTCTGGAAGAGTTACAGCAGCGCTTCGTTGCCGCCGATCCTCAAAAAGCTGAGATCCACACAGAGCTGCTGGATAACGCCCTCATCGAGGCCATACGCTCAGGCGACGCGGAAACAGCGTGCTGCCTGATCCGGGATCGTATACACACCCTCGACCTGGTTGGGGTGAACCGACCGATGGATCAGGTCAGCTTTGAGCACGCAACGACCTTCCTCGCCATGAAAAACTCTTCCGGCCGATTAGCGGGATTGATCGTCGAGGAAATTCTGACCCATGCGGCCACTGTGTCGTTCAAGCTCGGGTCTGAGTGGGATATCGGCGCTCGCTACGGTTTCACCGGCGAGATCGTGCGCCCGGCCTTACGGATACTCGAGGATCTGGGCATCGTTGCATGCTGCCGCGGACGCAACGGCGGCGTGGTCAGCACGCAGCCCAGGACCGGAGCGGTGGTACGCCTGATCAGTTCCGGTATCGCCAGTTGCGGCATCTCTCTGGAGCAAAACTTCGATTTGTCGACCCGGCTCGTAATAGAAGGGGCCCGCGTAGCCGCCGAGCGCAACAGCAAGGGGGCGGCCTCGTCCTCGAACAAAGATCTGCCTTCACAGAAAATCGCCAAATTGACCGATCTCATCGACATCGATAACACGCTGTTCGAAATGATGGGCAACCCAATCCTCATCATTCTTGTGCGAAGCCTGGCACTGCAATCCATGCCCAGTAAGAAGTTGGCCGGGATTGCTTATTTCGCGGGCAAGGTACCCACGGCGATGCACACATGTAGTTTTGAGCTTTCACAGGCGATCCAAATGGGTGATGCGATGGCTGCGGTCAACGCGGCCACGCGCAAAAGTGAATTAATGAAACGCGAAATAATGGGGGCTTCGTGAGCATCGTCGATCTATCTTCTGCCAAGTCAGATTCTGAATTACCCGACAAACTGGATCCGCATCTACTACGCCTTGCCGCCGTGGTGGTTCTGGGTGCCTTTATGTCGATCCTCGACACGACAGTCGTTAACGTTGCGATCCAAGGGCTGACTAAAACCTTCGAGGCTCCGCTGGAAACCACTCAGTGGATCTCGACCGGCTATATGCTGGCCCTCACCGCGATCATCCCCCTCGCCGGATGGGCGGCCGACCGCTTCGGTACCAAGCGCCTGTATCTGACATCGATCCTGCTGTTTCTAATCGGATCCGCCTTGTCAGGCGCCGCCTGGTCGATGTCATCGCTGATCGTATTCCGCGTGCTGCAAGGACTCGGTGGCGGCATGATCTTGCCCACCGGCATGACGCTCTTGAGCCTCGCTGCCGGTCCACAGCGAATGGGGCGCCTGATGGGAATCGTAGGACTGCCCATCGTACTGGGCCCGATCCTGGGTCCGACCTTGGGCGGATGGCTGGTGGACGACGTTTCCTGGCGCTGGATTTTTTTCATCAATCTGCCCGTCGGCGCGATTGCATTGTATGCAGCCTACCGTGTGCTTGACCCCGACGAATCCAAACCCCACCACACCCTGGACTGGACCGGCTTTTTGCTCCTTTCCCCGGGGCTAGGGATCTTCATTTATGGTCTTACGCAAATCACGGTAGTGGGCAACTTCAACTCACTTACAGCTGATGGCTGTGCGCTCGTTGGCCTTGCAATGATCATCGGGTTCACCCTGCACGCCCTACGGAGCGACGATGCGCTGATCGATATCCGGCTGTTTGGCCGTCGGATCGTTGGCCCCGTCGCCGTCATTAACTTTCTGCTGAGCGCATCCGCTTTCGGCATGTCCCTTTTGTTTCCTTTATATTTTCAAATAGTGCGGGGTTACTCGGCCTTCGACACCGGGCTTCTAGTCATAGTGGAGGGGCTAGGGGCCGTGGTAGCAATGCCGCTCTCGGGTTATCTGGTCGACAAAATCGGCGCCGGAAAAGTTGTTTTGTTTGGCATCGTATGCACTGCATTGTCTGTTCTGTTCCTGAGCATGATCGAAAGTACATCGCCACTCTGGATCATTGAAGTGATGTTGTTCATTGTCGGGTTTGGCAAAGGCTCAACGATGATGCCTGCGACAAGCGCGGCGCTCAGTACATTGCGAAAACATGAGATCGCTCGTGCCACCAGTGGGCTCAACGTCATACAGCGTGCCGGTGGCGCACTCGGCACTGCGCTGCTTGCTGTTATCGTGACACGCGGGATATCGGCCAACAGCGATGACAGCTTGCACTCCGGTGTCACTTCGACCTTGCAGCAAAATCTCTCGCTCGGGCTCGAACAAGTATTTAGCCACGCGTTTCTTTGGGCGCTCGGATTCATCGTGTTGTCGGGTTTCGCTGCCATGTTCTTGTTGCGCAAAACTGCGCTCGAAAGCAATGGGGGTACGATCTCTGCCGACTCAGACAGCGAGGGGAAATCCCGGGCGAGCACTTAGCCATACTCTTGCTAAGTGCCCAGGAGCGGATATAAATAGGTGGACATCATCGCCCTAAGCGATGGCGCCAGGAAGGCACGCTTTCCGGGCGCTTACTCCACTGGAGTCTTACTGCGCAGCAATATCGATAGGACGCTCGTCGAGAACCGTTAGCCCGTACCCGGAGACGGCAACCAGACTGTGTCGATGGTTAGATAGCAGGATCACTTGCTGAACCCCAAGCTCAGCAAGCACCATGGCACCAGTGCCATAGTCGCGAAGCTCCCTGACTTCCGCGTCCCGATCGTCTTGGCCGCGAAACTGAACGGTTGCAGTAAATGCATCGGATCGTGGCTTGTTGATGATCACCACAATACCTGCCCCTTCTTCAGCGATCATTTCCATAGCCCGGGCAAGATAGGATGATTGCTCACAGACTTCACCGAACGCATCGGCAAAGATAGAGAGCGCATGCATTCGCACCAGCACCGGCCGGGTGGGGTCGATAATTCCCTTGACCAAGGCAATTTGCTCGCTCTTGCTGGCCTTATTCCAAAAGGCATAGGCCAACCATTCCCCTCCCCATTTGCTCTTGAATGTCGTGGTGGCCTTGCGCTCGAGCAAATGGTCATGGCGCAACCGATAGGCGATAAGGTCCCGGATCGTGCCGATCTTCATATCGTGCCGTTTTGCGAAAACGATCAGGTCGTCCATACGAGCCATCGTGCCATCGTCCTTCATGATCTCGCAGATCACACCCGAAGGATTCAGCCCGGCAAGACGCGACACATCCACGGACGCTTCGGTGTGACCGGCTCGAGTCAGCACGCCACCATCGCGGGCACGCAGGGGGAAAACATGCCCTGGGGTGGTGATATCTGCCGGACCGTTGGCAGCACCAATGGCGACGGAGATCGTACGCGCCCGGTCGCTCGCCGAGATTCCGGTGCTGACGTCTTCGCGCGCCTCTATTGATACGGTGAAAGCGGTTTCATGGCGTGTTCCATTGGAACGACTCATCGGTTCGAGTTTGAGTTGCTCGATCCGTTCTTCCGTCATCGCAAGGCAAATCAGACCTCTGCCATGGGTCGCCATAAAATTGACCGCATCGGGCGTAGCCATCTGGGCAGGGATGACAAGATCACCCTCGTTTTCCCGATCTTCATCATCGACCAGGATGAACATACGACCATTGCGCGCTTCGTTGATGATCTCCTGAGGCGAAGAAATGTAGGAGCGCGATTGAGCAGGCTGATTTGTATTTTCTTGCATTGTAGATTCTCCGTCGGCAATCCCCTGTGGAGGATGTTTGCCTGAAGTTCGGTGACATCGGAAACAAAAAAATGCTGCTCACCGGTTATGACCGGGGAACAGCGTATTTTTCATGCATTTAGAATGAAATCATTAGCTTTTCATTGAGGATCAGTGCCGCTGGAAGCTCGTCATTCGCTACTGTTCCTGGGTTAGTGACGTAAGAGGCGCTCGACATGAAATAGATGCCCGGACTCACGCGATAAGAGTATGCAATGGCTCCTTGAGTGGAAACTCTCGACGTGTTCTGAGCGCCTGCCGCTGCTACAACGTCCTGCAACTCTGGACTCTCCCAAGTTTTACTGAACCCAACCGAGGCCATATCGAATGGTCGGCTATCAAACGGCCCCACATAAAACAGATTAATCGCGAAATCCTTAGTAAAAATATTGCGATCCGATGGCGCAGCATCGACTTTAAAATCGAGATTCAGCCCGCCAGGGTTAGTGGCATTTTTGGTAAGCTGCACCGTAATACCAGCATAAGCTGCGTAGTTGTCGTCCGCGATTGACCCGTCGTATTTTTCATAGTCGGTGGTATTGTAGATGACGCCGGCCCTGGCCCAGACGGGCAAGCCACCATCGGCTGTCAATCCGGTTCTATAACCCGCTTCGTTGATATATATCGGCCCTGTGTCGTCGGTACCCCACCTCAAACCGGTAGGGTTTTCGTCCAACTCGACGATGGCACCGGAAGAGCTGATACTTCGCGCGACGGCGGAGTGAAGATAAAAATTCTTCGTCCATGGATCTCTGAATTTAATCTCTACCGTCGGTGTGGGTGTGTACACGCTCATACCCACCAGCGCTGGGATTGAGCTCTGCAAACCTTGCGTGGTAGATCCAGCGTTCCCAGTAAGGTTCATACCCACAAAATCTTGAATCGTCAGCAAATAGCCGGCTTTGAGCTCAACCTTGTTATCAAACAAGGGGACATCCACGCCCAACGTGGTCACCGCCGGGTCCATATCCGGCACCTCACCCTGCCCACCGCTGGAAGACATTTGAGAAATGATGCCGGTAAACTGAGAGCCTAATGGAAATCCGTTGCGGCCCAAATCATAGGTGATATAGACCGTGGTGATTTCATAGGCGCTAAGATTTTGCCCTGCATATTTTTGACTATTACGACTACTCGTACCCTGTCTATTCTTAGCATCGTAATCTATGACGGGAGAAAACGAACCGCGTATGCCCCAACCCGCGTCAGACAGCCCATCTCGAAGTCCGAATAAGGTTGGAGAAACACTATCGCACGTCGATGGCAAATAGATCGTGCTCATGATACGGGTGTTATATTGATCGTATTTTTGACAATCAGCACTGAGCGGCGCAAGTGCAACTCCCACAACGGCGGCCGGTGGAGGTGGCGTCTGCGTGCCCTCCTCTGTTTCTGCCACTGCCATGCATTCGGATGCCCCAAGGAAAGCAAATAGAGATGCCTGCGAAATCACCTTAAACGTAAATGGCGACCGTATGACTGCAAGGCAATTCTGGACCACCGTCTTCCTCATACTATTGATTTCGACCACAGTATTCTCCTTATTATTATTTGTGTCGTAATGAATACGAGCACTCATAATCCGCTCTGTGCCCGTAAAAAATAGGTGCATCTTTCACAAATAAGGCACATCAGATGGCTCTTGTCCGTGGGCGGCAAGAAAAGACTCGTTACTTCAAGCTGACGGGCCCGGTCAGGTCCAATGTTGTTCCGTGGAATGCACGCTTGCAGGCACGATACGTCCCCCTTCCGGCCGAGAGAGAACGCCTCGCGGCTTGATTGTAAATTCGCCGTCGCAAGCCATCGCCGCTGCCATCAACACGCGATGCGTCTGCATCGGATCGCGGTTCTTTTTCGATGAATGCTGCTCACTGGTTGTAACCGGCGAGCAGCCTGTTTTTTCATGTATTCAGAATGTAAAGATCACCTTTTGAGTGAGGATCAGCGCCGTTGGAAGCTCATCTTCTGCCACCGTCCCCGGGTTAGAGACTAAAGAGGCGGATGAGATCCAATATATACCGGGACTGACGCGAAAGGAGTACGCAATTGCCTTTTCAATGGAAATTGTCGACGTATCCCGAGCGCCACCTAATGCTACAGCATCTTGCAACTCGGGACTTTCCCAGACTTTACTGTAGCCCACCGAAACCATATCGAATGGCCGACTCTCAAAGGGCCCAACATAAAACAGATTAATCGCATAATCCTTATAGAAAATATTGCGATCCGATGGCGCGATATCAAACTTCATATCGAGGCTCAGCCCTCCCGGATTACTGGCATTTTTTGTGAGCTGCATTGTAAGGCCCGCATAAGCTGCGTAGTTATTGTCCGACATGGTCCCGTCATATTTCGAATAGTCGGTTGTATTGTAGATTGCGCCAGCCCTGGCCCAGACCGGCAGCCTACCTGGTCCAGGTTCGGTTTTATAACCAAATTCGTTGATCACCATCGGTCCTGTATTTTTTGTGTGCAACTTGAAACCGGTAGGGTTTTCGTCCATTTCTGCGAGGGCACCGTCAGGACTGGTACTACGCGATACACCAAAGCGGTTATAAAAGTTCTTCGTCCATGGATCTCTGACGGTAATTTCCGCCGTCGGTGTTGGCGTGTATACGCTCATACCCACCAGTGCTGGAATTGAACTCTGCAAACCTTGGGTGGTGGATCCGGCGTTTCCAGTAAGACTCATCCCTACAAAATCTTGAGTCGTTAGAAGAGTCCCCCCCTTGAGTTCAAGCGTATTATCAAACAAGGGAACAGTGATGCCAGCCGAGACCAACGTAGGGTCCATAGCGGGCGGCTCCCCCTGTCCACCGGTTGAAAAAATCTGGGTAACGGCGCCGCCAAACTGAGAACCCAATGGAAAACCGACTCGGCTCAAATCATAGCTAAAATAAACAGTGGTAAGTGCCGCAGCGCTCCAAACTTGCCCGGCGTACTTTTGCGTTGTCGAAGAACTGTACCTATTTTTAATGTCGTAATCCGTGGTGGGCATAATCGTACCTCGCAATCCCCAACCAGCATTTGCAAGCGAATCGCGAAAACCAAATAAACCTGGGGTAAAGCTATCGCACACCGAGGGCAAATAGGCCGTAGTCATCATGCGGGTATTATATTTATCGTATTTTCGACATTCCGCATCACCCAACGCAGCCCCCTCCAAAGCGGGGGCCACCGGAAATAGCATTGATTGCGCCACGGAAACTTCTGACGTCTGTACACCCCCTGTTTGTGCCTCCGCCATGCATTCGGATGCCCCAAGGAAAGTAAACGGAGAAGCCAGCAAAATTACCTTAAACGTAAACGGCCACCGTGTTGCTGCAAGACAATTCTGGACCACTGCCTTCCTATTGATTTTGATCACAGCGCTCTCCTTATTATTATTTGCTTCGTAATGAATACGAGCGCTCATAATCCGCTTTATGCCCGCAAAAAATAGGTGCATCTTTCACCTAATGCATTTCCGACGGCTCTTGTCCGTGGGCGGCATGAAGGAAGGTTCGTTGCTTCAAATGGCGAGGCAGTCAGGTCCCAAACGTTAATCAACGCAATTACGCTGCGTGAATGCAGGCATTACATGCGCCCCGCGGCCCCTTGCAGGCACGACACGCGCGCCCCTCTGGCCGAGAGAGGTCTCCTCAAGACTTGTTTGAACATTCGACGTCGCGGGCCATCGTCGCTTCCATCAGCGCGCGATACTCCCGCATTGGATCGTGTTTTTTCGATGAAGGCTGCTCGCCGGTCATGACCGGCGAACAGCCTGTTTTTTCATACAATCAGAAGTTAAACATTAGCGCCGCATTGACAATCACAGCCGCGGGCATCTCCTCTTCCGACACCGTTCCTGGGTTGGTGACGTAAGAGGCGGTCGAGATGAAATAGATACCCTGGTGCAGTCGATAAGCGTACGAAAGTGCTACTTGGCTGGTCTGTCTTGACGTGTCATGAACCCCAGTCGCTGCTACAGCGTCCTGCAACTCAGGACTCTCCCAGGATTTACTGTACCCCACCGAAACCATATCGAATGGTCGACTCTCAAACGGGGCTACATAAAACAGGTTAATCGCTACGTCCTTGGTATAGATATTGCGATCCGATGGCGCACTATCGACTTTCAAATCGAGGTTCAACCCTCCAGGGTTAGTGGCATTTTTGGTGAGCTGCACCGTAAGGCCAGCATACGTTGCATAGTTATCGTCCGACATTGTACCGTCGAATTTTGAATAGTCGGTTGTATTGTAGATGAAGCCGGCCCTGGCCCAGACAGGCAAGTCACCATCTGGTGTCATTGCGGTTTTGTAGCCAACTTCATTTATATACATCGGCCCTGTATCTTTGGTGCCCCACTTCAAACCAGTAGGGTTCCGGTCCAACTCCACGAGGGCACCTTCAGAACTGGTACTGTTCGTCATCCCGGAGTGAAGATAGAAATTCTTCGTCCATGGGTCTCTGATTGTAATCTCCGCGGTCGGCGTTGGTGTAAATACACTCATCCCCACTAACGCTGGAATTGAACTCTGCACGCCTTGTGAGACGGTTCCGGCGTTCCCTGTAAGGTTACTTCCGACAAAGTCCTGACTCACCAAAAAGTAGCCGGCTTTAAGCTCCAGTGCGTTATCAAGCAACGGCACCGTGACGCCCAAAATGGCTACTGTCGGGTTCATATCAGCCGGTTCGCCCTGCCCACCGGAGGAGTTAACTTGCGTAAGACTGCCGGTAAACTGGGAACCCAACGGAAATCCGTTTCGGCCCAAATCATAGGTGACATAAATGTTGCTGATTGTATAAGCGCTAAGATTTTGTCCGGTATATTTCTGCGGCGTAGAAGAGCTGTATCTGTTTTTAACGTCATAATCTACGGCGGCACTCACCCTGCCCCGTATACCCCAACCCGCGTCAGTAAGCGCGTCTCGAGTACCAAACAAGGTTGGCGAAATGGTATCGCAGGTTGTCGGTAAATAAATCGTGCTCATAATACGGGTGTTAGTTTGATCGTACTTTAAGCAATCAGAATTGACCGGCGGAAGCGTCGCCCCCTCCAAAGGCGGAGGGCTGACGATTTGTGTTGATTCTACCGCGGGCGCTACTGGCGTCTGTATACCCCCCTGTGTTTGCGCCTGCGCCATGCATTCGGATGCTCCCAGAACGGTGAACACAGTCACCAGCAAATTGACCTTAAGCGTTGACCGCGACCCTGTTGCTGCAAAGCAATTCTGGACCGCTGACCCCTTTTTTTCGTTCATTTGGACCACAGGTTTCTCCTTATTATTATTTGAGCAATGCACATTATTATTTGCTTGAGTAATGCACACTATTGCTTGAGTAATGCACACTATTGTTTGGGCAATGCATTATTGCTTGAATAATGCACATTTAAATAATGGCGAGTACCGCGCCCCTTCATAATCCGCTCTATGTTTCCGAAAAATAGGTGCAACTAATCACGACATTCGTCTCAGACGATTTATTCCTCATGAACTATAATTTTATTATAAAAAGGAGAGACTCTTTACTTCGCTCCGGCTGAGATAACGTCGAGAGAGCGACACTGTCGTGCAAGCCATTGATTTCGCTGCTGCCCGCGCTTGTTTTCCGATCCCGTTGTTTACGGAAAAACGCGCTTTCGCCAGCAGTATTGATACACCTATATCCCATCGATATTTCGATGCCTAATCGCTATTGGCGACCAGCAGAGTCATGGGATTCAGTTGCAGCCAGCCAGGTGAGACCTGGCGTGCTAGCTGTAACGTGTAACGAAAGGAGGTGAGTGTTGATTACCGTTAAAGACATTTCATTTGTGCGCTACCAGGTCACCGATCTGGAGTCCATGGAACAGTTTTTGGTCGACTTTGGCCTGCATCAGGTTGTGCGCACCGAGCGCGCCCTGTACATGCGGGCCGCTGGCGCCGAGCATCATTCGCACATCAGTGAACTCGGCGACAAGAACGCTCCCGTAGGCTTCGGCCTGAAGGCGCAGTCGCTCGCCGATCTGGAGCGACTCGCCGCGCACCTGAATCTGAGCGTCGAGGACAACCCCGAGCCCGGTGGAGGCAAGCGTGTGCGCTTCATCGATCCTGCGGGATTCGTGGTGGACGTGATTCATGGCCAGGCGCGCCATGCCCCCTTGCCGGCGCGCGAGCCATTGGCGATGAATCCGGCGGTGCAGCGCCAGCGCTTCGGCCAGAAAGTGCGCGTCGCATGCAGGCCGAGTTCGGTCATGCGCCTGGGACACGTTGCGGTGCTCGTGCCGAACTTTCAGGAAATGCTCGCGTTCTATCGCGACGTGCTCGGCTTCCGCATCTCGGACACCTACTGGGCCGGCGTTCAGCAGAACACGATCGCCGCATTTCTGCACTGCGGCCTCGGCGAGCAGTGGACTGATCATCACACGATCGCAATGGTGGCTGCGCAAGACGGCGTGGCGCGTTTCGACCATTGCGCGTTCGAGGTACTGGATCTGGACGACCTGTTCCAGGGCGGCGAATACCTCAAGGCACGCAACTACAAACATTCATGGGGTGTCGGCCGCCATGTTCAAGGCAGCCAGATCTTCGATTACTGGCGTGATCCATTCGGCAACAAGATCGAGCACTGGACCGACGGCGACCTGGTCAATGACGGCATGCCCGTGGGCCACGCTGAAATCTCCAACGACGAAATGAGCCAGTGGGCTCCGCCGTTGTTACCGGAATTCTATGAGTGACCGTATTGCCGGTTATTTTCTTCAGGAGACACATTCATGAAGCTTGCACGCTATACCCACGGCAATACCACCCACGCCGGTATCACGACCATCGGCGTTGTTGTTGACGAGCGCGTCGTACCGCTCTCGGCGCTCGATCCGGCGGCGCCTGATACGATTCGCGAAGTGCTTGCCAAAGGAGCGACCTACATCGAGTGGCTTTCGCAGCGACTAGAAGGCATGAGCAGCGGAGTGCCGCTCGCCGAAGTTCGTCTCGAGGCGCCGATCCCCGATCCACAGAAGTACCTCGCCATTGGCATGAACTATCACGATCACGCTGAAGAGGCGGAGCGGGCCGGCATCGCGATACCGAAGAATCAGCTGTGGTTCAACAAGCAGGTCAGCTGCATCACCGGGCCGTACGATCCGATCTACAAGCCCAGCGTCTCGGACAAAATGGACTACGAAGCCGAGCTGGGCGTCGTGATCGGACGGCGCTGCCGCCATGTGTCCATCGAAGAGGCCGCAAGCGTGGTTGGCGGCTATTTCGTCGTCAACGACGTGACCGCGCGCGACTGGCAGTTCAAGAGCCAGACCTACACGCTCGGCAAGTCCTTCGACAGTCACGGGCCGATCGGTCCCTGGATCACGACCGCCGATGAGATTGCCGATCCCCACGCCTTGCAGATGAACCTGTGGGTCAATGGCGAACCGCGCCAGAGCACCAGCACCGGCGGCATGATCTACAACATCTGGGAGCAGATCCACGAGCTCTCGCAAGTAATGACACTGGAGCCGGGTGACCTGATCGCAACGGGCACCTGCGCGAACGTTGGCATTGCGCTGGGCAAATTCCTGCAGCCCGGAGACGTTGTGCGCGTGGAGATCGAGCGTCTCGGCTACATCGAGAACACCGTCGCCGACGAACCGGTTGGAGTCACGCTTAGCGATACGCACCTCGCTTCCGCGCAAAGGACCCGATGATGTTTGAAGTCAAATTGCTGATAGACGGAAAGGCATCGCCTGCCTCGTCCGGTATCACGTTCGAGCGACGCAATCCGCTTTCCGAGCAAGTGGTTTCGCGCGCCTCTGCGGCGACGGTGCAGGATGCCCGCGCCGCGGTCGATGCCGCGGCACGGGCCTTTGTCACATGGTCGCAGACGGGACCCGGCGTACGTCGCCAGCTGCTTCTAAAGGCTGCCGATGCGGTTGAAGCGCGAGTGTCGCGGTTCATCGAAGCGATGGCTGCGGAAACCGGCGCGAGCGTCTCGTGGGGTGGTTTCAACGTCCAACTAGCGGCAGCGATACTGCGTGAAGCAGCCGCGTTGACGACCCAGGTCAGCGGCGAGGTGATTCCTTCGGACCAACCGGGCAGCCTCGCGCTGGCCGTGCGACAACCGGCTGGCGTCGTGCTCGGCATGGCGCCGTGGAACGCCCCGGTCATTCTCGGCATGCGCGCAGTCGCCCTGCCACTCGCCTGCGGCAATACGGTGGTGCTCAAGGGATCGGAGCTCTGCCCGCGCACCCACGGCCTGATCGTGGAGGCGCTGAACGAAGCAGGCTTCCCCCCCGGCGTGGTGAATTTCGTGATCAATGCGCCGGCAGATGCCGCGGCAGTGGTGGAAACGATGATTGCGCACCCCGCCGTGCGACGCGTGAACTTCACGGGCTCGACGCGCGTGGGCCGCCTTATCGCCACCACCTGTGCTCAGCACCTCAAGCCCGCGGTACTGGAATTGGGTGGCAAGGCGCCGCTCATCATACTCGACGACGCCAATCTCGACGCCGCCGTGGACGGCGCGGTCTTTGGAGCGTTTGCCAACTCCGGCCAGGTTTGCATGTCGACCGAGCGCATCATCGTCGACGCGCACATTGCCGATGATTTCGTTCTGCGCCTCGCGGACCGGGCCCGGGCATTGCCCCTTGGCGACCCGCGCGGCGAGGATCCGGTGGTGCTTGGCTCTGTGATTGATATGAGCACTGTCGAACGCTGCAATGCCATGATCGACGATGCACTGGAGAAGGGCGCAACGCTGCTGTGCGGCGGCAAAACGAGCACTACGCTGATGCCTGCCACCTTGCTGGACCATGTGACAGCAGACATGCGGATTTACCATGAGGAAGCCTTTGGGCCGGTGAAGCCGATTGTGCGTGTCAACGGTGTCGAGCAAGCAATCGCCTGCGCCAACGACAACGAATACGGGTTATCTGCCGCCGTGTTCGGCGGCGACATTGCGCGTGCACTGGAAGTGGCCAAGCGCATCGAATCGGGCATCTGCCATATCAACGGCCCGACGGTGCATGACGAGGCCCAGATGCCGTTCGGCGGCGTCAAGGGCAGTGGTTACGGCCGTTTCGGCGGTCGCGCGGGCATCCATGAGTTCACCGATCTGCGCTGGCTGACACTGCAGACAACACCGCGCCACTACCCATTCTGAAACCGATAAAAACAGGAGACGTCCCATGACGTTCGAATTCAAGCCTGGCGTGCGCTATCGCATGCCTGCAGTGTTCGGGCCCGCACCAGGCCCGCGCCAGAAACCCGACGGCACGCTTTGGAGCCTGGAAGAGACTGGCACGATGAACGCCCAGTGGATGACCGTGAGCTACCGCACCGAGCGATCGAGCGTGGAACGCATCCTGCCCCCCGGCTTCGCCCTGCGCGGCGAGCCAGAGGTTCATGTTTCGCTAGCCTATTTCCACAATCTTTGGTGGTTGGCCGGTCGGGGCTACGGCATTCTCAACGTGGAAATACCGGTCGTTTACACCGGTGCCACGGAAACGATCGAAGGCGCGTTCTGTCCGGTCCTGTTTGAGGGCATTCCAGATGCGATCATGACGGGCCGTGAGGAGTTAGGCTTTCCTAAGTTGTTTGCCGATATCCCGCTGCTAGACATCGATCACGGCGCGGGTACGGCTAGCGGCGCAGCCTCGTGGTTTGGCTTCAAGTTCTTCGACATCGAATTGAACGGCCTTACCGAAACCTCCGGCGACAAGCGCCTTCCCGGCCCCGGCGGCGCAACGCTGTTTTATAAATACATGCCGCGCACCGGTCCTTTGGGCAGCGGCGGCTGCGATATCGCCTATGCAACCACTTCGCAACCTTTGCCGGGCGCGACGGGCGATACCTCGCCAATCAAGTTCACCGACGCGAACTTCCGCAAGTGGAAGGGAACGGGCGGCTCAGTGAAGTGGAATCGCGCAACGTTCGAACAGTTGCCAACCACCTCCCATGTGATCAACGGCTTGGCGGATCTTGAAATCCTCGAATACCTTGGCGCAGAGATGATCGAATTTTCCGGACCAGGTATCGGTGTCAGCGCCAATGTGATTAGGCCCGTGGAATAGGCTGTGGTCTGAGCTTACGCATATCGATGATTGGATTGCTGTTCATGGAAAAGCCCGCTTTTGCGGCAATGCTCTTCACTTAAGGCTTGAATCGTTGTGGCAGGGAGCTTGCTCCCGTTCGGGGCTGCGTAGCAGCCCCTTTTTTTTGAGTGCTTCGCACTGGAGCGCCAGCCCGGTCACCCGCCCGGTCAAACGGGAGCAAGCCCCCTCGCTACGCATTCGTTGCACTTGCTCAATGAACAACATGGCGCTTTGCGCAATGCTGTTCACTTAAGCGGTGACCGGAGGTTTCTTGATCTTCCGTTCCGAGGCATAGGTATCTATCTTTTCCGGGCGGGATTTCAGGAGTGATGTGTCTATCCATTTCTGCGACAACGGCGGCTGGCGGTTCCGCTCTTACAGCGGGTTACTCTTGGAAGAGCCGGAATGCCGGACCAGCTAAAAGCGCTTTGGTTACTTTCGCGCTTTTCGAAAGTGACCCGCCGTAAGGGCGGAACCTTAAGTCGCCGTTACCGCGAAAATGGATATGTACCCCAACCCAGCTCCAACTCAGCCCAGAAAAAAACGGCGACTTCCCTCCAGGAAAAAGCGCCGTTTTCCTTAAGTGAATAGCATTGGGCGCTTTGTGGCGAGGGAGCAAACTCCCTCGCCACAATGGCTCATCATTCACGCATGAATACGGGTTGTTTACTTTGCGTATATGTCAACGGGGACTGGCCACTCCGGCGGGTAATCCGGTAGGAGCGCCGCCAGCATCACCGCGATCATCATAAGCCCAGTCAGGACTGCAAACGGGATGAAGTAACTTCCGACCTCTAGCGCTACTGCACTGGTAATGAAAGGCGTCAGGCCAAAAGACAGCGAACAGATTGCCAGCGTTAAACCCTGAAGTTGTGCAAAGGCTTTGGGTCCGAAATAGCGAGCGACCAGGTAGGGACCAAGTGCTGACTCCGCGCCGGTGGCAAACCCCAGTGCGCCCATTGCCACATACAACAAAGGCACCGAGCCTTGATTGACGTAAGCGATGGCCACACCGATCGGAACCATCGCGAGCAAGGGCGCGATGATCCAGGGCCGACGACTGCGATCGAGGACCGTGCCACCGATAAACAGACCCAATATCGAAGCCATGAATAGAATGGATTGCGAAAGTGCGATGTCGCCTAAATCAAAGCCACGTTGCTGGAAGAAATCAACGGAGTTTTGTCGGACGGTCATCGGACCCGCCGCCGTGATCGCCAGAAAGAATGTGATCGATAGCCAGGTCCTTGTTTTGATGGCGGCCCTGAGGGGTATGCCGGGCGCATCATTCTTACGCAGTGACGGTACGGGCATGGGAAGGAGCTTGTCAGGCGATCGGCCGGTGGGCTCTGAGATAAGAAAGAGCCCTGAGGGAATGCCCAGCCCAGCGATTAAGCCGGCCATTACGAAGTAGGCCCCGCTCCAACCGATGCCACCGAGTTGGCCGAGAGCAGAAACCAATCCGTCGCTCCCCGCGCTCCCATATATCAACCATTGGAACAATGGCGAAAATACTGCCCCGGTAAAACTTGAAAGGATGCCAATCAGCGCAAATCCGATCCCCCGATGCTCTGGAAACCAGCCGGTTATGACTTTGAAGACCACGGCGAGGCTGCACATGAAACCAAACATCGCCGCCAGGATGATCATAGGCGCCAGAAACCACAGCGTTTCGCCGACGAGGGGGATCAGCGCCGTGGTTGCCGCGTATAGAATCACAGCCGGAATCGTGACGGCTCTCGCCCCCCAGCGGTCCACCCATGCGCCTGCAATCGGCAGGATGAGCGGACCGAGCAACAGCGGCATCGCAACGAAAATCAGAATCGCTTCAGATTGTGCTCGATGTGTCGCTGCCGAAAAGGCAGCAGTCACGAAGGGGGTAATTGCCGAAAAACCTGCAGGGCTAATGACCATCAAGATCAGGGATCCCACCAAAGCCATACGGGCTTGTCTGGGTGCCCCAACCAGGTCCGCAAAATAGGCCCGCAATGTTTTTTTTTGAAACGCAGAAGTAGAAGAAATCTGTGCCTGTCCCATGGAACGTTGTTCCTTTTTTATTGGTTTTTATTAGTTTTATTAATACACGCCTTCAATTGCACGAGAGACTGATGAATCCGATGCAGGAAACGCATCGTTACTTCTGGTTCGTTACGGGTTCGCAAACAGCTATTGCGGGCCCCACCGACGGGTAGCGACATTACGGCGTCGACCTATATTGAGTTCACCGCCCTGCTCTTCACCCTATTCTCAGATGTTGCAGCAGGGTCAGGCAGACTATCGCCAGGTCTGACCGTAAATGTCGCGTTAGGCCGCCGACTTCGCTTAGGCCGACGGTTTCGGAATCATGGGCGCCATCATTTTCTGGAAGGCACTCCAGTGCTCAACGAGCTTTCCACCCCGTACCCGAAAGACGGTGAGGATGTACCAGTCGTAGGTCTGCCCTGGCGCAACGGGGTCTGGCATCGGATGCCTAAACATTACATACCCCAGTTCCCCTTCGACGGTCACATTCACCACCGGAGGGGCCGTGCCTCTATCCAGAGGTACCTTTCGGAAATGTTCAATCAGATTGTCCCGCCCATTGCCGAGAGCATTGGGATCATGTTGGATATACTCGTCGCCGATGTATTTCGTCATGATTGCGGCGACATCTTCCTCGACCGTCTTGGCGCGAACCATCTTGGCAAGATCAACTTGGAAATCAATGAGCAGGCGTTTTGTCGCGGCGACTTGCGGGGATGGCGATGCCGACACTGCCGCCAGATAATCTTCCCTGTCCAACCAGGTTTCATAGAGCTTGGGGTCGTGGATCTGTGCGATGCCGTCAATAATGGTGAAATCACTCATGTCCTTACTGCCCCTTTTCTTCAGTATTGGAACGTTCCGGCACCGCGCCGGCGAACATGGGGAACGGTTTGAGACCCAACAGCCGCCGTCCATTGACCTCGGCTTGCGGATCCAGTCGGACGGCGCCGTGCGAACTCAGGACGCGAACGTCGCGGACGAAGCGCTGGATTGGGTTGCTCAGCGACACGGTCGATGAACCGATTGTCTTTTGCAGCAGGTTGATGGCGTCTTCGCAAAGGCTGGCAACGTAAGCGAGGTTCAAGCTGATTTCCGAGTCTTCCTCATGCGTAAAGTCGAGGCCTGCTGCTGTCCTGGCATCAACCTGATCGGCATAGCCCTCGATCACGGCCGCGGAGACGTTGATCATGGCGAGTGCCTTGCCGGCAGCGACTTGCGCCGACGCCATGTCTGCGATTGTCGGATAGGGAAGTGTAAAAGGCTGGCGTTTCTTGGCCTGCTCCACGAAGCAGCTGAGTGCACCGCGGGCCATGCCGAGGGCAATCGACATGTCGCACAAGGAAACAGTCGTGAGCATGGCGAGCCCGCGCTGCTGATAAGCGGTGCCCTGATAACGGGTGTGCAGATGCTGAAAGCGCACAGGGTATTCGGACAGGTCGAGGAAGCGATGATCGGGCACGAATACTTCTTCGGCGATGGCCAGGCTATTGCTGGCGCTGCCCGCCAATCCCATGACATGCCAGTCGTCGATGATTTCATACTTCGAACGATCGACGACGACGACGCCACGCCCGGTGCCGCCTGCGGTCTTCGGATCGTACGTGATCCCCAACATCGCCCACCTGGCGTGCTTGCATCCGCTGCCGAACGCCCAGCGGCCTTTCACCATCCAGCCGCCGTCGACCTTGCGACCATCGCCGACTTTTGTTGCGAAAACGGATGCGCCAACGACGGTCGGGCCGACCCAGTCTCGCGTATCTTCAAGAACTTCGTTGACAACCTCGGCATCGAGAGCCAGCAGGTTTTTCACCCCTACCGCGACGAAGCCAGCCCATCCGGCTGATCCGTCTGCTTCGCCCAGCACCGAAATAATCTCGACCAGATCCCGCGTTCCCAGCGCGTAGCCGCCACAGTCAGTGGGCATAGCCATCTTGTAGATGCCGATAGCTTCGAGCGCATTGAGAACATCCGGCGTCAGCGCACCAATCTTCTCGCCTTCGCGCGCCTGCTCCCGAATAAGAGGAATAAGTGCCCTGGCCTTATCCCGGATCTCGCGGCCCAAAGCGGTCAACCATTGCGACTCGACCGGCCCTGCTGGAGGAGGCGGAGGCATACCACCAGGCATTGGAGGCATTCCTGGAGGCGGCATACCACCGGGCATTGGAGGCATTCCTGAGGGTGGCATCCCGGAGACATTCGGCCCACCGGGAATAGGTGGCATACCGGGAATAGGCGACAAATTGCTAGACATCTGTGAGCTCCTCTTATTTTTTTTGACCAAGAACTTCAGCCAGCCCTAGACTGTACTGTACAGTACAGTTGTGTCAATTGCTTTTTGCCGAAGCTAAGGAGATTGCGTTTCTCTGAAGGGCGCCCATGGGACTAAGCTTTTGATTCGCCCTTGCTTATAAGCTATAAGGCCGGTGACGGTCGGCGCTCTCTGTGAGCGCCTTCCCAATGCGACATTCATGTAGGACCTGAATAATGCCCCACCCGCCAATCCAGACTTCCAGATCAAAACGAGAGCTGATCATGGCCGCTGCCGTCGATCTCCTTTTGGCCAACGGGTACGAGCGAACGTCCATGGACGCAGTGGCCGCCAAGGCCGGCGTTTCAAAAACGACGGTCTATGCGCACTTCTCGGATAAGCTCGAGCTATTCCACGCCGTCATGGCAGAGGCCGCTTCAAACTTCGCGCTCGACCTGGGCAGCGTGGTCGAAAGCCGATCGGTAGCCGACCCGCAAGAGCAACTCATCATTGCGTTGATCGAAGTGGTCAAGGCTGCATCGGCCCCTCAGTTGACCGCCTATTTCCGTGTCCTCATTGCCGAGCTTGATAGACGCAGCGAGTTGCAGGCCATTTCTGAGCAGATTCAGTCGGGAATGCCGGACGTGATCCGGATCTTGGCGTCTCTCATCGTCGAGGTGGCCAATACCCGCGGTTATCGTGTCGAAGACCCAGAGCGATATGCCGCACTGCTGATCCGACTGACAGCGCCGGGCACCCAATTCGATACCCTGGTCTCGAACTTCCGCCCGCAGGACGAACTGTTGGCGGCGCATGTCAGGCTCATCGTAAGCATCTTCTTCGATGGGATAGGGCCGAAGGACAGCGCCGAGAAAGTCGCAGCACTGCCCTATACCTACATCTATCCGATCGGCCCTAACCTCTAGGCCATCGACTCGTAAAAGCTTCAATGCCGAACGGGCCTCAACAGCACCGCGCAAGAAAGCACGCTGGTCTGCCGACACCGCAGGCGGCTGGATCCCTCCAGCCGACCGTGGCGGTTATGAGGTCGTTGTCATCCGATCAGGCACCGTCTCCCCCTGAGGCGGTTGGAGCCCCCATGGTTTGGGGAACTTCGGGAGCATCGCCGCGAGAATGACCGCGATCACACCGGCTGCGATAAGCATCAGGAGAGGAACGGTGTAGCTGCCGGAACTTGCCTTGGTCGCACTGACGATGAAGGGAGACAGCGCCAACGCCGGCGAGGTGATCGCGAGGGTCAGACCCTGCAATGCGCCGAAGGACTTCAGTCCGAAGTACCTGGCGATCAATGTAGGAGCCAGTGTCGATTCTGCGCCGGTTGCGAAACCGAGCAGCGCCATGGAGACGTAGAGGAGCACAACAGAGCCGCTATTGACGAGCGCGAGCGCCAGACCAATTGGCACTGCTGCGAGGAGCACCGCCGCGACCCAGGGACGGCTCGCTCGGTCGAGGACAGTCCCGGCGGCGAGCAGCCCGAGGACCGACGTGCTGAAGAGCACGGACAGCGCGAGAGAGACCGTTGCCGAATCGATGCCGGCCTGGCCGTAGAAGTCCACTGCGTTCAGGCGTAGCGCAATCGGTCCTGCGGCCGCTAATGCGAGAAACAGCGTGATGGAGATCCATGCACGCGTCGAAACCGCCTTCTTGAACGGCACGCCGGGCAGACTGGCATCCACGGTCTTCGGCATGACCGCTGCTGCGGCTGTCTTCGGTTCGCTGATGAGCCACAGGACAGCCGGGATGCCGATGACGGCGATCGCGATCGCAATCACATAGTAGGTGCCGTCCCAACCGAATCCGGCAAACACAGATGGGTCGACGGCGGGAATCGCGCCTACGGGAAGTTCACCCGGCGGCGCGCCGGCGCTCATACCCGGCATCATCGGGGGCAGCGCCGGTGCATTGCCGTTCACGAGCCACTGGAACAGCGGGGAGAAGACGGCGCTGAAGAGGCTGGACGCTACGCCGACGAGGCCAAAACCGATCCCGCGGTGCTCGGGGAACCACCCAGAGATAACCTTGAATGCTATCCCCAGGCTTGCACCGAATCCGAAGGTCGACGCGAGAATCAGGAGTGCTCCCAGCAGCCAGGTCGTCCCCACAGCCAGGGGGATGATCGCCGTGGTGATCGCGTACAGAATCAGCGCCGGGAGAGCAACCCGCTGAGCCCCTAGCCGATCGACCCAACGTCCGGCGATAGGCAGGACGAGCGGGCCGACGAACAGTGGCAGGGTGACGAAGAGCAGGATCGCTTCCGGCGGCGGCGTGCCTGTCTTCATTGCAAATGCTGGCACCACGAACGGTGTCAGCGCCGAGAGACCGGCCGGCCCCATAGCCACGAGAATCAGACTGCCGATGAGTGCAGCCTTGGCTCGACCGGACGACCTCATGAAGTCGGCAAAGTACTGTTTCCAACTAATCTTCGGTGCGCCGTCGCGCGTCGCTGCTGCCCCACCTGGATACGGCGTAGCGGGAGATCCCGTCGTTACAGATAGATTCGCTTGAGACATAGGAACTCCTTGAACTCAATGCACGCGGGCGTCGGTGATGCCGCGCTTCAGTTATTTTTATTGGTGATTGCGTTTGAGCACGATCGCAGCGGATCTAAGGACGAGGCGGCATCCCTCCAGGCGGCATACGAGGTGGCATTCCCGCTGACGGCGGAACCTGCGGCGAACCGGCACCCGGAGGAGGAGAACTGAGGGCAACCATCATCGGGAAAGGCTCAAGACCGAACAGGTCCCGTCCAGTGATTTCAGCCATCGGATCAATGCGGAACGCACCATGCGTCGCCAGCACATGGATGTCGCGTACGGCGCGCTGGAGCGGATTGCTAAGGGCGACAGCGGATGAGCCGAGTGCGAGCAACAAGCCGTCGACCACGCGCAGGCACTCATGGATTTGATGGACCAGGTCCATCGTGATCTCAGGCTCATCCCACGGGAAGAACTCCTCCTGTGCGACCGCCCGCCGGTCGATCTCGTCGGCATGACGCCAGAGCACCGCATTGGCCCCGTTGATGACGGCACGGGCCTTGCCAGCGACGACTTGGATTGTCGCCATCTGCGACATCGTCTTGTACGGGAGGTTGAAGGGTGGCCGCTTCGCCGCCTGCTCAAGGAACGAGTCCAGGGCACCCTCTGCGATACCGACCGCCAGTGCAGCGAAGGAACACGTCATGGCGACCATGCTGCCAATCGTGCTGTGCTTGAAGGCCATTCCGGCGTACTTTCCGCGCAACGCTTCCGTCAGTCGCGGCAGGTCGTTCGTGTGGACGGTGCGGTAGTCCGGCACGAAGACTTCCTGATCCGCTCGGACGCTGTTCGAGTTCGTCGCCTGCAGACCCATGACATGCCAGTCGTCGACGATCGTATACTGGTCGTGCGAGAGTATCCCCATCGCGCGGCGGCGTTCTCCGCTTGCCGCATCGTCGTATTCAAATCCGACTGCGCCCCAAGCTGCATGTTTGCTACCGCTGCCGAAGGACCATTTCCCCTTCACCATGTAGCCGCCGTCGACTTTACGGCCGTCGCCGACCTTCGGTGCGAAGACTGTGGCGCCAAACATGATTGGCCCGACCCAGTCGCTGATGCAGGCGAAGACTTCATCGCGAGCCTTCGGGTCGAAGCCCAGCGCGTTCCTGGCGGCGCTCGAGACGATCACGAGCCAGCCCGCCGAGGCGTCGCCCTGACCGAGCGCTTTCACGATCTCCGCCGAGTCGCGTGCGCCCAGTGCGGACCCTCCAAGCTCGATCGGGATCGTAATCTTAAAGGCACCTACGCGGTGGACGGCCTCAAGGGTGGCTGGCGCCAGCGCCCCGAGTTGCTCGCCTTCGGCCGCGTGCTTGCGCAACAGCGGCAGCATCTCGAGGATTTCATCGCGCATCCGACGCCCAACCTCGCTGAGGTAAGGTGACTCGGAAAACTTCGGCTGGCGGACCGAAGGCCCTCCCAGCGGCGGCAATCCCGAAGGGGGACCTCCTACGGGTGGTGTAATGTCCAAGGTCATCAGTTTTACTCTACGTTGTTATTGTGGTTGAGAGTCAGGCTGGGTCAGGGACGAGGTCCTGGCGCTAGACCGAGTGCACGACGGTTCGTCCGTAGACCCTATTCTCAATTTCCCATCGGGTTCTGTCCGGGCACCACTTTGCGGAAGGTGCTCCAGTGCTCGGCGATCTTGCCGTTGTGGACCCGAAAGACGGTGAGGATATTCCACTCGTAGGTTGCGCCAGGCACGACTGGATCGGGTGCGAGTTCGCGCATCATGATGCAGCCGACCTCTCCGTCGAGAATGACACTCACCACGGGCGGCGGTGTCGAACCGGCTATGGGCACAAGCCGGAATTGCTCGATGAGTTTGTCACGGCCGTGGCCGAACGCGTTCGGGTCGTGCTGGATGTAATCCTCGGTGATGTACTTGGTCATCACCTCGGCGACCCGCTCTTGCACCACATTGTCACGGACTATTCGGGAAAGGTCGGCTTCGAACTCGATGAGCAACCGCTTGATCGCGGTGCGCTCTGGCGACGGGTCGGCCGCGACAGCGGCTTTGAACTCATCGTTATCAAGCCAATTCATATAGATGGCGGGATCACTGATCTCAGCGATGCCGTTGACGATCTTGAATCCGCTCACTGTTGTGGCCCTCCCTTCGGACCACTGGACGCAGGCGGCATGCAAAGCATTGGCGATACATTACTGGACATCTTCAGCTCCTCTTATTTTTTTGATCAAGAACTTCGACTAGCCCAAGACTGTACTGTACAGTACAGCCCTGTCAATTGCTTTTTGCCGAAGGTGAGGAGATTGCGTTTCTCTGGAGCAAGGCTGTGGATTAAGCCTTTGATTCGCCCCCCGCTTAAGCTATAAGGCCGGACGGTCGGCGCTCTCCGTGATGTCCTTCCCAATGCAACACTCATGCTAGGACCTGAATAATGCCCCACCCGCAAATCCAGATTTCCAGATCAAAACGAGAGTTGATCATGGCCGCCGCCGTCGATCTTCTTTTGGCCAACGGGTACGAGCGAACGTCCATGGACGCAGTGGCCGCCAAGGCAGGCGTTTCAAAGACAACGGTTTATGCACACTTCTCGGATAAGCTCGAGTTGTTCCACGCCGTCATGGCAGAGGCCGCTTCAGACTTCGCGATCGACCTGGGCAGCGTGGTCGAAAGCCGATCGGTAGCCGATCCGCAAGAGCAACTCATCATCGCGCTGATCGAGGTGGTCAAGGCTGCGTCGGCTCCTCAGCTGACCGCCTATTTCCGTGTTCTCATTGCCGAGCTTGATAGACGCAGCGAGTTGCAGGCCATTTTTGAGCAGGTTCAGTCGGGAATGCCGGACGTGATCCGGATCTTGGCATCTCTCATCGTCGAGGTGGCCAATACCCGCGGTTATCGTGTCGAAGACCCAGAGCGATATGCCGCACTGCTGATTCGACTGACAGCGCCGGGCACCCAGTTTGATACCCTGGTCTCGAACTTCCGTCCGCCGGACGAACTGTTGGCGGCACACGTCAGGCTTATCGTAAGCATCTTCTTCGATGGCATAGGACCGAAGGACAGCGACGAGAAAGTCGCAGCACTTCCTCCCGTCTACGTATATCCCATTCGGACGTTATAGACCTCGACCTTCGCCATGCGCATCGTCTTGATCGTTGCGAGGCCGCCTGGTATCCGCACCGATAAATTCCCGACACTTTCTAGCTATATTCGCAAATGCCTTACTCAGTAAGAATAACTCGTCGAAACCCCGATAACGCCGCAGCCGACCATGACGCCATGGCCAGCCCAGATACAGCTCAATTGATTGATAAAGATCAACGCTATGCCCGGCGGTTAATGGGCAACATCCCATGGAACAGACTGACTTGGGTATTCACAGGACACCGTTGACGAAAACACGCGATCCGATTTCCTTCCCGCAGCTCGACAGGTACATGCGCGCAGCCCAATAAACGCTTAGCGTGCCCACTCCACGCCCAAGGATTCGATCGTGACGACCATCCCGAGTAACGATGCAAAACCTGTCAGACGGCGTATTTCCGCCAGGGTCCTTATCCTCCTTGCAATTGCTTTGGCAGCCGGTGTCGGTGGCGCTTGGTATTGGTGGCAGAGCCAGCAGGACAAGGTGCCCGAGGGCCTGGTATCGGGGAACGGGCGCATCGAATCCGACCAGGTCGACATCGCCGCGAAGTCGGCCGGGCGCATCCGGGAAGTGCTAGCCCAGGAAGGCGATCTCGTCACGGCGGGACAAGTGTTGGCGCGCATCGATACAGCGGAGTTGCAGGCCCAGCGCGCCAAATACGCCGCCGACGTGGCTTCAGAGGAAGCCTCTATGCTCGAGGCGAAGGCGACCGTCACTCAACGGCAGGCAGAACTGATCCTCAAGAGAGCAAATCTTCGCCGGGCCCTTAAGCTCGTCGAAACCGGAGCGATCAGCCAAGAGGACCGCGATCAGGCGCAGAGCGAACACGATTCCGCACGCGCCGTCCTTGAAGCCGCGCAGAGGATCGTGACAGCGCGCGAGCGTTCGGTCACGGCCGCACAAGCCCTGGTCGATCAGATCGACGCCCAGATCGCCGACACCATCCTCCTGGCGCCGGTGCGGGGTCGCGTCCTCTATCGGCTGGCCAATCCCGGGGAAGTCCTTTCGGCGGGTGGCAAGGTCCTGACGATCATCAATCTGTCGGAAATCTACATGGAGATCTACCTCCCCTCCGAGCAGGCCATGCGCATACCCATTGGGTCGCAAGCGCGAATTCAGTTCGACGGTACCGATTTCGCCGTCCCAGCTAAAGTGAGCTTCGTTTCTCCAGAAGCTCAGTTCACGCCCAAGCAGGTCGAAACGCGCAGTGAGCGCGACAAGCTGATGTTCCGGGTCAAGCTGCGCATACCGCCAAGCCTCGTCGAGCGTCACGTCGAACAGGTGAAGACGGGCGCACGTGGCCTCGGCTATGTGCGCCTCGATCCGAACCCGCCCAATTGGCCGGACAACCTGCAAAAGCGTATCCAGGATGACCCTGTTGATGCGGGAGATTGACGATGGTGGCTTGCGTAGCACCGATCGCCAAGATTTCCGGCATGACCCATGTCTACGGCAAGGTCTGCGCGCTCGACGATGTGTCGCTCGAACTGCCGAGCGGCCGGATGGTGGGCGTCATCGGCCCTGATGGCGCCGGCAAGTCCACGCTTCTGGGCCTGATCGCCGGAGCGCGGAAGCAGCAGACCGGATCGATCGAGGTCCTCGACGGCAGCATGGGAAATGCACGACATCGCCGTTCCGTCTGCACACGCATTGCCTACATGCCACAAGGACTCGGCAAGAATCTCTATCAGGAAATCAGCGTCCGCGAGAACCTGGCCTTCTTCGGAACGCTCTTCGGTCTGTCCGCGTCGGAACGTGAAGCGCGCATTCTTCGCCTAGCGGCCGCAACCGGCCTGCTCCCCTTTCTCGATCGGCCCGCCGCAAAGCTGTCGGGCGGCATGAAGCAAAAGCTCGGGCTGTGCTGCGCGCTCATTCACGATCCCGATCTTCTCATTCTCGACGAGCCGACGACCGGGGTCGATCCGCTGTCGCGCCGACAGTTCTGGAATCTCATCGGTGATCTGCGGCGCGAGCGGCCGACGATGAGTGTCGTCGTCTCCACCGCCTATATGGATGAGGCGAGTTATTGCGATTGGCTCATCGTGATGGATCACGCAAAAGTACTCGCCTGCGGCACAGCGGATGATTTACGAGAGAAGACCGGCGAACAGGACCTCGAAGCAGTCTTTGTCGCCCTGCAGCCAGGACAAAAATCGGCGCCTGAGCGCCTCGTCATTGCGCCACGCAAACCGAGCACAGAGGCACCGGTCATTGTCGCGAAAAATTTGACCTGCCGTTTTGGCAGTTTTACCGCGGTCGATCGCGTCAGCTTCGCCATCGAGCGCGGAGAAATCTTCGGTTTCCTCGGTTCGAACGGCTGCGGCAAGACAACAACCATGAAGATGCTGACCGGGTTGCTGGCGCCGAGCGAGGGAGAGGCCCAGGTATGTGGAAAGCCGGTCGATGCCAACGACCTGTCGATCCGCCAGCGCGTTGGCTTCATGTCGCAATCGTTCTCACTCTATGGAGAACTCACCGTTCAGCAGAACCTCCTTCTTCATGCCCGCCTTTTTCATCTGACCGCGGACCACATTAAGGACCGTATCGCTAAACTCCTGGTCGATGTCGGTCTTGTCGATTATGTCGACGCTGAAGCCAATTCGCTGCCGCTCGGAGTGCGGCAACGCCTTTCTCTGGCCGTGGCGATTGTGCACGACCCCGAGCTGCTGATCCTCGATGAGCCCACCTCGGGTGTCGATCCGCAGGCACGCGACGAGTTCTGGCGCCTGCTCGGCGATCTGTCGCGAAGCCGCAATGTCACGATCTTCGTCTCCACGCACTTCATGAGCGAGGCGATGCGTTGCGACCGCATCTCATTAATGCACGCGGGGCGCGTCCTCGTATGCGACACGCCGCAGAACGTCATCGCTTCCAAAGGCGGCGCGGATCTCGAAGAGGCGTTCATCGCCTATATCGAAGACGCCGTAGCCTCTTCGTCCACGCCCGAATCGGCGACGGCCCAGGTGCAGATCCTGCAGACAGTCGAGGTTTCGTCGCCCGGCCGCTCGACCTTCATGCCGCTGCGACGCCTCCTCGCCTATGCCAAATGCGAGACGCTGTCGCTTATGCGCGATCCGGTGCGGCTCATCTTCGCCTTCCTCGGCTCCTTTATCATGCTGTTGATCTTCGGCTTCGGTGTCTCCAGCGACGTGAACAATCTCACCTACGCGGTGTTTGACCACGACAACACGCCGCAGAGCCGGGCCTATCTCGCCAATTTCTCGAGTTCGCAATATTTCACCGAAAAGACGCCGATCCGCAGCGTCGATGAAATGCAACAGCGCCTGAAGTCAAACGACATCACGCTTGCCATCGAGATTCCACCGGACTTCGGGCGCCTGGTGAAACGCGGCTCGGATTGGCAGGTAGCGGCCTGGATCGATGGCGCCAATACCTCGCGAGCCGCCACCATCGAGGGCTATGTCGAGCAGGCACACAATGCCTTCTCCGAACAGCGAGACAGGGAGTCCAGCGCCCCGACGAGCTCAGCTCCGACGACCAGCCTCGAGGTCCGCTACCGTTATAACCCGACGGCCGAAAGCATCTATTCGATCGGGCCGTCCGTGCCGGCGATGCTGCTCATGATGTTTCTCGCCATTCTGATGGCCGTCAGCGTCGCCCGCGAAAAGGAGATCGGCACAATTACGAACTTTTACGCCACGCCCACAACGCGGCTGGAGTTCCTGATCGGCAAGCAACTGCCCTATATCGGCGTCGGCATGATCAACTTTTTCATCATGACCGCGACCGTACTGTTCCTCTTCGAGGTCCCGCTCAAGGGCGACGGTCTCACGCTGACCCTCGGCGCGCTTCTCTATGTCGCGGCGGCCACCGGCTACGGGCTGTTCATCTCGACCTTCACGTCGAGCCAGGTGGCAGCGGTGTTCGCCGCAGCGGTGCTGTCATTGCTGCCGACCATGCAATTCTCCGGCATGATGCAGCCCGTCTCGACGCTGGAGGGTGGTGCACGCCTCATGGGGTCGTTTTGGCCCACGAGCTACTACATGCATATGAGCGTCGGCGCGTTCACCAAGGGGCTTGGCTTCAGCGACATGGCTACCGATCTGCTGTCGCTGGCCCTGTTTTGCCCGGCCTTCCTGTTGCTGTCCGCGCTCCTCTTGCGCAAACAGGAGAAATAACGTGCGCAGCCTCTACAACATATTCTGGCTCGGCACCAAGGAACTGCGCACCCTCTCGAAGGACGTGATGATGATCCTCTTCATCGTCTGGTCCTTCGGCTTCAGTATCTATATGCAGTCGACTGGAGCCGGCGAGACCGTCAACAACGCCGCCGTGGCAATCGTTGACGAAGACAATTCCAGCCTCTCGCGATCGATTGCCGGACTTTTCTATCCTCCTTACTTCCAGACGGCCAAAATGATCAGCGCCGCCGATATCGATCGCGCCATGGACGAAGGTCTCTACACCCTCGTCGTCGTCATTCCTCCACGCTTTGAAGCGGACGTGCGTAAAGGACGCGATATCGAAGTTCAGGTTAACGTGGACGCCACCGCCGTCCAGCAGGCGTCCTTGGGCGCCGGCTATATCCAGAGCATGGTGACCGACGAGGTCGAGCACTACCGGCAGGAGACGGAGCAAACCACCGGTCTCTCCTCCGATCTCGTCATCCGCCGCGCCTTCAATCCGAACGGCACGCAATCCTGGTTCCGTGCGATCGTCGGCCTCGCCGATCAGTTGTCGATGCTGATCATTATCCTGACCGGCGCGGCGCTCCTGCGCGAGCGGGAACACGGCACAATCGAGCACCTGCTGGTGATGCCGCTGACGGCCTTCGAGATTGCGCTCGCCAAGGTGTGGTCGAACGGGTTGGTGATCATCCTCGGCTTCATCTGCTCGCTTTTATTCGTGATCGAGGGTCTGCTCGACGTTCCGATTGCCGGCTCGCGTGGTCTGCTGGTGCTTGGAACCGTCATCTACGTCTTCGCCACAGCGGCGATCGGGATTTTCCTCGGCACACTCGCCCGCACCATGGCGCAATTCGCGCTTTTGATGATTATGGCCGTGATGCCGATGATGATGCTATCGGGCGGCATGTCGCCGATCGAGAGTCAGCCGCAATGGGTCCAGTACGTGACATGGTTTTTCCCGTCACGGCACTATGTGAGCTTCATGCAGGCGATCGTTTATCGAGGTGCGGACCTGAGCATCGTCTGGAAAGAGTTCCTGACGGTCCTGGTGATGGGAGTGACATTTCTCTCGGTGAGTCTGGTGCTGTTCCGACGGTCCGTTGCAACCTTGCACTAGGGGGACGGACCGAAGTCATTCCCACTCGATGGTCAATCGTTCGGCAAGCGCGCCTTGTCGACACTCGGCGTGAAGAAAACCAGCGTGCGGACACCCTCTAGAGGGTGTCCGAGGCATGGGCAAAAGCCGAAATGAAATTCAAAATCGCCGCTATCCGTTGCCTTTGCCACAGCAGCATTGCACCGCTGCGGCGAGGTTGCATCACACAGGTTTGGCGTCAGGCTGCATGACGCGAACGTTGTCCGCGATCAACAGTTCCATATCGGTCAACTCCTGGATTTCAGCGACGGAGAAGCCCGGAGCGATTTCTTCGAGTACAAACCGGTTGCCTCGACGCACCAGCAACGCGAGGTCAGTCACGATCACATCGACACACTGAGGCGCTGTAAGCGGATATTTGCATTCACGTACGAGCTTGGAGCGCCCCTTGCTGTCGCTGTGTTCCATCACAATGATGAGCTTACTTGCGCCAGCGATCAGATCCATCGCGCCACCAATGCCACCTCCGACCTGACCCGGTACGCTCCAATTGGCGAGATCGCCGTTTTGTGCCACTTGGTACGCGCCTAGAAGCACAGCCGAAAGCTTGCCGGAACGGGCCACCTCGAACGACACAACACTGTCAAACAATGCGCCACCGGGCCGCATGTCAATGAAGCCGCCAGCGGCGTCGAAAAAATCAGGATCAGGTACCCCGGAGTCGTCGAGCAGCTCATAGCCCAATGCACCGTTCTCAGCGTGGAGCGTGATGCTGCGCCCGCTGATATGTGAGGCCACTAATGTCGGTAAGCCGGAGCCTAAGTTGACGTAACCGTGCTCCGGCAACAGCGCTGCGGCTCGTTGAGCAAACTCCAGCCGCGAGAGCGCTGGCTTGCCAAAGTACTCACGCCGGGTGTCTGGGGCCCGACGCCCTAGCGCCCCCTTGGGTATCGCCACTTTCTTGGTGGCGACCACGACCCGAGACACGAAGATGCCAGGCAAGCCCACTCGCTCCGGTGGGATAGCTCCCACTTCAACAATTTCATCAACCTCCACAATGGCAACACGCGCGCCCTTTGCGAAGCTCGGATGAAAATGCATGCTGCTGCCGCGAAACTCAACGTTGCCATTGGCGTCCGCACGGAAACCCCGCACCAGGGCGTAGTCAACCGGCAGTGCTTTTTCAAGCACGTACGCTTTGCCGTCAAACTCGCGCAACTCTTTGCCGTCTGCCAACGGAGTGCCCACGGTCACTGGACTGTAGAAGGCTGGCAGCCCGGCACCCGCCGCGCGCAAGCGTTCAACGAGAATCCCTTGCGGTACCATTTCCAGCTGCACGTCACCGGCAGAGGCGCGTTGCTCCACGAGAGAAGGAAGGCCGGGGCGCGCCGAAAAAGACAGAACGACCTTACTGACTTGCCCATTCTCAAGGAGCAGTTCCGGCCGGTATTCACCGGCACCCAGGGAGTTGGCGACCAGGCACAGGTCGCGCGCGCCCTGGTCTCTCAGGGCAATCACCAGGCTGTTCGGATAGCTATGTCCCACGCCAAAGCCGGCAATGGCGACGCTGGAGCCGTTCGGAATATCGGCTACGGCGGCCTCGGGGGTGGAGAATATTTTTGTCATTGATACTTACTCAGTAAGGAGGGGGCGGAAACGCAACAACGCGGCTGAATCTCCCGCATCGCAGAACACTGCGCTGACGGACTGACCAATCTGAAGTTGCGCGGGATCGCAGTCGATGATGTTTGTCATCACCCGTGGGCCTTCTTGAAGGTCGACGAAGGCGAGCACATAAGACGGTGTCTCGCGGTACGCGCCTTCGCCACGGCGAACAATCGTGAAGCTGTAGATCGAGCCGCGTCCGCTTGCCTCAAACCATTCGACGCATGTGTGTCCACACTCCGGGCAGAATTGCCGCGGATACCAAATGACAAAGCTGCACTGTTGGCAGCGCGGCAGCATCAGCCGACCAGCCTTCGTCCCATCCCAGAAAGGTTTGGTTTCCGGGACAACGAGCGGGGAAGGCGCCGGCAGTTCAGAGCCATTCATGCATCACCTCGACCAAGAATTAATGTCGCACTGCACAGGCGCGAGATGCCGCCGCCCGTACCGTGCGCCAGTGCCAGTTTGCAATCTTTGACTTGCACTTCTGGATGGGCCTCGCCGCGAAGCTGTCGAACAGCTTCGATGATTTTGATCATGCCGCCTTGATAGCCGGGGTGGTTGTTGCACAGGCCACCGCCATCGGTGTTGATCGGAAGTCGCCCCCCCACGCGCAACGCCCCGTCAGCCGCAAACGCGCCACCCTGCCCTTTCTTGCAAAATCCAAGATCTTCCAAGGTCATCAACACCGTAATGGTGAAGGAGTCGTAAATGGAGGCGTAATCGATGTCAGCCGGCGTCACGGACGCTTCCTTGAAGGCCGCTGGGCCCGACCACACCGCGGCGGTGTAAGTCATGTCCAAACGTCCACTCATGGTGTGCTTGATCGCTTCGCCATGACCCAGGATCTTGACCGATTGGCGCTTCAGATCGGCTGCCACCTCCGGGGTCGTGACAATCACCGCGCCGCCGCCATCGGTGACGACACAGCAATCGAGCCGACGCAGCGGATCGGCGACGAAAGGTGAAGCGAGCACCTCGTCGATGGTGACCGGTTTCTGCAGCAGGGCGTTCGGGTTGAATTGAGCGTGAAACGAAGCGGCCGCCTTCACTTCAGCGAGTTGGCGCGCCGTCGTTCCGTATTCGTACATGTGCCGCCGCGCGGCCAGGGCATAGATCCCGATGTTGGTTTCACCGTAAGGCGCCTCGAAGGCATACTCGGGCGTGTCCGGCGGCAACTTCGCACTGCGTACGATGCCGCGAACCCGCGCGCCTTGTGTCACCAATGCGATACGGCACTTGCCGCTTGCCACTGCGAGCGCTGCGTGGCCGACATGACACAGATAGGACGATCCGCCGGTAAAAGTCGAATCGGTATAACGCAGGTTTTTAAGGCCAATATATTCGGCTAGCGAGATGGCCCCAAACCCGAGCTGGCCGGTGCAAAAAAAGCCATCGACATCCTCTAGCCGAAGCCCGGCGTCGGCGAGCGCGCCCAACGCCACCTCCGCGTGAATCTGCTGTGCCGACCGATCCGGTAAGTCTCGGCCAGGGTGCTCATACGCACCTATGATTACCGCCTTTGCGTTTAAGCTCACGAACTACTCCAGGACTCATTGCGATGTCCCTACATTAGAGGCCATGGAGCCGAGCTGCCAGGCACGCCGCGCAAGTGTCCGCAGTGTGAATCTATAGGCTCTTGAGTGTTGAAACGGCGTGCCAAAAACCAGCGGCTTAAGGCCAAAGCCGCCGATGATCAGAAGTAAAATCTTGATGAGAGACTGGAGACGACGGCCGTAAGTATCTACGGCTGCCGCGCTGCGCAGGCTTGGCCGACGCTCGTCACCGTCGGCAAGGTTATTGAGCCTTCGCTGCCTCGAAGCGCTGAACGAGCTTGAGCCGCCATTGCTCAATGCTCTGAAACCCAGGTAGCGTACGGCACAAGTCCTCTGTCCCTTGACGCAACACTTGCTCGGGTTGATCCAGATCGATCGGTGCCCGAAAGGGCTGGTCGACATACCACGGCGTATCGACAAACGCCTCCGCCCGATTTCCCTCGGGGTCGCGGAAATAAATCGACCATGCCGTCCCATGAGTGATGATGTCGAGGTCCTCGATCGCCTCGCGCTTGAGAGCGGTACCGATGCGTTTCAACTCGGCAAGGCTCGACACGCGAAAGGAGATCTGATTGATGACTCGCGAATGATCATCGGCATCCCGACCGTTGGCGATGACGAACTGGTGATGCACCTCGGGCTCTGACGTCAGAAAAACAATCGACCGCTCCGGGCCGCGCTTAATGTCACTGATGACAAAACCGAACACGCGCTGATAGAAGCCCAGCATGGCTTCGAAATCGCGCACATGAATACCCACGTGTCCCAAGTCCATCGTTATCCCCCTTTTCTAATGGAATTTTGCACTTCACTCGTTACGGGCAGGAAGCGGAAAGCGCTCCAGATACGTCATGAATTCCGGCTCCAGATCGATCTCAAGAGCCGCCATGATTCGAACCATGCCGTTGTATTCGCCGATGGCGATGAGTAAGTCGATGAGCGATTCGGCATCCAGCCCTTCACTTAAAACCGCGAACGTTTCATCACTTAAGCTCAGCTGCTGCGTCATCTCGCGCGTTGCCTGCAGGACAGCGCGAGCGAGCGGATCGAGTGACGACTCCTGCCCGGCACTGTCGGCGGCGATGGCCAGAATGTCCGCCTCACTGACACCAAACGACAACGCGACATCGACATGGTGGGCGTATTCGTACTCACTGCCCGTCGAGTACCCCACCTGCAAAATCGCCAGCTCGCGCAAGCGCGGATTAAGCTTGCTCTCGTGCCGCAGGTACATCCCGGTGCCGGCCACATGCCGGGCACCCCGTGGGCTGTTGGCGAGTGCACGTGTGATGTTGGATTTCATGCGTGGCATGTCCTGATATTCAGGTGCCAGGTCCTCTCGATCGAGGTAGCGTACACGCGCCATGATCAAACGCTCCCGCTGACGATCAGCGCCAGTGGATCGAGGCCAGCCTGTGCAAACTCGACGATCTGCTCCTCATGGCCGACTTGCGAACTGATCAGGAATTTCTCCTGGCGCAGCCCATCAATCAACACGGAAGCGGCGAACTCTGGGGTCGCGGGTTTACCGCGCCGAGGGTCCACGCCATCGAGAAACTGCGCCATGCTCGGGATCGCGGTACCTGAAGTGGTCAGGCTCTGACCGCCGGGACGATCCGACGTAGCCGTAATGCCGGGGCAGAAGACCGACACACGCACGCCGTGCGGTTTCAACGCGTGCGCCAGGCCGTAACTCATCGCCAGTTGCGCACCCTTCGTTGTCGTATAGGGAATCTGAAAGCGCGTGGGTGGATCGGGCAGGATGGCCAGTGATGACGCGGTGTTGACCAGGTAACCACTGCCGCGCTCCATCATGGCGGGAAGTACGGCGCGTATCATGCGCACATAGCCAAGCACGTTCACTTGCAGCGCGGTGTCCCACGCCTCGAACGGAATATCTTCCACTCGCCCGGCGATGGGCGGCATCGAGGCATTGTTGATGAGCACATCGACCGGGCCGTATTTGGCACCGATCGTCTCCATCAACGCCGCGACGTCTTCATCCCGGGTGACGTCGCAGCGCACGCCTATCACGTCGCCGCCTTCGGCTTGAATCGATGAAGCCGCTTCCTCGGCCTTCGCACCGTTGAGATCGGCGATGACGACACGGCTTCCCAGCCGAGCCAACTCTTTAGCGGTCATGCGGCCAATACCGGTCGCCGCTCCGGTGATGAGGACAACTTTATTCGCGAATTCCATCAGTCTTTTTCCATTTCAAAGATCTCATTCAGAAATAGGCACAGCGCCGCCCAGGAACGGCGGTCGGCTGATGCCGAGTAGCCGAAGCCGGGGCGTGGATTGCTGCCTGCCTCGGGACTGGTAAAACCGTGGCCTGTGCCGCCATAAAGGTGGACCTGCCAATCAATCCCCGCCGCAGACACTTCTTCAGTGAAGGCGCTAATTTGCTCCGTAGGCACCAGGGGATCGGACGCACCCGAGCAGACCAACACCTTTCCCTGAATCCGGCTCGCGGTATTTTCCTGCGTCGGCGTCAAGGCACCGTGGAAGACCCCGACGCCTAGAAGCGGTGCGCCAGTGCGAGCCAACTCCAGCGCGCACCAACCGCCAAAGCAGTAACCGATCACCACCATTCGCTCCGGATCCACCTGTGGCACTTGAGCGAGCGCTTGAAGGCTTGCTTGCAGACGCTGGTGCAGCCGCTCAGGTTGGCTTTTGAGCAGATCAATGCCTGCGCGCATGGTCGTGGGGTCGTCGAATAACATGCCATCCCCGTGCACATCGGCGGCGAGAGCGACGTAATTCATCTGGGCGAGGGCCGCAGCGCGGCGGATCACATGCGGGCCGACGCCCGGCGCCTCCGGAAAAATCAGAATACCGGGCACCTTGCCCTGCACATCCGGGCATGCCAGTTGGCCGCAGAAGGTGCGGCCGTCGGCGCTATAGCGAAGAGGCGTTGTACTCAAGATGGCTTCTCCCACTCGTCAATCAGCACCGGAACGGGCAGCACGACCGCATGCACACCCATGCTTGTGATCAGCTTGCACACATCCATGATTTCGTTTGGGGTGGCGCCATTCGCGAGCGCCGCACGCATGTGTTGTCGCACCCCTGGGCCCGACAGCTGCGTGCACTGCGCGTACGCGGCCAAGGCGATTAGATGGCTGTCCTTGGGCGAGAGCAGACCGTTCGTGTCAATCGCTGCCTCGGCAAAGTTCAACCATGCCTCATAGAACGCAGGATCGACATTAATGGCGGCATCGACCTCGGGCAGTGCTGCGCCGAGCAGCTGAAGGTGCCTCTTGTGCACCGCCTGGACATGAGCCTTATGGTCGCTTGAGGACAGTGCGCCTGGCACAAGCTCCTCAAGGGCAGCTGCCCCGAGCAGATAGGTCTGCACACCGACCGTACTGACAATCATGGCCACCGCGATCAGTTCCTCGAGTGAGGCCCCGAATTGCCGGGCGAAACGTGCGTGCTGCCGCACGCCACGCTCGAAGAAATGTGTGGGCGAACAGTTGGTGGCCACATAGATCAACTCGCGCGTCTTGGGCGAGAGACTGCCGCGCTCAGCCGTGTAGGCGGACAACTCCAGATACGCCGCCACATAGGCTGGGTTGCTCTGCATCAGCCGTTCCCACTCATCATTCCAATAGCCGCGTCGCTGTTTGAAACTCTCCCGGATACGGGATGCTATTTCTTCGGAGGACATGATCGCATTCCTCAGAAAGGTGACAGGGGCGCGAAACCGAAATGGATGCGCGCAAAGTTCACGGCCGTTCGGTCCATCTGCTGGGTGAAGTGCGTGCGCTGAATCGCCAGGTCGCGGTAGTGACGCCCGAGCATCGACTTGCTTTGGCCGATCTGGGTGCCTGCCGTGGTGAAGAGGCGATCCGCAGCTTCAAACGCAAGACGGGTAGCCTGCTGCACCATCAGGAATATCCGACGGTCCTCCTCCTCGGAGAACTCGATACCCTGCTGCGACTGTGCCGTGCAGGCATCCATGTAATCCTGCGCCGCTTTGAGAAGCGCCGCGTCGGCATTGTCCATTAACGCCTGCGCCACACCGAAGTAATGTTGAAACTCGTGGTGTTCCATAAGCTTGGTTTTTGGCGCGAAGCGCATCGATTTAGTCCGCAGTAGCTCGTCGTATAGATCGAGCATGCCGCGCGCAGTACCCATCAACACGGCACCGCCCTCGATCATGAAGAACCCGGCCTTACGGCCGTTATACATAGGATTGGCATGCACCTTCTCGCCCGTGATACCCACCCACATCGCCAGCGGGGCCACTCGGTGTTCCGGGATGAACAGGTTTTCAACGACTACGCGGCGTGACCCGGTGCCTTGCATGCCCAACATGTTCCAGTTATCAATGATCGAATAATCTTTGCGATCGATCAGCATGAGCACCGGCTTGGGCGCGGCCCCCTCCTGAGGAATCAGGCCGCTCGCCATGATGTGAGTTGCAATGTCGCAGCCAGAGGCGAAATCCCAGAACCCCGACACAACATAGCCACCCGGCACGCGCTCCACGGGGATGGGCGAGCCTAGGGATGGGCAACGGTATTCTCCGTCGCTCCCATACGCTTCGATCTGAGCTTGCTCAGGGTGATCGGCGAGAATGATGGGATGACCCGAGGTCAACGCGAGCACCCAGCCACTTGAAGGACAGCCTCGTGCGACTTCGCTCATGACCCTGACATAGGTCGGGAGGTCGAATTCGTACCCGCCAAACCGACGCGGTTGCACCACGCGGTAAAAGCCGGCCTTGACGAATTCATCGTTGGTTTGCGGCAGGATGCGACCTGCCGCTTCGGTGGCCGCTTGCCGATCACGTAATGTGTGGCGCATTGCCGTGGCACGGCGGATCATTTCCTGCGGCGTCAGATCGACCTCGGGCGCTGGGATTGCGCCGCCAGCTATCGACACAGTGTGCGATCTCTGCCGATCGCGAGCTTGCTCAGCATCGATCACGGCTGCTTACTCCCTTGGAGTTGGTCGCGCTCTGCGAACAGTTGCCGGGCCAGATCCGCCGCTTTCAGCTCGAACTGCAATCCTGGGTTGGTGCGTGCCATGGAGATATCGCGGAAGTAGCGCTGCATGCGCGTTCCATTCTTCGCCGCGGCGCTGGTAGAGGCCGCGCGATACAGCATGTCCACGGCCTCGAACGACAGTTGCGCCGCATGCTGCAGCCCTGCCTGCAGACGCTGGTCATCCGAGCGTAGGTAGGTGCGTTTCCCTTCCATGCTCCAGCGTGCCAGGTCCATATATTCTTGCGCCGCGCCCACCACCGCGTGACGCGCCGCTTCGAGCTTGCCGAGTGCTATCCCGTAGGGACGCTGGTGATCCGGGTGTTCGGATTGCAGCACCGCATTAGGCCCGAACGCCTTGCGGCCGCGAATGATGCTCTCGTATTCATCCAGCGCCGCGTACCCAACGCCGACCATGATGGAGCTGATCTCGGTCTGGAAAAATCCCAGTGTTCCGCCGGCGTACATCGGATTGCCATGCAGCCGAGCACCTTCTGTACCTTGGGAGATGTTCGGATTGAAGAAATCCTCCCGCACCAGGTAGTGCTCCGGTATCCAGGCGCTTTGCATCTGCACACTGTTGGAACCACTGGCACGCATGCCAATAAAGTCGCCCCAGTTGTCCAGCATCGTCCATTCCGATCGCGGTACCAGCGCAACCCCTGCCTGCGGCGCCCCGCCCTCTTCGAGGATCCTCACACCCACCATCACGTGAGTTGAATACGGCACTCCTGAACAATAATCCCACGTGCCTTCCAAGCGCCAGCCACCGTCAGCGCGGATCGCAGTCCCTGAAGGAATGGCCCGTGCCGCCGCAGCAAAGTGCCCATCCGGCCCAAAAGCCTCCGCTTGCGCGCTCTCGCCAAACAGTTGCGCCACGTTAAGTGCATGCCCTGCCGACAAAGCCAGGCACCAGGCACTGCCCGGACAGCCGCGCGCCACTTCCATCACCATTCGCGCGAATGTCGGCACGTCGAACTCGTAACCGCCATAACGTCGCGGTTGCAAGGTCCGATAAAACCCCGCTTCCTCAAACGCCTTGTGCATCTCTGGCGAGTACGTCCCGCGATCCTCTGCCGCGGCCTGCCCTTCCAGTAACGCTGGGCGCAGTGCCACCGCACGCGCGATCAACTCTTGCGGACTCAATCCCGGCTCCGGCGGCGCCATCTCACCGGCCATTTTTTTCTGAAGCGAACTAACCATCGTTATCTCCTTAGCATTATTCTGTGGATGGCTACTCTGAGCATCCACAGTAGCCCCCGCGTATTGAGAGGGACAAGACGCGGTTGATGGCTGTCCGGCCTGTGTATCTGACGCCAGGATTGGACAGAGCAAGGGTGGACATAACGGTCGCAGCCGCGCTGAACCGACACCGAGCGACACGCATTCAAAATGCGCAGGAACTGGCATGTTTGGGTGAATGCAAAGGTGAAGAGGTTCTCATCTTCGACGAAGGGGGCGAAGGCTATGGCAAGGGCACCGACGTTGCCTCGTTGAATCAAGTCGTCAGGACCGCTGGGCGGCGCCTCGATTTACCACCGCTCGTTTCTTGTATAACCTTGATCATAGGTGGTGGATCCCGCTGACGGGTTGTTGCTCTCGACGAGCAACGTTCACAGCTAAACCTGCACTGCCTTCAAATGCCTGCTCATCCCGCACACAAAAATCGACAATAACGGGAAAACGCTCATGACTTATAAAACGATCTGCTCGTTGGAACGAGGGCTCAAAGTGCTTGAGTACCTCAATACAGTTCGCGCCTCAACCGTGCACGATATCGCTACAGAGCTCAAACTCCCACGGCCTACCGTGTATCGCATCCTGGAGACGCTGGAGGACCGCGGTCTGCTCTACCGCAGTGTCTCGGACAGCGTATTTCGCTTGACCGACGCCGTGCGTCACTTGAGCGAAGGATTCGCCGATGAAGAATGGATTCGGACCCTCGGGGCGCCGCTGCTGCAACGTTTGGGCGAGAAGGTGCTGTGGCCAACCGACCTTGCGACCTTTGAAAACGATGCGATGATCATTCGAGAAAGCACCCATAGCTTCAGCCCCTTCTCAGTCGATGTGGGCATGATCGGCCGCAAGCGCCATCTGCTGAAGAGTCCTCTTGGGCGAGCGTATCTCGCGTTTTGTCCCGACGAAGAACGCAAGGACATTCTGGCCTCGCTACAGCGCTCACAGGATCCGGACAACGCCTTGAGTCGTGACGACGCATTCCTGGAGAAAATGATCAGCAGTTCGCGCGCCAATGGCTACAGCAACTGTCGGGAGCTGGAGCACCCCAAGTGCGCAAGCATTGCAGTACCCGTCATGTACAACCAGCACGTAATTGCCTGCATCAACATTGTTTGGGTTGCCACGACCCTGGATTACGACGAGGTGGTTACCCGTTACCTGCCAGAGCTCGTGCAGACCAAACTCGATATGGAAGCAGGCCTGATCAAGATGGATTTTGAGCGCTTGCGGGCTTAACCGCGAGTTCAGCTGGGGCGCCTGCCACTCGAGCTCAGGCGCCCCGGAGAATATCGGACGCTGCCGGGCTTGAGTCACACCGCCATGGCGTACTCAGGGGTTTGTGAATATTGGCGAGGGGGGATGTTGCTGATAAATTCCAGCAGCCGCCTGTTGCTGAACCAGTCGACCCATGGCAATGGCATATACCGCCTTGCTCCCATCGGGGGACTGCCACTGTCCCCCGACATGAACATCGATCCGCCCGCGAATAAATAGATTCTCGCGGGGACGGACCGTCACTCGGTGCGAACGCTTAGCGACCGAAGTGCGCCTCCAGACCTGCCAATGCACCATCAATATCCGAGCCGATGCCCTTTGGAGCCATCTCCACCATGGCCTCAGGAACATCAGCCTCAATGGTGTAGGTCACTTCGGACCCCGAGCCGTCAGCGGCCACCACAAAAGTTGCATCGAGGCTCTTGATGACCGGAGCGCCGGGTGGTGTTTCCTGACCGGGCACGAGCTCGTAGGTCAGCGTCATGGCTCCATCATTGAGGTGCTTGATGCGATCAAGCATGGTGTTGCCACGCTTGAAGAACACTTTGCGATCGCCATTGGGAAGCATCTCAACTGAATTGATGTGCGGCTGCCAGGAGGCGAAGCCGGCAAAGTCCTTCACGAATTCCCAAACATCCGACGCACCCGCGTTCAATTTGACGCTCTTGCTCACTGTGACAATCGTCATCGCTCTACTTCCTCTCTCGGTGGATAGTCTGCGACAGGCAGCCGCATACGATACTTGGCAATCGCGATCGCATTATTGAGTCAGCGCGACTGCCGGCAAACTTCTAGAACGTCTGGATAAAGACGTGCCTCAGTCTAACGCCTGCCCCATACGGGTGATCGTATCTCTCGGCTTATGTCCGCAGGGTGTATCAGCCGGCAATCGTTTCATCGCGCCCAGGCGTCTCGTTCATAAACGATCTACCGGCAACCGACACCCAAGTGCCCCTCCCCCGCGCCCAGTGCAGCTCAACCCGTGTTCCAACAACCGCGCCCATACACCCTGCGGACAGAAGCCAGCAGATACGGCCGCTCCTTTGGCTCGCTCGTTAGACTGCGACGCGTTGACTCAACAATAAATACAATGGAGGAAACATGAAACACGTTATCGGTCTTGCGCGTCATGCAAAAACAGTTGTCGTCGCACTGGGATTCTCGTCGCTTACCGCGATGGCTACCGGCGCGGACCTGCAGACTCCCACTGCATGGACTGACACAACAAGTAGCACACAGGGTGGGAGCGCTTCAAACGCCGCCAATAGCTCGCCCGACCCCAATGGTCTCGATCCTACCAGCGCTCCAATCACTGCAGATAGTCTCGATCCCGCCAGCGCTCTAATCGCCGCCAATAGCTCAATCGATCCCGCCAAAAAGCCCATCAAAGGCGTGTTCCTGCAAGCCCAGACTGAAACCGGGCAGAACCCACCGGGTGTCGCGAGCGTCAGCGTACGACCTCCGTCCGACATGACCCCTCCCAGCAGGAAGGGGCCGCTTAGCGAGATAGGCAATGCACTTGAAGAACAAGGGGTCACTCTCGGCCTGTTTTTTACCAATGGCTATTTCACCAACCCTTCGGCGGGTATCAAGCCGGGCAGTTCAATGGACTCCCCCGCACTGTTCATGTCGGTCAACGCCGACCTTGCCAAGCTTATCGGGGTTCCCAATACACAACTGCACATCACGGAGGCGTGGGAGCCACTTTCTCAAAATAACGGAGACTACTCATATAAAGTCGGCTCTTCCCTTGCACCGTTTCCCGCGACAACCACGAGTTCAAATCTCGTCAAGCTGACACTGTCGCACGACCTCTTTGATAAACAGCTTCACGTTGAATATGGTCGCATGAACCTGGGTGATGATTTCATGGTCGCAACAATGTGTGCCGGATGCATCACATCAACCCCGCTCATAACCGTGGGCGTGCCCCCCTTCGATAAATCACTTTGGGGGGCACGGTTCGCATACAAACTGTCTCCCCATACCCGCCTGGGGCTCGGCGTGACCGAAGATAACTACGGCCTTTTCAGCCAGTCATCCGGGTGGGATTGGACCTCGAACACCAGGAAAGGCTGGATATGGCTGGGGAATGTGTCGTACACAAGTGACTTCTCCGACAGCCGATATCCACTGAATGCTGAAGCCGGTGTGTACCACAACACGACCCCGTACACGGATGACCTTTACAATGAGGACGGATCGACTCAGTCGCAAAATCCTTTTGGCACGGCGGTTAAACATGACAGCGGCACGTCGGGCTTTTATGGCCAGGCAAGAAAGGTCATCTGGAGCAAATCAGACGCGCAAGGCATCGTTCCCCCTAACGTTGCCGTCTACGGGGGCGCATTTGTCACCCCAGGCTCCGGTCAGTCATTTCCCCTCGAACTGTATGCGGGCACCGAATATGGCGGTTTTGTCAAAGGCAACCCGGCGGCACTGGTCGGCTCAACTGTGCGCTACCTCCAGCTGAGCAAGGGACGCGCTTTAAACGAGCAACAGACCAGCGAGGCAAACGGCTGGGGTGACGACAGCGTTCACCGAGACACCTTCACGTTCGACGTGCACGGTCAGTATGGACTCGCCCCCGGAGTGTTGGCCAATGCCTCGGCCCAGTACTTTCTGAATCCAAACAGGCAAGGTCCAAACGCTTTGGTAGGACCTACTCAAAGCGGCTGGTTGTTCGCCCTGACTTTCGCCATCGATATTGGCCGCATCAGTGGTCTGTCGAGATGAAAAACGTCGACACTCTCGCTACGCCAGGTCCTTTCTGAAAAACCGCGTAAGCCCAGTCCCCCACGCACATCGTCGTTGGTCGGTTGGAGGAAACGCTCTAGACGCGCAAGGCGTTTAGTTGTGAGTTCTGACGTCTAGTTTGCATGGATTGCTCGCTCTGTATATCGGCAGTTGCATTAGCCAGCCAGGCCCTGAGTGCGCGCGTTAATGCCGCTCGTGAACGACAACACGGGCGGCAGCGACGTGATTAATGACCAGGTATAGATCCCCGCCTTCGAAGTCACGGCAACGTCTTGGATGATCGGGGCGGAAAGAAGAGTTCTGTTGGCACATGGAGGTGACCATTGGATTCCAGGTCACATCCGAGTGCGGCAGATACTTGAAGAGGTAGAACGCGAAGCTGGTTGATTGCCGCAGCGGGCCGAATTGACCCGCGCGGGCTTCAGGCTGTCATGCCATCTCGAATAGCTTACCGAACCCACGGACAGGTTCGTTTCGCCCCAGAAGGCGCAAGCAGTGCCACAACATGGCCTGGTTGCTCGTTACGACCGGACGGCCCAACTCAGACTCCAAGGTTTCGATAATCGAAGAGACGTTGATTGCGGTGCAGCTGAGAAAGTAAATGTCGGCCGAATCGTCTCGACGGCTTCGTGCGAGATCAAGCCACTGGGCGGGCGACACCGCGGCCATGCTTGTCCCTTCAAGCAAGCCTAATCCGACCTGACTCACCACCTCGTAACCGTGATGTTCGAGGAAGTCGACTTCGCGAAGATTCACCTCCTCGATGTAGGGGGTGATCAGTACCATGCGCTTTGCCCCCAGCACCTTGAAGGCAGCCAGCAGCGCATCCGACGTCGCCGTCGCCGCAAGCCCGCTGACGGTAGAAATCCGCGATGAAATTTTTTCCCCCATGCTTGGATCAAATGTCGAGACAGCCGTGCAATTGAACACGATCAGGTCCACAGCGGCGTCGGTAAGCAGGCCGGTCGCTTCCTCGATTTTCTCCGTCATCCCCATCAGCGCAGCCGGTGTCGAACCAGCAAGTTTCAGCCTGGTCGTCAACACGGTTACGCCAGTCGGCAGCATTCGTTGAATCTCGGGTTCTGCCATTGAATTGCTCGATGGGAGCAACATGCCAATTTTTTGCGGCCGGCTGGCCGACACAGGCGCTAGGGTTTTTTCGGGGGCGGCGTTGGTGCTCATTTTTGTCTGCTCCTGGGATGAGGTTCCGCATCTGGCGATGCAATATGTTCAAACAAGCTACTGGGCCGTGTCGGCTCGGTTTGCCGGGAGATAGGCTGAGGCGTCATCCAGCTCCTCGGTGCTATTGGCGACCGACAGGATGTATCGATCGGGACGGATGATCACCGCTCTGGCGTTCAGTTCGTCCAGGCACGTCTTCGCCTCGTCTGGCAGACATACGACGCCATTGATATGCCAAAGCGCCTTCGTGGCCGACGAGACAGAATCGAGCAAGTCACGATCTCCAATGACAGCGAAATTCGAACCGACGAATTCGTCGAGAGGCTCGCCGGACTCGAGTATTGGCTGCGCGAAAATCGAGCCGGCAGGAAGGTCCGCGGCCCGATGAAGACCTGCCCCGAGCCGAGGCGCGATAGAGCTCATTTGCCGTGAGCCTTGGCCCAACTTGAAATCTCTTTGCCGGGCTTGCTCGGGGTCGATCGTCTGGATGATTTCCCCGACTTCAATGGCGTTCACGATCGTGGCGCGAACGTGTGCAGAGCGCTCCTCTTCATAGGTGTCGAGAAGATCCGACGACGCGCGACCCTTGATGACCCAGTCCAGCTTCCAGGCCAGGTTGGATGCGTCCCGAACACCTGAGCACAGTCCCTGCCCGAGGAACGGAGGCATCTGGTGAGCAGCATCCCCCGCGAGCAATACCCGCGATTGGCGCCACGGGTGCGCAATGACCGCATGGAAGACATAGGGCACGGCGCGTTCGATTTCCGCGTCCTCGGGGGTTAGCCACGGAGACAACAGCTCCCAAACACCTTCGGGTGTCGTGAGCGTTGTGACGTCATCGCCAGGCATGACCATAAACTCCCAGCGTCGCCGCTGGCCAACGCACCGCATGTAGGTCGTGGGACGACTGGGGTCGCAAAATTGAACGGTTCCATCGGTGAGCCCCTCGACCTCCCGTTTCATGATCAGGTCGACGACCAGCCACTTTTCGTGGCTGCCCAGATCTTCCATCGGTACGTCGAGCATGCTCCGAACCGACGACCTGCCGCCGTCGCAGCCGATCAAATACTGCGCATTGATGACTTCTGGCGTTGTTTTGCCTCGGGCCACGAATCGAGCCTGGATCCCGTCATCTGCCTGCTGCACGGACAAGAGCTCGCATCCGGTCATGACTCTCGTATCCGGAAATCGGTCGAGCCCGTTTCGCAGGACGGCTTCCAATGCGGGCTGATGAAACCGATAGCTCGGATGCCAGTTGTGCGGGCCGACGTTGCCCGGTCTTGGCCAACTCAGAATCACCTCACGATCCAGGTTGACAAAGGTCATGCCGGGATTCACATGGGTGAACGGCAGGATCTGTTCAGCCAATCCGATCGACTGGAAGACTCGCATGACCTCACCGTCGAAGTGCGTTGCCCGCGGCAGTGGAAAAGTCTCGTGGGCGGCTTCTATTACCGTGACGGAGAGTCCAAAGGTCGAGAGCAGATTGGCAAGCGTGGCTCCCGTAGGCCCGAGTCCGACAATAACGACGTCTGAATAGTTGCTCATGATAGTGCTCATGGTGATGTTGTGTTTGAACCAGATGTCTTCGCGTCCCTGTGATGCGAGGCCCAGCTAGCGGCGAAGGTGAGTCAATTCCAACAAGTCCCGTTCCGACTGGCGTCGGTCGATGCTCGCGAGACGTTTCCACAAGCTGGCGCGAGCGTGCGGATGATGCGCGAGGTCCAGGCAGAGGTTCTCGATCTCCAGGGCCGCGCCCTGCTCAAGCAGGTCTCTCGTTAGCCGGCGAAATTTTTGTCTGGCATCGTCGATTTGAAAGGGCAGCTCTGGATCGCCCCAGGCTTGAATGATCGTCCTGGAAGCAATCATCTGGTCACCCACGAACAGATCAACGGCCGCCGGGTAGGATTGCGGCGTGACACCTCGCAGCTGCTCGTCAGCGACCGCTTCGACCTTGCCTGCAAGTTGCATCATCTCGACACTGCGAAGCGGCTTCGCACGCTCGATGTCGAGTAGGTCATCAGGACTGACGCCCATCAGCGCGAGGTTGTATCCGCAACTTGTAATACGCGACAGCCTGCTGATCTCCACGTCGTAATGCGCCACCATTTTCGCGTGCGACGCAGGCAATCGAACGCGGACTTTGGTCAGCGACTCGTGTGCAATACCTTGATCCAGCAGTTGCCTGAAGCCAAACATGGCCGAGATGTTGTGCTTCGCCGCGCAGTAAGGCTTGATGCTCGTTCTCTGGAGCGCAGGACTGTCCTGCAAAATGCTCGCGATGCGATTGTGCGAAAGGGCGATCCCCTGCATCGCAGACGCCCGATTATTCTCAAGTAAGGCCCGGTCGCCCGTGAAACCCGCGGCGGCGCTCATCGCAGCGGCGCAACCGGTTCTAGCCGCCATTCCAAAAAGTAGCCATCTGGCAGAGGTCCCTTGAGCCGATGCCACTCCGGCACTCGCATTGCCGCCTGGCCGACCATTGGACGAGGTCAGTGCAATCGACAGCGCGTGAGCCGTGCGCTCCGCGTCCAGGTTCAGGAGCTTGGCGGTGACTGCCGCCGCCGTGACCGGGGCAAGCAGGAGGCTCGGCCAAACGCCCTGGTGCAAAATTTCTGGTCCTGAGACCGCTTCCCCCAGGCAGGTCATCACGTCATAGCCGACGTGAAGGGCCTCTGCGAAACGATCCTGGCCGCGCAATCCGGGCGGTGCGTGAGCGGCCAGGGCCAACGCTGTCATGACGACCACGGCGCCCGGCGTAGTGCACGATGCCATGTGGATATCGTCGACCTCGGTCGATCTCGTTGTGGCAGTGAGCAGCCCTATCGTGTCCAGAAGCGACGAATCGAACGGTGCATGGATCGCGGCCGTGCCGCCTCGCAGTCCGTAGAGGAGCTGTCCCTCACGGGTCGCACGCCCGGCAATCCAGGCGCCAACCGTATCGAGCACGTGGATCGAAAGCGCTTGAGCCGCCGACTCCACTACGTCGCTGGAAGGGCCAGCGGTAATCCGTTGAGCAATCGTGTCAATAAGGGTCATCGAAAACGTTCCTCGACTGACCGTCACTTATGGGCAATCGCAAGGGCAACGAGGAACCGGGACACCATGTTGTAGGCGGCAATAGTCGCCACCAACTCAACGACTTCCTGCGCATTGAATTGCACGTTCATACGTTCCATCAATTCGTCCGGCACGGTCACTTCTCGCGTCATCTTGTCCGTTAGTTCGATGACGAGCAGCTGGCTCCCGGTAAACAGCCTCGCGTCGAGTGCCCTTGCAGTTCGAAGGGCTTCGATGGCTTGCTCAGAGAGGCCGGCGTTGAGTGCGTGAGGCACATGCGCCTCGAACTCATAGTCGGCATGATTAAGCACAGCGACTCTCAGGATGGCGAGTTCCCGCAGGTCGCCTGGAATCGAGCTCCGATTCCGAACGGCTGAAAGCATTTGCTCCCAGCCGCTGGCGATGGGGGGGCTATTGAGAAGAACCTGGTAGAGAAGGGAAATTTTGCCGCCGCGTTCCTTTTTGATCCTCGCCTCAAGATCAGCGATCTCGGGCCTTGTCCCTGGCGTGACAACGGGAACTCGAATCTTATTCATGATGAACCTATGGTTTGATTGTCGACTGAGCACTCGCCCACACGAGTTCGACCCTATGGGCCCGCAATTGCGCAGGGTCAGGGGCGGACACCCAGGACAGGTGTCCGTGTTCGCGGGTCAACTTCCTCCTCTCGCTACTGCGCCGCGACGGGGTGGTACTTGCGCCCGTAATAAGCCAAGCCCGGATGGGCTTCCGGCTCTATCCGTACCGAGACAATGGCGCAGAGGAAAATACTGTGCGTGCCTGCCTCGATGGTTTGGACGATACGGGTATCGAAATTAACCAGCGCGTTTTCCAACGCGGGCGCGCCAGTTTCCAGCACGCTCCACCGGTCAACCTGAAATCGCTCCTGAACCGTTGCTGCGCCCGCAAAAGTCCTGGATATCGTTTCCTGGCCTGCCGTGAGCAGGTTGACGCACAGCACTGCGTTGGTACTGAACACGTGATGCTGGCGACTGTTACGATTCATGCAGACCAGCAACATGGGAGGATCGTCCGTCACACTGCATACCGCGGACGCCGTGAAGCCGCCCGGGCCGGCAGGACCATCTGTGGTAATGACGGTTACCGCTCCGATGAGCCGAGACATGGCTTCACGAAAGTTGAGTTGATCGATCATCTTGTCTCTCTGTTATTAGGGTTTCAGCAATGGATGTCTCTTGCGCACAAAGCATGCGTGCAAAGCATCGACCAAGCCCGCTCGGGCAAAATAAGACTAGTGCGCGGCAAGGCCGCCGAACAAGCGCGCTACTTGTTCTGTCCGGTGTGTGTATCAGGGCATGCCGGGGAGTCTCAGGTACTCAGTTGCTGGCGGGATTCCACAACGCGTCGGCGTGCGCATTACGCCGAAATCGGCATGACGTTCACCGCCATCGACCGGCTTTTAAGTCACTCGACAATCTTCGCCAGCACCGTAGGTAACGCCTTATCGAGTGCTGGCCGGCTTCTGGGCAGCACCTCCCCCTATTCAGCAAGCAACCCGTGAAGGCACTCCATTGGTTGCTGACCGGCCGTGCTGCCTGACGCCCTGGTACACAGACCGGACAGAACAAGTAGCGCGCTTGTTCGGCGGCCTTGCCGCGCACTAGTCTTCTTTCAGCCCGGGCGGGCTTGGTCGATGCTTTGCACCCATGCCTTATGCCCAAGAGACAGCTATTGCCGAAACCCCCATAGAGAAGAGAGAAGAGACAATGAAGCTCCTGAGTTTTGAAGTTGATGGTTCGCAGAGATTCGGTGCTTGGGTCGAAGGCGCAGTAGTCGATCTGACACAACGTCTCGGCGGCAAATTTCCTGATCTGCTGAGTGTGTTGCAAGCGGGCGCGCTGCCCAAGATCGCCGAAGCCCTAAAGGACGCGAAAGCCGACTTCACCCCTGAGCAAATCAAATTTCTGCCAGTGATCCCTACACCGCCAAAAATTATCTGCGTCGGGATCAACTACGAAGAGCACCGTTCAGAGACCCAGCGTGAGCCAACACTCAAGCCGCCGATCTTCGGTCGTTTCAGCAACTCACAGGTGGCTCACCTGGGAGTGATTCCGCTGCCACCCGAGATCGAGAAACTCGACTACGAGGGCGAAATCGCCGTCATCATCGGTAAGGCCGGACGACGCATCCCTGCCGATCAAGTCTGGAAGCATGTCGCCGGTTATGCGCCATACAACGATGCTTCGGTTCGCGAGTGGCAAGGCCATACTCACCAGTGGACGCCCGGCAAGAACTTCCTGAGCACCGGTGGGTTTGGGCCCTGGATGAGCACCGCTGACGAGTTCGGCGACGATCCCGAGCTTCATCTCTGCACACGATTGAATGGCGTGGAAGTTCAACGCGCAACCAGTCGGCAAATGATCTTTTCGATTGCCGAGCTCATTACGTATTGCTCTACGTTCACACAGCTCGAGCCAGGCGATGTGATCGTTACGGGCACACCTGGAGGCGTAGGTGCACGTCGCAAGCCACCACTTTTCATGAAGCATGGCGATGTGGTCGAAGTGGAAATCTCGGAAATCGGCGTGCTGCGCAACTTCATCGAAAGCGAAGCGTAACCCGTGCTCACCCCCACGTTAACAGTGAAGGATTAGAACATCATGATGATAGGAATTTTGGGCGCAGGAAAAATGGCGCAAATGTTAGTACCGAAACTGGTGTCGGGTGGTCATCGCGTCATCATCAGCAACTCCAAAGGTCCCGAGTCCCTGCAACCGCTGGTCGAGCAAATGGGTCCGGGCGTGAGTGCGGCGCAATCGAAGCAGATGCTCGCTGACGCCGACATCGTGATTCTCGCCACGCCATGGGAAAAAACGGCTGCTGCGATTGATGCCGCAGGTTCCTGGGCTGGGAAGGTTGTTATCGACGCCACCAACAATCGCCGCGGTCCACGTCCAGAGGATCTCATCGATATTGGCGGTCAAGGTTCCAGCGAGGTCGTCGCGCAGATGCTTCCAGGGGCGCATGTGGTGAAAACGTTCAACTACGAACCGATTCCCATTTTTGCCGCAGGCCTTCCGGCAGAGGGTGACAGTGGCTCGATCTTCTTTTCGGGAGATGATGCCCAAGCCAAGGCGAAGGTGGCTCAGCTGATCCGCGACATCGGTGGTGAGCCGATAGATGTGGGCTCGCTGGCTGAGGGTGGGAAATTGCACGGCATGGGCGGCCCGCTGTCGCTCAAGTTGAAATTGCTTGCACCCAGAGAAGCGAAGGCGCTGCTCAGCACCGCTCGCTAGGTTCGTAAATGACAAGCGGGCGTGATCGAGGCTCATCGTGACTGTCGGCGCGGCCTTCGTGGTCTTCCCACCAAGCGCCGCGATCACGAGGATCGCGCCCCGAGCCTTGAGGCGTTCGCGTTCCGGCGTACTCACGCCCTCGCGCTCGCCGCTGTCGACCTCATCTCGTTTGACCCACCCCGGCAATGTCCGGCTCGTGTTCATGGCTCCATTTTCTCAAGCGTTAGAGCTTGCCCCCACCTCGGGACGGTTCAACCCGGTCCATCGATGTACGCAGCGCGGACAATCTGATTGGGTTCGTGCGGCGGTTTTTTTTGCGTTGTAGTCTCACTCAATAACTCACTCAGTCATGGCTGAGTGATTGGACAGACCTCAGTTTTTACTGGCAGATCCTCATGACAACAATAAAAACAAAGACAAGTTCGCATTCTCGTTGGGTTGTACTGGGCGCGCTCGCGTTCATGATGTGCGTCAGCATGGCTCTACCCATCTACGGTGGCAGCGTGCTCGGCACATACATGACGGCTGAGTTGCACTGGGAACGCAGCACCCTAGGACTTCTTATAGCCGCCAACATGGCCGCCAACGGTCTGTGTGCCCCGTTGGTGGCTGGGTTGGTTACAAAAATTGGTGTGCGCTGGTGCCTGATCATCGGCTGTATTTTCATGGGAGCAGCATCGATTGTGCTCGCAACCTGGGTGACCACGCCGTGGCAAGCTGCACTGACATTTGGGGCGATTGGTGTCGCTGCAACGTTCGCCAGTGTGATCCCCTGCCAGACTGCAGTCGCAGCGTGGTTTGGTCACCGTCGCCCCTTTGCCTTGTCACTGCTCTATGCCGCCATGGGTATCGGCGGGTTTGTCTTCGTGTGGCTAGTGACTTGGGCAATCCAAGGTTCGGCAAGCGGCTATCGCATGGGATGCTGGGTGTTCTTCGGCTTCTCGGCGTTGGGTCTCTTGGTCGCCCTGCTCTTTGTGCGCGACAAGCCCGACGCCGAACAATTTGAAGCGTGGGAAAGCGCTGATAGCCAACGACACTCCGCACAGGAGCTTGCGCCTCCCATCGCGTCGAACGGAACTGATCTGCGGTTGCGCGACGTACTGTGGTCACCGGCATTGTGGGTGATCTATTTCAGCATGTTTGCTACTACCTGCGGGTCGGCCTTCGTCATTGCGCATGCCCAGGCTCATTTGCGCGATATCGGACATTCACCCATGGCCGCTGCCGCGACCATTTCGATCATTTCTGCGGCGATGGTGATAGGCAATTTTGGTATCGGATCGGTCGCCCAGCGTGTCGGCCCCCGACGCGCCTACTTCGGGGCCCTGGTGCTATTTGCTATCGGCCTTTTCACATTGATTTACGCAAATGGCGAAGTGGGCTTGTACGGCTACGCGATCTTGTACGGGCTGGGTTTTGGTGCAGCTCAAGTAGGTCCCATGGTGCTGTTGAGTGGCTATTGGGGTGTCCAGGTGTTTCCGATGCTGACCGCCCTCGGGCTGCTGATTCAAACGGCGGGTGCCGCGGTCAGCCCTATTGTCGCGGGCATCTATTTCGACAGCTCTGGTCGCTACCAACCGGTCATCCTCGTCATTGTCATCATGACTTCGATCGCGATGGTCTTGCTACGCGTGATCGGCCCGCCGAAGCTCAATGGCGCTCAAGGATGGATGCAACCCTCCACCCCGGAACGCATGAAGCATCCATCCCGGCCGAACGCCTGACGCACCCGCTCAGCCTAGTAACGGCGGGGGAATATCAATGCCCCCCGCCTGACACTTCACGTCATAAGCCATGAATTGAGCACAGCGTACGGCCCGTCGACCCGATTCGTCGCGAGCTTGCGAAGGCAAGGCTTGTGTGTATAGATTGATGTAGCTTGACTTGTTTGGAGGCGCGCAATGGCAACTCGACTGCGAACCCTTGATCGGGGCCTTAACGTTCTGGGTTATCTCAATAAAGTACGGACCGCCTCGGCGCAAAATATCGCCAAGGAGCTCAAGCTACCCTTGCCAACTGTGTATCGGATCCTCGAAACGCTTGCCCATGGTGGTTTTGTCGAGCGAGTGAATCCCGAAGAAAACATCTATCGACTGACAATAGCAGTGCGTCGTCTGAGCGGTGGAATGACCTGCGAATCCGTATTCGTCTCGGTGGCCACACCGGTGCTTTTTGGTCGCCGGCAACAACTGAAGTGGCCAAGCGCAGTCTCTACTTTTGAGGATGACGGCATCGTCGTGCGCGAAAGCACCGACCGCTTCAGTCCACAGTCGATTGGATTGGGGGCTGTCGGCAGGCGGATTCCGATGTTGTCTACACCGCTGGGATGGGCCTATCTGGCGGCTTCGCGCGACGAGCAGCGACGTGAGATTTTGGCGCACTTGCGCAAGTCCCAGGCGCCGGAAGATAGTGTGGCTCAGGACTCACACCACATCATCCACACGATCCGATCGGTTCAGGTGAAGGGGTACTGTTCGTCCGATGAGGTCCCATACAAACGTTGCAACAGTATTGCGCTGGCGGTGCTGTGCCGGGGCCGGGTGTTCGGATGCATCAGCACAGTATGGCCGTCCTCGCTGATCTCCCAAGAGGCAGCCATCTCGCGCTGTCTACCCGTACTGCGCGAAGCCAAAGCAGAAATAGAACATAACCTCGAAACGGCAGAAATCGTTTGGTGATTGCGAGTTAAATCTACAGGCCATTGCGAGATTGCGAGCCGAATCGGCTCGCAATGGCTAACAGCCTCATGTTTTTTAACGGAAAAACATGAAAAACCAGACTTCCAGGAACGACTTGGGAGCGGCCTGGCTCATTCCCACTCTATTATCAACAACAAATAAAATATCATTAAAATCAATTAGTTATAAAAATATATAAACTCATAGACCTTGAGATATACCATCCCAATCATGACTGGTGCTTGCATGCCTCCCGGTCGATGCAGAAACGCCTGTCGATTGCCAAGGTTCATGGTCACCTCTCAACATGCGACGCTCACCGGCGATCAGTAGCTGGCTGGCCGTGCCGACGGCAATTCGATAGGGCCTCTCATCGCTATATGCGGTTGACATACTGATCAGGCGCGAAATAGAGAGCGGTGTATTTTTTTAACGCCAATCGCCATTTACTGCCATTGGTTTTGCCCTCCCCTTTTTTCGATTCCAGCACGCGGTAGGCGTGGCTGATATCGTGATCCAGATAGAGCATGTTGCCCTTCACCACGTCCCGAGCTTCACAGCGGGTCACATACACCGTCCGTCCGCCCCCGTCGGTCATTTCGATCAGCACCGGCTCACCACACCCCTTCGGCTACGGCCAGGAAGCAGCGAAGATGCCGAAGATCCATCGCTCACCTATTTTTGAGTTCTTGCGCACTGGAACGTGGGACGCCGTATCTGCCAGAGCATCCAGACGATCCCAAGGCCCACGGCAACCGCACCGACCCAGGCCGTGCTGGTCAGACCCATCGCTTCCAGGCTGGCCCCGCCTAGCAGCGAACCCAACGCGATGCCGCCATTGAAGCCGGCGATGTTCAGCCCAGCCGCCACTGCCGGTGCCTGCGGCGCGTGGATGTGCGACAACCCGATCACCCGCGCCTGCAAGGCAGGCACCGCCGCATAGGTCAGTGCACCGAGCAGGCCCGTCAGCAACACCATCAACGGCAACGACGGTGCCGATGCCCATATCGCCAACAGCACGACAGCCAGACCGACCAGCACAGTCATCACCGCAAAGTCGGCACCCTTGCGGTCGGTCAGCCGCCCGCCCCACACATTGCCGATGGCGGCCATCACGCCGTAGCCCAGCATCAAAAGGCTCGCCGTGCTTTCACTGACGTTCGTCACTTGCAGCAGGATCGGCGAAATGTAGGTGTAGAGCGCGAAGGACCCCGCATACGCCAACACGGTGATACCGGCTCCGGCCAGCAGACGCTGATTGAACATGGCTTTCAGGCCATCCATCGCATTGGCCTGCGCCGAGGCATCGTTGCGATCTGTCGGCATCAGGGCCAGCAGGCCGACGAACCCAATGGCACCACTTGCGGCCACTGCCATGAAGATGACCTGCCAGCTCAACACGCTGCCCAGGTAGGTGCCGAGCGGTACGCCCAGCGCCAGTGCCAGCGTCAGGCCGCCGAACACCACGGCCACCGCCGCACCGGCGCGATGTCGGCCCGCCAATTGGGTTGCCACGCTGGATGCTACGGCGAGAAATACCCCATGTCCCAGGCCGGAGGCGAAGCGGGCCACCAGCATGGGCGTCAGTGCATCGGACAGACTGACTACAGCGTTGCCCAACGTGAACAGCCCCATCGCCACCAGCAGCAGGCGCTTGCGCGGCCAGCGGGTCGCCAGCGCGGTCAGGCCCGGCGCACCAATCACCGCACCCATCGCGTAGGCCGTAACCGCCGTGCCGACCTGGCTGACGCTGGCATGCAGATCAGCGGAAATAGTGGACACCAGACCGATGGTGACGAATTCGGTAAAGCCCAGGGCGAACGCGCAAAGCGCGAAGACGTAGATGACGAAAGGCATACGTGGATTCATGGTTCAGGCTCGCTTCTCGGCTGTCACCGCTAATAGGGGCAGCATCGCTTCCGCGACGCCCTTGGCCGAGGCCGGGTTCTGCCCCGTCACCAGGCGCTCGCTCACCACTACCTGCGCCTGGAAATTCGCCGCAGGCACATGCCGGGCACCACGTTCCTGCAAAGCATCGGCCAGCAGGAACGGCACCGTGTCGTACAGGCCGACCGCACGCTCCTCCTCATTGGTGAAGGCCGACACGTCCTTACCCGCTACCAGATAGCCGCCATCGGACAACTTGAGGTTTACCAGCCCGGCCGGCCCGTGGCACACCGCCGCGACCACGCCTCCACGCTCGTAGATGAACGCCGCAATGGCCGCCAGTTCGGCGTTGTCCGGGAAGTCCCACATCGTCGCGTGGCCGCCGGCGTAGAAGATCGCGGCGTAGGCATCGGGATCGACCTGCGTAGGTGCAATGGTGTTCTCGGTGGCGCTTCTTAGCGTCGCATCGTTCCAGAACGCGGCATTGATCGGATCGTCCAGATCGAGTCCATCGACGTGCGTCTTGCCGCCCTTGGGGCTGACGAAATCGACCGCATGACCGGCGTCTGCCAGCACCCGATGCGGATGCGTGACCTCGGACAGATAGAAACCGCTGGGCGCGGCATCGGCGGCGCCGGCCGGTCCCTTGCGGTCGTGGCTGGTCAGGACGAAAAGAATACGTTGGGTCATCAGAAGCTCCTGCAAGCGAATCGAGCACACCGCCGGACACCTCCAACGGAGGCATGCGCGTTGCAGCGTGGGAAGTTGGGATCTTCATTCTGGTGAATCCGGTATATCCTTTAAATGACCAAAATCGACAAACACTTTCCCCGGAATGACCCAAATGGCCCTGCGCAATCTTGATGACCTAGCGGTGTTCGTGCATGTTGTGGAGCGCCATAGCTTTTCCGCCGCCGCACGCGACCTGCACCTCGCGCCTAAGACGGTCAGCAAGCAGATCGCCCGGCTGGAACAGGCGTTGGGCACCACACTGTTCGAGCGCAACACCCGTAACTTGCGCATCACCAGCGAAGGCCGCGCCATCGCCGAGCGCGCACGGGTTGCCTTGGCGGTGCTGGAAGAAGTGCAAGAACTGGCGACTGGCGGCAGCCAGGAACTGAGCGGCACCATCCGCTTGACCGCGCCCACGCCGTTCGGGCGCAAGTTCGTGGCCCCGGCTATCCACGATTTCTGCCGCCTGCATCCCAGGGTCGGTTTCGACCTGCGCCTGTCCGATCAAGTGCAGGATCTGTATAGCGGCGACCTCGACCTGGCGATCCGCATGGGCGAGTTGGCCGATTCGCGTTTGGTGGCGCGGCGTGTGGCCGACAACCGGCGCATCCTGGCGGCGTCTCCCGCCTACCTGAAAGCGCATGGCAGTCCCGCGCAGCCGGAAGAACTGGAACGGCACAACTGCCTGGTGTTCGCCTATCCGGGCCTGCTGCAAAGCACCTGGCCGCTGCGCAAGGGCCACCGGGAGAAGCCTGTCGCGGTCAGCGGTACGCTGTGCAGCGACAACGGCGACGTGCTACATGCGTGGTGCCTGGCCGGGTTGGGTATCTCGCTGCGCGAGACCTGGGATATTCACGAGGAACTGCGCGACGGGAGGCTGGTGCGCGTGTTGCCAGAATGGGAAGCCACGCCCTCGAAGATCAGCATCGTGCGGGCGCGGCGCGAACCCGTGCCGCGCCGGCTGACGGCGTTCAGCGATTTTCTGTTCGACCGCTGGCAGGAGGCGCCGTGGGATCAATGACCTCATTCGCCGTAGCCGACGCATCGTAGGCATCTCGAACAGCCGCTAAGTTTCGTAGGAAATTTTGTAGGTCTTGCCTAGCCGCTCGACATGTGCAAATCCGAGTTCGCCAAGGTGCATACCAGCGATAAGAATCTTATCCGAGCTAACAACATTCAATAGTTTGGATCGTGTTTCGGCGGAAAGAAGCGGATCTTGGTCGAATGCAATGGATACGTCGGGACGAGCAATCTGAATTTGGGGGAAATGAACGATATCCCCCCAAACCAGCAGACTACGACCATTGGAATCGAGACGATAACCGGAATGTCCTGCGGTATGCCCCAGAAGGGGCATCGCACTAATGCCAGGGAGAACTTCGCTATCAGTAAACAGGCGCGTCTTCTCCCGATACTGATCGAACACCTTCCGAGCAAACAGGAAGTTGCCACGAGCACGCTCACTCGCTCGACTGAGATTGCCATCGTCCTCCCAGAAAGAAACCTCAAGCTGGTGAACGACTAGCTCTGCATCGGGAAAGGCTGCTTCCCCTGAAGAGTCAAGCAGCCCCCCAACATGGTCGGGATGTGCATGGGTCAGAAGAATGGTGTCAATGTCAGCGGGTTGCACGCCAGCAAGCGCGAGATTCGCCTTTAGCTTGCCGCCCCACTGCTTGAAACCACCAGCCCCCGCATCGATGAGGATCGTGCGGCCCCTTCCACGCACCAGGTAACAGTTGATGTGGATCGAGGATGGATCGCTCACGCCTGCGTCCTGCTGCAACTTGGACGCCTCCGTAGGATCGATATTGGAGAGAAGATCTAGACTTGCGCAAAGGTATCCGTCACTGATGGCCGTAATCGAAAAGTCGCCGATCTGCTGGCCCGGAAATTTCATGTCGTTCATTGCGGCACTCCTTGCGGATCATCAGTTCCGCGCGTAGATGGTATCGGCTGGATAGCCAAAGCAACGGATGCGCGCCGTTAGCCCCGCATGGCGTTTTATTGCCTCATCCAGTCGCGCCATGAAATCGTCCATGACCGATGGCGTTCTGAACGGTTCGAGGCGGTACTTGATTTCCGCGTAAGCAGGATGCCCGCGCCCCTGGCGGGCAGCGACATAGATGACATGCACGTTGTCCAGCGCCGCCCGGAGGACGTCCGTGCAAAGCCGAGTGCATTCTTCAGTGAGTTCCAAAAGATACGCTTGGGACGGCATCTTTTCCGCCTGGATGAAGATCGTCAGGTTAGGCATGGTTGTACGCCTGGGTCTGCGGCACTGTGCCATCGTGACTCGTCAATTGCGCGGTCATCGGGGCATACAGATGCACGCCCTTGGGAAGCGCATCCAAACCGAGACTCGTGGAGCTATCCAGCTTCGCCAGCCACCTGTTTTCAGGACACTTCTCCAATGCCACGGCCCACATCTGCTCAGGCGTGAGCCCCATCTCGATGAGCGGCTCGGGACCGACTGCGCTCACGATCAGATGTTCGCCTTCACCGATGGCAGGCGCACGCTCAAGGCCGCCGTAAAGATTGCGGTGCCAATCGGTGATGTGCTGCTGCCAGCGTGCGAAGTTGCCCCCGCCCTTTTGGCGATACTCATCGCCCTCAAGCACAGCCAGACCGTCGATCGAGTGCATGGCCAGGTACACAGGGCAACCAGCGCTAAACGCCTTGAAGCGCTGCGAAGTATGGAACCCGCTCACGGAAATAAGCGCGGGTAGCTTTTCCAGGCTATAGAAATCATTCCACTCTGCTTCGCTGGCTGGGTCGGCAAAGCTGCACTCGACGGTGTAGATCATGGATCACTCGCTACCGGACTTCTTGTACGTCCGGCCCTCTTTATTGATGTCTCGTCATGGTATGACCTTGATCTCGCCGTATAAAACGATTATTCAGTATGCTTCAGTGACAAAAGATCAAGCTAAGCTGGATCGCCATCTTCAGAACGGGAACGCTCATGCGAAGGAAGATCCCCAGCAGCACGGCACTGACAGCATTTGAAGCCGCCGCCCGCCACGGCAGTTTCGCGCGCGCAGCAGAGGAACTGTCTTTGACTGAAGGAGCTATCAGTCGCCAGATTGGCCGGTTGGAAGCCTTCCTCGGGGTCACGCTGTTCGAGCGGGTCGGCAATCGTGTCCGACTCCTTCCTAACGGAGAGCGTTACGCGCTCCAAGTTCGCGAATCGCTTGACCGCTTGGATCGGGACAGTCAGTACTTAATGGGGCAGCCGAACGATGGCGCAAGCCTGGACATTGCCACTATCCCGACGTTCGCGATGCGATGGCTCATTCCTCGCTTGGGACGATTCCAGCAGAAGCATCCGAACATTACTGTGCATTTGGCCGAGCGCATGGAACCCTTTGTCCTGGCCGGGAGCGGATTCGATGCTGCCATCCATTTCGAGCACCCAGCGTGGACGGGAATGCGGACTCACGAACTGTTGCATGAAGTGCTGGTTCCGGTTTGCCATCCTAAACTTCTGACAGGACGCAATCGAACAACCGCACTGGACGAATTACCGCGCCTTCACCGACGACAGAACCCTGAAGCTTGGCAACACTACGCCCAGGAGACGGGAAGCCCGCTGACCAATCCTGCAATTGGCGCACGCTTTGATCTCCATGGAATGTTGATAGAAGCCGCATTGGCCGGCCTCGGCGTTGCGCTAGTACCGCGCCTGTACGTTGAAACCGAACTTGCGTCAGGAAGCCTGATCGCCCCGTGGCCGGAGGGAAAAACCATCTCCAAAACCTTCTGCCTCATCCTCCCTGAGCCCATCGGATTGGGTAGAGAGCCAATACAAGCTTTTGCTCAATGGCTGCTCGACGAAGCGAAGAATGGAACAGCGGTTAAATCGTAGGAAAGATCTTTTCTCTATTGTTATCAGATAGAGGGGCTACGTTGCCGCCCGATCTCCCAACGAGAGTGTTTTTAATCCAGCCTCGATTCTTACCGCCAACGTTACCGTCAATCTGTTTTGCTAGCCGGCGATATGCAGACACGCCTGCCCACTGACAACGCGCCATACCTGAGCACATCTGTTGACCGAATTTATGAAATTATTCCCCGATCAAACGGACTGACTGGAGATACCGGTGCGACGCTCGATCATTCCTATCGCCTTCATAACCCTTGCAGCCTGCTCGAGCCATCAGGCGCCAGAAGACAAACAGGCAGTGCTGCTTGAACAGCCCTTTACCCCGAACAGCGTAATGCGTGAAGGTGACGTGATTAACTTTCAGGTAGCCGACCCGACCGACTCAGGCCCGCCGTTCTGGAGTTCCTTCCGGTTTTCGGCCACAGCTCACAGCCGCAGGTGAATCTGGTCTACTCGTTCAACTACAGGCGCTTTTATCCCGGCAATCTCGGCTACTACACCCCGGCAACTCCCCTCCCTGCGCAATACTATGCCACGCTGATGGACAATCGTGACTTCACTCGCGCGTGTAAGAATCTAAGACAAAAGCTTCACTTCCCTGGATATGCATCTAGAAAATGCGAGGTAATGCATCGTATCGAGCGGCCACAACATTACAAACACTACCCCTGTATGTTGCCGCTGTTGCAATGTTTGACCGACCCAAATACTCAGCGGACACCTTTAATTAATTCGCGTCCAGGGCGCCACGTTATGAAAAAAATCGGACTACTTCCATTATTTTTTTTTATAAGTGCTTTCGCTACAGAATCGCAGTACGACCGCTACGCCGCAGGCAACAGAGAGCTTGGGGCCAGGATTGCTCAACTGGATAGCGAGATAATTTTAGCTGATGAGACTCGGATCGCGCCCCTTGCCAGTGACATGCTGCTTAAGGTCAAACCGATGATCCGCCAGGGTGGAAGCGGTGTAGCGATCCAAGAGTTTTTACTGAAGCAGTTTTTGCAGTATGGCTGGCGGCCAATGTTAATAGGCTACAAGGGATACCCAGAGGCGGTGTCGGTTTCGGTAAATAATCAAGTGGGAAATGCCCCACCTACTGACGCGCCGTTTCCGGATGCTGCACTTGTCAAAGTGGAGTTGGTAGCCGCATCGCCACAGGCCCATGTAGCCCAGGCATGGACATTCGCGACCCCCAATGCAACTGAACAACAGCAGCAACTATTGATGACAACTCGACGCGCGCTGCGAAAAGGTATCACCCAGATTCGGGCTGGCGAGCGGTTATCTAACGTGGGCACTGCCATTCAGCAGGAGCTTGATGCCGACCAAGTGGTGGCCGTGCATGAGCTAGTGGGATACTCCATGGGCCAGATGCGGATTCAGAAACCTCAAGTGCTCGGTTATAAGAGCCCCGTCAATGATGAAACTCTGATGAAATCCGGTCAGGTGTTAAACGTCTATGTGGTGGCGAAGTCAGGCACCTTCGGCGTGCGGTTCCAACCACCGGAGTTCTGGACCGTCCTTACCCAGGACGGCGCGGATAGCGTGATGCTTTCGGCGATGGTCGAGGTGACTCATGATGGGCACCGATTGCTGAGCAGGTTGATCGACTGAGTATCACGGGCTGATGATGAGATTTGATACCATGCCCTTCCCTACTAAGGTGACATGGTATCGAGCGCCAAGCATGGCATTTGGCTCAGTCAATACCCCGTACCATGCCACATAAACACGGTGCTTGGCGATGCACAAAGCTGCCAGAATTTGCCAGACCCAAAAAGCCAAAAGCCCGCAATTACGCGGGCTCCAGGGCATTTTTTGCTAGATCGTGCCGGACAATGCCGGACGTCCAATCATTCCCACTCAATGGTCGCTGGCGGCTTGCTCGACACGTCGTAGGTGACGCGGGAGATGCCTTCGATTTCATTGATGATGCGCCCGGAAACGGTTTCCAGCAGCTCGTATGGCAGGTGCGCCCAGCGAGCGGTCATGAAGTCGATGGTTTCCACGGCACGCAGGGCCACGACCCAGGCGTAACGACGGCCATCGCCCACCACGCCAACCGATTTCACGGGTTGGAACACCACGAACGCCTGGCTGACCTTGTGGTACCAGTCGGCCTTGCGCAGCTCTTCGATGAAGATATGGTCGGCGCGACGCAGCAGGTCGGCGTATTCCTTCTTCACTTCACCGAGGATCCGCACGCCCAGGCCCGGGCCCGGGAACGGGTGACGGTAGACCATGTCGTACGGCAGGCCCAGCTCCAGGCCCAAGCGACGCACTTCATCCTTGAACAGTTCGCGCAGCGGCTCGACCAGCTTGAGGTTCATTTCTTCCGGCAGGCCACCGACGTTGTGGTGGGACTTGATCACGTGGGCCTTGCCGCTCTTGGCGCCGGCCGACTCGATCACGTCGGGGTAGATGGTGCCCTGGGCCAGGTACTTGATGTTGTCCAGCTTGCAGGATTCGGCATCGAACACATCGATGAAGGTACGGCCGATGATCTTGCGCTTCTTCTCCGGGTCGGACTCGCCGGCCAGGTTGTTCAGGAACTGCTCTTCGGCGTTGGCGCGGATCACCTTGACGCCCATGTTCTCGGCGAACATGGCCATCACTTGCTCGCCTTCGTGCAGGCGCAGCAGGCCGTTGTCGACGAAGACGCAGGTCAGCTGATCGCCGATGGCCTTGTGCAGCAACGCGGCAACCACCGAGGAGTCCACACCACCGGAAAGGCCCAGCAGCACGTTGTCGGTACCGACCTGGGCGCGCACCTGGGCGATGGCGTCTTCAGCGATTTTCGACGGGGTCCACAGTGCTTCGCACTCGCAGATGTCGAGAATGAAGCGCGACAGGATGCGACCGCCCTGCTTGGTGTGGGTCACTTCCGGGTGGAACTGCACGCCGTAGTAGCGACGCTCATCGCTGAACATGCCGGCAATCGGGCAGCTCGGGGTGCTGGCCAGGATATGGAAGTCTTCTGGCATCTTGGTGACCTTGTCACCGTGACTCATCCACACGTCCAGGCCGAACAGGCCGTCGGCGTCGATATGGTCTTCGATGCCGTCCAGCAGGCGGCTCTTGCCGACGACATCAACGCGGGCATAACCGAACTCACGCAGGTCGGAGCCTTCTACCTTGCCGCCCAGTTGCTCGGCCATGGTCTGCATGCCGTAGCAGATACCGAAGACCGGCACGCCTAGATCGAACACGGCTTGCGGGCAGCGCGGGCTGTTGGCTTCGTGCACGGACTCGGGGCCGCCGGCGAGGATGACGCCTTTAGGAGCGAACTCGCGGATCGCTTCGTCATCCATGTCGAACGGATGCAATTCGCAGTACACGCCGATTTCACGCACGCGGCGGGCGATCAGCTGGGTGTACTGGGAACCGAAGTCGAGGATCAGGATGCGGTGAGCGTGAATGTCGAGGGCCATGACTCATTCTCATGTAGTGAATCAGAAACAACTCGGGGCTGAATGAACAGCCCCGGTGATTAACGTTTTGCGCAAGGCCTTAACCTACACGGTAGTTCGGCGCTTCCTTGGTGATCTGCACGTCGTGGACATGGGACTCGGCCATGCCAGCGCCGGTGATGCGTACGAATTCCGGCTTGGTGCGCATTTCTTCGATATCGGCGCTGCCGGTGTAGCCCATGGAAGAACGCAGGCCGCCCATCAATTGATGGATGATAGCGCTCAGGGTGCCTTTGTACGGCACACGACCTTCGATGCCTTCCGGTACCAGCTTCTCGGCACCCGCGGAGGAGTCCTGGAAGTAACGGTCGGAAGAGCCCTGGGCCTGGGACATGGCGCCCAGCGAACCCATGCCGCGATAAGCCTTGTAGCTGCGGCCCTGGAACAGCTCGATCTCGCCCGGTGCTTCTTCAGTACCGGCGAACATCGAACCCATCATCACGCAGGAGGCACCGGCGACGATGGCCTTGGACAGGTCACCGGAGAAACGGATGCCACCGTCGGCGATCAACGGCACACCTGTGCCTTCGAGGGCAGCGGCGACGTTGGCGATGGCGCTGATTTGCGGCACGCCGACACCGGCGACGATGCGGGTGGTGCAGATCGAGCCAGGGCCGATACCGACCTTGACTGCGTCGGCGCCGGCTTCGGCCAGGGCCTTGGCGGCAGCGCCGGTGGCGATGTTGCCGCCGATCACCTGCACTTCAGGGAAGTTCTGCTTGACCCAGCGAACGCGGTCGATCACGCCTTTGGAATGGCCGTGGGCAGTATCGACCACCACCACGTCCACGCCGGCATTGACCAGAGCGGCTACACGGTCACCGGTGTCCTTGCCGGTGCCTACCGCAGCGCCGACGCGCAGACGACCTTGGTCGTCCTTGCTGGCCAGCGGGTAGGCCTTGGCTTTTTCGATGTCGTTGACGGTCATCATGCCTTTGAGGGCGAAGTTGTCGTCGACGATCAGCACGCGCTCGATGCGGTGCTTGTGCAGCAATTCGCGGACGTCGTCCTTGTTGGTGCCTTCCTTGACCGTGACCAGACGCTCTTTAGGCGTCATCACTTGACGAACGGTGGCATCCAGGCGGTTCTCGAAACGCACGTCGCGGGAGGTGACGATGCCGACCAGGTCGCCATCGTGCAGCACCGGAACGCCGGAGATGTTGTGCATGCGGGTCAGTTCGAACAGATCGCGAACCGTGGCGTCAGCCTCGATGGTGATCGGGTCCTTGACCACGCCAGCCTCGAACCGCTTGACCTTGCGCACTTCGGCGGCCTGCTGTTCGATGGTCATGTTTTTGTGGATGATACCGATACCGCCTTCCTGGGCCATGGCAATGGCCAGACGGGCTTCGGTCACGGTGTCCATGGCGGCGGAAACCAGCGGAATATTCAGTTCGATGCCACGGGTGAGACGGGTTTTGAGACTGACTTCGTTAGGCAGTACCTCGGAATAACCGGGCACTAGGAGAATGTCGTCGAAGGTCAGAGCTTCTTGGCTGATACGCAGCATCGCGGGGGCTCCCGAGCGGGAAAATGGAAGCGCGCCATTATACTCATGGACCCCGTCTGGCTCAATGTAAAACTCTGTCTATTATTGCCCAACTGATTGATGGACCAAACCTATGCTCCCAGCCCAACACAGGGAAGGGGCTGCGTCTGAGGCTGGCGAGCCCTACAACTCCACCTTCACCCAACTCACCGGTTGATCCAGCCAGTCGGCGAATTCATCGACAAACGCCTGCTTGAACCCCGCCTCGAGCCAGTTGTTGAAGATAAACCCCAGGTTCGAGAAACCGCAGGGTTGCAGGAACAGGAACCCGTTGATGTCATCTTCGTGCCCGCACTCGGGGCAGGTGAAGTTGTCGGTGCGCGCGGGCATCCAGTCCTCCAGGCTTTCGAACAACGCCTCACCGACTTCTTTACGACACTCGGCGCAGCCGGCTTCTTCGAGAAAACCCTTGGCCGGGGTATAGATACAGCGCTTGGTGATGATCTCCAGGCCGTTCACCGATTCTCCGAACGGCAAGGCTTCGGGGTGCATGACGACATCGCGGGCGCCGTGCGCGATGGCGTGGGCCATGCGATTGCCAGTGCGCCCGCAGGTGGTCAGTTGTTCTTCGACAATATTCTTGCGTACCAGCCAGCGCACGATCGCCCGGGCCCGAGGCTCGGGAACCGGCAGGGTGGAGATTTTCGGGACGATGATGCTTTGCGAATTCATGGCGAGGCCTGGACGTTCTGCGTGTAGGAGCAAGCTCAGCTCCCACAAGACACTGTTTAAAGGCCGGCAGCTTAATGCCTGGTCAAACCAGGTCAAGCACTCAGGTAACGCCCGATCAACGCGATGCCGCTGGCTAGCACCAGCCAGGTCACCAGGCGCACGAACGCCTCGCGAGACATCCGCATGGTCAGACGACGACCCACCCACAGCCCCAGCGCCATGGCCGGCAACAAACACAGCGCCAGTACCAACAAGGGTAGCTCGGCATACACACCCGCGACGGCGAACAGACTCAACCGCACCACAGTGCTGCAACTGATCAGCGCGCTTTGGGTGGCGCGAGCCGGGTCTTTGGGCAAGCGGCTGTTCAGGTAGATGGCGTATAAAAAGCCGCCACTGCCGAACAACGCCCCGAACATTCCGCCCACCGTGCCCATTGGAATCGCCCACGCCGCCGACAACTGCGCCGGCCGCGTCTTTACCCACAGGCTGTAGATCGCATAGCTGCTGATGAACACTCCCATCAACAGCAGTAACAGATCGGACTTGAGGTTGAGCAGGAAAATCACCCCCAAGGTGCAGCCCAGCGCCATGCACGGCAACAACCGCAACAGCTCTGGCCGGGAAACGTCCCGACGCGACGGCAGCAGATTGCCGAACGCCGCGACAAAATCGAGCAGCACCAGCAGCGGCACGATTTTCGACAGCGGCATGAACAGCAGCAGAATCGGCCCGGCCACCAGCGCCGTGCCAAACCCGGCAATACCAAACACGATATAAGCCATGGCGATGGCCAGCCCGATCACCAACCATTCCATTGGCGCAAATGCCCATTGGCCCAACCATGACAGAAGATCCATTGCCCACTTCCTTGATGATGGAGCGGCGACTTTAGCCAGATCCTAGGGTACACATCCAGTATTTGTGGTGACTGATCCATCGCAGTCGCGAGCAGGCGACTCGGTCTGAATTGTTTGCACACATGGAGATTCAGCCACGAATGCCCTTATCATGCCGCCCATGATTAAAGATCCCTTTGCCCGACTGGGCCTGGACCGTGAGGTCCTGACTGTCAGCCAGCTCAACGGCCGTGCGCGGGTGTTGCTCGAAGACGTGTTCAGCAATATCTGGGTCGAGGGCGAAATTTCCAACCTTGCCCGACCGGCCTCCGGCCATGTGTATTTCACCCTCAAGGACAGCGGCGCCCAGGTGCGTTGTGCATTGTTCCGGCAGAACGCCGCGCGGGTGCGCCAGGCCTTGAAAGACGGGCTGGCGGTAAAGGTGCGGGGCAAGGTCTCGCTGTTCGAGGGCCGTGGCGACTATCAACTGATTCTCGACACCGTGGAACCGGCCGGCGATGGCGCCCTGCGCCTGGCCTTCGATGCCCTGAAAGAAAAACTCAGCGCCGAAGGCCTGTTCAGTGCCGAGCGCAAGGTGCCGCTGCCGGCCCATCCGCAACGCATCGGCATCATCAGCTCGCCCACTGGCGCGGTGATCCGCGACATCATCAGCGTATTCCGTCGCCGCGCGCCGCAGATTTCCCTGACGCTGATCCCCACCGCCGTGCAGGGCCGCGAAGCCACCGCGCAAATCGTCCGCGCCCTGAAACTGGCGGACGCCCGGGGGTTCGACGCGCTGATCCTGGCCCGGGGCGGCGGTTCGCTGGAAGACTTGTGGTGCTTTAACGAAGAAGCCGTGGCCCGGGCGGTAGACGCCTGCGTCACGCCGATCGTCAGCGCCGTCGGCCATGAGACCGACGTCTCCATCAGCGATTTCGTCGCCGACGTACGCGCCCCTACCCCATCTGCCGCGGCCGAGTTGCTAGCGCCGGATGCGAGTGACCTGGTGCGCCGGGTCGAGAGCCTGCATCGCCGGCTGGTGATGCGCATGCGCGACCGCCTGATGCGCGATCAATTGCGGCTCGAAGGCCTGACTCGCCGCCTGCGCCATCCCGGCGAACGCCTGCGCCAGCAAGCCCAGCGCCTCGATGACTTGGACATGCGCATGCGCCGGGCCTTCGAGCGCAGCCTCAATACCCGCCGCGAACGCCTGATCCGCCTGGAGACCCGCCTGGCCGGGCAACATCCGGGCCGGCAATTGGCGATGCTGCGCCAGCGCCTGGACAGCCTGGCCGAACGCCTGCCCCGCGCCATGCGCGAAGGCCTGAAGGCGCGACGCGTGCAATTGCACAACCAGATGCAAACCCTGCACATCGTCAGCCCCCTGGCGACCCTCGGCCGGGGCTACAGCATTTTGCTGGACGAGCGCGGCCATGCGATCCGCAGCGCCGGGCAGACTCAAACCGGCCAGCGTCTGACCGCCAGGCTCGGTGAAGGCGAACTGCTGGTGCGGGTCGAAGACAATCACCTGACACCGGTCACCCTTTCTTTACTGGATTGATTCATGCCGCGATATCTCGCCTCATTGCTGTTGCTGTGCCTGACCTTCAACGCCCATGCCGACAGCTACATCAGCCGCCTGCTGAACAAACCGGTGCCCGGCGGCGTGGCCGTGGTGGACCTGGGCAGCGCGGCCCAGGCACCGAAAGCCAGTTACCAGGGCAAACCGGTACTGGTGGTCAAGGAACAAGGCAACTGGCTGGCGATTGTCGGCATCCCGCTGACGGTCAAACCGGGCACCCAACAGATCAGCAGTGGTGGCAGTACCCAGCCGTTTGTGGTCGGCTACAAAAAATACCCCGAGCAGCACATCACCCTGACGAATAAACGCCAGGTCAACCCGAACCCGGCAGACCTTGCGCGCATCGACGGCGAACTGGCCGTGCAACTGAAGGCCTACCGCAGCTTCAGCCCGAACATCCCCAGCAACCTGCTGCTGGACAAGCCGGTCAACGGCCCGCTGTCGAGCAAGTTCGGCGTACGTCGTTTCTTCAACGGCGAAGAACGCAACCCCCACGCCGGCCTGGACTTCGCAGTGCCCGCCGGCACCCCCATCAAGACCCCGGCAGCCGGCAAGGTGATCCTCACCGGCAATTACTTCTTCAATGGCAATACCGTGTTCGTCGACCATGGCCAAGGTTTCATTAGCATGTTCTGCCACCTGTCGAAGATAGACGTGAAGGTCGGCCAGCAACTGGCACGAGGCACCGTAGTGGGCAAAGTCGGCTCCACAGGCCGGGCAACCGGACCGCACATGCACTGGAACATCAGCCTGAACGATGCGCGGGTGGATCCGGCGATTTTTATCGGCGAGTTTCAGCCCTGAGCTTTTTGCGATGGGGTCAGTTGCATCAACCGCTCATCATGGATTGCCAAGCTCCAAACATCGACGCAATAAAACTACAAATATCGCCTGAGCACGCGATTAAATCTCGCAAAAGCGCCGCAAAACAAAACTTCTCTCAATTTTTCCCGACTGCTTGCGATCCTCCCCACACGCGGTTAGGGTTGAGGGCATGAAAACCTCTCACACCCTCATTCAGCTTCGTCAGCACCGCAGCCTGTGCCTCGTCAGCGCACGACTGCCGGGCTGAATCGCGGCACCTCGCTCCGGCTGTGAAGCCACCCCCCGTTCGAACCACCGGCAGGCCGCCTTTTTCCGGCCACGACAATAAGGATTCCCCCGATGAGCATGCTCAAAGACCCGTCTTCCAAGTACCGCGCCTTCCCGACCATCAACCTGCCGGATCGCACCTGGCCGTCGAAGACCATCACCGCCGCGCCGATCTGGTGCAGTTCCGACCTGCGTGACGGCAACCAGTCGCTGATCGAGCCGATGGACGCCGTCAAGAAGCTGCGCTTCTGGAAAACCCTGGTGGCCGTGGGCGTGAAGGAAATCGAAGCCTCGTTCCCCGCCGCTTCGCAGACCGATTTCGATTTCGTGCGTACGCTCATCGAAGAAGGCCACATCCCGGACGACACCACCATTCAGGTGCTGACCCAGGCGCGTGAAGACCTGATCGCCCGCACCTTCGAATCCCTGCGCGGCGCGAAAAAAGCCATCGTCCACCTGTACAACGCCACCAGCCCGTCGTTCCGCCGCATCGTGTTCAACCAGGACAAGGAAGGCGTGAAGGAAATCGCGGTGAATGCGGCCAAGCTGTTCGTCAAATACGCGGCGCAGCAGCCAGAAACCCAATGGCAGTTCGAGTACTCGCCGGAAACCTTCAGCGCCACTGAGCTGGAGTTCGCCAAGGAAGTCTGCGACGCGGTGATCGAAGTCTGGAACCCGACGCCCGAGCGCAAGGTGATCCTCAACCTGCCGGCCACCGTGGAAGTCGCCACCCCGAACATCTACGCCGACCAGATCGAATGGTTCGGCCGCAACATCACCCGTCGCGACAGCGTGCTCATCAGCCTGCACACCCACAACGACCGCGGCACCGGCGTAGCCGCCACCGAGCTGGGCCTGATGGCCGGCGCCGACCGTGTCGAAGGCTGCCTGTTCGGTAACGGCGAGCGCACCGGTAACGTCGACCTGGTGACCGTGGCGCTGAACCTCTACACCCAGGGCATCAACCCTGAGCTGGATTTCTCCGACATCGACGGCGTGCGCAAAGTGGTCGAAGAGTGCAACCAGATCCCGGTGCACCCGCGTCACCCGTACGTTGGCGACCTGGTTCACACTGCATTCTCCGGTTCGCACCAGGATGCGATCCGCAAGGGCTTCGCCCAGCAGAAGCCGGACACGCTGTGGGAAGTGCCGTACCTGCCGATCGACCCGGCCGACATCGGCCGCAGCTACGAGGCGGTGATTCGGGTGAACAGCCAGTCGGGCAAGGGTGGCATCGCCTACCTGCTGGAGCAGGAATACGGCATCAGCCTGCCCCGCCGCATGCAGATCGAGTTCAGCCAGGTGGTGCAGCGCGAAACCGATCGCCTGGGCCTGGAAATGACCGCCCAGCAGATCCACGCCCTGCTCCACAGCGAATACCTGCAAGCCAACACCCCGTACGCGCTGGTCAGCCATCGCCTGCAGGAAGAAAACGGCAACAGCGCCGTGGAAGTCGAAGTGGCCAGCAAGGGCCAGGGCGAGACCAACCTGCACTGGCGCGGCAAGGGCAACGGCGCGCTGGAAGCGCTGGTGGCCGGCCTGCCTCTTCCGGTGGAGATCATGGACTACAACGAACACGCCATCGGCGCCGGCACCAACGCCAAGGCCGCGGCGTACATCGAACTGCGGGTCAACGGTGAGCGTGCGGTGCACGGCGTGGGCATCGATGAAAACATCACCACCGCCAGCTTCAAGGCCTTGTTCAGCGCGCTGAACCGCTCGCTGAGCCAGCCAGAAGCCAAAGCGGCCTGATCCAAGGCGCACATGCAAAAAGGCCCCGGGGTGTGAACCCCGGGGCCTTTTTGTTTGGCTGATGGTTTTGTATCGCCCGACAGATCGCTATCGCGAGCAGGCTCGCTCCCACAATGGTTGGCGTTATACCAAATCCTGTGTAAGCCCCTGTCAAGCAACCAACAGGTCAGGCATGGGTATCAACAGAGCCTGCCGTAGCCTGCAGCAACGACGCCTCCAGGGTTTGCAAAGTCGACTGGGTGCCCATGATCTCGGTCTGGATGGCCATGACCTGCTGGGACTTCTGCTCCTCGCTGGCCTGGCTCTTCTGGGTCCGGGCCAATTGGGCTTGTTGCTCGGCCAGCAGCTTCTCGGCCTGTTTGATCTGCTTCTCCAGCTGTTCGGCGGTGGTGTCGCTGGTGCTGCTGCTTCCCCCGCCTCCACCGGCGGCACTGGTGCCGCCCATGTTGACACGCAGTGTGCCGTCCTTGTCTTTGTCGGCGCTGGCGTCAGTCGATGCCGCAGGACTGACTGCTTGCTCTTCGCTCGCCCCTTTGATCGAGACTTTAGGGGTCGAAACCGGGTACGGGTTGACAGTGGTTGCGCTGATACTGGTCATGGGCATTCTCCTTGGCTGACTGGATATCGGCACGCTGCACCGTTTCTTTAGGGCTGAATCGATTAAAATCAGATGAATTCGAAATGATCGGCATCCAGGTTCGCCGGAAACCGCGTGCGATACGCCGCCAGGTCCTCTGCGTCCAAACACACCGTGAATACCCCGTCCGCCTCGCCAGCGCTGAGCAAGGTCTCGCCCTGGAAGTCCAACACCTGGCTGTCCCCGGTATAGGCGAAGCCCTTGCCGTCGGTGCCGATGCGATTCACCGCCGCCACGTAGCACAGGTTCTCGATTGCCCGGGCCGGCAGCAGCCGGTTCCAATGCTGACGCCGCGCACCCGGCCAGTTGGCGGTATAGAGCAACAGGTCGGTGTCTTCGGCGTCGCGGCTCCAGACCGGGAAGCGCAGGTCGTAGCAAATCAGCGGCCGAATCCGCCAGCCTTTGAGCTCGAACAACACCTGGCACTCGCCCGGCGTGTAATGCTTATGCTCCCCTGCCATGCGGAACAAATGACGCTTGTCGTAATGCAGCACTTCGCCGTCCGGTCGCGCCCAGAGCAGACGATTGCGATGACTGCCATCGGCGACCTGGACAATCAAGCTGCCGGTGACCACCGCGCCCAGCTTCGCCGACTGCTCCTTGAGCCATCGCTGCGTAGGGCCGCCCTGCTGTTCCGCCAGACTCTCGGACTCCATGGAAAAACCCGTGGTGAACATTTCCGGCAGTATGATCAGATCTGCCCCGCGCGCCTGCTCCAGCAGACCTTCGAAATGCTCCAGGTTGGCTTGGCGGTCATGCCAGGCCAGGGTGGTCTGGATCAGGGCGATGTTGAGGTTGGGCAACGCACTCAGATCACGCATAGTTTTTCCGCCGCTTCGCGCAGCGTCTCCTCGCGTTTGGCAAAGCACAGGCGCACCAGGCGCTGGCCTTGCGGTGGGTTCTGGTAGAACACCGAGACCGGAATCGTCGCCACCCCATGCTCACGGGTCATCCAGACCGCCATGTCGACGTCATTCAGGTCCGGGCGGATTTGAGAATAATCCACCAACTGGAAATAGGTGCCGGCCACCCGCTTGAAGCTGAACCGCGACGGGGCCAGCAGATCGCAGAACAAGTCGCGCTTGGCCTGGTAGAAGTCCGGCAACTCTTCGATGTGCTCCGGATGGTCGGCCATGTAGTCGGCCAGGGCGTACTGCAACGGCGTCACACCGCAGAAGCTGACGTATTGATGCACCTTGCGCAGCTCCGCCGTCAGGGCTGGCGGCGCCACGACGTAGCCGGTTTTCCAGCCAGTGACGTGGTAGGTCTTGCCGAACGAACTGACCACAAAGGCCCGCTGGTACAGCTCTTCGTGGGCCAGCACGCTGGCATGGGGCACACCGTCGAACACCAGGTGTTCATAGACTTCATCGCTGATCAGGTAAATGTCTCGGTCGCGAATCAACGCAGCCAACTGGTCCAGTTCGGCGCGACTGATCAGCGCTCCGCTGGGGTTGTGCGGCGAGTTGAGGATGATCATGCGGGTACGCGGGCTCAGGGCTTCGCCGAGCTTCTGGAAGTCGATGGCGAAGTCATCCAGGCCCAACTGAACGTGCACGCAGCGCCCGCCGGCCAGTTCGACGGCGGGCTCGTAGCTGTCGTAGCAAGGGTCGAACACGATCACTTCGTCGCCGCTATGAACCACCGCCGCGATGGCACAGAAAATCGCCTGGGTCGCACCGGGCGTCACGGTGACTTCCTGATCGGCATCGACAGTGGCGCCATAACTGCGAGCGATCTTCGCCGCGATCTGCTGACGCAGGGCCGGCAGGCCGGTCATGGGCGAGTATTGGTTATGGCCTTGGGCAATATGCCGGCCGACCGCATCGCGCAGAGCCTGCGGGCCATCGAAATCGGGAAATCCCTGGGACAGATTGAGCGCGCCGGTCTGCGCTGCGAGCTGGGACATCTGGGTGAAAATAGTGATGCCGACATTCGGCAGCTTGCTGGTGATCATCGGGGGTTCTCTGCTCTGCACCCGGCTCTGGTGCGGCGCGGGAGAGGTCGAGGATAGCCCAATCGCCAGGCATGAAAAAGGGTGCCACTGTGGGCACCCTTCTTATGTCGCCGAACAACCGTGGCGAGGGAGCTTGCTCCCTCGCCACAAAAGCTCGTGAACCGTAGGCTAATCAGCGTTTGTCGCGACGCTTCTTGTCGGCCTTCTTGTGGTGCGACATCAAGCGACGCTTCTTGTTGACCTGGCGGTCGGTCAGCGTGTTCTTGTTGCCTTCGTACGGGTTCTCGCCGCCCTTGAACTCGATACGAATCGGCGTGCCCACCAGCTTCAGGACGCGGCGATAGGTGTTCTCAAGGTAACGGACGTACGACTTGGGCACCTTCTCGATCTGATTACCGTGAATCACGATGATCGGCGGGTTGGCACCACCCAAGTGGGCATAACGCAGCTTGATCCGGCGGTTGTTGACCATTGGCGGCGCGTGCTCACCGACGGCGTCTTCCAGGATCTGGGTCAGGCGGTTGGTCGGCCAGCGGGTCACCGCCGACTTGAACGAGTTCTGCACTGAAGCGTAGAGGTTGCCCACGCCCGTGCCGTGCAAGGCCGAGATGAAGTGGATGTCGGCGAAGTCGACGAAGAACAGGCGGCGCTGCAATTCGACCTTCACGTAATCGCGCTCGCTCGGCGTCATGCCGTCCCACTTGTTGATCGCGATGACCAGTGCACGACCGGCTTCCAAGGCAAAGCCCAGCAGGTTCAGGTCGTGATCGACCACGCCTTCGCGGGCGTCCATCACGAAGATCACCACGTTGGCGTCTTTGATGGCCTGCAGGGTTTTGACCACGGAGAATTTTTCGACTTCTTCGTGGATCTTGCCGCGCTTGCGCACACCGGCGGTGTCGATCAGCGTGTACTTCTCTTCGTTACGCTCGAACGGGATGTAGATACTGTCGCGGGTGGTGCCAGGCTGGTCGTACACGATGACCCGGTCTTCGCCGAGCATGCGGTTGACCAGCGTCGACTTGCCTACGTTCGGGCGGCCGATGATGGCGATCTTGATCCCGTCTTTTTCGCTCGGGCCCGGAATGCGCTTGGCTTCCTCGCCTTCGGCAACGATCTCTTCTTCGCCGTCTTCGGGTTCGTCTTCGTCGTCTTTCGGGAAATCAGCCAGGGCGATTTCCAGCATCTGGGTGATGCCGCGACCGTGGGCACCGGCAATAGGAATCGCCTGGCCCATGCCCAATGGAGCGAATTCGGCGCGGGCCATGTCTGGGTCGATGTTGTCGACCTTGTTGGCAACCACGTAGGAACGCTTGTTACGTTTGCGCAAATGCTCGGCGATCATCTGGTCGGCGGCGGTAAAACCGGCCTTGGCGTCTACCAGGAACAGCACCACATCAGCTTCTTCGATGGCGAGCAGCGACTGCTCGGCCATTTTTTCGTCCATGCCGTGTTCATCACCGGAGATGCCGCCGGTGTCGACCAGAATGTAGGTACGCCCTTGCCACTTGGCCTCACCGTATTGGCGATCACGGGTCAGACCGGACAAGTCGCCGACAATGGCGTCGCGAGTCCTGGTCAGGCGGTTGAACAAGGTGGACTTGCCGACGTTCGGTCGGCCCACCAGGGCGATTACGGGAACCATGCGGCTCTCCACTTCGTTATTTCAGAAAATACAAAAGCCGCTGCGAGGCAGCGGCTGGTGCTCGGGGCAGCCCATAAAAGCGCTGCGAGCCCCGGGATGGGGCCGCCTGGGGAAGTTATCCCCAAGCATAGTCTTACTTGATGGTCAGGGCTTCCAGTTTGCCGCTGTTGCCATACACATAAATCATGTTGCCCGCTACCAGCGGACGGGCACGCAGCCCGTCGCTGTCGATGCGCTCACGACCGACAAAGCGGCCGTCCACCTGGCTGAGCAGGTGCAGGTAACCTTCCAGGTCACCGACAGCAACGTAGCTGGAGAACACTTCCGGGGCCGACAGTTGACGACGAGCCAGCGAATCGTTGCTCCACAACGCGGTAGTGGAACGCTCGTCGACGCCTTCAACCGTGCCCGAGGACAGGCTCACGTAGACGCTGCCAAAACCCTGGGCGACACCGGCGTAGCTGGATGCATCGCGCTGCCACAGCGGACGACCGCTTTCCAGGTCCAGCGCCGCAACGCGACCCTGGTAGCTGGCGACGTAGAGCGTACCGCCGGACAGCAGCAGACCGCCATCGATGTCGACCACGCGCTCCAGTTCCGAACGACCCTGCGGAATGGCTACCCGCTGCTCCCAGACCGGCACGCCGTTGGAAACATCCAGGGCAACCACTTTACCAGTCGACAACCCGGCCACCGCGAGGTGGTTGGTCACGATCGGCGCACTGGTGCCGCGCAGGGTTAATACCGCCGGGGTGCTATCGTACAACCAGCGCTGGTTGCCGGTGGCGGCATCCAGACCGATCAGACGGTCATCCTGGGTCTGGACCACGACCACGTCACCATTGGTAGCCGGCGGTGCGAGAACTTCACTGGTCACGCGAGCGCGCCATTTTTCTTCACCGTTGCTCGCGTCCAGGGCAACGATCTCCCCCTTGAGCGTGCCAATCATGACCAGCCCGTAACCCACGCCAACGGCGCCGGAAACTGGCAGTTCGAGATCTTTCTTCCATTTGACGTCGCCGTTCAGGCGATCCATTGCCATCACCACGCCAGTGACGTCGCCAGCATAGATAGTGTCGCCATCGATGGCCGGCACCAGCATGTTGTAGGTTTCACCCTGACCATCACCGATGGAACGGCTCCATTGCTTCTGCAGCACGACTTCTTCTTTGAAGTCGGTCAGCTCGGCCGGAGGCAGTTCTTTCTTACTGTTGCTGCTGCAACCCGTGGCCAGAATGGCCAGAGCCAGCAATGCTGCATGTTTCCAATGGATCACGTCACGCATCCCCTTTGGCCAGGTCGTCCAGCTTGATTTGAAGGCCACCGACCGCAGCTTCATCCGACAGCGCAGCCTTGGCTTTTTGATAAGCCGCATTTGCCTCATCAGCACGGCCCAGCTGTACCAGCAGGTCGCCCTTGAGCTCTTCGCGGGTCGCCAGGAACGCCTTGTCGGCATCACCGTCGAGCAGTTTCAACGCGTCTTCGGCCTTGTTCTGCGCCGCCAACACCTGTGCCAGGCGCTGACGCGCCACTTCGCCCAGGGTCGGGTTGGCCGGCTTGTCGACGATGCCTTTGAGCTCGATGGCCGCGTCGTCCAGCTTGCCGCTGTCTACTGCAACCTTGGCCACGAAGAGGCGACCATATTGCGCATAGGCAGTGCCGCCGAACTCGCTGTTGAGCTTGCCGGCCAAGTCCGCCACACGGGCGGCATCAGGCTTGCCGTCCGGGGTCAGCGTGGTTTCCAGCAGTTGCTGATAGAGCACCGAGGCGCCTTGCGACTGGCTGCTCTGGTATTTCTGGTAGGCCTGCCAGCCGAACACGATGACCAGCGCCAACAAGCCGCCAGTGACCAGCGGCTTACCGTTGCGCGTCCACCAGTCCTTCAAATCCGCCAGCTGTTCATCTTCGGTACTCGACACCCCAATACTCCTCAATCGCTAAATCGGCTGTTTAACAGCTTCAACCCTGCACGACGCAGGTGGCCAGGTGTGCAGCAAGCGCATCCCAGGCAATGCTTTGTTGCTCGCCCTGGCCACGCAGGGGTTTGAAACCTACCACTTGCTGGGCCAGTTCGTCGTCGCCGAGGATCAGAGCATACAGTGCACCGCTCTTGTCGGCCTTCTTGAATTGGCTCTTGAAGCTGCCGGCACCGGCGTTGATCTGCAGGCGCAGGTTGGGCAACTGGTCGCGGACCCGTTCGCTCAAGGACAGGGCCGCCACTTCGGCAGCTTCGCCGAACGCACACAGGTAAACGTCGACCTGGCGGGCAAGTTCCTCTGGAACCTTGTCCAGCGCCTCGAGCATCAGCACCAGGCGCTCGATACCCATGGCAAAACCCACGCCCGGGGTCGGCTTGCCGCCCATTTGCTCCACCAGCCCGTCGTAACGGCCACCGGCACATACGGTGCCCTGGGCGCCGAGCTTGTCGGTGACCCATTCGAATACGGTCTTGCTGTAGTAATCCAGGCCACGGACCAATTTCGGGTTGATCACGAAAGGAATGCCGGCGGCATCCAGGCGGGCCTTGAGACCCTCGAAGTGCACGCGGGACTCTTCGTCGAGGTAGTCGGCCAGTTTCGGCGCGTCCACCAGCACCGCTTGGGTGTCAGGGTTCTTGGTGTCCAGCACGCGCAGCGGGTTGGTCTTCAGCCGGCGCTGGCTGTCTTCGTCCAGATGCTCGAGGCGGGCTGAGAGGAACTCCACCAGCGCGTCACGATAACGGGCGCGGGCTTCGGCGGTGCCGAGGCTGTTGAGTTCAAGCTTGACCGCGTCACGAATGCCCAACTCACCCCACAGACGCCAGGTCAGTACGATCAGTTCGGCGTCGATGTCCGGACCGTCGAGGTTGAACACTTCGCAGCCGATCTGATGGAACTGGCGATACCGACCTTTTTGCGGCCGTTCATGACGGAACATCGGGCCGATGTACCAGAGTTTCTGTACCTGCCCGCCGCCGGTGATGCCGTGCTCCAGCACCGCACGCACACACGCGGCCGTGCCTTCTGGACGCAGGGTCAGCGAATCGCCGTTGCGGTCCTCGAAGGTGTACATCTCTTTTTCGACGATGTCGGTCACTTCACCGATAGAGCGCTTGAACAGCTCGGTGAATTCGACGATAGGCATGCGGATCTGTCGATAACCGTAGTTATCCAGCAACCGCGCCACGGTACCCTCGAAATAGCGCCACAGGGGCGTCTGTTCGGGCAGGATGTCGTTCATGCCACGAATGGCTTGCAGAGACTTGCTCACAGGTAATCCTTAAAAATTCGTTCGATCAGCCGCGTGCGATGACCGCTGCGTCGGCTTCGACCTTTTCGGCCGCTTTCTGGCGGATCAGCCTTTCCAGCTCATCCACCAGATTGTCATTCGTCAATTTCTGCGACGGCTTGCCGTCGATGTAAATCAGGTTCGGCGTACCGCCGGTGAGGCCGATATGGGCCTCCTTGGCTTCGCCCGGCCCGTTGACCACGCAGCCAATCACCGCGACATCCAGCGGTACCAGCAGGTCTTCGAGTCGCCCTTCGAGCTCGTTCATGGTCTTGACCACATCGAAGTTCTGCCGCGAACAGCTCGGGCAGGCGATGAAGTTGATGCCACGGGAACGCAGGTGCAGGGATTTTAGAATGTCGTAGCCGACTTTCACTTCCTCGACCGGATCAGCCGCCAACGAGATGCGAATGGTATCGCCAATTCCTTCGGCGAGCAGCATACCGAGGCCGACGGCGGATTTCACCGTGCCCGAACGCAACCCACCGGCTTCGGTGATGCCCAGGTGCAGCGGCTGGACGATTTCCTTGGCCAGCAGGCGGTAGGCTTCGACGGCCATGAACACGTCGGAAGCCTTCACGCTGACCTTGAAGTCCTGGAAATTCAGGCGTTCAAGGTGTTCGACATGGCGCAGGGCCGACTCTACCAACGCGGCTGGAGTCGGTTCGCCGTATTTTTTTTGCAGGTCTTTTTCCAGGGAGCCGGCGTTGACGCCGATACGGATGGGAATGCCGCGGTCGCGGGCGGCATCCACCACCGCGCGCACGCGGTCTTCGCGACCGATGTTGCCCGGGTTGATGCGCAGGCAGTCAACACCCAGCTCGGCCACGCGCAAGGCGATCCGATAGTCGAAATGGATATCGGCCACCAGCGGCACCTTGACCAATTGCTTGATCTTGCCGAAAGCCTCGGCGGCGTCCATGTCTGGCACGGAAACCCGCACGATGTCGACACCGGCGGCTTCCAGGCGGTTGATCTGCGCGACCGTGGCGGCCACGTCGTTGGTATCGCTGTTAGTCATGCTCTGCACAGCGATAGGCGCGTCGCCGCCCACGGGCACGTTACCGACCCAGATCTTTCGGGATTCGCGACGCTTGATTGGAGATTCGCCGTGCATGACTTATTGACCCAACTTCAGGCGAGCTGTCTCGCCACTGGTAAACGGAGCCACATCGACCGGCTGGCCGTTGTAGCTGACCTGCGCGCCACGGGCATACCCCAGACGCACGGTAAATGGCGGCTTACCGTTGATGGAGGTGCTGTCACCCTTGCGCTTGAGGCCGCTGAACAGCACCTTGCCGTTGCCGTCGGTGATCTGCGTCCAGCAGTCGGAGACAAATTGAATCTGTACCTGGCCTTCGCCGGCCGCCGGCGCCACTGGCGTTGCCGGGGCGGCTGGAGCCGCTGAAGCCGCCGGTGCAGCAACGGTCGGCGCTGGCGTGCTCGGTACGGCCGCAGCTGCGGCAACTGGCGCGCTGGTGGTCGGAGCCGCCGGTGCAACAGGCACACTCGGTTCGGCACCTGCTTCGGCATCGGCGCCGTCCTGACTTTGAGGCAGCGCCAGGGCGGTTTCGCCTTCGGTCTGGCCTTCCATGACGGCCTGGTCTTCCGGCTCGTCCAGCGGGTGGATCTGGGTGGTGCCGTCGGCGCCTTCGACTTCAACATGCTCCGGGTTCATGGCGACCGGTTCCTTGTTGCGCAAAGAAGCCTGGTCCTGCCACCAGACGAAACCACCACCAATCACCGCGATCAGCAACAACAGGCTGACGATTCGCAAAATGGTGTGGGAAACGCGAACCGGCTCTTCGATGCGACCCAGGCTGTGCACGCTACTGCCCTGGGCGTTGGAACCGGTGCACTGATCGAATTGCTGGACCAGCACGGTCTGGTCCATACCAAGCAATTTGGCATACGCACGGATGTAGCCCCGGGCGAAGGTATGTCCTGGCAGTTTGTCGAATGCGCCCGCTTCCAGATTGCTCAGGGAAGTCACGGTGAGATTGAGCTTGAGGGCCACTTCGGCCAGCGACCAACCATTGCTTTCGCGGGCTTGACGCAGGGTCTCACCAGGATTTACGCCAGTCGCTGCTACAACTTCGGGATGCGCCGCTTTCATCATTGCTCCGACAGGTATTGCTGATATTCCGGCGTACCGGGATAGAGTCTTTTAAGTTGCAGGCCCAAACTTGCGGCCTTGTCGCGATCTTCAAACACATGTGCCAGCCGAACGCCGAGCAATAGACTACGTGCATTTTGCTCGCTCAGCAGGCTAAAACGTTCGTAATAGTCGCGCGCGGGCACATATTGCCTGTCTTCGTAAGACAACTCAGCCATTTCCAGCAATGCACGCGGTTGCTGGCGGTTGAGTCGCAGCGCTTTTTCAAGCTGCTGGCGGGCCAGGTCACGCTGGCCGAGTTTCGATGCCGTCATGCCGAGGTTTTCGAAAACCCGCGAACGCTCGGGATAAAGGGTATCGGCGGCGGCCTGCTCGAATCGCTCGTAGGCCTCCTTGTAACTTTTTTGCTCGTAAAGAAAGCTGCCGTAATTGTTCAGGATCCGGGCATCCTGCGGCCGGGCGGACAGCGCTTTGCGAAAGTGCTTGTCGGCCAGGTCCGGCTCCATCTCGGCCTGGAATACCAGGGCCAGGGCCGCGTTGGCATCGGCGTCGGAATCGTCCAGTTCCAAGGCTTTCTTGAGCGGGACCTTGGCCCTTTCGGTCATGCCCTGCTGCAAGTAGCCGATGCCCAATTGCACATAGGCCACACGCGCCTCGTCGCGCCCCTTGCTGGTTTTCATCGGGTTGTAGTGACCCGACAGAACACAACCGGTGCTAAGACCGGCCAACAGCAAAATGAGCGCAAAGCGCAGGGACATAGAGTTCCTCTCTTAGTGACTGTTCGCGGCGTTTTGCGCCACATCGTCGGCAGCGTTCAGCTCGCGCACGGCAATGTAACGCTCGCTGCGACGGGTGCGATCCAGCACCTGCCCTACCAATTGGCCACACGCAGCATCGATGTCTTCGCCGCGGGTGGTGCGCACGGTGACGTTGAAGCCAGCGTGGTGAAGCTGATCCTGGAAGCGACGAATCGCGTTGTTGCTCGGACGCTCGTAGCCAGAGTGCGGGAACGGGTTGAACGGGATCAGGTTGATCTTGCACGGGATGTTCTTGAGCAGCTCAATCATCTCGACCGCGTGTTCAACCTTGTCGTTCACGTCTTTGAGCAACGTGTACTCAATGGTCAGTACGCGCTTCTCGCCCAGGGACGACATGTAGCGCTGGCACGACTCCAGCAGCATCTTAAGCGGATACTTCTTGTTGATTGGCACCAATTGGTTACGCAATGCGTCATTGGGTGCGTGCAGCGACAACGCCAGGGAGACGTCGATGTGCTTGGCCAGCTCATCGATCATCGGCACCACGCCGGAGGTGGACAGGGTCACCCGGCGCTTGGAAATGCCATAGCCCAGATCATCCATCATCAGGTGCATGGCAGCGATGACGTTGTCGAAGTTCAGCAGCGGCTCACCCATGCCCATCATCACCACGTTGGTGATGGCACGGTCGACGGTTGCCGGGACGCTGCCAAAGGATTTGTTGGCAATCCACACCTGGCCGATCACTTCGGCGGCGGTGAGGTTACTGTTGAAACCTTGCTTGCCGGTGGAGCAGAAACTGCAATCCAGGGCACAGCCAGCCTGGGACGAAACGCACAAGGTGCCGCGTTTGCCCTGAGGGATGTAAACGGTCTCGACGCAGCTGCCGGACGCCACGCGCACCACCCACTTACGGGTGCCGTCGCTGGAGATGTCCTGGCTCACCACTTCGGGGCCGCGAATCTCGGCAACCGCCTTGAGCTTTTCGCGCAAGACCTTGCCGACATTCGTCATGGCGTCGAAATCGTCGACGCCAAAGTGGTGAATCCATTTCATCACCTGGCCGGCACGGAAACGCTTCTCCCCGATCGAGTCGAAGAATTTCTCCATTTCCGGCTGGGTCAGGCCCAACAGGTTGGTTTTGCCGTTTGATGTCGTCATGGATTCACCTTCACTCAAAAGCCTGGGCTTAGCGAGTGGTTACTTCAGTAGCGGAGAAAAAGTAAGCGATTTCGCGAGCAGCAGCGGCTTCGGAGTCCGAACCGTGAACGGCGTTGGCGTCGATGGACTCAGCGAAGTCAGCGCGGATGGTGCCGGCAGCAGCTTCTTTAGGGTTGGTGGCGCCCATCAGCTCACGGTTGCGAGCGATGGCATTTTCGCCTTCCAGCACCTGAACGACAACCGGACCGGAGGTCATGAACGCAACCAGCTCACCGAAGAAACCGCGCTCGCTGTGCTCAGCGTAGAAGCCTTCGGCTTCGGCTTTGGACAGTTGCTTCATTTTCGAAGCTACAACGCGCAGGCCAGCGTCTTCGAAGCGGGAAACGATCTTGCCGATCACGTTTTTAGCAACGGCGTCAGGCTTGATGATGGAGAAAGTACGTTGAACAGCCATGGTGTAACTCCAGAAACGGTAATTTGCGAAAAATTAAACCCGCGAATTATACGCGGGTTCTTGGGTATTGCCTAACTGCGTACGGTGCAGACTCAGTCTGCTTCTTCGATCCAGGCGGCCTGAATGGCTTCAAGCACCTTCTCGCCACCACGGGTCGGATCATCGCTGAACTCCGGCAATGCCAGCACCCATTTGTGCAGATCGACGAAGTTCACGTAACGGGGGTCTACATCCGGCTTGGATTCAGCCAACTGGATCGCGATTTCCAGCACATCAACCCATTTCAGACTCATTGTAGTTTCCTGAATCAGTGCGGCGCTTCGGCGGCGTGGTTGAGCGAATACCTCGGGATCTCGACGGTCAGGTCTTGCGTACCGACGATCGCCTGGCAAGCCAGACGCGATTGCGCTTCCAGGCCCCAGGCCCGGTCGAGGAAGTCTTCTTCCAGCTCGTCAGCTTCTTCCAGCGAATCGAAGCCCTCACGAACAATGCAATGGCAGGTCGTGCATGCGCAGACGCCGCCACAGGCGCTTTCCATCTCGATATGGTGCTCATGGGCCAGTTCGAGAATGGATATGCCGGGCTCAGCCTCTACAACCATGCCCTCCGGGCAGAACTTCTCGTGAGGCAAAAAAATCACCTGCGGCATCAGTTACTCCTCGATTTCATTCAGGTTGCGCCCCGCCAGGGCGGCTTTGACCGTCGAGTCCAGGCGGCGGGCAGCAAAGGCGTCGGTGACTTGCGACAGACGCTTGGTCTGCTGCTCGATGGCGTAACCATCGGTGCCTTTGATCAATTCGGACAGTTCCTGCATTTGCAGCTCGATGACCATGCGCTCTTCGGCGTCCAGCAAGCGCTCGCCGTCGGCGTCAAGGGCCGCCTGCACGGCTTCGATCAGGCGCTGGGCATCGACCTGTTGCTCGCGCAGCACGCGGGCCACCTTGTCGTCGCTGGCGTGCTGGAACGAGTCCTTGAGCATCTTGGCAATTTCGCCGTCGGTCAGGCCGTAGGACGGTTTGACCTGGATGCTCGCCTCGACGCCCGAACCCAGCTCGCGCGCGGAGACATTGAGCAAGCCGTCGGCGTCGACCTGGAAAGTCACACGAATCTTCGCCGCCCCAGCGACCATGGCCGGGATGCCGCGCAATTCGAAACGCGCCAGGGAACGACAGTCGCTGATGAGTTCACGCTCGCCTTGCAGCACGTGGATCATCATGGCCGACTGGCCATCTTTATAAGTGGTGAAGTCCTGGGCGCGAGCAACGGGGATGGTGGTGTTGCGCGGAATCACCTTCTCCATCAGGCCGCCCATGGTTTCCAGGCCCAGGGACAACGGAATCACGTCGAGCAACAGCAGTTCGCCACCCTCACGCTTGTTGCCCGCCAGAGTATCGGCCTGGATCGCGGCGCCAATGGCAACCACCTGGTCCGGGTCGATTTCAGTCAGCGGCTGACGGCCAAAGGCCTGGGCGACAGCTTCGCGAACCCGAGGCACACGGGTCGAACCGCCGACCATGACCACGGCCTTGACGTCTTCGAGCTCAACGCCAGAATCACGCACGGCGCGGCGGCAAGCCTTGAGGCTGCGGGCAACCATGGGCTCGATCAGCGCATCGAAGGCTTCGCGGCTCAGCGAAGCTGTCCAATCGCCGTAGGCCACGTCGACACGCACGGCATCGGTCAGGGCTTCCTTGGCCGCACAGGCAGTTTGCAGCAGATGGCGCTGCGCACCGGGATCGAGGTCGGCGGACAGGCCCGCTTGCTCAATGATCCAGCCGGCAATGGCGTGGTCGAAGTCATCGCCGCCCAAGGCGCTGTCGCCGCCAGTGGCCAGGACTTCGAAGACGCCGCCCGTCAGGCGCAGGATCGAGATATCGAAGGTACCGCCGCCCAGATCGTAGATGGCTACCAGGCCTTCGGCGTGCTGGTCCAGACCGTACGCCACAGCAGCGGCGGTGGGCTCGTTGAGCAGGCGCAGCACGTTCAGCCCGGCCAACTTGGCCGCATCCTTGGTGGCTTGACGCTGGGCGTCGTCGAAATAGGCCGGGACGGTGATAACCGCGCCTACCAACTCACCGCCCAATGCCGCCTCGGCGCGCTGGCGCAGCACCTTGAGGATGTCGGCCGAAACTTCCACAGGGCTTTTCGGGCCCTGCACGGTTTCGATGAACGGCATGTGCGACTCGCCGCCGACGAAGCGGTACGGCAGTTGATCGCCCAGTTGCTTGACGTCGGACAGACCACGACCCATCAAGCGCTTGACCGACACAATGGTGTTCAACGGATCGGTCGCCGCAGCCAACCGGGCCGACTCGCCCACTTCGACGCGATCGGCGTGATAGCGAACGGCAGACGGCAGGATCACCCGGCCCTGCTCATCGGCCAGCGGTTCGGAAAGACCGCTGCGCAGGGCAGCGACCAGCGAATTGGTAGTACCCAAGTCGATTCCCACAGCCAGACGACGCTGGTGCGGTTGTGGACTTTGGCCGGGTTCGGCGATCTGCAGTAGGGCCATCGTAATCAGGACTTATCTGTAATCAGGCGTGCGACCGGAGCGGCACTGGGTTAATCGTCGAGGCGCTCTTCTAACTGGCGCACTTCGTAGGTGAGCTTGTCGAGGAACTGCATGCGCCGCATCAGGCGTTCGGCCTGTTCGCGTTGCGCGGCATCGTTCCAACAAGCTGCGAAGCTTTCGTTCAAGGTTTGCTGGGCGTCTTTCAAGCGGCGCTTGAATACCGCGACGCCAGCCAGGTCGGCGCTGTCCTGCAGGTCCTCGAGCTCTTCGCGCCACTGCATCTGCTGCAGAAGAAACTCGGGATCGTGCACGGTGACTTCCAAGGGCAACTCATGACCGCTGATGGCGAGCAGGTAACGCGCGCGCTTGGCAGGGTGCTTGAGCGTCTGGTACGCCTCGTTGAGGTTCGCGGACTGCTCTAGCGCCCGCCGCTGCTCAGCCTCGGAAGCGTCAGCAAAGCGATCCGGATGGACGCCACGGGCCAGTTCCAGGTAACGCGCGGACAGCTGGTCGAGATCCAGGGAAAACCCCGGCTGCAACTCAAACAAAGCAAAATGACAAGGAGTACCCACAAGCCGCCTCAGATGTTGAAGCTTTCGCCGCAGCCACATTCACCGCGCACGTTGGGGTTGTTGAACTTGAAGCCTTCGTTCAACCCTTCCTTGACGAAATCCAGTTCAGTGCCGTCCAGGTACGTCAGGCTTTTCGGGTCGATGATCACTTTCTGACCATGACTCTCGAACACCTGATCGTCGTCGCCCACTTCGTCGACGAATTCCAGCACATAGGCAAGGCCAGAACAGCCTGTGGTGCGAACACCCAGGCGGATACCCTCGCCCTTGCCGCGCCCTGCAAGAGAACGCTGCACATGCTTAGCTGCCGCTTCTGTCATCTGGATAGCCATGAAAACTCCTTACCTGTGCACAGATCAGATCAAGCCTTTCTTCTGCTTGTAATCGCGAACAGCGGCCTTGATGGCGTCTTCGGCGAGTACCGAGCAGTGGATCTTCACGGGCGGCAGGGCCAATTCTTCGGCCAGCTGAGTGTTCTTGATGGTTTCGGCTTCATCAAGGGTCTTGCCCTTCATCCACTCGGTGGCCAGGGAGCTGGACGCAATCGCCGAGCCGCAGCCGTAGGTCTTGAACTTGGCATCTTCGATGATGCCGTGCTCGTTGACCTTGATTTGCAGGCGCATTACGTCGCCGCAAGCCGGCGCCCCAACCATGCCGGTGCCGACATCAGGATCCTGCGCGTCCATCTTGCCGACGTTGCGCGGGTTCTCGTAGTGGTCGATGACCTTTTCGCTATATGCCATTTGCTTCAATCCTCATCAGTGAGTCGCTCTGGTGGCGACTTCTTCAGTGCGCCGCCCACTCGATTTTCGAAATGTCGACGCCATCTTTGTACATGTCCCACAGCGGCGACAGCGCGCGCAGCTTGGTGACGGCCTCGCAGACTTTCTGCGCGGCGTAATCGATTTCTTCTTCGGTGGTGAAGCGGCCGAAGGTGAAGCGGATCGAGCTGTGGGCCAGCTCGTCGTTGCGGCCCAGGGCGCGCAGTACATACGAAGGCTCAAGGGATGCCGAGGTGCACGCCGAACCGGACGACACGGCCAGATCCTTGAGCGCCATGATCAGCGACTCACCTTCAACATAGTTGAAGCTCAGGTTCAGGTTGTGCGGAACGCGGGCGATCATGCTGCCGTTGACGTACAGTTCTTCGAGGTGCTCGACCTGCTTGTAGAAGCGGTCGCTCAAGGCCTTGATGCGTACGTTCTCGGCCGCCATGTCTTCCTTGGCCACGCGGAAGGCTTCGCCCATGCCGACGATCTGGTGGGTCGCCAGGGTGCCGGAACGCATGCCACGCTCGTGACCGCCGCCGTGCATGGTCGCCTCGAGGCGAACACGCGGCTTGCGGCTCACGTACAGCGCGCCGATGCCTTTAGGGCCGTAGGTTTTGTGGGCCGAGAACGACATCAGGTCGACTTTGAGCTTCGACAGGTCGATGTCGACCTTGCCAGTGGACTGGGCCGCATCGACGTGGAACAGGATGCCCTTGGAGCGGGTCAGTTCGCCGATGGCTTCGATGTCGTTGATGGTGCCGATTTCGTTGTTCACGTGCATGATCGAGACCAGGATGGTGTCGTCGCGCAGCGCGGCTTCAACCATGGCCGGGGTGATCAGGCCGTCTTCACCCGGCTCGATGTAGGTGACTTCGAAACCTTCACGCTCCAGTTGGCGCATGGTGTCCAGGACAGCCTTGTGCTCAACCTTGGAGGTGATCAGGTGCTTGCCCTTGGTGTGATAGAAGTGCGCGACACCCTTGATTGCCAGGTTGTCGGACTCGGTGGCACCGGATGTCCAGACGATTTCACGCGGGTCGGCGTTGACCAGGTCAGCGACCTGGCGGCGGGCGTTTTCGACCGACTCTTCAGCCTTCCAGCCAAACACGTGGGACCGGGATGCCGGGTTACCGAAGTTTCCGTCGACCAGCAGGCATTCACTCATCTTTTGCGCGACACGCGGATCAACCGGGGTGGTCGCAGAGTAATCAAGGTAAATCGGCAATTTCATGGACTATCTCCTAAATCAGGCTGGCTGGCGTTCCGCTTGCTCTGCGGCGGTCATTCGACGGCGGACGCTTCAATCTTGTCCAGGTGCGGCGCCTTGCTATTGCAGCGGCGCTGGTCCTGTCGCTGGGCTACTTCCTGTACCTCACGGCGAGTTACAAGGTCAGCCAAGCTGATACCGCTTAGAAATTCGTGGATCTGCAAGCTGAGGTCGCACCACAAATGGTGGGTCAGGCAAGTATCGCCGCCATGACAGTCGCCCAGCCCCTGGCATTTGGTCGCATCGACCGATTCGTTCACGGCATCGATCACTTGGGCGACCTGGATGCCATGCATGTCGCGCGACAGCTGATAGCCGCCGCCGGGGCCACGCACGCTGGACACCAGGTTGCTGCGGCGCAGCTTGGCGAACAGTTGTTCAAGGTAAGACAGGGAGATGCCCTGGCGCTCGGAGATATCGGCCAGGGACACCGGCCCGTGCTGCGCGTGCAATGCCAGATCCAGCATCGCGGTCACGGCGTATCGGCCTTTTGTAGTCAGTCGCATGGACAATTACCACGGAGTTCGGAATGAGGGCGAGTATGCAATTCCCGAGTATTTAAGTCAAGTATAAGACCTAGTGCTTTACTCAGGTTTACCCGCGAAAGAGCGCGCGCATCATAGCAAAGGCTGGCCAGTGGCGACCAGCGATACCGCGTTATCGTTCATAGCGAACAGGCTTTGCTCCCACAGGGCTCCTGTGAAACAGGATTCCTGTGGGACAAGGTTTTTGTGGGAGCAAGGCTTGCCCGCGATGCAGGCGCCTCGGTTCAACTAGCCTGGCTTTCGTCCTTATCCTTCACACACGCAAAATCCTCCTCGCGCAGCTCAGGAAGGTCCTTGGCACAGTAATTACTGCCCAGGTCCTTCAGGGCGCCGCACATACCCTCCAGGCGTCCATCGACGGCCTGCAGGTGATCGAGCAACTGGTTGATGGCGCGGGCCACCGGGTCTGGCATGTCTTCGCCGACACCGTAGGCATCGAAGCCGATTTTCTCGGCCATGGCTTTGCGCCGGGCATCCTGCTCGTCATCGGACTTGACGATGATCCGCCCCGGAATGCCCACCACGGTCGCGCCGGGCGGCACAGCCTTGGTGACCACGGCATTGGAGCCGACTTTCGCCCCCGCACCCACCGTGAACGGCCCGAGCACCTTGGCGCCAGCCCCCACCACCACGCCGTCTTCCAACGTCGGGTGGCGCTTGCCCTTGTTCCAACTGGTGCCGCCCAGGGTCACGCCTTGGTACAGCGTCACGTCATCGCCAATCTCGGCGGTTTCACCGATGACGATGCCCATTCCGTGGTCGATGAAGAACCGACGACCGACCTTGGCCCCCGGGTGGATCTCGATCCCGGTCAGCCAGCGCCCGAAGTTCGAGACCAGCCGCGCCAGCCACTTCCAGCCCATATTCCACAAGGCGCCGGACAGGCGATGGATCCAGATCGCGTGCATGCCCGGGTAGCAGGTCAGCACTTCAAAGGCATTGCGCGCCGCTGGGTCCCGATGGAAAACGCTTTGGATATCTTCACGCAAACGTTCAAACATTTTATTTCTTCCGCTTAATCAGCTCGCCACGGGCCGCTTTCTGGGTTTCCGTGAGGATGCCGCGCAATATATTCATCTCCGCCCGGCTCACCGAGCTTCGTCCGTACAACCGACGCAGGCGCGCCATCAAGTGCCGCGGCTTGTCCGGGTCGAGGAACTCGATGTCCACCAGGGTCTGCTCCAGGTGCTCATAGAATCGCTCCAGCTCGTCCATGGTCGCCAGTGTCTCACTGCGCGGCGACGTGACTTCGGTTTTTTCGACCTTGCTTGGCTTGCCTTCGGCGGCCAGCCAGGCCATGCGCACTTCATAACTCAACACCTGCACCGCCGCCCCGAGGTTCAAGGAGCTGAACTGCGGGTCGGAAGGGATATGCACGTGAAAGTGACATCGCTGCAGCTCGTCGTTGGTCAGGCCGGAATCTTCACGACCGAACACCAAGGCTATTTCAAAACCTTGCGCGGCTTCCTCGACCACTTTGGTGCCGCATTCGCGAGGGTCGAGCAGCGGCCAGGGGATGCGGCGATCGCGAGCGCTGGTGCCGAGCACCAGGTTGCAACCCACCAGAGCGTCTTCCAGGGTGGCGACCACCTGGGCGTTGGCCAGGATGTCACCGGCGCCGGACGCCCGGGCATCGGCTTCGTGATGGGGAAACAAGCGAGGCTCGACCAGCACCAGCCGCGACAGGCCCATGTTCTTCATGGCCCGCGCAGCCCCGCCGATGTTACCCGGATGGCTGGTATTGACCAGGACGACACGAATGTTCTGCAACAAGGGAGGCGCTCTCGAACACGATAAAGGGAGCAAATCTTACATAAGCACCTACCGTTAAGCTATGAAAGCGAACACCAACCTTCTCCTGAGAAAACTTTCTGATAGAATGCGCGGCTTTCTTTAACAACCTTAGGTGACACATCCATGCAGCCCATGCTGAATATCGCGCTGCGCGCCGCCCGCAGCGCCAGTGAACTGATCTTCCGCTCCATCGAGCGCCTGGATACCATCAAGGTCGATGAAAAAGACGCCAAGGACTACGTGTCCGAGGTTGATCGCGCCGCCGAGCAAAAAATAGTCGACGCACTGCGCAAGGCTTACCCGAACCACTCGATCCTGGGTGAAGAGACCGGCATGCACGCCGGCACCGGCATCGAAGGCGAAGAATACCTGTGGATCATCGATCCGCTGGACGGCACCACCAACTTCCTGCGCGGCATCCCTCATTTCGCTGTCAGCATCGCCTGCAAATACCGTGGCCGCCTGGAGCACGCCGTTGTGCTGGACCCGGTTCGCCAGGAAGAATTCACCGCCAGCCGTGGCCGTGGCGCCCAACTGAACGGTCGCCGCCTGCGCGTCAGCGGCCGCACCAGCCTGGACGGTGCCCTGCTGGGTACCGGTTTCCCGTTCCGTGATGACCAGATGGACAACCTGGACAACTACCTGGGCATGTTCCGCGCCCTGGTTGGCCAGACCGCCGGTATCCGCCGCGCCGGCGCTGCCAGCCTGGATCTGGCTTATGTTGCCGCTGGCCGTTTCGATGCGTTCTGGGAGTCGGGCCTGTCCGAATGGGACATGGCCGCAGGCGCCCTGCTGATCCAGGAAGCAGGCGGTTTGGTGAGCGACTTCACCGGCGGCCACGACTTCCTTGAAAAAGGCCACATCGTTGCTGGCAACACCAAATGCTTCAAGGCAGTACTCACCGCCATCCAGCCACACCTGCCGGCCTCGCTGAAACGCTAAGCACCCAGCTACAGAAAAAGCACCTTTCGGGGTGCTTTTTTTATGCCTGGATTTTATGACCCGCCATCAATCCCCTTGTGGGAGCGAGCCTGCTCGCGATGCGGTAGCACATTCAACATTAATGCAAGCTGACCCGACGCTATCGCGAGCAGACTCGCTCCCACAGAGGATTTGGGTGGGCCATAAAATGCGGGCGCAAAAAAGCACCCCGAAGGGTGCTTCTCATAACAACTGAATCACTGAGCCGGTTCGTTCTGCCCCAGGACCAGTTGGCCTTCCTTGTTCACCGGAATCTGGTTGCCCGGGTCGCGGTCCATGCGGACTTTGCCTTCCTTGCCGTCGAGCGTGTAGCGAACGTCGTAGCCTACAACCTTGTCGCTGATGTCATTGACGGTGTTGCAGCGAGTTTGGGTGGTGGTGTAGGTGTCGCGCTCCTGCATGCCTTCCTGAATCTTGTTACCGGCATAACCGCCGCCGGCAGCGCCCGCCACGGTGGCGATTTTCTTGCCGGTGCCGCCGCCAACCTGGTTACCCAACAGGCCACCCGCCAGGGCGCCGATCACAGTACCGGCGATCTGGTGTTGATCCTGAACCGGTTTCTGCCGGGTCACGGTGACATCCTTGCACACTTCACGCGGGGTTTTGATCTGTGTTTTGACCGGCTCCACGGCCAACACTTGCGCATACTCAGGACCACTTTTTACCAAGCTGTAGGTGGCTACCGCACCACCGGCAGTCACACCGACAGCACCCAACACCGCACCAACCAGCATCGATTTGTTCACTTGAACCTCCTGACCATCACAAGCGGGATTAACCCGCGCTTCTCCCAGCCTTGGAGCATAAAAAAAGGCGCGAGTTCAACTCGCGCCTTTTGAGCGGTGACGGACGGAAACGAGGCCTTACGGGCGGTCGTCGACTTCCGTTTCGGTGGCCGCTGGAGGAATCAGATCCTCGGTGCTCAGGTTCAGCCAGATCAGCACCACGTTAGCGATGTAGATCGACGAGTAAGTACCCGCCAACACACCGATAAACAGCGCGATGGAGAAACCGAACAGGTTATCGCCACCAAAGAACAGCAGCGCCGCAATCGCCAGCAAGGTGGAGATCGACGTCGCCATGGTCCGCAGCAGGGTCTGGGTGGTCGAGATGTTGATGTTCTCGATCAGGGACGCCTTGCGCAGCACGCGGAAGTTCTCACGCACCCGGTCGAACACCACGATGGTGTCGTTGAGCGAGTAACCGATGATCGCCAGCACCGCCGCCAGCACCGTCAAATCGAAGGTGATCTGGAAGAACGACAGGATGCCCACGGTCACGATCACGTCGTGGATCAGCGAAACAATGGCGCCCACCGCAAACTTCCACTGAAAGCGAAAGGCCAGGTAGATCAGGATGCCGCCCAGCGCCATCAGCATGCCGAGGCCGCCCTGGTCGCGCAGTTCTTCACCCACTTGCGGGCCGACGAACTCGACGCGCTTGACCTTCGCCGGGTTGTCACCGCCCGCCTTCTGCAAGGCTTCGGCTACCTGATGGCCCAACTGCGGGTCTTCACCCGGCATGCGCACCAACAGGTCGGTGGTCGCACCAAAGCTCTGCACGATGGCATCGCTATAGCCCGAAGTCGCCAGTTGCTCACGCACCTTGGTGACGTCGGCCGGACGCTCGTAGGTCAGCTCGATGAGCGTACCGCCGGTGAAGTCCAGGCCGTAGTTCAGGCCCTTGGTGCCCCAGCTGAACAACGCCAGAAGGGTAAGGAACAATGTGACGCCGAACGCAATGTTGCGAACGCCCATGAAGTTGATAGTACGTAACATGGCAGCCCCTTAAATCCACAACTTCTTGAAGTCACGACCACCAAAAATCAGGTTGACCATTGCGCGGGTCACCATGATGGCTGTGAACATCGAGGTAAAGATCCCGAGGGACATGGTCACTGCGAAGCCCTTGACCGGGCCGGTGCCCATGGCGAAGAGAATCCCGCCCACCAGCAACGTGGTCAGGTTGGCGTCGAGAATCGCGGTGAATGCCCGGCCGAAGCCTTCGTTGATTGCACGTTGAATCGTCATGCCCGCGGCAATCTCTTCACGAATCCGCGAGAAGATCAGCACGTTGGCGTCCACCGCCATACCCATGGTCAACACGATACCGGCGATACCCGGCAGAGTCAGGGTTGCACCCAGCAACGACATCAGGGCCAGCAGCAGCACCATGTTCACCGCCAGCGCGACCGTGGCAATGATGCCGAAGAAGCGATAGATGGCCATGATGAACAGCGAGACAAACAGCATGCCCCACAGCGATGCATTGATACCCTTGGTGATGTTGTCGGCACCCAGGCTCGGGCCAATGGTGCGCTCTTCAGCGAAGTACATCGGCGCGGCCAGACCACCGGCACGCAGCAACAGGGCCAGCTCCGAGGCCTCACCCTGACCGTTCAGGCCGGTGATGCGGAATTGGCTGCCCAGCGGCGACTGGATAGTCGCCAGGCTGATGATCTTTTTCTCTTCCTTGAAGGCCTGCACCGCGACGTCTTTCTCGACACCGTTAACCACTTGCTTGGTGTAAGTGGTGATCGGCTTCTGCTCAATGAAGATCACCGCCATGCTGCGACCGACGTTGCTGCGCGTGGCGCGGCTCATCAGCTCGCCACCGTGGCCGTCGAGGTGGATATTGACCTGTGGACGACCCTGCTCGTCGAAGCCCGCCTTGGCGTCGGTCACCTGGTCACCGGTGATGATCAGGCCACGTTCGATCTGCGCTGCCGGACGATTGCCCTCACGGAACTCGAAGCTCTCGGAAGTGGCCTTGGAAGCGCCCGGCTCAGCGCCGAGGCGGAATTCCAGGTTGGCGGTCTTACCAAGGATACGCTTGGCTTCGGCGGTGTCTTGCACGCCTGGCAGCTCAACCACGATGCGGTTGGCGCCCTGGCGCTGCACGATCGGCTCAGCCACACCCAGCTCGTTGACCCGGTTACGTACCGTGGTCAAGTTCTGCTTGATGGAGTATTCGCGGATTTCCGCCAGCTTGGCTGGGGTCATCGCCAGACGCAGCACCGCCTGACCATTGAGGTCGGCCGGCACAACGTCGAAATCGTTGAAGTTCTTACGGATCAGCGCACGGGCCTGCTCGCGGGTATCTTCATCACTGAAGCCCAGCTGAATGGCACCGTCGAGTGGCGGCAGGCTGCGATAGCGAACGCGCTCTTTGCGCAACAGGCTCTTGACGTCGCCTTCGTAGACTTTCATCCGCGCGTCGAGGGCTTTATCCATGTCCACTTCCAGCAGGAAGTGCACACCACCGGACAAGTCCAGACCCAGCTTCATCGGGTGCGCGCCGAGTTTTCGCAACCATTGCGGGGTGGTCTGGGCCAGGTTCAGGGCTACAACGTAATCGTCGCCCAACGCCTTGCGCACCACGTCCTTGGCCGGCAGCTGATCTTCAGCCTTGGTCAGACGCAACAGGCCGCCCTTGCCGTGTTCGGCGACGGACGAAGCCTTGACGTCAATCCCGGAGGCCTTGAGCGCAGCGTTCGCACGGTCCAGATCCGCCTGAGTGACCTGCAAGGCAGTGCTTGCGCCACTGACTTGAATGGCCGGGTCATCCGGATAGAGATTGGGAGCGGAATAAATCAGACCGACCGCCAGCACCGCCAGGATCAGTACATATTTCCACAGAGGGTATTTGTTCAGCATCACGCCGCCCGCTTATGACGCGGGGCGCCTTGCGCGCCCCGTCGATTGAATAGAAGTTGAAACTTTAGATCGCTTTCAGCGTGCCTTTTGGCAGCGTGGCCGCGATAGCGCCCTTCTGGAACTTCATTTCAACAGTGTCGGACACTTCCAGTACCACGAAGTCATCGGCCACTTTGGTGATCTTGCCAGCGATACCGCCGGTGGTGACCACTTCGTCGCCCTTCTGCAAGCTGCCGAGCAGGTTTTTCTGCTCTTTGGCGCGCTTGGCCTGTGGACGCCAGATCATCAGGTAGAAGATCACCAGGAAGCCGACCAGGAAAATCCACTCGAAACCGCCGCCCATAGGGCCGGCAGCCGGTGCAGCCGCGTCAGCCATGGCATTAGAGATAAAAAAGCTCATTTAGCACTCCAGTTGCAAGTATTGAATCTTAGGATCGGAAAAGTCAGTCCAAGGGCGGTACAGGCAACCCGCGCTTGGCATAGAAGGCCTCGACGAAGGCGGCCAATGTACCTTGTTGAATAGCCTCGCGCAAACCAGCCATAAGCACCTGGTAATGGCGCAAATTGTGGATGGTATTCAACATGCTACCCAGCATTTCGCCGCACTTGTCCAAATGATGCAGATAAGCACGGGAGAAGTTCTGGCACGTGTAGCAATCGCAGGTCGGATCCAGCGGCGATTCATCATGGCGATGGAACGCGTTACGGATCTTCAGCACGCCCGTGTCGATGAACAGATGCCCATTGCGGGCATTACGGGTTGGCATCACGCAATCGAACATGTCCACCCCGCGGCGCACACCCTCAACCAGATCTTCCGGTTTGCCAACGCCCATAAGGTAACGAGGTTTGTCAGCAGGCATCTGCCCCGGCAGGTAATCGAGCACCTTAATCATTTCGTGCTTGGGCTCGCCCACCGACAGACCGCCGATGGCCAGGCCGTCGAAACCGATCGTGTCGAGGCCTTCGAGCGAGCGCATGCGCAGGTCCTGGTGCATGCCGCCCTGGACGATCCCGAACAGCGCCGCCGTGTTCTCGCCATGGGCGTTCTTGGAGCGCTGGGCCCAGCGCAACGACAGCTCCATGGACACCCGCGCCACGTCTTCATCGGCCGGGTACGGGGTGCATTCGTCGAAGATCATCACGATGTCCGAGCCCAGGTCGCGCTGGACCTGCATCGACTCTTCCGGCCCCATGAACACCTTGGCGCCATCGACCGGCGAGGCGAAGGTCACGCCCTCCTCCTTGATCTTGCGCATGGCGCCCAGGCTGAACACCTGGAAACCGCCGGAGTCGGTCAGAATCGGGCCTTTCCACTGCATGAAATCGTGCAAGTCACCGTGGGCCTTGATCACCTCGGTGCCCGGGCGCAGCCACAGGTGGAAGGTGTTGCCCAGGATGATCTCCGCGCCCGTGGCGACGATGTCCCGTGGCAGCATGCCCTTGACCGTGCCGTAGGTGCCCACCGGCATGAACGCGGGGGTTTCCACGGTACCGCGGGGGAAGGTCAGACGACCGCGACGAGCCTTGCCATCGGTGGCGAGCAACTCGAAGGACATGCGACAGGTGCGACTCATACTGTTTCCTCGGGTCCGCGGGGCGCGGGGTTACGGGTGATGAACATCGCATCACCGTAGCTGAAAAAGCGGTATCCATGCTCGACGGCGGCCTGATAGGCGGCCATGGCTTCGGGATAACCGGCGAACGCCGAAACCAGCATCAACAGCGTGGATTCGGGCAAATGAAAATTGGTGACCAGGGCATCGACCACATGAAACGGCCGACCCGGGTAGATAAAAATGTCGGTGTCGCCACTGAACGGCTTGAGCACGCCGTCACGCGCGGCACTTTCCAGGGAACGCACGCTGGTGGTCCCCACCGCCACCACCCGACCACCGCGCGCGCGACAAGCCGCCACCGCGTCGACCACTTCCTGGCTCACTTCCAGCCATTCGTTGTGCATGTGGTGGTCTTCGATGCGCTCCACCCGCACCGGCTGAAACGTGCCGGCGCCGACGTGCAACGTCACGAACGCGGTTTCCACGCCCTTGGCGGCAATCGCCTCCAACAACGGCTGATCAAAATGCAGCCCCGCCGTCGGCGCCGCCACCGCCCCCAGGCGCTCGGCGTACACGGTCTGATAACGCTCGCGGTCCGAGCCTTCGTCCGGGCGGTCTATATAAGGAGGCAACGGCATGTGCCCAACACGGTCGAGCAGCGGCAACACCTCTTCAGCAAACGCCAGTTCGAACAACGCATCATGCCGCGCCACCATCCGCGCCTCACCCCCGCCATCGATCAGAATCGACGAACCGGGCTTGGGCGACTTGCTGGAGCGCACATGGGCCAGCACACGATGACTGTCCAGCACCCGCTCCACCAGAATCTCCAGCTTGCCGCCGGAGGCCTTCTGGCCAAACAAACGCGCCGGAATGACCCGGGTATTGTTGAACACCATCAAATCGCCCGGGCGCAAATGCTCAAGCAAATCAGTGAATTGACGGTGAGCCATGGCACCGCTGACCCCGTCCAGGGTCAACAGTCGACTGGCGCGACGCTCCGCCAGAGGGTGGCGAGCGATCAGCGAATCAGGGAGTTCGAAGGTAAAGTCAGCAACACGCATGATGGGGTTCGTCTAGCAGGGCCGGAAAGTCTAGCGGAAATATCAAAAATTGACCATGAAACGTGATTGACCAACGGTAGTCACCTCTCTATACTTCGCCGCCATTGAGCCCTGATGGCGGAATTGGTAGACGCGGCGGATTCAAAATCCGTTTTCGAAAGGAGTGGGAGTTCGAGTCTCCCTCGGGGCACCAACATTAAAAAAGACCTTGAAATTCAAGGTCTTTTTTTTCGTCTGTAGGAAAGTGGTTTGCCGTGATTTCGCTGATCGTTTCCAAGCTCCGCGTGGGAATGCATCCCGCGACGCTCCGCGTTGCAACCTTCAAAGGACCAACCAACTGATCTTGTGTCACCACGCCCCCTCACCGAGTCACGAAGGATTTCACCCCATGGAATTGCTGCTGGAAACCGTCGCCCTTTACTGCCTCAAACTGGCTTATGAGGCGGAAGATCACAGCCCGATTCTGCGGGATGATCCGTTGATGGCGGATTATGAGCGGGAGGTTTTTGGGTTGTTGGTGCGTAAGGCGGATGTTGCAGGGATTCAGGTCAAGGTGGGGCGGTGCCTGGACTTGGCGCTGGAGGCGGTTGGGGGTGTTGATACGGTTTTGGGGCGGGAGCTGGATCGTTTGGCGGCGGATTTCAGCGCGGAGCGGACGATGGAGCAGCTTGAGGCTCCGCTCATTGCGCTTAGGGGTTATCTGAAAGACATTCAATGAACAAGTTAACTTGTGCAGTGAAAATAGCAGATAAACCCCCTTTCTCAGCGTCAACGGCAATCCAGGCGCGTTTGCGAAAACACCTACTACCTACATCACTCAACAGATATATTTTTACCATCTCTAACTACAAAACAGTCCGTCGCACCGGCATTAGAGAAATCTGGGGGAAATCACGAAACCGGACATTAACCCCATATACAAACTACACCTTTAAGTTAAGCTGCGTCAGCGTGACATTTTTGAACAAATCGTCTTCTATTAACTCGGACACACCGCCTGGCGACATTTTAAACGAAACAAATGACATACTATCGACAGGAACTCGCTGCAAAGCGCTAATCAGAAAGCTGGCGGCAAAACCATGCGTTACGATCACGTTACACTCAACATCTTTTTTCAAGCTTAAGATGAAGTCGGAAAGGCGGCATGCGAAATGCCGTCGAGTTTCAGCCCCTTGGCATATAGCATGATCCATTCGATCGCCGGGTTCTTCAGCTGATGGCTTCATAATTCTATTGTGCAGAGTTTGGTCCATACCTTCATGCTTGCCGAAAGACATCTCTCGCAACCTTTCGTCAACGCTAACCTTAAGACGCATTGCATCTGCAAGTATTTCTGCTGTCTCCCTAGAACGCAACAGATCAGAGGAGTATATTGCGGCGCATTCTGAGATGCCTTTTGATGAAAAAAATCTCGCTAAGTCATGGGCTTGCTTAATTCCTTTAGGTGTCAGTTTCGAATCAAACCAACCTCCTACAACGTGATCAACATGATGCTGTGCCTCTCCGTGCGTAACAATATAATATCGTTTCATAGGCTACTCACTTTCTCATCGATCATGTTTAATGTCTTATCTAGATTCCCAAATGAATAACCAACTCGCAGCAGGGTATGTCTTTAACTTAAAAGTCTTGATTACCTCATTTCGCGCCGATAACGCACAAACCCGCGTTTGGTATCGCCTGCATACCCAGCTCGGAGAAATGTGCGGTGGGCATCAGTACGATGTACTGAACTCAAGAGCATTATCTTGGAACAGTCTGCCGCCAGGCAGAACTGATCAATGGCTGCGAGCATCGCCGCACCTACACCTCGCCTACGGTATGGAGCATCAACTACCAAGTTCTCCACAACGGCAAAAGTTTGCATTCCATACATCACGTCTGCGCATAGATGCACCATAACCGTACCCGCCACCACTTGATCAACCTCGCAGAGCAATAATGCTTGGCGATCGTCCCTCAGCGCTTCTATACCTTCAGCAGTAACTCGGATTGCGGAGTCGATAATCAACTGTCCGTAAAGGGCTTGAATCTCAGATGCATCAGAAGGAAGCGCATGGCGTATCAACACGATTGCACCTATTGGGTCAATGGACCTCGGATGTTACTTCGCAGGCGTTACTACAATATGAAGCTACGTGGCCTGAGCCCTGTGGAATTCAGGACCCAAGCACGGCGAGCATAATTGACAGAGCGGACCAAAATTTAAGTGTGCAGCATCGCCTCAAGCGACGACGTCGGAAGGTTACCTCACCTCAACAATATCCAAAGCCCGATTCGCCAACAATTCACTCAACTCAATCACCTGCTGAATCCCCAACGCAACATGCCGTCGCGACCCATCAAGGTCGAACGCCAAATCACTGATCATGGCATTAGCCGAAGCCAAACTCTCACTGAGATTAGCAAGCAGACACTCAGAATCAACATCAGGATCAATACGAAAAATGGTGTTGGGATTGTCAGACGCTTCTTTCTCGGGAGTGGGCTTCAGGTAGAAATCCAAAGCGCGGGTGGCAGCGTCGTCGAGCTTCTTGGCCCTGGCCGATTGGACGCGGGATACTGGTTCATCTGTAGCAGGAGGATTCGGAGTAACTTTTACCATCGTCTTGCTTCCTGTAATTGGAGCCATCCCCCACTCGCTGCTAAACGAAGGGAGGCAGCTGTACGCAGGTTAGCAGACCGGGGAAACAAGAAGCCGGCGCGTCCGAGGACGCCCTGCGCACAGCCACCATCAAGTGCAGGATGGAGAATCCTGACTGGATGACGCCTTGCACAACCTGTTTCACCACGAGCTGCTAAACCCGATCACCGATGAGCAGTGACAGGACTCAAACTACCGACGCAGTCCAGGGCGCACAAGCCGGCGGATTCTGGCGTAGTTGTAGGCAAAGGCGCAAGGCGATGTCGGTTGACCGCTTTGGACGTAGGATCTGGTCGCCCCGCAGGCGTAGGCCTATGCTGAGGCTGTCCCTCTTCCACAGGCATGCACCCATGATCCAATGCAAACGAGCCTATGAAGCGGCGAGCACTGAGGATGGCGTGCGGGTTTTGGTGGACCGTCTATGGCCGCGCAATTGTCGCAAAGACGAACTCCCCATTGCTGAGTGGCTGCCGGAGGTTGCGCCTTCTCATGCGCTGCGCAAGGCGTTCAAGGCGGGGGCTGTTTCTTTTGCGCAGTTCAAAGTGGCCTATCGCAAGGAGTTGGGCGCACGGCCGCAATATTGGTGGCGGCTGGTGGATGTGGCGCGGGGTGGGCATCTCACGCTGGTTTATGCCGCCAAGTCCACCGTCGAGAACAATGCCGTGGTGTTGGCTGAATGGCTGGAGGATGAGGTGGAGAAGCGGGCCGAGGCGAGTTCGCCTGTGTGCTATTTATCCGAGTTTTCGGAGCACTGATTGGGGACGGCTGCCACGGGCATGGTTGGTTATTTTCAACAACCGCCGGCGGTGATAATTACCAAGTAGCCAACACCCTCACAAACACTGATCCTACTAACGTTGTTCATATCATTTTGACGCGACCAAGGCGAGTCGCTAACGCTCATCAACTGCTACTGACTTGGATCCAATAAACTCAAGATCCAGCCATTTAATTTTTTGAGAGCCTCGAGTTCTAAAAGAGCCCCATGGAAACACCGCCGTGACATCAATAGACAATAGAGTGTCTTTCGCCGAGTTAGAGGGCGTACGTTATTAAGAACACCCTGAGACACACTTAACGTTGAGTCGCGAGTATTAACCCGGCCACAGCAAGGATATTCTCATCATCGCTCCATTTAGCTACGCTTGGGCAAACTGGATTTGTTAATTTCCCCAATGAAATCAAATGATAGTAGATCAGATAGACGAATTAGCAAGCGATGATTCGTCATTTTTTAATGCGCAGGCCACGAAAACACACAAGCATTCTCATCTGGAAATTTAATTCCAAAATATCTTTCCTTCATTTTACCAGGACGGCAACGAGTTTTCAGCAGTCGTCTACAATGCCCATTATAGTCCGCCATGTCCCATCTGGACTTACCTCATCCTTAACAGCGTCAGGACTTAGCTACCCCATTTGCAACCAGCAATACCTCGTCTAATCTAACAAAGGCTCACAGGGTACAAACCATCCGTCGCCTTTTTACTCAAGTTTATGCTACTGGAGACGATACATGGGCTAACGTCGATGGACTAGTTAGGTTCGTCAGCGCAGTTATATTGCCATTATTCGTTCTGCAACTCCCCTAGCTTAGTTTTGAGGCTTATAATGTTAAAAAATCTGCCGCTGACATTTAAACTATTCCTCGCTCCGGTTGTTGCAATACTGGGCCTTATCCTGTTCGTGGGCTACACATCGTTCCAGCTCTCAACGACCGACTTGCGGCTGCATGCCATCGAAACCCTCCGCTATCCGGTACTGGAAAAGGCCGACGCGGCCATCTTTCAGTTTTCGCGCGTCCCTGCCCTGCTCAACGGCGCGGTCGCCGCCAGTGAAAAAGACCTGCTGACCGAAGCTGACGGGGTGATGAAAGGCGTCATGGCCCAACAGCGGGAACTGGAAAAACTCGTAGAGGTCCCTAGTCGCCGCCAGCAACTGGATGAATGGCGCCTCGCGGTAGAGCGCTACGCCGACAATGCGTTATCCGCGTCCGGCAAATTAGTCAGCGCCAGCGCTTCATTCGATGATCTGCGTCCAAGTCTGGACCGCATGGCCGTTGATTTGATGCAAGCCCAGAAGCTTGCCTCCGAGTTCCGTAGCGCCGCTTACGGCGACTTCGTGCATACATTGGCCGAAACACGTGATGTCAACACAACCACAACTCGCCTGGGGATTATTCTCAGCCTGGCGTTGTTGGTACTCGTCATCCTCTGCGCCTGGGTTGTCACCCGCAACATTATGGCTAACGTGCGGGGGGTCATCACGTCGCTGAAGGGCATTGCCGAGGGCGACGGCGACCTGACTCGCCGCGTCGACATCCAATCAAATGACGAAATCGGCTCGATGATTCGCCTGTTCAACGGCTTACTCGACAAGCTGCAGGCAACCATTCGCCAGATCATTGAAACTGCCAGCCCAATCGGCGATTGCTCCGCGGAGCTGTATCGCTTGACCCAAGGTGCCGAGGAAAACGCCAGATCGCAACAGCATCACACCGATTCCATAAGCCGTGATATTCACACCATGACCGACAGCATCCATGAGGTCGCACAGCGTTCGCGTCAGGCCTCCGACGAAGCCGGCCTCGCCTCCCGACAGGCCGCAACGGCTCGGGACAATATCGGAGACCTCTCGACCGGCATCAGCGATCTTGGCAAGAGCGTGATGAGCGCCGTTAGCGCGATGCAGCAACTTGAAGAAGAGACCCAGGAAGTCGGTTCGGTATTGACGGTCATCCGCAGTATTGCCGAACAAACCAACCTGCTGGCCTTGAATGCCGCTATCGAGGCCGCTCGTGCTGGCGAGCAAGGACGCGGCTTCGCCGTAGTGGCGGATGAAGTACGCAATTTGGCGCAGAAAACAGCGGCTTCCACCACTGAGATCCAGCACATCATCCAGCGTTTACAGACCAGTGCCAATACGGTTCTAAGCGTAATGACAGCAAACGAAGACAAATCCAGAGACAGCGTCAAGCACTCCATCGAAGCCACTAAGTTACTTGAAGCCATCGCGCAGACGATCAGTCAGATGGACGCGCTCAACGCGGGGATCGCCAAACACACCCAAGAGCAGATTGGTTTGTCGGAATCGATTCAAAATGAAACGGAAGTGTTGCAGCAGGACGCACTAACGACGGCAAACGGGGCGGAGGCTACAACCCGGCTCGGCGAACAGTTGGTGCGCACAGGAGATCATTTACGCCAAGCGACCGCCCAATTCCGTGTGTGACGCTTAATTCTGGATATTAGAACAATGAAAATGGAGATTACCACTATGAATAAAATCAAGCTTCTCGGCGTAACCATTTGCATGGCCAGCAATTACGCCATGGCCTTAGATCAGGGGGAGTATCTTTTCAACGGGTTTGGAACAGCTGCCGTGAGTAGGATTGGCGGTGTAGGGGACGCTAAAAGTTATGGCTTTGAGGGTCGTACAACCGACTCCTGGCGCGGTGATCAACTCTCGCGTCTGGGCGGGCAATTTTCCTACGGCTTGACCGATAAACTCAGCGCGACCGTCCAGACCGTCGCAAAAACCGAACAGGATACCTGGAAGCTGAAGCTGGAATCGGCGTACCTGGCTTATGAGATAAATAATCAACTAACGGTCCGTGCTGGTCGGCTGCGCCCAGGTGCTTACATGTTCTCCGAAACGCTGGACGTAGGTTATTCCTACCCATGGCTGCGCCTTCCGGACGAGGTGTACAGCCAGTTCCCGGTGTCGAGCTTTGAAGGCGCGGACGTCCTCTACAAGATTCCTACTCCCCTCGGTTCTCTGGATCTCCAAGCCCAGTATGGTCAGGCAACCGACCGAAAGGTGTATATCGGACAGATGGACGGCCAGTTGGACCTGGATTTGACGGAAATGGTTACCGCCAACATCGCGTTGAATACCGATTCCTTCGGTACCTTCCGCTACGGGTATTCGGAAGCTAGTGTGAGCGTTGACGGTGGCTCGCCGGCCAAGGGCAAGTTCACCTCGATTGGTCACCGTTACGATAACGGCACGGTGGTGACGAATGCTGAAGCCATCAAACGTCGTGCCTCAGGCACTACCACAGCCACGGAAGCATTTTTTGTAATGGCAGGCTACCGTGTGGGCGATTTCCTCCCCCATGTGACCTACGCGCAGTTGGACATAACCGACGCCGGACGCCAATCTTCCTGGGCCTATGGCCTGAATTACAGTCTGACCCCTTCCGTAACGCTTAAAGGTGAATACAAGCGTGTCGACTCCACTAAAGGTCAAGCTGGTGTATTCACCCCTGACTACACCGCGGCCAGGTCCACTTTCGATGGCGACGTAATCAGTGTTGGCTTTGACTTTATATTCTAAGGAAGGAAATCACATGATTCGTTCAATCCGTAACGTATCTGCGCTCGCACTATTGGGCTTCGGCGTTCTGGCCCATGCTGAGGTCGCCGTTATCGTGAATGCTGGGGCTAGCGCCACGCCCTCTAAATCAGACGTAGCCAACATTTTTCTGGGTAAGGACAAATCCCTCAAAGGCATTGACCAGAAAAACTGGAGCCCTACCAAGGAAAAGTTTTACGCAGACGTCACGAGCAAAAACGAAGCCCAACTGAGATCCTACTGGTCAGGTTTGGTCTTCTCTGGCAAGGGCCAGGCCCTTCCGAGTGAAGCCAGCGATGCGGCCGTTGTGACCAAAGTTGCCGCTGAGGCTGACGCCATCGGTTACGTCGATAGCGCCGCGGTCAATGATTCCGTCAAAGTAATACTTCGGCTGCCTTAGACCACACGGGGATGCCAAGCCGTACCAAAGGAAAGAGGGACAGATTTATTTGTCTTGATTCATAAATAAATCTGTCCCCTTTAACTATAAATCTGTCCCCTTTAACTGTTTTAACTGCGTAAATTTTAGCTACCCCGTTCCGAACCAGAAATACTTCCTCCAACCTGGTAAAGGTTTATGGGATACGACACTTTCGTCGTCTTTCTTCACCATTGCTCAAGTTCTTGTTACTGGGGACGATATATGGATAACGCCAATGGACTATTGCGCTGACGAGAGAAGCCATATTGCCATTATTCGTTTTGCCACGCTCCTAGCTTAGCGCTGAGGCATATAATGTTAAAAAACTTGCCGCTGACAATTAAACTATTCCTCGCACCGCTTGTTGCAATACTGGGTCTTATTCTGTTCGTGGGCTACACATCGTTCCAACTCTCAAAGACCGACGTGCGGCTGCATGCCATCGAAACCCTTCACTATCCGGTGCTGGAAAAAGCCGACGCAGCCATCTTTCAGTTTTCGCGCGTCCCTGGCCTGCTCAACGGCGCGGTCGCCGCCAGTGAAAAAGACCTGCTGACCGAAGCTGACGGGGTGATGAAAGGCGTCATGGCCCAACAGCGGGAACTGGAAAAACTCGTAATCGTCCCTAGTCGCCGCCAGCAACTGGATGAATGGCGCCTCGCGGTAGAGCGCTACGCCGACAATGCTTTATCCGCGTCCAACAAATTAGTCAGCGCCAGCGCTTCATTCGATGATCTGCGTCCAAGTCTGGACCGCATGGCCGTTGATTTGATGCAAGCCCAGAAGCTTGCCTCCGAGTTCCGTAGCGCCGCTTACGGCGACTTCGTGCATACATTGGCCGAAACACGTGATGTCAACGCAACCACCACTCGCCTGGGGATTATTCTCAGCCTGGCGCTGTTGGTACTCGTCATCCTCTGCGCCTGGGTTGTCACCCGCAACATTATGGCTAACGTGCGGGGGGTCATCACGTCGCTGAAGGGCATTGCCGAGGGCGACGGCGACCTGACTCGCCGCGTCGACATCCAATCAAATGACGAAATCGGCTCGATGATTCGCCTGTTCAACGGCTTACTCGACAAGCTGCAGGCAACCATTCGCCAGATCATTGAAACTGCCAGCCCAATCGGCGATTGCTCCGCGGAGCTGTATCGCTTGACCCAAGGTGCCGAGGAAAACGCCAGATCGCAACAGCATCACACCGATTCCATAAGCCGTGATATTCACACCATGACCGACAGCATCCATGAGGTCGCACAGCGTTCGCGTCAGGCCTCCGACGAAGCCGGCCTCGCCTCCCGACAGGCCGCAACGGCTCGGGACAATATCGGAAACCTCTCGACCGGCATCAGCGACCTTGGCAAGAGCGTGATGAGCGCCGTTAGCGCGATGCAGCAACTTGAAGAAGAGACCCAGGAAGTCGGGTCGGTATTGACGGTCATCCGCAGTATTGCCGAACAAACCAACCTGCTGGCCTTGAATGCCGCTATCGAGGCCGCTCGCGCTGGCGAGCAAGGACGCGGCTTCGCCGTAGTGGCGGATGAAGTACGCAATTTGGCACAGAAAACGGCGACTTCTACCACTGAGATCCAGCACATCATCCAGCGTTTACAGACCAGTGCCAATACGGTTCTAAGCGTAATGACAGCAAACGAAAACAAATCCATAGACAGCGTCAAGCACTCAATCGAAGCCACTAAGTTACTTGAGGGCATCGCGCAGACGATCAGTCAGATCGACGCGCTCAACGCTGGGATCGCCCAACACACCCAAGAGCAGATTGGTTTGTCGGAATCGATTCAAAATGAAACGGAAGTATTGCAGCAGGACGCACTAACGACGGCAAACGGGGCGGAGGCTACAACCCGGCTCGGCGAGCAGTTGGTGCGCACAGGAGATCATTTACGCCAAGCGACCGCCCAATTCCGTGTGTAACCCTTAATTCTGAGGATTAGAACGATGAATAAATCAAGTTTCTCGGTGTAACAACTTGCCAGTCTGGCGTGCTCACCCCTGACTACACCGCGACCAGGTCCACTTTCGATGGCGACATAATCAGTGTTGGCTTGACTTTATATTCAAGGAGAATCAAATGATTCGTTCAATCCGTAACGTATCTGCGTTCGCACTATTGGGCTTCGGAGTTCTGGCCCATGCCGAGGTCGCCGTTATCATGAATGCTGGGACTGGCACCACGCCCTCTAAATCAGACGTGACCAACATTTTTCTGGGTAAGGACAAATCCCTCAAAGGCATCGACCAGAAAAACTGGGACCCTACCAAGGAAAAGTTTTACGCAGACGTCACGAGCAAAAACGAAGCCCAGCTTAGATCCTACTGGTCAGGTCTGGTATTCAGTGGCAAGGGCCAAGCCCTTCCGGGCGAAGCCAGCGACGCGGCCATTGTGGCCAAAGTTGCCGCTGAGCCTGACGCCATCGGTTACGTCGATAGCGCCGCGGTCAATGATTCCGTCAAAGTAATACTTCGGCTGCCTTAGACCTCACGGGGATGCCAAGCCGTCTCAAAGAGGCGGCATGCCTCGCCAACCTCTGATCTCGGCTGTTACGATTATGGGACTCTGACGCTGTCTCCTCTTCGGCAGGCTGCCGGAGGCTGTGCACGGTGTTCTGCTGCCCAGCCCAGCGGGAGCAAGCTCCCTCGCCACGGGTTTGGTGGTTATCCTTTGGTTTGGCCTGCGGCTAAGATGGCGCAGAGACAAAATCACAAGGAAGGCAGGCTTGATGGCACCTCGTTTTGATCCGTTGGTTCATATCGATTGGAAAACGCCTGGCGGCGAGCTGCTTGCGCTGTTACAGCATTACTATCCTGACATCAGCGTGTTTTGCGGCGCACAATTCGAGGCGCTGCTGGATGAACTCGCCAACGAAATGCCCGAGGTTTGCTTCGAGACGCTAGCGCCTGTCCTGGCGCGCCAAGGCTACGACTTGTGGAATCTGGACGCCGGTGGCGATGATTATCGACCGGTCATTTTCCCAGCCGATCAGCGCCAGGTTTTTGCACAGCACTGGCAAGACCAACGCGCAGAGCCAAGGCTCACGCCGACGTTGATCGAGCCGCAAAAGCCTGTTGCCACTGGACGCAAACCAAGCAAGCCCAAACGCAGCAAGTTGAACTGGCTGCAGGAAGTTCATGACTATCCCGGGCCCACTTATGTTCATGAATACAACTACCGCAATGGTTGGGCCGCCGTTACCGAGCAGGACGAGGAGCAGTGGCTGTGCTTTCTGATTGATTACAACCCGTGGCCGCCCGCCGAGCAGGACATGCTCGAACACCGAACCGATGGGGTCGACGGCGCTGACCTGCAGCTCATCGATGCCAATGCCCAATGCAGCCTGTGGAAACGTCGGGTTAAAAACGGCGATTACAGCTCGGATGACCGGTACCAATACGAAATTCGCCAAGGCGATGACATTCAGGGTTTCGGACCTGCCGAGATGCAATGGCCAGCGTTTGAAGAGCCCTGCGTGGTGGTCGATGCTGAGGTGTTCGAACGTCAGCGTATTTACCAGCCCGAGCATTTGACGCGAATCTGGCGGATCACTGCGCACACCAGCGAGGTCATTTTCGAGTACCCGGATGAACTGACGATACTGCCCATCGGCCCCCGCCGCTTGCTGTTCATGCAGCACAACGGCCCGCGGTGCTGGGTCTGGAATCAAGATCCTGCGTATCAGGCCATCGCCGCCCGGCCGATGCCCGCTGACGCCTATAAACTCCGGGCGTCCACCGCGTACCTGGGTGGCGACGAGGTCCTGCTGTTCAGCGAAGGCGCACGGCAGAACCTTGAGCACGCGGGCTACCAGGAGACCGTGCTACTGGCGTGGCGCTTCAACTTCGTGACCGGCGCCACGACGAAGGCGGTGTTGGACGGCTTTGGCAGTGAGTTGCGCCAGGACACGCGCCTACTCGTCACGCAGCCCAAGCAGGTCATCACGTTGCGCACGTTTCACGGGCAGATTCACGTTGCCCGGGGGCATGGCGATTGGTGGGTGTGGAACTACCGCACTAATACGTTTGGCATGCAGACCTTAGCCTGGTTTTGGAATCAGGGCAGTCATGAGGTGGTGAAGCTGTCTTCCAAGGATATTGCGCGGGTCAGGCCGGAGATTCGTTATCTGCCGGCGCAGGATCGGTATCTGGCGTTTGAGATGGAGTTTGTGGCGCGGTTGCCGGTGTTTGCCGAGATGGTTGAGGCCAAGGGTCGGGATGTTTTGGTTTTTGAGTGAGGCAGCTTTGCTCCCTAAAGGTTCGTATGAGCCATTGTGGCGAGGGAGCTTGCTCCCGCTCGGCTGCGCAGCAGGAAAATCGAATACGCGAAGGTACACCCGCAGCCGGTGTATCTTTTCAAACGCCGCGTAGATTGAAAGTTAATCGGCCTGCTTACGCCACAAATAAGTCTAACCCTGACTTTAAAGATCTCTTATTTTTGCGAGTCTGAACATCTGATCCCCATGACAGGCTGGGGAAATGAAAATATTGGTACCCTCTGCGATGTTACCCCCTGCCACATCCATCGTGTCACGAGGGGTGATTTTTTCTTGCATGATAGCTCTCCTTAATATCGCGTAATGGGAGCGTGGTGCTCGCTGGATGAACACTATTGCGACGTGGTGCCGCGCAAGGGGTGTGATGTTTTGACTTTCCAGTGAGGCGCCTTCCGGCGGCATCACCCCAGAACTTTGGACAGATCCACCTCAAAATAATCATAAAACACCGGCTCCAGCCCATTGATTATCCCGCTGTAGCACGCCTGATGTTCACCCAATGCATCCGCATAACGCTGGAGTTGTGGGGGGCTCATCAAATACGTTTCGAGATAAACCTCCGCGCCTCGGACGTCGCGGTATAAAACGTGCTCATCCGCAGACTCCACGCCGCTCGCTTTTGTCACGACGAGATTGCGCCGTAGCACGCCTCTTACGAAAGTCGCCAGTATGTTGATATCCACGATAGGCATGCCTTCGTAGGGAATGCCGCAGTGGGATTGCCCGTTCAGCAAAACGACCGGCTGAACTTTGAAATCCTCAGGCAGCCAGAAGTTACGTCTGGCGCACTCCTCGCGGAACTGTCGTCTGTATTTTTCGACGTAGGCCATCTTGCGTTTAAGTTGACCTTGCGCCTCGATTACCTTCTCTCGATGCTTGAACACCTCGTCTGGATCAACCGGCTGCAGGAAGCATTTTGCCTCGCCAATTAGCACGGTATTGCCGATACGTATGACGATATCGATGTCTTCGTACGGACGCGCTTCCTCTGCTCCGCTGGGTAAGTTGAATTTCAAGGAATGAGGCATCAGGGCGATGTCGCGCTGTATCGGGGACAGGCCGATGTTATGAGCGAGCACATCCCGCAGGTACTGCTCGAATGGCAGCCCACGCACATCAAGTTTCGCCCCCAATTGGCGTAGCCAGATATCCACGTTGCGTTGCGTCGTCCCATGGGAGCAAGGGGTGTACAACAGCAACAGCTCTTTCTCGTTCAACGCGATGATGGGCTGAGTCCACAGCTCATTTTCTTCATGCTTGTGCGCAGATGAAGGTGAGTAGGTCAAAAAATCCAGCAACTTGTTGCCGATGTCAGCGGATACACCCAGGGAGTCAGCGATAACTTCGATCAACGCCCGCCGTTCGATCCTAGGCGCGGTGAGTTCAGCCAAAACTTGCGCGGAGGCTTGCTTGACGTCCTGCAGATGGGCGCCCTTTTCCAGCAGGATTACCAGGCTTTGGAGCACGGCCCAGCATTTGATGACCGCAATGATCGTGCCTCCGCCCAGCCTCGGGCTTTGGAACTTAGCGAGCTGCGCATAATAGGGTCCCAGTGCCTCCTGCATAAGCACGTAGATTTCACTGGAGCGCTGACTGACCTGTTCATCCGCTGCCAAAATAAATCGCATCGCGCCGTCGGTTGTTTCAATCGCCACGATGGGCCTGGGTATGCCAAGGCTGGCGTGGGTGGCTTGACGATACGATTGCTCGAACAGTGAATGACGATAGATCGTGCTGGACTGATGAACTGCACTGCGGCGGCTCAGGGTGATCCATTTCCACTTGGCGTCTCTGGGATTGCTCGGTGAAAGTTTGGCCCCTTCGCTCGACGCAGTGAGGACGTAGTTATTCCAGAGGCATTCTTCCCACAGATTCTCGACGATTTTGTAGAAGCTGCCGATGAGATAGTCCGATGCAATATTGCCCGAAGGTGCCGCACTCGATAACGCCGGTTGCTCGCCCCGTGGCGGCTTCTGGCTGAGTATCATTCGAAGGGGGAGCTGGAGCCCGTCGATATCGGATTGCGCAATCTGATCCAAAGAATGCGCCGTGCCCTCGCTGTCATAGACTTTCGGCAGGATATAGCTCGCGCTTTGCGCTGCGGGGCTCTCCAATCTTGAGCCGTGGACAAGGTCTTTAATCGATAGCTGATAGCCGATTGCGTTCAAGTTTGCGTGGCGGACAAAAGCGAACAGCTTCGCCTCCCTGCTGATTTTTTTGTCAGCCGCGAAGCTCAACTGCGCTCTGATGGTTGCGAATGCCTGGGCAAACCAGACACCGGCCTCATACAAATCCCTGGACTCCTGATCGGACCCGTCGCGCTCGAAAGCCGCCTTCCATTCATCCAGGCTAAAACTTCTCTGGTTTGGACGAGTGACGGTGTTATCCCTGACACGCTTTGCGAAAGTCATCAAAAACTCATTGTTCAATTAAGGTCTTCGATCCTTTTTATCACACGCCCGGGCAAGACATCGGTGCACGCTCGACCGACAGATGGACCTCTCCTCCCTTGAGTCCGCTCGTTGGGCAAGAGCTGGCACACGCCTCGGTTCACGTCGTTCCCAAACGGGCGAAAGAGGGTATAGACCACGTTTACAGCTCTACCTGGCGTGAACGCTGATTCCGGATCTACCCACAAAGCCTCTGCTCACTCGACGCTTCAACGCCGGGTCAAATATGGACGACATCATTTCCTAATGAAGGTGGGTCTGAAGCTTATTCCTTGTCGGCACACAGGCCAGACAGATAGCATTGGGCTATCAATCACAAGGAAATCTAAACGTGCATGGATCGCCAACCCAATTTGTACCTCTCGCCGAAGCTCTTGTTGCGCGCGCTCGTCCACGGCTCATTGAGATAGCACGCCGTGCTCCTCTACAAACCGCAAGACAAGCCTTCCGTGAAAACGAAATCACACCAAAGATAAAACCATGAACGCTCTCGACTCTGGCGCTATTGAGAAGCTGTCTATATTTTCTATAGTAACTTTATTCTGTCTTTTCATCCTTGCCATCACAAAATTCTTAAACAAAGCAGATGAAAATACAAATACACCCCCTCAGACATTCATGTATGGCACCATCACCGCCTCCTTTGTAATCATTATGTCTGCGACACTTATTTGGGATAGCAACAATTTTCCTGCGTGGCTTCAAGGCATTGGTAGCATCTACGCGATAGTGGTTGCCATCCTGGTTTCCAGGCATGAAAGCAGAAGCTCCGAAGAGAGAAGCAGACAAGAAAGAGCTGAAGATCACAAACGTGAAACCCAAAAAGCAGCTGACGATCACAGCCGTGAAACTCAAAGAGTCGCCGAAGAAAAAACAGAGACGACCAGGGCGATATACCAAATAGTGCTTCGTGCGTTTATGTGTTTTAGCTACGTACGTGAAAATGCCTATGACAAAAGCCTTACAGGGAAGGATATTGGTCCACGCAACGGAGAACCGGACCTAAAAATCAAAGCTGGCAAAAAGTGGATCTCTCTGGGTTTCAAGGCGTCCGATATCCGGGTACAACTCCGACAGCTTGAGGCATTCGTAGAGCAACTGGAAAAAATATCGCCCTTTGAGCACAAGGACGCTGTTTTAGCGCTACACACATCTGATTTCTGTGCGTCAGTTAAAGTTTTTCTTGCTGATTTAAAAACAGGTTGGAATATTACGAGCAAGCAACCGATGTTCGCGACCAACGCCCATACGACGATCAACTATCCTCCTGGCCAAAAAAACCCCACCTACACAGAAACCGAAAAGCTGATTGGCCTCAGTGAATATCTCGCCCACGGGATATTTCACATGTACTTAGATCAGCCAGAATGCAATCGTATCGAAGAGGCTTTTCTTAATTGGATGGAAAGGGCAGATAAAATCTTTTCAAGCAGTGTGCCTCAGCAACCATCCGGCATGGAGCATGGCATTCATTAGGTTCAGTCGGCCGATTTCGGTGGGCAGTAGTAGCACCGGTTTATTGCGGTTTTGAAGCTGCACCAGCCCTCCCCCCCTTCCAACATCCAGCCAACAATCCGGACATATGCCGCAAAAGTCCTTTCGTTGCTGGCCGTAGTACCTCTCACCAGAATAGCCCGCCTGACTTAACCGCAAAGGATCGCAATGCGCTTGATAAGGAGTGCAAACAAGGGCCTCGAACAGACCGAATCTCCTCTTACTGCTGCCCGAATGGTGAATGATGCGTTGATGCGCGGTCGGCACACCATCGACGGGCTGGATCAGATTGGAAGCCGGTCGCGAATCACCAGTGACAGCGAAATTGTCGAGGCCGTTAGAAGGGGCGACTTGTTATTGGTGAAGCAACGCCCCGCCAGTTCAAGCGGCGGCTTGATGCCCCGCCCGACGCCGGCGCCTGAACCGGTCCGCATCGCCCAGGATCACTGGCCATTATCCAAGCCCCGCGATGACCTGGTGTTTGCCAAATCCTGCATCGCTGAAAACTGGTGCCGAACGGACGCCGGTACGACCACCGAGCCTGCTTCGAACTTCGGTCGGGTGATGGTGGCGGGCGCTATGCTTTTTCCATCGGCCAGCACCGCTATTGCGACGGCGCTCGGCGCCGATTTGGCATTGGGGCGCATGGCCGGCGGCGGCATTCTGCAGCAGCGCTTCAATTGGGTAATACGCGGCACGGGCGGCCCGGCCAGCGTTTTCATCCTGGGGATGCTACCCGCCAAAATGGCCGACGGCACCCTTCACACTGATGACCAGTTGCGCCGCATGAGCCACGCACCGACACGGGTGCGCTTTCAGTTTCGCCGTGATGCCGAGGGCGTGCTTCAGGTCTACGGCATTCATAGCGGCGCGTCGGGCGACGACTCGGTGCGCACGGTACAGGTTACGTGGAACGCCGATAAAACCGCGATGGAGGCTGAGCTCAATGGCGTCACCATTTTGTGGACGCCTCAGCATGGGCCGCTTGGATCGATTCCGCCGCTGATTTATCCCGGCGATATTGGCGAGCGGCTGGGTACCATCCTCGTGCATCCGATAGCGAAGGATGTCGACAGCCAGATTGATGGGTTGCCGGGTGAGGACATCACGGCTGACGACTGTATTTTGGTGTTTCCGGCGGATACGGGGCTGAAGTCGCTTTATGTGGTGTTTTCGAAACCCGCTCCGGGTGACCATAAATACTATCCCCCGCCGAAAGGGCTTATTGCATTTCCTGATGCCAAGATTGCCCCTCGTAAAACCCCGATAAAAGGAGGAGGAGGCTTACGGAAGCGATGGAAAACAAAGGACGGGACTATTTTCGAATGGGACAGCCTGCACGGGGCAGTTGAAAAGTACAACAAACGTGGAAAACACCTAGGGGAGTTCGATCCCGAAACAGGTGAACAGACCAAAGATGCGGACGATACCCGCGAGGTAGAACCTTGAAGTACATCATTGAAGCTTTCGACAAAGAAACCGAGTTTTTGGCTTTTGAGGTTGAGCTGCCTGAAGGTTGCGATTCACAGCTGGCGCAGATCATGGGGTGGCCGATGCTCCAGCGTGGCGATGAGGGTTATGACCTGAGCCCCAGCCAGGCAGCAGCTATTGAGGTACTAGCCGGTAGGCAGTTTTACGATAACGACCACATATTCCAGCTCACCTGCAACATTGACGTCGCGTAGTGAACTCCCATCAACCTCAACCGCGTACAACAGCACGCTTGGTATTGGGGCCGCTTCGCAGCCCAGCGCGAGCAAGCTCCCTTGCCACAGGTTGTGTCTGGCTGAGTTATTGGTTCCCGCCTCTGGGAAATCCGCATCACCAATGTTCACGGAGCAATATCAAGAATTTTGAACGCTATCATAACCTCTGATACCGTGCTGAAATCGTGATATGGAAGAATGACCATGACTGCTACCAACGACGCTTGAAACCCTGGGACAACGTCAAAATCCTTCCGTATGCGTTGCGTGAGCGATACGAATTTTTCGTCACGGAAATCTTCAGGGTCGAGTGCCTCATCCTTAAGGAACGTCCACAGCGCGAAGCCAGTGTTGCGGATGTCGCCAAGCATATGCAGGCCATCCACAACCTGCAGGCGTCCAATTCATCGTGCCGGGAAACCAGCTTTTTCTTCCTGCGTTTGGAATGGATTTGCGTGAGTACTACAGGCAGCGCCTGGAAAAACCTCAGGTTCTGAGCCCTGCCACCCAGGCCATGCTGATTCAATTCTTGATCAAAAGATGGCAACACCAGCTTCTGACCACCCGTTCGACCTTCGAGAAATCCTTCACCTACGCGAAAATGACCATCACCAGAGCCATCAAAGAACTGACTGACTTGGACATTGTTCAGCCTGGGAAGGAAATGGGCGAAGCGGCGATCTTTTTCAACTTGCCCCCCAAGGAAACTTGGGAAATGGCGAAAGAGTCCATGCGCACGCCGGTCAAAAAAACGCTTTGGCTCAATGCAGTTCCTGAGGCGTTTGACACCCCCATGCTGTTGGCGGGGGAAGCGCCCTGGCAGAGATGAGCCTTCTTGCCAGCCCCAAGGTTCCTTGTTTCGCAATGACGACTGCGCAGTTCGACCACATTCGAGAGCTCGCGTCTGATCATCGCGGAAAAATGAATGAGGCCTATGGAGGAGAGTTCGGCACTTGGGGCTCAATTTCAAAAACGGCCAAATCGAAACTCCAGAGCACATCACCCTATCTTGAAGTGCCGCAAAACCATGCCGCCTACGGCATCCAGTTTTGGAGTTATGAGCCCCTGCACAGCAACATTGCCAATGGAACTGTAGATCCATTTTCTCTCTATCTAAGTCTCAAGGATGACCATGATGACCGTGTGCAAATGTGTTTGGATGAAATGATGGAAAGTGTGAAATGGTAGTGGGTATCGATCGGTTTCGAGAGTATTTCAAAGACTACCAGGGCCGTTACGTTCTGATTGGCGGGGTAGCAGCCTCGATGACCATGGAGGCGCTGGGCGAGACATTTCGAGCCACCAAGGATCTGGATGTTGTACTGGTCGTTGAGGCCCTCAATCGTGAGTTCGTAGGGCAGTTCTGGACGTTCATCAAGTACGGCAGATATGCCATTCGCCAAAATGGCGACAGCGAAGGGGACTCCCCTGTCTTCTATCGTTTCCAGAATCCTGAAGACAAATCCTTTCCCGTTCAGATCGAGCTTTTTTCTCGTATCCCAGATGGACTGGAGCACGAATAAGCGGCCCGCATGACTGAGATTCCCGTAGAAGAGCAAGCCGCAAGCCTGTCTGCGATCATCCTCGATGATGAGTATTACAAGTTTCTTCTGGGCGGCGTCGATCATACCCATGCGATCAGTCACATTCGCGCTGACCGGCTCGTTCCGCTCAAAGCCCACGCCTAGCTTAACAAGAAGGCGCAGATCTAGAACGGCATACAAGTGGACCGTCGCGATATCAATAAGCACTTCAGAGATGTGATCTTGCTTTCTGTCGGTCTTACCGAAGGAATGACCACGTTTCCTGAACGACTGGCGCTCGATTTGAAGTCATTTCTCAAAGCTCAATCCGGATCAACCATTGCCCCCAGTCGCTGACGCATGCCCGCACTGGCGGCTGGTCCGGCCTGTACGCTGCACTGGTCCAAGGGTACTAGATGGCCATCGGCGATATCCGCCATCGCTGGCTGCACCGGCCGGCCACTCTCCCGCTCGACGATCTGCACGCTTTCCCCTTCTGGCGCGTAATGGCGATTGCCCCAGGCCACAAAAGCCAGGAGCACCACGCGGAAATCTTCACCCTTGGCAGTCGGCACGTATTGGTAGCGCAGCGGGCGCTGACTGTAAGGCTGACGCTCGAGCAGCCCCGCCTCCACCAGCGAGTTCAAGCGTCTGGTAAGCATGTTCGGGGCGATATCCAGGCTGCGGGAAAATTCCTCAAAACGTCTCAGGCCGTGCAAGGCATCGCGCATGATCAAAATGCTCCACCACTCGCCAACCCTTTCCAGGCTGCGGGCGATTGGGCATTCGGTATGAAGGAGGGTCTTGCGCTGCATGGCAGTTCCTTACGGGGGGGCAAACATTTGTTGGCCTGGGCATGTTACTTTCATAATGATAGTAACGTCCATATGTCGCTATACCCTCATTAGCATAAGGAGCCAGACCGTCATGAACAAACGTATCGTCGTCACAGGCATGGGCGCATTGACCCCACTTGGCTGCGGAGTTGAGCAGATATGGCAGCGCCTTCTGGCCGGGCAGTCGGGGATCCGCCGCTTGCCGCAAGAGCTGATCGGCGATCTGTCGATCAGCATCGGTGGCCAGGTCCTCGACCGCACCCAAGATCCTGAGGCCGGCTTCGATCCGGATCTACTGCTGGCCCCAAAGGAACAGCGCAAGATGGACCGCTTCATTCTGTTCGCCCTGGCAGCGGCCCATGAAGCGTTGACTCAGGCCGGCTGGGCGCCGCAAACCCCAGAGGCGCAGGAGCGCACCGCCACCATCATCGCTTCGGGCGTGGGCGGATTTCCGGCGATTGCCGAAGCCGTGCGGACCACTGACAGCAAAGGACCGCGACGCTTGTCACCCTTCACCATTCCGTCATTTCTCAGCAATATGGCCGCCGGTCATGTCTCAATCAACCATGGTCTCAAGGGGCCGCTGGGGGCTCCAGTGACAGCGTGTGCAGCGGGCGTCCAAGCCATCGGCGACGCTGCGCGGATGATTCGCGCCGGGGAAATTGACGTAGCAGTCTGTGGTGGGGCGGAAGCGGCCATTCACCGGGTCAGCCTGGCGGGCTTCGCTGCCGCACGCGCTTTGTCGAGCGATTACAACGACACCCCGGAGCGCGCCTCGCGCCCCTTCGATCAGGCCCGTGATGGTTTTGTCATGGGCGAAGGCGCTGGCCTGCTGGTCATCGAAGAGTTGCAACATGCCCTGGCGCGAGGCGCCAAGCCGATCGCTGAACTGGTGGGTTATGGCACCAGCGCCGACGCGTACCACATGACCGCCGGGCCAGAAGATGGCGACGGCGCCCGCCGAGCCATGCAGCAAGCGCTGCGCCAAGCCGGCGTGGAGGCATCCCAGGTTCAGCACCTGAATGCCCATGCCACCTCGACCCCGGTGGGTGATAAAGGCGAGCTGGCGGCAATCAAAGCCCTGTTCGGCACAGACAGCGGCCTTGCGATCAGCTCGACCAAATCCGCCACTGGCCACCTGCTGGGTGCTGCGGGGGGGATCGAGGCGATTTTCACCGTACTTGCGCTGCGTGATCAGGTGGCCCCGGCCACACTCAATCTGGAAAACCCGGACACCGCCGCGCAAGGCCTTAACCTGATTCGCGGTCAGGCCCAGCACCTGCCCATGGAATATGCCCTGTCCAATGGCTTTGGTTTCGGCGGGGTCAACGCCAGCGTGCTGTTCCGGCGCTGGATTTAAGGCTCGGTATACAGACCGCCCATGGCAATCTCGATCGGCGCTACTAAGCTGTCACCTATGGAAGGCTACCCGCCTCAGGAGATTGCTCATGGGCCAGAATATCGAGGAGGTCAAAGCAGAGCTTAAGACTCTGTTTTCCGATAAGTTTGCCGCCAGTCAGCACTTCGGCACTTACTGTCGAATAGGCGCTTATTTATCTTCAGCCGATAACTGCGAGGGCGAGCTGAAGAAGCTGAATGACGAAATGCAGATCATCCTCGACCATCGGCTGGCTGATATTGGTGGTCGGATCGCCAAGGAAGTGGGGGGTACGATCACTCAAGACACGTTGCTAGAGCTGCTCGGGACTTTAGCCGGCGTGAGGCAAAACCGATTTGGAAAAGCGTTGGATTCGGTGGGAACCTCGCCATTATTCAAGTTCGCTAAAGAGCTGTTCAGTAAGCTGCTTACCGATGTTTTGGGCCGCTGGGAGAAAGATAATGGCTTTGATGTCGATCATGCGTGGGGGCTGGGAGCTCGTCGACCTGCGGATATTCTGATTGGCAATCCAAAATCCGATTTCAACAAGCAATTGGAGAGTGGTCGCCCCTTTAAAGACTTGGGCGCCGGCCCTCAGCATGGCGAGTTTACTCATAGGATCCAGTGGTATCTGGTGGGCAACGCGTTGCAGGGCATTAACGCTGGGGACGTCTATAAAGATGTGAAAATCTGGATAAGCAGAGGCAAGCTACTCTCCCATGGTGAGCGCTCTTTAAGCCCTGAAACGTTCAGCACCGATAACGGCTATAAACGATACCTCTGGGAATATTTATTCGACCGCGATGGTGAACCCTCTAACGCAAAAACCGTTGCGTTTCTGGCAAAAGCCGGAGATTTCAGAGGCCCCAGTAATTTGTCTGGACACCTGCTTGAGTCGCCAGGCGACTGCGCTTATCGTTTGCTGGCGTGGTGCATTCGGGATCGATTCAACAAGCGCGCACATGGGGTTATTGACACGGCCTACATGTTGAAAAAGGCGCCAGATGATAGTCGGCTCATAGAAGCGGAGAGAGCCTTCAACAGCGAGGCCAAAAAAGACCTGGATTACGCAAAAATGTTTGCGCCCATTGATGGCTTATTTATTCGACGTGGGACCTTCCGTGTCGCCGTGGACTGGCAGAAGTGGCCGGGGAAATAACCTTGAAAAGGTCTTGATCAACCCGAACTTTTTTATGCTCAGAAAACGATGAGCGGTCCGTTTTATCCGTGAAAACTGTCAGCTTTGACAGTAGCCAGTCACACGCCAAAAGCCTTGAATACCGCTGAGACGGCCGGACTCTTCCAGGCGGTGAACATGAACAGCCTCACCCTTAAAAAATCGGGACAACTGATAATCCTGCTGGGCTTCCTGTTCCTTTCACAACAGACGTTTAGCCAAGCACTCACGGGGACTGCCCTGCAATCCGGCGATGAAACGGCAGCCGTCTGACCCGTAATTATTACAACACCACAGTCACGGCCGGTAAGCCCAACCTGTTCATTCTTGACCCGGACTGGGTGTTGCAAAACAAGGGAAGGACCGTGCTGATCAACTATTCGGTCTTTATTACGCTTAGCCCACAGTGGATGTTTTCCCGCGTGCTCAGGGTTCAATTTTAAAACGGTGGTTCAGGCGTATCCGTCCGGCCAAGCCATCTACTCAGCCCCGCATAACCAAGGTAACGCCCGCCAAATACAACCAGGATAGGTATTGGGAGCGCTAGCGCCCACCAATTGGACGTCTAACACATTTGGGTTGTATGCCCGTGGTTGGCTTAAGACGCCGATAGCTTATCTTGCCCCATCTCGTGAGAGGCGAAGAGCATTCGGATGGCCAGCATTGCGCCTGCTAACACCGCCGTAATACCTAAGGTTTCATACAGCGTTGGCAAACGTTGCTCAAAAAGCAATCCGAATAGGGTCGCGAAAAGGGATTCGAGAGCAATTAGTTGCCCCGAAAGTACCATGGGTAAATACCGAGACGCTTTGTTCCACGCCCACGCCCCCAATACGGACGACAAAATTGCAATTAGAAATGCCCACACATAAAGGCCTCCAGCGTTGGCAAAGCTGGCGCCTTGAGAGGGCATTTCAAAAAGGTTAAATGCATACCCCAAGGGCATCACCAGAAGCATACCCAGCGCGCTCCCGACCATCATGAGTCCTGTCCACGCGCTTGTTGAATGTGCTGGGATTTTGCTCAGGCCTTTTTGGTTCAGCACACTGAACGCTAACCAAAACGCCACGGCACAAACAGAAAAAAACACCCCGAACACGGCGGCCCCTTGCGAGGCGAGTGGGGTATCGTTAGCCATAATATTGATGAGCAGCAGGCCGAACACCAGCATGGATAAAGGCAATGCCAGTTTTCGCCACGCCAACATCTTGTTTTGCGCATTTCCAAGCAGAGCCAGCATCACTGGCACCACCGCGATGAATGCTGGCGTCAGCACGGGGCCGCTGATCTTAACACCGCATGCAATGCAGACGCTGTACCCTAGATAACCTATGGCTCCCAGCGTCAGCGCCACCGTCCGCATAGAAAGTGTCAACTCTCGAACATTAGTGCGGTCGACGATCATCCAAACGACACCGATTACTCCAACGATCATGAATTTAACTGCCAGAAAGTCAAATATGCTGTAGTTCCCAGTGACATACGGAACTATAAAATTCGAACCCCAGCATAATGTTGCAAATACCGCAAAAAATACGCCGAGGGCAAAAGGATGAGCTGATGTGTTCATAGGCGACTCCAAGGCTGGTAATCGCAAGTTTGAACGTTTCCGGATGTATGCTACAAACGAGTTCTCAGCCCTCAATGCATAATCCATGGTTATGAATTTACTCGGCAAGTCACTTCCTCCACTCGCTAGCTTGTTGCCTTTTGAAGCGGCCGCCCGCCTGGAAAGCTTTTCACGAGCTGCTGACGAACTCCATATCACTCAAGCAGCAGTAAGCCGACAGATTCGTGGGCTGGAGGAGGATCTTGGTGTAGCACTCTTCGACAGGCGCAATCGTGCGGTCTTTTTAACGCCAGAAGGACGGCAGCTTGGGCTTGTCGTGAATGCCGCGTTAAACCAAATAAGCTCAGTCGCTGAGAGCTTGCGAGGCGGTGCCCGCAGGCATCAGGTTGTATTGCTCTCACAGCTTTGTGAAGCGTTCTACTGGCTGATGCCGCGCCTTTCTCGCTTCCACCAACGCCATCCGGATATCGAGATTCAAGTCGTTACCACTACCCAACCGTTGACGGAGTTCGGTGGTCATTTCGACGTTGCTCTACAGAGCACGGGTCGAGCAAGCGGATTAAATCACCTGTTATTCACGGCCTCTGACAAAGTGTTCCCCGTGTGCAGTCCCGATTATCTCAATAAACAAGAGGAAGCGTTGAAAGTCACAGATTTGGTACATCACACGCTCTTGCACCACCGGGCTACGCCTCCTCATTTGATGGAGTGGGACAGTTGGCTAGCCGAGTTCGGCATCGCTCTGGATGGCCGCACCAAAAATCGTTATTTCGACAGTTACCCGATGATGCTTCAAGCCGCAGTGGAAGGACATGGTATCGCCGTCGGCTGGGCTCGAACTGCCGGGAGACTGGTTGAAAGCGGAGACTTGAGAAAGCCTTGCGCTGAAAGCGTGTTTTTACCGCAAGCGATATCTGTTTTTAAACGCCCTGTTATTACCGAGCGAAGAGAAACCAACTCTCTGATAGAGTGGCTCAGGATTGAACTGTTAGAAGCGATAGATTAGACGCACGAGTTCCCTGATCGAAACGCGACCGATTCGACTACCGGTTGCCACCTATGCGGTAGCAACTCGGAAATTTCACTCGCCCGCTGCGTCGGCAGGCGCGTGAGGACGTCCTTCAAATAAGCATACGGATCATGCCCGTTGAGTCGCGCCGACTGGATCAAACTCATGATCGCCGCTGCCCGTTTTCCGCTGCGCAGTGATCCTGCAAAGAGCCAGTTCTTGCGTCCAAGAGCCCATGGTCGGATCTGGTTCTCTGCCCAGTTGTTGTCTATGGGTACGGCTCCGTCATCGAGGTAACGCGACAGCGCTGCCCAGCGTTTCAGGCTGTAATCGAGTGCTTTGCTGATGGCTAAGCCTTCGGGCACCAGATCGCGCTGGGCGCTCATCCAGGCATGTAGCATGTCCATTACCGGGACGGCTTTTTCTTGCCGTATTCGGCGCCGTAAATCCGGCTCCAGATCGCGGACTTCGCTCTCGATTTCGTACAACAATTGGATATAGCGCAGGGCTTGCTCAGCAAGCGTGCTTTTATTCGTGGCGTGCAGCTCGAAGAATTTGCGCCGAGCATGGGCCATGCAGCCGATCTCGGTCACGCCGAGTTCGAAGCTGGCTTTGTAACCGCTAAAATCATCGCAGACCAACTTGCCTTTCCATTCTTGCAGGAAATTGCGAGCATGCTCTCCGGCGCGGCTGGGGCTGAAGTCGTAAACCACCGCTGCCACATCCGAGAACTGGCTGGTGGCGTAGGCCCAAACATAGGAACGGTGGGTTTTCTTTGTTCCCGGCTTGAGCATTTGCACCGGTGTTTCATCGGCGTGGATGACTTGTTGCCCGAGTACCACGTCGCGCAACGCATCGACCAGCGGCTGCAACTGAACCCCAGTCACGCCAACCCATTGAGCCAAGGTTGAGCGTGGAATCGCCAGACCCGCTCGACCAAAGATCGATTCCTGACGGTAAAGCGGCAGATGGTCAGCAAACTTGGCGATCATGACGTGGGCCAGTATCCCGGCGGTTGGGATGCCCTTGTCGATGACCTGCGCCGGAACCGGTGCCTGGATGAGCGTTTCGCAGTCATCGCAGACCCATTTGCCACGCACATGGCGTTCGACGGTAAATACGCCGGGCGTGTAGTCCAGCTTCTCGCTGACGTCCTCGCCGATGCTCTTGAGGGCGCAGCCGTATGGGCAGTGAGTGTTGTCAGGTTCGTGATGGATCAGTGTGCGTGGAAACTCAGCCGGTAATGCAGTGCGCTTGGGCTTCTGCTTTTTCTCGGTCGCCGCTAGCACTGTTTGCAAGGCCTGAAGCTCTGCTTCAATCGCTGCGATATCGATATCGATCAGGTCATCGAGCAAACTGGCCTGCTCAGGATTCATCTGCTCGCTGCGCTTGGCAAACTTCAAACGTTTGATCTGTGCGATCTCGAAGGTTAGTTTCTCGATGACTGTTTGATCATGGTTGATTTTCTTGCCCATCGTGTCGACTTGCGACAGCAACTGCTTTGCCAAAGCACGCAGTTGGTCGGGGGACATTTGGTCGAGATTGGGCGAAGAAGTCATGCGCCGGATTTTGCCAGAGCAGGCGCTTCGCGGTGATAGACCGATAGGCTAATGGCAGCCGTTAAAGCAGTGTGATCGAGCCTCCAGAACCTGCGCGCTGCCATGGCAGACCCAGCACCAATGCCTGAAGTTGCTCGGTATCCAGTTCCATTTCAGAACCGTGGCGAATGCCTGGCCAGTGAAACTTGCCTTGGTTTAACCGGCGAGCCGCCAGCCATATTCCGAAGCCGTCATGCACCAGCACTTTTATGCAATTGGCGCGGCGGTTGGCGAACAGATAAGCACAGTGCGGCTGCGCCGCACCGAACACCGCAATCACCTTGGCTAACGCCGTGTCGGTGCCTGCGCGCATGTCCATCGGCTCGGTGGCGAGCCAAATGGAGTCGATGCGAATCATCGCAAAAGGTCTCGAAGAAAGGTCGCGCAGGCAGCAGCATTTTCAGTGGGCCAGTTCACTTTTACGGTGCCGCGCGAGTGCTGTATTTCAACGCAGATATTCGATGATGAGTGGGGTTTTGCCCCAGCTAGCGGCACGGGTAACGGAACAAATGCAGGTTGCAGCGCTGTGCTTTTGTGCGCTTGCAGCCGAATACATTTGTGGACAAGGTTGGCGTTGAGGTTATGGCTGAGTGCGATGCTGGCAATCGAAGCGCCGTGCTGGGCACACTCTTGAATGACTTGGGCTTTGAAGGACTTGGAATAGGAACGGCGTGTTGGCTGCATGAAATACCCGCTTAAAAGGCTAGAACTGGTGCCCACTTAAATTAAGTGCACACCATGTCTTGGCTTTGCGGGGCTGGGTAGATGACTTGGCCGGACGGTTACGTTCAGGCGGCAGCGCTCCCAGGTGCGCCAGCCGATCACGCCTGTGGGTGAGGAGGTTGTAGCGCTGTTTGAAGAGCGCATCCTGGGATGCCTTCGTATGCCCTTAGAACGCCAATTTGTTGGGTTCAGCGTTGATCCTGATGATGATCGGGGCCTTGCGGGTGTCTGCGCTGTCTTTGTGTTGCTGGGAGTTGCAATAGGCGGACGCAGCGGACGCGGCGGATACGAGCAATGCGAATAACGCAATGGCGTCTGTCAGGGTTAAGTTCTTGAGCCATTTTTTCATGAGGCGGTCTATCCAAGCATCGGTGGTTGAACGGGCTGACGCTATCGCGAGCAGGCTCGCTCCCACATTAGGGGAGTTGTGTTGAGTCTGTTTTTTTTCGCCGTGCGTTTAGGCCAGCAGATGCTTGGAGATCAGTTTGGAGATTTCGACAATGCCTGTCTTGCCAGTGAATTCGAATTTCACTTTGCCCAAGGCAGAGAAGTAGATCTCCAGTTCGGAGTCCAGGTCGAACGTGCCGGAAGTTTCGACCGAGTAAGCCACGATGTTTTTGTAGGGCAGGGATGTGAAGTCTTTTTTGCTGCCCGTGATGCCTTGCACGTTCACGGCGATGATGCGTTTGTTGGTGAAGACCACGCCGTCGCGCATGGATTTGTAGGCATCGATGACCTGTTCACCGTCCAGCAAAAGAGCCGTTACGCGTTCGGCGTATTCATCGTTTTGCTTGAGCTTGAAGAAGCCTTTGTTGTTGAAGTCGATCATCCGTGTAGTTCCTTATTGAGTTGAAATGCCTTCCAGGCTTGCGGTCGCCAGTAGAGGCTGGCGGGGGGATTCTGGCTCAGTCGGGGGGGAGATCACAAGGCCGTGTTGGGTTGCTTTGCAACCCGGGGCGAGGATGGCGCAGATGCAGGAGCAGTAGGGGATTTGTGGCGAGGGATCTGTGGGGTTCCAAGGGTTTTGTAAACACTTATTACATTGGCGGCGGGCCAGTAGCCATTACTGCACGTCTATGGTTACCTGACTCAGGTCGCGGTGGCCGGTTGAAACCCTTCGCCCTGTGCCGGTCGCGACGGTTTCGCCCCGGCCGTGGAAGGCTCTAACGTACCTTTCGAGGTGTTTATCAATACTGGGGGTTTCCCCCATATTGACCGCCGCAACCCTCCGGCACGCTGTTTTTCTGCCTAGACTTGCAACTGTTCCGCCGTGCACTGTGTTTTGAATGAGCCCGCACGAAAAATACTAAAAACAAGAGGAAACCCCGCAATGTTCAAACCCATTTGGAAAGCGCTCGTCTGCACCTTGGCCCTCAGTGCGTTAAGCACAGCTATGGCGGCTGATCCGGTCATCATCAAATTTTCCCACGTGGTAGCCGAACAAACGCCTAAAGGCCAGGGCGCGCTGCTGTTCAAGAAACTCGTGGAAGAACGGCTTCCGGGCAAAGTGAAGGTCGAGGTGTATCCCAACTCCTCGTTGTTTGGCGATGGCAAGGAGATGGAAGCCTTGCTGTTGGGGGACGTGCAGATGATTGCGCCGTCGCTGGCCAAGTTCGAGCAATACACCAATTCCATACAGTTGTTCGACCTGCCGTTTTTGTTCGATGACATCTCCGCCGTAGACCGCTTCCAGTTAAGTCCTGAAGGCCAGTCGCTGCTCAAGTCCATGGAAAGCAAGAACATCACCGGCCTGGCCTATTGGCACAACGGTATGAAGCAACTGTCGGCGAACAAACCACTGCGCGAACCCAAGGATGCCCGTGGCCTGAAGTTCCGCGTGCAGGCGTCTGCGGTGCTGGAGGAGCAGTTCAAGGCAGTGAATGCCAACCCGCGCAAGATGAGTTTTGCCGAGGTGTATCAAGGCTTGCAGACCGGTGTGGTCAACGGTGCAGAAAACCCCTACTCGAACATCTACAGCCAGAAAATGCATGAAGTTCAGAAGTACATCACCGAGTCCAACCACGGTGTACTCGACTACATGCTGATCACCAATACCAAGTTCTGGAACGGCCTGTCTCCGGACATCCGCACCGAACTGGACAAGATCCTGGTTGAAGTCACCGCTCATGTGAACAAAGAAGCCGCTCAACTGAACCAGCACGATAAACAGCGCATCCTCGACGCCAAGACCACCGAGATCATCACCCTCACGCCTGAAGAACGCGGTGAATGGCGCGACAAGATGAAACCGGTGTGGAAGAAGTTTGAAGGTAATATCGGCGCTGACCTGATCAAAGCCGCCGAAGCCTCCAACAACGCTCAGTAATGGGTGGGTCGGTGCTGCCGCCCTGGCAGTGCCGGCCTGTCGTCCCCCAGCAGGAGATGTCATCCATGAATGCCCTTCGGCGCATCTGGGAACACTTCGAGGAAGGTTTCATTGCCTTCCTTCTGGCCGCCATGACGCTGGTTACTTTCGTCTATGTGGTGCTCAACAACCTCTATACCGTTTTTTACAGCCTCGGTGACAACTGGCCGGCCGCCAGCGAGCCGATGTTCGCCATGGGTGACGGCATCATGGGCATGGCCCAGGCCATGACCTGGAGCACGTCGCTGACCAAGGCCCTGTTTGGCTGGCTGATTTTTTTCGGGTTGTCATACGGCGTGCGCACGGCCGGGCACATCGGCGTCGATGCGCTGGTAAAACTGGCGAGCAAACCAGTGCAACGCTTCATCGGCGTGATCGCTTGTTTGTGCTGCCTGGCCTATGCCGGGCTGTTGGCCGTCGCCAGTTTTGAGTGGATCAACACCTTGATGATTGCTCAGATCGGCGCAGAGGACTTGGGCCACTTCGGCATCATGCAATGGCACATCGGGCTGATTGTGCCGGTGGGCTTTGCCTTGGTATTTATCCGTTTTACGGAAATTCTCATACGCATTCTGATGAATCGTCAGACAGGCCTGGGCCTGGCCGATGAAGCAGCGGAAGCCATCAAACTGACCGAACACGAGGAAGACAAGCCATGACTATTGCCTTCCTGTTCGTGGCGCTGTTCGTGCTGATGTTTATCGGCGTGCCCATCGCCATTTCGTTGGGGCTGGCTGGTTCGCTGACCATCATTTTTTTCAGCCCGGACTCCGTGCGCTCCCTGGCGATCAAGCTGTTCGAAACGTCGGAGCACTACACGCTGCTGGCGATTCCGTTCTTCCTGCTGGCCGGTGCATTCATGACCACCGGCGGCGTAGCGCGACGGCTGATCGACTTTGCCAACGCCTGCGTTGGGCATATCCGTGGTGGCCTGGCGATTGCGGCAGTGCTGGCGTGCATGCTGTTTGCCGCGCTGTCGGGCTCAAGCCCGGCGACGGTGGCGGCGGTCGGCTCCATCGCCATTGCCGGGATGGTGCGCTCGGGTTATCCACAGGCGTTTGGCGCGGGCATCGTGTGCAACGCCGGGACCCTGGGCATCTTGATTCCGCCCTCGATCGTGATGGTGGTGTACGCCGCAGCGACGGAAACCTCGGTGGGCAAGTTGTTCATGGCCGGCGTGATTCCCGGCTTACTACTGGGCCTGGCGCTGATGGTGGCGATTTATATCGTCGCCGTGAAGAAGAACCTCCCCGCCCTGCCCCGCGCGACGTTCCGCGAATGGCTGGCCACGGCGCGCAAGGCGATATGGGGCCTGTTGTTGATGGTCATCATCCTCGGCGGGATTTATTCGGGAATGTTCACACCGACCGAAGCGGCAGCCGTGGCGGCGGTGTATTCAGCGTTTATCGCATTGTTCGTCTACAAAGACCTGACGATTCGCGAAACTCCGAAGGTGCTGCTGGAGTCAGCAAAACTGAGCATCATGTTGATGTTCATCATCGCCAACGCCATGCTCTTCGCCCACGTGCTGACCACCGAGCAACTGCCGCAGCAAATCACCGCGTGGGTGATCGATGCCGGGCTGACGCCGGTGACGTTCCTACTGGTGGTGAACATCGTGCTGCTGATTGCCGGCGCGTTCATGGAGCCCTCGGCGATCATCCTGATCCTGGCGCCGATCCTGTTCCCCATCGCCATGAAACTGGGCATCGACCCGATCCACCTGGGCATCATCATGGTGGTAAACCTGGAGATCGGTTTGATTACGCCACCGGTGGGCCTGAACCTGTTCGTCACCTCGGCGGTGACCGGCATGTCCCTGCCCGCCACCATCCGCGCGGCCATGCCGTGGTTGATGATCCTGCTGGCGTTCCTGGTGTTGATTACCTATGTGCCATGGATCTCGTTGGCGTTGCCTGATTGGTTGGGGATGAGTTAAGCCCGGCTCAACACAAACTTCTGTGGTGAGGGAGAACGCGCCCTCGCCACAGAAGTGTAGGGCCTAAGCGCCGGTTTTGCGCCTTCGGTTTCAGATGTGTATGAGCCCCGCACGATAAACTCAAGATAGAAGGGGAAACCCCACAATGCTTAAACCTATATGGAAAGTACTCGTCTGCTACCTGGCTTTCGGTGTGTTGGGCACAGCCATGGCGGCTGAACCGATCGTTATCAAATTCTCCCATGTGGTGGCCGAACAAACGCCCAAGGGCCAAGGCGCGTTGATGTTCAAGAGGCTGGTGGAAGAACGGCTGCCAGGTAAGGTGAAGGTCGAGGTGTACCCAAACTCCACACTGTTTGGCGATGACAAGGAGATGGAAGCGTTGCTTTTGGGGGACGTGCAAATCATTGCCCGGTCGCTGGCCAAGTTTGAGCAGTACACCAAGAGCGTGCAGTTGTTCGACTTGCCGTTTTTGTTTGACGACATTGCCGCGGTAAACCGTTTTCAGCAGAGTCCCGAGGGCCAGAAGCTGCTCAAGTCCATGGAAAGCAAGAACATCACCGGCCTGGCCTATTGGCACAACGGCATGAAGCAGTTGTCGGCCAACAAACCACTGCGCAGGCCCGAAGATGCCCGTGGCTTGACGTTCCGGGTGCAAACTTCGGCGGTGCTGGAAGAACAGTTCAAGACCTTGGACGCCAAAGGGCAGAAGATGATTTTCTCGGTGGTGTACCAGGGCTTGCAAACTGGCTTGGTCGACGGTACGGAGAACCCCTACTCGAACTTCTATAACCAGAAGCTCAATGAAGTGCAGAAGTACGTCACCGAGACCAACCACGGCATACTCGACTACATGCTGATCACCACGTCCGACTTCTGGAACGGCCTGCCACCGGATATCCGCACTGAACTGGACAAGATCGTGGCGGAAGTTACCGCCCATACAAATGCAGAGGCGGAGCGGTTGAACCAGCAGGACAAACAACACGTCCTGGATGCCAAGACCACCGAGATCACTACTCTCACGCCGCAGGAGCGCAACGCATGGCGCGACAAGATGAAGCCGGTGTGGACGAAGTTCGAAAAGGAGATTGGGCCGAATCTGATCAAAGCAGCTGAGGCTTCTAACAAGGTTCAGTGATGGGCCAAATACAGCCCCCCTGTGAACACAGCTCTTTGTGGCGAGGGGATTTATCCCCTCGCCACAAAAGCACGTTACCGAACCACCTTCCCAGCCACAAAGCGCATTGCGCTATGATCCCCGCCTCTACCTGAGCCAGAGCTTTACCCGCGAATGCTGCCGTCCACCTCCGACATCACCACTGCCCTGCCCCCTGTTCTGGTCGGCCCGCTGTTGCGGCGGCTGGAGCCCACGCGGTTGGTGATGTGGCTGGTGGGCACGCAACCATTGGCGTTGACCCTGCGTTTGGACGGGGTGGGTGATATTGCGCTGGATGCCACGCACTGCACGGTGGTGCCGGTGGGGCAGCAGGCTTTTGTGCATCTGATCGATGTACAACTCGACAATCCGCTACCCCAGGACGTGGTGATTGATTACGACCTGCTGGTGAACAGTGCCCCCATCGCCGATTGGGCGCCACATCTGTTATATGCCGGGGCGCAGCGCCCGAACTTCGTGCTGCACTCGCGCATCGAGCAACTGGTGCACGGCTCCTGCCGCAAACCTCATCACTCGGCAAATGATGGTCTGCTTTGCGTCGATCGACTGCTGGCACAGACCCCGGCGCAGCGGCCGGCGTTGTTGATGATGAGCGGCGATCAGATCTATGCCGACGACGTCGCCGGGCCGATGTTGCGAGCGATTCATGCGTTGATCCAGCGGCTGGGGTTGTTCGAAGAATGCCTGGACGGTGCGGTGGTGGAGGACAGTGCCAGGCTCTATCAACACCCGGCCAGTTATTACCACCGCGCCGATTTGTTACCGGCGTTGGAAAGCAACGAAACCCTGCGCGAGCGATTTTTCGGCGGAGCGCGTAAGCCGATTTTCACCAGCAGCAGCGCCGACAACCATCTGGTGACTTTCGCCGAGGTCATGGCGATGTACCTGCTGGTCTGGTCGCCAGTGCCGTGGACGCTGATCGTCCCGCAACCACCGGAGCTGACAGCTGAGCGGCGCCAGCGCTACGACCAGGAACAGCAACACATCGATGGCTTCAAGGCAGGGCTGGGCGGCGTGGCGCGGGTGTTTGCTCACCTGTCGTGCCTGATGATTTTCGACGACCACGATATTACCGATGACTGGAATTTATCCGCGCAGTGGGAGGAAACAGCCTACGGCCATCCGTTCTCCAAGCGAATCATCGGCAACGCGTTGATAGCCTACATGCTCTGCCAGGGTTGGGGCAACAACCCGGATGCCTTTGGGGACGTGGTCCAGCAAACCTTGGCGCTGAGCGACACTGCCCGGGACCGCTACCTCGACAGCGTTGCACAGGACAAACTGATCGATACGCTGCTGGGTTTCCAGCAATGGCATTACGTGCTACCGACCACTCCGGCCCTGGTGGTGCTCGACACCCGCACCCGCCGCTGGCGCAGCGAGCGCAACCTCAAGCACCCTTCGGGCTTGCTGGATTGGGAAGCCCTGAGCGAGCTGCAGCAGGAGTTGCTGGATCATCCCTCGGCGATCATCGTTTCGCCAGCGCCGATCTTCGGTGTGAAGTTGATCGAGGCCGTGCAGCGGGTGTTCAGTTGGTGCGGTTATCCGCTGCTGGTGGACGCGGAAAACTGGATGGCCCATCGCGGCTCGGCCCAGGTGATCCTGAACATTTTCCGACACTCACGTACGCCCGGTAATTACGTGGTGCTGTCGGGCGATGTGCACTATTGCTTCGTCTACGAGGTGTTGATCCCACATCGCAAGGGCGGCCCACGGATTTGGCAGATCACCAGCAGCGGCATCAAGAATGAATTTCCGCCGGCACTGCTGGAATGGTTCGATCGCCTGAACCGCTGGCTCTACTCCCCGCGCTCGCCCCTGAACGGGTTCACCAAGCGCCGGAGCATGCGCATCATCCCCCACACCCCGGAACACGCCGAGGCCGGGGAGCGGTTGTGGAACTCAGCAGGTATCGGCCAGGTGTTCTTCAATGAGCAGGGGCAGCCGGCAGAGATCTACCAGCACAACGCCAACGGCAAACCTGCGACGCGCATGTTGCCACCGAAGAGACCACAGTTTTGAAAAAACACTAGGGACAATTGTGGGAGCGAGCCTGCTCGCGATGACGGCAGCCTCGTCGACATCACTATTAACTGACCCACCGCTATCGCGAGCAGGCTCGCTCCCACCTTAAGGGATTGGTGGTGTCGCTCAAATTCAGAACGCCAACTGCAGGGTCTGCTGGCCTTCCAGGCTGAGCAGGAACTGTTTGGCTGCGAGGCCGCCGGCAAAACCGGTGAGGCTGCCGGAAGCGCCGATGACGCGGTGGCAAGGGGCGATGATGGAGATCGGGTTTCGACCGTTGGCCGCGCCTACGGCTCGTACCGCAGTCGGTTGGCCGATCTGGGTGGCGATGTCGCGGTAGCTGCGGGTTTCGCCGAAGGGGATGGTCAGCAGTGCCTGCCAGACCCGGGTCTGGAAGTCGGTGCCGGTGAAATCCAGTTCCAGGTCGAAGCGGCGGCGCTGTCCGGCAAAATACTCCATGAGCTGGCGTTCGGTTTCCTTGAGAGTCGGATGGTGGTTGTCCTCCTCCAATGGCCCCAGGCGCACCCGGTTGAGCCGCTCGTTTTCCCACAGGATGGCCGCCAGTTTTGTGCCACGGGCGACGAGAATCAGTTGGCCAACGGGGGAAGGGATGGTGGTGTACAGGGACAACATCGGGTAATTCCTTGTCACGGGTCAACCCGCTTTTATGGCGAGAGAGCTTGCTCACTCGCCACCGGTTTCTCGCCTGGGCCAACGATTCACTTAACCCAACAACCCCAACGCCTTCGCCCGCGCCACGGCCTGGGTGCGGCGTTCGACGCCGAGTTTACTATTGATGTGGCTGGCGTGGGTCTTGACCGTGTGCAGCGAGATAAATAACTGCTCGCTGATTTCCTGGTTCGAACACCCTTGGGCGATCAGTTGCAGCACTGCCCGCTCGCGGCTGCTGAGGGTTTCGACAGGGGCCGATGGATCGCCAGGGTGAGCTGCCGTCGATGGCAAGCGTTCAAGCAGGTTCTCACGCAGGGGGCTGAGTGGTGCGTGCAGCAGTTGTTCGCGCAGCCATTCCCGATGTTCACCCAGCAACCATTCGAACGGCAGCAGCACACCACCGGCGGCGGCTTCGAAAGCCTGGGCCAGGGTGCTGCGGGCTTCAGGTTCGCGCCCGACGCTCAGCAGCAAGGCAACTTTCTGATTGAGCGCCATCACGCTGAGCATCTGCCGGCCGGTTTGCTGCCCCTGCTCAAGCAAGGCATTGAGTCGCCCTTCGGCCAGCATCGGTTGGCCTCGGATGGACTCCAGCACCGCCTGCTGCAGTTCGACATGCAGCGGCAGTTGCGGGTGGAATTCCGGCGGCGCGGCGGCCCCTTCGCCGGTGTAGGTCTGGCCCAACCGCGCCAGCCACGCTTCAGCCAGGTCGGTGCGGCCCTGGGCCAACCAGAGTTCACATTTGACCAGGGTGATCATCGCCAGGTAGTAGATCGGCGGAACGTCCCAGATGTGCATCAGGCGCTCGGCTTCGGCCAGCTCGGCAAAAGCCCGGGCGAATTCGCGGTGGTGGCCTTCGATACGCGCAATCAGGCAATGGCCGATCAACACGCTGATGTCGCGACAGGCCCGAGCTTCGGTCAGTCCCGCCTGTAACCGCATCAACCCGGCCTGGGGCTGCATGCGCAATGTCAGCAGGAAACCTTCGTACAGAATCAACCGCGCCCGCACCGCATAAAGCCGTTGGGGCGACAGTTTGTGCAACCGTTGCAGGCCTTGGTGCACTTCATCCAGCGCCCGCAGGATCTCCCCCCGCGCTTGCAATACCCGGGCGCGATCGTAATGGGCCAGGGCCTCGAACAGCGGATTGCCGACCCGTTGCGCCAGCTCCAGGGAATCGCGGTTCAAGCCACGGGCGCGCCAAAGGTCACCGTCGGCAATCGCCAGGTTCGACAGTGTGGACAGGCACATCAGGCGCTGTCCGTAGCGTTTTTGCGGCAGGCTCTCCAGGGCTTCGGTGCAGTAACGCACGGTGGCTTCACGATCTCCGCGGCCACGGGCGACGATCCCACTGAGGGCCAGCCATTGGGCGAGCATGGATTTTTGCGCGGTGGCCGAAGGGGCCGGCAGGAAGCGACTCAAGTGAGCGGCCAGCTCTTCGGCGGCGTCAAGTTGGCAGGCCAGCCCCAGCGCCCAGCTGTAGAGCACGATCAGCCGCGGGGTGCTGATGAGCAGGCTGTCGGGCAGGTCCATTTTCCAGCGCAGCAACATGCCGACGTTCTGCTCGGCCAGCAGTTGCTCTTCCGAGAGGTTCTGCACCAGGTTCGCCGCCACGTCCAGGTGCCCGGCCCGTAGCGCCTGTTCCACGGCTTCGTCGATCAGCCCTTGGGCATTGAACCAGCGACAGGCCCGCAGGTGCAGGGTCGCAGCGGGCACCATGGCCGGCGCGCTGGGGCGGCTGCGTAGCAAGTCGGAAAACAGGTGGTGGTACCGATACCAATGACCATGCTCGTCCAGCGGCACCAGGAACACTTGATGGGCCGCCAGGTACCGCAGGATTTCGGCACTGTCATGGGCTTCGCGCACGGCGTCGCACAGTTCGCTGCAAAAGCGGTCCTGAGGCGCGGTGTCATAGAGAAACGCTTGCACCTCGGCGGGCAGGCAGTCGATGACTTCTTCGAGCAGGTAGTCGCGGATCAGCCCTTCCCCGCCATGCAGGGCTTGGGGCAGCAAGCCTTCAGTACCCGCTTCGGAGGCCGCCAGCAACCAGAAACGCAGCCCAGCCACCCAGCCTTCGCTGCGCTGAATGAGGTTTTCCAGGGCTTCGCCGCGCAGCGAGCTGCTGTGATGCTGAAGCAGGGTCAGGGCTTCGTCATGGGTCAGGCGCAGGTCCTGTTCGTTCAGCTCAAGCAATTGCCGCGACAGACGCAGGCGCGCCAGATGCCAATCGGGGCGCTGACGGCTGGTGACCAGCACCAGCAAACCGTCGGGCAAGTGATTGAGGAAAAATTGCAGACAACGATCCAGCACCGGACTTTGAGCCAAGTGGTAATCGTCGAGCACCAGCAGCAAGGGCTCGCGGGGCGATAAATGCGTGGACAACTCATCCAGCAGGCCGTCGAGCCATTCTTCGAAAGCAAAGGGTTGGTGGCGCTGACGCATTTTCAGCAGCCCTAACGCCCGGCCGCCCAACTGCGGGAAGAAGGCCTGGAGCCCTTCGAGCAGGCGCTCCAGAAAGCGCCCCGGATCATTGTCCCGAGCGCTGAGCCCCAGCCAGAGACTTTGCCAGTAGGCCGGCAGGCTCTGGCAGAACTCTACCGCCAGGGAGCTTTTGCCAAACCCCGCCGGTGCACTCACCAGCAGTAACCGGCCACCGAGCCCCGCACTCAAACGCTCGCACAGCCGCGGCCGCACGACGTGGCCGTCGGGCAAGGGCGGGCGGTAGAAGCGCCCGTCCTGTACCGCGATGGCTGCGCGGACGGAATCCGGAAGTGGAGACAAATCAGTCATGGCCGGCTCTTGTTGAATTGCGGATGGCGGCGTTGCAGATGTCCGCAGACTAGCCGTAAACGAGGAGGTATTGAAGGGAGTGCTACAAATGGCTACAAAAAGACTACAGATTGATTCATTTGGAAGAGCAATGGAGGGCGCCGCTTTTTGTGGCGAGGGGATAAATCCCCTCGCCACAGGGTTCTGTTGCTGATCGAGCCAAAAATAAACGCCCCGAACCAGTCGGGGCGCTTATTCGAGGATGCGGCCTCAGGTAAAGCGGTTTAGCGAATGCCGTCCTGGCGCAGTGCGTTCGGAGTGAAGTCGGAGGTGGTGGCAGTAAAGCCGAAGTCGTAGGCCTGTTTCTCTTCGTTCTTCATGCCCAACGCCAGGTAGCGGCCGGACTGCAGGTCATAGAGGGTTTCCAGCGCGTACCACGGCACTTGCTTGTCGTAGTAGTTCTCGGCATGGGCCTCGGCAACGCGCCACAGTTGGCCGCGACCGTCGTAATGGTCGATCACCGCGGCTTGCCAGGTGTCTTCGTCGATGTAGAAGTCACGCTTGGCGTAGATGTGACGCTGGCCTTCCTTCAGGGTCGCGGTGACATGCCAGACACGACGCAGCTCGTAGCGAGTCAGGTCCTGGTTGATGTGGCCGGCCTTGATGATGTCGGCGTACTTGAGCAGCGGCGAATCGATCTTGTAGCTGTTGGCGGCAATGTACAGTTCTTTCTTGCCTTCCAGCTTCCAGTCGTAACGGTCCGGCGCACCGTTGTACATGTCCAGGTTGTCGGAGGTACGCAGGCCATCGGCAGCGGTACCCGGGCCATCATAGGACACCTGCGGTGCACGGCGCACACGGCGCTGGCCTGCGTTGTAGACCCAGGCCGAACGCGGCTCCTTCACCTGATCGAGGGTTTCGTGCACCAGCAGTACGCCACCGGCCAGACGCGCCGGCGCGGTCACTTGCTGCTTGAAGTAAAACAGGATGTTGCCAGGGTTGGCCGGATCGAAATCCTTCATCTTGTCGCGGAACACGAACTGATCCTTGAAATACACCAGGCTGTACGAACCGTTGGGCTGCGGCGTGGCCTGGGTCACCAGGCGGGTCACGCTGCCACCGCGATAGCGGGTGATGTGGTTCCAGATCACTTCCACGCCGCTCTGGGGGATGGGGAACGGCACGGCCGTCTCGAAGCTCTCCAGGCCGTTGCCGCCGGACACCAGCTTGGTGTTGACTGCGTTTTTCTTGATGGAGGCGAACACGTCATCCGGCACGGTGGCGCCGCGATGGGACGGGTAGACCGGCATCCTGAAGGTTTCCGGGTAGCGCTTGAACATCGCGTACTGGCCAGGCGCGAGCTTGTCCTTGTACTGGTCGACGTTCTGCGCGGTGATGGTGAACAGCGGTTTTTCACTGGCGAACGGGTCGGAAAGGAAACCCTTGCCGTCCACGGTGCCGGCGTTCTTGGCCAGGGGTTTCCAGGCCGGGATCGAACCGTCGGCATTGCCGGCCATTTCGGCGCCCATCGGCGTCAGGCTTTTGCCCAGTTTGTCGGCGTCGGCGGCAGGCACCGCCGCCATGACGCTGGCGGCCAGCAGGGATAGCCCCAAAACACCCGCCTGCAACAGACTCTTTGTTATTTTCATAGTGTGTCGTCCTGAAATACTGTGCTTAGAAGTTCACGCCGACGCTGAGCGCCAGGAAGTCTCGGTCGTCCACGGTGCTGTAGTCGCCACCAAAGTAGTTGGTATAGGCCAGGCTCGCGTTGTAGGTGTTCTGGTACTCGGCATCCACCCCGAGGCTGACGGCTTTACGGCCTTCCTCGAAGTTGGCGCCAGGGCCTGGCGAGTAGCCTTTGACGTCGTGGGACCAAGCCACGTTGGGCTTGAGGTTCACACCGGCGAAGACGTCCGGGTATTCCCAAATGGCGCGCGCGCGGTAGCCCCAGGAGGTGGCGGTGGTAAAGCCGTCGTTGTTGCAACTGGTGTTCAGGCCGCTGCTGTTGGCCAGGCCGGCACCTGATGCGGTCGATGTATTGAGCGTGTTACAGAAACCATTGGGCAGCTCGCCCGGACCGAACACCGGGTCACGGCCGTAGCGAGCCTCGGATTTGCTCTCCAGGCCACCCACGTGGGTGACACCGACTTCGCCCACCAGGGTCAGGCGGCTGGCGCCCATGACTTGATCCAGGAAGTGGGTGAAGGTGGTCTGGAATTGGGTGATTTCCTTGCGGCGATAGCCATGCAGGTCCTGGCCCGGGGAGCCCTGGAGCACCGATGCATTGCCATACCCGGTGAGGGGCGTCACGCCAGCATAGAGGATATCGGTGGTGCTCAGTTGCACAGGCGCGTTTGGACGATAGCTGATCTCACCGCTCCACGCCGTACCGGTAGGCAACGTTGTGGAGAAACTCAGGCCATAGAGGCGGATGTCTTCCGGGTACTCGACGAAGTAGCTCGAGTTGCCTGCCACGATCAGTGGCGCCAGTGCCGACCCTGCGACCGAGTTATAAACCGACTGCGCCGCACCGGTGGCGCTGAATATCGGCGCTCGGCTGTGGTAATTCATGAAGTAGGCACCGAATTCGGTGTCCAGCGGCTCGAACATGTACTTCAGGGACGCGCCCCACTGGCCGCTGTCGCGGGCATCGCGATCCGCGCCACGGCGTACCAGCACGCCTTCTTCGTTGATGTCGACGCCCTGGGCTTCCAGGATTGGCAACACCACGCCTGGAGCCGGCACGCTCGAGCGCTTGTACAGAACGCGCAGGTTGTCGTCGCAACCGTCGGAAATCACATCCGCCTGGGAGAAGAACGTACCGCAATTATCGGTAACGGTCTGGTCCCATTCCAACTGGTAGAACGCCTCAGCCGACAGGTTGTCGGTCAGGCTCTGGGACACGTAGAACATGTTGACCGGGATCAGGCCTTCCTTCACCTCGGCACCGGGACGACGAAACGCGGACACGTCGACCGGGTTGATGGAGTTGATACCACCCTGGATGAAGGTACTTTCACCCCAACTGACAACCTGTTTGCCCAGGCGGACCGAGCCCGGCTGATCGGCGATGTCGTAGTTGTGGTAGATGAATGCATCGAGAATCTGCCCGCCGGAAGACTTGGCGCCTTCCTTGCGATTGTTGTCGCTGATGTCCTTGAACTCACGGCTCTCGTCCTTGAGTTCAAAGTCGTACCAATACTTGCCGCGCACAAACACACCCGTGTCGCCGTACTTCAGTTCCAGGTCGTGGATGCCCTTGAAGATCTTCGAGAAGGTTTCGCCACGCTTGAAGTTCGCGTGACCGTCATCGGAGGTTTGCGACAGGCCCGAGCCTCCGTTGTTGGCGCCGATCAGGTCCTTGTTGGGGTTAGCTGTGGACCAGCTCGCGCCAACCGACAGGGCCGAGTCGAACTGGCCTTCGATTTCACCGATATTGAAACTGACGCCGAATGCTGGCCCGGCGAGCGAAGAGGCGAGACTGACCGCCAGAGGCAGTTTTGCCCGGCGCCAGAACGTGTTTGCTGAGGTCATCGACGCTACTCCATGTGCTTTATTGTTATGGCAGTGGGTATTTTCAAAGAACACTTCAACGGTAGGGAGCGGCAGCATCCCGGCACCCGTTAAAGTCGCGTCGCTCGATTCGTGCACGCGCCCCGTTCTTGAAAATCCTTGAGCGGACTATAGCCAGCAGGTAGTACGGCTTGATCCCTCTAAAGTGTGATTTGCAGCCTCTGACCACTCTGGAACAGTCCTTCGCCAGGCCGACAGGTGTCGACACGGCAAGGATGGCTGATATTTCAGGTTTGACAAGATCAAGCGCTTGCTTGGTGGGGCTGCCGTGCCGTTTCGGGCACGGCAAAAACGCTTAAAGCGTCGAAAGGAAGGTGCTGTTGTTGCTCTGCCATTCAGTGATGTCGACGCGGATGCGCTTCTTGTCGAGCTTGCCGACGCTGGTCTTGGGAATTTCCGTAACAAGGGCTATCTGGCTCGGGATTGCCCACTTGCTCAGGTGCCCCAGCTCCACGAACGGCTTGAGGTGTTCCTTGAGCTCACGAGCCCCGATCTGATGCCCTTCGCGAATCACCAGCAAGGCAAACGGCCGCTCCCCCCACTGCGGATCGGGAATGCCAACCACTGCTACTTCGCGTACCGCCACGTGACGGCTGATGAGGTCTTCCAGGTCCAGGGACGAGATCCATTCGCCACCGGTCTTGATCACATCCTTGATGCGGTCACGGATGTCGATCACGCCCATGCTGTCGAGCGTGGCGACATCGCCGGTGTGCAACCAGCCACCGGCCCAGAGCTCGGCGCCTTTGTGCGGTTCGTTGTAATAGCCCTCGGTGAGCCACGGCGCACGCAGCACCAGTTCGCCCTGGGTCTCGCCGTCGGCGGGCAGGAAATGGCCCTCGGGGTCGACAATCGCCGCCTCCACCAATGGTCCCGGCACGCCGGCCTTGATCCGGTAGGTGATGCGTTCGTCTTCGCTGCCGGCCATCAGTTCGTCGTTAAGGTGGGCGCAGGAAATCAGCGGGCCGGTTTCCGACATGCCGTAGGCAGCGGTGAGCTGGATGCCCTTGGCCTTGGCGGTTTCGTACAGGGTGCGGTTCAGGGCACTGCCGCCGATGACGATTTTCCAGCCACCAAAATCGGTGTCCTGGGCGCCCTTGGCGTTGAGGAGCATCTGCAGGATGGTCGGCACGCAATGGGAAAAGGTGACTTTCTCCTTGCGCCACAGTTGCACCAGGAATTCGGGGTCGTAACGGCCGGGGTAAACCTGCTTGAGCCCAAGCATGGTCGCCACGTACGGCAGGCCCCAGGCGTGGACATGGAACATCGGCGTGATCGGCATGTACACATCGTTGGTGCCTAGCAGCCGCACGCTGTCGATGGCGCCCATGATGGTGGCCACGCCCATGGTGTGCAGCACCAGTTGCCGATGGGTGAAGTACACGCCCTTGGGGTTGCCTGTGGTACCGGTGGTATAGAACATGGTGGCAACGGAGTTTTCGTCGAAATCCTGGAAGTCGTAGGCGGGGCTGGCGGCGGCCAGCAACTGCTCGTATTCGCCCACCAGGTTCGGCAGGTCAGCGGTTTTTTCCGGCAGGTCGGTCAGCAGCAGGGTCTTCTCCACCGTGGTCAGGTGCCCGGCAATCGCCTGGTACAAGCCGACGAACTCGCTGTTGACCAGTACAAAGCGGTCCTCGGCGTGGTTCATGGTGTAGAGGATCTGTTCCGGTGACAGACGCACGTTGATAGTGTGGATCACTGCGCCGATCATCGGAATCGCAAACATGCATTCCAGGTAGCGATGGCTGTCCCAGTCCATCACCGCCACGGTATCACCGGCCTTGACCCCTGCCTCGGTCAGCACATTGGCCAGCCGCGCGACCCGTTCGAGCAGCGTCGGATAGCTGTAGCGCAACTGGTCACGGTAAATGATCTCGCGGGTTTTCTCGTAACGCGCACCGGACATCAGCAGCCGCTTGATCAGCAGCGGGTATTGATAAGCGCCTTCGGCTGGAGGAATAACGCGAGTCTGCAACATAAGAGTCCCTTTTCTGACTTCACGGTCTTGGCTGGAGGTAAGCACTCTAGAGCGCTTATACACGGATCAAATCAGCCAAAGGAATGATTTAATCAGCAGGCAAATACTAGCCTTGAGCCATCCCCAGGGACTTATCGCAGCCTTCGCCAGCGCCTACAAAGGGACCGCGCCGATCAATGTATCTCGGTAAACGCCAGCTTCACACCAATGACGACGAGCACCGCGCCCATGGTCCGATCGAACCAGTGGCCCATGCGGGCAAAGCCGGCACGCACCCGTTGCTGGCTGAACAGCATCGCCACCAGGCAGAACCAGGCTGCCGTCGCAACCGCCAGGTACACCCCGTAACCGGCCTGGATCGCCAACGGCGTATGCGGGTTGATCACCACGGTGAACAGCGACAGGAAAAACAGCGTCGCCTTGGGGTTCAGGCCATTGGTGACGAAGCCCGAGGTGAACGCGCCGCGGGCAGTACGTTCGCCGGCCTCTTGGTGCAAATTGTCGGCGGCCGGCTTGGCCGGTTGCGCCCGCAGCGCCTTGAAGCCGATGTACAGCAGGTAGGCGGCGGCGGCCCATTTCAGGGCGTTGAACAGCACGATCGATTGGGACACGATCAGGCCGATGCCCAACAACGAATACCCGACGTGCAGGAAAATCGCCGTGCCAACCCCCAGCGCCGTCCAGGTCCCGGCGCGCCGGCCATGGGTCACGCTTTCGCGCACCACCACGGCAAAATCCGGCCCGGGGCTGGCAACGGCCAGCAGGTGGATCAGGGCGACGGTGAGGAATTCGGTGAGGTACATGAGGGCTCCTTGACTGACTCAATCTCAAAACAGACATCAACTTTGTGGCGAGGGGGCGGCATGACGCTGAAAATTGCGGGCAAGACCTTCAGAACAATTCATCTGATAGGCTCGCCACATTACGCCTTCGGTTCTTTACATAAAAGGTACAGCTGATGACGAACACTGGCCGCGCAGTTTTCCTCGACCACCCCTCCCTGGACCTCGGCGACCTGGACCTGGACCCGCTGCGCAACTGCTTCAGCGAACTGCAACTGTTCGCCCGGACCGCGCCGGATCAGGTGATCGAGCGGCTCAAGGGCGCCACCGTCGCGATCACCAACAAGATCGTGATCGATGCGGCCGCCATGGCCGCCAGCCCCGAACTGAAGCTGATCCTGATCAGCGCCACCGGCACCAACAACGTCGATCTGGCAGCGGCTCGTCATCACGGCATCACCGTATGCAATTGCCAAGGCTACGGTACGCCTTCGGTGGCCCAGCACACGATCATGCTGTTGCTGAACCTGGCAACGCGCCTGGCCGATTATCAAAAAGCGGTGGGCGAAGGGCGTTGGCAGCAGGCCTCTCAGTTCTGCCTGCTGGACTATCCCATCGTCGAACTGGAAGGCAAAACCCTGGGGTTACTGGGCCATGGCGAACTGGGCAGCGCCGTCGGGCGACTGGCCGAAGCCTTCGGCATGCGCGTGCTGCTGGGGCAGATTCCCGGGCGCCCTGCTCGTCCCGACCGCTTGCCGCTGGATCAGTTGTTGCCGCAAGTCGATGCCCTGACCTTGCACTGCCCGCTCAACGAGCACACCCGAAACTTCATCGGTGCCCGGGAACTGGCGCTGCTCAAACCCGGCGCCTTCGTGCTCAACACCGCACGCGGCGGGCTGATTGACGAGCAGGCCCTGGCCGATGCCTTGCGCAACGGCCACCTGGGCGGCGCCGCCATCGATGTGCTGAGCGTGGAGCCGCCGACCCAAGGCAACCCGCTGCTGGCCGCCGACATTCCCCGGCTGATCGTCACGCCCCACAACGCCTGGGGCAGTCGCGAGGCGCGGCAACGAATCGTGGGTCAAATGACGGAAAACGCCCAGGGCTTTTTCAGCGCTACAGCGCGGCGGGTCGTCAGTTGATAAACTGCCGCACTTTTTTTCAAGGAGCAGACCATGGATCCGCGCAGTGAAGTACTGCTTCGTCAGGCTGAGTTATTCCAGGGTTCGGTGTTGCTGGCCGGCCTGCCCGCCGACGATCTGCTCGGCCGCTTGCCCGAGGCCCATGGCTGGTGCTGGCACGCTGGCGATCAGGCCGCGCTGGACGCCCGTTTCCCCGAGCGCAGCCACTTTGGCGTGAACGTACCGCAGCGTGGGTTCGACACCGCCGTGGTGTTCCTGCCCAAGGCCAAGGACCTGACCGACTACATCCTCAATGCCGTGGCCTCGTGCCTGGCCGGTCGTGAGGTGTATCTGGTGGGTGAAAAACGAAGCGGCATCGAAGGCGCGTCCAAGCAGCTCAACCCGTTTGGCAAACCGCGCAAGCTCGACAGCGCGCGGCATTGCCAGCTGTGGCAGGTCACCGTGGCCAACGCCCCCGAGGCCACGCCACTGGAAAGCCTGGCCCAAACCTACGAGTTGCCACTGGCCGAAGGCCCGCTGCAGGTCATCAGTCTGCCGGGGGTGTTCAGTCACGGTCGCCTGGATCGCGGCAGTGCGCTGCTGCTTGAACACTTGGATAAACTGCCCAGCGGCCACTTGCTGGACTTCGGCTGCGGTGCCGGTGTGCTGGGGGCTGTGGTCAAGCGTCGCTATCCGCACAACACCGTCACGCTGCTGGATGTCGACGCCTTCGCCGCCGCGAGCAGTCGTCTGACCCTGGCCGCCAACGGCCTGGAAGCCGAGGTGCTGACCGGTGACGGTATCGACGCCGCGCCGATGGGTTTGAGCGCGATTCTGAGCAACCCGCCGTTCCATGTCGGCGTACACACCGATTACCACGCTACGGAGAACCTGCTGAGAAAAGCGGCCAAACATCTGAAAAACGGCGGCGAACTGCGCTTGGTGGCAAACAGTTTCCTCAAATACCAACCGCTGATCGAAGAGCATTTGGGCGTGTGCGCGATCAAGGCCGAAGGCCAGGGTTTTCGCATCTACCGGGCCAAGCGTGGCTGAAGCATTTTTAAAAAACAGCACTTGCCCAATCGGATTTGCCTAGGCAGAATCCGCTCCGTCCTAGGGGAGTAGTCTCCCACGAGCACCATGCTCGTCCGGCATACGTCAACATACTTGGTCAGCAGACCATGGCGTATGCGGCCCAAGCGTCCACGCAGATGGTCGCTGGGTTTGACAAGACCTATGACACGCACACCTTACCCGGGGCGGGAAGGCTGTACGTGTCATAGCCGTGTCGACCCGCCCCTCTAGGAATCACCTGATGCTGGACTCTTTCCTCGTACCTACCACGATCGTTGCCCTGGCCGAAATCGGCGACAAGACGCAATTGCTCGCGCTCATTCTTGCGGCTCGCTTTCGCAAACCCTGGCCAATCATCGCTGGCATTGTCGCCGCGACCCTGGCCAACCATGCGGCAGCCGGGGCGGTGGGCGCCTGGGTCGGTGGCTTTTTCTCGAATGCGGTCTTGCACTGGATTCTGGCAGCAAGCTTTACGGCCACGGCGCTGTGGACCCTGGTCCCGGACAAGCTGGATGACGAAGAAGCCAATACGGCCCGCAAGTTCGGACCGTTCCTGACCACGCTGATCGCCTTCTTCCTGGCGGAAATCGGTGACAAGACGCAGATCGCCACGGTGATGCTCGCCGCGCAATACCCGGAGTTGTGGTTGGTGATCATCGGGACCACCGTGGGCATGCTGATTGCCAACGTGCCGGTGGTATTGGCCGGCAATTTCGCCGCTGAGAAACTGCCCCTGACCCTGATCCGCCGCCTGGCTGCCTCGGCATTTTTCATCCTGGCGATCGTGGCGGTGTACAAGGCGATGCAGAGTAGCGGGTGGGTTTGATCCAGGCTCAGGTGCGCCATTGTGGCGAGGGAGCTTGCTCCCGCTCGGTTGCGCAGCAACCGCCATTCAGGCCTGCTGCGCAGTCCAGCGGGAGCAAGCTCCCTCGCCACAAAAAACAGCTTTTATTGCATGACGCGGGTTATTTCTTGGCCTGCTGATAAAGCGGCATCACTTTCGGAATCGCCGCCTGCAACGAGGTGATCCGGCTGCTCGACGACGGGTGGGTGCTCATGAATTCCGGTGGAGCCCCTTCCGATGCCTTGCTCATCTTGTTCCACAAGGTGATCGCGGCGTTCGGGTCGTAGCCGGCGCGGGCGGCCAGTTCCAGGCCGATCAAGTCGGCTTCGTTCTCGTTGCTGCGGCTGTTGGGCAGGGTCATGCCGTAGTTGGCCACGGTGTCGGCCAGTGCCAGGCTGTCCTGGCCCAGGCCTAACAAGGCACCTGCGCCCTGCTTGGCCATCTCGATGCCGTAGGCCTTGGACATCGCTTCACGGCCGTGCTCGCGCAGGGCGTGGGCGATTTCGTGGCCCAGGATCGCGGCGATTTCGTCATCGGTGAGCTTCAGCTTGTCCATCAGCCCGGTGTAGAAAATGATCTTGCCGCCGGGGCCGCAGTTGGCGTTGAGCTCATCGCTCTTGATCAGGTTCACTTCCCACTTCCACTGCGCCGAATCCGGGCGGAATATCGGGGCCTGGGCAATCAGCCGGTTGGAAATGGCCTGGATGCGCCTGGCATCGTTACTGGTCTTGTCCAGCACACCTTGGGTGCTCGCCTCGCCCACGGTCTTTTGATAGGACTGGGCGTACATCTGGTTGACCTCATCGGTCGACAACATGCTGAACATGTACTGCTTGCGCTCCACGCCCACGGCTCCGCCGCTGGTGGTGTTGACCGACTGGCAACCAGCAAGCAGCAGGCCCGCGCTCAGTACGCTCACCATCAATGTCTTGTTCATGTAAAAAGCTCCCTGGAAACGTGGGCGTATCCTAGGCGGACATTTGTATCGGCGCCAGATACAAATCGAGGGACTACAGTCTTTTCAGACACCTCCTATGCAGCCATTTGCGATACCCACGAAGCCAAGACAGCGCGGCCCAGGCCCTGGAGTCTATGAACACCCACGACCTGGTGTGAGAGCGGGCTTGCTCGCGAAGGGGCCAGAATAAACGCCACAACACTCAGGCCGGCGTCAGGCACTCCGGGCCATTGAGTTTCGGATCATTGACCATGTTGGCCAGCACCCGCTCGCGCAGTTGCGCCGGCTCGCTCGCCAGCAGCCCTTGCAGGACATGTAGCGGCGTTTCAGGGTCCAGCCACAACCGCTGCCCTTCTTCATCCAGAATCAACGGCCGACGCTGGCCCGCCGCCGGTTGGGTGATGACGGCGGTGCTCAGCCACACCTGTTCCTGCACCGGATAAGCCTCCCAAATCGCGGCAAAAAACAACGACGAGCCCTCACCCGGCGTCAGCCAGTAAGGGCGCTTACGGGTGCCACCGCGCCATTCGTAGAAACCGTTGGCCGGCAGCAGGCAGCGACGCAGGCGCAAGGCTTCACGAAACATCGGTTGCTCGGCCACGGTTTCGGCCCGGGCGTGGGCCGGGGTGCGGGACAGGTCGGTCAGCCACGGCGGCGTCAGCCCCCAGCGCGCCCGAGCCAGTTCGCGCTGGCCCTCGGCGCTAGCACGCAGCATCAGCACCGAATCGTTGGGCGAAATATTCCATTGGGCCTTCTGATCGGCGGGGAAGCCGGGCAAGGCCGCGAAGGCGGGGTTCCAGCGAAACAGGGCATAACGTCCACACATGGGGCAACACGACTCTTGTTCAAACGGCCGCCAGCCTAACAGACCAGGGTGCCGGGGTAGCTGTCCAGTTCATCACCGGGCATCGGCAGCGCGGCATTGTATGCGGCGATCAGCTCCCGGGCGTATTGCGCCTGGTCATCCTCTACCGCCAGCCCCAGCAGGCCATGCATCGGCAATTCCCCGGCACCGCCCAGCAGATCACGGCCCACCAGGTGCGCCGTGATGCCTTCGCTGGCGAGCATGCCTTGCAGCAACTCGCCTTCCATCAGGTTTTCCAGCTCGTAGATTCGCTGCATGGGCGCCCCCATCAATCGTTTTCGCTAAAGACCTCGAGATGCCACTCCTCACCGTGGACTTGCAGCACAAACTTTATGGGCTTGCAACAAACCTGACAGTCCTCGATATAGGTCTGATCGCCGCCGGACAGGTCCAGGCAAGTGTCAACCTCTTCACCACAGTACGGACAATCATACAGAGCGGTTTCCAGCATCGCGGTCTCCCAAGTGACTTGTGCGTATAATCGCCGGTCTATTTGCAGGGCTATTTTTGTCTGGCTTATTTTCCAGACCGTGCCCTGTCGGTTCTCGATCGAACTTTTACTTACCCTAGCCGTTTCCTACAAGAGAGCATGATGGGCGAATTCGATGCCATCCGACCTTACGACGACAGCGAAGTCCCAGCAGTGCTGGCACGGCTGCTCGGCGACAAGGCGTTTCTAGATATCCTCACCCACTTCCGCTTCCCGCGTCTGGCCGGTGCTTTCGGCTGGATGCTCAAACCTCTTATAGCGCAAAGGTTGCGTCGTGAGTTCGCCGGCGTGACGACCGTGGCCACGTTGCAGGACAAGGTGGAGCTCTACGTCGACCACACCATCGAGCGCGCCACCGATGGCGTGACGTACACCGGAGTGGAGCAATTCAAGTCCGGCAGTGCGTATGTGTTCATCGCCAATCACCGCGACATCGTGATGGACCCGGCCTTCGTCAACTATGCCGTGTACCACGCCGGTCTGCCGACCCCACGCATCGCCATTGGCGATAACCTGCTGCAAAAGCCTTTTGTCAGCGACCTGATGCGCCTGAACAAGAGCTTCATTGTGCATCGCTCCATCACCGGGCGACGGGAAAAAATGGCGGCGTACCAGTTGCTGTCGGCGTACATCAACCACTCGATCCGCAACGATTGCGCCTCCATCTGGATCGCCCAGGCCGAGGGTCGAGCCAAGGACGGTGACGACCGTACCGAATCGGCGATCCTCAAGATGTTCCACATGAGCCGCAAGGACGAGCCGTTTGGCGAAGTCATCCAGTCGCTGAACCTCACGCCGGTGTCGATCAGCTACGAATACGACCCCTGCGACCAGGCCAAGGCCCGCGAGTTGTACATCCGCGCCACCACCGGCACCTACACCAAGGCGCCGGGCGAGGATGACGTGAGCATCGCCACGGGCATTACCGGCTACAAGGGTCGGGTCCACGTGAACTTCGCCGCGCCGATCACCGAGTTGTTCGAGGACACCAAGCAATTGGCCCAGGAAATGGATCGGCAGATTCTCGGCGGCTATCGCCTGTTTCCCGTGCATTACCTGGCTTATGCCCAATGGGCCGACGCCGATCCGCTGTTACAGGTTCCGACGGCGGCCGAGGTGTTTGGTGCCGACGAACTGGCCAAGGCCGAGGAAGAATGGCAACGCCGGTTGGACGCTTGCCCGCAGGAACACCGACCGTTCCTGGTGCTGCAATATGCGACGCCGGTGCGTAATCAGTATCGGGTCAAGGCGGGGCTGGCGCTGTAAGGCAGCATTTGCGGGAGCGTGACACTCCCTGTGGCGGGGAGTTTGTTGTGGCGAGGGAGCTTGCTCCCGCTCGATTACGCAGCAATCGCCATCGGGCTGGCGGTTAAATAAGAGCTTTTGGTTGATCTTTCGAGGGGCTGCTTCGCAGCCCAGCGGGAGCAAGCTCCTTCGCCACAAAAGCGCCTGCCTCAACAAGCGCGTTTGCCACCACACACGGTCATGCCACAGCGATCAGAACTGCGTGCTGACCCACGACACCAGCAACGCCAGCGCGAGGCAGGCAAACCCGAACCGATAGAAAAACCGGTTCATGCGCTGGGTGGCCAGATCCAGCAGCGCTTCGAATCGTTCATTGCCATTGCCATTGCGCGCTTCAAGGCAGGCCCGCGCCCGTTGTTCACGACGGCGCGTGGCGTGCAGCACCCAGCCGCCAGGGCAGGCAAACAGCAACGCGAGCAGGTTGATCAGTTTGGCGGGGTGGGCAGAGAACAACGAAAGCAGATGCAGCGACATCACGAACCTCAAGCGAAAAACGGACAGGACGCGCCCGGGACCTACGAACACGACGCAGATTCTACCGAAAGCCCGCCGCCCTGCCCCGCTTTTTCCGACCAGTAACGATCCTGTTCCACACTGCCCGGTTAATTTCGCCCGTCACGGTTTCGTCATATGAACAGGCCACTCTGTCGCCCTTCAAACCTGCACGGAACCCGTCATGCTGCACGCCGAAAACCAGGATCGTCTCTATCTCATCAGCCCCAGCGAAGAACAACAGAACCTCGTCGGCAGCCTGTCCTTCAACGTACAGGATCGGCATTGGCTGGTGTATTGCGCCCTCGGCGGCCATCAACACGCCGATCTGCCCGAGACAGACCTGCTGACCGGGATCAGCGTGCTGGAGTTGTATTCGCAGGCGGCATAAAGGCCGCGCCCACAAAAAAGCCCGCCAATGCGGGCTTGATCGTTCCCAGATCAGCGCGTGGGAACGATCAACAGATCGAAACCTTACTCAGCCAGCACTTGACCAATGGTCGGGTCTTTGAACAACCGGGTCAGGGCATCGCTCAATACGTCGCTGACCAGCTTGGTGTTGGTGTCCTGGTTAGGCGCCATGCCGAAGCGCTGGTCCAGCGAAGCACCATAACGACCGCTGTAACGGCGGCTGGCGTTCTGCACGTCGGAACGGAACGTCGCGCCGATGGTGGCTTCGGTCACGTACATGCCTTCCTTGGGCGACTGGTACTTGAGCTCAGCCAGGGTGACGGTCAGTTGCGGCGCATTCATTGCGTTCGCGGTAGGGGTGAAACCCAGCAAACGCACGGCTGCTTCGGCCTGGGCCTGCAGCTTGGGCAGAATCTGCGCACCCTGTACCGTGATCACGCTGGTTTCCGGATACAGCCCACCCCGGGTGCCGAGCGTCGGCGACGGACGACCATCCACTACCCGCACCACCACCGGCTGGCCACGACCTACAGGCGCCAGTTGGGCATTGAGCTTGGGCTCCGGGTTAAGTTGTTGCGGGCTGTGGGCGCAGCCGACGAGGGTTAGACTGGCCACAGCGATCAAACCGAACAACAGGCGTTGCAACATGCTCTTCTCTCCAGAATCGGGCACAAACAGGCCGGCAGTATAGCGGTGCGCCATCGCCGTGAACTAGCGCCGCACGATGAATACTGAAATGTCTGACACGGGCCGTGATTACCGGTTCCTGTCACCCCATTGTCACGGTCCGTACACCGTCATGTCATGGCCGGCTGTCAGGCTAGTCACAAGCTCCCCGATCCGGTATCCGACCATGCGTTTTCTCATTTCCCTGTTCACCCCGCGCCCACATCATCGCAGCTTCGCCCTGCTGGACCGCAACGGCCGCTGCCAGGCGTTCAAACAGTGCAATCTGCAACCGATGGGCGAAGGCTGGGTGGAAATCGAAGAGATCCGTCTCAACTGGCTGCACCAGCCATTGCCCGCCAGCGCTCGCGTGAAACCGCTTCGCACTCGCTCACGTAGTCGGCAGCTGTTGGCCATCTGACCGGACGGCTAATAAAAGTCATTAAACACGACCATTTCCCTGCGTTTCTTCGATACAATCTCCCCCCGATTATAAGGACGTCTCCTGATCGGGCCTCGCAACACCGCTAATGCGCTTGTATTGGCACCCCGCATCGCCCACAGAGAGCCGCCCACACAGATCGAGTGAAGCTGGCGCACCTGCTGTTTCTGGGCAAATCACCACTTTTCGCGAATCTGCAGAGCTGTCATTACGCTCGGTCACTGAGCTGTCTGCCCGTTTTGCCTGTCATGTATTACATGGGGGCAACCAAACCGGGCGCGGTGCCAGGCTGGGACAGCCCTTTTTTGAGGTTCACGTCTTCAAAAGAGCGTGAAAAAACGGGTTTTCACAACTTCACGAGAGTGTGGCGAGCAAATGAAGAGTTTTGCGTCTGAACAAGCACCATTAGCGTCTGAAACAGCCCAACGACACAGGACCGGATATCGCTCAAGAACCGGCGCCTGAAGCCTGTCCGCTACGGATTTGGTTGCACGAACGGATGTCTCGGCCATAAGTCGAATTGCCCGCCCGTCGCTTAAATGAGTTCATGTGACTCTTGAGGCCAGGCTGCATGCATCCGTAGTAGTTGCAAAAAATTGCGAAGATTCGGACATGGCGATCCTGGCCACGGGTACCTGGGGCGCAACTGACCTGCCCCGCCAATCCTGGCCGCTATGCCGACAATTTGGTGCTGCAGATTTTGGAGACGCGTTAAATGGCGCATAAAGAAGCAGTCGATGTAGTTCTGGTAGGGGCCGGCATCATGAGTGCCACCCTGGCCGTTCTGCTCAAAGAGCTCGACCCCGCGATCTCGCTGGAAGTCGTCGAGCTGATGGATTCCGGTGCCGCGGAGAGTTCCAACCCGTGGAACAACGCCGGTACCGGCCACGCCGGTCTGTGTGAGCTGAACTACACGCCTCAGGCAGCCGATGGCAATGTCGACATCAAGAAAGCCGTGCACATCAACACCCAGTTCGAGGTGTCGAAGCAGTTCTGGACCTACCTGACCAAAAAAGGCACGTTCGGCTCATCCAAATCCTTCATTGCCCCGGTGCCACACCTGAGCTTCGTGCAGGGTGAGAAAGGCGTTTCGTTCCTGAAGAAGCGCTTTGAGCTGATGCACCAGCATCACGCCTTCGCCGACATGGAATACACCGAAGACAAGGCCCTGATGGCCGAGTGGATGCCCCTGATGATGCCAGGCCGGCCGACTGACGAAGTCGTCGCCGCCACCCGCGTCATGAACGGCACCGACGTCAACTTCGGCGCCCTGACCAATCAGTTGCTCCAGCACTTGGGTAGCGCCCCGGACACCCAGATCAAATACTGCAAGCGCGTCACCGGCCTCAAGCGCAACGGCAGTGGCTGGACCGTGAGCATCAAGGACGTCAATTCCGGCAGCAGCCGCGAAGTCGACGCCAAATTTGTGTTCCTGGGCGCCGGCGGCGCGGCGCTGCCGCTGCTGCAAGCCTCGGGCATCGAAGAAAGCAAGGGCTTCGGCGGCTTCCCGGTCAGCGGCCAGTGGCTGCGTTGCGACAACCCCGAAGTGGTCAAGCATCACCAGGCCAAGGTCTACAGCCAGGCCGCGGTGGGCTCGCCACCAATGTCCGTGCCACACCTGGACACCCGCGTGGTCGACGGCAAGAAATCCCTACTGTTCGGGCCATACGCCGGTTTCACCACCAAGTTCCTCAAGCACGGCTCGCTCATGGACCTGCCGCTGTCGGTACGCGCCGGCAACATCGGCCCGATGCTGGCCGTGGCCCGGGACAACATGGACCTGACCAAGTACCTGATCAGCGAAGTGATGCAGTCCATGGAGCAACGCCTGGAATCCCTGCGTCGTTTCTACCCCGAGGCGAAAGCCGAGGACTGGCGCCTGGAAGTGGCCGGCCAACGGGTACAGATCATCAAGAAAGACCCGAAAAAAGGCGGCGTCCTGCAGTTCGGTACCGAACTGGTAGCGGCCAAGGACGGCACCCTCGCCGCCCTGCTCGGCGCCTCGCCAGGCGCTTCGGTGACCGTTTCGATCATGCTGGACCTGATCGAACGCTGCTTCCCGGACAAAGCCAAGGGTGAGTGGGCTGCCAAGCTGGCGGAAATCTTCCCGGCTCGGGAAAAAGTGCTGGAAACCGACGCGGCGCTGTATCGCAAGATCAATGCGCAGAACAACGTTGCGCTGGAACTGGTTGAAGAAAGCAACGAGACCCAAAGCTACGCTTGATTCAGCCGCCTAAAAAAACGCCCCGCTCTTTCTGAGAGCGGGGCGTTTTTTATGGGAGAGGCTTTCGTGGCGAGGGAGCTTGCTTCCGCTGGCCTGCGAAGCAGGCCCAGGATCAATCAGCCACGCGCCTTATTGATCAACTCAATGTATTCCTCGGCATTACGCTGATCCTGGATCAACGCAACAAAATCGTTACCGTGTTCATCCTTGCCGTTGAGGTCGTAACCGGCTTCGACGAAGAACGTCAGGAACCGCTCGAAGTCGTCGACCCGCAGGCCACGGTAGGCCTTGATCAGTTTGTGCAGCGACGGCGAAGTGGCATCGACCGGTTTGAAATTGAGGAACAGCTTGATCTGTTCATCGCCAATCTCGTCACCAATCACTTGTTTCTTGTCTTTACGCATTGCCGGCTCCAGCTCGCACAGTTCACGGGGCGGGCAGTTTACCCCCGGCAGGCCTCGGGGCTCAACGCGAGCGTTCGGCGCCGGTGTGCAGGTCGGCCCAGATATGGCCGTTGGCGTAGCTGAGGAACTGCACGTACACCGTATTATTGCGCAATAGATCGATGACCACCCGGTACTGAGCCTGGGGATAAGACAGCGTCAGGGTCTTGCTGGCTTCGTCGAAAACCGGCTTCTTCAGGCTTTTGCTTTCGATGTCGAAGTTAAGGATCACCTGATTGAGGGTGGCGCCTTTATTCATGGGCTTGCCCTTGAGGCGCACCAGCAGCGGTGAAGTGACGGGGATCGGCTGCTGGTTGGACTGACGCTGATTGCCCAGTACCACCGAATACTCGGTGACCTGCAGTAACTGCTGCTGTTCGGGCGCTTCCTGACGCAACACCAGGTCATCGGGCGGCAGGAACTGGCTGTGCATCGGCGCAGCAACGGCCGCCAGGGGCAGGCTGGACATCAGCAGCAGAGCAGCGCAACGACGGATCGATACAGTCATGACAGGCTCCAGGGTCTTGGCCCGGCACTCTAGCATGAGCACCGACGGTAAAAATAAACGATCTGGTCAATACTTCCGAGCCTCGGGCGCGGCATACTCAAAGGGCCATCCGCCTTGCCTACCAGCGTATGCTTTGTGGCGAGGGAGCTTGCTCCCGCTGGGTTGCGCAGCAACCCCTGAATTTGCGAGTGCTACGCACTCGAGCGGGAGCAAGCTCCCTCGCCACAGGTTAAGTATCTACCCCGACCCTTCACGCGTGGAGTGCCTATGTCCTTCTCCGCCCCACCCTTATTCGCTGCCTGGCGTCAGGCCTGGCGCTCCGGCTACACCATTGAGCGCCTGCGTGGCGATCTCGTGGCGGGGCTGACCGTCGGCATCATCGCCATCCCCTTGGCCATGGCCCTGGCAATCGCCGTCGGCGTGCCGCCTCAACACGGCTTGTACACGGTGCTGGTGGCCGCCCCCCTGATCGCCCTCACCGGCGGCTCGCGTTTCAACGTGAGCGGGCCGACGGCGGCGTTCGTGGTGATCCTGCTGCCCATCACCCAGCAATACGGCCTGGGTGGCCTGCTGCTGTGCACGATGCTCGCCGGCCTGATTCTGATCGCCCTGGGGCTGATGCGGGCCGGGCGGTTGATCCAATACATTCCCTATCCCGTCATCCTCGGTTTCACTGCCGGGATCGGCGTGGTCATCGCCACCTTGCAACTCAAAGACCTGCTGGGCCTGACCACCGCAGGCCAAGCCCGACATTACATCGAACAGTTGGGCGAGTTGATCATGGCACTGCCCAGCGCCCACCTCGGCGACGGCCTGATCGGCATCACATGCCTGGCGGTATTGATCGTCTGGCCGCGCTGGGTGCCGCGCATTCCCGGGCATCTGGTTGCGTTGCTGGTCGGGGCGCTGCTGGGGCTGGCAATGGAGCATGGCGGATGGCCGATTGCGACATTGGGTGAGCGCTTCAGTTACGTCGTCGATGGCATCAGCTACCCCGGCATCCCACCGTTTTTGCCGAGCTTCGACTGGCCATGGAATTTGCCGGACGGCCAGGGTCAGCCCTTGACTCTTTCCTATGACCTGATCCGCCAATTGCTGGCGCCTGCCTTCGCTATCGCCATGCTTGGCGCCATCGAGTCGCTGTTGTGCGCAGTGGTGGCGGACGGCATGACCGGCAGCAAACACGACCCCAACGCCGAATTGATAGGCCAGGGCCTGGGCAATCTGGTGGCGCCGCTGTTCGGCGGCATCACCGCCACCGCAGCCATCGCCCGCAGCGCCACCAATGTACGCAGCGGCGCTTCTTCACCGCTGGCTGCGATCATTCACAGCCTGGTGGTGCTGGTGGCGATTGTGCTGCTGGCGCCGCTGTTCAGCTACCTGCCCATGGCGGCACTGGCGGCGCTGCTGGTGATGGTGGCCTGGAACATGAGCGAAGCCGGGCACGTGCTGCACACCTTGCGCATCGCCCCGCGCAGCGACGTGCTGGTGCTGCTGACCTGCCTGAGCCTGACCGTGCTGTTCGACATGGTCATGGCCGTCGCCGTCGGCCTGCTGCTGGCCGCCGGGCTGTTCATCAAGCGCATGAGCGAGCTGACCGACAGCGCCGAACTGCCACGCCACTTTCATCAAGCGTTGCTAGACATGCCCGAGCATGTTCGCTGCTATGGGATTCGTGGGCCGCTGTTTTTCGGCGCGGCAGAAAAAGCCCTGGATGTGCTGCGCAAGTTCGATCCGGGGATTCGAGTGGTGGTGGTGGAAATGAGCGCCGTGCCGATGCTCGACATGACCGCGCTGGCCGCTTTTGAAAACATCCTGAAGGACTACCGCAAGCAGGGCATCGGCCTGATTCTGGTGGCGACCGCGCCACGGGTAAGGCTGAAGTTGCGCCGTGCCGGCATTCATCGCGAGCAGCGCCAACTGGCCTATGTGCAAACCCTGGAACAGGCGCGGATCAAAAGCGAGCAATGGCTCGCTGCCGATAGCACTGCCCATTCAAGACGTGTTTGATCCGTGGTGAGCGGGCTTGCTCGCGCTCAGTCGAACTGGGCGCGCATCCAGGCCAGGTACTCTGCCCCACCGACCTCGCCTTCACGGGGCGCCCAGTGAGCCAGTTCACCTTCACCCACAGGCCGGTAGGGACCGGCCTTGCATTCGAACATCATACTGTCGGCTTCCAACACCACCAAGCTGTGATACATCCCCGCCGGCAGGTCGACACCGAGGCAATCGCCGCCGGCCTGCAGGATGCGCTTGTCCACCAACGTACCGGCTTCGTCAAAAACCAACACACCGAGCCGGCCCTTGAGCACCAGCAGCGTTTCAGCCTTGTCGGCATCCAGATGGCGATGCGGCGGTATGTAAGTGCAGGGCTGCAAGCCAACCACCATGCGATGGCAGGGCTCGTGCATCTGATGAAACGTATGGTGTTGCCGCCCGCGAGGGCTGGCCGTGGCTTTCTCGGCCAATTCATCGAACAGTGCTTGATCCAGAAAGCCCGGCCGGGTCATTGATTACATGCCTTTGACGGCAAAAATACCGTTGGCGTTGCGCCAGTAACCTTTGTAATCCATACCGTAGCCAAAGATGTAGCGGTCGATGCACGGCAGACCAACGAAGTCGGCCTTCAGGTCAGGACGGGCCTTGCGGTCGTGGTCCTTGTCGATCAGCACAGCGGTGTGCACTGCTCGGGCGCCGGCGTGTTTGCAGAAGTCGATGATGGCGCCCAGGGTATGACCTTCGTCGAGGATGTCGTCGATGATCAGCACGTCGCGGTCGATGAACGAAACTTCCGGCTTGGCTTTCCAGAACAGGTCGCCGCCGCTGGTTTCGTTGCGATAACGGGTGGCGTGCAGGTAGGACGCTTCCAATGGGAAGTTCAGATAGGTCAGCAGCTTGCCGGAGAAAATCAGCCCGCCGTTCATGACGCAGAACACCACCGGGTTGGTATCGGCCAGTTGATCGTTGATTTGCGCACCGACACGGGCGATGGCCGCTTCGACTTCGGCGTCGGTGTACAGGCAGTCAGCCTCTCGCATGATTTGACGGATATGCTCGAGATCAGCGGACATGGCGCTCTCCAAGGGAAGTTGAGGGGAGGGACGGGTTCGGAAAAACGGGCAAAGGTACGCATCCCGCCCGGCCAGATCAAGCGTTTGTGGACTAACGTTCTGTATTGTCTATAGGACAACACCCTCGGATAGATTAATCTAGGCCGGTTTTTTTGCCCGCCGCCGGAGCCTTCACCATGCCCATTCTCGAGATCCGCCATCCGCTGATCAGACACAAACTCGGCCTGATGCGCCGCGCCGACATTAGCACAAAGAACTTCCGCGAGCTCGCCCAGGAAGTCGGAGCACTGCTCACCTACGAAGCCACCAAAGACCTGCCGCTGGAATCCTATGAAATCGACGGCTGGGCCGGAACGGTCCAAGTGGAAAAAATCGCTGGCAAGAAGATCACCGTGGTGCCGATCCTGCGCGCCGGCATCGGCATGCTCGAAGGCGTGCTGAGCCTGATCCCGGGGGCCAAGGTCAGCGCCGTGGGCGTGGCTCGCAACGAACAGACCCTGCAGGCTCACACCTACCTGGAAAAACTGGTGCCGGAAATCGACGAGCGCCTGGCAATGATCATCGACCCGATGCTCGCCACCGGCAGCTCGATGGTCGCCACCATCGACCTGCTGAAAAAGGCCGGTTGCCGGGACATCCGCGCCATGGTGCTGGTGGCTGCCCCGGAAGGCATCAAGGCCGTGCATGACGCTCACCCTGACGTCACCATTTACACCGCTTCCATCGATGAGAAACTCAACGAGCACGGCTACATCATCCCGGGCCTGGGCGATGCCGGCGACAAGATCTTCGGCACCAAGCAGAAGGACGCTTGAGCATGCAGGATGAGTTCAACGATCCGCTCTGGCGCCAGGTGCTGTCCGGCGCACAGATGCTGTTCGTCGCCTTCGGCGCGCTGGTATTGATGCCGCTGATCACCGGGCTGGACCCCAACGTAGCGCTGTTCACCGCAGGCCTGGGGACGCTCCTGTTCCAGATCGTTACCGGGCGTCAGGTGCCGGTGTTCCTGGCGTCGAGCTTTGCGTTCATCACCCCGATCATTCTCGCCAAAGGCCAGTTCGGCCTGGCAGCGACCATGGGCGGCGTGATGGCGGCCGGTTTCGTCTATACGTTCCTGGGCCTGGCAGTGAAGATCAAAGGCACTGGGTTCATCGACCGGCTGCTGCCGCCGGTGGTCATTGGCCCGGTGATCATTTCCATCGGTCTGGCGATGGCGCCGATTGCCGCCAACATGGCGATGGGCAAGGCCGGCGACGGCACTGAGCTGATTCATTATCAAACGGCGATGCTGATTTCGATGCCAGCCTTGCTTACCACCCTGATCGTCGCGGTGTTCGGCAAAGGCATTTTCCGCCTGGTGCCGATCATTTCCGGCGTGCTGGTGGGGTTTGCCATGGCGTTTTTCTTCGGTGTCGTGGATACCGCCAAAATCGCCGCCGCCCCCTGGTTCGCCTTGCCAAACTTCACCGCACCGGAGTTCAACTGGCAGGCGATCCTATTCATCGTGCCGGTGGCCCTGGCACCGGCCATCGAACACATCGGCGGTGTGATTGCCGTGGGTAGCGTGACCGGTCGCGACTACCTGAAAAAACCCGGACTGCACCGCACCCTGCTCGGCGATGGCATCGCCACCACCGCAGCCGGCCTGTTCGGTGGCCCACCCAACACCACCTACGCCGAAGTCACTGGCGCGGTGATGCTGACCAAGAACTACAACCCGAAAATCATGACCTGGGCGGCGATCTTCGCCATCAGCCTGGCGTTCATCGGCAAGTTCGGCGCATTGCTGCAAAGCATCCCGGTGCCGGTGATGGGCGGGATTCTGTGCCTGTTGTTCGGCTCGATCGCGGCAGTGGGCATGAACACGCTGATCCGCCACAAGATCGACCTGGGGGAAGCGCGCAACCTGGTGATCGTTTCGGTGACGCTGGTGTTCGGCATCGGCGGTGTGCTGGTGGGCACCGGCACCGGCCCGGACGACTTCGGCCTCAAAGGCATCGCGCTGTGCGCGGTGGTGGCGATAGCGCTGAACCTGATCCTGCCGGGCAATGACAGTTGGAAGCAGGAGAAGGCGGATGAACCGCGGATCTGACTCAAGTTTGAGGTTTTTGTTGTCAGTCAGATAGCTATCGCGAGCAGGCTCGCTCCCACAGGGGGATCTGTTGTGGACACAAATTTTGTGACCACTCGAGATCCACTGTGGGAGCGAGCCTGCTCGCGATTGGCCCTTGAATTTATAGAGCTATGGGCGCCCGTTCACATAGAGTGCTCAATGCCTCGGCCCACTGCGGCGCGTCATTGAGACACGGCACCAGCACCAGCTCCTCGCCTCCCGCCTCGCGGAACTGCTCGCGCCCGCGGTCACCGATTTCTTCCAGGGTTTCGATGCAATCGGCCACGAACGCCGGGCACATCACCAGCACTTTCTTCACGCCGCTTTTGGCCAGTTCGTCCAGGCGCGCTTCGGTGTAGGGTTCGATCCACTTGGCACGGCCCAGCCGCGACTGGAACGACACCGACCATTTGCCATCCACCAGCCCCATGCGCTGGGCGAACAGTTCGGCGGTGCGAATGCATTGAGCGCGGTAACAAGTGGCCATGACCTCTGGCGGCGCGTTCTTGCAGCAATTGGCATCCTCGAAACAATGGAACCCCGTGGGATCGAGCTTGGTCAGGTGCCGTTCCGGCAAGCCGTGGAAACTCAGCAACAGATGATCGTAATCCTGCACCAGATACGGCTTGGCGCTGGCAACCAGGGCATCGAGGTATTCCGGCTGATCATAGAACGGCTGGAGAATTGAAAACTGCACATTGAGCTTCTTATCCCGCACCACTCGCTTGGCTTCTTCGATCACCGTGGTCACGGTGCTGTCAGCGAACTGCGGGTACAACGGCGCCAACGTGATCTTCCTATGGCCCTGGCTCGCCAGGCGCACCAGTGTCGATTCAATGGACGGCTCGCCATAACGCATCGCCAACTCCACCGGGCCCTGGGTCCATTGCGCGGTCATCGCCTGCTGCAGTCGACGGCTGAGCACCACCAGCGGTGATCCCTCCTCCCACCAGATCGACGCATAAGCGTGGGCCGATTGCTCGGGCCGCTTGATCAGGATCAGCGACACCAGTAACCGCCGCGCCGGCCAGGGCAGATCGATGACGTACGGGTCCATCAGGAATTGATTGAGGTAGCGGCGCACATCGGCCACCGAGGTGGAAGCAGGCGAACCCAGATTCACCAGAAGCAACGCGTGATCGGTCATGCAACGTCCTATTTCAAAGGCGGCCCGATAAATCGTCCAGGGCCGCAGGCAAATCAGTGAACCGGAATGTGAAACCCGCCGCCTGCAATCGGGTCGGCGTGGCGCGCTGGCCGCCCAGCAACAGCAATGACAATTCCCCCAGTGCAACTTTCAACGCAAGTTCTGGCATCGGCACCACGGCCGGCCGATGCAACGCACGTCCCAGGGTCTTGGCAAAATCGCGGTTACGCACCGGGTTCGGAGCGCAGGCATTATAGGGACCGCTGGCATCAAAGCGATGCAGAAGAAAATCAATCAGGGCGATTTGATCGTCAATGTGAATCCACGGCATCCACTGCCGACCGCTGCCGATACGCCCACCCAGCGCCAGTTTGAAGGGCAGTAGCAACCGCGACAAAAAACCGCCCTCGGCGGACAGGACCAGGCCGGTGCGAACCAGCACCACACGTATGCCCATGGCCTCGGCCCGTTGCGCAGTTTCTTCCCAAGCGATACACAACTGGCTGGCGAAATCCTCGCTGACCGGCCCCGACGCCTCGGTCAGCTCCCGCTCGCCGCCGTCGCCGTACCAGCCCACCGCGGAACCGGAAATCAACACCTGCGGTTTCTGCTCGCAACGCTCCAGCCATGCCAACAAGACCTCTGTGAGGGTGATGCGGCTACTCCACAACAGCATCTTGCGTTTGTGGGTCCAGAGGCGATCGGCAATCGGCGCACCCGCGAGGTTGACCACCGCGTCCACCGGCTCACGAATCTCATCGAGTTTGGTGATTCCCCGCACCTGCGCTCCACAGATTTTCGCCACCTCTTCAGGTCGGCGACTCCATACTGTCAGGCGATGTCCCTGCTCCAACCAGTGGCGGCAGAGCTGACGTCCGATCAAACCAGTACCGCCGGTCAGCAATATGTGCATGAGATGTTCCTCGCATCGCGTTTTACTCGGCCCATTAGTCTATTTTTATAAGCAGGGATTTTTCGTATCGGGCGGGGTCTGTGTTTAACAATAGGACACCCTGTCAGAATGCGAACGGTAAAACTTATACCAAAAAGCCCAATTGTACAGGTTTAAACGACGGCGTAGTCTGTGCAGAAAGGTAAACGAGGCCCTCATGACCGTACCTATCGCAATCATCGGCACCGGCATCGCCGGACTCTCAGCCGCCCAGGCCCTAACGGAGACCGGGCATATCGTTCAACTCTTCGATAAAAGCCACGGCAGTGGCGGTCGCATGTCGAGCAAACGCAGCGATGCCGGCGCGCTGGACATGGGCGCCCAATACTTCACCGCCCGCGATCGCCGCTTTGTCACGGAAGTCCAGCGCTGGCAGGCCAACGGCTGGGCCGCGGAATGGAACCCGCAACTCTATAATTTCCAGGGCGGGCACCTGAGCCCTTCGCCGGACGAGCAGACCCGCTGGGTCGGCACCCCGCGCATGAGTGCTATCACCCGCGCCCTGCTCGGCGAGTTGCAAGTGCAGTTCTCCTGCCGGATCACCGAAGTGTTTCGCGGCCAGGAACACTGGCACTTGCAGGACGCGGAAGGTTTCACCCACGGCCCCTTCGGCCAGGTTGTCATCGCCACGCCCGCGCCCCAGGCCACCGCATTGCTGGCGGCCGTACCAAAACTGGCCGGGGTAGCGGCTGGCGTGAAAATGGACCCGACCTGGGCGGTGGCGCTGGCTTTCGAAAAAACACTGGATACCCCCATGGAAGGCTGCTTCGTGCAGGACAGCCCGCTCGACTGGCTGGCCCGCAACCGCAGCAAACCAGGACGCGACAGCAAGCTCGATACCTGGGTGCTGCACGCCACCAGCGACTGGAGCCGCAAACACATCGACATGCCCAAAGAAGCGGTGATCGAACACTTGCACGGCGCCTTCGCCGAACTGCTGCACAGCGCGATGCCGGCCCCGAGCTTCAGTGTGGCCCATCGCTGGCTCTACGCCCGCCCCGCTGGCAACCATGAATGGGGCGCCCTGGCCGACGCCGACCTGGGCCTCTATGTGTGCGGCGACTGGTGCCTTTCCGGCCGGGTCGAAGGCGCCTGGCTCAGCGGCCAGGAAGCTGCACGCCGGTTGCACGCCAGCTTGCAGTAGATCGCGTCACCCTGCGCTACCCGCTGCTGTCGAAAGAGACAGCAGCCCATCTGCGAAAAAATATCAACGCCGCCCGCTCATACACGGACACTTATACAAAATAGTTTGACTTGTACACGTTCTGACCTAAGATAAAACAGGTTGTACATAAATTATTACTTGTACAACATTGTAAATCCAGAGGTCGCCCATGCCCAGCGAAGCCGTCACCCAACCGAAAATCGCCATCAGCGCCTGCTTGATGGGTGCTGAAGTTCGCTTTAACGGCGGGCATAAACAATCACAGCTGTGCAGTCGTACCCTGGTCGATTACTTCGATTTCGTGCCGGTGTGCCCTGAAGTCGCCATTGGTCTGGGCATTCCTCGGGAGCCGATCCGGCTGGTGGGCCATCCCGAACACCCCGACGCGGTCGGCACGGTAAACCGTGACCTCAACGTAACCCGGCCATTGGCCGATTACGGGCAGTGGATGGCCGAGGAACTGGATGATATCTGCGGCTACATTTTCATGCAGAAGTCACCGTCCTGCGGGCTGGAGCGGGTCAAAGTCTATGATCACAACGGCGTGCCACAGGACGGCGGCGGACGTGGCATTTATGCCCAGGCCTTTTGCCAGTGCCATCCCGATCTTCCGGTGGAGGAAGACGGTCGCCTCAACGACCCCGTGCTGCGAGAGAACTTCCTGACCCGGGTGTTCGCCTATGCCGCCTGGCAACCGCTGCGACGACAAGGCCTGACCCGACGCGATCTGATCGAATTCCATTCGCGCTACAAATATTTGCTGATGGCCCACAACCCGGTGCAATACAAGGCCTTGGGTAACCTGCTCGGCAACATGGGCAAAGCCGACCCCGACGAACTGGGCCCGCGCTACTTCAGCGCGCTGATGGCGGCCTTGAAGAAATGCGCCACCCGTCGCACCCACACCAATGTGCTGCAGCACCTGAGCGGTTACCTCAAGCGCGCCATCAGTGCGCAAGACAAGCAGGAAGTGCAGCATCTCATCGGGCAGTATCGCCTCGGCATCGTGCCGCTGGTGGTGCCGCTGACCTTGCTCAAGCACCACTTGCGCCAACACCCCGATCCTTATCTGGCGCAGCAGGTCTATCTGCAACCGCACCCGGAAAACCTCAGTTTGAGGAACGCCATTTGACGAAGGGCCAACCCGATTCCAGTGCCAGCGAAGACCTGGGGGCCGACTTCGCCAAAGCCCTGGCGCAGGGCTGGCTGCCCATACGCGAAGTCGCCCGGCAAACCGGTGTCAACGCCATCACGCTGCGGGCCTGGGAGCGCCGTTATGGCTTGATCGTGCCGCACCGCACGCCCAAAGGTCACCGGTTGTTCAATGCCGAGCACGTGCAACGGATCCTGCGCATCCTCACCTGGATCGATCGCGGTGTAGCCGTGAGCAAGATCAAGCCCTTGCTCGACACACCACAGCCGCCGACTGAACCGCTGGAAAACGACTGGCAGCGTCAGCGCCACGCCCTTGTGCTGGCCGTGACGCAGTTGGCCGAGCGTCAGATCGATGATTTGGTCAACCAGGCGATGGCCCTGTACCCGCCTTGGACAGTGTGCGAACAGTTGCTGTTGCCCTTGCTGGCCGAGCTGCAATTGCGCTGGCAGGGCCAGTTTGGTGCGCAACTGGAACGTCTGTCTCTGCACGCCTGGCTGCGCAGCAAATTCGGCAGCCGGATCTACCACAACAACCGTCAGTTGCGCGGCGCGCCGTTGCTGCTGGTCAATCATTCGGACCTGCCCCTGGAACCCCAACTGTGGCTCACCGCCTGGCTGGCCAGCAGCGCCAATTGCCCGGTGGAAGTCTTCGACGGGCCGATACCGGCAGGCGAACTGGCCCTGGCGGTCGAACGCCTCAAGGCCCGCGGCGTGCTGCTGTATTCCAGTCACGCCATCAACCTGTCCCAGTTGCCCAAACTGCTGAGCGGAGTCGACTGCCCGATCATCATCGCCGGCCCGGCCGCGTCGATTCACCACGCCAGGTTATCCACAGGCGTCTCGATGATTGACGTGAGCTGGGCCGAAGATCCGTTATCGGCTCACCGCGAACTGAGCCGCAGAGCACTTCTTTAAATGGAAAACAGCATGCAACTGATCTGGCTGCGCAACGACTTGCGCCTGCACGACAACACCGCCTTGGCGGCAGCCACAGCCCGGGGGCCATGTGTGGCGGTGTACCTGCCGAGCCCGGAACAATGGCGCGCTCATGACGATGCAGCCTGCAAGATCGATTTCTGGCTGCGCAACCTCGCATCGTTGAGTGCGGCCCTGGACGCGTTGAACATCCCGTTGCTGATTCGCCACGCGCCACACTGGGATCAGGCGCCGCAGGTACTGCTCACGCTGTGCCACGAACTGAAAATCGGCGCCGTGCATGTCAACGAAGAATACGGTCTGAACGAAACCCGGCGCGATGCTGAGGTTGCCCAAGCCTTGCAGGGCCAGGGCATCGAGTTTCACAGCCACCTTGACCAGTTGCTCTTCAAGCCCGGCAGCGTCCTGACCAAGACCGGCAATTATTTCCAGGTGTTCAGCCAGTTCCGCAAGGTTTGCTACAACCGTCTGCACGTCTCGTTGCCTAGCCTGGTCCCCACGCCGGCCCGCCAGGCCCCCACCGGCATTGTCAGCGATCCGGTGCCGACGCATGTCGAAGGGTTCGCCCCACCCAGTGAAGCACTGCGCGCCCTCTGGCCTGCCGGTGAACACGAAGCGCGGCGGCGCTTGGATACGTTTGTCGAGCAACACATCGATTACTACCAGAGCGAACGGGACTTCCCGGCCAGACCCGGCACCAGCCAGCTTTCGGCTTATCTGGTGGCCGGCGTGGTCTCGCCGCGTCAGTGCCTGCACGCTGCGCTGCAAGCCAACCAGGGTGAATTCGAGAGCGGAAACGTCGGTGCTGTGACGTGGATAAATGAATTGCTCTGGCGCGAGTTCTATAAACACATTCTGGTGGGCTATCCACGTGTCTCTCGCCATTGTGCGTTCCGCCCGCAAACCGAGGCATTGGCCTGGCGTAATGCTCCTGAAGAACTGGCGGCCTGGAAACAAGCACGCACCGGCCTGCCGATCATCGATGCGGCCATGCGCCAATTGCTCGAAACCGGCTGGATGCATAACCGTTTGCGGATGGTCGTCGCCATGTTCCTCACCAAGAACCTGCTGATCGACTGGCGCGAAGGCGAGCGCTTTTTCATGCAACACCTGATCGACGGCGATCTGGCCGCCAATAACGGCGGCTGGCAGTGGAGCGCCTCCACCGGAACGGACTCGGCGCCCTGGTTCCGGATTTTCAATCCTTTGAGCCAGTCGGAGAAATTTGACCGCGAGGGCTTGTTCATCAAGCGCTGGTTACCCGAACTGAACGATCTCGACAAGCAACAGGTCCATAACCCAAACACCCAGGGCGGCTTGTTTGAAGCGGTGAACTACCCGCCTGCGATCGTCAATCTCAGTCAGTCCCGGGTGCGTGCTCTGGCGGCTTTCAGAGACCTGGCGGCGCGACAAGACGTTGCAGTTGTAAAGTTGGGCGGTTAGCGAACATAAAATTGCTGACCGGCGGGATGCACTTTCAAGCAGGTGGCTTATAGTCTTACAAAATATATGGACTTCATCGTAAAGCATTGCATCAGACTCAGCGCTGCCCGATCAAAAGGAGTATGGAATGGGCCCAAGACCGCCACGGCGATATTGGCTGACCGGTGCTGGCAACGGAGTCGGCGCTTCGTTGGCCGAAGCGATACTCAAAACCGGTGCGCACCTGGCCGTCAGCTCGCGCTCGGCGCAATCGTGCGAAGCCCTTTCGGTACGCTATCCAGGCCAAGTACTGGCGCTGCCCGGCAATTTGACCGACAACCTGACTGTGCGCGAGATCGGCGAGCACATTGCCCAACAGTGGGGCTCCCTGGACACGGTCATCCTCAACGCCGGAACCGCTGAATACGTCTACGGCCAGCCCGACGACAACACGCTCATCGAGTACATCGTGCGCAGCAATCTGTTGGCTGCCAGCCTCTGCATCGAAGTTGCCTTACCCTTGTTGCGCATGGGTACCACGTCCCATCTGGCGGGGATCGCCAGCCCGGCGACGTACCTGCCACCGTCGCGGGCCGAGGCCGATGTTGGCGGGATGCGCTATCTGTTCGAGTCGGCTCGCGTCGACCTGGCCTGTGAGGGCATCGATGTAACGCTGTTCCACCCGGGCTTCGACAGCCCGTCGCTGAGGCTCGACGAGTGTTTTTCGACCCCGGCCCGATGCTCGGCAGACGAAGCGGCGGCTCATATCCTGAGTCACCTGATCGAACGGCCCCATGAAATGGCCTTCCCCGTCGCATCCATGACTGCGCTCTGGCCATTGCCTTCATCGACAGAGACCGTGCAAGCCAACATCGACTCAGGCCAGGCGAGTCACAAGGACCCGATCAAGGGGCAACCCTGAGCGGCCCGGTTGCCTTACACTGCGCGCCATGAAAACCATCCCCCTCCATGACATCGCTACACCTGCCGTCACATGCTCGACGTGTGCGGCGTGCTGCTGTCAGCTGGAAGTGATGCTGATCACCGACACAGGTGTACCGGAACGCTTTATCGACACCGACGAATGGGGCGGGGAGGTGATGCTGCGGCTCGATGACGGCTGGTGCGCGGCACTGGATCGCGACAGCATGATGTGCACCATCTACGAAAAACGCCCGCTGATCTGCCGCGAGTTCGAGATGGGTTCGCCGGAATGCATTGAAGAACGCCAGGGGATTGCGACGGCGTATCGGTAGGAAATCAACCCGGTTTCTGTGGGAGCGGGCTTGCTCGCGAAAGCGGTGGATCAGCCAGCATTGAAGTGACTGACACTACGCCTTCGCGAGTAAGCCCGCTTGTGTCTGGTGTTACAGCGGCATTGTGTAGTGCAGCGTGTAGCTTTCTATACCGTCGTTAGTCGACTTGATACCAGCGTTGGAATAATGAGTGGCGCGAATGCCCACTTCATGTCCGCCATTAAAGCGCAGGCCGAAACCAATGCGGTCTTCGAATTGGAAAGCCGTTCCGAGTTTGTTGTCTTCCACTTCGGTATTCGCGAACAACGCAACGCCCACACCGGCCTCGATATAAGGTTTTACGTTCTGGCCGGAAAATTCATACACGAAGACAGGCGAGAACGACAGGCTGTGGTTGCTGGATGTTTCATCCCCCTCCCAATACGTGTAGGCACCGCTCCAGTAGCCGGTCAGACGGCCGACGTCGCTCTGCAACCAACTCTTGTCCCAATCAAACTGCATGCCCAAGCGATAGGTCATGGTCGAGTCACCGGTCTGGCCGACTCCAAACTCCACGCCTGCCGCCTGTGCGGTGTAAGCGTGCCCCAGCAATGCAGCCGCAAATGCGGCAAAGCAGAATAAGCGCTTCATTAGAAACATCCTTTTCCGAACAAGCTTAGTTGGTTTTTTGTTACAAATGGACAAGGCTATAAAAATCGGCGATTAAACAGAAGTTCAGCCAGGTTCAGGTATTTTTCACGCTTTTTACAGGTCGAAGCTTCGCACAACGCCGGAAAAATTCCATAGCATCGGTAGGATTTTTCTTAAATGTATCGGACTTGAGCTAGTCCAGAATTGAGTTTCGCTGGCAGGTCCTTCGGCCAATAACGCCCGCTCCGCTAACAGGCGCTGAAGTTGCCGCGCCACGGCGGCACCGGTGTCGATCAGGCTGATGTGCTCCGGGATCATTTGCTTGAGCAATGGCTTGAGGAACGGATAGTGCGTACAGCCCAGGATCAGTGTGTCGCAGCCGGCTGCCAACAAGGGATCGACGTAGCCTTGCAGCAATTGATACACGACCGGGCTGCGTAAATCACCCGCTTCGATCAGTTCCACCAGCCCCGGACACGGTTGAGTAATCACCCGCACATCGGTGGCGAAACGATCGAGCAAAGCGGCGAACTTGGCGCTCTGCAAGGTGCCGGTAGTGGCCAGTACGCCAACGATGCCGCTACGGGTGGCGGCGGCGGCCGGCTTGACCGCCGGCTCCATGCCAACGATGGGCCAGTGGGGGTAATCGCGACGCAAATCCGCTACCCCGGCGACCGTCGCGGTATTGCAAGCCACTACCAGCGCCTTGGCACCCTGGCGCTGGAGAAAGTCAGCAATGATCGCGCATCGCTGTCGGATGAATTCCGGAGTTTTCTCGCCATAGGGAATATGCCCACAGTCGCCCACGTACAACAGCGACTCATTGGGCAGCAGCCGACGGATTTCTCCCAGCACCGACAGCCCGCCGACACCCGAGTCGAACACAGCGATCGGCGCCTCACCCATGTTGGCGGCCACAGACGCTGCAACCCGGATCGCGCTTGACCCGCAACTCACGGAAACGCGTGCCCAAGGCATCGATCAGTAACAAGCGCCCCACCAGCGGTTCACCAAAACCGACCAGCAGTTTCAGCGCTTCGAGTGCTTGCAGGCTGCCCACCAGCCCCACCAGCGGCCCGAGCACCCCGGCTTCGCTGCAGGTCAACTCGGCTTCGCTGCCATGGCCGTAGAGGCAGTGATAACAAGGGCTTTCGGGACGGCGTGGATCAAATACCGACAACTGCCCTTCCAGGCGAATCGCCGCACCGCTAACCAGCGGTTTGCCGGCCGCAACACACGCCGCGTTTACCGCTTCGCGGGTCGAGAAATTGTCGGAGCAGTCCAGCACCACATCCACCGCCACGACCGCAGCGGCCAGGCTATCTGCGTCCATGGCCGTCGGATGAGGCACCAGGCGAATCTCGGGATTGATCGCCGTCAGGCGACGCATCGCCGAATCGACCTTGCCCAGGCCAACACTGTCGGTGTCGTGAATGATCTGGCGTTGCAGGTTGGTCAAGTCGACCGTGTCGAAATCCGCCAGATGCAATTCGCCGACGCCAGCAGCGGCCAGGTACAGCGCCGCTGGGGCGCCGAGACCGCCGAGACCGACGATCAATACACAGCTCTGCTTGAGGCGCAATTGCCCGTCGATGTCGACGTGCTGCAACAGAATCTGCCGGCTATAGCGCAACAGCTCCTGATCGTTCAGCACGGCAGGCACCCCAGGCTGATGCGCTCATGGCCGCCCAGGTCCTTGCGACTATGGACTTCAATAAACCCTTGGTGGTGGAGCAAATCACGCACGGCATCGGCCTGATCATAGCCGTGCTCGAGCATCAGCCAACCGCCCGCCTCCAGGTGAACCGGCGCCTGGGCAATGATCTCGCGCAAATCATCGAGTCCATCGGGCCCGGCAACCAGCGCACTGGCCGGCTCGAAACGCACGTCACCCTCGGCCAGGTGTGGATCGCTGGCCGCGATGTAAGGTGGGTTGCTGATGATCAACTCAAAACGCTCGCCGTCCAGGGCGCTGAACCAGTGACTGCTCAAAACCGTAACGTTGCGCAGGTCCAGGCGCTGGCGATTGCGTTCGGCCAGGGCGACGGCTTCCAGCACACGGTCGACCGCGGTGACCTTCCAGGCCCGGCGCTCGCTGGCCAAGGCCAGGGCAATCGCACCGCTGCCGGTGCCCAGGTCCAACACCCTGGCCGGTGTGGCGGGCAACAACGCCAGCGCGGTTTCCACCAGCAGCTCAGTGTCGGGACGTGGAATCAGCGTATGAGGCGCCACTTCTAGGTCGAGCTTCCAGAAGCCCTGCTGCCCAAGGATGTAGGCCACCGGCTCGCCGGAACGCCGGCGACGCAGGTACTCGGAGAACAGCAACGCCGCCTCGCTCGGCACAATCCGCTCGGGCCAGGTGTGCAGAAAGCTGCGGGATTTGCCCAGGGCAGCGGCCAGCAGCAACTCGGCATCCAACCGTGACGTGGGTGAGTCCGGCAGCTCGGCGGCACGTAACAAACTGGCGATGATGGTCATTTATTCACCTCTGCTTACTCGCCAATCGCAGCCAACTGGTCGGCCTGGTATTCGGCCAGCAACGGCTCGATGACCGAATCGACACCACCGGCAAGAATTTCGTCAAGGGAGTACAGGGTCAGGTTGACACGGTGGTCGGTGACCCGGCCCTGGGCGAAGTTGTAGGTACGGATCCGCTCGGAACGATCGCCCGAACCCACCAGCAATTTTCGCTCGCTGGCGATGGCGTTGGCCGCGGCGCTGGTTTGCTGATCGTTGAGCTTGGCCGACAACCAGGACATGGCCCGCGCCCGGTTCTTGTGCTGGGAACGTTCTTCCTGGCACTCGACCACAATGCCCGAGGGCAAGTGCGTGATGCGGATTGCCGAGTCGGTCTTGTTGACGTGCTGACCACCCGCGCCGGAGGAACGGTAGGTGTCGACCCGCAGATCCGCCGGGTTGATCTCGATAGCTTCCTGCTCGTCCGGCTCGGGCAATACCGCAACTGTGCAGGCCGACGTATGGATGCGCCCCTGGGATTCGGTGGCCGGCACACGCTGCACACGGTGGGCGCCGGATTCGAACTTCAGCTTGCCGTAGACGTTGTCACCTTCGACCCGGGCGATGACTTCTTTATAGCCGCCGTGTTCGCCTTCGTTCTCGGAAAGAATCTCCACGCGCCAGCCGCGACGCTCGGCGTAACGCGAATACATGCGGAACAGGTCGCCGGAGAAAATCGCCGCCTCGTCGCCGCCAGTACCGGCGCGGATCTCAAGGAATACGTTACGTCCGTCATTCGGGTCCTTGGGCAGCAGCATGCGTTGCAGATTGCCTTCCAGTTCGACCAACTGCTCCTTGGCCTCGCGGACTTCCTCGACGGCCATTTCGCGCATGTCCGGGTCGCTGTCCTTGAGCAGCGCCTGGGCGCCTTCAAGGTCACCCTGCACTTTGAGCAACTGTTTATAAGTGGCGACAATCGGCTCGACTTCCGCGTACTCCTTGGAATAGGTGCGGAATTTGTTCTGATCGCAAATGACTTCGCCATCGCCTAGCAAGGCCGTCAGTTCTTCGAAACGGTCCTGGAGGATATCCAGCTTATTGAGCAGTGACGCTTTCATTGCGGTTTTTTATCCGAAAAGCTATCCGGTGAACCCTCACCGAGGGCAAAGAGTTCCTGGGCCATGGCCAGCGCATCGAGGCGGCCTTCGGCGGTCAGCTTCTTGAGCTGGACACTGGGGGCGTGAAGCAATTTGTTGGTCAGGCCGCGGGCCAGTTGCACCAGTATCTCTTCGGCGCTGCCGCCGTTGGCCAGCAGGCGCTGGGCCTTTTGCAGTTCTTCGTCGCGCAGGCGTTCGCTCTGCTGACGATACGCCTTGAGCACATCCACCGCCGCCAGCTCGCGCAGGCGCACCATGAAATCGTCGGCGCCGATGGTGATCATTTCCTCCGCCGCCTGGGCAGCGCCTTGCCGGCTCTTGAGGTTCTCGGCGACCACTTCGTGCAGGTCGTCGACGCTGTAGAGGTAAACGTCGGCCAGTTCGCCGACTTCCGGCTCGATGTCCCGGGGAACGGCAATGTCCACCATGAAAATCGGCTTGTGCTTGCGCAGTTTCAGAGCGCTTTCCACCGCGCCCTTGCCCAGGATCGGCAACTGGCTGGCGGTGGAACTGATGACGATGTCGCTGTGCACCAGCTCGGCGGGAATGTCCGACAACAAAACCGCGTGGGCGCCGAACTGTTCGGCCAGGGTGCTGGCCCGTTCCAGGGTACGGTTGGCGACGACGATGCGCTTCACACCCAGCTCGTGCAGATGGCGGGCGACCAGGGTGATGGTCTCGCCAGCGCCGATCAGCAGCGCCTGGCTGCGTTGCAGATCGCTGAAAATCTGTTTTGCCAGGCTGACGGCGGCAAACGCCACGGACACCGGGTTCTCACCGATGGCCGTATCCGTGCGCACCTGCTTGGCAGCATTGAACGTGGCCTGGAACAGGCGCCCCAGCATCGGGCCGACGGTGCCGGCCTCGCGCGCCACGGCGTAGGCCGACTTCATCTGGCCGAGGATCTGCGGTTCGCCCAATACCAGCGAGTCGAGCCCCGAGGCGACGCGCATCATGTGACGAACTGCCGCATCATCTTCATGCACATAGGCACTGGCGCGCAGCTCTTCAAGGCTCAGATCGTGATATTCGGCCAGCCAGCGCAGCACCACATCAGCCGAAAGATGATCCCGTTCTATATAAAGCTCGCTGCGATTGCAGGTAGAGAGGATCGCAGCTTCGCGGCTGTCGGTAAGTCGGCAGAGCTGCTGCAAGGCCTCAACCAGCTGCTCAGGCGTAAAGGCCACGCGCTCGCGGACGTCTACTGAAGCAGTCTTGTGGTTAATACCGAGTGCAAGGAAGGCCATTCAAGGTCGCTGATTGTGACGAGAAGCCGACAATTGTCCTACTTCGCCAGATTCAGAACAACCACTCGATATCTATCGCCCCGGCCCTTACCGTAAATCGACGGGGCGGTTATGTTTGACCGAAGGCTTGTGTCATGATGATCCGACCGCAGGTTAGTCGTCCTCTTCCTATATGAATAGATCTTCCGCGTTGCTCCTCGCTTTTGCCTTGCTCAGCGGTTGCCAGTCCATGGCTCCCGTTTCGACGGACGGTACGCCACCGGTCGAAGACAGCACGCAGGCCCCCGAAAAACCCAAGGTCTACGGCTCGTTCAGCGAAGAAACCATCTTCAGCCTGTTGAGTGCCGAGCTGGCGGGCCAGCGCAATCGTTTCGACATTGCGCTGGACAACTACGTGACCCAGGCCATCAACACTCAGGACCCGGGCATCTCCGAACGGGCGTTTCGCATCGCCGAGTACCTTGGGGCCGATCAGGCCGCGCTGGATACCGCACTGATCTGGGCCAAAAATGCCCCGGACGACCTTGAAGCGCAACGCGCCGCCGCCGTGCAACTGGCGCGAGCCGGGCGCTACGACGACGCCATGGTGTATATGGAGAAGGTCCTGCTGGGCAAGGGCGACACCCATTTCGATTTTCTTGCGTTGTCCGCGGCCGATACCGACCAGGAAACCCGTAACGGCTTGATGAAAAGCTTCGATCGCTTGCTGCAGCGTCACCCGAACAACGGCCAGCTGATTTTCGGCAAGGCCCTGCTGCTGCAACAGGACGGCGACACCCAGGGCGCCCTCACCCTGCTCGAAGACAACCCGCCGGAAGCTGGCGAAGTGGCGCCGATCCTGCTGCGCGCACGCTTGCTGCAAGGCTTGAACCGCGGCGATGAAGCCCTGCCGCTGCTGAAAAAAAGCATCAAGAAATACCCGGACGACAAGCGACTGCGCCTCACCTATGCCCGCATGCTGGTAGAAAACAACCGCATGGACGACGCCAAGGTCGAGTTCTCCAGCCTGGTCCAGCAATACCCTGAAGATGACGATTTGCGTTATTCCCTGGCGCTGGTTTGCCTGGAAGCCAAGGCTTGGGACGAAGCCAAGGGCTACCTAGAAGACCTGATCGCACGGGAAAGCCACGTCGACTCGGCCCACTTGAACCTGGGTCGCATTGCCGAAGAACGCAACGACCCCGAGAGCGCGCTGATCGAGTACGCCCAGGTCGGCCCGGGCAACGACTATCTGCCGGCGCAGTTGCGCCAGGCCGATATTCTGATAAGCAACGGTAAAACGGCCGACGCCCAGAGCCGCCTCGCCGTACAGCGCGACTCCCAACCGGACTACGGTATCCAGTTGTATTTGATCGAAGCCGAAACCTTGTCGGCCAATAATCAGGGCGACAAAGCCTGGAACGTGCTGCAACAAGCCTTGAAGCAGTACCCAGACGATCTGAACCTGCTGTACACCCGCGCCATGCTGGCGGAAAAGCGCAATGACCTGGCCCAGATGGAGAAAGACCTGCGCCTGATCATCCAACGCGATCCAGACAACGCCATGGCCCTCAATGCCCTCGGCTACACCTTGTCGGATCGCACCACCCGATACGATGAAGCCAAGGTGCTGATCGAACAGGCCCACCAGATCAATCCGGAAGACCCGGCGGTGCTCGACAGCCTCGGCTGGGTGAACTTTCGCCTGGGCAACCTCGACGAAGCCGAACGCCTGTTGCGTCAGGCCCTGGAGCGCTTTCCCGACCAGGAAGTCGCCGCTCACCTGGGCGAAGTCCTGTGGGCCAACGGCAAACAACGTGAAGCACGGCAGATCTGGAGCAGGTTCCTCAAGGACCAGCCTGACAGCCCCATTTTGCGCAGCACCATCAAACGCCTGACCGGATCAGAGACCCTTTAAGATTATGCTTTTGCGCCACTTCATCATGTTCAGCTTTATCGCCCTGCTCGCCGGCTGCGCGGGCTTCGGTGCCCGTGAATCCGTCCAGGGCCATGGCAACCCGGCCCAGTGGCGCGAGCACAAGGAACAACTGAGCAGCCTCGACGGCTGGCAGATCGACGGCAAGATCGGCATTCGCGCACCGAAAGACTCGGGCAGCGGCACGTTGTTCTGGTTGCAACGCCAGGACTACTACGACATTCGCCTGTCCGGCCCGCTGGGTCGCGGCGCGGCCCGGCTGACTGGCCGACCAGGCCAGGTCTCGCTTGAAGTCGCCAACCAGGGTCGCTATGACGCGACCACACCCGAAGCCTTGCTGGAAGAGCAACTGGGCTGGAAATTGCCAGTCTCCCATCTGACCTGGTGGGTGCGCGGGCTGCCGGCACCGGACAGCAAAAGCCGCCTGACCCTCGACGCCGACAGCCGCCTGTCGAACCTGGAGCAGGATGACTGGCAAATCGAATACCTGAGCTATGCCCAGCAGAACGGCTACTGGCTGCCCGAGCGAATCAAACTGCACGGCAGCAACCTCGACGTCACACTGGTGATCAAGCAATGGCAGCCGCGCAAGCTGGGGCAATGACATGACCGCTGCACGCCTGACCCTGCCCTCCCCGGCCAAGCTCAACCTGATGCTGCACATCCTGGGTCGTCGACCAGACGGCTATCACGAGTTGCAGACGATTTTTCAGTTTCTGGACTACGGCGACGAAATCACCTTCGCCGTGCGCGACGACGGCGTGATTCGCCTGCACACTGAATTCGACGGGGTCCCCCACGACAGCAACCTGATCGTCAAAGCCGCGAAAAAACTCCAGGAGCAATCCGGTTGTTCGCTGGGCATCGATATCTGGATCGAAAAAATCCTGCCCATGGGCGGCGGTATCGGTGGCGGCAGTTCAAATGCGGCGACGACTTTACTGGGGCTCAACCATCTGTGGCAGTTGGGCTGGGACGCGGATCGCCTCGCGGCCCTGGGCCTGACCCTGGGCGCCGACGTGCCGGTTTTCGTGCGCGGCCACGCGGCTTTCGCCGAGGGCGTCGGGGAGAAACTCACCCCGGTAGAACCCGAGGAACCGTGGTACTTGGTACTGGTGCCGCAAGTATCTGTAAGTACAGCAGAAATTTTTTCAGATCCGCTGTTGACACGTAACTCTCCTCCCATTAAAGTGCGCCCCGTTCCCAAGGGAAACAGTCGGAATGACTGCTTGCCGGTGGTAGCAAGGCGTTATCCAGATGTTCGTAACGCTTTGAATTTGTTAGGTAAATTTACCGAAGCAAAACTCACCGGAACTGGAAGTTGTGTGTTTGGGGGCTTCCCAAGCAAAGCTGAAGCTGATAAAGTCTCGGCCCTTCTTACAGAGACCCTTACAGGGTTTGTAGCGAAAGGAAGCAACATTTCGATGTTGCATCGCAAGCTGCAAGGTCTGCTCTAAAGGAATCGAGTGCTCGGCACTCGCAGCAACAGATACAGGGGCGTCGCCAAGCGGTAAGGCAGCAGGTTTTGATCCTGCCATGCGTTGGTTCGAATCCAGCCGCCCCTGCCATTTTCCTATACTCATCCAGGTTACCCTCAGCCTTCAGGTACTGCGCGTGTCCAAGATGATGGTCTTTACGGGGAACGCTAACCCCGATCTGGCTCGGCGCGTAGTGCGTCAGCTGCATATCCCTCTCGGTGACATTTCTGTCGGTAAGTTTTCCGACGGCGAAATCACTGCCGAGATCAATGAAAACGTTCGCGGTAAAGACGTTTTCATTATTCAGCCGACTTGCGCTCCGACCAACGATAACCTGATGGAACTCGTCGTGATGGCTGATGCCTTCCGCCGTTCCTCGGCTACTCGTATCACTGCTGTTATTCCTTACTTTGGTTATGCCCGTCAGGATCGCCGTCCGCGTTCCGCACGTGTGGCAATCAGCGCGAAAGTCGTGGCTGACATGCTTACCGTAGTCGGCATCGATCGTGTTCTCACGGTTGACTTGCATGCTGACCAGATTCAGGGCTTCTTCGATATTCCCGTGGATAACATCTACGGCTCCCCGGTTCTGGTGGATGACATTGAAGATCAGCGCTTCGAAAACCTGATGATCGTGTCCCCGGACATTGGTGGCGTCGTGCGTGCACGGGCTGTTGCCAAATCCCTGGGCGTGGATCTGGGTATCATCGACAAACGTCGTGAGAAAGCCAATCACTCCGAAGTGATGCATATCATCGGCGACGTCGAAGGGCGTACCTGTATTCTGGTCGATGACATGGTTGATACCGCCGGCACCCTGTGCCACGCGGCCAAGGCCCTGAAAGAGCATGGCGCTGCCAAGGTCTTTGCCTACTGCACACACCCTGTGCTGTCGGGTCGAGCGATCGAAAACATTGAAAATTCCGTGCTGGACGAGCTGGTGGTGACCAATACCATCCCGCTGTCTGCTGCTGCACAAGCCTGTGCGCGTATCCGTCAACTGGATATCGCACCGGTTGTTGCCGAGGCGGTTCGCCGCATCAGCAATGAAGAATCGATCAGCGCGATGTTCCGCTAAGGGCCCTGCCCTTGCCGTGACATCTCGTTGACGAAAAGCGCCCCGCCCCGGCATTGACTGTCGGGGCGGGGCTTTTTTGCCCATATCGCCTTTAGCGCTGGTCGCAAACGCTGGGGCGAATGTGGTTATTTTGGAGATACAACATGAACGATTTTACCCTGAATGCTGAAGTGCGTTCCGACCTGGGGAAAGGTGCGAGCCGCCGCCTGCGTCGTCTCGCGAGCCTGGTTCCAGCTGTAGTCTACGGTGGCGACAAAGCCCCTGAGTCCATCAGCATGCTGGCCAAAGAAGTTGCCAAACTGCTCGAAAACGAAGCGGCTTACAGCCACATCATCGAGCTGAACGTTGGTGGCACCAAGCAAAACGTCGTAATCAAAGCTCTGCAACGTCACCCGGCCAAAGGCCACGTGATGCACGCTGACTTCGTACGCGTAATCGCTGGCCAGAAACTGACCGCTATCGTGCCTGTACACTTCGTCGGCGAAGCTGCTCCGATCAAGAAAGGCGGCGAAGTTTCGCACGTTGTTGCGGAAATCGAAGTGACTTGCCTGCCGAAAGACCTGCCTGAATTCATCGAAGTCGATCTGACTGACGCCGAAATCGGCACGATCATTCACCTGTCCGACCTCAAAGCCCCTAAAGGCGTTGAATTTGTTGCCCTGGCACACGGCGATGACAAGGCTGTTGCCAACGTCCACGCTCCACGTGTTGCTCCAGAAGCTACTGAAGAAGGCGCTGCAGAGTAATTTCACTCTGTCGCCGGAGTGACCGGAAACATCGCGGACTGGAACGTAGCGAGACAGCGGGCGAGAACGCGAAGTTTACTTAACGGTAGATCCGCCATTTTCGTCCACTGTCGCAACACCGTCTGATCGCGACATTGTTATCCACACTCCAGGAAGGGCCCCTATCGTGACTGCCATTAAACTGATCGTTGGCCTGGGAAATCCAGGCGCTGAATACGAACAGACCCGGCATAACGCAGGGGCCCTTTTTGTTGAGCGCATCGCGCACGCACAAGGCGTCAGCCTGGCGGCCGATCGCAAATATTTCGGCCTGACCGGGCGCTTCTCGCATCAGGGTCAGGATGTTCGTCTGTTGATTCCCACCACCTACATGAACCGCAGCGGCCAGGCCGTGGCGGCATTGGCCGGTTTCTTTCGCATCAAGCCCGAAGAAATCCTGGTGGCTCACGACGAGCTCGATCTACCTCCGGGCGTCGCCAAGCTCAAGCAAGGCGGCGGTCATGGTGGTCACAATGGGTTGCGCGACATCATCGCGCAACTGGGCAATCAGAATACCTTTCACCGCCTGCGGCTCGGCATCGGCCACCCGGGTGTTGCCAGTATGGTTTCAAATTTTGTCCTGGGTCGTGCGCCTCGCGCCGAACAGGAAAAACTCGATGCCAGCATCGATTTTGCCCTCGGCGTGCTGCCGGATATCCTCGCCGGTGAATGGAACCGTGCGATGAAAAACCTGCACAGCCAGAAGGCCTGACACTTATCCGAGGGGAAACACCATGGGATTCAATTGCGGCATCGTCGGCCTGCCTAACGTCGGCAAGTCCACCCTGTTCAACGCCCTGACCAAATCCGGTATCGCGGCCGAGAACTTCCCCTTCTGCACCATCGAGCCGAACACCGGCATCGTGCCGATGCCGGATCCGCGCTTGGAAGCATTGGCGGCTATCGTCAACCCCAAGCGCATCCTGCCGACGACCATGGAATTCGTCGACATCGCAGGCCTGGTGGCCGGTGCCTCGAAAGGTGAAGGCCTGGGTAACAAATTCCTGGCCAACATCCGCGAAACCGATGCAATCGCCCACGTGGTGCGCTGCTTTGAAGATGAGAACGTGATCCACGTCTCCAACAGCGTCGACCCGAAACGCGACATCGAAATCATCGACCTGGAACTGATCTTCGCCGACCTCGACAGCTGCGAAAAACAGCTGCAGAAAGTCGCCCGCAACGCCAAGGGTGGCGACAAGGATGCAGTCGTCCAGAAAGGCCTGCTGGAGCAGTTGATCGCTCACTTCACCGAAGGCAAGCCTGCGCGCAGCCTGATGAAGAAAATGAGCACCGACGAGAAGCTGGTGATCAAGGGTTTCCACCTGCTGACCACCAAGCCGGTCATGTACATCGCCAACGTTGCTGAAGACGGCTTCGAGAACAACCCGCACCTGGACGTGGTCAAGGCCATTGCCGAAGAAGAAGGCGCCATGGTCGTTCCGGTCTGCAACAAGATCGAAGCGGAGATCGCCGAGCTGGACGACGGCGAAGAGAAAGACATGTTCCTCGAGGCCCTGAGCCTGGAAGAGCCTGGCCTGAACCGAGTGATCCGCGCCGGTTACGAAATGCTCCATCTGCAAACCTACTTCACCGCGGGTGTCGAAGAAGTCCGCGCCTGGACCGTACGCGTGGGTGCCACCGCCCCGCAAGCCGCTGGTGTGATCCACACCGACTTCGAAAAAGGCTTCATCCGCGCCGAAGTCATCGCCTACGCCGACTTCATCCAGTACAAGGGCGAAGCCGGTGCCAAGGAAGCCGGTAAATGGCGTCTGGAAGGCAAGGAATACATCGTCAAGGACGGCGACGTGATGCACTTCCGCTTTAACGTCTAAGGCTTCTACTGAACCTGAGTGAACCGTACTGAACCTGAAACTGGCCTGAGGCCCTTGTTTTTAGAGGGGGCTGCCAAATATCTAGAGCTCAGTGCGGTTCAGCAAGGGTGATAGTGTTCTAGAGAAAAGCGGGGTGGCATCAGGGGTATCACGATTTCTGGATGGGGGTATTTTCTTCATCTCTCACGGATACCCAAATGCCTAAAGACCTAATCACAGACGCTAAAGTACGCACTGCAAAGCCCGCTGCCGCCCCTTACAAGCTTGGGGATGGCGGCGGGCTTTTTCTTTTGGTGCAGCCAAGCGGTAGCAAGCTATGGCGATGGAAATTTCGACTCGATGGCAAGGAAAATGTTTTTGCTATCGGCTCTTACCCAGAGATTGGTCTTGCCGAGGCGCGCTCAGAACGGTACACAGCTCGCAAACTGACGAAGCTTGGACTTCCTCTATCAGTGCGCGCGCAACCCCTTAAGGTCTGAGTTTTAAGAGGGTGTAGCTCGGACGCTTACCTAGCATTCTGAGTTAAGCAGTATTAATGTCAGCGTTTCACTCCAAAGCAGTGCGAGAGTTCAGGAAAGCAGCCATTGCGGACATCCGATGCGTACTGGCCCACTGCATCGCTGATAACAGCATGGGCATCGACATAACGTTTAGCGAAACGCGGTACGAACTCACCGCCAAGACCCAGGATATCTTCGATCACCAGCACTTGGCCATCGCAAGCGGGCGAGGCCCCGATTCCGATCGTTGGCACGCGCAGTACCTCGGTTAACTCTCGGGCTAGCGGCTCTGCTACCCCCTCCAGCACGATGCAAAAAGCACCTGCTGATTCCATCGCCGTGGCTGCATCACGGATAGAGTTCGCCGATTGATCGTCCATACCTTGGGCTCGGAACCCACCCATGGTGTTGACAAACTGAGGCATCAACCCGATATGCGCTATCACTGGAATGCCTCGTTCCACCAGAAACTGCACGGTGGGCGCCATGACCGCACTACCTTCCACCTTTACCGCTGCGATATTCGCCTCCATCATCAACCGCGCTGCACTGCGGAAAGCCTGAGCCGGTGATTCTTGGTAGGAGGCGAACGGCAGATCAGCCACTACACACGCGCGGCGTGTAGCACGCACTACCGCGCGACTATGTTGTATCGCCTGATCCAATGTGAAATCCAGCGTGTTGGGCTGCCCGTAGGCAACCATCGCGGTCGAATCACCCATCAGGATAACGTCAACAAATTCGTCAACAATCTCAGCGATCGATCGATTGTGCGCGGTCAACGACACGATCTTGCGTTTGCCCTTGTAAGCCCTGATATCTGGTACGGTTAGACGGCGGGTTTCACTGACTGCGGTACTCATGAAGTTAGTTCCTCGCGAAAATAGCGTTGAAGGGAAGACCTCTTAAAACGACGCTGACGCCAAGTCGGCTTTGGGCGACGCGCCCGTCATCTGGTCAAAGAATTCGACTATCAGATCAAGTGTGTGCTCCGTCTGATCAAGATGCGGCGAGTGTCCGCAATCGATCAGGCAATGCTGGGTGACAACTCCGGGTATCTTCCGTTGAATCGCGCTCAGTTGCGCCAGCGTTCCGTACTCGTCCCGATCTCCCTGCAGCAACAAGACCGGGCAACTAATATCGGCCAAGCATTGCTCAATATTCCAGTCACGAAAATGATCGGCCAACCAGACATCACTCCACCCCTCAAATACTGCTTTGGGATCGGGATGAAACAGAGCGAGTTGTCGTTCCAGGTTCCCGGTCAAGAACGATTTTCGCGCGACGTCAATGCCGCTCAATGTGATGGATTCGACGAAAACATGTGGAGCAAGTAGCACCAGCCCCGCAACAGGAGATTTGCTCGCATGGAGCAACGCGATGGAAGCGCCATCGCTATGACCAACCAGCACTGGATTACGAAGCTCCAGTTTTTCCAGCAATTCAGGCAATACCTGCTGCGCCTCCACGTGCATATAGTCTGAACGGCGTGGCAGATCCGCTCGAAACGAGTGACCGTAGCCATAGCGGCTATAAGTGAGCACTCGGCGTCCGGTCATTGCTGCCAGTCGATACGGGAAACGTCGCCACATCGCAATGCAACCGAGCCCCTCATGCAGCAATACAAGCGGAGGACGATCTGACTCACCGTCGATCAGCAAATAATCAATTTCTCCGCCATTCAGTGAGATCGTCGCCATCATTCACCCCCTACCGCAATAGCCAAACCGGGTTCCGGTGCCGGGCCAAGCCCCAAAACCGCACGGCTGCTGAAAATCACCAATATCGTCACTAATCCGCCGAACAGGCCTATGGTTGAAGACATATCCCATACGGACAAAAGCAAGCCCACCCCGACCACGGGCACAATCAATCCCAAATATGCCGCGACGAAAAAGCCCGAACTGACTTCCGCAATACGATCGGCAGGAGACAACATCGTCACCAACCCCAGACCTCCGCGGAGCACCATACCCGCGCCCATCCCTCCCAACACCGCCCCCCCCAGGAACAAAGATAAGGATGCAAAATGAAATGTCAGCCATACACAGGCCAAAGCCAAGGGCAGTAGCAAAACACCCACTGGAACTACTCGACGGGGCGACAATCGCAACACCAACAACTGGCTAATGGCAGCACTGCAAAAAGTCAAAAATACAATGCCTCCGCTCAACAGAAGGCCACTGTGATGCAATCCAACAGCGAGGAAACGACCTGCCAGTGCTGCGAACAAGCCAAGAAAGCTAAATCCGCACAGCACCGACATCGCCACGGCCATAAAGGCTTGCCGCATCTCACTCGGTATCCGCAATCGCTGCAATCGTAACGGTGGGCGAGAACCTCCATGCATCACTGTTTCGGGTAGCCATGGCAACAGCACACTTGGCAACAGCATGAACAGCAGTGCTATATAACTGGCATGGAGCGGATGCGCCGCATTCTCTGCCACCCAGCCAGACAGTAACGCTCCAAGCCCTAGACCACTCATGTTGCTCAAGCTGGAGATCAGAGCCGCGAGTGACCGATTACATAGCAACTCGGTCAGATAGGCAGTCGTGGCACCCACCATCAACCCTACTGCCATCCCGGACAATACTCGTCCAACGAACAAACCGGCTAACGTGGGCCAGAGTAAAAAACTCAACAGACTGGCAAATGTCAACCCGATCCCGAGCCCCAGCACTGCTCGTCTGCCCAACAAATCAGACAATCGACCAAACACCATCAGTTTGAACAGGATGGCTAGTGCGTAGGACGCGAATACCAACGTCACCACAAATGGAGACAAGCCTAATTGCGTGGCATAGAGCGGATACAACGGCGTCGGCAACGTACCCACCATCATTACCACCAACAACAGATAAGTGCTGAGCCAGGCGGCGCGTCCGAATTGGGTTGGAATTCGCATGAGCCACTACCAGTTAATCTGTCGTGCATCGAACAGATTAATCCCCAGTTGGGCCTTGCCTAAGTATTCCAGACAGTCCATTGGCTTGGCCGGCATAACACTGCAAAAGAACGATTCGCGCAGGAATCGTTCCAGCGGTCGGCTACGATTCAATGTGCTCGCACCACAAATCTTAACCGCCGCCATTGCCATCTTCGGCGCAAGCTCACCGATGAAGTACTTAGCAGCATGCACAGCGGCATTCGCCTCTATCGTTCCGCGCCGTTGCACGATGAGTGTGCCAGCCTCATTCAGCAACGCTCGACCCGCGTGTAATTCAGCCGATAGCCTGCCTACTTCCTGATGGATCGCGCTAGATTCAAGTTGGGAAGGCGTGGAACGCACGGCCTCGGTGATGTGTTGCAGCAACGCAGTAGCAATCCCGAGATAAACACCGGTATAACCGGAAATCATCCAATGAGGCTCACGTACCAGCTTGAATAAAGACATCCCTTCGACTGCCAGAAACAAACGCTGGCGGGTCAAAAGCACATTTTCAAAAGTCATGCTGGCGGTCTGGGTACCATTCATGGCAAACCCGTCCCAAACTTGGCCGTAACGCACACCTTCGTCATTGCGACCGACCACGAAGTGGCTGATTTCGCTGTCGCTGTCGTTACCCTCAGGTTTTGCCGTTACTACGATATAGTCTGCAGCGCCTGCCAACGACACGAAAGACTTGTTGCCATTGAGCAGGAAACCGCCTTCATGCGGGCGGTAATGTGTCTGGATACCTCGTAACCGCGCACCACTACCCAGCTCTGACGTTGCAGATGCAAACATCTTGTTGTGCGATATCACCTCATCAAATACCCAGGAGCGAAAGGCATCCGCAGCCGCTGACAGCGATTTCCCCGCCGACTCACATAACGAGCCAAGCGCCACATTGTGCATATTGAATCCCAGCGCAGTTGCCGCGTCATACTGAGCAAGTCGCGCCAGAACCTGGCTATATTCCAAATAATTTAGACCCGCCCCCCCAGCCTCGCGAGGGATCAGCAACCCCAACAGACCAGACTCCTTGATCAGTTGATAGCTCTCGCTACTATCCGATTGTTGGTTATCTACCAACGGAGCCAAGTCGACGAGCCGTGTACCGATGCGATCCACCAACGTGAGAATTTCATCGATTTGATGTGGCAAAGCCATATGCGTTGACCTTATGTATATGATTCAAAAACTCTAGCGCTCAGTTCTCGACTGGCAAACCAGCCTGGCGCGCCACGCTGATACGTAGCAGATCGTTCGCCCCCGCATAGGTCATTGAAGCCAATGGACTGATGAGATCGATCGCCCGACCGGAATCGGCGATGTAAGAACGCACACCACCTAACTGGGCTGCCAATTGCGACAGCCGCGTAAAGTCTTCAGAAACCGATATCTTCACCATCGCAGCCTCACCACTCAATTGACGGATAGTCACTCCGGCATCGATGCGCCGCGCAATGCCGTATAGCAATTTTCGCGAACGATAAAGAGCCATGCTCATGTCGGCCACATGCCCGGCCACCAAGTGGCTGGAACCCATGGATCTTCCAAAATGACTTCGATCCCGGCTCCACTCCACCGTCTGAACCAGCATCCTGCGCATGGGTCCCAGCGCATACCCCATGAGGAGAGCTCGCTCCCAGGTCGTAGTCGCGGTCAATACAGAGAAACCCGCCCCCTCGCCTCCCAACAGGCTGTGCTCCTCCAACCGCACACCGTCAAAGGTCAACACGCCCATCGGTACACCGGGCAATGCGGCCTTGTTCAGCGGCTCACTACGCAATACGCCCGCATCCGACAGGTCAACTAGTGCGACTGATAAATCGAATGGTGATCGCCCCTTACCGGTACGAGCGAACACCAAAGCGTGATCTGCTACCGGGGCAGCGGTAATGAAGCGCTTCTCGCCCGTCAACCGATAACTACCGTCCGCCTGACGTTCAGCCACGGTTTCCATCGACATCGGATCACTACCGCCATGCGCTTCAGTCAGCGCGTGACACAACAGCGTCTCCCCATCTTCCAGGCCTGCCAGTTGTTTCCGCTGCTCGGTATTCAGCCAAGTCTGCATGGGCAATTGCATACCGAACAACTGTGAAGCGAGTGCATAGCAAAGGGCAGGACTCACGCCGCTCATGCCCAATCCTTCCATCACGGCGAGCTTGTTTGTCACCGTGCTATTGGAAGAACGCAGCAGCCCTGTAGCCGCTGCCAACAACCATTGCTCGCGGAAGGTTTTTCCTTCCAACTTAGGCAGCAAAGCCTCCCCTTGGATGCAGCTCTCCTGCACCGTTTGTTCAACTATCTTGTCTTCGTCTCTGAACAGCATCACTCGCCCTCTCTGTTATCGGCACAGACTCAAGCGAGCTCGACCAGGCTGGCTTCAATTACAGCCCATAGCGCGGCAGGCGTGCGAAATGAAGCTGCGACGACTTTGTTTTCAGGGAAAGCTATCTCGAACTTTTTCTCAACGTCGACGACAATGGATATGATCGTGAGAGAGTCCAACCAGCCTTCCTCCAGTAACGCCGTATCCGGTACCACAGTAAGGTCTGCACCTTGGTATTGCGTCAGCAGATTTGACTGAATCAGCGAGCACAGCGTTTCAATGTTCTTCATTACCTATCCCTTCCATGTTTACACTCAACATGCTCAAAGCACGTCGATCTATTTTGCCGTTGGCAGTGGCTGGCAGCTTTCGCGCCATACGAACTCCATCCGGTCGCATCCTCTTCGGCAATGCTCCGCTCAAGCCGCGAACAATGTCATCACGACCTGCACCAGCACTCACCACATGTACCCAGATCTCGCAATCCGGCTCTGTACCTTGGCGAGCCACAACTGCGGCAGTTTCAACGCCCGGCAATGCCAATACCGCACTTTCTATGTCCAGAAGATCAATGCGGTGGCCGCGACGCTTCACCTGATGGTCACGTCGACCTTGCAGATGAAAGCGACCATCCGCCGCCTGATACCCGATATCCCCCGTGCCATAGGCCAACCTTTCCACTCCATCGCGGAAATACACTGCACGGCGGGCATCGCGACATACGCCATCAACCAAATAACCAGCGAACACCGTCGGCCCTGCAACGAAAATCTCACCCTCCGACGCTGCGCGACCGTCGTCACCGATGATTTCGACTTCCACTCCATCAATCGCCCAACCGATCGACGGCAAAACCGTCTCGATACTCGGCAAACTCACCTGTTCTGCGGTGCACACATTGGTTTCCGTAGGCCCATACAGGTTGTAGAACGGCAAGTCGGGGAATGCAGTCAGATAGCGCTTAAGCAGTTGTGGCGGGAACGGTTCACCCGCGTACAACGCAGCGCGTAGTGCAGACGGCCTCGCTTGCTCAATCCCGCCCTGCTGTAGCAGCATCTGATACAAGGTGGGTACTGCGTAGAACACTGAGATACACTGCTCACCCAGCCAACGCGTCACATCGCGAGGAAAAGTCTTGAGATAGTCTGGCAACAGGCAAAGACAGGCTCCAGCCAGTGCGGTCGAGAATAGATCGAAGGTCGTCAGATCGAATGTGAGTGCCGCTTGTGATCCAACACGGTCCTCACAGTCCAGAGCAACTGCGCGTGCCGCCCAGGCAGAAAAATGTAGGACGTTGGCATGGGACAGGCATACACCCTTGGGCGCGCCGGTACTGCCTGATGTAAACAAAACATAGCCACCCTCGCACCCGGCATGTCGAAGTGGTTGTCCTCGCAAGGGGAATAGCCATAGCCCGCCCACTGTGCGAGCGTCGCCAGACTGACCATGAATGGAAACCACCTTAGATGCTGCTGCTTGGCTTGCAGGGGTAGCCAATAAAAAATCCAGGTCGGCGTTGGCCAACATCCGTGCGCCCCGTTCTGCGGGGTCCTTGACATCCATCGGAGCTACTAATGCCCCCTGCCTTAATGCGGCATAAATCGCCACAACAGCGGCTGCGCTCTTCGCAATATAGATGCCTATTCGATCACCGGCATGCACTCCTTCTGCACGCATCAACTCGCATAATTTATTAACCGCTTCGTTCAGTTGTTGATAGTTGAATGACGCGTCTTCCGCTTGTAGCGCGGGCCTCTGTGGATAGCGCTGTGCAGCTTCAACCAGCGTCTGATCAAGCCGAATACAATCATTGAACAAGGTTGGCCTCTACTTCTGATTTGACGTTCCCCGTCTTGGCATCCGGACGTTTTGGAGGACGTATAGTAGGAGGATTTTTCCAACCAGAGTGAGTGAACAATTTTTATAAACTCTATGCGGAAATGGAATACAAGATGGATCTGAAGAACTTGCGCTATTTCGTGGAAGTGACAGAGCATGGAAGCTTCTCGAAGGCATCCCACAATATTCACGTCACCCAATCGGCGCTTAGCAAAGCCGTTCAATTGCTCGAAGAAGAACTGGGTACGACGCTATTGGTTCGCAGCCGTCCAGGCGTGCCGTCACGCTTGACCCCGTCGGGCGAAGTGGTATTCCACCACGCCAAAGGATTACTGAGCCGCAGCAAGCAAATGCTGACCGACGTAAGCTTGCTTAATAGCCTCGTCACCGGCGTCCTTCGGCTGGGGCTACCTCCTTTAGGTAGTACCGATCAAGTAGCGGTCGTGTTGACCGAGTTTCGGCGACGCTTTCCCCAAGTGGAACTCCAATTGCGTGAACAAGGAGGACAAGCCCTGGAAGAGGCCGTTCGCAAGGGCGAGATAGAACTGGCTATCAGTCTGCGACCAGAGGGCGACGACCTGGCTTGGCTTCCGATTTGTGAGGAGCCACTCGTTGTCGTCCTGCCGCCTCGCCACCCACTCGCCAGCCGCCATCGACTGACGCTGCCAGATTTAGCGTATCACCCATGGGTACAGCTACAGGGTGCCTCTATCCTCAATCACCGCATTAAGCACTGTTGCCCTGCTCTGGACGTCAGCCGTCTACAGACAGCCAAGAGCGACAACCTGGCCTTTTGCCTGTCATTAGTGGCCGCGAATGCAGGCCTGATGGTATTACCCAGGCTATTGGCTCAACACCATATCCCGCCAGGCGTGGAAATCGTCCCGCTCGAATGCACCGAACTGCAGTGGCAACTCGTCGTAATCTGGCGCAAAAACGCACAGCTGTCGGTAGCTGCACAGCAATGGCTTGAACTGTTGGCAACCGACGCTGGCCAATAATTTGGCAAATCTTCTCCGTAGCCCCCCGCGCTAAAAAACAAAGGTCTATACAGATGTGACCCAGCGCTTTTGCTGGACAGCGGACGAACAAATTCCCGGCAACCGCGCCTACAGTGGCGCGCTCATCAGCTACCTGGGGGCTACGGTCAAACCGGGTTATGGGCTGGAAGCCAGTGTCTACGCGTCGCGTTTCGAAGACATGTGGGACCAGACCTACGTCGGCGTTACGCACCGCATGGGCGACCCAGGTGATCTGGCCCTCAAGACCGCCTTCAACTACTACCACACCAGTGATTCAGGCAAGAAGAACCTCGGCTACATCGACAACAACGCCGCCAGCCTGGCCTTCACCGCCACTCACCTGACCCATAGCCTGACGCTTGCCTGGCAGCAAGTATTCGGCAACGAGTACTTTGACTATGTGTGGGAATCCACTGGCAACTACATGGCCAACTCGTTATACGCGGACTACAACGGCCCCAACGAAAAGTCCTGGCAACTGCGCTACGACCTGGACTTCACGACCTACGGAGTCCCTGGTCTCACCGCCAGCCTGTGGCACGCCAAAGGCTGGGACATCGACGGCGACCGCTACGGCCGCAATACCGGCTACAACGTGCGCGGCCTGGACGACGCGAAACACAACGAAAACGGTTTGATGCTGGGCTACATCATCCAGTCCGGAAAACTCAAAAACTCGGTGCTGCGCACCATCGTCTACAACCACCGCGCCAGCGGCGGGCAGATTGACGGCAGTTACGACGAGTTCCGCATCGTCGCCAACGTGCCGATCAACCTATTCTGAGGCTCAGTTCAGCGAACACAGTGCTGCATCGCACCCGCCATCGTTTCCTGGCACTTGAGCACCGCCACCGAACGGGGACGGTTGCGGTATACGCAGAGGTCGATGCGAATGCATCCGAGGCTCTCATCAGCAATCGACACGGCCACCAGCCCATCATCCAAGTCCCGCATATCTGCCTCTACCTAGGGCAGAGTCAACACCGCAGCCCGTTGTCGGGCCAGGCTCTTTTGCACCTCCAGGGGACTAGTGGTGAATACGGGTTCGAGCGTTGCGAAATTGCACTCCACTTGACCACCCGTTTGCGTTCGACCTGACCTGTCATTTTCATTCGTTCTAAAGGCTTCTGCTGAACCTGAGTGAACCGGACTGAACCGGACTGAACCTGAAACTGGCCTGAAACCCTTGCTTTTACAAGGGACTGCCAAATATCTAGAGCTCAGTGCGGTTCAGCAAGGGTGATAGTGTTCTAGAGAAAAGCGGGGTAGCATCAGGGGTATCACGATTTCTGGATGGGGGTATTTTCTTCATCCCTCACAGATACCCAAATGCCTAAAGACCTGATCACAGACGCTAAAGTACGCACTGCAAAACCCGCTGCCGCCCCTTACAAGCTTGGGGATGGCGGCGGGCTTTTTCTTTTGGTGCAGCCAAGTGGTAGCAAGCCAAAAGAAATTCGCCCCGTACTGGAAGCTTGTAAAACCTCCGGGGCATGGGCGGCTATTCATGTGTAAGTTGTAGATGCGATTGCAGGTGATTGCTTAGGGTTGCATTGCAGCTCAGAAATCTCCCGAGAGCCCCCATTACTGGGGGCTTTCGCATTTCTACACCTTGCATAAAATTGCATGAGCATGCAGAGAAAAAGCGACTACACCGGTGTATATGATGAAAGAATCCTGAGAAAACGAGTCATTCCATGCACACCGACTCTCACTGCCGGGCTGCAAAACCAAGAGACAAGCTGTACCGCATCGATGTTGCTTTAGAGCATTTGTCGGCAGAGGAAAAATCATCGTTGGTCGAATTGTTATAGGAACAGCGCCCTCCTCTCCCCGATCACAAACGATACCAAAACCCGGCTGCGAGCTCTGGATAGAGCTGCGTCAGATGCAAGACGCTTAGCCATGATCCTCGAATGAGTGAACGGTGAGCGACATAGAGTGCCTTAGGTTGAGCTAGGAAAACCACCGACCTGTACCACAGTGGTTTACGGATGTCATTTCCACTGACGGAACATAATGTGCCCGTCAACTCACAACAATAATCTTCGAAACCAGCTCCGCGCTGTTCTTGGCCTGTAGCTTTTTCATCAGGCGTGCGCGATGGACTTCCACGGTTCTGTGGGAAATCGCCAGTTTTTTTGCCACTTCCTTGCAGGTCAGTCCATTGACGATGTGCATCGAGATTTCTCGTTCGCGGGGCGTGAGATTTACCGTCGCGTGGTGCGGTCGGTCCATGCGTTCGAAGTGCCAAACCATCAGTTTGAACGGATCGTCCAGAGTCAGGGTATAGCCGTGGGACCTGGCCCAGAACACCTCGCCGCTTTTGTGTTGCATGAAGCGTTCATCGGAGTAGGAGCCGCTCTGGCTGTTGAGCAACCAGTTCTGGCAGCGGTTGCCGATGCAATTGTAATCCGCCTGGGAGGGATAGATCAGCAGGGTCAGATCCCCCAGAAGCTCCGCGCGATCGTAGCCGAACAGCTCCAGAAATGCCTCGTTGCAGTCGAGCATCACTCGGTTGCCGGTGATGAGCTGCGGGGCGGGTGACACCTGGAACGCCAGACGTTCAAGGTCTTTGAGTTGCTTTGAGAAGACGGTCATTGGGCATCCTGCCTCGACTTACAATCCCTTAATAACGACACCGTGGGTCAGTGCGGTTACTTATGCGTGTACGTAGTTGCACGAACTAGCGAGCGATCCGGGCAGTAGGTCATTGTAATGAATACCTGATCCAAGCACAGAAGAAAATCACCATGCCCCATTCCGTTTCCATCGTCGCTGCCGCTCACTCCCGTTTTGGTCGTCTGGACGGTTCTACGCTGGAAGACCTTATCGTGCAGGTTACCCGCGAAGCCTTAGCGGATGCCGCCATCGACGCCTCAGAAGTCGGCGCCCTGTTCCTCGGGCATTTCAATTCGGGGATGGTTGCGGATGGTTTTCCCGCTTCATTGATGCTGCAAGCCGACGCAGGCTTGCGCTTCAAGCCTGCCACCCGCTGTGAAAACGCCTGCGCCTCGGGCTCGGCGGCGATTCACGCAGGGATCAACGCGATCCTCTCAGGCTCTGCTGAGCTGGTATTGATCGTGGGCGCCGAGAAGATGACTTCCAACTCTACAGCCGAGGTCACCAAGGCCTTGGCCGGTGCCGGTTATCAGAACGACGCCCAAGAGGCCGGGCTCAGTTTTCCGCAGTTGTTCGGCCTGGCTGCGCAACAGTACCGTGACCGCCACCAGTGCCCGATGGCATCGATGGCCGCCATCGCCACCAAAAACCACTCCAACGCCATGGCCAACCCCTTGGCGCAGATGCACCGGGCCATGGATTTCGAACATTGCAACAACGTGTCCAAAACCAATCCGTATGTGGCGCAGGCGCTGCGTCTGACCGACTGTTCGCTGATCAGCGATGGGGCTGCCGCCATTGTGCTGGCCTCGTCCAGGCGAGCCAGGCAGTTTCGTCGTGAGGTGCTGATTCGCTCGGTGGCTCAAGTCAACGATTTCCTGCCGATTGCCCAGCGTGACATCATCGCGTTTGAAGGCCCACAGCGTGCGATCCATTCGGCTTTGCGGGGGGCTAATGTCACCTTGGGCGATCTGAGTTTTGCCGAGGTCCATGACTGTTTCACCATTGCCGAACTGCTGATCTACGAAGCCATGGGCCTGTCCCCCAAAGGCGAGGGGCACCGAGCGCTGGATGACGGTATTGTGCGGGCGGGCGGGCGTTTGCCGGTGAACCTGTCTGGCGGGCTCAAGGCCAAGGGGCATCCTGTGGGCGCCACGGGGGTATCGATGCACGCTATGGCCTTTTGGCAGTTGACGGGCGAGCCTATCGGCCTGGCCGTGCCGAACCCCGAGTTCGGTCTGTTGTTCAACATGGGGGGCATGGCGGTCGCCAATTATGCCTCGGTGCTTCAGGCTCACAGGGCTTGAGCATGAACATTGCCAACTGGCTGAACGATGCCGGCCGACGCTGGCCAGAACGTCCAGCGTTATTTAAGGGACAGCGGCAGGTCGCCGATTACGCCACGTTTGCCGCTCATGTCCGGAGTCGTGCCGCGCAGCTCATAGACGAGCACGGCATTGCGCCCGGCGACCGTGTGGCGCTGTTCATGAAGAACAGTTGCGAATACCTCGAATTACTCTATTGCGTCTGGTGGATTGGCGCGGTCGCGGTGCCGATCAACTGCAAGCTGCACCCTGTTGAAGCTGGCTGGATCGCCAACGATGCGCAAGCCCGTCTGATCTTCACCGAGGGCGGTAAGGTGTTCTCGCCCGAGATGTTGCCGCAAGGCTGTCGTGAACTGAATGAAGCGGACAGTGTGGTGTGTGCCTCGTTCGATGCGACGACGTTGGAAGATCCTTGCTCTCGTGATACCGATGACCTTGCCTGGCTGTTCTACACCTCCGGCACCACCGGGCGATCTAAGGGGGTGATGCTGTCCCACGGCAACCTGACGGCCATGTCGCTGTGTTATCCGCTCGACGTTGATCCGGTCAGTCCGGATGATGCAGTGGTGTACGCGGCCCCGATGTCCCATGGCGCCGGCCTCTACAACTTTATCCATGTGCGTTGCGGGGCTCGCCATGTTGTCCCCGAATCCCGTGGTTTCAAGGCCGACGAGCTGTTCGAGCTGGCGAGCGGGCTGCGCGATCTCATGCTGTTCGCCGCGCCAACCATGGTCAAGCGCATGGTTGAACAGGCTCGGCGCCAAGGCTACGGCGGCGACGGGATCAAAACCATTGTCTACGGTGGCGCGCCGATGTACCTGAAGGATCTGCAAGAAGCGGTCGAGACCTTTGGCGCGAGACTGGTGCAGATCTATGGTCAGGGAGAGAGCCCGATGACGATCAGCGCTTTGTCGCGTGATTTGATCGCGGATCGAAACCGTCCCGACTGGGCGTCTCTGGCAGCTTCCGTGGGGCGGGCACATTCGTGTATGGAGATCAGGATTCTGGACCCTGAGCACCGGCCGTTGCCTCCCGGCCAGTCAGGGGAAATCGCCGTGCGTGGTCCCACCGTCATGCAAGGCTACTGGCGCAACGACGCGGCGACTCGCCAGACCTTGGTGGATGGCTGGCTGTTAACCGGCGACATCGGCTTTCTTGATCACGCGGGTTATCTGACGCTCACCGATCGCTCCAAGGATGTGATCATTTCCGGCGGCTGCAATGTGTACCCTCGGGAAGTAGAAGAAGTGTTGGCGCAGCACCCGGAAGTATTTGAAGTCTGTGTGGTTGGCGAGCCGGATGTGCTGTGGGGGGAATCGGTGGTAGTGTTCATCGTTCCCCGTTGTGCAGGATCGCTCGATGAGTCTTTGCTCAATGCATGGTTCGTCGACCGCATGGCGTCATTCAAAAAACCGAAGAAGTACGTGTTTTGCACGGAGCTGCCCAAGAACAGTTACGGCAAGATCCTCAAGACCGAGCTGCGCCTCTGGTTGAAGGAGGTCGCGAACGGCACTGCAGTTCCCTGAGTTGTGTTTCCCATGGATAAAATCAGACAGGAGTCCCTCACGTGGGCATTCAACAGAAAAACCCGGCTCGGCAACGGCGTCGGGCGTTTATAGGTGCAACGTCCGGCCACCTGATCGAGTGGTACGACTACGGCGTCTATGGTTTTCTCGCCGTCTATATCGGCAAGGCGTTCTTCGTCTCAGATGACCCGACCACCAGCCTGCTCGCCAGTTTTGCGGCTTTTGCCTTGAGCTTTTTCATCCGGCCGCTGGGGGGACTGTTCTTCGGTCCGCTGGCGGACAAGATCGGTCGGCGCAAAACCCTGATCACCGTGCTGGTGATGATGGCCGGTTCGACCTTCTTGCTGGGGTTGCTGCCGACCTATGCCTCGATAGGGATTGCAGCGCCGATCATTCTGGTGTTGATCCGCTGTGTACAGGGCTTCTCGGCCGGTGGCGAGATCGGCACCATCACCAGCTTCATCTCCGAGTACGCCGGGCCTGGGCGACGCGGCTTCGCCACATGCTGGTTGATGGTAACGGCGGTGCTCGGACTGTTACTGGGCGGTGCCGTGGCCAACGGCATGACCTGGGTCATGGGCGCTGACCTGATGCAAGCCTGGGGTTGGCGCATTCCGTTTCTGATTGCGGCGCCTCTGGGGCTGATCTCGATGTACATTCGCCTGAAGCTCGAAGACAGTCCCGAGTTCCTGGCTTTGCAGCGTACGGGGGAAACCTCCAAGGCGCCTCTGCGAGAAGTCTGGCAGTGGAAACGGGCGATTGCCCTGGTGTTCTTCATCATTACCCTGCACAGCTCGATCTTCTATCTGGTGCTGACCTTTGTCTCGACTTACATGTCGAGCATCCTCAAGTTCGACAGCGGCACGACCTTACTCTATGTCTTTGTTGCCAGCCTATCGGCCGCAGTCGTCATGCCATTCGGCGGCGCGTTCACGGATAAGTACGGGCGTAAGCCGTTTCTGCTGGTGGTCGGTACTCTGGCCACCTTGGCGATGTACTGGCTCTTCAAATCGGCCCCCACGGCGACGCCTGCGTCGTTTATCTACCCGTTGATGGCGGTGGCCATCCTGTTCGGCCTTTACGCCTCGTCGACTTACGCGTTAATGAGCGAGTTGTTGCCCACCCGAATCCGCTCCACCGGTATTGCCGTGGCGTACAACATTCCGGTGGCGGTATTCGGCGGTAGCGCACCGCTGATTTCAACCTGGCTGATCAAGGTGACTGGAGACATCACGTCGCCCTGGTACTTTTACATCGGCACGGGGGTGGTGTCGCTGATTGCGCTGGTGCTGTTGCGCAAGGAGGATTTTGTCGCCTGCGCAAATCCCGCCAAGGTGCCGGGCGTTGGGCGAGCCGATATGTCGTTGGCCCCCGCGCCTTGAGCACGTGAGCGAGCAAGCGCTGCCCAGTTCCTTTATTGCGGCCGGCGGCGCTAAAGCTGTGGATCTCGGAGAAATCAGCATGCACGAATTTCTGGATACCTTTGATGATCAGATGCAGAAACCCCTAGCTTAGACAGCATTTCCCCTGGCCTGTACGATTGTGCTCTGTCCGGTTCGCCTGGTTAAACGGGTATCCACTTATGTGGGCAGTTGGCCGATCTCACTCACCGGCCGGCGCGTCAGCACATTTTTGAGATAGGCATAGGGATCATGCCCATTCATTGAGACTGTAATCCAGAGCTTTGGCGATAGCCGACCCTTCGGGCACAAGATCGCGCTGGGCCAACATCCAGGTATGTAGTGCGTCGATAATGGCCGCCGCTTTTCCCTGACGTATTCGCCAGCGATCTTCGTCGGTCATTTTCCGCACTAGCCGTTCAATTTCATACCGCCAATTGAGTGGAGCGCCCGCTCGGCCAGTTGGCCTTTATTCGTCACGTGCAGATCAACGATGGCTCGACCAGATGCGCTGTGCGTACAGCAATGCCTGCCACACCGCGGACTATCTTGTGAAAGTCGGTTGTTACCAACAGCTCCATCGAGCAACGCGGGTGACGTAAACGACCCGCGGCCTCCAACACGCAAGCGCAGACAGCTGACGTTGGCGCCGCACAAGGTGTATACGGGAATGACTATAAACGCCATAAAACTTACGAAGGAACCATGTTTAAAGGTCTGCAGCCTAAACTCACGCTTTAACGTGTGATTAACGTCTAACGGTGACCGTGGATTTACACGGATCACGATAGACTCAAAAAATCCCCGTAATCACTCGATGATACGGGGATTTTGCTTATGGCCCCCCCCTCCTCCAGTGTGAGCCGCAAGGTTGACTACGCTACCCAGGGGTTCGGCAACACGGGATACGCTGCCGAGTTATGCAAGAATGGTGGTATTGGCAATCACTACAGGGATTGAAGAGCATGCCATTTTCTCTCGAGCATCATCTGTCCAGCGTCGTCGTGAGGCGGTCACACAGGAATTCCAGCAAGTGACCCTGGAGAGCATCAAAGATGCCTCCTTCGCCTATCAGGCGGTGTACCGCTACCTTGTCGAGTTAATCGAGACCACCCGTTCGGAACGTGAACAGCAATTGCCGTCCTTGCGGCAACTGGCCCGGCGCCTGAACGTGTCGGTGTCGACGACCAAGTACGCCTATTCGCTTCTCGAGGACGAGGGGCGGATCTATGCCAAGCCCAAATCCGGTTATTTCACCAAGGCGATGCCGTCCCCCTTATTGAGCGAGGGCTCGCCTAACCTGCTAGACAACGTGTTTTCCAACGCACGCCAACCGGGGATGCTGGCCCTTAGCAGCGACGCGCCGGCGATGCTGTTGTCGCTGGTAAACCCGCTGTTGATGATGGAACGCGAGCTGGCCCGACAATACCCGCGCTCCCACGCGCCGCTCTACCAACCGTTCGGCGAACCCGAGTTGCGCGGCGCCTTGGCCGACCGCTACACCCGTTCCACTCATTGCTACTGGCAGGCCGAGCACGTGTATATCGGCTCGGACCAGCGCAGTGTGCTGGAGTTGTCCCTCAGCGCCCTGAATCTGGATGGCACTGTGGCGCTGGTGGAGTCGCCGTGCTCATGGGCGATCCTGCGCCAATTACAGGCGGCAAAGATTCGCGTGATCGAAGTACCCCTCGGCGAGGATGGACGCTTCAACCTGCCCTCGCTCCATGAACTGCTCAGGCGCGAGCCGATCCGGTTGGCGGTGCTGTCGTCAACCGTGAATATTCCCCAGGGCAACCTGATGCCAGCGCAGGATAAACAGCAGATCTGTCGCTGGCTGGCAGAACGGGATGTCTGGCTGTTCGAAAACGACAGCTACGGCGAGTTCTACTTTTCCCCCAAGCCCGCCCGCTATCGCGATTTTGCCGATCCGGAAAAACTGCTGGTGTTCTCGACCTTCGACAAGATCATCGGCTCGGAAGCGCCCTACGGTTATGTACTGTGTCGTCGACATGGGCCGCAATTGCATCGGCTATTTTGGGAACGCGCGTTTCGTCTGTCGCCAATTCGCCAGAAAGCAATCGCCAAACTTTTCAGTTCCAAGCGCATAGACCAACACTTGATGGTGCTGCGGGCGATGTTGCTGGACCGAATGAAACGGATGAAGGCCCTGCTGGAGGAACACGGCGATGGCCAGTTACGGGTTGTCGTCCCGCAAGGCGGCGCAACATTCTGGCTCGAAGCCATACGTTCGGTGGACATGCAGCGGGTGTTCGAGCGCTTGCTGGCCCAGCGCATCGTTATCGCCCCCGGGGAAATCTTCAGCCAGCAGGGGGCTTGGCGGCACCACTTGCGCCTGAGCTACACCCTCGACTGGAGCAAGGATATTCCCCAGGCCCTGAAGAAACTGGCCCAGGCTATCAGCGAAGAGTAGTCGCTAGAGCCCGTAGCAATGCCGCACTTCAGGGAAGCGGCCATCGCGCACCTCTTCGGCATAACGCTCGCAAGCCTCGCGAATCACGGCGCCGACATCGGCGTACTGTTTGACGAAGCGCGGCACCCGCTCGCCGCCCATACCCAGCACGTCCTCGGTCACCAACACTTGGCCGTCGCAGGCCGGTGAGGCGCCGATGCCGATGGTGGGCACTTTCGACTCCAGGGTGATTTGCCGGGCCACGCCTTCGGCCACACCCTCGAGCAGCAGACTGAAAGCTCCAGCTTCGAGGTTGGCCCGAGCATCTTCGGCAATCACCGCGCCGGCTTCGGCGCTCAGCCCCTGGGCCTTGAACCCTCCCATGACATTGACGAACTGCGGCATCAGCCCGACGTGGGCCATGACCGGAATACCACGCGCCACCAAAAACTCGACAGTACCGGCAAGGGCCTTGCTGGCCTCCAGCTTGACGGCATCGCAACCGGTGCGCGCCAGGACCTGGGCGCAATTGCGAAAAGCCTGCTCGTTAGATTCCTGATAGCTGCCGAAAGGCATGTCGGCGATGACACAAGACAGGCGTGTACTGTCGACCACGGCCCGGGTGTGACCGATGGTTTCTTCGAGCTGCATGCTCAGCGTCGAGGACCGACCATAGCCGACCATTGCAGTGGAGTCACCGACCAGAATGAAATCGACGATAGGGTCGATCAGACGGGCAATAGAGCTGGAGTACGCCGTCAAGGATACGATTTTCTGCTGGCCCTTCATCGCGACCAGTTGCGGAACCGTCAATCGTTTAGTACGGGTATGAATGCTCATCAGTGTCTTCCTGTGGTGATTGAAAACCCCGCGGGATTAAAATCGGCGAAATTACGCTGAGTTTCTTCCATGGCCCGCTCAGTGCCCAAGCTCAGGAAGCGCCCGATTATTGGTTAACCACAAGAAAACTCAATGTACAGATTTGCGCTAAAAAGCAACCCAGATGCATTGTCTGGTTGTCCCAACCGGTAATTGGATGGACCATTGCCCGCTACATACGTGATGGCATTCTCCGAACAGCACGGCCTGTTCAAGGCTTGGTTTCGAATGCTTTCAGGCGCGATTTTTCATATTAGAGTCCCTTTATGACGGCCCATATTTATCCACAATCCGGTCGCTTTTCCCGGTCTGACTACAAGACCCTGGGCCTGGCGGCGCTGGGCGGTGCACTGGAAATCTACGATTTCATCATCTTTGTGTTCTTTGCCCTGACCCTCAGCCAGTTGTTCTTTCCGCCAGAGATGCCTGAGTGGCTGCGCTTGCTGCAAAGCTTCGGGATTTTCGTCACTGGCTATCTGGCACGCCCGTTGGGCGGCATTCTGATGGCGCACTTCGCTGATCGGGTGGGGCGCAAGCGGGTGTTCAGCCTGAGCATCCTGATGATGGCGTTACCCTGCCTGTTGATCGGGGTCATGCCGACCTATGAACAGATCGGTTACTGGGCGCCCTTGATCCTGCTGCTGTTGCGGGTGCTGCAAGGTGCCGCGGTAGGCGGCGAAGTGCCTAGCGCCTGGGTGTTCGTGGCCGAGCATGCCCCAGATGGGCATCGTGGCTACGCCTTGGGTGTGTTGCAGGCCGGGTTAACATTTGGCTATCTGCTGGGAGCACTGACGGCGACTCTCCTGGCGCGGCTCTACAGCCCCGCCGAGATCCTCGACTTCGCCTGGCGTTACCCCTTCCTGCTGGGCGGTGTATTCGGAGTGATCGGGGTCTGGCTGCGGCGCTGGCTGAGCGAAACCCCAGTGTTCATGGCCTTGCAGGCGCGCCGTGAGATGGATGCGGAGTTGCCGTTGCGTACGGTGTTGCGCGATCACCGCAAGTCCATCCTGCCGGCGATGCTTCTGACCTGCGTGTTGACGTCGGCGGTGGTAGTGCTGGTGGTGATCACCCCGACCGTCATGCAAAAAAGCTTCGGCATGAGTGCCAGCCATACGTTCGCGCTGAGCAGCCTGGGCATTGTGTTCCTGAATATCGGCTGTGTGCTGGCTGGATTACTGGTGGACCGGATCGGCGCCTGGCGCGCGGTGCTGGTTTACAGTCTGCTGCTACCGGCAGGGACGGCGGTGCTCTACGCCAGCCTGATCAGTGGCGGCTACGGGATCAGCGTGGCCTATGCCCTGGCCGGCCTGACCTGCGGCGTGGTGGGCGCGGTGCCCTCGGTCATGGTGGGGTTGTTTCCGACTCGGATCCGGGTGTCTGGCATCTCTTTTACCTACAACATTGCCTACGCACTCTGGGCCAGTACCACGCCGCTGTTGCTGATCGGACTGATGCCGTGGAGCCCTTGGGTCTGCGTAGGCTATTGCGTAATCATGGGTACCGTCGGGGCCCTCACGGCATTGTTCTTCGGTGTTCGCTCAGCCTCCTCGGCTGACGTTTCGGTGGTTCCAGGCGCTTGAGCCTGGCCCTTTCGCGCCGCCGGTTGCGGCGCTTGCCCCTGAATATCAAGGACGGCTATCGGCATGAACTACGTCAACGATTTGCATGATCTACCGGCGGTGCAACTGTTGGCGTTGTTCGCCAGCAAGGCGCTGTCGCCTCTGGAGTACTACGATCATTTGCTGGCCCACATCGAGCGCTGGGAACCGCATATTAACGCGTTGTACGCCTTTGACCCGCAACGGGTCCGGGAACAGGCGGCCGCCGCTAGCGAGCGCTGGAGCCGGGGCCGACCCCGAGGCCTGCTCGATGGTGTGCCCGTGACGCTCAAGGAGTTGATCGCGACGCAAGGCGACTGTATTCCCCTGGGTTGCGCCGCCACCGAGTTGATCCCGGCCACATTCGACGCGCCACCGGCGGCGCGGATGCGTGAGGCCGGGGCGATTATCCTGGGCAAGACCTCGGTGCCGGACTACGGCATGTTGTCGTCGGGGCTGTCGAGTTTTCACGGTGTGACACGCAATCCCTGGAACTTGGCGAACAATCCCGGTGGCTCCAGTGCTGGCGCCGCGGCAGCCGCAGCGGCCGGCTATGGTCCGCTGCACGTCGGCACCGACATCGGCGGTTCGGTCCGATTGCCCGCAGCATGGTGCGCCTTGGTGGGGTTCAAGCCGACACTGGGGCGCATCCCCATCGACCCGTATTACACCGGCCGTTGTGCCGGGCCCATGACCCGCAGCATGGATGACTGCGCACTGATGATGCGCTACCTGTCCCTTCCCGATCCGCGGGATGCCACCAGCCTGCTGCCGGAACAAGGCGATTGGGGGCTGGAACCGCTATCGGTCCAAGGGCTGAAAATCGGTCTGATGCTCGACCCCGGCTGCGGCATTCAACCGGACGAACAGGTGTGCTCGGCGGTCCGGGAAGCGGCTCGCCTATTCGAAAGCCAGGGCGCCCAAGTACGTCAGATCAAGCCACTGATGGATCGTACCCTGCTCCAAGGCCTGGACCATTTCTGGCAGGCGCGACAGTGGAGTCAGTTGCAGGCCCTGAGCCCCGAGCGGCTCGATCAGGTCTTACCCTATATTCGCGACTGGGCGGCAGCGGCCCAGAACCTGACCGCCGTGCAGGCGGTTGAGGGGTTCAACCAGACGTTCGAAATCCGCCGCCGGGCAGCCGAGGTCTTTCATGATGTCGACCTGGTGCTATCGCCGACCAACCAGGTCAATGCCTTTGCGGCGCAATGGGCCTCGCCCACCAATGACCCGCGCCTGCCGTTCGAGCACATCGTCTTCACCGTGCCGTGGAACATGGGCGAGCAGCCGGCGCTGTCGATCAACTGCGGTTTCACCGACCAAGGCATGCCGATCGGCCTGCAGATGATCGCCCCGCGCTTCGCTGACCAGTGGTTGCTCCAGCTCGGCAAGGCCTATGAAAACTGGCGCGGCCCGATTCAACACTGGCCCAAGCCGCCGTCCCTCTGAAGCGTTTTGTCTCCCTCACCGTAAAAGGCGCCTGGAGTGGCAGCGTGCGCCTGGTTTTTTCTCTAAAGGCTTATCGAAATGGATTTTCGTGTACTTCTAATGGCCGGCGTAACCGTCGGCAGCCCTTTGCTTGCAACCGCGAGCGAAGCCGTGACCACGCAAGCCGAGGCTCCGGGATTTATCGACGGCAGCCATTTGGGGCTGAACTTGCGCCATTACTATGCCAACCAGCACACCCGACGTTCTACCTACCTGGGGATCAAGAAAGCCGATGGCCTGGAGCGGACCCGCATCCGTGAAACCTGGGTACAGACCGCGATGCTCAACTACAGCTCCGGGTATACCCAAGGGACAGTCGGTTTCGGGCTGGACGCCTCATTGTTCAGTGCCGTCAATCTGGAGCGCGGACATGGGCGTGTCGCCAATGGTGGCGATCGGGTGCTGGTGGACAGCGATGGCGATGCGCTGCCGACTTGGAGCCGATTGGGTATCGGTGATCTGCGGCTGCGTTTTTCCAGCACTGAAATCAAGACCGGTCGCTTGCTCACCGAGAACCCGATTCTGCGCTACAAGGACAATCGCGCCCTGCCCTCGAGCTTTCAGGGCGTAGGCCTGTTCAGCCATGAACTCGATTGGCTGTCATTGCAGGCTGGCAGCTTCGAACGGGCGATTCCACGCACCGGTACTGGCAGCGAAAAACTCACCACCACCTTCGGCAACCGGGCGTATTCGGGGTCACGTATTTCCTACCTCGGCGGGATGGCCAAGACCCCTTACGGCCTGGACGTCAGCCTCTACGCTTCACGCTTCGAGGACATGTGGCAGCAGTCCTACCTGGGATTGACCCAATTGATTGGGGATCGGCGCCAGATAGCGCTCAAGACCGCACTGAATTACTACCATACCGAAGACCAGGGCGAGCAGCGCCTGGGCTATATCGACAACGACGCCTTCAGCCTGGCGTTCACCGCATCGCACCTGGCCCACAGCCTGACCCTGGCCTGGCAGCAGGTGTTCGGCGACGAGTATTTCGACTACGTCTGGGAGTCCACGGGCAACTACATGGCCAACTCCTTGTACTCGGACTACAACGGGCCGAACGAGAAGTCCTGGCAACTGCGCTACGACCTGGACCTGGCGTCCTTTGGCGCGCCCGGCCTAACGACCAGTCTGTGGCACGCCAAGGGTTGGGACATCGACGGCACCCATTACAGCGGCGACCGTAACGGGCGCAATACCGGTTACAACGTGCGGGGCCTGGACAACGCCAAACACAATGAAAACGGTTTAGTGGTGGCGTACACGGTGCAATCGGGCTCGTTGAAGAACGCGGTGTTTCGCACCATCGTCTACAACCATCGGGCCACCGGAGGGCAGATCGACGGTAGTTACGACGAGTTCCGCCTGGTGGTTAATCTGCCTGTGTCGATTTTTTGAAGCGGCTCACCAACACCGACTATCGGCTGTAGATTCAGCCGATAGACGCCAGGAAAACGGACCTTCGCTCTCCTCAGTTCTCTACAGCGCTGTGTCTGCAGGAATGCCACTCTCCTGCTGAGAGAGGTGTCCATAGCCGGCCGCGCGGGTGAAGTCGGCCAAATGCCAAACATCGCCATTCGCCCCCCAGGTTCCATCAATAACATCTTGAACCTGTATTGAAGTCAGCAATTGGCGCTGATCGTCCGTTGCAAGGCTCGATTTTATTGCGCAATGCAATTCACGTACGTAGCGCTGGCGCATGGGTGCATCCAGTACGCCGGCAGGCACCTTGACGATCACAATGCAGGGGATAACCCGGGCATGAGGAGCCACGCCCCCGCACAGCCATTGAGCCGCCTGGACTTCCTCGATGAGCACCCAACACAAGCCACGCTGCTGAGGGGCATCGCCCATGTGTTCATTGGCCATCGCCACGTCGCTCACGCTTCGAAGTAGTTGTTGACGCTGGGTCTCATTAAAAGCGCCGGTAGGCACCTTGATCAGGATGTTGGGCATGACGAAACCTCGTTGTTGACTGGAGGCGCCATTGGGCCAGTGATCACTGCGCTCGAAAAGTGACCGATTTACCATCTTTCGGGCATAATCGGACAATGTACGATTTCACTATTCTCGTCTTTCCCGCAGCGTTCGCCTCAAGCGTCGCGGCCACCTTGGACATCCTCGCCACCGCAGCAACACTTGCGCAGCGGCGAGGCCTTGCCGTGCCACGCTGGCGAGTTTGTGGACCGCAGCCAGGGCTGATTACGCTAGGGCACGGCATGCTATTGCAGGTCGACGAACTGGCTACAGACGTCGAGGACAGCTCTTGCTGGGTCATTCCTGGCCTTGGCATCAGCGACTTCGATGCGCTGCTCAATCGTCTTGATGAAGACTGGGTATCTCAGACGCTGCCAGCGCTGAGGGCGCATGTGACCCAAGGCCATGAAATTGCAGCCTCATGCTCGGCTGTCTTTCTTCTACATGCCGCTGGATTGCTGGATGGCCGACAGGTGACGACCTCCTGGTGGCTCGCCCCTCAGCTGTCGAACATTGCGCCTCATTGCATTGTCGATCCAAATGTCATGGTGCTCTGCGACCCGCCCCTGACGACCGCGGGCGCAGCCTTCGCGCAGACCGACCTGATGCTGCATCTGTTGCGCCGGCGTCTGTCGCCGGAACTCGCCGACTACGTGGGCAAGGCCCTTCTACTCGATGGTCGACAGTTGCAGTCCCCTTTCATCAACCCCGCGATCATGGCCCAAGGCAATACGCTGGTGGCCAACCTCACCGCCTACATAGAAGCACGGCTGCCCCATCCGCCCAGCGTCCCGACGCTTGCGGCGTACGTCGGCATGTCCGAGCGAACACTGTCCCGACATGTTCGAAAAGCGACCGGCCTTCCAACCCGACATTTGATCCAACGCGTGCAACTGAACAGGGCCCGCGTCCTGCTGGAAACCAGCAGGTACTCCGTCGAGTCTATCGCCGAGCAGGTGGGGTACCAGGATGCCACTGCCCTACGGCGACTGATGCGTCGCCTGTTAAACGCGTCGCCCAAACAATTGCGCCAGTGAGCGCTACTCCCGCAAGTCTCGCCCGCCGAAGTCCAATCATTCAAGTCTGTCTATCTACCGGCCGAAGCCATCAGCACGCCGAAGCAAAAGAAGGTGATGCCCGAGAGTTTGCCGACCATCCTGGCGCCTTTGCTCGTGCCGAGCCAGCCTCTCGCGCCGCTGGCCATGAGGGCATATCCGGTATGAACGAGTACGACGAGCAAGCTATAGGACGACACCAGCAAGAAGAACTGGCTGTAGTAGTTACCCTGCGGTTTGATGAACTGAGGGAATACTGCGAGAAAGAAGAAACCGGCCTTGGGGTTCAGCAACTGGATCGACAACGCCTCGACGAATCGACGCCACGGACGCGACGACGTGACCTTGAGTTCGGGGATAAAAGTCTTCGTACGCCACATCTTGAATCCCAAGTGCAACAAGTACAGGGCGCCGATGTATTTGAGAAGGGTGAACGCAGTGGCCGAGGTGGCCAAAATCAGCCCTACGCTACTGGCGCAAATACCCGCCACGACAAAAGCGCCTGACGCGATACCGAAGATACCTGGCAGCGAACCGATCCAGCCATGACGCAGAGCGTTGGAAATCGTCAGTACCACGCCAGGACCGGGGCTGAGCACTGTAAGGGTCGCCAGAATTAGAAACAGCCCGTAACTCGCCATGAAACACTCCACTCAGTCCGACCCTCAGAGTGGCGTGAAGCAAGAACGCTGACAAACGCTTTAATTGCGCCTTGGATGTGACTAAATTAGACACATGATTTCCGATCTCCCGCCCTTGAACGCCGTCCGTGCCTTCGCCGCTGCCGCTCGTCATCAGAGTTTCAGTCGTGCAGCCGAAGAACTGCATGTCAGCCACAGCGCCGTCAGCCGTCAGCCGTCATATCAAGCTGCTCGAAGAACACCTGGGCGTGTTGCTTTTCGAGCGTCGAACCCGACAATCCCTGCTCACGGTGGCCGGCCGGACGTTTTATGAGCAGGTCAGCGTGGCCCTGGCGCAGATCGCTAACGCCGCCACCGCCCTGACCCGAGGCGCTTCGCTGCGCAAGGTGACCATCAACGTGCGCCCATCCTTTGCGGTGCGATGGCTGATCCCGCGGCTGCCAAACTTCATGGCGCTGTATCCGGATATCCAACCCGAAGTCGTCACCAGCACCCTGCCACCGGATCAATCGCGCGAAACATTTGACGTGGTGATTCGCCGTGGACAGACCGGATGGTCATCCAATGTACAACCACATCTATTGCTGGAAGATGACTTGATACTGGTCGTCGCGCCCTCGCTGCTGCAAAGCCTGCCGCTACACAGCGCCCACGATCTAGTCCAGCACACACTGTTATCAGGCAGAACTCGCAACAGCGATTGGCAAAAATGGGCCGAGTACGCTGGGATCGCTCAATTGCACAATCAACCGACCCTGCAATTCGATCACATGCACCTGGTGTTGCAAGCCGCCGTCGATGGACTCGGCATGGCCTTGTGTCCGACGTCATTGCTGGGCAAGGACTTGTCCACCGGGCGCCTGATCTGCCCCTTTCCCTCCTTGCGCCTGCCATTGACCCGCTATTACTACGGCGTCTCCCAGGAGCCGGCGGCCGACACACAGGTCTTTATCGACTGGATGTTTTCCCACGTCCATCAGGACGCGACAGCTCGCGCGTCATGAACCCCAGACCAACCCTGATCATTGCTAAAACCTGGATTCATAACACCTGAACCCTATGACTTCTGGTTTAACGTGTAGCGGTGGCCATGGATCTACACGGTTTTTTAAACCGGCAACGTCGCCTCTTCCGCGGCAATGGCGGCCTGGACACTGGGACGAGCTTCGATTCGCTCCATGAACGACGCCAACACTGGCCAGTCTTTGATCTCGATATTGAAGAATGGCAACCATTTGAGAACGGTGAATAAATAACCATCGGCCAGGCCGAAGGTGCCCATCAGGTAGTCCTGCTGTGCCAGCGCCTGAGTCAGGTACTCAAAACGCTTGAACAGCTTTTGTTTGAAAATGGTCTTGGTTGCCTCTGGAATATCGGCGTTAAACAGCGGAGCACAGCCGCTGTGAATTTCTGACGCAATGAAGTTCATCCACTCCTGCAGGCGAACCCGTTCCCAGGTGCCATTGGCCGGTGCCAGCGTGTGACCGGGAACAAGATCGGCCAGATACTGAACGATGACAGGGCCTTCGGTCAGCACGCTCCCGTTATCCAGCACCAAGGCTGCTACGTAGCCCTTGGGGTTGATATCCAGGAAGCTCAGCCCGTCAGCGGTTTGCTTGGTCTGGTTGTTAACCCGGATCAATTCAAAAGCGATGCCCAGTTCACGCAGCACGATGTGCGGGGAGAGTGAACACGTCATGGGGGCGAAATACAGTTTCATAGCGATGTCCTTAGGGGGCGAGTCTTGAAACGACGCCAGAATCTACGCCCGCCAAAACATTTGCAAAGGACATCTTGAGTGCTAGCTTATGACAAAATCTCATGAGCGCTACAAAGCCTTATGCTTGCCAAAATCCCCTCTCTAAACGGCTTGAAGGCATTCGAGTGCGCCGCCCGGCACATGAGTTTTACCAAGGCTGCCGAAGAATTGAACGTCACTCAAACAGCAATTAGTCACCAGATTCGTCGCCTTGAGGATGAACTGGGGGTTCGACTGTTCTTAAGACTCAAAGACGGCTTGGCCCTGACCAGCGAAGGTCATTCATATTTCCCCGGCGTTCGCGCAGCCTTTCATGAACTGCGGTACGCCACCGAAAGGTTACTGGACACCCGCAATAACAGCGTCTTGACGATCAGCACGCTGGTCTCATTCGCGTCCAAATGGTTGTTGCCTCGCTTGGCGTCATTTCAGCAAGCATTCCCTGATATTGATGTGCGTGTCACGGCGTCCACAGAATTGGTGGACTTTCGCAAAGGCGGAATCGACGCGGCCATTCGTTACGGTTTCGGTGAGTGGAAGGGCTTGCACGCCGACTGGCTGATGTCCGATGAGATTTTCCCGGTGTGCAGCCCCAAGTTACTCGAAGGCCCAAAAGCCTTGAAAAGCCCGGCGGATCTGGCTCATCAGACTTTGTTGCAGGTCAGCGGAGTGACTCGTAATGACTGGAACACCTGGTTGAGCGCCGCCGGCCAACCGCAGAAACTGGCTCAAGGGACAAGACTGACCTTTGACCTGGCAATGATGGCCGTGCAGGCCGCCATTGATGGTTTAGGCGTTTGTATCGGACGCTCGACTTACGTTGATGACGACCTGAGGGCCGGCAAGTTGGTCGCACCGTTCGATCTTAAATTGAAGTCCGACCTCGGCTTTTATCTTGTCACGCCTCTGGAGATGGCTAATTCGCGGAAGGTTGTAGCCTTTAGAACCTGGCTGATCAATCAGGTCCGAGATTCGGAAAACGCTCAAAGCGCATCAACCCGTCACAAGCAAGTCCATGCCCCTTGACCCGCCAGGTTCACTACATTCACCAGGTGCTACGGAACGGATCCAAGGGGTGGCTTGAGGCCCGATTCGCGACTAGAACAGATAGCCTATGTAGATCGCGGCGCCACCACCGGCCTGCACGCCAACGTTCATGCCAGCCATGACCAGCGCCCCCTTGGCCGACTGCGCTAACCGCCGGCTGACCATGGTGGAAGCGATGAGCGAGGTCGCCGGGTTGGCGTTCAGAGCCACCGACAACGCCAACAATTTGGGATCAAGCCCGAACAACAGGGCCGTAGCCGAACCGCCGGCCACCAGACCCGCCCCCACTTCGGTGTACATGCAAGGCCCGGTGATGTCGTCACTGGTCAGGTCACGATTGACCAGGGCGTCGCTGACAAACACCTTGCCAAAGCTGGGAAAAGCCTCCGCCGCGCCGGCTCCACTCACGCCTTTACCCTTGATCTGGATATTGATCTTGCCAAAACGCGGCAGCCGCGCGCCAAATCCGACACCCACTCCGACACCGCCGTAGCGGTAGCTGACGTCCTCGCCCTGGGGCGAACGCAAAATGATCGAACCACCACTGCCCGCCACCATGACCACGGTCAGACCGCCGCCGCTGGCGGTTTGATATTGCCAACGGCTTTCATTGACCGGGATTGGGATGTTGTAGCTCATACGTTCAAAGTCCTTTATGTGAATGAACCGCACCGCGACCGCGCTGACGAATGGCTTTGGCTAGACCGACAAAGGTGAACACCAGGCCCAGGCAACCCAGTACCCCGGAAGGCCCCCACAGTGCGCCCGAGTCATCGACGATGGCGCTGTTAGCCGGCTGCTCGGGCAGGTAATACACCCGCACCGGCTGATTCTGCTGATAGCCGAAGATAAAGCTGCCCTGGGGGTAGGAAATTTTTTCACCACTGCCGGTGGTGAAGGCGATCTCAGGATGCGAACCACCGGCATTCAAGTGGCTGACGATGCCATCGGCGGTCTGTGCGCGGGCGAGAAACGCGCGTCGGTCAAGGGTGAGATCGACAGTAATGCCCAACAAGACGATACCAATCAGGGCAAACAGCAGCCCCAGCAGTGTCTTCCCGATGCGTGACGGAGTGATGTTAGCCATGGCTTGTCTCGGTATTCGTCCATGAAAGAGGGCGGTGAGGATAACAAGAAGCCTCGCTATACCGCATCCCCGGCAAAATTGTTCAGCCTCCTACGGGGCCAGGAGGATGAGTGGGCAACCAGCGAACTGCCCACTCATCCCCACAAACCCCGTACAGTCAGTTTTTCCGGGTCCTGGGCAGGAAAATCGCCAGCACCCCGAACAACGGCAGGAACGAGCACAACCAGTACACATACTCGATGCCATGGATGTCCGCCAGATACCCCAGCAACGCAGCACCAATCCCGCCGAAACCGAACATCAGCCCGAAGAACACACCGGCGATCATCCCGACGTTGCCTGGCACCAGTTCCTGGGCATACACCACAATGGCCGAGAACGCCGAGGCCAGGATAAAGCCGATCACCACGCTGAGAATGCTGGTCCACAGCAGGTCAACGTGAGGCAAGAGCAACGTGAACGGAGCGGCCCCCAGGATCGAGAACCAGATCACCGCCTTGCGCCCTATCCTGTCGCCGATCGGGCCGCCGAAGAAGGTTCCCGCCGCCACCGCACCGAGGAACAGGAACAGGTGCAATTGCGAGGAGGCCACCGACAGACCGAACTTCTCGATGAGGTAAAAGGTGAAGTAACTGGTGAAACTGGCCATGTAGAAAAACTTGGAAAATATCAGCAGCGCCAGCACCACCAGCGCACTCAAGACCCGGCCTTTGGATAAACCGTGAGTGGCCGCCTGGCCTTGCTTGAGCTTGAACAGATTCAAGTGGTTGGCGTACCAGCGGCTGATGCGGTACAGCACGAACAACGCAAACAGTGCGAACAACCCGAACCAGGCCACATTGGCTTGCCCGTAGGGAATGATGATCGCGGCCGCCAGCAAAGGGCCGAGTGCCGAACCGGCGTTACCACCCACCTGGAACGTCGACTGTGCCAGGCCGAAACGCCCGCCCGAGGCCAGTCGGGCGACTCGCGAGGCTTCTGGGTGAAAGGTCGAAGAGCCAACGCCGATCAACGCGGCGGCCAGCAGAATCAAGGCAAAACTGCCGACCATGGACATCATCACGATGCCGATCAGTGTGCACACCGTTCCGGCCGGCAGCAACCAGGGCTTGGGGTGCCGGTCGGTGTGATAACCGACCCAGGGCTGCAGCAAAGAAGCAGTCAACTGGAAGGTCAGCGTGATCAAGCCAACCTGGGTGAAGGTCAAGCCATAACTGGCCTTGAGCATCGGATAAATAGACGGCAGCACCGCCTGGATCAGGTCGTTGATCAAGTGCGCCAACGCCACCGCACCGATAATGCGCATGACCAATGGGCTGCTTTGGGGCGTGGCGGGTATCGACGTCGTGTCGACCTGGGCATTGCTGGTAGCCATGGGGAGTTCCATACGACAGAGAGGTGCACACAGGCAGGTCGATTAATGTGCCATTTTTCGATGCAGCAAGGCTATCCCCTTAGCCTGCTATCGACCTGAAAAAAATGCCGACAACCAAGGTGATAGCGTAACGCCATGGTCTGAATCTTGCCTTGTTATAAAGTCAACAACGCGGCCCCTTACAAAGGGGACCGAGAATGGGAAGTTTCGCTACAGAGCTGGCCTACAGAGCCGATTTGGACAAACTTTCGAGGCCTTTTAAAAGGACATCTGTTCGACACTGTGTCGAAACGCACAAAAACAGTGCGAGGTGTTCAGGGGAGTATGGGCATGCAGGCTTTTCTATCACCGGGAATCAGGTTGCTGGGACGTTTCGGCTTCGCCCGAAAATTCCAGCTATTGTTCCTGCTTTTCATTCTGCCGCTCATGGGCAGCCTGTGGCTCATTGGGCAGGACTATCGCGACAAACTCAGCCTGATTTCCGGAGAACGTGCCGGGGTACGCCAGTTGCTGGCCCTGGATAACCTCGACAACCTACTCGCCGCCCAGCGCAACCGCGCGGCCCGTTGGCGAGCCACGGAAACCAATCGGCAGCCAACACCCGCAACGCTTGCGGCGATGGCGGCTTTCGATGCCGTGCAACCGGCGCTCAACCAAGCCGCCAGCGACCTGGGCACAACCTTGCAAACCGAAGGTGCCGAAGCCGACACCCTCGCCCGCCATCAAGCCCTGCAGACCAGTCTCAACGGCCTGGACTCCAAAAGCCTGGGCGCCGTGGGCTGGTGGCCGGACGGTTATGACCGTTTCACTGCGGCCCTCAGTGCACTGCAAGCCTTGCGCGAGCAGATCGTCATGGACAATCGCCTGACCCTCGCTTCCTGGCTGGAAACCTACCTGCTGACCCAGATCTCCACCCAGCAGACGCCGGACCTGATCGAACGAGTCGGTCGCCTTGCCAGCGTTGGCCAGGCCTCCGTGGTGTCGGGCCAGTTCACCTTGCAGAGCCGCCTGCAACTGCGGGACCTGCGCAGCCGCATCGGTGACGCCCGGGATCAACTGGTCAAAACCGGTGCACTGCTGGAAATACGCCTACCCAGCGAGCTGCAAACCTGGGCCGGACAATACCAAAGCAGCCTCAAGCATCTGGAAACAGGCCTGAAAGTGCTGGATGACGGGGTGTTCGGCGGCTCCATCAACCTCAAGCCGGAAGACTTCGAGAAACACATGGACGCCCTCTTGACAGATCTGGCCGCCTTGCGCCAGCAGTCCCTGGTGGCGCTGGATACACGCCTGGAGCACTACCATGATTCGGCGATCCGCCAGTTCACAGTGGTAGCAACGGTGCTGGGTTGCTTGCTGTTGGCCGCGCTCTACCTCTTCGTCTGCCTGCAAGCGTCCATCCGCCGCAGTACCAGCGGCATCACCTTGTTGGCCGAAGCCCTGCGTGACGGCAACCTCAGCCTGCAAGTGCCGGTGCAGGGCCGCGATGAATTGGCGGCCATCAGCACCGCCCTCAACGTCGCCGTGGTGCAGTTGCGCAACAGCCTACTGGGGGTGGACCACGAGACGTTGCAGTTGAGCAACGCTGTGCGCACCCTCAACACTCACTCCAGCGGCGCCTTGGGAGAAGTCGAGGCCCAGCAGATACAGATCAGCCAGATCGCCGCCGCCGCGACGCAACTGGCCGCCACCTCTCAAGGTGTAGCGAGAAGCTGTGAACAGGCTTCCGACAGCGCCCAGCAGACCCGGCGCATCGCCGCCGACAGCAGCCGCGACAGCCTACGCACCACGGCGAGTATCCAGCAGCTCAACCAGCGGCTCAATGACACCGCCGCCGCCCTGGGCAGGGTCAGTGAACAGGGGCAGCAGATCCAGCTGGTGGTCGACACCATCCGTGGCGTGGCCGAGCAGACCAATCTGCTGGCCCTCAATGCCGCCATCGAAGCCGCTCGCGCCGGGGAACAGGGCCGTGGCTTCGCGGTGGTGGCCGATGAGGTGCGCAGCCTGTCGCAACGCACGCAGACCTCCACGCAGCAGATTGCCGGCACCGTCGACAGCCTGCGCGCCACGGTCAATGAAGCCGTCAGCCTGATGGAAGCCGCTTGCGGCCAAGCCCAGACCGACGCGCAAGCCGTCACCAGCCTCGGCGAACGGCTGGGAGAAATTGCCAGCGCCGTGCAAAGCGTCACCGACACCCTGGCGCAAATCGCCACCGCCGTGGAGGAACAGGCCAGCACGGCCGACGAGGTCAGCGGCAATATCCAGCAGGTCGACCAGGCGGCCATGCGCTTGCTCGAAGGCGCACGGGCCGTGAACCTGGCCGCGGACACCCTGAGCCAGGGCAGCCAGGCCCTGAGCGCCAACACGGGGAGATTTCAGCTCGGCTGACAGGCACTTGCAGCGAGGATGGATAAGCGGTTGAAAGCGCAGAGAAATATTTCAGATTTACGCTTGACACATCTTCGTAGCCAGAGAATAATGCGCGCCACTTGGCTACATAGCTCAGTTGGTTAGAGCATAGCATTCATAATGCTGGGGTCCGGGGTTCAAGTCCCTGTGTAGCCACCAAGTACTAAAAACGGCTTATCGAAAGATAAGCCGTTTTTTTATGCCTTGAGAAAAGCACTGTGGCTACCACTGCAAGATTTTTTTGATCCGCCGTGGCGAGGGAGCTTGCTCCCGCTGGGCTGCGCAGCGGCCCCTTTTGTGAGTGCTTCGCACCAGAAAGCTAAAAAAGCGCAGCCATACTCAACGCGTCCACATAATCGCCATCTCGATAGGCGAATTTTTTATGTGTGCCTTCCACTGTAAAGCCATGCTTCTTATAAAGCGCAATGGCAGGCTCGTTATCAGTGAATACGGTTAACTCCAAACGCGTTATGTTCATCCAGCGCGAAGCGGTCGTGGTCAGCTCTTTTAACATCGCGCCACCAATACCCCGACGATGATAGTTATCGCAGACTCCCATCCAGAAATCAGCCACGTGCTGCCTACGCCCCTGAAACCGATATAGCATCGCACAGCCAACAACCACGCCATCTTGCTCAGCGACCAGAGACAGCCCGGAAGAAACCCGGTTCTCAACCAGCTTCTTGATATCATTGGTTGATTGATATGGCATTCGAAGCGTCCACCAACGAAACGCCGGCTGTTCAAATATCTGAGCCAATGAGGTCCAGTCGCTATCAGCCATGGCACGTACGATCAAGCTCATGCTATCAAGTCCTCTTTCATACCGACTTCAAGCACCTGCCCACCAGATAAGATAATTATCTTTTCAGCATCCACGACGGCCTCCCGTTTGCGTTTTTACCTGTTTAATAGCTGCGACCCAACTTCATCAGCGCATCGTCAAGCCACCATCGACTGCATATTGGCTTCCGGTTACGTAGGATGAATCATCCGACAGCAGAAACAACGCAACCGCCGCCGCCTCGGCAGCGGTACCGACTCTCCTCAACGGCAACTGATTGACCAATCCATCTTCGAACTGCCGGCGGATTTCGTCGGACATGAAGTTTCGAAAGTTGGTATCAATCGGTCCCGGAACCAGCACGTTGACCCTGATCCCCCGCGCGCCCAATGCCGCAGCACAGCAACGAGCCATCGAAATCATCGCCCCTTTGGTCGCCGCATAGACGCTGGCCATAGGGGCTGACTCATAGGCCGAGGTCGAAGACGTCAACACAATGGACGCATTGGGAGAAAGCAGGTCCGTCAACTTGGCGATTTGAAGCAGCGGTCCCCGTGCGTTGGCGTTCATCATCCGATCGAAAAACTCTGCATCCGTGTCCTCGATCGATCCCACTTGCGCGTAGCCGGCATTCAGCCAAAGTCCGTCAAGCCCACCCATTTCTCTGACTTTATCCGCCAGTTGTTGTGTCGCTGCCGGATCCGAGACATCGTTTTTGAATACCAAGGCATCGGCAGGAAGAATATCCGCGGCTTCTTCCAAATGCTGACGGCTAATACCCGTGACAGCCACCAAGCCGCCCTCGTCAGTAATACGCTTGGCGCCCGCCAGCCCCATACCACTGGTCCCCCCAGTAATCAAAATGCGTTTGCCAGAGAATCTGCCCACAAGTCTTCCTCCACGTTTAATGTGAAACTCAATGCCAGTGGTAGTATCGCGCAATTGGATCCATTTGCTGTCGCGACTTGGCAGACGCCCCTCTAGTTTGCGTGCTGCACTTCGCTATCTTCGCCCTCCCTAGGTTGCCCCGCTAGGGATGACGCCGACTCATGGGTTCCAGGCGCATAAACATCTGTCGGCCACCGTAATGAAAGATGATCAGCTGGATTTCTTCACCGTTGCGTCGATAAGCCCGCAAGAGCTTGAGCTTCAGTTGAATGATCGGCACTTCACCGTTTCAGTCTCGATTTATCTGTCAGAGCATCAGCCAGTACAGACCCTCTACGTTACATCAACAGTTACCCCCAACTCCCCCATGGGGAAATGGTATGTAAGGGGCATCGCGCCCTTCCACCGTGCGGTAGTGAAGACCCTGCTCAATCGTCTGGGTGAATAGTCAGTTCACATCACGATATGGATGAAGTTGCCGATCTGCACCAATCGGTGCCATCAGAAGCCGTCCTCCAATACGCCATTGCCCCTATCCGCCCATGCCGATACAGTCCTTCGTTTCAACCAAGGAAGGAGTGCATCGTGCTCAGACCCAACCTCAACCGCCTGTCAGCCGCTTCTCTGCTGGCTGTCGCTCTGATGCTCGGCGCCTGTAAGGCCCCACCCTCCTCCACAACCACCCCGGCATTACCCTCCGCGCCGGAAATCACCTCCGGCTACCGCACCGACCTGCAGACCCGCCACGCCGACAAGCACATGGCCGCCGCAGCCAACCCTCTGGCGGCGCAGGCCGGGCGGGAAATGTTGCGGCGCGGAGGCTCGGCCATTGATGCGGCGATTGCGATGCAGGCGGTGCTGACCCTGGTGGAGCCGCAATCCTCCGGCATCGGCGGCGGTGCGTTCATTGTGCTGTGGGACGGCAAGGCCGTGCGCACCTATGACGGTCGCGAAACGGCACCGGCCGGCGCCACCGAAAGACTTTTCCTGCAAGCTGACGGCAAACCCATGCCCTTTACCGCCGCGCAAATCGGCGGTCGCTCCGTGGGTACGCCGGGGGTGTTGCGCGCGCTGGAACTGGCCCATCGCAAACATGGCCGCCTCAAATGGGCGACGCTGTTCGAGCCAGCCATCGCACTGGCGGAACAAGGCTTCGCAATTTCGCCCAGGCTGCACTCGATAATCGCTACCGACCCGTCCTTGCCGGGCTCACCAGACATGGCCGCGTACTTCCTGAACGCCGATGGCAGCCCGAAAGCGGTCGGCACAGTACTGAAAAACCCTGCATTGGCCAACGTGCTCAAACGCATCGCCAGCGAAGGTCCCGATGCGTTGTACAAAGGGCCGATTGCCGAAGAGATCGTCGCCAAGGTGCAGGGGCACGCGAACTCCGGCAGCCTTTCGCTGAACGACCTCAAGGGCTATACCGCCCGCGAGCGCGCGCCGTTGTGCACCGACTACAAGCGCTGGCAAGTCTGTGGGATGGCGCCACCGTCTTCGGGCGGCATCGCCGTGGCACAGATCCTCGGGACATTGCAGGCCCTGGAGCAGCGCGATAGCCACGCGGCCCTCGGCCCCTTGAAACCGCTCAAGACCGATAAACCCGCCGGCATCGAGCCCGCGCCCGAAGCGGTGCACCTGATCGCCGAAGCTGAACGCCTGGCTTACGCCGACCGCGCCCAATACGTGGCCGACTCGGACTTTATCCCGGTGCCGGTCAAAGGCCTGGTCGATCCAAATTATCTGGCCAGCCGCGCCAGCCTGATCGGCCCACGCAGCATGGGCGTCGCCAAACCCGGCACGCCGCCGGGCATTCAAGTGGCCTACGCGCCGGACCGCTCGCCCCTGCGTATTTCCACTTCGCAAGTGGTGGCGGTGGACGATCAGGGTGGCGCCGTGTCCATGACCACCACGGTGGAATCGGCATTCGGTTCGCATTTGATGGTGCAGGGTTTCATGCTCAACAACCAGATGACCGACTTCTCATTCATACCTGAAGAGAACGGGCAAAAAGTCGCCAACCGCGTCGAACCCGGCAAACGCCCGCGCTCGTCCATGGCACCGACCCTGATCTTCGATCGCCAGAGCGGTGCGCTGCTGGCCGCTGTCGGTTCACCGGGCGGCTCGCAAATCATCGAGTACGTCGCCAAATCGGTGATCGGCCTACTGGACTGGAACCTGGACCCACAAACCGCCATCAACCTTCCCAACTTCGGCAGCCGCAACGGCCCCACCGAACTGGAACAAGGCCAGTTCAGCCCGACGCTGATCCAGGCGCTGAAGGATAAAGGCCACACGGTGAGTGAGATCGACATGACCAGCGGCACCCAGGCGATCGTCCGGGTGCGTGATGCGCAAGGGAAAACATCACTGGCCGGCGGGGCGGATCCGCGGCGAGAAGGAGAAGCGCTGGGGGATTGATCGAATGCCTGGCTCGGACGAAATCATTGCAACTCGCTCTCCGGCTGGTAGATCAACAGATCAGCGGGCTGACATTGTAGATAGTTGCAAATGGCTTCGAGGGTAGCCAGGCGTATGCCCTTGACCTTTCCTTGTTTCAACAAGGAAAGGTTGGCCTCAGTAATGCCTATGGCGGCGGCCAGGTCTTTGGATTTGACCTTGCGCCTGGCCAGCATCACATCAAGTTGAATAACGATGGGCATGGGCATCTCAAACGAAAGTTTTGTTTTCTGAATCGACTTCACTGGCCTGGGACAATATCCGGGCAATGATTGCAATGCACGCTGCAAGAAACAAAGCGACAAAGGACGGGGCGGTAATACTGAGGGTAAGCAATCGCTGGCCGACCGGCGCATTGATCGTCACCAGCAGACTGAGAAAGGGCTCACACAGGAAATCCAACAGCACCCACACCGCGACTGCGCGGCCTGCATTCCCCAGATAAACGGCTGCTTCGCTGGAAAAGTACTGCCCTTGGGCATAACGCTTGAAGAGCTGCCGCAAATTGGCCAACCCGGCCGCCAGGGCCAGCAAAGGGATGCTCGACAAAAGGATCCCGCCAAGGCACTGCCAACCTGTCAACTGCATCGCCTCTCCAGACAAGCTCGACAGCTGGCGCTCGGTCAGGGCAAAACCCAGACCGTAGTGTGATGCGACCTCAGGAAACAGCCAGGCCGCGGCGTTGACCACCATCATCGAGACAATGAAAACAAGCGTTATGGCAGCCATACGTTGGCTGTACAGGGCGAGACGACTTGAACACATGTGAGGCTCCAGCAGAACAAAAGGAGCGCAAAACATAGCCACAAAATTATCGTAAAACAATAATTAATATGTAAAAAACGATAAGTGCATGCCTCAAGTCGACAACTGATTGGCAAACTGGCTCACCGCATCGACCACTTTCTTCGCCCCGTCCTGGATCTCGACAATCACCGTCCCCGCCTCGGCGGCCAGGGCCAGGCCCTGTTCGGCCTGGTGCTGGCCGTCGGTCATCAGCGCCACGGCGTTGCGTGCCATGTCCTGGTTCTGGCGAACCACACCGACGATTTCATCGGTCGCCTGGCTGGTGCGCGACGCCAGTTGCCGCACTTCATCTGCCACCACCGCAAAGCCTCGGCCCTGCTCACCGGCCCGGGCCGCTTCAATAGCGGCGTTGAGCGCCAGCAGGTTGGTCTGTTCGGCGATGCCGCTGATGGTCTTGACGATGGTGCCGATCACCAGGGACTGCTCATTTAACGCCTCGATGCCTTCGCCGGCGGTCTGCATGTGCCGGGCCAGGTCGCGCATCACGTCCACGGCCTGGGTCACGACGGTGGTGCCGCGCTGGGCGCAACTGTCGGTTTGCAACGAGGTGCTGTAGGCAATGTTGGCCGCCTCGGCAACGGCTTTTTCCTGGTTGACCTGGTCAGTGATGTTCGTGGCGAACTTAACCACTTTATAAAGTCGCTCATTGGCATCGAGTACCGGGTTATAGGACGCTTCCAGCCACACCTCACGGCCGTTGCTGTCGATACGCTTGAAGCGGCCGGCCACGAACTCACCGCTGTTCAGGCGTTTCCAGAACTGCTCATAGGCCGCGCTGTTGTATTCCTCAGGCTCGCAAAAAGTGCGGTGGTGCTTGCCCTTGATCTGCGCCAGGCTGTAGCCCATGGCGTTGAGGAAGCGGTCATTGGCCGTGAGGACGTGACCGCCCAGGTCGAACTCGATCACCGCCGTCGAACGCACCAATGCGCCGATGAGGTTTTCATGCTCGCGTGAGCCTTCGATGGTGCGAGTCAGGTCACTGGAATACATTGAAAAATACCGGACGCGCCCGTCAGCAGCCCATACTGGCTGGACGATCGAACGCAGCCAGGCTTCCTGGCCATTGCCTCGCAGCAGGCGCACGGCGCCGGAAAAATGCTCGCCACGGGTCAGCGCCGACGTGAAGCGAATTTGGAACTCGTTGGATTTCAAATAAGCCGGAGCCAGTTCTTGGACAGGCCGGCCAATCAGGTCCTGGCTCTTGTAATGCATTTCATCGAGAAAGTTCTGATTGACCGTTTGCACCCGCCCGTCGGAATCCAGGGTGAGGGCCAGCATTTCGCGGTCCAGGCTTTCCTTCACCTGCATAAGGCTGGACAGTTCTTGGCGAAGAGCCGACAGCTCCTGCTTCAAGCGATTGTTGAACATGGACATGCTCCGACAACAGGAGGGTAAGTGGCTTGTTCTCTTACCATCGGCTCAGCGATTTTTTTCTAAAGCCATAGGCGGGTCTTAAAAATATTCATGGGCTCTCAAACCCTGATAAACCTCCCATGGTCATTGGATTGTTCTACCGTTGGCGCTAACAACTGTGGCCTTACCGCTCCAAATACCCATAACCATAAAAACCGAGGTAATTGCCGTGACCACCGACATCGAAGACAGCCGTTCCGCCCGCTTCGCCTTGCGTTGCTCCAGTTTTGCCGAGCGCTGGTTCCCCGACTCCTGGGTCTTTGCCGCGCTGGCGGTACTGGTGGTCGCGCTGGCCACACAGTTTATCGGCGCCACGCCCACCGCGGCCGCCATGGCGTTCGGCGACGGCTTCTGGAGCCTGATCCCGTTCACCATGCAAATGGCCTTCGTGGTGATCGGTGGTTACGTGGTCGCCAGCTCGCCGCCCGCCGTCAAGCTGATTGATCGCTTGGCACGCATTCCGAAAAATGGCCGCTCCGCGGTGGCCTGGGTGGCACTGATTTCCATGGTCGCGTCGCTGCTCAACTGGGGCCTGTCGCTGGTGTTTGGCGGCCTGCTGGTACGAGCCCTCGCCCGACGCACCGACCTGAAAATGGACTATCGCGCCGCCGGCGCTGCCGCTTATCTGGGCCTGGGCGCGGTGTGGGCCCTGGGGTTGTCTTCGTCGGCCGCGCAATTGCAGGCCAATCCGGCTAGCCTGCCGCCGTCGATTCTGTCGATCACCGGCGTCATTCCTTTCACCCAGACCATTTTTCTCTGGCAGTCCGGGGTGATGTTACTGGCGCTTATCGTCGTTTCGTTGATCATCGCCTACGCCACCGCCCCTGGCCCGAACAGCGCCCGTGACGCCGCCGCTTGCGGGATCGACCCCAGTTTCAGCATGCCGGCATTGCAGCCTCGCACCCGCCCCGGGGAGTGGCTGGAACACAGTCCGCTGCTGACCATCGCCCTGGTGCTGCTGGCCGCCGGCTGGCTGTTCCACGAGTTTTCGACTAAACCGGCGATCAGCGCCATTTCCGGCCTCAATACCTACAACTTCCTGTTCCTGATGCTCGGGGCGTTACTGCACTGGCGGCCGCGCAGTTTTCTCGATGCCGTGGCCCGTGCGGTGCCGACCACCACAGGCGTATTGATCCAGTTCCCGTTGTACGGCTCGATCGCAGCACTGCTGACCACGGTCAAGGGCAGCGACGCTCAGACGTTGGCCCACTACATATCGACCTTTTTCGTACAGATCGCGTCCCATGACACCTACGCCTTGTTGATGGGCATTTACTCGGCGGTACTGGGCTTCTTCATTCCGTCGGGCGGCGGCAAATGGATCATCGAAGCGCCTTACGTCATGCAGGTGGCCAACGACCTTAACTATCACCTGGGCTGGGCGGTGCAGATCTATAACGCCGCCGAAGCGCTGCCGAACCTCATCAACCCCTTCTATATGCTGCCGCTGCTGGGCGTCCTGGGGTTGAAGGCCAGGGACCTGATCGGTTTTTCCTTCGTTCAGCTACTGGTGCACACGCCGCTGGTGCTGGTGCTGCTATGGGCATTGGGGACGACACTGACCTATTTACCGCCGGTGATGCCATAAAGCCATAAAAAAGGGCCGATATTTGCTTCGGCCCACTTTTTCTTCGGTTCGGTCTGTTTCAGTATGGGGGCGCCCTGTTTCGAGGGGCTCACACGCTGAAAAGGATCTGAGCATGTCCAAACTCGTAGTACTTCCTCTTGCCGCCCTGGCCTTCAGTGCCGCCGCCCACGCCGTCGACATAGACGTACAGCTTGGCAGCACCGAACGTGTTACCCGCCTCTTCGCTTATCCCAACAACTGCAACGTCATTTGCTTTCGCGACTGGACGCTGGAACAGACGGTCGAGCATTACCTGACCCAAAGCCTGCAGCGCGACGGCTACAGCACGGCCAAGGTCAGCGTCAAAAGTAATAACGATAAGGTCTATGCCCACATTACCGAGGTACCCAAAGGTTATGGCCAACCGCTGACTGCGCTGCTCGACGCCGGAGACTTGGCGTACAACGGCGCCACAAAACTTAACGGCGATAAAAAATGGGCCTACAACTGGTACCTGTTCCTGCCACTGGGCATGGCCCTGGAAAATCGCAAAAGTGTCGAGTTGCTGCACTTCCCACCGGATTACTCCCTGACCCAGGCCCAGGACTATCTGGAATCGGCCACCACCAATCGTTGGGCCACACTGCTGACCGTCAACGGCATTGCCGCTGAACAGACGCCGGCCTACCAGACCATCATCGACATCGCGCCCATCGCGGCCCCGTCCAATGCCGGCCAGACGTTGGAGGGTGTCTACGATTATTTCAACGACTACCAAACCACCATGGTCAAGCAAGTCAGTCAAAGTGCTAGCGGAGCGGCGCTGCCGATGGTGGCCTTCGGCGCTCCCGTTCGGAACTGGATCAAGACACAGTACGGCCAGACCGTGGGCGTGCTGGGCCTGGCAACCATAAACCCGACTGGGGACGTCAAGGTGCCGGTCCTGGGCTCCAACCATCCGAGCTATATCTGGTACGCCGCCGACCCGGAAAACTATGGCGGTGACGAAGCCAAGGCGGATGCAGCAGGCTTGAAAGTCATGGGCCAGGACCTGAGCACTGCGTGCTGGCAGGCCGGCATGGGCAGCAAACCAGGCACCGACCCGACTGCACAGTTGAACCAATGCACGCAGACCTGGCAGGTGACCCAAAAGGAGAAAACCTGTGAGCTGTTCTATACCTCGGTTCGTAAACTGACCCAGGATGAGGCAGAGAAAAAATGCGCGACGCCTGCGATCAAATCGCAACTGCCGCAACTGAAGGTGCCCATGCCGTTGCCCACTGACTCGGTCTAAACCGTAAGGGCTTTCCCGCGTAAGCCTGCTCTCACGCGGGAAAGCGTCTTTGGCTCCTGTCAGAGTCGACAGTAGATGTCGCTTTCGACTTGGGCGAAGCTATCCGCCCCAGAGCGACCGTTGGCAGGATCGCCAGCGTCAGGAAGTCGAGCGTCCTAAACCGACAAGGACCGTCATGACCCCCTCCATTGCAGATAGAACCCGCTCAAAAAACCGGGATTGCATCTACCCTGAAAAAGAACTCAGCACCCGCCTGGGTTACCCATCGATCCGCGATTTCGAAGTGATTCAAACGACAAACGGGCGCAGCAATGGGATCGTCGCCAGAAAAAGTTTCGTCCCCATGGAGCGCATGTGCAGGGTATCGGGGCTTATCGTGAGCCGCCGACGCCTGCACACGCTGCAGATCTTGCCGGACATACACATGTATGACCCGCGCTTCGCTGGATTGCTGCTGCACTCTTGCAACCCGAATGTCTATCTCGACATGAGCGAACTGTGGTTATGGTCGCTGACCCACATCCACGAAGGTGACTACCTGACGATGGATTACGCCAGTACCGAACAGAAACTCTATCGGCAGTTCGCCTGCCGGTGTGGCTCCTCCAACTGCCATGGCTGGATCACCGGCTATGACGAATCGCCCAACGAGCAGGGAATGAAGTTTCTAAAGCACTGGCGTCATCGCTGCCATCGTGACTGAAGCCCTTTAGATCAGGGCGCACTCACCGGACGCAACCGATACTGCGGCGGCAACTGCTCAAAGCCGCTGATCGTGGTGTCCAGGCTTTTCCAGCGCCCATCCTTGATGCCGTAGATGCAGCCATGAATCGACAGGCTCTGCCCACGGTGCCAGGCGTTCTGCACGATACTGGTATGACCGACGTTGGCCACCTGCTGGATCACGTTGAGTTCGCACAAGCGATCCACACGCTCTTCTTCGGTCGGCAGTTTTGCCAACACTTCGCGGTTCTCGTAATACAGGTCGCGAATCGAACGCAGCCAACCGTCGATCAGGCCCAGTTGGCGGTCTTGCATCGAGGCACGTACGCCGCCACAGCCGTAATGGCCGGTGACAAGGATGTGTTTGACCTTGAGCACGTCCACCGCATATTGAATCACCGACAGGCAGTTGAGGTCCGTGTGCAGCACCACGTTGGCCACATTGCGGTGCACGAACAGATCACCTGGCAGCATGCCGACGATCTCGTTAGCCGGCACACGCGCATCGGAACAGCCGATCCACAGGTACTCCGGGGTTTGCTGACGGGCCAGCTTGGCGAAGAAGTCAGGATCCTCCTGCTTGATCGCATCGGCCCAGCGCGCGTTGTTATCAATCAGATCTTGTAATTCGTTCATGCTGTCTAGCCCTCGAGAATAGTGCGCAACTTTGACAACAGACCACCTGTCGAGGTCACGTCGATGATGCCGTTGGAATTCTCGGCATGGCTGCGGGTCCACCCAGTAGGATCCACAGTATGAGGAATTACCATGAATGATTCACGACGTCCTTTCGATGCGGTGCAACCGGAACCCATCGACGACAACGAAGACCGCATGGGCTCGATGCATGAACTGGAATTCGACGACAAAGAGCCCAGCGCGAAAATCGGTGATGAACTGCCGGAAAACGAACAGCTGATGCCTCGTGAACGCGTCCACGAAGCGGGCCTGACGGGGGCTTCCACCGATGATCACGAACCTACCGAAGACGACATGAGCCCGGAGATACTCATCCGCGAAGACGGCGCCCGGGACGCCCACGAGGCCGGTGACGATGGTCAGGCCGATTGGGATCTGAGCGTGGTGGATGAAAACGATATTGGCGGGGGCGATGGACTGGACGAAGCGCAAATGGCGGATATCGATCCGTTGGATGGCAGCGCTAAGCGAACCTGATCGCTATGCAGGACTGCCGCCATCGCGAGCAGTTCAGTTAGCGAAGATGCTGGCCACGTGACGTTTCAATCCACCAGCGTGCAAGCCATGACGACCGCATCCTCACGCCCACCCACAGCCGGGTAATAATCCCGCCGACGACCAATTTCATTAAAGCCATACCGCTCATACAGCCGGAACGCCGTGCGGTTGCTGTCGCGCACTTCCAGGAAGCACTCACGCGACTCGGCCTTGTAGGCAATGGACATGAGATGCTCAAGCAGGCGCAAGCCCAGGCCACGGCCCTGATTTTCAGGCTTGACGGTGATATTGAGCAGGTGGGCTTCATCCAGGATGATCTGCACCACGCCATGACCCACTTGCTGCTGGCCTTCGAACATCAACCAAATCTGGTATTTGCCCAAGCCGTCGAGAAATATCCCTCGGGTCCAGGGGTGGCTGTAGGCCGCATATTCGATTTTCAGTACAGCGTCGAGGTCCGCCTCGGTCATCGGGCGGAACGATACAGCGTCACTCATTCGATTCTTTCCAACGCGCCATCAGCCGGCGCATGGCTTGCCAGACATCAGCCTTGCGCTGTGGCGTTTCCATTAACAGTTCCAACCCGGGCAACGCCCAGGCCGAGCCCAGGCCTTCGACCTGCAGTTCGCGATTGAACGCTTCGGCATCCGCCTCGCCGGCAAACTTCACCGCCGGCAGGCCAATCAGCCACAGACACACGCAAGGCTGGTCTTCGAGTCGCGCCGAAACGAACCCCTGGACGAAATCCCGCGCTGCTTCCGGCCCCTGATCCATCATTCCGCGAGACAACAGCGGCCAGCGCACCGGTTCGCCGATGATTTGCGGGCTGTCCGGCAGGCCGGCGGCGCGCAACATATCCTTGAGCAGCAGATACGCCGGATCGCGGCTTTGGAAGGGTTCGCCCGTGGGCAGCTCCACCAACAGCAAGCAGCGACCGGCCCGCAGCAATTGCAGGGCGAAACGCGGTGGCGCGACGTGGGCAACCCTGACCGGGGCCGGCGTATCTTCGGGGTCTTCGACCGGTTTGGCGTTGGTGCGGGTCGAGGCCAGGCTCGGGCGTGGCACCTCGATTTTCGGCCGTTCGACCACGGGCGCCACCGGTTCGGCAACTGTCTGGGCCACAGGCGCAGCCAGAGCTGGGGCGGTTTCTACCGGCTCGGGCGTTTCCAACAGCTCGGGCCGCGACGGGGCGGCAAACGGCAATTCGGTGCGCGGCAGCCAGTTGACCACCTGCATGGCGGTCAGATAGGCGCGGCGACGGGACTCGATAAGCAAGGGTCGGCCACTTGTGGATAACTGAAAGTGGGAGGGATTCTACCGCCCTTCGACGCGGATCGCTTCCCCGTTGATTCAATAGTTGATCGATACAAAACGACAGTCCGTCTCAGGGGTGAATCGCAACCGGCCCGATGCAGTACAATCGCCGCTTTTAATTGCCAACCCGACGGCCATTGCGATGATCGAACCCAAGCGCGTCTTGCGCGCCCTCGCTGAACACTGGGCATTGCTGGAACCTTTGTGCGAGCACTTCGACCAAGGCACCCTGAGCCTCAACGAATTGCGTTCACAGCTGGCCGCCCAACAACTGGACAGTACGCCCCAGGACATCACCAGCCTGCTGGATGTGTGGATCCGTCTGGACATCCTTGTGCCAGTGGCGAAAAGCCCGAACCGCTTCGAGCTCAACGCCCAGATCCATGACTTCCTCGCCTACCTGCGTCGCGAGCACCGCCTGGGCCTGTGCCTGGAGATCGAAGCCTACCTGCGCCACCTCGAGCGTCTGGCCGGTTACATCCAGGACGCCTTCGACATACGCGACGGCAACGACCTGGCCCGCCAACTGCGCCTGCTGGACATGCGCGTGCGGGACGTACTCAAGAAACTCGCCAACGATGAACAGGCCCTGGTGGCCGTCGCCGAACGGGCCAAAACCAGCGACCGGCAGATCCCGCTGCGTCAACGCTACGCTGAAGTGCTGGCGACCTGGGACGAATACGTCGAGCCGATGATCCAACTGGTGAACGCCGACGGTGCGTTCGAGCAAGGTGTGCGCAAGGTTGAGAATGTGCTGTTGCGCATGCTCACCGAACAGCAGCGTCTCGGCCACCTGGTGGACGACGACATGCTGCTGCGCACCCACGCGCGCATCCTCGAAATGCAGACCAGCGCCCAGCTGACTCTGCGCCATGCCCGTGAATTGCTCCTGCCACTGCGCGAAGAGGCCCGCCGCCACAACGCCGTGACCCGTGGCGCCGCCCTGGCCCTGGCGGCCATTCGCCGCAAAGGCATTGATGCCGTGCCGCAGGCCGCCATGCCGCTGTTCACCCGACCGCAAAGCACCTTCCTCGGCAGTGCCAGCCAAGTCGAAGCCTACGTGTACGCCCTGGCCCGTTTCGAGCCGAAACCGGCGCGCTTCCCCAAGTCCCACAAGACCCACAAGGGCGGCGAAGCCCCGCGAGCACCGCGCACTGTGCGCGAAATGGTCGAGCGTTGTGAAGACGCCCTGCCGATGCCGGACCTGATGACCTGGCTGCTGGAGCAGGAACCAGACGGCGCCACCGACGAATTGCTGTACTGGTTCTCGCGCCTGTCGCGGGAAAAACGTTTTAAGCGCGAGCGTCTGGAACGCCGCGAATACCACACTCACGAGCATCAGGTCAGCCTGCGCTCCTTCGCCCTGCTCTCGGCCCGGGACACCGCCGCCGAGGATTCTGCGAGCATTCCCCATGCATCTTGATCTATCCGAACTGTCCCAGCTGGCGCCGATCTTTCGCGAGCTGTTCAAGGGCTACCACGTCAGCCGCCGCGACCCGGAGCTGTACGCGCAACTGTCGAACTTCCAGGACCAGTACCGCACGCTGTTCAAGGCCCTGGGCTTCGAGCTGGTGTGCGATACCCGTGGTTTCTACTACTTCGTGCCAGACCTGGCCGCCGCGGCGGTGAACAAAACCGCCCAGCGCCTGGCGCTGTTCACCTTCATCCTCGTCGAGCATCTGGCCGACCAGGGCCGCGACCCGATCGCCGTGCTCGACGGTGGCAGCCTGGGCCGTGATGAGCTGCCTTCGTTGCTGGAAAAGTACCGCGACCTGTTCATCCAGGCCGAAGTGCAGACCCAGGAAGAGCTGGAAGAAAAAATCATGCGCCGCATGACCCAACTGGGTTTTGCCAGCGAAGAAAACGGCGTGTACCGCTTCCTGCCGCCGATGCACCGGTTCCTCGACGTCTGCCTGTCGGTCCAGCAAGACCGCGACCTGGCCGCCAGCCTGCACAGCGTGCTGCCGTTGCCCGTACCGGTACTGATCGACGAAGACAGCGACGAGAAGCTGCTGCAAACCGACGACCCGCTGGACCTTAGCCCCTTTGATGCTGAGAGCGAAGAAGACGCACTGGCCCGCGCCATTGCCGAAGAACAGGAGACCGACGCATGAGCAAGGAACGCTACGGCATCCGCCGCTTTGCCCTTTTGAACACCGCCGGTTACAGCCTCGGCTTGTTTCCGCTGGAAGAACCGCTCTCGGTGTACGGCGCGAACAACCTCGGTAAATCCGCCTCGATCAACGCCTTGCAGTTCCCGATCCTGGCGCGCATGTCGGACATGAGCTTCGGCAAATACAGCCTGGAACAATCCCGGCGCTTCTACTTTGCGTCGGACACCAGCTACATCCTGGTAGAAGTTGCCCTGCCCCACGGCCCGCACGTCATTGGCGTGGTCGGTCGCGGTCCTGGCGGCGGTTTCGGTCACCAGTTCTTTGCCTACGCCGGCAAACTGGACCTGGCTCACTATCAGAAAAATGACACCTGCCTGCGTCAGAAAGAGCTGTTCACCAACCTGGAGCGCGAAGGCCTCAAAGCCTACGAACTCAAGCCTGATGAACTACGGCGCCTGCTGGTGGGTGGTCACACCTCGATCCCGCTGGACCTGACACTGATCCCGCTGCGCTCCACCAGCGAGCAAAGCCTCAAGACCTTCCGCGCGTTGTTCATCAACCTGTTGCACATGCGTGAAATCACGGCGGCCAAGCTCAAGCAACTGTTCCTCGACGCGTTCGAGCACAGCCTGCGCTCCGGTAGCGTGGATTACATTGCCGCGTGCGAAGAAGCTTTCCGCGACGTACGACGCATGGAACAGGACTACAACTCTCTGGTGGCGGCCGGCCCATTGGTGGAAGCCTTGGCCAATGGCGTGAAGCAGCGCGAAATACTGCGCGGCAAACTGCATCGCCTATCGCCATTGCTCGACTCGCTGCTGGGCACTTGGTCGGACTACGCCAGTGCGCGCAAGGAAGAGCTGACCATCCAGGCCGAACACTACCGCAACGAACAGGACTCGCTGCAGAACGACCAGCGCGGCGGCACTCAGGAGCTGATGCGTCTGGAGCGGGAAATCAGTGGCATCCAGCGCTGGATCGGCGAACTGTCGGTGCTCAAGAATCGTTTTGCGCTGGTGGATGACGTCAAGGTCCTGGAGCAACAACTGCTCGCGGCCAAGGACGCCCACGACGAACTGGCCGGTGCCCTCGCCCAGTCCCGGCAGTTCAGCGCCGAAGACCTGGAAGAGCGCCTGCGGGATCTGGAAAAACGCCTGAAGTCGGTCAAGCAGCAACTCGATCACGCCGACAACAACAGCTACGCCCGCCTGCGGGAAGAGTTCTCGCAGCAGGACGTCGAACGCCTGATGCGTCTGTTCAACAGTGCCCTGTTCAGCCTGCCACTGGGCGAGCACGGGATTGCGCTGGACGAAAATGGCGACTGGGTCAAATCCATGGAGCTGATCCTCGACGGCTTCAAGGGTGAGCGTTTCGAAGTGCCGGGCCTGTCCATCGACTTGTCCCACATCGAGCCGCCGGCCCTGCAAGCCCTGGCCGACCGCGCCGCGCTGCGGGACCAGAAAGAGCGCCTGGAAAAAGAACTCAAGCAGCTCAAGACCCAGCAAGCCGTGGCCGCCGACCGAGCGGCAAGCAAGACCCAGACCGAAGCGCTGTACCAGCAGGTCCTGGACGCGCAAAAAGCCCTGGAAGACTTCCGTCGCACCCAGACCCTGAGCGCCGAAGAAGGCGAGAAGCTCGAGCAACTGGCACAGATGGAAGCCGCCCAGGACGAGCTCAAGCGTTCCAGCGACGCCTTCACCGAACGCGTCCAGCAGCTGTCCGCCAAGTTGCAACTGGTGGGCCGGCAGATCGCCGATATGGAAGCCAAGCAACGCACCCTCGACGACGCCCTGCGCCGTCGTCAATTGCTGCCGGCGGACCTGCCGTTCGGTGCGCCGTTCATGGACCCGGTCGACGATTCCATGGACAACCTGCTGCCGCTGCTCAACGACTATCAGGACAGCTGGCAAGGCCTGCTGCGGGTCGATGGCCAGATTGAAGCGCTGTATGCCCAGGTGCGCCTCAAGGGCGTGGCCAAGTTCGACAGCGAAGACGACATGGAGCGGCGTCTGCAGTTACTGATCAACGCCTATGCCCACCGCACCGACGAAGCCCTGACCTTGGGCAAGGCGCGCCGTGCGGCGGTCACCGACATTGCCCGGACCCTGCGCAACATCCGCAGCGACTACGACAGCCTCGAGCATCAACTGGCGCTGTTCAACCGCGAGATTAACAAGCGCCAGGTGTCCAACCTGCAGAGCTTCCGTATCGTCCTGGCACCGAACAAGGAAGCGCTCAAGCACATCGACCAGATCATCCACAGCGCTGGCCAGTACGAGGAAGGCGAGACCTTGTCGGTGTTCGACCTCAGCCAGAGCGCCGAGCAGGACAACAAGAACGAAGAAGCCAAGGAATACCTGGCACGCCTGGTGGCAGCGAATCACAACCAGCTCGGCCTCAAGGACCTGTTCGAACTGGCGTTCGAGATCACCAAGGTCAACGGCCAGCCAGTGATCCACACCGACATCGACGGCGCGGCTTCCAACGGCACCACCATGACCATCAAGGCGCTGACCAACATGTATTTGTTGCTGCACCTGATGGACCGCGAACAGGCCGGGCGCGTGCGTCTGCCGTACTACCTCGACGAAGCCGCGGACATCGACGAGAAAAACCAGGCCGCGCTGCTGGAAACCAGCTTGCAGCTGGGTTTCGTGCCGATCCTGGCCAGTGTGAAGCCGCAAGTGTGCGCCAGTGTGGCTATCGACCTGGAGGGTGGTAGCGGCCCGAACGGCATCTACATCGACGAAGCGGACTGGAAATACATCCGCCGTCACGATGCGGTGAAAGCCACGGTGAATGCTCAGGCCGATGAGCCGGAGCTGGATCCGGTGTGATGTGAATAGCCGGACATGAAAAAGGCCGCGATCCAATGGATCGCGGCCTTTTTTGTGGGTAAGCACAACTCAGTGACACACCCAACAACCGTCACTTACCGAGATTGATCTTCGGCGCCCAGGTCAGCCATTCATCCTCAAACTTATCAAACAGCGGGAAGGTCTGCTCCGGTCGCGCCGGGTTGCCCATCCGCTCGCCATCCGGCGTGGCGAAAGCGATGCCGCCCTGGATCAGTGTCTCAAGTGATTCGGTTCGCACCGTCGCCCCTTTGAATAAACCGAAGTCCATGCCGAAGCCGCTGGTATTCCAGAACCGCGTGCCGCTACGCACCAGTGGCGCATACTTGGGTTCGATCAGGACATGGATCAACACCCGGTCCGCCGTCTGACCCAATTCATAACCGGTCACCTTGCCCACGGTAATCTCGCGGTAAGTCACCGGCACGCCGGTCTTCAACGAACCACGGCGGGCCGCGCTCAACACCAGGCTCAGACCGGCTTCGGGCGCAGCGCTTTGCGGCGGGTTGGCCAAGGCCACGAAGCTTTTCTGTGGCCCCTGACTTTTCACCGAAGGCTGCACTTCGATGTATTGGCCGGTTACCAGCGTCTCCAGGTTCGACGTCTTCATCAACCCCAGCTCAGGTTTGACCACCCAAAACTGAGTACCGACCCGAGCAATACGCTCCGGCACTTCGGTGATGCGCGCGGTGAGCAGTACCGATTGCAAATCGGCGCTGAGATCCACATCCTCGATCTTGCCCACATCCAGCCCTTTGAAGCGCACTGGCGTGCCGCTGCGCAAACCGTCGGCGCGATCAACCTTGATCGTCACCACGGTGCCCTTCTGTTGCGCGGCCTCACGGTCTCCAAACAGGCGGAAACGTGGGATGCGCCTTTTCAATGGCACATTGGGCTCCGGTGTCTCGAAGGAAATACCGCCGGCCATCAGGCTTTGCAGAGATTCACTCTTGACCTGGATCCCACCCGTCAAACCACCCGAGAGGGTAATGCCACTGGCGTTCCAGAACCGAGTCGAACCGTTGACCAGTCCTTCGTATTCTTTCTCGATGTGCACACCGATGATCAATTGCTTTTTAGTGCGAGAGAACTGGTAGCTCTGCACCGACCCGACCTTGACCTGCTTGTAGAGAATCGGGCTGCCAACCTCAAGCGAGCCAAGATTTTCGGTGAGCAAGACCAAGTGTAGCCCGGGTGAACGCAAGTCCAGCGGCGGTGCCTTCGCCCTCGCTTCGAACTCGCGTTGCGGCGCACCGCCCTTGTCACCCGGCCGCACGGCAATGTAGTTACCCTTGACCAGTGCTTCCAGGCCCGTGATACCCGCCAGGGAAATCGATGGCTTGACGACCCAGAACTGAGTGCCGGTAACCAGGTATTCTTCGGCCAATGGGTCCAGGGTCAACTCAGCGGTAGCGCTGGACAAGTCCGGGTCGATCTTGAGGTTCTTCAGGCTGCCGACCTGGATGCCTTTGTACATCACTGGTGTACGACCAGCCTGTAGCCCTTCGAAGTCGCTGAGTTTGACCTTCACGCGGATACCGGCAGCGGCCGCGTCAAAATCTTCGTAAAGACGAAACGGGAGGCTTGGATCCGTGGGAGGACTATCTTTACGGCTTTCTGGCGTGGCGAACGCAATACCACCGGCCACGATGCTGGCCAAGGATTCGCTACGTACCTTGACGCCCGACAGGCTGGCATCAATGCTGATGCCGCTGGCGTTCCAGAAGCGCGTGTGTTTACGCACCAGGCTGGCATAGGTCGGTTCGATGAAGACCTTGATCTCGACCGTGCCCTGGTCCTCGGACAGCTGATAGCTTTTCACCTGACCGACTTGAATCTGCTTGTAGAACACCGGGCTGCCACGGTTCAACGAACCCAGCCGGTCGGCCTTGATGGTCAGGTGCAGGCCCGGCTTGGCGTCCGACAACGGCGGCTCTTCGGCCAGGGCTTTGAATTTACGGATCGACTCCCCTTCACCTGGACTGATGGCCACGTAGTTACCCGATACCAGGGTTTCCAGGCCGGTGATGCCGGCCAAGGTCACGCTCGGTTTGACCAGCCAAAAACGCGTTCCAGTCTTGAGGTATTGCTCGACGTCCTTGTTCATCTCAATGGTCGCGACCACACCTTTCGAGCTGCCTTCGTCATCTAGCGTGAGGGTCTTCACTTTGCCGACCGGCATGCCTTTATAGACGACTTCAGTTTTGTTGACCTGAATGCCTTCGCCGCTCTCAAAGCGCACGTTGATCTCAATTCCGGTCTCGTTATAAGCCCGCCAGCCGAGCCAGCCGCCTATGATCAAGGCAATCAGCGGCAGTACCCAGATGGCCGACCAGTTCGAAGCCGGTCGAGTTTTAGCGGTAGGCAAATCAGTCATGGTCGTCATCCGACTCCGTGTTATCCCAAATCAGTCGGGGATCGAAGGTTACTGCGGCAATCATTGTCAAAATCACTACGCTGGAAAAGGCGATCGCGCCGAAACCGGCTTCGACACTGGCAAGCCGCCCGAAATTCACCACCGCCACCAAAATGGCAATCACGAAAATATCCAGCATCGACCAGCGGCCAATGAATTCGATGAAACGGTACATAAGGATGCGTTGCCGTGCAGACATGGGCTGGTGCCGCTGCACGGAAAACAGCAACAAGGCGATACCCACCAGTTTGAAGGTGGGTACAACGATACTGGCGATGAACACCACGGCGGCAATCGGAATCATGCCGTGTTGTACCAGCTCGATGACACCGGACATGATGGTGCTCGGAGCGCCCTGCCCCAGCGAGTTGATGGTCATGATCGGCAACATGTTGGCCGGGATGTAAAGAATCGCGGCAGTGATCAACAACGCCCAAGTCCGCATCAAGCTATTCGGGCGACGGGGATGAACCCGTGCGCCGCAACGGGTACAAGTTTGTCTATCGGTGTCAGCATCCTGCCGATTCAACTCATGGCATTCAGTACAAATCAGAATGCCTGCATCAATCGCCCGCATGTGCATCCTCTCCTGATAACGCTTGCCAGATCTGGTGCGGCGACATCACCACCTCTAGCCAGACTTGAACCAACAACAAACTGACGAAGCACACCAGGCCAAGGCCTACGGTTATGGCCGCCATGTCTGCCAACTTGACGATGGCCACCAGCACGCCCATGAGGTAGACCTCGAGCATTCCCCAGTCTCGTAAGTGGTGATAAATGCGATACAGCAATAACCCGAAACTACGGCCGATGTTCCAGCGGATAGTCAGTAACACAGCCAACTGACAAAGCAGCTTGAGTAGCGGAATGCCCATGCTGCACAGGAACACCACCACCGAGACGCCTTGCATGCCAGTATCGAACAGACCGACCACGCCACTCCAAACGGTGTCCTGAGAAGACTGCCCGAGCAGATTGAGTTGCATGATGGGTAAAAAATTTGCCGGCACATACAAGAGCAGAGCAGCGATGACCAAGGCAAGACTGCGTTCGACCACGTTGTGCCGGTGAGCATAGAGTTCATACCCACAACGAGGGCATTCGGCTTTTTCACCACGGGCCAGCTGAGGCTTGCGCATCAACAGGTCGCACTCATGGCACGCCACCAGATCGTTCAGGGGCAGATCTGACAACCGATGAGTGTCTGACGGATCGGGCATAAAGAGCTCTGGCTCAGCTAAGGTGGGGCTATTCTAGTGTTCCGGCTCGGAAATAACTGTGCAAATTTTGTCACGAGCTTCGTACACTTTTTATCGCGAGCAAAACAAAACCCCTACCTGCATCAGCAGATAGGGGTTTCGGAATTTAATCTTGACGATGACCTACTCTCACATGGGGAAACCCCACACTACCATCGGCGATGCATCGTTTCACTGCTGAGTTCGGGATGGGATCAGGTGGTTCCAATGCTCTATGGTCGTCAAGAAATTCGGTAGCCGGCGCGTGTCTAAACACGTTCCAGCGAATGGGTATGCGATAGTTTGTGTGTTTGCCTCGAACTTTCGGTTCATGTCGTCTTCACACACCGCAATCTGCTGCTCTGTGTTAAAGAGCCGATGCAAATTGCTTGGGTGTTATATGGTCAAGCCTCACGGGCAATTAGTACAGGTTAGCTCAACGCCTCACAGCGCTTACACACCCTGCCTATCAACGTCGTAGTCTTCGACGGCCCTTCAGGGGACTCAAGGTCCCAGTGAGATCTCATCTTGAGGCTAGTTTCCCGCTTAGATGCTTTCAGCGGTTATCTATTCCGAACATAGCTACCCGGCAATGCCACTGGCGTGACAACCGGAACACCAGAGGTTCGTCCACTCCGGTCCTCTCGTACTAGGAGCAGCCCCTCTCAAATCTCAAACGTCCACGGCAGATAGGGACCGAACTGTCTCACGACGTTCTAAACCCAGCTCGCGTACCACTTTAAATGGCGAACAGCCATACCCTTGGGACCGGCTTCAGCCCCAGGATGTGATGAGCCGACATCGAGGTGCCAAACACCGCCGTCGATATGAACTCTTGGGCGGTATCAGCCTGTTATCCCCGGAGTACCTTTTATCCGTTGAGCGATGGCCCTTCCATACAGAACCACCGGATCACTAAGACCTACTTTCGTACCTGCTCGACGTGTCTGTCTCGCAGTCAAGCGCGCTTTTGCCTTTATACTCTACGACCGATTTCCGACCGGTCTGAGCGCACCTTCGTACTCCTCCGTTACTCTTTAGGAGGAGACCGCCCCAGTCAAACTACCCACCATACACTGTCCTCGATCCGGATAACGGACCTGAGTTAGAACCTCAAAGTTGCCAGGGTGGTATTTCAAGGTTGGCTCCACGCGAACTGGCGTCCACGCTTCAAAGCCTCCCACCTATCCTACACAAGCAAATTCAAAGTCCAGTGCAAAGCTATAGTAAAGGTTCACGGGGTCTTTCCGTCTAGCCGCGGATACACTGCATCTTCACAGCGATTTCAATTTCACTGAGTCTCGGGTGGAGACAGCGCCGCCATCGTTACGCCATTCGTGCAGGTCGGAACTTACCCGACAAGGAATTTCGCTACCTTAGGACCGTTATAGTTACGGCCGCCGTTTACCGGGGCTTCGATCAAGAGCTTCGCGTTAGCTAACCCCATCAATTAACCTTCCGGCACCGGGCAGGCGTCACACCCTATACGTCCACTTTCGTGTTTGCAGAGTGCTGTGTTTTTAATAAACAGTCGCAGCGGCCTGGTATCTTCGACCGGCGTGGGCTTACGCAGTAAATGCTTCACCCTCACCGGCGCACCTTCTCCCGAAGTTACGGTGCCATTTTGCCTAGTTCCTTCACCCGAGTTCTCTCAAGCGCCTTGGTATTCTCTACCCAACCACCTGTGTCGGTTTGGGGTACGGTTCCTGGTTACCTGAAGCTTAGAAGCTTTTCTTGGAAGCATGGCATCAACCACTTCGTCACCCAAAAGGTAACTCGTCATCAGCTCTCGGCCTTAGAATCCCGGATTTACCTAAGATTCCAGCCTACCACCTTAAACTTGGACAACCAACGCCAAGCTGGCCTAGCCTTCTCCGTCCCTCCATCGCAATAACCAGAAGTACAGGAATATTAACCTGTTTTCCATCGACTACGCTTTTCAGCCTCGCCTTAGGGACCGACTAACCCTGCGTCGATTAACGTTGCGCAGGAAACCTTGGTCTTTCGGCGTGGGTGTTTTTCACACCCATTGTCGTTACTCATGTCAGCATTCGCACTTCTGATACCTCCAGCAAGCTTCTCAACTCACCTTCACAGGCTTACAGAACGCTCCTCTACCGCATCACTTGCGTGATACCCGTAGCTTCGGTGTATGGTTTGAGCCCCGTTACATCTTCCGCGCAGGCCGACTCGACTAGTGAGCTATTACGCTTTCTTTAAAGGGTGGCTGCTTCTAAGCCAACCTCCTAGCTGTCTAAGCCTTCCCACATCGTTTCCCACTTAACCATAACTTTGGGACCTTAGCTGACGGTCTGGGTTGTTTCCCTTTTCACGACGGACGTTAGCACCCGCCGTGTGTCTCCCATGCTCGGCACTTGTAGGTATTCGGAGTTTGCATCGGTTTGGTAAGTCGGGATGACCCCCTAGCCGAAACAGTGCTCTACCCCCTACAGTGATACATGAGGCGCTACCTAAATAGCTTTCGAGGAGAACCAGCTATCTCCGAGCTTGATTAGCCTTTCACTCCGATCCACAGGTCATCCGCTAACTTTTCAACGGTAGTCGGTTCGGTCCTCCAGTTAGTGTTACCCAACCTTCAACCTGCCCATGGATAGATCGCCCGGTTTCGGGTCTATTCCCAGCGACTAGACGCCCTATTAAGACTCGCTTTCGCTACGCCTCCCCTATTCGGTTAAGCTCGCCACTGAAAATAAGTCGCTGACCCATTATACAAAAGGTACGCAGTCACCCAACAAAGTGGGCTCCCACTGCTTGTACGCATACGGTTTCAGGATCTATTTCACTCCCCTCTCCGGGGTTCTTTTCGCCTTTCCCTCACGGTACTAGTTCACTATCGGTCAGTCAGTAGTATTTAGCCTTGGAGGATGGTCCCCCCATATTCAGACAAAGTTTCTCGTGCTCCGTCCTACTCGATTTCACTTCTAAGATCCTTTCGCGTACAGGGCTATCACCCACTATGGCCGCCCTTTCCAGAGCGTTCCGCTAAAATCAAAGAAGCTTAAGGGCTAGTCCCCGTTCGCTCGCCACTACTAAGGGAATCTCGGTTGATTTCTTTTCCTCAGGGTACTTAGATGTTTCAGTTCCCCTGGTTCGCCTCTTGCACCTATGTATTCAGTACAAGATAACCATCTTATGATGGCTGGGTTCCCCCATTCAGACATCTCCGGATCAAAGTCTGTTTGCCGACTCCCCGAAGCTTTTCGCAGGCTACCACGTCTTTCATCGCCTCTGACTGCCAAGGCATCCACCGTATGCGCTTCTTCACTTGACCATATAACCCCAAGCAATCTGGTTATACTGTGAAGACGACATTCGCCGAAAATTCGCGATTAAACTCACAAATTTTACCTTAGCCTGAGCCATCACCAGTGAAAGTGATGTTCAGTCTATCTTTCTATCACATACCCAAATTTTTAAAGAACGAACTAGTCAAAGACTAGAAATCAACATTCACCATCACCTTGATCGAATGCTCATTTCTAAGCTTTATACAATCGAAGCAGTAGTGGTGGAGCCAAGCGGGATCGAACCGCTGACCTCCTGCGTGCAAGGCAGGCGCTCTCCCAGCTGAGCTATGGCCCCGTATTTCTACAGGCGTTTCCCACACAAAATTGGTGGGTCTGGGCAGATTCGAACTGCCGACCTCACCCTTATCAGGGGTGCGCTCTAACCAACTGAGCTACAGACCCAATTTAGGGCTGCTTCTATCGTCTTCTTCAATGAATCAAGCAATTCGTGTGGGAGCTCATGGAGCAGCTGCGGTCGTCGATTAAGGAGGTGATCCAGCCGCAGGTTCCCCTACGGCTACCTTGTTACGACTTCACCCCAGTCATGAATCACACCGTGGTAACCGTCCTCCCGAAGGTTAGACTAGCTACTTCTGGTGCAACCCACTCCCATGGTGTGACGGGCGGTGTGTACAAGGCCCGGGAACGTATTCACCGCGACATTCTGATTCGCGATTACTAGCGATTCCGACTTCACGCAGTCGAGTTGCAGACTGCGATCCGGACTACGATCGGTTTTGTGGGATTAGCTCCACCTCGCGGCTTGGCAACCCTCTGTACCGACCATTGTAGCACGTGTGTAGCCCAGGCCGTAAGGGCCATGATGACTTGACGTCATCCCCACCTTCCTCCGGTTTGTCACCGGCAGTCTCCTTAGAGTGCCCACCATTACGTGCTGGTAACTAAGGACAAGGGTTGCGCTCGTTACGGGACTTAACCCAACATCTCACGACACGAGCTGACGACAGCCATGCAGCACCTGTCTCAATGTTCCCGAAGGCACCAATCTATCTCTAGAAAGTTCATTGGATGTCAAGGCCTGGTAAGGTTCTTCGCGTTGCTTCGAATTAAACCACATGCTCCACCGCTTGTGCGGGCCCCCGTCAATTCATTTGAGTTTTAACCTTGCGGCCGTACTCCCCAGGCGGTCAACTTAATGCGTTAGCTGCGCCACTAAGAGCTCAAGGCTCCCAACGGCTAGTTGACATCGTTTACGGCGTGGACTACCAGGGTATCTAATCCTGTTTGCTCCCCACGCTTTCGCACCTCAGTGTCAGTATCAGTCCAGGTGGTCGCCTTCGCCACTGGTGTTCCTTCCTATATCTACGCATTTCACCGCTACACAGGAAATTCCACCACCCTCTACCATACTCTAGCTCGACAGTTTTGAATGCAGTTCCCAGGTTGAGCCCGGGGATTTCACATCCAACTTAACGAACCACCTACGCGCGCTTTACGCCCAGTAATTCCGATTAACGCTTGCACCCTCTGTATTACCGCGGCTGCTGGCACAGAGTTAGCCGGTGCTTATTCTGTCGGTAACGTCAAAACACCAACGTATTAGGTTAATGCCCTTCCTCCCAACTTAAAGTGCTTTACAATCCGAAGACCTTCTTCACACACGCGGCATGGCTGGATCAGGCTTTCGCCCATTGTCCAATATTCCCCACTGCTGCCTCCCGTAGGAGTCTGGACCGTGTCTCAGTTCCAGTGTGACTGATCATCCTCTCAGACCAGTTACGGATCGTCGCCTTGGTGAGCCATTACCTCACCAACTAGCTAATCCGACCTAGGCTCATCTGATAGCGCAAGGCCCGAAGGTCCCCTGCTTTCTCCCGTAGGACGTATGCGGTATTAGCGTCCGTTTCCGAGCGTTATCCCCCACTACCAGGCAGATTCCTAGGCATTACTCACCCGTCCGCCGCTCTCAAGAGGTGCAAGCACCTCTCTACCGCTCGACTTGCATGTGTTAGGCCTGCCGCCAGCGTTCAATCTGAGCCATGATCAAACTCTTCAGTTCAAACATCTTTGGGTTTTGAGAAAACCCTAAACTTGGCTCAGCAATCGTTGGTTACATCTTTGATTTCTCGCGGAGTAACTTGCGATGCTGATAATCTGTTGACTAGCAGTCTGACTCCACAAGCACCCACACGAATTGCTTGATTCAGTTGTTAAAGAGCGGTGGGTTGAGTCTTTCGTCTCAACCGAGGCGCGCATTCTACAGCGCCTGGTGTTGCTGTCAAGCGGTTATTTTAAGAAGTTTTCAAAGTTTCCTCTGCAACTTCAACCACTTGCGCTTCTGATCTCTCATCAGCGGGAGGCGAATTCTACAGCGTTACTCGCTGCTGTCAACACCTCTTTTTCAACCCCTTCCAGGCTTCGATGAACTGAAGCGGGCCGCTGTCGAAAACCGTGTAACTCATTGAAACTCAAGGAGTTTTCCGTTTCGACTGCGCCGGAAGTGGGGCGAATTATAGACTTCCAGAATCTGCCGTCAAGGACTAATTACACTTTTGTTGCAGAAGGAATCTTGCGCCCCATTAAACGTGGGATCCGGCGCATAACCGGAGGAATCCTCAGCATCAACAGGACGGCACCTATAAAGGCATACATCGACCATTCTTTCAGATCCGCCCGTACGATCCACAGCATGTGCAGCAGACCAAGTCCCAGAATCAGATAAACCAGGCGATGCAGCTTTTTCCAGCGCACGCCAAGCCGCCGCTGGCTGTAGCGATTGGATGTGATCGCCAGCGCCAACAAGCCGAGGAACCCAAGCGCCCCAACGATAATGTAAGGACGCTTGCTCAGCTCGACGCCCAGCTGCGACCAACCGAATCCCAGTATGAACGCCGCATACCCACTCAGATGCAGCACTACATAAGTAAAGCACCACAACCCCAACTGGCGCCTGACCGCGATCCACCCCGCCCATCCCGTCAGTTTCTGCAGCGGCGTCATGCTCAAGGTGATCAACAACAAGATCAGCGTACCCAACCCAAGCCGATCCACCAGTACCTTGCCCGGGTCAGGACCCAACGTGCTCATCAACGCCTGGTAAAGCCAGAGTAACGGCCAGACCGCCGTCACAACGAAGACGCCGACTCGCCATGCTGGAAAACGCATCAGTAGTCCTTCCTCAAGTCCATTCCTGTATATAAAGAAGCGACTTCATCCTGATAGCCGTTGAACATCAATGTATCGCGAACATTGGGACTGAACAGCCCGCTCGGCAAACGACGTTCGTGCGCCTGAGTCCAGCGCGGGTGATCGACCGTCGGGTTAACGTTGGCATAGAAGCCGTACTCGTCGGACGCAATGCTTTGCCAGGTCGTCTTGGGCTGCTCGCTAACCAAGCTGATGCGCACAATGGACTTCACACTTTTGAAGCCGTACTTCCACGGCACTACCAACCGCAACGGCGCGCCGTTCTGGTTCGGCAACTCCCGCCCGTACATCCCTACCGCCAGGATTGCCAACGGGTTCATCGCCTCGTCCAGTCGCAAACCCTCCACATAAGGCCAGTCGATCAGGGCGAAGCCGGAGCGTTGTCCGGGCATGGTCTTGGGGTCTTGCAGGGTTTCGAAACGGATGTATTTAGCCTTGGAGGTTGGCTCGACTTGTTTGAGCAGCGCAGAGATGGGAAAGCCGATCCAGGGAATGACCATCGACCAGGCCTCGACACAGCGTAGGCGATAGATTCGTTCCTCCAATTGATAAGGCTTCATGAAATCTTCCAAGCCATAACGTCCCGGCTTGCCCACCTCCCCGTCCACCACCACGCTCCAGGGTTCGGTTTTCAAGGATCCGGCATTCGCCGCCGGATCACCCTTGTCGGTCCCGAACTCATAGAAGTTGTTGTAATGCGTGGCGTCTTTGAACGGTGTGACGGGCTCATTCTTGACCGTGACCGCGCCCCATTGGGTGGACGGCAGTTTCTCGGCAAACCAGGACGGCGCCTTACCGGGCTCGACATCGGCATAACGCGCCGCATCGGCAGCACTGGCCCAACGCGGCAGACTGCTCACAGCGAGGCCCGCCATGGTTGCACCGAGCATTTGACGACGGGATAGATAGAGGGATTCAGGCGTGACGTCCAATTCAAGGCAGTCGGACGACTTGGGGATCTTGATCAGCATGACAACTCCGCAGTATTGGAGGGCAGGTGCACCAATAGACTGCGGAGTATGGGGGAAATTACATCACTCGGCGCTTTTGTGGCGACGCAGGCGCAACAGGTATTGAACCGGGCCGGAAGCCGCGTAGCCGAGGAATATCAGCAGCAGAATACGCGGCGGATCACTGAAGACCACCGCAAATACCAGCACCACCGCCAGAATCGCAACGAACGGCACGCGCCCCTTCAGATCCAGCTCCTTGAAGCTGTTGTACTTGATGTTGCTGACCATCAGCATCCCGGCCGCCGCTACCAGCAGCGCCACCAGGAACGACATCTTCGAACCCTGGATGCCGTAGTCGCTGAACGCCCAGACGACACCCGCTACAACACCCGCAGCGGCCGGGCTGGCCAGGCCGATGAAGTAGCGTTTGTCAGCCTTGCCGACCTGTGTATTGAAGCGCGCCAGGCGCAACGCTGCGCCCGCCACATAGATGAAGGCGACCATCCAGCCGACCTTGCCCATGTCTCCCAGCGCCCAACCGAACGCCAGCAAAGCCGGGGCCACGCCGAAAGCGACCATATCGGACAGCGAATCGTATTCGGCACCGAACGCGCTCTGGGTATTGGTCATACGGGCCACGCGCCCGTCCAGACCGTCGAGCACCATGGCGACAAAGATCGCAATGGCGGCGAAGGCGAAGTAACGACTCGCCCCCGCACTATCGCCGGCGCTCAATGCGGCCTGGGCGCTCATGGAGTTGATGATGGAATAGAAACCGGCGAACAGGTTCGCGGTGGTGAACAGATTCGGCAGCAGATAGATGCCACGATGCCGGACCTTACGGCCTTCAGCGTCATGACCTTCTTCGACGTGCTCATCGATGGGCAGCAGGCTTTCGGCGTCAGGAGCCTGGTTTGGCTCGTCGGGACGTTCGCTCATGGACAGTACCTTGCAACGGTGTGAAAAATTCGACAGGTGTCTGGGACGACGGTTCGGCCGCAAACGATGCAGCTTTATACCAGAAGCCACCGCCCAAACGAAAAAACGCGGCCAGGGCCGCGTTTTTCGATCAAGCTCGCGACTTAGTTCTTGGCTTTGTCGACGATCTTGTTGGCACCGATCCACGGCATCATCGAGCGCAGTTGCTCGCCGATGATTTCGATACCGTGGGCAGCGTTGTTACGGCGCTTGGCGGTCATCGAAGGATAGCCAGTGGCGCCTTCGCTGATGAACATCTTGGCGTATTCGCCGTCCTGAATACGTTTCAGGGCGTTGCGCATGGCCTGACGGGACTCGGCGTTGATCACTTCCGGACCGGTCACGTACTCGCCGTATTCGGCGTTGTTGGAGATCGAGTAGTTCATGTTGGCGATACCGCCTTCGTACATGAGGTCAACGATCAGCTTCAGTTCGTGCAGGCACTCGAAGTAGGCCATTTCCGGCGCGTAGCCAGCTTCAACCAGGGTTTCGAAACCGGCTTTGACCAGCTCGACAGTACCGCCGCACAGAACGGCTTGCTCGCCGAACAGGTCGGTTTCGGTCTCGTCCTTGAAGGTGGTTTCGATGATGCCGGTACGACCGCCACCAACGCCAGCTGCGTAGGACAGCGCCACGTTTTTAGCGTTGCCGGACGCATCTTGATAGATGGCGATCAGATCAGGGATACCGCCGCCCTTCACGAACTCGGAACGTACGGTGTGGCCCGGAGCCTTCGGCGCGATCATGATCACGTCGAGGTCAGCGCGCGGCACAACCTGGTTGTAGTGGATCGCGAAACCGTGGGAGAAGGCCAGGGTGGCGCCCTTCTTGATGTTTGGCTCGATTTCGTTCTTGTACAGCGCAGACTGGAACTCGTCCGGGGTCAGGATCATGACCAGGTCGGCGGCGGCAACGGCAGAAGCCACGTCGGTGACTTTCAGGCCATGGGCCTCAGCCTTGGCAACGGTGGCCGAGCCTTTACGCAGGCCGACGGTCACGTCAACGCCGGAGTCTTTCAGGTTGCACGCCTGGGCGTGGCCCTGGGAGCCGTAACCGATGATGGCGACTTTCTTGCCCTGGATGATCGACAGGTCGCAGTCTTTATCGTAGAAAACTTTCATGAATTTCCCCTATATCCGGCCGTTCAGGCCATTCGCTAATTTGGTTTAGATGCTCAGTACTTTGTCGCCACGGGCAATCCCGGTGACGCCACTGCGTACAGTTTCCAGAATCGAGGCAGTGCCGATCGATTGAATGAAGCTGTCGAGCTTGTCGCTGGTACCGGTCAACTGAACGGTATAGACGCTGGCGCTGACATCGACGATCTGCCCACGATAAATATCGGTAGTGCGTTTGATCTCGGCGCGCTGGGCGCCGGTGGCCTTGACCTTGACCAGCATCAGCTCGCGCTCGATGTGAGCACTTTCCGACAGGTCCACCAGCTTGACCACCTCGATCAGCTTGTTCAGGTTTTTAGTGATCTGCTCGATGACTTCATCGTGGCCCACGGTGGTCAGCGTCAGACGCGACAAGGTCGGGTCTTCGGTTGGCGCCACGGTCAGGCTTTCGATGTTGTAGTTGCGCTGCGAGAACAGGCCCACTACACGAGACAGCGCACCCGGTTCGTTTTCCAGAAGCAGGGAAATAATATGCCGCATGATTAGGTACGCTCCGTCTTGCTCAGCCACATATCGCGCATGGAGCCGTCTTTGATCTGCATCGGGTAGACGTGCTCACTGGTGTCAACCGAAATATCGATCACCACCAGACGATCTTTCATGGCGAACGCTTCCTCCATCTTCGACTTCAAATCTTTCGATTCGGTGATACGCACGCCGACGTGACCATAGGCCTCTGCCAGCTTGACGAAATCAGGCAGCGATTCCATGTAGGAGTGCGAGTGACGGCTGCCATAACTCATGTCTTGCCACTGGCGAACCATACCCAACACGCCGTTGTTCAGGATAACGATCTTCACCGGCAAACCGTATTGCAGACAGGTGGACAGTTCCTGAATATTCATCTGGATACTGCCTTCGCCGGTGACGCAGGCAACGTCAGCCTCCGGAAAGCTCAACTTGATACCCATGGCCGCCGGGAAACCGAAGCCCATGGTGCCCAGGCCACCGGAGTTGATCCAGCGGTTGGGCTTGTTGAACTTGTAATACTGCGCAGCGAACATCTGGTGCTGGCCCACGTCGGAGGTCACAAAGGCATCGCCCTTGGTCACTTCGCACAGGGTTTCGATCACAGTCTGCGGCTTGATCACACTGCCGTCGCCCTTGTCATAAGGGAACAGCCCACGATCGCCACGCCATTCATCCACCTGCTTCCACCAACTGGCCACGGCTTCCTTGTTCGGAGCCTCGCCGATTTCCTTGAGAATGGCGACCATTTCGGTCAGCACGCTCTCGACAGGGCCGACAATCGGCACATCTGCCTTGATGGTCTTGGAAATGGACGCCGGGTCGATGTCGATGTGGATGATCTTGGCGTTCGGGCAGAACTTCGCCGGGCCGTTGATAACACGGTCATCGAAACGCGCGCCGACCGCCAGGATTACATCGGCGTGGTGCATCGCCAGGTTGGCGGTGTAGCTGCCGTGCATGCCGAGCATACCGATGAACTGACGATCCGTGCCTGGGTAGGCACCCAGGCCCATCAGGGTATTGGTGACCGGCAGGTTGAGCATTTTCGCCAGCTCGGTCAGTGGCGCGGAGCCACCACCGAGGATCACACCGCCCCCCGAATACAGCACCGGACGCTTGGCCGCCAGCAGCATTTCGGCTGCCTTGCGGATTTGCCCGGAGTGACCGCGCACAGCCGGGCTGTAGGAGCGCAGCTTGGCTTTTTTCGGGAAGATGTATTCGAACTTCTCGGCCGGGTTGGTCATGTCTTTGGGGACATCGACCACCACCGGGCCCGGACGACCGGACTCTGCCAGGTAGAAGGCTTTCTTCATGACTTCCGGGATTTCCGAAGCGTGCTTGATCATGAAGCTGTGCTTCACGATCGGCCGGGAGATACCGATCATATCGGTTTCCTGGAACGCATCGGTGCCGACCAGGGTGCTAGGCACCTGACCGGAGATGATCACCATCGGAATGGAGTCCATGTAGGCGGTGGCGATACCGGTGATGGCGTTCGTGGCGCCAGGACCGGAAGTCACCAATACCACGCCAGCCTTGCCGGTGGCACGGGCATAGCCGTCAGCCATATGGGTCGCCGCTTGCTCGTGACGAACCAGGATGTGGGTCACTTCCGGTTCTTTGAACAGGGCATCATAGACATGAAGAAGAGCACCACCGGGGTACCCGTAAATATATTTGACGCCTTCGTCACGCAAAAAGCGGACGAGCATCTCACCGCCAGATAAAAGCTCCACGTTGTTCACCTCTAAAACGCCAGAATACCGACCCGCAAAAAAGGGGACGGGTCTTAATAGGTTTACTTCTCGGCAGAGCATGAGCGACGGTGGTCGCCGACTACGTCAGCACTGACTGAGCAAGTATTGGGAGCGTCCCAAGTGTTGCGGGCCTTTCCCACCCAGCGCGAGGTAACGCGTTGCGGGTGTAACAGGTCGGCGCGGATGTGCGCCTCATGATCTGCCGAGTGGGCCTGCTTCTGGCAGTCCCTCTACAGCGGACTTTGGATTCTTCTGTTTCGCCTTCTGCAAGTCAAGTCGTCAATGTGCTTTATTCGAAGTAAGCGCATGAGAACGCAAGAAAAAACCTTTAAACGGCAACTGTGTTAGCTTCAATTGCGCAACCCAAGACAAGGAAACAGCATGCGAATGTTCTTCTTGACGGCCAGCCTGCTGGTTGGCCTGAGCCCGATGTGCATGGCCGGTCAGGTCTACAAATGGGTGGATGCCCAGGGGGTGACCCACTTCGATGCCCAGCCGCCCCAAGGCGCAGAGGCCACGACCGTGATCAAGCCCTCTCCGTCCGTCGCAAAACCACCAGCGCCAGCGCCTGCTGGAGTCATTGGCGACCAAAAGGCCATCGATCAACAGGTAAAGAAACAGGTTGCCGAGCAAGAAGCCCAGCTCAGGACGTTCTGCGAGCAGGCCCGGACCAACCTGGCACAACTGCAGAACAACCCGAGAGTACGCGAAGACGTGGAAGGGGAAATGCGCCGCCTCACGGACGAAGAGCGGCGCCAGCGAATCGGCGAAACCCGCAAGCAGATCGACGAGCACTGCCAGTAACGGCGGTCAGCCGACGTCGATGATCAACTGGTCGAACTGCGCCAACAGCCGCTGCAATTTAACGCCCTGCCCTGGCCGCTGGGCGTAGACCATTTCAGCCATGGCAAGGATGCCCGAGGCGCTGGGCAGCGGCAGGTCATTTTCCAGGATGGCTTTCATGCGCGACAGGAAAATCCATTGCAACCATTGCTCGAAGTCCAGGGTGTCGACCGCGAACGGTTCGACACTGGCCAACGCTTCGGCCGAAGGCGAAACACTGCTCCACCAGCCCTGGACCCGCAGTTCCCGCTCGATCAGCAGCAACTGATCGGCAATCTGAGGCAAGCGCGTATCCATCAGAGCGAAACCTTGGCCTTCTGACGGGCCAGTGCCGCACCAGCAGAATCGCCTTGTTTCTCACGGGCCTGGGCGATCAACTCCCACAGGCTGGCCTGAAGTGCCGGACGACCGCTGGTGAATGTCAGGCCGCGACGGGCAAGTTGTTCGGCTTGCGGCGCATCGCCCTGGGCCATGCGCACCTGGGCCAGGCGATAAAGAACCTGAGGTTCGCGCGGCGCGACACGCTGGGCACGCTCCAGGCTGGAAGAGGCACCGTTGAGATCACCACCGGCCTGCTGCTGTTGCGCGGTGGTCAGCAGGGCCAGCACCGGCCCATCCAATTGCTCATCGGCGGACAACCCACCCGAACTGGCCGACGGGACTCTGCTCGGTGTCGAAGGCATGCTGTAGCTGCCCTGATCGATCGGCGAAGTCTCGATAGGCCCCGGCGTGATGGGGCCCGGCGTGATCGGCGTGCTGCTGATCGGTGTCGACGTCGTGGCGCCACCGGGCACCATCACTACGACACCGGTGTCGCCCTGAGGGATCGCCTGGGTCTGGCCCTGCACCGGCCGTTTCACTGTCGTTTGACGGAAACCGCCGTTGGCCGAGATCCGCTCACTGTTGGAAACAGCAGTCCCGGAGTCGACAACCGGAATCGAACCGCGCTGTACGCTAGAGCAACCACTGAGCAAAGCCACGGCAGTTACCGCTGGAATCAACCACTTGTTCACTTGAAACCCTCTTTGCTTAATGCATCCAGTCTTTGACCCAATCCATCACCGATTCGGCGGGATTTGTCCCGCCACAGGCTGCACCGGGTGGCGGTTCGCTGCCGCGAATATACGGCATCTGCACCGCGCCCGGGCAATTGGCGTCGGAGCCTTGCCCAGTGCGCGAATCGACCCAGGCTTGAACGATGTTGTCCGGCTGCGGCATGTCCAGCGGCAACGGGTCGGCCTTGCGCATGAAACTGGTCCAGACCTGCAATGCGCCGGTGGCACCGGTGAACGGGGTCTTGCCGTTGTCGTCGCGTCCGAGCCAGACCACGGCTAGCAGGTCCTGGCTGAAACCGGCGAACCAACTGTCGCGCGAGTCGTTACTGGTACCGGTCTTGCCCGCCAGGGTCAGGGTCCGGGGCAGCACGTTATAAACCGAACTGCCGGTGCCTTCGCGCATGACCCGCTGCATGGCGTTCTGGATCAGATAAATGGAGGCCGGATCGAAACGCTGCTGGATCTGGAACGGATAACGCTTGAGCGGCTCGCCATCGGCGGTGAGCACGCTGCGGATCCCGCGCATCGGCGTGTTGAAGCCGCCGTTGGCCAGCGTCTGGTACATGGCTGCCACTTCGATTGGCGTCAGGCCGCCGGCCCCCAGCAACATCGACGGGAAGGCCGGGAATTCGCGGCTTACACCCAGACGCGCGAGGGTCTTGAGCACGTTTGGCACGCCCACTTCCAGCCCGAGGCGAGCCGTCGAGAGGTTGTAGGAGTGAGCCAGCCCCTGGTACAGGAACACCGTGCCGTGGGAGCGGCGATCATAGTTCTGCGGCTTCCAGACCTGACCGTCTGCGCCCTTGACCGAGAATGTCTCATCCGACAGCCAACTGGTCAGCGTGTACTGGCTCGGCTTTTCCAGGGCGGTGAGGTACACCGCCGGCTTGATCAGGGAACCGATCGGGCGGACCGCATCCAGGGCCCGGTTGAAACCGGCAAAGCTGGCCTGGCGGCTGCCGATCATGGCTTGGACTTCACCGGTTTCCGGGTTGGTCACCACCATGGCGGCTTCGACGTCCTCGGCGCCCTTGCGCCCGGCCAGCCGTTTGAACGTGTCCTCGACCGACGCTTCGGCCTTCATCTGCAGGATCGGGTCGAAACTGGTGAAGATCCGCAGGCCTTCTTCGGTCAAGTCTTCGTCGCGGTAGTCTTCACGCAGTTGACGTTTGACCAGGTCGAGGAAACCGGGGAACGAGCTGTCCGCCAGACTGCCGCGCGTGGTCACGCCCAGCGGCATCTTCTTCGCCGCTTCGACTTGCTCGGCCGTCGCCACGCCCTGTTGCTGCAGCAGGTCGAGCACCAGGTTGCGCCGCTCAAGGGCACGCTCCGGATTACGACGCGGGTTGTAGGAAGACGGCCCCTTGACCATGCCCACCAGCAATGCCACCTGATGCAGTTTGAGCTCGGACAACGGCTGGCTGAAGAAGAACTGGCTGGCCAGACCGAAACCGTGCACCGCCCGCTGGCCATCCTGACCGACGAACACCTCATTGAGGTACGCCTCGAGAATTTCCTGCTTGCTGTAATGCAGCTCCAGCAACAGCGCCATCATGGCTTCGGTGAGCTTGCGGCTCAGGCTGCGTTCGTTGGTCAAATAGAAGTTCTTGACCAGTTGTTGGGTCAGCGTACTGCCGCCCTGGCGCATATGGCCCGAGGACGTGTTGACCCAGACGGCCCGCGCAATCGACTTGGGCGAGACACCAAAGTGATGATAGAAATCGCGGTCCTCGACGGCGATCAGCGTATCGAGCAGGAACGGCGGCACCTGGTCGATCTTGATCAGGATCCGGTCTTCGAGATTCTTGGGGTACAGGCCACCGATCAGCAACGGCTCAAGGCGCACCACCGACAGGCTCGCATTATTGGCGCCCGTCAGCGCAGCCACATAGTCGCCGGAGAAACGCACCCGCACCGGTTGCGCCTGTTCCATGCCCTCATAGAACTGGAAGCCACGGGTATTGAGGTCGACGGTATTGCCGTTGACCGAGGCCGCGCCTGGGCCATTGGCCACGCTCTCACGGCGATAGCCCAAGGCATCGAGTTCGGTCAGGAAATCGTCCCGGCTCAGCTTTTGTCCGACGAACAGCTCCAATGGCCGTGCATAGACCTTGGCCGGAATGGTCCAGCGCTTGCCGGAGAACTTCTCCTGGACCACCGCATCGAGATAGACCGCAAAACCGGCGAGCACGACGAGGCCCACCAGGCTGAGTTTAAGGGCCCAGCCCAGCCAGGGCCGCAGGCGGCTGGCGGGTGGTTTCTTGGGGTTACGGGGGGATCGGGTACGAGTCATGGCGGCGGATTATACGCACTTTGCCGCGGTTCAACATGAGCCCGGCGAGGTTTGCGTTAACGGCGCTTGCCGCCATAATGACGGCCTTGAATTTTTCCAGACTCCGAAGGATCGCCCGTGAGCCAATCCCTGATCGCTGCCCTGCAAAACCCAGCCCTTTACCCGCATCCCGTCGAAGGGTTCCAGGTTATCGAAACCCACATTTCCTGGGTATTGCTCACCGGGCCTTACGCCTACAAATTCAAAAAACCGGTCAACTTTGGCTTCCTCGACTTCACCAGCCTCGAGGCACGCAAGCATTTCTGTGGCGAAGAGCTGCGCCTGAACCAGCGCCTGACCCAGGACCTGTACTTGCAAGTGCTGCCGATTACCGGCAGCGCCGAAGCGCCACAACTGGGTGGCGACGGCCCGGCCATCGAATACGCCTTGAAGATGCGTCAGTTCCCGCAGAGCCAACTGCTCAGCACGCTGCAAGCCAACGGCGAACTGACCACCGCGCACATCGACGAAATGGCCGCACAGATCGCCCAGTTTCACCTCTCCACACCCACAGTGCCCGCCGAAAACGACGCTGGCACTCCGGACAGCGTGATGGCGCCGGTACGGCAGAATTTCGAACAGATCCGTCCATTCCTCAGCGACAAGGCTGACCTGTTGCAACTCCAAGCGCTGCAAGCCTGGGCTGAAAGCAGCTTCGAACGCCTCAAGCCGCTGTTCACCCAGCGCAAGGCCGAAGGTTTCATCCGCGAATGCCACGGTGACATCCACTTGGGCAACGTCACCTTGATCGATGGCAAGGTGGTGATTTTCGACTGCATCGAGTTCAACGAGCCATTCCGTTTCACCGACATCTACGCCGACACGGCATTCCTGGCGATGGACCTGGAAGACCGTGGCCTCAAGTCGTTGGCGCGGCGTTTTGTCAGCCAATACCTGGAGCTGACCGGCGACTACCAGGGCCTGGAACTGCTGAACTTCTATAAAGCCTACCGCGCCTTGGTACGCGCCAAGGTCGCGCTGTTCAGCATGCCGGCCGAAGCCGATCCGGTGCAACGCGCCACCACCCTGCGTCAATACCGTAACTACGCCAACCTGGCCGAAAGCTACAGCACCATTCCTTCGCGCTTCCTGGCCATTACCCACGGTGTTTCGGCCGTCGGCAAAAGCCACGTCGCCATGCGCCTGGTGGAAGCGCTGGGGGCCATCCGTCTGCGCTCGGACGTGGAGCGCAAGCGCCTGTTCGGTGAGCAGCAAGTGCCAAACGACCCACAGGCCGGCATCTATAGCAGCGACGCCAGCAGCGCCACCTACACCCGCCTGCATGAAATTGCCGATGTAATCCTGCGCGCCGGGTTCCCGGTGGTGGTCGATGCCACTTACCTCAAGCGCGATCAGCGCGACGCCGCGGCGAAAGTTGCCGAAGCCACGGGCGCACCGTTCCTGATCCTCGATTGCAACGCGCCGCAAGCCGTCATCGAAACCTGGCTGGCGCAGCGTCAGGCTGATCAAAAAGACCCATCCGACGCAAACCTGGCCGTTATCGCCGCACAACAGGCCAGCCGTGAAGCCCTCACCCCGGCGGAAATCCTCTGCAGCAAACGGGTCCAGACCAACGAAAGCGGTACGCTCGATGTCGTGGTCGCGCAAATTCGCCAGCGCTTACCAGGCTTGTAAAAACTATTTCGGCCGTGGGGCCTTCCCTGCCTTCACGGCCGTCAAATAGTGGCACTATACTGGCGTCATAAAACCAACAGGTGATGTGACATGAACCAACCCAAGCTTCTCAGCACCCCGCTTTATGCCTTGCTGCGCAAAGACGATATTGCAGGCTTCAACAAGGAACGGCCTCAAGGTCCGGTCGACATGTGCGGCGGCGATTTTCGTGGCCTGGATCTGCGGGAGTTGAACGCAGACGATATTGATTTCACTGACGCTTACTTTCGCTCCGCCGATTTACGCGGCATCGACTTTCGTAAGTCGTCACTGGAAGGCGCGAGCCTGGCCCATGCGCAAATATCCGGCGCCTACTTCCCGTCCGAACTGCCCGCCGACGAGATCCTGATGTCGATGAACTTCGGCACCCGGCTGCGCTACCGTACTCGCTGATCCTGTGGAAACCGGGTAGGCCAAACGAGGCAGACCTGCTGCAGACCGAATTGAGCTCCAGCGCCCCTGCCTGCGCTGGACGATGCATCTTGCTGCAACTTCCCGACTATCGTGCGTAATGCATTAGAAGCTTTTGCAACGAATCCCACCAAAGAATCACGCTTTTCCTACTGACCGCTACACTGCTCAGAGGCTTGCCCACTGCACCAATCGGCCGTCGCAAGGAGGCTCGATGAATGATGAATTGCAACACTTGAAAAATTTGGGCAAGACCTCAGCCCAGTGGCTGCATGCCGTGGGCATCCACAGCGCCTCGGATTTACGCCGGCTCGGAGCAGTGGACGCCTACCGCGCAGTACGTACTCGCGGCTTCAGGGCTTCCAAGGTATTGCTGTACGCCATCGAGGGCGCGTTGATGGATGTGCATTGGAACGACATTCCTGCCGAACGCAAGGAAGCCTTGAACAAGCAGTTGGACGCCATTTCGACACGCAACAAAGCCTGACGCCCCCTTTGTTTGCAGACGCTACGCCGTAGATACCCAGGCGATTTCGGCGAATCGAAAAACAATGTTTGACATGGTAATGAGAATCGCTATGATTACCACATCCAGTCGCGAGACTGGTCGATATTTGAACAGCCCTTGGTTCGGACTCTCAGATATCTCCTCATCAGGCTAATCACGGTTATTTGACCCGGCTTTTGCCGGGTCTTTTTTTGTCTGTAGCACCACCATTTCCGTAGGATCGCCTCAGCCCTTGGTGTTTTCACGCATCTGCGCGCAGTAATCCTGAGGCGGTGTGGCCGGGGTGTACCAAACGTAATCCGCCATGGGCGATGTAACGTCGCTGCCCTCCTCGGCCAGCATCAGGACTACCGGCGCTTGGCGAGCGCCAAGATCCAGCGCATGCAGCGGCACGCCGACATCCTTTCGCCCATGCCAGGCACCGGCAAATAACAGAGCAGGCGTCGGCGCAGCCAGCAAACGTTCGGCCATTCGCCGGTCACGCTGTTGCTGGACGGCCAGCATCGCTGGCATTTGCGATTCCGGCAGCAGGCCACAGTGGGATTCGCGGATCTGCTCCAACAGCGCATCCCTCACAGTGACCGCATTGGCGCGAGCACCACTCAAGCCCGGTGCTTGTCGATAGAAGCGTTGGATTTCGACGGCGTCCAGATTGGCGGCCAGCAGCGGGTAGTGTTGCGCCAGGGCGAACTCGACAACAGGCCCATACAAACTCCAGTCCCAGCCCGGCGACCAACCCAGGGCGTTGGGCAGATCCGTTGGCAAGGTGGGTAACTGGCGGACCGCGTCGACCCGTGGCTGCTGTGATGGCGTCAGCATCTCCAGCAGCAGACTGCCTTGGGCCCGCTGCCCGGCCAAGGCCTGAAGCAGCCATAGCTGCAGCGCGTGGTGATCTCGATTGTCGTGTTGCTCGCCCACCACCACCCGAGGCGCCTGCGCCAGGCGTTCGACCAACGCCTGCGGCGTGAGGGCCTGGCCGTTGTGCAAATCCAGAATCCGCCCACTGACCGGGGGCGGTGCAATGCTCTGACAAGCCGTCAGGACACTCAATGCCAGAATCAGGATCAGGCGCACGTCTACATCCTCAAGGTGCCCTCAGCGGGCAATGATCAATGGATGCCCGCGCTCCGGGTGGGGTTGCACCAGCACTTCCAGGCCAAACACCGCTTTGAGCGGCTCCGGGCGCAGCACTTGTTGCGGCGTGTCCAGGGCCACCGGCCGGCCGGAGGCGAGCAATAACAGGCGATCACAGTAACGCGCCGCCAGGTTCAGGTCATGCAGGATCACCAGTACAGCTGCGCCGCGATCAGCGAACTCACGTACCGCTTGCAGGATGGTGTGCTGATGCAACGGATCGAGCATCGAGGTCGGCTCATCCAGCAACAACGTTTGCCCCGCTTCCCCCGGCCACAACTGCGCAAGCACCCGAGCCAGATGCACGCGCTGGCGCTCACCCCCGGACAACGCCAGGTAACTGCGACCGTGCAAATGCGCCGCGTCTGTGGCTTGCAGCGCCAGGTCGACGATTTGCCCGTCACGCACCCGACCACTCTGATGAGGCAGACGCCCCATGCCAACCACTTCTGCTACGCGGAACGCAAAATCCAGGGTCGAGGATTGCGGCAATACCGCCAGGCGACGGGCGCGCTCGGCGCCGTCCCACTGGGCCAGTGGCCGATCATCGAGCCAGACCTGTCCCTGGGCCGGACGTAATTCGCCGCACAGGCTCGCCAGCAAGGTACTTTTACCGGCGCCGTTGGGTCCGAGCACACCGAGCACCTCGCCCGGGTGGAGTACCAGATCGACATCCGCCAGCACGGTTTTTCGGCCACGGTGAATGTGCAGGTTCTGCGCTCGCAACATCACGCGCGCCCTCGCAGCAATAAATAAAGAAAGAACGGCGCCCCGATAAATGCCGTGACGATGCCGATCGGCAATTCCGCCGGAGCTAAAGCCAAACGCGCCACTAAGTCGGCGAACAGCAGCAGGCTTGCCCCCGCCAGTACTGAAGCCGGCAGCAACACACGATGGTCGGGCCCGACCATCAGCCGCACCAGATGCGGTACCACCAGCCCGACAAAACCGATCATGCCCGCAGCCGCCACCGCCGCGCCGACACCCAGGGCGGTGCAAAACACCAGCTCACGCTTGAGCCCTTCGACATCGACGCCCAAATGGGCGGCTTCGGATTCACCCAATAACAATGCATTGAGCGCCCGAGCCCGACGTGGCAGCCAGAGCGCCACGCCAGCGCTGACCAGCAACAGCGGCCACAACCGCGCATAGCTGGCCCCGTTCAGACTGCCCAGGTTCCAGAACGTCAGGGTGCGCAGGGTCGCGTCGTCCGCCAGATAGGTGAACAGGCCGACTGCCGAACCGGACAGTGCGGTCAGGGCAATACCGGCCAGGAGCATGGTCGCAACGTGAGTCTGGCCGTTGCGCCGACCGAGACGATAGACCAGCGCCGTGACTCCAAGCCCACCGAGAAACGCACACAACGACAACACGTACGGGCCAAACGCTTCGGGTAACCCACCCAACGCCGAGCCACCAACAATGGCAAAGGCTGCGCCCAGCGCCGCGCCGCTGGACACGCCCACCAGGCCCGGATCGGCCAGCGGGTTGCGGAACAAACCCTGCATCACCACACCGGACAACGCCAATACCCCGCCCACCGCCAAACCCAGCAAGGTACGCGGCAAACGGATCTGGCCGAGGATCAGCTCGGCCTGCTCCAGGCCATCGCTGGCCACCGGCAAACCCAGCAGACGCAACGCGGCCCGCAGGGTATCGAACAGAGGCAAGCTCACCGGCCCCAGGGCCAGGGACAACCAGATCGCCAACAGACACAACAGGCTCAGGCCGACGAACAAGGTGCGCGGTTTGACCAACGGGGTCATGGCGTCTTGGCCGACTCGGTCGGATAAAACCCGGCCGTCAGTTTCACCAGGCTTTGCGGCAATCGCGGGCCCAGCCCGCCGACCAGCAACGTCGGGTCAAGCTCGATAACGCGCCCGTCCCTGGCGGCTTGGGTCGAGGAGAGAATCGGGTTTTCCTTGAACAGCGCCGTGCGAGCTTCATCGCCGCTCAAGGCGCGATCGGCGAATACCAGCACTTCAGGGCTCAGGCTGGCCAGGGCTTCCACGGAAAATGGCTTATAACCGCTGTGGGTCGCCAGGTTTTGCCCACCCGCCTGCTGCAACAGCCAGTCGGCGGCAGTACCCTTGCCGGCGACCAGAGGCTTGCCGCCGGCGCTCGCCACCAACAGCAACACGCCGGGAGCCTTTTGCTTGAGCTGGACTTCATTTACCCGGGCTTTTTGCTGGTCGAGCTGCTGTTGATAGCTGTCGAACAGTTGCGCAGCCTGAGGCTCGGCTCCCAGCAGTTGACCCAGGTGCCGCAAATTGCCCTGCAGGGTCGGCAGATCAGGTGTGGCCGAGAACAACTCAACCTTTACCCCGGCACTGCGGATCTGCGACAGCACCGGTGGCGGTCCCATTTCTTCGGTGCCCACCAGAATCTGCGGACGCAGGCTTAGCACGCCCTCCGCCGACAGCTGTCGCTGATAGCCGATGCTGGGCAAGGCTCGCAAGGATTCGGGATGCTGGCTAGTGGTGTCCACACCCACCAGTTTCGATTCGCCACCCAGCGCACTGACCCACTCCGACAATGCGCCGCCGGCACTGACCCAGCGTTGCGGCAAATCGGCCGCGGTGGCCCCCTGGTTGATCAGCAGTGCGACACAGAGCGCAGCAACGCGGATATTCAAGCGCATCAGGCAGCTTCCTCAAAGACGTTTTTCACAGCATGGGCCCGCCAGCCCAAGTATCCTCAGACCCTGCGAAGGAGGCGCCATTTGATAATTGTTTTCATTTAGCCGTCAAGCGTGAACATTTCCAGACACATCAAGCCATGAGAGATCCCACAGGTTTACCGAGGACACGCATGAAGTTTCTTTGCACCGCCACCGAATTGCCCGACAACGGCAGTCGCGGCTTTGACATCGATGGACGCAAGGTGCTGGCCGTGCGACGTGCAGGCCAGGTTTATGTTTATCTCAACCGCTGCCCGCACCGCGGTGTGCCACTGGAGTGGAAAGCGGACCAGTTTCTCGACCCCAGCGCCAGCCTGATCCAGTGCGCCACCCATGGCGCACTGTTTCTGATCGAAAACGGTGAATGCGTGGCCGGGCCGTGTGCCGGGCAGTTCCTGGCTGCGTTAGACAGCCGGGAGGACGCGCAAGGCATCTGGGTCGAGCTGTAGGGGTTCGAGCAGCACCGGCAATGGACGGTCTACCCACATGTGCTCGGGCGTCAGCGTGGCCCCATAGGCCAGCACCTCCACACCCGCTGCCACCGCGTCGCGCAACGCGGCCGCGTACACCGGGTCGATTTCCTGTGCCGGGCGCACCGCGTCGATGCCACTCAGGTTCACACAATACAGTTGCACCGCCCGTACACCTTCTCGGGCCAGGCACGCCAGCTCCCTCAAATGTTTGGCGCCACGCGCCGTCACCGCATCGGGAAACGCCGCCACATTCGTGCCATCGAAACCCAACGTGACGCTTTTAACCTCGACCCAGGCCGAGCGATGGTCGTAGTCCAATCTAAAATCGATACGACTGTTTTCCACGCCGTAAGCCACTTCACGCTTCAGCCCGGTAAAGCCGTTCAGTTCGCTGATGACCCCGGCACGCAATGCCTCTTCGATCAAGCCGTTGGCCCGCGCAGTATTGATGCAGGCCAACCGCCCCTGAGGGGTTTCGCCTATTTCCCAAGTGCCGGGCAATTTGCGCTTGGGGTCGCTGGAGCGGCTGAACCAGACGCGCGCGCCTTCAGCCATGCAATTGAGCATCGAGCCCGTGTTAGGGCAGTGAATGGTCAGCAGTTCGCCATGAACGGTCTCGATATCGGCGAGAAAACGCTTGTAACGTCGAATCAGTCGACCTTCTTCCAAAGCAGGAGAAAAACGCATCAGCCTTGCCAGCTCCGCAGTCCGCGCGCGATCCGATCCACCGCTTCCTGTAACCGCGGCAGGCTCTGGGTGTAGGCGAAACGCACATGGTGGCCGGCCTGATAGCGTCCAAAATCCAGCCCCGGCGTAAACGCCACGTGTTCGGTTTCCAGGAAATGCTGGCAGAACGCAAAGGCATCGCCGCCGAATGCGCTGATATCGGCATAGAGGTAAAACGCGCCTTGCGGCTCTACCGCGATACCGAAACCCAATTCACGCAAGGCCGGCAGCAGAAAGTCGCGACGCAGCGCGAACTCGGCACGACGCTGCTCGAAGATTGCGATGGTGGCAGGTTCAAAACAGGCCAGGGCCGCGTACTGAGCCATGCTCGGTGCGCTGATGTAGAGGTTTTGCGCGAGCTTCTCCAGCTCACCGACGGCCGCCGAAGGGGCCACCAGCCAGCCAAGCCGCCAGCCGGTCATGCCGAAATACTTGGAAAAACTATTAAGGACAAAAGCATCGTCGTCGACTTCCAGTACGCTGGCGGCGTCGGTGCCGTAGGTCAAGCCATGATAGATCTCATCCACCACCAGATGGCCGTTGTGCCCCTTGATTGCCTTGGACAGCCCGGCCAGCTCGTCCCGGGTAAGAATCGTCCCGGTCGGGTTGGCTGGCGACGCCACCAAGGCGCCGACGCTGTGCTGGTCCCAATGCCGGTCCACCAGGTCCGGCGTCAGTTGGTAACGCACGTCGGGGCCAACCGGCACCAATTGCGCCGCGCCTTCCACCAGGCGCAGGAAGTGACGGTTGCAGGGATAACCGGGGTCGGCCAACAGCCAATGCTTGCCCGGGTCCACCAGCAAGGCGCTGGCCAGCAGTAACGCGCCGGACCCGCCCGGGGTGACCAGGATGCGCCGGGGATCGATGTCCACCCCGTAGCGCTGGTCATAAAAACCGGCGATGGCTTCGCGCAGTTCGGGAATGCCACGGGCGGCGGTGTAACGGGTCTTACCCGCAGCCAAGGCGGCCTGGCCCGCCCGGATGATCGGCTCGGCCGTGGTGAAGTCCGGCTCGCCGATCTCCAGATGGATGACGTCGTGCCCCGCGGCCTGCAATTCGTTGGCACGGGCCAGCAGCGCCATCACATGGAAAGGTTCGATGGCGCGGCTGCGCGCGCTATAGGGCTGAGCCATTAGCCTTCCTTCAACAGAAAAAAGAACCGATTCTACCCAACCCTGGAACAAGCGTGAGCCTAAAGCGGTCTGATCCCGTGGATTGCTGGAAATGACTCCAGCGATTGGCCCAGGCTTGACTAGAATCAAGCATTGAGCAGGATTGCAGCTCCACCGAGCCGTACCCGAACCCCGCTTGCAAGCCCCGGCCGCCGCAGGCTCGACAACCGGGAGTAGCGCGGCCCGATTTGATCTGGTAAGTTCGCCCGCTTGCAGCCGCAGGGCCGGCAGGTGTCGGTGATGGAGCAATCCTGCGTAGTGGATTACAAGAGTAGAGGCGGTCCATTCATGCCCACCCAAGCAAAGCAGAATCAACCTCAGTCGCTCAGCGGGTTTGAGCCGTATGTACCGAAGGCCGGCGAGGAGTACATGGGCGCCCCCATGCGCGCGCACTTCACCAAGATCCTGAATAAGTGGAAACAGGACTTGATGCAGGAAGTCGACCGTACCGTTGATCACATGAAAGACGACGCGGCCAACTTCCCCGATCCGGCCGACCGTGCTAGCCAGGAAGAGGAATTCAGCCTCGAACTGCGCGCCCGTGACCGTGAACGCAAGCTGATCAAGAAAATCGACAAGACCCTGCAACTGATCGAAGACGAAGAATACGGTTGGTGCGAGTCCTGCGGCGTCGAGATCGGCGTCAAGCGACTGGAAGCACGTCCGACCGCCGACATGTGTGTCGACTGTAAGACCCTGGCGGAAATCAAGGAAAAACAGGTCGGCAAGTAATCGCCGGGCTGTTACAAAAAACGGAGCGTTCATACGCTCCGTTTTTTGTTTCTGAAACCTTGATACCCCCTGAACCTTGCAATCCTTTTGTGGGAGCGGGCTTGCTCGCGAAAGCGATAGAACATTCAACATCTGTGTCAACTGACCCACCGCATTCGCGAGCAAGCCCGCTCCCACAATGTGCTTCTGCCGGACCAGAGCTAGTAACATTCCCCCATGACTGCCACCGCCCCCTACATCGGCCGCTTCGCCCCCACGCCCAGCGGCCACCTGCACTTCGGTTCGCTGGTCGCCGCGCTGGCGTCGTATCTGGATGCCCGGGCCGTGGGCGGGCGCTGGCTGTTGCGCATGGAGGACCTCGACCCGCCACGGGAACAACCGGGCGCACAAGCGGCGATTCTCAAGGCGCTGCAAAGCTACGGGTTTGAATGGGACGGCGAGATGGTCCGCCAGAGCGAGCGCCATGAGGCCTACGATCAGGTCATCACTCGGCTGTTCAATCAGGGCTTGGCCTATGCCTGCACCTGTTCGCGCAAACAACTGGAGGCGTATCAGGGCATTTATCCGGGGCTGTGTCGCAACGCCGGGCACGGCACCGACGACGCCGCCATCCGTCTGCGCGTTCCTGAGCTTGAGTACCACTTCACCGACCGGGTCCAAGGCGAGTTCCGCCAGCATCTGGGCCGCGAGTCCGGTGACTTCGTGATCCGTCGTCGCGACGGGCTCTACGCCTATCAACTGGCCGTGGTGCTGGACGACGCCTGGCAAGGAGTGACCGATATCGTTCGCGGCGCCGACCTGCTGGACTCCACACCGCGCCAGTTGTACCTGCAAGAGCTGCTTGGGCTGGCACAACCGCGTTACCTGCACGTGCCGTTAATCACCCAGCCGGACGGGCACAAGCTCGGCAAATCCTACCGCTCGCCACCGCTGGCGGCCGATCAGGCCTCGCCGTTGCTGCTGCGGGCATTGCGCGCGCTGGGCCAGCAACCGGGGCCCGAACTGGCCGATGCCAGCCCACGGGAACTGCTGGATTGGGGCATTCGCCACTGGGATGCAGCCAAGATCCCGCGCACACTGACCCTGCCCGAAGCGCAAATACGGTGACGGCCCTTGCAGCTTGGCGCCCATCCGTTACCATCGCCACACGTTTTCGGGCACGCCCATAAATTAAGAGAGGCCGGGATGTACATCTATCGCTTGGTCCTGCTCCTGGTAGTGGGGATTTATCTGTTCTCCCCGGCCATCATGGATTGGTGGATCGACGCCACGGGTGCCTGGTATCGGCCGTATCTGCTCTGGCTGATCCTGATTGTCGTGACCTTCATCCTGCAGAGCCAAAAAGATGCCGATGAGCTTTAGCCTGACCGAGATGATCCTGATCAGCGCGGCCTACCTGGCAGTGCTGTTCGGCGTGGCCTGGATCAGCGAACGGGGCATGATCCCACGGGCGATCATCCGCCACCCGCTGACCTACACCCTGTCGCTGGGCGTCTATGCCAGCGCATGGGCGTTCTATGGCACAGTCGGGCTGGCCTATCAATACGGCTATGGTTTTCTGTCCAGCTACCTCGGTGTGTCAGGGGCATTCCTGCTGGCGCCGGTGCTGCTCTACCCGATCCTGAAAATCACCCGCACCTACCAACTGTCGTCCCTGGCCGACCTGTTCGCGTTTCGTTTCCGCAGCACCTGGGCCGGCGCGCTAACCACAATTTTCATGCTGGTGGGCGTGTTACCGTTGCTGGCCCTGCAAATCCAGGCGGTGGCCGACTCCATCAGTATCCTGACCCGTGAACCGGTGCAGCACCGGGTCGCGCTGAGTTTCTGCGCCCTGATCATTCTGTTCACGATTTTCTTCGGTTCGCGGCACCTCGCCACCCGGGAGAAACACGAAGGCCTGGTGTTCGCCATTGCCTTCGAGTCGGTGATCAAACTGATCGCCATCGGCGGCGTCGGCCTCTATGCCTTGTACGGCGTGTTCGATGGCCCGCAACAGCTTGAGCTTTGGCTGCTGCAGAACCAGACCGCCCTCGCCGCCCTGCACACCCCCCTGCAAGAAGGGCCGTGGCGCACGCTGTTGCTGGTGTTCTTCGCTTCGGCGATCGTGATGCCGCACATGTACCACATGACCTTCACCGAAAACCTCAACCCACGCTCACTGGTAAGTGCGAGCTGGGGCCTGCCACTGTTCCTGCTGCTGATGAGCCTGGCCGTGCCGCTGATCCTGTGGGCCGGGTTGAAACTGGGGGCCAGTACCAATCCGGAATATTTCACCCTGGGCATCGGCATCGCCGCCAACAGCAAGGCCCTGGCGTTGCTGGCTTACATCGGTGGCCTGTCGGCGGCCAGCGGCCTGATCATCGTCACCACGCTGGCGCTGTCGGGCATGGCCCTCAACCATCTGGTGCTGCCGCTCTACCAGCCGCCGGCCGAAGGCAATATCTACCGCTGGCTGAAATGGACTCGTCGGGCACTGATCGTCGCGATCATCATGGCCGGCTACGGTTTCTACCTGATGCTGGGTGAGGGGCAGGACCTGGCCAACCTGGGCATCGTCGCGTTCGTCGCCACCTTGCAATTCCTGCCCGGCGTGCTGTCGGTGCTGTATTGGCCGACCGCCAACCGCCGCGGCTTCATTGCCGGGTTGCTGGCAGGGATCCTGGTATGGCTGGTCGCCATGCTGTTGCCGCTGCTGGGCAACTTGCAGGGTTTCTATATTCCGCTGCTGAACATGATCTACGTGCTCGACGACACCAGTTGGCACATGGCAGCCATCGCCTCGCTGGCGGCGAACGTGTTGATGTTTACCCTGATCTCACTGTTCACCAACGCCAGCAGCGAAGAGGCCAGCGCCGCCGAAGCCTGTGCGGTGGACAACGTTCGTCGCCCACAACGCCGCGAATTGCACGCCGCCTCGCCACAGGAATTCGCCACGCAACTGGCCAAGCCGCTGGGCGCCAAGGCCGCGCAAAAGGAAGTCGAACAGGCCCTGCGCGATCTTTACCTGCCATTCGATGAACGCCGCCCTTACGCCTTGCGCCGACTGCGGGATCGGATCGAAGCCAACCTGTCCGGCCTGATGGGCCCCAGCGTGGCCCAGGATATGGTCGAGACTTTCCTGCCTTACAAGGCCGGTGGCGAGAACTATGTCACTGAAGACATTCACTTCATTGAAAGCCGCCTCGAGGATTACCACTCGCGCCTGACCGGCCTGGCCGCCGAACTGGACGCCTTGCGTCGTTATCACCGTCAGACCTTGCAGGAGCTGCCGATGGGCGTGTGCTCCCTGGCCAAGGACCAGGAAATCCTGATGTGGAACAAAGCCATGGAAGAGCTGACCGGGATCGCGGCCCAGCGCGTGGTCGGTTCACGCCTGAGCACCTTGGGCGACCCGTGGAAAGGCTTGCTGCAAGGGTTCATCGACCTGCCGGACGAGCATCTGCATAAACAACACCTGGCCCTCGACGGCCAGACCCGCTGGCTGAACCTGCACAAGGCGGCGATCGACGAGCCGCTGGCGCCGGGCAACAGTGGCCTGGTGCTGCTGGTGGAAGACCTGACCGATACCCAGATGCTCGAAGACAAGCTGGTCCACTCCGAGCGGCTGGCGAGTATTGGCCGGCTGGCCGCCGGGGTGGCCCACGAGATCGGCAACCCGATCACCGGCATTGCCTGCCTGGCGCAGAACCTGCGCGAAGAGCGCGAGGACGACGGCGAGTTGACGGAAATCAGCGGGCAGATCCTCGAACAGACCAAACGCGTGTCACGCATCGTCCAATCGCTGATGAGCTTCGCCCATGCCGGCGGTCACCAGCACAACGATGAGCCCGTGTGCCTGGCCGAAGTCGCCCAGGATGCCATTGGTTTGCTGGCCCTCAACCGGCGCAATTTCGAAGTGCAATTTTTCAACCTGTGCGACCCGGATCATTGGGTCGACGGCGATCCCCAGCGGCTCGCCCAGGTGCTGATCAACCTGCTGTCCAACGCGCGGGATGCCTCACCGGCCGGCAGCGCGGTGCGGGTCAAGAGCGAAGCCAGCGAGCACACGATCGACCTGATCGTCGAAGACGAAGGCAGCGGTATCCCACAGAACATCATGGATCGATTGTTCGAACCTTTCTTCACCACCAAGGACCCTGGCGAAGGCACCGGTCTGGGCCTCGCACTGGTCTATTCCATCGTTGAAGAGCATTATGGACAAATCACCATCGACAGCCCGGCCGATGTACAAAGCCAACGCGGCACCCGTATCCGGGTGACCCTGCCGCGTCATGTCGAAGCGACGTCCGCTGTGAACTGAGACCGTCGAGAGAATCGAATCAATGCCGCACATTTTGATCGTCGAAGACGAAACAATTATCCGCTCCGCCTTGCGTCGCCTGCTGGAACGCAACCAGTACCAAGTCAGCGAAGCCGGTTCCGTGCAGGAAGCACAAGAGCGTTTCAGCATCCCAACGTTTGACCTGATCGTCAGCGACCTGCGCCTGCCCGGCGCCCCCGGCACCGAGCTGATCAAGCTCGGCCAGGGCACGCCGGTGCTGATCATGACCAGCTACGCCAGCCTGCGCTCGGCGGTCGACTCCATGAAAATGGGCGCGGTGGACTACATCGCCAAACCGTTCGACCACGACGAAATGCTCCAGGCCGTGGCCCGCATCCTGCGCGACCGACAGGCGGCGACCAGCAACCCACCGGAACCGACGAACGGCAAAATCGCAGCCTCCGCAAAAGCCGGTGCCAGCAACAATAACGGCGAAATCGGCATCATCGGCTCTTGCCCGCCCATGCAGGACCTGTACAGCAAGATCCGCAAAGTGGCGCCGACCGATTCCAATGTCCTGATCCAAGGCGAATCCGGTACCGGTAAAGAACTGGTGGCTCGTGCCCTGCATAACCTGTCTCGTCGGGCCAAGGCCCCGATGATCTCGGTGAACTGCGCGGCGATCCCTGAAAGCCTGATCGAATCCGAGCTGTTCGGCCACGAGAAAGGTGCGTTCACCGGTGCCAGCGCCGGGCGTGCCGGGCTGGTGGAAGCGGCGGACGGTGGCACACTGTTCCTCGATGAGATCGGCGAGCTGCCACTGGAAGCCCAGGCGCGGTTGCTGCGGGTGCTTCAGGAAGGCGAGATCCGCCGGGTCGGCTCGGTGCAGTCGCAAAAAGTCGACGTACGCCTGATCGCCGCCACTCACCGGGACCTCAAGAGCCTGGCGAAAATCGGCCAGTTCCGTGAAGACCTGTATTACCGCCTGCACGTGATCGCCTTGAAGCTGCCGGCACTGCGCGAGCGTGGTGCGGACGTCAACGAAATCGCCCATGCTTTCCTCGCCCGCCAGAGCGCTCGGGTCAACCGCACCGACCTAAAGTTCGCCCCGGATGCCGAACAGGCCATTCGTCATTACGCCTGGCCGGGTAACGTTCGAGAGCTGGAAAACGCGGTCGAGCGGGCAGTGATCCTGTGCGAGAGCCCGGAAATCTCCGCCGACCTGCTGGGCATCGACATCGAGCTGAGTGATCTGGACGATGAAGAGTTCATCGGCCTGGCCCCTCAACAAGGTTCCGCCAACAACACCAGCCACGAGCCGACCGAAGACCTGTCCCTGGAAGACTACTTCCAGCATTTCGTCCTAGAACACCAGGATCACATGACCGAGACCGAACTGGCGCGCAAGCTGGGCGTAAGCCGCAAGTGCCTGTGGGAACGCCGCCAGCGCCTGGGTATTCCGCGACGCAAGACCGGGGTGGCCAGCGAAAGCTGACGTGCGCGGGTAACACCGCCAGATGTGAAAAAACTGTTACCTCAGCTTTTTCACGTAACAGAAGCCGGGGTTTACGGTAACGAAACCCCGGCTTTTTTTCGCCCTGAAAAAACCGGAATAACCATAGAACCCCCGGTTTCGCTGGGCTTTTCAAAAGTTGGCACGCACCCTGCTATAGCTTTGGTACAAGAACAATAACAAGCAATGTACACGACAATAAAAATAAGACGAATCGACTCACGCACAATAAAAACAAGACGGCGAGAGGCGTAGCTAACTGATTCTTTTGGAGAGGCGTTGTATTTGGGGCTTGCCCCACAACCAGGCCGAGAACAATAAAAAGCTGTCTCAAGACAGATGCCTGAACTGGTTGGATCGATTGATCACTGCAACACAGCGACCAAAGCAATCCGTTTGCTCTTGGCTCCCGATTGGGAGAGTCACGAAGGGAAAACCTCGTGACGCGGGCACTCAATAAAAACAAGAAGCCCGAAACCAATAATAAAAACGAGCATGCAACTAATTCTGGGGGAGCTTCGGCTCCCCTTGTGGTTTCTGTCATTCCCCTTCCCTGAAGCCTACAAGGTTTGTCGCTAGAAGCTTGCAGCTCAAAACTGCTCCGTCCTACACCATCCCCCGACTAAATGCTAGAATCCCCGCCCATCATGCGGTCATTCTTTGTTTTTGGCCGAATATTCCTTCAAACAGTGCATCCCATGCTGAAGAAGCTGTTCCAGTCATTCCGTTCTCCCTTGCGTCGTACGCAACACATTCGCAGCACGCCTGAAGTGCTCAACAGCGGCCAGCATTCATTGCAAAAGGCCCAGTTCAGCCGTTATGCGGTGAACATCGTCGAACGCCTGCAGAACGCCGGGTACCAGGCTTATCTGGTCGGCGGGTGCGTGCGCGACATGTTGCTCAACATCACGCCCAAAGATTTCGACGTCGCCACCAGCGCCACGCCGGAACAGATACGGGCCGAATTTCGCAATGCGCGGATCATTGGCCGGCGCTTCAAGCTGGTCCACATCCACTTCGGTCGCGAAATCATCGAAGTGGCGACTTTCCGCGCCAACCATCCGCAAAACGATGAGGAAGAAGACAGCAACCAGTCTTCTCGCAACGAGAGCGGGCGCATCCTGCGCGATAACGTCTACGGCACGCTGGAGGAAGACGCGCAACGCCGCGACTTCACCATCAACGCCCTGTATTACGATCCGGTCAGCGAACGCATCCTCGATTTTGCCAATGGCGTTCACGATATCCGCAATCGCCTGATCCGCCTGATCGGCGATCCCAAGCAGCGTTACCAGGAAGACCCGGTGCGGATGCTGCGGGCCGTGCGCTTCGCCGCCAAGCTGGATTTCGGCATCGAGAAACACAGCGCCGCGCCGATTCGCGAACTGGCCCCGATGCTGCGGGAAATCCCTTCGGCACGCCTGTTCGAGGAAGTGCTCAAGCTGTTCCTGTCGGGCAACGCGGCAGACACCTTCGAAATGCTGGTGGACCTGCAACTGTTCGACCCGCTGTTCCCGGCCAGCTCCGAAGCGCTGGAGCACAACCCGACCTACACCCACACCCTGATCAGCGAAGCGCTGATCAACACCGACCTGCGCATCAAGCAGAACAAACCGGTGACCCCGGCCTTCCTGTTCGCCGCATTGCTCTGGCCCGCCCTGCCGGCCCGGGTGCTGCGCCTGCAAGACCGTGGCATGCCGCCGATCCCGGCGATGCAGGAAGCCGCCCACGAACTGATCAGCGAACAGTGCCAGCGCATTGCGATTCCAAAACGCTTCACGATGCCGATCCGCGAGATCTGGGACATGCAGGAGCGCCTGCCACGGCGCAGCGGCAAACGTGCCGACCTGTTGCTGGACAACCCACGTTTCCGCGCCGGCTACGACTTCCTGCTGTTGCGCGAAAGCGCCGGCGAACAGACCGATGGCCTGGGCGAATGGTGGACCGACTACCAGGACGCCAACGACAGCGAGCGCCGCGAGATGATTCGTGAGCTCAGCGGCAAGGAAGACGGCGCCAGTGGCCCGCGCAAGCGGCGTCGCAGCAGCGGTGCCAAGCGTAAACGTGCCGGTGCTCCGAGCGCTTCGGGCGAGTAAGCGATGGAACGCGTCTACATCGGCATGGGCAGCAACCTGGCCGAACCCACCGCACAATTGCGCAGCGCCATCCAGGCGCTGGCGCAACTGCCCGAGACCCAACTGGCGGGGGTTTCAGCCTTTTATCAAAGCGATTCCCTGCTGCCGGGCCAGCCACGCTACACCAATGCGGTGGCGGTGCTGGACAGCCGCCTTGCACCGCTGGACCTGCTCGATGCGCTGCAAGCCATCGAAACCGGGCAAGGTCGCAAACGCCTGGAACGCTGGGGCCCGCGCACTCTGGACCTGGACATTCTGCTGTTCGGCGAACGCCTGATCGACGACCCCCGTCTCAAAGTCCCCCACTGCCACATGCAGGCCCGGGCCTTCGTGCTGTATCCGCTGGCGGAGCTGGCGCCCGCCGACCTGCGCCTGGCCGATGGGCGCCTGCTCAAGGACCTGCTTGCCGCGTGCCCGTTTGCGGGCCTGGAACGCTTGCCCCCTAACTGACGAAGATCACCCCCTGCTCGCGCCCACAGGGGGTGGTGTCAGGCACCTCCCGTCAAGCTGAAACGCATCAGTAACCCCGGTAACACACGGCGGTAACACATCCAATTGACTTCCCGAGTGCTCCTCACGACTATAGGCGTCCCGTTGCCGCCAACGCGGCGCTAAAGGGCGCAATCCAGGCCTTACAAGCACCACGCATAGAGGGTGCGCCTGTATAAATGACGAATCATGCGCGTTACTCGCAGTAGTTCACGAGCGCCTAATGAGGACTTTTTCATGCCAGCTATTACCCTGACCACGCTGCAAGGTCTCAAGCAAAAAGGTGAAAAAATCACCATGCTGACCTGCTATGACGCAACTTTCTCCCACACCTGCAACGAGGCCGGTGTCGAAGTATTGCTGGTGGGCGATTCCCTCGGCATGGTGCTGCAAGGTCACGACAGCACGCTGCCGGTGACCACCGCCGACATGGCCTACCACGTGGCCGCCGTCAAACGCGGTAACACCGATGCGATGATCCTCGCCGACCTGCCGTTCATGGCCTATGCCACCCTCGAACAAACCATGACCAACAGCGCCCAGCTGATGCAGGCCGGCGCCCACATGGTCAAAATAGAAGGTGCGTTGTGGCTGGCCGATTCGATTCGGCTGCTGGCCGAGCGTGGCATCCCGGTGTGCGCGCACATGGGCCTGACACCGCAATCGGTGAACATCCTCGGCGGCTACAAAGTCCAGGGTCGCAATGAAAACCAGGCGCGGCAGATGCGTGCCGATGCGATTGCGCTGGAGCAGGCCGGGGCCGCGATGTTGCTGCTCGAATGCGTGCCCAGCGAGCTGGCTGCAGAAATCACCCAGGCGGTGAAGATCCCGGTGATCGGGATCGGCGCCGGCAGCGCCACCGACGGCCAGGTGCTGGTGCTGCACGACATGCTCGGGCTGTCGATCACCGGCCGCGTGCCCAAGTTCGTGAAGAACTTCATGGTTGGGAAAACCACCATCCAGGCCGCCCTGGGCGCTTACGTTGCCGAAGTCAAAGCGGCGACCTTCCCAGGCGTCGAACACGGATTTTCCGCATGAACACCGTTAAAACCGTACGCGAACTGCGGGCCGCCGTGGCCCGTGCCCGCAGCGAAGGCAAGCGCATCGCCTTCGTGCCGACCATGGGCAACCTGCACAGCGGTCACATGGCGCTGGTGACCAAGGCAGCGCAACGGGCCGACTTCGTGGTGGCGAGCATTTTCGTCAACCCGCTGCAATTCGGCGCCGGCGAAGACCTGGACAAATACCCGCGTACCCTGGCGGCCGACCAGGAGAAGCTGCTCCAGGCCGGCTGCCACCTGCTGTTCACCCCAAGCGTCGATGAGATGTACCCCGACGGCATGACCGGACAAACCCGGGTCAGCGTCCCGCAATTGTCCGAAGGCCTGTGCGGCGCCAGTCGGCCGGGGCATTTCGAGGGTGTGGCGACGGTGGTCAGCAAGCTGTTCAACATGGTCCAGCCTGACCTGGCGGTGTTCGGTCAAAAAGACTTTCAGCAGCTGGCAGTGATCCGCGCGCTGGTCCATGACCTGAACATGCCGACCCAGATCATCGGCGAACCGACCGTTCGCGCCGAGGACGGCCTGGCGCTGTCGTCGCGCAATGGTTTCCTCAGCCCTGAGCAGCGCGCCGTCGCGCCATTGGTCTATCGCAGCTTGAGCCAGATTGCCGAAGCGATCAGGCAGGGGCAACGGGATTTCCCGGCGTTGGTTGCCGAGCAAATCAAGCAACTCGAAACCGCGGGCCTGCGTCCCGATTACCTTGAAGTCCGCCATGCCCGAACCTTGCGTCCGGCCACGAGCGAAGACCGCGACTTGGTGATTCTGGTAGCCGCCTTCCTGGGCACCACGCGGTTGATCGACAACCTGCACCTGGACCTCGACGCAACCGCCTGAACCCACAACCGCCCTAATGTGGGTGGGCCCTGTGGGAGCAGAGCTTTGCTCCCACAGGGCTAGCTCCCACCGGGGTTGTGCGCGGTCTTACAGACTGCATTCGCACATCCCTCATGTATTGCCGCCTCCAAAGCCTTCGGGCAAACTGCCCGCCGTTCGGATCCGACCAAAGGAAACATTCATGCACGCCATCATGCTCAAGGCCAAGCTGCATCGCGCCGAAGTCACTCACGCCGTGCTCGATTACGAAGGCTCCTGCGCCATTGATGGTGAGTGGCTGGACCTGTCGGGTATCCGTGAATACGAACAGATCCAGATCTACAACGTAGATAACGGCGAGCGCTTCACCACCTACGCCATCCGTGGCGAGGAAGGTTCGCGAATGATCTCGGTCAACGGCGCAGCAGCGCATAAGGCCAAGGTGGGTGACCGCGTCATCATCTGCGCCTACGCCCACTACAGCGAAGCCGAACTGCTCAACTTCAAGCCACGCATGCTGTACATGGCGCCGGGCAACGAGCTGAGCCACACCAGCAATGCCATCCCGGTTCAGGTTGCCTGATCGAACCCGAGCATCACCACTCCCTTTATGCCAGGAAGGCCGAATCGGCCTTCCGTCTGTCGGCCCCTTCCCAAGCCTGTTGTTAAAAAAGTACCGGGAACCGGTCTGACAAAGCCAAGACAGATCGCAACGCGAGGTTTACTGTAGTCGCCCTGCGCCCAGAGATCGTGTCGACGCAGTGTCCGGACGCCCGCCTCAAGCCGCGCCGGAATTTTTAGTGTACAAAAGGCCGTTCAAGTAAAAAGGAAACCCGCAGCGATGGCGTATTACCGAACCCCTCATGACGTGACCGCTCTGCCTGCCTGGCAAGCGCTGAATGACCACCGCAAAGCCATGCAGGATTTCAGCATGCGCGAAGCGTTTAATGCCGATCCGCAGCGTTTCAGTCAATTCACCCTGTCGAGCTGTGGCCTGTTTCTCGACTACTCAAAAAACCTGATCAACGCCCAAACCCGCGACCTGCTGGTGGGCCTGGCCAATGAAGTCGACCTCAAGGGCGCGATCAAGTCGCTGTTCGAAGGCGAAATCGTCAATGCCTCCGAAAACCGCCCAGCCCTGCACACGGCCCTGCGTCGGCCGGTGGGCGATAAATTGCTGGTGAACGGCGTCAACGTGATGCCGGACGTGCACAAAGTGCTGAACCAGATTACCGATCTGGTGGGCCGCATTCACGACGGCCTGTGGCGTGGCTACACCGAGAAGCCGATCACCGACGTGGTGAACATCGGCATCGGTGGCTCCTTCCTCGGCCCGGAACTGGTGTCCGAAGCGCTGTTGTCCTACGCGCAAAAAGGCGTTCGCTGCCACTACCTGGCAAACATTGACGGCAGCGAGTTCCACGAGCTGACCATGAAGCTGCGCGCCGAGACCACACTGTTCATCGTCTCGTCGAAATCCTTCAACACCCTCGAAACCCTGAAGAACGCCCAGGCCGCCCGCGCCTGGTACCTCGCCCAGGGCGGCTCCGAAGCGGAGCTGTATCGCCATTTCATCGCTGTATCGAGCAACAACGCGGCCGCCGTGGCCTTCGGCATCCGCGAAGAAAACATCTTCCCGATGTGGGACTGGGTCGGCGGGCGTTACTCGCTGTGGTCGGCCATCGGCCTGCCAATCGCCCTGGCCATCGGCATGTCGAACTTCAAGGAATTGCTGTCCGGCGCCTACTCCATGGACCAGCATTTCCAGAGCGCACCGTTCGAGCAGAACATGCCGGTGCTGCTGGCGCTGTTGGGCGTGTGGTACGGCAACTTCTGGGGCGCGCAAAGCCACGCGATCCTGCCGTACGACCATTACCTGCGCAACATCACCAAACACCTGCAGCAATTGGACATGGAATCCAACGGTAAAAGCGTGCGCCAGGACGGTACGCCGGTGTCTACCGACACGGGCCCGGTGATCTGGGGTGGTGTCGGTTGCAACGGTCAGCACGCTTACCACCAGTTGCTGCACCAGGGCACCCAGTTGATCCCGGCCGACTTCATCGTGCCAATCGTCAGCTTCAACCCGGTTTCTGACCATCACCAGTGGCTGTACGCCAACTGCCTGTCCCAGAGCCAGGCACTGATGCTGGGCAAAACCCGCGCCGAAGCCGAAGCCGAGCTGCGGGACAAGGGCGCGAGCGAAGAAGACGTGCAGAAACTGGCGTCCCATAAGGTGATCCCGGGCAATCGTCCGAGCAACACCCTGGTGGTCGAACGCATCAGCCCACGCCGCCTCGGCGCACTGGTGGCGCTGTATGAACACAAGGTGTTCGTGCAAAGCGTGGTCTGGGGCATCAACGCCTTCGACCAGTGGGGCGTGGAACTGGGCAAAGAACTGGGCAAAGGCGTCTACAACCGCCTGGTGGGCAGCGAAGAAACCCCGGCCGATGACGCCTCGACCCAGGGCTTGATCAACTACTTCCGCGGGCGTCATCGCGGGTGATAGTCTGAGAGGGCGGCTCACCCGCCCTGTCGCTTTTCGTTCAGGACAGTTCCTACGGCCCGGGTTACCCGCAAACCGTGGGGTACACGGCACTGTAGGAGCGGCCGAAGGCTGCGATCTTTTGATCTTGATCTTTCACTTGGCGCTCAAGTGCATTGAGAGAAAAGATCGCAGCCTTCGGCAGCTCCTACGACGGTCGTGCAGCTCCCCTCTTGTCGCAAAAACAAGAATAAGGAACCGTCATGTTCGATATCAGCCAGTACCCCCAAGCCGATGCCGTCCGCCGGGCTGCGCTACTGAGTCAGGACCAATACCAGCGGCTCTATAAAGAATCCATCGAACACCCCAGCGCCTTCTGGGCCGAGCAGGCCACGCGCTTTCTCGACTGGATGACGCCCTGGCAAACCGTCCAGCGCTATGACCTCAAGATCGGCGACGCCACCTGGTTCGCGGGCGGCAAGCTGAACGTCAGCGCCAATTGCATCGACCGACATCTGGCAACACGTGGCGACCAGACGGCGATCATCTGGGAAGGTGACAACCCCGCCGAATCTGCACAAATCACTTACAAAAAACTCCATCACCATGTTTGCCGCCTGGCTAACGTGCTGAAAAATCGCGGCGTGAAGAAAGGCGACCGAGTCTGTATTTACATGCCGATGATTCCGGAAACGGCCTACGCCATGCTCGCCTGCACCCGTATCGGTGCGGTGCATTCGGTGGTGTTCGGCGGCTTTTCGCCGGATTCGCTGCGCGATCGGATTCTCGACGCCGATTGCCGCACCGTGATCACAGCTGACGAAGGCGTGCGCGGGGGGCGCTTTGTGCCGCTCAAGCGCAACGTCGACAAGGCGCTGGAAAGCTGTCCGAATGTCAGCACCGTACTGGTGGTCGAACGCACCCAGGGGGAGGTGAACTGGGTCGAAGGTCGTGACCTGTGGTACCACCAGGCCATGCACGACATGAGCGACGACTGCCCTCCCGAACCGATGGACGCCGAAGACCCGTTGTTCATCCTCTATACCTCCGGCAGCACCGGCAAACCCAAGGGCGTGCTGCACACCACCGGCGGCTATCTGCTGCAAGCGGCGATGACGTTCAAGTACGTCCTGGACTACCGCGACAACGAAGTGTTCTGGTGCACCGCCGATGTCGGCTGGGTCACCGGCCACAGCTACATCGTCTACGGCCCGCTGGCCAATGGCGCCACCACATTGATCTTCGAAGGTGTGCCGAGCCACCCCAGCAGCTCACGCTTCTGGCAGGTGATCGATAAACATCAGGTCAACATTTTCTACACCGCCCCGACCGCCCTGCGCTCGCTGATGCGCGAGGGTCCCGGACCGTTGCAGGAAACGTCCCGTAAAAGCCTGCGGTTGCTCGGCACTGTCGGTGAGCCGATCAACCCGGAAGCGTGGGAATGGTACTTCAACGTGGTAGGCGGGCAGCGCTGCCCGATTGTCGATACCTGGTGGCAGACCGAAACCGGCGGCATCATGCTCAGCCCGCTGGTGAGTGCCCCGCGGCTCAAGCCGGGCTGCGCCACCCGGCCGATGTTCGGCGTGCAGCCCGTGCTGCTGGACGACGTGGGCAAGGAAATCACCGGCGCCGGCAGTGGGGTGCTGGCCATCAAATCCAGCTGGCCGGGGCAGATTCGCAGCGTCTACGGCGACCATCAACGAATGGTCGACACCTACTTCAAGCCCTACCCCGGCTATTACTTCACCGGCGACGGCGCCCGTCGCGACGAAGACGGCGATTACTGGATCACCGGGCGCATCGACGATGTGATCAACGTTTCCGGGCACCGTATCGGCACCGCCGAGGTGGAAAGCGCCTTGGTGCTACACGACAACATCGCCGAAGCGGCGGTCGTCGGTTACCCCCATGACCTCAAGGGCCAGGGCATCTATGCCTTTGTCACGCCGATGAACGGGGTCGAGGCCAACGACGAGTTGAAGAAGCAATTGCTGGCCCACGTCAGCAAGGAAATCGGCAGCTTTGCCAAACCGGAACTGATCCAGTGGGCGCCAGCACTGCCCAAGACCCGTTCGGGCAAGATCATGCGGCGCATCCTGCGCAAGATCGCCTGCAACGAGCTCGACAGCCTCGGCGACACCTCGACCCTGGCCGACCCCAGCGTCGTGGAGGGGCTGATCGACAAGCGCCTCAATCGCTGAGCCAGACGACTCGGTTCCCCTGAGGCACCGAGTCCCTGTGGCGAGGGGATAAATCCCCTCGCCACAGATAAAACCCTCGCCACAGATGGGCGTCTGGCCCATAACTGCTAAACTCCCGCGCTTCATTTCTTTAAGGCGCGCCCGGCATGTCTTCCTTGAATCAGGCGCTGCGCGCCGCCCTCGACCAACGTCAAGACCTGCTCGGCCAATTGCACCCGCAAGGCACTGATTGCTATCGCCTGTTCCACGGCAGCCAGGAAGGCGCGCCCGGCCTGACCATCGACCGCTACGGCCCGCAACTGCTGGTGCAGAGCTTCCATCAGTCGCTGGAACGCGATGCGTTGCTGCAACTGCACGGCATCGTCAATGAATGCCTGGGCCTGGACACCCTGCTGGTCTACAACGACCGTGCCCGGGGCAATTCGCGAATCGACCGCCAGGATACGGTGTATCAGGCTGACGACGCAGCCCTGCAAGACCTGGTCGGCCATGAATGGGGCCTGAACTATCGCGTTCGCGGGCGCCATGCCGGGCAGGATCCCTTGCTGTTTCTCGACCTGCGCAACGCCCGGGGCTGGGTCAAGGAACACAGCCGAAACAAAAGCGTGCTGAACCTGTTCGCCTACACCTGCGGCGTAGGCCTGAGCGCCGCGGCCGGTGGTGCGCGGGAGGTGTGCAACCTGGACTTCGCCGAAGGCAACCTGGCGGTCGGGCGCGAAAACGGCCTGCTCAACCCCGATTTGCCAACCATGGAATTCGTGCAATCGGATTACTTCCCGGCGATCCGCCAACTGGCCGGCCTGCCCATCAGCCAGCGACGCGGGCAGAAGTTGCCAAGTTACGTGCGCCTGGAGCAACGCCAGTACGACCTGGTGCTGCTCGACCCGCCGGCGTGGGCCAAGAGCGCGTTCGGCACTGTCGACCTGTTGCGCGATTACCAAAGCCTGCTCAAACCGGCACTGCTCAGCACTGCCGACAATGGCGTACTGATCTGCTGTAACAATCTGGCAAAAGTCTCCATGGATGATTGGCGCGAACAGGTGTTGCGCTGTGCGGAAAAAACCGGCCGCCCGGTGCGCGAATGGAGCGTGCTGACGCCCGGCAGCGATTTCCCCTCGCTGGACCAGCAACCGCCGCTCAAGACCCTGATCCTGCAACTCTGAGCCCGCTCCTGAATTCTTACGGCGAAAACGGACAAATCTCATAAATCACAGTGGCTTCGGAACCGTAAACGCATGCCATACTCCAAGGCATTCCGATTCAGACTAGATGAAGCCACACATGCCCAAAGGATTGATTCGCGCTTTCGGCGCCCTGTTGACCGCACTGGCCCTCTACAGCCTGTTGGGCTTTCTGATATTGCCAGGCGTCGCCTTGCGGATCGCCAATCAACAACTGGCCGAGCATGCGACGGTGCCGGCCCAGATCCAGCGCATCGAACTCAATCCTTTCAGCCTTGAAGTCACCCTTTGGGGCCTGACTGTCGGCGAACCGGGCAAGGAACAGGTCGGCTTCGAACGGCTGTACGCCAACCTGCAACTCGACAGCCTGTGGTCCGGCGCCCTGCACCTGGTCGACATCGAGCTGGACAAGCCCAAGACCGAGGTCGTGTTCGCCAAGGACGGTCAGTTGAACCTGTTGGGGCTGTTCAAGCTGCCGGCCAGCGAACCAACGCCTGCCGATCCCGAGGCCAAGCCGTTTCCCCTTAGGGTCGAACGAATCAAATTAGCCGGCGGATATGTGCACTTCCAGGACTTGCGGCCCAGCGAGCCCATCGAGTTTCTTTACGACACCCTCGATTTCGAGCTGAAAAACCTCAGCACCCTGCCCGACGACAACGCCGACATGACCCTGGTGGCCGCGGGCCCTGAAGGTGGGCAGATCGATTGGAGCGGCAATTTCAGCCTCACGCCGATTGCCTCCGAAGGCAAACTCAAAGTCACCGGCGGGCAGATGAAAGCCTGGTGGCCCTACGTGCGCGACGCGTTACCGCTGGCACTGGAAAACGGCGTGCTGAACCTCAGCACCGACTACAAGCTCAACCTGGCCAAGGGCACCGAACTGCTGCTCAACAACGTGGCCGTCAGCATCGCGCCCTTCTCCCTCAAGGCGCCCGATGGCCGCCCATTGGTGAAACTCGAACGCCTGGATATCAGTGAAACCACGGTAGACCTGGCCAAACAGCAAGTGATAGTGGGCAAGATCCGCAGCCAGAAGCTGGAAACCTGGGCCGCTCGCGAGGCAGACGGGCAACTGGACTGGCAGAAACTCTTCGCCAGCCAGCCGGCCAAACCCCAGGTCAAGGTCGAGCCGGCGTCGGCTCCGGCAGCCGCCGATTCGCCTCAACCCAAACCCGAGACACCGAGCAAACCGTGGCAGGTGTTGTTGAAGGACGTGCAACTGCGCGACTACCAGGTGCATCTGGCCGACCGCCAGGCGCAGCCAGCCGTGGCACTGGAAGTCGGCCCGCTGAACCTCGACTTGCAGAACTACGACACCCTCAATGGCTCACCCTTTACCCTCAAGCTGGAAACAGGCCTGGGTAAACAGGGCAAGATTCTGGCCGATGGCGAAGTCAACCTGAACCCGGTTACCGCCAGGCTCAAGGTCAAGACCCAGGACATCGACCTGCGGGTCGCCCAGTCGTACATCAACCCGTTCATTCGCCTGGAGCTGCGCTCCGGGATGCTCGGCAGCGATCTGGCGGTAGACCTCAAGAGCACCGAGCCGCTGGCATTCACGGTCACCGGCCGCGCGCAGGTCGATCAACTGCACACCCTCGATACCCTCAAGACGCGCGACTTCCTCAAGTGGCAGCGTCTTGTGCTCGAGGGCCTCAACTATCAGCACGGCGACAGCCTGTCCATCGACAAAGTCAACCTGTTCCAGCCTTACGCGCGCTTCATGATCAACGACGACCGCACCACCAACGTCGATGACCTGCTGATCCCGCAACCGGCTGACAGCGGTACAAAAAACACGGCTGCCAAACCAGCCTCCCAGGAAAAACCCCTCGGCATTCACGTCGGCGGTATTGCCATCAATGACGGCTCGGCCAACTTCGCCGACTTCAGCCTGACGCCCAATTTCGCCACCGCCATCCAGCAGCTCAACGGCGAGATCGGCACCATCGACAGCCGCCAGGCCAAACCGGCCAGCGTGGACATCAAGGGCAAGGTCGACCGCTACGCACCTGTCACCATCAAAGGTGCGGTCAACCCCTTCGACCCGATGGCCAGTCTCGACATCGCCACCAGTTTCAAACGGGTCGAGCTGACGACCCTGACGCCCTACTCCGGCAAGTTCGCCGGTTATCGCATCCGCAAGGGCCGGCTCAATCTTGACCTGCATTACCGGATCACCAAGGGCCAGCTCCAGGCCGAAAACAAAGTGGTGGTCGAGCAATTGCAGCTGGGGGAAAAAGTCGACAGCCCGGACGCCGTGAGCCTGCCGCTCAAACTGGCCATCGCGCTGCTCAAGGATTCCGAGGGCAAGATCTCCATCGAACTGCCGGTTACCGGCAACCTCAACGATCCGCAATTCAGTGTCATGCCGATTGTCTGGCAGACCCTGCGCAACCTGGTGGTTCGGGCGGCTCAGGCGCCGTTCAAACTCATCGGCGGGCTGGTGGCCGGTGGCGGTTCGCAAGACCTGGGCAATGTGTCGTTCGCGCCGGGCTCCAGCGACCTGAGCAAGGAAAACGAAGGCGTACTGCTCAAGCTGTCCGAGGCCCTGGGCAAACGCCCGGAACTGCGTCTGGAGATCGAGGGCACCGCCGCCGAAAGCAGCGACGGCCCGCTCCTCGCCGCCCAGCGTCTGGAGCGCGAATACCAGTACAACTACTACAAGATGCTGCAACGCCGGGGCGACAAAGTACCGGCCCAGGCTTCGCTGCTGCAGGTGCCCGAAGATGAAAAGGCCCCACTGCTCGAGGGCATCTATCGCACCCGTCTCAAGACCCAGCCGCCAGCCGAATGGGCGCAACTGGATAAAAAAGCTCGCACCGACAAACTGCGTGAAGGCGTGATCAAGTTCTGGAGCGGCAGTGACGTACTGTTGCGCCAACTGGGGCAGGAACGGGCCGGCAGCATCAAGGACTTCCTGGTGGACAAGGGCCACTTGGCCGACGACCGTGTGTATTTCATCGACGCCAGCCTGGGCCAGGCCGAAAGCGACGGGCGCGTGATCACCCTTCTGCATCTGGATGCCGAATAAGTTGAAGCATCTGTACGGGCTCAGCCTGGGTTTTCTGCTCGCCACCGGCCAGGCGTTGGCTGCCGATACGCTGCGCTGTGGCAGCCAGCTGATCAGCGTCGGTGATCGTTCAAGTGAAGTGCTGCAAAAATGCGGCGAGCCTGCGGCGCGGGATGATCTGGGCTATAAGCGCAGCGTCAATCGCCGGGAAGAATACCCGGTGGAAGAATGGACCTACGGCCCCAACAACGGCATGTATCAGTACCTGCGTTTCGAGGGCAACCGGCTGGTGCAGATCACCAGCCAGCGCGGGCGCTGAGCTTGTCCAGGACAATGTGTTTGATGTGCCGCCGCCATCGCGAGCAGGCTCGCTCCCACGGGTTTTGGTGAACCTATGGGAGCGAGCCTGCTCGTGATGGCGGCAACCCGGTTCTTCAGTCTGGTCCGCAATCTGGCGGCAGATTGATCCATCCCAGAATAGAACAGGCCCCCGGCACGAATGACGGGGGCCTGTAATGGCCACGTCCGTGTGGCCTTCGCATGAACTCCAAAGCAACGGCAGACGTATATCTGAGCCCGCTTGCCGTGCCTTCTCCCGTTCAGGCGAGAAGCTTGAGCCTTATTCGGCTTTCAGGCCGTCAGCCGATACGGCTTTGACGCCTTTGATCTTTTTGGTAATAGCCACGGCAGTGGCCTTCTGAGCATCGGTCACGGCAACAGTCGAAGACAGGGACACAACGCCTTTATTGGTTTCCACTTTGATGTCAGTACCTGGAATGCCTTTTTCGGTAACCAGGTCGGCTTTGACCTTGGTGGTGATCCAAGTATCAGAGGTGGCTTCTTTGGCCTCCGTCACTTCGCCAGCAGCCAGCAGCATCGGAGCCTGAGTTGCTTGAGTGGTCTCGGCGAATGCGCTAGCCATGGTCAGGGTCAGAGCGGTAGCGGCGGCGGCAGTGATAGCGAACTTCTTCATACGAGTAACTCCTGTTTTTCTCAAAAACTGCCGGACGTGCATCCCGGCAGGGTTGTCAGGAGTAGTGCGAACGTTGTGCCAGTTTTGAAATTTAAAACAATTCCTTTTAAATCATTGAGTTAAGCGAAGCGGTGATTTTCATAATCATGCAAAATGCAAGACTCACTGATTCTGGACATGCAAGTTGCAGGTTTTGGCGTCCTTCTAAGCTTATGAATTTCAGAGGTTTTCTGTGGTGAGGGAGCAAGCTCCCTCACCACAATCAAGCGAAAACCGACATCAGGGACCTGCTAAACACCCGTGCAGTTTTTCGGCAGGTATTCCTGGGCGGCCGTGGAGGCACAGCTCCAAACTCCCGTTGCCGAACGGCTGAAGGTGATCGTTTTACCCAGTATGGGCGAAGACGCATTAAGGATTGTGCAAACGATACTGCCCACTCCGGTCGAAGCAACGCCTGAAGCAGTCATCGTGCAGTTGCTGGTGGGCGATGTGCCGCCAATGTTGGCCAGCGTTGGGTCTGTGCCTTGATTCATGACGTCCTCGAACGGCACCTGCAACGCGGAGGCCTCCGCCAGACCCGCCGTCACCTTAGCCCGAGACTGGTACTTGGAATATTGCGGCAACGCAAACGTCGCCAGAATGCCGATGATCGCCACAACGATCAGCAGTTCGATCAGGGTAAAGCCACTCTGCTTATTCATAGACATCTCCAATGCATGAGGTGAATCTCATGACCTGAAGCGACCGTTGCACGGCACATGCCAACCTTCCCGGTCCCGCCAGCAGGGGGGTTCAACCAGCACGACTCCTGCGTCCTACCCCAACAACCGCACTATCTGACGTTTTTTGTCACCCTTCCCCGCTGGTTTGGCGTCGATGCTTGACTAGGCTATAAGTCATGAACTGTCTGCGTCCGGTACTCCCATGAATGACATCGCCCTAAGCGGCCTGACCAAGCAATTGGTGCTGGCCGAACTGATCACCGAGCAAAATGCGCAGCAAGCGTACCAACAGGCCCAACGCAATCGCATACCTCTGATCAGTTATCTGGTGCAAAACAAACTGGTCCAGAGCCGCCAGGTCGCAGAAATCGCCTCGGAACATTTCGGCGTCGCCCTGCTGGACCTCAACAGCCTGGACAAAGAAACCCAGCCCACTGGCCTTGTCAGCGAAAAACTGGTGCGCCAACATCACGCCCTGCCGCTGTGGCGGCGCGGCAACAAGCTGTTCGTGGGGATCTCCGACCCCACCAATCACCAGGCCATCAATGACATCCAATTCAGTACCGGCCTGACCACCGAAGCGATCCTGGTGGAGGACGACAAGCTCAGCGACGCCATCGAGAAGTTTTTCGAATCCAGCAACACGGGCCTGGAAGGAATGGGCGATGTCGACCTCGACGGATTGGACATCGAGTCGATCGACGACCACAAGCAAGACTCCATAGCCAGTCAGGACACCGACGACGCGCCGGTGGTGCGGTTCGTCAACAAAATGCTGCTGGACGCGATCAAGGGCGGCTCCTCCGACCTGCACTTCGAGCCCTATGAAAAAATCTACCGGGTGCGGGTGCGTACCGACGGCATGCTGCGGGAGGTGGCCCGGCCACCGATCCAATTGGCCGGCCGCATCGCCGCGCGCCTCAAGGTCATGGCCAGTCTTGATATCTCCGAACGGCGCAAGCCCCAGGACGGCCGGCTGAAAATGCGCCTGTCAAAAACCAAGTCCATCGACTTCCGGGTCAACACCCTGCCCACGCTTTGGGGCGAAAAAGTGGTGATCCGGATCCTCGACCCGTCCAGCGCGCAAATGGGCATCGATGCCCTGGGCTACGAGCCGGACCAGAAAGAGCTGTACATGGCGGCCCTCAAACAGCCCCAAGGGTTGATCCTGGTGACCGGGCCGACCGGCTCGGGCAAGACCGTGTCGCTCTACACCGGGCTGAATATCCTCAACACCGTGGACATCAACATTTCCACCGCTGAAGACCCAGTGGAAATCAACATGGAAGGCATCAACCAGGTCAACGTGAACCCACGCCAAGGGCTGGATTTCGCCCAGGCCCTGCGCTCGTTCCTGCGTCAGGACCCGGACGTGATCATGGTTGGCGAAATCCGTGACCTGGAAACCGCCGAAATCGCCATCAAGGCAGCCCAGACCGGGCACTTGGTGCTCTCGACCCTGCACACCAACAGCGCCGCCGAAACCCTGATCCGGCTGCACAACATGGGCATCCCGGGTTTCAATATCGCCACGGCGGTACACCTGATCATTGCCCAGCGACTGGCGCGCAAACTGTGCCCACATTGCAAGAGGGCCATCGAGATTCCCGAGGAAACCCTGCTCAAGGAAGGTTTCCCCCGGGAACGCATCGGCTCGTTCACGATCTATGAGCCGGTCGGTTGCGAACAGTGCAACCTTGGCTACAAAGGGCGCGTGGGGGTTTACGAAGTGGTCAAGAACACACCCGAGCTGCAACGGCTGATCATGGCCGAGGGCAACTCGCTGGAAATCGACCTGCAAATGCGCAAGGACGGTTTCAATGACCTGCGCACATCAGGGCTGTTCAAAGCGATGCAGGGCATCACCAGCCTCGAGGAAATCAACCGGGTCACCAAGGATTGAACATGGCGGTCAAGGCAGTAAAAACCGATGTTTACACTTGGGAAGGCAAGGACCGCAAGGGCACCAAAATGACCGGCGAGCTGACCGGCCAGAGCCCGGCCCTGATCAAGGCCCAATTGCGCAAGCAAGGCATCAACCCCGAGAAGGTGCGCAAGAAATCCACTTCGATATTCAGCAAGGGCAAACGCATCAAGCCCCTGGACATTGCCCTCTTCACCCGCCAGATGGCAACGATGCTCAAGGCCGGCGTGCCCCTGCTACAAGCGTTCGACATCATTGGCGAAGGCTTCGACAACCCCAACATGCGCAAGCTGGTGGACGAGGTGAAACAGGAAGTCGCTGCCGGTAACAGCTTCGCCGCGGCGTTGCGCAAGTGCCCGCAGTACTTCGACGAGTTGTATTGCAACCTGGTGGACGCCGGCGAACAGGCCGGCGCCCTGGACACGCTGCTGGATCGGGTCGCGACCTACAAGGAAAAGAGCGAAGCCCTCAAGGCCAAGATCAAGAAAGCCATGACCTACCCGGCGGCCGTGGTGCTCGTTGCAGCCGTGGTCACGGGCATCCTGCTGGTCAAGGTCGTGCCGCAATTCGAATCGGTGTTTGCCGGGTTCGGCGCAGAACTGCCGGCCTTCACGGTGATGGTCATCGGCCTGTCGGAGTTCATGCAGCAATGGTGGTGGCTGCTGCTTGGCGGGCTAGTGGGTGCATTTTTTGGCGTGAAATACGCCCTCAGGCGCTCCCAGGGTTTTCGTGACTGGCGCGATAAATGGCTGCTCAAGCTGCCACTGATAGGCACCTTGATGTACAAATCCGCCGTGGCCCGCTACGCCCGGACGCTTTCCACCACATTCGCCGCCGGCGTGCCGCTGGTGGAAGCCCTGGATTCGGTCTCGGGCGCCACCGGCAACGTGGTGTTCAAACGGGCGGTGCAGCGCATCCGCCAGGACGTCTCGACGGGCATGCAGTTGAATTTTTCCATGCGCACCTCAGGCATATTTCCGAACCTGGCCATCCAGATGACCGCCATCGGCGAGGAATCTGGTGCGCTGGACGACATGCTCGACAAAGTGGCGAGCTTTTATGAGGTCGAGGTGGACAACCTGGTGGACAATCTCACCAGCCTGATGGAACCGTTCATCATGGTGGTCCTGGGGGTGGTCGTCGGCGGCCTGGTGGTTGCCATGTACCTGCCCATCTTCCAACTCGGCTCTGCGATCTGACATGCCCCTGACCGAATTCTTCGTGCTTTATCCCCTGGCCTTCGTGCTCATTGCGTTGCTGCTCGGGCTGATCATTGGCAGTTTTCTCAACGTGCTGGTGTGGCGCCTGCCAAAGATGCTCTCGCGGGAATGGCGCCTGCAGGCCCATGACCTTCTGGGCCTGCCTGCCGAAGCACCCGGCCCGGTCTACAACTTGATGCTGCCCCATTCCCAATGCCCCCACTGCGGTCACCGCATCCGGGCCTGGGAAAATATCCCGCTGCTGAGCTACCTGATATTGCGCGGTCGCTGTTCCAACTGCGCTACGCCCATCAGCAGGCGTTACCCCCTGACCGAACTGGCCTGCGGCGCCGTGTCGGCGTTCGTCGCCTGGCATTTCGGTTTTGGCTGGCAGGCCGCGATGGTGATGGTGTTTAGCTGGGGCCTGCTGGCAATGAGCCTGATCGATGCCGAACATCAATTGCTGCCCGATACGCTGGTACTGCCGTTGTTGTGGCTGGGCTTGATCGTCAACAGCTTCGGGCTGTTCGTCTCCTTGAGCCAAGCGATGTGGGGTGCGGTGGCCGGCTATCTGGTGCTGTGGTCGGTGTTCTGGGTATTTAAATTGATCACTGGCAAGGAGGGCATGGGCTACGGGGATTTCAAGCTGCTGGCGATGCTGGGAGCCTGGGGGGGCTGGCAAATCTTGCCGTTGACGTTGCTGCTGTCGTCGCTGGTGGGGGCCGTTGTCGGGGTGATTGTGCTGCGCATGCGTGATGCTCCAGTGTCGACGCAGATCCCCTTCGGGCCCTATCTGGCAATTGCCGGCTGGATTGCCTTGCTCTGGGGTGGTCAAATAACCGACTTCTATTGGCAGTCTGTCGGTTTCTAATGTCGATTTCTTATGAGTAGCCCCGTGGAAAAACCCTGGATTCTCGGCCTGACCGGAGGCATCGGCAGTGGCAAAAGCGCGGCGGCCCAGCACTTTATCGACCTGGGCGTGCACGTCGTCGACGCCGATCACGCCTCGCGCTGGGTGGTCGAACCGGGGCGCCCGGCGTTGGCAAAAATAGCCGAACACTTCGGCCCAGGCGTATTGCAGGCCGACGGCACGCTGGACCGAGCGGCCCTGCGTAAACTGATCTTTGAAAATGCCGAGGAACGCCGCTGGCTCGAGGCGCTGCTGCATCCGCTGATCGCCGAGGAAATCGCTCATCATCTGGCCCAGGCACAATCGGCCTACGCGATTCTGGTATCGCCGTTGTTGATCGAGTCGGGGCAGTACACCATGACTCAGCGGATTCTGGTGATCGATGCGCCGGAACAATTACAGATCGAACGCACCTTGCAGCGCGACCAGACCAGCGAGCAGCAGGTCCAGGCGATTCTCAAGGCCCAATCCAGCCGCCAGGACCGCCTGAGCCAGGCCGACGACGTGGTGGTCAACGACCGCGACCTCGCTTGGCTGCACAGCGAGGTCGAGCGCCTGCATCACTTTTACCTTACTTTGCGTGGAGGCCAGTCATGAGCCAAACCCCAACCGTCGATTGCCCAACCTGTGGCGCCCCTGTGGAATGGAGCATGGAGAACACCTTCCGGCCGTTCTGTTCTGATCGCTGCAAACTGATCGACCTGGGCGCCTGGGCGTCGGAAGAACACAAGATTCCGGTCAGCCCCGATGCCGAGGATGACCTGTTCAGCGAAGATTTCGAGCCTCGCCATTAAGGCCGCATGAAACCGTAGTCCTGCTCATCGTCGAGATTCTCCGCCAGGAAGCTCAATTCATCGGCCAAATCTTCAACGCTGCGCACTGTCTTGCTCTGCTGCACGATCGCACTGAGCAAGGCACGCAGGCTCAAGCCCGGGTCAAAGCCGATTTCCACGGCCGCATCGTGGCTGCGCCTGATCTCTTGTCTCGCCCACTCATAAACACTCATGGTTGTGCTCCTGGAAGTTTTCCAGAGCATGAAGGGCGTGTGGCTGCGCAGCCTTGATGTGAATCAAGGCTTGTCGTCATCCTTCCAGGGCGCCGACAGATAACGCGTGCGGTTGAAGGTCTCCAGCCATTCGGGGCTGAACACCACCAGCGCACTGACCACCATGCCGTTGATGAATGCCTCGGGAAAAATGATCAGCCAGAGGTAACCAACGAAATCTTCCAGCCAGTAAGGCATGGCGAACACGCCGTCATACCACAGCAAACCGAGCCCCAGCAGCAGGCACAACAACGCCGAAAGCGCGGCGGCGAGAAACCCCGAACAGAAGATATACACGAACAGATTACGCGGCTGAGCGCGCTCCACCAGGACGGCGCAGCACTCGGTGACCAGCACCGGCAAGAGGACCAGCAGCGCACCGTTGATGCCCACCGCCACCATGTCCTGGCGGCCCAGCAGCACCAGCGCAAGCTGGGCTAAAAGGCCACCCAAGATCGCCAGCGGCCAGTCCAGCAGCAGCGTCACGGCAGTCATGCCGATGAAGTGATACGAGACGCCGGTATCGAAATCCCGTCGCACCAGCCACAACATGAACAGCGCCAACACCGTGCCGAACAGCAAGTGCTGGCGACGGCTGTCGGTGAACAGCTCGACCCACGGCGCCCGCGACACGGCCCAGACCAACACCGGCACATAAACCAGCCAGCCGACCGCCAGGGTCTGCGGTGAGAGCAGTTCGGCACCGATCATGGGGCTACTCCTTTCGCTTGCCCTTGCATCAAATTGAGGGTGATTGCCTCGGCGATTCAAGTCTGCAGTCTACACCCCCCATAATGCCCAATAATCAACGCAACGCTTTCAGCTTGTCGCAATAGAACGCTAAGCTTGGGCTCATGGATGATTCCGATTATTTACGCCTGCTCACCATCGCGGCCGAGCAAGCCAACGCCTTTCTCTCCAATGCCCGCAAATGGGAGCGTGAGCGTTGGGTCTGCCAGCGTCTGCTGCAAGGGCTGAACGTGCCCTATCGCGCCGACGAGTTCGCCCCCGCAGGGGAGCCGCCAGACGTACTGTTTCGTGATGCCAATTTCGAGGTTTTTTTCGTCCTCGACGAAGGTCGTCGCCTCAATGACGAATGGCGCGACGAGCTGCAACGCCGCCGCAGCGCGTTTTCCCTGAGCCAACTGGTGCGCCGCGAAGCCAAGCCCAGGCGGATCCCGGCCAATGAGTTCCTGCTGAGATTGGCCCCGACCTTACGCAAGAAAGCCCACAACTACACCGAACGTGGCATGGACCTGGGGGAGCTGGACATCATCGCCTTCGCCAGCCTCAAGCGTGAAGTGCTGGACCTCAACAGCCATTTCCCGCCGCCGACCGAATACCTGCGCCAGGGTTGGCGTTCGCTGTCCCTGGTGGGGCCGACTTTCGCCCGGGTGCTGTTTGCCCACCCCGGCGCGCCGGACTTCCTGCGGGGTAACCTGGGACGCAGTATTGTGTTTGATGTCGGGATCAGCCTGTGAGCCCGTTGCAGGAACTGATTGCCGCTGTGCCGCAGCAAGGCCGCGTACGCTGGATTGGCGTGCGACCACAGGGCCATGCGCCAATGATTGAACTGGACGCCGTGGAGGCACGCCTGGAAGCCGGCCTGACGGGCGACCATGCCCGGCCCGGCGCACGCAATGCGCGGCAAGTGACCTTGATTCAGTGGGAACACCTGGCCGTGATCACTTCACTGATGGGCCGCCCGGCCGATCGTCCCGTACTGCCACAAGCGCTGCGCCGCAACATTGTGGTCAGCGGTATCAATCTGTTCAGCCTCAAGGGCCGGCGCTTTCGCATTGGCCAGGCCATTTTTGAAACCACCGGTTGGTGCCAGCCGTGTGCGCGACTGGAGCGCAACCTTGGCGAAGGCACGTTCCAGGCCGTACGCGGCCATGGCGGAATCACCGCACGGGTGTTAAACAGTGGAATCATTCGCTTGGACGACAGCTTGAGCGTCGAACCCGTTCCGGCGAGCGGCTACGCTGCTTTCAATGCCGGATAACCGGACGCTGTAACGCCTACACATTTCGCAACGTCTACCTGACGAGGCCTTTATGACCAGCCGCCTGAACCCAGATGACCAGAAGCATGTCGAAGAGTACCTGCAACTGTCCCAGCACCGAGTCGAGCGCCGGCCTTTCCGGCCGTGGATGCTCCTGGTGGTGGTGCTGGCCATCACCATTGGCCTGGGCCTGTTGAGCCGACTGATCAGTTACCTGACGCTATGAGCAGGTGTCGTGCCTCACAAATACTGTTCCTTTTTGACGGCGTCTGTTGTTGTCATGCTGCGTTGCCGCTCGCGCGGGCAACGGCACCGATTTCCTTTAGCCTTGCGAGATATCCCCATGACTCATCGTATTGTCATCGTTGGCGGCGGCGCCGGCGGTCTGGAGTTGGCTACCCGTCTGGGTAAGACTCTGGGCAAGCGCGGCACGGCCAGTGTGATGCTGGTCGACGCGAACCTGACCCACATCTGGAAACCGCTGCTGCACGAAGTGGCTGCCGGCTCCCTGAACTCCTCCGAAGACGAACTCAACTATGTAGCCCAGGCGAAATGGAACCACTTCGAGTTCCAGCTCGGGCGCATGAGTGGCCTGGACCGTGAGCAAAAGAGAATCCAGCTGGCCGCCACCTATGACGATGCGGGCGTGGAACTGTTGCCGGCCCGGGAGCTGGGTTACGACACCCTGGTGATTGCTGTCGGCAGCACCACCAATGACTTCGGCACCGAAGGCGCGGCGCAGCATTGCCTGTTCCTCGATACCCGCAAACAGGCCGAGCGCTTCCATCAGCAACTGCTCAACCATTACCTGCGCGCCCACGCCGGCCAGACCGATGTGGTAGAGCGCATCAGCGTCGCTATCGTCGGTGCCGGTGCCACAGGTGTCGAACTGGCAGCCGAGCTGCATAACGCCGCCCATGAACTGGCGGCCTACGGCCTGGACCGGATCAAACCGGAAAACATGCAAATCACCCTGATCGAAGCCGGGCCACGGGTTCTGCCAGCATTGCCGGAGCGCATCGGCGCACCGGTGCACAAGACCCTGGAGAAACTCGGGGTCAATGTCATGACCAACGCCGCCGTCAGCCAGGTAACTGCCGACAGCTTGATCACCGTCGATGGCAACGTGATCGACGCGAGCCTGAAAGTCTGGGCCGCCGGGATTCGCGCACCGGACTTCCTCAAGGAAATCGACGGGCTGGAGACCAATCGGATCAACCAGCTGCAGGTGCTGCCTACGCTGCAAACCACCCGCGACGAGAATATCTTCGCCTTCGGTGACTGCGCCGCCTGCCCGCAACCGGGGAGCGACCGCAATGTTCCACCTCGCGCCCAGGCGGCACACCAGCAGGCATCGCTGTTGGCAAAATCGCTGAAGCTACGGATCGAAGGCAAGGCGCTGCCCCACTACAAATACACCGACTACGGCTCGCTGATTTCGCTGTCGCGTTTCTCGGCGGTGGGCAATCTGATGGGCAACCTCACCGGCAGCGTGATGCTCGAGGGCTGGCTGGCGCGGATGTTCTACATATCGCTGTACCGCATGCACCAGATGGCGCTGTACGGCATGTTCCGCACGGCAATGCTGATGCTGGGCAGCAAGATCGGGCGCGGGACTGAGCCCAGGCTCAAGTTGCATTGAGGCCTGACTGAAGAACGAGCCTGCCAGCGATTTCGCTGAATCAGCAGCATGGATGTTGACTGACACACCGTTTTCGCGAGCAGGCGCGCTCCCACATCTGATCGCATACTCATGAACCTACTCGGCTACCTGTGGGAGCGAGCCTGCTCGCGATGACGGCAGTGCAGTCTATATCCAAGCTCGGGCCGGTCCATTGTTCCGAGCCATCGCTCGATCAAAAGTTATACGATGATTTGAAGCGTGTGTTTTTTTCACAGGCAAAAAAAATCCCCGTATCTTTCGATACGAGGATTTTTAATATGGTCGGGGTAAGGGGATTCGAACTCCTGACATCCTGCTCCCAAAGCAGGCGCGCTACCGGACTGCGCTATACCCCGGTAAAAAAAAGGCGACCTTTACAAGTCGCCTTCTTCGATCAGCGCTTTTGGCCTCTGATCTTAAGATTCGATTCCAGCAAGCTGGTTTCAAAAATGGTGGGTCGTGTGGGATTCGAACCTACGACCAATTGGTTAAAAGCCAACTGCTCTACCAACTGAGCTAACGACCCAAAGATGGTCGGGGTAAGGGGATTCGAACTCCTGACATCCTGCTCCCAAAGCAGGCGCGCTACCGGACTGCGCTATACCCCGATTGAAATGGCTCCGTGACCAGGACTCGAACCTGGGACCCAATGATTAACAGTCATTTGCTCTACCGACTGAGCTATCACGGAACTGATATTTCAAGTTACAACGTTGAAGCTAGCTTCAACCTCTTCTACCCGTCTACATCGCTGCGTTCGTGTGTCTGAGGCGCGCTATTCTACAATCTTAAAAACCTCTGTCAACCCCTTAAATTGCTTTCAAGACAATGATTTGCAACTTATTTTGGATTCGTTCTCAGGGAGAAGTAACCCTTGGGGTGACGTACTGCGGGGCGCACTTTACAAGCCTTTTCCTTTGAGTTCAACGGCCTGATGAAAAAAATGGCCTCGCAAAGCGAACACCGGTGAATCAGAAAAAGTTCAAGGGTCGTGGCGAGGGAGCTTGCTCCCGCTGGGTCGCGTAGCGGCCCTTCAAAAGCGAGGAGTGCTCCGCCCTCCAGCGGGAGCAAGCTCCCTCGCCACAAAAGCTCCGGCAGTCGACTCAGTTGAAGACGATTTCGTCGTTCTCCACGGTGCCGGTCACGGTTTCGCCTGGCATGAAGCGACCGGACAGAATCAACTGCGCCAGCGGGTTTTCGATCCAGCGCTGGATCGCCCGTTTGAGCGGCCGTGCGCCATAGACCGGGTCGTAGCCTACCGCAATCAATTTGTCCAAAGCCTCGCTGCTCAGTTGCAGCTTCAGCTCGCGCTCGGTGAGACGACTGCGTAGACGACCCAGCTGGATCTCAGTGATGCCAGCGATCTGATCACGGGCCAGCGGCTCGAAGATCACCACTTCGTCGACGCGGTTGATGAACTCCGGCCGGAAGTGGGTGGAAATCGCATCCATCACGGCGGCGCGTTGTGCCTCGCGGTCACCGACCAGCTCCTGGATCTGCGCCGACCCCAGGTTGGAGGTCATGACGATCACCGTGTTGCGAAAGTCCACCGTGCGCCCGTGGCTGTCGGTCAGGCGCCCATCCTCCAGCACTTGCAGCAGGATGTTGAACACGTCCGGGTGGGCCTTCTCGACCTCATCGAGCAGGATCACCGAGTACGGCTTGCGACGCACAGCCTCGGTCAGGTAACCGCCCTCTTCATAGCCGACATAACCCGGTGGCGCACCGATCAGGCGTGCCACGGAATGTTTCTCCATGAACTCGGACATGTCGATGCGCACCATGGCCTCTTCCGTGTCGAAGAGAAACTCGGCCAGTGCCTTGCACAGCTCGGTTTTACCGACACCGGTCGGGCCGAGAAACATGAACGAGCCGCTCGGACGGTTAGGGTCCGACAGCCCGGCACGGGACCGGCGCACGGCGTTGGAAACCGCCACCACCGCTTCTTCCTGACCAATCACGCGCTGGTGCAGCAGGCTTTCCATCTTCAGCAGCTTGTCGCGCTCGCCTTCAAGCATTTTCGACACCGGAATACCGGTCCACTTGGAGACCACTTCGGCGATCTCTTCTTCAGTGACCTTGCTGCGCAGTAACTGATTTTCGCTCTTGCCGTGCTGGTCGACCATTTGCAGGCTGCGCTCCAGGTCCGGGATCACCCCGTACTGCAGCTCGGCCATGCGGTTGAGATCACCTTTGCGGCGGGCCGCTTCCAGTTCCTGGCGGGACTGTTCGATCTTTTGCTGGATCTGCGCCGAGCCCTGGACTTCGGCTTTCTCCGAGTTCCAGATCTCCTCGAGATCGGAATACTCGCGCTCGTGACGAACGATTTCTTCCTGCAACTTCTCCAGACGTTTCTTCGCCGCTTCGTCGCTTTCTTTCTTCAACGCCTGGGATTCGACCTTAAGCTGAATCAGGCGCCGCTCCAAACGGTCCAGCACTTCGGGTTTGGAGTCGATTTCCATGCGGATGCGGCTGGCGGCTTCGTCGATCAGGTCGATGGCCTTGTCCGGCAATTGGCGGTCAGTGATGTAGCGGTGGCTGAGCTTGGCTGCCGCGATGATCGCACCATCGGTGATCGCCACTTTGTGGTGAACCTCATACCGCTCCTTAAGGCCACGCAGGATGGCGATGGTGTCTTCTTCGCTCGGTTCCTCCACCAGCACCTTCTGGAAGCGCCGCTCAAGGGCCGCATCCTTCTCTATATATTGGCGATACTCGTTGAGCGTGGTCGCGCCGACGCAGTGCAACTCGCCACGGGCCAGCGCAGGCTTGAGCATGTTACCGGCGTCCATCGAGCCTTCGCCCTTGCCCGCACCGACCATGGTGTGCAGCTCGTCGATGAACAGAATGATCTGCCCTTCCTGCTTCGACAATTCATTGAGCAAGGATTTAAGCCGTTCCTCGAACTCACCACGGTACTTGGCACCGGCGATCAGCGACCCCATGTCCAGGGACAACAGGCGCTTGCCCTTGAGACCGTCCGGCACTTCGCCGTTGATGATGCGCTGGGCCAGGCCCTCGGCGATGGCGGTTTTACCCACGCCGGGCTCACCGATCAACACCGGGTTGTTCTTGGTGCGACGTTGCAAGACCTGGATCGTGCGGCGAATTTCGTCGTCGCGGCCAATCACCGGGTCGAGCTTGCCTTCTTCGGCGCGCTTGGTCAGGTCGACGGTGTATTTGTCCAGCGCCTGGCGGGATTCCTCATGGTTGGCGTCATTTACTGCTTCGCCGCCACGCAGGTTATTGATGGCATTCTCCAGGGCTTTCTTGCTCACGCCCTGGCCGAGCAACAACTTGCCGAGCTTGCTGTTCTCGTCCATGGCGGCGAGCAGCACCAGTTCGCTGGAAATAAACTGATCGCCCTTCTGCTGGGCCAGGCGGTCGGCCTGATTGAGCAGCCGCGCCAGATCCTGGGACATATTCACGTCACCTGTAGGATTCTGGATCTTGGGCAACTGGTCGAGTTCTTTGGCCAGCTCTTTGCGCAGGCTGTTGACGTCAAAGCCCACCTGCATCAGTAATGGCTTGATGGAGCCGCCCTGCTGCTCGAGCATGGCCTGCATCAAATGCGCCGGTTCGATACCGGGATGGTCCAGACCGACAGCCAGGGATTGGGCATCGGACAAGGCCAATTGTAATTTGCTGGTTAAACGGTCAATACGCATGGGTCACCTTCCTTTTGAGCAGGCCGGACCAAAAAACATCCTGAATGAAGAAACCTGCCAGATACCGTTATAGATGCGGTCGATTCTGGAAGTTTCAAGCAGGGTGCCCTTGATGCAGATCAGGGAAGTCTAGCGTTCGATCCAGACCAGGGAGGCGAATCGACCGGTGCGCGAGTTGCGGCGGTAGGAAAAGAAGCGTGGGTCGGTCACGGTGCACAGACCGCCACCGTAGACCTCCGTGACACCGCGTGCCGCCAGCCGCAGACGTGCCAGCGCATAGATGTCGGCCAGGAACTTGCCAGCGTTGTGGCTCGGTACAAAGGCTTGTGCCGCCAGGGCCAGCTGCGTGACGAAGGCTTCACGCACCTCAGGCCCGACCTCGAAAGCCTGTGGGCCGATGGCTGGACCGAGCCAGGCGAGGATTTCCTCGGGTGGCACTTGGAGGCTATCGAGGGTGGCTTCCAGCACGCCATTCGCCAGCCCGCGCCAACCGGCATGGGCCGCCGCGACGCGGGTGCCGGCACGGTTGCAGAACAACACGGGCAAGCAGTCCGCTGTCATTGCCGTGCAGGCGATACCTGGCGTAGCGGTCCAACTGGCATCGGCGCTGGCGACCTGGGCCGGGTCAGCCTCGACCACGACAACCCCGTGGACCTGTTGCAGCCAAGCCGGACGTATGGCGAATCGATCGGTGAGGCGACGGCGGTTTTCGGCGACGGCGGTGGGGTCATCGTCAACATGGTCGCCGAGGTTGAGGCTGTCGAACGGCGCCAAGCTGACGCCGCCCGTACGGGTGGTGACGCAGGCCTTTACCCGGGCCGGCACGGGCCAGTCGGGTATCAGCCAGTCATTCATCCGATGAACGCCTCGCGGTCCTGCTTGAGCAACGTCAGCAGCCAGACGAAGTCATCCGGCAACGGCGATTCCCAGCTCATGCGCTTACCGGTGGTCGGATGGTCCAACTCCAGGAAGCGTGCGTGCAACGCCTGGCGCGGGAAGTTTTTCAGCGACTCGACCATCGTCAAGCTGGCGGCCGGCGGAATGCGGAAACGACCGCCATACGCAGGGTCACCCACCAATGGGAAGTTGATGTGGGCCATGTGCACACGGATCTGGTGGGTACGACCGGTTTCCAGCTTGACCCGCACGTGAGTGTGGGAGCGGAAGCGTTCGAGCACGCGATAATGGCTAACCGCCTGCTTGCCGCCCTCCATCACCGCCATGCGCTGGCGCTGCTGGCCGTGACGGCCGATCGGGGCGTTGATCTTGCCGCCGGCGGTTACAACGCCGATCACGATGCATTCATAGATACGGCTGACACTGCGGCTTTGCAGTTGTGTGACCAGCTGTGTCTGCGCCTGAATGGTCTTGGCCACCACCATCAGACCGGTGGTGTCCTTGTCCAGGCGGTGCACGATGCCGGCGCGGGGCACATTGATGATGTCCGGCACGTGGTGCAACAAGGCGTTGAGCAGGGTGCCATCAGCATGGCCGGCCGCCGGGTGCACCACCAAGCCCGCAGGCTTGTTGATGACCAAGATGTCGTCGTCTTCATAGACGATGTCCAGCGCGATGTCCTGGGCGACCCATTCACCCTGGGCCTCCTGCTCAGCGGTCAATTCAAGAATGGCACCGCCATGGACGATGTCGCGTGGGCGGATTAGCGCCCCATCCACCGTCAGGCGGCCGTCCTTGATCCAGGCGGAAAGGCGCGAGCGCGAGTGCTCAGCGAATAGTTGTGCGGCGACTTGATCGAGGCGTTGGCCGCCCAATTCGGACGGCACCTCTGCGCGAAGTTCTATTTTATCGGACATGCTCGGACTAGGCGTCGGCACAGCCTTTGGTTTCGGCTGCGCGCTTGTGGTTAAATACGGCGTCTTTTGCCCCGAGGCTTTTCAACGGGGCGCTCATCATAACAGGACGGCCCCGCCCAAGACAGCGGCCGTCATAGGGACGCAAGCCGCCATGCAAGTGAAACACCTGCTGCTGATCGCCATCCTCGCGTTGACCGCTGCTTGCTCGTCTAAGGAAGTCGTAGACGAAAACCTGAGCGAAGTCGAATTGTACCAACAGGCGCAGACCGACCTGGACAACAACAGCTACACCAGTGCCACAGCGAAGCTCAAGGCCCTGGAGTCGCGTTATCCGTTCGGTCGTTACGCCGATCAGGCCCAACTGGAGCTGATTTATGCCAACTACAAGAACGCCGAGCCGGAAGCTGCGAAATCCGCCGCCGAGCGTTTCATTCGTCTGCATCCGCAGCACCCGAACGTCGATTACGCTTACTACCTCAAGGGCCTGACCTCCTTCGACCAGGACGTCGGCCTGCTGGCGCGCTTCCTGCCGCTGGACATGACCAAGCGTGACCCGGGTGCCGCGCGCGACTCCTACAACGAGTTCGCCCAGCTGACCAGCCGCTTCCCCAACAGCCGCTATTCGCCGGACGCCAAGCAGCGCATGATCTACCTGCGCAACCTGCTGGCTTCCTACGAAATCCACGTAGCGGACTACTACCTGACCCGTCAGGCCTACGTTGCCGCCGCCAACCGTGGCCGCTACGTGGTGGAGAACTTCCAGGAAACCCCATCGGTGGGTGACGGCCTGGCAGTGATGACCGAGGCGTATCAGCGTATGCACCTGGACGACCTGGCTGCCAGCAGCCTGGAAACCCTCAAGCTGAACTACCCGAACCACCCCTCCTTGGCCGACGGCCAATTCACCCCGCGGGTTGATGAAGCCGACAACCGTTCGTGGCTGAGCAAGGCCACCCTGGGCCTGATCGAGTCCAGCCCACCCCTGCCGCCGGGCGAAACCCGCGCCAACCAGGACGTGCAGCGCCAGTTCCTGGATGCCAAGGCAGCCATTCCGAACGATCTCAAGCCCAAGGACGAGAACGGCGACGTGATCGAAGAAGCAGAGCCTGAGAGCAAATCCACCGAACGCTCCTGGTTCAGCCACCTGACCTTCGGTCTGTTCGACTGAGGTCAAGACGCTGATCATTCCCACGCTCCTGCGTGGGAATGCATGCCGTGACGCGGAAAGGGAGACCCGATGGTCTCCTTTTTTGTGCCTGGATTTTATTGCGCTGTGCGCCGTTCCTGTCCTTGGCTAAACTGCCGGATCATTAGCCAAAAAGCCGCCCATCATGCTTCGTTTACTGTTCTGGATCGCCCTGATTGCCGCCGCGGTATGGTTCTGGCGCAAGTTCAAGGGCGCCTCCTCCGCGCCGAACGCCCCTCGGGAGCAGGACGCACCGCCCATGGTTCGTTGCGCCCATTGTGGCGTACACCTGCCTCGCGACCGGGCGCTGGCCCTCGAACAACAGTGGTATTGCAGCCAGGCTCACCTAGAGCAAGGCCCGGGCAATCGTGAACGTTGAGGCGTTAAGCCCGCGCGTCAAACAGACGCAGCGCCTGCTGCGTCTCTATCACCTGTACCGTTTAAGTATCGGCATCACCCTGGTGCTGCTGATCTCCAGCAACATGGACAACCGTTTGCTGGAGTTCGCCAACGACGACTTGCTGCGCAGCGGCAGCTGGTTGTACCTGGTGTTGAACATCCTGTTGGTGGTGTTCCTGGAAAACACCCGCAACCCTGCCCGACTGTTCGGCCTGGCACTCACCGACGTGCTCTTGCTCTCGTGGCTGTTCTTCGTCGCGGGCGGTGCCCCCAGCGCCATCGGCAACCTGCTCATCGTCTCGGTAGCCATCGGCAATACACTGTTGCGTGGCCGAATCGGCCTGTTGATCGCCGCCGTTGCCACGATCGGCATCGTCGGGTCGAGTCTCTTCCTTGGCCTCAGCGACTCGAGCGGTCCCAGCAGTTACTTGCAGGCAGGCACCCTCGGGGCGTTATGTTTTGCTGCTGCATTATTGGTACAAGGCCTGACCCGGCGACTGGAAGCCAGTGAAACCCTGGCCGAGCAACGAGCCAGCGAAGTGATCGGCCTCGAAGCGCTCAACGCACTGATCCTGCAACGCATGCGCACCGGCATTCTGGTGCTCGACCGCCAGCGCCGGGTGCAATTGGCCAACGAAAGTGCGCTGAACCTGCTGGGCATGCACGATCTGATCGGCCAGCAGATCGACGACTACTCCAGCGCCCTGGTCGAACGCCTGCAACTGTGGCTGAACAACCCCAGCCTGCGCCCGCAAAGCCTGACCGTTACGGGCACAGGCCTGACACTGCAACCAAGCTTCATTGCCCTGGGGCATAACGATCAACACCAGATCCTGGTGTTTCTCGAAGACCTGGCCCAGGTTGCCCAACAGGCCCAGCAGTTGAAACTCGCCTCGCTCGGGCGCCTCACTGCCGGTATCGCCCATGAAATCCGCAACCCCTTGGGCGCGATTAGCCACGCGGCACAATTGCTGCGCGAATCCGAGGAACTGAACGAGGCAGACCGGCGTCTGACGCAGATTATTCAAGATCACTCCCAACGAATGAATCGCGTCATTGAAAACGTCCTGCAACTGTCCCGCCGCCAGCAAACCACGCCCCAACGCCTGGACCTGCGGACCTGGCTCGACCAATTCGTCCGGCAGGCCCGCGAAAACACGGCCGAGCACCAGCAGTTGCACCTGAGCATCGCCCCCGGAGACTACATCACGCTCATGGACCCCGGCCAGTTGACCCAAGTGCTCGATAACCTGCTGCGTAACGCCTGGCGCCACAGCGCGCTGGGCCATGAAGAGGCCGAAGTCTGGCTGAAACTGTTCACTGACCCCCACAGCCAGTTGTCCACACTGGACATCATCGACAACGGCCCCGGCGTGTCACCGGACCAGCAAGCGCATTTGTTCGAACCCTTCTTCACCACCAGCAGCCAGGGCACCGGCCTTGGGCTCTATCTGTCCCGTGAGCTGTGCGAAAGCAACCAAGCCCGCCTAGACTTCAAACCACGCCAAGGCGGCGGCTGCTTTCGCATCACTTTTGCTCACGGACGGAAACAGATTTGAATACACGCTCACGGCAACGAATCCTGATCGTCGACGACGAACCGGACATCCGCGAACTCCTGGACATCACCCTGGGCCGGATGAAACTCGACACCCGCAGCGCCAAAAACCTGGCCGAGGCCCAAGCCCTGCTGACGGGCGAAGCGTTCGACCTGTGCCTGACCGACATGCGCCTGCCCGATGGCACCGGCCTGGAACTGGTGCAACACATCCAGCAACGTTACCCCCAACTGCCTGTGGCGATGATCACCGCCTACGGCAGCCTGGAAACCGCCATCGACGCCCTCAAGGCCGGAGCCTTCGACTTCCTGACCAAACCGGTCGACCTGGGTCGGCTGCGAGAGCTGGTGACCAGCGCCTTGCGCCTGCCACCGGTCGCCACGCCGGTCACGACCATCGAGCGCTGCCTGCTGGGTGATTCGCCACCGATGCGCAGCGTGCGCAAACAGATCGAAAAACTGGCTCGCAGCCAGGCACCGGTCTATATCAGCGGGGAGTCGGGTTGTGGCAAGGAACTGGTCGCACGGCTGATTCACGATCAGGGTCCCCGCTCCAACCAGGGTTTTGTGCCGGTCAACTGTGGGGCCATTCCCACGGAACTGATGGAAAGCGAATTTTTCGGCCACCGCAAAGGCAGCTTCAGCGGCGCCATCGAAGACAAACCCGGGCTGTTCCAAGCCGCCCATGGCGGAACCTTGTTCCTTGATGAAGTGGCCGACCTGCCCCTGGCGATGCAGGTCAAACTGTTGCGGGCGATCCAGGAAAAAGCCGTGCGCGCTGTCGGAGGCCAACAGGAAGAAGTGGTGGACGTACGGATTCTCTGCGCCACCCACAAGGATCTGGACGCCGAAGTCGCCGCCGGGCGCTTTCGCCAGGACCTGTACTATCGGCTGAACGTCATCGAACTGCGCGTGCCACCCCTGCGTGAACGCCGTGAAGACATCGAGACACTGGCCAACCACATGCTCCAGCGCCTGGCGGCCAACACCGGCAGCCCTGCGGTAAAGCTCCATCCCCAGGCCTTGGACGCCCTCAAAAGCTACCGTTTTCCAGGGAATGTGCGGGAACTGGAGAACATGCTCGAACGCGCCTACACCCTCTGCGAACACCAACAGATCGAAGCCGACGACCTGCGCCTGGCCGAAGGCAATGGCACCCCCGACACCGGCAACCCCGATTTGATGCAGGTCGACAACCTGGAAGACTACCTGGAAGACGTCGAGCGTAAGCTCATCCTCCAGGCCCTGGAGGAAACCCGCTGGAACCGCACGGCGGCGGCGCAGCGGTTGAAGTTGTCGTTTCGGTCGATGCGGTATCGGTTAAAGAAGTTGGGGTTGGATTAAAGCGCGGTCCTGAAGCCCCTACTTACCCCGTGGCGAGGGAGCTTGCTCCCGCTGGGCTGCGAAGCAGACCCGAACCTGACATCTCGGAGTGTCAGGTTGATCGAGTCGCTGCTTTTGGGGGCTGCTGCGCAGCCCAGCGGGAGCAAGCCCCCTCGCCACAGGTTCTGTGTTTGCCTTGGCAGCTCTTCTAGCCTTGCGCCACCGGCACCTGTTTATCCAGAACTCGATTGGCCAACAACTCGCTCAGCTCAATCAACTGCTGCACTCCCAAGGCAACATGTCGCCGCGAGCCTTCGAGCTCGAAGGCCAGGTCGCTGACCGTTGCGTTGGCAGAGGCCAGGGTTTCGCTGAGGTTGGTGAGGAGGCATTCGGTGTCGATGCTGTCCACGACAGTGAATAGCTGGTTTGAGGCGGGTTTCTTTTTGGCTTCAGGTTTTGGGCCGAGGTAATAGTCGAGGGCGCGCTGGGCGGCTTCATCGAGTTTTTGAGAATCGAGCCCGCCATGGGCTGACGAGGGATCGGTTTCGGGGGGATTGGGTGTGACTTTGATCATCGTGCATCTCCAAGTTTTGGAGCTGCCACCGATCGCCGCGACGCGATTGGGAGTGGCAGCTGTACGCAGGTTCGCGGACCGAACTTGGAGCCTCCGGCATACCCGAAGGTATCCCACGCACAGCCAGCCATGACGGAACGACAAATACCGAAGCACTGTCGTCGACTGGAATTATGCACCAAGTTAGCGGGCCGCGACGCCCGGACGCTGAATTGGCAGCGACGGAAAAAGGTTAACGAGAGACCTTCCCACCCGGCAACCGCCAGAACTCGTCGGAAAATTCGGTTTGAATTAGGACCTTGTCCGACCATTCCCACAAAGCCAGGTCGGCTGTGAAGGCGGTGTGTATATCCGTTTCTTCGATAACGGCTGCTTATGGTTCCGCTCTTACAGCGGCTCACTTTTGAGAAGCGCGAAAGTGACCCGCCGTAAGAGCGGAACCATAAGCGGCCGTTACCGCAGCAATGGATATGTACTCGATCAACACACCGCCGTCGCGAGCAAGCCCGCTCCCACAGGAAAAACCGGACCTTACAAGCGCCCCGCCGGCGCATAAGGCACAGGATCAATCACCGGCTCACGCCCCAACATCAGATCAGCAAACAACCGACACGACGCCGGCGCCAACACCAACCCATTGCGATAATGCCCACAGTTCAACCACAGCCCCGCAAACCCCGGCACCTCGCCGATATAAGGAATACCTTCAGGCGATCCAGGCCGCAACCCAGCCCAATGCCCAACCACCTCAGCCCCCGCCAGCGCCGGAATCAGCTGCTGGGCCGAAGCCTTCAGACTCTCCAGCGCTTTATCGGTCGGGGTCTTGTCAAAGCCTTCACGCTCCAGCGTGCTGCCGACCAAAATATGCCCGTCGCGACGCGGGATCGCATAACGCCCCTTGGCCAGGACCATGCTCGACAGAAAATCCGACGCGCACTTGTACAAAATCATCTGGCCCTTGACCGGCTCGACCGGCAATTTCAGCCCCAGGGTCTTGAGCAGCTCACCACTCCAGGCGCCAGCCGCCAGCACCACCTGATCGCCACGAATCTGCCCCGCAGAACTGTTCACCCCCACCACACGCTCGCCATCGCGAATGAACCCGCTGACTTCGCAGTGCTCATGAAGCGTGACATTGGGCAACGCCAGCAATGCAGCCTTGAGGGATTTCACCAACCGGGGATTACGTACGTTGGCCACGTCGGCCATGTAGATCGCCCGGGAAAAACCCGAGCCCAGCACTGGCACCGCATCATGGACGGCCGAAATATCCACAGCCCGCAGCGGACGCCCTTCCCGCTCCGCCCAGGCCAGCGCTTCGACCTGATCGTCCAGGTCCAGCCAATACAGACCGGTGACATACACTTGCGGATCGACCCCGGTAGCCGCAAACAGACGCTGACCCAGTTGTGGATAAAAATCCTGCGACCAATGGGCCAGCGCGGTGACCGCCGGGCTATAGCGCCAGGGGTATAGCGGCGAAACGATACCGCCGCCAGCCCAGGACGCCTCCCGGCCGACACTGGAGCGGTCCAGTAGCACCACACGTTGCCCTTCGCACGCCAGATTGAACGCCGTCAGCAGGCCGATGACTCCGCCGCCGACAATCACCACTTGCTGTTGCCTGGTCATGTTCTGATTCGACTCATAAGACAGGGGGCGCAAGACAGCGCCCGAATAAAAGAAACTCAGCGGCCCCAGCAATCCTTGGTGGTCAGCCCGGCAGCGGCGTTGAGCATGCCGCGTACGCCGGTGTTGTTGATCGTGAAATCACCGCATTTGTCCGTTGCCATCGACGAGCCGCTCTTGCGCACGGCGGTCAGGGTAAAACTCTGGTCCGCCAGCGTCGGGGTAATGGTGTAGAACGTGTTGCCACTGCTCAGGCCGGTCGCGTTGGTGTAGACGTTATTCTTTGAATAGTAGCGCTCGAGAATTTGCGCCTGTTCCGACAAGAGGCCGGCGATTTCGGTGCGTCGACCCTTTTTCATGTATTCGGTCAGGCTCGGATAGCCGATGGTGATCACAATACCGATGATCGCAATCACGATCATGATTTCGATCAAGGTGAAACCCTGGTTGGATTTGCGCATTCCTTATCTCTCACTGTATTTGCCGCCACATGATACGACGGCTGCCGCTAGCGGATTTTCCCAGCAGGTTGGTGATACCGCCGCCGGAGTCGTTCACGATCATGTTAGTGGTCCCGTCGGCGCTGACAACGGCGCTCAAGGTCGGGATACCGCCAGTGAAAACCACCCCGCTGGAGATCGTGTCGAGGCTATTGAGCGAGCCGTCACCGTTGGTATCGAGCACCGCATAGTTGAGCATCTTACCGCTGAATGCATCCAGCTCGATCAGTTTGCCAGTACCAAAGCTGGCGCAGGGGTCGGTGGTGTCCACCGCGGCAGTGGTGAAGACAACGCGCCCAAGCACCAGAGTGGCTGCGTTGATCACCCGCTCCCCGGTCAATGCGTTGTTGTACACCAAAGGCAGGTACCAGCCCTTTTTCGCCGGATAAGTCACGTCGGTCTGGCTGGTGGTCACGTACTGCCCCGAGCTGCCTGAAAATACGCCAGTGATCGATTGGGCCTGCAGGCTCGATACCGTGATTTGCCCCGCACCGCCGGTGGCGTCCCAAATGGAGTAGAACGCTTGCAGATCCTTGCTGAGTTTGTCCGCCGCCTCGTTGAACTTGCCGGTGCCGAAAAAGACCTGGGTGCCACCCTGGGAATTGTCTGCCAGCAGCGGTTGAGCGGTGATCGGCTGGGTCGCGCCACCGGGCGCGGTGAACAACGGTTGGCCGGCAAACGCCACACCCCAGGTGGTTGGGGACGTGCCGCTGAGGTCGAACTTCCACATCCGGCCTTTCAAGTCGCCACCGTACGCAGCCTGCACCACGCTCTGGGAGTTGATCCGAAGCTTGACCGATGACAGACCGTTATCGGTTTCGCTGCTGTTGATGACGATTTTTTTGATCAGCGAACCGTCGCGGATATCCACCACGTACAACGCCGCGACACCGCTGTTGCTGCCGTAGCCGTTGGAGATAAACGCAGCCCAGCGACCGTCCGCAAGTCGGGCGACTTCGGGGCGGGCGTAGGCGTAGCCCAAATCGTTGAAGGCGTTAGCCGTGTTGGCAACGGTCGGCGCACTGATTTCCCACAACGCCCGAAACACATTCCCCGCCGCTGCATCGAACAGCTGGACCGCGTAGAACGCTTTGCCCCCGGCCCCGGTCCCGCCCAGGGCCACCGTCTTCCAGGCACTCCCCAGTTGCGCATCGAATACGCCGATCTGCCCATCCACCAAAAACTTGTGGCTCACGCCATTGATGTAGTTGGTGTCGGCGATGTCCTGCAGCGATGGCAGCACGCTTGAGGGCATATAGGCGTAGCGCCGCGTACCGTTTGTGCTGTTGATGACGCTGAAGAAACCGTCATTGGCGTTTACCACCAGGCTGGTGTTCATGTTCGCCGCTTTGGTCGTCAGGTAAGTGCTGTAGCTAGTGTCGTTCACCAGATCCGAGGCGGTCTGGTCATTGGGCGATGCCAGCACCAGCGGTGAGTTGATAATGTCCCCCAGCAATACGCTACGCACCTTCAGGCCGGTTTTATTGACGCCCTTGCTCCACTCCACCAGATCGTTGCCAGTGATCCCCGTGGGCAGGTTCTGGTTGAGGCTGGTTTGCTGGGCCGCTGAAAAGTTGCCGTAGGCCAGGGTCACCGGCACATTGGTCGCGGTGTTCCACGATTGGTAGATCGGAGCCGTAGCGCCCGGCACGATAGCGGTGTCGGTGGTCCATTGCACCGCCGCCGTATTGACCGTCCCCGTAGAGGTGAAGCCGAACGCGCGGAGGGTGCCGCGCCAGTCCTTGGGGTCATAAGTGGTCTGGTAATAACTGGAGGTGCTGGACAACGTGGCACCGTTGGTGGTGCCGCCGCCCCCGGACCCGGCCTTGGAGGTGATGTCGCTCAAGGCCGATGATAGGGCCGAGCTCAACCCTTCGCTGTCCGTCGCCTGGTAATACTTGCCTGTGCCGTAGCGGGCGGCATCGGACAACATCTGATTGGTGGCCGTAAACCCCACGGTGTAGGTGTTGAGGTATTGCCGGGGGAAATCCGTCGCGTCCCAGCTCTTGCCGGTCGCGTCGGTGCCGGTTGAGCGCATGTCGATGTCGAAGGCGAACTTGGCGATGTCGTCCAGGTAAAGCGTGTCGCCCTCGCCGTCACCATTGAGATTGGCGCCATCGCTGTTGCTGCCGCTGATGCCGCTATCCCAGTTCGGCAGCCGGGCCAAGCCCAGCGGGTCGTTGGTGGGGAACGTTCGGTCAAAGGTGGGCAATCCATCAGTGATCACCACACCGAAGTTTTTCTGGCAACGGTATTGGATCGGGCTGGTGTAAGTGCTCGGTGTGCCGTTGTAATACGGCGCCATGCCCCTGAAGTAACGGGTGATTTCGTAATAGCTCTCGGCCAGTGGCGTATTCGCGACAGCACCCAAACCGTTGATCGCGTTGATCAGGGCGCTGTAGTTGCTGTTGGCCTGGGTCTGGGTCACGCTGCCGCTGACAGGCGAGAGGTCGCTGACTGAACGGGCGATGTAGCCCCCAGGACCGGAGTTGCTACTGTTGGGCGGGTTGAACGTGGCAAGGCCAATGCGCAATGCCCGGTTGCTGGCGACCAGATCGTTGGAGACATCCCGCGCCACGTTGATTCGATAATCATTGGGGATCGTGCCGGTGGTGAAGTCTCGGTTCGAGCCGTTGGCCAGGGTCACCAGATACGCCAGGTACTTACCGGTGTAACGGGTATCGCCGCTCCCTACAGGGTCCGGCAGCCGCAGACAGATCCGGCCAAGGCTGGGTCGATAGAAACCGTACCAGCCAGACGAGCAACCGCCACGAAACAGACTCGATAACAGGATGTTCGAGTCGGTCGGATCCAGCTCAGTATCCCTATCGTTGCAGTTGTTACTGGCGCCGCATACATAAGTGCGCGTTTGCACCGCCGTCGGATCAAACCCCGACGCCCAGATAATATTATTCATACTCCCCGAATCATCGATCAGCAGCATCACGTTCGGCGTCACGGCGCCCGCGCTTAGCAAAGGCGAGTCCGAAGGCGTGAAAGCATAGGCCGGGGCTGCCAGGTAAAGGCTGAGCAGCACGCCCCAAAACGCCTGCCTCCCGTCGCGGCGCACCTTAGTATTTCGCATAGATGCTCTCCACCACACTGCGCTGGTTATTCCCCAGCACCGCCACCGCCGTGATCCGGTAAAGCGTCGCCGACGTATTGCTGGGCACATTGACCGCCGCGAGCGTGGTGCCGATGTTCTGCACGCCATAAAACCCGCCAGGAACGGCAATCCACGTCACCCCCGACAACGAATTGCGCCCGGCCGCCGTGAGAGTCGCCGACTCCGCCGGCGGTGCACATTGAGTCGTGGTGGTACAGACCGGCAGCGAATAAGTCCCGACCTGCACCGCACTCTCACCGAGCCTCAGCGCAGCCTCGGCCACTTGAAAGGATTGGTTGCGCAGCATGACGCTGCTGGTCATTTTTTCCTGAAGCGTGGCGCTCTGCATCGACGACAGGCCGATCAGCGTTAACAGCAGCAGAAACACCAGGCTGACCAGCAATGCCATGCCACGCTGGCGATGCTTGATGGGCGTCGGATTCATCAAGCGCCCCCTCACAAAAGCCGGTTGCGCAAAGCGGCAACCACGTTGAAGGTCTGGTCGCGCACGTTGTTCTTCGGATCGAAGAGCGTCAGGGTCAAGCGCACGCTGCGGATGCGCGCCGGGTCGGAAGGGTTGCCGCTATAGCTTGAAGCCGCGATATCCGTCGCGCCGCTGGCCACGCCGAACGTCACGTTGAACGTCCGGACGTTGTCTACCAGCACCGCCTGGGTCGGGTTGCCGGCACCCGTGCCCATCAACAACTGGTTATTGCTGAAGCTGTAGATCAGCCGCCGGATCGGGAAGGCCAATTGCCCGGTCGCCGGTACCCGCACACCGGTGTAGGCGGTTGCCGAGGTGCGGCAGTCGGAGACGACGGTCCAGGTCGGCACACCGCCGCCGCTGCCCACATCTGCCGTTACCAGGGTCAGTTTCAAATTGGCGTTGTCCCAACGGATCGGCGTGACCTGGCTGGCATTGAAATCCCCCGCAGAAGAAGCGTCGGTAACGGTCCCCAGGCAACCGAACATGCCCACCATGCGAATTTCCTGGACCATTTTGCTCAGGGCAAACCGCGCATCCTCTTGCATCACCGCTGCGGCGCCCTGGCTGATGTAGGTGTTTTTGGCCGCAATGAAAATCTGCACGACACCCAGCACGACGACCAGGCTGAGCACCAGGGCGATCATCAACTCGATCAGGCCGAATCCCCGGCAATGTCTATTCATGGTGTTGCCACCGGATCGACGGCGACGCGGCTGGTCAGCACAAAGCTGCGCCGCGACTCGGCTGCGTTTGTCGTGTTGGCGGCCCGGGCATCGTCCCAGGAAATGGTGATGGTGTAGACCCGCTGACTCAGAGCGATGGTGCCGGTGGCCGTGGCGCCGCCAAAGGCGATGATGTTGGTCTTGAAGTCGTAAAGATCCTGGTCCCGAGCCACGCTGAGATTCGGCGAGCCAGGCGGCGTGACGGTGTAGTCGGCACCGGTATTGGCACGAATGCGATCCAGTATGTCGTAGGCGATGAAGCTGGCCTGGCTGGTCATGCGCGAGCTGTCGGTGTACTTGAGGGCATTGAGCTGAATCATCGCCGCCCCCAGCAAGCCCACGCCGAGAATCAGCAATGCCACCAGCACCTCGATCAGCGTCATGCCCTCCTGTGCCTTTTTACTGCAATCCTTCATCCGCAACTTCCACCCAATACGATTCTTCCATTGAGGCAGACACTCAGCGTCCTGCTCTGCGCGCCCCGTACATAATTGAAACTCACCGGTGTGGCCGGCGCCGCCAACCCGCCGAGGTTGTTGAAATCAATGTTGGTCACGTCTGAGGTTAGCGTCAGAGTCGCACCGCTGCTCATTGCTGGAACAACCCGCAATACATTGGGCGCAGTGCCCGTGCTGTCATACACCGTCAATTCGCCGCGCCATACGTTGCCCTGCGCCGTGGGGCGAATCCGTGTCGTGACGCCACGGTCGATCGCTTCCATGCGAGCAAAATTCAGCGCCCGGCGCAGGTCGCCGATCTCGGTATCCGCCTTGGTGCTCTGCATCGATCCGGTAAACGCCGGCACCGCCATGGTGATCAGGATCAGCAGCACGCCGAGGGCCACCAACACCTCAATCAGCGTGAAACCTTTTGTACGAAGATCCATCGATGCCCTCCGTTGCCGTCGGCTATACCTGCTTCTACACGCTAGAACAAACAGCTGCCGCGTGTGCGGTTGTTTCGGTTTACGGCGCACGGATCGCGCCGCTTAACGCTCTCCAGGGAGGAGACGTCATGCACCAACAGGGTTTCAGCCTGATCGAACTGCTCATGGGACTGGCGATTGCGGCAATTGTTCTGCCGTGGGTCGGCGCAAGCTATACATCGCTGATCGAAGCCACAGAACGCAAAGACGCCGCGCAGTTACTGGCCAGCGGTCTGCGTAGCGCCCGCAGCGAAGCCATCGTGCGCAACCGGACAGTCGTAATCAGAGGGATAGACAACGATTGGGGCCGGGGCTGGCGGATCACGCTGGACGACAAAGAGAAGACATTACTGATGGAGCGCAGCGGCCGCGCTCGCGTGATTGGCAACTGGCCAGTGAAGCGTTCGGTGAGGTTCAGCAGCCAAGGGGAAGCGTTACTGCCCAGCGGCGCATTCCAGGCCGGTACGCTGCATGTTTGCGCCAAACGCGAGCCGCTCAGCCACCATCAGGTGGTGTTGGCCCGTACCGGCCGCGTCAGCCTGCGCAGCGAGAAAGCCGAGCAGGCGTTGTGCGAAAAGACTTAAAGCAAGGAACGGACGCGTAGCTCTTTTGGCATGGAGAAGGTGATGTTCTCCTCGCGACCGGCCAATTCATCGGCACCGGTTGCACCCCAGGCCTGCAATTGCTGGATCACGCCGCGCACCAATACTTCCGGCGCTGACGCACCCGCAGTGATACCGATACGCTCGACGCCGTCGAACCAGCTGCGCTGCATGTCCTCGGCACCGTCGATCAGGTACGCCGGAGTGGCCATGCGCTCGGCCAGCTCACGCAGGCGGTTGGAGTTGGAACTGTTCGGGCTGCCGACGACCAGGACCACATCGCATTCGCTGGCCAGTTGCTTGACCGCGTCCTGGCGGTTCTGGGTGGCGTAGCAGATGTCGTCCTTGCGCGGGCCGCCGATGGCCGGGAAACGGGAACGCAGGGCGTCGATCACTCGACTGGTATCGTCCATGGACAGGGTGGTCTGGGTGACAAACGCCAAACTCTCAGGGTTACGTACCTGCAAGGCAGCAACGTCGCTCTCGTCCTCGACCAGGTAGATCGCGCCGCCATTGCTGGCATCGTATTGGCCCATGGTGCCTTCGACTTCCGGGTGGCCCGCGTGGCCGATCAGGATGCATTCGCGGCCGTCACGACTGTAGCGCGCTACCTCGATATGCACCTTGGTCACCAACGGGCACGTCGCGTCGAACACCTTCAGGCCACGGCCGGCGGCTTCGGTACGCACCGCCTGGGAAACCCCATGGGCGCTGAAGATCACGATGACGTCGTCTGGCACCTGATCCAGTTCCTCGACGAAAATCGCCCCACGGCTACGCAGGTCTTCGACGACGAACTTGTTGTGGACCACTTCGTGGCGCACGTAGATCGGCGGCCCAAAGACTTCCAGGGCGCGGTTGACGATTTCGATCGCCCGGTCCACACCGGCGCAGAAGCCACGGGGGTTGGCGAGTTTGATTTGCATGCTGTGCCTCGTGTCTTGCGCGCAAGAAATTGAATCAATGCAATTCAGTGTGGGAGCAAGCTCGCTCCCACAGTAAATCGAGTATCGGCAGGAACTGCCTGCCAACCCTTTAAAGCGCCTTAACGTCGATAATTTCCACTTCGAAGCTCAAGGTCTTGCCCGCCAGCGGATGGTTGAAGTCCACGGTGACCTGGGCGTCGTCAAACGCCTTCACCACACCCGGCAGCTCGGTATTGGCCGCGTCATTGAAGATCACCAACAAGCCCTGGGACAGTTCCATGTCTTGGAACTGGGAGCGTGGCATGGTCTGCACGTTTTGCGGGTTGGGCTGACCAAAGGCGTTTTCCGGTGGAACAACCACGGTGCGCTTGTCGCCGGCCTTGAAACCGAAGATCGCCGCTTCGAAACCTGGCAGCAGGTTGCCGTCGCCAACCTTGAACACGGCCGGGGCCTTGTCGAAGGTGCTGTCAACGGTGTCGCCGTTTTCCAGGTGCAGGGCGAAGTGAAGCTTCACTTCAGTGTTTTGAGCGATACGCTGCTCAGTCATGGACGGCTTCTCCGGTTTTCTTGCTCTTGAACATGTCCAGGGCGAGCATCACGGCGCCCACGGTGATGGCGCTGTCGGCAAAGTTGAACGCCGGGAAATACCAGCGGTTCTGCCAATGCACCAGGATGAAATCGATCACGTGGCCCAGGGCAATCCGGTCATAGAGATTGCCTAGCGCACCACCGAGCACCAATGCCAGCGCCACCGCCAGCCAGGTCTCGTCGCGGCCCAGGCGTTTGAGCCAGACCACCAGCACGCCGCTGACCACGACGGCGATCAGGGCAAACAACCAGCGCTGCCAGCCCGAACTGTCGGCCAGGAAGCTGAACGCCGCACCCGTGTTGTAGGCCAGCGTCCAGCTGAAATAGTCGGGAATGACCACGATCTGCTGGTACATGGTCAACGAGTTTTCGAAGTAGAACTTGCTGGTCTGGTCGATGACCAACACCAGCACGCTCAACCAGAGCCAGCTCAGCCGTCCGAAACGGCTCGCCACATTAGGCATAGTGACGAACCTCACCGGTGCCGCTGATGTTATCGACACAACGACCGCAGATTTCCGGGTGCTGTGGGTTCACGCCGACGTCTTCGCGGCAGTGCCAGCAACGGGCGCACTTGACGAAGCTCGACTTGACCACCTTGAGTTTCAGGCCGGCCACTTCGGTGGTCACCGCATCGGCCGGTGCCTGTACCAACGGGGCGACACTGGCGGTGGAGGTGATCAGCACGAAGCGCAGTTCGTTGCCCAGCTTGGCCAGGTCGACGCCCAGGGCTTCTTCGGCATAGAGGGTCACTTCGGCCTGCAGGTTGCCACCGACGGCCTTGGCCGCGCGCTGGATCTCCATTTCCTTGTTGACCGCCACCTTGACCGCCATGACCCGGTCCCAATAGGCCCGATCCAGCTCGAAGCCTTGCGGCAATTCGGTCAGGCCTTCGTACCAGGTGTTGAGCATCACCGATTCGTTGCGCTCGCCTGGCAGGTACTGCCACAGCTCGTCAGCAGTGAACGCCAGGATAGGCGCGATCCAGCGCACCAGCGCCTCGCTGATGTGGAACAGCGCGGTCTGGCACGAACGACGCGCCTTACTGTTGGCGCCGGTGGTGTACTGGCGGTCCTTGATGATGTCGAGGTAGAAACCACCGAGTTCCTGCACGCAGAAATTGTGGATCTTGGAATAGACGTTCCAGAAGCGGTATTCGCCGTAGTGTTCCTGCAATTCACGTTGCAGCAGCAGGGCACGGTCCACCGCCCAGCGGTCCAGCGCGAGCATTTCTTCGGCCGGTAGCAGGTCGGTGGCCGGGTTGAAACCGGTCAGGTTCGAGAGCAGGAAGCGTGCGGTATTACGGATCCGCCGGTAGGCGTCCGCACTGCGTTGCAGGATCTGCTCGGAAACGGCCATCTCGCCGGAATAGTCAGTGGACGCAACCCACAGACGCATGATGTCGGCACCCAGGGTGTCGTTGACCTTTTGCGGCGCGATCACGTTGCCCAGGGACTTGGACATCTTGCGACCGGACTCGTCGACGGTGAAGCCGTGGGTCAGCAACTCGCGGTACGGCGCGTGGTTGTCGATGGCGCAACCGGTCAGCAACGACGAGTGGAACCAGCCGCGATGCTGGTCCGAACCTTCCAGGTACAAGTCGGCACGCGGGCCAGTCTCGTGGCCCATCGGGTGCGAGCCGCGCAGCACGTGCCAGTGGGTGGTGCCGGAATCGAACCAGACGTCCAGGGTGTCGCTGATCTTGTCGTACAGCGGCGCTTCGTCGCCCAAAAGCTCAGCAGCGTCCATTTTGAACCAGGCTTCGATGCCTTCGACTTCGACGCGCTTGGCAACGATTTCCATCAGTTCGACGGTGCGCGGGTGCAGTTCGCCGCTTTCCTTGTTCAGGAAGAACGGGATCGGCACGCCCCAGTTGCGCTGGCGGGAGATGCACCAGTCCGGACGGTTGGCGATCATCGAATGCAGGCGTGCCTGGCCCCAGGCCGGAACGAACTGGGTGTCTTCGATGGCTTTGAGCGAACGCTGGCGCAGGGTGTCGCCGGTGACTGGCTGCTTGTCCATGCCGATGAACCACTGCGCAGTGGCGCGGTAGATCAGCGGGGTCTTGTGACGCCAGCAATGCATGTAGCTGTGTTCGATGACGGTGGTGTGCAGCAGCGCGCCGACTTCGGTCAGCTTGTCGATGATGGCCGGGTTGGCTTTCCAGATGAACTGGCCACCGAAGAACTCCAGCGATGGCACGTACACGCCGTTGCTTTGCACCAGATTGAGGATGTCGTCGTTGACCATGCCGTATTTCTTGCAGGTCACGAAGTCGTCAACCCCATAGGCCGGAGCGGAGTGAACCACGCCGGTGCCTGAACTCAGTTCCACGTAGTCGGCCAGGTACACCGGCGACAGGCGGTCATAGAACGGGTGACGGAAATTGATCAGTTCCAGTGCCGAACCCGCAGCGGTGGCCAGCACCGAGCCTTCGAGGTTGTAGCGAACCAGGCATGATTCGACCAGCTCTTCGGCCAGCACCAGCAGCTTGTCACCCACGTCGACCAGGGCGTAGCTGAATTCTGGATGGACGTTCAGCGCCTGGTTGGCCGGGATGGTCCACGGGGTAGTGGTCCAGATCGCGATCGAGGCCGGTTTGGCCAGCTTGCCCAGGCCGAAAGCGGCGGCGAGCTTGTCTTCATCGGCGATCGGGAACGCGACGTCGATGGTCGACGACTTCTTGTTTTCGTACTCGACTTCCGCCTCGGCCAGGGCTGAACCGCAATCAAAGCACCAGTTCACGGGCTTGAGGCCCTTGAACACGAAGCCGCCCTTGACGATTTGCGCCAAGGCACGGATTTCGCCGGCTTCGTTCGTAAAGTCCATGGTTTTGTACGGGTTGGCGAAGTCACCCAGCACGCCGAGGCGGATGAATTCGGACTTCTGCCCTTCGATCTGCTCGGTGGCGTAGGCACGGCAGAGTTCGCGAGTCTTGTCCGCGCCCAGGTTCTTGCCGTGGGTCACTTCCACCTTGTGCTCGATCGGCAGACCGTGGCAGTCCCAGCCCGGGATATAAGGCGCGTCAAAACCCGACAGGGTCTTGGAACGGATGATCATGTCTTTGAGAATCTTGTTCAGCGCGTGACCGATGTGAATGGTGCCGTTGGCGTACGGAGGGCCGTCGTGCAGGACGAACTTCGGACGATCCTTGCCAATTTCGCGCAACTTTCCGTACAGGCCAATGCTGTCCCAACGCTGCAGAATCTGTGGTTCGCGCTGAGGCAGGCCGGCCTTCATAGGGAAGGCGGTGTCCGGAAGGTTTAGCGTGGCTTTATAGTCGGTCATTTAAGGCTCTTCATTAGCGATTGGCGCTGGTTGCGACAAGGGCACGGGCGGCGGCGATATCGGCATGGATCGCCGTCTTGAGCGCCTCCAGAGAGGCAAAACGCTGCTCTTCACGCAGCTTATGGTGGAAAACCACCGTCAAACGCCGGTCATATAGATCGCCGGCAAAATCCAGAACATGTACTTCGAGATGGGCGTTGCCATCCCCCTGGACCGTAGGCCGTACGCCGATATTGGCGACACCGGGCCAAGTCTTGCCGTCGATCTCGACACTCACCAGGAACACTCCGGTCAGCGGCACACGACGGCGCTTGAGTTGCACGTTGGCCGTCGGCGTGCCCAATTGGCGCGCCAACTTCTGCCCGTGCAGGATCCGCCCGGCAATCCGGTACGGCCGGCCGAGCAGGCGCTCGGCCAATTCGAAGTCGGCAGCCGCCAGGGCATTGCGCACTTGAGTGCTGCTGACGCGCAAGCCATCCATCTCGACGGTCTGTGCCGCTTCAACGGTGAAGCCTTGGACGATACCGGCCTGTTGCAGGTAATCGAAATCCCCTACCCGGTCGCAACCGAAACGAAAATCGTCGCCCACTTCCAGATGTTTCACGCCCAGACCGTCCACCAGGATGGTGTCGACGAACTCGGCGGCGCTGAGCTTGCTCAGACGCCGGTTGAAGGCCAGGCACAGGACCCGGTCGACGCCTTCGGCGGCCAGCAGTTGCAGTTTGTCCCGTAACCGGGCCAGACGGGCCGGGGCGGTGGCAGGATCGAAACATTCCCGGGGCTGCGGCTCGAAAATCACCACGCAGCTCGGCACGCCCAATTCCAGCGCACGCTCGCGCAACCGCGCCAGGATAGCCTGGTGGCCACGGTGAACACCGTCAAAGTTGCCAATAGTGGCGACACAGCCCCGATGCTGGGGGCGCAGATTGTGGAGGCCTCGAACCAGCTGCATAACGCGCTTCTTGCTCATAAAGTGGTCGATTATAACCACACCCGGCGGCCGACGACAGGCAACACCGTAACCCAAAGTGATCGAGCCGACAAAACTGCTGTCCGGCTCGGGATTAGCGAGGGCAAACCCTCAGGTCAAGGCCTTGCGATTGAAGTCGCGCAGACGGAAACCCATCAGCAGCAACATGCCGAAATACGCCACCACGCCGGCGGCGACCAGCGCGCCCAGGCGCAGGAAACGCTCGAGCATTTGCCCTTCGCCCCAGGCCGGCATGAAATGCATCGCCCCAAGCAGGACCACCGACATCACTGCCACGGCGACCAGCAGCTTGAGGCCGAACTTGCCCCAGCCCGGCTGCGGCTGATACATCTTTTGCTTGCGCAGTTGATAAAACAGCAGCCCGGCGTTGAGGCAGGCGCCGGCACTGATCGCCAGGGCCAGGCCGGCGTGCGCCAGCGGACCAATCAGCAACAGGTTGAACAACTGGGTCATTACCAGGGTAAAAATGGCGATTTTCACCGGCGTGCGAATGTTCTGTTGCGCATAGAAGCCCGGCGCCAGCACCTTGATCACGATGATCCCGAGCAAGCCCACCGAATAAGCGACCAACGCCCGCTGGGTCATCGAGGCATCGAATGCATCGAACTGGCCGTACTGGAACAACGAAACGGTCAGCGGCTCGGCTAGGATCCCCAGCGCCAGGGAACAAGGCAATACCAGCACAAAGCACAGGCGCAGGCCCCAGTCGAGAATGCGCGAGTACTCCTGGCGGTCCCGGCTGGCGTAGGTCTTGGCCAGGGTCGGTAACAGAATCGTGCCCAAGGCCACGCCCAGCACGCCGGACGGCAACTCCATCAGTCGGTCGGCGTAATACATCCACGACACCGAGCCGGCCACCAGGAACGAGGCGAAAATGGTGTTGATGATCAGGGATATCTGGCTCACCGAAACCCCAAGGATCGCCGGCAGCATCTGCTTCATCACCCGCCACACGCCGCTGTCGCGCAGGTTCAGCCGCGGCAGCACCAGCATGCCGATCTTTTTCAGGTGGGGCAGTTGATACAGCAATTGCGCCAGCCCCCCCACCAATACCGCCCAACCGAGGGCCATCACGGGGGGATCGAAATACGGCGTCAGGAACATCGCAAATACGATCATGCTGACGTTGAGCAGGGTCGGCACGAAGGCCGGCACGGAAAAGCGGTTCCAGGTATTGAGGATCGCCCCGGCCAGGGACGACAGGGAAATCAGCAATATATAAGGGAACGTCACCCGCAACAGATCAGTGGTGAGCTGGAATTTTTCCGGGGTGTCGGTGAACCCCGGCGCCGTGGCCCAGATCACCCATGGCGCGGCGAGCATGCCGGCAATCGTGACCAGCGCCAGCACCAACGTCAGCAGACCCGTGACGTAGGCAATGAACGTGCGGGTCGCCTCGTCGCCCTGCTGGTTTTTATATTCCGCCAGAATCGGTACGAAAGCCTGGGAAAATGCCCCTTCGGCGAAGACCCGCCGCAGCAGGTTGGGCAATTTGAAGGCGATAAAGAAGGCGTCGGTGGCCATCCCGGCACCGAATATCCGTGCAATCAGCGTGTCACGAACGAAGCCCAGGACCCGGGAAATCATTGTGATAGAGCTGACGGCAGCCAACGATTTGAGCAGATTCATGAAAAGAGTTTTTGCCTGTCGATAAACAGCAGGCGAACAACGCGCCCACTTATGCGATACTCCGCGCCGCTAAACAGCACAGAGCCAAAGCCCGCGAGTTTACAGGTCGCACGCCGGAAAGAAATCCTTCGGTGCGCTGCACCTGCCATTCAGCGGAACGCGTCACCCGCCCTTGACAAGACTTCAACTCATCGGCATGATTCGCGGCCTATTTTGTTTGCTATTTCCCAAAAAGTCTTTCGAGGAGCTCGACGGTGGCCAACACACCTTCCGCCAAAAAACGTGCAAAACAGGCTGAGAAGCGTCGCAGCCACAACGCCAGCCTGCGTTCCATGGTCCGTACCTACATCAAAAACGTAGTTAAGGCTATCGACGCAAAAGACGCTGAAAAAGCTCAAGCTGCTTACGTTCTGGCTGTGCCAGTTATCGACCGCATGGCCGATAAAGGCATCATCCACAAGAACAAGGCTGCTCGCCATAAGAGCCGTTTGAATGGCCACGTAAAGGCCCTGAACGTTGCCGCTGCTGCCTAAGCGACGCGCTCGTTAAAAAACCGACCTCAGGGTCGGTTTTTTATTGCCTGTGATTTGGCCGAACACACAGACAAAATGTGGGAGCGAGCTTGCTTGCCCCCCACATTGGTCGGTGTCAGTTATTGAGGACGAGTCCAGGGCAAGATCGGAATCGCCGTCACCGCGTTCTGCGGGCTGCCCTCGATCACACGGTCGCTGTAGACCAGGTACACCAGCGTGTTGCGCTTCTTGTCGAGGAAACGCACCACCTGCATGGTCTTGAACACCAGCGAAGTGCGCTCCTTGAACACTTCTTCGCCATCCTTGAGCTCACCTTTAAAATTGATCGGCCCGACCTGGCGGCAGGCAATGGACGCCTCGGCACGATCCTCGGCCAGGCCCAGGCCGCCTTTTACGCCGCCGGTCTTGGCCCGCGACAGATAACAGGTCACCCCGTCCACCTTGGGGTCATCGAACGCCTCGACTACGATCCGGTCGTTCGGCCCAACAAACTTGAACACGGTCGACACCTGGCCGATTTCCTCAGCCGAAGCCAGCAGCGGCAATGCCAGCAGCAAGCCAATCAATCCTTTTGCCAAACCCATGATTTTTCCTTAGACGAGGATCAGGTTGTCACGGTGAACCAGTTCCGGCTCAGCCATGTAACCCAACAGACCGACAATCGCATCAGACGACTGACCGATGATTTTCTGTGCTTCCAGTGCGCTGTAGTTGGCCAGGCCTCGGGCAATCTCGCGACCATCCGGCGCCACACAGACCACCATTTCGCCACGGCGGAAACTGCCCTGGACCAGCTTGACGCCCACTGGCAGCAGGCTTTTGTTGCCTTGGGACAAGGCCGACACGGCGCCGGCGTCCAACACCAGCGTGCCACGGGTTTGCAGGTGCCCGGCCAGCCATTGCTTGCGCGCCGCCAGCATACCGCGTTCGGGCGAGAGCAAGGTGCCGATGCGCTCGCCCGCCTTGAGACGATCCAGCACCCGTTCCAGCCGACCACCGACAATGATGGTGTGCGCCCCGGAGCGCGCCGCCAGACGCGCGGCACGCAGCTTGGTCTGCATGCCGCCACGCCCCAACGCACCACCGGTACCGCCCGCGACAGCATCCAGCGCCGGGTCGTCGGCGCGGGCTTCGTAGATCAGCTTGGCATCGGGATTGTTGCGCGGATCGGCATCAAACATGCCGTCGCGATCCGTGAGAATCACCAGCAGGTCCGCTTCCACCAGGTTCGCCACCAATGCCGCCAGGGTGTCGTTATCACCGAAACGGATCTCGTCGGTGACCACCGTGTCGTTTTCGTTGATCACCGGGATGACTTTCAGCTCCACCAGCGCCCGCAAGGTACTGCGGGCATTGAGGTAGCGCTTGCGGTCGGACAGGTCGTCGTGGGTCAGTAGAATCTGCGCCGTATGGCGACCGTGCTCGGCAAAGCTCGATTCCCAGGCCTGTACCAGCCCCATCTGGCCGATGGCGGCAGCAGCCTGCAATTCGTGCATCGCGCTGGGTCGCGACGTCCAGCCCAAACGGCTCATACCGGCTGCCACGGCCCCCGAAGAGACCAATACCAGCTCGACACCGGCCTCATGCAAGGCCACCATCTGCTCGACCCACACCGCCATTGCCTGGCGATCCAGACCCTTGCCATCCGCCGTCAGCAGTGCACTGCCGATCTTCACGACCCAGCGCTGCGCACCCGTCACCTTGCTCCGCATCATCTTCAACCTTTGCCAGCGAGCGGCGCGACCCAGCGCCGCCCATGGGATTATTCGTATTTGCGTTCTACAGATACCAAAACGCCGCTCGAATGAGCGGCGCCTTGGAAACCGGCTGACTGCGATGATAACACCGCGCCTCGCCGGATGAACTGTCATCGCGGGCAAGCCTTGCTCCCACAGGAGCTCGACTTGCCGCAGAGTCAGTCGCGAACGTAGATGATTTCCGGACCGTCTTCGTCATCCACGTCTTCTTCGTCCCAATCATCGTCACCGATGTCATGGACCGATTTCACGCCACTGCGACGCAGGGCACGCTGGTCATCCAGCGCCTGCAGTTGGGCGCGAGCCTCGTCTTCGATGCGTTGGTCGAGTTCAGCCAGCTCTTGCTTGTAGACCGGGTCATTGGCCAGACGATCAGCGCGATCTTCCAGATAACGCATGATGTCGTGGCACAGGCGCTCGGTGCCTTCTTTGGCAATGGCCGAGATCACATAGACCGGACCTTCCCACTCCAGACGATCGACGATCTCCTTGACCCGCTCCTCATGCTCTTCTTCAAGGATCTGGTCGCACTTGTTCAGCACCAGCCAGCGGTCGCGATCGGCCAGGGCCGGGCTGAACTTGGTCAGCTCGCTGACGATGACTTCAGCAGCATCGGCGGCATCGGTGTCATCCAGCGGCGCCATGTCCACGAGATGCAGCAAGAGGCGAGTACGGGACAAGTGCTTGAGGAAGCGAATCCCCAGGCCAGCACCGTCTGAAGCGCCCTCGATCAGCCCCGGAATGTCCGCGACCACGAAGCTCTTCCAGCGGTCGACGCTGACCACGCCCAGGTTCGGTACCAAGGTGGTGAACGGGTAATCGGCGACTTTCGGCTTGGCAGCCGATACCGAGCGAATGAAGGTACTTTTACCGGCGTTCGGCAGACCCAGCAGGCCCACGTCGGCCAGCACTTTCATTTCCAGCTTCAGGTCACGCTGTTCGCCAGGCTTGCCTGGCGTGGTTTGACGCGGCGCACGGTTGGTACTGGATTTGAAACGGGTGTTACCCAGGCCGTGCCAGCCACCGTGGACTACCAGCAGACGCTGGCCAGCCTTGGTCAGGTCGCCAATGACTTCCTGGGTGGCGGAGTCGATCACCGTGGTGCCGACCGGCACGCGCAGGACCAGGTCTTCGCCTTTTTTACCGGTGCAGTCGGTGCTGCCGCCGTTGGAACCACGCTCGGCATCGAAGTGCCGGGTGTAACGGTAGTCCACCAGGGTGTTGAGGTTTTCGTCGGCGAGCATGTAGATCGAGCCGCCGTCACCCCCGTCACCACCGTTGGGACCACCGTTTTCAATGAATTTTTCCCGACGAAAACTCATGCAACCATTGCCGCCATCGCCGGCCTTTACTCGAATCGATACTTCATCAACAAACTTCATGACACACGCCTCTCGCCATACGGACGAGCCAAAAAAACAAGACATAAGACTCTTGCAAAAATGAGCGCAGCGACCTGATTACACGCCCCAATTGCAGCGCCGACAGCCCATACAAACAGTTTTGCAAGAGACTCACCCCACAAACGAAAAAGCCCCGTCGCAAGACAGGGCTTTTCCAGCGATCTCGCAATTAAGCTGCGACAACGCTCACGTAACGGCGGTTGAACGCGCCCTTTACTTCAAACTTGATCACGCCTTCGATTTTCGCGAAGAGGGTGTGATCTTTACCCATGCCAACACCGTAACCGGCGTGGAATTGGGTGCCGCGCTGACGCACGATGATGTTGCCCGGAATGATCTTCTGGCCGCCATACATCTTCACGCCAAGGCGTTTGGCTTCTGAGTCGCGACCGTTACGGGTACTACCACCAGCTTTTTTGTGTGCCATGAGTTCAATTCTCCTAGTGAGGAATTAGGCTGAAATTAAGCCTGAATACCGGTGATTTTGATCTCGGTGTACCACTGGCGGTGGCCCATACGCTTCATGTGGTGCTTACGACGACGGAACTTGATGATGCGGACTTTATCGTGACGACCTTGGGAGATCACTTCAGCCACAACGGTCGCGCCAGCAACAACTGGAGCGCCGATATTCACGTCATCGCCATTGGCGACCAACAGAACGCGATCAAAAGTCACGGATTCGCCGGTAGCGATTTCCAGTTTTTCGATCTTCAGGTATTCACCTGGGGCGACCTTGTATTGCTTGCCACCAGTAACAATTACTGCGTACGACATGGTATTTCTCCGATAATCCTGCTCACCCAGCGCTTTATAAGAAGAGGTATTGGCTGGCATGGCTGCATGGGCTGGAAGGCCCGGATGCAATTGCGTAAGGCAGGTGCTGCCCAGGAAGTTCAGGGTGCGCGATTGTACGCAAGCCAACGAAGCGTTGCAAGTAGCCGTCCATCGCGCCTTGACAGGTCTGGGTGGGGGTCCTAGCATGCCGCGCAACCCTTCTGGAGCACCTGTCGCTGATGCAACCCCAAGCTTTCTACCGCGCGGTGGCGGACGATTTTAGCGCCGTCGACGGCATCATCAAGAAGCAGCTGACTTCCCGAGTGCCGCTGGTATCGAAAATCGGCGACTACATCACTTCAGCTGGTGGCAAGCGCCTGCGTCCTTTATTGGTGCTTTTGTGTGGCAAGGCCCTGGGCCGCGAAGGCGACGATATGCGCCTGCTGGCCGCCACCATCGAGTTCCTGCACACCGCGACCCTGCTGCATGACGACGTGGTCGACATGTCCGGCATGCGCCGTGGCCGCTCGACCGCCAATGCCATGTGGGGCAACGCCCCGAGCGTACTGGTGGGCGATTTTCTGTATTCGCGCTCGTTCGAAATGATGGTCGAACTGGGCTCGATGCAGGTGATGAAGATCCTGTCCCAGGCCACTCGCATCATTGCCGAAGGCGAAGTGCTGCAGTTGTCCAAGGTACGCGACGCCAGCACCACGGAAGAAACCTACATGGAAGTCATCCGCGGCAAGACCGCGATGCTCTTTGAGGCTTCGACCCACAGCGCCGCTGCCCTGGCCGGCGCCACCGCCGAGCAGAGCGAAGCGCTGCGCACCTTTGGCGATCACCTGGGCGTGGCTTTCCAGCTGGTGGACGACCTGCTGGACTACAAGGGCGACGCCGAGACCCTGGGCAAGAACGTGGGTGACGACCTGGCCGAAGGCAAGCCGACCCTGCCGCTGATCTACACCATGCGCGAAGGCACGCCTGAACAGGCGGCGCTGGTACGCAAGGCAATCCAGAAAGGCGGGATCGAGGACCTGGAGAGCATTCGTGAAGCAGTTGAAGCTTCCGGCTCGCTGGAATACACCGCGAAACTGGCGCGGGACTACGTCGCCCGCGCAATCAAATGCCTCGATGCCCTGCCGGCCAGCGAATACCGCGATGCACTGGTGGAATTGAGCGAGTTTGCGGTCGCCCGTACTCACTGACCCAGCCCCAGTTTTTTGTGACAAGGGAGCTTGCTCCCTCGCCACAAGGGCATCGCCCCTTTTTTGCCATAAAACCCTATATAATGTGCGCCCTTTTGCCATCCTGATACCCAAGGAACCTTAGTGAGCACGTTGCCACCCTGCCCTCAATGCAATTCCGAATACACCTACGAAGACGGTACTCAACTGGTCTGCCCGGAGTGTGCCCACGAATGGTCTGCCAGCGGCGAAGCTGAAGCGACTTCCGATGACACAGTGAAGAAAGATTCAGTCGGCAACGTCCTGCAGGACGGCGACACCATCACCGTGATCAAGGACCTCAAGGTCAAGGGCACGTCGCTGGTGGTCAAAGTGGGCACCAAGGTCAAGAACATCCGCCTGTGCGAAGGTGATCACGACATCGACTGCAAGATCGACGGCATCGGCCCGATGAAGCTCAAATCCGAGTTCGTCAGAAAAGTCTGAGCCTTCTGTATTCCATCCCACGCTCCGCGTGGGATGGTGCTTCACCCTCCCCGCCTCAGCCCCATTTTCCACATGCTAGCCAAGCGCCAGCCGTTTGGATCTGACACGACCCACCGTCAGAAAACGAAACGGAACACCAATAGAGACTTGCTATTTAGCGAATAAGAATTATTCTCATCGAACCTTCAAAGGAGATGAGAACCATGACTTATTTAATCGATGCCTGGCTGGACCGCCCACATCCCTACCTCAGGATCCTGCATCGGGAAACCGGGGAAGTCTGTGCGGTGCTTGAAGAAGAAGCCTTGAATGAGCTGCAGGACCAGGGAGACCTGGACATCAATAGCCTGAACTCCAGCGAGCCGCTGGTGCTCAAGGAGCTGGTGCGCAATCTGTTCCTGTTCTGCTATGCCCGGGCGTTGCGCCCCACTGGCGACTTCAATGGCAAGTTTCACGGATGAAACACGCAAACCCTGTGGGAGCGAGCCTGCTCGCGAGGCGGTGTGTCACTCAGCATCGATATCGACTGACTAACCGCCATCGCGAGCAGGCTCGCTCCCACAAAAGTCTGTTTAAGCGTTGATGCCTTACAGAACGTCCAGCAGCTCGACGTCGAACACCAGTACGCTGTGCGGCGGGATGCTGCCAACGCCTTGAGCGCCGTAGGCCAGCTCGCTCGGCACGTACAGGCGCCATTTGCTGCCAGCGTTCATCAGTTGCAGCGCTTCGGTCCAGCCTGGGATCACACCGCCAACCGGGAATTCGGCTGGCTGGCCACGATCGTAGGAGCTGTCGAATACAGTGCCGTCAATCAGGGTGCCGTGGTAATGAGTACGCACTTGGTCTTCACGGGTCGGCTTGGCGCCTTCACCCTGAGTCAGCACTTCAAATTGCAGGCCCGAGGCCAGGGTGGTGATGCCTTCGCGCTGAGCGTTTTCAGCCAGGAATGCACGGCCTTCGCCAGCAGCGGCTTCAGCCTTGGCGGCGGCTTCGGCCTGCATGATTTCGCGGATGACTTTGAAACTGGCGGCCATCTCGTCCTGGCCCACACGGCTCGGCTTGCCGGCGAAAGCGTCGGTCAGGCCAGCCAGGATCGCATCCAGGCTGACGCCCGGTGGCGGGTTGTCGCGCAGCTGGTCGCCCAACTGACGGCCAATGCCGTAGCTGACGCGGGTTTCGTCGGTGGACAGGTTAACTTCGGACATGGTGCTGCTCCGCTGTGCGGACGGCTCGGGATTTTGCCGTGCGTGACACAGCGCCTCCCGGAGCGCCCGGAACCAAAAGGGCGAGCAGACTAGCACAGATGCCGTGGCGGATGACGAGCCCCCCCCATCAAAGCGTCGCCGCCAAAAACGACAACGCCCGCCTGCTTCTCAACAGACGGGCGTTGCATCACGGCGACAAACGGACCTCAGTGCTTGGTCAGTTTGTCCAGGTAGCCCATGGCAAACGCCGACACCACGAAGGTCATGTGGATGATCACGTACCACTTCAGGTGCTCGGGATCAACGTTCTTGGCGTCCATGAAAATGCGCAGCAGGTGAATGGAGGAAATGGCCACGATCGAGGCCGCGACTTTCATCTTCAGCGATGAAGAGTCCATGGTGCCCAACCAGTTGAGCTTTTCCTTGTCGTCGGCGATGTCCAATTGCGAGACGAAGTTCTCGTAGCCGGAAATCATCACCATCACCAGCAGACCGCCCACCAGCGCCATGTCGATCAGCGACAGCAGCACCAGGATCAGATCGGACTCGGCCATGGAAAACACGTTGGGAATGACGTGAAAGACCTCCTGGAAGAACTTCAGCGCCAGGGCCAGCAAGCCCAGGGAAAGCCCGAAGTAGATCGGCGCCAGCAGCCAACGGGAGGCGTACATTGCATTTTCGATAAAGCGTTCCATTGAGTCTCACACCAGGGCTGAAAAATCGCGGCGAGTATATCAGCCACGACTTGCCCCACAAACGCCGGCCCCTCCTTGAACCCTGCCCTGGTGTCATCACTTCACTGCCGGAGCCCGTCCGACGGTGCTTTCAATGCAGCGGGCGAAACTCGAAGCCGCCAACACTGCGACAACGCCCCCCATTGATTTCACGCAGTTGGGCTTGCATGTGCAGGCACCAGATTTGCGGGTCGTCGGCCAGCTCATAGCCGTACAACGTCAGGCTTTGAACGATGTTGTCGAGGGTGGATTCTGCAGCGTTAGGGCCAGAAAACGGGCCCTGGGCTTTAATGGCGGAAGGTTGTTCACCGGCCATTCCGGCGGCAAAGAGCAAGGTCCACATACCGGCATCACCCGCCAGCGGGCGAATGGCGCATTCGATACGGGTCACAAGGCCCAGGCATTGACGAGTAAGGCAAAGGTTGCGCGACATGGCGGCGCCCCTCGATAGATCCGGTATTCAGCCCAGGAGGAGGCTGTTTCGATCCGATGATGATGGCTCTCGCTATCCTTGAGCGGAGAATAGAAGAAAAGTTCCGGCCACAAGCGAATCCGGAACCAGAATACGCCGAATGGTCAAAGTGTGAAGATTGACGCCAAGGTGGCGGCACCTCCCGGGATAATCCCCTTAAAAGCATCACCGCCAACCCAATGTGGGAGCAAGCTTGCTCGCGCCCACATTGGAATGGCAGGGAAACCGAAAAACATCAGGCCGGTTTGGCCTCCATCAATGCCTGCTGCGCCAATTCCTTCTCCGCTTCCTTGATGTCGTCTTCGCTGATCATCTCCGCGATCACCCGCAGCCGCTCCACCACGCGGGCGTTGACGCTGCCCTCCGGGAACTCACCGTTTTCATCCGGCTCACCGGCAGGCTCACCCACCAGCAGGCTCAGGGCTTCGTCGGCCTGGCGCACCGCATAGACGTGGAACAGCCCGGCTCGCACGGCAGCCAGCACTTTCTCGTCGAGCATCAGGGTAGCAACGTTGGCCTGGGGAATGATCGCCCCTTGCTCGCCGGTCAGCCCACGGGCTTCGCAGAGGCGGAAGAAGCCTTCGATCTTCTCGTTGACCCCGCCCACCGCCTGCACTTCACCGAACTGGTTGATCGAGCCGGTAATGGCGAAGCACTGCTTCAACGGCGTCTTCGACAAAGCCGAAATCAGCGTACAAGCCTCCCCGAGGGATGCGCTGTCGCCATCCACATAACCGTAGGACTGCTCCAGGGCGATACTGGCCGAAATCGCCAGCGGGAATTCCTGGGCATAACGACTGCCCAGGTAACCGGTGAGAATCATCACACCCTTGGAGTGGATCGGCTGGCCAAGGTTGACCTCCCGTTCGATGTCGACAATGCCACTGCCGCCCGGGTACACCGTGGCGGAAATCCGCGCCGGCACACCGAACGCCGAGTCGCCCACCTCCAGCACCGTCAACCCGTTGCACTTGCCCACGGCTGCGCCGTCGGTGTCGATCAGGATGATCCCCGCCAGCATATCGTCGAGGATCCGCGCCGAGACGCGCCCGGTACGGGTGGCCTTGGCCTTGAGGGCGCGTTCGATGTGGCCGGCGTCGGTCATCTCGTCACTGGCCAGTTGACGAATGAAATCCGCCTCGCTGACCAATTGGAACAGATCGCCGATACGCGCCGACAAGCGGCCCTGGTGTTCGGCCAGACGAGCACTGTAAGTGGCCAGGCGCGCGACCGCATCGGCGGTCAGCGGGGCCATGCCCTCTTCCGAAGTACGGGTCTTGAGCAACTGGGCGAACTGCTCCAGGCTCTCGTCCCCCATCGGGATGTCTTCGTCGAAGTCCACCAGCACGCGAAACATTTCCTGGAAGTCCGGATCCAGGTCCTGCAAGGCGTAGTAGAGCTGGCGGGCACCGATGATCACAACCTTGACCTGCAACGGAATGTGCTGCGGCGTCAGGGTCACCGTGGCCAGTCGGCCCAGCTCGCCCAGCGGCGATTCCATTTTCAGCTTGCGCGATTGCAGCGCCCGCTTGAGCGCATCCCACACGAACGGCTCGCCGAGCATTTTTTCTGCTTCAAGGATCAGGAAACCGCCGTTGGCCCGGTGCAAGGCACCCGGTCGCAGCTGCCGATACGTGGTGTAGAGCGCGCCTTGATCGGTGCTGTATTCGATGCGCCCAAACAGGTTGTCGTAGGTGGGGTGCGGCTCAAATACCACCGGCGCGCCACCGCTGGACGGATGCCCCACCACCAGGCTCGGGGCGTATTGCTCCTCCAGCAGCTTGCGGGCGATGGCGTCAGTCTTGCTGTCGTCCACCAGCTGCTCGACCACGGTCTTGAGCAAATAGACCTGCATCGCTTGCAAATAACCGCAGACTGCCGCGTTCTCCGCGTACTTCTCCGACAGCGGCGCCAGCAAGGGCTGCAGGGCCAGGGTGATGGTTTCTTCGTTGAGCTGGCGCAACTGGTTGCTGGACTCGCGCTTCCACTGCGGCAGGCTGGCGAGTTCTTCGTTCAGGCGCTCTTCCAGACCGGAAATGTCTTCATGGAAACGCTCGCGCTCGGCCTCTGGCAGTTGGGCGAATTCCGCCTCATCCAGAGCCTTGCCTTCGCTCATCGGCGTGAAGGCGATGTTGCTGCTGTCACGGTACAGCGCGACATCCTTTTCCAACGCCAGGCGCTCGATCACATCGAGGGCGCGGTCATAGCGCTGGTTGAAGGCGCGGTCGATGGCGCTTTTTTTCTGCTGGTAGGACGGGTGCTCGAACACCGCCGGAAAGGTCGCCAGCAGGTTGTCGATCAGGCCATTGATGTCGGCGATGAAAGCACCGGCAGTGCCCGACGGCAGCTCCAGGGCACGGGGTTCGCGGGGCTCATCGAAATTGTTGACGTAGACCCAATCCGCCGGGGTCTGCAGGCGCTTGCCTTCGGCCTTGAGATAGCGTTTGACGAACGAGAACCGGCCGGTGCCGGGCTCACCCATGACAAATACGTTGTAACCGGGGCGTGGCATGGCCACGCCGAACTGCAAGGCTTCGACCGCACGTTCCTGGCCAAGCACACCGCGGAAGGGCTCCAGATCATTGGTGGTAGAGAAGCTGAACTGTTCAGCGGAAAACGGACGGGTCAGCGCTTCGGGCGCTAGACGCAAGCTGGCAGCAACAGGATCAGGCATCGGGCTTCCTTACATCAGGCGGGGCAGATAGCGGCATTCTGGCGCTGCCTGTACCTGACTGGCAAGGAGCGCCTCAGGCCAAAGCATAGTCGAGGGGCAAACCTGGAGCGCTGGCCCGTAAATGAGTGAGTTAAAGCAATGTTTGTGCAAAAAGTCACGGAACCCTTGGATCGTGCCTAAACTCCAAATTGCGCGGCTGGAACAATAACCGGCCCACTGGCAGCTGTAGGGGCCAGACCCTGTCCATTGGTATGCACATACAAGAGAACATAGCTATGAAACGGATTCTTCTCGGTACTCTCTTCACCGCTGTATCCATTAACGCCATGGCTCAGGCACCGGGCGGCCCGGATTGCGGCTGGGGCAATATGCTGTTCGAAGGTCAGCGTGGCACTCCGGCTCACTTCCTGGCATCCACCACCAACGGCACTTCTGGCAACGCCACCTTCGGCATGACGTCCGGCACCAACGGCTGCTCGACCAACGCGGCACTGACCTACGGTGGCAAGTCCTGGCTGGCCATGAACGGCATGATGAACGAGCTGTCCGAAGACATGGCCAAGGGTCAGGGCGAAGCGCTGACCACCTACGCCGTGGTACTGGGCGTAGCGCCGCAAGATCGCGAGCATTTCGCTGCTGTCACCCACGAGCACTTCCAGCAGATCTTCAGCAAGGCTGACGTGACCGCAGAAGACGTGCATACCAATACCCTGGCCGTACTCAAAAGCGACCCTCGCCTGGCCAAGTACGCGACTCAAGCTTAAGCTCGACAACACTCGCTCCTCCCGGGGAGCGGGTTTTTCTTTTTGGGGCCCCTTTCGGTCTTTATTTTCGACTTTCCAAGTAGCTGACTATGCTCAAACGCCTTGCCTGGCTGGCGCTCTGTGTGTGCGCTCCGCTGTCCGCCGCGCCTCATGTCGACCCTCAACGTTTGCAGCAACTGGCCAATGACCGATTCTGGATTTCCCTGGGCCATTACGAAACCGCCAAGCTCGGCGGCTGGCGCAGCTATATCAGCGACAAAAAATTCTTTCTCGCGCCCGACGGCAATGCACACCCCGACCGTGAACTGACCGCCACGCTACAAGCACTGTACGGCCCGGCCAGCGCCGGCCAGCAGCACGCCCAATGCGTGTATCCGGCACGTACACGCTGGCTGAAGGCGCAGCTCAACCTGACGGATCTGCCGGCGGTCAACTGCAGCGAATTCACCCAATGGTTCAAGGATGTAGCGCCCCACAGCGCGGTGTTGATTTTCCCGGCCGCCTACCTGAACAGCCCTTCTTCGATGTTTGGCCATACCCTGCTGCGCATCGACCAGGCCGATGTGCAAAGCGACAAGACTGCCCTGCTCAGCTATGCGATCAATTTCGGCGCCTACATCGAAGGCTCGGACAACAGCATTCTCTACGCCTGGAAAGGCTTGATGGGCGGGTATCCCGGCCTGTTCGCCCTGGTGCCATACCAGGAAAAACTCTCCGAGTACCGTAGCCTGGAGAACCGCGACTTGTGGGAATACCGCCTCAATCTGAGCCAGGCGGAAACCGAGCGCATGGTTGAACACGTCTGGGAACTCAAGCAGATTCAGTTCGACTATTTTTTCTTCGACGAAAACTGCTCCTATCGCCTGCTCGAATTGCTGCAAGTGGCCCGGCCCAGCCTGCGCCTGACCGAACAATTCCCGCTGACGGCGATTCCCACCGACACCGTCAAAGCCGTGAAAGAAGCCGGGTTGGTGGAGAGCATCGAATATCGACCGTCCCGTGAACGGGAACTGCTCAGCCGCGCCGAACCGCTCACCGACGATGAACAACAATGGGTGCTGAAAGTCAGCGCCGATCAGCAACAACTGCAAACGCCTGGATTCAAGGCATTACCGCGCGGGCGCCAGGCGCTGATCATCGATGCGGCCTACCGCCTGGAGCGCTATCGTGCCAACGGCCAGGAACGTGACCCGCAACGCGCCCAGCGCAGTTTCGAACTGTTGCGAGCGATCAACCAGAACCCCGCGCCGGAACTCGACATTCCACGTCCGGGCCTGCCCGAGGATGGCCACGAGTCGCGCACCTGGCAGGCCGGTCTCGGCACACGGGGCGACCGGGCGTTCGGCGAGTATGGCCTGCGCATGGCCTATCACGACCTCAATGACAACGCCGAGAGTTTCCCGCTGGGGGCACAGATCGAAATCCTGCAATTGAAGCTGCGCCAGTACGAAGGCAATGACTGGCAGTTACAGCAACTGGACCTGGCGACCATTCGCTCCCTGACCCCGCGCAACGAGCTGCTGCAGCCGCTGTCCTGGCAGGTCACCGGCGGTCTGGAGCGGGTGCCGGGCAAGCATGACGATGAAACGCTGGTCAGCCACGTCAACGGCGGGGCCGGTGGGACTTGGGCCCTGGGCGAAGACGTACTGGGCTTTGCCCTGGGCACGGTGCGGGTCGAACACAACAACGACTTCGCCCAGTTCATCGCCCCTGCCACCGGGTTCAACAGCGGTGTGCTGTGGAAAAACCCGCTGGGCAACCTGAGCCTGGAAGCCAAGGGCGACTATTTCATCAACGGCGAAGTGCGCCGCAGTCTGAGCCTGAATCAACAGTGGGAATTGTCCCGCAACCTCGGCCTGCGCCTGAGCGCCCAACGGGAGTTCAGCCACCTGGCCTCTCCAGAAAATGAAGTGATGCTAGAGGTCAAGTGGTACCACTATTGACCGAGTGATGCGCACGCCCATAAGCCGCGAACAGATTAATCACAGCGCTTTCACACCCGCCTGACGAATCCACTTCTAAACTTTTGGATAAGTGGATTCAGCAGGAAGGCAAGATGAGGCGCGCGGTAGTGGTATTGGGTGTGTTGCTGTTGCTCGGCGGCTGTGAAACCACCCACGAAGAGCTGATCGCCCGAGGTTATCCACCGGCATTCGCCGATGGGTTCGATGACGGTTGCAGCAGCGGCCGGCAAGCGGCCGGTGTGATCTCCGGCCAATTCAGGAAAGACGTGCCACGTTACCTCAAGGACGCACGCTATGCCGAAGGCTGGAGCGATGGCTTTCGTCAATGCCAGGCCATGCGTGAAAGCGAGGACCGGGACGCCTACCGCGAACGTCATTGGGACGAGCGCGAACGAGCCTGGCAGCAAGAAAAGGATCGAGGCGCCGCCCGGGCTTATCGTTCGCAGTGAGTCGCGAACAGACATCCGTCGAAACCAAAAGCCTGCGACCATGGCCCAAACTCCAATAGAGGAGCAATGCCATGAGTCGCGCCTTCGTCAACGAAGACAACGCCGCAGCCCAGGCCGATCAGCCGGTCGAACGCCAGGTCAGTGCGCAACCCAATTACGTCACGCCCGCCGGTTTCGTCCAATTACAGGGCCGAGTCGCCGAGTCGCCGAGTTGCAGGCGTTGCGTAGCCAGCAGTCGGACAAGGGCGATCAAGCGGACAAGCAACGTATCGCGGACATTGAACGGGACCTGCGGTATTTCAACCAACGCCTGCAAAGCGCACACGTCGTTACGCCGACTTCATCCGATCAAGTGCGAATCGGGCACTGGGTAACCTTCGTCGACGATCAGGATCACGAGCAGCGGGTGCAATTGGTGGGTGAAGACCAGGCCGATGCAGCCAGTGGGCTGATCAACTGGGGTTCGCCATTGGGTCAGGCGTTGCTGGGAGCGAAGGCTGGGGATGAGGTGATCTGGGAACGACCGGTGGGAGATCTCGCCATCGAGGTAGTTGCGATAGCGCTCAACTAATTTCTCTGCCCGGCGCAATCAGTTCCCGACATCAGCCTGCTGACGGGAATATCGGGCGTAGGCTATGCCTTGCTGTATCAGATTGCTCCAACCCTTCCCAACATGCTCTCACTCGATTTCGCCGTGCCCACGTAAGCCCGCTCCCACAGTAGGATGGCGCCCATAAAAAAACGGAGCCTTTCAAAGGCTCCGTTTTTATTCAACTCACCACGAATCAGGCCAGTTTCTTGTGCCGTACGCGGTGTGGCTGGGCAGCGGCTTCGCCGAGGCGTTTCTTGCGATCGGCTTCGTACTCGGTGTAGTTGCCTTCGAAGAACACCGCTTGCGAGTCGTCTTCGTACGCCAGGATGTGGGTCGCCACGCGGTCGAGGAACCACCGATCGTGGGAGATCACAATGGCGGCGCCCGGGAAGTCCAGCAGGGCCTCCTCCAGGGAACGCAGGGTTTCGACGTCAAGGTCGTTGGACGGTTCGTCGAGCAGCAGGACGTTGCCGCCCTCCTTCAAGGTCAGCGCCAGGTGCAAGCGACCGCGCTCACCACCGGACAAGTCCTTGACGAACTTCTGCTGGTCCCCGCCCTTGAAGTTGAAGCGGCCGACGTAAGTGCGCGACGGGATTTCATAGTTGCCGATGCGGATCTGGTCGGAACCGTCGGAAATCTGCTGGAACACGGTCTTGCTGCCGTCCAGGTCTTCGCGGCTCTGGTCGACGCAGGCCAACTGCACGGTTTCGCCGATTTCGATGCTGCCCGAATCCGGTGTTTCCTTGCCCATCAGCATGCGGAACAACGTGGATTTACCCGCACCGTTACCACCGATCACGCCGACGATGGCGCCTTTTGGCATGGAGAACGACAGGTTGTCGATCAGCACGCGGTCGCCATAGCCCTTGGTGACGTTCTTGAATTCGATGACCTTGTCACCCAGGCGTGGACCGGCCGGAATGTAGATCTCGTTGGTTTCGCTGCGCTTCTGGAATTCCTGGGACTGCATTTCCTCGAAGCGTTGCAGACGTGCCTTGGATTTGGACTGGCGGGCCTTGGCGCCTTTGCGCACCCACTCCAGTTCTTCCTTCATGGCTTTTTCATGGGCCGACTGCTGCTTGGATTCCTGGGCCAGACGATCGGATTTGGCTTCCAGCCAACCCGAATAGTTGCCCTCGTACGGAATACCCGCGCCGCGGTCGAGCTCCAGGATCCAGCCAGCGACGTTGTCCAGGAAGTAACGGTCGTGCGTGATCGCAACCACGGTGCCCGGGAAATCGTGCAGGAAGTGTTCGAGCCAGGCGACGGAATCGGCGTCCAGGTGGTTGGTCGGTTCGTCGAGCAGCAGCATGTCCGGCGCGGACAGCAGCAAGCGGCACAGGGCCACGCGGCGTTTTTCACCGCCGGACAAGTGTTCGACCTTCGCGTCCCAGGCTGGCAGGCGCAGCGCATCGGCAGCGACTTCCAACTGACGGTCCAGGTTGTGACCATCACTGGCCTGCAGGATCGCTTCGAGTTTGGCCTGTTCGGCGGCGAGCTTGTCGAAATCGGCATCCGGCTCGGCGTAGGCGGCATAGACCTCGTCCAAGCGCGCCTGGGCGTCCTTGATCACGCTGACCGCTTCCTCGACCACTTCACGTACGGTCTTGGTCGGGTCCAACTGAGGCTCCTGAGGCAGGTAGCCGATATTCAGGTCCGGCATCGGACGGGCCTCGCCGTCGAATTCGTTGTCGACGCCGGCCATGATTTTCAGCAGCGTGGATTTACCCGAACCGTTGAGGCCCAGCACGCCGATCTTGGCGCCAGGGAAGAACGAGAGTGAAATGTTTTTCAGGATTTCCCGCTTCGGCGGAACAACTTTGCTCAGCCGATGCATGGTGAAGACGTATTGAGCCATGGTGAACCTAGCGTCAGTGACAGGTGAAAAGAACGACCCAGGCCATGCGCTGCGCAGGCACTTGATGGTCATCAACGCCTGGGGCAGATAAAGCCTGGGGATCTGGAGCTGGAACGCTCTTGTTTGACCGGCAAAGCTACCTCAACCGTCGGTCAAGGTCCAGCCACCAAGGGCTGGCACTTTGCCACAAGTCAAGGCATGCTAGCCGTCCGTCGGATGTCCGGCTTATAGTGCACCTTGCGCCAGTCCAGCAAACTGCAGGATTACAGCTTGTCCAAAGTCACGCCGACCCTGTCCCCACGCGCACCGGCAGCTGTGCCCGGCTCGCCCCTGCGTGGAACATTGAAGGGTGCGCTGGCTACTTTGGTGCTGCTGTTGCTCGGCTTACTTTTCTGGCAGTTGCTCGACCAGTTGCGCGAAACCCAACAGCAACAACGCCAGTACACCATCGACTATACCGCCGATCTGGCCGCGCAAGTCAGCCTGAACATGGCCCTGAACGCGCAAATCGCCCTCAACCTGCTACCGATCGTCGAACAACCGCAAAGTGCCGACGAACAGCAGGCCCTGTTGCGCAAACTCCAGCAATCGCTGCCTGAACTGCGCAGCCTGGCGCTGCTGAGCCCTTCCGGCAAAGTGCTCAGTGACAGCGCCGCCCAGAGCAAGGACGCCGACTATCTGGGCGAACTGGTGCGTCGCAGCCGTGCCCAGGCCTACTATTTCAGCAATGCCGAAGACGGCTCCGTGGTGCATCTGCTATTGCACCAGGCCGCCGGCAGCACCCGCGGTTACTGGGTTCTGCGTCTGACCCCGAACTTTTTCTTGACCCTGACCAAGCAAGCCGATACGGGCTTGCGCCCGCTGTGGCTGGTGGAAAACCGTCTCAACCAGCAAATTATCAGCCGCGACGAAAGCCTGCCTTCGGCCAGCCCTACCCGTCTGTCCCCGGATGACCTGAGCAACACCGTGCTGACCGTGCCCTTGAGCAGCAGCGACTGGCAACTGCGTGGGTTGTTCGACCGACGTCAGGTGATCGAGCAACTGCTGCCGGCCTTCATCGGCAAATGCCTGCTGGGCCTGGCGTTTTCGTTACTGCCGGTGATCGCACTCCTGAGCATGCGCCGGCGCCAGCGCCAGTTGCATGAAGGTCGTCGTCGCTACCAGGATATTTTCGAAGGCACCGGCGTGGCCCTGTGCGTGCTTGATCTGTCGGGGCTCAAGGCCTTCTTTGAAAAGGCCGGCCTGCACAGTGGCGAACAGTTGCGCGCCTGGGTAGAAGACCCACACCAGCTCGAACAACTGCGCCAGGAAGTTCACGTCACCGAAGTCAATCAGATGGCGTTGAAGCTGCTCAACGTCGACTCTTGCGAACAGGCCTGGCACTTGCTGGTCGGCAAGGGCCCTGAGGACAGCAACCCCGTAGGCTCGAAACTGCTCCAAGCGCTGCTCGACCAGCACAAACAGCTGGAACTGGAAATCAAGCTCCAGGACGCCCATGGCCGCGATCAGCATCTGTGGCTGGTACTGCGCCTGCCCGAAACACTGCAGAACTATAACGCCGTCATCCTGAGCATCAGCGACATCACCAGTCGCAAGCTGATCGAACTCTCGCTGCTCGAGCGCGAAGGCTTCTGGTCCGACGTGGTGCGCACGGTGCCGGATCATCTCTACGTGCAAGACGTCATCAGCCAGCGAATGATCTTCAGCAACCATCACCTGGGCCACACCCTGGGCTACGATCGCACCGAGCTGCAGCAGATGGGCGAGTACTTCTGGGAAATCCTGCTGCACAGCGACGACGCCGATCACTACCACAGCCTGCGCCAGGAACAACGGCAGGCCGGGTATTTGAAACTGCTGCAATGTCAGCTGCGCTTTCGTCATCGCAACGGCAAATGGCGGCGTTTCGACATTCGTGAACAAGCCCTGGCCCGGGACCGGCACGACCAAGTGACGCGGATCATCGGCGTGGCCAAGGACATCACCGAGCAGATTGAGGCCAGCGAATCGCTGCGCGACAGCGAACAACGCTACCGGATGCTCGCCGAAAGCATCAGCGACGTGATTTTCTCCACCGACAACAAGTTCTCGCTCAACTATGTCAGCCCATCTGTACAAGCAGTACTGGGCTACACCGCCGACTGGATCTTCCAGAACGGCTGGCAATCGACCATCGCCAACCCGCAGCAACTGACCGGCATCTACACCCTGATGGACCAGGTCAGCAAGGCCCTCGACAAGCCCGAGCAACTGGCCGAGCTGCGCAACCAGATGCAGACCCAGCTGTTTCTGTTCGACTGCCTGCGTGCCGACGGGCGCAAGATCCCCATCGAGCTGCGGCTGGTGCTGGTGTGGGATGAGCACGGCGCATTCGAAGGTGTGCTCGGCGTAGGCCGCGACATCAGCCAGCAGCGGCGCGCCGAAAAAGATCTGCGCATGGCCGCCACGGTATTCGAGCATTCGACTTCGGCGATCCTGATCACCGACCCGGCCGGCTACATCGTCCAGGCCAACGAAGCCTTCAGCCGCGTCAGCGGTTATGCGGTGTCGCAAGTGCTGGACCAGTTGCCCAACATGCTGACCGTGGACGAGCAGCAGGAAGCCCACCTGCGCTATGTGCTCAAACAGTTGCAACAGCACAGCACCTGGGAAGGCGAAGTCTGGCTCAAGCGTCGCAATGGCGAGCACTACCCGGCCTGGGTCGGTATCACGGCGGTGCTGGACGATGAAGGCGACCTGGCCAGCTACGTGTGTTTCTTCAGCGACATCAGCGAACGCAAGGCCAGCGAGCAGCGCATTCATCGCCTGGCCTATTACGACGCCCTGACCCATCTGCCCAATCGCACGCTGTTCCAGGATCGCCTGCACACCGCGCTGCAATCGGCCGAGCGGCAGAAGAACTGGGTGGTGCTGATGTTCCTCGACCTGGACCGCTTCAAGCCGATCAACGACTCACTGGGCCACGCCGCCGGCGACCGAATGCTCAAGGAAATGGCCACGCGGCTGCTGGGTTGCGTGGCCGATGACGACACCGTGGCGCGCATGGGCGGCGACGAGTTCACCCTGCTGCTGCAACCCCGCGCCAGCCGGGAAATGGCGCTGAACCGGGCGATTACCGTAGCCGAGCAGATCCTCGCCAGCCTGGTCCGGCCATTTGTGCTCGAAGGTCGGGAGTTCTTCGTCACCGCCAGTATCGGTATCGCCCTGAGCCCCCAGGATGGCAACGAGCTGAGCCAGTTGATGAAGAACGCCGACACGGCCATGTATCACGCCAAGGAGCGCGGCAAAAACAACTTCCAGTTCTATCAGGCCGACATGAACGCCAGCGCCCTGGAACGGCTGGAACTGGAAAGCGACCTGCGCCATGCCCTGGAGCAGAACGAGTTCGTGCTGTATTACCAGCCGCAGTTTAGCGGCGATGGCAAACGTTTGACTGGCGCCGAAGCCCTGCTGCGCTGGCGGCATCCGCGCCGTGGTTTGGTGCCGCCGGGGGACTTCATCCCGGTACTCGAAGAGCTCGGTCTGGTGGTGGATGTCGGCGACTGGGTCATCAGTGAAGCCTGTCGCCAGCTCAAGACCTGGCACCAGGCCAAGGTCCGGGTGCCAAAGGTCTCGGTCAACATTTCGGCCCGGCAGTTCTCCGACGGCCAGCTCGGCACGCGCATCGCCAATATCCTGCGCAGCACGGGCTTGCCGCCGGCCTGCCTGGAGCTGGAACTGACGGAAAGTATTCTGATGCGCGAGGTCAGCGAGGCGATGCAGATTCTGGCCGGCCTGAAAAACCTGGGCCTGAGCATCGCGGTGGATGACTTCGGCACCGGCTATTCGTCGCTCAACTACCTCAAGCAATTCCCCATCGACGTGCTGAAGATCGACCGTACTTTTGTCGATGGCCTGCCGTCCGGCGAACAGGATGCCCAGATCGCTAGGGCGATCATCGCCATGGCCCACAGCCTGAACCTGGCGGTGATCGCCGAGGGCGTCGAAACCCACGAGCAACTGGACTTCTTGCGCGAACATGGCTGCGACGAAGTCCAGGGCTACCTGTTCGGCCGCCCGATGCCGGCTAACCGGTTTGAAGCGCAGTTCAGCAATGATGCGCTGTTCATGCTTGACTGAGGCCTTGTACTGTCTGTGCCCGCGATGAGGCCGGCACAGGCACCGCCCCTCTTGTGTGAATCCCATTCGTCCGCGACATGACGTCCTTTCATATGCCTTCCAAAAGCGGTTGGGGTAGAATGCCCCCCTTTTCTGCCCCCGATCCTTGAGGACCGCCATGTTCAGCCGTGATTTGACTATTGCCAAGTACGACGCCGATCTCTTTGCCGCCATGGAGCAAGAAGCTCAGCGCCAGGAAGAGCACATTGAGCTGATCGCTTCGGAAAACTACACAAGCCCCGCGGTGATGGAAGCTCAAGGCTCGGTACTGACCAACAAGTACGCCGAAGGCTACCCAGGCAAGCGCTACTATGGCGGTTGCGAGTTCGTCGACGTGGTCGAGCAACTGGCCATCGACCGCGCCAAAGAACTGTTCGGCGCCGATTACGCCAACGTCCAGCCGCACGCGGGCTCCCAAGCCAACGCCGCCGTCTACCTGGCGCTGCTGTCGGCCGGTGACACCATCCTGGGCATGAGCCTGGCCCACGGCGGTCACCTGACCCACGGCGCCAGCGTTTCGTCCTCCGGCAAGCTGTACAACGCCATCCAGTACGGCATCGACGGCAACGGCCTGATCGATTACGACGAAGTCGAGCGCCTGGCCGTCGAGCACAAGCCGAAAATGATCGTGGCCGGTTTCTCTGCCTACTCGCAGATCCTCGACTTCCCGCGTTTCCGTGAAATCGCCGACAAGGTCGGTGCTTACCTGTTCGTGGACATGGCTCACGTAGCGGGCCTGGTCGCCGCTGGCGTCTACCCGAACCCGGTGCCGTTCGCCGACGTGGTCACCACCACTACCCACAAGACCCTGCGCGGTCCACGTGGCGGCCTGATCCTGGCTCGCGCCAATGCCGACATCGAGAAAAAGCTGAACTCCGCCGTATTCCCGGGCGCCCAGGGTGGCCCGCTGGAGCACGTGATCGCAGCCAAGGCGATCTGTTTCAAGGAAGCGCTGCAACCTGAGTTCAAGGCTTATCAGCAGCAAGTGGTGAAAAACGCCAAGACCATGGCCGGCGTGTTCATCGAGCGCGGCTTCGACGTGGTCTCCGGCGGTACCGAAAACCATCTGTTCCTGCTGTCGCTGATCAAGCAAGACATCTCCGGCAAAGACGCTGACGCGGCGCTGGGCAAGGCGTTCATCACCGTGAACAAGAACTCGGTGCCAAACGACCCACGCTCCCCGTTCGTCACCTCCGGCCTGCGCTTCGGCACCCCAGCCGTGACCACCCGCGGCTTCAAGGAAGCCGAGTGCAAGGAACTGGCCGGCTGGATCTGCGACATCCTGGCCGACCTGAACAACGAAGCGGTGATCGACGCCGTTCGTGAGAAGGTCAAGGCTATCTGCAAGAAGCTGCCGGTATACGGCGCTTAATAAGCCCGCTAAACCGCTGTTAAAAAAGGCCCGCATCGAAAGATGCGGGCCTTTTTCATGCGCTTGTCTCGTCCTGAATAAGGTTTACACCTTCTGACTTTTCTTCAGGAGGTACCAATGGATTCAGGGAAAAGGCGCAGACACCGGGACGTCAAAGTAGCGCAGCCTCGAAGCCTGCGCGGATTTTCTCTTCCGGCAGCTCATCGGCAATGAATACGATCACGCTTTCCCGGGCTTCGCCTGGAGCCCATTCGGTGTCCCAATCAAAACCGTACAGCTTGAGCACGCCCTGGAACACCAGCCGACGGGATTCGCCCGCGATGTTCAGCACGCCCTTGTAGCGCAGCAACTGCTTGCCGTGCTCTTCCAGCAACTGGTTCATGAACTCGCTGAGTTTATCGATATCCAGCGATTTATCGGTACGAAGCACGAGGCTGCTGATGCGATCACCCGTGGTTGCCTTGCCGACCGGTCGTAAGCTGAACCCGGCGCCCAGGTCGGCATTGAGATTGAACCCGCGGATGTCGAGCAGTTCGGCCAGGTCGATCTTGCCGTGTTCGACCACCCGAATGGGCGCCCGCCGGTTGATGCGAGTCAGGCGCTCGCCAAGGGCTTGGACATGGGCAGCGTCCACCAGATCGGTCTTGCTCAAGAGCAGGCGGTCGGCAAACCCGACCTGGGCCTGGGCGATGGCTTGGCTCAGGTGGAGCTCGGCGTGAGCGGCATCCACGAGGGTCAGAATCCCGTCGAGGATGTAGCGCTCGCGCAAGTCCTCGTCGATGAAGAAAGTTTGGGCCACCGGGGCCGGGTCGGCGAGGCCGGTGCACTCGATCACCAGGCGGTCGAAGGCGATCTCGCCGCTGTCCAGCCGTTCGAGCAACAAATACAAGGCTTTGGTCAGGTCCGTGTGGATGGTGCAGCACACACAGCCGTTGGCCAGGGTCATGACTTGCACCGGCTCGTCGCCCAGCAGCTGGGTGTCGATACCGGCATCGCTGAATTCGTTTTCAATCACGGCGATTTTCAGGCCGTGCTCGGCCTTGAGCAGATGGCGCAACAGCGTGGTCTTGCCGGCACCGAGGAAGCCGCTGAGGATGGTGACCGGGATGGGAGAGGTCAAACTGAATCTCCTGTTTAGAAATTAAAGAAGCACACAAAACAACTGTGGGAGCGGGCTTGCTCGCGAAGGCGGTGTGTCAGTCAACATCAATGCCACTGACCCAACGCCTTCGCGAGCAAGCCCGCTCCCACAGGGGATTACCTCACTTCAACAACACTTGGGCCCACCCTTGCCGCCGTAACGGGCCTCCTGGCGTTCCCGAAAGAACGCCTCGTAGTCCATCAGCGGTTTGTCCGGGTGTTTGGTTTGCATGTGCTCGACGTAATTGTCGTAGTCGGGCATGCCGACCATCAGGCGCGCGGCCTGACCGAGGTATTTACCGAGGCGACTCAAGTCATTGAACATCGTTGCAATCCTCGATTCAGGCGTCCGGCAAGGCCTGGAATGGCGCTTCTTTATCCGTGCGTTCCTTCGTGCCCCAGGCGGCGATGCCGACCTTGAGCGCGTAGAACAGGATGCTGAAGACCACGAACAGGAACAACACCGTCAGCGTTGCGTTGGTGTAGGCGTTGAACACCACGTGCTGCATCTGCTCGATGTTCTTGGCCGGAGCCAGGATCTGGCCGGCGGCCAGGGCATCGTTGTATTTGCGCGCCAGGGCCAGGAAGCCGATCGCCGGGTTGGCGTCGAACAGCTTGATCAGGCCCGCCGTGGTGGTGCAGATCAGCAGCCAGGCCGCCGGCAGCAGCGTGACCCAGATGTAGCGCTGGCGCTTCATCTTGATCAGCACCACGGTGCTGAGCATCAGGGCGATACCGGCCAGCATCTGGTTGGAGATGCCGAACAGCGGCCACAAGGTGTTGATGCCGCCCAGCGGATCGATCACGCCCTGATACAGCAGATAGCCCCACAGCGCCACACAACCGGCGGTGGCGATCAGGTTCGCCGGCCAGGATTCGGTGCGTTTGAGCGACGGCACGAACGAGCCCAACAAGTCCTGCAGCATGAACCGCCCGGCACGGGTGCCGGCGTCCACCGCAGTGAGGATGAACAGCGCCTCGAAGAGGATCGCGAAGTGGTACCAGAACGCCATGGTGTTCTCACCCGGCAGCACCGAGTGCAGGATCTGCGCGATCCCGACCGCCAGGGTCGGCGCACCGCCGGCACGGGCCAGGACGGTGGTTTCGCCGATGTCCTTGGCCACCGCTTGCAGCGCCTCGGGGGTGATTGCAAAGCCCCAGCTGCTGACAGTCTGCGCCACGGCCACCACGTCACCGCCGACGATGGCCGCCGGGCTGTTCATGGCGAAGTACACGCCTGGCTCGATCACCGACGCGGCGACCATGGCCATGATCGCCACGAAGGACTCCATCAGCATGCCGCCGTAACCGATGTAGCGGGCGTTGGTTTCGTTATCCAAGAGCTTGGGCGTGGTGCCCGACGAGATCAGCGCATGGAACCCCGAGACCGCGCCGCAGGCGATGGTGATGAACAGGAACGGGAACAGCCCGCCCTTCCACACAGGTCCCGTACCGTCGGTGAACTGGGTCAGCGCCGGCATTTTCAGCTCGGGCATGGTCACCAGGATGCCGATGGCCAGGGCGATGATGGTGCCGATCTTGAGGAAGGTCGACAGGTAGTCCCGTGGCGCCAGGATCAGCCACACCGGCAGCACCGCGGCGACAAAGCCATAGCCGATCAGCATCCAGGTGATCTGGATCCCGGTGAAGCTGAAGGCCTTGGCCCAGACCGGGTCGGCGGCAATCTGCCCGCCCAGCCAGATCGAGCCCAGCAGCAACAGCACGCCGATGAGCGAGATTTCACCGATGCGGCCCGGGCGGATGTAGCGCATGTAAATGCCCATGAACATCGCAATCGGGATGGTCGCCATCACCGTGAAGATGCCCCACGGGCTCTCGGCCAGGGCCTTGACCACGATCAGCGCCAGCACCGCGAGGATGATGATCATGATCAGGAAGCAGCCGAACAGCGCAATGGTCCCGGGGATGCGGCCCATTTCTTCACGGACCATGTCGCCCAGGGAGCGACCGTTGCGGCGGGTGGACAGGAACAGGACCATGAAGTCCTGCACCGCACCGGCCAGTACCACACCGGCGATCAGCCAGAGCGTGCCGGGCAGGTAGCCCATCTGCGCCGCCAACACCGGCCCGACCAGCGGCCCCGCACCGGCAATGGCCGCGAAGTGGTGGCCGAACAGAATGTGTTTGTTGGTCGGGACATAGTCCAGGCCATCGTTGTTGAGCACGGCGGGGGTGGCCCGGCGCGCATCGAGTTGCATCACGTTGTTGGCGATGAAGAGGCTGTAGTAGCGGTAGGCGACCAGGTAGATGGCCACGGCTGCGACGACGATCCAGAGGGCGTTAATCGCCTCGCCTCGGCGCAAGGCCACGACGCCCAGGGCGCACGCTCCTACGACGGCCAGCAGTAGCCAGGGTAGGTGGCGTAGCAGGCTATTATTGTTTTTCATTTTTATATTCCGGCCAGGGTGGACAAGAAAGATAGCCACCGGAGTTTAGCGCTAACGAGCATAAAGGCCATACCCGACATTCGTCTGTCGCCAGCCGAACGGTGACGATCACGCATCAGTTGGGTCTATAGTCATTGAATCTTCAGAGGGAATGCGTGATGAGCGATCGCCGCCGCTTCGTACGAATCGAATTCCATGCCAAAACCGAACTGAGCCAGGGCTCATTCACCTGGCCGGTGAAACTGCTGGACCTGTCCCTCAAGGGCCTGCTGATCGAAAAACCCGAGCCCTGGCTCGGTCACCCCGAAGAACCCTTCATTGCCGACATCCACCTGAGCAATGAGGTCGAGGTGAAGATGGAGGTTCGGCTGACTCACGACGACCATGGGCACTTGGGTTTTGTCTGCAAACATATCGACCTGGACTCCATCGCGCACCTGCGCCGGCTGGTGGAGCTGAATCTGGCGGATAACGATGAGCTGGAACGGGAATTGGCGGCGTTGATTCAGATCTGAACAGCCCTAAGCCCCTGTGGCGAGGGAGCTTGCTCCCGCTGGCCTGCGCAGCAGGCCTCAGATCTGAGATCACGGTGCTATTCGAACAACGCATCCAGCGCCTGTTCCAGGCGTGTCACGGCAATGATCTGCAACCCCGGGGGGGCTTCCTTCGGCGCGTTGCCCTTGGGCACGATGGCGCGCCTGAAACCGTGCTTGGCCGCTTCCTTGAGTCGCTCCTGGCCACTGGGCACCGGCCGGACCTCGCCCGACAGCCCGACTTCGCCGAATACCAGCAGATCATGGGGTAACGGACGATTGCGCAGGCTGGACATGACCGCCGCCATCAGCGCCAGGTCGGAGGCGGTTTCCAGCACCTTGACCCCGCCGACGACGTTGAGGAAAACATCCTGGTCGTGAGTAGGAATGCCACCGTGTCGATGCAGGACGGCCAACAACATGGCAAGCCGATTCTGATCCAGCCCCAGGGTGACCCGGCGCGGGTTCGCCAGATGACTGTCATCCACCAGCGCCTGTACTTCCACCAGCATCGGACGGGTCCCTTCCCACGTCGCCATGACCACACTGCCCGGCACTTCTTCCTGGGCACGCGTCAGAAAGATCGCCGAAGGGTTTGAGACTTCTTTCAGCCCTTTGTCGGTCATGCCGAACACGCCCAGTTCGTTGACGGCGCCAAAGCGATTCTTCACCGCCCGCAACAAACGCAGGCGACCATCGGACTCCCCCTCGAAATACAACACGGTGTCGACCATGTGCTCCAGCACCCGCGGCCCCGCCAGCGCGCCTTCCTTGGTCACGTGGCCCACCAGGAAAATCGCCGTGCCGCTCTGCTTGGCGTAGCGCACCAGCAACGCCGCGCTTTCGCGCACCTGGGACACGCCGCCCGGGGCCGATTGCAGCTGCTCGGTGAAAATCGTCTGGATCGAGTCGATCACCATGACTTTGGGTTTTTCCAGGCGAGCCGTGGCGATGATGGTTTCGATGCAGGTCTCGGTCATGACCCGCAACTGGTCCTGGGGCAGCCCCAACCGTCGGGCCCGCATGGCGACTTGCTGTTGGGATTCTTCACCCGTGACGTACAGCGCCGGCATGCGAGTAGCGAGGTTGCACAAGGTTTGCAGCAGGATGGTGGATTTGCCGATGCCCGGGTCCCCGCCGATTAGCACCACCGAACCGTCCACCAGGCCACCGCCCAGTACGCGATCCAGTTCACCGGAACCGGTGGAAAAACGCGGAATCTCTTCAACGCTGACTTCAGCCAGGGTCTTGATCTGCGCCTGCTGACCGGCCCATCCCGTACGGCCGGTGGGCGCCGCGGCGCCGCCACTTTCCACCATGGTTTCGGTCAGGGTGTTCCAGGCCCCGCATTCACTGCACTGGCCAGCCCATTTGGGAAAGGTCGAGCCGCACTCGGTGCAGCCGTACATGCGCTTTGCCTTGGCCATCTGAACTCCCGGAGAAAAACCGCGATGATAGCCCAGCTAGCTGCACAGACCACCAGGGATCAACGCGCAACCGGCATTCTGATTTCACCATTGGCCAGATTCGTCGCGGTATTGCCCAAAGGATCCGTGGCCTCCAGGTCCGCGCCCTTGGCCTTCAGGGCATCGAGCAACTCGGCGCGCTTGAACAGGCCGGCGTACATCGCCGCGGTCTGTCCTGCACCGTTGCGCTGGTCCGGGCTGCAATCGGTGGACAATAGACGGCGCGCGATCTGCACCTCGCCCTTGAAAATGGCGCCCATCAGCGCCGTGTTGCCGCGCTTGTCCTGGGCGCAGGCATCGGCGCCGGCAGCCAGCAGCCGCTCCACCGCATCGCCATGGCCGTGGTACGCCGCCAGAATCAGTGCGGTGTAACCCTTTTCATCCTGGGTATTGAGCGAATAACCGGCCTCGATAAAGGTCTCGAGCATCGGCACATCGCCCCGACGGGCGGCGTCAAAATAATAATTTTGCAACTGTTCTTGTACAACAGCCGGGTCGGCGGGCACAGGCTGATCGGCCCATACGCTCAATGACCAGGTTGCGAGCATCGAAAACAGGAAGTTACGCAGCATGACGTCTCCTTGGCGCAAGGCTGTAGATGCTGGGTTGTGGGAGCATGGCTTGCCCGCGAAGCAGACGACTCGGTCTGGCTTCAGACCGCAGCGTCTGCTTCGCGAACAAGCTTTGCTCCCACAGGTTATGCACTTGCCGGACTGTGGATCAGTCGCTCAGTTTTTCCGCCAGGGCCTTGACCCGGGCCAGATCACCTTTGGCAACGCGGGCCACGCCAGTGCCGTATTCCGGGTCAGCCTTGTAAAGGAACGACAGGATGATGTGTTTGCTCTCATCATCGGTGGTCGCCAACGAGCCGCCGAAGTTTTCGATCAGGTCATTGCGCTCCTTCTGATTAAGCGAACGGTACAGATCACCGGCCTGCTTGAAGTTCTGCTCGCGCTGGATCTTCGCCTGCTGCGTACTGCCGGTCAGCGCCGTCTGGCTGTAGCGTGCCGCTGGCTGCTCCTCACGCTGCATCAGGCGGCTTGGCTGATAATTCACCCCGGTGCTGGTGCTGCCCGGGTTCATCGCGCCGTCCTGGTTACCATTGTTCACCGCTACCTTGGGGGCGTTGATCGGCAGCTGCAAAGCATTGGCGCCTATCCGGTACATTTGCGTATCGGCATAGGAAAACACTCGCCCCTGGAGCAAACGATCTTCCGAAGGCTCGATACCCGGTACCAGATTGGCCGGCGCCATCGCCACCTGTTCGGTTTCCTGGAAAACATTCGCCGGATTGCGGTTCAAGACCATCTGCCCGACTTTGCGCTCAGGCACGCCCGGCCAGATTTTGGTCGCGTCCAGTGGATCGAAGTCAAACGTGGCCAAGTCTTGTGGGTTCAAAACCTGAACGTACAAATCCCACTTCGGAAAATCGCCTTTATTAATATGACTGACCAGATCATTGGTCATATGACTGTAATCTTGCCCCTGAACTTTCACGACTTCTTTCGGATCGAGGTTTTTCAGCCCCTGCAAACTTTTCCAATGAAACTTCACATAGTGAATTTCACCCTTGGCATTGACCAACTTGTAGGCATGCACACCATTACCGTCCATTTCACGATAACTGGCCGGTGTGCCGGAGTTGGAATACAACTCGGTCAGGGTGCGGGTGGCTTCCGGAACATGGGAAAAGAAGTCGAAACGGCGCGAGTCGTCATCCAAGTTGGTCCGCGGGTCGGGTTTGAACGCATGGACCATGTCTGGAAACTTGATAGCATCGCGGATGAAAAAGGTCGGGAAGTTATTACCCACCAGATCCCAGTTCCCCTCGGCGGTGTAGAACTTTGTGGCAAAACCACGGGGGTCGCGCAGGGTTTCCGGAGAATGATTGCCGTGCACCACGGCAGAAAAACGCACAAACACCGGCGTGACCTGACCACCCGCGAAGACCTTGGCCTTGGTCAGGTCGCTGAGGTCGTCGGAAACCGTGAAGGTGCCATGGGCGCCGGTACCACGGGCATGCACCACGCGTTCGGGGATGCGCTCGCGGTCGAAGCGCTGGAGCTTCTGGATCAGTTGCACGTCTTGCAACAGGGCCGGGCCATTGGGACCCGCCGTTTGCGAGTTCTGGTTGTCACCGACCGCCGCACCATTGTCCCGAGTCAGGGTGGCAGCGTTGACGGACAAGGACAGCAGGCCAGCGGTCAGTACAACAAGAGCGTGGCGGGGGGCAAAAGCCCCTCGGCCAAGGGAGGTGTTCATAGACGTTTCCTCTGATGTTATAGAGCGCATCCATGTGCGCCTTTCAGAGGCTAATGCTCGAAAAAGGAAAACCTAAATAGAAATACCGTACCGCTCTGATAGAAAAAACGTTGTGGGGGATTGGTCTGAAACCGCGTATCACGCGCGATTGATGGCACTTTGTAAACTTTTTGCTGGGTGCCGGGTCGATAAACTGCAAGCTTTGTAAGCAGACATGTCGAGCGGGACGCATTTGACTGATTTACACTGCCAGTATCAATCTCATCTGTCACAAGGAACAACTCAATGGGCGTGCTAAGCGAGTTCAAGGCCTTCGCGGTCAAAGGCAATGTCGTCGACATGGCTGTCGGGATCATCATCGGTGCCGCTTTCGGCAAAATCGTTTCGTCATTTGTTGGCGATGTGGTCATGCCACCGATTGGCCTGCTGATCGGTGGAGTGGACTTCAGTGACCTGGCCATCACGCTCAAGGCCGCCCAAGGTGATGCGCCTGCGGTTATGCTGGCCTACGGTAAGTTCATCCAGAGCACCATCGACTTCATCATCGTGGCGTTCGCCATTTTCATGGGCGTGAAGGCCATCAACCGCCTCAAGCGCGAAGAGGCCGTAGCCCCCAGTTTGCCGCCCGTTCCGACCAAGGAAGAACTGCTGCTGGGCGAGATTCGCGACCTGCTCAAGGCGCAGAACGAACGGCCCTGAACACGCCTGCCTTAAAAACGGCACCCTTGGGCCAATGCCGGTCAGCCAAGCGAAATAGCGACGAGCATGAGTCCTTGGGACGCCATTTTTTTACCAGTAGTTCTCCACCGCCACCTGGCCTGGCCGACGGGTGAGGCTCAGTTGCAGGCCCCGGGTCTTGAGCAACTTGCGCGTGTCGTCGATCATTTGCGGGTTGCCACACAGCATGACCCGCGAATGCTCAGGCGTCAGCTCGACGGCCGCCGCCCGTTCCAACTCGCCACTGTCGATCAGCGCGGTGATTCGCCCGCTGAGCGCATCCGGATGCTGCTCACGGGTGACGGTCGCAATGAAACGAAACTTATGAGCGTACCCGGCCAGATAGTCGCGCTGAGTCAACTCTTTGATCAGGTCCTGATACGCCAGCTCCCGCGCCTCGCGCACGCTGTACACCAGGATGATCCGCTCGAATTTCTCCCAGGCTTCAAAATCCTGGAGAATCGATAGAAACGGCGCAACCCCCGTCCCCGTGGACAACAGCCACAAATCCCGCCCGTCAACGAAACGGTCCAGCGTCAGATAACCGAAGGCGTGGCGGTCTACCAACAGGCTGTCGCCTGGCTGTAAACGACTGAGTTCACTGGTGAATTCCCCCCCCGGAACAACGATGGAAAAAAACTCGAGGAATTCGTCGAACGGCGAAGACACCATGGAGTACGCCCGCCACACGGTAGTGCCGTCCGCTTTGGCGACCCCCAGCCGGGCGAACTGACCTGCATGAAAACGAAAGCCGCAATCCCGGGTGGTACGTAACGTAAACAAATGAGGGGTCAACGGTCGAACGTCGAGCAAGGTTTGACGGGTGAACTTCTCTGTGTTGTCGGTCATGAGCCACTCCAATGAGACAAGGATCACAGTGTCCCGCAAAGTGAGCACCTTAACCACTGACAGTGAGTGGTGGCATTGAGTCATAAGTGCTCCCCAGCACTTTTAATCCTCTACTTAAGTTGTACAAATACACATCAGCTGTAAAAACAATTAGCTAAACAATGCGTTTCCTTCAATAAAGACTCTGTAAGCAAAAGCAAAAAATCTAAGTATAAAGTAGGAATAGTCCTACACTGGATTTTGCATCATGGATTAGATCCACACAGATGAGTCAACCCAGGAGAGAGCGATGGACAAGTGGAAGGACTTACAGCTTAGGAAATTATCCTGCGAGAAAGACTTGCAGACGGCCTATCGTCTGGTCCTCAATTTCTTTAATAATCAGGGCTTTGAATTCTGCGCATTTGCTGCCTATTCCGGGAGCCCCGATAAGTACACCAGCAAAGTGAACCTGAATAATTACCCTTATGGATGGGACAGGTTATATGAACAAAACGGATACGCCACGAAAGACCCAGTGATAGCACACTGCAATCAATCCCCCCTACCCATTCTGTGGAATGAAAACGTTTTTGCCCAAGTACCCACGTTATGGCGCGAACTTAATCGACAGGGACTCAAACACGGTTGGACCCAAGCCGTTCATGACGAACAGGGTGCACATTGCAGCCTGTTCAGCCTCGCTCGGACTCATTGCCCCATTGATATCGAGGAGCATTATGGAAATCTCGGCTACGCCATCTTCGCCAGTCAACGATTGCATGCACTGGCGAGCAAGAAATTGTCTGACGCCGTCGCAATCACGCAGAAATGTCATTTGTCACCGAGAGAGATCGAAGTATTGAGATGGTCTGCCGAAGGGAAGACCGCGTCGGAAGTGGGCCGAATTCTTTGTCTTTCCGAACGCACCGTGAATTTTCATGTCTGCAGTTGCATGCGAAAACTGAACGTCAGCAACAAAATTTCAGCAGTGGCCAAGGCGGCCCACATCCACGTGATCTGAACAGCTGAGCGGCATCGCTGGTGCTGAAAAACCCGCGAGTAATGTGCACCAAAAAAACGTACCATTTACGGCTCCACTTGAATGATGCCACTTCTTACACGCGGCGCAGTTCATTCAGGCGGTCCCGCTGAGACACCTGCCTCGGGCAGCGGGACATTCGTTGATTTCCAGAGTCCCAGCCATGCCCTTGCTCGACAGCCCCTTCGCCCAACTCGACCTGATCCGCCAACCCGAACAACAGAACGAACCGCTGCAAGCCTTCGACGCGGCCGATGAATACCTGCTCGCGTATCTGGCCGAACAACAACCGGCCGCGGCGACTCGGGTTCTGGTGCTCAATGACGGTTTCGGCGCCCTCGCGGCCAGCCTGGCCGGCAAGGTTGAGGTCATCAGCAGCAGCGACTCGTTCCTGGCCTTGCAAGCGCTGGAGAAAAACCTGGTGCGCAACGGCCAGCCCTTCGATGCAGTGCCGACGTTGCCGGCCAGCGAACCGTTGACCGGGCCCTTCGACCGCGTGCTGATCAAAGTGCCGAAAACCCTGGCTCTGCTGGAAGAACAACTGATTCGCCTGCAAGGCCAACTGGCCCCTGGGGCCCAGGTGATTGCCGGTGCGATGGTCAAGCATCTGCCCCGGGCTGCCGGTGACTTGCTGGAGCGCTACATCGGCCCGGTGCAGGCCTGCCTGGCGGTGAAAAAGGCTCGTCTGCTGATCGCTACACCCGACACCAAAATCCCTGCCGTATCGCCCTACCCCACCCGATACTGGCTGGACGAGCCGAAGATCGAACTGCTCAACCACGCCAATGTGTTCTGCCGCGAAGGCCTGGACATCGGCACCCGAGCATTCCTGCCGCATCTGCCAAAAAACCTCGGTACGGCCAACGTCGCGGACCTGGGATGCGGCAACGGCGTGCTGGCAATCGCCAGTGCCCTGCAGAACCCTGAAGCCCACTACACCCTGGTGGACGAGTCGTACATGGCCGTGCAATCGGCGGCCGAGAACTGGCGAGCCGCCCTGGGCGAGCGCGAGGTGACCCTACGGGCGGATGACGGCCTGGCCGGGCAAGAGGCGCAATCACTGGATGTGGTGTTGTGCAACCCGCCTTTCCACCAGCAGCAAGTGGTGGGCGACTTCCTCGCCTGGCGCATGTTTCAGCAGGCTCGTGAAGCCCTGGTCGTCGGCGGCGCGCTGTACATCGTCGGCAACCGGCACCTGGGTTACCACAGCAAACTGGCGCGGCTGTTCCGGGGCGTCGAGCAAGTGGCCGCCACCCCGAAATTCGTGATCCTCAAAGCCCGCAAATAAATCGTCTTCTGTGGGAGCAAAGCTTGCCCCCACAGGGAAATCAGTGGGTGGTCAGGCCGGCGGCGTTCATGAACATCCGCATCAGGCTGGCGACGACAAATAGCGCCAGCACACTGCCGGCCCAGATCATTGCCAGCCAGCCGAGCCGCTGCCAGAGCGGTTTCCTGTCGGCGGCTTCGATGTCTTTCAAATCAGGTTTGGCCATCCTCAACGCCCTCGCAGGTCGATCAATGGTAACCGTCGTCGTGGGTCACCTTGCCGCGGAACACGTAGTAGCTCCAGAAGGTGTACACCAGGATCAACGGGATGATGAACAACGTGCCGACCAGCATGAAGCCCTGACTTTGAGGCGGTGAAGCGGCGTCCCAAATCGAAATGGACGGCGGCACGATGTTCGGCCACAGGCTGATGCCCAGCCCGCTGTAACCGAGGAAGATCAACACCAGGGTCAGGATGAACGGCGTGTAGTTGGCGTTGCGGGCGACCGCGCGAAACAACCCGTACATGGTCACCAGCACCAGGATGGGGACCGGCAGGAACCAGAACAGGTTCGGCAGGGTAAACCAGCGGGCCGCAATATCAGTGTGGGCCAACGGTGTCCAGATACTGACGATACCGATCACCGCCAGCACCACGAACGCCAGTGGCCTGGCCAGGTCATGCATCTGTTCCTGCAACTTGCCTTCGGTTTTCATGATCAGCCAGGTGCAACCGAGCAAGGCATAGGCGGCAATTAACGCCAGGCCACAGAACATCGTGAACGGCGTGAACCAGTCCAGGGAGCCGCCGGCGAACTGGCGATTGACCACCGGGAATCCGTCAATGAACGCGCCCAACGCCACACCCTGGAAAAAGGTCGCCGTCAGCGAACCGCCGATGAACGCCTTGTCCCAGAGGTGCCGCTTCTCAGCCTTGGCCTTGAAGCGGAACTCGAAGGCCACACCTCGGAAGATCAGGCCGATGAGCATCAGGATCAACGGCAGATACAGCGCCGAAAGCACCACCGAATAGGCCAGTGGAAAAGCCCCGAACAGACCAGCACCGCCCAACACCAGCCAGGTTTCGTTACCGTCCCAGACCGGCGCCACAGTGTTCATCATCACATCGCGGTCGCGCTCGCCCTTGACGAAGGGAAAGAGAATGCCGATCCCCAGGTCGAAGCCGTCCATGACCACGTACATCATGATGCCGAAGATGATGATCACGGCCCATATCAGCGGAAGATCAATACCCATGACTCAATTCCCCTTGTTCGAGCGGTCGGTTTGGTCCAGGCCTTCGCCGTCATCGGCGGCGGACAATGGACGGGCCGGGGTGCGTTTCTGGCCGGGGCCGCCATCGCTCGGCTCGGCTTCGTGGGCCTCCGGCCCCTTGCGCACCAGGCGCATCATGTAGCTCAGGCCTGCACCGAACAGCGCGAAATACACCACGACGAACAACACCAGGGTGATGCTCATCTGCGCGAAGCTGTGGCCCGACGAAGCATCGGCCGTACGCATCAAGCCGTAGACCACCCAGGGCTGACGACCGATTTCAGTGGTGAACCAGCCCGCCAGGATCGCGATCAACCCGGACGGGCCCATCCACAGCACCATGTAGAGGAACGGGCGAGATTGGTAGAGCCGGTCGTTGCGGCGCAGCCACAGGCTGCACAGGCCAGTGAAAATCATCAGCAGACCCAGGCCCACCATGACCCTGAACGACCAGAACACGATGGTCGAATTCGGTCGGTCCTCAGGCGGGAATTCCTTGAGGGCCGGGACTTGTTTGTCCAGGCTATGGGTCAGGATCAGGCTTCCCAGGTAGGGGATTTCCACGGCGAACCGGGTCTTCTCGGCCTGCATGTCCGGCCACCCGAACAGGATCAGCGGGGTCGGCTCATTGCCGACGTTCTCCCAATGGCCCTCAATAGCGGCGATCTTCGCCGGTTGATGCTTGAGGGTGTTGAGGCCATGGAAGTCGCCGATGACTGCCTGTATCGGCGCCACCAGCAAGGCCATCCACATCGCCATCGACAGCATTCGGCGGATGGCCGGGGTATCGCGACCGCGCAGCAAATGCCAGGCCGCCGAGGAGCCAACGAAGAACGCCGTGGCGACAAACGCCGCGGTGGACATGTGCAGCAAGCGATAAGGGAACGAGGGGTTGAACACCACCGCCAGCCAATCCACGGGTATCACTCGGCCATCGATGATTTCGTAGCCCTGTGGGGTCTGCATCCAGCTGTTGGAGGACAGGATCCAGAAGGTCGAGATCAGCGTACCGATGGCCACCATGACCGTGGCAAAGAAGTGCAGGCCACGGCCGACGCGATTCCAGCCGAACAGCATCACACCGAGGAAACCCGCTTCGAGGAAGAACGCCGTGAGCACCTCATAGGTCAGGAGCGGCCCGGTCACCGCACCGGCGAAGTCCGAGAAACTGCTCCAGTTGGTGCCGAACTGATAGGCCATGACCAATCCGGACACCACGCCCATGCCGAAGTTGACGGCAAAGATCTTCGACCAGAAGTGGTACAGATCGCGGTAGGTGTCGTCGCGGGTCTTGAGCCACAGGCCTTCGAGTACCGCCAGGTAACTCGCCAGGCCAATGGTGATGGCCGGGAACAGGATGTGGAACGAGATGGTGAACGCGAATTGGATTCGGGCGAGATCGAGCGCCTCCAAACCGAACATAAGTTTTCCTCTGTCAGGTAACACCGGCTGCGGGTGGGGCTTGCATCACAATCCCCAGGAATATGGAGTGCAGTGCATTTCAATCGTTCTTTTTAAAACCGTCACGACGCAGGACTCTGGCCCGAAGGCCGCCAGCACAACGCCCCGAAGGGAATTGACCTGGATCAAACAATGATCAAAGAGTAGCCGCATTATTGCCGATGAACGGCGTGGTCTTTTGTCGCGTGACAGGTTGTCCCAGTACCGCAATCCTGCTCCCTCGCCACAGGTGCCCGGCGTATTCCCGGGCCAAACAGTTTCCCCCGGTGAAAATAGATGTTTGGCTAACTATTTTTACGCCCATCGCAACTTCCTGTTACAGCTCGGTGATAATCTCGATACCCTCGTCACCGGACCCGTTATAGATGCCCAGCCAAGCGCCGTTGCTGCTCCGCCACCATCGCCCCTTCATCGCCTTCTGGCTGGCCCGGATATTTACCGCCAGCGGCTTCCAGATGCTCACCGTGGCCATCGGCTGGAACCTCTACCAACTGACCGGCAATGTATTGGACCTGGGCCTCGTAGGGCTGGTGGAATTCGCCCCTCGCGTGCTGTTCATCCTGCACACCGGGCACGTGGCTGATCGCTATGACCGCCGCAAGGTCGCGGCTATCTGCCAGTCGTTGCAGGCGATGATTGCCCTGGCGCTGGCCATCGGCAGCGCCACCGACCATGTCACGCGCGAGATGATCTTCATCCTCGCCTTCCTGCTGGGCGCTGCCCGCTCTTTCGAAATGCCGGCCACCCAGGCGCTGCTGCCGAGCATCGTGCCAGCCGCGCTGTTTCCCCGTGCCGTGGCCGCCGCGCAGTCGGCCCAGCAATCAGCCACCATCGTCGCCCCGGCCCTCGGCGGCTTGCTCTACGCCTTGGGCAGCGTCTGGGTTTATGGCCCGACCGTGCTGCTCTACGTCATCGCCTGCGGCCTGATGCTCAACCTGCCCGCTCGGCAGGCGCCGCTAAACAAAGGCAAGGCGACGATGGATTCATTGCTGGCCGGGATTCGCTTCATTCGCAGCCGCCCGGACATTCTTGGGGCGATTTCCCTGGACCTGTTCGCGGTGTTGCTGGGTGGCGCGACGGCGCTGCTGCCAGTGTTCGCCAAGGACATTCTGCTGACCGGCCCCTGGGGACTAGGCCTGTTGCGTTCGGCGCCGGCGGTCGGGGCCTTGCTGATGTCGCTGTGGCTGGCGCGGTTTGCCGTGGAGCGCAAGGTGGGCCGGGTGATGTTCACCGCAGTGGGCGTGTTTGGCGTCGCCACCATTGCGTTCGGCCTCTCCACCTCGCTGTGGTTTTCTCTGGCGGTGCTGGTGGTGCTGGGCGCGGCGGACATGATCAGCATGGTGATCCGCGCCTCCTTCGTACAGCTGGAAACGCCGGATGAAATGCGCGGCCGGGTCAGCGCGGTGAACGGGTTGTTCATCGGCGCCTCAAACCAATTGGGCGAATTCGAATCCGGCCTGACCGCCCACTGGTTCGGCACGGTGCCGGCGGTGGTCATGGGCGGCGTCGGCACGCTGGTGGTGACCGGGGTCTGGATCAAACTGTTCCCGACCCTGGCCTACCGCGACCGAATGCATGAACCGGTGGCCGAAGCCAAAGCCTAAAGTAACTTGTCGAGGGTGATCGGGAAGTCCCGCACCCGTTTGCCGGTGGCATGGTAAATCGCATTGGCCACCGCCGCCGCCACACCGACGATGCCGATTTCGCCGACGCCCTTGGACCCGAGGGCATTGACTATCTGGTCGTGTTCATCGACAAAAACCACGTCAATGTCGCCGATGTCGGCATTGACCGGCACATGATACTCGGCCAGATTGTGGTTCATGTGGCGACCCAAGGCGTGGTCAGTCAGGGTCTCCTCGTGCAACGCCATGCCGATGCCCCAGACCACACCACCGAGGATCTGACTGCGAGCGGTTTTCGGGTTGATCACCCGCCCGGCAGCGATGGCGCTGACCACCCGATTGACCTTCACCGTACCCAGGTCCTCATCCACCAACACCTCGACGAACACCGCCGAGTGTGTGGCGGTGGCATAAGCCTGGCGCTTTTCGTCGGGCTCGGCGGTGACCTGAACCTGCAAGGGCGTCTCGCCGCTTTTTTGCGCCAGCTCTGCCAATGCCACACAGTCCGGCCCCAAACACAGCTGGCCGTCAGCGAAAGTCACTTGCTCCAGGGTGGCGCCGCTGAATGCCGGACAGGTCTGCCTCGCCACGGCCAGCAGTTTTCCCCTCAGGGCTTCACAAGCCTGTTGCACCGCGGTGCCCACCGACGAGACGGTGAACGAACCGCCCTGCAGCGGCGCAGTCGGCAGCGACGAGTCACCAAGGACAAAGGTGACATCTTCAAGCGAAACGCCTGACGCCTGGGCGGCGATCTGGGTCATGACCGTGTAGGTGCCGGTACCGATATCAGTGGTGGCGCTGCTGACGGTCAACTTGCCGTTGGCGTCGAGCGATGCTTGCGCGCTGGCCTTCTGCTGCATGGCCTCCCACACACCCCCTGCCATACCCCAGCCCACCAGTTGGCGGCCCTCGCGCATGCTGCGCGGTTCCGGATTGCGCTTGTCCCAGCCGAAACGGCGGGCACCCTGGGCGTAGCACTCGCGCAGCTCCTTGCTGGAATACGGCTTGCCTTCGTTCTCGTTACGCTCGGCGTAGTTAAGCAACCGCAGCTGGACTGGATCAATTGCCAGGGCACAGGCCAGCTCATCCATGGCGCATTCCAGGCCAATCAACCCCAGGGCGGCGCCGGGAGCGCGCATGTCCAGGGGCGTGTAGACGTCCAGCGGCACCAGTTTGTAGGTCAGCGCCACGTTGTCGCAGTGATAGAGCATGCCGCTCCACTCCACCACGTGCTCGGTGAAATCTTCGAAGCGCGAGGTCTGGCCGACGGCAGTGTGCGCCACGGCCAGCAACCGCCCGTTGGCCGCAGCCCCCAGTTGCACGCGCTGGAAGGTTCGCGGTCGATAGCCGAAGGTAAACATCTGCTGGCGCGTCAGACTGACCCGCACCGAACGTTTCAGGGCCAGCGCAGCCATCACCGCCAAGGGCAGTTGATATTGCGGCCGCAGCCCGGAACCGAAAGCGCCGCCGACAAACGCGGCAAACACGCGCACCTGTTCTTTCTCAAGCCCGAACACTTCTTGCACATAAGCCTGGCAGTTCTGCGTGCCCTGGGTTTTGTCGTGGATGTGCAGACGGCCGTCAGGTTGATACAGCACGGTGGAGGCATGAGGCTCCATCGGGTTGTGATGTTCGATCGGTGTGCTGTAGGACACATCCACACTGAGCGCCGCACTGGCGTACTCGCCCTGAAAATTCCCACGGGGCTTGGGCAATTCGGCCGGTGCCGGATGGGCTTCGTTTTGCAGGATGGTCAGATCGGTCTGATGGTCCTGGGCTTCGTATTCGATTTCAATGAGCGAACCGGCATAACGGGCCAGTTCGAGGTTTTCCGCCACCACCAGGGCCAGAGGCTGGCCGCTGTAACATACCTGGTCGTTGAACAGTGGCCGGAACGGCGAACCCTGCGCCGCGTCGGCGTCCTGATAAGGCTCGTCGTAGCTGGCAATCTTCGGGCGATTGGTGTGGTCGATCACCGCAACCACACCGGGCAGCGCCAAGGCTCGGGAAGCCTCGATGCGCAGCACGCGGCCACGGGCGATATGCCCGGACACGACGCTGCCATGCAGCAAGCCGTCTTCAGGGTATTCACCGGCATAACGGGCCTGGCCCGTCACCTTGAGCAGGCCATCGACCCGGTCCAGCGATTGCCCTATGGGTTTGCTCAGCGTATTCATCAGGCTTGTTTCCCCATCTGTGCAGCACCCAGAGCGGCATCGCTCAAGGCACGGACTATCGCCCGGCGCGCCAGCCTGACCTTGAAGCCGTTGTGTTCCAGCGGCTCGGCGTTTTGCAACAGCGCATCGGCGGCGGCCGTGAAGGTTTCGCGGCTGACGGTCTGGCCGATCAGCCAGCTCTCCACGGCCCGGTCGCGCCAGGGTTTGTGGGCCACGCCACCCAAGGCCAGGCGCGCCTGGCGGATCACCGGCCCGTCCAGCTCCAGCGCCGCCGCCACCGAGACCAACGCGAAGGCGTAGGAGGCCCGGTCACGAATCTTCAAATAGTGGTTATGTTCAGCGAACCCGGCGGCAGGCAACTCGATGGCGGTGATCAATTCATCATCGGCCAGTTGGTTATCCCGCTGCGGCGCATCGCCAGGCAGGCGATGGAAGTCGGCGAACTCGATGGTCCGCGCCCCACCTCGCCCCAGGACATGGACCACGGCTTCGAGGGCGGCCAGGGCCACGCACATATCAGAAGGATGGGTCGCGACACATTGATCGCTGGCGCCGAAAATCGCGTGGATCCGGTTCAAGCCGTTCCGCGCCGGGCAACCACTGCCGGGCTGGCGTTTGTTGCAGGGCACGTTGGCGTCATAGAAATAATAACAACGGGTGCGTTGCAGCAGATTGCCGCCGGTACTGGCCATGTTGCGCAGTTGCGGCGAAGCGCCCGCCAGGATCGCCTGGGAAAGCAGCGGATAGCGGCGCTCGATCCAGGGATGCCAGGCCAGGTCGGCATTGCTCACCAATGCACCGATCATCACGCCGCCAGAAGGGGTTTCGCTGAGGTCTGCCAGGGGCAATCCGGTGATGTCTATCAGGTGCGCGGGGCGGGTCAGGTTTTCTTTCATCAGGTCCAGCAGATTGGTGCCGCCGGCGATGAAGCGTGAGGCCGGGCTCGACAGCTCGACGGCCGCCTGCACGGTGACGGGCTTGGTGTATTGGAAGGGGTTCATTGAGCACCTCCCTGTTCCTGGCGCGGTTGGCAAAGTGGCAAGGCTTCTTCGATGGCATCACGAATGTTGTTGTAGGCGCCGCATCGGCAAAGGTTGCCGCTCATCATTTCGCTGATCTGCCCGCCGGTTTGCGCCCGGCCCTCGTTGGCCAGCCCCACCGCCGAACAGATCTGCCCCGGCGTGCAATAACCGCACTGGAACGCGTCGTGCTTGATGAACGCCTGTTGCATGGGATGCAATTGGTCATCGCCGGCCAGGCCTTCAATGGTGGTCAATTGCGCGCCGTCACACATCACCGCCAGGGTCAGGCAGGCGTTGATCCGCTTGCCGTCACGCAGCACGGTGCAGGCGCCACACTGGCCGTGGTCGCAGCCTTTTTTGCTGCCCACCAAATCCAGTTGCTCGCGCAACAGATCCAACAGCGTGGTCCAGGGCAACACCTGCAATTCACGCACCTGGCCATTGAGTGTCAAACGGATCGGATGACGGACGAAGGACACCTGCGTCGCCTCGGACAGGGTCGCGCTCATAAACACCTCACGGTTGGTCGTACACTCGCGGCGTTTTGGGAAACCGCTGTCATAAGGGGTACGACTTCGGGGTGGGGTGAGCGTTCAAGGCAATTGCGAAGCCGTGGTAACGCAAGAGGCACACATTTGTTCGGCATGTGCGGTAGATATGTACCGCATCGAGTGTAATGCATCGCCTTACACTTTATTCCATGATTAAATCCTTCCTACACAAAGGTCTTCGCATTTTTTATAACTCGGGCTCGACTCGTGGTATCCGGGCTGACCATGCGAAACGCCTGGCTCGCATGCTCCAATTCATGGACAGGGCGGCGGCCCCAAATGATCTGGATATCCCCGGATGGCGCCTTCATCCGCTCAAGGGTGAGCTGATTGAATATTGGTCGCTGAGCGTCTCGGGAAACTGGCGACTTATTTTTCGTCTTATCGGATCGGATATCGAACTGGTCGATTATCTGGACTACCACTGACAGGAGGCTGGAACATGCCCATGCACAATCCACCACACCCTGGCGAAACACTGCTAATGGATGTGTTGCCCGAACTGGGCATCACGGTCACCGAACTGGCGCGGCACCTCGGTTTCGCCCGACCTCACCTCTCTCGGGTGTTGCACGGTCATGCGCCTATCAGCCCCGATTTGGCCGTGCGCCTGGAACGCGCCGGAATCGGCAAGGCCAGGGTCTGGCTGGGAGTCCAGACAGACTATGACCTGTGGCAAGCCGAACAGCGCGAACAGCCTTTGATCAAACCCTTCCCACAGCACGCTTGATGCCTGTCAGGCCAACAACTCTGCCGCCACTACGCCCCTCACGCCCTTGCCACTGACTTGCTCTACCAGCGCCAACGCAAACGCCAGGGCGGCGGCCGAACCTTGGGCGGTGATGCAATTTCCGTCCACCACCACCGGCTGGTCCACGAAGCTGCAACCGGACAGTTGCTGGCTCACCGCGGGCAGGCAGGTCATGCGTCGCTGGCGCAGTACACCGAACGCCTGCAGCGCCAGGGCCGGGGCTTCGGCGATGGCGGCGAAGAAACGTCCAGCGGCGGCTTGGTCCTTGATCAATTGTTGCAGCGGCTGATGGGCCGCCAGGTGTTGGGCGCCGATGATGCCGCCGGGCAGGACGATCACGTCGAAATCCTGCACGAGCATGTCCACCAGCATGCCATCGGCGGTCAAGCGCGTGCCGCGGGCACAGGTCAGCATCCGCCGCCCCTCGATACTCGCCACCACCACTTCGACCTGAGCCCGGCGCAGTACATCGATCAGGGTGACCGTCTGCAGGTCGTCGACACCTTCGGCGACGGCAATCAGGGCTCGGGGGATCTTGGTTCCAGGAATCATGGGCGCTCTCCGCTGGGTGGTTTGCGTAGTGTAGGAGCTGCCGAAGGCTGCGATCTTTGGATCTTTGGATCTTTCGCTTGAGACTCAAGTGTCAGGGGTAAAGATCGGTGGGCTATTTGATGTACAGCTGGGTCGACATCCGATTGCCCGGTGCGTTGATCGACGTGTTGCTGAAGGTGAAGGTGCCTTCCTGCTTGCCCTTGAGATTGAAGATGTACAAGTAGCCGACGATTTTGGTTCTGGCGGAACAATCGTTGAGGTTGCCATTATTGAACGCACACACCGGCGAGCGGGTGCCGCCGATTTCGAAGCCGTCCAGCGTGACGTGGGGCTGACGGCCATAACCGACCTCCAGCACGTAGACCTTGATATTCGGGCCGCTGTGATCGCAACGGGTCTGCTTTTGCCCTTGGGCAATGTCTTCGAAGCCACAGGCCGGCGATTCGACCTTGAGCACCTTGACCTCGCTCAGGGGCGGCGCCGACGCAGCATTGACGGCCTGCCCGGGCAACCACAGGCCCAGCGCGCACCCCACTGCGGCCGCCAATTTTTTATTCATGCGATACATATATACCTCCCGGAACCGCGCGCAGTATGGCCCACTTGGCGCGTTGGCAAAACATCGACGACGATCGCAGCCACAGCGCCACGCTGCTGGTATGATGCGCGGCTTTTTCCGACCCACAGAAAATTCCCGGGCGCCCCTGGCGGTCTGTGCTTTGCTGTTGAGGTCAATACATTCACGGCGCCGGACGCGCCACGGGGAGCAGACATGCTGGAAAGGCTGTTTCAACTCAAGGCACACAACACCAACGTGCGAACCGAGATTCTGGCGGGCGTCACGACCTTCCTGGCCATGGCCTACATTCTGTTCGTCAACCCGAGCATCCTCGGCGAAACCGGAATGGACAAGGGCGCGGTGTTCGTCGCCACCTGCCTGGCGGCGGCCATCGGCTCCACGGTCATGGGCCTGATCGCCAACTACCCGATCGCCCTCGCGCCGGGCATGGGCCTGAACGCCTTCTTTACCTACACCGTGGTCCTGCACATGGGCCACACCTGGCAAGTGGCGCTGGGCGCGGTGTTCATTTCCGCCGTGCTGTTCTTCCTACTGTCGATCTTTCGCATCCGCGAGTGGATCATCAACAGCATCCCGCTGCCCCTGCGCTCAGCCATTGCCGCCGGTATCGGCCTGTTCCTGGCGCTGATCGCCCTGAGCAACGCCGGCATCGTGGTGAAGAACCCGGCCACCATGGTCGGCCTCGGCGACTTGAAGCAACCGGCTCCGATCCTCGCGACCCTCGGCTTTGTCCTGATCGTTGCCCTCGAAGCACTGAAAGTGCGCGGGGCGGTCCTGATCGGCATCCTGGCGGTCACCATCGTCTCGATCCTGATGGGCTTCACCCCGTTCGGCGGCGTCATCTCCGCGCCACCGTCCCTGGCCCCGACATTCCTGCAACTGGACATCAAGGGCGCCCTGGACATCGGCCTGGTCAGCGTGATCTTCGCCTTCCTCTTCGTCGACCTGTTCGACAACTCCGGCACCCTGATCGGCGTCGCCAAGCGCGCCGGGTTGATGGGCAAGGACGGCCACATGCCGAAGATGGGCCGCGCACTGATCGCCGACAGCACCGCCGCCATGGCCGGTTCGCTGCTGGGCACCTCCACCACCACCAGCTACATCGAATCGGCGGCGGGCGTCAGCGCTGGCGGCCGCACCGGCCTGACCGCCATCGTGGTGGCGATTCTGTTCCTGCTGGCGCTGTTCTTCTCGCCGCTGGCCGCCAGTGTCCCGCCCTTCGCCACTGCGCCGGCCTTGCTGTTCGTGGCCGTACTGATGACCTCGGGCCTGGCGGAGATCGACTGGGACGACATCACCGTCGCCGCCCCAGTGGTGATTACCGCCCTGGCGATGCCGTTCACTTATTCCATCGCCAACGGCATCGCTTTCGGCTTCATTGCCTGGACCGCCATCAAACTGGTGTCCGGGCGCGGCCGTGAGCTGAACCCGGCGCTGGTCATCCTGTCGATTCTGTTCGTGATCAAGTTGGGTTGGTTCAACGCATGACTTTTGATGCCCAGGCCTACGCCGCTCAGCTCCAGGACAAGGTCACCCGCTTGCGTGACCTGCTCGCGCCATTCGATGCACCGGAGCCTGCGGTGTTCGACTCACCGCTGAAAAACTTCCGCCTGCGGGCCGAGTTCCGCCTGTGGCGCGAAGCCGGCGAACGGCATTACGCGATGTTCTCCCAGGACGATAAGCGTACCCCGATCCTCATCGAGGAATTTCCCATCGCCAGCCTGCGCATCAACCAGTTGATGCCGCAACTCAAGGCGGCATGGCAGGCCAGTGCGCTCCTGAGCCACAAGCTGTTCCAGGTGGAGTTCCTGACCACCCTGGCCGGCGATGCGATGATCACCCTGTGTTATCACCGCCCACTGGACGAGCACTGGCACGCAGCGGCCTCGAAACTGGCGAGCGACCTGGGCGTCAGCATCATTGGTCGCTCCAAGGGCAAACGGGAAGTGATCGGCCATGATTACGTGGTGGAAAAACTCGACGTGGGCGGCCGTACCTTCAGCTATCGCCAGCCTGAAGGCGCGTTCACCCAGCCCAACGGCACGGTAAACCAGAAGATGCTCAACTGGGCTTATGAAGCCTTGGGGGATCGCAGCGACGATCTGCTGGAGTTGTACTGCGGCAACGGCAACTTCACCCTGCCCCTGGCAACCCGTGTGCGTAAGGTGTTGGCGACCGAAATCAGCAAGACTTCGGTGAACGCCGCGCTGAGCAACCTCAGCGAAAACGCCGTGGATAACGTAACGCTGGTGCGCTTGTCGGCCGAAGAACTGACCGAAGCCCTGAACGAAGTCCGCCCGTTCCGGCGCTTGCACGGCATCGACCTGAAAAGCTACGAATTCGGCAGCGTCTTCGTCGATCCGCCCCGCGCGGGCATGGACCCGGACACCTGCGAACTGACCCGGCGATTCGAGAACATCCTCTACATCTCGTGCAACCCCGAAACCCTCGCCGCCAACATCGCGCAACTGCACGACACTCACCGCGTCACTCGCTGCGCGTTGTTCGATCAATTCCCCTGGACCCATCACATGGAATCCGGGGTGTTGCTGACTCGGCGTTAAGCATTGCACCAGCCCCTGTGGTCAGGGGTTCATTTGTGGCGAGGGGATTTATCCCCGCTGGGCTGCGAAGCAGCCCTTGAGCCTTCTGTCTTGTCTGGCATTTTGCGAGCGCTGCGCACTCGATCGGGGATAAATCCCCTCGCCACAGTTTCCATCCCCAATTATCGAGCCTGAAGGCCGTGTTCGATCATCGAACACTTATTGGCCGATGACGGCGGCTTTATTTGACCAAATTAACCATTTAGTACAATTTATCTCCACCGGCTGAAACCCGCCGACACCAACAATAAAAATGTGGAGAAACTGCGATGCCACCGATCGTTCTGGTGCTCAACGGCCCGAATCTGAACCTGCTCGGCACCCGCGAGCCGGCGACCTACGGCCACGAAACCCTGGCTGATATCTCGGCACTCTGTGGCCGCGCTGCGGAAGAATTCGGCCTGGCGGTGGAGTTTCGCCAGACCAACCAGGAAGGTGAACTGCTGGACTGGATTCACGGCGCCCGTGGCCGGTGTGCCGGTATCGTCATCAACCCGGCGGCCTGGACCCACACATCGGTGGCAATCCGCGACGCCCTAGTGGCCAGTGAAATCCCGGTGATCGAAGTTCACCTGTCCAACGTCCACGCCCGCGAAACGTTCCGCCATCACTCCTTCGTCTCATCCGTCGCCATCGGCGTGATGTGCGGGTTTGGCAGCCATGGTTATCGCCTGGCCCTTGAACATTTCAGTCAGCGGTTGAAGGGTTGATGAGCATGTCGAATATCACTGTGCTCGCCGGCCTGATCGGCGCGGGCATCCAGGCGTCTCGTACGCCTGCCCTTCATGAGCATGAAGGCGATGCCCAGGGCATGCGTTACCTCTATCGGCTGATCGACCTCGATGCATTGAAACTCGACAGCGGTGCCTTGCCCGATTTGCTGGTGGCCGCCGAGCGCATGAACTTCACCGGCCTGAACATCACCTTTCCCTGCAAGCAGGCGATCATCGCGCTGCTGGATGAGTTATCACCCGAGGCCCGAGGCATCGGCGCAGTGAATACCGTGGTGTTGAAGGATGGCAAGCGCATCGGCCACAACACCGATTGCCTGGGGTTTGCCGAAGGTTTTCGCCGCGGCCTGGGTGATGTTTCGCGCCGGCACGTGGTCCAGATGGGTGCCGGTGGCGCTGGCGCGGCCGTTGCCCACGCGCTATTGGCAGAAGGCGTAGAGACGCTGAGCATTTTTGATGTCGAGGTGAGCCGTGCCCAGGCGCTGGCCAACAACTTGAATCAACACTTCGGCGCTGGCCGCGCCCGGGCCGGGCATGATTTGCCCACCGCCATGGCCGAAGCGGACGGCCTAGTGAACACCACCCCCATGGGCATGGCGAAACTGCCGGGCATGCCGGTACCGGTCGAACTGTTGCGCGGCCAATTGTGGGTCGCGGAAATCGTGTACTTCCCACTGGAAACCGAACTGCTGCGCAACGCCCGCGCCTTGGGTTGCCGCACGCTGGATGGCGGCAATATGGCGGTGTTCCAGGCGGTGAAGGCGTTCGAACTGTTCAGTGGCGTCGTGCCGGATGCGCAGCGGATGCTGGAGCATTTCCAGAGCATGAATCACTGAAAGCCCGGTGATAATCCCTTGTGGGAGCGAGCCTGCTCGCTCCCACATAGATTCAGAGTCAGGCCTGTAGATAGCGCAACACCGAGTCGCAAACCATCTGCCGATGCCGCTGCTTGATCGCCTCATCCGACAGGTCGATCTGGAAAATCTCACCGAACGTCTGGCGGTTGGACACCCGGTAAAAACAGAACGAGCTGATCAGCAAATGCACATCCAGCGGCTCAAGGCCGGCGCGAAACACGCCCTCTTCGGCGCCCCGACGCAAGATCACGCCCAGGGAATCAAGGATGGTATTGGTCATCGCCTTGATCGTGCCTGAATGCTTGACGTATTCGGCGTTGTGGATGTTCTCGATGCAGACGATGCGCACGAAATCCACGTTGCGGTCATGGTGGTCGAAGGTGAACTCCACCAGGCGCCGAATAGCATCGACCGGGGCCAGCTCCGCCAGGTGCAAGCGGCTCTCGGTGTTGCGGATATCACCGTAGAGCTTTTCCAGCACCTCGACGTATAACTGCTCCTTGCTGCCGAAGTAGTAATAGATCATGCGCTTGGAGGTGTGGATGCGTTCGGCGATGGCGTCGACCCGGGCCCCGGACAGGCCCTGCTGGACGAACTCGACGATGGCTTCCTGAAGAATGTTTTCCCGGGTTTTCTCCGGGTTGTTCTTGCGACTCTTGCGCGGCGGGACGACAGGTTCGTCGAGGACTGCGCAAAGCTCTGAATTTATAGTCATTGTGGGCTCACGACCATCACTGCACAGCTGGCGATTATGGGCCGGACCGTGCAGTGAAGGAAGTCACGGCGTTGCCCTTTACGGCTGCATTTACGATTTCCCTACAACTTGGCATGCCGCAAGCCACCACTACGAGACTTGGCCATGGCCGCCAGCCGTACCGCGACGTTGGCCGCGCCGTAACCGGCATAACCGTTCTTGCGTTGAATGATCTCAAAGAAAAACCGCCCTTCGAACGGCTCTGTATAGACGTGAAACAACTCGCCGCCCTGGGCATCACGGTCGTACAACACGTTGAAATACGCCAGTTCGCTGAGAAACTCCTCGTCGAAATCGAAGCGCGCCGCCAAGTCGTCGTAATAATTGAGCGGAATGTCCAGCAACGGCACGCCGGCCTCTTTGGCGCGGCTGACCTGGGCGAAGATGTCATCGCAGTCGAAGGCGATGTGATGCACGCCGGAGCCGCGATAACTCGACAGCGCGTGTGAGATCGCGGTGTTGCGGTTCTCGGAAATGTTCAGCGGTAGCCGGATCGAACTGCAGCGACTACGCAGGGCGCGGCTTTTTACCAGACCGTACGGGTCGGGCAACACCACTTCATCGTCGGCTTCGAAATCCAGCAGGCTCTTGTAGAACAGCACCCAACTGTCGAGGCTGTCGGCCGGCAGCGCCATCGCCATGTGGTCGATACGCTTGAGGCCAGCCCCGATGACAGCACCGGGCTGCAGGTTGAAGTCGGTGCCATAAACGTCAGCCTCCTGGTCCACCAGGTAGATCAGGCTGCCGTCCGGCGCTCGCACCGCCGCCAGCTCCAATTCGTTGGGCCCCACCAACCCGCGATAGGGTTGGCCCTTGTAGGCCACGGCCCGTTCCAGGGCGCTGGCGCTGTTTTTGACCCGCACGGCGGTGGCGCACAGCGACGGTCCGTGGGCTTCGAAAAAGCTGTGGGCGAAGGAATACGGCTCGCCGTTGAGGATCAGGTTGATATCGCCCTGGCGCAGCAGGCTCACGTTCTTGGAGCGATGCTGACCCGCCTTGACGAACCCCAGCCGTTCCAGCCAGTGGGACAGCTTGGCACCGAGGTTATCGTCGACGGCGAACTCCAGAAACTCAATGCCGTTGTATTCGCTGGCCGGCGGTGTGGCGAACAGGATATCGGCGTTGCTGGTAGGCGCAGCTTCTTCGGCCAGGCGTTGACGGGTTTTTTCTTCCAGGTACAGCAGCGAACGCAAACCGTCGGCGGCGTTGGCCCTTGGCGGTGCGGCGCGGAAACCGTCGTTGAAGATCTCCAGCGACAGCGGCCCGGTGTAGCCGCTCTTGATGATCGGCGCCAGGAAGCCCGGCAAATCGAACTCGCCCTGGCCGGGGAAGCACCGGAAATGCCGGCTCCACTCCAGGACATCCATCGCCAGGATCGGCGCGTCTGCCATTTGCACGAAAAAGATCTTGTCGCCGGGGATCTCGGCGATGGCACTCGGGTCGCCCTTGAGGGACAAGGTGTGGAAGCTGTCGAGCAACACACCCAGGCTTGGATGATCGGCTTGGCGCACGATGTTCCAGACCTGTTGATAAGTATTCACGTGCCGGCCCCAGGCGAGCGCCTCGTAGCCGATGCGCAGGCCGCGCGAACCAGCACGTTCAGCCAGCAACCGCAGGTCATCGATCAAAATCCGTTCATCGCCGACGCTGTCGGCCGAGGCGTTGCTGCACACCAGCACCAGGTCGGTGCCCAGTTCCTGCATCAGATCGAACTTGCGCTCGGCCCGCTCCAGGTTGCGCGCCAGACGATCGCGACGGCAGCCTTCGAAGTCACGAAACGGCTGGAACAACGTAATGGCAATACCCAGGTCGGCGCACATCTGCCTGATTTCCCGAGGGCTGCCGTCGTAGTAGAGAAGGTCGTTCTCGAAAATCTCTACCCCGTCAAAACCGGCGGCGGCAATGGCTTCGAGTTTTTCCGGCAGGGTACCGCTCAAGGATACGGTGGCAATGGAACGCTGCATGACTTCGGCTCCCGGGACAGGCATCGGCTACAGAAGGTGCGCCGCTTTTGAAGGAATGAGTCGATTATTGAGCTGCCGGTTTCTTTCAGCAATTAATATGTACCATCCAGTTAGTTTTATGGGCGATTATCGAACAAAATGCCTTTTGCCGAATTGACGATTTTTTGTCCGCTGCGCACCATCGGCACCACATTGACGCGGGCCCTGGCCGCTGGCATCAATGGACAGACCCAGACCAATCATAAGAATTTCAAAAACGGGTATACGCTATGATTCCTTCCCAAAGTTCCCGCATGGCTCCAAGCCTGAGTACCACGACCGGTGGTATCGGCGACAAGATCCATGGCGCCCTGGCCGTGGGCAAAACCCGTTGGGGCATGCTCGCCCTGGTGTTTTTCGCCACCACCCTGAACTACATCGACCGCGCCGCCCTGGGCGTGATGCAGCCTATTCTCGCCAAGGAAATGAGCTGGACGGCGATGGATTACGCCAACATCAACTTCTGGTTCCAGGTGGGCTACGCCGTCGGCTTCGTGCTGCAAGGTCGGCTGATTGACCGGATCGGCGTCAAGCGCGTGTTCTTCTGCGCCGTGCTGCTCTGGAGCCTGGCGACCGGCGCCCATGGCCTGGCCACATCGGCGGTGGGCTTTATGGTCTGCCGCCTCATCCTGGGCCTGACCGAAGCGGCCAACTACCCGGCCTGCGTGAAGACCACGCGGCTGTGGTTCCCGGCCGGTGAACGGGCCGTGGCTACCGGTATTTTCAACGCCGGGACCAACGTCGGCGCGATGTTCACCCCGATGTTGCTGCCGCTGGTCCTGCACGTCTGGGGCTGGCAGGCTGCGTTCCTGTGCATGGCCGCGCTGGGCGGGATCTGGCTGCTGTTCTGGGGCCTGAAATACTTCAACCCGGAAGATCACCCCACCGTCAAACAGTCGGAACTGAATTACATCCAGGCCCAAGACGAACCGGACCAGTCCCGCGTGCCCTTCTCCCGAATCCTGCGCATGCGTGGCACCTGGGCGTTTGCCCTGGCCTACGCGATCACAGCACCCGTGTTCTGGTTCTACCTCTACTGGCTGCCGCCGTTCCTGAACCAGCAATACAACCTGGGCATCAACGTGACCCAGATGGGCATCCCGCTGATCATCATCTACCTCACCGCCGACTTCGGCAGCGTGGGCGGCGGGATCCTGTCTTCGTTCCTGATCGGTCGCGGTCTTAATCCGATCAAGGCACGACTGGTCTCCATGCTGCTGTTCGCCTGCTGCATCATTGGCGTGATCATGGCCGCTGGCACCAGCAGCCTTTGGGTGGCGGTGTTTGCCATCTCCCTGGCCATCGGTGCACACCAGGCCTGGACCGCCAACATCTGGAGCCTGGTGATGGACTACACGCCCAAACACATGATGAGTACGGTGTTCGGTTTCGGCGGCATGTGCGCGGCCATCGGCGGGATGTTCATGACCCAGTTGGTGGGCCACATCCTCACGGTGACCAATAACAACTACACCGTGCTGTTCACCCTGATCCCGGCGATGTACTTCATTGCCCTGACCTGGTTGTACTTCATGGCGCCGCGCAAGATCCCAACCCTGGAAAACTGATCCATCCCCCGCTGTGGGAGCAAGCCTTGCTCCCACAATTAACCTCCTCCACAGGTCCGTTTACCCCCGCCGCTGTTGCCACGCCGCCGCCAACCCACTGAGACAAATCAGCGCGATGCCGACCACCGTAGTCAGCGTCGGCGTGTGGCTGAACAGCAACCAACCCAACAGGCCGGCAAACACGATCTGGCAATACCCGAACGGCGCGAGCAGCGCCGGGGCGGCATACCGGAAGGCCTGGGTCAGCATCAGGTGCGCCGTCATCCCACAGGCGCCCAGCGCCAACATCATCACCCCGTGCAGCAAGCTTGGCACTTGCCAGAAGAATGGCACCAACGCGCTCATCACCAACGTATTACACAGGCCGGCGAAGAAGTTGCTGGTGGTGGGGCTGTCGATCTCGCTGAGCTTGCGCGTGAGCAGTTGATAAAAACAGAAAAACAGCGCTGAACAGAACGGCAACAACACCGCCGGGGTGAACAGATCCCCGCCGGGATGAACAATGATCAACACCCCAATAAAGCCGAAGATCACCGCGATCCATTGGCCGCGCGTCACGTGCTCGCCGAGCAATGGCACCGACAACGCAGTGACCAGTACGGGAGCCAGGAAGTTGACCGCGGTCGCCTCGGCCAAGGGGATGTACAGCAAAGCCGTGGTGAAGAACAGACTGGTGCCCAACAGGCACAACGCCCGAGCCAGCTGCCACAACGGGCGCTTGGTACGCAGGACCCGCAGCCCCGAGCGCGGCAGGAAAATACCCGCCATCAACAGGGTATGCACCAGATAACGGGCCCACACCACCATGATGATCGGATAGAAGCCCGAAAGGTATTTTGACAAGGCGTCATGGCTGGAGAACAGAAACGTCGCGACCAAAATAAGCAGGATGCCCTTGAAGGCCTGATTGACGCCGGAAAGCGGAGTGCTGAGGGTCATGTAAGAATCCTGCATTGCGTGATAGGTGACAGCGAAGCCTGCTTGCGACTAACGAGACCGCGCTCGCACATGTTCAATACCTGAGGCTGCGGATTCAGCTGAACAACTCCGAGGCCTGACTGGCTTGCGACAACTCCTCGGTAAACGCCAACAAGGTCGGTGCCAGTTCATGCAGCCTCGCCCGTGTCATCCGCGCGCTGGGCCCGGCAATGCTGAGCACGCCGACGACCCGGCCATCCAACGGATGATGGACCACTGCGGCAATGGCTGAGGTGCCGACCGCTGAGCTTTCCTCGACACAGGCATAACCTTGTTCACGCGCCAGGCGAAGGTATTCGAGCAGTTCAGGCGTGCTGCGCGGCGCGTTTGGCCCCACGTCCGCTGGCATTTGAGCAGCCTGGCGTTCCACCAGTGCCAGAGCCTCGGCGTCGCTCATGCACGCCAGCCAGGCATGGCCCGACGCGGTATAGAACAACGGCGCCTCGCGGCCCATGTCCGGGTCGTACCGTAAGCCGGACCGCGCGCCCTGGGACTTGGCGATCCAGGTCTGGCGCTCCCCTTCGATGACCCCCAGACGCACCAGTTCGCCGGTTTCCCGGGCCAGCCGATCGAGCACTGGCTGCACAATGTCCGCGCCACTGCGCGACAGGTAGCGAAAGCCCATGGCGACCAGCCTGGTCGACAGGTGATAACGCAGGTTCTCAGGATTCTGACGCACGTAACCCAGGCGCATCAGTTCGGCGAGCAAGCGGTGCGTGGCGCTCTTGGGGATCTGCAATTGCTCCGCCAACCCTAGCAGCGGCCAGCCACGGGGATCGCTGGCGAGACTTTCCAGCACATTGAAGACCCGTTCGATTTGACTGCCAGCCATGGGGATATCCAGATGAAATGTCTGTCGATTCTAAAATATTCAAAGTGTAATGCAAATTCTGGAACCGAATATGAATTTGTCCCTGATGAACCAAAACCCGCGGCGATTGCCTGAACGCTTCAGACATGTCGCGCACCCTGAGCCCCAAAAGCTAGACTTACCGCAAATGTCTGTCCGTGAACTGGCAGCAATCCCACTCAGCGGCAACACTCTTCACACGGTCAATCAGAGGATTCCCACATGTTATGGAAAAAAGGTCGCCGCAGTGACAACGTGGTGGACGCCCGCGGCGACGGTGGCGGAGGCGGCGGTGGGATGCGTTTCGGCGGCGGCAAGGGGTTGAGCCTGACGGCCATCATCCTGATCGTCGGCATCGGCTGGATCACCGGCCAGGACCCCATGCAAATCCTCGGGCAACTGACCGGGCAAATGGACCAGACGTCTGCTCCCGCCTCCTCACAAACCCGCCAGGCGCCACCGGCCAATGACGAACAGGCTGAATTCGTCCGTTCGATTCTGGGTGACACCGAAGACACCTGGGGCCAGGTTTTCCAACAGGCCGGGCGCCAGTATCAGCAACCGAAACTGGTGTTGTTCAGTGGCCGGGTCAATTCGGCCTGCGGCCTCGCATCTTCAGCCACTGGCCCGTTCTATTGCCCGGCGGACCGGCAGGTCTACCTGGACATGAGCTTCTTCAAGGAAATGTCCCAACGCTTCTCTGCCGCGGGGGACTTCGCCCAGGCCTACGTCATCGCTCATGAAGTCGGACACCATGTGCAGACCCTGCTCGGTGTGTCGGCGAAAATCCAGGAAGCTCGCCAGCAAGGCCGGCAGATGGAAGGCGACGGTGGTTTGCTGGTGCGTCAGGAGTTGCAGGCCGATTGCCTGGCGGGCGTCTGGGCCAACCATGCGCAAAAACGCCTGAACTGGCTTGAACCAGGCGACATTGAAGAAGCCTTGAACGCCGCCAATGCCATCGGCGATGACCGCTTGCAGCAACAAGGCCAGGGCCGCGTGGTGCCGGACTCCTTTACCCACGGCACCTCGGCACAACGGGTTCGCTGGTTCAAGGCCGGGTTCGCCCAGGGCCAGGTCGGCCAATGCGATACCTTCGCGGCGAAAGCCCTGTAAATGAAGTGGGGCACATTGATTGCACTGGTGCTGTGCTGCACCTGTGCCCAGGCAGACGAACATGGCGTGAAGGTCGTCGCGCAAGGACGACTGCAACTCAAGGGCGGCGCCATGGCCGTCGCCGTGAGCCCGCCCCCTGCGTCTATCCAGCGCGTGCTGATAATCCTCCATGGCCGGCTACGCAATGCCGACACCTATTTGCACAGCGCCGAAAAAGCCGCCGAGCAGGCCGGTCAACTGGCCACGACCCTGATCATCGCCCCGCAGTTTCTTAACGAACAGGACGTAGCTCGCCATCAGTTGCCCAATGACATCCTGCGCTGGCAAGGCAACAACTGGATGGCCGCAGGCTTATCCACAGGACCGAATCCGGTCAGTTCCTTCCAGGTCCTCGACGACATCGTTGCCCGAGTCAGTGACCGGCAGCAATTTCCCGAAGTGAAGGAGATCGTCATCGCGGGCCATTCCGGCGGCGCCCAGGTGGTCCAGCGCTATGCCCTGCTCGCCCACGGCCAATACCGGATCAATCCGCGTTTTGTCATCGCCAATCCGTCGTCCTATGCCTACTTCGACGCACAACGCCCCATGGCTTTCGACCCAGCCAGCTGCCCCGGCTTCAATCACTGGAAATATGGCCTGCAGAACCTGCCTGACTTTGCCGCCGGGCAAACGCCTGCGCAACTGGAAGGAAACTACGTCAAACGCGACATCGTTTATCTGCTCGGGCAACTGGACATCGACCCACAACATCCAGCGCTGGATAAAAGCTGTGAAGCGCAAACCCAGGGGCCGTATCGGTTACTGCGCGGCCATTACTTTTTCGACTACCTGACTCGACGCCACCCAGAGGGGCTGAATCAGCGGCTGATCGAAGTGCCCGGGGTGGGGCATGATGGGGATGGGATGTTCAATTCAGCGGAGGGGCAGAAGGCTTTGTTCAGTCAATGAGCCTTGCGTCGGCCGGGAAGGCCCCTTCGCGAGCAAGCCCGCGAAGGCGGTTAGTCAGGCCACACAACTCTCAAGCCGAAAGCATCCGCCGCAACGCCCCACAATCCCGAGCATGCCAATCAGTCAGCTCCGGCCACGGATTGTCCAGCAGGTTCACCAGTACCGTCCGCGCACCCGCTGCACGGCCACAGTCCAGGTCGAAGCGGTAATCGCCCACCATCACCATGGCCTCGGGCGCCACATTCCAGGCCTCGGCCAGCTTCAACAGACCGCCAGGATGAGGCTTGGGCGGCGCTTCGTCGCGACCCAGCACATCCTCCACGGCAAAACAGTCCGCCAGGCCAATGGCCTCGAGGGTCACATGGGCCAGCTCGCGGGCGTTACGGGTCAGGATACCCAGGCGATGGCCACGCCCCGCCAGTTCTCGCACCAACTCAACCGCCCCCGGCGCCGGCTTGGAGCCCAGCGCCAGGTCCCGTTCGTGTTCCAGCAGCCAGGCATGTTTGGCCGCAGCTTCGTCGGCCGGTAACGCCGCCAGATGGGTGAGGATGTCGTCTTCGGCCGGGATCGCCAGGGCCACGCGGATCGCCGCAAAATCATGCACGGCGACGGTCAGCGTGCCATCCATGTCGAACACCCAGTGCCGCACATCGCACAAACTCATGCCCAGTCCTTGCGATGGCGGATCAGGCCTTCCTGGGTGACCGATGCCACCAGTTGCCCGGCGCGGTTGAACACGCTACCACGGGAAAAACCGCGGGAATTGCCGGCCCACGGGCTGTCCATGGCGTAGAGCAACCAGTCATCGGCGCGCAGGTCGGCGTGGAACCACAACGCGTGGTCAAGGCTGGCGACCTGCATATCTTTGTGCCACACCGACTTGCCATGGGGCAGCAGCGAAGTGGTCAACAGGCCAAAGTCCGACGCGTAGGCCAGCAGGTATTTGTGCAAGGCCGGCGAATCCGCCAAGGCACCATCGGCCCGGAACCACACATACTTGACCGGATCGGCCGGTTGCGGGTTGTAAGGGTCTTTTTCCGTGACCGGGCGCACCTCGATCGGCTTGGGGCACAGCAGTTTTTCACGCATGTGCTCGGGTAGCAGGTGCGCTCGCTGCTGGGTCAATTCCAGCTCGGACGGCAGGTTCTCCGGCCCGACGACTTGCGGCATGGCACTCTGATGCTCGAAGCCCTGTTCGTCGTACTGGAATGACGCACTGCAAGTAAAGATCGGGTTGCCCTTCTGGATGGCGGTTACCCGGCGAGTACTGAAGCTGCCGCCGTCACGTACCCGGTCCACTTGGTAGACCACCGGCAACGCCGCGTCACCCGGACGCAGGAAATAACCGTGCATCGAATGCACATGACGGGCCTGCTCCACGGTCTGGCTGGCCGCCGACAACGACTGGCCCAGCACCTGGCCGCCGAACAGTTGGCGGAACCCCAGGTCCTGGCTGCGACCGCGAAACAGGTTCTCTTCGATCGGTTCCAGGGTCAGCAGGTCAACCAGATCTTCCAGCACGTGGCTCATTTCAGACTTTCCTCACACAGCGCAATACCGCGCAGTCTGTGCTGCGGCGGTGGATCGATTGTTGGCCCGGGCCATTCAGGCGGGCAGTGTAAACGTCCGTGTCGGCTAACCGTGCAGTGTCTGTAGCCACTGCTCACGGTTGATGCGATAGAGCACATGGTGACGCAACGGGTGATCGACTGCGAGTTTTGGGTGCTCGAAGTCGTCAACCGGGTCATGGTGCATGCCGATGGCCTGCATGACCTTTTGCGATGGCAGGTTATCGACAGAGGTGAATGCCACCACTTCGTCTACCGCCAACTGGTCGAAGGCACAACGCAATGCAGTCCATGCCGCTTCACTGGCATAACCCAGCCCCCAGTGCTCCCGGGCCAGGCGCCAGCCGATCTCGATTGCCGGAGTGAAATGCGCGTCGAACCCAACCACACCCAGCCCGGTAAAGCCAATGAAGGCCCCGGTGTCCTTGCGCTCCAGCGCCCACAAACCAAAACCATGCTCGGCAAAATGCCCACGCACGCGCCCGATCAGCGCCGCGCTTTCCAGACGGCTCAGGCGCGCCGGAAAATAACGCATCACCTGCGGATCGGCAGACATGGCGGCAAATTCCGACAAGTCATCATCGCGCCACTGCCGCAAAATCAGCCGCGCACTTTCCAGTTCCAGTATCGGCTCCATCATCACTCCCTTCCCATCCCCCTGAGTCTACATCGCTGGTAGGATCCGTCACTCAATCACCGCTGAAAACACCATGCCGCTGCCGCTTATCTATCACGAAGACTACAGCCCCGAATTCCCGGCGGAACACCGTTTCCCCATGGATAAATTCCGCCTGTTGCGCGATCACCTGGTCGACAGCGGCCTGACCCGCGACGCCGACCTGCTGCGCCCCTCGCTGTGCCCGCCACAGATCCTGGCCCTGGCCCACGACCGCGCTTATATCGAACGCTACATGAGCGGCGAGTTGTCTCGCGAGGACCAACGGCGACTTGGCCTGCCCTGGAGCGAAGCCCTGGCCCGCCGAACGGTACGCGCCGTGGGCGGTTCGCTGCTGGCGGCCGAACAGGCACTCGAACATGGCCTGGCCTGTCACCTGGCCGGAGGCACCCATCACGCCCACTACGACCACCCGGCCGGGTTTTGCATATTCAATGACCTGGCGGTGATCAGCCGGTATTTCCTGGCCAGCGGCCGAGTTTCGCGGGTGCTTATTTTCGACTGCGATGTGCATCAGGGCGACGGTACCGCCCGAATACTCCATGACACCCCGGACGCAGTGACAGTTTCCTTGCACTGCGAAAAGAATTTTCCTGCACGCAAGGCTCACAGCGACTGGGACATTCCGTTGCCGATGGGCATGGAGGATGCCGCTTACCTGAAGGTGGTGGACGATGCGCTCAACTACCTGCTGCCGCTCTACCAGCCCGACCTGGTGCTGTACGACGCCGGGGTCGATGTACACAAGGACGACGCCCTCGGTTATCTGAAGCTGACAGACGAAGGCCTCGCCGCCCGGGACGAGAGCGTCATGCGCCACTGCCTGGGACGGGACATCCCGGTGGTCGGCGTGATCGGTGGCGGGTACAGCAAGGACCGTCAGGCCCTGGCCCGACGCCACGGGATCCTGCACCACAGCGCCCAAAAGGTCTGGGAGTCATCAGGTTGTCATTGAAAGCTGGTCGCGTTACCCACAATGCCTGTGGAACGGCCTGTGGATAACCCGTAGGAGCTGCCGAAGGCTGCGATCTTTTGATCTTGATCTTTCGCTCACGACTCAATTGTCTGGGACAAGATCGCAGCCTTGCTTCGCTCGACAGCTCCTACGGAGATTACCGACCTCAGTTCATGTGAACCGAGCTGATAGAATGCCGTCCCTGATCCGCCAGACATAGCTCGCCATGACCCAAGCCGCCAAGCCTTCCGCCCCAAACGTCGCCATCATCGGCGGCGGCCCTGCCGGTCTGATGGCGGCCGAGGTGTTAAGCCAGGCCGGTATTCAGGTCGATCTGTACGACGGCATGCCTTCGGTGGGCAGGAAGTTTCTGCTGGCCGGTGTCGGTGGCATGAACATCACCCACTCGGAAGCCTTCCCGGCCTTTGTGTCCCGCTACGCCGAACGCGCGCCGAATATCGCCCCACTGCTGCGGGCATTCGGCGCGGATCAATTGTGCAAATGGATTCACGAACTGGGCATCGACACCTTTGTCGGCAGCTCCGGGCGGGTGTTTCCGACCGACATGAAAGCCGCCCCGCTGCTGCGTGCCTGGCTCAAACGCCTGCGCGATGCCGGCGTGGTCATCCACACGCGCCATCGCTGGCTCGGCTGGAACCCCGACGGCAGCCTGCGAATAGCGGCCCCGGACGGTGAAAAAAAACTGCAGCCCAACGCGACATTGCTGGCGCTGGGCGGCGGCAGTTGGTCACGCCTGGGCTCCGACGGTGCCTGGATGCTGCCGCTTCAACAGCGCGGCGTAGTCCTTGCGCCATTGCAGCCGAGTAATTGCGGATTCGAAGTGCAGGCCTGGAGTGATCTGATGGTCAGCAAATTCGCCGGTGCCCCGCTGAAAAACATCGCCATTGGCCTGAACGATGATGTGCCGCGTCTCGGCGAATGTGTGATCACCAGCACGGGCATCGAGGGCAGCCTGATCTATGCCCTGTCGGCACCGATTCGCGAAGCCATCAACCAACACGGCAGCGCGACGATCCATCTGGACCTACTGCCGGGACGGCCTGTGGACAAAATCCACCAAGCACTGAGCAAACCTCGCGGTTCACGCTCGATGGCCAAGCACTTGCATAGTCAGTTGGGGATCGACGGGGTCAAGGCCGCGCTGTTGCGCGAACTCACGCCTGCCGGTTGTTTCTCTGAGCCGGCGCAGCTGGCCCAGGCGATCAAGGCCTTGCCGGTTGCCCTGGTGAAAACCCGACCCTTGGACGAAGCCATCAGCAGTGCCGGCGGCGTGACCTTCGAAGCCCTGGACGAACGCCTGATGCTCAAGCAGCTACCCGGCGTGTTCTGCGCCGGGGAAATGCTCGATTGGGAAGCGCCGACTGGCGGCTACCTGCTGACGGCCTGCTTTGCCAGCGGCCGGGCGGCAGGGTTGGGGATGGTGGAATTCTTGAAGGGTTGAATCCGTGGGAGCTGACGAGTGAAACGAGGCTGCGATCTTTCTCCAGACAGTTGAATCTCGAGCGAAAGATCAAAAGATCGCAGCCTCGCTTCGCTCGACAGCTCCTACAGGTCCCCAGGAGGCCTTTGATTTCAAGGCTTACGCTTACGCGGCCCAGTATTGAACACCGGCACTTTTCGCACAGGCTTGACCGAAGGTTCCACGGGCGAGGAGTCGCCGCTGTCCACCCACTTACCCAGGTTGCGCTTGCCGCCACCGCCCGAGGTTTTCGGTTTCTTCGGCTTTTTCGGTTTTTTGATGACCTGGCCACTGGCATCGGTGTCCGGCACCCTATGCTCAGGCTCGAAATCCTGCTCCATCTGCCGGGACAATGTCTGACGGGTCAGGGTTTCGATGGCTGACAGCAGATTCACTTCATCGGCACAGACCAGGGAAATCGCTTCCCCAGTGGAGCCCGCCCGGCCGGTACGGCCGATACGGTGGATGTAATCCTCGGCAACGATTGGCAGGTCGAAATTCACCACCAGCGGCAAGTCTTCGATATCCAGCCCACGGGCAGCGACGTCAGTGGCGACCAGAATCTGGACCTCGCTGGCCTTGAAACGGTCCAGTGCCCGCTGACGAGTGGCTTGAGGTTTGTCGCCGTGAATGCCATCGGCGTTGACGCCCATGCCCTGGAGTTTTTCAACCAGTGCATCAACGCCGTTGCGGGTTTTGGCGAATACCAGCACCTGTTTCCAGTGGTTCTTGCGCATGAGGTGGATGAACAGCTCCGGCTTGCGCTTCTTGTCCACCGTCACCACCCATTGCTTGACGGTGTTGGCGGCCACGTTGCGCGGGCTCACTTCGATGCTCAGCGGGTCGTTGAGCATCTGCCCGGCCAGCAAGCGGATCGCGTCGGAGAAGGTGGCCGAGAACAGCAGCGTCTGACGCTTTTTCGGCAGCGCCTTGTAGATATTCGCCAGCTCCTCGGAAAAGCCCAGGTCGAGCATGCGGTCGGCTTCGTCCAGCACCAGGGTTTGCAATTGATTGAATTTCAGCGCGTTCTGTCGGAACAGATCGAGCAAGCGCCCCGGGGTGGCGACCAGCAGATCAACGCCTTTGCGCAGCTTCATCATCTGCGGGTTGATGCTGACACCGCCGTACACGGCGTAAGTGCTCAGCGGCAGGTTTTGGGCGTATTGGCTCACGCTTTCATGGACCTGTTCGGCCAGTTCACGGGTCGGCACCAGAATCAGCGCCCGCACCGAGTTGGCGGTGACCTTCGGCCCTTCGGTGGTCAGCAACTGCAACAGCGGCACGGCGAAACCGGCCGTCTTGCCGGTGCCGGTCTGGGCCGCGGCCATCAGGTCGCGACCGGCCAGCACCGCCGGCATGGCTTGGGCCTGCACCGGGGTCGGGGTCTGGTAACCGAGCGTCTCGAGGGCGCGCAGCAAGGGTTCGATCAGGCCAAGGGTGGCGAAAGTCATGGAAGTACCGTAGGAAAAATCAGCGCAAGGTGTGCAATGCGCGGCAGTTTACCCTAATTCAGGATTGGGCCGGGGCAGGCTTGGAATCCCCGTCCATTCCAGACGCGTATTACGTGCGCCCCAGAAATACCCGCAGAGCAAGGTAAACAACGGCACCGTCGCCACGGCCAGCGCCGCTACCCCAGACGCGACGCCCGTGTGCTCGGCGACACTGACCGCGCCGTTGCCAAAACTGAGCAACATCACGCCAATGATGGCCCCAGCCTTCCATTGCGCCCAGGTCGGCGCCGGCGCCCCGCGCCAGCGCAGGAAGGCATACATCAGCGTCCCGGCGATCACAAAACGAATCCCCCCAACAACAACGGCGGCCAATACGCCACCCCAATACGAATCACCAGATAAGTCGAACCCCAGATGACGCACAAGGCAAAAAAGGCAGCGATCAACGGCAGAGGGAAACGACGTGGGCCAGGCATGGTCAGCTCGAAGTCGGGTCAATGAGAGCCGAATTCTAGAAAGGCGACAGATGGAAAAGTAAGCTACAAAACCCGCTTATCCCACCCATACACTTTTCAAAATACGAGGATCAGCACCCTTGAAAAACGGGTGCAGCTGGAAGGGAGTGGCTAAATAAACCATCCAAGACAGTTGCTCCCACAAGTGTTTTGCGGTGCTTCTAGAACCCGCGATGACGCTTGAGATGCTCGTTGATCTTCGCCGCCGGCACTTTCTGCAAGCTGCACAGCAAATCATGGGACAGCTCCCGCAACCCGTGCTTTTTGCGCAGTTCCGAGGCCAGGTGCGCGGTGAGGTTGGCGGCCATTTCGGCGTCGGCCATGGCCCGGTGAGCCTGGCCGGTATGGGGTAGGCCGGCGAAAGCGTTGAGCGTACCGAGCTTGTGGTTTGGCGCCGCCGGCATCAGGCGGCGGGCCAGCAACAGTGAACAGGCAAAGTTTTGCAGGCGGGTGCGTTTGATTCGCCCGAGTTCAAAGTCCCAGAACTTCTGGTCGAACGCGGCGTTATGAGCCAGCAACGGTGTAATACCGACGAACTCATTGACCTCGTTCATCACCCGCTCGGCCGACGGCGCGCTGCGCAGCATCGCGTTGCTGATGCCCGTCAGTTGCTCGATGAAGGCGGGCACCCGTACACCAGCGTTCATCAGGCTCTGGTAGCGATCCACGATTCGGCCTTGCTCAAGAATCACCACAGCGATTTCCGTGGCCCGGCAACTGCTGCTCGGTGTGATTCCGGTGGTTTCAAAGTCGATGACTGCGATGCGTTCCAAACCTGTCTGAACTCCGTAAAAATCAATTCTTGAGCAGCAACGCGCCTTCGATGGGCACGTAGCGGCTGGCGGCGCGGATCAGCGAGTTGGCCGTCAGCCCCGGCACGCCATAGGCCACCGCCTGCACGCCGTGCTTACTGATGATGCGTTCGAGCAGCATGTCGAAATCACCGTCACCGGAGGCCAGCACCACTTCGTCGACATGATCGGCGGCGTCCATGATGTCGAGCGTGATGCCCACGTCCCAGTCGCCCTTGGCCGAGCCGTCGCTGCGCTGGATGTAGGGCTTGAGCTTCACGATGAAACCCAGGTTGCGCAGGATCTGCTGGAATTGCTGCTGCTTGCTGTCACCGCGATCGATCGCATAGGCGTAGGCCTCGACGATCTGCCCTTGCTTGCTGACATCGGCCCACAGCGCGGCGTAGTTGAAATGGCAACCATAGGCCTGGCGCACGGTGTAATAGAGGTTCTGGACATCGGCGAACACTGCGATTTTTTTCACCGCGTTTCCTCTTGAATGCACAAGCACGCAGACCACCTGGTCCGAAAAGTCGCCCAGTATGCCAGTCCGAAGGATTGTTCCGCGAATAATCGGCCCGAGGCGCCAGGGCGCCCCGGACGAATGGCAAGTCAGACGAAGGAATCGTCGTCGCCGAAGAAAGACGAATCGTCGCTGTTGTCCGCGTCGCTGAAACCATCCTGGCCGCTGTCGTAGGTATCGTTGCCGGCCACGCGTTGATCATCGCCCCAACCGCTATTGCCGTTGGACGTGTCGTTGACCGGTTGGGCCGGCTCTTCCTTGATGACTTCGACGATTTCCTGAGGCTGTTGACCGCTGTGGAACAGACTACTGATGCCTTGGGCCAGCATCACGCCACCGGCCACGCCCGCCGCGGTTTTCAGGGCGCCGCCCAGGAAGCTGCTCGCCGCCGGGGCCTGCTGTTGTGGCGCGCCATAGTTGGCCGGTGGCGCCTGGAAGTTCTGCTGGGGCTGGGCATTAAAGGAAGGCCGTGCCGGTTCGCGCCAGCCGCCACCGCTGGAAGCCGGGGCGCTTGGGGCGCTTGGGGCGGGTTCTGGCCGTGAATCACGGTTGCTGCCACCAAAAATACTCGAGAGGAAACCACCGCCCCCGCTTGGCGCCGGGGCCTGGCTGCGGGCCTGTTGCAGGTCGGCCTGCAATTGCTCGACTTGCTGGGTGAGCTGTTTGTTCTGCTCGTCCAGACGTTTGATCGCGGCTTCTTGCACCAAAATCGCCTGAGCCATGAAATAGCCCGCCGCGGGCTGGCTCGCCAGGTGCTCCTTGATCCGCGCCTCGGCCTGGGCGTCACGCGGGGCTGAATCCTTTTCGGCCTGTTGCAGCCGTGAAAACAGTCCATCGATCAGGGTTTGTTCTTCGCTGTTCATGGCGACCTCATTAGATTGCCGGATAGAAAACCATGCCAATCCCAAAGGACTGGCGCCAACCAGTAATGGGGCTCGCCTGGAAGGTTTCAATAGTCTTTACCAGATGTTTACGTTTGCTTGTGCAGGCGTCTGATCGGTTAAGTTAAAGTGTCCGACCGCTTTGTAAGTGCGATACCGACTCATGAATCCGTTTGACGTGCTGCGCGACTCTTTGTATTTCTTCAAGCGCCATCTGGGCCGGATCGCCCAGTTGTGCCTGCCGCTGGTGATACTCGAGGCCATGCTGCAACAAGGGCTGGACAGCGCCGTCGGCCCCGAAGGCTTTCCCGGCTATAGCGTGATCCTCGGGCTGCTGCTGTATCCGCTGTACACGGGCGCGTTGATCCTGTTCCTCGATGCCCGCAGTCGCGGTGAGTCGCCGCGCGCCCGTGACCTTCTCGCAACGGCCCTCACCCTGTGGCCGCGCTTTGCCTTGCTGACCGCCCTCAATACGCTGCTGATTCTGGTCGGCATTTCGCTCTATCTCCTGCCGGGCCTGTGGTTGATGGTCACCCTGGCCTTCAGCGAATACCTGTTGGTGCTGAGGGGCCTGGCACCACTGGCAGCGATGAAGGAAAGCCTGCACCTGACCCGCGGCAATTTCTGGCGGATCCTGTTGTGCATTCTCTGTGTGATGGGCCCGCTGTGGCTGCTCAAGGGCGCCAGCCTGTCGGTGTACCCGTCCCCTCAGAACCCTTTGATCAGCTTGCTGATCGACAGCACTCAGAGCTTCCTGCAATTGTTCACCAGCGTGGTGCTGTTCCGGATGTTCATGCTGATTGCAGAAAAGCCTGACAATCGCTGACGACACTGCGACGACGCTGGGCATGGGCTTGAGAACCGCTCTCGGTTATGCTCGGGATCACTTTCGCGTATCGCCCATAAGCCGAGCCATGACCCGTCTATTGCGCTACACCCTGCTGAGCCTGTTGTTGATCCTCAGCCTGGCCGCCCTGTCGGTCTACGGCCTGACCTGGCGCCCACATCCCCGGGAAGCCTTGCCGGTCAGTTGTGCCGCCAATGCCGCGCCACTGATGCCCGGCCAGGCCTTGAAGGTGATGACCTGGAACGTCCAGTTCCTGGCCGGCAAGCGCTACGTGTTCTGGCACGACCTGGCCCAGGGCGACGACGAAAAACCGACCCTGGAAGACATGGCCTTCAGCCTCGACGAAGTGGCACGGGTCATTCGCGACGAACAACCGGATATCGTGTTACTTCAGGAACTGGACAATGGCGCCAAGGCCAGCGACTACCAGAACCAGCTCAAACTGTTGCAGGAGCGGGTGGCCGACCTGTACCCGTGCAACACCAGCGCCTTCGACTGGAAAGCCGATTTCGTGCCCGACCCACACATCTTTGGCAGCGTCGGTCGTCAACTGGCCACGCTGAGCCGCTACCGCATCGACCACGCCGAACGGGTGCAACTGCCGGTGGCCGAGGCGAACTTCATCAGCCGGCAGTTCCAACCGAAAAATGCCTTGTTGGTGAGTTACCTGCCGCTGATCGACGGTGGCCAGTTGGCGGTGCTCAACACCCATCTGGAGCGGGCCACACAGCCCGATGAAACCGCGCAGAACCAAGTGGCCGCCGTGACCAAGGCCTTGGATAAACTCGAATCCGCAGGCACGCCATGGCTGATTGGGGGGGACTTCAACCTGCTACCCTTGGGCCAGTACCGGCGCTTGCCTTCCGAGCAGCGCACGCCCTATTCCGCCGACAGCCCTCTGCACCTGCTGTGGGATAAATACCCGATGATCCCCACCAACAACGAGGCCAGCGGCATTGACCGCGAGCACTGGCTGACTCACTACCCGAACGACCCCGGCCTCAATGGCCCCGACCGTACCGTCGACTACCTGTTCTACAGCCCTCGGATCAAGCGGGTCGAAGCCCAGGTGCGGCAGGACGATACCTTGCGTATCTCCGACCACTTGCCGGTGATTGCGCGGTTTCTGTTGCCGGCTGCGCCGTGATTTGAACCCACGCTCGCCTCAGGACCAATGTGGGAGCGGGCTTGCTCGCGAAAGCAGTCTTTCAGTCAGCACAGATACTGAATGTGCCGACGCTTTCGCGAGCAAGCCCGCTCCCACAGGGGGGGTGTGTTTGATCCAAAATCTGTGCTCAGGTCACTTACGCGGCTTGACCCGCGCCGTCGCCTCCGCCACCAGTGGATCGTCCGGCCAGTAATGCTTGGGATAACGCCCCTTGAGGTCTTTCTTCACCTCGACATAGGTGCTGCGCCAAAAGTTCGCCAAATCCTGGGTCACTTGCACCGGCCGTCGTGCCGGTGACAGCAAGTGCAACTTGACCGCCTGCCGGCCGCCCGCGATACGCGGGGTGTCTGCCAGGCCGAACAGCTCCTGCAAGCGCACCGCAAGAATCGGTGGATGCTCGCTGTAGTCCAGTCGAATCGATGAGCCCGAAGGCACGCTCAAATGATGGGGCGCCAGTTCATCCAGGCGTTGCGGCAAGGGCCAGGGCAACAGGTTGTGAACAATGCTCGACAAGTCCAGGTTGGCGAAGTGACTGAGGCGCGACACCCGCCCCAGATACGGCATCAACCAGTGCTCGAGTTTGCCTAGCAACGCCCCATCGCTGACATCTGGCCATTCGCTCTCACCCTTGGCGTCCAGATCAAGCCGACGCAGCAGCGCCACCCGTGCTTGCCATTGCCGCAACTCCGGGGTCCAGGGCAGCAGCTCCAGGCCTTTGCGCCGTACCAGGGTTACCAGCGCCTGGCTGCGGGCCGACTCATCAAGGCCGGTCAACGGCTCGCGGCTGAGTACCAGTTCACCGACTTTGCGCTGACGCTCGGCCCGCAGCACGCCTTCACGCTCGTCCCAATCCAGTTGATCCACGGTGCGCACCTGTTCGGCCAGCACCGACTCGAACAGCACCGGGTCGAAATCCGTCGCCAGGTAGATCCGCTCTTCCCGCTGGCCCTGGCGGCTGCCCAGGTCGGCGATCACCAGCCACGGCTGTTTCATCAAGCTGTCGGCCTCGGCAAACAACGCCGCACGACCGTTGGCCAGACGATATTCCGCCCCGCCGGGCCGCCGCTGTTGCGCAACGCGATCTGGATAGGCCAGGGCCAGCAGCGCACCGAGCCAGCGCGGATGCTCGGGATCGGCGACGGCTTTTTCGGCCTTGCCCCGCAGGTAACCGCGATATTGCCGGGCCAGTTGCCGCGCCCGCTGCACGCCGCCCTGAGCGCCGCGCGCCGCCCGCTCTTCGCCGGACAGCACCACAAGACGACTGTGCAGGTCCGCGCCGGCGCCCCTGAGGATGTCTCGCTCGCCCAACAGCGCCGCGACGTTGCACGCCATGTCCGCCAACCCCAGCGTCTGACCGCGCAACAGCAAATGAGCGATACGCGGGTGGGCGGGCAGTTCGGCCATCGCCTGGCCGTGGCGGGTCAGTTGCTCGCCGTCCAGCGCGCCCAGGCGCTGCAGCAGATCTTGCGCCTGTGCATACGCGGCGGCTGGCGGGATGTCGAGCCAGACCAATTGCTGCGGCGTCACACCCCAGCGCCCCAGTTGCAGGGCCAACCCGGCCAGGTCCGCCGACAGAATTTCCGCGCTGCCATAAGCGGCCAGTTGTTCGTGCTGATCTTCGGACCACAACCGGTAACACACCCCCGGCTCCAGCCGTCCGGCCCGGCCGGCCCGCTGCGTGGCGCTGGCGCGGGAAATGCGCTGGGTGTCGAGACGGGTCATGCCGCTGCCCGGATCGAAACGCGGCACCCGGGCCAGACCGGCATCGATCACCACCCGTACGCCGTTGATGGTCAGGCTGGTTTCAGCGATGTTGGTGGCCAGCACCACTTTGCGCTGGCCGGGTGGCGCGGGGTCGATGGCGGCGCGCTGCGCCGCAAGGTCCAGTTCACCATGCAGCGGACACAGCAGCACGTTGCCACCCTCGCCCAAGGCATCGGCCAGCTGCTGATGGACACGACGGATCTCCGCTTGCCCGGGCAAGAACACCAGCACACTGCCGGTTTCGTCATGCAGTGCTTCCAGCACGGTCTGTACCAGTCGCGGCTCGATGAATTCGCCGGGCTGGAATGGACGGCCCCAACGCACGGTCACCGGGAACATGCGCCCTTCGCTGCGCAAAATCGGCGCATCGTCCAGCAACCCGGCCAGACGCTCGCCTTCCAGGGTGGCGGACATCAACAGGATCTTCAGCGGCTGCTCTTCGCGAAACAGCTCTCGACCATTGAGGCTCAACGCCAGGGCCAGGTCGGCATCGAGGCTGCGCTCGTGAAATTCGTCGAAAATCAGCAACCCCACGCCCTCCAGCGCCGGATCGTCCTGCAAGCGGCGGGTGAGGATACCTTCTGTGACTACTTCAATACGGGTCTTGGGCCCCACCTTACTGTCGAGGCGAATCCGATAGCCGACGGTTTCGCCAACCTTTTCCCCCAGCTCACTGGCCAGCCGTTCGGCCGCTGCCCGCGCCGCCAGACGCCTGGGTTCGAGCATCAGGATGGTCTGCCCGGCCAGCCAGGGCTCATTCAACAGGGCCAAGGGAACGCGGGTGGTTTTACCGGCACCGGGCGGTGCTTCGAGCACGGCTTCGTGGCGCAACACCAAGGCTTGACGCAGGGCGGGTAAAACTTCATCAATCGGCAAAGAAATCATGCTGGCTCCAAAACAGAGGGCCGAGTATAACGGCGAACTGTTTAGCGTGGTCTGGACTCCAACCCGCAACACATTTACCTGCTCAGGAGATTGCTATGCGTATTCCCTTTCGCGTGATCGGCGGCGTTCTGGTCGCCACCCTGCTGACCCAGGTCAGCGCCTGTGGCTCGATCTTCTATCCGGACCGTCGCGGCCAGATCGATGGCAAGATCGACCCGGCCATTGCCGCGCTCGACGCCGTCGGCCTGCTGTTCTACATCATCCCCGGTTTGATTGCGTTCGCCGTGGACTTCGCCACCGGTGCGATTTATTTCGAACCGGGCAAGACGGCCCAGATCGCACCGGAAAAACTCAAACCGGCCATCAATGCCGACGGCAGCGTCGATAACCACAAGCTGCAAGCGATCCTGGAAAGCGAACTGGGCCGCAGCTTCCCGCTGGACGACCCACGGCTGATCCAGCATAAGGGCAGTGCGCAGCAATTGGCCGCCCTGGGTCTCAAACCCTCCGCGTAACAGGCGCCACAGAAGGAACGACCGCGTCATGACCACCAGCACCGAACACGCTCGCCTGCTACGCTTGGCCACCCGCGCTTCGGTGGCTGTGGCACTCATCCTGGTGGTGGCCAAGGCGCTGGCCTGGTGGCTGAGCGGGTCGGTGAGCATGCTCGCCGGCCTCACCGACTCGGCGCTGGACGGCGTGACTTCGCTGCTCAATCTGCTGGCGGTGCATTACGCCTTGCGCCCCGCCGACGATGACCATCGCTACGGTCATGGCAAGGCTGAATCCCTGGCCGGCATGGCCCAGGCGCTGTTTATCGGTGGCAGTGCCGTGTTGATCGCGTTGCAGGCGTTCGAGCGGCTCAAACACCCGGTCCCGGTGGACGCTCCCTGGCTCAGCGTCGGCGTGATTGTATTTTCCCTGGGGCTGACGCTGGCACTGCTGGCGTTGCAACATCGGGTCATCCGCGCCACCGGCTCCAACGCCGTACGCGCCGACTCGCTGCACTATCGCTCCGACCTGTTCCTCAACGCCAGCATCCTGGTCGCCCTGGTACTGGCCGGGTTCGGCTGGTCTCAACTCGATGCCTGGTTCGGTCTGGGCATCGCCGCGTACATCCTATGGAGCGCCATCCAGATCGCCCGGGAAAGCTTCGCGGTGCTGATGGATGAGGAGCTGCCGCCCGACGTCAGCCAGCACATGCTGGCATTGGCCTGCGCCGTACCCGGCGTACTGGGCGCGCATGACCTGCGCACGCGCATCTCTGGCAACCACTGGTTCGTGCAACTGCACCTGGAATTGCCCGGGGAACTGACCCTGTCGGTGGCCCACGGCATCAGTGACCAAGCGGCCGACGCCATCCATAGCGCCTATCCGAAGGCTGAAGTGCTGGTCCACGCGGACCCGTCGGAAGTGGTCAAAGGCGCCAGTCAAACATAGAACCTGTGGCGAGGGATTTATTCCCTCGCCACAGGAGCAGGTGTCAACCCGACTCGCTACCAAGCCTCAGTAATTCACCTGATACCCACGACTACTCAGGCAACTACCCTGGACCTGGCGATAGGTCTGCACCACTTCCTCTGCCGGCCGGTAAGTGACGTTGCGTGGATCGAAACCGCTCTTCTGCACCGCCCAGAGATAACACTCGTAGCCGTCCTGATTGATCTGCTCGGGGGACTGGCCGTTAGCCGGGTAGGCCACTACGTCGTAGCCATTACCTTGGGGTTGAGGTTGCGGATTGGCCACCGGCGTCGGGACCACGACGTATTCCTGAGTGTTGGCTTCGTAGGTGTAATAGGCGCCTGCGGCGAGGAAAAACAGTGCGCTGCCGACCCATACTTCCCGGGCGTAATCGGGCAGATAACGGGTCCGGATGCCCGGCGGCGGCTGCACCACGACGTAGCGCGGCCCCTGAGGGCGATACCAGTAGCCGCCCGAGAAGAAATAGTCACTGCCGCGATAAGGCACACGATAGTTGCGATCCGGGAAACGGTCGATCACGTACCCCGGGCGATATTGCGGCCCAGGCCCCCAACCGTTGCCATGACCGTCCGGCCGACCGGGCCAGCGCTGATGGCCAGGGCGTGGCCCGCCGTTCGGATAACCCTCGTTGCGGCGTGGGATATCGCGGTTATAGCCAGGTTGCGGTTCGCGGGTCTGGCTCACGCTGTCAGGCCGGCCTTGGATCGGCAGGTGATTGCCAGGTTGCTGCTGCGGCGGGCGACCGTGGCCGTTGGGGTCTTGCGGCCCCCGGTTATTGGGCTGACCGCCCTGACGCTGGGCGCCGGGTTCAAACTGCCGGCTGTTGTCGCCGCGAATGATTTCCTTGCCTTGGGGCCGGGGCTGTCCTGGCTGTCCTGGCTGCCCTCGCCCCTCCTCACCACGACCGCCTTCCGGGCCACGATATTGCTGATCGTCGGCGACTCCCTGCGCACTGACACTCGCACACAACAGACCAACACCTGCCAAACGCCAGATGCGCGACTTCATCTTATTCCTCACCACAGTTCAGGACCTGATAACTAAGACTGGAAAAGCCCAGGCCGGTTCTGCAACAGATTATCAGTCACGGGGTTTATTTCGCAGGCATTAAAAAAGGGAGACCCGTCGGCCTCCCTTTGAGAACTTCGTCCGTGCGCGACGCTTTTGACGTCGGCTCACCTCACGCCGTCTTCTGGACAGTGTGCAGCTCGGGGGTCTGCCAGACACCGGTGGGTGCTGCGACCGCAGCCGGCCTGATCGGGCGGGCTGCACTGGACTGTTTTGTCCGAGCAGTGATCTTGGTAATAAGCATAAGCCTGAGGCGCCGACAGATAATTGCTAAGATTGCTCGAATAAACACCACTTGCGCAATTTTTAACCCTGGATGGATAATCCACCGCAATTATCAAGATAAAGGCCCGACCGATGAGCAAACTCGACCGTTACGACCTGAGCATTCTGGCGGAATTGCAGCGCGACGCGCGCATCTCCAACCAGGAACTGGCCGAACGCATCGGCCTGTCGCCCTCGCCCTGCTCGCGGCGGGTAAAGCAGTTGGAGGACGATGGCTACATCACCCGCCAGGTCGCCCTGCTCGACCGTAAAATGCTGGGCCTGAGCCTGACGGCCTACGTGCTGATCGGCATGGACCGCCATACGCCCGAGCGCTTCGAAAATTTCGAAGCCGCCATCCGCAACTTGCCACAAGTGTTGGAATGCAGCCTGGTGACCGGCATGGACGCGGACTATCAGCTCAAAGTGGTGGTGCCGGACATGGACCACTACCAGAAACTGCTGCTGGGGCACCTGACCCGGATCGATGGCGTCACCAGCGTGCGCTCCAGTTTTGTGCTGAACCAGGTGCTTAACAGCACCGAGCTGCCGTTGACTCATCTGCGTAGCTGAGGAATGACTGCGACACACCGCCGCACGTCGATCCTCCAGCGCCACCCCATGCCGTATACTCGCCCCGCCTTTTTTAACCCCACCCACGCCGGAGTGTCTCGATGGATCCTGCCGTTTTCGAAGAATGGATGATGACCGGCCTGGTCAGCATCCTGATCATTTTCATGGGTTTCATCGTCTGGGATCTGGCGAAGAAGTCCAAGGCCGGGCGCTTCGGTTCGTTCATTCTGTTTTTCGTACTGGGACTCGGCGTGGCGGCGTTTGTCATCAAGAGCGTGGTGATCGGCCTGATCGAGTCCGGGACGTTATAAGCGCGCCGGCACTTCTTTCCACTGGCCCTGATCAAGCCCTTCGATCGTCCAGTCGCCGATCCTGACCCGCACCAGGCGCAGTGTCGGCAAACCCACCGCGGCAGTCATGCGTCGCACCTGGCGGTTACGCCCTTCGCGTATCACCAACTCCAGCCAGCTCGTGGGCACGCTTTTACGAAAGCGCACCGGCGGGTTGCGCGGCCACAATTGCGGTTCGTCCAACTGTCGCGCCTGGGCTGGCAAGGTCATGCCGTCGTTCAGCTCCACGCCATCACGCAAACGCTGTAACTGTTCGGCACTCGGCTCGCCTTCCACCTGCACCCAATAAGTCTTGGCCAATTTGTGCCTGGGGTCGGCAATGCGCGCCTGCAATTGCCCGTCGTTGGTGAGCAACAACAAGCCTTCGCTGTCGCGATCCAGCCTTCCGGCCGGGTAAATGCCAGGTACGTCGATAAAATCCTTGAGCGTGGCCCGCCCTTCTGCGTCGCTGAATTGCGTCAGCACATCGAAGGGTTTGTTGAACACAATCAGCTTCGGCTCGGCCGGCGGGGCCTTGGCCACACGGCGCGGGGCGCAAGCTTGCGGCTTCGGGCCAGGGCGGCGGGAAGCGGGGCGTGGAGGACGGGGCATGGCGAACAACATCTAACGGTCAGGGCCGACCATGCTAGTGGCCCGACCGTTAAATAACCACTGCCCCGTCAATACGACATCAGCGAAACGGCGGCTCGTCGAAGCTGCGCAGTTTGCGCGAGTGCAACGAGTTGAGTTCATTACGCAACAGATCCAGCGCCGCGATACCGATTTTCAGGTGCTGGTTGACCGCGCGTTCATAGAACGCGTTGGCCGAACCCGGCAGCTTGATCTCACTGTGCAGCGGTTTGTCCGAAACACAAAGCAACGTGCCATACGGCACCCGCAGGCGATAACCCTGGGCGGCGATGGTGCCGCTTTCCATGTCCACCGCCACGGCGCGGGACAGGTTGATCAACGGACGTTCCTGGGCCCAGCGCAATTCCCAGTTGCGATCGTCGTAGGTCAGCACGGTGCCGGTGCGCAGGCGCTTTTTCAGCTCATCGCCCTTTTCGCCGGTGATGTTCGCCGCCGCCTGCTGAAGCGCCATCTGCACTTCGGCCAGGGCCGGAATCGGAATATTCGGCGGCACCACACGGTCGAGGATGCCATCACGACGCATGTAGGCGTGGGCCAGCACGTAGTCGCCGATGGTCTGGGACTGCCGCAGCCCGCCGCAGTGACCGATCATCAGCCAGCAATGCGGCCGCAGCACGGCCAGGTGATCGGTGATGTTCTTGGCGTTGGACGGGCCGACACCGATGTTCACCAGGGTCACGCCATGGCCATCGCTGGCCTGCAGGTGATAGGCCGGCATCTGGTAGCGGTGCCAGACCACGCCCGCGGCGATGGCCGACGCTTCGCCATGATCCATGTTCTTGTCGATGATCACGTTGCCCGGCAGGACCATGCGCACAAAACGCGGGTCGCTGCGCAACTGCTCCAGGCCATGGACGATGAACTGGTCCACATAGCGGTGATAGTTGGTCAGCAGGATCCACGGCTGCACATGGCGCCAATCGCTACCGGTGTAATGCACGAGCCGGCGCAGGGAAAAGTCCACACGGGCGGCATCAAACAGCGCCAGGGGCAGCGGGTCGGTGTTTTCCCAGTCATAGAGACCGTCGGCGATGCCATCGGTGGCGGCCGACAGGTCGGTGCTGGGGAACACCCGCGCCAGCACCGCGGCGGTTACACCGGAGCCGGCCAGCTCATCGCCCTGCTCCACCACGTACGGGTACGGGATATTTTGCTCGCTGACACCCACTTCCACGGTGACGGTAAAGTCATGCATCAACGGGACAAGCTGTTCCAGCAGGTATTTACGAAACGCGGCAGGATGGGTGACGGTAACGCTGTAAGTGCCCGGCAACTGGACCTTGGCATAAGCGCGCGTGGTTTGCGGAACCTCGCCATGGCACTGGTAAGTCAGGCGCAGCGCGGGATAGCGAAACACCGCACGTTGCTCGGCATCCGGCTCGATGCGGTCCTTGAGATAACGCTTGAGCGCCTGGTTCAGCGCGGTGGTCGCACGCTCGTGCAGGGCAGCCAGCCGGTCCACGGCTTGCTCGGCGGTTTGAACGACAATAAACGCTTCGGTCACGATCAGCTTCCTGTGTTCTGACTTGCAGGCCTTCATCTTGCCTGCATCGTCGTCCGACGGGAACAGTGGCGTATTGGGCGCTCTCGATCATTCACCGATAACTCCTGTGGGAGCGAGCCTGCTCGCGATTGGCGGAGCGTCAGTCAGTACATGTATTGAATGTGCCGACGCCATCGCGAGCAGGCTCGCTCCCACAAGGGGTTCGCGGTCCTCCTAGAACCCTTGAGGTGTGGAGCGCGCGACGATGGCCTCTACATTCAAGCCTCTCGGCAAGGCGCCATATGCCCGGCCTCCCGAACCAAGGCGGCTGGCGATAAAGGCATCGCTGATGTCGCTGTTGCCCGCCTCGAGCAACAGCTTGGCTTGCAGGCCGACGGCGATGTTTTCAGTCAATTGTCGGGCGCGGTATTGGATGTCATCGGTGTCTTTGAACGCTTCGTGCAGTTGATCGATGTGAGCAGCCAGCCGCTTGTCGCCGTGGCCATCCCCCAGTTCGGTAAACAACACTTCCAGGACGCCGGGTTCCTTGGACAGGGCCCGCAACACATCCAGGCACTGCACGTTGCCGGAGCCTTCCCAGGTCGAATTGACCGGCGCTTCCCGGTACAGCCGGGGCAGGATGCTGTCTTCCACGTAGCCTGCACCGCCCATGCATTCGGCGGCCTCGTTGATCATCGCCGGGGCGCGTTTGCAGATCCAATACTTGCCCACCGCTGTCACCAACCGCGCAAATTTAGCCTCGCGCTCGTCACTCAAGTGGTCCAACGCCCGGCCCATGCGCAGGCTCAGGGCCAGGGCGGCTTCGCTTTCCAGCGCCAGGTCGGCGAGCACGTTTTGCATCAGCGGCTGCTCGCTCAACAACTTGCCGCCGACCCTGCGGTGCGCGCAGTGGTGACTGGCCTGGGTCAGGGCCTGGCGCATCAGGGCGCTGGAGCCGACCATGCAATCGAAACGTGTCATGGCAACCATCTCGATGATCGTCGGCACACCGCGCCCCTCTTCACCGACCATCCAGGCCAAGGCGCCCCGGAACTCGACTTCGCTGGAAGCATTGGAGCAGTTACCCAGCTTGTTTTTCAGCCGCTGGATGTAGAACTGATTGCGGGTATCGTCCGGACGATGGCGCGGCAGCAAGAAGCAGGTCAGGCCCTTGTCGGTATGAGCCAGGGTCAGAAATGCATCGCACATCGGCGCCGAACAGAACCACTTGTGCCCCACCAATTCATAAGCCTGGCCCGGGCCGCCGGCGCCCACTGGGTAAGCCTTGGTGGTGTTGGCCCGCACATCGGTGCCGCCCTGTTTTTCGGTCATCGCCATGCCGAGGGTGACGCCAGCCTTGTGGGCCATGCCGACATTTCGCGGATCGTACTCGGTGGCGAGCACCTTCGGCAGCCAGCGCTCGGCCAGGTCTGGTTGCACGCGTAGCGCCGGAACGCTGGCGAAGGTCATGGTCATCGGGCAGCCGGTGCCGGCTTCGGCCTGACTGTGAAGATAAGTCATCGAGGCACGCGCGACGTGGGCGCCGGGTTGCGGCTGGGCCCACGGCAGGCTGGGCAGGCCATGTTCGACGGCGGTGCGCATCAACTGGTGATAAGCGGGGTGGAATTCCACCAGATCGATGCGATGACCGTAACGGTCGTGGCTGGAAAATACCGGCTTGTTCTGATTGGCCAGAAACCCCGCCTCCATCAGCGGCCCGCCGGCCAACGCACCATACGCGTCGATCCGAGCCTGCGCCCAACCCGCGCCGAAACGCTGCGACCACTGCTGCAGCGGCAGGTCAATGCGGTACAGGTTGGCGCCGTCCAGGGACGGCGGCTGATTGGTGACCTCATGGGTTTCGGCGAACTGATGCAGGTTCATGACGGGGCTCCTCAGCCGGCCAGCAGAGGTTCAGTTAAGCACCGCCCTCAGGCCGAACAAAGTGTCATATGCGCCTAAATGTCGGCGCTTTCACCCTGCCCCGGACAAAGCACCCGTCGCTGCAGAGCCGCCTGCAATGCCTCGAATTTCACCGGTTTGCTCAGGTAATCGATCAAGGTGCCGGATGGGCAGCACTCCTGGCCCACGCTCGGGCTGACCACCAGCACCGGCAAATCCTCACAGCCCGACATCGCGCGGATCTGACAGCAGACCGATACGCCGTCCAGCGGCGGCAACTGACAATCGAGCAGCACCGCGTCAAAGCTCTCGCCCTGCAACAAATCGAGCGCCGCGCGACCGCTGTCGGCGGTGCGCACTCGATAACCGAGCTTGAGCAACATGCCGCGCATCACCAATTGATCGATGCTGTTGTCATCCGCCAATAGCACCGTGCAATCCTGAGGCAGGCGCGAACCCTGACGTTCACTGAAAGAAGATGGTGCAGAGGCGGCCGCTGGCAAGGCAACTTCAAACTCGACGTCCAACTGAAAACGACTGCCGCGACCGGGCTCGGAGGTGTGAGTCAGACGCCCGCCCAACAGCTCCACCAATTGCCGGCAGATCGCCAGGCCCACGCCGAGGCCGCCGTACTCGCGGGTCATTGAGCCGTCGAGCTGGAAGAAACGCTGGTACAGGGTCGCTTCCCCAAGGTCGGTGAAACCGATGCCGGTGTCGATCACAGCGAAGGACAGTACCGACCGATCGAACTCCGACGGCCTGCCGCTGACGCGCAACGCAAGCCCCCCAACCCGGGTGAACTTGATGGCGTTGTCCAGCAGGCACTCCAGGCATTGGGCCAGCTTGCCGCTGTCGCCGAGCAAACGGTCCGCCAGGCCAGGGGCCACCTCGACCTTGAAATCCAGCCCCTTGGCCGCGGCATTGGCACCGAACTGCACCCGCAAGGCATCGACCACCCCACGCAGGCTGAACGGCGCCGAATAGACCTTGAGCTTGCCGGCCTGCAATTCGGTGAGGGTGAGGATGCCGTTGACCATGCGCATCATGTCCCGCGCAGAACCGGCGGCAGTTTGTTGATATTGGGTCAGCTCCTCGTCCATTTCGACGGTTTCCATCAACTCCAGAGAACCAATCACCCCATTCATCGGCGTCCGCAGTTCATGGGTCAGGGTGGCGAGGAATTCGTCCTTGAGCTTGTTGCTGTGGGCCAGTTGCTGGTTGAGCACTTCGAGTTTCTGCCCGGCGTCGAACAGGGTCTGCGCCTGCTGCTCGCGCATGGCATTGATCCGGTCGGCCAGGGCCAGGGACAACAGCGCCACTTCGATGGCAGAGCCGATCTGGCTGGCGTACATGGTCAGGAATATGTTCGGCAGATAACCGAGCACCATCATGGTGTTGACGATGCCCCCCAGCAGAAACGCCGACCAGGCAATAATGAAATACCGCGCTACCCGCAGACCGCGCCACCAGGCAAACAGCCCGGCGGCGAAGATCACCACTGTGAACACCAGCGCCAGGGCCGTCGCCAGGCGCAGCGCCAGGGCGTAGCTGGTCATCAGCGACAGGCCCACCACCACCGCGCTGTAGGCGATCAGCGCCAGCAGCAGCCGATCAAGCCAGCGGCTGTGTTGGGCGGTTTGCAGGAAGCTGCGGGCGAACTGGCTGCCAAACAGGCCCGCACACCCGATGAAGAACGGCGTCGCGGCATTGGCCCACCAAGGGTTGTCCGGCCAGAAATATTCCACGGCCGCGCCGTTGACCGACAGCTGATACAAGCCGAACGAAGCGATATAAAAGATGTAATAGAGGTAACTGGTGTCCCGTACGCTCAGGTAAATGAACAGGTTGTAGACCACCATCCCCAGCAGCACGCCATAAATGATACCCAGCACGTACAAGCGCACCGGTTGCTGTTCGAGATAAGCGGTACTCGACCACAGCGTCAGCGGTGCCTGGATCGAACCCTGGCTTTGCAGGCGCAGGTACACGGTCTGCTGTTGATCGGGCTTGAAGTCCAGGCTGAACAGGTAGTTGTTCTGGCGAATTTCACGGCTGACGAACGGCAATGCATCACCCGTCTGGCGAACCAGGCGATACGCCCCTGCGGCATCCGGTAGATATAGATCGAGGTGGTCCAGCGGCGGATACGCCAGCTCCAGCAGCCAGGTGCGCTGGGCGTTCGGATTGCCGGGGCGGTAATGCAGGTCAATTTTCAGCCAGAACGCCGATCGCGAGTAACCGGCGTTCAGCGTGGCTTTGTCATGGGGTTTGAAGTCACCCGCCGCAGCGTAGCCCAAGACATCCTCGATGGACGCCGTGCCGTTCGCATCTTCGAACACGTGCAGGGCATGGCCCAAGGGCAGGCTTCGGGTGGTCTCATCGAACTCGACGGCGCTTGCCAAAGGGGACAAGCACAGTAGCAATATCAGCAAATAGCGCATTCAAGCCCCAGCGTGGCCTATCCGGTTGAGTCAGGAAGCCCCCCATTCCCTGAGTAGACGTAAAACCGGCATTACCTGTTATTGGTTGGATCCATCCCTAGCATAGCCGTTGATGGCCAATTTGCACCATGGAAATTTTTCCCACAGAAGGCTCTAGGACGGGCGTCTCAGCGCCAAGCATTGAGATAGAGCTGTTGCTTTTGGTCAGAATGAAATCTTGACCGATGAATAACCGTGGCGAGGGAGCTTGCTCCCGCTCGGGCGCGAAGCGGCCGCATTTTCTTTTGGAGGCGCTTCGCACCTCAGCGGGAGCAAGCTCCCTCGCCACAACGAGCCCACCCGTGCCAGCGCAGGCACCGCACAAAACCCTCAGCGTCCAATCACCGATAAAACAGGTTTGGTGGTAAGCTCGCGCACCATGAATATCTACAGCTCTCGCCCCGTTGTCCTCTGTCTCTCCGGCCACGACCCCAGTGGTGGTGCCGGTTTGCAGGCAGATATCGAAGCCCTGCTCGCCCAGGGTTGCCATGCCGCTCCAGCCGTTACCGCGTTGACCGTACAAGACACGGTGAACGTGAGCGATTTCCGCGTGCTCGATCGGGAGTGGGTCCTGGCGCAAGCCAATGCCGTGCTCAACGATTCGCAAGTGGCGGCCGTCAAGCTGGGGATGCTCGGCTCGCTGGAAATGGTCGACACCGTGGTCGAACTGCTCCAGGCGCACCCGCACCTGCCGATGGTCTGCGACCCGGTGCTGCGCGCCGGCGGTGGCGGCCGACTGGGCAAGGATGAAGTCGGCTACGCCATGCGCGAACGCCTGCTGCCCCTGGCAATCATCGCCACTCCCAACCTGCCTGAAGCGCGCATCCTCGCTGAACTGCCCGAGGGCAGCGCCGATGAGTGCGCCGAAAAATTGCTGCCCTTCGTCAAACACCTGTTGATCACTGGTGGTCACGGCGACGAACATAAAGTCCATAATCGCCTGTACAGCCGCGACGGCCGCCGCGAAACCTTTACCTGCCAGCGCTTGCCCGGCAGCTATCATGGTTCCGGCTGCACCCTGGCCAGCGCCCTGGCCGGTCGGTTGGCTCAGGGTGAGCAGCTCGCCAGCGCGGTACAGACTGCACTGGATTACACCTGGCGCACCCTGCGCGATGCCGAACAACTGGGCAAAGGCCAGTTCGTACCGCGTCGCCTGCCGCTGGATTTCTGCTCGTAGCACCGGAGGCCTGTGGAATGAAATTACGTGGCCTTTACGCCATCACCGATAGCCAGTTGCTGGCTGGCAAATTTCTCGCCTATGTAGAAGCAGCGCTGGAAGGTGGCGTCACCCTGCTGCAATACCGCGATAAAAGCAGCGACGAGGCCCGACGCCTGCGAGAAGCCGAAGCGTTGCGCAACCTGTGCGAGCGCTACAAGACCCCACTGATCATCAACGACGACGCCGAACTGGCCGCGCGCCTGGGCGTCGGCGTACACCTGGGCCAGACCGATGGCCCGCTAGCGCCGGTACGGGCACTGCTCGGGCGCAAGGCGATCATCGGCTCCACCTGCCACGCCAGCCTGGCATTGGCCGAACAAGCCGCCGCCGAAGGCGCCAGCTACGTCGCATTTGGGCGGTTCTTCAATTCCAACACCAAGCCCGGCGCGCCCAGCGCAAACCTTGAACTGCTCGAACAGGCCCGTATCAAACTGCATATTCCGGTGTGCGCCATCGGCGGTATCACCCTGGAAAACGCCGCCCCGCTGGTGGCCCACGGTGTCGACCTGCTGGCCGTGGTCCACGGCCTGTTCGGCGCCGACAGCACCGGGGAAGTGACGCGCCGCGCTCGCGCCTTCAACGATCTGCTGCAGATCAAATAGTCCATTTCCGATTTCGAGAGCCCACCATGTCCCGTTCCGAAACCCTGTTTGCCAACGCCCAGAAACACATCCCCGGCGGCGTGAATTCCCCCGTTCGTGCGTTCAAGAGCGTCGGCGGCACCCCGCTGTTCTTCAAACACGCCGAAGGCGCGTACGTGACGGACGAAGACGATAAGCGCTATGTCGATTACGTCGGTTCGTGGGGCCCGATGATCCTGGGTCACAGCCATCCGGACGTACTGGATGCGGTGCGCAAACAGCTGGTACACGGCCTGTCCTACGGCGCCCCGACCGCGATGGAAACCGAGATGGCGGACCTGGTCTGCTCGATCGTGCCGTCGATGGAGATGGTGCGCATGGTCAGCTCCGGCACCGAGGCAACCATGAGCGCGATCCGCCTGGCGCGGGGTTTCACCGGTCGCGACAGCATCATCAAGTTCGAAGGCTGCTATCACGGCCACTCCGACAGCCTGCTGGTCAAGGCCGGCTCCGGCGCACTGACCCAGGGCGTGCCGAGCTCGGCTGGCGTACCGGCGGCGTTCGCCAAACACACGCTGACCCTGCCGTTCAACGACCTTGAAGCAGTCGAGAAGATGCTCGGTGAAGTCGGTCGGGAAGTGGCCTGCATCATCGTCGAACCGGTGGCCGGCAACATGAACTGCGTACCACCGGCACCGGGCTTCCTCGAAGGCCTGCGCAGCCTGTGCGACCAGCATGGCGTGGTGTTGATTTTCGACGAAGTGATGACCGGCTTTCGCGTGGCCCTCGGTGGCGCCCAAGCCCATTACGGTGTGACGCCGGACCTGAGCACCTTCGGCAAGATTATCGGCGGCGGCATGCCGGTGGGCTGCTTCGGCGGCAAACGCGCCATCATGGAATGCATCGCGCCGCTGGGCCCGGTCTACCAGGCTGGCACGCTGTCGGGCAACCCGCTGGCCATGGCCGCAGGCCTGACCACGCTGCGCCTGATCAGCCGCCCGGGCTTTCACGCCGAGCTGACCGACTACACCACCCGCCTGCTCGACGGCTTGCAAGTGCGTGCCGACGCGGCCGGCATTCCGTTCGTGACCACCCAGGCCGGCGGTATGTTCGGCCTGTATTTCAGTGGTGCCGATGACATCGTGACCTTCGAAGACGTGATGGCCAGCGACGCCGACCGGTTCAAGCGCTTCTTCCACCTGATGCTCGACGGCGGCGTGTACCTGGCGCCGAGTGCGTTCGAGGCCGGCTTCACCTCCATCGCCCATGGCGAGGCCGAGCTGAAGATCACCCTCGACGCCGCCGAGCGGGCCTTCGCTGCGCTGAAGTAAGCGTGTGGATCACTGACGCTGGCTGACGCCGGCGTCAGTGATTGCCGACAACCTCCGCGCCTTTTCCTACGTATTTACCCATGAAGCAGCCGTTGGCGTTCACTCGCAGCAGAAAAACGAGTAAAGACTTTGTAAGGATGGCCCTGCTTATTTCATAATGCGCGCTTATTGGATCCCCCGGAGGGTCCGCGCGCCCCTCAGAGGTAAGTCGATTCCCATGAACCGCACCGGCCGCACCCTTGCCCTGGGCTGCCTGTTGCTCCTTCAGCCCCTGCTCGCGAATGCACAGGCAGGCGGCAACTCGTTGTTGATCCCGGCGCTGGGCCGTTGCACGCTCAACACCCAGCCACAAGATCTCGCACCGGCACTCGACGCCTGTCAAAAAGCGGCGGACGCAGGCGATGCACAGGCGCAATACGAGTTGGGCGAGTTCTATTACGACGGCAAGGCTGCGCCGCGCGACCTCAAGCTAGCCCTCGACTATTTCGAAAAAGCCTCGCTGCAAGGCCATGCCCAGGCGCAATTCAAGCTCGGCGGCATGTTCTTTCATGGCGAAGGCGTGCCGGCCAATAATGTTCAGGCTTATATCGTCTTGAAGATGGCTGCGGTCAACGGCGCCGAAGACGCCCTGGACACCGCTGACGAAGTTGCCGAGCAGATGCCCCGCGAAGAGCTGGAAGTGGCGACCCAGGTGCTGGGGCAGATCTTCCGCAAATACCTGATGGAATTGCAGAACGCCGATGGGCGCACGCCCTTTTCGCCACTGCCCTGAGTTCACCCCGGGACTTGTGGCTAGGAACTTATTGTGGCGAGGGAGCTTGCTCCCGCTGGGCTGCGAAGCAGCCCCATAAATCTTGGGAGCGCTGCGCACTCCAGCGGGAGCAAGCTCCCTCGCCACAAGAGCTACATGTTACTTCTCAGGCATCGGCATCGGAAATGGCATCACATTGCCAACCGCGCCGCGGGCTTCGCTGATTTTCGGGGTGCCCAGGCGTTCGACTTCGTCGATACGCACGATCGAATGCATCGGCACGAAGCTGCGCACTACGCCTTCGAACTGCGCCTTGAGCTTTTCTTCGCTCGGATCGACGACCACTTGCGTGCGCTCGCCAAAGACGAATTCTTCCACTTCCAGGAAGCCCCACAGATCACTTTGATAGATCTGCTTGGCGTACATTTCGAACACCTGGCCCTGGTTGAGGAAAATCACCTTGTAGATTGGAGCTTCACGTTTGGTCATGGCTGGCGAAACACATCGGAGGGTAAAAATAAGGGCGCAAACTATAGCATAGCCACTGCTCGCGCAGCGGTAGGAACCCAGGGACTTGTTCCCTATAATGCGCGGTTCTTTGAATCACGTGAGACCGAGGTCCATGGCCAAGAAGCTTTACATCGAAACCCACGGTTGCCAAATGAACGAGTACGACAGCTCGCGCATGGTCGATCTGCTGGGTGCACACCAGGCCCTGGAAGTCACCGCCCGCGCCGAAGACGCGGACGTGATCCTGCTCAACACCTGCTCGATCCGCGAACGCGCCCAGGACCGGGTGTACTCCCAGCTAGGCCGCTGGCGTGAACTGAAGCTGGCCAACCCGGAAATGGTCATCGCCGTGGGCGGTTGCGTGGCCAGCCAGGAAGGTGCGGCCATTCGTGATCGCGCGCCCTATGTGGATGTGGTCTTCGGCCCGCAGACCCTGCACCGCCTGCCCGAGATGATCGACGCCGCGCGCATCACCAAACTGCCGCAAGTGGACGTTTCGTTCCCGGAAATCGAAAAATTCGACCACCTGCCCGAACCACGCATCGACGGCCCGAGCGCCTACGTGTCGGTGATGGAGGGGTGCAGCAAGTACTGCACGTTCTGCGTGGTGCCCTACACCCGTGGCGAAGAAGTCAGCCGGCCGTTTGACGACGTGATTGCCGAAATCATCCACCTGGCGGAAAACGGCGTGCGCGAAGTGACGCTGCTGGGACAGAACGTCAACGGCTATCGCGGCCTGACCCATGACGGGCGCCTGGCGGACCTCGCCGAACTGATCCGTGTCGTGGCGGCTGTCGACGGCATCGACCGCATTCGCTACACCACTTCGCACCCGCTGGAGTTCTCCGACAGCCTGATCCAGGCCCATGCCGAGGTCCCTGAGCTGGTCAAGCACCTGCACCTGCCGGTGCAATCGGGTTCCGACCGGATCCTGGCCGCCATGAAGCGCAACCACACGGCGCTGGAGTACAAATCCAAGCTGCGCAAGTTGCGCGCGGCGGTCCCGGGGATCTGCATCAGTTCGGACTTTATCGTGGGTTTTCCCGGCGAAACCGAGAAAGATTTCCAGCAGACCATGAAGCTGATCGAGGACGTGGGTTTCGACTTCTCCTATTCGTTCGTCTACAGCCCTCGCCCCGGCACCCCGGCGGCTGACCTGGCGGACGACACGGCTGAAGAAGTGAAAAAGGAACGGCTCAACGCCTTGCAACATCGCTTGAACCAGCAAGGTTTCGAGATCAGCCGACAAATGGTCGGTTCCGTCCAGCGGATTCTGGTGACCGATTACTCGAAAAAAGACCCAGGCGAGTTGCAGGGACGGACCGAAAACAACCGCATCGTCAACTTCCGCTGCGACACCCCGGCCCTGATTGGCCAGTTCGCCGACGTGCACATCGACGCCGCGCAACCGCACTCCCTGCGCGGTTCGCTGGTCCAGTAGCAACTCTGTTCACTGTGAGAGCAGAACTTGTGGGAGCAAGGCTTGCCCGCGATACAGGTGCCTCAATTCTTGAGAAACCGAGTTGTATTCATCGCGGGCAAGCCTTGCTCCCACAAGATTGCCCCGTTTAAGAGCTTTCGCACCCAGCTTCCTGGCGTTATCCTTGGTTTCATCTTAATTGCCCCAGGGCGGCTAAAAACGACCTTGAACGCACCCATCGAACCACATCGCTTTATTCTCGAGCCCTTTGAGGCTCGCCGCTTCGCCAATCTGTGCGGGCAATTCGACGAGCACCTGCGCTTGATCGAACAGCGCCTGGCCATCGAGATCCGCAACCGCGGAAACCAGTTCGAACTGATCGGCGAACCCAAACACACCTCCTCAGCAGAAAACCTGCTGCGCCGTCTCTACCGGGAAACCAAGGGGAGCGAGCTGTCGCCGGATACTGTCCACCTGTTCCTGCAGGAGTCGGCTGTCGAAGAACTCGACAACCACGCGCCCTCGGAACCTGCCGTGGCCCTGCGCACGAAGAAAGGCATGATTCGCCCTCGCGGCTTGAATCAGCAGCGCTACGTGAAGGAAATCCTGGCCAACGACATCAACTTCGGCATCGGCCCGGCCGGCACCGGCAAGACTTACCTGGCCGTGGCCTGCGCCGTCGATGCGCTGGAGCGCGAACAAGTGCGGCGCATCCTGCTGGTGCGTCCGGCGGTCGAAGCGGGTGAAAAACTCGGCTTCCTGCCTGGCGACCTGGCCCAGAAGATCGACCCGTACCTGCGCCCGCTCTATGACGCGCTGTACGAAATGCTCGGCTTCGAATATGTCGCCAAACTGATCGAACGCCAGGTCATCGAGGTCGCACCGCTGGCGTACATGCGCGGTCGTACACTGAACAACAGCTTCATCATCCTCGACGAAAGCCAGAACACCACGGTCGAGCAGATGAAAATGTTCCTGACCCGGATCGGCTTCGGCTCCACCGCCGTTATCACCGGGGACATTACCCAAGTCGATTTGCCCAAGGGCACCAAATCCGGCCTGAACCATGTGATCCAGGTGCTCAAGGACGTCCCAGGCATCAGTTTCACGCATTTCATGCCCAAGGACGTCGTGCGCCATCCATTGGTGCAACGCATTGTCGAAGCCTACGAGCGCTTCGAGAATCGCGAGGATGAAGACATGCCCGCAAGCAAAGGCAACCGCCACAATGCTTGAACTCGACCTGCAACTGGCCAGCGAGCACGCCGTCCCCAGTGAAGCCCAGTTCCGTCAATGGTGCGAGCTGGCCCTGCGCCAGCGCAGTGCCGACTCGGAGCTGACGATCCGCCTGGTGGAGGAGCCCGAAGGCCGCGAACTGAACCACACCTGGCGGCAGAAAGACTACGCCACCAATGTGCTCTCGTTCCCCGCCGACGTGCCGGATGAACTGCTCGACATCCCGCTGCTGGGCGACCTGGTGATCTGCGTCCCGGTGGTGGAACGTGAAGCCGCCGAACAAGGCAAGCCCCCTGAGGCCCACTGGGCCCATCTGGTCATTCACGGCTGTTTGCATCTGCTTGGTTACGACCATATAGAAGATGACGAAGCCGAAGAAATGGAAGCACTGGAACGAACGTTGCTTGCAGAGCTGGGTCATCCCGATCCCTACGCCGGCGACGAAGACTGATACATCAACCTGTAACAACAAAGGATTCAGAGTAATCGCTATGAGCGAAGATCGATCGAGCAACGGGCATAAGTCATGGCTGGGCAAGCTCACCCAGGCTTTTGCCCATGAGCCGAAAAACCGCCAGGAGCTGCTGGAGCTGCTGCGCGATGCACACCAGAACAAATTGCTGGACAGCGAAGCGCTGGCCATCGTCGAGGGCGCCATCCAGGTCGCTGACCTGCAAGTGCGGGACATCATGGTCCCGCGCTCGCAGATGGTCAGCATCAAGGCGACCCAGACACCCCGCGAATTCCTGCCCGCCGTGGTCGACTCGGCTCACTCGCGCTACCCGGTCGTCGGCGAGAGCCATGACGACGTCATGGGCGTGCTGCTGGCCAAGGATCTGCTGCCGCTGATCCTTCAGGAAAACGGCGACAGCTTCAACATCAAGGATTTGCTGCGTCCGGCCACCTTCGTGCCCGAGTCCAAGCGCCTGAACGTGCTGCTGCGTGAGTTCCGCGCCAACCATAACCACATGGCCATCGTCATCGACGAATACGGCGGTGTGGCCGGGCTGGTCACCATCGAGGACGTGCTCGAGCAGATCGTCGGCGACATTGAAGACGAGCACGACGTCGAGGAAGACAGCTACATCAAGCCCCTGCCCAGCGGCGATTTCCTGATCAAGGCCTTGACGCCGATCGAGAATTTCAACGAATTCTTCGACAGCCAATTCTCCGACGATGAGTTCGATACCGTCGGCGGCCTGGTGATGAGTGCTTTCGGGCACTTGCCCAAACGCAACGAAACCACGGAAATCGGCTCCTGGCGCTTCCGCATCCTGAATGCCGACAGCCGTCGGATTCACTTGCTGCGCCTGTCACCCATTGCCCGATAAACCCTTCGAGACCCGCTAAGGATACAAATGCGCTGGATAACCCGCCCCGGCTGGCCCGGTAACCTGCTGGCCGTGGTGGCCGGTGCGATCACCACCCTGGCCCTGGCGCCGTTCAATGTCTGGCCGCTGGCACTGCTGGCGGTGGGGTTGTTCTACGCCGGCCTGCGCGAGCTTTCGCCTCGCCAGGCCCTGGGCCGTGGCTGGTGCTTCGGTTTTGGCCTGTTTGGCGCCGGCACCAGTTGGATCTACGTCAGCATCCATAACTTCGGCGGCGCCTCGGTGCTGCTCGCCGGGCTGTTGATGCTGCTGTTTGTCGCTGCCATCGCCTGGTTCTTCGCCCTGCCTGCCTGGTTGTGGGCCCGTTGGCTGCGTCGTAACGAGGCCCCACTGGCCGACGCCTTGGCTTTCGCGGCGCTGTGGCTGGGCCAGGAAGCCTTTCGAGGCTGGTTCCTCACCGGGTTCCCGTGGCTTTATTCCGGTTACAGCCAGCTCGACGGCCCGCTGGCCGGCCTCGCGCCGCTGGGCGGGATGTGGCTGATTTCCTTCACCCTGGCCCTGACCGCCGCGCTGCTGTACAACGCGCCCCGGTTGATCCGCACCGGGCGTAAAGGTTTTATCGCGGCGGGAGTGGTGCTGCTGGCGGGCCCATGGGTGGTCGGCATGGCACTCAAGGGCCATGCCTGGACCAGCCCCTCGGGCGACCCGCTGAGCGTCGCGGCGATTCAGGGCAACATCGAACAAAGCATGAAATGGGACCCGGAGCAGCTCAACGCGCAATTGGCGCTGTACCGCGACATGAGCTTTGCTTCCAAACGCGTTGACCTGCTGATCTGGCCAGAAACTGCGGTCCCGGTGCTCAAGGAGTCAGCCCAGGGCTACCTGGACATGATGGGCAGCTTCGCCGCCGATCGGCATTCGGCGTTGATCACCGGCGTACCCATTCGCCAGTTGGTGCGCCATGAAAAGCGTTACTTCAACGGCATCACCGTGGCCGGTGAAGGTGACGGTACTTACCTGAAGCAAAAACTCGTGCCGTTCGGCGAGTACGTGCCGTTGCAGGACCTCTTGCGTGGTTTGATCGCGTTCTTCGACTTGCCCATGTCGGACTTCGCCCGGGGCCCGGCCGACCAGCCGTTGTTGCAGGCCAAGGGTTACCAGATCGCGCCGTTCATCTGTTATGAAGTGGTGTACCCGGAGTTTGCCGCCAGCCTCTCGGCTCGCAGCGACTTGCTGCTGACCATCAGCAATGACACCTGGTTCGGCACCTCGATCGGCCCGTTGCAGCACCTGCAAATGGCGCAGATGCGCGCCCTGGAAGCCGGTCGCTGGATGATCCGCGCCACCAACAACGGCGTGACCGGCCTGATCAACCCCTTCGGCCAGATCACCACCCAAATCCCGCAATTCGAACGCGGCATCCTGTACGGCGAAGTGGTGCCGATGCACGACCTGACGCCGTACCTGCAATGGCGCTCGTGGCCGCTGATCATTTTGTGCGTGTTATTGCTGGGTTGGGCGTTGGTAGCGAGCCGGATGGCCAAGACGGTCTAAGGCCCTTTGGCAACCCCCTGTGGCGAGGGAGCTTGCTCCCGCTGGGGCGCGCAGCGGCCCTGTTTTTTTGGGGTCTGCTGCGCAGCCCAGCGGGAGCAAGCTCCCTCGCCACAACTGCGTTCATTGCGAACATTTCGTGCTTTCAGCGGTAAAACAACCAATACCCCACCCGCCCCACCGCTTCGTTCATCAACTGCCCGGACTGCCAGATCGACTTGAACTCCGGCATCCAGCCGCCAAACGGCCGGGCATTGTCTTGCCCCAGAAAGCCCATCGGTGCCGGCACCACTTCAAATCCTGACCGTTCGAAACTCGAGACCGCCCGTGGCATGTGCCACGCGTGGGTCACCACCACGACCCGTCGGATACCTGCCGGCAGCAGGATTTCGGCGCTCATCCGGGCGTTTTCCCAGGTCGTGCGGCTGCGTTCTTCCTGCCAGCGTACGGTCACGCCGAAATCGTCCTGCATCGCATCGGCCATCAGCCTCGCTTCACTGGGTGGGGTACCGTAGTGCAAGCCACCCGAGGTCAGCACCGGCAAACCGGAAACCTTGGCCAGTCGCGCCGCATAACGCTGGCGCTCCAGCCCAATGCCGGTGGGCTGGTCGGTGCCCCAGGCCGGGTCACCGCGCTCGCGGCCCGAGCCGAGCACCACGATGGCGTCGGCATGCTGGGCCAGGGTCGCCCATTCGCTACGTGGCAACGGCGGTTCACGCTCCAATGCCTTGGCCCCCCATTGCACCACCACGGGCAGGCTCATCAACCAGAAACCGCCAAGCCCCACGAAAAAACACACGCGGGCCAGGCGCGGTCGGGAGTTGCGCCACCACCAGGCAAGCGCCAGCAGCAGCAACAGAATGCCGGGCGGCAATAGAAGTTGTTTGATGAAATAGCGAAACGGCATCGGGCATCTCCTTAGATGCCCGAAGCCTAGGTGGGTTGACGCAAAGCGACAACAGATTCGAAAAAACCCCGAATCAAAAAAAGCGACACGCGTGAATCCGGCTTTACTTGAACTGCAGTGACCGGATCTTTACAGCATCCTTGTCAGGCGTCCGGTCCTTGAGCCACACAACCTTGGCCGAACGGGGCGCATCGAGACGCTTGAGTACCTGAGCCCCACTGGTGGGGGCTTGGTGTCCGACCTGTTCGAGGTAAGCCTCGACCAGTTCGAACTCTGCGGGGCTCAAACCGCGCAGCTCCAGCTCTGCCGGGCGCTCATCACGCAAGCGTCCGGCGGTTCTTGCAGCGTCCAGGGCTACCCCGAGACGATCGATCAGTTTTTCGTATAACTCAGGCGTACTTACTTTTCGTTGTGATTCAACCATCCCTCACCTCATTGAAGATAAGACTCACTCCCCATTGAGAAGCTTAGCTTCGTTAAGCAAACCGGCAGGACGCCGCGACAAACGGCCCCGGCCAGTGGGCAACAGTACCCCGGCACGCAATCAGGGTTTCCCTCGGCAGAGCGCGGTCATGTATGCTACGGCGCTTCCTGTAACTCCACTTCCAGCTCCGCTGGGCATCGAAAACGCCGCATACGGCGTTGTCTGCGTCCAGCCTGGCAACGAAGAGGATTGGGCCACCCCATTCAGTACAAAAGTAGCCATGCACGAACACTACCAACCCCGTGAAATCGAAGCCGCCGCCCAGTCGTTCTGGGACGAGCAAAAGTCTTTTGAAGTCAGTGAACAGCCAGGCAAGGAGACCTTCTACTGCCTGTCGATGTTCCCTTACCCCAGCGGCAAGCTACACATGGGGCATGTGCGCAACTACACCATCGGCGACGTGATCTCCCGCTATCAGCGCATGCAAGGCAAGAACGTCCTGCAACCCATGGGTTGGGACGCCTTCGGCATGCCGGCGGAAAACGCCGCGATGAAGAACAACGTAGCCCCCGCCAAGTGGACCTACGAAAACATCGCCTACATGAAAACCCAGCTGCGCAGCCTGGGCCTGGCGGTGGACTGGTCCCGCGAAGTCACCACCTGCAAGCCTGACTACTACCGCTGGGAACAATGGCTGTTCACCCGCCTGTTCGAAAAAGGCGTGATCTACCGCAAGAACGGCACGGTGAACTGGGACCCGGTGGACCAGACCGTACTGGCCAACGAGCAAGTGATCGACGGTCGCGGCTGGCGCTCCGGCGCGCTGATCGAAAAACGCGAAATCCCGATGTACTACTTCAAGATCACCGCCTACGCGGATGAGCTTCTGGAGAGCCTCGACGAACTGACCGGCTGGCCTGAGCAGGTCAAGACCATGCAGCGCAACTGGATCGGCAAGTCCCGGGGCATGGAAGTGCAGTTCCCGTACGACGTCGCCTCCATTGGCGAAGCCGGCAACCTGAAGGTCTTCACTACCCGTCCGGACACGCTGATGGGCGCCACTTATGTCGCCGTGGCCGCCGAGCATCCATTGGCGGCCCTGGCCGCACAGAACAACCCCCAGCTGCAGGCTTTCATTGCCGAATGCAAGGGCGGCAGCGTCGCCGAAGCCGATGTCGCCACGCAAGAGAAGAAAGGCCTGCCGACGTCGCTGTTCGTCGAACACCCGCTCACCGGCAAGAAACTCCCGGTGTGGGTCGCCAACTACGTACTGATGCACTACGGCGATGGCGCTGTAATGGCAGTGCCAGCCCACGACGAGCGCGATTTCGAATTCGCCCACAAGTACAACCTGCCGGTCAAAACCGTGGTGCGTACCAGCGCCGGTGACCAGACGCCGGCGCCGTGGCAAGACGCCTACGGCGAACACGGCGAGCTGATCAACTCCGGCGAGTTCAACGGCCTGGACTTCGCCGGCGCGTTCGACGCCATCGAAGTGGCCCTGATCAAGAAGAACCTCGGTGCCTCCCGCACCCAGTTCCGCCTGCGGGACTGGGGCATCAGCCGCCAGCGCTACTGGGGTTGCCCGATCCCGATCGTGCACTGCGACACCTGCGGTGACGTACCGGTGCCGGAAGATCAACTGCCTGTGGTGCTGCCGGAAGACGTCGTACCCGACGGCGCCGGTTCGCCCCTGGCGCGCATGCCCGAGTTCTATGAGTGCAGCTGCCCGAAATGCGGTGCACCGGCCAAGCGTGAAACCGACACCATGGACACCTTCGTCGAGTCCTCGTGGTATTACGCCCGCTACGCCTCGCCACACTATGAAGGCGGCCTGGTGGAAAAATCCGCGGCTGACCACTGGTTGCCGGTGGATCAGTATATTGGCGGCATCGAACACGCCATTCTCCACCTGCTCTACGCACGCTTCTTCCACAAGCTGATGCGCGACGAAGGCCTGGTGAGTTCCAACGAGCCGTTCAAGAACCTGCTGACCCAGGGCATGGTGGTCGCCGAGACTTACTATCGTCGCGAAGCCAACGGTGCCTACACCTGGTTCAACCCGGCCGACGTCGAGCTCGAACGCGACAGCAAAGCCAAGGTTATCAGCGCCAAGCTGATCGCAGACGGCCTGCCGGTGGAAATCGGTGGCACCGAGAAGATGGCCAAGTCGAAGAACAACGGCGTCGACCCACAGTCGATGATTGACCAGTTCGGCGCAGACACCTGCCGCCTGTTCATGATGTTCGCCTCGCCACCTGACATGAGCGCCGAATGGTCCGACTCGGGCGTCGAGGGCTCGCACCGTTTCCTCAAGCGCGTCTGGCGTCTGGCTCAAGCCCACGTCACACAGGGCCTGCCGGGCAAACTGGACGTCGCCAGCCTGAACGACGAGCAAAAAGCCATTCGCCGCTCGATCCACCTGGCCATCAAGCAGGCCAGCCATGACGTCGGCCAGAACCACAAATTCAACACCGCCATCGCCCAAGTGATGACACTGATGAATGTCCTGGAAAAAGCCGCGCAAGGCACCGAACAGGATCGCGCACTGGTTCACGAAGGCCTGGAAGCCGTGACGCTGCTGCTGGCTCCGATCACTCCGCACATCAGCCACGCGCTGTGGAATCAGCTGGGTCACGCTGACCCGGTGATTGACGCCCGTTGGCCGGTGGTGGACGAAACCGCGCTGGTGCAGGACAGCCTGACCCTGGTCATCCAGGTCAATGGCAAGCTGCGCGGCCAGATCGAAATGCCAGCCACCGCCACTCGCGAAGAAGTCGAAGCTGCTGCACGGATCAATGAAAACGTGTTGCGCTTCGTCGATGGCCTGACGATTCGCAAAGTGATCGTCGTGCCCGGCAAACTGGTCAACATCGTCGCAAGCTAATTGGATCGGGCGCCCGGCCATGGGCCTGGCGCCGAATTTAACCTGCGGGGTCGCACTGTCGGCCCATAGGGTTTCAAGGGGAGCAACAAGATGATCAAACGTAATTTGCTGGTAATGGGCCTGGCGGTCCTGTTGAGCGCCTGCGGCTTCCAGCTGCGCGGCACCGGCACCACCGACCTGGCTATCACGGAGCTGGACCTCAGCGCACGCGACGCTTACGGCGCCACCGTGAAAATGCTGCGCGAAACGCTGATAAGCAGCGGTGTGAAGGTCTACACCGGAGCGCCCTACAAGCTGGTACTGACCAGCGAACAGCAAAGCCAGCGCAGCCTGAGCTATGCCGGTGCCGGCCGTTCGGCCGAGTACGAACTGACCAACGTGCTGAACTATGAGATCCGCGGTCAGAACAACCTGTCGCTGCTGGAAGACAAGCTCCAGGTGCAGAAGGTCTACCTGCACGATGGCAACAACATCACCGGCTCCGACCAGGAGTCGATCCAGGTGAGTGCCGAAATGCGTCGTGACCTGGTGCAACGCATGATGCTGCGCCTGCAGCAACTGACCCCAACCCGGTTGGAACAGCTGCAACAGACTGCCGACGCCCGTGCCAAGGCCGACGCCGACGCGCTGGAAGCGGCACGCAAGGCTGAAGCGGAAACCCCGCGACAGTCGCCGATGCAAATCCCGGCTGAATAAGCCTTGCGGGGCGCTCCGGCGCCCCGCTCGCCTTCGCTTATGAACTGTATTTTATGAAGCTGGCCCCCGCTCAACTCGGCAAACACCTGCAAGGCGCCCTCGCGCCGGTCTACATCATCAGTGGCGATGACCCGCTGCTGTGCCAGGAAGCCGCCGACGCCATCCGCTCTGCCGCCCGCCAGCAAGGCTTCGACGAACGCCAGGTGTTCGCCGCCGACGCCAGTTTCGACTGGGGCACGCTGCTGCAGGCTGGGGCGAGCATGTCGCTGTTTGCCGAAAAACGCCTGCTGGAACTGCGCCTACCGTCCGGAAAACCCGGCGACAAAGGCGCTGCCGCCCTGATCGAATATTGCTCACGGCCGGCCGAAGACACGGTACTGCTCATCAGTTTGCCAAAACTCGACGGCAGCGCGCAGAAGACCAAATGGGGCAAAGCCCTGGTCGAAGGCCCGCAGACCCAGTTCGTGCAGATCTGGCCGGTGGGCGTCAGCCAACTGCCCAACTGGATCCGCCAGCGCCTGTCCCAGGCTGGCCTGTCAGCCAACCAGGACGCCGTGGAGCTGATTGCCGCGCGGGTCGAAGGCAACCTGCTGGCCGCCGCCCAGGAAATCGAAAAGCTCAAGCTGATGGCCGAGGGTGGGCAGATCACCGTGGAAACGGTACAGGCCGCCGTGGCCGACAGTGCGCGCTTCGATGTCTTCGGGCTGACCGATGCGATCCTCAACGGCGAAGCCGCCCACGCCCTGCGCATGCTTGAAGGCCTGCGGGGCGAAGGCGTCGAGCCACCTGTGATCCTCTGGGCCCTGGCCCGGGAGTTGCGCTTGCTGGCTAACCTGTCGCTGCAATACAGCCAGGGCGTACCGTTGGACAAAGCCTTCAGCCAGGCTCGCCCGCCCGTGTGGGACAAACGCAAACCGCTGATGAGCAAGGCGCTGCAACGCTATTCGGCACCGCGCTGGGCGCAATTGCTGTTAGAGGCCCAGCGCATCGATGCGCAAATCAAGGGTCAGGCAGCCGGCTCGCCGTGGATGAGCCTGAGCCGGTTGACACTGTTGATGGCCGGCCAGCGGCTGGCGTTGCCTGCTGAATAAAAGATCGCAGCCTCCGGCAGCTCCTGCAATGGAAATGCATACCTCTGTAGGAGCTGCCGAAGGCTGCGATCTTTTCCGCTCTTGATCCTACAAATATCACCTCCATTTACCCTATAGACAGCCCCCCGACTCTGCCCCATGATTTGCCCCGCAAAACCTACCCCACGAGAGATCCGACCATGAGCAAAAAGCCATCCAAGCATGGCCCCAACAAGGCCAAATCCATCATCGCCCAGCCCTTGTTCCGTAGCCGTCAGGAACGACCCACCAAGGGCAAAGGCAGCTACCGCCGCGAAGCCTTCCAGTCTGACAACTGGGAGGCTTCTTGCTTTCTGGCAGCTTGAAACACCCGGACAAGCCCTACCCCCCTTTCGCATGATAAGGTCAGCACCTGATTTGTATTTCTGGATCCGTGCATGCCCTTTTGTCTTTCTCGTCGTTGGCCGCTGCGCCAATTGATTATTGCCGCAAGCGTCGCCCTGCTTGTCGCCTGCGCCGAAAAACCCACCGCCGCCGACGCTCAACCACTCCAGACCGCCCCTGTCGTCGCCGCTCCGGCCATCGTGCCGCCCGTGGTGCCAACGGGTGAAGACCTGGCCATTGCGCCCACCCAGACCTTCGCCGAATGGCAGGCCGGGTTTCGCAAGGAAGCGCTCGCCGCCGGGATCCGTGCCGACCTGTTCGATCGCGCCTTTATCGGCGTGAGCCCGGACATGAGTGTGATCAAGGCCGATCGCAGCCAGCCGGAATTCACCCGGCCGGTGTGGGAATACCTCGATGGCGCATTGTCGCCGCTGCGGGTACGTAAAGGTCAGGCGCTGATCGACCAGTATGCTGAGATCCTGCAAAGCATCGAACAACGCTACGGCGTCGATCGCCAGGCTTTGGTCGCGGTATGGGGCATGGAAAGCAACTTCGGTCAGTTCCAGGGCACCAAGTCGGTGATCAATTCCCTGGCAACCCTGGCCTATGAAGGACGGCGCCCAGGCTTTGCCCACGCGCAACTGATCGCCGCGCTGCAAATCCTGCAACAGGGCGATATCGCACCGGAAAAAATGCTCGGCTCCTGGGCCGGCGCCATGGGCCAGACCCAGTTCATTCCCACCACCTACAACACCCATGCGGTGGATTTCGACGGCGACGGTCGCCGCGACATCTGGGGCAGCGCCACCGACGCCCTAGCCTCGACTGCACACTACCTGCAAAGCTCTGGCTGGCAACGCGGCCAGCCGTGGGGCTTCGAGGTGCGGCTCAAAGAAGGGTTCAACTACCCCTTGGCCGATGGCGCAACCCGCAAGCCCGTCTCCGAATGGCTGCAACTGGGTGTCAGCCTGCCCAACGGCAGCCAGGTTCCGGCCGGTGCCGAACACTTGTCGGCGGCCCTGCTGCTGCCGGCCGGCTATCGCGGCCCGGCGTTCCTGGTGCTCGACAACTTCCGCGCCATCCTCAAGTACAACAACTCTTCGTCTTACGCATTGGCGGTGAGCCTGCTCTCAGAGCGCTTCGCCGGCGCGGGGCTGATCGACGGCCAATGGCCCAAGGACGACCTGCCCCTGAGTCGCAGCGAACGCATCGAACTGCAGACGCTGCTTGGCAAGCATAACTACGATGCGGGCAACCCCGACGGCATCATCGGCGCCAACACCCGCAAGGCAATCCGCAGCGCCCAGCAGTCGTTCGGCTGGCCGGCGGACGGGTATCCGACGCATCAGTTGTTGGAAGGGTTGCGTAGCCGCTGAATCGCCGCATGGCTGAAGACGCTATCGCGAGCAGGCGATAAATAATCTAGCGCTTGACCACCACATCCTGCTCCAACACCAGCGTCTTCTCCCCCGCATCCAGCCTGACCAACGCTCCCATGGGCAACGTCAGGTTCGGGTCGCAGTGCCCGCTGCGCCACCCGGCAAGCACCGGGATACGCAGCGGCTCGAAGGTCTGCTTGAGTAGCCGCTCCAGCGCAACGCTGTCCACCCCTGCGATATCCCCCACCAGCACCCCGCGCAATTTCGCCAGGATGCCCGCCAGATGCAGGTGGGTCAGCAGCCGGTCGATGCGATACAACGGCTCGTTGATGTCTTCAATGAACAGGATCACACCCTCGGCGTCGATCTGATAGGGCGTGCCAAGTGTGGCCGCAATCATCGACAGATTACCCCCCAGCAAACGCCCATGGGCAATGCCAGGCTCGACGGTGGTCAAGGGATAAGCTGCGGGATGACTCAGCACGCTGCCCGCTTTCAACTGCCCACGCAGCAGGCTGAAAAACGAGGTGACCGTCGGTGGCTCCTTGTCGCCCAAGAGATCAGCATTGAGCAGCGGCCCGTGAAAGGTGACAAAGCCTGCGTAACGGCTGATGGCCAGGTGCACGGCGGTGATGTCGCTGTAGCCAACGAACGGTTTGGCGTTGCTGCGCAAGAGATCGAAATCGATGCGATCCAGCAGACGCGGCGTGCCGTAGCCACCGCGCAGGCAAATGATGGCATCGACCTCAGGGTCGGCGAAGGCCGCATGCAGATCGTTGAGCCGCACTTCATCGCTGCCGGCGAGGTAGCCGTCCTGTTCATAGACACCGGGGAACACCCGTAGACCGTAGCCACGGGCGCGCATCCACTGTATGGCCGTGTCCGTGTCCAGCGCGGCAGGGCCGGCGGGCGCGATCACAGCGATCAGCCCTTCGGACGGTAGCGCCGGAACCGGTTGATGCGGATAAAGGATGTGGGTGGGTCGAGCGGTCATCCAATGGATCTCCCGGTTTTGAAGTCGTGCTTACGTGTGTATATCCGTTGCTGCGGTAACGGCCACTTAGGGTTCCGCCCTTACGGCGGCTCACTTTTGGAAGAGCGCCAAAAGTAACCAAAAACGCTCTGCCCCACCACTCGGCACCTCGCTTAGGCTCGGTGTGCCCTCACTCCGACATCGCTCCGTGGGCCGCCGCGAAGGGCCATCCATGGCCCAGCGCGGCTATCCCGGCATCCATGCCGGGATGCCCACTGCGCAATGCCTGCGTTCGGCCAGCGTGGTTTAACGGGGCGCCCAGATCAAGATCAAGATCCAAAGCAAAGCAAAGCAAAGCAAAGCAAAGCAAAGCAAGAGCGGGGCACTTCCAGTATCTATGTAGCTGAACCACCGCTATCGCGAGCAGGCTCGCTCCCACAGGACGAACGCGCTCACATCAAACCAGGCCGGCTGTCAGGCCGCCTCGCTTTTGATTTTTATCTTGGGCGCCCCGTTAACCACGATGGCTGAACGCAGGCGTTGGTTCGTGGGTAACCCGGCATGGATGCCGGGATAGCCGCGCTGGGCCATGGATGGCCCTTCGCAGCGGGCCCACGAACCAATGCCGGAGTGAAGGCATGCCGAGCCTAGGCGAGGCACCGAGTGGTGGGGCAAGAGCGTTTTGCTTACTTTTGCGCTCTTCAAAAGTGAGCCGCCGTAAGGGCGGAACCCTAAGTAGCCGTTACCGCAGCAACGGATATACACACCGCCCCCTGTCCCACCGCCCCCCAAAATCCCACCGCTAAATCAGGCCCCCAACAACTCAGCCTTAACCAGCTTCGCCTGCTCATCAGCATGATACGAAGAACGCACCAACGGCCCGGAAGCAACGTTCTTGAAGCCCATCTTGTACCCTTCCTCGGCGAACCAGGCAAAGGTATCCGGATGCACAAAACGCTGCACCGGCAGGTGACTACGCGAAGGTTGCAGGTACTGGCCCAAGGTCAGCATGTCGATGTCGTGTTCGCGCATGCGCTTCATGACTTCGATGACTTCCTCGTCGGTTTCGCCCAGGCCCAGCATCAGGCCGGACTTGGTCGGAATGTGCGGCATCATCTGCTTGAAGCGTTGCAGCAGGGTCAGCGACCACTGGTAGTCCGAACCCGGACGCGCGGCCTTATACAGGCGCGGCACGGTTTCCAGGTTGTGGTTGAACACATCCGGCGGCTCGGCAGCGGTGATTTCCAGGGCGATGTCCATGCGGCCGCGGTAGTCCGGCACCAGGGTTTCCAGCTGCACGTTCGGCGACAGTTTGCGGATCTCGCGGATGCAGTCGGCAAAGTGCTGGGCACCGCCGTCACGCAGGTCGTCGCGGTCCACCGAGGTGATGACGACATACTTGAGTTTCAGGTCGGCGATGGCGATGGCCAGGCTCTCTGGCTCGTTCGCGTCCAGTGGCTTCGGACGGCCGTGGCCGACGTCACAGAATGGGCAGCGACGGGTGCAGATGTCGCCCATGATCATGAACGTGGCGGTGCCGCCGGAGAAGCATTCGCCCAGGTTCGGGCAGGACGCTTCTTCGCAGACGCTGTGCAGCTTGTGTTTGCGCAGCAGGGCCTTGATACGGTCGACTTCCGGGGAAACCGGGATGCGCACGCGGATCCAGTCGGGTTTCTTCGGCAGTTCGGTGGTCGGGATGATCTTGACCGGGATGCGTGCAACCTTCTCGGCGCCGCGTAGCTTGACGCCGGCCTCTACCTTGGCACGCGGGGCCGGACGCTCGGTAACATCCAGCGTCGGGATCATGGTTTGCACTGCATCAGTAGTCATATCAGTCGATTCCGCCCGTGAGGGTCGTCTGCTCAGCATAGTCGAGGTGTTTGACGAGCTGCGCGCGCAGCCGGGCACTTACCTCGGCAAATTCAATCGATCCTGTGTGATCGCGCAGCTGGGTCATCGCCAGCCCCGCATAGCCACAGGGATTAATCCGTCGAAACGGCTCCAAGTCCATGTCCACGTTCAACGCCAGGCCGTGAAACGAACAACCGTGGCGGATCCGCAAACCCAGGGAGGCAATTTTCGCCCCATCGACGTAGACACCCGGCGCGTCCGGCTTGGCCGTCGCTGTCACACCGTAGCTGTCCAGCAGCTCGATCAGGCATGTTTCCATGCGCGTGACCAGTTCGCGTACACCGAACCCCAGCTTGCGCACATCCAGCAACAGATAAACGACCAACTGGCCGGGGCCATGGTAGGTCACCTGCCCGCCCCGGTCGACCTTCACCACCGGGATATTCCCCGGCAGCAACAAGTGCTCGGCCTTGCCGGCCTGCCCCTGGGTGAATACCGGCGGGTGCTCCACCAGCCAGACTTCATCGTCAGCGGTGTTGCCGCGTTCGTTGGTAAAGCGTTGCATGGCATGCCAGACCGGTTCGTAAGCCATCCGGCCCAGCTCGCGAAAGCCCAGCGTGCCCGGCATCACAACACCATGTGCACGAAACCGGTCGCTCGCAGCTCGCTGTTGATGTCGTAGAGCTGTTCCTGACCGGTAGCAATGATGTGCAACTGAATGGTCGTGTACTTGCCGTTGGTACTCTGGCGCTCGGCCAGGGTCTTGTGGTCAACGGTGGCATGTTTTTCAAGGATTTCGATGATCCTGTCCTTGAAGCCCACACCGGTGTCGCCGATTACTTTGATCGGATAATCCGCGCAGGGAAATTCGATCTTTGGCGCCTTTACTTCTGAGTCTGTCATGGCGTAACGGCCTCGTAAGCCGTGGTAACGAACATGGCCCCGCACCAGTTGGGAACGGGGCCATGCAGGTCAACACTGAATCAGTTGAACAAGCCGTAGAAGAATAGACGGATGCTATCCCACATGCGGCGCAAGATACCACCTTCCTCGACCGCGTCCAGAGCGATCAGGTCGGCGCTGTGCACCACTTTGTCGTCCAGTTTGACTTCGACTTTACCGATCACATCGCCCTTGGCGATAGGTGCGGTCAGTTGGGGGTTCATGGTCATGCTGGCAGCGAGCTTCTTGAGCTGGCCTTTAGGCAGAGTCATGGTCAGGTCCTGGGCCAGACCGGCCTTCACCTGGTTGCTGGTGCCTTTCCAGACCTGGGCCTGAGCCAGCTCGGTGCCTTTCTGGTAGAAGGTCTGGGTTTCGAAGAAGCGGAAACCGTAAGTCAGCAGCTTCTGGGTCTCGGCGGCACGGGCCACTTCGCTGCTGGTGCCGAAAACGACGGCGATCAGGCGCATGCCGTCACGAACAGCCGAAGACACCATGCAATAGCCGGCTTCGTCGGTGTGGCCGGTCTTCAGGCCATCGACGGTCTTGTCGCGCCACAGCAGCAGGTTGCGGTTAGGCTGCTTGATGCCGTTCCAGAAAAATTCTTTCTGGGAGTAGATGGCGTAGTGCGCCGGGTCTTCGTGGATGATCGCCCGCGCCAGGACCGCCATGTCGTGAGCCGAGGAGTAGTGCTCGGGGTTCGGCAGGCCGGTGGGGTTCATGAAGTGGCTGTTGGTCATGCCCAGGTCGGCGACGGTTTTGTTCATCATGTCGGCGAACGCATCTTCGCTGCCGGCGATGTGCTCGGAAAGAGCGACGCTGGCGTCGTTGCCGGACTGGATGATGATGCCGTGCAGCAGATCGCTGACGGTCACTTGCGAACCAACCTTGATGAACATCCGCGAACCGCCGGTGCGCCAGGCGTTTTCGCTGACGGTCACAGGATCGTTTTCACCGATCTGGCCGCGACGGATTTCCAGGGTCGCGATGTAGGCGGTCATCAGCTTGGTCAGGCTGGCCGGTGGCAGGCGCTGGTCACCATTGTTCTCCACCAGCACGTTGCCGCTGCTGGCATCCATGAGCACGTAGGATTTGGCCGCCAGTTGTGGGGGCGACGGCATCATCTCGACCGCGAACGCGGCAGGTGAGAGAAGCAGCGGGACTAGCAGGCAAAGGCGTTTGGCAAAGGTGGTGATGTTCATCCGTCTCTCGAAATCGCTAATGGAAACTGCCCGGAGGCAAAACTAAACAGGCAACCTTCTAACGGGTTGCCGCGTATTTAAGCTGCTCACTCACATCCCTTGCCGGGCTTTTGTTATGCGTAGAGCCAACAACCTGACCCGCTCAAACCGCAAGCGGGCCTTCAATCAATCATTCCGCGGTGACCAGGCTCGGTGAGCCGAGATTGGCCAGGCGTACGCTGTTCTGCACTTGCTGGACTTCACCCGGAGAACCGATCGGCCCCAGGCGCACCCGATGCAGTGTCTGCTGGTTGCGCACGATCGAGCTGATGAACACCGGAGCGCTCACCATCGAGCTGAGCTTGGACCTGAGCAGTTCTGCAGCGTCCGGGTTGGCGAACGCGCCCACTTGCAGATACTGGCCAGACGCTGTTGCAGAAGCGTTTTTTTTTGCGTCGATCTGTACAGGCACCACGGCCGCAGCGTGTTGTTGCGGCGGCGGCGTCCACTGTTCAACCGTACCGGTGGAAGCCGTCACGGTCGGCGCGGCATTTTGCGCCACTTTCGGCTCGTTGAGCATCAAAGGCGCCGGACGGCCTCGCTGGGCCCACCACTCCTGCGGGTCGATCCCTTCGACCTTGACCCGCGCGGTACCGATTTCAGCGTAACCGAGCTTTTTCGCCGCCGCGTACGACAGGTCGATGATGCGGTCGGAATAGAACGGCCCACGGTCGTTGACCCGCAGAATCACGCTCTTGTTGTTGTCCAGGTTGGTCACCCGGACATAACTGGGCAACGGCAACGTCTTGTGGGCCGCACTCATGCCATACAGGTCATACACCTCGCCATTGGCGGTGTTCTGGCCATGAAACTTGGTGCCATACCAGGACGCCGTGCCCGAAGCGACGTAGCGCTTGGAGTCAGACAGCGGGAAATAGGTCTTGCCCAGCACCGTATACGGGTTGGCCTTGTAGGGACCGGTGTGCAGGGTCGGCGTCGCGTCGGGAATGCGCGAGACGTCCACGTCCCACCACGGCGCGCCATCCTTGTGGGCCCGGTTGATGTCCAGACCCGGCATGGCGCGCACGGCGGTAGCGGTTTTCTGGGTCGGTGCGCGGCTGGTCGAACAACTGACGACCAACAGCGACAGCGCGGCCAACGCCACGAATTTCAGGGGCTTGGCTTTCAGGGGTTGATAGGTAGGCAATGCCCGCATTATTTGACGCCCCGTGCTTTGACCAGCTCTTCAGACAGTTGATGCACGGCCATGGCGTACATCACACTGCGGTTATAACGCGTAATCGCGTAGAAATTCTTCAGGCCCATCCAGTACTCAGGGCCCTGCTCGCCTTCCAGGCGCATCGCGGTGACCGGCATGTCGTCACGCAGCGCATCATGACTCGACCAGCCCAACGCCCGCAACTCCCCGACGGTTTTCGTCGGTTCGATGCCCTCGGTCAGGCCCTCGTCCACGTGGTCGCCCCGAACGTCGGCGCGGCTGACAACAGGCTCGCCGGCCACCCAGCCGTGACGCTTGAAATAGCTGGCAACACTGCCGATGGCATCGGTCGGGTTGGTCCAGATATTAATGTGGCCGTCGCCGTCGAAGTCCACCGCGTAGGCCCGGAAACTGCTGGGCATGAACTGCGGCAGGCCCATGGCTCCGGCGTAAGAGCCCTTGAGGGTCAGCGGATCGAGCTGTTCTTCGCGGGCCAGCAGCAGGAACTCACGCAGCTCCTTGCGGAAAAACTCGGCGCGCGGCGGGTAATCGAAACCCAGGGTCGACAGCGCGTCGATCACCCGGAAATTCCCGGTGTTGCGGCCAAAGAAGGTCTCGACACCGATGATGGACACGATGACCTGGGCCGGTACGCCGTATTCCTGTTCGGCACGGCTCAGGGCGGCCTCGTGCTGACGCCAGAAATCCACGCCCCGGGCGATACGCGCCTCGGTAATGAACATCGGCCGGTACTCGCTCCACTGCTTGACCCGCTCGGCAGGCCGGGAGATCGCATCGAGGATCGACTGCTTGCGTTCGGCCTCGCGGAACACCCCCATCAGCTGTTCACCGGCAAAACCGTAGTCGCGGGTCATTTCACCGACGAATTCGGCCACTTGCGGCGAGCCTTCATACTCGCCAGCCAAGGTCTGCGGCGCACCGCCCAGGAAGCCGACCAGACCGATCCACGGCGCATACCGCGTCGACCAGCCACGCATTGCTTGCATTGAACTCTTCACCTTATTCAAACCTGCGCGATCCACTTGCGATGGGTATGGATCGACATCAAGACCCCAAACGCTGACAGTAGCGTCACCAGCGAAGTTCCTCCGTAGCTAATGAATGGCAACGGCACCCCCACGACCGGCAACAAGCCACTGACCATACCGATGTTGACGAAAACATAAACAAAAAACGTCATGGTCAGGCTGCCCGCGAGCAACTTGCCGAACAATGTCTGGGCCTGGGCAGTGATCACCAGGCCACGGCCGATCAATAGAAGGTAAATCAGCAGCAGCACGCAGATACCCACCAGGCCGAACTCCTCGCCCATGACGGCGATGATGAAGTCGGTGTGGCTTTCCGGCAGAAAGTCCAGGTGTGACTGGGTGCCCATCAGCCAGCCCTTGCCAAATACCCCGCCGGAGCCGATGGCGGCCTTGGACTGGATGATGTTCCAGCCGGTGCCCAGCGGATCGCTTTCCGGGTCGAGGAAGGTCAGGACGCGCTGCTTCTGGTAGTCGTGCATCACGAAGTACCACATCGCTACCGACACCGGTATGGCGGCAGCAATCACGCTGAGAATCCAGCGCCAGCGCAACCCGCCCATGAACAGCACGAAAGCACCGCCGGCCAGGATCAGCAGCGAGGTGCCGAGGTCCGGCTGGCGCACGATCAGGATGAACGGGATACCGATCAGCAACAGGCTGATGCACACGTGCTTGAGCTGCGGCGGCAAGGTGCGCTTGGACAGGTACCAGGCGATGGTCGCCGGCATGATGATTTTCAGGAATTCCGAAGGCTGGAAGCGGATCACCCCAGGGATGTTGATCCAGCGCGTGGCACCCATGGCGTTGTGGCCCATCACGTCCACCACCACCAGCAGGCTGACCCCAATCACATAGGCCAGCGGCACCCAGCGCGCCATGAACCGCGGTTCGAGCTGGGCAATGACGACCATCGACACCAGGCCAATGCCGAACGAAGTGGCCTGCTTGGCCAGCAGATCCCAGCTCTTGCCGCTGGCCGAATACAGCACGAACAGGCTGCCGGCGGCCAGCGTCAGCAGCAGGATCAGCAACGGGCCGTCGATGTGCATACGCTGCAACAGCGTGGCACGACGGCGCATCACGTCTTCGCTGGAGAGGATCCGGTCGAAATTATTCATCATGGGCAGTAGCCTCCGCAGTGGTGGGGCTTGCGTACTCAGGCTTGAGCTGGCCGTGCTCGTCCAACAGCCAGGCGTCCATGATCTGGCGCACCACTGGCGCGGCCACGCCGGAACCGGACTCACCGTTCTCGACCATCACCGCCACAACGATTTTCGGGTTGTCGGCCGGCGCAAAACCAACGAACAAAGCGTGGTCGCGGTGACGTTCCTGAACCTTGGAGCGGTCGTACTTCTCGCCCTGCTTGATGGCAACGACCTGGGCCGTACCACTCTTGCCGGCAATGCGGTATTGCGCGCCGATGGCCGCTTTGCGCGCGGTGCCCCGGGCACCGTGCATCACCTGTTGCATGCCGTTGTTGACCTTCTGCCAGTCCGACGGATTGTGCAGGATGATATCCGGCATCGGGTTGGGGTCTACCGGTTTCTGACCTTCAATGGTCTTGGCCAGGTGCGGGCGATACCACTTGCCCTTGCTTGCCACCAAGGCCGTGGCCTGGGCCAGTTGCAGCGGCGTCGCCTGCATGTAGCCCTGACCGATCCCCAGAATCAGGGTTTCGCCGGGGAACCACGCCTGGCGACGGGTCACTCGCTTCCACTCCCGGGATGGCATCAGGCCGGGTGATTCTTCGAACATGTCCAGGGACACTTTCTGACCGATGCCGAACTTGCCCAGGTAGGACGACAGCCGATCGATCCCCAGCTTATGGGCCAGGTCATAGAAGTAGGTGTCGTTGGACCGCATGATCGCCGTTTCCAGGTCCACATAGCCGTCACCGGTGCGGTTCCAGTTGCGGTACTTGTGGTCATAGTTGGGCAGCATGTAGTAACCAGGGTCGAAGACCCGGCTCGAGGCGTTCACCACGCCGGAGTCCAGGCCGGCAATCGCCACCGCCGGCTTGATGGTCGAACCCGGCGGATACAGGCCACGCAGCACGCGGTTGAACAATGGCCGGTCGATGGAATCGCGCAACTCGGCGTAGGCCTTGAAGCTGATGCCGGTGACGAACAGGTTCGGGTCGAAACTCGGCTGGCTGACCATCGCCAGGACCTCGCCGGTGTTCGGGTCCAGTGCCACCACCGCGCCACGCCGCCCGCCCAGCGCCGCTTCGGCGGCTTCCTGCAACTTGATGTCCAGGCTCAGGACGATGTCCTTGCCGGGAATCGGGTCGGTGCGCTTGAGCACCCGCAACACGCGGCCACGGGCGTTGGTCTCGACTTCTTCGTAACCCACCTGGCCGTGCAGCTCGGGCTCGTAGAAGCGCTCGATGCCCGTCTTGCCAATGTGGTGGGTGCCGCTGTAATTGACCGGATCGAGGGTCTTTAGCTCTTTTTCGTTGATCCGTCCCATGTAGCCGACCGAGTGGGCAAAGTGCGACCCCTGGGGATAATGCCGCACTAACTGCGCCACCACCTCGACGCCGGGCAGGCGGAACTGGTTCACGGCGATCAGGGCGATCTGCTCTTCGGTCAGTTCGAACAGGATCGGCACCGGCTCGAACGGGCGCCGCCCCTGGCGCATGCGCTTCTCGAAGATCGCCCGGTCCTCGGGCGTCAGCTGCAACACCTCGACGATGACGTCGAGCACCTGCTGCCAGTCGCCGGATCGCTCGCGGGTCATGCTCAGGCTGAAGCTGGGCCGGTTATCGGCCACCACCACGCCATTACGGTCGAAGATCAGCCCGCGAGTCGGTGGAATCGGCTGCACATGCACACGGTTGTTTTCCGACAGGGTCGAGTGGTACTCGTATTGAATCACCTGGAGGAAATACAGCCGCGCAATCAGCACACCGATCAGCGCCACCACCGTGATGGCGCCGAACACGACCCGGCCCCGCACCAGACGGGCGTCTTTTTCGTGGTCCTTGATGCGGATCGGCTGAGGCATGAGGGCAGGATTACTTGTGGTAAGGGTGCCCGGACAGGACTGTCCAGGCACGATACAACTGTTCGCCGATCAGAATCCGCACCAGCGGGTGCGGCAACGTCAACGGTGACAACGACCAACGCTGATCAGCGCGGGCACAGACTTCCGGCGCCAGCCCTTCCGGGCCACCGACCATAAAATTGACCGTGCGCGAATCCAGCCGCCAGCGATCGAGCTCGACCGCCAGTTGCTCGGTGCTCCAGGGCTTGCCGTGGACTTCGAGGGTGACGATCCGCTCGTTCGGCCCGACCTTGGCCAGCATGGCTTCGCCTTCCTGACGGATAAAGCGCGCCACGTCGGCGTTCTTGCCACGGGTGTTGAGCGGAATTTCCACCAGTTCCAGGGCCAGCTCGGAGGGAAGACGCTTGGCATATTCATGCCAGCCTTCTTCCACCCACTTGGGCATGCGAGAACCGACAGCGATCAGGCGCAGTCGCACAGCGGTCCCTTATTGCTGGTCTTTGTTGAGCTTGGTGAAATGCTCATGGGTGTTTTCCGGGCTGTGATGCGCGGCGCTGGCCGAACGGCTCTGCTCGGCACCGGCCCACAGGCGCTCCAGGTCGTAGAACTGGCGCGCCGAGGCGGTCATCATGTGCACGATGACGTCGTCCATATCCAGCAGCACCCAGTCGCTGTCGCCCTTGCCTTCTTCACCCAAAGGCTTGACGCCCTGAGCCTTGACCGCTTCACGGACCTTATCCAGCATCGCGCCGATCTGGCGGTTGGAGGTACCTGTCGCGATGATCATGAAGTCAGTGATGCTCTGCTTTTCACGAACGTCGATCACCTGAATGTCCTGGGCCTTGACGTCTTCCAGGGCCGCTACGGCAACCTTGACCAGCTCTTCGCCAGCCAGTACCACACCAGTGTGAGCCTCTACGGGCAGCGGAGCGCTCTTGAACGTGCCTTTGCGCTTTACTTTATTTACGTCTTTGTCAGTCATATAAAACTCGTTTTGCTCGTATGTTCGGGCGCTTCGTTACACGCATTCACGTGCCTTGAAGCGCACCTCTTTCAGTTCGACGCACGGTAAAGCCCGTGCGCATCGATGTAGGCCAGGACCGCGTCGGGCACCAGGAAACGTACCGACTTACCGCTGGCCAGCAGTTGACGGATCTGGGTGGCGGATACCGCGAGCGGCGTCTGCCAGACGAATGCAATCTGTCCGCTCGGCCCTTTCAGGGCCAGCGGGTCGCTCACCGAGCGTGCCGCCAGCAGGTTGCGCAAGGCATCCGGCGGCTCGCTGTCGGCATCCGGGCGTTGCAGCACCAGGATGTGGCAATGCTGGAGCAACTCTTCCCAGCGATGCCAAGTGGGCAGGCCGCAAAATGCGTCCCAGCCCAAAAGCAGAAAAACCTGGGCATCAGCGGCCAGTTCGGCCCGCATCAGCTCCAGGGTGTCGATGGAGTAGGACGGTTTGTCCCGCTGCAATTCGCGGGCGTCCACCACCAGCGGCGCCACACCGGCCACCGCGCACTCGACCATCGCCAGACGGTCCTGCGCCGATACCTGCGGCGTATCCCGGTGAGGCGGCCTGGCGCTGGGCGTCAGGCGTAGCTCATCGAGGGCCAGGGCATCGGCGACTTCCAGGGCACCGCGCAAATGGCCGATGTGCACCGGGTCGAACGTGCCGCCCAGGATACCGATGCGCCGGGGCGGGGTTGTCGTCACAGCGGCTGACGGGTCGAGATCGCCCAAGTCAGACCGGCTCCTGTCCGCGCAACTGGCCATCACCGACCACGATGTACTTCTCGCAGGTCAAACCTTCGAGGCCTACCGGACCGCGGGCGTGCAGCTTATCAGTAGAAATGCCGATCTCGGCACCCAATCCGTATTCGAAGCCGTCGGCGAAGCAGGTCGGGGTGTTGATCATCACCGACGCCGAGTCCACTTCGGCCACGAAGCGCCGGGTTTCGCCCAGATGTTCACTGACGATGGAGTCGGTGTGGTGCGAGCCGTGGCGGTTGATGTGTTCGATGGCCTGATCCAGCCCGTCGACCACACGAATCGACAGGATCGGCGCCAAATATTCAGTGTTCCAGTCTTCCTCAGTGGCCACAGCCGCCTCGATGATCGCCCGGGTGCGCTCGCAACCGCGCAACTCGACGCCTTTTTCGCGGAACTGGGCCGCCATCGACGGCAGGAAGTCCTGGGCAATGGCCTGGTCCACCAGCAGCGTTTCCATCGCGCCACAGATGCCATAGCGGTAGGTCTTGGCGTTGAAGGCGATGCGCTGGGCTTTCGGCAATTGGGCGTGGGCACTGACGTAAACGTGACAGATGCCGTCCAGATGCTTGATCACCGGTACGCGGGCGTCGCGGCTGACCCGTTCGATCAGGCCTCTACCACCACGGGGCACGATGACGTCGACGAATTCGGGCATGGTGATCAGCGCGCCGACTGCGGCGCGATCGATGGTTTCCACCACTTGCACCACGGCCGGCGGCAGATCGGCTTCGGCCAGGCCGCGCTGGATGCAGGCGGCAATGGCCCGGTTGGAGTGAATCGCCTCGGAACCGCCACGCAGAATGGTTGCGTTACCGGACTTCAGGCACAGGCTCGCGGCATCGATGGTCACGTTCGGCCGCGACTCGTAGATGATCCCGACCACGCCCAGGGGCACGCGCATCTTGCCGACCTGGATACCCGACGGCCGATAGCTCATGTCACGGATCGCCCCGACCGGGTCCGGCAGCGCCGCCACCTGGCGCAGACCGACGATCATGCCGTCGATGCGTGCCGGGGTCAGCGCCAGACGCTCGAGCATCGCCGGCTCAAGCCCATTGGCCCGCCCCGCGGCCAAGTCCAGCTCATTGGCGGCAGACAACTCGGCGCGAGCAGCGTCCAGCGCATTGGCGGCGGCTTGCAGGGCGCGGTTTTTCTGCGCGGTGCTGGCACGGCCGATGATGCGCGACGCTTGGCGAGCAGCGCGACCCAGGCGGGTCATGTAGTCAAGAACGGACTCAGTCATGGTCTGTGTGGTCTTGGCGTTGAGGAAAGCGGCAGATTATAGCTGTCGTATCCCCGGACTAACAGCAGGACTGACAGCATGGACTCACAGGGGTGACCGGCGGAGATCAAAACCTGCAGAAATTGCCGGTGTTCAGCGGTGATTAAGCTTTCCATTGCTATCATCGCGGCTCCTTTGGCCTCCCTTCGTCCATCGCCATGACCGATTTGTCGCACCCGCCATTGCCCAACGCCTTGCCCCATGGTTTTTTTGACCGCGATGCCCAGGTGCTTGCCCGGGACCTGCTGGGCAAAGTCATTCGCCACAAGGTCGGCGACCTGTGGCTCAGCGCGCGGATCATCGAGACCGAAGCGTATTACTTCGCTGAAAAGGGCAGCCATGCTTCGCTGGGCTACACAGAAAAGCGTAAGGCGTTGTTTCTGGATGGCGGCCACATCTATATGTACTACGCCCGGGGTGGCGATTCGTTGAACTTCAGCGCCCAGGGCCCCGGCAATGCGGTGCTGATCAAATCGGCGTACCCGTGGGTCGACGCTATTTCCGGGCCGGCAAGCCTGGCGCAGATGCTGCTGAACAACCCCGACGCCCAGCACCGCCCGCGCATGCCGCAGAAACTCTGTGCCGGCCAGACCTTGCTGTGCAAGGCGCTGGGCCTGAAAGTGCCGCAGTGGGACGCCAAACGCTTGGACCCCGAACGCTTGCTGGTGGAAGACGTGGGGGTGCCGACGGTCAATGTGATCCAGACCACCCGCCTGGGCATCCCGACGGGGCGAGACGAGCATCTGCTGTATCGCTTCGTCGACGCCGCCTACGCACCATGGTGCACCCGGAACCCGCTGCGTCGCGGACAGGTCGAAGGTCGCGATTATTTTTTGCTTTCCTGAATCAATGCAACACAAATACCCCTGCGGGAGCTGAGCTTGCTCGCGATAGCGTCGGCTCAGTTGAATTCATGCTGACTGACACACTGCTATCGCGAGCAAGCTCGGCTCCCACAATTGATCTTCAGTGATCGGTTTTTCGTTCGCAGCAGATCACATGTGGGAGCAAGCCCGCTCCCACAATAAAAAATGCAGGCTACTCAATACTCAATGGAGTTGTTTTTATGGGCCCATGGCTCGATAGCGTCACCGGCTGGCTGACCGTCAACCCGCAATGGCTGGCAGTGGCGGTGTTCATCGTCGCGTGTGTGGAGTGCCTGGCCATCGCCGGGTTGATCGTGCCAGGTACCGTGCTGTTGTTTGCGATCGCGGTGCTGGCCGGTAGCGGTGCGTTGCCCCTGGGCGAGACGCTGCTGCTGGGCCTGTTGGGTGGCTTGCTTGGGGACCTGGTGTCGTACTTCCTGGGCAGGCATTTCCACCAGAATATCCGGCGCCTGCCGGGGCTGCGGCATCACCCGGAATGGATGAGCGCAGCGGAAAACTATTTCCAGCGCTACGGCATTGCCAGCCTGCTGGTGGGCCGTTTTATCGGCCCGTTGCGACCGATGTTGCCGATGGTGGCCGGGATGTTCGACATGCCCTTCCCGCGCTTCGCCGCCGTCAGCCTGCTGGCCGCGACAGGCTGGAGCGTGGCGTATCTGCTGCCGGGCTGGGCCACCGGGGCGGCGTTCCGCCTGCCGCTGCCCGAAGGCTTCTGGCCACAGGCCGGTGTCGTGATCGGCAGCATCGCGGTGATGATCGGGCTAAGTGTCAACAGCAGCATGCGTCGTCATCGTCACGCCACGGCGCTGATTGCGGGCCTGGGCCTGGCGATCCTGATCGGCCTGTTCATTGGGTTTCGCTACCTGACGGCATTCGATCAGGGCCTGATGACCCTGGTCCAGGAGCATCGCAGCTCGACGCTGGATGAAATCGCCGTGACCTTCACGGTCATCGGCGAATTCCGCTACATGCTGATTTTCAGCACCTTGGTGACGGTGTTGCTGCTAGTGGCGCGCCAGTGGCGGCAGGGAATCTTTGCCGGCGCCACGATGCTGCTCACGTCCCTGGCCAATACGGGCAGCAAGCAGTTCTTCGCCCGTGTGCGCCCGGAAATACTGACCGACCCGCTGACCAGCTACAGCATGCCCAGCGGCCATGCCTCCGGCTCATTCGCGCTGTTCCTGGCCCTCGCCGTACTGGCCGGGCGCGGACAACCGCCACGCATGCGCCTGACCTGGCTGTTGCTGGGCTGTTTGCCGGCGCTGGCGATTGCCCTGTCGCGGGTGTACCTCGGGGCCCATTGGCCGAGCGATGTCATCGCCGGCGCCATGCTCGCGGCCTGCGTCTGCGCAGCCGTCCTGTGGTTGAGCCAGCGCCAGACCCCGCTGCCGGCCATGCCGCCGAAAGTCTGGTGGCTGATCCTGCCGGCGCTGGTGGCCGCGTTCAGCTTCTTCGCCCTGCGGCATCTGCCCCATGCGATGTTGCGGTACGCCTATTGAGGCCGGGAGTCAGCTATCGCGAGCAGGCTCGCTCCCACAAGGAGATGTGGCTCGTCAGGCGAAGAGTTCGCCCTGCAACTCATCGAGCAAGGCCTGAATGGCATCCAGGCGCTGCTGGGGATCATCGAGTTGCAGCAGGTCGATCTTGTCCAGTTCATTGAACGGCAACAGGTAGGCCAGTTGATTGGCCAACGACTGCTGGCCGGTCGCTTCGGTGCCCATGTTCAACGCCTCGACCATCGGGTGCTCGGCCAAGGCCTTGAGCAGCGCGACCAGATCGGCATCCTCGTCCTGCAGTGGTTGCTCCGGCTCGTCTTCCAGCCACTCGACCTCAGCGACCGTCAGTTGATCAGGCTGGACGCTGCTGGCGTGCACGATAAAACGTCGCCCCCCTTGCACGCGAATGCCCAGCAGACCGTTGTCCTGCTGGGAGAAGTCAGTGATTCGCGCCTCACAGCCTACCCGCGCGTAGCCGTCAGGCGCGGTGCCGACTTCCTCGCCATCGAGGATGCACACCACCCCGAACCCTTCGCCCTTTTTCATGCAGCGCCCGATCATGTCGAGGTAACGCGCCTCGAAAATCTGCAAATCGAGAATGCAACCGGGGAACAGTACGGTGTTCAACGGGAAAAGCGGCAAGCTCATAACCAGTTCCTTAGACCGTCATCGACACTACTAACGGCAGTAACACTGCCGTGGCCACGCCCATCAGACTCATCGCCAGCGCCGCAAAAGCACCGCACTCTTCGCTTTCCTGCAACGCCACGGAAGTGCCAACCGCATGGGCCGTCAGGCCCAAAGCCATGCCCCGGGCCTCAGGGCTATGGACTCCCAACTTCGTCAGAATGCTCGGGCCCAGAATCGCCCCCAGCACGCCAGTAATCAATACAAACACCGCCGCCATGGCTGCCACACCGCCGATCTGCTCGGCCACCAGCATGGCGATCGGTGAGGTCACCGATTTAGGCGCCATGGTCATCAGAATCATGTGCTCGGCGCCGAAGCTCCAGCCCAACACCACCGCAGAGCCGGTGGCGAACACCCCGCCTATCACCAGCGTAGTAAAAATCGGCCAGAACAATTGCCGGATCCGCCGCAAGTTCAAATACAGCGGCACCGCCAGGGCGACCGTGGCCGGGCCCAGCAGAATGCTGAGGATTTCGGTGCTCTTGCGGTACTCGGCGTAGCTGATACCACAGCCGACCAGCACGCCGATCAGCAATAGCATCGACATCAGCACCGGTTGCAGGAACACCCAGCGGGTCTTTTCGAACGCCGCCAGCACCAGTTGATAGGCACCCAGGGTGATGCCAATACCGAACAGCGGATGGTGGATCACCGAGGTCCAGGCGCCCTGCCAATCGAGGATCATTGGGCATCCTCCGGGGTTGGGGCCGGGGCATGGCGCCTGGCCAGGCGCTGCATCAGCACACCGGCAAACGCCATGGACAAGACCAGCGACAACACCAGCGCACCCACGATGGCCCAGAAATCGGCGGCGATGGCCCGGGCATAGACCATCACCCCCACCGCGGGAGGCACCAGCAGCAACGGCAGGTACCGCAGCAGGCTGGCCGCGGCCAGGTTCAATGGCTCACCGACTTCGCCGCGGATAATCAGATAGCCCAACAGCAGCAGCAGGCCAACGATGGGCCCCGGCAACACAGGCAGGAACAAATGATTGATAGCAGTGCCGAGCAATTGGAACAGCACCAGCCAGGTCAGGCCCCGTAGCAACATCCGCTCTCTCCCCCACAACACGTACCCAGTAAATGCGCCCGCATTATATAAGCACGCCCGCGCTATGGGTCGGCATTCGTAAAAAGCATGGTCAGTGACCTTCCCGGCGCGTCATGTTGATCTACAGTGGTTGTCCGGGGACGCCGATCCCCGTTCCAAACGATAAACCGATGACACCAAGGAGAGTCTCAATGCCCTACGTTCCCGTTGCAGCACTCAAAGATTATGTCGGCAAGGAACTTGGACGTTCCGACTGGCTTACCATCGATCAGCAGCGAATCAACCTGTTCGCCGAAGCCACTGGCGACTTTCAGTTCATCCACGTCGATCCGGTCAAGGCCGCACAGACCCCGTTCGGCAGCACCATCGCCCACGGTTTCCTGTCGCTGTCGCTGATGCCCAAGCTGATGGAAGACATCCTGATCCTGCCCGAGGGCGTGAAGATGGTCGTCAACTATGGGCTGGACAGCGTGCGCTTCATCCAACCGGTGAAGGTTGATTCCAAGGTCCGGCTCAAGGTCGACCTGGTGGACGTCACCGAGAAGAAACCCGGCCAGTGGCTGCTCAAGGCCACCGCCACGCTGGAAATCGAAGGCTCGGAAAAACCGGCCTACATCGCCGAGCCCCTGTCGCTCTGCTTCGTATAAACCTTTGCGGTGGCGAAACCGCTCAGGCAGTTTCGCATCGCGTCCCTATATCTCACACGCATAGCTGCGGCATACTCGTCGCCTGATTATCTGGATTCCGTTATGCGTTCACTTGCACCCCTGGCTCTGACCCTGTTGCTTACCGCCTGTGGCGACGGCGAATCGCTGTTGCCTCCCGATGCACGCCTGCCCGACGGCGGACGCTATCGCGGCGACCTGGTGGACGGGCTGCTGCAAGGCCAGGGGCGCATCGACTACCCCAATGGCAGTTGGTACGCCGGCCAGTTCGATAAGGGCCAGTGGCACGGCACCGGCGAATGGCATGGCAGCAATGGCGAGGTCTATCGCGGCCAGTTCGAGCAGGGTCTGTTCCACGGCCAAGGCAGCCTGAACACACCAAGCAGCAGCTACACCGGCGGCTTCAAGCAAGGCCGGCGCGACGGTGAGGGGACGCTCAAAGAAAACGGCATGACCTACCGCGGCGAATTCAAGGCCGACCGGTATTCGGGCCTTGGGCGCCTTGAACTCGAAGACGGCAGCCAATACCAGGGGCCCTTCGCCAACGGCAAGCCCAACGGTGAAGGCCAGCGCTTCGATGCCAGTGGCAACCAGTTCACCGGGCACTTCGTCGATGGCCAGCTCCAGGGCAAGGGCACCTTCAACAGCGCCGACGGCGATGTCTACATCGGCGGCTTCAAGAACAACCAACTCAGCGGTCGCGGTCGTTACGAAAACGCCGACGGCGATGTCTGGATCGGCCAGTTCAAGGACGGCGCGCTGACCGGCAAGGGCGAACTGATCGGCGCCGACGGCAGCCATTACCTCGGTCAATTCAATGACTGGCGCTTTACCGGCCAGGGCCGCCTGAACCTGCCCGACGGCAGTTTTTACATCGGCCAGTTCGAAAGCGACAGCTACCACGGGCGCGGCACACTGGCGCTGACCGACGGCACGGTACAAAGCGGCACCTGGGCCAACGGCCAGCGGGTGCGCGACGCTGACGGCAGGCTGCTGCCGGATGTGCTCGAACTCGGTTTGCTGGCCCAGGGACGCCTGCTGGACGATGCCTTGGCCAATATCCCGGCGTCGACGCCGGCGGTGGAGCTGTACAGCCTGACCCTGGGCGGCGACGGCAAGCAGAGTGTGTTCCTGCGCGAATCCGACTACGTCGCCAACATGCTCGCCAGCCGTTTCGGTGCATTCGGGCAGATCCGCCTGGTGAACCACCGCGATCACCTCGCTGACCGGCCCATGGCCACCCGCGAAAGCCTGCGCCGCGCCGCCCTCACCCTGGCCGAACGCAGCGGCCCGGAAGACCTGATCTTCATCTACCTGACCAGCCACGGCACCAGCGAGCATGAACTGGTACTCGACCAGCCGCGCATGGAGCTGGCCGACCTGCCCGCCGACGAACTGGCCGCCGTGCTGGCGCCGCTGAAGAACCGCGACAAAATCGTGGTGATCTCAGCCTGCTATTCCGGAGGTTTCATCCCGGCGCTCAAAGATGAGCGTACGCTGATCATGACCGCCTCCCGGGCCGACCGGGTGTCCTTTGGCTGCTCCGAGGAGGCCAACTTCACCTATTTCGGCGATGCGCTGTTCGCCCAGGCGTTGAACCAGACCGACGATCTGGAGCAGGCTTTCAAACGGGCCAAGGCCACCGTTGCCGAACGGGAGCAGGCGGATAATTTCGAAGCGTCCGAGCCGCAGATCTGGGCGCCCAGAACCGTTCTCTCTCATTGGCAACTGCTGCGCAAACAACAGGCGCGAAAAGCATTGCAAAGTGCTGCAGTGAACGACGGGGCCACAAAGAGCAACTAAGCTGAACCGTATCAAGGGGGAAACACCATGTACTTGACGCCTCAGCATGTTTTGCTCGCCGGAGCCACCGGGCTGACCGGGGAACATCTGCTGGATCGGCTGCTCAACGAGCCGACCGTCACACGTGTATTGGCGCCCTCTCGCCGGCCGCTGGCCGATCATCCTCACTTGGAAAACCCGGTCGGTGAGCCGTCAGCGCTGTTGCCACAACTCAGTGGCCAGGTGGACATCGCCTTCTGCTGCCTCGGTACGACCCTCAAGAAGGCCGGCTCCGAACAGGCGTTTCGCGCAGTAGACCTGGACCTGGTGGTGGCTTTCGCCAAACGTGCCCGGGAGCTGGGCGCACGGCACCTGATCGTGATCAGCGCCCTGGGCGCCGACGCGAAGTCATCGATCTTCTACAACCGGGTCAAAGGCGAAATGGAAGCGGCGCTCAAGGCTCAGGACTGGCCGCAACTGACCATCTGCCGCCCTTCCCTGTTGCTGGGCGAGCGCACCGAACCACGGTTGGCCGAACAACTGGTCGGCCCCCTGTCGCGGCTCATCCCAGGCAAATACCACGGCATCGAAGCCTGCCAACTGGCCCGCGCCATGTGGCGCCTGGCGCTGGAAGAACAAGCCGGAGTGCGGGTGGTGGAGTCGGATGAGTTGCGTAAGTTGGGCAAGTGACCGGTCAGCGCTATAAGGCGATTCACTGAATGTAGGTGAACCATTGTGGCGAGGGAGCTTGCTCCCGCTCGACTGCAAAGCAGTCGCCTGCGCAGTCGAAGCAACAAAAAGCTTAGGGCTGCTTCGCAGCCCAGCGGGAGCAAGCTCCCTCGCCACAGGGTTTCGTGTTGTTAGTTACAACCCACCCGACGCCTGAAACCTCACGCCTATCACCGTCAACAACGACAACGGCAGCAACAAGGTGTCCAGCAACGCGCTGGCCGGCAGATCAACGCCAGGGTAACTCGGGGCCTCGGCGCCGAAGCGGTCCATGGCGCAGCAGCCACCGTTGAGGGCGTAGAGGTCCAGGCGAGTCCCCGAATACACCACCGGCGCGCCGGGCTTGGCGGCGTCGAGGGTGCGGGCGGTGGCGCAGCCGGTCAATTGCAGCACCAGCAACACCACCAACAGCTTATTCATCGCTGCTCAAATGATGCTCGCCCCAACGCGGCAACATGTCTTGGGGGATGTTCAACAGATTGAGAATTCGCGCGACCACAAAATCGATCAGGTCGTCGATGGTCTGCGGCTGGTGATAAAAGCCCGGCGAGGCCGGCAGGATGGTCACGCCCATGTTCGACAGCTTGAGCATGTGCTCCAGATGAATGCTCGAATACGGCGCCTCCCGAGGCACCAGGATCAACTGGCGGCGCTCCTTGAGCGTGACGTCGGCGGCCCGTTCGATCAGGTTGTTGCAGGCGCCGGTGGCAATCGCCGAGAGCGTCCCGGTGGAACACGGCACCACCACCATGGCCGCTGGCGCGCCGGAGCCCGAGGCCACCGGCGACATCCAGTCTTCCTTGCCGTAGACACGAATCTGCCCCGCCGCCGCACCGGTGTATTCGGTGAGGAAGGCCTGCATCATCTGGGTCTTGGGTGGCAGGGTCACGTCGGTCTCAGTGGCCATCACCAATTGCGCGGCTTTGGAGATGAGGAAATGCACCTCGCGGTCTTCCCGCACCAGGCAATCGAGCAGGCGCAAACCGTACTGGGCGCCGGAAGCACCGGTCATCGCCAGCGTGATGCGTTCGGGGCCATTGCTCTCCAAGCGAGTGTTCATTGCAGCGCCTCGGCCAGTTTGCCGTGCAGGCCGCCAAAGCCGCCGTTGCTCATGATCACCACGTGGGTGCCGGGCTGGGCCTGGCTCTTCACACGCGCGATGATACCTTCCAAAGAATCACTGACAATCGACGGCACGCTGCACAACGCGGCGGTGGCACCCAGGTCCCAGCCCAGGTTGGCCGGCGCATACCAGATCACCTGATCGGCATCGACCACGCTTTCGGGCAAGCCGTCGCGGTGGGCGCCAAGCTTCATGGAGTTGGAGCGCGGCTCGATGATGGCAATCAGCGGCGCATCACCGATGCGCTTACGCAAACCGTCCAACGTGGTGGCGATGGCGGTCGGGTGGTGGGCGAAGTCGTCATAAATGGTGATGCCGCGCACTTCGGCGACTTTCTCCATCCGACGCTTGACGCTTTTGAACGCGCTCAAGGCGGCAATGCCCATGGACGGCACCACGCCGACATGACGAGCCGCCGCGAGGGTGGCCAGCGCGTTGGCAACGTTGTGCTGGCCGGTCATGTCCCACTCGACCACACCGTGGGACACGCCTTCGAACATGACTTCGAACTGCGAACCGTCGTCCTTGAGCAACTTCACTTGCCATTGCCCGCCCGTGCCGGTGGTTTGCACCGGGGTCCAGCAGCCCATCTCGATCACGCGCTGCAACGCAGGCTCGGTGGTTGGGTGGATGACCAGGCCTTCACTTGGGATGGTGCGCACCAAATGGTGGAACTGTCGCTCGATGGCCGGCAGATCGGGGAAGATGTCGGCGTGATCGAACTCAAGGTTGTTGAGGATCGCCGTTCGCGGCCGGTAGTGGACGAATTTCGAGCGTTTGTCGAAAAACGCGCTGTCGTATTCGTCGGCCTCGATCACGAAGAACGGCGTACCGCCCAGGCGCGCCGACACCGAGAAATTCTGCGGCACGCCGCCGATCAGGAAACCCGGGCTCATGCCCGCGTGCTCCAGCACCCAGGCGAGCATGCTGCTGGTGGTGGTCTTGCCGTGAGTACCGGCCACGGCCAATACCCAACGGCCCTGCAACACGTGATCGGCCAGCCATTGCGGCCCGGACACGTACGGCAGGCCTTTGTTGAGCACGTACTCCACCGCCGGGTTGCCCCGGGACATGGCGTTGCCAATGACCACCAGGTCCGGCGCCGGATCCAGTTGCGCCGGGTCATAACCTTGGGTCAGCTCAATGCCCTGGGCCTCCAACTGAGTGCTCATCGGCGGGTAGACGTTGGCGTCGGAACCGGTCACGTGATGGCCCAGTTCCTTGGCCAGAACAGCCATCGAACCCATGAAAGTGCCGCAAATACCGAGAATATGGATGTGCATAGTCGACCTCGTAAAACATGGCCGCAGGTTAGCGTAGGGAGGGGGAAATCGCACCTTGTGTTTGAGCCCCAATACACAGACGGGCTTCTGTGGGAGCAAGGCTTGCCCGCGATAGCGGTGGGTCAGCTTGCATTGGATGTTGAATGTGCCGCCGCCATCGTGAGCAGGCTCGCTCCCACAGTTGACCGCATTTCTTCAGGACGGATGCGACGCGGTTCAGCGGGCAATGGCGTGTCTGCGCAGTTTTCGATAAAGGGTGTTGCGGCTGATGCCCAGTTGTTCGGCGGTGTGGGTCATGTGCCAACGCTGGCGCTCCAGCGCATCGAGCAGCGCCATACGCTCGGCATCGTCCAGCGGCCGCTGCGCCACCACTTCAAGCACCACCGGCGGACTCTGGCGAATCATCGCCGGCAAGTCCTCCAGCCCGATCCGCCCGCCGTCGCACAACGCAGCCAGCGTGCGCAGCACATTACGCAGCTGCCGCACGTTGCCCGGCCAGTCGAACCCCAGCAGCGCCCGGCGCGCCGGCTCATCAATCGACACGGCCTCAGCGCCCGCCTCTTCGGCCAGCAGAAAATCCAGCAACTGGGATTTGTCGCTGCGTTCGCGCAACGCCGGCAAGGGGATTTCCAGGCCATTGAGCCGGTAGTACAAATCCTCGCGAAAACTGCCGTCCTGCACACGATCGAGCAGTTGGCGGTGGGTGGCGCTGATGATTCGCACGTTCACCGCCTCGGGTTCGCCACCGATGGGCACCACCTGGCGATCTTCCAGCACCCGCAGCAAACGGGTCTGCAAGGCCAGGGGCATGTCACCGATTTCATCGAGGAACAGCGTGCCGCCGTCGGCCTGTTGCAGCTTGCCGCGCATGCCTTCCTTGCGGGCCCCGGTGAAGCTGCCGCCGCGATAACCGAACAGTTCGCTCTCGATCAGGCTTTCCGGAATGGCCGCACAGTTGAGGGCAACAAAGTTCTTTGCGGCGCGCTGGCTGGCCTGGTGCACCGCCTTGGCAAAAGCTTCTTTGCCGGAGCCGGTTTCGCCGTGGATGAGCAGCGGTACATCGCGCTCGAACACCCGCAGCGCCTTGCGAAAATGCTCTTGCAACAGCGCATCCCCCAGGCAGATGCCCGGCAGCCGTGCGGGCTCGACGGCTTTAAGCACCGGCGCAACCGGGACCGGCACGCTGCGGGGCTGGCCACGCAGCACGGCGAACAAGTGGCGCCCGTCACGGGTACGCAACGGCCAACTGGCGCTGGCATGGGCGCTGGCGCGGCCCAACAGGTCGTCCAGCGAGCACTCGAAAAAGGCCTCCACCGGCTGGCCCAGCAAGCCGCCGCGAATATGCCCCAACAGGTTCAGCGCGCTCTGGTTGACGGCGCTGATCCGCCCTTCACCGTCGAACGCCAGCAACCCTTCGCTGAACAACCCCACGGACTCGGCCTGCAAGTGAAAACGCAGCAGCCATTGGTTGTCGAAGCAGCGCAGGAAATAGCAGCTCTCGATCATCTTCGCCGAGAGGTTGACCAGTGCCATGGTGTGGAACTGGCTCTGGCGTGAGACATCCGGCCGAGCCGAGGACACGTCGAGCACCGCCAGCAGTTCGCCATGGGGGTCGAAGACCGGGCTGGCCGAGCAGGTCAGGCCGGTGTGGCGCCCGCGAAAGTGTTCTTCCTGGTGGATGGTCAGGGCCTGGCGCTCCACCAGGCAGGTGCCGATGCCGTTGGTGCCTTCGCAGGCTTCGCTCCAGTCGGCGCCGAGCCAGAGGCCGGCACGCTCGAAAATCTTGCGTTCGCGGGGAGCGGTGACGCAGTTGAGGATCACGCCCCGAGCGTCGGTCAGCAGCACCGCGTGGCCGGCGCCGGAGAGCTGCTGATGCAGGCTGGTCATCTCAGTGCCGGCGATGTGCAGCACCTGTTGCAGACGTTCGCGGCTTTCCAGCACTCGGCCATGCTCAAGCACCGTCGGCGCCAGGTTCTGGGCCGGGTCGAGGTGATAGTCCTCCAGACACCGCAGCCAGGAACGGGCAATCGACGGATCGCTGCCGGGCCCCTGCAAGCGGGCCTTGCCTTGGGTGACCGTGAGGACTTGCCGGGCATGGCGACTCAAATGGTTGCTGTGCATTTCTTATTATTCTCCCCTGAAGGTTGCGACCTTACTGGAGCAACTGTCGAACACTATCTCTGGAACACCAATCTTGTGGCGAGGGAGCTTGCTCCCTCGCCACAAAAGCGCTTTTGCCATAGCGCGATCACCTCGGCTCAGCATCCTCCAGCCCAACTCCCAATGCAATGCTGGCGCGACCCGCCAGTCACAAGCTGTCTCACAAATGGCACAAAGTGTCACACCCCCTGTATCGCATTCGTCACACAACGCCTCCGTTTGTCTGGCAAAACCCTCCTAAACCCTTGATTCACCGGCTCTGCAAGGCAGTGGCCCAACCTTTGCTCTAGGCTTAAATACCAGCGCTGAATTTGCGCGGCTCCCTTATAAGCACAAAAGCCAAGGAGAACTCATCATGCGTTATGCTCACCCCGGTACTGAAGGCGCTATCGTTTCGTTCAAGAGCAAATACGGTAACTACATCGGCGGCGAGTTCGTCGCGCCTGTCAAAGGTCAGTACTTCACCAATACTTCGCCGGTCAACGGCCAACCCATTGCCGAATTCCCGCGCTCCACGGCCGAAGACATCGAAAAAGCCCTGGACGCCGCCCACGCTGCCGCTGATGCCTGGGGCGCCACCTCGGCCCAGGCACGCTCGCTGGTCCTGCTGAAAATCGCCGACCGCATCGAACAGAACCTAGAAGTGCTGGCGATCACCGAATCCTGGGACAACGGCAAGGCCGTGCGTGAAACCCTCAACGCCGACATCCCCCTGGCCGCCGACCATTTTCGCTACTTCGCCGGTTGCATCCGGGCCCAAGAAGGCAGCGCTGCCGAGATCGACGGCAACACCGTGGCCTATCACATTCATGAACCGCTGGGCGTGGTCGGGCAGATCATCCCGTGGAACTTCCCGCTGCTGATGGCCGCCTGGAAACTCGCCCCGGCCCTGGCCGCCGGTAACTGCGTGGTGCTCAAGCCCGCCGAGCAAACCCCGCTGGGCATTTGCGTGCTCATGGAACTGATCGGCGACCTGCTGCCGCCTGGCGTGCTGAACGTGGTGCAAGGCTTTGGCAAAGAAGCCGGTGAAGCCCTGGCCACCAGCAAGCGCATCGCCAAAATCGCCTTCACTGGCTCCACCCCGGTGGGCTCGCACATCATGAAATGCGCGGCCGAGAACATCATCCCGTCCACCGTGGAGCTGGGCGGCAAATCGCCGAACATCTTCTTCGAAGACATCATGCAGGCCGAGCCGAGCTTCATCGAAAAGGCTGCCGAAGGCCTGGTGCTGGCGTTTTTCAACCAGGGCGAAGTCTGCACCTGCCCATCGCGCGCATTGGTGCAGGAATCGATCTACGACGAATTCATGAAAGTGGTGATGAAGAAAGTCGAGCAGATCAAACGCGGCGACCCGCTGGACACCGACACCATGGTCGGCGCCCAGGCGTCCGAGCAGCAATTTGACAAGATTCTTTCGTACCTGGAAATCGCCCGGGGCGAAGGCGCCGAGCTGCTGACCGGCGGCAAGGTGGAAAAACTCGAAGGCAACCTGGCCAGCGGTTATTACATCCAGCCGACCCTGCTCAAGGGCACCAACAAAATGCGCGTGTTCCAGGAAGAAATCTTCGGCCCGGTGGTGAGCATCACCACGTTCAAGGATGAAGCCGAAGCCCTGGCCATCGCCAACGACACCGAGTTCGGCCTCGGTGCCGGCCTGTGGACCCGCGACATCAATCGCGCCTACCGCATGGGCCGGGCGATCAAGGCCGGTCGCGTGTGGACCAACTGCTACCACCTGTACCCGGCCCACGCTGCGTTCGGTGGCTACAAGAAGTCTGGCGTCGGTCGTGAAACCCACAAGATGATGCTCGACCATTATCAGCAGACCAAAAACCTGCTGGTGAGCTACGACATCAATCCGCTGGGGTTCTTCTAGCCATTGGGGCGAGACAGGTCGTTCTGTTTCGCCCTATAGCCCTATAGATAGCTATCGCGAGCAAGCTCGCTCCCACAGGGACTGTGGGTAACTCTCTTTCTGTGGGTTGGCCCAAATCCACTGTGGGAGCGGGCTTGCTCGCGAAGGCGCCCTCACTGAACACACCGAAATACCGCCCTGCCGTTCTGGCATGGCCATTGCGTGCCCGCTCTACAGCAACGCCACACCCGAAAGTCCAACAGATCAAACAATAAAAAAGACAGCGAGGACTTATGACTTCTACCACCCAACTCAAACCCACACTCGGCACCCTGCATTTATGGGGCATTGCCGTCGGCCTGGTGATTTCCGGCGAATACTTCGGCTGGAGCTACGGCTGGGGCACAGCAGGGACCCTGGGGTTTCTCGTCACCGCGCTCATGGTAGCGTTGATGTACACCTGCTTCATCTTCAGTTTCACCGAACTGACCACCGCGATTCCCCACGCCGGCGGGCCTTTTGCCTACAGCCGACGGGCCTTTGGTGAGAAAGGCGGGCTGATCGCCGGGATCGCCACGCTGATCGAATTCGTCTTTGCGCCGCCGGCCATCGCCATGGCCATCGGCGCCTACCTCAACGTGCAATTTCCGGAACTGGACCCCAAGCTCGCCGCAGTCGCCGCCTACGTGGTGTTCATGACCCTGAACATCCTGGGCGTCAGCATCGCCGCCGCTTTCGAGTTGGTGGTCACCGTGCTGGCGGTCGCCGAACTGCTAGTGTTCATGGGTGTGGTCGCGCCGGGGTTCAGCGTCAGTAACTTCGTGCTCAACGGCTGGTCCGGCGCCAATGAATTCACCCTCGCCTCGATCCCGGGCATGTTCGCGGCGATTCCCTTCGCGATCTGGTTTTTCCTGGCCATCGAAGGCGCGGCCATGGCCGCCGAAGAAGCCAAGGACCCGAAACGCACGATTCCCCGCGCCTATGTCAGCGGCATCCTGACCCTGGTTTTCCTGGCCATCGGTGTGATGATCATGGCCGGCGGCGTGGGCGACTGGCGCACCCTGTCGAACATCAACGACCCGTTGCCCCAGGCCATGAAAGCCGTGGTCGGCAACAATTCGACCTGGATGCACATGCTGGTGTGGATCGGCCTGTTCGGCCTGGTGGCGAGCTTTCACGGCATCATCCTCGGCTACTCGCGACAGTTCTTCGCCCTGGCCCGGGCCGGTTACCTGCCGCGCGGGTTGGCCAAGCTGTCGCGCTTCCAGACCCCGCACCGGGCGATCCTGGCCGGTGGCGTCATCGGCATCGCGGCGATCTACAGCGATGGCCTGGTCAACCTGCAAGGCATGAGCCTGACGGCGGCGATGATCACCATGTCGGTGTTCGGCGCCATCGTGATGTACATCATCAGCATGCTCAGCCTGTTCAAATTGCGTAAGACCGAACCGAACCTGGAACGCACCTTCCGGGCGCCGGGCTACCCTGTCGTGCCGGGCATCGCGTTGTTCCTGGCGGTGGTGTGCCTGGTGGCGATGGCGTGGTTCAACACCGTGATCGGGCTGGTGTTCCTCGGTTTCATGATTGTCGGCTACCTGTATTTCCAACTGACCGCCAAGCAACGCTCCGATGCCCCGGCGGACGCTATGCTCACAGGTATCTGAAGTTGCACCGGCGCCGGGCCGAGTGCCCGGCGCCTGCCATTTATAAGTGCACGCAGTTCCCTCCCCGTGTGGGAGAGTTCTGTGGGAGCAAAGCTTGCTCCCACAGGGTTGGATCTGCGGTGTATTTAAGTTATTTAGAGAATCAGGAGGACACCGCCCCATGGCCGCATTCGCCCATTCCGTCGGCGCCCAGACCTATCGCTTCGACAGCCTCAAAGACCTGATGGCCAAGGCCAGCCCGGCACGTTCCGGGGATTTTTTGGCCGGTGTCGCGGCGCTCAACGATGGCGAACGCGTGGCCGCGCAAATGGCGTTGGCCGACTTGCCACTCAGCCATTTCCTGCAGGAAATGCTGATTCCTTACGAGGCCGACGAAGTCACCCGGCTGATCGTCGACACTCACGATAAACAAGCCTTCACCGCCGTCAGCCACCTCACGGTCGGCGACTTTCGCGACTGGCTGCTCAGCGACGCGGCCGATGAACAGAGCCTGCGGGCATTGGCCACGGGCCTGACGCCGGAAATGGTCGCAGCGGTGTCGAAGATCATGCGCGTGCAGGACCTGGTGCTGGTGGCGCAGAAAATCCGCGTGGTGACGAAATTTCGCGGCACCCTCGGCCTGCGTGGGCGGCTGTCCACACGCCTGCAACCCAACCACCCCACCGACGAACCGGCCGGGATCGCCGCGAGCATTCTCGACGGCCTGCTCTACGGCAACGGCGACGCCATGATCGGCATCAACCCAGCCACCGACAGCACGGCGTCGATCTGCGCCATGCTGGAAATGCTCGACGCCATCATCCAGCGCTACGACATCCCGACCCAAGGCTGCGTGCTGACCCACGTCACCACCTCCATCGAAGCGGCGAACCGGGGCGTGCCCCTGGACCTGGTGTTCCAGTCCATCGCCGGCACCGAAGCGGCCAACGCCAGTTTCGGTATTAACCTGAACATACTCAAAGAAGGCTACGACGCCGGGCTGAGCCTGAATCGCGGCACCCTGGGCAAAAACCTGATGTATTTCGAAACCGGCCAGGGCAGCGCTCTGTCGGCCAACGCCCATCACGGCGTGGATCAACAGACCTGCGAAACCCGGGCCTACGCCGTGGCGCGCCATTTCAACCCGTTTTTGGTGAACACCGTTGTAGGCTTTATCGGCCCCGAGTACCTGTACAACGGCAAACAGATCATCCGCGCCGGCCTCGAAGACCACTTCTGCGGCAAGCTGCTGGGGGTGCCGATGGGCTGCGACATCTGCTACACCAACCACGCCGAAGCCGACCAGGACGACATGGACACCCTGCTGACCTTGCTGGGCGTGGCCGGCATCAACTTCATCATGGGCATCCCCGGCTCCGACGACATCATGCTCAACTACCAGACCACCTCGTTCCACGACGCCCTCTACGCCCGCCAGACCCTGGGCCTGAAGCCGGCGCCGGAATTCGAACAATGGCTGGCCAACATGGGCATCTTCACCCAGGCCGACGGCCGGGTGCAGTTCGGCGACAACCTGCCACCGGCGTTCCGTCACGCCTTAGCACATTTGGGATAAGCCGCATTTTGGATGAGTGACCTGCCGATGGACAAACCTCCAGTAGATTCGCAAAACCCCTGGCTGCAACTGCGCCGCCTGACCCCGGCGCGCATCGCCCTGGGCCGCACCGGCACCAGCCTGCCGACCCAGGCGCAACTGGACTTCCAGTACGCCCACGCCCAGGCCCGGGATGCCGTGCACCTGGCGTTCGACCACCAGGGCATCCACGCGCAACTCAGCGAACGCGGCCGCGAAAGCCTGTTACTGCACAGCGCGGCCACCGACCGAAACAGCTACCTTCAGCGCCCGGACTTGGGGCGGCGGCTCGACGACGCTTCCGCACAAACCCTGCAAGACCACGCCGCGGCCCATCCCGGCGGCGTAGACCTGGCGATTGTGGTGGCCGACGGCCTGTCGGCACTGGCGGTACACCGCCATACCCTGCCGTTCCTGGCGCGACTGGAAGAACAGATCGCCGCCGAAGGCTGGTCGGTTTCGCCGGTGATTCTGGTGGAACAGGGCCGGGTGGCGGTGGCCGATGAGGTGGGTGAACGGCTTGGGGCGAAAATGTCGGTGATTCTGATTGGCGAACGCCCTGGCCTGAGTTCTCCCGACAGCCTGGGCCTCTATTTCACCTACAACCCCAAGGTTGGCCTGACTGATGCTTATCGCAACTGCATCTCCAACGTCCGGCTCGAAGGCTTGAGCTACGGCATGGCGGCCCATCGCCTGATTTACCTGATGCGCGAGGCCTGTCGCCGACAGCTCTCGGGGGTCAATCTGAAGGACGAAGCCCAGGTTCAGACGCTAGAGTCGCAAAACGGTGACGATATGAAAGGTAATTTCCTACTGATGCCGCCCAAAAGCTGATGCATCTACCCGATTGCGTTTTCGTTGCGCTTTCAGGCAGCATCCAAGCACGGCAAAGCGCCGTTGTAGTCAGAGTATCTGTCGACCTTTGCAGACGAGACCTACCATGCGGATTATCCAAGCAACCCTGGAACACCTGGACCTGCTGACCCCATTGTTCGTCAAGTACCGGGAATTCTATGGCTCGCTGCCATACCCGGATTCGTCCCGGGCTTTCCTCGAAAAACGCCTGCGCCGCAAGGAGTCGGTGATCTACCTGGCCTTGCCCGATGACGACGACAACAAACTGATGGGCTTTTGCCAGCTCTACCCGAGCTTCTCATCGCTGTCCCTCAAGCGCGTGTGGATCCTCAACGACATCTACGTCGCCGAAGACGCCCGCCGCCAACTGGTGGCCGACAACCTGATCCGCACCGCGAAAAAAATGGCCAAGGAAACCCACGCCGTGCGCATGCGCGTCTCCACCAGCAGCAACAACGCAGTGGCGCAGAAAACCTACGAGTCCATCGGCTTCAAGGAAGACACCGAGTTCAAGAACTACGTGCTGCCCATCAGCGATGAACTCTGATCGGCCAGGAGGGAAGTCAGCACACAGATATATCTGTGGGAGATATCTCTGTGGGAGCAAAGCTTGCTCGCGATAGCGGCCTGTCAGGTGACATCAATGCAGGCTGAATCACCGTCGTCGCGAGCAAGCTTTGCTCCCACAGGGTGTTTCACCCTGCACGACGCCACGACATTCCCAGCTACAAACTCGACATACGTATCACCCTCGAGCCCGTATAATGCCGTTTTTTCCGGCTTGTAAGAAAAAGCTACACACTCTGTAGCCATACTCAAAGCCTGACCCACCAGCCTGCCACGTCGGGCCGTCATCACAGGTGCTTTGCATGGACTTCAATCCTCTCGACCTCATTCTGCATCTCGATGTGTACCTCGACATGCTGGTGACCAACTACGGGACGTGGGTCTACGCCATCCTGTTCCTGGTGATCTTCTGTGAAACCGGCCTGGTGGTGACACCGTTCCTGCCCGGAGATTCGCTGCTGTTCATCGCCGGCGCCGTGGCGGCCGGTGGCAGCATGGACCCGGTGCTGCTGGGCGGCCTGCTGATGCTGGCGGCGATCCTCGGCGACAGCACCAACTACCTCATCGGCCGCACCGCCGGCGAGAAGCTGTTCAGCAACCCCAACTCAAAAATCTTCCGTCGCGACTACCTGCAACAAACCCACGACTTCTACGACAAGCACGGCGGCAAAACCGTGACCCTGGCGCGCTTCCTGCCGATCATCCGCACCTTTGCCCCCTTCGTCGCCGGCGTGGGGAAAATGCCCTATGCGCGCTTCTTCGGCTTCAGCGTCCTCGGCAGCATCCTGTGGGTCGGAGGCCTGGTCACCCTCGGCTTCTTCTTCGGCAACGTGCCCTTCATCAAGCAGAACCTGTCGCTGCTGGTGGTGGGCATCATCTTGCTGTCGCTGCTGCCGATGATCATCAGCCTGGTCCGCAGCAAAATGGGCCAGCGCGCCTCGAAAGCCTGATCCCTCATGTGGTCCCTGAGCAGCTGGCGCCGTCAACGCACCCTCGCCAAACACCCCGTCGCCGAGGACACCTGGCAACGGGTGCGCCACCAGCTGAGCTTCCTCGACGGCATCAGCGCCGCCGAAGACCAGTGGCTGCGTGAAGCCTGCGTGTTGTTCCTGCAGGACAAACACCTGACCGCCCTGCCCGGCGTCGAACTGCACCAGGAACAACGCCTGCTGCTCGCCGCCCAAGCCCAATTGCCGCTGATGCACCTGGGCGAGCTGAACTGGTACCAGGGTTTCCACGAAATCGTCCTCTACCCCGAAGACTTCCTCAGCCCCCAGCGCCACCGCGACGCCAGCGGCATCGAGCACGAATGGGACGGTGAACACAGCGGCGAAGCCTGGCCGCAAGGGCCGATCATCCTGGCCTGGGCCGGGGTGATGACCAGCGGCGGCTGGGACGGCTACAACCTGGTGATCCACGAACTGGCCCACAAACTCGACATGCTCAACGGCGACGCCAATGGCCTGCCGCCGCTGCATGCCGACATGCGGGTCAGCGACTGGGCCGAAGTCATGCAACAGGCCTTTGATGACATCAACCGCCAACTGGACCAGAACCCAGACGCCGAAACCCTCATCGACCCCTACGCGGCGGAAAACCCCGCGGAGTTCTTCGCCGTCACCAGCGAATACTTCTTCAGCGCCCCAGACCTGCTGCATCAGGCGTATCCACGGGTCTACGAACAGCTCAAGGCCTTCTACCGCCAGGATCCGCTGGCCCGGCTGCGGCAACTTCAGGCCGAAGATCCGGTCTATCAGGCGTCATACTAAGGTCTCTAAGACCCTGGTAACGTGGCATCGACGGCCGAATATGCCTATAATCGCCGCCACTTTTTGGTCAATCCGACCAGTCATTTGGTCAACTAACGGGGGCACCGCCCAATGAGCTACAGCAAGATTCCGGCTGGCAAAGACCTGCCAAACGACATCTACGTCGCGATCGAAATCCCGGCCAACCACGCCCCGATCAAATACGAAATCGACAAAGACAGCGATTGCCTGTTCGTTGACCGTTTCATGGCCACCCCGATGTTCTACCCGGCCAACTACGGTTTCATTCCCAACACCCTGGGCGACGACGGTGACCCCCTCGACGTGCTGGTCGTGACCCCTTACCCGGTTGCCCCAGGCTCGGTCATCCGCGCCCGTCCAGTCGGCATCCTGAACATGACCGACGACGGCGGCGGCGATGCCAAAGTCATCGCAGTACCGCACGACAAACTGTCGCAACTGTACGTCGACGTGAAGGAATACACCGACCTGCCACCGCTGCTGATCCAGCAGATCGAACACTTCTTCGCGAACTACAAAGATCTCGAAAAAGGCAAATGGGTCAAGATCGAAGGCTGGGCCGGTGCTGACGCCGCCCGCGAAGCGATCACCAAATCGGTTGCCGCCTACAAAGGCTGAGACTGAATTTGAAGAAGAACCCCGGTTTGCACCGGGGTTTTTTATGCTTTAATGGTGCTTAATACGAACTTGTATTAATACCGTTTATCTACGTTTACCCAATCCCTTTCAAATCCTGCAAACGGAAAGATCGTCTTATAAATTTGAACGACATGTTTATTGCTCAAAACACCGTCGCCCCTAAACTTTCCGTTTATGAAAAAGATCTCCAGTGGCGACCGCTTCAGAGCCCTTCTTAAAGAAGCCCACATCCGATCCGCCGACTTCGCGAAGTTATACGGCGTGAAATCGCAGCACGTGAACAACTGGTTCAACCGTGGTATCCCGCCAGGGCGCATCCACGCCATCGCCGGCCTGCTGACCGTCAGCCCACAATGGCTCGCCAACGGCGAAGGCCCGCAAACCCCATTGGGCCTCGGGCCCGGCAACACCTACGACGCCGCCGAAATCCAGGGCGTCTACAGCGTGCTGGAACCCACGGACATCGAACTGCCCTTCTACAAGGAAGCCCCCATCGCCCCCGGCGAAACCAAAACCCACGTCATCGAAATCCCCGACCAAGCCATCCGCCTGCCCCGCAGCCACCTCGAAACCCTCGAGATCAACCCCAGCGATGCCATCTGCACCAGCATGGTCGGCGACAGCATGGCCGAACGTATCGACGACGGCTCCACCCTCGCCATCGACCGCGGCCTGACCCAAATCATCGACGGCCAAATCTACGCCCTCGAACACGACGGCATGCTGCGCATCAAATACCTGCACCGCGTCCCCGGCAACCGACTGCGCCTACGCAGCCACAACAGCACCGCCTACCCCGACGAAGTCTTCAGCGTGGAGCAGATCGAAGCGCAAAACATCAAGGTCATCGGCTGGGTCTTCTGGTGGTCAACCCTCAACAAACAGCGGCCGCCGGTGTTTGATTGAACGCAGCTCCCCGTGGCGAGGGAGCTTGCTCCCGCTGGGCTGCAAAGCAGCCCCCTGCTCTTCTACTAACCACCCATAACCCAATGATTCAAAACACAACTTACCCCTGGAATTCCCCCCAAAACCCGCTTACCCTCCGCCCCACATTTGCGAGCCCACGCCTCGCACCGACAAGGCAGATCACTTTCTGACCAAGTCCCACAGCCGGCCGCAAGAGCCGGGTGTACGTTTTGAAGGCTGGTGAGGTTTGTCAAAAACGAGCTGAATTAGTCAACGAGAAGCCGGCCATAAGCCGGCTTTTTAATGTCTGGTCGAAAGCCCTTTTATTTAGTGTCTGCAGCGCTGACATTTTTCTTGGCCTCCTTCCTGGGTGCCGTAAAAATCACCGATACGACGTCGCCCCCCACAAATCCCTCAACGATTCTGCTCTCGTGCATCCGATAACACATTGCTCGCCTCAAGAAAAATACTAGCCCGCCGATACCGCCAACGGAGACTCAAGTGTTGCTTCTGAGGCTCGCTCAGCGAATCGTTACAAGCTGCTTGGGAAGCAATCTCAATCGGTAATAGGAAATGTAAGGCGGTAGCCTTCAACAAGGAGAAGTAGACATGAAATATATCGGTTCTGCAGTGCTTAGCTTGGTGGCTCTTTGTGCTGGTAGCGCTGTGGCTGAGGAGAAGCCGTTCGCACATCAGTTCGATTGCCCTGCCAGCGGATGCAAGTTGACGTGCCAATCGATTGCTGCAGGCAGTAGCCCTTTTGGTTTGTCTGCGAATACGTTGACGGTTACGTTCTTGTCCAGCGGAGTGGCAATCTATGACGCCGACAAAGGGGCAATCGGTAAGCAAATGCTTAGCGTGAATCTCAATCAGGTTGCCTGTACCGTTGAGTCACGATGAGGAAACAATTACGAATCCATTGATGGGGGTCGAGGCGGACACTGAGCCTCTGATTTCTTGATCATAAAAAAGGTCTTGCCCTGCAAGACCTTTTTTCATACCTGGGGCAAGCGCTTCCCTTATTACCTTACCTCAACAATATCCAAAGCCCGATTCGCCAACAGTTCACTCACCTCAATCACCTGCAAAATCCCCATCGCCACATGCCGTCGCGATCCTTCCAGATCAAACGCCAAATCACTGATCATGGCGTTAGCCGAAGCCAAATTTTCACTGAGATTGGCAAGCAGACATTCCGAATCAACATCCGGTGCGATACGGAAGATGGTGTTGGGCTTGTCAGACGTTTCGTTCTTCGGCGTAGGCTTCAGGTAGTAATCCAACGCCCGGTCGGCAGCATCAACAAGCTTATTGTTACGAGCAGACTGAGCGCGAGACACATGCTCATCTGCAGTCGGAGGGTTCGGTGTAATTTTGACCATAGCCTTAACTCTCTTTGGTGAGGCCACGACCCTCTCGCTGCTAAACAAGTGGGCGGCAGCTGTACGCGGGTTAGCAGACCGACGAGTTAAGAAATCGGCGCGCCCGAGGGCGCCCCACGCACAGCCACCATCAAGTGCAGGGATGGGAATACCTGACTGATGAAGCTTGATGCGACTCAACTCGACGGGCTGCTAAACCCGATCACTGATGGGCAGTGACAGGATCAAAACTACCGACGCGGCCAAGGGCGCACAAGCCGGCGGATTCTGGCGTAGTTGTAGGCAATGGCGCAAGACAACGTCAGCCGCCCCCAGATCCAAATCGAACTAATAAACACCGCGCGGCCTCACGCCCAACGTAAATACGAGAGGATAACGTGTCGCTGTTTTTCGATTTTTTCGACATGACGGGCTCCTGCACAATTGCCAGTTCGAAAATTTTCCGACAGTCACAGCCCTCAGTCCCAGGACAGAGGACAGTGACGTCAAGCTCCCCCTCGCCCTGTTCAAATAACGCCGGTTCACTATTAGGGTAAAGGTCTGGGCGCACGACAACCAGGATCCGCACCTGCTTTAATAGACTTCGGCAACTGAACAGGAAGTTACTTATGCCCATCCCGGACTTTCAGAGCGTCATGCGACCGATACTGGCCACCGTCGCCGACCATACTCCGCTAGCTCTAAGCGAACTTCGCGAGCGCATCGCTAACGAGTTTCAGCTCAGCGAGGAGGAGCGCAGCGAACGCCTGCCTTCCGGCAAGCAAACGGTCATTAACAATAGAGTCGGTTGGGCGCGCACCTATCTGAATAAGGCGGGGCTGCTGAGCATTCCGGCAAAGGGACTGGTGCAAATCACCGAACGCGGTCGAGAGGCGCTGAACAGCGGGCCGGCACGTATTACCGTTAGGTGGCTCAAGCAATACCCTGAATTCGCCGCATTCCATACGACCAGTCCCGCCGATGACCCAGCGTTAGCCTTGCAGAGCGAACCGGTCGAACAAGCTACTCCCGACGAGCAACTGGCCGCAGCACACCAGGCGCTAACGCAATCATTGGCGGATGAACTGCTGGCCCTGGTGCGTGCAGCTTCACCAACTTTTTTCGAGCAACTGGTAGTCGATCTGATGATCGCCATGGGCTACGGTGGCTCACGCAAGGAAGCAGGGCGCGCGACGCAACAAACCAACGACGACGGCATCGACGGCATCATCAAGGAAGACAAGCTCGGCCTGGACGTCATCTACTTGCAAGCCAAGCGCTGGACCAACACCGTACACCGCCCAGAAATAGATAAGTTCATCGGTGCCCTCACCCGCCAACGTGCCCGTAAGGGTGTGTTCATTACCACTTCGGACTTTTCCAACGGAGCCCGCGAGGCCGCCATGAGCCTGGACATCAAAGTGGTTTTGATCGATGGGCTGGAGCTGGCGCGGCTGATGGTCGAAAACAATCTAGGTTGTAACGTCAAGCAGGTTTACGAAGTAAAGCACTTGGATAGCGATTACTTCGTGGAAGATTGACCCAGTCGGCTTGCCGGTCACCGCACCCACTGATGTCCTGCTGACGCACACAATTGTCCAACAGGTTGTTGGACAATCTGGGCGTGCTTCGGGACTCTCACATACAAAAAGGTCTTGCCAAGCAAGACCTTTTTTACGCCAGGAGGGCAGCTAACGCGCCGCTCTACCTCTCCTCAACAATATCCAAAGCCCGATTCGCCAACAGCTCACTCACCTCAATCACCTGCAAAATCCCCAACGCAAAATGCCGTCGTGATCCCTCAAGACCAAACGCCAAATCACTGATCATGGCATTCGCCGAAGCCAGGTTCTCACTGAGATTGGCAAGCAGACATTCCGAATCAACATCAGGCGCAATACGGAAAATAGTGTTGGGTTTGTCAGACGTTTCGCTCTTCGGCGTAGGCTTCAGATAGTAATCCAACGCCCGGTTCGCAGCGTCATCAAGCTTATTGTTACGAGCAGACTGAGCGCGAGATACATGCTCATCTGCAGTCGGAGGGTTCGGTGTAATTTTTGCCATCGACTTCGGTTCCTGTAAGTGATGCTGCAACCACCTCGCGACTAAACGAAAGGGCGGCAGCTGTGCGCAGGTTAGTCGACCGGTGAACCTAAGAATCCCGGCGCGCCCAGGGGCGCCCTGCGCACAGCCACCATCAATACAGGAACAGCACAGCCTGTCCGACGGGACTTGGTACGCCTTAGGTTGAGACGGGCGACTAAACCCGATCACTGATACTCAGTGACAGGACTCAAACTACCGACGTCGTCCAAGACGCACAAGCCGGCGGATTCTGGCGTAGTTGTAGGCAATGGCGCAAGGCGATGTCGGTCGTGGCTAGTCTCATGGAGCCACGATAAACAGCTGGCTGGAATGTTGCTGATGCAACGATATCGCGAGCAAGCTCGCACCACAGAGGAGCTTGTGTACATACGTCGCTGGGGAATGCATTCGCAACCGACTGCATCCTTGCAGCCAGTCGCGAAGAGGGTTACGACTCGTTGTTCAATGGGGCTTGCGAGCAACATCGCAATGAATCAGGCGGGATATCTCGATCATATCCACAACGGGTTTTTCATCGACCTCAAACCCGCTGCCTGAAACCCCTGCGTTGCTATTACTTGAGCGTGACGTCGAGCATCGGCGGGATGTAACCGTAGTCGTACTCGGCCACCACGAACGTCTGCTGCCCTTTTATTTTCATGCCCACCGTTGGTGCCTCAGTGCCACCAACACGAATCTGCGTGCCGGTTTCGTCGGTCGGTATGTTGTCGATAAAGGAGGTCACCAGGCCGTTTGGCATCACATAGTGCGAGTAGGTCTGGAATGGCTGAGAGGACGGGTTGCCCAGCACCAGGCCGGAACCGTTCAACGGCACGTAAGGGCCGAACAGCGAGTCCGCGACAAAACCGTACACGCCGTCCGGCCCGGTCACACCGTCGGCATAGGTGAAGGTATGGCTAATCGTGAACAGGTAGTACTTGCCATCCTGGAACACGAAGTGCGGACGCTCGGTCTGGTCGTTTACCCCCACGGCTGTCAGCAGTGGCGGCAACATTTCCCAGTCGTCACCGTCCGCGTCGCGGGCTACGGCGATGCCAACACAGGCGGTCTGGAAGCGCGAGTTGCCGACATCTTCATAACCCGGCGGCACATCGCCGATTTCCGCCTCTCCCACCTTGTGCGAGCCGCGCTCACCGGCCACGTTACCCTCGAACAGCATGTACAGCTTGCCATCTTTCGGGTCGCGGAATGGCCATGGGTCGCGGAAACCCCAGAAAGCGTTTTGTGCTTCGGTCTGATACATCTTGCCGTCGGCCTCGAACAGCGGCTTGACCTTCTCGAAGCCGACCATGCTGACACCATGTTCAGTGGTCACCACCCGACCACGCACTTTGACGATGGTCGCGCCCGGGGTGACGGCGGTGTAATACAGGTCCACTTCACCTCGGTCGTTCAACAGAATCGGCGTACCGGCCCATTCGCGAGCGGTCGGCGAAACCCCTTCGGCCATCACACGGCCACCGAATTCCCAGTTCTTGCCGGTACGAGAAAACCAGTAGTACATCTTTGCCCGACCGTGACGATCGTTCCAATCGCGGAGGATGTCGTAGTTACCGTTCTCGTCAAGGTACTGCGGGTCGTTTGGATGACGATCGGCAGTCAGAGTGAAGATCACCGACCAGCCATCGACGGACGTCACGTTACCGTCCAAGTCGCGCAGGGGCATGGTGTCCCAGATAAACACGTCGTTGTTCAATACCGGGAAATCCGCGCTGACCAGCGGCTGAGTGGTGGTGGGATCATCCGCCCGGACTTTCAACGCATCAGCGCGGGTCCAAAGGCTGGGTTGATGGGGTGTTACACCGAATTTTTCAGTGTTGGTTTTCATAAGTTAGTGCCTCGTCCATGAATGGATTCAAATAAATAGTGATTTAGAAATACTGTATGCACATACAGTGAAGCCACCTTATAGAGGCTCACCCATGCGGGTCAAGGAAAAAATGCATTTGTGCATATTTTGGTTTTTTCTTTGAGCTGATACGTTTCAGCCGTGAGCGTTTCGAGAAGTTCATTCGTGGGAATGATCGCCGACGTTGCCTGCACACTCGGTGCTCTGAAGCGCTATTCGGTGGAAGGCGCACGTAACCGGGCAATGGGCGGAAGCAGTGCATGGAGGGAACGGATCGCCGTGTTCTGCTCGCGAAGTGGTGAATCAGTGGCACTGATGTTGATTGGTATCGCTATCGCGAGCAGGCTCGCTCCCACAGGGGGTGTGCGAAATGCCTGCTTTGACGAAGCTCGGCCACAAAAAAAGGCCTTGCTCTGCAAGACCTTTTTTCATACCTGGGGTAAGCGCGACCCCTTGTTACCTCATCTCAACAATATCCAAAGCCCGATTCGCCAATAGTTCACTCAGCTCAATCACCTGCTGAATCCCCAACGCAACATGCCGTCGCGACCCATCCAGATCGAACGCCAGATCACTGATCATGGCATTCGCCGAAGCGAGGTTTTCGGTGAGATTCGCAAGCAAACATTCCGAATCAACATCAAGCGCGATACGGAAGATGGTGTTGGTCTTGTCAGACGTTTCCTTTTCAGGCGTAGGGTTCAGATAGAAATCCAACGCCCGGGTGGCAGCGTCGTCGAGCTTCTTGTTTCGGCTCGATTGAACGCGGGATGCAGGTTCGTCTGTAACTGGAGGGTTCGGTATAATTTTGACCATAGCCTTAGCTCTCTTTGGTTGAGGCTACGACCCGCTCGCTGCTAAACGAAATGGGTGGCAGCTGTACGCGGGTTAGCAGACCGACGAGCTAAGAAATCGGCGCGCCCGAGGGCGCCCCACGCACAGCCACCATCAAGTGCAGGGATGGGATACCTGACTGATGAAGCTTGATGCGACTCAACTCGACGGGCTGCTAAACCCGATCACTGATGAGCAGTGACAGATCCAAGTTACCGACGCGGCCAAGGGCGCACAAGCCGGCGGATTCTGGCGTAGTTGTAGGCAATGGCGCAAGGCGGTGTCGGCTGGGGGGGTGTCGGGGGTTGCTGACTTATTTGTCTGATATACCGCCATCGCGAGCAGGCCGCCGTTTGATCCTGAGCCTGCGCTTGACAGTCCCCGACAGCGGAAATCCAACAGGTCAGCTGAATCCGAAACAAGTCGAAAACCTGACCAGACCTGGCCCCCAAGAAAGTCGGGCAACACATCGTTAAATGCAGCACAGAACAACTAATCATGACCGGCGCATGCGTTCATGATCAGGCACGCTCAGGAACTAGCCCCCACTATGAAACAGCTTCCCAGCGGGCAAGAAAAGCCACGCCCTATGACATTAAAAAGTTACTGAGCCTCCCCAAGAAGGCCAAGCCGATAAGCCCACTGCACGATGTCGGCGGAGTTATGAGCGTCGAGTTTTTTCATCAGATTGAGGCGATGTGTTTCTACGGTTTTTAAGCTGATACACAGAACTTGCGCAACATCGCGGTTGCGTGAGCCTTCGGCGACGAGCTTGAGGACTTGTCGTTCTCGCTCGGTCAAGGTAATGCCGCTGACGGTTTGACCGCTTCGCAGTGCAGCGACTTGTGCGGCATCAAGGCCTGGGTCGATATAGATTTTCCCAGCGCGCACCTGTTTGATGGCTTGCAGCAGATCGTCGCGACGACTGCGTTTGAGTACGTAGCCCATCGCACCGGCCTCAAGCGCCAGGGCGGCGTTATGCTCGGAGATGGTGGAGGTCAACGCGATGATCTGTATGTCGGGCCAACGCTTGCCGATCAGGGTGAGAGCCGAAACGCCGTCGAGCAACGGCATGTTCAAGTCCATCAGCACCAGGTCGGGCTGCAAGGTGCGGCACAGGGCAATGGCTTGCTGACCGTCCTCGGCCTCGCCCACTATTGTGACCTGACCTTCGTCGGCAAGCAGAGCACGAAGCCCCTCACGAATCATGGCGTGGTCATCGACCAGCAATAAACGGCATTCGGGCATCTTCAGACCATCCGGTTCAAAGGGGTCAAGGCTGACGGGCAGCAAGGGTCAAACAGTGCATTTCCAGTTGCAGCAGCGTTGCATTAATTGTCGCAACGTCGTCCTCCAGCCCCGCTCGCTCCAGCGAAGCGGCAGCCTCCTCCAATGCCGTTTCACCGAACTGTCCGGCGCTGCCTTTTAGGCTATGGGCGACACGTGCAGCTTCGGCATGGTCGGCCAGTCCTATAGCGGTCTTGACTCGGGCCAGCAATGTCTGGCAATCCTCGCTGAACAACCGCTGCAGGCGTGGTGATCGCAATGGGTCGTGCGTATCGGGCTGTGGCGCTTTGGGTTGAGCCAACAGTGGCAAGGGTGATTCCTGTGCTCGCAAATCCATCTTGCGTCCTAACTGCCGGGCAATCACTGTCGTGATCGCATCGAACAATTGCACCGGAAGAACAGGTTTGGCGAGGTAGTCGTTGGCGCCAGCTTCAATGAACCGTTCACGATCACCGCTCATGGCATTGGCGGTCAGGGCAATCACGTAGACTTCATCATCCAGCGCTCCGGATTGTCCCGAACGGAGCAGTCGAACTGCCTCCATTCCATCCATCCGGGGCATCTGGCCGTCCATCAGCACCGCATCGAAAATCCGCTGTCCGAGCATGCTCAGGGCTTCGACACCATCGCAGGCCAAGCTGACCCTGTGGCCGAAACGTTCCAGGAACAGTTGCGTGATTTCCCGATTGGTAGCGATGTCATCGACCACCAGGAAGTCGAGGCTGTAGTCATGGCGCTCAAGCGCTCGTAAAGGTGACGGTACGTCGTTGAGCGTCGGTGTCGCGCCGCTTTGTACCTGGCACAAGGTCCGATAAAAATGCTGACGACGCACGGGTCGGGTCACGCACGCGGCCAGCCCCCAGGCACGCAGTTGATCAGCATCGGGCAGCGACTCGACATGAGTGGCCATCAGCACAATACGCGCAGAGGCTAACGGCGCACTGGCACGGCAGATTCCCGCAAATTCAATCCCATCGACCAGAGGCAGACGCCAGTTGACCAATACCAGATCGAACATGACGCCCAACTGCGCCTGCTCATGCATTAACCGCAACGCATCATCTGCACTCGAAGCCCCTTGGCACAGCACCTGCCACTGGCCCAGGATACCCATCAACGCCTCACGCTCCTCGCCGTGTTCGTCAATCACCAGGGTCCGCAGCCCCCATAGCCGCGAAACGTCGGCCACCCGGACCGGGCATTGCGGCAATGGCAGCGTCAGGCTGAACGTGGAGCCAACATCCGGCTGACTCTGTAACTCAATGCCGCCGCCCATAAGCCCGGCCAGGCGCTGACTGATCGACAAGCCCAAACCGGTACCGCCGTAATTGCGGGTGGTGGAAGCGTCAGCCTGGAGAAAGGCGTCGAACACGGCCTCCTGCGCAGAGGCCGCGATGCCTATGCCAGTGTCGACCACCTTGAATCCAAGCCGATCACCTTCTGCACGCCAGACCGCCAGACGAATCGAGCCACTGGCTGTGAACTTGACGGCGTTACTCAAAAGATTGAGCAGAATCTGCCGAAGCCTCCACGGATCACCCATCACCTGTTCCGGAACATCGGAGGCGATGTAGCAGATCAGACGCAAACCCTTTTCGGCCGCACGAGCCGCCAATAGCTCAATGACTTCTTCAACCACCTCGGTCAGATCAAACTCAATCTGTTCAATGGTCAAGTTGCCGGATTCGATTTTGGAAAGGTCCAGAATGTCACTGATCAGCGCCAGTAGCGCTTCGGAGTTTTCCCGTATGACGGTGACAAAGTATTGCTGTTGCGGGCTGAGCAGCGTATCGGCGAGCAGGTGATTCATGCCGACCACCGCATTCATCGGGGTGCGAATCTCATGGCTCATATTGGCCAGGAACTGGCCTTTGAGTTGGTTGGCCTGCTCGGCGAATTGCCGTGCGGCCTGTAGTTCATTGGTTCGTACTTCGACCAGATTTTCCAGCCCCGCCTGCTGAGCCTCTAATGCATCCAGAAGGCTGTTGTAAGCGTTGGCAAAGCGCCCAAGTTCATCTTCACGCGTCACTGGCAGACGACGCGACAGGTCATCACCATCCGCCGTGAGTTCGATTTCCCGGGCAAACAAGGCCAGCGGTCGTGCCAGTTGCCGGCGCAATACCAACAGTAATCCCAGAGTCAGCAGGATAAAGCCGATTATCGCAAACGGCACTTCCCCCAGAATCAGACCCAGAGCACCAGCGCGAAGTTGAGCTTGCGGATAAAGCGTCAGCAAATACCAGTCCGGCTGACTAAGACGGGCGATCACCATTGGCGAATCGTCAAAATAACCGATCTGCGGAAAATCGGATTGATCCGAAAAGCCAGCCAGCAGCGTCTTCAAATCGTCTTGAGAGACAGCGCTCATCGAGTTCCCGGAAAGGTCGGCCACCCTTCGTCCATGCGCATCCAGCAACAGACTCGGGTACCCACTGAGCAACTGCTCGATACGGCTCAGGCGATCATCAAGCTTCAACTCATACCCGGTCATGAACAGAGGCTTACCCCAAGCATCCCTGGAAACGACCGCCACGCTGAGCAATTGCTGGTCGAGCAATGCATCGTGATAGGGCCCGGACCAAACAACTTCGGGGCCATTTACTTCTAACTGGTTGAACAGCTCACGCAACTGAACAGCACGGTTCTGGACAAAGCCTGCCGGGATATCGACCTGCGTAGAGAAGGCCGCACCGGCATCCGGGAAATAGAAAAACGTATCAACGGTCATTGCTTGCCCCGCAGTACCGAAAGCTTCAGCCGCAGAGGCTGCCCGTGCCAGCTTATCAATGACTACAAGGTTGTCTGCGTCGCTTTGTAGTGACTGGTTGAGTACCCAGTGCATGGTGCTGCGCTGGAAGATATTGCTGCCAAACTCATTGGCCGAACCATTGTTCCAGCGGGTCATGAGCCGCTTTGCACCCTCTTGCGCGTCGCGAAAATCATCGTTATCGACACTGGACAGCAAGCGCAGACGCTGACTGAGATCATTCAGCGCCTCGTTTTGCAATTGCTCAAAGGTTCGCCAGGCGCTGAGCCCGGCGGCCACGCACCAGCTCAGGCCCAGGACCAGTGCCAGCACACAGGTAATACGCAGCGCCAGGGAGCGTCTCCAGCCCGTCATCGCATGCCGACTTTGCCAGAGGCGGTACTCTCAAGTTTCGCAACAACGCCCATCTTGCGTGCAACATCTCGAATCGCCAGTTGCGCAACTGCATCGTCACGCAACGACACCACCAGCAAGCGATGCGCCGGTTCTCCAGTTGCGGTTTGTGCTGCTTCACGTTGGGTCGCAAACCCCAGCGTGCGCAATTGCGCCTCCAGGTTTCTCATGCGTATTTCGTTGTCGTAGACGCCAAGGTCCAGACGCAGCCCCTCGCCGGCAGCCAGCCCGGTATCCACGGGTCGCGGTGTCCAGCACCAAGCGATCTGGGTGGGCGGCTGAATATTGGCGACACCTTGCTGAGCCGGCGATCCAAGCGCTGAAAGACTCACATTCATGGCGGCCGCCTGGGCCTCCATCGCCATCAGCTGCTCAGCAATGGCTTTCAGGCGTTCATCGAGGGTATCGACCTGAAACTGCAGCTCATCGGCTTTGGCGTATTTCTCCAGCAACGCCTGTTCACCCTCTTGGCGATAGGTCAGTTGGATGCCGATCAGGTTTTCGCTGCCCATCAGATTGCGCTGGCTCGGGAAATCGGCAGCAGTGAAGGTGTGTTGGCCGCCATTGAACAATCTCAGGAAGTCCACGAAGGCCCGATCACCTGTCCAGTGCCGGGTCAGCTTGAAGTTAGCAAAACTGATCTCCAGTGAGACATCCGCACAAGCCCCTGGCGCCCAGACGAAGCTGGCGCTGGTGGGGAAGTTGAAGTTATCCAGGACCGTCGAATGACCGTTGCACTGCAGCGTCAGACGCGTCTGCTGGGGCAAGGACCGGGCGCCGAGATTGACCTGAGACGGCGAGGCAGAAAGCTCCACCACCGCAGCCGTGGCCTGCAGCGTTGCAATGCTTTGCTTGAGGTCGGCCCGTTGCGCCACGAGGGTTTTCTGCTCGGCATCCAGCGCCTGCTTGCTTTGTTGCTCGGTCGCCTGCTGGGTCTGGCTTTGCCGCTGGGCGCTGGTCAGATCGTTCTGGGCATGCTGCATGCGACTGACGTAGGCGTAAAAGGCCCCCGTCAAAGGGATCTGGACGCCCAGGGATTCCCGACCGCTGTAGCGCTGCACATCGCGCTGCACGAAGGTTTTCACCGGGCCACTCATAAAGGCAGGGAGCTGACCGCGATCACCGTACAACAGCTCGTTGAGCATGACGGGGTCGTGAACGCCCTGGATCGAACTGAGTAATTGACCGCTCCAGTCACTTTGGAGACGACAGGCCGCCACTTGCGCAATGTAGTGCAAGGAGAAATCCAATTGACCGGTCACCAGCGACCAGACCACATCTTCACGCGGGTCCGTTGTCTTCAGCGCTTGAATCATGGCGCTGCGAATACGGTCCGCTTCCCAAAGGGGCGCGGATTTGACCGCAGGATCGGCACCAAAACCCCAGGTGTCGAGGGCGACCTGAAAGGCTTGTGCGTCGTTTTTCTGCAGATCGGTAACCACACCCGCCATCAACTGTTGAAATTTAGCCATGGCACGTGTCTGAGCCAGTTCATCGCGCAGCCCATTGACACCACTCTCGATCGACCCGCCGTTGACCATGCCTTTGAGCACATCACCGCCCAGCGCGTTGGTCACCTTGAAATTACTCAGTGCACCCGATTCCGCCTGCAAATCGTTGTTATTGGCGAGTTTGAGCAAGCGGTCCATCGACACCGCACGGTTCACCCAAGGAGCCCGGTGCTCGACCGGAATCAACTCGAAACGCATGGCGCTGCGATGCAGAAGCATGAGGAAAGGATCGCTGGGAGTAGCCACAACACCGAGGGCTTGCTGCCAGTCACTGCGGGTTTTCAGGCGGGTCTGCGCGCTGAGCAAGCTGCCCTGTATAAACCGATACCAGGCATCCTGAGTATCGCTCTGATACTGATCCAGAAACTTCACCCGCTGCGCCTTCCACAGCGTCTGGTCACGGCTGGCGCGACCCAGTTCGTCGAAGAAACCAAGTATCGCGTTGTGTCCTTGTGAGGTATAGGCCTCAGAAAGACTCAAGCTTGGGTTATCAGTATCGGTCCAGTATTCGCTGAGCAGCATGGGTTGCAGATCGTCTTGCAGCTCAGCCCAAGCCGTCAGCCAGGACAAGTCACGCGACTCAAGCACCATACTTTCGAGCTGCCCCAGCAAAGCAGCACGCTGGCTCTGCATCTGCGGTATATCGGTTTGCCATTCCAGATAGGAGCGATAGCTGGTCCCCAGGGTGATCAATTGCCCAGCGCTGATCAGGTCTTTAGTACCGTAGGCCAGGTTCAGGAACCCCACCTCTGATCCTGGCATCGGCAAGTTACTCATCGACTGATTGTTGAGCCGTGCGTCGAGCAGATTGATACGCCGCACCAGGAACTCTGCATAAGCGGCAATCAACCGAGGGTTACCGCTGTTTAATGCATTGCTGAGGTTTTGTGAAATGAAGCCATCGAAAACCGGGTTACGTATCTGGCTGTCGAACAGCTTTACGTAATCAGCACGGTAGTGTTCCTGCACCTGCTCGATATGCCGTGAGAACGGCAGTAACGAACGCCATCCACCCTGCTGTTCATCAGACAAATTGATCAGCGCTTGCCGGAAAAGACGCAACGCATCCAGATCGGTCTCCAATCCACCGGCAAAGGCAGATGGAGCCGGTGGTTCATTGAGCGCTTCGGTGAGCACTGCTTGGGTATGACGGTCAGCATAGACCAACAGCACACCAAACCCGATGCACAATCCCAACCATGCAATCACTGCGGCGTGGGCCAACAGCCGCCGCCAGCGACGCCAACTGTCGATGGTTTGATACGCGTGACGCTGCCCTGGCAATAGCTGCCCCAGTAGCTCGTGGCTGAACCAGCCCTCCTCTTGCGCGTCACAATCCTGCCCTTGCGCGGTGAAAAACAGCCCGCACAGCAGAGGTGGTTCGCTGTAGGGATTGGCGTCAAAGGCCGGCAGCAGCAGCTTCCCAAGGCGCGGACGCAAATCACCGATGCGTTCCGGCAGGCTGAAGGCCTCTTTGTCAGGCAGGCCGCGTACCCCAAGCTCTATGCGCAGATCAGACAGGCGCTGACCGAGTCCGCTGAACATTTCATCGAGAAAAGCACCCGCGCCAGTGCGATGCTGGCTAAGCAAACCAAATGACTGTTCACGTTGTATGGGCGTAAGTGCTGTACCCCATTGCGCGAAACCCGGCACGGCTTCAGCACCCGTGATGATGAAATATACCGGCAGCCGTGCGCCGAACACTTTTACCAGGTCATCAAGACGGCGACGCAGATTGTGTCCCTGTTCGGCCAGACGCTCATCGGAATCTGTCAGCAAGCGTTTGCTATCGATCACCAGCAGCACGCCGTTGAGCGGTTCCCGACGCCGCGAACGCAGCAACCAGTAAAGCAGCCGCCGCCATTCCGCGCCGACGTCGCTGTTACCCTCGGCCATGCGTCCTGCCGGGTCAATGATCACCCCACGCTCAAGGAACCACCAATCCAGTGTCCCGGTCGCCTGCTGGCCCCCGCTACTCGAACGCAATGCCGAGGTCAGTCCGCTGTTGTGCAGAAGACTGCTTTTACCGCTGCCACTCTCGCCCAGCATCAGAAACCAGGGCAGCACATACAGAGGGGAACCCAAGCGGCTCAGCCGTGACTCGCGCAGCATGCGCACACCACGGCTCCAGTCCTGATCCAGGTTGGGCGCCTCATCCTGACGACTCGTTGGCAACTCGCTTTTCATTCGCGCCCGTAAACGCCAGGCGTGCCAGCGGCGTCCGATCCAGCCCAGCGCCAGGAACGCCAGTACAGTCCCGATAAAGATCAGCGGTACATACCACAGTGGCCAGTCCTCATAGAGTGCCAACGCCCATAACCACAGGACAAAGGCTGCCAGCAGCAGCACCCACAGCATGAAGATCCCGGCTTTCTTTAACATCAGCGCATCTCCAGCAGTTGACTGACTTGTCGACTCAGCGAGAGATCGAAACTGATGTAAAGCACGGTCAACACAATCAGGGGAATGCCAATCAGCAGAAGCAACGAAATACCGGGCAAGCCACGGCGCACCACGCGAGTGCGCTTCGGCAGATGGTCTTCGGGTTGTTCAAAAAGGTGGCTGGAGGCATCCAGCGGCTCCATTTTGTGATCAAGGATGATCCGCTCCAGCAGCAACCGACGGTACTGGGCCAACTCGCCTCCCGGACGGGTCGCATATCGACCTTCAAAGCCACTTAACAAGGCCAACCCGAATACTTCCCGGGCCTGCACCGCGGCCTCGGGCAGCGCTTCCAGACGCTGAAAGAACTCAACACCGGCACGGCTGGTGGAAAAGTAATGACGTTGCAGCGGTGCACGACGCCACTGCGCTGAACCGGGCCACTCGCCAGACATGGCCGTTTCGTCGATCCAGGCCACTACTGCGAACAGCGCCTCGCGCACTTCAGCTTCAGCAAAGTGTAATTCCCGGGCATGGTTCGCGGCGGCATCAAGCAGTGCGATCAGCATCGGTGAAAGGGAGTCATAGGATTGGGCCGGATCAATGAAGCCTTGCTTGGCAGCATCGAAAATCGGCGTCCAGCAGCCAGCAAGTCGGGGACTGGTCATGAGCGTACTACCACCAGATCAATGACCAGATCAGCCAATGGCTGTGGCAGAAAGAACGCCGCCTGACGTTCGCCTTGCAGCGTTTCCCAGCCGTCACTCAGTGTTTCCAGACGGAAATACAGCGCACCTGCTACACGCGGCAAGCCTTGTGGCGGTACTTGTAGATAAATCATCTCGACGCCTGGCAGGGCACGGTTGATCAGCCCTTCCATGACGCTGACGGCACCCAGTTTGCCATCCAGCGGCAGGCTCTCGGCCAGCCAGACCGGGTCGACCGCGCTGCGTGCCACCAGGAAGTATCGATGACGCGGGCCAAAAAAGGCGTCCGGCAATTCGGCCTGATAGAAACCTTCAGAGGGTTGCAAACGCACAAGCAATTCGGAACCGATGCTGATTTCATTAAGCAGCAGGCCGATCAATGCCGCCAGGGCAATGGTCGCAGCCCCCGCCTCTTCATGTTTGTAGGGCGGGACCAGCAAGCGGCCATCCGGGGTTTCACCGAGCATATCGCAGACGTCGGAGAACAGACTCAACTCACCCACCAGTTGGCGAAGGGTGCCGTATAACTGCCAGGGCGAGACCTGCGGTGTTTCCATCAGATGAGTCAACAACGGACCGTAGCGATTCAGCACAGCCAGGGCCATTAAATGATTCACCTGGGCACCGTCGAAATCCCCCCGCCGCGACTCACCCGGCTGTTTGTATACCGACAACTGCCGAGCCCTGCCGACCAGCTCGTCGCGTACCTCACGCAAGGTTTGCAGGAGCATCGGTGACGCCGCGAGATTGACTGACGGTGGCACATAGCGCTGCGCAGGTCGCACACGGTCGCCGTCCAGCTCAAGGCGGGCTATCGGCAGCAATTCATAGCTACTCAAATGCTCCAGCTCGTCTTCCCAGAACAGGCGCAGCACGTAGGACATTGAGCGCACCCGCGCTTCCGGAGAATTGCCGAGACGGTCGCCGATCACTTCCGGGTCAGCGGCCACCACGAAGCGTGCTTCGGCGCGGGAGCCGTCTGCCAGAGTCTCGAACACTTGCGCATTGGCATCGCCTGGCAGCAAGCGGCGCAGCCCCACAAACAACGTGCGACCGCCATTGAATTCACCCAGGTCAAGGGTGCGCGACTCCAGCACCGCATTACCCGGATATTCAGCCAATGCGCCTTCGGGGAAGCGCACCGACAATTGATCCAGCAGGCACTGTTTGGCAACCAACGCGGACTCGTTGATTTTCAGGGAGATCAAGCCCCACGGGTAAGGATGGTTCAACTCCGTGGTGCGGGTCAGACGATGCTCGATACGCGCGTCGTTCTGCTGAAAATGCTGAGGCTGCAGAAACAAGCCCTGATGCCAATACAACAACTGATCGATATTCATAGGGCTCGCGTTCGGGCAAAAGATGGGGAAGGTGGTAGCGGCAAAGCTCAATATAAAAAGGTCAGTCCTGGGCGCCCGGCAGGCGCACCTCGCCCTCTCGGGGCTGCACCGGCTTGGGCAACGCAAGGCGACTTTCCTTGCCGCGCAACAGCGCATCGGGCCCTAACAGCAAATCGATGGCAATGGGCTGCGGCGTAGCGGCCCAGGTCTTGCTGAACCAGCCGGTGGAAGTGACATCGACGCCGATCTGATACAGCTTGGCGCTGCGCGTCGGGTCCAGATGGGCGTAGCCCGCAGCGATCCCGACCATCTTTGCGCCCTCAAGCCTTGGCAGGCTCAACTGCTTGCTTTGACCTGGCTCGATGAACAACCGGGTAAAGCCGATCATCCCGGTCGGCGCGCTGTTCATCAGCAACAGGCTGCTCAGTTGCTGGGAGCTGCCGGTGTAGGCCGAAAACGCACTGATCTGATCGAACTGGGTAACCACCACCATCAAGTTGTGGGCCTGGCCGTCGTACTGATTCAGGTCGTTGTCCGCAGTGAAAGTCAGCTCGATGGCGTTTTCGGCGTAGCCCCACTTCAGCTCACTCAGGGCCTTTTGTTCCGGCGTCATTTCCTGGCTGCTGCAGCCGACAAACATCAGGCACATCGCTAGATATAAGAGTGTTCTCTTCATGTAAACACCATGACCTTGGTCTGACTGGGCTTGCTGACCCTACCGATCGTGTTATGGGCGTTATGTAAACCACTGGACATGGTCGCCATGCGCCCCCAGGCAGAGCCACGGGTGGTGTTTTTCTCGCCACGAATGAACGGGAAGCTGACCTTGTAGCGACCATGCTGGTTGAGTAACGGGGTGCTGCTCTCATCACCATCGACGATGGCGCTGAGCAAACCTTGCACGCTAGGCTTGGGCGTCACGCTCGGCGTGCGGAGCTGCACATCGCTGGGCAGTGCGATGAACCTGGCCAGTACCACTCGGTAATAGTGGTAGACGGTGTCGGCATCCAGATAGTCAACTGCCGTCACAATGCCGTGATAGGGATGCGGCATACCCCGGTCGTCACTCAGGGTCAGAACCGCTCGATCACCGAGCAAGGCTTCATCATTGAACAGTGGATTGATCGTCGCCAACCGCACTTCAAAGCGATCAGGCTGCGAAAGGCTTTCTTCGCCGCGCCATTGCTGTACCCACAGTTTTTCCAGCAGCAATGACGGCGCAAGGCTGGAAAACGAACACAGTGCCAAATCAGTGAGGGACATCGATCCATCCTTTCTTGAAGATGAGAACAGAGCCCGTGACCACAGGGACCCTCTACAGCATTACTTTATGCCCCCGACAGAGGCCTAACCTTCAGGCAAACACCTGATCGCTTCGGCTTGCACCTTGCTGATCGGCCATTGCCGCGGCAACACGTCGGACAGTCGCCCGAACCAGACTCACGCCATGACAGTCACAAAGACCTGGCTACCGGCCGATACCACACCGTTCGTATTGCCCGGCGTTCCGTTCTGCATGGTTTGCGTCGTCACCCGAACGGCAGGTTTACCGCCGACCATGACTTTGGTGCTGCCATCGGTAAAGGTCATTTCGCCCATGTTCTTGCCACTGACCAATCCACCTTGAGTGCCGGCCTCATCACCGCTGCTGGTGGTCACTTTGCTCTTCTGGTTAAGTGCTGGCATACCTGCCACCAGCACCTCATTCACCAGCCCGCCCGGATCGGCCATGCTGGTATCCGCGATATTGGGATAGGGCATCGGCACAGGTCCGGCTGGTGAGGGGGTTTTGCAAATATCGGGTTGCGAAGACGTGGCAATGGCCCCGCCGTTATTGAGCATGTACATGGCGCCTCTCCTAACCCAGCTTGATGTGTTTGGCATCCACGGCAACAGCCACGTCGGCGAACAGGTCCAGCGTTTCTGCGCGAACACTCCAGTCACCCTCGACCCGTTGGCGCAACGAACCGTTGCTCAGCTCCTCATGGCCCTGCACCTGTCGTCGACTGTCGCCGTATTGAGCATCGTGGCGAGTTACCTTTTGGCTGAGGTATTCGACGTGCTCATCAAGCGCCTGCCAATGACTCTCAAAGCGATCGCCGGTAACGCTCAACCGATCGACACGGATGTCGGTCTTGTTGAAACACGCCGAACTGGCTTGCGCGGCGACCTCCAGGTTCGCTCCCGCATCCAGCTCCACGCCGTCACGCGCCTGGATATTCAATGCGCCTGCCCCCACGTTGAGATACAAATCCCCTGGCACCCGTAACTCGCTGCACTGCGCCTGGCTGCGCTCAAGCACGCTGAGGATGTAGCCCTGATCGCCCGACAGCGAAATCAACACGCAATCTCCCACGGCCGGCTGCAACAGGCAGCCCATGGCGGGCTTCAACCAGTAACGATGGCCTTCAGCACTGACCACACCAAAGCGTTCGCCCTCGACAGCATTGATTCGCACATGGCGCAAAGTGGCGGGTTGATCAATAAATTGCAGAGCTTCATGCATGGGAGAGCACCTATAAAAGGGGTTGCCAGCGCTGCGCTGCGAGGCGTTCGCTGTCTTCGGGACGAATGGAGGTACGGTCGGCGTCGCGCCAGTCGCAGCCATCGAGTTCAGCAGCGTGAAAGTCCGTGCCATCAAGATTGGCTTTAACGAACGAAGCCTGGGCCGCTTTCATCGCCTGGCATTGGGCGTGCTGCAACGATGCGTCGGTGAACAGGCTACCCGTCATATCGGCCTTGTTGAGATTGGCCCGGTCCAGGCAGGCCCCAGTGAAGTCTGCCGACGCAAGTTGCGCCTCGCTGAATATTGCCTGCTTGAGCTGGGCTCCTACGAACCGCAGGTTTGCACCACTGCATTTATAGAAAGAAGTTGATCGAGTATTAATGGCTTCAAAATCAGCGCGCACAAACACTGACTGGTCGAATGCGCAACGAACGAGTCGGGCTTGAACAAAACTGGCACTGTCAAACCGACACTGAATCATCCGCACTTGATGCCAATCGACATTTTTCGCCTGAAGCTCGTCGAAAGTACAACCTTCCCATTGGCATTGCTCAATGCTGAGGCCGGACAACACCCACTGACCAAACACCCCCTCATAAAAGCTGATGCCCCGCAGTTCAGCACCACTGAAGTCCGGCAATGCCGCAGTGCTGCGTAGCCAGCGCCCGCCGCTCAGCCGGGCACCGACAAAACGCGCACGATCCAGTGTGCAATCCGTCAGCGTTACGGCCTCAAACTGGCAATGGGAAAAGTCCACATCGCTCAACTGGCAACCGCGCCATTGACTGCCACTCAGGTTGGCTCCACTGAATATTGCGCCACGAGCGTCCACCCGCTCAAAACGGGCTTCATCCAAATCAACACCGCGATAATCGCCCCCGGCCAAGACCAGGTCACGCAACGGTTCGGCTTGAGCCAAACGGATGCGCAATTCGTCAGCGGTCACACAGGATGCCTGTTCAACGCAGATCATTTGGGCAACTGCCCTTTGGAGAAGGCAACTGCCCCGTCAGCAGCCGTTTTGATACCAGGCCCCGCTGCGGCCGCAACAGAAGTTGCGGCCGATACCACGGCTTTGCCTGTGCTGACAGCAGCATAGCCAGCGGCTGCTCCAGCCAATATTACGCCCCCCAACCCTTTGGAAGGGCCGTCCTCCATGCGTTTGACGATTGGGCCGCTGATCGAAGCATCCGGGGCCTTGGGGACAAGCAGCGCCATAGCTGCGTCATAAACGTCTTTGACGCCTTGTGCAGTGTGAAGCACCATCTTCAACAACTCTTGCGCCTCGTAAAGCTTGTCCGCCAGACCCGACGATAGCGCCACTGGGCTTTTGAGAGCGCTCGCCTTTTTTTGCAAATAGGCACTTTGAACTTTCAGCACCGCACCATTCAGTGCCGCAGCCTTGTTAAGGTTTTTGGTCATATCAGAGCGTTCGTCTTTATATTTAGCCTGATGGTCCTTTTCGAATTTTTTTGATTGAGTATCCACAGGGACTATTTTCAAGGCAGCCCCCTCATTCGTCTTGGCCGCGTTCAATTCATCGCACGACATACTCTTGGTCGCCACGCTGTTCGAGATGATTGATGTTTTGACATTCATCTCCTTCTCGACCAGCACTGTCTCCTTGACCAGCAAACTGCCGGCAATCACCACATGACCATCCAGCACGATCGGGTACGAGCTCGACGTTTTGATCACGATGCCTCGGCTATCAAGGGTAATGGTCTGGTCATTCCCCCTGACGGTCAGCGAATTGATACCGGTCAGCCCCCCGGTATCGGTCACGACATTGAACAGGGTCGTATCAATGGTGGTAATCACCGTATCCAACGCAAAACTGGTCGACTTGATCCTGTGTACTTGCGATGCCTCCATCCTGTGGCGGTCAAAGCGATACCCATCGCCTTCATTGACATCGGCCTTGGTACCGCGCTGGTTGTAATTAAGCACCGTCTCGTGATTGGTATAGTCTTGCTTGTCGGTGCCTTTACTGACTGTGCGCTGAGTCGTGGCGGTATTGAGTTGCGCCGAATACGTCGCGTCGCTTTGGCCTGCACCTGCCACCGATAGGCTCGCCCAGGTTTTCCAGGTGCCCAGAAAATCGTCTAAAGCTGGTATCTTCCGCCCGCCAAACGCATCAAAGTTATCATCACGAATTTTCTTGCCCACCACGATGTCTGAAACCTTGGCATCTCCGGCTTTGCCTATGCTTAAGCGATAAACATCGCCCACATAGTGGCTGTACGTATCGGAGGCGAACTCCATATGTGCTTTCGTGCTTAAGTGCGCACCTTGAAAAGCACCAAGCCCCAACGCCAACCGGCTCTCGGCAATGGGCGAGCCCATGGTGAACTTGGTGCCCAGCGCACTATCGTCAGCCACAAGATAATTGCCGCCGGGGCTGGAAAAGCCACGTTGCGTAAGGTTTCGTTCTGTCACCGGATTAGGGTTCTCGGCGTTGGGAACCGTGCCGGTAATCACCGGGCGATCCGGGTCGCCGCCGAGAAACGCCACCAGCACTTCTGCCCCGTTGAGAAGCGGCAGGTTCAAGCCATGATGGGTACCGCTGGACAGGCTCGCCATTCGCAACCATGCAGAACCGTGCGTGGCATCATGACTGCTTCTCACGAATGGAAACCTGACCTTGTAACAGCCGTTCTCATTCAACAGCGGCTGGCCGCTGTTATCGCCTTCAATAACCGCACTGAACACACCGCGAATATTGGGTTTCGGCGTGTCGCAGGCAGGGCGATACTGCACGCCGGCAGGTAAGGCTACAAAACGCGTATCGGAATGTTTGTGATCGTCGTTATAACTGTGCTCCAGGCCGGGCACGGGCTGGCTGCCTTCATGCTGCACCTCGATCACCTGGTAGGCGTCATTGAGTTGCGCCCGTGGATGCATCGCGAGCCGCATCAAATAACCGGCTCTCAGACCTGTAGCACGGCCATTGCCGTGGAACTCCCGGGTCCTGCAACCTAGCGCTTGCGCGCGGCGTTTAGCTAGCCATTTGCCCTCCAGCACAGACCCGAAATGCTCGCCATACAGACCATATTCTCCAAAATAGGCTTTGAATGGCTTTGTCACGATAGCCTGTGTAGCACCCACGCCGGTAAGTAGGCTCGCCTCGGCAACCGATGAATCGGCAAACAACTCCAGTTTCGGACTAGCCCCGGAGAAATCCTTGAGAATGACATTCTGACTCTGGCTTATTGATCGGCGCTTGAAAGACCGGGCCAGCGCCTGTCGTGTTTCGACATCCAGACCACGATCCAGCGGCTGGTAGTTCACCACTGTCTCAGTCTTGGGCTGAAAACGCAGATCATCACAGAACACCAACATTTCTTTTTTGGCACCCTGCACGAAGAAATAGTAAACGCCGTAGTGCTCAAGCAAACGAGAAAGAAACGTAAAACACGTTTCTTCGAACTGACAGGTAAAGTTGATGGCGACGTAAGTATCGTCATGTAGTTGAAGATAGTAATCACTGTCTTCAGTGATAGCCGCCAAACTGTCCGACGAGCAGGGCTCTATCAAATCTGCAAGGCGAAGAACATCACGGATGATTGAATTCAGCGATGCGCCGACCCACACCTCGGAAAAACGAAACTGGCGCAACAGCGACATGCGTGGCTCCAGGACCACGCGAAAAAAGTAGTGGTCGCCGTAGCTGTCCAGTTGCTCCACGTCGGTGACAAAACCGTGATATGGCTGTGGTTTACCCACCGCATCCGTTATTGAAAGCGTGGCCGGCTGCAAGAGCATGGCTTCATCGTCCAACAGAGCATCCTGAGTCGTCAGGCGAATCTCGAACCGGTAAGGACGCGACAACGCCTCAGTGCCCTGCCAATCGACTACCCGCAGAGTCTGCCCCGTCAAACCTTCACTGGAAAAACTGCACAGTGCAACGTCCGAGGCAGAGATCTGCGACGTCACAGATGTGACCCACTCATTGGGCATGAGGTAGTTCTCCACGAATAAAAAAAGTGATGATCAGGCGCAAGCCCGATGCGAAGTGCGCAGCATCTGAGCAGGCAAGCGAAAAAACTGGTTCACAGACATCACACACGGGCCAAGTCCTCCATCAGACGACAGCGAGTGAGCAATGCGGATTCAAGCTGAACGCCCACCCCCTTGGCGCCCTCGCTAACAACCCCATGAAGATTGGCACCGCGTAGATCTGCCCCTGCCAGATTGACTTTGCGCAGACTTGCCTCCAGCAGATTGGCCGAAACCCAGCTGATACCGCTCAAGTCACTGGCGGTAAAATCGGCATCACGCGCATCAACGCGATAACCCGTGCTGCCGCTCATATCGCAGTGCGAGATAAAAGCGCCCGCCAGACAGGCACCGCGAAAACTGGACTGGGTCAACGTCGCATGCTGCAAACTCGCACCACCAAGATCCGCACCGTCAAACCGCGCCGAGGGCAATTGACAGTCCAGATCCAGGCGCCACTGGCTTAGAGACGCATCACTCAGGTCGACATTGGCACCTTGAACGCCGGACCAGGAAGCACCCTGCAAATCTGACCGAGCTAAATTTGCGGCATCCAGCAGGCAGCTTTGAAACTGGGTTTTGCGACCTATCGCATTCACCAGCGAGACGCCACTCAGGTCACAACTCAGCCAGCGCGAACCGCTCCAGTCGCCGGTTTGTAACCGGGCATTCAAGAAACTGCACTCGACCCACTGCGTCTGCTGTCCTTCGACGCCCTCGAAATCGGCACCATCCAAACGGCACTCAAGGCCATAAACCTCCTTGAAGCTCGCCTTGCCCGCGCGGACACCCTGCAGCGTGCAGCGCTCAAACAGGGCATCATCGAAGCGACTGGCCTGCAGATCAGAGCTAGCCAGATCGCAGTCAATGAAGTGGCTGGCACTCAAGTCCGCTCCCACCATGGACACGCCACTCAATTGGCAGCGCTCGAATACGCAATGACGCATTGAGGCGTCATTCAGATTCATCCCCGCGAGGTCAAGCGCTACAAACCTCTGTTCATCAAGCGGCCATTTATCTTTGAGGCTGGCCGCCAGCAACTCTCGGGTCCACTCATGGGGTGTAGGTGCTGGCAAATCGTCCGTTTGCCCATGATGCGCAGGTGGCGCCTCGGTGGCCTCTACGCCCTGTGCCAGCGCATCCCGGGCTTTGACCTGGGCCAGTAGTTGCGCTGCGGGAATGCCAAGCTCATTGGCCGTTTGCTCTACATATTGCTGCAAGCTCGCCTCTAGCTCAGCAACCGCCTCGTCCAAATGAGTATCACTGAACAGCGTATCGATTTGCGCCTTGGCCACAGAATCATCAGCAGACAATCCGGACGCTTCGATTTCGCTGAGCAAGCCCGCTGCGGGTTTGTCCAGTAGCGCCGCCAAGTCTTCGACCTGCCGATGCAACGCGGCTTCGTTATCAGCAATCAGGTTTTCTACTCGGTTCGGGCCTGCCAACGCCTCGATTTTCGCTTCAAAAACGCTCGCATCCACGAACGCCAGAATGTCATCTGCCGGCGGGGGCGGAACAGCCGCTACCGGTTGCAGCTTGGTTGAAAACACGTTGCTGACCGTTGCAAGCGACATTTGCAGCTTGGGCAAGTAAGCCGTCAGGTTACGTGTCATTGCTTCTGTGGCTTGAGTGAGCATGGCCGGATCAGCCAGCTTTTCTGCCTGTTCAGCCAACGCCAGATGCTTGTCGTGTTCAACACTGTAGGCGCTGAACTCAGACTCAAGCTTAATACCCAGCTGCGCCAGCTCCTTCGGCTGTTCAAGCGCAGGCTCCGGCGCCGGGGAATGCGCCCCGGACTCAGCGTCAACAGGGTGCGACCAAAGCTCGGCAATCCACTGCTCACGACTTTTTACCGGCTCGGCGGCGCGTTCGCAGCCCACCGAGAGTGCGAGAAGATCGTCACCGTCAATATCCCGCACTTGAATGTGCGCACGATAGAGCAGCAACACACGCTCGACATCTGGAAACAACCACAGTGTATCCAGCTCCAGGCGCGGTTCCTCAACGCGGTGTACCAGCGCAATAGCCGACTTTGCCGCGAGTGAGTCCAAAGGCTCGCGCTCAACGAACAAACGCGGCCGTAACCCCGGCAAGCGGCCTCTAATCTCGGCATGCTGCGGATGCATGCCCGCCACCGACCAGGCTTCGGCGCCTGTCCAGTAACCGGCTTGCACCTGATCCTGGACAACCTCGTCGAACCAGCGTGAGTCCGTATCCAGCGGCAGAAACGGCGCACGCTGGCGGGTCCAGGCCTGATCACAGCAGCCCATGAAAACGTGCCGCTCCCTGGATTGCGGCAGCAGTGGTAAGAAACTCGCCACCGGCGCAGCTTCACCAGGGGCACGCAAAGGAACCCTCTCGCTTTCGATCTGCGGCAGCGCCAGGCCTTCGGCCTTGTCCGGAGTCAGCGTATAACCAATGCCCTGTGGGTTGTCCGGACTATCGGCAGCACCATAAGCGTGCTGCAAGTCCACAGGAACGCGGGTCAACTCACCACAAACAACAGGGCCCCAGCCAAGCAGCCCCTTGCGCCATTGTCGAGGCGGATGTACATGCAGTGTCTTGCTCAATGAGCCCACATTCACCCGTACCGCCATACCTGCCTGTTGTGCGGCGGTTAAAGCATAGGCACTGCCCTGCACGGCAAAGGTGCCGTGCATTTTTTTCAGACCGCGATCAAAGGGCTGGTCGGCAAACCGCTCAGCCAGCCAACCCTGAGCGTCATCAGCCGCGACCAGCGTTTGGTCGGCGTTGCAGATCAACCCAACAGTCACCGCCACGCAAGGACCTTGCGCATTGCGATCTCTGGTGATCAGCAACAGACTGGCATCGCCGTAGTTAAGCTGCATAATTCCCAGACTCTACCGGAAGACCAACTTCGCTTGCTGCCACGGCAGTGATCAGCCATTCGCCGTTGGCATCTACCGCCACATGCAACCCAGCCAGAGGACGCTGATCGGCAATCGCCCCCAGCAACACGTCGGACAAACGCGGTGTCAGGCTTTTGCGCAGAATGAAATCGATATTGCGCGCCCCGCTCTCCACTTCTGTGCAGCGAGCGGCGATGGCATCGGCGACCTCCTCGGAAAACGTCAGGCGTACTTTCGACGAGGCCAGCAGGCGCTCGCTGAGCCGGCCCAGCTTGAGGCGCACGATGCCTGCCAGTTGTTCGCCACCCAGGGTGAAGAACGGCACGATGGTCATGCGCGCCAGCAGCGCGGGTTTGAAATGCCGGGACAGGGTCGGTCGGATCTTTTCCGCCAGGGTGTCCGGATCGGGACGCCCGTCGACGCACAGGTTCTGGATCTCTTCGGTGGCCAGGTTGCTGGTCAGCAACACCACGGTGTTGGAGAAATCGATCTGCCGCCCTTCGCCATCGGACAGGCTGCCCTTGTCGAAGACCTGATAGAAAATGTTCACCACGTCCAGGTGGGCTTTTTCCACTTCATCGAGCAGCACCACCGAATACGGACGCTTGCGCACCGCCTCGGTCAACATGCCACCCTCGCCGAAGCCGACATAACCGGCGGGCGAGCCCACCAGACGGCTGACGGTGTGCTTCTCCTGGTACTCGCTCATGTTCACCGAGATCATCGCCTGCTCGCCGCCGAACAAGTGTTCGGCCACGGCCAAGGCGGTTTCGGTCTTACCGACACCCGATGGGCCGACCAGGAGGAATACGCCCAACGGCTGTTGCGGATCGCGCAGGCCGGATTGCGCGGCCTTGAGGATTTCCGCGATCTGCTCGACGGCCGTGTCCTGACCGCGGATGCGCATCTTGATGTTGTCGGCCAGGGCCAGGACGCCGCCCGCCGCATCGCGCAGCACTTTGCCCAGCGGCACGCCGGTCCAGTCGGAGACGACCTTGGCGATGGCGTCTGGATTGACCTCGGTGAACAGCAACGGCTCGTCGCCTTGCAGCGCCGCCAAGGCTTCGCGGGCCTGCTCCAGCTCCGACTGACGCTCGTCCAGAGAACCCAATACCTGAGCCATTTCGCCTTCAGCGGGCGTGGGCAGATCGTCCTCTTTCAACGCCAGTTGTTTGCGAGCATCCAGCACTCGGACCGCCGCTTCGCGCTCGGCGAGCCAACGATTTTCCAGCGTCATGCGACTGTCTTCAACGCCGGCCTGCTCGTCGGCAATATCGGCCAGACGCTGATCTTCCACTGGAAAACCGTTGGCACGGTCGCGCTCAAGCGCGGTCAATTCACGGGCCAGACCGGACAACTGCCGCTCCATACGCTCCAGTTCCGCCGGTTTGATGCCCAGGCCGATCCGAACCCGGGCGCTGGCGGTGTCGAGCAAGTCCACGGCCTTGTCCGGCAGTAAGCGCCCGGTGATATAGCGATCCGATAATTCGGCGGCGGCAACGATGGCGTCATCACGCACGCTGACACCATGGACTTTTTCGTAATGGCCCTTGAGTCCACGCAGGATCAGCACGGCAGTCTTGACGCTCGGCTCATCCAGTTTGACCAGTTGAAAACGGCGAGCCAGGGCCGGGTCTTTTTCGAAGTATTTCTTGTATTCCGACCAGGTGGTAGCCGCGATCGTGCGCAGCTCGCCACGGGCCAACGCGGGTTTAAGCAGGTTGGCCGCATCGGAACCACCTGCCGCGCCGCCAGCACCGATCAACATATGTGCTTCGTCGATGAACAGGATCACCGGCGTGGTGGAGGCCTTGATCTCTTCGATGACGCCACGCAGTCGGTTTTCAAACTCGCCCTTGACGCTGGCGCCCGCTTCCAGCGCACCCAGGTCAAGGCTCAGCAGGCGAGTATTTTTCAGGAAGTCCGGCACCTCATTCTGGCTGATCAACAACGCCAAGCCTTCCACCACCGCAGACTTGCCGACACCCGGCTCGCCCACAGCTATCGGGTTGTTTTTACGACGTCGAGCGAGGATGTCGATCATCTGACGGATTTCATCATCGCGACCGAAAATCGGATCAATGCGCCCCGCCGCCGCCTTGGCGGTAAGGTCTTCGCAAAAGCGTGCGATGTTATCTTCGGCAGCCGGTGCAACGCCGCCAGCGCTGGCGACTGTCGAGGAGGCCGAGCCGATTTGCAGGCTGTCCAGCGGACCTTCACTGGAGCCGCTCAGCAGGTGAGCGAACTCACCGGTCAGGGCATCGCTGGAGATGGGTTTGAGCATTTCGCCGTAGCGCGTGCCGGCCGTGTAATAACCCAGACGGCAAACCAATGCCAACAACAGCGAGCCACCGCGAATACGTCCGGTCCCCACCACCAACGAAGCGATCAGCCAGGCGTCCTGAATCCATTCGGTAAGCAGGCTGGCGAACACCGGGCGTCCTGGATTGCCGTTCTTGAGTTGGGTCAGGCCATCGTCAAGCAGCGCCCGTAAACGCAACGGGTCGATTTCAAAACGGGTCAAGATGCGAGTGACGTCGGCATTCGGATCTTCCAGCAACTGACGCAGCATGTGCTCCAGGGATATCTCGTAATGAGTGCGCGCCAGGGTCAGTCCCGCCGCATTCTCCAAGGCTTTGGTGCCATATACATTCAGCCGTGCGAACAGCGGTTTGAGTTCTACCTGAATCATCTATCGAATCCTCTCTTCGAGCATTGGTCCGTGTTCGGCCGCCAGCATGAATACAACGTCGTCTTGCGCGTTCCCGTTGCCGAGCCAAGTATCCAGACCCAGCTGTTGCCAACCCTGTCCGAGCGAAGCACATTGCTGCTCATCAGGCGCAAGCAACATGACCAACCGACTGAGCAGCGGCGTCTGCAAGTACAACGCCACCAGCCTTTCGAGCTTTTGATACAGCACTTGCCCCGGCAAAAGGTCGTGAAAACGCTGGGCACCCAATGAGCTCAGGCGAATATCCAGCGTGCCGCTACGGTCCATGACCTCGCGTCCGAGCAAGCTGTTTTCACCCAGCACACCGCACTGCATTCCCAGGTAGGTACGCGCTGAACGATCGATGCGCAGCCGTGTCTCGACACAAGGAACAACTTCCACAGCGACATCACTGAGTACGGCTTTCACCAACTGCTGCAGGCCAAGGGCGGAGCGTGGGTGCTGATTGAACACACCGGCATACCGCAGTAAATCCACGGATTGGTCCCGCAGTTCAGGACGCGCTTGGGCAACACCGATCAAGGCCTGTAGTTGGCGCAGGCTCTTGACGTCACGTCGCTCGGTGACGTCGATCCAGATGCGATGTTTTTCCCAGGCCCGAAGCAGCAGCGGATAGAGCGCGGCATGCAAAATGTCGAGAAAATCGCGACCAGCCGAATGACCCTGCAATTGCTCGTCGATCAGGTCTTCGGTGTAAAAAGTTGGCAGCGGCGAGGTGACGCCATACAGCCCAAAAAAATTGACCTCTATGCGATAGCGACCATCATCGTCTTGCTCGATCTGCTCAATATCACGCTGCGCAAAGCCAAGCCCCAGATGGGGTCGGACCCGCACATTTTCGGCGAACGCTTGATCGCTGGGGAAGCGCAGTCGCAGCAGGCGCAAAGCCTGGAAAAACCCGAAATCGCCGCCGTCATCAAGCAACGGATCGGTCACAGCAGGCGTTGGTGCCCGATCTTCGCTGGCCATTGCAAGGTCTCGTGGTGAACGCTGTCGAACAGCGTGAAAGCGGTAAAGCTGTTGACAGCCGTACAGCCAGCGAAAAACTCGTCGAGCACACAACCGAACAGATAGAAATTGCCGGGACTCAGAAAGTGATCACCGCGACACTCGACTCGTACCACGCTGCCTTCAATGGGCAACCCACGGATAAAGCGCCGTTCGTGGGTCACTGTGACGTTTTCGATGGCATCAATACGCTGCTGATTGGCGTCTTGGGCACCCTCGCCGATGCTTGGCAGATAAGCCGCCAGCAGTCCACGCAAGTAATCGCGATCGGCCAGACGAAAGTGATTGGCATTAAGCTGCGAGAGCATTCGCCACAGTAGTTTGTCGTCGAACTTCGGTGGTTGGCAGGGTGTGATCCCGCGGATGCTCTTGAACTCCACCCTGGGTGGAGTGTTGTCCGTGGGCTGGTTCAAATCCCCCGGGCGCAGGCTTTCAGGCAACTTGCCATTGGTACACAACAAGCCGATAGACAGCGTCACTTCAACCGGCACTATGCCTTCGCGGTAGGGCAGGCTCAGATAATGGTCGTACCCATGAGCGTCGATACTTGAAGACCGGATGCGCAAACTGTAGGTGTCGTTTTGCGTAAAGGTATTGAACGGCTCCAGCGGTCGCTCGCCTCCGCCGGCCGAGTACGCGCTGACCTTAAGCACAGAATGAATCCGCATGCTCATGCGCTGGCCATGATCGGCGGGCTGGATGCGATACTCGACTTGCTTGTGGTCGATACGTAAGGGGTGCGCCTCCTGCTCGAACAGATTAATCGCCGGCGTGACTCCCATCATGAAACTGTTGGCGGACAAATTGGGCGCCCAGTCCGGCAGGTTTTCAAACATCAAGCGAACGCTGAAATGCCCATCCTTACCTCGCGAGCGCCACTGTTTGAACCCCGCCAGTTCCACAAAAAGAAATTTCTCTGGCAGGGCAAAGTATTCCTGCAGGCAGCGATAAGCAGGGTGAGCCGTGTCGGGAAATGGCAACAACGGGTTGCCTGCATCAAATCCCAGCCCGCGCAAATACCGTGCAGGCAACACGGTCAGGGGTTGACCTGCCGCGCAGATGCGAATCTCGCTCAGGTTCAGCTGTAACAGGCGCAGTAACTTGCTGCCATCCGCCAGGCCGTCGCCTAAATAGAAACGCAGACTGTCCGCCTGCCAATCGTTTGGATCGGCAGTGGTAAAAGCAAAATTCAACATCAGACTGCGTGCTTCGCCGTTACCGCCATCCCAGCACGAGCCCAACAGTTGAAGCGGTTCAAGGTCCACCGCCGCCGTGCTGCGAAAGCGCACTCGCTGTCCATCGACGGGTATCGAGGCGACTTCACATCCTGACTCGATGTGCGTGACTTGTTGCAACGCTCCACGAGGCTGAAATTGCAACAGAGTCAAGCAAGGCAATGGTTGCAGATAATGGGGATATAGCAGCTGCGCCAGTTCCTGAATGAACTCAGGAAACTCGTCATCCAACCGTTGACGAACCATCCCGGTAAGAAATGCCACGCCTTCAAGCAAGCGTTCGACATCCGGATCATTAGCTGAGTCCACGCCCAGCAGGGGTGCCAGGGCCGGGTTGCGGCGGGCAAACTCATCGGCCAGACGCCGCAGGCTATGGAGCTCACTTTGATAATGGCTGTTGAGCATGACTTAGTGCATCGCCAAGGACACGCGACCATCTGAAGAAACTCGCGTTGCCAGATGGATAGGAATGTCGCGGTCATTGATCGCCACCAGACCATCGAGACTGAAGCTCAGAGACAACACGTCCTGGCTGCCTTCGGCGACCAGGATGCGCGGTGACTTCAGTCGAGGCTCATAGCGGGCAATCATGCGGGTCATGTTCTCGATGATTTGCGTCGTCTCGCCGGTCGCAAACGAACCGGCCAGATTGGTGAAATCAGGTACGCCAAAGTCGGCGTCGATTGGTACGCTACCGCGCTTGGTATTCAAGATGCGTTGCAAGTGCTGAACGATGGACTGCGTCAGAGTTTCGGCCTGAGCCAAGTGCGAGCGACTAGTTTCGCCCTGCATTCCGATGATGCGTTCCAGTAATCGTTTTTCTTTCAACGCCCTGTACCTTCTAAAATTGAAAGACCGCCGCCCTGAAGCAGAGCGACGTTGAACGACTTGAACCTTGTTTACGCCTTCGGCGCCAACCACGAATCTTCGGCTTCGATGCCGTCCGGCTCCCAGGTCCAGACGATTTTTTCGTAAGTGATGCCGATGTCTTCCATGTGGCCCATTTGCTTGAACTCAGGGCTCAACACGTTTGGTACCCATGTGCGCGAGGAGACCAGCACCGCATTGCTCAGGGTGATGGTGTAGTACTTTTCTTCGGTGCCTTTGGGCGAGATTCGATAGAACTCAAGCGCGACGGTCTTGAGCTGTTCACCGGAGGTCAGGGCTTGCAGTATTTTTGGCGAAGCCTTATCGATTTCCTTGGTCAAGGTCATACCCTGGTGAACGCGCTTGCCTGCTGGCAGGCCGGTTTGCGGGTTTTTCGGAATATCGATCAAGTGCTCAACAGCCTGGATGAGGATCTTCGCCTCATGACCGGCAACCGTACTGGAACCTTCAATCTTGCCTTGGTTCTGGCCTTCGATACTCAAGTAGCATGGCATTGGCATAACGGGTACTCCGGGTTAATCAGCTAGTTTTCAGGCACCGATCAGAACATCTGGCCTGGGTCGTTGCGTTGAATCCATCGTAGGGAACTCCCGAGGTAATGACCCTCGGGTGAACACCTGAACGAGCGACATTTCTATCGCCCGTTCACGCAGCCAAATCAGCTCTTGTCGAGCTTGCCCACCAGCGAAAGCGTGAAAGAAGCGCCCATGTACTTGAAGTGCGGACGAACTTTCAAACCGACGCGGTACCAGCCTGGATCCCCTTCAACATCGCTGACGGTAATGTCCGCCTGGCGCAGTGGACGGCGGCTACGCACTCCGGCGGCCGGGTTGTCCATGTCGGCCACGTATTGGCGAATCCAGGTGTTGAGTTCCGATTCCAGATCGCCACGCTCTTTCCAGGTGCCGATGTTTTCGCGCTGGATGACCTTGATGTAGTGCGCCAGGCGGCTGACCACAAAGATGTAAGGCAGTTGGGTACCGAGCTTGTAGTTGAGCTCGGCTTCCTTGCCTTCTTTATCATTGCCAAAATATTTAGGCTTCTGGCACGAGTTGGCGGAGAAGAACGCCGCGTTATCGGTGTTCTTGCGCATGGTCAGCGCGATGAAGCCCTGCTCGGCCAGCTCGAACTCGCGGCGCTCGGAAATAAGCACTTCGGTTGGAATCTTGGTCTGAGTCTCACCCATGGCCTCGTAGTTGTAGACAGGCAAATCGCCGACGGTGCCGCCACCCTGCGGACCGATGACGTTGGCGCACCAGCGATACTGGGCAAAGCTGTCGGACAAGCGGCTGGCGAACGCGAACGCAGCGTTACCCCAGAGGAAGTCCTTGTTCCCGCCACTGACGCTTTCGTTGTAGCGAAAGGTTTTGGCCGGGATCGTGTCTTCGCCATAGGGCGTGCGCAGCAGGAAGTGCGGCAAGGTCAGACCAACGAAGCGCGAGTCGTCGCTTTCGCGAAAGGCGTTCCATTTGGTGAACTGCGGCCCTTCAAAGACCGCTTGCAGGTCCTTGAGGTTAGGCAGATCGGCGAAGCTATCGATGCCAAAAAACTTCGGACCTGCCGACGCAATGAACGGTGTGTGGGACATTGCCGAAACAGCTGCGACCGATTGCAGCAACTTCATGTCCTGCGGGCCTGGATTGAACTCGTAGTTACCGATGATCGAGCCAAATGGCTGACCACCGAACTGGCCGAACTCAGCGGTATAAACAGCCTTGTATAGACCCGAACGAGTAATTTCCGGCGCGTCTTCGAAATCTTCGAGCAGCTTTTCCTTGGACACGCTGAGAATTTCCAGCTTGTTGTTCTCGCGAAAATCAGTACGGTCGACCAGGAACTTCAGCGACCGCCACGAAGACTCAAGCTTCTGAAATTTCTCATTGTGAATGATGGCATCGACCTGACGGCAAAGCTTGGCATCCAGAGTGGCGATCATGTCGTCGATCAGACCCGCGCTGACTTTCTCCGTCTGGCGAGCCGGTTCGAGCAGTTCGGTGACGAAGGCTTCGAGCCCTTGACGGGTGACGGCGTAAGCTTCATCGCCGGGCTTGACACGGGTAGCCTCTACCAACTGATCCAGCAGGGAAACCGACTCAACGGCTTGCCCGGCGCTGCTCGCGGCCTGGCTTTTTTCTTCGCTCATGGGTTATTCCTTGTCCTTGACGCCGAGTTCCGAGAGCAAACGCTCGCGAGCACCGTCATCGTTCATCAGGGCCTGAAGTTGCTTGCGAAATTCCGGTAGGTTGCCCATTGGGCCTTTCAAGGCTTTGAGCGAATCACGTAGGACAATCAGCTGCTGCAATTCGGGAACCTGAGCAACAATGGCGTCAGGCTCAAAGTCGCGGATGGACTGAAAGCTCAACGACACGGGGATCTGCTCATCTTCCGGCGCGTTTTCCGACAACCGATTGGGCACCGCCAGTTGCAGGCTCAGGTTCTGCCCCTTGAGCACGTCAGTGAAATTGTCTTTATCCACGCGAATCGGTTTGAGGTCTTCAACCGGCGTATCGTCATCACGCAAGGTGAAGTCGCCGATGACCAACTGCTTCAGCGGCAGCTCGACCTGCTCTTGAGCGCCACCGGTGTCGGAGCTGTAAACAATGTTGACGCGCTCTTTGGGCGCGACCGAACCTTCACTAGCCATTTAATCCCACTCCTGTTTAGCGGGCACGCTCGACGCGGCCGTTGAAAAACCCGCGGCATGGATATGCACACGTCTATCGGGCGTTGCATTTGGCTTATTTCAACTCGCCTGTGGGCTGGCCAGACGCCAGAAAGCAGGCAAATCCATTGCGGCCAATTGCTGCGTCCATATCGCTTTGGAACCACCGTCTTCATGGCTCAAAGCCAGCTCCAACAATGGCCGTACAAGATCGGGCTCCCAACGGTCCAACCCTTGCTCTTTCGCTTCTTGCAGCAATACATCAACCGCCACTTGCAGTTGGGCGCGGGGATCAAAACGCTGCAGCAATAAACATTGAGCGCAGCGCAAGCGGAACCGGTCACGGCCGCCACCGATCTCACGCAGGTTGTCCTGCAGGCGATTCATCGCATCGCTCAGCCGGCCATCGGCAGCCTCATGTGCAGCCTCATCAATCAGCGTTTGTAAGGCATCCCCAGCACTAGAACGGGTTGCCGGAGCCAGTCCTTCAAGCCAGTTGCGTGTCGTGCCATCCGCAAATGGCTGGCCGTCGGCGAATGTCAGTTCGGCCAGCGCCGGAATCCGGGTCAGGAAATGCCGAGTCTCCAGAGCCAGGCTTGCAACCCCGGCCAGAGCACCGGTCCCAAGACGGGAAAGCGCCGCGTGACTGGCGCGATTGAGATCCAGCCAGAATGGATAAGTGTTAAGTCGGCCTTCGCAAAAGCGCAAAATGTCGAGCGGCTCGCCAACGCTTTGCAGACGGTTGAAACCCTCGAATTCCGCTTCAGAAGGTGCCGGTAAGCGCGTCGTATTCCCTTGGGATGGCGGCGCCTGCTCCACAGTGGTCCAGGCTAACTGGCGATTCAGGCGAAAAAGCAGCGGCAACGTTGTCCGCGAATCCAGACAAAAACCAATTAGCGGCATCAAAGAGGCGAACACGCCATTGATTGCGTTTTCGATGGCGTCATCGTTTTCCAGGCTGCCCAATGGCTGCACGGGAGCGAGCGATGGCGGTGCCTTGACGGACGTCAACGCAGGACGCGCGACCTGAGTCGATGACGGGGGGCCTTCATTTGTCTCAGGCGTTGCAGGTTCTGCATCTGACGTAATAACTGTCGGCGCAACAGCGGCTTGTACGGGCAGTTGTGAAAGACGGCGGCGCAACGTAAAGAAACCGGGGCCCTCAGCGTCCCGATCACGCCATAGGGTGTCTATCGCATCCCAGTCTTCGAGCAAGGCTGCCAGTTGATCGCCCGGCACCGGTTCGAAACTTTCGTCGACCTTGACCGTGAGCCATTCAAGCATCCACTGAGCCTGGTTACGCCGGGCGCGCAGCCGCGCTGGTGGTGGCGTCAGCGTATCCCAATACAACTCAAGCATTTGGCGCAATACATGCACACCGGTAGCCAGGCCCGATATACCTTTGATCGTAGTCCAGGCACATAAAAGCCAGACCGCCGCATTTATATCCTTGCCCTCGTCTCTTAGTACATGGGCACATGAATCAGCCACTACGTGCCAATCGACTCCGGACTCGGCGTTAATATTGGTCAGCTTTTCTACTTCGCTTTGCGCAAGCGAAAAAGCAGCGCCCTCCCGAGGATTCGCCCCCGCCGGGTTAGCAATACTGATCGCGAACGATCCCAACTCCCGATCAAGACAACTCATCCGTTATTCCTGCTACGTCACAAACTGCTCGGTGCATCGCCATGTGCGCAAAAATTGCCATCGATGCGTTGATATAACAGGTGAAAGTGGCTTGCCCGTCAGTTGCAAAATAATGGTCTTTTTTCGCGCTTGGCCACATCAGGTGAACACCTGAACTGACCAGCCTTTTAACTGATTGCGCTCAGCACACCTCGAAGACCTCAAGTGACTGCCGCTGCAGGCTCGCTCTTTTTTTGCGAGCAGAAACCAACGTAAACCGTTACCCGCCGATCGCTCTGCAATCCAATTTTCGAAGGAATTTATCAGATGCCTTCCGCACGGCTTGACCCTACGTTGCAGTTTTTGAACTATTTTTCAGGGTTGTTGTATCGAGTACATGGGTACAAGGGCCGGGCGCGGTAGACAATGACAACGCATTGCCCGTACATTGCCGACATAATGGGTGTCACAACATAAGCATTGTGGTTATTCACCACCACTGGCGCTGAGCATCGATTCGTAGAAATTCCATCCCCCAGGATCAGGCATTGATGAACGTGATCATTTGCTCAGCAGTGAAACTATGAACAGTCCAACACCCACTCAAAACTCGCGCCAAGTTGGTGCACTGCGAAACCCCGATCATTTCGATGTAGCTACCGAACCAGTTGCCAATCAGTTATTGGCATGGCGTCATCGTGTCGGTCATGTCATCGACGTTCTGCCATCATCCAGCGCCGTGGACCTTCCGTTCAAAGCATCAATCGACCTGTACAAACTGGGTGACCGAGTGTTCACCGATTGTTCAAGCGACAATTTGCTGCTTGATCGCTCGGTCGCACGTATCTCCACGGACAGCATGCGCGACTACGTGTTTCAGGTGTATACCAAGGGCGGCGTCGAGTGCATTGAGGGTGCAGGCCTGAAAAGTCGAAGCCCTGTGTCGGCCAGTATCATGGCTCTGGATTTGAATCAGCCGATACGCATGCATCGTAGTCGTTGCCGAGTACTGACCTTTTTCGTCCCTCGCCAGATCGTTGAACAGGCACTGCCACATGCCGAGTCCATCCATGGACGTGTCTTCGAAAATAAAACCCCGCTGACTCGACTGATGATCGAGCACGTAGTTGCGTTGTCAAAAAGCTTCCCGAACATGAATGAAAACGACGCCACCCTCGCATTCGATACCTCTATCCAGTTGATGCTCGGGGCCTTTGCTAAACAGGCAAAACTAAGCGGCAACATTCGGGCGGCAGCGCGCAGCGCAATATTCGATAAGGCCAGGCGTTATGTGAAAGAGAATTTGTACCAGCCTTGGTTGACACCGGAGAGTGTACTTGCCGCACTACAACTTCCCCGCGCAACGGTGTATCGCCTTTTTCAACATGAAGGTGGGCTGGGCCGCTACATCATACATTGCCGTTTGCGTGAAGCCGCCAATGAAATAGTGCACTATCCCGACAGACAGATTATTGAAATCGCCTATAGTTTAGGGTTTAACAGTGCCTCGGACTTTACCCGAGCGTTCCGTCGACATTATGGAATGTCGCCACAAGACCATCGCTTTCTGGTCATACGGAAAATGGGCGAGGGTTTATAGCCCGACTTTACCGCGTTCAGACTGCGAAATGTCTTTTGCAGCAGTGGGGAAAGTGACTAATGCAAATAAGCTGATCATCATAGCCCCCAGCAAATACCATGCAGGTGTCATTGGATTGTGGGTAGTGCCAATCAGCCAAGTCACAAAAAATGGACTGAACGCGCCAAAGATAGTCACGCCGAGGCTGTAAACCATCGACATTCCCGTGGCCCGGTGATGCTGGGGGAATGATTCCATGATCATCACGGCAGTCACACCATTATTACCCATTGCCACAACCGAATAGCCGGCAATTACCAGCATGGATGCCAACTCGCCGACACCTTGGGTCAAAACGAGAAACACTGGATACACCAACACGATGCTAACAAGCATCGTCACATACTGAATGGGCTTTCGCGCAAGATAGCGATCTGCGATACGCGCAAACAAGGGTGCGGCGATAAATAGCATTGAGCTCGCCAGGCATGCCGAAAGCAGGCTCATGGTAGGCGACATCCCCAGAGTGCGGACCAGATAGGTCGGCATGTACAGCACCATCAGATACATGCTCGCCGTCGGTGTAGCGATCAGCAAAATCCCAAGCAGCAGTGGGGAACGGTACAACTTTAGCAAGACTCGAAACGATGGCCGCTGCATGCCAGGCTGAACGGTATCGATCATAGTGCGCCGAATAAACCAACCGATCGGAGCGATCAATAACCCGAAAATAAAAGGGATGCGCCAGCCCCAGGCCATTAGTTGCTCGGGAGTCAGCAATGACGTCGTCGCAGCGCCTACCAACGCCCCCACCAACGCAGCCGCAGCCTGACTGGCGGAGCGCCAACTGACCAGATAACAGCGTTTACCCTTGGGAGCCAACTCCATCAAGACCGCAGAAGCAACGCCGATCTCGCCACCGGTTGCGAAACCTTGCAGCAAACGCGCGCCCACAATAAGCAGCGTAGCCGTGACGCCCATAGACTCATAGGTCGGCATGAAGGCAATCAATGCAGTTCCTGCCGCCATCAACAGATTGGAAACATTAAGCCCCGCTTTGCGCCCTTTACGATCGGCAAGATTGCCGATCACGATCGCACCCAACGGCCTCATGGTGAAACCGATACCGAAGGTCAGCAACGACATCAGTAGGGAAGATAGTGAATTATCCGATGGAAAAAAAAGTCGTCCTATTATCACCGCAGAAAAACTGTAAACCGTGAAATCGTAGATCACCAAGCCGTTGCCGATAACGATCGCAAATACGACATTCTTCGATTGCCGAGTAGCCATCGGCACTGCGTTAGATGCAAGACTCGACATAATCAGTGGGACCTAATCGGGTAAACCGACACCAAAAGTGGACAGACTTATCTTTCCGAATCCTGAGCGTATCTGACTTCTCCTTCCATGAACGCTTTCAGCGCAGCAAAGAAGCAAAAAATAAATCCGTCCTCCCCCTTTTTTTCTGAGAGCTCATCGCTCCAGGCTCTCGGCCACAAAAAAGGTCTTGCTATGCAAGACCTTTTTCATACCTGAGGGCAATCAATCCCCCGCCTACCTCACCTCAGCAACATCCAAAGCCCGATTAGCCAACAACTCAGTATGCGTCCGGGCATCCCGTCTTGCACCCTGGGAGAGCAGGAAAACAGAGGTAACACATGGGTCAGTTCGTATAATTACATTAGACGGTGTTTTAACTGATTTCTGTCCCCCAAATTTGGCACTGATTCGAGAGTGTTTTCAGCCACCCTCCATCGGTTTGCCGGAATTCAATTGGCCATGTTTTAGCTTTGGCTTGGCCCCCCTTGCGTGACCAGGCAACCGGAGCCCCATGCTGGTTTGACCAGTGCAGGCGTGAATGAACCTGAATTGGGTCCATGTGCGCCACGACAATATCGCCTTCGGTGCGATATGAGTGCTGATCTGGGTTGTGTCGGGGCGTTAGGGGTGGCGTCCGGGTTGAGATGGTGTGGCGTAGGTGCGTCTACGGTGCTTTCAGTTGAAAGTCGTCGAGAAATAGACGGTGTTTTTTAGGTGCGGATTAGGGCTCGCTGAGTGCTCAGTGGGTGCTTATAAGGGTTGGGTGAGTGTGGTGCGGGGCGTTCCTGGGTTTATATGGATCGGTGATGGTGCCGGTCGGGGCAGAGCGCGCACCCAAAGCACCCAAACTGCCAAGAAGGATGTTGACGGAGGGAAGCCTGCTCGGTTCCCTCCGAAAATAGCTGAGTTGTCCGAGAATTTTGCGGAACAGTTTCGTGTGTCGATCATCACGAGAGGCGACACGTTGCTGCACCTGATTGACCACTACATACGGCGAACCTTCGACAACGGGCGGAGGATGCCGCCTCAAGTTTGCAAAAGGCTATCGACCTCTTCCCCGTTGTTAGCGAAGGGCTTCGCTACCCCGTCAAGGTCACCAGGAGCGCCGGGAAATCTCTACCTTGCGCTCAGAAGCAAAGGTGGTGGCACAGACTCGTTGGCCTGGCTGATGGAAATCGAAACGGGGCAGCTATCCGCATATTGATTCCATTGATTGGCCAGGCGGGTGCAGAACAGATGCTCGATGCGCTGAATAAAGTGCAGGAGGTTTCGGATGAAAGTGCGGCCGGGCATACCGTCTTGCGCAACTAAACCGGTTGCCATCTATGCGGCAGCAGTTCGGCAATCGCACTCGCCCGCTGCGTCGGCAGGCGCGTGAGGACGTCCTTCAAATAAGCATACGGATCATGTCCGTTGAGCCGTGCCGATTGGATCAAGCTCATGATCGCGGCTGCACGTTTGCCACTGCGCAGTGACCCAGCGAACAGCCAATTTTTGCGACCTAACGCCCATGGCCGAATCTGGTTCTCGGCCCAATTATTGTCAATGGGTACGGCACCGTCATCGAGATAGCGCGACAGCGCCGTCCAACGTTTGAGGCTGTAATCCAGAGCCTTGCTAATAGCCGAGCCGTCGTGCACGAGCTGGCGCTGGGCGATCATCCAGGCATGCAAAGCGTCCATCACCGGTACGGCTTTTTCTTGCCGTATTCGGCGGCGTAAATCCGGTTCCAGGTCGCGGACTTCATGCTCTATTTCGTACAGCCGCTGGATGTACCTCAAGGCCTGCTCGGCAAGCTGGCTCTTGTTGGTGGCGTGCAGCTCGAAGAACTTGCGCCGCGCATGAGCCATGCAGCCGATCTCGGTCACGCCGAGTTCAAAGCTGGCCTTGTAGCCGCCAAAATCATCGCAGACCAGCTTGCCCTTCCAGTCTTGCAGGAAGTTGCGGGCGTGTTCTCCGGCGCGGCTAGGGCTGAAGTCGTAAACCACCGCCGCCAATTCCGAGAACTGGCTGGTGGCGTAGGCCCAGACATAGGCTCGATGGGTTTTCTTCGCACCCGGCGTGAGCATCTGCACCGGCGTTTCATCGGCGTGGATTACGCCATGTTCGAGGACAGTATTACGCAGGGCATCGACCAGCGGCTGTAACTGCACGCCACAGTTGCCGACCCATTGCGCCAGGGTCGAACGCGCGATAGCCAAACCGGCTCGACCAAAAATCGATTCCTGGCGATAGAGCGGTAGATGGTCGGCGAACTTCGCGATCATGACGTGGGCCAGCAGCCCCGCGGTCGGGATGCCTTTGTCGATGACCTGCGCCGGAACCGGTGCCTGGATCAGGGTTTCGCACTGATCGCAGACCCACTTGCCACGGATGTGCCGCTCAACGGTGAACACGCCCGGCGTGTAGTCGAGTTTCTCGCTGACATCCTCGCCGATACGCTTGAGAGCGCAGCCGCACTGGCAATGGCTGTTGTCGGGTTCGTGGTGGATCAGAGTGCGCGGAAACTGCGGCGGCAAGGCGGTGCGTTTAGGTTTTTGCCGAACCTCGGTCGAAGCGGGAGCAAGTTTCAGCGCTTCAAGTTCAGCCTCGATGGCCGCAATGTCGGTGTCGATCAGGTCATCGAGCAGGCTGGCTTGATCCGGGCTCAGTTGCTCGCTGCGCTTGGCAAACTTGAAGCGCTTGAGTTGCGCAATCTCGTGGGTCAGCTTTTCGATAACCGTTTGGTCGCGGTGGATCTTCTTACCCATTGTCTCGATTTTCTGATCGAGACTCTCGACACGCTGCATCAACTGCGCCGCCAGAGCACGCAGTTGTTCAGGGTTTAGTTGGTCGAGATTGGGCAGTGAAGTCATGCCGCCGATTTTGCCAGAGCAGGCTAAAACCGACGATAGGCTCATCGGACAATTGCACGGCCTGGGTGGCCATGGCAGGTGTTATACGATGGAAATCGCGCTGCCAGGCCCGACTCTTTGCCAAGGCAAACCCAGCACCAGGGCATGTAGCTGTTCGGCACCCAATTCTATCTGAGAGCCGTGTCGAGAACCCGGCCAGAAGAACTTGCCTTGATGCAGGCGGCGCGCTACCAGCCAGATACCCAACCCGTCGTGCACCAGCACCTTGATGCGCGTGGCGCGGCGATTGGCAAACAGATAAGCACAGTGCGGCTGCGCCGCACCGAACACTGCAACCACCCGCGCCAGCGCGGTTTCGGTGCCGGCGCGCATGTCCATCGGCTCGGTGGCGAGCCAGATGGAGTCGATGCGGATCATCGCAACAGGTCTCGCAGAAAGGTGGCGCAGGCAGCGGCGCTTTCGGTCGGCCAGTTCACTTTCACGGTGCCGCGCGGGTGTGGGATTTCGAGGCAGATAGTCGATGACGCGGCTTGCGAATTTGCTCCGGCTAACTGCAAGGGCAGCGGAATGAAAGCAGGTTGCAGCGCCATGGCTTTCTGCGTTTGCACTCGAATCCATTTATGGACGAGGTTCGCGTTGAGGCTGTGGCTCAGCGCAACGCTGGCAATCGAGGCCCCGGGCTGGGAGCACTCTTGAATGACCTGGGCCTTGAAGGATTTGGAGTAGGAACGGCGTTGTGGCTGCATGAAAGACCCGCTTAAAAGGCTAGAAATGGTGTCCACTTAAATCAGGTGGACACCATCGCCTTTGGCGTCGGGGTCAGGAAGGTGTGTTGGCCGGACGCATACACAACTCACTCAGCTCAATCACCTGCTGAATCCCCAATGCAACATGCCGTCGCGACCCATCCAGATCAAACGCCAAATCACTGATCATGGCATTCGCCGAAGCTAGGTTTTCACTGAGATTGGCAAGCAGGCATTCCGAATCAACATCAGGTGCGATACGGAAGATGGTGTTGGGGTTGTCAGACGTTTCTTTCTCAGGCGTAGGGTTCAGATAGAAATCCAACGCCCGGGTGGCGGCGTCGTCGAGCTTCTTGTTGCGGCTCGATTGAACGCGGGATACAGGTTCGTCTGTAACTGGAGGGTTCGGTGTAATTTTGACCATAGCCTTAGCTATCTCTGGTTGAGGCTACGACCCGCTCGCGACTAAACGATTGGGAGGCAGCTGTACGCAGGTTAGTCGACCGACGAGCTAAGAAATCGGCGCGCCCGAGGGCGCCCTGCGCACAGCCACCATCGAGTGCAGGAATGGGAATACCTGACTGATGGACGCTTAAGCGACTTAGCAACGACGGGCGACTAAACCCGATCACTGATGAGCAGTGACAGATCCAAGTTACCGACGCGGCCAAGGGCGCACAAGCCGGCGGATTCTGGCGCAGTTGTAGGCAATGGCGCAAGGCGATGTCGGTCGCGGCTAGTCCCGGGGCGTCACGATAAACAGCTGGCCGGGATGTTGGGTTGATCATGTCGTCGAAAGTCGATTTTGAGTACACGGGGGGTGTCGTTGGTGGCGACATGATATTTGAGGGTTACGGGGGCTGACACACTGCTATCGCGAGCAGGCTCCCACAGGGGACTGTAGTGGGTTGAGGGTTTTGGATGTCCAGCGAATGGGCGGGAGAATGCAGGGATTACGCAAAAACCATTGGGCAGATGAGCAGACCTGCCCGAGTAAGCCTTGCCAACAGATCAATTTGCACCGGCTCTGGATTTCACATCCACCGCAGCTCTTTCGGCAGACGAGCTCTGGCTCGGTCTACGCAATCGCGCAAACAAAACTCCTGGCGCGACCGGCTTCAACACCCAACAAGCCTATTTCGGTTTCATCAATGGCTTGGAGTTGAACCAAGTTCATGCCTTCGCGCCGGTAAACTGAACTGCCCTCTGAATCAGCATGAACCACATACCCCCCATGCTTTACGCCTACACGAGTTTTATCGAGAGCAATACTGGCCGAGACCAGGATATGAAAATCCAGGGCGTTGTTCTTATGCAAAACCGTCGCGCCAATAAAGTGCTCTGCGCATATTTCCAAAGCGAGTTGCAGCCCATGGACAGCAGGGGTTTCTCGATAACTGCCCGGCATGAATATCTTATCGTCCCAGAACTGCGCGCTATTCAGTTCTTCCAGCCCATCGTTTCCTATATTGGGGTAACGTTTATGCTGGTAAAAAACGTTTCCATTCCAAAAGATGAAGCCTGTATTTCTAACGATTCCGTCGCTGGCTTCTGAACCTTCTGTGTCGATTTTTGCAATCCGCTCCTTCGTAGCCTTTGCATAATCGCCATAAATCCCTTTGTTCATGAGGTCCCGCTCCGGGATTTCATTCACAACCGCATCCATTTCCGCACCATATTTTGCCTTGTTGATATTTCTGGCCTGCCCCCATGATTTCAACTGCTTGGTTTCCCTTTTCAGCATCCTGGAATCTGGGCGCAACATTGATTTGAACCAAAGCGTCGTGCCTGGGACCAGTATCAGCCATGGATTTCTCTTTGAAATATCTACCAATGTTGCCCGGATGATTTCTTTTTCTTCCTCCGAAATAAACGAGACAGGCATTTCCTTGGAGAAAAGATACTCGGGGGCGACGACAAGGCAATAATCCAGTTTATGTCGATCGACATGTTTGGCGAAGGCAGTTCTCGCCATGTACAGCAAAGCCCCGATTCTAAGCTGTATGCAGAGAAGACTATTCTCGACGGGGACTCTTAATCTGCGTGTATCGAAGTCCCAGACCACCACCAGCAAGTTCGGCATCTTTTCCTCCCGCCTGGCTGCTGAGCGGTGCCGCAAGCCGGATTGGCCGCATCGTGTGGGAAGGCACTTGGCGCATTTTCCAGGAAAATTCAGCTTAGATGAGTCAGGACGATTTGGCCGACAGCCCCTGAAAAATGTTTGTGAAACACGAGACTCGAGGCCCTTGGGATGCTGCCAAAAAAACATCGGGCAGGTGTCCAAACCTGCCCAATGCCAACGAACTGACGAATCACCCCAACGTATTCAAACAAACCACCTTCGGCTGTGTCATTTCCTCATAGGCAAAGCGCACCCCTTCCCGGCCCAAACTGCCGTACTTGGAACCGCCAAACGGCATGGCATCGAAACGAAAATCAGAAGAGTCGTTGATCATCACGCCCCCTGCCTCGATTCGCCGCGCAGCGCTCATAGCGGTGGCGAGGTTGTTGGTGAAGATCCCGGCATGCAAGCTGTAATCAGGTTCGTTGGCCAGGGCGATGGCTTCATCAAACGTCTCAAACGGCTGCAACACCACCACCGGGGCGAAGGCTTCGTTGCGCCAGAGGCGGCTGGTGTGGTCGACGTTTTCCAGTACGGTGGCGGCGTAGCAGGTGCCTTGGCGGCGGTGGCCGCAGAGTAAGGTGGCGCCTTGTTGCAGGGCTTCGTTCACGACTTGTTCGGCATTTTGCGCGACTTGTTGGGTGATCATTGGGCCGATGTCGGTGTTGGCGAGCAGTGGGTTGCCGACCACCAGGGCTTGGGCCTGGTTGACGAAGCGTTCGCGGAAGGCTGCGTAGATCGGCGCGTGGATCAGCAGGCGTTGGGTGCCGATGCAGTTTTGGCCGGCGGCCCAGAAGGCGCCGGAGACGCAGCTTTCGACGGCGGCGTCGAGGTTGCAGTCGCCCATGACGATGACGGGGGCGTTGCCGCCGAGGTCCATGGCGAGTTTTTTCAGGCCGGCGCTGCGGGCGATTTGTTCGCCGGTGACGAAGCCGCCGGTGAAGGAGATCATTCGCACGTCGCGGGCGGCGACCAGGGCTTTGCCCAGTTCCGCGCCGCCGGTGGCAACGGTGACCACCGTTTCTGGCAGGCCGGCGGCGACCAGGTACGACACCAGTTTGAGGGCCGACAACGGCGCCAGCTCGGACGGTTTGAGGATCACCGCGTTGCCGCCGGCAATGGCGGGGCCGAGTTTGTGGGCGACCAGGTTCAGCGGGTCGTTGTAAGGGGTGATGGCGACGATCAGGCCCAGGGGTTCGCGGGTGAACCAGCCTTGGCGCGATTCGGCGCCTTCGTAGGCATCGAACGGCACCACTTCGCCGGCGTTTCGCTTGGCTTCTTCGGCGGACAGTTTGAGGGTGTTGATGCAGCGTTTGACTTCTTTTTCGGCCTGTTTGAGGGTCTTGCCGGCTTCGTCGACGATCAGCCGGGCGAAGGCTTTGGCATCGCGTTCGATGTTCAGTGCCGCTTGTTCGAGAATGCTTGCGCGGCGATGACGGGGTAGCGCGGCACACGCTCGCGCACCGCTGCGCCCGGTCTCGAGCAACTGTGGGACTTGCGAGGCGCAGACATCCGCGACGGTGCCAACGACGCTGCCGTCAAACGGGTTGAGGACTTCGATGTGCGGCTCGACGACCGCCAGGGCCAGACGGGAGACGTTCACAGGCTTTGCTCCTGTTTGCGCGCAGCAGATTGATGGATGTTGATGATGTCCGAGAGCAACGCGAATGCGGTTTCCGTACGCCCGGCGCCCGGTCCTGAAACCGTCACGGCGCCGAGCAATTCGGAGGTGAACGACACGGCGTTGGTGGCGCCGCTGACGCTGGCCAGCGGATGATCGTTGTTCAACAGGCGCGGTTCGACACGGGCGCTGATCGAACCATCGGCCTGGCGCGTGGCCGCGCCAATGAGCTTCCAGCGCGCGCCGTTTTGCCGGGCTTTTTCAATGTCGTCGAGGCCGAGGGAGGAAATGCCGCTGCAGGTGACGTCGTTGACGGTGAGTTTGGCATCCAGCAGTTCGTTGGCCAGGATCACCACTTTGAGGCGCACGTCATGCCCTTCGACATCTGCTGTCGGATCGGCTTCGGCGTAGCCCAATGCCTGGGCTTGGCTGACCGCTTCGGCGAACCCCAGCCCGCCTTCCATACAGGTGAGCACAAAGTTGGAGGTGCCGTTGAGAATGCCTTCGAAACCGACGATCGAGCTGCCGGCCAGGGACTGCTTGGCCAGGCGAATAACCGGCGTGCCACTCATCACCGAACCTTCGTATTCAAAGGCGACGTTGTTGCGCCGGGCCAGTGCTTTGAGCTCGGCGCCGTGCAAGGCGATGGGGCCCTTGTTGGTGGTGACCACATGCTTGCCGCGTTCCAGCGCCCAGCGGCAGAACGAGGTGGCCGGCTCGCCGTCCACCGGGTTGGTGAAGGTGGCTTCGGCAATGATGTCGGCGCCGCAATCCTTGATCACCGCCTCATTCAGGGCATCGACTGTGCCACCGGGCAGTTGCGCCATGGCGCCTTTAACGGCCGGCAGTTTGGCCAGCGACGCGGCGTCGAGGCCGTGGCGGTCCATCACCGAACCGAGGAACAGGTCGGTCACGCCGACGATTTTCAGGGTGAAACCCAGTTCGGTTTTCCAGCTTTCGTTTCGCTCGGCAATCAGTTGAGCCAATGCCCGGTTCACACCGCCGAAGCCGACCAGCGCCAGTTTGTATTCAGTCATTTTTGTTATGCCCTTGATCCGGGTGATGGGTTGTTGGGATCTAGGTTAGGGGCCCAGGCAGGGCAGTGAAATAGGTCAATTTGCTCTATTTTATGGGCGTTTTGACCAGGGTTTGGGCGAAGCGTCAGGTATGGAAAAAAACCAATGTGAGTTGGCTTTGCAGTCAGGTTGACGCGGTCCATTTGTGGTGAGGGAATACCTGTGGCTGGGGTTGATCTGTGGCGGCTAGCATGACTTTGTGGGAGCGAGCCTGCTCGCGATAGGGCCATGTCAGTCAACATTGATGTCGGCTGGTCTACCGCTATCGCGAGCAGGCTCGCTCCCACAGGAGGTCATCGCTTAGACGGATAACGGGGCTAGACCACCGACGACAGCACAAACGAAGTCACGGTGTTTTCCACCCCGGGCAACGCGGAGATTTCCTTCCAAACCTTATGCACCCGCTCCGGGTTCGCAGCGCCGACTCGCAGCATCAGGTCGAATTCGCCGCTCATCACATCGCACTGGAGCACTTCCGGCATGGCCTGCAGGGCCTGTAACACTTCCGCACCGCGCATGCGGTCGTAGCGGTAGACGAAGATCACCGCGTTGATGTTCGAAGACGCTTGCCCGCCCTCCCCCGTGCGCACGGTGTACCCCTGGATCGCGCCGTCGCGTTCGAGCCGTTCGATGCGCTGGCGCACGGCGTTGCGTGACAGGTTGACCTTCGCCGCCAGCTCGGCGTGGGCGGCCCGGGCGTTGAGCCGGAGTTCGGCGATGATGCGTTCATCGAGCGGGTCCAGAATTCGCTTCACGTGGCCTCCTTACAGCGCGCCGAGCAGTTGGTGGAGGGTGTCGAGGTCGTCCGGTTGAATCCGGTAAATCTGCGCCGCGCCATACTCTGCGGGCGGGAGGTGTTGCGCCGCTATGCTGATCCCCAGTTCGCCTAGCAGCACCGCCGATTTGGCCGGTGAGATTTCCCCCAGGGTCACCATCGGTGCCACCAAACTTCGGCGGTACAACCGGGCCGCGAGAACGCCGGTGGCGGTATGCGGGTCGATGACGTAACCGGTGTCGCGGTACAGCGAGGTGATTTCCTCCAACGTCTGCTCATCCGTGACCGCGTAAGAGTCGATGATCATCCGCGCCTGCAACCAGAACTCGTTGGCGATGGTCATCTCGCCGCTGGTTTCAAAGGTTTCCATCAGCGCGCTCACCGCCTGAGCGTCATGCCCGTAGAGCTCCCAAAGAAACCGTTCCAGGTTGGAAAAGATCGACAGGTCCATGGCCGGCGACAAGGTCTTGTTGGCGCGCAACCTGGAGTAGTGGTTCTTCAGGAAAAACTGATGCAACGCATCATTCTGGTTGGTCGCCACGATCATCTGGGTGATCGGCAAGCCCATTTTCTGCGCGATGTAGCCGGCATAGACTTCGGCAAAACTCGCCGCCGGCACGCTGAAACCGATGGGGCGCTGACCGCCGCCCAATTGCAGCACGGCGTGGAAATAAAACACCAGCTGCGCCATGACACTGACCCAGTTGCTGGAGTTGAAACTGATCGCCTCGTGCCGGGTGCACGGCCATTGCCGGAACAGTCGGGTGATGAGGGTCTGGCACTCGTCGAAGCTGCCATTGACCGCGAACTGATGCACCCTGGGATGCGCCACCGCTTGCAGGTGCTGGAGTTGTTCTTGCGGGACGCCAGCCTCCGGGTAAATCACCACCACGTCGGTTTCATCGCAGTGTTTGAAGGCCTCGATGGCGGCCAACCCGGTGTCGCCGTTGGTGGCGCCGATCACCACCGCGCGACGCTGGCGTTTGCGCAAAAAATATTGCACCAGCCGCGCCTGCAACTGCGCGGCAAAATCCTTCGAGGAACGGGTCGGCCCGTGGAATAGTTCCAAGACCCACTCGTTGCGATCCACCTGATGCAAGGGCGCGAGGGAGCGATGGCTGAACTGGCTGCCAGCCTCCTTGAGCACACGCTTGAAGTCGGCCTCGGCGATCGCCTCGCCGACAAACGGGCTCATCACCCGATAGGCCAATTCGTCATAGGGCAAGGTCGACCAGTTGGCGATGTCCTGGGGTTCAAACTGCGGCAGCTCAAGCGGTACGAACAGCCCGCCGTCCTCGGCAATGCCAGACAACACGACCTTTTCAAAATCAACCTGCACAGCCGAATTCCGGGTACTCACATAGCGCATGGTTGGCTCCGGCCATTTATTTATAACGATGTGCCTGCTCGACCAGCCAGGTGGAAAACATCACCGCGTCAGGGTGCTGGTCGGCCCCAGAACCGCGTACCAGGTAGAACGACTCGCTGGCTTCGATGCGCTGGGTGAAGGGCTCGACCAGCCGCCCATCTTCAAGCAGATCAGCCACCATCGACGAGCGAGCCAGGGCGATCCCCTGCCCCAGTTCGGCCATGCGCAAGGTACAAACCAGCGTGTCGAACTGCATGCCCGTCGAAGAATCAACGCTGTCCGCACCGACCATGTTCAGCCAATACCCCCAGCCCTCTTCGTAACCCAGCACATGGAGCAGCGGATGGTTCGCCACGTCCGCCGGCACCCGCAGTGGCGAGCTCGCCATCAGGGCGGGCGAGCACACCGGAAACAGCGTGTCCCAAGTCAGTCGCTGCGACACCAGGCCGGACCATTGGCCATGGCCCCAGCGAATTTCCATGTCGTCTTCACCGTCCAGCTCCTTGACCCAGATGTTGCTGATGTAGCGGATGTCGACCTGTGGATGGGCCTGGCGAAAGCCCACCAGTTTGGGTGCCAGCCAGTGCACGAAAAACGCCAGGCTGCCGCGCACCTTGATCGGCCGGCGCTTGTGCTGGCCAAAAATCTCGTTGGTCCCCACCGCCAGTCGAGTGATCGCGTCCTGCACAACCGGCAGATACGCCTGGCCTTCCTCGGTCAGCCCCAGGCCTCGGGGCAAGCGCTTGAACAGCGCCACCCCCAGATGGCTTTCCAATTGGCGGATCTGCTGGCTGACCGCCCCCTGGGTCAAAAACAGCTCTTCGGCGGCGTGGGTGAAGTTCAGGCAACGGGCAGACACCTCGAATGCCCGCAGCCAGTTCAATGGGGGTAACGTCTTTTGCTTCATGGTCTGGACCTCGTTGACACCCCTTGCACCGAGCACGCTTGCCCGCCCCGTCGACGGCGGCTAGAACGCATCGGACGGTTGTGCCAAGAGGCCGACCGACAAGCGTCGCTCGCGGCTTTTGCGGGTAATGTAATACACGAAATAGCACCAGGCGATGAACGGCAAACCGAAGTACAGCGCCACCCGCTGTTCAGGGTCGAAAGCAATCCCGACACACGCCAGGCTGCAGCAGACCAGCGCCCCCAGCGGCACCCACGGATAACCGCGGACGCGGAACTTGAGGTCGCGAACATTGCCGCCATTGGCCACATAGTGACGACGAAACGCCATCTGGCTCGCGGCGATGCTCATCCACACCACCACCACGGCCAAACCGGAGATCGACACCAGCGCCAAGTAGATGGTGTCGGCGGCAAACACGCTGCTGAGCAACGAGGCGGCGCCACCGGCCATGCTGACGATAATGGCGTTGAGCGGTGTGCCCATGCGGGTCAGGGCCGAGAACTGCTTGGGCAGGTGGCCTTGGTCGCTCAAGGTCCAGAGCATCCGCGAGGCGGCGTACAAACCGGAGTTGGCGGCCGACAACAAGGCACTGATGATCACGAAGTTCATGATGTCGGCGGAGTACGGAATCCCGATGTAGGTAAACACCGTGACGAAGGGGCTCTCCACCAGCCCGGCCTGCTCACGGGGTAACAAAGTCGCCAGGACGAAAATGGTCCCCACAAAAAAGATTGCCAGGCGCAACACCGTGGTGCGAATGGCACGCGGCACATTGCGCTGGGGGTCTTTGGTTTCACCCGCGGCGATGCCGATCAGTTCAGTGCCGGAAAACGCAAAGGAGACCGCCAGTAATGTCATGGCAATCGGCATGAAACCGGTAGGAAAAAGTCCCTCGCGCGTGAAGTTGCTCAACCCGATGCTGTGAGCCTGATCGATATGCAGCAGGCCGAGAATGGCGCCACCGCCGATCAGCAAAAACACCACCACGGTCATCACTTTGACCAGGGATAACCAAAACTCGGTCTCAGCGAACAAGCGCACCGAGATCACGTTGGTCAGGAACACCAAGCCTGCGAACAGCGCACTCCAGATCCATACGGGCGTATCCGTAAACCATCGCGACATCAAAATGCCCGCCGCGGTGAATTCAGAACCGATCGCCACCGTCCAGGTCAGCCAGTACAGCCACGCCACGGTGTAGCCGGTGCCGGGGCCGAGATAACGCGTGGCATAGGTGCTGAACGAACCGGTTTCCGGCATCTGCACCGCCAATTCGCCCAAGCACATCATCACCATGTAAACCATGAGTGCGCCGATGATGTAGGCGATCACCGCCCCCAAGGGACCGGCCTGGTTAACGGTGTACCCGGACGTGAGAAACAGCCCGGTACCAATGACGCCACCCAATGCCAACATGACAATATGGCGCGTCTGCATTTCCTGTTTAAAACCGGCACGCGTGATGAGTTGTTGTTCTTTTATGGACATGGTTGTTCTCATGAAAGTGGTCAGGGCGCGGATTAACGTCTGCGATAAGTTACGCGGCAGCGTAAAAACAGGTCGCCACTAAGCTTTATTATTATTCCTATTCATGAACTCCCCACTAACGGCCTTGTTGCGGGGTATCAACGTTCTAACTTCAGTTTGCAGTCTCGGTGCATGTTTCATTTAATTGGGGGTTTAGTTCATTCCGCGTTTTTTTGACAAAGGCGAACGCCTGCTTCAGATCGTCCAGTAGATCGTCGGTGTCTTCGATGCCGACAGACACCCGCACCAGCCCTTCGCAGATGCCCAGGGCCAGGCGTTCCTCCAGCGTGTTCTCGACGTGGCTGGTCGTCCGGGCCGGGCCGTAAATGGTTTCCACCGCGCCAAGATTGCCCGCGCAATGGGCGAAGCGCAGACGCGGCAAGAGCACCTTGACCGTGTCCATGCCACCGACCAGAACAAAGCTGACGATGGCGCCGAAGCCGGACATCTGCGCGCACGCCACCGCATGGTTCGGGTGGCTGGGCAGGCCGGGATAATTGACCGACGCCACCAACGGTTCGGTGCAGAGGTACTCCGCCAGGACACGGGCACTGCATTGCTGCTGACGCATGCGCAGCACCAGCGTTTTCATGCCTCGGATGATCATGTAGGCCGAGAACGGGTCGAGCGTCGCCCCGTTGATTTCCCGATAGTGCCGAACCTTGGCCATCAAGGATTCGCTGCCGCACACCAGGCCGCCGAGCACGTCGCCATGGCCACTGAGGAACTTGGTCGCGCTGTGGATGACCACGTCAACACCCAAGGCCAGCGGGTTCTGATTCAGCGGCGTGGCGAAGGTGTTGTCCGCCACCACCACGGCGCCGACACGCTTGGCCGCCGCCACCAGACGCGGGATATCGAGTATTTTCAGGGTCGGGTTGGTCGGCGTTTCCAGGTACACCAACTGGCAACCCTTGGCGATTTCACGCTCGATCTCCTCGTGATCGAACGTCTCGCACAAGGTCACCGCCACGCCCATGCGCGGCAGGAACTCTTCGAAAATCTTGTTGGTGCCGCCGTAACTGTCCTTGGTCGACACCACCCGGTCGCCATGGGCCAGGAAGGTGTAAAGCACACTGCTGATCGCCGCCATGCCGCTGCTGAAAGCCACGGCAGACTCGGCCATTTCCAACTCGCCAATTTTTGCTTCTAGAGTCTCGACCGTCGGGTTGCTCATGCGGCTGTAGATAAAGCCTGGCGACTTGCCCAACGCGACGTCGTACCAAACGTCGATGTCGTCGTAACCGTACGCGGCGCTGACCACGATGGGTGTTTGAGTGGCGTTGTAAGGGTGCCTGACTTGCTCCCCACCCCAGACCGCCCGGGTTCCCGCTCCCGCGTTATCAAGCCCTGCGTTGTCAGGTTTATTGTTCATTACGGCTACTCACACTAAGGGGGTGAATGTTGAGCCATTCACCGGGTCTGGGGGCCAATATATTGAAAAGCAGCGCGCCCGAGAAACGATGTTATCGGTGCCAAAGGACTGCTTTTTTTAATGGCTGAGTGCGACAAGTAAACCGATAAACCTGTGGGAGCGGGCTTGCTCGCTCCCACATTGGCGATGCTTTGCACAGGTAATTTCGTTTTAGATGCCTACCCGCACTCATTCTCAAGAAATACCCGCCAGCCCCCCCTCAACCTGTCGTAATCTCGCACCTGAACAAGCCCAGCCCCGCAACCGGCCGAGATCTCACCCCAAATGCCCTCCATCTACCAACTCAAACCCGCCTTCCAAAACCTGCTCCGTCCCACGGTCCAACGCCTCTTCAACAACGGCATCACCGCCAACCAAGTCACCTTGCTCGCCGGCATCGTTTCCGTGCTGGTGGGGGCGGTCATCGCCTGGTTCGCCAGTCATCCATGGATATTCGTGCTGGTGCCAATCTGGATGTTCCTGCGCATGGCATTGAACGCGGTGGATGGCATGTTGGCCCGGGAGTTTGGCCAGCAGTCGCACCTGGGCGCCTACCTGAATGAGCTATGCGATATCATCGCCGACGTTGCCTTGATCCTGCCGTTTGCCTTGGTTCCCGATGCCAGTCTATTGCTCGTGTTGTTGGTCACGCTGTTGGCGTTGTTCAGCGAATACGCCGGTGTGTTGGGGGCGATGGTGGGGGCTTCGCGGTGTTATGACGGGCCCATGGGTAAAAGTGATCGCGCCTTTGTGTGCGGCGTGTTGGCGACCGGTATTGCCCTGGGTTGGCTCGGGGCGCTCTGGGTCAATGGCGTGATGGCGGTGGTGGCCGCCCTGCTGGTTTATACCTTGGTCAATCGGGTGCGTCATGGCCTGGACCAAGTGACGGAAAACGCTCCCTCAGCATAAGGAAGTTGCAATGCGCCAAGCCCAGGAATTGACGTTCACCACCCACGATGGCGTGGCCTTGTTCTACCGGCACTGGCCGGCCGTCGCGGCGGATCCGGGCGAGCCCCGTCAGGCTGTGTTGTTGTTTCACCGGGGTCATGAACACTCCGGGCGCATCGCGCATCTGGTGGATGAGCTGGATTTGCCCGGGTTCGACTTTTTTGCCTGGGACGCACGCGGCCATGGCCAGTCGCCTGGCGCCCGGGGCGACAGCCCGAGTTTTGCTACCAGTGCGCGGGATGTGCAGACGTTCTGCGATCACATCGGCGCGACGCATCAGATTGACGAGGCGAACATCGCCGTGGTGGCGCAAAGTGTCGGGGCGGTGATCGCGTCGACCTGGGTCCACGACTACGCGCCGCGCATTCGCTCGCTGGTGCTGGCGTCGCCGGCGTTCAAGGTCAAGCTCTACGTGCCTTTCGCTCGCCCGGGCCTGGCGCTGATGCGCAAGTTTCGCGGCAATTTTTTCGTCAACAGCTACGTCAAGGCAAAATTCCTCAGCCATGACCCGGAGCGGGTGGCGTCCTACGACAGCGATCCGCTGATCACCAAAGCCATTTCGGTGAACGTGCTGCTGGGCCTGTACGAAGCCGCCGACCGGGTGGTAGCCGATGCCCGGGCGATTCAGGTGCCGACGCAGCTGTTGATCTCCGGTTCCGACTTTGTGGTGCATCGCAAACCCCAGGAGCAGTTCTTCGAGCGGCTGGGCAGTGTGCACAAGGAAAAACACATCCTGCCGGGGTTCTTCCACGACACCCTCGGCGAGAAAAACCGAGCACCGGCCATTGCCAGTGCCCGACGTTTCATTCTGCAAAACTTTGCACGACCGCTGAACCGCCCGTCCCTGCTCGATGCCGATCGCCTGGGCGCGAGCTGCGCCGAGTCCGAATCCCTGGCAACGCCCCTGCCGCACAATTCGCCGCGCGACCTTTACTGGCGCATGACCCGCGCCAGCATGCGCGTTGGCAGCACGTTGTCGGCCGGGGTCAAATTGGGCTTCGACACCGGGTTCGACTCCGGCAGCACCCTGGATTACGTCTACCGCAATCGCCCCACCGGCACCTCGCCGCTGGGCAGAATGATTGACCAGAACTACCTGAACTCCATCGGCTGGCGCGGCATTCGCCAGCGCAAATTGCACGTCGAAGAACTGCTGCGCCTGGCCATGGGCAAGCTGCGCGAGCAGAGCCGCGAGGTGCGCATCGTCGACATCGCCGCCGGTCATGGCCGTTATATTCTCGAAGCGCTGCAAGGCGTCAGTCCGTTGCCCGAGTCGATCCTGCTGCGCGATTACAGCGACATCAACGTGCGGGACGGCAGTGCGCTGATTCTCGAAAAAGGCTTGGGCGACATTGCTCAATTCGTCAAAGGTGACGCCTTCGACCGCCAGGACCTGGCGGCCCTGGAGCCAAAACCGACCCTCGCCGTGGTGTCCGGCCTGTATGAGCTGTTTCCTGATAATCAGCTGGTGGGCGGCTCGCTGGCCGGCCTGGCCGAAGCCGTGGAGCCCGGCGGTTACCTGGTTTACACCGGTCAGCCGTGGCACCCGCAACTGGAACTGATCGCCCGCGCCCTCACCAGCCACCGCGCCGGGCAGGCTTGGGTCATGCGTCTGCGCAGTCAGGCCGAAATGGACCAATTGGTTGAGGCCGCAGGGTTTCGCAAGATCACGCAGCGGGTCGATGAATGGGGCATCTTCAGCGTTTCGCTGGCTCAGCGAGTGCAATGATGAGCGCTGTCATCGCACCGGCCCGCGAGCCCGCGCTGCTGAAACCGGCGGTGCTGTGGTTGCTGTTGTTGGCGCCGCTGTTCTTCAGCACCTATGGCTTCGCCACGTGGGTCACGTCCCAGCGTGACGACGTCGGCAGCCTGGTGTTCGGTTGGGAAAGCCACATGCCGTTCATGGCCTGGACCATCGTGCCCTACTGGTCGATCGATCTGCTTTACGGCCTGTCCCTGCTGCTGCCCACCCGCCGCGAAGAACTCAAGCGCCATGCCTTGCGCCTGCTCACGGCGCAGGCGATTGCCGTCAGTTGCTTCCTGATCTGGCCGTTGCGCTTTACCTTTGCCCGGCCGGAACTGGATGGCGTATTCGGTTGGCTGTTCGACGTGCTGGCGGGCTTCGACAAGCCGTTCAATCAAGCGCCGTCGCTGCACATCGCGTTGCTGGTGGTGCTCTGGGTCTGCTATCAGCGGCACCTGCAGGGCCTCTGGCGTTGGGTGATGCACGGTTGGTTCGCGTTGATTGGCGTGTCGGTGCTGACCACGTATCAACATCACTTTATCGACCTGCCTACCGGCGCATTGGCCGGTTGGCTGTGTGTCTGGTTGTGGCCACTGGATCGGCCCAGTCCACTGCACAGTGCGCGTCTGACTGGGGACCGCACCCGCCTGCAATTGGCGTTGCGTTATGGCTTGGGGGCTGCGGCGTTTTTCATTCCGGCGTTTGCCTTCGGCGGCGCTTGGCTCTGGTTGATCTGGCCGGCGGTGGCGTTGCTGTTGGTTGCGCTCAATTACCTGGTGTTCGACGCCAGCGGCTTTCAGAAGCGTGCCGATGGCCGGTTGAGCCCGGCGGCGCGTTGGTTGTTGGCGCCTTATCTGGCGGCGGCGTGGGTCAATTCCCGTTGCTGGACGCGCAAGCATCCGCTGCCGGACCAGGTGGCGGATAACGTCTGGCTGGGGCGAGTGCCCACGCCGATGGAGTTAAAGGACAGCGCGTTTACCGGGGTGCTCGACCTCTGCGCTGAATTGTCCATGGACAGCACTGGCATTGCCTATCACTCGTTGCCGGTGCTCGACCTGACGGCGCCGACGGCCGAGCAGTGCCTGAAGGCTGCGCAGATCATTGAAAACCTGCGCCAGCAAGGGCCGGTGCTGGTCTGCTGCGCCTTGGGTTATTCGCGCAGCGCCACCGCTGTGGTTGCCTGGTTGCTGCACACGGGTCGGGCGGCGAGCGTTGATGCGGCTATCGTGCAAATCCAGCGAGTTCGCCCGCGCGTTGTTCTGCATCCAGCGCACCGTCGGGCGTTGGCGCAATTATCCACAGGGCTGGGAGATGAGCATGAGCAGTGATATGGAACTCCACACCGTGGCGAGTCTGTTGCGGCGGGGGCATTCGCTGGATCAGCTTTCCACCGGGCTGACGCTGCTGGCGGCGCTGCTGGGATTGGGGCAATGGCTGGTGGGCGTCATCGACCCTTGGTTGCTGCTGTTGAGCGCCGTACTGTTCGTTCTCGGCGTGCTGCAAAAATACTGGGCGTTGCGCGTGGCGTTTGATGCCGATCTGTTTCAGCGCGTGGCGGACGGTACCCAATCGCTGGCCGAGCGAACCTATACATTGGATCAAGCCCTCACCTCGCTTGGCCTGCAACCGGCCGAACGCGCCGGCCGTCTCTGGACAGAACGCCGGCATGGCGCGTTGTTGCTGTTACGGCGGCAATCGCGGTTGCTGGCCGCACAAGTTGTCTTGACGCTGGGCTTCATCCTGGCCAGTCCCTGGCTAGCTTTCTCAGGATAAGGAATCCTTATGTTCGAACCCGTGGTCGCCAACCTCATCACCTCCGCAGCCCGCATGGTCACGGGCGCTCGCAGCCTGTGGCTCGGCTGCGCGCCGCAGCCCGTGCAGCGGATCTACTTCGCCAATCACAGCAGCCACGGTGACTTCGTGCTGCTCTGGGCCTCACTGCCGCCGGCGCTGCGCAAGCTTACTCGCCCCGTCGCCGGCGCCGACTACTGGCAAACCAGCCCGGTGCGTCGCTACATCATCAACCGGGTGTTCAATGGCGTGCTGGTGGACCGCGAGCGCAAGGACCCTTCGTACAATCCACTGCAGCCGATGCTCGAAGCCCTGGAGAACGGCGACTCGCTGATCATCTTCCCCGAGGGCACGCGCAATCCGGAGGAAGGCCTGCTGCCGTTCAAAAGCGGGATCTACCACTTGATGAAAAGTCACCCCGAAGTCGAAGTGATCCCGGTGTGGATCGCCAACCTCAACCGTGTCATGCCCAAGGGTCGTGTACTGCCTTTGCCGCTGTTATGCACCACCAGTTTCGGCGCGCCGCTGTGCATCGAAGACGGTGAGAGCAAAGCGCAATTTCTTGAACGCAGCCGCGCAGCGCTGCTGGCACTGGCCCCGGAGCACGTCTGACATGGATAGATATACCCTGATGTTGTTTAGCGGGATCGGCGCGATTCTGCTGCTGGCCTCTGTGATCGGCTTCATTCTCAAGCTACGGACAAAAGGCGCGCCGAACTCGGTCATCGATAACCTCAACGCACGGATCAATGCCTGGTGGATCATGGTGCTGGTGATCGGCATTGCGTTCTGGCTCGGCAACGCCGCGGTTATCCTGCTGTTCTACGCCGTGTCGTTCTATGCCCTGCGCGAATTCTTGACCCTGACGCCGACCCGGCGCAGTGACTATCCCGCGTTGGTGGCCGCGTTCTACCTGGCGCTGCCGCTGCAATACCTGCTGATCTACTTCGATTGGTACGGGCTGTTTTCGATCTTTATCCCGGTTTATGTGTTCCTGCTGCTGCCGATCCTGGCGTCCCTGGGGGGCGACAGCACGCACTTTCTGGAGCGCGCCTCCAAGGTTCAGTGGGGGCTGATGATCGCGGTGTTCTGCATCTCCTTCGTGCCGGCCCTGCTGACGTTGGACATCGCCGGTTTCGAAGGACGCAACCTGTTGCTGATCGCTTATCTGGTGATCGTGGTGCAGCTGTCGGATGTGCTGCAGTACGTGTGCGGCAAGTTGTTCGGCAAGCACAAAATAGCGCCGAACCTGTCACCGTCGAAAACCACCGAAGGCTTTGTCGGCGGCATCCTCCTGGCCTCGCTGATCGGCGGCGCGCTGTGGTGGATCACACCGTTCAATCCATGGCAGTCGTTCCTCATCGCGTTACTGATCAACCTGCTGGGTTTTGCCGGCGGCATCGTCATGTCGGCGATCAAACGTGACCGCGGCGTCAAGGATTGGGGCCACATGATCGAAGGCCACGGCGGCATGCTCGACCGGTTGGACTCGGTGTGCTTCGCCGCGCCGATCTTCTTCCATCTGGTGCGGTACTGGTGGACCTGAAAAAACTGTGGGAGCGAGCCTGCTCGTGATAGGGGCATGTCAGTCAACATTGATGTCGATTGACACACTGCCGAGTGCTCTTGTGGCGAGGGAGCTTGCTCCCTCGCCACGGTTTTGTCTGTGGCTGGCCGACGAGCGAAAATCGAAGGTTGCCGAGAGGAAGGAGCAGTTGCTGAGTTGTCCAACAGCCGTTGGACAATTACCCCTTATGGATAACTAAAACTCTTAACCAACGTCAATTCCCCCACCGCCCGCATCGGCACCACGAAGGTTTCCATCTTCTCGCTCGGCGTGCCCTCTTGCGTGATCACGGTGACCTGCGCCGTGGTCAGGGCTTGTTGCGCTTGCGCCACTTGTTCCCCGCCCTCCTCGCTGTCTTCCTCGCTGCGATAACCGCCGCCGTAGTAGTTCACATACACCAGGTACTGGCCTTTGATCGGCGCAGGCATGGCGAAGATTTCCGGGCCGTAGCCGGTGGTGACGTCGACGTCGAGGGCGGCGCCGTTGGGAGCGACGCGGTTGCCGTACCAGATGTGGGCGCCGTCCGGGGTGATAAGGTGCAGGTCCAGGTCGGTGCCGTCGCTGTCCCAGGTCAGCAATACCCGCAGTTTGGCCGGGGTGGCGCCGCCGCTGGTGTTGAGGAATTGCGTGCGGTGGCGTTGCTGGCCGTCGGGGCTGCGCACTTCGACGCTGTTGCTGCCGTTGGGGAACGAGAATGGCCGGTCGAAGCGACCTTGCGGGTCAAGTTTCAGCGGCAGGCTCACGCCGTTGACGATGAGCTGGCCCGGCTCGCGGGTGTCCTTGGGCGTTCCTTTGATCTGGCCGGTGATGCGGGCGGTGTTGGCCTGGCCCTGGGGCGTATTGACCGACGAGGCCGGGTAGTTGACGGTCTGGCTGAAGTTTTCGCCTTCACCGCCCGGCGCACCGCTGCGCCAGCCGCCGACCGGGGTGTCGAGCTTGATGTTGTCGGCGGCAATGGCCGGTGGCAACGCGGTCAGGGCGCAGAGCAACAGCAAGACCTGTGGATAACGGAGTGTCATGGTCTATTCCAGCAAGAGGTGACGGGCGAGCCCTTCGATATAGGTTTCGTCCTGGCCGTTGGGGTGAGCTTCGAAGGCCAGGTGCAAATATTCATGAGTCAGGTCGAGGCGGTCTTGAAGCGACAGCACGCCGCGCACATAAATGCGCTGGCGTTCACGGTCGACATAAGGCCGGCCGAAGGCGACGCGGCAAACCGCGAAAGAGCTGATCTCGTTGTAGCCCACTTCGCTTTCCAGCCGAGAACGCCAGCCACGCCGTTGCTTCATCAGCCAGTCCTGGGCGGCGGGCAGCGCTTCGCAGGACGCCACCGGATTGTCCCAGCGGCTGAGGCTCGCGCGTGGATAGGCATGGAGCAGGATGGCGTCGTAGCGCTGGCCGCCGTTGGCTTGCTCGACGGCTTGCAGCCAGGACAATTTGTCCGGGCCGGCTTGGTCGGAGTGATAAGTGACATCGGTACCGGCCAAGACCAAGTCGCTGGTCCAGGCGGCGATGGCGCGGGTTTCAGGCGCTGCCGGGCGCGGGGCGACGCGCTGGCGTTGGCTGCTGTCATCGATGCTCAGGCAATCGCCGTTACGTTGGGCGTTTTGCAGCAGGTAAGTGCGAATCGCCACGGCCAACGCCTTGGCGGCTTCGACGGGTTCGGCCTTGGCTTCGCGCTGCAGGACCCGGGCGACGTACTCCTCCCGATCCAGTCGCGCCACCAGTTTGCCGGGTATCAGGAACAGCTCGCCATCGCTGTGGATATCCAACTGGTTGCCGTTAGCGAATTCGACGCGGTAGTCGCCACGCAGTTGACCCGGCGTGGCTGGCCGGTCGCCCGACATCACCCGTTGCAAGGGATAACGGGCGAACAGGCCCACTTCCACGCAGCGCCCTGTTTCTGCCGGCCAGCGGGACGGCAGTGCCGCAGCCAATCCATCGCCGTAAACCTTCAAGACCTGCTGACTGGTGCCGCGTCCACCGGCCCAAACAGGCGTGCCGTCGGCCAGCCAACCGGCGAAACCGCCCTGGCGGGACGAAGGCCCCTGATCACCCAGCCAGCTCCAGGTCTTGACCCGCAGACGACTGCCCAACTCGCCGACCAGTCGCCCGTCCGCCGCGTTGAGCACCACGTCCAGCAGCACCCGACGGGCCTGGTCCTGGGCCGGCAATGTTGCCAGCGCCTTGAGCAGTTCAGCGACGCGAACCTGTGTCTGAGGCTGCAAGGTCGGCAAGTCCAACAGCCATGCAGGCGCTTGGCGGGCCTGCCAGTAATCACGCCAACGGGTGGCCGAGAGCCCGAGCCGCTGCGGTTCGAAATACAAGCCGCAGGATTTCACCAGCGCCTGATCGCGCCCGATACTTTTCCCGGCGCTGCAGCAATAAACCTCTTCTTTCGACTCACCCCGGCACTCATAAACCGGCTCGCGGGCGTCGGTGTCCACCAGCCAGGCATAGACGAACAGTTTCCACAGACTGCCCAGCGGTGCCTGCAAGGTGTCGGGCAGCGGCTGGCGTTCCAGCACCTGTGTCTGGCTCACACGCAGCAGCTGACCGTCGAAGGCCAGGCGCAACGGCTCGTCCTGCGCTGTCGCCAGTGCAGGGATCAAGCACAGCAGCCACCCAACCCACGGCCTGCGCATGTCAGTTGACCGTGACCTGACCGAGCGCTGGTTTCTGTTCCCGGGCCTGATGTTGCGGCGCGTAGACCTGAGTGAAGCGCACCGGCGGCAAGGAGAACTGGCCCTTCTGGGAGAAGCGCACCAGGTGACGCAGGCGCAATTCGCCACTGAGGGCATCCACCGGCACCGCGTAAGCCATCTGGCCTGGCTCGAAGCGCGCCTTTTCCAGGGAGGTCGGTTCGCTGTCGGCTTTGCCCATCAACTGGATGCCCCAGGTGGTGCGTTCCACGTCGGCGCCCGGCGGCAGCGGTACTTCGAGCATGCCGTAGCGCAGCGGTGTCGGGGCTTTGCTGGTGATGATCACTTCATCCAGATAGAGGCTGTCACTGGACAACGGTTTATTGCCCACGGCTTCGAGCTTGAAGGTGAAGGCCTCGTCGCCCGGCACCAGACGCGACAGGCGACGGGTGATGGACACCGCCATCGGCGCCACGGGCGGCTGCTGACTCTGGAAGCTCAGTGCCGCTTGCAGTGGACGCTCCTGGGCACCGGTCAGCGTCAGCAGGGTCGGCAACTGCGCGCCCTGCCATTGCCAGTAGGTTTCACCGGTGACGCCTTGCTTGGCTGTCCAGCCTTCGCCCGGGGTCAGCGCCACGGCTGGCGAGGCCTGTTCGATGCTGCGTTGCAGCCAGGTCAGGGCCAGGGCTCGTTCCAGGGTGGACTGTTGCGGCAGCACGCGTTCCAGCAAGGCAGTGGAGCGAGCCTGATCGAAGGTTTGCAACGACAGCACCAGGGCCTCGACAAACGGCTGGGAGCTGAGGTCCAGTTGCTGTTGCGCGGCGTCCACCTGACGGCTGAAGGCCGCCGGCAATGGCACCTTCGCCTGTTTGGCGAGGGATGCGGTCAGGACGCGGGCACTGGCCAACCCAAGGGCCGAATCCGGGGCGTTCATGACCAGGCTGTCTTCACCGCTGTCCATCACGCTCTCGGTGCTGTCTTCGCGGGCCTTCGCCAGGTCGTCCATCAGGCCGCTGAGCAAGGTGTTCACCGGCAGTTGCATCTGCTTGGCGAACGACAGAATCAGCGCACGCTGCAACAGCGGCGTATCACCGGCCTGCTTGGCGTAGACCTCCAGCACCCGCTGCCAGTGTTCCGGCGGCAGGCTCAAGTCCAAGGCTTTGCTGGCGTACCAGTCGGCGTAATAGGCGTAGGCGGTGAGGAACGCATCCGGCTCGCCGTCCTGCCCCCACCAGGTGAAGCTCGCCGATGGCCCAGCCATCTGCACCAGACGCAAGCGGCTGTTCTGCATGATCAGCCGCAAGCGGTCACGAATCTGCGGATTCGCGGCCAGAGTCGGGTAGGCAATACTCAACGGCAGCAGACGACTGGCGGTCTGCTCGACGCCGCCGTAGGGGTAGCTCAACAAATCATCCAGGGCCGAACGGAACAGCGCTTGCGGGCTGTCGTCCAGGCGCAGGCGGATATCGCTGGCGTCGGCAGGCAGGGTCAGCGGTGTGTCGCCGCTCGCCACGTCGAGACGCTGGCTCTGGGTGACTTGCCAGCCGTTGCCGCTGGCGTTCAGGCGTACGGCCAGGGTGTCCTGGGTTTCGCCGTTCACCTGCAACTGGACGCTCAAGTCGCCGCTGCTCAGCTCCATTGCCGGCAGTGCCACGTAGTTGATGCCGTTTTTCAGGTCCGCCACCACGCGCTGTTCAGCACCGGCGTAACGGATCAGCAGTTCAGTCTTCACCGGTTTTTCGGATTGGCTGAACGCGAACAGGCCCATCTGCGGTTTGTCGCCGCTGCGGAATCGGGTCGGGCCGCTCCATTTCAGGTACAGCGGTTTTTCCGAACCGATGAATTGCTTTTTCTGACCCACCTGACCGTCGTCGGAAATGGCCCGAGCAGTGATGCGCCAGCGGGTCAAGGAATCCGGCATTTTGAAGGTGAAGCGGGCCTTGCCGCTGGCGTCGGTGACCAGCTCCGGTTGCCACGCGGCGGTGTCCACGTCTTCACGACGGGGCCGCTCCAGTACCTTGACGCCGCGCTCGCTGCGGTTGGCCTTGCCGGGCGCGCCTGGGCTGCCCGGCAGTGCCACGTCGTAGCTGATGAACGACAGGCTGGCACTGGTGCGCACGTTGTTGCGACGCGGGTGATAGAAGAACTGGTCGATGGTCGGGGCCACTTCCGGTTGCAGGGCGTAGATCATTTCGTCCACAACGCTGACGGTCAGGTGCGCCGGGATTGCCTTGCCGGCGAACTGGGTGCTCAGGTCAACCGTCACCGTGTCGCCAGGCCGGTAGGTGGCTTTATCGGTGACGACGGCGACGTCGATCTGCGGCGCAACCACCTTGATACCGGCGTTCTGGAAGCTGTACTGGCCGCCCTTGGTGTACAGCACCGAGAACGTCATGTTCGGCGCGAAGGCGTCCTTCACTGGAATGCGCACGCGGTATTGGGTGTCGCTGAGCTTTTCCATCTTCAGCCAGTCACTGCCCTTGGACAGCAACGCCGTGGCCTCGACCTTGTCCCGCTCAAGCGACAGCAGCGCATCGCTGACCGGTTCCGGGAAGGTGATCAGCGCCAGGGCTTCGTCACCGGCCTTGTATTCGGCTTTGTCGAGGACGATTTCAACGGTGCCCGGCACTGCCTTGATGCCTTCGCCAGTCACCGCATGAGCCGCAGCACCAATGACTCGGCCATGGTCGTCCTTGAGCGTCAGGTTGTAGGTGCCGGGGCGGTCGAAGGTCAGGCTGAAACCCTTGTCCTTGGCCGCCAGCTTGCCTTCGCCGGTGGTTTGGTCTTCCAGCCGTACCCAGCCATAACTGCCCGGGGTCACGGCTTTGGCTTGGTCGTTGCCGCCTTCATTGGCGTAGCTGAACGAAACCTTCTGGCCGGCGGCACTGAAGCGCTGGGGTGCGCTCAGGCGGAAATTCGCGGCACCACGGTCAATGAGAATTTCCTTGGTGGTCTTGACCCGATACGCCGCGCCATCGCTGGCAAACACGGTGAGTGTGTAGCGGCTCGGCTTGTCGGCGGCCGGCAGGTCGAGCTCGGCGTTGCCCTGGTCATCGGTGGTCACTTCGCTGCTGGTCAGCTCTACCGGGAATTGCCCCAGGTATTGCAGCTCGTTATCCACCATCGACAGTTGCTGGGCCCGCAGGCTCAGGCTCACCGTGGCATTGGCCACGGGCTTGCCGTCCGGGTACAGCAGCACGAGTTTGCCCTTGACCGGTTCACCGGTACGGTAATCCTGTTTGGCAAGGTTCAGGGCGATTTCGAAGTGCGGCTTGATGTATTCGGCCACGCGAAAGGCGCTGCTGTAGAGCTGGTCCTTGTAGCTGAAACGTAATTCATAGCCGCCGGCCACGGCGTTTTCCGGCAACTGGAAACGGCCTTGGGTGCCGGCCTTGGAGTCCAGCTTCAGGGCCAGGGTTTGCAGCGCGGTGCCAGTGGCATCCAGCACGCTGACATTGACGTCGGCGGCCGCCGGTTGCACCGAGTCACGGGCATTCTTGAATTCACGTCCGACGATTTTCAGCGACACCCAATCCCCCGGCCGATACAGCGGCCGGTCGGTGAAGGCGTAGAGTTTGGTGTCGTAGATTTCGCTGTCGTAGTAGAAGTTTTCGGAAACAAATACCCCGCCCTCCTCGTCCTCGCCAATGACGAACGAACGCTCAGGGCTGACGTGTTTGAGGCGCAGCAAGCCGTCTTCATCGGTGGCACCGCTGCTCATCACGCCCAGGCCGTCGGTCCACAGCACGTTGACCTTGGGCACCGAACGGCCTTCATGCTTGCGTGCGGCCCAGACCAGCAGTTCGTCGCCAGCAATCTTGCTCACTGCCACGGTGTTGGAAACGAAGACCATGGTGGTCGCCCGGTATTTGCCAATCAACGCTTCCACCAGGTACAGGCCCGGCTTCAACTGACCCAACGGCACGTAGACGTTGCCCGGCGCGACGCTGACGAACTCACTGGACGAGCCGGCCAGGTTGACGCCCGCCGGCGGTTGGATCGGCTTGGCCTGCCACAGCGGATAACGGAACTGGCTGACCACCGGCAAGCCCGGGATCAAGGCGAATTGTGGCGGTGCGTCGTACGGGGTCGGCGCCACCATGGCATCGCCCATCTTCAGTTCCGGCACTTCTTCGGTGACCTGTTGGCGGGACTCGTAGGAGAACGCCCGTTGCATCACCCGACGGGACTTGCGATACCAGCTGTCCCACAGGTACGCGAGGGTGTTCGACAGGCCTTCGCCCTTGAACTGGCCGTCGCTGACCACCCGGTGCAGGTTCTTCTGGCGCTTGAGGAAATCCAGCGGTTTGTCGATGCGATAGACCCGTATATCGGCGCCACCGTAGGGCTCCATGCGGAACCGGCGGTAGTCGCGGCCCGGGGCTTCGAGGCGGACCATGGCCTGCTCATCGCTGGCAAAACTGCTGTCGGCCAGCAGGAAGAAGCTTTCACCGGCCACCGGTGTGTAGCCGCTGGGCTCTACCGTGTCCTCGGCATGAGTGATTGGTGCCAGCAACAAGGCAAATAGCAGGGGCAGTTTTGAACACAAGCGCAGCATGCGGGCACCGGTCATTGGGAGAGAAAGCTGAGTCGATAGACGCCGATGAAGTTGGGGTTGGCTGCGTCGGGTATCCATCGGGTGTCCTTCCAGTTCATGAGTTGTTGCAGGCTTGCGGAGCGCATGCCGTTGTCGGTTGGGGTGGTGGTGCCGGTGTGATAGGCGATGTAGCGGCCCATCCAGATCATCAGGTGCTGGTCGTCGCCCTGATCGAAGAACATCAGGTCGCCAGGGCGGGCCTGGGCCACGTCACGGCCCACCAGGTGGCTGTTGAACTGGATCAGCTTGATGGCGTTGACGTAGGGCCCGACCTTGCCGCCGCCCTGTTGCCATTGCTGGGCCAGGCGCCGCTGGGCGTCGCTCAGCTGCAATTCTGGCGGCAGGTAGCGGTTGGACAGGCCATTGCTGCGCAACCATTTGTCATCGTGGACTTTCAGCGCCTCGTTGGCGGCGAAGCGCACCAGCCCGGCACAATCCTGCTGATACCAGCGCGGACTCGGGCCCTTGCTCAGTTGCTCCTGGGCGATGCGCACGAACCAGGCGCGAAAGACCTGGGATTGCTGCACATCCAGCGACGGCTTCTCCGTGGCAAACGCCTGAGCGCCCAGCAGCAGCGCCAGCATCAACGCCAATCCGGGGTTGCGGATCAGCCCTGTCACAGCGCTTTCCATTCCAGCGGCAGCCACTGCCAGTGACCGTCCGGCTCGCTGCCTTCAGGCAACGTCAGGGCGTATTTACCGTAGCCGCCGAGGGTGCGCAGTTTCGGGATCAGGTAGGTTTGCGCGGCGTTGTAGAACACCGGCTCCATGTCCTGGGGCAGGCTGTCGAGCGTCTCGCGTTGCATCAGTTGCGCCATGGCGTCCGGGCCGAAGTAGACCGGCATCAGCAGGTCCTTGGGCACCACGTCGGCCATGGGCGGGAAGCGTTTGTCGAGGGTGCCGAGGGCCTTGTCCACCAACTTGTCGTCGAGGGAAAACAGCAAGGTCGAGCCGTGACGCGCCAAACTCACGCGCATGAACGCCTTGCCGGTGATCGCATCGGGCTGCTGCGCTTCCTTGGCCAGGTACGGGCCGAAGTTGGAGCTGACCTGACGTTGCCACTGATGCATCGGGCCTTCCTGCTTTTCAACAACAGGGAACGCATGTTCGGCGACGTTGTTTTCATAGGCGCCTACCATCGACCCGAACAGCTTACCCAGGTCGGCGTCGAGCTTGCCGTCGTCTTCGTTCAGGCTCGCCACCAGCAGCGGCGTGTACAGTCGCGAATCGGCGTACCAGCAGAGGCCCGCCGCGCCGGCCATATGGTCGACCATGGCTTGGGCCGCTTGGTCGTCGGCGCCGAGTTTCACCAGCAACGGTTTCTGTTGTTCGGCGGCCAGGGGCAAGGCAACGCAGGCACTGGCGCCCATGGGCATGGCTTGCCAGATCGGTTTGAAATCGAAGTCCGGCTGGTTTTCCAGCTCATCCATGGCCAGGAAGCTGTGCCAACCCTTGTCGTCCATGTCGAAGCGCAACCCGGCGAAGTTCGGGATGAAACGCTGGTAGCCCATGGCAAGAACGCTGGCGTTGACCGAAATCCGTTGCTTCACTTCTGGCGCCTTGGGCGGCAGGCCGAAGGCTTCGGGGAAGAGTTTTTCACCGGCCAGCAGCGCTTCGAGGGCCTGGGTCGAGACCATGCCGCGTTCATCGGTAGGACCATTGCCCTTGTCGTAAAGCTTGGTCGGATTCGACAGCACGACCATCTTGTCGCCATGGGAAGCGAAGACCAGGGATTTGCTGGCGTTATAGCTCAGTTGGTAAAGCGCGACCTCGTCGCCGCCCACCTTCAAGTCGCCGAGCTTACTCAACTGGGTGTCATCCAAGGCCACTTTCGCCAACGGCTCCAGCACCTTCGCCAACCCGCCGCGATCCATTACCAGCAGGAAATCCTTGAGACGCCCGTCGGCACCACGCCACAGCGCCACATCGGCCGGCTGGTCGAAAAGCGCCTCGATCAGGCTGTCCTGCAGCTTGAGGTCATGCTCGTAGATGATCCGGCGCAGGCTGCCGATCAGCCCGAGGCGGTCGGCATGGGCCTCGTAATAAAAGACGAAATCTTCGGTGAGCGTGGCCTTGAGGAACGGCACCGCCAGCAGGTCCTTGGGCAACTGGCTCAGGGAATGGGCTTCGAGCAAGCCGTCGGGGCGGCTCAGGCCGAGCTTTTCCAACGCCAACTCCATGGGCGGCGCCTTGGGCTTGTGTATGAACCAGCCCAACCCGGCGGCGACACCGGCCACCAGGCACAGCCCGATCAGCATCGCCGGCCAACGGCGCACAGGTTTGGCGACAGGTGTCGGCTCGGTTGGGGAAGCAGTGTTGTCGCTCATATTCACAAGGGCCTATTCATCCGTGGAGCGGAATACTTAGTAATTGAAAGTCTTGACCAGCAACAGATCGCCAATGGCGCGCAGGGGCACGACAAAGGTTTCGCGTTTTTCATCGACGGTGTTTTCGTTGAGCACCAGGTTGATCTGCGAGGTAATCACCTCGTTCTGGTTGCTGGTTTCCTCGAAGTTATAGCCGCCGCTGCCGTAGTTGCCCCAATAGTTCACGTAGACCAGATACGTGCCGTGCATCGGCGCGGTCATGGTGAACATCTCCGGGCCGGGGCCATCGACGCCATCCGGGTCGAGGCCGCCGCCGTTGGTCAGCGCCGGCTGGCCGAAGAATGCATGCTGGCCGTCGGGCGTAATGATGTGCAGGTCCAGTTCGGCCTTGGGGTCGTCCCAGCCCAGCACCACGCGGATCTGCGCCGGGGTTCGCAGGTTGTTGGCCTCATAGAACTGCACGCGCTTGAGGGACTGGCCTTCGGAGCTGCGCACCTCGACGCTGTTGGAACCGGCACCGAACGCATAGGGCCGGGCGAAACGCCCTTCATCGTCGGTATAGAGATTCAGTGGATTGCCGTTGACCGCCAGGCTGTGGGGCGCACGGGCCGTGCCCATGGCCTTGAGCCGGCCTTCGATCATCGTGCGATTGCGCTGCACGCCACGGTCGATGGGCGGTGTGGGGTAGGCGACCTGAGGGTTTTCAGTGCGATCGAGCAAGCCGCTGTAACGCCAGCCGCCCACCGGCTCCGACAGCTCGGCCGAAGGCGCGGCCCACACCAGCGGCGCGGCGAACAGCACGATCAACAGTGAAAGAAAACGCATGTATGCCTCCTGCCATGCATGACGTAACCCGACGCCCTTCCTCGGCGCTGCCTGTCATTGTTCGGGTTTCGTCTGGAGGCCCCGTTGCAAGGGGCCGTAGATGGCGCGAAGGTTAGCGATTCGGCGGATTATTCACAATCGGGCAACGGGCGATTCTGTGTGGGAAATCACGTCTTGAGAGTGGCGTGAGCCGAATAGCGAATTTATTCGGCTCATAAAATGAGCCGAATAGCGCTATTATTCGGCTCATTCTCTTTCGGACAGACTTCATGGCTCCTCTGGCAGCAGCCCGACTGGCCCGACTTTCGCTGGCAAGCTGAAGCATTGGCACCGCTGCTACGCGAATGCGTGCAGACCCAGGGCCAACTGCTGGGAATGACCAGCGCGGTCACGGCTTCGCTCAGCGCTCAGAATGAGTTGGACGCGTTACTGCAAAATATCGTGACCTCTTCGGCCATCGAAGGAGAACAATTGAATGTGGGTTCGGTGCGATCGTCCTTGGCCCGACGCCTGGGCCTCGAACAGGTCGGCGACAACCCGGTTAGCACGCGCAGTGAAGGCTTGGCGAATTTGCTGCTGGACGCGACCCGGCATTTCAATCAGCCACTGACTGTCCAGCGCCTGCTGGAATGGCATGAATGGTTATTCCCTGATCAAGCGGGTGACCTTGCCCATCGAGAGATCCGAGTGGGTACGCTGCGCGGTGACGAACCGATGCAAGTTGTCTCAGGCAGGCTGGATCGACCCACCGTTCACTTCCAAGCACCGCCTCGTCAAGGCCTGGAGCAACAGTTACAGACGTTCGTCGACTGGTTCGAGGCTAGCCGTCATCAGGCCGAACTCGATCCTTTGCTGCGTGCTGGCATCGCCCATTTCTGGTTTGTCACTCTGCATCCGTTCGACGATGGCAATGGTCGCCTGACCCGCACCCTCACCGATCTGGCACTGGCCCAAGGGGAGGCCCAGGCGATCCGTTTCTATGCCATGTCTGCAAGCATTCTCGATGACCGCTGCGGTTACTATCGAATCCTGGAGACGTGCCAGAAAGCCACGCTGGACATTACTCCGTGGCTGACGTGGTTTCTGCTGACGCTGTTGCGCAGCCTTCAGCAGGCCATCACCCGGATCGAAAGTGTGCTGTACAAGGCAAGGTTCTGGCAGATTCATCGCGCAAGCGCACTTACGCCTGAACAGATCAAAGTGCTCAACCGACTGCTCGATGGCGGTGAAAAAGGCTTCGAGGGCGGTATCAGTGCGGCTCAATACCAGGAGGTGGCAAAGGTTTCCAAGGCCACGGCGACCCGTCATCTGGCGCAGATGCTGGAGAAAGGTTGCCTGGAACGAATGCCAGGTGGCGGGCGTAGTACTCGATACCGCGCGAGTTATCCAGACGCATAGGATCACTTGTGGCGTCGCATCCGGATGAACCCTCGAAGGTTTGGGGCCGCTGTGCGCCCCAGCGGGAGCAAGCTCCCTCGCCACAAAAGCGAGTCTACCGCAGCCTGTTCTATCTCATCCGTCCCGCTTCGATTCCCACCCCTTGATTTGCCCCAATACCCCATGTCTGCTAGTGTCGCGCCGGTTTAACAGTCAACCGGAATAGCCGCCATGGCCCGCAAAAAAGCTGCACTGGATTTCGAACAATCTCTGGCCGACCTGCAAACGCTGGTCGAACGGCTGGAGAACGGAGAATTGTCGCTGGAAGACTCGCTGACCGCCTTCGAGCAGGGTATCGGCTTGACTCGCGACTGCCAGGCGGCGCTGGCCCAGGCCGAGCAGAAGGTGCAATTGCTGCTCGAGCGCGACGGCGAGCTGACCGAAGAGCCTTTCGACGCGGAACAACCTGAATGATCGGCGCGTATCAGGCCGGCAGTCAGGCCCGGGTCAACACTGCCCTGGACACGCTGTTCACCGCTCCGAGCCCTGAACTGGCACGTCTGTATGAAGCCATGCGCTACAGCGTAATGAACGGCGGCAAGCGTGTGCGGCCGCTGCTGGCCTACGCGGCGTGCGAAGCGCTGGGTGGTCAAGCCGAGCAGGCCAACGGCGCAGCTTGCGCGGTGGAGCTGATCCACGCTTACTCCCTGGTCCATGATGACTTGCCGGCCATGGACGACGACGACCTGCGTCGCGGCCAGCCAACCACTCACAAGCAATTCGACGAAGCCTGCGCAATCCTCGCTGGCGACGGTTTGCAGAGCCTGGCCTTCAGCGCCCTGCTGGATCCGGCCCTGAGCAATTGTTCAGCGCAGATTCGCCTGGACATGGTCAGTGCCCTGGCGCTGGCGGCTGGCCCCGCCGGAATGGTCGGCGGCCAGGCCATCGACCTCGGTTCGGTGGGCCTGAAGCTGGACCAGAGTGCGCTGGAATACATGCACCGGCACAAGACCGGCGCCTTGATCGAGGCCAGCGTCAGGCTCGGTGCCCTGGCCAGCGGCCGGGCCACGCCCGAACAGCTGCAAGCCTTGCAGACCTACGCCCGGGCCATTGGCCTGGCGTTCCAGGTGCAGGACGACATCCTCGACGTCGAAAGCGATACCCAGACCCTGGGTAAACGCCAGGGCGCCGACATCGCGCGTGACAAACCGACCTACCCGGCCCTGCTCGGTCTCGACGCGGCCAAGGCCTATGCCCTGGAGTTGCGCGACCAGGCCCTGGTCGCGCTGCGACCCTTTGACGCGGCGGCCGAGCCGTTGCGCGACTTGGCGCGGTATATCGTCGAACGACGCAGCTGACACGGGGCCAACCCCTTACAGACAGCGTATCGGCCAAGTTCCGGCCAACGCGTGGGCAGCTTGCGATGCATAAGGTAAACTGCCGCCTCTTTCTATACCTATAACGATTCGCCTGATGCCCACGACGTTTCAAGAGATTCCCCGCAAACGCCCGACCACGCCGCTGCTGGACCGCGCCAACACGCCGGACGGCCTGCGTCGCCTGGGTGAAGCCGAGCTGGAAACCCTGGCCGATGAGTTGCGCCAGGAACTGCTCTACACGGTCGGCCAGACCGGTGGGCACTTCGGTGCAGGCCTTGGCGTCATCGAGCTGACGATCGCGTTGCATTACGTGTTCGACACCCCGGATGACCGTCTGGTATGGGACGTCGGGCATCAGGCCTACCCGCATAAAATCCTCACTGGCCGGCGTGAGCGCATGGGCACCCTGCGTCAGAAGGACGGCGTCGCGGCGTTCCCGCGCCGTTCCGAGAGCGAATACGACACCTTTGGCGTCGGGCACTCCAGCACGTCCATCAGCGCCGCCCTGGGCATGGCGATTGCCGCCCGTCTGCAAAACAGCGACCGCAAGGCCATTGCCGTGATCGGCGACGGCGCACTGACGGCGGGTATGGCTTTCGAAGCGTTGAACCACGCGCCGGAAGTCAACGCCAACATGCTGGTGATCCTCAACGACAACGACATGTCGATCTCGCGCAACGTCGGCGGGCTGTCCAACTACCTGGCAAAAATCCTCTCCAGCCGCACTTACGCCAGCATGCGTGAAGGCAGCAAAAAGGTCCTGTCGCGCCTGCCCGGCGCCTGGGAAATCGCCCGCCGCACCGAAGAATACGCCAAGGGCATGCTGGTGCCCGGCACGCTGTTCGAAGAGCTGGGCTGGAACTACATCGGCCCCATCGACGGCCACGACCTGCCCACACTGATCGCCACCCTGCGCAACATGCGCGACCTCAAGGGCCCGCAGTTCCTGCACGTGGTGACCAAGAAAGGCAAAGGCTTCGCCCCGGCGGAAGTCGACCCGATCGGCTACCACGCCATCACCAAGCTCGAACCGCTGGATGCCCCGGCCGCCGCGCCGAAAAAGGCCGGCGGGCCTAAGTATTCCAGCGTGTTTGGCCAATGGTTGTGCGACATGGCAGCCGCTGACCCGCGCCTGGTGGGCATCACCCCGGCGATGAAGGAAGGCTCGGACCTGGTGGCCTTCAGCGAACGCTATCCGCAGCGCTATTTCGACGTGGCGATTGCCGAGCAGCACGCCGTGACCTTCGCCGCCGGCATGGCGTGTGAAGGCGCGAAACCGGTGGTGGCGATCTACTCGACCTTCCTGCAACGCGGTTATGATCAGTTGGTTCATGACGTCGCGGTGCAGAACCTCGACGTGCTGTTCGCCATCGACCGCGCCGGCCTGGTGGGCGAAGACGGTCCGACCCACGCCGGCAGCTTCGACCTGTCGTTCCTGCGCTGCATCCCCGGCATGCTGGTGATGACCCCGAGCGATGAAAACGAGCTGCGCAAAATGCTCACCACCGGCCACCTGTTCAATGGCCCGGCGGCGGTGCGCTACCCCCGCGGCACCGGCCCGAACGCGACCATTGAAGCCGACCTTGAACCGATTGAAATCGGCAAGGGCGTGATTCGCCGCCAGGGCAAGCAAACCGCCCTGCTGGTGTTCGGCGTGCAGCTGGCCGAAGCCCTGAAAGTCGCGCAGACCCTGGATGCCAGCGTGGTGGACATGCGCTTCGTCAAACCGCTGGACGAAGCCTTGGTGCGCGAGATGGCCGCCAGTCATGAACTGCTGGTGACCATCGAGGAAAACGCCATCATGGGCGGCGCCGGTGCGGCGGTCAGCGAATTCCTGGCCCGGGAAAACATCCTCAAGTCGGTGCTGCACCTGGGCCTACCGGACACCTACGTCGAACACGCCAAGCCTGCGCAGATGCTGGCCGAATGCGGGCTGGACGAGGCCGGGATCGAAGCGGCCGTGCGTCAGCGGTTGCAGCTGCTGGGGCTGTAACTCCAGCACACCGAACCCTGTGGGAGCGAGCCTGCTCGCGATGACGGTCAATCAGTCGACAGCTATGTTGACTGAGCCACCGCTATCGCGAGCAAGCTCGCTCCCACATTGTTTTTGTGTGAATCAAGCATGATGGGAACCCCATGAAACCCCTGCGCCTCGCCCTGACCCTCTCCCTGCTACCGGCCACCGATCTTCTGGCCGACACCTTCGAACGCGATCAAGCCCTGACACTTCCAGACGTGCTGATCAGCGCCAATCGCCAGGTCGAGGCCCGTAACGACAGCAGCGCCGCCAATACCGTGTTCACCCGTGACGATATCGAGCGCCTGCAACCGACCAGCGTCACTGACTTGCTCAGTCGCGTGCCAGGGGTTCAGGTGGCGCCACTGGGCGGGCGCGGCAGCCTGCCGGGGATTTACATTCGCGGCACCCAATCAGCTCAGAGCCTGGTGCTGGTGGACGGCCAGCGCATCGGCAACGCCACCTCCGGCGACAGCAACCTGCAACACCTGAACATCAACCAGATCGAACGGGTGGAAGTGCTGCGCGGTTCGCGCTCGGTGATCTACGGCGCCGATGCAGTGGGCGGGGTGATTCAGATTTTCACCCGTCGCGGCAACGAACAAGGCCTGCAACCGCGCCTGCATCTGGGTTGGGGCAGCCACCAGACCTGGGAGCGCAGCCTGGGCCTGTCCGGTGGCGACGAGCAGACCCGCTTCAGCCTCGGCGCCAGCCTGGACGACACCGTCGGGGCCAATCGGACCCATGAGTCCTACGCCAGTGACCGGGACGACGACGCCTACCGCAACCAGTCTTTGAGACTGAGCTTGAGCCACGTCGTCAACGATGACCTGGAAATCGGCCTGAACCTGCTGGATAACCGTGGCAAGAGCGAGTTCGACAACCCGTTCGGCCGCTTCGACCCGAACACGTTCGAGTCGCTGCCCCAGCAGCCCTACAGTGAGTTTGCGGTGAGCAGTTTCAGCAGCTACGTGGACGGGCGGATCAACGACGCCTGGAAATCCCGTCTCGAACTGGGTCATAGCGAAAATCGTGAGAAAACCTTCGACAAGCTCAGCGACGTCCGGGAAGTGTTCAACACCTACCGCGACTCGCTGACCTGGCAGAACGACGTGACGCTGAACGCCCGCAACAGCCTGATCGTGGGCGCTGATGGGTACCAGGACCGGGTCAACAGCAGCACGCCGTTCGACGAAGACAGCCGCTGGAACCGCGGGGTGTTTATTCAGCACCGCTTGCGGGCCGAAGCGTTCTCCACCGAGCTGGGCCTGCGCCGCGACCAGAATCAGCAGTTTGGCGGCCAGAATAGTTGGAGTGGCACCTTCACCCTGCCGATGAACCCGGACAACGACCTGTTGCTGACTTACAGCGAAAGCTTTCGCGCGCCAACCTTCAACGACCTCTACTACCCGGACTTCAGTAACCCGAACCTGAAGCCCGAGACCGCCAAAAGCTACGAGCTGCAATGGCGCAGCCAACTGAGCAACAGCGCCCGCCTGGAGGCCTCGCTGTACCGCACGGACCTGGAGGACGCGATCATTTTTGGCAGCAACTCACGCCCGCAGAACGTCGCCTCGGCGCGGATCAACGGTTTTGAAGCGGCCCTCAGCCAGGAACTGTTCGGCTGGCAGAGCAACCTAGGCCTGGCCATCATCGACCCGCGGGACCGCGACAGCGGCCACACCCTGGCCCGCCGCGCTCGCCGGACCTTGAATCTGGACCTGGACCGGCAATTCGACCGACTGGGCCTGGGCGCCACCTGGCAAGCGGTAAGCAGCAGCTACGACGATGAAAACAACCGCAATGCATTGAGCGGCTATGCCTTGCTTGGGTTGCGCAGCAGCTGGGCGTTGACCCGGGAGGTGAAGCTGGAAATGAAGGTGGATAACCTGCTGGACAAGGGCTACAGCCGGGCGCTGTACAGCCATGATGGGGGCCAGTATGGGTATCGGGAGGAAGGTCGGGCTTGGTTGTTTGGGGTGACTTGGACGCCGGGGCTCTGATCCAAGTTGTGTTTGGGCGGGCGTCATCGCGAGTAAATACAAAATCGGAGTTCGCCACAAATCCCCTGTGGGAGCGAGCCCGCTCGCGATTGGGCGCGCCGCGGTTTACCTGTCCGGCGCAATCAGCCCGCACAACCCAGCCGTCGCCTCGATCATCTGCCCACTGGGCCGCTCCAGGCCCTTGTCACTGACCCGCAACAAACGCCCCTGCGCCACCGCCGCCAACTGCGGCCAGGCTTTCCAGGCATCGAGCTGTGCCTGCTCCGTGGCCAGAATGATCTGCGGATTACGCTGTAGTACCGACTCCACACTCACCTGCGGCGCCGGCAGGCTCAGATCGGCAAAGACGTTATGCGCGCCGCACACCGCCAAGGCATCGCTGATGATCTGCCCACCACCGACGGTGTACAGCGGTCGGTCCCAGACCTGATAGAACACCGGCAACGGCGTGTCACGCCGGTAACGCTGACGCAATGCTTCAAGGCGCCCGCGCAACTGCGCCGCTCGCTGCACGCCCCGCTCCGGGCGACCGAGCTGCATGGCGATGTCTTCGATTTGTGCGATGAGTTGCTCGAGGCTGTGGGGCTCGGCGACGTAGACAGCAATGCCCAACCCCTTGAGCTGTACACGCTGGGCCGGGCCAACGCTGCCAGGCCAGAGCAGGAGCAGATCGGGCTTGAGGCTGAGCAAGCGCTCCATGTCCAATTGCCCGTAACGACCCACGGAGGGCAGGTCTTTGAGCACCGACGGACGATCACCAGCATCCAGCACGCCGACCAAGAGGTCGACGGAACCCAGTTCAACGACGATTTCCGATAGCGAGGGCGCCAGGCTGACTACACGTGAAGCCGCAGTCGTCGAAGCACTGACGGCCAGCAGTAGAACCGCCAGCCAGCGGTTCATCAGCCGAGCTGACGCGGGATGCGATACAGGTAGAACAGCACCGCAGAGGACAACGCCAGCAGCATCAGCGGCACGGCTTCCAGGCCGACGAACACCGCCAGGGTGCCGATCCAGGCCGGTAGCCCAGCGGCCAGGAAGGCCGCACGACGCCGGGCCGCCAGTGCAATCCAGGCTTGAGGCTCTTCTGGCGTGTCGAGGGCTTGCTGAGTGGCAATCAAGGCGTGTTTATAAACGCCGAAGAATCGCAGGCTGACAAACATGGACGCCACGCCGGCGATAAACAGCGGCATCGCCAGCACCGGCAGAATGGCTTCGCCCTGACCAAAGACTGCGTTGATCACGAACAGCGGCACCAAGGCCAGGGCCAGGTATTGCCACCAACTGACGGCCAGTCGCCGCCGGACCTGGCCACGCGTCACGCCCGGTCGACCTCGCCCTGATGCTCGTTGCCCATCATATGGTCGAGCTTGCTGGCCTTGGTCGCCAGGTAGAGTTTGTTGTGCGGGTTATGACCGGTGTGCAGCGGCACGCGCTCGGCCACCACGATGCCCATGTCGGTCAGTGCCTTGACCTTGCGTGGGTTGTTGGTCATCAACCGCAACGACCTGACGCCCAGGTGTTGGAGCATGGGCAGGCAGATGCTGTAGTCACGCAGGTCGGCGGCAAACCCGAGGCGCTCGTTGGCTTCCACGGTATCGGCGCCGCCATCTTGTAATTCATAGGCACGAATCTTGTTCAGCAGGCCGATGCCGCGACCTTCCTGACGCAGGTACAGCAGCACGCCTCGGCCTTCACGGGCAATGGCCTGCAACGCCGCTTCGAGCTGTGAACCGCAATCGCAGCGCTGGCTGAACAGGGCATCGCCCGTCAGGCATTCGGAATGCAGGCGGCCGAGCACCGGGGCACCGTCGGCGAAATCACCCAGGCTCAGCACGACGTGCTCGCGGCCAGTGGCTTCATCGAGAAAACCGTGCATGGTGAATTGCGCAAACGGCGTTGGCAGCTTGGAAGCGGCAACAAAAACGACAGGCACCGGTGTGCTCCTGATCTAGTACTGGAGAGTCGCAGAGGCGGGCATTGTAACAGCACGTTCCTACAGACGCTTAGGCTGAATTATCGGCCATAACCATCGAAAAGATTGATTACGACTTGGGTGGTTTACCGTTCTCGTCAAAAGGATAAGGTTGCTTCCAACGTTCGAAAATCGGCTTCAGTTGGCCGGTTTTCACCAGCACCTCCATGCGCTGGTCGAAAAACGAACGCAGCGCCCTTCCGTTTTCGTTGTTGGCAAAGCCTAAGTACAACGGCAAGTTGATCAGCGGCGAGAGTTTGAACTGCTGAGGATTATCAGTCTTGGCGAGCATCTCCTGGAGTTCCATCAACCCATCGACATAAAAATCGGCACGATCGTGGGCCAGCATCGACAAGATACCCACTGTACGGTGGACTTCATTGAAACGCCGGATGTTGGGCAGGTAGTTGTTGTATTCGTACCCGCGCATCCATACCAGCCGATAGTTGCCAATCGTTGCCAGCGTGGGCGTCGGTTTGGAGGCCAGCCCCAGGGCATAGATGTGATCGATGTCGTAGTGCCAGCGGGGATAAAGCACCCCTTCGGACTCATCGCGATAGGCGCCGACCTGCACATCGACTTCGCCACGCTGCACCAACCCGATCGAACGGGTATAGGGCACGCTGCGGATCTCCAGCTTGACGCCTTCGGGCTCGAACACCTTACGCACGATGTCCCAGCCCATGCCCTGGCCATCGGCCTGGGTGTAATCGGCCCACTCCTCGCTGGCCGCCCGGACCTTGCCGGGCAGCGGCGCCGAGTCGGCCACCCGAACGCCGAGGCAGGATCCTAAACACAGCAATAGCAACAGTGCGCGGCTCACGCCCATGCCTGGCTCCCTCAGGTGAAACACCACACCAACCCTTGCATTGCCAGCCAGGCGAAGACCCCGGCCAGCACGTCGTCGAGCATGATTCCGACACCGCCGTGTACATGCCGGTCGATCCAGCGGATTGGCCATGGTTTGAGAATGTCGAAGAAGCGGAAGACCAGGAACCCCGCCAGTAGCCAGTACCAGCCCTCTGGCACTAACCAAAGAGTGATCCACATGCCGACCATCTCATCCCAGACGATGCCTTCATGATCGTGCACCCGCAGATCGTCCGCCACCTTGCCGCACAGCCAGAAGCCAAACAGCATGGTGACGCCGAGCATCAGCCAGTAGCCCCAGTCTGGCAACATCTGCCACAACGGTATGAAGGGTAGCGCAACCAGCGAACCCCAGGTGCCCGGCGCTTTAGGCAAGGTACCCGAGCCGAAGCCGAATGCCAGGAAATGCCAGGGATTTCGCCAGACCGAGGGCGGAACGAATTCTGCCGGGACCTGGTTGGGATGATCTGTCACGGTGTCTCCCGAAAATGTTGATAGCCCCGTATAGATGGGGTGATGTCGCGCCCAAGGCTGTCGAGCAGCATGACGCCTTGCCCGGCCATGACGCTGCCGATCACGTGGATCGGCCAGCCCTCGGCCTGTAATGCCGCCAATCGGACCGGTGGCAGGGCGAATAGCAACACGTAATCGTCACCGCCGCTCAGTGCCGCATCCGCAGCACCCGACCGGCCAAGGAACGTTACCAAAGCGTTGGACAGCGGCAGTCGCTCCCGTTCAACTTGTAATACCACCCCGGACGCCAGTGCGATATGCCCGCAATCGGCCAGCAGCCCATCGGAAATATCCATCGCCGCGCTGGCCTTGCCCCGCAGCGCCTGGCCCAAGTCGATCTGCGGCCGTGGTGACCAATAATGCGCCAGCAGCGGCTCGGCGACAGCAGATTCGGCGTGGCGTTGGCCGAGCACCAGCGGCAATGCACCGGCAGCATTGCCCAGATCACCGCCGACACACAACAGATCGCCGGGCTGCGCGCCACTTCGGGTCAGCGCCTGGCCGGACGGCACGCGGCCGAATACCGTCATGGTCAGGCTCAACGGCCCGCGAGTGGTGTCGCCGCCCACCAGCGCTACACCACAAGCCTGGGCCATCTGGTTCAAACCACGGGCATAGGCTTGCAGCCAATCGGCGGTCACCGTCGGCAAGGTCAGGGCAAGGGTAAATGCCAAAGGGGTGGCGCCCATGGCGGCCAGGTCACTGACCGCCACGGCCAGCGAGCGCTGGCCGAGCAGGAACGGGTCGCAAGGGTCTGGAAAATGCACACCGGCCACCAGCGTGTCGGTGGACACCGCCAACTGTTCCCCAGGGGGAACGGCCAGCAAGGCGCAATCGTCGCCGATCCCCAGCGCAACGCCTTCGCCGCCCTCGCCGCCCTCGCCGCCCTGAGCACAAGGCGCGGCAGCGAAGTAGTCACGGATTAGCTCAAATTCGCCCATAGCCGCTGCAAACGCCAATCAGCGCTTGAACGCCTTCACTTCAGCTTCACGCAGACGCGGGGCCAGCTTGTCGAGCACGCCGTTGACGAACTTGTGGCCATCGGTGGAACCGAAGACTTTCGCCAACTCGATCCCTTCGTTGATCACCACGCGGTACGGTACGTCGACGCGCTGCATCAGCTCCCAGGTGGACAGGCGCAAAACCGCCAGCTCAACCGGGTCCAGCTCTTCGATGGTCAGGTCCAGGCAAGGTGCCAGGGCGATGTCGATCTCGGTCTTGTGCGCAGGAACCCCGTGCAGGATCTCGCGGAAATACGCGCCATCAACATCGCTGAAATCGTTATCGACCCGAAATTGGGCTTCGATCTCGTTCAACGACTGCTTGGCCATGTGCCATTGATACAGCGCCTGGGTCGCGAGCTGACGGGCTTCGCGGCGCTTGACGCTTTTCGAAGGCTTGCCGGCATCGGCAGGCTTGGGATCGCGCGGGTTGAAACGATCGCTTTCGTCGCTAATCACTTGGCCTCCAACTGCGCCAGCAGGCTAACCATTTCCAGGGCGGACAGGGCAGCTTCGGCACCTTTGTTACCGGCCTTGGTGCCGGAACGTTCGATGGCTTGCTCGATGGAATCAACGGTCAGCACGCCGAAGGCGACCGGCACACCGAACTCCATGGACACCTGGGCCAAGCCCTTGGTGCATTCGCCAGCCACGTATTCGAAGTGCGGAGTACCGCCACGAATGACCGCGCCCAAGGCGATGATCGCTGCATATTCGCCTTTTTGAGCGACTTTTTGCGCAACCAGCGGAATTTCGAAGGCGCCAGGCGCACGGATGATGGTGATGTCGCTTTCGCTCACGCCATGGCGAACCAGGGCATCGACCGCACCGCCGACCAGGCTCTCAACCACGAAGCTGTTGAAACGGCCTACTACCAGAGCGTAGCGGCCTTTAGGGGCGATGAAGGTACCTTCGATGGTCTTCAGGGTCATTCGTCAGATCTCTTAAAGAGCCGGAGCGCGTTCGATACGCGCTCCTTAGTGGTATTAGCAATATTAGCGAATACAGCGCCGGAAAAACCGGGTGATTATTCGGAGGGCACGTATTCTACAACTTCCAGATCGAAACCGGATATCGCATTAAACTTCATCGGTGCGCTCATCAGGCGCATTTTGCGCACGCCCAGGTCACGCAGGATCTGCGAACCGGCGCCGACCGTGCTGTAAGTGGTCGGTTTTTTCAGCGGCAACTGCTGCTCGCCGGTTTCGCGAATGTGCGCCAACAGCACGTCGCCATCGAGCGGGTGCCCGAGCAGCAACACCACGCCACTGCCGGCCTCGGCCACGGCGGCCATGGCGGCCCGCAGGCTCCAGCGGCCAGGTTGCTTGACCATCAGCAGGTCGCGCAGCGGGTCCATGTTGTGCACGCGCACCAGGGTCGGTTCTTCAGCGCACACGGTGCCCAGGGTCAATGCCATGTGCACGTCGCCTTCCACCGAATCGCGGTAGGTCACCAGGTTGAAATGGCCCAGTTCGCTGTCCAGCGGCTGCTCGGAGATCCGCTGAACGGTACGTTCGTGGATCATCCGATAGTGAATCAGGTCGGCGATGGTGCCGATCTTGATGTTGTGTTCGGCGGCGAAGGCTTCCAGTTCCGCGCGACGCGACATGGTGCCATCGTCGTTCATCACTTCGCAGATCACACCGCTGGGCTCGAAACCCGCCATGCGCGCCAGGTCGCACGCCGCCTCGGTGTGGCCGGCGCGGGCCAGGGTGCCGCCGGCCTGGGCCATCAGCGGGAAGATATGGCCGGGGCTGACAATGTCTTCAGCCTTGGCATCTTTCGCGGCGGCGGCCTGCACGGTGCGCGCACGGTCAGCGGCGGAGATACCGGTGGTCACGCCTTCGGCGGCCTCAATGGACACGGTGAACTTGGTGCCGAAGCCGGAGCCGTTGCGCGGCGCCATCAGCGGCAGCCTCAGCAGCTCGCAGCGCTCGCGGCTCATCGGCATGCAGATCAAGCCACGGGCGTGCTTGGCCATGAAGTTGATGTGTTCGGCCTTGCAGCACTCGGCAGCCATGATCAGGTCGCCTTCGTTCTCGCGGTCTTCGTCATCCATGAGGATGACCATCTTGCCTTGGCGGATGTCTTCAACCAGCTCTTCGATGCTATTGAGCGCCACGCGGCACCCCCTTGGGTCAGGATTTGAGGTAGCCGTTGGCGGCCAGAAAGCTTTCAGTAATGTTACCGGCGGCCGGCTCTGCGGCTTTGTTGCCCAGCAGCAGGCGCTCCAGGTAACGGGCCAGCAGGTCGACTTCCAGGTTTACCCGGCGACCTGGCTGATACGAGGCCATGATGGTTTCGCTCAAAGTGTGCGGAATGATCGTCAACAAAAACTCGGCACCATCCACCGCGTTGACCGTCAGGCTGGTGCCATCGACGGTGATCGAGCCTTTATGGGCGATGTACTTGGCCAGTTCTTTCGGGGCGCGGATGCGAAATTCCACGGCCCGGGCGTTATCGGTGCGCGAGACCACTTCGCCGACGCCGTCGACATGCCCGCTGACCAGGTGCCCACCCAAGCGGGTGGTGGGGGTCAGGGCCTTTTCCAGGTTGACCGGGCTGCCGCTCTTGAGATCGTTCATCGCGGTGCAATCAAGGGTTTCGCGGCTGACATCCGCCAGAAAACCATTGCCCGGCAGTTCGACGGCGGTCAGGCACACGCCGTTCACGGCGATGCTGTCACCCAGTTTGACGTCGCTCAGGTCGAGCTTGCCGGTTTCGACGTAGACCCGAACGTCGCCGCCCTTGGGGGTGAGTGCACGGATGCTGCCGATGGATTCGATGATGCCGGTAAACATGGAGTCCTCCTCGAGAACGGGCCGCCGCTTAGCGAGAGCCGGGAATTATACGCGGGCCAGAACGGGAACGGCGATGACTCGCCAGTCATCGCCCACGGCGCGAATTTCGGTGATTTTGAGTTCCGGGGCGTCTTTGATCTGCGCCAGCGGCCAGTCCAGCAACGGCCGCGCCGAAGAGCCCAGGAACTTGCCGGCGATAAAAATCTGGAATTCGTCCACCAGCCCTTGCCGGGCGAACGCGCCCGCCAGGCGCGGGCCGGCTTCCACCAGTACCTCATTGACGCCACGGGCTGCCAGCTCAACCAGCAGGCGACGCAGATCGACCTGGCCGTCTTCGCCCGCCACGATCATGCATTCGGGACCGTTGGCGTACTGTTCTTCCACCGCCATGCAGGTAGCGACCAGCGCCGGGCCGGCCTTGAAAAATGCTGCGTCCAGCGGCACACGCAGACGTCCGTCCACCAACACCCGCAGCGGCGGGCGGCTCATGACCAGCGCGGTCTGCTGCGCATCCAGCCCGAGTTCATCGGCGCGCACCGTCAGGCGGGCATTGTCGGCCAGCACCGTATCGGCGCCGGTCAGCACCACGCTGGCCTGGGCCCGCAGACGCTGTACCGCCGAGCGCGCGGCGGTGCCTGTGATCCACTGGCTTTCGCCGCTTTCCATGGCCGTGCGGCCATCCAGACTCATGGCGAGTTTGACCCGAACAAACGGCAGGCCGTGCTCCATGCGCTTGAGAAAACCCTGGTTGAGCGTGCGCGCTTCGCCTTCGAGCACGCCGCTTTCAGTGGCGATACCCGCCTGGGCCAGCCGTTGCAAGCCGCGACCGGCGACTTCCGGGTTCGGGTCCTGCATCGCTGCCACCACCCGTGCTACGCCGGCGTTGACCAGCGCATCGGCGCAGGGCGGTGTACGTCCGTGGTGGCTGCAAGGTTCGAGGGTCACGTAGGCCGTAGCCCCTCGGGCCAGCTCACCGGCGGCGCGCAGGGCATGGACTTCGGCATGGGGTTCGCCAGCACGGATGTGCCAGCCTTCGCCAACAACCTGCCCATCACGCACAATCACGCAGCCGACGCGAGGATTGGGGTGGGTGGTGTAGTGGCCGCGCCGCGCCAGTTCCAGGGCGCGGGCCATGTAATGGGCGTCGAGGACGGCCTGCTGCGCCGAGGTGGTCATTCTTTCACCGGTTCGCGGGCCAGGCGGTCGATTTCTTCGCGGAACTCGTTCAGGTCCTGGAAGCGGCGGTACACCGAGGCGAAACGGATGTAGGCGACTTCATCGAGCTTCTGCAGCTCGGCCATCACCAGCTCACCGACCACCAGGGATTTGACCTCGCGCTCGCCGGTCGCCCGCAACTTGTGCTTGATGTGCACCAGTGCGGCTTCCAGGCGCTCGACGCTCACCGGACGCTTTTCCAGGGCGCGCTGCATGCCGGCGCGCAGTTTTTCTTCGTCGAACGGCTGACGGCTGCCGTCGGTTTTGATCAGGCGCGGCAACACCAGCTCAGCGGTCTCGAACGTCGTGAAACGTTCACCGCAGGCCAGGCATTCGCGCCGGCGACGGACCTGTTCGCCTTCGGCGACCAGTCGCGAATCGATGACTTTGGTGTCGTTGGCACCGCAGAAGGGACAGTGCATGGTGGCAGGCAACAAAAAAAGGGAGGGCCATGGTAGCGCATCCCACTGGCAAGACAAGCCATAGGGTTTACGGTATACAGACGGGCTTACCGTCAGATCCACGGAATTCACCATTTGCTGGAGCCACACATGCCGCTACGTTCGCTCATTTTGCTCAGTTGCTTCAGCCTGCTGATGGCGTGCAGCAGCGACGCCCCCAAGCCCGCCGCACCTGCTCCCGCACAGACCCCTGCGCCAAAGCAGGCCCAGGAAAAAGCCCGCCAGGCGGCCGAACTGGGGCCATTGCCCGCTTATCAGCGGGAATTGAGCGGCACCTTGCAAGGCGTACCGGCCGGGGCCGAGGTCGAACTGGCGTTGCTGGTGATCGATGACCAGGACCGTCCGCAGCAGTTGCTAGCCAGTTCCAGCCTGATCGGCAACAACCTGGCCCTGCCCTTTCGCCTGCGCTTCAACCCCGAAGCCTTCCCGGTCGGCGCCCGCGTGGAACTGCGCGGCCGCGCCAGCCAGTCCGGTCAACTGATCCTGCACTTGCCGGAACAACGCATCACCCAACCGACCACCCAGGCGCTGGGATCGTTGCAATTCGTAAAAGCGCCATGAGTGCACCGCAAGACCTGCAACAGGCGTTGAGTGAATTGCTTGGAGACGCACACCTGGTGGCCTGCCCGCTGCCAGGCACTGACCTGAAACTGTGGCTGATCGACGGCGACAACATGGACCGTGCCTTCAGCCCGGAAGAAACCCGGCGCATCCTCCATGAGCCACCTTACTGGAGCTTCTGCTGGGCCAGCGGCCTGGCGATGGCGCGCTACCTGGCCGAACACCCGCAGTGGGTCGAGGGCAAGCGGGTGCTGGATTTCGGCGCCGGCTCCGGCGTGGCGGGCATCGCGGCAGTCAAGGCCGGGGCGGTGGAAGTGGTGGCCTGCGACCTGGATCCGCTGGCAATTGCTGCGTGCCGGGCCAATGCGTTGCTCAATGGTGTAGCGCTGAGTTATTCGACGGACTTCTTCGCCGAGGCCGATCGCTTCGACCTGATCCTGGTCGCCGACGTGCTCTACGACCGAGCCAACCTGCCACTGCTGGACCAATTCCTCAGCCGCGGCCGCGAAGCCCTGGTGGCCGATTCCCGGGTGCGGGATTTCCAGCATCCGCTCTACCGGCGCATCGAAATGCTCCAAGCCATGACCCTGCCGGATCTGGCCGAGCCTGAAGAGTTTCGGCATGTGAGCCTGTACCACGCGCGGCGTTAGCCTCAAGGGCATCGCGAGCGGGCTCGCTCCCACAATTGTTTTGTGGCGTACTCAAACACTGTGACCTGAACAAATCCCCTGTGGTAGCGAGCCTGCTCGCGATATCGGCCTATCAGGCACCACAAGGCCCCGCTTTCAGCCACCCCCACCAAGCCGTATAGTTGCCCCATTCAAGCGTTTTACGAGACTCCCCATGACCCAGGACACGCCATACATCTTCGACGCCACCACCGCCGATTTCGATCAGTCGGTGATCGCCAACTCTTTCCACAAACCGGTGCTGGTGGATTTCTGGGCCGAGTGGTGTGCACCGTGCAAAGCGCTGATGCCGATGCTGCAAACCATTGCCGAGAGTTACCAGGGCGAATTGCTGCTGGCCAAGGTGGACTGCGACATCGAGCAGGACATCGTCGCTCGCTTCGGCATCCGCAGTTTGCCCACCGTGGTGCTGTTCAAGGACGGCCAGCCCGTTGACGGGTTCGCCGGCGCCCAGCCGGAGTCGGCGGTGCGGGCGATGCTCGAACCCCACGTGCAGATGCCGCCTCCGGCCGCCGCCGACCCGTTCGAACAGGCTCAAGCGCTGTTCGACGACGGTCGTTTCGCCGACGCCGAAGCCCTGCTCAAGGTGTTGCTGGGCGAAGACAACACCAACGCCAAGGCCCTGATCCTGTATGCCCGCTGCCTGACCGAACGCGGCGAGCTGGACGAAGCGCAGACCGTGCTCGACGCGGTGAAAAGCGATGAGCACAAGGCCGCGCTGGCCGGCGCCAAGGCGCAGATCCAATTCCTCGGCCTGGCCAAGCATCTGCCCGACGCCGCCGACCTCAAGGCCCGTCTGGCGAAAGACCCGCTAGACGATGAAGCGGTGTATCAACTGGCGATCCAGCAACTGGCGCGTCAACAGTACGAAACGGCCCTCGACGCGCTGCTCAAGCTGTTCATCCGCAACCGCAGCTACAGCGAAGGCCTGCCCCACAAGACGCTGCTGCAAGTGTTCGAACTGCTGGGCAACGATCATCCACTGGTGACGACCTATCGTCGCAAGCTGTTCGCGGCGTTGTACTGACTAACACCACGCATCTGTAAGAGCTGCCGAAGGCTGCGATCTTTTGATCTTTCGCTTGAGACTCAAGCGTCAGGGGTAAAGATCGCAGCCTCGCTTCGCTCGACAGCTCCTACGGGCTTTCGTGCCAGCTGTAGAGCGGTGTGTCGCCACCGCTGATGACTTTTACATCCGGGCTATGGCGCAAGCGCACCAACAGGCGCTTGCCCGCCGACGCACTGCCGGTCAGACCTTCGAGCTGTTCCAGCAGGTCCGGCCCGCTCAATTGCCCGGCCTTGTGCAGCAACTCCTTGGCGATCTGCCACAAGGCATCGTCCTGGTTGGCCGGCTTGGCCGCAGGCGCTGCCATGCCATCGGGCTTGACCGCTTGCAACTGCGCGCCGAGCTGCGCCCAGTCGCCCTCATCCATTTCGATCGACAAGTCCACCGGCCAATCGCCGACGGTTCCGCGTATCCGCAACATCACCGTGCTCCTGAATATTTCATCTGCGCATGCTCCCATGGGCCTTGCGCGACGCCAAGCAGACGGTCAAACTCTCCGCACTTTCGTTATAAGATTACATAACAGAATATTCACGTTATCGGAGACTTGTCATGCGCCGTCTGCTTCTTGCCCTGCCGTTCGCCCTGCTGCCATTGGCTGTCGCTCACGCGGCTGTCGAGCATGATCATGACCATGAGCACGGCAGCCTCGGCGCCCATGAACACGGCGTCGGCCGACTGAACGCTGCATTGGACGGCCAGACCCTGGAGCTGGAACTGCAAAGCCCGGCGATGAATCTGGTGGGCTTCGAACACGCCGCCACCAGCGACGCCGACAAGGCCAAGGTTGCCGCGGTACGAGCACAACTGGAAAAACCGCTGGCACTGTTCAACTTGCCGGCCGCCGCCAAATGCAGCGTGGCCCAGCAAGACCTGGAGAGCCCGCTGTTCGGTGATGAGCCCGACCACGAAGACACTGACGAAGACGCCGATGGCGACGAACACCACGAGCACAGTGAAATCCATGCCAGCTACCAGTTCACCTGCGCCGCGCCTGGCGCCTTGACGAACCTGGACCTGGCGACACTGTTCAAAACCTTCCCGGCCACCCTGAAGATTCAGGTACAACTGATCAGCCCAAGCGGCCAGCAAGGCGTGGAAATCATGGCCAACGCGCCAACCCTGAAATTCTGATTCACTGCAAACCCCATGTGGGGCGGGCTTGGTGGGAGCAAAGCTTGCTCCCACAGATATTCCACAGGTGTTGCATTACCTTGAAACCACAAACATGACCCAAGCACTCATCGAACTGTCCGACCTGGGCTTCAGTTGGCCCGGGCATCCGCCGTTGCTGGATATCCCGGCGTTTCGCCTGGAGGCCGGCGAGACGCTGTTTCTAAAGGGCCCCAGCGGCAGTGGCAAAACTACGCTGCTAGGGCTTTTGGGCGGTGTGCAAACGCCGGATCGCGGCAGCATCCGCCTGCTCGGCCAAGAGCTCACCGAACTGGGCGCAGGCAGTCGCGACCGCTTTCGCGTGGACCACACCGGCTACATCTTCCAGCAATTCAATTTGCTGCCGTTTCTCTCGGTGCGCGAGAACGTTGAACTGCCCTGCCACTTTTCCAAGCTGCGTGCGCAACGGGCCATCCAGCGCCACGGCAGCGTCGATCAAGCCGCCACCACGTTGCTGGCCCACTTGGGGCTGACCGATCCGAACCTGCTGGAACGCCGCGCCGACTCGCTTTCCATCGGCCAGCAGCAACGGGTTGCCGCCGCCCGGGCGTTGATCGGCCAACCCGAACTGGTGATCGCCGACGAACCGACTTCGGCCCTGGACTACGACGCCCGGGAAAATTTCCTGCGGCTGTTGTTCGCTGAATGCCGTGAGGCCGGATCAAGCCTGCTGTTCGTCAGCCACGACCAGAGCCTGGCGCCGCTGTTCGACCGCAACCTCTCGCTGGCCGATCTCAATCGCGCCGCCACGCCCATCGAGGTCTGAGATGTATTTGTTCCGTCTAGCCATGGCCAGCCTGGCGAACCGCCGTTTCACCGCAATCCTCACCGCTTTCGCCATCGCCCTGTCGGTCTGCCTGCTGCTGGCGGTCGAGCGGGTGCGCACCGAAGCGCGGGCCAGCTTCGCCAGCACCATCAGCGGTACCGACCTGATCGTCGGCGCCCGCTCAGGTTCGGTGAATCTGCTGCTGTACTCGGTGTTTCGCATCGGCAACGCCACCAACAACATCCGCTGGGACAGCTTCGAACACTTCGCCAGCAACCCGAAAGTGAAGTGGGCGATCCCCATGTCCCTTGGTGATTCCCATCGCGGCTATCGGGTGATGGGCACCACCGAGGCCTACTTCGAGCATTACCAGTACGGCCGCCAACAACACCTGGCGCTGGCCGATGGCCGAGCCTTCGCCACCGATCCATTCGAAGTGGTGCTCGGCGCCGAAGTGGCCCAAGCGCTGCACTACAAGCTTGGCGACAAACTGGTGCTGGCCCACGGCGTGGCGGCGATCAGCCTGGTCAAGCATGACGACAAGCCCTTTACCGTGGTCGGTATTCTCAAGCGCACCGGCACCCCGGTAGACCGCACGCTGCACATCAGCCTCGGCGGCATGGAAGCGATCCACATCGACTGGAAGAACGGCGCGCCAGCCCAGGGCAATGCCCGCATCAGCGCCGACCAGGCCCGCAACATGGACCTCACACCCCAAGCGATCACCGCGTTCATGCTTGGCCTCAACAGCAAGATTTCCACTTTTGCCTTGCAGCGCGAGATCAATGAATTCCGTGGCGAACCCCTGCTGGCGATCCTCCCCGGCGTGGCATTACAGGAATTGTGGAGCCTGATGGGCACGGCGGAAAAAGCCTTGTTCGTGATTTCGCTGTTCGTGGTGCTGACCGGGCTGATCGGCATGCTCACGGCGATCCTCACCAGCCTCAACGAGCGCCGGCGGGAGATGGCGATCCTGCGTTCGGTGGGTGCGCGACCGTGGCACATCGCGACCCTGCTGGTGCTCGAAGCCTTCGCCCTGGCGCTGGCCGGAGTGACCGGCGGGCTGGTCTTGTTGTACATCGGCATCGCTGCCGCCCAGGGTTACGTGCAGTCAGCCTATGGTTTGTATCTGCCACTGGCCTGGCCGAGCGAATATGAATGGACGCTCATGGCTGGCATCCTGATCGCCGCCCTGCTGATGGGCAGCGTGCCGGCCTGGCGCGCCTATCGCCAATCGCTGGCCGACGGCCTGTCGATCCGTTTATGAGGACATTCAAAATGCCCCGCGCGCTGCTTGTGCTGTTGATGATGGTCGCCCTGCCGCTGTGGGCGGCCGAGCCGAGGGACCTGGCCTGGTCGGAGATGATCCCGCCGGACGCGCCGCCGGAAGTGCCGAACATGACCCCGCTGCACGACCTGTCGAAGATGAGCGATGCCCTGGCTGCCGAATCCGCGCCGGCGGCCAAGCAGGACTTGCCCAACGCGCCGGTGGTCAAGTCCCTCGACGGCCAGCAGATTCGTTTGCCGGGCTACATCGTGCCGCTGGAAGTCAGTGAGCAAGGCCGTACCACGGACTTTTTACTGGTGCCGTATTTCGGCGCCTGCATCCACGTGCCGCCACCGCCATCCAACCAGATCGTGCATGTGAAAAGCGAAGTCGGGGTGAAACTCGACGAGTTGTACCAACCTTACTGGGTGGAAGGGCCGATGCAGGTCAAACCGTCCACCAGTGAACTGGCCGATGCCGGGTATCAGATGGAGGCGCAGAAGATTTATGTGTATGAACTGCCGGAGTGAATCCGGGGGTGATGTGTTGCCGATAGCCATCGCGAGCAGGCTCGCTCCCACATTAGATTGGCGGTGAACACAAATTTTGGACCCGGCACGCCCCCCTGTGGGAGCGAGCCTGCTCGCGAAGGGGCCCTCAAGGACTCCTCATCACCGTTTCATTGAGCTGCGTCAAAAGATCCCTCCAGACGCGTTCGTACCATGGGACATACATTTCAATATCCCCTGGAGCCCCCATGAACAAGTCCTTGCTCAGCGCTTCCCTCATTGCGCTCGCGCTCGCCGCCCCACTCGCCCAAGCCCACACTACCGGCGACATTATCGTTCGCGCCGGTGCCATCACCGTCAATCCGGGCGACGACAGTTCCAGCGTCAAGGTCGACCGCGGCCCACTGGCCGGTACCAACTTGGGCGGCAAGGCGACCGTTGGCAGCGACACGCAGCTAGGCCTGAACTTTGCCTACATGCTTACCGACAACCTGGCCATCGAACTGCTGGCGGCCTCGCCGTTCGAACACGACGTGAAAGTCAAAGGCACCTCCCTGGGCGCGGCCAACAACAAACTCGGCACGATCAAGGAACTGCCGCCGACCCTGAGCCTGGTCTACTACCCGCTCAACGCCAAGTCGGCTTTCCAGCCTTACGTCGGTGCCGGTATCAACTACACTTGGATCTACGACGAACACGTCAGCAGCGAAGCCGCCGCCAACGGTTTCAGCAACTTCCGGGCGAGCAACAGCTGGGGCCTGGCGGGGGAAGTGGGTGCCGACTACATGTTGACCGAGCACATCATGATCAACGGCCAGATTCGCTACATCGACATCAATACCACCGCTTATGTCGACAACAACGCCGTGGCCAGCGGTACCCGGGTCAAAGTGGATGTCGATGTAGACCCATGGGTCTACATGGTGGGCGTGGGTTACAAGTTTTAACCTCTGCGCAATGGCAAGGTGACAACACACCCAGCGGCGATGCGATCGTTCCTACGCTCTGCGTGGGAACGATCAAATGAAAAAGGCGCCCCTGAGGCGCCTTTTTCGTGGCAGCTGGAAACTCAGCGCCCCAACAACCGCGCCAGCCCCACGCTCATCGGTGTTTGCTGTGGAAAGCTGAAGCGTTCCAACAGGCGACGATTGTTGGCCCGCGAATGGCGGATGTCGCCGGAGCGTGCCGGGCCGTAGCTGATCGGCGGCAAATCCCCCACCACCACCGCCAGCGCCTGGAGCATCTGCTTGAGGGTCGTGGCCTGGTTCCAACCGACGTTCACCGCCCCCACGTCCACTTCGGGCTTTTCGATGGCCTGCACCAGCAAGTCCACCAGATCTTCGACGTAGACAAAATCCCGAGTCTGCTCGCCGTCGCCGAACACGGTGATCGGCAGGCCTTTGTGCGCCCGCTCGCTAAAGATGCTGATGACCCCGGAATACGGTGAAGACGGATCCTGGCGCGGGCCGTAAATGTTGAAGAAGCGGAACACCACCGGCTCCAGATCATGCTGGCGGCGATAGAAATCAAAGTAGAACTCGCTGGCCAGTTTGTCCGAGGCGTACGGCGTGAGCGGAGCCTTGGGGGTTTCTTCGTCGATGGACTGGCCTTCGCCGTTGTTGCCGTAGACCGCGGCGCTGGAGGCGAACAGCACCCGTTTCACACCGGTCTGACGCATGGCTTCGCAGACATTCAGGGTGCCGATGAAATTGCTCTGGTGAGTACGCACCGGGTCATCCACCGAGGCTTGCACCGAGGCCACCGCAGCCAAGTGCGCCACGGCGCTGCAACCGGCCATGGCCCGGGCAACCAGGGCCGCATCGGCCACGTCGCCTTCGATCAGTTCAACGGCGGGGTTGTCCAGCGGCAGGTTGCTGCGCTTGCCGGTGGATAGGTCATCGAGGATGCGTACCGAATGCCCCTTGGCGAGCAACGCGTCGGTCAGGTGCGAACCAATGAAACCAGCGCCGCCGGTGATTAAAACAGGGCCTTCAGCCATGGCGATAAAACCTATCCAGTAAGCCCGGGAGTGCCGCGCGCCAGGCGCGGGGCTTGATTCCGAAAGTGTGCAGAATTTTCTTGCAGGCCAGCACCGCGTGCTGCGGTTCTTCCGCTGCGTCCGGCCTTGCGGCGTGAGCCTGGGGGGTGGGCGATTCGATTGCCAGAGGATGCAGGGCGCGGGCTTCGGTGAGAATCGCCTGGCCCAGCGCCAACGGCGTGGTCGCCTCGTGACCGGCGTAATGATAGGTGCCCCACAGCGGCGCCGCGCAATCGAGTTGCTTGAGCACCGAGATGATCACCCGCGCCGCGTCGTCCACTGGTGTCGGATTGCCCCGACGGTCGTCGGCCAAAAGCAGCTCTTCGGGCAGTTCGGCCCGGCCCAGGAAACGCCCCAGAATGCCGTCGGCGCTGTCGTCCAGCAGCCAGCCGAAACGCAGCAGCACATGTTGCGGGCATGTGGCGCGCACGCTTTGCTCGATCCGCCACAACGCCTGGCCGCGCAGGCCCAAAGGCACCGGTTCGTCCTTTTCGCTGTAGGCGGTGGCGCGAGAACCGTCGAACACGCGATAGCTCGACGGTTGCAGCAAAACAATATTGTGGTGCTGGCACAGCTCGGCAAGGCGCTCGACCGCGCGCTCCTGGCTGGCCAGGCGCTGCTCGCTGACGGCCTCGGCCTGAAACCAGTCGAAGTAGTACGCCAGGTTGATCAAGGCGTCCGGCCGGGTGTCGTCGAGCAGTTGAGTCAGGCTCGCGGCATCCCAGCCGTCTTCGGGGGGGCGGGGGGCAAGAAAACCGATGTCTTCTTCCGCACCGAGGCGAATCAGCGCCTGCCCAAGGGCATTTCCGCCGCCCAGTAACATAAGGCGCATTCGCATAAAGTCAGCAGGCCCAGTCTGTTGGCACAAGAATTTGGTCGATAACGCCCGCAGGCGTTACCGGAATCGTTGCATTTTGCGGGTTTAGTGCGCAACCGTCATCCGTAAAGTGCAGATCTGGTATTTGTGTAAGGTTCACAGGCCCCATCGCGAGCAGGCTCGCTCCCACAGTTGACCGAGTTTCTTCAGAAGGAATACGGTCGAATGTGGGAGCGAGCCTGCTCGCGATGGGGCCCAGCCAGGCAATGCATAGCCCGGAGGTACTTGCATCTTCCCCGCCCCACCCGCATAACTGCCCACATGAATCTGCCTCTTGCAGCCGACCACGCCATGGCAGGCTTTCACCCCGCCGTGCGCGCCTGGTTCAGCCAGACATTCGCGGCGGTCACCGCCGCCCAGGCCCAGGCGTGGCCGTTGATCGGCCAGCGCCGTTCGACCCTCGTCGCGGCCCCCACCGGCTCGGGCAAAACCCTGACGGCGTTTCTCGCCGTGCTCGATGACCTGGTGCACCGTGGCCTGGAACACGGCGGCCTGCCGGATCAAACCCTGGTGGTCTACGTCTCGCCACTCAAGGCGTTGAGCAACGATATCCAAATCAACCTGCAAGACCCGCTGGCCGGCATCACCGAACAGCTGCGGCAGATGGGCCTGCCGCCCTTGCACATCACCACCGCCGTGCGCACCGGTGACACGCCGCAGAAAGAACGCACGGCGATGCGCAAGACCGCGCCGCATATCCTGGTGACCACCCCCGAATCACTCTACGTGCTGCTCGGCTCCGATTCCGGCCGGCAGATGCTCGCCAGCACCCGCACGGTAATCGTCGACGAAATCCACGCCATCGCGGCCAGCAAACGCGGCAGCCACCTGGCCTTGAGCCTGGAGCGCCTGCAAGCGCTTTGCGCCGAACCACTGATGCGTATTGGCCTGTCTGCCACGCAAAAGCCCATCGAAGCAGTGTCGCGCTTTCTCGTGGGCCACGGACGAACATGTGAAATCGTCGACATCGGCCACGTCCGCCCCCGGGATCTGGACATCGAAGTGCCACCGGTGCCGCTCTCGGCGGTGATGGCCAATGACGTCTGGGAACTGGTCTACAACCGCCTTGCCGAGCTGGCCCGGGAACATCGCACCACGCTGGTGTTCGTCAACACCCGACGGCTCGCCGAACGCTTGAGCCGTCATTTGAGCGAACGCTTGGGCAAGCACGCCGTGGCCGCCCATCACGGCAGCCTGGCCAAGGAGTTTCGCCTCGATGCCGAACAACGGCTCAAGCGCGGCGAATTGCAGGTGCTGATCGCTACCGCCTCTTTGGAACTGGGCATCGATATCGGCGATGTCGACCTGGTGTGCCAGATCGCCTCACCGCGCTCGATCTCGGCATTCCTGCAACGGGTCGGCCGCTCCGGCCACCAGGTGGGCGGCACACCCAAGGGACGCTTGTTCGCCACCACCCGCGACGACTTGATCGAATGCGCCGCCCTGCTCGATTGCGTGCGCCGCGGCGAACTCGACATCCTGCACATCCCCAAGGCACCGCTGGATGTGCTGGCCCAGCAGATCGTCGCCGAAGTCAGTTGCCAGGAATGGCAGGAACAGGCGTTGCTGGACACTTTGCGCCGCGCCTCGCCCTACGCGGAACTGGACGACGACCACTACCAGGCGTTGCTGCACATGCTCGCCGAAGGCCTCAATAGCCGTCAGGGCATGCGCAGCGCGTACCTGCACCGAGACGCCGTCACCCGCACCCTGCGCGGGCGCCGTGGCAGCAAGCTGACCGCCGTGACCAGCGGCGGCACCATCCCGGACAACGCCGACTACAGCGTACTGCTCGAACCCCAGGGGCTGAACATCGGCAGCGTCAACGAAGACTTTGCGGTGGAGAGCATTGCCGGCGACGTGTTCCAGTTGGGCAATACGTCCTATCGCATTATTCGCGTCGAGACCGGCCGCGTGCGGGTCGAGGACGCCCAGGGCCAGCCGCCGACCATTCCGTTCTGGCTCGGCGAAGCCCCCGGGCGCAGCGATGAGCTGTCCCTGGCCGTGGCCCGCCTGCAGGCGCAGCTTGACCCACTGCTCGGCGCCACGCCGGGCAATCTGCAACCAGCCCTCGACTGGCTCACCGGCACCTTGCGGCTGAACCAGGCCAGTGCCGAACAATTGGTGGACTACCTGGCCCCGGCACGCCTGGCCTTCGGTGCCCTGCCCTCCCAGGACACCCTGGTGATGGAGCGGTTTTTCGACGAGTCCGGCGGCACCCAGTTGATCATCCACACGCCATTTGGCAGCCGCATCAACCGCGCCTGGGGCCTGGCCCTGCGCAAGCGCTTCTGTCGCACCTTCAATTTCGAATTGCAGGCCGCCGCCAGCGAAGACGCCATCGTGCTGTCGCTGTCCACCAGCCACAGCTTCGAGCTGGACGAGGTCTGGCGCTACCTCAACAGCCACAGCGCCGAACAGATATTGATCCAGGCGGTGCTGGACGCGCCGTTGTTTGGCGTACGCTGGCGCTGGAATGCCGGCGTGGCCCTGGCCTTGCCGCGCTACACCGGCGGGCGCAAAGTCGCCCCGCAGATCCAGCGCATGAAAAGCGAAGACCTGATCGCCAGCGTGTTTCCGGACCAGATCGCCTGCCTGGAGAACCTCGCCGGCGAACGGGAAGTCCCTGACCATCCGCTGGTGGAACAGACCCTCGACGATTGCCTGCACGAAGCCATGGACAGCGAAGGCTGGCTGGCGCTGTTGCGGCGCATGGAAGCGGGCGAGATTCGCCTGATCAGCCGCGACCTGCCCGCGCCCTCGCCCCTGGCGGCGGAAATTCTCAGCGCCCGGCCCTACACCTTTCTCGACGACGCGCCCTTGGAGGAGCGCCGCACCCAAGCGGTGATCAACCGCCGCTGGAGCGATCCGCAATCGACCGACGACCTCGGTGCACTGGACACCGAGGCCATCCAGGCCGTACGGGACGAAGCCTGGCCCGCGCCCACCCGCCTCGATGAAATGCACGAAGCGCTGATGAGCCTGGCCTGCATCGCCGACAGCGAAGCCAGCGCCCACCCGTCGTGGCTGGACTGGTTGCAGACACTGGCCGAGCGCGGCCGCGCCAGCCATGTGCAGATCAGCGCCGAACGCGGCCTGTGGGTGGCGCTGGAACGGCTGACCTGCCTGCAAGCGATTTATCCACAGGCCCAATGGCAACCGCCGCTGACGCCCTTGGCCGGTTTCGATGGAGCCTGGGACAGCGACGCCGCCGTGGTGGAAGTGCTTCGCGCGCGGCTCAGTGCCTTTGGCCCGCTGCCGTTGAAGGCGATCGCCTACCCGCTGGGATTGTCGACCCCACAGGCCACCCAGGCCCTGGCACAACTGGAACAGCAAGGTTACGTGCTGCGCGGTCGGTTCACGCCGGGCACCGGGCAGGAGGAATGGTGCGAGCGGCATTTGCTGGCGCGTATCCACCGCTACACCGTCAAACGCCTGCGCCGGGAAATCGAGCCGGTGATGCTGCAGGACTTCATGCGGTTTCTGTTCGACTGGCAGCATCTGTCGCCGACCACTCAGGGCCGGGGCAACGCCGTGTTGCCGTCGATCATCAGCCAGTTCGAAGGTTACCCGGCCGCCGCGTCGGCCTGGGACAGCGACCTGCTGCCGGCGCGGATCAAGGACTACTCATCGAGCTGGCTCGATGAGCTGTGTCGCAGCGGCAAGCTGGTGTGGACGCGCCTGAGTGCTCGCCAGAAGCCCTCCGCCAGCGCCCTGCGCAGCACGCCAATTGTGTTACTACCGCGCAATCAGGTTGCCCTTTGGAGCAGCCTGACCGAGCAAGCGCCGGTCAGCGAACTGTCGCCCAAAACGCAAAAAGTCCATCAGGCCCTCAGCGAACACGGCGCGCTGTTTTTTGATGAACTGCTGCACGAAGCCCACCTGTTGCGCAGCGAACTGGAAATCGCCTTGCAGGAACTGGTGGGCGCCGGGTTGGTGAATGCCGATAGCTTTGCCGGGCTGCGAGCGCTGATCACACCCGCCAGCAAACGCCAGGCCCGCAGCAGTCGGCGCGGGCGCGGGGCGTTCGTCGGTGGCATGGACGACGCCGGGCGCTGGGCCTTGTTGCGGCGCAGTGCGCCCATACCCGAGGAAGGAAACCGGCCCGCGGCCACCCCACCCGAGACACTGGAACACATCGCCATGACCTTGCTGCGCCGCTACGGCGTGGTGTTCTGGCGCTTGCTGGAGCGAGAAGCCGATTGGCTGCCGAGCTGGCGCGAGCTGCTGCGTACCTTTCATCGCCTGGAGGCGCGGGGCGAAATTCGTGGCGGCCGGTTCGTCAGCGGGCTGGCGGGCGAACAATTCGCCCTGCCCGAAGCCATCCCGGTACTGCGCGAAGTCCGTCGCCGCCCCACCGATGGCAGCCTGGTCGCGGTGTGCGGCGTCGACCCACTGAACCTGGCCGGCACCCTGCTGCCAGGGGCGAAAGTGCCGGCGCTGGCGAGCAATCGGCTGGTATACCGCGATGGTTTACCGGCGGCGGCGCAGATTGCTGGCAAGCAGCATTTGTGGCTGGAATTGGATGCCCAGAGCATGGCTGAGGTGAGGAACAAACTCATCCAAAAAAATTGAGGGTGTCTGGACTGGCCTCATCGCGAGCAGGCTCGCGATGAGGCCATCAGCCCCGCCACAAAACCTGATCAATTATTGAGGCTGATCAGGCACCTCACCCCCCTCTTCTTTCGGCTCATCCCCCAACCGCCGCGGCATCATCACCTGCTGTGGATAAGTCTGCGCGAAATGCACCGCAGGGGCGTTATCCACAAGCTTCTTCAAGCGCTGGTTGAACGCCCGGCTCACCGCATACTGCCCACCGGACACGGTGCGGAACTGGGCGGTGAGCACCACGCCGTTGAGGTCCATCTTGTCCACGCCGAACACGTCCAGCGGCCCTTGCAGGTTGAACTTGAGAAACGGATCGTCCGAGATCGAGTGCCCGGCTTCTCGAATCAGTTCAATGGCTTGGTCCACGTCAGTGTCGTAGGTGAACTGCACCGAAAAAAACGCATAGGCGAATTGCCGAGACTGGTTCGTCACGGCCTTGATCTGGCCGAACGGCACCGAATGCACGAAGCCCTTGCCGTCGCGCAGGCGCAGCGTGCGGATGGTCAGGCCCTCCACGGTGCCGGCATGGCCGGAGTCGAGCACCACCCAGTCGCCGATGGACAGCGTGTCTTCGATGATGATGAACAGCCCGGTGATCACATCCTGCACCAGTTGCTGCGAACCGAAACCGATCGCCAACCCCACCACCCCGGCACCCGCCAGCAATGGCGCGACGTTGATGCCCAGGTTGGCCATGGTGGTAATCGCGCAAATCACCACCAGGATGATTTTGATCGCGTTGCGCAGCAACGGCAGGATGGTTTTGATCCGAGTGCTGGGTTGGCGCGCCCCACGCTTGTTGAGCGGCGGCTTCAAGGCTTCCTGGATCGCCGTATCGAGCACCACCCACGCAAGCCAGGTCATCAGGAAGATAAGACCAATGCGGCTGAGGGAATCGCTGATGGCCCGCCCTACGGCGTTGCGCGAGGCGAACTCGAACAGCGAAATACCCCAGATCCGCCCGAGAATTTCAATGGACGCCACCGCCATGACAATCCGCAACAAGGCGTGCAACAGGCTCAGCAGCCGCCCCTTGTAGGCACTGTTACGCTGGATGACTTCGGCCTTGGGCGACTTGAACACATGCTGGAACACCGTGCTGAGGAACACCATCGCGATCAGCAGGATGGTGGTGAATATCGCGCAGCGCAGGGCCTTTTGGTTGTCTTCGCCGACACCGATCAGGCTCACCGCCGACACCAGCACCATCAACAGGATCGGCCAATACCAGAGCCCGGAAAAAATCCGCAGCGACTCCTGCAAGGCCGGCTGCTTCAAGCGCTGGGCCAGCGGTCGGTTGCGAATCAGGTGCGCCACCGGTCGGCGCATGCGAATCACCAGCCAGCCAAAGATCACCGAGGCGAACAATCCGGTGAATACCGCGACGCTGCTGGTGATGTTGCCGCCCAGTTGCCGGGCGATCTGCGGGCTGGTCAGGGCATCGCTGAGGGCGGCGAGAAAACCGATCATGAACAGCGGCCGAGGGCTGAAACGGCGAATGATTGCCACCGCCCGGCGTTTGTGGCCGGCGTTGAACATCACGATCACGCACAGCAGCACCGAGGTGGAGAAAATGCCGCTGCTGGTGGCGTAGGCAAAACACAGCGCAAGGGCGCGACCGAGCGATACCTGCAGGAAGTGGCTGACGTACAGGGCCAGCGGCAGACAGACCAGCGCCGGTACCGTGTAGGCCAGCAGGTAACCGAGCAAATCCCGAATGCGTTGACGGGTGCGCAGCCAACGGCCCCGACCAAGGCGTCGCACCAACAGCCGCGCAGCCGCCCAGATCAGTGCAAAGCTCCCCAGCCAGACACTGGAAAGCAACAGGAAATCCCCCGCCACCCGCCAGGACGAACGGGAAGTCTGGTCCACCAGCCGGTCCACCTCATCCGCCGCCCTGTCCGCCCGCAGACGCCAGGCATCGACCAGGTTCTGGTTGAGGTCGAGCTGGTCCTGGACGTCATCGATGCTTGAACTGATAGCCCCCAACAAACCGCCCTGCACCAGCGGCTTGGATTCGGCGGTGGCGTCACTGGACGCCGTGGCGTCGGGGACGGCGGCGGCCCCGTAGGCGAGGCTGCCAGTCATTGCCAGCAAGACCAGCAGGAATGCGGTACTCAATCGAGACAAAACGCGAGGCTCCTTTACGGGTTAGGTAAAGAACTGATCCGTAACGGGCGGGCAAGTTCGGTGGGAGGCCGACACAAACCTGTGGCGAGGGGATTTATGTGGGAGCAAGGCTTGCTCGCGAAACAGGCACCTCGATTTCTGAAAGGCCGCAGATCCTCCATCGCGGGCAAGCCTTGCTCCCACACAGCGGGGATAAATCCCCTCGCCACAGTTACTTCACCGTCTGCTCCACCGCCGGTAAGCCCATCGAAACTTTCTGCGCCGCGCGGCAGTCATCAAAAGACAGCAGCGGTACGAGGTCATTGGCACGGGAGGGACACATGACGGCGATCCACATTGGCATTTCCGGTTGGCGTTACACGCCTTGGCGGGGGGATTTCTACCCTAAGGGGCTGACCCAAAAGCGTGAACTGCAATTTGCCTCGCGAGCGGTCAACAGCATCGAAATCAATGGATCGTTCTACGCCCTGCAACGCCCCGAACGGTATGCCCAGTGGTACGCCGAGACGCCGCCCGGCTTCGTGTTCAGCGTCAAGGCGCCGCGTTTCATCACCCACATCAAGCGCCTGCGGGACGTTCATAAACCGTTGGCCAACTTCTTCGCATCCGGGGTCCTGGAGCTCAAGGAGAAACTCGGCGCCATCCTCTGGCAGTTTCCCCCAAGCTTCAAATTCGACCCCGAGCTGTTCGAGGACTTTCTCAAGCAACTGCCCCACGACACCGAGGCAGCCGCTGCCCTGGCCCGGGAGCACGAGCCGCGCCTGGACGGCCACGCCAGCACCCAGACCGACAAGAAGCGCCCGCTGCGCCACGCCGTCGAGATCCGGCATGAAAGCTTCGTCGACCCGCACTTCATCACCTTGCTCAAGCGCTACGACGTCGCGCTGGTAATCGCCGATACCGCCGGCAAATGGCCCTATCGTGAAGACGTCACCAGTGACTTCGTCTACCTGCGCCTGCACGGCGCTGAAGAACTGTACGCCAGCGGCTACACCGACGCGGCCCTGAAACGCTGGGGCGAGCGCATAGAGGCCTGGAGCCACGGCACGCAGCCCGGCGACGCCCATCTGATCGACCCGAAAAAGAAGCCCCGTGCGCGCAAGAGCCGGCAAGTGTTCTGCTATTTCGACAATGACATCAAAGTTCGCGCGCCCTATGACGCGCGCCACTTGCTGGAACACTTCGAGCTGGACAAAGACCTCGCCACCGCGCCCGGTGTGCGCCCAGCCGAAGGGGTCTTGCCATGAGCATTCCAGAATCCACCGAGGCGACCCGCGAGCCGACCCAACATCCGGCGCAACACCTCGACCGGGTCAGTCGTTTCACCGTCCTGACGGTCAACACTCACAAGGGGTTCACCGCCCTGAACCGCCGCTTCATCCTGCCGGAACTGCGCGAGGCGGTGCGCAGCGTGGCCGCCGACGTGGTGTTCTTGCAGGAAGTGCACGGCACCCACGAACACCACCCTCAGCGCTACACCAACTGGCCGAGCATGCCGCAATACGAGTTTCTGGCCGACAGCCTCTGGCCGCAGTTCGCCTACGGGCGCAACGCGGTGTACCCGGCGGGCGATCACGGCAACGCGCTGCTGTCGAAATTCCAGATCGTGAGCCACGACAACCTGGACGTGTCCATCAGCGGCCATGAAAGCCGCGGCATGCTTCACAGCGTGCTGCGTCTACCGGGCGACGGTCCGGAAATCCATGCCATTTGCGTCCACCTGGGGCTGCGCGAAGGTCATCGTATCGAGCAACTGAAGCTGCTTTGCCAGCGCTTGAGCGAACTACCGCCCGAGGCGCCAGTCATCGTCGCTGGCGACTTCAATGACTGGCGCGGCAAGGCCAGTGAACTGCTCGAACCTTGCGGCCTGCGAGAAGTGTTTGCCGAGCAGTTGGGCAAACCGGCCCGCAGCTTTCCCGCGCGCCTGCCCATCCTGCGCCTGGACCGCATCTATGTGCGCAACCTCAAGGCCCGTCATCCCAAGGTGTTGAGCGTACGACCCTGGTCGCACCTCTCCGACCATGCGCCGCTGTCGGTGGAGATCGAATTATGAGTGCGACGATGAACAAGGCAGCCGTGGAACAGGTCGAGGTTCCACCCACCGAGCGCGATCCGACGCTGGCCGGCATGGAATACGGTTGGCACGGCAACAACCGCGTCACGCTCCTGGAAAACGGCGAGGAATATTTCCCGAGGGTCTTCGAGGCCATTCGCCGGGCCGAGGAAGAAATTCTTCTCGAAACCTTCATTCTGTTCGAGGACAAGGTTGGCAACGAACTGCGGGACCTGTTGGTGGACGCCGCCCACCGCGGTGTGCGCATCACCGTCAGCCTCGACGGTTTCGGTTGCGGCGAGCTGACCACCGAGTTCCTGGCGTCGTTAAGCGAAGCGGGGGTGCGTTTGCAGATTTTCGACCCGGCGCCCCGGCACTTGGGGATCCGCACCAACTGGTTCCGCCGCCTGCACCGCAAGGTCGTGGTGGTGGACGGGGTGATCGCGTTTATCGGCGGGATCAATTTTTCCGCCGACCACCTCGCCGACTTCGGCCCCGAAGCCAAGCAGGATTATTCCGTGGAAATCAAAGGCCCGGCGGTGGTGGATATCCATCACTTCGCGCTGTTGCAGAGCGGCCGGCCTTCCCGGGCCAAATATTGGTGGCAACGCCGCCGCAGCCGTCGCAACGAGTTGGCCTTCAATGATCATGACGGCCAGGTGCGCCTGGTCTATCGCGATAACCATGAGCATCAGACCGACATCGAAGAGGTTTACTTGCAGGTGCTGCGCAGCGCCCAACGACGGGTGGTGATCGCTAATGCTTATTTCTTTCCCGGCTATCGACTGCTGCGTGAGATCCGCAATGCGGCACGTCGTGGCGTGGAGGTGCGGCTGATCCTGCAGGGCCAGCCGGACATGATGATCGCCAAGCTCGCGGCGCGGATGCTTTACAGCTATCTGCTCAAGGCCGGCGTGGTGATCTACGAATATGGCGAGCGGCCGCTGCACGGCAAGGTCGCCCTGGTGGATGAGGACTGGAGCACCGTCGGTTCGAGCAATCTGGACCCGCTGAGCCTGTCCCTGAACCTGGAGGCCAACGTGCTGATCCGCGACCGGGCGTTCAATCGTGAATTGTTCGAGCGACTCGACTTCCTGAGCCGCAACCATTGCACCGTCATGCCCGAGAATCCCACCCCCCGGGGCCTGCTGTGGCGCATGACCATCGGGTTCATGGTGTTCCACTTTTTGCGCCACTTTCCGGCCTGGGCCGGCTGGTTGCCGGCCCATAAACCGCGCCTGAAACCCTTTTCGCCGTCGACGACGGTTCGGAGCCCATTCCATGAACCACTCTGACGCGCACACCGTGCCAAGTGATGTCCACGTCCAGGAAGACGCCAAACCCAAGTCACGCTGGCACCGCTGGAAAAGACCGCTGACCCTGGCCTTCTTCCTGCTGCTGATCGCGCTGTTCACCACTCTTGCCCGGCGCATCGACTGGTCTGAAGTGTTCACCACCCTGGCCGACTTCAAGCTTCGCACCTTGCTCATCGCCGCCGCGTTGACCGTCGCCAGCTTCATTACCTACGCCTGCTTCGATCTGATCGGCCGCACCTACATCCGGCAAAAACTGGGTTGGCGGCAGATCTTGCCGGTGGGCGTGATCAGTTACGCCTTCAACCTCAACCTCAGCGCCTGGGTCGGCGGCATCGCCATGCGTTACCGGCTGTATTCACGGCTGGGGGTCAGCAACGGCAACATTGCCAAGATCCTCGGCCTGAGCCTGGCCACCAACTGGTTCGGCTACATGACCCTGGCCGGGGTGGTGTTCAGCAGCGGCCTGGTGACGATGCCACCGGGCTGGAAACTGAGCAGCAATGCGCTGCAAGGCGTGGGCGTGCTGTTGTTGGTGGTGAGCGCCGGCTATCTGGTGGCCTGTCAGTTTTCCAAGCGGCGGGCCTGGACGATTCGCGGCATGGAAATCAACCTGCCGTCCCTGCGCATGGCCGTACTGCAACTGGCGCTGGGAGCGTTGAACTGGTCGTTGATGGCCGCGGTGATTTTCACCTTGCTGCCGAGCAAGCTGGACTACCCGGTAGTGCTCGGGGTACTGCTAATCAGCAGCATTGCCGGGGTGATCACGCACATCCCGGCGGGGCTTGGGGTGCTGGAGGCGGTGTTTATTGCGCTGCTGCAGCATGAGGTTTCGCGGGGCAGCCTGCTGGCGGGGCTGATTGCCTACCGGGCGATCTACTTCATCCTGCCGTTGCTGATCACGGTGCTGATGTACTTGGTGATTGAGGCGAAGGCGAAGGCGTTGCGGGTCAAGCCTGGGCTCAAGTGATGAAGAGCGCCTGAGTTATAGGTTGCCTGGGCTGGCCCCTTCGCGAGCAAGCCCGCTCCCACAGGGGTTATGGAGATTCATGTGGGAGCGGGCTTGCTCGCGAAGAGGCCAGTCCTAACACCACAGAACTACCGCTCCTGAATAATGCTCAACCGCTCTCCCACCACCATTTCCGTGATCCAGTCCACCAGGATCGAGGTGTAAGCCTGCTGTGACACGGGGTCGCTCAGGGCATGGTCGGCGCCGTCGATGATCCGATGGGTCAGCGAATGGGTCTGCTGACACGCAGCGCGGTAGCTCATGATGGTGGCGTGGGGCACATGGTCGTCGGTCTCGGACTCCACCAGCAACACATCACCGGTGAACTGCGAACACGCGTGCAAGGCGCGATTGGTGTCGGCGTGCACCAGGGTGCTGCGGTAATCCAGCAGGTCGGTTTTATCCAGCTCGCGCTTGGGCGTGTGCCATTGCTCATCGCGGTACAGCGCCGGTACGCGCAACGCCAGCCAGCGCACCGGCCGCAGTGAGGTCAGGATCGAAGCCAGGTAACCGCCGTAGCTGGTGCCCACCACTGCAATCGCCGAGGTGTCCAAGGCCGGGTGAGCGAGCAGCCGATCATAGGCCGCCAACAGATCCCGCAAATTATCTTCCCGTGTGACCCGGGCCAAGGGAATGCCCGCGCCTTTGGTATGCCCGCGCAAATCAAAGGTCAGGCACACGCAGCCCAGGCCGGCGATGCCCTTGGCCCGTTCCAGGTCGCGCTCCTGGCTGCCGCCCCAACCGTGCACGAACAACACGCCGGGCACTTTCGACTTGGGGCTGAGGAAGGTCCCGTTCATCCGTTCATCGTCGATCTCGATCTGAATGGTTTCGCTTCTAGCCGTCATAGGAATGAACCGTTACGTATTTGAGAAGGAAGTCTCCATTGTGCGCCGCGCCGCGATACACCTCCTTGGCCCCTGGCGGCAACGGTTGGTCGATGTAGGTCTCCACCGAGGACACCCGGACTGCGCTGGTCGAGGGATCCTCGACGAACACCTGCAACGCCGCGAGCTCCGCGCTGCTGGCCCCGCCCATGCGCCATGACTGTTCCAGCACGCCGCCACGGGGCTGGCCGCCGACATCGAGGCCTTGGGCGATGTCGTAGTTGCGCCGCGAGGCAAAAAAGCGCGGATAAGCCTGGATGGCAGCGTCGTCAAACACTTGCGCCAACCGCACCGCTTCACGCACATCGTCGGGCAGGTCGAGCCTGAGCAACTCGATGTAGCCACCCTCCACCACCAGCAGATCCGAGCCGCCGTACACCTCCAGCCCCTCGCTGTCGCGGGTCAGGTGTTGCACCCCGCAATAACTCAAGACCTTGCCGTTGATGAAGCTCTGGCCGACGCTCTGGGTCTGGACCTCACTGAGGTTCTGCTCCAGCACCACGCCATCGCGAAACAGCGCCTGGACCTCAGGCTCGGCGACGATTTCATCGAACTGCGCCAGGTTCTGGATCACCCGTTGATCGCGCCCCGCACTGGCATGGATCGGCTTGAAACGGATCGGCCCTGCGCACAGCAGATGCTCGGCAGCCGGGCGCGCATCCTGGAGCGAAAAAACACTCACGCCATCAAGCACCGCGCCCTGGGTGAGCTTGGCAAACAGCGCTGACCAACCTTGGGGGGCGACCGCATCCTTATTCAGCAGACCGTGGGTAATCGCCTTGGTGCAAATGAAATCATGCTCGACGTAGCCGCCCCATAAATCCTCGGCCCCCTTTACACCCAACCGCCGCGCAGCCTCTGCACCAATCAGGGTTTGCGTAGGCAACAGATACAGGTCGCGCCCGGCATGGTGCTGCTCGTCATAAGTGCCGCCGTACTCAAACCCCAGGATCTGCGCCAGCCAACGGGCCAAGGCACGATTGGTTTCGACTTCATGGAGCGGTGCGTGAGGGTTGACCGAATGGGCCACTACCGTTTTGTTGCGATTGATCGATGTCATGCGTTGCCCTTTTACCTGTGCTCGATGCACTGTAGGTAAAGGGGTGCAGAGATCAAGCCAACGGGGGAGCAAGGGACGGATGGTCAAGGAAACAGCGTAGCGCGGGGAAAAGATGGCACCTGGCCCGTTTCATTCTGCACGACCATCAGCAGGCATCCGGCAAATTGCACGACGGCAGGAGCACACACAAATGGATTCACTGCGGCTTTGAAACACCCCCAGGCGTGACCCCAAACTTCGCCCGATAATCACTCGGCGCCAACCCGGTAATTTTCTTGAATGTCGCTCGAAAAGCGCTCGGGTCCTGGTAACCGACGGTCCAGGCAATGTGGTCGATGGTGCCATTGGTGAATTCCAACATTTCCCGGGCCTTGCCAACCCGCAGGTGCTGGCAGTACTCGGTGGGCTTGAGTCCGGTGGCGGCGCGAAACCTGCGCAGGAACGTGCGCTCTTCCAGCCCGGCCCATTCGGCCATTGCACCGAGGGATACGTCCACCGCACCGGTGCCTTGCAACCAGTGCTGAACCTTGAGGATCGCCGCGTCGCCATGCCCAAGAATCGGCGCAAAGTTACTGCCGCACTGGCTTGCGCTGTCGCTGTGCTCGATCACCAGAAATTGCGCCGTGCGCGTGGCGATGCTGGGCCCGAGCAGGCGGTCAACCAACCGCAACCCCAGCTCCGACCAGGCCATCAGCCCGGCCGTGGTGATCAGGTCGCCGTCGTCGACGATGGGTTTGTCGGCGTTGAGTTTGATCTTCGGGTAACGCGCAGCAAAAGCCTTGGCCGAGGTCCAGTGGGTCGTGGCGCTGCGCCCATCGAGCAGGCCGCTTTCGGCCAACAGAATCGAACCGACACACACCCCGCCCAACACCGTACCGCCAGCGTGCTGCGCGCGCAGCCAGGCCAACAGCGCCTGGGAGGCCTGCCCCTCACTGAAACCGGCGATGGACGGCGGAATCAGCAACGCAGCCAGCTTGCCCTCAGGGCCAGCCTCGCTGTCGAACACTCGCAGCGGAATCTCGCCGTTCTGCGCCCGCCAGTGGCTTACCCGCAGTCGCGCCAGTTGCGGGCTGGCCTGCTCGGCGGCGATCCGCTGCGCCACGGCGAACAGATCGGTCAAACCATGCACCGCCGCCAATTGCGCGCCGGGATAGATGAGCACCCCGAGTTCGGCGATTGCCCTTTGCTGCGCCATTGTCAGTTTTCCCTCGCTTATTGTCGTTGCGGCCAATCCTCGAATCGCCGGTAAAAGCCAATACTGGCTTCACACCCAATGTGATCGAGGAAGCCTCCATGTCCAAGCAAACGCTCATCGTAGTCGATATCCAGAACGACTACTTCCCCCAGGGAAAATGGCCATTGGTCGGTGCCGAAGCCGCCGCCGATAATGCCGCAAGGATGATCGAAGCCTTTCGCCAGGCCGGGGATCAAGTGGTGCACATCCGCCACGAATTCACCTCCGACTCCGCGCCGTTCTTCACCCCGGGCTCCGAAGGCGCGCAGTTGCACCCCAAGGTGCTCAACCGTGCCGATGAGCCAGTGGTGCTCAAACACTTCGTCAACTCGTTTCGCGAAACCGAACTGCAATCGATCCTCGACCAGCACGGCATCGAGCAACTGGTGATCGTCGGTAGCATGAGCCACATGTGCATCGACGGCGTCACCCGCGCTGCGGCAGACCTGGGCTACGGCGTCACGGTGATCCACGATGCCTGCGCCACCCGCGACCTGGAATTCAACGGCCTCGTTGTCCCGGCGGCCCAGGTACATGCGGCCTTCATGTCGGCCCTGGGGTTTGCCTATGCGAGTGTGGTGAGCACTGAGCAGTTTTTGGCTGCCGACCGCTGAGTTACGCTGCGCACAGCAAACGGCAAGCCTAAAAAAACCGCGCCTCGTAACCGAAGCGCGGTTTTGAAGAGGCGCTTAAAATGCCCGCCATTCAGGCTCCGATCTCAGTAAAACTTGAGCACTGCGGTCATAAAAGAACCTGCAGTAACCTCGGCATCGTCGCCACAAAGCCCATCTGCTGCGCTTCGCGCTGAAGCCCTCGTAACTTCTCTGCGCTCCCTTGATCACCGCCGCGCAACCACTGCCCAGCCACACCGATCAACCGCACATGATGGCTGACCCACGCGCACGACGCGGACTCGGGCAATGTCGCCATCTGTTGCCCATGCCAAATCGCCTGTTCATTGTTCCCCGCCAACAGGCAGATTTCAGCGGCGGCCACTCGAAAGCGTAACGCGTTATGGGCCAGGCAGGCCCGGGTGAGCAGAGCCTCCCCCTTCAAGAGTGCCTGCTCGCAAAGCTGCGTATCGTCGACCATCAGCGCCAGGCTGCCGTAGACCCAAGGTCCGATGTAACGCTGCAACTCGAAGCGTTCAACCAGACTCGCCGCGTCCATGATCAATGCCTGCGCCAGCCCGCGCTCGCCCCGATGCAACGCCACCCGCGCCAGCCCTTCCAGCAAGATCGCTTCGAAACGGCTGGCGCCAAGGTTGCGCGCAAGCGCCAAGGCGCAGGTCAACTCTTGCTCTGCCAACGCGTCCTGAGCGCTTGCCACCAGCACCCAGGCAGCGGTCAGCCGTGAGAAAACTTCTGCTCGATGATTGCCAATCTTGCCGCTGCGTTCGATGGCATCCGTGGCATCGCGCAATGCCTGTTCCGGCTGCCCCAGATAAAACTGCGCCGATCCCCGCGCACTGCGATTACCCGCCTCCACATACACCAGCCCATTGCGCTCGCACAGACGTACGCATTGATCGAAGACTTCGTAGGCGGTCTGCATGCGCCCTTGTGCGTAGTACGAATCACCGATCCCACTCAGGGCCTTGGCCTCGATTTCCAGATGCCTACCGATACGCGCAAAGGACAAGGCCTCTTCATGCAGCCGGCGACACTCTGCATAGTTGCCGCGCGGGAAATAGATGTTGCCGCGAAGGTGAAACAGCCGGGCCAGGGCCGTATCTGCCTCCATGGCCCGGGCGATGGGCAACATCTCTTCAATCAGACGTTCTTCCTCGTCCAGGCAATCGAGCGTATTGAGGACCGCCGCAAGTTCCAGCGCTGACTCGATCTGATCTTGCGATTGTTCAGCCAAAGCCAGCGCCCGCTGAAAATGCTCCCGCGCTTCAACGGTCTGGCCCAGGCCGGAACAGGCCTGGCCGCACAACAACGCGAGCGGAAAATTGCTGCGCGTGCGCTCGACAAACACAGCGCATTGACGGGCCAGCGCAAGAACGCTGTCGTACTGACAGGCGAGTCGTTTTTCGCTCATGGCGGCCAACAGCGCGTCGAACGCAGCCGGATCATTGGCCCTGAGCAAGTGCTGGGCGTAGAGAACCCGGTCGCGCTCGCGGTAGAGGCTCGCCACCTCACGATGCAACTGCTCACGAAGGACCACCGGCATCGCATCGTAGAGACAGTGCATGACCAGATCGTGGACAAACAGATAGCTACCCGACTCAACTTCGCGCAGCAGCCCCTGGCGCATATCCGCCGTCGGAAAATAATCCGGCTGCCCCAGCGCTTCGCGCCAGAGCGTGAGTTCGAACCTATTGCCCAGGACCGCGGCGTAATGCAGGGCGCGACGTTGGTCGGGGGCCAGCTTGTCAAAGCGGGTCTGGACCAAATGCCGCAGGCTGTCGGGGAAAACGCCCTCCTGACTCGACAACAATTGCGTCAGGTACAGCGGATTGCCCTGGGCGCGTGTGACGCAGTCAGCCCGGTAGCGCGGATCGACATCGCTGAATTGATCCGCCAGGACGGTGGCCTCACGTGCCCGGATCGGCGCGATGTCGAGCAGACTCATAGGGTTACTGGAATGCGCACGGATGTGGCTTTCCAGCGGGTCACCTTCGGGGCGGGACGTCAGCAGCCAGACGACCGGCGCCTCATCCGTGGCGTTGAGCAGTTTGCCCAGCATCGCAAACAGCGCAGCGTCGCCCCAGTGCAAGTCTTCGAGGCAGATCAACAAAGGTTGTTGCACCGCGATTCGCAGCAACACCTCAAGCAAAGCGTGGAACAGCCCTTGGGTGCGGGCCTGGTTGCTCATCGCGGCATACAAGATGGGCGCCTCGGCAGACGATACGCCCGTCAGCACCTGCAGGAACATTAGGTGCTCGGGGGCCACTTTCAGGCGCGACAACGCGGCCTCCAGTAGCGCCCCGCGGATCGGGGTCGATCCGCCCAGACCGAGCAGACTGCTCACCAACTGCCCCAAGGGCCAGAGGCTGTTGTCCATGCCGAAATCCAGCACATCGCCGCGATGACAGGCAAACCCACACTGCCGGGCCATTTCGAAAAATTCGCTGACCAGGCGGCTCTTGCCAATACCCGCCATGCCACGCACGTAGACCACATGCCCGTCCTGGCACTCCTGGGTGGCCTCGATCACGCCCTTGAACTGCAACAACTCAATGGCCCGCCCTACCAATGGACGCGGCGCGTTTTCGTCGAGGCTGCGCAGGCGCAAGCATTTTCGATACGCACCAAACTCATCGTCGGTGGGCGAAAACTCAAATCGGGCAGCGAGTTGTTCGAGCAAGTTCTGCGCAACATACACCGGCGCGTGGCCATGGCGATCAGACAACGGCTGTTGCGCAAGCAAGATGGCTTCAGCGTGCAGCTGCGTCGCTTCGGCACTCAGGCGCACGAGCCGCAGCAATAAGGCATGCCCCGGCTTCACGAATTGTTCTCGGCTCAGCGCCAGCGCGCATAACAGACCTCGCTCGCTATCACTGCGATACGCTTGCGGAGAACCGAACTGGGCGATCACCACACCCTGCGTCGTACCCAGAGGAACGCCACCGAACTGACGGACCAGGCGCTCAATTTCGTCCGCGAGCACCAAAGGGACCGCCTCTGGCAGCCCATCGATGCAAAAGGACAGCTCCAGCACATAGCGGACGACGGCCTCATCGATCTGCTTCAGCGCCTGTTGCGCAAAAGCCGTCTCGTGCAAGTCGGTAATCGTCTGTTCGATTTCGACCAGGGCCGCCGAGACGGGGTCTCCCAACAGTGCGCTCACATCAACCCCGAAGGCCGTAGCCAGGTGTCGGGCCGTGCGGTAGAGCACCGGTTTGCCGGTTTCGGCGCGCTTGATGGAGGCGATTGACACGCACAGGTGTCGGTTCAGGCAGGCTTCGGCCAAGGTTTCCTGGCTCAGGCCATGCTGTTTGCGCAGCCCTTTCAACGACCCGGCGTCGAGTAGGACACGGCCGTCGGACACCAAGGTATCGCGCTTGGGCAAGGCAGGAAACGCGTTGTGTCTGGAGTCCATGTTGATCGCCCCGGCCGCCCCTTGCACCCTGGGCAAGCACGCCAATTTTGAATACCGATCCTATATCGGTAACAGCACTCCCGAGATTGAGGCCAGCGGCAGCTGATCGAGTGTACTCCTGCGCATCGGCGGCGTTAACGGGAGGATGGCTATTTGCCTGATACCAAACTGATACCAGACTGACACCGCTCTGGACTGTCCGCTTATGGCGCGCCTCCAGATACTGAACCCATCAATTGGAACCAATTGATACAACCTGAGCGATGGGAGAAAGGCGATGAACGATGGACTGAAGGGCAGCTCGAGCAACGATCCGCGAGATATCGGCGGCTCGCAATTATTGGGTCGCGGACTGAACCGGCTCGATTGGGCCGGTGAGAGCAACGAATGCCAGAAAGTCGGTGATACCGAATCGGGCAAGCGTGCCGTGCCGTACAAAAGCACGTTTTACAACGTGGGCAAAAACGTCACCATGAGCACGGTCACCAAGGAAGACTACGCCACCGAGACGTTTTCCTCCCGCGACGAGTACGAAAAACATATCCAGTTGAGTGTCGAAGCCTCCGGCAAATATGGCGCCTTTTCCGCCGGCTTCAAAGCCACCTTTGGCAGCGATATCAAAAAGCTCGAAGAGCGCGAAGCCGTGCTCTACAGCCACGCGGTGCGGTTATGGAAATTGACCTTCGAGGTCAACCCGGCCAACACGACTGACAACTTCAAGACGCGCATCGGCGAACTGCCCAAGGCCTTTGATCCGCGCGATCCGAAGCCGTTTTTCAACTTCTTCGTCGATTTCGGCGCCGATATCGTCAACGAGGTCATCGTGGGTGGCTCGCTGAACTATGCGATGACCGCGCTCAAGACTTACCTCAGCCAGACCAACACCCTTGATGCGATGGTCAAGGCCGAATACGGCGCATTCGTCAGCGGGAGCGCTTCGACCGCGATCTCGGAAACGATCAAGAAAAACGTAGCCCATCGCAACGCCAACCTGACCACCCAGGGCGGTACGCATTCGATCAATTTCAATGCGGTGGACCCGAGCAATTGCAACGCCGACTTCGGCAAATGGCGTGAATCGCTGCCCGATGATCCCAAGGTCGTGGAGGTGAAACTCGCCCCGGTCTATCGCTTCATCAAGGAAGGCGATACCCGTACGGCACTGGAACAGGCTTACCAGTGGTACACCAGTTACAAGGCGGAAATCGAGGCAAACTGGCAGGAGTCGGTGGTGGTTCTCGGTCGCTCCGATCGGCAAATAACCCCCAGAGGCACGGCGACAGGCCCCGCCCTGCGAATGGTGTTCATCGATAACAAAAACAAAGACACCAGCGAAAGCTTTCACTACCCACCCGCAGCAAATGCGTCCTCCACGGACTTTGAACAGTTCTGGGATGCACTGGCCCTGCTGCTCAAACAAAAAAGCGGCCACAAGTTGCTGATGGCGACTGAGCGCTGGCCCCGCGACGCACGCTACTACCCGACGCGCGCCATGCGTGAAGCCCTGCTGCTCAATGGCGCCAGCGACACGGCGCTCAACCGTTGGGACACGCTGACCAAGAACATGCAGCCCAACCCTTCGTCCGGCCTGACCTATGTGCTGGCCGGGAACGACTTCGAAGTGCCCGGCGTCGACGGTCTCATCGCCGGTTTTGGCCAGCCAGGCAAAGGCCTCAACCCAACGGTGAAGGTCAAGGCGCGCCTTTCCCACGACTCATTTGGCAAAGTCAAACTGGTGCAAACGGAAAAGACCGAGGAAGACCCGCGCACCGTGCTGTACATCGTGCGCAACAACACCGGCGACAAACCGGCACTGGCCACCGATCCACAAAACAAGACCCGCATCGCCATGCAAACGCCGGACAGGTACAACCCTGGGCAATTCTGGTACATGCCCGAGCTGGAAAAACCCTATCCCGAAATCAACCACCCAGTGTTGCTGATCAACTACGAGACGGGCACTTGCCTGCAAGGCATGTATGACCAGGCCGACTGCCGACTCAAACCCATTGAACCGGGTCGTCAGCAGGACGACGTGATCTGGGATCGACGTGGCGATGGGGTGTTTCATCTATTGATGGTCTACTACTGGATGGACGCCTTGTGCCTGACCCAGGTTGAAAAACGCGCCGCCGTCAGGCCTTGGCGCGCACCGCACGGCATGGACTGGTTGCGCGAACAGCACCACCCATACAGTTGATGTCGAGCAGACTCAGCCGATCCGGCCCTGGCGCCGGGTCGGCGGGTTTCCAACAGGCGATTGACCGCCTTTCCTGCAGCCCTCTTGCGTGAGTGGTCTATATACGATGCAAGTCTTCAACTGCGTTCCCTTTATCGGCGACGGCGTGGAATCGGCGCTCGATCCCCGCCAGTTTCCCTATCTGTTCAATGACCATGGGCTGGCGCAGCCAAGTGCCCAGGTGCGCGGCAACCTGATCCCCCTCAGCCCCGAGAACCCGACCCTGTCGCTGGGCACCCGCTACTCCGGCATCAGCTGGAAAGACCGTGAGGTGCCAACGAGCACTGGTTCCTACAGGATCAAGGCATTCGACTTCCACGCCAAGGAAGTGCATTACGAAGCCATCTGGGCAACGAAGGCTACGGCACAAGCCTTCGGCATGACCTTGCTCGGAAACGGCGAATGCATGCGTTTTGAATATGACCAACTGATTCTGGGCCAATACACCTACGGCAAATGGGCGGGCCACCAATCGCCCTACCTGGGGCCGGCGCGCCAGCGTGAGCTGCTGACATACAACCCGACCGACCTCGAATATCACAACTTCCCCCACGCATTTTTTTCCCGCTACGGGCGCCTGCCACTGGTAATCAGCGTCGCCCGCTGGCGGCCTGCGTCGAGAGAGATCTATCTGGCCGACCTGTGGCTGCGGCCCGGCGATGCACTGGTTCTACCGCCCAAGCATTACCCCGACATCACGCCCAGTGACACGCACGACGTGGAAAACTGGCCGGACGTCGTAGACATGCACGGCAATCGAAACTCAGCGCTGGCTTGCTGGTTCCAGGAAGGTGAGGACTGTTTGCTGACCGAGACAATCCTGGCCAATTCGACCTTGATGAATTCCCAGGTGGGCAAACCGCACTATCACGAAGAGAAGACGCCCACGCGGCATGAGTTGCCGGCGGACTATCGGGCGTGAAGGGTATGAGGGGCGTACAGATTCAGGCGCGACTGTTACGGAAGCTGCCGGGCGTCACGCCAACCACTTTCTTGAACGCCCGGGCCATATGGCTCTGATCGAAGAAACCGCAAGCCTGGACCGGGAGGGCAAGCCTTCTTCGGAAATCAATGAAGTTTATGGTCCGCAATTTCGGCCAACTTTAACGCGCTGCCGCTATTGCCATTGATTCTCAAGGTTCTCGCATCCGTGACCTTCAAGGACACCTCAAGCTGCTCCCACGCCGGACGAAAATCCCCTGTTTTAGATATCTTCAAATCAATGAAGTCCAGGGCATATTCAATGGTCCATCTGATCACAAGGCTATTTCCGCTTTTCCAGCCATGACTGATGCCGTCATCTTCAAATAAAACGCCGCTGGAGGAGCCTGAAGGTGCAGGAAAAATCACCAGCTCGCGATGCCGATCAAGAGAGGGGTCATTAAGCTTGTGGCATTCACCGGCCGGTATCGCAGCACCCCCTCTCACCAACAATGGCAAACGTTCCAAAGGCGCATCCAAAGAAACGGATTGGCCGCCTTCGTACCAATCACCTGTATGCCAGTCGCACCATCCTGTCGCGTTCAGGGGTAGCCACACCTCGCGCTCGCGTACGCCTTCCTCTACGACGCTAGCGACGAGGAGGTCTCGGCCCAGCAGGAACTCGTCGTTTTCTTCGAACGTTTGAAGATCGTACTCGTGGTCAAGAAACGTAGGTCGCAAAATGGGCTCATCCTCGTTACTCGCTTGCCACAGTAAGGTATAGAAATAAGGCATCAGCCTGTATCTGAGCCGAATGGCGTCACGGACCGCATCGGTAACCGTTGGATGCATCCATGGCTCATTGACGGTGCCATCGTCGTTCCAGGAGTGAATGGTGAAACGGGGATGCATCACGCCATTCTGGACCCAACGAACAAACAGCTCGGGATCCGGCTTATTACCGGAGAACCCACCTACATCGTGCCCCACGTTGTACAACCCCGACAGGCTCATACCCAAGCCCATGCGGGTGTTGTAGCGGATGGTATTCCAGTTGGTTCGGTTATCACCGCTCCAGGTCTGAACATAGCGCTGCATACCGGCACAACCTGAGCGTGAGATGAGGTAGGGCCGCTCTGACGGTGAGAACCGCTGTTGTGCCTCTAAAGACGCTCTCATCATCAGCAATGCCATGACGGGCCGGATATGTTTGATTGCTATCTCGCGCCCGAAGCCTTGGCAGCGCGCCTCGCCGTCCCACACTTCAAACTCATTGTTATCGTTCCACGTACATTCAATACCTAGTTCCAAAAGCTGTGACGTGACATTTGACTGCCACCAACTAATAGCGTCCGGATTGGTGAAGTCCAGATGGGAACCTTCATCGTCCCAGAAGACCGACCGCTCTGGCCTGTCGTGTTCAGAATCGGTAATGAACATCTTTTGACTGGCTACCTCGGCGTAGCGCGGATGGTCCTGCAGGAGACAAGGCTTGATGTTGGCAATCAGTCTGACCCCTGCATCACGGTATGCCTGAGCAAGCGCCTTTGGATCCGGGACTTTTTCAGAGTTCCAGTTGAACACATAGCGTTTTTCGCCAATGGACGTATACCCGGATGACAGTTGAAAAGAGTCACAGGGAATATCGTGCTGACGGCAGAGATCAAGAAACTCAAGCAACTGTTCCTGTGCATTTTCGGCATCGGTGTAATGCATGGTTGAGCCGCTGTAGCCCAGGCTCCATTTAGGCAGAAACAATGTGCGTCCGGTCAGACGAACGAAAGACTTCGTCACGTCCAGTATGCGGGGGCCTGCAAGTACCCAGTAGTCGAGGTCCCCGGCATCCGCTGTGTACCGACGATAGGGCCGGTGATAATTATCCAGCTCGTTACCCAGATCAAATAGGCTGGTGTTCAGGTTGTCATAAAACATCCCGAAGCTTGCGTGTTCCTGGTGCGTGATGACAAAGGGAATATGCTTGTACAGGGGGTCGGTACTCGCAGCGTCATATCCCATTGCATCCAGATTACGCATTTCAAAACGCCTGCCGGTGCGATTCAAATCGCCGGTTTTTTCGCCGAGCCCGTAGTAGCGATGTTCAGGCGCGCGAAGCTGGTAATGCTCTACGCCATCACCATGAGCGTTAAGCGAATACGCACCGGTGGGCCGATCCGAGACCAACGGTCTCCAGGTTTGGCCATCATGGTATTCCCACTGTAACCACAGCGGATGATTCACAGTGATGCGTAGTTTTTTGGTCGTGAGCACCAATCGATCCTGAAACTCTTCGACCCGGTACGCGGGCAAAGAAAAATCAGCGACAGACTCGCGGGGCCGGCCCTCCCAGGCGACGTCCTCCCGAGGCGCAATACTCCAGGTCCGATCCAGTGCCAACGTGCCTGCCCGCATAAGCAGAACACGCGCCAAACCGTCTTCGAGAATATAGATTCTGAATAGATGTCGGTCCTCAACCAGGAGCTCGATGTAGCCTTTTTCCTGGGCCTGTAACGCCCAGACTTTAAGTGATTTCATCGTGCACGCACCGCTTTAGGTTTGGAGGTTCTGTCTGCGATAAACAAAATCATGAAAAATGCACCTATAAAATCAAAGAGCCCCATTGCAATGAACAATGGGTTGAATCCTATTTTGTCCACGCTGACACCGATGATCAGCGAGAAAATAAAGCTGGCAATCCAGGCGCATGAGCCTCGCATTCCGTTAACAGTCGCCAACTCATCTCGATCAAACGTTTCGACTACCAGTGCACTCAACATGCACGAAATAATCTGGTGGCCAAAACCTCCGACGGAAATAAGCGCAATCGCAACATAGGGGTCTTCCACCTGAGTCATCACGGCTAACGAAAACATCAGGAACGCACCCGTGATTGAACTGGCGACTATTGAGTTCACCCGCGTGCATTTGAAAATCCGATGGTAAGCACGTGATAGATAGCCGCTTGCAATACTGCCGAGGTCCGCCGCCAGAAAGGGAACCCAAGCAAACAATACGATTTGCTTCAGGTCCATTCCTCTTTCATTGGCCAGGTACAGCGGCACCCAAAAACTCATCACTGCCCATGCGGGTTCTGCCATGAAGGCGGGAAGCGCGATACCGTAAAACCGTTTGTCCCGGCCAATCTTTTTCAACGCTTTAAAAAATGGCATTTGCTGGCCGATTTTTTCGCCGTCTTGTTGAATATGCTCTAACTCATTGGGCGATAAGCGCGGGTGGATATTGGGGGCGTGGTAGAGCCATCCCCAGACGGCGGCCCAGATCAGGCCGATCCCTCCTGAAATTAGAAATGCGCCCTGCCAGCCCAGAGATACATGGGCCACGTAGATGATGGGAGGGGCGAGCATGGCCCCCAAAGAAAACCCAACCCCGGCCCAGCCTGCGGCGATAGGTCGTTCTTTTTTTGGAAACCAGTCCCCTATCGCCTTGGCATTCGCAGGTGTAGCCGCTGCCTCCGAGGCCCCCATAAAAAAACGCAGAATCGCCAGGTGTACCCAACTCACAGCCCCGGCATGAAGAAGGCACATCACCGACCATATGACGGCGCATACCACGAAGCCGAGTTTGAGCCCGATAGCATCGATCAGCCATCCGCAGATGGGTTGGAAAATTGTATAAGCAAGTTGGAAAGAGGCGACCACCCACGAGTATTGTTCAGTTGACATGCTGAACGTGGTTTTTAACTCCGGCGCCAATATGCCTAATGAATTGCGAGTTATATAGTTTACGGTAACGCCGAGCAAAAACAGGGAAAGCATCCACCAACGCAGGTGAGGGATGGATTTTTGCTTGGCCGAAAGTCGAGCATTGCGTTCGATATCGATAGTCATCAACTCTTCGCCTGTCACCGGATTTTCCGGCGTTTTGTTTTTATTTGAGGCTTAACGCTATGGCAACGGCTCCTGATAGGTACAGGAGTAACAATGTATAAATTTACATTTTCCTCAATTATGGCGTGACAGATACCCAAGGACGCTAGGATGGGTGGCCTTTTTCTGCTATGAAAGCCTTTACATAAATTGTCTCAATGGATAAGCCACGATGGGAAAATTACGCATAGCGGAAATCGCGGCACAGACTGGCCTGTCCATAGCGACGGTGTCGCGGGTGCTTGCCGGTAAATCAAATACCCGCCCGGCGACGAGACAAAAAGTGTTGGCTGCAGCTCGTCAGCACGGCGTGATGGAAGACCTCGCCAATGGTCGTTTCCTGCTCAACGGGCTGACCATCTTCGCGCCCTCGCGCGCCTTCAACGTGCGCTCTGATATTTTCTACTACAAAGTTATCCAGGGCATCACGCAGGCGGTCGCGCAGCATGATGTCCGAGTCCGCTACTGTGAGCTCGAAGAGGTCGATAGCGACGCATTACTGTTTTTGGAAAAGATGAACCAGAAGGACACCGATGCCGCGATCCTGATTGGTATTGATGACCCGCACATACACCAACTTGCAGCCGATCTCAGCAAGCCGACTGTGCTGATCAACTGCATTGATCGCAGCATGCGCCTGCCCTCGATATCGCCCGACCACTTTTTAATCGGTCATTTTTCGATTAATTATCTATTTCAGATGGGCCACCGAAATGTGCTAACCCTCCAGTGTCTCAGGCGATACACGATGGACCTTCGAATGCGTGGAATTCGTGACGCATGGAAGGAGCAGAATCTCGAGTTTGTCGAAGCGAAACATCAAATAATTTCCGAAGGCTTCGGCAGTGCTGAATCTGAAGCGCGGGTGGCGGCCTTCATGGCAAATTGCGCACCTGACGACCGACCGACGGCCATCCTGGCCGGGGGTGACTTCATGGCAGCCGGGGCAGTTAAAGCACTCCAGAGTGCTGGCTTGAGGGTTCCTCACGATGTTTCAGTGATGAGCATGGACGGGTTCAACCTGGCGGACATCAACGATGTACCGCTCACCACGCTTCACGTACCCCGCGATGAATTAGGTGCAGAAGCAATAAGGGTATTAAGACAGCAGCTTTTCGAACCGCGATCTCCTTGCGGTAATCTTCTTCTCGGCGGGCAACTCATCACCGGCAGCTCAGTGCGGCGCATCAAGCACAGCGCCAAGCAAACGCCTGTCTATCAGAAGATTATTTATGATTAATTCATTTCGTAACGCTTATTTTGTCCCGAAAGGTGCCGCCCCCTCCTCCCTTCCATCCCCCCCACCTTTACATTGCGTGCTTGTGGAAAATCGCAGCTCAGCTTTACACAGGGCGAAAAAAAACCCTCCAGGCTTTACAGCGAAGAGGGTTTTCATCTGACTCTAAAGATCAGCGAGTAAAGAGTTTCAACTCCAAAAAACCCGCTTACCTTTACAACTAAATTTTATGTAGGTTAGAACGGAATATCATCATCAAAGCTGTCGAAATCCGGAGCCGGTTGCGGCGCGGCCTGTTGTGGGGCCGGGCGTTCGCGTTGTGGCTGTGGAGCCGACTGCTGTGGACGAGGCGCTTGCTGACGCGGGGCCGGGGCCGACTGCTGGTAATTGTTGCCGGCAGCTTGCTGGTCGCCCTGTGGACGGCCGCCCAGCAGTTGCATGGTGCCTTGCATGTCGACCACGATTTCAGTGGTGTAGCGCTTGATGCCGTCTTTTTCCCACTCGCGGGTCTGCAGTTTTCCTTCGATGTACACCTGCGAACCCTTGCGCAGGTATTCGCCGGCGATCTCGGCCACTTTGCCGAACATCGACACGCGGTGCCATTCGGTTTTCTCGACCTTCTGGCCGGTCTGTTTGTCGGTCCACTGTTCGCTGGTCGCCAGACTCAGGTTGGTCACGGCGTTGCCGTTAGGCAGGTAGCGAACTTCGGGATCCTGGCCGCAAGTACCGACCAATATGACTTTGTTAACCCCACGGGCCATAACGTTCTCCTAGGCTTCGCACGTGGTCGGGGCCGGGTTGTTCACCAGGCGCTCGAGCGTCGCACGATCCAATAATTCGGTGTCCAGTTTGATATAAACGGCCGCTTCGTCGGCGACCACCACTGCATCGGTTACTCCAACGACGGCCTTAAGGCGCTCGGTCAGGCCTGCTTCGCGGATGGCTTCGGGCGACAACGGCAAGCGCAGGCTCGTCACATACGGAGGTTCGCGCATGGTAACAGCAAAAACGAGCCAAAGTGCAGCCAGCGCGGCGCAACCCAGGAACACAACCGACAAACCGCCATGTTGGAACAACCAGCCGCCAAGGCTCCCGCCCAACGCCGAACCCAGGAACTGGCTGGTGGAATAAATCCCCATCGCCGTGCCCTTGCCACCCGCCGGTGAAACCTTGCTGATCAGCGACGGCAGCGACGCCTCCAGCAAATTGAACGCAGTGAAGAACACCACCGTCCCGATCACCAGGGCCCGCAGGCTATCACCGAACTGCCAGAAGAATAGCTCAGTGAGCATCAGCGTCACGACGGCGCCGAGCAAAACTCGTTTCATTTTGCGTCGCTTCTCGCCATAGATGATGAACGGGACCATGGCGAAGAACGAAATCAGCAATGCAGTCAGGTAGACCCACCAATGCTGTTCCTTGGGCAGGCCGGCCTTCTCGACCAAGGCCAGCGGCAAGGCAATGAAGCTGGACATCAGCATCGCGTGGAGCACGAAGATGCCCAGGTCCAGACGCAGCAGGTCCGGGTGCTTGAGCGTCGGGATCAACGCCTGGCGAGCCACCCCGGATTCGCGGTGCTGCAACGGCCCGGTGGCGCGCGGCACCATGAACGCCACGATCAGGATGCCCACCAACGCCATGGCACCGGTCGCCAGGAACAGGCCCGACAAGCCAAAGGCACGGGTCAACAAGGGGCCTACGACCATGGCGACAGCGAACGACAGACCGATCGTCATGCCGATCATGGCCATGGCCTTGGTCCGATGCTGTTCGCGGGTCAGGTCTGACAGCAGCGCCATGACGGCCGCGGAAATAGCCCCAGCGCCTTGTAGGACTCGTCCGGCGATCACGCCCCAGATCGAATCGGCATTGGCCGCCAACAAACTGCCAAGGGCGAAGACAATCAAGCCCAGATAAATAATGGGACGTCGGCCGATGCGGTCGGAAATGATGCCGAACGGGATCTGGAAAATCGCCTGGGTCAGGCCGTAAGCGCCAATCGCCAACCCGATGAGGGTCGGGGTCGCGCCCGCCAGATCCATGCCATAGGTCGCCAGCACCGGCAACACCATGAACATGCCCAGCATGCGGAAGGCGAACACCAGGGCCAGGCCGCTTGCTGCGCGGGTCTCGCCGCCACTCATGCGTTCGCTGTGGGGATCGTGCATGGAAAAACCTCATGTGAACCGGCGGCGATTCTACCAGTCCCATCGATTGAGAGGGTATATGGCGACCGTTTGCCGCGCAGTCTTCACGTATGGCTGAAAACTCACTTTCAATAGTGTGCATCCATCCAGTATTTGCCCGTATACTCCTACGTTTTCGACGCCCGCCGAGCGAGGCCACTTTGGACAAGATCCTGATTCGTGGGGCCCGTACCCACAACCTGAAGAACATCGACCTGACCCTGCCACGGGACAAACTGATCGTCATCACCGGCCTGTCCGGATCCGGCAAATCATCCCTGGCCTTCGACACCCTGTACGCCGAAGGCCAGCGGCGCTATGTCGAGTCGCTGTCGGCCTACGCCCGGCAGTTCCTGTCGATGATGGAAAAACCCGACGTCGACACCATCGAAGGCTTGTCGCCGGCGATCTCCATCGAACAGAAGTCGACCTCCCATAACCCGCGGTCGACGGTCGGCACCATCACCGAGATCTACGACTACCTGCGCCTGCTGTATGCGCGGGTCGGTATTCCCCGCTGCCCCGACCACGACATTCCCCTGGAAGCCCAGACCGTCAGCCAGATGGTCGACCTGGTACTGGCCCAACCGGAAGGCAGCAAGCTGATGCTGCTGGCGCCGGTCATCCGCGAGCGCAAGGGCGAGCACCTGATGGTGTTCGAAGAGCTGCGCGCCCAGGGCTTCGTGCGGGCCCGGGTCAACGGCAAGCTCTGCGAACTGGACGAACTGCCGAAGCTGGATAAACAGAAGAAGCATTCGATCGATGTGGTGGTCGACCGCTTCAAGGTCCGGGCCGATCTGCAACAGCGGCTGGCCGAGTCCTTCGAGACCGCGCTGAAACTGGCCGACGGCATCGCCCTGGTGGCGCCGATGGACAACGAACCCGGCGAGGAAATCATCTTCTCCGCACGCTTTGCCTGCCCGATCTGCGGCCACGCCATCAGCGAGCTGGAGCCCAAGCTGTTTTCCTTCAACAACCCGGCCGGCGCCTGCCCGACCTGCGATGGCCTGGGGGTCAAGCAGTTCTTCGACACCAAGCGCCTGGTCAATGGCGAACTGACCCTGGCCGAAGGCGCGATTCGCGGCTGGGACAGGCGCAACGTCTATTACTTCCAGATGCTCGGGTCGCTGGCGGCCCACTACAAGTTCAGCCTGGACGAGCCGTTCAACGAGCTGCCCGCCGATCAGCAGAAATTCATCCTGCACGGCAGCGGTTCGCAGAATGTCGACTTCAAATACTTGAACGACCGCGGCGATATCGTCAAACGCTCCCACCCGTTCGAAGGCATCGTTCCGAACCTGGAGCGGCGTTACCGCGAGACCGAATCAGCAAGCGTGCGCGAAGAACTGGCCAAGTTCCTCAGCACCCAGCCCTGCCCCGATTGTCGTGGCACCCGCTTGCGTCGGGAAGCGCGACATGTGTGGGTCGGTGAAAAGACACTGCCGGCGGTGACCAACCTGCCGATCGGCGATGCCACCGATTACTTCGGCGGCCTGAAACTCACCGGCCGTCGGGGTGAGATTGCCGACAAGATCCTCAAGGAAATCCGCGAGCGGTTGCAGTTCCTGGTGAACGTCGGCCTGGATTACCTGACCCTCGATCGCAGCGCTGACACCCTGTCCGGTGGTGAAGCCCAGCGTATTCGACTGGCCAGCCAGATCGGCGCCGGCTTGGTGGGGGTGATGTACATCCTCGACGAGCCGTCCATCGGCCTGCACCAGCGGGACAACGACCGGCTGCTCGGGACCCTGAAACATCTGCGGGACATCGGCAATACGGTCATCGTGGTCGAGCACGACGAAGACGCAATCCGCCTGGCGGATTACGTGGTGGACATCGGCCCAGGCGCAGGCGTGCATGGTGGGCATATCGTCGCCCAGGGCACCGCTGAAGAAGTCATGGCGCACCCCGACTCCCTGACGGGCAAATACCTGTCGGGCCGGGTCAAGATCAAGGTTCCGGCCAAGCGTACGCCGCGCAACAAGAAGCTGTCGTTGAGCCTCAAGGGTGCCCGTGGCAACAACTTGCGCAACGTCGACCTGGAAATCCCGATCGGCCTGCTGACCTGCGTCACCGGCGTGTCCGGCTCCGGCAAATCGACCTTGATCAACAACACCCTGTTTCCCCTCAGCGCCACGGCCCTGAACGGCGCCACCACACTGGAAGCTGCCGCCCACGACAGCATCAAGGGCCTGGAGCATCTGGATAAGGTCGTCGACATCGACCAGAGCCCGATCGGCCGCACGCCGCGCTCCAACCCGGCGACCTATACCGGGCTGTTCACGCCGATCCGCGAACTGTTCGCTGGCGTGCCGGAGTCCCGTTCGCGGGGTTACGGGCCGGGCCGGTTCTCGTTCAACGTCAAGGGTGGGCGTTGCGAAGCCTGCCAGGGCGATGGCCTGATCAAGGTGGAAATGCACTTCCTGCCAGACATCTATGTGCCGTGTGACGTGTGCAAGAGTAAGCGCTACAACCGTGAAACCCTGGAGATCAAGTACAAGGGCAAGAACATCCACGAAACCCTCGAGATGACCATCGAGGAAGCCCGGGTGTTCTTCGACGCGGTGCCGGCACTGGCGCGCAAGCTCCAGACGCTGATGGATGTCGGCCTGTCGTACATCAAGCTCGGGCAGTCGGCAACGACGTTGTCCGGCGGTGAAGCCCAACGGGTCAAGCTGTCCCGTGAGCTTTCCAAGCGCGACACCGGCAAGACCTTGTACATCCTCGACGAACCGACCACAGGCCTGCACTTCGCCGATATCCAGCAATTGCTCGACGTGCTGCATCGCCTGCGCGACCACGGCAACACCGTGGTGGTGATCGAGCACAACCTGGACGTGATCAAGACCGCTGACTGGCTGGTGGACCTGGGGCCGGAAGGCGGCTCCAAGGGCGGCCAGATCATCGCCGTAGGTACACCTGAGCAAGTGGCCGAGATGAAGCAGTCCTACACCGGTTACTACCTCAAGCCGTTGCTGGAGCGTGATCGGGACTGATTTCTCCCCGGACACAAAAAAGCCCCTGTCATCTCCGCGATGACAGGGGCTTTTGGATTTCTGTGGGAGCGAGCCTGCTCGCGATTAGCGGCGTGCCAGTCACATCTCTGCTGGCTGATTCACCGCTATCGCGAGCAGGCTCGCTCCCACAATGACCTCATCAGAATTGCGATTGCAGGTAGTTCTCCAACCCGATCAACTTGATCAGACCCAACTGCTTCTCGAGCCAGTAGGTGTGATCTTCTTCGGTATCGTTGAGCTGAATGCGCAGGATCTCGCGAGTCACGTAGTCGTTGCGCTGTTCGCAGAGCTCAATGCCTTTGCACAGCGCAGCGCGGACTTTGTATTCCAGGCGCAAGTCGGCGGCGAGCATGTCGGGCACGGTGGTGCCGATGTCCAGGTCATCCGGACGCATGCGTGGCGTGCCTTCGAGCATCAGGATCCGGCGCATCAACGCATCGGCGTGCTGTGCTTCTTCTTCCATCTCGTGGTTGATACGTTCGTAGAGCTCGGTAAAACCCCAGTCCTCGTACATCCGCGAGTGGATGAAATATTGATCACGGGCTGCCAGTTCGCCTGTCAGCAGCGTGTTGAGGTAATCGATTACGTCTGGGTGACCTTGCATCGCCCTACATCTCCACAAGCTTTGAAGGCTCTAGTTTGAACCAAGCTGATTGCCAGGTCACTGGCTCATCGCAACAAAAGCGAAGAAAATCCGAGAAAACAGGGTGAAATAACGCAAAAACCGCCCAAATGAGGGCGGTTCTGCTTCTCGTTTAGACTTAGTTAAGCTGTACACCCAGCGCTTTTGCGATGCCTTCTCCATAAGCGGCGTCCGCCCGGAAGAAGTGCTGCAACTGACGGTCAACGACATCCGACGACACACCGCCCATCGCGCCAGCGATGTTGCTGATCAGCAAGGCCTTCTGCTCATCGTTCATCAACCGGAACAGCGCACCGGCGTGGCTGTAGTAGTCGGTGTCTTCGCGATGATCGTAACGACCCGCCGCCCCATCGAGGGCCAGTGCCGGCTCGGCATAACGCGGGGCCTGCTTCGGCGTCTCGATGTAGCTGTTAGGCTCGTAGTTCGGTGCCGCACCGCCATTGTTGCCAAACGCCATGGCGCCATCGCGCTGGTAGGTGTTGACCGGGTTGCGCGGGGCATTCACTGGCAATTGCTGGTGGTTGGTACCGACGCGGTAGCGGTGCGCATCGGCGTAGGCGAATACACGGCCTTGCAGCATGCGATCCGGTGAAAGGCCAACGCCCGGCACCATGTTGCTCGGCCCGAACGCCGCCTGCTCGACCTCGGCAAAGTAGTTCAGCGGGTTACGGTTGAGTTCGAGTTCACCGACTTCGATCAACGGAAACTCTTTCTGCGACCAGGTTTTGGTCACGTCGAACGGATTCTCGTAATGCGCTGCTGCCTGAGCCTCGGTCATGATCTGGATGCAGACACTCCATTTCGGAAAATCACCGCGCTCGATCGCATTGAACAGGTCACGCTGAGCGTAATCCGGGTCAGTACCCGCCAGACGCGATGCCTCGGCCGGTGCCAGGTTCTTGATCCCCTGCTTGGTCTTGTAGTGCCACTTCACCCAGTGACGCTCACCTTGGGCGCTGATCAGGCTGTAGGTATGGCTGCCGAAGCCGTGCATGTGACGGTAGCCATCAGGAATGCCACGATCCGAGAACAAAATGGTGACCTGGTGCAACGCCTCAGGCGAGTGCGACCAGAAATCCCACATCGCCTGGGCGCTTTTCAGGTTGCTTTGCGGCAGACGCTTCTGGGTGTGAATGAAGTCTGGAAACTTCAGCGGATCGCGAATGAAGAATACCGGCGTGTTGTTGCCAACAATGTCCCAGTTGCCTTCCTCGGTGTAGAACTTCAATGCAAAGCCACGTGGGTCGCGCTCAGTGTCGGCAGAACCGCGCTCACCACCCACGGTGGAGAACCGCAGGAAGGTTGGCGTTTGCTTGCCGACCGACTCGAACAACTTGGCGCTGGTGTATTGAGTGATATCCCGAGTAACGGTAAATGTGCCGTAAGCACCCGACCCTTTGGCGTGCACACGGCGCTCGGGAATGTTCTCGCGGTTGAAATGAGCAAGCTTCTCGATGAGGTGGAAATCGTCGAGCAACAGAGGGCCGCGCGGGCCGGCGGAACGTGAGTTCTGGTTATCGGCGACAGGAGCGCCGCTGGCGGTCGTAAGCGTTTTGGTCTGGCTCATGTTCAATCTTCCTAGGTCGGTCTTCGAACTGCCGGCTAATCGGCTGGAAAGGAGTATCGAACATGTTAGTGACAGTATCCAAATTCATTAAATCATGGGTATCGATAGTAATTATCTAACAGCGATGCCTTGCCAATAGCGAAGCCAGGCAAAGCGTCATTTCACTTTTCGACCGGACACAAAAAACCGGGCACAAGGCCCGGTTTTTTGTATGTCGCAGTCTTACTCAGCGGATACAGCTTCACCGCTGGTAGCACGATCAACCAACTCGACGTACGCCATAGGCGCGTTGTCGCCAGCGCGGAAACCGCACTTGAGGATGCGCAGGTAGCCACCCTCACGGGTAGCGTAACGCTTGCCCAGGTCGTTGAAGAGCTTACCAACGATAGCTTTCGAACGAGTACGGTCGAAAGCCAGACGGCGGTTAGCCAGGCTATCTGTCTTGGCCAGAGTGATCAGCGGCTCAGCAACGCGGCGCAGTTCTTTGGCTTTCGGCAGTGTAGTTTTGATCAGCTCGTGCTCGAACAGCGACACCGCCATGTTTTGGAACATGGCCTTGCGGTGTGAGCTGGTGCGGCTCAGGTGACGACCACTTTTACGATGACGCATGGTTCATTCCTTACCAAACACAACGTTCGGTGATTACGACGATCAGGCAGTCGCCTTGTCGTCCTTCTTAAGACTTGCAGGCGGCCAGTTGTCGAGGCGCATGCCGAGGGACAGACCGCGGGAGGCCAGAACGTCCTTGATTTCAGTCAAGGATTTCTTGCCAAGGTTCGGAGTCTTCAACAGCTCTACTTCGGTACGCTGAATCAGGTCACCGATGTAGTAGATGTTTTCCGCCTTAAGGCAGTTAGCCGAACGTACAGTCAGTTCCAGATCGTCAACCGGGCGAAGCAGGATCGGATCGATCTCGTCTTCCTGCTCAACAACCACTGGCTCACTGTCACCTTTGAGGTCGACGAACGCAGCCAACTGCTGTTGCAGGATGGTTGCAGCGCGGCGAATGGCCTCTTCAGGATCCAGGGTACCGTTGGTTTCCAGATCAATAACCAGCTTGTCCAGGTTGGTACGCTGTTCGACACGGGCGTTTTCCACCACGTATGCGATACGGCGAACCGGGCTGAACGAAGAGTCAAGCTGCAAGCGACCGATGCTGCGGCTTTCGTCTTCATCGCTCTGACGCGAGTCTGCCGGTTCATAACCACGACCACGAGCTACGGTGAGCTTCATGTTCAGGGCGCCGTTAGACGCCAGGTTAGCGATTACGTGATCGGGGTTAACGATCTCGACATCATGATCCAGCTGAATATCGGCAGCGGTAACCACCCCCGAACCCTTCTTCGACAAGGTCAGCGTAACTTCGTCACGACCGTGCAGCTTGATAGCCAGACCTTTAAGGTTCAACAGGATTTCAATTACGTCTTCCTGTACACCTTCGATGGCGCTGTACTCGTGGAGCACACCGTCAATCTCGGCCTCGACTACTGCACAGCCGGGCATAGAGGACAACAAGATGCGTCGCAGCGCGTTGCCCAGGGTGTGGCCGAAACCACGCTCGAGAGGCTCGAGTGTGATCTTGGCGCGGGTTGGACTGACAACCTGCACATCAATATGGCGGGGTGTCAGGAACTCATTTACCGAAATCTGCATGGATGCACCTATTTTCTAGCCCTTACTTGGAGTAGAGCTCGACAATCAGGCTTTCGTTGATGTCGGCGGACAGATCACTGCGAGCAGGAACGTTCTTGAAAACGCCCGACTTCTTCTCAGTGTCTACTTCTACCCATTCTACGCGGCCACGTTGGGCACACAGATCGAGAGCTTGGACAATGCGAAGTTGGTTTTTTGCTTTCTCGCGAACAGCAACCACGTCACCAGCACGAACCTGGTAGGACGGAACGTTTACGGTCTGACCGTTAACGCTGATCGACTTGTGCGATACCAGCTGACGAGATTCGGCACGAGTAGAACCGAAACCCATACGGTATACAACGTTGTCCAGACGGCATTCGAGCAGTTGCAACAGGTTTTCGCCGGTTGCACCTTTCCTGCCAGCAGCTTCTTTGTAGTAGCCGCTGAATTGACGCTCGAGAACGCCGTAGATACGACGGACCTTCTGCTTTTCACGCAGTTGGGTGCCGTAATCGGACTGGCGACCGCGGCGTTGGCCGTGGATACCAGGTGCTGCTTCAATGTTGCACTTCGATTCGATCGCGCGCACGCCGCTCTTCAGAAAGAGATCGGTGCCTTCGCGACGAGCGAGTTTGCATTTTGGACCAATGTAACGAGCCATTCTTTACAATCTCCTGGATTACACGCGGCGCTTCTTCGGCGGACGGCACCCGTTGTGCGGGATTGGCGTCACGTCGGTGATGCTGGCGATCTTGTAGCCACAGCCGTTCAAAGCGCGGACTGCGGATTCACGACCTGGACCTGGACCTTTGACATTGACGTCGAGGTTTTTCAGGCCGTATTCCAGCGCAGCTTGACCAGCACGCTCAGCAGCTACTTGAGCAGCGAACGGGGTGGACTTGCGGGAACCGCGGAAACCCGAACCACCGGAGGTAGCCCAGGAAAGAGCGTTACCTTGACGGTCGGTAATGGTCACGATGGTGTTGTTAAAAGAAGCATGGATGTGGGCGATGCCATCAACCACTGTCTTTTTAACTTTTTTACGAGGACGAGCAGCAGGTTTTGCCATGATTAAATTCCTGTCGATTCGCTGGGGCGATTACTTGCGGATCGGCTTACGCGGACCTTTACGGGTACGCGCGTTGGTCTTGGTACGCTGACCGCGTACTGGAAGACCACGACGATGACGCAGACCGCGATAGCAACCGAGGTCCATCAAGCGCTTGATTTTCATGTTGATTTCGCGACGCAGGTCACCTTCAGTGGTGAACTTCGCCACTTCGCCACGCAGCTGTTCAATCTGCTCGTCGCTCAGATCTTTGATCTTTGCCGCTGGGTTGACCCCAGTCACTGCACAAATTTTCTGTGCAGTAGTGCGACCAACACCATAGATGTAGGTCAGCGAGATAACAGTATGCTTGTTATCTGGAATGTTAACGCCTGCAATACGGGCCATTCAGTGGGACTCCAATTGACAGCTACCTACGCCCCGGAAGCCAAGAAATAGGGCGCGAGATAATATCGCTGTAATAACAAATAATCAACCCGGCAGCGCACTAGCTGCCGGGCTTAAAGCACAATCACACTCAGCCTTGGCGCTGTTTGTGACGCGGTTCCGCGCTGCAAATTACCCGAACAACACCTTCGCGGCGAATAATCTTGCAGTTGCGGCACAGCTTTTTCACCGATGCACGAACTTTCATCACCAACTCCTCGAACCTTATGGACGCTACTCAGCGCAACATGCCGCTGCCGTAGCCCTTCAGGTTGGCTTTCTTCATCAGGGATTCGTACTGGTGCGAAACGAGGTGCGATTGTACTTGGGACATGAAGTCCATCACAACCACGACCACGATCAGCAACGAGGTCCCGCCAAGGTAGAACGGTACGTTTGCCGCAACCACCAGGAACTGGGGAAGCAGACAGACGGCCGTCATGTAAAGAGCACCGAACATGGTCAAGCGAGTCAGAACGCCATCAATGTAGCGCGCAGACTGCTCACCTGGACGGATGCCCGGAATAAAGGCACCGGACTTCTTCAGGTTTTCCGCTACGTCTTTCGGATTGAACATCAACGCCGTATAGAAGAAGCAGAAGAAAATAATCCCTGCACTAAACAGCAGAATATTCAACGGCTGACCAGGAGCGATCGACTGCGAGATGTCCTGCAACCAGCCCATACCTTCAGACTGGCCGAACCAGGCACCCAACGAAGCCGGGAACAGCAGGATGCTGCTCGCGAAAATAGCCGGAATTACGCCGGCCATGTTCACCTTCAACGGCAAGTGGCTGGTCTGCGCAGCAAACACCTTGCGGCCCTGCTGACGCTTGGCGTAGTGAACAGCAATACGCCGCTGACCACGCTCAATGAACACCACGAAGCCGATAATCGCTACTGCCAGCAAACCGATGGCAACCAGGGCGAAGATGTTGATATCACCCTGACGCGCAGACTCGAAAGACTGCCCAATTGCTCTCGGAAGACCGGCGACGATACCTGCGAAGATCAACATCGAGATACCGTTGCCAACACCACGCTCAGTAATCTGCTCACCCAGCCACATCATGAACATCGCGCCTGCCACAAACGTGGTTACCGCGACGAAATGGAAGCTAAAGTCACCAGTGAACGAAACGCCCTGCCCCGCCAGACCAATGGACATGCCAATGGCTTGAACGAGGGCGAGAACGACAGTGCCGTAGCGGGTGTACTGGCTGATCTTGCGACGGCCAGCTTCACCTTCCTTCTTCAACTGCTCCAGCTGCGGGCTGACGGCTGTCATCAGTTGCATGATGATCGATGCCGAAATGTACGGCATGATCCCCAGCGCAAAGATGCTCATCCGCTCCAGCGCGCCGCCGGAAAACATGTTGAACAAGCTAAGAATGGTCCCCTCATTCTGTCGAAACAGGTCCGCGAGTCGGTCCGGGTTAATACCTGGAACCGGGATGTGTGCGCCTATTCGGTAGACGATAATCGCCAGGAACAGAAAACGCAGACGAGCCCAGAGTTCAGACATACCGCCTTTGCCGAGCGCAGAGAGAGCACCTTGCTTAGCCATTTATTCCTCGAACTTGCCGCCAGCTGCTTCGATAGCCGCACGCGCACCTTTGGTGGCGCCGATTCCCTTTCCGATGGTGACAGCACGAGCAACTTCGCCCGACAGCATGATTTTCACACGCTGTACGTTCTGGTTGATCACGTTGGCATCCTTCAGGGACTGCACGGTGACGATGTCGCCTTCCACTTTAGCCAGCTCGGACAGACGCACTTCTGCGCGGTCCATGGCCTTCAGGGAAACGAAACCGAACTTCGGCAGACGACGATGCAGCGGCTGTTGACCGCCTTCAAAGCCTGGAGCAATGGTGCCACCGGAGCGGGAGGTCTGACCTTTGTGGCCACGGCCACCGGTCTTGCCCAAACCACTACCGATACCACGGCCCGGACGATGCTTTTCGCGACGGGAACCCGGCGCTGGACTCAGATCATTGAGTTTCATCGATTAACCCTCGACACGCAGCATGTAGTAAGCCTTGTTGATCATCCCGCGATTCTCGGGAGTATCCAGGACTTCTACAGTGTGACCGATGCGACGCAGACCCAGACCCTTAACGCACAATTTGTGGTTAGGGATGCGGCCGGTCATGCTTTTGATCAGCGTAACTTTTACGGTAGCCATGATCAGAAGATCTCCTTGACGCTTTTGCCACGCTTGGCGGCAATGGATTCAGGAGACTGCATTGCTTTCAAACCCTTGAAAGTGGCGTGAACCACGTTTACTGGGTTAGTCGAGCCGTAGCACTTGGCCAGAACGTTCTGAACACCAGCAACTTCGAGGACAGCACGCATAGCGCCGCCAGCGATGATACCGGTACCTTCAGAAGCAGGCTGCATGTACACCTTCGAAGCGCCATGGGCAGACTTCATTGCGTACTGCAGAGTGGTGCCGTTCAGATCAACCTGGATCATGTTGCGGCGAGCAGCTTCCATTGCCTTCTGGATCGCAGCAGGCACTTCACGCGACTTGCCACGGCCGAAGCCAACACGGCCCTTACCATCACCCACCACGGTCAACGCGGTGAAAGTGAAGATACGGCCGCCTTTAACGGTTTTGGCTACGCGGTTAACTTGAACCAGCTTCTCGATGTAGCCTTCGTCGCGCTTTTGGTCGTTATTTGACATAACTTAGAACTCCAGCCCAGCTTCACGAGCAGCATCAGCCAGCGCCTTGACGCGGCCGTGGTACTTGAAGCCAGAGCGGTCGAAAGCCACCTGCGAGACGCCAGCGGCTTTAGCACGCGTAGCGACCAGCTGGCCAACCTTAGTGGCCGCGTCGATGTTGCCAGTGGCGCCATCACGCAGTTCTTTATCCAAAGTCGAGGCACTTGCCAGGACTTTGTTGCCGTCGGCCGAAATGACCTGGGCGTAGATGTGCTGCGACGAGCGGAACACGCAGAGACGCACGACTTCGAGTTCGTGCATTTTCAGGCGTGCTTTGCGAGCGCGACGCAGTCGAGTAACTTTTTTGTCGGTCATTTGCTATGCCCTACTTCTTCTTGGCTTCTTTACGACGGACGACTTCGTCCGCGTAGCGCACACCTTTGCCTTTGTACGGCTCTGGTGGACGGAAGTCGCGGATCTCGGCGGCCACTTGACCTACCAGCTGCTTATCGATGCCCTTGATCAGGATATCGGTCTGGCTAGGAGTCTCAGCGGTGATGCCTTCCGGCAGTTCATAATCCACTGGATGCGAGAAGCCAAGAGCCAGATTCAGCACTGTGCCTTTTGCTTGCGCCTTGTAACCAACACCGACCAGCTGGAGCTTGCGCTCGAAGCCTTGGCTTACGCCTTGGACCATGTTGTTTACCAACGCACGAGTGGTACCAGCCATTGCGCGAGTTTGTTGATCGCCATTGCGAGCAGCGAAACGCAGCTCACCAGCTTCTTCAACGATCTCAACGGACGAATGGATGTTCAGTTCGAGAGTGCCCTTGGCACCCTTCACCGAAAGCTGTTGGCCTGCGAATTTGACTTCGACACCGGCTGGCAGCTTAACGGGGTTCTTAGCGACGCGTGACATGCTTATCCCCCCTAGAACACAGTGCAAAGAACTTCGCCGCCGACACCGGCAGCGCGCGCAGCACGATCCGTCATCACACCTTTGTTGGTGGAGACGATAGACACACCGAGACCGCCACGAACTTTTGGCAGATCATCGACGGACTTGTACTGACGCAGGCCTGGACGGCTAACGCGCTTCACTTCCTCGATGACCGGACGGCCTTCGAAGTACTTCAGCTCGATGGACAGCAGAGGCTTGATTTCGCTGCTGATCTGATAACCCGCAATGTAACCTTCGTCCTTCAGGACTTTGGCAACAGCTACCTTCAATGTAGAAGATGGCATGCTTACGACGGACTTTTCAGCCATCTGGGCATTACGGATTCGAGTTAGCATGTCCGCTAACGGGTCCTGCATACTCATGGGCTAGACGCTCCTAATACACAAAAAATTAGCCTCGCGGCTACTACGTGTCGCCGAGCGCATCCGCGCGAAAAAAGCACGGGCTCAGGCGAGCCGGGTATTCTAGACACACCCCACAAATGAATCAAGCCCCAAAAGGGGCTTGATTCAAGTTCAAGGTCACCGGCGGTCAGGATCTTGCGATCCCGAACACCGAGACTCTGATAGTGCTTACCAGCTGGCTTTAACCAGACCTGGAACGTCACCACGCATTGCAGCTTGACGCAGCATGTTACGGCCGAGGCCGAACTTGCGGTACACGCCGTGCGGACGACCAGTCAGGCGGCAGCGGTTACGCATGCGCGAAGCGCTTGCGTCACGTGGCTGCTTCTGCAGTGCTACGGTAGCTTCCCAACGCGCTTCTGGACTTGCGTTCAGATCAACGATGATAGCTTTCAGCGCTGCACGCTTGGTGGCGTACTTGGCAACAGTGAGCTGACGCTTCAGCTCACGGTTTTTCATGCTCTTCTTGGCCATTTTCCTACTCCAATCAGTTGCGGAACGGGAATTTGAAAGCGCGCAGCAGTGCGCGACCTTCGTCATCCGTCCGAGCAGTGGTGGTCAGGGTAATGTCCAGACCGCGGAGAGCATCGATCTTGTCGTAATCGATTTCCGGGAAAATGATCTGCTCTTTAACGCCCATGCTGTAGTTACCACGACCATCGAAGGACTTGGCATTCAGGCCGCGGAAGTCGCGAACCCGAGGCAGGGAGATCGACAGCAGACGATCCAGGAACTCGTACATACGCTCACGGCGCAGGGTCACTTTGACGCCGATCGGCCAACCTTCACGGACTTTAAAGCCAGCGATGGATTTCCGAGCGTAAGTCACAACGACTTTCTGACCGGTGATCTTTTCCAGGTCAGCAACAGCGTGCTCGATGACTTTTTTGTCACCGATCGCTTCGCCCAGACCCATGTTCAGGGTGATTTTGGTAACGCGCGGAACTTCCATCACGTTCGAAAGCTTAAGTTCTTCCTTAAGCTTCGGTGCGATTTCCTTCCGGTAAATCTCTTTTAGTCGTGCCATGGTCTTCTACCTAGCAGTGTTCAAGCATCAACCGCTTTTTGGGTCGACTTGAAGACACGAATTTTCTTACCGTCTTCTACTTTGAAACCAACGCGGTCAGCCTTGTTGGTTTCGCCGTTGAAAATGGCGACGTTGGAAGCGTGCAGTGGCGCTTCTTTCTCGACGATACCGCCTTGTACGCCCGACATCGGGTTTGGCTTGGTATGACGCTTAACCAGGTTCAGACCACCGACGACCAGACGGTCATCAGCGAGAACCTTAAGCACCTTACCGCGCTTACCTTTGTCTTTGCCGGCGATCACGATGATCTCGTCGTCACGACGAATCTTTTGCATGTCGGATCTCCTTACAGCACTTCTGGGGCGAGCGAGACGATCTTCATGAACTTCTCAGTACGAAGTTCACGGGTCACTGGCCCAAAGATACGGGTGCCGATCGGCTCTTGCTTGTTGTTCAGAAGAACAGCAGCGTTGCCATCAAAGCGGATAATGGAGCCATCAGCACGGCGAACGCCGTGACGAGTGCGGACTACAACAGCAGTCATCACTTGGCCTTTTTTCACCTTACCGCGAGGAATTGCTTCCTTCACGGTAACTTTGATGATGTCACCGATACCAGCGTAACGACGATGGGAGCCACCCAGCACCTTGATGCACATAACGCGGCGAGCGCCGCTGTTATCGGCCACATCGAGCATGGATTGAGTCTGAATCATATAATTTCTCCGACCCCTAGTCCTTAGACTTCCACAGCGCGTTCGAGAACATCAACCAGCGCCCAAGACTTGGTCTTGGCCAAAGGACGAGTTTCACGAATAGTGACTTTGTCGCCGATGTGGCACTGATTGGTTTCGTCGTGCGCGTGCAGCTTAGTCGAACGCTTAACGTATTTACCGTAGATCGGGTGCTTAACGCGACGCTCGATCAGAACGGTGATGGTTTTGTCCATCTTGTCGCTGACAACACGGCCAGTCAGCGTACGGACAGTTTTTTCGGCTTCAGCCATGATCACTTACCTGCCTGCTGGTTGAGCACAGTTTTCACGCGAGCGATGTCACGCTTAACTTGCGAGAGCAGATGAGACTGCCCCAACTGGCCAGTTGCTTTCTGCATACGCAGATTGAACTGGTCGCGCAGCAGGCCGAGCAGTTGCTCGTTCAGCTGCTGTGCTGATTTTTCACGAAGTTCATTCGCTTTCATCACATCACCGTCCGTTTAACAAAGGAGGTGGCGAGCGGCAGCTTTGCAGCAGCCAGGGCGAAAGCCTCACGCGCCAGCTCTTCAGAAACACCCTCGATTTCATACAGGACTTTGCCTGGCTGAATCTGGGCAACCCAGTACTCCACGTTACCCTTACCTTTACCCATCCGAACTTCGAGTGGCTTCTTGGTGACAGGCTTGTCCGGGAATACACGGATCCAGATCTTGCCGCCACGTTTTACGTGACGGGTCAGAGCACGACGCGCTGACTCGATCTGACGAGCGGTGAGACGACCACGAGCAACAGACTTCAGCGCGAACTCGCCGAAGCTGACTTTGCTACCGCGCAATGCCAGACCACGGTTGTGGCCGGTCATCTGCTTGCGGAACTTCGTACGCTTTGGTTGCAACATTTGGCGTACCCCTTACTTAGCAGCTTTTTTACGAGGCGCTGGTGCTTGTGGTTTCAGCTCTTCTTGGCGACCACCAATTACTTCGCCTTTGAAGATCCAAACCTTTACACCGATCACACCATAAGTGGTGTGAGCTTCGTAGTTGGCATAGTCGATGTCGGCACGCAGGGTGTGCAGTGGCACACGACCTTCGCGATACCATTCAGTACGTGCGATTTCAGCACCGCCGAGACGACCGCTCACTTGGATTTTGATGCCTTTGGCACCAATGCGCATTGCGTTCTGTACAGCGCGCTTCATAGCGCGACGGAACATGACGCGACGCTCCAGCTGCTGAGCTACGCTCTGCGCAACCAGCATACCGTCGAGCTCCGGCTTGCGGATCTCTTCGATATTGATGTGCACAGGCACACCCATTTGCTTGGTCAGGTCCTGACGCAGTTTCTCAACATCTTCACCTTTCTTCCCGATAACGATACCTGGACGAGCGGTGTGGATGGTGATACGTGCAGTCTGAGCCGGACGATGGATATCGATACGGCTGACGGACGCGCTTTTTAGTTTGTCTTGGAGATACTCACGCACCTTCAGATCAGCGAACAAATAGTCCGCATAAGTCCGACCGTCTGCGTACCAGACGGAGGTGTGCTCCTTGACGATTCCCAGGCGAATGCCAATGGGATGTACTTTCTGACCCATCTCTTCGACTCCGTTACTTGTCAGCAACCTTGACAGTGATATGGCAAGACCGCTTGACGATGCGATCAGCACGGCCTTTGGCACGTGGCATGATTCGCTTCAGCGAACGCCCTTCGTTGACGAAAACGGTGCTGACTTTCAGGTCATCAACGTCTGCGCCTTCGTTATGCTCGGCGTTGGCTACGGCCGACTCCAGCACTTTTTTCATGATCTCGGCGGCTTTCTTACTGCTGAAAGCCAACAGGTTGAGCGCTTCGCCCACCTTCTTCCCGCGGATCTGGTCGGCGACCAAGCGGGCTTTCTGGGCGGAGATTCGAGCGCCCGACAACTTAGCGGCTACTTCCATTTCCTAACCCCTTAACGCTTGGCTTTCTTGTCAGCCACGTGCCCACGATATGTGCGGGTACCGGCGAACTCGCCCAGTTTGTGGCCGACCATGTCTTCGTTCACGAGAACTGGGACGTGCTGGCGACCGTTGTGTACTGCGATGGTCAGACCGACCATTTGTGGCAGGATCATCGAACGACGCGACCAGGTCTTAACTGGTTTGCGATCGTTCTTTTCCGCCGCCACTTCGATCTTCTTCAGTAGGTGAAGATCAATAAAAGGACCTTTTTTCAGAGAACGTGGCACTGTCGTATCCCTCTATTTACTTGCGACGACGGACGATCATTTTGTCGGTACGCTTATTACCACGAGTCTTCGCGCCCTTAGTCGGGAAGCCCCATGGCGATACCGGATGACGACCACCAGAGGTACGACCTTCACCACCACCATGTGGGTGGTCAACCGGGTTCATGGCAACACCACGAACGGTTGGGCGAACGCCACGCCAGCGCTTGGCACCAGCTTTACCCAACGAACGCAGGCTGTGCTCGGAGTTCGAGACTTCGCCCAGGGTCGCACGGCATTCAGCCAGTACTTTACGCATCTCACCAGAACGCAGACGCAGGGTCACGTAGACACCTTCACGAGCGATCAGCTGAGCCGAAGCACCAGCGGAACGAGCGATTTGCGCGCCTTTACCTGGCTTCAATTCGATGCCGTGTACGGTGCTACCAACTGGAATGTTGCGCAGTTGCAGAGCGTTGCCCGGCTTGATCGGCGCCAAAGCACCTGCGATCAGCTGGTCGCCAGCGCTCACGCCTTTAGGGGCGATGATGTAGCGACGCTCGCCATCTGCGTACAGCAGCAGAGCGATGTGAGCAGTACGGTTTGGATCGTATTCGATACGCTCGACGGTGGCAGCGATGCCATCCTTGTCGTTGCGACGGAAGTCGACCAGACGATAATGCTGCTTATGACCACCACCGATGTGACGAGTGGTAATACGGCCATTGTTGTTACGACCACCAGACTTCGATTTTTTCTCGAGCAGCGGTGCGTGAGGAGCGCCTTTATGCAGCTCCTGGTTGACCACCTTGACCACAAAACGGCGGCCAGGGGAAGTCGGTTTGCATTTAACGATTGCCATGATGCACCCCTTCCTTACTCAGCACTGCTGCTGAAATCGAGATCTTGGCCTGGCTGAAGGGAGATAACTGCCTTCTTCCAGTCATTTCGCTTGCCCAGACCGCGAGCAGTGCGCTTGCTTTTACCCAGAACGTTCAGGGTAGTCACGCGCTCTACTTTCACGCTGAACAGGCTTTCGACGGCCTTCTTGATTTCCAGCTTGGTTGCGTCGGTCGCAACCTTGAAAACGAACTGGCCTTTCTTGTCTGCCAGAACCGTAGCCTTCTCGGAAACGTGCGGGCCAAGCAGAACTTTAAATACGCGTTCCTGGTTCATCCCAGCAGCTCCTCGAATTTCTTCACGGCCGACACGGTGATCAACACCTTGTCGTATGCGATCAGACTGACCGGATCGGAACCTTGCACGTCACGAACATCAACGTGTGGCAGGTTGCGAGCAGCCAGGTACAGGTTCTGATCAACAGCGTCAGACACGATCAGGACATCAGTCAGGCCCATGCCGTTCAGCTTGTTCAGCAGATCTTTGGTTTTCGGTGCTTCAACAGCGAAGTCCTGAACCACGACCAGACGATCAGTACGCACCAGCTCAGCAAGGATGGAACGCATTGCTGCGCGATACATCTTCTTGTTCAGCTTTTGGGAGTGATCCTGAGGACGAGCTGCGAAAGTAGTACCGCCGCCGCGCCAGATTGGGCTACGGATAGTACCGGCACGAGCACGGCCAGTACCTTTCTGACGCCATGGGCGCTTACCGCCACCAGAAACGTCGGAACGGGTCTTTTGCTGCTTGCTACCTTGACGGCCGCCGGCCATGTAGGCCACGACTGCTTGGTGAACCAGCGTCTCGTTGAATTCGCCGCCAAATGTCAGTTCGGAAACTTCGATCGCTTGAGCGTCATTTACATTTAATTGCATGTCAGCTTCCCCTTAACCGCGAGCCTTGGCTGCTGGACGTACAACCAAGTTGCCGCCAGTAGCGCCAGGAACAGCGCCCTTGACCAACAACAGATTGCGTTCAGCGTCCACGCGCACTACTTCGAGGGACTGCACGGTCACGCGCTCAGCGCCCATATGACCGGACATTTTTTTGCCCTTGAATACACGACCAGGAGTCTGGCACTGGCCGATAGAGCCTGGAACGCGGTGGGATACGGAGTTACCGTGGGTATTATCTTGCCCGCGGAAGTTCCAACGCTTGATCGTACCCTGGAAGCCTTTACCCTTGGACTGACCGGTTACATCAACCAGTTGACCAGCAGCGAAGATTTCAGCGTTGATCAGATCGCCGGCCTGGTACTCGCCTTCTTCAAGACGGAATTCCATTACGGTACGACCAGCGGCAACGTTCGCCTTAGCGAAGTGGCCAGCCTGAGCAGCTGTTACACGCGAAGCACGACGCTCGCCGACAGTGACTTGCACTGCACGATAGCCATCGGTCTCTTCAGTTTTGAACTGGGTGACGCGATTCGGCTCGATCTCAATGACCGTGACCGGAATGGAGACACCTTCTTCGGTGAAAATACGGGTCATACCGCATTTACGACCGACTACACCAATAGTCATGTTGTAAACCTCATGAGTGTACGGGGCTTTCACCCGCTATGGCCGCCCATTTCAGAGCGTTACACGACTAAGACCGAGTCTTAGCCGAGGCTGATCTGCACTTCCACACCGGCCGCAAGATCAAGCTTCATAAGAGCATCAACGGTTTTATCCGTTGGCTGGACGATGTCCAGAACACGCTTATGAGTACGGATCTCGTACTGGTCACGCGCGTCTTTGTTGACGTGCGGGGAGACCAGAACGGTGAACCGCTCTTTACGGGTAGGCAGTGGAATTGGACCACGCACTTGAGCACCAGTACGTTTCGCGGTTTCCACGATTTCCTGGGTGGATTGGTCGATCAGGCGATGGTCGAAAGCCTTCAACCTGATACGGATTTGCTGATTTTGCATTGGATTTCAGACTCCGGCTGCTATTCCCACCGAGCGCAATACGCCCGTTAAAAGGAGGCGCAATTCTATAGACGACCCATATAGGTGTCAACCCAATAAAAAAGCCCCCGCTAAGCGGGGGCTTTTTCAACTCATCAAAGCTTACTCAAAAAGAGCTTACTCGATGATTTTGGCTACGACGCCAGCGCCGACGGTACGACCGCCTTCACGGATAGCGAAACGCAGACCGTCTTCCATCGCGATGGTTTTGATCAGGGTGACAACCATTTTGATGTTGTCGCCTGGCATTACCATTTCAACGCCTTCCGGCAGTTCGCAGTTACCGGTCACGTCAGTGGTCCGGAAGTAGAACTGTGGACGGTAGCCTTTGAAGAACGGAGTGTGACGACCGCCTTCTTCTTTGCTCAGAACGTACACTTCAGCTTCGAACTTGGTGTGCGGCTTAACCGAACCTGGCTTAACCAGAACCTGGCCACGCTCAACGTCGTCACGCTTGGTGCCGCGCAGCAGTACGCCGCAGTTCTCGCCAGCACGACCTTCGTCGAGCAGCTTACGGAACATTTCAACACCGGTGCAGGTGGTGACGGTAGTGTCACGCAGACCAACGATTTCCAGTGGATCCTGAACCTTGACGATACCGCGCTCGATACGACCAGTTACAACAGTACCGCGACCGGAGATCGAGAATACGTCTTCGATTGGCATCAGGAACGGCTTGTCGATAACACGAACTGGTTCTGGGATGTAGCTGTCCAGAGTCTCCACAAGCTTCTTGACAGCAGTGGTGCCCATTTCGTTGTCGTCTTGGCCGTTCAGAGCCATCAGAGCCGAACCGATGATGATCGGAGTGTCGTCACCTGGGAAGTCGTAAGTGCTCAGCAGATCGCGCACTTCCATCTCAACCAGTTCCAGCAGCTCAGCGTCGTCAACCATGTCAGCCTTGTTCAGGAAGACAACGATGTACGGAACGCCAACCTGACGGGACAGCAGGATGTGCTCACGGGTTTGTGGCATCGGACCATCAGCGGCCGAGCAAACCAGGATAGCGCCGTCCATCTGGGCAGCACCGGTGATCATGTTCTTCACATAGTCAGCGTGACCTGGGCAGTCAACGTGAGCGTAGTGACGAATCGAAGAGTTGTACTCAACGTGCGCGGTGTTGATGGTGATACCACGAGCCTTTTCTTCCGGAGCGCTGTCGATTTTGTCGAAAGCAACAACGGCCGAACCGAAAACTTCGGAGCAGACGCGAGTCAGAGCAGCAGTCAGAGTGGTTTTACCGTGGTCAACGTGACCGATGGTGCCAACGTTGACGTGCGGTAGGGAACGATCAAATTTTTCTTTAGCCACGACAATTAACTCCTTGCCTAAAGGGCTGAATCAGCCTTGTTTTTTGGTAACAGTCTCGACGATATGCGACGGAGCTGTATTGTATTTTTTGAATTCCATAGAGTAGCTTGCGCGACCCTGAGACATGGAACGAACGTCGGTCGCGTAACCGAACATTTCACCCAACGGAACCTCGGCACGAATGACCTTGCCGGAAACCGTATCTTCCATACCCAGAATCATGCCACGACGACGGTTAAGGTCGCCCATGACATCACCCATGTAGTCTTCAGGCGTAACGACTTCTACTGCCATGATCGGCTCGAGCAACTCACCACCGCCCTTCTGGGCCAGTTGCTTGGTTGCCATGGAAGCAGCCACCTTGAACGCCATCTCGTTGGAGTCGACGTCGTGGTAAGAACCATCAAACACAGTTGCCTTCAGGCCGATCAGCGGATAGCCGGCAACAACGCCGTTCTTCATCTGCTCTTCGATACCCTTCTGGATCGCCGGGATGTATTCCTTCGGAACCACACCACCCACGACTTCGTTCACGAATTGCAGACCTTCCTGACCTTCGTCAGCCGGTGCAAAACGAATCCAGCAGTGGCCGAACTGACCACGACCGCCGGACTGGCGAACGAACTTGCCTTCGATTTCACAGTTCTTCGTGATGCGCTCACGATAGGAAACCTGAGGCTTGCCGATGTTGGCTTCGACGTTGAACTCACGGCGCATCCGGTCAACCAGGATGTCCAAGTGCAGCTCGCCCATGCCAGAGATGATCGTTTGACCGGTCTCTTCATCAGTCTTAACGCGGAAAGATGGATCTTCCTGAGCAAGTTTGCCCAGAGCGATACCCATTTTTTCCTGGTCATCCTTGGTTTTTGGCTCAACGGCAACCGAAATAACCGGCTCCGGGAAGTCCATGCGAACCAGAATGATTGGCTTGTCGCCGTTGCACAAAGTCTCACCCGTGGTGACGTCCTTCATGCCGATCAAGGCCGCGATGTCACCAGCGCGCACTTCCTTGATCTCTTCGCGGGCGTTTGCGTGCATTTGCACCATACGACCCACGCGCTCTTTCTTGCCTTTTACAGAGTTGATCACGCCGTCGCCGGAGTTCAACACACCCGAGTAAACCCGGACAAAGGTCAAGGTACCCACGAATGGGTCGGTAGCGATCTTGAACGCCAGAGCCGAGAACGGCTCGCTGTCGTCTGCATGACGCTCCAGCTCGATAGTCTCGTCATCCGGGTCGGTACCCTTGATGGCAGGAATGTCGGTCGGCGCAGGCAGGAAGTCGATCACGGCGTCGAGAACCAGGGGAACACCCTTGTTCTTGAAGGAGGAACCGCAAACAGCCAAGACGATCTCGCCGGCGATGGTACGCTGACGCAGAGCAGCCTTGATTTCCTCATTGGTGAGCTCTTCACCCTCGAGGTACTTGTTCATCAGCTCTTCGTTGGCTTCGGCCGCAGCCTCAACCATGTTGCCACGCCATTTTTCGGCTTCTTCCAGCAACTCGGCAGGAATGTCCTTGCGAACAGGAACCATACCCTTGTCAGCATCGTTCCAATAGACCGCTTGCATGTTGATCAGATCGATCTGACCCTGGAAGTTGTCTTCGGAACCGATAGCCAGTTGGATCGGCACCGGAGTGTGACCCAGACGCTGTTTGATCTGAGCGATCACGCGCAGGAAGTTGGCACCAGCACGGTCCATCTTGTTCACATAAACAAGACGTGGAACGCCGTATTTGTTGGCCTGACGCCATACGGTTTCCGACTGAGGCTCAACACCCGAGGTACCGCAGAACACAACCACAGCGCCGTCGAGTACACGCAGGGAACGCTCAACTTCAATGGTGAAGTCTACGTGGCCCGGGGTATCGATGACGTTGAAGCGGTGCTCATCCTTGTACTGCTTCTCGGAACCCTTCCAGAAAGCGGTAATGGCAGCAGAAGTAATGGTAATACCACGCTCCTGCTCCTGCACCATCCAGTCGGTGGTCGCGGCGCCATCATGCACCTCGCCCATCTTGTGACTTTTGCCGGTGTAAAAAAGGACGCGCTCGGTGGTGGTGGTTTTACCAGCATCCACGTGAGCAACGATACCAATGTTACGGTAGCGGTTAATCGGTGTAGTACGAGCCATAAAGCCCTCGCAAATTGAGTGACGCTAAAATTAGAAGCGGTAGTGCGAGAAAGCCTTGTTGGCTTCAGCCATACGGTGCACGTCTTCACGCTTCTTAACAGCAGCACCTTTACCTTCAGCAGCGTCCAACAGTTCGCCAGCCAAACGCAGAGCCATAGACTTCTCACCGCGCTTGCGGGCGAAGTCTACCAACCAGCGCATTGCCAGGGCGTTACGACGGGACGGACGAACTTCGACCGGAACCTGGTAAGTAGCACCGCCTACACGGCGCGACTTCACTTCGACCAGCGGAGCGATGGCGTCGAGAGCTTTCTCGAAGATTTCCAGGGGATCGCTGTTCTTGCGTTCCTTAACTTTGTCCAGTGCGCCATAAACAATACGCTCGGCAACGGCTTTTTTGCCGCTTTCCATTACGTGGTTCATGAACTTGGCGAGAATCTGGCTTCCGTATTTCGGATCGTCCAGAATCTCACGTTTGGCTGCTACGCGACGTCTTGGCATTGATAAGCCCTCAAACGGTCTTCAGGTTAGCCCGGGACAGCTAATGCGTGCCCGACCTTACTCTTATCGACTCAATAAAATGAAAAACTGTAAAACGGCCGATTATTTCGGACGTTTGGTACCGTACTTCGAGCGACCCTGGTTACGACCTTTAACGCCGGAAGTATCCAAAGAACCGCGAACGGTGTGGTAACGAACACCTGGCAAGTCTTTTACACGACCGCCGCGGATCAGTACCACGCTGTGCTCTTGCAGGTTGTGGCCTTCACCGCCGATGTACGAGGAAACCTCGAAACCGTTGGTCAGACGCACACGGCATACTTTACGCAGTGCCGAGTTAGGTTTTTTCGGCGTGGTGGTATACACACGGGTGCATACGCCACGACGTTGCGGGCAGTTCTGCAGCGCAGGCACGTCGGATTTCTCGACGATACGCTTACGCGGCTGACGTACCAGCTGGTTGATAGTTGCCATCTACTAGCTCCACTGTTGTCTTGCGACGCTATTGTCTTACAAGAAAAGCAAAATGGCAGGAACGAATTCCCGCCAAATTTAGGGGATCAAGAGTCTAAAGAGGATCTTGTCCCCAGTCAAGGCAAGGCCCCGACCTCCCCGCCCGCCGGATCTCGACAATTTGTCTCGAACCGCCGAACGGGATGACCAGGGCCAGGCACTTAATTACCGCAGAACTCAGTTACCACTCGAGTTCAGTGCTTCGGTCAGTGCAGCTTCCACTTCACTGGCGCTTACGCGCAACGGCTTGTCTGCTTCACGACGACGCTTACGTTCGCTGTGATAGGCCAGACCGGTACCAGCCGGGATCAGACGACCCACGACCACGTTTTCTTTCAGGCCGCGCAGGTAATCGCGCTTGCCGGTTACCGCCGCTTCGGTCAGTACGCGAGTGGTTTCCTGGAAGGAAGCCGCCGAGATGAACGATTCGGTGGACAACGACGCCTTGGTGATACCCAACAGCACGCGAGTGAACTTGGAAACGAATTTCTCGTCGCCAGCCAGACGCTCGTTCTCTACCAAAACGTGAGTCAATTCCATCTGGTCGCCCTTGATGAAAGTGGAATCGCCGGATTCAGCGATTTCAACTTTACGCAGCATCTGACGCAGGATGGTCTCGATGTGCTTGTCGTTGATCTTCACGCCTTGCAGACGATAAACGTCCTGGATCTCGTTCACGATGTACTTGGCCAGCGCACTCACACCCAGCAGACGCAGGATGTCGTGTGGATCGCTCGGGCCGTCGGAGATAACTTCGCCGCGGTTTACCTGTTCGCCTTCGAAGACGTTCAGGTGACGCCACTTCGGAATCAGCTCTTCGTACGGATCGCTACCGTCGTTCGGGGTAATGACCAGACGGCGCTTGCCCTTGGTCTCTTTACCGAACGCGATGGTGCCGCTGACTTCAGCCAAAATCGAGGCTTCTTTCGGACGACGAGCTTCAAACAAGTCGGCAACACGCGGCAGACCACCGGTGATGTCACGGGTTTTCGAAGTCTCTTGCGGAATACGAGCGATAACATCACCGATCGCGATTTTCGCACCGTCCGCCACGCCGACCAAGGCGTTGGCAGGCAGGAAGTACTGAGCAATTACGTCGGTACCCGGCAGCAAGAGATCCTTGCCGTTGTCATCAACCATCTTCACAGCAGGACGGATATCTTTACCGGCAGCTGGACGGTCTTTAGCGTCGAGTACTTCAATGTTGGTCATACCGGTCAATTCGTCAGTCTGACGCTTGATCGTGATGCCTTCTTCCATGCCCACGTAGGTCACGGTACCTTTCATTTCGGTAACGATTGGGTGAGTGTGCGGATCCCACTTGGCCACGATTGCGCCAGCGTCGACCTTGTCACCTTCTTTCACCGAAATCACAGCACCGTACGGCAGCTTGTAACGTTCGCGCTCACGACCGAAGTCATCAGCGATCGCCAGCTCACCGGAACGGGATACAGCCACCAGGTGACCGTCCACGCGCTCAACGTGCTTCAGGTTGTGCAGACGGACAGTACCGCCATTCTTCACCTGAACGCTGTCGGCTGCGGAGGTCCGGCTTGCCGCACCACCGATGTGGAACGTACGCATCGTCAGCTGGGTACCCGGCTCACCGATGGACTGGGCAGCGATAACGCCGACCGCTTCACCGATGTTCACCTGGTGACCACGAGCCAGGTCGCGACCGTAGCACTTGGCGCAGATGCCGTAGCGGGTTTCGCAGCTGATCGGCGAACGTACGATCACTTCGTCGATGCTGTTGAGCTCGATGAACTCGACCCACTTTTCGTCGACCAGGGTGCCAGCAGGAACGATCACGTCCTCGGTACCTGGCTTGAATACATCACGGGCAATGACACGACCCAATACGCGCTCACCCAGCGGCTCTACAACGTCACCGCCTTCAATGTGCGGAGTCATTACCAGGCCGTGCTCGGTGCCGCAATCGATCTCGGTCACCACCAGATCCTGCGCGACGTCTACCAGACGACGTGTCAGGTAACCGGAGTTCGCCGTTTTCAACGCGGTATCCGCAAGACCCTTACGAGCACCGTGAGTGGAGATGAAGTACTGAAGTACGCTCAAACCTTCACGGAAGTTAGCTGTAATTGGGGTCTCGATGATGGAACCGTCCGGCTTGGCCATCAGGCCACGCATACCGGCGAGCTGACGGATCTGCGCAGCAGAACCCCGTGCGCCCGAGTCGGCCATCATGTACATCGAGTTGAAGGATTCCTGATCGACTTCGTTGCCATGACGGTCGATGACTTTCTCTTTCGAGAGGTTGGCCATCATCGCCTTGGATACTTCGTCGTTCGCCTTGGACCAGAGGTCGATCACCTTGTTGTACTTCTCGCCCTGGGTTACCAGGCCGGAGGCGTACTGACTTTCGATCTCTTTCACTTCTTCGGTGGCAGCACCGATGATGCGGGCTTTTTCATCCGGGATAACGAAGTCGTTAACACCGATGGAAACGCCGGAAATGGTCGAGTAGGCAAAACCGGTGTACATCAACTGGTCAGCGAAGATCACGGTCTCTTTCAGACCAACCACGCGGTAGCACTGGTTGATCAGCTTGGAGATCGCCTTTTTCTTCATCGGCAGGTTGACGACATCGTAGGACAGGCCTTTTGGCACAACTTGATACAACAACGCACGGCCAACAGTAGTGTCGACGATACGAGTGCCGCTCACGCTGCCACCATCACGGTCGTTGACGGTTTCGTTGATACGCACTTTGACCTTGGCGTGCAGTGCGGCTTCGCCAGCACGGAACACACGGTCAACTTCCTGCAGATCCGCGAACACACGACCTTCGCCCTTGGCGTTGATCGCTTCACGAGTCATGTAGTACAGACCCAATACAACGTCCTGCGACGGAACGATGATTGGCTCACCGTTGGCTGGCGACAGGATGTTGTTGGTGGACATCATCAACGCGCGCGCTTCGAGCTGGGCTTCCAGCGTCAGCGGTACGTGCACGGCCATTTGGTCGCCGTCGAAGTCGGCGTTGTACGCAGCACAGACCAGCGGGTGAAGCTGGATAGCCTTACCTTCGATCAGTACCGGTTCAAACGCCTGGATACCCAGACGGTGAAGGGTCGGTGCACGGTTGAGCAGCACTGGGTGTTCGCGAATTACTTCGGCGAGAACGTCCCAAACCTCTGGCAGCTCGCGCTCGACCATTTTCTTGGCCGCTTTGATGGTGGTCGCCAGACCACGCATTTCCAGCTTGCCGAAAATGAACGGCTTGAACAGCTCCAGAGCCATTTTCTTAGGCAGACCGCACTGGTGCAGACGCAGGGTCGGACCTACGGTAATTACCGAACGACCCGAGTAGTCAACACGCTTACCGAGCAAGTTCTGACGGAAACGACCTTGTTTACCCTTGATCATGTCAGCCAGGGATTTCAGAGGACGCTTGTTGGAACCCGTGATAGCGCGGCCACGACGACCGTTGTCGAGCAGTGCGTCGACAGCTTCTTGCAACATACGCTTTTCGTTGCGCACGATGATGTCCGGAGCGGACAGATCGAGCAGGCGCTTCAAGCGGTTGTTACGGTTGATCACTCGACGATACAGGTCGTTGAGGTCGGAAGTCGCGAAACGACCGCCATCAAGCGGAACCAGTGGACGCAGATCTGGCGGCAGAACCGGCAGAACGGTCAGCACCATCCACTCTGGCAGGTTGCCGGACCCCTGGAAGGCTTCCATCAACTTCAGACGCTTGGACAGCTTCTTGATCTTGGTTTCGGAGTTGGTTTGCGGAATTTCTTCGCGCAGACGGCCAATCTCGTGCTCCAGGTCGATCGCGTGCAGCAGCTCACGGACAGCTTCGGCACCCATGCGGGCATCGAAATCGTCGCCGAACTCTTCCAGCGCTTCGAAGTACTGCTCGTCGTTGAGCAGTTGCCCTTTTTCAAGGGTGGTCATGCCCGGGTCGATAACGACATAGCTCTCGAAGTAGAGAACACGTTCGATATCACGCAGGGTCATATCCATCAGCAGGCCGATACGGGACGGCAGCGATTTCAGGAACCAGATGTGAGCAACCGGCGAGGCCAGTTCGATGTGCGCCATGCGCTCACGACGAACTTTTGCCAGCGCAACTTCAACGCCGCACTTCTCGCAGATCACACCACGGTGCTTCAAGCGCTTGTACTTACCGCACAGGCACTCGTAATCCTTTACCGGGCCAAAGATCTTGGCGCAGAACAGGCCGTCACGTTCAGGTTTGAACGTACGGTAGTTGATGGTTTCCGGCTTTTTAACTTCACCGAACGACCACGAACGGATCATCTCAGGCGAGGCCAATCCAATACGGATGGCGTCGAACTCTTCGACTTGACCCTGGTTTTTCAGCAAATTCAGTAGGTCTTTCAAGGCCTTTCCTCCTGGCGGAGCAGAGAGCGGGCAGAACAGCCCCGCTCTCGATTCGCGTCACGTGTTATTCGGTTTCCAGATCGATATCGATGCCGAGGGAACGAATTTCCTTGATCAACACGTTGAAAGACTCGGGCATGCCCGGCTCCATACGGTGATCGCCGTCCACGATGTTTTTGTACATCTTGGTCCGGCCGTTCACATCGTCCGACTTCACTGTGAGCATTTCTTGCAGAGTGTAAGCGGCACCGTATGCTTCCAGTGCCCAGACCTCCATCTCCCCGAAACGCTGACCACCGAACTGCGCCTTACCACCCAGCGGCTGCTGGGTAACCAGGCTGTAAGAACCGGTAGAACGAGCGTGCATCTTGTCGTCTACCAAGTGGTTCAGCTTCAGCATGTACATGTAGCCAACAGTAACCGGGCGCTCGAACTTGTTGCCGGTACGGCCGTCGAACAGCTGCATCTGGCCGCTTTCTGGCAGGTCTGCCAGTTTCAGCATGGCCTTGATTTCGCTTTCCTTGGCACCGTCGAACACCGGAGTAGCCATTGGAACGCCACCGCGCAGGTTCTTCGCCAGATCCAGGATTTCCTGGTCGGAGAAGGTGTCCAGCTCTTCGTTGCGCCCGCCGATCTCGTTGTAGATCTCGTGCAGGAACTTACGCAGATCAGCCACCTTGCGCTGTTCTTCGATCATACGGTTGATCTTCTCACCCAGACCCTTGGCTGCGAGGCCCAGGTGGGTTTCAAGGATCTGACCAACGTTCATACGCGAAGGTACGCCCAACGGGTTGAGGACCACATCGACCGGGGTGCCATTGGCATCGTGCGGCATGTCTTCAACCGGCATGATCACGGAGACCACACCTTTGTTACCGTGACGACCGGCCATCTTGTCGCCCGGCTGGATGCGGCGACGGATTGCCAGGTAAACCTTGACGATTTTCAGCACGCCTGGAGCCAGGTCATCGCCCTGCTGCAGTTTGCGCTTCTTGTCTTCGAACTTGTCGTCCAGCAGACGGCGGCGATCAACGATATAGGCCTGGGCCTTCTCGAGCTGCTCGTTCAGAGCATCTTCAGCCATGCGCAGTTTGAACCACTGACCATGCTCAAGACCGTCGAGAACTTCGTCGGTGATTTCCTGACCTTTCTTCAGGCCTGCGCCGCCTTCGGCCTTATGGCCTACCAGAGCGGAGCGCAGACGCTCGAAAGTTGCGCCTTCAACAATACGGAACTCTTCGTTCAGGTCCTTGCGGATCTCGTCGAGTTGAGTCTTCTCGATGGACAGTGCACGAGCATCGCGCTCAACGCCGTCGCGGGTGAAGACCTGTACGTCGATGACGGTACCCTTGGTGCCGGTAGGCACACGCAGGGAGGTGTCTTTAACGTCGCTGGCTTTTTCACCGAAGATGGCACGCAACAGTTTCTCTTCCGGAGTCAGCTGGGTCTCGCCTTTCGGAGTGACCTTACCGACCAGGATGTCGCCTGCGCCTACTTCAGCACCTACGTAAACGATACCGGCTTCGTCCAGCTTGTTCAGTGCAGCTTCACCCACGTTCGGGATGTCTGCAGTGATTTCCTCTGGGCCAAGCTTGGTGTCACGGGCCACACAGGTCAGTTCCTGGATGTGGATCGTGGTGAAGCGGTCTTCTTGAACAACACGCTCGGACAGGCAGATGGAGTCTTCGAAGTTGAAGCCGTTCCATGCCATGAACGCGATGCGCATGTTCTGACCCAGTGCTAGTTCACCCATATCGGTGGACGGGCCGTCGGCCATGATGTCGCTACGCTGAACCCGATCACCCTTGCTCACCAGCGGACGCTGGTTGATGCAGGTGTTCTGGTTGGAGCGGGTGTATTTGGTCAGGTTGTAGATGTCGACACCGGCTTCACCCGTTTCAACTTCGTCATCGGCAACACGAACCACGATACGGCTGGCATCAACGGAGTCGATCACGCCGCCACGACGAGCCACGACGCAAACGCCGGAGTCACGGGCTACGTTACGCTCCATGCCGGTACCTACCAGCGGCTTGTCAGCACGCAGGGTTGGTACAGCTTGACGCTGCATGTTCGAACCCATCAACGCACGGTTGGCGTCGTCGTGCTCGAGGAACGGGATCAGCGACGCTGCAACCGAAACTACCTGCTTGGGCGATACGTCCATCAAGGTGACGTCTTCCGGCGCCTTGACGGTGAACTCGTTCAAGTGACGAACAGCTACCAGCTCGTCGATCAGGACTTTCTTGTCGTTCATCGTGGCCGAAGCCTGAGCGATCACGTGATCGGCTTCTTCGATGGCGGACAGGAACACGATCTCGTCGGTGACCAGAGCGTCTTTCACCACACGGTACGGGCTTTCCAGGAAGCCGTACTGGTTGGTGCGCGCATAGGCGGCCAGGGAGTTGATCAGACCGATGTTCGGACCTTCCGGCGTTTCAATCGGGCATACACGGCCGTAGTGAGTCGGGTGTACGTCACGAACTTCGAAGCCTGCGCGCTCACGGGTCAGACCGCCCGGGCCGAGTGCAGAGACACGACGCTTGTGAGTGATCTCGGACAGTGGGTTGTTCTGGTCCATGAACTGAGACAGCTGGCTCGAACCGAAGAACTCTTTCACCGCCGCAGCCACTGGCTTGGCGTTGATCAGGTCTTGCGGCATCAAGCCTTCGCTTTCAGCCATCGACAGACGCTCCTTGACCGCGCGCTCTACACGCACCAGGCCAACGCGGAACTGGTTCTCGGCCATTTCGCCTACGCAGCGAACACGACGGTTACCCAGGTGGTCGATGTCATCGACGATGCCTTTGCCGTTACGGATGTCGACCAGAGTCTTGAGCACCGCAACGATGTCGTCTTTGTTCAGCACGCCCGAACCTTCGATCTCGGTACGACCGATACGACGGTTGAACTTCATCCGGCCGACCGCAGACAGGTCATAGCGCTCAGGGCTGAAGAACAGGTTGTTGAACAGAGTCTCGGCTGCATCCTTGGTTGGCGGCTCGCCAGGACGCATCATGCGATAGATCTCGACCAAGGCTTCCAGTTGGTTGCCGGTGGAGTCGATCTTCAGCGTGTCGGAGATGAACGGACCGCAGTCGATATCGTTGGTGTACAGAGTTTCGATGCGAACGACCTGGGCCTTGGCGATTTTCGCCAGGATCTCAGTGTTCAGCTCGGTGTTGCACTCTGCCAGGATCTCGCCGGTGGCTGGATGCACGATGACCTTGGCCGTGGTGCGACCCAGGACGTAGTCCAGAGGCACCTGCAGCTCTTTGATCCCGGCCTTTTCCAGCTGGTTGATGTGGCGAGCAGTAATACGACGACCCTGCTCGACAATAACCTTGCCTTTGTCATCCAGGATATCGAGGACAGCGATTTCACCGCGCAGACGCTGAGGCACCAGTTCCAGGCTGAGGTTTTCACCCTGCACGTGGAAGACGTTGGTGGTGTAGAACGCGTCCAGCACTTCCTCGGTGGTATAGCCGAGCGCACGCAGCAGTACCGATGCAGGCAGCTTGCGACGACGGTCGATACGCACGAATACGCAGTCTTTCGGGTCGAACTCGAAGTCCAGCCACGAACCGCGGTAAGGAATGATGCGCGCGGAGTAAAGCAGTTTGCCGGAGCTGTGCGTCTTGCCACGGTCGTGGTCGAAGAACACGCCCGGAGAACGGTGCAGCTGGGAAACGATTACACGCTCGGTACCGTTGATTACGAAGGTACCGTTCTCAGTCATCAGGGGGATTTCACCCATGTAGACTTCTTGCTCTTTGATGTCCTTGATCGCTTTGTTCGACGATTCTTTGTCGAAAATGATCAGGCGCACTTTTACCCGCAAAGGTACGGCGTAAGTTACACCGCGCAATACGCATTCTTTGACATCAAATGCCGGTTCGCCCAGGCGATAACCGACGTACTCCAGCGCAGCATTGCCGGAGTAGCTGATGATCGGGAAAACGGATTTGAAGGCCGCATGCAGGCCCACGTCGCGGAACTGATCTTTAGTCGCTCCCGCTTGCAAGAATTCACGATACGAATCCAGCTGGATGGCCAGGAGGTACGGCACATCCATGACGTCCGGCAACTTGCTAAAGTCCTTGCGGATACGTTTTTTCTCAGTATATGAGTAAGCCATCAGCGTTCCCCAGCTTGGTCACCTGCTTGTTTGGCCCCTCCCGACGGGAGCAGCCAGAAAATCGTGCAAACCCCATGGTTTGCGCCACCACATCGGGTGGTTACAGCTCGCTATCAGCACCGACCCAGTCGGCTGCCAGTAACGGAAAAAGGCCGGTGGCAAGAGCCACCAGCCATCAGCCTGTCGCTTAACGCTCGGGCTGGAGACGCAAAGTCGATGCTTACTTCAGCTCGACTTTAGCGCCTGCTTCTTCCAGAACAGCCTTGGCTTTGTCAGCTGCGTCTTTCGAAACAGCTTCCAGAACCACGCCAGGAGCGCCGTCAACTACAGCCTTGGCTTCTTTCAGGCCCAGACCGGTCAGTTCACGCACTGCCTTGATCACGTTAACTTTCTTCTCGCCAGCTTCGGTCAGCATGACGTTGAATTCGGTTTGCTCTTCAACAACGGCAGCAGCAGCAGCTGGACCAGCGGAAGCAGCGGCAGCGGAAACGCCGAATTTTTCTTCGAAAGCTTTGATCAGCTCAACAACCTGCAGAACGGACATTTCAGCTACGGCGTTGAGGATATCGTCTTGAGAGATAGACATGACTCTAATTCCTAAATTGGGGGACGGCCTACGCGGCCATCGAAATAAACAAAAAAGCGCGAGAGAAAATGCTCAGCCTTAGGCTGCGGCAGCTTCTTTTTGCTCGCGAACTGCAGCCAGAGTACGAGCCAGCTTGCTGGTAGCGCCTTGAATCACGCTCATCAGCTGCGAAATGGCTTCGTTGCGGGTCGGCAGTGTTGCCAGTACATCGATCTGATTAGCTGCGAGGAACTTGCCCTCGAACGCAGCTGCCTTGATCTCGAACTTGTCCTGACCCTTGGCGAATTCCTTGAACAAACGGGCAGCAGCGCCTGGATGATCCTTGGAAAACGCGATCAGGGTCGGGCCAGTGAACACGTCGTTGAGAACACTGTATTCAGTGCCAGCAACAGCGCGCTTGAGCAGGGTGTTACGTACAACACGTACATAAACGCCAGCTTCACGAGCCTCTTTACGGAGTCCGGTCATTGCGCCTACTGTTACGCCACGGGCATCAGCCACGACAGCGGACAGAGCGACTTTGGCAGCCTCGTTGACTTCAGCGACGATGGCCTTCTTGTCTTCGAGATTAATTGCCACGGGTTTAACTCCTGCTTGTTACCGTTTCATTCGGTCGAAACCGAATGTCGTTTTGGTGTCTGATTCGGTAAGGAACCGGGAGCACCATCTGCGTAGGCTTGTGGTTTAAGACTTGCGTCGCCTACGGTCTTGGACAGCCCCCGCCAGGCAGGGACCCCAATTTTTCGATTGGCGCAATCGCTTGCGCCAACCTTATGTCTTACGCGTCGAGCGAGCCTTGGTCGATGACCAGACCTGGGCCCATGGTGGTGCTCAGGGTAACGCGCTTGACGTAGATACCTTTCGAAGAAGCTGGCTTGATACGCTTCAGATCAGCGATCAGGGCTTCAACGTTTTCCTTCAGCTTGACGGCGTCGAAGCCAACCTTGCCAACGGAGGTGTGAATGATGCCGTTTTTGTCGGTGCGATAACGAACCTGACCAGCCTTGGCGTTTTTAACCGCGGTGGCTACGTCTGGCGTTACGGTGCCGACTTTAGGGTTAGGCATCAGACCACGTGGACCGAGGATCTGACCCAACTGACCTACAACGCGCATGGCATCCGGGGATGCGATCACTACGTCATAGTTCAGGTCGCCGCCCTTCATTTCAGCAGCCAGATCGTCCATGCCTACGCGATCAGCGCCAGCAGCCAGAGCAGCTTCAGCTGCTGGGCCCTGGGTGAAAACGGCAACACGAACGGTCTTGCCAGTGCCGTGTGGCAGCACAGTAGCGCTACGAACGACCTGGTCGGATTTACGTGGGTCAACGCCCAAGTTTACAGCAACGTCGAACGACTCGCTGAACTTGACAGTCGACAGCTCAGCCAGCAGAGCGGCGGCGTCTACAAAGTTGTAGGCCTTGCCTGCTTCGATTTTGCCGGCGATAGCCTTTTGGCGCTTGGTCAGCTTAGCCATTACACACCCTCCACGTTAAGGCCCATGCTACGAGCAGAACCGGCGATAGTACGCACGGCTGCATCCATATCAGCTGCCGTCAGATCCGCGTTTTTGGTTTTCGCGATTTCTTCCAGCTGAGCACGGGTAACGGTGCCAACCTTAACGGTGTTTGGACGAGCGGAACCGCTGGTCAAACCTGCAGCCTTCTTCAGCAGAACCGAAGCAGGGGTGCTTTTTGTTTCGAAGGTGAAGCTACGGTCGCTGTAGACAGTGATGATCACTGGAGTCGGCAGACCTGGCTCAAGACCCTGAGTACGGGCGTTGAAGGCCTTGCAGAATTCCATGATGTTCACACCGTGCTGACCCAGAGCAGGACCAACGGGTGGGCTTGGGTTAGCCTGAGCGGCCTTCACTTGCAGCTTGATGTAAGCGGTAATTTTCTTGGCCATGAGGCACTCCAATTACGGGTTCGAACGCCTCGAAAGGCTCCCCGGTTACTTGCGCGTTTATCCCAGTGACGACAAAACCCCACAGCCTAGGGCTGCGGGGTTGGGATGCCTGCTCAATCAGACCTTTTCGACCTGACTGAACTCGAGCTCTACCGGAGTAGAGCGACCGAAAATGAGCACTGCCACTTGGATCCGGCTCTTTTCGTAGTTAACTTCTTCAACCGTGCCGGTAAAATCAGCAAACGGCCCGTCATTGACGCGTACCATCTCACCTGGCTCGAACAACGTCTTCGGCTTCGGCTTGTCGCTACCATCAGCAACGCGACGCAGAATCGCTTCTGCCTCTTTATCTGTAATCGGCGCAGGCTTATCAGCGGTACCGCCAATAAAGCCCATCACCCGAGGGGTATCCTTGACCAAGTGCCAAGTCCCTTCGTTCATATCCATTTGTACCAGCACGTAGCCCGGAAAGAACTTGCGTTCACTTTTGCGTTTCTGGCCATTACGCATCTCAACCACTTCTTCAGTGGGGACCAGAATCTCGCCAAAGCCGTCTTCCATGCCAGCCAGCTTGACGCGCTCTACCAGCGAGCGCATAACATGCTTCTCGTAACCCGAGTAAGCATGCACAACGTACCAACGCTTAGCCACGGGACACCCTTAGCCAACAATCAAGGAAACAAGCCAGCCGAGCAGGGAATCAAGCCCCCACAACAGCAACGCCATTACCAGAACAACAGCCACAACGATCAACGTGGTCTGCGTGGTTTCTTGGCGAGTCGGCCATACGACTTTACGAATCTCGGTGCGAGCTTCCTTAGCGAGTACAAAGAAAGACTTGCCCTTGGCTGTTTGCAGGCCTACAAAGGCAGCAACAGCAGCAATAACAAGCAATGCGAGTACACGGTACAGGATCGGCGAAGCAGAGTAGTACTGATTGCCAACAACGCCAACGACCACCAAAGCAACTACCACTAGCCACTTGAGCAGATCGAAGCGAGAGCCTTGAGCTTCAGCTTTAGGAGTCATCTATGAAGATCCTGTGAAAAGAAAGCCAGACACACCGAGTGAATCTGGCAGGTCAGGAGGGAATCGAACCCCCAACCTACGGTTTTGGAGACCGTCGCTCTGCCAATTGAGCTACTGACCTAAAACAAAATCAGGCCGACCATTATGCCGGCCTGAAAAAGACATTACAACTGTTTACTCGATGACTTTGGCTACGACGCCAGCGCCGACGGTACGACCGCCTTCACGGATAGCGAAACGCAGACCATCTTCCATCGCAATGGTCTTGATCAGGGTGACAGTCATCTGGATGTTGTCACCCGGCATTACCATTTCGACACCTTCCGGCAGCTCGCAGTTACCGGTCACGTCAGTGGTCCGGAAGTAGAACTGTGGACGGTAGCCTTTGAAGAACGGAGTGTGACGACCGCCTTCTTCCTTGCTCAGAACGTAAACCTCTGCGGTGAACTTGGTGTGCGGCTTGACGGTACCCGGCTTGACCAGAACCTGGCCACGCTCAACGTCGTCACGCTTGGTACCGCGCAGCAGTACGCCACAGTTCTCGCCAGCACGACCTTCATCAAGCAGCTTGCGGAACATTTCAACGCCAGTACAGGTAGTTTTCTGAGTATCGCGCAAACCAACGATCTCAACTTCTTCCTGGATACGGACGATGCCACGCTCAACACGACCAGTCACAACAGTACCGCGACCGGAGATCGAGAACACATCCTCGATTGGCATCAGGAACGGCTTGTCGATAGCACGCTCTGGCTGTGGGATGTAGCTGTCCAGAGTCTCCACAAGCTTCTTGACAGCAGTGGTGCCCATTTCGTTGTCGTCTTGGCCGTTCAGAGCCATCAGAGCCGAACCGATGATGATCGGAGTGTCGTCACCTGGGAAATCGTAAGCGCTCAGCAGATCGCGCACTTCCATCTCAACCAGTTCCAGCAGCTCAGCGTCGTCAACCATGTCAGCCTTGTTCAGGAAGACAACGATGTACGGAACACCAACCTGACGAGACAGCAGGATGTGCTCACGAGTTTGCGGCATCGGACCATCAGCGGCCGAGCAAACCAGGATAGCGCCGTCCATCTGGGCAGCACCGGTGATCATGTTCTTCACATAGTCAGCGTGACCTGGGCAGTCAACGTGCGCATAGTGACGCACGGCCGAATCGTATTCAACGTGAGCGGTGTTGATGGTGATACCACGAGCTTTCTCTTCCGGGGCGCTATCGATCTTGTCGAAGTCAACCTTGGCCGAACCGAAAACTTCGGAGCAGACACGGGTCAGAGCAGCTGTCAGCGTGGTTTTACCGTGGTCGACGTGACCAATGGTACCAACGTTGACGTGCGGCTTGTTACGTTCGAACTTTTCCTTAGCCATCGAAATCACCCCTAGGAGAAGAATTTAGCAAGTCACATAAGCCATTAAAACAAAGGCAGATATTTTCATATCTGCCTTGTTATATGGAGCTCTTGAGCGGATTTGAACCGCTGACCTCACCCTTACCAAGGGTGTGCTCTACCAACTGAGCTACAAGAGCAAAACTCTTTGCACAACCTGTAAACTTGGAGCGGGTAGCGGGAATCGAACCCGCATCATCAGCTTGGAAGGCTGAGGTTCTACCACTAAACTATACCCGCGAGAGCTTGCAGCCCACGCTAAAAATGGTGGAGGGGGAAGGATTCGAACCTTCGAAGTCGTAGACGTCAGATTTACAGTCTGATCCCTTTGGCCGCTCGGGAACCCCTCCTAAGCGAGCCGGCATTCTATATTATGCCAGCCTTCTGTCAAGCATTTTCTCATTAAAAACCTGAGGTTAGCTGCGTTGACTACGCTCCGCATCGTTAACCGTTAAAGGTCTTCACTGCGAAGCGGGCGCCATTCTATGCAAACTACCCAGCGGGTGCAACCCCCTCGCATGGCATTATTTTATGTTTTAACTCATTGAATTCTTTAGAAAGGTTTTGAAGCAGCGTTTCATTCACCTTCCCCGCACTGTCCGGCAAAACCTGAACCCAAAATCCTCCAGCCTCAGGCGAGCTCACCGCAGCAGCACGAGCCCCAACACCCAATACCGTCAGTCGCTGCTCCAGCTGCCTGGCCACTTCCGGACGAACAAAACCACCCAAATAGACACATGTCTTCTGCGCCTCACCGGACTTGCTGGAGTCGCGCCTGACAAGCGCGTCCGCCGTTTCACTCAAGAGATGAATATCCTGCTGCGAGCCGCGGTACAAACTCAGCGGAGTAACATCTTTTGCGCGAAGCGGGGCCTCCTGCTGATGCCAGACGTAGTAGAAGACATTCAAAACCAGCAACAACAGAAACAGCCACCGCATAGAAACCTCAAGACAAAGGACAGGCCATCGCCAAACCGACAAAAACCAGGTCAGGCACCACCCTGGCATCAGGGACAACCCCGGAAACCAGATTGGCATCCCCTCCCGTGAGGAACACCACGAAATCCTTTCCCCAATATTCCTGCGCCAACTCAAGCTGAGTCAGAACAAACCCTCTGAGCATCAGCATGCAACCACGCTCGACCGCTTCGACAGTCGCACGACCAGGAGCGAGACTCTCATGAGCTCGCTCAGCCGCCGTATCGTCATAACGAATTCGCCGAGTATGGGTACGCAATTGATTACGCATCAAAGGCATGCCAGGGCAAATAAACCCCCCGAGATGCTCACCGTCCGCTGCCACGAAATCCGCTGTAATGGCCGTGCCAAAATCGAGTACCAGACATGCCCCTGAAGCAAGATGGAACCCACCGAGCAGCGCTAGCCATCGATCGAGCCCCAACCGCTCGTAATCCTCATAACCGTTTCTCACGCCCGCCATTTCCCGAGTGGGCACAGCGCGGGCCACCGACAGTCTAAATACATCCACCAGCGAAGCGACTAACGAATCAGTCTCTTCCGGAGTCCTCACGCTCACAAGGCGGCACTTTTTGAGCTGAAATTTCTCGGCATCGCTCAAGCTCGCCAGCAGATCGCTGTCAGAACTGACCACTCCACCTTCGACCGGCGTCACGCCATCGGAGCGAAGGACACGCCACTTGATAAAGCTATTGCCGCAATCGAGCTCAAGAATCATCACGCAACCTCAAACTGAGCTCACCACCGCTAAAGACTTTTTCCACACCCTCTACCTTCAAACGCAGCGCGCCCTGGCGATCAATACCCATCACAACGCCGTCAATTTGATTAATACCGGCAATCAATGATACAGCTCGCCCCTGCCAGAGATGGTAGCGCTCCCATTCCGACTGGATCGCAGCAAACCCTGATGCATGGTGAAGCCTCAGATACTGCTGAAGCTTCGCTGCCAAACGCGCAACTAATTCATTCCGATCAAAATCCCTGCCCGCTTCAAGGCACATGGATGTCCATTGCTGGTCGACCTCATCGGTCGATCGCATATTCACATTAACCCCTACACCCAGGACCACGTGGCAAACATCCGCCGGATCCCCTACCAACTCGAGCAAAATACCTGCGATTTTTTTCTCACCAACCAGGACGTCGTTAGGCCACTTCAACCCCGCCTCCGCTATCCCCATATCACGCAAGGCGTGCATGACAGCCAGTCCGACGACGAGGCTGAGCCCTTCGATCTGTCGCATTCCACCATCAATGCGCAATACCAGGCTGTGGTAGAGATTGTCGGCAAACGGACTGACCCATTTACGGCCGCGACGACCACGACCGGCTATCTGCCGCTCAGCTAAAACCATGAATGGCGCTTCCATTCCGCGCTCTACAGAGCGCAGCGCCTCGGCGTTAGTGGAGTCAATGGAATCGAATATATGAATAGGCCATTCGCATAGCTCTTTTGCGCCGATCTCAGCCGCATCTAAAAGCAACAGCGGCTTAGCCAACTGATACCCCCTGCCTCGAACCTTATGGACAGACAACCCTAACTCTGCCTCCAGGTGCTGCAATTGCTTCCATACAGCGCTGCGGCTGATACCCAGCGCAGCACCCAGCGCCTGGCCCGAATGGAAGCGACCATCCTTCAGAAGTTTTAGCAACGTGAGCATGCGAACTGCGCCCTGAGAATGAGGCCCGCATGATAGCCATGCGCAAGGCAGTTGCATAGAAACACAAAATGCCTTTCCTGCGGGCAAAACAAAACCCCTACCTGCATCAGCAGATAGGGGTTTCGGAATTTAATCTTGACGATGACCTACTCTCACATGGGGAAACCCCACACTACCATCGGCGATGCATCGTTTCACTGCTGAGTTCGGGATGGGATCAGGTGGTTCCAATGCTCTATGGTCGTCAAGAAATTCGGTAGCCGGCGCGTGTCTAAACACGTTCCAGCGAATGGGTATGCGATAGTTTGTGTGTTTGTCTCGAACTTTCGGTTCATGTCGTCTTCACACACCGCAATCTGCTGCCCTGTGTTAAAGAGCCGATGCAAATTGCTTGGGTGTTATATGGTCAAGCCTCACGGGCAATTAGTACAGGTTAGCTCAACGCCTCACAGCGCTTACACACCCTGCCTATCAACGTCGTAGTCTTCGACGGCCCTTCAGGGGACTCAAGGTCCCAGTGAGATCTCATCTTGAGGCTAGTTTCCCGCTTAGATGCTTTCAGCGGTTATCTATTCCGAACATAGCTACCCGGCAATGCCACTGGCGTGACAACCGGAACACCAGAGGTTCGTCCACTCCGGTCCTCTCGTACTAGGAGCAGCCCCTCTCAAATCTCAAACGTCCACGGCAGATAGGGACCGAACTGTCTCACGACGTTCTAAACCCAGCTCGCGTACCACTTTAAATGGCGAACAGCCATACCCTTGGGACCGGCTTCAGCCCCAGGATGTGATGAGCCGACATCGAGGTGCCAAACACCGCCGTCGATATGAACTCTTGGGCGGTATCAGCCTGTTATCCCCGGAGTACCTTTTATCCGTTGAGCGATGGCCCTTCCATACAGAACCACCGGATCACTAAGACCTACTTTCGTACCTGCTCGACGTGTCTGTCTCGCAGTCAAGCGCGCTTTTGCCTTTATACTCTACGACCGATTTCCGACCGGTCTGAGCGCACCTTCGTACTCCTCCGTTACTCTTTAGGAGGAGACCGCCCCAGTCAAACTACCCACCATACACTGTCCTCGATCCGGATAACGGACCTGAGTTAGAACCTCAAAGTTGCCAGGGTGGTATTTCAAGGTTGGCTCCACGCGAACTGGCGTCCACGCTTCAAAGCCTCCCACCTATCCTACACAAGCAAATTCAAAGTCCAGTGCAAAGCTATAGTAAAGGTTCACGGGGTCTTTCCGTCTAGCCGCGGATACACTGCATCTTCACAGCGATTTCAATTTCACTGAGTCTCGGGTGGAGACAGCGCCGCCATCGTTACGCCATTCGTGCAGGTCGGAACTTACCCGACAAGGAATTTCGCTACCTTAGGACCGTTATAGTTACGGCCGCCGTTTACCGGGGCTTCGATCAAGAGCTTCGCGTTAGCTAACCCCATCAATTAACCTTCCGGCACCGGGCAGGCGTCACACCCTATACGTCCACTTTCGTGTTTGCAGAGTGCTGTGTTTTTAATAAACAGTCGCAGCGGCCTGGTATCTTCGACCGGCGTGGGCTTACGCAGTAAATGCTTCACCCTCACCGGCGCACCTTCTCCCGAAGTTACGGTGCCATTTTGCCTAGTTCCTTCACCCGAGTTCTCTCAAGCGCCTTGGTATTCTCTACCCAACCACCTGTGTCGGTTTGGGGTACGGTTCCTGGTTACCTGAAGCTTAGAAGCTTTTCTTGGAAGCATGGCATCAACCACTTCGTCACCCAAAGGGTAACTCGTCATCAGCTCTCGGCCTTAGAATCCCGGATTTACCTAAGATTCCAGCCTACCACCTTAAACTTGGACAACCAACGCCAAGCTGGCCTAGCCTTCTCCGTCCCTCCATCGCAATAACCAGAAGTACAGGAATATTAACCTGTTTTCCATCGACTACGCTTTTCAGCCTCGCCTTAGGGACCGACTAACCCTGCGTCGATTAACGTTGCGCAGGAAACCTTGGTCTTTCGGCGTGGGTGTTTTTCACACCCATTGTCGTTACTCATGTCAGCATTCGCACTTCTGATACCTCCAGCAAGCTTCTCAACTCACCTTCACAGGCTTACAGAACGCTCCTCTACCGCATCACTTGCGTGATACCCGTAGCTTCGGTGTATGGTTTGAGCCCCGTTACATCTTCCGCGCAGGCCGACTCGACTAGTGAGCTATTACGCTTTCTTTAAAGGGTGGCTGCTTCTAAGCCAACCTCCTAGCTGTCTAAGCCTTCCCACATCGTTTCCCACTTAACCATAACTTTGGGACCTTAGCTGACGGTCTGGGTTGTTTCCCTTTTCACGACGGACGTTAGCACCCGCCGTGTGTCTCCCATGCTCGGCACTTGTAGGTATTCGGAGTTTGCATCGGTTTGGTAAGTCGGGATGACCCCCTAGCCGAAACAGTGCTCTACCCCCTACAGTGATACATGAGGCGCTACCTAAATAGCTTTCGAGGAGAACCAGCTATCTCCGAGCTTGATTAGCCTTTCACTCCGATCCACAGGTCATCCGCTAACTTTTCAACGGTAGTCGGTTCGGTCCTCCAGTTAGTGTTACCCAACCTTCAACCTGCCCATGGATAGATCGCCCGGTTTCGGGTCTATTCCCAGCGACTAGACGCCCTATTAAGACTCGCTTTCGCTACGCCTCCCCTATTCGGTTAAGCTCGCCACTGAAAATAAGTCGCTGACCCATTATACAAAAGGTACGCAGTCACCCAACAAAGTGGGCTCCCACTGCTTGTACGCATACGGTTTCAGGATCTATTTCACTCCCCTCTCCGGGGTTCTTTTCGCCTTTCCCTCACGGTACTAGTTCACTATCGGTCAGTCAGTAGTATTTAGCCTTGGAGGATGGTCCCCCCATATTCAGACAAAGTTTCTCGTGCTCCGTCCTACTCGATTTCACTTCTAAGATCCTTTCGCGTACAGGGCTATCACCCACTATGGCCGCCCTTTCCAGAGCGTTCCGCTAAAATCAAAGAAGCTTAAGGGCTAGTCCCCGTTCGCTCGCCACTACTAAGGGAATCTCGGTTGATTTCTTTTCCTCAGGGTACTTAGATGTTTCAGTTCCCCTGGTTCGCCTCTTGCACCTATGTATTCAGTACAAGATAACCATCTTATGATGGCTGGGTTCCCCCATTCAGACATCTCCGGATCAAAGTCTGTTTGCCGACTCCCCGAAGCTTTTCGCAGGCTACCACGTCTTTCATCGCCTCTGACTGCCAAGGCATCCACCGTATGCGCTTCTTCACTTGACCATATAACCCCAAGCAATCTGGTTATACTGTGAAGACGACATTCGCCGAAAATTCGCGATTAAACTCACAAATTTTACCTTAGCCTGAGCCATCACCAGTGAAAGTGATGTTCAGTCTATCTTTCTATCACATACCCAAATTTTTAAAGAACGAACTAGTCAAAGACTAGAAATCAACATTCACCATCACCTTGATGGAATGCTCATTTCTAAGCTTTATACAATCGAAGCAGTAGTGGTGGAGCCAAGCGGGATCGAACCGCTGACCTCCTGCGTGCAAGGCAGGCGCTCTCCCAGCTGAGCTATGGCCCCATAACAAAATTGGTGGGTCTGGGCAGATTCGAACTGCCGACCTCACCCTTATCAGGGGTGCGCTCTAACCAACTGAGCTACAGACCCAATTTCGAGCTTGTAACTGTTAGCCATGAGCTATCAGCTTGGAGCTTAAAGCTGCTTCTATCGTCTTCTTCAATGAATCAAGCAATTCGTGTGGGAGCTCATGAAGCAGCTGCGGTCGTCGATTAAGGAGGTGATCCAGCCGCAGGTTCCCCTACGGCTACCTTGTTACGACTTCACCCCAGTCATGAATCACACCGTGGTAACCGTCCTCCCGAAGGTTAGACTAGCTACTTCTGGTGCAACCCACTCCCATGGTGTGACGGGCGGTGTGTACAAGGCCCGGGAACGTATTCACCGCGACATTCTGATTCGCGATTACTAGCGATTCCGACTTCACGCAGTCGAGTTGCAGACTGCGATCCGGACTACGATCGGTTTTGTGGGATTAGCTCCACCTCGCGGCTTGGCAACCCTCTGTACCGACCATTGTAGCACGTGTGTAGCCCAGGCCGTAAGGGCCATGATGACTTGACGTCATCCCCACCTTCCTCCGGTTTGTCACCGGCAGTCTCCTTAGAGTGCCCACCATTACGTGCTGGTAACTAAGGACAAGGGTTGCGCTCGTTACGGGACTTAACCCAACATCTCACGACACGAGCTGACGACAGCCATGCAGCACCTGTCTCAATGTTCCCGAAGGCACCAATCTATCTCTAGAAAGTTCATTGGATGTCAAGGCCTGGTAAGGTTCTTCGCGTTGCTTCGAATTAAACCACATGCTCCACCGCTTGTGCGGGCCCCCGTCAATTCATTTGAGTTTTAACCTTGCGGCCGTACTCCCCAGGCGGTCAACTTAATGCGTTAGCTGCGCCACTAAGAGCTCAAGGCTCCCAACGGCTAGTTGACATCGTTTACGGCGTGGACTACCAGGGTATCTAATCCTGTTTGCTCCCCACGCTTTCGCACCTCAGTGTCAGTATCAGTCCAGGTGGTCGCCTTCGCCACTGGTGTTCCTTCCTATATCTACGCATTTCACCGCTACACAGGAAATTCCACCACCCTCTACCATACTCTAGCTCGACAGTTTTGAATGCAGTTCCCAGGTTGAGCCCGGGGATTTCACATCCAACTTAACGAACCACCTACGCGCGCTTTACGCCCAGTAATTCCGATTAACGCTTGCACCCTCTGTATTACCGCGGCTGCTGGCACAGAGTTAGCCGGTGCTTATTCTGTCGGTAACGTCAAAACACCAACGTATTAGGTTAATGCCCTTCCTCCCAACTTAAAGTGCTTTACAATCCGAAGACCTTCTTCACACACGCGGCATGGCTGGATCAGGCTTTCGCCCATTGTCCAATATTCCCCACTGCTGCCTCCCGTAGGAGTCTGGACCGTGTCTCAGTTCCAGTGTGACTGATCATCCTCTCAGACCAGTTACGGATCGTCGCCTTGGTGAGCCATTACCTCACCAACTAGCTAATCCGACCTAGGCTCATCTGATAGCGCAAGGCCCGAAGGTCCCCTGCTTTCTCCCGTAGGACGTATGCGGTATTAGCGTCCGTTTCCGAGCGTTATCCCCCACTACCAGGCAGATTCCTAGGCATTACTCACCCGTCCGCCGCTCTCAAGAGGTGCAAGCACCTCTCTACCGCTCGACTTGCATGTGTTAGGCCTGCCGCCAGCGTTCAATCTGAGCCATGATCAAACTCTTCAGTTCAAACATCTTTGGGTTTTGAGAAAACCCTAAACTTGGCTCAGCAATCGTTGGTTACATCTTTGATTTCTCGCGGAGTAACTTGCGATGCTGATAATCTGTTGACTAGCAGTCTGACTCCACAAGCACCCACACGAATTGCTTGATTCAGTTGTTAAAGAGCGGTGGGTTGAGTCTTTCGTCTCAACCGAGGCGCGCATTCTACAGCGCCTGGTGTTGCTGTCAAGCGGTTATTTTAAGAAGTTTTCAAAGTTTCCTCTGCAACTTCAACCACTTGCGCTTCTGATCTCTCATCAGCGGGAGGCGAATTCTACAGCGTTACTCGCTGCTGTCAACACCTCTTTTTCAACCCCTTCCAGGCTTCGATGAACTGAAGCGGGCCACTGTCGAAAACCGTATAACTAATTGAAACTCAAGGAGTTTTTCGTTTCGACTGCGCCGGAAGTGGGGCGAATTATAGACGTCTAGAATCTGCCGTCAACAGCTATTTTCAGCTTTATTCGGATTTCAGCGTAATACGCGCGAAAGCCTTCTTGCCGGCCTGGCACACATGGGTAGTACCCAGCTCATATATATAGGTGCGATCCACAACCTCACCATCTATACGCACACCGCCCGAACCAAGGAGGTCTCGCGCCACTGCCGCATTCTTGACCAGGCCCGCCTTATTAAGGACAGCCGCGATCGGCATATCCTCAGTAGCGGTCAGCTCGATCTCGGGCAGATCATCCGGCAGCTCGCCGTCCTTCATGCGATTACCCGCCGCACGGTGAGCATTGGCCGCAGCCTCCTCACCATGGAAACGGGCGACGATCTCTTCGGCCAATTTGATCTTGATATCCCGCGGATTGGCCCCGGCCTCAACATCCGCGCGGAACGCATTGATCTCGTCCATGGAACGGAAGCTCAACAGCTCAAAGTAACGCCACATCAGCACATCCGGAATGGAAACCAGCTTGCTGTACATAACGCCTGGCGCTTCTTGAATGCCGACGTAGTTGCCCAACGACTTGGACATTTTCTTCACGCCATCCAGACCTTCCAGCAGCGGCATGGTCAAGATGCACTGAGCCTCCTGACCGTAACTACGCTGAAGCTCACGCCCCATCAACAGGTTGAACTTCTGATCCGTACCGCCGAGCTCGACGTCCGCACGCAATGCAACCGAGTCATACCCCTGCACTAGCGGATAGAGGAACTCATGGATGGCGATTGGCTGATTGGTTTTATAGCGCTTGTCGAAGTCATCGCGCTCGAGCATACGAGCCACGGTGTATTGGGAAGTCAGGCGAATGAAATCCGCCGGCCCCATTTGATCCATCCAAGTGGAGTTGAACGCCACTTCGGTCTTGGCCGGATCAAGGATCTTGAAGACTTGAGTCTTGTAGGTCTCGGCATTATCGAGGACCTGCTCACGGGTCAGCGGCGGACGCGTCGCACTCTTCCCGCTAGGATCACCGATCATCCCGGTGAAGTCACCTATAAGGAAGATGACCTGATGCCCCAGATCTTGGAACTGACGCAGCTTATTAATAAGCACGGTATGACCCAGGTGCAGATCAGGCGCCGTCGGGTCGAAACCAGCCTTGATACGCAACGGTTGCCCACGCTTAAGCTTTTCGATCAGCTCGGACTCGACCAACAGTTCTTCTGCACCACGTTTGATCAGCGCTAGCTGCTCTTCAACCGACTTCATAACAGACCCGCAAGGCTCAGATTCAAAGGGACCCAACCATACAATATCGCGCACCAAATACAAGGTTTGCCCGGCGCACGGACACCAATCCGCAGACAGAGCGTCCGCGGACTTGCTTCGAAGATGATTTGGTTATATTTTATACAGTTATTTCATCTTCATCATGTCATTCATCTTTTCCAATTCATCTTTTCAAAAGTCAAATTACCTATGACCACAGAACCGTCTAAAGCGCCGCCGCTTTACCCAAAGACCCACCTGCTCGCCGCAAGTGGTATCGCCGCCCTTCTTAGCCTGGCGCTCCTGGTATTTCCTTCCAGCGATGTTGAAGCCAAAAAGACGACCCTGAGTCTCGAACTGGAAAGCCCTGCTGAACAACTGACACAAGATCAAGACGCTGCCGAAGCCGTTCAAGCCACAAACGAGTCGGCCGCCTCCCCCTTCGCGCAAATCGAAAAAAATAGCCCTGAAGACACCACCGAGGCCGCCCAGGTTGCGCCCCCAGTTGTAGAAGAGAAGAAAGAGAAAAAAGAGCCAGGCCACCGCGAGGTGATTGTTGCTAAAGGCGACACGCTCTCCACGCTCTTCGAAAAGGTTGGCCTGCCCGCGACTTCGGTTCATGAGATTTTGGCCAGTGATAAGCAAGCCAAACAGTTCACTCAGCTGCAGCACGGCCAGAAACTTGAATTCGAGCTCAACCCAGACGGACAGTTGACCAACCTGCACACCAAGTTGAGCGACCTTGAAAGCATCACCCTGACCAAAAACGACAAGGGTTATGTATTCAACCGTGTTACCGCCAAGCCTACCGTGCGCTCGGCGTACGTTCATGGCGTCATCAACAGCTCATTGTCGCAGTCGGCCGCACGCGCTGGTCTTTCCCATAGCCTGACGATGGACATGGCCAGCGTATTTGGCTACGACATCGACTTCGCCCAGGATATTCGTCAGGGCGACGAGTTCGATGTTATCTACGAACAGAAAGTGGTCAATGGAAAGAGCGTTGGCACCGGCCCGATTCTTTCCGCACGCTTCACCAATCGCGGCAAGACCTACACCGCGGTGCGCTACACCAATAAACAAGGTAATAGTAGCTACTACACCGCCGACGGCAACAGCATGCGCAAGGCATTCATCCGTACACCGGTTGATTTCGCTCGCATCAGCTCAAGATTCTCCGCAGGCCGCAAACACCCGATCCTGAACAAGATTCGCGCGCATAAAGGCGTCGACTATGCCGCCCCTCGTGGCACGCCAATCAAAGCCGCCGGTGACGGCAAAGTATTGCTGGCCGGACGCCGCGGTGGTTACGGCAACACCGTGATCATCCAACACGGCAACACCTACCGTACGCTGTACGGCCACATGCAGGGCTTCGCCAAAGGCGTAAAGACTGGCGGCACCGTCAAACAAGGCCAGGTGATTGGTTATATCGGTACTACCGGCCTGTCCACCGGACCGCATTTGCACTATGAGTTCCAGGTCAACGGCGTTCACGTCGATCCCCTGGGCCAGAAACTGCCGATGGCCGACCCGATCGCCAAAGCCGAGCGCGCCCGCTTCCTGGCTCAAAGCCAACCATTGATGGCTCGTATGGATCAAGAGAAAGCCACCATGCTGGCCTCGAGCAAGCGTTAAGCCATGACCCTCTATATCGGTGTGATGTCCGGAACCAGTCTGGACGGCCTGGATATCGCGCTGATCGAACTGGCTCCGGCGATCAAATTGATCGCCACGCACTACATCCCCATGCCCGACTCCCTGCGCGCCGAACTGCTCGGTCTGTGCAGCAGCGGGCCCGATGAGATCGCCCGCTCCGCCATTGCCCAGCAAAACTGGGTAACGCTGGCTGCACAGGGTGTCCATACCCTACTCGAGAAACACAATCTCAAGCCTGAAGACGTAAGGGCTATCGGCAGCCACGGTCAGACCATTCGCCACGAACCCGCTCGCGGCTTTACCGTGCAGATCGGCAACCCCGCACTGCTGAGCGAATTGACCGGCATTACCATTGTCAGTGACTTTCGCAGCCGCGATGTGGCCGCCGGCGGGCAAGGCGCTCCGCTGGTCCCGGCGTTTCACGAAGCATTGTTCGAAGAACGAGTCGGCAATCGCGCCGTGTTGAATGTCGGCGGCTTCAGCAATCTCAGCCTGATAGAGCCCGAAAAACCCGTGGCCGGTTTCGACTGTGGCCCCGGCAACGTCTTGCTCGACGCCTGGATACATCAACAACGGGGTGAGCATTTCGATCGCGACGGCCAATGGGCCGCCAGCGGGAAAGTCGCACCAGCCCTGCTCAAGGCGCTGCTTAGCGACCCCTTCTTTGTTACTCAGGGCCCGAAGAGCACGGGGCGAGAGGTGTTCAACCTGCCCTGGCTGACTCAACACCTGTCACGCCTGCCAGCGTTCGCCGCTGAAGACGTGCAAGCCACGCTGCTCGAACTGACGGCCCTGACCATCGTCGAATCACTGCAAAGTGCCCAGTCGCAGACGCAGGAGTTGCTGGTCTGCGGCGGCGGCGCGCACAACCAGACGCTCATGAAGCGCCTGGCCGATTTGCTTCCGAACGCCAAGGTCAGCAGTACCGCGGCTTACGGCGTAGACCCGGACTGGGTGGAAGCCATGGCCTTCGCCTGGCTGGCCCATTGCTGCCTTGAAGGCATTCCAGCGAATCGCCCGAGCGTTACGGGCGCCCGAGGCCTACGCGTACTCGGCGCCATCTACCCCGCCTGAACCCTATAATGCCCGGACAACAAAACGCCGCAGGGCCGTAAGGCACTGCGGCGTTTTGTTGTATGAGCAGCGATCAGATCGAGAACGAAGAACCGCAGCCACAGGTCGTGGTGGCGTTAGGATTCTTGATCACGAAACGCGACCCTTCCAGACCTTCCTGATAATCCACCTCGGCGCCCGCCAGGTACTGGAAGCTCATCGGGTCGACCACCAGACTGACACCTTCGCGCTCGACGATGGTGTCGTCTTCGGCCACTTCCTCATCGAAAGTGAAGCCGTACTGAAAACCTGAACAACCACCGCCCGTCACGAATACGCGCAGCTTCAAACGATCATTACCCTCTTCATCGACCAGGCTCTTCACCTTGTGCGCGGCACCGTGGGTGAATTGCAAAGCCGTGGGGGTGAAGGTTTCGACGCTCATGCTGACTATCTCCCGGCGCTTACGCCGCCATAATGCGTGATGGCAGGCATTATCCGCTTCTCCTAGAAAATTGGTCAACTATTTGAAGAGCAGCGGCAAGCTACAAGTTTAAAGCTGCAAGCTTGTAGCTTAAAGCTTGCAGCTTGTAACTGCAGTTAAGGCAACATCCCGGCATGGGACAGACCCAGACGCTCATCCAGCCCGAACAGGATGTTCAGGTTCTGCACGGCCTGGCCGGACGCGCCTTTGACCAGATTATCGATAACCGACAACACCACCACCAGATCGCCATCCTGCGGACGATGCACGGCAATCCGGCAAACGTTCGCACCGCGTACGCTACGGGTTTCCGGATGGCTGCCGGCTGGCATTACGTCGACGAACGGTTCGTTGGCATAACGTTTTTCGAACAACGCTTGCAGGTCCACAGAACGATCGACGACGGTTGCATAAAGGGTAGAGTGGATTCCGCGGATCATTGGGGTCAGGTGCGGCACGAAGGTCAGACCGACGTCCTTGCCCGCCGCCCGACGCAACCCCTGGCGAATTTCCGGCAGATGGCGGTGACCTTTGACCGCGTACGCTTTCATGCTCTCTGAGGTCTCGGAATACAGCGATCCGACACTGGCACCACGCCCGGCGCCACTGACACCGGACTTGCAGTCAGCGATCAAACGCGAAGCATCGGCAAGGCCGGCCTCGAGCAAGGGCAGGAACCCCAGCTGCGTTGCAGTCGGATAGCAACCCGGTACCGCAATCAGCCGTGCCTGCCTGATTTTTTCGCGATTGACTTCCGGCAGCCCGTAGACCGCTTCATCCAGCAGATCTGGCGCGCCGTGGGGCTGGCCGTACCATTTGGCCCATTCGTCGGCGTCCTGCAAGCGGAAGTCTGCCGACAGGTCGATGACCTTGGTACCCGCGGCCAGCAGCTCGCCTGCCAGGGCGTGGGCGACACCGTGAGGCGTGGCGAAGAACACCACATCGCAGGCGCCGAGGGTCTTGATGTCCGGAACGCTGAACGCCAGGCCGTCGTAGTGGCCTCGCAGGTTCGGATACATGTCGGCGACGGCGAGGCCAGCCTCGGATCGGGAGGTAATGACCACCACCTCAGCTTGCGGATGCTGTGCCAACAGACGCAGCAGTTCGACACCGGTGTAACCCGTGCCGCCGACGATACCGACCTTGACCATAAACCTGCCCTCAACGAACCCACTGGAAAGCCGTCGATGATAGGGGCCACGCGGCTCGGCGACAACCGCCAAGGTGACGTGTGGCCGCTCTAACCTCTACTATCGGGCCACCGTGAATCTGGGAATAACTAAAAATGCTCTATCTGTGGCTCAAAGCACTTCACATTGTCAGCATGGTCTGCTGGTTCGCCGGCCTGTTCTACTTGCCTCGGCTGTTTGTTTATCACGCTCAAAGCGAAGACAGCGTCAGCAAAGAACGCTTCTGCGTCATGGAGCGCAAGCTGTATCGAGGCATCATGGGCCCGGCGATGATCGCCACCCTGGTGTTCGGCATCTGGCTGCTCAGCCTCAACGCCGGCGCTTACTTCACTCAAGGCGCCTGGATGCACGCCAAGCTGACACTGGTGGTGTTACTGATCGGCTACCACCATATGTGCGGTGCCCAGGTGAAGCGCTTCGCCCGTGGCGAAAACACCCGCAGCCATGTCTTTTATCGCTGGTTCAATGAGGTGCCGGTTCTGATATTGCTGGCTATTGTAATTCTGGTCGTCGTTCGGCCGTTCTGACTTTCAATCGGCACTACTTTATCCGGGGTACTTCCAATGTCGCTGCCCGCTCTGCTTGAACAACGTTTGCGCCTGCCCGTCGTGGCGGCGCCGATGTTCCTGATTTCCAATCCACAGCTGGTACTGGCCTGCTGCCGAAACGGCATCGTCGGCAGCTTTCCGGCGTTGAACCAGCGCGAAAGCAGTGGGTTCAAGGCCTGGCTGGAAGAAATCGAAGCGGGCCTGGCGGCACTGGAAAATCCGGCACCCTACGCTGTAAACCTGATTGTTCATCACAGCAACCCGCGGCTTCAGGCCGACCTGGCCATCTGCATCGAACACAAGGTGCCGATTGTCATCACCAGCCTGGGCGCGGTGAAGGAGCTGGTAGATGCCGTTCACGGTTATGGCGGCCTGGTATTCCACGACGTGACCACGCGCCGTCATGCCGAGAAAGCCGCCGAGGCCGGAGTCGATGGCTTAATCGCCGTTGCCGCTGGCGCGGGTGGTCACGCCGGGACTTGGAGCCCATTCGCGCTGGTCGCCGAAATCCGACAGTTCTTCGATAAAACCCTGCTGCTTGCCGGATGCCTGAACCACGGTCATCAGATTCTGGCCGCACAATTACTCGGCGCGGATTTGGCCTACTTCGGGACACGCTTTATCGGCACGACCGAAAGCCATGCGCCGGACGCGTATAAAGAGATGTTGCTCACATCCAGAGCCGCAGACATCGTGCATACTCCTGCTGTGTCCGGGGTGCCGGCCAGCTTCATGCGCCAGAGCCTTGAAAACGCCGGTTTCGACCTGGCCGCCCTGCAAGGTAAAGGCGAGGTCGCTTTCGGTTCGAAACTCAAACCGTTGAACGATGAAGCCAAGGCCTGGAAAACCGTGTGGTCCGCAGGCCAGGGCGTGGGTGAAATCCATGATTTGCCCAGCGTCGATCAGTTGGTGGCTCGCCTGGATGAAGAATACCGCCAGGCGCAAGCCCGCGCGACGCAGCTTGGCGGCCAATGGCCCCGCTGAAACCAACCGAATCCAAACAGATACTTAACCTTCCAAGACAAGGATGCCTGGCATGAGCGAAACCCGTTTCAACATCGTATTCGACGGAGCCCTGATGCCAGGCGTCGATACCACCACAGCCAAACTCAACCTCGCCGAGCTATTCAAAAGCGATGTCAGCGCCATTGAACGACTGTTCAGTGGCCGTAAGGTGGCGCTTAAAAGCAACCTGTCCCAGACCGAAGCGCAGAAGTACCTCGAGGCGCTCAACAAGAGCGGGATCGATGCACGAATCGAAGCCGAGCCTTCCCTTGAGCTGAACCTCGGTGAGGTACAGGAATCGCCACAGCAATCGGGCGCACGTCACCCGGATTCAATCATCGACCCCGTCTCCCCTTACGCGCCGCCTCGGGCTGAAGTCGGTGAAGCACTTGCCGAGTACAGCACGCTCAAGCCCTTCAGCTTCGACGGACGTATCGGGCGTCTACGGTTCCTGGCCTGGACCATGGTCTTGACACTGGCCATGATGCCTGTAATCGGCGTGGCCTTTTGGTTCAGCCTGTCATGGCTCCTCGTATCCAACTCGCTGGCGGCAATGATCGTCGGCGGGCTGGTGGGGGTGGTCATCGCGCTCGGCTTTGCTTATGTAAGCATCCAGTTCAGCGTCCAGCGTCTGCATGACCTCGGCTGGTCCGGGTGGCTGTGGTTGCTCAACCTGGTGCCATTGGTGGGCAGCATCTTCCCGCTCGTGCTCATGTGTGCGCCTGGCAATACCGGTGCGAATCGCTATGGCCCGCCGCCGCCGCCCAACAGCACTGCGGTCAAGGTACTTTCGTGGCTGTGGGTCGTCTTGATCGTGCTGGTTTTCCTCGGTGCACTGGCTGGGGCTTTCAGCGGTATCGGAGAGGAACTCGAGAGCAGCTCCCTGAGCAGCTATGAAAGCAGCGAGTCCAGCGACAATGCCACCGAAGAACCCGCTGTCGAAGCAGCCGAGCCCGCCTCGCCTTCTGTAGACTATGAAGAAGAGGAACAATAAGCGCGCTTCGTGCCGGTGACAGCTCAGTCCACGGCGGCGGGCCGCTGCGATGGAGAACTGCATGACCCGTTATGCTCTGATCACTGGCGCTTCCAGTGGCATCGGCCTGGCCATGGCCGAAGCGCTGGCCCGGCGCGGCCGCGACCTGATACTGGTGGCTCGACAGCGTGATCGGCTGGAAAGTATTGCAATAGAGCTGACTCAGCGATTTGGCGTGGAGGTGCTGTTCCGGGCTTGTGATCTGGGGGAGCCCCTCAGGCTTTCAGGTTTTCTGCTGGAGCTGGAGGAAGGCGAACGACAGATCGATTTGCTGGTCAATTGCGCCGGCATCGGTACCAGCGGTCCGTTCCTGGGCCAGGACTGGATGACCGAACAGGACCTGATCGAAGTCAACATCCTCGCTCTGACACGTCTTTGTCACGCAATAGGCAACAGCATGGCACTGCATGGCGGCGGCCAGATTCTGAACGTTGCGTCGATCACCGCATTCCAGCCTGGGCCATGGATGAGTACTTATTACGCCAGCAAGGCCTATGTGCTGCACTTCTCCGAAGCCCTGCGGGTCGAACTGAAAAAATGCGCGATCAAGGTATCAGTACTTTGCCCAGGGCCAACCCGGACCGGCTTTTTCGCCAAGGCGCAAATGGATGAACAGAAACTCATCGACAGCAAATTGCTGATGAGCCCGGAGGAGGTTGCGCTGTATGCCGTGCGAGCGCTGGACAGGAACCGGGCCATCATCATTCCCGGGCGCCGCAATCGCTGGCTCGCTGCGCTGCCGCGACTTGGGCCGCGATGGCTGGTTCGCAGCATCGTCGGCATGGTCAACAAAGCCTACTGCCCACGCTGAATCCCCTGCGAAGTTAAAAGTCCGCCTCGCCAACCGAGCCTTCAGTACACTTGTGCTCGACTAGCCCAATGGAGAAACCGCTGTGGATACTCTGTTTACCAAGATCATCAACCGGGAAATCCCGGCCAAGATCATTTACGAGGATGACCAGGTTCTGGCCTTCCACGACATCGCCCCACAGGCACCCGTGCATTTCCTGGTTATTCCAAAAAAACCGATCCGCACGCTCAACGACCTGAGCGAGGAAGACAAAGGGCTGGCCGGGCATATTCTGTTGACGGCCCAGCGTCTGGCGCTTGAATTGGGTTGCGAGGAAGGTTTTCGCGTGGTGATGAACTGCAATGAACTGGGTGGGCAGACCGTCTATCACATTCATATGCATGTGCTGGGGCAGCGCCAGATGAACTGGCCGCCGGGTTGATCCCCCTGACCCAACGCAAATTTTCAGCGGCCAATTGGGTTAAACTGGCCGCCGTGATTTTCCCGGAGGTAAGCATGACTACCCAACGTCACTACTCGCCGATTGACCGTCTCCTGCTGCAAGCCGATACCGCGATGCGTACGCTATTGCCCTTCAGTGGCCAGCCGTACCGCCCATCACCGGCAATTGTGCAGCCGGACGTGCAAATGAGTGACGAGCAAACTCGCCACGTCGCAGGACTGATGCGCATTAACCACACCGGCGAAGTCTGCGCCCAGGCGCTGTATCAGGGCCAGGCGCTGACGGCGAAGCTGCCGCAGGTGCGTGAAGCGATGGAACATGCCGCCGAGGAAGAAGTAGACCATCTGGTCTGGTGCGAACAACGCATTCGCCAGCTGGGCAGTCATACCAGCGTCCTGAACCCGTTGTTCTATGGGATGTCATTCGGAATCGGCGCAGTAGCCGGGCTCATCAGCGACAAAGTCAGCCTCGGCTTCGTTGCGGCGACCGAGCATCAGGTGTGCAAGCACTTGAATGAGCACCTGGAGCAACTGCCGGCCGAAGATGAAAAGTCCCGGGCGATTCTGGAACAGATGCGCGTGGATGAAGAGCACCACGCCGAAAGTGCGCTGCAGGCCGGCGGCTTCCGTTTTCCGGCCCCGGTGAAATTCGGCATGAGCCTGCTGGCCAAGGTCATGACCAAGAGTACTTATCGGATCTGACGGTGATTGTGCGCTCGATGGCTCGTCCGCACTCCTACAGAAACTAAAAAAGGCGACTACCCGCCGGTAGTCGCCTTTTTTTGTACCCGAAACTTCAGCGCGGCATGTTGCGCGCGTAGAAGATTTCCAGCATTTCGTGTTTCACACGCTCTTCCACCTGGTCACGCTGTTCAGTAGACAGGTTGCTGGTGGCGTCGCCAAACAAGTAGTTGTCCAGCTCGAAGTCCTTGAGCAGCATTTTGGTGTGGAACAGGTTTTCCTGGTACACGTTCACGTCGGTCATCTGATACGCGTCGCGAGTGTCTTCGGAGAGGTAGTTCTGAATCGAATTGATCTCGTGGTCGATGAAGTGCTTGTGGCCTTCAACGTCGCGGGTAAACCCACGCACGCGGTAATCCACGGTCACGATGTCCGACTCGAACTGGTGAATCAGGAAGTTGAGGGCCTTGAGCGGTGAAATGACGCCACAGGTCGACACATCAATGTCCACACGGAATGTCGCGATACCGTCCACCGGATGTATTTCCGGGTAGGTATGTACCGTGATGTGGCTCTTGTCGAGGTGGGCCAGGATGATTTCGGGCAACGGGCCCGGAGACTCTTCGATCTGGCTGTCGGTCGGTGTCACCGGCTCTTCCGAGATCAGAATGGTCACGCTGGCGCCTTGGGGTTCATAGTCCTGACTGGCGATGTTCAGGATGTTGGCACCAATGATATCGACAACTTCCGTGAGGATCTGCGTGAGGCGCTTGGCGTTGTACTCTTTATTGATGTACTCGACGTAGGCCTGCTGGTCTTGCGGGGTTTCCGCATAGCAGATGTCATAGATGTTGAAGCTCAAGGTCTTTGTCAGGTTATTGAACCCATGGAGCTTGAGTTTGCTTTTCACCGTTTAAAAACTCTCTATGTATTGCGGCCCGGCCGCGTGATCAAGCATGCCCGTCAGATGCGAACGACGCACCTGCGTAGGACGGTTAACACCTCTTCGCGATGGCGATTTTGGTTGTCTGTCCAGACAGGGACCGGCCGAAAGACCGATCACTGCCCTGAAAAAAGTGGCGCATTATGCAGACGTCGGCTTCTGACCGCCAGAGCTTGCACTGCATTTGTGATGGTTGGATGTCGATTCAACCCAATTCGATGATTTCATAATCGTGGGTGATTTCAACACCGGCGGCGCCGAGCATGATCGAAGCCGAACAGTATTTTTCGGCGGACAGCTCAATCGCACGCTTGACCTGGGCTTCCTTCAGGGCACGCCCCTTCACCACGAAGTGCATGTGAATCTTGGTAAAAACTTTCGGGTCTTCGGTGGCGCGCTCCGCTTCCAGGAAGGCTTCACAACTTTCGACGGCCTGGCGGGACTTTTTAAGAATGCTGACCACGTCGAAGTTACTGCAACCGCCTACGCCCAGCAGGAGCATCTCCATCGGCCGAACACCCAGGTTCCGACCACCAGCCTCTGGCGGACCGTCCATGACGACCACATGACCGCTGCCTGATTCACCGAGGAACATGGCTTCGCCAGCCCATTGGATGCGTGCCTTCATCGCCAAGACTCCACTGTTAAAAAGGGGGGCGCCAGCTTAGCACAGCCCCTCTCATGACAGTCTCTGTCGTAGGACGCCTGATGGGGTGCATGTAGGTAAATTCTCAAATCAATTGGGAGTGCCTCTGTTAAGCTGGCGCCGACTCGCTGGCGTATGGCCAGCTATTGGCCAATGCCATCGCACCCCATAAAAATCAAACCACTACACCGCGCAGTCTTTCGGGATACAACCATGGTTGCCATTACTCCCACGTTAAAGATCAAAAACCTCGACAAACTCTTGATGCATTGTCAGCGTCGCCGCTATCCAGCCAAGCACAACATCATTTGTGCGGGCGACCGTTCCGACACGCTGTTTTTCATCATCAAGGGCTCGGTCACCATCTTGATCGAGGATGACGACGGTCGGGAGATGATCATCGCCTACCTCAATTCCGGGGATTTTTTCGGCGAACTGGGGTTGTTCGAACAGGCAGGCAAGGAACAAGCGCGCAGTGCCTGGGTACGGGCGAAGATTGAATGTGAGGTCGCGGAAATCAGCTACAGCAAATTCCGGGAACTGTCGCTGCAGGACCCGGACATTCTTTACGTACTCAGCGGACAAATCGCACAGCGCCTGCGTAACACCACCCGCAAAGTGGGCGACCTCGCCTTCTTCGACGTGACCGGTCGTGTCGCTCGCTGCCTGCTGGAGTTGTGCAAGCAACCCGATGCCATGACCCACCCGGACGGTATGCAGATCAAAGTGACCCGCCAAGAAATCGGTCGGATTGTCGGCTGCTCTCGGGAGATGGTCGGCCGCGTGCTCAAGGACCTGGAGGAACGCAACCTGGTCAATGTCAAAGGCAAGACCATGGTGGTATTCGGAACGCGCTAGGCGCCGAGCAGCGTCGTCAGCATTTTCCGATATAGCACCTCAAGCCGCTCCAGCGGCTGAGGGACCGGGAATTTTTCACGCAAGGCGATGTGGCTCTCGGCACGCACGCGCTGCTCCAGGCCACAGGCTTCATTGAAGCGATTGACCGCAGCGACCATGGACTCGCGCTCGTTCTCCAGCAACAGCGCTCCATGTACCAGGCCCACCGGGCGTTGACCGCCCTTGCTCTGGCGCCAGCGCTGAGCGGTACCGACCATTTTCCGGCCGTCGAGATTGACGTTGAATCGCCCGTCGCAGAACGCCCCCTCCACCTCTCCCAACGAAGCCACCCCGCCCAACTCATCCAGCAGTTGGCAGACGGGATCACACAACCGGCGATAGGCGGTCTCGATCCGTCCATGATCGCCTTCGCTGCGCGGTGGTGCGTAGACCAGGGCGATATTGACGGTAGCGGCTGACTGAGGCACCGGCTCCCCGCCTGTTTCGCGCAGCAGCACCGGCCAGCCGCTGGCCGCCGATACTTCACAGGCGCGCTCGAACCCCGGCAGGCGGCTCAAGCGGCGTGGCATGACCAACGCACGGTCATTGGGTTGCCAGAACAACAGGCCGAACTCAGCATCGCCCGCGCAGATACTGGCCAGCAGATCCTGTTCGGCCTGCAGGCCGGCTTCGACGGTCAGAGAAATCACTGGCGACATCGAATCAGTCCAGTGTCGAACCGCTTATCGGGAGGCCGCGCTCAGGGAAGAACAGACGTTGCAGTTCCGTACCCGGGTTTTCTGCCCGCATGAACGCTTCGCCCACCAGGAAGGAGTACACATCGCTGACTTCCATCAGCTCGACATCGGCCCGGTTGAGGATGCCGCTTTCGGTGATGACCAGGCGATCACGCGGGATGCGCGGCAACAGGTCCAGGGTGGTTTCCAGGCTGACTTCGAAGGTGTGCAAGTTGCGGTTGTTCACGCCGACCAACTTGGTATCGAGGGTCTTCAGGGCCCGCTCCAACTCTTCGCCGTCATGGACTTCCACCAGGACATCCAGGCCCACACCTTTGGCAACAGCCGCCAGCTCAGCCATTTTCACGTCGTCGAGGGCGGAAACGATCAACAGTATGCAATCAGCGCCCAATGCCCGAGCCTCGACAATCTGATACGGGTCGATCATGAAGTCCTTGCGGATCACCGGGAGCTTGCACGCCGCCCGCGCCTGCTTGAGGTAGTCGTCGGCGCCCTGGAAAAAATCGACATCGGTCAGCACCGAAAGACAGGTCGCGCCGCCCTTCTCATAGCTCTTGGCGATGTCGGCGGGGACGAAGTGTTCACGAATCACGCCCTTGCTGGGAGAAGCCTTTTTGATTTCGGCAATCACCGCCGGCTGCTTTTTCTTGGCCTGATCGATCAGCGCCTTGGCAAAACCACGGGGCGCATCCGCTGAGCGCGCGAGGTTTTCCAGCTCGGCCAGGCTGACTCGAGCACGGCGCTCGGCCACTTCCTCAGCCTTGCGAACCAGAATGTTTTCCAGAACCGTTGGCACACTCATCCTTCGTTCTCCACTTTGAATACGGCGGTAAATGCACCCAGTTCTTCGAGTTTTTCCCTGGCCAGGCCAGTGTGCAACGCATCATGGGCCAGTTCCACGCCTTGCTTGAGGCTGCTGGCGTGGTCGGCGGCGTACAACGCGGCGCCGGCATTGAGTACGATCATTTCAGCGGCCTTCTGGCCGTTTTCGGTCTTGCGACGCCCCAAGGCATCGCGGATCAGCTCCAACGACTGCGCCGGACTGTCAACCGCCAGGCCATGCAGGCTCTGGCTTTTCATGCCCAGGTCTTCAGGTTCGACCCAATACTCGCTGATCTGATCATTTTTTAATTCAGCCACAAACGTTGGCGCCGCCAGGCTGAATTCGTCCAGGCCATCTTTCGAATGGACCACCAGCACGTGCTTGCTGCCCAGCCGTTGCAGGACTTCGGCCAATGGCCGGCACAACGCCTGATTAAATACACCCACCACCTGATGTTTCACGCCGGCCGGGTTCGTAAGCGGGCCGAGCATATTGAACATCGTGCGCAGGCCCAGCTCACGACGCGGAGCGGCAGCGTGCTTCATGGCGCGGTGGTGAGTCTGGGCAAACATGAAGCCGATGCCGACGTTGTCGATGCAGCGTGCGACCTGGACCGGGGTCAGGTTCAGGTAGATGCCGGCCGCTTCCAGCAAGTCGGCGCTGCCGCTCTTGCCTGAGACCGCGCGGTTGCCGTGCTTGGCAACGGTGCAGCCGGCCGCCGCGACGACGAATGCCGAGGCGGTGGATACGTTGAAGATATTGGCCCCGTCGCCGCCGGTGCCCACCACATCCACCACGCCGTCGAGGGTCTTGAGTTCGACCTTGTCCGCCAGCTCGCGCATGACCGAGACCGCGCCGACGATTTCATCGATGCTTTCGCTCTTCATGCGCATGGCCATCATGAACGCGCCAATCTGCGCATCCGTGCATTGGCCGGTCATGATTTCGCGCATCACGTCGCTCATCTCGTCGGTGCTCAGGTCGAGATGGCCGACGATACGGCTCAGGGCTGTCTTGATATCCATGAAAAGTCCTTAGCGCGTGCCGCCGGTTTGTTTGAGGAAGTTGGCGAACAGCTCGTGACCCTGTTCGGTGAGAATAGACTCGGGATGAAATTGCACACCCTCGATATTCAGCGTCTTGTGACGCAGCCCCATGATTTCATCCACCGAACCGTCTTCGAGCTGGGTCCAGGCGGTCAGCTCCAGGCAGTCGGGCAGGGTTTCGCGCTTGACGATCAGGGAGTGGTAGCGGGTCACGGTGAGGGGACGATTCAGGCCTTCGAACACGCCCTTGTCCTCATGGAATACCGGGCTAGTTTTACCATGCATGACTTGTCGGGCACGCACGACATCGCCACCGAACGCCTGGCCGATCGACTGATGCCCCAGGCAAACGCCCAGGATCGGCAGCTTGCCGGAGAAATACTTGATGGCTTCGATGGAGATGCCTGCTTCGGTCGGGGTGCAAGGACCGGGCGAGACCACGATGCGCTCAGGTTTGAGGGCTTCGATTTCGGCGATGGTCAGTTCGTCGTTGCGCACAACCTTGACCTCTGAGCCCAGCTCGCCGAGGTACTGCACAACGTTGTAGGTAAAAGAGTCGTAGTTATCGATCATCAGCAACATGGCGTAAGCAACCTATTGAATTCACTGACTTTAAATACAGCCTTCGGAGAGTGACCCGCGCGGTGCTGCGCTTGGCAAGGTGTGTGATGCGCCAGCGAAGCGGCTTTCAAGCAGGTAAAGAAGGCAAATCGGTACAGGTCCGGCAAGGCCGGCGGAGAACGTTCAGGCGCGCCAACGCCAACGGGCGTGTGCCTTGATCATTTGATCCAGAAGTTTGCTGACAATCGACACAGGAGAAGTCTCGTTCATACGTTCCGGCACAGTAGCTTAGCTTGGCGGAGCACGCAATATGACGGGCCCGAAGGACTTGTAAACAATCGCGAGGTTCTCGGATGGTGGCATAGAGCAGGACTTTTTTGGTACTTTCGTTTCGTCTTTGTAACAACAATAAAACAAAAATACAGAAACGGACTTTCACATGATCAAACACACGCTGTTCGTACCAATTGCCGGCTGCCTGCTGGCAATGGCCTGCGCCCAGGCGAATGCCGCTCCCAACCCTTATTCGAGCTTCATCGTCTTCGGTGACAGCCTCAACGACGCCGGCCAGTTCACCGACTCGGGCGGTCCATCCGGGGCGACTGAACGCTATACCAACCGTACCGGCCCGTTCTATACCGATGGCAGTGGCGAAGTCTATTCCGCCAACTCCACCCAGTTGCTCGGCGGACGGCTGGGCTTTTCCGACGACGAAACCGCCGCCTCCACCTCGGCGGTGCGTGCCAGCGAGGGCCTGGCGGACGGCAATAACTGGGCCGTGGGCGGTTATCGTACCGACCAGATCCTCGACTCGATCACCAGCGTTTCCGACACCGGCGAGCGCAGTCGCGACGGTTACCTGGTGGCCAACGGTCTGCGCGCCGACCCCAATGCGCTGTATTACATTTCCGGCGGCGGTAACGATTTCCTTCAGGGCCTGGTACTGAACACCACACAGGCACAGGCCGCCGCGGATCGCCTGGCCGATAGCGTCCAAGTGCTGCAAACGGCCGGAGCCCGTTATGTGATGGTCTGGCTGCTGCCCGACATTGGCCTGACCCCGGCTCTCAATGGCAGCCCTTTGCAAGACGCATTTTCCCAACTCAGCGAGCAATTCAACCAGCAACTGGTCACGCGACTGCAAGGCATCGATGCTGAGATTATCCCGCTGAACATTCCGCTGTTGCTGAAGGAAAGCTTCGCCGATCCAGCACGATTCGGCCTCGCTACCGGCGAGAACCTTACCGGGACCTGCTTCAGCGGCAACGGCTGCACGGAAAACGCCACTTATGGCATCCACAGCGCGACGCCGGACCCCAGCAAACTGATCTACAACGACTCGGTCCACCCCACCGAGGCCGGACAAAAACTGATCGCCGACTACGCCTATTCCCTGCTCGCGGCCCCCTGGGAGCTGACGCTGCTGCCGGAAATGGCCCACTCGACCCTGCGCGCTCACCAGGATGAATTGCGCAGCCAATGGCAATCGGACTGGGAGAACTGGCAGGCGGTCGGTCAGTGGCGCGCTATCGTCGCGGGCGGCGGCCAGCATCTGGACGTGGACAGCCAGAGCAGTAGCGCCAGTGCCGACGGCAGCGGCTACAGCTTGAATATCGGTGGCAGCTATCGCCTCAACGAGGCTTGGCGCGTGGGCATAGCCGCCGGGCTTTACCGCCAGGACATGGAGGCCGGCCATAACGACTCGGACTACAAACTCAACAGCTACCTGGCCACCGCGTTCGCCCAGTTCCAGCAGAACCGCTGGTGGGCCGATGCGGCGCTGACCGGCGGCAAGCTTGACTACGACAATCTGGAGCGCAAGTTCGACCTGGGCGTCAACGAATCGCAGGAGAAAGGCGATACCGATGGTCACCTCTGGGCATTCAGCACGCGCGTGGGCTACGACATCGCCCAGCCGGGCAGTGAATGGCACCTGTCACCGTTTATCAGCGCCGATTACGCGAAGGTGGAGGTCGACGGGTATTCCGAAAACAGCGTCCGCTCCACGGCCCTGACCTTCAATGACCAGACCCGCGACTCGAAGCGCCTGGGCATTGGCTTGCAGGGCAAATACAACTTCACCCGTCAGACCCAGGTGTATGGCGAATATGCCCACGAACGTGAGTACGAAAACGACATCCAACAGGTGAACATCGCCCTCAACAGTTTGCCGGACAATGACTTCACGCTTGAGGGCTATACACCACCAAGCCACCTGAATCGCCTGAGCCTGGGGGTCAGCCACAAGTTGACCAATGATCTGGCGCTGCGGGGCGGTTATACATTGCGCAAGGATGATGACTTTACCCAGCAAGGGGTGAGTGTCGGGGTCAGTCTGGATTTCTGATCGCGCGCGAACCATGTGGGAGCGAGCCTGCTCGCGATGAGACCGTCATGTTCGACAAATGTATCGACTGACAGTCCGCTATCGCGAGCAGGCTCGCTCCCACAGCTGATCGGGTTCTACCTGAAGGAATGCGGGCTTCAGTCGCTTGTGGTCTGCTCGGCCAACGCCACGGCGCGGAACATCGCTCGGCGCTTGTTCAGGGTTTCTTCCCATTCCAGCGCCGGCACCGAGTCGGCGACGATGCCGCCGCCGGCCTGCACGTGCAGTTCACCGTTCTTGATCACGGCGGTGCGGATGGCAATGGCCGTGTCCATGTTGCCGTTCCAGGCGAAATAGCCCACGGCCCCGCCATACACACCACGCTTGACCGGCTCCAGTTCGTCGATGATTTCCATCGCGCGGATTTTCGGCGCGCCGGACAAAGTGCCCGCCGGCAGGATCGCCCGCAGGGCGTCCATCGCCGTCAGCCCGGCCTTCAGCTGGCCCGTGACGTTGGAGACAATGTGCATCACGTTGGAATAGCGTTCGATGACCATCTTCTCGGTGAGCTTCACCGAACCGATTTCCGAAACCCGCCCGGTGTCGTTGCGCCCCAGGTCGATCAGCATCAGGTGCTCGGCGATTTCCTTGTCATCCGACAGCAGGTCCTCTTCCAGCGCCCGGTCGGCCTCCTCCGTGGCGCCACGAGGCCGAGTGCCCGCGATGGGCCGCACGGTGATCAGGTTGTCTTCGACCCGCACCAGCACTTCTGGCGAACTGCCGACGACATGGAAGTCGCCGAAGTTGAAGAAGTACATGTAAGGCGTCGGGTTGAAGCAGCGCAGCGCCCGGTACAGATCGATGGGCGCGGCCTTGAAGTCGATGGACATCCGTTGCGACGGCACCACTTGCATGCAGTCGCCAGCCAGGATGTATTCCTTGATGGTATCGACCGCTCTTTCGTAATCGTCCTGGGTGAAACTGGAACGGAACACCGGGTCGGCCGCCGACTGCTTGCTGAAGTCCAGGCCCGGACGCGGAGTGATCGGCTGACGGAGTTTCTCCAACAGCGCCTGCAGGCTTTTCTGACCTTGCTCGTAGGCATCTTCCGAAGACGGATCGGCCAAGACGATGGCGTGCATCTTACCGGCAAGGTTGTCGAAGACGACGACTGCGTCGGACACCATCAGCAAAATGTCTGGCACACCCAGCGGATCAGGATTCGGGCAGGTGCCCAGGCGTTTTTCCACGTAGCGCACGCAGTCATAGCCGAAATACCCCACCAGGCCACCATTGAAACGCGGCAGGCCGGGAATGATCGGCACGTTGTAGCGGGCCTTGAAGGTTTCGACAAAGGCCAGCGGATCTTCAACGTCCAGGCTTTCGATCTCGACGCCGTCATGGGTCACGCTGATGCGATGGTCGTGGACCCGCAGCACCGTGCGGCATGGCAAACCGATAATGGAATAACGGCCCCATTTCTCTCCGCCCTGCACCGATTCGAGCAGGTAGGAGTTGGGCTGGTCGGCCAGCTTGAGGTAGATCGAAAGCGGAGTATCGAAATCGGCCAGGGTTTCGCAGGCAAGTGGGATGCGGTTGTAGCCGGCAGCGGCTAGACGCAGGAATTCTTCGCGGATCATGGGGTGCCTCGTGGCAAGAGAAGCTGACAGTCAGGTATGCAAACGCGCCGGATAACCGGCCAGGATCACGTCAGGCGCGCCAACGCCAGCGGGCCAGGGCCTTGATGACTTTCATCCAGAGTTTGCGAGTGACCACCACGATGGCGTTTCCAGAAGAGGATTGAACAGCGTCGGGCAACGTTATCTCAGCGGCCGGGTCCAGGCAACCGGGAATTAACAGACGCAAATCGTCGATCACCAGCGAGGGGAATTCTTCGGCGATCGGCCGGCCATGGTTGTAGCCGTAACTCAACCCCACGCACTTGACACCCGCCGCTTTCGCCGCCAGCACATCGCTGCGCGAGTCGCCGACGAACAGCGATTGGGAGGCGGGGATGTTGGCCATTTTCATCACGAAAAACAGCGCGGCCGGGTCGGGCTTTCTCTGCGCCAAGGTGTCACCGCCGATGATCCAGCGGAAATACCGACCGATTTTCATCTGATCCAGCAGCGGCGCGACGAAGCGCTCCGGCTTGTTGGTGATCAGCGCCATTTCCACGCCCTGCTTGTGCAGCCATTTGAGGGTGGAGTGCACGCCGGGGTAAACCACCGTCAGCTCATGATTACCCTCGTAGGCTTCGTTGAACAGTTCCAGCGCCCGCTCGGCCTCGGCCTCATCGACACCCTGGGCATCGATGTGGTTGGCCAGGGCTCGGCGCACCAGCATGGGCGCCCCGTTGCCGACCCACTGACGCACCGAGTCGAAGCCGGCAGGCGGGCGCCCGAGCTCGAGCAGCATGTTGTCCACGGCCACGGCGAGGTCTGGAACCGAATCGACCAGCGTGCCATCGAGGTCGAACATCACCAGACGCGGCAGGCTGCCGGGAAACAGCTGCTCGAAGCCGCTCATGGGCGTGCCAGAGCCAGTTCACTACGCATTTTTTCAATCACCTCTTTGTAGTCGGGTGCATTGAAGATTGCCGAGCCTGCGACAAAGGTATCGGCACCGGCCGCGGCGATTTCACGAATGTTGCTCACGTTCACGCCGCCGTCGATTTCCAGGCGGATGTCACGCCCCGAAGCATCGATCAGCGCACGGGCTTCGCGCAGCTTGTCGAGGGTGCCGGGGATGAACTTCTGCCCGCCGAAACCTGGGTTGACGCTCATCAGCAGGATCATGTCGACCTTGTCCATCACGTACTTGAGCACGTCCAGCGGCGTGGCCGGGTTGAACACCAGGCCGGCCTTGCAACCACCTTCGCGGATCAACTGCAGGGAACGGTCAACGTGCAGCGTCGCTTCGGGGTGGAAGGTGATGTAGGTGGCACCGGCCTCGATAAAGTCGCCAACGATGCGATCCACCGGGCTGACCATCAGGTGCGCGTCGATTGGCGCGGTGACGCCGTATTTGCGCAGCGCCGAGCAGACCATCGGGCCGATGGTCAGGTTGGGCACGTAGTGATTGTCCATGACATCGAAGTGCACGATGTCGGCCCCGGCGGCCAGCACGTTGTCCACTTCCTCGCCCAGGCGGGCGAAGTCGGCAGAGAGAATCGACGGAGCAATAGCGAAGGACTGCATGACGCACCTTTTTTGAGCGAAATCACGATGGCGCGCATTGTATACCTCCCAATTTGGCGCGCCCACCGTGACAGACGATCAATACGCTGCGCGGTAGATCTTCTCGATATCGCCGGGGCTCAGTTTGCGCGGGTTGTTGCGCATCAGCCGCTCGATCCCCGCGGCTTCCACCGCCATGGAAGGGATCACGTCCTCGGTCACGCCAAAGCTGCTCAGGCCTTGGGGAATTTCCATGGCGGCACAGAAGGCGGTCATGGCCTCCACGGCTTCGTCGGCGGCTTCGAGATCGCTCAGGTGCGCGGTCTTTATACCCATGGCTTCGGCGATGTCGCGCATGCGCTCCACGCAGGCCATCTTGTTCCACGCCATGACATACGGCAGCAACAAGGCGTTGGCGACGCCATGGGAGACGTGAAAACGCCCGCCCAGCGGATAGGCCAGCGCATGCACCGCCCCGACCCCGGCATTGCCGAACGCCATGCCGGCCATCAGGCTGGCGGTGGCCATGTCCTCGCGGGCTTGTAAGTGAGCGGGGTTGGCGTAGGCCTTGGGCAATGCACGAGTGATCAGTTTGATGGCACCGATGGCCAGGGCATCGGTGATCGGCGAGGCATTGAGCGACAGGTAGGCCTCGATGGCGTGCGCCAGCGCATCGACGCCACTGGCAGCCGTTACCTTGCGCGGACAGGTGAGGGTCATCTGCGGGCTGACCAGCGCCACATCCGGCAATAAATAATCGCTGACGATGCCTTTTTTCAGCTGCGCGGCCTTGTCGGAGAGGATTGCCACGTTGGTGACTTCCGAGCCGGTACCGGCCGTGGTGGGGATGGCAATCAATGGCGGGCCTTTGCGCGGCACCTGGTCGACGCCGAACAGGTCTTGCAGTTCGCCGTGATAACCGGCGTAGGCCGCCACGCTCTTGGCGATGTCGATGGCACTGCCGCCGCCCAGGCCAATCAGGCCATCATGGCCGCCATCGCGATAAGCCTGCATGCAGTCTTCGACGATGGCGATTTCCGGGTCCGGCATGACTCGGTCGAAAATCTCGTAGTCGCGCCCGCCCAGGTGTTGCAGGGCCAGCTCCACGGTGCCGGACTTGACCAGCGCAGCGTCGGTCACGATCAACGGGTTGTCGACGTCCAGCCGCGTCAACTCGTCCGCCAGTTGCTCGATGGCACCGGCGCCGGTGATCAGTTTGTGGGCGATCTTGAATGAAGAAAGACTCATGTGCGCGGCCTCTTATTCTAGAGTGGGCTGGCACAAGAATAGCTCGGTATTTAAGGTTGTCTTCTATTCAGGACATGAATGCGATCAGTACCCTGTGGGAGCGAGCCTGCTCACGATTGACGGTGTGTCAGCCGATGAAGATATCGAATGTCCCACCGTCAATCGCGAGCAGGCTCGCTCCCACACTGGATCGGCGAAAAGGCTTTAAACCTGCGTGGTCCGCAGTTTTTCGCTACGCCCACGCAGCCATTCCAGGGTCAGCAACAGAATCACCGAGAAGGCGATCAGCAGCGTTGCCGCAGCGGCGATGGTGGGGCTGAGGTTTTCGCGGATGCCGCTGAACATCTGCCTTGGCAGCGTCGCCTGCTCGGGGCCGGCCAGGAACAGGGTCACCACCACCTCATCGAACGAGGTCGCGAAGGCGAACAGCGCGCCGGAGATCACGCCCGGGGCGATCAACGGCAGGGTCACCCGACGAAATGCCGTCAGCGGCGACGCGCCAAGACTGGCGGCGGCTCGAACCAGGTTGTGGTTGAAACCCTGCAAGGTCGCCGACACCGTGATGATGACGAACGGCACGCCGAGCACCGCATGTACCACAATCAACGAAAAGAAGCTGTTACCCAGCCCCAGCGGCGCGAAGAACAGGTAACTGGCCACCCCGATGATCACCACCGGCACCACCATGGGCGAAATCACCAGGGCCATCACCAACGCCTTGCCCGGGAAGTCGCCACGGGTCAGGCCAATCGCCGCCAGCGTGCCGAAGACCATCGCCAGAAACGTCGCCGCTGGGGCCACGATGATGCTGTTTTTCAGCGCCCGCATCCATTCGGCCGAGGCAAAGAAATCGTGGTACCACTGCAGGGAAAAGCCTTGCAGCGGGTACACCAGGAAGCTGCCGGAATTGAACGACAGCGGAATGATCACCAGCACCGGCAGGATCAGGAACAACAGGACCAGGCCGCAAAGTGTACGCAAGCAGTAGAACCACACCCGTTCGACGGGGGACATGTAAGGACTCAGCATTTCAATCTCCCCTTAGCTCAGGCGCAGGCGACTGGCGCCCACCAGCCAGCTGTAAATCAGATAAAGCACGATGGTCGCCAGCAACAGCAGCCCGCCGAGCGCCGTGGCCATGCCCCAGTTGATGCTGGTGTTGGTGTAGAACGCGACGAAGTAGCTGACCATCTGATCGTTCGGGCTGCCCAGCAATGCCGGGGTGATGTAGTAGCCGATGGCAAGAATGAACACCAGCAGGCAACCAGCGCCGACGCCGGCATAGGTCTGCGGGAAGTACACCCGCCAGAAACTGGCGAACGGATGGCAGCCCAGGGAAATCGCCGCACGCATGTACGTTGGCGAGATGCCCTTCATCACGCTGTAGATCGGCAGAATCATGAACGGCAGCAGGATGTGGACCATGGAGATGTAGACACCGGTGCGGTTGAACACCAGCTCCAGGGGTTTATCGATGATGCCCATGGCCATCAGGCCGCTGTTGATCAGCCCGCCCGACTGCAGCAGCACGATCCACGCCGCCACCCGCACCAGGATCGAAGTCCAGAACGGCAGCAGCACCAGGATCATCAGCAGGTTGCTCTGGCGCGATGGCAGGTTCGCCAGCAGGTAGGCCAACGGATAGGCCAGCACCAGGCAGATCGCGGTGATCACCAGGCCCATCCAGAAAGTACGGGCAAAAATGTCGAGGTAGATCGCCTGGTCGGGGGTGGCCGGTGCCAGTTCACCGAGGTCATCGATGCGGTGATCGACGGCCGCCAGCAGGTAATACGGCGTGACGTCACTGGTGTTGCGGCGGATCACCTGCCAGTACGCAGGGTCGCCCCAGCGCTCGTCGAGGTTTTCCAGCGCCTCTTTATAAGAAGCCGGCTCGGTGGCGAACGGCAGCGCACGAGCGGTCTTGGTCAGCAGGCTGCGATAGCCGGCCAGTTCCATGTTCAGGCGCTTGGACAAGTCGCCCAGGGTCTGATTCTTGCGGGCTTCGGCCAGGTCTTCAGTGGCAGCCTTGTACACCGGCTCGCCAGGCAACCCACGCCCGTCCCATGCAGCGACCGCAGCCACGGTGCGCGGCATGGCGCCGACCACTTCCGGGTTACCAACGCTTTTGAACAGCAGCGCCACGATCGGTACCAGGAACACCAGCAACAGAAACAGCACCAGCGGCGCGATCAAGGCTTGGGCCTTCCAGCGGTTGACCCGCTCGGCGCGCTTGAGCCGCTGCTTCAGGGTGGGGCTGGTGCCCGCGTTCAGTGGAACGGCGATGGCCATGGCGAACTCCGCAAATCTTTTTGATCGTTACAGAGACGGCGGGCCGCCTCTGTTCTTTTGAAACACCCTAACTGTGGAAGCTGATTCCCCTGGGGGAGCAAAGCTTGCTCGCGATGGTGCGACACATTCAATATTGATGTGTCTGACAGACCACTATCGCGAGCAGGCTCGCTCCCACTTGGATCTCGTCCAGCTTCAGACCGTCGAGTTACTTCGCAGCCCAGGAGTTAAACCGCTGCTCCAGTTGCTCACCGTTGTCAGCCCAGAAGCTGACGTCGATCTGCACCTGGTTGGCGATGTTTTCCGGGGTGGTAGGCATGTCTTTCAGGACATCCTTGGCCAGCAACGGTACTGCCTGGGTGTTGGCCGGGCCGTAGGCGATGTTTTCGGAGTAGGTCTTCTGCTGCTGCGGTGCCACCGAGAAGGCGATGAATTTCTTCGCAGCTTCGGCGCGAGCCTTGTCCAGACCGCGTGGAATAGCCCAAGCGTCGAAGTCGTAGATGCCGCCGTTCCACACCACTTTCAGGTTGCTTTCTTTCTGTACCGCGGCGATCCGACCGTTGTAGGCCGAGCTCATGACCACGTCACCGGAAGCCAGGTACTGCGGCGGCTGGGCGCCGGCTTCCCACCACTGGATGCTCGGCTTGAGTTCATCGAGCTTCTTGAACGCGCGATCCTGGCCATCCTTGCCGGCCAGTACCTTGTAGACGTCCTTGGGCGCTACGCCGTCGGCCATCAAGGCGAATTCCAGGGTGTACTTGGCGCCTTTGCGAAGGCCTCGCTTGCCCGGGAATTTCTTGGTGTCCCAGAAATCCGCCCAACTGGTCGGCGCGGTTTTCAGTTTGTCAGCGTTGTAGGCCAGCACGGTCGACCACACGAAGAAACCCACGCCGCAAGGCTGGATGGCGCCCTTGACGTAGTCATCGGCTTTGCCGAACAGCGCCGGATCCAGTTGCTCGAACATGTCTTCGTCGCAACCACGGGACAATTCCGGGGACTCGACTTCTACCAGGTCCCACGAGACGCTCTTGGTATCGACCATGGCCTTGACCTTGGCCATTTCGCCGTTGTACTCGCCGGCGACGATCTTGCCGTTGCCGGCCGTTTCCCACGGTGCGTAAAAGGCTTTGACCTGAGCCGCCTTGTTCGCCCCGCCGAAAGACACCACGGTCAGGTCCGGACCCGCCGCCATCGCGCTTGCCGCACCCATCATGCCCAGTGTCAGGGCTGTAAACTTCAGGGATCTCAACATTTATTGTTCTCTCCACGTGCAGGGTTGGTGTTGGTACAGCAGGGGGCGATCAATTCGCCTCTAGAAGGGGATCGAGCGCACGCACATGCTCGACTTGCCAGCCAAGCGGAACCACGTCCCCGACGGCGAGCCCGGGATCGAGCTCGGCAATCGGTTGTTTCACGAAGAAGTCTTTCTTGCCGCAGACTTCCAGGCGAACCCGGACGTGGTCGCCCAGATAGATGAATTCCGCCACCCTCCCTGAAAAGCGGTTGACACATTGTTCGCTTGCGCCGTTGAGGCTCACCCGCTCCGGGCGGATAGACAGCGTCACCGGTTCGCCGGGCTTACCGACGTTCACCGCCAGCGCTTCGACTTTTTCACCGCGCCCCAGCTCTACCAGGCAACGATCGCCGGTTTGGCTGTGCAGGCGGCCGTTGAGACGGTTGTTCTCGCCGATGAAGTTGGCGACGAAGGTGTTTTTCGGCTCTTCATAGAGTGTGCGCGGCGAAGCAATCTGCTGGATTTCCCCCTGGTGGAACACCGCCACGCGGTCGGACATGGTCAAGGCTTCGCCCTGATCGTGGGTCACGTAAACCACTGTCACGCCAAGGCGCTGATGCAGGTGTTTGATTTCCATCTGCATGTGTTCACGCAGTTGTTTATCCAGCGCGCCGAGCGGCTCGTCCATCAACACCAACTGCGGTTCGAACACCAGCGCCCGGGCCAGGGCCACACGCTGTTGCTGGCCACCGGACAGTTGCGCCGGGTAGCGCTGGGCGAAGGTGTCTAGTTGGACCATGCTCAATACCCGCTTGACCCGATCGCTCACGTCGCTCTTGTTCAGGCCGCGCACGGTCAACGGGAACGCCAGGTTCTCGGCGACGGTCATGTGTGGGAACAAGGCGTAGTTCTGGAACACCATGCCAATGTCACGCTTGTGAGGCGGCACGTTGTTGATCGAGCGCCCAGCCAGCTGGATTTCACCGGCAGTGGGGGTTTCAAACCCGGCGAGCATCATCAGGCTGGTGGTCTTGCCGGAGCCGGACGGCCCGAGCAGGGTCAGGAATTCGCCTTTACGAATGTCCAGGTTGAGGTCTTTGACGATCAGGTTCTCGCCGTCGTAGCTCTTTTGCACACCACGAAAGCTGACCAGCACATCACTGGCCCCCGCGTTTGAATCGACCTGGCTCATACCCGCACCTTTTGTATTGATGACTGCTTGTGAATCAAGCCTAGTGGAGCCTGGGGCCCACGCAAATCGGGACGCAGGAGAGAATCGCCTCAGCCGGGTGGAAGAGTCGGGGTAGGGATTGCCCTACAAGGATGGCGGGATTGGATAAGGGCAGTGATGAGTTTGGGAGCGGCAAGCGGCAAGCGTGGGCAAAAGCGGTTTCGAGGCGTGTCGCAAATGGATACGTCGGCGTATTCCCCACCAGGGCATTGTGGTGAGGCTTAGAGCAGTTTGTGCTCCATCGCGTATTTCACCAGTTCCGCCAACGAAGTGATGTTGAGCTTCTGCATCAGCCGCGCCTTGTGAGTGCTGATGGTTTTGCTGCTCAGGGCCAGTTGCTGAGCAATGTCGTTGACGTTGGCGCCTTGGGCCAGGCGCTCGAAAACCGAGAATTCGCGCTCGGACAGCAACGAGTGCAGCGGGCGGGAGTCGGTCAGGCCGACTTCGAAGACCATGCGGTCGGCCAGGTCCGGATCGATGTAACGCCCGCCGGCCGCGACCTTGCGAATCGCCATCAGCAGCAAGGCCGGGTCGCTGTCCTTGGTCGCGTAGCCGGCGGCACCGACCTTCAGCGCACGCGCCGCCATTTGCGCCTCGTCGTGCATCGATAACACCAGAATGGCCGGTGGGTTATTCAGCGCACGGATCCGCGGGATTGCCTCCAGGCCATTGACCCCCGGCATGGAAATATCCAGCAGCACCACTTCACAGGGCAAATGCCGCAGGGTCTCGAGCAACTGCTCGCCATTGCTCGCCTCCCCCACCACCACCAGATCCTTCGCCAGGCCGATCAATTGCTTGATGCCTTCACGGACGATGGTGTGGTCTTCGGCTACCAGTACACGGATCACGTTTTTCTCCAGATTTAAAATCTCATCGCGAGCAAGCTCGCTCCCACAGGTTTTGTGCACACATCAATCAATGTGGAAGCGAGTCTGCTCGCGATAGGGCCAGCCCAGACAACCCAAAACCTTCAGGCATCACCCAAAGGCACCCGCACCGCCAGGGTAGTGCCCTCCCCCGGCTCACTTTCCAGCGACAACTGCCCGCCCATGATCAGCACCCGCTCACGCATGCCGACCACGCCAAAGGACGTCGGCCGGCCCGTAGGGGCGATAAAGCCTACACCGTCGTCGCTGACGGTCAGACACAATTCGTCGCCTTCCTGCACCAGCGTCAGCTCCACAGTATGCGCCTGGGCATGGCGCATCACATTGGTCAGTGCCTCCTGGAGAATCCGGAACAGGCCGATGGCCTTGGCGTCGCTCAAGGTCGGCAGATTGTCCGGCACCTGCACCAGGCACGGGATCTGAGTACGCGCCTCAAAGCGCCGGGCCTGCCATTCGATGGCCGAGGCGATGCCCGCATCAAGGATCGGCGGACGCAATGCCGTCGCCACGTCCCGCACCAGCTGGAACAGCTGGGCAATCAGGCGCTTCATGCTGTTGAGCCGCTCCTGCAGGCCCGGGTCGAGTTGCGCGTAGGCCAGCTCGCACATGGACGTTTCAAGCTTCAACACCGTCAGCATCTGACCCAGCTCGTCATGGACTTCCCGGGCGATGCGCGCCTTTTCCTCTTCCCGCACACTCTCCAGGTGCGCCGACAATTCGCGCAGCTGTTCCCTGGAGCTGGCCAGCTCCAGTTCGATGCGTTTGCTTTCGGTGATGTCCCAGACAATGCCGTCCCAGACGTAGGTGCCGTCCTCGAGACGACGGGTGATCGCCTTGATCTCGGCCCAACGCTCCCGTCCTTCGCGGGTCAGGATGCGGCCCTGCCACGACCAGTCGCTGTCGCTGTCCAGCGCCTGGTCCTGGGTACGGTGGTAACCGGCCTTGTCGTCCGGGTGCACCAGGCTGCGCAGGCCGGTGTCGCTGCGGGTCAGGGTCGCGGGGGAATAACCCACCAGGCTTTCGCTGCCTTCACTGATGTAGGCAAAGTCGATCTGGCCGGTCACCGGTGCCCGCTCCAGGCGAAAGACCAGGCCCGGCACGTTGGCGGCGATGCCCTGCAACCGCGCCTCGCTTTCGCGCAACGCCGCCAGCGCACGACGGCGCTCGGTCACGTCGTTGAGGTAGACCACCAGGTATTCGGCGTCGCGAAAACGCAGAAAACTCAAGGAAACATCGGCCGGCAGGATGCTTCCATCGGCCCGCACACATTCGGTTTCGAAACTCTGCGGCCCGTCTTCACTGGCCCGGGCGCGCTTCCACAGGTTCAACCAGCGATCCATGTGCAGGCCCGGCTCGAAGTCGATCAAGGGCCGGTCAATGATCGCGCCCGGTGCATAGCCGAGCATGGTTTCGGCCGCGTGGTTGGCGTAGCGCACATGGCTGTCCCAGTTGACCCAGAGGATGCCGACGGTGCTTTGATCAATGGAAAACTGCGTCAGGCGCAAGGCCTCTTCGCTGGCAGCACGCTGGACGATGTCCGCGCGCGCGGCGCGCAGGCGACGTTCCAGTGCCCGCTGCTGGCGGCGCTGCCAGAACACGATGGCCACGCTGCTTAGCAGCAAGGCCAGCATCAACAGGGTCAGGTTCTGCCAAAAGCCCGGGGTCTCGGTCAGGCGCGGATATTTGGGTTTGAGCCAGCGGCTGTGCAACTGCTCCAGGTCTTTGGCCGGGATCGCCTGCAAACCGCTCTCGATGATCCCGGCCAGCGCCGGCCAGTCCCGCCGCGTGGCGACCCGCAACAGCTGCGGCAAGCCGATGTCGCCCACCACCACCAGCCCGGCGAATTCCGGTTCAACCATCAGCCGCCCCAACTGCGCCTCGTCGACCACGGCGTAACGGGCCTGCTGGCTCAGCAGCAATTGCAGCGCCTCTCGCTCCATCGGCACGCCTTGCAGATTCAGCATCGGGAAATTGCTACGCAGATAGTCAGCCGTGGCACTGGGCATGCGCACCGCAACCCGGACCTGGGCATCGAGCTTTTCCAACTCCACGCCTTGCGCGCCCTTCTGCTCGCCGACGATCAATTGCGGCACGCGCATGTAAGGGTCGGAAAACTGCCAGAGCCTGAGCCCGACCGGGGTCTGGGTCAGGCCCGGAGCGACATCCACTTCGCCGTCGCGCACCGCCGCTTCCAATTGCGCCACATCCTGAAAGTTTCGCCAGGTCAGCTCGACCTTCAACGCCTTGCCCAGCCATTGCATCAACTCGACATTGGTGCCGGACAAACGCTGCAGGCGCCGGTCGTATTGCGCATAGGGCGCCTGCAATACCAGGCCGACACGCAATTGCGGGTGTTGCACCAGCCACTGGCGCTGCTCTGCATTCAATTGCACCCCATGCGTCGAGGGCGCGGGCGCGGCCCACGCCATCAAGGGAAGCCATAAACAGCCGATAACCCACAGGCAGCAAAAACGCATATCGAAGTCTCATGCACTGACAAATACTGACCAACCCATTAGGCTGCCGGAAATACTTCTGGTCCTGGAATATCCGATGCCCTTTGTTTACCGCCTGGCATTGCCAGCATTGTGCCTGTCGCTGATCCTGCCGAGTGCCTTTTCTGTACAGGCCAGCGAACCCGCGCCCGCCGAGGCACAGAAACCGGCCGAGGAAAAATCACCCGAGCGCCAGCCTTTGCTTGAGCGTAGCCAGGAAGAAGCGACGGCACTTGAACGACAAATCCCGGCCCAGGAACAACAACAGTTGCAAACGGGCAGCGACACTTTCCTGGCCCTCTGGAAACCGGCCAATACCAGCGACCCCAAGGGCGCGGTCATCATAATCCCCGGCGCCGGCGAAACGGCTGACTGGCCTCAAGCGATTGGCCCGTTGCGCAAAAAATTGCCCGACGTCGAATGGAGCAGTCTGAGTATCACCCTGCCGGACCTGCAAAGCGACGTCATCGCACCGCGCGAGGTGCAGGCACCACCCGAAACAAAACCGGCTGACACGGCTGCCGCAGCCCCGGACGCCACGACCGCAGCCCCGATCGAACAGGTTGCAGGGGGCGAAGCCGATGCGGCGGACCCGGCCGTTGCCGAAACCTTCGAAGAACACACCCGGGCCGACGCCGAACGTATCTTCGCGCGCATCGATGCGGCACTGGCCTACGCCGAACAGCAGAGCGCCCGCCGCATTGTGCTGCTGGGCCACGGCACCGGCGCCTACTGGGCGGCGCGTTACCTGAATGAAAAGCAGCCTTCGCAAATCGAGCGTTTCGTGATGGTCGCCGCGCAAAGCCCGGTTGCCGCCAAGCCCGGCCTGGCCGAGCTGACCCCAACCTTGAAACTGCCGACCGCCGACTTCTTCTATACGGACAAACTGCTGGACCGCAACGCCGCGCTGGAGCGCTTGCAGGCGAGCAAACGCTTGAAAGACTCGGCCTTCAGCCAGATCTCCCTCAAGGCTTTGCCGAACTTATCGGCGGAGCAGGAACAGCTGTTCCGTCGAGTTCGGGGTTGGTTGAGCCCGCAGAAACCGGGGGAGTGAGGGTTACCGCAGACCTCAGGCCAAACACAAAAAGTGGCGAGGGGATTTATCCCCTCGCCACACCTATCGAAAATCCCGCCGCTCCCGAATCAACCGAAAAGCGTTATGCAGCTCCCGGGTTTTGTCGGTGGCCTCACGCACCTGCAAAGGCGTTGCTCCGCTGCCGGCAATTTTGTCTGGGTGGTGCCGGCTGAGCAGGCGTCGATAGGCCCGTTTGATCTGCGACGGCTCACTGGTCGCCGAAACACCCAGCATGCGCAACGCCTCCTGATAGGTCATGCCACTGCTGGGCTGTGACAATTTATGGGGTTCGTAATCAGCCGCCAGCGCCTGGACCTGTTGCGGTGTCCAGCCCAACCACTTGCCCCACTGGGCAATCAACTCGCGCTCGCCTACGCCTGCGCGACCATCGGCCCAGACCATCCGCCAGCACGCCCGCAGCACGCCTTCAGCCGCGTAAGGCTGAGCGCTGAGACGACGCAGGTAACTGCGCAAGCGGTCGTTCCCGGACTTACCTCGGTTGAACGCAGCGATGGCCCGGCGTTGCGCCGGCTCGCTCAGGTCCAGCGCGCGCATCTCCTGACGAGCCTGCTGGATGTGGCCATCAACCACACGCCCATCGATTTTCGCCAGCCGCCCCAGCAAGACAAACAACAATTCATCGTTGCGCAATGCCGGTCGACCACCCAGACGCTCACGTACCTGCGCCCAACCCTGCAGGTTCAGGCGCCGATCCAGCGCCTGCCCTAACAACGCCCCCAGCATGGCCCCCGGAATGCTGGCTATTGCAAAGCCCGCTCCGGCTCCAATCAGAGTCCCTGGCCACCACATATCACTAGCTCGCTTCTATCAAGGTTTCGACTTGCGCCAGACGTTCATGGGTGCCGACATCCACCCAGTGCCCTTCCAGGTGCTCGCCGCTGACTCGCCCCTCGGCCATGGCCTTGCGCAACAGCGTTACGAGTTTGAACGTGCCGTCCGAGCAACCGTCGAACAGCCGCGGGTGCAGGACGGCGATGCCGCTATAAGTCAGTTTGTCGGCAGCCGGCGCCCCATCGTGAACCTTTCCGTCGGCCAGGATGAAATCGCCGCCCGGGTGATGCTCGGGATTATCCACCAGCACCAGATGAGCCAGCCCCTCGATCGGCCGACGCAAGGCACTGAAGTCGTAATCGGTCCAGATGTCGCCATTGACCACCACGAATGCTTCATCGCCCAGCAGCGCCAAGGCGCGGAAAATTCCGCCGCCGGTTTCCAACGGCTCACCTTCCGGCGAGAAGTGAATGCTCACGCCAAAGCGCGAACCGTCTCCCAGGTGATCTTCGATCTGCTGACCGAGCCAGGCGTGGTTGATCACGATATCGGTAAACCCGGCCTTGGCCAGGGCCCGCAGGTGGTATTCGATCAAGGGAACACCGCCGACTCGAATCAACGGCTTGGGGGTGGTGAGGGTCAGGGGGCGCATTCGCTCACCCTTGCCCGCCGCCAGGATCATCGCTTTCATGCAGTCGCTCCAGCCGGTTGACGCAGGCTGACAAGCAGCTCCTCCAGCGGCGCCAGTTCAGGGCGACGGGCGATGACCGCTTCTATATAAGCAAAGAAGCGCGGCACGTCGCCCAGGTAACGCGGTTTACCGTCGCGGTGGCAAATGCGCGCGAAGATCCCGATGACCTTGAGATGGCGTTGCACGCCCATCAAGTCGCTGGCCCGCAGGAAGTCTTCGACATCCGGCTGGACCGGAATGCCGAGCGCACCGGCCTGCTGCCAGTAATCCTTGAGCCAGCCGCCCACACGCTCCTCGGGCCAACTGAGGAAGGCGTCCTTGAACAGGCAGGTCACGTCGTAGGTGACAGGACCATAGACCGCATCCTGAAAATCCAGCACGCCGGGGTTCGGTTCACTGAGCATCAGGTTGCGTGGCATGTAATCGCGGTGCACCAGCACTTTTGGCTGGGCCAGGGCGCTATCGATCAGCAGGTCGCTGGCCTGTTGCCAGAGCTGTTGCTGCTGCGCATCAAATTCGATACCCAGCTCATGCTTGACGTACCACTCGGGAAACAATTCCAGCTCACGACGCAGCAACGCGACGTCGTAGCTGGGCAGCGGCGCCACCATCGGCAATTGCTGAAAAGCCAGCAGAGCCTGAAGGGCATCGCGGAATAAATCGTCGGCATTTTCGCCGTTGATCACGTCCAGATAGGTCTGGTTGCCCAGGTCATTGAGCAAAAGAAAGCCCCGTTCGAGGTCTTCGGCATAAATTTTCGGCACGTTAATGCCAGATTTCGCCAGCAAAAAAGCAATGTCCACGAAGGGTTTGCAGTTTTCCTGGGGCGGTGGCGCGTCCATCACGATAAAACTGCGGCCCTCGCCTTCCCAGCGAAAATAACGCCGGAAACTCGCGTCGCTACTGGCCGCGGTCAACGTGGCCGGGGGTACGGCGCCCCAACCCTGTTGGGTAAAAAGGATCGGCAGCTGCTCATCGAGCCAAACTTTCAGGTGTTGCAAGCGTACATCTTGGTCGGGCATTGCAAGGGTCTCCGACGGCGCTAGCCGTCAAGCGGGTCATGCTTTATTATCCAGCATCTTTTTCAGACCATCGAGAGGCGTGCGGCCCACACCGCGGGCAGATGGCACGCAGGAAGCCCGGACTAATAAGATGGCATTGAAATCCCCCGCGTTTCGTAAAAAATTTCCGTTGCTGGTCACCGGCAGTTTGCTGGCCCTGCAACCCCTGGCCTCTTCATTCGTCGTCGCGGCTGAGCAGTATGACTGCTCCGTCTCCGCTTCGGGTGCTTGGGACTGTGCGCCCAAGACACCGGCCGCTGCATTGCCGCCGCGTCCTGTGCACGATGGCAGCGCGGTTTCCGCCAGCGGCGACGCCCCGGCCGATACCGGCTCGGGCGAAGCCGTCGGCGACAAGCCGATGCTCGTCACCGAAGCCAAGGGCCGCGGCCTGAAGTCGCGCAGTGCAGACTACAGTCACCTGGACTGGGTTCCGCGCGCGAACCTCACGCCTGCACAATTGGCTGAAACCGGTCCTTACTGCTCTGGTTCCTATATCGAACCGACTCGTCCTGGCATGAATGACAAGACGAATAAAAGTGACGCGCCGACCTTCATCGGTGCCAAGGCGTCGCGCTACCAGCAGGAAGACCAGGTGGCAACCCTGGCCGGCGATGTGGTCATGCGCCAGGGCAGCATGCAGGTCGAGGCCGACGAAGCCAGCCTGTACCAGGCCGAAAACCGTGGTGAGCTGAACGGCAATGTACGGGTTCGCGACAACGGTGCACTGATCGTCGGCGACCACGCCGATGTTCAGTTGGACACCGGTGAAGCCAAGGTCGACAACGCCGAATACGTGATGCACAAATCGCGTATCCGCGGTAGCGCGCTATACGCCCGACGCGCTGAAAACGCGATCATCCGCCTCAAGGATGGTACGTACACCACGTGCGAACCAAACAGCAACGCCTGGACGCTCAAGGGCAACAACATCACCCTGAACCCGGCCACTGGCTTCGGCACCGCGACCAACGCGACGCTGCGGGTCAAGGACATCCCAGTCCTGTACACGCCGTACATCTATTTCCCGATCGACGACCGTCGCCAGTCCGGCTTCCTGCCGCCGACCATCGGCACCGGCAGCGATACCGGCTTTTTGCTGGTCACCCCGTACTACTTCAACCTGGCGCCGAACTACGACGCCACGTTGTACCCGCGCTACATGAGCAAGCGCGGTCTGTTGATGGAAGGCGAATTCCGCTACCTGACCAAGTCCAGCGAAGGTCAGTTCGGTGCCGCGTACCTCAACGATGAGGACGACGACCGCAGCAAGCAGACCGACTACAGCAAGACCCGCTACATGTACAACTGGCAGCACAAGGGCGGCTTGGATTCGCGTGTGCTGACGGAAGTCGACTACACCAAGATCAGCGATCCGTATTATTTCCAGGATTTGAAGACCGATCAGATCGGTGTCGAATCCAGGGACTTCGTGAACCAGCAGGGTGCGGTCAGCTATCGCGGGGACAACTACACGGCGCGGCTGAATGTCCAGGCGTATCAGTTGGCGACGATCTCGAACACTACGCCATATAACCGCCTGCCGCAGATCACCTTTAACGGTGCGCTGCCGGAGCATCCGTTTGGTCTGGATTTCGCTTACCAAACAGAACTGGTGCGGTTTGAACGCGATCTGCGAACTGGCGACTATAGCGATGAAAATGGGAACACGTCCGCGTTTCTCGACACCAACGTCAAGGGCTTGGCTCGGGCTAACGGTGATCGCTTAAATCTGGCACCGGTTGTCAGTCTGCCGATGGAAGCAACCTACGGCTATATCAAGCCGGCGCTTAAATACCAGTACACCCGGTACGACCTGGATCTCGATAATCAGGGCAAAACCGACATTGCCGGTCAGAACGCCGAAGGCGACCGTCTGAACGGCACCTACAGCAGCACCCAAAGCCGCGGCATTCCAATCGCCAGCATCGACAGCGGCCTGTATTTCGATCGCAACACCCAATGGTTCGGCACCAACTATCGCCAAACCCTGGAACCACGCCTGTTCTATCTCTATGTGCCTTATAAAGATCAGAGCGACATTCCAATCTTCGACAGCAGCGAAAGCACCTTCAACTATTCCTCGCTGTTCCGGGACAACCGCTTCAGCGGTTCCGACCGTGTTGGCGACGAGAACAAGCTGTCCCTGGGCGTGACCAACCGCTGGATCGAAGATAACGGCTTCGAACGTCAACGCATCAGCATCGGCCAAGCGCTGTACTTCAAGGACCGTGAAGTTCAACTGCCCGGTATCGACGCCAAGACGCGCGCCGACGCTCAGTCCAGTGTTTCGCCTTACGCGCTGGAATACGAATACCGCTGGAACCGCGACTGGCGCACCACCGCCGACTACAACTGGGACCCGGACACCCACAGCCCTCGCTCGGGCAGCGCAATGTTCCACTACCAGCCGGAAAACAACCCGAACAAGGTCATCAACGCCGGTTATCGCTATCGCAACGACCAGGTCCGTTACGATCAGAGCACCGGCACATGGGAAGTGGGCAGCGACTACGGCACGCCGGGTACAGCTGGCTACGTGAAGGACTACTACAAGATCGTACAGCACGACTTCTCGGTCATCTGGCCGATCGTGCCGCAGTGGAACGCAATCAGCCGCTGGCAGTATGACTACAACCGCAACCGTACCCTGGAAGCCTTCGGTGGTTTCGAATACGACAACTGCTGCTGGAAACTGCGCCTGATCAACCGTTACTGGGTCGACTATGAAGATAACAGTCAAGACGCCCCGCAAAACGAAAAAGGCGACCACGGCATCTTCCTCCAAATTGTTCTGAAGGGACTCGGCGGCCTCACTGGCGCCAAGGTAGAGAGCTTCCTCGACAAAGGCATTCAAGGTTATCGTGAACGTGAAGACCAAGCTTTCTGATTGTCTGCGCCCGCTGATGCTGGGCGCGTTGTTCCTGGGTACCGCAGCCAACGCCGCGGTTCAGTCCATCGATAAAGTGGTGGCCATCGTCGACAACGACGTGGTCATGCAGAGCCAGCTGGACCAGCGCGTCCATGAGGTGCAGCAAACCATCGCCAAGCGCGGTGGCAGCCTGCCGCCAGCGGGTGTACTGGATCAGCAGGTGCTCGAACGCCTGATCGTCGAAAACCTGCAGTTGCAGATCGGCGACCGCTCCGGCATTCGCATCACCGATGAAGAACTGAACCAGGCTGTCGGCACCATTGCCCAGCGCAACAACATGTCTGTCGACCAGTTCCGCGCCGCCCTGGCTCGTGATGGCCTCTCTTATGAGGACGCCCGCGATCAGATCCGCCGTGAGATGATCATCAGTCGTGTGCGCCAGCGCCGCGTGGCCGAACGCATCCAGGTGTCCGAGCAGGAAGTGAAGAACTTCCTCGCCTCCGACCTGGGCAAGGCGCAGCTTTCCGAAGAACTGCACCTGGCAAACATCCTGGTTCCTACGCCGGAAAGCGCCAACTCTGAAGCCATTCAGAGTGCTTACCGTCAGGCGATGGAGATCTACCAGCAGCTCAAGCAGGGCGCCGACTTCAATCAGATGGCCATCGCCAAGTCTGCCAGCGACAACGCGCTGGAAGGCGGCGACATGGGCTGGCGTAAAGCCGCTCAATTGCCACCTCCGTTCGATCGCGAACTGAGCACCATGGCCGTTGGCGACATCACCGAGCCAGCCCGCACGCCTGGCGGCTTCATCATATTGAAGCTGCTGGAGAAACGCGGCGGCGCAACCCAGGTGCGTGATGAAGTGCATGTTCGCCATATCCTGATCAAGCCAAGTGAAATCCGCAGCGAAGCCGAGACCAAGCGTCTGGCGGAGAAAATCTACGACCGCATCGAAGCGGGCGAAGACTTCGCCGAACTGGCCAAGAGCTACTCGGAAGACCCGGGGTCGGCCCTTAACGGCGGCGACCTGAACTGGGTTGACCCGAATGCACTGGTGCCTGAGTTCCGTCAGGTCATGGCTCAAACGCCTCAGGGCGAGCTGTCCAAGCCGTTCAAGAGCCCTTATGGCTGGCACGTACTGGAAGTCCTTGGCCGCCGCGCCACCGACAGCACCACCCAGGCCCGTGAGCAACAGGCGATGACCGTCTTGCGTAACCGCAAATACGACGAAGAGCTGCAAACCTGGCTGCGTCAGATTCGCGACGAAGCCTACGTCGAAATCAAACTCCCTGGTGCAGACCAGGCAGCGCAGTGAAACCCAAGCGTTTCGCGCTGACACCCGGCGAGCCTGCTGGCATTGGTCCCGACCTGTGCCTGCTGCTCGCCTCGCAACCCCAGCCACATCCCCTGATAGCCATCACCAGCCGCGACCTGCTCCTTGAGCGGGCCGCGCAGCTGGGGGTGGTCGTCGACCTGCTGCCGGTGACACCGAGCGCCTGGCCGGATGTTCCGGCGCCGGCCAATAGCCTGTATGTCTGGGACACCCCGTTGGGCGCCCCGGTCATCACCGGGCAGCTGGACAAGGCCAATGCGGCGTTCGTCCTCCAGACGCTTACCCGCGCCGGCCAGGGCTGCCTGGACGGGGCTTTTGCCGGCATGATCACCGCACCGGTGCACAAGGGCGTGATCAATGAATCGGGGACTGCCTTTTCCGGGCATACCGAATTCCTGGCGGACCTGACCCACACCGAGCAAGTGGTGATGATGCTCGCCACCCATGGCCTGCGTGTGGCGCTGGTGACCACCCACCTGCCCCTGCGGGACATCGCCGACGCCATCACCCCGGAACGCCTTGAGCGAGTCACGCGGATCCTGCATACCGACCTGCAGAAAAAATTCGGCATCGCCCGGCCCCGCATCCTGGTATGCGGGCTCAATCCCCATGCCGGTGAAGGCGGCCACCTGGGCCGTGAAGAAATCGACATCATAGAACCCACATTGGAGCGCTTGCGCAGCGAGGGCATGGACCTGCATGGCCCGCTGCCTGCCGACACTCTGTTTACCCCCAAATATCTGGAGCACTGCGACGCGGTGCTGGCGATGTACCACGACCAGGGCCTGCCCGTGCTGAAGTTCAAAGGCTTTGGCGCGGCCGTCAACGTGACCCTGGGCCTGCCGATCATCCGTACGTCGGTGGACCATGGCACTGCCCTGGACCTGGCCGGCAGCGGCAGGATCGACACCGGCAGCCTGCAAGTCGCGCTGGAAACCGCCTACCAGATGGCCGAGACCCATTTATGACCGAGCAATACCAACACCGTGCGCGCAAGCGCTTCGGCCAGAATTTCCTGCATGACGCCGGCGTGATCGATCGCATCCTGCGCTCCATTCATGCCAAACCCGATGATCGCCTGCTGGAAATCGGCCCGGGCCAGGGCGCCCTGACCGAGGGCCTGCTCAGCAGCGGTGCGCAATTGGACGTGGTGGAGTTGGACAAGGACCTGATTCCGATCCTCAACCAACAATTTGCCGGCATGAGCAATTTCAATCTGCATCAGGGCGACGCGCTGAAGTTCGACTTCAACAGCCTGAACGCCGCGCCGAACAGCCTGCGGGTGGTGGGGAACCTGCCATACAACATTTCCACGCCGTTGATCTTCCACTTGCTGAGTAATGCCGGCCTGATCCGCGACATGCACTTCATGCTGCAAAAAGAAGTGGTCGAACGTCTCGCCGCCGGCCCTGGTGGCGGTGATTGGGGTCGCCTGTCGATCATGGTTCAGTACCATTGCCGGGTCGAACACCTGTTCAACGTAGGCCCGGGGGCATTCAACCCGCCGCCGAAAGTCGACTCGGCCATCGTCCGCCTGGTGCCCCATGCGGTCCTGCCGCACCCAGCCAAGGATCATCGCCTGCTGGAGCGCGTGGTACGCGAAGCATTCAACCAGCGCCGCAAAACCCTGCGCAACACCCTGAAACTATTGCTCAGCAGCGCCGAAATCGAAGCCGCTGGCGTCGACGGCAGCCTGCGCCCCGAGCAGTTGGACCTGGCCGCTTTCGTGCGCCTGGCCGACAAGCTCAGCGAACAGGTCGTGCCAAAAGCCGACGCCAGCTGACCGCAGAAGATTGCTATCGGGTGGGACTCTGGTTTACTACCCGATACTTGGCCTAGACTGATCCCATCAGCTACGCCCGCGTCCCGCTTCGCTTTTAAGGCCTTCTTGCATGTCCGATCCTCGTTATCAGGTCGACGTCAGCGTCACCACCCGCTTTCTGGCAGAACAGTCTCAACCCGAGCACAACCGTTTCGCCTTCGCCTACAGCATTACGGTGCACAACAATGGCTCGTTGCCAGCCAGGCTGCTGTCGCGGCACTGGGTCATCACCGACGGCGACGGGCACGTCGAAGAAGTGCGCGGCAAGGGGGTGGTCGGCCAGCAACCGCTGATCGAGGCGGGTAAAAGCCACAGCTACAGCAGCGGAACGGTGATGACCACCACGGTCGGCACCATGCAAGGCACCTACCAGATGCTGGCCCAGGACGGCAAACACTTTGACGCCACCATCAACCCCTTTCGCCTGGCGGTACCCGGAGCCTTGCACTGATGGCCACGTATGCGGTCGGTGATCTGCAAGGTTGCCTCGACCCGCTTAAATGCCTGCTAGAGCGGGTCAGCTTCGACCCGCAGAAGGACACGCTGTGGCTGGTAGGCGACCTGGTCAACCGTGGCCCGCAATCGCTTGAGACCTTGCGTTTTCTCTACAGCATCCGCCAGTCGCTGGTGTGCGTACTCGGCAACCACGACCTGCACCTGCTGGCGGCCTGGCAGAACATTGAGCGCCTGAAAAAATCCGATACCTTGAGCGAAATCCTCAACGCCCCCGATTGCGTCGAGTTGCTGGAATGGCTGCGCCAGCAAAAGCTCATGCACTACGACGAGCAGCGCAACCTGGCGCTGGTTCATGCCGGTATCCCGCCTCAGTGGTCCCTGCGCAAGGCGCTCAAATGCGCCAACGAGGTCGAACAGGCGTTACGCGACGACAACCTGTTCGCCCCCTACCTGGACGGCATGTACGGCAACGAGCCGGTCAAGTGGGACAACGACCTCACCGGCGTCGCTCGCCTTCGCGTCATCACCAACTATTTCACTCGCATGCGTTTCTGCACCCGTGACGGCAAGCTCGATTTCAAGGGCAAGGAAGGCATCGAGACCGCGCCGCCCGGCTATGCCCCCTGGTTCAAGCACAAGGAACGCAAGACCCGTAACCTGAAAGTCATTTTCGGTCACTGGGCGTCGCTGGAAGGCCAATGCGACGAACCCGGGGTCTTCGCCCTCGATACCGGCTGCGTATGGGGCAGCGCAATGACGCTGATGAACATCGACACCGGCGAGCAACTGCGTTGTGATTGCGACGAACAGGGCCACGTCAAACCCCATCATCACCCGACCACTGCATCAGTGCCGGCCGGCCCCGCTCTTTGATCAGCGCTGCGCCTGGCTACAGGAGTCTTCTATGAGCGAATTCAAACGTATCCCCCCAGACCAGGCCCAGGCCTTGCGCGAGCAAGGCGCGGTCGTCGTCGATGTCCGTGACCCGGCCACTTTTGCTGCCCTGCACATCAGTGATTCCAAGCACCTGGACAACCACTCCCTGCATGACTTCATCACCCACGCCGACCTCGACGTCCCGGTCGTGGTCGTGTGTTATCACGGCAACTCCAGCCAGAGCGCAGCCGCCTATCTGGTCAGCCAGGGCTTCACCGACGTCTACAGCCTGGACGGCGGCTTTGAGCTGTGGCGCACGACTTATCCTTCAGAAACAGCGCAAGACGCTCACGAATAATTTTTTAATGTTGCCTGAGCCCACGTGAACCGTGGGCTTGAGCGATGGCAGACGAACGGTCTGCCATAACTTATTACGCATTCCACCTTTATCTCTCCGATTCCGAACTATCCTTAGCCTCAGGCCATCCAAAACAGGGGAGAGCCGGTACACCGGCGCGCGGGTCATCGGGAGTAAGCTTTCAAGAGCCTGCATTCTTGAAAGCATTCTGGGGGGTAAACGGCAGCTGGGTTCCCAGCGGCTGTCCAGCATCGACTGATTGATCCGACACCGGCTCCACGTATCGAGCGAGGTGACGTCATGAGTATTTTTAGCCACTTCCAACAACGTTTCGAGTCCACGCGGCAAGAGGAATACTCGCTGCAGGAATACCTCGAACTCTGCAAACAGGAACGCAGTGCCTACGCATCGGCTGCGGAACGTCTGTTGCTGGCAATCGGAGAACCGGAACTGCTGGATACCTCGGCCAACTCGAGGCTTTCGCGGATTTTTTCCAACAAGGTGATTCGCCGCTATCCGGCCTTTGAAGACTTCCATGGAATGGAAGAATGCATCGACCAGATCGTGTCCTATTTCCGCCACGCCGCCCAAGGCCTGGAAGAGAAGAAGCAAATCCTCTATCTGCTTGGCCCGGTGGGTGGCGGTAAATCGTCCCTGGCCGAAAAGCTCAAGCAACTGATCGAGAAAGTGCCCTTCTACGCCATCAAGGGCTCACCGGTGTTCGAGTCGCCCCTGGGGCTGTTCAACGCCACCGAGGACGGTGCGATCCTCGAAGAAGACTTCGGCATTCCACGACGCTACCTCAATACCATCATGTCGCCATGGGCCACCAAGCGCCTGGCCGAGTTTGGCGGGGACATCAGCCAGTTCCGGGTGGTCAAGCTCTACCCGTCGGTCCTTAACCAGATCGCGGTGGCCAAGACCGAACCGGGGGACGAAAACAACCAGGACATTTCGGCCCTGGTGGGCAAGGTCGATATCCGCAAGCTGGAAGAATTCCCACAGAACGACGCCGACGCTTACAGCTACTCGGGGGCGCTGTGCCGGGCCAACCAGGGCCTGATGGAATTCGTCGAGATGTTCAAGGCACCCATCAAAGTGCTGCACCCCTTGCTGACCGCAACCCAGGAAGGCAACTACAACAGCACCGAGGGCCTGGGGGCGATTCCGTTCACCGGTATCCTGCTGGCCCACTCCAACGAGTCGGAATGGCACACCTTCCGCAACAACAAGAACAACGAAGCCTTCATCGACCGGATCTATATCGTCAAGGTGCCGTACTGCCTGCGCGTCACCGATGAGGTGAAGATCTACGACAAGCTGCTGTTCAACAGCTCGCTGTCCAAGGCCCATTGCGCGCCCGATACGCTGAAGATGCTTGCCCAGTTCACTGTGCTGTCGCGCCTCAAGGAGCCAGAGAACTCCAACATCTATTCGAAGATGCGGGTGTATGACGGTGAAAACCTCAAGGACACCGATCCGAAGGCCAAGTCGATCCAGGAATACCGCGACAACGCGGGGGTCGATGAAGGGATGAACGGCCTGTCCACGCGTTTCGCGTTCAAGATCCTGTCCAAGGTCTTCAACTTCGACCCCCATGAAATCGCCGCCAACCCGGTTCACCTGCTGTACGTGCTGGAACAGCAGATCGAGCAGGAACAGTTCCAGGCGGAAACCCGCGAGCGTTATCTGCGCTTCCTCAAGGAATACCTGGCGCCGCGGTACATCGAATTCATCGGCAAGGAGATCCAGACGGCGTACCTGGAGTCCTACAGCGAGTACGGCCAAAACATCTTCGACCGCTACGTGCTGTACGCGGACTTCTGGATCCAGGATCAGGAATACCGCGATCCGGAAACCGGCGAAATCCTCAACCGGGTGGCGCTCAACGAAGAACTGGAAAAAATCGAGAAACCGGCAGGCATCAGCAATCCGAAGGATTTCCGCAACGAAATCGTCAACTTCGTGTTGCGGGCCCGGGCCAACAACAACGGCAAGAACCCAACTTGGCTCAGCTATGAAAAGCTGCGGGTGGTCATCGAGAAGAAAATGTTCTCCAACACCGAAGACCTACTGCCCGTCATCAGCTTCAATGCCAAGGCCAGCAAGGAGGACCAGCAAAAACACAACGACTTCGTCACACGCATGGTCGAACGTGGCTACACCGACAAACAGGTACGGCTGCTCTCCGAGTGGTATCTGCGGGTCCGGAAATCGCAGTAACGCAGCTGCAAGCTACAAGCTACAAGCTGCAAGAAAAGCGCGTGAGCCCGAGTATCGGACGACTGCTTCTACTTGCAGCTTGTAGCTCACAACTTGAAGCTGCCCGGAGGGCCACCTATGAGCTATGTGATCGACCGACGCCTTAATGGCAAGAACAAGAGCACGGTGAACCGCCAGCGGTTTCTGCGGCGTTACCGTGACCACATCAAGAAGGCCGTCGAAGAAGCGGTCAGCCGTCGCTCCATTACTGACATGGAACATGGCGAGCAGATCAGCATTCCCGGCCGCGACATCGACGAGCCGGTGCTTCACCATGGCCGCGGCGGCAAACAGACCGTCGTGCACCCTGGCAACAAGGAATTCACCAGTGGCGAGCACATCCCTCGCCCACCGGGCGGAGGCGGCGGTAAAGGGCCGGGCAAGGCCGGTAATTCCGGCGAAGGCATGGACGAGTTCGTGTTCCAGATCACCCAGGAGGAATTCCTGGAGTTCATGTTCGAGGACCTGGAGCTGCCGAACCTGGTCAAACGCAACCTGACCGGCACCGACACCTTCAAGACCGTGCGCGCCGGCATCAGCAATGAAGGCAACCCGTCACGCATCAATATCATCCGCACCCTTCGTTCGGCCCACGCCCGACGCATCGCGCTATCAGGCAGCAGCCGGGCAAAACTGCGGGAGATCAAGGAGGAACTGGACCGTCTCAAACGCGAAGAACCCGACAATTTCGGCGACATTCAAGCGCTGGAAGCGGAAATCGAGAAACTCAGCGCACGCATTCACCGGGTGCCGTTCCTCGATACCTTCGACCTCAAGTACAACTTGCTGGTGAAACAGCCCAACCCCAGTTCCAAGGCAGTGATGTTCTGCCTGATGGACGTGTCCGGCTCCATGACCCAGGCCACCAAGGACATCGCCAAGCGGTTCTTCATCCTGTTGTACCTGTTCCTCAAACGGAACTACGACAAGATCGACGTTGTGTTCATCCGCCACCACACCAGCGCCAGGGAAGTGGACGAGGAAGAGTTCTTCTATTCGAGGGAGACCGGCGGCACTATCGTCTCCAGCGCCCTGAAGCTGATGCAGGAAATCATGGCCGAGCGCTATCCGGCCAACGAGTGGAACATCTACGCGGCCCAGGCCTCTGACGGTGACAACTGGAACGACGACTCGCCGATTTGCCGGGACATTCTGATCAACCAGATCATGCCGTTCGTCCAGTACTACACCTATGTGGAAATTACTCCACGGGAACATCAGGCCTTGTGGTACGAATACGAACGCATTGCCGAAGCTTTTTCCGATACCTTTGCCCAACAGCAACTGGTCTCGGCCGGGGATATCTACCCGGTCTTCCGTGAACTCTTCCAGCGCAGGTTAGTGTCATGACCGCCAAAAAAGAGCAGAAGCGCCAGCCCATCTCCACCGGTTCCGAATGGACGTTCGAACTGATCCAGGCCTACGACCGCGAAATCAGCCGTATCGCGGACCGTTATGCCCTGGACACGTACCCGAACCAGATCGAGGTGATTACCGCCGAGCAAATGATGGACGCCTATGCGTCGGTCGGCATGCCGCTGGGTTATCACCACTGGTCCTACGGCAAACACTTCCTCAGTACCGAGAAATCCTACAGTCGCGGCCAGATGGGGCTGGCCTACGAAATTGTGATCAACTCCGATCCCTGCATCGCTTACCTGATGGAAGAAAACACCATCTGCATGCAGGCCCTGGTGGTGGCGCATGCATGCTATGGGCACAACAGTTTTTTCAAGGGTAACTATCTGTTCCGCACCTGGACCGATGCCAGTTCGATCATCGATTACCTGGTGTTCGCCAAGCAGTACATCATGCAATGTGAAGAGCGCCACGGCATCGACGCGGTAGAGGATCTGCTGGATTCCTGCCACGCCCTGATGAACTACGGCGTGGACCGTTACAAACGACCGTATCCGATTTCTGCCGAAGAAGAGCGCCGGCGCCAAAAGGACCGCGAAGAGCACCTGCAAAAGCAGATCAACGATTTGTGGCGCACCATTCCCAAAGGTGCAGACAAGTACAACGAGAAAGACAACGCGCGCTTCCCGGCCGAACCCCAGGAAAACATCCTCTATTTCATTGAAAAACACGCGCCGCTGCTGGAACCGTGGCAGCGGGAAATCGTGCGCATCGTGCGCAAGATCGCCCAGTACTTCTATCCACAACGCCAGACTCAGGTCATGAACGAGGGCTGGGCCACGTTCTGGCATTACACGCTGATGAACGACCTGTACGACGAGGGCCTGGTTACCGATGGCTTCATGATGGAGTTCCTGACTTCCCACACCAGCGTGGTGTTCCAGCCAGGCTTCGACAGCCCGTACTACAGCGGCATCAACCCTTACGCACTGGGCTTTGCCATGTACCGGGATATCCGGCGCATGTGCGAAAACCCCACTGAAGAGGATCGCCACTGGTTCCCGGAAATCGCCGGCTCGGACTGGTTGTCCTCCATCAAATTCGCCATGAGCAGCTTCAAGGACGAGAGTTTCATCCTGCAGTACCTCTCGCCCAAGGTGATCCGCGACCTGAAACTGTTCAGCATCCTTGATGACGACCAGAAAGATGACCTGTTGGTGCCTGCCATCCATGATGAGAACGGTTATCGCGTCATCCGTGAAACCCTGGCGGCGCAATACAACCTGGGCAATCGCGAGCCCAATGTGCAGATCTACAGCATCGACCGTCGAGGTGATCGCTCATTGACCCTGCGGCATCAGGCGCACGACCGAAAACCGCTGGGCGACTCCACCGATGAAGTGCTCAAGCATCTGCATCGCCTCTGGGGCTTCGACATTCATCTGGAAACCCTGCAGGGCGACCAAGTGATGAAAACCCATCATGTGCCGCCCAGAAACGAACAGACCGAAGGAGATTATGGTCGCCTGGACTTGGCCGTCATTCATCTTTGATCCCGTTTTCGCCTCCGAACGTCCGGCGCAAAGGTTATCCTGTCGGACCAACGGAGGTTTTTTATGCAGATCTATAAAGTCGGCGGCGCCGTTCGCGATCGCCTGCTGGGCATCCCCGTCACCGACATCGATCGGGTCGTGGTGGGTGCCACCGCCGAGGAAATGCTCGCCAAAGGGTTTCGCCCCGTGGGCGCTGACTTTCCGGTGTTTCTCGACCCGAAGACCGGCGAGGAGTACGCCCTCGCCCGTACCGAACGCAAAAGCGGTCGAGGCTATGGCGGCTTCGTGTTCCATGCCAGCCCTGAAGTGAGCCTCGAAGAAGACCTGATCCGCAGGGACCTGACGATCAACGCCATGGCCGAAGACGACCACGGCAACCTGACCGACCCGTACCATGGCCAGCGCGATCTCGAAGCCCGCACGCTTCGCCATGTTTCCCCCGCGTTTGCCGAAGATCCCCTCAGGGTCTTGCGGGTTGCCCGCTTCGCCGCGCGTTATGCTCCACTGGGGTTCAAGGTGGCGGACGAAACCCTTGAACTGATGCGCCAGCTCAGCGATTCCGGCGAATTGGAGGCATTGACCGCCGAACGCAGCTGGAAAGAAATTTCCCGCGCGCTCATGGAAAACCAGCCACAAGTGTTTATCCAGGTCCTGCGCGACTGCGCGGCCCTCAAGGTCCTGATGCCCGAGGTCGATGCGTTGTTTGGCGTGCCGCAACCTGAAGCCCATCACCCGGAAATCGACACCGGCGCGCATACCCTCAGCGTGCTGGAGCAGGCAGCACTGCACCGACAGCCACTGACGGTCCGCTGGGCGTGTCTTTTACATGACCTGGGGAAAGGCCTGACACCCGAACACGAATGGCCGCGACACATCGCTCACGAGCATAAGGGGCTCAAGCTGATCAAAGCGGTCAACGAGCGCTTCAAGGTGCCGCGCGACTGCCAGGAACTGGCGTTATTGGTCGGCCAATATCACACCCACGGTCACCGTGCGCTTGAGTTGAAGGCATCCACCCTGCTTGAGCTGCTGCAGAGCTTCGACGCTTATCGCCGACCTCAGCGCTTCGAAGAATTTATCGCAGCGTGTGAGATGGATGCGCGGGGACGTAAAGGGCTTGAAGAGCGAAGTTATCCACAGGCAGATTATCTGCGAGGCGCCGCAGCAGCGGCGCGCGGGGTGGCGGTGCAACCCTTGCTGGAGAAAGGCTTCAAGGGGCCTGAGCTGGGCGAGGCGATCAAGCGCGAGCGGCTTGGCGCGTTGAAGGCCTACAAGGAGGCGGCGAACTGACGGAAGGCACTGGGCGCCATCGCGAGCCTGCTCGCGATGGCTGCAGACGCATCACAGCAAGTTAGAGGGTGTGAGCTGCTCTCCCCGCCATTCAAAAGCCACCGGCGCCAGCACCTGATCAATCTGCGACTCGCCCCACAAAGTGGCGAAGCTCTTGTTTACACCAGGATGAACCCGATCCGGCGCGATCAACGACAATGGCCATAGAACAAAGGCGTTTTTGAGGATTTCGGCACGCGGCAGAATCAACCCGTCGAAATTACCGACCAGCTCACCATACAACAACACGTCGATATCCAGCGGCAACCCCTTGCGATCCGGCGCATAACGACCATTGTCCGCCTCGATGAATTTGAGGCGCCGGTCCAGCTCCATCAGCGATAGATCCGTGAAGGCCGACACGACGAAATTGAAGAACGGTCCGCTCTTGATACCCACCGGCTGGCTCTCGAATACAGCCGAGCAGCGTATGTCCACCAGAAAACTGGCCAGGGCTTCAAGCCCCGCACACAAATGGGTTTCGCGCTCGATATTGCTACCAAGCCCGAGAAATACCTGAGTCAGCGACATCCGCGCTCGATCTCCACGCCCACTCCACTGGCCGCCGGTACGGCGCCGGGCTTGGTTACTTTCAGACGCAGCCAGGTGATCTTGAACTCGTCCATCAGCTCCTGGGCCAGTCGCTCGGCAAAAGTCTCGACCAACTGGAACCGCGCTTGCTCGGCAAACGCCTGGATGCGCGACGATACGCTAGCGTAGTCGAGCGCCAGGGTCAGGTCATCACCCGCGGCGGCCGGGCGGTTATCCCAGGCGAAACTCAGATCAAGCCGCAGACACTGTCGGATGCCTCGTTCCCAGTCGTAGGCACCGATTACCGTGTCGACTTCCAGGCCCTCGATAAACACTCTGTCCAAGCACTCTTCTCCGCAGCACGACAAGGGCGCAATGCGCCGTTAGAATCAGGGCGTCCTCGCCCGGAATAGTTAGCATGTTTTGGTTACTGGCGACCCTCGCCTACCTGCTCGGCTCACTGTCCTTCGCCATTTTGCTCAGCCGCCTGACCGGTCGCCCGGATCCGCGAATGAGTGGCTCAGGCAATGCCGGCGCCACCAACATGCTGCGCCTGGCCGGACGCAAACTTGCCGTCCTGACCCTGCTTGGCGACCTCTGCAAAGGCCTTGTGCCGGTACTGATTGCCAGCCTTGCAGGGCTCTCGTTGCAGCAACAGGCCTGGATCGGCGTCTGCGCTGTCATCGGTCATCTGTTCCCGCTGTACTTTCGCTTTCGTGGCGGCAAAGGTGTCGCCACTGCCGCCGGCATGCTGCTGGGCCTATATCCGCCCGCCGCCCTGCTCGCTGTCTGTGCCTGGCTGCTGACGTTCTACCTGACCCGCACCAGCTCACTGGCCGCGCTGATCGCCACACCACTGACCCTGCCGCTACTGGCTTGGCAGGAACCGGCGGCGTTGCTGCCAATGACCGCACTTGTTGCACTGATCGTCTGGCGCCACCGGGGCAATCTACGCGACCTGTTTGCCGGGCGCGAACGGCATTTCTAATCAGCGCGCCTCACAGCGGCGACAACTGCTCCATGGGCCAGCGCGCTTGCACGCTGATCGCCAGGCTTTCCTGCTGGCCGGCCTGCAGGCGCTGACAGCCAGCAAAAGCAATCATCGCGCCGTTATCGGTGCAGAACTCCGGCCGAGCGTAGTAAACGTCGCCCTTCATGTCGCCGAGCATTTTCTCCAGCGATACCCGCAAGGCCTTGTTCGCACTCACGCCACCAGCGATCACCAGGCGCTTGAGCCCGGCCTGTTTCAGGGCACGCTTGCACTTGATGGTCAAAGTCTCCACCACGGCCTGCTGGAACGCCAGGGAGACGTCGCAACGAGCTTGCTCACCGTCGTCCCCAACGCTGACGCATTGCTGCCAGGTGTTCAGGGCAAAGGTTTTCAGGCCGCTGAAACTGAAATCCAGACCGGGCCGGTCGCACATCGGACGTGGAAATACGAAACGTCCTTCAACCCCTTGGCCCGCAAGCCGTGCGATTTCCGGTCCGCCTGGGTAATTGAGGCCCATCATTTTCGCGGTTTTGTCGAAAGCTTCACCGGCGGCGTCGTCGAGAGTTTCGCCCAGCAGCTGGTATTGGCCGATTCCATCGACCCGGACGAGCTGCGTATGACCGCCGGACACCAACAAAGCGACGAACGGAAATTCCGGCGGCTGCGGCTCCAGCATCGGCGCCAGCAGGTGGCCTTCCATGTGGTGCACACCCAGTGCCGGAATGCCCCAGGCAAAGGCCAGCGCCTGGGCACAGGAAGCGCCTACCAGGAGCGCCCCCACCAGGCCCGGCCCGGCGGTGTAGGCGATAGCATCGATCTCGGTCGGCACACAGCCGGCTTCGGCCAGGACCTGGCGAATCAAGGGCAGCATGCGCTTGACGTGATCACGGGACGCCAGCTCAGGCACCACGCCGCCATAGGCGCGGTGCAGGTCGATCTGGCTGAACAGCGCGTCGGCCAGCAGGCCGCGTTCACTGTCGTAAAGTGCAACGCCGGTTTCGTCGCAGGAGGTTTCTAATCCCAGTACTAGCATGGGTTTGCGCCTTGTAGAGGCTGAATTCGAAGGCGCGCATAATAGTCGCCGCGTTGTGCCCCGGCCAGCGGTTTTCGATCAGAGGCTTTGCATTCCGAGCGATGAGGGGTTAACATCCGCAACCCTTAAAAACCGACGTCTTCAAGTGCTCTTTTGCCGCGAGGATGTTGACCCCGGTAATGAATGAAGGTAGCTCTGGATGCCAGCCGTCAAAGTAAAAGAGAACGAACCCTTCGACGTAGCTCTGCGTCGTTTCAAGCGCTCCTGCGAAAAAGCCGGTGTTCTGGCTGAAGTTCGTAGCCGCGAATTCTACGAGAAGCCGACTTCTGAGCGTAAGCGCAAAGCAGCAGCCGCTGTTAAGCGTCACGCCAAGAAAGTTCAGCGCGAACAGCGCCGCGCCGTACGTCTGTACTAATACACAGACGTCCGTAGCAAGCTTCTGCCAAGCCCGGCCCTCAAGCCGGGCTTATGGCATTTGCGGAATAACGCTTGATGCTTCACCGTCAAAGCCGCAGACGCGACCGAGACAACCTGCTTCACCGCGTCAGACCTGGCTCTTTTGCCAGCGGTGCACGTCTCTTCTGACGAGCCTTCCAAGGCTACTGACGAGCACACCCCCTGATTCCTCTAACGACGATCAGCCCAAGGCACCTGCATGCGTGCCCGCTTGATGAGCTATCCGAGGCCTGACCGGCCGTTACCGGACTCAGCGCAACATATTCAGACAGTCGAATACTGATAGTAATAACGTCAGTGGATTATCGGCAGTTACACTTCCCGACAGCGATGATGCAGACGACCCGGTCGAGCCACAGTTTTACCGTGCCTCAGAACCAAGAACCGGTTACGCCTGCTGATTTCGGGTTCTATTTCGCGCAGTGATGATGAGAACGCCATGGCCGGGCTGATTCCCCAGAGCTTTATTGACGACCTCTTGAACCGCACCGACATCGTCGACGTGGTCAGCTCTCGCCTGCAAATGAAAAAAGCTGGCAAGAATTACACGGCCTGCTGCCCGTTTCATAAAGAAAAAACCCCCTCCTTCAGCGTCAGCCCCGACAAGCAGTTCTACTACTGCTTCGGGTGCGGCGCTGGCGGCAATGCCCTCGGCTTCATCATGGACCACGACAACCTGGACTTCCCCCAGGCCGTCGAAGAACTGGCCAAAGCCGCCGGTATGGAAATTCCTCGCGAGGAAAGCGGTCGACCGCACAAACCGCGTCAACCGACCGATTCGCCGCTCTATCCGCTGCTCACGGCAGCCGCCGATTTTTATCGCCAGGCCCTCAAAAGCCATCCAGCACGCAAGGCGGCGGTGGATTACCTCAAGGGCCGCGGCCTGACCGGCGAAATCGCCCGGGACTTCAGCCTCGGCTTCGCCCCGCCCGGCTGGGACAATCTTTACAAGCATTTAAGCAGCGACACGCTGCAGCAGCGGGCCATGATCGACGCCGGCCTGCTGATCGAGAATGCCGAGACCGGCAAACGCTACGACCGCTTCCGCGACCGAGTGATGTTCCCGATCCGCGACACGCGTGGGCGGATCATTGCCTTCGGTGGCCGCGTGCTGGGCGACGACAAGCCCAAGTACCTGAACTCCCCGGAAACCCCGGTCTTCCATAAAGGCCAGGAACTCTACGGCCTGTACGAAGCGCGCAAAAACAACCGCAACCTCGACGAAATCATCGTCGTCGAGGGCTACATGGACGTGATCGCCCTGGCCCAGCAAGGCCTGCGTAACGCCGTCGCGACCCTGGGCACGGCCACCAGCGAAGAGCACATGAAGCGCCTGTTTCGCGTCGTGCCCAGCGTGTTGTTTTGCTTTGATGGCGACCAGGCTGGCCGCAACGCCGCCTGGCGCGCATTGGAAGCCACCTTGCCGTGCCTGCAGGACGGACGACGCGCACGCTTTCTGTTCCTGCCCGAAGGTGAAGACCCGGACACCCTGGTGCGTTCCGAAGGCACCGATGCGTTCCGCGCTCGGATCAACCAGCACGCGCAACCGTTGGCCGATTATTTTTTCCAGCAGTTGACCGAAGAAGCCGATCCACGCTCCCTCGAAGGCAAGGCTCACATGGCCACCCTTGCGGCACCGCTGATCGACAAGGTGCCCGGCGCCAATCTGCGCACACTGATGCGCCAGCGCCTGACCGAAATCACCGGACTCAACAGCGAAGCGGTCAATCAACTGGTCCACAGCGCCCCCCAAGAGGCGCCGCCAGCTTACGACCCGGGCATCGATTACGACGCGATGCCGGATTTCGCCGACTATCATCAACCTCAGCAGGACTATGCGCCGCAGCAGGAATGGACGCCGAAAAAGCCCGGCAGCGGCGGCAAGAAATGGGACAAGAAACCCTGGGACAAGAACGGCAAACGCGGTGATCGCGACCAGCCACGTGCCCCGCGCGTGCCGGCCGCCGTCGAACCACCAACACTGGCTGCCCTGCGCACCTTGCTGCATCACCCGCAACTGGCTGGAAAAGTCGAAGACGCGGGGCACTTCGCCGCCGAGGACCACAGCAATACGCAATTGCTGGTCGCTCTCCTTGAAGCCGTGCAGAAGAACCCCAAGCTAAACTCTTTCCAGCTGATTGCACGATGGCACGGCACCGAGCAAGGGCGCCTGCTGAAGGCCTTGGCCGAGAAGGAATGGCTGATTGAAGGAGACAACCTTGAACAACAGTTTTTCGACACCATTAATAGCTTGTCCGCCCGCCAACGCGAGCGAAATCTGGAACAACTTCTGCGAAAAGCTCGCCAGAGCGAGTTGACCAGCGAAGAGAAAAACCAATTGCGCGACTTACTCAGCCGCAATGTTTGCGCATCAAACCCGACCTCAACTGGCGCGTGAGGTCATAGCTCAGGTATAATCCTCGGCTTGTTTTTTGCCCGCCAAGACCTTCAGTGGATAGGGTGTTATGTCCGGAAAAGCGCAACAGCAGTCTCGTATCAAAGAGTTGATCACATTAGGTCGTGAGCAGGGCTACCTGACTTACGCGGAGGTCAACGACCACCTGCCGGAGGATATTTCAGATCCGGAACAGGTGGAAGACATCATCCGCATGATCAATGACATGGGGATCAACGTATTCGAGGTTGCGCCAGATAAGGATTCCCTTATGCTGGCCGACGCCGATACCGACGAAGCCGCGGCCGAAGAGGCAGCAGCAGCGTTGGCAGCGGTCGAAACCGACATCGGTCGCACCACCGACCCGGTGCGCATGTACATGCGTGAAATGGGTACGGTAGAGCTCCTGACGCGTGAAGGCGAAATTGAAATCGCCAAGCGTATTGAAGAAGGCATCCGTGAAGTGATGGGCGCAATCGCGCACTTCCCTGGCACGGTTGACCATATTCTCTCCGAGTACACCCGCGTCACCACCGAAGGTGGCCGCCTGTCCGACGTTCTGAGTGGTTACATCGACCCGGACGACGGCATTGCGCCGCCTGCCGCCGAAGTGCCGCCGCCGATCGACGCGAAAGCCGTCAAGGCCGACGATGACACCGAGGACGACGACGCTGAAGCCAGCGACGACGAAGAAGAAGCCGAAAGTGGTCCGGATCCGGTCATCGCTGCGCAGCGTTTTGGCGCTGTGGCCGACCAGATGGAAATCACCCGCAAGGCGCTGAAAAAGCACGGCCGCAACAACAAGCTGGCGATTGCCGAGCTGTTGGTACTGGCTGAGCTGTTCATGCCGATCAAACTGGTGCCCAAGCAATTCGAAGGCCTGGTTGAGCGTGTTCGCGGCGCCCTGGATCGTCTGCGTCAGCAAGAGCGCGCGATCATGCAACTTTGCGTTCGCGATGCCCGCATGCCGCGTGCCGACTTCCTGCGTCAGTTCCCAGGCCATGAAGTTGACGAAAGCTGGACCGATGCACTGGCCAAAGGCAAAAGCAAATACGCTGAAGCTATCGGCCGCCTGCAGCCGGACATCGTTCGTTGCCAGCAGAAGCTGACCGCGCTGGAGGTCGAAACCGGCCTGACCGTCGCCGAGATCAAGGACATCAACCGTCGCATGTCGATCGGTGAGGCCAAGGCCCGCCGCGCGAAGAAAGAGATGGTCGAAGCGAACTTGCGTCTGGTGATCTCCATCGCCAAGAAGTACACCAACCGCGGCCTGCAATTCCTCGATCTGATCCAGGAAGGCAACATCGGCCTGATGAAAGCGGTGGACAAGTTTGAATACCGTCGCGGCTACAAGTTCTCGACTTATGCCACCTGGTGGATCCGTCAGGCGATCACTCGCTCGATCGCCGACCAGGCCCGCACCATTCGTATTCCGGTGCACATGATCGAGACGATCAACAAGCTCAACCGTATTTCCCGGCAGATGTTGCAGGAAATGGGTCGTGAACCGACCCCGGAAGAGCTGGGCGAACGCATGGAAATGCCTGAGGACAAAATCCGCAAGGTATTGAAGATCGCCAAAGAGCCGATCTCCATGGAAACCCCGATCGGCGATGACGAAGACTCCCATCTGGGTGACTTCATCGAAGACTCCACCATGCAGTCGCCGATCGATGTCGCCACCGTTGAGAGCCTCAAGGAAGCGACCCGCGAAGTACTCTCCGGCCTCACAGCCCGTGAAGCCAAGGTACTGCGCATGCGCTTCGGTATCGACATGAATACCGACCACACCCTTGAGGAAGTCGGTAAGCAGTTCGATGTGACCCGTGAGCGGATTCGTCAGATCGAAGCCAAGGCGTTGCGCAAATTGCGCCACCCGACGCGAAGCGAGCATCTGCGCTCCTTCCTCGACGAGTGACCTTCAAACCCCCGGCCCTGCCGGGGGTTTTGTTATGCACAGATAAAATCCCCTTCGTTACGCCCCCCGCCTATTGCCCGTCTACACTCGAAACATCCTCCCCAAGCCATAACGAGACCGTGATGCCGAGACTGACGGCCGCGCTGTTGCTGTCATTGATGACCTGGACCGCAACGGCTGGCGCGCTAACGCTCACCGACGAGGAGCTCCGCTGGCTCAAGGAACACCCCGACCTGCGGCTGGGTGTCGATGCCTCATGGCCGCCGTTTGAGTTTCGCGACGATCAGGGCCGCTATCAAGGCCTGACCGCCGACTACGTCGATATCATCCGTGATCGGCTGGCCGTCACGCTCACGCCCATCGAGCCAGCCAGTTGGACCGCGGTACTGGAACAGGTCGTACAGGGCAAGATCGACCTGTTGCCGGGCGTCATGTCCACCCCCGAGCGCCAGAATTACCTGGCGTTTACACGCCCCTATCTGGACTTCCCAATCGTCATCCTGGCCCATCGCGGCGGTGCCCAGCCTCACAACATCCAGGAGCTGTATGGGCTGAAAATCGCCGTGGTAGAGAACTATGCGCCCCACGAACTGCTGCGCAACTACCATCCCGACCTGAACCTGGTAGCGCTGCCCAATACCAGTTCAGCCCTGCAAGCCCTGGCAACCGACCAAGTGGACGCCGTAGTGGGCGATCTGGCTTCCAGTGTCTGGAGCCTGCGCCAACTCAAGCTCGAAGGGCTCTATGTCAGCGGGGAAACGCCTTATCGCTATCAGCTGGCAATGGGCGTCCCTCGCGACAACAAAATATTGGCGGGCATCCTGGACAAGGTCCTGTCGGACATGACCCCGGCCGAGATCAACGAGATCCAGGAGAAGTGGGTCGGCAATGTGCGTGATTACCGCCAGTTCTGGTCAGACCTGCTGCTTTACGGTCTACCAGCACTGATCCTCTTGATCGGCATCCTGGCGGTGGTGATTCGCATCAACCGCCGTCTCAGCCTGGAGATTGCCCGACGCGTCGATCTGGAACAGGAACTGCGCAGCAGCGAATACCATTACCGCGGGCTGGTGGAAAGCCTGTCGGCGATTGCCTGGGAAGCAAGGGTCAGCGATTTCACCTACAGCTATGTGTCACCCCATGCCGAAGAATTATTGGGTTACCCCCTCGCCCATTGGCTGATTCCAGGGTTCTGGCGCAACATCATTCATCCGGCCGACCTGATCCGCGCCCAAACCTATTGCGATCATGAAGTGCAGGCGGGCCGCGATCACTGCATCGATTACCGCGTGATCACCGCCGACGGCCGCTGCCTGTGGGTGCGCGATATTGTGAGCCTGATCGAGCACGGCCACGAACCGATCATGCGCGGGCTGATGATCGACATCAGTGAAGCCAAGCGCACCGAGGAAGCGCTGCGCCTCTCGGAGCAGAAATTTGCCTCGGTGTTTCGCCAATGCCCGGACATTCTGGTAATTGCGCGCCTGTTGGACGGCTGCCTGCTGGAGGTCAATACGGCCTTCGAAGAACAGATCGGCCTGAGCGCCGTCGAGGTGGTCGGCCGGAGCGCGACCGAACTGAATATCTGGGGCATCCAGGGCGTCGGCCCGAGCCTGTTGCAACGCTTGCAGGCCGGGAGCATCCGCAACCTGGAAATGCCCTTTCGGCGCAACAACGGCCAGGTGTTCACCGGGCTGATCTCCGCCGAACCTTTTGACCTCGACACGACACCAGCCCTGGTCGTGGTGGTGCGGGACATCAGCCAGCTCAAGGAAACCCAACAGCAACTGCAGACGTCCGAAGAGAAGTTCGCCAAGGCTTTCCACGCCTCGCCCGATGGCTTGCTGCTGTCCCGGCAAAGCGACGGCCTGCTGATTGAAGTCAACGAAGGCTTCAGCCGCATTACCGGCTTCAACAGCACCCTGTCGGTAGACCGCTCCACCCTGGACCTGGGCATCTGGGTCAACCTCAACGAGCGCAAACAGATGCTCGACATGCTGCAACGGGACGGTTATGTGAGGGATTTCAGCTGCCATATCCGCCGCAACGACGGGCAGATAAGGCTCTGCGAAGTGTCCAGCCGCCCGCTGCCCATCGGCAACGAAGACTGCATGCTGACCATCGCCCGAGACATCACTGAACGCCACCTGATGCAGGAAAAACTGCAACAGGCCGCCACCGTGTTCGAAAGCACCGCCGAAGGCGTACTGATCACCGATACGCAACAGCACATCAGCGCCGTGAACCGCGCCTTCACCGAGATCACCGGCTATAGCGAAACCGAAGCCTTGGGCCATACGCCACGCTTGTTGGCTTCCGGTCTGCATGACAGCGCATTTTACGCCGCGATGTGGCACCAGCTGACGGCGGAAGGGCACTGGCAGGGGGAGATTTCCAACCGGCGTAAAAATGGCGAGCTGTACCCCAGTTGGCTGACCATCAGCGCGGTGCGCAATCGGGACCGGCAGATCACCCATTTTGTGGCGGTCTTCGCCGACATCTCCAGCCTCAAACACGCCCAGGCGCGCCTTGATTACCAGGCTCACCACGACCCACTCACGGGCCTGCCGAATCGCACATTATTCGAAAGCCGTTTGCTGACGGCCCTGAACAACCAGCAGGAAAATGGTAGCCAGGGTGCGGTGCTGTTTCTGGACCTGGACCGCTTCAAGCACATCAATGACAGCCTTGGGCATCCGGTCGGCGACCTACTGCTCAAAGGCATTGCCGTGCGCCTGCGCGAGCAGTTGCGTGATATCGACACCGTGGCGCGGCTGGGCGGCGACGAGTTCATCATCCTGCTGCCAGGCTTGCAGCAACCCAGCGACGCCGAGCACATCGCCCAAAAGCTGCTGAATTGTTTTACCGCGCCGTTCCAGGCCGGGGAGCATGAGTTCTTCATCAGCGCCAGCATTGGCACCAGCCTCTACCCACAGGATGGCTGTGATGTCGCCACGCTGGTCAAGAATGCCGATGCGGCGATGTACCGCTCCAAAGCCAAGGGTCGCAACCGGGTGGAAAGCTACACCCGCGACCTCACTGCCCAGGCCAGTGAGCGCGTGGCGCTGGAACACGAGCTGCGGCGGGCCATTGAACGCAACGAGTTGTCACTGTCCTTCCAACCGAAAATCAGCCTCGCCGACAACCGATTGGTGGGCGCCGAAGCGCTGATTCGCTGGTATCACCCCACGTTTGGTGACGTACCGCCGGAACACTTCATTCCCCTGGCCGAAGAAAACGGCATGATCCTGCAAATCGGCGACTGGGTACTGGAGAATGCCTGTCGACAACTGTGCGAATGGAACAGCGTCTACGACAGCCTCGGCCCGCTGTCGGTCAACCTGGCCGGAGCCCAACTGCGCCAGCCCAACCTGCTGGGACGTATCGAACAGTTGCTGCGGGAGAACCATCTCAAGCCCGACTTGTTGCAACTGGAAATTACCGAAAACTTCATCATGAGCCAGGCCGAGGAAGCCCTGACGGTGCTGCACCAGCTAAAAACACTCGGCGTGCAACTGGCCATCGACGACTTCGGCACGGGCTACTCGTCCCTGAGCTACCTCAAGCGCCTGCCGCTGGACATTCTCAAGATCGACCAGTCCTTCGTACGAGGCCTACCCGACGACCCGCACGATGTAGCCATCGTGCGGGCAATCATCGCCCTGGGCCGCAGCATGCAATTCACCATCATCGCCGAGGGCGTCGAAACCCTGGCCCAGCAGCAATTCCTGGCTGAAGAAGGTTGCGAACAGATCCAGGGCTACATCGTCAGCCTGCCCCTTGGCGCCGAAGAATTTGCCGCAACGTTTCTTCGTATGCCCGTATCGGATTTTTCGGATAGCACAGCCGAGAAACCGTCGTTATAATCCGCGGCCTACTGAGGGCCTATAGCTCAGTTGGTTAGAGCAGAGGACTCATAATCCTTTGGTCCACGGTTCGAGTCCGTGTGGGCCCACCATACTCAAAGCCGCGCACTGCGCGGCTTTTTGCTGTCTGAGATTGCTATGCCAAGGACGTCATTCGCCATCCGAGCTTTTTTCGTCTGTTGCCTTTTGGTTGCAACCACCAATCACATCCGAGCAGATTTTCAGCATGGATTGTTCTGGGACTATGGATACGGGGCTAACGCCCACTGGGTTAGCCGTATTTTCTGGGGGGCGCTTACGTTTTTTGACCCGCTGGCAGCACTGCTTCTTTTCATCAAACCAAGGGTGGGCATCATCCTTACGGCAGCAATTATTTTGGCTGACGTCACCCATAACACCTATTACGTCGCATTGAATCAGCAATGGCTGGCGCCGTTCTACCTGTCCCAGGTAGCGTTTCTTATCGCGGTCTTTCTACTGTCGCCTATCGCCTGGAACTGCACCGTTCGCCGAACAGTAATAGCTAACACGATTCGATCGTGAAGGTGGCCAAAATAAAGTTGCTCGATTCCCTGTGGCAAATGCTGCGGTTTTAGTAGGCCCCCAGTCCTGGCTTGCGTGACCCGCGTTAGCCCGACTCGTGATATCCCTTTTCAGCCGGTGCAAGTTCGGGGAACTCGACCAGCAGCGCCTTGTTCCCCCTGGCAATTTGTTCCATTACCGCCAGGGTGATATTTTCACGCACCGCCCCGGCCGAGACGTAATACATAGCCCAGGCTTGTTCCGGCGTGCAGTGGCCGATCTGTTCCTCGATTTCCTTGTAGGCTTTGTACTCGTCCGACGCCAAGTCGCATGGGTCATCACCTGGGCACATGATTTTTCTCCTTCCCTGGAACCTCTGTGACAGCCCCTTAGTAAGTCGACGGATGAGAGCAACAAAAACGCCAACCCAGTCAGATCACGTACCACTCTTCACTTTGGTCCAAACCCGGGTGCGGATTCGCTCCAATTTCAATGGCAGTGGTTCAAGAGGAATGAGTGTAGCAATAGTCTTTTTGTCTGGATAAATCCAAGGGTTGTCTCGCAGCTTTTGCTCGACAAACTCAGTGGCATCTTTATTAGCGTTAGGGTACAGAGTGTGGTTTGAGGTCTTGGCAATAACATCTGGCCGTAACATATAATTAATAAACGCCATGCCTTCCTTTGGATGGGGAGCGTCTTTTAACAGAACCAGATTTTCCGACCACACCAGCGCTCCCTCGCGAGGCAGGCTGTAGGCAATCTTGCGTCCCGTGTTGGCCTTCTCGTTTATGGCCTGTGCAGCAAGGGCACCATTCGCCCATCCCACAACGGCACAAATATTGCCATCCGCCAGGTCAGAGTCGATTCTGGATGAGTCGAAATAGAGGATGTATGGACGGATTTTTAACAGCAGGGCTTGAGCCTTCTGGTAATCATCCGGGTTCCTACTGTTGCTAGGGAGCCCAAGGTAATTCAAAGCAATCGACATGATCTCACTTGGAGAGTCAAGCATTGCCACACCACACGACTTGAGTTTACTGATGTTTTCTTCTTTGAAGATCAAATCCCAGCTGTTCACCGGAGCATTATCTCCCAGTGCTGCTTTGACTTTATCAACGTCATAGCCAATGCCGGTGGTTCCCCATAAATAGGGCACAGCGTAGCGATTACCAGGGTCATTGACCGCGACCTGGGACAAGATATCAGGATCGAGATGTGACAAATTACTCAGTTGATCACGATCCAACGGCTGAAGCACTCCCGCCTGGATCAGGCTTGGCAACACATTGGAGGTAGCCACCACCACGTCATACCCCGTGCGCCCAGCCATTATTTTGCTCTGCATGATTTCGGCGCTGTCGAACGCGTCCATATGAAATCTAGTGCCGGTTTCCTGCTCAAACTCCTTCGGGGTCTCCGGTGCGATAAACCCGAACCAGTTATACAGATACACCCCAGGCTCTACAGCCGCCACTGATGTGCTTATTCCTACACAGAGAAGCGAGGCTGAAAAAATGGTTCGCAAAAGTGTTTTGCTCATATAACTATCCTTGTCAAGACGATAGACCCTCATGGCCATCGTAAGCCCTGGTAGCGAATATACCGGGCATTGACGAATAGTAAATACCTACGAATACTTAACTCTGACCTACGAATCCCTAACCCTAAAGGGGTAGAAAATGCCATTCGACCTTCATAGCCTGGCCTGGCACCGATCGATTGGAAAGCTGATCATGCAATTGAACCGCCCAGAATTCTGGAGTTCACTGATTCGTACGTTAAATGAATATGTACAAATCGACAACTGGGTTGTGTTAATTTTTAGCAATCAACACGTGCAAGTTGTCAGTCTTCCTGAAGCAATAGATACAGAGGAGATAGACGCCTTCACGCAGCGCTACGTCAAGGGACTTTATCTGCTGGATCCATTTTATATAGCGAATCGAGAAAACCCCCAAAGCGGTTTCTTTCATATGCGGGACATTGCGCCGGAATACTTTTTTGAAACCGAGTACTACCAGCAATACTTCGCACACTATATTTCTGTCGATGAGGCGCAATACAATGTCCAGCTCGATGCCGACAGAACCTTATGCATTTCCTTTGGCAGCCACGTCCGATTTAATCAAGAACAAATAACAACACTTGATATTATCAAACCTTGGGTGACGGCATTAATGCATCAACGCATGCATTTTGAGATTGACCTGGAAAAAAATCTCACCGAACCACCTCTATGGCCAGAAACGATTATCCGGCTTGGCACACAAATAACAACGCGCGAAAAAGACGTGCTCAAATTGTTACTCAGTGGTTTCTCCAACAAAGAGATAGCCGGAAAGCTATCCCTGTCGACGGAAACAATAAAAGTTCACCGCCGCAATATTTACACCAAATTAAATATCAAATCACAATCCGAATTATTTGCTCGATTTTTTATGCCGAAACAGGATATTTTCTCTACACATTGAAATCCAGAATACCTCGAAGGCAGCGACCCGATTGAACATCGATACACGAATCAAATTCCGTCATCTGGTGTGTTTCCTCGAGGTGGCGCGTCAAGGGAGCCTGGCACGTGCGTCAGACCAACTGGCAATCAGCCAACCGGCGCTTTCCAAAACACTGAAGGAGCTGGAGACCCTGCTGGCTGCCGTGTTGTTTGAGCGGAGTAAAAAGGGTTCGACGTTGACGGACGCTGGGGTGGCCTTTCTGCGATATGCAGGGCCGAGCGTGCAAGCGCTGCGCGAGGGGGTCAATAGTTTGCGCTCAGGGGTCCATGAGCCCATTGCCGTTAGAGTCGGCGTGCTGTCCACTGTCGAAAGTATGTTGGTTCCTGAAGTTGTCTGTCGTTTGCATGCTCGACACCCTGCCCTGGTGGTCAGCGTGGTAACCGGGCCAAGTGCGTACCTGCTATCCCAGCTGCGGGTCGGTGAGCTGGATCTGGTAGTGGGCAGAATGACCGACAGCCCATTGATTCATGGGCTGACGTTCGAGCATCTCTACAGCGAATCCATGACCCTGGTGGTGCGTAGCGGCCATCCGGTGCTCGCTGATCCACAGGGGCATAAAAACCTCGAAGACTATCCATGGGTATTGCCGTTGGCGGGAACGACGATCCGTAAATTCGCCGACGGCCTGTTTGTGCAGCACGGCATCACCCCATCCCGCCAACGCCTGGAAACCCTATCGGTCGCGTTGAGTCGGCGCTACGTACAATGCAGTCAGGCGATCTGGGTCGCGCCTTTCGATGCGGTCAGACAAGACTTGAAACATGGTGAGTTGGTGGAACTGGAGTTGGGGTCGCGTGAACCAGGCGGTTCTGTGGGGCTGTGCACAAATCCTGCGTTGCCGCTGACACCCGCCGCGCAGTGGTGCATGGCGGCACTGCGGGAAGTCGGGCAGGAATATCTTGAGGGCAAATATCCATAACCGTTTGGATATGTATCAAGTCGATTTTTTCAATTTTTGGTTGGGTCGCACAAGAGGAAACTGAGCTACAAGTCGCCGCCAACGCCGCGCTTGCCTCTGACTCACCATAACAATAGGAAGATCGACATGTCTGATGCGCATGACAGCCGCTTCGTCATTCGTGACCGAAACTGGCATCCAAAAGCCCTGACACCTGACTACAAGACTTCGATCCTGCGATCACCGCGCCAGGCGCTGGTGAGTATCCCTCAATCGCTATCGGAAACCAGCGGCCCGGATTTTTCCCATCTGAAGATGGGCCAGCACGATAACGATCTGTTGCTGAATTTCAATCACGGTGGCCTGCCCATCGGCGAACGCATTATCGTCGCGGGGCGGGTCTGCGACCAATTTGGCAAGCCGATCCCCCACACCTTGGTGGAGATGTGGCAAGCCAATGCGGGTGGTCGTTACCGGCATAAAAAAGACACCTATCTGGCGCCTCTTGACCCAAATTTTGGCGGGGTCGGCCGTGCGTTGACTGACCGTGATGGCAACTACAGCTTCCGCACAGTCAAACCCGGCCCCTACCCATGGCGCAACGGCCCCAATGACTGGCGCCCGGCCCACATTCATGTCTCTATCAGTGGCCCGTCTATTTCCACACGGTTGATTACTCAGCTGTATTTCGAAGGTGATCCGCTCATTCCCATGTGCCCGATCGTCAAGTCGATCTCGAATCAGGAAGCGGTGCAGAGTTTGATCGCCAAGCTTGATATGAGCATGGCCAATCCTATGGATTGCCTGGCTTATCGTTTTGACATTGTTCTGCGCGGACAGCGCAAGACCCACTTCGAAAACCGCTGAGGAGGCATGCGCATGTCCGTTCAACTTCTGCCTGAAACCCCTTCGCAAACAGCCGGCCCTTATGTACATATCGGCTTGGCACTGGAGGCGGCTGGCAATCCGCCGCGGGAGCAGGAAATCTGGAACGAAATGGCGAAGCTCGGTGCGCCAGGTGAGCACATAGTACTGATGGGCCACGTTTATGACGGCAACGGCCATTTGATTCGTGACGCGTTTCTGGAGTTCTGGCAGGCCAATCCAGAAGGTGTCTACGACGCCGAATACGATTTGGAAAAACCCTTCAACAGTTTTGGTCGTACCGCCACTACCGACGTCGGTGAATGGACAATCAAAACCGTAAAGCCTGGCGTGGTGAATAACGCCTCGGGTTTTCCTATGGCGCCCCATGTCAACGTTTCCCTGTTTGCTCGAGGGATCAACATTCACTTGCAGACCCGGCTGTACTTCGACGACGAATCCGACGCCAACGCCGTGGACCCCGTCCTGGGTCTGATCGAGCAACCGCCACGCCGCGAATCTCTGATTGCCAAGCGTTGCACGATTGATGGCAAGTTGGTTTATCGGTTCGACATTCATGTGCAAGGTGAATCAGAAACCGTTTTCTTCGACTTCTAGTCACCGCCGGCACAGGGCTGTGACATAAACACTCAATATTTAGGCCCCCCGCCCTCTAAAACCAGACGCTCCAGAGTCTGGTTTTTTTGTCGAAGTCGGTTTTAAAACTGGCCATTTTTTGACCGCTATAACAACTCTGGCAACCGACCGCTCCCCCGCCCTTGTCCCTGGACTCACCTGAAGCAATACTCTGGGGAGTTACGACACTACCCCCGCCTAAGACTGTTCAGGAAGCTACGCCGACATTTTGAAGATGGCGCGGGAAAGGCTCAGAGATGGATGACCGCAATGGTCCCAGGCTTGGTGAAAAACTCCCCAAATTGTGGTTTAGCCTTTGCCTTGCCCAAGTTCTTCTTGAGCAGAAATAGACTAGCGCATATCCGCATAAGGCGAGATCGGCTCCACCGGTAGCGGCAGGTTGCCTTGCCAAGGGTCAAACGTGTAACGCAAATAAAGCAAAGCGCGACTTGGGGCGTAGCCTTCGCTGTGCTGCCAAGTGATACCGGTACCCAGCACCAAATTGTCGGAAAGGCGACGCTCCACTAGGCCCTGGACACGGAAGTTGATGCCGTTGCTGCTACTGCCGCTCGTGGTCAGGGACGGGTTGTCAACCAGGGTCTGATTCGATTGCGCCAGCAGGTTTTGCAGATCGGCTTCGCGATTGTCTTTGGGGTAGAGATCAGAACCGTCGATTTTCGCGAACGACCAACCCACCGAGCTTTCGAGCAGGGCCGACCAGTCAGCGTTGCGCCAGGCATAGTTCACCGGCACGCTGACCGAGTAGTACTGCTGTGGGCTGTAGTAGCCGCCCTGGCCGAGTGTGACTTCGCTTAAGTCCTTGTCGTATCCCATGTACATCAGCGTCAGGCCAGTGCGCAGACGTTCGTCGGCGCGTTCCACCAGGCGATAGTAATAGCCGCCCATGGCGGTGCGTCGCTGGTTGTTCTCAACGTTCTGGCCTATCAACCAATGACTGCTCAGGCTTGCCCACACGCCATCATCGCCGCCTTGGTCATGGCTCAGGCCCAGGGTGAAACCGTTGGCCGTAACGCCGCCCCACTTGGTTCCGGTGACCGGATCGACCGCACCGGCATACGACACCAGTGAGTTGGTCAGGGGCCGCCGTGATGCCGTGAGGCGGTAGCCCAAGCTGTTCCAGTCACCGCTGTAGGTGACACCGCCCACCCAGTTGGACACCGTGAACTCTTGTGGCGTATGGCCAAGGTCAAAGGCCCAGCGATCATCGTGCCAGCCCATGCCCAGCAAGGTACCGCGCACGCTCTGCGAGGAGGTGGCACAGCCACCCTGCACCACCGCGCACAAGCCGAACCGGTCGGTGCTGGAGAAATTTGCGACATCCAGATTGATGTCTTCGGCCTGGACGAATCCCTGTCCTTGCGCCACCGGCGCGTCAATGCGCAGGATGGTGGTCTGGGTGGTCAGGTCCGAGACCCCCGATGAGCTGTTATCGGTGCGCCAGGCGAAGTCATGGTACAGGCTCACCGTCGGGTTCTGCTTTTGGTACAGCTCGTCGACGTCGCTGCGGATGCTGCGCTGCAACCAGTCATCGCTGTCCTTAGCACGGCTCGCCAAGGTCATGGCACGGTTGTCACGCGGTTCGGCCTGTTGCGGTTCGATCATCTTTGCCGCGCTCATGCTGCGCGCATAGTCATCCAGAGCCCGCTGCGGCTCTTCTCGGGACAGCAGACGCGCCGCATCCCGATAGACCAGCGGATCACTTTGCGGGGTTTTGAGCAACTGCGCGAACAGCGCGTTTGCACGCGTCTTGTCGCCCAGCGACGCCCAGGCATTGGCCAAGCGGCGCTGAAACGACGCATCGACCGGTACTGGCGCCGTCACTGCCATAAGACTGGCCTTGGCGGCGTTCGGCTGACCGCGGGCGATCAGCACTTCACTCAGGCCCAGTTGGGCCTCGGCATTTTTCGGCGCGCTGGCCAGCACCTTGCGGTAGCGGCTTTCGGCCTGCACCAGGTCGCCACGCTGCTGTGCCCAGTCGGCCAGGGTCAGATAGTCGTCAGTGGTCGGCGCGCGCATCAGCAGCGCTTCGGCCTGGGCCTCATGGCCGCCGTCGCGTAGTGCCCGGGCCTTCGCGAGTAACTGGCGACGCTGCAGGCGTGCCCACAGCTCGTTCATGTTGTCGCTCCAGGCGGCACGGGGGATCTGTTGCAGACTGCCCATGGCATCGCCGTCACGCTCACCATCGGCCAGAAACAGACCGTGGGCATAACGCGCCTCGGTGTTCTGGCCCTGAGTTTGTAACAGCAAGCGGAAGCTTTGATCAGCCTCGGCATTGCGGCCCAGTTCGCGCTGGGCATTGGCCAAACGGTACACCAGCCAGGGATTGTCCGGGTCCAGCACCCGAGCCTTGCTCAAAGCTACCGACACCTGCGCCCAATCGCTGCGTCGGGTAGCGTCATCTGCCTGCGCGTTGAGGCGATCCAGCGTCAGCCCCCGACGCACACTTTGGAACGCTTGCTGCTCCTTGGGCGTCAGGCTGTCTAGGTAGTGTTCGGCCTTTTCCGGTGATTGCGACTGGTACAGGCGGACCATCGCACGCACCACGCTTGCGTTGTTCGGATCGAGCTTGCGCGCCCGCACCAGCAGGGCTTCTGCGGTGATGTCATCGGATTCGCCCCTGGCAGCGTAGGACAGACCAATCAGCGGCGCAGGATCGTCCGGCTTGGCTTGGTTCGCCTGCCGATACCATTTTTTCGCAACGGGATAATCCTTTCGCTCGAGGGCTTCATCACCCTTTTGCAGCAGCATCCACTGGTAGTTGACCGCCTTGAGATCCTGCCACTTGGTCATCCAGGAGGTGTCCTGCTCGATGGCCGCGGCTCGAACGAACGTATTGTATGCCGCTTCGTTCTTGTTCTGGCGCATCTGCGCAATACCCAGCAAACCGAGCAGGCTGGAGTCTTGCGGATAACGCTTGATCGCCCGAAGCAAACTGGCTTCAGCACTGACGTTGTCGCCGGCATCGAGCAATGCCTTGCCTTTGACTCCGGCCTGCCAGGCGGGATCAGCCAGGTATTGCTCCTGGTCTTGCAACTGTTTAGTCGCGTCAGCGCGCAAGCTGGTGTCAGGATAGACATTCAGAAAAGCCCGCCAACCTTTCGCAGTTTCGGGCCCTACCGGCTGCTTGAGCCAATAGTTGTATTCACGTTCGGCAGCGTTGCTGCTGGCGTTCGGATCGCCAGCCAATTGATGCAGGACGTCCAGCGCCTCGGGATCACGTTTTTCGGCAAACAGCAGGCCGGCCAAGGTCTGGCGCAGTGAGGCATTGCCGGGATACTGCCGGTCCAACTCGCGCAACTGATCTATCACCACCGGCCGCTCAGCCTTGATGCCGCCACGCACGCTCAGGTATTCCAGAGCCGTGGCAAAGTCCGGCATGTCATCACCGAACAATTGCCGATAGGCTTTGGCCGCGTCTTCGGAACGGCCGGCGACGGCCAGCAGACGCGCCTCCTGCAGAGCTTTCTGACCATCGGTGCCGTGCATTTTCAGCAGGCTCTCGGCCTGACGCAGGGCCGCAGTCCCTGGCACCTGCTGGCGCAGTTGGGCGACCAGACGTTCGGCTTCCGGCTGATTCTTTTGCAGCAGTGCCTGGCGGACTTCAACGACTTTCACCAGAGGATTGTCCGGGGCGATCAGCTCCAGACGAGCCAGCGAGTCATGCACCAGGTCTTCGCGGTACAGAGCCTCACCAATGCGGACCTGCTCCAGCAGCCATTGCTGCTGGTCGGGCGGGCTGAGAGGCTGGCCCAGGGCGACCCCATAAACGCTACTCAACAGCAGCCCAAAACCGGTCAATTTGTGCATGCGGCAGTCCAGTTTGGCACGAGGCGTCCGTTTTTATCGAAGCGATAACGTTGTTGATCCCAGCCCTGCCCGAACAGCATCAGCGACTGGTTGTAATAGGCATCCGCCAAGGGCGGTTGTTGTTGCAGGCGTTGGCGTTGGGCCTTGAGGGCACCCACACTGTCCGTGCTTGCGGCCAGCAAGGGCAGCAATGCAGCACTGAAGCCGACCGGGCCGGTGCCATTGTCGAGGCCGGTGATTGTGTCGACTTTTTCCGGAACATGGCCCAGCCGCGCAGTCAGATCCAGCATGGGTTTGAAGTGCTCGATCAACCCGGTGCGCCCCGGCGCATCCTTGTCCAGCATGCCCAGCCAGAGGTAGACACGAATGGCGTCATAGCCACCAACACTGCCCTTCTGACTGTCCGCGGCCCAACCCTGCCCGGCTTTCCACAGTTGCCAGTCGGATGCCAGGCCCTTGGGCGAACTTTCGATCAGCAGACGCTCGGTATTGCTGGCCAGCTCTGCCCAGATCGGTGCTTCCTGGGCAAAGCGTGCCAGCAATTGCGGTGGCAGATAGCTGGCATTCAGGCGCCAACCCTCGGCATTATCGAATCCGACGTCGCCGGGCAACAGCATCAGGCCCAGGCCCGGCAGCTTGCGCAGGCTTTGCGCAGCGCTGCGCCAGAGCAGGTTGCGGCCCAATGCCAGGTAAGTTGGTTGATGCCACAGACGCCCGGCTTCCAGCAGGCTATAGGCGATCCACAAATCGGCGTCGGTGGCGTTGTTGCTATCAAGTACCTGCCAGCGGCCCGCTTTGTCGCGGCCCCACTGCCACGCCGGAAGCTGACGGTTCAGGTCTCCGCCGGCCAGGTTGTCCTGAGTCCAGCGCAGCACCTTGGCGAAGCTGTTGCGGTCATTGCCCAGCAGGGCGAAAAACAAACCGTAGCTCTGCCCTTCAGACGTGGTGATCGACTGCTCCGAGGCGTGGTCAATTACCCGTCCGTCCGAGCTGAGCATCGCTTGGCGATAATTCTGCCAGGCCGGCCAAGCGCATTCAGCAGCACCGGCAAAACCAGGAGCTACGATGATCGCGGTCAAAGCCAGCGCGAAGAAAGCTTTCACCCCGACTACTCCTGACCAGCCAGGCGACGACGGGCGGCCCAACGTAGTGCGCGCCACAGGAGGAACGCCGTCAGCAGCACACTGATGGTGGCCATGACTGCCAGCAGGATCGGGTGCTCGGACAATTGGTACCAAAGCAGCAGCCACCACGGAAGGTGGCCGACGAAGTACTGCTGGCCCACCCAACTGCTGTCTACGCCACTGCTGCGGATCAGCGCCACGGAACCGACAACGGCGTCCATTTTTCCCGTGTCGCCCAAGGTGTCGCGCAGCAGTTGGTAATCGGCGTCATCACTCGCCAGCAAGGCCACAATGCTGCGCTGCTGGTGATACGGCGACTGCAAGCCGACGATGGCGGCGATCGGTGCCAGGGCGCTGACTTCGACGCGGTTGGCACCCAAGTCGCGTTCATCGCTGAACTGGCCGGCGCGGGCCGACTTGCCGCTCTGCTCATTGGACGGTTTGAGTAGCCAGGCACGCGTCTTGTCCAGCACCAGATTGGCATCGGCACCATCGCCCACGCCCGACGCCATGGCGCCGAATACCAGCAGATCGGCATCCGCTTTGGCGTCGTCCCAGTTGTCCGAAAACCGCAGGCCAAACGCTGGCAGGCCCGAGCGCGCAGAGATTCCAGCAATGGTCTCGAACACAGTACTCAGTTGCACAGGGCGACTGTGGGTCGGGACCATCACCAGGGTTTGCGACAGGTCAGCCATGCGGCTGTATGGAAAACCGCCTCGGGCAAAGGCGCGCAGGTCGGGCATGGCGATGTAGTGATAGTAGCCGGACAGGTCAATGGTCGACTCTTCATCGATCACGGCCTGGTTGTTCACCGGCAGCGAAGTCTGGCAACGGTCGCGCTGGGAACTGCTGAAAGTGCTGGCGAAGTTGAAGTCAAAACGCAGGGTATTACGGTCGCCAATCTTCAGCGCTGGCACCAGTAGCTTGTCGCTGAAGTTAGCCGAATCGTTGGACAACACCGCCAGGCGCAACTCCTCCAGACGGCTGTCGGTCTGGCTTTTCAGCGGCAGGCTGGTGATGAACTGGTTGTTCAGGCTGATGGTCAAGCGCGACTCGTCGTTGACCGCCGGTGGCGTATAACGAAACTTGGTTTGCAGCGGGATCCCCTGGTTACGCCAGACGAACAGGTCAGGCGGCAGATTCACGTCCACCGTGATGGGCCGTGGCTGCAGACCGTGGGCCTGAAGCTGCTCGGGGTACTTGATCAACTCGGCGAAGCGTACCGAGCGGTCCGGGCGCATCCAGTTCGGCGCGTCATAAGGCACCCGAGGCTTGAGCTGCTCGACCTTGTTGACGGTCACGTGCGAGCCACGGAACGCGCCTGCGCCCAAGGCCAGGGCGCGGGTAGCCACAGCCAGGTCATCGTCGTTGCGACCCAACACCAGCAACATCTTGCTGTAGGGATCCTGCGGGTTGTCGATCATCTGTACAACGGGCGCATCCACCGCTGGAAACTTGTTTGTGTCAGCCAGGAAGGACGGGCGATGATCGTTGGTGGCGAAGACAATGACCGACTTGGCGCGATGGTGTTCATCGGCGGGCGGCAGTTGGTCGAACAGAACGGGAAACCGTGCACCACGCCAAGCGGCCTGGCTGCCGAAATAGGACGCCAGGATACCGGCTGCACGCTGCTCGCCCAGGGTCGGCGAATCAGCGAAGACCAAATTGATGACCGGCTTGTCCTGGCCTCGGATGTCGAAGAAAGGCATCGGGAAATAGGCCAGGTCGTTCTTGAGCGTTAATGCCTGCTCCTGCAATTGGATCTGACTACTGCGCCCCACGTTCAACCATAGTGTGCTGTTGGCCGGATCTTCGCAGACATCGGTATAGTGGCCGACGAACTCCAGGCGTATGCGGTTGAAGTCCGAAACCAGACGCGGGTCCAGGGCTACCGATTGGTTGACCCTCTTACCCAACTGGTCCTTCTCGATCGGCACAACGCTCATCAACACGTCGTTGAGGTACACACGTAAATGCGAGACCTGTGGCAGCAGCGAAGGCGACGGCGTGTACTCCAGCTGCAGTTTCGCAGCACTGGCAATACGATCGCGGCGCAGGCTGAATTCGATCTGGTCGCTATTGTGGATGCCCAGCAACAGACTGTCGGCGGGACGGCCCAGTTGTTCGAAGCTGTACGCGGTGCTCCAGCTCGGTACGTTGCTGACCGCGGCCGGTGCGACAGGTACAGGTACAGGTAGGGTGTCGGCCAAGGCGCAACCGGCGGCCAAGAGCGCCAGACTGGCAACAAGGGATTTGCTGAAGTAGCGGCTCATGGTGCGCTCACTGATGGGGAGTTGGAAATTGGGGCAGCAGTTGGCGTGCGCGGCAGGAAACTAACCAACCAGCGCAACATTCGCAAAGGCGGGCCGGCGATGCGGCGGATCCAGGCAGGCAGGTATTCATAGAGGCGGTAGTAACCGGTGCCGCCAAGTTTGAGAATGTCCACGAAGCTGTGCAGCGGGCGATCCGGAGTGAAATTTTCGCCCCAGTTGAGCCAGGCGTCGGCGCGGGCAAACGTGCACTGCACAAAGTCGATTTTCTGCTGTGCATTGAGGGCGGTGAAGCTGATGCCAATGAAGGTCTTGTGGCTGCGGCTGATATAGCCCGGGAACAGGAATTCACGAGTGCCGCGCTGCATCATCAGCGAGATGCTCCCGCCCACCGCCAGCGACAGCGAGGTGTCGAGCTCGATGCCTGCGCCACCGTCGGAATAGTCCTGCAACATGCCTGGATAACAGTGACCACTCTCAAGGCGCACCGCAGCGGGCAACTTGACGTATACACGGTGCGTCTGGCGAACCTGGCGCACTTCCGCGGCGACCGCCACGGCGCCCCCAATGATCAGCAGGTTGTAGGCCACCCAGATAATGCTCACCACAACGGTGACGATCTCGTCGCGGGGGCCGCAGGTCAGACGCCAGACGGCAAAACCCAGGCCGGCAATGTTCAGCAACGCCAGTAGCAAGTACGGCTGGGCGATTTTCCAGTCAAACTGGTTCTGCTCCATCAAGCCGCCCTTGGCGGTGACGTTGAACTTGCCCTTCTTGGGGTTAAACAGTGCAACGGTGGTGGGGCGCGCGATGTACCAGGCGAGTACGGTCTCGTACACCTCACCCCAGAACGTCCGACGATAGGCGCCCTGCATTCGCGAGTTGGTGAGGCTTGCGTGGATCATGTGCGGCAGCACGTACAGCAGGATCATCATCGCCGGAGCGTAGATGATGTAGGCATGCAGGAACAAAAACGCCAACGGCGCCATCAGAAACACCAGGCGCGGCAGGCCGGCCAAAAAGTGCATCATCGCGTTGGCGTAGCAGATGCGCTGGAAAAAGGTCAGGCCTTTTCCGAGCAAGGGGTTGTCGGTGCGGAATATCTGCGCCATGCCACGGGCCCAGCGAATACGCTGGCCGATGTGCGCTGACAGGCTTTCGGTTGCCAGGCCGGCCGCTTGCGGCACCTTAATATAGGCCGAGTTCCAGCCGTTGCGGTGCAGGCGCAGTGCCGTGTGGGCGTCTTCGGTAACCGTCTCGACGGCAAAGCCGCCGATCGAGTCCAGCGCGCTGCGCCGCAGCACCGCGCATGAGCCGCAGAAAAACGCCGCGTTCCACATATCGTTGCCGTCCTGAATCAACCCGTAGAACAGCTCGCCTTCATTGGGGTGCTCGCGGAACACATTGAGGTTGCGCTCGAAGGGGTCCGGTGACAGGAAATGGTGCGGGGTCTGCACCAGCGCCAGTTTCGGATCACGCAAAAAGCCCCCGGTGGTCACTTGCAGGAATGAGCGCACAGGTATGTGGTCACAGTCGAAAATGGCGACCAGTTCGCCGCTCAGTTGTTTCAGCGCCTGGTTGAGGTTACCGGCCTTGGCGTGACGATTGTCGCTGCGAGTGATGTAGCCCACCCCTACTTCGGCGGCGAACTCGCGGAAACTCTCGCGTCTGCCGTCGTCGAGAATGCAGATGTTCAGTTTGTCGGCCGGCCAATCGATGCCCATGGCCGCGTACACGGTACTCCGCACGATTGACAGGTCTTCGTTGTAGGTCGGGATCAACAGGTCGACGCTGGGCCACAGGCGCGTGTCGCGCGGCAGCGGCGTCGGTTTGCGGCCCAAGGGCCAGCAAGTCTGGATGTAGCCCAGGATCAGCACCACCCAGGAATAAGTTTCGGCCACCAGCAGGATCATCCCGCACACCAGGTCCAGGGGCTGGTTCCAGTTCAGGGTCGAGGTGTAGCGCCACCACAGGTAACGGCACGAGACGATGATCGACAACACCACCATCAACAACGTCGGAAAGCGTCCCGGAACCCGCCGCACCAGCATGGCCAGGCCCCACAGCAGCAAGACGAATACCAACTGGGCGACGTAGCCGAAGGGCTCGGTGATGCACAACAACGTAAAAATGAAGGCGACGACACCGATGGCGGCGTTGACCATTCGTTGGTTGTGACGGTCCAGGCCTTTCCACCAACGGCTGCTCTGGCGAATCTGCTGGCTGGCCTCCGCGCGCCGGGGCAACTCTTCCAACACCTTGCCAATCCGCGTCCACAGCCGCAGGTACGCCGCCCCGACGGTCTTGAGCCAGGCCGGGGTCGACAGCGTCCACGCCCGCGGCCTGGTCGGGCGAACCAGCAGCAGCCAGAGGCTTTGCACCGCATAGCGCAACGGGTCGCCCAGGCTCGGTGCCTTGTTGGCCAGTTGCGGATACCAGCGCTTTGGCTGATCGAGCACAGCGCGCCAGTTCGGTGATTCCAGACGCAATAGTAGCCACGCCAGGGCGCTCATTGTCGCCAGCAGCAGCGCAACGGGCAGCGCGCAGTCATAGCGCCGACGCAGGTGAGCATAAGGGAAAACGCGAGCGATCATACCGTCCCCAAGCGTCGAGTCAGGCACCAGGTGGCCAGGCTCAGCACATCCTGGGCAGCCAGACTGGCTTCGGCATAAGCACCCACCGGTTTCTTGAACGCCTGGGCTTCGCGCATGGCTTCATCCTGATGCACGTTGAGGGGCAGCAGGCGGGCACCATATTGTTTGCGCCAGATCAGCAGCAGGTCGCGCTGCAATTGGCTGACCGGGTCGAAGCGGTTGATCAGCAGATGCTCGCTGGGGGCTTCTTCCTGCTGCAACAGCACATGGCAGGCGGCATCCGCCTCGACAATCTGCAGGCGCAACGCGCAGGGGCCGACACGAGCATGACCGGGCAGTCGCAAGGGCACATCGAACAGGATCCAGTCAAAGTGTTCGGCAAGGCTGGCCTGCCGGCGGCGCCATAGATTCGGCTCGTTCAGCAGGTGCTGCTCGATTTGATCCTGCTCTTGCAGTTTCAGGCGACCGTAAGGCAACACGCTCAATCGCGGCTCCACGGTCCAGGCCTGGCTATTCCAACCCTCCCCGTCGATCATGGCGCGCGCCCAGCCGCCAGGTTCGCTGACGCTGACGTTGAAGTGCAGGCGAAGCAAATTCTCCGGGCACATGTCGACCAGCAGCACGCGCTCGCCAAGACTATGCAATGCATGCCCAGTGGCCGCCAGCAACGAGCTGGTGCCGACGCCGCCGCGCAGACCACGCAGACTAAGGGAGGTCACGGCAGCGTCTCCAGCTCGGACTGACGCGTCATCGGCTGCACCGCTGGTTGCAGGCGCTCCATCTCCGCCAGCAGTGGCCAGCGATGCACGGCCCTTTGCAATTCGATCTGTGCAGACGTGTCCACGTAGTCCAGTTCGGGCAGCTCAAGCTCCAGCTTCAGGCGGGCGATGTCATCGGCGCGATCCGCACGCGACTGCACCCTGGCCTTCACTTGAAGCGCTGTGGGTAGGGCAGCCATCCGGCTTTCTCCTTGATTCGTATGTAAGGTTTTCCGCCGTAGTCAACGACCACCGTGCCAGCGTTTTCAGAGACTGCCGCCGTCTGCGGCAGGTTGCTCAGCAGGGCCGACCAGCTGGGACCCTGGCCATCCGCCTCGGGTTGGGCGCTGTACAGGCGACTGATGAGTTCCGACAGGGCCAGGAAACTGCTCGGTTCGGTAACGTGCAGGGGTGCGGCATTGAGGTTATGCCCCATGCCCACCAGCTTGATACCGACCGGCACGTGGGTGATGGACTGACTCGGGATCTCGCGCATGCCGGGTATCTGCATGCGGTCGCCATGCAGCGCCGCGCCATGCTCCGGCACGATCACCACCACCACCCGACGGCCACTGAGCTCCAGTTGTTTTATGAAGCCACTGAGGTCATCAATCAGCCCCTGGGCAAGCGGTTTGTAATCGCGGCTCTTGGTGCCACCATCAGCGGTCAGCACACGGTTGCCGTCATGCAGCGTGGTGGTGTTGTAGAACAGCGCCACGCGATCGTTCTTTTCTTCTTCGCGGTGCTTCCACCAGGTGTCCAGTACCTGAGCATCGCGAAGGATCGGCGAACCGTCGAAGCCCACCAGTGCACGCGGCAATTTGCTGGTGCTGACAGCGGGGCCCGGCAATGAACCTTGGGCGCGGACTTCGTCAAGGAAGCCTTCGAACTGCCCGGTGTGGTTGAGCATCATTTCGCTGGAAAAGCCCAGCTTGCTCAGATCGTCCATCAACAGGCATTGCTCCGGGGCTGTGCCGTAGAGCTTGCTGTGCGGAACCTGCCCACAACTGGCGCGCAACAGGCGGATGGCCGCGGGACCGCTGTAGGAAGTGGCCGAGTTGAAGCTGTCGAAAATCACGTCCATCTGCTGAAACAGCGTGTTATCGCGAAGGCCCACGGCGTCCAGATCATCCCAGGCCATGGAACAGATATTGATCAGCAACAGGTCGAAAGGCTGCGCAGCAGAAGTCGCAGGCTTGAACTCCACCTGACGCCCCGCCTCGGTGCTATAGAATTTTTGCAGGTAGGCTTCCAGTGTCGCGTTGTCCGGGACGGCCGTGCTCACCGCAGCCACGGAGGTGCTACTGACCGGCGCCGCGACCGGATCGCTGTCGGAGTGCAGGGACAGCACATTGGCGCCAGCCAGCCAGGCTAAACCCAGCACGCTCAGGGTGGTCAAGCGCAGCCAGTGCCGGACGAAGGCATAGACCACCACCAGCACAACCAGCAGCGCACACAGGTTCCAGTCGATGAAGCGACTCGCCAGCTCGACCGCGTATGCGCTGGAGAAATCCAGCACACCAGGCTGGGCCAGCAGGCGGCTGAAGGGAGGAAACCAGGTGTCCTGATAAAACAGCGCAACGCCCACCGGGATCGCAATGACTGTGCGCAGTATGCGCAGATAACGATGCGGCAACGGCAGCAGCAACGCCGCAGCGAACACCAGGTTAGGCAATACCTGCGGGTTCAGGTAACCCGCCCACAGCAGTACGAACTTGAGGATGAAATACAGATTCCAGGGACCCAGTCCCGGCCAGACACGCACTGACGCCGGATTAATGACTTCATACCGGCTCATGGGGCTCGCTCTGGACAGGGGCACGACGACGCACACCACGGGATTTCAGGTAACGCGGGGGCAAGAGACCCTGCACGACGGATAGAAAATGGCGACCAAACCTGATCAATATCACGATCAGTGCCAGGGTCAGCAGGCTGCTGAGGCCAATCACCTGGATCAGCTCGGAATAATTCATGCACAGGGATCCGTAATGGGAAGTGTGGTGCGTTGAGGCGAATAGGCGCCACGCCCAGCGGCTTCGGCGGAGCTACCGGCCGTTCGCTCTTCTGCCAGAGCGAACGTGGGAGGCAGCAAGGCTGCCGTGAGGAAATCCTCGCGCGGCAACGCTTCAACGCCGGGGAGAATCTCGAAGTCGCTGAACAGATCGCGCCAGGCCAGCCGGCAGATATTCCCCAATGCGGGTTCCAGCCCGTCCGCGCGACAGGCAAACAGGAACAGATAAAAGGCACCGTTGACTACGCAGGCAACGTCACCGAAACGACGCAAGCCGATTTGATTCAGGTACTGCTCGATTTCCAGGCCACCGCGCGGTATCAGTCTGAGCAGTTGATGGCTGATTTCGCCAGAAGCGCCATTATAGACGCGCTCCACCATGCTGATGAATTCCTGGGGCGTTAACAGACCGCGCTCGGCGGGCGGCCGCAGACGTTCGAACAGCGACTGGAAATTGGTGGTGCGGCTCCGGCGCCAGGTCTGGCCTTGGGCACTGTCGATGATGCTGAAGAAGTGCGCCAGCGTCGTCCCATAGGGCACGGTGATGTTGGCACCGCAGGACACCAGTAAACGCTCGTCCCGATAACGCAGGCAGGGCTCTATCTCGCGTACGATGATCTTCAGCGCGATGCCGCAGCGCTCGCGCAGGGCGTGAATTTGACGAGCCAACTCTTCGACCTGCAGGTTGCTGTCGATGGCCACGATGATGCTGGCCGCACGAGCGTGGCTGGCTTGCCGGAGCAAATCCTCGCGGTTCTCGAACAGCCTCCACTGATCCGACAACGGCGGGGAGCCTTCAAGCACCGAACGCTGGGTCAGGTAGATTCGCTGGTCATCGGTATGGGTCAGTTGCACATTGGCCTGCTCATTGACCGATAGCGCAAAACCGTCCGCCTGCAACTCGAGCTCGAACTCTTGCCCGCTGCACACGCCCCGTTCGCTGTGCCAGTAGTGCAATTGATAGCGAATACCACCATCACGGCGATAGAGCTGAGCGAGCCCGGAGATCGTATCGTTGAGCTGCAACAAACGCTCATGCAGTTGAGGCCTCTGCCCATGGCTGATCACCAACAGGGTGCATTGGCGCCCGCCCAGCCATTGCCTCAGGGACAGGCAGCAATGCCGCAACTCTGGCGCGACGTCGCTCTGCCATGCGCTGTCCGGCAGCATCAGCACAATGGTCGTGCCGGCAACCGGAGCAGCACGGGTCAGCTCGCCGACCAGCGATTTGAGGGTCAGGCCGATGTCGGCTTTTCTGATGTCGAACAGCTTCAGCTGACCAGGACCGGTATCTGCCGCCAGCTTCTGGGTTAGATCCTGACTTGAATGCTCGCAGCACACCAATATTGCTCGTGCATTGGCCGGCATCGCTGCCAGGCACTGGACCGCCAGCGCGGCAGAATCGCTCACCCGATCCACTGCCACCCAATAAAGCCCGCCGTCACGCAACAAAATTTGCTCATCAAGCAGATGGCGGATACCTAAGGTGACCAGACTCAATCGTAGTTCCCTTCTCTTTGAACCGGATGCGGCACGATCAGCACCTCCTCGCCGGTAAAGCTTTGCAGGAGTGTCTTTTTTCTGACGAGCAATAAGTGCTCCGAGCCAAGCTCAGTGTCAGGAATAATTAGTAAAAATAGGATGTTGCATTACTAGGCGACCCCCTGTGGTGCTCAGGGTGTCAGCTTTCAACGCGATATAGAGCTGCAGGAAGCAGATGAGACATCGTATTTTGCGCCGATTACCATTCCCGGACTCTCCTACAACTCGAAAATGGCGCTCAATTGTTATGATGTCGGACTGCCATTGTCAATAAGTCGTAAGCAATAAGCGGAGTTGTTTATGTGGACGGTACGCCCGCAATAGATAGGATTGCGCTGTTCTGAATATAGAGGCGTTAGTCTTACTTATTTGAACGAAGGCAAAAGCTGCGCAGGACTGTCAAACGGTAGGCCGGAAGCAGCCAACTTTGGCGTAGCGGTCTTGATGGCTTCTATACATCGGAAAGAGCTTGCCTGGGTTTAAACATCTTGAGAGAGAGGTGACACATGGTGCATGGCGACCTGAATTTCCTTTGTGGAAAGACCCCCTCTTTAGCCGCCGACCGTAGGCGTGTCGATGGCCATGGGGAGAGGTTCCCAACTCCTTGACCGGCTCCAGTCCAATACGTCGAACGGCATTTGAATGGTTTTTGCTGAAGCTTCCCACGCCTGCGGGCTCTCCGTCTCGGTGATTACAGAAATTTTTAAGACTTCAATAAACAAGAATTCCCAAATAGCATCAAAAAATAAATTGTCTAAAATCAATCAAATAAATACACACACATCAGTTTTTTGATGAAATAGGGGTAACTACTTGGAGCTTCCTCAACGAGATTCTAATCATCGCTACCCCTAGCCTGTCTCGACTGTTTTTTGATCTGGCCTGGCAACTCAGCATTCTGCTGGTGCCGGCTTTTTTCGTCACACTGATGCCACCCGCGTTGGCTTTGTTGACGGTGATGCTCTTTGGCCTGCTCATGGGGCTTGCGGCGCGTTTGGGTTGGTTATCGACAGGACGGGCCTGTGCTCGACTGATGATCGGCACGGTGTTTGGCCTAGGTTTCAGCGTGGGAAGGGCCCTGCCTGAGTGGTGGGGCATCATCGCTGCAATCGTCAGCATCGTGGGCGGGCTTGCGTGCGTCAGTGCATGGGAGCGACGTATGGGTTTGGTGTCAGTTTGCGTCAAAGGGCCGAGTGCCTGGGGTGGAAGCGAGCCACAACTGACCCCTGAAGGCGAGCCGATCCGGGTATTCAACCACAGTGAAATTGCGATGGGTGGCCCCACCTATTGCGACTATCTGTTCCCTGATGGCGTGCTTCTGCAAGGCCTTGGCTCCTCGGCATTGTTCTCCAGCGACGGGCGTTATTTTGCTGCGCCAGTACCGTCCCGACAGAACTGGGGGCTGGTCGTCCTCGACCGTCAGCAGCGCCAGGTGTACCGCTGTGCCGATAGCGAGTTCTGGGAGCTGGACACTTTGGACCTCAATGTGCTGAGCGGCCGCCATAGCCCCCTGGTGGACGACAGTGTTCGCGAAACCCGACTCGATGAGCTGTTACAAACTGCCAGCGTTTCCAATCTGGTGCCCGTCGCCGATCTTTGGCTGGAGCCCGACTGGCATCCTGCAAGTGTTCTGCCGACCTTTGAGCGCCGCTCGGCTGATGGCCAGCAATGCCTGCTGGGCAACCTCTTATTGCCCTCGACCTTTCGTGATCTGGCCCAGCCACTGGAACCTCTGCTTTCGCCACTCTATACCGTCAGCGTCAATGGACAACCGTCCGGCCTACTGATGAACGCAGATGCGCCGTTGGTATGGAGCACCGATCAACGCGCCCTGGTGTGTCTGGCCCAGGCGCAAGCCAGTCACGCAACTGACGACCAGTACTGGTTATGGCACATCGACAAGGGTTGGCGCGCACTGCCCGCGCCTTGGGTGAAGAGCGCCAGTGAACCCTCTTTCTATTGGCATAAGTTATTGAGCCTCGACCCACAGCATGTGCGTATCGGGTCGTACCTCGACTATCCGCGACCGGACTCCGGCCGTTATGGCTACCGCCTGGACAGTATCCATAGCGACACCGAAACCCAGACCGGCCATGACGCCCAAGGTCGCGCGCAGATCGCTGAATTTAAATTGACCCGTATGGCAATTGTGATGCCGTTGGACAGCCGGGGCCTGCGAGGTGACTCACACATCGAGACGCAGCCAATGCAGGGCGGGGTGTGTGCCCAACTGGTCTGGCTGGTCGACAACGGCGAAGGGCTTGGGGGTTATCGTTGTCAGATCGGCGACTGGCACTTGCCAGGAAGCTGGTTGCTGGATCATCGAGTCTCTGATTGCGGGCGTTATCTGGTGCTGCTGCCCTTTGAAGATTCAACGACGGTGGCTACCCATGCGGTGGTTGCAGACTTGAAGGGGCGACGCCTGCTCAAAGGCCCCTCTATGTGGGTGGAACGAATACTCGATTTTCGTGACGGCCGGCTGAGTCTGGCGGTGATTGCTGGTCGCCTTGATCGAGACTTGGACAGCAGCGCGCTGCAACGCTTCAACGTGGCTGCGCCGTCGATGGGTAGCGACCCTTCATGTTGTCGTCCCGACGAGCAATACCGGCTGTTCTACAACACAGTGAACCTGCAGCCGACAGACGCCGAGTTACGCAGCGTCGCCAATTGGCGCCTGGTGGATCGCCCGCCCGTTGCCAACGCCGATGGCGACTTCATCCTGCCCGCGCCGGACCATCAGGATGCCGCCTGGTTGTTCGGCAGCGAAACCGAATATGGCGACAGTTGGGTGCGCGCGAGTACGCCCCGACTGGGAGGCTGCCTGCTGACGGCATCAGGCTGCGCCTTGACCGACCTGGCCCCCTCGATGATCTGGTCGGCGGATGGCCGTTATCTGGCCCTGACCTGTCTGGCAACAGGTGTGACAGCGCTTTGTGGCAGCTATCGAGGCTGGCAATTGCTGCTACTGGATGTTCAGGAGCACACGTTGCGGGTGCATTCGCAATGGCTGGGTAACCGGCCCCTGTTTGAAGGCTTCGACGACGAACAGGTGCATGTACGCTGTTTTGAGCGCGATTGGGAGGCCGAGGACGATGAGGACCCAGGTTCAATCCAGTCGTTCTCACTGGACCTTTTGCTGCAATTGCCCACCGAACAGCTGGTTTGCCAAGACGGTCTCTGGCTCAAGTCTTCGCAGGTGCACCTTGCCCCCCATTGGCGAGCGCAGACTCCACCTGCCATTGGCTATTTCGAGCGCTGGATGAAGTGAGCCCATACGCATCGGTGCGTGAGAGCCTGTAACATGCCCGCCACCGATGTCCGCGCCGGAGCCCACCTTGTCTGATACCCGTCCTCCCGTCCTCGACGAAATCGACCGCCAACTGATCGCGGCGCTGCAAATCAATGCCCGTGAAAGCGTCGCCATGCTTGCCCGGCAGTTGGGCATCGCCCGGACGACCGTGACCTCACGGCTGACGCGACTGGAAAAAGCCAAGGTCATTACCGGATATGGCGTGCGTTTGGGGCAGCGGGTGATTGATGGCGGCTTGCAGGCTTACGTCGGCATCAAGGTTCAGCCGCGCTCCGGCAAGGATGTGCTGCGGCGCTTGAGCGCCATGGCCCAGGTCCAGCAGTTGTGTGCGGTCAGTGGCGAATTCGATTACGTCGCCTGGCTGCGCACGGACTCGCCGGAGCAGCTGGATCAGTTGCTGGACCAGATCGGTAGCGTGGAGGGTGTGGAGAAAACCACCACCTCGATCATTCTCAGTAGCAAGATTGATCGGGGACAACCGGTCTAGAGCCTGCGACTCAGCCTGTGGGAGCGAGCCTGCTTCCAAAGAGGACATGTTTCGTCATTACGACTCATTGATGCTTCAAAATGACTGATAACAATCCAAAACGACGACACATTGAGTCTTATTAACGTGTTTCACCCTCTCTAGAATGGCTGGCATCTTTCCTATACTCAGACGCGAACGCCGCGTCGAGTCGCCCATCAAGGTCAGCCATGAACAAGAACAATCGCCACCCAGCAGACGGTAAGAAGCCCATCACCATTTTCGGGCCGGACTTTCCTTTCGCCTTTGACGACTGGATCGAGCATCCGGCCGGCCTGGGCAGTATCCCGGCCCACAACCACGGTGCGGAAGTGGCGATTGTCGGAGCCGGGATCGCCGGCCTGGTGGCGGCGTATGAGTTGATGAAGCTGGGCCTCAAGCCTGTGGTCTATGAGGCGTCGAAAATGGGCGGGCGGCTACGCTCACAGGCGTTCAACGGCGCCGAAGGGGTGATCGCCGAGCTGGGCGGCATGCGTTTCCCGGTGTCGTCCACGGCGTTCTATCACTACGTCGACAAGCTGGGCCTGGAGACAAAACCGTTTCCCAACCCGTTGACCCCGGCCTCGGGCAGCACCGTCATCGATCTGGAAGGCCAAACCTACTACGCACAGAAATTGGCGGATCTTCCTGCACTGTTCCAGGAAGTGGCCGACGCCTGGGCCGATGCGCTGGAGGACGGCTCGCGTTTTGGCGAGATCCAGCAAGCGATCCGTGATCGCGACGTGCCGCGCCTCAAGGAACTGTGGAATACCCTGGTGCCACTGTGGGACGACCGCACTTTCTACGACTTCGTCGCCACCTCCAAGGCGTTCGCCAAGCTCTCGTTCCAGCACCGCGAAGTGTTCGGCCAGGTCGGTTTCGGCACCGGGGGCTGGGATTCGGACTTCCCCAACTCGATGCTGGAAATTTTCCGCGTCGTGATGACCAACTGCGACGACCACCAGCACCTGGTGGTTGGCGGCGTGGAGCAGGTGCCCCACGGTATCTGGAATCACGTGCCAGAGCGCTGCGTGCACTGGCCGGAAGGCACCAGCCTGAATTCGCTGCACCTCGGTGCCCCCCGCAGCGGAGTGAAGCGCATCGCCCGCGCGGCCGATGGCCGGTTCAGCGTGACGGATGTATGGGATAACACCCGCGAATATGCCGCAGTGCTGGTCACCTGCCAGAGCTGGCTGCTGACCACCCAGATCGAATGTGAAGAGGCGCTGTTCTCGCAAAAAATGTGGATGGCCCTGGACCGCACCCGCTACATGCAATCGTCGAAGACGTTTGTGATGGTCGACCGGCCGTTCTGGAAGGACAAGGACCCGGAAACCGGCCGCGACCTGATGAGCATGACCCTCACCGACCGCCTGACCCGTGGCACGTATCTGTTCGACAATGGGGATGACAAGCCGGGCGTGATTTGTCTGTCGTACTCCTGGATGAGCGACGCGCTGAAAATGCTGCCGCATCCTGTAGAAAAACGCGTGAAGCTGGCCCTCGATGCCTTGAAGAAGATCTATCCCAAGGTGGACATCGCTGCACGGATCATCGGTGATCCGATCACCGTGTCCTGGGAAGCCGACCCGCATTTCCTTGGCGCATTCAAGGGCGCCCTGCCCGGCCACTATCGCTACAACCAGCGCATGTACGCGCATTTCATGCAGGACGACATGCCGGCCGAACAACGCGGGATCTTTATCGCTGGCGATGACGTCTCATGGACACCGGCCTGGGTTGAAGGCGCGGTACAGACCTCGCTCAATGCCGTGTGGGGAATCATGAAGCACTTCGGCGGTGAAACTCACGCCGAGAACCCGGGGCCAGGTGATGTGTTCCACGAGATTGGTCCGATCGCCCTCCCCGAATAAAAGGAGTTTTTGATGCGTGTAGCCCTTTACCAATGCCCACCGCTGCCACTGGATCCGGCCGGCAACCTGCAACGCCTGCACCAAGTGGCGCTGGAGGCCAGGGGCGCCGATGTGTTGGTGCTGCCGGAGATGTTCATGACCGGCTACAACATCGGCGTCGACGCGGTGAATGTATTGGCCGAGGTCTACAACGGCGAATGGGCACAGCAGATCGGCCGCATCGCCAAGGCGGCCGATCTGGCGATTGTCTATGGCTACCCCGAACGCAGCGACGACGGGCAGATTTACAACGCGGTTCAACTGATCGATGCCCACGGCGAGCGTCTGGCCAACTACCGCAAGAGCCACCTGTTCGGTGACCTTGATCACGCCATGTTCAGCGCTGGCGACTCGGCGTTGCCCATCGTGGAGCTCAATGGCTGGAAGCTCGGTTTCCTGATCTGTTACGACCTGGAGTTCCCGGAAAATGCCCGACGCCTGGCCCTGGCCGGCGCCGAACTGATCCTGGTACCCACCGCCAACATGCAGCCCTACGAGTTCATCGCCGACGTCACCGTGCGCGCCCGAGCCATCGAGAACCAGTGTTTCGTGGCGTACGCCAACTATTGCGGTCATGAAGGTGAATTACAGTATTGCGGCCAAAGCAGCATCGCCGCACCGGATGGCAGCCGCCCGGCACTGGCGGGGCTGGATGAGGCCTTGATCGTGGGCGAGCTGAACCGACAGCTGATGGAAGACTCACGGGCGGCCTACAACTGCCTGCACGACCGCCGCCCTGAGCTTTACGGCGACTTGCACAAGCACTGACCCGGGCCAGGAGCGTGCTCAATCAAGTGGGGAAACTGATGGAGAACCCTCCCCAATCCGCTAGCATGAGCGCTTCTCTGTTCTGGAAGCGCTCATGTCGGCCCCCGATTCCCTTCGCCCTCATACTGAAACCCTGGCCAACGGCTTGCGGGTGACCTTGCGTCATGCCCCCGGCCTCAAGCGCAGCGCTGCGGTGCTGCGGGTGGCGGCCGGCAGCCATGACGTGCCCCTGGCCTGGCCCGGATTGGCGCACTTTCTTGAGCATCTTTTCTTCCTGGGCACCGAGCGCTTTCCCACAGGGCAGAACCTGATGGCCTACGTGCAGCGGCACGGCGGCCAGGTCAATGCGCGCACCAGCGAACGCACCACGGACTTCTTCTTCGAATTGCCACCCGCCGCTTTCGCCAGTGGACTGGAGCGGCTATCGGACATGCTCGCTCATCCGCGCCTGGATGAAGCTGATCAATTGCGCGAACGGGAAGTGCTGCACGCGGAATTCATCGCCTGGTCCCAGGACCCGGCAGCCCAGCGGCAGGTTGCCTTGCATGACGGACTCTCGACGGCCCATCCGCTACGAGGTTTTCATGCGGGCAATCGCGACAGCCTCCCAGTGATGCAACCCGAATTCCAAACGGCATTGCACGACTTCTATCGAAGGTTTTACCAGAGCGGCCAGATGACGCTGAGCCTGGCCGGCCCACAAAGCATCGATGCATTGAAAGCACTGGCCGAACAGTTCAGCGCCAATGTGCCTGAGGGCGAGGCAGTGGTCAGGCCGTCACCGCCGAAGTTGATGGAATCATCCCAAGCCAGTTATCAACAGGCCCGCGAAGGTTGCCTGGATTTGCTATTCGCCTTCGAACACCTCCCCGTCGCCTCGCCTCAAGCCCTGGACTTTCTCTGCGCCTGGCTGAACACCAGTAAACCGGGCGGTTTGCTCGCCACGTTGCGTCTGCGCGGCCTGGCTGACAGCCTCAAGGCCACGCCGCTGTATGAATTTTCCAGGCAGGCGCTGTTGCACATCGAATTAAAGCTCGACAACGCTCAAGCGCCGAGTGAAATCCAGCCGTTGCTGCACGATTGGTTGGGGTTCTTCGCAGCCCAGGACGACTGGGCACCATTGCGCCAGGAATTCACCGCGTGGCTGCAGCGGCGGCAAGAGACGGGAACAGCCTTGCAACTGGCTCGCTGGGACAGTGAAGAACGCGAAGGGCCGCTGTCGCAAAACGACCTCGTCAGGCTCAGGGAAATCCTCAAGCAATTGCACCCTGTGGATAACATCACCGGGCAATGGCAACTGCCCGCGCCCAACCCGTTTCTGCAAACGGCAAGCGAACCACCTCGCGCCGGGCTGATACGCGGCCAGACCAGCGCCCACCGCGGCTTGCGAACCTTCGCACAAGACCGCTCCCGAGGCCGGCGGGAACGCTCGCCCATGCAATTTTGCCAGGCGTTTGCGGATAACACCGACGAAGGCGCGGTGTATCTGCGCTGGCGGTTGGTGACTCAAGCCCCCCTCGACCTTCAATCCAGACTCGACCGGCACCTGCTGGATCTACGTGAAGATGCTCGTCAGGCCGGCGTGGACGTCACCTTCGAGCCCATCGGCAACCAATGGCTGCTGAAGCTGGTCGGCTTGCAGGCACCGATGCCGTTGGTGCTCGAGCACGTACTGACGAAACTGGAACAGCCATTGCCATCGGCCCGGGTCGTGGACGACACCCCGCTGATACCGATTCGGCACCTATTGAAGGCGTTGCCGAATCATTGTCAGGCAAGCGTGCAGCCGTTGCCGTTGCCACTGTCCGACAGCCTGTGGACAACGGCCCAGTGGGACGGCCTGGCCATCGGCCTGTCAGCCGCCACCCAAGGAGCAATCGGCCCGGCGCTGGCCCGGGTGCCCGGCATTGCCGGCCAGGACGTCGAACAGAAGGCGCCTTCCGGGCAGCGTAGCTGGCACACGCTCCTGACCCAAGGCGACGAGCAGGCCGTGTTGCTGTTTTGTCCCACACCGACCCAGACCTTGTCTGACGAAGCCGCGTGGCGGTTGCTGGCGCAGCTGTGTCAGACACCGTTTTACCAGCGCCTACGGGTCGAATTGCAATTGGGCTATGCGGTGTTCAGCGGCTTGAAGCAGATCGATGGGCAAACCGGGTTGTTGTTCGGTGCCCAATCGCCCAGCACCTCGGCGACGCAGTTGATCGCCCACATTGAACAGTTCCTGAGCGGCTTGCCAACACTGATCCAGCAGATCGACGACTCGACCCTGACCGGCCAGCAGCAGGCCCTCGCCACCCAGTTCCAGAGCACCGCCCTGCCCTGCGCGCAAGCGGGCGAACTGCTCTGGCAGGGCAAACTGGCCGGCCGCCCGTCGGATTACCTACAGCAACTGCCCGAGGCCATCGTGCATCTGGATCGCGAACAGCTACTCGATGCCGCCCGGCGTTTGATCGACGCAGAAGGGGGCTGGTGTTGCCTGGCCAACGGGACCTGCCCGGGAATGCCTTGGCAAGCTGTGCCATGATCATTGCAGCCGCTGCAACGAGCTTTCTGGAGAATCGTGGCCAACGAATAGGTCTAATTTAGTAACATAGCCGCCTAAGCATCTGAACATCTCCGAACGGAGGTGGACTATATGTATAGGTCTCAACCGTTCCATCTAACTAAAGCATCCCAACCAAAGGAGTATTTCCATGTCCTGGTCCAAACCCGCATATATCGACCTGCGTATCGGTTTCGAAGTCACCATGTACTTCGCCAGCCGTTGATTGCTGCAGGCAGTTAAACATGCAGCACAACGCCTCGGTCAGCCGGGGCGTTTTTATTTCGGTTTGCAGATGGAGCGGCCATGTTTGTCCAGATTCTAGGTTCCGCCGCCGGCGGTGGTTTCCCTCAGTGGAACTGCAATTGCGTCAATTGCGCAGGTTTTCGCAATGGCAGCCTGCGGGCCCAGGCGCGCACCCAGTCGTCCATCGCGATTTCCGATGACGGTGTGAATTGGGTGTTGTGCAACGCCTCTCCGGACATTCGCGCCCAGCTCCAGGGTTTCGCCCCAATGCAGCCGGGCCGAGCCCTGCGCGACACCGGCATCGGCGCGATCATTTTGATGGACAGCCAGATCGACCACACCACCGGCCTGCTCAGCCTGCGCGAAGGCTGCCCGCATCAAGTCTGGTGCACCGACATGGTCCATGAAGACCTGAGCACCGGCTTCCCGCTGTTCAACATGCTGACCCACTGGAATGGCGGGCTGAGCTGGAACCGCATCGAACTCGACCAGAGCTTCACCATCCCGGCCTGCCCGAACCTGCGCTTTACCCCGCTGCCGCTTCGCAGCGCCGCGCCGCCCTACTCCCCGCACCGCTTCGATCCGCACCCGGGAGACAACATCGGCCTGATCGTCGAAGACCTGCGCACCGGCGGCAAACTGTTCTACGCCCCGGGCCTGGGCAAGGTCGACGGGCCGTTGCTGGACATCATGGCCGGCAGCGATTGCCTGTTGGTGGACGGCACGATGTGGGACGACGACGAAATGCAGCGCCGTGGCGTTGGTACCCGCACCGGTCGGGAAATGGGCCATCTGGCCCAGAACGGCCCCGGTGGCATGCTGGAAGTGCTGGAGCAGTTGCCCGAGTCGCGCAAGGTCCTTATTCATATCAACAACACCAACCCGATCCTCGATGAAGACTCACCCGAGCGGGCCGAACTTGTACGCCGAAAGGTTGAAGTGGCCTACGACGGAATGAGTATTGAGTTGTAGGAACGGCGCAACGATTGTGGGAGCGAGCCTGCTCGCGATGGGGCCAGCCCTGACGCCACAGAACCCAACGGTTATTCCCCCGGAGACCGAAAATGACTGACACCCCCCTGTCCCCCGCCGAGTTTGAAGCAGCCCTGCGTGCCAAGGGCGCGTATTACCACATTCATCACCCGTATCACGTGGCGATGTATGAAGGCCGCGCCACTCGTGAGCAGATTCAGGGCTGGGTCGCGAATCGTTTTTACTATCAGGTGAACATCCCACTCAAGGATGCCGCGATCCTGGCCAACTGCCCGGACCGGGAAATCCGCCGCGAGTGGATTCAGCGCCTGCTCGACCACGACGGCGCTCCCGGCGAAGACGGCGGCATTGAAGCCTGGCTGCGGCTGGGTCAGGCGGTCGGCCTGGACCCCGATCAGCTGCGTTCCCAGGAGCTGGTGTTGCCGGGCGTGCGTTTCGCAGTGGATGCCTACGTTAACTTCGCCCGTCGGGCCTGCTGGCAGGAAGCCGCCAGCAGCTCGCTGACCGAACTGTTCGCCCCGCAGATCCACCAGTCGCGCCTGGACAGCTGGCCACAGCATTACCCATGGATCGACCCGGCCGGCTACGAGTATTTCCGCACCCGCCTGGGCCAGGCCCGGCGTGACGTGGAGCATGGCCTGGCGATTACCTTGCAGCACTACACCACCCGCGAAGGGCAGGAGCGCATGCTGGAAATTCTCCAGTTCAAATTGGACATTCTCTGGAGCATGCTCGACGCCATGAGCATGGCCTACGAATTGAACCGCCCGCCCTATCACAGCGTGACCGAGCAACGGGTGTGGCACAAAGGGATTACCTTATGAGTTTCGACCGCAGCAGAACCCCTCGCTGGCGCCCCGGCTATCGCTTCCAGTACGAACCGGCACAGAAGGGCCACGTGCTGCTCTATCCTGAAGGCATGATCAAGCTTAATGACAGCGCAGCGCTGATTGGCGGCCTGATCGGCGGCGAACGGGATGTCGCGGCCATCATCAGTGAGTTGCAGAAGCAGTTTCCCGACGCGCCGGAACTCGGTGACGACATCGAGCAATTCATGGAGGTCGCCCGTGCAGAGCACTGGATCGAACTTGCCTGAGACCATCGGCCTGCCGCCCAAGGCTGAAATCGGTCTGCCGCTGTGGCTGCTGGCCGAGCTGACTTACCGCTGCCCGCTGCAATGCCCGTACTGCTCCAACCCGCTGGACTTCGCCGAGCAGGGCCAGGAACTGAGCACCGAGCAATGGTTCAAGGTGTTTCGCGAAGCCCGGGAAATGGGCGCCGCGCAATTGGGTTTTTCCGGTGGCGAACCGCTGGTGCGCCAGGACCTGGCCGAACTGATCGGCGAGGCGCGCAAGTTGGGTTTCTATACCAACCTGATCACCTCCGGCATCGGCTTGACCGAACAGAAAATCAGCGATTTCAAAAAGGCTGGCCTGGACCACATCCAGATCAGCTTCCAGGCCAGCGACGAGCAGGTGAACAACCTGCTGGCCGGCTCGAAGAAAGCCTTCGCGCAAAAACTGGAAATGGCCCGGGCGGTGAAAGCCCACGGTTACCCGATGGTGCTGAACTTCGTGACCCATCGGCACAACATCGACAAGATCGACCGCATCATCGAGCTGTGCATCGCCCTTGAAGCAGACTTCGTCGAACTCGCCACCTGCCAGTTCTACGGCTGGGCGCAACTCAACCGCGTTGGCCTGCTGCCCACGCAAGAACAATTGGTACGCGCCGAGCGCATCACCAACGAATATCGCACCAAGTTGGAAGCCGAAGGGCATCCGTGCAAGTTGATCTTCGTCACGCCGGACTACTATGAGGAACGCCCCAAGGCCTGCATGAACGGCTGGGGTAGCATTTTCCTGACCGTCACACCGGACGGCACCGCATTGCCCTGTCACGGCGCCCGACAGATGCCGGTGCAATTTCCCAACGTGCGCGACCACAGCATGCAGCACATCTGGTACGACTCGTTCGGCTTCAACCGCTTCCGTGGCTATGACTGGATGCCCGAGCCGTGCCGCTCCTGCGATGAAAAAGAAAAGGACTTCGGCGGCTGTCGCTGCCAGGCATTCATGCTCACGGGGGACGCCAGCAATGCCGACCCGGTGTGCAGCAAGTCCGACCATCACGGCATGATTCTCCAGGCTCGCGAAGACGCCGAGCACGCCACCCAAACCATCGAACAACTGGCCTTTCGCAATGAACGAAACTCACGCCTCATCGCCAAAGGCTGATCCCTTCAGCGCCGCCCAGGCCGTCGCCGCGGGCATCGACTTCGCCGAACTGCAGGTCGGGCCCCTTGGTCTGTTCTGGAATGAATACCGTCCCGAAGACGCGGCCTGCCGGATCTGGCATTGGCACGACGCCAAAGCCCGATGCCTGACCCCGGACGGATTCAGCGCGCGCAGCCGGGTCTATGAATACGGCGGCGGATCGTTCTGCCTGAGCGCTGACGGCGTGTTGTTCGTCAATGAGGCTGACCAGCAGGTGTACCACCAATCGTTGGCGGGCGAGCGGCCCGTGGCGCTGACATCGGGTGATTGTCGATACGGGGATCTGAACCTCGCCGCAGGTCAGGTGCTGGCGGTAGAGGAACAGGCCAATCAGCATCGACTGGTGTCGATCGGGCTGGCGGATCGGCAGCGGCATCTGCTGGCCGAAGGCGCGGACTTCTATGCCTCGCCGACCTTGAGCCCGGATGGCCAGCGACTGGCCTGGGTTGAGTGGAGTCGTCCACATCAGCCGTGGACCGCAACGCGGTTGATGGTGGCCGAGCGCAACACTTCAGGTTGGGGTGAGCCACGTTGCGTGGCTGGCAACGGCGAAGAGGAGTCCATCCAGCAACCGCGCTTCGATGACGCCAATCGCCTGTATTGCCTGAGCGATCGCGACGGTTACTGGCAGCCCTGGGTTGAATCAGTCCAGGGCCTGGAACCGCTACCCAGCACCGCAGCCGACCACGCCCCCGCCCCATGGCAATTGGGCGGTTGTACCTGGCTGCCATTGAACGAACACACGTACCTGGCGAGTTGGACCGAAGCGGGTTTCGGGCGCCTGGGCATGTGCCGCAGCGGCGATGCGAACGAAGATTACACCGGCACTTACAGCCGTTTTCGCAGCCTGGCGCTGGATGAACGGTTCATTTACGCCATCGCCGCCTCCCCGGCCAGCCCATCGGCCGTCATTGCGATTGCGCGAAACAGCCATGAAGTGACGGTACTGGCCGGCGGTATTGCCCCGTTACCCGTCGAACACATCAGCCAACCCCGAACCCTGCGCTATCCCTCTGCCTCAGGTGAAGCCCATGGGTTTTTCTACCCGGCCGTGAACGCTGAAGAAAAACCGCCCCTGGTGGTGTTCATCCACGGCGGACCGACCTCGGCCTGCTATCCCGTATTTGATCCGCGCATCCAGTATTGGACCCAGCGTGGCTTTGCCGTCTCCGACCTCAACTATCGCGGCAGCAGTGGCTATGGACGGGCCTATCGGCAGGCGCTGCATTTGAACTGGGGCGTTGTGGATGTCGAGGATGCCTGCGCGGTGGTCGCGTACCTGGACGAACAAGGCTTGATCAATGGTCGCTGTGCGTTCATTCGTGGCGGCAGTGCCGGTGGATACACGACCCTTTGCGCCCTGGCGTTCCATGACGTGTTCCGTGCTGGCGCCAGCCTTTATGGCGTCAGCGACCCCGTCGCCCTGGGCCGCGCTACGCACAAATTCGAAGCTGATTATCTGGATTGGCTGATTGGCGACCCCCAACAGGATGCCGAACGCTACCGCGCCCGCACCCCGCTGCTGCACGCCGACCAGATCCGCGCACCGGTGATCTTTTTCCAAGGTGAACTGGACGCCGTGGTCGTGCCGCAGCAAACCCGCGATATGGTCAAGGCTCTGGAAGACAACGGCATTGCGGTCGAGGCGCATTACTACGCCGACGAGCGCCACGGCTTTCGCAAGGCTGCGAACCAGGCTCATGCGCTGGAGCATGAGTGGTTGTTTTATCGCAAGGTGATGGATGGCCGTCTATAGAAACGGCGATATCCATTGTGGCGAGGGAGCTTGCTCCCGCTTGATTACGCAGCAATCGCAAAAAGTTGGGACCGCTGTGTGGCCCAGCGGGAGCAAGCTCCCTCGCCACAGAAAAGTCAGCGCTTGGCGATGATGTACACCGCATGCACCATGCCCGGGATGTAACCCAACAGTGTCAGCAGAATATTCAGCCAGAAAGCCCCGCCGAACCCGACTTGCAGAAACACCCCCAGCGGCGGCAGCAGGATGGCGATGATGATACGAATGATATCCATGGATGAGCTCCTGATTGGTAATGGCTACGTTGCCCTATAGCCCATTGACCCCCGGCCGCTCGTCAGGGTTCAGTGAAAACAATCAGCAAAGGCGACCCGAATGGGTCAAACCGTGTAACGACAAAAAACGCAGGCAAAAGAAAACCCCGCCGAGGCGGGGTTTTGCAGACTGTTTCCCTGACATCCATTTCACTCCGCCATCCTGGCAGAATCCTTCGTGTCCGTGTTATTGCTTTGCGCGTCCTGCGCGACGTCCATGTGAAGTAGATTAGCGGTGGATCCAATCGCCCGATAGAGGGAAAACGCCAGCACGCAATGTAAGCATTTTCTTACACTGCGACATATTTCAAAATTGCCCCGCTTCCAGCAAGTACAGTGACTCGCTGCCCGCCTTCACCGAAGCACTCAGGGAATGGATTCGCGGCAGCAGGCGGGCGAAGTAGAACCGTGCCGTCCCCAGCTTGCTCGCATAGAAATCATCCTGACCTTCTTTACCCAAGGCCGCCTTGGCCATCAGCGCCCACATGTAGGCATAAGCGGTGTAGCCGAACGCCTGGAGGTATTCCACCGAAGCCGCGCCGATTTCGTTCGGGTTGCTTTTTGCCCGGTCCATTACCCACTCGGTCAGTTCATCCAGCGTACCGACAGCATCATTCAGCGGCTTGGTGAACTCCGCCAGGTCGCTGCTCGCGGTGGCGGTGAAGTGGCGGATTTCATCGGCGAACAATGTGTAGAACGCACCGCCGTTGCCGACAATCTTGCGCCCTACCAGATCCAGCGCCTGGATGCCGTTGGTGCCTTCGTAGATCTGGGTGATGCGCACATCACGCACCAATTGCTCCTGGCCCCATTCGCGAATGTAACCGTGACCGCCGAAAATCTGCTGGCCATGGACAGTGGTTTCCAGGCCCAAGTCGGTCAGGAAGGCTTTGGCCACCGGAGTCAGCAATGCCACCAGATCTTCGGCACGCTTGCGGGTGGTCGGGTCTTCGCTGAACTTGGCGGTGTCCAGTTGCATCGCCACGTAGGTGGAAAATGCCCGGCCACCCTCATTCGAGGCTTTCATGGTCAGTAACATGCGGCGTACATCGGGGTGGACGATGATCGGGTCGGCAACCTTGTCTTTGTTCTGCGCGCCGGTTGGCGAACGGCTTTGCAGGCGATCACGGGCGTATTCGATGGCGTTCTGGTAAGAGCGTTCACCAGAAGCCAGACCCTGGATACCCACCCCAAGACGTTCGTAGTTCATCATGGTGAACATCGCGGCCAGGCCTTTGTTCGGCTCGCCGACCAGGTAACCCACGGCTTCATCGAAGTTCATCACACAGGTCGCGGACGCCTGGATGCCCATCTTGTGTTCGATCGAACCGCAGTTGGCCGCGTTGCGTACACCCAGGCTGCCGTCGGCATTGACCATGAACTTGGGCACCAGGAACAACGAAATACCTTTCGGGCCTGCCGGTGCGTCCGGCAGTTTCGCCAGCACCAGGTGAATGATGTTCTCAGTGAGGTCGTGTTCGCCGCCGGTAATGAAGATCTTGGTGCCGCTGACCTTGTAGGAACCGTCGGCCTGGGGTTCGGCCTTGGTGCGAATGATCCCCAGGTCCGTCCCGGCATGAGGCTCGGTCAGGCACATGGAGCCAGCCCAGACGCCGGCGTACATGTTCGGCAGGTAGGCCGCTTTCAACTCTTCGCTGGCGTGGGCATTGATCGACAAACAAGCGCCGGCGGTCAGCATCGGATACAGACCGAAGGACAGGCTGGCGGAATTGACCATTTCTTCGACCTGGGCCGAAACGGCCTTGGGCATGCCCATGCCGCCGTACTCCGGATCACCACCGACACCGACCCAACCGCCTTCAGCGTAAGTCTTGTAGGCCTGTGGGAAACCTGCCGGAGTAGTAACGGCGCCGTCGGCCCAGTGGCAACCTTCTTCGTCAGCCGAACGGCTGAGGGGGGCGATGCTTTTGCTGGTGACTTTGCCGGCTTCTTCAAGAATCGCTTCGACGGTTTCAGCGTCTACGGTATCGGCCAAGGCCGGCAGTTCGGCCCAGAGTTTCGCGACCTCGAACACTTCATTGAGGACGAAGCGCATATCGCGCAGGGGCGCTTTGTAGTCAGCCATGGCAAACCTCGCAGGATCTAAACAGTTGGTTCGTAAGAAAACGGTTTTTGCATGGCCCGAGTGTACCTCAACAACTTTTGTGACACATAGGGTCAACCCATGACTATTTTATTGCTTTAAGTCACAAACAAAGGCATCCCTTAACTCAGAGAGCAAACAGCTCCGCCGGCAGCTTCATCAGACAATCGCTCCCCGCCTCAACAGCGGCCCGATGGGCGGCTGTGCGCGGTAGCAAACGCTTGAAGTAGAACTCACAGGTCGCCAGTTTGCCTCGACAGAAATCCGCCTCCCCATTACCGCTGTCAAGTTGCGACTGGGCCACCCATGCCATGCGCAACCACAGGTAGGCCAGGATGATGTAACCGCTGTACATCAAATAATCCACCGAAGCGGCACCCACTTCATCCGGATTTTTCATGGCGGCCATGCCGACCCCGGTCGTCAGTTCGCCCCATTGCTGGTTGAGGTCGTTGAGTTGGCCGACGTACGCCTTGAGCTGCGGATGTTCGGCATTCGCAGCGCAGAATGTGTGGACGATTTTGGTGAACCCACGTAGCAACTTGCCCTGGCTGCCCAGCACTTTGCGCCCCAGCAGGTCCAACGCCTGGATCCCGTTGGTACCCTCGTAGATCGGCGCGATACGGCAATCGCGCACCAGCTGCTCCATGCCCCACTCGCGAATGAAACCGTGGCCGCCAAACACTTGCATGCCGTGGTTGGTCACCTCAAGCCCGGTGTCCGTCATGAAGGCCTTGCAGATTGGCGTAAGGAACGCCAACAGATCCTCAGCCTCCTGGCGGGCGGTTTCGTCAGCGCTCAGGTGCGCAGTATCGAGCAGTTGCGCGGTGAAATAGGTCAACGCCCGGTTGCCTTCGTTGAAGGCTTTCATGGTCAGCAACATCCTGCGCACATCAGGATGGACGATGATCGGGTCGGCGGCTTTGTCTGGCGCTTTGGGGCCGGTCAGTGCGCGCATCTGCAAACGGTCGTTGGCGTATTTGATCGCGCCCTGAAAGCTCGCCTCCCCCAGGCACAGGCCCTGCATGCCGGTGCCAAGCCGGGCATGGTTCATCATGGTGAACATGCAGTTCAGGCCCTTGTTGGCCTCGCCAATCAGAAATCCCTTGGCTCCCTCGAAATTCAGCACGCAGGTGGCTGAAGCCTTGATGCCCATCTTGTGCTCGATCGAGCCGCAGGAAACGCCATTGCGCTCCCCCGCCCCGCCAGTGGCGTCGGGCAGATATTTGGGCACGATGAACAACGAGATGCCCTTGGTCCCGGCGGGAGCATCCGGCAACTTGGCAAGTACCAGGTGGATGATATTAGCGCTCATGTCGTGCTCGCCGGCACTGATGAATATCTTGCTGCCACTGATCCCATAGCTGCCGTCGGCCTGAGGCACGGCGCGGGTCTTGATGATGCCCAGGTCGGTGCCGCAATGGGCTTCGGTGAGGCACATGGTGCCGGTCCACTCACCGGCGGTGAGCTTGCTGAGGTAGGTCTGTTTCTGCTCTTCGGTGCCGTGGGCATGAATGGCCGACATAGCCCCGTGAGTCAGGCCCGGGTACATGCCCCAGGACGTGTTGCTGGAGCCGATCATTTCGCTGATGACCAGGCCCAGGGAACTGGGCAGGCCCTGGCCACCATACGTCGGGTCGGCCGCCAGCCCGTGCCAGCCACCCTCTACGTATTGTGCGAAAGCCTGCTTGAAGCCTGTAGGCGTGGTGACTACGCCGTTGTCGAAATGGCAGCCTTCTTCGTCGCCGGAACGATTGAGCGGCGCCAGTACATTTTCACAGAACTTGGCGCCTTCCTCGAGGATCGCGCTGACCATGTCCGGGCTCGCATCGCTGGCCCCCAGCGCGGCATAACGGCCATGGAAATCAAACACGTGGTCGATCAGAAAGCGCATGTCGCGCAGGGGGGCTTTGTACTCGGGCATGGTGGTTTTCTCCGGTAACAGGTCGTTCAAACCTACTGCCGGCTACCGGGCCCCACAATCACAGTCCAGACGCTGAATGCGCCGTCATCACTCAACCCGAGGCGGCCTCGGTGCGCACCGCGCCGCGTCGGTTCTGCCCAAAGGCAATCACACAGTTACGCCCCGCGCCCTTGGCGTTGTAGAGGGCCTGATCGGCGGATTTGAGCACCTCTTCGGGCGTGCGTTGCTCGATGCGTTCGGCCACGCCGATGCTGACCGTCACCGACACACTGGACGTGCCAGCGCCGGAGCGGCGTTGGCGGCCTTGCTGATCACTCTGGGGGCGACTGTCGGGATTACGCAGCTGAATGTTGTACGTCGCGATGGACTCGCGGATAACTTCCAGATGGGGCATGCACTCATCGATGGTTTTGCCCGCAAACACCAGTGCAAATTCCTCACCACCATAGCGATACGCCTTACCGCCACCGCCAATTTTCGACAGTTTGCTGGCCACCAGGCGCAACACCTGGTCGCCCACGTCGTGGCCGTAGGTGTCATTGAATTTCTTGAAGTGGTCCACGTCGCACATTGCCAACACATAATTGCGGCCCAGGCGCTGCATGCGTTCATTCAGCGCCCGACGTCCCGGCAGACCGGTCAGTTCGTCACGGAATGCCATTTGATAGGCCTCGTGGGCGACCGCCGCAGCGATCATCAACATCACCTGGCTGCACATGATGTTCAGGGTGAACGGCAGGATGAAAGTCTTCGGTAGCATCCAGAACAAGCCCAGCAATCCCACCCATTGCGCAGCGTGCAACGGTCGGGGGTTGCGCCAGTATTGCCAGGTCAACAGCAGGAACGCGGCGATGAACACCGGGTAGGACAACTGGATCAGGCTCATCCAGGCGCCGTGTAACGCTGGCCAGCGGATCTCCGAAAGCCACAACAGCATGGCCTGGGGAAAACTCTGCTCCAAGGCCAGTGACACGCCGCCAAAGACCGCCAGCACCGCGAAACGCGCCAGCATGTCCTGGAACAAATGGGTGCGCTCCTGCCATGCCGCAAACAGGCCAAACAGCAGCGGCAACAACAGGCAGACGAGGTGAAACACCACTGCTGCATCTTCGCGCACCTTGCCGTTATCGCGGTAAAAATCAGTCTGGGCGTCCAGCAGGAAGTAGGCGATGTACACCGTGACCATCAGAAACAGCTCACGTTGACGTCGGTATACGGCGCAATACGCACCGCCCAACAGCAACACCAACGTAGGAAGAACGTTGAACAGGGACGTGAAAAAGACGTTGAGATCCTTGACGTAGGCAGCCGCAAGCCCCGCCAGTAATAGCAACAGTGACGGTAGGAAATGGCTGAAACGTACAGCGGATGAACGCAGCAAAGGTGAAGCTCCAACCCGTCCGACCAAAGATGGCATTGTGCCTGCCATTAGGGCAATAAGGCATGGGAGATGTGACAGATGTCACACTGCCATCCCTGTAACGGCAGGCGGGGATGTTTTCTTAGGGTTCTGTTGGAGGAAAGTTGTTTGGCGATTGCCATCGATCCCACAGGGGGATTTGGGGCCAGGCATAAAAAAGCCGCTGCTTGCGAAGAAGCAGCGGCTTTGTGGAAGAACCGCGTAGGGTTTAGTAACCCAGCGCGAAGTCTTCTTCTTTCATGTCCATCAGGTTGTTGGCGCCCGACAACATGGTTGCCACGTGAGTGCGAGTACGTGGCAGGATGCGCTGGAAGTAGAAGCGCGCGGTCTGCAGCTTGGCGGTGTAGAAGGCTTCTTCGGTGGTGCCGGCAGCAATTTTTTCCGCCGCCAGGCGCGCCATGTCGGCCCAGAAGTAGGCCAGGCAAGCGTAACCGGAGTACATCAGGTAGTCCACCGAGGCCGCGCCGACTTCTTCGCGGTCTTTCATGGCAGCCATACCGACTTTCATGGTCAGCTCGCCCCATTCCTTGTTCAGCGCAGCCAACGGCTCGACGAACTCTTTGAGCGCGTCGTTGCCTTCGTTGCCCTGGCAGAACTTGTGGACGATCTTGGTGAAGCCCTTGAGCGCTTCGCCCTGGGTCATCAGCACTTTGCGGCCCAGCAGGTCGAGGGCCTGAATGCCGGTGGTGCCTTCGTACAGCATCGAGATACGGCTGTCGCGAACGTTCTGCTCCATGCCCCACTCGGCGATGAAACCGTGGCCGCCGTAGATCTGCACACCGTGGTTGGCCGATTCGAAGCCGACTTCGGTCATGAACGCCTTGGCGATCGGCGTCATGAACGCCAGCAGCGCATCGGCTTTTTTCTTCTCTTCCTCGTCCACACCGTACTTGACGATGTCCACTTGCTTGGCGGTGAAGTAAACCATCGCCCGGTTACCTTCGGCGAAAGCCTTCATGGTCAGCAGCATGCGACGCACATCGGGGTGCACGATGATCGGGTCAGCGGCTTTGTCCGGTGCTTTTGGGCCGGTCAGGGAACGCATTTGCAGGCGGTCACGAGCGTATTTCAGGCCGCCCTGGAAGCCGATCTCGGCATGCGCCAGACCTTGCAGCGCGGTACCCAGGCGAGCGGTGTTCATGAAGGTGAACATGCAGTTCAGGCCTTTGTTCGCCGGGCCGATCAGGAAACCGGTGGCCGCGTCGAAGTTCATCACGCAAGTGGCGTTACCGTGGATACCCATTTTGTGTTCCAGGGAACCGCAGGTCACCGCGTTGCGCTGGCCGATGGAGCCGTCGGCGTCAGGCAGGAATTTTGGAACGATGAACAGCGAAATGCCCTTGGTGCCGGCCGGTGCATCCGGCAGGCGCGCCAGAACGATGTGGACGATGTTGTCGGCCATGTCGTGTTCGCCGGCGGAAATGAAGATCTTGGTGCCGCTAACCTTGTAGGAACCGTCGGCCTGAGGCTCGGCCTTGGTGCGCAACATGCCCAGGTCAGTGCCGCAGTGCGGTTCGGTCAGGCACATGGTGCCGGTCCATTCGCCGGAAACCAGCTTGGTCAGGTAAGCCTCTTGCTGCTCCGGCGTACCGTGTTCGGAAATAGTGTTCATCGCACCATGGGACAGGCCCGGGTACATGCCCCACGACCAGTTGGCTTCGCCGACCATCTCGCTGACCGCCAGGCCCAGGGACTCCGGCAGGCCTTGACCGCCATGCGCCACGTCGTGCGCCAGGCTTGGCCAGCCGCCTTCGACGAATTGCTTGTAGGCTTCCTTGAAACCGGTCGGGGTTTTCACGCCGGACTCGCTCCAGGAGCAACCTTCGATGTCGCCCACACGGTTCAGCGGAGCCAGCACCTGCTCACAAAACTTGGCGCCTTCTTCGAGAATGGCGTCAACCATGTCTGGAGTTGCGTCCTGGCAAGCCGGAAGGCTCTGATAATGCGCTTCATAGCCAAGCAGTTCGTCACGAACGAAGCGAATATCACGCAAGGGGGCCTTGTAGTCAGGCATAGCGATAAACCTCTGCTGATGTAACCGGGAATGAACGACCGCGTGGATTTGTTGTAGCGGTCAAACAGTTGTTTGAAACATACGTTTACGCCCAAATCTTGTCAAGCGCCGATCTTTTGCCGTTCGTCATCGTCTCGCAAAACCATCGGACACACGCACCCCATCGCTGCAAAAACATCCACAGCGTGCATAGAAAAAGATTAGTTGAGCAAGAAGGAGTTAGAGACGAAAACGCCGCGAATAATCGCGGCGCTTACGTAAATCTGGAGTACAGGATCAGGCGAAGGTATCGATCAACGTACCGAGCATTTCGTCGGACGCCTTGGCCACGTTCGCGCCCAATTGCACCTGAAACTTGCCCTCGGACATTTCGATCACGTTACTGGCCAGGTCCGATTGCTGGCTGCGATCCACCGAGCGCAGGCGATCGACCTGGACATCAGAGGACTGGCTGGTGAGCGAACGCTCGATTGTGTTGTTGGCGATCTGGCCAGACGCCTGATCGACACGGCTCTGCCCTGTCTGAATAGTGCTCAGACCGGCATAGAACGCGGTGTTTCCTGAGATTTCCATGGCAGAACTCGTCTTCTTGAAGGGTCGACAAAAGCCATTGAATCAGAAGACCTGGGAAAAGGCCCGACAAAAACACTAATGGCACAGTGCCTCGTCATAGTGAAAACCTTCGCCGGCACTATTAATCCAGCAAATCCAGGTGCAGATGCTTGGCCACTATTTCGGCCGTCACGCCTTTGATTCTCGGCACACGCCCCAGGTATGGCGCCGGGAGGCGTTCGGCGAGGGTCGCCAGGTTTTCTTCCAGGCGCGACATTTTGGGGTCGATGATGTTCGCCACCCAACCGGCCAGTGGCAGGCCATCCCGGGCGATGGCTTCGGCGGTTAACAGCGCATGGCTGATGCAGCCCAGGCGCACGCCCACCACCAGGATCACCGGTAGGCCCAGCGCCATCGCCAGGTCCGAAAGATTGTCCTGATCAGCCAGCGGCACACGCCAGCCACCCGCGCCTTCGATCAGGGTAAAATCGGCCTTCAGGGCCAGTATCTCACGCATCGGCCCCAGCAACGATTGCACCGTCAGCGCCACACCGGCCTCCCGAGCAGCCAAGTGAGGCGCGATTGCCGGCTCGAACGCCACCGGGTTGACCTGTGCATAATCAAGCGGCACCGAGCATTCGGCCAGCAGCGCCAGGGCATCGGCATTGCGCAGGCCCTTGGGCGTCACCTCGCAACCAGAGGCCACGGGCTTGCCGGCGGCGGTGCTCATGCCGGCCTGTCGCGCCGCGTGCAGCAGGCCGGCCGCCACAGTGGTCTTGCCCACATCGGTGTCCGTGCCGGTGATGAAATAAGCCTGAGTCATAACGGTTTCTCCAACACGCCGTAGACCACTTGGTAAGTCGCGGGCAGCCCCTGCGCCTGACGAAACTGCTCGTAGGCGTCAATCAGCGCCAGGATCCTCGCCCTGCCCGTCAACCCACCGGGCCGACCGGGGTTCAGATTGTGGGCGCCCAGGGCTTTCAATTCGTGGGTCAGGCCGCGCACGTCGGAGTAATGCAACACATGGGCGCGGTTTTCAAGGCTGACGACGTTCAGCCCACTGGCCGCGCACAGTTGTTGATACGTCTCGAACGCCCGGAAACGGTTGACGTGCACCAGGCCATCCACCTGACACCAGCTGTCTCGCAATTCGTACAGAGTGCCGACACAAAGGCTGGTAAAGGCAAACACCCCGCCTGGCTTCAATGCGCGATGGGCCTCACTTAACACCGAAGCAAAGTCCGCGCACCACTGCACCGCCAGGCTGGAGAATATCAGGTCGCAGCTCGACGCCTGCAAGGGCAGGCGCTCTGCATCACCGGCGATAAAATGCGCAGCCCCGCCCTGGGGACGCGCATGGTTGAGCATGCCTTCAGCGATATCCAACGCCAGGCCGCTCCCTTCGCCGAAGCGCGCGCCCAGCGCCCGGGTGAAATAACCGGTGCCGCAGCCCAGGTCCATCCAGCGTCCCGGAACGTGCGAAGCAGGTAACCGCTCCAGCAATTGATGGCCCACGTCACGCTGCAGTTCGGCCACGCTGTCATAGCTGGTTGCCGCCCGGGAAAACGAGGCCGCCACCTGGCGCTTGCCGGGCAAGGCTCCGGGCAATGGAGGAAGAGACAAATCAGTCATCACCGGACTCATGCAAAAAAGCCTGGATCGCCCCGGCTACACCGTGGGGGTCTTCCAGAAGGAATCCGTGGCCAGCCTGTTCGATCAGGCCGATTTCGACATCCGGCAGCAACGCCAGCAACTCACCCGCCGCCTCGGCCGGCACCAAGGCGTCGAGCCCGGCAAACAGATGCAGTTGTGGGCCACGGAACTTCTGCAACGCGGCGCGGGTGTCCAGTTGCGCCAGCAGCTCGAGCCCGGCCATCAACACCTCGGGCGAAGTGCCCGGCGCACCGGCCAGCAGCAACCGCGACAAGCCGCGCGGATCGCTGCAACCATGGGCGCACAACAGACTGAAGCGTTTGAGGGTTTGGCGTGGATCGGCAGCGCACCCGACGAGAAACCCATCGAAGGTTTCGCCGGCCATCGCACTCGGCCATTGCGCATGGCTCACGAACGACGGATTGCTCGCCAGGGTCAGCAAGCCGCAGCAGCGCTCGCCCCGACGTGCTGCCAGCTCCGAAGCCAGCATGCCGCCCAGGGACCAGCCGCCCAGCCAGGCATCCTGGGGCACGGAGGCGTCCAATTCATCGAGCCACTCGTTGACATCGTTCGATGCCAGTGCCGGCAACGGCTCGATTTCCACCCGCAAATGTTCGTCGAGCCCTTGCAGCGCCGCCGCCAACGGCTCCAGCGGTGAAATGCCCAAACCCCAACCGGGTAACAGTATCAGTCGATCACGCATGGCTTGGCTCCGGTTCCAATTGTGCAAAACACTCGGCCAGCGCATTCAACAGCCGTTGCACCTGGGCTTCGCTGTGGGCGGCGGTCAGGGTCACGCGCAATCGAGCGCTGCCGGTCGGCACGGTGGGCGGCCGGATCGCGGTGACCATCAGCCCCCGCTCGCGCAACATCTGCGACAACCGCATCGCCCGCCCCGCATCGCCGATCAAGATCGGCTGGATCGGAGTGAAGCTGTCCATCAATTGCAGGCCGATCTGCTCGGCGCCGTGGCGGAACTGGCGGATCAGCACCTGCAAATGCTCGCGCCGCCAATGCTCGCTGCGCAGCAGCTCAAGGCTCTTGAGGGTGGCGCAGGCCAGGGCCGGTGGCTGGCTGGTGGTGTAGATGTAAGGCCGAGCGAACTGGATCAGGCTCTCGATCAGCTCTTCGCTGCCGGCGACAAAAGCCCCGGCGGTACCGAAGGCCTTGCCTAGGGTGCCGACCAGCACCGGCACGTCCTCCTGGCTCAGACCGAAGTGTTCGACGATACCTCCGCCATTGGCGCCCAACGGACCGAAGCCATGGGCATCATCAACCATCAGCCAGGCACCTTTGGCCTTGGCTTCACGGGCCAGGGCCGGCAGGTCGGCGATGTCGCCGTCCATGCTAAATACGCCATCGGTGACCACCAGGGTATTGCCGGTGGCTTTTTCCAGGCGCGTGGCCAGGCTCTGGGCATCGTTGTGCAGGTAACGGTTGAAGCGCGCACCGGACAACAGCCCGGCGTCGAGCAACGAGGCGTGGTTGAGCCGGTCTTCCAGCACCGTGTCGCCCTGCCCTACCAGGGCCGTGACGGCGCCGAGATTGGCCATGTAGCCGGTGGTGAACAGCAACGCTCGTGGACGGCCGGTCAGGTCGGCCAAGGCTTCTTCCAGGGCGTGATGAGGACCGCTGTGACCGATCACCAAGTGGGAACCGCCGCCACCGACGCCCCAACGGGTTGCCCCGGCGCGCCAGGCTTCGATCACTTGCGGGTGATTGGCCAGGCCCAGGTAATCGTTATTGCAGAACGCCAGCAACGGCTGGCCGTCCACCACCACTTCCGGCCCTTGGGGGCTTTCGAGCAGCGGCCGCTGGCGATAGAGGTTTTCGGCACGACGGGCAGCCAGGCGTGCGGCGAGATCGAAGGGCATGCAGGCCTCGGGATGAACCGCTATTTAAAAGCTGGAAGAAACTCCTGTGGGAGCGAGCCTGCTCGCGATGAGGCCATGACATTCAACCTCTCAGTTGGCTGCTATATTGCCATCGCGAGCAGGCTCGCTCCCACAGTGTCTTGCATTCCAGTCAGAGAAATCGGTGAGTGATCAAACAGCGGCGTTGTAGAACTGCTCGCTGCTCTTCTGCTCCACCAAGGCCTGTTCAATAGCCGCCTGATGCACTTCGTCGGCATGTTCTTCTCGGGCTTCGGGCTGGATACCCAGGCGGGCGAACAGCTGCATGTCCTTGTCGGCTTGCGGGTTAGCGGTGGTCAGCAGTTTGTCGCCGTAGAAAATCGAGTTCGCGCCGGCGAAAAACGCCAGGGCCTGCATCTGTTCGTTCATGGCTTCGCGGCCGGCGGACAGGCGCACATGGGACTGGGGCATCAGGATCCGCGCCACGGCGAGCATGCGAATGAAATCGAACGGATCGACGTCTTCGGCGTTCTCCAGCGGCGTGCCAGCGACTTTTACCAGCATGTTGATCGGCACCGATTCCGGATGCTCCGGCAGGTTCGCCAGTTGGATCAACAGATTGGCGCGGTCGTCCAGGGATTCGCCCATGCCCAGGATGCCACCGGAGCAGATTTTCATCCCCGAATCACGCACGTAGGCCAGGGTTTGCAGGCGCTCGCTGTAGGTGCGGGTGGTGATGATGCTGCCGTAAAACTCCGGCGAGGTGTCGAGGTTGTGGTTGTAGTAGTCCAGGCCGGCCTTGGCCAGCGCTTCGGTCTGGTCCTGGTCGAGGCGCCCCAGGGTCATGCAGGTTTCCAGGCCCATGGCTTTCACACCTTTGACCATCTCCAGCACATAAGGCATGTCCTTGGCCGACGGATGCTTCCACGCCGCGCCCATGCAAAAACGGGTCGAACCGATGGCCTTGGCCCGCGCGGCTTCTTCGAGGACCTTTTGCACTTCCAGCAATTTTTCTTTTTCCAGCCCGGTGTTGTAGTGGCCGGACTGCGGACAATATTTGCAATCTTCTGGGCAGGCGCCGGTTTTGATCGACAGCAGCGTGGAAACCTGGACGCGGTTGGCGTCGAAGTGCGCGCGGTGCACGGTCTGCGCCTGGAACAGCAGGTCATTGAATGGCTGGACGAAGAGAGCTTTGACTTCGGCCAAAGACCAGTCATGACGCAGGTTGGCAGTGGTGCTGGCGCTCATGGGCATTTCCTTGATTATGCTTGGCTGGCACCTGGGGTACGCAATACCCACAGGCGCGACACGGATGTTCGGCATATTTAAGGAAGAGCCATGCGCTGTCAACCACGATACGAAAGACCGGTTTACATCTGGTTAAAAAACAAACAATTCTGCTTGCTGTGCGGCGAAGCCACCGATACGGCCCAGCCCATCTGCACACCTTGTGAGAGCGAGTTGCCCTGGCTTGGCGATCAATGCAGCGTCTGCGCCCTGCCGCTGCCAATGGCCGGGCTGCGTTGCGGCCAATGCGCCACGCGGCCGCCGGCCTTCGAGCGGGTGCTGGCGCCTTGGGCCTATGATTTTCCGCTGGACAGCCTGATCACCCGTTTCAAGCATCAGGCCAAATGGCCGCTTGGTCGGCTGATGGGCGAACTGCTGGCGCAGTCGCTGCAACATCATTTCAACGAAGGACTAGAGCGGCCCGACGCGCTGGTGCCGGTGCCATTGGCGACCAGGCGCTTGCGCCAGCGCGGGTTCAATCAGGCAACCCTGCTCGCCCGCTGGCTCAGCGGTCCATTAGAGATCCCCTGCGAAGAAAACCTGCTGCTGCGTATCCAGGACACCCCCGCCCAACAGGCACTCGATGCCAGGGCCCGACACCGCAACCTACGCCAGGCTTTTGCCGTGACGCCCAATGCCCTGCTGCGCAACCGTCACCTGGCGCTGGTGGACGATGTGCTCACCACCGGCGCCACCGCCCAGGCGCTGGCCCGCCTGCTGCTCGATGCCGGCGCCGCACGCGTCGACGTGTATTGCCTGGCCCGTACGCCGAAACCCGGTGAGCCCGCTTGACGCGCCGCGCCCAAGGCGCCAACGTCGGCCCATCAACCATTGCGCGCAGTTTTCTGTCATGTCATTGCCCACGCTTCTGACCCAGCACATCGTTAGGCGCCCACAACGTATCGCCCTGTTGCAGCACATCGCCGAACAGGGCTCGATCACCCGCGCCGCCAAGAGCGCGGGCCTGAGCTACAAGGCGGCGTGGGATGCCATCGACGAGTTGAACAACCTGGCGGACCAGCCGCTGGTGGAGCGCAGCGTCGGTGGCAAGGGCGGTGGCGGCGCCAAACTGTCGGACGAAGGGCAACGCGTGCTGCACCTGTATCAGCGCCTGCAAGCCTTGCAGGCGCAGTTGCTGGAAGCGAGCGAAGACGCCGGGGACCTGAGCCTGCTGAGTCGCCTGATGCTGCGCACCAGCGCCCGCAATCAATTGCATGGCAAGGTCGTGGGCATCGAGGCTCAGGGGCATAACGACCGGGTGCGCCTGGAACTGGCCCGCGGCCTGGTCATCGAAGCGCAGATCACCCACGACAGCACGGTGCGCCTGGAACTGGACGTCGGCACCGAAGTGGTTGCCCTGATCAAGGCCGGCTGGCTGGAGTTGCACCCTGTCGAGCAACCGGAAAAATCGGGAAACAATGTTTTGCGAGGCGTGATCGAACATGTCGCCGCCGCCGAAAACGGCCCCAGCGAAGTGCGCATCACCCTGCCCAACGGCCAGACGCTGTGTGCCCTGGCCGACCCGCTTCAACTGCGCGAGCGAAACCTGGACGCCGGCTCCCCGGTGCAAGTGGAGTTCTCGGCGACAAATGTGCTGCTCGGCACTCCGCTGTAGGGCGCTGCAACAATAGCTTCATCGCCCGGCTTTATGGTGGCAGCCAAAACCAGCAGGAAGCCTGAAATGAGCCTATTAGAAGAAAACCAATCCACCGACCTGGAAAAAATCGTTGGCCTGAGCCGTCGCGGCTTTATCAGCGCCGGTGCCCTGTGTGGCGCGGCAATGTTCCTGGGCGGCAACCTGCTGAGTCGCAGCGCCCTGGCCGCCGCCGTGAGCGAAGGCAACAGCCAAATGCTGAACTTCGACAGCATTGCTGCCGACACGACCGACACCCTCACGTTGCCGCCGGGCTACAAATCCTCGGTACTGATCAGTTGGGGCCAGCCGCTGCAGAAGAACGCACCGGCGTTCGACCCAAGTGGCAACGGCACCGCCCACGCACAGGAAGTGCAGTTCGGTGACAACAACGACGGCATGAGCCTGTTCCCGTTCCCTGGCGACAACGACCGGGCGCTGATGGCGATCAACAACGAATACACCAACTACCGCTACCTCTTCCCCCACGGCGGCCAGCCGCAGTCGGCCGAAGAAGTGCACAAGGCCCAGGCCAGCGAAGGCGTGTCGGTGATTGAGGTTCGGCGTAGTGGCGGCCAATGGCAATTCGTCCAGGATTCGCGCTACAACCGCAGGATCCACGGCAACACGCCCATTCACTTCAGTGGCCCGGCAGCCGGTCACGACCTGCTGAAAACCAGCGCTGACAAGAGCGGCAAGAAAGTGCTGGGCACGTTCCAGAACTGCGCCAACGGCATGACGCCGTGGGGCACTTACCTGACCTGCGAAGAAAACTTCACCGACTGCTTCGGCAGCAGTAAAGCCGATTTGCAGTTCGATAAGGCGCAGAAGCGTTACGGCGCCACCGTCACCAGCAGCGAGATCAACTGGCACCTGCACGACCCGCGCTTCGACCTGGCGCAGAACCCCAACGAACTCAACCGCCACGGCTGGGTGGTGGAAATTGACCCATTCGACCCAACATCCACCCCGGTGAAACGTACCGCCCTGGGCCGTTTCAAGCACGAAAACGCCGCCCTGGCACAGACCCATGACGGTCACGCCGTGGTGTACATGGGCGACGATGAGCGTGGCGAATTCATCTACAAGTTCGTCAGCCGGGACAAGATCGACCACAAAAAGCCCAAAACCAACCGCAACCTGCTGGACCATGGCACGTTGTACGTGGCGCGTTTCGATGCCGGTGACAGCAACCCGGACCATCCCAAAGGCCAGGGCCAGTGGATAGAGCTGACCCACGGCAAGAATGGCCTCGACGCCAGCAGCGGTTTCGCCGACCAGGCCCAAGTACTGATCCACGCGCGCCTGGCCGCCAGCGCCGTGGGTGCCACGCGCATGGACCGCCCGGAGTGGATCGTGGTCAGCCCCAAAGACGGCCAGGTCTATTGCACCCTGACCAACAACGCCAAGCGCGGCGAAGACGGCCAGCCGGTGGGCGGGCCAAACCCTCGGGCCAAGAACGTCTACGGGCAGATCCTGCGCTGGCGCACCGACCGCGACGATCATGCCTCCAATACCTTCGCCTGGGACTTGTTCGTGGTCGCTGGCAACCCCACGGTAAACGCCGGCACGCCAAAGGCCGGTTCGTCCAACATCAACGCACAGAACATGTTCAACAGCCCTGATGGCCTGGGCTTCGACAAGGACGGCCGGTTGTGGATCCAGACCGACGGCGACTCGAGCAACGCTGGGGACTTCGCCGGCATGGGCAACAACCAGATGCTCTGTGCCGACCCCAACAGCGGCGAGATCCGTCGCTTCATGGTCGGGCCGGTGGGTTGCGAAGTGACCGGGATCAGTTTCTCGCCGGACTACAAAGCCATGTTCGTCGGGATCCAGCACCCCGGGGAAAAAGGCGGCTCGACCTTCCCTGAGCACCTGCCCAACGGCAAACCGCGTTCGTCGGTGATGGTAATTACCCGGGAAGACGGCGGGGTCATCGGCGCCTGACACTGAGCGTTCCCACGCAAAGCGTGGGAACGATCACCGATCAATCCAGACTGCTTTGCGCTACCATGCTGGGCCGGACGCGGCAGCCCTGCCGCTGCGCAGGAGTCAGCATGTCCCATCCGTTTGAAACCCTCACGCCCGACCTTGTGCTCGATGCCGTTGAAAGCATTGGCTTTCTCAGCGACGCCCGCGTGCTGGCCCTCAACAGCTACGAGAACCGCGTCTATCAGGTTGGCATCGAAGACGCCGAGCCACTGATCGCCAAGTTCTACCGCCCTCAGCGCTGGACCAACGAAGCCATTCTCGAGGAGCACCGCTTCACCTTCGAGCTGGCCGATTGCGAGGTGCCGGTGGTGGCGCCGCTGATCCACAACGGCGCCAGCCTGCATGAACACGACGGGTTTCGTTTCACCCTGTTTCCCCGTCGCGGCGGCCGTGCACCGGAGCCGGGCAACCTCGATCAGCTCTATCGCCTGGGGCAATTGCTCGGGCGCCTGCACGCGGTCGGAGCCACCCGTCCGTTCGAACACCGTGAAGCGCTGGGTGTGAAAAACTTCGGTCATGATTCGCTGGTTACCGTACTGCAAAGCGGTTTCGTGCCCCGTAGCCTGCTTCCGGCCTACGAGTCGGTGGCCAGGGATCTGCTCAAACGAGTCGAAGAGGTCTACGCCGCCACGCCCCATCAGAACATCCGCATGCACGGCGATTGCCACCCCGGCAACATGATGTGTCGCGACGAGGTGTTCCACATCGTTGACTTGGACGACTGCCGCATGGGCCCGGCGGTGCAGGACTTGTGGATGATGCTCGCCGGTGATCGGCAGGAATGCCTGGGGCAGTTGTCGGAATTGATGGACGGCTACCGTGAGTTCCATGACTTCGACCCGCGGGAACTGGCGCTGATCGAGCCGCTGCGAGCCCTGCGCCTGATGCACTACAGCGCCTGGCTGGCACGCCGCTGGGACGACCCGGCCTTCCCCCGCAGCTTCCCGTGGTTCGGCAGCGAACGCTACTGGGGCGACCAGGTATTGGCGCTGCGCGAACAACTGGCGGCGCTCAATGAAGAGCCATTGAAGTTGTTCTGACTTGGCTTGGTTCTAACAGCCACCACGGATCCCTGCTCGCGATGACGGTGTGTCAGTCGACGTCAATGGCGAATGTGTCGTCGCATCGCGAGCAGGCTCGCTCCCACAGGGGGTACGGCGGTGAATTGTTCACAATGTTCACAGCGTAACCCGACAAATCTGCTTACAATCACTCTTTTGTTAGCTGCCTAAGCAAGGATTTTGCATGCAAGCCGCCAACCCGCGTCGCGGGTATATCCTGGGCCTGAGTGCCTACATCATCTGGGGTCTGTTCCCGCTCTATTTCAAAGCCATCGCCAGCGTGCCGTCCGTGGAAATCATCATCCACCGGGTACTCTGGTCGGCGTTGTTCGGCGCGGCGTTGCTGATGGTCTGGAAACACCCGGGCTGGTGGGCTGAATTGCGCGATAACCCACGTCGCCTGGCGATCCTGGCCCTGAGCGGGACGCTGATCGCCGCCAACTGGCTGACCTATGTCTGGGCGGTGAACAACGGCCGCATGCTCGAAGCGAGCCTGGGGTATTACATCAACCCCCTGGTGAACGTATTGCTGGGCATGTTGATTTTGGGTGAGCGGTTGCGGCGCATGCAGTGGCTAGCGGTGGGGTTGGCGGCGGTCGGCGTGGCGCAGCAGGTCTGGCAAGTGGGCAGCCTGCCGTGGGTGTCGCTGGTGCTGGCGCTGACCTTCGGTTTCTATGGGTTGATCCGCAAGCAGGCGCCGGTCAAGGCCTTGCCAGGGCTAGTGGTGGAAACCTGGATGCTGGTGCCGATCGCCATCGCCTGGTTGCTGTTCAATCCGACAGCCACCAGTGCCCAAGCGGCCTTCTGGACCACCTCCGAAGCCTGGTGGCTGGTGGCGGCCGGCCCCGTGACGTTGGTTCCGCTGGTGTGTTTCAACGCTGCGGCGCGGCACTTGCCCTACACCACGCTGGGGTTTCTGCAGTACCTCGCTCCGACGCTGGTGCTGTTGCTGGCGGTGACGATGTTCGGTGAACACCTGTCGTCCAGCACGTTAGTGGCGTTCCTGTTTATCTGGGCCGGGCTCGCGGTGTACAGCGTCGATGCCCTGATCAGCATGCGCCGCCGCAACTGATCAAAAATCACACAACCCTCCACAGGCCACGTCTGGCGTGGCCTGTGCTGATCCTTCCCAAGGTTATCCACAGCGTGATCCCCGCCATTTGTGCACAAACCCTTGAAAACTGGTGATTTTTTGATCATTCGTCGCTGATGCCCGACGGGCCTGGGCTGGCGCTGAGTCTCTACAGGTTATCCACAGGCAGGCGCAGTTTTTTCTTGGATAACCTGCATCACACCTCGTCGCTGAGTTTGAGCTCCACCATCAACTCATCGGCCAGGGTCTCGAGACACTCCTGCAACGTGTCCAGTGAAAGGGTCAAGGGCACCCCCAGGATCGCTTCAGCGTGAAACAGCAACTCGCTGCTCATCGGCGCCGGCCGAACATGGGTGACCAATCGCTCGACGTTTACGCCCTGTTCGCTCAGCAACCGGGTGATGTCGCGCACGATGCCGGGACGATCGTTGCCCACCAGTTCCATGGCAATGGGTTTCCAGGTGCAGGATTCTTCAAGGGTGTTCTCGGCGATCAACACACGGATACCGTCGGCTGACAGTCCCTGCAAGGCTTCGATCAGTTCTTCATGGGCCTCGGCCGGGGCACTGAGACGCAGGATCCCGGCAAATTGCCCACCCAGGTGCGACATGCGGCTTTCCAGCCAGTTACCGCCGTGCTCGGCGATGCACTGGGCAATGCGCTCGACCTGCCCGGGCTTGTCTGGGGCGAAAACAGTGATGACGAGGTGGTCCATGGCACAGCCCTCTTGTTGTGGAAGCAAGAGTATAGGCAGGTGGTCACGGACAGATGTTGCCCTGGGAATTTAGACCTGACCCGCCGTGGGAGAGAAAAAACATCGTGTACATGTTTTAAGAATTATCTGGAACAATCGATCTGTTTTTTGAGAACATCCCATGCCTCGTCGTGACCGTAACACTTTAGTCGGTCGCAGAACGACGCAATTAGTCTAATTTTCACAACCGCAATTGATCATGTAGTATGCCGCAGCACGCACTACATAATGTTGGACCGATGTCTGCTTAAGGCACAGTCGCATCCCTGAAAAGCCCCGTCAGCAAGGCTACAAGGTCCTACCCAGCCGCCAGCGATGGCATGTACTGGTGCCGGGGTTTGTGGTTTAAATGTCCCGAGGCTTCATTGTCAAAATCGAAGAGCTGAAAAGCGAAATAGCTGAGCAGAGTGAGGCAAGCAATGACTGAACACGTTCAAGTCGGTGGCCTGCAGGTCGCCAAAGTCCTGTTCGACTTCGTGAATAACGAAGCCATTCCCGGAACCGGCCTCACCGCCGAGGCATTCTGGGCCGGTGCCGACAAGGTCATCCACGACCTGGCGCCGAAGAACAAAGCCCTACTCGCCAAACGCGACGATTTCCAGGCGCGGATCGACGCCTGGCACCAGGCCCGTGCCGGCCACGCCCACGACGCCGTGGCTTACAAAGCCTTCCTGCAAGACATCGGTTATTTGCTGCCAGAAGCGGCGGATTTCCAGGCTACGACCCAAAACGTCGATGACGAAATCGCCCGCATGGCCGGCCCGCAGCTGGTTGTACCGGTGATGAATGCCCGTTTCGCCCTCAACGCATCGAACGCCCGCTGGGGTTCGCTGTACGACGCGCTGTACGGTACCGATGCCATCAGCGAAGCCGACGGCGCGGAAAAAGGCAAAGGCTACAACAAGGTGCGCGGCGACAAAGTCATCGCCTTTGCCCGCGCCTTCCTCGACGAAGCGGCACCGCTGGCGGCCGGCTCCCATGTCGATTCCACGGGTTATAAAATCGTCGACGGCAAACTGGTGGTCGCCCTCAAGGGTGGCAGCAACAGCGGCCTGCGTGACGATACTCAACTAATTGGCTTTCAGGGCGACGCTTCGGCACCCACCACGGTGCTGCTGAAACACAACGGCCTGCACTTCGAAATCCAGATCGACGCCAGCACCCCGGTCGGCCAGACCGACGCCGCCGGCGTCAAAGACATCCTGATGGAAGCCGCACTGACCACCATCATGGACTGCGAAGACTCGGTCGCCGCCGTCGATGCCGATGACAAAGTGGTGATCTACCGCAATTGGCTCGGCCTGATGAAGGGCGATCTGTCGGAACAAGTCGCCAAGGGCGGCCAGACGTTTACCCGCACCATGAGCGCCGACCGCGTATACACCGCTGTCGACGGTTCGAGCGTGACGCTGCATGGCCGTTCGCTGTTGTTCGTGCGTAACGTCGGCCATCTGATGACCATTGACGCGATCCTGGACAAGCACGGCAATGAAGTGCCGGAAGGCATCCTCGATGGCCTGATCACCAGCCTGGCGGCAATCCACAGCCTCAACGGCAACACTTCGCGTCGCAACAGCCGCACCGGCTCGGTGTACATCGTCAAGCCGAAGATGCACGGCCCGGAAGAAGCCGCGTTCACCAACGAGCTGTTCGGTCGCGTCGAAGATGTGCTGAACCTGCCGCGCAACACCCTCAAGGTCGGGATCATGGACGAGGAGCGCCGTACCACGGTCAACCTCAAGGCCTGCATCAAGGCTGCCAGCGAGCGCGTGGTGTTCATCAACACCGGCTTCCTGGACCGCACCGGCGACGAAATCCACACATCCATGGAAGCCGGCCCGATGGTCCGCAAGGCCGACATGAAGGCCGAGAAGTGGATCGCCGCCTACGAAAACTGGAACGTCGACATCGGCCTGAGCACCGGCCTGCAAGGTCGTGCACAAATCGGCAAAGGCATGTGGGCGATGCCGGACCTGATGGCCGCGATGCTTGAACAAAAAATCGCTCATCCAATGGCCGGGGCCAACACCGCATGGGTTCCGTCACCGACCGCCGCCGCCCTGCACGCGCTGCATTATCACAAGGTCGACGTGTTCGCCCGCCAGGCCGAACTGGCCAAGCGTGCCCGCGCTTCGGTGGACGACATCCTGACCCTCCCGCTGGCCGTCAACCCAAACTGGACGCCGGAGCAGATCAAAAACGAGCTGGACAACAACGCCCAGGGCATCCTCGGCTACGTGGTGCGCTGGATCGACCAGGGCGTGGGCTGTTCAAAGGTGCCGGACATCAACGACGTCGGGCTGATGGAGGACCGGGCAACGCTGCGTATCTCCAGCCAGCACATCGCCAACTGGTTGCGCCACGGCATCGTCACGCAAGACCAGGTGATGGAAAGCCTCAAGCGCATGGCGCCGGTGGTGGACCGCCAGAACGCCAGCGACCCGTTGTACCGTCCGCTGGCGCCAGACTTCGACAGCAACATCGCCTTCCAGGCGGCGGTCGAGCTGGTGATCGAAGGCACCCAACAGCCTAACGGCTACACCGAGCCGGTGCTGCACCGTCGTCGCCGCGAGTTCAAGGCAGCCAATGGGTTGTGATTGAGTGGTAGATGCAATGAAAAAAGCCCTGATCGCGAGATCAGGGCTTTTTCATGTCCAGTTGATTGATCGTTCCCACGCTCCGCGTGGGAACACAGCCCGGACTGCTGGTTACACATCCATCCCCAACTCATGCTTCACCAACCCCAGCAACTTTTCGGTATCGATGGGCTTGAGCAGAAAATCCACCACGCTCAGGTGCATGGCTTCGATGGCGTCCTTCACGTCGGCGTCACCGGACACGATGATGATCGGCAGCGCTGCCCGCTCCGACTCCCGCACCAGGCGGACCAGCTCCAGGCCATCGACATTGCCCATGCGCAGGTCGGTGATCAGCAGGCCAATCGACGGTTTGGTTTCCAGCATCTTGAGTGCCGTTTCGCCGCTGGCAGCGGTCATGCAGTGAATACCGTCCAACGCCAGAATTTCCGACAGCAGCTCGCGGGCGTCCTTGTCGTCATCGACGATCAAGACGCGCTGCGGCGGCAGGTCAGGTTCCAGCATGACGGCACTCAGCGCCTCGCGCTCGGCGTCACTCAAAATATCGTGGTCGGACATGATCTCTCTACGTTCTCTAAATCGAACCCTTGGCAGTGGTCAGACATCGTTCTGCGGCGCTTCAATGTGCACTTCGTCGGATTTTTTTCCAAGTGCATTTATTGAAGGTTTTTCAAGAGACGTCACAGCGTCCTTCCTCGATACCTGCCTTTGTCGGCCACCTAGACTTACGTCCAATGGGCACCCCGCGCCCAGGAGCCGACCATGGGGGACAGTTCCGACCACAACAATTCAAAGAAAGACTGCCTAATGGTTATGAAAAAAACGGACGCCTTCATCCAGGCAGGGAAAACCGCGGTGTTGCAAAACATCCAGGGTACGTTGCAGTTTCTCCAACGGTTTCCCCCGTTCAACCAAATGGAAAATGCCCACCTGGCCTATCTGGTGGAGCAATGCCTGCTGCGTTTTTACGCACTGGGGGACACCATCATCAAACCGGCCGACGGCCCGGTGGAACACTTTTACATCGTCAAGCAGGGCCGAGTGGTGGGCGAGCGTCCGCATTCGGCCAAGGGCGGCACCGAGACCACCTTTGAAATCACCACCGGCGAATGTTTCCCCCTCGCCGCGCTGCTGGGTGAACGGGCCACACGCACCGAGCACCGCGCCAGCGAAGACACATTCTGCCTGCAATTGAACAAGCAGGCCTTCATCAAGCTGTTCGCCCTGTCGGGCCCGTTTCGCGACTTCGCCCTGCGCGGGGTCAGCAGCCTGCTCGACCAGGTCAACCAACAGGTTCAGCAAAAGTCCGCACAGACCCTGGGCACCCAATATTCCCTCAATACGCGGTTGGGCGAACTGGCCATGCGTCATCCGGTGAGTTGCAGCCCCCAGACGCCGCTGCGCGAAGCCGTGAAGCTGATGCACGAGCAGCAGGTCGGCAGCATCGTGGTGGTGAACGAGCAGAAAGCGCCTGTAGGGATTTTCACCCTGCGCGACCTGCGGCAGGTGGTGGCCGACGGCTCCGGGGACTTTTCCCAGGCCATCGCCAGGCACATGACCCAGGCACCGTTTTTCCTCTCGCCGGACCACAGCGCCTTCGACGCGGCCATCGCCATGACCGAGCGCCACATCGCCCACGTCTGCCTGGTCAAGGAGCAGCGCCTGTGTGGCGTGGTGTCGGAGCGGGACCTGTTTTCCCTGCAACGAGTCGACCTGGTGCACCTGGCACGAACCATTCGCAGCGCCCCGAAGGTGGAAAACCTGGTGGCCCTGCGCGGCGAGATCGGTCAACTGGTCGAGCGCATGTTGGCCCACGGTGCGTCGTCGACCCAGATCACCCACATCATCACCCTGCTCAACGACCACACCGTGTGCCGGGTCATCGAGCTGACCCTGGCCGACAAGGGCGACCCAGGCGTGCCGTTCAGTTGGTTGTGCTTCGGCAGTGAAGGCCGGCGCGAGCAAACCCTGCACACCGACCAGGACAACGGCATCCTGTTCGAAGCCCGGGACGCAGCCCATGCCGCACAGATCCGCGGCCTTCTGCTGCCCATCGCCCAACAGATCAACCAGAGCCTGGCGCTGTGCGGTTTCACCTTGTGCAAGGGCAACATCATGGCCGGCAACCCCGAGCTGTGCCTGTCCCGCGCAGAATGGGCCCGGCGCTTTGCCGCGTTCATTCGTGAAGCGACCCCGGAGAACCTGCTGGCCTCAAGCATCTATTTCGACCTGCGGGTGGTCTGGGGCGATGAGCAAGGCTGCGAACAATTGCGCCAGCAGGTTCTCGAGCAGGTGGCCGATAACCGTTTGTTCCAGCGCATGATGGCCAACAACGCCCTGCGCCATCGCCCGCCGGTGGGACGTTTCAGGGACTTCGTGCTGAGCCGCAAAAACGGCGAAAAGGCCACCCTCGACCTGAAAGTACAAGGCCTTACCCCCTTCGTCGACGGCGCTCGCTTGCTGGCACTGGCCAACGGAATCAAAGCCAACAACACGCTGGAACGCTTGCGGCAACTGGTCGTCAAGGAAGTGATCGAGCCGCTGGATGGTGCGGCCTATGAAGAGGCCTATCACTTCATCCAGCAGGCGCGCATGCAACAACATCAACTGCAAACCCGCGAGAACCTGCCCTATTCCAACCGAGTCGACCCCGACAGCCTCAATCATCTGGACCGGCGCATCCTGCGCGAATCCCTGCGCCAGGCCCAACGCCTGCAAAGCAGCCTGACACTGAGGTATCAGCTGTGAAGCTGTTTTCCTGGCTGCGCCAGGCCCAGCCCATGTTGCCGGACGCGTTGCATCAGCGCCTGGAACGCCTGCCTGCGCCCTCGCAACTGAGTGAATGCAGCCTGCGGGAACAGCGCTGGATGGTGGTGGACCTGGAGACCACTGGCCTGAACCTGAATAAAGACCAGGTGCTGTCCATCGGTGCGGTGGTGATAGAAGACGGTGCCATCGACTTTGGCCAACAGTTCGAACGCACCCTGCAGTGCACCAAGCAGCCGCTGGGGCCGAGCGTGTTGATCCATGGCCTGGCCCCCAGTGCAATTGCCGCCGGCAGCAACCCGGCCGAGGCGCTGCTGGCGTTCATGGAGTTCGTCGGCGACAGCCCGATGCTGGCGTTCCACGCACCGTTCGATTCCCACATGCTTGGGCGAGCACTGAAGGACTACCTGGGCTATCGCTTGCAGCATCAATTTCTGGACGTGGCGGACCTGGCGCCGATGCTCTGCCCCCAGGCAATGCTGCGCAAGGCCGGCCTGGACGACTGGATCGACTGGTTCAAGCTGCAAGTCTTCGACCGTCATAACGCCAGCGCCGACGCCCTGGCCACGGCCGAGCTGGCACTGATCCTGTTCAGCCGCGCCCGACAGCAGCAGATCCTCAGCCCGCTTGATCTGCAACAGCGCCTGAGCCAGTGGAAGCGGCGGCAGCAGGCGCATTCGCTTTAACTCCTCTGCTCCCTGCTCTCAGTGCGATTCACCTGGGCCCACAGATCGGGGCCCGACCAGCGCCAATTGCTTTCCCTAGCTCGTCTCTGCCACAATCGCGAACAATTCTCGTTACTTAAAACGTCGGAGATGCTCCGTGTCGTCAATCCCTAGCCCTCACAGTGATCTGGTTGGTGCGTTGTACCGTGACCATCGCGGATGGCTATTGGCATGGTTGCGACGCAATGTGGCCTGTCCGCAGCGGGCCGAGGACTTGAGCCAGGATACTTTCGTGCGCCTGCTGGGCCGTGACGAGCTGAAGACACCCCGCGAGCCCCGGGCGTTTCTGGTAGCGATCGCCAAAGGGCTGCTGTTCGATTATTTCCGCCGGGCGGCATTGGAGCAGGCTTACCTCACCGAACTGATGCTGATCCCCGAAGGCGAGCAGCCTTCGGTGGAAGAACAGCAACTGATCCTCGAAGACCTCAAGAATATCGATCGCCTGCTCGGCAAATTGTCGAGCAAGGCCCGCGCCGCTTTCCTCTACAACCGCCTCGACGGCCTTGGCCATGCCGAAATCGCCGAGCGCCTGGGGGTTTCGGTGCCGCGGGTACGGCAGTATCTGGCCCAGGGCGTGCGGCAATGCTACATCGCACTTTATGGTGAGCCGACATGAACCCGGCCCATTCCAGGCCGGTTTCGGCCAGCGTTCTGGACGCGGCCATTGCCTGGCAGTTGTCCCTGGATTCAGGCAGCGGCAGCGCCCAGGAGCGTGAGGCGTTCGCTCGATGGCATGCCGCCGAGGAAGAACATGCCCGGGCCTGGCGGCAGCTGGGCATGCTCGACCAGCGTTTCAGTGTTGCCAGCGGGCCGGCGCGGGCCGCGTTGCTGCAATCGCGGGTGAGCATCCGTCGGCGGGTACGCAAAGTGGGCAGCGGCCTGGCCAGTATCGTCGCGGTCATCGGCCTGGCGTTGTTTGCCGGGGATCGTTACCTGCAACTGGATTACTGGCTGGCCGACCAGCGCACCGCCACCGGCGAGCAACGCACCCTGCGCCTGGCCGACGGCACACTGATCAACCTCAACACCCACAGTGCACTGGACGTGCGTTTCGATGACAAACAGCGACGAATCGTCTTACAAGAAGGCGAGATCCTGGTGGAAACCGGCCACAACGATCCGCGCCCGTTCATCGTCGAAACCCACGAAGGCAGCATGCGCGCCCTGGGCACACGATTCCTGGTCAAGCGCGAAGACGAAGGCACGCGCCTGAGCGTATTGAAATCTGCGGTGGCGGCGCATCCACAGGCGACGGACCAGGAACAGATTCTGCACGAAGGCCAGCAGGTGCTGATGCGCCGTGAAGGCCTCGGGCCGACGGTCGCCCTGAGCCCCGGCGCCGACGCCTGGACCCGAGGCATGCTGGTGGTGGACAACGCCCGTCTTGAAGACCTGGTCCATGAGCTGGGCCGCTATCGTCGTGGCTACCTGGGCGTCGAGCCACAAGTGGCAAACCTGCGCATCACCGGTAGCTTCCCGCTGCACGACACCGACCTGGCCCTGAGCGCCCTGCTGCCGACCTTGCCCGTGCAGATCGAGCATCACACGCAGTGGTGGGTGGTGGTGGGGCCGAGCAACGCGCCAAAACTTTGAGCCTGATCGTGCCCACGCTCTGCATGGGAACAATCACCCGGGCTGAATCTAAATTATTTTCATCCAGCCCTATCACTTTTCGATTTTCATCCGGCACCCAGGCAATTGAGAAGTATTTCCATTCAGGAGCCGCCGTATGTCCCGCCCGCTTGACACCCTGTTGCGTCCCAGCCTGTTAGCCATCGCCATCGCCTTTGCCGCCCCGTTGGCCAGCGGCCCGCTCATGGCAGCCGAACAGGCCTTAAGCGTGCGCAGCTACAACTTGCCCGCCGCGCCATTGGCCAGCACCCTGAACCAGATCGCCAGCCAGGCCGGCCTCGCCCTGAGCCTGAACCCGTCCCTGGCTTCGGGCAAAACGTCGGCCCCGGTCCAAGGCCAGTTCGACGCCACGGGTGCATTGCGTGAGGCTTTACGCGGCACCGGTCTGCAACTGGAACAGAGCAGCGCCGGCACCTACAGCCTGGTGGCCGTGCCCGAAGGCGTCATGGCCCTGCCGGAAACTAGCGTGATCGGCGCCACTGTGAGCGAAACCGCGTGGGGCCCGACCGAAGGCTACCTCGCCACCCGCACCGCGGCCGGCACCAAGACGGACACCGCCATTGCCGAACTGCCGCGCTCGGTCTCGATCGTGACACGCGACCAGATGGACGATCGCTCCGTTCTCAACCTCAATGACGCCCTGCGTTACACCGCCGGCGTGCAGAGCAGCGGCTACGGCTCGGACTCGCGCAACGACTGGCTGCTGGTTCGCGGTTTCTCACCGACCCAGTTCCTCGATGGCCTGCCGCTGCCCGACGGCAACTACATCACGCCGAAAATCGAGCCCTGGGACCTTGAACGCATCGCCGTGCTGCGTGGGCCGGCGTCTTCGGTCTACGGCCAGACGCCCCCCGGCGGCCTGCTCGACATGGTCAGCCGTCGCCCGGAAGCCGAAAGCAGCCACGAAGTCGAAGTTCAGGCCGGCACCAATGAGCACAAACAGCTCAACTTCGACAGCACCGGCAAGATCGATGATGAAGGCAAATTTCTCTATCGGGTCAGCGGCACCGTGCGTGACAGCAATTCCCGGATCGATAATGTCCCGGACAAGCGCTACAACATCGCCCCGAGCCTGACCTGGAACATCGACGACGACACGCGCCTGACCTTCCTGTCGCAGTACACCCGCGACGACACTGGCATCACCTCGCAATTCCTGCCGCTGCAAGGCACCAAACTGGCCTCGGCCGCCGGCAAGATTTCCCACCATAAAAACCTGGGCGACCCGGACTGGGAATTCTACGACCGCACCTACTACGCACTCGGTTATGCCTTTGAACATCGTTTCAACGACACCTGGCAGTTCCGCCAGAACCTGCGTTACACCAAGAGCGACCTGGAATATCAGGCCCTCACCGCCGGAACATACCCTTACGATGAAGCGGTTAGCGCCAATGGCGACGTCAAGCGCAGCGCCAGCATTGTTGACGAGGACATCAGCCAGTTCGCCGTGGATAACAACTTCCAGGCGGACTTCCAGACTGGAAGCCTGAGCCACACGTTGCTGCTGGGCCTGGACCATCAGCGCTCCAACACCAATTCACGCTGGCTGTGGGGTTCCACGGGTGTTCCCGACAGCAACGTCAACAACCCGATCTATGGGCAGGATTACTCCAAGGTCGAGTACTACACCATGTATGACTACGACCAGAAGACCAATCAGACTGGCCTGTACGCTCAGGATCAGATCGCTCTGGATCAGTGGCGCCTGTCTATCGGTGGTCGTGAGGACTGGGTCCACACCGGCACCGTCTTCCACAACCAAGACAACGCCACCAACACCCAGCGCGACAAGAAATTCAGCGCCAACGGGGCTCTGAGCTACGTCTTCGAAAACGGTATCACGCCTTACATCTCCTACGCCGAGTCGTTCCAGCCAGCATCCGGTACAACCGTCAACAGCACCGAGTCGTTCAAGCCGACCGAAGGCGAACAATACGAAATCGGTATCAAGTATCAGCCGCCGGGCACCAAAACCCTGCTGAGCGCCGCGGTGTTTGACTTGACCCAGAAAAATGTCTCGGTCACCGAAAACAGCGTTACCCGCCAAGTGGGTGAGGTGCGCGTGCGTGGCCTTGAGTTGGAGGCCACCGGTAACGTGACCGATAACCTGAAGCTGGTCGGTTCCTACACCTACAACGACAGTGAAATCACCAAGGGTAGCGCCGAAGAAGAAGGCAATCGCATGGCCCAGGTGCCGCGTAACCAGGCAACTGCATGGGCCGATTACACCTGGCATAACGGCCCGCTTGACGGCTTCGGCATTGGCGCGGGTGTGCGTTATGTCGGCGACACTTATGGCAACACCACCAACACCTACTTGGGCCATGTCAGTTCCTACACCGTGTACGACGCTTCGGCCCATTACGACCTGGGTCGCCTGTACAGTTCGCTCAAAGGTGTCTCGGTGGCCGTGGATGCGAAAAACATCTTCAACAAGGACTACCTGGCCACCTGCGACGGTTACTACTGCTACTACGGCGACGAACGTAACGTCGTGGCCAGCGTGAATTACAAATGGTAATCGGTTAGCCTTCGGGCAAGGCTCTTGAGGGTCACGCCACAGCGTGGCCCTTTTGCATTTGGAACAATCATGAAAAGTAAAACCATCCGCCGCTGGTCCTTTGTCCACACCTGGACCAGCCTGATCTGCACGGTGTTTCTGCTGATGCTGGCGATCACCGGGCTGCCGTTGATCTTCCATCATGAAATCGAACACCTGCTGGGCGATGCGCCCGAACTGCGGGAAATGCCGGCCGACACGCCGCCGCTGGACCTTCAGCAACTGGTGGAAAAAGCCAAGGCCCATCGCCCCGGTGAAGTGGTCCAGTATTTTGGCTGGGACGAGGACGAACCCAACGGCGTCATCACCATCATGGCGCCGACGCCGGGCACCGAACCCAATTCCTCACACACCTTCATGCTCGATGCGCGCACTGGCGAAGCCCTGGAAATGCCGTCGGCCAATGGCGGTTTCATGATGCTCATGCTGCGCCTGCACGTAGACATGTTCGCCGGTTTGCCGGGCAAGTTGCTGCTGGCATTCATGGGTTTTTTGTTCGTGATTGCCATCGTCTCCGGGGTGGTCCTGTACTTGCCGTTCATGCGGCGCTTGAAGTTCGCCACGGTGCGCCGGGACAAATCCACGCGCCTGCGCTGGCTTGACCTGCACAATCTGATCGGCGTGGTGACGTTGACCTGGGCGCTGACCGTGGGCGTCACCGGGGTGATCGCCGCGTGCGCCGACCTGATCATCGCCGCGTGGCGCAACGACAGCCTCAGCGCCATGGTCGAGCCCTACCGCAACGTGCCGCCGCTGACGCAATTGGCACCGGCCACCCGTTTGCTCGACATCGCAAAAAACGCCGCACCGGGCATGGAGCCAAGCTTCATCGCCTTCCCCGGCACGCTGTTTTCCAGCGAACACCACTATGGCGTGTTCATGAAAGGCAGCACCCACCTGACCTCTCACTTACTGACACCGGTATTGATCGACGCCAGCACCCTGGACGTCACCGCCGTGGCCGAACGCCCGTGGTACATGGACGTCATGGGCCTGTCCCTGCCACTGCATTTCGGCGACTACGGCGGCCGGCCGATGCAGATTTTCTGGGCGGTCCTCGACGTGCTGACCATCATCGTGCTCGGCAGCGGCGTTTACCTGTGGGTCGTGCGGCGTAAAGCCGCCAAGCGTGCAACAGTCGGCGCGCAGGTGGCTTCGTGAAATCTCGGCAATCGAGTTTCTGGAAGGTGTTTGGAATTCCGCTGGTGATCGGTGTTCTTTGCGCGGCGGGGCTATTCAGCGCCTTGCTTGGCGATGGCCTGTGGGACGCGGTGAGTTGGCTGGGGCTGGGCATACCCTCGGTATTGGCGGTGTGGGGGCTGGTCCCGCGCCGCTGAGTCATGCGGGGTCATCGATGCCATCGGCACCAAGATGGGTTTCGTCATTTTCGCCTTCGCCTGGTCCATCGCCTGCGCCGCAGCCGCAATGGCCTCAGGCTGGCAAGGTCTGGCGTTTTTCCGCGGTTTGCTTGGCCTGACGGAAGCGGCCGGGCCTCCTTGGCTCGGTCGCGCCAACAAACAAACCGGCAATCAGCGCCACCAACATTTCCCCCTCCCGCTGATCCTCACGCAACCCCAGCGACCGGCTCATTTCACCTCTCCCAAATCGAAGGTCATGGCAGTCGCCGGTTTCGATCCAACCCCGTACCAGTCCAGTTTGCGGGTCAACACCATGAACACGCCCAGCAGGCCGAACAGCAACAACGAGCCCATCAACAGCGCATAATCCTCAGCGCTCAACAAGCCGTAGAGCAAGGCGTACAGCCCCGCCAACCCCACCGAAAAACCCAGACCATGGCTCACGCTGCGCAGCACATGGCAGACATAAAACCCGATCAGCAGCACACAGGCACTGGCCGACAACAGGTACGCCAGGGCGAAACCGATGTGCTCCGACAATGACAGCAGCAACAGGTAAAAGAACGCCAACGCCACGCCCACCAAGGCGTACTGGACCGGGTGCACCGCCAGGCTCTTGAGCACTTCGAAGAGGAAGAACCCGGCGAAGGTCAGGGCGACGAACAGCAGCGCATACTTAATCGCCCGGTCGCTCTTGAGATACTGGTCCACCGGGTCGATGAAACTCACACCAAAGGCACGGCTGCGCAACGCTTCACAACCCTCGCTGGGTACGCAGCTTTGCAGCGTTTCCAGAAGGTTGGTGGAGAAGAACGACGTCTGCCAGTCGGCACTGAAACCTTGCTCATTGATGTCGCGACTGACGGGCAGGTAGTTGCCGATGAAGCTTGGGTGCGGCCAGTCGGCCGACAGGTGCACTTTGCTGGTTTTACCCACCGGTACAATTTGCAGCTCGCCGGTGCCTTGCAGGCGCAGGTCAAAACCAAAGGTCAGCTCGGCGCTGTTCTGAGCCGTGACCATCGGCAGTGGCACATGCACACCCTGCCCCAACCAGCCGACCCGCGAGCCAGGCAGGAAATCGACGGTCTGCTGGTTGAGAGTCAGGGTCAATGCATTCTCGATGCCGCGAATGTCGCTGATGCCCACGCTCAGGTACGGTTCGTCGAAGCGGTAGTCGGCAAAGTCCTTGGTGGCCACGCCGTAGCGCTCAGGCACTTTGAAGCGGCCATCGATCCGGCTGTCGGCATGGAACATCCGCGCCTCGTAAATCCCCCGGGCACGGGTTTCGGTCCGGACCTGGCCGTCGAGCTCGAATTGCTCCGGCAGAAAGTACAACTCACCACTTTGCTCGACGGTTTCCAGGAACCGGACGCCGGTCTTCTCGTTGGTATTCCAGACCCGCACTTGCTTGCGAAACGGCACCACGATCATCGGCCCGATGAGTTGCTGGCTGTGGCTGGAGCTGCGGGCGATGTCCTGCAGCACGCCATCGCGCAACGCCTGGCGCTCGTCGATGAGGCCGTTGATCATCAACAGCGGGATCATCAGCAAAAGAATCAAGAGGGCAATCATGCCCAGTTTAATGGCGAGGCTGCGGTTCATGTGGGGCTCTCCCTGTTCGAATGAGGAAGAGTCTGAAGTGCCTGTGTGGGGTGTTTATGGGGGGAGTGTGGAGATTGTGTGGAGACTGGGCCGGCCCCTTCGCGCCTTGGTTTCAAGGCAACCGCAAAACCACCTCAACCCCACCCTCGACATTGCCAATCCCGAATTCCCCTGCATGCAACTGCACCACTTCCTCCACAAAGTTCAGCCCCAGGCCGGTGCTTTTACGGCCGCTGTCCGGGCGCGGCAGGGAGTAGAAACGCTCGCTCAGGCGCGGCAGGGCGTAGTCGGGAATCGGTTCGGCCTGATTGAACAAGCGGATCTCGACGCGCTTGCCAATGCGCTCGGCGTTGATACGCAGTAGCCCATTGACGGGCGTGAAGTCCAAGGCGTTTTCCAACAGATTGCCCAAGGCCTGGCGCAACAGAAACGCCTCCCCCGTCAACGTCAGGCCGGCGGGGATGTGCCGCTCGATCTTCAACTGCCGACTCTCGATCCAGCCGCCGCGCGCTTCCAGCAGCTCATCCATCAACGCTGCCAGCGGCACGGCGACCTCTTCTTCCAGCCCTTGACGCTGCTCGATCTGGGCCAGGTTGAGCAAGCGTTCGATCAACTGCTGCATGCGCGCGCTTTCACTGTCGATGTTGCTGACGAAGCGCTGGTGCTGGGCCGCGGGCATGTCGCTTTGCAGCAGCTCGGCAGCGCCACGAATCGCCGCCAGCGGGCTCTTGAGTTCGTGAGTCAGGGTGTGCACATAGCGTTCAACGTAGGCCTTGCCTTCAAGCTGAGTGCGCATGTGTTCCACGGCGCCCGCCAGTTGCTCGAACTCACCGCCGCGATAATGCGGGACCTCCACCCGACGCCCCTCGCTGACCGCCTGGGCATACGTCATCAAACGACGCAGCGCCGCGCTGAGCCACCACGACAGCAATGCCCCCAGCAATAGGCCCAGCCCGATCAACCCGACGCCATAAGCCAGCAGGCGCCGTTCCGTACGGTCGATATAAGGCTGCAGCGAGCTGTTGGGCTTGGCCACGGTGACCACGCCGATGATCTGGCCGTTGTCGCGGATCGGCGCGCCGACGTGCATCACCGAAGACGTCGGATCATCCGCGACGCTGCGGGTCGAACGGGCGCCGTATTCGCCGCGCAGGGTCAGGTAGACGTCGTTCCAGCGCGAATAATCCTGGCCCACCGCCACACCGCTGGAGTCCAGCACCACGATGCCGTTGGCATCCGTGACGTAGATGCGATGGCTGACCTGGTTTTTCGGCAAGCCCCAGATCGTCGCCGCCGGCTGGCGCTCACCGTAGGCCTTGAGCAACTGTGGCCAGCGGTTCTGGTTGAGGGTCCCGGCCTTGAAGTCGTCCCGCAGGATCTCGGCCATCAGGTTGGCGGTGTCCACCAGGGTTTCTTCGGTGGACTGGCGCACGCCTGGGCGGATTTCTTCCATCACCGTGCCGAGGACGAAATACCCGGTCAAACCGATAAAGAGCACATAAACCAGGAAAATCCGAATCCCCAGAGACATCAGCTGTGCCCCGGGCTGTAGCTGTAACCGAGGCCGCGGTGAGTCTGAATCGGTTCGGCCTCGGCTCTGACCAGGCGCAACTTGGCGCGCACGCTCTTGATGTGGCTGTCGATGCTGCGTTCGTAGCCGGCATCACTGGCCACGCCCAGGGCGTCGAGCAATTGTTCGCGGCTGAAAACCCGTTCAGGTTGCTCCAGCAAGCAGTTCAGCAGGCGAAATTCGTGGCGAGTGAGGTTCAGCGGCTTGCCGCGATAGTTGATCTGCACGCGGTCGCTGTCCACCTGGAACAGTGCAGCGCCCACCTCGGCGATCGGTCGCGGCGCCACACGCTTGAGGATCGCGCGGACCCTGGCCGCCACCTCACGAGGGCTGAAGGGTTTGACCACGTAGTCGTCGGCGCCGATTTCCAGGCCCACCACCCGGTCGATCTCGCCATCCCGGGCTGTCAGAAAAATGACCGGAACGTCGCTGAAACGTCTGAGATTTTTACAGGTCTCGAAACCGCTGATATCCGGCAGGCCCACATCGAGGATGATCAGGTCTGCCGGGGTGCTTTTCTGGTGCTCGAGCGCCGCCGCGCCGAGACTCAGCCAGGTGGTGTCAAAGCCTTCCCCCTGCAGGGCAAACACCAGCGTATCGGCGATGGCGGCTTCGTCTTCGACAATCAGAATATGAGGCATGCGTCCGAGCCCGACAGTAAAGTTGCCGGAACGGTGCCCCAAGCCTCAGGGCACGTCAATCAGGGAAATCAGCAGTCGGGTTTGTCCGCCGTAAAGCGTCGGGCCGGGTTCACCGCCGCGCCGAACTCGCGCAAGGCCTTGGCGCCGATCAGCAGCGGGTAATTGAAACTGCTGCGGTCGGTCAGGTTGACCTCCACGGTGCGCTTGACGTTACCCAGGCACAGCTCCAGATCCACCACTGGACGCTTGCTCGGGGCGACTGCCTCATTCTCGTCTTCATCTTCTTCGGAACGGGTCTTGATCTTGCTGATGCGCGCGACCTTGTGCTCGTAGACCTTGTTGCTCGCGTCTTTGGTGGCCAGGCGGAAGCGTACCCAGTCCTCGCCATCGCGGGTGAAGGTTTCGATATCCTTGGCCGACAGCGAGGCGGTCAGGGCGCCGGTGTCCATTTTAGCCCTGAGCACTTCGCCGCCGATTTCCGGCAGCGCGATGTATTCGTAGCGCCCGTACAGGGTCGGCTCGGCGGCCAGCACGGGAAGGGCCATCAGAGAAAGCAGGGCGAGAAGGGATTTCACGTAATGGGCTTCCTTTTTTAGGGGTTGGGCAGCGGGATTTTAGACCGTGGCCTGTGGATTCGTTCGATTGATCGTCAGCGAGCGGGTCAAGCCTACACAAACCAAAGTGAAACATTCGTCCACCGATTTGGCCTGTCGCCCGAAGCTGCTTATCATGGCCCGTCCACCTGTTTGCAAGAGTCATTTATGCGCCGCCTGCTCACCGGCTGTTTCGTCACCCTGCTGCTGTTGCTCAATACCTTGGTGCTGTTCGGGCCGTTGATGGTGTTCGCACTGTTCAAACTGGTTCTGCCCGGACGCCTTCGCGACTATGCCTCGTGGGCGGTGATGTGGATCGCCGAGACCTGGGCCGAAATCGATAAACTGATCTTTGCCCTGTGCATCCCCACCCGGTGGGACATTCGCGGCGGCGCAGACCTGCGTGGCGACACGTCTTATCTGGTCATCAGCAACCACCAGTCCTGGGTGGACATTCCCGCCCTGGTCCAGACCCTCAACCGGCGCACGCCGTTCTTCAAGTTTTTCCTCAAGAAAGAGCTGATCTGGGTGCCCTTTCTGGGGCTGGCCTGGTGGGCGCTGGATTACCCGTTCATGAAGCGCTACACCAAGGCCTTTCTGGCGAAGAACCCGGAGCTGGCGGGCAAGGACCTGGAAATCACCCGAGCTGCCTGCGAGCTGTTCAAGCGCCAACCGGTCACCGTGGTGAACTACCTCGAAGGCACACGCTTCACCGCCGCCAAAAGCCAACAGCAGCAATCGCCCTTCACCCACCTGCTCAAGCCCAAGGCCGGTGGGGTGGCGTTCGTACTGGCGGCGATGGGCGAACAACTGGACGCGATACTGGACGTGACGGTGGTGTACCCGCAGGCACGGATTCCCGGGTTCTGGGATTTGATCAGCGGTGCGGTGCCCAGGGTCATCATCGACATCCAGACCCGCGAACTCGACCCGGCGCTGTGGCAGGGTGATTACGAAAACGACCCAGTGTTTCGCCAGTACGTTCAGAACTGGGTCAACCGGCTCTGGAGCGAAAAGGACCAGCGCATCGCCGCCTTGCGCAGCGAGCGCGGCTGATGCCGATCGTTCCCACATTTACTTAGGAAATCACCCGCAAGAGCGAGCCTTGCGCCACCCATCGAGCGATGCCTATAGTTCGCCTCGTTGTCCACATGATGACTCGGGTTTGGCGACTCGATTGAATGAAGTGCAAAAGCTCCTGCTACATTGCAGGGGTTTTTGCACCCGCAGAACTGCTTTATGGCAGCTGTGCGCGGGAGACCTTCGGGTCTGCCGGTTCGCTTCATTCCCGGTTCGCCAACCCGCGTACAGCTGCCACCCATTCATTTGGCGACGCTTGAGTGGTAGTCCTTTTCAATTGAATGAGGTACTACCCAATGAACCGATATATGCCCATCACCGGCGTCGACTGCACCCCCGCCGCCCTGCTCATCGACACCCAAGCTCCTCTCGATGTCCTCCACGAAACCGCCGTCTACCACATCCGTGCCGTCACTCAACTGCTGGAAAACATCGCCTTTCGCGAGGAGATCAGCTGCGACGCCGTCGTTCTCCATGACGTTGCTTGCTGCTATCGATTCCGCTGCGCGATGGCTGCGACTTGCTGGATGTGATCGGCCGGCGGTTGCAGGCGCAAACCATGGCATGACCGCCTCTGGCAGTTATCTGAATATCTCATAAGGTCAGTTATTGATCGCGGCAGGGGGCCTCCACTCTCCATTAATGGTGAGCTGGGGCCCTGGCGATTGTTCGTTCATGTAACCAGTCCCTGTAGGACAGATTGATCGCTTCGCAACCGCGGAACGATCATTCTGCTGACATGCTGCGTGTATCCGTGGCGAGCGCGCTTGCTCGCGCGTGCGAAGCGCTCGCCCTGGCATCTGAAAAGCGGGCGCTGCTTCGCAGCCCAGCGGGAGCAAGCTCCCTCGCCACAACGGCGCTCGATCATCGTCGACTAAAAATCTTACAACTACTTGGGAAATCACCCTCAACGGCGAGCCTTGCCCCGTCCAATCTGCGATGCCTATAGTTCGTCCCGTCGCCCAAATGGCGACTCGGGTTTGGCGACTCGATAAACTACGGTCAGAAGCCCTGCTCTTTGGCACGGGCTTTTACACTCGCAAAACTGCTCAATGGCAGTTGTGCGCGGGAGATCTTCGGGTCTGCCGGTTTCCGTAGTTAACCCGGTTCGCCAACCCGCGTACAGCTGCCACCCATTCGTTTGGCGACGAGTGAGTGGCGGCATTCACCGAACTACGGAGTTTTACCCAATGAACCGATACATGCCCATCACCGGCGTCGACTACACCCCCGCCGCCCTGCTTATCGACACCCAAGCTCCTCTCGATGTCCTCCACGAAACCGCCGCCTATCGCATCCGTGCCGTCACTCAACTGCTGGAAAACATCGCCTTTCGCGAGGAGATCAGCTCTGACGCCGTCGTTCTCCATGACTTTGCTTTGCTGCTATCGATTCCGCTGCGCGATGGCTGCGACTTGCTGGACGTGATCGGCCGACGCTTGCAGGCGCAAGCCACGACGTGACCGCCCCTGACAGTCATCTGAATATCACTCCCGGTCAGTTATTCCCTCTCGGTATTGCCTACTGTCAACTCTGACAGTAGGCAACCATTTCCGCTGAATGTGTCAAGAGGGATATAAGCAATCTCCATTGCTTATACGTATCAATCATTCGACCAGGCGGATAGAAAAGTGAGCGATAGCGGAACTGGAACTGTTGCATGGTTCGACGATACAAAAAATTTGGATTTATCACGGATGACGGAGGAGCGGGTGAACTCTTCGTCCATGTCTCAGCCTTACAAGGTGGCGTTCAAACCCTGCAAAAAGGACAAAAGGTGAGCTATGTCATCACCCAGGGACCAAACAGGCCGGACAGAACTTGACGTACGAGCTGATGTTGGGCAGTGATGATGAATAAGCAAGATCGCGTCAGTCGAATCTTAAAACGGCGGCCTAACAATCGCCGTTTACTCCTGTGTTAATAAAAAGGGCGACATCACTGTCGCCCTTTTTCCGTCCTGCATCCAACCTTACGCCGCACTGAACAACTTATGCGGATCGATCACAAACTTCTTCGGCACGCCCGCATCGAACTCGCCGTACCCACGCGGGGCGTCGTCGAGGCTGATGACTTCCACGCCGACGATGTCGGCGATCTTGATGCGGTCCCACATGATGGCTTGCATCAGTTGGCGGTTGTACTTCATGACCGGAGTCTGGCCGGTGTGGAAGCTGTGGGACTTGGCCCAGCCCAGGCCGAAGCGGATGCTCAGGCTGCCCATTTTCGCCGCCGCATCGACTGCGCCCGGGTCTTCGGTAACGTAGAGGCCCGGGATGCCGATTTTGCCGGCGACGCGCACCACCCCCATCAACGAGTTGAGTACAGTGGCCGGGGCTTCGTGCTTGGCGCCTTCATGGCCGTGACCACGGGCTTCGAAGCCCACGGCGTCGACGGCGCAGTCGACTTCCGGTTCGCCCAACAGCTCGGCGATCTGTTCGTGCAGTGGGGTGTCCTTGGACAGGTCGGCGATTTCAAAACCCTGGGCCTTGGCGTGGGCCAGGCGGATCGGGTTGACGTCGCCGATGATGACCACCGCCGCACCCAGCAGGCGAGCAGAGGCGGCAGCCGCCAGGCCAACCGGGCCGGCACCGGCGATGTACACGGTGCTACCAGGGCCCACGCCAGCGGTGACGGCGCCGTGGTAGCCGGTAGGCAGGATGTCGGACAGGCAGGTCAGGTCGCGGATTTTTTCCATGGCCTTGTCGCGGTCCGGCAGCTTCAGCAGGTTGAAGTCCGCGTACGGCACCAGCACGTATTCGGCCTGGCCACCGGTCCAGTCGCCCATGTCCACGTAACCGTAGGCACCGCCGGCACGGGCCGGGTTGACGGTCAGGCAAACGCCGGTGTGTTGCTCCTTGCAGGAACGGCAGCGCCCGCAAGCCACGTTGAACGGCACCGACACCAGGTCACCGATTTTCAGGTTCTCGACGTCGCTGCCCTTTTCGATCACTTCACCGGTGATTTCGTGGCCCAGGACCAGACCAGTCTGGGCGGTGGTACGGCCGCGCACCATGTGCTGGTCGGAGCCGCAGATGTTGGTGGAAACCACGCGCAGGATGACACCGTGCTCAATCTTCCTGCCGCGCGGGTCCTGCATTTTGGGATAGTCGATTTTCTGTACTTCGACCTTGCCGTTGCCGAGATACACGACACCACGATTACCAGACATGCTTTCACCTCGCTGTTGTTTTTATGAAACTGCGTTGCCCAGGCAGGCAGCGCGTTGAGTGCTCGGGTTAGTGCTTGTGTCTTGTGTCTTGTTTCTTTGTTGTCTGTAAGTGCCTGCTCGCGATGTCGTTCTAAAGAACGACAGTACGATTGGCGTTCAGAAATACCCTTCTTTCAATGTGATACCCCACGGCCCGGGCCAGGGTGAGCCCTTCGATATCCCGCCCCTTGGCGATCAGGTCTTCGGGGTAGTGGCTGTGGTCCACCACTTCCACGCCCTGGGCGATGATCGGGCCTTCGTCCAGGTCGTTGTTGATGTAGTGCGCCGTGGCACCCACCAGCTTCACGCCTTTGTTGTAGGCCTGGTGATACGGCTTGGCGCCCTTGAAGCCCGGCAGCAGGGAGTGGTGGATGTTGATCGCCTTGCCGTCGAGCTTGCGGCACAGCTCCGGCGACAGCACCTGCATGTAGCGGGCGAGGATCACCAACTCCGCGCCCGTGTCTTCGATCACCTGCCACACCTGCCGCTCCTGGGCCGGTTTGTCGTTTGGGTCCAGGGGGAAATAGTAGTAGGGAATCTGGTGCCAGTCGGCCAGCGGCTTGAGGTCCGGGTGGTTGGACACCACGGCCACCACGTCCATGGACAACTGGCCGATGCGCTGGCGGTAGAGCAAGTCGTTGAGGCAGTGATCGGCCTTGGACACCATGATCACGACTTTGGGCCGGTAGTTGGGCGCGGTCAGTTCGAAGACCATGCCAAAGGCCTCGGCACGCCCGGCCAGGCCCGCGCGAAAGTTCTGCTCGTCAAAGCCTTCGGGCTGGCGGAATTCCACGCGAATGAAAAAACGCCCCGAGAGCCGGTCGTCGAAGGAATGGTGCTCGGTGACGTAGCAGCCCTGCTCGAACAGAAAGCGGGTCACCGCGTCCACCGTGCCGAGCACGCTGGGGCAGTCGGCAGTCAAGATCCATGTGTCTGGGGCGCGGCTCATTGCGGTGACTCCTGTTCAAATTTAACTGGGCAATCGAAGACCAGTGAACCCCTGTGGCGAGGGAGCTTGCTCCCGCTCGACTGCGCAGCAGTCGCCTAATCTTAGGGCTGCTTCGCAACCCAGCGGGAGCAAGCTCCCTCGCCACAAGAGCCGGGCTCGGCTATGGGCCTTGTGTTTCAGGCCTGCACGCTCAAGCCATATTCAGCCGCCGCATCCTGCAACCACAGCCACCAGTAATCGGAGAAGCTGCGGCGGATCACCAGTTCCCAGGTGTCTTCGCCGGTGTGGCGGATCACCAGTTGCGACTTGGCGAACACCGTGCCCACGGCCTTGCCCACCGGGAAGTTACTTGGGTGTACATCGTAGCTGGTGGATTTCATCAGCACGTCGCGCACGTTGGGCCCGGACAGTTCGAGGATCTGCTGACCGCCGCTGACGTTGACGATCTGGATGTGCAGATCGCCCAAGGCTTCGCGCAGGTTTTTCTCGGCGGCAAACTCTTCACCTCCCGGAACAACCAGCAACCACTCGTCTGGGCCGAGCCATTGCAGGCTGGTTTCACCCTTGACGATGACGGCCAGCGCGCCCGGCAGTTCCAGGCCCAGGGCCTTGTGCACGCCGGCGGCGAACGCCGGGTCGTGACCATCGCCACGAAGGGTCAGGTGGCCCAGGAGTTTTTTCTCGCGCACGGTCACACCGGCATTCTTGCGGCCCTTGCCGGCCAGGCTTGCGAGGTCGGCATGGTGCAGCGACGACTCGGCCTTGGCCCCGGTGGTTGGGCGTTGTGGGTACACGTTGACTGCGGTCATATGGAGCACCTGTCTTGAATTCTGCTTTGACCTGGCGATGCGTGGGGCTGTGGGAGCATGGCTTGCCCGCGATGAACGATAACGCGGTCTAACGGCTACCGTGTCGCCTGCATCGCGAGCAAGCTTTGCTCCCACACGCCCCGATCCACAGGGCCCAGGTATTAAATATTCTGCCGATCCCCCTTCGGATCGAAGAACACCGAAGAAACAATCTCTGCCTCAATCACGCTGCCGTCGGCCAGCGGCGCGAAGACTCGCTCGCCCAGGCGCTTGAGGCCGCCCTTGACCACGCCCATGGCAAATGAATAGCCCAGGGAGTTATGGGCGTAGCTGGAAGTCACATGGCCAACCATGGTCATCGGGATCGCCTGCTTGGTGTTGAACACCAACTGCGCGCCTTCTGGCAGCCAGACATTCGGGTCGATCGGCTTGAGGCCCACCAGTTGCTTGCGCTCTTCACGCACACAATCTTCGCGGTTCATGCCACGCCAGCCGATCCACGAGAACGGTTTGGTACGGCCTACGCACCAGCCCATGTTCAAGTCGTCGGGGGTCATCGAGCCATCGGTGTCCTGACCGACGATGATGAAACCCTTCTCGGCCCGCAGCACGTGCATGGTTTCGGTGCCGTACGGGGTCAGGTTGTACTGCTTGCCGGCCTCGACGATCTGCTCGAGCACGCCCATGGCGTAGTCGGCCTGCACGTTGATTTCGTACGACAGCTCACCGGTGAACGAGATACGGAACACCCGCGCCGGCACGCCGCCCACAGAGCCTTCTTTCCAGGTCATGAACGGGAAGCCGTCCTTGTCCAGGTCGATGTCGGTGACTTCGCTCAGCAGCTTGCGGCTGTTGGGCCCCGACAGGGTCATGGTCGCCCAGTGGTCGGTGACCGAGGTGAAGTACACCTTCAGGTCCGGCCATTCGGTCTGCTGATAGATCTCCAGCCATTGCAGCACGCGCGCCGCGCCGCCAGTGGTGGTGGTCATCAGGAAGTGGTTGTCCGCCAGACACGCCGTCACGCCGTCGTCGAACACCATGCCGTCTTCTTTGCACATCAGGCCGTAACGGGCCTTGCCCACATCGAGCTTGGTCCAGGCGTTGCTGTAGATACGGTTAAGGAACTCGCGGGCATCCGGGCCCTGGATATCGATCTTGCCCAGGGTGGAAGCATCCAGCAAACCGACGCTGTCGCGCACGGCTTTGCATTCGCGCTTGACCGCCGCGTGCAGGTCTTCGCCATTCTTGGGAAAGTACCAAGGACGCTTCCACTGGCCGACGTCTTCGAATTCAGCGCCGTTTTTCACATGCCAGGCATGCAGCGCGGTGAAGCGCACCGGTTCGAAGATGTGCCCGCAGTGCCGGCCCGCCACCGCGCCGAAGGTCACCGGCGTGTAGTTCGGACGGAACATGGTGGTGCCCATCTGCGCGATGCTCACGTTCAGCGAACGGGCCGCGATGGCCAGGCCGTTGACGTTGCCCAGCTTGCCCTGATCGGTGCCGAAGCCCAGCGCGGTGTAGCGCTTGACGTGTTCCACCGACTCGAAGCCTTCACGGGTGGCGAGCTCGATGGCGGCGGCGGTGACGTCGTTTTGCAGGTCGACAAATTGCTTCGGCGCCCGTGCAGTGGTTTTTTCGTGAGGCACCTGGAACAGCGCCAACGTCGGTTCTTCATGACGGCTCAGGGCTTTGGGCAACACACCCTCCACCGCTTTGAAGCCGGCTTCGCTGGCCGCGCGCACGCCGCCCTCGAAACCATCGGCCAAAGTATCGCCGAGGCTGTAGACGCCATTCACGCCACCCACACACACGCGCTTCTGCGGCGCTTCGCCCGGTACGAAACCGAGAATATCTTCACGCCAGATCGGCTTGCCGCCCAAGTGCGAAGCCAGGTGAACCACCGGGCTGTAGCCGCCGGAGCTGGCCACCAGGTCGCAGTCCAGCCATTCGCCGGGGCTGGTGACTTTGTGGGCCTTGACGTCAATGGCGGCGATGCGCGCCGCTGTGACGCGCTTGCTGCCACGGGCCTCGATCACGGCGCTGCCGGTAAGAATGCGGATGCCTTTGGCGCGCGCCTCTTCCACCAGCGCACCGCGCGGGTTGCTGCGGGCATCGGCGATGGCGACCACTTGCAGGCTGGCGTCGAGCCAGTCCAGGGCCACGCGATAGGCGTGGTCGTTATTGGTGGTCAGCACCAGTTTCTTGCCCGGCGCCACGCCGTAGCGGCGCACGTAGGTGGATACCGCGCCGGCCAGCATGTTGCCCGGCACGTCGTTGTTGCCGTAGACCAGCGGCCGCTCACAGGCGCCGGTCGCCAGCACCACGCGCTTGGCGCGGACCCGGTTGATGCGCTGGCGGACCTGGCCAATCGGCGCACGGTCCCCGAGGTGGTCGGTGAGGCGCTCGTGAATGGTCAAGAAGTTATGATCGTGATAACCGTTCACCGTGGCGCGAGGCAGCAGCAGCACCTCTGGCATCGACTTGAGTTCAGCGACAACAGCGGCGACCCATTCGGTCGCCGGCTTGCCGTCCAGGCTTTCGCGGGAATCGAGCAGGCTGCCGCCGAACTCTTCCTGCTCGTCCGCCAGTATCACCCGCGCACCGCTGCGGCCAGCCGCCAATGCAGCGGCCAGCCCCGCAGGGCCAGCGCCGACAATCAGCACGTCGCAGTGACGGTTCATGTAGTCGTAGGTGTCCGGATCGTTCTCGGTCGGCGAGCGACCCAGGCCTGCGGCCTTGCGGATGTACTTTTCGTAGGTCATCCAGAACGATTGCGGGTACATAAAGGTTTTGTAGTAGAAACCCGGCGGCATCAGCTTGCCGCCGACCTTGCCGAGAATGCCCATCATGTCGTTGTTCACGGTCGGCCAGCCGTTGGTGCTGGTGGCGACCAAACCTTGATACAGCGCCTGTTGCGTGGCGCGCACGTTCGGGATTTGCGTGGCTTCGGTGGCGCCGATCTGCAGCACCGCGTTCGGCTCTTCGCTGCCGGCGGCGAAAATGCCACGCGGGCGGGAATACTTGAAGCTGCGACCAATGATGTCGACGCCGTTGGCCAGCAGCGCGGCGGCCAGGGAATCGCCTTCGAAGCCTTTGTAGGTCTGGCCGTTGAAGGTAAAGCTCAGCACTTTGTTGCGGTCGATCCGTCCGCCGTTGGACAGGCGATTGATCTGGCTCATACCTTCTCTCCCAGAGCCTGTGCGGCCGCTTTCGGACTGTCAGCCTTGTCGGTGAATTGCGGCTTTTGGCCGATCTTGTAGGTTTCGAGAATCTCGTAGGTCAGCGTGTCGCGGGTGGCGTTGAAGTATTGGCGGCAACCGGCGGCGTGAATCCACAGCTCGTGGTGCAGGCCGCGCGGGTTGTCGCGAAAGAACATGTAGTCGCCCCACTGCTCGTCTGTGCAGGCGTTCGGGTCCAGCGGACGCGGGATGTGCGCCTGGCCGGATGCATGGAATTCCTCTTCGGAGCGCAGCTCGCCGCAGTGAGGACAGAAGATATGCAACATAGGGATTTCTCCTGTTAGTGGGCGACAGCGGCAGCGCCGTGTTCGTCGATCAGAGCACCGTTGTGGAAACGGTCGATGGAAAACGGCGCGGCCAATGGGTGCATTTCACCCTTGGCCAGGCTTGCGGCAAACACGTTGCCCGAGCCCGGGGTGGCCTTGAAGCCGCCGGTGCCCCAACCGCAGTTGAAGAACATGTTCGGTACCGGCGTCTTGGAGATGATCGGGCAGGCGTCCGGCGTGGTGTCGACGATGCCGCCCCACTGGCGGTTCATGCGCACCCTTGAGAGCACCGGGAACATCTCGACGATGGCCTGGATGGTGTGTTCGATCACCGGGTACGAGCCGCGCTGGCCGTAGCCGTTGTAACCGTCGATACCGGCACCGATCACCAGGTCGCCCTTGTCGGACTGGCTGATGTAGCCGTGCACGGCGTTGGACATGATCACACTGTCGATAATCGGCTTGATCGGCTCGGACACCAGCGCTTGCAGCGGATGGGATTCGATCGGCAGGCGAAAACCCGCGAGCTTGGCCATGTGCCCGGAGTTACCGGCGGTCACCACACCGACGCGCTTGGCGCCGATGAAGCCTTTGTTGGTTTCCACGCCGATGCACACGCCGTTTTCCTTACGGAAACCGATCACTTCGGTCTGCTGGATCAGGTCCACGCCCAGGGCGTCGGCGGCACGGGCAAAGCCCCAGGCCACGGCATCGTGACGGGCCACGCCGCCGCGACGCTGGACGGTGGCACCCATCACCGGGTAGCGGGTGTTTTTTGAGCAATCGAGGTACGGAATTTCGTCGGCCACTTGCTTGGCGTTGAGCAATTCGCCGTCCACGCCGTTGAGGCGGTTGGCGCTGACCCGACGCTCGGAATCACGGATGTCCTGCAGGGTGTGGCACAGGTTGTAGACGCCACGCTGGGAGAACATCACGTTGTAGTTCAGGTCCTGGGACAGGCCTTCCCACAGCTTCATCGCATGTTCGTACAGGTGGGCCGATTCGTCCCACAGGTAGTTGGAGCGCACGATGGTGGTGTTGCGCGCGGTGTTACCGCCGCCCAGCCAGCCCTTCTCGACCACGGCCACGTTGGTGATGCCGTGTTCCTTGGCCAGGTAATAGGCGGTCGCCAGACCGTGTCCGCCACCGCCGACGATGACCACGTCGTAGACCTTTTTCGGGGTCGGCGTGCGCCACATCCGCTGCCAGTTTTCGTGATGGCTGAGAGAGTGTTTGAAGAGGCCGAAGCCCGAATAGCGTTGCATAGTCATTACTCCAAAACCGACTCAGCGATAAACCGGGAAGTCCGCGCACAGAGCTGCCACTTGCTGGGCGACATTGGCCTCGACATCGGCGTCGCCGAGGTTGTCGAGGATGTCGCAGATCCAGCCGGCCAACGTGACGCACTGGGTGACCTTGAAGCCGCGGGTGGTCACCGCTGGGGTGCCGATGCGCAAGCCCGAGGTCACGAACGGCGATTGCGGGTCGTTCGGCACGGCGTTCTTGTTGACGGTGATGTGGGCGCGGCCCAGGGCGGCGTCGGCGTCCTTGCCGGTCAGGCCCTGACGGATCAGGCTGACCAGGAACAGGTGGTTGTCGGTACCGCCGGACACTACATCGTAGCCGCGCTTGATGAACACGCCAGCCATGGCCTGGGCGTTATCGATCACTTGCTGCTGATAGGCCTTGAAGCCTGGTTCCTGCGCTTCCTTGAAGCACACTGCTTTGCCGGCGATTACGTGCATCAGCGGGCCGCCCTGGGCACCCGGGAACACCGCGGAGTTGAGTTTTTTCTCGATCTCTTCGTTGGCCTTGGCCAGGATCAGACCGCCACGGGGGCCGCGCAGGGTTTTGTGGGTGGTGGTGGTGACCACGTCGGCGTAAGGCAGCGGATTCGGATACAGACCGGCGGCGACCAGACCGGCAACGTGGGCCATGTCAACGAACAGCAGGGCACCGACCTTGTCGGCGATCTGGCGGAAGCGTGGGAAATCGAGGGTTTTGGAGTAAGCCGAGAAGCCGGCAACGATCATTTTCGGCTTGTGCTCGACCGCCAGGCGCTCGACTTCGTCGTAGTCGATCAGGCCGGTGGTGGTGTCGATGCCATATTGCACCGCGTTGTAGAGCTTGCCCGAGGACGACACCTTGGCACCGTGGGTCAGGTGACCGCCGTGGGCCAGGCTCATGCCCAGGAGGGTATCGCCGGCCTGCAGCAAGGCCAGGTACACCGCGCTGTTGGCCGAAGACCCGGAGTGCGGCTGGACGTTGGCGTAATCGGCGCCGAACAGTTGCTTGGCGCGCTCGATGGCCAGGGCTTCGACTTTGTCGACGTGCTCGCAGCCACCGTAGTAGCGCTTGCCCGGATAGCCTTCGGCGTACTTGTTGGTCAGGCCGCTGCCCTGGGCCTGCATCACACGCTTGCTGGTGTAGTTCTCTGACGCAATCAGCTCGATGTGATCTTCCTGGCGTTGCTCTTCGGCGTTCATCGCCGCCAGCAGTGCATCGTCGTAACCCTGGATCTGGTCTTGCTTGCTGAACATCGCGTCTCTCCCAGCGGCGGCGGTGCGCCTTTCGTCTCGGTGAGGCACTGACCATTCGGTCGTGCCCTTTGGATGCGATGGTATGGCCGGCGCAGGCAGGTCAAATGCCTATGGACGCCACGCAAAGGTGCGTTTACGACATGCGTTCAAAGAGTCGGGGAGCAAGGCCTGCGGGATAGCACCGTGGGAGCAAAGCTTGCTCGCGATCCAGGCACCTCGGTTCATGGGAGAGCGCGTCGCTTTCATCGCGGGCAAGCCTTGCTCCCACAGGCTTTGTTCCCAAAATGCTGCTCCTACAGGGTTATGCGGCGATCTGGCGAACCGCGAGCAATATCAGGAAATGCGCGGGATAAAGGCTGTAGGCCCAGCGCCGCATCGCCGGGGGTTGAATGCGACCGACCTGTCGCAAAAGCAGCATCCCCAACAATGGCGCAAACAGACAAGCCAGCAATCCCCACAACGCCACCGCATTCCCCAGCCATGCCGCGCCATACAGCACCCGCCATTGATTGGCCGCCAGGCACACCAGCCCCGGCAACAACGCGAAATACCCTGGCCGGCGAAACACCAGCAACATCGCCAGCGGCAGCAGCACGCCGAAAAAACCAAACATCAACCGCGACGAAAACAGCGCCGCCAGCAGCAACGCCCCCACCGCCAGGCATCGCGCTTCCAGGGTCGGTGTCTGCCAACTGCGCGCCACCAGCAACCCCAGGGCCAGGGTCGGCAACACATTCAAGGTGGCGGGCTGGGGAAAAAATAGCCGGTAGGGAATTTCGCTCACGGCGCTGAACAACAGCAACCAGCCCAGATACCGCCAAGGGCTGGCGCTGGCCCCGGTGCGCGCCAGATTCGCCGCCATCGCCAGGCAGAACCACGGGAACGCCAGGCGACCCGGTACGTACAGCCAATCAACGGAGAAACCGACATATCGCAGATGATCGAGCACCATCGCCAACAGAGCCAGCCACTTGAGCAGGTCCAGGGCACCGTCGCGCCGGCTCATGTTTCCAGCGGCTCGATGACTTTGTCGCTTTCTGACAGAAACATCCGGTGTGTTCCCTCGCTAATCTTGGGTAAAGTGCGCACCACTATCGACCACGGCGTTGTGGACCCAAACACGCCGAACCATGGAACTCCCCACCCGGGAATTCCGCCAGGGAACTCTTTACCCAGGACTCTCTACTTAAGGAGCAAGGCCATGACCGACAAGAGTCAACAGTTCGCCAGCGACAATTATTCCGGCATTTGCCCCGAAGCCTGGGCCGCCATGGAAGAGGCCAACCAGGGCCACCAACGCGCCTACGGCGACGATCAGTGGACCCACCGCGCGGCGGATGATTTCCGTGCCTTGTTCGAAACCGACTGCGAAGTGTTCTTTGCGTTCAACGGCACCGCGGCCAACTCCCTGGCGCTGTCCTCACTGTGCCAGAGTTATCACAGCGTGATCTGCTCGGAAACCGCCCACGTCGAAACCGACGAATGCGGCGCACCGGAGTTCTTTTCCAACGGTTCCAAGCTGTTGGTGGCACGCACCGAAAACGGCAAGCTGACCCCCGAGTCGATCCGCGAAATCGCCCTCAAGCGCCAGGACATCCACTACCCCAAGCCGCGGGTTGTCACCCTGACCCAGGCCACGGAAGTCGGCAGCGTCTATACGCCGGAAGAAATTCGCGCCATCAGCGTTACCTGCAAGGAGCTGGGGCTGAACCTGCACATGGACGGCGCGCGGTTTTCCAACGCCTGCGCCTTCCTCGGCTGCTCCCCGGCGGACCTGACCTGGAAAGCCGGCGTGGATGTGTTGTGCTTCGGCGGTACGAAAAACGGCATGGCGGTGGGTGAAGCAATCCTGTTCTTCAACCACGACCTGGCCGTAGACTTCGACTACCGCTGCAAACAGGCCGGGCAACTGGCCTCAAAAATGCGCTTCCTCTCCGCGCCCTGGGTCGGCCTGTTGCAGAACGCCGCCTGGCTCAAACACGCCCGCCACGCCAACCACTGCGCCCAATTGCTGGCCCAGCTGGTCAGCGACATTCCTGGCGTGGAACTGATGTTCCCGGTCCAGGCCAACGGCGTGTTCCTGCAACTCTCGGAACCGGCCATCGCCGCCCTCACCGCCCGCGGCTGGCGCTTCTACACCTTCATCGGCAAGGGCGGCGCACGGTTCATGTGCTCATGGGACACCGAAGAAGAGCGCGTGCGGGAGTTGGCGGCGGATATCCGGGACGTGATGGCAGGCTAGAAAAGCCGAACCCAGGTCTGTCATGCCCCTGTGGTGAAAGGAGCTAACTGTGGGAGCAAAACTTGCTCCCACAGTAGGTGCTCACCGATACAGAAAGATCAAAACTCGATCCGCACATCCCCCTTCGGCACGCTGCAGCACGACAGGATGTAACCCTCGGCCTCGTCGTCTTCGGTGATCCCGCCGTTGTGCTCCATTTCCACCTCGCCACCCAATTTCAAGACCTTGCAGGTTCCGCAGATGCCCATGCCGCAGGCCTTGGGGATCATCAGGCCAAGCTTGGCAGCGGCGGCGTGTACGGTTTCTCCCGGTGCGACGCGGATGCTCTTGCCCGTGGCGGTGAATTCCACCAGGTGCAAGTCCGCCGCGTCGACCTCGGGGGCGTCCGCGGCTTGTTCGGCCTGTTCCACAGCGTCGGCGCGGGCTTCAGGTGGCGTGGCGCCGAAGGATTCCTCGTGATAGCGCTTCATGTCGAAGCCATTAGCCTCCAGCAAGCGCTTGACGGCGTTCATGTACGGCGTCGGGCCGCAGCAGAACACTTCGCGCTCCAGGAAGTCTGGCGCCATCAGCTCCAGCATCTTGTGGTTCAGGTAGCCGCGATAACCGGCCCAAGGCTCGCCCAGGCCATGCTTTTCGCAGATCAGGTGCAGGCTGAAGTTGTCGATCCGCGACGCCATGTGTTCCAGCTCGCGGTGGTAGATGATGTCTTTGGGCGAGCGGGCGCTGTGGATGAACACCATGTCGACATTGGCGTTGGTGTCGTAATACCAGCGAGCCATGGACATCACCGGAGTAATGCCGACGCCACCGCTGAGGTAAAGCACCTTGGGGCTTGAGAAGTCGATGGCGTTGAACAACCCCACCGGCCCGTGCACCGCCAGCTCCTGGCCTTCGTGCAGGGTGTCGTGCAACCAGTTGGAAACCTTGCCCCCCGGTACGCGCTTGATGGTCACCGAAAAACTGTAGGGCACCGACGGCGAGCTGGAGATGGTGTAGGAGCGCATGACCGGCTGGCCTTCGATTTCCAACTCCAGGGTCACGAACTGCCCCGGCTTGAAAAAGAACATGATCGGTTGGTCGGCCATGAAGCAGAAGGTGCGCACATCCCAGGTTTCCTGGATGACTTTGACGCAACGTACGATATGTCGGCCATTGGCCCAGGTCTGGGTGGTGACCGGGTTCAGGAAATTATTGGACATGCTGATCTCCACGGCCGACTGTCGGCCTTCATGATGGCGATTGTGCGCAGGCGCCAGAACCGTCATTTACCTATCTGCGACATTCACATGCTTATCGCGACCAGCCCCCAACTACCGGGCCTTGCGCGTCGGGAACAGATTGGGCCATGTCGCCCATGGATAAGGTTGCGCCCCTGCGCGGGCCCACACTCGCCCCAACAGATAAACAAAGTTTTCTGCCTTGCGTAGCAACAACCGATTAGTCATTTTTCGCCGGCCACAAAGATGGCCATGAGGATAAAACGATGGACGTCACCACCACCCTGAGCCTGGGCGATCCGCTGGAACCCGCACGCAAGGCCACCGCACAGATGCTACAGGAGCGCGAGCGTACGTTCTCGCTGCCTCAACCGTTCTACAGCGACGAGCGTCTGTTCGATATCGACATGCAGGAAATCTTCCAGAAGGAATGGTTGATCGCCGGCATGACCTGCGAGATCCCGGCCAAGGGCAACTACCTGACCCTGCAGGTCGGCAAGAACCCGATCATCGTGATCCGCGGCGCCGACGGCGTGGTGCATGCCTTTCATAACGTTTGCCGCCACCGCGGTTCACGGCTGTGCACCAGCGACAAGGGCAAGGTCGCCAAACTGGTTTGCCATTACCACCAGTGGACCTACGAACTGGACGGTCGCCTGCTGTTCGCCGGCACCGAAATGGGCGCCGACTTCGACATGAAGCAGTACGGCTTGAAACCCGTGAACGTGAAGACCGCCGGCGGCTACATCTTCATCAGCCTGGCAGAGAACCCTCCGGCCATTGATGACTTCCTGTCGACCCTGACCCACTACATGGAACCCTACGACATGGAAAACACCAAGGTGGCGGTTCAAACCACCTTGATGGAAAAAGCCAACTGGAAACTGGTGCTGGAAAACAACCGCGAGTGCTATCACTGCGGCGGCTCGCACCCCGAATTGCTCAAGACCCTGCTGGAATGGGACGACGTCACCGACCCGCGGGCTGATCAGGCGTTCAAGGACCACGTAGCCGCTTCCGCCGCCGCTTGGGAAGCCGAGAAGATCCCTTACGCCCACACCAGTTTCGGCCTGCGTAACCGCATCGTGCGCATGCCGCTGCTCAAGGGCACCGTGTCGATGACCATGGACGGCAAGCAAGGCTGCGCCAAACTGATGGGCCGCATCAAGAACCCGGACCTGGGCTCGATGCGCATCCTGCACCTGCCACACTCGTGGAACCACTGCATGGGCGACCACATCATCGTGTTCACCGTGTGGCCAGTCAGCGCCCAGGAGACCATGGTCACCACCAAGTGGCTGGTGCACAAGGACGCGGTCGAAGGCGTGGACTACGACGTGGAGCGCATGCGCAAGGTCTGGGACGCCACCAACGACCAGGACCGTCGCCTGGCCGAAGAGAACCAGCGCGGCATCAACTCCACCGCGTACCAGCCGGGCCCGTACTCCAAGACCTATGAGTTCGGCGTGGTGAACTTCGTGGACTGGTACAGCGAGCGCATGCTCAACAACCTGGGGGCCGAACCTGCGTTGTACCTCAAGGGCGTTCCGGTCCAGGGCTGATAGCTAAAAGCATCGCGAGCAGGCTCGCTCCCACAGGAGATCTTTGGCGCACCGAAGATCAAATGTGGGAGCGAGCCTGCTCGCGATGGCGGTTTCATATTCACCCAACTACTGTGAAGACCACCGCACCGACCCATCCTCCCCATAAAACGTCTCGACTATCTCCTCCCCCACCAGCCGCACCTTCACATACCCGTTCAACACCCGCTCCGGATACACCTCATCCCCCGCCAGTTGGGTTTCCGACCACAACACCCGGACATGCCCGTTCAGTTCGCTGGTGGTGCCGTAGGGAATCGCCCCATGCCCGGCGCAACGCGCATGCAACCCGCCTTGAGGCGCGTAGCAGATGCCATTGTGCAGGTGGCCCCAATACCAATAATCGGGCTCACGCCCCAAGGCGTCGCAGACGGGTTGGTAGAGCGCAGTCTTGTTGTGCCCGGAAATGTCGAAGCCCTGGTGGTGACTGAGCACCATCAGTTTCTTGCGCTTGGGCAGGCTTTTCATCCAATCGATCTGTTGCGTGTTGAGCGTGCCGTCCATGTACAGGTTCATGGCGTCCGAGGCGTAGGCGCTGTCGAGGCCGATCACCAGCCAGTCGTCGTTGTACAAGGCAAAGTAACTGGTGCCTTGCTGCACCGGAAAACGCTTGGCCAATTCCTTGAAATAGCCGTGGGCGCCGCTGTACATCTCGTGGTTGGAATTGAGGGTGAACGAACCCTGCTTGCCCTGAGGCCAGCCAACCATGTCGACGTCTTCCTGGGAATGGGTCCCGGCGTAATACACATCACCCAAATGAATGGTGAAGTCCGCCTGTGCCAATTGCATCTGATTGGCCACGGCCACCGCCGGTGCGTGGCTGTCGAATGGCCCGGTGCCCCAGTCGCCGGCGATGGCCAGCACCACGTCGTTGTCCATTTTTACCAGTGCCGGGTTGGTCGCAAATGGTGCGTGGTGGCGCAGGTTCTCGATCCACTTGAGCAGCGCCTCGCTCCATAACAAATCCAGCAGTTCCCATTTGCGGCAGCCCAGCAAGGTGCCGTCCTTGAGCACCCGGGTCGGCAGTTCGTCCTCGCTTTGCGGCAAGGGCGTGGCGTTGCCGATCTTCAGGATCGACAGGCCGTGGGCCAGTTCCCACGGCACGGCCGGTTCGTCGTCCGGCAGGTCGCCGTGCTTGATGACGTGCTGCGCCTGGTCGTGGCCCCGTTGCAACAGCTTGACGATGGCCTGGAACTCTTCGGGCTCCAGCTCGTTGACCAGCTTTTTCCAGGACATTTCCAGCCGCGTGACGAGCCCGTGCAGGCGGACCTTGACCTTGTCGAACTCATGCTCCCAATGGTGCAGTAATGACATGTGAACGCTCCTTCGCAGTGCCCTGGGCTACAGGGTTTTCATGAATTCGATCAGGGCCCGTTTGTCGACGTCCGACAGCTGCGTGCCATACAGGTGGCCGCCGTTGTGGTTGCCTTCCAGACGGGTGTCGTATTTGAAATCCGCCGACGCCTTCATCTGCGCGCCGCGAGTGATAAAGCCGACCTTCTCCTGGTCGTAGATGTCGGAGCCGGTGTAGAACACTTGCGGACGTTGCTCCGGCGGTTGCAGCAGATCCCACAGGGTCGGCACCGAGCCGTTGTGCAGGTACGGCGCACGCAGCCAGATGCCGTCGGTGGGGGTGTTGCTGTAGCTCTGGGTCTTGCGGTAGGCGTTGAAGTCGAACGGCGGTTTCTTGAAGCCGTGGAAGGCCGTCACCAGGCCGGTGGTGAAGGAGTTCAAGCGATGGGGATCGGTGCCCAACTGGTCGATGTTGGTGGTGACCTGGCCCGTGTCGGTGCGGCCGAAGTCGTGGCAACCGGCGCAGTTCTTCTCCCAGATCGGTTTGCCCTGGGCGACTTTCGCCTGGTCCAGGGCGAACGGCCAGGTCGGCGCCTTATGGCCCAACAGCCAGTTGGTGACCCGGTTGAAACTCGGTGGCAACACCGATTGCGGCGTCGCGCCCACGGCCATGGCGGCGGCGTAGTTACGTTCATGGATGTCGTTGTTATTGCCGTCCCAGTGCAGGTACAGGGATTCACGAGGTTTCTGGTTCCAGACCTGTGGCAAGTCCACGGTGCCGATGGTGGAGTCATCCGGGAAGCCGAACACCACCATTTTGGTCGGGTTGAAGGTGTCAGTCCGCCCCGGGCCCTGGGCCGGGCGCAGTTTCTGCCAGGCGTAGGCCTGTTTCTGCTTGAGCAGCGCGCTCTTGGCCATCGGGATGATCAGGTAGCGGTTGTACAGCTTTTCAAAGAAGCCCAGCTGGAACTTGCTGTTGATCGCCGCCATCACCGCGTCGGGGGTGAATTTCGGGTCGCTGGCACAATCGTAGGCGAACCACTGGAAGGCCTGCAGTTGCAAAGTGTTGGCCGGCGCGGTGGCGACCGGAACCGCTACGTCACTGGCGTTGGCCCGGTAGGAGCCGGTGTGGCACAGGGCACAGTTAGGCTCCACGGTGGGATAGCCGAGTTGCCGCTTGGCCATGCCGATGGGCAAGTCGTTGCCGTTTTCATAGAGAAAACCGAACACTTCGTAGCCACCGGGCTTGGGCAGTTTTTCCGGACACATCTGTGGCAGTACGGCAAACAGGTAGTACGGGATTCGCGCCTCAATGCCCAGGCCGATGGCGGCGTATTTGTAATGGTCTTCGTCGGAAGCGAAATCCGGCTGCGGCACTTCTCGAATCATCTGATACCAGGTCTGGTAGCCGATGAAACCCAGCAGTAACACCACGACCAGCGTGCCGACCTTGAAACTGTGACTTTGCCAGCGCCGCGCCCAGCCTTCGCGCCACTCCCGCCAACCGGCGCAGAGCAACGCCAGTGGACGATTGGCCACCGGGCTGCCCAGGTACAGCAGCACGCCCAGTATCAGGAACATGCTCAGGTCGCCCATCAACATCGGTACGAACAACTGGCCCTGGTTGTTGGTGTTAATCAGGTAGATCCAGAACGCTACCGCCACCAGCCGCGACAGCACACACAACCACGAATGCACCACGAAGCGCGGCGCGTTGAAGCCCGAGGGCATGTAGAACAGGCTGATGCCCACCAGCAACATGCCGGTGTTTTCCAGCCAGGGATCGGACAGCACGGGCGGCAGACCGAGCATGGACGTCAGCAACGCCGGCGCAAACAGCGCCGGAATCGCGAAGACCATGTTCATGACAATGCCCACCCAGATGATGCGTTGGAACCAGCGGATGTAAGTGTTCATGGCATCCTTTTTCCTTATTCCTGACTCAGAGCAACGCTTTTGTGGCGAGGGAGCTTGCTCCCGCTGGGCCGCGTAGCGGCCCCAGGCTTCAAAAGCGACGACTGCTTCGCAGCCGAGCGGGAGCAAGCTCCCTCGCCACGGGTTAGTTGCTGTTTCAGCCGAGCGCGGTTTTCTCCAGGTGTTCGAGGATGATCGGGTACACATCCACCACCGCATCCTTGCCGAAGATGCAGTCGATGTGGCCGTAGCCCGGCACCTCGTGGCGGCTGAACAGTTGCGGGCCATGCAGGTCGCACAGCCGCTCGTAGGTCTTGAGGGTGCTTTGTGGCAGGTAGCACTGGTTGTCGGCGCCGCTGATGAAGCAGATCGGCAACTTCAGTCGGTCGAAATGCGGCATGTAGACGTCGTTGCCCTTGAAGTCCACCAGGTGCCCCTTGCGCACGATCAGCGCCAGGTGCTCGAAGGTGTGCATGTTCGACTCGCCGAACAACTCATGCAGGTTGTCGTGCAGGGTTTCGTTGAGGGTGTCGTGGCGGTACAGCGACGCGTACATGAAGGTGATGCGATGGCAGACCGGGTTGGTGCAGTAGCCCTGGGCCTCGATCCGGGCATAGCCGTTGAGGGCCTTGTCATAGAGTTTGTTGAACCAGTTTTCCTTGGTGTCGGCGTAGGCGGTAAGGGATTTGATGCCGATGGCGTCGAGCATCCCCGGCAGGTGCAGGCCGGCCTTCAAACCGGTTGCGGTGGCCACCACCGTATCGGCGGCGATCTGCGAGCAGACCACCGAGCGCACCCCTTGCAACCCTGCCAGCATCGACATGAAGAAGGTCGTCGCGCCGTAGCAATGCACCACGCACTGCACGTCACGGGCCAGGGTCGCCTGCTGGATCTGCTCGATGGCGGCCTTGAAGTCGTACTCGGCCACTTGGTCGCCGTTCCATTCATGCTTGCTGGCCGGCAGCAGAATACTGACCCGTAAGTCCAGCAGCCAGACGTCGTACTCGTGCTTGCACAGGTACTCCAGCAGATTGGTCTGGATGGTGTCGGTGGAGAAAATATTCGAGCCCACGCCCAGGCCATGCACCAGCATCACCGGGCCTTTGCTGCCCGCCTGGTACCGGGTCAGGCGCAGCTCGACGTTGTCTTCGGTCGGGAAGAAATGCACGGTCGGCGCCGGGGCATCCAGCGGCCGCTTGCTGCGGGGCGGCGCGTCGGGATTGAAGTAGACATCGCCGGCGAACACCCCGCCATAACTCTCCCACAAGATGCCGGCGAAGAACTTGCCGAACCGCGCCAGCGCCTCCACGCGCTCACGCTCGTTGCGCGCGTTGAGCACTTTCATGGTGGTCATTTGCTTGGCGAAGTCGGCGGGCAAAATGTGCATCACCCCCGAGCCGATCACCGCGCCGGTCTTGTCCGGCCCGCGATAAAGCGTGACATACAGGGTGCTGGTGTCGGGCCAGATGTTCAGCACACCGTCGTCCTCGGGCACGGTCTTGAAGGCGCTGAAGTAATAGTCGCTGCCGTCTACGGCAGTCAGTTTCATGTCGTAGTTCATGTGCCGCACGCCGACCTGTTCCTGGAATTGCTCGAACAGGTTGAACACCCCATTGCTGGCGACCAGCGGATCAGGCGAGAGCAACGGCGCGTCCAGGGTGCCCACCAGGGTCGCGGCGTGTTCCGGCTCTTTGATCAGCCGGTTGAGGTCGGCGGCGGTGATGGTCAGGGTGAACTCGATGGGCGAGTTGTCGGCCTTACCGAGCTTGGCCGCCGCTTCGTAAAGGGCGAGGTCGGTGCCCTGGGCCTGGGTGAAGGCCGTGGAAAAGTAGCCTTTCATGGTTTCGGTGAACTGCACGCCGAGGGTCGGCACCGCCACCGGTTTACTCGGGGCCGAGGGCAGCGTGTAATCGATCAGCCAACCACGATCGGCCGCCAGCAGCCCCATGTTGCGCTCGCTCACCGCCGAGATGGTCAACAGCGGGTTGACCGCCAGGGAGGTCGGGATCACCGCACCGTCGGTCACGTACAGGCCCGGGTAGACATCCGCACCGCTGGCACCACTGAACACCTGGCCCTTGTGGTTGACCACACCTTGCGTCGCGTCTTCCCCCATCACGCAACCGCCCAACGGGTGGACCGAAACGATGCTGTGTTTGAGCAACTTGGTCCAGATCGGATTCTCGACCCAGATCCCGCCCAGCGCCTTGGTGCTCTGGTGCAGGCGTTCATTGCCCAGGGTGACGTTTTCCTGCTCACCCACGCCGGGCCAGTCGATGCGCAACTGGTCCTTGCTGTCGAGCACCATGCGGCCCTTGCCGTTGTCGTGGCTCATGATCAGGTAGGTCTGCATGTTATGCAGCGCACCGTAGTAGGGGCCGCGCAGGAAACTCTCGGCTTCGCGCCCCTTGTACTTGAGGCTGGCACCGAAGCCGGTGTCAGTGGGCACGCCGATCATCCCGGCGAATGCCGCCATGCTCGGAACCATGGCCCTGCCGAGGGCGCCGGGAATCGAACCTTCCTCGATGACCATGCGGCTACGCCAGTCGCCCTCGGTGCGCATGTCGATGATCGAGGTGATGCACGGCCCCACCGGTTCCAGCTCCTTGGCCGAATGAGCGCCGAAACCGATGCCATTGATGGTCTGGTCGCAGCTGTGGCCGAACCCGAGGATGTCGCCGTTACCGCTCATGTGCTCGCCCAATTGGTTGGACATCGACAGGCCCTTGTCCCGGGAACGCAGCAGGATTTCGGTGGAGCCCAAAGTGCCGGCGGACACCACCACGATGTCGGCCCGCACAAACAGGGTCGGCGCCGAGAACAACTCGCGGCCGCTGTCCAGGTACTGGAAGTGCACGATCCAGCCGTCGCCGTCGCGCTCCAGATGCCGCACCTGGGCCTGGCAGAAAATTTCCGCGCCGTGGTTCCAGGCATCTGGCAGGTAATTCATCAGCGTGGTGTTCTTGGCCTTGTTGTTACAACCCGAGACGCAATCGCCGCAGCCGTTGCACGGCAATTGCTCGACGCCGACGTGGTTGAGGTTGTTGGGCAGTTTGTCGAACGTCACGTTGATCGGCGGCTTGTAGAAATGCGCACCTTGCTTGAGGTAATCGGCCGACTTTTTATGGGCGTCGAGCTTGGGCAAGTTCGGCTCCGAGGCCGGATAAGGGTTGGGCTTGAGCATTTCCCGGGCCCGCGCATAGCCTTCCTTGAGCAGCGTGTCGCGGTGATCACGCACCGCTTGCGGCCAGCGTGGGTCCTCGAACACACCGGGCTCCGGCTCCAGTGAAACGTTGGCATTGATTAGCGAGGTGCCACCCAGGCCGCAACCGACCACCACGTTCTGCTGGGCGTTGACGTGCAGGTCGAACAGCCCGGTGCGCGAACCGATGTGGCCATCCGGGTCATGCACCTGCAACTCCTCGGTGGCAGCCAACAGGGTGTTGGGGTACTCGCCGGGCTGCATCTCCCGGCCACGCTCCAGCAGACACACCTTGCGCCCGGCCCGGGACAGGCGCGAAGCGGCAATGCCACCGCCGTAGCCGGAACCGATGACGATCACGTCGTAATGCTCCTTGATTTCACTGATGGGGGTCGCGATCCGCGTCATGTTCAAGTCCTCTCAGGCAGATGGGGCAACTCTGCGGTTGCCTGCAAATCAACAGGCGCACGAACGCCTGGCCACTATCCCGTACGGGTTCGAGCGGCAGTCAACGGTGTTACGGGAAAACTCAGGCGCTATAGGCGAGCACGCTGATTGGCAGCGCGGCGATGGATGCGTTTGGGCAACAACGTTGGAGGCGTCGGGACGCACGTCACAGATGAAATTGGATGTGAGCGAGGGGGCGAGCTATCCATCATGCGTTCTCCCTGAACCTGACATGGATAAAGTGGCGATGTCCTTGTGCCATTGGAGTGAAGACAGGTGACAGACCCTCGTCAAGGCAGCGACTTAGAACTGTATGAAATTTGATCTATCGCGATTTGCGCTATGCCGGCTGTGGCTTGCAGCGTTTGGCGAACAAGTTATCCACATGACCACCCACAGCAAATGGGGACAAGTGTGTGCATGTCCGGCATGTTTCCAGCGGCAAAGTGAATAAAAACCGTGACTTATGAACAATCACGGTTTTTCCGGCCTATCGGTTGTTTTTTGATCAAACGCCTGCAAGCCTTGCCTGGCATGGCGTTTGGAGGAGAGCGAACACCTTATCCACAGAAGCACCAACAGTGTTTGGGGGTAATTCTGACGAATCTGTGGAAAACCGTCCCAGCACCGTGTCAATCAGGGTTTTGGGGGAGTTTCTTAGATAAAAACCGCGAATTGATCATTTAATGATCAACACCCTGAAGGCACCGCTGCGTATGGCTTGTAGCGGAGAGCGAACATCTTATCCACAGAAGCGCCAACAAAGATTGGGGGCAAGTTCGGTTGAAAATTCACAGAAAAAGCCAATAAAAACCGATAGTTAGTTTGATCATTTTTTGAGCGCAGGCCTGAAAGGCTTTATACGCGCGGGGTGTAGCGAGGGGCGAACAGGTTATCCACAGGCGCACGCACAGGGATTGTGGGTAAACACACATCCTCTGTGGGAGCGAGCAATCTTAGGACTAACGAACCACCCCTTCCTCAATCAGCAACTTGAGAATCGCCTCGGCCCCCGCCTCAGGGCTCACGCCCTTGAGCACCTGCCCGCCTCCGCCGCTGGCCTTGGCCGTGGCGGCTTTCATACGGTCGGCGCCGCTCTTGGCCTTGATCACTTTCAAGCGTTTGGGTCGTGGCTTGGCCGGTTGCAGGGTGGCCACCGCCAGCAAGGTGTCGTCGATCACTTGGACCTCTTCAGCCTGCAATGCCCCACGCCGGGCTGGGCCGTAGGCGCTTTGCCGGGGTTTAGGCGCGGCGTTATCCACCGTTGCCAGAAACGGCAAGCGTACTTTGAGGCGACGCCGTTGGCCGCGGGGCAAGGCTTGCAGCACCAGGGCCACGCCGCTGTCGATGGATTCGACCTGGGCCAGCCCCACCACCAACGGCCAGCCGAGGTTTTCCGCCAGCAGGAACGGCAGCATCCCTGAGCCCTCGCCGGTTTCCGCCTGGCTGCCGGTGAGCACCACTTGGGCACCGGCATCGCGCAGGTAATCGGTCAGGGCCGGCAGTGCGTCGGCCCCGATGGGGTTTTCCAATACATGGAGTTCGTCCAGGCCCATGCCCAAGTACGCGCGTAGAGCCGGTTCAGCGACATCACCGGCATGCAGCACTTGCAGGTCGTTGCCAGCCAGTTGCAGGCCCAGCTCCACGGCCCGGGCATCCTGCTCCGCGCGCCGAGGTCGACCGGAAGTGGGGTGGGCGCCGATGGACACGAGGCTGATCACTTGGGTACTCATAAACTTATCCTTTGCTTAAGCCGCATCGCGCTTGGCTTCGTTGCGGTAAGCCTCTACCGCCGCGATCAAGGCCTGGAGAATCGCCGCGCTGTCGCCGATCACCGACAGGTCCGCCCGTTTGATCATGTCGCACCCCGGGTCGAGGTTGATCGCCACCACCTTGTCGCAGGCACCGATGCCTTGCAGGTGCTGGATCGCCCCGGAAATCCCCACGGCCACGTAGACCCGTGCCGTAACCCAGGTGCCGCTGGCGCCGACCTGACGGTCCCGGGCCATGAAGCCGTCGTCCACCGCCACCCGCGAAGCGCCTTCGGTGGCGCCCAGGGCCGCAGCGGTCTGGTGGAAAAGTGCCCAGTCCTTGACCCCGTTGCCGCCGGAGAAAATGAATTCGGCCTCAGCCATTGGAATCGCGCCCGGGTCCACTGCCACGGCACCCAAGTCTTCGATGCGCGACAAGCTGCGGGCCACGCTTGTGGATAACTCCACCGGCAAGGCTTCGTGGCGGGTTTCGCTGACCGGCTCGGCGCATTCGGCCGCCGCCAGGATCAACCGCGCCAAGGGTCGGGCCAGGTCTTGCAGGCCGGCACCGGCACGGCCAATGCACGCCTCGTCCTTGACCTGCCAGACCCGCGTGGCCGGGCGTTCGCCCAGGGCCGCGGCAAAGCGTCGACCCAGTTCACCGCCACCGCTGCGACTGTCCGGCAGCAGCCAATGACGCGGGTTGAACTGGTTATCCACAGCCCGCAGGCCCTGGACCCGTTGCTCCGGTGCATAACCGTTGAATTCGTCACCGTCCAGCACCAGCAAACGGTCGACACCCGCCGTGGCGAAGGCATTTTCCTTGTGCTCGCCGAACACCACCGCCAGCACCGCGCCTTCCGGACCCGCAAGCTGATGGGCCAGGCCCAGCAGATCGCGGTCGTGGCTGCTGAGGCGGCCACCGACCATGTCCGGCACCACACTGATGTAGAACGCCGGTTGCAGCACCTGGTGCAACGGCAACTGCACTTCAGCGGCGGCGGTGCGTTTGGTCGCGCCGCCCTGCTGGGCACCGCTGCGGTCGATGCGCTTGATGCCGTTGGGGCCGATGAAACCCACACCGTGGACATTCTTGCGAATGACGCCGTTAGGCCCCATCCAGCTGTGCTGTACCGGTTGCATGGCCGCGTGCAGCGGGTGCAAGCGGTTGCGGGCGATCCACTCGGCGCGAGGGTCGCGGCGGATAACGTCGCTCATTAATGCACCTCCGCAGGTTCACGTTTGGCCGGGGTCGCGGTTTTGCTCGGGGCCGCGTCTTCGAGCAGGGCGTCGGCCACCAGTTCAGCGATGTCCTTAACCAACGGCCGGGGTTCAACCACGCCTTCGAGCATGGCGGTGCACTGTGGACAACCTACTGCCACCACCTCGGCACCGGTTTCACGGATGTCCTCCATGCGCATGTCAGGGATGCGCTGCTTGCCCGGGATGTCGGTGATCGGCGCACCGCCGCCACCGCCGCAGCAACGGGAGCGGAAGCCGGAACGCTGCATTTCCTTGACCTCGATGCCCAACGCACGCAGCACCTGGCGCGGCGCCTCGTATTCTCCGTTGTAGCGGCCCAGGTAGCAGGGGTCGTGATAGGTCACGCTGTCGCCCTTGTGCTGGCCGAGGTTCAGGGCACCGGCGTCGATGACTTCAGCCAGGTAGGTGCTGTGATGCTGCACCCGATAGTTGCCATCGAAAGCGCCGTATTCGTTTTTCAGCACGTGGAAGCTGTGGGGGTCGCAGGTGACGATGCGGTTGAAACTGTATTTGGCCAGGGTCTGGATATTGCGCTTGGCCAACAGCTGGAACGTCGCTTCGTCACCCAGGCGCCGGGCCACGTCGCCGCTGTCGCGCTCTTCGAGACCGAGCACGGCGAAGTCGATTTTCGCCGCCTTGAGCACTTTGACGAAGGCGCGCAGGGTCCGCTGGTTGCGCATGTCGAAAGCACCGTCGCCGACCCAGAACAGCACGTCGGTGGATTTCTTCTCGCTGAGCAAATTCAAGTTCAGGTCCGCCGCCCAGTTCATCCGCCCGCCCGGGGCGAAACCGCCAGGGTTGTCGGTGGCGATGAGGTTTTCCAGCACCTCGGCGCCCTTGTTCGGCGTGGCGCCTTTTTCCAGGGTCAGGTGCCGGCGCATGTCGACGATGGCATCGACGTGCTCGATCATCATCGGGCATTCCTCGACGCAAGCCCGACAAGTGGTGCACGACCACAGCGTCTCGGCGTCCACCAGGCCGCTGACGATCGGCTGATGGGGGTTGCCAGCATGTTCGCCCACAGGTTTGCCCCCGCCGTTAATAGATGGATAGGGGCTACCGGCAAATTTCGCATCGGTGCCGCCGGCCAGGCCGACGACCATGTCCTGGATGAGTTTTTTCGGGTTCAGCGGCTGGCCAGCAGCAAAGGCCGGACACGCAGCTTCGCACTTGCCGCACTGCACGCAAGCGTCGAAGCCGAGCAGTTGGTTCCAGGTAAAATCCTTGGGTTTCTCCACGCCCAGCGGCGCGGTGGGGTCGTTCAGGTCCAGTGGTTTCAGCCCGGTGGAGCGGCCGCCGCCAAAGCGCTCGGCACGACGGTGCCAGGCCAGGTGCAGGGCACCGGCAAAGGCGTGTTTCATCGGCCCGCCCCAGGTCATGCCGAAGAACATCTCCGACACACCCCAGAACACGCCCAGGCCCAACAGTGCTACCAGCACCCAGCCGCCGAAGTCAGCCGGCAAGATCCCGGCCACCGGCAAGGTCACCAGGAAAAAGCTGATGGAGAATGCGAACAGGCTCTTGGGCAGGCGCATCCACGGGCCTTTGGACAGGCGTGACGGCGGGTTGCGGCGACGCAGGGCGATGAAAATCGCACCGCTGAACATCAGCAGTGTGGCGAACAGCAAGGCATAGCCCAGGATGCGGTTCTGCAGGCCGAAGCCGTGCACCAGGATCGCCAGCACCGCCGCCAGCACAAAGCCGCCCGCCGTGGCGACGTGGGTGTTGGCGATGTATTTGTCCCGCGCTACCACATGGTGCAAATCCACCATGTAGCGCTTGGGGATGGCGAAAAGGCCGCCGATCAGGTCGACTTTTGACGGTCGGCCCCGGCGCCACATGTTCACCCGCCGCAAGGCGCCAAGGGCAGCAAGGCCCATGGCGGCAAACAGCAGGATGGGAAGAAGGGTGTTGAACATAGGTGAAGCTCCCAAAGACCTCAGGTCTTGCAGGCACAGAAACCTGGATGTCTTGCTCGATTCCTGTGGGAGCAAGGCTTGCCCGCGATGCAGTCAACTTGGTCAGTCAGATGCTGCGCGTCACATTTGTCGCGGGCAAGCCTTGCTCCCACAGGGTTATCCACAAGCCGTTAGAAATCCTTGCACAGCCGCAGGGCGTCGTAGATCGCGGCGTGGGTATTACGCTGCGCCACGCAGTCGCCGATGCGGAACAGCAGATAGCCATCACCGCTCTGCTCCAGGCACGGTTGGGGCTTGATCGCGAACAGGGCTTCGACGTCGATCTGGCCCTTGTTGCGCGAACCCTCCTTGAGCGCGTAGTAGATTTCTTCGTCGGGCCGCACGCCGTTTTCCACCACCACCTGATCCACCACGCGCTCTTCCTTGGCACCGGTGTATTCGTTCTCCAGCACCGCTACCAGCTTGTCGCCTTCGCGGTAGACCTTCTCCAGCATCATGTCCCCAGTCATGATCACTTCCTTGGGGTACATGCTGCGGTAGTAGGTGGGGAACGAGGTCCCGCCAATGGCAACGCCTGGCTTGATGTCGTCGGTGACAATTTCGACCTGGCTGCCCTTGTCGGCGAGGAAGTCGGCCACCGACATCCCGGTGAACTCACAAATGGTGTCGTAGACCAGCACGTTCTTGCCCGGCGCAACCTTGCCGTCGAGCACATCCCAGCTGCTGACCACCAGCCCTTCGGCGGCGCCCCAGTGCTCGTTCTGCTCCAGGTTCGGATGCCCGCCAACGGCCAGCACCACCACGTCCGGACGCAGGTCCATGATGGTTGCAGCATCAGCCGCCACGCCCAGGCGCAGGTCGACTTTCAGCCGCGCCAGCTCCAGTTGGAACCAGCGGGTGATACCGGCGATCTGGTCCCGTTGCGGGGCTTTCGAGGCGGTGGTGATCTGCCCGCCGATAAATTCTTTTTTCTCGAACAGGGTCACGTCGTGCCCACGTTCGGCGGCCACGCGCGCCGCTTCCATCCCGGCCGGGCCGGCACCGACCACCACCACCTTGCGCTTGGGCCCCGTGGATTTCTCGATGATGTGCGGCACGCCCATGTATTCACGGGACGTCGCGGCGTTCTGGATGCACAGCACGTCCAGGCCCTGATACTGACGGTCGATGCAGTAGTTGGCACCGACGCACTGCTTGATCTGGTCGATCTGGCCCATCTTGATCTTGGCGATCAAGTGCGGATCGGCGATGTGGGCGCGGGTCATGCCGACCATGTCGACGTAACCGCCCTCCAGGATCCGCGTGGCCTGGTTCGGGTCTTTGATGTTCTGCGCGTGCAGCACCGGAACCTTGACCACTTCCTTGATACCGGCGGCCAGATGCAGGAACGGCTCCGGTGGATAACTCATGTTCGGGATGACATTGGCCAGGGTGTTGTGGGTGTCGCAACCCGAGCCCACCACGCCGATGAAATCCAGCATGCCGGTGTCGTCGTAGTACTTGGCGATCTGCTTCATGTCCTCGTGGGACAAACCGTCTGGGTGGAACTCGTCACCGCAGATGCGCATGCCCACGCAGAAATCGTCACCCACTTCAGCGCGCACGGCTTTGAGGACTTCCAGGCCGAACTTCATCCGGCCTTCGAAGCTGCCGCCCCATTCGTCGGTACGCTTGTTGACCCGCGGGCTCCAGAACTGGTCGATCATGTGCTGGTGCACGGCAGACAGCTCGACGCCGTCCAGGCCACCGGCCTTGGCACGCTTGGCAGCGCTGGCGTAGTTGCCGATCACCCGCCAGATTTCTTCCGGCTCGATGGTTTTGCAGGTGGCGCGGTGCACCGGCTCACGCACGCCGGACGGTGACATCAGGGTTGGCCAGTTGAAGCCGTCCCAGCGCGAGCGACGGCCCATGTGGGTAATCTGGATCATGATCTTGGCGCCATGCTTGTGCATGGCGTCGGCCAGGTTCTGGAAGTGCGGGATGATCCGGTCGGTGGACAGGTTCACCGAACTCCACCATTCCTGCGGGCTGTCGATGGCAACCACCGACGAGCCACCGCAGATCGCCAGGCCGATGCCGCCCTTGGCCTTCTCTTCGTAATACTTCACGTACCGGTCGGTGGTCATGCCGCCGTCGGTGGCGTATACCTCGGCGTGGGCCGTGCTGAGTACGCGGTTGCGGATGGTCAGTTTGCCGATCTGGATCGGCTGGAACATTGCTTCAAAAGCCATGGCGCGATCCTCGACTTACAACGGCTTGACGATGAACAGGCCGTCGTCGTGGCCTTCTTCGGAACCGCCGTAGACCTGCTCGGCCACCGTGCGGATCGCACTGCCGCGGGCGGCGAGGATCTGGTCCATGGCGCCGGCGAACCAGCCGGTGAACATGTAGTCGACTTTACGCCCGACCTTGCCGTAGACGTAGACGAATGCCGAGTGTTCGAGCTTGACGCTGGCGGTGCCTTTGTCGAGGTCGATGTCCTGGATTTTGAACAGGCCCCAGCCGCGCTGCGACAGGCGCTTCATGTAGTGCTCGAACACCGCGACACCTTCCAGCCCGTGGCATTCGGCTTCTTTTTCACACCAGTGCCAGGCGGATTTGTAGCCAGCCTTGTAGAGGATCTCGGCGTAGACGTCAGCGCCCAGCACTTCTTCGATGCCCATGTGGTTATTGACGAAGAAGTGACGCGGCACGTAGAGCATCGGCAGGGCGTCGGAGGTCCAGACACCGGTTTCGCTGTCGACTTCGATAGGCAGTTGAGGGGCGATTTTGGCCATGGAAACTTGACTCCGGAAATTCGTGGTATTGCCCGCGGCGCAGAGGGCCGCGGGTCAAGGACTCAGTGATGCGGCGGCGTTTATTCGCCCCAGACGTCCTTCAGGACGTTGACCCAGTTTTCGCCCATGATCTTGCGCACCACCCGCTCAGGATGGCCGCGCTTGAGCAGCGTCTCGGTGAGGTTCGGGAACTCGCCCACGGTGCGGATGCCCAGGGGGTTGATGATCTTGCCGAAGCTGGTCAGACGACGGGCATAGCCCTTGTCGTGGGTCAGCATTTCGAAGAAGTCCTGGCCGTGCCCCTGGGTGAAATCGGTGCCGATGCCGATGGCGTCTTCACCGACGATGTTCATGGTGTATTCGATGGCTTCGGCGTAGTCGTCGATGGTCGAATCGATGCCCTTGGCCAGGAACGGCGCGAACATCGTCACGCCGACGAAACCGCCATGGTCGGCGATAAATTTCAGCTCTTCATCGGACTTGTTGCGCGGGTGTTCTTTCAGGCCGGACGGCAGGCAATGGGAATAGCAGACCGGTTTCTTCGACTCGAGGATGACCTCTTCGGAAGTCTTGGAGCCGACGTGGGACAGGTCGCACATGATGCCGACCCGGTTCATCTCGGCCACCACTTCGCGACCGAAGCCCGACAGGCCGCCGTCGCGCTCGTAGCAGCCGGTGCCCACCAGGTTCTGGGTGTTGTAGCACATCTGCACCACACCGACGCCCAGCTGCTTGAAGATCTCGACATAGCCGAGTTGGTCTTCGAAAGCGTGGGCATTCTGGAAGCCGAAGATGATGCCGGTCTTGCCTTGTTCTTTGGCGCGACGGATGTCGGCGGTGGTTTTCACCGGGATCACCAGGTCGCTGTTCTCGCGGATCAGTTTCTGGCTGGCCACGATGTTGTTGATGGTGGCCTGGAAACCTTCCCACACCGACACGGTGCAGTTGGCTGCGGTCAGGCCGCCCTTGCGCATGTCTTCGAACAGGTCGCGGTTCCACTTGGCAATGATCAGCCCGTCGATAACGATGCTGTCGGCGTGCAATTGCGCTGGGCTCATCAGGCAGTCCCCTTTTGTCAGCGATTCATGCGCCGAATCGTGTGCCGGCGCTTTGGGGCCAGCATATGCCTGAGGGCCGTGGCGACCGGGTGCAAAAACGACAGGGGAATTGCCGAAAGCGTCAATCACAGGTAAAGGACTGTGACTGGCCCACCCTACCCGTCTGTTCTTTACCCGGCGCTTGCGCCAGAATCCGCCATTACTGGCTTTCACTGGACTCGAGCGGCGGCGCAATGAAATCAATACTCCTGGCTTTGGCACTGATCAGCACCGTCGCACACGCGACCCAAGACACCGAACAAAACCCCTGCGACGCCGTGGAAAACGACGTCCAGACCCTGGCCTGCTCGGTCTACGGCAAAAACGCCGCCGAACAATTGCTCAGCGAAAACCTGCAGGGCCTCAACGAACGCCTGCAAACCCGCTACGCCAGTGACAAAGCCCAACTCAACGACATCACCACCAAGATCAAGACCGCCCAACAACTGTGGCAAAAACAGCGGGACGCCGACTGCGCCATCGCAGCCTTCCCGGCCAAACCCGGCAGCGAGGCCTACAAAATCGCCGAAAACGACTGCATGGCCCAGATGAGCGATGATCGATCGGAGTTTTTGGAGTCGATTGGGCAGGAGTGATGCGTCAGAAACCGCTTAGCACGGTAAGCTGCACGCACCACCGGTAAAGGGATTCACATGAAAATCTGCGGCATCGAAATCAAAGGCAGCGAAGCGATCATCGCCGTTGCCTCGCTGGATCAACAGGCGTTGAGCCACGTCGCGCTGAATACCAAGAAAATTGCCCTGGACGACGATGACGAAGCCGTCAACGTCAAGGCCTTTGCTGCCCAGGTGCGGGCGTTTGTGGCGGATAACGGTATCGAACGCATTGCCATCAAGAAGCGCAGCAAGAAAGGCGAGTTCGCCGGCGGGCCGACCACGTTCAAGATCGAAGGGGTTTTCCAGTTGCTGGAGGGCTGCGAGGTGACACTGCTGTCGCCGCAGACCATCAATGCACAGAACAAGAAACACGACTTCGCCCTACCGGCGACGCTGAACAAGTATCAGCATGAGGCGTATAAGGCGGCGTGTTCGGCGTTGGTGAAGAAATAAGCCCGACACAACATCCTAAGCAAAGCAGATCTCTGTGGGAGCGGGCTTGCTCGCGAAAGCGGAATTTCAGTCAACACTGATGTTGGATGTTAAGTCGCATTCGCGAGCAAGCCCGCTCCCACATTTGCCTTGTGTGTAGCCTGAAATCTTCTGTCAAACCACCTCCCGCCCATCCCCCTGCCGCCGCCGATCCTCTCGCGGGCAGCGCGCAAACCGTGCCCGATAACTGCGGGTGAAGTACGACGGTGATTCAAAGCCGCAGGCGATGCTCACTTCCAACACGCTCATGTCGGTTTGACGCAGCAGTTGCCGGGCTTTTTCCAGGCGCAGGCGCAGGTAGAAGTTGCTGGGGGTGTCGTTCAGGTGCAGGCGAAACAGGCGTTCGAGCTGGCGCCGCGTGACGTTGATGGACTCGGCCAGGGCCAAGGTGCTCAGGGGCGGTTCGCTGTGGGTTTCCATCTCGCCGATGACGTGCACCAGCTTCTTGTTGCGAATGCCGTAACGGCTGGCGATTTCCATGCGCTGGTGGTCTTTGCGCGGGCGGATGCGGCCGAGCACGAATTGTTCGCTGACCTGAATCGCCAGTTCGGCGCCGTGGGCCTGACCGATCAGATCCAGCATCAGGTCGATGGAAGCCGTGCCACCGGCGCAAGTGATGCGACGGCGGTCGATTTCGAACAGCTCCTGGGTCACGCTCAGTTGTGGATAAGACTCCTTGAACGCCTCGATCGCTTCCCAATGCAGGGTCACACGGTGTCCTTCCAGCAGCCCCGCCTCGGCCAGGACCACGCTGCCGGTGTCGATCCCGCCCAGGGTCACGCCTTCGTTGTCCAGCCGGTGCAGCCAGCGCTCCAATGCTGGGGTGGCGAACTTCAGCGGTTCGAACCCCGCCACCACCCAGGCCGTGGCGCCCTTCTTCAGCGGCTCAAGGGTCGCATCGGCGTTGACCGACATGCCATTGCTCGCCAGTACCGCCCCGCCATCGGCGCTCAACACATGCCAGCGGTACAACTCGCCGCGAAAGCGATTGGCGACCCGCAATGGCTCGATCGCCGAAATGAAACCGATGGCCGAAAAACCCGGCATCAACAAGAAGTAGAAATCCTGGGACATGGAGCGCACTCGGTTGGCGGGTCGCGTGCGGACCTTGATACCCCAGTTGCAAGGGCCGTTCAAGAGGACAGGTCGCTGCAGTGCAAGAGCGAGTCGCCGCAGTGCGCTTTGCCAAAGACCCGGCTGCGTAACTTGGCATCACCGGCGCGTAGATGCCGGACCCCATAACAATGATCTGCCGAGGACCCCGCCATGAAACGATTGATCAACTACTGCGTTCTTGCATTGAGCGGTACCACCTTCCTGGGCTCCGCCGCCATGGCGACCGAGCCCGCTACGTGCCAGAACGTGCGCCTGGGCGTGGTCAACTGGACCGACGTCATCGCCACCAGCGCGCTGACCCAGGTGATGCTCGACGGCCTCGGCTACAAGACCAAACAGACCAGTGCCTCCCAGCAGATTATCTTCGCCGGCATCCGCGACCAGCGCCTGGACATGTTCCTGGGCTACTGGAACCCGCTGATGACCCAGACCCTCACCCCGTTCGTTGAGGCCAAGCAGGTGAAGGTGCTGGAACAGCCAAGCCTCAAGGATGCCCGCGCCACCCTGGCCGTACCGACTTACCTGGCTGACAAGGGCCTGAAGACGTTCGCCGATATCGCCAAGTTCGAGAAGGAACTGGGCGGCAAGATCTATGGCATCGAGCCTGGCTCCGGCGCCAATACCCAGATCAAAGCGATGATCGCCAAGAACCAGTTCGGCCTGGGCAAGTTCCAGCTGGTGGAGTCCAGCGAGGCCGGCATGCTCGCGGCCGTTGATCGCGCCGTGCGGCGCAAGGAAGCCGTGGTGTTTTTCGGCTGGGCACCGCACCCGATGAACATCAACGTGCAAATGACCTACCTCACCGGCAGCGAAGACGCCCTCGGCCCGAACGAAGGCATGGCCACGGTGTGGACCGTCACCGCGCCGGACTACGCCCAGCAATGCCCGAACGTCAGCCGCCTACTGAGCAACCTGACCTTCAGCGCCGAAGACGAGAGCCGGATGATGCAGCCGCTGCTGGATCACAAGGATCCGCTCGAATCGGCCCGGCAATGGCTCAAGGACCATCCGCAAGACAAGCAGCGCTGGCTCGAAGGCGTGACCACCTTCGATGGCAAACCAGCCGCCGACAACCTGCAACTGACCAGCCACTGAACAAACGTTATCCCTCTGCGCAGCGCCAAGCGACTGCGCAGTGACTCACCTCGCCTGAAGGAACCCGCACCATGAACCACGACGTCATCATCACCTGCGCACTCACCGGTGCTGGCGACACGAGCGCCAAGAGCCCTCACGTACCGGTCACCCCGAAACAGATCGCCGCGGCCGCCGTCGAGGCCGCCAAGGCCGGGGCCACGGTGGTCCATTGCCACGTTCGCGACCCGCTGACCGGCAAGTTCAGCCGCGACGTGGCGCTGTACCGCGAGGTGATGGAGCGTATCCGTGAGGCGGACGTGGACATCATCGTCAACCTCACCGCCGGCATGGGCGGCGACCTGGAGATCGGTGGCGGCGAACACCCGATGGCGTTCGGTCCCAACACCGACCTGGTGGGCCCGCTGACCCGCCTGGCCCACGTCGAAGCGCTGTTGCCGGAAATCTGCACCCTGGATTGCGGCACCCTGAACTTCGGCGACGGCGACGCTATTTACGTCTCCACCCCGGCGCAACTGCGGGCGGGAGCCAAGCGCATCACCGAGCTGGGGGTCAAGGCCGAACTGGAAATCTTCGACACCGGTCACCTGTGGTTCGCCAAGCAACTGATCAAGGAAGGCCTGCTGGACAACCCACTGTTCCAGCTGTGCCTGGGCATTCCGTGGGGGGCGCCGGCCGACACCACCACCATGAAAGCCATGGTCGACAACCTGCCGGCAGACGCCGTGTGGGCCGGTTTCGGCATCGGCCGCATGCAAATGCCAATGGCCGCCCAGGCCGTGCTGCTGGGGGGCAACGTACGGGTCGGGCTGGAAGACAACCTGTGGCTGGACAGGGGCGTACTCGCCACCAATGGCCAACTGGTGGAACGCGCCGGCGAAATCCTCAGCCGCCTCGGGGCACGCGTGCTTACCCCGGCTGAGGGCCGCAAGAAAATGGGCCTGACCCAACGCGGCTGACCAGACACCTCCCCCTTGCTCCCACAGGGGATCTTCACTCTTTTCAGGAAATCACCATGAGCTTTATCACCGACATCAAAACCTTCGCCGCCCTGGGCAGCGGTGTGATCGGCAGCGGCTGGGTCAGCCGGGCCCTGGCCCATGGCCTGGACGTCGTGGCCTGGGACCCGGCGCCGGGTGCCGAGTCGGCGTTGCGCAAGCGCGTCGCCAACGCCTGGGGCGCCTTGGAGAAACAAGGCCTGGCACCCGGTGCCTCGCAGGACCGGCTACGCTTTGTCGCGACCATCGAAGAATGCGTGCGCGACGCCGACTTCATCCAGGAAAGCGCCCCCGAGCGCCTGGAGCTGAAACTCGAACTGCACAGCCAGATCAGCGCCGCCGCCAAGCCGAACGCGCTGATCGGCTCCAGCACTTCAGGGCTGCTGCCGAGCGAGTTCTACGAAGGTTCCATCCACCCGGAACGCTGCGTGGTCGGGCACCCGTTCAACCCGGTTTACCTGTTGCCGCTGGTGGAAGTGGTGGGCGGCAAAAACACCGCGCCCGAAGCAGTGCAGGCAGCGATGCAGGTGTACCAATCCCTCGGCATGCGGCCGCTGCACGTGCGCAAGGAAGTGCCCGGTTTCATCGCCGATCGGCTGCTCGAAGCCCTGTGGCGCGAGGCGCTGCACCTGGTCAACGACGGCGTGGCCACCACTGGCGAAATCGATGACGCCATCCGCTTTGGCGCGGGATTGCGCTGGTCGTTCATGGGCACGTTCCTGACGTACACCCTGGCCGGCGGCGATGCCGGAATGCGCCACTTCATGGCCCAGTTCGGCCCGGCGCTGCAACTGCCTTGGACCTACCTGCCGGCGCCGGAGCTGACCGAGAAACTGATCGACGACGTGGTGGACGGCACGCGTGAACAACTGGGCAACCACAGCATTTCGGCCCTGGAGCGCTATCGTGATGATTGCCTGCTGGCGGTGCTGGCGGCGGTGAAGGCCACCAAGGCCAAGCATGGAATGGCCTTCACCGAATAGTCCCCTGTGGGGGCGGGCTTGCTCGCGAAGAGGCCGGTACATCCGCTAAATATCTTGCGGCAGATACACCGCCTTCGCGAGCAAGCCCGCTCCCACATGAATCCCAATCTTCAGTTGGATTGTCATCATGCCCACCCTCACCACCTACCAAACCCGCATCCTCCCCGAATGGGTCGATTACAACGGCCATCTACGCGATGCCTTTTACCTGCTGATATTCAGCTACGCCACCGACGCCCTGATGGACGGGCTCGGCATGGACAGCCAGAACCGCGAAGCCAGTGGCCACTCGCTGTTCACCCTCGAACTGCACCTTAATTACCTGCACGAAGTGAAGCTCGACGCCGAGGTAGAGGTGCACACACAAATCATCGGCCATGACTCCAAACGCCTGCACCTCTACCACAGCCTGCACCTGTCAGGCGGGGACAAAGCGCTCGCGGGCAATGAACAAATGCTGCTGCACGTCGACCTGGCCGGCCCGCGTTCGACACCCTTCACCGAGCAAACCCTGGGCAAGCTCAGCGCACTGATCGAGGAGCAATCCGACCTGCCGCCACCGGCGTACATCGGTCGAGTCATCGCACTGCCATAAACGATCAGCAATCACGCGAGCAAAAAAATCCCCGATCAAGCCGTGACAGGATCGGGGCAGGTTGCGTGACTGGAGGAGCTGTCGCGCGAGGGTGACCAAACCATCGTGATTCAGCTTGAGGCCAGTGTGCCCAGTCCTCGCCTGTTCGAGTTAGCCGAAAACGACCTGTTCATAGGTATCCGGGCCATTGCGACAATTTGCCCTTGCCGCCGCTGCGGGTGGCTACCAGAATCGAGTCACGACCCCAATCCCTGAACAAGGAAAAGCGTCATGATGCACGCCGAATTGATCGACCAGGAAGACCTGTTGGGCCAGCTCAAGGCCCTGGGACTGCAGATACCCAGCGGCTCCACCGCCGAGCAGGCCTGCCAGTGTGCAGTGCGGGGATTGGACCAGGCCCGCGCCAATGAACTGCGCCTGATGGTCAAGAACATGTACACCAGCAGTGCGACCATCCTGCCGGCCGTGCGCCGGGCGATAGATAAGCAATTGTTACCGGCATTGGCGCAATACCAACAGAACCATAGCGCCTGATTGATCCCTTTCGCGAGCAAGCCCGCTCCCACATTTGACCGAGTTCTACCGTGAGAATACGGTCGAATGTGGGAGCGGGCTTGCTCGCGAATACAGGCGCCTCGGTCTAGAGCCTTACACTGGCAAACGTCGACTCATTACGCGCCTGGCTCAACGCCGACAGCGGGCCGGACAGCGGCGACAGCACCAAGGCCTGTGGCAGCGGCATCATCGCCACCTGTTGCGTGGTGTTGGAGCCTACGCGCTCGTCGCGCGGTGGAATGCCGAAGTATTCGCGGTAGCACTTGGAGAAGTGCGGCGTGGAGACGAAACCGCACACCGACGCCACTTCGATGATCGACATCGGCGTCTGCTTGAGCAGTTGCCGCGCACGAATCAGCCGCAACTTGAGGTAATAGCGCGACGGCGAGCAGTGCAGGTACTTCTGGAACAGGCGCTCCAGCTGACGCCGGGACACGGCGACGTACACCGCCAATTCGTCCAGGTCGATCGGCTCTTCGAGGTTGGCTTCCATCAGCGCCACGATTTCCTGCAACTTCGGCTGGTTGGTGCCGAGCATGTGCTTGAGCGGCACGCGCTGGTGATCCTGCTCGTTGCGGATGCGCTCATAGACAAACATTTCGGAGATCGCCGCCGACAGTTCACGACCGTGATCGCGGCTGATCAGGTGCAGCATCATGTCCAGCGGCGCGGTGCCGCCGGAGCTGGTGAAGCGGTTGCGGTCGAGGGTGAACAAGCGAGTGCTCATCGATACCCGCGGGAAAGCTTCCTGCATCGCCGCCAGGCATTCCCAGTGCACACTGCAATCGAAACCGTCCAGCAGGCCGGCGCACGCCAGGGCCCAGCTGCCAGTACAAACCGCGCCGAGGCGACGGGACTGACGGGCCTGGCCTTGCAGCCACGACACGTGTTCACGGGTGACGGTGCGCTGGATGCCGATGCCGCCACAGACGATGACGGTGTCCAGTGCCGGTGCTTTGTGCATGGAGGCGTCCGGGGTGATCTGCAAACCGTCACTGGCCCAGACCTGCCCACCATCGACGGTGAGGGTGGTCCAGCGATACAGCTCGCGGCCGGACAGCTGGTTGGCCATGCGCAGCGGTTCTACCGCGGACGCCAGGGAAATCAGCGTGAAATTGTCCAACAGCAAAAAGCCGATGGATTGAGGCGCACGGTTCTGGGGCTGGGCCCCGGAGTTGGACGTCGTCATCGCGGTATCTCCTCACACAAAGCGGGTGATGGCCTCAGGCGGAGGCTCTTGTTATTGCCATCGTTCTCTTGCGTGAGACGGGGCTTTATCGGGATAGAGCAATTGCCATGCCTAAAATTGAATGCGCGTTCAATAACTCCTGAAAACGACATCGCAGCCTGTCTATATAAGGCGCACATCGAGTACGGGTTATAAGCCTCATCAATGGCGGCAGGCACTTGCCACAGCGGTCTGTGAGCAGATCGGTAGCACTTGTGGGAACAGGGCTTCGGCGCTTGCGCAACGGGTATCACCACAGGCGCGGATGACGGACGGTAGGGCGGCATACCGCAGTTGAAGCGAGCACAGGCGTCTTGTCTGTTTGCGACGCGCTAAAAGGTGGCGCGTTTACCCGTTGGTGTTCATTTAGTGAGCAGTGATCGTTCCCACGCTCTGCGTAGGAATGCAGCCCGGCCTCAGCACTCCACCGCACTGACCGCCAACCCACCCCGCGATGTCTCTTTATATTTGTCATGCATGTCGGCGCCGGTATCGCGCATGGTGCGGATCACCCGGTCCAGCGAGATGAAATGCTGGCCATCACCGCGCAGCGCCATTTGTGCGGCATTGATGGCTTTCACCGCAGCAATCGCGTTGCGCTCGATGCACGGCACCTGCACCAGGCCGCCCACCGGGTCGCAAGTCAGGCCGAGGTTATGTTCCAGGCCGATTTCCGCCGCGTTGCACAGCTGCTCCGGCGTGGCGCCAAGAATTTCCGCCAAACCGGCCGCCGCCATGGCGCAGGCTGAACCGACTTCGCCCTGGCAACCGACTTCGGCGCCGGAGATCGATGCATTCTTTTTGCACAGGATCCCCACCGCCGCCGCCCCGAGGAAATAATCCACTACGTTGGCGTCGGTGACCGCTTCGCTGAATTTCATGAAGTAATGCAGCACCGCCGGAATGATCCCCGCCGCGCCATTGGTCGGCGCCGTGACCATGCGCCCACCGGCGGCGTTTTCTTCATTGACCGCCAGGGCGAACAGGTTGACCCACTCCATGGCGCTCAGGGTCGAGCCAATGACATTCGGCTTGTTCAGCTCTTGCAGGCTGCGGTGCAATTTGGCCGCACGCCGGCGCACATTCAAACCGCCAGGCAGGATGCCTTCATGCTTGAGGCCGTGCTCGACGCAATCCTGCATCGCCCGCCAAAGTTTCATCAGGCCACTGCGGATCTCCTCTTCCGGGCGCCAGACCTTTTCGTTGGCCATCATCAATTCGGCCACCCGCAGGTGGTGGGTGCGACACAGTTCGAGCAGTTCTTCAGCGCTGGAGAAATCGTAAGGCAGCTCGGTGCGATCCAGGTCCACCACGCCGCTGGACGCCTGGGCCTGATCGACGACGAAGCCACCGCCAACCGAATAATAGGTGTCACGGTGCAACTCACCGTTGTCGCCCTCGGCCACCAGCGTCATTGCGTTGGGATGGAACGGCAGGTTTTCATCGATCAGGCGCATGTCCCGGGACCACAGGAAAGGCACCGGCAAGCGACCGTCCAGCAGCAGAGTCTGGGTTTCGCGCAACAGCTCGATGCGGGTGCCAATCTGCGAAGGGTCGATTGCGTCCGGCCACTCGCCCATCAAGCCCATGATTACGGCGTTGTCGCTGCCGTGGCCGATGCCGGTGGCCGACAGGGAGCCAAACAACTGCACCTCGACCCGGCGCACATCGTGCAGCAGCGCTTTTTGTCGCAGGGCTTCAACGAACAGCGCCGCGGCGCGCATGGGCCCCACGGTATGAGAACTGGACGGGCCGATACCGATTTTGAACAGGTCGAACACGCTGATTGCCATTGCCGAGAACCTCCAGAACGAGCACATCCGGGCGCAGGAGCGCCCGGTGACGGAGCTGCTACGCTCAACGCCGGGATGGCCGCATCATCGGGCTTTTGCCCTGGCGTTCGACGTCTGACACCGACGCAATCATGCCCACCAGCGCCGCCCGGTTCTTACCCCGGTTTTACGCCGTTTTTTTGCGTATCAGGGGCCTGCCAAGGGCGGAAAAAATCTGTAAACGACGTCACCGACACTGGATGCGACCCTCCCTGTACTGGATACGACCCACCCTGTAGGCGTCAGATTTGCACTGGTACATGATCAGTTACGGCTCGTTTGCAAGGCCGCGTGTCAGAAGAGTGCCCACGCGCCACCAACCGCAACATCCATAAGCGCGGTTGTCCTGACCGGACACTGCCGATAAAACACCAGGAGTCCACCCATGAAAGGTTCCACGCCGTTGTTGTTGGCCGCCATGTTGAGTCTTCCAATGCTGGCCAACGCTGCAGAACCCGAACAATGCAGCACCGTTAACTTCTCCGATGTCGGCTGGACCGACATCACCGTGACCACGGCCACGACCAGCGTGGTACTCGACGCCCTGGGCTACAAGACCAAGACCACCATGATTTCCGTACCGGTGACCTACAAGTCCCTGGCCGACGGCAAGAACATGGACGTGTTCCTCGGCAACTGGATGCCGACCATGGAAAACGACATCAAGGCCTATCGCGAAGCGGGCACCGTGGAAACCCTGCGCGCCAACCTGGAGAACGCCAAGTACACCCTGGCGGTCCCCGAAGCCTTGTATGAAAAAGGTCTCAAGGATTTCGCCGACATTGCCAAGTTCAAGAAGGAATTGGACGGCAAGATCTACGGTATCGAACCGGGTAACGATGGCAACCGCCTGATCCAGAGCATGATCGACAAGAACGCCTTCGGCCTCAAGGACGCCGGCTTCAAGGTCGTCGAGTCCAGCGAAGCCGGCATGCTGTCGCAGGTCGATCGCGCCCAGCGGCGCAGCACCGCCGTGGTGTTCCTGGGCTGGGAACCGCACCCGATGAACACCCGCTTCAAGATGAAGTACCTCACCGGGGGTGACGACTACTTCGGCCCGAACTTCGGTCAGGCAACCATCTACACCAACACCCGCAAGGGCTACGCCCAGGAATGCAGCAACGTTGGTCAGTTGCTGAAAAACCTGGTGTTCACCCTGGACATGGAGAGCACGCTGATGGGCAACGTGCTCGACGACAAGATGAAGCCTGACGCCGCCGCCAAGGCGTGGCTGAAGAAAAACCCACAGGTGCTCGATACCTGGCTCGCTGGCGTGACCACCATTGACGGTAAACCAGGCCTGGAGGCCGTGAAAGCCAAGCTCGCCCAATAATTGCTTATGCCGGGCGGGTTCGCCCGCCCGGGCTGTTTATCCCTTGCATGCGGACGTTCACTACCATGCTCATTGATCAGAAAATACCCTTGGGCCAGTACATAGCGGGCTTCGTCGAATGGTTGACGCAACACGGCGCCAACACCTTCGACGCGATCGCCTTGTTTCTGGAAACGATGATTCACGGCGTGACGTTTGCGCTGACCTGGTTCAACCCGCTGGCCCTGATCGGCCTCATTGCCCTGCTGGCTCATTTCATCCAGCGCAAATGGGGCCTGACCGTCTTCGTCATCGCGTCCTTTCTGCTGATCCTGAACCTGGGTTACTGGCAGGAAACCATGGAAACCCTCGCCCAGGTGCTGTTCGCCACCCTGGTCTGCGTTTTGATCGGCGTGCCGCTGGGCATTGTTGCCGCGCACAAGCCGATGTTCTACACCCTGATGCGTCCGGTGCTCGATCTGATGCAGACCGTGCCGACCTTCGTGTACCTCATTCCTACCCTGACCCTTTTCGGTCTGGGTGTAGTCCCAGGTCTGATCTCCACGGTGGTGTTCGCGATTGCCGCGCCCATCCGCCTGACCTACCTGGGCATCCGCGACGTTCCAGACGAACTGATGGACGCCGGCAAAGCCTTCGGCTGCTCCCGTCGCCAGCTGCTGTCGCGCATCGAACTGCCCCATGCGATGCCCAGCATCGCGGCCGGTATCACCCAGTGCATCATGCTGTCGTTGTCGATGGTGGTCATCGCGGCGCTGGTGGGTGCCGACGGCCTGGGTAAACCCGTGGTCAACGCACTGAACACCGCCGATATCGCCCTGGGCTTCGAAGCGGGCCTGGCGATCGTACTGTTGGCGATCATGCTCGACCGAATCTGCAAACAACCCGACGCCAAAGTAGGGGGTGACGCATGAGCATAATCCGCTTCGACCAGGTCGACGTGATCTTCTCCAGGGATCCACGCGAAGCCCTCAAATTGCTTGACCAAGGCATGACCCGCAACGAAATCCTGAAGAAAACCGGGCAAATCGTCGGTGTGGAAAAAGCCAGCCTGGACATCGAGAAAGGCGAAATCTGCGTGTTGATGGGCCTTTCCGGCTCCGGCAAATCCAGCCTGCTGCGCTGCATCAATGGCCTGAACACCGTGAGTCGCGGCAAGTTGTTCGTCGAGCACGAAGGCCGGCAGATCGACATTGCTTCCTGCACACCCGCCGAGCTGAAGATGATGCGCACCAAACGCATCGCCATGGTGTTCCAGAAGTTCGCCCTGATGCCCTGGTTGACGGTGCGCGAGAACATCAGCTTCGGCCTGGAAATGCAGGGCCGCCCGGAAAAGGAACGACGCAAGCTGGTCGACGAAAAGCTTGAGTTGGTGGGCCTGACCCAGTGGCGCAACAAGAAACCCGACGAGTTGTCCGGCGGTATGCAGCAACGGGTCGGCCTGGCCCGCGCCCTGGCGATGGACGCCGACATCCTGTTGATGGACGAACCCTTCTCGGCCCTTGACCCGCTGATCCGCCAGGGCCTGCAGGACGAACTGCTGGAACTGCAACGCAAGCTGAGCAAAACCATCGTGTTCGTCAGCCACGACCTCGATGAAGCCCTGAAGCTGGGCAGCCGCATCGCGATCATGAAAGACGGCCGGATCATCCAGTACAGCAAGCCGGAACAAATCGTGTTGAACCCGGCGGATGACTACGTGCGCACCTTCGTCGCCCACACCAACCCGCTCAACGTACTCTGCGGCCGCAGCCTGATGCGCACCCTGGACAACTGCAAGCGCGTCAACGGTTCGGTGTGCCTGGACCCGGGCGGCGATTCCTGGCTCGACCTGGCCGAAGGCAACACCATCAAGGGCGCCCGGCAGAACGGCGCGGCGCTGGACCTGCAAAACTGGGTGCCGGGCCAAGCCGTCGAAGACCTGGGCCGTCGCCCGACCCTGGTGGACTCCAACATCGGCATGCGCGACGCCTTGCAGATTCGCTACCAGACCGGCAACAAACTGGTGCTTCACGATAACCAGGAGGTCGTCGGGATTCTGGGCGACAGTGAGCTGTACCACGCACTGCTCGGCAAGAACCTGGGCTAAGCCAACGCCAACAAAAACGCCGCGATCATCTCGCGGCGTTTTTGTTTGTGCGGGGTATCAAATTTGAAGAACTGTCCAGCAGGCTTGGAATGCTGACAACCGTGGCGAGGGAGCTTGCTCCCGCTCGGCTGCGCAGCAGTCGTAAACACAAACACCTCGGTATCCTGAAGCTATGCGATGCCAGGTTTTGGGGTCGCTTCGCAACCCAGCGGGAGCAAGCTCCCTCGCCACAAGAGCTGCGATTTCAACCAATCGGTAAGTGGGGCAGCCAACCGACGAGTGTTATAAATACATCCCGAAAAGCCCTCGCCCTGCACCGCGGGGATATCACGCCTTCTCAGCGTAGAAAATTTCGGTAAACAGCGACGTCTTTGTCGCAGAACTTATTCTTTGTTGATTGAACGTTCAATCAAAACAAAATAGACTGGCCTTCGTTCCGATAGACGAAATTCGTCCGCCGGATGGCCTAAGGAGATGTGCTAGATGCCCAAGGTCGGTATGCAACCCATCCGCCGCCAGCAATTGATCGAAGCCACGTTGCAAGCGGTCGATCAGGTCGGAATGGGGGACGCCAGCATTGCGCTGATCGCCCGTTTGGCCGGTGTCTCCAACGGCATCATCAGTCACTACTTTCAGGACAAGAACGGCCTGATTGCGGCCACGGCCCAGTATCTGATGAGAGTCCTGAGCGAGAACGTCACCGCGCGCCGTCAGGCGCTCAAGGACGCAAGCCCGCGGGCTCACCTGCAGGTGATTATCGAAGGCAACTTCGACGCCAGCCAAGTCAATGGCCCGGCAATGAAAACCTGGCTGGCCTTCTGGGCCACCAGCATGCATCACCCGTCTTTGCACAGGTTGCAGCGGATCAACGATCACCGTCTGTATTCCAACCTGTGTTGCCAGTTCCGCCGCATGTTGCCCCTCGATGAGGCCCGCAGCGCGGCACGGGGCCTGGCCGCTTTGATTGACGGTTTGTGGCTGCGCGGAGCGCTGTCGGGAGACGCGTTCGATACCGCCCAGGCGCACCGGATCGCTTACGAATACATGGATTTCCAATTGGCCAAATCAGGAATGTCAGAGCACACAGAACCGCTCGGCACCTGAACCGTCACCGACCTGCGTAGTCAGCTGTAAAGGACACGCCCGGTGGTTAAGCCAACCACTCATGCACTTGCGAGGACTTTATGGCCCGTTTCGAACTGCAAAAACTCTACATCGATGGCGCGTACAGCGATGCCAGCGGCGACGCCACTTTCGAAGCCATCAACCCTGCCAACGGTGAAGTGCTCGCCCAGGTGCAGCGAGCAACGAAAGAGGACGTCGAACGCGCGGTGGTCAGCGCCGAAAAAGGTCAGAAAGCCTGGGCCGCCATGACCGCCATGGAGCGCTCGCGCATCCTGCGCCGCGCCGTGGACATCCTGCGCGAGCGCAACGATGAGCTGGCGGCCCTGGAAACCCTGGACACCGGCAAGGCCTACTCCGAAACCCGCTACGTCGACATCGTCACCGGCGCCGACGTGCTGGAATACTACGCCGGCCTGGTGCCTGCCATCGAAGGCGAGCAAGTTCCGCTGCGCACCACTTCGTTCGTCTACACCCGCCGCGAGCCCCTGGGCGTGGTGGCCGGTATCGGCGCGTGGAACTACCCGATCCAGATCGCCCTGTGGAAATCCGCACCGGCCCTGGCGGCCGGTAACGCGATGATCTTCAAACCGAGCGAAGTCACCTCGCTGACCACCCTGAAACTGGCCGAGATCTACACCGAAGCCGGCGTTCCAGCGGGCGTGTTCAACGTACTGACCGGCAGCGGCCGGGAAGTCGGCACCTGGCTGACCGAGCACCCGCGCATCGAGAAAATCTCCTTTACCGGCGGCACCGACACCGGCAAGAAGGTCATGGCCAGCGCGTCGAGCTCTTCGCTCAAGGACGTGACCATGGAGTTGGGCGGCAAGTCGCCGCTGATCATCTTCGACGACGCTGACCTGGATCGCGCCGCCGACACCGCGATGATGGCCAACTTCTACAGCTCAGGCCAGGTCTGCACCAACGGCACTCGCGTATTCGTGCCGAGCCCTCTTAAGGCCGCGTTCGAAGCCAAGATCGCCGAGCGCGTAGCGCGGATCCGCATCGGCAATCCAGAAGACGAAAACACCAACTTCGGCCCGCTGGTGAGCTTCGCCCACATGGAAAGCGTGTTGGGCTACATCGAGAAAGGCAAGGCCGAGGGCGCGCGTTTGCTGTGCGGCGGCAGTCGCCTGACCGACGGTGAATTGGCCAAGGGCGCGTTCGTCGCCCCGACCGTGTTCACCGACTGCACGGACGAGATGACCATCGTGCGTGAAGAAATCTTCGGCCCGGTGATGAGCATCCTCACCTATGACACTGAAGAAGAAGTGATCCGCCGCGCCAATGACACCGACTTCGGCCTGGCCGCCGGCATCGTGACCCGCGACCTGAACCGCGCCCACCGCGTGATTCACCAGCTCGAAGCCGGCATCTGCTGGATCAACGCCTGGGGCGAATCCGCGGCCCAAATGCCGGTCGGCGGCTACAAGCAATCGGGCGTGGGCCGTGAGAACGGCATCAGCTCGCTGAACAACTTCACACGCATCAAATCGGTACAGGTCGAACTGGGCGATTACGCCTCGGTGTTCTAAGCCGGCGTCGCCTCTGAAGCCGCCATCGCGAGCAGGCTCGCTCCCACAGGAGCCCGCATTCCAATGTGGGAGCGAGCCTGCTCGCGATCGAGTGCAAAGCACTCGCCAGGCCTGACCACCATCAAAAGAGGGTGCATTTCATGTCCCAAGAATTCGATTACATCATCATTGGTGCCGGCTCGGCCGGTAATACCCTGGCGACCCGCCTGACCGAAGACGAAGGCGTCACCGTCCTGCTGCTCGAAGCCGGTGGCCCGGATTATCGCCTGGACTTCCGCACACAAATGCCCGCTGCCCTGGCGTTCCCGCTGCAGGGCCGTCGCTATAACTGGGCCTACGAGACCGACCCGGAGCCGCACATGGACGGCCGCCGCATGGAATGCGGGCGCGGCAAGGGCCTGGGCGGTTCTTCGCTGATCAATGGCATGTGCTACATCCGCGGCAACGCCCTGGACTACGACAACTGGGCCAAGCTGCCAGGCCTGGAAGACTGGACCTATCTGGACTGCCTTCCGTATTTTCGTAAAGCCGAAACCCGCGACATCGGCCCGAACGACTACCACGGTGGCGACGGTCCGGTCAGCGTGACCACGCCCAAGGCCGGCAACAACCCGCTGTTCCACGCCATGGTCGAAGCCGGCGTGCAGGCCGGTTATCCGCAAACCTGCGACCTCAACGGCTACCAGCAGGAAGGTTTCGGCCCAATGGACCGCACCGTGACGCCGAACGGCCGTCGTGCCAGTACCGCTCGCGGTTACCTGGACGTGGCCAAGAAGCGCTCGACGTTGACCATCGTCACCCACGCCCTGACCGACAAGATCGTGTTCGAAGGCAAACGCGCGGTCGGCGTGCGTTACCTGGTGGGTGCTGCTGATGAGCGCATCGAGGCCCGTGCCCGCAAAGAAGTGCTGCTGTGCTCCGGTGCCATCGCCTCGCCGCAGATCCTGCAACGCTCCGGCGTCGGCCCGGCCAAACTGCTGGAAAGCCTCGACATCCCGGTGGTCCACGACCTGCCGGGCGTCGGTGAAAACCTGCAGGATCACCTGGAGCTGTATCTGCAATACGCCTGCACCCAGCCGGTGTCCCTGTACCCGTCGCTGCTTTGGTACAACCAGCCAGCCATCGGTGCCGAGTGGCTGTTCAACGGCACCGGCATCGGCGCCAGCAACCAGTTCGAAGCCGGCGGTTTCATCCGCACCCGCCCGGATTTCGATTGGCCGAACATCCAGTATCACTTCCTGCCAGTGGCGATTAACTACAACGGCAGCAATGGCGTGAAAGAACACGGTTTCCAGGCGCACATGGGCTCCATGCGCTCGCCAAGCCGTGGCCGGATCCAGGCCAAGTCCAAGGACCCGCGCCAGTACCCGAGCATCCTGTTCAACTACATGGCGACCGAACAGGACTGGCAGGAGTTTCGCGACGGCATCCGCCTGACCCGCGAGATCATGCAGCAGCCGGCGCTGGACCCATTCCGTGGTCGTGAGATCAGCCCGGGTATCGAGGTGCAGACTGATGAGCAGTTGGACCAGTTCATCCGCGAGCACGCCGAAACCGCCTTCCACCCATCCTGCTCGTGCAAGATGGGCACCGACGACATGGCGGTGGTGGACAGCGAAGGCCGCGTGCATGGCATGCAAGGCCTGCGAGTGGTTGATGCCTCGATCATGCCGATCATCACCACCGGCAACCTGAACGCGCCGACGATCATGATGGCCGAGAAAATCGCCGACAAAATCCGCGGCCGCCAGCCCCTGCCACGCAGCACCGCACCGTACTACGTGGCCGGCGACGCGCCAGTGCGCGGCAAGCCCATGCGCGAAGTGGGGCCTATGGCTCAGTAAGACGCTACACCGCCATCGCGAGAAAGCTCGCTCCCACAGGGGATCTGCGGCGGACACAGATTGTGTGTTCGATAAGATCAACTGTGGGAGCGAGCCTGCTCGCGATAGCGTCCGCCCAGGCACCCCAGTATTCCTTTTCTACCTTGATCCCTCCCTCGCCCCGGCCTAATCTAGTGCCGCCGCGCCAATGTTCCCTCGCCGCACGTCGCTGCACCGCCACTCCATCCAAGGAGGTTTCATGTTCGATTTCCACCCCCAGCTCAAGCAGCGTTTTGCTGCCTTGCGCACGGGCGCTGAATTCTTTTCCCTGCGTTACGTGCGCGAGTCCAGCCAGCATTTGTCGGTACGCAAAAATGTCGCCGAGCCGCCCAGCCTGAGCCGCGACGAAGGGGTGATGCTCACCGTGCGGGTCAACGGCGTCGAGGCCTATGCGGCCACTAACGATTTGTCCCAGGCCGGCCTGCAAGCGGCGCTGGAGCGGGCCGGGCAACAAGCCCGCAAGCTTGGGCCTCATGCCCTGCTCGACCTGCGCGAGCAAGCGGTGTCCAGCGATCGAGCCGATTACTTCTCACCTCATTTCGATCAAGCCTTCGCGTCCCTGAGCGATTGCTACCAATTGCTCGGCGACGAATCGGCCTCGGTGCCCCAGGACGAGCGTCTGGTGAACTGGCAAGTCAGCATCGGCCTGACCCAGGTCGAGCAGATCTACCTCAACAGCGCCGGCGCCGAATTGCGCCAGGCCCAGCGTTTTATCTACCCGGCCCTGGATGTCACCGCCTTCGATGGTCACGACAGCCAGACCCGCACCCTGGGCCGCGAGAACTTCGGCCAGCAGGGTGGCTTCGATGTGATCAGCCGCTGCGGTCTGGTAGGCGCCGCGCCGAACATCGCCGACCAGGCCCTGCAGCTGCTGATGGCCCCGAACACCCCGCAAGGTCCGCGGGACCTGTTGCTGATGCCCGACCAGATGATGCTGCAAATTCACGAGTCCATCGGCCATCCGCTGGAGCTGGATCGCATCCTGGGGGACGAGCGCAATTACGCCGGCACCAGTTTCGTCAAGGCCAGCGACTTCGGGCACCTGCAATACGGTTCCAGCCTGTTGAACGTGACCTTCGACCCAGACATTCCCGAGGAGCTGGCCAGCTACAGCCATGACGACGACGGCACCGCCGCCAGCAAGCAGTTTCTGATTCGTGAAGGCCTGTTGCTGCGCCCGCTGGGCGGTGCGCTGTCGCAGTTTCGCGCAGGCATGGACGGTGTTGCCAACAGCCGCGCCTGCGGCTGGAACCGCCCGCCCATCGACCGTATGGCGAACCTGAACATTGAGCCGGGCGACCAATCCGTGGAGCAACTGATCAAGGGCATCGAGCACGGCGTGCTGATGCGCACCAACCGCTCCTGGTCCATCGACGATGCCCGCAACAAATTCCAGTTTGGCTGCGAGTGGGGTCAACTGATCGAAAACGGCGAGCTCAAAGGCGTGGTGAAAAACCCGAACTACCGAGGGATTTCCGCGCAGTTCTGGAAGAGCCTGCGCGCCGTGGGCGACGCCGGCACCTCCCAGGTCCTGGGCACGCCGAACTGTGGCAAGGGCGAACCGAACCAGGTCATCCGCGTCGGCCATGCGTCGCCGGCGTGCGTGTTCAGCAATGTTGATGTGTTTGGGGGAGACGCCTGATGAGCACCGTCGATAATCAGGCCGGGGCGTTCCAGACGTTGGTCGACTGGCTGCGCAATGCACTGCGCCAGCCCGAGCAGTTCACCCTCGGCTACGCCGCCGAGTCCTCGGCTTTCGTACGTTTCAACCATGGCAAAGTCCGGCAGGCCGGGCAGGTGCAACAGGCCAATGTCAGTTTCAAGCTGATCAACGATGGGCGCCACGCTGATTTGCAGATCACCTTGTCGGGCGAGGCCAAAACGGACGTCCAACGCCTCGCCGAAGGCCTGCAACAGCTGCGAGAAACCTTGCCGCTGCTGCCCCTCGATCCGTACCTGCTGCTCAACCACAACCACTGGCAGAGCAACAACGTGCAGGCTCATCCACTGCCGGAAACCGAACAGGCCGTGGCTGAAATCACCCGCGCCGCCGAAGGTCTGGACTTGGTGGGGTTCTATGCCGCCGGGCCCATCAGCCGTGGTTTTGCCAGTTCGTTGGGGGCGTTCGGCTGGCATCAGGCCAACAGCTTCAACTTCGATTTCAGCCTGTTCCATGAAAACGGTCAGGCCGTAAAAGCCAGCTACGCCGGGCATGAGTGGAGCAGCGAAGGCTTTGCCCGCCGCTTCGAACAGGCCCGCCAGCAACTGGCGTTCCTGGGCCGGCCGTTGCGTACGCTGCCGCCCGGCGAGTACCGCGCCTACCTGGCGCCGGCCGCGCTGGAAGAGATCATGGGGATGCTCAGCTGGGGCGGGTTCTCGGCGCGGGCAATCGCCAGCAAGCAAAGCCCATTGCAGAAGTTTTACGCCAGCGAAGCCTGCTTCAGCCCCAACGTGTGGCTGAGTGAGCAGGTCAGTGGCTCCTTGAGCCCGGCGTTTTCCGACGAAGGTTATCCGCGCGATGACCTGGCGCTGATCGCCAAAGGCACGGCCAATGCGCGGCTGATCAACTCCCGCAGCGCCGCCGAATACGGCCTCACTGCCAACGGCGCCAGCAGCGACGAGTACCCCACGGCGCTGGTCATGAACGAAGGCCTCCTGGAGCAGAACGACATCCTCCAGAGCCTCGGCACCGGGCTGTATATCAGCAACCTCTGGTACCTGAACTACTCGGACCAACCCGCTGCACGCCTGACTGGCATGACCCGTTTCGCCACCTTCTGGGTCGAGAACGGGCAGATCCAGGCGCCGGTCAGTACCATGCGCTTCGACGACAGTGTCTACAGCCTGCTCGGCGCGCAGCTCGAAGGCCTGACCCGGGAGCGCGAACTTCTGCTCTCGGCCAGCACCTACAGCCAGCGCGCCACGGCCTCAATGTTGTTGCCAGGGGCACTGGTCAAGCGTTTGACCTTGACCCTGTAAAAAGCATCGCGGGCAAGCCTTGCTCCCACAGAATGTCCACCGGTCTGTGTGGGAGCAAGGCTTGCCCGCGATGCAGCCACCACAGACACCCCTGACACAAAAAAAAGAGGTCCCATGCCCAACCGCGCACCGTTCGACGCCGTCACCGCCCGCTGGCTCCCATGGGTCGTGGCGATTGCCTTCTTCATGCAATCCCTGGACGGGACCATCCTCAACACCGCACTGCCCGCCATGGCCAATGACCTGGCAGAAAACCCGCTGCGCATGCAGGGCGTGATCATTGCCTACATGCTCACCGTGGCGTTGCTGATCCCGGCCTCGGGCTGGATCGCCGACCGCTTCGGCACCAAGAAAATTTTCTTCGGCGCGATCCTCTTGTTCAGCTTCGGCTCGCTGCTGTGCGCCTTGTCCAGCTCGTTGAGCATGCTGATCGGCGCACGGGTGATCCAGGGCCTGGGCGGTGCGCTGATGATCCCGGTCGGCAGGCTGGTGGTGCTGCGGACCTACCCGCGCTCGGAGCTGGTGCGGATCATGGGGTTCATCACCATCCCCGGCCTGCTCGGCCCGCTGATCGGCCCAACCATGGGCGGCTGGATGGTGCAATACCTGACCTGGCACTGGATCTTCCTCATCAACCTGCCCGTGGGGGTGATTGGCTGTTATGCCGTGTGGAAGTTCATCCCGGACCTGCGCGGCAGTGAGCGCACCCGGTTCGATGGCTTGGGCTTCTTGCTGTTCGGTTCGGCGATGGTGCTGATCACCATCGCCATGGAAGGCCTGGGTGAACTGCACCTGCCGCACTTGCGGGTGATGTTGCTGCTGTTCGGCGGCATGGCCTGCCTGGCCGCTTATTGGCTGCGGGCCGGGCACGTCGAGAACCCGCTGTTCGCGCCGTCGCTGTTCAAGACCCGGACCTTCGCCGTGGGCATTCTGGGCAACCTGTTCGCCCGCCTGGGCAGCGGCGCACTGCCGTTCCTGGTGCCGTTACTGCTGCAAGTGGCCCTGGGTTATTCACCGTCCCAGGCCGGGATGAGCATGCTGCCCCTGGCGGCGGCGGCCATGTTCGCCAAGTCCGTGGCCCGGCCGCTGATCGAACGCCTGGGCTATCGCATCGTCCTGACCGCCAACACGTTGGCCCTGGGCCTGATGCTGGCAAGCATGGGCCTGGTCAGCGAACAGACCCCGTACTGGCTGCTGCTGGCCCACCTGGCGGTGCTGGGGGCGGTCAACTCGTTGCAATTCACCGCGATGAACGCCGTGACCCTGATCGACCTGGACGACGCCAGCGCCAGCAGCGGCAACAGCCTGCTGTCGGTGGTGGCACAACTGTCCCTGAGCCTCGGCGTGGCCTGCGCCGGCGCCCTGCTCGGCGGCTTCACCGCCCAGGTTGGGAACGACGGGGTGGACACGGTGTTGGGCGCGTTCCAGTTGACGTTCGTGACGGTGGGGATCATGGCGATGCTGGCGGCGACGATTTTTTCCCAGTTGTCGAAGGAGGACGGGCGGCGCGCCAAGCGGCCGGATGAGCATATCGAGCATTAGAGACGCTTAGATCCACGTGGCGAGGGAGCTTGCTCCCTCGCCACAACAGCTCGTCCAGAACTTTCGAAGAAAGTGGCACGAGGCTGCTACACTGCGCGACATTTTGTTTTGCAGGCCAGTCCCGTGACCACCATTGCCACCGCTTTTAATACTTTGCCGCTGTCCGCCGCCATGCTGGCTAACCTCGAATCACTCGGTTATGCCCAGATGACGCCGATCCAGGCGCAAAGCTTGCCGGTGATCCTCAAGGGCATGGACCTGATCGCCCAGGCCAAGACCGGCAGCGGCAAGACCGCGGCTTTCGGCATTGGCCTGCTGAACCCGATCAACCCGCGCTTTTTCGGCTGCCAGGCACTGGTGATGTGTCCGACCCGCGAGCTGGCCGACCAGGTCGCCAAGGAAATCCGTCGCCTGGCCCGTGCCGAAGACAACATCAAGGTCCTGACCCTGTGCGGCGGCGTGTCGTTCGGCCCGCAGATCGCTTCCCTCGAGCACGGCGCCCACATCATCGTCGGTACGCCGGGGCGCATCCAGCAGCACCTGCGCAAGGGCTCACTGGTGCTCGACGGCCTCAACACGCTGATCCTCGACGAAGCCGACCGCATGCTCGACATGGGTTTCTACGACGCCATCGAAGACATCATCCAGCAGACCCCGGAACGCCGCCAGACGTTGCTGTTTTCCGCTACCTACCCGGTGGGCATCAAACAGCTGTCGTCCAAGTTCATGCGCAACCCGCAGCAAGTCAAAGCCGAGGCGTTTCACTCCGACGCGCAGATCGAGCAACGCTTCTACGAGATCTCCCCCGAAGAGCGCATGGAGGCGGTGGTCAAGGTGCTGGCGCATTTCCGCCCGGCCTCCTGCGTGGCGTTCTGCTTCACCAAGCAGCAAGTCCAGGAAACCGTCGATCACCTGACGTCTAAAGGCATCTCCGCTGTCGGCCTGCATGGCGACCTGGAACAGCGCGACCGTGACCAGGTGCTGGCAATGTTCGCCAACCGAAGCACCTCGGTGCTGGTGGCCACCGACGTGGCGGCCCGCGGCCTGGACATCGACGCGCTGGACATGGTGATCAACGTCGAACTGGCCCGGGACTCGGAAATCCATATCCACCGTGTCGGCCGTACCGGGCGCGCCGGTGAAAAAGGCGTCGCCATCAGCTTGGTGGCGCCGTCCGAGGCTCACCGCGCCCAGGCCATCGAGCAACTGCAGAAGTCGCCGCTGAGCTGGGACCAGTTGGACAACCTCACGCCGCAAAGCGGCGGCCCGCTGTTGCCGGTCATGAGCACCCTGTGCATCGGTGCCGGCCGCAAGGACAAAGTTCGCCCCGGCGACATTCTTGGCGCCCTGACCGGCGAGGCCGGCATCCCCGGTGCCCAGGTCGGCAAGATCGCGATTTTCGATTTCCAGGCCTATGTGGCCGTGGAGCGCGGGATCGCCAAACAGGCGCTGCAACGCCTGAACGATGGCAAGATCAAGGGACGGTCGTTGCGGGTGCGCATCCTGTAACCGATCACCTAAAAAAGAGAGATCAAACTGTGGGAGCGAGCCTGCTCGCGATGGCGGACTGTCAGACAACATCAATGTTGAATGTGCCGGCCTCATCGCGAGCAGGCTCGCTCCCACAATGGGTTTTGTGCTGACACATTAGAGGACACCGTTTTGCGCTCTACCGAAGTCGTGATCATTGGCGCTGGCGCCGCAGGGTTGATGTGCGCGCTGACCGCCGCGGGGCGCGGGCGGCAAGTGATGTTGCTGGACCACGCCAACAAGGCCGGCAAGAAAATCCTCATGTCCGGTGGTGGGCGCTGCAATTTCACCAATATGTACACCGAACCTGGCAATTTCCTCTCGCAGAACCCGCACTTCTGCAAATCGGCGCTGGCCCGCTACACCCAGTGGGATTTCATTGCCCTGGTGGCCAAGCACGGCGTGCCCTATCACGAGAAAAAGCTCGGCCAGTTGTTCTGCGATAATAAGTCCAGCGACATTCTTGGCCTGTTGCTGGATGAATGCGACCAGGCCGGCGTCAGCCTGCACCTGGACACCTCGATCCAACAGATCGAAAAAACCGAGGGCGGCTACCTGTTGCAAACCACCCTCGGGGCCATCACCTGCCAATCCCTGGTGATCGCCACGGGCGGGCTGTCGATTCCAACCCTGGGCGCTACCGGTTTCGGCTATCAAGTGGCCAAGCAATTCGGCCACCAACTGCTGCCGACCCGCGCCGGGTTGGTGCCGTTCACCATCACCGATCAGCTCAAGGCACTGTGCACCGAACTTTCGGGCACTTCGGTGGATTGTCTGGTGAGCTGCAACGACCAGAGCTTTCGCGAAAACATCCTGTTCACCCACCGCGGCCTCAGCGGCCCGGCGATCTTGCAGATTTCGTCGTTCTGGGAGTCGGGGGATGCGGTGCAAATCAACCTGCTGCCGGACCACGACGTGCCAGCCTGGTTGCAACAGCAACAGGCCGAACGCCCCAACAGCGAACTGAAAACCCTGCTGGGCGAGTTGTTCACCAAGAAAATGGCCACCCTGCTGGCCGATACCTGGTTCACCTCCAAACCCATGAAGCAATACACCCACGCGGAACTGGCGGACATTGCCGAGAAACTGGCGAGCTGGAACGTCGTCCCGGCCGGCACCGAAGGCTACCGCACCGCCGAAGTCACCCTGGGCGGCGTCGACACTCGGGAAGTTTCCTCCAAGACCATGGAATCACTGAAAAGCCCCGGGCTGTATTTCATTGGTGAAGTGCTGGACGTCACCGGGCATCTGGGCGGCTTCAACTTTCAGTGGGCCTGGGCTTCCGGCTACGCAGCCGCGCAATACGTCTAACCCAGCTCCCACAGTAGGTTGGTGGTGCATTTCGGAACATTTTTTGCGCTCAGATGTGATCGCCGCCATTGCGTCGGCGTCATTAGTGCCTCAATTTAGCGTCATCGCCCGTCAGGCCCGTGCACTTCATGTCATCGACCTCGTTTAGCCAGTCTCTGCGGCGCCTGTGGGCGCTGGATAAATTCAGTTATAGCGTGCGGGTGTTCATCGCCCTGACCGGAAGCATGGGGCTGTGCTGGTATCTGGATGAGATGGCGCTGCTGATCCCCCTCTTCCTGGGCATCATCGCCAGCGCCCTGGCCGAGACCGATGACACTTGGCAGGGGCGCCTCAACGCGCTGGCCGTGACCCTGGTGTGCTTCACCGTCGCGGCGCTGTCGGTGGAATTGCTGTTCCCCTATCCCGTCCTGTTCATCATCGCCCTGGCCTTGGCGAGCTTCGGCTTGACCATGCTCGGCGCCCTGGGCGAGCGCTATGGCGCGATTGCCTCGGCCACGTTGATCCTCTCGGTCTACACCGTGATCGGTGTGGACCAGCGCGGTGGTGCGCTCACCGATTTCTGGCATGAACCCCTGCTACTGGTGGCCGGTGCGGCGTGGTACGGCTTGCTCTCGGTGCTGTGGCAAGCGCTGTTTTCCAACCAACCGGTGCAGCAGAGCCTGGCGCGGCTGTTCCGCGAGCTGGGGCGTTACCTGAAACTCAAATCGTCGCTGTTGGAGCCCATCCGCCACCTGGACGTCGAAGCCCGACGCCTGGAACTGGCCCAACAGAACGGCCGTGTGGTCGCGGCGCTCAACGCGGCGAAGGAAATCATCCTGCACCGCGTGGGCAACGGGCGACCGGGATCGAAAGTCAGCCGATACCTGAAGCTGTACTTCCTTGCCCAGGACATCCACGAACGCGCCAGTTCTTCCCATTACCCCTACAACGCACTGGCCGAGGCCTTCTTCCACAGCGACGTGCTGTTCCGCTGCCAGCGCCTGCTGCGCCAGCAAGGCAAGGCCTGCCAGGCGCTGGCCGAATCGATCCAGTTGCGCCAGCCGTTCGTCTATGGCGACAGCTTCGCCGAGGCATTGAATGACCTGCACGCCTCCCTCGAACACTTGCGCATCCAAAGCAACCCGGCCTGGCGCGGCTTACTGCGTTCGTTGCGGGCATTGTCGGCGAATCTTGGCACCCTCGACCGCTTGCTCAGCGATGCGAGCAACCCCGACGCCCTGGCCGACGCCACCGACAGCAGCCTGCTGGACCGCTCGCCGCGCAACCTCAAGGATGTCTGGGTACGCTTGCGCACGCAGCTTACGCCCACCTCGCTGCTGTTCCGCCATGCCCTGCGCCTGCCACTGGCCCTGAGCGTGGGTTACGCCATGGTGCATATGATCCACCCGTCCCAAGGTTACTGGATCATCCTCACCACGCTGTTCGTTTGCCAACCCAATTACGGCGCCACCCGACGCAAGCTCGGCCAGCGGATCATCGGCACCGCCATCGGCCTGACAGTGGCCTGGGCGTTGTTCGATCTGTTTCCCAATCCGCTGGTGCAATCGTGCTTCGCCATTGCCGCCGGGGTGGTGTTCTTTACCAATCGCACAACCCGCTACACCCTGGCCACCGCCGCGATCACCATCATGGTGCTGTTCTGTTTCAACCAAGTGGGCGACGGCTACGGGCTGCTACTTCCGCGCCTGTTCGATACTTTGCTTGGCAGCCTGATTGCGGGGCTTGCCGTATTCCTGTTCCTGCCCGATTGGCAAGGCCGTCGACTGAACAAGGTGCTGGCCAACACGCTGACCTGCAACAGCATTTACCTGCGACAGATCATGCAGCAATACGCTGCGGGCAAGCGTGATGACCTGGCCTATCGGCTGGCCCGACGTAACGCCCACAACGCCGACGCCGCGCTGTCCACCACCCTGGCAAACATGCTGATGGAGCCGGGGCATTTCCGTAAGGAAGCCGATGTGGGGTTCCGTTTCCTGGTGTTGTCCCACACCCTGCTCAGCTACCTGTCAGGCCTGGGCGCCCACCGCGGTACCGAGCTGCCGGTGGAAGTACGCGAGTACCTGATCGACGGCGCGGGAGTGAAACTGGCCACGAGTCTGGACGAAATCGCCCAGGGCCTGGCGAGCAAACAATCGATCGCGATTCAGAGTGACGAAGAAGAAGCCTTGGCCAATGAACTGGAGCAGATGCCCGATGAAATCGACGAAGGCCAACGACTGGTGCAGACACAACTGGCGTTGATCTGCCGGCAACTGGGGCCGTTGCGCACGTTGGCGGCGCATTTGATCAAGGATACAAGCGAGGCTTGAGGGCCGTAGCGTTCAGGCCCTACATCCCATGCGCCTTCAGCAACCGCGCATAACTCCCATCCGCCTTCATCGCCGCAATCTCCCGATCGAACCCCGCCACGATCTGCTCATGCTCCGGATTCTTCAGGCTGACCAGAATGTGCAGGCTGTTTTCGCTCAATGGCTTGGGCAGGAACTCTACGGCGTTGCGCACCTTGGGCGATTCCCGAGCCAGGTAATAGCGGGCGACGTATTCATCTTCCAGGGTTAATTTCACGCGGTTGGCGGCGAGCATGCGTACGGCCATCGCGAAGTTATGCACAGGGACTTTCTGCATTTGCCCGTCTTCATCAAACGCCTTGGAGTAGGCGTAACCGCGAACCACGGCAATGGGATAGGCATACAACTGATGCAGGTCGTCGAACTGGATCGGTGCGTCCTTGCGCTTGATGAAGCGCACGCGGTTGAGCAGGTACTCCGCCGAGAACTGGCCCACATGGGTGCGCTCCTCGCTGTACCAGGCGTTGACCAGTACGTCATAACGGCCCTCGCTGATGCCCAGCATCGCCCGGGCCCAGGGCACTTGCTCGAAGTCACTGGCATAACCGGCCCGCGCCAGGGCGGTGCTGACAATATCGGTCGCCAAGCCACCATTGACCAGCGTCGAGTCGGTAAAAGGCGGCCAGCCATCGGCAACCAGGCGCAGTTTCTGCGCGCAGGCGTTGTGGCTCAGCAACAGCAACCCGATCAAAGCAAGAGCTCGATGCAATCGCGGCATGCTAAACATCCTTAAAGGGTGCAAAGCCCGGTGTGTTTTTTGCCGGCACTCAAGGGATATCCCCAGACATCCGGTCCTAACATTAGCTCATGGAAACCGCTGCACAGCACTGGATCGAAGATTACACAAAGAAGACAACGCCGCGACAAAGGAATGATGGCATTTTGGCCTTTGTCACAGATTTTTCGGTCGACGGAGAAAGAGACTTCCGCAGACAGCCCGCTTAATATCGGCATCAGGTTCTTCAGGAAATTCAAAAATGGATATCGATTGGGTCTGCAAACACCACAGTGACCTGAGCAAGGAACAGCTGTATGCCATTCTCAAGTTGCGCGCCGAAGTGTTCGTCGTCGAGCAGAACTGCGCCTACCCGGACGTCGACGGCCTGGATCTGGAGGGCGACACCTGCCATTTGATGGCCTGGCAAGACAATCACTTGGTGGCCTACCTTCGTTTGCTCGACCCGCACTCGCATAACAGTGACGTGGTGATCGGTCGCGTGGTCATCGCGCCGCAAGCACGGGGCAAAGGGTTGGGTCACACGCTGATGGAACAGGGCCTCAAGCAGGCCGAGAAGCACTGGCCCGGTACGTCGATCTCATTGTCGGCGCAAGCGCATCTGCGGGGGTATTACGGGCGGTACGGGTTTGAGGCGGTGGGTGTGGAATATATGGAGGATGGGATTCCACACATTGGCATGCATCGCCCGTAGGAGCTTCCGAAGGCTGCGATCTTTTGATCTTTCGCTTGGGACTCAACTGTCCCGGAAAAGATCGCAGCCTCGTTGCACTCGGCAGCTCCTACGGATATTCCAACACCGCTTTGATCCGCTGCAAGTTCGCCTCGATCCACCCCCGATCAATCGCCCCCCAATCGCGAATCCGATAACCCCCGGCATGGTTGCGAGCGCCCTCTTGCTGCTCGAACTCACACACGATATCCAGGTCCGCCAATGCTGCAACGGTGTCCTGGGCGGTGCGCCGCGGCATGCCGGTAGCCTCGGTGAGCGCCGGGACGTTGCTGGCCACGCCGCTGTCGATCAGGTAAGCCACATATAAACGACGATAGAAGCTGCTTTTGGTCTTGCTGACATCCATTCAGTCATTCCTTGTATTGTTGCAGATCCCGCCAGGTCAGGTACACCCGCAGGTCGAATTCCAACTGGTGATAGCCCGTCAGCATGTGCTCGCAGAGTTGGTAGAACGCCTTGTTGTGGTCTGATTCCTTGAAGTGGGCCAGTTCGTGCACCACGATCATTTTCAGAAACTCAGGCGCCGCGTCCTTGAACAGCGAAGCGATGCGGATTTCTTTCTTGGCCTTGAGCTTACCGCCCTGCACCCGTGAAACCGCCGTGTGCAGGCCGAGGGCACGGTGGGTCAGGTCCAGGCGGTTGTCGAACAGCACCTTGTCGATGGCCGGTGCGTTACGCAGGTACTGTTGCTTGAGCTCCAGTGCATAGCCGTACAGGGCTTTGTCGCTCTGGACCGGATGCCGGCCGGGATAGCGCTGGTGCAGGTAATCGCCCAACCGATCCTGGGCAATCAATTGCTGCACTTGTGCTTGCAGGGCGGCGGGATAGGCCTGGAGGTATTTGAGCGCGGTCATCGTTCGGTAACACAGTCACAAAAGACAGCCAGTGTAGCGAATTCAGGCCTGCACCGCGCTCCAGTCGAAAGGCTTGGCGAAGGCATTGGTGTCTTCGGCCACCAAGGGTCGCGCTACGAGGAACCCCTGCACATACTCACAGCCATGGGCCTTGAGCCACTGATATTGCTCCGGTGTCTCGACCCCTTCGGCGATCACTCGCAAGCCCAACTGTGTGCACAAATCGATCACCGAGGCGGCCAGCGCTGCATCCCGGTGCGAATCTGGCAGGCGGGCGATCAAATGTCGGTCGAGTTTGAGGGTATCGAGTTCAAGGTCGCGCAGATGCGCCAGTGAGCACGGCCCGGAACCGAAATCATCCAGCGCCACCCGTACCCCGAGGTGACGCAGCAGCCGCAGTTGCTTATGGGTTTCGTCGGGGTTGCGCATTAACGCATCCTCGGTCACCTCGACCTCCAGTTGCCGGGGCTTCAAGGCATGGCGCTCCAAGACCTGGCGCAATTCGGTCACCAGGTTAGGCATGCCGAACTGGGTGCTGCTCAGGCTCACCCCCAGCACCAGATCATCAGCAAATATCCGTTCCCAGACTTTGCGCTGGGCCGCGCTGCGATGATAAATCCAGCTGCCCAACCGGCTGATTAACCGTGCCTCCTCCAGCAACGGCAGGAACAGCCCCGGTGGCACATCGCCGACACTCGGGTGCTGCCAGCGCAACAGCGCCTCGAACCCACGGATTCGCCCATCGCTGATGCTCACCTGGGGTTGATAGACCATATTGAAGTCACGGTTCTCGATGGCCGAGCGCACGCTTTCTTCAAGCATCAGCCGTGAACGGGCTCGACCGTTCATTTCGTGATCATAAAAACGGTACTGCTGACGGCCGGCCCGCTTGGCTTCGTACATCGCAATGTCGGACGCCCGCAGCAAACCATCAAGATTGGCACCGCAGTCCGGATACGTCGCAATGCCGATACTGGCCCCCAGCGCCACGTCCATGCCTTCGATCTGCTGGCAGAGCGAAACCCGCTCGATGAGTTTCTCGGCAATCTTGGCCGCTTGCTCCGGGAGTTCCAGGTCCAGCAGGGCCGTGAACTCGTCACCGCCGAGCCGCGCCAGGATGTCGAACGGGCGCAGGCACGCCTTCAGCTGTTCCGACACCCAGCGCAATACCCGGTCTCCGGCGTCATGGCCCAGCGAGTCATTGACCCGCTTGAAGCCGTCGAGGTCCAGGTACAGCAGCACCCAGTTGCTTTCCAGCCGTTCGCTGCGCATCAGCAGGTTTTCTGCGGTCTGATAAAACCCCCTGCGGTTGAGCAAACCGGTCAGCGGGTCAGTGACGGCCTGGTATTCGAGTTGCTGGTGCAGGTGGCGAACCACCGACATGTCCTGAAGTGTCACCACCATGGCCTTCTGCTCCGAGGGCAGCGGCGCACAGGACAACGCCACCGACACCTGCTGGCCCGGCGCGGTGCGCAGCACAGCATCGTGCAAACGCCAGGTTTCGCCACGGCAATAAGCGGTATGGATAGCAGAATTGGCCCACTCGGGGATGTGCGGTTTCTGCAGGAAATCCAGGAACGGCCTTCCCTGCAACTGCTCAGCGGTGGCATTGAGCAGACGGCAGGTAGAAGGGTTCGCGAAGCGGATACAACCGTTCTCATCCACCACGAGGATCCCTTCAGCGGCGTTGTCCAGCACCGAGGCGTTGAAGGCCCTGGCGGCTTCCAGGTCCTGGCTCAGACGCTGCAAGGCCCGGCGATTGCGCTGATGCTCCAGCAACGCATGGACCTTGGGCTTGAGGATCTGCGGATCGAAGGGTTTGAACAGGTAATCCACGGCGCCACTGGCGTAGCCCTTGATCACCGCATCCTGGGATTGCTCATTGGCGGTCAGGAAAATGATCGGCGTAAGCCGCGTGCGCTGGCTGCCGCGCATCAGGCGCGCCACTTCGAAACCGTCCATGTCGGGCATCTGAACATCCAGCAAAACCAGATCGATGTCGTGTTCGAGCAGCAGATTAAGGGCCTCGATGCCCGAGGCCGCGGTCATGACTTTCCAATCCTGACGCTGCAACAACGCTCTCATGCTGAGCAGGTTTTCAGGGTAATCATCAACAATCAAAAGGACGGAACTATCTTCGCCAAGCGTTGGTTGCGCGCATTCCATGCTGCTTCTCTTATCGGGGCGCCACGTCCGTTTTGCGGCGCAAAGCGGACAAATACTGTGATCTCACTCTAGACCGGGATTGCAAAAAGCAGTAGGTGTCATCGCGCCATCATCAGACAAAGCCCGAAATAGCCGACTAACGGTCACCCACCTCGGGCACAGAAACTGCAACGACACCAACGTCGGGCAATTGACGTCAATCATCCGACGTTCGGACATCAAAATGTCTCCCTCTTGCGCTATCAATACGTTCGCAAAGCGCGAGCTAGAGCCTCTTGCTGGACGTTAATTATTTTTACCCCCTCTATAAGGAGCTGATCATGATCGATCTCGCCACCTGGAACTTGAGCATTCCCGAAGGCAGCCCTCCGGCGACCATCGCAACCTCTCAACTGGTGAATGGGTTCAAGGACCAATACTTCAACTCCGAATCCGGCACCCTGTTCTTCTGGACACCCGTGACCGGCGCCACGACTGACAACGCCATTTATCCGCGCAGCGAACTGCGGGAAACCTACAGCGACGGCACCCAGCACAATTGGTTGTACTCAGCGGCGGACAACAAACTGCGCGCGACCCTGACCGTCAACCAGGTGCCCAGCACCGGCAAGATCGTGATTGGCCAGATCCACGCCAAAAACAGCACAAGCCCCATGGTGAAACTGGAATACCAGTACAAAACCTACAGCTCTACCGGCAACATCGTCGCCAAGGTCCGCATGAAGCCCGACGACGAATCGGGCCAGGTCATCACCATCGCCACGGGGGTGAAACTTGATCAGTCCTTCTCTTATCTGATTCACCTCAGCCCTGCCGGCGCCCTGACCATTAACGCGGCCGGTTACGAGTGGGCCACCACTGTCGGCACCACCTGGAGCGACAAGCCGCTCTATTTCAAGGCGGGCGTGTACGTGCAGGACAACACCGGCTACACCAGCGAAGGTGGGAAAGTGACGTTCAGCCTGCTGGATATCGATCACAACCTTTGATCCGCTTCAAGGCGCCTCAGCAGCATGGAACGCTGCTTGCCCTGGCGTCTGAACGTCTTTGGCATGCGCCTCTCATGTGCCATCGAAAGCGGTAAAGCGACAGCTGTCATATCGCCATCGTTCAAAAAAAAATCGCACTTACCGACTAACGGTCGACCATCTCGGGCACCAAAGCGGCAAACACAACTCTGACGGACTGTTGACGCCAGCCCTCCGCCGGATGAACGCGAAAAAGTTCGATCCCGCCCCCTCTTGGCGTCTGCGAAAGCGCGTCCTAGAGCCTCCGGCTGTGGCGTGAATCATTTCTTCTGTACAGAAAGGATCCGAACATGGTCGATCTTGCAACTTGGAACCTGAGCATTCCCGAAGGCAGTCCGCCGAAAACCATCGAAACGCCTCGGCTGCTGGATGGATTCAAGGATAAATATTTCAATTCCGAAGGCAGCACGGTGTATTTCTGGTCACCGGTCACCGGCACCAAGACTGAAAACGCGATCTATCCGCGCAGCGAATTGCGAGAGACCTACAAAGACGGCACCTTGCGCAACTGGCTGTATCCCGATGCCGACAATCAATTGAGTGCAACCCTGGTCGTCAACCAGGTACCCAGCAGCGGCAAGATAGTGATCGGTCAGATTCATGCCAAGGACAGCAGCAAACCCATGGTGAAACTGGAGTACCAGTACAAGGATGCCAGCGACACCGGCAACATCGTCGCCAAGGTCCGCATGCACCCCGATGACGATGAGGGTCGGGTTATCACCGTCGCCACCGGCGTGAAACTTGATAAGTCCTTCAGTTACCGGCTCCACCTTGATCGTACCGGCGACCTGGGTATTACTGCGGCGGGTAATAGCTGGTACACCACCGTCAGCGCCAAATGGAAGGTCAAGCCGCTGTACTTCAAGGCTGGGGTGTACGTGCAAGACAACAGCGGCTATTCCAGCGAAGGCGGGAAAGTGACGTTCAGCAAGCTGGATATTGATCACAACACTTAAAAAGTGCTTCCGAAAATCTCGTAGGAATTCACCCACCGTGGCGAGGGAGCTTGCTCCCGCTGGGCTGCGAAGCAGCCCTCTCTTTTCGTTAGACCTGCCGCATGCCCCGGTTTTACGGCGGCTGCGCCACCGAGCGGGAGCAAGTACCCTCGCCACAGGGGGTTGTGGACGTCCTACAGGTCGGTTGTTGCCCCCAAAATCCCCTCCTATAGTTGGGTCCGTCTGCTGGCTTTGGTCAGCGGCAGGGTTTCGCAGCCCTAGTGAGTTAGAATCATATCCGTCAAAAATCGACATAGGCAATTCTTGCCTACGTTTGGCTTTTTATGGCGGCTGTGTGTGGGAGACCTTCGGGTCTGCCGAGTTCCTAACTCCTCGGTCTGCGAACCCGCACACGGCTGCCACCCAATTTGTTTCGCAGCAAACGGTGGCAAATACTTTTCTTGAGTTAGAGATTTGTCATGAAAACCGAACAATTGCTCAGCCGCTTCACCCCAATCGCCACCACCCAACCCATCCTGTTCATCGACAGCACAGCCCCACTGACCGAACTCCACGCTTGCGCCAGCGAGCGCCTGCATGCCACCCTCGATTACCTGACGCTCATGGCCTGTGCCACTTTGCGCGATTCGGCCGAAAACGACGTCAACACCATCACCAACATCGCCCGGATCATGGTTCAGGACATTTCCGATATATTTGGGGTGATTGAGCAGCGTGGGCTTGAGATGGGCCGTTGATATCAGATGCCCATCGTCTGGCTGCACCCGACCATTTAAGATACCCGCATCATCGACAGTCCCCATCTAAGGAAAACGCCGCTAAGAGCGGCGTTTCTCTTGAGCTTCATTGATGAGCCAAAAATTAAAAGCTTCCAGTTCAAAGTTAAATGAAAAGCATCGTCGCAATTTGCGTAACTTTGGTAATGGTATTTGGCGCTTAAATGTTTTTGTCGATGAAAGCGGCTATCTTCTCCTTTTTTTGGAATCCGAGCATAGAGGCTAAGAGTTGGCCGTTTTTGAATATTGCCAGATTCGGCACGGCATCAATCTGATAATATTTCGGGGTCTGATTAATGTCGATGCTCATCCAGTAGACATCCAGTCTTCCAGCATACTCTGAAGCGATTTTCGAGATACTAGGATCCATAAGTTGGCATGGACCGCACCACGGAGCCGTAAAGAAGACCAACACCGGAAGTTGGGACTGAAGCACTTTAGCTTCGAAATCATCATCAAGAGTGTATTTAAAATACCGACATATAGACCTCTATATCATATCGAACGGATATAGAAAAGGACGGATTTTAATTTATACAAATCAGCCCTCTTTTTCACAGAGTCTAGACCGCGCCCACCTCAAACACACCTGTAAGAACTAACAGTTCTTTAGATATTTTCGCGATAGAAAACCCGCCTCCAGCGAAAAAATGATCACCGGCATCAGCTCGCTATGTATATTTTTATCCTCCCATAATTACAAAAAAGCATAAAAAACTGTCGGATTTTACAGGTGAAAAAACCAGCACCTGTAGCTACCCTCATTAGACCAACATAATGAAACTGGGACCCCCCATTGCTTTTCACTTTATTTGTAACCCGACCCGCTGGCACTATGGCGCTATACACGGGCTATTTTTGAAATGGAGAACCTCATGAACGACGAAGAACTGACGCGAAAACTTGCCGCGTTACGAGCACAGCTAAACGACTTAGAAGCATCGGAAAAACCGGCGCTTGAAGAAGAATAAAGAATAGTAGAAGGCAAGCGGCGACTAACAGACCTCATACCCTCTTATACCTTGAAATACCTCGATAATAATTCGACAGAAGAAGATGAAGCAAAATTATTGATATCTGACTATAAAGCTGTGCGGGACGCCTACCAAATCCACGTTAATAATTTTCATAAAAAAAACGATGAACTCGCACAAAAAATCACCTCAATCGAACAACAACTCATCAAAATTTATGGCCACAGGCAAAAGCAGCCCAGCGCTCATGGTTAGTCAGCCCCATATAAAAACCCGCTTCACGCGGGTTTTTATATCTCTCAACGCGGGATACTTAATTTACTTAACGTTCACCTCACCTTTCAAATATCGCCGGTACATCGCTTCCAACAAGATCGGCTTGATCTTCGAAGCATTACCCGCAGTCCCAAACGCTTCATAACGAACATACACACTTCACACCAATGGCTTGCGCCTGAACCGAGGCGCAACCGAGTCATACAATGCGGCAAGCCGTCCAGCATCCCACTCCACCTGCATGCCCTTTAACAGCTCCCCCCCGATACAATGTCCATTGATGACTGGATAAGGGGACGAATTTATTAGTTTTGAGCAGCTTGGTCCTACTCATCATGCTCCACCAGCTCCGCGAGAGACATGAGGTCAATCCGCCTGTCGACGATTTCCAACGTCATCCCAAGCATCAACACGACCCGAAACAGGGTGTAAACCGCCATGTGTTCACCGGCCTCAAGACCAATAATCGTTTTACGGTTGCAGTTCGCTTTGTCGGCAAGCCGCTGTTGGCTATAGCCCTTCGCACGACGTAGCCTACGTATTCTCTCGCCAAGGTTTAGGATGATCAAAATGTTACCCATAGCGGACTTTTAAGGTGATCAATTTGATTATGTCCCTTATAGCGGACATTTCCACAGCACGTCTGCCAACCCCCAGGCAAATCCCGCGCATAAAAAAACCCGCACCACTCTGCGGGTTTTTTTGACACTTGAAGTTTAGTTAACCTTAGCGTTCAACTCACCTTTCAGATACCGCTGATACATCGCTTCCAACGAGATCGGCTTGATCTTCGAAGCATTACCAGCCGTCCCAAACGCCTCATAACGCGCAATACACACATCACGCATGGCCGTCACGGTCGCGCCGAAGAACTTACGCGGATCGAATTCGCTCGGGTTGGTGGCCATCAGGCGGCGCATAGCGCCGGTGGAGGCCAGGCGCAGGTCGGTGTCGATGTTGACCTTGCGCACGCCGTACTTGATGCCTTCGACGATTTCTTCAACCGGCACGCCGTAGGTTTCTTTGATGTCGCCGCCGTACTGGTTGATGATCGCCAGCCACTCTTGCGGAACCGAGGACGAGCCGTGCATCACCAGGTGGGTGTTGGGGATGCGCTTGTGGATTTCCTTGATGCGGTCGATGGCCAGCACGTCGCCGGTGGGCGGCTTAGTGAACTTGTAGGCGCCGTGGCTGGTGCCGATGGCGATGGCCAAGGCGTCGACCTGGGTTTTCTTGACGAAGTCGGCGGCTTCTTCCGGGTCGGTCAGCATCTGGCTGTGGTCCAGCACGCCTTCGGCGCCGATACCGTCTTCTTCACCGGCCATGCCGGTTTCCAGCGAGCCCAGGCAACCCAGTTCGCCTTCTACCGAAACGCCGCAGGCGTGGGCCATGGCGACGGTCTGTTGGGTGACGCGCACGTTGTATTCGTAGTCGGTCGGGGTCTTGCCGTCTTCGCCCAGGGAGCCGTCCATCATGACCGAGCTGAAGCCCAGTTGGATGGAACGCTGGCAGACGTCAGGGCTGGTGCCGTGGTCCTGGTGCATGCACACCGGGATATGCGGGAATTCTTCGATCGCCGCCAGAATCAGGTGACGCAGGAACGGCGCACCAGCGTATTTGCGGGCGCCGGCCGAAGCCTGGACGATCACCGGGGAGTCAGTCTTGTCAGCGGCTTCCATGATGGCGCGCATCTGCTCAAGGTTGTTGACGTTAAAGGCTGGGACGCCGTAGCCGAACTCGGCTGCGTGGTCCAGCATCTGACGCATGCTGATAAGTGCCATTGTGTGTGTCTCTCCCGGTCGAGGGTCGTTAATCGTGCCAGCCTGCCGGAGCGGCGGCGGCTATTCAAGTCATTGCGGATCGGGGGAGGCCCCGGTCTGCTTGTTCGGTGTTGCAAAAATCTTATGTCTTGCACAAATCCACATTGGATCTCTGTGAATCAAATCAATCCTGTTACTGCGCCTTACAGCCGCGGCCAATCAAGTCATTGGTGGCGACCCAGTACACCAGGCCTTCCTCGCCCTGGACGTGAAACGCCAGCATGTCATTGCTGTACAGCGAGCCCGATGCGCCCAGCTCTTGCTTCAGACGATAAACCTGATCGGCACCGCCGAGGCGCACATCGACTTCCTTGCGCGAGGCATCGGTGTAGCGCCAGAGCACTTTGGCCTCGCTGTCGCAGGTCCAGGTCGTCCAACCGCTCACCGGCTCGGACGAGTGCAACATATTCAACTGCGCACAACCGGCCAGCAATGCCAACGCCACAACGGCGATCAAGCCTTTCATCCGTATTCCTCGACCGACGGCGCACGCCGCCAGCCATGAGTTAAAGAGTCAGACCCGTCAAGGACAACCATGTTCCTTGGCCGGGGTTTGCGTCTCGTATTTGTCCTGGCCGTCCGGCCCCAAGCGCTTGTTCAGCACCGGGTTGGTCTCGGCCTGCCATTGGGCCTGGTAGCAGCCGTCTTCCGGCGTCGGTGTCGAGGGCTCCGGTGCCGTGGCCTTCGGGCTGCCAGAGCAGGCCGCCAGCATCGTAGTGGCCATTAGCAACGTGAACGTCTTGACCATCAGCACACTCCTTTGCCTGATCAACTAGCCTTACGCCTTGGCCCGGCTTTCCAGCACTTCCACGGCTGGCAGCACTTTGCCTTCGACGAATTCGAGGAACGCGCCACCACCGGTAGAAATGTAGGAGATCTGGTCGGCCACGCCATATTTGTCGATGGCCGCCAGGGTGTCTCCGCCGCCAGCGATAGAGAATGCACTGCTCTCGGCGATGGCCTGGGCCAATACCTTGGTGCCGTTGCCGAACTGGTCGAACTCGAACACACCGACCGGACCGTTCCACAGGATAGTCTGGGAAGATTTCAACAATTGGGCAAAGTTGGCTGCAGTTTGCGGGCCAATGTCGAGGATCATGTCGTCCTCAGCCACGTCGGCGATCAGCTTGACGGTAGCGACAGCGCTTTCAGCGAATTCCTTGGCAACGACGACGTCCACCGGCAACGGTACGCTGACCTTGGCGGCGATTTCCCGGGCAGTGTCCAGCAAGTCTGGCTCATACAGGGATTTACCGACCGGGTAACCGGCAGCGGCGAGGAAGGTGTTGGCGATGCCGCCACCGACGATCAACTGGTTGCAGACCTGGCTCAGGCTGTTGAGCACGTCGAGCTTGGTGGACACCTTGGAGCCGGCAACAATGGCCGCCATCGGCTGGGCCGGGGCGCCCAGGGCCTTGCCCAGCGCATCCAGCTCGGCGGCCAGCAGCGGGCCGGCGGCGGCAACTTTGGCGAACTTCGCCACGCCGTGAGTCGAACCCTCGGCACGGTGGGCGGTGCCGAAAGCGTCCATCACGAACACGTCGCACAGGGCTGCGTATTGCTGGGCCAGTTCGTCGGCGTTCTTTTTCTCGCCCTTATTGAAGCGCACGTTTTCGAACAGCACAACATCGCCGGCCTTCACGTCTACGCCACCCAGGTAGTCAGCCACCAGCGGCACGTCACGGCCCAGGGCGCGGCTCAAGTAATCGGCCACGGGCTTGAGGCTGTTCTCCGCCGAGAACTCGCCTTCGGTCGGACGGCCCAAGTGGGAGCAGACCATCACGGCCGCGCCTTTTTCCAGGGCCAGCTTGATGGTCGGCAGCGAAGCCAGGATGCGCGCGTCGCTGGTGACAACGCCGTCCTTGACGGGAACGTTGAGGTCTTCGCGGATCAGTACGCGCTTACCTTGCAGATCGAGGTCGGACATCTTCAACACGGTCATGGGTCGCAATTCCTGGGTAACTGTTTAGAGAGCAGGTTTGTTAGAAGCAGAAAGCAAAGTCGCTGTTTGCAGATAATGTTCAGCAACGTCCAGCATTCGGTTGGCAAAACCCCATTCATTGTCGAACCAGGCCAGGATGTTCACAAGGCGCGGGCCGGACACACGGGTCTGGCTGGCATCGACAATGGCCGAATGCGGGTCATGGTTAAAATCACAACTGGCATGAGGCAACTCGGTGTAAGCCAGAAGGCCTTTGAGCGGGCCACTGGTAGCGGCTTCGCGCAGGATCCGGTTGACCTCGGTGGCGTCGGTATCGCTCACGGTCTGCATCGTAATATCGAGGCAAGACACGTTGACCGTCGGCACCCGCACGGCTTTGGCCTGAATTCGCCCCGCAAGTTCCGGCAGCAGCCGCTCAATGCCGCGTGCCAGACCAGTGGACACCGGGATCACCGACTGGAACGCCGAACGGGTGCGGCGCAAATCTTCGTGGTGATAGGCGTCGATCACCGGCTGATCGTTCATCGCCGAGTGGATGGTGGTGATCGACACGTATTCCAGGCCAATGGCCTGGTCGAGCAGGCGCAACAGCGGCACGCCGCAGTTGGTGGTGCAGGACGCATTGGACACCAGCAGTTCGTCGCCGGTCAGGCAATCCTGGTTCACGCCGTAGACGATGGTGGCGTCCACATCCGCTTCGCTGGCCATCGGCTGGGAGAACAGCACCCGTGGCGCACCGGCCGCGATAAAACGCTGGCCGTCTTCGCGGGTGTGGTAGGCGCCGGAGCATTCGAGCACCAGATCGACGTCCAGGGACGCCCAATCAATGCCTTCGGGGGTGGCACTGCGCAGGACTTTCACGCAATCACCATTAATGTGCAGACAATCGCCCTCGACCCGCACTTCACCGGGAAACCGGCCGTGGGTGGAGTCAAAGCGTGTCAGGTATTCGATGCTGGCCATGTCGGCCAAGTCGTTGATGGCCACAATCTCGAACCCGGCCCTGGCCCCTCGTTCAAACAGCGCACGCAAGACGCAACGACCAATCCGGCCGTAGCCGTTGAGTGCAACTTTGTAGGGACGCGGTTGGGGCATGGGGTTCTCGATTACCGTGGTCAATCCTTCAGTCCAGTATTGCCTGAACCATCGCCTTCGCGAGCAAGCCCGCTCCCACATAGGATTGCGTTCCAATGTGGGAGCGGGCTTGCTCGCGAAGGCGACAGCTCAAATAACGCAACGTTGGATCAGTCTTCCAGCAGCTCTTCAGCCTGACCCAGAATGTTTTCCAGGGTAAAGCCAAACTCCTCGAACAGCGCCGGCGCAGGCGCCGATTCGCCGTAGGTGGTCATGCCGATCACGCGGCCTTCCAGACCCACGTACTTGTACCAGTAATCGGCGTGAGCGGCCTCGATGGCGATCCGGGCGCTGACCTGCAGCGGCAATACCGCCTGCTTGTAGCCGGCGTCCTGGGCGTCGAACACGCTGGTGCAAGGCATGGACACAACGCGCACGTTGCGGCCCTGCTCGGTCAGTTTGTCGTAAGCCTGGACGGCCAGGCCCACTTCGGAACCGGTGGCGATCAGGATCAGTTCGGGCTCGCCGATGCAGTCCTTGAGCACGTAGCCGCCACGGGTGATGTCGTCGATCTGGTCGGCGTCGCGGTTTTGGTGCTGCAGATTCTGGCGGGAAAAGATCAGCGCCGATGGGCCGTCGTTGCGCTCGATGGCGTATTTCCAGGCCACCGCCGATTCCACGGCGTCGCATGGGCGCCAGGTGTCCAGGTTCGGCGTGCAGCGCAGGCTCGCCAGTTGCTCGATCGGCTGGTGAGTCGGGCCGTCTTCGCCCAGGCCGATGGAGTCGTGGGTAAACACGAAGAGCACGCGTTTTTTCATCAGGGCCGACATGCGTACTGCGTTGCGGGCGTATTCCATGAACATCAGGAAAGTGGCGCCGTAAGGCACCAGGCCACCGTGCAAAGCCACGCCGTTCATGATCGCGCTCATGCCGAACTCGCGAACGCCGTAGTACATGTAGTTGCCGCTGGCGTCTTCAGCGCTGACGCCTTTGCAGCCTTTCCACAGGGTCAGGTTGGAACCGGCCAGGTCGGCCGAACCGCCCAGCAGTTCCGGCAGCAGCGGGCCGAAGGCGTTCAGGGTGTTCTGGCTGGCCTTGCGGCTGGCGATGGTTTCGCCTTTGGCCGCGACTTCAGCGATGTAAGCCGAGGCTTTTTCGGCGAAATCGGCTGGCAGCTCACCGCTGAGGCGACGGACCAGTTCATTGGCCAGCGCCGGGAACTCGGCGGAGTAGGCCGCGAAACGCTGGTCCCACTCGGCTTCGACCGCACGGCCTTTTTCCTTGGCATCCCACTCGGCATAGATGTCGGCCGGGATTTCGAACGGACCGTGGTTCCACTTCAGCGCAGCACGGGTCAGGGCGATTTCCTCGGCACCCAGTGGCGCGCCGTGGCAGTCTTCCTTGCCTTGCTTGTTGGGCGAACCGAAACCGATGGTGGTCTTGCAGCAGATCAGGGTCGGCTGCGCGCTCTTGCGGGCGGTCTCGATGGCGGTCTTGATTTCTTCCGGGTCGTGGCCGTCAACGTTGCGAATCACCAGCCAGTTGTAGGCTTCGAAGCGCTTGGGGGTGTCGTCGGTGAACCAGCCTTCGACTTCGCCATCGATGGAGATGCCGTTGTCGTCGTAGAAAGCGATCAGCTTGTCCAGGCCCAAGGTGCCGGCCAGGGAAGCGACTTCATGGGAAATGCCTTCCATCATGCAGCCATCACCGAGGAACACGTAGGTGTGGTGATCGACGACGTTATGGCCTGGGCGGTTGAACTGCGCGGCCAGGACTTTTTCCGCCAGGGCAAAGCCCACGGCGTTGGCCAGGCCTTGGCCCAGCGGGCCGGTAGTGGTTTCCACGCCTGGGGTGTAGCCGTATTCCGGGTGGCCCGGGGTGCGGCTGTGCAGTTGGCGGAAGTTTTTCAGGTCATCGATCGACAGGTCGTAACCGGTCAGGTGCAGCAGCGAGTAGATCAACATCGAGCCATGGCCGTTGGACAGCACGAAGCGGTCACGGTCGGCGAACGACGGGTTGCTCGGGCTGTGCTTGAGGTAGTCGCGCCAAAGCACCTCGGCGATATCCGCCATACCCATGGGGGCACCGGGATGGCCGCTGTTGGCTTTCTGCACGGCATCCATGCTGAGGGCACGAATGGCATTGGCACGCTCACGACGGCTGGGCATCGCTGATCTCCTGCGGGTATTGAAACGAGAATGAATAAAACGAAACTGAAAAAAGGCGAGCATTTTCCCTCACCCACCCGCCTCGGGGCAATGAAAGATAGTCATCCAGAGGCGTTTTTCCGGTGGATAAAGTCGCATTCGCCAGGTGAAACCTTTCCGCTGATGGATTGTAGAGTTAAGCACGTCCCGGGAAGTGCCATTTATCGAGCAATATCAAAACTTTTTGATATTGACCTTGCGATGATCCAGACCCCTCACTAGACTGCGGCCCTATGAACTTACGCGTGCCTTCCATTCGCCATGACGATTGCGATGAGCTGGCGGCCCTTTGCAAGGCCGGCGGCGATCCGTTGCGGCTCAATGTATTGCGCGCCCTGGCCAACGATTCGTTCGGCGTGCTGGAACTGGCGCAGATCTTCGGCATCGGCCAGTCTGGCATGAGCCACCACCTCAAGGTCCTGGCCCAGGCCGACCTGGTGGCAACGCGCCGTGAAGGCAACGCGATTTTCTATCGCCGCGCCCTGCCCCACACCGACCTGTTGGGCGGCAAGCTGCACGCCGCGCTGTTGGAAGAAGTGGACGAGCTGAACCTGCCGACCGACGTGCAGGCTCGCATCGCCCAGGTACACGGGCAGCGAGCCGCCGCCAGCCAGGACTTTTTCGCACGGGTGGCCGAGAAATTTCGCGCCCAGCAAGACCTGATCGCCGGATTGCCGCAATACCGTGAAAGCGTCGTGGCGCTGCTCGATAAATTGAGCTTCGAGCACACCGCCACGGCCATCGAAGTCGGTCCCGGCGACGGCGCTTTTCTGCCGGAACTGGCGCGACGCTTCAGCCAGGTGACGGCGCTGGACAACAGCCCGGCCATGCTCGAACTGGCACGTCAGCTGTGCGAACGTGAAGCGCTGGCTAATGTCAGCCTGCAGCTGGCCGATGCCTTGGATGGCCTGCATCTGCAGGCCGATTGTGTTGTATTGAACATGGTGCTTCACCATTTTGCTGCACCGGCCGATGCGCTCAGGCACATGGCCGGCCTGCTGCAACCAGGCGGTAGCCTATTGGTGACAGAGTTATGCAGCCACAACCAGAGTTGGGCCAAGGAGGCCTGCGGTGATCTCTGGTTGGGGTTTGAACAGGACGATCTGGCCCGTTGGGCCATCGCTGCGGGCCTCGTGCCCGGGGAAAGCCTCTATGTAGGCTTACGTAATGGTTTCCAGATTCAGGTCCGCCATTTTCAGCGACCGGCTGGCGACACTCACCATCGGTAACTTGTAGGAAAACATCGAGATGAGCGAATACTCCCTTTTCACCTCCGAGTCCGTGTCTGAAGGGCATCCGGACAAAATCGCCGACCAGATTTCTGATGCGGTGCTGGACGCCATCATTGCTGAAGACAAGTTCGCCCGTGTGGCGTGCGAGACTCTGGTGAAAACGGGCGTGGCGATCATCGCCGGCGAAGTCACCACTTCGGCCTGGGTCGATCTGGAACAGATCGTTCGCGACGTCATCCTGGGCATCGGCTACAACAGCTCCGACGTCGGCTTCGACGGCGCGACCTGCGGCGTGATGAACATCATCGGCAAGCAATCTCCCGACATCAACCAAGGCGTTGACCGTGCCAAGCCTGAAGACCAGGGCGCCGGCGACCAGGGCCTTATGTTCGGCTACGCCAGCAACGAAACCGACGTGCTGATGCCAGCACCGATCACCTTCTCGCACCAACTGGTTCAGCGTCAGGCTGAAGCCCGTAAATCCGGTCTGCTGCCTTGGCTGCGCCCGGACGCCAAGTCGCAAGTGACTTGCCGTTACGAAGGCGGCAAGGTTGTCGGTATCGACGCCGTTGTGCTGTCGACCCAACATAACCCGGATGTGTCCTACAAAGACCTGCGCGAAGGCGTGATGGAGCTGATCGTCAAGCACGTACTGCCTGCCGAGTTGCTGTCCAAGGACACCCAGTTCCACATCAACCCGACCGGCCAGTTCATCATCGGTGGCCCGGTGGGCGACTGCGGCCTGACCGGTCGCAAGATCATCGTCGACAGCTACGGCGGCATGGCCCGTCACGGCGGCGGCGCGTTCTCCGGCAAGGACCCATCCAAGGTTGACCGTTCGGCGGCCTATGCCGGTCGTTATGTCGCCAAGAACATCGTGGCCGCCGGCCTGGCCGAGCGTTGCGAGATCCAGGTTTCCTACGCCATCGGCGTCGCCCAGCCTACATCGATTTCGCTGAACACCTTCGGCACCGGCAAGATCAGCGATGACAAGATCATCAAGCTGGTCCGTGATGTGTTCGACCTGCGTCCGTACGCCATCACCACCATGCTCGACCTGCTGCACCCGATGTACCAGGAAACTGCAGCCTACGGCCACTTCGGTCGTACGCCAGAGACCAAGACTGTCGGTGGCGATACCTTCACCACCTTCACCTGGGAAAAAACCGACCGCGCCGACGCCCTGCGCGCCGCTGCCGGCCTGTAATACCCGCCGTCATGAAAAAGCCCCTGGCGACTGGGTCGTCAGGGGCTTTTTTGTACCTGGTGTTCCCATTCAGGTAACTGAAGCCATCCAAGGCTCTTGGGCTTGGAATTTATCTGTGGGAGCAAGGCTTGCCCGCGATACAGGGACATCCATCGAATTCAAGTCCGTCGCCCCACCAACAAAAACGAAGCCGCACTGGCCAACAGCCCCGCACACATCCGATTGAACAAACGCTTGCCACTGGGCCGGGCAAACAGCCGCCGTGCATAAACACCCATGTAGCAATACAACCCGATGGCAATGCACTCCAGCGCCAGGAACAGGCCGCCCAGTACAGCGAACTGCTGGGTGATGATGCCGGTGCGGTCGACGAACTGAGGCAGAAACGCGGTAAACAACAGGATCGCCTTCGGATTGCCGATTGCCACCAGAAACTCCTGGCGCGCCAGGCTGGTCATGCTCATCGAAGTGACCGCCACTTCGCTTGCGCCCTCTGGTTGCGCCCGCCACAACTGCACGGCGAGGTAGAACAGATAACCGGCACCGACCAGCTTGATCCCCAGGAACAAAAGCTCCGAGGTGTGCAGCACAGCCGTCAGCCCCACCGCCGCCAGGGCAATCATGATCGCAAATGCCAGCAGCCGCCCGATACCGCCGCTGCACGCCCGGACGAAGCCATAACGTGAAGCGTTGCTGATGGACAGCAGGTTATTGGGCCCCGGTGCCATGTTCAGCGCAAAACAGGCCGGAATGAAAACAGCGAGTGTCGTCAGGTCCATCGCGTGCACGCCTGGCAGAGTGGATTGAAGATCCATTCTGCACCGCCCCATGAGGGGTTCAAGGGACAGTTGCGCGGCCATATCACGCTGGACTGTACCGCCGCGACTTTGCCATCAGGCTTCGCAAAATCCGGTAACGCTCCGGGCCTCGCAGCTTCTGCGACAGTGACTAGCCTTCAAGCACACCACCAAGCAAGGATGCTTCGATGCTGCCGTTATTGCGTGCACTCGCCTGTTTAATATTCATCGCCCCCCCTGTCATAGCCGCGCCCTGCCCCGATTGGCCTACCGAGCGTGCCCAGGCCGAGATCAGCGCGCTGCAACAGCGAATCGACACGTGGGACGACAGTTATCATCGCCTCGGCCAGTCGCTGGTGGCCGATGAGCTTTACGATCAGTCCCGCACCCAACTGGGCCAATGGCGCAACTGCTTTGGCCTCGAGGCGCCGGGCGGCCCGTTGCGCACAGCCGGCGGGAAGGTGCCACACCCTGTGGCCCATACGGGGCTGAATAAACTGAAAGATGCTGACGCTGTGCGGGCCTGGCTAAGCGGTCGGGAGGACGTCTGGGCTCAACCGAAAGTCGATGGCGTGGCGGTGACCCTGGTCTATCACAAGGGTCACCTGCATCAGGCGATCAGCCGCGGTGATGGTGTTCAAGGACACGATTGGACCTGGGCTGCGCGCAAAATCAACGCGATCCCTCAACAACTGCGCCAGCCTTTGGACCTGACCGTCCAGGGCGAGTTGTACTGGCGGTTGATTGCCCATGTCCAGGCCAGCCACGGCAGTCTCAACGCTCGGGCAACCGTGGCGGGTCTGATGGCGCGCACGAACCTGACGGCGCAGGAGGCATCGAATATCGGCCTCTTTGTCTGGGACTGGCCTGAAGGGCCGGACACCCTGCCCGAAAGGATGACCGCGCTGAGTGAGCAGGGCTTCGCTGACACCCTCGACTACAACCAGCCTGTCCAGGCCTTGGTTGATGCCGAGCACTGGCGCGACCACTGGTATCGCACCCCACTGCCATTCGCCAGCGACGGGATCGTCCTGCGCCAGAGCCGCCGCCCACCCGCCGACCGCTGGCAGGCCCGGGCGCCGTTCTGGAGCGTGGCCTGGAAATACCCGTATGCCCAGGCCCTGGCCGAGGTGCGCAAGGTGCGCTTCAAGATCGGTCGAACCGGGCGCATCGCGCCCGTGCTGGAACTGGAACCGGTCATGCTCGACGACCGGCGGATTCGTCGGGTGAGCGTCAGCTCCCTCAAGCGTTGGGAGGAAATGGACATCCGCCCCGGCGACCGGGTCGCCATCAGCCTGGCCGGGCTGACCATTCCACGCCTCGACAGTGTTGTGCTGCGCAGTGTCGAGCGCCAAGACGTCAATGCACCCGCCGCGGCCGATTATCACTTCCTGAGTTGCTGGCAACCGACCCCCGGCTGCGAAAGCCAGTTCCTCGCGCGCCTGAACTGGCTCAGCGGCAAGCACGGGCTCGCCCTGCCCCATGTGGGCCCGGGCACCTGGGAAAAACTCCTGGCCGCCGGTCGACTCGACGGACTGCTGGATTGGTTGACCCTCGATGCCGCCGAGCTTGCTAACATTGCCGGCTTCGGCGAACGCAGCAGCGCCCGCCTGCTCGCCAGCTTGCACAGCGCCCGGCAACGCCCTTTCGGACAATGGCTCAAGGCCCTTGGCCTGCCGCCCTCCGGTGAGGCCAGGCTAGAGGGGCCGTGGCAGACGCTGGCAGGGCGCAACACCGAACAATGGCAAGCCGAAGCTGGCATCGGACCGGGACGCGCCGCGCAACTGAGCGCTTTTTTTCGCGACCCGCAAGTGCTGGCTTTGAGCGATGTATTACGCACTGCCGGGGTCGACGGTTTTTGACGCAAGCCCCGTGCAGTTGAACCCAAGGGGCAAACCTGCGTTCCAACAGCGCATCTGTACCGACCGCCCGCGAGTTTTTTACGGAGTTGCTATGAATTTCCTGTCACCTGTTGCCCTGCTGGTCTTATGCAGTGCCATGGCCGCCCCGTTGATGGCGGACGAGCAAGCGCCGGAGCTCACCGGCTGCGCGGCCAAGCGCCAAGGCATCATCAATCAGATCGAACTGGCCAAGAGCCGCGGCAATCAAGACCAGCAGGCCGGTCTAGAGACCGCGCTGAACGAAGTCACCACCCATTGCACCGACGCCTCCTTGCGCAAGGAGCGTGAAAACAAGGTGCTCGACGCCAAGCATGAAGTCAGCGAGCGTCAGGCCGACCTGGAAAAGGCCATGAAAAAAGGCGACCCGGAGCGGATCAACAAGCGCAAGGACAAACTGGCGGCCTCTCGCAAGGAGCTGCAGGAAGCGGTGGATGAGCTGGATAAGTAAGCTGCAAGCAGCAAGTTTCAAGCGGCAAGCTCAAAGCTCCACACTTGCAGCTTGCAGCTAAAAACTTGCAGCTGCTTCACATTCAATGATCCCGAAACTCTTTATGACAGGCGCTGCATGCATCTTCGACCTTCTGCACCGCTGGCCCCAGGTAGCTGGCTTTGTAGGGCTGGACATTGCTGGCGGTCACCAATTCACCGGTGGCGGCTTCAAGACTGCGGGCCAGCTCTTGGAAGCGCGCCTGTTTTTGCCAGACGTCCTCCCGGGCACTGGTGTGGTCTTCTTCGCGCACCTGAGGAAAATGTTTCCACGGCTCATGGGACAGCTGATCGAGTTTTACCGCGCCCTCGGCGAAGCGAGCACCCTCGAACGGAACACGGCCGCGCAACATGCCGCCCAACTCTTCGTTGGTCTTGAGCATCTGCTTGAAAATCGCCTTGCGCTGGCCCAGGGGAGAATTGGGATCGACGCCGCCACAGGCGGACAACATCAGGCAGGCCAGCACTGCCATGGAAAATCGTTTTACAAACATCTTGGCCTCGGGACAGGAAACGGCGGTTAGTATCCTCGGCTCATCGGCAAACACCAATGGCCCTATTAACAATACGGGTTGTTTGAGCGCCTGACAGCGTTCAAATGACTGCAAAGGAAATCTTCATGAACAGCCGCTTCAAGACCTGGCACAAAGGCCTGGCGTTGACCCTGCCCCTGATCGCACTGCTGGCCGGCTGCAATCGCGGCGAAAAGGTCGAAGCACCCAAGACCCATGCCGTCGCCACTTATGTCAGTGCGCCGTGGGAAGCCTTGCCGTCGGTGTCCGACGAAGACCTGCTGGCCGGTTTCGGTTCCTGGCGCAGCGCGTGCACCCGGCTCAAGGCTGACGCGACCTGGGGCCCGACCTGCGCGGCAGCGGTCAATGTGCCGCCGACCGCCCTGGATGTGCGCAATTTCCTGCGACAGAACCTGGACGTCTATGGCCTGCGCTCCGGAGACAACAGCCCCAACGGTCTGATTACCGGTTACTACGAACCGGTCTATCCCGGCAGTCTCACCCAGACCACCAGCGCAAACGTGCCGGTGTACGGCGTGCCGGAAGACATGATCATTGTGTCGTTGGACAGCATCTACCCCGAGCTCAAGGGCAAACGCCTGCGCGGTCGCCTCGAAGGCCGGGTGCTCAAGCCCTACGACGATGCAGCCACCATCGAAACCAAAGGCGTGAAGGCGCCAGTGATCGCCTGGCTGACGGACCCGATGAACCTGCAATTTCTGCAAATCCAGGGCTCGGGTCGTATTCGACTCGATGACGGCCGCCAGTTGCGCATCGGCTATGCCGACCAGAACGGCCACCCGTATCGCCCCATCGGGCGCTGGCTGGTTGAACAGGGTGAGCTGAAGAAAGAAGACGTGACCATGGGCGCCATCAGTGCCTGGGCCAAGGCCAACCCGAACCGGATTCCCGAGTTGTTGGGTAGCAACCCCAGCTACGTGTTTTTCAACCGCAACCCCGACAGCAACGAAGGCCCACGGGGCTCGCTGAATGTGCCGCTGACCGCAGGCTACAGCGTGGCGGTGGACCGCAAGGTGATTCCGCTGGGCAGCCTGTTGTGGCTATCCACGACGCGCCCCGACGGCAGCGCACTGAACCGACCGGTTGCCGCCCAGGACACCGGCGGCGCAATTGCCGGCGAAGTTCGGGCCGACCTGTTCTGGGGCACGGGTGAGGCCGCAGGACAACTGGCCGGGGACATGAAGCAGCAGGGACAGATCTGGATGCTGTGGCCCAAAGGCATGGCGTTGCCGCAAGTACCGCAGGTGGCGAATGCGGTCACCGCCAATTGATCATTCCCACGCTCGCGTGGGAATGCCTCTGGGGACGCTCTGCGTTGCGTCAGATCGAAACGAAGAAGAAACTCAAGATCAGCCCCACCCCCACGAACCACACCAGCGAACGCAGGGTCGCCCAGTCCGCCAGGTAGCAGATGATGTACAGCAGGCGACTGGTGATGAACAGCACCGCCAGCACGTTGATGGTCACCAGCTCGGCATTGCCGGCCAGGTGCGCAACGATCACCGCGGCGGCGAAAGCCGGGGTAATTTCAAAGCTGTTGAGCTGCGCGGCGTAGGCGCGTCTCGGCAACCCCTCGAGTGTTTCCAGAAAGGCTCGGGGGTCGTGGTTGTGCCGCAACCCGAATTTGCCGCCACCGAACTTGGCAATGGCGATGCACAGGTAAGGCAGGCAGATGGCAATCAAAATACACCACAGGGCAACCGTCATGACGCAGTTCCTTCTTTGAGTTTTATAGAAAATCGAGCATCAGGGTGCAGGTCAAAATTTCATCACCAGCATGCCCGTCAGCACCAGCCCGCAGGCTAAGAGCCGCGGCCGGCCAAAAGGTTCTTTCAAGTAGCGCATGCCGAACAGCACCACCAGGATCACGCTGATCTCCCGCAGCGCCGCTGCTTCGGCGATCGAGCCCAGTTGCATCGCCCACAGCACCAGAGCGTAGCTGAACAATACGCAGAATCCGACCGCCAGCCCCAGCCGCCACTGCTCGCGCCAGAACAGCAGGAACGCCGGCCGCCTGCTCACCAGTGCCAGTAAAGGGAACGGCCAGGCACTGAGCAGCGTAACCCAGACCAGGTAATCCAGCGGATGGGACCAGCGCCGTAGCGCATGGCCATCGATAAAGGTGTAACAGCCGATGCACAGACCAATCAGCGCCACCACCGGCAACATCGACCACGGCAACCGCTCGCCACCACCGCCCTGCCACAGCAGGCAAAGCATGCCGAACGGGATCAACAAAATGCCGATGATCTGGTGGGTCGTCAGTACTTCGCCGGCGAAGATCAACGTCAGCGCCAGCACCACCAGCGGTGACAGGCCGCGCATCAGTGGATAGACCAGCCCCAGGTCACCGACCCGATAAGCCTGGATCAGCAAATAGCGATACAGCAGCTCAAACACCGCCGACGCCACGATCCATGGCCAGATCTCCATCGGCGGCAGTGCTACGAAGCCCAGCACCACAGCGGCGAACAGCAACGCGACACTGTCCATGCACGCCACCACCAACAAACGCTCACCGCTGAACTTGATCAGCGTATTCCACGCCGCATGCAACAACGCCGCGACCAACACCAAAGCCGTTGCAAGCACGGCACGCTCCTTTTTCAGCCCCGCCCCACAGGTCAGCGGGCGATGAATTGATTCGCGATCCATCAGCAGCTGTTTATACTGCAAGCAACCACGCCGCACTCAGTTGCGCATACACCCATTCCAATAATTGCGCTGCTGCCCCGTTTCATTCGAATCGAGGCACCGGCCTGCGTATGCCTGATCAGAGCGTCAAGACTACAGACAGAGACCTTGCGCATGCCACTCGCTTTGCTTGCTTTGGCCGTCGCCGCTTTCGGCATCGGCACGACTGAATTCGTCATCATGGGGCTGTTGCCCGATGTCGCCCGCGACCTGGCCGTGAGCATTCCCCAGGCCGGGCTGCTGATTACCGGCTATGCCCTGGGCGTGGTGTTCGGTGCGCCGATCCTGGCGATCGGCACCGCCAACATGCCGCGCAAGGCGACGCTGCTGGGCATGACGCTGATGTTCATTCTTGGCAACGTGCTTTGCGCCCTAGCACCCAATTACGTCACGCTGATGGCCGCGCGGGTCATCACCGCGTTGTGCCACGGGGCGTTTTTTGGCATCGGTTCGGTGGTGGCGGCCGGGCTGGTGGCGCCGAACAAACGAGCCCAGGCCATTGCGATGATGTTCACCGGCCTGACCCTGGCCAATGTGTTGGGCGTGCCGTTGGGTACCGCGCTGGGTCAATACGCCGGCTGGCGCTCGACCTTCTGGGCGGTATCGGTCATCGGGATCATCGCCGCCATCGCCCAGTGGGTGTGGCTGCCCAAGGAAATCCCCATGGACAAGGCCAACCTGGCCAGCGAGTTCAAAGTGCTGGGCAAGGCCAACGTACTGCTGGCCCTGGGCATGAGCGTGCTGGCATCTACCAGTCTGTTCAGCGTGTTCACCTACATCGCGCCGATCCTGCAGGACATCACCGGTGTCAGCCCCCATGGCATCACCCTCATGCTGCTGTTGTTCGGTGTCGGCCTGACGGCCGGCAGCTTCCTCGGCGGTCGCCTGGCCGACCGACGCCTGTTGCCATCACTGGTGGGCATGGCCCTGGCCGTGGTGCTGGTGCTGGCCGCGTTCAGCCAGACCAGCCAGTCGGTGATTCCGGCGGCGATTACCCTGGTGCTGTGGGGCATCTTCGCGTTTGCCCTGTGCCCGATCCTGCAATTGTTGATCATCGACCAGGCCCACGAGGCGCCGAACCTCGGCTCGACCCTGAACCAGAGCGCGTTCAACCTTGGCAACGCGGCCGGCGCCTGGATCGGCGGCCTGGTGGTGGCCAGTGGCGCCGACCTGGCCGACCTGCCGTGGACCGGCGCCCTGGTGGGCGGGCTGACCGTGTTGACGGCGCTGTACTTTATTTATCGTCAGCGTCGCCAGGGCGCTCTGGTGGGTGTGGCTGACTAGGCGTACCGGTCTCGCTGCGCACCTGTGCGTGGCTGAGCAGTGCAAAGATGAAGCTGCCACCGATGATGTTCCCCGCCAGGGTCGGCGCGGCGAACACCATCCAGAAATCCCCCCACGACAGTTGGCCGGCAAACACCAGGTAGGACACTTCGGCCGAGCCGACGACGATGTGGGTGAAATCCCCGAGCGCCATCAGGTAAGTGATGAGGATGATGATCCACATCTTGGCGCTTTCCATGGACGGGATCATCCAGACCATGGTGGCAATCATCCAGCCGGAAATAATGCCCTTGGCAAACATCTGGCCGGTGTCGTTTTCCATGACCTTGCGGCCGATCTCCAGGAAGGCCAGGTCGGTGCGCTGGTCGAAAATCGGCAGGTGCAGCATCACATAGGCCACCAGCAACGTGCCGCACAGGTTGCCCACCAGCACGACCGTCCATAGCCGCAACAGCCGGCCGAAGTTACCCAGCGTGGGTTTGCTCATGATCGGCAGCACAGCGGTGAGGGTGTTTTCGGTGAACAGTTGCTGGCGGGCGAGGATCACCGCGAGAAAGCCTGCGCAGTAGCCGAAACTGGCGATGACCTTGAAGCCTTCGTGGTCCGGCAGCCGGGAATTGAGCAACCCCATCGCCATCAGCGACAGGCCCATGGTCAACCCGGCCGCCAGCGCCGACCACCAGAGGGCGGCAACACTGCGCTCCAGTTCCTGATTGCCCTGGGTGCGGATGATTTCATGCAGCACCGCAGCCCGCGGCGGCTGGTTGCGGTTGACGTCTTGCTTCTCCTGAGCCGAAAGGTCAGGGGTCTTGCCTTCTTCGTGGGTGTCCATACAGTTCCTGAACCGGTGGCGTGATGTACCTACGACACGCGCGCCTCGGAGCTGTTCAGTAGCAGCCCGATGTTCATTGGGACCTTGAACCGTCATCGCGAGCAGGCTTGCTCTCACAGGGAGGATTAGCGATGAACGCAAAATCTTGTAAACACCCCGGAAAAATGTGGGAGCGAGCCTGCTCGCAATGGCTGCGCCGCCGATCTCACTTGCTGGCTATGTCGTCCTGGAACTGATCCTTGACGTACCTGATCTCGGTCCGGCCGTGGGGCGCAGGCAGGCCGTCTTCCCCGAGATTGACGAAGACCATTTTCTCCACGGTCAGGATGCTTTTGCGGGTGATTTTGTTGCGCACTTCGCAGGTCAGGGTGATGGAGGTGCGGCCAAACTCGGTGGCGGTGATGCCCAGCTCGATGATGTCGCCCTGGCGCGAGGCGCTGACGAAATTGATTTCGGAGATGTATTTGGTGACCACACGCTGGTTACCGAGTTGGACAATGGCGTAGATCGCCGCTTCTTCGTCGATCCAGCGCAACAAGCTGCCGCCAAACAGCGTGCCATTGGGGTTGAGGTCTTCGGGCTTGACCCATTTGCGGGTGTGGAAATTCATGTTCACTCCTGGGGGGGCAGCTTCAAGTTTTAAGCTTCAAGCGGCAAGAAAGAGCTGTTCAGCTTTTACCTTGCAGCTTGCAGCTTGTCCCCTGCCCCTTGCAACTACCCGCTCAAAGCCAGTTATAATCGCCTCGCTTTTCCGGTCCCCGCTTTGGACCGTTCCCGCCACCTGTCCGAGGGGCGCTGCAGCAGGCTCGACCTGTCAGGCTCGGATGGGGCGTTGTTTGTACGGGTTTGCCCGCACGGACACTAAACGCACAACGGCGCCCATTCGCATACATTACGAATGGAGGCTCTTCATGAGCGCTGTTATCACGCCTGCAGATTTTACCGATTACAAAGTCGCCGACATGTCCCTGGCCGCCTGGGGCCGTCGCGAAATCATCATTGCCGAATCCGAAATGCCGGCCCTGATGGGTCTGCGTCGCAAGTACGCCGGCGAGCAACCGCTCAAGGGCGCGAAGATCCTCGGCTGCATCCACATGACCATCCAGACCGCCGTGCTGATCGAAACCCTGGCTGCCCTGGGTGCCGAAGTGCGCTGGTCGTCCTGCAACATCTTCTCGACTCAGGATCAGGCCGCTGCCGCGATCGCCGCTGCCGGTGTCCCGGTATTCGCCTGGAAAGGCGAGACTGAACAAGAGTACGAGTGGTGCCTGGAGCAAACCATCCTCAAGGATGGCCAGCCATGGGACACCAACATGATCCTCGACGACGGCGGCGACCTGACCGAGCTGCTGCACAAGAAATACCCGGCCGTACTGGACAAGGTCCACGGCGTGACCGAAGAAACCACCACCGGCGTACACCGCCTGCTGGACATGCTGGCCAAGGGCGAGCTGAAGATCCCGGCCATCAACGTCAACGACTCGGTGACCAAGAGCAAGAACGACAACAAGTACGGCTGCCGTCACAGCCTCAACGACGCTATCAAGCGCGGCACCGACCACCTGCTGTCGGGCAAGCAGGCACTGGTGATCGGCTACGGTGACGTGGGCAAGGGTTCGTCCCAGTCCCTGCGTCAGGAAGGCATGATCGTCAAGGTCTCCGAAGTCGACCCGATCTGCGCCATGCAAGCCTGCATGGACGGTTTCGAACTGGTTTCGCCGTTCATCGACGGGATCAACGACGGCACCGAAGCAAGCATCGACAAGGCACTGCTGGGCAAGATCGACCTGATCGTGACCACCACCGGCAACGTCAATGTTTGCGACGCGAACATGCTCAAGGCCCTGAAAAAGCGCGCCGTGGTCTGCAACATCGGTCACTTCGACAATGAAATCGACACCGCTTTCATGCGCAAGAACTGGGCATGGGAAGAAGTGAAGCCACAGGTGCACAAGGTTCACCGCACCGGTACCGGCAGCTTCGACCCACAGAACGACGACTACCTGATCCTGCTGGCCGAAGGCCGCCTGGTTAACCTGGGCAACGCCACCGGCCACCCGAGCCGCATCATGGACGGTTCGTTCGCCAACCAGGTCCTGGCCCAGATCTTCCTGTTCGGCCAGAAATACGCCGACCTGTCGCCGGCCCAGAAAGCCGAGCGCCTGACCGTGGAAGTACTGCCCAAGAAACTCGACGAAGAAGTGGCCCTGGAAATGGTCCGCGGTTTCGGCGGCGTGGTCACCCAGTTGACCAAGCAACAGGCTGACTACATCGGCGTCACCGTCGAAGGCCCGTTCAAGCCGCACGCTTACCGCTACTGATCGGCGCTGCCTCCTTGGGGGAACGGACCTGTGGGAGCGAGCCTGCTCGCGATGCAGACACCTTGATCTGACTGTCGGACCGAGGTGATGCTAATCGCGAGCAGGCTCGCTCCCACATAAGCCCGCTCCCACAAGGGATATGCAAGCCTTACCGGCCTACGAGTTTCCAAGGATATGACCATGTCCCAAGAACGTCGCTACAGCTTCGAGTTCTTCCCAACGAAGACCGATGCTGGGCATGAAAAGCTGATCGCCACTGCCCGTCAGTTGGCGAGCTACAACCCCGACTTCTTCTCCTGCACCTATGGCGCCGGCGGTTCGACCCGTGACCGCACGATGAACACCGTGTTGCAGCTCGAAAACGAAGTCAAAGTCCCGGCCGCTCCGCACCTGTCCTGCGTAGGCGACAGCAAGGATGACCTGCGCAGCCTGCTGGCCCACTACAAGGGTGCGGGCATCAAGCGCATCGTTGCCCTGCGCGGTGACCTGCCCTCGGGCATGGGCATGGCCAGCGGCGAGTTGCGTCACGCTAACGACCTGGTGAGCTTCATTCGCGAAGAAACCGGCGAGCACTTCCATATCGAAGTCGCCGCGTATCCGGAAATGCACCCTCAGGCACGCAACTTCGAAGACGATCTGCTCAACTTCGTGCGCAAGGCCAACGCCGGCGCCAATAGCGCGATCACCCAGTACTTCTTCAACGCCGACAGCTATTTCTACTTCGTCGAGCGCGTACGCAAGATGGGCGTCGACATTCCTGTCGTGCCGGGGATCATGCCGATCACCAACTACAGCAAATTGGCGCGCTTCTCCGACGCTTGCGGTGCGGAAATCCCACGCTGGATCCGTAAACAGCTGGAAGCCTACGGTGACGATACGTCCAGCATCCAAAGCTTCGGCGAGGAAGTCATCACGCAAATGTGTGAGCGTTTGTTGCAGGGCGGCGCACCGGGCCTGCATTTCTATACCCTTAACCAGGCCGAACCCAGCCTCGCGGTATGGAACAATCTCAAGCTACCGCGTTAATGACTTAATGCGGTGGTACAAAAAAGGCCTTGGCGAAAACCAAGGCCTTTTTTTCTACCAGGACATCAGGAGGATTGCAGTAGATGCCTATTGGTCACAGGTCTACGACCCCACAACTCATTTATCTGGTCTACGGGGCCGAGACTTATCACCAGGAAGCGCTCTTCAGCATCGCCAGCGCCTTGGCCGGCCTGCGCGAGACCCCGGGTGAAGCCCTGGATATCCAGGTGTTCACTGACAATCACGCGCCCTACGACGGACTGCCCGTGCGGTTGCGTGCCCTGGACGAGCAGACCCGCCAGGCCTGGATCGAGCCCCACGGGTATCACTTTCGTGCCAAGCATGTGGTGATGCAAAAGGTGCTCGAAGAGGCTGAACTGGCGTTGCTGATCGACACCGATACGTTCTTCCATTGCTCGCCCCTCGAACTGTTCCGCCGCGTTCAGCCAGGCACGTTGCTGTGCAATGCCTTCGGCCTGAGGTATGGCGCCAACCAGGACGCGGGGCTTTACCTGACCCTGGCCGACATCCTGCGCCAGCGGCAACTGGCAGACGACGACATGCCCTTGCTGAACTCGGGTGTCATTGGCCTCAACTGTGCGGATGCGGCGGTTCTGGATCGCTCGATCGCCCTGATGGATGAGTTATATCCCCTGGCCAAAGGAGCCTACACCCTGGAAGAGTTCTGCCTGTCAGTGGCGGCCTATCGCTCGGTGCAAGTGCGCGAATGCCCGGACCTGATCCACCACTATTGGAGCCGTAAACAGCTGTTCCGTGCCAAGACCAAGGCCTGGCTCGACAAACACCATGCCGCGCCCATATGCCAACAGGCCCTGGATGAAACCGGACAAGTCACCGCGATCCTGCCCCGACCGCCCACCTTGCAGCGCCTGGCCTATAAGTTCATCACCCTGGCGTTGCCTGGCCACAAACGGCAATTCATGCGCGAGATCCTCTACGGCTGCTACCGCCACACCAACCAGTTCGATCAGGCCTGTGCCCCGGTCTGGTGGGAAAAGGCCCTGGAGAACGTCGAGCACCGCCTGAAAAAGCCATTGGAAGACCATGAACTCAAGCGCTGGCTCAACCATCCGGTGATTCGCCTGGTGCTGGGCGAGCGTCGCGAAGCCATCTATCAGCACCTAATGCAGGCAAAAGGCAACTAAGCCGCGGGCCAGAGCGCTCTAGCTATTTGATGAGCTCTCGTCGTAACCTCAAGCCATGCCTGTCATTGCCCAGTTACTGACCGCCCTTCTTCTCTTGTGCCTGAGCATGGTTGCCCAGGCCGAGAAGTTGCGCATTGTCACCGAACCCTGGGCGCCCTATGTCTATGAAGAGAACGGCAGGCTCCTGGGCCTGGACTACGAAACCACGGCCATTGTGTTCAAACGCCTGGGCATCGATGTGGAATGGCAGTTCCTGCCTTGGAAGCGTTGTTTGGCGATGCTGGAACAGGGGCTGGCGGACGGTGCACTGGACATTTTTCACAGCAACGAGCGCGACGCCGTGCTGCTCTACCCCAGCGAACCGCTGTCGGAAGTGGAGTTCGTGATGTTCTACGCGAACGCCCGCCCCCATCCGTTTCGCACCCTGGATGACCTGGGCGGCCTGACTGTCGGCACCTCTCCCGGTTATCTGTATAGCCAGGCCTTCAGTGAGTCGACCTTGTTCAAGCGTGAAACGGCACCCACCCACGAAGCCAACTTCGGCAAGTTGCAACTGGGCCGGATCGACCTGCTTATCACCGACCGTCGGGTGGGCCGGCATGTACTCAAGCAAATGCAGTTGGGCGACCAGATCACCGAAAACCCCACAGTGGTGAGCCGTCAAAGCCAATACCTGGCCGTGCGCCGTCGCGCCGGGATGGATTTGCTGGTGCAACGCTTCGCCGCCGAACTCAAGCGTTTCAAGCGTGAACCGGCCTATGCCGAACTGAGCGCCCGTTATGGCGCCAGCCCGTTGGCAACACTGAAATAAACCGTTGAGCAGCAGGAAAGCGGCGCAAGGCGTTTGCTCTGTTATACTCCGGCCTTCCCGCCAGGCTCACGCCCGGACGCCCGGTCTTGCAAAAGGCATCCCGACACCGCTACAGCGCAGCTTCCAGCCCGCGCGAGCCTTGTCCGGACCTACCTTTCAGACTCGGCAGGACCGGACGGGATGACATCTTTTTATTGAACGTCATTCGCGCCAGGCAAGACTATCCCATTGGGCCAGGCCCTCACTAAAACAGGATTACTCATGTCCTTTGCTTCCCTCGGTCTCTCCGAGGCTTTAGTCCGCGCCATCGAAGCCGCCGGCTACACCCAGCCTACCCCGGTGCAACAGCGGGCCATTCCCGCCGTGTTGCAAGGTCGCGATCTGATGGTCGCGGCGCAGACAGGTACTGGTAAAACCGGCGGTTTCGCCCTCCCGATCCTGGAGCGGTTGTTCCCTAACGGTCACCCAGACAAATCCCAGCGTCACGGCCCGCGCCAACCTCGCGTGCTGGTCCTGACCCCAACCCGCGAACTGGCCGCCCAGGTGCACGAGAGCTTCAAGATCTACGCTCGTGACCTTAAATTCGTCAGTGCCTGCATTTTCGGCGGCGTCGGCATGAACCCTCAGGTCCAGGCCATGTCCCGTGGTGTCGACGTGCTGGTGGCTTGCCCCGGGCGCCTGCTCGATCTGGCCGGCCAGGGCAGCGTCGACTTGTCCCACGTTGAAATCCTCGTGCTGGACGAAGCCGACCGCATGCTCGACATGGGCTTCGTCCATGACGTGAAAAAAGTCCTGGCCCGCCTGCCCGCCAAGCGCCAGAACCTGCTGTTTTCGGCGACGTTCTCCAAAGACATCACCGACCTGGCCGGCAAGCTGCTGCACAACCCGGAACGCATCGAAGTCACGCCGCCGAACACCACGGTCGAGCGCATCGAACAGCGCGTATTCCGCCTGCCAGCCAGCCACAAACGCGCCTTGCTGGCACACCTGATCACCGCCGGTGCCTGGGAACAGGTCCTGGTGTTCACCCGCACCAAGCACGGCGCCAACCGCCTGGCCGAGTACCTGGACAAGCATGGCCTGCCGGCCGTGGCGATCCATGGCAACAAGAGCCAGAACGCTCGCACCAAGGCCCTGGCCGACTTCAAGGCCGGCGAAGTGCGCATCCTGGTCGCCACCGACATCGCCGCCCGCGGCCTGGACATCGACCAGTTGCCCCACGTGGTCAACTTCGAGCTGCCGAACGTCGATGAAGACTACGTGCACCGTATCGGCCGTACCGGCCGGGCCGGTCGTTCGGGTGAAGCGATCTCGCTGGTCGCGCCGGACGAAGAAAAGCTGCTCAAAAGCATCGAACGCATGACCAAGCAGAAAATTGCCGACGGCGACCTGATGGGTTTCGATGCCAGCACCATCGAGGCCGAGAAGCCTGAAGTACGTGAACGTCCGGACGTGCGCAACCCGCGCAACGCCCGTGGTCCGCGCGGCGACGGCCCGAATGGCACCGGCGGTGGCGGCGGTCGCAAGGACAAAGGCAAAGACAAGGGCAAGGAAAAATCGGCCAGCAATAGCAATGGTCGCGGCGAACGCCCAGCCCGTGAGCAAAAGCCTCGCGAAGGTACGCCGGCCCGTGAACAGCAGCGTCCGGCACCTCGCGCCGCATCTGATCGCGCCCCGGATGAGTTCCTGGACGACGATGTCGATAACTTCGGTAACCGCGTCGACTACGTGCCGCAGCAAAAACCGGCCCAAGGTCGCGGCCGCCGTCCGGGTGCTCCGGCACAAGGTACGGGGGCAGGTACGGGGGCAGGCGCAGGCGCTCCGCGCAGCGGCCAGCCACAGGGTCGCCAGAACGGTCCGCGCAACAGCAACGGCTCGTCCACCGGCACCCCGCCGGCCAAACGCAGCGGCCCGCGCAACGGCGCCCCTCGTGACGGCCAGGCCCGCCGCGAAGACACCCGCCCTCGCCGTCCGGCCCGTGAAGACCAGCCTCTTCAGGAGCCTGCAGTGCAGAATCCCCGTAGCAACCAGCCGCAGCCGAAGATCATGCACAAGGAATCGAAAGCCGATCGCTTCCCGACGCCTGAGCAACTGGATCAACTGCCGAGCCGTCCACGGGGCGAGAAACCAGCGTTGCTGACTCGCAATCGCTGATCGTTTCGCCGCAATAAAAAATGCCCCTGATCTTGCGATCAGGGGCATTTTTTTGTCAGGCGCGAAGCTTACTTCGCTTTGACACCTTCAAAGGTCACGTACAGTTCAACGGCGTCAGACTGTGGGCCCAGCTCTTTCTGCTTGCCGAAGTCGGAACGCTTGATGCTGGTAGTGCCCTCGAAGCCAGCACGATAGCCGCCCCATGGATCCTTGCCTTCACCCAGGAAAGTGGCCTTGACCACGATCGGCTTGGTCACACCCAGCAGGGTCAGGTTGCCGGTTACGTCGGCAGTTTCTTTGCCATCGGCATTTTTGCCAGTGGCCTTGACGCTGGTAGAGACGAACTTGGCTTCGGCGAATTTGCTGACGTCCAGGAAGTCCCCGCTGGCGATGTGCTTGTCACGCTCGGCGTGGTTGGTGAACACACTGGCGGTACGTACGTTGAACTCGATCTTGCTGTCTTCAGGCTTGGCGGCGTCGAAGCTGAACTTACCGTCGATATCCTTGAAGGTACCGGTGATGTAGCTGTAGCCCAGGTGGCTGATCTTGAAGTCGACGAAGGCGTGCTGGCCTTCCTTGTCGACCACGTAGTCAGCAGCCATGGCCTGGCCGGCCGACAGCAGAGCGGAACCGATTGCCAGAGCGGCGAGCGTCTTTTTCAACATGCTTTCTATTCCTTTGGAGTCGAGGTTGAACATCAGGCTTGGCGCCCCAGCATTCGCTTGAGGGTCGCGTCACGGTCGATAAAGTGGTGTTTCAATGCTGCCAACGCATGAAGGCCGGAGAAAATAACCAGCGCCCACGCCAGGTAAAGGTGAATCTGGCCGGCGACGTCTGCCTGATCGGGCAGTCCGGACACCAGCGCGGGGACTTCAAACAGACCAAACACCGGAATCCCGACACCGTCTGCGGTGGAAATCAGGTAACCGGCAACCATCACGGCGAACAGCCCGAGATACAGCGCGCCATGACCGAGCTTGGCGCTGACACGCGTCAGACGCCCGTAAGTCTCCAGGGTCGGAGGCGGCGGGCTGACAAAACGCCAGATCACCCGCAGCAACATGACCGCCAGCAATACCAGGCCGATGCTCTTATGCAGGTCCGGCGCGTCTTTGCGCCAGCTGCTGTAGTAGTCCAGGCCGACCATCCACAGGCCCAGCGCGAACAGCCCGTACACCACCAGCGCAACGCCCCAGTGCAAAACGATGCTGACCCAGCCATAGCGAGAAGAAGAGTTGCGTAGCTGCATTGCTCATATCCTGTGAAAACTGCGACCAAGACTAGCGAGTTATCTATCGATTTAAAGCGGAAATTTTCGCTTTGAAATATCGAGAAATACGATCATCAGTCTGGATGGGGTGGGTTAAGGAAAGATTAAAGGGGAAACGATGGGGGATGGCGAGGGGGTCAGGCAGCCTTTGGGTGCCTGTATGGGCCTCATCGCCAGCAGGCTCGCTCCCACAGGAGACCGCGTGGGGCCACCCCGCCGCCCAACATGTTTTTGCCATGCACTATATATGTATCGCCATTTCCGCTTTTACCCTTGATCAAATGAGCGTTCAACGACTCATAGAACGAGGTGAAAACATGGCTGTTCCTTACACTCCATTTCGAACCAGTGGCTCGCCGTTGCTGCCATCCAATCAAACAATGTCGCCGGGGCAGTACCTTCAGTCTCCAAGCGGACGATTTCGATTGATATTGCAGGATGATGGGAATTTGATCATTAAGGATGGCGAGGCTGTCGTCTAGGTTGCAGATGGCAATCAACGTTATAGCTCAACCTTGCATCCAAAAAGAATGCGGGAGCCCCTGCAATTTGTAATTGCCAATAGTGGCTTTCTTTACGATCCAGCGAGAAGGCGTGTATGGATTGCTGAAAGTACTCATAGTAGAGACAAATCACTTTGGTATAACGCTTGTATGACGATGCAGGATGACGGCAATTTGGTCATCTATGACAGACGGACCGGAAGTCTTTGCTGGGCCCGCTTTGGATTTGTTCCTGGCCGTTTTCCTAAGCCAAAGCGGGTCAAGGTCATATTTGAAGATGTGCCGATTCACACATGGAAATTTTCATTAGGACCTCTCTAACACCATTCACGACTCAGATATAAAAGCGCCGAATAGAAAAGCATCAATTGACTGAACACTCAGGCTTGTACGGATCCATTCGGCACTTATATGCCAGTTGAGGGTCATTTTTTGGAATCATCGGAATCGTTAAAGGATCTCTGCAATCGCCAACTACGCAACCAGACAGTGTGGTCAACATTATTATTGCTGCTAGTAATTTCATATGCTCTCCATTTTTTGAAGAGACTAGAGCGCAATACTTGGTGCGATCTATCATTTCCTTCCGACTCTTTTGTGGGAAGCATCTGATATATCGCTGATACGTGTAGGAGCAAGATCGGAGATCTGTGCAGCTTCAAGGCTCTACGCAAGCAAAACCAAATGCCTCATACCTGATAGATGAGCAAAAAAAAGCGCGGCCCGTGGGTCGCGCTTTTTTTTACGCCTGAACGTTACTGAGCCTCGGCCTCAGTGGTCGCCGCCGGCTTGGCCGCTGGCTTCTTCGCCGGTTCAGCCTTTTTCACCGGGGCCTTGGCCGGGGCTTTTTTGGCCGGGGTCTTGGCGGCCGGTTTCTTCGCCGGTGCCTTCTTGGCAGGCCCGGCTTTTACCGGCGCCACAGGCTTGGGCGCTTCCACCGGCGCAGGTGCCGGGGTTGGTACTGGAACAGGCGCCGGTGTTGGCGGAGCTACCGGTTCCGGAGCCTTGGTCGGTTCCGGCTTCTTATCGTCATCCGAGCCACCAAACAGGTTAGTAAAGAAGTTGCCCTTCTTCGCCGCCACCGCGCCGGCAGCTGCGGCCGTTGCCGCCGGAACGACCTTGGCCGGTTCAAACGACTTGCCCGCCGCCAGGTCTTCAACCTGGCTGGCCGCCCGCTGACCGCTGCGCAATGCGCCTTCCAGGGTGCCTGGATACAAGGTGTCGGTATGTTCGCCGGCAAAGGCTACACGCTGCAACGGCCGTTCCCACAGACGCCAGTACTTGCTGATCTGGCCCGGACCAAAGGCCAGGTACGCGCCGCCCATGGACGGGTCGGTACTGTAGCGGCGAATCTCATAACCGGTGAACGCCCCACGAGCCTGTGGATAAAACGCGTGCAAGCGGATCAACACCTGATCGACCATCTGCTTGTCGCCAAAGGCCTGCATCACCCGGGCGTTGTCGCCGGACAGGTTGATGACCACGTTGGCGCCGCCCTTCATGGCCGGCTCGATCCACATCATGCCCAGGCCGGCGTTACTGTAGATCTCGCCCGACATGCGCGCCTTGCTGTCCCAGACCGGCGTCTTGAACTTGAGCATGATCTGGTCGCGCCAACCGTAGTTGGTGCCCTTGATCGCGCCTTGGTGCTGGGCGTCCAGGGCCGGGGTCAACTGGATATTGTTCAGCGCCCGCAGTGGCACCGCCAGCACGACGTAATCAGCCTGATAGCCGACGCTGCCGACCTTGACGGTCACACCGTCCTTGTCCTGGGAAATGGCCGACACGGGCGAACTGGTCTTGATGGTCTTCAGCTGCTTGACGAAAGCCTGGGCCAGTACCGGGCTGCCACCCAGCAGGCGGGAGGCGCGCAGGTCGCGGTCGGACACACCACGATAGACCCGGGTCTGCTGTGCGAAATACAGCAACGACAGACGCGACGGTTCGTCATAGTGAGTGCGAATCTCCTGGTTCACCAGCTGCCGCGCGGTGGCTGGCAGTTGCAGACGGTCGAGCCAGTTGGCCACGGAGATCTGATCCAGCGAGTGCAACGTGTTGTTGGCCGCCGGGTTCTGCGGGTCTTCAATGGAACGCGCCAGGTCGTCCAGGGTGGTTTCGTAGCGCTTGAGGGCTTCGGCGGTGGCCGGCTGTTTGGTCGCCAGGTCAGCGGCGGTGAAATAGGTGCCGTCGATCAGATAGCTTGGGGTGCGCACGAATTCCGGGGCCGGCGTGGTACTCAGCTTGAAGGTCGAGACGTATTTGTTCAGCACCGGCTGAGTCTTTTCGTTGCCGATCCACTCACTGGTGGCCATGCCCGAGCGACCGCCCAGGCTCGGTTTGGCTTCCAGCAGCGTCACGGTCCAGCCTTTGTTCTGCAGCTCATAGGCCGCTGTGAGCCCCGCCAGGCCACCGCCGATGACGATAGCCGTCGGTTGCTTGTCCTTGGCCAGCGCCGAAACGCTGAACAGCCCTATCATCACCAGCGCACAGGCGCGCAGCCAACCAGCAGACATTCAACGAACTCCGGAGTAAACGTAGGTAACTTCAGTTTTTCGAGCCAGGCGGCCCTGAGAACGGCGAAGAATACGTCAGCCATCAAAGCGCCGCCAGCGGCGTCTATCGCCTCGTTCAAAGTAGGCGCAACGACACAATGGGTTGTCCACGGGGCCGTCATTGCATAGGCTTGCGCGATTGTTTTGCCCGCGCCCGCCGCGAGCCGCCTCGAGGAGACTGTTAATGGGCCTGAATAACCAGTGGATGCAACGCGACCTCGCGGTGCTGTGGCATCCCTGCACCCAGATGAAAGACCACGAACAGCTGCCGCTGATCCCCATCAAGCGCGGCGAAGGCGTATGGCTGGAAGACTTCGAAGGCAAGCGCTACCTCGATGCCGTCAGTTCCTGGTGGGTCAACGTGTTTGGCCATGCCAACCCGCGCATCAACCAGCGGATCAAGGATCAGGTCGATCAGTTGGAGCATGTGATTCTGGCCGGCTTCAGCCATCAGCCAGTGATCGAACTGTCCGAGCGCCTGGTAAAGATGACGCCCGCGGGCCTGACCCGGTGCTTCTACGCCGATAACGGCTCGTCCTGCATCGAAGTGGCGATGAAGATGAGCTTTCATTACTGGATCAATCGCGGCCAGCCCAATAAAAAGCGCTTCGTCACCCTGAGCAACAGCTACCACGGCGAAACCATCGCCGCGATGTCGGTGGGCGACGTGCCGTTGTTCACTGAAACCTACAAGGCGCTGCTGCTGGACACGCTCAAAGTGCCCAGCCCCGACTGCTACCACCGCCCCGAAGGCATGGGTTGGGAAGAGCATTCGCGCACTATGTTCGCCGCCATGGAACAGACCCTCGCCGAACACCACGACACCGTGGCCGCGGTGATTGTCGAGCCGCTGATCCAGGGCGCTGGCGGCATGCGCATGTATCACCCGGTGTACCTCAAGCTGCTGCGCGAGGCTTGCGACCGCTACGGCGTGCACCTGATCCACGACGAAATCGCCGTCGGCTTCGGCCGTACCGGGACGATGTTCGCCTGTGAACAGGCCGGCATCACACCGGACTTCCTCTGCCTTTCCAAGGCCCTGACCGGCGGTTACCTGCCGCTGGCGGCGTGCGTGACCACCGACGAGGTCTACAGCGCGTTCTACGACGACTACCCGACCCTGCGCGCCTTCCTGCACTCCCACAGCTACACAGGCAACCCCCTGGCCTGCGCGGCGGCCCTGGCGACGCTGGATATCTTCGAAGAAGACAACGTCATCGAAAACAACAAAGCCCTGGCCCAGCGCATGGCGAGCGCAACCGCGCACCTGGCCGATCACCCGAACGTGGCCGAAGTGCGTCAGACCGGCATGGTGCTGGCCATCGAAATGGTCAAGGACAAGGCGAGCAAAACCGCTTACCCATGGCAGGAGCGTCGCGGCCTGAGCGTGTTCCTGCATGCCCTGGAGCGCGGCGCGTTGCTGCGACCGCTGGGCAGCGTGGTGTATTTCCTGCCGCCTTATGTCATCACACCCGAGCAGATCGACTTCCTGGCCGAAGTGGCCAGCGAAGGCATCGACATCGCCACCCAGAACAAGGTCAGCGTGGCCGTGCCGAAGGATTTTCATCCGGGTTTTCGCGACCCGGGCTAGCCCCTGGGCCACCGCCATCGCGGGCAAGCCTTGCTCCCACAGTTGATCCACGTACTCCTGTGGGAGTAAGGCTTGCCCGCGATGAGGTCATCAGCGCCAACCCCAATCTTTTTTCTTGCAGAGATTCCACATGAGACTGTCCCGCTTCTTCATCGACGCCCCCCTGAGCCTCGGCGACCACGAGTTGCCTGAAGCGCAGGCCCACTACATCGGTCGTGTGCTGCGCATGGCCGAAGGCGATGCGGTGCAGGTGTTCGACGGCTCCGGCCTGGAGTTTCGCGGCACCCTGGCAGAAGTCGGCAAGAAACGCGTGCGGGTGCAGCTGGACGAGCAATTCGCCGGGCAGGTTGAATCACCGCTGGGCATTCACCTCGGCCAGGGCTTGTCCCGAGGCGAGCGCATGGACTGGGCGATCCAGAAAGCCACGGAACTGGGGGTCAGCGAGATCACACCGATTTTCAGTGAGCGCTGCGAAGTGCGCCTCAAGGACGAACGCGCCGACAAGCGCCTGTTGCACTGGCGCCAGGTGGCGATCAGCGCCTGCGAGCAGTGCGGGCGCTCGACAGTGCCGGTGATTCACCCACCGTTGCTGCTGGCCGACTGGCTGAAGCAGACCGACGCCGAGCTCAAACTGGTGCTGCACCCGGTGGCCGAACCGCTGGTCAGCCACGCCAAGCCCTCGACACTGGCGTTCCTGATCGGCCCGGAGGGCGGTTTGTCGGACGCCGAAGTCGAGCAGGCCAAGACCGCCGGCTACCACGCCGCCCGCCTCGGCCCGCGCGTGCTGCGCACCGAAACCGCGCCGGTGGTGGCATTGGCCGTGGCGCAGCAGTTGTGGGGGGATTTTTAAAGTCGAATGTAGAACTCATGTGGGAGCGAGCAGGCTCGCTCCCACAGCAGAGCAACGGTGCTCATGAGTTAGAGCACATAAAACAAAATCGCCACGAAGTGCAGCAGGCTGCCGGCGATCACAAACAGATGCCAGATGCCGTGGGCATGACGCAGCCGGTGGTCCAAGGCGAAAAAGATGATGCCCACGGTGTACAACACACCCCCCGTGGCCAGCCAGGTGAACCCGGTACTGCCCAGGGCCGCCAATAATGGCTTGATCGCCACCAGCACGATCCAGCCCATCACGGCGTAGATCACAATCGACAAGATCCGCGCTTCGGAACGCGGTTTGATCTCTTGCAAGATCCCGATCAGCGCCAGCCCCCAGACGGTTCCGAACAGGCTCCAGCCCCACGGCCCGCGCAGGGTTACCAGGCAGAACGGGGTATAGCTGCCGGCAATCAGCAGGTAGATCGAAAAGTGATCGACCTTCTGCATGATTTCTTTCTTGCGCCCGCGCACGCTGTGGTAAACCGTCGAAGCGCTGTACAGCACCAGCAAGGTGAACCCGTAGATCGCCACGCTGACGATCTTCCACGGATCGCCGGCCATCCCGGCAATCACCAGCAACCACACCGCACCGATAAACGCTGCGACCGCCCCCACCAGGTGAGTCCAGGCGTTGAGTCGTTCCCCGTGATACATCCAATCCCACCTCATATTCCGAAACAGATGCCAAGGCTCAGGCCTGGCGCTTCAAAGTGCAATGTTTTGCTATCTGTGGGAGCAAGCTTTGCTCCCACACCACAGGGCAGCATCCCATGGTGGATTGGGGCACAATCGGGTCATACAAATAAGAGTCCGCCCCATGCTGATCGACGAAGAATTGACCCTGAAAAAACTCGAGGTGTTCCTGGCCTTCATGCGCACCGGCAACCTCGCGCGGGCAGCGGCCGAGTTGCAGACCAGCAATGTCAGCGTGCACCGGGCCATTCACTCCCTGGAAAGTGCCTTGCGTTGCCCGTTGTTCAAGCACGAAGGCCGCAACCTCACGCCGCTGGAAAGCGCTTATGTGCTGGAAGAGCGGGCGCAGAAGCTGATTCAGGACGTGGTCGAAAGTGTGCGCCTGACCCGCGAAGCCGCCGGGTTCTCCGCAGAGCGTTTCAAGCTGGGCTCGCTGTACTCGCTGACGGTCAAGACCGTGCCGCAGTTGATCATGGGCCTGAAAATTCGCCGCAGCGAACTCAATATCGACCTGATCATGGGCTCCAACATCGACCTGTTGTACAAGCTCAAGAATATGGAAGTCGATGCCATCCTCGTCTCGCTGGACGACAGCGTCAACGACCCGGACTGCGAGCACATCGCGCTGTTTTCCGATGACATCTTCCTCGCCACGCCAGCGGACTCGCCCTTTGCCCAACGGACCGAAGTCGATCTGGCCGAGGTGCGCGACGAGACGTTTATCACCTTGACCCAAGGTTTTGCCACGCATCAGGACGGTATTCGGGTGTTCAAGCAGGCGGGGTTCGAGCCGAAGGTGGCAATGCAGGTCAACGACATCTTTACCCTGCTGAGCATGGTCAGTTCCGGGGTGGGCTATGCATTGCTGCCAGGAAGGATTGCGGCGGTGTATGAAAACCGGGTGAAACTGATCCCCTTGCAGGAACGGTATCGGTTGCAGCAGCACATCGGCGTGGTGTTTCTGAAGGCCAAGGAGCGCGATCCGAATTTGCTGGCGTTGCTTGCCGAATGCCGGATGTACGCTAATCGCCAGGCCACCTCATGATCGTTCCCACGCAGAGCATGGGAACGGTCAGTCAAGACTGAGACCTACCCCATCAACCCCCGCATGATCAGGAACAACAACGAAGGGCCCAGCAAACACCCCAGCGCCGTATAGAACGCCGCCGTCAGGCAGCCATACGGCACCAGCTTCGGATCCGTCGCCGCCAGGCCACCGGCCACGCCGCTGGAGGTGCCCATCAATCCGCCAAAGATCACCGCACTGCGCGGATTGTTGAGGCCAATCAGCGGCGCCACGAAGGGTGTCGCCACCATCACCAGGATCGCCTTGATCAGCCCTGCGGCAATGGACAGCGCCATCACCTCGGAACTGGCGCCAATCGCCGCGCCGGTGACCGGCCCGACGATGTAGGTCACCGCCCCGGCACCGATGGTGGTCAGGCTCACCGCGTCAGTGTAACCGAAGGCCATTGCGACCCCGACACCGGCGATGAACGAGGTGCCAACCCCGACAAACAATGCCAATACCCCAACGAAACCAGCGCGCTTGAGCTCCTCGATACTCACGCCGAATGCCGTAGCAACAATGGCAAAGTCCCGCAACATGGCGCCGCCCAGCAACCCAATCCCCGAGAGCAGTGGAATGTCCACCACCCCCTTCTGCCCACCGGTCATCGCACCACCGATGTACGACAGCACCAGCCCCAGCAGAATTGCGATGGCCGAGCCGTGCAGGCGACCCTTGGTGAAGGTGTCGCTGATCCAGTACGACACCCACATGGTGATGCCGACAATCGCAAAACCACTGATCAGGCCGTAGCCGGTAATCACTTTCATCATTGATTCGTACATGGCGATCACCCGACCGTCTTCACGGAAACATCGGCTTCAGGCCCTTTGTTGCCGATGCGCACCAGCACCGGCACCAACGCAAAGGCAATCACCACTGCCAAGGTCCCGGCCAGAATCGCCATCGGCCCACCTTTGAGCGCGCCATAAACGTTTTGCTGGGCCGCCATGGCGACCACGATCGGAATGTAAACCGCGCTCCAGAACTCCACGCCCGCCTCGGACTTACCCTTGAGCAGGCCGCGTTTGCTCAGATAGCTGCCCAGGCCGATCAACAGCAGCATGGCAATGCCGACGCCGCCGACGTTGGCCGGAACGCCGATCAATTTGCCCAGTAGCTCACCGATAAAAATACCCGCCAGGGTACAGAAGGCTAGAAATGCCACACCGTAAATAATCATTGTTGTAGTCCTCAAAGTGCATCGTCGAAGTTGTTGTTTTTGTGCTTCGCCAGCTTGAGTCGGTGGTCTAGGGTTGGCGGCTTCCCTCCTCACGCAACAGCGCCTGCAAGGTATCGAGCCGCGCACCGTCGAAGGCAATGACGGTGCCCTGCTCGAACACCCGGCGCGCCAGCCCGGTCAGTACCGCACCGGGTGGCAGTTCGATCTGCAGACGTACGCCACGCTCGTAAGCGCTTTGCACGGTGCCGCGCCAATCGACGACGCGGCACATGTTGAAGGCCAGGTCGTCGCGCAAGGCCTCGGTGTTAATCACTGGTCGGGCACGGCTGCCGCTGAGATAACCCAAGGCAGGCGCTTTCAACGGCACCTCGGCAAACGCTTGGGCCAATGTCCGGGCCGGTGTCTCCAGCAGCGGGCAATGGGACGGCACGCTCACCGCCAGCCGACACGCCTTCCCGGCCCCCAGGCTTCGGGCTTTTTGGGCGACGATGCTCATGGCCTCGTCGCTGCCGGCAATGACCACCTGGTTATCGGCATTGATGTTGGCCAGGTAGACCGGCGTTGTGTCGCTGTGCACCTGCACCAGCACATCTTCCACGGCCGCCAGGTCCAGGCCGAGGATGGCTGTCATGCCGTAGCCGTTGGGGTAGGCCTGCTGCATCAACTCTCCCCGCAGGCTCACCAGCCGCAACGCATCTTCGAAGCCCAGCGCACCGGCCACCACCGCCGCCGGATACGCGCCGATGGACAGCCCCGCCACGTAGTCCGGCGGCGGCGCCTGCTCCAGCAATTGACGAGACGCCGCCACGCCGGCGATCAACAAACACAGTTGCACCGCACGGGTCGATTGCAACGCTTGGGCGCTGTCCAGTTGCAGTACGTCTTCACCGAGCACATCACCCGCCTCGCCCAGGACTTGCGGCGCCAGGCCATGGAGCATGCCCGCTCGCTGCGCACCCTGGCCGGGGAACACCAACAGGCTGCTCACGCCACCTGCTCCAGCGTCAGTTGCCATGGGTCTATCACCAAGCGAGCCTGGAGATTGTCCTTGAGCAACACCCGACGCGCCGAACCGGCCCACTCGCGCAGGGCAACGGCGCCGCAGGGCGTTTGCAGCTGCATGTCCACGGCACACACCGAACCGTCCAGTTGCGCCAGCAAATCCCTGGCCTGAGCGCGATCCAGCGGTTGCGGCGTGCGCAGGATCAAATCCAGGTCGCTGCGCTCATGCAGCGCCTCGACGCCACTGGCAAGTTCGAACCCGGCGCTGCCGCTCACGCCCCAGACCCAACCGCTGGCATCCAGCAGAGCCCGAAGCTCGGCCAAGGCGCGCAAGGCCGGCAAGTCACGGCGGGATTCGATGTGGCAGAGATCTTCCGGGCGCACCCGGCGCTGGATCGCGGACACCGACATCGACGTGGCGTAACGTTGTTCCCGGGACGCACCTCGCACGCCCACCGCAACTTGCCCCGGCGCGGCCATCGCCCGCCGCACCACCACCGGTTGCCCGAGGCTGAGGAGCTCAGCGGCCCATGACGGCGCATCCGCCGGCAATGGCTGCGGGGTCAGCCCCCAGAGCAAGTCATGGGCGAGCAACACGCTCACCACTGTGCTCTCAGCAATTGGCGAACGGTGCTGGAGGCGGCTCGATGGGTCGCGCCCAGGCGGCTGCTCAAGTTCCGAGGTGCGCCGGCAACATCGTTGATCGCCTGTTGCAAGGCGTCGGTCACCCGCGCCAGATCGGTCACCGTTGGCTGTTCAATCTGCTCCACCGACAAGGTTTCCCACAACAGCCCCAGACTGGCGAAGCTGTCGATGTCATAGGCCATCGGCGGCACGCTGGCGGCCAGGGCCTCAAGCTCTTCGACACTGCGTAACGTCACCCGCGCCGCCGAAGCCTTGCCCATGGCGTGAACCATCACGCCCGGGTCGCGCAAAGCAATCAGCCGGTTGGCCTGGTAGCCGTGGGCCAGGAACGCCCCGGACATCGCCTTGCCCACCAGCAAACCGATCACCGGATGCCCGGCCAAACGGGCGCGGGCATAGCTGTCTGCCGCGCCGGCCAGCGCCTGATGAATGCCAAGCGCTTCTTCGCGTCGGCCGTAAGCTTGGCTCGGCACATCGACGATGGCGATCAACGGACGCTTGTTGGCCGCATCGCGGTCGGCTTCGATGGCGTCATCCACCGCTTTGGCCAGGCCCCAGCCTTCCAGCAAACCGACTTCGCCGTTGCGAGCCCGCGGGAAACGGCTATCGGGATCGGCGACGACGGCCAACAGGCGTACGCTTTGCTCCCCCAGTTTGATGTCAGCCACTTTCAGCGAAGCAGGCAATCCTTCCAACGGTTTGGCGCCACCGCTCAAGGCCTCGAACCAGTGCAAGCCTCTCAATGAATACGCACTCATGAACGTTCTCCCTGGTACAACTGGCGAACCGCCGCCGGTTCGATTTGCACCTCAGTGTCCAATCGAGCCAGGCGTTGCAGGAACAGCTCGGCCTGGCCGCTGCGGTGTTCGGCGGGCACGCCCAGGTGCAGCAACTGGCTGACCTGTTGGCGGATCTGCGTCACATCATCGGCCGCATAACGATCCACCAATCCCGTGGCGAAACGCTGCTCGCCGCCGGTCAGGCTCCAGATGAACGGTCGGTCGCGGGAGTCGTACTCGTCGATCCCTGCTTCCTGCTCGATCACTTGCGGGCCATTCAGGCCCAGCCGCGCTTCCTGGGTCACCAGCAGATAGCTGCACAACCCGGCGGCGATGGACATGCCGCCAAAGCATCCGACGCTGCCAGCCACCACGCCGACCACCGGCTGGTACTGGCGCAGGTCGACAATCGCCGAATGAATCTCGGCAATCGCCGCCAGCCCGAGGTTGGCCTCCTGCAAACGCACACCGCCGGTTTCCAGCAGCAGTACGGCGCGGGTTGGAATGCCGTTACGGTTATCTTCGGCGGCCAGTTCCAGCGCACCGGCAATCTTCGCCCCACCGACTTCGCCGAGGCTGCCACCCTGGAACGCACCTTCAATGGCGGCGATCACCACCGGCAGGCCATCGAGGCTGCCCTTGGCGATCACCACGCCGTCGTCACTTTGCGGCACCACGCCCTGGCGCAGCAGCCAGGGCGACATGATCCGCTGGAACGGGTCGAGCAGTTCACAGAACGAGCCGTCATCGAGCAAGGCTTTCGCCCGTTGCCGGGCGCCCAGTTCGACGAAACTGTGTTTATTGAGCAGCGCGGTACTGTCAGTCATGACCGATCTCCTCAAAGCCTTGCTCCAGGCGCAACCGCACCACGCCAGGGGTGGCGCCAAAATCGTGGATGTCGATTGCCATTGCAGGCGGTGTCTGGCCGTCGAACATGCGGGCAAACAGATGCAGCCAGCGTTGTTCGCTGCCGTTGACCGAGGTCTGCACCTGGATCGTCAGCTTGCCCGCCAGCCCCGGTTCGATCAGCACTTCCAGATCGCCCGAGCCGACGCAGCCCACCAGCGCCCGGCCCCGTGGCGGCTGCCCGGCGGGAAATTCAAAGGATAAGGTTTCCATCAGCACACTCCAGGGCAAAGGCCATCGCCGCGCTCGATGCGATCGAGGAACAGGCAGGCGGCGAGCAGATCGGCGGCGCCGCCGGGCGAGGCGTTCAAGGCAATCAGTTGTAGGTCGAGCCGGTGCAACTGGCGACGGCCAGCCAGGCTGGCACTGCCACCCGCGTCGAGCACCGCTTTGGCGCCGTGCTGCATGGCCTGCAGGCCTCGTTCGCCGGCGCGGTAGAGCACGCAGGTGTCGGCCAGGGTAGTCATAATGGCCAGCAAGGCATCGAGCCGGGCGTTCTGCTCACCCACACCCGCCGCGCGGCTACGTTTGAGTTGCGGCAGGGCAAGGCCGGTTACCGCCGGGAACGCCAGCTGCGCCTCTTCCCGGGCGCCGCGCACGCCGTAGCGTTGCGCCACTTGGGCGCCATGGCTCAAGGGTTGAGGGGCGTAGCGGTCGTTGAGCAAGGCCAGGCGTGCGGCTCTTAATGCGACGGCGCCTGGAGCACTGGATTCAGATTCCAGCGCCGCGGCAGCGACCAACAGGCCCAAGGCCCAAATCGCACCGCGGTGAGTGTTCACACCGCCCGTGGTGACGAGCATCGCCTCTTCACCCTCGCGGCCAATCCGCCCCAGGGCTTCGCGCAGGGGCAGGCCAATGTCGCCGCAATCAATGGCGGCTTGCGCCATTTCCTTGAAGGCCGGCCACAACGACAGCGCCGAGGCGTGCATCAGGCCCAGGTGCAAATCGGTATGAGCGCCGTTGCCGCGTCGGTCCACCAGGGCCGGTTTGGGGGACAGGTCGGCTTCGTCGATCAGCGCGTCCACCGCCATATCGGCCAAGCGATCGGCCAGAGACAAGCTTTTAGGTTGCAGGTTGAAGGCGTGCATTTACCAACTCCTGAACTTGGCGGGCGGGTTGTAGAGGCCACCGGACCATTCCACCAGATCGGCCACGCTCTTGGCGGCGAGCAACTCGCGGGTGGCGTCGGTGCGGCGAATGCCGAGGTCTTCAGGCAAGGCGATCAACCCTTCGCGGCGCATGCGCGCGGTGTCTTTCGGGTTGTGACGCAAGCCGATGGCGGTGACCCCGGCCACGGCTGCGATCATCGCCTGGCGTTCTTCCAGTGAGCGGGCCTTGTACAGGTAGGCGATGCCTTCTTCGGTGAGCAGGTGGGTGACGTCGTCGCCGTAAATCATGATCGGCGCCAGGGGCATGCCGGCTTTTTTCGCCACATCCACCGCGTCGAGGGTTTCGACGAAGGTCGGTTTGCCGCCCTCCTGGAAGGTCTCGACCATCTGCACCACCAGTTTCTTGCCACGCTCGAGCAGCGGCACCTCGCCGTCGCCGTGGCGCATGTCGAGCCAGGCCGGTGTGCCGTGACGGCGACCGCGCGGGTCGTGGCCCATGTTCGGTGCACCGCCGAAGCCGGCCAGTCGACCACGGGTGACGGTGGAGGAATGACCGTCGCCGTCCACTTGCAAGGTGGCGCCAATGAACAGGTCCACCGCGTATTGCCCGGCCAGTTGGCAGACCATGCGGTTGGAGCGCAGCGACCCGTCGCGACCGGTGAAGAACACGTCGGGCCGAGCAGCGATGTAGTTTTCCATGCCCAGTTCGGTGCCAAAGCAATGCACGCTTTCGACCCAACCGCTTTCGATGGCCGGAATCAGGGTGGGATGGGGGTTGAGGGTCCAGTTACGGCAGATCTTGCCCTTCAGGCCGAGGGATTCACCGTAGGTCGGCAGGATCAACTCGATGGCCGCGGTGTTGAAGCCAATGCCGTGATTGAGGGACTGGACGTTGTGCTTCTCGTAGATCCCGCGAATCGCCATCATCGCCATCAACACGTGCACGGGTTTGATATGGCGCGGGTCGCGGGTGAACAGCGGTTCGATGTAGAACGGCTTATCGGCCACCACCACGAAATCCACCCAGGACGCCGGGATGTCCACGCGCGGCAGGTCGCTGACGTCGTCCACCAACTGGTTGACCTGAACAATGACGATGCCATCGCTGAAAGCCGCCGGCTCGATCAGAGCGGGGGTGTCTTCGGTGCTGGGGCCGGTGTAGATATTGCCGGCGCGGTCGGCCATGAAACCGGCCGAGAGCACCACGTTAGGGATCAGGTCCACCACCAGACGGGCGTAAAGTTCGATGTAGGTGTGGATCGCACCGACTTCCAGCAGGCCATCTTCCAGCAATTGGCTGATGCGCAGGCTCTGGGTGCCGGCGAAGGAAAAGTCCAGCTTGCGGGCGATACCGCGCTCGAACAGGTCCAAGTGCTCGGACCGGCCGACGCTGGGCATGATCATGTGCAAATCGTGCAGCTTCGAAGGGTCGGCTTTCGCCAGGGAGCGGGAAAGAAAGTCCGCCTGCTTCTGGTTATTGCCTTCCAACACCACACGGTCGCCGGGCAGGATCAACGCCTCCAGCGCCGCAACGATCTTGTCGGTGGGCAACACCACGCCGTCGGCAAACCCCTTCACCAACGCAAGACGCCGCTGCTTTTCGCAGCGCCGCCGTGTCCATCGCGAGTCGGGGGATATTGTTGTTGTCATGACCACTCCACGGGTTCGCTGTCGTGGGGGTCACATTAGGAGTGTTGTGGGGAGGGCATCAATCAAGCTCAGTGATGAACTGTTACGGTTAGGGTAATAGTCTGCGAACACGGGCACATTGTGGGAGCGAGCCTGCTCGCGATGCGGTGGGTCAGCCAGCACCTATGTTGACTGACACTCTGCCATCGCGAGCGCTCCCACAAGGGTATGTAGTTGGATTCGAATTCTGTGGCGAGGGGATTTATCCCCTCGCCACAAGAACGCGTTCGACTTTAGCGCGGGTCGACAATGTCCAGCGCCCGATTTGCCAGCAACTCGCTGAGCTCGATCATCTGCTGGATGCCCAGGGCAAAATGCCGGGGCGAACCTTCAAGGTCGAAAGCCAGTTCGTTGAGCATGACATTGGCGGATGCGAGAGTTTCGCTGAGGTTGGCAAGGAGGCATTCGTTGTCGAGGCCATCCACGACGGCGAACAATTGGCCTGAGGGTTGTTTCTTTTTGTCTTGAGGTTTGGGATCGAGATAAAAGCTGAGCGCGCGTTCAGCGGCTTCATCGAGCTTCTGCGGGTCGAGACCGGCGTGGGCTGATGTGTTGTCAGGCTCAGGGGGATTGGGTGTAACTTTGAACATAGGTGACGCTCCGTTTACTGGTTGGAGCTGCCACGTTCGTTTCCAAGCGAATGGGTGGCAGCCGTACGCAGGTTGGAAAACCGGGGTAAACGAGCCCGGCAGACCCGAAGGCCTCCCGCGCACAGCCGCCATAACGAAAGCAAGGTCAAAAAACGACCGCCAGCATACGTTATGAAGGGCGCTTTTGCGCCGTCTACTTCGGGTTTCCAAGCCCGATCGCTGTATTTGCAGCGACGGGAAAAGGTTAGCGATAGCCCTTCCCACCCGGCAACCGCCAGAGCTCGTCGGAAAAATCTGCTTGAGTCAGGAAGTTTGTCCGACCATTCCCACACACCTGGTCGGCTGTCAGGCCGCCATCGCGAGCAAGCTCGCTCCCACACAGGTTTTGGTCGTTTATATGATCAGCGTCCACCGCCAATCTTGTGGGAGCAAAGCTTGCTCGCGATAGCGGTGGGTCTGCTTGCATCAATGCTGAATGTGCCGCCGTCTTCGCGAGCAAGCTTTGCTCCCACAGGTCCTGCTCAAACAAGTCTGAAGGGTGTACAGCCGCAAGAGCCAGGCCGGCTGTCAGGCCGCCTCGCGACGGACGTTGATCTCGGCGCCCCGTTAACCACGATGGCCGAACGCAGGTATTGCGTAGTGGGCATCCCGGCATGGATGCCGGGATAGCCGCGCAGGGCCATGGATGGCCCTTCGCGGCGGGCCCACGGAGCAATGCCTGCGTTCGGGCACACCGAGCCTAGGCGAGGTGCCGAGTGGTGGGGCAGAAGCGTTTTGCTTACTTTTGCGCTTCTCAAAAGTGAGCCGCCGTCAGGGCGGAACCCTAAGTAGCCGTTACCGCAGCAATGGATATGTACCCGGTCAACAAAATCCCGGCCGGCTGTCAGGCCGCCATCGCGAGCAGGCTCGCTCCCACAGTTTGATCGAAGTACAACCGGGAGAAACAGGTCGGCTATACGGTCGCCTCGCGGGCAAGCTCGCCCCCACATTGCAACTTCGTATGTCTCAGGGTTTGTGGTACTGAACCAACCCCGCGGCCACCACCAACTCCTCCAACGCCAACAAATCCGGCACTTTCGCCACATGCTCCCCCACCTGCACCGCCGCCTGTTCCAGCCCGCACAGCGGCACATCGACATAGCTCAGCTGAGCATCGAGCTTGTAGGAACGCGGGATGCCCTGCACCAGCAGCGCGATGAAGCGCAACTCCGGGCGCCCACCCAAGGCGTTAAGCACGACGATGTGCACGCGCTCGCCGATCACGGTTTTCTGGCCGCAAGCCGACTCGAAGCTCAGCAGCGGGACTTGCCGTTCGCGCCAGCTCACCCAGCCCAACAGCCACGGTGGGGTGTCCATATCGAACGTGCTGCTCTGATAATCGATCAGCTCGGCCACCGCCACGTTGGGCAAAATCAGGTGGCGGTCGGCCAAGGGCAGCAGCAGCCCGGTGAGGTGGCTGGTGCGATGCTCATGCATGGATTTTGCTCCAGTGGGCAATGCTGTCGAGCAGTACCGATTCCTGATACGGCTTGCCGAGGTAGTCGTTGACGCCGATGGCCATCGCACGGTCGCGGTGTTTCTGGCCGGTGCGGGAGGTGATCATGATGATCGGCATCTGCGCCAGACGCGGGTCCTGGCGCACTTGCATCGCCACTTCGAAGCCGTCCATGCGCGGCATCTCGATGTCCAGCAGCATCAGGTCTGGAGCGTGTTCGGCCAGCAACGCCATGGCATCCACGCCGTCCTTGGCGGTCAGTACGTGCATGCCATGGCGTTCCAGCAAGCGGCTGGTGACCTTGCGGACCGTCACCGAGTCGTCCACCACCAGCACCAGCAACGGCCGCTGATGTTCGCCCTCGCCTTCAGCCGGTGCCGGGCGACGCGGAGCCTGGCTGGGCAAGGCACGGATCGGCGCCAGCAGGTCGAGAATCAGCACCACCCGGCCGTCCCCCAGGATGGTCGCCCCGGACAGGCCCTGCACCGCCGAGAATTGCGGGCCGAGGCTCTTGACCACGATCTCGCGGGTCCCGGCGGTGGCGTCCACTTGCACCGCGATATGCCGCTCGTTGCACTGCATCAGCAGCACCGGCAAGGGTTGGTTCTGGCCCAATAGTTTGGGGCGGGCGCAGGTTTTCAGCAGCTCGCCCAGGTAGCACAGCTCGTAACGCTGCCCGGCGTAGGTGTAGGTCGGCGGATCAAGCTGGTAATGGCCGTCCAGCTCGGCGGGCAATACCCGAACGATGCTTTCGATGGTGTTCAACGGGATCGCGTAATGGTCTTCGTGACACTGCACCATCAACGCCCGGTTGACCGCCACGGTGAACGGCAGGCGAATGCGAAAATGCACACCCTGGCCCGGAGTGGAGTCGATGACCATGCTGCCGCCCAATTGCCGCACTTCTTCGTGGACCACGTCCATGCCGACGCCACGGCCGGAGATCTGGGTGATTTTTTCGGCGGTGGAAAACCCCGGCTGCAAAATGAACTGCAACACGTCACGGTCGCTCATGTCGGTGTCCGGCGCCAGCAAGCCACGCTTGATCGCCTTGCGTCGCACCGAATCCAGCGGCACGCCGGCGCCGTCATCGCGGATGTCGAAAATGATGTCGCCACCTTCCCGGGACAGGTCGAGGCTGATGCGTCCCCGTGCCGGTTTGCCAGCGGCGATGCGCACGTCGGCGGGCTCCAGGCCGTGGTCGACGGCGTTGCGCAGCATATGCTCCAGAGGCGCGGCCATGCGCTCCAGCACGTTGCGGTCCATCTCGCCTTCGGCATTGTCGACCACGAACTCCACGTCCTTGCCCAGCTCCTGCGCCACTTGCCGCACGATGCGTTTGAGGCGCGGCAGCATGCGCTCGAACGGCACCATGCGCGTGCGCATCAGGCCTTCCTGGAGTTCGGTGTTGATACGCCCCTGCTGTTGCAGCAGGTTCTCTGCGTCGTGATTGCTGTGCTCGAGGGTTTCCTTGAGATCGAGCAGGTCCGAGGCGGACTCGAACAACGCCCGGGACAACTGCTGCAATTGGGAATGACGGTCCATTTCCAGCGGGTCGAACTCTTCGTAACCCAGGCGCTCGGCCTCCACTTGCTGGCGACTGAGAATCCGCCCCTGGGTTTCGGTGTCCAGGCGTCGCAACTGGTCACGCATACGCTCGATGGTGGTTTCCATCTCGCTCAGGGCCACGCGCGCGTCGTTGACCTGCTGTTCGATGCGCCCACGGAAGATCGACGTTTCCCCGGCCAGGTTCACCAGGTCATCGAGCAGCTCGGCGGAGACCTTGACCATGTCCGCACCGTCATTCGGCACACCGGGCTCGGCTCTGGCGGGCGCCGGTGTCAGGGGTACAGGCGGGGCCGGAACCACTTCCGGCGCTGAGACGGCTTGGGGCGTCTCGCGGTCCTGCGGATGATTCACCGCCTGGATCTGTACGATCAACCGGTCAGCCAGCGGGCACGGTTGCCCGGCACGCACCGCGTCGAGCATCTGCGCCAGTCGGTCATGGCTGCTTTGCAACAAGGTGAACAGCGCCGGGGTCGGTTGCAGCAGGCCCGCCGACAGGCCTTCATAAAGGTTTTCCAACTCATGGGCCAGGTCGCCGATGGGCACGATTTCCACCATCCGCGCGCCGCCCTTGAGGGTGTGCAGATCCCGCAAAAGGGTTTCCACAGCCTGGCGGTTCGACGGTTCGTCCTGCCAGCGCAGCAGCGCCGCGCCGGAGCTATCAAGGATGTCGAAGCCCTCTTCGAGGAAAATTTCCAGCAGCTCGGGATCATGCCCGGCTGCATCGCTGGGGGTCGCCCCGGTCGCCTCGATTGCGTTCGGCTTGTCCTGACGGAAACGGCGAATGGCATCGATCAGCGCAACGGGATCGCCCAACGGTTGGCGCTGCTGCAACTGCCCGAGCAACAGGTCGAGGCGCTCGTGGCTGCTGTTGAGCAACTGCTCCAGTTCCTCGCTGTAGCTGTAGCGGCGATCCACCAGACCCTCATAAAGGTTTTCCAGCTCCTGGGCCAGGTCGCTCACCGGCCGGACATCAGCCATCCGCGCACCGCCCTTGAGGGTGTGCAAATCACGCTGCAACGAAGACAGTGGCGCTCCGTTGTCCGGGTCGTCCAGCCAGCGTTGCAGCGCCTGAGCGGCGCTTTCGAGGATGTCCTGGGCCTCTTCGAGAAAGATCGAGGCGATGTCCTCGTCCACTGAAGTATCGGCGGGGGCGGTGCGTTCGAGTTCAGCCGTCGCGTTGCCCAGTTCGCGGATGCTCAGGGTGCGGCTGCCGTCGCTGCGAATCAGACCCGTGGCCGCCGGGTCGAGGCTGGCCTCAAGCAAGCGACGCAGGGCCTGCACCCGCTCAGGCTGCGGATGCACATGCTGCCCGGCCGCCAGTTCATCGAGCATGTCGATCAGGGCTTCGTGGGCACGCTTGGCCTCCTGAAAAAATTCATCGCTGACCGCCAGGCTGCTTTCTTCCACCGCGCCATAGAGGTCAAGCAAGGCTTCGCAGAGTTCGTCGACCGGGTGCAAATCGGCCAGGTGCGCGCCTTCGCCCAGGGTGGTCAGCTCATCCAGCAACGCACTCAGTTCCTGGCCTTCAGGATGCTGCTGCCAACGCTGCAACAGACTTTCAGCGTCCAGCAGGATGTCCATGCCCTGGGCCAGGAAGTTGTTGATCAGTTGCGGATCGTGCTTGGTCCGCAACCCCTTGTCCGGCGCGCTGAGGACTGCTTGCAGGCGCTCGGCCAGCAGGGTTTGGGCTCGTTGGATCAGATCCTCGGCGCCCGGGATCGGCGCCAGCGGCTCGCTGTGCAACTGACGCAAGCCCAGGCGCAACAAGCCTTCGGCCTCCAGCAGCAGTTCGACCTCATCCAGGTCGAGGGTGATCAGGTGCACCTTGTATTCCCGGGCCAGTTGATCCATCGCACCGGCCAGCTCGGCAATCGGCAAAACGCCGGCCATGGATGCGCTGCCCTTGAGGGTGTGCAGGGCCCGTTGCAATTCGTCGCTAGCCTGCAACGGCAGGTGTTCGGCGGCCTGTTCGAGAAAGCGATTGAGGCTGGCGAGATGGCCCTGGGCTTCGTTGTCGAAGATCTTCAGCAGCAGCGGATCGAGGGCGGCCACGTCTTGCTCGTCTTCATCTTCCTCGGCGCTGCCCTTGGCAAGGGCATGGGCGCGGGCGGCCAGACGGTCGACGTCGTCGCGCTGACGCTGGCAATTGGCAGCGAACTCGGCCACCAGGGCCGGCAGCAATTGCACCGTGCTTTCTATCAACTGCCGGACCGAAGTACCCGGCTCGACGCTGCGTTCCAATACCCGGTTGAGCAGGTTTTCCACAGCCCAGGCCAGTTCACCCAGCACCAGCGCCCGGACCATCCGGCCGCTGCCCTTGAGGGTGTGGAAGGCCCGGCGCAGTTCGCTCAGGGCGCCGTGGTCGTCGGGGTGAGCGCTCCAGCGCGGCAGGTACTCGCGCAGGACGTCCAGCACTTCATCGGTTTCTTCGAGAAAGACCTCGCGCAACTCATCGTCCACCGGGCTTTCATCCACCGGCGGCGGCAGCAGGCTACCCGGCGTGCTCCTGGCCGGCGGGTTGACCGCCGAGACCGGGCTGGCCAGCACTTGGGCCAGCGACTGCACAGTTTGCGGGTCATCCAGCTCCTGCAAGTCCTGCATCACCCGGGCTTCGTTGGGGCTCAGCACATCGTCGAGCAACGGTACACGGGCTGCGTCGGGGAAATAACCGAGCTCACCCAGGCTCTGCTCGACCACGTCCAGCAAGGGTTCACCCGGCGTTTGCGGGTCTTCGCTCAAACGCTCCAGGTAGTATTCAAGACCGGTGATCACGTCGGCCAGGTGGTCGAGTTCTTCCCAACCTGGCTGGGCCTGGTCCAGCAGCAGATGTTCGCGGATGAAACTGTTGCACGCCTCCACCAGGCTGGCGGCACGGCTCAAGGGGATCATGGCCAGCGCGCCACGAACCTGGGTCAGCAGCGCCGGCAAGGCCTGCAAATGCTCGCTGTCCCAGTCGGCATCGATGTAATCGACGATCATGTCCTTGGCCTGTTGCAAGCAGGTGTGGGCTTCCTTGATGACGATCTGGTGGATCTGGGTCAGGTCGGTGGTGGGCAGGCGGCTTTCTTCGCGGCTCTCGGGCTCGACGGTGCCGACCATGCCGGCCAGGGTCGCCTCGACGTAAAGCAAGGCACCGGCGACGTCCATGAGGGTCGCATCATCAGGCTCGCGCTGGCCTTGGGCGAGGCTCAGGACCACTGCCAGTTGATCGATGATGACCTTGCGCGGCTGGCCAAAGCCGAGCACTGCCAAGGTGTCGGCGATCTGCCGCAGGGGCGCCAGCAAGCTGTCCAGTTCCGAGGCGTGCTGACGGTCGCTGCGCACGAACAGGTCCAGCCGTTCCTTGACCCGTACCAGCTCTTCGCAGAGCGCTGTGAGTACCGAGCGCATGGCATCGCGGTCGGGCCCGGCCAGGCGCGCACGTTCTTCGTCGACCATGGCGCTGTCGGGCAGCGCATCGTCCAGTGAGTAGCGTTCTTTCATGATCTGCATCTGCCCGCTGGGATGTTCGGCCTTGGCAATATAGAACAACAAGCTCTTGAGCAGTTGCGGCGGTGCCGGTTGGTTGATGCCTTGCATGCCCTGGTCCAACAGCCGCTTGAGTTCCTTGTCGGCTTGCTTGAACAGGCTGCGCAGCGCCGGGCTGTTGGCGATGCGCCCCTCGCGCATGCCTTCGACCAACGCCGAAGCCACCTGCCACAACGCATTGAGCGGCGCCCCGGCGCACAGCCCTTCCAGGCGAAGAAAGACCTTGGCCAGGTAACCGAGGTGGGTCGCGTCGTCCTGTTCGCGCAACAGGCCCACCAGGGCCATTTGCAGGGTCTGGCGCAGTTTACGCAAGGTGTTTGGCAAATCCGGCGGTTCGAGCCGTTTCAAGGCCACGTCACTGAGCAACGCGATATCCGGCAGCTCAGGACTGAACAGGCTGGTCTCCGACAACAGGCCCTCGCCCCGGGCACTGCGCAGGTCGTTGATCAGTGGCAACACCACCAGCGGTAAATCGCGGCGGGCACCTTGTATGCGGTCCAGGTAGATCGGCAGCTGTCCCAGGGCCTGCCTCAACAGGCTGATGGCTTCGTCGCGGTGGGCGATGCGGTTGTCCTGCAGGGCGGCGCACAGTTGCTCCATCTCTTCGGCCAGCAACGCCGCGCCATAGAACTCGACCATCTGCAGGCCGCCGTGCACCTGATGAATGCAGGCCAGGCATTGCCCGAGCGCATCCGACGCCTGCGGATCGTCCACCAGGCGGTTGAGGGCCTGATGGGCGTGCTTCAGCGTTTCGGCAATCTCGCCCTTGACCCATTCCAGGGCCACATAGTCGTGCCGATCACCCATAACCACTCCAAATCAACAATCATTGCCGAGGGCACAAAGCACCCCTGTGGGAGCAAGGCTTGCCCGCGATGAGGACGATGCGGTCCTTCCGCGACCGAGATGCCTGTTTCGCGAGCAAGCTTTGCTCCCACAACCCCCTCGCCACCGATAAGCTCCTGCACACACGCGCCCATCTACTCCTTGTCCTCATCAACAGCAGCCGCTGCTGCCGGCAAGGTAAAACCCGACACCGAGCGGCGCAGCTGGCTGGCCATTTTCGCCAGGTTGCCGATGCTTTCGGCGGTGGCGGTGGAGCCAGACGAGGTCTGCGTGGTGATCTGCTGGATCACGTTCATGGTCAGCGAAATCTGCCCTGCCGAGGTGGTCTGTTGCTGCGCTGCGTTGGAAATACTCTGGATCAACGCCGCCAGGGTCTTGGACACGCCTTCGATTTCTTCCAGGGCCACACCGGCATCCTGGGCCAGTCGTGCGCCGCGCACCACTTCGGTGGTGGTCTGTTCCATGGAAATCACCGCTTCGTTGGTGTCGGCCTGGATCGCCCGCACCAGGGTCTCGATCTGCCGGGTCGCCGCCGAGGAGCGCTCCGCCAGCCGCTGCACTTCATCGGCCACCACCGCGAACCCGCGCCCGGCATCACCGGCCATGGACGCCTGGATGGCGGCGTTGAGGGCCAGGATGTTGGTCTGGTCGGCGATGTCGTCGATCAGGCTTACAATATCGCCAATCTCCTGGGAAGACTCACCCAGACGCTTGATGCGCTTGGCGGTGTCCTGGATTTGCTCGCGAATGTTGTCCATGCCATGAATGGTGTTGTGCACCACCTCGTTGCCCTTGTTGGCGATTTCCACCGAGCGTTCGGCCACAGCCGACGACTCGGCGGCATTGGCCGATACCTGGTCGATGGACTGGGCCATTTCATTAATTGAAGTCGAAGCTTCGCTGATCTGCTGGGCCTGATGCTCGGAAGCCTGGGCCAGGTGCATGGCGGTGGCCTGGGTTTCCTGCACCGCGGCGGCGACCTGGCCGGCGGTGAGGTTGATGGTCGTCACCAGGTCGCGCAGTTGATCCACTGAGTAATTGATGGAATCGGCAATGGTGCCGGTGAAATCTTCGGTGACCGAGGCGGTGACGGTCAGGTCGCCGTCGGCCAGGTCTTCGATTTCGTCCAAAAGACGCATGATCGCATTCTGGTTGCGCTCGTTCTTTTCCGCGGTTTCGCGCAGTTGGCGGTTGGTTTCGCGGACCATCACCAGCCCGATCAGGATGATCGACATCAGCGCCAGCAGCCCCAGTACATAGCCACCGATGGTGTTAACCGAGCGCCCGCCGGCCAGGTTTTCGAAGGCCGTGGCCAGGTGCGAGGCTTCGTCCAGCAGGGTTTGCGACAGGTTGAAGATGTTGCCTGCCGATTCGCGGACCTTGAACAGCTCCGGCGAGGTTTCAAGGATTTCGTCCACCGAGCCCGAGACAAACTCGAAGAGCTCGCTGATTTCGCCCAGGCGCGCCCGGGCATCGCGGTCCTGGACCTGGGATATCTTCAGGGCCGGGTCACCTTGCACCATGCCATTGAGCACCTGACCGAAGCGCGCAGCGTCACGACCAAAGGTATCGGCGGCCTGGCTGGCGTTTTCGTCGCCCGCCAGCACGGTGTTTACCGCGCCGAGAATCCGTTCGGCCAACAGCGACTGGCGCTGGGCCATGGCCACCTGGGCGGCGGGCGCGCCGCGCTGCAGCAAGATTTCGACGACTTTTTCGTATTCGACCTGCAACTGCGGCACGGTTTCGGCCAAAGTCGCCGCCACCTGATGCAGCGACAGCACGGTCTGCTCACTGGACAGGATGGCATCGGTGTTCTTGAGCAGGCGCTCCCAGTCCAACTGCACGGCGCGCATTTGCGGGCGCAGGGTAGCGGGTGCCGGTGGCAGACCGGTCACCGGGTCGCCCTGCTTCAGGTAACTCCAGCGCTGGGCAAAATCGTTGCGCGCGTCGCTCAGCAACTTGAACGCCGCAGGCTTGCCAGCGGCGGCCTCGGTGGCGTTCTTGGCGATGCGCTGGGACAGCACCCGCAACTCACCGGCGTGGCCGATGTACTGCTTGTCGTAGGTGGACTGGGTGTTGAGGTAAGCGAAATTGGCGAACAGCAGCACGATGAAGACAATCAATGCGACGAACAGCACGACGATCTGCGAACGACTGCGCGACGCTTCCAGTGGCTTGCCTGTTTTTACTTTGATCATCGGTTCTCGCCTGTACTGCCCAATCCAACTCACTGCTGTTAACTGTAAGCAAGCCTTTGTAGTGCAGCCTGCTCAATCAGTGTGGCTCTGTGGGAGCAAGGCTTGCCCGCGATGAGAACAACCCGGTTTCTCGCCAACCAAGGCGCCGCCATCGCGAGCAAGCTTTGCTCCCACTGGCTCGCTCCCACAGGGGCCTGCATCTCGTTAAATCGCCACATCCATAAACCCCGGTGACCGCGTCAATGCAAACGGGCTGAACACCTGCCACTGCCGCTCGCCAGGAAACCGGCCTTTGACGAAGGCCGACTCCGGGCCATCCAGCTCGTCCATCAACGTTGGTTCCAGGCTGTCCTGGGCGAAATGCTGCAGCCCCAGGACTTCATCCACCAGCAACCCGGTGAACACCTCGTCGTGATCCACCACCAGCACCCGCCGCTGCTTGCGCACTGTCGACAGCTCATGGCCGAAGAAACCGCACAGATCCATCAATGGCAACAATCGCCCGCGCAGGTTAGCCACTCCGCGCACCCATGGCTTGACCCCGGGCAAATGCGTGTGACGCGGTTCGTGCAGCACTTCGCTGACTTCCCCCATGGGCGCCACGTACCAGCGTTCGCCCAAGCGAAAACCGATGCCGCTCCAGCTGTCGCGGTGGGTCGGTTGGGACGGCAGGTCCGCCCCCAGCAGCCGGCAGCGCCGATCGATCTGCAGCAGCAGCTCGAATGCGGTCAGAGAATGGCTCATGGCCGCGCCGTCAACCCGCCAGCACGTTGTTCAGGGTCTTGATCAGGGTTTCTTCGTCCACCGGCTTGGTCAGGTAGTCCTTCGCGCCCTGGCGCGTGCCCCAGACTTTGTCGGTTTCCTGATCCTTGGTGGTGATGATGATCACCGGGATGTGGCCGGTGTCCGGGTCCTTGGTCAACTGGCGAGTGGCCTGGAAACCGTTGAGGCCAGGCATGACGATGTCCATCAGCACCGCGTCGGGTTTTTCCAGGCGGGCCAGGGCCACGCCGTCGGCGCCGTTTTCGGCCTTCAGGACCTGATGGCCATGCTTTTCGAGCATGCCGGTCAGTTTGTACATTTCGGTCGGCGAATCATCGACGATCAGAATTCGTGCCATGGTGTTCCCCATTTTTGTTGACCCCAGGCCCGGTGGCCGAGCGTCATTAATTTGCCTGGTGCGGCTGGACAGCGGCAAAGCCCGGAACATGGGCCTGTATCGCGCCCAGCAGTTCTTCCTTGCTGAAAGGCTTGGTCAAAAACTGATCGGAACCGACGATGCGTCCCTTGGCCTTGTCGAACAGCCCGTCCCGGGACGACAGCATGATCACCGGCGTGGCCTTGAACGCGCTGTTGTTCTTGATCAGGGCGCAGGTCTGGTAACCATCCAGACGCGGCATCATGATGTCGACAAAAATAATGCCCGGATGATGGTCGGCAATCTTGGCCAGGGCATCGAAGCCGTCGATGGCCGTGATCACCTCGCAACCCACGTTGCGCAGTAAGGTCTCGGCGGTGCGGCGGATGGTCTTCGAGTCGTCGATGACCATGACCTTCAAGGCACTGGGTTGCTGCTGCATAAGGTGCTCTGCCATTGCCACTGCGAACCGATTTTTAACGCGTCAGGGTGATCGACAGCGCAAACCCTTGATGTTCAAGGCCCGCGCGTCACATGGCAGCCTTTTTAGCACAGTCTCCATCGCCGATCTATCGGCCGGGCGGCGCGGTGGTTTTTCCTTGACCGCGAATCCCCCGGGCGCCACTCTGACGCCACTTTTTCACGCCATCTGTGCCCATCAAATTTTCGAGGAACCAAGCCATGAGCGTACGCGTCGGCATTGTCATGGACCCTATCGCCAGCATTTCCTACAAAAAGGATAGCTCGCTGGCCATGCTGCTGGCCGCTCAGAAGCGCGGCTGGGAGCTGTTCTATATGGAGCAGCGCGACCTCTATCAGGCCGAAGGCCAGGCGCGGGCGCGGATGAAGCCGCTGAAAGTCTTCGCCAACCCCGAAAAATGGTTCGAACTGGGCAATGAAAGCGATGCGCCGCTGAGCGACCTGGACGTGATCCTGATGCGCAAGGATCCGCCGTTCGACATGGAGTTCGTGTACTCCACCTACCTGCTGGAGCAAGCCGAAAACGCCGGTGTGCTAGTGGTCAACAAGCCCCAGAGCCTGCGCGACTGCAACGAAAAACTGTTCGCCACGCTGTTCCCGCAGTGCACACCGCCCACCATCGTCAGCCGGCGCCCGGACGTGTTGCGTGAATTTGCCGACCATCACGGTGACGTGATCCTCAAGCCACTGGACGGCATGGGCGGTTCCTCGATCTTCCGTCACACCGCCGGGCACCCAAACCTGTCGGTGATCCTGGAAACCCTGACCTTGCACGGCAAGCAGCAGATCATGATCCAGGGTTACCTGCCGGCCATCATCGATGGCGACAAGCGCATCCTGATGATCGACGGCGAACCGGTGGACTATTGCCTGGCGCGTATCCCGGCGGCTGGCGAAACCCGGGGCAACCTGGCGGCCGGCGGTCGTGGCGAGGCGCGCCCGCTGACCGAGAAAGACCGCTGGATCGCCGCCCAGGTCGGCCCGACCCTGCGCGAGAAAGGCCTGCTGTTCGTGGGCCTGGACGTGATCGGCGAGCACTTGACGGAAATCAACGTCACCAGCCCGACCTGCATCCGCGAGATCGACAACGCCTTTGGCACTGACATCGGCGCGATGCTGATGGATGCCATCGAGAAGCAGCTGCACGCTAAAAGCTTCAAGCGGCAAGTTTGATGCAGCTTGTCGCTTGCGGCTTGAGGCTTGAAGCTAAAAACCAACATTGCGTTATCATGCCCGGCCTGTGAAACCCGCGATGTTGGTTTTTTTGCCATGACACTCCCGTCCGATCTGCCCCTAGAACTCGCCCACCGTGGTGTGCGCCCGGCTGATCGTCTCGGTTTTACCCTGTTCCTGGCGGCGCTTATCCACCTGGCCCTGCTGCTGGGCATCGGGTTTGCCACGGTCGACCCCAAGCAGATCAGCCAGACCCTGGAAATCACCCTGGCCACCTTCAAGAGCGAAACAAAGCCTGCGAAGGCGGACTTCCTGGCCCAGGAAAACCAGCAGGGCAGTGGCACCCTGGAAAAAAAGGCGATTCCAAAGACCACCGAGATCGCACCATTCCAGGACAACACGGTGCAGAAAGTCAGCCCGCCACCGTCGGCCAAGCCCGAAGTGCAGGAGACAGCGCCCAAAGCAGCCGTGACCACGGTGGCGCCAAAGGCGAAAAAGGCCCCGGTCAAGGAAGAGGTCAAGCCCGACCCCAAGCCCAAGGCCCCGGCGCCCACCTTCGACAGCTCCCAGTTATCCAGCGACATCGCCAGCTTGGAAGCCGAACTGGCCCAGGAACAACAACTCTATGCCAAACGCCCGCGTATCCACCGCCTGAGCGCTGCCTCGACCATGCGCGACAAGGGCGCCTGGTACAAGGATGAGTGGCGCAAGAAGGTCGAGCGCATCGGCAACCTCAATTACCCCGACGAAGCCCGGCGCAAACAGATCTACGGCAACCTGCGACTAATGGTCTCGATCAACCGCGACGGCTCGTTGTATGAAGTGCTGGTGCTGGAATCCTCCGGCCAGCCGCTGCTGGACCAGGCGGCCCAGCGGATCGTGCGCCTGGCCGCACCGTTCGCGCCGTTTACCGGGGATCTGTCGGACATCGACCGCCTGGAAATCATCCGCACCTGGAAGTTTGCCCGCGGCGACCGCCTCTCCAGTAACTGACCCACCGTCAACCCCTTGTGGGAGTGGGCTTGCTCGCGAAGACGGCGGTCCTGTCACAAAAGATCTATCGGATGTACCGCCCCCTTCGCGAGCAAGCCCGCTCCCACATTGGATCGCTGTCATTGGCCGGATCAAGGCATTTGCTGCACATCCCCAGCTTGTCAGTTCGCCCCTGCGCCGCCACACTAGTACCTATGAAAAACGTCAGCCCCACCTACCTCAAGCATCACTTCCTGATTGCCATGCCGCACATGGCCGATCCGAACTTTGCCCATACCTTGACCTACATCGTCGAGCACACGGCCAATGGGGCCATGGGGCTGGTGATCAATCGCCCGCAGGAGCTGAACCTGGCGGACATTCTTGAGCAGTTGCGCCCCGACGTCGAACCGCCAGTTCTGTGCCAGCACGTACCGATTTTCATCGGCGGCCCGGTGCAGACCGACCGCGGTTTTGTACTCCATCCCTCGGGGCCGACCTACCAGGCCACCGTGGACCTGGACGGCGTGTCGCTGTCCACGTCCCAGGACGTGCTGTTTGCCATCGCCGACGGCGTCGGTCCGCAAAGGAGCCTGATCGCCCTCGGCTATGCCGGCTGGGAAGCCGGGCAGTTGGAAGCCGAACTGGCTGACAACGCCTGGCTGACCTGCCCGTTCGACGCCGACATCCTGTTCAACACCAGCAGCGAACTGCGCCTGGAAGCGGCCGCCAGTCGGTTGGGGGTCAACCTCAATCTGCTCACCAGCCAGGCAGGACACGCCTGATGGCGCTGCGCTTGCTGCTGGGCTTCGACTACGGCACCAAACAGATCGGCGTGGCGGTTGGCCAAGTCATCACCGGCCAGGCCCGTGAATTGTGCACATTGAAGGCGCAGAACGGTATTCCCGACTGGAATCAGGTCGAAGCGCTGATCAAGGAGTGGAAACCCGACGCCGTGGTGGTCGGCCTGCCGCTGAACATGGACGGCACGCCAAGCGACATGTGCGCCCGCGCCGAAAAGTTCGCCCGCAGGCTCAACGGCCGCTACAACCTGCCCTTCTATACCCATGATGAGCGCCTGACCACGTTCGAAGCCAAGGGCGAGCGCTTGATGCGCGGCGGGCAGAAAGGCAGTTACCGCGACAACCCGGTGGACGCCATCGCCGCCGCCCTGCTGTTGCAAGGCTGGCTCGACGCCAACGCCGCCTTGTTTGAAACCTGATTTTTTGAGAGCGCCGCCAAGGCGCTTTCTTTTAGCGATAAACCGGGCCGCTCACCACCGGCCCGGGAACCTGAAGGAGCCAGCATGAGCCTGCCCAATCCTGCGGAACTGATTCGCCAGATGGCGATCCGCCTTGACACCTATCTGGCCAAACGGGGCATCAGCGAACCGCGCTACATCGGTATTCGCACCGGCGGCGTCTGGGTCGCCCAGGCCTTGCTCGAGGAACTGGGCAGCCAATCGCCACTGGGCACCCTGGACGTGTCCTTCTACCGCGACGACTTCAGCCAGAACGGCCTGCACCCGCAAGTGCGCCCCTCGGCCCTGCCGTTCGAGATCGAAGGCCAGCACCTGGTCCTGGTCGATGACGTGCTGATGAGCGGCCGGACCATCCGCGCCGCCATGAACGAACTGTTTGACTACGGCCGTCCGGCCAGCGTGACGCTGGTGTGTCTGCTGGACCTGGACGCCGCCGAGCTGCCGATCCGTCCGAACGTGGTCGGTGCGACGCTGACGCTGGCCGCCCACGAGCGGGTCAAGCTCTCTGGCCCGTCGCCGCTGCAACTCGAACTGCAAGACCTTGCCCTTTAACTGCCCTTGTAAGAGTCCATTGCGATGACGCCTCTCGAAACCAAGCGCCCGCTGCAGCTCAACGATCAGGGCCAGCTGCGGCACTTCCTGTCCCTCGACGGCCTGCGCCGCGAATTGCTGACAGAAATCCTCGACACTGCCGACTCGTTCCTCGAAGTCGGCGCCCGGGCAGTGAAGAAAGTCCCGTTGCTGCGCGGCAAGACCGTGTGCAACGTGTTCTTCGAAAACTCCACCCGCACCCGCACCACCTTCGAACTGGCCGCCCAACGGCTGTCGGCGGACGTGATCACCCTGAACGTGTCCACCTCTTCGGCGAGCAAGGGCGAAACCCTGCTCGACACCCTGCGCAACCTCGAAGCCATGGCCGCCGACATGTTCGTCGTGCGTCACGGTGACTCCGGAGCGGCGCACTTCATTGCCGAACATGTGTGCCCGCAAGTGGCGATCATCAACGGCGGCGACGGCCGTCACGCCCACCCAACCCAGGGCATGTTGGACATGCTGACCATCCGTCGGCACAAGGGCAGCTTCGAGAACCTGTCGGTGGCCATCGTCGGCGACATCCTGCACTCGCGGGTGGCCCGCTCGAACATGCTGGCCCTCAAGACCCTCGGCTGCCCGGATATCCGCGTGATCGCACCGAAAACCCTGCTGCCCATCGGCGTCGAGCAATACGGGGTGAAGGTCTACACCGACATGACCGAAGGCCTTAAAGACTTGGACGTGGTGATCATGCTGCGTCTGCAACGCGAACGCATGACCGGTGGCCTGCTGCCCAGCGAAGGCGAGTTCTACCGCCTGTTCGGCCTGACCACCGCCCGCCTGGCCGGGGCCAAGCCAGACGCCATCGTCATGCACCCCGGGCCGATCAACCGCGGAGTGGAGATCGAATCGGCGGTGGCCGACGGCCCACACTCGGTGATTCTCAATCAGGTGACCTACGGCATCGCCATCCGTATGGCCGTGCTGTCCATGGCCATGAGCGGGCAAACGGCCCAGCGCCAATTCGACCAGGAGAACGCCCAGTGAAGCTCAGCATTCTCGGCGCACGCGTGATCGATCCAGCCAGTGGCCTGGATCAAGTAACCGACATCCATATCGATGCCTGCAAAATCGTCGCCCTTGGCGCTGCTCCGGCCGGCTTTGTGGCCGTCGAGACCCTCGACGCCCAAGGCCTGGTAGCGGCTCCCGGGCTGGTGGACCTGAACGTCGCCCTGCGTGAACCCGGTTACAGTCGCAAAGGCAGCATCATCAGCGAAACCCGGGCCGCCGCCGCCGGTGGCGTGACCAGCCTGTGCTGCCCCCCGCAGACCAAACCGGTGCTGGACACCTCGGCCGTGGCCGAACTGATCCTCGACCGCGCCCGCGAGGCCGGCAACACCAAGGTTTTCCCTATCGGCGCGTTGAGCAAAGGCCTCGACGGCGAGCAGCTGGCAGAGCTCATTGCGCTGCGCGACGCCGGTTGCGTGGCGTTCGGCAATGGCCTGAACAGTTTTCGCAACACCCGCACCCTGTGCCGTGCCCTGGAATACGCGGCGACATTCGGCCTGACGGTCATCTTCAACTCACAAGATCATGATCTGGCCGAGGGTGGCCTGGCCCACGAAGGCCCGACCGCCAGTTTCCTCGGCCTGCCGGGCATTCCGGAAACCGCCGAGACCGTGGCCCTGGCCCGGGACCTGTTGCTGGTGGAGCAAAGCGGCGTACGCGCGCATTTCAGCCAACTGACCAGTGCACGCGGCGCGGCGCTGATCGCCCAGGCTCAGGCGCGCGGCCTGCCAGTCACCGCCGATGTGGCGCTGTACCAACTGATCCTGACCGACGAAGCGTTGATCGACTTCAACAGCGTCTATCACGTCCAGCCGCCGCTGCGTACCCGCGCCGACCGCGATGGCTTGCGTGAGGCAGTGAAGTCCGGGGTGATCTCGGCCATCTCCAGCCATCACCAACCCCACGAGCGCGATGCCAAACTGGCACCGTTCGGCGCCACAGAACCGGGCATCAGCAGCGTCGAACTGTTGCTGCCACTGGCCCTGACGCTGGTGGAAGACGGTTTGCTGGACCTGCCGACCTTGCTGGCACGCCTGAGCGCCGGCCCAGCCCAGGCGCTGCAACTACCGGCTGGGAAACTGGTGGTTGGCGCGGCAGCGGACCTGGTGCTATTCGACCCCGCCGCCTCCACCGTGGCCGGCGAAGCCTGGCGTTCCAAGGGCGACAACTGCCCCTTCCTGGGCCATAGCTTGCCCGGCATGGTGCGCTACACCCTGATGGATGGGCGGATCACTCACCAGGCCTGATACCGAGTCGCTCTTATCGCGAGCAGGCTCGCTCCCACATTGGATTTGAGGTGTTCACACATAATGTGTCACTGAAAATCCTGTGGGAGCGAGCCTGCTCGCGATGTAGGCGACTCGGTCCGGCTGATTTACTGAAAAGCCCCGCGATTCTGCGCATTACGAATCGAAACCTGGTCGTTCAGCGTCCAGAAGTCATAGAGCACCCCCAGGAAAAACACCCCGCCGGTCAGCAGGTAAATGATCCCACTGAGCCACTTGCCCTGATACATGCGGTGCACGCCCAACACCCCGAGGAACGTCAGCAGGATCCACGCCACGGTGTATTCGATGGGACCTGGGGTAAAACGCAGGTCCGCTTCGCGATCCATGGCCGGGATCAGGAACAGATCGATCAACCAACCGATGCCCAACAGGCCGAAGGTGAAAAACCAGATCGTGCCGGTAACCGGCTTGCCGTAATAAAAACGGTGGGCGCCGGTGAAACCGAAAATCCAGAGCAGATACCCGATGGCTTTACTGTGGGTATCGTGGGTGGCGTCCTGCTGATAGCTGTTCATGAATGACCTCTTTTGCCTCGATAGATAAATTTTTTGGGACTTTTTGTGACTTTTTCGTGTCTCGCCGACAAGCGGTCCTGGGCGACTCGATCCCGGGAAAGCCCCGTGATATGGGGCTTGTGTCGGACAATCGGGTCGGTTTGTCGCAATTACAAGGGTTTTAAGCAGGGTTTCGAATCGACAAACGGCCTCGGAAGGACAAAAAAAGCTGTTATAAAGTTGCGCGCTAACCTTTAAGAGCCCTGCCGAATGCGTCCATTTTTCAAGTCATGGCTAACCATTTGCCTATTATTGCCACTGGCCGCCCACGCCACCAATCGTGAGCAACGTCTTCCCAACGTCAACGGCTACACCTCGAAATCCCATGTTTCTGCTCCTTCGAGCAAAAACAAGCCAAGCGTCCAACGCTTGAGCACTGCCAACAGCAAGCTGGTTCCGCCGATGGCGACCAAGCAAAGCAGTAACGTGTTGAGCCGTGCCGTGAATGTCCTGGGCACACCTTACCGTTGGGGCGGCAGCAGCCCAAGTAAAGGTTTCGATTGCAGCGGGCTGGTGAAGTACGCCTTCAACGACGCCACCTTCGATTTGCCGCGCACCTCCAACGCCATGGCCGCCGGTCACGGCGAGAAAGTCGATCGCAAGGACCTCAAGCCCGGCGACCTGATTTTCTTCAAGCTCAAGAGCCGCCGGGTCAACCACGTGGCCATTTACCTGGGCAACGACCGCTTCATCCATGCCCCGCGCCGTGGCAAGTCGGTGACCATCGACACCTTGAACAAACCGTACTGGGACAGCCACTACGTGGTTGCCAAGCGCGTGTTGCCGAAAGAGCCGAGTGGGATGCGGGTGGTTCAGCGCTGATCCAAAGTGTGCATGGCCTCTGTGGCGAGGGGATTTATCCCCTCGCCACAGGTCACGCCGCTTACCCCTCTAGAAATTATCCGGCGTACGCGCCCTCTCCCGGGCATGTTCGCGGCTGATCAGCCCCTTGCTCAGCAAATCCTTCAAACACATGTCCAGTGTCTGCATCCCCAGCGAACCGCCGGTCTGGATCGATGAGTACATCTGCGCCACTTTGTCTTCGCGGATCAGGTTTCGGATGGCCGAGGTGCCGAGCATGATCTCGTGCGCGGCGATCCGCCCGCCGCCGACTTTCTTCACCAGCGTCTGGGATATCACCGCCTGCAGTGACTCCGACAGCATCGAACGGACCATGGACTTTTCGTCGCCGGGAAACACATCCACCACGCGGTCGATGGTCTTGGCCGCCGACGTGGTGTGCAGCGTGCCAAACACCAGGTGGCCGGTTTCGGCAGCGGTCAGCGCCAGGCGGATAGTCTCCAGGTCACGCATCTCCCCTACCAGGATCACATCCGGGTCTTCGCGCAGGGCCGAGCGCAGGGCCGTGGAGAAGCTTTGGGTGTCGCGGTGCACTTCGCGCTGGTTGATCAGGCATTTGCGCGGTTCGTGAACGAATTCGATGGGGTCCTCGATGGTGAGGATGTGATGGTGCTTGTGGCTGTTGAGGTAATCGATCATCGCCGCCAGGGTCGTGGACTTGCCTGAGCCGGTCGGCCCGGTCACCAGCACCAGCCCGCGTGGCGACTCGGTCACTTTACGAAATACCTCGCCCATCCCCAGGTCTTCCATGGTCAGGACTTTCGACGGAATGGTCCGGAACACCGCACCCGCGCCGCGATTCTGGTTGAAGGCGTTGACCCGAAACCGCGCCACGCCCGGCACGTCGAAGGAAAAGTCGGTTTCCAGAAACTTCTCGTAATCTACTCGTTGCCGGTCGTTCATGATGTCGTAGATCAGTTCATGGACCTGCTTATGGTCCAGCGCTGGCAGGTTGATCCGCCGTACATCGCCATCGACGCGGATCATCGGCGGCAGCCCGGCGGACAGGTGCAGGTCCGACGCCCCCTGTTTGGCGCTGAAGGCCAGCAGTTCAGTGATATCCATAGCGCTCCTCAATTCCAGTAGAATGCCGCGAACCTCAGACCCGCTGGCGCTTCTTTATGTCCACGATAGCAGACAACATAGCCCTGGTAGTTTCACGGATCCGCGCTGCGGAGCAGGCCGCCCAGCGCGCCGAACACAGTGTCCAGCTGCTGGCCGTCAGCAAGACCAAGCCCGCCCAGGCCCTGCGCGAAGCTTATGCCGCCGGCCTGCGGGACTTCGGCGAGAACTACCTGCAGGAGGCGCTGGGTAAACAGCTCGAACTGACCGACCTGCCCTTGATCTGGCACTTCATCGGCCCCATTCAATCGAACAAGACGCGTGCTATCGCCGAACATTTCGACTGGGTGCATTCCGTGGATCGTTTGAAAATTGCACAACGCCTGTCCGAGCAGCGCCCGGCCGAGTTGCCGCCGCTGAACATCTGCATCCAGGTCAATGTCAGCGGTGAGGCCAGCAAGTCCGGCTGCACCCCGGCGGACCTGCCCGCCCTGGCCAGCGCCATCTGCGCTCTGCCGCGCCTGAAGCTGCGTGGGTTGATGGCGATTCCCGAGCCGACCGAAGATCGCACCGCCCAGGATGCTGCCTTCGCGGCTGTGCAACGTCTACAAGCCAGCCTGGACCTGCCACTGGACACACTTTCCATGGGTATGAGCCACGACCTTGAGTCGGCCATTGCCCAGGGCGCCACTTGGGTACGGATCGGCACAGCCTTGTTTGGCGCCCGTGACTACGGTCAATCGTGAAGCATGGCCAATTCATCTCTCTATAAGGACCTGTCATGAGCAACACGCGTATTGCCTTCATCGGCGCCGGCAACATGGCCGCCAGCCTGATCGGCGGCCTGCGGGCCAAGGGTCTGGACGCTTCGCAGATCCGCGCCAGCGATCCGGGTGAAGAGGCCCGCACCCGGGTGAGCGCCGAGCACGGCATCGAAACCTTCGCCGACAACGCCCAAGCCATCGACGGCGCGGACGTCATCGTGCTGGCGGTCAAGCCGCAAGCGATGAAAACCGTGTGCCAAGCCCTTCGCCCAAGCCTCAAGCCCCATCAACTGGTGGTCTCGATTGCCGCCGGCATCACCTGCGCCAGCATGAACAACTGGCTTGGCGCCCAGCCGATCGTGCGTTGCATGCCCAATACACCGGCGCTGTTGCGCCAGGGCGTCAGCGGGCTGTTCGCCACCGCACAAGTGAGCGCTGCACAACGCCAGCACGCCGAGGAACTGCTGTCGGCCGTGGGCCTGGCGCTGTGGCTGGAGACCGAGCAGCAACTGGACGCCGTCACCGCCGTATCCGGCTCGGGCCCGGCGTACTTCTTCCTGCTGATCGAAGCCATGACCGCTGCTGGCGAGAAGCTCGGCCTGCCCCGGGAAATCGCCGCCAAGCTGACATTGCAAACCGCCCTCGGCGCCGCGCACATGGCGGTGTCCAGCGACGTCGATGCGGCTGAGCTGCGTCGTCGCGTGACCTCGCCGGCCGGCACTACCGAAGCGGCCATCAAATCGTTCCAGGCCGGGGGCTTCGAAGCCCTGGTGGAAAAAGCACTCGGCGCCGCCGCGCACCGCTCGGCCGAAATGGCCGAACAACTGGGCCAATAAGGAGCCATTCATGATTGGATTGAACACTGCAGCGGTCTACGTGCTGCAAACCCTCGGCAGCCTGTACCTGCTGATTGTGCTGCTGCGCTTCGTGCTGCAACTGGTGCGCGCCAACTTCTATAACCCGCTGTGCCAGTTCATCGTCAAGGCCACCCAGCCGCTGCTCAAGCCACTGCGCCGGATCATCCCGAGCCTGTTCGGCCTGGACATGTCGTCGCTGGTGCTGGCGATCCTTGTGCAACTGGCGCTGATGGCCCTGACCCTGCTGCTGACCTACGGCACCACCGGCAACCCGCTGCAACTGCTGATCTGGTCGATCATTGGCGTGACCGCGCTGTTCCTGAAGATTTTCTTCTTCGCCCTGATCATCAGCGTGATCCTGTCGTGGGTCGCTCCGGGCAGCCACAACCCCGGGGCCGAACTGGTAAACCAGATCTGTGAACCGGCCCTGGCCCCGTTCCGCCGCATCGTGCCGAACCTCGGCGGCCTGGATATCTCGCCGATCCTGGCATTCATGGTGCTCAAGCTGATCGACATGCTGGTGATCAACAATCTGGCGGCCATGACCATGATGCCGGAAATCCTGCGCCTGCTGATCTGAGCCAGGTGAGCTACTTTCGCTGGGACGGCGACGACCTGATTCTGGAATGTCACCTGCAACCGGCAGCCCGCAGCGACGAGTTCGCCGGGCTGCACGGTGATCGCCTGAAGATCCGCCTCACCGCCCCGCCGGTCGAGGGCAAGGCCAACGCCTATCTGATGGCGTTCCTGGCCAAGGCGTTCGGCGTGTCCAAGAGCCAGGTCAGCTTGATCAGCGGCGAGTTGAACCGGCAGAAGCGGGTGCGGATTCATTCGCCGAAGAAACTGCCGGAGCTGCCCGACCTGGTCCCCCGTCAGTGATCGTTCCCACGCTCCGCGTGGGAACGATCAATCAGCCCCGCCCTTTGCTTGCCGCTTGCCACAGCGGTCTTTAGACTTACGCCTCATTTCAACGAGAGCAGGGTCGATGCCAACTGCCTTTCCCCCCGATTCCGTTGGTCTGGTGACGCCGCAAATGGCGCATTTCAGCGAGCCCCTGGCCCTGGCCTGCGGTCGTTCGTTGCCAGCCTATGACCTGATCTATGAAACCTACGGCACGCTCAATGCCACGGCGAGCAATGCCGTGCTGATTTGCCACGCCTTGTCGGGGCATCACCACGCCGCCGGTTACCACAGCGTCGACGACCGCAAGCCCGGCTGGTGGGACAGCTGCATCGGCCCGGGCAAGCCAATCGACACCGACAAGTTCTTCGTGGTCAGCCTGAACAACCTTGGTGGCTGCAACGGCTCTACCGGCCCCAGCAGCATCAACCCGGACACCGGCAAGCCATTCGGCGCCGATTTTCCGGTGCTGACCGTCGAAGACTGGGTCCATAGCCAGGCTCACCTGGCCGACCGCCTCGGTATCGGCCAGTGGGCAGCGGTGATCGGCGGCAGCCTGGGCGGCATGCAGGCGCTGCAATGGACCATCACCTACCCGGACCGCGTGCGCCATTGCCTGGCAATCGCCTCGGCCCCCAAGCTGTCAGCGCAGAACATCGCCTTCAACGAAGTGGCGCGCCAGGCGATTCTTACCGACCCCGAGTTCCACGGCGGTTCGTTCCAGGAGCACGGTGTGATTCCCAAGCGCGGGCTGATGCTGGCACGGATGGTCGGCCACATCACGTACCTGTCCGACGACTCCATGGGCGAGAAATTCGGCCGTGGCCTCAAGAGTGAGAAGCTTAACTACGACTTCCACAGCGTCGAGTTCCAGGTGGAAAGTTACCTGCGTTACCAAGGTGAGGAGTTCTCCGGGCGCTTCGATGCCAACACGTACCTGCTGATGACCAAGGCGCTGGACTACTTCGATCCGGCAGCGAACTTCGACGATAACCTGGCCAAAACCTTCGCCAACGCCACCGCCAAGTTCTGCGTGATGTCGTTCACCACCGACTGGCGCTTCTCCCCGGCCCGCTCCCGGGAGCTGGTGGACGCACTGATGGCCGCGCGCAAGGACGTCTGCTACCTGGAAATCGACGCGCCCCAGGGCCACGACGCCTTTTTGATCCCGATCCCGCGCTACCTGCAGGCGTTCGGCAACTACATGAACCGTATAACGCTGTGAGGACGCCATGAGAGCCGATCTGGAAATCATCCAGGAATGGATCCCCGCCGGCAGCCGCGTGCTCGACCTGGGCTGCGGCGACGGAGAACTGCTGACCTGGCTGCGGGACAACAAACACGTCACCGGCTATGGCCTGGAAAACGACCCGGACAACATCGCCGAGTGCGTGGCCAAAGGCATCAACGTCATCGAGCAGGACCTGGACAAGGGCCTGGGCAACTTCGCCAGCAACAGCTTCGACGTCGTGGTCATGACCCAGGCCCTGCAAGCGGTGCATTACCCGGACAAGATCCTCGACGAAATGCTGCGGGTCGGGCGCCAGTGCATCATCACCTTCCCCAACTTCGGGCACTGGCGCTGCCGCTGGTACCTGGCGAGCAAGGGGCGCATGCCAGTGTCGGAGTTCCTGCCCTACACCTGGTACAACACGCCGAACATCCACTTCTGCACCTTCGCGGATTTCGAGGCGCTGTGCCGCGAACGCGAAGCCAAGGTTATCGATCGTCTGGCGGTGGACCAGCAGCACCGCCACGGGTGGGCCAGCAAGCTATGGCCTAATCTGTTAGGTGAAATAGGCATCTATCGGGTCAGCAGCCCAGGCCTTGCCGACTATCAGGTCGCGGTGTGAAACCCGGCCTTACCAGGAGCACAACATGAAACGTCTAGGTTTGTTTCTCATCACCGCGTGCCTGAGCCTCGGCGCCATGGCCGCCGATGTCATCAAGGGCGAGCGCAAGGAAGTGTTCGGTGACGTCACCGTGCACTACAACACCTTCAATTCGACGTTCCTGACGCCGGACATCGCCAAGGCCGCCGAGCTGATCCGCAGCAAGAACCAGGGCGTGATCAACGTTTCGGTGCTCAAGGCCGGCAAACCGTTGAGCGCCCAGGTCAGCGGCACGGTGAAAGACCTCACCAGCCAGAGCGTCCCGCTGAAATTCAAGCAGGTGACCGAGCAAGGTGCGATCTACTACATCGCCCAGTACCCGGTGGACCAGCAGGAAGTCCGCACCTTCGAGATCAAGGTGCAGACAGGCGACAAGACCAGCACCATCAACTTCAACCAGGAGCTGTTCCCGGGCCAATGATGAACCTTACTCAACTCGTATTGGCCAGCCACAACGCCGGCAAGCTCAAGGAACTCCAGGCCATGCTCGGCGGGTCGGTGCAGTTGCGCTCGATTGGCGAGTTCAGCCAGGTGGAGCCTGAAGAAACCGGCCTGTCGTTCGTCGAAAATGCCATCCTCAAGGCCCGCAATGCCGCGCGCATTAGCGGCCTGCCGGCGTTGGCGGACGACTCCGGGTTGGCGGTGGACTTCCTTGGCGGTGCGCCGGGCATCTATTCGGCCCGCTACGCTGACGGCAAAGGTGACGCGGCGAACAACGCCAAGCTGCTCGAGGCCCTCAGAGACGTGCCGGAAGCCGAGCGCGGCGCGCAGTTCGTTTGTGTGCTGGCCCTGGTCCGTCATGCCGACGACCCGCTGCCGATCCTGTGTGAAGGCTTGTGGCACGGGCGCATTCTCACCGAGGCCAGCGGCGAGCAGGGTTTCGGCTACGACCCGCTGTTCTGGGTGCCGGAGCGCAACTGCTCAAGCGCCGAGCTGGGCCCGGTGGAAAAAAACCAGTTGAGCCACCGCGCCCGCGCCATGGCCCTGCTGCGTCAACGCCTGGGCCTGCAATGATTGATGAGCCCCCCGCACCTCTGATTCATGGCGGTGCACAAACGCCTCGGGCGCCGCTGCCGGTGCTGCCGCCCCTGGCGTTGTACATCCACATCCCGTGGTGCGTACGCAAATGCCCGTATTGCGATTTCAACTCCCACACCGCCAGCCCGCAGCTGCCGGAAGAGGAATACGTCGACGCCTTGCTGGCCGATCTCGACCAGGATTTGCACGCGGTTTACGGCCGGGAACTGAGCTCGATTTTCTTCGGCGGCGGCACCCCAAGCCTGTTCAGCGCCCAGGCCCTGGGGCGGTTGCTCAAGGGGGTCGAGGCGCGGATACCCTTCGCCCGTGACATTGAAATCACCCTGGAAGCCAACCCCGGCACCTTCGAGCAGGAGAAGTTCGTCGCTTACCGGGCACTGGGCATCAATCGACTGTCCATCGGCATCCAGAGTTTCCAGCAGGCGAAGCTTGAGGCCCTGGGCCGCATTCACAACGGTGACGAAGCCGTGCGCGCCGCAGGCATGGCCCGGCAGGCCGGGTTCGATAACTTCAACCTGGACCTGATGCACGGCTTGCCCGACCAGTCCCTCGACGACGCCTTGAGCGATCTGCGCCAGGCCATCGCGTTGAAGCCGACCCACCTGTCCTGGTATCAACTGACGCTGGAGCCGAACACGGTGTTCTGGAACCAGCCGCCGACGTTGCCGGAAGACGACACGCTGTGGGACATCCAGGAAGCGGGGCAAGCGCTGCTGGCCGAGCACGGCTACGCCCAATACGAAGTCTCGGCCTATGCTCAACCCGGCCGGCCGGCGCGGCATAACCTCAATTACTGGAGTTTCGGCGACTTCATCGGCATCGGCGCCGGCGCCCACGGCAAGCTCAGCCATCCGGACGGGCGCATCGTGCGCACCTGGAAGACCCGCCTGCCCAAGGACTACCTCAACCCGGCCAAACGCTTCCTGGCCGGCGAGAAAACCCTGGCCAATGAGGAGCTGCCCTTTGAGTTCCTGATGAACGCCCTGCGCCTGACCGAAGGTGTCGAGGCGCGGCTGTACCCGGAGCGCACCGGGCTGCCCCTGCAAAGCCTGGCCGAAGGCCGGCGCGAGGCCGAACAAAGCGGGTTGTTGCGGGTCGAACCGTCACGTCTGGCCGCCACCGAGCGCGGACAGCTGTTTCTCAACGACTTGCTGCAGAAATTTTTGAGCTAATCACCCAAACAAGGAAATCGAATGGATCTGGTACTCGACCTGCTCGCCACCGTGTCCCGCTGGAGCCGCAGCAACCTGTCGGAAATCTCCCTGGCATTGGTAGGCTGCCTGCTGGTGCTGTTTGGCGCAGACATCAAGAGCTGGGTCGAACAACGCCTGGGCAGCATCGCCGGCGCCCTGCGCGTCCCGCTGATCGCCCTGCTGTGCATGATCGGCAGCGGCGCGGCCCTGATCTACGCCACTCCATGGGTCGTCCGGGGCTTGAGCCAGTTCAACAACTACAGCCTGGCGCCGGTGTTGTTGGTGGTGCTGGTGTTGATTGGCGTGGTTGCGGATCGCCGCTGAACCCGGCTACACCACAAAACAAATGTGGGAGAGGGCTTCTGTGGGAGCAAAGCCCTACTCCCACAGTTTTTATTGCGTGGTGCTTACGCCAACTTCTCGAACTTCAAATCCCAAACCCCATGCCCAAGCCGTTCGCCACGGCGTTCGAACTTGGTGATCGGCCGTTCGGCCGGGCGTGGCACGCACTTGCCGTCTTCGGCGAGGTTACGATAGCCCGGCGCGACGTTCATCACTTCCAGCATGTATTCGGCGTAGGGTTCCCAGTCGGTAGCCATGTGCAACACACCGCCGACCTTTAACTTGCTGCGCACCAGTTCAGCGAACGAAGCCTGGACGATACGGCGCTTGTGGTGGCGGCTCTTGTGCCATGGATCCGGGAAGAACAGCATCAGCCGGTCGAGGCTGTTGTCGGCCACACAGCGGTTGAGCACTTCGATGGCGTCGCAATCGTAGACCCGCAGGTTGGTCAGCCCTTGGGTCAGCACGCCATTGAGCAGCGCACCGACGCCCGGACGGTGTACTTCCACGCCGATGAAATCCTGTTCCGGCGCCGCGGCGGCCATTTCCAGCAGCGAGTGGCCCATGCCGAAGCCGATTTCCAGCGAGCGCGGTGCCGAGCGGCCGAACACCTGGTCAAAATCCACCGGCGCATCGGCCAGGGGCAGGACGAACCGCGGCGCCCCCTGGTCCAGGCCGCGCTGCTGGCCTTCAGTCATACGCCCGGCGCGCATCACAAAACTCTTGATGCGGCGGTGTTGGCGCTCTTCGCCTTCTTCCGGCAGGACAGGCGTGTCGTTCGATTCAGTCATCAATGGCTCTTACTTGATCAGACCATCCAGCGGCGAGGAGGCGCTGGCGTAAAGTTTTTTCGGCATGCGGCCGGCGAGGTACGCCAGGCGACCGGCGACAATGGCGTGCTTCATGGCCTCGGCCATCAGGATCGGTTGCTGGGCGTGGGCGATGGCGGAGTTCATCAGCACCGCTTCGCAACCCAGCTCCATGGCGATGGTGGCGTCGGATGCGGTACCGACACCGGCATCCACCAGCACCGGGATCTTGGCTTCTTCGAGAATGATCTGCAGGTTGTACGGGTTGCAGATCCCCAGCCCCGTGCCGATCAGGCCGGCCAGCGGCATCACCGCGATGCAGCCGATTTCCGCCAATTGACGGGCGATGATCGGGTCGTCGCTGGTGTACACCATCACGTCGAAGCCTTCCTTGACCAGGGTTTCAGCGGCCTTGAGGGTTTCGATCACGTTGGGGAACAGGGTTTTCTGGTCAGCCAGCACTTCCAGCTTCACCAGGTTGTGGCCGTCGAGCAGCTCACGGGCCAGGCGGCAGGTGCGCACGGCCTCAATGGCGTCGAAGCAGCCGGCGGTGTTCGGCAAGATGGTGTAGCGATCCGGCGGCAGGATATCCAGCAGGTTCGGTTCGCCCGGGTTCTGGCCGATGTTGGTCCGGCGTACGGCAACGGTCACGATTTCGGCGCCCGAGGCTTCGATGGCCAGGCGGGTTTCTTCCATGTCGCGGTATTTGCCGGTGCCTACCAGCAAGCGCGACTGGTAGGTACGACCGGCCAGGACGAAGGGCTTGTCGCTACGAACGATGCTCATGGGAAATCCTCTGTTGGGGTGAGGTTCTTGCGAAATGCTGTGAAGCCTGGGGTATTAGCCGCCGCCAATGGCGTGCACGACTTCCACCTGATCACCCTCATTAAGGGCAGTGTCGGCGTGCTGGCTGCGCGGGACGATATCCAGATTGCGTTCCACCGCGACGCGGCGTCCGGTCAGTTCCAGACGGGTCAGCAGGGCCGCAACGGTTTCACCATCGGGCAGTTCAAGGGGTTCGCCGTTCAACTGAATGCGCATGCCGGACGCCGCCATCATTTTTAGGGGCTGGCATTCTAGCCCGATCAGTCTGGGCGACCCAAGCCATTCGTCATGAAATGGACCGGCCAGTCAGCCCAGCCGCCAGGCGGCAAGCCCCAGGCACAGCCAGCCAATCAGGAATGCAACACCGCCAATCGGCGTGATGATGCCCAGCTTGCTGATGCCGGTGAGGGTCAGCAGGTACAGGCTGCCGGAGAACAACAGGATGCCGATCACAAATGAAATCCCGGCCCACGTGACGATGCGACCGGGAATGTGCGTGGCCAGCAGCGCGACGCCCAGCAACGCCAGGGTGTGCACCAGTTGGTAGGTGACGCCGGTGTGGAAAATCGCCAGGTAATCGGCGCTCAGGCGGTTTTTCAGGCCATGGGCGGCGAACGCCCCGAGTGCCACGCCTGTGAAGCCGAAAAAAGCAGCCAACATCAGAAAGCTACGCAGCATGAGAACTCCAATCAGACTCGGTGGACAGGGTCTGTATAATGGCCCGCTCGACGGGTTCGGCCAAGCCATCTCTATGCTGCGTTTATTGTTTCGACGTTTCGTTAAAGCCCTACTCTGGTTTGCCGTCGGCAGCGTTGTGCTGGTGCTGCTGTTTCGCGTGGTGCCGCCGCCGTTCACGGCGCTGATGATCGAGCGCAAGGTTGAGTCCTGGTTCGGCGGCGAGCCGATCGACCTGCAGCGAAACTGGCAACCGTGGGATCAGATCTCCGATAACCTCAAGGTCGCGGTGATCGCCGGCGAAGACCAGAAATTCCCTGAGCATTGGGGCTTCGACATCGGCGCGATCCAGGCTGCGTTTGCCCACAACGAGCGCGGCGGTTCAATTCGCGGCGCCAGCACCCTCAGCCAACAAGTGTCCAAGAACCTGTTCCTGTGGTCCGGCCGCAGCTGGCTGCGCAAGGGGCTCGAAGCCTGGTTCACCGCGCTGATCGAAGTGCTCTGGCCCAAACAGCGGATTCTTGAGGTGTACCTCAACAGCGTCGAGTGGGACGACGGCGTGTTCGGGGCCGAAGCAGCGGCGCGACATCACTTTCGCGTAGGCGCCGACGCCTTGTCCCGGCAACAGGCAAGTCTGCTAGCAGCTGTACTGCCCAACCCTCGGGTGTGGAGTGCCAGCCGGCCGAGTCCTTACGTGCTGCGACGGGCGAGCTGGATCCGGCAGCAGATGAGCCAGTTGGGGGGCGATAGTTATTTGCTGGAGCTCAATCATTCCCGGCGGGCGCCCTGGGCCCAATAGCCGGAACACCACACCCCTAATGAGGGAGCGAGCCTGCTCGCGATGGCAATAGATCATTCGACATCATCATCGACTGACCCGACGCTATCGCGAGCAGGCTCGCTCCCACAGGGGGGCGTCGAATTCAACATTGGGTACAAACAAAAACGCCCCGATCATCGCTGATCGGGGCGTTTTTTATTGGCAGTGACGCGGTCAGGCCGCAATCGACAACTTGAGCTTGTTCATCGCGCTTTTCTCAAGCTGACGAATCCGCTCGGCCGACACGTTGTACTTCTGCGCCAGGTCGTGCAGCGTGGCTTTTTCCTCGGCCAGCCAGCGCTGGTAAAGGATGTCACGACTGCGCTCGTCCAGCACTTCCAGGGCTTCGTGCAGGTTGGTGTTGGAGTTGTCGCTCCAGTCGGCGTCTTCCAGTTGACGCGCCGGGTCGTACCGGTGGTCTTCCAGGTAGTTGGCCGGCGATTGGAAAGCGCTGTCGTCGTCCGCTTCCGCAGCCGGGTCGAAGGCCATGTCATGGCCAGTCAGGCGACTTTCCATCTCACGCACTTCCCGAGGCTCTACGCCCAGGCTTTCTGCCACACGATGGACTTCTTCATTGTTCAGCCAGGCCAGACGTTTCTTCTGGCTGCGCAGGTTGAAGAACAGCTTGCGCTGGGCCTTGGTGGTCGCGACTTTCACGATGCGCCAGTTGCGCAGGATGAACTCGTGGATTTCCGCCTTGATCCAGTGCACTGCAAACGACACCAGACGCACACCCATTTCAGGGTTGAAACGCTTGACCGCTTTCATCAGGCCGACGTTGCCTTCCTGGATCAGGTCGGCCTGGGCCAGCCCGTAGCCGGAATAGCTGCGGGCGATATGTACAACAAAACGCAGGTGGGCGAGCACCATCTGCCGAGCCGCCTCAAGATCCTGCTCATAATAGAGACTCTCGGCCAGTTCACGCTCCTGCTCAGGCGTCAGCAATGGAATGCTGTTCACCGTGTGCACATAGGCCTCCAGGTTCGCACCCGGGACCAGAGCATAAGCAGGTTGCAAAGAAGTGGTCATACGAAAAAACCTCCGACTCACATAACTCGTGCAGTTCAGCACTGCGAAAATTGACCGGGAACCGTAGGACAAGTTCCCACAAAAAAAGAAAGGTCAATACGCGTAAAAAACACTATTTTGGCGCAAGCTCACGCAAGTGGCGTGCTACCGCAATCCATGCACCGATATAACCCAACAGCACCGCACCAAGCAAGAGCGACAGACCGTCGGCGACTGGCACGCCGGCCAGCGCAAAATCACTGCCGTACAAACCGGCCAGCCCCACCACCGCATCGTTCAGCCAGTCCAGGCCAAACGCCAATACACCCCAGGACAGAATCCCGGCACCGAAACCATACAGCGCCCCCATATAGAGGAAGGGTCTGCGTACATAACTGTCCGTGCCGCCGACGAGTTTAATCACTTCTATCTCGGTGCGGCGGTTTTCAATATGAAGACGAATGGTATTGCCTATCACCAAAAGTAATGCAGAAACCAGAAGCACCGTCAGACCGAAGACAAACCGGTCACCGAGCTTGAGTATCGCCGCAAGACGCTCGACCCAGACTAGATCAAGTTGCGCCTGCTGTACCTTCGGCAATTCGGAAAGTCTTTGTCTTAATGCTTCAAGGGTCGGCTTATCGACTTCATTCGGCGTCACCAGCACCACGCCCGGCAACGGGTTTTGCGGCAGCTCCTTGAGGGCTTCGCCCAGGCCAGACTGCTGCTGGAACTCCTCAAGGGCCTGCTCGCGACTGATGTATTCGGCATCGGCCACGCCCGGCATGGCCTTGATCTGCTCACGCAACGCCTGGCCTTCGCCCGACGTCGCGTCCAGCTGCAGGTACAAGGAAATCTGCGCCGCACGCTGCCAGGAGCCACCGAGGCGCTCCACATTGTTTAGCAGTAATGACAGGCCCATGGGCAAACTCAGGGCCACCGCCATCACCATGCAGGTAAAGAAGCTGCCGATTGGCTGCTTGCCCAGGCGCCGCAGGCTGTCCAGCAGGCTGGCGCGATGGCTTTCGATCCAGGCGCGAAACAACGTAGCGAAATCCGGGCCGTCATCATCGTGGCGCTTTTTCTTTTGCGGCTGCGGGTCAGAGGCTTTCGGGGCCACGCGTTCGGCCACTTTCGGGCTGCGAGTCGCACTCATACGCCAGCCTCCCCGTCACCGATCAATCGACCGCGTTGCAAGGTGAGCATGCGGTGACGCATGCGCGCGATCAACGCCAGGTCGTGACTGGCAATCAGCACACTGGTGCCCAAACGGTTGATGTCTTCGAATACGCCCATGATTTCCGCCGCCAGACGCGGGTCGAGGTTACCGGTGGGTTCGTCCGCCAGCAGCAAGGCTGGGCGGTGGACGATGGCGCGGGCGATGCCGACGCGCTGTTGCTGACCGGTGGACAGGTCGCCCGGGTACAGGTCGGTCTTGTCCGACAGGGCCACACGCTCCAGGGCCGAATCCACGCGCTTGTTGATCTCGGCCTTGGACAGGCCAAGGATCTGCAACGGCAACGCCACGTTGTTGAACACGGTGCGATCGAACAGCAACTGGTGATTCTGGAACACTACGCCGATCTGCCGTCGCAGGTAGGGGATCTGGGCATTGCTGATGGTGCTCAGGTCCTGGCCGGCCAGCAGCAGTTTGCCGGTGGTGGGCCGCTCCATCGCCAGCAGCAGGCGCAGCAAGGTACTTTTGCCAGCACCGGAATGGCCGGTGACAAACAGAAACTCGCCGCGACGGACCCGAAAGCTCAGCTCATGCAAGCCGACGTGACCGTTCGGATAGCGCTTACCGACCTGTTCGAAACGAATCATGAATGCTCCCGCTCGGCAAACAATGCCTGGACAAAGGGCTCGGCTTCAAAGGTACGTAAGTCGTCGATGCCTTCACCCACGCCGACGTAGCGAATGGGCAAGCCAAACTGCTTGGCCAGGGCGAAAATCACCCCGCCCTTGGCGGTGCCGTCGAGTTTGGTCAGGGCCAGCCCGGTCAGTTCGACGGTCTGGTTGAACTGCTTGGTCTGGTTGATGGCGTTCTGACCGGTACCGGCGTCCAGCACCAACAGCACTTCGTGAGGCGCGTCGGCATCGAGCTTGCCGATCACCCGGCGAACCTTCTTCAATTCTTCCATCAGGTTGTCTTTGGTGTGCAGGCGACCGGCCGTGTCGGCGATCAGCACATCAATGCCACGGGCCTTGGCCGCCTGCACCGCGTCGAAGATCACCGAAGCGGAGTCGGCACCGGTGTGCTGGGCGATCACCGGGATCTTGTTGCGCTCGCCCCACACTTGCAGTTGCTCGACCGCGGCAGCACGGAAGGTGTCGCCGGCGGCAAGCATCACCTTCTTGCCATCGAGTTGCAGTTTCTTGGCCAGCTTGCCGATGGTGGTGGTCTTGCCAGCGCCGTTGACGCCCACGACCAGAATCACGAACGGTTTGTTCTGCGAGGCGATCACCAGCGGCTGCTCCACCGGCCTGAGCATGTTAGTCAGTTCGCCCTGCAAGGATTTGTACAGCGCATCGGCATCGGTCAGTTGCTTGCGCGCGACCTTCTGAGTCAGGCTCTGGATGATCACCGACGTGGCCTCGACACCAACATCGGCGGTCAGCAGGCGGGTTTCGATGTCTTCCAGCAATTGGTCATCGATGACTTTCTTGCCCAGGAACAGGCTGGCCATGCCTTCGCCGATGCTGGCGCTGGTCTTGGACAGACCTTGCTTGAGGCGGGCGAAGAAACCGACCTTGTTTTCCTCGGCAACGGGTTCAGGCGCGACGAGGGCTGGCGCTTCAATAGGTACCGGTTCTGGTTCAGCGGCGGATTGGGCAGCGGCAGGCGCAACGAAAGCAGCGGGAGCTTCAGCGATCGGCTCTGGCGCTGCGACAGATTGCGTCGGCGCCGGAATCGGCGGGGTGACATGCGGTGCCTGTGCGTCCTCGACCAGCGCTACCGGCTCTTCCGCCACCGGCAAGGTCAGCCACGGTGTTGGCTCGACGGGCGGGGTCGACGGCCGTTCAGCCACCGGTTCGGCGACGGGCTCAGATTCGGGCTCGACCGGTTGCAGCACCGGCTCGGCAAGCTGCAGGACAATCGGCGCAGCCTCTTCTTCAACGACCGCCTCGGCGGCGGGCTCAGGCAGCGTTTGCGGCTGTTCGACGACGGTTTCCTGCGGCTTCTTGCGCAGCCATCCGAACAGGCCTTTTTTCTCGCCAGCCGCAGCTGGGGTCTTCTTGTCGTCGTTGGAACCAAACATGGAGGACGGCTATCTCACGGTAGCGACGCGCCACGGGGCGCCTCGGTGATAAATATTCGATGCTGAACAGACTGCGTTTCAGGCAGCTTGTTCACGCGCAACAGATTATCGAAATGTCCCCAGGACACCTCACAGTCGATTTTTTCGAAGGACTGGCACGGCATCGTCGGCGAAAACGCAGGGATCAACGAACAAACCCGATGTTTCTCCGGGGAACCCAAACTGCCCTGGGCCGACAAAAGGCCCGATAGGCGTGGCCGCCAGTAAAACGGACCGTTATCCTAGCACCCTCTTGCCCGCCGACGCTAAGACCTAGCGGGCAGCCCAACAGGTTTAAACACGAATGAATGCTCTTGCCCGCCGCGTTGCAGGCCTGCTGTTCAGCACAGTTTGTCTGCCCTTTTCAGCCTTGGCTGCCGACCCACAACCCACCCATGAATTTACCCTCGACAACGGCCTGAAGGTCGTGGTGCGCGAAGACCATCGTGCGCCGGTGGTGGTGTCCCAGGTCTGGTACAAGGTTGGTTCCAGCTATGAAACGCCGGGCCAGACCGGTTTGTCCCACGCCTTGGAACACATGATGTTCAAGGGCAGCGAAAAAGTCGGCCCCGGCGAAGCGTCGCTGATCCTGCGCGACCTTGGCGCCGAGGAAAACGCCTTCACCAGCGATGACTTCACCGCTTACTACCAGGTGCTGGCCCGGGATCGCCTGGGTGTTGCCTTCGAACTGGAAGCCGACCGCATGGCCAGCCTGCGCCTGCCGCCGGAGGAGTTCAGCCGCGAGATTGAGGTGATCAAGGAAGAGCGCCGCATGCGCACCGACGACAAGCCAATGTCCAAGGCCTACGAACGCTTCAAGGCCATGGCTTACCCGGCCAGCGGCTACCACACACCGACCATCGGCTGGATGGCCGATTTGGAGCGGATGAAAGTCGAGGAGCTGCGCCACTGGTACGAATCCTGGTACGCGCCGAACAACGCGACCCTGGTGGTGGTCGGCGACGTGACGCCGGACGAGGTCAAGACCCTGGCCCAGCGCTACTTCGGCCCGGTTGCCCGGCGCGCTGTGCCGACCGCGAAAATCCCCCTGGAGCTGGCCGAACCTGGCGAGCGCCAGATCACTTTGCATGTGCAGACGCAACTGCCAAGCGTGATGCTGGCCTTCAACGTGCCGAGCATCGCCACTGCGACGGACAAAGGTTCGGTCAACGCCCTGCGGTTGATCTCGGCCTTGCTGGACGGCGGCTACAGCGGCCGGATCCCGACCCAGCTGGAGCGCGGCGAAGAGCTGGTATCCGGCGGCTCGTCGAACTACGACGCCTACACCCGTGGCGACTCGCTGTTCACCTTGTCGGCGACGCCCAACACCCAGAAAAACAAAACCATGGCCCAGGCCGAGGCCGGTCTGTGGCGCTTGCTTGAGCAGTTGAAAACCACCGCTCCGACCGCCGCCGAACTGGAGCGCGTCCGTGCCCAGGTCATCGCTGGCCTGGTGTATGAGCGCGACTCGATCACCAGCCAGGCCACCGCCATCGGCCAGCTGGAAACCGTCGGTTTGTCCTGGAAACTGATGGACACCGAACTCGCCGACCTGCAAAGCGTGACCCCGCAAGATATCCAGAAGGCAGCCCAGCTGTATTTCACCCGCTCGCGCCTGAGCGTTGCGCATGTCCTGCCCGAGGAGAAAGCTCATGAGTGAGCGCAAATCATCGCGCCTGGCGCTGATCGGCCTGGTGTTCATCGCCCTGGCCGGGGCCCTGGCCTTCTATCTGTCCCCCACCACGGGTGTCACCGCCAGTCAGGCGTTGGATAACGCCAAGTCCGGCAACAAGCTGCAATCGCTGGCAGAACTGGACGGCAAAGCCCCCAGCCACCGCCGGCTCGATGTGCAAACCTGGAAAACCGCCGACGGCGCCAAGGTGTTGTTCGTCGAAGCCCGTGAGTTGCCGATGTTCGACCTGCGCCTGACCTTCGCCGCTGGCAGCAGCCAGGACGGCGATGCACCCGGTCTGGCGCTGCTGACCAACGCCATGCTTAACGAGGGCGTGGCTGGCAAAGATGTGGGGGCCATCGCCGAAGGCTTCGAAAGCCTCGGCGCGGACTTCGGCAACGGCGCCCTGCGGGACATGGCCCTGACTTCGCTACGCAGCCTCAGCGCGGCGGACAAGCGTGAGCCGGCACTGAAACTGTTCGCCGAAGTCGTCGGCAAGCCGACCTTCCCCGCCGACTCCTTCGCCCGTATCAAGAACCAGATGCTTGCCGGTTTCGAATACCAGAAACAGAACCCTGGCAAACTGGCGGGCCTGGAACTGATGAAGCGCCTGTACGGCGACCATCCGTACGCCCATTCCAGCGACGGCACCGCACAAAGCATTCCACCGATCACACTGGCGCAGATCCGGGCCTTCCATGCCAAGGCCTATGCCGCCGGCAACGCGGTGATTGCGTTGGTGGGGGACCTGTCCCGCGCTGAAGCCGAAGCGATTGCCAGCCAGGTGTCCGCCGCGCTGCCCAAAGGCCCGGCCCTGGCGAAAACCCCGGCGCCAGTGGAACCCAAGGCAAGCATCAGCCACATCGAATTTGCGTCCAAGCAGACCAACCTGATGCTGGCGCAACTGGGCATCGACCGGGACGATCCGGACTATGTGGCCGTGTCTCTGGGCAATCAGATTCTCGGCGGCAGTGGTTTCGGCACGCGGCTGATGACTGAGGTACGGGAAAAGCGCGGCCTGACTTATGGCGTGTATTCCGGCTTTACACCGATGCAGGCCCGCGGTCCGTTCATGATCAACCTGCAAACCCGTGCAGAGATGAGCGAAGGCACACTGAAACTGGTGCAGGACGTGTTCGCCGACTATCTAAAGAACGGCCCCACCCAGAAAGAGCTCGATGACGCCAAGCGTGAGCTGGCCGGCAGCTTCCCTTTGTCCACCGCCAGCAACGAGGACATCGTCGGCCAACTCGGCGCCATGGGTTTCTATGACCTGCCGCTGAGCTACCTGGAAGACTTCATGCGTCAGTCCCAGGCGCTGACCGTGGATCAGGTCAAGGCCGCGCTGAACAAACACCTGAGCACGGACAAAATGGTCATCGTCACCGCCGGCCCGACCGTGCCGCAAAAGCCGCTACCGGCCCCCACTGACAAACCTGCCGAGCAACCGCTCGGGGTTCCGGAGCACTAATGGCCCGCCCATCGAATTCCAGCAAGAAACCCGTCCACAACGGTGTAAACCAGTTGCGCATCATCGGCGGCCAATGGCGCAGCCGGCGCCTGAGCTTCCCCGACGCCCCGGGCCTGCGCCCGACGCCGGACCGAGTGCGCGAAACCCTGTTCAACTGGCTCGCGCCCTACGTGGCAGGCGCCCGGGTCCTCGACCCGTTCGCCGGCAGCGGCGCATTGTTTCTCGAGGCGTTGTCCCGTGGCGCCGCCATGGGCCAGGCGCTGGATGCCAGCAACCTGGCGGTCTCCAGCCTGAAAGAACACCTGGGCACCCTGCACTGCACAGTCGGCCAGGTACAGACGGCCGACGCGCTGCGCTACCTGGACAGCCAACCGGCAACCCCTTTCGACCTGGTGTTCCTCGACCCGCCGTTCAATCAAAACCTGCTGCCAGCGGTGTGCGCCTTGCTCGAAGAGCGTCAATGGCTGGCCGCAGACGCCTGGGTTTACACTGAAAGCGAGACCGCCCCATCCACGCTGGGCTTGCCGGGCAATTGGCGTCTGCATCGCGAGCAGAAATCCGGGCGGGTGTACTACGCATTGTGGCAACGTATGGCAGAGGCCGCTGACTGAACAGCTGGCCACTGCATCGAGAGTCATTGTGTCCTCTGTGCCTGAACCTTTTGTCCCCGCCCTGGGCCTTGGCAATCCACACCTGCAAACCTTGTGGGGCCCCCTGTGGCGTAAAACCCTGCACATCGCTCGCGAACGCGAGCGCCTGTGGCTTGAAGACGGTGACTTCCTCGACCTCGACTGGCACGGCCCCCACAGCGCCGATGCGCCACTGGTGCTGGTGCTTCACGGGTTGACCGGTTCTTCCAACTCGCCTTACGTGGCCGGCCTGCAACAAGCCCTCTGCAGCCAGGGTTGGGCCAGTGTCGCGCTGAACTGGCGCGGCTGCTCGGGCGAGCCGAACCTGTTGCCCCGCAGCTATCACTCGGGGGCCAGCGAAGACCTGGCCGCCGCCATTGCCCACCTTCGAGCCCGACGACCTTTGGCGCCGCTGTTTGCGGTGGGTTATTCACTGGGTGGCAACGTGCTGCTCAAGCACCTGGGAGAAACCGGCAGCGACAGCCAGTTGCAGGGCGCGGTGGCGGTCTCGGTGCCGTTTCGCCTCGACCAGTGCGCCGACCGCATCGGGCAGGGCTTTTCCAAGGTTTACCAGGCGCATTTCATGCGTGAAATGGTGGCCTACATCCGCAACAAACAACGCCAGTTCCAGCACGACGGACGCCACGAAGGCCTGGCGACCCTGGCGGCGCTGGGCTCGTTGGAAAACATGCGCACCTTCTGGGACTTCGATGGCCGGGTGACGGCACCGTTGCACGGTTTCTCGGACGCGGCGGACTACTACCGCCGCGCCTCCAGCCGTTATTTCATGGGCGAGATCACCACGCCGACCCTGGTCATCCAGGCCGCCGACGATCCTTTTGTATTTCCCCACAGCGTGCCCGAACCCGACGAGTTATCGGCATCTACCCAACTGGAGCTGCATGCGAAAGGCGGGCATGTAGGATTTGTCGACGGGACTTTTCGGCATCCGGGGTATTACCTGGAACGGCGCATCCCCACCTGGCTGACCGGCCTGGGCCAAACATAAACTCATCGTGGTGAGGGGATTTCTCCCCTCGCCACAAAGGTGACGGCTATTGGCCCTTCGCCACGCCCCGCTGCGGATCATTGATCCACTCGCTCCACGAACCCGCGTACAACCGCCCCAGCGGATACCCCGCCAGGCACAAGGCAAACAGGTTATGGCACGCCGTCACGCCGGAGCCACAATAGGCCACCAGTTCGGTCGGCGAACGGTTCTCCAGTTTTTCGGCGAAACGCTGCTTAAGCTGATCGGCCGGCAAGAAGCGCCCATCACCGCCCAGGTTGTCGGTGAATGCTGCGCACTGCGCCCCCGGAATGTGTCCGGCGATCGGGTCGATGGGTTCTACTTCGCCCTTGAAGCGCGGCAACGCCCGGGCATCCAGCAACGTCATGTCCGGTTGGCCGAGGCGTTGTTGTAGCGCTTGCGCACTGAGCAGCAAGGCCGCGTCCGGCGAACCGCTGAAAGTCCCGCGATGGCTCTGCGGCGGATCGAGGCTCAGGGGCAAACCGGCGGCATGCCAGGCCTTGAGCCCACCGTCGAGGAGATACACACCTTCGCGCTTGCCCAGCCATACCAGCAACCACCAGGCCCGGGCGGCATAAGCACCGGGACCGTCGTCATACAGCACAATGTCGCTGTCGTTGCCGATACCCCAGGCCTGGAAGCGCTCTATCAAGGCCTCAGGCTCCGGCAGCGGATGGCGTCCGGTCACGCCCTTGGTCACCGGGCCGCTGAAGTCCCGCTCGAGGTCCGCGAACGACGCATCGGCGATATGACCCTCGGCGTAACTGCGCTGACCGTAATCCGGGTCCTCCAGGGCGAAACGACAATCGAGTATGACCAGCCCGGGCTGTGATCGCCTCTGCTCAAGGGCTTGGGGGCTGATGAGTTGCGCAATGGGCATGGTGAGCTCCTGTGGCTAAATCGAGGGTCCAATCCTACTGCCCTTCCTCCAGGGTCTGGGCCAGCGGGACATAAAACTCTTTGAACAGCGCGTCCACCGCTTCGCGGGACTGATCGGTGACGAAACCGGCTTCCAGCACCAGGACCTGATACACACCACGCTTGACGGCCTGCTCACTCAGGTGACTGAAGTTTTCCCGCGTGGTGCACAGAAATCGCACCCAGGACGTGAGGATGATCCAGGCATTGAGGGTCAGGGACTCGATCTGCACCCGGTCCATCTTCAGGATGCCGGCGGCGACGAAGCCCTCATAGATCGCGGTGCCGTGAATCAGGCTGCGCTGGGAAAACCGTCGATAGCGCGCCGCAAGGTCAGGGTCGCTGTCGAGCAAATGTTCCAGGTCCCGGTGCAGGAAGCGGTAGCGCCACATCGCCGACAGCAGTTTCTGCAGATAGAAGCGCTTGTCCTCCACTGTGGCCGCTCGGCCCTGGGGCGGGCGCAGGAAACTGTCCACCAGGTTTTCGTATTCACTGAACAGCACGGCGATGATCGCCTGCTTGTTGGGGAAGTGGTAGTAGAGGTTGCCCGGCGACATATCCATATGGGCGGCAATGTGGTTGGTGCTAACGCTGCGCTCACCCTGCTGGTTGAACAGCTCGAGGCTGTTCTGCACGATGCGCTCGCTGGTTTTCATTCGTGGGGCCATGATTTGGGCTTTAATTCTACGAAGGCATTGAACGACATCTTACGACCTATCGGTCACAGGACATACCCATAGCCCGTTGCGGATGCCATTTGACTTTATAGAGCATAAGCTCTAGAAAACACCCACACTAATTATATCCGGTGCCCGACAATGCCTGCCGACGTTGCTTACCTGCACGAGTCCCAACAGCACCTGGACAAACTGCAATCGCTCTTCGAGGCCCAGCGCCAGGCCTACGCTATCCATCCGATGCCACCGGCCGAACAGCGCCGACAATGGCTAAAGGCACTGCGCGAAGTATTGAGCAACGAACGACAAGCCTTGATCGACGCCATCAGCCAGGATTTCAGCCACCGCAGCGCAGACGAAACACTGCTCGCCGAGCTGATGCCGAGCCTGCACGGCATCCATTATGCCAGTCGGCACCTCAAGGGCTGGATGAAACCCTCCCGGCGCAAGGTGGGCATGGCCTTCCAGCCGGCGTCGGCCAAAGTGGTCTATCAGCCGTTGGGTGTGGTTGGGGTCATCGTGCCTTGGAACTACCCGCTTTTCCTGGCCATCGGGCCATTGGTAGGGGCGTTGTCGGCCGGCAACCGGGTGATGCTCAAGCTCAGCGAGTCGACCCCGGCTACCGGGTTGCTGCTCAAGCAATTGCTGGCCCGGGTCTTTCCCCAGGACCTGGTCTGCGTGGTGCTCGGCGAGGCTGAGGTCGGCATGGCGTTTTCCAGGTTACCGTTCGATCACCTGTTGTTCACCGGCGCCACCAGCATCGGCAAGCACGTGATGCGTGCCGCCGCCGAAAACCTGACCCCGGTCACCCTCGAGCTGGGTGGAAAATCACCGGCCATCGTGTCCGTCGACGTGCCCCTCAAGGACGCCGCCGAACGCATTGCCTTCGGCAAAACCATGAATGCCGGGCAAACCTGTGTCGCCCCAGACTACGTGCTGGTGCCGCAGAACCGCGTGGGCAAATTCGTTGAAGCGTATCGCGAGGCGGTTCGCGGGTTTTATCCGACCCTGGCTGACAATCCGGACTACACCGCCATCATCAACGAACGACAACTGGCGCGGCTCAACGGCTACATCAGTGATGCCACCAGCAAGGGTGCGCTCTTGATCGAGCTGTTCGATCAAAGCCAGGGGCGGCGCATGGCCCACAGCCTGTTGCTCAACGTCAATGATGAGATGACCGTCATGCAGGACGAAATCTTCGGCCCGCTGCTGCCCATCGTGCCTTACGAGAATCTGGACCAGGCACTTGCCTACATCAATCAGCGACCTCGTCCGCTCGCGCTCTACTACTTTGGCTACAACAAAGCCGAACAGAATCGCGTACTCCACGAAACCCATTCCGGCGGTGTCTGCCTGAACGACACGCTGTTGCACGTTGCCCAGGACGACTTGCCGTTCGGCGGTATTGGGGCCTCGGGGATGGGGCATTACCACGGGCATGAGGGCTTCCTGACCTTCAGCAAGGCCAAGGGTGTGCTGACCAAACAGCGATTCAACGCCGCGAAACTGATTTATCCGCCCTACGGCAAGCCTCTTCAGAAGTTGATCCAGAAGCTGTTTGTCCGTTAACGAGCGTCTTCCCGGGTAATAACAATAATGAACCCAAGCCTCACCGACCCACCTGCCTTGTCACGGCGTGGCCTGCTGAAGTTCAGCCTCGGCGCCAGCGCCTTCCTGGCCACCGTAGGGCTAGGGGCGAGCCTGAGCGGTTGCTCGCCAAGCCAACCGGCCAGCGGCCTGGTGGCCTTGCGTGACGGCGATCTGCCGTTTTTACGCGCCGTCATTCCGGTAATGCTGGAGGGCGCCGTGGCGGTCGAAAAGATCCCCGCTGCCGCTGACGCCACCCTGCGAAGCCTGGACACCGGGCTGGCTCATCTGTCCCCGTCCATGCTCAAGCTCACGCGCCAACTGTTCGACGTGCTCACGCTGGGCGTTACCCGCGGGCCGCTGACCGGGGTCTGGGGGCCGTGGGAAAACGCCAGCGCCGATGACATCCGCCAGTTTCTCAATCGGTGGGAAAACAGCTCGCTGGATCTGCTGCGTCAAGGCCACAGCTCGTTGCTGCAACTGGTGATGATGGCGTGGTACAGCCGGGCCGAGGCCTGGGCGCATTGCGGGTACCCGGGGCCGCCGACGGTTTGAAACCGAGTTGGCCCATTCGCGGGCAAGCCTTGCTCCCACAGGTACCAGGCTAGCCCTGTGGGAGCAAAGCTTGCTCGCGATGGCTGACTCATGTTCATCCCCTCATGCAGATCACAACAAGAGAGTCCAAAACATGCCCCTCCCCGATCCCTTCCTCGAAGGTCTGGCCCGTGGCTGGACCACCTACAACGGCGCGCATCTGACCCAGGACCTGACCCTTGAAGCAGATGTGGCAATCATCGGCAGCGGCGCCGGCGGGGGCACCACGGCAGAAATTCTCAGCGCTGCCGGTTACAACGTATTGCTGATCGAGGAAGGCCCGCTCAAGACCAGCAACGACTTCAAGCTCCTCGAGGACCAGGCCTACACCAGCCTGTATCAGGAAGGTCTCGGGCGCATGAGCAAGGACGGCGCCATCACCATTCTCCAGGGCCGGGCGGTAGGCGGCACAACGCTGATCAACTGGACCTCCAGCTTCCGCACACCCGCGCAAACCCTTGACCACTGGGCCACCGAGCACAACGTCAAGGGCCACAGCCCCACCGAGATGGCGCCCTGGTTCGAACAGATGGAAAAACGCCTGGGGGTGGCACCGTGGTTGATTGCGCCCAATGCCAACAACGACGTGATCCGCAAAGGTTGCGAACAATTGGGCTACAACTGGCACGTCATCCCGCGCAATGTGCGCGGCTGCTGGAACCTGGGCTATTGCGGCATGGGCTGCCCGACCAACGCCAAGCAGTCGATGCTGGTCACCACCATCCCGGCCACGCTGGATAAGGGTGGCGTGCTGCTCTACCTGGCCCGGGCCGAACGCTTGACGATCAACAACGATGCGATCGTCGACCTGCAATGCCTGGCCATGGACGAGCGTTGCGTAACGCCGACCGGACGGCGCGTCACGGTCAAGGCGCGGCACTACGTGTTGGCGGGCGGCGGCATCAACAGCCCGGCCTTGCTGCTGCGCTCCGATGCGCCGGACCCTCACGAACGGCTGGGCAAGCGCACCTTCCTGCATCTGGTAAACATGTCGGCCGGACAGTTCGACGAGGTCATCAACCCGTTCTACGGCGCGCCGCAATCGATTTATTCGGATCATTTTCAATGGCAGGACGGCGTCACCGGCAAAATGTCCTACAAGCTCGAAGTCCCGCCCTTGCACCCAGCCCTGGCCGCCACGCTGCTGGGCGGGTTCGGCACCGAGAACGCCCTGCACATGGCACAATTGCCCCATACCCATGCCATGTTGGCGCTGCTGCGCGACGGTTTTCATCCGGACAGCCCCGGCGGCAACGTCGAGTTACGCAGCGACGGCACGCCCGTGCTCGACTATGCAGTTTCGCCCTATGCCTGGGACGGTTTGCGCCGGGCGTTTCACAGCATGGCCGAGATTCAGTTCGCCGGCGGCGCCAGGGCGGTCATGCCGATGCACAGCGATGCCCGCTACGTGAATACCCTGGCCGAAGCCCGTACGCTGATCGACGGGCTGGACCTTGCCTTGTACCGCACGCGCCTGGGCAGCGCCCACGTGATGGGTGGCTGCGCCATGGGCGAAGATCCGAAAACCGCCGTCACCGACAGCCTCGGCCGCCATCATCAACTGAGTAACCTTTCGATCCATGACGGCTCGCTGTTCCCCACCAGCATCGGCGCCAATCCGCAGTTATCGGTGTACGGGCTGACGGCACAATTGGCGACTTCCCTGGCCGAGCGTCTGAAAAACTCATGAATATCCAGATTATTCGCACCGTCTATAGTGCTTTCTTATCCCACTGCCGACTTGGCCGACCGAGAAGGCTGCGATACCATCCGAGTCCCCAACGGACACCCGCCAGGACGACGCGATGAACCGAGTGTTGTACCCAGGTACCTTCGACCCTATTACCAAGGGTCATGGCGATCTGGTCGAACGCGCCTCGCGCCTGTTCGACCATGTGATCATTGCCGTCGCCGCCAGCCCGAAGAAAAACCCGCTGTTCCCGCTGGAGCAACGTGTGGAACTGGCCCGCGAGGTCACCAAGCATCTGCCCAACGTGGAGGTGGTCGGTTTCTCGACACTGCTGGCGCATTTTGCCAAGGAGAAGAACGCCAATGTGTTCCTGCGCGGCCTGCGTGCGGTCTCGGACTTCGAGTACGAGTTCCAGCTGGCCAACATGAATCGCCAGTTGGCACCGGACGTCGAAAGCCTTTTTCTGACGCCGTCGGAGCGCTATTCCTTCATCTCTTCGACCCTGGTGCGGGAAATCGCGGCCCTGGGCGGCGACATCACCAAATTCGTCCATCCGGCCGTGGCCGATGCACTGACCCTGCGCTTCAAGAAATAACCCGCTGGCTGCGACCCGCTTCGCAGCACAGCGCAGTCCATCGCAGCCGCGTGCACTGCGCGCACCAATGCGGCACAATTGCGCACATACGTTTTCAGATGCCCGGGCCAAGCGCCCCGGCAGGAGCCTGCATGTCCCTGATCATCACCGACGATTGCATCAATTGCGACGTCTGCGAACCCGAGTGCCCGAACGCAGCCATTTCCCAAGGCGAAGAGATCTACGTCATCGACCCGAACCTGTGCACCCAGTGCGTCGGCCATTACGACGAACCCCAGTGCCAGCAGGTCTGCCCGGTGGATTGCATCCCCCTGGACGAAGCCCATCCGGAAACTGAAGAACAGTTGATGACGAAATATCGCAAGATTACTGGCAAGGTTTGAGCCAGATAATTTTGTAGCGCTTTTGCGGGCCCTATCGCGAGCAGGCTCGCTCCCAAACGGGATTTTGCTTAAGACACAAATTTTGTGAACACAGCAGATCCCTGTGGGAGCGAGCCTGCTCGCGATGAGGCCATCAGCCACAGCCCAAAACCAACTGCCTCACTCCTCCTGCTCAAACCCCTCCCCAGTACACCCCAGGCACCGCACAAACGTGGCTTTCGCCGGGTCCACCACCAGCGCCTTTCCCGCATCGCCAACACCGCCACCCAACGCGGTAAAGGGTAACGACACCACAAACACCCCAGCCCCGATCACAGTGGCGACGAGCAGCAGCGGGCGGGCGATCAGCAGGTCGCCCATCATGGCGTAGGCGGGCGGATTCTGGATGGTGTAGCGTGGGTCGCCGCTGCCGTTGTTCGCCAAGGCAGGCAAGCCGACACTCAGCAGCAGCGCTAGAAAGACAGGTTGCAGCAGTTTCATGGGGACGATCCTTCGGCTAGGCAGTATGACTACTGACTATAGACCGTAGGACAGATCAGCTCTGGCAGCGTGGACACCAGACACTGGCGCGCTGGCCCAGGCGGACTTCCCGCAGCCCCGTGCCACAGACCTTACACAGTTCCCCGCCCCGGCCGTACACGAACAGTTCCTGCTGGAAGTAACCAGGCTGACCATCACCCCCGATGAAATCCCGCAGCGTGGTACCGCCGCGCTCGATGGCGTGGGCAAGGATGCGTTTGATCTCGATCGCCAGCTTCAGGTAACGCGCCCGGGAAATGCCTCCGGCTTCCCGACGCGGGTCGATGCCGGCGGCAAACAACGCTTCGGTCGCATAGATATTGCCCACACCCACCACCACCGCGTTGTCCATGATGAACGGCTTGACCGCCATCGAACGCCCGCGCGAGAGCTGGAACAACCGCTCACCGTCGAACAGATCGGTCAGCGGCTCCGGTCCGAGGCGAATCAGTAGTTCGTGGTTGAGCGGGTCGAGGCTCCAAAGCATCGCTCCGAAACGTCGAGGATCGGTGTAGCGCAAGGCCAAGCCAGATTCCAGCTCGATGTCCACATGCTCGTGCTTGGCGGCCGGCATCCCGACTTCCACCAGCCGCAGGTTGCCGGACATGCCCAAATGGCTGATCAAGGTGCCGACTTCGGCATTGATCAACAGGTACTTGGCCCGTCGCTCTACCAGCACGATGCGCTGCCCCGACAGTCGCACGTCGAGATCTTCCGGGATCGGCCAGCGCAGACGGCGATCGCGCACCACCACGCGACTGACACGCTGCCCTTCAAGGTGTGGAGCAATTCCGCGGCGGGTGGTTTCGACTTCCGGCAATTCTGGCATGAGGCTCTCGAGTCAGGCGAGCCCGGCACTCAACGAGTGGCGAGGTCGCGAATTTCCTGTTTCTGGGTCTGGAAGTCGTATTCCGACAAACCGATGTAATCAAGCACCAGGTTCCCGACACTATCCCATTCGTGATCTTCGGCCTGATTGCCCAGCACCCGATGGGACGCACAAATGTTCTCGGACATCTTCAGGATCGCCAGCAGGTTTTTCAGCGGGCTGTTGTTGCGTGAAGAGTCGTCGCTGAAAACTGCCAGGGCGTTGTGGTGATTGGCGATGGCCTGGCTGACGTGGTCCGGCAGGCGCCAGGATTTGGAAGTGTAGTAACCGACCACCGCATGGTTGGTGTTGAACACGCGGTTCTCGGTGTCCACCACCCGGCATTCGGTACTGGCACTGGCATAGGCCTCCTCCAGCACGCCCATGTAGTTGGGGAACTGTTTAAGCATCAACGGCACGCCGCAATCATGGAACAGCCCCAGTGCATAAGCTTCGTCGCCATTCTCCAGGCCGACGCGCTTGGCCAGGGTCAGGCAGGTCATCGCCACATCCTGAGCCGTATCCCAGAAGCGGTTCAACGTGACGATGGCGTCATCGTGCAACTCACCCTTGATCGACTGCGCGTTGATCAGGTTGATGATCGAACGGCTGCCCAGCAGGTTCACCGCACGCTGGATCGAGGTGATCTTGTTGCGCAGGCCGTAATACGGCGAGTTGACGATTTTGAGCAAGGCACCCGAGAGGCCCGGGTCCTGGGAGATCAGCTTGGCAATGGTCTCCAGGTCCGGGTCGGGCATGTACTGCTCCATCTGCAAATCCACCATGATCTGCGGCTGGGGTGGCACGCTGATGCCTTGCAGGGACTGTTGGATCTGTTCGGCGGAAAGCTCTTTGGACATGAGTACACACTCCGGGTCAGGCGCGGATTCTAACCTTTAAAGATGGATCCGATACACCGCTGGGCCACCTATCGTCCTTCAAGCCCGCCCATCACTGCAACACGGTATACTCCCGCTCTTTTTTCCGGAGCGACGTCATGTCCCTGCCTAGCCTGCGCCTCAAAGCCAACGCCGACCGTCGCCTGCGCGCCGGCCACCTGTGGGTCTACAGTAACGAAATCGATGTGGCTGCCACCCCGCTGCACGGTTTCAAGGCCGGCGACCAGGCCATCCTCGAAGCCGCCGGTGGCAAGCCGCTGGGCATCGTCGCAATGAGCCCCAATAACCTGATCTGCGCGCGCCTGCTGTCGCGTGACGTGAAGCTGGTGCTGGACAAATCCCTGCTGGTGCATCGCCTCAACGTGGCGCTGTCGTTGCGTGAGCGACTGTTCGACAAGCCGTTCTATCGCCTGGTCTACGGTGATTCCGACCTGTTGCCGGGCCTGGTGGTCGACCGTTTCGGCGACATTCTTGTGGTGCAGATCGCTTCCGCCACCATGGAAGCTCATAAAGAAGACGTGATTGCTGCGCTGACCCAAGTGCTCAAGCCTAGCGGCATTCTGTTCAAGAATGACTCTGCCGCGCGCGACGCCGAAGGCCTGAACCGCTACGTCGAGACCGTGTTCGGCCTCGTACCGGAATGGGTCGCCCTGGAAGAGAACGGCGTGAAATTCGAAGCACCGGTCATGGAAGGCCAGAAAACCGGCTGGTTCTACGACCACCGCATGAACCGCGCCCGACTGGCACCGTACGCCAAGGGCAAGCGCGTCCTGGACCTGTTCAGCTACATCGGCGGCTGGGGCGTGCAAGCGGCGGCGTTCGGTGCCAGCGAAGTATTCTGCGTCGACGCTTCAGCCTTCGCCCTCGACGGTGTCGAACGCAACGCCGCGTTGAACGGCTTCGCCGAGAAGCTGACCTGCATTGAAGGCGACGTGTTCGAAGCCCTGAAAGAACTCAAGGCCAGCGAAGAGCGTTTCGACGTGATCGTTGCCGACCCACCGGCCTTTATCAAGCGCAAGAAAGACCTGAAAAACGGTGAAGGCGCCTATCGCCGTCTCAACGAACAAGCCATGCGCCTGCTCAGCAAGGACGGCATCCTGGTCAGCGCTTCGTGCTCGATGCACCTGCCCGAGGACGACCTGCAAAACATCCTGCTGACCAGCGCCCGTCACCTGGACCGCAACATTCAGCTGCTCGAACGCGGCGGTCAGGGGCCGGACCATCCGGTGCACCCGGCCATTGCCGAAACCCGCTACATCAAGAGCATTACCTGCCGGCTGTTACCCAACAGCTGAGTCCTTGGCGGGACCGGAGCCGCGGCTCTGTGTCCCGCACACTGATATATAACCGACATCGCCTTCGCAGCCCCGGCTGCGATTTTTTTTGCGTGTCTGAAAAGTTACCAAGTGCTGAAGCCAATACTGAGACCTCCCCATTTTGTATGAACTCTCCCACATTATTACTGGAGCCTTCCTACTCAATATCCGCTTGCCAAGTATTCATTACAAACTATGATTGAGTTGTCACATCGCAAGTGACAACCATTAGAAAACACAACACTTATTCAAACAAAGGAGCTGTATCATGAAAGCAATCAATCTGGAAGCTAATAAAATCGCAAACCTGGCAGGCCTGATTGTTCCAAAAAGCCGCTAAGTAAGTAAAAGATGGCGCTGAGGAATGCCGGCACCTCAGCCCCATCTAGACTCTTCGCCCAGCGGAACCCTTTTTCATGCATATAAACCCGTGCCTTTTCATACTTGCGCGCCCGCCGCACCAAGTCGTATGGAACTATGAACGCCATACTCAATTCGAACTCGGACTTAATTATTCAACACGACTGGCGCAACTTATAAACGACCCGTCACAATTTGACACTTGCAACCCCATCGATGTCGACTTACTGAACGCCGACATATTGATGATCGCTTCAAAAGAACCCATTACTTGGAAATGGGACGAACTGTCGAAAATATTTCACATCGGCACAAAAAACATTCCTTGCGCACGTGTTCCCCAAGATGTGGATGAATGGGCAACCCTGTATCTACAACATTGCGATGAAGTACTTTCGTCACCGACGCCTCTTGCCAGGATAAAGCCGTGCCCGATCGCGCGGATCGCCCTTTCCCGCCCGTTGCTCGACCTACAGGACGTTTCGCTGGCGCAGACGCTTGTCAGTCGAAGCACTTCTCGCTCCTTCAGCGAACACGCCATTTCAATCGAGCAGGTCGGCACCCTCTTGTACCTGACCCTGGGTTACCTGGACGAACGTTCGTGCGCTCATATGGCCAATCATCCCGAAGCCCTGGGCGGGCGACGCAGCAGCCCCTCGGGCGGTGGTCTGAATGCCTGCGAAGGCTATCTTTACGTGCGCAACGTCACGGGGCTGGAAGCGGGCATCTACGCCTATCACCCGGATGAACATGCCTTGAGCCTCATCCGGCCGCTACCGGATGAACCCCTGGGCCAACTGTTATGCGGCCAGCACTTCATTAATCCGTTGCCATTCGGGCTGTTCATCACCTCGCGCTTCGACAAACTCTGGTGGAAGTACGAACACTCCCGCGCCTACCGGATGGCTTTTGTCGAAACGGGACATGTTTCCCAGGCCTTCCTGATGGTTTCGACCGCCCTGGGCCTCAATACCTGGCTGACCGGTGCGCTGGCCGACCGTCAAGTGGAAGAACTTCTTGGCCTTGAAGGGGCACCCGAGCAACCGTTGTTTTTTGTCGGCTGTGGCCATGGTGACGGACAAGCACATTGCAAAGAGCTGATGGCGCTGGTCAATCACCCGGCCGCTGCACCATGACCGGCTCAACCTTTACCCAAACGCCTCGTTACACCTTGGGCGACTGGGATCACAAGGCTGTAGTGCGCGTCCGGAAAAACGACTATCGCCTGCCCGACGACCTGGAGCAGCAACTGTCGAGTCGGGACTGGTTTCCCCCGGCCTTCATTCCCTATATCGAACATCCGCTGATCGACAAGGCGGGGCGCTCCACTGCCCAGCGCCTGGCGGCCAATCACCTGGTGTATTTCCTCGACTACACCACGTTGCTCGAACACCGGATCGTCAATCGCTCCGTGGAAACCATCGTCCATGGCGAACTTGCCATGCCGATCCCCCAACAGATGAAAACCGCTGCCCTGCAGCTCTATACCGACGAGGGCTATCACGCACTTTTTTCCAATGAAGTGGCCGAACAGATCGCCGCCCTATATGACATCCGCGACCGCCAGCCCCCCAGGCGCATCGGCCGGCTGCTGGACGTGATCGACGCCTCAAGCCCATCGAATCGCCCCCTGGCGTGGTTTCTGCTGGGGTTCGTCTCCGAAACGATCATCGCCAAAGAGCTGCTGGCCATTACCCAAGACACCCTGGTTTCCACGGTGTACCGGATGCTCAGGAACCATCTCGAGGACGAGGCACGCCACAGCCGCTACTTCAGCGAGGTGTTCCAATATCTGTGGTCCGTCCTGGGCTCAACGCAACGTGACCTGGCCGCAAGGATGCTGCTGGAGATCATCGGCCTTTACTTCGAGCCAGACATGCCCTGGCTGATGCGCAGCCTCGACAGCGTCGGCTTCGACGAACACGCCTCCCTCCAGATCGCGGCCGACCTCCTGCAACCGGGCGCCCATGTCCGACGGGTGCGCTCAGGTGCGGTATCGACCTTCGCGGCCATGAAGAAGACGAGTTTCTTCGACAACCACCACAACCGGCAGCTTTTCTCCCAAGCGGGGTTTATCGATGGCTGACACCCAAGACCTTCCGGATACCCGTAAACCAGCCGCTGTCGGCTTATTGCTGACGCTGACCTTGCTCGGCGTGTTCCCGATCGATGTCGTGCTGCCCTCGTTTCCGGCACTGTCCGAGCACTTTGGACGCTCATCGTCCGATATCGCGCTGTCTGTCAGCCTGTTCGCGGTGGGTATCGCCCTTTCGCAGCTGCTGATCGGCCCACTCTCCGATGCCATCGGGCGAAAAAATCTGCTGCTGATCGGCATCACCGTGTCAGCCATCGGAGCAACCGGTTGCGTGCTCGCCAACGATTATTGGTCCTTTCTGTTTTTTCGTGTCATCCAGGCCTTGGGATGCGGTTGTTTCGTGTTGTCTCAGGCGTTGATCCAAGACCTGTTTACGGGCCTGGAACAGCAGCGTCTGCGTATCTTCCTGGTCACCTGCGGCGGTATTTTCATTTCCGTTTCGCCCTTGGCCGGCACCGGCCTGCAAAGCTGGACGGGCTGGCGTGGCAGCTTCCTGGTGTTCATCGCCCTGGCAGTCGGTGTGTTTGTGAGCGCGTGTCTTTTACTCAAACCTTCTCCGGCGGGCAGCCAACGCAGGCGTCTGGATTTCATCGCGTCCTATCGAAAGGTCTGCAGTGACTTCAGCTTCATGGCCTATTGGTTGACGTCGGCGCTCGCTTTTTCCTGCCATTTCTCTTTTATCGTCATTTCGCCACTGGTTTTCATCGACCAGTTGCAGCTCTCGCCCGAGGCTTTTTCGCTGGCATTGCTGGGCTACGGACTGGCCTATATCGGTGGGGGAGCGGTCGCGACCGTGCTGAGCAACCGAATCGACTCACAGACGCAAATCATCACCGGCCTGTGCCTGATCCTGGCGGCGGGTGTATTGATGCTGGGGCTATCCAGCCACCTTGGCTTGTCGGTCACCACCCTGTTGCTGCCCATGATCGTGTGCACCGCAGGCACTACCATTGCCCGTGCGGCGGCCCACACCCGGGCAATGAATATATTTCCCGAACAAGCCGGTACGTCGGCCTCGGCTGGCAGCGTATTGATCTTCATCGTCGGCGGCTTGACCAGCGCCGCAATCAGCCTCACCTCGCTGGACCTGCAAATGATGCTGGCCCTCTGCCTAATATTGCTCAGCCTGCTGGGGCTGGTGCTCAATGCCCTGGTCCGGCAACGCTACAGGAGGCTGTTGGCAGGCTGAACGTTGCCAGTCGTCATCCCGAGCGCGACATTGGTATCCGATCAGCGCTTTGCGTCATTTCATCCTGACGCCAGCGGTGTAGAATCGCGACATTCATCGCCATTCATCCCCCGGCGGGTTTATGAGCTCATGCTGAGGCGCGCAGTGATCCTGCAAAGTCATCGGCCACTTCCGGACACACGGCCAATCCCGGGTGCTCCAGACGTCAACAGAAGCTCACTTCCCCATTGATACCTGATAAGTACCTGATTAGCCGCCCGGAGTGCTCCATGCCTGATTACCGCTCGAAAACATCCACCCATGGCCGCAACATGGCCGGCGCCCGTGCATTGTGGCGCGCCACGGGGATGAAGGATGACGACTTCAAGAAGCCGATCATCGCCATTGCCAACTCCTTCACCCAGTTCGTACCAGGCCACGTTCACCTCAAGGACCTGGGCCAACTGGTTGCCCGGGAAATCGAACGCGTCGGCGGCGTTGCAAAAGAATTCAACACCATCGCCGTGGACGACGGCATCGCCATGGGCCACGACGGCATGCTCTATTCGCTGCCCAGCCGCGAGATCATCGCCGACTCCGTCGAATACATGGTCAACGCCCACTGCGCCGACGCCATCGTGTGCATTTCCAACTGCGACAAGATCACCCCCGGCATGCTCATGGCCGCCCTGCGCCTGAACATCCCGGTGATCTTCGTTTCCGGCGGCCCGATGGAAGCTGGCAAGACCAAGCTCGCCAGCCATGGCCTGGACCTGGTGGACGCCATGGTAATTGCCGCCGACGCCAGCGCCTCTGACGAGAAGGTTGCCGAGTACGAGCGCAGTGCCTGCCCGACCTGCGGTTCGTGCTCCGGCATGTTCACCGCCAACTCGATGAACTGCCTGACCGAAGCCCTAGGCCTGGCCCTGCCGGGCAACGGTTCCACCCTCGCCACCCACAGCGATCGCGAACAGCTGTTCCTGCAGGCCGGCCGGACCATCGTCGAGCTGTGCAAGCGCTACTACGGTGAAAACGACGAATCGGTGTTGCCGCGCAACGTCGCCAACTTCAAGGCGTTCGAAAACGCCATGACCCTGGACATCGCCATGGGCGGTTCCACCAACACCATCCTGCATTTGCTGGCCGCAGCCCAGGAAGCCGAGATCGATTTCGACCTGCGCGACATCGACCGCCTGTCCCGCCACGTGCCGCAACTGTGCAAGGTCGCGCCGAATATCCAGAAGTACCACATGGAAGATGTGCACCGCGCCGGCGGGATCTTCAGCATCCTCGGTTCCCTGGCCCGTGGCGGCTTGTTGCACACCGACCTGCCGACCGTGCACAGCAAGACCATGGCCGAGGCCATCGCCAAGTGGGACATCACCCAGACCACCGACGAAGCCGTGCATCATTTCTTCAAGGCCGGCCCGGCAGGCATTCCGACGCAAACCGCGTTCAGCCAGTCGACTCGCTGGGAAACCCTGGACGACGACCGTGAAAACGGCTGCATCCGCAGCGTCGAGCACGCGTACTCCCAAGAAGGCGGCCTGGCCGTGCTGTACGGCAACATCGCCCTGGACGGCTGCGTGGTGAAAACCGCAGGCGTCGACGAATCGATCCATGTGTTCGAAGGCAACGCCAAGATTTTCGAAAGCCAGGACAGCGCCGTGCGCGGGATCCTCGCCGACGAAGTGAAGGCCGGCGATATCGTGATCATTCGCTACGAAGGCCCGAAAGGCGGCCCGGGCATGCAGGAAATGCTCTACCCCACGTCCTACCTGAAGTCCAAAGGCCTGGGCAAAGCCTGTGCACTGCTGACCGACGGCCGTTTCTCTGGCGGCACCTCGGGCCTGTCCATTGGCCACGCCTCGCCGGAAGCCGCCGCTGGCGGCGCCATCGGTCTGGTGCAAGACGGCGATAAGGTGCTGATCGACATTCCGAACCGCTCGATCAACCTGTTGGTCAGTGATGAAGAACTGGCCGCGCGCCGCGCCGAGCAGGACAAAAAGGGCTGGAAACCGGTGGAAGTGCGTCCGCGCAAAGTCACCACCGCACTCAAGGCCTACGCCCTGCTCGCCACCAGCGCCGACAAGGGTGCGGTGCGTAACAAGGCGATGCTCGACGGCTTGTAAGCGTCCATAGCCGCAATAAAAATGCCCCTGTAGGAGCTGCCGCAGGCTGCGATCTTTTTCGTACCGCTTGAATTTCAAGCGAAAGATCAAAAGATCGCAGGCTTCGTCAGCTCCTACTGGATATCTTCTGGCTTGACGATTACCCAGTTCTTGTCCGCCGTCACCGGCAGCCCTTCCTTGGCCTGGGCGGCGGCGTGCTTGGCCATCATGCCGTTAAGCTGGGTCATGTATTTGTCCTTGCGGTTGACCCACAGGTGGATGCCGCCCTTGGCCACGTCCACGTCGTGGAACAGCATGTAGCCATCGCTGCTCGGCGTGTCGCCAGCCACCAGCACCGGTTTTTTCCATTCATCAATGTATGTCAGGATCGCCGCATGCTTGCCGGCCATCCAGGTAGCCGGGGTCCACAGATAAGGCGTGTATTCCAGGCCCAGGTTGGCTTTCTCGTCATATTTGCCGGCGGTGATCTGCTTGCGTGCAGTGGTCAATTCGCCCGTTTTGCGATCTTTGAGCAGCGTGGTCACGCCGATGACGTTTTGCGGCTTGAGGTTGTAGCCGTACTTCGGATCAGAGGCGACCATGCGCACCAGCTCTTCGGAAGCTGCGGTCATGACATAGACCTCGATGCCGTTTTCCATCAGTTTGTTGTACAGCTCGGCCTGGCCGGTGAAGACTTTAGGTGGGTTGACGTTGTAATCGACCACCTTGTCGCCGTCGTAATAGGTGGTGGGTACCGGCTTGCCGGAAGCCATCAGCTCGTCGACATAGCCCTTGAGTTCCTTGAGGGTGAAGCCGGAAAACACTTGGGCGACCCAGGGATAGCAAACCATGTCGTCCACTTCACACAGGCGATAGTAATAGCTGAACAGACTTTCCTTGTGGTCGGCCGTGTCCTTGAACGGCATCAGCTTCAAGGACGGGTCCAGGGTTTCACGGGTGATGAGGCCCTTGTTTTCCATGAACGGCAGCAACGACTCTTCAAGATCGTAGCGGTAACTGGTGTTGTCCATGTCGAACACCGCGAAGTTACCTTTGTTGGCGTTGGCCGCGATCATCGCGTCCAGCGCCTTGGCCTGCTCCGCCGGCCAGTGTTTGAGTTCCGTGGCAAGAGCCTGACCGGCGAGGCTCAGGCCCAAGGCGACAGCGAGAAGGTGAGGTACAAGCTTCATCGGCATTTCTCCCAAGTTCAAAGAACTCGACGCTAACAAATGCTTGTGACAATCCTCGCCTATGGGCGACCGCTTGCGTCTTGATCACGCCAGCGGCATTCCCGAGAGCGTCAGCGCCTTATTCCAAAAGCGACAGTTAACATGCTTTTTTAGTATTAATTCATTAGATATCAAGCTGTTAGGCTCCCCGGCTCGCAGTCGCAGCTTCAGGCGACTGGCACAAGCCTTATCGGAGCTCTTTTGATGAATCTGCCGCTGATCCTCAATCTGCTGGTGTTCCTCGCCCTGCTGTTCGGCCTGACGAAAACTCGTCACGGCACCTGGAGCCTGGCCAAGAAAGTACTGCTGGCACTGGTGCTGGGCGTGGTGTTCGGCACCGCCCTGCACACGATTTATGGCGCCGGCAACCCGGTGCTCAAGGCCTCGATCGGCTGGTTCGACCTGGTGGGCAACGGCTACGTGCAGTTGCTGCAAATGATCGTGATCCCACTGGTCTTCGCCTCGATTCTCAGCGCCGTGGCCCGCCTGCATGACGCCTCGTCCCTGGGCAAGATCAGCTTCCTGACCATCGGCACACTGCTGTTCACCACCGCTATCGCCGCCCTGATCGGCATCGGCCTGACCAACCTGTTCGGCCTCACCGCCGAGGGCCTGGTGGCCGGCACCCAGGAACTGGCGCGCCTGCAGGTGATCCAGAGCGACTACGCCAGCAAGGTCGCCGACCTGAATATCCCGCAATTGCTGCTTTCGTTTATTCCGCAGAACCCGTTTGCCGACCTGGCCCGGGCCAAGCCGACCTCGATCATCAGCGTGGTGATTTTCGCGGCGTTCCTGGGTGTCGCGGCGCTGCAACTGCTCAAGGATGATGCGCAGAAAGGCCAGAAAGTGATCAACACCATCGACACCCTGCAAAGCTGGGTGACACGCCTGGTGCGCCTGGTGATGAAACTGACCCCGTACGGCGTGTTGGCGCTGATGACCAAGGTGGTGGCCGGTTCCAACCTGCAAGACATCATCAAGCTCGGCAGTTTTGTCGTGGTGTCGTACCTGGGGCTGGGCCTGATGTTCGTGGTCCACGGCCTGCTGGTATCCGCCGCCGGGATCAACCCGCTACGTTTCTTCCGCAAGATCTGGCCGGTGCTGACTTTCGCCTTCACCAGCCGCTCCAGCGCCGCGACCATCCCGCTGAGCATCGAAGCCCAGACCAGCCGGCTCGGTATTCCGCGGGCCATTGCCAGCTTCAGCGCATCGTTCGGCGCCACCATCGGCCAGAACGGTTGCGCCGGCCTCTATCCGGCCATGCTGGCGGTGATGGTCGCGCCAACGGTAGGCATCAACCCGCTGGACCCGGTGTGGATCGCGACGCTGGTAGCGATTGTGACCTTGAGTTCGGCCGGCGTGGCCGGTGTCGGTGGCGGCGCGACGTTTGCCGCGTTGATCGTGCTGCCGGCCATGGGCTTGCCGGTTTCGCTGGTGGCGCTGCTGATTTCCGTCGAGCCACTGATCGACATGGGCCGCACGGCGCTGAACGTCAGCGGCTCGATCACCGCCGGCGCCATCACCAGCCAGGTGATGCAGCAGACCGACAAGGCGTTGCTGGATGCCGAGGAACATGGGGAATTGGCGCACGCTTGATTGCCTGATACCTGTGGGAGCAAAGCTTGCTCGCGAAGAACGGTGATACGGTTCGACTGAAGCACCGCGTCGTCTGAATCGCGAGCAAGCTTTGCTCCCACGTGGATTAACGCTTTTCCCACACCTCAAAGCTGTAAGCCGGTTTGTCCCCTTCGGCCGGATTCGGCTGGTTCGACACCAACGTCCATTGTTTGGAATCAAACGCCGGAAACCACGCATCCCCTTCCGGGCTCAGCGCCACGCGGGTCAGGTACAACCGGTCCGCCTGTTCCAGGGCCTGGGCGTACAGTTGGGCACCGCCGATCAACATCAGTTCATCGACCCCCTGCTCCAGCGCCCACGCCTCGGCCCGCGCCACCGCTGCCTCCAGCGTGGAGAAAACTTCCGCGCCGTCCAGCACCAGGTCCGGCTGGCGACTGACCACAATGTTCAGGCGCCCCGGCAGCGGCCGACCGAGGGAATCCCAGGTCTTGCGGCCCATGATGATCGGCTTGCCCAGGGTGGTGGCCTTGAAGTATTTGAAATCCCCCGGCAAGTGCCAGGGCATGCTGTTGTCGACGCCGATCACACGGTTTTCACCGAGGGCTGCGATCAGGCTTAAAGGGAGTGTTTTTTTCATGGCTGCGAGGATACCAGAGGCTCGAGCGGTTATGCTCAACCCTCATTTGAGCGACGGAAGCGCCCGTGACTGAACTGCAAAACCTCTGGTTGACCGAGACCGTACGCCTGCGTGAAGAGCACGCCGGCCCGCTCGAGGACCTGGAAGCCAATCGCCTGGCCCGCGCGGCTGGAGGCGATTTATCCACCCGCATCCGCCATCGCGCCCGTTGGCTGGCCGAGCGCGATGGTCTCACCGAAGCCCTGCGCCACTGGCTGCAAGGGGCCCGCCTGGCGCTGATGGTACTGGCGGTGCTCGCCCTCATCAGCGGCGCCGGCCTGGGGCTTGCCGCCCTCGGCGACGGTCAAACGCCCGTCAACGTGTTCTGGGCCTTGGGCAGTCTTTTGGGGCTGAACCTGATCCTGCTCATCGGCTGGGCCCTGGGCTTGATATTCGCCGGTGAACTCCTTTGCGGTGACCAAGGCGCCACACTGGGGCGCTTGTGGCTGTGGCTCAGCGAGAAACTCGCACGCGATGCCAAGGCCGCCCAACTGGCGCCAGCGCTTGTGCTGTTGCTGCAACGGCACAAGCTCAATCGCTGGGCCGTCGGCGTGCTGGTCAACGGTTTATGGCTGCTGGCGATGCTCAGCGCGCTGGTCATCGTGCTGATGCTGATGGCAACCCGGCGCTATGGCTTTGTGTGGGAAACCACCATTCTCGGCGGCGAGACCTTCGTCGCCATGACCCAGGCCCTTGGCGCGCTGCCCGCCCTGCTGGGGTTCAGTGTGCCGACCGTGGAGATGATCCGCGCCAGCGGCGACGGCGCCCTGAACATCGAAATCGCCCGTCAGGCCTGGGCCGCCTGGTTAGTGGGCGTGGTGCTGGTCTATGGCGTGCTGCCGCGACTGTGCCTGGCGCTGTTATGCCTGTGGCGCTGGCAGCGCGGCCGCGCCACGCTGCGCCTGGACTTGAACCTGCCGGGCTACGCCCAACTGCGCGAACGACTGATGCCCAGCAGCGAACGCCTGGGCGTCAACGACGCCGCGCCCGCGCAGTTGCATCAAATCGACAGTGCTGTCGGTGCGATGGAAAGCGACGGCGCGCTGCTGGTGGCGATAGAGCTGGACGAACGCCCCTGGCCGCCGAAACTGCCGGACACCGTGAAAAATGCCGGCATCCTCGACAGCCGGGAGTCTCGCCACAAACTCCTCGAACAACTGTCGCGCTTTCCTCCAGCGCGACTGGCGATTGCCTGCGACCCACGGCGCTCACCGGACCGCGGCAGCCTGGCGTTGATCGCCGAGCTGGCCCGCAGCGCCAGCGCCACTCGCGTCTGGCTATTGCAGGCACCGCCCGGTGAAGCACTGGATGCCGAGCGCCTGGGCGACTGGCACACCGCGCTGCAACGGTTGCAATTGCCCTTCGCCGACTGCGCGCCATTGAACTGGCTGGAGACCGGCCATGACTAAACCCATGAAGCCGCTGAAACTGGCGGTCGTCGGCCACACCAATGTGGGCAAGACTTCCCTGTTGCGCACCCTGACCCGGGACGTCGGCTTCGGCGAGGTGTCCCACCGTCCGAGCACGACCCGGCACGTTGAAGGTGCGCGCTTGTCGGTGGACGGCGAAGCATTGCTGGAGCTCTACGACACGCCGGGCCTGGAAGACGCCATCGCCCTGCTCGATTACCTCGAACGCCTGGAGCGCCCCGGTGAACGCCTGGACGGGCCGGCGCGCCTGGCCCGTTTCCTCGAGGGCAGCGAGGCGCGGCAACGCTTCGAACAGGAAGCCAAGGTACTGCGGCAACTGCTCGCCAGCGATGCCGGACTTTACGTGATTGATGCCCGAGAGCCGGTGCTGGCCAAATACCGCGATGAACTGGAGGTCCTCGCCAGTTGCGGCAAACCGCTGCTGCCGGTGTTGAATTTCGTCAGCAGCACCCAGCACCGCGAACCCGACTGGCGCGAAGCCCTGGCGCGGTTGGGGCTGCACGCCCTGGTACGCTTTGACAGCGTCGCTCCGCCCGAGGACGGCGAACGACGCCTGTATGAAAGCCTCGCGCTGTTGCTGGAAAGTTCCCGTGGGCAACTGGAACGACTGATCACCGATCAACAGGCTCAACGCCTGGCCCGCCAGCAGAGCGCGACGCGATTGATCGCCGAGTTGCTGATCGATTGCGCCGCCTGCCGACGCAGCGTGGCCAGCGATACCGAGCTGGAGCGCCAGGCCATCAGCGAGCTGCGCAACGCGGTGCGCCAGCGCGAACAATGCTGCGTCGAGGCCCTGCTCAAGCTTTACGCCTTCCGCTCCCAAGACGCTGCCGCCAGTGATCTGCCGCTACTCGACGGACGCTGGGGCGATGACCTGTTCAACCCCGAAACCCTCAAGCAATTGGGCGTGCGCGTCGGAGGCGGGATCGCGGCGGGCGCGGCAGCCGGTGCTGGTGTGGATTTGCTGGTGGGCGGCCTGACCCTCGGCGCCGCCGCCCTGGCCGGAGCCATTGCCGGCGGCGCCCTGCAAACCGCCCGCAGCTATGGCAACCGGCTGATGGGCAAACTCAAGGGCCAGCGCGAGCTGACGGTGGACGACAGCGTGCTGCGCCTGTTGGCCCTGCGCCAACGACAATTGCTGCAAGCCCTCAACCAGCGCGGCCATGCGGCGATGGACAGCATCCGCATCGCCACGCCCCAGGACAAGACCTGGCGCGAAAGCAAACTGCCCGAAGCCCTGAACAAGGCACGGGCGTATCCGCAGTGGTCATCGCTCAATCCCCAGGCGCGGTTGAGCCAGGCGGATCGGCAAGAACAGATCGAGCGGTTGGCCGAGCAGCTCTGAATGTGGCAAGGCACACAAAACTCTGTGGCAGGGGATTTGTGGGAGCCCCTCGCCACAAGAGCAGTCTGTCCGGTAGAAATCAGTCGTCGATCAACGCCCTGAGCGCCGCCGCCGCTTCAGGTAATTCCAGCTCACTGAACACTTGTACGCCATGGCGCTTGAGCAAGGCAGCCGTCACGCCTTCGCCAAAAACTTTCACACCACTGAACGTCCCGTCGTAGGTCAGCAGATTGCCGCACGACGGGCTGTTGGCCTTGAGCACGGCGATCCGAATAGCGTGTTCACGCACCCGCTCCAACGCTTGAGACGCGCCAGACAGGAACTGCGCACTGACGTCTTCACCCTCGGTGGTGATCACCGTCGCCTGGCCATCGAGCACTTGCCCACCCTGCCCGCCGGGAATTTCCGCCGCCGCCCGGGGCGTGGGCAAGCCGCCGGCGACTTCCGGACACAACGGCACGACCCGACCTTCGTCGACCCATTGCTCAAGCTGATCGAACGGCCCGCTGGCACCGCCGTCGTAGCGTACGCGGTGCCCGAGCAGACAGCGGCTGACCAGGATTTTTTCCATGCTCAGAACAACTCGTTGCCGCGGCGCCGGAACCAGCCGGTCAAGGACAGGCGATCGCGCGTGGCAGGCAGGACTTCATGGGGTATTTCCCCCGACAGGAACACCACCAGGCAGCCGCCGGTGGGCACCACGTCATGCTCCACGCCGTCGTCCAGGTACATGCGCAACTGGCCGCCATGTTCCGGCAACCAGCCGTCGTTGAGGTAAAGCACCGCCGACACCATGCGCCGGTCGTCATCGCGAAAACGGTCGACGTGCTTGAGGTAAAACGCCCCGGGCGGGTACAGGGCGAAGTGGCTTTCGAAATCTTCCAGGCCCAGGAAAAGCCCGCGGTTCATCGCCTCGCGCAGGCTGTCCATCAACCCCAGGTAACGGTCGCAGGCTTGCGCCTGACCTGGCTCGATCCACTGGATGCGATCACCGCGAATCCCTTCACGAATTTCCGAAAACGGCCCGCGCCCGACGGCCGCTGGAGCCAGTTCACCCTCGACCGCGCGCTGGCGACATTCGGCGGCCAGCGCGCGGGTCAGCGCATCTGGCAGGAAAATGTTCTGCTGCGACCAGCCGCGCTCGGCCAGGTCGTCGACGATACGTAACAGCAACGGGTGATCAGAAGGTATTTGCATGGCGCGCATAGTATTCCTGTGCCTGCAAAACCGACAGCGCCGCGCAGCGGGTTTGCGACGCCAGAGAGCGCCGTCGAACGAACTTGATACGAATTCTCGACAAGACCCCACACCCCACGGAGAATAGTCGGCTGCTGACAGGAGTCCCTATGCGCCGTTTGCTTTTCTCACTGTTGATGTTCTGTGTATTGCCCGCCTGGGCAGACAGCTACGACCAGTTGTACAAGGTCGCCGGCTGGCCGGAACAGCGGGCGCATTTCAATGACGCCTTGAGCGCCGCGCAGCAGCGTTACCAGAACAGCCTGCCGCCGGCAGTGTTCCAGGCGCTGGTAAACAACAGCAATCAACGTTTCGCCCCCCAGGCCATGGACCAGCGGGCCGAGGCGCAAATGCGCAAGAACCTACGCGACCCGAACCCGGCCCTGACCTTTTTCCAGTCGCCCCTGGGCCGCAAAGTCGTAGCGGCCGAGCTGCTGGCAACCCGTCGCGATCAACTGGCGAAAAACGCCAAGGGCTTGCCGAAGATGCAAGCCAGCGACAACCGCCTGTTGATCATCGGCCACCTGGCCCAGGCCCTGCCCGCCCGCGAGGCCGGTGCCGAAGTCAGCCTGGCGATTGCCGGTGTGGCGGCCGACAGCCTGAGCTCGATGATTCCCGGCTTGCTCGGTGGCGGCCAGGCCCAGGGCATGCTGAACGGCCAGCGCCAGCGGCTGATGGAGCAGATCGGCACTGACCTGAACAACACGCTGCTGTACGTCTACCGCGACCTGACGGATACCGAGCTGGAAGAATTTTCCACCTTCGCCGAATCGACCGAGGGCCAGGCTTATTATCAAGCGGCTCTGGCGGCGATTCGGGCGGGGTTGGCGGTGGGGCAGAACCTTGGGCAGTAGATCTTCAGCGCCTGTTGCACCGCCATCGCGAGCCTGCTCGCGATAGCAATGACAAAGTCACCGCCGGACCCGGCTCATCCGCTTCTCCAGAAACCCAAACATCTCCTGCCGCATCGCCAGGGTTTCATTCGCCAGATGATGCCGGCCTTCGGGCAGCATCAGCACCTGCGGCCGGTCGAACTTGCCGCGCAGCACTTGCAGGTTATGCACCCAATCCACCGTCATGTCCGCCTGCCCCTGCACAATCAAGGGCCGGCGCGGGCTGCTTGGAGCGGCTTCGATGTGCTTGATCCATTGCGCCAACGCACCGACCCACGCGGTAGGCAGGCGTAGCGGTTGCAGCGGGTCGGCTTGCAGGAACGGCAGAAAGGCCGGGTCGTTGGAGTTCTCGCTGAAGCGCCGGGCAATGCCAGTCACGAAGGGTTTGAGCAGGTAATAGCTCAGGCGCGACCAGCCCCAGGCCCGGGGCCGCACCAGGGGCGACAGCAGAATCACCTGGCCCTGGGCCGGGCTGTGTGCGCCCTGGTTGAGCACGTGATCAACCACAATGGCCCCGCCGGTGCTTTGCCCACAAAGATGCCAGGGTTGCGGCAAGTCCAGCGTCCCGGCTTCGGCCAGCAGGCCTTGCAACGTGGCCTGGTACTCGCCGAAATCATGGATGCTGGCGCGTTCACCGCTGGACAGGCCGTGGCCCGGCAGGTCGCAGGCGATCACCGCGAATTTCTGCTCCAGCGCCCATTCGATCAAGTGCCGGTACAGCCCCATATGATCGTAGAAACCATGGAACACGAACATCGTCGCCACAGCTTTTTCCGGCCACCAGACCTGACTGACCAACTCATACCCGTTTATCTCGAAACGCCCCAATCCCTTGCGCAAGGTACGCTGGGGGAAGTCCAGCCCATAGAACCGCTGATAGGCCTGTGCTTGCTCCGACAGGGGTTGCCATTGAGCCAGAGGTTGCAGGCTGGCACGCAGGTGATCGGGGTCGAAAGTGGCAGGCATCAGTATTTCCAGGCAAAAGCGCAGTGGGCGAAACAGACTTTGTAAGCCTGTGATATTCATCTGTCGCGGCAGGCATGGCAAGCTACGCGGTCTCAGAGGATCGACTCCATGCGCCCGTCCCACCGCACGACCTTGCTTGCCAGTCTGCTAGCCCTCGGATGCGCCGTCGTGTTGTGGTTCGCCTACGACTGGTTCCAGGGGCGTTTTCTGCGGGCGTTCAGCCAACACACGGCAGTGTTTTCCGGCGATTCTCTGCGCCTGCCGGCGGAGCTGGCCGGCCCTGGCGCAATCCGCCTGGTGCATTTCTGGGACCCGGCCTGCCCGTGCAACGTCGGCAATCAGCAACACCTTTCCGAGCTGGTCGATAAATATGTACCGCAAGGCGTCGAGTTTTATGCGGTACAAAAGACCGGTAGCCAGGGTCGGTTGCCGGCCACACTGAGCAGTCTCAAACCCCTTGCCGCGCTGCCTGGTTCGAGCCAGATACCCGCCAGCCCGGCCGTGGCGATCTGGGATCGCAGTGGCAAACTGGCGTATTTCGGCCCCTACAGCGAAGGCCTGACCTGCAATTCGAGCAACAGCTTCATCGAGCCGATCCTCGAGGCATTGAGCGTCGGCCGGGCGGTCAATGCTACCCACACGCTGGCCGTGGGTTGTTATTGCCCGTGGTCGATTTCAAACTGATAAACCCAGTCATCGCTGGACTTCTCCTGGGTGGCCGCTCAAACGTTAGAGCACTTACTCATTATTAGAGCGCTTGCTCAAAGTCACGCTCGCCGCTGAACCGTTTGTCGGATCCAATTTGCCCCGAAGGACGCCAACGCCGTCCCTTCACGGCTTCCTCCCCATAGAACGCGGGCCGTGCAGGGTTGCCGAGGTTTTGTGACCGTTTAGCTGAATCGATTAACAGCGGCCGGCCAACATGAACTTTTTTTTAATCTCTTCTCTAAACCTCGTGACAGCAGAACGTTGATTTCCCAACGCGGTCGCGCGGCGGCGCTCTATCGAGGAAGTTTTACACGCCTTTTCATCTTCAACTTGTCGACCCTCCTAAACAAACAAGAATGGAATCGTCAGTGATGCAAAAGCTGCTATGCGCTGTACTTTCCACTCCCCTTAAGGAAGATGCTCTCAACGTCGAGGCGTTTGCCCAAAGTGTGGCCCCGCTCATGATCGACGTACTGCTGCGCGGCGAGACCGGCACTGGCAAAGATACCCTGGCAGAGAAAATCCATCGGATGTCCGGCTGCTCCGGCAGATTCGTTGCCATCAACTGCGCCGCCATTCCCGAAACCTTGGCGGAGAGTCAGCTCTTCGGCGCCAATACCGGCGCGTTTACCGGGGTCAACCAAAATCGCGCGGGGTTCGTCGAAGCCGCGCATAACGGCACGCTGTATCTGGACGAAATCGACAGCATGCCGTTGGCGCTGCAAGCCAAACTGCTGCGTGTCCTGGAATCCAGAACGGTCCAGCGGCTGGGCTCGACCCAGAACATCCCGGTGAACATGCGAGTTATTGCCTCCGCCCAATGTCCGCTGGGGGAAATGGTCGAACGCGGTGAATTTCGCCGGGACCTTTATTTCCGCCTGAACATCATCAGCCTCAAGCTGCCCCCGTTGCGCAGCAGGAAGGAGCGCATCGTGCCACTGTTCCAGTCGCTGGTGCGCCGGGAGGCCCTGGCGCTTGATCGGCCCTATGTTGCACCGTCGCCGGAACTGTTGCGCCAGCTGCTCGGCTACGCCTGGCCTGGCAACATCCGCGAGCTGCAGTCCGCCGCCAAGCGATACGTGCTGGGCCTGCCGGCCCTGCCTCGCGCCGAACAACTGGAAGACTGTAGTTCTTCAACCCTCAAGTTGAAGGAGCATCTGCAGCAGTTCGAAAAAATCCTCATCGAGGACTGCATGCGCCGTCACCATCATTGCATCGACAAGGTCATCGCCGAACTGGGTATCGCCCGGCGCACGCTGTATTACCGGATGAAGTGCCTCCAAATATCGACGAGTTAAGTGGATCGGTGTGGAACCGTTTACGCACCTCCTGCCACTTAACCGTCGAGACGCTCACAGATCGTCTCGCCATTCCACAATCCGGAGATACGACTATGAGTTTTGGTGGAGCTTCTCTCGCGGCCTCCACGGCGGCCATGCAGCAGATGGACGCTACCTCGGCGGCGATGACAACCATGAAATCCGAATTCGACCAAAAGAAACTGGTCGCCGATACCATGAATGCAATCTCGGCAGGATCGATGGACACCGCAACCAAAGCCATCACCGCCATGGGGGAGGCATCGAAAAACATACGATTCTGACCACCCCGCTTCAGACCCCGCTCCGGCGGGGTAACCTCAAGCGCGATGAGAGGAGGGCCTATGCACATCGACTTGCTGAACAGCCTCCGTACTCCCAGAGACCTGCCGCATGACGACCCAACGTTGAGCCAAGCCCCGATCCCGCAAGGCCTGGCAAGCTTGGTCGTCGAGCATCTGACGCATCATGCGGCCAGTGACCGGTTGAGGGAGTCGCTCGCCCAGTGGGGTAGTGAACACGGCACGGCGGGGGGACAGTCCCAACGCGGTTGGCTGAGCCCGCAGAGCTTGACCGCAAAGGCTGAAAACCCTTTAAGCCTGGTGCTTGCAGACATTCTGGAAGAGATCAACGGCGGTACCGGCCCTAATCTCGACGTCGATATCGATGATGCCTATTCCAATGAAGATTTGTTTCACGATCTGGCGCTGATGTTCGCTCATCGCCGGCAGCCCATCGGCGATAACGATGTCGGCAGCCAAAGCGATTTCGGCAGCGCGAACAACCCCTTCGGCGGCGCGCTATTCGGCGCCTGGGAGATGGCGGGCGACCACGCCGCGCTGCGCGATCGTCATAACGCGAGCCTGTTGCTACTGCTCAAACTCATCGCGGTTTTGGGCCGCAGGAAACTGTTGACGCTGCTGGACGTCGGCGAAGATGACGGCCAGGCGCGTTATGAGCAAGACGACCAGGACCTGCTGTTCGAGATCGCAGGATTCATGGATCAACACCCCGCGCGATATCCCCCACCTGAGACCCTCAACGGGGAACTGTGGACATGGACGGACCGTATTGCCCGCGGCAAATGGCTGGATGCTCGCGAAACACGGTTGTTCCAATTCGCCCTGGAACAACTGGACTTCGCACTGGCCCGTCTGGCCGGCCAGCACGCCTCGATGGGGCGGTGCGCCAAACGTAGCCGGGAAGAAATCGAGTTTCACCTGAGCGTCACCGGTAGCGCTCGCAACGTCTTGAGGCTGATGTGCGCCTGAAGGCATCCGCCCTTTGAAATGGCCCTTTGAAATCGGAGAGACCCCATGGAAATACAAGCCATCGACGCCAGCAACCTCGCCTCCACCTCCGCAAAAGCGACTCCCAAGCCGCAAGCGAGCGCCGAGTCCAGTGATGTCAGTTGGTTCAACGCGCAAATGCGTGACAAGCCACCCTTACCGGACAGCGAGAACAATGTCGCGGCGAAAATCATCGATTCGTTGTCGAGCCGCTCCGGTGAACTGCAGCGGCTCGATGATCGCGCCAACCGGGACATGCTCAAGGCCATCCGCACCGCCGATCCCAAAGATATGCTGCAGTCGAACCGGTCCTTGTCATCCTTCCACCTGGAAAGCCTGATGACCGCGAAGATGGTCAGCAAAGGCTCCCAGGCGATCGAGAAGCTCACTAATCTTCAGTAGAGGGAAAGCCGGTCATGTTCATGCGCGCATTCTCTACACTGTTGCTGTGCCTGCTGCTCACCGGCTGCGACGAACGGGCGGCGCTGCATAGCCGCCTCTCCGAGCAGGATGCCAACGAAGTGATCGCTGAACTGGCGGACAAGAGCATTGAGGCGAGCAAGCAGGTCGACAAAGACGGGCTGACGGTGCTGGTCGAGCCTGCCGACATGAACAGCGCCGTTCACGTGCTCGAAGCCGCCGGCCTGCCTCGTCGCTCCCGTTCCAGCCTGGGTGAGATTTTCCGCAAGGAGGGGGTCATTTCCACGCCGATGGAAGAGCGTGCCCGCTACATCTATGCGCTGTCCCAGGAACTCGAATCGACGCTTTCACACATTGACGGAGTGGTGCTCGCCCGCGTCCATGTGGTTCTACCGGAACGGGTGGCCCCGGGTGAGCCGGTCCAGCCCGCATCGGCTTCGGTATTTATCAAACACACCAATGCCCTGGATCCCGACAGCATCACGCCGCGAGTGCGCAACCTGGTCGCCAGCGGTATCCCCGGCATGGCCGACGCCGCCCAGAACACTGGCAAGTTATCGGTGATATTCGTTCCCACTGCGCCGTATCAGGAACGGCGCAAGATGGCGTATTTCGGACCGTTCCTCATGCAGGCCGACGACGTCGGCTATTGGAGGGCGGTGACCGTGGCGGCAAGCATCACATTGCTGGCCGTCCTGATGGGCGCCTTGTACGGCCTTTATAGGCTATGGCGCAAAGGTGTGTTGGCGCTGCCTCGATTTTTTGATCAGAAGTTCGCCAAACCCACGGGTACGCCCACCTCACAGCCGAGCAGCACAGTGCCCCCTCTATTTGCAGTGAAAAGCCCGGGCGCCAAGCCGGATAGCAGTGGGACCGCCGCATGACTGCGGCGCTTGAGTGGGTTCGCTGGTGGAGCCACCCATGGCGCGAAGCACACAGTGACTGGCATTCGCCGGCGCTTTGCCGGCTGACCGCGTCACACATCGACGCCCTTGCCCGGGGGCACCATGCCGCGCTGGCACGCAGTTTCGGTATATCGCCTTGCACACCACCACGCCCCAACCCGGCGGTGCAGTCGCTGCTCTGTGGCGCCCCCCGGACCTTGACCCTTGCCTGCGAATTGGTGGCGAACACTTGCTCACCGTTAACAGTAACGGATGCGCTTTCGACGCAGGATCGAGCATGGTGCGAGCGCACCGCCAAAGCGCTGCGCCCAGGGCACTGGCTCGAACAAGGTCAGGATCCGCTCGCATTGCTGCGCGCCTGGCTGGGCGAGCCGACCTGGCAACGTGCGCGCCTGGCGTTCCCACGCAACACAATCATTGCCATCGAATGTCTGCCCGCCCCACAACCACCAGCCTCCAAGCTCAACACGCTGTGGCAGTCCGCGTGCTGGAAAGCCGAGCAAAGCCTGGCAACCCTCGCCCCTATCGAAACGGAGATTCACGATGTTCGCTCGGCGTTCGCTTGAACTGCGCCCCGATGGCCAGGGCCTGCTGCAGCCCTATATCGCGCGCGAAACCCTGGTCGACTGTGCCCGTGCGCAAATCGTTATTGAACAGGCTCAGGCACAGGCCGCGCAGCTGCTTGAACGCGCCTTTGAAGAGGGCGACGCGGTGGTGCTCGAGGCTCAAGCTCAATTCTGGGCGAAAGCCGAAACGTTGCTCGCAGCGTGGGAAGCCCAGCGCCAAGCCATGTGGGAGCGAATCGAGACGAGTGCTGCGCATTTGGTCAACGAGGCCCTGAGGACGCTTTTGGACGATGTCCCGGATCAGGCGCGCATCGATGCGCTCGTACGCCAGCTTGCGTGTCGTCAGAACGACCCGGTCAGTGCCACCCTTCGCTGTCATCCCGAGGACCTGGCAAGCCTGACGCAAAGCCTGGGCGCAGGTGGCGGGCGCCCTTGGACGCCGGTGGCCGACGCCGACATGGCTCTGCACCAACTGAAGCTGGAAACACCTGGCGGCACGTTCCTGCTCGACTGGCCCACCGCCGTCGAGGCGTTACGCCTGCCCGAACCGCAGCCGTAACCAGGCATCATTTTTTCCCTCACTTTCGCGGAACCGTCGCCGGCGTATCCACCACTCACACCGTGAATACGCCTAGCCTAGAGGAACCGTTTATGTCTTCTATCGATGCCGTCCAGCGCCGCCTCGACACCTACTTCCAGCGCGCAACCGACAACGTCAACAACGCGGCAATGAACGCTGCAGACAGTCAGTCGCTCGACGATATGCACTCCTTTCTCACCAGCATGAACGGCATGTCAGTCGCGGTGAACGCAGCCACTCAACAAACCACTGCCCATCACAACCTCGCCAAGGCGATTATCGATGCAATGCCATGAGCTGCGAGCACAGCTCACCCGCTGGAGCACCGGTGCCGACGAGCCAGAGCGCTTCACCCTTGTCATCGACGATGGCGAGGCGACCTTCAGCAAGCTCGAAGGCGGTCTGCTGACATCGGTCGAGCTGACTCCCCCTGTGGCCAATGAGGTGTCTCTGGAAGACATTCTTCGGCTGGCGCACCCAAGCCTCTCACGCTTTCCCGGTGCGCTGGCCCGTTCGCCGCAAGACGGTCGGTTATGGCTGGTGGCGCAACTGGCACTGGACTGGCACATCGACGACCTGATCGAGATGCTCGAAGCGCTGCTCAACCAACGCGACACCTGGCAATCGATCCTCAATAGAGACCAACGTGCCGTTGCGGCGCCTGCGGCGCGACGCCCCTCGCACTCTCACCTCCTCGGAACAGGAATCCGCCATGCCTAACAGGTGGCTTGCACCGTACCGCTTGATGACCGAAGGCACGGTACACCTTCGCCAGTTGATCGCACACCACTGGAGCAAACCTTCGCTGATCGCGCTCGCGTTGACCGGCACGCTTGGCTTGGGTATGCCGACACAGGCGGCAGTGCCGACCGACTGGAAGAATACGCCTTACGCCTATGACGCCCAGAGCACGCCCCTGGCCAAGGTACTCGGCGACTTCGCCAATACCTTCGCGGTGCAACTGGTGATTGACGGCACCGTGAAAGGCACCGTCGAGGGCCGGATGCGCGCCGAAAGCCCCCAGGCGTTCCTCGACAGGCTCGGCCTGGAAAATCGCTTCCAGTGGTTCATGTACGGCAGCAGCTTGTACATCAGTCCTCTGCAAAACCAGGATTCCACGCGCCTGGAAGTGTCCGCCGATGCCGTGCCGGACATGAAACAGGCCTTGACCGATATCGGCCTGCTGGACCCGCGTTTCGGCTGGGGTGAATTGCCCGACGAAGGCGTGGTACTGGTCTCCGGCCCGGAGCGATACGTGCGTCTGGTGGCGCAGTTTGCCGAAGCGCGCAAAACACCCGAAGAGAAGCAGCAAGTGATCAGTTTCCCGCTGCGCTACGCCACCGCCGCCGACCGGAACGTCAAATACCGGGGCGAAACGCTGGTCATTCCCGGGGTCGCCAGCATTCTGAGAGGCCTGCTGGAAACCCGCAGCTCCGCTTCGGGAGGCATGCAAACGGCTTCGCCTCAGGCGTCGTTCCAGAACATGCAGACCCAGCAGTCCATGGCCATGGGCAATATCGAACAGTTGGCATTGAGCGGCATGGGCCGCCCGAACATGAACCGTGTGCAGCCCGGTGGGAGCGGCGGTGGAGGCGGCCGGGGCAAGATCCGCGTCGAAGCCGACGTACGCAATAATGCGGTGCTCATCTACGACGCGCCCAAGCGGCGGGAAATCTACACCCCGCTGATTCACGACATGGATGTACCGCGCAAGCTGGTGGAAATCGATGCGATCATCCTGGACATCGACCGTACCCAGCTGGCCGAACTGGCCTCGAACTGGAACGTCGAGAGCGGCGATCTGATTGGCGGGGCCTCGATGCTTCGCCCCGGCGCCAGTTCGACAGTGTTCATTCAGGATTACGGCGATTTTTCTGCGCAACTGCGGGCCCTGGAGGGGCGTGGCCTGGCCTCGGTGGTGGCGAACCCATCGGTATTGACCCTGGAAAACCAGCCGGCAGTCATCGACTTCAGCCGTACAGAGTACATCTCCGCCATCGGCGAGCGCGTGGCCAACATCGAGCCCATCACGGCGGGTACCAGCTTGCAGGTAGTGCCCCACGCCATCGAGACCGGGGGCCGCAATCAGATCCAAATGTCCCTGGACATTGAAGACGGGCGCATCGAAGCCTCAGCGGTCGGACAGCAGACGCCCAGCGTGCGGCGGGGAGTCGTCAGCACTCAGGCCGTAATGGGTGAAAGCCGGTCGTTGGTAGTGGGCGGTTTTCATACTGAAGAAACTGGCGACAACCTCGAACGGGTGCCGTGGCTGGGTCGCATCCCACTGATCGGCCCGCTGCTGTTTTCTTCGACCACGCGCGAGACCAGCCGCCGGGAACGGGTATTCATCCTGACGCCACGCCTGATCGGTGACCAGGTCGACCCGGCCCGCTATATCTCCGCCCTTGACCGCGAACAGGTCGACAGCGCCATGGCACGCCTGGAAGACCGTCGCAACGGCACCCGCCCCATCGGTCGTATAGAGGTCAGCGACGTGCTTGCCCAACTCGCAGACGGCAATATTCCGGCCACGTTCAAACAGGCCGCATCGATTCCTTACTCGCCCGACACACTTTGCGCGTTGCAACCCGGATTGTCGCTGGACGCGGCACGGGCTCAATGGTTCGCAGGCCCTGATTACGGAATCGCCGTGGGCGTGGTACGCAACGACGCACAGCAGCGGCTGCGTGTCGACGAGGCGAGCTGCGGCAGCCGCTGGACCATGGCAGCTTCCACCTGGCCGAAGGCGTGGCTTGAACCCGGCGAGGAAACAGAAGTGTTTGTGGTCATGAAACAACCCGCTCGCGTGCCAGGCGGCGGGCGTCCCTCTCTTCTGCAAACCCATACGAGGACCGCGCCATGAGTCGCACGCCACTGCTGCTCGTTGTATTGCTGAGTCTGCCCGTGTTCGCCGGCTGTGCGAGCCGCTCGGGCTGTCAGGGCGACGCCTGTGACCGCGCCGAACCCGACAACGCGCGGCTGGTGATTTGGTGGTCGCCCGGTATGCGCGGCGGCCTTGGCTCCCCAGAACACCCGCTCGACCATACGGTCGTGCCATTGGAGAACTGAAACGGTATGTCTTTTTCGGTACACAGCGTAAGCACGCGCCAGGCCTTCCAAAAGAACATCATCGCCGGCATCGCGACGTATTGGGAAATAGCCCCCGGCATTGAGTTCAGCTTACGGCGCGAGCCTCACAGTGTGGGGCTCGCCTTACAAATACACAGCCAGGCACTGCGCGCGAACCAAATCCAGAGTGCACTCGAACGGCGCTTCGCCCATCCGAATGATTACGCTCAGCTGTATGTATTTCTTGATCCGCAGCGAGCGCTCGTGGTTTGGCACGCGCTGCCGGACTCGCCGATATCGTCTGAACTGCTCGATGAAATTCAGTCCCGGCAGCTGTCACTGTTGGGCCTGGAGGACCTCGACGACCACTCACCCACTTATTGAGGAAGGTTTTCCATGACCGTCGCACCGCTAGCCCAGCGCTTGATCTCGGCCCTCGCAGAACACCTGCATGCGGACTTGCAGTTGGAGGGTGGTGTGTGCGCGCTGTATGACAAGGACAACCGCGAAGCCGTGATAATTGAGCTGCCCGATCACAGCGACGTGGCCATCCTCCATTGCTCGATTGATGTGCCCCAGGCGCCCGACCTGCACAAGCGCTTACTGGAACTCAACTTTCGATTGGACGTGCTCGGCGGCAGTTGGCTGGCCCTGGACGATAAAGGCTGCGTTCGCTTGTGTGCACATTGCCCATTGTCGATGCTCGACGAGGCGCGGTTCTGCCATTGGATCGTGGGCTTCGTCGCCCAAGTCGCCGATGTGCGTACGCACAGGATGGCGCCCGCAACGCCCGACGGCCCACGTCCGGCCGCCCTCAACATGAGCCGCACTCGACTGGGTTAAGCGGCCATGGCGCATGCGTAGGCCTGCCGACAAATGCACATCGGCCCCGGGCAAGCGCCACGGGGCCGATGTGTATCGTGGGACCTTAACGAAGTTTCATCGCTTCTCCGCCCTCCTGCATGACTTTCCTTGCGCTGTCCATGAAGCCTTTGGTGACCTCCGTAACCGTATCGCTCATCAACTTGCTCATATCGGCCGCGCTCTTGATACGCAACATCGTTCCCTGGCGCTCCTCCATATCCATCTGGAGCCGGAACTGGCCCTCCATCAACTGTCGTTGCCGCGCTTCCATATCGTTCATGAACGATTGCGCAGAGCGAGGCGCCGAAGAAGGGCTGGACGCATCCGTATCGCCAGGCGGTTGAGTGTCGCCCGGATGAGCCGTGGGGCTTGCTTGCCGCGCTCTGGTGCGACCGCGCTGATGCATGGCAGGTGGCGCCGAGGACGAACGTCCCCGTCCATGCAGGCTTTGGCTACCGTGGCGCTGTTGCGCCTCACGGGGCTGCTGGCTCAATGAGGCCGAGTTCGATGGCTGGCTGTCGATGCCATGCAAGGCACCTGCGCCCCTTATGGGGCTTCTTATGGGGCTTGAGTCATTCGGCATGGGAAGATCCTCCAATGGGTCATCACGAGTCGATTTCTGCGTCGTGGGCAATATCGGCAGGCCGGCATCGCCCGGACGAGTCCGGCTTACCACCTGAGTGGCGCCCGCGTGTGCATCAGTTCCATCCCACGACCTCAGCGCAGGTTCAATTCCGGAATCTCAATCACCTCCCCTTTGGACTCGTCGTCCAGCTCGCGCAACACCCGATAAATGTGCGCAACTGCCTGGAGCGTTTCGCGGGGAATATAGCGACCGACCTCCTCGCGGTAGATCGTTCGCGCCAGCCAGATGCACTGAATAACCGGAACGCGCGCAGCCTTGGCTCGCTCGATCAGCGCACGGGCCTCGGCATCGACGCCTTTGACGATTAGCTGCGGCAGCGCATTTTCCTCAGGCCGATACAGTAGCGCGACGGCAAAGTGGGTGGGATTGACCACCAGCATGTCGGCGTCTTCCACCGGCTTGGCCTCTTTGCTGGCCGGCTGGTCAACCAATTGCCGGGCCAGGCTGCGGCGATGCATTTTGACGTGCGGGTCGCCTTCCATTTCCTTGAACTCTTTACGCACCTCTTCCTCGCTCATGCGCAGGCGCTTGGCGAAGAAGTATTTCTGCAGACCGAAGTCGAGAATCGCCAACACCAGCAATACGCCCAGGCATATGTGCATGATGTGCCGGAACAGGCTGGCCAGCCCGTGCCAATAGGTTTGCAGGTCGCCGTTGACCAGACTGATCAACGACCCGAGTGCAGGCATGGTCACCAGATAAAGCACGGTCGCGATGAACACCGCTTTCACCAACCCCATGAACAGGTTGATCAGCGCCTGGCCGGAAAACATTTGCTTGGCCTGATTCATTGGGTTCAGTCGGTTAGGGTCAGGCTGAAGGGCCTCGGGAGCGAACAGGAAGCCGAACTGTATCCAACCGGCCACCAGACGCGTGACAATTGCCAGCCCCACTGTCATCAATGTAAAACTGAGCAGCACGCCACCGGCATGCGCCAAGGTTTCCTCAAAGGCACGCACGAACCCGACATCCAGCCGGTGCAGCGGGAACGCCACCATTTCTCCCAACGTCTGCATACTGTCGTCGGCCAGCGTCAATGCCACCTCGGTGATTGCAGTGAGCACCAGCAGACTGCTCAAGTCCTGGCTCTGACCGACCTGGCCTTTGCTGCGCGCGTCGCGAATCTTCTTCGGCGTCGCGCTTTTGGTCTTTTCGCCACTGTCTTCGCTCATGAGCGAAGCCCTCCTTCAGGGCGCCTGCAGCAGCAGGTGAAGCAGGTGCCGGATTTCCGCATATCGGCCGAGACGGCCGGTCATCGCGTCCCACAACGTGGGCAAGTAGAAAAGCAGGAAGCCCAGGCCAATCAGGCTCTTGGCCGGCATGGCGAGGATAAATACCTGCAGTTGCGGGCTGTACAGGCTAAGCAGCGCCAGACTGAACTCCACCAGCAACAGCAAGCCAATGAACGGTGCCGCGTATAGCATCATGTGCATGAACATCTCGGCGATCAGCCCAAGAAACACACCGAAGCCATCCGCCCCAGGTAATGGAAACCAAACGGTGGGCGACCACACCAGGTAGCTGTCCCAGATCACCTGCGTCAACGTGCCAATGCCCAGGGTGGCGACCAACAGCAAGATCGTCATCTCTTTGAACAGGTGGCCCAAGGGCGTGGTATCGGCGCCTAGCGCCGGGTTCAACTGGCCGCCGATGAGGGCGCCGCGCTGGTTGTCCAGCAAAGCGCCCACCGATTCGTACAACCAGAACGGCATCGCCAGCAACACCCCGAGCAAGAAGCCCAGCACCAACTCCTTGAACATCAACCCGCCCAGCGACAGCCAGTTGACCTTGGCGTCGATCAGCGCCTGGCGAATGCCGGGCGCCGGCAACATGCTCAAGGCAAACACAATGGCATGGCGCGGCAAGCCTCGCAGATGTTGGAAACAGAAGACCGGAACCAAGTAAGCAACCGGATAAATGCGCGCCATGCCGAGCGCTATCGACAACAGTAGGTCGAAATAGGGAACGAAAGCCGAGGCCGTCATCAGGTGTTGGCCATCATTTCGAATGCCCGGCGCAGCAATCCCAGCAACTGCACGCCGATCCAACGGCCCGTTACCAGCAAGGTCAGCCCGACCGCCACCAGCTTGATACCGAAGGGCAAGGTCTGGTCCTGGATCTGCATCAATGCCTGCACCAGCGAGGTCAGCACGCCGACGATCACGGCCACGATCAACGGCGGCGCGGAGAGCAACACCACGAGCAACATGCCTTCCTTAAATAACGTCAGCGCGTCCATCGCACGTCCTCAAAGATAGGAATAGAAAAGGCTGTCGAGCAACTGCGTCCAACCCTGCACGAGGACAAAAACCAGCAACTTGAGCGGCAACGAAATAGTCATGGGCGCGACCATCTGCATGCCGAGCGCCAGCAGCAGGTTGGACACGATCAGATCGATGACAATGAACGGGATATAGATCAGAAATCCCATCTGAAAGCCTGCCTCAAGTTCCGACAGCATGAACGCCGGGATGAGCAGCATCAGGTCGTCGCGACTGGCCTGCTCGGCGCGCTCCTTGGGCCACATCCGCTTGGTGTTTTCCAACAGGTGGGCGAGGATGTCCGGGTTGGTGTTACGCGACATGAAGGCCTGCAACGGTTTGATCGCGTTCAGAGCAGAACCTTGCAACGCCTCGGTATTGCTAAAATCCAGCGGCCGCTCTTTCAGCTCTTCGGCGATGTTGTGGCCGACCGGCGCCATGATGAACAGCGTCGCGGCCAGCGCAATGGCATACAGCGCCATGTTGGGCGGCACCTGCTGCACGCCGATGGCGTTACGGGTGATCGTCAATACGATGGCCACCTTGAGAAAGGCACTGCAGATGATCAGTAACAGTGGGACTAACGAAATCCCACCGATGAACAGCGCCAGCAGAAAGGGGTCAACCCCCTGGAAGCTCATCCAGCCACATCCACGCGGGCGATTTGCAGACCCAACCGGCCATCGATCTCGACCAGTTCGCCATGGGCCAGGGCACGTTCGCCATAGAACAGCGACCCCGCCCCCGGGGCCACACCTTGCACTTGCAGCACGGCGCCGGGCGCCAGATTGCGTAACTCGCCCAAGGACAGGCTCAAGTGACCGCAGCGTACCGTGAGCGCCAGCGGCAGGTCCTCGAAGCGCTCGGTGATATCGGCATCGGCCTGTTTCGCCATCGGCGCCTCCCCGGTTTCAGCATCGGCATGGACAGACGCCGGGTGATCGGCCGCCTCGGGTGCTTGAGTATCGGGTTCGTAACGGGCGGTATCGTCCCAATCGGGCGTCAGAATGTCGGTGTCGGCGGTGGTGCTCATAACGGTCTCCTCAAGAGCGAGTACGGTCAGACGCAACGGCGCGGCATGGCTTTGCACTTGCACCTGCAAACAATGCCGGCCCAAGTGAATCAGCCCCTGGCCGGACGAGTCGAACAAGGGTGTTTCAGGTATCAATACGTCACCGGGGCGCAGCGCCGCCAACTGCCCGGCAGTCAGCGCCAGATGCCCCGCCAGCAACGGAACACGCAGCGCAAAGTGTTCGATCCACGGCGCTGTTCGCCGCTGCCAGGGAGCGGCGCGGAGCAGCCCCAGCAAGGTCGACCCCGCAATATCCAGATGGCTGACGACGCATGCAGCCCCCAACCGCGCCTCGAGCCGGCAGGCAACGCCAGGAAACCCAGGCCCGGCCACCGGTTTGAGAAAGCCAAACGCCGTGCGCAGGGACTCGCTCAGGGTTTGATGAAACAGTGACCAGAACCACTCGTCATCCGGTCCAGGTTCGGCAGGCAATACCACCGGGCATTCACCGAACAGGCTGAGCACCGCGCCGGGCTCGTTCAGGGTAAAAACGCCATGTGCGCACTCCAGCACGCACGGTGCTCCGTCAGTTGGGCCACTGCCCAAGGTCAGCTCCAGCAGCCCCGTCTCGCCCGCCACCTCAAAGGGCAAACCGACGCCGATTCCTAATAGCTGCCGGGCGGTGGCGTCCTCGACGCAGACAGGCGGCAGCGACAATGCACGTACTGTCATGTCGCACTTCCCTCTTTTTCGCGTGCCACGCGCACGGTTACCGGTTGGCCCAAGCTCTGCGTCAACGCGTCTTCGAGACGGCCGGATTGACTCGACAACCGCGCCTGCGCCTCGTCACTTTCGCCGCTAAGGCCGATGTCCCAGCCAGCCGCCCCGCTTAACCGCTGTGCCGACACCCTGATACGGCCCAGATGCGGAAGATGCAGCAGCAGGTCCAGTTGCTGCTCGAGCGTGGCGTGCAAACGTGGCGTGAGCTGATCGACAAACGCCTCCACTTCGCCGCTCTCCAGGCTCACCAGACCCGATAAAGAACCGGTACCTGCGGTGTCATCCTGCGAGCCGCCCTGTGGCGCATCGACCCATTGGCGAAACCAGTAACCATCACCGCGCTCAGCCGTCACGTCGGGGTCGCGTCCGGTTCCAGGCGAGGGCTCGCGCACCGCCGGCCGCACCGCCCGGCTCACCTGTGCGGGCGGTTGCTCATACGCCCCAAGCGGGTGCCGAACGGGGGCAACCGAGGGGTCGTAACGCGGCGTTGGTTCACGGCGTACGGTGCGCTCATTCATCGCAAGGGGTCTCCGTCAGGCGCTCCATCAACACCTTGAGCTTTTCCAGATCACGTCGACGCCCTCGTAACCGCTGCTGGGCAGCGTCAGTGTTGCGCGCCTGGTGCGCCTGTTCATCATCCAGCGCCTGCAATGCACGCGCTTGCTCGGCCAGCTCACCTATCAAGCGACGTTCTTGCGCACTCCAGGCATTCAACTCGCACACACTCACCGCACGTCCACGGTGCTCGCAGTACAGCGCCTCGCGCTGCGCCGCCTGCCGTTCACATGCCGCCTGCCACTGCGCCCGCGCGGCAACAACTGCCGCTTCCCGCTCGCGCAAAAGGTCGCGCTGCTGACGCCAGACCCGTTCGGCTTGCGCTTCGCGGTGTCGGCGTACGGGCGCAAGGGCGTTTAGATCAGCTCGGGACATAGGCGGTCAGTTGCTGGAGATGATCAAGCGTGGACGCAAATAGCTCCGGCTCACGCAGGTCCTGGCGCAGAAACGCGTCCAGGGCACCGCGCGACTCCACCGCCAGGTCGGTCAAGGGGTCGGCGCCAGCCTGATATTCGCCCAAGCGCAGCATCAGCTCGATTTGCTCATAGGCCGACAACAGTCGACGCAGATTGATGCCCGCCCGCAGGTGCTCCGCCTCGGCAACATTGGCCAAGGTTCGCGACAGGCTGGCCAGCACGTCGATTGCCGGGTAGTGACCGCGCTCAGCGAGCTTTCGCGACAGCACGATGTGACCGTCGAGCAGCGAACGCACCTCGTCCGCCACCGGATCATTCATTGAATCCTGCTCGATGAGCACCGTATAAAAGGCGGTGATGGCCCCCTCGTTGGTCAGCCCGGCCCGCTCGACCAGGCGCGGCAGCAAGCTGTAGACCGACGGCGGCAAGCCGCCGCGACCCAACGGCTCGCCAGCGGCCAGGCCGATTTCACGTTGTGCCCGGGCGAACCGGGTCAGCGAATCGATGAGCAGCAGGACGCGCTGGCCCTGTGCACGAAAGCCTTCGGCCAATGCCGTGGCCGTGAACGCCGCACGGGCGCGTTCCATGCTGGAGCGGTCGGAGGTGGCGCAGACCAAGACCGCACGGGCACGTAGCTCATCATCGAGCTCATGATCGAGGAATTCGCGCAGTTCGCGCCCGCGCTCGCCGATCAGGCCGAAGACGATGACATCACAGTCAACGTTGCGGGCAATCTCCGCCAGCAGCGTGGTTTTGCCGCAACCGGCACCCGCGAACAACCCCACACGCTGGCCTTCGCCGAGGGTCAGCGGGCCGTCGATGGCCCGTACGCCGGTCGCCAAGGCGCGCTGAATGCGCGGCCGTGCGGTGGGCGCAGGTGCCTCGCCAATCACCACCGACGCTTGCAGCACTTGCGCATCGGCGAACGCACCCGCACCGCCGTCCACCAGGGGCCGGCCGAATCCATCCAGCACCTGGCCAAGCAACTCTGGCCCCACGTGTACCCGATGCGGCATGCCCAGCGGCTCCACCGCGGCGCCCACCCGGATGCCCTCCAGGCCACCCAGCGCACTAAGCAAGGCATCGTGCTGATCGAAGCCGACAATCTCGGCGAGCAACGGCTCGCGTGCGTCGCGCTCGACTCGGCACAGGTCGCCGATCTGTGCCCCAGGCAGTCGGCACTGCAACACAATGCCACTGACCCGCTGCACCCGCCCGCGTACCATGACCGGCGCGAACCGACGCAAGTGTGCCCGTTGCCCGGCTTCCCAAGCCTCAAGTCGCGCGATGGCCGCCTGCGTCATCACCACGTGACCTCGTAGCGTTGGTCGCCTTCGAAAGTGACTTTGCCGCTGTCGATTGCGGTCAAGCGCAGGCCATCAATCTGGTCGCCCAGGAACAACCGGCGCCCGTCGGACGTGACAACATGACCATGCTTGCCGCCCACAATCTGGGCGATCTGAAACGGCAACTGCGTCAGATGCTCCTTCACGTTGGCCGTGATCGCGACCGGCGTCTCGTAGCGGTCGTTGAAGCGCTCGATCAGTCGTTCGACCACCGCCATTCGCTGGCGCGGCAGCTCGCCCACCAACACGAGACGGTCGTTCTGGACCTCGACCCGCACACCGGCCTCCAAATCACGTTCCTGCAACATGCGATCAAGCTCCAGGCGGACCGCCTCGACATTGTCCAATACCACCTTGGTGCGTTTGAGCTGCTGGGCCGGGCTGCTCACTACGGTTTGCGCCGGCTGGCTGGTAAATGCCCAGGCACTGGAGGCGACGGTGATCACCGCCGCGGCGATCGCCAGGCGTTTGGGCCACGACGGCCGCGCCGCAAACTTCGGGGTTTCCCGACTCGCCCCCAGATGCGCGGCGTCATCCAGCACCGACTCTTGTGGCCAAGGCTGATCGGCCGGAGCCAGGCACAGCCAGACACCTGCCATGGCGAAAGGGCTATTGGCCTGTAATGGCTCGATCGGTGTCCAGGGCTGGCCTTGCACATCGCAAACCGCGCCCTCCAGCAGATCCAGCCTCCATTGCCCCTGCATCTGCCTCAGGCACACGTGACGAGCACAGATGCCCGGATCGTAAAGTGCCAGGTCGGCATCCTCCGCCGCCCCGATAACCCATTGCTCGCCTACCAGCGGCAATGCCGCACCTCGGTGCAGACCACTCAATACACGCAGCTCGAACATGGCCAATTCCTCAAGGGGCGACTGATGTTCGCCCTCAATCCGGTTGTACAGCAGGGCACTCGCGGCACCCGTTCTCTGTCACAGCCAGGCCGTCGAACGCACCTGGACTTCCACCCTGGCGCGCCAAGACAAGCCCGTCACGCGGCATCCTCCACCTGTAGTTGTTCCTGCTCGAGGTCAAAACGACCCAGTACGTTTACCTGGGCGTTGCTGTGCAACTCGCTGAAGGCGAGCACCGGCACGTGATTGAACTCGTCGCGCAATAAGTCACGCAGCGGTGCGCGCAGGTCTTGAGCCACCAACAGGACGGCCACGCGCCTGGCGCGCAACGGGAAGCCTTCGCGCAACTGCATCACCAAGGCGCGGGTATGGAGGCTTTCCAAAGCAAAAAAGGTTTCTGTTTGGGTCTGGCGCAGCGCGTCGCGCAACAGGCCTTCGGTTTCCGGCGTCAACAGCCACACGTGCAGGCCCTCTTCGTCGCGGTACTGGTGATAGATCTGCGACTTCAGGGCGATGCGCGCGTAGTCGGTCAACGCACCGACGTCACGCTCGTGCTGCCCATGCTCGATCAAAGACTCGGCAATCAGGCGCACCGCGCGCAGCGGAACGCCTTCGCCGGCCAGGCGCTGCAGCACCGCTGCGAAACGGGCCAATGGCATGGTTCTCTGCAGCTCCTGCACCAGCTCTGGCTGACCCGCTTCGAGCCAACTGAGGATCGATTTACTTTCCTGAAGACCCAGAAATTGCGGGCCCGTGGCAAACATCGCACGGCTCATCCGCTCCACCAGCAACTCGGCTGCAGACACCGCCTCAACGCGTTCGTCCGCCAGCAGCGGGTCGTCGGGCGTCAGCCATAGCCACTGATGCTCGTCACGTGCTTCGCTGCCGAACTGAGCATCGCGCGGTTCGAACGGCAGCGGTCCACGCGCGACGGCCACACGCTCACCGAACGTTGCCCGCAACATCGGGACCTCATGCACGCAGAACCGAAACTCGTCGTCCTCCAGCAGCGCGCTGTATTCGATCTCAAAGGGCGGCAAGGTCAGGCCAAAGCCGGCCACCAGTGCGTTGCGCTTTTTGCGGATCGCCTGGATGACCTCCTCGGTCGCCACGCGCCCTTCCACTGCCATGGAAAACTGCAAAAGATAGGCGCGGGTAGGGTCGAAACTGCGCAGATCTTCTGCGCCGTTGTGTTCGGGGGCCACGACCTCAGCCGGCTGGTCGTCCTGACGTGCCTGTCGTGCGCGCGAATACAGCTGAACGATGCCAGCGGTGCCGGTGATCAAGGCAATGACGATGAACACCAGCGTGGGCATGCCGGGCAAGGCGGCGAAGCCGAGCATCCCCACCGAAGCAATCACCCAGGCCTTGGGTTCGGCGGTCAACTGCTTGGCAATTTCCTTGCCGACGCTACTACCCGCCGGCTGTCCTTCCGGTGACACCCGGGTAATGATCATGCCAGCGGTGAGGGAGATCAGCAGTGCCGGAATTTGCGCGATCAGACCGTCACCGATGGTCAATACGCCGTACAAGTGCATCGATTCGGACGCGCCCATGTCGTGCTGCATCATACCGACCGAGAAACCGCCAATGAGGTTGATCACCACGATCACCAGGCCAGCGATGGCGTCGCCCTTGACGAACTTCATCGCCCCGTCCATCGCACCGAACAGTTGGCTTTCCTTGTTCAACTCCTCGCGACGACGTCGGGCTTCGCTGACATCGATCAAGTTCGCGCGCAAGTCGCTGTCGATGGACATTTGTTTGCCTGGCAGCGCATCCAAAGTGAAACGCGCCGCCACTTCAGCGACACGCTCAGACCCCTTGGTGATCACCAGGAAATTGACCACCGTCAGAATAAGGAAGATGACCAACCCGACCGCAAGGTTTCCACCCACCACAAAATTGCCGAACGCCTGGACGATATGACCGGCGTCGCCCTGGAGCAGGATCAAACGGGTGGTAGCCACCGACAACGCCAGCCGGAACAACGTGGTCAACAGCAGCACCGCCGGAAACGAGGAAAACGCCAACGGCCGTGGCAGGTACAGCGAGAGCACGATCAGCAGGCAAGAGATGCAGATGTTGACCGCGATCAGCACATCGACCACCGACGTCGGCAACGGCAGGATCAGCATGAACACAATGCCGAGTACCACGAACGCCCCAACCACTTCGATGCGCCGAACCGCGCCACTGGCCACTTTGTTCAACATTGCGATCATGAGTGCGCTCCGATGACCGGGGCGGCGGTCTGTCCTCGGGTCTCACCGCGGGAACGCTCATCAAGCAACACCAGCAGATTTTTCAGCGCGCTCTGCCGGCTTTTTCCATCACGCCAGAGCGCCAGCGGCAAGCGCTTGAGTACCGGATACAGACCGTTCAGAGAGACGAGTTGGTCCCGCTCCTGATCCCCGCCCAATTCACGCCCGATGCGGCGCACTTCCGCCGAAGACAGGCCACTGGTGGCGAACCCCAGCATGCGCTGAAGTAAAACCACGGCCGTGAGCTGGCTTGCCGGACAACTGTAGGCAAGGCGCTCCAGCAACTGGCGGCAACTGTGTAGAACACTGCTGAGTTGAGTCGAGGCGGCCAGGCCAATCAGTAGCGTGCGCAGCATGGCGGTGGGGCGCGAAGGCGTCTGCGCGGCGATGTCGTCAGCCAGCGCACGACGCATCATGTCCAGCCCCGACACGAACGCCGCTTCGCCGAACAGACCAAGCAACGCCTGCATCATGGTGGGCAATGACTGCTTGAGCACCACGGTGTCGTAATAGAGCCGGCGTACAGCCTGGCGCAGTTCGGGATCACCGCCCGAAGCACGCAGTGCCTCGGCGATGTTCATTCCCGCCTGAATCTGCGCCCCATAACGTTCGCGCAACAGCTGCAGGTAGTCTCGGGCACGCCTGGCTTCGACGAGACGACCTTGCACCTCGGCATCGCGCAACGCTTGCTGCAGGATAAGGTCAGTACGGGCCGGATCACCGCCGGTGGACTGCACCACTTCTTCAAGCACCGGCTCGCCACACAGCAACATGCCGGCCCGAGCGGCCATTGCGCCCAAGCTCTGCTTGCCTGGGTGGCCGAGTTGGTCGTACCACTCTTCCAACTGCTCATGCGTCTGGACCCGCGTTTGACCCACCTCGCTGCGGGCGTTGCGTATACGCCGCTGGCTCAGCGCTTTGGTATTGCGCTCGACATGATGGCTGAAGGTCATGCCGACCTCTTCCATCGAATTGGACTGCGCGGTCTGCAACGATTCCACAGGCCTACCCACGCCCACTACAGCCGAAGCAGCCTGGGCGAGATTGACGGCAATGCGCGTATTGGTCGGTGCTTCTACTTTCATGATGGCCACGAGCGGGGTTTCGGACGCTCAGTGGGTGGCGGCGATTCCCCATTGAGTTCCATCACCGGCCAGGCCCTCTCCTGAATAGGTTTGGAGGTAGCGGCATAACCACCCTTTTCGACGGCCCGCGCCGTGCAGATTATTGCATTGGCTCTCGTATCTGCTGCGCAGCGATTTGCACATTTAGCGTATGACAAATAAATAAAACCGTTATTTATCAATAATGTACATAAATGTATCAGGCTTGGCACATGTCCTGCTGATAGGGGTATGTCGACATATGGATCGACGCTATGGAATCTATTCAGAGGGATACATCAATGAGCAGTCTGAACCTCACGACACCCCCAAAGACCTCCCGACCAGGCGTCCGCACGCCAGGCATCGCCTTCGGCGAGGAGCGCAAACTGCGTCTATTTGTGCAAAAGCGTGTGCTCAATCAAGACGATGCCGACGACATCATCCAACTCACGTACCTGGAAGCCTGGCGTAATCAGGAGAAATTTAAAGGGCTGGCAAAGCCTGACACCTGGCTGTGCGGCATCGCCCTTAACCTGATCCGCAACCATTTTCGCCGCTTCTACGCGCAACCACCGTTGAGTCCGTTCGACGAAAGCGAGTTCAACGAGTCCAGTGCCGACATCGATCTGAGTGAACAGTGCGAACACCGTCGGCTGTTGGACCGAACGCTGTTGGCCATAGATGAGCTGCCAAAGAACATGCGCGATACGCTGTGGACCGCCGTGGACACCGAAAGCAGCTACCGCGATGCCGCCGAACGGCTAGGCGTACCCATCGGGACCGTGCGCTCAAGATTGTTTCGCGCGCGTGAACAACTCAAGCGAAGCGTCTACGGAGAAGTGCAGCCATGACCAGCATTCGTTTAAACAGCCGGCTCGACCTGCCACGCGGCGTGCGCCGTTACACGCCTGACGACTTGCCGGTGATGACAGATATCTTCAACGAAAGCGCTCTGGGGGGTACCAGTTCCCCCGTACTCAGAGCGTTTTCCCTGAAGGAAATGACCTTCTTCGTCGACTGTTTCGTCAAGGAAGGTGATCCGATATACGTGCTCGAACGCGCTGGTGAAGTCGTCGCCTGGTTGATTGTTAACCGCTTTAGTTGGGGCGCCCAGGCCTGCCGATTGACCGGCGAAGTGTCGATCTACGTGCGTAATGACCATATTGGCAGCGGCGTAGGCATTCGCCTCGGGCAAGCCGCGGTCGTGTTGGCCAAACGGTATGGCTTCGAGACGCTGGTGGCCTGGATCATTGAGCATAACGAGGCCAGCAAACGCGGCGTGCAAGGGCTGGGCGCGACGCAATGGGGCCGCTTTCCGGGCATTGCCCGGTTCGCTGACTCCCGTGCGGACGTCGTGCTCTATGGTCTGCAGCTGACGCCAAGCGACACTGCGCCCGCCACCCCCTCAACGCAAAGGCAAAACGCGGACGCCAGCCTGGCGTGAGCTTGCGGTTCGCCCGGTGGGTTGCCGGGCGAGCCGTATTTTGTCCAGTGGTCCGTGCGTATCACACCGATCGCGTCAGTCCACCGACCAGCACACCGCCAGCGCGTCCGGCCCCCTGAAGTTAGGGACATAGCGCCAGCGTATGGCGCCGGGGTCAACGGCCAATTGCAGCCCGGGGCAGCGTCGAAGGAGCGTATTCAATGCAATTTCCAATTCCTGCCTGGCCAGCGAGGCACCCAGGCAGTAGTGAGTGCCTTTGCCAAAAGACATGTGCGCACAGGCGGGGCGAGTGATGTCGAGCGTGTCAGGATTTGCACAAAGCACTTCGTCGCGATTGGCCGAGCCCACCACTGCAACCACCAGTTGCCCACGCTGCAAGCGCTGCCCGGCCAGTTCTGTGTCCCGGGTGACGAAGCGGATCATTGCCCGCTCCACTGACGAGTCATAGCGCAGCAACTCCTCGACCGCGTTGGGCATCAACGCTGGGTCGTCACACAACCGGGCCAGCGCCTTGGGGTGCTGCAAAAGCATGTGGAGGGCATTACCGATCATCGACGCCGACGTTTCGTGCCCGGCGATGATGAGCAGCGCGATCATGCTGCAAAGCTCACTTCGGCTGAGCATGGTGCCCTCTTCCTCGACCTGTGCCAGCGCTGAAATCAGATCGTCGGCCGGTTGTGCTCGACGCTGGTCTATCAATGCGAGCATGTAGGCGGCGAATTCGCTGTAACAACGTTGCAAGTCGCTCAAGTCCTGCCCAACCTGCCGAACGATCATCTGCGACCAGCGCCGAAAATCGTCACGGTCTTGCGCGGGGACGCCGAGCAATTGGGCGATGACGATGATCGATAAAGGGAATGCATATTGGCTCACCACGTCCATTCGCCCGCTCGGCCCCACCTGGTCCAGCAACGTTTCAGCGATCTGTTCAATACGTGGCCGCATGGCGTTTATCGCCTTCAACGTAAATGCCTTGTTCACCAGGCGACGCAATCTGCGGTGACTGTCGCCGTCGCGGTTGAGCATGTGGTCGTTAAGAAACGCGATGGATTGCTCGCCGCCGAGCATCGCCGCGAACTGCGCGCTGATCCGTGACGGGTCACGGGCGAAGCGATCACTGTCCAGCAGTACTTCCTCGACTTCCCGGGCACCGGTGACGTACCACATCGGCAGCTGCCCTTCGGGCTGGCTGAGGAACACCGGGGACGTCTGGCGCATCGCTGCGTAATGTCGATACGCCTCGTCGCGAAACGCGTCGCTGTTGAAATCAAGGGTGCGCTCGTAAGCCATGACACTCTCCAAAGGCATGAATCGGTGCTCCTGAGTGGCACCGCTTGCGGAAAAAATTCCATTGCAACGGCATTGAGTGACGCAATGAACCGTTTGCACGGCCACGGTCACTTAGGGAGAACACCCACCTTTCGCGGAGCTGACATGACGCGCGCACTTGCAATCCATGGCCAATGCGACCCTCGCTTCGAACCGGTCAAAGAGGCTTTTATCCAGCTGATGCAAAGTCCCTTCGAACGCGGCGCTGCCCTGTGCATTCAGATTGACGGCGAAACCGTTATCGACCTATGGGCTGGCATTGCCGGCCCAGAACCAGACTGCGATTGGCAGCGCGACACGCTCCTCAATCTGTTCTCCTGCACCAAACCCTTCACTGCAGTGGCGATCATGCAACTGGTAGGCGAAGGACGCCTGGACCTGGACACGCCGGTCTGCCACTACTGGCCGGCCTTCGCCAACGCCGGAAAAGCGCCGATCACCGTGCGCCAGGTGCTTTGCCACCGCGCCGGACTCCCGGCGCTACGCACGCCGCTGGCGCCTCAAACCCTGTACGACTGGAACACCATGACGGACCTGATCGCCGAGGAGCACCCTTGGGCCGCGGCCGGGGCACAGCAGACCTATTCGCCATTGCTGTTCGGCTGGATTCTTGGCGAATTGCTACGCCGGGTGGATGGCCTGACGCCAGCACAAAGCATCTGCGAACGGGTGGCGGTGCCACTCGGGCTGGATTTTCATCTCGGCCTGGACGACGCAGCCATCGCTCGATGCGCCTACATGGCGCGCACCAAAGACGAGATTGACGATGAAGCCTTTGGCCGAGTGCTGCAGTACGTGCTCAACGAGCCGACTGCCATGAGCGCACTGGCCTTCGCCAATCCGCCGATGGTGCTGGGGCGCAGTAACGAAGCCGGCTGGAAGCGCATGACCCAACCAGCGGCCAATGGCCACGGCAACGCACGCAGCCTGGCCGCGTTTTACGCCGGCCTGCTCGACGGACGGTTACTGGAGTCGCCGCTGCTCAACGAAATGCTGCGCGAACACAGTGCCGAATACGACCCGACCCTTCAGACCCCGACGCGTTTCGGCCTGGGCGTAATGCTCAACCAGCCGAACGTGGCAAACGGCAGCTATGGCATGGGACCCGAGGCGTTCGGCCACATGGGCGCCGGTGGCACCATCGGTTTTGCCGATCCTGAACGTGGGGTGGCGTTCGGCTTCGCCTGCAACACCATTGGCTCCTACGTCTTGATGGACCCACGCGCACGAGGGCTGGCCAATGTCGCGATGGGCTGTCTGTAAGCCCACTGGAGATCCGCCCGCCCGTGACAGGCGAGCGCTGGCTCACACGCCTGGCGGCACCACCGCGTCCGCCACCTGCGACTGCGCCGTACCGGTATCGGGCGAGGCGACCATTTGCTCTTCGCTACCGTCCGCACGGGGTCGCGCCGCTTTGGCGATCATGTCCGGTTGTGCCAGTAACCTGCGCGACGCTTCCATTGGCATCAGCAAGCGCCCGCTGGCCCGGCCACGCCCGGCGGGGTTAAGCATGCGCAACTCTCGTTCATGAACACCTGACAACATCGCCAGGTGCGCCAGGTCCACTGGCTGCGCCAAAGCGACCATCTGGAAATACGGCTGGTCGGCGATGGGCGCCAGGTTCACGCCATAGTCCGCGGGCGTATTCACCAACTGCGACAGCGCCAGCAGTCGCGGCACGTAATTCTGGGTTTCGCCGGGCAGCGACAGGTTCCAATAGTTGGTCGCCAGGCCGCGGGCGCGATTACGCGTGATGGCGTCGCGTACCCGTCCTTCCCCGGCATTGTAGGCGGCCAACGCCAGCAGCCAGTCGCCGTCGAAGTAATCATGCAGATAGGACAAGTAATCCAGGGCGGCCCGGGTGGATGACGGAATGTCGCGGCGCTCGTCGTAGTCGCCTCGCTGCTGCAATTGGTAACGGCGCCCCGTGGCGGGAATGAATTGCCAGAGGCCCAAGGCCTGGGCAGGCGATTGTGCGTTCGGATTGAACCCGCTCTCGATGGCCGGCAACAGAGCCAGTTCCAGCGGCATGTTGCGCTTGCTCAGTTCGCCAACGATGAAGTGCAAGTAACGACTGCCGGCGCGTCCGGTCTGGGTGAGAAAAGCCGGGCGCTGCATCAGCCAGCGGCGCTGCTCATCAATGCGCGCCACGCCCTTGGTCTTTGGTTGCAAGGAAAATCCCTGGCGCATGCGCGCCCAGAGGCTGCCGCCGCTTTGGGCCGATAACTCGCTGATCTGAACGATCGTGTCCGTAGGCGCCGGCTCAAGCCAGCGCAGTTGGGAACGGTAAGTCTCGTTGGCGAAAGGATCACCGATGGTCAGCTGCGGTTCGAGATGCTGGCATCCATACAGCAAGGTACCCATGGCCAGCATGGACAACCCTTTGGGGACGAATCGAAGGGCCGGCGAAGGTGCAAGTGATCGAGGCATGGGCGGTCAACCTTGAATGAGGTGGCGCCATTGGGTGGCAGATCACATGCCAGCGGTTCCACGCTGATCACCCGCCGCGCCGCCGGCAGGTTGGAACCGAAACGCCGTAGCTGTCACTCACCATGGGCTAGCAGGCGCTCGTCGGCGCCTGAATGACAATGCGAGGTCAATCATGGCGTCACCCACCTATTGCAAGCTGATCGATCAGCTTTGCGAACTCACGATGATTCCCACCCCGTCAGCGTTCTACGAACAGGCGAACCTGTCGGTCAAAGATGTCGACTTTTCCCTGAAACACACCCCAGGCGCGGGCGAGGGAGACGTTTTTATTTACTGCAGCTTCGGGCCGTTGCCTGAGGCGAATCGGGAGGCCGTCCTACAGCGTCTGCTGGAAACCAACCTGTATCTGCTGAGCGGGGCGTTCAGCCCTTCGTTGTCTTACAACCGCGACAGCGAACAGGTCATCCTGATCGGCCACGTGACGCTGGAAAGCCTCACGGCCGAGCGTCTGCTCGGGCTGCTGGGCGGTGCCGCCGACATGGCGCTCATTTGGCGAAATGGCTACTTCTTCGACGGCGCCAGCGCAAACCGCACCGCCAAAACCACCCAGCCGCACAATCCCATCAAGCGTAGCGCAGGGCTCAATAGCGCCTTGTCGCTCTAGGAGAGAACATCATGGCAGATCTATCAGTAAGTCAATCAAGCCTGGCGGCATTGAGACAGCAACAGGACGATCAGATCAGACCGGTTGAAACCAGCCTGAGCGAGCAGGTTCGCCCTTCCACCACTTCACTGGTGCCCTATCATTTCGCCGGTAAAGCAACCAATACGACGGCGGAAAAACTCTCAACCACGCAGAATCGCCTGACCGCAGATATCACCAAGCTCGGTAAAAAGAACCCCGAGCAAGACCCTATCGACTTTGCACGGGCGCATATGGCGCTGGAAGGCAAAGTATTGGGCTACGCGCCAGACACGAGCTACCAGGAGGTACGCCAGCATCTCGCCGAACTGGGCGGCACGCCCCACCCGATGCTGTCGGGCCAGGAAGAAACCGAGGCATTCACCAAGGATTTCAACGAGTACTTGAACAAGAGCGAGGGCGACAGGAAAGACGACGGCGGTTTCAAAGCCGTCTGGGACAAACACTGCGAGCGCATGGGTAATACCCTTGGCGCCTATCATTCGTTGTGCCAGGAAGTCATCGATAAAACCTCTGGGGAAGACGATCGCAAGCTACTGCAAAATAGCCATGAAGCCTTCCGCGGTTATGCGAAAGGCGTCATGCAGGCCATGACGCAAGACATGCCCACGCGCTTGAATACCTTTATGGAAAGCCGAATCGAGCATGCGCAGGGAGCAGCGAATAACACGAACCTTTCCCAGCCCGAACGAGAGCAGGCGACCGCCGAACTGGCCCAGTTGAGCAAGGTCCAGGAGGAGCTTGGCGAGTTCCTGAAAAAGGATGAAGGCAACCCTAGCGAACTGGCAAAGGCGACGAAGAAAAACGAAGCATTGGACACCGCGCTGAAGAACGTCGCACGCGAGGATTACGTCGCCGACCTCAAGACCCACAGTGGATTCCTGACGGGCCTGGCGGTATTTGCCGATGCGGGCATCCCGCAGGGCCTCGCCTCCTCAGGTCACTTCGGTGCCAGCACCGCGGCGATCGACGAGAAGCTGGCGGGTACACACCTCGCCGGACATTCTGCGGGAACATCGGCTGTCCTGGGTGCCGCCCATAAAGTGATCAGCGACAGCGCCCGCCCCATTATCCAGACCGTAGTCGACAAAACCGTCGGCAGTGGCCTGGAGAAGGTTGATCCGCTGTCGGTGTACCCCAAGGCCCTGCAAGACATCACGGTGGATGGACGCCGTGTCGCCAACCCGCAACGTGAAGCAATCGACCAGGCGCAGAAGGACAAGCGAACCGGTTTCCTGCAAAAACAGAACGCCAATAACTTTGGCACCATCAGCGGCGACTTCACCGGTTACCTCGCTTTCGGCTCGGCTCACGCGGTACGAGAAGCCCTGAATCAGTTCACGAACGTGAACGCCTCGGGCATCGCCGCCCGCAGCCTCGCCTCCGCCGTCGGTGGCGCCTTCATGGCCGGCGGTCAGGCAGTGGCCAAATACTCTCAAACCCACGGTGACGAGAAGATCCCAACCTACCGGGTCAAAAACGAAACTCGCGAATGGAAAGAACTCCTGCCCAAGGCATTTGCCGAATCAAGCAAAGTGCTCCCGACCAACATGACCAATATCAGTGATTATACCAACCGGATCGTTGGCGTAAGCGCAGGTATTACCATGCGTACCGCAGTGGGAGATGCCGCCGCGGTAGGGGAGGATGCTGAGACGCTGGAAAAAATGCAGCAGATCATCACGACCTTTTTCTCCTCGGGCCTGACCCTGCTTCCGTTCTTTGCCAACAGCGTGGCGGCACCGCTCGAAAACAAAGCGCTGAACGACGGTAAAGACGACCTGACCGCACGGGCAAACGTACCGTGGCAGAACATCACCAATCCAAACCGGGACGGCCTGCCCCACACCCAACCTGAAGGTTGGAGACGCAATATCGAAAATACCTATCACGTGACCCGTGGCGCTACTCAGCTTGTTCCGCAAGCCACTGTCGCGGGGCTCAACGTAGGTGCCGAATGGATTCAGAGCGTGGCAACGAGGCCTAAAAACCCCAGCCCTGGCGATGACATCCAACTGGTAGAACGAGGCGAAGCGCGGCCCCAGGGCGGGCCGTCCAACGAACCCGCGCCCACCTGATGAAACCGTCGAGCCGTCGCGTGGCGGCCCGATGACCAGCACTGATGCCTCCCTCCAACGCTGGCCGCAGGGATACTCCCTGTGGCCGGCCCTCGCGATACACTCCGACTCACATCCCTCCGCGCTTCGATGTCGACCAACGTGATGACAGCGCCGAACAACGATAGCCTTGCAACGCGCAGCGCGGACCTCGAAAGTCCAGGTACTGCCCGAGACTTTTGGCCGCCTATACGCTGGCCCGCGAAACGGCCTGGGGAAAATCCCTCCGAGGAACGATGCACAGGTACGCAGCGACGTGTTAAAGAAGTCATAAACAGCGAAGCCATGGAATCGCTGTCACTCAACAAGGAATCACATGAAACGCACCCTCATCGCCTTCCTGTCATTGGTCGTCACCGCCATCATCGTCGCGGGCGGCTACCTCTACAGCAAGCAGCCCACCCGCCAGGGCATAGTGCAGCTGCAGGGGCTCCAAGGCTCGGTGACCGTACGCTACGACGAACGCGGGGTACCCCATATCCGCGCCGAGAACGAAACCGACCTGTACCGCGCCTTGGGTTATGTCCACGCCCAAGATCGGTTGTTTCAAATGGAGATCATGCGCCGGCTTGCCCGTGGCGAACTGGCCGAGGTGCTGGGGCCGAAACTGCTCGACACCGACAAACTGATGCGCAGCCTGCGCATCCGCGAGCGCGCCGCGACCTATGTGACGGAGCAGGACCCTCAATCCCCGGCCTGGATCGCGATGCAGGCTTACCTGGACGGCATCAACCTCTACCAGGACAGCCACGCCAGACCCGTGGAGTTCGATGTACTGGGCATTCCCAAGCGCCCCTTCACCGTCGAAGACACCGTCAGCATTACCGGCTACATGGCTTACAGCTTCGCCGCCGCATTTCGCACCGAACCGTTGTTGACCTACGTGCGCGATCAACTGGGCGCCAACTACCTGAATATCTTCGACCTCGATTGGCAGCCACAGGGCGTGCTTACCGAGCGTCGCAAGACCGCCCTGCCACTGGCCGCCGCCGACTGGACAGACCTCAACGCCCTGGCCCGGCTGAGTGAACAGGCCCTGGCCGAGAACGGCCTGCCGCAGTTTGAAGGCAGCAACGCCTGGGCGGTTTCCGGCAACCGCACCCACAGCGGCAAGCCGTTGCTGGCGGGCGACCCGCATATCCGCTTTTCCGCGCCATCGGTGTGGTACGAGGCGCACCTGTCGGCGCCAGGTTTCGAACTCTACGGGCAATACCAGGCGCTGATGCCATTTGCGACGCTGGGCATGAACAAGGATTTCGGCTGGAGCATCACCATGTTCCAGAACGACGACCTGGACCTGATCGCCGAGAAGATCAACCCGGACAATCCCGAACAGGTCTGGTATCGCGGCCAATGGGTGGACATGACCCGCAGCGAACAACAGATCGCGGTCAAGGGCCAGGCCCCGGTGACCCTGGTGCTGCGCCAGTCGCCCCACGGTCCGATCGTCAACGATGCCCTGGGCGCTAACGCCGGCAAAACACCGATCGCCATGTGGTGGGGATTCCTGGAAAGCCGCAACCCGATCCTCGAAGCCTTCTACCAGCTCAACCGCGCCGACACCCTCGCCAAGGCACGCAGCGCGTCAGCCAAGATCCACGCACCTGGGCTGAATATCGTCTGGGCCAATGCCAAGGGCGATATCGGCTGGTGGGCGGCGGCGCAACTGCCCAAAAGGCCGGCCGGCGTGAAGCCCGGTTTCATACTCGATGGCAGCGCCCCAGAGGCGGAAAAGGAAGGCTTCTACCCTTTCAGCAATAACCCTCAGGAAGAGAACCCCGCGCGCGGCTACATTGTTTCGGCCAACTTCCAGCCAATGTCGCCCAGCGGTATTGAGATACCGGGCTACTACAACCTCGCCGACCGCGGCCAGCAACTCAACTTGCAGCTCAGCGACAAGCAGGCGAAGTGGGACCTAGAAACCACCCAGAAACTGCAACTGGGCACCACCACCGCCTACGGCCCGCGCTTGCTTGCGCCCTTACTGCCGGTGCTGCGTGAAGTGGTCAGCGACCCGCAGGAACGCAAATGGGTTGAACAACTGGCCCAATGGCAAGGCGACTATCCGCTGGACTCCACCAGCGCCACGCTGTTCAACCAGTTCCTGTTCAACCTGGCCGATGCGGCCCTGCACGATGAGCTGGGCGACGGGTTCTTCGAAACCGCACTGTCGACCCGGGTGATTGACGCGGCCCTTCCACGCCTGGCGGCATCAAAGGATTCGCCGTGGTGGGACGAGCGCTCGACACTGGGCACGCAAACCCGTGCCGACATCGTGAAAAAAGCCTGGGGCAACAGCCTGGCGCACCTGAGGGCTACCCTCGGTGACGATGCCACGCAGTGGCAATGGGGCAAGGCCCACACCCTGACCCACGGTCATCCGCTGGGCACGCAAAAGCCGCTGGACCGGATCTTCAACGTCGGCCCGTTTGCGGCGCCCGGCACCCATGAAGTGCCCAACAATCTCTCGGCCAAGATCGGCCCAGCCCCCTGGCCAGTGACCTATGGCCCTTCCACCCGGCGCATCATCGACTTCGCCGACCCGGCCCACAGCGTCACCATCAACCCCGTCGGCCAGAGCGGTGTGCCGTTCGACAAGCACTACGAGGATCAGGCCGAGGCGTACATCGAGGGGCTGTATCAGCAGGCGCACCTGGCCGAGGAAGAAGTGACGGCCAACACCCGTGGCACTCTGAAGCTGCTGCCGGCCCGGGCGACGCCCTGAGTCGAGCGGCGCGGCTGTTTTTTCATCGCCAGCAGGCTTGATCGCAATTGATGGTCAAGACTACAAGGGCTCAACCCCCTCCCCTCAATGGAGTCAACGCTATGTTCAACAATTGGTCCGAGCTGCTGCCCACCATCAAAAGTGCCTTTGGCGCCCTGGGCAAGAGCAACCCGAAAATGGTCAAGGCCTACATGGCCCTCGATGAAGCAGCGGCCGAAAACAACGTGCTCGATGCCAAGACTCGTGAGCTGATCTCCATCGCCGTGGCCATCACCACCCGCTGCGACGGTTGCATCGGCGTACACACCGACGCCGCCATCAAGGCCGGCGCCACCCGCGAAGAAATCGCCGCCACCCTGGCCACCGCGGTTTCGCTGAATGCCGGCGCGGCGTACATCTACTCCCTACGAGCGCTGGAGGCCCATGACGCGTTGAAGAAGTGAGAGACGCCCGAACTGTCGCGAGCAAGACATTCGGGATGCGGTAGACCATAGCTTTATGAGCGCCCAAAAAACCTGTGGGAGCGAGCAGGCTCGCTCCCACATTGGATCGGCGGCAACTTTAGACTGGCGCCGGCGCCCGGCGTACTTCCGGTTGTTTCCAGGAGTCCGCGGCGCTTTCTTCGATGGCTTGCTGGATCGCCCGCTTGCGGTTTTCTTCGGCGCGGCGGCTGAAGTACCAGACCAGGAAGGTCACCAGGGAAACAGCCAGCAGGATCAGGCTCGCCACGGCGTTGATCTCCGGTTTCACCCCCAGACGTACCGCCGAGAACACTTCCATCGGCAAGGTCGTGGAACCGGGTCCCGAGACGAAGCTCGCCAGCACCAGGTCATCCAGGGACAGCGCGAACGACATCATGCCCCCCGCTGCCAGTGACGGAGTGATCATCGGGATGGTGATCAGGAGGAACACCTTCCACGGTCGCGCACCAAGGTCCATGGCCGCCTCTTCGATGGACAGGTCCAGCTCACGCAAACGCGCCGAGACCACCACCGCCACATAGGCCGCGCAGAATGTGGTGTGGGCGATCCAGATCGTGACGATGCCACGCTCCTGAGGCCAGCCAATTATTTGCGCCATCGCCACGAACAGCAGCAACAGCGACAGACCGGTGATCACTTCCGGCATCACCAGCGGTGCGGTAACCAGGCCGCCGAACAGCGTGCGTCCCTTGAAACGGGTGATGCGGGTCAGCACAAAGGCCGCCAGCGTGCCCAGGGCCACCGCAGCAATCGCGGTGTAACAGGCAATCTCCAGCGAGCGCGCCACCGAGCCCATCAACTGACTGTTGTCCAACAGGCCGACGTACCACTTGATCGACCAGCCGCCCCACACCGTCACCAGTTTCGAGGCGTTGAACGAGTAAATCACCAGAATCAGCATTGGTGCATAGATGAACAACAGACCCAGCACCAGCATCAGGCTTGAAAAACTGAAGCGCTTCATTCCTTGCCCTCCATTTCTTTGGCCTGACTGCGGTTGAACAGGATGATGGGCACGATCAGGATCGCCAGCATCACCACCGCCAGGGCGGACGCCACCGGCCAGTCACGGTTATTGAAGAATTCCTGCCACAGCACTTTACCAATCATCAGGGTTTCCGGGCCGCCCAGCAGTTCCGGGATCACGAACTCACCCACCACCGGAATGAACACCAGCATGCAGCCTGCGATGATGCCGTTCTTGGACAGCGGCACGGTGATTTTCCAGAAGCTGTTGAAGGTGCTTGAGCCCAGGTCGGACGCAGCCTCCAGCAGGCTGGAGTCGTGTTTCACCAGGTTGGAGTACAACGGCAGGATCATGAACGGCAGGTACGAATAGACAACGCCGATGTACACCGCCAGGTTGGTGTTGAGGATCTGCAATGGTTCGCTGATCCAGCCCATGCTCATCAAAAAGCCGTTGAGCAGACCGTTGTTGCTGAGGATGCCCATCCACGCGTAGACGCGGATCAGGATCGCGGTCCAGGTCGGCATCATGATCAGCAGCACCAGCACCATCTGCATCTCTTTACGGGCGTTGGCGATGGCGTAGGCCATTGGATAACCGATCAGCAGGCACAGCACCGTGCTGATCAGGGCCATCTTCAGCGAGCCCAGGTAGGCGGCGATGTACAGCTCATCGTCACTGAGCATCACGTAGTTGCTGAAGTTGAGCAGCACCTGCAGCTTCTGGTCGACGTAGCTGTAGATCTCGGTGTATGGCGGAATGGCCACGTCGGCTTCAGCGAAGCTGATCTTCAGGACGATGAAGAACGGCAGCATGAAGAACAGGAACAGCCAGATGAAGGGCACCCCGATGACCAACTGACGGCCACCGGGCGTTATTCGGTCGAGTCGGCGTTTGAATTTGCGCATGTTCATGAGCGAAGCACCACGCCGCTGTCGTCTTCCCACCAGACGAACACCTGGTCACCCCAGGTCGGACGCTGGCCACGGCGCTCGGCGTTGGCGACAAACGATTGCACCAGCTTGCCACTCGGCAACTCGACGTAGAACACCGAATGGCCACCCAGGTAGGCGATGTCATGGACCTTGCCGCTGGACCAGTTGTTGTCACAGGTCGGCTGCTCGGCGGTGACCAGCAGTTTTTCCGGGCGGATGGCGTAGGTCACCGATTTGTCCTGCACCGAGGTGCTGATGCCGTGGCCCACGTAGATGTTGCGGTCCAGGTCCTTGCAGGTCAGCACCGCGTGACCTTCGGCGTCTTCCACCACTTCGGTCTCGAAGATATTGACGTTGCCGATAAACTCGCAGACCAATCGGCTGGTCGGGGTTTCGTAGATGTCGATCGGGCTGCCGATCTGGGCGATCCAGCCCAGGTGCATGATCGCGATGCGCTCGGCCATGGTCATGGCCTCTTCCTGATCGTGGGTCACCATGACGCAGGTTACGCCGACCCGCTCAATGATCTCGACAAGCTCAAGCTGCATTTGCGAACGCAGCTTCTTGTCCAGGGCACCCATCGGTTCGTCGAGCAGCAACAGCTTGGGCCGCTTGGCCAGGGAGCGGGCCAGGGCCACGCGTTGACGCTGGCCGCCGGAGAGCTGGTGCGGTTTGCGCTTGGCGTACTGGCTCATCTGCACCAGCTTGAGCATTTCGGCCACACGGGCGTCGATCTCGGTTTTCGAGATCTTGTCCTGTTGCAGGCCAAAGGCAATGTTCTGTGCCACGGTCATGTGGGGGAACAAGGCGTAGGACTGGAACATCATGTTGATCGGCCGCTCATAAGGCGGCATGTCGGTGATGTCCACACCGTCGAGGAAAATGCGCCCCTCCGTGGGCCGTTCGAAACCGGCCAGCATGCGCAGCAAGGTGGACTTGCCCGATCCCGAACCGCCGAGCAAGGCGAAGATCTCGCCTTTCTTGATTTCCAGGGACACATCGTCCACGGCAATCGTCTCGTCGAACTTCTTCGTGACCCGGTCGATTTTGACCAGCACCTGCTTGGGTGTCTGGTCGCCCTCGAGGGCTTTCTTATAGGCGCCGGAGGCAACTGCCATTTACGAAACTCCCACAAAATTTGCAGTTCGCCCCACGCGGACGAACCTTAGTTAGAACGCTTAACGCTATTTACCCGACTTGACCTTGGTCCAGCTGCGGGTCATGAGTCGTTGAATCTTGGGCGGCAACTCGGAGTTGACGTAAAGCTTGTCGACGACCGCTTGCGGTGGGTAAACCGCTTCGTCGGTGCGTACTTTCTGATCCATCAGTTCGCCAGCCTTGGGGTTGGGATTGGCGTAACCGACATAGTCGCTGACCTGAGCGATCACCTCAGGCTTGAGCACATAGTTGATGAACGCGTGGGCCTCTTTGACGTTGGTGGCGTCGCGCGGGATCGCCAGCATGTCGAACCAGAGATTGCCGCCTTCCTTGGGAATGACGTAGGCGATTTCGACGCCCTTGCCGGCTTCGCTGGCACGTTCGCGGGCCTGGAAGATGTCACCGGAGAAACCGGCGGCCACGCAGATCTCGCCATTGGCCAGATCGGAGATGTACTTGGAGGAATTGAAATAGGTCACGTAAGGCCGGATCTTGAGGAGCTGGGCCTCGGCCTTTTTGTAGTCTTCGGGGTTTTCGCTGTTGGGGTCCAGGCCCAGGTAGTTAAGCATCGCCGGGATCATCTCGTCGCCCGAATCGAGGAACGAAACGCCGCAGCTGGACAGCTTCTTGATGTTTTCGGGCTCAAACAACATGGCCCACGAATCGATCTTGTCGACGCCCAGGACAGCTTTGATTTTCTCGACGTTGTAGCCGATGCCGTTGGTGCCCCACAGGTACGGCACGGCGTACTGGTTGCCCGGGTCGTTCTTCTCCAGGCGCTTGAGCAGCGACGGGTCCAGGTTGGCGTAGTTGGGCAGCTGCGACTTGTCGAGCTTCTGGAATGCCCCGGCCTTGATCTGCTTGCCCAGGAAGTGGTTGGACGGCACGACCACGTCGTAACCGGTACGCCCAGCCAGCAGCTTGCCTTCCAGGGTCTCGTTGGAGTCGAAGACGTCATACACCGGCTTGATACCGGTGGCTTTTTCGAAGTCCGCCAGGGTGGTCTCGCCAATGTAGTCCGACCAGTTATAAATATGCACGGTGGAAGCAGCCTGGACACTGACGGCGAGCGTCAGACCAGCACCAACCAGCAAGGCGTTGCGTAACAAAGAAAAGACAGGCACGTGGAGGTCCTCTTAAATAGTTGGGCCCAAGTTGCCCCCGTTACCTGGCAGCGATGTGCCCTGCAACAAAACCGGCGCGCAACTTACCCTCGATAAACCGATCCAGCAAAACTTTTAGTTAGTTAATTGTTCCTGTTGCCGCCACCGCGATGACAGCGACAACAGGAGGGTGCCTCAGGCCGGCTTATTTACCGGATTTGATCTTGGTCCAGCTGCGGGTGACCAGGCGCAACGTGGCTGCATCCAGGTCGGTGATCGCATACAGCTGCTTTTTCACTTCATCCGTTGGATAGATGCTCGGATCGCCGGAAATGTCCTTGTCCACCAGCGGCGTGGCTGCCTTGTTGCCGTTCGGGAAGCGCACGGCGTTGGTGATTTCAGCCATGATTTCCGGCTGCATCAGGAAGTTCATGAATTTGTAGGCCGCCTCGACGTTATCAGCATCCTTGGGCATGGCGACCATGTCATAGAAAGTACCGGCACCTTCTTTTGGAATGACATAGCTGAGCTTGACCTTGTCGCCCGCTTCCTTGGCGCGCTCCTTGGATTGCTCCATGTCACCCGAGTAGCCCACTGCCACGCAGATGTTGCCGTTGGCCAGGTCCGAGATGTACTTGGAAGAGTGGAAGTAAGCGACCGAAGGGCGAATCTTCAGGAACAGGTCTTCAGCAGCCTTGAGGTCAGCCTTGTCCTTGCTGTCGGTCGGCTTGCCCAGGTAGTGCAGTGCCGCCGGGATCATCTCGGTCGGCGCGTCGAGGAAAGTCACGCCGCAGCTTTTAAGCTTGGCCATGTTTTCCGGCTTGAATACCACGTCCCAGGAGTCGATCTTGTCGATACCCAGTGCCGCCTTGACCTTTTCCGGGTTGTAACCGATGCCGATGGAACCCCACATGTAAGGGAATGCGTAGTTGTTGCCCTTGTCGCTGGCATCGCCGACAGCTTTGAGCAGGTCGGGATCCAGGTTCTTCCAGTTCGGCAGTTTGGACTTATCCAGTGCCTGATAGACCCCGGCCTTGATCTGCTTGGCCAGGAAGTTGTTCGACGGCACCACGATGTCATAACCGGATTTGCCGGCCAGAAGCTTAGCTTCCAGGGTTTCGTTGCCGTCGAACACGTCGTAGACCACTTTGATCCCCGACTCTTTCTCGAACTTGGCGACGGTGTCCGGGGCGATGTAGTCGGACCAGTTATAGACGTGCAGCACTTTGTCGTCCGCCTGAACGGCACCCGCCATTACGCCCATCAGGGACATGGCGAGGAGGGTCTTGCCAGCTATCTTCATACCTAATGTCTTCATGCCTAATGCCTTCATGAAAAATGCTCCAGTTATTCTTCTTGGCCGTCGTTCAGTAGCCGGCTCGCGGGCAACTTGAACAGCCGGTAGTCTGGCAAGTTACAGGGCAGGCTTTCAACACAAGCCCAGCCTTTTATTCACACTGGGCGAGGCCCATGCAGGTACCTCGCTCAGAGCCTAGCACTTAGCTTTGCAATGCACTGAGGGTCAGGTCCAGACACTGCCGGGCCTTGCTCACCAGTTCATCGATCTCGGCCTTGCTGATCACCAGCGGCGGCGCAATGATCATGGTGTCGCCCACGGCGCGCATGATCAGCCCGTTATCAAAGCAGAACTGCCGGCAGATCATGCCCACGCCCTTGCCTTCGTAGCGCTTGCGCGTGGCCTTGTCCTGAACCAGTTCGATCGCCCCCAGCAAACCGACACCGCGCACTTCACCCACCAGCGGATGATCGTTCAGTTCCCGCAAACGTTTCTGCAAATAGGGTGCCGTTTCTGCGTGGACGCGCTCGATGATCTTCTCGTCGCGCAGGATACGGATGTTTTCCAGGGCCACCGCAGCGGCCACCGGGTGACCGGAATAGGTAAACCCGTGGTTGAAGTCGCCGCCTTCGTTGAGCACCGCGACCACGTCGTCGCGTACGATCAGGCCGCCCATGGGGATATAGCCGGAGGTCAGGCCCTTGGCGATGGTCATCATGTGCGGTTTCAAACCGTAATAGTCGGTACCGAACCACTCACCGGTACGGCCGAAACCGCAGATCACTTCGTCGGCCACGAACAGGATGTCGTACTTGGCGAGGATTTCCTTCATGCGCGGCCAGTAGCTGTCCGGTGGCACGATCACGCCGCCCGCGCCCTGGATTGGTTCGGCAATGAAGGCGCCGACGTTGTCCACGCCGATCTCCAGGATTTTTTCTTCCAGCTGATTGGCCGCCCATACGCCGAACTCTTCTGGGCTCATGTCGCCGCCTTCGCCAAACCAGTACGGCTGGGCGATGTGGACAATGCCCGGAATCGGCAGGTCGCCCTGCTCGTGCATATACGTCATGCCGCCCAGGCTCGCACCGGCCACGGTCGAACCGTGATAACCGTTCTTGCGGCTGATGATGACTTTCTTGTTCGGCTGGCCCTTGATCGCCCAATAGTGACGGACCATACGCAGCATGGTGTCGTTGCCTTCGGAGCCGGAACCGGTGAAGAACACGTGGTTCATGCCTTCAGGCGCGATGTCGGCGATGGCTTTGGACAACTCCAGCACCGGCGGGTGGGCGGTCTGGAAGAACAAGTTGTAGTACGGCAGCTCGCGCATCTGTTGGCTGGCAGCATCGGCCAGTTCATCGCGGCCGTAACCGACGGCTACGCACCAGAGGCCGGCCATGCCGTCGAGGATTTTGTTGCCTTCACTGTCCCAAAGGTAGACGCCCTTGGCGTGGGTGATGATGCGCGGGCCTTTCTCTTTGAGCTGTTTGAAGTCGCTGAACGGAGCCAGGTGGTGATCGTTGCTCAGGGCTTGCCATTCACGGGTTTGCGGGTTGTTGCCGGTCATGCGAGTTCTCCTTTCATATCGGTGGGGGCGCAGCCGCCTGAAGCGGCTCCGCCCGGCGCTTCAGACGGCAAAGAGCAGGAATTCCCGCTCCCACGAACTGATGACGCGCTTGAAGTTTTCATGCTCGGCACGCTTGACCGCGACGTAGCCCGTGATGAATTTCTTGCCCAGGTACTTCTCGATGGTGACGCTGTTTTCCATCCGCTCCAACGCATCTTCGATGGTCAGCGGCAGGCGCAGGTTCCGACGTTCGTACCCGCGGCCCACCACTGGCGCGCTCGGGTTGATGCCTTCGACCATGCCGATGTAGCCGCACAAAAGGCTGGCGGCAATCGCCAGGTACGGGTTGGCGTCGGCACCCGGCAGGCGGTTTTCCACCCTGCGGTTCTGCGGCCCGGCATCCGGCACGCGCAGGCCCACGGTACGGTTCTCTTCGCCCCACTCCACGTTCACCGGCGCCGAGGTATCCGGCAGGAAGCGGCGGAACGAATTGACGTTGGGGGCGAACAGCGGCAACAGCTCGGGGATGAGCTTCTGCAGACCCCCAATGTGGTTCAGGAACAGCTCGCTCATGGTCCCGTCTTCATTGGAGAAGACGTTCTTGCCGGTTTCCTTGTCGGTGATGCTCTGGTGCAGGTGCATGGCACTGCCCGGCTCGCCGGTCATGGGTTTAGCCATGAAAGTGGCGGCCACGTTGTGCTTGAGCGCGGCTTCACGCATGGTCCGCTTGAACACCAGGATCTGGTCGGCCAGGGACAGGGCATCGCCGTGACGGAAGTTGATTTCCATCTGCGCCGTGCCGTCCTCGTGGATCAGGGTATCGAGGTCCAGCTCCTGCAATTCGCACCAGTCGTAGACGTCTTCGAACAGCGGGTCAAATTCGTTGGCCGCTTCAATGGAGAAAGACTGGCGACCGGTTTCCGGGCGGCCAGAGCGGCCAATAGGCGGTTGCAACGGGAAGTCCGGGTCGTCGCTGCGCTTGGTCAGGTAGAACTCCATTTCCGGCGCGACGATCGGCTGCCAGCCCTTGTCGGCGTAGAGCTTGAGCACTTTCTTGAGTACGTTGCGCGGCGACAGCTCAATGGGATTGCCCTGCTTGTCGTAGGCATCGTGGATGACCTGGGCGGTGGGCTCGACGGCCCAGGGCACAAGGAACACTGCGTTTTCGTCCGGGCGACATATCATGTCGATGTCGGCAGGATCGAGCAGTTCGTAATAGATATCGTCTTCGACATAGTCGCCCGTAACGGTCTGTAGCAGAACGCTCTCGGGCAGGCGCATGCCTTTCTCGGCAATGAACTTGTTGGTCGGCGAGATCTTGCCCCGGGTGATACCGGTCAGGTCGCCAATCATGCATTCGACTTCTGTGATCTTATGGTCTTTCAACCAATCGGTGAGCTGGTCGAGGTTGTTACTCATAAATGCCTCTAGGCGTGAGTTTCCTGGCTGCTAATTAGTAGTCAGGCGTTGTTTGACGCATCGGCGTCGCGTTGTGTTGCCCTTGCTCGGCAGGCATCGCCAAATGCCTGGAAAATCGCAAGGTGGTACGGATTCGAACTGACTGCCCATTCCGGGTGCCATTGCACACCTAAAGCAAAAGCCTTGCCTTGTACCACCGAGACCGCCTCGATCAGGCCATCCGGCGCCACGGCTTCAGCCCGCAGACCCGGCGCCAGGCGCTCGATGCCCTGGCTGTGGATCGAGTTGACTTCAATCACCTGAGGTAAGCCCAGGCCTGCAAGGATACCGCCAGGCTGGATATGCATGGCGTGGGCTGGGCCGTATTGGATGTCCACCGACTGAGCGTCGTCTTCACGATGATCGATAAAGGTTCCGACTTCATGAACTTTCTGATGCAGGCTGCCGCCAAAGGCTACGTTCATCTCCTGGAAACCGCGGCAGATGCCCAGCACCGGGACACCCGCATCGACAGCGGCGCGGAGCAGCGGCAGGGTGGTGGCATCGCGTGCAGGATCATGAGCGGTGCCCGGCGCGCTGGCGGGGCCCTGATAGTGAAAAGGTTCTACATTAGAAGGAGAGCCGGTAAAGAGAATGCCGTCCAGAGCGTCCAGAATATCGGACGGTGACAGCAGATCCGCCAAAGACGGGATCATCACTGGCAAACCCTTGGCGGCTGTCGCGACAGCCCGGGAATATTTGTCGCCACTGATGTGATAAGCATGCAGACCCATCTGCCTGGAGCAGGTGGTGACGCCGATTAACGGCAGGCGAGACATGAAGCACCCCGGTATTATTGCTGTTATGGGTTTGAATCGAGCTTAGCCTTGTTCATTTTTTTACACAACACTCCCGTAAAAAATACAACACGGCCCGCTCAAGCCTGCGGGCGCCAAGCCCCTTAAAGGGGAAAAAACGCCCCAAATTGCCTCAAAAAAGCCCCGCAGGTGCTTTTTTAGGGCAAAAAAGGCCCTGCTTGACTTCGGCATGCCGTTCGGGTTGACTGGCTTTCGAAGAGATCAATGATTGATATTTTTAACAACAAAGGTGTTGCATCATGTCGGTACCCCCGCGTGCCGTTCAGCTTAACGAAGCGAACGCGTTCCTTAAGGAACATCCTGAGGTTCTGTACGTTGACCTTCTGATTGCGGATATGAATGGTGTGGTGCGCGGCAAGCGCATCGAACGCACCAGCCTCCACAAGGTTTACGAGAAAGGCATCAACCTGCCGGCCTCTCTATTTGCTCTGGATATCAATGGCTCGACGGTGGAAAGCACCGGCCTGGGTCTGGACATCGGCGACGCCGACCGGATCTGCTATCCAATCCCTGACACCCTGTGCAATGAACCCTGGCAGAAGCGCCCTACCGCGCAACTGTTGATGACCATGCACGAACTTGAAGGTGAACCGTTCTTCGCCGACCCTCGCGAAGTCCTGCGCCAGGTCGTGACCAAGTTCGATGAACTGGGCCTGACCATCTGCGCCGCATTCGAGCTGGAGTTCTACCTGATCGACCAGGAGAACGTGAATGGACGTCCACAACCGCCCCGCTCGCCGATCTCCGGCAAACGCCCGCACTCGACACAGGTCTACCTGATCGACGACCTCGACGAATACGTCGATTGCCTCCAGGACATTCTGGAAGGGGCCAAGGAGCAAGGCATTCCAGCCGACGCCATCGTCAAGGAAAGTGCCCCGGCGCAGTTCGAAGTGAACCTGCACCACGTGGCCGACCCGATCAAGGCCTGCGACTACGCAGTACTGCTCAAGCGTCTGATCAAGAACATCGCCTACGACCATGAAATGGATACCACCTTCATGGCCAAGCCGTATCCGGGCCAGGCGGGCAACGGTCTGCACGTTCACATTTCGATCCTGGACAAAGATGGCAAAAATATTTTTGCCAGCGAGGATCCCGAGCAGAACGCCGCGCTGCGTCACGCGATCGGCGGTGTGCTCGAGACCCTGCCGGCGCAGATGGCTTTCCTCTGCCCGAACGTCAACTCCTACCGTCGTTTCGGCGCACAGTTCTACGTGCCGAACTCGCCGACCTGGGGCCTGGACAACCGCACCGTGGCCCTGCGCGTACCCACCGGCTCTGCCGATGCCGTGCGCCTGGAGCACCGTGTGGCCGGCGCCGATGCCAACCCGTATCTGCTGATGGCGGCAGTGCTGGCGGGCGTTCACCATGGCCTGGTCAACAAGATCGAGCCCGGTGCGCCAGTGGAAGGCAACAGCTACGAGCAGAACGAGCAAAGCCTGCCGAACAACCTGCGCGATGCACTGCGTGAGCTGGACGACAGCGAAGTCATGGCCAAGTACATCGATCCGAAATATATCGATATCTTCGTGGCCTGCAAGGAGAGCGAGCTGGAGGAGTTCGAACACTCCATCTCCGACCTTGAGTACAACTGGTACTTGCATACCGTGTAAGCGGTTGCCGTAAAAGATAACGCCGCAAGCCTTCGGGGCTGCGGCGTTTTTTTATGGTTTTTGAGTGAATGGCCGCCTTTGGCGGACCGCGAGCAAGCTCAGCTCCCACATTGGATCTTCGGTGGTCACCTAATCCAGGTTCATCACAGTTCCCTGTGGGAACAAGGCTTGCCCGCGATGACGGCCTGGCAGACAACACAGAAACCGGCTCGTACAATGCCCGGCAGCCCCGCAGGAGACACCCATGACGCGCATCGCCGCTCCACGTAAACCTCGCGCACGCAGCCAGGCCCGGATCGACTCGATTCTCGATGCCGCCCGTACGCTGCTTGCCGCCGAAGGCGTGGCCAGCCTGTCGATCTACAGCGTCGCCGAACGCGCCGGTATCCCGCCCTCCTCCGTGTATCACTTCTTCGCCAGCGTCCCGGCATTGCTCCAAGGGCTGACCGCCGACATCCACGCCGCCTTCCGTGCCTGCCTGCAGGTGCCGATCAATCATGAAGCCCTGAACCACTGGCACGACCTGTCGCGGTTGGTGGAGCAGCGCATGCTCACCCTCTACAGCCAGGACGCCGCCGCCCGCCAACTGATCCTGGCCCAGCATGGCCTGACCGAAGTCACCCAGGCCGACCGTCAGCACGACCTCGAGCTTGGCGACCTGATGCATAAGCTTTTCGCCCACCATTTCGAACTGCCGACCTTGCCCGCTGACGTCGACGTATTCGCCCTGGCCATGGAACTGGGCGACCGCGTCTACGCCCGCTCGGTGCAACAACACGGCCAGATCACCCCGCGCATGGCCGAAGAAGGCATGCGGGTGTTCGATGCGTACCTGGGGTTGTATCTGCCGCCGTATTTGCCCAAGCGTAAAACCATGACGCGATGATCGTTCCCACGCTCTTTATGGGAAACGAAAAGCCCCGAAAGGCTCGCGCCATCCGGGGCTGTGGGGTGAAGCATCGTTCACAACTTGGCGATAGACACCTCGGTGGATTTAACGAAGGCGATCACTTCGCTGCCAACCGCCAATTCCAACTCCTTGACCGAGCGGGTGGTGATGACCGAGGTGACGATGCCAGAGGCGGTTTGCACGTCGATTTCCGACAGTACGTCGCCTTCGACGATTTCCTTGATGGTGCCCTTGAACTGGTTGCGTACGTTGATGGCTTTGATAGTCATGGTGTCGATTCCTGTCTGGATGGAGTTATTGCGCCCAACGCAATTGCGTGGGCAAGGGTGAAACGGGTTCGGGTTCCGGCGGTTGACCGGGCAAGGACAGCACGCGGTTGAGGACTTCGGTTTCCAGGGTCGCCAGGCGATGGGAGCCGCGAACCCGTGGCCGTGGCAGGTCAATGAGCAGGTCGAGGCCGATCTGGCCATCCTCGATCAGAATCACCCGGTCGGCGATCGCCACCGCCTCGCTGACGTCGTGGGTCACCAGCAGCACGGTAAAACCGTGTTGTTGCCACAGACGCTCGATCAACTGCTGCATCTCGATGCGGGTCAGGGCGTCCAGGGCTCCCAAGGGCTCGTCGAGCAGCAGCAGACGCGGCTGATGGATCAGCGCGCGAGCCAGGGCCACTCGCTGTTTCTGTCCGCCGGACAGCGCCGCCGGCCATTCATTGGCACGATCGGCCAGGCCCACGGTGTCCAGTGCCTGCAACGCTTGCGACCGCCAGTGGCCTTTGAGCCCGAGGCCGACGTTGTCGATGACTTTTTTCCAGGGCAGCAGGCGCGCTTCCTGGAACATCAGCCGCGTGTCTTGCCGTGCAGCGCTCAACGGTGCCGAGCCGGCCAGCAATTGGCCGCCCGTGGGTTCATCGAGACCGGCCAGCAAACGCAGCAGCGTGCTTTTGCCGCAGCCGCTGCGCCCCACCACCGCCACGAATTGCCCGGCGGGGATGTGCAGGTCGATGTCGCGCAGCACCTGGCGCAAGCCAAAGGTTTTTGCCAACTTGCGCACCGCCAACGGAATGCCTCGCAGCAGGCGCGGGGGTTGTTGGGCGGTCATGCGGCACCTCCCTTGCTCACTTGATACGCCGGGTGCCAGCGCAGCCAGACCCGCTCGAGCCCGCGGGCGGCAAGATCGGCCAGTTTGCCCAGCACGGCGTACAACAAAATCGCCAACACCACCACATCGGTCTGCAGGAACTCCCGGGCATTCATCGCCAGGTAGCCGATGCCGGAACTGGCCGAGATGGTTTCCGCGACGATCAGCGTCAACCACATGAAGCCCAGCGCAAAACGCACGCCCACCAGGATCGAAGGCAAGGCACCGGGCAGAATCACCTGGCGAAACAGGCTGAAACCGGATAAGCCGTAACTGCGGGACATCTCCACCAGCGCCGGGTCGACATTGCGAATCCCGTGGTAGGTGTTGAGGTAGATCGGAAACAGCGTGCCCAGGGCTACCAGAAAAATCTTTGCCGACTCATCGATGCCGAACCACAGGATCACCAGCGGAATCAGCGCCAGGTGCGGCACGTTTCTGACCATTTGCACCGAACTGTCCAGCAGGCGCTCGCCCCATTTCGACAGCCCGGTGATGAAACCCAAGACCAGGCCGATGCCGCCGCCGATCAGGAAGCCGACCGCAGCCCGCCAACCGCTGATGGCCAGGTGCGTCCAGATCTCGCCGCTGCGCACCAGGCTCGCGCCGGCTTCGATCACTGCCACGGGCGCCGGTAAAATCCGGGTCGACAGCCAACCCGCCGACACCGACAGTTGCCACGCCGCCAGCAACAACAACGGCACCACCCAAGGCGCCAGGCTGTGGATAATTTTCTTCATGGCCGCCTCAGCTCTGGGACGCGGCTTTGGGAAGAATGTCGTTGGCGACCATTTCACCAAACGGGCTCACATAACCCTGGCTCTTGGGCAGTTCCGGGCGCTCCACGTCCAGATGCGGGAACAACAACTCGGCCACGCGATAGGACTCTTCCAGGTGTGGATAACCGGAGAAAATAAACGTGTCGATCCCAAGGTCGGCGTACTCCTTGACCCGCGCCGCCACGGTCGGGCCATCGCCTACCAAGGCGGTGCCGGCACCGCCGCGAACCAGGCCCACACCGGCCCACAGGTTGGGGCTGACTTCCAGCTTGTCGCGACGACCACCGTGCAGTGCGGCCATGCGTTGCTGGCCCACAGAGTCGAAACGCGCCAGGGAGGCCTGGGCACGGGCGATGGTTTCGTCGTCCAGGTGGGAGATCAACCGGTTGGCCGCTTGCCAGGCTTCGGCGTTGGTTTCACGCACGATCACATGCAGGCGAATGCCGAAGCGCACCGTGCGCCCGAGCTTCGCGGCTTTGGCCCGCACTTGTTCGATCTTTTGCGCCACGGCCGCCGGAGGCTCGCCCCAAGTCAGCACCATTTCCACCTGCTCGGCGGCCAGGTCCTGGGCCGCTTCCGACGAACCGCCGAAATACAGCGGCGGACGCGGTTGCTGGATCGGTGGATAGAGCAACTTGGCGCCCTTCACACTGATGTGTTCGCCGTCGTAATCCACGGTCTCGCCTTCCAGCACTCGGCGCCAGATGCGAGTGAATTCCACCGAGGCCTGATAGCGTTCGTCGTGGTTCAGGAACAGGCCATCGCCAGCCAGTTCGTCCGGATCACCGCCGGTCACCAGGTTGAACAGCGCCCGGCCGCCGGACAGCCGATCCAGGGTCGCGGCCTGACGCGCCGCCACCGTCGGGGAAATGATCCCGGGGCGCAGGGCAACCAAAAATTTCAGGCGCTGAGTCACCGGAATCAACGAAGCGGCCACCAGCCAGGAGTCCTCGCAGGAGCGTCCGGTGGGAATCAAAACGCCGCCAAAACCCAGTCGATCCGCCGCTTGGGCGATTTGTTGCAGGTAACCGTGATCGACGGCGCGGGCGCCTTCGGCGGTGCCAAGGTAATGGCCATCGCCGTGGGTAGGCAGGAACCAAAAAATATTGAGGCTCATGGAGTGGTCTCCTAAGGGATCGAATTACTGCGCGTTCGCAACGGCCGCCGGCGGCGTCCAGATCACGTCCTTGATGCTCAAGGGCTTGGGAATCAGCTTGAGCTGATAGAAACTGTCGGCAATTTTCTGCTGCGCCACCACCACCTCTGGCGTGAGGAACAACGCCCCGTAGCCTTGGCGTTTCACCGAGGTCAGGGTGATGTCCGCAGGCAGGCCGAGCAGCGGCGACACCTGCTTGGTCACGTCTTCAGGATTGGCCCTGGACCACTCGCCCACTGCACGCACTTCTTCCACCAGGGCCGTGATGACCTGAGGATGCTTTTGCGCATAGGGTTTGGTCGCGAGGTAGAACTGATGGTTGTCGACGATGCCCTTGCCGTCACGCAGGGTGCGCGCCTGCAGCTGTTGCTCGGCAGCGGCCTGGTACGGATCCCAGATTACCCAGGCATCGACACTGCCACGCTCGAACGCGGCGCGGGCGTCGGCTGGCGGCAAGAAAACGGTTTGGATGTCAGAGTATTTGAGGCCGGCATCTTCCAGCGCCCGCACCAGCAAATAGTGGACATTAGAGCCTTTGTTAAGCACGACTTTCTTGCCCTTGAGCTCTTGCACCGACTGGATCGGCGAACCCTTGGGCACCAGGATTGCCTCGCTGGTGGGTGCCGGTGGTTCGTAGGCGACGTAGAGCAGATCGGCGCCCGCAGCCTGAGCGAACACCGGCGGGGTTTCACCGGTCACGCCAAAATCAATGGAGCCTACGTTCAGGCCTTCGAGCAATTGCGGGCCGCCGGGGAACTCGGTCCATTGCACGTCGACGCCTTGGGCGGCGAGGCGTTTTTCCAACGAGCCCTTGGCCTTGAGCAGCACCAACGTGCCGTATTTCTGATAGCCGATCCGCAAGGTCTCGGCTTGAGCCTGGGTGATGGCGCCGAAGGACACAGCCGCAGCAAACAGAGCGACCAGCCCGCGACGCAAAATGACAGTGCGCATGGCGCCTCTCCTTTTTGCTGTGGGGTTTTGGCTGCACCTGCTTGGCCGTTGACGGCTGAGTAAGGTGAGTTAAATCAGTTAGGGTTCAAATGCTCCAGCGAGCACTCAACAAACGTTCGTTCAACACGCTTGGGTCCAACGGCTTGGGCCGACGGGCCATGGCGCTGAAAAACTGCTCCAGCGCTTCGTTCAGACGCTGTTGCAGTGCCGGCGTCAATTGGGCCTGGGCGCTGCCTTCGCCATAAGCGATCTGGCTGTCTTCGGCAAAAATGCCATGGAGCATTTCCTGGGCCTTGAGCGCCGACAACACCGGTTTGAGGGCGTAATCCACCGCCAGCATGTGGGCGATGCTGCCGCCAGTGGCCATGGGCAGCACCACCTTATGAGCCAGGGCGCGTTCAGGCAGCAGATCCAGCACAGTCTTGAGCGCGCCGGAAAATGACGCCTTGTACACCGGCGTGGCGATCAACAGGCCGTCGGCGTTTTCGATCTGCGCAAGCAGGTCGACCACCTTCGGGCTGTCGAAGCGGGCATGGAGCAGATCTTCGGCCGGGAAATCGCGCACCTGATAGCTCACCACTTCCACACCTTGCTGCTGCAACCAGCGTTGCGAGCGCTCCAGCAGCACCCCGGAACGGGAACGCTGGCTGGGACTACCACCGAGTGAGACGACCAACATGCCAACCATTCCTTAAATGTCACGTGCGATTCGCGGTGGGCGATCTCGCTGTATGGAACAAACCATAACAGGGGATTTATATATCTTTAAATCATATTTATTCATTTGGTTATGCGATATAGAGATATATAACCTGCCTTTTTCAAGGCAATAAAAAAGGCCGTCGAAACGGCCAAAACCCTTGGTGCAGAGAACCTTGTGGGAGCGAGCTTGCTCGCGCCCACAAGGGATTGCGTTTAGCGGTTAGGCTGAGGCGTGAGACGCAGGTAGGGCTTCACGGCGCGGTAGCCTTTGGGGAAACGGCGTTTGATTTCCTCTTCATCCTTGAGCGACGGCACAATCACCACTTCATCGCCGTCCTGCCAGTTGGCCGGGGTGGCGACTTTGTAGTTGTCGGTCAACTGCAAGGAGTCGATCACCCGCAGGATTTCGTTGAAATTGCGCCCGGTGCTGGCCGGGTAAGTGATGGTCAGGCGAATCTTCTTGTTCGGGTCGATCACGAACAGTGAGCGCACGGTCAAGGTATCGCTGGCGTTGGGGTGAATCAGGTCGTACAGGTCCGAGACCTTGCGGTCGGCGTCGGCCAGGATCGGGAAATTGACGACGGCGTTCTGGGTTTCGTTGATGTCCTCGATCCATTTGTGGTGCGAGTCCACCGGGTCCACGGAGAGGGCAATGGCCTTGACGCCGCGCTGGGCGAACTCATCCTTGAGCCTGGCGGTGAGACCCAGCTCGGTGGTGCACACGGGGGTGAAGTCCGCCGGGTGGGAAAACAGCACACCCCAGCTATCGCCGAGCCATTCATGGAAGCGAATCTTGCCGGCGCTGGAATCCTGTTCGAAGTCGGGGGCGATGTCGCCCAGTCTGAGGCTCATGATGTGGCTCCTGAATGAGGTCTTGTTGAATCCACTGTGCACGGGTTTTGAATGCTTTAAAAAGAATAAATATTGATTTATTTAGACCAATTAAGAATATTAAAAAACTGTTCACTGGTAGCAAGCCGCACACCACACCAAGATCGTAGGCGAGGTTTGTTAAGGCCTCAAGCTGCTTAAAAGGAGAAGGTTCGAGAAAGGCTACAGGGGTGGGCCTGACTCGAAAACGCAAAAGCCCCGCCCGGCGTGTTGCCGGGCGGGGCTTTTTTCGTTACGCGAACGCGTTTGCTTACAGCAGCGAGAACGCGTAGCTGACGATCAGACGGTTCTCATCCTGATCACGCTGACCTGGAATGTCGTTGCGCCAGGTAGCGTTTTTCCACATCACACCCACGTTCTTGAACTTACCTTCCGGCACAACGTAGCCCACGGTGATGTCACGCTCCCACTCGGACTTGTCACCGGTAGCGTTACCGATGTTGTCACCGCGCAGGTAGATGAGACCAGCGGTCAGGCCAGGTACACCCAGCTTGGCGAAGTCGTACGAGTAGCGACCCTGCCAAGTGCGTTCACCGGCACGGGCGAACTTGGTGATTTGCATGTCGGTAGTCAGGTAAGCCGACGAGCCGTCACCCTGGTTCAGCCAAGGGAAGTCGCTGTCGCCGTTGCTGACCTGATAACCGCCACCGAAGGTGTGACCGGCAACGGAGTACAGGAACAGGCCGCTGTACAGGTTGTTGTCGACCTTGCCCTTGGTGGTGGTGCCACCGTAGTAACCCGTGGTGTAGTAGGTGGAGTCATTGCCGTTGGCGCCGTCGCTGCGGCTGTTGAAATAACGCAGGTCGGACTTCAGTACGCCCGGGCCGATTGCCCAGTTGTGGGTCAGACCCAGGAAGTGTTGCTTGTAGAAGTCTTCCAGGTTGCCGTAGTAGTACTGGGCCGTCAGGTCCTTGGTGACCTTGTAGTCGCCGCCACCATAGATGAACTTGTTGCTGTCGCGACCGCTTGCGGTACGACCGTTCGCACCGGCAATGGACAACTCTTCGTTGTTGCTGGAGTTACGACCTTTGGCGTGCTCGATCTGGCCGCCAACGAGTGTCAGGTCCTTGATATCGTTCGAAGTAATCTGGCCGCCCTGGAAGGTTTGTGGCAGCAGACGACCATCGTTGGTCACGATCACCGGCAGTTTTGGCTGCAGGGTACCCAGCTTCAGTTCGGTCTGGGAGATCTTGGCTTTGGCGGTCAGGCCCAGGCTGGAGTAGTTATCCACTGCTTCGCCGTTGGACTTGCTTGGGAAGATCGTGCCGCCGTAGGAGTTGTTGGAAGCACCGTTAGTGCCGCCGCCCGAATCCAGTTTGATACCCAGCAGGCCGATGGCATCGAGACCGAAGCCGACAGTGCCTTGGGTGTAACCGGAAATGAAGCGCAGATCAAAAGCCTGACCCCACTCTTCAGCTTTGTTTGAGGTAGCAGCCGAATCACGGTTGTCCGTGTTGATGTAGAAATTACGCAGACCCAAGGTAGCCTTGCTGTCTTCGATAAAACCAGCGGCGCCTGCTTGCTGCGCCAAAACCCCAACGGCCACAGCCAGTGCCAAGGTGGACTTGTTCATGCTTCGCTCCTCTCGTTTTCTAATTCTTGTGTATCTTTGGTCCGGATCGAATGCCCGGATTCCGCGGATGCGCGATTAGCGCCAGACCGTGACTGACAAGTCAATCGTAACCATTTATGACTACGACCATGGTCTAACCTCCGCTATACCGGCCCGCAGGATAATAGATTCTTTATCATTCCAAAAAGAATTGTTTCAAAAGTTTTCAGCCCAATTGGAAATATAACTGCCAGCCGAGCGTCGTCAACCGTGACACGGCATATCGGCCGGACTGCGGATTACTGAATGACGATCTGTCGGGGCTTTCCCAGGGGGCAATAATTACGAAGCGCTGCGCCACTCTCAAATCTCCAATCACTGCGCGTTGGACTGCCGAAGGCTGCGATCTTGAAGGCTTTCTATCAGACGATTCATTGTCTGAAATCAAAAAGATCGCAGCCTGCGACAAGTCCTACGCAGGATGAAGCATTAGGCCTACAGGGATTTCTCGAAGATTTTCGAATTGCGCTGATAGTTGTACAGCGACGCCCGCGCCGCCGGCAGACGCTCGACGCTGCTGGGTTCGAAGCCTCGTTCGCGGAACCAATGGGCGGTGCGAGTGGTGAGTACGAACAGAGTCTTGAGCCCTTGGGCACGGGCGCGGGTTTCGATCCGCTCCAGCAGCTCATCACCGCGCCCGCCATGGCGGTATTCCGGATTCACCGCCAAGCAGGCCAGTTCCCCGGCGTCCGAATCAGCGATCTGGTACAGCGCGGCGCAGGCGATGATCATGCCTTCGCGCTCGACCACACTGAACTGCTCGATCTCGCGTTCCAGCACTTCGCGGGAACGGCGTACCAGAATCCCCTGCTCTTCCAGCGGACTGATCAGGTCCAGCAAGCCGCCGACATCTTCGATGGCCGCTTCGCGTACCACCTCGAATTGTTCCTGGGCCACCAGCGTACCGCTGCCATCGCGGGTGAACAGCTCGGCCAGCAATGCACCGTTTTCGGCGTAGCTGACGATGTGGCTGCGGGCTACGCCGCCACGGCAAGCCTGGGCCGCCGCATCCAGCAGTTCGGCCTGATAGTCGCTGCCCAGGCGTTGCATGTGGGCCGGGACCTGTTGCGGACGCAACTCGCGCACCAGCCGGCCGTCTTCGCCGATCAGCCCCTGTTCGGCACCGAACAGCAGCAGCTTGTCGGCCGCCAGATCGATGGCCGCCCGGGTGGCGACGTCTTCACAGGCGAGGTTGAAAATCTCCCCGGTGGGCGAATAGCCCAGCGGCGACAACAGCACGATGGAGCGCTCGTCCAGCAGGCGATTGATGCCCTTGCGATCAACCCGGCGTACTTCGCCGGTGTGGTGATAGTCCACGCCTTCCAGCACGCCGATGGGCCGCGCGGTAACCAGGTTGCCGCTGGCGACCCGCAGCCGTGAGCCCTGCATTGGCGAGGACGCCATGTCCATGGACAGACGCGCCTCGATGGCAATGCGCAATTGGCCGACAGCGTCGATCACGCATTCCAGGGTCGCGGCATCGGTGATGCGCATGCCGTGGTGGTAATGGGGCGTCAGGCCCCGTGCAGCAAGGCGGGTTTCGATCTGCGGGCGCGAACCGTGGACCAGCACCAGGCGCACGCCGAGGCTGTGCAGCAGCACCAGGTCATGGACGATGTTGCCGAAATTGGGGTGTTCCACCCCGTCGCCGGGCAGCATGACGATGAAGGTGCAATCGCGGTGGGCGTTGATATAAGGCGAAGCGTGACGAAGCCAATTGACGTATTCGGGCATGAACCTGGGCCTGTAAATAAATAACAGCCGAAAAAAGACGAAACAGAACGCACAGCGGGCTGGTGGTTATCGTCGGAACAGGCTTGGCGACACGCGCGCTCTCCTCATGAATACGGGCCCGGATGTGGGCAATTTAGCCGGCCGTGGCCGATGTCAGGCAGTAATGTCCGATCAATTGCCGCAACAACTGCACGGTAGGTTGCAAACGTGACATTTCAAGGTACTCGCCCGGCTGGTGGGCACAGGCGATATCGCCAGGGCCGAGCACCAGGGTTTCGCAGCCAAGGCGCTGAAGATAAGGCGCTTCGGTGCCGAACGCCACTGCTTCGGCGCGATAGCCGGTGAGTCGCTCGGCTACGCGCACCAATTCGGCGTCCTCGGCCTGCTCGAACGGCGGCACTTCGGGGAACAGCGGCGCATAGTCGATCTTGACTTGATGTCGCTCGGCGATGGGGTCGAGCTTCTGCTGGATCGCCGCCCGCAACACTTGCGGGTCCATGCCTGGCAGGGGTCGCAGGTCAAATTCCATGGAACACTGGCCGCAGATCCGGTTGGGGTTGTCGCCACCGTGAATGCAGCCGAAATTCAGGGTCGGCTGCGGCACGCTGAACTGCGGGTTACGGAATTCACGCTGCCATTGCAGGCGCAGGCCGCGCAGTTCGCCCATGGCGTCGTGCATGGCTTCGAGGGCGCTGTGGCCCAGGCTCGGGTCGGAGGAATGGCCGCTGCGCCCGAGAATGTCGATGCGCTCCATCATCACGCCTTTGTGCAGGCGAATGGGTCTGAGGCCGGTCGGCTCGCCGATCACCGCCGCGCGCCCCAACGGCCGCCCGGCATCGGCCAGGGCCCGGGCGCCGGCCATGGAGCTTTCTTCATCGCAGGTGGCGAGGATCAACAGCGGCTGCTTGAACGGCTGATCCAGCAGGGGCTTGACCGCTTCGATGGCCAGGGCGAAAAAACCCTTCATGTCGCAACTGCCCAGGCCCACCCAGCGGCCATCGACCTCTGTGAGTTTCAGCGGATCGGTCTGCCACAACGCACCGTCGTACGGCACCGTGTCGCTGTGTCCGGCCAGCACCAGGCCGCCGGGACCGCTGCCAAAACTGGCCAGCAGGTTGAATTTACCAGGGCTGACCTGCTGGATATCACAGGAAAACCCGAGGTCGCCGAGCCAGCCTGCCAACAGTTCGATCACGGCACTGTTGGACTGGTCTAGATTGGGCTGGGTACAGCTGACCGAAGGCGCGGCGATCAGGGCAGCGAACTGATCTTTCATGGATGGCAAAGGCATCGCTGACTCCGGGCTTACAAATTGATGTCCATCATAGAACCATCAAGCACCAGTAATAAACCGCCGCGGCGCGTAGGACGGATGAGTCCTGTACACTGCACGGCCTTGGCAGCCACACCTTCCCCCGGCTGCGCACCTGATCCCTGGATTTTCCGGCCATGCAGAAAGAAACCGAAATCAAACTCCGCGTCAGCCGCGAGACCCTGGCAGCCCTGCGCGAGCACCCGCTGCTGAAAAAACGCAACAAAAGTGGCTGGGAACGCCATGAACTGACGAACCAGTATTTCGATACCCCCGAGCGTGACCTGGCCCGGGCCAAGGTCGCCCTGCGCCTGCGTCGCGACGGTGAAGAGGTGATCCAGACCCTCAAGACCCGCGGCCAGAGCATCGCCGGCCTGTCCGAGCGCAACGAATACGACTGGCACCTGCCAAAAGCCAAGCTTGACCTGAAAAAACTCGACGGCGAATGCTGGCCAGAGGCCTTGGCCGAACTGGACAAAAAAACCCTCAAGGCCATCTTCACCACCGACTTCGTTCGTGAACGCGCCGAAATCGCCTGGGGTCGTGGCAAAAGCAAAGTGGTCATCGAAGCCGCGCTGGACCTGGGCTACGTCGTGGTCGGCAAGCAGAAGGAAGAAATCTGCGAGCTGGAGCTGGAGCTGCGCGAAGGCGAGCCCGCCGCTCTGCTGGAACTGGCCGCCGAGCTGGCCGCGACCCTGCCCTTGATGCCTTGCGACATCAGCAAGGCCGAGCGTGGCTATCGCCTGCATGACGCGAGCAGCTATGCCCTGAGCCTGCCGGCCCCGCAACTGACCGCCGAAATGCCGCTGGATGAAGCCTTCGCCGCGCTGAGCTGGCATTTGCTGGGCAGCAGCCAGCGCCTGGCCGAGCAATACCGTTTTAACGGCCACTGGCGTTTGTTGCAGGACTGGGTCGAAAACCTGGCCGAACTGCGCGCCCTGCTCAGCAGCCTCGGCCAAGCCGCACCGCGCCAATCGACGCACGACTTGCGCGCCACCCTGGACGCGTTGCTGGAAGACTGGCGCCCACTGGTCCAGGCCGGCCTGGACGACGAAGACGTACGCAAGGCGGCGCCGGAACAGTTCCTTGAAGAGCTGCAAGACCCGCGCTGGGGCCTGTTCTCCCTCAACACTTCACGTTGGTTGCTGGCCCGCAGTTGGACCGCCGAGCGCAACACCCGTGGCAATCGCCAGGGCGCGGCGCAGCTGGGCAGCTGGCTGCCGCGCCTGCTGGGCGAAGAATCTTCGTCCCTGCAGTTGCAGCGCTATCAGCAACAGCCGGAAGACCTGGCCGAGCAACTGCCGCGCATTGAACGCATCCAGGCCTGGCTGCACCATGCCCGCCAAGTACTGGAAATCCCGGAAATGGACCGCCTCTACGGGGAGCTGAACAAACTGGCGCAACTGGCTAACGAGCCGATCACCGACGAAATCCTGGACGCGCGCAAGCAACAGGCGATTGCGGTGTATCAGAATCGCGCTTGGAAGACTTTGTTGCGTCTGTAATAGCGCCTTCGCGAGCAAGCCCGCACACACTGGATCTTCTGCACGACAGAGACCCCTGTGGGAGCGGGCTTGCTCGCGAAGGGGCCAGCACATTCACCACAGATGCCAGCTCAGCGCACCACCGGCAAACTCGTCGTCGACTTGATCTCCGAAAGCGCCACGATCGAATTCACTTCCTGAATCCCCGGCACCATCGACAGTTTCTCGAAAAAGAATCGCTCATACGCCTCGATGTCCGCCGTGACGATGCGCAGCAGGAAGTCCACCGCCCCCATCAGCACATAACATTCCAACACCTCGGGAAAGCCGCGGATCGCCTCGGTGAATTCGGTGAAGTTCGAACGGCCGTGGGCGTTGAGTTTGATCTCGGCGAAAATCTGCGTATTGAGGCCGATTTTCTTACGATCCAGCAACGTCACCTGAGCGCGAATGATCCCCTCCTCCTTCATCCGCTGAATCCGTCGCCAGCACGGCGATTGGGACAAACCCACGTGTTCGGCAATCTGCGCGCTGGACAGCGAGGCATCCTCTTGCAGCAGCGCCAGTATCCTGCGGTCGTAGCCATCCAGTTCGCTGTGCATAAATAAACCCGTAAAGACTAGGCTAGAGAATCACTTGATTCACTGAAGCGTAAAAAACGTTCATTTTAGATAAGAAAAACCCCGTGGCGCATGTAAATATTTCTCCCGCACTCCAGGAGATCGACCATGCCCCCACTCGAAGCCGTCGCCACTGCCCCGACCCGCGCCGACGTCTGGCACGCCACCAATGCCCATTGCCGTATGGAGTACCAGTTGCTGGCCGAAGCCGAACCGGATCTGCTGTGCCGGGCGCTGAACCTGTTTGCCTTGCAGGGCCTCACACCGCAACAGGTTCACGTCGAGCGCCAGCACGACCTTCTGTCCCTGGAGATCGTCATGGAGGGGCTGAGCTGGCACCGTGCCCAGGTCATCGCGGAAAAATTACGTAACCTGATCAGCGTGTGCTCGGTGCACCTGCAAGACGCTGATATTGCGCGGGTTGAGCCGACCCAGGCGTTGGGTTGAGGGCCCGCAGGCAAGAATTCGAAACGCATTGGTCGGGTAGTGGCCCAACGGTGCATGTGGTCAGGACTATTCTTTTGCAGACCGAGCCAAGACGCCGAAGCGTCTGTATCGCGGCTTTGCTGCAATTGTCCAATAGGAATCCGCATGTCCACCAAACACGCCACTCAGGACCGCTGGCTGGACCTCAATGTTCTGCTGCGCCAACTGGTGACCCAGGGCTTCATCAGCCAGGATTCAGCCGAAACCGCGCTCAATGCCCGCCGACGCCACAGCGCCAATGCCCAGTTGCATCCACTGGAGTTCATCGCAAACCAGCATCTGGACGATCTCAGCCGGCCCGGCAAGCGTCTGGACCTGGAGAGCCTGACCCTGTGGTTGTCCCAGCAGGCCGGCCAGCCCTACATGCGTATCGACCCGCTGAAAATCAACGTGGCGGCCGTCACGCCGCTGATGTCCTATGCCTTTGCCCAGCGCCACAAAATTCTCGCGGTGGCGGTCGATCGCGACGCCGTCACCGTGGCCAGCGCCCAACCCTACGCCAGCAGTTGGGAAGCAGACCTGACCCATGTGCTCAAGCTGCCGATCAAGCGGGTGGTCGCCAACCCGGTGGATATCCAGCGCCTGAGCGTGGAGTTCTATCGCCTGGCCAAATCGGTCAGCGGCGCCACCACGGTCGATCAGCAACCGAGCAACCTGAGCAATTTCGAACAACTGCTCAACCTGGGCGCCAGTGATCAGGAGCCGGACGCCAACGACGCGCATATCGTCAATATCGTCGACTGGCTGTTCCAGTACGCCTTCCAGCAGCGTGCCAGCGATATTCATATCGAGCCGCGCCGCGAGCAGGGCACGGTGCGGTTTCGCATCGACGGGGTACTGCACACTGTCTATCAATTCCCGCCGCAGGTGACGATGGCCATCATCAGTCGCCTCAAGAGCCTGGGGCGGATGAACGTCGCGGAAAAACGCAAACCCCAGGACGGCCGGGTCAAGACCAAGACCCCGGACGGCGGCGAAGTGGAATTGCGCTTGTCGACATTGCCCACGGCGTTCGGCGAAAAAATGGTCATGCGGATCTTCGACCCGGAAGTGCTGCTCAAGGATTTCGACCAGCTCGGCTTCTCTGCCGACGATCTGCGCCGCTGGCAGGACATGACCCGCCAGCCCAACGGCATCATCCTGGTGACCGGGCCGACCGGTTCCGGCAAGACCACCACCCTCTACACCACTCTCAAGAAACTGGCGACACCGGAGGTGAACCTCTGCACCATCGAGGACCCGATTGAAATGGTCGAGGGGTCCTTCAACCAGATGCAGGTCCAGCACAACATCGACCTGACCTTCGCCGCCGGTGTACGCGCACTGATGCGACAAGACCCGGACATCATCATGATCGGCGAGATCCGCGACCTGGAAACCGCCGAAATGGCAATCCAGGCCGCGCTCACCGGGCACCTTGTGCTCTCGACCCTGCACACCAACGATGCGCCGAGCGCCATCAGCCGCCTGCTGGAACTCGGCGTGCCCCATTACTTGATCAAAGCGACGGTGTTGGGGGTCATGGCCCAGCGCCTGGTGCGCACACTGTGCCCCCATTGCAAGGCGCCTCTGACCCTGGACGAAGACGACTGGCAAACCCTGACGCGCCCCTGGCAGGCTCCAATGCCGAGCAACGCCCAACAGGCCGTGGGCTGCCTGGAGTGCCGCGACACCGGTTATCGCGGCCGCGCCGGGGTCTACGAAATCATGCAAATGACCGACAGCGTCAAGGCGCTGATCCACCCCGACACCGACCTGCTGGCCGTGCGCCGCCAGGCGTTCAAGGAAGGCATGCGCAGCCTGCGGCTTTCGGGCGCACAAAAAGTAGCCGCGGGGTTGACCACCGTTGAAGAGGTCCTACGCGTGACGCCGCAAAGCGAACAGAAATAGGGCGGCCCCACCGACTACGGATCGGAAAACTCCTGCAAACAAACCGGACATAACCATAGCGAAGACAGTGGCCGCTTGCCCTACACTCAGGATCGCGACTCATCGCATTCGAACAAGGAACAGTTATGCAGATCGGTACCGTACTTTTACTTTTTGTCGGCCTGGTGGTCGCCATCCTGTTCATGGGTTTCAAGGTCGTGCCCCAAGGGTACCAATGGACCGTCGAACGGTTCGGGCGCTACACCAACACGCTCAAGCCCGGCCTGAACATCATCATTCCCGTGATGGACCGCATCGGCCGCAAGATAAACGTCATGGAAAGCGTACTGGACATTCCACCACAGGAAGTCATCACCGCCGACAACGCCACGGTGCAGATCGACGCGGTGTGCTTCTTCCAAGTGGTCAACACGGCCCAGGCAGCCTATGAGGTCAACAACCTCGAACACGCCATTCGGAACCTGCTGCAAACCAATATCCGTACCGTGCTCGGCTCCATGGAGTTGGATGCGATGCTGAGCCAGCGTGATGGCATCAATGAAAAGCTGCTGCGCACTGTCGACGAAGCCACGGCGCCTTGGGGCATCAAGATCACCCGGATCGAGATCAAGGACATCAGCCCACCGGCGGACCTAATGGCCGCCATGTCGGGGCAAATGAAAGCAGAACGGATCAAGCGCGCCCAGATCCTGGAAGCTGAAGGCTTGCGGGCGTCGGCGATTCTCACTGCAGAAGGCAAGAAACAGGCGCAGATTCTTGAAGCCGAAGGCAGCCGTCAGGCCGCATTCCTGGAATCCGAAGCCCGTGAGCGCCAGGCAGAAGCCGAAGCGCTGGCCACCAAGGTGGTATCCGAGGCGATTGCCGACGGTAATGTCCAGGCCGTGAACTACTTCGTTGCACAAAAATACATCGACGCCCTGGGCCGCCTGGCCTCGGCCAACAACAGCAAGGTGATCCTGATGCCGCTGGAAGCCAGCCAGGTGATCGGTGCGGTCGGTGGCATCGGCGAGATAGTCAAGGCCACGTTCGACAGCAAGAAAGCCTGAGGCACGCGTATGTGGGCTTTCCTGCAACACATGTCGTATTGGGACTGGCTGGCGCTAGGCGTCGTCCTGCTGATCCTGGAAGTATTCGGTGCCGGCGGGTATCTACTATGGATCGGCATGGCGGCGGCAGCAGTCGGAGTGCTGACCTTCATCCTGCCGCAGTTGTCATGGGAGATGCAGTTCCTACTGTTCGGCCTGTTCGCCATGGCGACAGCACTGTACTGGTGGCGACGCCAGCGCAGTGCCGTTCGCGAAAGCGATCAGCCGCACCTGAATCTGCGCGGACAGGAGCTGATCGGCAAGATCTTCCAGGTGCACGAGGCCATTGTCGACGGGCGCGGCAAGATCAAGGTCGCTGACGGGGTGTGGCTGGTTAAAGGCCCTGAGTCGCCCGTTGGCACGCGGGTCAGGGTGGTTTCGCAGGAAGGCGCGATATTGAAGGTGGAACGGCAGGACTGATGGGGCATGGAACCGAACTGGGGCGTTGGCGCTCAAAACGTATAGTTAACCCAGTGGAGTCACCTATCATGCGTCTCAAACTTGCTGTCGCTACCCTAGCCTTGCTGTCTCTTCCTGTTGGCTCGGCAATGGCCGACACGTTTTGGCGTAACGTCATCTCGTCCGGTGCGACCACCGGTTCCACCTACCTGACCTTCAAGGATCACAAGCTGATCGTCGCCGCCCAGGACGACGCTGGCAGCTTCGTCGCCAGTGATGGCGGTATCCGTGGTCCGTACCTGGAAGCGGCGATGCAGAAAGTCCGTGCCGACAACCCAGGCCTGCAGGCCACCGACATGGAACTGGCCAACGCGATCCTGGCGAAAAACGCCGTCGCCCAGGACTGATTCCAGGCCCATGAAAAATGCCGCTCGAATGAGCGGCATTTTTTTGCCTGGCGATTTGCAGTGCCGCACTAACCTTGTGGGAGCGAGCAGGCTCGCTCCCACAAGGTCCGGGTTACTCGCCGATAGCAGCCTTGTAGCCAGCTGCATCAAGCAGCTTGGCCAAGTCGCCGTCGGCATTGGAAGGCTTGAGCTTGAAAATCCAGGCACCGTACGGGTCGGAGTTCAGCAGCTCCGGCGAACCGCCCAGCTCTTCGTTGACCGCGCTCACCTCGCCAGCAATCGGCGCATAGATGTCGGAAGCAGCTTTGACCGACTCCACCACACCGGCCTGGTCCCCCGCGGCAAAAACGATGCCGACATCAGGCAGCTCGACAAACACCACATCACCCAAGGCTTCCTGCGCGTGGTCGCTGATGCCCACGGTAACGGTACCGTCAGCTTCCAGGCGAGCCCACTCATGGCTTTCGGCAAAACGCAAATCGGCAGGGATGTTGCTCATATTCTGTGTCCTCAAGAGAAGTGTCAGCGGCCAGCGGCCCGCCGCAAAAGGTTAGATCAGGGTTTTGCCATGGCGGACGAAGGTCGGCTTGACCACCCGTACCGGGTACCACTTACCACGAATTTCTACCTCGGCACGGTCGGCGGTGGCCATCGGAACACGTGCCAGGGCGATCGACTTGCTAAGCGTAGGAGAAAAACTACCACTGGTGATCTCCCCTTCGCCAACATTGGCGATGCGAACCACCTGATGGGCGCGCAGAACACCGCGCTCCTCCAGTACCAAACCGACCAGTTTGTGCTGCACACCGCCAGCGAGTTCGGCTTCCAGCGCACTGCGCCCGATGAACTGCCGGCTCGCCGGCTCCCAGGCGATGCTCCACGCCATGTTCGAAGCCAGCGGGGAAACGTCCTGGTGGATGTCCTGGCCGTAGAGGTTCATGCCGGCCTCCAGGCGCAAGGTATCGCGGGCGCCAAGGCCGATGGGAGAAATGCCGGCACCCACCAGATCGTTGAAAAAACTCGGGGCCTCATGGGCCGGCAGGACGATTTCCAGCCCGTCTTCACCGGTATAGCCGGTACGGGCGATGAACCAATCACCGTCGGCACGTCCTTCGAAGGGCTTGAGTTGCTGGATCAACTGGCCACGCGACTGTGTGACCAGTTCGGCGATCTTGTGCCGGGCTTGGGGGCCCTGGATGGCCAGCATCGCCAATTCGGGACGCTCACGCAGTTTCACGTCGTACTCGCCGAGCTGCGCCTGCATCCAGGCCAGGTCCTGATCGCGAGTCGAGGCGTTGAAGACCAGCCGATAGCCGTCCTCGACACGGTAGATGATCATGTCGTCGACGATGCCGCCGCGCTCGTTGAGCATGGCGCTGTACAGGGCACGTCCGGTGTCCTGCAAGCGGTCGACGTCATTGGCCAGCAGGCGCTGCAGCCAAGGCTTGGCCTGGGGACCGGCGACATCGATCACGGTCATGTGGGATACATCGAACACGCCGCAGTCGCGACGCACCTGATGGTGCTCTTCGACCTGCGAGCCGTAATGCAGAGGCATATCCCAACCGCCAAAATCGACCATCTTCGCGCCTAAGGCGAGATGAAGGTCATACAGAGGCGTACGCTGTCCCATGGGTTTCTCCTTCCGGGCTTGGCGAAGGTGCGGACGGGCACTGCACAGCGTGAACACCTTGGAAAAAGGCGTTTTCAGCCGCGCTCAGTTACCCGGTCCGACAGACGGACCGCACCGAATGCCGCGCATTGTAGCCGCATGATGTAGGACTGACACCTAGCGGCTTCGATAGGCCGAACGTCGTATCAATCCGATGACCGGCAATAATCCCACCAGCACCAGGGTCAGAGCCGGTAATGCGGCTCGAGCCCACTCCCCCTCGCTGGTCATTTCGAAGATCCGCACCGCCAGCGTGTCCCAGCCGAACGGGCGCATCAGCAGGGTGGCGGGCATTTCCTTGAGCACATCGACGAACACCAGCAACGCCGCGCTCAGGGTGCCGGGCAACAGCAGCGGCAGATACACTTTGAAAAACAGTCGTGGCCCACTGACCCCAAGGCTGCGTGCTGCTTCGGGTAACGACGGCCGGATTCGCGCCAGGCTGCTTTCCAGCGGACCGTAGGCCACGGCCAGAAAGCGCACCAGATACGCCAGCAGCAGAGCCGACAGGCTGCCCAGCAACAACGGTTTGCCCGCGCCGCCGAGCAAGGTCGACAGCGGAATGACCAGTTCGCGATCCAGATAGCTGAACGCAAGCATGATCGACACCGCCAGCACCGAACCAGGCAAGGCATAACCCAGGTTCGCCAGGCCGACGCCGGCGCGAATGGTCCGGGTCGGCGCCAGACGTCGGGCGAAAGCCAGCAGCAAGGCGACGCAAACGGTGATCAGCGCCGCCAGGCCGCCCAGGTAGAGGGTGTGAACGATCAGCCCGGCGTAACGCTCGTCCAGATCGAAACGACCGCGCTGCCAGAACCACACCACCAACTGCAGCACCGGAATGACAAACGCGCAGGCGAACACCAGCAAACACCAACCGCTGGCCGCCACGGCCTTGAGCCCGTGTAAAGGGTAGAGCGCCTTGACCCGGGGGCGTTCGTTGCTTGCCCGGTGGGCACCGCGGGCCCGGCGTTCGCCGTAGAGCACCAGCATCACCGCCAGCAACAGCAGGCTGGCCAGTTGGGCAGCGCTGGAGAGGCTGAAGAAGCCGTACCAGGTCTTGTAAATGGCGGTGGTGAACGTGTCGAAGTTGAATACCGACACCGCGCCGAAATCTGCCAGGGTTTCCATCAACGCCAGCGCCACGCCCGCACCGATGGCCGGCCGGGCCATTGGCAGCGCCACTCGCCAGAACGCCTGCCACGGCGATTGCCCAAGCACCCGGGCCGCTTCCATCAGCCCCTTGCCCTGCGCCAGGAACGCACTTCTGGCCAGCAAATAAACGTAAGGGTAAAAGACCAGCACCAACACCAGGATCACCCCGCCGGTGGAACGGACCCTGGGCAGGCGCAGGCCGCTGCCGAACCATTCACGCATCAGCGTTTGCACCGGGCCGGCAAAATCCAGCAAGCCAACGAAGACAAACGCCAGCACGTAGGCGGGAATCGCAAACGGCAACATCAAGGCCCAGTCGAGCCAACGTCGGCCTGGGAATTCACACAGGCTGGTGAGCCAGGCAAGACTGACACCGAGCAACGTCACACCGACACCCACTCCAAGGATCAGCGTGAGGGTGTTGCCCAACAGGCGCGGCATTTGCGTGTCCCACAGGTGGGACCAGATCTGCTGGTCGATGCTCTGCCAGGACAGCAGCAGGACACTCAAAGGCAACAGGACCAGCGCAGCGATGGCGAAGACCAGGGGGTACCAGCGGCGTTGGACGGGGTGGGTCAAGGGGAATTCTCGTTTAAATGATTGTGCCCACGCGTTACATGCATAGATATCTGGCAAATGACCTATGTGGCGAGGGAGCTTGCTCCCGCTGGAGGGCGAAGCCCTCCCAAAATGTCTGCTGTGATCTACCGGATAAAACCGTGATCTGAGATTTTGGGGCTACTTCGTAGCCCAGCGGGAGCAAGCTCCCTCGCCACACATCATCGGCATTCTGCCTTTGGCATTTGTTTTAATTCCAGCCAGCGCGATCCATCAAGCGAATGGCTTCGGCCTGGCGCTTACCCGCCACTTCCACCGGCAAGGTATCGGCCTTGAACTTGCCCCAGGCGGCAACTTCCTTGGACGGCTCCACTTTCGGGTTGGCCGGGAACTCCTGGTTCACGTCGGCGAAGATACTTTGCGCCTCAGGCGTGGTCATCCACTCCACCAGCTTCTTCGCGGCTTCCGGGTGCGGTGCGTGCTTGGTCAGGCCGATGCCGGAGAGATTGATGTGCACGCCACGGTCGGTCTGGTTCGGCCAGAACAGTTTGACCTTCAGGTCCGGCTTCTGTTGATGCAGGCGGCCGTAGTAGTAGGTATTGACGATGCCGACGTCGCACTGCCCGGCGTTGATCGCCTCAAGCAGCGCGGTGTCATCGGAGAACACGTCGGTGGACAGATTCCTGACCCAGCCTTTGAGAATTTCTTCGGTTTTTTCCGCGCCATGGGTTTCGATCAGGGTAGCGGTCAGGGATTGGTTGTAGACCTTCTTCGAGGTGCGCAGGCACAGACGGCCTTCCCATTCGCTACCCGCCAGGGCTTCGTAGGTGCTCAGTTCGTCGGGTTTGACCCGGTCGGTGGAGTAGGCAATGGTCCGCGCCCGCAGGCTCAAACCGGTCCAGGCGTGGGAAGACGCGCGATATTGTGGCGGGATGTTGGCGTCGATCACCGGGGAGGTGAACGGCTGGAGAATGCCCATCTGCTCGGCCTGCCAGAGGTTGCCGGCGTCCACGGTGAGCAGCAGGTCGGCGGTGGCGTTTTCGCCTTCGGCCTTGATCCGCTGCATCAGCGGGGCTTCCTTGTCGGTAATGAATTTCACCGATACGCCGGTTTTTTTGGTGTAGGCATCGAAGACCGGTTTGATCAACTCATCGATACGCGAGGAGTAGACCACCACCTCATCGGCGGCCTGGACGGCAGTGGAGCCGACCAGGATCAAGGCGAGGGCGGACAGCAGGCGCTTGGGTGCCAACATAGGAGCGGTCTCTCGGTATATGAACGAGCGCAAATGATAAGGACTCACATTTGGCATCTCAATCGAACACTTGGCTGGACCGTTTCCAAATGTTGCACAGGCAGGAAGTAAGGGTGTTTGTTCCGCCCCACTACAAATTCTCAGGCCTTGGCCAGCGCCGGCAAATCCCCGGTCAACCCCAGCGCCTCGCGCACGAACAGCGCCTTGGCTTCGGGCAGGCTGTCCACCAGCTTCAGCCCGGTATTACGCAACCAGCGCACCGGCAGCGGATCGGCCTGGAACAACCGCTCGAAACCTTCCATCGCTGCCATCAGCGCCAGGTTATGGGGCATGCGCCGCCGCTCGTAACGGCTCAACACCTTCACGTCCGCCAGCCGCTCGCCCCGCCCGGTCGCCTGCAACAGCACTTCGGCCAACACGGCGGCGTCGAGAAACCCCAGGTTCACCCCCTGCCCGGCCAGCGGATGAATGGTGTGGGCGGCATCGCCGATCAACGCCAGCCCTTGGGCCACGTAGCGCTTGGCATGACGCTGGCGCAGCGGTACGCACAGGCGCGGGTCTGCGCTCAGTACCGTGCCGAGCTGGCCTTCGAAGGCCCGCTCCAGCTCGTTGCAGAAACCGGCGTCATCGAGCGCCATCAAGCGCTGCGCCTCGCCGGGAGTGGTGGACCAGACAATCGAGCACCAATCCTTCTGGCCGTCGCGCGCAAGCGGCAAGAACGCCAGCGGACCGTTGTCGGTGAAGCGCTGCCATGCCGTCATTCGATGGGGCCGGGCGCTGCGTACGCTGGTGACGATGGCGTGGTGCAGGTAATCCCACTCTCGCGTTACGACACCCGTCAGCCGGCGCACGGCAGAATTGGCACCGTCGGCGGCGATCACCAGCGGCGCCCGCAAGGTACGGCCATCGGCCAGGGTCAGCAGCCAGTCATCACCGGAACGACGCATCTGCTCCAGCCGTGCGTTGGCCAGCAGACCCAGGTCGCAATCATGCAGACGGTCCAGCAAGGCGTCCTGCACGACGCGGTTTTCAACAATGTGCCCCAGCACCTCGGCATGCAGGCTGGCGGCCGAGAAGTGGATCTGCCCGGTGCCGCTGCCGTCCCAGACGTGCATGTCGGTATAGGCGCTGGCGCGTCGGGCAGTGATGCCGTCCCAGACGCCCAGGCGTTCGAGGATCCGCTGGCTGGCCGCCGACAAGGCGCTGACCCGGGGCTCGAATGCAGCCTGGGGATCGAAGGGTTTGACACTCATCGGGCTGCCGTCGAGCAACAGCACTTGCAGGCCACTGTCCTGCAACGCCAGCGCCAGGGCGCTGCCGACCATACCAGCGCCGACAATCAGCAGATCTGCACGCAATTCCATGCTTTAAGCCTGTTTAACTGGCGGCGTCAGCCGCCCATGAAAAGAAAAATCAACCCCAGCCTCACGCATCGGGACGTGTCCCCAGGCCCATGGCCTGGCGGGCGAACCAGCGCTTGGCCGGGGGCAACAGATCGAGCCCCAGCAGGCCAAGGTTGCGGCCCAGGGACACCAGCGGCAGGTTGCTGCTGAACAGGCGCGTGACCTGATCGGAGAACCCCACGGTCAGGGCCTGATCCATCCGCTGGCGCTCGCGATAGGCTTGCAACACGGCAAAATCGCCAGGCTCGCTTTCGCTGTCGAGCAAGGCATCGGCCAGGGCCTGGGCATCGCGCAGGGACAGGTTGAACCCTTGCCCGGCAATCGGATGCAGACTGTGGGCCGCGTTGCCCAGGATCGCCAGGTGCGGACGTACCTGTTCTTCGGCCTCTACCAGCGCCAACGGATACAGATGCCGCGCGCCCACCTGTTTCAGCGTGCCCAGGCGATAACCGAATACGCCCTGCAATTCGCTGAGGAAGCTGCGGTCGTCGAGGGCCGCCAGGCGTTGCGCGTCCATGCCCTGACGGGTCCAGACCAGCGCGCAACGATTCTCCGGCAGTGGCAGCAAGGCCATAGGGCCGTCATCGGTAAAACGTTCGAAGGCCATGCCATTGTGGGCTTCGCTGGGTGTGAGGTTGGCAATCAACGCACTCTGGTCGTAAGGCCGGTTACGCACGCCGACGCCCAACTGTTCCCGCAGGCCGGAACGGCCGCCGTCGGCCAGCACGGCAAGGTCGCACTCCAGGGTGGTTTCATCGTCAAGGGTCAGGCGATAACCACCGACCAGAGGCTCCATCCGGGTGACTTGCGCCGGACAGCGCCAACTGACCACCTCCTTGTCCAGGCCTTGCCACAGGCACTGGCCGAGCCAGGCGTTTTCCACCACGTAGCCCAGGGCCGGCACACCTTCTTCCATGGCCGACAGCCGCGCCGTGGAAAACCGCCCGCGATCGGACACGTGGATCTGTTTGATCGGCTCGGCACGACGGGAGATTTCCTGCCAGACACCCAGGCGTTGATAAATCTGCCGGGCCCCGAACGACAACGCCGAGGATCGGGCATCGTAGCTCGGCTGCCAGGCGTCGCCGGGGGCAAAGGGCTCGATCAGCACGATCTTCCAGCCCCGGGCCTTGGCTCCGGCCTGCAGGGCCAGCGCCAGGCTGGCGCCGACCAGCCCGCCGCCGATGATCGCCAGGTTGACCCGGCTCATGCCGCTTGAGTCCGTGCGGCGGCCATCAGGGCCTCGATTTCGTCGACCATTTTCGGCACACCTCGGGTCAGGATTTCACAACCGGTTTTGGTCACTACCACGTCGTCCTCGATGCGCACGCCAATGCCGCGCCATTTTTTCGCTACGTTGCGGTTGTCCGGGGCGATGTAAATGCCCGGCTCCACGGTCAGCGTCATGCCGACCTCCAGTACCCGCCATTCGCCGCCGACCCGGTATTCGCCCACGTCATGCACGTCCATGCCCAGCCAGTGGCCGGCGCGGTGCATGTAGAACGCCCGGTAGGCTTCGCTGGCGATCAACTCGTCCACCTCACCCTCCAGCAGCCCCAGGCGCAACAGCCCCTCGGTAATGACCCGGACCGTCGCTTCATGGGCCTGGTTCCAATGTTTATTCGGCGCAATCTCGGTAAACGCGGCTTCCTGGGCCGCCAGCACCACTTCGTAGATCGCCTTCTGTTCGGGCGAAAACTTGCCGTTGACCGGCCAGGTGCGGGTGATATCACTGGCGTAGCAGTCGATTTCACAACCGGCGTCGATCAACACCAAGTCGCCATCCTTGAGCAGCGCGTCGTTCTGCTGGTAATGCAGGATGCAGCTGTTGCGACCCGATGCGACGATCGAGCCATAGGCCGGCATTTTCGCCCCGCCCTTACGGAATTCATAATCCAGCTCGGCTTCCAGGCTGTATTCATACAGCCCCGGACGGGCCGCCTGCATGGCCCGAATATGCGCCTGGGCAGAAATCCGCGCCGCTTCGCGCATCACCTTCACTTCTGCCGCCGATTTATACAGGCGCATGTCATGCAGCAGGTGATCCAGGGCAACGAATTCGTTCGGCGGCTGGGCGCCGAGGTGGGCCTTGGAGCGAATCACATTGATCCACTCCATCAAATGCCGGTCGAATTCCGGGTTACTGCCCATGGCCGAATACACCCGGTCGCGGCCTTCGATCAGGCCCGGCAGGATGTCGTCGATGTCAGTGATGGGAAACGCATCATCGGCGCCATAGTCACGGATCGCCCCTTCCTGGCCGGCCCGCAGGCCGTCCCACAACTCACGCTCGACGTTGCGCTCGCGGCAGAACAGGACGTACTCGCCATGAGCCCGGCCGGGCATCAGCACGATCACCGCTTGCGGCTCGGGGAAGCCGCTGAGGTATTGGAAATCACTGTCCTGACGGTAGACGTGCTCGACGTCGCGGTTGCGGATCGCAACGGCAGCGGCGGGCAGGATTGCGATGCTGTTGGGCTCCATCTGCGCCATCAGGGCCTTGCGGCGACGGCTGTATTCCGATTTCGGGATATGAATCATGGGCAGACGGTGTTCCCCTTCAGGCAATCAGTGCAAGGACGGTTTGGCGGCCGGTTCAGCGGTTTTCTTGGTCTCGGTGAACAGCAGCAATGGCGCGACCCGCAGGTATTCCATCACTTCCATGTAGTCGCTTTCGCCGTCATCGGATTCTTCCAGGGCATCCTGGACCTGAGAGATCGCCGCCAGGTCTTGCAACACTTCTTTTGCCTCGTCGCCCAGCGCGTATTCGCGGCGAGTCAGGCCGAAGCCCGCGAGGAAGCCCTGGCACCACTGGCCCAGCGCAGCGGCGCGGTCGGCCAACGGTACGTCGTCAGTGGGCAACAGCAAAACGACGGTCATGTCGTCGCTGGTCAACTCGCCCTTGACCATTTCCTGCAGGCCAATAAGGGCGTTGCGAACATTGTCCGCCGGCTCGCCTTCCAGCAGCTCGGCGGCGTCGGCCAACCAGCCGTCGGCATCGAAACCGGCACCGGCGCAACTGCGGCCGAGTAGCAGGCCATGCAGTTCGGCAGGCGAGACGGGATGACCGCTGGTGCTCAGCAGGGTGGCGAAAGCTTGATACGGGGAATTCTGAATGGGCATGGGCAGCTAGGCGCCAGACGGCGCTATGTCTAGAATGGAGGCCTTGTATCCTACATCGACAGACTCGCCAAGACTATCAGAGGCTTTGCGACGCACATTCCCCATCAGAACCATCTTCAGTGGACACAATGGAAGACACCGACCTGCAAGCGCTGATGGCCAGACTCGAACTGCTAATTGACCGGGTCGAGCAACTTAAGAGCCAAAACGGACTCCTATTAGCTCAGGAAAAGACCTGGCGCGAGGAACGCGCGCACCTCATTGAAAAAAACGAAATCGCCCGGCGTAAGGTCGAATCGATGATTTCGCGCCTCAAGGCCCTGGAGCAAGACTCATGAGTTCAAGCAATAGCGTTACCGTGCAGATCCTCGATAAAGAATATTCGATCATCTGCCCCCAGGAAGAGCGTAGCAACCTGGTGAGCGCCGCCCGTTACCTGGACGGCAAGATGCGCGAAATCCGCAGCAGCGGCAAAGTCATCGGTGCCGACCGCATCGCCGTGATGGCCGCCTTGAACATTACCCACGATCTGCTGCATCGCCAGGATACGCCGGACGTGCAGGTCAGCGGCTCGACCCGTGAGCAGGTTCGCGACCTGCTTGATCGGGTGGATCTGGTGCTGGCCACCGATCCGGATGTCAGCAAGGGCTGATTCGCGAGGCTGCCTGGGGTATACTTGCGTCACTCCCTGGGGTGCTTGCCAGTTGGTGATGTCCCTGAGCCGATACGCACAACCACGGGAGTTGCACGTTGGGGCCGGTGTGCATGTCCGCTTGACGGAAAGCCTTAACGCCCCCTGCAACTTCCACCTTGAACTTTCGGGTTCAAGGGCTAAGCCGACAGCGGTTCATCCGGGGAGCCTGATTTCAAACAATGCCAGTCCATGCGCACTGGCATTGTTGTTTCTGGCGCAGGCATTTCTGAGCGCCCTGTTTTGCGGTTACGCTGTGCTGCCGTCGCCGACTCCATGAAGCATCGATATGACCGAACCTGCGTTGCTGCCCCGCCCGCAACTTCGACGCCTGCTGCGCCAGGCCCGTCGCGCCCTGACACCCGCCCAGCAACGGCAAGCCGCCCGTGGGCTGTACAGGCAGCTGGCCCAGCATCCGCTGTTTCGTCGCGCAAAACATATCGCTCTGTACCTGCCCAACGATGGCGAGATCGACCCGCGCCTGCTGCTGCGCGCCGCCCAGCGTCGGGGCAAGGCCACTTATCTGCCGGTGCTCAGCCCGTGGCCGCAGACCAAGATGGTTTTTCAACGCATCCGCCCCGGCGAAAAACTGCGACCCAACCGGTTTCGTATCCTCGAACCGCGAATCAACATCGCCCGGCAACGCAAGGTCTGGACACTGGACTTGGTGCTATTGCCCCTGGTGGGGTTTGACGATGTGGGCGGTCGACTGGGCATGGGGGGCGGCTTCTATGACCGAAGCCTGGCGTATCTGGCGCGACGCAAGCAGTGGCGCAAGCCGACGCTGCTGGGGCTGGCCCATGAATGTCAGAAGGTCGAACGATTGGCGCAGGCAAGCTGGGACGTGCCGCTGCAGGGAACAGTCAGCGACAGGCATTGGTATATCGCGGGGTAAGACGCCGCAGCAATTGAGCGACGTCTGGAAGGCAGGCTCAGCGTTTAAGCGTTGACGTGGGCTGGGTGATTTCCACCGGTGCATCAGTCTTGTTGGCCCACAAGCTCTGAGCGTAACCCGTGGTCACGACACCGAGGCCAAACAGAATGACCAAGATCCACAACAAATCCGGTTTGCGTTTCATCGATTGCCCCCCTCAAGGCATATCACACACGATGACAGCAGCGGTTTTCTTTTTGGCCGTGCAGCAGCGTCAAGCTTGGAAGGCCGGCATTTTGCGGCAACCTGCTTCGACACGCAAACTCTGGCGTCAACCGACTGTCGGTTTGTCATAAAATCGCTGAACTATTTTTCTCCATCACCGCCCAGGAGTAGAAGTCATGGCCTATTGGCTGATGAAATCCGAGCCCGACGAATTGTCCATCCAGGGCCTGGAAAAGCTTGGCCAGGCGCGCTGGGACGGGGTTCGCAACTACCAGGCGCGTAATTTTTTGCGAGCCATGGCGGTTGGCGACGTGTTCTTCTTCTATCACTCTAGCTGCCCAGAGCCGGGCATCGCCGGAATCGGGCGGATTATCCGGGCGGCATACCCTGATCCGACGGCGCTGGAGCCCGACAGCCATTACTTCGACCCAAAGGCCAGCCCGGATAAAAACCCCTGGACCGCGATCGACGTGGCCCATGCCGAAACCTTTCCCCGCGTGCTTAAGCTCGACTACCTCAAGCAACAGACCGCCCTGGCTGAAATGCCGCTGGTGCAAAAAGGCTCGCGACTGTCGGTGATGCCGGTGACGGACGAGCAGTGGGCGGTGGTGATTGCCCTGTGCTGATCGCCCATGAGTTGATGAACATCAAGCCGGACCGACCGCAGATCCAGCAGACTCTTGTGCTACAGCCGCAGGATGCCGGACATGTCGACGAACCATCGTATTTCGCGTTTTTTTGCCCTCGCCTTGATGACCGTGCTGCTAGCCGCTGGCGGTTTCGGCTACTGGAAATCACGGCATGATCGCCTGCCAGAAGGCCTGAGCATGGGCAATGGCCGTCTTGAGGCCACTGAAGTCCAGATCGCCAGCAAGACGCCAGGACGCCTGGCCGAAGTTCATGTCAATGAAGGCGACAACGTAACCAAAGGCCAACTGCTGGCGCGCATGGACACCCGCACCCTGGAGGCCCAGCGCAACCAGGCCGAAGCCGAGGTGGTGCGCGCCCGGGAAAACCTCACCGCCGCCCAGGCCACCGTACAACTGCGCCAAAGCGAACAGTTGCTCGCCCATCAGGAACTCAAACGGAACCAGGAGCTGTCCAAGCGCGGATTTGCCAGCGGCCAAGTCATCGATCAGCAACAAGCCCACTTCGACACCGCCACCGCTGCGGTTAACGCTGCCCGAGCCCAGGTATCGGCGGCAGCGGCTGCCATCGGTGCGACCCAGGCCCAGGTGGCCCAACTGACAAGCGAAATCGATGACAGCAGTTTGCGGGCACCGATCGACGGGGTGATCCAGTTGCGCCTGGCCGAGCCGGGCGAGGTGCTGGGGGCCGGTGGACGGGTACTCTTGATGATTGATCCAAACGACCAATACATGAACCTTTACCTGTCGGCGTCCGTGGCCGGGAAACTGGCGGTAGGCGACGAAGCACGCCTGCTGCTTGACGCCCTGCCCGAGCGACCGCTGCCAGCAAAGATCAGCTTCGTCGCGGCCAAATCCCAGTTCACCCCCAAAGAAGTCGAAACCCGTGACGAACGCCAGAAATTGGTGTTCCGCGTCAAGGTACGCCTGACCCGGCCCGGCGAAGTTCCCCAGGCCAAGCCCGGCATGCCCGGCGCAGGTTACGTGCGCACCGGCCCCATCGACTGGCCGGCCAACTTGCAATGAGCGTCCCCCTCACCGAACCGGCACTGCACGCTTCAGGCCTCGAACACTACTACGGCCAGCACATGGCCTTGAGCGATATCACTTTCAGTCTGCCCGCCGGCACCCGCTGCGGCCTGATCGGCCCAGACGGTGCGGGCAAATCGAGCCTGCTGAGCCTGATTGCCGGCGTGAAAAAACTCCAGCACGGCCAACTGGACGTGCTGGGCGCATCGATCGCGGACCGGCACCATCGAAAGACCCTCTATCGACGCATTGCGTTCATGCCTCAAGGGTTGGGGGGCAACCTCTATCCTGACTTGTCGATACGCGAAAACATTCGGTTTTTCGCCACGCTGTTCGGGCTATCGCGGGCAAAATGTGAACAACGCATGGGCACGCTGCTGCTGGCGACCGATCTACAGCGTTTTGCCGACCGCCCGGCGGGCAAGCTGTCCGGCGGCATGAAACAAAAACTCGGCTTATGTTGCGCGCTGATCCACGAACCGGACTTGCTGATTCTCGACGAACCCACCACTGGCGTGGACCCGCTGTCGCGCCGACGCTTTTGGGAACTGGTGGAGGACGTGCGCCGACAACGGCCGCAACTGACCCTGCTGGTCGCCACGGCCTATATGGAAGAGGCCGAACAATTCGAGCACTGCCTGATGCTCGACGGCGGTCGTTTGATTGCCAAAGGGCTAAGTGCCGAGCTGGCTGGCGTCACGCCCGACGGCAAACTCGATTCGGCCTTCACCCATTTTCAGGGCAACAGCGGCCACAACGCCGAGCCGCTGACGATCCCCCCCAGAACCGACGGCGCCGTCGACATCGCCATCGAAGCCCACGACCTCACCCTGCGCTTCGGTGATTTCACCGCCGTAGACAAGGTCAGCTTCGCCATTGGTCGCGGTGAGATCTTTGGTTTCCTGGGCTCCAACGGTTGTGGCAAGACCACCACCATGAAAGTGCTGACCGGGCTGATACCCGCCAGCGAAGGCAGCGCTCGACTGCTGGGCAACCCGGTCAATGCCAAGGACCTGGCCACCCGTAAACGGGTGGGCTTCATGTCTCAGAGCTTTTCACTGTACGGTGAATTAAGCGTGCGCCAGAACCTGGCCTTGCACGCGAAATTATTCGACCTGCCCACAGCCCAGAGCCGCCAGCGCATCGATGAGTTGATCCAGCGCTTCAATCTTCAGGAGCTGGCAGACCAGCCTTCCGGCGCGCTGCCCCTGGGTCTGCGTCAGCGCTTGTCCCTGGCAGTGGCGGTGCTGCATCGCCCGGAAGTATTGATCCTCGATGAGCCGACCTCGGGCGTTGACCCGGCAGCGCGGGATGATTTTTGGCGGCTGTTGATCGAATTGTCTCGTGAGCAGGGTGTGACGATTTTTCTTTCCACTCATTTCATGAACGAGGCCCAGCGCTGCGATCGTATTTCGCTGATGCATGCTGGCAAGGTTCTGGCCTGCGACACACCGGCCGCCTTGCAGAAGCAGTTCAATGGCCAGACCCTGGAAGCGGCGTTTGTCACGTGCCTGGAACAAGCCCAGGGTGAGGCGACGCAGGACGCCTCCCCCGTGACCCTCGACAGCAGTGACGCCCCGCAGGACCGGCACGGCCTCAGCCTCGGCCGACTGTTGGCCGTCGCCAGCAGAGAAGGCAAGGAGCTGCTGCGAGACAAAGTGCGGATGGCCTTTGCCTTACTGGGGGCGTTGTTCATGATGGTGGTCTTCGGCTTCGGTATCTCCCTCGACGTGGAGAACCTTGCCTTCGCCGTGTATGACCAGGATCAAAGCCCGCAAAGTCGCGCTTATCTGGAAGCGTTCCGCAGCTCCCGCTATTTCGAGGAGCAGCCGATCATCCGCGACGCAACGGAGCTGCATCGACGTTTGCAGCGTTCGGAAATCAAACTGGCCCTGGAAATACCACCCGGTTTCGGTCGTGACCTTTACGCAGGTCGCCAGCCAACGGTAGGCGCCTGGTTGGACGGTGGCATGCCGTTTCGCGCCGAAACCAGTCGCAACTACGTCCAGGCCGTGCATGAGGCCAACCTTACGCAACTGGTCGAACAGAGCAGCCCCGCACCAGCCGGGCAGCCCGGCGCGAATCTGGAGACGCGGTTCCGCTACAACCAGGACGTGGTCAGCGTCAATGCCATCGGCCCAGGGGTGATGGCATTGATCCTGGCGTTCATTCCAGCCATGTTGACGGCGCTGGGTATCGTACGGGAGAAGGAACTGGGTTCAATCACCAACTTCTACGCCACCCCCCTGACCCGCCTCGAATTCTTGCTGGGTAAACAAGCGCCCTACCTGGCGATCAGCCTGATTAATCTGGCCCTGCTGACAGCAATGAACCGCTGGCTGTTCGGCGTCCCATTCAAAGGCAGCGGCCTCACACTGGCGCTGGGTGGCCTGCTTTATGTGTTGGCGACCACCAGCATGGGGTTGTTGATCTCAGCGTTCACCCGTACCCAGATCGCGGCGATCCTCGGCACGATGATCATCACCAGCCTACCGACTATCCAGTTCTCGGGGCTGATCGTGCCGCGCTCGTCCCTGGAAGGCGCAGCGTCAGTGATGGGGCAGTTGTTTCCTGCCGGGCACTTTCTGGACATCGCGGTCGGCACCTTCACCAAGGCCTTGGATTTGCGTCAGCTATGGCCGCAATGCCTGGCGTTGTTCGGATTTTTCCTGGGGTTCACCGGCCTCAGCCTGGTCATGCTGAAAAAACAGGAGGCCTGATGCACACCCTTTCACACATCTGGCGCCTTGGCCTCAAGGAACTTACCAGCCTGCGATACGACTCCGTTTTGCTGCTGTTTTTGGCCTACGCGTTCACCGTGGCGATCTACATGCCGGCCGCCGGTTCGGTGATCGGTGTCCACAACGCCAGCGTCGCGCTGGTGGATGAAGATCATAGCCACCTCTCACGCCAGTTGGCCCAGGCCCTGCGACCGCCGGAGTTTCAGAACCCGGTGACGCTGCCCTATACCGAACTGGACAACGCCATGGACAGAGGCCGCTATACGTTTGTGATTAATGTGCCCGCCAACTTCCAGGCCGACCTGCTCGCCGGACGCGAACCGTCGCTGCAACTCAACGTCGATGCCACCGCCATGAGCCAGGCGTTCATGGGCGCCGGCTATATCGGGCGAATTTTCCAACAGGAACTGATGGCCTACAGCGGCCAGGCACAAGCTGGCGAACAAACGCCCGTACAGCTGACTACCCGTTCGCTGTTCAATACCAACCTTGAGGGCGGGTGGTTTCTGGCGGTGATCCAGATCGTCAATAACATCACGATCCTGGCCATCATCCTGACGGGCACCGCACTGCTACGCGAACGCGAGCACGGCACCCTTGATCACTTGTTGGTACTGCCATTGACGGCGCTGGAAATCATGCTGGCAAAAATCTGGAGCAACATGCTGGTGGTGGTGCTGTGCACTTGGGCGTCCCTGGAAATCGTCGTCAAGGCCGCGCTGGGAGTGCCGCTTGCCGGCTCCATGGTGCTTTTCCTGCTGGTGACCGCGCTCTATCTGTTTGCCAGCACCGCATTGGGCATCTTTCTCGCCACCCTGGCCCGTTCGACACCGCAATTCGGTTTGCTGTCGATCCCAGTGATCATCCCCATGTTGCTGTTATCAGGCGGCAGCACGCCGCTGGACAGCATGCCGCAATGGTTGCAATGGGTGATGCAAGGCTCGCCTTCGACCCACTTCGTCAGTCTTAGCTCGGCGATTCTGTTCCGTGATGCAGGGGTTGACGTGGTATGGCCAGATCTTCTGGCGCTGGCGGCGATAGGACTTTTGTTCTTTGCAATCGCCCTGGGACGGTTCCGAAAAACCCTGGCCTCCTGAATGAAAAATCGCAGCCTTCGGCAGCACCTATAGGTTCATGGGGCTGCCGAAAACTACGATCTATTCGACTTATTGAATGATCAAATTGTTGAACAACAGATCATCCACCATCGGCTTACCCGTCTCGTCGTTCATCACTTGCTGGGTTTGCTTCAATGCTTCCTGGCGCAGCTTTTCCTTGGCTTCGACGTTATTCATAGACTCGACGGTCTGCTGTGCGAACAACGCCACCAATTGGTTGCGAATCAGCGGCTCGTTAGCCTTCACCGCCGCAACGGCGGCATCGCCCGTGACGCGCAAGGCCACGTCGGCTTTGTAGACCCTTAGCTTCGGCGAGCCATCGAGCCCGTAATTGCCGACAAAAGGCGGGCTAAGGGTGATGTAACTGACCTTCGGCGCCTCGCCTTCTTTCGCTTCCTTGGCCTCTTCAGCCATCACCGCCACAGGCAACGACAGGGCCAGCATCAACATGATCCGCGCTTTCACAATTGACTCCTCATCCGATTTGCGGCCCAGCATACCGCCCCGCCGTTCAAGCACAAGCTTATGGCCGGCTATCAGGGCGGGGCATGCTCGTTGACCCGTTGACTCTCACACCTACACTTATCGGCCATCACTCCCAAAGGAATAGCCCTGATGAAAGCCGTGCTGTGCAAAGAATTCGGTCCCGCCGAATCGCTGGTGCTGGAAGACGTCGCCAGCCCTGTCGCGAAAAAGAACGAAGTGCTGCTGGACGTGCATGCCGCCGGGGTGAATTTCCCTGACACGCTGATCATCCAGGGCAAATATCAATTCAAGCCGCCCTTCCCGTTTTCCCCCGGTGGCGAAGCCGCTGGCGTGGTCAGTGCAGTGGGTGAAAAGGTCAGCCACCTGAAGGTCGGTGACCGGGTCATGGCACTGACTGGCTGGGGCAGCTTTGCCGAACAGGTGGCAGTGCCCGGCTACAACGTGTTGCCGATCCCTGCTTCCATGGACTTCAACACCGCAGCCGCCTTCAGCATGACCTACGGCACCTCGATGCACGCCCTCAAGCAGCGGGCCAACCTGCAACCGGGCGAAACCCTGCTGGTGCTCGGCGCATCCGGCGGCGTCGGCCTGGCGGCGGTGGAAATCGGCAAGGCCATGGGCGCCCGGGTGATCGCCGCCGCCAGCAGCGCGGAAAAACTCGCCGTGGCCAAGGCGGCCGGCGCCGACGAACTGATCAACTACAGCGAAACCAGCCTCAAGGACGAAATCAAGCGCCTCACCGACGGCCAGGGCGCCGATGTGATCTACGACCCGGTGGGCGGCGACCTGTTCGACCAGGCCATCCGCGCCATCGCATGGAATGGCCGGCTATTGGTGGTGGGCTTTGCCAGTGGACGCATCCCCGAACTGCCGGTGAACCTGGCCCTGCTCAAGGGTGCTGCCGTGGTCGGTGTGTTCTGGGGCTCCTTCGCCCAGCGCCAGCCCCAGGACAACGCCGCCAACTTCCAGCAACTGTTCGGCTGGTTCGCCGAAGGCAAGCTCAAGCCACTGGTCTCGCAGGTGTATCCACTGAGCAACGCTGCCCAGGCGATCAATGACCTGGGGCAGCGCAAGGCGGTGGGCAAGGTGGTTGTGCAGGTGCGCTGAATGCGACTACGGTCCGGGCGCCTGACGCTCCGGACCGCGACGGTCAGCGCATGACAATGCCTGCAGCGACAATTCCTAAAACGCCATCAGCTTATGTCTGAACGACATGTTCGTTTAAGAACATTCATCAAGCAACATTTCCGCTATTTACCCCCAATTAAGCCATGCTATTTTCGGTAACGAAACTGTAACATTCGCATCCGCAGTCATAACAAGAATCTGGAGCACTTGAATGTTTGCTTTCTTTCGTCCTGCCGCACATCAGGCATCCCTGCCTGAAGAAACAATAGACAGCACCTACCGACGCCTTCGCTGGCAGATCTTCGCCGGCATCTTCATTGGCTACGCCGGCTATTACCTGCTGCGCAAGAACTTCTCCCTGGCCATGCCGTACCTGATCGACGAAGGCTACACCCGAGGTCAGTTGGGCTTGGCCATGTCGGCGATCGCCATCGCCTACGGGCTTTCGAAGTTTTTGATGGGCCTGGTGTCCGACCGCTCCAACCCGCGCTATTTCCTGCCATTCGGTTTGCTGGTGTCGGCGGGGGTGATGTTCGTTTTCGGTTTCGCGCCTTGGGCGACGTCCAGCGTGACCATGATGTTCATCCTGCTGTTCATCAATGGCTGGGCCCAGGGCATGGGCTGGCCGCCCAGTGGCCGGACCATGGTGCACTGGTGGTCACAGAAAGAACGCGGCGGCGTGGTGTCGGTCTGGAACGTGGCGCATAACGTCGGCGGTGGCCTGATTGGCCCGCTGTTCCTGCTGGGGATGGGCTGGTTCAATGACTGGTACGCAGCTTTTTATGTGCCTGCCGCCGTGGCGCTGCTGGTGGCGGTGTTTGCCTTCGTGACCATGCGCGACACCCCGCAATCGGTGGGCCTGCCGCCGATCGAGAAATACAAGAACGATTACCCGCAAGGCTACGACGCCAGCCACGAGAACGAATTCAGCGCCAAGGAAATCTTCGTCAAATACGTGCTGCGCAACAAAATGCTCTGGTACATCGCCATGGCCAACGTTTTCGTTTACCTGCTGCGCTACGGCGTGCTGGACTGGGCGCCGACCTACCTCAAGGAAGCCAAGGGCTTCACGGTGGATAAAAGCTCCTGGGCGTATTTCTTCTACGAGTGGGCAGGCATTCCCGGTACGCTGCTGTGCGGCTGGATGTCGGACAAAATCTTCCGTGGCAACCGTGGCCTGACGGGCATGGTGTTCATGGCCCTGGTGACCGTGGCAACGCTGGTGTACTGGCTCAACCCGGCCGGCAACCCCACCGTCGACATGATCGCCCTGGTTTCCATCGGTTTTCTGATCTACGGCCCAGTCATGCTGATCGGTTTGCAGGCGCTGGAACTGGCGCCTAAGAAGGCCGCCGGCACCGCAGCGGGTTTCACTGGCCTATTCGGCTACCTGGGCGGCTCGGTCGCGGCCAGTGCCGCAATGGGCTACACCGTGGACCATTTTGGCTGGGACGGTGGCTTTGTCCTGCTGGTTGCTGCCTGCCTGCTGGCGATGGCCTTTCTCGCGCCAACCCTGTGGCACAAGCAAGTCGCCAGTCAGAGCCGCGAAGCGGTGGCCTGATCCAGCGCTGATTTACAGCGCTTGAGCCGCGCCTCCAGGTTCCGGTCTGGCATGGCGTGGCTGCGCAGGGCGTGGATGGTTTGCTCGACATAATCGCGAGTGGTGCCATAACGCCCGCAGGCGCTTTCGAACACCTGGCTCAGCACATGATCCGGCAAGTTGCCGGCATAGCTGGGCAGGTGTCGCTCCAGTACAAAGCCCAAGGCCTGCACCCGGCTGCCATCTTCGAGACGGCAACTGAGCCAGTGGGGGCGATAGGACGGGAACGGCATCTCGCGCTGCCACAAGGCAAACAGCGAATCCTCGAGGTTCTCTTGCGGCAATCGGTAAGCGAAACCGCTGCACGAACCGCCGCGATCCAGACCGAACACCAACCCCGGCAATTCCGGAGTGCCGCGATGTTCGTGAGACCACAAATACAAACCGCGATGATAACCATGGACCCGGCCGCGCATCCGCTCCACCGCCGTGCACTCCGGCCGCCAGATCAACGACCCGTAAGCGAACAGCCAAACCGGCCCGCCCTGGTGAAGGCTCATGGTCAATTGCATCGAGGCGAGCAATTGCTCGCGGGTCAACTGCGGCCCCAGATCGAGTCGTGGCGGGTACGGCGCGCAGGTAATGGCGGATTCGATAGCGGTCATGGCCGTTAGCGTTTGGCTCCTCGCGGATAGGAAGGCGTCGTCATAACGCTGGCACTTACTGGATTTAAGGCAAGTTGAATGCCATAAGCGTCATATATACGTTATCGGTATCTAGCCCGAAGACTAAATATCGAAACAGAATATATGAAGTTATATCTACCCGTGGCGAGGGAGCTTGCTCCCTCGCCACCAAAAGCACATGAGCCAAGACTTGGGATCATTCGTTATTCAAGCGCGCGGCGCATACGCAAACACGTCGGCGCGCATTTGGTGGGCGTCCATGCCGGCTTCTACCAACGCATCGAGCGTGGCGTAGATCATGGCCGGCGAGCCGCTGGCGTAGACATGCACGTGCGAGAGATCGCTGATGTCCTCGCACACGGCTTCGTGGAGCATCCCGCAGCGCCCTTCCCAGCCACACAAGTCGCTGACGACTTTGTGCAGGAACAGATTTGGCAGCTTTTTCCACTCGTCCCAATGCTCGATTTCATAGAAATCTTCCGGACGCCGCACACCCCAATACAGATGTACCGGGTGCTTGAACCCCGCTGCACGGCAATGCTCGATCAGGCTGTGCATCTGCGCCATGCCGGTTCCGGCGGCGATTAGCACCAGCGGACCGTCCGGCAGCTCAGACAAGTGGGTGTCGCCGAAGGGCATTTCGATGCGCACGCTGGGGTTGCGCCGCAGTTGCTCCAGCAGCGCCTGTGCACTGCTTTCGCGCACTAATACATGCAATTGCAGATCGCGCCCCGAATGCGGCGCCGAGGCCAGGGAGAACGCCGATTTTTCGCCATTCTCCCGTTCGATCATCAAGTACTGCCCGGCGTGATAGCGCGGCGGCTTGCCCGCCGGGGCACGCAGGCGCACCCGCCAGACATCGCCGCCGACATCGGCGCACTCGGCGACCTGGCACGCCAGAGTGCGTACCGGCAACTCACCCGGCGACAGCACGCCATCCCATAACACCACGCAGTCCTCCAGAGGTTCGGCGATGCAGGTGAAAATCTCACCGTGATCGCGCACCTCGCCGGCCTGTTCCACGCGGCCTTCCACCAACAACGCACCACAGACGTGGCAGTTGCCGTTGCGGCAGCTTTGCGGGCATTCGTAGCCCAGGCGCCGCGCGCCATCGAGAATCCGCTCGGCGGGCCGTATCTCCAGCACCGCGCCGGAAGGCTGCAAGGTTACACGCATCAATCTATTCCTAATTGATTCCAGATGGCATCGATCCGTTGGGTAACGGCTTCATCCTTGACGATAACCCGGCCCCACTCACGCGTGGTTTCACCGGGCCATTTATGCGTGGCATCGAGCCCCATCTTCGACCCCAGGCCAGACACCGGCGAGGCAAAATCGAGGTAGTCGATCGGCGTATTCTCGATCATCACTGTGTCGCGCTTGGGGTCCATGCGCGTGGTGATGGCCCAGACCACGTCGTTCCAGTCCCGTGCGTTGATATCGTCATCAGTGACGATAACGAACTTGGTGTACATGAACTGTCGCAAAAACGACCAGACTCCGAGCATCACCCGCTTGGCATGCCCCGGATACGACTTCTTCATGGTCACGATGGCCATCCGGTACGAACAGCCTTCCGGCGGCAGGTAGAAGTCGGTGATTTCCGGAAATTGCTTCTGCAGGATCGGCACGAACACTTCGTTCAGCGCCACACCGAGAATGGCCGGCTCGTCGGGCGGCCGGCCGGTGTAGGTGCTGTGGTAAATCGGTTTGATCCGATGGGTGATGCGCTCGACGGTGAACACCGGGAAGCTGTCGACTTCGTTGTAGTAGCCGGTGTGGTCGCCGTACGGGCCTTCGTCGGCCATTTCGCCGGGGTGGATCACGCCTTCGAGGATGATTTCGGCGGTGGCCGGCACTTGCAGGTCGTTGCCGCGGCATTTCACCAGCTCGGTGCGGTTGCCACGCAACAGGCCGGCGAAAGCATATTCGGAGAGGCTGTCAGGCACCGGCGTGACGGCACCGAGGATGGTCGCCGGATCCGCGCCCAGGGCCACGGACACCGGGAATGGCTGGCCGGGGTGTTTTTCACACCACTCGCGGTAGTCCAGCGCACCCCCACGGTGGCTCAGCCAGCGCATGATGACCTTGTTGCGGCCAATCACCTGCTGGCGATAGATACCGAGGTTCTGGCGGTCCTTGTTCGGCCCTTTGGTGACGGTCAGGCCCCAGGTGATCAGCGGCCCGACATCGCCCGGCCAGCAGGTCTGCACCGGAAGCATTGCCAGGTCGACATCGTCACCCTCGATCACCACTTCCTGGCAGATCGCGTCCTTGACGACTTTCGGCGCCATGGAAATGACCTTGCGGAAAATCGGCAGCTTGGACCACGCGTCCTTCAAACCTTTCGGCGGCTCGGGCTCCTTGAGGAACGCCAGCAGCTTGCCGATCTCGCGCAGTTCGCTGACAGCTTCGGCGCCCATGCCCAAGGCCACGCGCTCCGGCGTGCCGAACAGGTTGCCCAGCACCGGAATGTCATAACCTGTCGGGTTTTCGAATAACAACGCCGGCCCCTTGGCTCGCAGGGTACGGTCGCAGACCTCGGTCATTTCCAGCACTGGGGACACCGGCACCTGGATGCGCTTGAGTTCGCCGCGCTGTTCCAGACCGCTGATAAAGTCGCGCAAGTCGCGATACTGCATGCAAAAGCCTCATGGTGGCCGTGGCGTTCGGGGGCCCGAGTTTAACGCTGCCCGCTCAAAATAGTGAATGCACAGATAGCAAAAAGCCGGGTTTCCCCGGCTCTTGCTCGCCCGCTCGATTTACTTGCGTTTCATCGACAGGAAGAACTCATCGTTGGTCTTGGTCTGTTTCAGCTTGTCGACCAGGAACTCGATGGCAGCAACTTCATCCATAGGATGCAGCAGCTTGCGCAGGATCCACATGCGCTGCAGCTCGTCCTCGGCAGTCAGCAACTCTTCGCGGCGGGTGCCGGAACGGTTGATGTTGATGGCCGGGAAGACGCGCTTTTCGGCGATCTTGCGATCCAGAGGCAGTTCCATGTTGCCCGTGCCTTTGAATTCTTCGTAGATCACTTCGTCCATCTTCGAGCCGGTTTCAACCAGCGCGGTGGCGATGATGGTCAGCGAGCCACCTTCTTCGATGTTGCGCGCGGCGCCGAAGAAACGTTTCGGTTTCTCCAGGGCGTGGGCATCGACACCACCGGTCAGCACCTTGCCGGAGCTCGGGATCACGGTGTTGTAGGCACGGGCCAGACGGGTGATGGAGTCCAGCAGGATCACCACGTCTTTCTTGTGTTCGACCAGGCGCTTGGCCTTCTCGATCACCATTTCGGCAACCTGCACGTGGCGGGTCGGCGGCTCGTCGAACGTCGAGGCAACCACTTCGCCGCGCACGGTGCGCTGCATCTCGGTCACTTCTTCCGGACGCTCATCGATCAGCAGCACGATCAGATGAACTTCAGGGTTGTTACGGGCGATGTTGGCCGCGATGTTCTGCAGCATGATCGTCTTGCCCGCTTTCGGCGGCGCCACGATCAGACCGCGCTGGCCTTTGCCGATGGGTGCGCACAGGTCGATGACACGACCGGTGAGGTCTTCGGTGGAACCGTTGCCGGCTTCCATCTTCATGCGCACGGTCGGGAACAGCGGGGTCAGGTTCTCGAAGAGAATCTTGTTCTTCGCGTTTTCCGGACGGTCGAAGTTGATGGTGTCGACCTTGAGCAGCGCGAAGTAACGCTCGCCTTCCTTCGGAGGACGGATCTTGCCAACGATGGTGTCACCGGTGCGCAAGTTGAAGCGACGGATCTGGCTCGGCGAGACGTAGATATCGTCTGGGCCGGCAAGATAAGAAGCGTCTGCGGAGCGGAGGAAGCCGAAGCCGTCCTGGAGAATCTCCAGCACGCCATCACCGGAGATTTCCTCGCCGCTTTTCGCGTGCTTTTTGAGCAGGGAGAAAATCACGTCCTGCTTGCGCGAACGGGCCATATTTTCTATGCCCATCTGTTCGGCCAATTCGAGCAGTTCGGTAATCGGCTTTTGCTTGAGTTCAGTCAGATTCATATAGGAATGACGTAATCATTTATGGAGGGGGGAAATTAAGCTTTTGGCTTAATGAGGCCGCGCCGCAGAGAAGGCGACAGGATCGCGTACTTATTCGAAAGGAGTGCGTCGGCGACGGCTTGCAGGGGGCAATGGAGAAACCAGTGCGGGGCCGAATGTAACACCTGAGTTTGCGAGCGTCTAGCCCCGAATAACGAAAAAGCCCCGCGATTTGCGGGGCTTTTTCAATGGCATTCGGCGCTTAGATGTTAGCGTCGAGGAAAGCGGCCAGCTGCGATTTCGACAGCGCGCCAACCTTGGTGGCTTCGACGTTGCCGTTCTTGAACAGCATCAGGGTCGGGATACCACGCACGCCGTGCTTGGCCGGAGTTTCCTGATTCTCGTCGATGTTCAGCTTGGCAACGGTCAGCTTGCCTTTGTAAGTCTCGGCAATTTCGTCCAGAACCGGGGCGATCATTTTGCAGGGACCGCACCACTCAGCCCAATAGTCGACCAGTACCGCGCCTTCGGCCTTGAGTACGTCAGCCTCGAAGCTATCGTCGCTAACGTGTTTGATCAGATCGCTGCTCATTGAAATCTCCGGGGTTGTCAGCAAAAAAACGTGGCCCATCATAGCTGCCCTTCCCAGGTTCAGGAAGCTTGAGTTGATTGAGTCTCGCTATGGTGCCAGATGTATTTGGGTATAGCTCAAGTCACGGGGCAGCAGGGGCTACGAAGGAAATTCCGGTACGCAACGCAGCGTTACGTACATGTTCCTGCATGGCTTTTTGAGCAGCGCCTGAAGCGCGACGGGCCAAGGCGCGAAGGATTTTACGGTGTTCCTGCCACGTTTCCATCGCCCGCTCCGCTCTGATGAACGGTAGTTTCTGGCTTTCCAGAAAGATATCCGCGCTGGCGGTGAGAATGCTCAGCATCGCCTGGTTGCCGCTGGCCAGCAGGATTCGCCGATGAAATTCGAAATCCAGCCGCGCCGCAGCGTCGAAATCCCCAACCTTCAATTCCCGGCGCATCGCCTCGACGTTGTCTTCCAGGGTATCGAGTTCATCGGCGCTCAGCGTCACCGCCGCCAACCCGGCCGCGAAGCCTTCCAGGGCATAACGCAACTGGAAGATATCCACCGGCGAGGCCTGGGCCGCGAACGGCCAGCCTGGCGGCGACTCGCTGCGTGAAACCTGCACCGACGATTGGACGAACACCCCTTTGCCCGGCTGCACGCTGATCATCCCCAGGGCGCTCAACGACGAAAGCGCTTCACGCAGGGACGCCCGGCTAACACCCAGTTGCAACGCCAGATCCCGTTGCGAGGGCAGCGCATCCCCAGGACCGAAGCCTTCATCGGCGATCAGTTTGCGGATGGCTTGCAGCGCCAATTCGGGAACGGCACGAGAGATGGAATTCATGGTTTTTCAGACAAACCGGACCAAAGAGCGGGTAGTTGTAAAGCTATTCACCGCGCCCGGCAAGTCGTGCCCCAGTAGGGTTCGGCGGCAAATACCGACGCCCGATAAAGGTGCGAAACGCAGCGCAACTGTTCAGACCAGTAAGACCGCCCCTGACCAGTAAATCCGTGGCTTTGGCCGATGAAAAGTGGGTTTGGCATGGCCTGTGCTCTGTCCGAACGCAGAAATCACATCACCGATTGCGGAGATTCGCCATGATTCAGCGTTGCAGCGCCCTGCTCACTGCCCTGTTTGCCAGCCTGATGCTCATTCAGCTACCCGCCCACGCCGATGGCCTGGAAGACGTGGTCAAGCGGGGCACCCTCAAGGTTGCAGTGCCCCAGGACTTCCCGCCGTTCGGTTCGGTAGGTCCGGATATGAAACCCCGCGGCCTGGACATCGACACCGCGAAACTGCTGGCCGACCAGCTCAAGGTCAAACTTGAACTGACGCCGGTCAACAGCACCAACCGCATTCCATTCCTGACCACCGGCAAGGTCGACCTGGTGATCTCCAGCCTGGGCAAGAACCCGGAGCGTGAAAAAGTCATCGACTTCTCCAGTGCCTACGCGCCGTTCTACCTCGCCGTGTTCGGCCCGCCCGAGGCGGCAATCAATAGCCTGGACGACCTCAAGGGCAAGACCATCAGCGTCACCCGTGGCGCCATCGAAGACATCGAACTGACCAAGGTCGCTCCCGAAGGCACCACCATCAAGCGCTTCGAAGACAACAACTCGACCATCGCCGCCTACCTGGCCGGCCAGGTGGACCTGATCGCCAGCGGTAACGTGGTGATGGTCGCCATCAGCGAACGCAACCCCAAGCGCGTCCCGGCGTTGAAAGTGAAACTCAAGGACTCGCCGGTGTACGTCGGCGTGAACAAGAACGAGCCGGCGCTGCTGGACAAGGTTAACCAGATCCTGGCCACCGCCAAGACCGATGGCAGCCTGGAAAAAAATTCCCAGACCTGGCTCAAGCAACCGTTGCCGGCCGACCTCTGACCGTCGCTTGAGAGGCTGAGCATGGCTTATCAGTTCGATTTTATGCCGGTGGTGCAAAACACCGAGCTGCTGTTGCGCGGCGCGCTGTTTACCCTGGAACTGACAGCCATCGGCGCGCTGCTCGGGGTCAGCCTGGGCATCGTCGGGGCCGTGGTGCGGGCGTGGAACATTCGTCCGTTCGCGGCGATCTTCGGCGTGTACGTGGAGCTGATCCGCAACACGCCGTTCCTGGTGCAGCTGTTTTTCATCTTCTTTGGTTTGCCGTCCCTGGGCCTGCAGATTTCCGAATGGCAGGCGGCGATCCTGGCGATGGTGATCAACCTCGGCGCCTACTCCACCGAAATTATCCGCGCCGGCATCCAGGCCATTCCACGAGGGCAACTGGAAGCCGCCGCGGCCCTGGCGATGAGCCGCTTCGAAGCCTTCCGCTACGTGGTGCTGTTGCCGGCGCTGGGCAAGGTCTGGCCGGCCCTGAGCAGCCAGATCATCATCGTGATGCTCGGTTCGGCGGTCTGCTCGCAGATCGCCACCGAAGAGTTGAGCTTCGCCGCCAACTTCATTCAGTCGCGCAACTTCCGCGCCTTTGAAACCTATGCGCTGACCACGCTGATCTACTTGTGCATGGCGCTGTTGATCCGCCAGTTTTTGAACTGGGTGGGTCGTCGGTATATCGCCAGGAGCAGCCAATGAGCGATTTCACTTTCTGGGACGTGGTGCGCAACCTGCTCACGGGCCTGCAATGGACCCTGGCCTTGTCGCTGGTGGCGTTTATCGGTGGCGGCGTGATCGGTTTGCTGGTCATGGTGCTGCGCATCTCCAAAGGCGCCCTGCCCCGCAACGTTGCTCGCACCTACATTGAGCTGTTCCAGGGCACGCCGTTGTTGATGCAGCTGTTTCTGGTGTTCTTCGGCGTAGCACTGGCCGGGGTGGAAATCTCCCCGTGGATGGCGGCGGCGATTGCCTTGACGCTGTTTACCAGCGCCTACCTGGCGGAGATCTGGCGCGGTTGCGTCGAGGCGATCCCCAACGGCCAGTGGGAAGCCTCCTCGAGCCTGGCCCTCAATCCGCTGGAACAACTGCGCTATGTGATTCTGCCCCAGGCCCTGCGCATCGCCGTGGCGCCAACCGTGGGTTTTTCGGTGCAAGTGGTCAAAGGCACCGCGGTGACCTCAATCATTGGTTTTACCGAGCTGACCAAGACCGGCGGCATGCTCGCCAACGCCACGTTCGAACCGTTCATGGTGTATGGCCTGGTGGCCCTCGGTTATTTCCTGCTCTGCTACCCCTTGTCCCTCAGTGCGCGCTACCTGGAAAGGAGACTGCATGCCTCTGCTTAGAATTTCCGCCCTGCATAAATACTACGGCGATCACCACGTGCTCAAAGGCATCGACCTGACCGTCGAGGAAGGCCAGGTGGTGGCGATCATCGGCCGCAGTGGTTCGGGCAAGTCCACCTTGTTGCGCACCCTCAATGGTCTGGAATCGATCAACGACGGTGTGATCGAAGTCGACGGCGAATACCTCGACGCCGCTCGCGCCGACCTGCGCAGCCTGCGGCAGAAAGTCGGGATGGTGTTCCAGCAGTTCAACCTGTTTCCACACCTGACCGCTGGCGAGAACGTAATGCTCGCCCCGCAAGTTGTACAGAAAGTGCCCAAGGCCAAAGCCGCTGAACTGGCTCGGCAGATGCTGGAGCGGGTCGGGCTCGGCGAAAAATTCGACGCCTTCCCGGACCGCTTGTCCGGTGGCCAGCAACAAAGGGTAGCGATCGCCCGGGCCCTGGCGATGTCGCCGAAAGTGCTGCTGTGTGACGAAATTACCTCAGCCCTGGACCCGGAGCTGGTCAATGAGGTGCTCAGCGTGGTGCGGCAACTGGCCAAGGAAGGCATGACCCTGATCATGGTCACCCATGAAATGCGTTTCGCCCGGGAAGTGGGGGACAAACTGGTGTTCATGCACCAGGGCAAGGTGCATGAAGTGGGCGATCCCAAGGTGTTGTTTGCCAATCCGAAGACGCCGGAGCTGGCGAATTTTATCGGGACGGTTGAACCTGCGGCCTGAGGTTCTGCGGTACCGGCTCTGACGCCATCGCGAGCAGGCTCGCTCCCACACTCGTCCTGCCTCGCCTGAAAAATCGCGGCAACCGAGAACCTGTGGGAGCGAGCCTGCTCGCGATTGTCCGCAAAGCGGTCGCCTTTGCGTTGGCGTGAGCGGTTGATCGTGGCAGGATGTCGAGGTTATCGACCGAGACTTTTTGACCATGCCGCCATCCCAAGCCAAGAATCTTTCCCTGATCGCCGCCATCGACCTGGGCTCCAACAGCTTCCACATGGTCGTTGCCAAAGCCCAGAACGGGGAAATCCGCATTCTTGAGCGGCTCGGCGAAAAGGTCCAGCTGGCCGCCGGTATCGACGAAGACCGTCAACTGAGCGAAGAATCCATCCAGCGCGGGCTCGATTGCCTCAAGCGGTTTGCCCAACTGATCAACGGCATGCCCCTGGGCGCGGTGAGGATCGTGGGCACCAACGCCCTGCGCGAAGCGCGCAACCGCGGTGAATTCATCCGCCGTGCCGAAGAGATCCTCGGCCATCCGGTGGAAGTCATCTCCGGCCGTGAAGAAGCCCGCCTCATTTACCTCGGCGTCTCCCACACCCTGGCCGACACCCCGGGCAAGCGCCTGGTGGCGGACATCGGGGGTGGCAGTACCGAATTCATCATTGGCCAGCGCTTCGAGCCGCTGCTGCGTGAAAGCCTGCAGATGGGCTGCGTCAGCTTCACCCAGCGCTATTTCCGCGACGGCAAGATCACCCCGGCCCGCTACGCCCAGGCCTATACGGCGGCGCGCCTGGAAATCATGAGCATCGAACACGCCCTGCACCGCCTGACCTGGGATGAAGCCATCGGCTCCTCGGGCACCATTCGCGCCATTGGCCTGGCACTCAAGGCCGGCGGCCATGGCACCGGCGAGGTCAACGCCGAGGGCCTGGCCTGGCTCAAGCGCAGGGTGTTCAAGCTGGGCGATGCGGACAAACTCGATTTCGAAGGCATCAAGCCCGACCGCCGGGCGATTTTCCCGGCGGGCCTGGCGATTCTGGAGGCGATTTTCGATGCCCTCGAACTGAAGCGCATGGACCACTGTGAGGGCGCCCTGCGCGAAGGCGTGCTCTATGACCTGCTGGGGCGTCATCACCACGAAGACGTCCGTGAGCGCACCCTGGGCTCGCTCATGGAGCGTTATCACGTTGATCAGGAGCAAGCCGCGCGCGTCGAGCGCAAGGCGCTGCATGCCTTCGACCAGGTGGCCAACGACTGGGACCTGAACGACGGCGTCTGGCGCGAGTTGCTGGGCTGGGCGGCCAAGGTGCATGAAGTGGGCCTGGACATCGCCCACTACCACTACCACAAACACGGCGCCTACCTGATCGAGCACTCGGACCTGGCGGGCTTCTCCCGGGAAGACCAACAAATGCTTGCGCTATTGGTGCGTGGGCACCGACGCAATATTCCCAAGGATAAATTTGCCGAGTTCGGCGATGAAGGCACCAAGCTGATTCGCCTGTGCGTGCTGCTGCGCTTTGCGATTCTGTTCCACCACATCCGCGGCACCCAGGAAATGCCCCAGGTCGCCCTGCACGCCTATGGCGATCAGTTGGATGTGCTGTTTCCCGAGGGTTGGCTGGAAGAAAACCAACTGACCCAGGCCGACTTCGCCCAGGAAGCCGACTGGCTCATCCGGGTCGGGATTGTGCTGAACATCCATTGATTGCTTGCAGGGGTTGGCTGCGATCCCGCTGTGTTGCGCTGTAGGAGCTGGCGAAGGCTGCGATCTTTTGATCTTTCGCTTGAGACTCAAGCGTCAGGGTAAAGATCGCAGCCTCGCTCCACTCGGCAGCTCCTACAGGCCCAGCATGAGCAAGCTCCCTCGCCACAAAGGCTGAGCCGGCCTCCGCCCGCTGACCGTTTACCGAACCGCCAACACCGGGCTGCTCAAACGCTCCAGCAACGTCGCCTGGGCGCTGCGCGGGTTCTGGTTGCCGGTCGGCGTGTTGCGGATGTAACGGCCATCCGACTGCAGGCTCCAGCTGTGGGTGTTGTCGGTGAGGTAGCTTTCCAGCTCTTTCTTGACCCGCAGGATCAGCTTCTTGCCTTCCACCGGGAAACAAGTCTCGACGCGCTTGTCGAGGTTGCGCTCCATCCAGTCGGCGCTGGAGAGGAACATCTGCTCCTCTCCGCCGTTGAGGAAGTAGAACACCCGCGTGTGCTCCAGGAAGCGCCCGATGATCGAACGTACATGGATGTTATGGGAAACCCCCGGAATGCCCGGCCGCAGGCAGCACATGCCGCGTACCACCAAGTCGATGCGCACGCCCGACTGGCTGGCCTTGTACAACGCACGGATGATTTTCGGGTCGGTCAGCGAGTTGAACTTGGCAATGATGTGCGCCGGTTTGCCGTCCAGGGCGAACTGCGTCTCCCGGGCAATCATGTCGAGCATGCCCTTTTTCAGGGTAAACGGCGCATGCAGCAGTTTCTTCATGCGCAGGGTCTTGCCCATGCCGATCAACTGGCTGAACAGCTTGCCGACGTCTTCGCACAAGGCATCGTCTGAGGTCAGCAAACTGTAGTCGGTGTACAGACGAGCGTTGGCGGCGTGGTAGTTGCCGGTACCCAGGTGGGCGTAACGCACGATCTCCCCGGCTTCGCGCCGCAGGATGAGCATCATCTTGGCGTGGGTCTTGAAGCCGACCACGCCGTAGATCACCACCGCACCGGCCGCTTGCAGACGGCTGGCCAGTTGCAGGTTGGATTCTTCGTCAAAGCGCGCCCGCAACTCGATCACCGCCGTGACTTCCTTGCCGTTTCGCGCCGCGTCCACCAGGGCGTCGACGATTTCCGAGTTGGCGCCGCTGCGGTACAGGGTTTGGCGCACCGCCAATACGTGGGGGTCCTTGGCCGCCTGGCGCAGCAGATCGACCACGGGCGTGAACGACTCGAACGGGTGCAACAGCAGGATGTCCTGCTTGCTGACCACGCTGAAAATGTTCTCACTGTTCTGCAGCAGTTTCGGGATCTGCGGCGTGAACGGCAAATATTGCAGTTCCGGATGACTGTCCAGGCCGGTGATGCTGAACAGCCGGGTCAGGTTGACCGGACCGTTGACCTGATACAGCTCGGTCTCATGCAGGTTGAATTGCTTGAGCAGGTAATCGGACAGGTGTTTGGGGCAGGTATCGGCCACTTCCAGGCGCACCGCATCGCCGTAGCGACGGGAGAACAGCTCACCGCGCAAGGCGCGGGCCAGGTCTTCGACGTCCTCGGTGTCCACCGACAGGTCGGCGTTACGGGTCAGGCGGAACTGGTAGCAACCCTTCACCTTCATGCCCTGGAACAGGTCATCGGCGTGGGCGTGGATCATCGACGACAGAAACACATAATTGTCGCCGGTCCCGCCAACGTCTTCCGGCACGCGGATGACGCGCGGCAACAAGCGTGGGGCGGGGATGATCGCCAGGCCGGAATCGCGACCGAAGGCGTCGATGCCTTCCAGTTCGACGATGAAGTTCAGGCTCTTGTTGACCAGCAACGGGAACGGGTGCGTCGGGTCGAGGCCGATCGGCGTGATGATCGGCGCAATTTCGTCGCGGAAATAGCGGCGCACCCAGGTCTTGATCTTGGTGTTCCAGTTGCGGCGACGGATGAAGCGGACATGATGTTTTTCCAATTCCGGCAACAGAATGTCGTTAAGGATCGCGTACTGACGGTCAACATGGCCATGGACCAGTTCGCTGATGCGCGCCAGGGCCTGATGCGGTTGCAGGCCGTCGGCACCGGCCTGTTCCCGGGCAAAGGTGATTTGCTTCTTCAGGCCGGCAACGCGAATTTCGAAGAACTCGTCCAGGTTGCTGGAAAAGATCAGCAGGAACTTCAGGCGTTCCAGCAGCGGGTAAGACTCGTCCAGCGCCTGTTCCAGCACGCGGATGTTGAACTGCAGTTGCGACAGCTCGCGATGGATATAAAGGCTGCTGTCATCCAGGCTTGGAATGGCGATCGCCGGGGCCGCAGGGGCCTCGGCCACCACCGGCGGCGTAGGTACGACCTCATGCTCCGGCGGCGTTTCGCTAACCTGCTCGACCACGGGTTGAGCGTCTTTTACGGCAACTTCAGAAAGTCCTTCGGTATTCATCGCAAGTTCCTGGGAGGCTATTTCTGCTCTCGTAACAATTGAGCGGCGCGCACGGCAAAATAAGTCAGGATGCCATCAGCTCCTGCACGTTTAAAGGCGGTCAAGGACTCGAGGATCACCCCTTCGCCCAACCAGCCGTTCTGGATCGCCGCCATGTGCATGGCGTACTCGCCGCTGACCTGATAAACAAAGGTCGGCACTTTGAATTCGTCTTTGACCCGGCAAAGAATGTCGAGGTAAGGCATGCCCGGCTTGACCATGACCATATCTGCGCCTTCTGACAAGTCGGCCGCCACTTCGTGCAAGGCTTCGTGGCTGTTGGCCGGGTCCATCTGATAAGAGGCCTTGTTGGCCTTGCCCAGGTTCAGGGCCGAGCCGACTGCGTCACGGAACGGACCGTAATAGGCGCTGGCGTACTTGGCCGAGTAGGCCATGATCCGCACATTGACGTGGCCGGCCACTTCGAGGGCTTCACGGATCGCCTGGATGCGGCCGTCCATCATGTCCGACGGCGCCACCACCTGGGCACCGGCCTCGGCGTGGGACAGCGCCTGTCTCACCAATGCATCGACGGTGATGTCGTTCTGCACATAGCCTTCTTCATCGAGGATGCCGTCCTGCCCGTGGGTGGTGAACGGGTCCAGCGCCACATCAGTGATCACCCCCAGTTCCGGGAAACGTGCGCGCAGGGCACGGGTCGCGCGCTGAGCGATGCCGTCCGGGTTCCAGGCTTGGGCAGCGTCCAGCGACTTGAGGGCCGCCGGGGTGACCGGAAACAGCGCCAGCGCCGGAATACCCAACTCGACCCACTTGGCGGCTTCTTCAAGCAACAGGTCGATGGTCAGGCGTTCCACCCCGGGCATCGACGCCACCGCTTCGCGACGGTTCTCACCGTCCAGCACGAACACCGGCAAGATCAGGTCATCAGTGGTCAGCACGTTTTCACGCACCAGCCGACGAGAGAACTCATCACGGCGATTGCGACGCAGACGGGTAGCAGGGAACAGACGATTGGCGGGGGTAAAGCTCACGGCAGACTCCTGAGCCCGCGCTGACGGGCGAGCGTGACAGTTATAAGCGGCCATTATGACGAACAGATGACAGTTGTGTGCACCTGCGTCCCGTCGTCGCAGTTATTGTCAGCGTAGGGATTGTTCACGTCGAGACACATTTCGATACTTTCATGAAAGTGCCCGAAGGGTTAGGCTGCGCGTTCATTTCGCCAGCACCCAGACAATGCTCCAACAATTTCTGCATGACTTCGGCTACTTTGCTCTCTTTATCGGGACGTTCTTCGAAGGCGAAACCATCCTCGTGCTCGCAGGTTTCCTGGCGTTCCGTGGCTACATGGATATCAACCTGGTGGTCGTCGTGGCGTTCTGCGGCAGCTACGCGGGCGATCAGCTGTGGTATTTCCTGGGGCGCAAGCACGGTCGCAAGCTGCTGGCGCGCAAGCCCCGCTGGCAATTGATGGGTGATCGCGCACTGGAGCACATTCGCCGGCATCCGGACATCTGGGTCCTGAGCTTTCGCTTCGTCTATGGCTTGCGCACGGTGATGCCGGTGGCCATCGGCCTGTCAGGCTATCCGCCGGGCCGCTACCTGCTGCTCAACGGCATCGGCGCGGCGGTCTGGGCCACGGCATTGGCAGCCGCAGCCTACCATTTCGGCGCGGTGCTCGAGGGCATGCTGGGCAGCATCAAGAAATACGAGTTGTGGGTACTCGGTGCCCTGTTGTTGCTGGGCCTGGGCCTGTGGCTGCGCCGACGCATCAAGAATGCGCGGCTGGCCAAAAAGGTTCTCGAAGCCGAGCGACTGGAACAAACCAGGTCCGGCGAACCTACGACACCAGCCGAGTAAGCCGGCTGCGGCAGCAGTACAGCCCGATGCCGCTGAGCAGGCTGTAGCTGAGCAACCCGATCCAGGCCACGGGGCTGGCCGGCCACAAACCGGCCAGCGGCGCCAGCCACACCAGCGGCAGGTTCGAGGCCAGCCGCAACAGCTCCAGCCTCAGCGCCCACGGGCGATTCTCCAGGGCAACGCCCAGCACGAACAAGCCGAACGCTACCGCGCCCCAGCCCAGCACCAGGGCGGCAACCGGCAAGCTGCTCTCCAGGTTCATCAAGTAACTGCCCAGCGCAATGTAGACGCAGAATTGCAGCGCCACGTACCCCTGCTGACGCCCGTCCAGCGGCACCTCGAATTTACGAAACTGACCCAGGTCCGATTTGTTCAGCGGGTACCTGGCCGCCACATCCGCCGGCCGCCAACCGGTGGGCATGAACCAGATCCGCAGCTTGTCCCACCAGCGCCCGGCCCGTTGGGCATCTGCCCACAGTTGTGCATAGAACTGCAGGTTGGCCCACAACGGATTCCAGCTCGCCAGCGGCGTGGTTACGCCAAAAATCACCGGTTCGTTGGCGTCTTCTTCCTGGAAGGAACCGAACAGACGGTCCCAAATAATGAACACCCCGCCGTAGTTGCGATCCATGTAGAGAGGGTTCTGTGCATGGTGGGCACGATGATTGGACGGCGTGACGAAGCACCACTCCAGCCAGCCAAGTTTGGGGATGTGTTGGGTGTGGACCCAGAACTGGTACAGCAGATTCAACGCCGCAACGCTGACGAACACCAGCAGCGGGACGCCGAGCACAGCCAGGGGCAGATAGAAAATCCAGCTCAACAAAAAGCCGGTGCTGGTCTGGCGCAACGCAGTGGAAAGGTTGTAGTCCTCGCTCTGGTGATGCACCGAATGGGCGGCCCAGAGGATGTTGCGTTCATGGCCCATGCGGTGCAGCCAGTAGTAGCAGAAATCGTAGAACACGAAGGCAAGCACCCAGACCCAGGCCTGATCGGCAGGCAACTCAATGACGGCCAGATGTTTCAACGCAAAGGCGTAGGTCACCAGCCCCACGCCCTTGGTCAACAGGCCGGTGGTGGTCGACAGCACACCGGTGCTCAGGCTGTTAATCGCGTCTGCCACACGGTAGTGGCTCACGCCACGCCAGCGATCAGCCAGCAACTCGACGGCAATCAGCACGAAGAAAAACGGCACGGCATACAGAATGAAATTCATGACGCGACCCAGCGAGGAGGTAACCGGCAGATTAGGTGTAGCCGCTGGAGAACCCTATGGCAACGAGTGACAAATTAGTGGACATTTAACGCCATGAATCTGGAGAAAAACCCATGAGCAAAAAAGTTGCAGTGATCCTTTCCGGCTGTGGCGTGTACGACGGCGCCGAGATCCACGAAAGCGTGATCACCTTGCTGCGCCTCGACCAGCGTGGTGCACAGGTCCAATGTTTCGCCCCCAACATTGCCCAATTGCATGTGATCAATCACCTGACCGGCGAAGAAATGCCCGAGAGCCGCAATGTGCTGGTGGAGTCGGCGCGGATCGCTCGGGGTAACGTGAAGGATTTGCGCGAAGCCAAGGTCGAGGACTTCGACGCCTTGATCGTGCCAGGCGGTTTCGGCTCGGCGAAAAACCTGTCCAGCTTTGCCGTCGAAGGCGTTGGCTGCACTGTCCAGCCCCAGGTCCTGGCGCTGACCGAAGCCTTTGCCGAGGCGGGTAAGCCGGTGGGGCTGATCTGCATTTCCCCAGCCCTGGCGGCAAAAATCTACGGCCCGGGCGTGACCTGCACCATCGGCAACGACGCCGACACCGCCGCTGCGGTGACCAAAATGGGTGGCACTCACGAAGAGTGCGCCGTCACCGACATCGTCGAAGACACCGCGCGCAAACTGGTCAGCACCCCGGCCTACATGCTGGCGCAGAACATCAGCGAAGCGGCTTCGGGCATCAATAAACTGGTGGACCGGGTGTTGGAGTTGACGCACGAAAACGATGTCTAGCACCGCCGTCGCCCTTGTGGGGGACTGGGCAAGGCTTAAGACATTCGGGCCAAACGCGTCAGTATCCGATCCAGGGCATTGGCAAACCCCTGCTTGTCCCGCTCGCTGTACGCCGCCGGGCCACCCCCCACGTGGCCCTGTTCGCGCAAATCGGTGAACAGGTTGCGCACCGCCAACCGATCGCCCATGTTCTGCGCATCGAACTCCTTGCCGCGAGGGTCCAGGGCCGCGACGCCCTTCTTCACCAGCCGGTCGGCCAGGGGCACGTCGCTGCAAATCACCAGCTCACCCGGCTCAGCGTGTTCCACCAGGTAATCGTCCGCCGCATCAGGGCCGCTGGGCACCACGATCAGTTTCACACAGGCCAGGCCAGGCTTGACCTGGGGTTGCCCGGCCACCAGCACTACCTCGAACTGGCGCTTCAAGGCGAACTTGACCACCAGATCCTTCGCGGCTTTTGGGCAGGCGTCGGCGTCGATCCATACGCGCATTGGGTTGTTTCCTCTATCTTAAAAGCGTCGCGGGCAAGCCTTGCTCCCACAGGTGAGTGCTGACTGTGGGAATAAGGCTTGTCCGCGATTATGAGCGCAGCGAATGTGCTTCAGGAAACCTGAACCCGACGCTTCTCCGCCACCCAACTGCGCCCATAGAGCACCACGATCGCCAGGATCGCGACCACTTGAGCCGTCAGCGAATAAGCATCGGCATGAATACCCAACCAGTCGAAGTCAAAGAACGCCACCGGATGGGTCCCGAAGATCCCGGCTTCCTGCAGCGCCTTCACGCCATGGCCGGCGAAGACCACCGACAATGCACACAGCAACGCGGCGTTGATACTGAAGAACAGCGCCAGCGGCAGTTTCGCCGAGCCACGCAGGATCACCCAAGCCAAGCCCACCAGCAGCACCAACGCCGTCGCGCCGCCGGCCAGCACGGCGTTATGCCCGACGGGGCCGGCCTGCAGCCACAGGGTTTCGTAGAACAGAATCACTTCGAACAGCTCACGATAGACCGAGAAAAACGCCAAAATCGCGAAACCGAAACGGCCACCGCCGCCCACCAGGCTGCTATTGATGTAGTTCTGCCAGGCCGCCGCGTGGCGCCGGTCGTGCATCCACACACCCAGCCACAGCACCATCACACTGGCGAACAATGCCGTCGCGCCTTCGAGCAATTCGCGCTGGGCGCCGCTGACGTCGATCACATACGCGGCCAGCCCCCAGGTCGCCAAGCCGGCCAACAGCGCCAGACCCCAACCAACGTTGACACTGCGCACCGCCGACTGCTGACCGGTGTTGCGCAGGAACGCCAGGATCGCCGCCAGCACCAAAATTGCTTCCAGCCCCTCACGCAGCAAAATCAACAACCCTGAGATGTAGCTCAGCGACCAGCTCAAGCCGTCGCTGCCCAAAAGGCCCGCGGACTCCTTCAGCTTGGCCTTGGCTGCATCCAGACGCTGTTCGGCCTGCTCGACCGGCAAGCCATCCTGCAAGGACTGACGGTAGGCCATCAGGGCCTTTTCAGTGTCCTTGCGCACATTGGCATCGACGTTATCCAATGAACTTTCCACCAGTTCGAAGCCTTCCAGATAAGCCGCTACCGACAAGTCATAGGCCTGGTCGTGGTCACCGGCACGATACGCCGCGATGCTTTTATCCAGGGTTGCGGCGGTGTAGTCGAGCAACTGTGCCGGGCCGCGCTGCACTTGCGGCGGCTGGGCACGCTGGGCACGGAAGGTGGCCGCAGCGGCAGGACCTTGCGCGGCCAGGACTTCGGCCGGGGTCTGACGGGCGAGGTCCGCGAGATTAAAAGTCTGCTCGCTCTTGGCGGCAGCCGGGTCGGCGCTGAAACTGGCGATGTAGGTCGCCAGGTCCCAGCGTTGACGGTCATCGAGCTGATCGGCGAAGGCCGGCATGTCGGTACCTTCGACACCCATACCAAGGGTGTTGTAGATCGCGTAGAGACTCAAGCGATCCAGACGCTGACCGTCGCGCAGGTCGGACGGCGGCGGCACCAGGCCGACACCGGCGGGGCCGTCGCCGGCTCCGCTGTCACCGTGGCACACCGAGCAGTTCTGGGCATACAGCGGGGCACCGCGTGTCGGGTCCGGAGTAATGACCGGCGCCTGGCTGACTTCGTACGCCACCGCCAGCTTGGCCCCCAGTTGCCGCGCCAGGCGGGCGACATCGCCGCCGTCCTGGCGCTGGGTGATCGCGCTGCGCAAGGCGCCGATGCCTTGTGTCAGCTCAGCTTTTTGCGGCTTGGCCGGCAGCGCAGCAATCAATCCTTCCAGTACCTGGGTGAATTCCAGTTGCTCGCGGTATTCGGACTCCTCGATCACCTTGCCCGCTTCGACCGTTACCGGGTAATCCGCCCCGATGTAATCCAGCAGATGCAGCGCCTGGGGAGCGCCTTCAACAGGGTCGGCCAATAGATTGGCGCTGCACAGGGCAAGCAGCGGAAACGCGAGCCAGGCCAGAAAACGAAACGGGGCAGTCATGAATGACTCTCAGTTGGTAATAAGAAGTAACACATTGTTCACTTCCAATGACTTTGGCTCAAGAGGCGATGTGGTTTGCCGGCACATTTTCATCGGATATTTATGCTTTGGAAGTGATGTCACAAAAACAGCATTACGAGATTAAAAAGCCATTACATAGCCAGCTGTCATGTTTATAATCGCGCCGCCTTCTTATTCTTGGATGGCATAAAAGCTCCTCCAGTTATGAGGAACCGACAGCGTCTCGACGTTTGTCCGTGGGATCGCTCCAGCCCGACCCGCACACAACCGGCTGATATTCAGGGAAGAAGTGTTCATGGCATCCCGTGCCGTTTTTTCGTTCGCCCTCGGTGCGATCACCTTGCTATCCGGCTGCTCGGCCTTCCGCAACTACGATAGTGAATTGGCCCAGACCAACCAGCAGCTGGCCTCCGGCAACGTCGATGCGGCATTGACCCTGCTGGAAAAGAACAACGCCAGCCAGGACAAAGACCTGCTGTATTTCTTCGAAAAAGGTGAACTGCTGCGCGCCAAGGGCGATCTGTCCGGCAGCCAGACGGCCTGGACCAGCGCCGACCAGCAGGTCAGCCAGTGGGAAGACGCCGTCAAGCTCGACACGGCCAAGTACCTGGCGCAGTTCGGCAGTTTCCTGGTCAACGATAAAGTCCGGCGCTACGAGGGCTACGATTACGAAAAGGTCATGCTGACCACGCAGATGGCCCTGAATCTGCTGGCAGTGAACGACTTTGACGGCGCGCGGACACAGATCAAGAAGACTCACGAACGTGAAGCGGTGATTGCCGACCTGCGGGACAAGGAATACCTCAAGCGCGAAGAAGACGCCGAGAAACAAGGGGTCAAGACCGAGTACAAGGACCTGCAGGGTTACCCGGTGGCCAGCCTCAACGCGCCGGAAGTGGTCAGCCTCAAAAACAGTTACCAGAGCGCGTTCAGCCATTACCTGGCCGGTTTCGTCTACGAAGCCCTAGGCGAAAAGGACCTGGCCGCACCGGGTTATCGCAAGGCTGCCGAACTGCGCCCCAACACGCCGTTGCTGGAACAGGCACTGCTCAACCTCGACAAGCCTGCCGCCAAGGATGATGACAGCGACATTCTTATCGTGGTGCAGAGCGGCCTGGCACCGTCCCGGGACTCGATCCGCATTCCCCTGCCCTTGCCCATCAGCGGTAACGTGGTCATCACGCCATTATCGTTCCCGCTGATCAAGCCCGACACCTCCACGGCCACCTTCGCCCAGATCGGCGTCGACGGTCGTCAGTTGGACCTGACCCAGCTCAACAGCACCACGGCCATGTCTCGCCGGGCCCTGCGCGACGACATGCCGGGCATCATCCTGCGCACGACGGTACGCGCAATTACCCGTGGCGTGGCGCAAAAGCAGATCAACGAAACCAACCCGCTGGCCGGCCTGGCCGTGGGCATCACCTCGGCCGTGCTCGAAGGCGCCGATACCCGGACCTGGCGCACCCTGCCGGATTACACCCAGGTGGTGCGCCTGCGCCTGAAGAAAGGCGAGCATCAGGTCACCCTGCCAAGCGCCGTCGGCGGCTCGGTGGTCAAGGTCACCGTCGATCAGCGTTACCAGGTCATCAGCCTTCGGGCCGTGGGCAATCAGGTCTTCGCCGGCGGCCTGGCCGCCCAAGTGATCCCGAGCGCCACCCCGACCGCTGTCGCCAGCCTCAAGCAACCTTAAGAACGGAGTCTTCGCTCAAATGCGTTTAAAACTGATCGCTGTCGGCGCCCTGGCCTTATTGGCCGGTTGCGCCACCCCACCGCCACCGGAGCCGGGCAGCGCCGCCAGCAAGGTCGTGGCGATGGGCAAGACAAAAAACATCGTGGTCGGCGCCATGCGCGTGGCCCGGGAAAACGGCTACATGACCGTCAATGTGCAGCTGAGCAACACCAGCTTCAACAACAAGACGATGTATTACCGCTTTACCTGGCTGGGGCAGGAAGGCTTCCCGATCGCCGAAGAGGAAACCTGGAAAAGCCTGACGCTGTACGGCGAACAGACCAGCTTCCTGCCGGCCATCGCACCGACACCCAAGGCCGTGGATTTCCGACTGGAAATCAACACGCCTTGAGCCTGATTCCGATCCGTAAAGCCAAGACCAGGCCTGTGGCGAGGGGATAAATCCCCTCGCCACAAAAACCCTTTATGCAGAAATTTGAGAGCACTCCCATGTTTGTACGCATTTCGTCCATCGCCCTCGCCGCCCTGCTGGTCAGCGGCTGCGCCAATAACTCCCCGGTCCTGGGCAACAAAAACATCAGCTACGGCGACACCAAGGCCGTGGAAACCGTGACCAACGAGTTCGGCTCCACCGACCTGCAAATGATCGCCGAGTCCATGACCCGTTCCCTGGCCCAGTCCGGCGTTTTGCAGGGCCGCCCGGTGGTTCAGGTCTATGACGTGAAGAACAAGACCAGCGAGTACATCGACACCCGCGAAATCACCACCAGCATCAAGACCCAGCTGATGAAGACCGGCGCGGCTCGTTTTGCCAGCGACAACACTGCCATGGACAGCCAGGTCGACCAGCTCAAGCTGCAGAACCAGAGCGGCCTGTACAAGAAAAGCACAGTGGCCAAGACCGGCAACATGATCGCAGCCAAATACCGCATCGAGGGCTCCATCAGCTCGATCGTCAAGCGCAGCAGCGATTACAAGGACGTCTTCTACAAATTCAGCCTGCAATTGATCGACGTTGAAAGCGGTCTGGCCGAATGGATGGACGAGAAAGAAATCCGCAAAACCACGGAGCGTTAAGCCATGCGCACATGGATTGGCATCATGACCCTGGCCTGCGCGTTTGGCGCGCAGGCGGCCCCAAAAGTCGCGGTCACTGACCTGGCGTACCAGGAACGGGTGGAGGAGTACATCCACACCGTTTCGGCCCAGAGCAACTTCCAGGCGAACGCCTACAGCGCCAGCGCTTCGTCGAGCTACGACGAGATGGAGGCCACCAGCAGCTACATCGAGCAGGGTGAACTGCGCAAGTTTACCGGTGACATCAAGGGCGAAATCCTGCGCAGCGGGATGTTCCAACTCGTGCAAGGCACGCCCTACACCGCGTCATCCACGGGCGACGTCTACGACGTGATCAAGCGAATCAAGGCCGGGAGCTTCAAGGGGGCCGATTACGTGTTGTTCGGCACCGTGTCCGACATCGACTTCACTCGCGACATCAACGAACTGGCCAACACCAACAGCTACTCGGCAGTGCTTGCGCTGACCCTGGTGGCCGACTTCAGCCTGATCAACACCAAGACCTACGAAATCACCTCGGCCTTCACCGCCATGGGCGAAGGCCAGGACACCAAGCTGCTGAACCATCGGGACGTGCACATCAGCCTCAACCGCCCACGGGTGGTGCGCGATGTGTCCAAGGCGTTGGGTGAAGACGTGGCGCGGCAACTGAGTGAACAACTCGGCGGGCCGAGCTACGACCAACCCGGCGAACCTGTGCAGCGCAACAACCTGCCCCGGGACACGGCGCCGGTGATCTTGCGCTGAGTCACACCGCCGGGTAGATGCCTAGAGGCTTTTGTGGCGAGGGAGCTTGCTCCCGCTCGGTTGCGCAGCAACCGAAAAATCTTGGGGCCGCTTCGCGACCCAGCGGGAGCAAGCTCCCTCGCCACAGGTGTTGTGTGATAGTCGGTTTTTACACCGCAGCTTTGCGAATCGTCGCCAGAAAACCCGCCGCACCAATGAACAACCCGGCGAAGGTTCGGTTCATGCGCCGTTGCTGTTTCGGGGTGCGCAACAGGCGCAGGACTTTGGACGCCAGCCCGGTGTACCCGGCCATGACGATGAGGTCGACACAGATCATGGTCACGCCAAGGATCAGGTATTGCTTGACCAAGGGCGCATGGGGGTCGATGAACTGCGGCAGCACAGCCAGCATAAACACCAAAGCCTTGGGGTTGCTGATGTTGACCAAAAAACCACGAAACACCAGCGCCAGGGGTTTGCCGATAGGCCGTACGGCCGCGTTATCACTGATGTCGCCGGGGATGGCTCGCCACTGTTTGACCCCCAGGTAAACCAGGTAGGCCACGCCGAACCATTTGATCACATAGAACGCGGAGGCCGACGTGGAGAGGATCGCGCCAACACCGGCGGCGACGATCACGATTTGCAATGCCAGGCCCAGTTGCAGGCCCAGGGCATTCCAGTAGCCGCGCCAGAAGCCGTACTGCAAACCGCAGGACATCGATGCAATGGCACCGGCGCCCGGAGAAAGGCTGATCACCCAACACGCGGCGAAAAACGCCAGCCATGTTTCCAGCACCATTGCACACCTCGGCTCAGACTCGTCGAAAGCCCTAAGCTAATGCGCCAGCGGGCGGTTGACCACCGTTTTTTTCAAAGACAGCCGATCGGCCAAGGTCAGGTTATTCGACGAAACCGCCGACCGGAAATGCCTCGCTGCCACGCCAGCGCCGCACCGAACGCTGGAAGAACAGGCTATTGGGCACTTGCACCATGGCGCTGCCAGTGCCGAGTTCCTCGGGTTCGATCAGCGTGGTGTATAGCAGGTTGATCGCCACCACTCGCCCCTTGATGCCGGGCTTGTCGGTGGTGTCCACCAACTCGACCACATCACCCAGGCGAAACGGTCCGACGGTATAGATCAAAACGGCGCACAGCAGGTTCGACAACACGCTCCAGATGGCGAAAAACGCCACCGCTGCCACCGCGACGAAACCCGACAGCGCGGTCCACAGCACCGTGGCCGAGACACCCAGGCGCTCGAGCACCACCAGCACGGCGCTGCCCATGATCAGCCAGCGCAGCACGCCCCGCAGGATAATGACCAATTGGGGTGGGAACGGGTAACGCTCACCCAAGCCCGTGAGCGCACGCGCCACGAAACGCTGCGTGACATAACCGACCAGCAGAATCAGCAGGATTTGCACACCAAGCCAGATCGGCTCGATCCACGTGACAGGGACAGGCAACGCCAACGCTTCCATCAGGACAATGCCTCCAGCTCCGCTTGCAGGTTTTCCAGCAACTCCAGGGCTTGCATCCACGCCTCCTCAAGCTCTGCTTCCCGAACCTTCAGCCTGGCCTGTTCGGCCAGCAGATCACGCAACTCATCCTTGCGAGCCGCCTCGTAGAGACCGCTGTCGCCAAGGCTGGTTTCGATTTTCTGCAGCTTTTCATGGAGCTTGCCCAGTTCGACTTCGAGCTTATCGGCCTCGCGCTTGTGGGGCGCCAGCTGCTGACGCAGTGCGGCGGCGGCCTGGCGCTGGGCTTTCTTGTCGGTCTTGTCCGGGTTGACCGGTGTGGTGTTGACCGGCGCGTTGCGCTGACGGTACTCCACCAGCCAGCGCGCGTAGTCTTCGAGATCGCCGTCGAACTCCTCGACCTTGCCGTCGGCCACCAGAAAGAAATTATCCGTGGTGCTCTTGAGCAAATGCCGATCGTGGGACACCACCAGCACCGCGCCGCTGAATTCCTGCAAGGCCATCGTGAGGGCCAGGCGCATTTCCAGGTCGAGGTGGTTGGTCGGTTCGTCGAGCAGCAACAGGTTCGGCCGACCCCAGGCGATCAACGCCAGCGCCAGGCGAGCCTTTTCGCCACCGGAGAAATTCAGCACCGGCTCGTCGATACGCGCCCCACGGAAATCAAAACCGCCGAGGAAATCGCGCAGGACCTGCTCGCGCTCGGTCGGCGCCAGGCGTTGCAGATGCAGCAACGGACTGGCCTTGGAGTCGAGAGAATCGAGCTGGTGCTGGGCGAAGTAGCCAACGACGGTGTTCTCGCCCCGGGTCAAGCGACCACCCAATGGCTCGAGCTCGCCGGAGAGGTTCTTGATCAGGGTCGACTTACCGGCACCGTTGGGGCCCAGCAGACCGATCCGCGCACCGGGGGTCAGTTGCAGCTTGACCTTCTCCAACACGGTCTTGTCGCCATAACCCAGACGCGCGTCGGACAGGTCGATCAACGGGCTGGAGATCTTGGTCGATTCGCGGAAGACAAAATCAAACGGCGAGTCGACGTGGGCTGCCGACAGCTCCTCCATCCGCTCCAGCGCCTTGATCCGGCTCTGGGCCTGACGGGCCTTGGTGGCCTGGGCCTTGAAGCGGGCGATGTAGCTTTCCATGTGCGCACGCTGCACCTGCTGCTTCTCGTAGGCTTGCTGTTGCTGGGCCAGGCGCTCGGCACGGGCCCGCTCGAAGGCGCTGTAGCCACCGCGGTACAAGGTGAGCTTGCGCTGATCGACATGGGCCACGTGATCCACCACGGCGTCGAGAAAATCTCGGTCGTGAGAAATCAGCAACAGAGTGCCCGGGTAGCCCTTGAGCCAGTCTTCGAGCCAGATGATAGCGTCGAGATCCAAGTGGTTGGTCGGCTCATCGAGCAGCAGCAAATCCGATGGGCACATCAAGGCCTGCGCCAGGTTCAGGCGCATCCGCCAGCCGCCGGAGAAGTCCCCGACCTGACGGTCCATCTGTTCATTGGTAAAACCCAGGCCTGCGAGCAATTTGCGTGCGCGGGCATCGGCGGTGTAGCCGTCGGCGCTGTCGAGCTCCGAGTGCAGGCGAGCCTGGGCGGCGCCATCGTGGGCCGCTTCGGCGACCGCCAGGTCGCGTTGAACCTGGCGCAAGCGCAGGTCGCCGTCGAGCACGTAGTCCACCGCCAGGCGCTCGAGCGTGTCGACCTCCTGACGCATATGGGCGATACGCCAATCAGCCGGCAGCAAGCAATCACCCGAGTCCGGGTGCAGTTCGCCCCGCAGCAGGGCGAACAGGCTTGATTTGCCGGCGCCGTTGGCACCGATGAGACCGGCTTTGTGGCCGGCGTGCAGGGTCAGCTCGGCGTCTTCTAGCAGACGTTGCGGGCCACGCTGTAAAGTCAGGTTCTGAAGTCGGATCATAATGGCGGCGGAGTCTACCAGCTTCGCTCACAACTGGCGCGAGTAGCACGATGTCCTCTGACCTGTGGAGTTTTTCCCTCGACCTTTATGCCAAGCCTGGCGTAGAGCATGCCTGCCTGGCGTTACAGAACGCCGGCGCGAACGTCTGCCTGCTGCTTTGCGGGCTGTGGCTGGAGCAGCGCGGCGTGACCTGTAATGAACAAAGGCTGCAACAGCTTCGGCAGTTGGCAGAGCCTTGGGACGCAGAGGTCGTGCAGCCCTTACGGACGCTTCGCAGCCAATGGAAAGCTCGCGCCCTTCAAGACACAGCACTCAATAGTCTGCGCGAGCAAATCAAGAGGCTGGAGCTGGAAGCCGAACGGCGATTGTTGGAACGATTGGAAAATGCGGCCAAGAAGTGGCCTGAGGGAGATCGGAAAGATTCTGCGCAATGGTTGCAAGGGCTAGGCGCCCCAGAGAACCACGACGCGCTGCATCAGCTGCGCGTCGTGGTGCCCAGTACTTAGGAAGCGCTGGTTGGGGAGCTGGTGCTCGGCGCAACAGAAGCTGACGGGTTGAGCGTCGCGCCGGCGGTTGGAGCAGGTGCCGCTGTCGGAGTCGATGTCGCAGGCTTGGCGGCTGGCACAGTCGCTGGTTTTGCGGCGGCTGGTTTTTTCACGGCTGGTTTCACAGCTGGCTTGGCAGCGGGTTTAGCTGCAGCTTTGGCAGCGGCTGGCTTGGCGGCCGCTTTCGCAGCAGGCTTGGCCGCAGCGGGTTTGGCAGCAGCAGTTTTTGTTGCCGCTGGCTTGGCAGCTGGCTTCGCAGCGGCAGGTTTTGCAGCCACTTTGGCGGCCGGTTTGGCGGCGGTGGTTTTCGTCGCAGTAGGTTTAGCGGCGGCGGTTTTAGCAGCAGGCTTGGCGGCAACAGGCTTAGCGGCCACAGCTTTGGCGGCTGGCTTGGCAGCAGCTTTGACGGCCGGTTTTTTTGCAGCCGGTTTTGCAGCACTGGCAGCGACCGGTTTTTTCACGGACGGTTTGGCAGCAGCCTTGCTTGCCGCTTTGGCCGGTGCTTTTACGGCTGGTTTGGCAGCCACTTTGGCCGGTGCTTTTGCCGCGACAGGTTTAGCGGCCGGTTTCTTGGCCGATACAGCAACAGGCTTGGCAGCCCGAAAGCTCAGCGCCTTGCCCACTGCCTCTTGAACGCGACCGACGCCCTGGGCCAGTTTCAGGCTTTCCTGGGCATCTCGCTTGAGTTGCAGAATGTAGGTGCGGGTGTCGGACTGACGATCCTTCAAGGCATCGAGCAGGTCTTCGAGTTCTTTCACAGCGTCTTTGGCCTTGGCTTGTGCCTTGGCCTTGCCAGCAGTGGCTGCGTCTTGCAGTTTGATCCGTGAGTTGTGCAGTTTTTCCTGCGCTTTGCCGCGTTGTTTTTCCAGTTTGGCGAGCAGCTTTTCAGCATCAGCTAGGGCTTGGGAACAGGCGCTTTCCAGATGCTCGAGCAGGCTGCCCGAAAGTTGTTGGAGCAAATGCAACGGAGTGTTTACAGGCTTCTTGGTGGCCGACATGGTTTACCTCCTGACTGACGTGAGTGCGGCTCATACTAGACCTCTGCTTCAACCGCCGCTAGGGCATGTTGACAGTACACAAGACGTTGCGTTGCAAGGGACAAGAAATCTTCTGTGTCATTGCCAATGACAATCCACCTTTGCAGGTATCGGCGCTGGCATAATTCCTCGATTCGAGGCCGGAGAGCACACATGTCGCGTCACCTGTTTTTATTCCTGTGCATGGTTTGCTCCATGCCTCAGGCCGCTGAAAAAACCAGCGCCAACGATGCCCACGATCTGGCATACAGCCTGGGCGCAAGCCTGGGTGAACGCCTGCGCCAGGACGTACCCGACCTGCAGATCAAGGCCTTGCTGGAGGGTTTGCAACAGGCCTATCTGGGCAAGCCGCTGGCCCTCAAGGATGAACGCATCGAACAGATTCTGGCCGAGCATCAGGCACATCTGACGTCGCAGTCGGCGACGCCGCAGATCGAAGTGGCACTGAAAACGGAGCAGAAGTTTCTCAATGAGGAAAAGAATCGGCCCGGCGTCCAGCAACTGGCAGACGGCATCCTGCTGACCGAACTCAAGCCAGGCAACGGCGCAAAGGCCGGTCCTCATGGCAAGGTCCGCGTGCTATATACCGGACGATTGCCGGACGGCACCGTATTCGATTCCAACCACCAGGCGCAGTGGTTCAGCCTCGACAGCGTGATTGATGGCTGGCGCAGTGCATTGCCGCAAATGCCGGTAGGCGCAAAGTGGCGACTGGTGATTCCTTCGACCCTGGCCTACGGCGCCGAAGGTGCCGGGGATGTGATCCCGCCATTCACACCGCTGGTGTTTGAAATCGAATTGCTGGGCGCGACGATCTGACACTGATAAACGAAAAACGGCGCGCAATGCGCACCGTTCTTTTACTGCAAATCCCTCAGGCCTGGACCGCATCCTCTTCTTTATGGGCATTGTGCAGCACTTCGATCAGGCAGTCTTCGAGCTCGAAACGCTCGTGCAGCAAGCCGCCCAACTCCTTGAATTTTTCTACCACGCACTGGCCTTCATCACACAGATCATTGAACGCCAGCAGTTTTTCGGTGATGACGTCGATACGCGGATAAATCTGCTCGGCGAGCTCCAGACCGCGCTTGTCGTTGAAAGCCTTGGCCTCGCCCGTCAGTTGTTCGTAGATCTCGAAATGACCGGCAGACACATAGTCGACCAGCACACCGCAGAACTCCTGCAGTAGTTCTCGGCTTTCACTCAGCGCTTCTGGGTTGCCGCCGAGAGCATCATAGACCCGAACCAGTTCGTGACGCTCCTGCAACCAGCGGTCGATCAGCAGATGCACTCCACCCCAGCGTTCCTGAGCATTCTGACAACTTTCGAGCATGGTGATTTCTTCCCTTGTGAGTCATGCCCCTCGCAGCCTGCGCACGCCTGAATGATCAGGGACAAGCCAGACACAACATGATCGAGCGGCATAATTCCAATAACACATGCGAGCCAGATTATGCCCGCACGACAGCGGCTTCAAGGTACGCAGGAGATAAAGTTCATACAAGTGTTTAATCCATGGCCCGGATCAACTGCGACGTATCGCCGCCGAGCGGTCGTGCCAGAGCGTTCCAGACAAGGCGCAGCAGCAGATAGGTCATCGCAATAGACACGGCGAGAAAAAACAGCAGGCTCCACTCGGGAATGCTCAGGTCGAACAGTGTCCAGGTGATGTTCGCGCAGTCGACCGCTCCTTCGAGGACACGATGCAAGGCGCACCACCATGAATCCGCCCTCTGCAACTGTGCAATACAATCAGGCAACTGCTCGAATGAGTCGCTTTGCACCAGAACCTGACGCCATGCCAGTGTCATTCCCCCCGACGCAAAAAACCATCCCATCGTTGCGTAGCAAATGCTGCCCTTATGACTTGGGCCGTGTACGCATGCCATGAGGCAGTTCATCAGAAACAACGTCAGGCATAACCGCTGCAAAACACACAGACTGCAAGGCGTCAGACCGACCGTATATTCCAGATAACTGGCGATGCCCAAAGCCAGGGCTGCGGCGATGGAAGCCATGAGAAACAAGAAACGTGAGCAGGCCAAAGACATGGCGGTTCCGTACCAGAAGAGACAGGCAGTTACGGTAGAGGAAAGCCCTCGGGCCTTTCAAGGCGGGCCCGTGCGGACACTTCACCAGGGGTGTAGGGAATTCCCGACAGGCACGAGGGGATTTAGCGCAGTCTGCTGTAGGACTTTGCTGAAGGCGTCACGAAAGCGGTACCTGTGGGGAGGGAGCAAGCTCTCTCCCCACAGTGACTCATACAAAGCTTAAGTGGGCAGGGCCGGCAGTGGCGCGGCAAGCAAGCGCTCGTCCAGCAACCCCAAACCCTCCTGGAACAACTGATTGCTGCGCTCGGCATCGCCCAGTTGCGCCAGCAGTCGCGCCAGCTCGGCACAGGCTTCGGGATTGCGCTGGACCCGCAAACTGCTTTCGAGATAATCCCGCGCCTTGCCCCACAAGCTGCTTTGCAGGCACAGGCGCCCCAGTGTCAGCAGCAGGCTTGGATCGGCCGGATGCTCCTTGAGCCAGCCTTCTGCCGTTTGCAGCTGGCGGCTCGGATCATTGCCCCGGACCAACCCGTACAGGCGCGCCAGGTGGCTGTTGTAGTGACGCTTGAGCGCCGCTCGCAGCACCTCTTCAGCCTCGGCCTGGGCCCCCAGCTGCCGCAGTTGCTCGGCATAAGCCAGCACCAGCGCCGACTCCTGACGTTGCGCGGAAGTCAGTTGTTGCCAAGCGCGATTGAGCGATTGCAAACCGACGCTGCCGTCCTCTTCACGGTGGGCTGCCAGGGTGAGATTTTCGCCCCAGGCCCGACGCTCCAGCTCCACCAGTTCACTGGGTGGCAAGACCTTGTCCTTGCGCAACTCCGGCAACAGTCGAATCACCGCTGACCAATCACCGCGCTGCTGATGCAGTCGCTGCAACTGACGCAGGGTCTGGGCGTTATGCGGATGGCGTTCATGCATCGCTTGCAGCGTGCTCAAGGCGCCGTCGGTGTCGCCTCGATCCGTCTGCAATTGTGCGTGAGTCAACGCAATGGCCAGCTCCGCCTGGGGCTGACGTTCCAGGGCACGCTCGAGCAAATTGTCGCTCTGCTCGTAAAGGCCCTGCTCGTTGGCCGCACGGGCGGCGCCGAGGTAATACAGCAACGGCTGGCGCTCGGCTTCGGCAGCACGATGCAAGTGCCGCTGGGCACTGGCCCAGCGCCCTTCGGCCAGGTCCAGTTGGCCGTGTTCAATCGCCACTTGCACCCGACGACTGCGGTTACGCCGCGACCACGGGTTGACCACCCCAGTGGAAGTGGTCACCAATCCGATCAAGGCGCTCACGCCTCGCCATAAAAGCCAGAGCATCACCACCAGTGCCAGGGTTACCCACAAGCCGGCTTCGTAACGGAAATTTTTGTACGCCACCAGCACGTAACCTGAATGCTCGGCAATCGCCAAGCCCAGTAACGCGGCGGCAGCGATGACCACGAACAGAATCACGTAAAGACGTTTCATGGCGTGGCCCCCTGCTCGCCAGGTTTGGGCAGCGGCTTGACCGATTCTTCGGCATTCAGGTTGCGGCGCTCAAGGTAGGCCTGAACGCTGCTCAGGGTACCTGTCAGGTCCGGCGTGACCACCGTCACCGGCTGCTTGCCCAGCTCAACCACTCGCTCGAGCATGACTTTGCTTTGCGGGTTGTCCTGATTGAAGTTGCTCTTGAGTACGTCGCGCGCCTCGGTCAGCGCCTGGGTGTAGACCGGTGCCTGACCGTTGAGGGCGGCCCATTGCGCTTGCTGCAGTGCCAGGCTCAAGGCCAGGCGTACCTGCACCAGGCTCTGCCCGGCCAGGAGCGGACGGACGTTCTCGTCAGCGTTGAAATCGATGCGGATATAGCGCGAGATCTGATCCCACCACTGTGCCCAACGGCTGGCGCCATCGCCATCGGCGGTCAGGCCCAGCAGGGACTCACCACGGTCCTTGTATTCAGGCGCCAGCTCGGTGAGTTGCAGCACCTGGTCACGCAGGGCACCCAGTTGCAGGAACAGCCCGGTGCGATCCGGCTGTTCAGTGCTGCGCAACGCAGCGAGCGTCTTGGCCAATTGTTCGCGGGCGGCGAACGAGCCAGGGTCATTTTGCTCACGCAGGATTTCGTCGGCGCCCTGAACCAGGGCCTGAGCGCTGCTGATGTCTTGCAGGGCAGAAAGACGCAGGCTGGCCAGGCGCAGCAGATGCTCGGCTTCGGCCAGGCGCCAGTCCTTGCGGCTGGCACCGAGCACGGTTTCCAGGCGCTGGTTCAGGCGTTGCTGATCGCCTTGCAACTGGGCGACCTGACGTCGCCGCTCCTCCAGTTCTTCGGCCGGGGGCAATTGCGCCAGGCGCTCACTCAAGCGTTGCTCATTGAGCTTGAGGGTCTGGGCTTGATCGTTCAGCGCCTGAACCTGGGTGGACTGCTGTTGGTTATTGGCTTGCAGGTGACGTACCTGCCACACACCCCAGCCGCCAACGGCCACACCGGCAGCCCCCAACAACAAGGCGACAATGGCCAGCCCGTTGCCGCGACGCGGCGCCATCGGGGCCGGAGTTTCAACCGGTGCATCGATCGCCGGCTGGTCTTGATCTTTTGGCAAGGCTGTCTCGCTCACGTATCCATCCTTTGCATTAGAAAACGGCACGGAGTGTTCCCGTAACGCCGCCAGCAAAGCCGCGGCATTGGCGCCACGACAATCCACAACTGTTTGGGCCCCGGCGGCACGCGCCAGCTCGGCAACCCTTGGGCTTGGAACAAACAACGGTAACCGAGCCAGAGCGGGCCACGCATCGCCAGCCAGCCGTTGCAGATGCTCGAAGCTCTGCCCACTGCTGACCACCAGCGCGTTCAAGCGTTCCGCTTCGACTCTGGCCGGCAACTCACCGTCGCGGTAGTTCGGCAGGCCGCGCCGGTACAATTCCAGATAATCGACACTAGCACCTTGCTCGCGCAAACGCTCTGCCAGCAAGCCGCGCCCTCCCTCGCCACGCACAATCAAAACCTGTGGGTCGGGCCGGGTGACAGCCTGGCGCAATGCAGGGAGTTCAAGCAAGGCTTCGCTGTCGTCACCGCCGTCGGGATAAAACACGTTGAGGCCGGCGTCGGCAAGGATCTGCCCGGTGGCGGCCCCCACGCTGAACCAAGGCTGGTCTGGTGGCTGGGGCCAATATTGGCGCAGCAGTTCCACGCACAAACGGGCTGCGGGCTTGCTGACCACAATCACCGCGCAGTACTGGTCCAGCCTCTGGAGGATCGCCCGCCCGGAGTCGGACACGGGAATCGGTTCGATATCCAGCAACGGCAGGCTGGTGCTGAATACCCCTGCTTGCGCCAGGACAGTCGCCAGGGCCGACGACTCGTCTGCCGGCCGGGTCAGCAGCAACCGCCAGCCTGTCACGCGTGGCCAGCCTCGCCGTAGACCGCTTTGAGAATGTCATTGGCGCCCTGGCTGAGCAGCTCTTCGGCCACCCGTACGCCCAACGCCTCGGCGTCGCGGCGCGGCGCCCGGGCTTCGGCGCTGAGCAGGCGACCACCGTTGGGATCGCCCACCAACCCGCGCAACCAGACCTGTTCGCCCTCCAGCACGGCATAACAAGCGATCGGCACCTGGCAACCGCCATTGAGATGTTTGTTGAGGGCGCGCTCGGCGAAGACCCGGGTGGCGGTGTCTTCATGGTGCAGCGGCGCCAGCAGGGCGTGAATGTCGCTGTCGGCGCTGCGGCACTCGATGCCCACCGCACCCTGGCCTCCGGCCGGCAGGCTGTCATCGACGCTGATGGCCGAGGTGATGCGGTCTTCGAAGCCCAGGCGGATCAGGCCGGCGGCGGCGAGGATGATCGCGTCATACTCACCCGCATCGAGCTTGGCCAGGCGAGTGTTGACGTTGCCGCGCAGAAAGCGGATTTGCAGATCCGGACGGCGGGTCAGCAATTGCGCCTGGCGACGCAGGCTGGAGGTGCCGACCACGCTCCCGGCAGGCAGCGCATCAAGACTGGAAAACGTATTGGAAACGAACGCATCACGCGGATCTTCCCGCTCGCAGATGCAAAACAGGCCCAGGCCTTCGGGGAAGTCCATGGGCACGTCTTTCATCGAATGCACCGCAATGTCGGCTTCGTTGTCCAGCAGCGCGGTTTCCAGCTCCTTGACGAACAGGCCCTTGCCGCCGATTTTCGACAGCGGCGAGTCCAGCAGCTTGTCGCCGCGACTGACCATGGGCACCAGGGTCACGATCAGGCCGGGGTGAGCCTCTTCCAGACGGGCTTTGACGTATTCGGCCTGCCAGAGGGCCAAGGCACTTTTACGGGTGGCAATGCGGATCTCGCGAGGGGACATGGATCAATCCGTACTTAAAAGATACGACGGATAATAACAGCTCAGCTAAATCCGCTTTGATTTGAATCACGACCCTAAGGCCTCCCTGGCCGTAGGGGGCGTTCTCAAATCAGTTTCCCCACCGCGTTGTCGCCTTGGAACGTTGAGCTAAAGCTGTTGCATCATCTTGCGCACGCCAGCTACATGCCGTCGGCTGACAATCAGCGCGTCGCCATTGAGTCCCTTGAGAAACAGCTGGAAATGTCCAAGGGGGGTACGCTGTAAACGTTCGATACGCTCGCGAGCCACGAGGGCATTACGGTGGATGCGCACAAACCGCTCGCCGAACTCGTCTTCCAGGGCCTTGAGTGGTTCGTCCAACAACACCTCGCCACTTTCATGGCGCAAGGTCACGTACTTATGGTCGGCAATGAAGTAGACCACCTGGTTCAACGGGATCAGCTCGATGCCCTTGCGAGTGCGGGCACTGATATGACTGCGTGGGCCGCTGCCACTTTCAGCAGCCGGGCGAGTCAGCGCCGCCAGTTGCACCCGGTTGGGCCGCTCAGCCTTGCGCAAGGCGTCGGCGATCGCCTCGGCAGAAACCGGTTTGATCACATAGCCCACGGCACCGGCTTGCAACACTTCGGGCGGGAAGTCATCCCGAGTCGTGCAGAACACCACCGCAGGCGGTGACTCTCGCTCGCACAACTTTGCCGCGACCTGCAAGCCATCCAGGCCAGGCATGCGAATGTCGAGCAGCACGATATCCGGTTTATGGCTGTCGATAAGGGCCAATGCCTCTTCGCCATTGGTGGCGCTCGGCTCCAGGACACTGTAACCCTCGAGCTCGCCAACCATTCGGCTCAGGCGCTCACGGGCCAGTGGTTCGTCATCAACGATCAGGACATTCATATTGCGCTGGATTCCTGCGTGAGTCTCGCACAAGGATAGCGTAGACAGGGGAAGTGACATCCGTCACCGCGATCCACGCTAAGACTCATTCGAGGGCCAAAAAGTGCCGCGAGGCGGTGACCTATCTTTACCAGCGCTTGCCAACCGGTGCCCGAGGCGTGTTGTCGCACGGCGCCGCCGTAGGGATTGTTAATATTCGATCTGATCAATATGAGCTCCCCCTTTTCTATTCGTCCGATGCGCCATGAATGAAAAAAGCAAAAGTCCTATCGTCCACTGTAGACGGTTGCCGCGACGATATTGCTCAATCGGAAAATATCGTTGCGCGAAAACCCCATTGAATGCTCAGGCTGCGCGGAAAAAACCTGCCGACCAGTGCCAGCGCCAGCCCCGGCAACCCTGCTATCATCCGCCGCAGCCTTTAAACGCTATTTTTTCTTCAGCCGATCACGAGCGAATTCATGAGCACTGACAAGACCAATCAGTCCTGGGGCGGCCGCTTCAGTGAACCCGTCGACGCCTTCGTCGCCCGCTTCACCGCCTCCGTCAACTTCGACCAGCGCCTGTATCGCCACGACATCATGGGTTCGATCGCCCACGCCACCATGCTGGCCAAGGTCGGTGTGCTGACCGATGCCGAGCGCGACAGCATCATCGATGGCCTGAAGACCATCCAGGGTGAAATCGAGGCCGGCCAGTTCGACTGGCGCATCGATCTTGAAGACGTGCACATGAACATCGAAGCGCGCCTGACCGACCGCATCGGCGTGACCGGCAAGAAGCTGCACACCGGGCGCAGCCGCAACGACCAGGTGGCCACCGACATCCGCCTGTGGCTGCGCGATGAAATCGACCTGATCCTGGCCGAGATCACCCGCCTGCAAAAAGGTCTGCTGGAGCAGGCCGAGCGCGAGGCCGAGAGCATCATGCCGGGCTTCACGCACCTGCAAACCGCTCAGCCTGTGACCTTCGGGCATCACATGCTGGCCTGGTTCGAAATGCTCAGCCGCGACTTCGAGCGTCTGGTCGACTGCCGCAAACGCACCAACCGCATGCCCCTGGGCAGCGCTGCGCTGGCCGGCACCACCTACCCGATCGATCGCGAATATACCGCCCAGCTGCTGGGCTTCGACGCCGTGGGTGGCAACTCGCTGGATAATGTCTCGGACCGCGATTTCGCCATCGAATTCTGCGCCGCCGCGAGCATCGCGATGATGCACCTGTCGCGGTTCTCCGAAGAACTGGTGCTGTGGACCAGCGCACAATTCCAGTTCATTGACCTGCCGGACCGCTTCTGCACCGGCAGCTCGATCATGCCGCAAAAGAAAAACCCCGACGTGCCGGAACTGGTGCGGGGCAAAAGCGGCCGGGTGTTCGGCGCACTGATGGGCCTGCTGACCCTGATGAAAGGCCAGCCATTGGCCTATAACAAGGACAACCAGGAAGACAAGGAACCGCTGTTCGACGCCGCCGATACCCTGCGCGACTCGCTGCGGGCCTTTGCCGACATGGTCCCGGCCATCAAACCAAAGCATGCCGTGATGCGCGAAGCGGCCCTGCGTGGCTTCTCCACGGCCACCGACCTGGCCGATTACCTGGTGCGCCGCGGCCTGCCGTTCCGCGACTGCCACGAAATCGTCGGCCACGCCGTGAAGTACGGCGTGGACAGCGGCAAGGACCTGGCAGAGATGAGCCTGGACGAGCTGCGTCAATTCAGCGATCAGATCGAGCAGGACGTGTTTGCGGTGCTGACCCTCGAAGGCTCGGTCAACGCCCGTGACCACATCGGCGGCACCGCGCCAGCACAGGTCAAGGCTGCCGTGGTGCGCGGCCAGGCGTTGCTGGCCGCCCGCTAACAGCTAAAAACATCGCGAGCAGGCTCGCTCCCACAATAGATCCTCAGTGAACACAAGTCTTGTGAACATGGAGATCCAATGTGGGAGCGAGCCTGCTCGCGGTGACTGACTTCAAAACACTACAAAACTCACTTCTTAGCCGCGATCATCGCCAAAAACTCCGGCATCGCCGCCTCTCGGTCCGCCGCAATCCGCTGCACATGCGGGCTCTGCTCCAAGCGCTCCATCAGCGCCTTGGCCGCAGGCATGTCTGCCAACAGGTCGATATCGAACAATTTCCTGCCCACCTGACAGGCCAGCGACACGCTGTAGAGCAAATACAGATCGGCAATACTCAAGCTGTCGCCCGCCACGTAGGGCGAGAATTTGCCGTGCCTGGCGAGTGAGGCGAACCCCAGCAGCAATTCGGCCCTGGTCTTTTCCTTAATGGCATCGGGTACCGTCATGCCAAAAAACGCCTCGGCGTAGCAGGCCCGTCCCGGCAGTTCGATGTACAGCTCGATCTCCCTGCACAGAGCCAACACCTGGGCGCGCTCGAACGGGTCACTGGGCAGCAGAGCCTTGCCTGGCTGGGTTTGCTCAATGTATTCGAGGATCACGCTGGTTTCGTTGACAAAGCCTTGTTCGGTTTTCAGCACCGGCACCTTGCCGCGAGGGCTGATAGCCAGCGCTTCGGGGGTCTGGTTGCCGAAGAACAGTACTTCTTCGAAGGGCAGGCCCTTCTCCAGCAGGGCCAGCTTGACCATGTTGTAATAATTACTGACGGAGAAACCATAAAGCTTGAGCATGGCAAAGCCTCCAGGCCGTGCGGGGTTGGCAGCCTTGGGTTATAGACCGTCGGGGCGCTTCTCGCCAGGCGCATCACGCCACTGAATGCAGGTAAACTGCCGACCTTTCTTACAGGAGCCTGCCATGAGCGAGCCAACCGACATCGACAGCGACGAAGAAGAGTTCGTCGAGAACACGCTGACCCAGGCCATCGAAAACCAGATCGAAAGTGACAACCCGCCAGCGGCCAAGGCCATTTTCAATAAATTGACCCTGGTGGGTTATGAGCGCGAAGAAATTCTCAACCTGATGGCCCATGTGCTGGCGGTGGAAATTGACGCGATCCTGGAAGAGGACCGTGCGTTCGATACCCAATGGTACGAAGCCGCCCTGCGCGCCCTGCCGGAGTTGCCGCCGGAGAAGAAATAACCGACAGGCGCAGTTGCTCCTGTGGCGAGGGGATTTATGTGGGAGCAAGGCTTGCCCGCGATGAAGGCGATGCGATCTTTCAGAAATCGAGGGGCTGTTTCGCGAGCAAGCTTTGCTCCCACAGTCCAGCGGGGCGGTGCAACGTCTCGATAAATCCCCTCGCCACGGGGTGATTTGCCTGACAGAACAATGACCCCCCTCACCCGAAACAAAAAAAGCATGACACTGACACTGGACAGCTAGGCCGAGTGCGCTCACTTTAGTGACGCTGTCGTCCAAATTCCTAGAAAGGATGGAGTCCTTATGTCGCTTACCCCTGAGCTGGTTGCCGAACTGGAAATCCTTGCACTCTTCAACCTGGACAGTTCCCAGGAAGGCCTGAAAATTCATCAGACCGCTGCCCCTAAAGCTATTGCTGCCGCCCAACGCCTGTACGAAAAAGAGCTGATCGACCAACCCGACGGTGGTTATCTGACCAGCCTTGGCCGAGATGCCGCACAAAATGTACAAACCGTTCTGACGATACTCAGCGTTCAAGAAACCGCCTGATTCCTCCTGTCGCCCACGGAAATCTCCTTTGCAGAGATTTCCGCAGGCGCCCTGACGCCCCGCTTAAAAAATCTGACGTCAAATCCCTATTTTCAGCTTAAGAATTGCGGAGCTCGGACGCTAACCTGCCATCGCCTGTGATCTCCCACGTTCGACGCCGCGAGCCGGTTTGAGCTGACATGACCCGCAATCACGAAATACGCCCCGATCTGGACGAGGGAATCGACCGCAAGGTGCTGAGCCAGTTGCGCGCACGTTTTCTCAAGCTCAACACCGTCCGGATGGAGCGCGCCCTGGAAGGCCTGTCAACCCGCCAGCAAGGCGTGCTGACGCTGCTGCCGCTGCTTTTTCACGTCAACCACCCACTGTTGCCCGGCTACGTCTCGGGCAGCACGCCCGCCGGGTTGTCGAATTACGAGCCCAACGCCACCGTCCTCGCCGAGGCACAGCGGCTGACCCGTTCGTTTTCCTACAAGCCGCGCCACGGCAGCACCCCCCCGCGACCGATTCTGGGTCTGTTTCTGATGGGCAGCCTCGGCACCCTGGCCCAGGCCGATCAGAGCGATATGGACGTGTGGGTCTGCCACGGGCCGGACCTGAGCGACAACGAACTGGCCGAGCTGCGCAGTAAATGCCAGTTGCTGGAGATCTGGGCCGCGACTCAGGGCGCCGAAGCACATTTTTTTCTGATCGAGCCAGCGCGCTTCGTGCAGGGCGACCGGGACAACCAGCTCAGTTCCGACGATTGCGGCACGACCCAGCATTACCTGCTGTTGGACGAGTTCTACCGCACCGCGATCTGGCTGGCCGGGCGCACGCCGATCTGGTGGCTGGTGCCGGTCTACGAAGAAGACAACTATGAGCAGTACACCCATACGCTGATTTCCAAGCGTTTCATCCGCGCGGACGAAACGCTGGACCTGGGGCATCTGGCCTGCATCCCGCCGGGAGAATTCATCGGCGCCGGCCTCTGGCAGTTGTTCAAGGGCATTGAATCGCCGTACAAATCAGTGCTCAAGCTGCTGCTGACCGAGGTTTACGCCAGCGAACACCCGAACGTGCGGTGCCTGAGCCTGCGTTTCAAACAGGCCGTGTTTGCCAACCGCCTGGACCTGGAGGAACTGGATCCGTACATGGTGGTTTACCGCCGCCTTGAGGAATACCTCAATGCCCGGGGCGAACCCGAACGCCTTGAGTTGATCCGACGAGCGCTGTACCTGAAGGTCAATCGCAAACTCACCGGCCAGGCGCGCAGCGGCGGTTGGCAACGGACGCTGCTTGAGCGACTGGCCCGGGAATGGGGCTGGGACCAGCGCCAACTGGCGCTGTTGGACAGCCGCAGTCAGTGGAAAGTGCGCCAGGTCAGCAACGAACGGCGGGCGCTGGTCAACGAGCTGACCTACAGCTACCGCTTCCTGACCCAGTTTGCCCGCACCGAGAAAACCGTCAGCCTGATCAACAAGCGTGACCTCAGCGTCCTTGGCCGGCGCCTGTATGCGGCCTTCGAACGCAAGGCCGACAAGGTCGAGGTCATCAACCCCGGGATTGCACCGGACTTGGCCGAAGACACCCTGACGCTGGTCCAATCGCCCAACAAGAAAGAGCCGGGGCAGCGTCATTGGGGCCTGTACAACGGCAGCCTCAACGCCCTGGAGTGGGAGAACTTCGCGCCGATCAAACGCAGTCGTGAACTGCTGGAGCTGCTGACCTGGTGCCATCGCAACGGCGTCATCGACAGCAGCACACGCCTGGCGCTGCACCCTGGGGATAGCGACCTGAGCGAGTTCGAACTGTTCAACCTGCTGGGCAGCCTGCAACAGTCCATCGCCCTGCCCCTGACCGCGGTGGATGAGGAACAGCTGCTGCATGCCAGCGTCCCCAGCGAAGTGCTGATTTTAGTGAACGTTGGTGTCGACCCGCTCAAGCATCACCGTGACCTGAATATCCTGATGACCACCGAGCGTACCGATTCCCTGAGCTACGCCGGGGTCCGGGAAAACCTGGTGCTGACCCTCGATCAGGTCACGCTCAATAGCTGGAATGAGGTGCTGGTCACCCGTTTTGACGGTGAGCACGCCCTGCTCGACTGCTTGCGCGACTACCTCAACGACCTGCCCACCACACAGCGCCAGCCGCGCTTGCAAGTGCGCTGTTTCTGCCACAACCGCGCGCAGTTCATCGCGCGACGGGTTGAAGAAGTCATCGAAACGGCCCAGACCCTGTTGTTGAGCCGACTCAACCACCGCTATCTGCTTCAGGTCCAGCAGCATTATCACGTGCTGGAACTGGTGCCCGGCCAGGTCAACCACGTGGCGCTGGCCAGCCTGTCGGCGCTGATGGATTACCTGGGCGAGGAAATGACAGCCTACAGCCCGCTGCACCTGGACCCGATGGCCCTGGAAGACCACGACCTGGCGATGGTTTTGCCCATGGCCCAGCCCGAGTGCATCCAGGTGTTCTACCGCGTCAACGAGGACGAAGCCGAGCTGTACGTGCTCGATGAGCTCAACGCCTTGTGGCAACAGCACCTGCCTTATCACGACGAACAAAGCCTGCTGGTGCCGCTGCAACGCTTCTTGCAATCGGTGCTGTATCGCCGAGACGCCTTGCTGCCGATGGATGCGGCCCAACCGTTGACCCTGGAAACCCTGTACTACCAGCTTTTGCCCTCAGGCAACGGACGGGCACGGCGGATCGAAGCGCGACAAGCGCCGCAGACACCAGTGAACAAGCCGTTCTATGACGTGCAGGCAATCATTGGCAAAGTCGCGCATGGGCAAGTGCACGTTACCCTGTATTGCGATCAGCAGGAGTTTTCGGAGCTGGAGCATGGCGACCAGCTGTTTCGCGTGGTCGCCAGGGAGATCGTCGAACAGCGCCGTGACGCCGAACGCTACCGCTGCTACATCACCGACCTGGACCTCTCGGGCCTGGTGGGTGACGGGGCCTGCTCAAGTAATTTGTATCTGCGCTACAAGGCCGATCTGGAGCGCGCGCTGAACGAAGCATTGGCTCTAGTCTGAAGCACTCAGGGGTGGGAAATCGCCGCCCGCTTTGGGCTGGTATTCCACTTCGAGCAACGTCAGCTTCAGCGTCTTGCCGCCCGGAGCCGGCCAGTCGATGTGCTGGCCGACCTTCAGGCCCAGCAGTGCACTGCCCACCGGGGCGAGGATGGAGATCTTGCCTTCGCCGGCATTGGCGTCCTGCGGGTAAACCAGGGTCAGGTGGTAGTCCTTGCCACTGCTTTCTTCGCGGCAGTGCACACGCGAGTTCATGGTCACGACATCGGCGGGCACTTCCTCGTGGCCCACCAGGGTCTCGGCGCGATCCAGTTCGGTTTGCAACGCAATCACGCCCGGCAGCGTTTCATCAAGGCTGTCGATCAGGCGTTCCAGACGCTGTACGTCCAGACGGGTAAGGGTGATGGAAGGTGCGGTCATGATTCAGGCAGACTCCTTTCTTCTGCACGAAAAAAGCAAAACCCCGCCACAAAAAGACGGGGTTTTCACGAGCCTCGATGAGTTGAGGCGTAGCCGGACACTATCAGTAGGAGCTGAGGAGTGCAACGAGGCTGCGATCTTGCCCCAGACAATTGAGTACTAAGCGAAAGCCCCCAAAGATCAAGATCAAAAGATCGCAGCCTTCGGCAGCTCCTACCGGGGCTTGCGTTTGAGCGCCTCGGCACAAATGACCCGCCGGCGCTCATCATCGGCCGAGCGCCATTCGCGGATGTGTTCCACAGGGCGCAAACAGCCGAGGCAGACCTTCTGTTCATCCAGTTTGCACACACGGGTACAGGGCGACGGCACGGCGGGGCTGACGTTGCTGTAGAGCGGCTTGGGCGGCCGCGCCGGGGCAGTTTGGCTCACGCTGTTACAGGCCTTCGAAATCGAGTTCCGCGTCAGCCTGCTGCTTGACGATGCGCTCAAGCATCTCGCCCAGCTGCTCATCGCTCTTGTCGCACATCCAGCGTTTGCTTTCCTCGTCGTAGTCGAAATGGAAACCACCGGACACCGCCGCCAGCCACAGCTGCCGCAACGGCTCCTGGCGACTGAAGATCAACTGGCTGCCGTTTTCGAACTTGACGGTCAGCACACCGGCCGAGCTTTCCAGGTCGATGTCCAGGTCGCTGTCGTCGAACACATCCTCCAGCATTTGCTGGGTGGTATCGACCAGATCGTGGAAACGGGCTTCAGTCAAACTCATTGTGGCAACCTCGAAAATGTCTACTCATGCTCAAGCGCCGCAAGATACGGCCGCTTCCCGGCGATTGCAAAGGATATACCGAGCGACGACGCCAAATGCCCAGGCCCGCCGGACGGGAGCCCCGTTGCATAGGCAAGCTGACGGGTGGCCGGTATACTCCGGCGCAATTAACGCATTTTCAAGGATTTCGCCATGAAGCGCCTGATCTCTTCCCTTGCTGCGCTCGTCGCGGTTGCCTGCCTTGTGACAGCCTGTGGTCAAAAAGGTCCGCTGTACCTGCCTGATGACAGCAAGTCCCCTGAAGAACAGGCCAAGTCGTCGCAATCCAAAGCCCACGCGCACGACACCCACACCACTTACTAAGGGAACGCCATGGACGCTTTTAACTACCGTGGCGGGGAGCTGTTCGCGGAGGGGGTTGCCCTGTCCGCGATCGCCGAACGTTTCGGCACGCCGACCTACGTCTATTCGCGTGCCCACATCGAAGCCCAATACCAGGCCTTCGCCGATGCCCTCGCCGGCATGCCGCACTTGGTGTGCTTCGCCGTAAAAGCCAACTCCAACCTGGGCGTACTCAATGTCCTGGCACGCCTGGGCGCCGGTTTCGACATCGTCTCCGGTGGCGAGCTCGAACGCGTGCTGGCCGCCGGTGGCAGCGCCGACAAAATCGTGTTTTCCGGCGTCGGCAAGACCCGTGAAGACATGCGCCGCGCCCTGGAAGTCGGTGTGCACTGCTTCAACATCGAGTCCACCGATGAGCTGGAGCGCCTGCAAATCGTCGCCGCCGAACTGGGTGTTCGCGCGCCGATTTCCCTGCGCGTGAACCCGGACGTCGACGCCGGCACCCACCCGTACATTTCCACCGGTCTCAAGGAAAACAAGTTCGGCATCGCCATTGCCGACGCCGAAGACGTGTACGTGCGCGCCGCTCAACTGCCGAACCTGGAAGTGCTGGGCGTCGATTGCCACATCGGCTCGCAGCTGACCACCCTCGAACCCTTCATCGATGCCCTCGACCGCCTGCTGGCGCTGGTCGACCGCCTCGGCGATTGCGGCATCTACTTGCGCCACATCGACCTGGGTGGCGGTGTCGGCGTGCGCTACCGCGATGAAGAACCGCCGTTGGTGGCCGATTACATCAAGGCTGTGCGTGAGCGCCTCGAAGGTCGCGACCTGGCACTGATGTTCGAACCGGGCCGGTACATCGTGGCCAACGCCGGCGTGCTGCTGACTCAGGTCGAATACCTCAAGCACACCGAGCACAAGGACTTCGCCATCGTCGACGCGGCCATGAACGACCTGATCCGACCGGCGCTGTACCAGGCGTGGATGGACGTCACCGCAGTGCGCCCTCGCGATACCGCTGCTCGCAGCTACGACATCGTTGGGCCGATCTGCGAAACCGGCGATTTCCTGGCCAAGGGCCGGGAGCTGGCGCTGGAAGAAGGCGATCTGCTGGCCGTGCATTCGGCGGGTGCCTATGGGTTTGTCATGAGTTCCAACTACAACACACGCGGCCGCTGCGCCGAGGTGTTGGTGGACGGTGATCAGGCATTTGAAGTGCGTCGCCGCGAGACGGTAGCCGAGTTGTTTGCCGGCGAAAGCCTGCTGCCGGAGTAAAACCATGCTGCTGCGCTTTACCAAGATGCACGGCCTGGGTAATGATTTCATGGTCCTCGACCTGGTCAGCCAGCACGCGCACATCCTGCCCAAGCACGCCAAGCAATGGGGCGACCGGCACACCGGTATCGGTTTCGATCAGTTGCTGATCGTCGAGGCGCCCAACAACCCGGACGTGGACTTCCGGTACCGGATCTTCAACGCCGACGGCTCGGAAGTGGAGCAATGCGGCAACGGCGCGCGCTGTTTCGCCCGATTCGTGCTGGACAAGCGCCTGACCGCCAAACGGCAGATCCGCGTCGAGACTAAAAGCGGCATCATCGAACTGGATGTGCGCAGCGATGGCCAGATCGGCGTGAACATGGGCGCTCCGCGCCTGACACCAGCAGACATTCCGTTCCAAGCGCCGGCCCAAGCCTTGACCTATCAAGTGGAAGTCGACGGCACCACGGTGGAGCTGGCCGCAGTGTCCATGGGCAACCCCCATGCCGTGCTGCGGGTCAGCGATATCAACAGCGCACCGGTGCACGAGCTGGGGCCGAAAATCGAGCACCATTCACGCTTCCCTGCGCGAGTGAATGTCGGTTTCCTGCAGGTCATTGACCGCCATCGTGCGCAACTGCGCGTATGGGAACGCGGTGCCGGGGAAACCCAGGCCTGCGGCACCGGCGCCTGCGCCGCTGCAGTCGCGGCGATCAGCCAAGGGTGGATGGATTCACCACTGTTGATCGACCTGCCCGGCGGGCGCCTGTCCATCGAATGGGCAGGCCCCGGCCAACCGGTGATGATGACCGGCCCGGCAGTACGTGTATACGAAGGACAAGTTCGTCTTTGAGTGAGCCAAACCCATGACCGACAAGCCACAGGTTCCAGCCCCACAGCCCGACGAATCCCCTATCCAGCTTCCGGAGACAGCGGCAGTGGCCGCTTACCTGGAGGCTCATCCGGACTTCTTCGTCGCGCATGAAGAATTGCTTGCGTCGATGCGCATCCCCCACCGACGCGGTGACACCGTGTCGCTGGTGGAGCACCAGATGAAGATCCTGCGCGAGCGCAACATCGAAATGCGCCATCGTCTCTCGCACCTGATGGACGTGGCCCGTGACAACGACCGGCTCTTCGACAAGACCCGTCGGTTGATCCTGGCCCTGATGGACGCCAGCACCCTCGAAGACCTGGTGATGAGTGTCGAAGACAGCCTGCGCCAGGATTTCCAGGTGCCTTTTGTCAGCCTGATCCTGTTCGGCGACAACGCCATGCCGGTGGGTCGCTGGGTGACCCACGCCGATGCACAGACAGCCATCGGCGGCCTGCTTACGGAAAACAAAAGCGTCAGCGGCAGCCTGCGCGAGCATGAACTGGACTTCCTGTTCGGTGAAGAACAGCGCAAGCAGATCGGCTCCACTGCCGTCGTCGCCATCGCCCATCAGGGCGTCCACGGTGTGCTGGCCATCGCCAGCCGCGATCCACAGCACTACAAGAGTTCGGTGGGTACGCTGTTTTTGAGCTACATCGCCGAAGTCACCGGTCGGGTGCTGCCACGGGTTGCCGGCTCGCTGCGCTCGGTACGCTGACGATGGAACGGCAACTGGACGCCTACTGCGAACACCTGCGCAGTGAGCGCCAGGTGTCGCCCCACACGTTGTCGGCCTATCGCCGCGACTTGGACAAAGTCCTGGGCTGGTGCCAGAAGCAGAACATTGGCAGTTGGTCGGCGCTGGACATCCAGCGCCTGCGCAGCCTGGTTGCCCGCCTGCATCAACAAGGGCAATCGTCCCGCAGCCTGGCTCGACTGTTGTCGGCCGTGCGCGGGCTGTACCACTACCTCAACCGCGAAGGCCTGTGCGACCACGACCCGGCCACCGGCCTGGCGCCGCCCAAGGGCGAACGCCGACTGCCCAAAACCCTCGACACCGACCGTGCCCTGCAACTGCTTGAAGGCGCGGTCGAGGACGACTTCCTGGCACGGCGGGACCAGGCGATTATCGAGCTGTTCTATTCTTCCGGCCTGCGACTTTCGGAGCTGACGGGGCTGAATCTTGATCAACTGGACCTGGCCGACGGCATGGTCCAGGTGCTCGGCAAGGGCAGCAAGACACGTCTGCTGCCCATCGGCCGCAAGGCCCGTGAAGCCCTGGCACTGTGGCTACCGCTGCGGACGCTGACCAACCCGGCCGATGACGCGGTGTTCGTCAGCCAGCAAGGCCGACGCCTCGGCCCGCGGGCGATCCAGTTGCGCGTCAAGGTGGCCGGCGAGCGCGAGCTGGGACAGAACCTGCACCCGCACATGCTCAGGCATTCCTTCGCCAGCCACCTGCTGGAATCCTCTCAGGACCTGCGCGCCGTTCAAGAGTTGCTCGGCCACTCAGACATCAAGACCACACAGATCTACACCCACCTGGACTTCCAGCACCTGGCGACGGTCTATGACAGCGCCCACCCCAGGGCCAAACGCATCAAGGGCGACGAATCATGACCATTGAGCTCATCACTTTCGACCTCGACGACACCCTGTGGGACACCGCCCCGGTGATCGCCAGCGCCGAAGCCGCATTACGCCAGTGGCTGACCGACAACGCACCAAACCTGGGCGGCGTGCCGGTGGAGCATCTGTTTGCCATTCGCGAGCAAGTGCTGCGCGAGGAACCCGGCCTGAAGCACCGCATCAGTGCACTGCGCCGGCGGGTGCTGTTTCGTGCCCTGCAGGAGGCCGGTTATGACCAATGGCAAGCCTCAGCGCTGGCAGACCAGGCTTTCGAGACGTTCCTGCACGCGCGTCATCAACTGGACATCTTCCCCGAGGTGCAACCCACCCTGGAGATTCTGGCCAACCATTTCGCCCTCGGCGTGGTCACCAATGGCAACGCCGACGTGCGTCGCCTGGGCTTGGCAGATTATTTCAAGTTTGCCCTGTGCGCCGAAGACATCGGCATCGCCAAACCTGACGCCCGGCTGTTCCACGAAGCCCTGCAGCGCGGCGGTGCCACTGCGCAAACCGCGGTGCACATAGGCGATCACCCCGGTGATGACATCGCTGGCGCCCAGCAGGCTGGCCTGCGCGCGGTATGGTTCAACCCGGCAGGCAAGGCCTGGGATGCCGATCATGCGCCGGATGCAGAGATTCGCAGCCTGACCGAGCTCCCGGGATTGTTGGCGGGGTGGCATCGCCAGCCCTGAACCGTCTATTTTGTAGCCACCAAGACCCATTGTGGGAGCGAGCCTGCTCGCGATAGCAATGGCACATCCAGCATTGATGTGACGGATAGATCGCTATCGCGAGCAGGCTCGCTCCCACAGGGTCGGCGTCTGGACTGGATTTTTATAGCCATGAAAAAGCCCGCAGCGACGGCGGGCTTTTTCAGCAAGCAAGAAGCAGGTGCTCAGATGGGGCGGCTACCGTACTTGTTGTCAGGCTTCTTGGGCGGATCAGCGACCACGTTGGCCTCCACTTCCTGCACCTTTCCGCCTCGGGCCAAGAACTCTTCCATGGCCTTGGCGAGCGCATCACGCTCTTTGTTCTTGGCCTCTACGCTCGGCAACTCGTCGACCGACACTGCCGCCTTGGCCTTGCCTTTGGCGGTCGTCGGGACCGGTACATCGGCCCCATCATCGTCGGCAACGTCTTCAGCCGCCGCTTCCAGGCCTTCTTCGGCCTCGTCTTCATCGCCTACTTCGAGGTCGTCGTTTTCCAGATCATCGTCGCTCATGTTCTACCTCATGACTTGCCAAAAGCAGATTAGTTATAGCCCAGCTTTGCCATCTGTCGAAGGCTGCCAGAAAAAATTCAACATCCGCCAGCCATCAGCGGTTACGCCCCTTCACCGTACAAGGTGGCGAGGACTTTACGAGCACCGCCGTGATCACGGTGCTCGCCCAGATAAACACCTTGCCAGGTACCCAATGCCAGCTGTCCTGCCGTAACCGGCAAACTGAGCTGGCAGCCAAGCACGCTGGCCTTGAAGTGCGCCGGGAGGTCGTCCAGGCCTTCGTCGTTGTGCTCATAGTCGGCGGTTCCTTGTGGGATCAGCCGATTGAAAAATCGTTCGAAGTCTCGACGTACCGCCGGATCGGCGTTCTCGTTGATGGTCAACGAAGCCGAGGTATGCTGCAGCCACAGATGCAACAGACCGACACGACACGCCTGGAGTTCAGGCAGGCCGGCGAGTAACTCGTCCGTTACCAGATGAAAGCCCCGAGGCCTTGCCCGCAGGGTTATCAGCGTCTGTTGCCACATACAGATCTCCGCACGTTCGGCGCGCATTCTAGCGCGCTCTGAAAAAAAACAAAGGGCCTAATACTCTTGCTTCGATGTAAGCCTTTGGCGGTAGAAAAACCCATGTCGCCTACACAACAAAAGCCGTCGGAAAAACCAGCTCCCTCTGTGAGCAATGACAAATTACAGACAAAAAAATGCCCGGCGAACCGGGCATTTTTTTTGTGCGTGGTGCTTACAGGTTGTAGCCACGTTCGTTGTGCTGGGCCAGATCCAGGCCCACGGCCTCTTCTTCCTCGGAGATACGCAGACCCATGACGGCGTCCAAGACCTTGAGGATGATGAAGGTAACGATCGCGGTATAGACCACTGTGAAGCCCACACCCTTGAATTGAATCCACACTTGCGCGCCGATGTCAGTCACGGTGCCGAAGCCACCCAAGGCCGGCGCTGCGAACACGCCGGTCAGGATCGCGCCGAGGATGCCGCCAATGCCATGCACGCCGAAGGCGTCCAGGGAGTCGTCATAGCCGAGTTTGCGCTTAAGGGTGGTGGCGCAGAAGAAGCACACCACGCCCGCCGCCAGGCCGATGACCAGGGCGCCCATCGGGCCCACGGTGCCGGCAGCCGGCGTAATCGCAACCAGACCCGCCACCACGCCTGAGGCAATGCCCAGTGCGCTTGGCTTGCCGTGGGTGATCCACTCGGCAAACATCCAGCCCAGCGCCGCCGCAGCGGTGGCAATCTGGGTAACCAGCATCGCCATGCCAGCGGTGCCGTTGGCGGCGACGGCAGAACCGGCGTTGAAGCCGAACCAGCCGACCCACAGCATGGCTGCGCCCATCAGGGTGTAACCCAGGTTATGCGGCGCCATTGGCGTAGTCGGGAAGCCTTTGCGCTTACCCAATACCAGGCACGCCACCAGGCCTGCGACACCGGCGTTGATGTGCACCACGGTGCCGCCAGCGAAGTCCAGCACGCCCCAGTCCCACAGCAGGCCGCCGTTGCCGGACCAGACCATGTGTGCAATCGGTGCATACACCAGGGTGAACCACACGCCCATGAAGATCAGCATGGCGGAGAACTTCATCCGCTCGGCAAACGCGCCGACGATCAGGGCCGGGGTGATGATGGCGAAGGTCATCTGGAAGGTGATGAACACCGCTTCAGGGAACAGCGCCGTCGGGCCGGTCAGGCTGGCCGGGGTAACACCCGCCAGGAACGCCTTGCCCAAGCCGCCGACAAAGGAGTTGAAGTTGACGACGCCTTGCTCCATGCCCGTGGTGTCGAACGCGATACTGTAGCCATAAATGACCCACAGAATGCTGATCAGACCGGTAATGGCAAAGCACTGCATCATCACGGAAAGAAGGTTTTTCGACCGAACCATGCCGCCGTAGAACAGCGCCAGGCCTGGGATGGTCATGAACAGTACAAGTATCGTGGCAGTCAGCATCCAGGCGGTGTCGCCGGAGTTCAGGACTGGGGCTGCCGCTTCTTCTGCCATGGCCAGGCCAGGCATTGCGAAGGACAACAGGGCTCCTAGCCCTGCGAATTTACGCAGAGTCATATTGTTTTCTCCTGGGGCGTTGGGTTTGGCGACTTAGATGGCGTCGGTATCGGTTTCGCCGGTACGGATGCGAATAGCCTGTTCCAGATTGACCACAAAGATCTTTCCGTCACCAATCTTGCCGGTGTTGGCCGCCTTGGTGATCGCCTCGATAACCCGGTCAAGATCCTTGTCGTCAATGGCGACATCGATCTTCACCTTGGGCAGGAAATCGACCACGTATTCCGCGCCGCGATACAGCTCGGTGTGACCTTTCTGCCGACCGAAGCCTTTGACCTCAGTAACGGTAATGCCCTGCACGCCGATCTCGGACAACGACTCGCGCACGTCGTCCAACTTGAACGGCTTGATGATGGCAGTGACTAGTTTCATGAAACTTTCTCCCGAATTGGTGGACTTGCCCCAGGAAAACAAACCCGACTCAAGTCTAAGCGCAGTGCCTGGCTTTGTAACGCATCGTCGGCCCAACTTACCCGACTGGTGCCAGTTAACCTTTCCTGACGAAACTCCCCGCTCCGCCTGCTGCACTGCATTCGTCACAGCGACTGCATCAGTGCATGGGTCATCAGCCTCTAAGCAGAAAGCTTGCCATCTGTACCCAAACCCTCTGATTTCAATCCTTTACTCATTGTGCCGGCTCGCGGCGCGCCTCGAACCGGGGCGATACGCACAACAACAGTGCAGTCATGCCCGCCCCGGTGCGCGAAAAGCGTGCATCTCTTGCTTGCGAATTGACTATAGACACTGCGTGGTACACTGCCCGCCATTGTTTTCAGGACACCTGCCATGCTTGCGCCCAAAGACCTCCTCGACGCCCTGAGCGGCCACGCCTCCCGCCTCTTGAGCGGCGACACCCCACTCCCTAAAAGCGAAATCGAAAGCCAGCTCAAGGCCCTCCTGCAAAGCGGGTTCAGCAAGCTGGACCTGGTGAGCCGGGAAGAATTCGATAGCCAGATGGTGGTGCTGGCCCGAACACGGGCACGGTTGGAGAGTTTGGAGGCGAAGGTGGCGGAGTTGGAGGCGAAGCTCGGGGCTGAGGCCGAATAACGTCGGTACGATTCCCTGTGCTGGAATGCTTTGCGACTGTTTCAGGATTCTCTGAACCCAAAAACCCCACGCCATTAGCGTGGGATTCGCCCTTACCTGCTACCCGCAACATCCTGCCAAAATTTCCCCCTTCAAGTGCCGCGCCGAAGCGCCGCCCCACGACTAACCTTCAGGAACCGCAGGATGCGGCGTCCTATTCACCTCAAGGAACGATTCATGTCGCTCGCCATTGTCCACAGCCGCGCCCAAGTGGGGGTGGAGGCTCCTGCCGTTACCGTTGAAGTCCATCTGGCCAATGGCTTGCCGTCGCTGACGATGGTTGGTTTGCCGGAAGCGGCAGTGAAGGAAAGCAAGGACCGGGTGCGCAGTGCGATCATCAATTCGGGTCTGAATTTCCCGGCGCGGCGCATCACGTTGAACCTGGCACCGGCGGATCTGCCGAAGGACGGTGGGCGGTTCGATCTGGCGATTGCCTTGGGGATCCTGGCGGCCAGCGTGCAAGTGCCGACCCTGATGCTGGACGACGTGGAATGCCTCGGCGAACTGGCGTTATCCGGCGCGGTGCGGCCGGTGCGTGGGGTATTGCCCGCAGCGCTGGCGGCGCGCAAGGCCGGGCGTACGCTGGTGGTGCCGCGGGCGAATGCCGAAGAAGCCTGCCTGGCGTCGGGACTGAAGGTGATTGCCGTGGATCATCTGCTCGAAGCGGTGGCGCACTTTAACGGCCACTCTGCGATCGAGTTTTTTGCGTCCAACGGGCTGCTCTCGGCCAGCAAACCCTACCCGGACCTGAATGAAGTACAAGGCCAGGTCGGGGCCAAGCGTGCGTTGCTGATCGCCGCTGCGGGGGCTCATAACCTCTTATTCAGCGGGCCACCGGGCACAGGCAAGACCCTGCTGGCGAGCCGTCTGCCAGGGCTGTTGCCGCCGTTGGCTGAAAGTGAGGCCCTGGAAGTCGCGGCGATTCAGTCGGTCGCCAGTTGCGTGCCGTTGAGCCATTGGCCGCAACGCCCGTTTCGCCAGCCACACCACTCGGCTTCCGGTGCGGCGCTGGTGGGCGGTGGGTCCAAACCTCAACCAGGGGAAATCACCCTCGCCCACCATGGCGTGCTGTTTCTGGATGAACTGCCGGAGTTCGACCGCAAGGTGTTGGAAGTCTTGAGAGAACCGCTGGAGTCAGGCCACATCGTGGTTTCTCGCGCCCGTGATCGAGTGCGTTTTCCGGCGCGCTTCCAGTTGGTGGCGGCGATGAATCCCTGCCCCTGTGGATACCTTGGCGAGCCCAGCGGCCGTTGCTCCTGTACACCGGACATGGTGCAGCGCTACCGCAATAAGCTCTCCAGCCCCCTGCTGGATCGTATCGACTTACACCTGACTGTCGCCCGGGAAGCCACGGCGTTGAACCCCAAGAGCGAACCTGGTGACGATACGGCCACCGTGGCCGAGCAGGTAGCCCAAGCCCGTGACCGTCAGCAAAAACGCCAGGGCTGTGCCAACGCATTCCTGGATCTGCCGGGTTTGCGTCGACACTGCCAACTGTCCACAGCCGATGAGACGTGGCTGGAAACCGCTTGTGAACGGCTGACCTTGTCGCTGCGAGCTGCCCACCGCTTGCTCAAGGTCGCCCGGACGCTGGCGGACCTTGAGCAAGCGGGGCATATCAGCCGGGAGCACCTGGCTGAAGCCTTGCAGTATCGACCCGCTACACCTTGAACCTCATCATGGTTTGGTCAAGTCCACCAGCGGCGTATCCCGTACCTCGGTTTCCCGGCCGCTCTGGATTTCATCGATGCGCTTGAGCGCTTTATCCACCGCGCCCTTGTCCACCAGCAGGCTGTAGTGGATCTGGAATTGCTTCTGCTCTTTCGCCGCGATGGTGGGCACCAGGCCCAGTGGTCGCTGATAGTGGCGGTTATAGGAAAAACTAGTACCCGGTTCCAGCCCGGTCACGTAGCCCTGACCCTGGGTATCGGTGTTTTTCCACAGGGAGAACACGGGAAGCGTCCCGGTGTTGAAACCCACCGACACACCGAGGCTGCCGGCCTTGTTATGCAACACGGTGAGCGTGTCGCCCTTGGCGTCGGCGTACGGCACGACGTTATAGACGGTTTCGTCGTAATCCTTGGTTGGGGCTCGGTAGGTTTGCCAATCGGGCAAATCGCCCTTGGCCTTGTCATTGAACGGCGAGACCTGTTTGACCGGTGCCGCGAAGCGAGCGCCCTGCTCCAGGAACGGGGTGCTGAAATTGCTGTGATAGAGCGCCTGGTATTCCTTCGGATAGTCGCCGTTGTTGGTCAGTGTGTCGTTGAGGGCGAAGGTCACGCTGCCAGGTTCGGTGACCAGTTCGGTCTGGACCGAGAAGTCGACCTTCTTGAAGGCCTGCTCCTTTAGCTCACCCCGCAGAGTAATGGCGTATGGAGGCTTTTCATCGATGTGCAACGTCACCTTGTTGGCCGGGATGTTGGCAGCACGGCCATGCAGGGTCAGCAGCTCGCCGTTGTCCATGCCGGGATGACCGACCCATTCGTAGCCACAGCGGGTCACCAGTTCATTGAAACCTTCGAGCCAGCCCAACCCGCCACGGCCGTTGAGTTCAATGAAGGCCGGATTGACCACTTCCTTCACCGGCGAATCCCAGCCCATGCGTACATTGCCGACCGACGCCTGCAGCACGTTCATGCCACGGGTCGGGACGACTGACAGCTTCATAGTGCCGTTGTCGATGTCGACGATGCTGACGCCTTCTTGTCGGCCGCCGTGCAGGGTGCGCATCGACACGGAAAAGGGTTTATCGGTTTTCACGCCGAGTTGCTGGCTGGTGATTTGCCAGGGTTGAGCGGCTTTATCGGTGTCGAGCAGGACGTAATCCCAGGCCATGGCGTGGGAGGCAGCGCCCAGGGCGCTAAGGGTAACGAGGAGCTTGAGCGGAGTCATGAACGCAGCCTTTTCTTGGAGTTGTGCGGTTTTTATAGACTTGAAGAAACGTTTCAGCAAGGCTAAAAGCGGCAATAACGACGAAAAAGAAAGGGCTGGGCAGAAAAAAGCGTTTGTGGGAGCGAGCCTGCTCGCGATAGCGGTGGGTCAGTTGGTAGGGATGTTGGCCGTGCGGCCGCCTTCGCGAGCAAGCCCGCGCCCACAAGGGTAGCGGTTGGGCTGGCTCGCGACAGTCACAGAACGCCTCAGCGGAACCGATCGACCTCTTGGCGCAAGTCCTGGGCCAGTTTTTCCAGTTCCTTGGCGGTGATCGCCAGGTTCGAGACCACTTGGCGCTGTTCGCTGTTAGCCATGGCGATGCTTTGCAGGTTGCTGCTGAGCAGGGTCGCGGTGCTGCTTTGCTCCTGGGTGGCAGTGGTGATTGCCGCGAACTGCTGGCCGGCGGAGCGGCTCTGCTCGTCGATGCGAGCCAGGGCCGAGGCGACGTTGGCGTTGCGCGACAGGCCTTCCTGCATCAACAGGTTGCCCTGCTCCATCGTGCTAATGGCGTTGCCGGTTTCCTGCTGGATGCTGTTGATCATGCCGGAAATTTCGTCAGTGGCCTTACGGGTACGAGACGCCAGGCTGCGGACTTCATCAGCCACCACGGCGAAACCACGGCCCTGCTCGCCCGCACGGGCGGCTTCGATGGCGGCGTTCAAGGCCAGCAGGTTGGTCTGATCGGCAATCGAGGTGATCACACCGACGATGCCGCCGATTTCCTGGGAGCGCTGGCCCAAGGTGTTGATGACCGTGGCGGTGCTGTTCAGCGCGCCGGCAATTTGTTCCAGGGACGACGAAGCTTCGTCCATCGATGTACGACCGATCCGGGTTTGCTGTGCGTTTTCCTGAGCCAGGCGCTCGGTGTTGCCCATGTTGTCGGCAATGTTCAATGAGGTCGCACTGAACTCCTCTACCGCGCCAGCCATGCTGGTGATTTCGCCAGACTGCTGCTCCATCCCTTCATACGCCCCGCTGGACAACCCGGACAGGGCCTGGGCGCGGCTGTTGACCTCTAGCGAGGCCTTGCGGATGTGCTCGACCATGGTCGACAGGGCCTGGCTCATCTGATTGAAGGCGCGGGACAGTTGGCCGATTTCATCATGACTCGACACGTTCAGACGCACACTCAGGTCGCCGGCGCCCAACGCTTCGGCCTGACGCACTAGATCCCCCAACGGCGCCAGTTTGCTGCGCAGCAGCCACATCGCCGCGCCAACCGCCAGCAACATCGCCAGCAGGCTGCCGATGGCCAGTTGCGTACCGACGCTCCAGGTCACGGCGCGAATTTCGGCTTTCGGCATACTTGCCGCTACCGTCCACGGCCCGCCTGCGAATGGCACCGCAACGCTGTAGAAGTCTTCGGCGGTATCGCTCCAGAACGCACCCTTACCCGGTTTTTTGGCCAGACCAACAATGGTAGTGGCAGCCTGGTCCAGCGCTTGCACGCCTGCCGGCGGTACCAACCATTTGTTTTGCTCGTCCAGCAAGGCCAGCGAACCGGTCTGGCCGATGCGGAAACGCTTGAGGTTCTCGAACTGCGCGTTCTGCGCATCGGTGTAATCAAATCCTACATACAACACGGCAATAACCTTACCGCTGCTGTCGCGTACGGGGGTGTACTGCGACATGTAGAAACGTCCAAAAAGCAAAGCTCGACCAATGTAGCTCTGCCCACTCATCAGCGGGGCATAAGCCGGGCCGGCCCGGTCGAGCAAGGTGCCAATGGCCCGCGTACCGTCCTGCTTGCTCAACGAAGTGCTGACGCGGATGAAATCATCGCCGCTGCGCACGAATACCGTGGCTACCCCGGCCGTCATTTGCTTGAACTCGTCAACCTCCGTGAAGTTGTTGTTCAGCACTTCGCTGCCCAGGTTCAGGCTCGGGGCTTGCACGCCGGCGACCGCAATCGGCTGGTCCGTGTGCACGCTCAGGCCCGCGCTGAAGCGCTTTTCGAACAGGCCGCTCAACCGCTGGGTGCTTTCACGCAAGGTGCCGTGGAAGGTATTGAGCTGATCGGCCATCAGGCGCGCTTCGCTGGCCAGGTGTTCTTCACGGGTGGCTAGGTTGGCATTGTCCAGCGAACGCAGGGCAAAGACGGTACTGCCGGAGATCACGACCGCCAGTATCACAGCGAGGGCAAGGCCTAGCTGTGAGGCGATCCGGGCACGGGGTTGAGGCATGACAGCTCCTAACCGAGAGACCGGATCATCCTGATCACGTCGCGCACTCGGCAATTTATTCGGGTGGTGTGTAGACAGTCCCTTTCTAATACGAAAGTACTGCCTCCACACATTCGGCGGCAAAACCGGATACTTGAGCGGTTTGCAAGCAATAGTACCAAGTGGCTAGCACGCGTGCTGCAACGCTTCAGCCAAGACGCTCTACGGCAGGTAACTGCATGACCTTGACCTCGCCCTGGAGGAAATCGCTGAGTCGCCGCAAACGTTCACCTCCGGGCCGGGTTTTTGGCCAGACGAGGTAATAGTGCTCGCCGCTGGCGACGGCGGTCGGCCATGGCAAGCTCAAGCGCCCTTGGGCCACATCTTCGGCCACCATCAGCAGGTCGCCCATGGATACGCCGTAACCACGTGCCGCCGCGATCATGCCTAACTCCAGCGTATCGAACACCTGCCCGCCCTTGAGCGAGACTTTGTCAGACAAGTCCATGCGTTGAAGCCAGTTGCGCCAGTCCCGGCGGTCCGGCGTTGGGTGCAGCAGTTCGGCACTGGCCAGCCGCGCCACATCCCAGGGCTGGTCGTTCAACAGGTTCGGCGCACCCACTGGAATCAGCTCCTCGGGAAACAGCAAACTGGCCTCCCAGTCCGCAGGAAAATGCCCGTTGCTCAGTAATACAGCGCAATCGAAGGGTTCAGTGTTGAAGTCCACCGAGTCGACGTCCATCCAGGCGCTGGTCAGTTGCACCTCATTGCCGGGCTGCAAATGCCGGAAGCGACTCAGTCGCGCCAACAACCAGCGCATGGTCAGGGTTGAAGGAGCCTTCATGCGCAGGATGCCATCGTCACCATGCAACGTATGACAGGCCCGCTCCAGCGCCATGAAGCCTTCACGCACGCCTGGCAGTAGTAACCGCGCCGCTTCGGTCAATTGCAGATTGCGGCCGCTACGCTGAAACAGCCGACAGGCAAAGTGTTCCTCGAGCGTACGAATATGCCGACTGACCGCGCTCTGGGTGATCGACAGTTCTTCAGCGGCCCGGGTAAACGAGCAGTATCGCGCGGCGGCTTCGAATGCCCGCAACGCATAAAGAGGAGGGAGACGACGCGACATCGAGAAAGCTCCTATAGCGTTTGGCGAACCCTACCAGAAAGCCCACCAGCATGAGTTTTAATCATGCCAGCAATGTTTTTTATCCTTTTGTGCAAACCGCTGAGAGCGCCGAGAATCATTGCTTTACTGCCTTGTCTGGACATAGAGTGTGATGATCATGCGGCATCCGGTGCGTACCGAACTCTGGGCCATCCTGCGGCTGGCGGGGCCGTTGATTGCCTCGCAGTTGGCGCACATGCTGATGGTCCTGACCGACACCTTGATGATGGCGCGCCTGAGTCCCGAAGCCCTGGCCGGCGGTGGGCTCGGGGCGGCCACCTATTCGTTCGTTTCGATTTTCTGCATCGGCGTAATCGCGGCGGTGGGTACGCTGGTGGCGATCCGTCAGGGCGCCGGCGACGTCGAAGGCGCCACCCGGCTGACCCAGGCCGGCTTGTGGCTGGCCTGGCTGATGGCGTTGGTGGCCGGGTTGCTGTTGTGGAACCTCAAACCGGCGCTGCTGCTGTTCGGCCAGACCGAAACCAACGTCCTCGCTGCCGGCCAGTTCCTGCTGATGCTGCCGTTCGCCCTGCCCGGCTACTTGAGCTTCATGGCCCTGCGCGGCTTCACCAGCGCCATTGGCCGGGCCACGCCAGTCATGGTGATCAGCCTCGTCGGCACGGTGGCCAACTTCCTGCTCAATTACGCGCTCATCACCGGCATGTTCGGCTTGCCAAAACTCGGCTTGATGGGGATCGGCCTGGTCACGGCCATCGTCGCCAACTGCATGGCCCTGGCGCTGGCCTGGCATATCCATCGGCATCCGGCCTACCGGGCATATCCGCTGCTGGATGGGCTGTCGCGCCCCAATCGCCAATACCTCAAGGAGCTGTGGCGCCTGGGCTTGCCGATTGGCGGCACTTACGCTGTGGAAGTCGGGCTGTTCGCATTCGCCGCGCTGTGCATGGGGACCATGGGCAGCACGCCGTTGGCGGCGCACCAGATCGCCCTGCAAATCGTCGCGGTAGCCTTCATGGTCCCGGCGGGAATGTCGTACGCAATCACCATGCGCATCGGCCAGCATTACGGTGCCGGTCAATTGCTGATGGCACGACTGGCCGGGCGCGTCGGGATCGGCTCGGGTGCGACCGTGATGCTGGCGTTCGCCATGGTGTTCTGGTTGCTGCCCAACCAGTTGATCGGCTTGTTCCTGGACCACAACGACCCGGCGTTTCGCGAAGTGATCAGCCTGGCCGTGAGCCTGCTGGCCGTGGCGGCGTGGTTCGAGCTGTTCGACGGCACCCAAACCATTGCCATGGGCTGCATTCGCGGACTCAAGGACGCCAAGACCACCTTCCTGGTGGGCCTGGGTTGCTATTGGCTGATCGGCGCACCGGCGGCGTGGTGGATGGCCTTCCACTTGAACTGGGGGCCGACCGGCGTCTGGTGGGGCCTGGCCCTGGGATTGGCCTGCGCGGCAGTGAGCCTGACGCTGGCGTTTGAAGGGAAGATGAAGCGGATGATCCGGAGTGAGCCCGTGCAACGGCGAGGTTTCGAAGCCATCCAGGCCGACTGAGATCGCACAGGGGTTTGTGTCAGCTCATTTCCCGTGCCGACCGTTGGTTGCCATCAACCGTCAGGTATTCAACCAACTCAGGCAACGGCAACGGTTTGCTGATCAGGAATCCCTGCACCTGATCGCAACCAAAACCCCGTAGCAAATCCAGTTGCTCCTGGGTTTCCACACCCTCGGCCACCACTTCCAGGTTGAGGTTGTGGGCCAGGTTGATCATGGCGTGCACCAGTTTGCGGTTTTCTTCGCGTTGGTCCATGCCACCGACAAAACTCTTGTCGATCTTGAGCAAGGCGATTGGCAGGCTGTTGAGGTGTACGAACGAGGAGAATCCGGTGCCAAAGTCGTCCAGGGAGAAGCGCACCCCCAGGCGGCCCAAGGCATCCATGGTCTGCTTGACCAATTCGCTGCGGCGCATGACGGCAGTTTCGGTGAGTTCGAATTCCAGCCATTGAGCCTCGACCCCCCGCTCGGCGATCAGTCGACTCAGGGTTGGCAGCAACTGGCTGTCCTGGAACTGCCGGAACGACAGGTTGACTGCCATGTGCAATGGCGCCAGTCCCCGCTCGCGCAGGGCCTGCATGTCGCGCAGCGCCCGGGAAATCACCCAGTAGCCCAGCGGCACGATCAGGCCACTCTGTTCGGCCAGCGGCACGAACTCACTCGGCGGCAGCAGCCCGCGTTCGCCATGGCGCCAGCGCACCAGGGCTTCGAGGCCGACGATGTTGCCGTTATCGAGGTTCAGCCGGGGCTGGTAATGCAGTTCCAGCTCATCGCGACGCAACGCCCGGCGCAGTTCGCTTTCCAGATCGGCGAGGCTGCGGGCATTGCGGTTGATGCGCTCATTGAAGACATGAAAGGTGCAGCCTTGGGTACTCTTGGCCTGCTGCATGGCAATGTGGGCATGCCACATCAGCGGGTCGGCACCGGCCTGGGCGCGAGCGTGGGCGACACCCAGGCTGCAACCGATCAACAGGCTTTCACCGTCCACCCAATAGGGTTCGGCCATGGCCTCGGTGATGCGCTCGGCCATCCATTCGGCCCGCTGAGGTGCACGGCGGGTGTCGATCAGCAAAGCGAATTCGTCGCTGCCCAGCCGCGCCAGTTGATCGCCGGCCCCGAGTGAACCCTTGAGCCGCGACACCACTTGCAAAATCAAACGATCACCGGCCTGGTGGCCGAGGGCGTCGTTGGCGTGACGGAAGTTGTCCAGGTCCAGGTGCCCGAGCGCCAGGCCGCGGCCTTCGTTTTCATCCAGGCGCGCCGTCAACAAGGTCTGGAAACCCTGGCGGTTGGCGATGCCGGTCAACGGGTCCTGTTCGGCGAGGCGCTGCAGGGTGTTTTCCAGCACGCCGCGTTCGCGCACATGGCGCAGGCAACGACGCAGGGTCGCACTGTCGAGTACATCACGCACCAGCCAATCGCTGACGCCGTCGGGGGCGGTCGTGGGTTCGTGTTCAAGCAACAGGATAGTCGGCAGGCGACAACGGCCCGGCGCCGGTTGCAACGCCGCAACCGTCAGCAGTATCGCGTGGCGATTGTCTTCGAACAGGCTGCTGACAGACTCCCAGCTCGGGGCGCTGATCAACACGACCGAGGGCCCCATGGGCGCCAGGCACTCGCGCAAAATCGCTGACCATTCTGGCCCTTCGGCCAATAACAGCAAACGCAAGGGTTGGACAGGCGTTGACAAGCTGACTCCCTAGACTCTGCAAGGTGGTTGGCGCCAGGCATTATGACCTGCCTATAGGCAATGACCAATGGCAATGCTTCTCAAACACTTGCTTTTGGCGGTTTTTAAAACCCGAAATCGAACGTTGGATGTAAATCCCGCCCGCATCCTGAGCGAAAGTAGCGAAAGCGGCAAATAGAGTTGATGTGCGGCGTCACAAGTCGGACAGAGCAGCACAATTCTCTGAGCCTGTTAAAATGCCGGCCCATTTCGCAAACGACTCCCTGACTCTGTCATGTCCCGACTCAATCCCCGGCAGCAAGAAGCCGTGAACTATGTCGGCGGCCCTCTTTTGGTGCTCGCCGGTGCAGGCTCCGGCAAGACCAGCGTGATCACCCGCAAGATCGCGCACCTGATCCAGAACTGCGGCATCCGGGCCCAGTACATCGTCGCCATGACCTTCACCAACAAAGCCGCCCGGGAAATGAAAGAGCGGGTCGGCAGCCTGCTGCGCGGCGGCGAAGGTCGCGGCTTGACGGTCTGCACCTTCCACAACCTGGGCCTGAACATCATCCGCAAGGAACACACGCGGCTGGGCTACAAGCCGGGCTTCTCGATTTTCGACGAGACCGACGTCAAGGCCCTGATGACCGACATCATGCAGAAGGAGTACTCGGGCGACGACGGCGTGGATGAGATCAAAAACATGATCGGCGCCTGGAAAAACGACCTGGTGCTACCACCACAAGCCCTGGAAAACGCCCGCAACCCGAAGGAGCAGACCGCCGCCATTGTCTACGCCCATTACCAGCGCACGCTCAAGGCGTTCAACGCGGTGGACTTCGACGACCTGATCCTGCTGCCGGTCAAGCTCTTCCAGGACCACGCCGACATCCTCGAAAAATGGCAGAACAAGGTGCGTTACCTGCTGGTGGACGAATACCAGGACACCAACGCCAGCCAGTATCTGCTGGTGAAACTGCTGATCGGCAAACGTAATCAGTTCACCGTGGTGGGTGACGACGACCAGTCAATCTACGCCTGGCGCGGCGCACGGCCGGAAAACCTGATGCTGCTCAAGGAGGACTACCCGTCGCTCAAGGTGGTGATGCTGGAGCAGAACTACCGCTCCACCAGCCGCATCCTGCGCTGTGCCAACGTGCTGATTTCCAACAACCCCCACGAGTTCGAAAAGCAGCTGTGGAGCGAGATGGGCCACGGCGACGAAATCCGCGTGATCCGTTGCCGCAACGAAGACGCCGAAGCCGAGCGCGTGGCCATGGAAATCCTCAGCCTGCACCTGCGTACCGACCGGCCGTACAGCGACTTTGCGATCCTGTATCGCGGTAACTACCAGGCCAAGCTGATCGAGCTGAAATTGCAGCATCACCAGATCCCCTATCGCCTATCAGGGGGCAACAGCTTTTTCGGACGCCAGGAAGTGAAAGACCTGATGGCCTACTTCCGCCTGATCGTGAACCCGGACGACGACAACGCCTTCCTGCGGGTGATCAACGTCCCACGTCGGGAGATCGGTTCCACAACCCTGGAAAAGCTCGGCAATTACGCCACCGAGCGCAAGATCTCGATGTACGCCGCCACGGACGAAATTGGCCTGGGCGAGCATCTGGACAGCCGCTTCACCGATCGCCTGGCGCGCTTCAAGCGCTTCATGGACAAAGTCCGCGAGCAGTGCGCCGGCGAAGATCCGATCTCGTCGCTGCGCAGCATGGTCATGGACATTGACTACGAGAACTGGCTGCGCACCAACAGTTCCAGCGACAAGGCCGCCGACTACCGCATGGGCAACGTCTGGTTCCTGATCGAGGCGTTGAAAAACACCCTGGAAAAAGACGAAGACGGGGAAATGACCGTCGAGGACGCCATCGGCAAACTCGTGCTGCGAGACATGCTTGAACGCCAGCAGGAAGAGGAAGACGGCGCCGAAGGCGTGCAGATGATGACCCTTCATGCATCCAAGGGCCTGGAATTCCCTTACGTGTTCATCATGGGCATGGAAGAAGAAATCCTGCCTCACCGTTCCAGCATCGAGGCCGACACCATTGAAGAAGAACGGCGCCTGGCCTACGTCGGAATTACCCGGGCTCGTCAGACGCTGGCCTTCACCTTCGCCGCCAAGCGCAAGCAATACGGCGAAGTGATCGACTGCGCCCCGAGCCGCTTTCTCGACGAGCTGCCGCCGGACGACCTGGCCTGGGAAGGCAACGACGACACACCGACCGAAGTCAAAGCCGTTCGCGGCAACAGCGCCCTGGCCGATATACGAGCGATGCTCAAGCGCTAGCATCGACTATTTTTCACTGACCTTAGGCGCTGAAGGCGTCATTAGAGGAAGCTTCATGGAAGCCCTGCACCAGAAAATTCGCGAGCAAGGCATCGTGCTTTCCGATCAGGTTTTGAAAGTCGACGCGTTCCTGAATCACCAGATCGACCCGCAGTTGATGAAGCTGATCGGCGACGAATTTGCCGCGCTGTTCAAGGATTCGGGCATCACCAAGATCGTCACCATCGAAGCCTCGGGCATTGCCCCAGCGATCATGACCGGCCTGAACCTTGGCGTACCGGTGATTTTCGCCCGCAAGCAACAGTCCCTGACCCTGACGGAAAACCTGCTGTCGGCGACCGTGTATTCGTTCACCAAGAAGACCGAAAGCACCGTGGCCATCAGCCCGCGCCACCTGACCAGCAGCGACCGGGTGCTGATCATTGATGACTTCCTGGCCAACGGCAAGGCGTCCCAGGCGCTGATCTCCATCATCAAACAGGCAGGCGCCACCGTGGCCGGGCTGGGCATCGTGATCGAGAAGTCGTTCCAGGGTGGCCGCGCGGAGCTGGATGCCCAGGGGTATCGCGTTGAATCGTTGGCCCGGGTGCAATCGCTGGCGGGTGGGGTTGTGACCTTTATCGATTAATCACCACACCATGACCCTCCCACAGTAGTTTTGGGGTGGCATTAAGGTGTGGTGGCCTTGAGACCGGTAAGCAACAACCGCTGGAACAACTCCTCTTTCAACCCTTGCGAGTCGCTCAATTGCATGCGCTCCAGATGCTCAGGAAAGGAAGAAGGTGGTGGCGCATCCAGCGCAGCCTTGCCCAACTCCAGCATCTCGGTGAGCTTGAACTTGCTCTTGAGCCAGTTCAGCGCCCGCAACAGGTCCCGCTCCACCGCGTCGAAATCACAGCCCAGCGGATACTCCGGAAACAGGTTCGGATGTCGCGCCTGAATGGCCTGCAACCGCTGCGAAGTGTTGTCCGCGAACCGCGGATCGAGACGGAAATCCTTGGGCAATTTACCCGCGTTTTGTGCCTGTTCGATCAGCCCCGGCTGGAAGCGTGAATCGCTGATGTTCAGCAGCGCCTCGATCACCTTTGCATCGGTCTTGCCCCGCAGGTCAGCGATGCCGTATTCGGTCACCACGATGTCCCGCAGGTGCCGGGGAATCGTGCAATGGCCGTACTCCCAGACGATATTCGAACTGATCTCGCCTCCCGACTCACGCCAACTGCGCAGGAGCAGAATGGAGCGCCCGCCCTCCAGCGCATGGCCCTGGGCAACGAAGTTGTATTGCCCGCCCACACCGCTGAGTACCCGCCCGTCTTCCAACTGATCGGCCACACCAGCGCCCAGCAGGGTCATGGTGAAGACCGTGTTGATGAAACGCGCATCGAGTCGCTGCAGGCGCTTGAGTTGTTCCTGCCCGTACAGTTCGTTGATGTAGCTGATGCGGGTCATGTTGAATTCCAGACGCCGGCTCTGCGGCAACTCGCGCAGGCGCTCGTAAAAACTGCGCGGGCCGAGGAAGAATCCGCCATGTACGCAGATGCCGTCGGTTTGCGCCGCCTCATCGAGGGTACCGGCGTTGGCTTGCTCCTGGGTCGGCTCGTCGGGGTAGACCTTGCGCCGGATGATCCCGGCATCCGCCAGTACCAGCAGGCCATTGACAAACATTTCACTGCAGCCATACAGCCCTTTGGCAAACGGCTCGACGCCGCCCTCACGCTCGATCAATTGCGCCCACTGGCTGAGGTTCAGCTCCGTCAGCAAGGCTTGGTAACCGGCGTTATCGGCCTGACGTGCCAACAGCGCCGCCGTCAATGCATCGCCCATCGAGCCAATGCCGATCTGCAGCGTACCGCCATCGCGTACCAGGGTACTGGCGTGCAGGCCGATCAAATGATCCTGGAACCCCACCGGCATGTTCGGCGTGGAAAACAATGTGTGGCTGTCCTTCTCGTCGATCAACAGGTCGAAACCGTCGATGCCGATTTCCGCGTCCCCTGGCATGTAGGGCAAGTCACTGTGAACCTGGCCCACCATGAGGATGGTTTCCCCGGCCGCCCGCCGCTTGGCGATCATGGGCAACAGGTCGAGGGTAATGTCCGGGTTGCAACTCAGGCTCAGGCGATCCGGATGTTGCGGGTCGCTCGCCACCAGTTGCGCCACCAGGTTCAAGCCCGCGGCGTTGATGTCCCGGGCGGCGTGGCTGTAGTTGCTGCTGACGTAGTTCTGCTGGGCCGACGCGCTGTGCAGCAGGCTGCCGGGCTGCATGAAGAACTGCTCGACCCGGATGTTGGCCGGCAGACTGTCGCGTTGCAGGTCGACGAGGTAATCGAGCTCGGGGTAGTCGCCGAAGACCCGCTCTATAAAAGGCTCAAGGAAACGTTTCTGCAAACCATCGCCCAGGTTCGGCCGGCCCAGGCTCAGGGCCGTGTAAATGGTCAGTTGTCGCTCGGGCAATTGTGCGATGCGCCGGTACAGCGCGTTGGCAAACAGGTTGGGTTTGCCCAGCCCCAGGGGCATGCCGAGATGAATATGCGCGGGCAGGCGCTCAAGCACCTCCTCCACCGCCTGTTCGATTGAACACAACTGCACCATCCGACCCTCCTGGACATTCCATGAATGTGGGTTGGACCGAGCTTGCCGGGTCTTGGTTGCGATGAACAGCCCCGAAAAATCCCAGGCGCAAAAAAGCCGCTCGTAAGCGGCTTTTTATGGAAGATGCTGGCGAGTTACAGGCCGGACATCTCTTTGATGGCGCCCTTGAGCTCATCATCCGAGCAATCGGCGCAGGTGCCTTTAGGCGGCATGGAGTTGACGCCGGTAATGGCCTTGGCCAGGATGCCGTCGAGGCCACCTTGGTGATCGGCTCGCTCTTTCCAGGCCGCCTTGTCACCGACTTTCGGAGCGCCCAGCAGCCCGGTGCCGTGGCAAGCATTGCAATGTTTTGCAATAACATCTTTCGGCGCCTTGGCCCCGCCAGCGCCGCCCGCCGCCGTGGCAACTTCCATGCCTTTACATTCCTTCCCCTGAACGCAGACCTGGCCGACGGGTTCAAGGCGCTTGGCAATTTCGTCGTTCGGCGCCGCTTGAGCGCTGGCAGCCCATAGGGCCAATACGGTTGCTGGTGCAGCCAGCATTTTCATAATTAGGTTCACGCGTACACCCTCAATGGTGGCTAGTCACGCCTGCGGCCACGGTTTGCAGGCGGGCGCAAGTATAGCGGTAAGGCCGTCACACTGAAACAACCCCAAAGTCGCAAGGGTCTTTTTTGTAACGACAGCCCACCCCTCGGGCGCCTTTGCCGTAAAGGCTCGGCGCCTCTTTTCCTAGAAATTGGCCGGCGTAGCTGCGCTGATCAGTCGCGCCGGCACATCGAACGGATTACGGAAACGGTGTGGCTTGGTGCTCTCGAAATAGTAGCTGTCGCCCGCCTCAAGCACGAAAATTTCGACACCCACCACCAGTTCCAGCCGCCCTTCCACCAGAATCCCGGTTTCCTCGCCCTCATGGGTGAGCATCTCTTCACCGGTATCGGCACCAGGCGGATAAATTTCGTTCAGGAAGGCAATCGCCCGGCTCGGGTGTGCCCTGCCCACTAATTTCATGGTCACGGCGCCGTCGGAGATGTCGATCAGTTCGTTGGCTTTGTAGACGATCTGAGTCGGTTTCTCCTGAAGGATTTCTTCGGAGAAAAACTCGACCATGGACATGGGAATCCCGCCAAGGACCTTACGCAGCGAGCTGATCGAGGGGCTGACGCTGTTTTTCTCGATCATCGAAATAGTGCTGTTGGTGACGCCCGCGCGCTTGGCGAGTTCACGCTGGGAAAGGCCTTTGAGTTTACGAATGGATTGCAGTCGTTCACCGACGTCCAATGCTGGAGCCTCCAGGGAATCAGGTTGTGTGGAAAGTGAGCGTTATCATGGCGACAGCGTTCAGTATTTACAACACTTGGACCCGAATCCTGTGCGGTGAAGCGACTTTCGGTAGGTTGCGCCTTGCATCAACGCCCGCAATAGAGCCGTGGCACCCGTCGCAGGTTGCAGAAAATCTGATAGGGAATCATGCCAGCGGCCTTCGCGACGTCACTGGCGAGGACGTTTTTGCCCCACAACTCCACGGTCGAACCGAGGCCGGCCAGGGGGATATTCGTCAAGTCGACGCACAGCATGTCCATCGACACCCGCCCGACCAGTTGGCTGCGCTGCCCGTCTACCAGCACCGGCGTACCGTTCGGTGCCTGGCGTGGGTAACCGTCGGCATAGCCCATGGCGACCACCCCGACCCGCGTTGGTTGCGCTGTAACAAAGCGGGCGCCGTAACCCACCGGCTCGCCGGCAGGCAATTCACGCACGCAGATGATCTTCGATTCCAGGGTCATCACCGGTTGCAGGCGCGAGGCGACGGCGTTGGTTTCGTCGAAAGGCGTCGCGCCGTACAGCATGATGCCCGGACGCACCCAGTCGCTTGGCATCTGCGGCCAGCCCAGCACGGCCGGGGAGTTGCGCAGGCTGACCTCCGCTGCCAGGCCCTGGCGGGCGGCCTCGAACACTGCCAGTTGCTCGGTACTGCTGGGGTCATGCAGTTCATCGGCACGGGCGAAGTGGCTCATCAACACAATCTTCGCCACCTTGCCGCTGGCCAGCAGTCGACGATAGGCCGCCTGATAATCCGCCGGGTGCAGGCCGACCCGATGCATCCCCGAATCGAGCTTGAGCCAGACCGTGATCGGCTTGCTCAACGCGGCGCTTTCAATCGCTTCGAGCTGCCACAACGAATGCACCACACACCAGAAATCATGCTCGACGATCAACGGCAGCTCATCGGCCTCGAAGAAACCTTCCAGCAGCAAGACCGGCGCACGAATCCCGCCTGCCCGCAGCTCCAGGGCTTCTTCGATGCAAGCCACGGCGAACCCGTCGGCCATGTCCTGCAGAGCCTCGGCGCAGCGCACCGCGCCATGCCCGTAGGCGTCGGCCTTGATCACCGCAAGGGCCTTGGCCCCCGTGACTTCGCGGGCCAATTGGTAGTTGTGACGCAGGGCTTGAAGGTCGATCAGGGCACGGGCAGGACGCATGGCAGCAGGCTTCTAGGCGATCATGGGTAAGAAAAAACCGGCGCGGGCTGACGGCATCAACCGCCAACAGCGCCGCAACAAGAGGGATCGTTCCGACTGGATTAAGGCAGCGCGGCCACAACTGAAAGCTCAATCAGAATTTCCGGCTCGCACAGTTTGGCTTGCACGGTGGCACGGGCCGGGGCGACGCCTTTGGGCAGCCACTTATCCCAGACCGCATTCATGCCTTCAAAATGGGCGTCGATGTCATTCAGATAAATCGTCACCGACAGCAGACGGGTCTTGTCGGTCCCGGCCAAGTCCAGCAAGCGTTCGATGTTGGCCAAGGTTTCGCGGGTCTGCTGCTCAATGCCGGCATTCATGTCGTCGCCGACCTGTCCGGCCAGGTACACGGTACCGTTGTGCACGACAACCTGGCTCATGCGGTCATTGGTGAGCTGGCGCTGGATTGACATGTTTTGCAGACTCCTGGTGTTTATTGCCATAACGGGAAATATCGAGACCTTCGGCGCTGATCTGCGGCTTTTTCTTCGCCATCAGATCCGCCAGCAAGCGACCGGAACCACAGGCCATGGTCCAACCGAGCGTGCCGTGGCCGGTGTTCAGGAACAGGTTTCTGAACGGTGTGGCACCCACGATCGGTGTGCCGTCCGGTGTGGTCGGGCGCAAACCGGTCCAGAAACTGGCCTGGGCCAGATCGCCGCCCTGAGGATAAAGGTCGTTGACGATCATCTCCAGGGTTTCGCGCCGACGCGGGTTCAGGGACAGGTCAAAACCGGCGATTTCCGCCATGCCGCCCACGCGAATGCGGTTGTCAAAACGGGTGATCGCGACCTTGTAGGTTTCGTCGAGAATGGTCGAGGTCGGTGCCATCGCCGGGTGGGTGATCGGCACGGTCAGGGAATAACCCTTGAGCGGATACACCGGGGCGCGAATACCCAGCGGCTTGAGCAATTGTGGCGAATAGCTGCCCAGGGCCATGACATAGCGGTCGGCGGTTTCCAGCTTGCCGTCGATCCAGACGCCGTTGATGCGGTCGCCGGCGTAGTCCAGGCGCTGGATATTCTGTTCGAAACGGAATTGCACACCGAGCTTCACGGCCATTTCCGCCAAGCGGGTGGTAAACATCTGACAGTCACCGGTCTGGTCGTTGGGCAGACGCAAGGCACCGGCCAGGATGTCAGTGACATTGGCCAGGGCCGGCTCGACCCGGGCGATGCCCTCGCGGTCGAGCACTTCGAACGGCACACCGGACTCTTTCAGCACGGCAATGTCTTTTGCCGCGCCATCGAGTTGTGCCTGGGTGCGGAACAGTTGTGTAGTCCCCAGGCTACGGCCTTCGTAGGCAATGCCGGTTTCGGCACGCAGCTCGTCGAGGCAGTCGCGGCTGTACTCGGACAGTCGCACCATGCGCTCCTTGTTGACGGCATAACGGTTGGCGGTGCAGTTGCGCAACATCTGCGCCATCCACAGGTACTGGTCGATGTCGGCGGTGGCCTTGATCGCCAGCGGCGCGTGGCGCTGCAGCAGCCATTTGATGGCCTTGAGCGGCACACCCGGCGCGGCCCACGGCGAGGCATAACCCGGCGAAACCTGGCCGGCGTTGGCGAAGCTGGTTTCCATGGCCGGCGCTGGCTGACGGTCGACCACCACCACTTCAAACCCGGCCCGGGCCAGGTAGTAAGCACTGACGGTACCGATGACGCCGCTACCCAAGACCAGAACGCGCATGTTGATGCCCTCATCGCGGATAACCGCTGACGTTTGTTGTACAAAGCTTTGATGTGGGCAGTGTAAAAAAGATTAGCCAGTGCTTTTCACTATATAACCGCCTATATTTGGCGAGATTTCTCGGCAAAAACCGTTTTTATGGAGGCGCATCACCTGTGCGTACCAGTACCCAGACCAAACGCGAGCTGGACAAGATCGACCGCAACATCCTGCGCATCCTCCAGGCGGACGGACGAATCTCCTTCACCGAGCTGGGGGAAAAGGTCGGCCTCTCCACGACGCCCTGCACCGAGCGGGTGCGGCGCCTGGAACGCGAGGGGATCATCATGGGCTACAACGCCCGGCTCAATCCGCAGCATTTGAAGGGTAGCCTGCTAGTGTTCGTCGAGATCAGCCTCGACTACAAATCCGGCGACACTTTCGAAGAGTTCCGACGTGCGGTACTGAAATTGCCTCACGTGCTGGAATGTCATCTGGTGTCCGGGGACTTCGACTACCTGGTCAAAGCGCGGATTTCCGAGATGGCCTCGTACCGCAAGCTGCTGGGGGACATCCTGCTCAAGCTGCCCCATGTGCGCGAGTCCAAGAGCTACATCGTGATGGAAGAGGTGAAGGAGAGCTTGAACCTGCCGATTCCCGATTGAGCCTCGAGATCATTCCCACGCTCTGCGTGGGAATGATCTCGCTAGACCAGAACCTGGCGATTAGTAGCCATGTACTCGTGGATCTGTTTCTCGACCCGCGGATGGATCAACTCCACCGGCCGTCGCCCGTTGGGGCACGGCAGGGTCGCCGTGGTGCCGAACAACCGGCAGATCAGCGGCCGCTCGTCATAGACGGTGCAACCGTTCGGCCCCAAGTGCACACAGTCGAGTGCTTCCATGGCAGCGTCTTGTTCGGCGCGCGTCTTGCGCGGCAAGCGGGCCATTTCTTCGGGTGAAGTGGTCACCGGACCACAGCAGTCATGGCAGCCCGATACGCACTCGAACGAGGGAATCTGCTGGCGCAACGTGCGGATTTTTTGACTGTTGCAGCTCATCGAGGCGGTTACCGAGGCAGGACTGTTCGCGATTCTGCCTTAAAAGCCTGGTGCCAGACAGCGCCAGCCGACCGGTGTTGCCCACGGATGAACCCACGGCTTATGCTCCGTAAAATTTCTCAAACACAACAATCAGGATTACGCACATGAACGCCCGTGTTCAGCAAGCTGTCCCGAGCCACCTGCACGCCGCCTCTTATTACGCCGCCAGCAGCCTGCCGCAGCCTGACCATCCGGTGCTGCAAGGCGAGGTGGTGGCGGATGTGTGTGTGGTAGGCGGCGGGTTCTCCGGGTTGAACACGGCGATCGAATTGGCCGAGCGTGGTATGAGCGTCGTGTTGCTGGAAGCGCACAAGATCGGCTGGGGCGCCAGCGGGCGTAACGGCGGCCAATTGATTCGCGGCGTTGGCCATGGCCTTGATCAGTTCTCCCCTGTCGTCGGTGCCGACGGCGTACGTCAGATGAAACTCATGGGCCTCGAAGCGGTAGAAATCGTCCGACAGCGCATCGAGCGTTTTCAGATCCCCTGTGACCTCACGTGGGGCTATTGCGACCTCGCCAATAAGCCTGGCGACCTGGAAGGCTTCGCCGACGATGCCGAAGAGCTGCGCAGCCTGGGTTATCGCCACCAGACCCGACTGCTGCAGGCCCACGAAATGCACAGCGTAGTGGGTTCGGATCGCTACGTGGGCGGCCTGATCGACATGGGATCGGGCCATCTGCATCCGCTGAACCTGGCCCTGGGAGAAGCCGCCGCCGCGCAACAACTGGGGGTCAGGCTGTTCGAACAATCGACCGTCACCCGCATCGACTACGGCCCCGAAGTGAAGGTGCACACTCAACAAGGCTCGGTGCGTGCCAAAACCCTGGTGCTGGGCTGCAACGCCTACCTCAATGGGCTCAATCCGCAACTCAGCGGCAAAGTGTTGCCCGCCGGCAGCTACATCATTGCCACTGAACCCTTGAGCCAGGCCCAGGCTCAAGCGTTATTGCCACAGAATATGGCGGTCTGTGATCAACGGGTGGCGCTGGATTACTACCGGCTTTCGGCGGATCGGCGTTTGTTGTTCGGCGGGGCCTGTCACTATTCGGGCCGCGACCCGCAGGACATTGGCGCTTACATGCGTCCGAAAATGCTCAAGGTCTTCCCACAATTGGCGGACGTAAAAATCGACTATCAATGGGGCGGGATGATTGGCATTGGTGCCAACCGCTTGCCACAGATCGGCCGGCTCAAGGACCAGCCCAATGTGTATTACGCCCAGGCCTATTCCGGCCATGGGGTGAATGCCACGCACCTGGCCGGCAAGCTATTGGCAGACGCCATCAGCGGGCAGCAAAGCGGAGGGTTCGATCTGTTTGCCCAGGTGCCGCACATGACCTTTCCCGGAGGGAAACATCTGCGCTCACCGCTGTTGGCACTGGGAATGTTGTGGCACAGGTTCAAAGAGCTGGTTTAAAGAGCTTTAGCGCTACTGACGACGCTATCGCGGGCAAGCCTTGCTCCCACAGTTGAAAGAGGGCTGTGGGAGCAAGGCTTGCCCGCGATAGCAGTTTCAGGGCCGGCACCGCTTCAAAGCCGCCAGAACGGCTTCAGCCCCTCCTCTCGCGCCTGCTCCCGGCTCATCCCGATATCACGCAACTGTTCGGGTGTCAGCTCCAACAATGCTTGGCGTGTATGCAAACGACGCCAGAACAGGCTCCAGCGGCTCAGGCCGGACGGAGCATTGCCCAACGTCGCACTTCGCAGCTCCTTTTTCTGCCCTGCCACCAGTTCCTGACTGTGTAACGTCAGCCGCACATCGCTCAAGCCGTTCATTTTCGTTGCTCCTGTTTACTTGGGTAGCCAGAGGTTTCATGATGCGCGGACGGTCCAAAGCAATACAGATTCAACCAATATGTTTTATATACATACAGATCGAGCATTTTTGCGACTGAATCATAGTTTTCTGACCTAACTGTATCGGTTACCGTTATCCACCTCATCGAGAGCACGCCATGACTCTTTACGTGAACCTCGCCGAATTGCTCGGCACCCGCATCGAACAGGGCTTCTACCGCCCTGGCGACCGGCTGCCGTCGGTGCGCGCATTAAGCACGGAACATGGCGTCAGTCTGAGTACGGTGCAGCAGGCCTATCGCGTGCTGGAGGACAGCGGGCTGGCGATGCCGAAACCCAAATCCGGCTATTTCGTACCGGTCAGCCGCGAGCTGCCAGACCTGCCGGTGGTGGGCCGGCCGGCCCAGCGACCGGTGGATATTTCCCAATGGGACCAAGTGCTGGAGCTGATTCGCGCGGTGCCGCGCAAGGATGTGGTGCAGTTGGGACGCGGCATGCCGGATATCAACTCGCCCACCATGAAACCGCTGCTGCGCAGCCTGGCGCAGATCAGCCGTCGGCAAGACATGCCCGGTCTGTATTACGACAACATCTACGGCAACCTTGGGCTGCGCGAACAGATTGCTCGCCTGTCGCTGGATTCGGGCTGCAAGCTGGGGGCCGGCGACGTGATCGTCACCACGGGTTGTCACGAAGCGCTGTCCGTCAGCATTCGCGCCACCTGTGAGCAAGGCGATATCGTCGCGGTGGATTCGCCCAGCTTTCACGGCGCCATGCAAACCCTCAAGGGTTTGGGCATGAAGGCCCTGGAAATCCCCACCGACCCACTTACCGGTATCAGCCTCGACGCACTGGAGCTGGCGCTGGAACAATGGCCAATCAAGGCCATACAGTTGACGCCCAGCTGCAATAACCCATTGGGCTGCATCATGCCCGAGGCCAATAAACGCGCCCTGCTGACGTTGGCGCAGCGCTTTGACGTGGCGATCATCGAAGACGATGTGTATGGAGAATTGGCCTACACCTATCCGCGACCACGCACGATCAAATCCTTCGACGAAGACGGTCGCGTCCTGCTCTGCAGTTCTTTTTCCAAGACGTTGGCACCGGGGCTGCGAATTGGCTGGGTTGTACCGGGCCGGTATCTTGAGCGGGTGCTGCACATGAAATACATCAGCACCGGCTCCACCGCCCCACAACCGCAGATCGCCATTGCCGAATTCCTCAAAGGCGGGCATTTCGAACCACATTTGCGGCGTATGCGCACACAATATCAGCGCAATCGCGACGTGATGATCGACTGGGTCACCCGGTATTTCCCGCCGGGAACCCGCGCCAGTCGCCCACGGGGCAGCTTTATGTTGTGGGTGGAACTGCCAGAAGGCTTCGACACGCTGAAGCTCTATCGGGTCTTGCTTGACCAAGGGGTGCAAGTCGCCGTCGGCAGTATTTTTTCGGCATCGGGCAAGTACCGCAATTGCCTGCGCATGAACTACGCTGCCAAACCAACGGCACAGATCGAAGAGGCCGTGCGCAAGGTCGGCGCAGCCGCCATCGCGTTGTTGAACGAAACCCAGCGTGACGCCGTCTGAGGTTTACTCAGGAAAGCAGCAACCCTAAGCCGATCAACGCAAACAAGCGGAACGATCCTACGTGAGATCCAGACCGATCCTGCCTGCGCTACTGTTAGTCGCCTCGCTGCTGGGTGGCTGCGCCAGTTTTGATGTCACCCGCGAGCCCTCCCAGGCGTTGCCGGCCTCCGAATCCTCGTTCGGCCGTTCGGTCCAGGCCCAGGTCGCGCCCCATGAAGGACGGTCGGGCTTTCGCCTGCTATCGGACAGCACCGATGCCTTCACCGCCCGGGCCGAGCTGATTCGCAACGCCCAAAGCAGCCTGGACTTGCAGTACTACATCGTTCACGACGGCATCAGCACGCGGATGCTGGTGGATGAATTGCTCAAGGCCGCCGACCGGGGCGTGCGGGTGCGAATCCTGCTGGACGACACCACCAGCGATGGCCTGGATCAGATCATCGCGACCCTCGCCGCTCATCCGCAGATCCAGATCCGCCTGTTCAACCCACTGCACCTGGGGCGCGCCACCGGCGTGACCCGCAGCCTCGGGCGCCTGTTCAACCTGTCACTGCAGCACCGCCGGATGCACAACAAGCGATGGCTGGCAGACAACAGTATGGCCATCGTCGGCGGCCGCAATTTGGGGGATGAGTATTTCGACGCCGAACCCAACCTGAACTTCACCGACATCGACCTGCTCGGCGTCGGACCAGTGGCCGAACAATTGGGGCACAGCTTCGATCAGTACTGGAACAGCGCCCTGAGCAAACCCATTGAGCAGTTCCTGTCCCATCGACCCACCCCCAAGGACTTGACCAACAGTCGCCTTCGCCTGCAAGAATCCCTGGAACAGACGCACAAGGAAAATCACGCGCTCTACCAGCAGCTGACCACCTACAAGACCCAACCGCGCCTGGATACTTGGCGCAGTCAGTTGATCTGGGCCTGGAACAAGGCATTGTGGGACGCGCCCAGCAAAGTATTGGCCAAGGACGAGCCGGACCCGCAGCTCTTGCTGACCACACAACTGGCCCCGGAAATGACGGGCGTCAGCAAAGAACTGATCATGATTTCGGCCTACTTCGTCCCCGGTCAGACAGGCCTGGTGTACCTGACCAGCCGCGCCGATGCGGGGGTGTCGGTGAGCCTTTTGACCAACTCCCTGGAGGCCACCGACGTGCCGGCGGTGCATGGCGGTTATGCGCCGTATCGCAAGGCGCTGCTGCAACATGGCGTACACCTGTTCGAGCTTCGACGGCAACCGGGCGACAAAGGCAGCAGTCCCCACCTGTTTTACAGCAAGTCCTACGGCGAATCGAGCTCGAGCCTGCACAGCAAGGCGATCATTTTTGACCGACAGAAATCGTTCATCGGCTCGTTCAATTTTGACCCGCGCTCAGTATTGTGGAACACCGAAGTCGGCATACTGGTGGATAGCCCGGAACTCGCCGGGCAGGTTCGTGAGTTGGCGTTGCAAGGCATGGCGCCAGCCCTGAGTTACCAGGCCCGCCTGAAAGACGGAAAGCTTGTGTGGACCACCGAAGACGACGGCAAAGTGCACGACCTGGACCGCGAACCGGGCAGTTGGTGGCGCCGGTTCAATGCCTGGTTCAGCACGACCGTCGGACTGGAACGAATGTTGTAGGACTACGCCACAGGGGTTTGGGGGTGTTCAAGCGGTTTGGGTGGCCCCGAACGCCCCTTGGCGCAACAACAGAATCACCAGCCCAAACGCCCCCGCCGCCATGAACAATGGCAACGCATGCCCGCTGATCCATTGGCTACCCGCCCCCGCCGCCAGCGGGCCGATCAGGCAACCGATCCCCCACAGCTGCGCCACGTGGGCGTTGGCCCGTACCAGTGCATCGTCGCGGTAACGCTCGCCGATCAGGATCAGCGACAAAGTAAACAATCCACCGGCGCTGGCGCCAAACAGCACCCATAACGGCCAGATCAACAAGGTATCGATCAGCAATGGAACCGCCAGGCTCGACAACGTCAGCGCCACCGCGCAGCCGATGAATAACGATCGGCGAGACAAGCGATCGGCCAGAGCGCCAATGGGCAACTGCAGCAAGGCATCCCCAACCACCACCGTACTGACCATCGCCAGCGCAATGTCGGCGCTAAAACCCTGGCGCAGGCAATAGACCGGCAACAATGTCAGGATCATCGCCTCGAACGCCGCAAACAATGACACGGCCCAAGCGATCGCCGGCAAGCCACGGCAAAAAACCCATAAATCCTTGAGCGTAACGCCGCAGGCTTCACTGGTAGGCGCGCCGCTGCGGCCGAGTAACAGCAATGGCGAGGCCAGCAGCAGACCGACGCCGACCCAGAACCCGTCATCGTGATCAGTCCCCAGCGCGCCGAGCAACAACGGGCCAGCCAACTGGCTCAACGCGTAGCTGCTGCCGTACAACGCCACCAGCCGTCCACGCCATTGTTCGATGACCAGTTGATTGATCCAGCTTTCACCGAGAATGAACACCAGGGTCAGGACCACGCCAATCATCAGCCGCAGCACCAACCAGACCGGATAACTGGGCAACAGCGCCAGCAACCCGATGGAGACCGCCCCGCCCCACAGGCACAGGCGCATCAACGCCGCCGTCCCGAACCGCGCCGCCAACCGACTCGACACCTTGGCCCCGAGCAACACCCCAACGGCCGGCATGGCGGCCATCACGCCGATGGCAAACGAGCCATAACCCCAGCTTTCCAAGCGCAGCGACACCAGCGGCATGCTCACGCCCAGGGCCAGGCCGACACTCAGGACAGACGCCAACACGGCGAAATAAGTCGCCCAACGCATTTCCACGCTCCTGTGGATGGTTATTGGTTCAGGCATTACATAAAACAAATGTGGGAGCGGGCTTGCTCGCGAAGGCGCAGTGTCAGTCAACTTAGCCGTTGAATGTTAAACCGCCTTCGCGAGCAAGCCCGCTCCCACAGAGATCTGTGCTGCATGAAGCCCCGCAAAGGATCCGGGGCCATCATCGTCAGAGCTTGATCCAGGTCGCCTTCAGTTCGGTGTATTTGTCGAACGCATGCAACGACTTGTCGCGGCCGTTGCCCGACTGCTTGAAGCCACCGAATGGTGCGGTCATGTCGCCGCCATCGTACTGGTTGACCCAAACGCTGCCGGCACGCAGGGCCTTGGCGGTCAGGTGAGCCTTGGAGATGTCTTTGGTCCATACCGCCGCAGCCAGGCCGTACGGCGTGTCGTTGGCGATCTGGATGGCCTCCTCGGCGGTATCGAAGGCAATGACCGACAGCACCGGGCCGAAAATCTCTTCCTGGGCAATTTTCATGGCGTTGCTCACGCCGTCGAAAATCGTCGGTTCGACGTAGGTACCACCGGTTTCCTCAAGAATCCGCTTGCCACCGGCCACCAGTTTCGCGCCGTCGCTGTGACCAGACTCAATGTAGGACAGCACAGTGTTCATCTGCTGGGTATCGACCAGGGCGCCGACGTTGGTGGCCGGGTCCAGGGGGTTGCCAGGCTTCCAGCCCTTGAGGGCCTCGATCACCAGCGGCAGGAAAGTGTCCTTGATGGAACGCTCCACCAACAACCGCGAGCCAGCGGTGCAGACTTCGCCCTGATTGAACGCGATGGCGCTGGCGGCAGATTCGGCAGCCGCTTGAAGGTCCGGAGCATCGGCGAACACGATATTCGGACTCTTGCCACCGGCTTCCAGCCAGACGCGCTTCATGTTGGATTCGCCGGAGTAAATCATCAGTTGCTTGGCGATCTTGGTGGAACCGGTGAACACCAGCGTATCAACGTCCATGTGCAGGGCCAGGGCCTTGCCGACGGTATGGCCGTAGCCTGGCAGCACGTTCAGCACGCCTTTGGGAATACCGGCCTCGACAGCCAGGGCCGCAATGCGGATGGCAGTCAGAGGGGATTTTTCCGACGGCTTGAGCACCACCGAGTTACCGGTGGACAGCGCCGGGCCGAGCTTCCAGCAGGCCATCATCAGCGGGAAGTTCCACGGCACGATGGCACCCACGACACCCACCGGTTCGCGAGTCACCAGGCCCAACTGGTCGTGTGGGGTCGCGGCCACTTCGTCGTAGATCTTGTCGATGGCTTCACCGCTCCAGCTCAACGCTTGAGCCGCGCCGGGAACGTCGATGTTCAGGGCGTCGCTGATCGGCTTGCCCATGTCCAGGGTTTCGAGCAGGGCCAACTCTTCGGCGTGCTGCTTGAGCAGGCCGGCGAAACGAATCATGGTGGCTTTACGCTTGCTCGGCGCCAGGCGCGACCAGACTCCGGAATTGAAGGTGGCGCGAGCGTTTTCGACAGCACGCTGGGCGTCGGCCACGTCGCAGCTGGCGATCGCGCCCAGCCGGCGGCCATCGACCGGGCTCAGGCAATCAAAGGTTTCGCCGGACACCGCATCGGTGTATTCGCCATTGATGAAGGCGCGGCCTTCGATATTCAGGTCGCGGGCGCGTTGCTCCCAATCGGCACGAGTCAGGGTGGTCATGCGGGTGTCCTCCTCTTATTGAGTACGAACGCCGCGCAATGCGCAGCGCTCAAAGAATTCTGCCCGGCCAGCCTGTTTTCGGCGCAAGGCATCTGCCACCCTAAACCAGCGGCAGGTCATGTTTCAATATATTTGACACAACGCCGGTAAACGGCCTTGCGATGTTCGTTTTAATAAACATAGACTTTGGCTCTTCCAGCCATTCGCGCCGTCATTACCGGGGGATTACCGCATGAGCATTCAGGACATCGTCGATTTCAGCCAGGCCAATACCACCGCCGAACGCTATCGCCCGGACCCGACCAAGGTGCTCAAAGGCGATCCCGAGCAAGTGGTGTTCAACCATTACAACAGCCCTTGCGGGCAAATGAATGCTGGCGTGTGGGAAGGCGACATTGGCCAGTGGATGGTCAACTACACCGAGCATGAATATTGCGAAATCGTCCAGGGCGTTTCCGTGCTGCGCGACAGCGAGGGCAAGGCCAAGACGCTGCGGGCTGGCGACCGTTTCGTGATTCCAGCGGGGTTCAAGGGCACCTGGGAAGTGCTGGAGGCGTGCCGCAAGATCTATGTGGTGTTTGAACAGAAGGCTTGAGGATTTGTGTTGGCTAGCCTGGCCTGCTCGCGAAGAGGCAAACACAGGCAACAAAAAAGGCCCGTATCTCGCGATACGGGCCTTTTTTGTAAGAGGGAAAAATCAATTACTTGATTTTGCCTTCTTTGTAGATCACGTGCTTGCGAACAACCGGATCATATTTCTTGATCTCGATTTTGTCCGGGGTAGTACGCTTGTTCTTGTCGGTAGTGTAGAAGTGACCAGTACCGGCGCTCGAGATCAAACGAATCAATTCACGCATGATTAGCTCCCTTAAACCTTGCCATCGCGACGAAGTTCGGCCAGCACGACACTGATGCCACGCTTGTCGATGATACGCATGCCTTTGGCAGATACGCGCAGACGCACAAAACGTTTCTCTTCTTCAACCCAGAAGCGGTGATGCTGCAGGTTCGGCAGGAAACGACGACGGGTTTTGTTGTTTGCGTGGGAAATGTTATTCCCAGTCACCGGACCCTTACCGGTAACTTGACAGACTCTCGACATGCCTCAGCCCTCTAAAACCACATGCCCAACCCGGCATGGGTTGGCCGCTTAATCTCTCAGTCATTTGGCGCCAGGCGCCGCGTTTCTTTAAGGGTCTTACCGGCTACACCTACAGTGAAGGAACCGGGCCCCTAGAAAAGAGCGCTGCTTTATACCAGAAAGACCACAGCGCAACAACAGCCGATGTGATTTGTCTTCATTGGAAACCCTCGCTCAACCGCCCCGGACGGCTGGGGCAAAGGCTGACGCCGTCGGTGACCGCTCGTCGCTGCATGCAGGTTTTTTTAACCGGCAGCAAGTTTGGGTCGTTAACGCGCCGCCGCAGAGTGCCGGAAAATGCAAAAAGGGGATAGTCATTTACCAGCGAGCCCACTAGGGTAGACCTTTTCCAGACTGCACTCGCAGATGGGCCTTCGACCTGCACAGGAAACCCGATTATGCGCCTCGTTGCCCTACCGCTGTTGCTCGCCCCTCTGCTGATCAGCCCGCTGGCCCAGGCTGGCGCCCTGAGCGTTTGTACCGAGGCCAGCCCGGAAGGGTTCGATGTCGTTCAATACAATTCGCTGACAACCACCAACGCCTCCGCTGACGTGCTGATGAACCGCCTGGTGGATTTCGACAGCGCCAGCGGCAAAGTAGTCCCCAGCCTGGCCAATCATTGGGAAGTCTCACCCGACGGCCTGAGCTACACGTTCAAGCTGCGGCCACAGGTGAAGTTCCACCGCACCGAATACTTCACGCCGCGTCGCGACCTGACCGCCGAGGACGTGAAATTCAGCTTTGAGCGCATGCTCGATCCGGCGAATCCCTGGCACAAGGTCGCGCAGAGTGGCTTCCCCCACGCCCAGTCCATGCAGCTACCGGCGCTGATCAAGAAAATCGACGCACTGGACCCGCTGACCGTGCGCTTCACCCTCGATCACGCGGACTCGACCTTCCTGGCAACCTTGAGCATGGGTTTTGCGTCCATCTATTCGGCCGAATACGCCGAGCAGTTGATGAAGGCCGGCACACCAGAAAAACTCAATAACCTACCCATCGGCACCGGCCCGTTCATTTTCAGCCGGTTCCAGAAAGACGTCTCGATTCGCTACAAGGCCAACGACGATTATTTCGGCGGCAAGCCCCAAGTGGACCCGTTGATCTTCGCCATCACGCCGGACGCCAATGTGCGCCTGCAGAAATTGCGCCGCAACGAATGCCAGATCGCCCTGTCGCCCAAGCCGTTGGACGTACAGGCCGCCAAGCAAGAGCCTACGTTGAATGTGGTCCAGACCGACGCCTTCATGACTGCATTCGTGGCGATCAACAGCCAGCATCCGCCATTGGACAAGCCTGAGGTACGACAGGCCATCAACCTTGCCTTCGACAAGGCCACCTACCTCAAGAGCGTCTTCGAAGGCACCGCCCAAGCGGCCAACGGCCCTTACCCACCGAACACCTGGAGCTACGCCAAAAGTTTGCCCGGCTATGCCCATGACCCCGCCAAGGCCCGCGACCTGCTGGCCAAGGCCGGCTTGAAGGAAGGCTTTCAAACCACCCTCTGGACCCGCCCTTCCGGCAGCCTGCTGAACCCCAATCCCAGTCTTGGCGCGCAACTACTGCAGGCCGACCTGGCCGAAATCGGCATTCAAGCCGAGATCCGGGTGATTGAATGGGGTGAACTGATCCGCCGCGCCAAGGCCGGCGAGCATGACCTGCTGTTCATGGGCTGGGCCGGCGACAACGGCGACCCGGACAACTTCCTCACGCCGCAGTTTTCCTGTGCGGCGGTCAAGTCCGGCACCAACTTCGCCCGCTACTGCAACCCGGATCTGGACAAACTGATCAGCGCCGGCAAGACCACCGGCGAACAAGGCGTGCGCACCAAACTCTACGAACAGGCCCAGGCACAGATCCAGCAACAGGCCTTGTGGCTGCCCTTGGCACACCCGACCGCGTTCGCCCTGACCCGCAAGGATATCCAGGGTTATTCGGTCAGCCCGTTTGGGCGCCAGGATTACTCGAGGGTCAGCTTCAAGCCGTAAGCTGCAAGCGCAAATCAAGGGCAGACCGCACACGGCTCTGACTTTCCGCTTGAAGCTTGCAACTTGCCGCTGCTTCAAAGCCACCCATACTCGGCCATGGACAGCGGCTCCCCATCGCCGACGATGAAGTGATCAAGCACCCGCACATCGATCAGCTCCAGCGCCTCCTGGAGCCGGTCGGTGAGGATCCGATCGGCCTGGCTGGGCTCGGTATTGCCCGAGGGGTGGTTGTGGCACAGGATCAGCGCAGCGGCGTTGTGGGCCAGGGCGCGCTTGACCACCTGACGGGGATAGACGCTAGCGCTGTCGATTGAGCCGCGAAACAGCGCCTCATACGCCAGTACCCGGTGCCGGGAATCCAGGAACAGGCAACCGAACACCTCATGGGGTTCGTGGCGCAGCATGGCCTTGAGGTAATCGCGCACCGCCAGCGGGCTTTCCAGCACCGAGTCTCGTCGCAGGTCTTCGGCCAGATGCCGACGGCTCATTTCCAGCACCGCCTGCAACTGCGCAAACTTCGCCGGCCCCAGGCCTAGTTGCGCGCTGAAGGTACACAGGTCGGCCTCCAGTAAAACCCGCAGGCAGCCAAATTGATGCAGCAGGTGTCGCGCCAGGTCCACCGCGCTCTTGCCGGACACGCCGGTGCGCAGGAAGATCGCCAGCAACTCGGCGTCTGACAGGCTCGCCGGGCCCTGGCCCAGCAGTTTCTCCCGCGGGCGTTCCGCCGCGGGCCAATCGCGAATGCTCATAGCACCTCCGTGTGAGTTGGGCGCCGCTGTTCCGTAGCGGTCGCTGTGATATCGTAGCCCATCTTTTTTGCAGGCGATTTGCACCCTGGCAGGCTGCTGCCAAGGGGTTCGCCCTGCACTGACCACTGAAATCGAAAGGCAGGCCTATGCAGCGGCTGTATCGGAAACGCATCGTTCTGGGCGTCGGCGGCGGCATTGCCGCCTACAAGAGCGCCGAGCTGGTTCGCCGGCTCATCGACCAGGGTGCGGAAGTGCGGGTCGTCATGACCCGTGGCGGCAGTGAATTCATCACCCCGCTGACCATGCAGGCCCTGTCCGGGCACCCGGTTCACCTGGATTTGCTCGATCCGGCGGCCGAAGCCGCCATGGGGCATATCGAACTGGCCAAGTGGGCCGACCTGGTGCTGATCGCCCCGGCCACGGCTGACCTGATCGCCCGTTTGGCCCAGGGCATCGCCGACGACCTGCTGACGACGCTGGTACTCGCCACCGACGCCGTGGTCGCCATCGCACCGGCCATGAACCAGGCCATGTGGCGCGATCCGGCCACCCAAGCCAACCTGCAACTGCTCGAAAGCCGCGACCTGAAAGTCTTCGGTCCGGCCTCCGGCAGCCAGGCCTGCGGCGATGTCGGCATGGGTCGCATGCTCGAAGCCACGGAGCTTGCCCAGTGCGCCGCCGACTGCTTCCAGCGTCAGGCCTTGACCGGCAAACATGTGCTGATCACCGCCGGGCCGACCCAGGAAAACATCGACCCGGTGCGCTACATCACCAACCACAGCTCCGGGAAAATGGGCTTCGCCCTGGCCGAAGCCGCCGTGGAAGCCGGTGCCCGAGTGACACTGATCACCGGCCCCGTGCACTTGCCCACCCCGGATCGGGTGACCCGCATCGACGTGGTCAGTGCCCGGGACATGCTCGCGGCTTGCGAAGCGGCCATCCCATGCGACCTGTTCATCGCCTCGGCGGCGGTGGCGGACTACCGCCCCGAAGTCGTCGCCCCGCAAAAATTGAAGAAAGACCCTACAAGCGGCGACGGCCTGCTACTACAAATGGTGCGCAACCCAGACATCCTGGCCAGCATCGCCACCCGTCCCGACCGTCCGTTCAGTGTTGGCTTCGCCGCCGAAACCGAACACCTGCTCGATTACGCCGCGCGCAAGCTCAAGGACAAGAATCTGGACTTGATCGTCGCCAACGACGTTGCCAACCCGAGCATCGGCTTCAACAGCGAAGAAAACGCCTGCAGCGTCATCGACCGCCAGTTGCACGCCACACTTTTTGCCCAGACCAGCAAAGGCAAGATTGCCCGCCAGCTGATCACTTTTATCGCCGAACGTCTGAACCAGGTTTAATGCCCATGCACGCCTTACAAGCCAAGATCCTCGATTCGCGCATCGGTAACGAATTCCCGCTGCCGCAATACGCCACACCGGGCTCCGCCGGCCTCGACCTGCGGGCGATGCTCAAACAGGACACCGTCCTGGAGCCGGGCCAGACCCTGCTGATCCCTACCGGCCTGTCGGTGTACATCGGCGACCCGGGCCTGGCCGCGCTGATCCTACCGCGCTCGGGCCTGGGCCATAAACACGGCATCGTGCTAGGCAACCTGGTGGGTCTGATCGACTCCGATTACCAGGGCGAACTGATGGTGTCGTGCTGGAACCGCGGCCAAACGGCATTCAACATCGCCGTGGGCGAGCGCATCGCCCAGTTGGTGCTGGTGCCAGTGGTCCAGGCCCACTTCGAACTGGTAGAAGAGTTCGACGAAAGCCAGCGCGGCGCCGGCGGTTTCGGGCACTCCGGCAGCCACTGATCCTGCTATTTCAGGCCGGGTACCCTGCCCGGCCCGTATATTAAGCTTCTGTTTCAGGACGAAAAATGCACGAAGGCTGGCAGCAAAGTTTCCCATCCGGAATCAATGTATTAGGCGCCACAGCCGGGGTAACGCTGTCTCGTGGCATTTTCCCACCACGAACTCTCTGTCATAAATGCCGTCATACCCTTCAGCTTGAGCCTGCCGACACGAACCGTCGACCTGTCCAATCACTTCCTGATAGAGCGCCCGCCCATGAACACCCCAGCCGCAATCGCCCCGATCTTCCCTGACAGCATCTTCCGCGCCTACGACATCCGTGGCGTGGTACCGGAAACCCTCACCGCCGAAACCGCCTACTGGATCGGCCGCGCCATCGGCTCCCAGAGTCTGGCCCAGGGCGAACCGAACGTGTCCGTCGGCCGCGATGGCCGTTTGTCGGGCCCCGAACTGGTCGAACAGTTGATCAAAGGCGTTGCCGACAGCGGCTGCCACGTCAGCGACGTGGGCCTGGTGCCGACGCCAGCGCTGTATTACGCCGCCAACGTGCTGGCCGGAAAATCCGGCGTGATGCTCACCGGCAGCCACAACCCGTCGAACTACAACGGCTTCAAGATCGTCATTGCCGGCGACACCCTCGCCAACGAGCAGATCCAGGCCCTGCACACCCGCCTCAAGACCAACGACCTGAGCAGCGGCCAGGGCAGTGTCACCAAGGTGGCTATTCTCGAGCGCTACAACGATGAAATCGTTAAAGACGTGAAACTCGCCCGCCGCCTGAAAGTGGTGGTCGATTGCGGCAACGGTGCGGCCGGCGTGATCGCCCCGCAACTGATCGAAGCCCTGAACTGCGAAGTCATTCCGTTGTTCTGCGACGTGGACGGTAACTTCCCCAACCATCACCCGGACCCGGGCAAGCTGGAAAACCTGGAAGACCTGATCGCCAAGGTCAAGGAAACCAACGCTGACCTGGGCCTGGCTTTCGACGGCGACGGCGACCGCGTGGGGGTGGTAACCAATACCGGCAGCGTCGTGTTCCCCGACCGCCTGCTGATGCTGTTCGCCAAAGATGTGGTGGCACGCAACCCCGATGCTGAAATCATCTTCGACGTTAAGTGCACCCGTCGCCTGGTGCCGCTGATCAAGGAATATGGCGGTCGCCCCCTGATGTGGAAGACCGGTCATTCGTTGATCAAGAAGAAAATGAAGCAAAGCGGCGCCCTGCTGGCCGGCGAGATGAGCGGCCACATCTTCTTCAAGGAGCGCTGGTTCGGTTTCGACGACGGCATTTACAGTGCTGCGCGCCTGCTGGAAATCCTCAGCAAGGAAAAATCCACGGCCGAAGAGCTGTTCGCGACCTTCCCGAACGATATTTCTACGCCAGAAATCAATATCCATGTGACCGAAGAGAGCAAATTCAGCATCATTGATGCACTGCACGACGCTCAATGGGGCGAAGGTGCCGAACTGACCACCATCGACGGTGTACGGGTCGACTATCCCCATGGCTGGGGCCTGGTTCGCGCGTCCAACACCACACCGGTGCTGGTACTGCGTTTCGAGGCCGACAACGAGGCCGAACTGCAGCGCATCAAGGATGTGTTCCACACCCAACTCAAACGTGTTGCACCCGATCTCCAACTACCGTTTTGATTTTTTGAAGCATCACCGGAGCCCTGAATGACCCTCGAACGCGAAGCCGCCGCCAATACCGCCAAGGTCCTGTCCGAAGCGTTGCCTTATATCCGACGCTACGTCGGCAAGACCCTGGTGATCAAATACGGCGGCAACGCGATGGAAAGCGAGGAGCTGAAAACCGGCTTCGCCCGCGACATCGTGCTGATGAAGGCCGTGGGCATCAACCCGGTGGTGGTGCACGGCGGCGGCCCGCAGATCGGTGATCTGCTCAAGCGCCTGTCGATTGAAAGCCACTTTATCGATGGCATGCGCGTCACCGACGCGCAGACCATGGATGTGGTGGAAATGGTCCTCGGCGGCCAGGTCAACAAAGACATCGTCAACCTGATCAACCGCCATGGCGGCAGCGCCATCGGCCTGACGGGCAAAGATGCCGAGCTGATCCGGGCAAAAAAACTCACCGTCACCCGCCAGACGCCGGAGATGACCCAACCGGAAATCATCGACATCGGTCAGGTGGGCGAAGTGGTCGGCATCAACACCGACTTACTGAACCTGTTGGTCAAGGGCGACTTCATCCCGGTGATCGCGCCAATCGGCGTGGGCGCCAACGGTGAGTCGTACAACATCAACGCCGACCTCGTGGCCGGCAAAGTGGCCGAAGCACTGAAAGCTGAAAAGCTGATGCTGCTGACCAACATCGCCGGCCTGATGGACAAGACGGGCAAGGTTCTGACCGGACTGTCGACCCAGCAGGTCGATGAGCTGATCGCTGACGGCACCATCTACGGCGGCATGCTGCCCAAGATCCGTTGCGCACTGGAAGCAGTACAGGGCGGCGTCGGCAGCTCGCTGATCATCGACGGCCGGGTACCCAACGCGATTCTGCTGGAGATCTTCACCGATACCGGCGTGGGTACCTTGATCAGTAATCGCAAGCGTCCTTAAGCGATACCCATAAAAAAGACCCCGCTCAGCCAGACTGAGCGGGGTCTTTTTTTATGCACCGATTACCTGTGGGAGCGAGCAGGCTCGCTCCCACAAGGGAATGTGCAAATCTTTCAGACACCAAACTGCGCGCGATAAGCCTCAACCGCCGGCAAATGTTGCTTGAGCTGTGGATCGTCGGCCAAAAACTCCAGGACCTGGGTCAGCGAGACAATGCTGACCACCGGAATGCCAAAGTCGCGCTCCACTTCCTGGATCGCCGACAACTCGCCGTTGCCGCGCTCCTGACGGTTCAGGGCGATCAGTACGCCAGCCGCCTTGGCGCCTTCCTGGGAACCGATGATCTGCATCACTTCGCGAATAGCGGTGCCAGCGGTGATCACGTCGTCGATGATCAGCACTTCACCGGTCAGCGGCGCGCCCACCAGGCTGCCGCCTTCGCCATGGGCCTTGGCTTCCTTGCGGTTGAAACACCAGGGCAGGTCGCGGCCATGGTGTTCGGCCAGGGCGACAGCGGTGGTGGCGGCCAGCGGAATGCCTTTGTAGGCCGGGCCGAACAGCACGTCGAACGGGATACCGCTCTCGACGATGGCCGCCGCATAGAAACGGCCCAGCTGTGCCAGCGCAGTACCGGTGTTAAACAGGCCGGCATTGAAGAAGTACGGACTGGTACGCCCGGACTTGAGAGTGAACTCACCGAAGCGCAAAACGCCGCGATCGATGGCAAAACGAATGAAATCGCGCTGATACGCCTGCATGAAAAAAGCCCCAAATACCGCGGATTTAGCTAAATAGGTACACGCCGTGTATCATACACGCACGTGATTTTTGGGGCCATTTATGCGGATCATCAGTGTGAACGTCAATGGTATTCAGGCTGCAGTCGAGCGTGGTTTGCTCAGTTGGCTGCAAGCACAGAATGCCGACGTCATCTGCCTGCAGGACACCCGCGCCTCCGCCTTTGAACTGGACGATGCAGCCTTCCAACTGGATGGTTACTTCCTTTATGCCTGCGATGCCGAAGTCCCCGCCCAGGGTGGCGTGGCTTTGTACTCGCGGCTGCAACCGAAGGCTGTCATCAACGGTCTCGGTTTCGAGACGGCGGACCGCTACGGGCGCTACCTGCAAGCCGATTTCGACAAGGTCAGCATCGCGACCTTACTGCTCCCTTCGGGGCAGAACGGCGATGAAGATTTGAATCAGAAATTCAAGTTAATGGACGACTTCGCCCGTTATCTGGATAAACAGCGACGAAAACGTCGCGAGTACATCTATTGTGGCTCGCTGTACGTGGCGCAACAGAAGCTGGATATCAAGAACTGGCGCGACAGCCAACAATCTCCGGGTTTCCTGGCGCCGGAACGCGCCTGGATGGACGAGATTATTGGCAACATGGGTTATGTCGACGCCCTGCGCGAAGTCAGTCGTGAAGGCGACCAGTACAGCTGGTGGCCAGACAACGAACAGGCCGAGATGCTCAACCTGGGCTGGCGTTTCGACTACCAGCTGCTGACGCCCGGCCTGCGCCGTTTCGTACGCAGCGCACGCCTGCCACGCCAGCCACGGTTCTCGCAGCACGCGCCGCTGATCGTGGATTACGACTGGACACTGACTATTTGAGTGTCGTTTCGCAGCCACAAAAAAACCGACAGCCATGTCGGTTTTTTTGTGGGCGTTGGAAAAACCAACTGTGGGGGCGAGCTTGCTCGCTCCCACAGGGGTTACTCATTGATCGTTATTTGACCAAGCGCCAGGTAAACGGATAACGATACGGCTGCCCTTCATTGGCCTTCACCCCACCGATGATGGTCAGCACCAGCGCGCCGATGGCCACCAGGCCGAACAGGAAGAAGCCAATCACCACAACCATCAGCAGCAAGCTGATCGCCGAGGCAATCGCCACGGTGATCTGAAAGTTCAGCGCTTCCTTGCCCTGGGCATCGATGAACGGATCGGATTCGCGCTTGAGCTGCCAGAGCACCAACGGCCCGATCAGCGTACCGAACGGAATCCAGATCCCCAGCAAGGCGGACAGGTGACAAAACATCGCCCATTGACGCGCCTCCTTGCTGGGTTGGGGCAGTAGGATTTGCTCATCACTCATGACGTTCTCCTTGCCTGAAGCGCGAAACAATCAGTCAGCCAGTGCGGCCTTTTGCAGTTCGAAAATCTCGTTCATGCCTTTCTTCGCCAGTTCCAGCATAGCGTTCAAATCTTCAGGCTGGAACGGTGCGCCTTCGGCGGTGCCCTGGACTTCGATGAAGCCGCCGGCGCTGGTCATGACCACGTTCAGGTCGGTCTCGGCGGCGGAGTCTTCCAGGTAGTCCAGGTCCAGCACCGGCTCGCCCTGGTACATGCCCACGGACACCGCGGCGATCATTTGCTTGAGCGGATCGCCGCCCTTGAGACCGCCACGCTTCTTGATCACTTTCAAGGCATCGACCAGCGCGACCATGGCACCCGTGATGGACGCGGTGCGGGTGCCGCCGTCGGCCTGGATCACATCGCAATCGACATACAGCGTGACGTCGCCCAACTTGGACATGTCCAGCGCGGCGCGCAGCGAACGGCCAATCAGACGCTGGATTTCCAGGGTACGACCGCCCTGCTTGCCTCGGCTGGCCTCGCGCTGGTTCCGCTCGCCCGTGGCACGCGGCAGCATGCCGTATTCGGCGGTCAGCCAACCCTGGCCCTGGCCTTTGAGGAACCGTGGCACGCCGTTTTCGACGCTGACGGTGCAGATGACCTTGGTATCACCGAATTCGACCAGTACAGATCCCTCGGCGTGTTTGGTGTAGTTGCGGGTAATGCGGATCGAGCGAAGCTGATCGGCAGCGCGACCACTTGGACGTTTCATAGGGAACACCTGTACTGAGGACGGAAAACTGCCGAGCATTATAGAGCCGTGGACCGTCAGAAGGCAGTTCTAAAAAACCGACGCGACGAGCGAAGCCCCTCAAGGGCCCGGCCGACGGGCTGCAGCGCTTTGTCACATGCACGGTTTGGGGCATGCGCTTCACTGCGCTACAATCCTGCGCCTTTGCTGCCCTTGGGCTTTTATTCACAGACACCAGGCCCCACGACCACCGGTTGTGGCGGGCCTGCATTGCGAGGAACCTCCCATGGTGCACAGCATGACCGCCTTTGCCCGCGTTGAAAAAGCCGGGGTCCAAGGCACGCTGAGCTGGGAACTGCGCTCGGTCAACAGCCGTTACCTGGAGCCGCACCTGCGCCTGCCTGAATCCTTTCGCGACCTTGAAGGCGGCGTGCGCGAAGCGCTGCGTCAGGGTCTGTCCCGGGGCAAGCTGGAATGCACCCTGCGCTTCACCGAAGAAAGCACCGGCAAGGCATTGCAAGTGGACCGCGAGCGCGCCGCGCAACTGGTGGCCGCCGCCGAAACCGTTGCCAGCCTGATCCAGAACCCCGCCGCCCTGAACCCACTGGAAGTCCTGGCCTGGCCCGGCGTACTGGTGGGGGATGCGAGCGACCCGCAAGCGCTGAACGCCGAGGCGCTGGCGCTGTTCAATCAGGGACTCAAGGAGCTCAAGGCTGGCCGCGAGCGTGAAGGCGCGGAGCTGGCCCGGCTGATCAACGAGCGCCTGACCTCCATTGAAGAAGACGTCACGACCCTGCGCGAGCTGGTCCCGCAAATGCTCGCCACCCAGCGCCAGAAAGTGCTCGACCGCTTCGCCGACATGAAGGCCGAACTGGACCCGCAGCGCCTGGAACAGGAGATGGTCATGCTCGCGCAAAAGAGCGACGTGGCCGAAGAACTGGATCGCCTGAGCACCCACATCATCGAAGTTCGCCGGGTGCTCAAGTCCGGCGGTGCGGCCGGTCGCCGCCTGGACTTCCTGATGCAGGAACTCAACCGCGAAGCCAATACACTGGGCTCCAAAGCCTTCGACCCGCGCAGCACCCAGGCTGCGGTCAACCTCAAAGTGTTGATCGAGCAGATGCGCGAACAAGTGCAGAACATTGAGTAAGGCTAACCCGACATGACCCACAGCACCGGCACTCTCTACATCATTTCCGCGCCCTCGGGCGCCGGCAAGACCAGCCTGGTCAAGGCACTGATCGACGCCGAGCCGCAGATCCGCGTCTCGGTCTCGCACACCACCCGCGCCATGCGCCCGGGCGAGGTGAACGGCGTGAACTATCACTTCGTCGACCGCGAAGAGTTCGTGAAAATGGCCGAACACGGCGACTTCCTGGAGCGTGCCGAAGTCTTCGGCAACCTTTATGGCACTTCGCAAAGCTACCTGCAGCAGACCCTGGACGAAGGCCACGACCTGATCCTGGAAATCGACTGGCAAGGCGCCGACCAAGTGCGCCAGTTGATGCCCCAGGCCCGTTCGATCTTCATTCTGCCGCCGAGCCAGCAGGCCTTGCGCCAGCGCCTGACCAACCGCGGCCAGGACAGCGACGAAATCATCGAAGGGCGGATGCGCGAAGCAGTCAGCGAAATGAGCCACTACGTCGACTACGATTACCTGATCATCAACGACGATTTCGCCCACGCGCTGGACGATCTGAAGGCGATTTTCCGCGCCAGTCAGCTGCAGCAGAAACGCCAGCAGCAACGTTTCGGTAAATTATTGGCCGAACTGTTGGGCTGAACAGCCCTTCCCAAAACCGCTGCGACGGCTTTACATTGGCACTTACAGCGCGCCGAGGGGCTTGGTCAAAAAATCAGCGCTTCCCTAAACGCTGGTGTTTTTTTAAACTGTTGAGTCCGCTCGCCCAACCGGGCAGCGCGCATATTGCATTCGCTCCGAGGAATACCATGGCCCGCGTAACCGTTGAAGACTGCCTAGAACACGTGGAAAACCGCTTTGAGCTGGTCATGCTCTCTACCAAGCGTGCCCGTCAACTGGCCACCGGCGGCAAAGAGCCATTGGTCCAGTGGGAAAACGACAAGCCTACCGTCGTAGCGCTGCGTGAAATCGCTGAGGGCCTGATGAGCTACGAGTTCATCGCCAACGCTGAAATCGTCGAAGACGAACCGCTGTTCGCAGCGTTCGAGGACGAGTCCAACGAGGCGGTCTAAGCCTATGCCTGGTCGACGTAGCACGGCGCGGGGTCACAGCAAACGGCAGGAGTCATTATCATGCCGAGCATAGACGCCCTCGCCGATCGCTTATCGACCTACCTCGGCACGGACCAGGTCAATCTGGTCCGCCGAGCCTATTTCTACGCCGAACAAGCCCACGACGGCCAGCGCCGCCGCAGCGGCGAGGCGTACGTCACGCACCCGCTTGCAGTGGCGAATATTCTTGCCGACATGCACATGGACCATCAGAGCCTGATGGCGGCAATGCTGCATGACGTGATCGAAGACACCGGCATTGCCAAGGAAGCGCTGCAAGCGCAATTCGGCGAAACCGTGGCCGAACTGGTCGACGGGGTCAGCAAGCTGACCCAGATGAACTTCGAGACCAAGGCCGAAGCCCAGGCCGAAAACTTCCAGAAAATGGCCATGGCCATGGCGCGCGACATTCGCGTGATCCTGGTCAAGCTCGCCGACCGCCTGCACAACATGCGCACCCTGGAAGTGCTGTCCGGTGAAAAGCGCCGGCGAATCGCCAAGGAAACCCTGGAAATCTACGCGCCCATCGCCAATCGCCTGGGCATGCACGCGATCCGCATCGAGTTCGAAGACCTGGGCTTCAAGGCCATGCACCCGATGCGTTCGGCGCGGATCAACCAGGCCGTCAAGCGCGCCCGGGGCAACCGCAAGGAAATCGTCAACAAGATCGAAGAGTCCCTGAGCCACTGCCTGGCCATCGACGGCATCGAAGGCGAAGTCAGCGGTCGACAGAAACACCTCTACGGCATCTACAAAAAAATGCGCGGCAAACGTCGGGCCTTCAACGAGATCATGGACGTCTACGCGTTCCGGATCATCGTCGACAAGGTCGATACCTGCTACCGCGTACTGGGTGCCGTGCATAATTTGTACAAACCGTTGCCAGGGCGCTTCAAGGATTACATCGCGATTCCCAAGGCCAACGGCTATCAATCGCTGCACACCACCTTGTTCGGCATGCACGGCGTACCGATCGAAATCCAGATCCGCACCCGTGAAATGGAAGAGATGGCCAACAACGGCATCGCCGCCCATTGGCTCTACAAATCCAGCGGTGACGAACAACCCAAGAGCACCCATGCCCGGGCCCGGCAGTGGGTCAAGGGCGTGCTGGAAATGCAGCAGCGGGCCGGCAACTCCCTGGAATTCATTGAAAGCGTGAAGATCGACCTGTTCCCGGACGAGGTCTACGTCTTCACGCCAAAAGGCCGGATCATGGAGCTGCCCAAAGGCTCCACGGCCGTGGACTTTGCCTACGCGGTGCACACCGACGTCGGCAACAGCTGCATCGCATGCCGGATCAACCGCCGCCTGGCGCCGTTGTCCGAACCCCTGCAAAGCGGCTCCACGGTGGAAATCGTCAGCGCCCCTGGCGCCCGGCCGAACCCGGCGTGGCTCAACTTCGTGGTCACCGGCAAAGCCCGCACTCACATCCGCCACGCCTTGAAGCTGCAACGCCGCTCCGAATCCATCAGCCTCGGCGAACGCCTGCTGAACAAAGTACTGAACGGTTTCGACAGCTCGCTGGACAAGATCCCGGCCGAGCGCGTGCAGCTCATGCTCCACGAATACCGCCTCGAACTGATCGAAGACCTGCTCGAAGACATCGGCCTGGGCAATCGCATGGCCTATGTCGTCGCACGTCGCCTGCTTGGCGAAGGCGAACAACTGCCGAGCCCCGAAGGCCCGCTGGCGATTCGCGGCACCGAAGGCTTGGTGCTCAGCTATGCCAAGTGCTGTACGCCGATCCCGGGCGACCCGATCGTCGGCCACCTGTCCGCCGGCAAAGGGATGGTGGTGCACCTGGACAACTGCCGCAATATCAGCGAAATCCGCCATAACCCGGAAAAATGCATCCAGCTCTCCTGGGCCAAGGATGTCACCGGCGAATTCAACGTCGAGCTGCGGGTCGAGCTGGAACACCAGCGCGGCCTGATCGCCCTGCTGGCCAGCAGCGTCAACGCCGCCGACGGCAATATCGAAAAAATCAGCATGGACGAACGCGATGGCCGCATCAGCGTCGTCCAACTGGTGGTCAGCGTGCACGACCGTGTGCACCTGGCCCGCGTGATCAAAAAACTGCGCGCCCTGACCGGCGTCATCCGCATCACCCGCATGCGCGCATAGCTCCCAATAGAGCCCAGCCCCTTACAAGGAGTCATCAATGACCAAAACCGTTATCACCAGCGACAAGGCCCCGGCCGCCATAGGTACTTATTCCCAGGCGATCAAGGCCGGCAACACCGTGTACATGTCGGGCCAGATCCCGCTGGACCCGAAAACCATGGAGCTGGTCGAAGGCTTCGAAGCCCAGACCGTGCAGGTGTTCGAGAATCTCAAGGCCGTGGCCGAAGCGGCTGGTGGTTCGTTCAAGGATATCGTCAAGCTCAACATCTTCCTCACCGACCTGAGCCACTTCGCCAAGGTCAACGAGGTCATGGGCAAGTATTTCGACCAGCCTTACCCTGCTCGCGCCGCCATTGGCGTGGCGGCCCTGCCAAAGGGTGCGCAGGTCGAGATGGATGCCATCCTGGTCATCGAGTAATAAGGCCGGCGCAGCCTCCCCGCTGCGCCGTTTTCGTTTCCAAAGGATTCCACCATGCGCAAAGCGCTTGTTCTCTCGCTGGTTGCCCTGCTTCTGGGTGGCTGCGCCAGCAACCCTGCCGACCGAGACATCAGCGGCACCTGGATCAACCAAGCGGCCATCGACGCCGCCGCCAAGGGCGGCCCGCTTCGCGAGGCGCTGCAGGCCTATGGCCCGAACCTGGAATGGGACGTCAACACCCGGGCCGGTCAGGCACGCTACACCAACGGCTTTGAAAACGTCGAAGGCAAGTTGCTGGGCGAAAAAGACGGCGCGTGGAAAGTCGATTTCTACGGCAGCTCCGCCAGCGAACTCAAGCGCGACGGCGACCAGTTGAGCCAAGCCGCCACCGAGAACGAGCCGGAGCAGATGTTCCACCGCGCGCAGGTCCAGGTACCGGAAGGCGCGCCGATTGGCGCCAGTTTCGAGCGAGCACTGTATGCCGCTTACCTGGGGGGCACCTGGAACATCGTCAACGGCCCCGGCCAAGGCGCCAGCGTGCAATTCCAGCCTGACGGCCAGGTCACCGGCCTGCCGGGTGCCGATCGTTACGCCTTGTGCCTGGCGGGCGACTGCGCCTCCATGAGCGGCGGCAACGACAACATCTGGCTGCAACAGAACGGCCAGGGCAGCACCTGGATCTTCGCCCGCGATGGCAAGAAGCTGGAAATCTTCCAGACCGTCAACGCGGCGCTGGCCGATGAAATGCCTTCGTTCACGCCGGGTAACCGGCAGTGGTTGCTGCAAAAGCAGTAGCCCTGACGCAGACCCTATGTGGGAGCGAGCCTGCTCGCGATAGCGGTGCAACAGTCAACGCTGATGTTGGATGTTATGGCCTCATCGCGAGCAGGCTCGCTTCCACAGTTATTTTAGGGCGCCTGACAAGTCAGCAGCACCCTTCCAGAATCGCTGCATACCCCTCGCGAAAACTTCAGCGCTGGCCTTACATAATATTAATCGCCTAGCGCGCCACTGCCTGAGCCGGTACCTGGTCCGTCCACAGGCTCTGCGCCAATACATCCACAATCCGTTGTGCGGAACGCCCGTCTCCATAGGGCGACCCCTTGCTCACCATCGCTTCGTACGTTCGGCGACAATCGAGTAATGCCTGGGCCGCATCGACGATCCCCGCGGTGTTGGTACCCACGAGCTTGACCGCGCCCGTGGCGACAGCTTCCGGCCGTTCCGTTTCAGCGCGCAATACCAGTACCGGTTTGCCCAGCGCCGGGGCCTCCTCCTGCACGCCCCCCGAGTCACTGATGATCAGATAAGCGCGCTGCATGGCGGCCACGAACGAGGCGTAATCCAGCGGTTCACAAAGCTCAATGTGCGGGGTGTTGCCCAGCATCGTGTAGACGACCTCTCGAACGTGCGGGTTCGGGTGCACCGAGTAGAGCACCTGTATGTCAGGATTGCGCGCAACCAAAGTCAGCAGCGCGCGGCAGATCGAGACCAAGGGTTCACCAAAATTCTCGCGCCGATGCGCTGTCACCAGAATCAAGCGTTTGCCCCCATAGCCATGGTCAAGGCGGGTGACCGGGCTTCGTTCACACGTCATCAACAGCGCATCGATTACGGTGTTCCCCGTCAACGTTATGCTCGCTGCATCGACCCCCTCGACAAGCAGTTGATCGACGGCCGTTTGCGTGGGAGCGAAATGCCAGCGCGCAAGACGGCTGGTGATCAAACGATTAGCCTCCTCCGGAAACGGGTTTTCCAAGTCGAATGTCCGTAATCCGGCCTCCACGTGCCCAAAGGGTATACGCAGATAGAAGCTGGCCAAAGCGGCACTCATGACCGTAGTGGTATCGCCCTGGGCCAGGACGACATCGGGGTTCTCGCTACGTAGAACACCGTCCAGGCCTGAAAGCAGGCGGCTGGTAAGGCCGGCCAGCGTCTGGTCGGGCTGCATCGTGTCGAGATCGATGTCGGGTTGAATATCGAACTGGGCCAAGGCCTGGTCGAGTAGCCCGCGGTGTTGGGCGGTGACCACCACCTGGCAATCAAAATAGGGGTGTACTTTTAACAACTTGACGATGGGCGCCATCTTTATGACTTCCGGTCGCGTGCCGATCACACAGACTACTTTGTGTTTCATCGATATATCCCTATATGGCTCACTTCAGGCGACAAGACTTGGGGCACATAAAGCCACAAAAATATTGCGCGCCAGCCAGACTTCAACACGTTCGCTATCGAGCCTAGCCCATCCAAGGCAAACTTCCGGACATTGGACTATGGTTGGGTGAGTTGCTGACCTGCACGCTGATAGCCTGGTCAGAATTTATAGGGCTCCAGAAAGCGCGCAAGGGATTTGCCGATGTCCTCTGATGTATTGATCGACGCCCAATCGCTTAGTAAGTGTTACCAAATCTACGACAGGCCCAGCCATCGCCTCTTGCAGATGCTGATGCGCAACAAAACACGTTTCTACCGCGAATTCTGGGCACTCAAGCCCGTCACACTGCAAATCCACCGGGGCGAAACGGTGGGCATCATCGGCCGCAACGGCAGCGGCAAGTCCACGCTCTTGCAACTGATCTGCGGTACATTGGACCCAACAGGCGGGGCTGTTCAACGCCAAGGCCGTATTGCCGCCTTGCTGGAACTGGGCTCAGGCTTCGACCCGGACTTTACCGGTCGCGACAACGTCTACATGAACGCGGCCATTCTTGGCCTGAGTCGCGAACAGATCGATGCCCGCTACGAAGAAATCTGCGCTTTCGCCAATATTGGCGATTTTATCGACCAACCCACCAAGACCTACTCCAGCGGCATGCTGGTGCGGCTGGCGTTCGCGGTTTCAGTCTGCGTGGAACCCGATGTACTGATTGTCGACGAGGCGCTGTCAGTCGGCGATGCCTCTTTCCAGTTCAAATGTCTGAATCGTCTCGAGAGCCTCACTAACAGCGGCTCGACCCTACTGTTCGTCTCCCATGACATGGCCATGGTCAGGCGTTTTTGCCAGCGCGTCCTGTATATGCGCGATGGCCAGGTACTGGCCAGCGGTCCGGCCGAGGAAATGGCTGAACTGTATCTGTTGGACATGCGCGACGAGCAACGCCGCTGGGCCAGTAACGGCGCAACGGCGGTCACCCGCAAGACGTTCCTGGACACGCGCTCCGGCATGGCCTTCGGCACCGATGAAGGGCACATCAGTGCTGCGCGTTTCGCCGTCACCGGCCAACTCTTCAGCAGCTACAGCCACGCAGACACCGTCGAGATCGAGATTGAAGCGCAACTGCACGAGAGTATCGCTCGCCCGAACCTTAGCCTGACCATTCAAGAGGCACGATTATTAGTCATCGGCGGCGCCAATTTCCCGTTGAAACCGGGCCTTGTCATAGACGGCTGGTATTCAACGTCCCTGGTCGTGAAGTTCCCGGCGCGACTGGCCCCAGGGCGCTACCACATCACCCTGAAATTGATGCATGGGCTGACCGAGGACACCTCGCAGTTGATTGAAAAGCAGGTGGCCCTATTGGCCTTCGATGTATTGCCCAATGATAAAAACTTCCTCGGGGTGGTCGATCTTGGTGTGGAAAGTCTGGGGCCAGTAGTCGCGGTGAGTGTGCCCGTAACCGTACCCCAGGCGAACGCCTCATGAGCACTCAATCCACGCGCCAGATCGGTATCGTCGGCACGTTCGACGTACAGAACTACGGCGACCTGTTGTTCCCGCTCCTGGCTGAAGCAGAACTCGGCAAGCGGCTGGGCCCGATCCACATGCACCGTTTCTCCTATCACGCACGTACCACCCCATCCTGGCCATACGCGGTGAGCTCCCTGACTGAACTGCCGGCGCTGGTCGATGATCTGGACGGGCTGCTGATCGGCGGTGGCTTTCTTATTCGTTTCGATAAAGTTATCGCACCGGGGTACGCACCGCCTACGCCCTACATTCATCACCCCACTGGGTATTGGCTGACGCCGGCCTTGATGGCTGCCCAACTCGGCATACCCGTGATCTGGAATGCCCCTGGCATGCATTGCAATGACATCCCGCCATGGGGCGTGACGCTACTTCGTCTGGCGCTGATGAGCAGCCCCTGCGTAAAAGTCCGCGATGAGTTGTCCCGCGATGCATTGCAGTCGATATGCCCGCTGGCGAAGATCGAGGTATTGCCCGACACGGCATTTGCCCTACCGCAGCTTCTAGACAGCCAGCAACCCTCCGCGCCGTTGATGCAGCTGCGTAATGCGGTCGGGCTAGGGCCCCGGTATATCGTTATTCACGCGCTGTCGTTGGCCGAGCCCTATATCCAGATGTTCGAAAACGACCCAGCAGCCTTTGCCGATCTGCAGATTGTGCTTATCCCTATCGGACCGGTGCTGGACGACGATTCGGCGTTACTGCGCGCCAGGTTGCCTCAAGCAATCTGTCTGCCCTACTGGCCGCAACCGCTATTACTGGCTGAAATCCTCAGCCACGCCCAAGCGTTGATTGGCTATAGCTACCACTTGGCGATCACTGGGCTGGCGTTTGGCGTACCGGTGTTCTGCCTTGCAGACCTGCACAAAGGCAAGTACACCGCATTGGCTGACTTTCCCGAAATATTCGCCTTGCCGACAGGCGAAGTCCCCAGCACCCAATGGTTTCGACAGCGCATTGGCAAATGCCAACCCAGCCCTCAGGCTCAGGCCGCATCAAAATCGGTGCAGGCCTACTGGGATACAGCGGCCGCCGCGATAAAAGGGGGCCGTACTCGCCCTCCCGTGGCCATAAATGCGTTCTGGCTTGACCTTCCAAACCTGCTGGAAGGGCCTTCGCCAACAACGTGGTTGGACCTTCGCGAACAACTGGCAGACAGCGAAGCGCGGGTCCAACAACTGCAGAACTCCAGATCACTACGGTTGACCGCGCCACTTCGTGCCATTGGTCGCGCGTTGAGACACTTCAAAAGGAGCCGGAGCGTCCATGCTGAACATTGATCGAATCAAAAACGCCGAGCTCGAATCGTTGCCCTACCCATGGGCACGCATTGATCAGCTGTTTTTGCCTCATGACCGGATTGCACTCGCGCAGACCTTCCCGCGCGACCACTTCAAGACTGTCAGTGGCTACGGTGGAGAGAAAGACTACGAGTACGAGGCGCGGGCCTTGAAGCCCATGGGCAGCGACGAAATCATATTCGTCGAGCATTTGAGCGATGCCTGGAGGCGCCTTGCGCAAGATCTCGGATCACCCGCCTATCGAGAAGCGCTCTCTTGCCTGACCGGCAAGGACCTTAGCGAAGCGCCCATGGAAGTGAATGTATTCCACTACGGCCCCGGCGCGTCGTTGGGCGCGCACCCGGACCTTAACGACAAGGTCGTGACCCACATTCTCTATTTCAACTCGACATGGAACAAGGCCGATGGCGGTTGCTTGAACATTCTCAGCGCCAACGATATCAACGCTGTGAGTGCAGTTGTCGAACCGCTGATAGGCAACTCCGCGGTATTGGTGCGCTCGGATAGTTCCTGGCATGCCGTATCGCCAGTCGTCAATGGCTGCACCTCTTCCCGGCGTAGCGTCACGGTGACCTTCTACCGCCCAGGCTCTGTCAGTTCGATGTGGCCGGACAATGATCCCAGCCCGCTGCACGAGTACCACCATGGATAAACAGTCTGCGGATATCGAGCGGGAAGTCTTGTCAGCCGAGCTGGCTCGCGCGCAACTGGAGCGTGACGCAGCCCGCGCGCAGCTCCAGCAACTGCACGGTAGTCGTTCCTGGCGCTGGAGTGCTGCGCTGCGTTACAGCGCAAATATCTGGCGACATGGCCGTCTTGCGTTCACACACCGGGATCTGGAAACCAATGCGGTACAACTCAGCGCCTTGAAAAACCTGGCGCAGACGACAACGCTCGAGCCGCAACGCACCCTGCTGTGCTTTGCCAATATTGCGTGGCAAGCACGCTTTCAACGCCCGCAACAGTTGATGAGCCAATTCGCCGAACAGGGCTGGACGATCTTTTATATCGTGCCCTCGAACGACGCCCTCGAGGGCCAGGCCTACAGCGCAGAGCCGGTGGCAACCAATGTTCAGCAAATCAGGCTGCCATGTCGGGTGCCTCACCATTACTACTCGCAGATGCCAGACGCAAACACAGCCGCGGCTTATCGCGCCGCACTGGATGCGCTGATAGCCGATCATGCCATTACCCACGCCTGGTCGGTGGTGCAACTGCCCTACTGGACGCCCTTGGCCCTCGGCCTGCCATTTCCCACACTCTATGACTGCATGGACGATTGGGATGGCTTCCCACACATCGGCAAGGCATTGTTGCAAGCCGAGCTTCAATTAGTTGAAGAAGCCGAGCTGGTGACCGTTTCTGCCGGCCTGCTCCACACCAAATGGGCCGATACAGCCAAGGTGTGCCAAGTCATCCGCAATGCGGTCGATTTCGATTTTTTTGTCGATAACCTCAAGCCCAGCCACATCCTGCGCGATTGCGAGGGGCCGATAATCGGCTATTACGGAGCCCTGGCATCCTGGTTCGATTTTGCCCTGCTGGCAGAGGCTGCCCGGTTGCGCCCTGACTGGACGTTCGTGCTGGTAGGCGACGTATTCGTCGATGATCTCGGCGGCCTGGATCGCCTGCCGAACGTTCGGCTTGAAGGCTACAAGCCCTATGCGCAGATGCCGCTCTACCTGCAGGCATTCGACGTCTGCCTGATACCTTTTCTTCTCAACAACGTCACCCACGCGGTCGACCCGGTCAAGCTCTACGAATACTTGAGCGCCGGTAAACCGGTGGTCTCGGTACCGCTGGAGGAAATCCTCCATTACCACGCGCTGATGTACTTCGCGACCAATGCGCAGACGTTCGTCGCTCAAATCAACCGCGCGCTGCAGGAACCACCCGCCAAGCGCGCGCCACGCATCGCCATGGCCCGTGACAACACCTGGCGCAACCGTTTTGAAGAAACTCAGCGAGCCATGGTAGCCGCGTCGAGCGTTTCCATCATCGTTGTCACCTACAACAATCTTGCGCTCACCGCGCAATGCCTCGAGAGCCTTGCACACAATACCTGCTGGCCGGAGTATCAGGTCATCGTGGTCGATAACGGTTCGCAGGATGCCACTGCCCTCTACCTTGCCGCGCTGCGGGATCGGATGCCTGGACTTGAAGTCATCCTCAATGCGCAGAACCTTGGCTTCGCCGCGGCAAACAACCAGGGCCTGCGCCAAGCGCGCGGCAACATCCTGGTATTGCTCAACAATGACACGGTCGTGCCTAAAGGCTGGCTCAAACCCTTGGTCCAAGCCCTGCAAGATACAACCGTGGGAATGGTCGGTCCGGTCACCAACAACGTGGGGAATGAAGCCCGAATCCAAGTCGACTACAGCGATATTGCCGATTTGCAGCCGTTTGCCGACCGCCATGGCGCCGCCCATGCCGGGCAAAGTTTCGATATCCCGATGCTGGCGATGTTCTGCGTTGCACTACGTCGCGATGTAATGAACACAGTGGGTGAACTGGACGAACAGTTCGGGATGGGTCTGTTCGAAGACGATGACTACAGTCGGCGGGTGCAGACCGCTGGACTACGGACAGTGTGTGTGGAAAGCGCTTATATCCATCACTATGGCCAGTCAGCCTTCAAGGCCTTGATCGATAACGGTCAATATCAAGCGTTATGGGACCGTAACCTGGCCTACTTTGAAAGCAAATGGGGAACATGGCAGGCCCACTCCCATCGAGGCGTTGCCACGCCTACTCCCCCGCCTACTGCCCCACCGCCTATGGCCGCAAAGCTGACCCTGGAACAGCGACTACGAAACGTCTATTACCGCTTGCCGCTGCACCCCGGCACGCGCCATCGCCTGGGACGCATGTATCGAGCACTCATAAAGCCGGCCATCCGCCCGGCCCGCCAAGCGGTGGCTGCCCTGTCAGCGCCCGTGGATCGACCGGCGCTGGCAACGCGCGAGAATGACTTGCCGGACTACTTTGTTTGGGGCGTTATCGATTGGCACTTTCGCCATCAACGGCCACAGCAACTGGCCAAGGTGCTCGCCAGCCAAGGGCATCGCGTGTTTTATATCTCCAGCAATCTGCTGGACCGCAATGATGCCGGGTTCAACGTGGAAGCACTCGATACAAGCGGCAGGCTCTTCCAAATACAATTGTTCAGCCGTAACCCGCCGACCATCTACCACGCCAAGGCCAGTGAACAAACGGTGCGCCAGCTACGCGCCAGCCTCGGGCTTTTGTTGCAGTGGGTCGATAGCCAGGCGAACGTTTCATTGGTCAACCACCCTTTCTGGACCCCCATTGCCCGCGCGTTGCCCAACCATTGCATGGTCTACGACTGCATGGACAACCACGAGGGATTCGGCAACGACAACGCCGACCTGCTGGCCATCGAACACGACTTGCTGGCTCGTGCCGATCTCACCGTATTCACCTCTACCTGGCTGGAAGAAACGCTCGCGGCGAAGGCTCGACGCAGCTGCGTGGTGCGCAATGCGGCCGATTATTCGCACTTCGCCAAACGACCAGAGACGTGTTACCGCGATCCCGAAGGCCGGCGGATCATCGGCTACTACGGCGCTATTGCCCAATGGTTCGATCTGGACGTAGTGGCTGCCATCGCCGAACGCTTCAAGGACTGCTGCATCCTGCTGGTGGGCGCGGATACCGTGCAGGCATCGCGGCAACTGAAACATTTCGACAACGTCCTGTTCACCGGCGAAGTCCCCTACGCACAGTTGCCCCACTATCTGTATGGCTTCGACGTTTGCTTGCTGCCGTTCCGGGTAATACCGCTGACCCAGGCCACTAACCCGGTCAAGGTCTACGAATACCTCAGCGCCGGCAAACCCGTGGTCTGCACCGCGCTGCCTGAAATGCAGCAATTTGGCCATCACGTGCAACTCGCTCGCGAGACGGTGGATTACCTGGACGCTATTGCTGCGTTGCTTCATGACGATGGCGGGCGGCAAACCGTAGAGGCACGGCAAGCTTTCGCGCGCGAGCAAACCTGGGAGCACCGTGCACAGAGCGTGATGGAAGCGGTGAATCACACCCTCGGCGACGCGCAGGTCAGTGTGATAGTAGTGACCTATAACAACCTGCCCCTGACCCGCCTGTGCCTCGCCAGTCTTGAAGGCGACGACTGCGTTAAGGAGGTCATTGTCGTCGACAACGCTTCCTCTGACGGTACACCGCAATTTTTGGAGCACTGGAGCCAGGAACGCCCCGGCCGGCGATGCCTGCTCAATGACCAGAACCGTGGCTTCTCCGCGGCAAATAACCAAGGGTTGGCAGTGGCCACGGGTGATTTCCTGATGCTGCTCAATAATGACGCCGTCGTCACACCCGGGGCGCTGAGGACGTTGCAGAACCATTTACAACACGACCCCACCATCGGGCTGATCGGCCCGGTCACCAACAACATTGGCAATGAAGCAAAAATAGAGATCGATTACACGCTCGGAGTCGATATGGAATCAACCGCGGCACGGTACACCCGCAGCCACTGCGGCCAGACCTTCAAAATCCCGACGCTGGCTTTCTTCGCTGCCATGATGCCGCGCTCGACCTACGATCGCTTGGGGCCGCTGGATGAAACATTCGGGATTGGCTTCTTCGAAGATGATGATTACTGCAGGCGCATTGCACAAACCGGCCTCAGATTAGTGTGCGCTGAAGATGCGTTTGTTCATCACCGCCTTTCTGCCAGCTTTGATGAAATGAACAGGGCGGCGCGCCAAGCGTTATTCGACCATAACAAGGCGCTGTACGAAGCGAAGTGGGGCCAATGGCAACCGCATACGTACCGGACCTGATTCAAACGGGCACCCGCCCAGAGAAAGTATTGCACGATCGGCTTATTTATCTGGCGCCGACCCCTTGGGCAAGCTTTTCCCAAAGGCCACATGAATTGGTCAGGTGCTTTCATGAGCAGACTGGCGGTGAGGTGCTTTGGGTAGACCCTTACCCTACCCGACTACCCAATCTGGGGGACCTGCTACATCGGCCGCGCAATACGCTGGCAACGGCGCCGCAGCCAGCGTGGCTGCGAGTCATTCGCCCAACGGCATTGCCGATCGAGCCTTTGCCTGGCTCGGCGTACGTCAATAGCTGGTTGTGGCGGGACGTGGTTAAAGGCGTGTTGGATTTCTCTGAGGAACCGACACTGTTGATTGTAGGCAAGCCATCCCAGTTGGCGTTGCAGCTAATGAGAGAGCCTACGCTATGGGATTCGCGTTATGACGCCATGGACGATGTTGCAATGTTTTATAGCGGCATATCGCGCTGGGCTATGGCGCGACGGGAGAAGGAAACAATATTGGCGGCCCGACATACTTTTTGTTCGGCCAGCGCTTTGCAGCAGAGGTTGAAGAAGTGGGCGAAAGATCCGACCTGGGTAGCGAATGCCTGTGCGGCTGAGCGCCTCCCCGAGGCGAGCATTTCCCGGCGGGCGCCAGGCGACGGGCCTTTGATATTCGGTTATGTGGGGGTTATGGCGAAGTGGTTCGACTGGGCACTGGTCATTGCCTTGGCGGCGGCGCGGCCCGAGGCGTTAGTGCGGCTGATCGGGCCGGTGTTCGGGCCGTTGCCGCCAGGGCTTCCCAGGAACATCGAAATACGGCCTGAGTGCGAACATGCACTAGCGATGGAGGCTATGCGAGAGTTTGATCTAGGACTGATTCCCTTCCAGATCACACCGCTGACTGCCGCAGTGGACCCCATCAAATATTACGAATACCGGGCATTGGGGATTCCGATTCTGAGCTCCAGGTTTGGGGAGATGGCTCATCGGGGGAGATTGGAAGGTGTTTTTATTGCCGATGACGTTTCGCGTCTCGAGGACCTGATCGGCCAGGCGATCGCTTATGGAGCCTCGGCTGAAAGCATCAGCAGATTTCGTGCTGAAAATGCTTGGTCGGTGCGTTTTGCTCAGGCGAATTTGTTTGTGCGTTAGCAGAAGTGGAAACCGTGCTTGGGATGGACACCCACAAACACCGAGGGAGCGAGCCCAGCTCCCACAGTTTTTTTGGGGAACCTGGAAGTCAGCAGCGCCCTTCCAGAATCGCCGCATACCCCTCGCGAAAACTCGCATAACGCGGCGTCCAGCCCAGGGCCTTCGCCCGGGCATTGCTGCAGCGCTTGCTACCGGCACGGCGCACGCTGGCGTCTTCGGCCCATTGGGTAACGCCCATGTATTCGCGCAGCCAGCCCACCACCTCGGCCAGCGGTGCGGGGGCATCGTCGACACCGATGTAGCAATCTTCCAGCACCTTGCCCTGGCGATCAGCCTCTAGCAGAAAGGCCAGCAGACCTGCTGCATCGTCGGCGTGGATGCGATTGGCGTACAGCGGCGGGTCGACCACCACACGGTAGCCCTGACGAACCTGGCTCAGCAGCCATTCACGGCCTGGGCCGTAGATGCCGGTCAGGCGCACGCGACTGGCCGGGATGCCGCTGTCCAGCGCCATTTGCTCGGCCTGGAGCATCAGCCGCCCCGAATAACCACCGGCCTCGGTGGGTGAAGTTTCGTCGACCCACTCGCCCTTCTGCTGCCCATAAACGCTGCTGCTGGACACAAATAGCAAACGTTTTGGCTGCTGACCATGCTGCTTCAACCAACCCAACACGTGCTGCAACCCTTCGATGTAAGCCGCGCGATAACCCGCTTCGTCATGCTCGGTGGCGGCGGCGCTGTACACCAGATAATCGAGCGGCTGCACTGGCCAATCGGCTGGGCATTGCTCGCTGAACAAATCACCAGCAACCCCGACAACCCCGGCTGGCAGGTGCGAAACCGTACGTCGCAGGCCATGGACCTGCCAATGCCTGACCAATAACTGGCTGGCCAGGCGACCGCCGATATCACCGCAGCCGGCGATCAAAACAGATGGCGCGGACATCAAAATCTCCTTTCGTAAAGCCGCAGACTAGCCCTCGAAAGGGATGAGCGGCTAGCAATGCAGGAAAAAAAGATACTCTATTACTTCTGTTAACAAGAATTACTTGCAATAATGCACGCCACTTTTGTTCTCGGCCCACGAGGCCTGGAAGAACATCAACCTTCTTTTCCTCTCAGGTCCGGCCAGCATGAAACGCTCTCTCTCCTCCGCTTCGCCAACCAACCGACCTCGCGCCTGGAGCGCCGTGGCAGCCCTGCTGCTCAGCCTGCTGCTGGCACCTACCGCCGCGTTCGCCGATGCACAAACACCGGCCACTGCCCCGGCTACCGCACCTGCTGCTGCCCAGGCACCTGCCGACCCGGCTGCCCCTGTTGCGACGCCCGTGGCCACCGATCCGGCCCAGGCTGTCGAGGCAGACGCACCTGAAGTGCTCGAGCCCGACAACAGCCTGGGCATGGCCCACGACCTGTCGCCATGGGGTATGTACCAGAACGCCGACATCATCGTGAAAATCGTGATGATTGGCCTGGCCATTGCTTCGATCATCACTTGGACCATCTGGATCGCCAAAGGCTTCGAGTTGTTGGGCGCCAAGCGTCGCTTGCGCGGTGAGATCGCCGCCCTGAAAAAGGCCGCCACCCTCAAAGAAGCCAGCGCCACCGCCGCGAAGGAAGGCACCCTCGCCAACCTACTGGTGCACGACGCCCTTGAAGAAATGCGCCTGTCGGCCAATAGCCGCGAGAAGGAAGGCATCAAGGAGCGCGTGAGCTTCCGCCTCGAGCGTCTGGTCGCCGCCTGCGGTCGTAACATGAGCAGCGGCACCGGCGTGCTCGCCACCATCGGCTCCACCGCGCCGTTCGTTGGCCTGTTCGGCACCGTGTGGGGGATCATGAACAGCTTCATCGGCATCGCCAAGACCCAGACCACCAACCTCGCTGTCGTGGCTCCCGGCATTGCCGAAGCCCTGCTGGCGACGGCACTGGGCCTGGTCGCGGCGATCCCGGCCGTGGTCATCTACAACGTCTTCGCCCGCTCCATTGCCGGCTACAAGGCCCAGGTCTCCGACGCTTCGGCCCAAGTCCTGCTGCTGGTCAGCCGCGACCTCGACCACCAGCCGACCGAGCGCAGCTCGCAACCGCACATGGTGAAAGTGGGGTAATCGGCCATGGGCCTGCATTTGAAAGAAGGCGCAGACGACGATCTGGCCGAGAACCACGAAATCAACGTCACGCCGTTCATCGACGTAATGCTGGTGCTGTTGATCATCTTCATGGTGGCCGCTCCGCTCGCCACCGTAGACATCAAGGTTGACCTCCCGGCCTCGACGGCCAAGCCAACGCCGCGACCGGAGAAACCGGTGTTCCTGAGCGTCAAGGCCGACCAGCGCCTGTTCCTGGGCGAAGACGAGGTCAAGGCCCAAAACCTTGGCGCGACCCTCGACGCCAAGACTCAGGGCAAGAAGGACACGACAATCTTCTTCCAGGCCGATAAAGGCGTGGACTACGGCGACCTGATGAACGTGATGGACGCTCTGCGCAGCGCCGGATACTTGAAGGTCGGCCTGGTCGGACTCGAGACGGCGCCCAAGAAATGATCACGACGCGCCAAAAGCTGACGCGTTACAGCGGTAGCCTGGCGGTGGTGCTGGGCGTGCATGCGCTTGCCATCGCGCTGGCGCTGAACTGGACGTCACACCCGCCCATCGAATTGCCACCCCAGGCAATGCTGGTCGAGCTGGCGCCGGTTCCGGCCCCGCCACCGCCTGCCCCGCCAAAAGTCGTCACACCGCCGCAGCCTCCGGCGCCGGTCGAAGAGCTACCGTTGCCTAAACTCGCCGAAGCGCCTAAACCGACGATTTCCGTGCCCAAACCGGTCAAGCCCAAGCCAAAGCCTCAACCGCCCAAGCCTGTGGAGAAAAAACCGGAGCCACCAAAGGAAGAACCGTCGGAGCACAAGCCCAGCGACGCCCAACCCACCCAGGCACCGACCGAGAAATCCGCGCAACCGGCCCCCGGTCCTTCGCCCGCACAACTGGCGGCCAAGGCCAGTTGGCAAGGCACGCTATTGGCGCACTTGGGCAAGTACAAGAAATACCCGGCCAGCGCCCAGGCACGGGGCAAGGAAGGCTTGAACCGTTTGCGGTTCGTGGTGGATGGCGAAGGCAACGTGCTGTCCTTCGAACTGGTGGGCAAGTCCGGCAACGCCGATCTGGACCGGGCGACCCTGGAAATGATTCGTCGCGCCCAGCCGGTGCCCAAGCCACCGGCCGACATGCTGACCAACGGCTCCATCGAAATCGTTGCGCCGTTTGTGTACTCCATCGAGAAGAGCCGGCGTTAACGTCCCGATTCAAACGATGGCCCCCGTGGCGAGGGAGCTTGTTCCCGCTGGGTCGCGAAGCGGCCCCAAAACCGGTGAATGCGCTGCATCAGGCAGATCGTATTCGCCGCCTTCCGGGTGCTGCGCAGCCCAGCGGGAACAAGCTCCCTCGCCACAATGGGTACAACCGATAGAAAGGCATCGAAAGATGTCTTTTTCATATTCGGCAACGACCAATGAACATTAGACGGTGTCGCTGTGCGCCTTCAGTCTGATAACGTGCGTCTATCGATTGCAGGCGGTATGCTTGGCTCGCAACTTCATGGACGCTTGCTATGACCCTCACAGAATTACGCTACATCGTTACCCTCGCCCAAGAGCAGCATTTCGGCCATGCCGCCGAACGTTGCCATGTCAGCCAGCCGACACTGTCGGTGGGTGTGAAAAAGCTTGAAGACGAGCTCGGTGTGCTGATTTTCGAGCGCAGCAAAAGCGCCGTGCGCCTGACGCCGGTCGGCGAAGGCATTGTTGCCCAGGCGCAAAAGGTACTGGAACAGGCCCAGGGCATCCGTGAACTGGCCCAGGCCGGCAAGAACCAGCTGACCGCCCCATTGAAAGTCGGCGCAATCTACACCGTCGGCCCGTACCTGTTTCCACACCTGATTCCGCAACTGCACCGGGTTGCCCCGCAGATGCCGTTGTACATCGAAGAAAACTTCACCCATGTGCTGCGCGATAAACTGCGCAACGGCGAACTGGACGCGATCATCATCGCCCTGCCGTTCAACGAAGCGGACGTCCTGACCCTGCCGCTCTACGATGAGCCGTTCTATGTCTTGATGCCGGCCCAGCACCCCTGGACCCAGAAAAAAACCATCGACGCGGCCCTGCTCAACGACAAGAGCCTGCTGCTGCTCGGCGAAGGCCACTGCTTCCGCGACCAGGTGCTCGAAGCCTGCCCGACCCTGACCAAGGGCAGCGAAGGCGCCAAGCACACCACGGTGGAATCCAGCTCCCTGGAAACCATCCGTCACATGGTCGCCTCGGGCCTGGGCATTTCGATCCTGCCGCTGTCGGCGGTGGACAGCCATCACTACGCCCCCGGCGTGATCGAAGTCCGCCCGCTGACGCCGCCCGTGCCGTTCCGTACCGTTGCCATCGCCTGGCGCGCCAGCTTCCCGCGGCCCAAGGCCATCGAGATCCTCGCTGACTCGGTCCGCCTGTGTTCCGTGGCCAAGCCGCCCACTGCCAAGTAAGCCGATACCATGACTGAGCTGTCGAAGGTGCCAGTCACAGCACTCAAAGGTGTCGGTGAAGCCATGGCCGAGAAACTGGCCAAGGTCGGCCTGGAAAACCTCCAGGACGTGCTATTCCACCTGCCGCTGCGTTACCAGGACCGCACCCGCGTGGTGCCCATCGGCCATTTGCGGCCGGGGCAGGACGCCGTGATCGAAGGCACCGTCAGCGGCGCCGACGTGGTCATGGGCCGCCGTCGTAGCCTGGTGGTCCGCCTGCAGGACGGCACCGGCGGGCTCAGCCTGCGCTTCTATCACTTCAGCAATGCGCAGAAGGAAGGCCTCAAGCGTGGCACCCGCGTGCGCTGCTATGGCGAGGCGCGGCCCGGTGCGTCGGGGCTGGAGATCTATCATCCGGAATACCGCGCCATCACCGGCGATGAACCGCCTCCGGTGGATGAAACCCTGACCCCGGTCTATCCGCTCACCGAAGGCCTGACCCAACAGCGCCTGCGCCAGCTCTGCCAGCAAACCCTCACCCTGCTGGGTCCCAGCAGCCTGCCCGACTGGCTGCCCAAAGAGCTGGCCCGGGATTACCAACTGGCGCCGCTGGCCGATGCGATCCGCTACCTGCACCATCCGCCGGCCGATGCCGATGTGGACGAACTCGCCCTCGGCCATCACTGGGCCCAGCACCGGTTGGCTTTCGAAGAACTGCTGACCCATCAGCTGTCCCAGGCGCGCCTGCGCGAAAGTCTGCGCTCGCTGCACGCCCCGGCCATGCCCAAAGCCAAGCAATTGCCGGCCCGATACCTGGCCAACCTTGGCTTCACGCCCACCGGTGCCCAGCAACGGGTTGGCAACGAAATCGCCTACGACTTGAGCCAGCCCGAGCCGATGCTGCGCCTGATCCAGGGCGACGTCGGTGCCGGCAAGACCGTGGTCGCCGCCCTCGCCGCGCTCCAGGCCCTGGAGGCGGGCTATCAGGTGGCGTTGATGGCACCCACCGAGATTCTCGCCGAACAACATTTCATCACCTTCCAGCGCTGGCTCGAACCGCTGGGCATCGAAGTCGCCTGGCTGGCCGGCAAGCTCAAGGGCAAGAACCGCGCAGCCGCCCTGGCGCAAATCGCCGGCGGCGCGCCGATGGTGGTCGGCACCCATGCCTTGTTCCAGGACGAAGTGCAGTTCAAGAACCTGGCGCTGGCAATCATCGACGAACAGCACCGCTTCGGCGTGCAGCAGCGTCTGGCGTTGCGGCAGAAAGGCGTCGGCGGGCGCATGTGCCCTCATCAGTTGATCATGACCGCCACACCGATTCCGCGGACCCTGGCCATGAGCGCCTATGCCGACCTCGACACCTCGATCCTCGACGAACTGCCCCCCGGCCGCACGCCGGTCAACACCGTGCTGGTCACCGACACCCGGCGGGTCGAAGTAATCGAGCGCGTGCGCAGCGCCTGTGCCGAAGGGCGACAGGCCTATTGGGTGTGCACCTTGATCGAAGAGTCGGAAGAACTGACCTGCCAAGCCGCCGAAACCACCTATGAAGACCTTACCGCCGCCCTCGGCGAGCTGAAGGTCGGGCTGATCCACGGCCGCATGAAGCCCGCCGAGAAAGCCGCCGTCATGGCTGAATTCAAGGCCGGCGCGCTGCAACTGCTGGTCGCCACCACGGTGATCGAGGTCGGGGTCGACGTGCCCAACGCCAGCTTGATGATCATCGAAAACCCCGAGCGCCTGGGCCTGGCGCAATTGCACCAACTGCGCGGGCGTGTCGGTCGGGGCAGCGCCGCCAGCCATTGCGTCTTGCTGTATCACCCACCGCTGTCCCAGATCGGCCGTCAACGCCTGGGCATCATGCGCGAAACCAACGACGGTTTCGTCATCGCCGAAAAAGACCTCGAACTGCGCGGCCCCGGTGAAATGCTCGGCACTCGCCAGACCGGTCTGCTTCAATTCAAGGTAGCCGACCTGATGCGCGACGCCGATTTACTCCCCGCCGTACGCGATGCCGCCCAGGCGCTGCTGGAACGCTGGCCGGACCACGTCAGCCCGCTGTTGGATCGCTGGTTGCGTCATGGGCAGCAATACGGTCAAGTGTGAGCACGTTCTCAGTTTCCGGACACGCCTGCCGGGCAAGCTGGGTATACTGATAAAATTGTAAGAAAACGGATACAGACCATGACTGAAGCTGCCCTCGTTCCCGAAGCCCCGCACGCTCCGTCTGTTATTCGGCTGTTGCTCGAGAAACTGGGCATCAGCTACGGCGAAGTGCTCGAGCGAGCGGGCCTGAACCCTGCCCGCAAAGTGCAGGCCGTTCTGCTGCACGATGCCGTTGGCGCACTCATGGTGCTGTTCCCGCAAAGCCAGCTGCTGGACCTCAACCGCCTGGCCGAACTCACGGGTCGAAAACTCACGGCGGTGCCTACCGAACGCCTGGAGCGCATGCTCGGCAAACACAGCCTGAGCCTGCTACCCGGCCTGCCGGCGCTGACCAGCTCGCCTTGCCTGTATGAAGCAAGCCTGTTGCGCGAGCCGAAGCTGCTGATCAACTCGGGCGAACCGGGGCTGCTGCTGGAAGTGACCAGCGAGGCCTTCAAGACCATGCTCACCAAGGCCAGCGCTGCGACGTTCGGCGAAGCCGTGAGCAACATCACCCCCAACCTCGACCGCCCGCACGACGACCGCGCGGAAATCACCCAGGCCGTGCAGGCGTTCACCGCGCGGCGTATCCAGCAACGGCTGGAAGAGACCATCGAGATTCCACCGCTGGCCGAAACCGCGCAAAAAATCATCAAGCTGCGGGTCGACCCTGACGCCACCATCGATGACATCACCGGCGTCGTGGAAACCGACCCGGCCCTGGCCGCGCAAGTGGTGAGCTGGGCGGCCTCGCCGTACTACGCTTCGCCGGGCAAGATTCGCTCGGTGGAAGACGCGATCGTGCGGGTATTGGGCTTCGACCTGGTGATCAACCTGGCGCTGGGCCTGGCCTTGGGCAAAACCCTGAGCCTGCCCAAGGACCACCCGCAACACACCACGCCGTACTGGCATCAGTCGATCTACACCGCCGCCGTCATTGAAGGCCTGACCCGCGCCATGCCGCGCGCCCAGCGCCCCGAAGGCGGCCTGACGTACCTGTCCGGCCTGCTGCATAACTTCGGTTATCTGCTGCTGGCCCATGTGTTTCCGCCACACTTCTCATTGATCTGCCGGCACCTGGAGGTCAACCCGCACCTGTGCCACAGCTACGTGGAACAGCACCTGCTGGGCATCAGCCGCGAGCAGATCGGCGCCTGGCTGATGCGCTACTGGGACATGCCCGACGAACTGGCCACTGCCCTGCGCTTTCAGCACGACCCGCACTACGACGGCGAATACGCCGCCTACCCTAACCTGGTGTGCCTGGCGGTACGACTGCTGCGTGCACGTGGCATTGGCTCCGGTCCCGATGAGGAAATCCCCGACACACTGCTTGAACGCGTCGGCCTGACCCGCGAAAAAGCCAATGAAGTGGTCAGCAAAGTGCTTGAGGCTGAAGTGCTGCTGCGTGAACTGGCTTCGCAGTTCAGCCAGGGCTGAGTACGGCGCTTGATAAAGCCAACCTGATTATTAGCGGTTGGCGCTGAAGCTCTTGTGGCGAGGGAGCTTGCTCCCGCTCGACTGCGCAGCAGTCGCAAAACCAGCTGACGCAATCCATCTGCATAATAGCATTAGCCCATTTGGGGCCGCTTCGCAGCCCAGCGGGAGCAAGCTCCCTCGCCACAGGTGAGTCGCTAGACTTTCGGCTTCTTCGGCTTCAAATACTTGGTCAGCCCCTGGAACCAGATCACCAGCGCCGGGTTGCCCTTGATCTGGATCGACTTGTCCTGAATCCCCGTCATGAACGCCAACTGCTTGTTCTTGGCCTGCATCGTGGCAAAGCCATAGGCGGCGTCCTTGAAGGCGATGGCGAACGCAGGTTCAGGGTAGGTGCCGGACTTGCTGGTGATGCGCTGGTTTTTCACGGTGAAATGCCGCGCGACTTTGCCGTCCAGGGTTTGCAGTTGAAACACCAGTTCCTTATCGCCCAACTGCTGCTGGAACGCCGGATTGGTCCGACTGGCCTTGCCCATCAACAACCCCAGCATCCACAACAGAAAACGAAATTTCATGGGCAACGCCTCGTGAGAAAAGATGAATGGCGGGCAGTTTAGCGATTCTTCGGCGGAACGCCATCATCGGACCGCTTTTAAGGAAGATGAGCGAGTTTTTTTGCATGATGACTGCCAAGTCACGCTTCATGAACGACTAAATACGGCTTTCGTTGCCCTTCAGGTGCGTCGGAGATTTCCTTCAAAACATCGGGCTGTCCATGAACTAGGCAGCGCTCCCGAGCACCGTTAACCTCTGTTCGTCATCGCAAAAAACGGTGGCACGGACGTGCAAGTCCGACGGAGGACACAATTGTCGATGGCTATTCATCGGGCATTTTTTTATGCTCGCGAATCGTTATGGCAGCTGTGTATGGGAGATCTTCGGGTCTGCCGGGTACTCCGACCGGTCTTGCACACCTATGCATAGCTGCCACCTCTCTCGACTGTGCAAGCGAAGCGGTGTTGGCTCCTGAAAATCTCGGAGTACAACTATGTTCAAGCCATCACCTAATCCGCCGAAAAACGGCCACAAATCCCGCGTCGAAGTCCTCGAAGAAAAAAAGCTCGAAGACGCCGCCACCCGCGCCCTCGACTACTACCTCAACCCCAAGCCCGCCTCACCGCCCGAACCCGATAAAAACCAGCTCTTCATCGTCGCCCCTAACATCGACACCGAAACCCTGCTGGCCAACGCCTCCGAAGACCTGCTGTCCATCAGTACCATCGCCGCCGACCTGGCTGACGACGTCGATGACTCACGCCGCTGCGTAGCCCTGGCAATCAGCCGCATGGCCGACGGGGTTCAGTTGTTGGTTGAACGGGCGTTGGATCATTTGGAGACAAAGGAGGCGGTGGCGCCTGGCGCCAAGGTGTAGAGCTTTGCATTGACGCAGGCTGAGCCGACGCCATAGCGAGCAAACTCCTACAATTGGATCGGGGTACAGCCGGGAGAGACAGGCCGGCTATAAGGCCGCCTCGCGAGCAAGCTTTGCTCCCACAGGTCTGCTCAACAGGTCTGATTGGTGTACACCCACCAAGAGACAGGCCGGCTGTCAGGCCGCCTCGCGTCGGACGTTGATCTCGGCCGCCCCGTTAACCACGATGGCCGAACGCAGGTATTGCGCAGTGGGCATCCCGGCATGGATGCCGGGATAGCCGCGCTGGGCCATGGATGGCCCTTCGCGGCGGCCCACGGAGCAATGTCTGCGTTCGGGCATGCCGAGCCTAAGCGAGGCACCGAGTGGTGGGGCAAGAGCGTTTTGCTTACTTTTGCGCTTCTCAAAAGTGAGCCGCCGTAAGGGCGGAACCCTAAGCGGCCGTTACCGCAACAATGGATATGTACCCGGTCAAAAAAATCCTGGCCGGCTGTCAGGTCGCCATCGCGAGCGGGCTCGCTCCCACAGGTTTTTGTGCGCTGATCATTCCTTCGGGGGAATGATCAGCAGCAGTCACTCAATCAAACATTCGGGCAAGGCACCGGTGCCCAGTCGCCCAGGTCCGGGTTTTTGCACATGCTGTTGACCTGAGTGGTACCAGCGCTGGCCACTTGTTTGCTTTCAGCCTGCTTGGCCTTGGCGTCCTGGAGGGTTTTCTCGGTGGCGACCGCTTCTTTCGGCACGGCTGGCAGGTCTTTTTTCTTCGCCGGTTTCACGATTTTCTTAGTCTTGGTCTTGGTCGGAGTCACGACCGGTGTGTCGTCGGCGGTTGCCACGGTCACCACGTCGGTGCGCTGCACACCCACTTGCTGCAGGTCTTTTTCGTAGGCCTGGGTGTAGTTGCTCAGGTCTTCGGAGGCTTTGCCGTTGACCGCGACGATCAGGTCGTTCGACTCTTTCAGGCCAGCGACGATTTCTGCCAGGCGCTTGCGGCCTTCAGTGTCGTTGACAGTCTTGGCCTTGCGGTCGGCAACCAGTTTGCTGAACGCGTTCTGGTAGCACTGCTGCGAAGTCTTGGCGTAGGCGGTGCTGCGGTCGATGTCAGAGACGCTTTTGTTGACGTCGGCGGCGTAGGACGCGATGCGCTGGTTGTCGTCGGCGATCTGCTTCTGACGCTCGGTGTAGTAACCGGCTGCACCACCGGCCAGGGCGCCGCCCGCGGCACCGATGGCGGCGTTGCGGCCACGGTTTTCCTTGTCGGTCAGGGCGCCCAGCAGTGCACCACCGACCGCGCCAACGGCCGCGCCGGTGACTACGGACTTGGTCATGTTCCCCTCGGTGGAGCGCAGGTGCTGCACCGGCTCGTAGCAGTTAGGGTAGTACTCGACCTTGGTGCTCGACGCGACTTTGGAAGTCGGCGACGAGGCGCAGCCGGTCAGTACGGTACTGAAGCCGACAGCCACCATCAGCAAGTGACGCTTGGAAACCGAAGCAAAAGGTTTACGGGAGAAAAGCATAGTTGTGTTCTCGTTTAAGTTTTGACCAGCTCAGCGCGGCCCTATCGCCGCCTGAGTCCCTTCCAAGCTCGCTGACAACGAACGATCAAGACCGCTGACCGCTCGATGCGAGCAATTCCTTCAATATCGCCGCCGGGTCGGCTCGTTTTTGTTGACGGTAGTCACCGACATGGCGAACGAATAACGTTGCGCGCGCCACCAGGCTCTTGCCCAGCACCGGCTTGCGCTCCAACTCTTCCTTGATGCGCTGAAACTGCGCCTGAATCACGGCATCGGTGTAGCGCGTGCCCGTGGCCAGGTTGTCGATGTAGATCGCCACCGCGCCATCCAGCGCGCTGCGGCCGTTGTCGATGGCCGTGGCAAACAGCTGGGCGCTGGCCTCGTCCTTGGCGTCCACGGCCTGCTGGCGACTCTTCTGCAAATTGGTCAGGCGAATGTTGTAGTTGTTGACGGTTTCGGCCACCAAGGCCGCCGACTGGATCAGGTTGCCGGCTGCCTCCTCGCGCTGCTGGGCGATGAGCGAGACGTTGCGCTTGAGCTCTTCATTGACCAGCCCCAGCTCGGCTTGCAGGCGCGGGTCGACACTGGCAGCGATGATGCTGTCCAGGCGCTTGGTCGGATCCTCGGCGTCGTCGATGGCATCGGTCAGCGAAGCCAGACGACCTTCTTTCTGCCATTGGGCGAACAGTTCTTTGTAGCGCGAACGCGGTGCCGACAACGCGCCGACGGCCACCCGGAACCCAGTGGTTTCGTTGCTTTGCTCGGTGCCATCGGCGGCGAACAACGGGTACTCACGGCGCATCCCGGTGAACAGGGTGCCCTCGCCTTCCAGGTAGTTGCCGCCCTTGACCACGAAGCCACCGTAGGCGCCCTGTCGGCGTCCGGCATGCACCAATTGGAAGGACTCCTGGACCATCTCGGCCGCGTTGCCGACCACGTCGAACAGGCCGATGGGGTTCGGCAGTTTGGTGCCGATAGGCATCAGCCGCGCCGCCTGGCCGGTGCCGCCGGCGACCTGGTTGAACACCGCCCAATCGGCCAGCGGCCCATCGCTCTCACTGCCTTCCAGCCGCCGGGGAAACAGGCGCCCTTCCAGGTCCTGGCGGCTGACGGCTTGCCCGCCACGGGCGGCGAATTCCCACTCGACCTCGGTGGGCAGGCGCACAAAGCCCAACCCACCGTCCTCGGCGGAGGTGCCGCGACCGCTCACCGGCAGCAGGTCCTTGTGGTATTTCATCAACCAGGCGCTGTACACCGCCGAGAAGCGCTCAGCCTCGAACTTCGACAGTTTCACCTTGGGCAAACGCCCGGCCATGCCTTGGGGAAGGTCGGCTTGCAGGGTCTCGCAGGCCGGTGCCGGCTCGCCGCTGGCGAGCGATTGTGCCTGGGCCATGACCTGGGCGTATTGGCGAGCGGTGACTTCGTATTTGCCGATGAAGTACAGCATCGGTTTGAGCGGCGTCTTGGCGTCGGTCTTGGGCATCAACGGCGTGATGGTTTTGTTCCAGTCCTTGGGCAGGTCCTTGAGGGTGAACTGGCCGTTGATGAAGTCCCGGCGATAACCGGAGATGAACGACTGCTGATAACCGGCCTCGCCTTCGCTGAACGGGTAGCCGAGGCTGATCTCGCGGTCGTCCAGGGTGCCCTGGGCGAGGATGTAGACGTAACGGAACACCATCTGCCCTTCGCACGGCAGCGGCAGGCTGACGTCATCGGGCAACGGTTTGGGGTTGTCCAGTTTGTCGCTGCCTTCATCCGCCCAGACCAAACCGGCCAGGCTCAGCGCCACGGCGGCGCCCAATAACTTATACATCGCGAATTCCTTCACACGCCTGGATGCGCGCCACCCGCCAGCCGCCACAAGCCGCTGCCACGGCGCTGACGCCGAGCACCGCCACCAGGGCCAACGTGTAGTGACGCACCAGCAGATGGCTGGCGTACTCGCCCGGCATCTGCGCAAATAAATGGTTCAGGCCCGACTGCGCCAGGCCATACAGCCCGGCGCTCAACAGGGCCGCAAAAGTGGCGCTGTAGAGCGCCTGCAACACCACAAACAACAACAGCGCCGCGGTGGAAACCCCCAGCAGGCGCAACACCGACAGCTCCCGGCGCTTACGCTCGACCGCCGCCAATGCACCGGCAAAAATCGCCGCGAACGCCCCGGCCAATGCCAACCCGGCGATGATCCAGAACACGATCGACAAGTTGCGGCTCAGCGATTGCACCTGCGCGATGGTCTGGGCCTGGGTGGACACCAGCAGGTTCTGCCCAGCGAAATACTGGCGCAGCGGCTCGACATCGCCGAGGCTGCGGGCGTACAAACGAAACGCTGGATACACTCGCTGCCCGCTCGCGCCCACCCCATCACCCGGCCAGCCGAACGCGGGCACGGCGCGACCGTCGCGGTAATCCTCAGCCGCCTCCAGCAAAGCCAGCGGCGCGAACAGTCCGTCCCGGGCAAAGGCTTCCAGCGGCAGCACCTGCAACACCTGGACTCGGGTGCGTTGCGCCTCGCTGCGACCGGCCACCTGCCGGCCGAAACTGGCCTGCAACCAATCGCCGGCCTTGGCGCCGAGCTTTTCGGCGGCGGTCTGGCTGAGCACCACCTGGTCCAGCCCCTGCGGCACCGGCAAGCGGTCGAGCAACGGGTCATTGGCGGCGGTGGGGATCATTTCCACGGTGACCATCGAAGCATCGCTGCTCAAATCGGCCGTCGCGGCAATCTGCCGGGTGCGCGCCAGGACGAACGCCACGTCACGGCGCAGGCCCAATTGTTCGATGAATGGGGCGCTGAACCGACCGCCGCCCAAGGGGATGATTTCCCGGGTGGCCGGGTCGTTCTGCAGGCGTTCGGTGAGGCTGCTGACCAAACCGAATTTCAGGCCAAACAGCACCAGCAACGGCGCCACCACCGCCACCAGCGCCAGCACCGAGCAGGCCGACAGCCAGGCATCGTTGCGGTAATCCTGCCAGGCCAGGGAAGCCACCAGCGCGCCGCGCATCAGCAAGCCTCCCCAAGGGTGGCGGTGACGCCGCCATCGATGTCGCGACGACAACTGATGCGCCGCACCTGCAAACCACTGGCGCGAGCCAGTGCCTCATCGTGGGTGGCGACCACACAGCAAACGCCGTGCTCGCGGGCCTGGGCCACCAGCAACTGCATGACGCGCTCGGCGTTCAGTGGGTCGAGGGCGGCGGTCGGTTCATCGGCCAGCAGCAACCGTGGACCATGGGCCAGCGCGCGGGCGCAACTGACCCGCTGGCGTTGACCAACGGATAAGTCCGCCGGTTTCTTGTCCAGTTGATCAGCAATGTCCAGTTGCCCGGCCAGGCGCATCACGCTGCCGTCATCCTTCAAGCCGAGCAGCTTGCGCGACAAAGCGATGTTGCCGCGCACGTCCAGAAAGCCCAGTAGGCCGCCGGTTTGCAGCACATAACCCAAGTGGCGACTGCGCAAATCCGCCAAGGTGCTCTGCTGCGACCCGCGCCACAGTTTGGCGATGTCCAGCGGCGTGTTGGCGGGCGTGAAGTCGAATTGCCCAGCCTGGTCCGGCGCCAACACCAGCGCCAGCAGGTCCAGCAACGTGCTCTTGCCGCAGCCACTGGGCCCGACTACCGCCAGTTGTTCGCCGGCACGCAGTTGCAGCCGTGGAATCACCAGGCTGTAGCGCTGGCTGCCGGCGCCCCGGCTTTTGTGCACTGCGCTCATGGTCAGCATCACGGCAGCGTCGACAGCGGAACGCGGTACAAGGCATCACCGGGCTCGGCATCGCCGAAACGCACCCAGTTGGCCAAGTCGTTGTGGAAGGTTTCGTAGAGGCGGATTTTCGAATCCAGCTCGTCGATGAAGTCTTCCTGCTCGGCCACGCTCAAGGACAGCCACAAGTCTTGGGTCATGTTCAGCGACTTGCTGCGGTACGGCAGCCCTTCCAGGTACTCGCCGAGAATCCCGCCGTCGGCCAGGTTGCCGCCCTTGCGCAAGGCCGAAGGGTCGCGGCTCATGTAGGCACTGGCACTGGCGATTTCCTGGAAGAAATCCTTGGGCGACGTCTGGGTCTTGCGGGCCGAGTCGACGATCAGTTTCAGCGATTGCTGCAAGTCGTTGAGTTGCAGTTTGGTCAGCATCACGCAGACCTGGAACGCCGGCAGCGCCGGGTTGGTCAGGTCACGGTCGGCGGTCCAGGCGCTGACCAGTTGCGGTGCCTGGCTGGCCGATTTGCGCCCCAAAAAGTCCATGTGCATCGCGTAGCCGACTGCCGCCGATTTATCGGTCAGGCTCGGTGCGGCGCCCAGCAGCGGCACGGTTTGCGGTTTGTTGCTACGCACTTGATGCACCAGATCGGCAAACACCGAACCGATCTCATCAACACGCTGCCCAAGCTTGCGCACATCCGCGCCCGGCACGGGAATGTACAGGTCACCGATCTGCGGGTTGGCGTCGGCGGTCAGGATGCGATATTGGCTCTGCGCACCGGCGTGGGTTTTCTTGCCGGCGTCGCTGAGCAAGTGCAAGGCGTAGATCTTGATCTGTTTGCCCAGCGCCGCCTGGCGCACTTCGGCCTCGTTCATTTGCGTGGCCGCAAACGGATCGTTCTTGCGCAAGGCGCCGGCGTCGGTGACCAACAGGATCAAGCGCCCGCCATAGCCGGACCAGTCCATACCCTCCACCGCTTCCATGACGCCGGCAAACGCATCCTCGTTGAACGAGTGGCTCGACACCGTGGACGCCTTGACCTGCCGCGCCATCTCCATGAAGCGTTGCGGGTCGCGGCCCTGCTCCAGGGTGATCAAGGTCTTGGCGACGTATTCCAGGCCCGGGGTTTTCTGGATGCTGCTGCGAAAACCCACCATGCCGAAGCTGACACTGTCCAACTCGCCACGCTCAGCGATACGGGTTTGCAGCGCGTGCACCACGTCGCGAACCTGGTCGATGTAAGGCTGCATGGACACCGTGGTGTCCACCACCAACACCACGGCCGTGCGGAACGCGTCGGCGTTGGCGGTGGTGATGGGCGTGTTATTAGTCGAAGCCCTGGGGGCATTGCCCGGGTCGATGGACGCCACGTTCAGCAACTGCACCGGCTGGCCGTTCTCATCGAAACTCTCGCGGGAATCGAAGATCGGCAACAGGTAAAACTGGTTCTGCGGCACCGCGCTGGCGGCCGGTTCCAGGGCCAACACTTGCTGGTTATCTTCGTGGTTCTGCTGGGCTTTGAGCAGCACATTCTTGGCAGATGATGGGTCGGCCAGCAGCTTTTCCACTTCACCGGGCTGACGCAGGAACATCACCGGCGCACGGCCGGAACGTTCGGTGAATTTGAGCACCAGGCTTTGCTTCCAGTCGCTGACTTGCGCGCCAGGCAACCAGCCGTCGCTACGCCCGTCCGTGGCTGCACCGACCCGCAGCCACGGGCTGCCATCGACGTCTTTGCGCTGGTAAACGTACAGCACGGAAAACGCCGGCAGCGCCTTGCCCGGTGCAGCGCCCGGTTCGTCGGCGAGTTTCGCCCCCGGTTTGCTGAGCACTCGCTGGAACAAGGTTTTCTTGCCGGCCATCAACAGCGGACGTTGGCCGCCATCGGCCTGCGTCGCCACCGGTGGTTGAACCGGAGGTGCGACGGGAGGTTTGACCGCTGGTACTTCCGGAGTCTTGGGCGGCGAAACTTCAGGGGGTTTCACCGTCGAAGTCGAGGCAGTCGGCGGCTTCGCGGGCTTTTCAGCATCACCAGACAACCACCAATAGCCCGCGCCGCCCAACGCCAGCGCCACGGCCACTGCGACGGTGGCCAGTGCGAACACCGGCCCCTTGCGTTGTTCCGACACCGAGGACTGAGGCGTTGGTTTTACGGGTGGCGGAACTGGCTTGGGCTGTGGTTGGGGTTGGGGTTGCACCGGACCGGTTGGAATGTCGATGGACATCGGCGTCAATCCGGCCAGATCATCACCTGTCGATTTCGTCGAGACAGGCATCGGCAACGGCCGGATCAACGTCTCTTGCGCCGATTCCGGGGGCAGGTTATCCAGTGCCCGCAGCAACGCCGCCGCATCCGGGAAGCGCTCCGCCGGATCCTTGGCCAACAGCTTGCGCAGCACGTCTTGATAACGGCCGTGATGCACCGGCAATTCCGGCAGCGGCTCGGTCAGGTGCGCCAGCGCCGTGGACAGCGCGTCGTTGCCGGTATACGGCAGTTTGCCGACGAGGATTTCATAGAGCACCACACCCAGGGCATACAGATCGGCGCGGCCATCGATGTCCTGCCCACGGGCCTGTTCCGGGCTCATGTAGCTGGGCGTGCCGACCGCGAAACCGGCCTGGGTGAATTGGGTGCGGTCGTCCAGGGACTTGGCGATGCCGAAGTCCGAGAGCACAGCCGTGCCGTCGGCACGGAACAGAATGTTCGCCGGCTTGACGTCGCGGTGCACCAGGCCCAACCCGTGGGCATACCCCAGGGCCGAGGCGATCTGGCGGATGTAGGTCAGGCCCTGCTCCGGCGAAAGGCCGGCGGCGATGCGCTCCTTGAGCGTGCCGTTGGGCAGGTATTCCATGGCCATGTAATACAGCTCACCGACATTGCCGATGTCATGGATGGTGACCGTGTGCGGGTGCGACAAGCGCGCCAGGGTCTTGCCTTCGCGCAGAAAGCGTTCGCAAAACGTCGGGTCGGCCGCCAGCGCCGCCGCCATGACTTTCAACGCCACCTTGCGCTCCAGCGAACGCTGGGTCGCCAGGTAAACGTTGGCCATCGCCCCTTCGCCGATCTCACCGTCGATGTCGTAGCCAGGGATCTGAATGTTCTGGGCGGGGTTCATGACGGCACCTTCACGACAACCACGGTGATGTTGTCCGGCGCCCCGCGCATCAGGCCCAGAGACACCAGGCTGCTGGCGATTTCGCCAGGCTCGTCGTGGCTCAGTACTTCGCGGATTTCATCGTCCTCGACGGTCTTGGTCAGCCCGTCGCTGCACAGCAGGTAACTGTCGCCGGGCACCAGCAGCAGCTCGACCATCGCCAGGTTCAGTTGCGCCTCGACCCCGATGGCCCGGGTGACGATGTTGGCCCGCGGATGCACCCGGGCTTCGGCTTCACTCAGAAGACCGCTGTCCTGTAAATCCTGGACGTAGCTGTGATCGCGCGAGATGCCTTCGAGCACACCGTCGCGCAGGCGATACAAGCGGCTGTCACCGGCCCACAGGCACATCCCGCGCAAGTCACGGGTAGCCAGTACCACCACGGTGCTGCCCATCATGGTCACGCCGCGATGGGCGGTTTCTTCACGCACGGCGGCGTTGACCCGCAGCAGGTCGCTTTGCAGCGCCGCGACGTATTCATCCAGCGAACGGCCCACGCAAATATTGCGCAGGCTGTCGACAATCAGGCTACTGACGTAGTCGCCCGCCGCGTGGCCACCCATGCCGTCGGCGACCACCCACAGGCCGTTTTCCGGCAGGTCCAGGCAAGCGTCTTCGTTGACCTGGCGGACCATGCCGACATGGCTCTTGCTTGCGGACTTGAATGCTTTCCCAGCACTTGGACGCATCTACACAACACCTTCTTGGCCAAGCAAAAATTGCGCAAAATCAGCGGCAGCCGGCAGGCCCTGGCACCGCATCAAACCGGGCGCGATGCGCTCCGAACCCTGGCCCCACCACAGGCTCACGCCTTCGCAGGCTGACTCGGCAAGGGCAGCCATTCGCCGCTGCGGGTCGGTGGCATCGAAGCGATGCAGGCTGGCGAAACGGCTGCTCGGGGTCCGTGGCAGGTACGCCGGGCTGCCGAGGGTCTCAAGCGTCGCGCCGAAGGCCTCGAAACTGGCCTGCACGTTCAATGTGCTTAACAGCAGGTTCTCCACCTGCTCAAACCACTCGTCCGCACCGCCCACCACTGAGGCGGGGTCCGCGTCGGGCTCCAGCAGCACCGCAACGGTCAGCGGAAAATAGCGGCCGACCCGGTCGATACTCGGCATCACCACGCCAACGGCGGCCTCTGGCCCACATACGCCGGGCGCGACCATGAAGCGCCACAGCGGGCTGACCAGATAGGCATCCAGCCAACGCTCGCCGAGGTTGGTCTGACTGGCGAGCAAACCTGCCGCCAGCCACGAATCCCACGGACCGATGAAGCTCTGGGGCAAGCCACGGCTGACGAAGTCTCCACGGCTGGCCAACTTTCCATAGAAGCCCGGCGTACTCATAGGCGCTCCGGGAGGCTGAAGCCGCTGAGTACCCGACTCTTGAACGGGTTGAAGGCACTGTTGGCCCGCAGTTCGTAGGAGGCGCTGGCACCGTCGACCCGCAGCCGCAGATTGAAGCGGTCCGGCGAGTTGCCGGCGGTCAGGTCCGATTGCTCCAGCAACCGGAACCAGGCCCACGGCCCATCCAAAGTGATACCGGAACGACCGCTGGCCGACGGCGGCATGATCGAGATCCGTACCACGCCGATGCTGCCGGGGTTGGGCCATTGCATGGCGGTCGGGCGGCTCGGGCCGTGGTCGTAGCTCAGTTGCTGGCCATCGAGGTCCAGCAGAAATTGGGTGATGGTCGAGTCCATCGCCACTGGCTTGAGCTCGAAGCGCACCATCGGCTGAGTACCGCCGGAACGGAAAAACGCATCCCGGATGGTCGCCGCCCGCTGGAAGGTTTGCAGTACGCCAGGAGCGATGCCGAGCTTCTGCGCGGCGCCCGGCTGCCAGCGCCAGGTCGGCGTCGAGGTGTCGACGTACGGTTGCAGGTACTTGCGGAAGTAGTTGTCCATCACCCCGCCGACGCCGAAGAACTGGCCGAAATCGTCGAGCGTTGCGTCCCGCGCACTGCCCGGCGACATGGGATAACGCCCGGCCAGGGACTGGCGGTAGATATTCACCACTTCGCTGGTCCAGGCGGCGTTCAGTTGATTGCGCACCCCGCCCATCATGCTGTTGGTGGTGGAATTGACCACCGACTTGACCAGGCCCTGCACCAGCGGCGGCTGGCGTTCGGCGTTGAGGCTGACCCGGGTAGCGGCCGCCGTCGCTTGGTTCTTGGCTTCGCCGAGCAAGGCATCGCCGCTGGCGCCGACCATGGCGCTGACTTGCACGTATAAGGCATTCATGTCGGCCAGCAGGCCATCGATGGCCGCCGGTTCGCCTTCGTTTTTACTGACGATGCTGTTGAGCTCGGCGAAGTGCGCGGTGACCGGATCATCGCTGGCCGCCGGTGCGTTTGGCGTCGCCTGTTCCTGGCCGAGCAAGGCACCCAGGTGCTCCTTGAGCTTGTCGACCCCGCCTGGCGCCGGCACGCCTTGAGCGGCCAGCAAGCGATCTTCCTGTTGCAAGTCGGTTTCCTTCGCCACGGCCACCAGCAGTTTTTTCAACGGCGAGGTCGGGCCGGAAATCACCCGCAGTACATCGGCGGCCTGGGCCACGCTGGTGATCGGCACGAAGTCGATATCGGCCAGCAAGGCGTCCCATTGGCGTTGATAGTCCTGGAAGTACAGGCGCCGCACGTCGGCGGCCAGGCTGGCGACGTTCTGCTGATCGGCCTCTTCGTGGCCCAGCACCCATTGCTCTTCGGCCAGGGTTCCGGTCTGGCTCAGGCTGGTGAGCAAGAAGCCCTGGCGGTAACCCTTGACGGTGAAGAACCCGCTCAGCGGCTCGCCCAATGGCTTGCCGCTCTTGCGGCTGAACACCAGCGCGGCGTCGCGCCCGGCGGCTTCGTTGATGCGAAAGTCCGGTATGCCCTCGGGCAGTTTCTGGCGCTTGATCCGGTCATAGACCCGCTGGGCCACGGGCAGTTGTTGCAACTGGCGGCGCAGGTCCTCGACCAGCCGCGGGTCCAGGCGCGCAGTCGGCGGACGGCGCTCGAACAGCGCCTGCAGATGCTCGCTCAAGGCCAGGCGATGTTCGGCCGGCAGGTCCCGCGGCAGGCTGCGGTCCCAATCCAGGGCGATCCAGGCCTTGATGAAGTCGGCGTCGTAGTGCTCGTTATCGGCGAGCATCAGGTAGGCCTTCAAGCCCTCGTAGAGGAAGTCCGAATGGCCGCCGCTGTGCAGTTGCTCTTCGATGCGCGTCAGCAGACGAGGCGCGAACACGGCGATCAGCAACTTGCGGTAGACGCTGCCCGACTCGGCTTCCAGCATGTCACCCTGGTACAGGCCCAGGCCTTCGGCCCAGCTGGGCGAATCATCGGCCAGGTGTTTTACGGCGTTGAGCAACGGCAATACGGCGAGTACATCACGTTGTGCCGGGCTGAGGCTCTGCACGGCCTGGCCCAGTGGCGCGACCTTCTGGTCAACCTGGGTGATATACGCCTGGTTGGCGCGGTAGCTGACCCACCACAACGTTCCGACCACCAGCACCAGCACCACGGTCGAGGCCAATACGCCTCGGGCGATCCACTTGCGCCGACGCTCGACCTTGGGGTCCACGCCCACCAGCCCACGCTCGGCAAAGGCCACGGCGGTGAAGAGTTTTTCGATGAAGTAACTGCGCCCGGTGCCGGTCTGGCGCGCCAGGTGCTGACGGTCCAGGTTCATGCTCTGGGCCATGGAGCCGATCAAGCGGTCGATCGGGCTGCCTTCCTGGGTGCCGCTGGTGAAATACACCCCGCGCAGCAACACTCGCTCTTCGAAGGCGTTGGGTTTGAACACGCCTTCGAGGAAGCTTTGCAGACAGTCCTTCAATGCGCCGAATTGTTGCGGGAAACCGTAAATCAAATCACGCCGCGCCGGGTCGCGTTCTTGCTGCAAGCGCTCCACCAAGCGGTCGTTGAGGCGCTGCTCAAGGCCGGCGAATTCACTCTGCAAATGCGCCAGCGGGCTGTCATTGCTTTTGACATCGTCCAGGGCGAAGGTCATGCCCCAGACCTGGGCGCGCTCTTCCTTGCTCAGGGTATCGAAATACTCCATGAACCCCGGCACCAGATCGAGCTTGGTCAGCATCAGGTAAATCGGGAAGCGCACACCCAACTGGGTGTACAGCTCCTGGATCCGCAGGCGTATCGCCGCGGCATGGGCGGCGCGCTCGGCGTCGCTGCCCAGCAGCAAGTCCGAAAGGCTAATGGCAATGAACGCACCATCAATCGGGCGACGGGCGCGCTGTTTCTTCAACAGGCCGAGAAAGCCCAGCCACGCGGCCTTGTCGATGGTCGCGTCGCTGTCCTGGGTGGTGTAGCGGCCGGCGGTGTCGAGCAACACCGCCTGGTCGGTAAACCACCAATCGCAATTGCGCGTGCCGCCGACGCCGCGCACCGCACCAGCGCCCAACTGCGCGGCCAATGGAAAATGCAGCCCGGAATTGACCAGCGCAGTGGTCTTGCCCGAACCCGGCGGGCCGATGATTACGTACCACGGCAACTCGTAGAGGTTGCGGCGCTCGTCACCGCCCAGCTTGGCTTTCTTCAACAGCGCCAAGGCTTCGTCCATGCGCTGGCGCAGGGTTTCGAGTTCCTCAAAAGTGGCGACGCTGCTCGGGTCGGGCGGGGTTTGCGCGGCCAGGCTGCGCATGACTTCGGCGGCCTGACGGCGAGCCTGGATGATGCGCCACACTCGGTAGGCGAGCCACGCCGCGAACACCAGAATGATCAACGTCCAGCGCCGGCCTTCGGGCACCAGCCACTCCAGCAGCGGGCCGACGAACCAGATGATCAGGCTCAGGGCGATCAGCCCCAGCAGCGGGATGACCCAGCGGATGATAAAACTGAAAAACGCCTTCACTCGACCCCCTCCGCCAACACTGTGATTTCAACCCGACGATTGCGCGCACGTCCCTCTGCCGTGGCGTTCGAGGCCAGCGGTTCGGTGTCGCTGCGGCCTTCGGCGCTGAAGCGCTCGGACTGGCCGGTCTTGGCCGAGAGAATTTGCAGCACCGACTGGGCCCGCGCCTCGGACAACGCCCAGTTGGACGGAAACCTGAGGGTGGCAATCGGGCGATTGTCGCTATGGCCGGTCACCAGGACCTGGCCCTTGACCCGGCGAATGGCATCGGCGATGCGCAGCATCAATGGCTCGAAATCATCCTTGATGCTGGCACTGCCCGAAGCGAACAGCTCATCGCCACGGATGGTCACGACCGAGCGGTCAACGGCGTCTTCCACCGCCACTCGACCAGCCTTGATTTCATCGGCCAGGAAACCGGCCAGGCGCGGCCGTTCGATCAGCTTCGGTTGCACCACCGGGCGGTCGATGGCCTGCACCGGGATTTCTCCCAGGGCATGAATGTTCTTGAACACCGGCTCGGCATCGGAGGCCAGTTTCATCCGTAGACCAAACAGCAGCGCCAGCAACAGGGCTGCACCGATGGCCACGGCGATCCACGGCGGCATGAATTGCGCCAGTCGATCACGGGCCACGGTGACACCGCGCCAGTGCGGCGACAGCTCACGCTCATACTCGCCACGGGCGCTGCGGATCACGGCACTGGTGCGCTCACGCAACGCTTCCAGTTGACTGCGACCATCGTTCATCACCCGGTAGCGCCCTTCAAAACCCAGGCACATGCACAGGTACAACAGCTCCAGCAGGTACAAACGTTCACGCGGGCTTTGCAGGCAATGCTCCAGAAGCTGGAACACCTTCTCGCCGCCCCAGGCTTCGTTGTGCACGGTGATCAACAGGCTCTGCTTGCCCCAGTCGCTGGTGCCGCCCCACGGGGTGCTGAGCACCGCTTCATCCAGGGCGGTGCACAAGGCGTAGCGGGCCAGCAATACGTCGTTGCGCACCACGCCGGCGGCCTCGGCGCGCTCTTCGAACTGGCGCAGGTAGGCCAGCAGTTGCGCGCGCAAACTGGCTGGAGCCGGGTGGGCAATGGTGTTGCGCAGGCGCGTCAGCAGGGCCAGCAACGGGCCGGCTGCGCTCTCCAGCGGGTTGAGGCCCTGGGCTTTGCCGGTCAGCACCGGTGCGGCAGGCATCGACAGAGGTGCAGGCGCAGACTCCTGGCGGCCGGGGTCCGGGCGGAACGGATCCGCGCCACGGCCACCGGGCGTTGGCATGAACTGGGTACGATCGTCATTGCTCATCGCGGTTTATCCTCGGATCGCCCAGAACGCCAGGTTCAGCCCTGGGAACTGGCCGGCGATGTGGAACGCAAAACCGCCGGAGTTGCCCAGTTGCTGCCAGTGCTCACTGCCCCGGTCGAGTTCGTAATAGGTGGAACCGGCGTGGTACGGAAGCTGCCGCGGTGCCACCGGCAACGGCAGCAGGCCGATGCCCGGCAACTGCAGGTTGACCAGGTCGCGGATGTGCTCCACCGAGCCGACCTTGCTCTGCTGGCCGAAGCGGCTGCGCAGGGTTTCGGCGGGGACATCGGCGCGCACCACCAGGATGAAACTGGCGCTTTCGAGCAGGGTTTTGTCGGCCAGCATGGCCACGTGGACGCCGTAGGCCTTTTCCACAATCGGAATCGGCGTGGCCTTGCTGTCGATCAGCATCGACAGGGCTTCACGCAGGGCCTGCATCACCGGCGCGAAACTCAGCACCAGGTCATCGTGCTGGTACTGCGGGTATTCCTGCGGCCGTCGCCCGGAAGCGGTAAAGGTCGAGAACTCTCCAGCCAGGCTTACCAGTTCGCTGTAGAACCGTTCCGGGTGCAAAGGGCTCAGTTGGCTCAGGTGCTGGATCAGCGGCTGGGCGCGGTTGACCAGTTGCAGCAGCATGAAATCGGCGATCTCCGAGGCGCCGCCGGCACCGGAAGCCACCACCCGCCCGGCGAGCGCTTCGCCACGTTGATGGAGCAGGCCCAGCAGCTCGCTGCGAAACGCCGTCAACGGTTTGGAGGCGATCACATCCAGCAGCGGCGGGATGTACGCGTCGTCGAGCACCAGGGCGCGGTCGGCGCGTTTTTCCTTGATGCGCACCAGGCCGATGGCGGCGTAATCACTGATGCCGTCCTGGGCGGTCAACAGGCGCAGCGCCCGGGAACCCAGGGCCACCGGCGCGCGGTTTTCGAACGGCGCGTTGTCGTCGCGCACTTCAGACACCTGGCTCACGTAGCGCGCAGCGCCCAGGGCTTCGCCTTCATCCACGGTGTCACGGGCGCCGGCGCGCTTGAGCGGCAGGGCCAGGTACACCAAGCCATCGCGCAGGTTGTCGTCGACGTTCAGCGGGGTCGGTGCCAGGTCATCTTGAGGAATGTTGAAGGGCGTGCCGTCCGGCAACAGGCCCCGCGCCGAAATGATCGCAAGCTTGCCTTGAGCCAGCAGGCCCTGGTCGATCAGCAATTCGGAAAACCCCCAGGCGCCGGCCGACAACGGGCGGCTGCGCGCGTCGATGAGGTTTTCCAGGTAACGGTCATGCTGCTGGAAGTGCTGCGTTCCAATGAACATGCCTTCCGACCAGACCACGCGATTATTCCAGGACATGGGGGCTCCGATTGCTTATTGGGCAGGGCTGGATGGGGGAACGACGACGGCGCTGCGCACGGCGCGCACATCGAGGCTGATCTGGTATTCGGTGTATTGGCGCGCCGGGACATTCATCACCGTGCGCCACAGCGATTGATCCAGCTCGCGATAGCCCACCAGTACGCCGATATGACGAGTGGCCGGGTCGAGGTCGCGTTGCAGGCTCAACTGCTGACCGGGCTGGATCAGCACTTCATCCTGGTCGATCAGGTCGGCACCGAGCGTCGCCTGGGCCCGTTCGGCCAAGGCGAAATAATCGGCGCGGCCGAAGGTGGCGGCATTTTTCAGTTCGAAAATACGCACCCGGACCGGGGCCGGCTGGCCAGTGGCGCCGGGGTTGAGGCCGGCAATGGCGTGCAAGTGCAACTCGACGGCGGCGGTGTCGGCCTCAGCTTCTTCGGGCTGGGGTTTGTCCGCATCCTTGGCGCACGCCGTCAACAGAAGCGCGGTGGCGACTGCGAGTAAAAACCTGGGAATCATCCTGCGTCCTCAATGACGTTTGAGCTATCCGTTGTGTGCTTATGAATTTGTTAGGGGACGGCGGCGCTCAGCGGCGTCGCTGTCGTGTGCTGTGTTCTTCGTAGGCGCGGCTGAATTCACGACCGAACAGGTCCTGGAAATCTTCCTGGGCCTCCCGGGAAATGTTGCTGTAGAGCTCGGTGAATTGCTGCCAGTACTGGGCCTGTCGCGAGCCATTAAAAATACTCGACAGCCCGCCGGGCTTGCCCATGCGTTCTTCCAGTTGCGCCGGCTCGAAGCGCGCCAGCAAATGCTTGATCGCCGCTTCCACGCCGGCCATCACCGCCAGTTGGTGGGCGCGCAGGTCATCGAAGCTGTCACGCACCGCCACGTCCGGGGCCATGAACGCCTGATTGCCGTGGCGCAGCAGCAACAGCATGGCTTCGTCGACATTGGGCGCGAATTTCAGCGGATTGTTTTCCACCGGCTGGATCATCGTCTGCTGAATGCGGAACTCACCCTTGAGGCTGCTGCGAGCGCGCAAGACGTCGATCAGCCCTTCGACCATCAGCCGGTAACTGCGACCGATGCTTTCCATCTGCGCCTCGGCCTGGGCTTTGTCCAGGCGCAATTGATCCAACCCGGCGCCGCGCAGGAAGGCTTGCAGCAGGTCGGGTTGCGACGCATCACCCGGGCTGGCCGGAGCCACGGGGGGTTCAACGCGGGTCACTGGTGGCTCGCGCAGCGGCGCAGGTTCGTCAATCGGTACGCTCATCTGAGGAACGGGTGTCGGCACCGGCTCGATCACCGGCAGCGGCGCCACAGGCGGCGCTGCGACAGGCACGGGGGCGACCGCCACGGGCGCAGGCTTGTCGCTGAACAGGTCCCAATCCTCGGGAATCACCGGGGCAGACGTCAGCGCTACAGGCTCGGCCACAGGCGGCGGGCTGGGTTTAGGAATCGGGGTCGGCGGACGGAAATCATGCTGCTCGGCCGGAACATGGTCAGGCTGGGTGGCCGGCGGGGTGCTGCTCGGGGCCAGAAAGTCGAACAGGTCCGGCAGGGTGTCCATGGCCGACACGCCTTGGAAATGCGCCGGTGAAGCCACTTGCATCGGCAATGGCGTATTCACCGAGGCGCCTTGGCGACCCATTAACGCCTCGAAGCTGCTGGGCGATTCGGCAAACGGATTGCTGTCAGTGACTGGCAGGCTGAAATCAACGCGCACCTGGATTTCATAATCACCGATGCGGATAACTTCGCCATCTTGCAGCGGCTCGCTATTGCCCTTGCGCAAGCGGATGCCAGCCTTGACCAACTCCACACCGTTAGTACTGTTATCGGTTAAGTAATAGCGCCCGTCTTTGTATTGAATAACGCAATGTTTGCCGGAAACCAGGCGTTCGGGGTCTGGCAATACCCAGTCATTATCGGAGTTACGGCCAATAGCCATCATCCCTTGATCCATGGACTTTTCAGAACACTGACCGGGGGTAATCTTGTGATAACTAGTGATAGTCAAACACAGCGGCATCTCGCCTCCTTGCTGAGTACTTCGCGCGCGGGCGAGTGAAAGGGTTCTACGCCCCGGCTACTCGCCAACCACCTTGCAAACCACCTCAAACCGGCTTTTTACCGGCACGATGGCTGATCTTAACCGTCTTGCGTGACAAAAAACCTGCATCTGTCTCTGCTTGGACCTACTAGTCGCGCAGGCTGTTAAGCGCATCACAACTGTTACACAGGGGATACAGGGAGGAAATAGCTTACCTTGACAAGCCATAAGTACTACACCAAAAATGTACAACTTCTTGAATATAGATGATGGCACTTTAAGATCATAGCGCATCTAAAGGGCCATTATCGCCAAGGAACATGTGAAGTTTCATCTGGAACTTGCGTGTGAACTGCCCGACTTCGTCTGCGGGTGATAGGGAGATCGATTCAAGTGGATGTGCTTTTGCTGCTCGCCGCCGTATCTGCGACTTCACCGTGTGGTGAAGATTTGGAATATGACGCAGATTTCTTGCGCCTGGAACGCGATTCCCGAGGCCAGCCCGAGCGCAGCATGGGCGATTCGATATTGCCTGCCGAACCCCCTGAGTGGCGCAGCATCCAGCAGCAAAGTCTGGACTTGCTGCAACGCAGCAAAGACCTGCGCATCACCCATTTCCTGTTGCAAAGCTCCCTGGCCCTGGAAGGCATTCCCGGCCTTGCCCGTGTGTTGACGCTGATCAGCGAATTGCTCAAGCAATACTGGGCTGACCTGCACCCGCGCCTAGACGCCGATGACGACAACGACCCCACCGTACGCATCAATGCCCTTGCCGGCCTGACGTCCGACGTCACCATTCGCCTGCTGCGCGAAAGCATTCTGGCCCGTTCACGCACCTTCGGTGCCGTCAGCCTGCGCGCCGCCGCCAACGCCAGCGGCCTGCAAAGTTTCCCGGATGAAAACCTGGGCTCCGAACAGCTCGCCGGGGCCTTGCTCGACAGCGATCCCGAGCAGTTGGAAATCACCCGTGCGGCCCTGCTGCAGGCTCGCAGCGCCGCCGAAGCCATCGAGCAGCAGGTCAGTGATCAAGTCGGTTCCGCCCAGGGCGTGGACCTTGGCCCGTTGAAGCAACCGCTCAAGCTGGCCTTGCAGATTCTCGGTCAGTTCGCCCCGCAGAGCGGCGACAGCGCCCTGCCCGACGCCATTAGCGATGACAGCGCCGCGCCGGCTGAACACACCACCGCGCCGAGCGCGCCCCGCAACAGCGGCACGGGTGAAATCACCAACCGCGACGATGTGTTGCGCAGCCTGGACCGGATTCTCGCTTACTACGCCCGTCACGAGCCCTCCAGCCCCCTGCCGGTGCTGTTGAATCGGGCCAAGAATCTGGTGCACGCCGACTTTGCGGCCATCGTGCGCAACCTGATTCCCGACGGCATGAGTCAATTTGAAAACCTGCGCGGCCCAGACAGCGAATAAAGCGCACGGATCACGCAGTCACGTCACCGGCACCCCCGATGACGCCAACACCGTCGCTTGAGCGACCAGGAGCAGCAACGTGGCGAAGCAAAGTTCTCAGAAATTCATCGCGCGCAACCGCGCGCCTCGAGTGCAGATCGAGTACGACGTCGAGCTCTACGGCGCCGAGAAAAAGGTCCAGTTGCCCTTCGTCATGGGGGTGATGGCCGACCTCGCCGGCAAGCCCGCCGAGCCTCTGGCACCGGTGGCCGATCGCAAGTTCCTCGAGATCGATGTCGATAATTTCGACTCTCGCCTCAAGGCCATGCAGCCTCGCGTGGCGTTCCATGTGCCCAACGAACTGACCGGCGAAGGCAACCTGAGCCTGGACCTGACCTTCGAAAGCATGGACGACTTCAGCCCGGCAGCCGTGGCCCGCAAGGTCGACTCGCTGAACAAGTTGCTCGAAGCGCGCACCCAACTGGCCAACCTGCTGACCTACATGGACGGCAAGACCGGCGCCGAAGAAATTATCATGAAGGCGATCAAGGACCCTGCCCTGTTGCAGGCCCTGGCCAGCGCGCCAAAGCCCGCCGATGCAGAGCCTAAGGCTTAACAGGACCCACGATCATGACCGAATCAGTACGTGAAAATCAGTCCCAGCCCCTGGGCACCACTGAAGTCCCCAGCGAGTTCGCCTCGCTGTTGATGCAAGAATTCAAACCCAAGACCGAACGCGCCCGCGAAGCCGTCGAGACCGCCGTGCGCACGCTGGCCGAACAGGCCCTGGCGCAGACTGACCTGGTGTCCAACGACGCCATCAAGTCGATCGAATCGATCATCGCCGCCATTGACGCCAAGCTCACCGCCCAGGTCAATCAGGTCATCCACCACCCCGACTTCCAGCAACTGGAAAGCGCTTGGCGTGGCCTGCACTACCTGGTCAACAACACCGAGAGCGACGAGCAGCTCAAGATCCGCGTGCTCAGCATCTCCAAGACCGACCTGCACAAGACCCTGAAGAAATTCAAGGGCACCGCGTGGGACCAGAGCCCGATCTTCAAGAAGATGTACGAAGAAGAATACGGCCAGTTCGGCGGCGAACCTTACGGCTGCCTGGTAGGCGACTACTACTTCGACCAGTCGCCACCGGATGTGGAACTGTTGGGCGAGCTGTCGAAAGTCTGCGCCGCCATGCACTCCCCGTTCATTGCCGCGGCATCGCCAACCGTGATGGGCATGGGCTCGTGGCAGGAACTGTCGAACCCACGGGACCTGACCAAAATCTTCACCACACCGGAATACGCCGGCTGGCGTTCGCTGCGTGAATCGGAAGACTCGCGCTACATCGGCTTGACCATGCCGCGCTTCCTGGCACGCCTGCCCTACGGCGCCAAGACTGACCCGGTAGAAGCCTTCGCCTTCGAAGAAAACACCGACGGCGCCGACAGCTCCAAGTACACCTGGGCCAACGCCGCTTACGCGATGGCGGTGAACATCAACCGTTCGTTCAAACACTTCGGCTGGTGCTCGCGCATCCGTGGCGTGGAGTCTGGCGGTGAAGTGGAAAACCTGCCGGCGCACACGTTCCCGACCGACGACGGTGGCGTGGACATGAAGTGCCCAACCGAAATCGCCATTTCGGACCGCCGTGAAGCGGAACTGGCGAAAAACGGGTTCATGCCGCTGCTGCACAAGAAAAACACCGACTTCGCCGCGTTCATCGGCGCCCAGTCGTTGCAGAAACCGGCCGAATACGACGACCCGGACGCCACCGCTAACGCCAACCTGGCCGCGCGCCTGCCGTACCTGTTCGCCACCTGCCGTTTCGCTCACTACTTGAAGTGCATCGTGCGCGACAAGATCGGCTCCTTCAAAGAGAAGGACGAGATGCAGCGCTGGTTGCAGGACTGGATCCTCAACTACGTCGACGGTGACCCGGCGCACTCCACCGAGACCACCAAGGCCCAGCATCCACTGGCAGCGGCCGAAGTGATTGTCGAAGAAGTCGAAGGCAACCCGGGGTACTACAACTCCAAGTTCTACCTGCGCCCGCACTATCAGCTCGAAGGGCTGACCGTGTCGCTGCGCCTGGTATCGAAACTGCCTTCGGCCAAGGGCGCGTAAAAGAGGTTTTGTTGGAAAGGACTCGCCCCTTTGTGGGAGCGGGCTTGCTCGCGAATGCGGTTGATCATTCAACGTTGATGTCGGCTGACCCGACGCATTCGCGAGCAAGCCCGCTCCCACAGGTTCCGTGTCCTGACTGACATCCAACGATATTTCGCAAGGTCGGCGTCAATCAAACAATGTGGTAGAGACCACACAGGGAGAAAACATGGCTGTTGATATTTTCATCAAGATCGGCGACATCAAGGGCGAGTCCATGGACAAGGCCCACAAGGACGAGATCGACGTCCTGAACTGGAGCTGGGGCATGTCCCAGTCCGGCAACATGCACGTGGGCGGCGGCGGTGGCGCGGGCAAGGTCAACGTCCAGGACCTGTCGCTGACCAAGTACGTCGACAAGGCTTCGCCGAACCTGATGATGCACTGCGCAAGCGGCAAGCACATCGACAAGGTCAAGCTGACCGTGCGCAAGGCCGGCGGTGAAAGCCAGGTCGAGTACATGATCATCAACCTGGAAGAAGTGTTGGTCACGTCCCTGAGCACCGGCGGCTCGGGCAGCGATGATCGCCTGACCGAAAACGTCACCCTGAACTTCGCCAAGGTGCTGGTGGACTACCAGCCACAAAAAGCCGACGGCACCAAGGAAGGCGGGCCGGTCAAGTTCGGCTGGAACATCCGTCAGAACGTCAAGGTGTGATCGAACACGCCCCCGGTGCCGCGCGCCGGGGGTGTTTGGTGCTTGCTCGAATCCATTCCTTTCCCACCCGGTATCTGAGTCATGGCCAAGCCTTCGTTTATCAATTTGTGGAACAGCTATCCTCCCTACCCGTCCGCCACTCCGGCTTGCGATGGTCCTTATATCAACCAGTGCGCCATCCGGATGAGCATCGCCTTGTGCGGGGAAAAGACCTTACCGGTCAACTCATCGACTTATACGCTGGATCCTCTATGCGCCCATGGACATGCCCGCGGCGCGGAGTCATTGGCCAATTGGCTATGGAAGAAGAACCGCCTCGGCCCGCCGAAGATCTACACCAACAGCGTGGTAGACCACACGACGCTGATGGGCAAGACTGGAATCATCTTCTTCAAAGACTGCTATCAGCAAAGTAGCGACACTGCCGGCAGACCTACCGGAGACCATATCGACCTGTGGAACCGTGGCTTGACCAAAAGTGGTGACCTGTTCTCGCGTTCGAAAGCCATTTGGTTCTGGGAGCTTGCGTGATGCGTAGTCTCTTGTTCTTTTCAGCACTGACGGCAAGCCTCGTCAGCCTGAGCGCATGCGCCGAGCAAAAAGCAGACACTCCAGCAGCATTCACACAGGCGGTTTTTGTCGGGCAGCCCGTGAGTTTGATCAACGACCAAGGTCGCTGCACGATCGTCAAACCCGATAAGAGCCACCTGTCGCTCGACATAGAGTGGCCTTGCCAGTTTAGCCTGAACCAGGATCGACAATTGCGCGTCGAGACTTTTAACCAGGTGCCGATCTTTATGGTTGAGCGCAGTGAACATATGCCAGCTCCCAGCCGCGATTGCCTGACTAAGCTCCAGGCAGTGCGCCAGGTCAAGGGAACGTTTGAGCTCTCGGATGTTAACCAATTCGCCTCCTGCGGCCCTGGCCAGTGGGATCAAAAAATGTATACGGGTTTCTTTCGGTGGTAACCGAAATCGCCACCCGCGATCGCCTGCAACCGTCCCTGCTGGACCGGTTGACCGACGACGATCCGACCAATCCCAAGGAAAGCGCCGACAAGCGCGTGTTGTCGCTCACCCAGTTGAAAGCCTCGGTGCTGCGCGACCTGGCGTGGTTACTCAACACCACTTCGTTACTCGATGCCGACGCAACGCTGCACACCCCGGCGGGTACTTCGGTGGTCAATTTCGGGCTGCCGGCACTGGCCGGCAACAGCGCGTCGAACGTCGACATCCCAGCCTTGGAAGCGCTGATTCACCAGGCCATTGCCACGTTCGAACCGCGCATCCTGCGTCACACTTTGCGGGTGCGAGCCCGGGCGACGGCCGAGATGAACCACAACGCGTTGAGTTTCGAAATCGAAGGCGATCTTTGGGCTCAACCCGTGCCATTGCGCCTGATGCTGCAAACCGACCTGGACCTGGAGTCCGGGCATGTGCGTGTGGTCAACGCCGACCAGCGGAGGCGCCCATGAACCCGCGCCTGCTGGAGCTGTACAACCAGGAACTGCACCACGTGCGCGAAAGCGCGGCGGAGTTCGCCAAGGAATACCCCAAGATCGCCAGTCGGCTGACGTTGTCCGGCATGGACTGCGCCGACCCGTATGTCGAACGTTTGCTGGAAGGGTTCGCCTATCTGACAGCGCGGGTGCAGCTCAAACTCGACGCTGAGTACCCGACCTTCACCCACAACCTGCTGGAAATCGCCTACCCTCATTACCTGGCGCCAACGCCGTCGATGACCGTGGTGCAACTGCAGGCCGACCCGGATGAAGGCTCGTTGAGCAGCGGTTTTGCGCTGCCACGGGACACCGTCATGCGCGCCGCCCTGGGGCGCGAAACCCAGACCTGCTGCGAGTACCGCATCGCCCACGCGGTGACGTTGTGGCCACTGCAGGTCAGCCAGGCCGAGTACTTCGGCAACCCGTCCGCCGTGCTCGGGCGCTTGGCCGCCAGCGAGCCGAAGGCCAAGGCCGGCCTGCGCCTGACCCTGCGCACCGGCGCCGAACTGCCGTTCAAAAGCCTGACCCTGGACAACCTACCGCTGTACCTCAGCGGCGCCGACGAACAGCCCTTCCGCCTCTACGAGCAACTGCTGGGCAACGCCTGCGCGGTGTTCGCCCGCCAGCCCGGTGGAGATTGGGTGGAACGCCTGCCGCAAGACGCGCTGCGCTCACGCGGCTTCGATGACGCCGACGCCGCGCTGCCGGTGGTGTCACGGGCCTTCCAGGGCTACCGCCTGTTGCAGGAATACTTCGCCCTGCCCCACCGTTTTCTGTTTGTCGACTTCACCCAACTGAGCCGGGCGGTCAAGCGCTGCGACGGCCAGGAACTGGAGCTGATCGTGTTGTTCGACCGTCACGACCCGAGCCTGGAAGGCAGTGTCGGTGCCGCGCAGTTCCTGCCGTTCTGCACCCCGGCCATCAACCTGTTTCCCAAGCGCCTGGACCGCATCCACCTGTCGGAACGGGTCAACGAACACCACGTGATCGCCGACCGCACCCGGCCGATGGATTTCGAAGTTCATTCGCTGACCGGCCTCACCGGCCACGGTACCGGGCCGGAGCAACCGTTCCTGCCGTTCTATGCCGTACGCGATCCGTCTCGATACGGTCGCGACCTGGCCTATTACACGGTGCGCCGTGAGCCGCGGGTATTGTCCAGCGACCAACGACGCAACGGGCCGCGCTCGACCTACATCGGCAGCGAAACCTTCGTCAGCCTGGTGGACAGCCAGCAGGCGCCCTATCGCCACGACCTGCGCCAACTGGGCGTGACGGCGTTGTGCACCAACCGCGACCTGCCGCTGTTCATGAGCGTGGGCAACGGCAAGACCGATTTCACCCTGGCCGACAGCGCGCCCGTTGCGGCGGTGCGCTGCGTGGCCGGGCCGAGTCGTCCGCGGGCCAGCCACGCCCACGATGCCAAGGCCTGGCGCTTGATCAGCCAGCTATCGCTGAACTACTTGTCCCTGAGCGAACAAGGCCAGGGCGCAGCCGCCCTGCGCGAGCTGCTGCGCCTGTACGGCGACAGCAACGATGCGGCCTTGCAGTTGCAGATCGAAGGCCTGCGCGAAGTCAGCAGCAAAGCCTGCACCCGACGCTTGCCGATGCCCGGCCCGATTGTGTTTGGTCGTGGCCTGGAAATCACTTTGGAGTTCGATGAAAACGCGTTTCGCGGCACCGGGGTGTTCCTGCTCGGCGCGGTGTTCGAGCGCTTCCTGGCACGCTACGTGTCGATCAACAGTTTTACCGAGACGGTGATCCGTACCACCGAACGCGGCGAGATCATGCGATGGAAAGCCAAGCCCGGACGTCGTCCGACCCTGTGAGTACCCTGGACGCGATGCACCAGGAACCCTGGGAATACGACTTCTTCCAGGCGTTGCGGCGCATCGAGTGCGAATCCCCTGAGCTGCCGCGCCTGGGCCATTCGTTGCGCCTGGCCGATGACCCGCTGCGTCTGGGGCAACAGGCCGAGTGCACCTTCGCCCCGGCCACCCTGGCCTCGGTGCAACCGGGCATCGACGGCGCGCCGGCACGCCTGGAGCAGTTCTTCTTCGGCCTCGGCGGCCCCAACGGCCCGATGCCGCTGCACATCACCGAGTACGTGCGCGAACGTCAGCGCAACAACGCCGACAGCACTAGCAAACGCTTTCTGGATGTGTTCCACCATCGCCTGCTCAGCCTGTTCTACCGGGCCTGGGCCGAAGCGCGGCCGACGGTCAGCCACGACCGCCCGGACGACGACTACTGGTCGGCGCGCCTGGCTGCACTCAGCGGCCGAGGCATGCCGAGCCTGCTCAAGCAAGGGCTGATCCCCGACACGGCGAAGCTGCACTACAGCGGCCACCTGTCGGCGCAAACCCGCTACCCGGACGGCTTGAAGGCCATCCTCAGCGAGTACTTCGGCCTGCCGGTGGAGATCGAAGAATACGTCGGCCAATGGCTGGAGCTGCCAGAGCGCAGCCGCGTGGGCGTCAGTGCCCATCAGCTGGGCGTGGACTTCTGCCTGGGCCGCTACGTGTGGGATCGCCAGCACAAGTTCCGCGTTCGCTTGGGACCGCTCAAGCTGGATGACTACATGGGCATGTTGCCCGGCAGCCAACCGTTCAATGAGCTGGTGGCATGGGTCGCCGAATACCTGGGCCATGAACTGGACTGGGACCTGAACCTGGTCCTGGAACAGCCCGAAGTCCCGGCGCTACAACTCAACGGCCGTTTCCGCCTGGGGTTCAACACCTGGCTGGGGCGCCCCGAAACAGATACCAACGATTTAATACTGGCCAGGCATTACGCCGAACAGGCCAACACCTCACAGACCTCAAGGAGCCATGAGCATGGGTGAAATCAGTCGCGCCGCGTTGTTCGGCAAACTCAACAGCGTGGCCTACAAAGCCATCGAAGCCGCCACCGTGTTCTGCAAGCTGCGCGGTAACCCCTATGTGGAACTGGCCCACTGGTTTCACCAATTACTGCAACTGCAGGACTCGGACCTGCACCGCATCATCCGCCAGTTCAATATCGAGCCGGCGCGCCTGGCCCGCGACCTGACCGAAGCCCTGGACCGTCTGCCACGGGGCTCGACTTCCATCACCGACCTGTCTTCCCACGTGGAGGAAGCCGTGGAGCGCGGCTGGGTCTATGGCAGCCTGATGTTCGGCGAAAGCCAGGTGCGCACCGGTTATCTGGTGCTGGGCATTCTCAAGACCCCAAGCCTGCGCCATGCGCTGCTGGGCTTGTCGTCGGAGTTCGACAAGGTCAAGGTCGAAGCCCTGAGCGAGCGCTTTGACGAATACGTCGGCGACTCCCCGGAAAACGCCCTGACCGCCAGCGATGGTTTCAACGCCGGTGCCGTGCCTGGCGAGGCCAGCGGCGCCATGGCCCCCAGCGCCATGGGCAAACAGGAAGCCCTCAAGCGCTTTACCGTCGACCTCACCGAGCAGGCCCGCAGCGGCAAGCTTGACCCCATCGTCGGTCGCGACGAAGAGATCCGCCAACTGGTGGACATCCTCATGCGTCGCCGGCAGAACAACCCGATTCTCACCGGCGAAGCTGGCGTGGGTAAAACCGCCGTGGTCGAAGGCTTTGCCCTGCGCATCGTCGCCGGTGACGTGCCGCCGTCCCTCAAGGACGTGGAACTGCGCAGCCTCGACGTCGGCCTGTTGCAGGCCGGGGCGAGCATGAAAGGTGAATTCGAACAACGCCTGCGCCAGGTCATCGAAGACGTCCAAGCCTCGCCAAAACCGATCATCCTGTTCATCGACGAAGCCCATACCCTGGTGGGTGCCGGTGGCGCCGCCGGTACGGGTGACGCAGCCAACCTGCTGAAACCGGCCCTGGCCCGCGGAACCTTGCGCACCGTGGCCGCCACGACCTGGGCCGAGTACAAGAAGCACATCGAAAAAGACCCGGCCCTGACCCGTCGTTTCCAAGTGGTGCAGGTGGCCGAGCCGTCGGAAGACAAAGCGCTGCTGATGATGCGCGGCGTGGCCTCGACCATGGAAAAACACCACCAGGTGCAGATCCTCGACGAAGCCCTGGAAGCCTCGGTCAAACTGTCCCATCGCTACATTCCCGCGCGCCAGCTGCCGGACAAATCCGTGAGCCTGCTGGACACCGCCTGCGCCCGCGTCGCCATCAGCCTGCACGCTGTGCCGGCCGAAGTGGACGACAGCCGTCGGCGCATCGAAGCGCTGGAAACCGAGCTGCAAATCATCGCCCGTGAACACGCCATCGGCATCGCCATCGGCACCCGCCAGACCCAGAGCGAAAACCTGCTGAGCGCCGAGCGTGAACGCCTGACCGAGCTGGAGAACCGCTGGGCCGAAGAGAAAACCCTGGTGGACGAACTGCTCGCCACCCGCGCCACCCTGCGCGAACGCGTTGGCGTGGTGGACAGCGAGGACGGCAGCGAAACCAGCCACGCCCTGCGAGAGAAATTGGTGGATCTGCAACAGCGCCTCACGGCCCTGCAAGGCGAAACCCCATTGATTCTGCCGACCGTGGATTACCAGGCCGTGGCCTCGGTGGTGGCTGACTGGACCGGTATCCCGGTGGGCCGCATGGCCCGCAATGAACTGGAAACCGTGCTCAACCTCGACCAGCACCTGAAGAAACGCATCATCGGCCAGGACCATGCCTTGCAGATGATCGCCAAACGCATCCAGACCTCCCGCGCCGGCCTGGACAACCCGAGCAAGCCGATTGGCGTGTTCATGCTCGCCGGCACCTCCGGCGTGGGCAAGACCGAAACCGCCCTGGCCCTGGCCGAAGCCATGTACGGTGGCGAACAGAACGTCATCACCATCAACATGAGCGAGTTCCAGGAAGCCCACACCGTGTCTACCCTCAAGGGTGCGCCACCGGGCTACATCGGCTATGGCGAAGGCGGCGTGTTGACCGAGGCCGTGCGGCGCAAACCGTACAGCGTGGTGCTGCTGGACGAGGTGGAAAAAGCCCACCCGGACGTGCATGAAATCTTCTTCCAAGTGTTCGACAAAGGCGTGATGGAGGACGGTGAAGGCCGCGTGATCGACTTCAAGAACACCTTGATCCTGCTGACCACCAACGCCGGCACCGAGCTGATTGCCCAGGTCTGCAAGGACCCGCAGAACGTGCCCGAGCCCGAAGAAATCGCCAAGGCCCTACGCCAGCCGCTGCTGGAAATTTTCCCGCCGGCACTGCTGGGCCGCCTGGTGACCATTCCGTACTACCCGCTCAGCGACGAGATGCTCAAGGCCATCACCCGCCTGCAACTCAACCGCATCAAGAAGCGCGTGGAAAACACCCACAAAGTGGCTTTCGACTACGACGACGCGGTGATCGACCTGATCGTCTCGCGCTGCACCGAAACCGAAAGCGGCGGACGCATGATCGACACCATCCTGACCAACAGCCTGCTGCCGGACATGAGCCGCGAGTTCCTGACCCGCATGCTCGAAGGCAAGGCGCTGGCCGGCGTGCGGATCAGCGCCCGGGATAACGAACTGCAGTACGACTTCAGCGACGCGGCCTGATCTGACGGAACACAGATAACCCTGTGGGAGCGAGCAAGCTCGCTCCCACAGTGGAGATTCGGTTCCTTCAGCTATTACAACTTGCACGGGACACTCGATGTTATTCAACCAAGCCTCACGCCTGGCAAAGATCACCAGCCCCCTGGGGCCGGAGGTGCTGCTGCTCAAGGACATGGGCGGTGGCGAAGAGCTGGGGCGGCTGTTCAACTATGAGTTGCAGCTGCACTCGCTGGACAACGCCATCGACCTCAACCAGTTGCTCGGCAAACCCATGTGCGTGAGCCTGCAGCTGGACGGCGGTGGCGAGCGTCATTTCCATGGCATCGTTGCCCGTTGCAGCCAGAACATCGACCAGGGCCAGTTCGCTAGTTACCAGGCCACGCTGCGGCCCTGGTTGTGGCTGCTGACTCGCACCTCCGATTGCCGGATTTTCCAGAACCTGACCCTCCCGCAGATCATCAAGCAGGTGTTCCGCGACCTGGGCTTTTCCGACTTCGAAGATGCCCTGAGCCGCCCCTACCGTGAGTGGGAATACTGCGTGCAGTACCGCGAAACCAGCTTCGATTTCGTCAGCCGCCTGATGGAGCAGGAAGGGATCTACTACTTCTTCCGCCATGAGCAAGGCCGTCATGTGCTGGTGCTGGCCGATGCCTACGGCGCTCACGCCAACGCGCCCGGCTACGCGTCGGTGCCCTACTACCCCAAGAATGAACAGCAGCGCGAGCGCGACCACATCCACGATTGGCACCTGGCCCAGGAAGTCCAGCCCGGTTCGCTGGAACTCAACGACTATGACTTCCAACGCCCCAGCGCGCGCATCGACGTGCGCTCGGCCATGCCGCGCCCGCACACCGCCGGCGACTATCCGCTGTACGACTACCCCGGCACCTACGTGCAAAGCGAGGACGGCGAACACTACGCCCGCACCCGCATCGAAGCCTTGCAGACCCTGCACGAACAAGTGGAGCTGGCCGGCAACGCCCGGGGCCTGGGCTCAGGTCATTTGTTCAGCCTCACCGGCTTCACCCGCCAGGACCAGAACCGCGAATACCTGATCGTCGGCGCCCGCTATTACATCTCCCAGGAAAGCGGCGAAACCGGCGGCGGCGCGCCTTCGGCACAGTTCGAAAGCAGCCTGACCTGCATCGACGCCCAACAAAGCTATCGCCCATTGCCCAACACCCACCGCCCCATCGTCAAAGGCCCGCAGACCGCGTTGGTGGTGGGCCCCAAAGGTGAGGAAATCTGGACCGATCAGTTCGGCCGGGTGAAGGTGCACTTCTACTGGGACCGTCACGACCAGTCCAACGAAAACAGCTCGTGCTGGATTCGCGTGTCGCAATCGTGGGCCGGGAAAAACTGGGGCTCGATGCAGATCCCGCGCATTGGCCAGGAAGTGATCGTCAGCTTCCTCGAGGGCGACCCGGACCGGCCGATCATCACCGGTCGCGTCTACAACGCCGAACAGACCGTGCCCTACGATTTGCCGGAAAACGCGACGCAGAGCGGCATGAAAAGCCGTTCGAGCAAGGGCGGCACGCCGGCGAATTTCAACGAAATTCGCATGGAAGACAAAAAAGGCGCCGAGCAGCTGTACATCCATGCCGAGCGTAACCAGGACATCGTGGTCGAGGTGGATGAAAGCCACTCGGTGGGCCACGACCGTAACAAGAGCATTGGGAATAACGAGACGGTGACCATCGGCAACAACCGCCTGCGCATCGTCAAGCAGGAGGACATCCTGTCCGTGGGCCAACGCAAGACCGACAGCATCAGCCAGAGCTACGTCATTGAAGTGGGCGAGAACCTGCGCCTGGTGTGCGGCGAAAGCATCCTGGAGCTCAACGCCAGCGGCCAGATCAACCTGACCGGTGTGCAAATCAGCTTCTACGCCAGCGGCGACGCCGAGTTCAACACCGGCGGCGTGCTGCACCTGAACAACGGCGGCGGCCCCGGGGCCACGCCGGATGGCCAGGGCGTCAAGGGCAGCATCGATGCCAACATCCAAGCCGCGTTCCCTGCACCCAAGGGCTAACCTCGAGATTTCTGCGCCATGACTTACCGCCTCAATGAATTCCAGCTCCAGCTGCCGCCCAGCGAATTGCTGGACGCGACGATCAACATCCTCAAGTTCCCCGAGCTGGGCACGTCCTTGATCGTCAGCCGCAGCTTGCTGGCCGAGGATGAAACCCTGCAAAGCAACCTCGACGACCAGCTCAAGCGCCTGGAAAAACAAGTCCAGGACCTGCGCTGCCAACCGGGCGCCACCGTGCGCGTAGGCGCCAGCCAGGAAGTCGAAGCCATCGAGCTGCGCAGCCAGTTCAACAAGGGCAACGAAAAGGTCTTCCAGTTCCAGTTGGCCCTGGTGCTGCCGGGCACCCGCAAGATGCTTGCCCTGAGCTATGTAAAAGCGGAAAAACTCGGCGATGCCGAGGCGGCGCATTGGGCGACGATCAAGGGTTCGTTATTGTTTGACGTGCCGGCCTGATGAGCGACCTGCATGTCTGACGCACTCTGGGCCGCCCGGCTGGGCGATGCGCTGGACCACACCTCGATGATGGCCGATATTCTCGGCGGCGTGCTGGAGGTGGCGGCCAATATTGCGATCACCGCCGTGGCAACGGCTGCCGTGGTCGCTGCCACGGGCATCACGGTTGTCACCGGCGGGTTGGGTTGCTTGCTGCTCGGCGCGGTAGTGGGCGCCGTGGTTGGCCTGGCCATGAGTAAAACCGGTGCCGACAAGGGGCTGAGTAATATTTGCGAGGGCATTGGCAACGCCCTCTTCCCGCCCACGGTGCAGGCCAACATCCTCACCGGCTCCACCAACACCCTCACCAACAACATTCCTGCGGCCCGTGCAGCCGGGGCGATTCAGTCCCACGTCGCGCCGGCGGGCACCGAGCTTGAAGAGCCCGAGCCACAAGCCGAACCCAGTTATCTGGACATGGCTGAAAACTTCTTTTCGCAGATGTGGCGCCCCACCGTCGCCACGCCTGCCCCCGGCGCCGTGCCCAAGCCGCTGGACATGGTCGTCTGCATGAAGCATCCGCCGATGCCGCCGCAGTTTCTGGCCGAAGGCTCGGACAAAGTCACCATCAACGGCCAGCCCGCCGTGCGCAGCGGCGACCGCAGTACCTGCGATGCCAAGGTCGTGTCGTCCGGGTTGATTTCATCTGACGTGACCATTGGCGGCGGCTCGGTGGTGGTGCGCGAGATCCGCAGTGGCAAGACCCCGGGCGTGGGCCTGGCCGTCACCGCACTGCTGATGCTCAAGGGCGGCAAAGGTAAATTCCTCAGTAACCTGCCGTGCATGCTGATCGGCGGCGCGGCGTCCATGGTGGTCAGCAGCGCTATAGGTGCCGCGGCCAATGCCTCCATGGGCTCGTCGAACCCGGTGCATGCCGCCACCGGGGCTAAAGTCCTGGGCGATGTGGAGGAGATGGACTTCGTCCTGCCGGGCATCTTGCCGATCGACTGGCAACGCTTCTACAACAGCCGCGACGAGCGCCGTGAAGGCTTGTTCGGTGCGGGTTGGAGCGTGGGCTACGAAGTGCGCGTAGAAATCCTGCCTCACCCGGAGGGCGGTGAAACGCTGGTCTACACCGACGAACAGGGCCGGCGCATCGACATGGGCACCATTCCCCTGGGCGGCGCCGTGTTCAGCCCCGGGGAAGGGCTCAGCGTACGGCGGCACGCCAACGGTGAATTGCTGATCGACAGCACAGACGGGCTGTACCGACTGTTCGAGCCGACCCCGGGCCGTGCGCCGTCGCTGCGCCTGAGTCAGCTGGGCGACCGCAACGACAACCGCATTTACCTCGACTACGACGACACCGGTCGGTTGGTACAGCTGCGAGACACCTTCGACCTGACCCGCATCGCGCTGGTGTACCACGAGCGCTGGCCGCAGCGGGTCAGCCGCATCGACCGGCTCTACGCCGATCAACGCCGTGAAGTGCTGATGCACTACGGCTACGACACCCAGGGCGATCTGGCCGAAGTCCGTCAGTCCAACGGTCAGGTGAAACGCCGCTACGCCTACGATGCCGGACGGCGCATGGTGGAACACCAACTGCCCACCGGGCTGCGCTGTTTCTACGAATGGGCCTGGATCGAAGATCGCGAATGGCGGGTGGTCCGGCACTGGACCGACGAGGGGGACACCTACTCCTTCGACTATGACCTGGCTGCCGGGACTACGCGCATCACCGACGGTTTGAACCGCATCAGCACCCGTCGCTGGGATACGCGCTATCAAGTCACCGAAGCCATCGATGCCCTGGGCCGTACCTGGGCCTTCCAGTGGAACGACGAAAGCCAGTTGGTGGCGGCGACCGCTCCCAACGGCGGGCAGCATCAATTCAGCTACGACGAAGCGGGTAACCTTTGTCAAACGTCTGACCCGCTCGGACGCAGCGAGTCAACGCTGTGGCTCGAACATTGGGCCCTGCCCCTGACCGAAACCGATGCCGCGGGCAATACCTGGCAGTACCGCTATGACGCCCGTGGCAACCGCATTCGCGAAACCGATCCACTGGGCAACGTCACCCGCTACCGCCATGACGACCACGGTCAGGTGGTGCAAGTCATCGACGCCGCCGGTAAACGCAAAACCATGCGCTGGACGCCCCTTGGCCAGCTCAGCGAACACACCGATTGTTCCGGTTACACCACGCGGTTCAGTTATTGCGAACGCGGGCTGTTGCTCAGCAGCACCGACGCATTGGGGGAACGAACGCTTTTCAGCTATGACGACCAAGGCAGGCTGCTGAGCAAGCAATTGCCGGACGGACGCACCGAGCAATACCAGCGCGATGCGAGCGGCCAGTTGATCGGCTACAGCGACCCCGCCGGGCATACCACGCATTTCCAGCACACCCTGACCGGGCAACTGCGCGTGCGTACCGACGCCCATGGCCGCCGGGTGGAACTGAGCTACGACAACTATGGCCGCCTGTTGGCGCTGACCAACGAAAACGGTGAGCGCTACCGGTTTGCCTGGGACGCCGCCGACCGCTTGACCGCCCAGCACAGCCTGGACGGTAGCCTCAAGCGCTACGCCTACGACCCGCTGGACAACGTCACCCGCGTGGAGGCGCTCGCCGTTCCTGGCAGCACCGACCTGGACCTCTCACCGCAGGCACCGATCATCCATGCGCTGGAACGCGATGCGATGGGCCGGCTGGTGGCCAAAATCACCGAGGACGGCCGCACCGAATATCGCTATGACGCGCTCGATCAGGTCAACGCCATCACCTTCACCGCGCTTACCGGTGAGCAGCAAAGCATCGGCTTGAGCTACGACGCGCTCGGGCAACTGATCGCCGAGCAAGGCTGGGCCGGACGCCTGGAGCATCGCTACGATGAGCTGGGCAACCTGACCCAGACGCAGCTCCCCGATGGCCGCTGGCTGAACCGCCTGCATTACGGCAGCGGCCACTTGCACCAGATCAACCTCGACGGCCAGGTCATCAGCGACTTCGAACGCGACCGCCTGCACCGTGAAGTGCTGCGCACCCAAGGGCGCCTCAGCACCCGCAGCGAATACGACCGCAGTGGTCGCCTGCGCGCCCGCCAGCGCCGGCAACAGGGCCAGTCCGCGCTGTTGCCGCCGGCGGCGCAATCGCTGTTTGGCTATGACAGCAGCGACCAACTGGTGGAACGCTTCGACAGCCAGCCTGACGCCTCTCATCGCCAACTGCTGCACTACGACGCCACCGGCCGCATTCTCGCCAGCCAGGACAACCTCCAGGGCCAGCGTGAAGGCTTCGCCTATGACCCGGCCGCCAACTTGCTCGATAGCCTGGGCACCGGCCAGGTCGCCCATAACCGTTTGCTGACCTATCAGGACAAGCGCTACCGCTATGACGGTTTCGGCCGCATGGTGGAAAAGCGCAGCGCCCAGCGCGGTGTCCAGCGCATGCGCTACGACGCCGAACAGCGTTTGGTGGAGGTTCACAACGATAACGGCTCGGTCGTGAAAATGACCTACGACCCGCTGGGGCGGCGCATCGAAAAAGCCGAATACAACCGCCATGCCACCCTGCTCAGCCGCACCCGCTTCACCTGGGATGCGTTGCAGTTGCTGCAAGAGCACCGCGATAGCCAGACCAGCCTCTACATCTACGCCGATGACGGTCACGAACCGCTGGCAAGGGTCGACGGCCTGGGTGAACACCAGAAAATCCGTTACTACCACAACGACTTCAACGGCCTGCCCGAACAACTCTCGGAAGCCGACGGCCACACACTTTGGCGGGCCCGCTATCAGGTGTGGGGCAACACCGTCGAAGAGCTGCGCGAACCGTATTACATAGAAGAGCAGAACCTGCGGTTCCAGGGCCAATACCTGGACCGGGAAACCGGCCTGCACTACAACACCCTGCGCTTCTACGACCCGGACATCGGCCGCTTCACTACACCCGACCCCATCGGCTTGGCGGGTGGGCTGAACCTCTACCAGTACGCGCCAAACCCGGTGAGCTGGATCGACCCCTCGGGCTTGATGAAATGCTCGACGCCCCCCAAGGGCCGCAAGGTCAACCGCACGGTTTATCGTTTTGAAGAGCCAGGGCGGATCAGCACGACCTGGACCGCCCACAAGTGGAACGTTGCATCCAGACACCGTTACACCGCCCCCGGACTGGGTGGTGTCTATGGCGCCAACTCACGCAAGACCGCCATGGGCGAAGTCAATCACTGGGGTGTGGATCTGTCCACCCGGGTGCTGGTAAGCAAGAAAGTGCAGCTCAACAACGTCCTGGATTTGACCCGGGCTGACGTGCGTAAGCAATTGGGCGTTTCCCTCAAGAGCATTACCGGCGACAAATACACCCAGACCCATCAAATCGGTGCCTGGGCCAAGGCCAATGGTTATGATGGGATCCTGGCGCCATCGGCGCGAAACCCGACCGGCAGCAACTTGATTTCCTTTGCAGGTTTTTAAAATGGGACTGGAAGACGAATACGTCGGCGATGCCGCTTGGCAAACTTTCGTGCGCTTGTACGAAGAGGACTACCTCGACGACAACGCCCGCACGCTGGCCAAGGCCATGGACGACCACCTCGACATGGCGGTGGTGCTCTACGGCAAAAGGGGACTCAAGGAAGGGTTCTGGTGGCTGGAACAGACCGTGCCTGCCCTGGGCAACAAACGACCCGCCGATTGCCTCAAGACGCCGAAGCTGATCAATCGCCTGAAAATGGCCTTGATGAGCATGCCGTAACCATCCACTAGGTGAAGAACCCTTGTGGCGAGGGAGCTTGCTCCTACAGGCTAACCCACCCATTCTGGGTGCAGCTCTGTGGGAGCAAGGCTTGCCCGCGATGGCAATATGACTAACCCCGCAAAAACGCCCGATGCAACTCCTCCAACGTCTCAAAGTGATACGCCGGGCTCTGCGCACTCAACTCCTCATAACTGCCAAACCCATACCCCACCGCCGCCGCATCCAGCCCATTACTGCGGGCGCCGATCAGGTCGTGTTTGCGGTCGCCGATCATCAGGGTGTTGGCCGGGTCGAGGCCTTCTTCGGCGATGAGGTGGGCGATCAGCTCGACTTTGTCGGTGCGGGTGCCGTCCAGTTCGCTGCCGTAGATCACCTTGAAGTGACGGGCGAAGTCGAAGTGGCGGGCGATTTCCCGGGCGAAGACCCAAGGCTTGGAGGTGGCGATGTACAGCTGTCGGCCCTGGCCGCCCAAGGTTTCCAGCAGCGGCATCACGCCGTCAAAGACCCGGTTTTCGTACAGCCCGGTGACCTTGAACCGTTCGCGATAGAAACCCACCGCGTCCCAGGCCTTCGCTTCGTCGAAGTCATAGAACTGCATAAAAGCCTGCAACAGCGGCGGGCCGATGAAGTGCTCGAGGCGGGTCAGGTCGGGCTCGTCGATGCCCAGTTTGCTCAAGGCGAACTGGATCGAACGGGTGATGCCCTCACGAGGGTCGGTGAGGGTGCCATCGAGGTCGAACAGTACGGTCTGGTAATGCATGAAAATTCCTGGGCAATGGCGGGACGATTCAGATCTGGTCGTAGCCTTCAGCCAAATGCAGATCCTTGAGCTTCACGTAATTCGCCGCGCTGTAGGTGAAAAAGGCGCGCTCCTTGTCAGTCAGTAGCCGGGCCTGTTTCACCGGGCTGCCCACGTACAAAAAGCCGCTCTCCAGCCGCTTGCCCGGCGGTACGAGGCTGCCGGCACCGATGATCACATCATCTTCAACGATAGCGCCGTCCATGACGATGCTGCCCATGCCGATCAAGACCCGGCTGCCCACGGAGCAACCATGGAGCATGACCTTGTGGGCGATGGTCACGTCGTCGCCGATCAGCAACGGGAAGCCATCGGGGTTGAAGGGGCCGGCGTGGGTGATGTGCAGCACACAGCCATCCTGGACGCTGGTGCGGGCGCCGATACGAATGCGGTGCATGTCGCCGCGAATGACTGTCAGCGGCCAGACGGAGCTGTCTTCGCCGATTTCAACGTCGCCGATCACCACCGCGGTGCTGTCGACGAAAGCGCCCCGGGCAAGCCGTGGGCTGTGATTCTGGTACGTGCGAAGGGTCACGATAGGCTCTCTCTTTTTGGCTGATAGCGGCTGCTAGCTGCGGTGAACGTCGATTGTAATTAAGATGGGCCCATGTTTCTTCCAGCCAAGGTGTCAACCGTGAGCGTGAACAACCCTCTTTTGCAGTCCTACGACCTGCCGCCGTTCTCGGCGATCCGTGCCGAACACGTGCAACCGGCCATCGAGCAAATTCTGGCTGACAACCGTGCCGCCATCGCCCAGATCCTTAAAACCCAGGGCCAGCAGCCTACCTGGGCCGGCCTGGTGCTGGCGATGGACGAGCTCAACGATCGTCTGGGCGCCGCCTGGAGCCCAGTGAGCCACCTCAACGCCGTGCGTAACAGCCCCGAACTGCGCGAAGCCTACGAGGCCTGCCTGCCGGCCCTGAGTGCCTATTCCACCGAACTGGGCCAGAACCGCGAGTTGTTCCAGGCCTTCGAGGCCCTGGCGAGCAGCCCCGAAGCCGACGGTTTCGATGTGGCGCAAAAAACCATTCTGGAACACTCCCTGCGTGATTTCCGCCTGTCGGGCATCGACCTGCCGCCCGAACAGCAGAAGCGCTACGCCGAGGTGCAAAGCAAGCTGTCCGAACTGGGCAGCCGCTTCTCCAATCAACTCTTGGACGCGACCCAGGCCTGGACCAAGCACGTCACCGACGAAGCCACCCTCGCCGGCCTGACCGATTCGGCCAAGGCACAAATGGCCGCGGCCGCCCAAGCCAAAGAGCTGGACGGCTGGCTGATCAACCTGGAATTCCCTAGCTACTACGCGGTAATGACCTACGCCGAAGACCGCGCCCTGCGTGAAGAAGTCTACGCCGCCTATTGCACCCGCGCGTCGGACCAAGGCCCGAATGCGGGTCAGAACGATAACAGCCCGGTGATGGAAGACATCCTCGACCTGCGTCAGGAACTGGCCCACCTGCTGGGTTTCGCCAATTTCGCAGAACTGAGCCTGGCGACCAAAATGGCCGAATCCAGCGATCAGGTGCTCAGTTTCCTGCGCGACCTGGCCAAGCGTAGCAAACCGTTTGCCGCCCAGGACCTGGAACAGTTGAAGGCCTACGCCGCCGAACAGGGTTGCCCTGACCTGCAAAGCTGGGACAGCGGGTTCTACGGTGAAAAGCTGCGCCAGCAGCGTTACAGCGTCGCTCAGGAAGCCCTGCGCGCGTACTTCCCGATCGACAAAGTATTGAGCGGTCTGTTCGCCATCGTGCAACGCCTCTACGGCATCGAGATCGCCGAACTGAAAGGTTTCGACACCTGGCATCCAGACGTGCGTCTGTTTGAAATCAAGGAGAACGGCCAGCACGTCGGCCGTTTCTTCTTCGACCTCTATGCCCGCGCCAACAAGCGTGGCGGCGCCTGGATGGACGGCGCCCGCGACCGTCGTCGCACGTTCGATGGCGTACTGCAAAGCCCGGTCGCCAACCTGGTGTGCAACTTCACCCCGGCCGACAGCGGCAAACCCGCGCTGCTGACCCATGACGAAGTCACCACCCTGTTCCACGAGTTCGGCCATGGCCTGCACCACCTGCTGACCCGCGTCGAACACGCCGGCGTGTCGGGCATCAACGGCGTGGCCTGGGACGCCGTGGAACTGCCAAGCCAGTTCATGGAGAACTGGTGCTGGGAGCCCGAGGGCCTGGCGCTGATTTCCGGGCACTACGAAACCGGCGAACCCCTGCCCCAAGACCTGCTGGAAAAAATGCTCGCGGCGAAAAACTTCCAGTCCGGCCTGATGATGGTTCGCCAATTGGAGTTCTCGCTGTTCGACTTCGAGCTGCACGCCACCCACGGCGACGGCCGCAGCGTGCTGCAAGTGCTCGAAGGCGTGCGCGACGAGGTGTCGGTGATGCGTCCACCGGCCTACAACCGTTTCCCCAACAGCTTCGCCCATATCTTCGCCGGTGGTTATGCGGCGGGCTATTACAGCTACAAATGGGCGGAAGTGCTGTCGGCCGATGCATTCTCCAAGTTCGAAGAGGATGGCGTGCTCAACGCCGACACCGGGCGCGCCTTCCGTGAGGCCATCCTGGCCCGTGGCGGCTCTCAGGAGCCGATGGTGCTGTTCGTCGACTTCCGTGGTCGTGAGCCGTCGATTGACGCACTCTTGCGCCATAGCGGCCTCACCGAGGACGCGGCAGCATGAGTGAGGGGCCTGTGATTACCAAAAGACGCTTCATCGCCGGGGCGGTCTGCCCGGCGTGCAGCGAGCCGGACAAGTTGATGATGTGGAACGAAGACGGCGTGCCGCACCGTGAATGTGTGGCCTGCGGTTATTCCGACACGCTCAATGAGCAAGGTCTGTCGGTGCCCAAGGAGTTGGGCACCCGGGTCAATACGTCGGCGCTTAAGGTGCCGGACGCCAAGGTTCAGGCGGTGCAGTTTTTTCCTAATCCCAAGTTGAAGAAAAAAACCGACTGAATTATTCGGTATCACCTTCCGGGTCGCCAGGCCCGGAAGCGATACATATATACCGCCAGGCGCCACACCTTCCTGCCCAGACTGTTTTCACCTACAGACTGACAGGAAGATTGCCCCATGCCCACCGATGACAATCCGCTGTTGCAGGCCTATGACCTGCCGCCTTTTTCGCTGATCCAAGCCGAACATTTTTCACCCGCTCTCGATCAGATCATTGCCGAAAGCAACTATCAGGTGGCCGAGATCATCAAGACCCAAACACCGTTTCCCACCTGGGACGACCTGGTGTTGACCATGGATGAAATACACGCACGATTGAAGGGGTTCGGCTACGTGCTGGACCGTTTGACCTCAACCAGGACCGACGCCGCCTGGGCGCAGGCTTCGCTCGACTGCAGCGCACGGCTGCAGGCGTTCCAGGGATCGCTGAAGCACAATCCCAAACTGTATCAACTCTACCAGCGCTTGGCCGACAGCCAGATAGCCAGGCTTTTCGAGCCGGCGAGAAAAAAAGCGTTGGAAAAAATCCTGCGGCAATTTCGCCAGAGCGGGTTACCTCCCCCCCCCTCACAGGCAGATGTGGAAGATCTGAAGCTACGTATCCAAGGCGCCCGGTTCTTGTTCCTGGAACTCTTGCAAGAGGCCAACAGAGCCTGGAGCAAAGCGTTTGACGATGAAGCTCAATTGAGCGGCTTGCCATCGTCCTTCAAACAACGCATGGCCGACCAGGCGCGTGAAGGCGGGCTCACAGGGTGGTTGCTCAAGCTCAATGAGGAGTCGTTTCGCATCGTCACCCGTTACGCTGACGATCGCGCCTTGCGCAAGCAAATGTACATTGCCTACAGCACACGCGCCTCGGATCAAGGGCCGCATGCCGGCGTGTTCGACAACGGCGAAGTACTTGGTCAATTGCTCAGGGACCGTCACCAGCTCGCCACCCTGCTGGGTTATTCGAATTACGCTCAAATGGTGCTCGAACCGGAGCAAGCCGAGTCCCCCGAGCAGGTTCTGGCGTTCTTGCGAGAACAGCTGCAACTGCAACAAAGCGTTTTCGTCCGGGACGCTGAACAGCTCAAGGCGTTTGCCACAAAACAAGGTTTCAGCGAGCTCCAACCTTGGGACTACCCGTACCTGACGGAAAAGCTTCGTCAGCACACGGCGGGAATTTCCAAGCAAGCGCTAAGTGCCTGGTTTGCGCTGGAATCAACTTTTTCACAGCTTCTGCTGATCGCCAGGGAGTTGTTCGGGGTGAACTTCATCGAACGTGATGATGTGGCTACCTGGCACCCGGACGTGCGTCTTTTTGAAGTCCGCGAGTGGGGAGAGGTCATTGGTTACATCTATTTCGATCCGTTCGAAGATGCGAATCGAGACGGTTTCCCTAATACCACCACCCTACGAAACCGACACGTCACCGCTGAGGGACGGCCCCGGCACCCCATCGCCGTCCTGCATGGCTGGCTGCCGCGCGGCTCAGAGGCAAACCCTGTGTTGCTCGACCACCTGCAACTGCGAATCCTCTTCCACGAATTCGGCCATTGTTTGCACCATGTATTGACCCGGGCGGAATATCGCGACGTTTCGGGCATCACGGATCTATCGCGCGACACTTCCGAGTTTGCGGGGGTGTTGTTCGAACAATGGTGCTTCTCCAAGCAATGCCTGGTTCGTATATCAAAGCATTACCAAACCGGGGCGGCGATGCCTGACGAAGTCGCCGATCAGTTGCTGACCTTCGCCAATACCCAGGCCAGTTGGGAAACCGCTACCCTTTTGCGCAACGCGCTATTTGATATGGCGTTGCACCGAACCCACGGCGACGGGCGTACCGCCCAGCAAGTATTCGATCAAGTCAGTGCACAAGTAGGGCATTTGCCCGTGTTCGCGAACGAACGCTGGCCCAATGGCCTGGACTACATGGTGACCGGCTACGCGGCCAGAATTTACACCTACGCCTGGTCGAAGGAATTGGCCATGACCGTGTTCCAAAGATTCAAGCGCGACGGACTGTTCAACGCGACAACAGGCCGGGCGTTGCGCGAAACAATATTCGGCCCGGGCGACTCACGCCCGCTGTCTGAATCCATCGCGGTCTTTTTCAGGCACACCCCCGATCACCGCGCAGAAGTGCGACCTAAGGGTCAAGGTGAGCCGCCGTCGTGGTTGAATTGACCCAGCCTTTCAGGGAGCAAAGAGCAAACACACTGGTGCTGCAATCGCCGTTCGCCAATGCAACGCGGAGTTTTTCGACATCGGCCTGCATCACGTAACGGATGCCATCCTTGAAGTGATGGCTGTCACCGAAGCCGCCTTCACTCATTTCGTTCAGTGCGTCCTCTTTGCTCCAACCCTGTACGACCACCCTGTACATGGCCGCCACCAAACCGGTGCGGTCCGAGCCGTGCTTGCAGTGCATCAGCACGGGGCCGTTGGCCTCGGCAACCTGGACGGCGCGCAAGGCTCTGAGTATGTCGCTGTCGTCGACATGGTTGGTGCGATAAGGCAACTGCACCTGCTGGATGCCAGGCGTGGATAACCAGCTCGCATCCGATTCAGGCAGAAATGTAATGACCGTGCCGATATTGAGTTTCGTCAGCAAGGGTAAGGCACCGCCGTCCGGCAAGGAACTGCGGTAAAGCGTTGGCGACATCTGATAAAGGTTGTAATGCATTTCCACCGGTTGGGCCCATTCGGCAGGCCTTGCCTCAGCCAAATCGGCCGCCAGGGCCTGGGACATGGCAAACACGTTGAGCAAGGCCAGGCAGAGCAACGAACGGGAACAGAGCTTAAGCATGCGCGCGCGACCGAAAACGAAGGAGTTCGAGGCGCCTAGTTTCGGCTCGAGCCGGTTAAAAACCTGTGAGCCAAATGTCAAAGCGTCGTGAAGAGGATGCATGGGGTATTCCAGCACCTGGTCGGGCTGCTGAATGGCACTGGCCTAAATTAAATACAGCGAATACTGTATGCACATACAGCAATCGGAGTATTCCCATGCCTGCCCCCCTTCCACCACGCGGCCGCGGCACCGCTACCAACCCGCACAACCGCTTCGCCCCGAGTCGCTCGGTGGTCGAAGATGACGGCTGGTATCAGGAAGTACCGCCAACCCAAGGCACCGAAGTGCGCATCGAAATGGCGAAGACCATCATCACCCGCAATACGTCACCGGATATTCCTTTCGATCGCTCGATCAATCCCTACCGGGGCTGTGAACACGGCTGCATTTACTGCTATGCGCGGCCCAGCCACGCCTATTGGGACATGTCGCCGGGGCTGGACTTCGAAACGAAGCTGATCGCCAAGACCAACGCTGCCGATGTGCTGGAGGAACAACTGTCCAAGCGTGGCTATCAATGCGCGCCGATCAACCTGGGCTCCAATACCGACCCTTACCAGCCCATCGAACGCGAGCAGCGAATCACCCGCAGGATCCTGGAGGTGCTGCTGCGCTACCGTCATCCGGTGACCATTGTGACCAAGGGCTCGCTGATTCTGCGCGACCTGGACCTGCTGACCGAACTGGCGCAACAGCGCCTGGTGGCAGTGATGATCAGCCTCACCACCCTGGACGATGAGCTCAAGCGCATTCTCGAACCTCGCGCCGCAGCGCCCAAGGCGCGGTTACGGGCGATAAAAGTCATGCGCGAGGCGGGCATTCCCGTGGGGGTGCTGTGTTCGCCAATGATCCCGATGATCAACGACTGCGAAATCGAGAGCCTGTTGACCGAGGCCCATGCCGCCGGTGCGCAGAGCGCCGCCTACATCATGTTGCGTCTGCCGCTGGAAGTGGCACCGCTGTTCGAAGAGTGGTTGCAGGCGCACTACCCGCAACGCGCCGCCCATGTTCTGAGCCTGGTCCGCCAGAGCCGCGGCGGCGAGCTGTACGACAGCCAGTTCGGAACACGAATGCGCGGCGAAGGCCCCTTCGCCGACCTGCTGGCCCAGCGTTTCGCCAAGGCGCTCAAACGTGTGGGGCTTGATCGACGCGAAGGCTACAATCTCGATTGCGAAGCCTTTTGTCCGCCGGGCCGACAGATGTCCTTGATTTAAATACAGTTGACCTTAAATTGGTTTCGGACCTCGGTGGCACAAACGCGCAGAGCACGTTGTTTATGCCTTGTAAGATACGTCCTAGAGCCTTCGATTCAGTTTGAGTTAAGTTTCGGTCGATACCTTGTTCATCGAGTGACTGACAGGTCGAGCATTGCGGCCTGGACGTTTTTTAACCAGCCACTGGCGTCTCAAAGAGGATGAATCATGAGTGACAAGGATAAACAGCCGTTGGCTGTGTCGGCTTCAGCCCAGCCCGAGGCGGAAACCGCCGATGCAGCGCTGCAGCGTATTGTTGACGGTTTTTTGCATTTTCATCACGAGATCTTTCCCCAGCAGGAAGAGCTCTTCAAGAAACTCGCCACCGCCCAGGCGCCCCGGGCGATGTTCATCACCTGCGCCGATTCGCGCATCGTGCCCGAGTTGATCACCCATAGCTCCCCCGGCGACCTGTTCGTGACCCGCAACGTCGGTAACGTCGTTCCGCCTTACGGGCAGATGAACGGCGGCGTCTCCACCGCCATCGAATACGCCGTGCTGGCCCTCGGTGTGCAGCACATCATCGTCTGTGGCCATTCCGACTGCGGCGCCATGCGTGCGGTGCTCAACCCGGACACCCTGGAAAAAATGCCCACGGTCAAAGCCTGGTTGCGCCACGCCGAAGTGGCCAAGACCATGGTTCACGACAACTGCCCGTGCGGCGACGAAAAACAAATCATGCCCATCCTCACTGAAGAGAACGTGATCGCACAGTTGCAGCATTTGCGAACACACCCCTCGGTGGCTTCGCGCATGGCCAACGGTCAGTTGTTCATCCATGGCTGGGTGTACAACATCGAAACCAGCGAAATCAAAGCCTATGACGCGGACCAGGGCCGGTTCCTGCCACTCGATGGCAACCATCCGATACCGGTGGCGACGCCCAAGGCGCGCTTCTAACCGCTCCTAAACATCCTTGCATGGTTCAAGCCTTGCCGCCATTTGCGCGGTCGGGCCTTGCCATGCCTGAAGAAAACTTCGGGAGAGTCGCCATGCGTGCTGCTCAATTAAAAGCTGTTCTGCCGCGGGAGCTGTTGGCTTCGGTGGTGGTGTTTCTGGTGGCGCTGCCCTTGTGCATGGGCATTTCCATCGCGTCCGGCCTGCCGCCGGCCAAGGGCCTGATCACCGGCATCATCGGTGGCCTGGTGGTGGGTTTTCTGGCCGGCTCAAAGTTGCAAGTCAGCGGCCCGGCCGCCGGGTTGGCGGTATTGGTATTCGAACTGGTGCGCCAACATGGCGTGGCCATGCTCGGGCCGATTTTGCTGCTGGCCGGTCTTCTGCAATTGCTGGCCGGGCGCTTTCGCCTGGGTTGCTGGTTCCGAGTAACCGCTCCTGCGGTGGTGTACGGGATGCTGGCGGGTATCGGGGTGCTGATCGTGTTGTCCCAGGTCCATGTGATGCTCGACGCGGTGCCCAAGCCTTCAGGGTTGGATAATCTCGCAGCGTTCCCCGCAGCGGTGATTCAGGCCTTGCCGTCCTTTGGCTGGCAGGCCGGTTTGCTCGGTTTGTCGACGATTGCGGTGATGTGGTTGTGGGAAAAGTTTCGCCCTCACAGCCTGCGTTTCGTGCCCGGCGCCCTGCTCGGTGTAGGCCTGGCGACCATTGCCAGCCTGCTGCTGGCTTTGCAGGTCAAGCGCGTGGAAGTCCCCGCCAACCTCACCGAAGCCATCGACTGGCTGCGCCCGGCAGATCTGTTGAACCTGGCCGACCCTACGTTGCTGATCGCCGCGTTCGCCGTTGCCTTCATTGCCAGCGCTGAAACCCTGCTGTCGGCGGCCGCCGTGGATCGTATGCACAGCGGTGAGCGCGCGGATTTCGACCGGGAATTGTCCGCGCAAGGTATCGGTAACATGCTCTGCGGCCTGCTCGGTGCCTTGCCGATGACCGGTGTGATCGTGCGCAGCTCGGCTAACGTCCAGGCCGGGGCCACTACGCGGATGTCGACGATTTTCCACGGCCTGTGGTTGTTGCTCTTCGTACTCTTGCTGTCCAGCGTGCTGCAAAGCATTCCAGTAGCAAGCCTGGCGGGTGTGTTGGTGTACACCGGTTTCAAACTGGTGGATATCAAGGCATTTCGAGGGCTGGGCCGTTATGGACGGATGCCGATGTTCACCTATGCCGCGACGGCTCTGGCAATCATCTTCACTGACCTGCTGACCGGCGTGCTGATTGGTTTCGGCCTGACCCTGGCGAAACTGGCCTGGAAAGCCTCGCGGCTGAAAATCAGCCTGATCGATCTGCCCCAGGAAGGTGAGATGGAGTTGCGGCTGATGGGGGCGGCTACCTTCCTGAAGGTTCCGGCGCTGACCCAGGTGCTGGGCACCATACCCAAAGGCACGACGGTGCATGTGCCGCTCAATAACCTGAGCTACATCGACCATTCGTGCCTGGAGCTGCTGGAAGAATGGGGCCGGGCGAATGCCAGCAAGGGTTCGAAGCTGTTGATCGAATCCCGCGGGCTCAAGCGCAGGCTGGAAGGGCGATTGCGCACCACCGTGGGGGTTGGCGCAGCGGCGGGCTAATCCACAGACCTTGTGGGAGCGAGCCTGCTCGCGATTGCATTGGATCAGTCAACATAGATGTCGAATGTCCAACCGCCATCGCGAGCAGACTCGCTCCCACAGGGTTTACGGTGAACACAATTATTGTGAACACCCACAGGGGGGTGTTTCTGCTGGATCAAGCCGCTGGCTGATCCAGCTCCAGCCCAACGCCCAGCTGACGCGACAGGCACGGCCAGCGCTTCCACGCAGCGCCCGTGTCCGGGCTGCCCAGTTTCTCCCGGTAAGACTCCACCGACTCCAGCGCAAAGCTGTCTTCGTCGAGCATTTCATCCACGGCGTGATGCACTGCCTCATCCAACTGGTTGGCGAACGATTCGCCGATCAACTGGTGAGCGATCAAGTTGGCGACGGTCATATCCAGCGGGATCAGTGGCTGGCCGAAATGCTTGATATACAAGTCATTGACCTCTTCCACCAGCCGATGGGCCAGGTAGGCCTCGTCCAACAGGCTGTCCAGGCCGACGTGGCCTTCCATGACCTTGGGCGGCTGGAGGAAAAACTGCTCGGCAATTTTCAGCACCGGTTTGATCTGCGATTCGATGCCGGCTTGGCGGGCGACATCGTTGGCGGCGTCCAGCAGGTCGGGCACTTGCTCGATATATGCGGTGACAAAACGGGTCAACACACCCTTGGCATCGGCATCCGGCAGTTGGATGGCGACGTGCAGGTTCGGTAACTGGGTTCCCAACTGACGGGTCAACTGGCCGGTCTCGGCCTCGTGTTGTTGGGCTTTTTGGATCTGCTCGCGCAATGCGGCGGTGTTCATGACAACTCCAGAATACAAGGCAGTGAAATAGGAAGACATAACTTAGCTGGCGCAAAGACACTCCTAAGACCTATTTTTCATAACCGACCCTTCCTTGATACGTCGCCGTTATATCGGTTTGCCATCACTCAGTTCGCATCCTTCTCCATTCGCGGGCTCTAGCGCAAGCCCCGTCTGTTTCAAACGATTTACGTCGTCGCGTTGCGAGGTTGCAGTCGCTGTCTATACTCGGGTTGGAATGAGTTAGCTGATGACACCCGATGCAGTAGGCAGCAAGGCACGGCGCTCGAGTTCGTAGTCTGATGTAGCCGCTCCCTTGCCGCAGGCTTTACGCCTACGGGATAACAAGAACGATAAGGGGAACCCGCAATGACGCGACATCCACACGTATGGATGGGCCTCCTGTTGTGGTCGATTTTCAGCCAGGCGCAAGCGGCCTGGACTGTGAATATGGCGCCTGGAGCGACACAGATCAGCCACGCAGTGTTCGACCTGCACATGACCATTTTCTGGATATGTGTAGTGATCGGCATCATCGTCTTCGGCGCCATGTTCTGGTCGATGATGGTGCACCGCCGTTCAACCGGCCAGACCGCCGCCCACTTCCACGAAAACACCCGCGTCGAAATCCTCTGGACCATCGTGCCCTTCCTGATCCTGGTTGCCATGGCGATTCCCGCCACCGCCACCCTGATCAAGATGTACGACTCCAGCGAGTCGGACATCGATATCCAGATCACCGGCTATCAATGGAAGTGGCACTACAAATACCTGGGCCAGGACGTCGAGTTCTTCAGCAACCTGGCCACCCCCGCCGAACAAATCCATAACCAGAGCGCCAAGGGCGAACACTACCTGCTGGAAGTCGACAAGCCGCTGGTGCTGCCGGTCGATGCCAAGGTGCGTTTTCTGGTGACCTCCGCCGACGTGATCCACTCCTGGTGGGTGCCGGCCTTCGCGGTCAAGCGCGATGCGATTCCCGGGTTCGTCAACGAGGCCTGGACCCGCGTCGACCAGCCTGGCGTGTACCGCGGCCAATGCGCCGAGCTGTGCGGCAAGGACCATGGGTTCATGCCGATCGTGGTGGAGGTCAAGAGCAAGCCCGACTACGAAAAATGGCTGGCCGAACGCAAGGCCGAAGCTGCGCAGCTCAAAGAGCTGACCAGCAAGGAATGGACCCTCGAAGAACTCAAGGAGCGTGGCGACAAGGTCTACCACACCACCTGCGTGGCCTGTCACCAGGCTGAAGGCCAGGGCCTGCCGCCAATGTTCCCGGCGCTCAAGGGCTCGAAAATCGCCACCGGGCCGAAGGCTGATCACCTGGGCATTGTCTTCCACGGCAAACCCGGCACCTCCATGGCGGCGTTCGGCAAGCAGTTGTCGGAAGTCGATATCGCGGCCGTCGTGACCTATGAACGTAACGCCTGGGGCAACAACAAGGGCGACATGGTTACGCCTAAAGAAGTGCTGGAACTCAAACAGGCAGAAAGCAAATGAGCCGGCCTGACGTCTGTTCCCGCAACCGGGCGGGGCTCATTGCCCCGCGCCGTCCAGCCCATTCGTTCGAAGGAGACAGGACATGAGTGCTGTGATCGATGACCACGGTCATGCCGGCGCCGACCACGCCCATGGCCCCGCCAAGGGTCTGATGCGTTGGGTACTGACCACCAACCACAAGGATATCGGCACGCTGTACCTGTGGTTCGCGTTCTGCATGTTCCTGCTGGGCGGCTCGTTCGCCATGGTGATCCGCGCCGAGCTGTTCCAGCCTGGCCTGCAGATCGTGCAGCCGGAGTTCTTCAACCAGATGACCACCATGCATGGCCTGGTGATGGTCTTCGGCGCGGTGATGCCGGCTTTCGTCGGCCTCGCCAACTGGATGATCCCGCTGATGATCGGCGCGCCAGATATGGCCCTGCCGCGCATGAACAACTTCAGCTTCTGGCTGTTGCCTGCGGCGTTCCTGCTGCTGGTGTCCACGTTGTTCACACCTGGAGGCGGGCCGAACTTCGGCTGGACCTTCTACGCGCCGCTGTCCACCACCTATGCGCCGGAAAGCGTGACGTTCTTCATCTTTGCCATCCACCTGATGGGCATCAGTTCGATCATGGGGGCGATCAACGTGATCGCCACCATCCTCAACCTGCGTGCCCCAGGCATGACGCTGATGAAGATGCCGTTGTTCGTCTGGACCTGGCTGATCACCGCGTTCCTGCTGATTGCGGTGATGCCGGTGCTGGCCGGCTGCGTGACGATGATGCTGATGGACATCCACTTCGGCACCAGCTTCTTCAGTGCCGCCGGCGGCGGTGATCCGGTGCTGTTCCAGCATGTGTTCTGGTTCTTCGGTCACCCCGAGGTGTACATCATGATCCTGCCGGCCTTCGGTGCCGTCAGCTCGATCATCCCGGCGTTCTCCCGCAAGCCGCTGTTCGGCTACACCTCGATGGTCTACGCCACGGCGGCCATTGCGTTCCTGTCGTTCATCGTCTGGGCGCACCACATGTTCGTCGTGGGCATTCCGCTGGTGGGCGAGCTGTTCTTCATGTACGCCACGCTGCTGATCGCCGTGCCCACCGGGGTGAAGGTGTTCAACTGGGCCAGCACCATGTGGCAAGGCTCGCTGACCTTTGAAACGCCGATGTTGTTTGCCGTGGCGTTCGTGATCCTGTTTTCCATCGGTGGTTTCTCCGGGCTGATGCTGGCCATCGCACCGGCGGACTTCCAGTACCAGGACACCTACTTCGTGGTCGCACATTTCCACTATGTGCTGGTGCCCGGCGCGATCTTCGGGATCTTCGCCTCGGCCTACTACTGGCTGCCGAAATGGACCGGCCACATGTACGACGAAACCCTCGGCAAGCTGCATTTCTGGCTGTCGTTCGTCGGCATGAACATGGCGTTCTTCCCGATGCACTTCGTGGGTCTGGCGGGCATGCCACGGCGGATTCCCGACTACAACCTGCAGTTCGCCGACTTCAACATGGTCTCGTCCATCGGCGCGTTCATGTTCGGTGCCACGCAGATTTTCTTCCTGTTCATCGTGATCAAGACCATCCGTGGCGGCGAGCCCGCACCGGCCAAGCCGTGGGACGGCGCAGAGGGGTTGGAGTGGAGCGTGCCTTCGCCGGCGCCTTATCACACCTTCACCACACCACCGGAAGTGAAATGAACACCGCTCCCACAGGGTTCGGCGCAAGGGGCAGCAGCCATGGCTGATTCCATTTCGATGAAGAAACTGGTCACCCGGCTCTTGCTGGTGGTGGTGGCCATGTTCGTCTTCGGGTTTGCCCTGGTGCCGATCTATGACGTGATGTGCAAGGCGTTCGGCATCAATGGCAAGACCGCCGGCCAGTATGAAGGCGAGCAAACCGTCGATGAATCGCGCCAGGTTCGCGTGCAGTTCCTGTCGACCAACTCAGTGGACATGGTTTGGGACTTCTATCCCAAGGGCGATGAACTGGTGGTGCGGCCAGGGGCGGTGAACGAGATGGTCTTCGTCGCCCACAACCCTACCAACCGGCCGATGAGCGCCCAGGCGGTGCCGAGTATCGCGCCGAGCAACGCCGCGGCGTATTTCCACAAGACCGAATGTTTTTGTTTCACCCAGCAAGTGCTGCAACCCGGCGAACGCATCGAAATGCCCATGCGTTTCATTGTCGACCGGGACATGCCCAAGGAAGTGAAGCACCTGACGCTGTCCTACACGCTGTTCGATATCACCGCTCGTCATCCACCGGTGGCTTTAAACACTGACCGATAGCGTGCCCGATAAGGAGAACAATAAATGGCAACTCACGAACACTATTACGTTCCGGCCCAGAGCAAATGGCCGATCATCGCCACGGTCGGGATGTTCGTCACGGTGTACGGCCTGGCGACCTGGTTCAACGACCTGAAGGCGGCCCGACCGGACTCCCACGGCCCGCTGATCTTTTTCGTCGGCGGCCTGCTGTTGGCCTACATGTTGTTCGGCTGGTTTGGCACGGTGGTCAAGGAAAGCCGTGCGGGGCTGTACAGCGCGCAGCTCGACCGCTCGTTCCGCTGGGGCATGAGCTGGTTCATCTTTTCCGAAGTGATGTTCTTTATCGCGTTCTTCGGTGCGCTGTTTTATGTGCGCATGATCTCAGCGCCAGGCCTGGCGGGTGAAGGGACCAAGGGCCTGTCACACATGCTCTGGCCGACCTTCGAGTTCGCCTGGCCATTGCTGAACAACCCCGACCCGAAACTTTTCCCGGCGCCCAAGGACGTCATCAGCCCCTGGGGCTTGCCGCTGCTCAATACCGTGCTGCTGGTCAGTTCCAGCGTCACCGTCACCATCGCCCACCATGCCCTGAAAAAAGGCCATCGCGGCGCGCTGAAAATCTGGCTGGCACTGACGGTGCTGCTGGGCTGTGCCTTCCTGGGCTTCCAGGCCGAGGAATACATCCACGCCTACAAGGAACTGGGCCTGACCCTGGGCTCCGGAGTCTACGGCGCGACCTTCTTCATGCTCACGGGCTTTCACGGCGCCCACGTCACCATCGGCACGATCATCCTGTTTGTGATGCTGATGCGCATCATGCGCGGGCACTTCGACAATGAGCACCAGTTCGGCTTCGAAGCGGCGAGCTGGTACTGGCACTTCGTCGATGTGGTGTGGATCGGGTTGTTTATCTTCGTCTACGTGCTCTGAGGTAACGGTTACCAAGGCGCGTGGGACACCAACTGGCCGCTGAAAAAACCCCAGGCAATCAAGCCGACGGTGATGGCGGCCAGACTGACCCTGATCGCCAGGGCGATGACCAGGCGATTGGAATTGCTGTCGTCCTTGACCAGAAAAAACAGGCCGCTGAACAGGCTCGCAATCGTGGCAATCAGCATCAGGACGATGGCTGCTTTTAGCATTAGGGACACTCCGGGAGGACGCGATGCACGTGAGTATAGCTATCCCGTTCGACGGCTTTCGGACGGCGCCATGAAAGGCTTCCAACCGGGCATCGTGCCGTCGCTGGTGGTGGCCGTGCTGTTGCCGCTGCTGGTGTCCCTGGGGTTCTGGCAACTGAGCCGGGGCGAACAGAAGCGCGTGCTCATGGAGAATTACGCCGAGCGCCGCGTGGCGCAGCCAATCGGCAGCGCCGAGCTGCAACAAACGGCGGACGCGGCCTTTCGACCGGTCAGCCTGCAGGGCCAGTTCGACGCCGAACACAGCATCCTGCTGGATAACCGCCAACACGACGGCCAGGTCGGCGTCGAGTTGCTGCAACCCTTTCTCGACCACGCGACCGGGCTGTGGTTGCTGGTCAATCGCGGCTGGTTGCCCTGGCCTGACCGCCGCACTGCGCCGGTCTTCAGCACCCCCGAACAACCGCTGAGCCTGCAGGCATGGGTCTATGTGGCGCCGGGCGCCACGTTCCAGCTTCACGCCGACCCGGCAAATGCACCGTGGCCACGTCTGGTCACCGCCATCGAGCCGGACAAGCTCTGGGCCGAACTGGGCCGCAGCGGTTTCACCTATGAATTACGGCAACAAAGCGGCCCCGGGGCCTACCGGACCGATTGGCCGGTGGTGGCCATGGGGCCGGAAAAACACCTCGGTTATGCCGTGCAGTGGTTCGCGATGTCGGCGGCACTGTTCGGCCTTTTCCTTTATCTCGGATGGCATAACGCAGGGAGACACCATGGGAACCGCCATGAATCCAACCAACACGTCTGAGGCACCCACGGCGCGCAACCGTCGCAAGGGGCGTCTGCAACTGCTGCTGATTGTGCTCGGGGTGGTCGCCCCGATGATCCTGGCCACCGGCATGTACAAGTTCCAGTTCTGGGTCCCGGAAAGTCGCAATTACCACGGCGAACTGATCGGCAATGGCCAGACCCGCGCCGAGATTGGCGTACAGGCCGATGAGCAGCGCTGGCAGATCCTGGTCACCGCGCCGCAGGAATGTTCGGTGGATTGCCGGCAATTGGTGTACCTGGCCCGCCAGGTACAGATCGGTCTGGGTCGCGAGGCTTCCCGCGCCAGCCATGCCCTGGCCATCGCGCAACCGCTGGACGCCGAGTATGACGCTCAACTGCAGCGTGAATATCCACAACTGCAACGCTATCCGCTGGACGTGCCGGCTTATCAGAAAGGCGCCCAAGGCATTGGCGGCGCTCAGCTCTGGATCATCGACCCGCACAGCAACCTGGTGCTGCGCTACGACGCCCGGGTCAAGGGCAAGGATCTGCTCAACGACCTGCGACATCTGCTGAAACTGTCGAACATCGGATGAGGGCATCGACATGGCCAAACCTGGATTTCGCCTCGCGCTGTTTGCCACGCTGCTGGCACTGATCGTCGTACTGCTGGGCGCCTACACCCGGCTCACCCACGCCGGCCTCGGTTGCCCGGACTGGCCCGGTTGCTACGGCTTCATCAGCGTGCCCAAAAGCGAAGCCCAACTGGCCCATGCCGAGCTGCACTTTCCCGACGCCCCGGTGGAAGCCCACAAGGGCTGGAACGAGATGGTCCATCGTTACTTTGCCGGGGCCCTGGGGCTGATGATTACCGCGCTGGCCGCCCGGGCCTGGATCAATCGTCGCCACCCGGGCCTACCCTTGAAGCTGCCGCTGTTTCTGCTGGCGGTGGTGTTCGCCCAAGCGGCGTTCGGCATGTGGACCGTGACCCTGAAACTCTGGCCGCAAGTGGTGACCGGGCATCTGTTGGGCGGGTTCGCGACCCTGAGCCTGCTGTTTCTCCTGACCCTGAGGCTGTCCGGCGTGTTGCCGGCGCTGACCGTGCCCAAGCGCCTGCAGCATTGGGCGACGGCCGGGCTGCTGCTGGTGATCGGCCAAATCGCCCTGGGCGGCTGGGTCAGTTCCAATTACGCCGCGGTGGCCTGCATCGACTTCCCCACCTGCCACGGCCAATGGCTGCCACCTGCTGATTTCGCCAACGGCTTTCACCTGACCCAACACATTGGCCCGAACTACCTGGGCGGCCAACTCGACAGCGACGCCCGCACCGCCATCCACCTGACCCACCGTATCGGCGCGTTGCTGGTGACAGTGGTGCTGCTAGGACTGGCCTGGCAACTGAAAGCGGTCGGCATGACCCGCCTGGCCGGGCTGGTGCTGATTGCACTGGCGGCCCAAATCACCCTGGGCATCAGCAACGTGCTGTTCCATCTGCCGCTGCCGGTGGCCGTCGCCCACAACGCCGGGGGCGCCGCGCTGTTGCTGACCCTGGTGCTGGTCAATTATCACGCCCGTACCAGCCTGGTCCGGGTCAAGCATCAGGTCCCGCTACGCTGGCGGTTCAATCCGCATAAACACGGCGTCAGCCCCCTCACAATAAAAGGAGAGATGCCATGGCAACCCTGACCGGTGAACGCCACAACCAGGCGATCTGGCGCGATTATCTGGAGCTGACCAAGCCCAAAGTGGTGGTGCTGATGCTGATCACCTCCCTGGTCGGCATGTTCCTCGCCACCCGCGCCGGTGTGCCGTGGACGGTCCTGGTGTTCGGCAACCTGGGGATCGCCCTGTGCGCCGGGGGCGCGGCGGCGGTCAACCATGTGGTGGACCGACGCATCGATGCATTGATGGCCCGTACCCACAAACGGCCATTGGCCGAGGGCCGGGTTTCCCCGGCCGCCGCACTGACCTTCGCCCTGGCGCTGGCTGTGGCCGGTCAGGCATTGCTGCTGACGTTCACCAACCCATTGACGGCCTGGCTGACCCTGGCCTCGCTGCTCGGTTATGCGGTGGTCTATACCGGCTTCCTCAAACGGGCGACGCCACAAAACATCGTCATCGGCGGCCTGGCCGGCGCGGCGCCACCGCTGCTGGGCTGGGTGGCGGCCACCGGCCATGTCAGCGCCGAACCGCTGCTGCTGGTACTGATCATCTTCGCCTGGACCCCGCCACACTTCTGGGCCCTGGCGATTCATCGCAAGGAGGAATACGCCAAGGCTGATATCCCGATGCTGCCGGTGACCCACGGCGAGCACTACACCAAAATCCATATTCTGCTGTACACCCTGGTGCTGCTGGCGGTAAGCCTGATGCCGTTCGTGATCCAGATGAGCGGGATGCTGTACCTGGTTTGCGCGCTCGTGCTGGGCGCCAGGTTTCTGCAATGGGCCGTGGTGTTGTACCGTGGCAGTCGGCCGCATGCGGCGATCAACACCTTCAAGTACTCTATCTATTACTTGTTCCTGCTGTTCATCGCCCTGCTTGTAGATCATTACTTACTGTTGAGCCTATGACTCGAACCCAGAAAACCGTCTTCATTCTCGTGGCCGTGATCGCGCTGATCCTGGGCCTTACCGTCAATAAGGTGCTGTCCGGCAAAGGCCAGGGCGACCCCACGGCGCTGATCGACGCGGGCATCATTCTGCTGCCTCAAAGCCGCAACCTGCCGGACGTGAAAATGACCGACCAGGACGGTCAGCCCGTGGCGATGGATGAGTTGAAAGACAAATGGAGCCTGCTGTTCTTTGGCTACACCTTCTGCCCGGATATCTGCCCAACCACCCTCGCCCAACTGCGCCAGATCAAAAGCGAGCTGCCGCCCGAGGCTGTGGATAAGTTGCAGATCGTGCTGGTGAGCGTCGACCCGAACCGCGACACCCCCAAGCAACTCAAGCAGTACTTGGGTTACTTCGATCCGCAATTCAAAGGCCTGACCGCCTCATCGATCGAAGACCTGCAAAAACTCGCCAACGCGGTGAGCATTCCGTTCATCCCGGCGGACACCAGCAAACCCAACTACACGGTCGACCACAGCGGCAACCTCGCCGTCATCGGGCCGGACGGCACCCAGCGCGGGTTTATCCGCGCGCCATTGAATAACCAGAAACTGGTGGCGCAGTTGCCGGAGATGCTCAAGCGTAAATAGGCGACACACAACTGTGGCGAGCCTGCTGTGGGAGCAAGGCTTGCCCGCGATGAAAGCGACACGGTCCCAACGAAAACTAGTCGCCTGAATCGCCGGCAAGCCTTGCTCCTACAGAACCTGGCTACGCACTTCCACCAAGCCACACATCCTTGCGCCTTTGCCTACAACTACGCCAGAATCCGCCCGCTTGTGCGCCTTGTCCCGGGGTTCTATTGTCTTCCTGCCACTGCCCATCAGTGGTCGGGTTTAGTAGCCCGGTTAAGGATACGGTCGCATGAGTCTCATCAGTCGGGCATTGCCTGCACTCGATGGTGGCTGTGCGCATGGCGCCTTCGGGCGCGCCGGGTTTTCCGTTTTCCTACCGGTCTACTAACTTGCGCACAGCTGCCTCCCTTTCGTTTAGTAGCGAGACGGTAGCGGCCTACTAACAAAGGAAACGTGAAAATGTTCAAAGCAACTCCAAATCCCCCAGATGCAGACCCCACCCCACAATCTGCAAAATCCAAAGCCAAGCAGCAAGACGAAACCACCAAACGCGTGCTTGATTACTACTTGCTGCCGAAATCTGAAAAATCTCAAGACGAGCCAAAACCAGGGCAGGTATTCACCATCGTGAAAGGCCTCGATAACGAATGCTTGCTCGCTAATCTCAGTGAGACGCTGGCTTCGGCTGATGCCATGGTGAATGATCTGGCGTTTGAGTTGGATGGATCGAGGCGTCATGTGGCGCTTGGTATTCAGCAGTTGATTGAGCTGAGTTCGTTGCTGGCGAATCGGGTGTTGGATAACGTGGAACCGCGACAATAGTATTTATTCCCCCAACGAAAAAACCCGACGTCTGGCGTCGGGTTTTGGTTCTTCCATCCGCAGAAGCGGACGAATAATCTCTAAATAGCCTCAAATTCTTTTTCCGCATATTCCGCCACCATCCTTTCTAGTGATAGGCCGTAAACGGCCCAGAGTGTGTAAAAACGCTTTCGCAAACCCTTGCTATGATTTCTGAGGATTTCATCGCAGGGATCGCCCATGAAGCGCTTTATCCAAGGTGAACATCGAGGCCAAGGCACCTTCCTTCCGGCGAGCCTCGACGATTACGTCACGGATACCAATCCGGTGCGCGTAGTCGACGTCTTTGTCGACGAACTCGACCTGGTCAAACTGGGTTTCGAGGGCGCCATACCGGCTGATACTGGCCGGCCGGCTTACCATCCCGCGATCCTGCTGAAGATCTACATCTACGGCTATCTGAACCGCATTCCATCGAGCCGGCGTCTTGAACGAGAGGTCCAACGCAACGTCGAGCTGATGTGGCTGACCGGGCGTTTGATGCCCGATTTCAAGACCATCGCCAACTTCCGAAAAGACAACAGCAAGGCCATCCGAGGTGTCTGCCGCCAGTTCGTGGTGCTGTGCCAGCAGCTGGGACTGTTCGGAGAAAATCTGGTCGCCATCGACGGCAGCAAATTCAAGGCGGTCAACAACCGCGACCGCAATTTCACCAGCGCCAAACTCAAGCGGCGAATGGAAGAAATTGAATCGGGTATCAATCGGTACCTGACTGCGCTCGACGAAGCCGATCGGCAAGAACCCTCGATCGCCCAGCCTAAGGCTACTCGTCTGCAAGAGAAAATCGACAAGCTCAAAGCTCAGATGAAAGAGTTACAGGTCATTGAAACTCAACTCAACGAATCACCGGATAAACAGGTCTCACTGACCGATCCAGACGCCCGCTCCATGATGACGCGCGGCACTGGAATCGTCGGTTACAACGTGCAGACAGCGGTCGATACCCAGCACCATTTGATCGTTGCACATGAGGTTACCAACGTCGGTTCCGACCGCGATCAACTCAGCTCGATGGCCAAGCAGGCCTGCGAGGCTATGGCGTCAGAAACGTTGTCGGTAGTGGCTGATCGAGGTTACTTCAAAAGCGAAGAGATCCTGGCTTGTCACGATGCAGGCATCACTGCCTATGTGCCCAAGCCGATGACCTCTGGAGCCAAAGCGGACGGGCGTTTCAATAACGATGCTTTCATCTACGACGCGGCAAAAAACGAATACATTTGCCCGGCGGGAGAAGCACTGATCTGGCGCTATACCAACGTTGAAAAAGGCCTGACGCTGCACCGTTACTGGAGTTCGAAATGCAAGGGCTGCGCAATGAAACCGCAGTGCACACCGAGCACGGAACGGCGGGTTCGACGCTGGGAGCATGAAGCCGTACTGGAGGAAATGCAGAACAGGCTGAGCAACGCGCCGGACATGATGCGAGTCCGCAAACGTACGGTCGAGCATCCCTTCGGGACACTCAAACAATGGATGGGCGCCACGCATTTCCTGACACGAAAGCTGAACGGAGTGAGTGCGGAGATGAGCTTGAACGTCCTCGCCTACAACTTGAAGCGGGTCATGAAAATTCTCGGTACCAGCGGTTTAATGAAGGCGCTGTCGGCCTGAAGAGGTCTGTATTTTGGCCACCCAGCAAGGTAGAAGCGGTGCTAGGGGCTCCCAGGCCCTCGTGATGATCCGCAGGACTTGTTGCGAGCAATCACTCAGCTAACAACCGTCAGCGCTGCGCGCCGACGGTGCATCAGCGCGTTTTTACACACTCTGGGCCAGAAGAAGACAGTGGACAGCATCCTCGACGGGGAGATAGCGTCAGCCTTTTCAATTCGAGGGCTGTGCCATGGATGCTATTGCCGACTATTCAAACGAACACCATCGACTTTCCGTCATGGAACTATGGGAAGCCGTATTCGGTTACGAAACCGCGCACAACAGCCCTGACCTTGCTATCGACAAGAAGCTGGCCGTATCGGATGGCCTCTTTTTTGTTGCTCTGGTAGGAAATGAAGTTGTTGGCACCGTTCTGGCTGGGTACGACGGCCATCGTGGATGGTTGTACTCGGTTGCGGTGCATCCCTCACATCGTAGAAAAGGTTTAGGGGCAAACCTGATCCATCATGCTGAGGGCGCCTTGACTGCCCGAGGGTGCATGAAAATCAACCTGCAAATTGTCAGCGCAAATGAGAACGTCAAAACTTTCTACGAGTCTCTAGGCTACTCGATCGAACCACGCATCAGCATGGGGAAAAAAATCGAATCGAATATCGTGATGCCTAGAGGGTAATCCTGAGGAGTGTCCGCTAGGGGTCGATGGCGGTCTGCCGCGACTGGCTGCCACAGCCAAAAGCAGTCATTCGCGCGTATATTTCAGACCCCCATGATTGCGGCCACATTGGTCACAAACAGATTGGGTGCGCGCGTTATGGCCGATTAAAGTCGTCTATCGACGCCAGCTTCGGATTGCGTGGTGCCCACGAATATCCTCTGTGAAAACGATCGAGCCAGGAGTTGCTTACATCCGGTGGTGCTCTAGCAAGAAGTCCACAAACACACGTATTCGCGCCGGCATGGCTGTACCGCCAACGAACACCGCATGAATCGGTTCCCTGTCGCCAGGGTTCCAGGACTCTAGCAGGGGTACCAGATCACCGCGTTGCAGGTCCTCGGCGACAGTGAACTCGCCGATGCGCGCGATACCGGCACCTAACCGAGCCAGTTGCGCCAGCGCTTCGCCACTACTGCATTCGATATTGCCGCTGATCTTCAAAGAAAACCCGCTGCCGTCACGGGTGAAGGGCCAGTCGGGCTCCGCACGGCGGAAGTTGAAGCGAAGGCAGTTGTGCCGCAGCAAGTCTTCCGGTTCTTGAGGGGTGCCGTGGTGCTGCAGGTACTTAGGTGACGCCACCAGTACCTGGCCGGTGTCGCCGATCCTGCGCGCTGTAAGGGGGCTGTCTGGCAGGTGGCCAAAGCGCACCGCTACGTCGGCCTGGCCTCCGAGGATGTCAACCACTTCGTCGCCTAAGGTGAGGTCAACGACAATGTTCGGGTAGCGGGCGCTGAATGCCGCCACCAAGGGCACGATGGCCAAGCGACCGTGGCCAAGGGCAGCACTAACCCGCAATCTGCCTTTGGGTACGCCCTGATCAGCGATGGCTTCCTCGACCTCGCCCATGTCGGCCAGGATGCGCCGAGCGCCACGAAGATACACCTCGCCCTCGGCAGTGAAGGCTAATGCCCTGGTAGTGCGAATCAGCAGGCGGGTGCCGAGGCGGTGTTCCGTGCGCGCGATGACCCTGCTGACTGCCGAGGGTGTCAGCCCTAACGCCCGCGCCGCAGCCGACAGGCTTCCTTCCTGCGCCACCATAGCGAACACAGCCATCTCACCTGATCTGCCGTTGAAGTCCATTTTTGCCTCATACGCAAAGGTGCTTGCCAGTCAAGCAGTCTACTGCCCTAAAAGCGCAGATCGTAACATCTGGTGCATAAATGAGGAGACTTCCATGCGTATCAATCCCCCCCTTGTAGCACTCGCCATCGGTGCCTTTGGCATTGGCGTCACCGAATTCGCCCCCATGGGCATGTTGCCCAGCATAGCTACCGACCTTGGCGTTTCCATTCCCGCCGCTGGTCTTTTGGTCAGCGCCTATGCCCTGGGGGTGCTGCTCGGCGCGCCACTGATGACCTTGACCACGGGCAAGATTCCCCGACGTCATCTGCTGATTGGACTCATGGCAATTTTCACGCTGGGTAACCTGATGTCAGCCATGGCAACCGACTACTACGGCCTGCTGGTCGCCCGCCTCGTGACCTCGCTCAACCACGGCGCGTTCTTTGGCGTCGGTTCCATCGTAGCCGCCAGTGTGGTCGCGCCGGACAAACGCGCCGGGGCCGTCGCCGCCATGTTCATGGGCCTGACCCTGGCGACCATCGGCGGTGTGCCGCTGGCTACCTGGTTTGGCGAACTGCTCGGCTGGCGCACCGCGTTCTGGGGCATTGCCGGGCTGGGCGTGGTGACCATGGCTGTGTTGTGGTTCGCTCTGCCCAACCTGCCGCTTCCGAAAAGCGAGGGCGTGCTGGCCGAAATTCGGGTATTGGGACGCGGCCCGGTACTGGCGGCGCTGGCCCTGACCGTGGTCGGCTCGGGCGCGATGTTCACCGTCTTTACTTATATCGCGCCGATCTTGAGCAGAGAGACCCATGCGTCCACCACCTTTAGCACGGCCATGCTTGTGCTGTTCGGCGTAGGCTTGACCCTAGGCAATATATGGGGCGGCAAGGCGGCAGACCGTTCGATCGACCGTACCCTGATCGTTTCGCTGAGCGTGCTGATTCTTGTACTACTGGCATTCACAATACTGATGCGTTGGCAGATGTCGGCTGCCGTGAGCATCCTCGTATGGGGTATCGCCAGCTTCGCCGTGGTGCCTCCGCTGCAGATGCGTGTGATGGAAGCTGCCAAAGACGCGCCCAATCTGGCCTCGGCAGTGAACATCGGTGCGTTCAACTTCGGCAATGCGATTGGTGCCGCGCTAGGCGGAGCGGTGATCAACGCAGGGTTAGGATATCCGGCAATATCACTGGCCGGAGCAGCGATGGCGGGCCTGGGACTGCTGATGGTCCTAACTTTCGCCTGGTGTTCCAGAGCCCGCGTGGCTGCGGCGGTCTAGAGGATGGCAGGTTCTTGCCAACAGCTGCTGCTGGCAAGAGCCGCCGTTTGCGAATGGCCGCTTTGGGTTGAACGGACATTCATTAATAAACGAACTTCTCTTATGCTATCTGTCGACGCATGGTCAGGATGGAAGCTCCGAAACAGATGAACGTCGAACCAACCACCCGGCTTACCCAACGGGATAGTTCGGGTCGGGTCAGCACACCCTTGGCCCGAGAGGCGATCGAGGCATAGAGACTCAAGGACGCCACTGACAACGCCATGAAGATTGAGGTGAGGATCAAGAACTGCGGTAGCAGCGTCGCGCTCTGATCGATGAACTGCGGGAACAGCGCGGTAAAAAACATCGTCGCCTTAGGGTTGGTCACTGCCGTCAGGAAGGCCGACTTGTACAATTTGGAACGAGTGGGTCTGCTCTTCTTCAAGTCATCCTGAACAGTGTCCGGGAGCATCGGGCCTCTTTTGAATAACTGCTTTATCCCCAGATAGAACAGATAACCAGCGCCGATGATCTTCACCGCGTTGAACAGCCATTCGGAGCTGGCAAGTAGCGCCCCCAATCCCAACATAGCGGCGGCCGACAGACAGAACAGGCCACTCGCGTTGCCAAGAGATGACCATACTGCACTGCGCTGTCCATAGGACAGGCTGTTGTTGATCGCCATCAAGGTCGCAGGCCCCGGGCTAGCGATGGCAATAGCTGCGACAAAGGTAAAAGCCAAAATCGAGTGAGAATCCATTTTCCATGTTCTCGAGGGTGAGGTGTCGGATGTTACAGGAGCGAGCGGGAAAACAGTCTCCATCTCGCTCGGTTTCACGGGAGGGACGGACTGTCTATATTGGGTCGATTGCAGCCTCTCACGAAAGTCAGCTATCGGCCCAGAAGCGGTCACTCGTAGACCCTTTGGAGTAATGTGTAGAATTGAACCATTGAAGCTTCCCCCCTTTCACTTGAGGATCTCTAATGACAAACCAATCCGCTATTGTCGAGGTGGTTCAAGAGACCGATCCTATGCTGCTCAGATCTTTGAATGACCTTCTCCCACAGCTTTCCAAAAACGCTCAAGCTATGACAATGGAAGATTTGAAGCAGATCGTGGATTCAGCGTGCTCCCATTTATTAGTCGTGAGAGTAGCAAGTGGAGGAAGCATCTTGGGGGCGCTAACCCTAGTTCATTTTCGTATTCCGACAGGCGTTCGTGCTTGGATCGAAGACGTCGTAGTAGATGCCAGTGCTCGAGGCCAAGGGATCGGCAAAACACTCATAGAAGCAGCAATAGAAAAAAGCCATGAGCTCGGCGCGAAAACACTGGATCTAACATCCAACCCAGATCGTGAATCTGCCCATCGTTTATATGAGGGGGCAGGATTCTCGTTGCGCACAACAAAGGTCTACCGACATATCAAATGACTAATGGATAGTCCTCTAGCGAATAAGGGGACCGAATAAGGGGACAGATATATTTTCTGATATTAAATCCGCCCGACTTTCCCACTCAGCCAACCTACTCAAACCGCCGCCGCTTCATGAACAACCCCATCCCTATCGCCACGGCAAAAGCCGACAGCAACCCCAGATCAAACCCCAACAAGCGGGTCTGACCGGCCAAAACGCAGCCAACCGCACCCGCCGCCACCAACACCACGCCTAGCCACTTGCGTAGCAGATAGGGTTTGAGGAATCGATCGAGCAGAAAGGACAACACCAAGGCAATGACCAATTGAGTAATTACGGACATGTACGTCTCCAGTCAGGCCTTGATGATCAATGTCGAGAGGGTGCGTTGCGGGCCGATACCGCCGTTGACCTGCGCCTCTATGCTGACCAGTACGTCGCCCGCATGGTAGGTGGGCAGGATTTCATTGGCATACGTGCGCACACCGGCCCCTACAGATATCGCCACGTAAGAGGGAGCCACGGCCTTGGCGGCGGCAGTGAAGGCCGTGGCTGCAAGGTTGGCGATCGTGGTGCGCTGAGCGTTGAGGGCATCACCCTGTTGCCGGGTCAGCGGTTTGGAGATGCCGATCATCATCACGCACGGCAGGCTCTTGGCCTGCATCTTGTCGTACACCTCGACGACCTTGCTGTTGACCTCATAGTGGGCGCTTTTCGCCTCGCCAAAATGCAGCTCACGCAGGCGCCCACGTTCGCTGTCGGTGAGGGTGATCTGCGAGACGTTGAAGACGATCCCGTGATTGCCCATGTATTGGAAAGTCCCTTCGAACTTCATCGCTCGTTTCCTTTCGAGGTAAAGGCGGCGATTCTCTACAAGGAGCGGATTGGATTCAAATCATTTCAGCTTGCTGGATCGGGGAGTGGGCTTTTTTATGAGTGCTGCGCACTCAAGCGGGAGCAAGCTCCCTCGCCACGGGGGCTGTGCTGGGCTGAAAGTTTGTCAGTGCTGGCGATCCAGTTTCTTCAGGAACACGGTCATTTCCTTTTCGGCCTGTTTGTCGCCGTGGGCCCGGGCGGCCTCCAGACCTTGTTCCCAGGCTTGGCGCGCTGCCGGTAAGTCGCCGTGGCCTTGGTGGGCCTTGCCCAGTAGTTTCCATGCTGCTGAATACTTGGGATCGAATTCGACGCAGCGTTGGAGGTGTTCGGCTGCCCGGGCGAATTCGCCAAGATCGAGGTAACCCTTGCCCAGGCCGAAGCGCAGCAGGGAGTTATCCACACCCTTGGCGAGCATTTTTTCCAGGGAGTCGAGCATGGCGGCGTCCTTATCGGTTGTGTCAGGGGTTGATCAGTTGGCAGCTAAATAGCTATCGCGAGCAGGCTCGCTCCCACAGGGGGGTTGGGGTTGCTCACAATATTTGTGAGCAATGGAGATCCTCTGTGGGAGAGGGCCTGCTTCGCAGGCCAGCGGGAGCAAGCTCCCTCGCCACAGGGAAGGTTTTGTCAGAAGAAGCTCAACCCCACATGGAACAGCTTCTCGACGTCGCTAATGTGTTTTTTGTCCACCAGGAACAGGATCACATGGTCGCCGGTCTGGATCGCGGTGTCGTCATGGGCGATCAGCACTTGTTCGTCGCGGATGATCGCGCCGATGGTGGTGCCTGGCGGCAAGCCGATGTCGCGGATGGCCTTGCCGATCACTTTGCTGGATTTGGCATCGCCGTGGGCAATCGCCTCGATGGCTTCCGCCGCGCCACGGCGCAGGGAGTGCACGCTGACGATGTCGCCGCGGCGCACGTGAGCCAGCAAGGTGCCGATGGTGGCCAGTTGCGGGCTGATGGCGATGTCGATGTCGCCGCCCTGGATCAGGTCGACGTAGGCCGGGTTGTTGATGATGGTCATCACCTTCTTCGCCCCCAGGCGCTTGGCCAACAGCGACGACATGATGTTAGCTTCGTCGTCGTTGGTCAGGGCCAGGAAGATGTCGGCGTCGGCGATGTTCTCTTCCATCAGCAGGTCGCGGTCCGAGGCGCTGCCCTGTAGCACCACGGTGCTGTCGAGGGTGTCCGAGAGGTAGCGGCAGCGCGCCGGGTTCATCTCGATGATCTTGACCTGGTAGCGGCTTTCGATGGCTTCGGCCAGGCGCTCGCCAATCTGCCCGCCGCCGGCGATCACGATGCGTTTGTAGTTCTCGTCGAGACGACGCATTTCGCTCATCACCGCGCGAATATTCGCCTTGGCGGCGATGAAAAACACCTCATCGTCCGCTTCGATCACCGTATCGCCCTGTGGAAGAATCGGCCGGTCACGTCGGAAAATCGCCGCGACCCGTGTCTCCACATTCGGCATGTGCTCACGCAACTGGCGCAGTTGCTGCCCCACCAGCGGCCCGCCGTAGTAGGCCTTGACCGCCACCAGCTGCGCCTTGCCTTCGGCAAAATCGATGACCTGCAAGGCGCCCGGGTGCTCGATCAGGCGCTTGATGTAATTGGTCACCACCTGCTCGGGGCTGATCAGCACATCCACCGGAATCGCTTCGTTGTCGAACAGGTCGGCGCGGGTCAGGTAGGCCGCTTCGCGCACCCGGGCGATCTTGGTCGGGGTGTGAAACAACGTGTGAGCGACCTGGCAGGCCACCATGTTGGTTTCGTCGCTGTTGGTGACGGCCACCAGCATGTCGGCATCGTCGGCACCGGCCTGACGCAGCACCGTAGGCAAGGAACCACGTCCTTGTATGGTGCGGATGTCGAGACGGTCGCCCAGGTCCCGCAGGCGTTCACCGTCGGTGTCGACCACTGTGATGTCGTTGGCTTCACTGGCCAGATGTTCCGCCAGCGAACCGCCGACCTGCCCTGCGCCGAGGATGATGATTTTCATCCAGTCACTCCTTATGGAATCGGTCTTAACCGCGTACGGCGGCGATTTTGATCAGTTTGGCGTAGTAGAACCCGTCGTGACCGCCTTCCTGGGCCAGCAATTGCCGACCATGGGGCTGCTTCAGGCCGGCCTGGCTGGCAATGTCCAGCTCCCGGGCGCCCGGGGTGCGGGCGAGGAAGGCTTCGATCACTTCGGTGTTCTCGGTCGGCAAGGTCGAACAGGTGGCGTAAAGCAGGATGCCGCCCACTTCCAGGGTGATCCACAGGGCGTCGAGCAGTTCGCCCTGCAACACCGCCAGTGCGACGATGTCGTCCGGCTGGCGGGTGAGCTTGATGTCCGGATGACGGCGGATCACGCCGGTGGCTGAGCACGGTGCGTCCAGCAGGATGCGCTGGAACGGCTTGCCATCCCACCAGGCCGCGGTGTCGCGGCCGTCGGCGGCGATCAGCTCGGCATCCAGGCCCAGGCGTTCGAGGTTTTCCTTCACGCGCACCAGGCGCTTGGCTTCCAGGTCTACTGCCACCACACCGGCCAGCTTCGGCTCGGCCTCAAGAATGTGACAGGTTTTGCCACCCGGGGCGCAGCAGGCGTCCAACACCCGTTGGCCGGGCGCCAGTTCCAGCAGGTCGGCGGCCAGTTGGGCGGCTTCGTCCTGAACACTGATCCAGCCCTCGGCGAAGCCCGGCAGCGCGCGCACATCGCCCGGGGTTTGCAGCACGATACCGTCGCGGCTGTACTGGCACGGCGTGGCCGGGATGCCGGCTTCGCCCAGCAACGCCAGGTAGGCATCGCGAGTATGGTGTCGACGGTTGACCCGCAGGATCATCGGCGGATGGGCATTGTTGGCTGCGCAGATGGCTTCCCATTGCTCGGGCCAGAAGGCCTTCAGGGATTTCTGCAACCAGCGCGGGTGGGCGGTGCGCACCACCGGGTCGTGTTCCAGCTCGGCCAGCAGGGCTTCGCTTTCCCGTTGCGCACGACGCAGCACGGCATTGAGCAAGGCCTTGGCCCAGGGCTTTTTCAGCTTCTCGGCGCAGCCCACGGTTTCGCCGATGGCGGCGTGGGCGGGAACGCGGGTGTAGAGCAACTGATAGAGCCCCACCAGCAGCAGCGCTTCGACGTCGGCATCGGCCGCTTTGAACGGTTTCTGCAACAGCTTGGCCGCCAGGGCCGACAGCCGAGGCTGCCAGCGGGCGGTGCCGAACGCCAGGTCTTGGGTGAAACCGCGATCCCGGTCTTCAACCTTGTCCAGTTGGGTCGGCAGCGAACTGTTGAGTGAGGCCTTGCCGCTGAGGACGGCGGCAAGTGCCTTGGCGGCGGCCAGACGCGGGTTCATGAGGCGTCCGCCGCTTGGCCCAGAGAGGTGCCGACGGCAAATTTCTCACGGCGGCTGTTGAACAAATCGCTGAAGTTCAGCGCCTTGCCACCGGGCAATTGCAGACGGGTCAGGCACAGCGCCTGTTCGCCACACGCGACGATGAGGCCGTCCTTGCTGGCGCCGAGGATTTCACCCGGGGCGCCCTTCCCTTCGGCGCAGCTTGCGGCCAGCACTTTCAAGGCTTCGCCATTCAAGGTGCTGTGGCAGATCGGCCACGGATTGAAAGCACGCACCAGGCGCTCCAGCTCGATGGCCGGACGGCTCCAGTCGATGCGGGCTTCGTCTTTGTTCAGTTTGTGAGCGTAGGTGGCGAGGCTGTCGTCCTGCACTTCGCCTTCCAGCGTACCGGCGGCCAGGCCGGCAATGGCCTGGACCACGGCCGGCGGGCCGATGAACGCCAGGCGGTCGTGCAGGCTGCCGCCAGTGTCTTCGGCGCTGATAGGCGTGCTGGCCTTGAGCAGCATCGGCCCGGTGTCCAGGCCCGCCTCCATGCGCATCACGGTCACGCCGCTCTCGGCATCGCCCGCTTCCACGGCGCGCTGGATCGGCGCCGCACCGCGCCAGCGCGGCAGCAACGAGGCGTGACTGTTGATGCAACCCAGGCGCGGAATATCCAGCACCACTTGGGGCAGGATCAAACCGTAGGCAACCACCACCATCAAATCCGGCTTCAGCGCGGCCAGTTCGGCCTGGGCTTGCGCGTCGCGCAGGGTTGGCGGCTGCAACACCGGCAGACCGTTTTCCAGGGCCAGTTGCTTGACCGGGCTGGGCATCAGTTTTTGCCCGCGGCCAGCCGGTCGATCCGGCTGGGTGTAGACCGCCACGATTTCATGAGGGCTGGCCAGCAGGGCCTTGAGGTGTTCTGCGGCAAACTCGGGCGTGCCGGCAAAGACGATGCGCAGTGGCTCAGTCATGGGAAGCTCTCAATTACAAAGCAGTCGCAAAAAGAAAAAGGCTTGCCGCGGCAAGCCTTTGAAGGGGGGCATCAAGCATTCTGGCGATGAAGTTTTTCCAGTTTTTTCTTGATCCGGTCACGCTTGAGATTAGACAAGTAATCCACGAACAACTTGCCGTTGAGATGGTCACACTCGTGCTGGATGCACACCGCCAGCAACCCTTCGGCGACCTGCTCGTAAGGCTTGCCGTCGCGATCCAGGGCCTTGATCTTGACCTTCTGCGGGCGGTCGACGTTTTCGTAGAAGCCCGGCACCGAGAGGCAGCCTTCCTGGTATTGCTCCATCTCGTCGGTCAGGGTTTCGAACTCGGGATTGATGAACACCCGAGGCTCGCTGCGGTCTTCGGAGAGGTCCATCACGACGATACGCTTGTGCACGTTGACCTGGGTCGCGGCGAGGCCGATGCCTGGCGCTTCATACATTGTTTCAAACATGTCATCGACCAACTGACGCACTTCGTCGTCCACTACGGCCACTGGTTTGGCGATAGTGCGCAGGCGCGGGTCCGGAAATTCGAGAATGTTCAAAATGGCCATAAGCTTGATAAATGCACGCATGAGGTAAAGTCGGGTGGCTGGCCTGGCGTGTCCGAGGATGCAGGCTACCGTTGTAAAACGTAGCTCTTCAAGGAGCGGGCCACGGGGGCTCTGGCGTTTTACGCGAACGCACATAATAAAGGGATTCACCGCATGAGGAAATCACTACTCGCCCTGCTCCTTCTGGCCTCGGCCGGTATCGCGCACGGGCAAGTGCAACTTCGGGAAGGTTTTCCCCAGCAATACACAGTGGTGACGGGGGACACGCTGTGGGACATTTCCGGTAAATACCTGCGCGAGCCGTGGAAATGGCCGGAGCTCTGGCAGGCCAACCCGCAGATCGAAAACCCGAACCTGATTTATCCCGGCGACACCCTGTCACTGGTCTACGTCAACGGTCAGCCGAAACTGACCCTCAATCGCGGCGCTTCACGGGGCACCATCAAACTGTCGCCGCGCATCCGTAGCTCGCCAGTGGCCGATGCCATCCCGAGCATCCCGCTGCAAGCCATCAACAGCTTTCTGCTGAGCAACCGTATCGTCGACAAGGCCGAGGATTTCGACAAGGCACCCTACATCGTCGCCGGCGATGCCGAACGGGTACTCAGTGGCACGGGCGACCAGATCTTTGCCCGTGGCGCATTCGACGAGAGCCAGTCGACGTACGGCATCTTCCGCCAGGGCAAGGTCTACACCGATCCCGAGACCAAGGAACTCCTGGGCATCAACGCCGACGACATCGGCAGCGGTGAGGTCATTGCGACCGAGGGCGATGTCACCACCCTCGCCCTGCAACGCACCACCCAGGAAGTACGCCTCGGTGACCGCCTGTTCAGTGGCGAAGAACGCTCGATCAACTCGACGTTCATGCCCAGCGCGCCAACGTCGGACATCAATGGGTTGATCCTTGACGTGCCTCGGGGCGTCACCCAGATCGGCGCGCTGGATGTGGTCACCCTGAACAAGGGCCGGCGCGACGGGCTGGTCGAAGGCAACGTGCTGGCGGTGATGAAAACCGGTGAAACCGTGCGCGACCGCATCAGCGGCCAATCGGTGAAGATCCCGGATCAACGGGCCGGCCTGCTGATGGTTTTCCGCACCTACGACAAACTCAGCTATGGCTTGGTGCTGTACGCCACACGCTCACTGGAGGTGCTCGACAAGGTGCGCAATCCGTAACGGGTCTCACAAGTTACCAACAGAGTTATCCACAGCTTGTTCCCGTTTGAACGGGGCTTATAACGATCAAGGATGATCACATGTCATTGCCTGAATTTGCTTCGGTTTCCCCTGCGGAACTGGAGGCCCGTCTTCGCTTGCATCGCTTGCCGGAGCTGGGGCCCAAACGTTTCATGACCCTGATGCAAGCCTTTGGCTCAGCCTCCAAAGCCATCAGTGCGCCGGCCAGCGCGTGGCGAGCGCTGGGGTTACCCATGGCGTGTGCCGAGGCTCGGCGCAACCCGGATGTGCGTGACGGTGCCGCCCATGCATTGGCCTGGCTGGAGGGTTCGGGCCAGCATCTACTGATGTGGGACCAACCTGATTACCCGGCGCTGCTGGCGCAGATCAGCGCTGCGCCACCGCTGCTGTTCGTCGCCGGCGACGCCGGGATTCTGGAAAAACCGCAATTGGCGATGGTCGGTAGTCGTCGCGCATCGCGTCCGGGTATGGACACGGCCGCGGCGTTTTCCCGAAGCCTGGCCGGCGCCGGTTTTGTCATCACCAGCGGCCTGGCCCTGGGCATCGACGCCGCGGCCCATCAGGCCGCGCTGGATGTTGGCGGGCAAACCGTCGGCGTGCTGGGCACCGGGCTGGAAAATTTTTATCCACAGCGCAATCGGCGCCTGGCGGACGCGATGATCGCCCAGGGCAGTGCCGTGTTATCGGAGTTCCCGCTGGACGCGCCGCCCCACGCCAGCAACTTTCCGCGGCGCAACCGAATCATCAGCGGCTTGTCCCTTGGCGTGCTGGTGGTCGAAGCCAGCGTCGCCAGCGGCTCGCTCATCACGGCACGATTGGCGGCGGAACAGGGCCGCGAGGTATACGCCATCCCGGGATCGATCCACCATCCCGGTGCCCGGGGCTGCCATCAACTGATCCGCGACGGCGCGGCGCTGGTGGAAACCGTCGAACACATCCTTGAAGCGTTGCGAGGTTGGCAGCGGTTACCGCTCACCTCAGAGCCCGCGCCGTCGACACACCCGCTGTTGCGCTTGCTCCATGCCGCGCCGCTCACCAGCGAGGCGCTGGCCGAGGCCAGTGGTTGGGGCCTGCCTAAAGTACTGGCGGCACTGACCGAGCTGGAAATGGAGGGACGGGCTGTGTGGGACCACGGGCGCTGGTTAGCGCGGACACGCTAGGTTTTACAAGGAAGATCGGTAAACTGCGCACAGCCTTATTTGCGTTGCGGAGAATCCTTCATGGTCAACAGTTGGCGTGTGCAACAAGCCGCGCGAGAAATTCGTGCCGGGGCGGTGATTGCCTATCCAACCGAAGCGGTCTGGGGTCTGGGCTGTGACCCGTGGAGCGAGGAGGCGGTGGAACGCCTGCTGGCGATCAAGTCGCGGCTGCCCGACAAGGGGCTGATTCTGGTGGCTGACAATATTCACCAGTTCGACTTTCTGTTCGAAGACTTCCCCGACACCTGGATGGACCGCATGGCCAGCACCTGGCCGGGGCCCAATACCTGGCTGGTGCCGCACCAGAATCTGCTGCCGGAATGGATCACCGGCGTGCACGACACCGTCGCACTGCGGGTCAGCGATCATCCCACCGTGCGAGATTTGTGTTCGCTGGTCGGGCCGCTGGTCTCTACTTCGGCCAACCCTCAGGGCCGTCCGGCGGCGCGCACGCGGATTCGCGTCGAGCAGTATTTCCGTGGGCAGATCGACCTGGTGCTTGGCGGCAACCTCGGCGGGCGCAAGAACCCGAGTGTGATTCGCGACCTGGCCACCGGGAAAGTGGTACGGCCGGACTGATACCGCGTCATGGTTCATCGCGGGCAAGCCTTGCTCCCACAGAGTAAAAACCTGTGAGGGCAAGGCCTACTTCCACAGGGTAAAACCTGTGGGAGCAAGGCTTGCCCGCGATGAGGCCATCACAAACACCCTGTCATTCAAGGCAGAAGAATGGTCGACCCGGTCGTACGCCGCGCCGACAACTCGGCCTGGGCCTTGGCCGCTTCCGCCAGTGGATAACGCTGGTTGATATCCACTTTGATCTTGCCGCTGCTGATCATCCCGAACAGTTCGTCGGCCATGCGTTGCAGGTTTTCAGCATTGTTGGCGTAAGTCCCCAGGGTCGGGCGGGTGACGTACAGCGAGCCTTTGGCTGCGAGGATCCCCAGGTTCACGCCGTCCACCGCACCGGAGGCATTGCCGAAGCTCACCACCAGGCCACGGGGGGCTGCGCTGTCCAGGGAAGTCAGCCAGGTGTCCTTACCGACCCCGTCATACACCACCGGCACTTTTTTACCGTCAGTTAATTCCAGCACACGCTGTGCGACGTTTTCCTTGCTGTAATCGATGGTTTCCCAAGCGCCGTGGGATTTGGCGATTGCCGCTTTTTCCGGTGAGCTGACGGTACCGATCAGCTTCACGCCTAAGGCCTTGGCCCATTGGCAGGCCAGGGAGCCCACGCCACCGGCGGCGGCATGGAACAGGATGGTTTCGCCACCTTTGAGTTCATAAGTCTGACGCAACAGGTACTGCACGGTCAGGCCCTTGAGCATCACACCGGCCGCCTGTTCGAAACTGATGGATTCGGGCAAATGCACCAGGTTGGCTTCGGGCAACACATGCACATCGCTGTAGGCCCCCAGCGGACCACTGCCATAGGCCACCCGGTCACCGACCTTGAACCGCGTGACGCCTGAGCCGATCGCCTCGACCACGCCGGCCCCTTCGGCGCCCAGGCCCGATGGCAGGGCCGGCGGCGGATAAAGACCGCTGCGGTAATAGGTGTCGATGAAGTTCAGGCCGATCGCCCTGTTGCTGACGCGCACTTGCTGCGGTCCCGGCTCGGCAGGCTGGTAGCCCACGTACTCAAGCACTTCGGGGCCACCGTGAGAACTGAACTGGATACGTTTGGCCATCTTCACTCGCTCCTTGTCGCGGGACTTTTTACCAAGCCTGCTATCGGACTCCTAAGCTTGACCTTCGTCAACTGTGGCGTGGGCAAGCGCGGTGGTATCCTGTGCGCCCATTTGCCACCGGCCCGTTGTACGCCGCGTAGCGTAGCCCTGATCAAGGTGATGTCATGTCCACTCGCACCGAGGCCGTGAAAGCCTACCTGCTCGACCTGCAAGACCGCATCTGCGCAGCCCTGGAAACCGAAGACGGTGGCACTCGCTTCGTCGAAGATGCCTGGACCCGGCCTGCCGGTGGTGGCGGTCGCACGCGGGTGATCGAAAACGGCACGGTGATTGAAAAGGGTGGAGTCAATTTTTCCCACGTCTTCGGCAGCGGTCTCCCACCGTCGGCCAGCGCCCATCGGCCGGAACTGGCCGGGCGTGGTTTCGAAGCCCTGGGTGTGTCGTTGGTGATCCACCCGCACAACCCCCATGTGCCGACCTCCCACGCCAACGTGCGCTTTTTCATCGCCGAAAAAGAAGGCGAAGAGCCGGTCTGGTGGTTCGGCGGCGGCTTCGACCTGACGCCTTACTACGGCGTGGCCGAGGATTGCGTGCATTGGCACCGCATTGCCGAGCAGGCCTGTGCCCCGTTCGGCCCGGATGTGTACCCGCGCTACAAGGCCTGGTGCGACAGCTATTTCCACCTCAAGCACCGAAACGAGCCACGGGGTATCGGCGGCCTGTTTTTCGATGACTTGAACGAATGGGACTTCGACACCAGCTTCGCTTTCATGCGTGCCATCGGCGATGCCTACATCGATGCTTATCTGCCCATCGTCCGTCGCCGCAAGCACGAGCCGTTCACCGCCAAACAACGGCAATTCCAGGAATTTCGCCGTGGACGCTACGTGGAGTTCAACCTGGTCTATGACCGCGGCACCCTGTTCGGGCTGCAATCGGGCGGGCGCACTGAGTCGATCCTGATGTCCCTGCCGCCACAAGTGCGCTGGGGCTACGACTGGAAAGCCGAACCGGGCAGCGAAGAAGCGCGGCTGACCGAGTACTTCCTGCAGGACCGCGATTGGCTGGCGACGGCCTGAACGAGGAACATCCATGGATCGCTACGTTGTAATGGGTAACCCGATCGGCCACAGCAAATCGCCGCTGATCCACCGCCTGTTTGCCGAACAGACCGGGCAAGCGCTGGACTACACCACACTGCTGGCACCCCTGGACGATTTTGCCGGTTGCGCGCGGGAATTTTTCCGCGAGGGTCGTGGGGCAAACGTCACCGTGCCGTTCAAGGAAGACGCCTTCCGCTTGGCCGACACCCTGACCGAACGAGCGCAACGGGCCGGGGCGGTCAACACCTTGAGCAAACTGGCCGACGGTCGCCTGTTGGGTGACAACACCGACGGTGCCGGGCTGGTTCGGGACCTGACCGTCAACGCGGGCTTTAGCCTCAAGGGCAAACGCATCCTGTTGCTGGGGGCCGGTGGCGCAGTGCGCGGCGCCTTGGAACCGTTGCTGGCCGAAGCGCCGGCCTCGGTGATCATCGCCAATCGCACGGTGGAAAAAGCCGAGTTGCTGGCCGAGTTGTTCGCGGACCTGGGCCCGGTCTCGGCCAGTGGTTTTGACTGGCTGCAAGAGCCGGTGGACCTGATCATCAATGCCACGTCGGCGAGCCTGTCAGGGGATGTACCGCCGATTGCCGGAAGTTTGATTGAGCCCGGCAAGACGTTTTGCTACGACATGATGTATGGCAAGGAGCCTACCTCGTTCTGCCACTGGGCCAAGGCACAGGGCGCGGCGGTGGCGATGGACGGCCTGGGCATGCTGGCCGAACAGGCTGGCGAAGCGTTCTACCTGTGGCGCGGGGTTCGCCCGGATACCGCGCCGGTGTTGGCCGAGCTGCGCCGCCAGTTGGCCCTTTAAGCTGCAGTGGGAGCAAAGCTTGCTCCCACAAATCCTCTGGCCCCAAGTTGTGCGTGCCTGAGGTTTTTTATTCTTCAAAATGGATGGGGCACTGCTCCGGCCCTTCCAACTTCTTCAGCTCCTCCACCACATGCGGCCTGGCCTTGCGCAAGGTCAGGCTACGCCCCTGGCTGCGCAGGCGCCGGGCTTCCTGGTGCAGCATTTCCACCCCGGAATAATCGATGAAGTTGATCTGCTGGGCATCGATCACCACCCGCTGCGCTTGCATCCGTTGCAGCCGCACTTGCAGGTAATGGCTGGCACCAAAAAAGATCGAGCCGCCAACACGCAGGATATCTGCCTCGCCTTCGAGAAAATATTGCACCCGCGGCTGTGAGGTGCGCTTGAGGTAGAAAAACAGCGAGGCGAGTACACCGGCGTAGATGGCGGTTTGTAGCTCCAGCAGCAACGTGGCCAGGCAGGTCAGGCTCATTACCATGAATTCGGCGCGACTCACGCGGTACAACGCCCGGATGCCGCGATGGTCCACCAGCCCCCAGGCGATCAGCAGAATGCTGCCAGCCATGGCCGGAATCGGGATGTGCGAGATCAGTTTTGCACCAGCTACCGCAAACAAGGCCACCCATAATGCCGAGAACACCCCGGCCAGGGGCGAACAGGCCCCGGCTTCATAGCTGAGGCCGGAACGGGTAAAGGAACCGGCTGACAATGATCCGGAGAAAAACCCTCCAATGATGTTGGAAAGCCCCTGCGCCCTGACCTCCTGATTCGCATCGAGCAATTGCCCGGAGCGGACCGATAACGAGCGGGCGATGGACAAGCTGGTGACCAGCCCAAGCATGCCCACCGCGACGGCGCCGGGCAGCAGGCGCAGTATCAGGTCCAGGTCCAGAGGCAGCGGCGTGAAAGGGGGTAGACGCCCGACAAAGGCGCTGACCAGCGCCACATGCCCGAACATCGCTGGCCAGAGCCAGACCAAGAGGCTGCTGATAACCAGCGTTATCAACAGGCTCGGCCAGCGCGGCAGCAGCCGTTTGAGCACCACCCCCAGGCCCAGCGTCCCCAAGCCCAGCAACAAGGAAGGCTTATCCACAGCCTCGATCTGGCTGGCCAACATCAGCAGGCTTTTCAGCGCCGTGGCTTCGTTGGGCAGGTCGAGGCCCAGCAGGTTTGGCAGCTGCCCCAGCGCGATCACCGCCGCCGCCCCCAGGGTGAAACCCAGCACCACCGAGTGTGAGACGAAATTCACCAGCGCGCCGAACCGCAACAGCCCCAGCAGCCATTGGAAAATGCCCGCCAGTACCGTCAGCAGCAGGATCAAGGTGATGTAGTCCTGGGTGGTGGGCACAGCCAAAGGACTGACGCTGGCATACAAGACAATAGAGATCGCTGCCGTAGGACCGCAGATCAGGTGCCACGACGACCCCCACAGACAGGCGATCAGCACGGGCACAATCGCCGCGTATAAGCCGTACTCAGGGGGCAAACCGGCGATCAGGGCGTAGGCAATGGACTGCGGCAACGCGAGAATAGCGCCGCTCAGCCCGACGATCAGATCACGACCAACGCTGGCGCGGGTCTGCCGTGGCAGCCAGCTCAGGAAAGGAAAGAGTGAATGGCGAGTGGGGATTGCCATGAGGCCTCAAGGATGGGGTTTGGCGCAAGAATATCAGGTGGACTATCAACCGTGGTGAGGGAGCTTGCTCCCGCCGGGCCTGTAGGAGCCGCGTAGGAACTGTCGAGTGCAACGAGGCTGCGATCTTTCCAAAGACACTTGAATCTAAAGCGAAAGATCAAAAAATCAAAAGATCGCAGCCTCCGGCAGCTCCTACAGCCCAGCCCAGCGGGAGCAGGCTCCCTCGCCACACTATTATGCCTAGAGCTTGGCCTTCACCGCCGCCAACGCCTCCTTGCCATCCAGGGTTTTCACGCCGTCCAGCCATTTATCCAGCACCGCCGGGTTGGCCTTGATCCAGGCCTTGGCCGCTTCGGCGTTGCTGACTTTCTTGTTTACCACCTCAGACATGATGCTGTTTTCCATTTCCTGGGTGAAACTCAGGTTGGTCAACAGTTTGCCGACGTTGGGGCAGGCCTGTGCATAACCCTTGCGGGTCAGGGTATAAACACTGCCGGTGTCGCCGAAGTACTTTTCGCCGCCCTTGAGGTAATGCATTTTCAACTGCACGTTCATGGGGTGCGGCGTCCAGCCGAGGAAGGTCACGAACTTCTGTTTCTTCACGGCCCGGGAGACTTCCGCCAACATCGCCTGCTCGCTGGACTCCACCAGCTTCCACTCACCCATGCCGAAATCATTGGTTTTGATGATTTCCTTCAGCGAGAGGTTCGCCGGGGCGCCGGAGCCAATGCCGTAGATTTTCTTGTCGAACTTGTCGGCGAATTTGTTCAGGTCGGCGAAGTTATGCACACCTGCGTCCCAGACGTAGTCCGGAACCGCCAGGGTGAACTCGGTGCCGTCCAGGTTCTTGGCCAATTGTGTGACGTCGCCGGTGGCCACGAATTTGTCATAGAACCCTTGCTGCGCCGGCATCCAGTTACCCAGGAACACATCAACCTGGCCATCCTTGAGGCCACCGAAGGTGATGGGCACCGCGAGGGTGTCGACCTTGGCCTTGTAGCCCATACCGTCCAGCAGCAAACCGGTGATGGCGTTGGTCGCGGCGATGTCACTCCAGCCCGGGTCGGCCATTTTTACGGTCTCGCAGCTTTGCTCGGCCCACGCCGAAACACTGCTCAACGCCAACAGCCCAGCGGTCAGTACTGTGGATAACTTTTGCATGTGCTTGCCCTTACGTTATTGGTTTTGGCAGGGTTGTGGATAACGGGCCTTGCGCTCCAGATCGTCGAGGTCGATGTGATTGCGCATGTATTGCTGGCTGGCATCCACCAGCGGCTGGTGGTCCCAGCTCTTGAGTTTGCCCAGGGTCAGGGCCTGGGCAACGAAACGTCGGCGTCGCTGGCTGGCGAGCACCTGTTGATGAATGGCCGGAATATCCCACTTGGCTCGGGCTTCGGCGATAAAATCGGCGAACAAGGGCTGATGTTCCGGTGATTGGCTGAGTTCTTCCAACTCTTTGGGATCGTTGCGCACATCAAACAGCAAGCACGGATCGTCTTCGCTGTAGATGAATTTCCAAGGGCCGCGACGGATCATCATCAACGGACTGACGGTGCCTTCGGCCATGTACTCACCAAAAACCTCGTCATGCCCGCCCTGCCCTTGCAGATGCGGCACCAGCGAACGGCCATCCAGCGGCAATCCTGGCTCCAGCGTGCCGCCAGCCAGTTCGACCAGGGTCGGCAGCAAGTCGGCGGTGGACACCGCCGCGCTGACCCGGCCGCTGGCGAACTGGCCGGGTGCGCTGATCAGCAGGGGGACACGGGCGGCCATTTCGAACCAGTGCATTTTGTACCAAAGGCCTTTTTCGCCGAGCATGTCCCCATGATCGCCGGAGAACACGATGATCGTGTCGTCCATCAAACCGGTGTCTTCCAGGGTTTGCAGTAACTTTCCGATATTGCTGTCGATGTAGCTGCACGCGCCGAAGTACGCTCGACGGGCATCGCGAATCTTATCCACAGGCAGCGGTTTCCCCCACAAGTCATACACTTTCAGCAGGCGCTGGGAATGCGGGTCGAGGTCCGTTTGTGCCGGGGTTTGCGGCAGAGGGATGTCGTTGTCGTCATACAAATCCCAAAACGCCTTGGGAATCGTGTACGGATCGTGTGGGTGAGTCATGGACACCGTCAGGCAGAACGGTTGATCGCCGTCCTCGCGGATGTGGTCGAACAAATACTGCTGGGCCTTGAACACCACTTCTTCGTCGAAATCCAGCTGGTTGGTTCGCACGCAGGGGCCGGCCTGCAACACCGAAGACATGTTGTGGTACCAACTCGGCCGTACGTCCGGCTCGTCCCAATTCACCGCCCAGCCGTAATCGGCCGGGTAAATATCACTGGTCAGGCGTTCTTCGTAGCCGTGCAGCTGGTCGGGCCCGCAAAAATGCATCTTGCCGGACAACGCCGTGCGGTAGCCGAGACGACGCAGGTAGTGGGCATAAGTCGGCACGTCTGCAGGAAAATCCGCCGCGTTGTCGTAAGCACCAATCTTGCTGGGCAATTGGCCGCTCACCAGGGTAAAGCGTGACGGCGCACAAAGTGGGCTGTTGCAATAAGCGGCATCGAACACCACGCCCTCAGCGGCCAGACGCGCCAGGTTTGGCAGCTTGATCGGCGAAGGACCGTAGATCGGCAACATTGGCGCAGCCATTTGATCGGCCATGATGAAAAGAATGTTCTTGCGCTTCATGTATTCGCGGCATTCCATAGTAGACAGTTATGCGATATTGCTGCGATTGAGCATGTAGCCCCCGTTTTTCGGGGTAAAGCCCATGTAGGACAATGACTAGGATAAGCACAGCTTATGTATGACGCCTTGGGCGACCTATCCCTGAACTTGTTCCGTGTTTTTGAAGCGGCAGCCCGCCATCGCAGCTTTACGGCGGCGGCGATTGAGCTGGACACCACGCAACCGGCCATCAGCCAGCAGATCAAACGCCTGGAAGAACGCCTGCATACGCGGTTGTTCGACCGCATCTACCGCGGCATCGAACTGACTGAGGCCGGGACGATCTTGTTCGAGCAGGTGCAGGCCGGGTTGCAGAGTATCGATGCGGGGTTGAACGCGATCACAGCCCAGCATCAGCATGAAGTGCTGCAGGTCGCCACGGATTTCGCTTTCGCCGCCTATTGGCTGATGCCGCGACTGCATCGGTTTCACGCGGCCAACCCGCAGGTGGACGTCAGCCTGGTGACCAGCGAACGCAACCACAACATGCTGCGCACGGACATTGACGTTGCAATACTGTTTGGCGACGGGCGCTTCAAACAGGGCGAAAGTCGCTGGCTCTTCAGCGAAGAAGTGTTTCCGGTGTGCAGCCCGCTGTTGCTCAAGGAGCGTCCCCTGCCCTTGCCGGCCCAGACCTTGTCGGAACTTCCCCTGCTGCATTTACGTGGAGAAAACAGCAGTAACTGGTTCGACTGGAGCGGCGTATTTCGTGAATTGGGGATCACTTCGCCACCGGCCCCAGGGCAGTTGCGGTTCGATAACTACACCTTGCTCATCCAGGCGGCGATTGGCGGCCAGGGCGTCGCCATCGGCTGGCGTCACCTTGTGGATAACTTACTGGCGCAGGGTCTGCTGTGTCGTCCGATCGCTGAAACAGTGCTGTCGCGCCAGGGGTATTACGTGGTCTTGCCTCAGCGTAAGCGGCGTGGGGTATTGATCAGGCAGTTTGTGGACTGGTTGATGGAAGAACAGGCCAACAGTGCCGAATCGCTCACGGGCTTGCCGTTGCCGTCTATTGCTGTTTGAAAAGATCGCAGCCTTGGGCAACGTCTACAGTAGCTGCGATTTTTTAGGCTAATCGGCCGCAACGAAACTGACATGCTGGCCCACATGCAGGTTCAAGCGCAGCTCGTCGGCGATACCGACGGCCACGCGGTTAAGCCGCTCCAGCGATTCGGCCAATCCAGGCTCAAGGCTGGTGCTGACCTGGCTGAAATGCTCGATACCCAACCCAGCAGCGGCATAGGGCGAATTGACAAGGGTCCATTGCAAGTCGCTGTTTCGCAGGGCATCGAGGATTTCCTCGGCGGCGTGGCGCTGCAAAACATCCTCCGCCTGCTCCTCGTCGAGCACGGCGAAATCGCCCACCAGAAACAGCCGGGGAATATTCACCGCCTGCATGCCAGCAATCAGTGCATCCACGGCTAATACTTGCTCCACGGGGCCCGGAATCAGTGTGCGTTCCACCTGCTCGCTGTTCATCGGCAATCCCGGCGCGTTCAGCAGGCATACCACCGCGCTGGCGCCAGCGACGCTTTGCTTGACCCGTTCGGGATCGTAGAGGTCTCCGGGCTTGGTCCGCAGGCCCGGGCGCGGAGCCAGCGCCGTAAGATCATCGAGGATGGCGATAATTTCATGCTGACGGCGCAGCATTTCAGCCATCAACGCACTGCCGAGGCTGCTCATGGCACCATAAAGCACCACCTTGATGACCGGGGTTTCGGCATTTTTCATGGCTGTTTTTCCTTTTTTCCCGCGTATAAGGCCTCTGACCCGCGGAAAACGACGAGGGTTCGGCCTGTTTTCGAGGAGTGACAAATGCAGCGGATCAAGGGCTACCACGCCCACGTGTACTTCGATGCCAACACCATCGACCAGGCGCGGGCGCTGTGCGAGGAAGCGTCAAAACTGTTCCCGCTGAAAATGGGCCGCGTCCACCAACGCCCGGTCGGCCCGCACCCGGACTGGAGCTGCCAACTGGCGTTCGACCCGCAGTACATCGGCGTGGTCTTGCCGTGGCTGGCCCTGAATCGCAAAGGCCTGGTTATTTTCATGCACCCCGATACCGGCGATGACCTGACGGACCACTCCGACCATGCGATCTGGATGGGGGCGGTGCGGCAGCTGGATCTTTCGGGGTTTGCAGCAAAAACCTGATTGTCCCCTGTGGCGAAAGCTGGCTGAAAGCTTGCGCGATTAGGATCGCCCCACTACCGGCAAAAGACCGGTGGCCAGAAGCGAGTTTCGAAGGCTCGTTTGGCCCTTTTAACAACAACAATGGTGATTCTGATGTCCGCTGCTACCTCTCCCGTCGCGTCAACTCCATCCGTCCGTCCCGTGCTTTGCATCCTGCGCTGACCTGTCCGGTTCGCCTTTGCCCGCCGCGCCACGCCTGGAGTATTTCCTATGCTGACTTTCCTTGGCTTTGCCATGGTCATCACGTTCATGTTCCTGATCATGACCAAGCGCCTGTCCGCGCTGATCGCCCTGATCATCATCCCGATCCTGTTCGCCCTGTTCGGTGGCTTTGCGCCGAAGATCGGCCCAATGATGCTCGAAGGCATCACCAAGCTCGCCCCGACCGGGGTGATGCTGATGTTCGCGATTCTCTATTTTGCCCTGATGATCGACTCCGGCCTGTTCGACCCGGCCGTGCGCAAGATCCTCAAACTGGTCAAGGGCGACCCGTTGAAAGTTTCGGTCGGCACCGCCGTTCTGGCGCTCGTCGTTTCCCTCGATGGTGACGGCGCGACCACTTACATGATCTGCGTGGCCGCCATGCTGCCGCTCTACAGCCGCATTGGCATGAGCCCACGCATCATGGCTGGCCTGATCATCCTCGCCGGTGGCGTGATGAACATGACCCCCTGGGGCGGCCCGACTGCCCGTGCGGCCAGCGCGCTGCATGTCGATCCATCCGACATCTTCGTTCCGATGATTCCTGCGATGGCAGCTGGTGTGGTGGCGATTCTGGTGATCGCCTACATGTACGGCAAACGCGAGCGTGCGCGCCTGGGCGAGTTGCACCTGGCAGGTGATGAAATCGACCACAGCGAAATCAGCGTTTCCCAGTTTCCGGATGCCCGTCGTCCGAAGTTGATCTGGTTCAACGGCGCGTTGACCCTGGGCCTGATGTGCACCCTAATCGCCGGTCTGTTGCCGCTGCCCGTGCTGTTCATGGTGGCCTTCAGTATCGCGATGATCGTCAACTACCCTTGCCTGCAACAGCAGAAGGACCGCGTTGCGGCTCACGCCGGTAGCGTATTGGCGGTGGTCGGGCTGATTTTCGCGGCGGGTATCTTTACCGGTATCCTGTCCGGCACCGGCATGGTCGACGCCATGTCCAAAAGCCTGCTGGCGGTGATCCCGGACTTCCTCGGCCCGTACCTGGCGGTGATTACCGCCTTGGCGAGCATGCCGTTCACGTTCTTCATGTCGAACGACGCATTTTATTACGGGGTGTTACCGGTTCTCGCTGAAGCAGCCAGCCATTACGGGATCACGGCCGTTGAAATGGCCCGTGCCTCGATCGTCGGCCAGCCCGTCCACCTGTTGAGCCCGCTGGTTCCGTCCACTTACCTGCTGGTAGCGCTGGCCGGGATCGAATTTGGCGATCACCAGCGCTTCACCTTGAAGTGGGCAGTACTGGTTTGCCTGTGCATAATGTTCGCCGCCTTGCTGATGGGGATTTTTCCGCTGTTCAGCACTCTATAAAAGCAATACCCGCTGCGTCGCCCTGATAGATAACCGAAGGTGCGGCGCGGCCTAACACTCGCTCAAAGGAATTCACATGGAATGGCTGACCAACCCGGAAATCTGGGTTGCCTTCTTTACCCTGACCGCCCTGGAAATCGTCCTGGGCATCGACAACATCATCATGATCTCGATCCTGGTCAGCCGCATGCCCAAGCACATGCAGGCGCGCACCCGGATCTTCGGCCTGGCCCTGGCCATGGTCACACGGATCCTGTTGCTGCTGTCCATCACCTGGGTTATGCGCCTGACCGCCGATTTGTTCGAAGTGTTCGGCCAGGGCATCTCCGGTCGTGACCTGATCCTGTTCTTCGGTGGCCTGTTCCTGTTGTGGAAAAGCTCCCAGGAGATGTACCACGCGCTGGAAGGCGAAGATGAAACCAACGACGAACCTTCGGGCAAGGGCGGCAACTTCCTCTACACCATCATCCAGATCGCGATCATCGACATCGTGTTCTCCCTGGACTCGGTCATTACCGCTGTCGGCATGGTGTCCCATGTGCCGGTGATGGTGGCGGCGATCATCGTCGCCGTGCTGGTGATGATGCTGGCTGCAGGCACCATCAGCGAGTTCATCGACAAGCACCCGTCGCTGAAGATGCTGGCGCTGTCGTTCCTGCTGGTGGTCGGTACCGTGTTGATCGCCGAATCGTTCGGCGTGCATGTACCAAAAGGCTACGTCTACTTCGCCATGGCGTTCTCCCTCGCGGTGGAAGCCATCAACATCAAGATGCGCATCGCGATTGCACGCAAGCGCAAGCAGCAGGATCCGGTGAAACTGCGCAAGGATATTCCGGGCCAGTGATGGTTGCGGGGCAGTGAATGAAGGGGCTCTTGGAGCCCCTTTTTCATGCCTGGATAAAAATTAGTCAGATTTCGTGGTGTCTTTTGGCGAGTGGGTTTTTATGACAGTTTTGTTTCAAACAATTCTTTAGCTGTGCAATGCTGGCGCCCGAACCGTTAGCCAACTACAGCTTAAGTACAACGAAAAACTATGTGGCACTGTCAATTTGTCCCTTTGGGACGCTAACAGGGGGCTCCTTATGCTGACCCTGCTGAATCTGCTCTCCGCCGTGGCCCTGCTGATCTGGGGCACGCACATCGTCCGTACCGGCATCTTGCGGGTCTATGGCTCGAACCTGCGTCATGTCATTGGCCAGAACATGTCCCGGCGCTGGCTGGCGTTCGTCGCCGGTATCATGGTCACGGCCATGGTCCAGAGCAGCAACGCCACGGCCATGCTCGTCACCTCGTTTGTCGGCCAGGGCCTGATGGCGCTGACCCCTGCCCTGGCGACCATGCTCGGCGCCGATGTCGGCACCGCGCTGATGGCGCGGGTGCTGACCCTGGACCTGTCCTGGTTGTCGCCGTTGCTGATTTTCCTCGGGGTGATCTTTTTCCTGTCGCGCAAACAGACCCGCGTCGGGCAAATGGGCCGGGTCGGCATCGGCCTGGGCCTGATCATCCTGGCGTTGCAATTGATCGTCGAGGCCGCCGCACCTATCACCCAGGCTCAGGGTGTGAAAGTGATCTTTGCCTCGCTGACCGGCGACCTCCTGCTCGATGCGTTGGTCGGGGCGCTGTTCGCGATGATCTCCTATTCCAGCCTGGCTGCCGTGCTGCTCACCGCGACACTGGCGGGCGCGGCGGTGATCAGCCTGCCGGTGGCCATCGGCCTGGTGATCGGTGCCAACATCGGCAGCGGCGTGCTGGCCTTTCTCAGCACCAGCATGCAGAACGCCGCCGGACGTCAGGTGGCGCTGGGCAGCCTGTTGTACAAGCTGATCGGCCTGCTGCTGATCATTCCGGTACTCGATCCACTGGTGGGCTGGCTGGATAGCCTGGATTTCAGCCCCCAGGAAACGGTCATTGGTTTCCACCTGTTCTACAACAGCGTTCGTTGCCTGGTGCTGCTGCCCAGCGTCGGCACGATGGCAAAACTCTGTGCCTGGCTACTGCCAGACCGCCCGGAAACCAACGGCACGGCCAAGCCCCGGCACCTGGACCTCACCGCCCTCGTCACGCCGAGCCTGGCACTGGCAAACGCCGCCCGGGAAACCTTGCGCATCGGCGATCTGATCGAAAATATGCTCGAAGCCATGCTGGACGTGCTGCGCGGTCAGCAATCGGCGGTCACCCAGGAAGTACGGCGCATGAGCGATGACGTCGAGGCGCTGTGCAGCACCATCAAGTTGTATCTGGCGCAAATGCCCCGTGAGGACCTCAGCGAACAAGACAGCCGCCGCTGGGCGGAAATCATCGAGCTTGCGATCAATCTGAAGCTGGCCAGCGACCTCATCGAACGCATGCTGCGCAAAGTCCAGCAGCAGAAAACCTCGCAACGCCGCTCCTTTTCCGATGTGGGCCTGGAAGAGTTGGCGGGGCTGCACAGCCAGTTGATCGCCAACCTTCGGCTAGGGCTGTCGGTGTTTCTGAGTGCCGATCGGGAAAGCGCCCGTCAGTTACTGCGTGAAAAACGGCGCTTTCGGGCGCAGGAACGGCGAATGGCCCATGCCCATGTCAGTCGTCTGCAGCGCAAGGTCGTGCAAAGTCTCGAGACCAGTTCCCTGCACCTGGAGCTGATTGCCGACATGAGACGCCTCAATTCGCTGTTCTGCGGCAGCGCCTACGTGGTGCTGGAGACGTCCGAGATCGGCGCGCTGGCGGTCGATGAAATGTCTGACATCACCCATTCGCCTTGAACGACTGGCGAATTGGTCAGTCAGTAACATTGGCCTGGGCTTGAAAGAATTCGCGAACGAGTCGGATCGCCGCCACTCCTACAGCGCCCTGAATGACATCCGCGCAGTTTCAATGTGGGAGCAAGCCCGCTCCGGGCGGCGATCCGACGATGACGAGTGCCAGGCTCATGGATCCCTCAGCCGCCAGGAAGCCCGTTATGCGTTGTCTGTTATTCGCCGTTCTTTTGCTCGGTTCGCTGCCTGTGGGTGCCCTGGATCGATTCCAGGTCGAAGGTTATACGTTGCCCAACGGTATGCAGCTGTTGCTCAAGCCCGGCAGTGAACGCGGGCATGTGGCGATCCGGCTGGTGGTGGGCGTGGGCCTGGACGACTTCAGCTGCGCCGACAAGGAACTGCCGCATCTGCTCGAGCATTTGCTGTTCAGTGGTGTCGATGACAGCGGCGAAGGCGGCCTGGAAGAGCGCATGCAGGCGTTGGGCGGCGAGTGGAACGCCTACACGAGCAACGCCGACACCACGTTCGTCATCGAGGCGCCGGCGAGCAATCAACGCAAGGTCCTGGACCTGCTGCTGGCGCTGTTGACCCGCACCCACATCGACGCCAAAGCCCTGGACGCGGCCAAACGGGTGGTCGAGCGCGAGGACGGCGGCCACTACACCCACCTGCAACGCTGGCTCGACCGTCAGGACCTGAGCCACAAGGCCAGTAATCAACTGGCGGTGGAGTTGGGCCTGCGCTGCACGGAACGGGCCGAGGTCGAGCGCCTCACCCTCGCCCGGATCGAGCAAGTGCGCAACGCCTGGTACGCGCCGAACAACATGACGCTGATCGTGGTCGGCGATCTCGACCGATTACTGCCGGCCTATCTGGAACGCACCTTTGGCGAGCTCGAACCGGTCGAGCCCACTGCTCACGAGGCGCTGCCGCAGATCCGCTACAGCGCGGTCACCAAGCGCAATCTGGTTCGCGGTTTGGTCGGCAATGGCGCCAAGCTTCATTGGCTGTTCCCGGAGCCGATGCTGGAACAGCAACACGACGAAACCTTCGACCTGCTCAAGGATTATCTGGACTGGGCGCTTTATCGCCAGCTGCGCCTGGCCCGCAGCCTGTCCTATGGGCCGTGGGTGGAGCGGGAAGTGTTCGGCGGCGTCGGCTTCTTCAGCCTGAACGCGGACCTGGCCCGCGAAGACCTGCCGCAAGCCGAACAAGCCCTCGAAGAATTGCGTAAGGCATTGCTCAAGGATGGCTTGGACCCCGAGAGTTTCGTGCGCATCAAACGAGCAGCCATCGCGCATCAGTCCTGGGCCGTTCAAGGTAACAGCGCACTGGCCGATTACTACTGGGGAGCCCTTGGCGATTACGAAGACGGCCGCTTCGCCAACCCGGCCGTCCGCTTGCAAGGGGTAAGCCTGGAACAGGCCAACCAGGCCCTGCGCGAACTGCTCAAAGACCCCGGCTACCTGCGCATCGAGAAACCGTTGTTCAGCGATGATGGACTCATGTGGGGGCTGGGCGGTTTGCTGGCGTTGCTACTGGTATTGGCAGGCTGGCATTTACACCGCAGGGCGTAGGAGCTGCCGAATGCAACGAGGCTGCGATCTTTCCCCAGACAATTGAATCTCAAGCGAAAGATCGCAGCCATCGGCAGCACAGGACATACACAGCCCAGGGGGATAACCCCCTCGCCACAAGAGCGCTCGTCACACCGTTGTCCTGACGATACTCTGTCAAGGATATTTCCTACGACTTACTGTGAACTGCCGAATGCCGAACCTGACTCATTACATCCAGCGCATCCTTGAATTGATGAAGCGCTATCCAGGGGTCATTGCGCTCGGTGGTTTCATCTCGGGGGTCGGCAGTTTCATGCTGGTGGACCGCCAGCAGGGCCTGGCGACCTGGATCGCCATCATGATGCTGGTGAGCTGGCTGTGGTTGATGGTGGAAAACAGCATGACCCGGCTGTTTACCCGGATCTTCAAACGGGAAATACCCCAGCCGCTGTTGCGTTACGCCACGCAAATGATTCACCAGGAAAGCCTGTTTTTCGTTCTGCCGTTCTTCTTCATCACCACCACCTGGAACAGCAGCCAACTGATTTTCACCGGACTGCTCGGTGCGGCGGCGCTGGTCTCGATCACTGATCCGCTGTACTACAAATGGCTGGCGCCCCGGCGCTGGGCGTTCCTGGCGTTGCATACGCTGACGCTGTTCGCGGCCCTGCTCACCGCGTTGCCGGTCATCCTGCACCTGACCACAGACCAGAGCTACAAGCTGGCAATAGTCACTGCCATGCTCTTGTCGTTCCCGAGCCTGGCCTCGATTTTTCCGATCCGCACCGTGCGCAACGCGCTGGCCATTTTGTGCATCACCTTGGGGATTGGCGCCGCCGGCTGGGTGCTGCGCTCCTGGGTGCCACCGGCCACGCTGTGGATGACCGAAGTGGCGATCAGCACTCAACTGGAGGACCGCACGCCGGGCGCCAGCCTGAAAGAAGTCAGCGCTGCCCAGATCCGCAGCAACGGTTTGTACGCCTACACCGCCATCAACGCGCCGCGCGGGCTCGATGAGCGGATCTATCACGTCTGGCAGTTCAACGGCAAAGAAGTCGACCGTATCGCCCTAGACATTCATGGTGGACGCAAGGAAGGCTATCGCGCCTGGACCCACAAGCAGAACTTCCCGGACGACCCGACGGGCAAATGGCAGGTACGGGTGCTGACGGAAAATGGCCAGATGATTGGCGTTTTGCGTTTCAATGTGAGCGCTGCCGCTACGCCTGAAGCAAAATAAGTGTGGTCGTGCTATCAGGTAGCACTGTTTGAAGCCGAACGAGCATGGCGCTTATGACCCCTAGCACCCACATTGGCAGTGCCCGACTGGATACGTCTCGCTCTCCGGCGCAGCTATGGGTCAGCGGCGACTGGACGCTGGCCCATTACACACAGCTCAAGCGCGTGATCGATTCGCTGCGCGGCCAGCACGACGAACACACCCTGATCGACCTCAACGGCCTCGCTGCCCTCGACACCGCCGGGGCCTCGTTGCTGGTAGAACTGCTGGGCTCCGAGCGGCTGGGCAAGACCGCCGAACACCCCGATTGCCAGTTGCCGGCCGCCGAGCGAGCGCTGTTGCAGACGGTCTATTGCTCGCTGACGGACTTCTGCGTACCGGTCAAGGAGCCGGCAGTGAGCGTCGTGACTCAGCTGCTGACGCGCATCGGCCGCGCCGTGGAGAGGGTCTGGCAGGACACCCTGCAATTGCTGGGTTTTGTCGGCTTGATCCTGGAAACCCTGGCCCGAGGCTTGTTTCACCCCAAACGCTGGCGCATAACACCGATGGTCGTTCACATCGAACAGACCGGCCTGGACGCGGCCCCTATCGTCGCCTTGCTGACTTTCCTGGTGGGCGCTGTGGTGGCCTTTCTCGGGGCGACAGTGCTGGCCGATTTCGGCGCCAGCATTTACACCGTAGACCTGGTGGCGTTCTCGTTTCTGCGCGAATTCGGCGTGTTGCTGACGGCGATCCTCATGGCCGGTCGCACCGCCAGCGCGTTCACTGCGCAAATCGGCTCCATGAAAGCCAACGAAGAAATCGACGCGATCCGTACCCTTGGCCTCGATCCCATCGAGTTGCTGGTGCTGCCGCGAGTGCTGGCGCTGTTGGTGTCGCTGCCGATGCTGACCTTTGTGGCCATGCTCTCGGGCATTGTCGGTGGCGGTGTCGTATGCGCCCTGTCGCTGGATATTTCCCCTGCCATGTTCCTGACGCTGTTGCAGTCGGACATCGGCGTGCAGCATTTCGTGGTGGGGATGGTCAAGGCGCCGATCTTTGCCTTTCTGATCGCTGCCGTGGGTTGCCTGGAAGGCTTCAAGGTCAGTGGCAGCGCCGAATCGGTCGGGGCTCACACCACATCCAGCGTCGTGCAGTCGATTTTCGTGGTGATTGTGCTCGATGCCGTGGCCGCGCTGTTTTTCATGGAGATCCAATGGTGAGCCGACCCTCCCCACCACCCACCGAGGCGGTGATTCAAGTGCGTGGCCTGTGTAACCGCTTTGGCCGACAGAGCGTGCATGAAAACCTCGACCTGGACGTGTACAAGGGCGAAATTCTCGCCGTGGTCGGCGGCTCCGGCAGTGGCAAATCAGTGCTGTTGCGCAGCATCGTCGGTTTGCGCCGGCCCAGCGAGGGTTCAGTGCGGGTGTTCGGCCAGGATTTGCCGAGCCTGACCCAGGCGCAACGCTCGCAGGTGGAGCGTCGCTTTGGCGTGCTGTTTCAGAAAGGCGCGCTGTTTTCTTCCCTGACCGTGACAGAAAATGTTGCCCTGCCACTGATCGAACACGCCGGGCTCAGCCGTGCCGATGCCGAGCATCTGGCCGCGGTGAAACTGGCGTTGGCCGGGCTACCGCTATCGGCCGCGGACAAATACCCCGCCTCGCTGTCCGGCGGCATGATCAAGCGAGCAGCCTTGGCCCGGGCGCTGGCCCTGGACCCGGACATCCTGTTTCTCGACGAACCCACCGCCGGCCTCGATCCTATCGGGGCAGCGGCGTTCGACCAATTGATCCTGACGCTGCGCGATGCCCTGGGCTTGAGCGTGTTCCTGGTCACCCATGACCTGGACACCCTCTACACCATCACCGACCGGGTGGCGGTGCTGTCCCAGAAAAAAGTGCTGGTGGCCGATGTCATCGACAAGGTGTCGGAAACCGACGATGCCTGGATTCACGAATACTTCCATGGCCCTCGCGGCCGCGCGGCGTTATCGGCCGCTACACAGTTCAACGAGGTCTGACATGGAAACCCGAGCCCATCATGTATTGATCGGCCTGTTCACCGTGGTCATGGTGGTCGGCGCCCTGCTGTTTGGTCTGTGGCTGACCAAGTCCAACGTGGACAGCGAGTTCAAGGATTACGAAGTGGTGTTCAACGAGGCCGTCAGCGGGTTGTCCAGGGGCAGCGCGGTGGAGTACAGCGGCATCAAGGTCGGCGATGTGGTCAATCTGCGTCTGGACCCGAACGACCCACGTCGGGTACTGGCGCGGGTGCGCTTGAGCGGTGAAACACCGGTCAAGCAGGACACTCAGGCCAAACTGGCGCTGACCGGTATCACCGGTTCCTCGATTATCCAGCTCAGCGGCGGCACCCCCCAAAGCCCGCCGCTGACAGGACACGGTGGTGAACCGCCGGTGATTATCGCCGCCCCCTCGCCTATCGCCCGCTTGCTGAACAACAGCAATGACTTAATGACCAACATCAACCTGCTGCTGCACAACGCCAATGAAGTGTTTTCCCCGGACAACGTCCAGCGCCTGAGCAAAACCCTTGAACACTTGGAGCAAACCACCGGAGTCATTGCCGAGCAGCGCGGCGACATTCGCCAGGCCATGCAACAACTGGCGTCCATCGGCAAACAGGCCAGCGCCACCCTTGAACAGACGACGGCATTGATGCGCAACGCCAATGGCTTGCTCAACGATCAAGGCAAGCTGGCATTGGGCAGCGCCGGGCAGGCCATGCAGTCCCTGGCCCGCAGCACGGCGACCCTGGACAAACTGCTCAACGACAACCGCGACTCGCTGAATAACGGCATGCAGGGGCTCAATGCCCTGGCGCCTGCGGTGCGTGAGCTGCGGGAAACCCTGAGCGCATTGCGCGGTATTTCCCGGCGACTGGAGGCAAACCCCAGCGGCTATTTGCTGGGCACTGACAAGAACAAGGAGTTCACGCCATGAAGCCGTGTAATCGATTGGCCCGCGCTATCCTCTTGCTGGCAGGATTAATCCTGATGGGCGGTTGCTCGATTCTGCCCGAAACCGAACCCTCGAATGTCTATCGCCTGCCCGCCGCTCAGGTGCCGGCCTCCCCTGGCGCGCCGGTGAGCTGGTCATTGCGCCTGGCCAGCCCACAGGCCAGCGAGGTGCTCAACAGCCCGAAAATCGCGGTCATTCCCCAAGGCAATATGCTCAGCAGTTACGCCGCCTCACGCTGGAGCGACCCGGCACCGGTGTTGTTGCGCAACCGCTTGCTCGATGGCTTCACCCAGGATGGACGCGTCGGGTTGTTGAGTGTCACCGACAGCAACTTGCAGGCTGACCTGGAGTTGGACGGCCAATTGCAGGCCTTCCAGACCGAATACCAAGGCGCCGCGGCCAGCGTGGTGATTCGCCTGGATGCGCTGCTGGTACGAGGGTTCGACCAACGCGTACTCGCCAGTCGCCGTTTTGAAGTGCGCCAGCCGTTAAGCGACGTGAAGGTGCCGGCCGTGGTGGACGGTTTTGGCCAGGCCGCTGATCGACTGACGGCCGAAGTGGTGAACTGGACGGTGGAGCAAGGCCAGCGCTTCGCAACGCCGGCCCACCCCTGAAGACCCGCCCGGTCAAATCGGGGGGCCAGGGGATTTGGGTTCAGCCAAAGAACCAGTAACAAACCCCGATCGCCCCCAGGACGCCGGCCAGTTCCGCCAGCAGTGCGCAGCCCACCGCATGCCGCGCCCGCTGGATGCCCACGGCGCCGAAGTACACCGCCAGCACATAAAAAGTGGTTTCGGTGCTGCCCTGGACGGTCGCTGCCACCAGGGCCGGAAAGCTGTCCACCCCGGAAGTCTTCATGGTTTCGATCAGCATCGCCCGGGCGGCGCTGCCGGAGAACGGCTTGACCATGGCGGTCGGCAAAGCATCGACGAAACGCGTGTCCCAGCCGGCCCATTGCACCAAGTGCCGAATACCGTCCAGGCCGAAATCCAGCGCCCCCGAGGCGCGTAGCACACCGACGGCGCACAGCATCGCCACCAGGTATGGCAGCAGGTTCTTGGCAACGTCGAAACCCTCCTTGGCGCCTTCGACGAACGCTTCATACACCTTGACCTTGCGCAGTGCGCCTATCACCAGGAACAGGATGATCAAGCCGAACAGCGTCAAGTTGCCGAGGATCGACGACAGGCCCGCCAGTGCCGTGGCCGAGAGCGTCGCCAACAGCGCCATGAAGCCGCCCAGGGCCAACGCACCCGGAATCAGATAAGCCAGCACCACCGGGTCCCACAGACGCAGGCGCTGCATGAAGGCCACCGACAGCAGCCCTACCAGGGTCGAGCAACTGGTGGCGAGCAGGATCGGCAGGAACACCAGGGTCGGGTCCGGCGCGCCTTGCTGGGCGCGGTACATGAAGATTGTCACCGGCAGCAGTGTCAGCGACGAAGCGTTGAGCACCAGGAAGAGGATCTGCGCATTGCTGGCGATGGTCGGGCTGGGGTTCAAATCCTGCAGGGCGCGCATGGCCTTCAGGCCGATGGGGGTGGCAGCGTTGTCCAACCCCAGGCCATTGGCAGCGAAGTTGAGGGTAATCAGGCCGATAGCCGGATGGCCCGCCGGCACTTCTGGCATCAGCCGCAAAAACAACGGGCCCAGAGCCTTGGCCAACCAATCGACGATACCGGCCTTTTCGGCGATCCGCAGAAACCCCAACCACAAGGTCAAGGTGCCGAACAGCAGGACCATCACCTCCACCGACAACTTGGCCATGGCGAAAATGCTTTCCACCATCGCGGCGAAGATCCCGGTGTTACCGCCGACCAGCCACTGCGCCAGCGCCGACACGGCTGCCACGATAAAGAAGCTAAGCCACAGGCCATTGAGCATCGGTTAAATCCCCCGGAAGATGCCGCGAATGATAACGGGGCTGGCAGAAACGACAAACCCCGGATTTCTCCGGGGTTTGTTTGTTGCTCCAAGAGATCACAAAGATCCTTGTGGGAGCCGAGCTTGCTCGCGATGGCGGCCTCAAGGCATTTATCAATGGCTGGACGTTTCACCCGCCGGCAGCGGCTCTTTGCTGCGCCAGTGCGGCAGGGAGTTCCAGTAGCGCTGGCCCTTGGCATCGTCGTACATGCCTTCCCAACGGGCAATGACCAGCACGGCCAAGGCGTTGCCGATGACGTTCAGCGCGGTACGGGCCATGTCCATGATGCGGTCGACACCGGCGATGAAGGCCAAACCTTCCAGCGGAATGCCAACACTGCCCAAGGTGGCCAGCAGCACCACGAACGACACGCCCGGTACGCCGGCGATGCCTTTGGAGGTCACCATCAAGGTCAGGACCAGCAACAATTGCTGGCTGATGGACAGATCGATGCCATACAACTGGGCGATGAAAATCGCCGCGATGCTCTGGTACAGGGTCGAGCCGTCGAGGTTGAACGAATAACCGGTGGGCACCACGAAGCTGCAAATCGCCTTCGGTGCGCCGTAGGCTTCCATCTTCTCGATCACACGCGGCAGCACGGTCTCGGAACTGGCGGTGGAGTAAGCCAGTACCAGCTCATCCTTGAAGATGCGCATCAGCTTGAGCACTGAGAAGCCGAACAGGCGCGCGATCAGCCCCAGCACCACGAAGGCGAAGAAGAGGATGGCCACGTAAACCAGGATCACCAGTTTCGCCAGCGGCAGCAGGGACGCGAAACCGAAGTTGGCGACCGTCACCGCGATCAGTGCGAAAACGCCGATCGGGGCGTACTGCATGATCATGTGGGTGACTTTGAACATGCTTTCCGACACGCCCTGGAACATTTTCACCAGCGGTTCGCGCAGGTCCGATTGCAGGCTGGACAGACCCAGGCCGAACAGTACAGAGAAGAAAATGATCGGCAGCATCTCGCCACGAGCAACCGCTGCGAAGATGTTCGACGGGATCAGATTGAGAATGGTCTGCACGAACGCATGTTCATGCTGGACTTCGGCGGCCGTGGCCTGGTACTTGGAGATGTCTACCGTCCCCAGGGTGCTCATGTCGATACCGTTGCCTGGCTGGAAGAAGTTGGCCAGCACTAAACCGACGACAATGGCGATGGTGGTGACGATTTCGAAGTAAAGAATGGTCTTGAGGCCGATACGCCCGAGCTTCTTGGCATCTCCGACACCGGCAATGCCGACGATCAGCGAAGAAATCACGATCGGGATCACGATCATCTTGATCAGACGGATAAAGATATCGCCCGCCGGTTGCAGCACGTTGCTGATCCACCAGGCCTTCTCGGCACTGAAATGGTTAAGCAGCGCTCCAAGTGCAATCCCGAGCACCAGACCGATGAGGATCTGCCAGGCGAGGCTTAGTTTTGCCTTCTTCATATCATTACCCTTACTTCAATTGGACTTGGGCAGTTGCACGAATGAACGCCGAGGGCGATACGAATTCGTGCCTCTGCCCCCGTATAAGGTCACCCCGAGCGCGCGCTGGCGGCTTACTGGCAGGCGAAAAAAGGCGCAACTATTGCGACGCGAGGTGGGCTCGTCTAATGCCGTAAACGCCTACCCTATGCCGAATCGGCATGAGGTTTTCCAAGCCAAACGCGCATCCCAACCGGTTCGAATGCGACATTTTAGCAGGCATAAGTGCCGTCAGCCGGCCATTTCAGCGTAGTTTTGCTTTTTGGGCAAGCTTGGGAAACCGATGAAACGGGGACGAATCCAGGCGTGGTCCAGAGAAGAGATAGCGCAGGCGTTCTCCGATATACGGTCCTGTGCAGGGAATGCAATAGATTGGGGACGGGGATAAGTCGGTTCGACCGCTTGGCTACAGCGTGCGAGGAACAAGCCGCTCTGGCACAAGCCTTTTGAAGTACAAGCCCTACGCAAGTTCGCCAAGCCTTCGTGACTTTGCGAACTTGCGTCGCAGCTTTTACCTGACCCGGCCCTTTCGCAGGCACCCCCTGTGCCCGTAGGTCACTCCGACTCTAACAGTCAGAACGTCCCGGCCCCCTGGTCATGCATCGGCCCTCCTCGGGCTGTGCAGAAGAGAAAAGCAGGGCTGCTTTTCTCGTTTTCAGCGCTCAATACCAGTTGGGATCTTTCTTGAGCTGCTCCATTAACAGTTTTTGCATACCTTCATCGGGTTTGCCGAGGAAACGGTAGTCCGCGTGACGGGTCGGCGACTTGTCGGCCGGCAGTCCGGCGGGGACCTCAACCAACATGGCGTAAGCCTCATCCTTATCAAAACTGAACGCGACGATCAGGCGTTTGTTGCGGCACGTCGCTTGGGTTTCGCACAACGGCCCAACCAGATACTTATCGCCATCTTCCACTACAGCGTTCATCTGTTGCGAATCGCCTGACAGGTTCATCACCCATTCCGGCAGGCGTTCTTCCTTTTTCACGACGTGCTGCCAGGTCTCGCGGTACTGCGGGTCAGCCTCAAGCAACTGGTTGGCCCGCATTTGTCCGTCATTGGCAGCCATCGCGATGGTACTGCCGCCCAGCAATAGGGCGGCGACCAGTCCTTTAAATGAAACGCTCATGGTCAGCCTCGACCGCGACGGCCAAAGAAGAACGAAGCAATGAACATCACCAGGAATACGACAAAGAGAATCTTGGCGATACCCGTGGCAGTGCCTGCGATACCACCAAAGCCCAGTACGGCGGCGATGATGGCAATGATCAGGAAAGTAATTGCCCAACTCAACATGGTGATTCTCCTTACGCTTTTCTATTTAGTTTGGATCTGACGGTGATGGTGCGGTGCGCCAGGCACCCGCTCATCGGGTTAAAACACCCAGCGCTGCTGACGGGGCATGTCGGTCATGGGCTGAGCCTGATCGACGTCCATCATTCGCATCGAAGCAGAAGCTTCAGCAATGCTGCTGACAGCGCTGAAATGGGTCTGAGGGGCGCGATGAATCGTCACCTGTTGCGCCTCGGGCTGTTGGCCCTGGTACCAGAGAAGCAATTGCTGGCCCGCCACAAGGGTGATCAGCAGCGCTACAACTGCCCACAAACCCTGCTGAATAGGCAGGGAGGAGATCCGAAACCGGGCGGTACTTTGACGATTCATCCTGGAATTCCTCCCCACCCGAGTGGTGATCTGGTTGAGGCGCTATCACGCCACGTTGATCAGACTATTGCAGCCGGCATGCCAGAAACCGTTTCAGAAAAAACTATTTAAAATCAAATAGTTATCATGTCTACATGAAACACCGAGGGCGCATCCTGCACGATGGCCCTGCTGGGAGTCGTGCGTAATGCACGAACGGAGGGAAGGGGACGTTAGATTTTTTTTGAATTGCCCACTGCCACCGAATGTCGGAATGGGCGTAGTGAACCGTCTGACGCGGGCCAACAATAAAAAAAGGAAATCAAATCAATCTTTTAGGAGTCAGAAGTCCACACGGGCCCTCTCGGTGGTTAATATCCCCTCAGAATTGACCATGCAACTTGCCCGATTTTTCTGACACTAACCAACATCATTCATTAAAGGAGCGTAGGAAAAATGGAATCCGCCACTGAGAACCAAGGCCGCATTCTGCTGGTAGACGATGAGTCCGCCATCCTGCGTACGTTCCGTTACTGCCTGGAAGACGAAGGCTATACCGTCGCTACCGCCAACAGCGCCGCCCAGGCCGATACCCTGCTGCAACGGCAGGTGTTCGACCTGTGTTTTCTCGACCTGCGCCTGGGAGAGGACAACGGTCTCGATGTCCTGGCACAGATGCGTATTCAGGCACCGTGGATGCGAGTCGTGATCGTCACGGCGCACTCGGCCGTGGACACCGCCGTCGACGCGATCCAGGCCGGCGCCGCCGATTATCTGGTCAAGCCTTGCAGTCCGGATCAATTGCGCCTGGCGACCGCCAAGCAACTGGAAGTGCGTCAGCTGTCGGCCAGGCTGGAAGCCCTCGAAGGGGAAGTGCGCAAACCCAAGGACGGCCTCGATTCCCACAGCCCGGCGATGAAGGTTGTTCTTGAAACCGCCCGCCAGGTCGCCAGCACCGACGCCAACATCCTGATCCTCGGCGAGTCCGGCACCGGTAAGGGTGAGTTGGCCCGGGCCATCCATGGTTGGAGCAAGCGCGCTAAAAAGTCTTGCGTCACCATCAACTGCCCGTCGCTGACCGCTGAATTGATGGAAAGCGAACTGTTCGGCCACAGCCGTGGCGCGTTCACCGGCGCCAGCGAGAGCACCCTGGGACGGGTCAACCAGGCCGACGGCGGAACGCTGTTTCTCGACGAGATTGGCGATTTTCCCCTCACATTACAGCCAAAGCTGCTGAGATTTATTCAGGACAAGGAATACGAACGAGTCGGTGACCCGGTCACCCGCCGTGCCGATGTACGCATTCTCGCGGCCACTAACCTCAACCTCGAAGACATGGTGCGCGACGGGCGTTTTCGTGAAGACCTGCTGTATCGCCTGAATGTCATTACCCTGCATCTACCGCCACTGCGCGAGCGCACTGAAGACATCCTGACCTTGGCCGACCGCTTCCTGGCGCGCTTCGTCAAGGAATACGCCCGCCCAGCCCGTGGCTTTAGCGACGAGGCTCGCGAAGCGCTGCTAGGCTATCGCTGGCCAGGCAATATCCGGGAACTGCGTAACGTGGTCGAGCGCGCCAGCATTATCTGCCCTCAGGAAAAAGTCGAAATCAGTCACTTGGGGATGGCCGAGCAGCCGATCAACAATGCGCCGCGAATCGGCGCCGCACTGAGCCTCGATGAATTGGAGAAGGCCCACATCGGCGCGGTGCTGGCCACGGCCGACACCTTGGACCAGGCGGCCAAGACCTTGGGTATCGATGCGTCCACGCTGTATCGCAAACGCAAGCAGTACAACCTGTGAGCGGTACCTTATGAAACTGGCGATGAAGCTGCGCACACGACTGTTTCTCAGTATCTCGGCCCTGATCACCGTGGCGTTGCTGGGGTTGGTGCTCGGCCTGGTCAGCGTCATGCAGATGGCCAACACCCAGGAACAATCGGTACGCGACAACTTCATCCTGCTGGACCTGGGCCTCAAGCTGCGCCAGACCCTTGGCGACCAGCTGATCATCATGCTCGACGACCAGCCCGACCTGGCTGCGCTGGAAGCGTCCAAGCAGCAATACCTGGCGTTGATCGAAGAGGGCATTGCCCACGAACCGGGGCTGAATGATTCGGCAATCAGCTTCAGCAAGGCCAAAGCCGACTATATGGAGTTTCTGCAAGCCTTTGCAGCGTCTCGCCAGCAGCCGGCCCAGCTCACAGGCATCCAGGACCTCACCGAAAAATTCAACGTGCTGCGCAATGGCCTGATCGAAGGGTACCGGCACGCCTTGAATAACATCAGCGAAACCCAGAACCGCGCCCGCGAACGCGCACTGTTGATTTCCGGACTGCTGGGGCTGGTCGGACTGGCGGTGCTAATCATCGGTTTCATCACAGCCCATGGTATCGCCCGGCGATTCGGAGCCCCGATCGAGGCGCTGGCGGCCGCGGCGGATAACATCGGCCAAGGCAATTTTGAGGTGACGTTACCGATTTCCTCCGCCGCCGAGTTGAATCTGCTGACCCGCCGGTTCGGCATCATGGCCCAGGCCTTGCGTGAGCATCAGGCCACCAACGTCGATGAACTGCTCGCAGGCCAGCAACGCTTGCAAGCGGTGCTCGACAGCATCGACGACGGCTTGCTGATGATCGACCGCCAAGGCCGCCTGGAACACCTCAACCCAGTGGCCCAGCGTCAATTGGGCTGGGATGAAGAGCGCCTGGGCCTGGGATTGGGTGAGGCACTGGGACGCCTTGAACTGGATGAAGAACTGCAACTGGTGCTTCGCGGTGGAACACAGGACCGGGCACCGGACGATCTGAGCATCGAGGTGGATGGAGAGTCACGCTTGCTGACTTACAGCCTCACGCCCGTCTGCCATACCCAAGGGCATATCCTCGGGGCCGTAATGGTGTTGCACGACGTCACCGAACAGCGCGCTTTCGAACGCGTACGCAGTGAGTTCGTGTTGCGCGCTTCCCACGAGCTGCGCACACCGGTGACGGGCATGCACATGGCATTCGGCCTGTTGCAGGAGCGCCTGCATTTCTCAAAAGAGTCCCGCGAGGCCGACCTGCTCAACACCGTCACTGAAGAAATGCAGCGCCTGATGCAGCTCATCAATGACCTGCTGAACTTCTCTCGCTACCAGAACGGCCTGCAAAAGCTGACCCTGGCGCCTTGTTCCATCGAAGATTTGCTGGAAGCAGCCCGGCTGCGGTTTGCCGACCAGGCCCAGGCCCAGGGTATCGAATTGCTCGTGGCGATCCAGGGCCCACTGCCGCGCTTGCATGCTGACGAGGCGCAGCTGGACCGAGTACTGGATAACCTCATCGACAATGCCATGCGTCACACCGGCGACGACGGCCAGATCCGCCTGCAGGCCCGGCGCCACGGCGAGCGGGTGATCATCAGCGTCGAAGACAACGGTGAAGGCATTGCCTATGGCCAACAGGGAAGGATCTTCGAACCTTTCGTCCAGGTCGGACGCAAGAAGGGCGGCGCGGGTCTCGGCTTGGCGCTGTGCAAGGAGATCGTCCAGCTACACGGTGGGCGCATGGGCGTTTATTCCAGGCCGGGGCAGGGCACGCAGTTCTATATGGCGCTGGCGGTCTGAGACGACTCAGGCTTCGTCGTCCCGGCGTCTGCCGAGCAGGCGCCGCCCGCGCGTGATCAGTTCGATGAGCTGCACCGCACTGAGCGCATGAGCAAATAGCCAACCCTGGCCGAACTTCACCCCTTCACTGCTCAGGTATAACGCCTGGGCTTCATGCTCGATGCCTTCGGCAATCACCTTGAGCTGCAACGCGTGGGCCATGCGAATGATGTGCGGGGCCACGCCGCTGCTGGCGGCATCGTGGCCGAGAGCGTCGATGAAAGCCTTGTCGATTTTCAGGCAGTCCACCGGCAGGGTTTGTAGGTACGCCAGGCTGCAATAGCCGGTGCCGAAATCGTCGATCAGAACCTGATGCCCGACGTCGCGCAGCGATTGCAGGTTATCCCGGGCGACCAAGACATCGACCAGCCCGCGCTCGGTCACTTCAAAGGCAATCTGGCGCGCCGACACCCGATGCAGCGCCAGCAGGCGGGCGATCACTTCGCCAATGCGCGGCACCATCACATCACACGCCGCCAGGTTCACCGAGATGTACAAATGTGGATTGGCCCGCAATAGCTGGCCCAACTGGTCAAACAGCCGCTGCAGCACGAAATCAGTGATCTGGCGGATCTGTCCGGTGTTCTCGGCCATCGGTATGAACAGGTCCGGGCTGGTCAGGGTGCCATCCGGTCGTCGCCAGCGCAGCAAGGCTTCAGCACCGACGCAGTTGCGGCTGCGCAGATCGAAGATCGGCTGGTACAGCACCTGTAACTCACCGCGATGGATAGCCCCGTGCAGCTCAGCGTCCATGGACTGACGCTGGCGCGCCAGCAGAAATACCTGGAACCCAATCCCCAGGCCCAATACCAGGCTGACGGGCAGCATCCACCAGGCATTGGCCGGAATGTGAAAACCGTTGCGCTGAGCGATCAGCACCAGTTGATATTCCGGGCTGTCGGTTAGCATCCGATAGATCAGCTGGGTCTTCGTCACCTGCAAGGCATTGTGGCTTTTTGCTGACCAGGGCTCCGTCGGTGGCCAATATTGGTCAATCCCCAGCACGGGAATGGCTCGCTCACCGTTATTCAAGACCACCAGCAAGCTGCTGCCCGGCGGCAAGTCGACCACATCGGTCAAATGCCCGCGAGAGGTGGCGACCCGAAAGTTGCCGCTTCCCAGCATTAACACGGCGCGGTTTTCGTCGGGTTCAGTGGTGGTGTTGAGCCAGTAACTGTAGATTGGCCCCCGGATGTCAGGCGGGCGGGTCACCGACAATCCGCTCTGGCGTGGACGATTGGAGCAGACGCCGCTGCTATCGATATACGCCGCCTCGTAGACGAAGCGGTAGTTGAAGCTGACCTGGCGCAATGTCGCGATCATGTCATCGCCGCACCCACGCAACGGCTGGTTTTGCAGGTCGTCGAGGCTTTCGCGCAGTTGCCCGAAGAGTTGCTCCAGCCGATGTAGAAAGCGCTCGCCCTGAGCATTCATCTGGTCGCTTTCGCGCTGCTGGATCTGCTGCGCCACCACGCACAGACTCCCCGCCAGCAACAACACCGTACTCAAGGCAGCCGCCATCATCGCCAGGAAAAGGGGGCGATGGAGCCAGCTGTGCAGGGTGTCGCGAGCAACCGTCATCGTTGGTAATCCGAAAGTTACCAATGAGTTATAGCTTCTGATTTGGATTTAGCCCTAACAGTCGGACGGGCGTCATTATTTTGTCTGGTTGAGCACCTGCAGAATCGCCGCGCTTTGCGCATCCGGCGTGCCATCGAACCGGGTCGGCCGGTAGTGCATCTGGAAGGCGGCCAGCACATGGTGGGTAGCCACATCCCATTCGCCGGTCTGAGGCGTCGGGTAACCGAAGCGGGCCAGCTCGGCCTGGAACCAACCGGCGCCCGGCAACTGCGCCGCGAAGATGGCCTGCTGCCGCGCCACGGCCCGTTCGTCTGGCCAGATCCCCAGGCCCGCCTCTGCCAGGCGCTTCCAGGGGAACAGCGGCCCCGGATCAAGTTTGCGCAGGGGGGCGATGTCGCTGTGGCCGATGATGTTGCTCGGGCTAATCGCGTTGCGCCGGGTGATGTCCTTGAGTAATACGATCAAGGCTTGGACCTGAGCTTCGCTGTAGGGATACCAGAGGCGCCCGGTGGGCGTATCGACGAAGCCTGGATTGACGATTTCAATGCCGATGGAGCTGGAGTTGAGCCAGGTCCGGCCCTGCCATTCACTTTCCCCGGCGTGCCAGGCGCGCCGGTTTTCATCCACCAGTTTATAAATGGTCGCGTTTTTATCGTCGCCAATCAGGTAATGGGCGCTGACTTCACCATGGGTCAGCAGAGCCAGGGAGCGATCCAGGGAAGCAGAGGTGTAGTGCACCACCACGAATTGGATACGGTTGTCCTGATTGACTGAAGGGTGACTGGTATCGAGTCGAGGCCCGCTGACGCAACCGGCCAGGACAAGTAAAGAGACAATGAGCGGGAGAAATTTCATGGCGGAATGCATTACGCGCTGGAAGTAATGCAACAGTGTAACGTATCGCCTTGGGATGATCTGGCCCACATCCCAATATTAAACAAAATGGAACAATTGGGGCTCAACCCAATTGCACTTGGTTACGCCCGGCATTTTTGGCTCTATATAACGCCTGATCGGCTCTTTTAAGCACCGAGTCGCTGTGTTCACCTGGTTTGAAGGCCGTCATGCCCATGGACACCGTGATCGTTACCGGTTCGCCCTTGAAGTGGAACGGACAAGCTTCGATGGCTTCGCGCAGGGCCTCGGCCAGCTTAGCGCCCGCCGTGAGGGGAGTATCGGGCACCAGCAGGACAAATTCCTCGCCACCGAAGCGGGCAATGAAATCATTGCCACGCAGGCGCCTGCGCAGCACCGAGGCGATAATTTTCAACACCCGGTCGCCGGCCAGGTGACCGTAGTTATCATTGATTCGCTTGAAGTGATCGAGGTCGAGCATGGCCAGTAGCAGGCTGTTGCCATGCTGCTGCCACTGGGCGACTTCATGCTCGAGGCGCTCGGACCAGGCGGCGCGGTTCGGTAACCCGGTCAGTGGATCGATGAGCGCTTTTTGCCGCTGCTCCTCAAGATTATCGCGCACGACCTGGGCATCCTGCTCCATCAGCGCGACGCGCTCGGCCAGGCTTTTCAGGCGAGCCGAGACTTCCTGCTCGCGCTGATCACGCTGTTTCTGATGCTGGTCCATCGTGCCGAGCAGGCCCTCGAGGTGATTCTCCAGCACTTGCTTGAGGCCCTCCAGGTCATCGGCTTCCTGCATGCTGCTCTGCATGCCATCCACCTGTTCGCGTATCTGGGTGTCCATTTCCCTGGAGGCCGACAGATTATCGGCGTGGTCTTCACTGGCGGCCCGCAGACTGCTTTGAAATGACTCAAGCCGATCGTTGAGCCGCTGCAGGTAGGCTTCGAATTCGTGCTGGCCGCTGTCGGTGATCGCCAGCATGAGCACGGCAAGATCGTCGAGAATTGGCAGCAACTCGTACCAGTTCAAGCCATTTTTCAGGCGTTCACGCATGGCCTCGGCTTGGGGACGATGACGTTCGGGCAGGGTCAGGTCGCCCAGCAGGCCCAACAGGGTGTCTTCGATATGCCGGGCCACCGAGCTGTAGGAAGGCTCCGGTGAGTCGGGCAGGGCGTAGTGGGCATCATCCGGTTCGGCGGGCAGCGGATCAACGGTGACTAGGGCCTCGGCTAGCTCTGTAGGGGGTAGCGGTGCTTCAGGCAGGGTCGGTGATGGTTCCTGCGGCAACAGCTCGTCGGGATTCTCAAGCTTGGGCACCGGTACGGTGGGCTCATCGAGGATCGGTACCGGCTCGATTGTTTCGCCCAGCTCGACGACAGGTTGAGCGGCTTCGGATACGGCTTTCGAAACGGGCGTTGGTGCAGGCTCGTCCATCGGCGGAATGAAGGCGACCGGTTCGGGCGTCGCCTCCAATGCGGGGGATTGCTCCGTTTTCTCTACCGATGGTGGCGGTGCCGGTACCGGTGCCGGTGCGACGGCTACTGCATCGGGTGCCGATGGTACGGGTGCCGGCAGGGCTGTTTCTGATACGGGTGCCGCGCGGCCCTGAGCAGGTTCTTGGGGCTGGGGCGGTGCCTCGTCGTGACCATGGCCGCCGAACAACCGCTGCAGCAGGCCGGGGCGATTCGCTTCGGCGGGCGCTTCCAGTGCACTCAGCGCCTTGCCCTGCAAGCCGCTCAATTCGCTGAGCAGCAACGGAATCTCCCGGGTCTGGCCAACCCGGGCTTCCAGCTGCTTGGAAAATTTCTTCAGGTGCCGGCTGACTTCCTTCGGCAGCGACAAGGATTGCAACTGAGCGACCAGGGCGGTCAATGCGGCGCTCGTCTGTTCGACCCGAGTCTCGCGGCGCTGCTCGGAATCGAGTACGGCTTTCTCCAGGCGCGGCAACAAGGAGGCGAGGGGGCCATCCATGTCATCGGTGCGCACCGCCTCGCGCATCTCTTTCATGCATTGATCAACGGCCTGATCAGTGCCCTCGGCGGCCAGGGTGCTGCGCACCAGGCCACGACGCAGCAAGTCGAGCCGAGCATCCCAGCGGCGCTCAAGCTTTTCCTGCTGTTCGATACTTTTGAGGTACTTCTCTCTCCAGCGTTCGGCGTCGTCGCTCATTCATCGGATCCGCTAGGGGCAGGACTCAGCGCGGGGAATGCATCAGCCGTAAGCGAACCAGGCAAACGAATTTCGACCGCGACCGGCAGGTGATCGGAAATGGGCTGGGCCAACACCTCGACGCGTTCGAGGGTCAGGGTCGGGCTCAGCAGAATATGGTCCAGGCAGCGCTGGGGGCGCCAGCTGGGGAACGTCGCTTCGAGTTGCGGAGCGAGCAGACCCAGATCGCGCAGGGGCGAGGTCTGCAGCAAGTCACTGGCGTGGGTGTTCATGTCGCCCATCAGCACCTGATGCTTGTATCCGCCGATCAGCTCGCGGATATAGGCCAGCTGCATCGTTCGGGTACGAGCCCCAAGGGCCAGGTGCATCATGACCACCACCAACGCCTCCGGACCTTCGCCAAAACGCACCAGGATCGCCCCACGCCCCTTTGGGCCCGGCAACGGATGGTCTTCGATCGCCCACGGCCGCAGGCGACTCAACACACCGTTGCTGTGCTGGCCGAGACGTCCGAGGTTGCGATTGAGTTGTTGGTACCAGTAGGGAAAAGCGCCCAACTGGGCCAAGTGTTCCACCTGATTGACGTAGCCTGACCTCAGGCTCCCGCCGTCGGCCTCTTGCAGGGCCACCAGGTCGAAATCTTTCAGCAGGTCGCCGATTTTCTGCAGGTTACCGGCTCGCCCGGTGTGCGGCAGCAAATGTTGCCAGCCACGGGTCAGGTAATGCCGGTAACGCTCGGTGCTGATGCCCACCTGGATATTGAAGCTGAGCAGGCGCAGACGGTTATCGGCAGGCAGGCCCGCGGGCGTGACATGATGCTCGTTGACCCGCGGTTCATGCAGGCCAACGATGCGTTCGGAGCTCCAGCGGGCCATGGGCGAGGGCGCGCTTAGTTGGAAGCGGCCTTGGTTGCCGCTCGCTCTTTGACGATCAGCTGGTCAGCCAATTGCAGTGCTTGCTCGGCACCGCCGGCGGAGCCGATATCAAAGCGGTATTTGCCGTTGACGATCATCGTAGGCACGCCGGAGATTTCATATTTCTTTGCAAGCTCTTTGGCCTTGTTGATCTGACCCTTGATGGCGAAGGAGTCGAAGGTAGCCAGGAATTTCTCCTTGTCTACGCCCTGGGTCGCCAGGAAGTCCGCCATGTCATTTTTATCAATCAGCTTTTTGTGTTCTTTCTGAATCGCGTTGAAAACCGCCGCGTGAACCTTGTGCTCGACGCCCATGGCTTCGAGGGTCAGGAACATCTGGCCGTGGGCGTCCCATGGGCCGCCGAACATGGCGGGGATACGTACGAAGTTCACATCAGAAGGCAGCTTCTCGACCCATGGGTTGATGACCGGCTCGAAAGCGTAGCAATGCGGGCAGCCATACCAGAACAGTTCCACCACTTCGATCTTGCCAGGCTCTGCCACCGGAACGGGGTTGCTCAATTCGACGTAGGGAGGCTTCGATTCCTCGGCGTTGGCTTGAGCGGCCATGCCGAACAGGCTGGCGGCGACGAGCGCGGCGCTGATGATCAGATTACGCATGCTTTACTCCTGGACAATAAGGTGGCCTCGCGAGGCGTGTCTTTCAGACAGGCCATGGCGGGTTCTAGTTCGCTAGTGTAACGGCAGCGGCCACAAAAAAGGGCGGCCAAAGCCACCCTTTTGATGCTTGCATCGACAGATTAATCAAGCGTTAACGTTGCAAGAGATGTACATCCCCCGCAACGTCGGCCAAAGGCCTCAGTGCAGGCCCTGGATGTAGCTGGCCACCGCAGCGATATCTTCGTCGCTCAGGTTTTTAGCGATGCTCTGCATAGGCTTGGTGTCGCCATCGTTGATCCGGCCACCGTCTTCTTTTCTGAAGTCGGTCAATTGCTTGCCGATGTACTGAGCGTGCTGGCCGCCCAGGTGCGGGAAGCCGGCGGCTGCGTTGCCCTTGCCGTCAGGCGAGTGGCAGCCGGTGCAGGCTGGCAGGCCTTTGGCCAGGTTGCCGCCGCGAAACAGTGCTTCACCGCGTGCAACAAGCTTTGGATCGGCAGCGCCGACGCTGCCCTTCTGGCTGGCGAAATAAGCCGCGATGTCCGCCAGGTCCTGATCGCTCAGGTTGGTCAGCAGGCCGGTCATTTCCAGTACCGTGCGCTTGCCGTCCTTGATGTCGTGCAGTTGCTTGTTCAGATAACGCTCGCCCTGACCTGCCAGTTTCGGAAAGTTTGGCGCCATGCTGTTGCCATCCGGACCATGGCAGGCCCCACATACGGCGGCTTTCGCCTGACCGGCGGCGGCATCGCCAGCGGCGTGGGCTACACCGGATATCCCCAAGGTCAACAGCAGACTCACGATCAATTTGTTCATCAGCTAATCCAACTACGGCTAAGGGTTAAAGAGTTATGGACCGGGTTTACTCGCTCATCCACTGGATGATGGCTCGGTAATCCTCGGCACTGCAGTCCATGCACAAACCACGCGGCGGCATCGCCTTGAAACCCTGGGTCACGTGTTGCACCAGCGTCTCCATACCTTTCGCCAACCTCGGCGTCCAAGCTTCCTGATCGCCCTTGCGGGGCGCCATGGGGAGTTGGCCGGAATGACAGGCACCACAAACACGGTTGTACACAGCTTCCGGATCCTGTGTAGCCTGAGCGCTGTAAAGCGGCATCAAGACACCGGCAGCTAGCAGCCATTTCGTCATAAAACGACCTTTTCAGGGTTGAGAGCGAGCTGCGTTCTAGTGCGCAATTTCGGTCGGTCGCTCCCGTGAGCTTCATCCTACGCTGGGACAAAGCGCACACAAAATCTGCGGCATTATATACTGGCGTCACTGAAACGGAAACGACACAGCTTGCCGCGTCCATTCCCGACGCCGCCCACATCGGAAATCCCATGCAACTGAAGAACCCCATCCTTGGCCTGTGCCAACAGTCCACCTTCATGCTCAGCGCCGCCAAAGTCGATCAATGCCCCGACGACGAAGGCTTCGAAGTGGCTTTTGCCGGGCGTTCCAATGCCGGCAAATCCAGCGCGCTGAACACCTTGACCCATGCAAGCCTGGCACGCACCTCGAAAACCCCGGGCCGCACACAGCTCTTGAACTTCTTTAAGCTAGACGATGAACGCCGTTTGGTCGACCTGCCCGGTTACGGCTACGCCAAGGTGCCGATTCCACTCAAACAACACTGGCAGCGCCATCTGGAAGCCTATCTGGGCAGCCGCGAGAGTCTCAAAGGTTTGATTCTGATGATGGACATCCGCCATCCGATGACCGATTTCGACCTGCTGATGCTCGACTGGGCCGTCGCCAGCGGCATGCCGATGCACATTTTGCTGACCAAGGCGGACAAGCTCACTTACGGCGCGGCAAAAAATAGCTTGCTCAAAGTGCAGGCGGAAATTCGCAAAGGGTGGGGCGACGCAATCACCATCCAGTTGTTCTCGGCACCCAAGCGCATGGGCCTGGAAGAGGCCTACACGGTGCTGGCCGGTTGGATGGAATTGGCAGACAAGGGCGCCGACGAGGCCGAATAAGCCAAATCGCGGGCAAAAAAAACCCCGGACTTCGTATGGGGAGGGGGAAGTTCGGGGTCCAAGTTCCGGACCGCTAGGGCGGGGTCCAGATATCTGCCAACACTTAACACAACATAGGAGCATTGAAGGGCTTCACCAGCCATTCAAAATCTCTGAGTAGCAGTTCACGGGTTTAGTTCAGATTATTTTTGGAAATAACCCTAGGAATTTTCCGAACTAAAACCGCGCTTTGAATTTTGCTGCGGCATCAGACCGCAGCAAAATGCGACTTTGCCGACGGCTCAGTGCGCCTCATCCCAGTTATTTCCCACACCCACTTCCACCAGAAGCGGCACATCCAGCGTGGCGGCGGCGCTCATGTGCTGGCGAATTTCCTCGCGCACTTGATCGACCAGGTCTTCGCGTACCTCCAGCACCAATTCGTCGTGTACCTGCAAAATGACCTTGGCATCCAGCCCTGACGCGGTCAGCCAGCGATCCACGGCCACCATGGCTTTCTTGATGATGTCGGCGGCCGTGCCTTGCATCGGCGCGTTGATGGCCGTGCGTTCAGCCCCTTTGCGCAAGGCCGGGTTTTTCGCATTGATGTCCGGCAGGTACAGCCGACGACCGAAAATGGTTTCGACGAAACCTTGCTCGGCGGCCTGGGCGCGGGTGCGCTCCATGTACGCCAGCACACCTGGGTAGCGGGCGAAGTAGCGCTCGATGTACGCCTGGGACTGCTTGCGATCGACGCCGATCTGCTTGGCCAGGCCAAACGCACTCATGCCGTAGATCAAGCCGAAGTTGATCGCCTTGGCGCTGCGGCGCTGGTCATGGGTGACGGCCTGCAGCTCGACGCCGAAAACCTCGGCGGCCGTGGCCCGGTGCACATCCAGGTCATTGCGAAACGCATGGAGCAAGCCTTCGTCCTTGGCCAGGTGCGCCATGATCCGCAGTTCGATCTGCGAGTAGTCCGCCGCCAGCAGCTTGTAGCCTTTTGGCGCGATGAATGCCTGACGAATCCGCCGGCCTTCGGCGGTGCGAATCGGAATGTTCTGCAGGTTCGGATCGATGGACGACAGTCGTCCGGTGGCTGCGACGGCTTGCTGATAATTGGTATGGACACGCCCTGTGCGGCTGTTGATCTGCTCTGGCAGGCGATCGGTGTAAGTGCTCTTGAGCTTGCTCAACGAGCGGTACTGCATCAGCACCTTGGGCAGCGGATAATCCTGCTCGGCCAGTTCGGCGAGCACCGCTTCGGCGGTAGATGCCTGGCCCTTGGCGGTTTTGCTGAGTACCGGCAAGCCGAGTTTTTCGTACAGGATCACGCCCAATTGCTTGGGCGAGCCCAGGTTGAATTCCTCACCGGCGATGGCAAATGCCTCACGCTCCAGGGCCACCAGTTTCTCGCCCAACTCGACACTCTGCACGCCCAGCAGCTTGGCATCGACCAACGCACCCTGGCGCTCGATGCGCGCCAGGACGGGCATCAGTGGCATTTCGATGTCGTTGAGCACTTTGCCCAGGCTTGGTGTGGCGGCCAGTTTTTCCTGCAAGGCCAGGTGCAAGCGAAAGGTCACGTCTGCGTCTTCGGCGGCGTATGGACCAGCCAGTTCCAGGGAGATTTGATCGAAAGTCAGCTGTTTGACGCCTTTACCAGCAATTTCCTGAATATCGGTCTTGCTTTGCCCCAGATACTTGAGCGCCAGGCTGTCCATGTCGTGACGGGTCGCCGTGGAGTCCAGCACGTAGGACTCAAGCATAGTGTCGAAGGCGATGCCTTGAACAAAGATGCCGTTGTTCTGATCACCGCCGATGGCGCAGTTGGCCAGGATATTGGTTTCGAACTTGGCGTGTTGGCCGACTTTGAGCTTGTTCGGGTTTTCCAGCAGCGGCTTGAGGGCCTTGAGCACCGTGTCGCGGTCCAGCTGGTCCGGCACGCCCATGTAGGAATGGGTCAGTGGGATGTAGGCCGCTTCGTTAGCGGCAACGGCGAACGACAATCCCACCAATTGCGAGTGCTGGGCATCGCCACCGTTGGTTTCTGTGACGAAAGCAAACAGCGGCGCTTTGTCCAGTTTGGCCAGCCACGCGTCTAAGCGTGCCTGGTCGAGGATGAGCTCATACTTGGCCTCGGCAACGCCGGGCTGTTCATCGGTGACTTCGACGATCTCCTGGCCAGCACGCTTGGCATCCCGCTGGTTGTCTTCGAACCAGCTTTTGAATTCCAGCAGGGTGTACAGCTCGGCGAGTTTCTCGTGATCCGGCGCGCCCATTTGCAGGTCGTCGAGGCCGACATCCAGTGGCACGTCAGTCTTGATGGTCGCCAGCTCGTAGGAAAGTAGGGCCATTTCCTTGTGTTCTTCAAGCTTGGCGGCCAGGGTCTTGGCACCACGGATCGGCAGCGTGGCAACGATATCCAGTTGCGCATACAGCTCGGTCAGGCCGCCATTGACGCCCACCAGCAAGCCGGAAGCCGTCTTCGGCCCGATCCCCGGAACGCCCGGGATGTTGTCGGATGAATCGCCCATCAACGCCAGATAATCGATGATCTGCTCCGGAGCGACGCCAAACTTCTCCTTCACGCCAGCCACGTCCAGCGCGCTACCGGTCATGGTATTGACCAAGGTAATGTGCCCGTCGACCAGTTGCGCCATGTCCTTGTCGCCGGTGGAGATCACCACCGGGCGATCGGCCGCCGCGCTACTGCGGGCCAGCGTGCCGATCACGTCATCGGCTTCGACGTTGTCCACGCACAACAGCGGGAAGCCCAGGGCCTTGACGCTGGCATGCAGCGGCTCGATCTGCACGCGCATGTCGTCGGGCATGCTCGGGCGGTTGGCCTTGTATTCGGCGTACAGCGCGTCGCGAAAAGTCCCACCCTTGGCGTCGAACACCACGGCGAACGGGCTGTCCGGATACTGCTTGCGCAGGCTCTTGAGCATGTTCAGTACGCCCTTGACCGCACCGGTCGGCAGGCCTTTGGAGGTGGTCAGCGGTGGCAGCGCATGAAAGGCGCGGTACAGATAAGAAGAACCGTCCACCAGGACGAGGGGAGCTTGGCTCATGAGCAGGATCAACCTTTTCGGCGGGTCCGGCGCTAGAATAGCGGGACCGTTGACGACAAAGGGACAAGGTTATCATGAGCACACTCAATCGCCTGTTGCTGGCTGGCTTGTTTGCAATCACCCCGGTGGCCGTCATGGCGGCGGATGACGCCCCCTCGGCGGACCCGGACGTCACCATCCGCACCGAAGGTGATAAAACCATCCAGGAGTATCGGCAAAACGGCTTTTTGTATGCGATCAAGGTCACGCCCAAGAACGGCAAGCCTTATTTCCTGGTACGTGCCGACGGTACCGATGCAAACTTCATCCGCTCGGATCAGCCGGATATGCTGATTCCATCGTGGAAAATCTTTGAGTGGTAATACCGCCACTCTCGACTTAAACCGGCGCTCGCTGAAGGGCGCCCGTACTGGCAGTTTTAACCATGTCTGTGTTCACTCCCCTGGCTCGGCCCGAGCTGGAAACCTTTCTCGCCCCTTATGGGCTCGGCCGCCTGCTTGATTTCCAGGGGATCGCCGCCGGCAGCGAAAACACCAATTTCTTTATCAGCCTGGAGCAGGGCGAATTTGTCCTGACCCTGGTCGAGCGCGGCCCGGTCCAGGAAATGCCGTTCTTCATCGAACTGCTGGACGTGCTGCATGACGCCGACCTGCCGGTGCCATACGCCTTGCGTACCACCGACGGCGTGGCCCTGCGGGAGCTGGCGGGCAAACCGGCGCTGTTGCAACCGCGCCTGGCGGGCAAACACATCAAGCAGGCCAACGCGCAGCATTGCGCTCAGGTCGGGGAGTTGCTGGCGCACCTGCACCTGGCGACCCAAGACCATATGATCAAGCGCAAGACCGATCGCGGGCTGGACTGGATGCAGGAGGAGGGCGCCAAGCTGCTCTCGCACCTCGATGCCGAGCCCCGTCGGCTGCTTGAGGCTGCGCTGGATGAGATCACACAGCAGAAGGTAAAAATTCTGGCACTGCCCCGCGCCAACATCCACGCGGATCTGTTCCGCGACAATGCGATGTTCGAGGGTACGCACCTGACCGGGTTGATCGACTTCTACAACGCCTGCTCCGGGCCGACGCTGTATGACGTCGCCATTGCCTTGAATGACTGGTGTTCGGATGACGACGGTGTGCTCGACGGACCTAGGGCCCGGGCGTTGTTGGGGGCTTATGCGTCGCTGCGACCGTTCACCGCCGCCGAGGCCGAGTTATGGCCAACCATGCTGCGCGTGGCGTGCGTGCGGTTCTGGCTGTCACGGTTGATCGCCGCCGAATCCTTCGCCGGGCAGGATGTGTTGATCCACGATCCGATGGAGTTCCAGCAGCGCCTGGCGCAGCGGCAGAAAGTCAGCACGTTGTTGCCGTTCGCCTTTTAAAACAGCATCGCGGGCAAGCCTTGCTCCCACAGGAATAAGCGACTTTTTCTGTGGGAGCAAGGCTTGCCCGCGATGGAGCCGCCGCCAATCCAAGCGTTACAGCGACTCCAGACACCCCGCCAGATCATTCCCCAGCTTCTCCAACACCTGCTCATACCCTTGCGCCGTCGCAGGGGTATAGCCGCCCAACGCATCCAGCTCCGCCAGCTTCACCGGCAACCCGGCCACCAGGGTTTCGGCCAGGCGCGGGCGCAGGGGCGGTTCGCTGAAGACGCAGGTCTTGCCCACAGCCTGCAAGCGCGTGCGCATTGCCGCCACATGCTGGGCGCCGGGCTGGACTTCGGCAGCCACGGCGAACACCCCGGCGTGCTTGAGGCCATAGGTGTCTTCGAAATAGTCGAACGCTTCGTGGAACACGAAATACGGCTTGCCCACGACCCCGGCCAGACGAGCCTTCAGGCGCGTGTCCAGGGCGTCGAGACGCTGGTTGAAGCCTTTGAGATTGCTTTGATAGCGGGCGGCGTTGGCCGGATCGGCCGCGCTCAGGTCAGCAGCCATTTTGGCGGCAATCACCCGCGCATTGGTTGGCGAGAGCCATAGGTGGGCATCGACAGTGCCGGGGCGATGGTCGTGATCGTGCTCGTCGCCGTCATGGTCATCCTCGGCGTGGGACTGACTGTCCTGGGCAAAGTGGCGCAGCTTGAGCCCCGGCAAATCCTGTATCGCGACGGAAGGCAGCGTACGACCGTTCAGCACGCGCGGCAGGAAACTTTCCATGTCGGGGCCAATCCAGTAGAGCAGATCCACCGACTGCACCTTCCGTACGTCGGATGGCCGCAAGGCGTAGTGATGAGGCGATGCGCCAGGTGGCAGCAACACCTCGGGAACGGCCACGCCGTCCTGCACCGCGGCGGCAATCAGCTGCAACGGCTTGATGCTGGTGAGTACTTTTACTTCGGCCTGGGCCGGGCCGATCAGTAGAAAACTTGCGACAAAAACGACAAAGAGCGAAAAAATTCGGGACACGATGACCACTCGAAGAGGCGATAACAGGTAACATAATAACGTCTCTCACTAAACTCGTCGCTGCCCATGCCTATTACACCCCTTGCCAGTCGTCCCCATGATCACTCCCACTGCGTGCACAGCGCGCTGTCGGAGGCCGATGCCATCTGCGCGCGCCAAGGGTTGCGCCTGACAGCCTTGCGTCGTCGCGTGCTGGAACTGGTCTGGCAAAGTCACAAGCCACTGGGCGCCTACGACATTCTGGCAGTGCTCAGTGAGCAGGATGGCCGGCGCGCCGCACCGCCGACGGTCTATCGCGCGCTGGATTTCCTGCTGGAAAACGGCCTGGTGCATCGCATCTCGTCGCTGAACGCCTTCGTCGGCTGCAACCATCCGGAGCACGCCCATCAGGGCCAGTTTCTGATCTGCCGCCAATGCCACGCCGCCATTGAGCTGGAGCAGAAATCCATCAGCGATGCCATCATCGCCAGTGCCAAAGACGTGGGTTTCGTGGTCGACAGCCAGACCGTCGAAGTGGTCGGTCTCTGCTCCGGCTGCCAGGGGGCCTGATGAGCAACGCGCTGATCCGCCTCGAGCAGGTGGCTGTGACGTTCGCCGGGCAGAACGTGCTGGATAACATTCAGCTGAGTGTCGAGCCGGGGCAGATCGTCACCCTGATCGGCCCCAACGGCGCCGGCAAGACGACCCTGGTGCGCGCCGTGCTGGGTTTGCTCAAGCCGGACAGCGGCAGCGTCTGGCGCAAACCGAAGCTGCGCGTTGGTTACATGCCGCAAAAACTCCATGTAGACCCGACGCTGCCGCTGTCGGTATTGCGCTTTTTGCGCCTGGTGCCTGGCGTGGATCGCGAGCGGGCCTTGGCGGCGCTCAACGAAGTCGGTGCCGAACAGGTGATCGACAGCCCGGTGCAAAGCGTTTCCGGTGGCGAAATGCAGCGCGTGCTGCTGGCCCGCGCCCTGCTGCGCGAGCCTGAATTGCTGGTGCTCGACGAGCCTGTGCAAGGGGTCGATGTGGCCGGCCAGGCCGAACTGTACAGCCTCATCACTCGCCTGCGCGACCGTTACCGTTGCGGCGTGCTGATGGTGTCCCACGACCTTCACCTGGTCATGAGCACCACCGACCAGGTGGTTTGTCTCAACCGTCACGTCTGCTGTTACGGGCATCCGGAGCAGGTCAGCGGCGATCCGGCCTTCGTCGAGCTGTTCGGAAAGAACGCACAAAGCCTGGCGATTTATCACCACCATCATGACCACGCCCACGACCTGCATGGTGCGGTGGTCAGCGATTCATCTGTTTCTACCCATGTTCATGGAGATGGCTGCAAGCATGGCTGATTTTCTGTTGTACGCCCTGCTCGCAGGCCTGGCTCTTGCGCTGGTGGCCGGCCCCCTCGGCTCGTTTGTGGTCTGGCGGCGCATGGCCTATTTCGGCGACACCTTGTCCCACGCAGCGTTGCTGGGCGTGGCGCTGGGGTTTCTGCTGGACGTCAGCCCTGCGGTGGCGGTGACCGTCGGCTGCCTGTTGCTGGCGGTGCTGCTGGTGACGTTGCAACAGCGCCAACCGTTGGCGTCCGACACGCTGCTGGGCATTCTGGCCCCCAGTACCCTGTCCCTCGGGCTGGTGGTACTAAGCTTCATGCATGACGTGCGGATTGATCTGATGGCCTACCTGTTCGGCGATCTGTTGGCCATCAGCCCGATGGATCTGTCGTGGATCCTGGGCGGCAGTGCGGCGGTCCTGCTGGTGCTGGTGGCGCTCTGGCGCCCATTGCTGGCCGTTACCGTGCACGAGGAACTGGCGCGAGTCGAAGGCCTGCCCGTGGTGGGTTTGCGTTTGGCGCTGATGCTGCTGATGGCGGTGGTGATTGCCGTGGCGATGAAAATCGTCGGTGTGTTGCTGATTACTTCATTGTTGATCATCCCGGCGGCGGCGGCACAGCGGCACGCCCGCTCACCCGAGCAAATGGCCGTGGGCGCAAGCCTGCTGGGCATGCTCGCGGTGTGTGGCGGGCTGGCGCTGTCATGGTTCAAAGACACCCCGGCCGGCCCATCGATCGTGGTCAGCGCCGCCGCGCTGTTTCTGCTGAGTTTTGTCCTGCCTCGTCGAGGGGTGTAGACTTGCTCGCTTTTTGCGCAAATAGAGAGTCGCAGGAATGAAGCCGTTCGCCTCCCGTTATCTGCTCCTTGTCGCATTTTCCCTGCTACTGGGCGCTTGCCAAAGTTCGCCGCCGGTCACCGAAGCCCCCGATGCACGCGGGCCGGCCCTCGCGCAGCTTGAACAGAGCCTGGCCGGCAATGAGCTGGCCACCGCTGAAGATCAGCTGGCCGCCTTGCAGGCCCAGTCGCCCGAAGATCCGTCGCTGGAACCCTTCCAACGGCAACTGGCCGAGGCGTATTTGCGCCGCAGCCAGATCGATCTGCAAAAAGGCGATGTAAACGCCGCCGCCACCGCCCTGAGCCGTGCCAGAGCCCTGATGCCCAAGGCACCGGCGCTCACCGGCGAGGTCAACAGCGCAATTGCCGCGGCCCGCAAGTCCGACTTGGACAAAGCCGAGGCCGCCCTTAAGGCCGCCGAAGCCAAACCGGTCGCCAAAGTGATCGACCCGAGCGCCGAAAGCACAACCGTTTCGCTCAATCTCGGCGATATTCAGCAAATGCGTCGACAACTGGATGCCATCGCCGCTGACGTGGTGAATTATCAATGCGACGTCAGCATCCAGGCACCGCGCACCGACGATTATCCTTGGCTGGCAACGCTGCTGACCAAACGGGTTAAAAAGCTTGATCCTGGGTTTGACTTGAAACTGCAAAAGCAGATTTTGCGCAGCGTGCCGGCGCAGATGGTGCTGACTCCTCGCAAGCCCTAAAAGCATCGCGGGCAAGCCTTGCTCCCACAGGTTAATTCGATCTCCTGTGGGAGCAAGGCTTACCCGCGATGACGTACTACCAGCAATGAAGCTCTTTCAGACAACCATCAAGCCGGAATCGCCTTGGCCTTGGGCTCCCGCGCCCACACCCGATGCTGAGCAATCGCGTCGAAGAACACCGCAAAATTGCTGGCATCCGCGTCAGCAATCAGCCCCGCATCCGCCTCCAATTTCAGCAACACCAGCAATTGCCGTGCTTCACCATTGAGCGCGATGGCCTTCAGGTGCTTGTAGGCCTCCAGCACGTAATGCAACGCCACGCCGTCGCCACTCAAGGCCTTGATCGACTCAGCGCCGCCCGGTACGAACACCGCGTCAAAGGCAATCGACGGCAGCCCTTCCATGGACGCATCCACCGGTAGCGTTTGCCCAGCGGCGGTGGTGACCGGCGCGGAAGTCGGCCCCAGCACTTTGGCGTGGGCGCCCTTGGCCTTCAGGGCCTGCTTGAGTGCATCGATGACCGCGCCATCGACGCCGTTGGCCACCAGCACCGCCACTTTCCGCGTCTTGATGTCCCCGGACAACAGGTTCGCCTGGCTCAAGGCCGGGGATTGCTCCAGCGAAGGCTTCGGTACATCGACAGTGCCAGCGGTTGGCGCCGGCAAACCGAGGTTTTTCGCCACCCGCGCCGCCAGTTCCAGATCAATGTTGGCCAGAATCTCGTTGACCTGCCGCGCCCGGATGAACTCACGCTCTACTTTGCCCAGTTCAAAGCTATAAGCCGCGATGATGTGCTCCTGCTCGTGAGGGCTCATGCTCTTGTAGAACAGCCGCGCCTGGGAGAAGTGGTCGCCAAACGATTCACTGCGTTGGCGGATCTTGTGGGCATCGATGCGCTCTGGGTAGCTTTCAAAACCGCCGTCCTGCGGGCCAGGCGGGGTTTCCTTCGGCCAGCCACCGTCGATGGAGTTCGGCTCGTAGGACGTACGCCCCTTGTCGATGGTGGTGCGGTGCATGGCGTCACGCTGGCCGTTGTGCACCGGGGTGATCGCACGGTTGATCGGCAGCTCATGAAAATTCGGCCCACCGAGTCGGCTGATTTGCGTATCGGTGTAGGAAAACAGCCGGCCTTGCAGCAACGGGTCGTTGGAGAAATCAATGCCCGGCACGATGTGCCCAGGGCAGAACGCGATTTGCTCGACCTCGGCGAAGAAGTTGTCCGGGTTGCGGTTCAGCACCATTTTGCCCAAGGGCGTGATGGGAACGAGTTCCTCAGGAATGATTTTGGTCGGGTCGAGCAGGTCGAAGTCGAATTTATGCTCGTCTTCCTCGGCGACGATCTGTACGCCGAATTCCCATTCCGGGTAGTCCCCCATCTCGATCGACTCCCAGAGGTCGCGACGGTGGTAGTCGGTATCTTTCCCGGCGAGCTTCTGGGCTTCGTCCCACACTAATGAACAAGTGCCGACTGTAGGGCGCCAGTGAAATTTGACGAAGCTGCTGACGCCTTCGGCGTTGATCATGCGAAAGGTGTGCACCCCAAAGCCTTGCATGGCCCGCAGGCTTTTTGGAATGGCCCTGTCGGACATCGCCCAAATCACCATGTGAGCCGATTCGGGCACCAGCGAGACAAAATCCCAGAAGGTGTCGTGGGCCGAGCCGCCGGTAGGAATTTCGTTATGGGGTTCGGGTTTCACCGCGTGGACGAAGTCTGGAAACTTAATCGCGTCCTGGATGAAAAACACCGGCATGTTGTTGCCCACCAGGTCGAAGTTGCCTTCATCGGTGAAGAACTTCACCGCAAAGCCACGAACGTCCCGCACGGTATCGCCGGAACCGCGTGGCCCCTGCACCGTGGAAAAACGCACGAACACCGGGGTTTTCTTACTCGGGTCTTGTAGGAAACCAGCCTTGGTTAACGCCGAATGCGCTTCATAGGCCTGAAAGTAGCCATGGGCGCCGGTACCGCGGGCGTGAACGATGCGCTCGGGAATGCGCTCATGGTCAAAATGCGTGATTTTTTCCCGCATGATGAAATCTTCCAGCAGCGAAGGCCCGCGGGGCCCGGCTCGAAGGGTATTCTGGTTGTCGGCGATCTTCACACCCTGGTTGGTGCGCAAGGCCTGTTCGGTGGCGTCGGAGCGAAACTGTTCCAGGCTCTCAAGCTTGGCATTGGTGTTACCGCGATCCAGGGTATCGGTCCCGGCCAGTTGGCTGGGGGTAGAGGTGGGCTTGTCGGTACTCATCAGGCATGACTCCTCGTTGCGGTCCCGCCGTAGCCAGGACTTGGACGTTCGATGCACCAAGCACGGACCTGGGCATTTTCGAGTGGCTTAATGAGTGACCGATGCCGTTTCGCTGTGTTCCTTTTTTATGGGATTTACGATTCATCAGTCGAACTTGACCAAGTCCTTAAAGATCAGTTGACCCCAGCTATTCCCGCGCGCCTGCACAAGCAGTCCACCTTCCGAAAGCCCGCCAAGTTTGATCGGCGAGAAACCGAGATTTTCCGCTAGCGCACCAATCTGCGCTGCGGCGTCGTCATCGTCGCTCGCCAGGAACACGACTCGCCTGCCACCCTGTACGGCCGGATCTTGGTCAAGCACGGCAGCGACCAAATGGTTGAAGCCCTTAACCAGTCTTGCACCCGTGAAGGCCTGCGCGACGACCTTGGAAGAAGGCTGTCCTCCCAGTTCCTCAGGGGACACGCCGTAGGCATTGGTCACATCGACGATGGTCTTGCCCTTCCAGGTCGGCAGCTCCTTCGCGACATCCCGGTGCGACTCGTAACGGACAGCCAAAAAGACGATGTCCGCCTTGACGGCTTGCGCCAGTGTTTTGGGAATGATCTGGGGTCCGATCGCGGCCGCAGCGGGTGCAAAGCTTTGCGGGTCGCGGGTGGTTGCAACGGATACTTCGATGCCGCTTCGGGCAAACGCCTTGGCAAGCGCCTGGCCGAGCTTGCCGAAGCCGATAATTGCGTAGCTCATATATTTTCCTCAGGTTTACCACGCCCTACGGGCTCCGAATATCGACTGGAGCGACCGGCCGGGCGTAGGGAGTCAGATTTGCGCCAGGCCGCCGTCGACGGCGACTTCGCTGGCGGTCATGAAGCTGCTGTCCTGCGACGCGAGAAAGGCGGCCACTGCTCCGATCTCCACCGGCTCGGCCATGCGCTGGAGCGGATTCATCGAGGCGAAGACCTTCATGCCTTCCTCGCCTAGCGCTTGCTTCGCGAGTTCGGTCGCCGTCGGCCCGGGCGACAGCACGTTTACCCGAATGCCGGAGCCCTTCAGGTCCTGCGCCCAGGTCCGCGCGAGGTTGCGCACGGCCGCCTTGCTTGCGCTGTAGACGCTGAATGCCGGGGCGCCCGTGGCGCCGGCGCTCGATCCGGTCAGGATGATCGAACCGCCCTGGCCCATCAGCGGCAGCGCCTTCTGAACCGTGAAGATCAAACCCTTCACGTTGGTGTCGAAGGCTTCGTCAATGTGCTCGGCGGTGATCTCGCCGAGCGCAAGCGGGCTTCCCGCCCCAGCATTGGCAAAGACGATGTCGAGGGTTCCGCGCTCGGCCTTCACGGCTGCGTAGAGTCGGTCGAGGTCGGCCAGATCGGAGACCGAGCCCTTCACCGCGCGGGCATTGGGGCCGAGGTCAGCCACAGCAGCGTCGAGCGCTTCCTGCCGGCGGCCGAAGATGAAGACAAAGGCACCTTCCTCGATGAAGCGCTTTGCCGCGGCGAAGCCGATGCCGGTAGCGCCACCAGTAATCACGGCGGTCTTTCCATTTAGTCTGGTCATGTCGTGCATCCTTCGTTGGAGTAGTACGCAAGCAGGGAACTGCTTACTTGAGGACGAGGATGCAGCTCTGATAACCTAAGGACAAGTATGCACCTTTTGGTAAGTATCAAAAAATGACGACGACTTCTGAAATCTGCGGCACCGGCTGCGGGCTCAACGCCACGCTGCGCATCATCTCGGGCAAGTGGAAACCGCTGGTCCTGTTTTTCCTGCGCGACGGCTCAAAGCGCTATGGCGAGCTCAAGCGTTTGATCCCGGGCGTCAGCGACAAGGTGCTGATCCAGCAATTGAAGGATCTGGAAGCCGATCACGTGCTGGCGCGCACCGACTACAAAGAGGTGCCCCCGCGCGTGGACTACACGCTGACCCCGCTCGGCCGCAGCCTGGCTGACGCGATCGTCCCGCTGTGCATCTGGGGAACCGAGAACGCGGCGCAAATGGCAAGCATCTTCGCCAAGCGCGACACTTTGCCCCAGCAGGATGCTGAAGAACCGCTGAGTCGTGGTATCGCTGATCGCGTTATTGCCAAATGAAAGGTTCAATCGCAAATAAATGCTAAGAACCTCTATACGGACAGGCTAAAATGCGCGCCCGGCTAACCGCTGACCCTTTTCCAACGCGCCCCACAAGGTTCGCTACGTGATCGAGTTTCAAAACGTTTACAAAACCTACCGGGTCGCCGGTAGGGATATCCCCGCCCTGCACCCGACCAGTCTGACGATTGAGAACGGTCAGGTCTTTGGCCTGATTGGCCATTCCGGTGCAGGAAAAAGTACCCTGCTGCGCCTGATCAATCGCCTGGAAGAATCCAGCGGCGGCAAGATCATCGTCGACGGCGAGGAAGTCACCGCCCTGGACGCCAGCGGCCTGCGGCGCTTCCGTCAGCAGGTCGGGATGATTTTCCAGCACTTCAACCTGCTGGCATCCAAGACCGTGGCCGACAACGTGGCGCTACCGCTGACGTTGGCGGGTGAATTGTCCCGCAGCGAAATTGACCGGCGAGTCGCCGAGTTGCTGGCGCGGGTAGGGCTGTCCGACCACGCCAGGAAATACCCGGCGCAGTTGTCCGGTGGCCAAAAGCAGCGCGTCGGCATCGCCCGCGCCCTGGCGACCAAACCCAAAATTTTGCTGTGCGACGAAGCTACCAGTGCCCTGGACCCGCAGACCACCGCGTCGGTGTTGCAACTGCTGGCGGAGATCAACCGCGAGCTGAAGCTGACCATCGTGCTGATTACCCATGAAATGGACGTGATCCGCCGCGTCTGCGATGAAGTGGCGGTGATGGACGCCGGCGTGATTGTCGAGCAAGGGCCGGTGGCGCAGGTGTTCCTGCACCCCAAGCACCCGACCACCAAGCGTTTCGTCCAGGAAGACGAGCAGATCGATGACAGCGAACAGCGCGACGATTTTGCTCACGTGCCGGGTCGCATCGTGCGCCTGACGTTCCAGGGCGAATCGACCTACGCGCCATTGCTCGGAACCGTCGCCCGGGAAACCGGTGTGGACTACAGCATTCTGGCCGGCCGTATCGACCGCATCAAAGACACCCCCTACGGGCAACTGACCCTGGCCGTCACCGGCGGTGACATGGAGGCGGCGTTCGCCCGCTTCACCGCAGCCGATGTCCACATGGAGGTGCTGCGCTGATGGAACTGTTGAATTCATTCTTCGCGAATATCGACTGGCTGGAAATCTGGCTGGCGACCGGCGACACCCTGCTGATGCTCTTCGGTTCGCTGTTGTTCACCGTGCTGCTCGGCCTGCCGCTGGGCGTGTTGCTGTTTCTGTGCAGCCCGCGCCAGTTGCTCGAGGCCCGGGGCGTCTATGCGCTGCTGTCGCTGGCGGTGAACATCTTGCGCTCGTTGCCATTCATCATTCTGTTGATCGTGATGATTCCGTTCACGGTGTTGATCACCGGCACGTCCTTGGGCGTGGCTGGGGCGATTCCACCGCTGGTGGTCGGCGCAACACCGTTCTTCGCCCGCCTGGTGGAAACCGCCTTGCGCGAAGTCGATCGCGGCATTATCGAAGCGACCCAGGCCATGGGTGCGACCACCCGGCAGATCATCGTCAACGCCTTGCTGCCGGAAGCCCGTCCGGGCATTTTTGCTGCGATTACGGTGACAGCGATTACGCTGGTGTCCTACACGGCCATGGCCGGTGTGGTCGGTGCCGGTGGTTTGGGCGACCTGGCGATCCGTTTCGGTTACCAGCGTTTCCAGACCGATGTGATGGTGGTCACGGTGGTGTTGCTGCTGGTGCTGGTTCAGGTCCTGCAAACCGTGGGTGACAAGCTGGTTGTGCATTTCTCTAGAAAATAAAGTCTTACACCAATAAACCATGAGCCGGCCATTCGCTGGCAGGCGCCGAGAGCAGGCGCCGCACAAGGAGTTAGCTGAATGAAGAAATTACTGGTTGCCTTCGCTGCCGCTGCAGCATTTTCCGCTCACGCCGACACCCTGACCGTCGCGGCAACGCCGGTCCCGCACGCGGAAATCCTCGAATTCGTCAAACCGGCACTGGCCAAAGAAGGCGTGGACCTTCAGGTCAAGGTCTTCACCGATTACATCCAGCCGAACGTGCAAGTCGCGGAAAAGCGCCTGGACGCCAACTTCTTCCAGCACCAGCCGTACCTGGATGAGTTCAACAAGGCCAAAGGCACGCACCTGGTGAGCGTGGCCGGCGTACACCTGGAACCCCTGGGCGCGTATTCCAGCAAGTACAAGACACTGGCAGAAGTGCCGGGCGGTGCCAACGTGGTAATCCCCAACGACGCCACCAACGGCGGCCGTGCGCTGTTGCTGCTGGCAAAGAACGGGGTGATCACGCTGAAGGATTCGAACAACATCCTGTCGACCACCAAGGACATCACCGATAACCCGAGAGACCTGAAATTCCGGGAGCTGGAAGCTGCGACCATTCCGCGCGTGCTGACTCAGGTTGATCTGGCGTTGATCAATACCAACTACGCGTTGGAGGCCAAGCTTGATCCGTCCAAGGATGCGCTGGTGATCGAAGGCAGCGACTCGCCGTATGTAAACATCCTGGTGGCCCGTGAGGATGACAAGGACAGTGAGGCGATGAAGAAGCTGGTTGCGGCGCTGCACAGCCCGGAAGTGAAGGCTTTCATTCTTGAGAAGTACAAAGGCGCGGTGTTGCCGGCGTTCTGATTTGACCCGCACTATAAAAAACGGGGCTTCATGTAAATGCAGCCCCGTTTTTTTATGCTCGAAGGCAAGGCAATTCTCCAAGGGGCTTTGCGAAGGGCCACAAACGTAATTCGGTTGTTTGCGTTGGTGGCAGGGTGCCACAATCGCTTTTTTAGCTGCGTCATGATCAGGTGGATCACATGGATGGCCCAAGATCTCGGAATGGCCAGGACTTTGTATTAGCCGAACAGGTGCGAACTGACCGATTGCAGCAACTATTCCGCCAATCCGTTTCGGCGGTTTTTGGTAGCTACCTCGCGGCCATCATGCTGTGTTGGCTGTGCTGGGATCGTTTTGAACACAGCGTCATTTTCTGGTGGCTGGCCATACTGACCGGCTCGACGCTGTTGCGCATTTCGATGTTCGTTGTCTATTTTCGCGGCGACGAAAGTGAACGTACGCCTCAGCGCTGGGAGCGCAAATACTGGATCACGCTCGTGTTATCCGCCAGCATCTGGGGGGGAGGCGTATTCGCTGTCATGCCCGCAGACGATCTTTTGTCGCAGGCGTTGGTCATGCTCTTTGCGGTCGGGATGTCCGTCAGCGCGGTGTCCTGCTACTCGGCCTACCGCGATATGACACTCGTCTCCATTGGCTTGGTCCTGTTGCCGTGCACCGCCTGGCTGCTGTTTCAACCGTCCTCGATTCAAGTCGGCATGGCACTCTCGATCTTGGTGTTCGCATCATTTGCTGCCCGCGCAACACGCAAAATGTCTACGGCACTGGAAACCGCCTTTCGATTAACCCGCGAAATGGAACAGGCGAACAGCATTTCAACCCGTGCAGCACAAACCGATGAACTGACCGGCCTGAAGAGTCGACGCGCTTTTTTCGAGCATGCCCAACAGCTCTACAACGACTGTAAAACCAACCAGTTAGGGTTGTGCGCCGTCATGTTGGACATGGACCACTTCAAGCACATCAACGACACCTACGGCCATCAAGTGGGGGATCAGGTTTTGCGCCAAATGGGCGTGGTCATCAGTTCATCCTTTCGTGCAACGGATATCCACGGCCGGCTAGGCGGAGAAGAATTTGCGGTTTTGCTCCCGGATACCTCCCTTGAGGTCGCCATTGAGATTGCAGAAGAGCTTATCCATACGATTGCCGGGTTGATGATCGAGCCTGTTCATCGCATAACCGCCAGCCTCGGCGTGGCGTCGACGGAGGCTGGTCATAAGGATCTTCACAGCTTGATGAACAATGCGGATAAGGCACTGTATCGGGCGAAGGCGTTGGGGCGTAATCAAGTTGCTGTTGCTTAGCGCATAAACAGAGCCCCGTGTTGCCCGGCAATTCGTGGCGAGGGAGCTTGCTCCCGCTCGGCGGCGCAGCCGGCGTAAATCGGCCGACGCGGTCTGCCTGCAAGCACGCTCCCACTTTTAGCGACGCACACTGCTAAACGATGCTGTCCACCACACCGCCATCGACGCGCAGCGCCGCACCGGTAGTGGCCGAGGCTTGCTCCGAGCAGGCATAAATGATCATGTTGGCGACTTCCTCGACGCGCGCCGCGCGCTGGATGATCGAGGTGCTACGGTGCAGATTGACGAAATCTGCCGCCACCTTTTCCAGGCTTTCCCCGGTGCGCTCGACCTCTGGCTGGAGCATCTGGGCAACGCCCTCGGAAAGCGTCGGCCCAGGCAGCACGGAGTTCACCGTAACGCCCGTGCCGGCGAGGCGCTTGGCCAGGCCGCGAGCAATTGAAAGCTGGGCGGTCTTGGTGAAACCGTAGTGGATCATGTCGGCGGGAATGTTCACGCCGGATTCCGACGAGACAAAAACAATCCGCCCCCAACCGCGCTCGACCATGGCCGGCGCGTAGGCCCGGGAAACCCGCACGCCCGACATCACATTGGTTTCGAAGAAGCGCTGCCATTCGCTGTCCGGTGTCTCGAAAAAGTCTTCCAGCTTGAAAATACCCAGGTTGTTGACGACCACATCGAAGCGCGGGTACTTGGCGATCAGCGCCTGGCAACCCGGCGCGTTGCTGAGATCGCCAACAAAGCCATCGGCCCTTGAAGCAAGGTCGCCCAAGCGCTGCAACGCGTCCTCCACGCTGCCCTCGCTGCGACCGTTGACGACCACGTGGGCGCCGGCTTCCAGGAAGCCTTTGACTGTCGCAAAACCGATACCGCTGGTGGACCCGGTGACTAAGACGTGGCGTCCGGTGAAGTCGATGTTCATGGGAGTGACTCCTTGATTAATGGATCAGGGGGACTGTGCGATATCTGGTTGGACGATAGTTCGACGGGTTTAGGGGTTGGTTTTCGAGGGGTTTGAATAGTCAATCACCCAATGTTTTTGATATCGCAGGGGGTTAAGCATGGACGCGATTGGGGGTTTGCGCCTCTTTGTGGGCATTGTTGAGATGGGCAGCCTGAGAGGTGTGGGGCGCGAGCAAGGGGGAGGGGGTTTTCTGTCCACGGTAAATAAATCTGTCCCCTTTTAGCTTTTGTAAATAAATCTGTCCCCTTTTAGCTCTTTGTGTGGTCGACCATATAAATGAAAGCTAACGCCGCAAAGGATGGCTATTGGCGCAAGCTACCCCTCGCAATCCACGGTCGCCATAGGTCTGCCCCCCTTCATGCGATGGTTAAGAGCAGCGGCTGTCAGATGAAATAAAGCAAACCCGACGTAAGGTACCGGGTTTGTTTTATTGGGAGGGGTTTTACCCGCTATCCCGGATCGACGTTATCCAGCACCCGATTCGCCAACAATGAACTCAGTTCGATCAGTTGCTGAATCCCGAGGGCAACGTGGCGGCGGGAGCCTTCCAGTTCGAAGGCCAGGTCATTGACCATCGCGTCGGCTGAGGCCAGGGTTTCGCTGAGGTTGGCCAGGAGGCTTTCGTTGTCGATGTCTTTTACGATGGTGAATATCTGGCCTGGTTGGGGGGTGTCTTCAGGCTTTTTCTTTGGCGACAGGTAGAAATCCAGAGCTCGATTGGCGGCTTCGTCGAGCTTTTTGGTTTTGGTGCGCGGGGGAGCTTGGTCCGCCTCTGGCGGATTCGGGGTAGGCTTGAACATGTGCTAAGTCCTTAGGTGAAGCCGAAACCCTTTAGCTACTAAACAGAAGGGTGGCAGCTGTACGCAGGTTAGTAGACCGGGGACTCAGCAAAGCCGGCGCGCCCGAGGGCGCCCTGCGCACAACCGCCATCAAATACAGGCATGGAATACCTGACTGATTAGGCCATTGCACCTCACTAAGTACCACGGGCTACTAAACCCGACCACTGATGGGCAGTGGCAGGGAAACGATAGAGCCCGGGGGCAAGGCGCACAAGCGGGCGGATTCTGGCGTAGTTGTAGGCAATGGCGCAAGGATGTGTGGGTTGGTGGAAGGGTTGTGGGGGGAGGATAAACAGGGGTTCGTTTTGTGCTGGAATTTGGAGGTTGGGGGGTGTTTTTGTTTGGTGGTGGGGCTGTTGTGAAGCGGGTGATGGGGGTTGTCTGGAAGTGTGGGTCAGGCTGGTTGGGGGCTGCTGCGCAGCCCAGCGGGAGCAAGCTCCCTCGCCACGGGTTCCGTATGGGCCAGGGAGATTGAAGTTGTGGCGAGGAGTTTGGGGTTGCTGCGCAACCCAGCGGGGATAAATCCCCTCGCCACAATTAGGACTCTTGCCACAATTAAGGTCCTTGCCAGAATTGATTCCTTGACCTCAGTACCACCGCGCCTCGCCCGGCGGGCGTTTTTTGAAGCGTTTCATGCTCCACATGTATTGGCTTGGGTAGGCGCGCACGTAACGCTCTACCACTTGGCTCATGGCGGCGCAGGCGGTTTCGGTGTCGGTGCTGTACATCGCCTCGGGGGCGGCTTCGAGGATGACTTTGTAGCCGGAGCCGTCGGGCAGGCGCAGGGCGTGGAGGAATACGCCGACCGCTTTGCCGCCAGCCAGCATGTTGGGTACGAACTTGCTGGTCAGGGCCTGGGTGGCGAAGAAGGGCACGAAGATGCCGGCGGATTCGGCCGGTTCCGGGTCGGCGGGGATGCCCACCTGGCCGCCCTTGCGCACCTCTTTGATGACGCTGAGGATGCCTTCTTTGGTGGACGCGGCGACTTTGTTGCCCAGCTGCACGCGCTGTTTGCGCAGCAATTCATCCACCGCCTTGAGCTTGGGCGGGCGGTAGAAAATGATCGGTTTGCACTGGCTGCAATAGAAGTGGTTGAGCACTTCCCAGTTGCCCAGGTGACTGGTGATGCCCACCACGCCTTTGCCGGAGGCCAGCGCCTCTTTCAACACGTCCAGGCCTTCGACTTCGCGCACCAGGTCGATGGAGCGCTGGGCCGGCCAGATCCAGGCGCAGGCGCTTTCGGTGAGGGATTTGCCGATGTCCTTGAGGCTTTGGCCCACCAGGCGCTCGCGCTCGGCCGGGTCCATCTCGGGAAAACATTTGGCGAGGTTGATCCGCACCACGTCGCGGGAACGATTCGGCAGTTTCCACATGAGCCAGCCAATGGCCGCACCCACCGCTTGCACCGCGCGCCAGGGCAGCAGCGCAAACAACCGCAGAGCGCCGACCAGCAAGGCGCCTTTCAACTTATCCACAGGTCACTCCTGAATTCATGGGCCGTGTTGCGAGCCGGCTATTCTAACCGCCGTTTGCCAACTCGGCGTAGCGGTCGCAGTCCAGGGTGTGGTCCATGACCATCCCCGAGGCCTGCATCAACGCGTAGCAAATGGTCGGCCCGACGAAGGTGAACCCGGCTTTTTTCAAACCCTTGCTCATCGAAACGGCCTGGGGCGTGATGGCCGGCACTTCGGTGCGGTCCTTGAAATGGTTGATGACCGGTTTGTCGCCCACGAACGACCAGAGGAACGCCACCGGATCTTCCAGGGCCAGCCAAGCCTGGGCATTGCGGCGGGCCGCCTTGAGTTTGAGGCGGTTGCGGATGATGCCGGGGTCGAGCATCAGGTCATCGATTTCCGCATCGCTCATCTGCGCCACGCGCTGCACGTCAAAGCCGTACAGCACTTGCCGGTAGCGCTCGCGTTTGCGCAAAACGGTGATCCAGGACAGCCCGGCCTGGAACCCTTCGAGCAAAAGCAACTCGAACAAACCCTGCGCATCGCGCAGCGGCGTGCCCCACTCCTGGTCGTGATAAGCCATGTACAAAGGATCTTCGGAACACCAAAAGCAGCGTGGCATAAGGCTCCAGGGGGCGTGCGCACGAACGAATCGGGTATACTCCCGCTCTTTAAATCGCAGCCCAAGAAACAGGTGAATTTCGTGAGCCAGCCTACGCCAGCCGTGCGTACCTTCCAAGACTTGATCCTCGCCCTCCAGCAATACTGGGCCGAGCAAGGTTGCGTGGTACTTCAGCCCTACGATATGGAAGTAGGCGCCGGCACCTTCCACACCGCCACGTTTTTGCGTGCCATCGGCCCAGAAACCTGGAACGCCGCTTATGTGCAGCCCAGTCGCCGCCCGACTGACGGCCGCTACGGCGAAAACCCGAACCGTCTGCAGCATTACTACCAGTTCCAGGTCGTCCTGAAGCCGAACCCGGAAAACTTCCAGGAGCTGTACCTGGGCTCCCTCAAGCACGTGGGCCTCGACCCGCTGGTGCACGACATTCGTTTCGTCGAAGACAACTGGGAATCGCCGACCCTGGGCGCCTGGGGCCTGGGCTGGGAAGTCTGGCTCAATGGCATGGAAGTCACTCAGTTCACCTACTTCCAGCAGGCGGGCGGCATCGAGTGCTACCCAGTGACCGGCGAAATCACCTACGGCCTGGAACGCCTGGCCATGTACCTGCAAGGCGTGGATTCGGTCTATGACCTGGTGTGGGCCGACGGCCCGTTCGGCAAAGTGACCTATGGCGATGTGTTCCACCAGAACGAAGTGGAGCAGTCGACCTACAACTTCGAACACGCCAACGTCGAGAAGCTGTTCGAACTGTTCGATTTCTATGAAAGCGAAGCCAAGCGCCTGATCGAGCTGGACCAGCCGCTGCCGCTGCCGAGCTATGAAATGGTGTTGAAGGCGTCCCATACCTTCAACCTGCTGGATGCACGCCGGGCGATTTCCGTGACCGCGCGCCAGCAATACATCCTGCGTGTACGCACCCTGGCGCGTTCCGTTGCGCAAGCCTACCTGCTGGCCCGTGCCAAGCTGGGCTTCCCGATGGCGACCCCGGACCTGCGTGATGAAGTGTTGGCTAAGCTGGAGGCTGCACAATGAGTGCTCAAGATTTTCTGGTTGAACTGGGCACCGAAGAACTGCCACCCAAAGCCCTGAATACCCTGGCCGATGCGTTCCTGGCCGGTATCGACAAAGGCCTGCAAGCCGCCGGTCTGAGCTACGAAGCCAAGCAGGTGTACGCCGCGCCGCGCCGCCTGGCCGTGCTGATCACCGCCCTGGCGACCCAGCAGCCGGACCGCAGCATCAACCTCGACGGCCCGCCACGCCAGGCCGCGTTCGATGCCGACGGCAACCCGACCCAGGCCGCCCTGGGCTTCGCCAAGAAGTGCGGCGTGGACCTGAGCGAAATCGACCAGAGCGGGCCGAAGCTGCGCTACAGCCAGAGCATCAAGGGCAAGCCGACCGCGAGCCTGTTGCCGACCATCGTCGAAGACTCCCTGAATGACTTGCCGATTCCCAAGCGCATGCGCTGGGCCGCGCGCAAGGAAGAGTTCGTGCGCCCGACCCAATGGCTGGTGATGTTGCTCGGTGACCAGGTGATCGATTGCACGATCCTGGCCCAGAAGGCCGGTCGCGATTCCCGTGGGCACCGTTTCCATCATCCGCAAAACGTGCGCATCACCGCGCCGGCCAACTACCTGGCCGACCTGCGTGCCGCCTACGTGCTGGCCGACGCCAACGAGCGCCGTGAGCTGATCAGCAAGCGCACCGAAGAGCTGGCTACCTTGCAAGAAGGCACCGCCATCGTGCCTGCGAGCCTGCTGGACGAAGTGACTGCCCTGGTGGAATGGCCGGTGCCGCTGGTGTGCTCGTTCGAGGAACGTTTCCTTGAAGTGCCGCAAGAAGCGCTGATCACCACCATGCAGGACAACCAGAAGTATTTCTGCCTGCTGGACGCCGAAGGCAAGTTGCTGCCGCGCTTCATCACGGTCGCCAACATCGAAAGCAAGGACCCGCAGCAGATCATCGCTGGTAACGAAAAAGTCGTTCGCCCGCGCCTGACCGACGCCGAGTTCTTCTTCAAGCAAGACAAGAAACAGCCCCTGGAAAGCTTCAACGAGCGCCTGAAAAACGTGGTGTTCCAGGAAAAACTCGGCAGCGTCTACGACAAGGCCGAGCGCGTGTCGAAACTGGCCGCGTTCATTGCCCCGCGCATCGGTGGCGACGCCCAGCGCGCGGCCCGTGCCGGTCTCCTGTCCAAGTGCGACCTGTCGACCGAAATGGTCGGTGAGTTCCCGGAGATGCAAGGCGTTGCCGGTTACTACTACGCCCTCAACGACGGCGAGCCGCAAGACGTGGCCCTGGCATTGAACGAGCAGTACATGCCGCGCGGTGCCGGCGCTGAGCTGCCGACCACCCTGACCGGTGCGGCCGTGGCCATCGCCGACAAACTCGACACCCTGGTCGGTATTTTCGGCATCGGCATGCTGCCCACCGGCAGCAAGGACCCTTACGCCCTGCGTCGCGCGGCGCTGGGTGTGCTGCGGATCCTGATCGACAAGCAGTTGGACCTGGACCTGAACGACGCCGTGGCGTTTGCCGTCAACGCCTTCGGCAGCAAGGTCAAGTCTGCCGGCCTGGCCGATGCGGTGCTGGAGTTCATCTTCGACCGCCTGCGTGCGCGTTATGAAGACGAAGGCGTCGACGTCGCGACCTACCTGTCGGTGCGTGCCCTGAAACCGGGTTCGGCCTTGGACTTCGACCAGCGCGTACAAGCGGTGCAGGCCTTCCGCAAATTGCCGGAAGCCGCAGCGTTGGCGGCTGTGAACAAGCGTGTGTCGAACCTGCTGAGCAAGGCCGAAGGCAACATCGCGGCCACCGTCGAAGCCAAATACTTCGACAACGCCAATGAGTTCTCCCTGTATTCGGCGATCCAGCAGGCAGACCAGGCGGTCCAGCCGATGGCGGCGGCGCGTCAGTACAGCGCCACCCTGGCACGCCTGGCGGCACTGCGTGAACCGGTGGATGCGTTTTTCGAAGCGGTGATGGTCAACGCCGAAGACGCCAATGTACGGGCCAACCGTTATGCGTTGCTGGCACGTCTGCGTGGTTTGTTCCTCGGCGTCGCCGATATTTCGCTGCTGGGGTAAACCTTGAAACTGCTGATTCTCGATCGGGACGGAGTGATCAATCACGACTCCGACGCTTACATCAAATCGGTGGAGGAGTGGTTGCCACTCCCCGGTTCGATCGAAGCCATCGCGCAGTTGAGCAAGGCCGGCTGGACGGTGGCGGTTGCCACCAACCAGTCGGGCATTGCCCGCGGTTACTACGACCTCGCCGCACTCGAGGCCATGCATGAGCGCTTGCGCGCATTGGTGGCCGAGCAGGGCGGTGAAGTCGGGTTGATCGTCTACTGCCCCCATGGCCCGGACGAGGGCTGCGATTGCCGCAAGCCCAAGCCTGGCATGTTGAACACCATTGCCGCTCATTACGATGTGGATCCGGCGGGGGTGTGGTTCGTCGGCGACAGCCTCGGTGACCTGGAGGCGGCCAAGGCCGTCGATTGTCAGCCAGTTTTGGTAAAGACCGGGAAAGGCGAAAAGACTCTGGGCAAGACCCTACCGGTGGGCACCTTGATTTTTGACGACCTGGCGGCGATTGCCGCTGAACTTATCCACAATTAGAGCTCCCAATACACCCTGATCAAGGACTGTTCGGGAAGCGCTTAAACAGGCGGGCATTGCCCGCAACGGTAAACGCCGCTATGTCGATATTGCAGGCCATCAGAACCTTCCTCTTTTACCTGCTGTTGGGCACCAGTTCCTTGTTGTGGTGCTCCCTAAGTTTTTTTATCGCGCCTTTCTTGCCGTTCAAGGCGCGCTACCGTTTCATCAACGTGTACTGGTGCCGTTGCGCACTGTGGCTGAGCAAGGTGTTTCTGGGCATCAGCTATGAAGTCAAAGGCGCCGAGAATGTGCCTGACCGGCCCTGCGTGATCCAGTCCAACCACCAGAGCACCTGGGAGACGTTCTTTCTCTCGGCCTATTTCGAGCCGTTGAGCCAGGTGCTCAAGCGTGAATTGCTGTTCGTACCGTTCTTTGGCTGGGCCATGGCAATGCTGCGCCCGATCGCCATTGATCGCGACAATCCCAAGTTGGCGCTAAAACAAGTGGCGAAGAAGGGTGACGAGCTGCTCAAGGACAACACTTGGGTGCTGATCTTCCCCGAGGGCACTCGTGTTCCTTATGGGACGGTTGGCAAATTCTCCCGCAGCGGTAGCGCCTTGGCGGTGAATGCGGACCTGCCGGTACTGCCGATTGCACACAATGCCGGCAAATTCTGGCCCAAGGCTGGCTGGATGAAAACGCCGGGGGTGATCACCGTGGTGATCGGCGCGCCTATGTATGCCCAAGGGAGCGGGCCGCGCGCCATCGCCGAGCTCAACGACCGTGTACAAGCCTGGAATGAACAGACACAACGGGAAATGGGTTCTCTTCCTCCCGCTCCTGCAGCACCCGCCGCCACGGACAAAGTCGCTGTTTGAGATCTGTGGATAAGCTGTGTACCGTTTCTTCTGAAAGCGTTGCTTTTATGTTGTATGTCTATGTTTTTAATACATATTTCATAAACATATAAAACGCCCGAAAAGGTGCATAAGTTTTTTATAGCACCAAAAGAGATCGCAGTTTTCGGCAGCGCAACCATAGAAGGTTGCGATCTTTCTTTTAATCTTCCAGCAGCGGGAATCGCAAGCTGAAGGTTGTGCCTTGGCCTACTGCACTACGGCATTCGATATGCCCCCCATGGCGGTCCACCACGGCCTTGACCATCGACAATCCCAAGCCGATTCCATCCACCCCATGAGCGGACGAGAACCGTCGATACTGGCTGAACAAATCCGGTAGCTCCTCAGCACTGATGCCTTTGCCCTGATCAATCACGTCACAGGTCAACCAACCCTGCGCACAACGAATCTGCAGCGAAATGCAGGTGTCGGGCGCGCTGTACTTGATGGCATTTTCCAGTAAGTTGAACAGCGCACGGGTCAGCAAAGACTGGTCCGCCCTCACCATGGCCTCTTCATCATCCACTTCGTGCGTCAGCTGAATGCGCTTTAGCTGCGTAATGGGGAGGGCCTGGTCAACAACGTCCATCACCAGCATGGCGAACAACGTCGGCTGGAATTGGTACGCCTCGGATTCGGCCTTGGCCAACTGCACGAAGCCATCAGTCAGGTCCAAGGCACGGCGCACCTGACGCTCGATCTGATCGAACACCGGGTTATCACCCCCAGGCTGATACCGCTGCACATCGAGCAGGGCGAGAATCGCCGAGTGGGGGGCACGCAAATCATGGGACAGGAAACGGAGCATGACGCTGCGCTGCTCTTCGGCTTCACGTTCGGCGCTCAGGTCAGTGAGGCTGAGCAACCAGCCAATCGGCACATCGCCGTCTACTGGCAATAGAGGGGCCCGCTCCAGGCGCAAACTGCGCTCCCGAGTGTCGCGAAACTCCAGCAATGGCAATGTGGATAACCGGTGATGAGCCCCACGCTCCAGCCCTGGATAACCCAGCTGCGAGAGATGCTCCAGCACGTCCCCACCCGCCAGGCCATGGCCGAAAAGGTCACGAGCCTTGCGGTTACCGAGCAACAGCTTGCCCCTGGGGTCGCTGATCATTGTCGCCACGGGCAGGTATTCCAGGCCATCGGCAATGAAACGCCGGGTGTCGCGCGTTCGACTCATGGCTTGCTCCAAGGCCATGATCTGGCCTTGCAAGCGGTCGCTGCCGGTGTAGGGGGCGCGGCGACGTTCCGGGAACACCTTCGGCTCCGCATCCAGGCGCGCCAGTTCCCAACCGAAATAAGCCAGCACCACGCTCAAGCGCCGCCAGTTCCAAATCAGGTAGCCAAACAGAATGCCCAATACACTCGCCATCGGCGACCACCACCAGCCCTGCGCCCCCAGTACGGCGCTGACCAAAAGTGCCAGGCTCATTCCACCCACTGTCGTCCATAACACCAGGTGAGGGCGCAGCAGCAGCAACGTCAACACGCCGGCGACCAGGCACACCGACAACAATGCCGCGCCTGTCCCGTTGTGAGTTGACTGGTTGAATGACAACAGCGCAGTCAGCGGTAACAAAAACAGACTTATCCACAACCACTCCCGCATCAATTGTCGGAACAATTGTTGGACCTGGGTCGGCTCACGACTTTCACGGCGACGCTGGTTGCTCATAAGCACCCTGGCTGAACACAAGGACGGGGGATTTTTTTCATGGGTTATGCGTCAAACCGGCAGGCTGAAAGGCCAAGACTATAACGGACTCGATGGGTGGCGCGCTGCTGCCTTTCCCTCTGTGCCGTGAGCCGGTATTGTCGCAGCCAGCGACAGGGGGAAGTGCACAACAGCCTAACGGCACGCCGCGAGCAGCGCCGTTTCGCAGGCTGATCAACATTGCATCACCGCCTGATGATGTCCGTTACTCCCGAGATCAAGGAATCGCGTCCCATGCGTGTCGCCATACTGGATGATGAACCGGCCGAGCTGCGCCGGGTGGAACAGACACTGCAACAAATTCCCGGCAGGGGTGAGCAAGCCTGGACCCTGCACAGTTTTGAACGAGGCGAAGACCTGTTGCGGCAATTGCGTAGGGAAACCTTCGACTTGTTGATCCTCGACTGGCAATTGCCCGATATCAGCGGGTTGTCGCTACTGCGTTGGACCCGTGAGCATATGGACTCGCCACCGGCCGCCATCATGCTCACCAGCCGCGACGGCGAGCACGACATCGTCCAAGCCCTCAACACGGGTGCCGACGATTATGTGAGCAAACCCTTCCGGCCCAACGAACTCAAGGCCCGGGTCACCGCCGTGCTGCGCCGCCACAACCTGCAGCGCGCCCCAGCCACTGACGTGCTGGTGTTCAATGACCTGGAGTTCGACGACGCCGAGCTGACCGTGACCCGCGCCGGTATTCCCATCAGCCTGACCGAACGGGAATACCGCCTGGCCCGCTGCCTGTTCGCCAACCTGGGCCGCCCCCTGTCCCGGGAGTATTTCTACGAACGCTTCTGGAGCCACGAGGAAATGACCTCGTCGCGCCCGCTCGACACCCATATCTATCGCTTGCGCAACAAGCTCGGATTGACGGCGGATCGGGGTTGGCAGTTGCTGACGATTTACGGGTATGGGTATCGGCTGGAGAGTGTGGCGGCGGGGAGTGAGGCGTCGGTGGCGAGTTAGAAAAACCGGTCAGTATTGGCTGCATCCGTGGTGAGGGAGCAAGCTCCCTCACCACAATGGATATCACCCGATCGTCTGTACCAGGTTTCCTGTTTTTGCGATCCGACGGCGCTGTATCAGCAATCCGCAAGCCACGACCAGGATGCTAAGCAGACCAGTCGCGAGGATCTCCACACGATGAGCCTCCTGGAACAGCATGATGGTCAGGGCTACGACGATGAATACGATCACCGCGTAAGTCAGGCCAGGGAACAGCCACATGCTAAAGGCGACGTTTTCACCGCGAGCCATGCGCTGTTTGCGCATACGCAGTTGCGAAACCGCGATCACCAGGTACACCAGCAACGCGATGGCGCCAGAGCTGGCCAGCAGGAAATCGAACACAGCGGCTGGCGCCACGTAGTTGGCGAACACGGCCAGGAAGGCTGCTGCGGTCGACAGCACCACGGCCCAGTAGGGCGTGCCGCTCTTGTTGGTGCGCTGGGAAATGGCCGGCGCATCACCGCGTTTGCCCAGCGAGAACATCATGCGCGAAGCCGTGTAAAGCGCCGAATTCAGGCAACTGGTGACCGCAACCAGAACCACGATATCGACGATCAGCTTGGCGTTCGGGATACCCATGCGCTCCAGCACGGTCTGGTAGGAACCCACGCTGGCAAGAAGCGGATCGTTCCATGGCACCAGGGCGACGACCATGAAGATGGAGACGAGGTAGAACAAGCCAATCCGCCAGATGACCGAGTTGGTGGCCTTGGAAATCTGTTGCCTAGGGTTCTTCGATTCCGCGGCCGCGATCGTCACGATCTCGGTGCCCATGAATGAAAACATGGTGGTCAAGATCGCTCCCAATACCGCGCCCATGCCGTTTGGCAGGAAGCCCTGGGTGTCAAACAAGTGGGAAACACCGCTGACCTGGCTGCCGGGCAGAAAACCGAGGATCGCCAACGTGCCAAGGCCAATGAAACCGATGATTGCCACAACCTTGACCAGGGCGAACCAGAATTCGAACTCGCCGTAATTCTTCACGCTGAACAGGTTGGTCACTGTCAGCAGCAAGGTGATGACCAAAGTGAAGGCCCAGATCGCCACATTCGGGAACCAGGCATGCAGGATGGTCGCGGCGGCGTTGGCCTCCAGAGGAATAACCAGCACCCAGAACCACCAGTAAAGCCAGCCAATGGTAAAACCGGCCCAGTGACCAATCGCACGATCAGCATAGGTCGAGAAGGAGCCGGTGTCCGGCGAAGCCACGGCCATTTCACCCAGCATCCGCATCACCAACACCACCAGCGCACCCGCCGCAGCATAAGCCAACAGCACAGCTGGACCGGCCGCTGCGATAGCGTGGCCAGAGCCGACGAAAAGACCGGCGCCGATAACGCCGGCGATGGACAGCATCGTCACATGACGGGGCTTAAGCCCTTGCTCCAGATTGTTGGAAGTTTGCGTACTACTCATTGGGACTACCCTTGGTCTTGGATTTATTCGTACCGCCTCGTTTCACCGTTTTTGTAAATTTAAAAAAACGATGTGTTGTTTATTTAACACGCAAATTTTGCGCCAGAAAACCTCTGCCCCCGTTGTTCGGGGCTCTTAGGCGATACCCAACCTATTGAGAATGAACGCTTTGTTCCAAAGTGTTACTGAGCTACCCGGTTATTGAGCTAGAGGCTGGCGTCGTAGTATTTATTTTTCAGGTGTAAAAAAAGGCCAACGCTTGAGCGTTGGCCTTTTTTTGGAGCACGGCGCTGCTGAGGATCAGAAATCCAGGTTAGACACCGCCAACGCATTGCTCTCGATGAAGTCACGACGAGGCTCGACCGCATCACCCATCAGGGTGTTGAAGATCTGGTCCGCGCCAATGGCGTCTTCGATGGTGACTTTCAGCATCCGGCGCGAGCTTGGGTCCATGGTGGTTTCCCACAGCTGATCCGGGTTCATTTCGCCCAGACCTTTGTATCGCTGGATGGTGTGGCGCTTGGTGCTTTCGGCCATCAGCCATTCAAGGGCTTCCTTGAACTCGGTGACGGCTTTCTTGCGCTCGCCGCGCTGGATGTAGGCGCCTTCGTCCAGCAGCGTGCTCAGTTGCGCGCCAAGGGAGACGACGGTCTTGTAGTCGTTGCTGCCGAAGAAGTCGCGGTTGAAGGTGACGTAGTTCGACAGGCCGTGGGAGATCAGTTCGACCTCCGGCAGCCAGACGTTACGTTCACGGTCTTCGCGCAGGCTGGCTTTGTATACCAGGCCAGACTTTTCAACAGTGCGCAGACGAACTTCAAACTGGGCCAACCAATCCTGCATCGCCGCGTGATCGGATAGCTGCTCCAGGCTGACAGCCGGCAGGTAGATGAAGTGCTCAGTCAGCTCCTGTGGATACAGGCGCGACAGACGCTTGAGGGTCTTCATCACCAGGCGGAAGTCGTTGACCAGACGCTCAAGGGCTTCACCGGAAATACCCGGGGCATCCTCGTTCAGGTGCAGGCTCGCGTCTTCCAGGGCCGACTGCGTCATGTACTCTTCCATGGCGTCGTCGTCTTTGATGTATTGCTCTTGCTTGCCTTTCTTGACCTTGTACAGCGGTGGCTGAGCGATGTAGATGTAGCCGCGCTCGATCAGCTCCGGCAACTGACGGAAGAAGAACGTCAGCAGCAGGGTACGGATGTGTGAACCGTCGACGTCAGCATCGGTCATGATGATGATGTTGTGATAACGCAGCTTGTCGATGTTGTACTCATCGCGGCCGATGCCACAACCCAGCGCGGTGATCAGCGTACCGACCTCCTGGGAAGAGATCATCTTGTCGAAGCGCGCCTTCTCGACGTTCAGGATCTTGCCCTTGAGCGGCAGGATGGCCTGGGTCCGGCGGTTGCGTCCCTGCTTGGCGGAACCGCCAGCAGAGTCACCTTCCACGAGGTACAGCTCGGACAGGGCAGGGTCCTTTTCCTGACAGTCGGCCAGTTTGCCCGGCAAGCCAGCGATGTCCAGCGCGCCTTTGCGGCGGGTCATTTCGCGAGCCTTGCGCGCCGCTTCACGGGCACGGGCGGCGTCGATCATCTTGCCGACCACCAGCTTGGCTTCGTTCGGGTTTTCCAACAGGAAGTCGGAGAAGTACTTGCCCATTTCCTGTTCGACCGCGGTCTTCACTTCGGAAGAGACCAACTTGTCTTTGGTCTGGGAGCTGAACTTCGGATCCGGCACTTTCACCGAAATGATCGCCGTCAGGCCTTCGCGGGCATCGTCACCGGTAGTGGCGACTTTATGCTTCTTCGCCAGGCCTTCCTGTTCGATGTAGTTGTTCAGGTTACGGGTCAGCGCCGAACGGAAACCCACCAGGTGAGTACCACCATCGCGCTGCGGAATGTTGTTGGTGAAACACAACAGGTTCTCGTTGAAGCTGTCGTTCCACTGCAGGGCGATTTCCACGCCGATGCCGTCTTCACGCTGGACGTTGAAGTGGAACACCTGGTTAACCGGAGTCTTGTTGGTGTTCAGGTATTCAACGAACGCACGCAGGCCGCCTTCGTACTTGAACAGCTCTTCCTTGCCGCTGCGCTCGTCCTTGAGAACGATGCCGACACCGGAGTTGAGGAAGGACAGCTCACGAATCCGCTTGGCCAGGATATCCCAGCTGAAGTGGATGTTCTTGAAGGTGTTGCTGGAAGCCTTGAAGTGGATCTGGGTACCGGTGCTTTCGCTGTCGCCGACGATAGCCATCGGTGCCTGAGGCACGCCGTGGATGTAGGTCTGTTCCCAGATCTTGCCACTGCGGCGCACCGTGAGAACAAGCTGTTCGGACAAAGCGTTCACGACCGACACACCTACACCGTGCAGACCGCCAGATACCTTATAGGAGTTGTCGTCGAACTTACCGCCAGCGTGGAGGACGGTCATGATGACCTCGGCGGCGGAAACGCCTTCCTCTTTGTGTACGTCTACCGGGATGCCACGGCCGTTGTCGCGAACGGTGATGGACTCATCCGGGTGGATGATGATGCTGATGTCGTCGCAATGGCCGGCGAGGGCTTCGTCGATCGAGTTGTCGACCACTTCGAACACCATGTGGTGCAGACCGCTGCCATCGTCGGTGTCACCAATGTACATACCGGGACGTTTGCGTACGGCATCCAGGCCTTTCAGCACTTTAATGCTCGTTGAGTCGTACGTATTTTCTTCGCTCAATGCCTTCACTCCCGATGGTCGTGGGTCTGGGTGATACGGCCCTGTTCCACGTGGAACAGAGCGACTGGCGTTTCCGTCTGCCAGCCTTCCCTCAATAATTCGTGATCTACACAGGTGATAAAAACCTGGCAGCGTAAGTCTTCCAACAAGCGGCAAAGCGCGCGACGGTGAGCCTCGTCCAGTTCGGACGGCAGGTCATCCACCAGATAAATACACTGACCGCGGCGAGCCTGGCTAACCAGATGCCCTTGGGCAATACGCAAGGCACATACCACCAACTTCTGCTGCCCCCGGGACAAGATGTCCGCGGCGTTATGTGCGCCCAATCTAAGACGCAAGTCAGCGCGTTGTGGTCCAGCCTGGGTATGGCCCATCTGCTGGTCTCGCTGCAGCGAGCCAGCCAGTACGGTGCTCAGTTCCCGGTCCTTGTCCCAGCCTCGGTAATAGCTGAGCGTCAGGCCCTCGAGCTCAACCAGTTCGCTCAAGGTCTGCTCGAAGACCGGTTTCAAGGCTTTGATGTAAGCGCGGCGGTATTCATCGATTTCAGCGCTGGCCTGGCACAGTTCCCTGTCCCAAACCGCTTGCGAAACGGCGTCAAGTGTACCATGTCGCAGCCAAGAGTTTCGCTGGCGCAGCGCCTTCTGCAAGCGCTGCCAAGTCGCCATGAAACGCGGTTCCACGTGGAACACACCCCAATCGAGAAATTGGCGACGAATCTTCGGAGCGCCCTCCAGCAGACGGAAGCTGTCCGGGTTGATCAACTGCAACGGCAGGATCTCCGCCAGCTGCGCGGCGCTGCGGGCGTTCTGCCCGTCGATGCGAATCTGGAACTCGCCTTGCCGGTCCCGTGAAATCCCCAAGGCGCTGTGCCCGCCTTCCGCCAGTTCCACCTGCCCGAACACCGTGCAAGCCAGTTGATCGTACTGGATGACCGGCAACAGGCGGCTACTGCGAAACGAACGGGCAAGCCCCAGCAGGTGGATGGCTTCCAGAACACTGGTTTTGCCGCTGCCGTTGGCGCCGTAAAGGATATTGATTCGGGGGGAAGGGGAGAAGGTCACCGGGTGCAGATTGCGCACCGCGGTGACCGAGACGCGACTTAAGGACATCTAGCTTCTGCTGGGCATGATTACAGACGCATCGGCATGACAACGTAGGCCGAATCGTCGTTATCGGACTCCTGCACCAGCGCACTGCTGTTGGAGTCAGACAGGATCAGACGTACTTGCTCAGTGGTCATCACGCCCAACACGTCGAGCAGATAGCTGACGTTGAAGCCGATTTCCAGGGAGCCGCCGTTGTATTCAACGCCCACTTCTTCTTCCGCTTCTTCCTGCTCCGGGTTATTCGCCTGGATTTTCAGCTGACCGTTGGCCAGTTGCAGACGAATGCCGCGGTACTTCTCGTTGGAAAGAATCGCGGTACGGCTGAAGGCTTCGCGCAGCGCCTGGCGGTCGCCCAATACCAGCTTGTCGCCACCTTTGGGCAGCACACGCTCGTAGTCAGGGAATTTGCCGTCGACCAGCTTCGAAGTGAAGGTGAACTCGCCGGTGGTGGCGCGGATGTGGTGCTGACCCAACACGATGCTGACGTTGCCGTCCGGCTCGGTCAGCAGACGCGCCAGTTCCAGGATACCTTTGCGCGGCACGATCACCTGATGGCGATCCGGCTGACCGATATCGGCCTGCATCGAGCACATGGCCAGACGGTGACCGTCGGTTGCGACAGCGCGGATGATACCGGCGGACACTTCCAGGAGCATGCCGTTGAGGTAATAGCGCACGTCCTGCTGGGCCATGGCGAAGCTGGTGCGTTCGATCAGGCGACGCAATTTGCTTTGCTCGAGGCTGCAGGTCAGCGAGCCCGGACCTTCTTCCACGGTCGGGAAATCGTTGGCCGGCAGGGTCGACAAGGTGAAACGGCTGCGACCGGCCTTGACCACGAGCTTCTGCTCATCGAGCTTGATGTCGATCAGCGCATCGTTGGGCAGGCTTTTGCAGATATCCATCAGCTTGCGCGCCGGCACGGTGATGGACCCCGGATCGGCAGGCTCTTCAAGCTGCACACGACCGACCAGCTCGACTTCCAGGTCGGTACCGGTCAGCGACAACTGCTGGCCTTCGACAACCAGCAGCACGTTGGAAAGTACCGGCAAGGTCTGGCGGCGTTCGACGACGCCTGCGACCAGTTGCAGGGGTTTCAACAGGGCTTCGCGTTGAATGGTGAAATGCATGGTCTAGTCCCTTGCCTTAATAAGCTGCGCTGGTGGTCATCAAGTGGTCAGTGTACGCAGCAGGTTCTTGTAGTCCTCGCGGATGTCCGCGTCGGATTCCTTAAGTTCGTTGATCTTGCGGCAGGCGTGCAACACCGTGGTGTGGTCGCGCCCGCCGAACACATCGCCGATTTCCGGCAGGCTGTGGTTGGTCAGTTCCTTGGACAAGGCCATGGCCACCTGGCGCGGGCGAGCCACCGAACGCGAACGGCGCTTGGACAGAAGATCGGAAATCTTGATTTTGTAGTATTCAGCAACAGTACGCTGAATGTTATCCACAGAAACCAGCTTGTCCTGGAGCGCCAACAGGTCCTTCAACGATTCGCGAATCAGTTCGATGGTGATGTCGCGGCCCATGAAGTGCGAATGAGCGATCACGCGCTTGAGGGCACCTTCAAGCTCACGCACGTTCGAGCGGATACGCTGGGCAATGAAGAACGCCGCGTCGTGAGGCAACTCGACCTTGGCCTGATCGGCCTTCTTCATCAGGATCGCGACCCGGGTTTCCAACTCTGGCGGCTCGACGGCGACCGTCAGACCCCAGCCGAAACGCGACTTGAGGCGCTCTTCAAGGCCTTCGATTTCTTTCGGGTAACGGTCACTGGTGAGAATGACCTGCTGCCCGCCTTCAAGCAATGCGTTGAAGGTGTGGAAAAACTCTTCCTGGGAACGTTCCTTACGGGCGAAGAACTGAATGTCGTCGATCAGCAAGGCATCCACCGAGCGGTAGAAACGCTTGAACTCATTGATCGCGTTCAGTTGCAACGCCTTGACCATGTCAGCCACGAAACGCTCGGAATGCAGGTATACGACCTTGGCATTCGGGTTCTTCTTTAATAGGTGGTTACCCACTGCGTGCATCAAGTGGGTTTTACCCAGGCCTACGCCGCCATAAAGGAAGAGCGGGTTATAGCCATGCTTGGGGTTGTCCGCGACCTGCCAGGCGGCCGCTCGGGCCAGTTGGTTGGACTTACCTTCGACGAAATTCTCGAAGGTAAAGGTGCGGTTCAGATAACTGGTGTGCTTGAGCGCACCTTCAACCTGGACGGTGCGCTGCTCGGCACGCACCGGGGCCTGCTGGGAGCTGGCACCGGCCATTGGGTCGAAGCTGTCCCGGGAAGGCTCTTCGCTGACCTCGGCCACTTTTTGTGCGCTGCGTTTGCTTGGGGTAGGTGCAGGTGCAGATGCCGCCGGGGCCGCATGATTAACCGGCGCCGTAGCGGCCTGGGCCCGGGAGGCCGCCGCCGCCAACGGTGCGTTTGAGGCTGCGCGCGGTGCCGAGCTGCGTTTGCTGCCTATTAATAAGGACAACGCAGGCGCCATGCCATTGCCATGCTCGTCGAGCAGTTCAAGGACTCGGCCCAGGTACTTTTCGTTGACCCAGTCGAGAACGAAACGGTTCGGTGCGTAGACGCGCAACTCGTCGCCTTCGGCTTCGACCTGTAGTGGACGGATCCAAGTGTTGAATTGTTGGGCAGGCAGCTCATCGCGCAAAAGCTCCACGCACTGCTGCCAAAGTTCCACTGACAC